>NZ_CP048405.1:0-4800000 GCF_014084125.1 Streptacidiphilus sp. PB12-B1b | reverse complement strand
CGGCGGCACCGCGCGGATGCTGGACGAGCTGGTGGCCGCCGCTGGGCCGGGGCGGCTGCGGCTGATCCACGCCAACGACTCCAAGGACGTGGCCGGGGCCCGCAAGGACCGGCACGCCAACATCGGCGCCGGGCACATCGGGGCCGACCCCTTCGGCGAGCTGTTCGTGCACCCGGCCACCGAGGGCGTCCCGCTGGTCATCGAGACCCCGGACGACCGGCACGCGCCGGACCGGGTCGAGGGGGCGCTGCACGCCCGGGACATCGCCCGGCTCAAGCAGTTGCGCAGCGAGCGCGCCGCCGCCGTGCCGGTCGGCGTCGGCTGACGGGTACGGGCGTCCGACCCGGTACCGGCGTCCGGCGCGTCCGGCGCCGGGTCAGCAGTCGTTGCTGCGGACCGGGGTGACCACGGGTCGGCCCCGGGGGTCGGCGGTCACCGTGACCCGGGCCTGGTAGACCCGGGCGATCACCGGCTCGGTGAGCACGGCGGCGGCCGGCCCGCTGCGCTCCACCCGGCCGCCGTCCAGCAGGACCAGCGTGTCGGCGTACTGCCCGGCGGTGGTGAGGTCGTGCAGGGTGCTGACCACGGTCAGTCGCTGGGTCCGCCGCAGCTCGTCCACCAGGTCCAGGACCTGCTGCTGGTGGCCGATGTCCAGGGCCGAGGTGGGTTCGTCCAGCAGCAGCAGCCGGGGCTCCTGGGCCAGCGCGCGGGCCAGGGCGACCCGTTGCCGCTCGCCGCCGGACAGGGTGGCCAGCCGCCGGTCGGCGTAGCGGGAGACGTCCAGCCGCTCGGCGGCCCGCGCGGCGACCTCGCGGTCGTGCCGCCCGGGGCCGGCCAGGTAGCCCAGGTGCGGGGTGCGGCCGAGCAGGACGTACTCGGCGACGGTGATGTCGGGCGGCAGCACCGGCGACTGCGGCACGTACGCCATCAGCCTGGAGCGCTCCCGGCCGCCCAGCGCACCGGCGTCGGCGCCGCCGACGGTGACCGTGCCCCGGTACGGCAGCAGCCCCGCGACGGCGCGCAGCAGGGTGGACTTGCCCGCGCCGTTGGGCCCGAGCACCGCCAGCCAGCCGCCGGGCTGCACCGCGCAGGAGACGCCGCGCACGATCGGGGCGCGCTCCAGGTCGACGTCCAGCCCGCGCACCTCCAGGCCCGGGGGGACGCCGGGGTCGCCGTCCGCAGGCGCGGTCATGTGCGCACCGTCCTGGTGGTGCGCAGGATCCAGACGAAGACCGGCGAGCCGATCAGCGCGGTGACCACGCCGATGGGCAGCTCGGCCGGGGCGATCACGGTCCGGGCCAGAGTGTCGGCCAGGACCAGGAACCCGGCGCCGACCAGCAGCGACAGCGGCAGCACCACCCGGTACGAGGTCCCGGCCAGCCGGCGCACCGCGTGCGGCACGATGATGCCGACGAAGCCGATCAGCCCGCTCACGGCGACGGCGGTGGCCGCCGCCAGCGCGCAGGCGGCCACCACGGCCAGCCTGATCCAGCCCGGGCGCAGGCCCAGCGAGCGGGCCTCCTCGTCGCCGACGGCGAGCACGTCCAGGTGGCGTCCGTGCAGCAGCACCACGGCGGTGCTCACCGCCGCGTACGGAAGGACGACCAGCACCTGGTGCCAGCCGGCGTCGGCCAGCGAGCCGAGCAGCCAGGAGTACACCTGCTGCAGGTCCTGCGAGGAGCGCTGCAGCAGGTACGTCTGCACGGCCGTCAGGAACATCCCCACCGCCAGGCCCGCCAGCAGCAGCGTGGCCGTCCCCGGCCCGCCGGAGGCGCCCGCCAGGTAGGCGACGGCGACCCCGGCCAGCGAGCCGACGAACGCCGCCACCGGCACCGCGGCCTGGCCGGTGCCGCCGAGGTAGACGATGGCGACGGTGGCGCCCAGGCCCGCGCCCGCCGAGGCGCCCAGGAGCCCCGAGTCGACCAGGGCGTTGCGGAACACGCCCTGGTAGCCGGCGCCGGAGACCGCGAGCAGCCCGCCGACCAGCGCGCCCAGCACGATCCTCGGCAGCCGGATGTCGAACAGGACGGCCCGGTCCAGGGGGCTCAGCCCGGACGAGAGGTGCACCAGCGGCAGCCGGTCCAGCAGCGCCGCGACGGTGGCCCACGGGTCCAGGCCGGCCGCGCCGACGACCGTGCTGACCAGCACCGCGACAAGCAGGAAGGCCACCGCGACGCCGTAGGCGCGCACCGTCCGCAGCGTGCGCCCGGCCCCGGCGCTCACCGCCGCGACCCCTCCCGGCTCACTTGCCCTCGGTCTTCTCGACGGCCTGCGCCAGCTGCGCGACCAGCTGCGGCAGGCGCGGCCCCCAGCGCGAGGCGATGTCGTCGTTCAGGCCGACCACCTGGTGGTCCCTGACCGCCGGGATGCCGGACCAGCCGGGGCGGGCGGAGACCAGGGCGGGCGTCTGGCCGCCGTCCGACGCCTGGTTGTCGGCGAGGAAGACGATCTGCGGCTTCGCCGAGACGATGTACTCCTGCGACAGCTCCGGGTAGCCGCCGTCCGACGCCTTGTCGGCCGCGTCGGCGATGTTCTTCAGCCCGAACAGCGAGGCGATCTGGCCGATGAAGGTGGAGGAGGTCGCCGAGTAGTACGGGTTGGCGCTCAGCTCCCAGTAGTAGCTCACGGCGGAGTTGCCCGAGCCGGCCTGCTTCACGTCGGCGGCGATCTGCGCCTTCATGGCGGCGACGGTGCTCGCGGCCTGCGCGGGGTGGCCGGTGGCCGCGCCGATCTGGCCGATCTGGGCGTAGGCGTCGGCCAGGGTGGCGGCGGAGGGCTCGATCAGCACCGGCACGCCCAGCTTGGTGAGCTTGGCGACCAGGCCGCCGGAGTCCTGCGAGGCGATCACCAGGTCCGGGCTGTACTTGACGATGGCCTCGATGTTCGGGGTCAGCCCGCTGAGGCTGGTCACCGGGGCGCCGGCCGGGTAGTCGGAGTACGAGTCGACCGCGACCACCTGCTTGCCGGCGCCGACCGCGTACAGGTCCTCGGTGGCGGTGGGGGAGAGCGAGACGATGTGCTCGGGCTGCGCCTTGACGGTGACGCTGCCGTTCTCCGGCGCCACGGTGACCGGGAAGGACGCCGCGGCGGACGGCGCGGACGGCGCGGAGGAGGCCGGGGCGGCGCTGTGCGCGCTGCTGGAGCCGCAGCCGGCGACCAGGGTCACGCCCGCGAGGGCGGCGGCTCCCGCCGTGAGGGCGCGGACGACCGGTCCGCGTCGGCCGGGCCGATACCTGCTGAGCATGTGCGCCACGTCCTGCCGTGAGGGGCGGGAAGGCGCGAGCCCGCCGAAGGGCAGGGCAGCCGTGCCCTGCGACCGGTACGGATCGCCCTTCCCACGAGGGTCGATGTCGTAGCGCGGCAGGAGGCGGCCTGGCTTGGGCCCCGCCACCGGCGGGGCCGTCACAGTTGCGGGACAGCGCCGGACTGGTCCGCCGGGCGGACGTCACCGGCTTCGCTGCCTGGCGCGCTGCCGGCGGGCACGCGTCAGCGCGCCCTGGTCCGGCGGCTGGTCACACTAGCACGCGGGGGGTTGCGGCCCGCCGCTCCGGTCCACCGGGGCACCGGCCCCGGCCAGCAGCGCGACCAGCAGCGCGTCCAGGCTGCGGGCGAACTCGCGCTCGCGCCCGGCGGCGTCCGGGGCCTCCCGGGAGCAGCGGTCCAACGCGGGCAGCCGCTGCGGATCGACGGCGGCCGGGGCCCGCTGACGCCGGTCCGGCTCGGGCGCAGGCCGGATCGGGTGCTGCTCCAGCAGCTCGCCCAGGACCAGCTGCCAGCCCGAGCGGTACGCGGCCATGGCGGCCCTGGGGGTGAGCCCGGCGGCCAGGAAGTCGGCCAGGCAGGCGTCGGTGAAGGCCATGGCGTTCTCGGCGGCGGCCTCGCCCCCGATCAGCAGGTGCAGCACCCAGACGTGGTCGGACAGGTGGCCGTGGGCGTCCAGCAGCCGCCGCAGCAGCCGGTCGTGCGGGGTGGTCCCGGGGACCTCGACCGGCAGCCCGGAGGCGATCTGCTCCAGCATCGCCAGCAGCAGCGCATCGCGGTCGGCGACATGGCGGTACAGCGAGGCCGGGGCGGTGGACAGTTCGGCGGCGACCGCCCGCATGGTCAGCGCGTCCAGGCCGCCCCGCTCGATCACGGCCCGCCCGGCGGCGACCACGGCGGCGTGGGTGAGCCCCGGGCGGGACTGCCGTCGGCGATCGGGCCCGGGCCAGGGGCCTGGAGTGCGCTCGAACATGCCTCCATGGTCGCAGACCTGAGCCGACCGCTCCGAGGCTTCGGCGCAGTCCGTGCCGGGGGGTCGGCTTGGCGCGCGGGTCAGCGTTTAATAAGGTTAGGCTTACCTAAGTAGATGGAGGGCATATGAGCACCGACGCGCCCCGGGCGACCGAACCGTCCCCTGCCGAACGCATCCGCAGCGTCATCGCGGCCGCCGCCTCGATGACCGTCATCGCCAACGGCGACCGCGAGGACCTGCACGGCAGCGGCCTGGTCGGCTTCGGCGACGGCATCCGGCTGCGGGTGCCGGCCGACTCCCGGCTGGCCGGGGACGCGGCCTGCACCCCCGGCGGCGGCGCGCCCGCGCTGATCGAGTGGACCGACGTCGCCCCGGTCGCCGTCCGGGGCCGCATCCGCGCCCGGGTCCGCATCGCCGGTCGGCTGCACCCGCCGCAGCCCGGCCCCGAGGGCACCGTCACCATGCTGCTGGAACCCCGTCAGGTGGCCCTGGCCACCGGCAGGGAGACCACCCTGGTCGATCCGGCAGGGCTCTGCGCGGCCGAGCCCGACCCGGTGGCGCCCTTCGAGGCGGCGCTGCTGATCCACCTCGACGAGGACCACCGGGACCAGGTCGCCGCCATGACCCGGCTGATCCACCCGCAGGACCTGCTCGGCGTCGTCCGGGTGGTCCCGCTCGCGCTCGACCGGTACGGCATCGTGCTGCGGCTGGAGTACCCGAGGGCCCAGCGCGACGCCCGGCTGGTCTTCGCCGAGCCGCTGACCGACGTCGACCAGGTCGGCGCGCTGATCCACACCCTGGTCGCGCACACCGCCCGGCAGGACGGCGGCCCCGCGGAGCGGCCGGGCGCGAGGGGCCGCGCCTGCTGACCGCCGCTCCAGTCGCTCCCCCGTCACCGGGCCTTCCGCTGCCGGTGGACGGCGGCTACACGGTCCGCAAGTAGCCGCAGGCGCGGGGCCGTCCGTACCGCCGCCGCGCTGCGGACGGCCTCAGCCCCGGGCTCACCCCGGCCTCGGCCCGGCCTCAGCCCAGGAAGGCGCGCAGCAGCGCGGCGGTGCCGGCCAGGTGCTCCTCGGTGGCCCGCCGGGCCCCCTCCGGGTCGCCGGAGAGGATGGCCTGGACCATGGCGCGGTGCTGCGCGGTGGAGTTCTCGATGTTGTGGTCCAGCATCGGGATGGCGTTGAGCAGGTCGTTCAGCCGCATCCGGACGTCGGCGATGCTGGCGGCCAGCGAGTCCGAACCGGTCAGCTCACCGATCGCCAGGTGGAACCGTGAGTCGGCCTGCCGGTACTCCCCGGGGGGCGCCTGCTCCAGCTCGGTCAGCCGGCGCTGGAGGTGGGCGCGCTGCTCGGCACTGAGGCTGCGCCGGGCGGACTGCTCGGCCGCGCCGGTCTCCAGCACCAGCCGGAAGGTCAGCGCGTCGGCCAGCTCCCCGCCCATGTCCTCGGCCACCCGGCGCAGCTCGTCCGGGCCGGGCGCGGTCGTCCGGTAGGTGACGAAGGTGCCGCCGTAGCGTCCGCGCCGGGATTCGACGTACCCGGCCTGTTGCAGCGAGCGTATGGCCTCGCGCAGGGTGACCCGGCTGATGTTCAGCCGTACGGCGAGGTCGCGCTCGGCCGGCAGGCGGTCCCCGTAGCGGAACACGCCGAGCTTCACCGCCTGCAGGATGCGCTCGACCGTCTCCTCGAACGCGTTGCCGGCTCGGACGGGCCGGAAGATCCGGCCGCCTCCCCAGTCGGTCCGGCCGTCCTGTACGAGTGGCTCGCTCACAGCGGCTCACCCTACCCGCGTTGCGGCAGCGCAGGTGTGCGGGCACGGGGAACGGTCCTCTCGTGGGCGGGCTCCCGACTCGGGTGATCATGTGTGCGCGTTATGCAAAGAAATCCAGCAGATTCAAACATGCCCGGAGCCGAGTGTGCGACTCTGGCCGTGGCGCGTCAAGGCTCCGCGGGGCAGCGGTTCACCTGGCCGCTGCTGAATCGTCAGATCCATTTCAGAACCCCCGACTTGCGGTCGCCCACCCCGTCCGCAGCGCCCACGGGGCCCCTTGACACCCCCGTCGGACGGCGGGTAGACAATGCGCCAAAGGACTGGTCCCAGCCCATTGGGCGGTCCTGCTCCGGCGCCCTCCCCATGTGCCGGAACCGCCCGTGCCCGTGTCTGACGGAGCGTCAACCCCCCTTTTCCCGGCGTCGAACGCTGCCGTCGGGCGCGTTGCCGTGGGCGCTCCCGCCCTGCTCCGACCCCCACTCCCGGAGGACGCCGTGTCCCCTCTCACCCGCCGCACCTTCCTCGGCTCCGCGGCCGCCCTCGGCGCCGCCGTCGGCCTGGACGCCCTGCCCGGAACCGCCCCGCGCGCCTCGGCGGCCGGGGCCACCGGCACCATCAAGGACGTCAAGCACGTCGTGGTGCTGATGCAGGAGAACCGCAGCTTCGACCACTACTTCGGCACGCTCCAGGGTGTGCGCGGGTTCGCCGACCGCTCGGCCATCGCCATCGCCGGTGGCTACTCGGTGTTCAACCAGCCCAACGGCTCCTCCCGGCAGTACCCGTGGCAGCTGAGCGACACCGCGGCCGCCGACAGCCAGACCCCGGAGACCCTGGCCCAGTGCGACGGCTCGCTGGACCACGGCTGGTCCACCCAGCATGCCGCCTGGGACAGCGGCAGGATGGACGGCTGGGTCGCCGCCAAGGGCTCGGTGCGGACCATGGGCTACCTGGAGCGCTCCGACATCCCGTTCCACTACGCGCTGGCCGACGCCTACACCGTCTGCGACGCGTACCATTGCTCGATCATCAGCGCCACCGGCCCGAACCGCACCTACCTGTGGAGCGGCATGATCGACCCGGGCGGCACCGCGGGCGGCCCGGCGTACGACGGCGGCGACGAGTCCGGGCTGAGCTGGCAGACCTACGCCGAGGCGCTGCAGAACGCCGGCGTCAGCTGGAAGGTCTACCAGAACGCGGGCGACAACTTCGGCGACAACGCGTTGGCGTACTTCAAGCAGTTCGCCAACGCCGCCACCGGCAGCGCGCTCTACCAGAAGGGCATGGCCTCGGTGCCCTCCACCGGCAACACCCCGGTGGACATCGCCGACGCCATCGCCGCCGACGCCAGGGCGGGGACGCTGCCGCAGGTCTCCTGGGTGGTGGCCGACCAGAACACCAGCGAGCACCCCGACGCCCCGCCCGGCAACGGCGCCTACTTCATCGACCTGGTGCTCCAGGCCCTGGCGTCCAACAGCACGGTGCTGGACTCCACGGTGCTGTTCCTGAACTACGACGAGAACGACGGCTTCTTCGACCACGTGCCGCCGCCCGCCGCGCCCGCCGGAACGGCCGGGGAGTTCTACGACGGCAGCAACATCGGCCTCGGCTTCCGGGTGCCGATGGTCGTGGTCTCGCCGTGGTCGCGCGGCGGCTGGGTGGACTCCCAGGTCTACGACCACACCTCGGTGATCCGCTTCCTGGAGACCTGGACGGCCGCCCTGGGCACCCCCGCCACCTGCGCGAACATCAGCGCCTGGCGGCGCCAGGTCTGCGGTGACCTCACCGGCGCCTTCGACTTCACCAGCCCGGTGAACGGCCTGCCCGCGCTGCCCGCCACCGCCGTCGTCCGGGCGCAGACCGCCTGCGACCCGCTGCCCAACCCGGCCCCGCAGACCAACGCGCTGCCGGCGCAGGAGTCCGGCACCAGGCCCGCCCGGGCGCTGCCGTACCAGCCCAACGGCTCGGTGGACCACTTCGAGTTCGACTCCGGCAACAAGATCCTGCTGTGGCTGAAGATGTCCAACGAGGGCGCGGTCGCCACCAGCGCCGCGCACTTCGCCGTCTACGCCAACGCCAACCGCAGCGGCGGCCCGTGGCAGTACACCGTGCCCGCGTACAACGCCGCCACCGGGACCGACGGCACCGCCGGCGACTACTACAACATCGGCTCCGGCTACGGCAACGGTGCCTACGACTTCACCATGACCGGCCCCAACCGCTTCCTGCGGCACTTCGCCGGGAACGCCACCACCATCGGCAAGAACCTGGAGGCCACCAGCTCCTACGCGGTCGCCTCCGGCACCGGCAAGCTCGCGGTGTGGTTCACCATGACCAACGCCGCCGCCTCCGGCACGACCGCGGTGTTCACCATCACCTCCACCAACTACCGCAGCGACGGCCCGTGGACGTACAGCGTTCCGGCCGGGGGCAGCGCCTCGGACTACTTCAACGCGGTCGCGTACGACAACGGCTGGTACGACTTCACCGTCACCAACAACCTGGACCCGGCCTGGTCCCGCCGCTTCACCGGCCACCTGGAGACCGGCAGCGCCAGCGTCACCGGCTGACCGGCCAGGACCCCGCACGCCCTCCCCGCACCCGCGCGGGGAGGGCCTGACGCGTGTCAGCGCGGCCTCACGGGCCCCGCCGCCGTACCGAAACACAGTCGGCGGGAGTCCGTAGCACAGCGAGTCTTGACGGCGCCGTTACGAGGTGAAACGGTGTGCAACACGTCAATGGACTGGTTTTAAACCAATGGATTTCCGGGGCAGGCACGGCCGGTACCGGCGCGCTCCCCTTCGATTCCCCACGACACACACGACACCTCAAGGAGGTGCCCATGTCTGCTGAACCCGCAGCGGATGGCACCGCGGTACGCGCCCCCGGCGCCCCCGGCGCCGAATCGGCCGACGAGCAGCGGCTGCGCGAGCTGGGATACACCCAGGAGCTGGCCCGCTCGATGTCGGGCTTCTCCAACTTCGCCGTCTCCTTCTCCATCATCTCGGTGCTCTCGGGCTGTCTGACGCTGTACGGCTTCGGCATGAACACCGGCGGCCCGGCGATGATCACCTGGGGCTGGCCGCTGGTCGGACTGATGACCCTGCTGGTCGGCCTGGCCATGGCCGAGGTCTGTTCCAGCTACCCGACCGCCGGCGGGCTGTACTACTGGGCCGCGGCGCTCGCGCCCTCCCGGGGCCCGGCCTGGGCCTGGTTCACCGGCTGGTTCAACTTCCTCGGACAGGTCGCGGTCACCGCCGGTGTGGACTTCGGCGCGGCGTTCTTCACCAACGCCCTGCTGGAGATGCAGTTCGGCTTCGCCGCCACCCCCGGCCACACCGTGCTGATCTTCGCGGTGATCCTGGCCATCCACGGCCTGCTGAACACCCTGGGCGTCAAGCTGGTCTCGGTCTTCAACAACGTCAGTGTGTGGTGGCACCTGTTCGGGGTGCTGATCATCGTCGGCGTGCTGGTGCTGGTGCCCGACCACCATGCCTCGGCCTCCTTCGTGTTCACCAAGTTCGTCAACAACACCGGCTTCCACAGCCCGATCTACGTCGGCCTGCTCGGGCTGCTGCTGGCGCAGTACACCTTCACCGGCTACGACGCCTCCGCCCACATGACCGAGGAGACCAAGGACGCCGCCCGCTCCGGCCCGCGCGGGATCGTCATGTCGATCCTGGTCTCGCTGGTCGCCGGATGGATCCTGCTGCTCGGCATCACCTTCGCCATCCGCAACTACACCGGCGAACTCAACAGCGCCACCGGCGTGCCCCCGGCGCAGATCTTCATCGACGCCATCGGCGACACCGGCGCCAAGCTGCTGATGGTCATCGCCATCGGCGCCCAGTTCTTCTGCGGCATGGCCTCGGTCACCGCCAACTCCCGCATGATCTACGCCTTCTCGCGGGACGGCGCACTCCCCGGCTCCAAGCTGTGGCACCGGATCAACGACCGCACCCGGACCCCCACCAACGCCGTCTGGCTGGCCACCGGCTTCGCCTTCCTGCTCGGCGTGCCCGACCTGTGGAACGCCACCGCCTACGCCGCCGTCACCTCGGTGTCCGTGATCGGCCTGTACATCGCCTACGTCATCCCGGTGCTGCTGCGGCTGCGCCAGGGCGAGCGGTTCCGGCGCGGCCCCTGGCACCTCGGCCGCTGGAGCAGGCCGGTCGGCGTGCTGGCCGTGGTCTGGACGGCGCTGATCACCGTGCTGTTCATGCTCCCCACCGTCAGCCCGATCACCGCCACCAGCTTCAACTACACCCCGGTCGCCGTCCTCGCGGTGCTCGGCTTCGCCGGAGTGTGGTGGCTGGTCTCGGCCCGCCGCTGGTTCACCGGGCCGAACGTCCAGGGCAGCGCCGAACCGGCCGCGGCCCAGCAGGAACTGGAGAACATCTGATGCGCCCGCACCACCCCCGCCTGACCCTGGACGAGCTGCGCGCCCTCATCGACAGCGGCGAGATCGACACCGTCGTCCTGGCCATGACCGACATGCAGGGCCGCCTGCAGGGCAAGCGCATCGCCGCCGACTTCTTCCTGGACGACGTCCTCGCCAACGCCGCCGAGGGCTGCGACTACCTGCTGGCCGTGGACGTCGAGATGAACACCGTCGACGGCTACCAGAACTCCTCCTGGGAGAACGGCTACGGCGACATCGTCTTCCAGCCCGACCTGTCCACGCTGCGGCGCGTGCCCTGGCACCCGGCCACCGCCATGGTCCAGTGCGACGTGCTCGGCCACGACGGCGGACCGGTGACCGTCTCGCCCCGGCAGATCCTCCGCCGACAGCTGGACCGGCTCGCCGCGTACGGCTGGAACGCCTACGTGGGAACCGAGTTGGAGTTCATCGTGTTCTCCGACAGCTACGAGCAGGCGTGGGACAAGGACTACCACCGGCTCTCGCCGGTCAACCAGTACAACGTCGACTACTCGATCCTGGGCACCGGCCGGGTGGAGCCGCTGCTGCGCCGCATCCGCAACGAGATGGCCGGCGCCGGGCTGACCGTGGAGTCCGCCAAGGGCGAGTGCAACCCGGGCCAGCACGAGATCGCCTTCAAGTACGACCAGGCCCTGGTCACCTGCGACGACCACTCCGTCTACAAGACCGGCGCCAAGGAGATCGCCGCGCAGGAGGGCGTCAGCCTGACCTTCATGGCCAAGTACAACGAGCGCGAGGGCAACTCCTGCCACATCCACCTGAGCCTGCGCGACGGCGAGGGCCGACCGGTGATGGCGGGCGACGGACCGCACGGCTTCTCGCCGGTGATGGAGCACTTCCTGGCCGGACAACTCGCCTGCCTGGCCGAGTTCTCGCTGCTGCTCGCACCCACGGTCAACTCCTACAAGCGCTACGCGCCGGGCAGTTTCGCGCCCACCGCCATCGCCTGGGGCGCGGACAACCGCACCTGCGCGCTGCGCGTGGTCGGCCACGGGCCCTCGCTGCGCTTCGAGAACCGGGTGCCCGGCGGCGACGTCAACCCGTACCTGGCGGTGGCCGCGCTGATCGCGGCGGGCCTGCACGGCATCGAGAACCAGCTGCCGCTGCAACCCGAACTCTCCGGCAACGCCTACACCTCCGACGCGCCCCGGGTGCCGGCCACGCTGCGCGACGCGGTCCAGCTGTTCGAGCACAGCACGGCCGCGGCCGAGGCCTTCGGCAAGGACGTGGTGGCCCACTACACCCACGCCGGCCGGGTCGAACTGGCCGCCTTCGACGCGGCGGTGACCGACTGGGAGCGCCGCCGCAGTTTCGAACGGCTGTGACCGGCGCCCACGAGGAGGCCGCCTACGACGACGCAGCCGACGACGCAGCCGACAACGACGCCGCCGACGCCGTCCGTCCGCTGATCGGCATCAGCAGCTACCTCGACCAGGCCGCCTGGAGCGTCTGGCGGCAGCCGGCCGCGCTGGTCCCGCAGACCTACGTGGACGCGGTGACCGCCGCCGGGGGCGTGCCGGTGCTGCTGCCCCCGCAGCAGCACGGCGCCCGCCGGGCCGTCGCCGCCCTCGACGGACTGCTCCTGGCCGGCGGCCCGGACGTCGACCCGGCCTGCTACCGGGAGCCGGCCCACCCGCTGACCGGGGCACCGCACACCACCCGGGACGCGTGGGAGCTCCGGTTGCTGGACGCCGCTCTCGAGCGCGATCTGCCGGTCCTCGGGGTCTGCCGGGGCATGCAGCTGCTCAACGTCGCCCGTGGCGGCGCGCTGATCCAGCACCTGCCCGACCGGCTCGGCCACGGCGGCCACCAGCCCGCCCCGGCCACCTACGCCCGGCAGGCCGTGCGGATCCGCCCGCGCAGCCGGCTCGGCGGCATCCTCGGCGGCGCGGCCGCCGTGCGCTGCTACCACCACCAGGCGGTCGGCCGCCTGGGCGAGGGCCTGCTGCCCTCGGCCTGGAGCGAGGACGAGTCGGTCGAGGCCCTCGAACTGACCGGGGCCCGCTTCACCGTCGGCGTGCAGTGGCACCCGGAGACGGACGACCAGGACCCGCGGCTGTTCGCCGCCTTCGTCGCCGCCTGCCGGGACACCCGCGCCCGCCCCGACGCCGACCGGCCGCAGCAACCGCGAGAGACGACGCAGACGCGAGAGAAGGTGGAAGCCCGATGACCCGACCGTCCGACCCGGACCACGCCCCGAGCCTCTGCCAGGTGGTCAACCCCGCCACCGAAGAGGTCATCACGACCGTGCCGCTGGCGACCCTGGCGCAGACCGACGCCGCCGTCGCCCGCGCCCACGCCGCCTACGCGCAGTGGCGCACCACCGCGCCCGCCGACCGGGCCCGGCTGCTGCGGGCCTTCGCCGCCGCCGTGGACGCCGACCGGGAGCACCTGGCCCGGCTGGAGGTCGCCAACTCCGGCCACACCCTGGGCAATGCCCGCTGGGAGGCCGGGCACGTCCGCGACGTCCTCGAGTACTACGCGGCGGCGCCGGAACGCAACTTCGGCCGGCAGATCCCGGTGCACGGCGGGCTCGACGTCACGTTCAAGGAGCCGCTCGGCGTCGTCGGCGTGATCGTGCCGTGGAACTTCCCGATGCCGATCGCCGCCTGGGGCCTGGCCCCGGCGCTGGCGGCCGGCAACACGGTGGTGCTCAAGCCGGCCGAGCTGACCCCGCTCACCGCGATCCGGCTGGGCGAACTGGCCCTGGAGGCAGGGCTGCCGCCGGGGGTGCTGGAGATCCTGCCCGGACGCGGCTCGCTGGTGGGCCGGCGCTTCGTCAGCCACCCCGACGTCCGCAAGGTCGTCTTCACCGGCTCCACCCGGGTCGGCAAGCAGATCATGGCCGGCTGCGCGGAGCAGGTGAAGCCGGTCACGCTGGAGCTCGGCGGCAAGAGCGCCAACATCGTCTTCGCCGACGCCGACCTGGCCAAGGCGGCGGCCTCCGCGCCCTCCTCGGTGTTCGACAACGCCGGGCAGGACTGCTGCGCCCGCTCCCGACTGCTGGTGCAGCGCCCGGTGTTCGACCGGTTCCTGGCCCTGCTGGAGCCCGCCGTCGCCGCGTTGCGCGTGGGCGACCCGGCCGATCCGGACACCGACATGGGTCCGCTGATCTCCGCCGCCCAGCGCACCGCGGTCGCCGGGTACGTCCCCGCCGACGCCCCGGTCGCCTTCCGCGGCAGCGCCCCGGACGGCCCCGGCTTCTGGTTCCCGCCGACCGTCCTGGCCCCGGTCGCCCTGGACTCCCCGGCCTTCACCGAGGAGATCTTCGGCCCGGTGCTCACCGTCGTCCCGTTCGACGACGAGGCGGACGCCGTGCGCATCGCCAACGACACCGAGTACGGCCTGTCCGGGTCGATCTGGACCAGGGACGTCGGCCGGGCGCTGCGCGTGGCGCGCGGCGTGGAGTCCGGCAACCTGTCCGTCAACTCGCACTCCTCGGTCCGCTACACCACCCCCTTCGGCGGCTTCAAGCAGTCGGGTCTGGGCCGCGAACTCGGCCCGGACGCGCTCGACGCGTTCACCGAGACCAAGAACGTCTTCATCTCCACGGAGGAATAGCACCATGACCCACACCCAGCGCCTGGACGGGCGCGTCGCCGTCATCACCGGGGCCGGCAGCGGCATCGGCCTGGCCACCGCCCGCCGCTTCGCCGCCGAGGGCGCGCACGTGGTCTGCGTGGACCTGGACCCGGTCTCCGGCAAGGCCGCAGCGGACGAGGTCGGCGGCCTGTTCGTGCAGGCCGACGTCACCGACGAGGAGGCGGTGAAGGCCATGTACGAGACCGCCGTGGCCGAGTACGGACGCCTCGACATCGCCTTCAACAACGCCGGCATCTCGCCGCCCGACGACGACTCCATCCTGACCACCGGCATCGACGCCTGGCGCCGGGTCCAGGAGGTCAACCTCACCTCCGTCTACCTGTGCTGCAAGTACGCCATCCCGCACATGCAGCGGCAGGGCAAGGGTTCGATCATCAACACCGCCTCGTTCGTGGCGGTGATGGGCGCGGCCACCTCGCAGATCTCGTACTCGGCCTCCAAGGGCGGGGTGCTGGCGATGTCCCGGGAGCTGGGCGTGCAGTTCGCCCGCGAGGGCATCCGGGTGAACGCGCTGTGCCCGGGGCCGGTCAACACGCCGCTGTTGCAGGAGCTGTTCGCCAAGGACCCGGAGCGCGCCGCCCGCCGCCTGGTGCACATCCCCCTCGGCCGCTTCGCCGAGCCGGAGGAGCTGGCCGCCGCGGTGGCCTTCCTGGCCAGCGACGACTCCTCGTTCATGACCGCCAACACCTTCCTGGTGGACGGCGGCATCTCCGGCGCGTACGTCACTCCGCAGTAGACCTTGCAGTAGACCGCCGTGGGCCCCGCGGCAGCCGTCCGGGGCCCACACACCGGCCCGCCCGGTCGCGGACCTCCGCGCGGGCGGGCCTCAGCGGTGCTCGCGGTGCACCGCCAGCACCGCCGCGTCGTCGTTCATGCCGTCCGGGACGTACGCCCGGACGTCCGCGATCAGCCGGTCCAGCAGCGCGGCCGGCTCCAGCTCGCCGAAGCCCCGCAGCCGCTGCGCCAGCGGGTAGAACACCCCGGCCGCGTCCCGGGCCTCGGAGACGCCGTCGGTGTACAGCAGCAGGGTGTCGCCCGCGGCGAAGTCGAAGCGGCGCTCCTGGTAGTCCACGCCCACCATGGCGTTCATGGCCAGCGGCGGCAGCCGCAGCGGCGGCTCGACCGCGGAGACCCCGGCGGCGTGGCACAGGAACGGGTCCGGGTGGCCGCAGTTGACCAGCCGGGCCGGGCCCTCCCGCTCCGGCAGGTCCAGCAGCACGGCGGTGACGAACTCCTCGCTCTGCGGGCGGCGGGCCAGCGCGGCGTCGATCCGCCCGGCCACCACCGCCAGATCCGGCTCGGAGCGGGCCGCGTCCCGGAACACCCCCAGCACGTCCGCCGCGGTCTCCACCGCGGGCAGTCCCTTGCCGCGCACATCGCCCAGGATCACCCGGGTGCCGTACGCCGTGGACAGCACCTCGTACAGGTCCCCGCCGATCCGGGCCTCGGCCTCGGCGGCCAGGTAGCGCACGGCGATCCGCAGCGCCCCGATCCGCTCCGGCACCGGCCGCAGCAGCGCCCGCTGCGCCGCCTCGGACACGCTGCGGACCTGCGCCAGCTCCTGCTCCCGGGAGGCGACCAGCACCACGGCCGCGGCGCTGGTGCAGGTGATGACGAGCACGGTCACCGCCGAGGTGGCGTGCACCAGCAGCGGCACCCCCTGGTTCACCAGCGCCAGCACGATCACCCCGGCCAGCGCCAGCAGCCCGGCCACCACCGGGACCCGCGCCCGCCGGGTGCCGATGCCGGCCAGCACCGGCACGGCCGCCAGCACCGGGGAGAAGGTCGAGCCGGGACCAGTGGCCAGGTCGGTGCCGACGGCGGCGGCCAGCAGCAGGTAGGCGGCGGTGAGGAAGCCGCGCACCCGACGGGAGAGCAGCACCGGCGGCAGCCCCGGTCGGGTGTCGGACACGCCTGCCACGGTCGCTCCTCGGTTGCCGGACGGGCCTGAGTCCAGTCTCGGCACTGCCCCGGCCCTCCGCCACCTCGGGCCTGGCCGCTACGCCGGGGCCCGCGCCGGTCAGCCCATGGGGTGCAGCTCCAGGCCGGTGTCCAGGTAACCGGAGACGCTGACCGGCCCGGTCCGCGCGGCGGGCACCGCGGCCGTCTGCTGCGGGGTCGCCGACGCCGCCAGCACGGCCGCGCCGCTCACCGCCATCCGGACCACATGGCGGCTTCCGGCGGCCAGCAGGTAGCTCCGGCCGTCGGGCGCCCGCCACCAGGTGGCGGCCAGCACGTACTGCTCGAACCGGCTGCACGCCCGGCCCTGCGGCTGCCGGGCGGTGACGGCGGCCGGCGCGCCCTCGTCGGCGGTGTCGGCCACCGGCGTCAGGAACTCGGTGGCGGCGCTGCCGGTGCCGTCCCAGCGGTCGGCCCGGCTGCACACCCAGGACGCCTGCCCGGCCGAGCCGGGCAGCTGCTGCACGGCGAACTGCCAGGCGTTGACCGACTTCACGCCCTGCTGCCGGAGCGTCGGCAGCAGGCAGGCCAGCCGGTCCCAGGCCAACAGCGCCGATGGCCCGGTGGCCTCGCGCGGGGACTGCGCCGGGCCCGCCTGCGGCGGCGGCTGGTAGGTCAGGTGCGCCGGGACGACCGTGCCCAGGTCGGTCAGCAGGAAGGCGTGGTGCTCGGCGACGACCGGGGAGGAGCGCAGTTGCAATACCGGCCAGCTGCCGCAGCCGGAGCCGGGCGGGGCCGGTACCGGCGGGGTGACGCCGTCCGCCGGGACGGCCAGCTCCCGCCCGGCGGTGTCGGGCGCGCGCAGGTCGCGCAGCTGCACCTGCTGCACCCAGGGCGCGATCAGGAACCGGTCCCCGGCCGGGGTGGAGCGCAGCAGCACCGCGCCCGCGGTGGTGACGTCGGAGTCGTCGTCGCGGCTGATCTCGACCCGGTCCGGGTCGGCCGCGCCGGGGTGGTCCGGACGGGTGTAGCGGGCCAGCCGGGAGCCGTCGTCCAGCAGCACCACACCGGCGCCGTCCAGCTGCCCGGCCCACAGCAGGCGCGGCGGCGCCCCCGGCGGCGCGGCGGCGGCCCCGGCCTCGGCGTGCACCAGCGCCGGGCGGCACCAGGCCGCCAGGGCGTCGGCGACCAGGGCCCGGTCGTCGGTCCCGGCCCCGCGCGCGGGCCAGGCGGTGAAGTCCAGCCGGGCGGTGTCCTGCCAGCTGTCGGCCGGGGTCCGCGGCAGCTCCGGGTGGGCGGCCAGGGTGCAGCCGGGCGGCGCCGGGTCCGCCGCGGGCTGCACCGCCGCGCCCGGGACGGAGGCCAGCGCCGCCGCCAGCACCGCCGCGACCGCCGCCGCCAGCACCGCGATCCGGCCGTGCCTGCGCCGCAGGCAGGGGTCGGTGGGCCGGGCGTGCACGGTGCACGGATCGCACTCGGGGAGCGCAGCAGTTGGTCCACGGCCTCGGTGCGGAAGGCCAGCGCGTCGGCCAGGGCGGTCACGGCCCCGGGCGCGCCGCACTGCCGCAGGACGTCCAGCACCTCCGGTTCGGCCAGCCCCTCCAGCACGGTCAGCGCCAGCGCCGCCCGGGCGGCGGGGGAGAGCCGGGCCAGCTCCCGGCCCAGCCGCAGCGACTCGCCCTGGCCGAGCGCGGGGAACAGCCGCAGGCCCACCACCCGGGGCAGCAGCCAGCGTCCGCGCGTGGACGAGCGCAGCGCTGCGCCGACCACGCCCCGGCGCAGCGCGGGGTAGTCCTGCCCGTCGACGGCGGAGCGCTGGACCGCGCTGTGCGCCAGCAGCACCCGCCGGTGCCGGTCCAGGGTGGCGGGCAGCACGGCGTAGGCGAGCCGGGCCAGCCGGGCGTAGTGGTGGACGAAGGCGGCCTCGGCGTCGTCGCGCCCGGCCGGTGAATGACGGCGACCCACCCGAGGCACGGCACGACCTCCACGACCCACGACTCCCGTGTGCCGCGGCCGGTCGGCGGCGGCACTGGGCTCAACGAGTGAATCTTCGGATGGTCACCCGGCGGCGTCGCCGCCGCTGCCCGCCTACGCTTCGGTCATGGCGTTCTTCGAGATCACCCGCTCCGTCCCGGCCGGTGTGCAGGAGTGCTGGCGGCGGGTGACCGACTGGCCGCGCCACTCCGCCATGGTGCCGCTGACCAGGGTCGCCCAGGTGGGCGCCGGCCCCACCGGCCTGGGCAGCACGGTGCTGGCCCGGACGGCGGTCGGCCCGCTGGGCTTCGACGACCCGATGGAGGTCGTCCTCTGGCAGCCGCCCACGGCGCACGCCCCGGGGCGGGTGCGGCTGGAGAAGCGCGGGTCGGTGGTGCTCGGCTGGGCCGAGGTGGAGGTGCGCGCCGAGGGGCCGGGCAGCGTGGTGCGCTGGCGCGAGGAGATCAGGGTGCGCGGCGTCCCGGCGCCGCTGGACGCGGTGGTGGCCGGCACCGGACGCCGGGTGTTCGGCCGGGTGGTGGACGGCCTGCTGCGCGGCCAGGACCTCTGACGTGTCCCGGAGCGCGGCCACGGATCGCGGCTACGGGTCGTGCCGGGCCCGGCTGGGCTGCACCCGCTTGGGCTCCCCGGCCATCTTGGGGTGCTCCGGCGGGTAGGGCAGATCGCCCTGGCCCCGGTCGCGCTCGTCGCGGTCGGCCAGCTCCAGCACCGGCGCCAGGTCGAAGGCGTGCTCGTCCATGTCGGCGTGGACGTCGCCCAGCCGGGCGTAGCGCTCCGGCATGGTGGCCAGGTCGAAGTCGCGGGGGTGGGCGGAGTCCAGCTCCTCCCAGCGCAGCGGCGCGGAGACCGGGGCGTGCGGGAAGGCCCGGACGGAGTAGGCGGAGGCGATGGTGCGGTCCCGGGCCATCTGGTTGTAGTCCACGAAGATCCGCTCGCCGCGCTCCTCCTTCCACCACGCCGTGGTCACCCGCTCCGGCGCCCGCCGCTCCAGCTCCCGGCCGACGGCGATGGCGGCCCGGCGTACGTGGACGAAGTCCCACTCCGGCCGGATCGGCACGAACACGTGCAGCCCGCGCCCGCCGGACGTCTTCGGCCAGCCGCGCAGCCCCAGCTCCTCCAGCAGCTGGCGCAGCTCCAGGGCGGCGCGCACGGCGTCGGCGAAGTCCGTGCCCGGCTGCGGGTCCAGGTCGATCCGCAGCTCGTCCGGGTGGTCGGTGTCGGCGGCCCGCACCGGCCAGGGGTGGAAGGTCAGGCAGCCGCGGTTCACCGCCCACAGCACGGCGCCGATCCCGTCCGGGCACATCTCGTCGGCGAAGCGCCCGCTGGGGAAGGAGATCCGGGCGGTGGGGATCCACTCGGGCAGCTCCCGGGGCACGCGCTTCTGGTAGAACGACTCGCCCGCCGCGCCCTCCGGGTAGCGCTGCAACGTCGTCGGGCGGTTCCGCAGCGCCCGTACCGCGCCGCCGCCGACGGCCAGGAAGTAGCGGGCCACGTCCAGCTTGGTGAAGCCCCGCTCCGGGAAGTACACCTTGTCGGGATGGGTCAGCCGCACGGTCCGCCCGTCCGCGTCCAGCTCCAGTGCCTCGGCCATGACCTCACCGTAGGTCTGCCCCGGCCGGGCCGCCTTCCGAGCGGCGGCGCGCCGCCCGCCGACGCACAATCGGCTCATGGACCTCCCGGTGATGCCCCCGGTCAAGCCGATGCTGGCCAAAGCCGCCGCCCGCATCCCGCCCGGCATGCAGTACGAGGGCAAGTGGGACGGCTTCCGGGCCATCGTGCACCGCGACGGCCCGGAGATCGTCATCGGCAGCCGCAGCGGCAAGCCGCTCACCCGCTACTTCCCGGAGCTGGCGGCGGCGCTGCTGGAGCGGCTGCCGCAGCGTTGCGTGGTGGACGGCGAGATCGTCGTGGTCACCGCCGACCGGCTGGACTTCGACGCGCTGCAGGAGCGCATCCACCCGGCCGACTCCCGGGTGCGGCTGCTGGCCGAGCGCACCCCGGCCTCCTTCGTCGCCTTCGACCTGCTGGCGCTGGGCGCCGACGCGCTGCTGGAGACCCCGCTGCGGCAGCGCCGCGCCGCCCTGGCCGAGGCGCTGGCGGGCGCCGCACCGCCGTTGTACCTGGCCCCGGCCACGCTGGACCGGGAGCTGGCCGAGGAGTGGTTCAGCGTCTTCGAGGGGGCCGGCCTGGACGGCGTCATGGCCAAGCCGCTGGACCTGCCCTACCGGCCCGACCAGCGGCTGATGGTGAAGGTCAAGCACGAGCGCACCGCCGACTGCGTGGTGGCCGGATACCGCGAGCACAAGAGCGGCCCGGTGGTCGGCTCGCTGCTGCTGGGCCTGTACGACGCCGCGGGCCGGCTGCAGCACGTCGGCGTCTGCGCGTCCTTCCCGATGCGGCGGCGGCAGGAGCTGGTCGAGGGGCTGGCCCCGCTGCGGATCGGCCTGGCCGACCACCCCTGGGCCGACTGGGCCGACGAGCAGGCGCACGCCTCCGGCCGGATGCCCGGCGGCCCCAGCCGCTGGAGCGGCGGCAAGGACCTGGCCTGGGTGCCGCTGCGCCCGGAGCTGGTGGCCGAGGTCGCCTACGACCACATGCAGGGCGACCGCTTCCGGCACACCACCCAGTTCCGCCGCTGGCGGCCGGACCGGGAGCCGTCCGGCTGCGGCTACGCCCAGTTGGAGGAGCCGGTCCGGTACGACCTGTCCGACGTCCTGGCCCCGCCGGGCGGCCCGGCGTGAGCCCCGGTGTGAGCTGAACCACGACATCAACACGGCGTTAAGACTGCCGGGATCATGCACTGTGGGCCCGGCCCCGCCGCTGCCACTCTTTCCCCGGCGGTCACCGGAGTGATCGCCGAGGATTCTGCAGAGGCGGCGACGGCAGTGGGTGGCTTTTCGGGGGCGGTCACGGGGTATCCCACCGTGCTCTTCAGCTTCGCGCTGGTCGTCGTGGTGGCGTACTGGCTGGTGGTGCTCGCGGGGGGCGCGCACATCCACGGGGGGCGCGCGGGGCACGGGGGGAGCCACGGCCACGGGGGACGCCACAGCCACGGGGGACTGCAGAAGGCGCTGGGCCTGGGCGGGGTGCCGGTCACGGTGGCGGTTTCGCTGCTGGTCGCCTTCGCCTGGTTCAGCGCGCTGACCGGCCGGGCGCTGCTCGGCGGCAGGCTCGGGGGAGCCCTGCTGCCGGCGGCCCTGGCCGGCGGGTGGGTGGGGGCCCGGGTGCTGGCGTGGCCGCTGCGGCGGCTCATGCCGGCCCCGGCCCCGCCGCCGACCCGCCGCGACTTCGTCGGTCGCGGCTGCGTCATCCGCACCGGGCGCGTCGGCCCCGACTTCGGCCAGGCCGAGGTCCGCGCCGCCGACGGCTCCGCCGCCCTGGTGCAGGTCCGGCAGAGCCTCGAGGAAGCGGCCGGCCCGGGCAGCGCGCTGACGTCGGGCGCGTCCGCACTGATCTACGACTACGACGCCGAGGGCGAGTTCTTCCGGGTCATGCCCGGGCTGCCCGACTGATCCGGCGGCCGATCCGCCGATCCGGCTGATTGAGCGTCACTTTCCATTCGCAGCAAGGTCCGAGGGGCCAGTCATGTCTGTCGTCACCATCGGGGTCGGCGTTCTCGTCGCCGTGCTCCTGCTCATCGGCCTGGGCACACTGCTGCTCTTCGGCCGCCTGTTCCGCAAGGTGGTCCAGGGCGAGGCCCTGATCATCTCCAGACCCAAGGACGTCGACGTCACCTTCACCGGGGCGCTGGTCCTGCCGATGATGCACCGGGCCGAGGTGATGGACATCTCGGTGAAGACCATCGAGATCTCCCGCACCGGCCGCGAGGGCATGATCTGCCAGGACAACATCCGCGCCGACATCCAGATCACCTTCTTCGTCCGGGTCAACAAGACCGTCGAGGACGTCATCAAGGTCGCCCAGGCCATCGGCACCGACCGGGCCAGCCACCAGGAGACCCTGCAGACGCTGTTCAGCGCCAAGTTCGCGGAGGCGCTGCGCACCGTCGGCAAGCAGCTGGACTTCATCGACCTCTACACCAAGCGCGAGGAGTTCCGGGACCGCATCATCGCCGCCATCGGCACCGACCTCAACGGCTACCACCTGGAGGACGCCGCCATCGACCACCTGGAGCAGACCCCGATGGGGCAGCTCGACCCGGCCAACGTGCTGGACGCCCAGGGCATCCGCAAGATCACCGAGCTGACCGCGCTGGAGCACATCCGCACCAACGACTTCCAGCGCAACGAGCAGATGGAGATCACCCGCCAGGACGTGGACGCCCGCGAGGCCGTGCTGGAGCTGGAGCGCCGCCGCGCCGAGGCGGAGATCCGGCAGCGCAAGGGCATCGAGACGCTGCGCGCCCAGGAGGAGGCGGCCACCGCGCAGGTCCAGGAGGAGGAGCGGCTGAAGGCGCACAGCGCGCTGCTGCGCACCGAGGAACTGCTCGGCGTCCAGCGGGAGAACCAGCAGCGGGAGATCGCGGTGGCGGAGAAGAACCGCGAGCGGGTGATCGCGGTGGAGACCGAGCGGATCGAGAAGGACCGGCTGCTGGAGGTCGTCAACCGGGAGCGCGAGGTCGAGCTCTCCCGGGCCGGGAAGGAGAAGCAGGTCGAGGTGGAGCGCCGGGGCGTGGCCGAGGTGGTCCGCGAGCGGATCGCGGTGGACCGCACCGTCGCCGAGCAGGAGGAGGAGATCAAGCGGGTCCGGGTGGTGCAGGACGCCGAGCGCACCCGGCAGGCCGTGGTCATCGCCGCCGAGGGCGAGGCGCAGGAGCAGCTGGTCAAGGACATCAAGGCGGCCGAGGCCGCCGAGCAGACCGCGCACTACCGCGCCAAGGAGCAGCTGGTGCTGGCCGAGGCCGGGCAGAAGAGCGCGGAGCTGAACGCGGCCGCCGCCGCCCTGGAGGCCGAGGGCGAGCGGGCCAGGGCCGGCGCGGTCGGCCTGGCCCAGGCGGAGGTCGCCGAGCGGCAGGCGCTGGCCGACGCGGCCGGCATCCGGGCCCGGCTGGAGGGCGAGGCCGAGGGGCTGAAGCAGAAGGCCGACGCCGTCCGCAAGGTCGGCCTGGCCGAGGCGGCCGTCGCCGAGAGCAAGGCGCAGGCGGAGGCCACCGGCATCCGCGAGCGGCTGCTGGGCGAGGCCGCCGGGCTCAAGGAGAAGGCGGCGGCCATGGCCGCGCTGGACGAGGTGTCCCGGGCGCACGAGGAGTTCCGGCTGCGGCTGGCCGCCGACAAGGAGGTCCGGCTGGCGGCCCTGGACGTCCAGCGCAAGGTCGCCGAGGCGCAGGCGGCGGTGCTGGCCGCCGGTCTGGAGAGCGCCGACATCGACATCGTCGGCGGGGACTCCATGTTCCTGGAGCGCCTGGTCGGCGCGGTCTCCTTCGGCAAGGGCATCGACGCGGCGGTGCACAGCTCGCAGACGGTGCAGGCGCTCGGCGCCGAGTGGCTGGAGGGCGGGCGCAGCTTCGGCGCGGACGCCACCGAGGTGCTGGGCTCGCTGGCGGCGGGCGGCCCGTGGAACCTGGCGATGCTGCTGAAGCTGCTGGGCGGCGGTGCGGTCGACACCGCGGTGCCGGTGGCCGATCCGGCCCTCCTGGTCAACGGCAGCAGCAAGTAAGCACTCGGACAGGCAGGGAGGACAGGGAGCAGCCATGGGCGTCGAGGACGGGACCGAGCAGGTGCTGCGGGCGCGGCTCGCCGAGCGCGCGGCCGAACTGGGGCGGCAGGCGGCGGAGTTGAACACCCGTCGGCAACTGGCCTTCGGCAGCCGCGGGTTGGAGCTGGCAGGCGCGGTCCGGCCGCGCACCGCCGGTGCGGCCACCGGCTGCGGCCTGGTCGCGGTCCGCCCCGGCGTCCTGCTGCTGGGCACCTCGGCGCCGGAGCTGGCCGAGGGCCTGCTCTCCCTGCACGCCCTGGACGGCTCGCCGTTGGAGCCGTCGGCCGTGCCCGGCCTGCTGGACGACGAGCGCTTCCACCGCGATCTGGCCGAGCTGCTGCGCTACTTCCGCGGCGCCCGGCTGGCGGAGCTGGTGCGCACCGCCGCCGGGCGGCTGCTCGCGGTCTTCCGCACCGGCGAGAACGAGGGCGACATCCGGGTCCTGCGCTGGCAGTTGACGGAACGTCAGGCCGAGTACCTGGACAATCACGGCGAGCGCGACCTGCCCCGGCCCCCGGCCTTCGAACTGCCCTGGGCCGCCACCGGCCGCGACCAGCACGACCGGGGCCGGATCCGGATCGACGGCGGCGAGGGCGCGGTCACGGTGGCCGCCACCGGCGGCAGCCTCACCGTCCGGGCCGTCCCCGGCGACCGGACGCTGTTCCAGGAGCCGGTCGACGACCCGCTGCAGAGCCTGGCCGACGCCGCCGTCGCCCACGCCTCGGCCGGACCGCTGCTGCTGCTCCGGATCCGGCCCTACAACGAGGCCGCCGACCGCTACCTGGTCGTCAACACCCGCACCTGGTCGGTGCGCCGCCAGGACTCGCTCGGGCTCGGCGTCCGGCTGCTGCCGGCCGAGCAGGGCCTGATCTTCCCCGGCGGCTACGAACTGGCCGACGGCAGCCACCGCGCCTTCCGCGTCGACGGCGGCCCGGACGCCCAGGAGCTGCGCTTCGACGCGGTGCTCGCCGCGCCCAACGGCGAGGACCTGCTGTACGTGCTGCGTCGCCCCGGCAGCGCCCGGACGCTGCTGCTGCCGTGGAACACCGTCCGCCGCGAGGCCGCCGCCGCGCTGCACGGCGCCGCCCACGCGCTGCTGCCGGACGGCACGCTGGCGCTGCTCAAACCGGACCGCGAACCGGTCCGCACCCACGAGCTGCAGCTGTGGAGCACCCCCTTCACCTCCGCCGAGTACGCCGCCGCCCAGCCGGTCGGCGACGGCCCGCTGGAACGCATCGGCAACGCCGACCTGGTGCGCGGCATCGCCGACCTGCTGGACGTCGTCCGCACCGCCACCGCCGCCGCGGCCCCCACCGCCGACCGGGCCGCCGCCGCGCCCGCGCTGATCCTGGACGGCTGCGCCAAGGCGGCCGACCGGCACTACTGGCTCGGCGACGCCGGACTCGCCGAACCCCTCGCCGAACTGCGCTCCGCCGCCGAGCAGCTGGCCGCCGAGCAGGCCCGGACGGCGGCGCTGGCCGATCGCGCCGCCGAGGCGCTGGAACAGGCCCGGGAGCAGGCCGCGGCGCTGGTCCGGCGCTCGCACGGCGAGCCCCCGGCCGACGCCGACGGCTGGACCGCGCTGCTGGCCGAGCTGCGCCGGGCCCACGGCCGCACCCGCACCCTGCGCGAGCTGCCACAGCACGACCCGGCCGCGCTGGAGGCGGTCGAGCAGACGCTCACCGCCGAGCTGGCCGCCGCCACCGAGCGCGCCTTCGGCTACTTCGCCGGACCGGACGCCTTCGCCGCCCCGCTGGCCGCCGCCCGCGAGGCCGCCGACGCTGCCGCCGGGACCGCGAGCGCCGCCGAGGCCGCGCAGCTGGCCGGACAGCTGGCCGACCAGGCCGACGCCCTGGCCACCGTCACCGACCTGGTCACCGGCGCGGTCACCGCCGACCCGGGCAAGGGCACCGCCGTGCTGCTCGCCATCGGCGAGGTGCTGGCCGCCGTCAACCGCGCCCGGGCCGTACTGGAGGCCCGCCGCCGGGCGCTGCTGGACAGCGAGCACCGCGCCGCCCACGCCGCCGAGTCCGCGCTGCTGGCCCAGGCCACCACCGCCGCGCTGACCGCCGCCACCACCCCGGCCGCCTGCGACGACCAGCTGGCCCGGCTGCTGTTGCGGCTGGACGGCCTGGAGGCCCGCTTCGCCGAGGCCGAGGACCTCGCCGCCGACCTCGCGCTCCGCCGCGAGGAGGTCCGGCAGGCGTTCGCCGCCCGGCGGCAGGCCCTGCTGGACGAGGCCGCCGCCCGCGCCGACCGGATCGCCGCCTCCGCGCGGCGCGCACTGGAGGCGCTGCGCCGCAGGCTCGCCTCGGCAGCCGCCGTGGAGGACGTCCACGCCGCCCTGGCCGTCGACCCGATGGCGGTGCGGGTCCGCGCCGCCGCCGGGGAGCTGCGCGCCCTGGACGACCAAGTGCGCGCCCAGGAGCTGGAGGACGCCCTGACCGGGGCCGGGCAGACGGCGGTGCGCGCCCTGCGCGA
The DNA here is from genome assembly GCF_014084125.1 of Streptacidiphilus sp. PB12-B1b. Lineage (NCBI taxonomy): Bacteria > Bacillati > Actinomycetota > Actinomycetes > Kitasatosporales > Streptomycetaceae > Streptacidiphilus > Streptacidiphilus sp. PB12-B1b. The sequence goes on along the minus strand of NZ_CP048405.1, from coordinate 4,773,925 downwards.
CCGGGCCGAGCTGTCCGACGACGGCGGCGCGAGCGTCCGGTTCGGCCGCCACCGCTTCGCCGTCCGCCGCGAGCCGGTCGAGCTGACCCTGCAACCGGACGGCGACGGTCTGGCCTTCGTGGTCACCGGCACCGGCTACCGCCGCCCGGCGGAGCTGCCCGCGCTGCCGGCCGGACTCGCGTTCTGGACCCAGCCGCTGGTCAGCGAGTCGCCCGCGCTCTACCGCGGCGAGTACCTGGCCACCGGCCTGCTGTCGGCCGCGACCGGCGAGCCCGCGGCGGTGCAGGCGCGCCGGGCGGCGGAGCAGGCGTACGACGAGGGCTACGAGCGCGGCGTGCACGACCACGACGCCGCACTGATCCTGGAGGCGCTGCTGCGGCTGCGCGCCGGGGCCGGGCTGCTGGAGCACCCGGCCGAGGTCCGCGCCGCCGCCCAGCTGTTCTGGGCGCACGGCGCCGGCGAGTCCGCCCGCTCCGCCTGGCAGCGCCGCGCCCGCTCGCTCACCCACGCCCGCACCGCCTTCGCGCCCGCCACCGGCCCGGGAGCGCCCGCCACCGGCCCGGGAACGCCCGCCCGCCCCGGCGCGGGCGCCGCGCTGGACGCGCTGGCAGCCGAACTGTCCGACGCCGTAGCCGCGTTCACCGCCGCCGCGGGCCTGCCCGCGACCCCGCCGACCGGCGGCTACCTGCTGGCGGAGCTCGCCGACCCGCACCCCGGCTTCGCCTCCTCCGCCTCCTCCCGCGCGCTGCTCGACGGCTTCCGCCGCACCGCCGCCGCCCCGCAGTTGGCCGCCGACCTGACCGCCCTGGTCACCGACCTCCCGGCGCGCCACCAACTCGCCACCGCCTGGCTGCAGTCCTACGCCGGCGCCGACCCCCAAAAAACCGAAGGAGGAACCCCCGAAGGAGGAACCCCCGAAGGAGGAACCCAAGAAGGATTCCACGACGGCCTGCCCGAGGCCGTCGCCCAGCTCTGCGCCCCCGCCCTGCCGCGCTACGACGTCTCCGCCCCGCTCAGCGAGACCGTCACCGGCCTGCTCGGCTCCCACCCCCGGATCAGCGACGGCCGCCTCACCGTCCGGATCGACCGACTCCCGTACGAGGCAAGCACGTTCAGAGATCAGCGAGTCCCGGCCTTCCGCGCCTTCCAGCGACAGCGCGCGGACGTCCTGGCAGCTGAACGCAGCCGGCTGCGGCTGGACGAGCACCGCCCCCGCCCCCTCGCCGGATTCGTCCGCAACCAGCTCATCGACCAGGTCTACCTGCCGCTCATCGGGGACAACCTGGCCAAGCAGCTCGGCTCGCTGGACTCGGGGGCGGACCGCAGCGGCGTCCTGCTGCTGCTCTCCCCGCCCGGCTACGGCAAGACCACGCTGCTGGAGTACGTCGCGGACCGGCTCGGGCTGCTGATGGTCCGGGTCGACGGCCCGGCGCTGGGCGCGGGCACCACCTCGCTCGACCCGGACCGGGCCCCGGACGCCGCCGCCCGGCGCGAGGTCGAGAAGATCGTCTTCGAGCTGGAGGCGGGCAGCAACGTCCTGCTCCACCTGGACGACATCCAGCACGTCTCCGCCGAGCTGCTGCAGCGGTTCATCCCGCTGTGCGACGCCCAGCGCCGGATCGAGGCGGTCAGCGACGGCCGGGCCCGCAGCTTCGACCTGCGCGGCCGCCGCTTCGCGGTCTGCCTCGCCGGAAACCCGTACACCGCCGGCGGGCAGCGCTTCCAGGTCCCGGACATGCTGGCCAACCGCGCCGACGTGTGGAACCTCGGCGAGGTTCTGACGAGCCGTCAGGAGCTGTTCGCGCTCTCCTTCCTGGAGAACTCGCTGGCCGCCAATCCGGTGCTGGCCCCGCTCGCCGGGAGCGAACCGGAGCAGCTGCGGCTGCTGGTCGCGCTCGCCGACGGCGACCCGGCCGCCCAGGCCGACCAGCTCACCCGGCCGGTGCCCGACCTGGACCGGGTGCTGGCCGCCCTCGCCCGGCTGCGCCGCGTGCAGCGGACCGTCCTGGCCGTCAACCGCGCCTACATCGCCTCGGCCGCCCAGGAGGACTCCGCCCGCACCGAGCCGCCGTTCCTGCTCCAGGGCTCCTACCGGACCATGGCCCGACTCGCCGCCCGGATCGACCCGGTGCTGAACGAGGCCGAGCTGGAGGCGCTGCTGGACGACCACTACCTGGCCGAGGCGCAGACCCTCGGCAGCGCCGCCGAGGCCAACCTGCTGAAGCTCGCCCAGCTGCGCGGCCGGGCCACCCCGGCCCAGACCGCCCGCTGGCAGGCCCTGTGCGCGGGCTGCCCGGCCCCCGGCTACGCCCCGTCCTCCTGGTCCGGCCAGCCCAGCAGCCTGGCGCCGAACGCCGCCGTCTCCAGGGTGTAGCGCTGCAGCGCGTCGTCCGGATCGAGCCCGGTCAGCCGGATGATGCGCTCCAGCCGGTAGGACAGCGCCCGGACGCTCAGTCCCAGCCGCCGGGCCGCCTCCGCCGAGACGTAGCGCGAGTCGGCGTAGGCGGCCAGGGTCTCCAGCAGCGGCTGCGCGCCGCCGCGCGCCTCGCGCAGCGGGCCGAGCACCCCGTGCACCAGCTCCTCCAGCGCGTCCCGGTCCCGCAGCAGCACCGGCAGGACCAGCAGGTCCGCCGAGTGCAGCAGCCGCCCGGGCAGCCGCAGCCGGTTGGCCTGCTCCAGCGCGGCCCGCGCCTCCTCGTACGAGTGGACGACCCCGCCGGGCCCGCTGTGCGGGCGGCCGACCACCACCCGGCGGCCCTCGGTCAGCTCGGCGAACGCCTTCACCGCCGCCGCCTCGCCCGGGCCGCCGGGCACGATGCACACCAGCCGCCCGTGCTTCACCGCCAGCAGCACGTCCTGCTCGCCGAAGCGGCCGAGCAGCTGCCGCTCCACCCCGCGCACCAGCGGGTCCTCCAGGTCGTAGCCGTCGCCGTCGGCGACCGCCACCACGTGCGCGCAGGCCAGGTTCAGCCCGAAGCGCTCGGCGTGCTCGGCCAGTCGGCCCAGGTCGCTGCGGCTGCTCAGCAGGTCGGCGACGAACTCCCGCCGCCCGGCCTCCTCGCGCTGCAACCGCTGCCGGTAGGCCCGGCCGTGCCCGGCGGCGAGCGCGGCCACCGCCGCCCGCAGCGCCGCCATGGACGCCCCGTCCACCGGCTGCCCGGCCCAGACCCGGCCGATCTCGGCCAGCCGCTCGTCGATCAGCTCGGCCAGGGCGCGGCCGTCCTCGGCCGCCCGGTCGCCGCACTGCCGCAGCGACTCCAACTCCTCCCGGCGCAGCCGCCGCCCGCTCCTGGCGACGTCCTCCAGCAGCCGTCCCCACGCCTGCACGCCGGAGCCGGTGGCGGCCCCCGGATCAGCGGCCTCCGCGACTGCGGCCATCTGGTGTTCCTTCCCCCGTACGGACTGCGACGCGCCAGCGTACCCGCTCGGCCGCACCCGCAGTCGCCCCGGAACCGGCCATCCCGCCCGGCCGCGCCCCGCCCCGCTCAGACCGCGAGCATCCGGTCGGTGGCGCGGACCGGGGCGGGCAGCGCGGTGGCGCCGGTCAGGTAGCGGTCCACGGCGGCGGCGGCCGAGCGGCCCTCGGCGATGGCCCAGACGATCACCGACTGACCGCGGCCCGCGTCGCCGGTGACGAACACCCCCGGCACGGCGCAGCCGAAGTCCGGGTCGCGGGCGTAGCCGCCGCCGGCGGCCGGTTCCAGGCCCAGCTGCCGGACCAGCCCGCTGTCCTGCTCCGGCCCGGAGAAGCCCAGCGCCAGCAGCACCAGATCGGCCGGCAGCCGCCGCTCGGTGCCGGGCAGCGGGCGGCGCGTGCCCGGTTCGGCGTCGGCCGCCCGCAGCGCCCGCACCCGCCCCTGCGCGTCGCCCTCGAACTCCACCGTCGAGGCAGAGAAGACCCGCACGTCCTGCCCCTCCTCGGCGTCCGGGCCGTACGCCAGCTCGCGGCCCTCCTGGTGCGCGGGGGAGTCCCGGCGCACCCGCGGATAGGTGGGCCACGGGTCCTGCTCCGAGCGCTCCGCGCCGGGCTGCGGCCGGATGTCCAGCTGCACCACCGAGGCCGCGCCCTGCCGCAGCACCGTGCCCAGGCAGTCCGCGCCGGTGTCGCCGCCGCCGACGATCACCACGTGCCTGCCGCGCGCGTTCAGCGGCGGCTCCGGGTAGTCGCCCTCCTGGACCCGGTTGGCCAGCGGCAGGAACTCCATCGCCTGGTGGATCCCGGCCAGGTCGCCCCCGGGCACCGGCAGTTCCCGGGCGGCCGTCGCGCCGACCGCCACCACCACGGCGTCGTAGCGGGCCAGCAGCTCCGCGCCGTCCACGTCGGAGCCGACCGCCACCCCCGGACGGAAGACCGTCCCCTCCGCCCGCATCTGCTGGATCCGCCGGTCCACCTGGTGCTTCTCCAGCTTGAACGCCGGTATCCCGTAGCGCAGCAGCCCGCCCGGCCGGTCGTCCCGCTCGTACACCGCCACGGTGTGCCCGGCCCGGGTCAGCTGCTGCGCGCAGGCCAGCCCGGCGGGCCCGGAGCCGACCACCGCCACCGTCCGGCCGGACAGCCGCTCCGGCGGCAGCGGCCGTACCCAGCCGTGCTCCCAGGCGTACTCGGCGATGGCCGCCTCGACGTTCTTGATGGCCACCGGCTCCGCGTTGATGGCCAGCACGCACCCGGTCTCGCAGGGGGCGGGGCAGGTCAGCCCGGTGAACTCGGGGAAGTTGTTGGTGGCGTGCAGCCGTTCGCCGGCCGCCGCCCAGTCGTCCTGCTCGACCAGCTGGTTCCATTCGGGGACGAGGTTGCCCAGCGGGCAGCTGCTGTGGCAGAACGGGATCCCGCAGTCCATGCACCGTCCGGCCTGCGCGCCGACGATCGGCAGCAGCGCCCCGGGCCGGTGCACGTCCGCCCAGTCCCGGACCCGCTCCGGCACCGGGCGCAGCGGCCAGTCCCGGCGTGGAGTGGTGAGAAAGCCCCAGGGATCGGCCATGGCGGGCTCCAACCAGCAGAAGGCGTGTCCCGGCGCGGCGCCCCCGCCCGTCGCCGCCGTCCGCCTTCCACGATACGGCCGCCCCCCGCCCACGGCGCGTCCGTGCCCGGGCGTCAGTCCGCTGGCCGGGCCGTCGCCGTCGCCTTGGCCTTCGTCGGGGAGCGCCGGTGGGCGTCGAGGGCGGTGCGGGCGAGGTTGCCGAGCATCCGGCGGTTGCGCAGGTGCAGCAGGAGTTCGCTGGGCGGTCCCTGCAGCCGGGCCCCGGGGCCGAGGAGCGGGTGCTCGTCCAGCAGGACCAGGGTGTTCCGGCCCCAGGGGATGAGTTCGATGGCGATGCGGGCGGTGCCGAACGGCTCCGCCTTGGCCTCCAGTTCGAGGCGGTGCCCGGGCTCGCAGATCCGGACCACGCAGGAGTCGGTGAAGTGGACCGGGCCGAGGCCGACGCGGAACCGCAGTTCGGCGCCGACGGCGGGCCAGGCGGCGTCGGCGTGCAGGATGTCCTGGGTGCCCACGACCCACCGGGCGTAGCCGGTGGCGTCGGCCAGCACCGCCCAGACCTGGTCCGGCGGGCAGGTGATCAGCTGTTGGCGCTTGGCCACGGGAACTCCTCTACTGGGGTGCGGGGCCGGACAGCAGGCGCTGGGCGGCTGCCAGGCCCGGGGACAGGACGCGGGCGGCGGCGCGGGAGTGGGCGCGCAGCGCGGCGCGGGCCGCGTTGGCCCCGCAGGCCCCGTGCACGCCGCCGCCGGGGTGGGCCGAGGCCGAGGCGAGGTAGAGGCGCGGGATCGGCGTCTCGGGGCGGCCGGTGCCGGGGACGGGCCGGAAGACCAGCTGTTGGTGGACGGCGGTGGTGCCGCCGTTGAGGGCTCCGCCGACCAGGCTCTCGTCCAGGGACTGGAACAGCGGCGGGGTCAGGATGCGCCGGCTGCGGACGAGGCCGCGGAAGCCCGGGGCGAAGCGCTCGACCTGCTCCTCGACGCGGTCGGCCATGGCCTCCGCCTCGCGGGCGTCCCAGCGTCCGGTGATGCCGTCCCCGCCCAGGTCGCCGGTGATGTGCTGGGGTACGTGGGTGTAGGCCCAGGCCGACTCGGTACCGGCCGGGGAGCGGCTGGGGTCGGCGGTGGTCATCTGCCCGAGCAGGGTGAACGGCCGCCGGGGCAGGCGCCCGGTGGAGACCTGCAGCGCGTAGTCGCTCAGCTCGTCCATGTCCGCGCCCAGGTGCACCGTGCCGGCGCCGGCCGCCGCCGGGGAGGTCCAGGGGATGGCGCCGTCCAGGGCCCAGTCGACCTTGAAGGTGGAGAAGTCCCACTGGAAGCGGTGCATGTCGGCCCGCACCTGGGCGGGCAGGTCGTCCCAGCCGACCAGGGAGCCGTAGAGGCTGGTGGCGGGCACGTCGGCCAGGACGGCCCGGGTGGCGCGGTGCGCCTGGCCGTCGGCGGTGCGCACCCCGAGGGCCTTGCCGCCCCGGACGACGACCTCCGCCACCCGGGCGCCGCACTGCACCGTCCCGCCCAGCGACTCCAGCCGGCGGACGAGCGCGTCGGTGAGCCGGCCGGCCCCGCCCACCGGCACCGGCCAGCCGACCTGCTGCCCGAGCATGGCCATCAGCCATCCGAACGCCGAACTGCCCGCCGACTCCGGCAGCAGGTCCGCGTGCAGCGCGCAGCCCGCCAGCAGCAGCCCGGCGCCGGGCTGGGTGAACTCCTCCTGGGCCAGCCGGCGCACCGGCAGCGTCATGAACCGGGCCGCCCGCAGCCCGCCGGCCGCGCGCAGCCTGGCCGCCAGCGCCAGCCCGGACTTCACCGGGGGGAACGGCGTGAACAGGGACTGGACCAGGTGCGGCTCCAGGTGCTCCCACAGCCCCGACAGCCGTCCCCAGGCCAGGGCGTCCTGGGCGCCGAAGGTGCTCTCCAGGTCGGCCATGGTGGCTTCGGCGCTGCGGTGCAGCGTGGCGCAGCGCCCGTCCGGCAGCGGGTGGGCCATCACCGTGGGGGCGTGGCTCCAGCGCAGGCCGAACCGCTCCAGCTCCAGGGCGCTGATCACCGGTGAGGCCACGGCCAGGGGGTAGAACGCGGAGAAGACGTCGCTGACGAACTCCGGGTCGGCGCCCCGGTCGCTGCGCACGGCGCCGCCCGGTTCCGGCTGGGCCTCCAGGACCAGGACCTGCCAGCCCGCGTCGGCCAGTACGTTGGCGGCCACCAGGCCGTTCGGGCCCGAACCGATGACGATCGCATCCGGCATGGAAATCCTCGCCTCATGGTGCCCCGCCACTGCGGTCGGAGCAGTGCGGAGCCGCCTACCCCGAATCGACACATTAATGGATCAATGGCCCGGAGCCCGGAAACGGCGCGGCCGACAGCGCGGACCTGCGGGCCCTCACCCCGCGGCGGGGTGATCGTCCGTCCCCGGGGTAGCCGATAGGCAGGGTGTCCCGGAGCCGGGACGCGGCAACCGGGCGTGGTGGAGGATCGGACAGTTCGATGGCAGACAGCACACTCGCCGCGGAGACGGCCCGCTTCCCGCTGCACGTCCTGCGGGACTACGCCCTGGTCGCGGACGGGGAACGGGGCGCGCTGATCGGGCCGCGCGGCGACATCGCGTGGATGTGCGCACCGCGCTGGGATTCGGACGCGGTGCTCTCCACCCTGATCGGCGGCGAGGGCCTGTACGCCGTGACCCCCGCCCAGGAGCCGTTCGTCTGGGGCGGCTCCTACGAGGAGGGTTCACTGATCTGGCGCAACCGCTGGACCACCACCACCCAGCTGGTGGAGTGCCATGACGCCCTCGCCTTTCCCGGCGACCCGTCGGTCACCCGCATCCTGCGCCGGGTCCTGGCCGGTGGTGAGGAGACCCGGGTGCGGGTGGTGCTGGATCCGCGGGCCGGCTTCGGCCGCTTCAAGCTGAGCCGGCTGCGCCGCAGCGACGACGGGGTATGGACGGCCCGCTGCGGACCGCTGTACCTGCGCTGGACCGGCGCGCCCGACGCGACCGAACGCGCCGAAGGCGGCCTGGAGACGGTCGTCACCGTCCCCGACGGCCACCACCACGACCTGGTCCTGGAGATCTCCGAGGAGCGGCTGCCGGAACGGCCCCCGGACCCGGACGCCTGCTGGGCGGCGACCGAGCAGGCCTGGCGGCGCGCCGTGCCGGTGATCACCGGGACCATCGCCGACCGCGACTCCCGGCACGCCTACACCGTCATGCGCGGCATGACCAGCCAGGGCGGCGGCATGGTCGCCGGCGCCACCACCAGCCTGCCGGAACGGGCCGAACAGAACCGCAACTACGACTACCGCTACGCCTGGATCCGGGACCAGTGCTACACCGGCCAGGCCGTCGCCGCGGTGGGCCCCCATCCGCTGCTGGACAACGCGGTGGGCTTCGTCGCCGAGCGCATCCTGGCGGACGGGCCGAACCTCAGACCGGCGTACACCGTGTCCGGCGGCGCCGTCCCCGACGAGCGCCGACTGGACCTGGCGGGCTACCCCGGCGGCTCGGACAAGGTCGGGAACTGGGTCAACGACCAGTTCCAGCTCGACGCCCTGGGCGAGGCGCTGTCCCTGTTCGCCGCCGCCGGGGGCCACGACCGGCTGGACGCCGACCACTGGCGGGCGGTGGAGACCACCGTCGAGGCCATCGTCACGCGCGGGCAGGAGCCCGACGCCGGTCTGTGGGAGCTGGACAACCAGCGCTGGGCCCACTCCCGGCTGGCCTGCGTGGCCGGTCTGCGGGCGATCTCCGCCCACGCCCCGGCCGCCGAGGGCGCGCGCTGGAGCGCCCTGGCCGACGGGATCCTGGCCGACACCGCCAAGGACTGCCTGCACCCCACCGGCCGCTGGCAGCGGGCCCCGGGCGACCCGCGGGTGGACGCGTCCCTGCTGATCCCGGCGATCCGCGGCGCCGTCCCGCCCGAGGACCCGCGCACCCGCGCCACCCTCGCGGCGGTGCTGGAGGAGCTGGGGCGCGACGGCTTCGTCTACCGCTTCCGCCAGGACGAGCGCCCGCTGCACCAGGCCGAGGGCGCCTTCCTGCTGTGCGGCTTCACGACCAGCCTGGCCCTGCACCAGCAGGGCCGCGAGGTCGAGGCCAACCGCTGGTTCGAACGCAACCGCACCGCCTGCGGGACGCCCGGGCTGTTCGCCGAGGAGTACGACATCACCCAGCGCCAACTGCGCGGCAACCTGCCCCAGGCGTTCGTGCACGCCCTGCTGCTGGAGACCGCCCAGCGCCTCACCGCCCCCTGGCCCGGGCCCTGACCGTTCTCGACATCCGCTTCCTTCAACGCAGTTCCAAGGAGATCCGATGAGTGCAGCCAAGTCCGAACAGGTCGTCGTGATCACCGGGGCGAGCGGCGGCATCGGCCGCGCCACCGCCCAGGCCTTCGCCGCCCGCGGCGCCAGGGTCGCCCTGCTCGCCCGGGGCGAGGAGGGACTGGCCGGCGCCGTCGCCGACGTCGAGCGCCTCGGCGGCCGGGCACTGGCCGTGCCGACCGACGTGGCCGACCCCGAGCAGGTGGAGGCCGCCGCCGAGCGCGTCGAGGAGGAGCTCGGCCCGATCGACGTCTGGATCAATGTCGCCTTCACCTCGGTGTTCTCCCCCTTCACCGAGATCACCGCCGCCGAGTACAAGCGGGTGACCGAGGTCAACTACCTCGGCTACGTCTACGGCACGATGGCGGCCCTGAAGCGCATGAAGCCGCGCGACGCCGGGACGATCGTCCAGGTCGGCTCCGCCCTGGCCTACCGGGGCATCCCGCTGCAGACCCCGTACTGCGGCTCCAAGCACGCCATCCAGGGCTTCCACGAGGCCCTGCGCTGCGAGCTGCTGCACGACCGGAGCGGTGTCCGCACCACCATGGTGCAGATGCCCGCGGTCAACACCCCGCAGTTCGACTGGGTCCTCTCGCGCCTGCCCAAGCCCGCCCAGCCGGTCCCGCCGATCTACCAGCCCGAGGTCGCCGCCCGGGGCGTGGTCTACGCCGCCGACCACCCCGGGCGCCGCGAGTACTGGGTCGGCGGCAGCACCGTGGGCACGCTGATGGCCAACGCGGTCGCCCCCGGCCTGCTGGACCGCTACCTCGCGCGGACCGGCTTCTCCTCCCAGCAGGACGACCGCCCCCAGGACAAGGACCACCCGGTCAACCTCTGGGAGCCGGCCGACGGCAAGGACGGCCACGACTACACCGCCCACGGCAGCTTCGACGACCGGGCCACCCACCGCAGCCCCCAGCTCTGGGCCTCCCAGCACCACGGCGCCATCGCGGCGGTGGCCGCCGCGGGCCTCCTCGCCGCCGCCACCGCCGCGCTGAGGTCGCGGCGGTGAACCGCCCGGCGCTGGCCCGCGCCGGCTACGGCCTGCTGCAACTCGCCTGCGCGCCGGTGGTGTTCCGGCGGACGAAGGATGCGACGGCGCTGCGCACGATCCAGGTCCTCGGCGCCCGGCAGCTGGTGCAGGCGGCGGTGACGGCGCCCGCGCCGACCGGCGCGGTGCTCGCCCTGGGCGTCGAGGTGGATCTGCTGCACGCGGCCAGCATGCTGGCCCTGGCCGCGGTCGCCCCCCGTTGGCGCGGCCTGGCGCTGTGGGAGGCCGGAGCGGCGGCGGCCCTGGCCGGCGGCGCCGCCGCCGCCGCGCGTCAACTCCCGCCTGCCCGCAGGCTCGGGTCGGGCGCGGCGACCGGCGGAGGTCTCGTCGCCCTCCGCGACCGGTGCGCCCGGACGCTGGCCCGGCGCACGGTAGCCGCCCCGCTCGGCGCCCAGCCGGGCTGACGCGGACTTCTCTAGCCCTGGGCCGGGGTGCGGGCGGCCCGGGCGCGCGTCTCGGCCGCCTCGGCCTCGGCGCAGGTGGTGAGGATGGTGTCGGCGACCAGGCCCGGGTCGTCGTTCATCGGCACATGGCCGCAGCCGGGCAGGGGGACCAGTCGGGCCCGGGGGATCTCGAGCAGGGTGCGGGCGGCCTGGCGGGGGAGCAGCAGCCGGTCGCCGGTGCCCCAGCCGATGGTCACCGGGACGTCGGGGACGTCGCCGGTGAAGCGGACATCGCGCCCGGCCGCCAGGGTCGGCCCGAAGCCGGTGGCCGAGCGCAGCGCGGCGGTCTCCGCCAGGGCCTCGGCCCGGGTGCGGCGTCCGGGGCGGGCGTAGATGCTGCCGAGCAGGACCGCCCGGCCGCCCGGGCGGTCCGCCAGCCGCTCGGCCACGCCGACCGGCAGGGTGCGCGCACCGGCCCGCATCGACAGCAGCACGGCGAAGGCGTAGCGCCGCTCCCAGGGCTTCCAGAATCCGGCCGGGGAGAGCGCGGTGACCGAGCGGGCCAGGCCGCTGCGTCCCAGCTCCAGCGCCAGCAGCCCGCCCAGGGAGTTGCCCGCGACGTGCGGACGCTCGATGCCGAGGTCGGCGCAGACCCGGCCCAGCAGCGGCACCACCGAGCCCAGCTGGTACGAGGCCCCGGCGGGCAGGGCGGGCGAGGCGCCGAAGCCGGGCAGATCGACGGCGATGACGTCGTGCCGTTCGGCGAGGGCCGGAAGCACTGGCTGCCACGCCTGCCAGTGGTGGCCGATGCCGTGGAGCAGCAGCAGCGGACTGCCGCTCCCCTCGCGGTGGTAGACGGCCGAGACGGTGCGTCGGCCGTGCGGTGTGTCGATCGGAAAGGAGACCTCGGCAGCCATGACGCCCCTTGTATGAGAGTAAGTGTCAATAAGGATTACCGATGAGTAGCTCCCCGGACAAGGGGTCGGACCGGGAACGCCGACGGCCCCCGGCGGACGAGTCCGCCGGGGGCCGGGCGTGGTGCGGGTGGTGCGGGGTGTCTCAGGGGTGCTGCCGACCGTGGGTCAGGAGACGTTCAGGGCCGTGTCGTCGATGACGAAGCTGGTCTGCGCGCCGCTGCCCTCGACCCCGCTGAACTTCAGGGTCACCGTCTGTCCCGCGAAGGACGCCAGGTTGTAGCTCTCCTGGACGTAGCCGTCGGCCGCGTTCAGGTTGGAGTAGGTGGCCAGGGTGGTGGAGTTCGCCGTGACGGTGAGCTTGTCCGACGCCTTGGTGGTGGTCTTGTCCGTGTCGACGTGCAGCCAGAAGCTGAACGTCGCGCCGCAGCCGGCCGGGACGCTGACCGTCTGCGACAGCGTGTCGGTGTGGCTGGAGCCGTAGCCGTCCAGCCACGCGTCCCACGAGCCCGAGTGGGTGGGCTCGTCGCTGGTGTCGTTGTTGACGACGCCGGAGCTGGCCGTCCACGGGGTGGCGGTGCCGGTCTCGAAGCCGGGGTTGCCGATCAGCTGGGCGGCGGTGCAGCTGCTGCTGCCGGTGACGGTCCAGCTGAAGGAGGTGCTGCCGGTGGCGCCAGTGCCGTCCTTGACGGTCACGGTCACCGAGGAGGTGCCGGCCGCGGTGGGGGTGCCGGAGATCAGGCCGGTGGAGGCGTTGATCGACAGACCGGCGGGCAGGCCGGTGGCGCTGTACGCCAGGGTCTGGCCGGAGGCCGAGTCGCTCGCGGCGATCTGCAGCGAGGCGGCGGTGCCGACCTTGCCGCTCTCGCTGCCCGGGTTGGTCACCGTGACGGTGTTGCCGCCGGTGGTGCCGCCGGTGCCGAGCAGGGTGGTGATCAGGCCGTCGGCGACCGGGCTGCCCCAGCCGGTGGCCTCGTCGTAGCCGGTGCCGGCCTTGTAGTCCTGGTTGCCGCCGGTGGTGACGTCGTGCATCACCGAGGTGTAGCTGCTGCCTGCGCCCACCTGGTAGACGGCCGGGTCGGCGAAGCCGAGGGCGGCCTTGCCGGAGGCGGCGGCCTTCTCGTTGTAGAGCGAGGTGAAGCCGGCCCACAGCGGGGCGGCGGCGCTGGTGCCGCCGATCTGCTGCCAGGAGCCGCCGGTGTAGATGGCGTAGCCGCTGTTCGGGTCGGCGTTGGAGGCGACGTCCGGCACGGTGCGGTAGGTGCCGCTGCCGGGCTGCCAGCTCGGGCGGGTGTACAGCGTGGACACGCCGCCGCCGCCGTCGCTCCAGGCGCTCTCGGAGGAGTAGGCGTTGCCGCTGCCCGTGGTCAGCGTGGTGCCGCCGACGCTGGTGTCGTAGACGCTGCTGCCAGGGAAGTCGACCGCCTTGACGCCGGAGCCGCTGGTGCTGCCGGTGCAGTCGCGCGAGCCGCTGTCGCCGGCCGCGCTGTAGATGCTGATGCCCTCGGCGGCGGCCTGCTCGAAGGTGTTGTTCACGGCCGTCATCACCGACGGGGTGGTGTCCTGCTCGCAGGAGCCCCAGGAGATGGAGATGACCGAGACCTTGTCGGCGGAGACGATCGCGTTGGCTATGTCGATCTCGCCCTGGTCCGAGTTGGGGGCCTCGTAGACCAGCTGCGACGCCTGCGGCGCCACGGCGCGGACGACCTCGCTGTCCAGCTCGACCTCGCCCTCGCCCTGGCCGGGGTTGGAGTCGTAGTTGGCGCTGTCCACCGAGACGGTGGACGCCGCCGGGCCGGACAGGCCGTACTGCGAGTTGTAGGTGCTCAGGTCCGAGGACTTGTAGCCGTCGAACTCCCACAGCGCCACGGTCTCGCCGCTGCCGTTCTCACCGGTCTGGTTGATCCGGTAGGCGGTGTCGATCTGGCTGGGGGAGACACCGGACGGCGACGAGTGGGGCGTGGAGTTCGCCTTGCGGACGAGCTCGGGGGTGCGCACCGTGTGGTCGTCCAGACCGCTGACGGCGGCGACCAGCCCGGCCACGGCCGACGGCAGCACCACCGCGTGGTCGTTGGCGTAGAACTGGCGGCGGGTGCTCGGGTCCAGGTAGGTGCTCTCGGTGGTGCCGAAAGCGGTCTGGATCTTCGCGTCGGTGCCGCTGACGTCGATGGACTCGCGGTTGCCGCTGACTCCGGTGACGCTCAGGCCCTTGCTCTTGAGGTACGCCTCGACGGTGGCCACCTCGGCCTGGGTCGGGGCGTAGCCCGCGGCGAACTGGGCCGCCGTCAGGTAGTGGCCGTAGGCCGCGGTGCCGGGCGTGCTGGCCGCCGCGACGAAGTGGGACAGCTGGGCGGTGTTGCGCAGCTTGAGCGTGACGGCCACGGACAGGCGCTGTGTCGCCGGGAGAGCGCCGACCCGGTGGGAGTAGCCCAGGGCCGGGGTGGTGGTGCCTGCCAGCTGCACCGTGCCGGGCTGCGCGGCAGCCTGGGCGATGGGTGCGCCCAGGATGGCCACCGCGGGGGTGAGCAGCGCGAACGCAGCGGCTGCTGCAATGGAGCGGTACCTCAAGTTGAACCTCCTCGTCCTGGCCGCACACCAGGAAGGGGCCTCGCACTCCAGGTCTTGGAGCGTCCAGACGCAACCTGGCAGAAGGTGACCGCCCAGTAGGCAAGGAGAAGCCCATATATTGTCCATGAACTTTCAAATGTTAAGAAACTGTTCACGGACGGAAGGCGATTCGCTGCACACCGTGTGCGCGCCGTCACGGATGAATGATCTCTGCGCGTAGCGTCCGCACGGACGTGGCATGCCTCACAGCGTTCGCAAAGCTACTGGCCAGTGACATGCAGCCGAACGCCGGGCACGATGGTGCCGTTCAGCGCGATGCGCCATGTCGGCAAGACGGGGCAGCACCATGACGCAGTACAGTGACGACCTGTCAGCCCTGGCCACCATGCCGGGGCGTGGCTCCGCCGCCGGCCCCAACGAGGGGGCTGTGCCCGGCACCTTTGCGGAAGGGCTGCATGCCGCCGTCGAGGCCAGCGGCATGAGCCTCTACACCATCCAGCAGCACCTGTCCGCCCGCGGCGCCACCGTCAGCGTGACCACGCTCAGCTACTGGCGCCGGGGCCGCAGCCAGCCCGAGCGCATGGTCTCGCTGCGCGCCGTCACGCTGCTGGAGGAGCTGCTGGGCCTGCCCGAACAGGCCCTGACCGGGCTGCTCGGCTCGCCCCGGCTGCGCGGCCGCTGGGCCGCCCAGCCGCCCAAGCCCGAGGTCCGCCGCTTCGACGAGCTCTGGCCGGAGGACCCCTGGCTGCTGGAGGTCCTGGACGAGCTGGAGGCGCCGCCGCCGGAGTCGCTGGAACGGCTGAGCGTCCACGACACCTACCACGTGGACGCCGAGCGCGGACGGTACCTGCTGCGGGTGCGCCAGGTCGTCCGGGCCACGACCGACCGGGTCTCCCGCTGCGTGGTCGGCTTCCGCACCAACGAGGCCCGGGAGGACCCGGCCGTCTTCAACCTGGTCCGCAACGCCCGGGTCGGACGGCTGCGCCACCGGCCCGACTCCGGCTTCGTCCTGGCCGAGCTGCTCCTGGACGCCCCGCTGAACACCGGCGACACGGCGGTCTTCGACTACGAGCTGCTGCTGCAGAACGGCGAGGTGGCGACCAACGGCGACCGGAGGTTCGCCACCCCGGTGCGCGAGTACGTGCTGCAGGTGCACTTCGACCCGGCCGCCGTGCCCGCCCACTGCTACCACTACGAGCGCGACCCCGGCGCGGACGAGGACCGGCTGCGAAGACCACTGTGGATCGGGCCCTCGGGGACCGCCCACGTGGTCGCGCTGGACCTGCCGCCGGGCGTGGTCGGCGTGCGCTGGGAGTGGAGCTGAGCGGTCAGTCCTCCGGCTCGTCGCCGTGGGCCAGCCGGGCCACCACCTCGGTCAGCGCCTGGCATGCCTGCTCGATCTTCAGATAGGTGTTCCGGCGCTCGGTGACCACCGCCGCCAGCAGCAGCGTGGTCAGCGCCGCGGTGCCGTTCAGTGCCTGCAGGGTGACCATGATGCCGACCGTGCTCTGGTGCTCGAACGGGCCGGTGCCCTCCCTGGCCGCCCCGATCACCAGCACCGACACCAGCAGCACCGACAGCACCGCGCCCACCAGCTGGAACCGGATGGCCGACCAGATCAGCAGCGGGAAGACCAGGAACAGCAGGTCGAGCGTGGTGCGGGTGACCAGCACGGTGAGGAAGGCGGTGCCGGTCAGCACCAGCGCGCCCTCCGCCCAGCGGGCCGCGCCCACGCCCCGCTGCAGCCGTACCGTGAGCACCACCAGCAGCAGCGGCGCCACCACCAGCACGCCCATGGCGTCCCCGGCCCACCACGGCCACCAGGTGTTCCAGAACTGGCTCAGCGGCAGCGACCCGTCCAGCACCAGGGCCGAGCTGCCCGCGGTGGCGCTCAGCAGCATGCCGCACAGGGCGCCGAGGAAGACCAGCGCCACCCCGTCCCGCAGCCGGTCCAGCTCGATCCGGAAGCCCGCGCGGCGCAGCAGCAGGTACGAGCAGACCGGCGCCAGGGTGCTGCCGGCCACGATCGCCACCGACGACGGCCCGAACGGCCCGATGGAGACGATGACCAGCAGCTCGCCCAGCGCGATGCCGGGCCAGATCCGCAGCCCCAGCGTGAGCAGGCAGACCAGGGCGATGCCGGTCGGCGGCCACAGCGGGGTCACCCGGGCCCCGTCCACGACCACCTGCCGCAGCAGGCCGAGCCGGCCGGCGGCGAAGTAGCCGGCGGCGACCGCGACGACCAGGAGCCCTGTCCTGACCGGACGCGGGAGTTCCTGGTAGCGCAGCACAGCAGCCATGAGACAACGACCGGCGGCCGACACCGGCCGTGACACGCGCAGCGGCCCCCGCCTGTCACCCCGCGCCGGGCCCCGAGGCCGCGTCGGGCGGTGCGTCGGGCGGTACGTCCGGCCGTGCGTCGTGCGGTGCGTCGTGGCACAGGACCAGGACCGCGGCGTCGTCGGTGTGCCCGGTGAGGTCGGCCACCTTGATCACCTCGGCGGCCAGCTGCGCCGGGTCTGCCCCGGCGCCGCCGCCCACCCCGGCCCGGACCACCTGCGCCACCTGCTCCAGCCCGGCCTCGATCGGGAACGCGGGGCCCTCGACCACCCCGTCGGTCAGCAGCACGAACGCCCCCGGCTGCGGCAGCCGGTGCCGGGTCACCGGGTAGCCCTCGCCCGGCAGGATGCCGATCGGCAGGCCGCCCTCGTCCTGGACGATGCCGCTGCGGCCGTCCGCGGTGGCCCAGACGGCCGGCACATGGCCGGCCCGGGCGTCCGACAGCTCCCAGGCGACCGGGTCGAAGCACAGGAAGCTGCAGGTGGCGAAGAGGGCGGAGTCCATCGAGAGCAGCAGGTCGTTGGCCCGGCTGAGGACCTCCCCCGGATCGGCGGCGGTGGCCGCCACCGCCCGCAGCACGATCCTGACCTGCCCCATGAAGGCCGCCGCCTCCACGTCGTGGCCCTGGACGTCGCCGATGGAGAAGCCCAGCGAGCCGCCCGGCAGCGCGAAGCCGTCGTACCAGTCGCCGCCGATGTCCAGACCGTGCCGGGCGGGCGCGTAGCGGGCGGCGGTCCGGAGCCCCGGCAGCTGCGGCAGCGCGCCCGGCAGCAGCCCGCGCTGGAGGGCCTCGGCCAGCTCCACCCGGGCCTGCTGGAACTCGGCGCGCTCCAGCGCCTGGGCGGTGAGCCGTCCCAGCTCGCTCAGCAGGTCGTCGGCACTAACGGGATGGCGTCGGGTCATCGACCCTCCGAGGTGCGTCGAACCCCCGGCGTCCTCCTCCCCGTCACCTGCCCGGAGTCGGCCCCAGGGGCTCCCCAACCGACCGGCCCGCGCCCGCACCGGGCCCGAACCGAGCAGCACTCAGCCATTCCATCCTATTTCCGCCCCGCCCCACCCGCCCGACAGACCGCCCGGGGCCCGGCACGGCGGGCCCGGGGCGGTCTGGGGGCGGCCCCGGCGGGCGGTCAGCAGATACGGGGGAGCTGTTCGCCGATGGGGAGGTCGACGACGCGGGTGCCGCCGAGGGCGGTGCGGGCGACGACCATGCCGGGGTGGTCCGGGACGGCCTCGCCGATGACGCGGGCGGCCGCGCCCAGGGGGTGGGCGCGCATCGCGGCCAGGACGGCGTCCGCGTGCTCGCGCGGGACGAAGGCGACCAGTTTGCCCTCGTTGGCGACGTACATCGGGTCCAGGCCGAGGATGGCGCAGGCGTTGGCGACGCCGTCCGGGACGGGCACGCTGCGCTCCTGGACGACCACGCCGGTGCCCGAGGCCGCGGCGATCTCGTTCAGCGAGGCCGCCAGGCCGCCCCGGGTGGGGTCGCGCAGCACGTGCAGGTCGGGGGTGACCGCCAGCATGGCGTCCACCAGGCCGCCCAGCGGGGCACAGTCGCTCTGGATGGCGACGCCGAACTCCAGCCCCTCGCGGACGCTCATGATGGCCACGCCGTGGACGCCGATGTCCCCGCTGACGATCACCACGTCGCCCGGGACGACCCGCTGCGGGCGCAGGTCCACCCCGGCCGGGATCAGGCCGATGCCGGCCGTGTTGATGTAGACGCCGTCGCCGTGGCCGGACTCCACCACCTTGGTGTCGCCGGTCGCCACCTCCACCCCGGCGGCGCGCGCGGCGTCGCCGAGCGCCTGGGCGATGCGGGCGACCACCGGCATCTCCACGCCCTCCTCCAGGATGAACCCGCAGGACAGGTAGGCCGCCCGGGCGCCGCTCATGGCCAGGTCGTTGACGGTGCCGTTGACCGCCAGGTCGCCGATGCAGCCGCCGGGGAAGAACAGCGGGCGGACCACGAAGGAGTCGGTGGAGAACGCCAGCCGGGCCCCGCCGAGGGTGACCGCGGCCGCGTCGCCGAGCTGCGCGAGCACCTCGCCTCCGAAGGCGGGCGCGAAGATGTGCTGGACCAGCTCGGCGGACATCGCGCCGCCGCCGCCGTGGCCCATCACCACCCGGGGCTGGTCGCGCAGCGGGGCGGGGCAGCTCCACGCCGCCGGGTCCACCGGCGGGGGCAGGGGCCCGGTGACGGTCTCGGTGATGTCAGCCAACGGGGCTCGCCTCCATGCGTGCCGGGGCGACGTCGAGCCGCCGGTAGAGGTAGTACGCGGCGCAGGCGCCCTCGCTGGAGACCATGGTCGCGCCGAGCGGGCTGCGCGGGGTGCAGGCGGTGCCGAACGCCTCGCACTCGTGCGGCTTCAGCAGGCCCTGCAGCACCTCGCCGCTGCGGCAGGCGGCCGGCTCCAGGGTGCGGATGCCGGTGACCGAGAAGCGGTGCTCGGCGTCGAACTCGCGGTAGCGCGACGACAGCCGCCAGCCGCTCTGCGGGATCACGCCGATGCCGCGCCAGGCACGGTCGGTGACCTCGAAGACGTCCTCCAGCATGGCCTTGGCCGCCGGGTTGCCCTCCGCCCGCACCGCGCGCGGGTAGGCGTTGTCCACGGTGTGCTCGCCGCGCTCCAGTTGCAGCACGGTGCGGCGGACGCCCTCCAGGATGTCCAGCGGCTCGAAGCCGGTGACCACGATCGGCACCCGGTACCGCCCGGCCAGCTCCGGGTACTCGCCGGTGCCCATCACGCTGCACACGTGCCCGGCGGCCAGGAACGCCTGCACCCGGCAGCTGGGGGAGCGCATGATGGCCTCGATCGCCGGGGGCACCCGGACGTGCGACACCAGCAGGCTGAAGTTGCGGATGCCGAGCCTGCGGGCCTGGTAGACGGTCATGGCGTTGGGCGGGGCGGTGGTTTCGAAGCCGATGCCGAAGAACACCACCTGCTTGTCCGGGTTCTGCTGGGCGATGCGCAGCGCGTCCAGCGGCGAGTACACCACCCGGACGTCCCCGCCCTCGCTGCGCACCTGGAACAGGTCGCGGCCGGTGCCCGGGACGCGCAGCATGTCGCCGAAGGAGCAGAAGACCACGTCCGGGCGCGAGGCGATCTCCAGCGCCTTGTCGATCACCTCCAGCGGCGTGACGCACACCGGGCAGCCCGGGCCGTGGATCAACTCGACCTGCTCGGGCAGCAGTTGGTCGATGCCGTGGCGGATGATGGTGTGCGTCTGGCCGCCGCAGACCTCCATCAGCGCCCAGGGCCTGGTCACCGTGGAGTGGATCTCGTCCAGCAGCCGCCGGGCCAGCTCCGGATTGTGGAACTCGTCGATGTACTTCACTGCCGCGCCTCCTGCGGTGCGCCGTCCTCGTCCGACCAGGAGTGGCCCTGGGCCTCGGCGGCGAGCGCCCACGGGTCGCCGAACTCCTCCTGCAGCATCCCCAGATCGGCGAACAGCTCCAGGGTGCGCAGCGCCGACTCCTCGTCCAGCCGTTGCAGGGCGAAGCCGACGTGGACGATGGCGTACTCGCCCACCTGGAGGTCCGGCAGGTACTCCAGGCACACGTCCTTGACCACGCCGCCGAAGTCGACGCTGGCCATTCGGGTACCGTCCCGTTCCTCGATCTCCAGCACTCTGCCGGGCACCGCTAGGCACATGGGTGTTCTCCTCGATATGTCGACCTGTCGGTCTGTCGGTGTGTCGTCAGGGGGCGGTCGGCGGACCCGGTCGGCGGGCCGCCGCGGCGACCATCAGCTGGCCGAGGGCCAGGCCCCCGTCGTTGGGCGGGACCAAGCGGTGCCGCAGTACCGTGAAGCCGTCCCGGCGCAGGTCGGCGGCGCAGGCGGCGGTGAGCAGGGTGTTGGCGAACACCCCGCCGGTCAGCGCGACCGTGTCCAGGCCGTGCCGCTCCCGGGCCAGCCCGCAGGTCCGCCGGACCAGCTCGGCGACGGCCGCGTGGAACCGGGCCGCGATCAACTCCACCGGGACGCCCCGGCCCAGGTCGGCGGTGACCGCCGCCAGCACCGGCGCCGGATCGGCGACCAGCTCCGCCCCGCCGCTCCTGCCGGACTGCTCGGCGGCGGGCTCGGCCGGGCGCAGCGCGAACCGGTAGCCGTCCCCGGCGCCGTCCACGGTCCCGTCCCCGGCCCGCAGCGCGGCGGCCTCCAGCTCGATCGCGGCCTGCGCCTCGTACTCGGCGAGCTGGCACACCCCCGCCAGCGAGGAGACCGCGTCGAACAGCCGGCCCATGCCGGAGGTCGGCACGCAGTTCAAACCGCGCTCCAACTGTCGTGCCAGAGGCTGAAGTTCATCAGGCGGGCAGGCCCGGACACAGGGCAGCTCCGGGGCCCAGTCGAGACCGGCCGCGCGCAGGTGCGCCAGCGCCATCCGGTACGGCCGCCGGACCGCGGCGTCGCCGCCCGGCAGCGGTACGTACGCCAGCTGGGCGAAGCGGTGGTAGCCGCCGTAGTCGGCGAGCAGGGTCTCCCCGCCCCAGACCGCGCCGTCGTCGCCGTAGCCGGTGCCGTCGAAGGCCACGCCGATGACCCGGCGGGCGCCGTCCAGGCCGTGCTCGGCCATGGCCGAGGCGACATGGGCGTGGTGGTGCTGCACCCGGGCCAGCGGTCGGCCGTCCCGGTGGCGCTCGGCCCACTGGCCGGAGCGGTAGCGCGGGTGCAGGTCGGCGGCGAGCAGCCCGGGGCGGACCCCGGTGATGGACTCCAGCTGCCGCTCGGCGCCGGTCAACGCCTGCTGGGTGGCCAGGTCGTCCATGTCGCCGATGTGCGCGGACAGCCAGGCGCGCCGCCCCTCGCCCAGGCAGAAGACGTTCTTCAGGTCGCCGCCGACCGCCAGCGAGGCCGGGACCGGCAGCGGCAGCGCGACCGGCAGCGGGGCGTAGCCGCGCGAGCGGCGCAGGGTGAGCTGCTGCCCATCGCAGATCCGCACCACCGAGTCGTCGCAGGGCACGTGGATCGGACGGTCGTGGGTGAGCCAGGCGTCGGCGAGCGGCGCCAGCCGGGCCAGCGCCTCGTCGTCGTCGGTGACGATCGGCTCGCCGGACAGGTTGCCGCTGGTCATCACCAGCAGCCGGGGGCCGGGCGGGTCGCCGGGCAGCCCCAGCAGCAGCTGGTGCACTGGGGTGTAGGGCAGCATGAAGCCCAGGTCGGGGCTGCCGGGGGCGACGCCCGGCAGTGCCTGCTCCGACTCCGGGCGGCGGCGCAGCAGCACGATCGGGCGCAGCCCGCCGGTGAGCACGGCCCGCTCCTCGGGGCAGAGCAGTGCCAGCCGCTCGACCTCGGCGGTCTCGGCGGCCATCAGCGCGAAGGGCTTGCGCCCCCGGTTCTTGCGCTGCCGCAGCCGGGCGACGGCCGCCGGATCGGTGGCGTCGCAGGCCAGGTGGTAGCCGCCGATGCCCTTGACGGCCAGGATCGCGCCGTCCGCCAGCAGCCGCCGGGCCTCGGCGACCGGCTCCGGCGCGACCGGCTCCTGCGCGCCGCCCGACGGCAGGCCGGAGCCGGGCACCAGCCGCAGCGTGGGGCCGCAGTCGTGGCAGGCCACCGGCTGGGCGTGGAACCGCCGGTCGGCCGGATCGGCGTACTCGGCGGCGCAGGCCGGGCACAGGGCGAACCGGGCCATGGTGGTGTGCTCCCGGTCGTAGGGGAGCCCGGTGACGATGGTGAAGCGCGGCCCGCAGTTGGTGCAGGTGATGAAGGGGTGCCGGTGCCGGCGGTCCGCCGGGTCGGCCAGCTCGGCCAGGCAGTCGGCGCAAGTGGCCACGTCGGGGGAGACCAGGGTGGCGGCCGGTCCGCCGCCGCGCGAGGCGAGGATGGTGAAGCCGGTCCCCCCGGCCGGGGCCACCTCGTCGTGCTGCACCGACTCCACCACCGCCAGCGGCGGGGCCTCCGCGCCGATCCGCGCACAGAAGGCGTCCACGGCCCGCCGGTCGCCCTCGACCTCGACGAGGACGCCCTCGGCGGAGTTGGTCACGTGCCCGGCGAGGCCGAGCCCGGTGGCCAGGGTGTAGACGAAGGGACGGAAGCCCACGCCCTGCACCACGCCCCGGACGGTGACCCGGCGCCGCCGGGTGCCGTCGGCGACGCCCGGGCCGGGCGGACTGGTCGGCGGAGCGGTCACGACCGGTGCTGCGCCATGGAAGCGGCGGCTGCGGTGGGGCGGTGGTGTCCGTGCGCCCCGCCGCCGTGCCGGTCGTGGTCGTGGCTGTGCGGCCGGTCCTGACCATCGTGGTCCTGGCCGCGGTCCTGGCCGTGGTGGTCGTGGTGGGTGTGGTGCGTGGCCATGACCGGGGTGTGCGTGGGGCTGCCCTGCGCCGCGGCCAGCGCCCGGTCCAGCAGTGCGCCGATGCCGTCCCCGGTCTTGGCCGAGGTCAGCAGGGTCTCCACACCGGGGTTGACCTGGTCGACGTTGCGCCGGAACGCGGCCTCGTCGAACTCGACGGCCCCGGCGATGTCGCTCTTGGTCACCAGCACCAGCTGGGCCAGGCCGAAGGCGGTCGGGTACTTCAGCGGCTTGTCCTCGCCCTCGGTGACCGAGGCCAGCACCACCCGCAGCGTCTCGCCCAGGTCGTAGGAGGCGGGGCAGACCAGGTTGCCGACGTTCTCCACGAACAGCAGCCGGGTGTCGTCCGGCAGCCAGCCCTCCAGGTGGCCGCCGAGCATCCCGGCCTCCAGGTGGCACAGGCCGTCGGTGAGCACCTGCTTGACCGGGACGCCGGAGCGGGCCAGCCGCCGCGCGTCGTTCTCGGTGGCCAGGTCGGCGGTGAGCGCCGCGACCGGCACGCCGCGCCGCCGGGCCAGCGCCAACTCCTGCTCCAGCAGGGCGGTCTTGCCGCTGCCGGGGCTGGAGAGCAGGTTGATCACGACGGTGCCGCGGGCCGCGAGGCCGGACCGCAGATCGTCGGCGCAGACGTTGTTCTTGGCGAGTACCGCCTGCTGCAGGTCGACCACACGACACATGGTTCAGCGCTCCTGGTGGATCGGTTCGCGGGAGGGGGCGGGGGCGGGCGCCGGGCCGTCCTGCCACTGCACGTCGGCGATCTGCAGCTCGCGGCCGGAGAGCAGTTCCGCGGCGGCCGTGCCGCAGGCCGGGCAGCACAGCTCGGGCGGCATGCCCACGGCCCACTCGTCGGCGCACGGCTCGCACCTGGCCCGGGCCGGTACGGGCTCGGCGACCAGCTCGCAGCCCTCCAACAGCGTTCCGGCGCAGGCCAGTTCGAAGCAGAAGGCGAGCGAGTCCGGTACCACTCCGGCGAGTTCGCCCACCTGGAGCCGGACCGACCGGACGGCGGTGGCACCGGCGGCCTGCGCCGCCTCCTCCACCTGGCCGACGACGGCCAGCGCGATGGACATCTCGTGCATGGAGATTCCCTCCCTGCCGCCCGGTGCGGGCCGGTTGCGTTGTCGCCCATTACAGGCCGGTGTGCGGGCGGCGGCGCACTGCCACGCCGCCGCGCGTGATCCCTTTAGCCCGTTCGGCTGCTGACGGATGATCACATGGAGCGGATGCGCAGGTAACGCCGGATGTCCGGCAGCACCTGCGCGGTGACGGCGCAGACCACGGCCAGGGCCGCTCCGCCGAAGATGAGCTTCTTCATGATGCTGGGGTCCTCTCATCGGTTCGCGGCGCGGGTTCGCACCGCTCGTCGTCGGTTGCGTCGGCAACGGCCGCGCCGTCCGGCCCGGGGGTTCCGATCAGCCCGCGGACCATCCGGACGGCGACCGGCACCGCCTCGGCCACCTGGGGGCTGAGCCCCATGCCCTCCTCCAGGTCGGCCGGTTCGCAGCCGACGACCACGGTCCGCCGGGGCGGGCTGCCGCCGGTTCCGGCGCACAGGGTGCCCAGCAGCGCCAGCACCGAGTCGGGGGACATCCGGTGCCCGTCCAGCAGCGGCTGCTGCGGTGAGGCGACGGGAGCGGTCGGGGCGCCGCCGGGAGCCGGGTCCGCGTCGGGGGCGCCGACCTCGATCAGGTACAGCGTCCCCGGTTCGCCGCCGCGTGCGGTGGCGTCCAGCAGGACGAAGGTGTCGTAGCCGTCCAGCAGTTGGTAGGCGAGGTGGACGCCGCGCACGCCCACGTCCACCGCCTCCACCTGCTCCGGCAGCGGTCCGGCGGCCAGGGCGCGCACCGCCTCCACACCGAAGCCGTCGTCGCCGAGGAAGATGTTGCCGACGCCGGCCACCAGCGTCCGGCCTGCGGGTGCGGCGGCGGGTGCGGCGTTCACTCGTCCTCCGGCACGGCGACCTCGTCCGGCTGGAAGTAGAGGAAGCGCCCCTGCTCGCGGCGGATGTCCGCGCCCGGATCGCCCTCGACCGTGACGGCCAGGTGCACCCCGCCGTCGACGTCGTGCAGTACCGCCTCCACCAGCGCGTTGCGGCCGTGCAGGAAGAGGTCCTGGGCGTCGGTGCGGCGCAGCCCCGGGCGCAGTTGCACCCGGCTGCCGGCGCCGATGTGGCGGCCGTCGATCAGCACCCGGTCCCGGGCCGGATCGACGCTGCGGTCGCTCTCCGGATCCCACCAGGGGGTGTCCGGCGCCAGCGGGCCGAAGGAGTCGTTCCAGTCCCAGTCCTGTCCGGTGCTCCCGGCCGGGCCGCTGCCGTCGGGGCCGGACACGGGGGCCGGGGCCGCCGGGTCGGTGATCTCGCGCAGCGCCCGGACCGCGCCGTGCAGCCGCTCCAGCACCTCCGGCGGCATGGAGTCGGCCAGGTCGATCACCGCGGCCGCCCGGTCGTCGGTGCCCCTGGCCTCGCGCTTCTCCTGGTCGGTGAGGGCGGCCGTGCGCAGGGCCAGGATCTCGTCGATCTCGGTCGCGTCGTACAGCGCGCCCGGGCTCTCCGGGGCGATGGCCGGGTGGTCCTCCAGGATGATCGGGGAGGACAGCACCACGTCCGGACGCCCGGCCTCCCCGGCCAGCACCGGCCAGGTGTGCAGGTTCTCGCAGCCCGCGGCGGCTCCCCTGGCCCACTCCGGCGGGTCGGCCATGGACAGGAACGAACCGGAGCTGAGGCCCAGCATCAGGTGCGCGGAGACCAGCGAGCGCGGCAGGGCCGCCTCCCGGTCCGCGCCGGTGTGCTGCGGCTCCCAGCCGCTGGTGTTCTCCACCACCGCCGTCAGCCGCTGCACCAGGTAGGGCCCGGGCACGTCGGCGGCGGTCAGCCGGATCAGCCCGCGCACCTCCTCCCGGCGGCGCAGCAGCCGACCGACCGTCCGCCCCTGCTCGTCCGCGACCGTCTCGGTCTCCTCGCGGACCGGCCGACTGAACGTCAGTTCCTTTGCCCCGGAGGCGAGTTCGGCGATCGGGACGGACAGCTGCACCCGTTCCTCGACCCCCTCGTCCCACGGGGTGAGCACCCGGTCGGCGAGGTCCAGCTCGGCCACGGTCTCGTAGCCGCCGCCCGGCGTGGCCCGCTGGACGGTGCGCCGCTGGGCGTGCAGGAAGCGCAGCTCCACGAAGAGCGTGGCCTCGGCCCGGGGCTCCATCAGGCACTCGGTGCGCTGGAAGGCGTGCTCGCCGCTGTCCGCGCCCCAGGCGGGCGGGACCAGCACGCCGAACTGCCAGCGCAGCCGGTTCTTGGCGGCGGAGGCGCGGTACGGGTACAGCACGTAGCCCTCGAACAGGACGGCGTCCGCCACCTGCCGGGCGGCGGCGAACCGGGTCTCGATCTCGGGGGTGAGCACGGACGTCGTCACGGGGCCGTCCTTTCGGCGGTGAGCGGGAGCCCGGGCCCGGCGGGGGCCGCCGGGTCGTGCGGGGGCGGGTCCAGCAGCGCCTGCACGGTCGCCTCCCAGGAGGGCAGCGCCCGCTGGGAGCGGTAGGCGAGCAGGGCGTCCATGGTGTCGCGGTCCAGCCGCAGCCAGCCGCAGCCGGGGAAGTGCTGCTCGACCATCTCCCGCCAGACCGCGACCGGCATCCGGTACGCCGCCTCGCAGTCCCAGGGCACCGGCTCGACCTGGAAGCCGCCGGGCCCGGTGAAGGCGGTGCCGGAGAACAGCAGCAGCAGCGGCGCCTCGCCGCCCTCCAGCGCGTGGAAGTAGCGGGTCGGCGCGACGTCCAGGTCGTAGCTGCACGGCACCGGCAGCTCCACCTCGGTCTCCCCGGTGAACCCGGGGACGACCAGCGAGACCTGGGCGAACTGCACCGGCTGCATGGAGCTGCCCCAGCGGTCGCGCTCGCCGAAGAGGTCCGCCAGGCCCTCGGCCTCGGACGGGTCGTAGGTGCGCCGCGCCGGTTCGATCCGCAACTGGCAGCGGAGCGCCAGCGCGTGCACCCGGGTGTCGGCGGAGGCGGTGATCCGCAGCCGGAACAGCAGCGTCGGCCCGGCCGCGTAGCGGTCGGCGCGGACGCCGGTGCAGACGAAGGAGAACTCGGTCACTGGTCGGCCCCCCGCAGCTCCCGGGCCCGCCCGGAGACGTGCGCGAAGAACGCCGCCAGGTCCGCGCGGGCCTCGGCCCCGCCGTCGAAACCCTGCCAGTGCAGGCGCATCCGCCCGACCAGCTCGTAGCAGACGTCGATCGGCACCAGGTAGCACGCGTACCGGCCCTCGGTGCGGTGCAGCAGCAGCGCCTCCACGTCCGGCTGGAGCAGCCCGGCCAGCGGCGTGCCGCCGAGGACGGACTGCCAGGTCGAGGAGTCCAGCTCGCTCTCGGTGGCCCCGGCCGGGCTGGGGTACAGCGCGACCAGCCGGTCCAGGGCGGCGTTGCGGAAGAAGAAGGCGACGCTGACCGGGATCTGCAACTGCTCCCAGGCGGCGTCGTCCAGGGTGTGCGTGGGGTCGCAGAGGTAGCGGTCGGGGACGGTGCGGAACCGCCCCCCGGCGGCGCCCTGCCGGTCGAACAGCAGGGCGCACGGGGTGCAGGCGCAGCTCAGCGCCCGCTTCTCGACGTCCACCAGATGGCGGTGTCCGGCCTCGGCGACCGGGGCGCCGCACAGCTCGCAGCGCTCCTGCTGTTCCGGGGCGGGTGCGACGAATCGGCGCAGCCCGGTCGGGGCCGGGCGCCGGCCCGGCCTGGTCGGCCAGGCCTGACGGGTGTCCGCAGTGCTCACGGCGCCTCCGCCGGGGCGAGGCCGGGCCGGGCGGTGATCTGCAGCAGCGTCGGCTGCCCGGCGCCTCCCGGCGGCTCCAGCTCGACCGCCTCCACCTCCGCCGCGAAGCAGGCCAGGGCGGACTCGACCGCCTGCCGGGTCGCGGCGTTGGTGCTCGGGCAGCCGCAGCCGCCCGGATTGGCCGAGCGCACCCGCAGCACGCCGGTCGCCTCGTCGAAGCCGACCAGCTCCACCGGGCGGCCGGGCAGGCCGTCCAGCGCCCGTCCGATCCGGGTGGGCAGGTCCTCCGGGTGCAGGTCGTGCAGCACCAGCAGCCCGGCCACCAGCTCGTCGCCGAGCAGCTGCTCCAGCGGCGCGCCGCCGGACTGCTGCGCGGCCGGGGAGCCGAGCAGGTCCACCACCCGGGCCAGGCCCGCGCCGTAGAAGTCCATCAGGGTGCGCACCAGCTCCTCGGCGGCGGCTCCGGCCGCCGGGTCGCCGGCGGCGGCGAGCCGCTCGAGGATCTCCTCGACCCGCCGCCCGGCCTGCTCGGCGTCGGCGGCCCGCGCCCGCGCGGCGGCGGGCGCGGGGGGTACGGCGGTCTCCGCTGCGGCGCTCATCCGCCCATCCCGCTCAGTCCGGTGGGCACGTGCATGGTCTGCACGGTCTTGCCGCCGCCGACGTACATGTGCACGCCGCAGGGCAGGCAGGGGTCGAAGCTGCGCACGGCCCGCATGATGTCGATGCCCTTGAAGTTCTCCGGGGAGTTCTCCTCGAAGATCGGAGTGTTCTGCACCGCGTCCTCGTACGGGCCGGGCGTCCCGAAGGTGTCGCGGGTGCTGGCGTTCCACGGGGTCGGCGGGTACGGGTGGTAGTTGGCGATCTTGCCGTCGCGGATCACCATGTGGTGCGACAGCACGCCGCGCACCGCCTCGGTGAAGCCCACGCCGAGGCCCTCGTCCGGCACCTCGAACTTCTCCCAGGTCTGGGTGCGCCCGGCGCGGACCTCGGCCAGGCCCTCCTCGGCGAAGTGCAGCGCCGCGGCGGCGGCGTACGCCTGGAAGTACGTGCGGGCGCGGTTGCGCTCCAGCGCGTTGCTCCACTGCGGGATCTTCCACTCGAAGGTGGTC
Organism: Streptacidiphilus sp. PB12-B1b; assembly: GCF_014084125.1. NCBI lineage: Bacteria > Bacillati > Actinomycetota > Actinomycetes > Kitasatosporales > Streptomycetaceae > Streptacidiphilus > Streptacidiphilus sp. PB12-B1b. The sequence goes on along the minus strand of NZ_CP048405.1, from coordinate 4,745,219 downwards.
TCCGGCTTGGTCATGGTCTTCGGCAGGTTGATGACCACGCTGTGGCCGGTGGCCTTGACGTAGCCGAAGTCGACCAGCCCGGACAGCGCGGTGGACCACAGCCGGGCGATCGGGCCGCCGCCGGTGTCCAGCGCCAGGTGGTCCTTGCCGTCGAACCAGCGCGGGGACATCACCCAGCTGTACTTGTCGTCGAAGTCGCGCTTCTGCGGCGCGGGGATGGTGTGCTGGTTCCACGGGTGGCGCGGGTCGACCGGGTTGCCGAGCGGGTCGTGCGTGACGAACTGCTCCTTGCCCTCCCAGTCCTGGTAGTACGAGCTGCCGAGCAGGATGCGGATGCCCAGGTTGATCTGGGTGAGGTCGTTGGTGACCAGCTTGCCGTCGACCACGACGCCGGGGGTGACGAACATCCGCCGTCCCCAGTCGGTCATGTTGCGGTAGGTGAAGTCGCAGTACTCGGGGTCGTTGAGCGCGCCCCAGCAGCCGAGCAGCACCCGGCGGCGGCCGACCTCCTCGTACCCGGGCAGCGCCTCGTAGAAGAAGTCGAACAGGTCGTCGTGGAGCGGCACCACCCGCTTCATGAACTCCACGTAGCGCATCAGCCGGCTGAGGTAGTCGGTGAACAGCTGCACCGAGGCGATGGTGCCCACACCGCCGGGGTAGAGCGTGGAGGGGTGCACGTGGCGTCCCTCCATCAGGCAGAACATCTCCCGGGTGTACCGGCTGACCTGGAGCGCCTCGCGGTAGAACTCGCCCTCGATCGGGTTGAGCGACCGCATGATGTCGGCGATGGTCCGGTAGCCGTGGTCCCCGGCGTGCGGGGCCGGGGTGCGCTCGGCCAGCTCCAGCACGCCGGGGTTGGTCTCCTTGACCATCCGCTCGCAGTAGTCGACCCCGACCAGGTTCTCCTGGAAGATGTTGTGGTCGAACATGTACTCGGCGGCCTCGCCCAGGTTGATGATCCACTCACCCAGGTGCGGCGGCTTCACCCCGTACGCCATGTTCTGCGCGTACACCGAGCAGGTGGCGTGGTTGTCGCCGCAGATGCCGCAGATGCGGCTGGTGATGAAGTGCGCGTCGCGGGGGTCCTTGCCGCGCATGAAGACGCTGTAGCCGCGGAAGACCGACGAGGTGCTGTAGCACTCGGCGACCTTCTTCTGCTTGAAGTCGATCTTCGTGTGGATGCCGAGGCTGCCCACGATCCGGGTGATCGGGTCCCAGGCCATCTCTACCAGGCCGCTGCCGTCTCCGGCCGCCTTCGTCGTCGGTGCCATCGTTTCTGCCGTGCCCTTCTCGATGCCAGTGGTGCGGGTGGTGGGGTCTGCTGGGTGGGGCAGCGCTAGCGGGCGGCGGTCACCACGGCGGCCGGTAGCCGGTGGCGAGCTTCTCGCCCCGCTGCCGCCACTTCGGCTCCTGGTCCACGGTGTGCGCGGTGATCGACCGCAGCTTGCGGATCACCGAGCCGTAGGCCGTGCTCGCGGTGCTGGACACCTTGCCGCCGGGGGGCTCGTCCATGAACGGCATGAACTTGTCCGGGAACCCGGGCATGGTGCAGGCGATGCAGATGCCGCCGACGTTCGGGCAGCCGCCGACGCCGTTGATCCAGCCGCGCTTGGGCACGTTGCACTTCACCACCGGCCCCCAGCAGCCCAGCTTCACCAGGCACTTGGGGGAGTCGTAGGTCGTGGCGAACTGGCCCTGCTCGTAGTAGCCGGCCCGGTCGCAGCCCTCGTGCACGGTCGCGCCGAACAGCCAGGAGGGACGCAGCTGGTCGTCCAGCGGGATCATCGGGGCCTGCCCGGTGGCCTGGTACAGCAGGTACACCAGGGTCTCGGAGAAGTTGTCCGGCTGGACCGGGCAGCCCGGCACGCAGACGATCGGGATGCCGGCCTTGGACTTCCAGTCCCAGCCCAGGTAGTCCGGCACACCCATGGCTCCGGTGGGGTTCCCGGCCATGGCGTGGATGCCGCCGTAGGTCGCGCAGGTGCCGATGGCCACCACGGCCAGCGCCTTGGGGGCGAGCCGGTCGATCCACTCGCTGGTGGTGATCGGCTGGCCGGTCTCCGGGTTGTCGCCGAAACCGCACCAGTAACCCTCGGGCTTGATCGCCTCGTTGGGGATCGACCCCTCGATGACCAGGACGAAGGGGTCGATCTCGCCCCGCTCGCCCTTGAAGAACCACTCGATGAAGTTGTCCGCGCCCTGCACCGGGCCGCACTCGAAGTCGATCAGCGGCCAGTGCACGGCGATCTTGGGCAGGCCGGGCAGCACGCTGAGCGCGATCTCCTCGATGCTCGGCTGGGTGGCCGCGGTCAACGAGACGGAGTCGCCGTCGCAGCTCAGGCCGGCGTTGATCCACAGGACGTGGATCGGCGACTCCTCCTCGGCCGTCAGAGCCGTCGCACCGGAGACGCCGACCGCTGTCGCAGGTGAAGCATTCATGGGGATCCTCCTCGGGGAGGGATGGGACGAGCCCCCGCATGTCAGCCACCAGCCTGCGGTCGGCGCGCGGGGCGCGCGACAGGAGCGGGGCCAAACCGGTCACAGGCCGTGCGCCGCCTGCGCCGTACGGGGGGTGCGTACGCTTGATCGCGTGGATGCCTTGGAGCGGGAGCGGGTGCGGCCCGGCGGCCGTACAGGTGACGATGGCCCCGGCCGCTGGCGGCGGCAGACCGGTACCGCCGCGGGCGCGGCCCGATGAACGCGGCCTCCGGCCCGGCGGGCGCGGCCTCCGGCGTGGTGAGCGCGGCCTCCGGCGCGGCGGGTCCGGCCTCCAGCGCGGCGGGTGCGGCTTCCGGCCCGGTGAGCGCGGCCTCCGGCCCGGCGGGCGCGGCCTCCGGCGTGGCGGGTCCGGCCTCCGGCGTGGTGAGCGCGGCCTCCGGCGTGGTGAGCGCGGCCTCCGGCGCGGTGGGTCCGGCTTCCGGCGCGGTGGGTCCGGCTTCCGGCCCGGTGGGTGCGGTCTCCGACGCGGGGAGTCCTGCTTCCGGCCCGGTGAGCGCGGCCTCCGGCCCGGCGGGTCCAGCCTTCGATGCGGTGAGCGCGGCCTCCAGCGCGGTGGGTCCGGCTTCCGGCCCGGTGGGTCCGGCCTCCGACGTGGCGGGCGCGGCCTCCGGCCCGGCGGGCGCGGCTTCCGTCGCGGCGGGCGTCTCGGGCCTGGACGCCGGGCAGTTGATCGCCCGCATCCTCGACCCGGGCAGCTTCCGCTGCTGGGACCGGCCGGTGACGGCCCGGCCCGCCGACCCCGCCTACCGGGCCTCGCTCGCCCGGGCCCGCGAGCGCACCGGCCGGGACGAGGCGGTGACCACCGGTCAGGGGCTGCTCGGCGGCCGCCCGGTGGCCCTGGTGGCGTCCGAGTTCGGCTTCCTCGGCGGCTCGATCGGCGTAGCCACCGCCGAGCGGATCACCCGCGCGGTCGAGCGGGCCACCGCCGAACGGCTGCCCCTGCTGGCCCTGCCGGTCTCCGGCGGCACCCGGATGCAGGAGGGCACGGCCGCCTTCCTGTGCATGGTCCGGGTCACCGCCGCGGTCCAGGCGCACCAGGCCGCGGGACTGCCGTACCTCACCTACCTGCGCAACCCCACCATGGGCGGGGTCTTCGCCTCCTGGGGCACCCTGGGCCACCTGGTGCTGGCCGAACCGGGGGCCAGGCTCGGCTTCCTCGGCCCCCGGGTCTACGAGGAGCTGCGCGGCGAACCACTGGCACCCGAGGTGCAACGCGCCGAGACCCTGGCCGCCCGCGGCCTGATCGACGCGGTGGTCGCCCCCGACCACCTGCGCGACCTCCTGCTCCGCGCCCTCCCCGTCCTCACCGCAGGGCGCGCCACCGCCCCGCCCCCGCAGCCGTCCCCCGCCGAATCCCACCGAGCCACCGCCCGGACCGGAGCGTCCGGCGCAGCCCCGGCCGACGTCGCCGCTGGAATGGCTGCGCCCCAGCCCGAACCCCTGGCTCCGATGCCCGCAGACGGACCGGCCTGCGAGGTCGGCGCAGCCCCGGCCGACCTCACCGCCCGGACCGGTGAGTCCCCCGCGTCGGTAGCGGATGAGCGGGCCCAGTCGCCCGCTCTCGCGGCGTCCGCGTGTTCCGCCGAGGGCCGGGGCCTGACGGGGGATGCGTGGGGGGCGGTGCTGCGGACGCGGAAGGCGGAGCGGCCCGGGGTGCGGGAAGTGCTGCGGTACGCCGACGGTGGCGCGCTGCTGCTGGGCGTGCCCGGGGGCGGGGCGGGCGCGCTGGTGCGGGCGCTGGCCGTGTTCGACGGGCGGCCCGCCGTACTGGTCGGGCAGCAGCGTGCCGGGGCCGGGGCGGAACGCCCCTTCACCGCCGCCGACCTGCGCGCCGTCCGCCGTACCGCGCTGATGGCGGAGCAGCTGGGGCTGCCGCTGGTCACGGTGGTGGACACGGCCGGGGCCGAGCTCTCGGCGGAGGCCGAACTCGACGGCGTGGCGCTGGAGATCGCCCACTGCCTGTCCACGCTGGTGGCGCTGCGCAGTCCGGTGCTGGCGGTGCTGCTGGGCCAGGGTTCCGGCGGCGGCGCGCTGGCCCTGCTGCCCGCCGACCGGGTACTGGCCGCCGAGCACGCCTGGCTGGCGCCGCTGCCGCCGGAGGGCGCCTCCGCGATCGTCCACCGCGACGGCGGCCACGCGGCCGAGCTGGCGCGGGCCCAGGGCATCGGCGCCCACGACCTGGCCGCCGTCGGCCTGGTGGACCAGGTGCTGCCCGAGTACCCCGACGCGGCCGAGGAACCGGCAGCGTTCTGCACCCGGGTCGGCCAGGCCGTCAGCACCGCCCTGACCGCCCTGGCAACCCAACCCGAGGCAGCACGCCTCGCCGAGCGCGTCGCCCGCCACCGCCGCCTGGGCGACCTCGCCGCAGGCTGATCCACGGCCCCGGCCTCACGGTCCGGCCGGGGCCGAGCGGCTGGCCCGGGTCGGTGGTCCGCTACCGCCGTCCGGGCCCGGGGTGCCGGGGTTGCGGGGCCGGGGCGGTCACAGGCCGTACTGCTCCAGTAGGCGCAGCCACAGTTCGCTGGTGGTGGGGAACGCGGGGACGGCGTGCCACAGGCGCTGGAGCGGTACTTCGCCGACGATGGCCACGGTGGCCGCGTGGATCAGTTCGCCGACGCCCGGGCCGACCAGGGTGCAGCCGAGGACCAGCGAGCGCTCCTCGTCCACCACCAGCCGGGCCTGCCCCTGGTAGCCGTCGGCGGACAGGGCCGCGCCGGAGACCTGGCCGATCGGGTAGTCCACCGCCCGCACCGGCAGCCCGGCGCTCTCCGCCCGGGCCAGGGTGAGCCCGACCGAGGCCGCCTCCGGGTGGGTGAACAGCACCTGCGGCACCGCGCCGTGGTCGGCGGTGGCGGTCCAGGCCGCCCAGGGCTCGGCCGGGGTGGAGCGCCCCTCGGCGCGGGCGACGATCGCCGCTGCGCACGTCCGGCCCTGGTACTTGCCCATGTGGGTGAGCGGCGCCCGGCGGTTGATGTCGCCCACCGCGTACAGCCAGCCCTGCTCGACGGCGGTGACCCGGCAGGTGTCGTCCACCTCCAGCCAGCTGCCCGGCGTCAGACCGGCCGTCTCCAGCCCCAGCTCGGCGGTGCTGGGGGTGCGTCCGACGGCGACCAGGAACTCCTCCGACAGTACCGTGGAGCCGTCGCCCAGCTCGGCGGCGACCGGCGCGTCCGGCCGCTCCCGGCCGACCCGCTGCACGGTGACGCCGGTGCGGACGTCCACCCCGGAGGAACGCAGCTCCTCGGCCACGGCCTCGCCCACGAACGGCTCCCAGGAGCTGAGCAGGACGTCGTCCCGCACCAGCATGGTGACCTGGGTGCCCAGGGCGTTCCAGGCGGTGGCCATCTCGCAGGCCACCACGCCGCCGCCGAGGATGCTCAGCCGCGGCGGCACCGCATGCGCCGAGGTGGCCTCACGGCTGGTCCAGGCGCCGATGTCGGCCAGGCCGGGCAGCGGCGGCAGCGCCGCGCCGGTACCGGTGGCCAGTACCACGGCGTGCCGGGCGGTCAGCCCGGTCTCGGTGCCGTCGTCGGCGGTGACGGCCACCCGGCGCTCGCCGACCAGTCGGCCCCGGCCCCGGGCCAGGGTGATGCCCGCGCCCTTGAGCCACTGCACCTGGCCGCTGTCGTCCCAGTCGGAGACGAAGGAGTCGCGCCGCGCCAGGACGGCGGCGGCGTCCAGGGAGCCGGTCACCGCCTCCCGCGCGCCGGCGACCGCGCGCGCCGCCTCCAGCGCGGCGCCCGGGCGCAGCATGGCCTTGCTCGGGATGCAGGCCCAGTAGGAGCACTCCCCGCCGACCCGCTCGGCCTCCACCACCACGGCGCTGAGGCCGGCCTTGACCACCCGGTCGGCGACGTTCTCACCGGCCGGGCCGCCGCCGATCACGATGACGTCGTACTCGGCTGCCTCTACTGGCTGCATGGTGTCGCCTTTCCAAGGGTGCGTGCGCTGGCTGTTCCTGATCAGTGTGCCGGGGAGCGGCCGTTCGTGCAGGGTTGGGTGTCCGGCCCGCTCGCCGTTCGGGAGGCGGGTCGACCGCTTAGGGTGGTACGGAGCCCGGAACCGCTGTTCACTTCGGAGGTCTGACCGATGGATCGTCAACTGACGCTGATGGCCGTGCACGCCCACCCCGACGACGAGGTGCTGTCGACCGGCGGGGTGCTGGCGGCGGCCTCGGCCGAGGGCATCAGAACCGTCCTGGTCACCTGTACCAACGGTGAGCAGGGGGACGGGCCCGGAGGCATCAAGCCCGGTGAGCCCGGCCATGACGAGGCGCAGGTCCGCGAGGTGCGGCTGGCCGAACTGAAGGCGTCGGCGGCGCTGCTGGGCATCACCGACACCGAGCTGCTCGGCTACCACGACTCGGGCATGGTCGGCTGGGAGGCCAACGGGCGTCCGGACGCGTTCGCCAACGTCCCGCTGGAGCAGTCCGCCGCCCGGCTGGCCGCGCTGATGGAGACCTACCGGCCGGATGTCGTGGTCACCTACGACGAGAACGGCGGCTACGGCCACCCCGACCACATCCAGGCGCACCGGATCACCGTGGAGGCGATCCGCACCAGCGGAATCCCGGCGAAGTTCTACCACGCGGCCATCTCCCGCTCCCGGTTCACCACCTTCTTCGCCGACCTGCGCGCACAGGGGGCCGATGTCGGCGATTTCGAGCCGCCCGCCGACTTCGGTACCCCGGACGAGCTGATCACCACCGAGGTGGATGTATCCGCCCAGGTCACGCGGAAGCGCAAGGCGCTGGAGGCGCATGCCAGCCAGGGCGAGAACATCTTCTTCCTGCGGCTTCCGGAAGAGGGCCAGCAGCGGGTGTTCGGCTACGAGTCATTCGTCCGGCAGTTCAGCACGGTGCCGGTGCCGGACCACGAGGACGACCTGTTCGCAGGGCTGCGCTGACGGCCGCGCCCAATTCCCGGGAATAGCCGGGCGCTCCCGTGATCCGGCCATGTGCGGAACCGGGAAGCGCATTCAGGACAGTTCTCCCGTGTTGGTTGCTGGGGCGTCCGCATTCCCCCTTGAATGGGGTGCGGACGCCTCGACTTCGTACCCCAACAGGGAGCCAGCGTGCGTATTCTCTTCAGCGGCCCGGGCGCGGCCGGCCACGTTTTCCCCATGGTGCCGACGGCCCAGGCGCTGCTGTCCGCCGGGCACGACGTGCTGTTCGCCGGCTCCGCCCCGATGGAGCTGCTCCGCAACACCGGGCTGCCGGCCGTGGACGTCGGCGACGGCAGCACCGTCCTGGACGCCTTCCGGACGTCCGCCGCCGGGGCCGGCTACCGCTCGGAGGGCCGCTCCGAGGAGGAGATGCTGCGGGTGGCGGCGGCGGGCTTCGCCCAGCACTCCCGCTCCACCCTGGCCCGGCTCGCCGAGCTGGCCTCGGCCTGGTTACCGGACGTCATCGTGCACGGCGCCTACCAGGGCGCCGCGCCGCTGGTCGCGCGCACGCTGAAGATCCCCGCAGTGGTGCACAACTTCGGGGTGGTGTCCGGGCTGCGGATCGCCGACCGGCTGGTCACCGAACTGGCCGCCGAGTACCGGGAGCACGGCCTGGACGCCGCCGCGCCCGCCGAGCGGACGGTGCTGGACGTCGTCCCGGAGTCCCTCGGCGGCGACGGCGTCGGCTGGCGGGTCCGCTACATCCCCTACAACGGTGGCGGCGTCATCCCGGCCGAGCTGTTCGCCCCCCGGGAGCGGCTGCGGGTCGCGGTCACCCTGGGCACGGTGCTGACCGCGTACGACGGCGTCCGCTCCATCCGCCGGGTGGTCGACGAGGCCGCCTCGGTGGACGCCGAGTTCCTGCTGGCCGTGGGCGGCTCCGACCTCGAACCGCTGGGCGCCCTGCCCGGCAACGTCCGCCCGCTGCCCTGGGTGCCGCTGGCCGGGCTGCTCGCGGCGAGCGACGCCATCGTGCACCACGGCGGCTCGGGGACGATGATGTCGGCCGTGGTCGCGGGCGTGCCGCAGCTGATCCTGCCCCAGGGGGCCGACCACTTCGGCAACGCGGCGGCGGCCGAGGCCCGCGGCTTCGCGCTGCGCGCCGCCGACGAGGCCGTGGACGGCGCGCTCCTGGAGCGGCTGCTGCACGACGACGCGCTGCGCCGGGCGGCGGTCTCGACCCGCGACGAGGTCGCCGCGCTGACCTCGCCCGCCGGGCTGGTGCGCGGCTTCGAGGAGCTGCTGGCCGCCGCCCGCTGAGCGCCCGCCGGGCCGGCTGCCCGGCGGGCGGCCCGGTCAGCCGGCCGACACCCGCAGCACGTCGGCGGTGACATCGCCGTCCTTGGCGGCCAGGTAGTGGTCGTACCACTGGCCCGGGACGTCGTCGGTGCCGGAGTACCGCTGCCAGGCCTGGCCGCCGGCCTGGGTCGCGGTGCCGCCGACCACGGTCAGCACCCCGGTGGAGTGCACCCGGTCGGTCGATCGGGGGCCTGCCTGCGACGGATCGGGCAGGCCGGGGAAGACGGTCCGGTCGCCGCGCACCCGGCGGGTGCTCTGCGCGTCGGCCAGCTGCCGGGTCATGTCGACGGTGGCGGCCAGCGCGAAGTCGTCGTTGTCGGTGCCCTGGAAGTCGGCGTCCACGGTGATCGGGTAGGACCACTGGTGCGTGCTGACCTGGCTGCTGCCCCGGGCGTCGGTGGTCACCGAGACGTTGCGGCCCTGGTCGTGCTCGGTGACGTCCTGCGCCGAGCCGCCCCGGCTGACCACGTCCACGTTGTCGAAGGCGACCTGCTGGCTGACGGTGGTGGTCTCCCGGCCGGCGGAGGTGATCACATAGCCGCTGGTGGTCCAGGAGCGGCGGGCGCCGACGTCGGCGGTGACCGAGCCGTCGGGCGCGGTCGACTCGTGCTGGGTCATCACGGCCGTGGGCGCGATGGTGTCCTCGGTGAGCGCGCCGGAGGTGGTGGCCGCGCCGTGGTCGGTGTAGAGCAGCAGGTTGGCGCTGAGGTTCCAGACGTCCCCGGCGTCGGCCACGGTCAGCGCCACGTCGTGGCTGCCGCCGTCGACCAGCTCGCCGGCGAAGGGGGTGACGTCCAGCAGCTCCGGGGTCATGTCGAAGGTCCCGACCGCCGGGATCGGCCGCCACAGCGTGGGCACGATGCCGCCGGTGTAGACGTACGGGAAGTACTGCGCCACGCCCGCCGGCCGTCCGTCGACGGCCGCGTCCACCTCGCGGTACGGGCCGCTGCCGCAGAGCCCGGCCGAGGGGAAGTCGGCGGAGACATCGTCGGGCACGTCGGTGAACCACTGCTCGTCGCAGCCGTTGCCCTTGATGTAGACCTCGAGGTAGGCGTGGGTGATGTTGCGCGGCAGGCCGGCGGCGGCCAGGTGCACGGTGGGCTGGGTGGCGTCCGCGTCCTGTGAGCCCAGGCCGACGACGGCGTCCGGCTCGGCCGGGGCGGGGGCGGCGCGGTCGGCCTGGTAGTAGGTGAGGGTCACGGTCTGGACGTAGACGCCGGTGTCCACGCTGTTGGTGTAGTTGCCGATGCCGCCGCTGTAGCTGTGCGCGGTCCGCAGCAGCGCGCTGTACTCGGTCAGGTCCTTGGCGACGTGGTAGGTCTTCCCGGCCGGGTCGGGTTCGTAAGTGGTGCCGAAGTAGACCATGGTCGAGCCGATGTCCAGCGAGCCCGAGCGGTCGTACTGGTTGCCCTGCACGCTGGTCGTCCAGTCGAGCACCACCTTGGACCAGGGCCCGGCGCAGCCGGACGGCGGGGCCAGCGTGCCGGAGAAGCTCTGCGGCGCGCCGGTGGCGGAGTTGGACGGGAAGGCGTCGGCCAGGGTCTGCGTGCAGGAGTGCGTACGCGGCCGGGTGACCGGCGGCTCGGCGGTCACCGGGTTCTGCGAGTTGATCTCGATGCCCGGCGCCGCGGCGGCGGGCAGGGCGGCGCTGTGGGCATGGGCGGCCGCACCGACGGGTCGGGCGCTCGCCGTGGGGGCGGCGGCCAGGCCGACGCCGAGCGCCAGCAGGGCCGCCCCGACGACGGCGCGGCAGGTGAGGAGGGGTTTGAGGCGTGGTCGGCGCATGGGCGGTCTCCGGTTTCGGCGGACGGGGCATGACTGTGCATGGTCATACTCCTCCCGGCGCACCCGGATGACACAGCGTCAGAACCAGGCGTCCGCCATCTCCAGCGAGGTCCGGTCCAGCGCCGCCAGCAGATCGAACTGCGGCCCGGTCTTCGGCAGTTCGCAGCGGAAGAAGTAGCGCGCCGCCTGCCGCTTGCCGTCGTAGAAGCCGCCGCTGCGCCCCTCGGCCGCAAGCAGCTGCTCCAGCCACACCCAGGCGACAACGACATGGCCGACCGCCTCCAGGTAGACCGTGGCGTTGGCCAGCGCCGACACCGGGTCGCCGGTGCTCCACAGCCGCCCGGTGACCTCGACCGTGCGCTCGACGGCGGCCTGCAGCTGCGCCCCCAGAGCGGCCGCCTCGCCGCCCGCCGCCACCGCCCGGGCCGCCGTCGCCGACAGGGTCTCGGCCAGCAGTCGCAGGCCCGCGCCGCCCTGCGCCACCACCTTGCGTCCCAGCAGGTCCAGCCCCTGGATGCCGTGGGTGCCCTCGTGGATGGGGTTGAGCCGGTTGTCCCGGTAGAACTGCTCCACGTCGTAGTCGCGGGTGTAGCCGTAGCCGCCGTGGACCTGGATGGCCAGGCTGTTGGCCTCCAGGCACCACTGCGAGGGCCAGCTCTTGGCGATCGGCGTCAGCACGTCCAGCAGCAGCGCCGCGCGCGCCCGCTCGGCCTCGCCGGGGGCGGTGGCCTGCTCGTCCACCAGCAGCGAGCAGTACAGCCCGAGCGCCAGACCGCCCTCCACGTACGCCTTCTGGGCCAGCAGCATCCGCCGTACGTCCGGGTGCTCGACCAGCGGCACCTGCGGCGCGGCCGGGTCCTTCTCGCCGATCGGGCGCCCCTGGGTGCGGGTGCGGGCGTACTCCAGTGCGTGCAGGTAGCCGGTGTAGCCCAGCGCGGTCGCGCCCAGGCCCACGCCCACCCGGGCCTCGTTCATCATGTGGAACATGTAGGCCAGGCCCTGGTGCGGCTCGCCGAGCAGGTAGCCCACCGCGCCGGGCGCGCCCAGCGGGGTGTGCCGGCCCTCGCCGAAGTTGAGCAGGGTGTTGGTGGTGCCCCGGAAGCCCATCTTGTGGTTGAGCCCGGCCAGCACCACGTCGTTGCGCTCGCCCGCGCCGCCGTCCGGCCCCGGCAGGTACTTGGGCACGATGAACAGCGAGATGCCCTTCACCCCGGGCGGACCGCCGGGGATCTTGGCCAGCACCAGGTGGACGATGTTCTCGGTCAGCTCGTGGTCGCCGCCGGAGATCCACATCTTGCTGCCGGTGATCCGGTGGCTGCCGTCCGGCTGCGGGACCGCCCGGGTGGTGATGTCCGCCAGCGAGGAGCCCGCCTGCGGCTCGGACAGGCACATGGTGCCGAAGAACCGGCCCTCGGCCATCGGCCGCACCCAGGTGTCCACCTGCTCCGGGCTGCCGTGCGCGACCAGCAGGTTGGCATTGCCCACGGTCAGGAAGGGATAGGCGGCCGTCCCCGGGTTGGCCGCCTGGAACCAGGCCGCCACCGCCTTGGCGACCACGTTCGGCAGCTGCATGCCGCCGAGCTCCTCGTCCAACTGGCCGGCCAGCAGGCCCGCCTTGGCATAGACCTCCAGTGCCGCCTTGACCTCGGGGATCAGCACCACCCGGCCGTCGGCGTCCATCCGCGGCTCGTTGGCGTCGGCCTTGCGGTTGTGCGGGGCGAACTGCTCGGTGGCGATGGACTCCGCCAGCTCCAGCACCGCGTCGAAGGTCTCGCGGGAGTGCTCGGCGAAGCGGTCGCGGGAGGTGAGGGCGGTGACGTCGAGCCACTCATGGAGCAGGAAGTCCAGGTCGCGCGAGGACAGGATCAGGGAGGACACGGGTTTCCTTTCCGCCTGCGCCAGAGGTGACTAAGCGCTTGCTTAGCTTAGGTGGGCCACCGGGACCAGGCAAGGACCGGCTGCGCAGCGGACGCCGTTACCCCTGCCCGTGTTCCTGCTGCTCGCGCGGGCCGGGCGGGGCCCCGAGCATGCCCAGCACCAGATCGGCGTAGCGCCGGCCCAGCTCGTCCGGGGGCGTCGCGGACCGCTCGTTGTACCAGCGGGCCACGTCCACGCCCAGCGAGATCAGCGCCCGCGCCGCCGTCCGTACGTCCGCCACCGCGAACACGCCCTGGTCCACGCCGTCCGCGATCACCTCGCGGACCGTGGCCTCGATCCGCCGCCGCAGCTCCGCCACGACCTCGTACTCCCGCGGCGGCAGGGCCTGCAGCTCGTACTGGACGATCCGGGCCACGGTGTGGGCCCGGGCGTGCCAGGCGGTGAACTCCGCCACCAGCGCCCGGACCCGCTCCACCGGATCGCCGCCGACGGCCGCCGCGCGCTCCACCAGGGCCATGGTCTGCTCATGGCCGCTGCGGCTGATCTCGAACAGCAGCGCGCTCTTGGACGGGTAGTGGATGTACAGCGCCGCCGGGCTCATCCCGGCGGTCCGGGCGATCTCCCGGGTGGTGGTGGCGTGGTAGCCGAGCCGGGCGAAGGAGTCCACCGCCGCGACCAGCAGCCGCCGGGCGGCCTCCGGCTGTACGTCGGGCCACAGGTCGGCGGTATCCGGGGCGCTCATGACGCCATCCTCCCAGGTCCGCCGCCCGGCGGCGGGGGCGGTGCGGCGGCGCGGTGCGGCGGGGCGTTCCGCCCGGCGGGCAGACGGGGCGGACTGTCAGTGCCGACCGCTAGCTTCGGCACCATGGACACGGGAACCTTCTGGGAACTCATCGACACCGCACGCGCCGAGGTCGCGGACCCGGCCGACGGCCATGCCGTCGCCGCCCGCGCCTCCGCGCTGCTGGGCGAGCTGCCCGCGGCCGACATCGTCGCCGCACAGCAGCTGCTGTGGGACGCCCTCACCCGCTCGTACCGCAGCCCCCTGTGGGCGGCCGCCTACACGCTGAACGGCGGCTGCTCGGACGACGGCTTCGACTACTTCCGTGGCTGGCTGGTGCTGCAGGGCCGGGCCGTGTTCGAGCGCGCGGTGGCCGACCCGGACTCGCTGTCCGAACTGCCGGCGGTGATGACTGCCGCGCAGCACGGCCACGAGCTGGAGTGCGAGGCGGCGCTGGCCATCGCCTGGAACGCCCACCTGGCCGCGACCGGCGCGCACATACCGCGCGGCTCCTGCGCCGTCCGCTACCCCGCGCTCGACCCCGCGTGGGGCTTCGACTTCGACGACGCCGCCGAGATGTCCCGCCGGCTGCCGCGGATCGCCGCGCTGTGCCGGGTCAGCTGACGGCGGGCGCTGCCACAGGCGCGGGGGCGGGCGCGTCCGTGGCGCGGCCGAAGCGGACGGCGTCGGTCACCGGGCCGCGCCGCATCAAGCGCAGGTCGCGCAGGTAGTTCTGGTGCAGCCGCCAGGGCGCGGCGGGCCCCTGCCGGGGCAGCAGGTCGACGCTGCGCCGGACGTACCCGGACGCCAGGTCGATCAGCGGGGCCAGCCGGTCCGGTCCGCCCAGGTCCGGCGCGACCGGGGTGACGCTGTGGAATCCTTGCTCGTCCATGTGCCGGAGGAGGCGGCACACGTACTGCGCGACCAGGTCCGCCTTGAGCGTCCAGGAGGCGTTGGTGTAGCCGAGGGTGAGCGAGAAGTTCGGCACGCCGGACAGCATCATGCCCTTGTAGGCCAGGGTCTGCGCCAGATCGACCTCGGCGCCGTCCACCCGGAGCCGTATGCCGCCGATGGCCAGCAGGTTCAGCCCGGTCGCGGTCACGATGACGTCGGCGGGCAGTTCCGTGCCGGACTCCAGCGCGATGCCGGTGGCGGTGAAGCGCTCGATCCGGTCGGTGACCACGGCCGCCCGGCCCTCGCGGACGGCGGCGAACAGGTCGCCGTCGGGCACCACGCACAGCCGCTGGTCCCACGGGTCGTAGCTGGGCCCGAAGTGGGTGTCCACGTCGTACCCGGGCGGCAGCGCGGCCGCCGCGCCCCGGCGCAGGATGGCCTTCATCAGCCTGGGCCGGCGTCGGCTCAGGCTGTAGCTGCCCATGCTGAACAGCACGTTCTTCCAGCGGATCAGCCGGTAGGCGTGCTGTGCGGGCAGGCGGCGGCGCAGCCGGTCGGCGATGGCGTCCCCGGCGGGCAGCGAGGCGACGTAGGTGGGGGAGCGCTGGAGCATGGTGACATGGGCGGCGGTGGCGGCCATGGAGGGGACCAGGGTCACCGCGGTGGCTCCGCTGCCGATGACCACGACCCGCCGTCCGGCGTAGTCCAGGTCGGCCGGCCAGTGCTGCGGGTGGACGATCCGCCCGGTGAACTCCTCGGCCCCGGGGAAGGCCGGGCTGTAGCCCTGGTCGTAGCGGTAGTAGCCGGAGCAGACCTGGAGGAACGAGCAGCTCAGCGTGGTCGTCCCGGCGTCCTGCGGAGCCTCGCCGGTGCCGGGGGTCTCGCCCGTGCCGGGGTGCTCGCCGGGCCCGGTGCGCTGCACGGTGACCGTCCAGCGTGCGGTCCGGGACGACCAGTCGGCGCGGACCACCCGGTGGTGGAAGCGGATGTGCGGCTCGATCCCGTTCTCGCGGGCGGTGTCGGCGACGTACGTGCGGATGGACTCGCCGTCGGCGATGGCCTTGGCGGCGGTCCACGGGCGGAAGGAGTAGCCGAGGGTGAACATGTCGGAGTCCGAGCGGACGCCGGGGTAGCGGAAGAGGTCCCAGGTGCCGCCGATCGCCCCGCGCGACTCCAGCACGGCGAAGGACTTGTCCGGGCAGGCGCGCCGCAGGTGGCTGGCGGCGCCGATCCCGGACAGGCCCGCGCCGACGATCAGCACGTCGACGTACTCGTGTTCCGGCTCTGCGGCGTCGGTCACCGGTGGCCCCTTTCCGGCAGGCGTTCATGGCGGTGCATGGCGGTGCATGGCGGTGCATGCTGCGAACCCGCCCAGTGTCGCGCCCGGGAGCCGTCCGGCACTTGACACCACGCGACAGAATTTTACCCTTGGGCGACATGACACCCTTGCTGCGGGCCGCCGGACTGCGCGGCCTGGTCCCGCTGGTGGACTCGCTCGGCGGTGACGGCGCGGCTCTGCTGGCCCGCTTCCGGATCGACCCGGACGCCCCCGACTCCGACGACGCGCTCGTCCCGGCTGTGGCCGCGGCGCGGGTGCTGGAGCACGCCGCCGGGCAGTTGCGCCGCCCGGATCTGGGGCTGCTGCTGGCCGAGCAGCAGGACATCAGCGTTCTCGGGCCGCTGGCCGTGGCCGTCGAGCGCTCGGCCACCATCGGTGCGGCGCTGGCCTGCGCCTCCCGCTTCCTGTACATCCACAGCCCGACGCTGAGCGTGCTCCAGGTGCCCGACCCGCGCGGCGCCGCCGGGGTGGTCGGCCTGCGCTACAATGCCTCGCTGCCCGGGCTGCCCAGCCCGCCGCAGGCGATCGACCTCGGCATGGGCCTGATGCACCGGGTTCTGCTGCGGGCCCACGGCGGCTACGGGCTGCGGTCGGTGCACCTGCCGCACCCGGTGCTGGCGCCGTCGGCCCGCTACACCGACTTCTTCGGCGCGGACGTCCGCTTCGACCAGGAGGCCGCCCTGCTGCGGCTGCCCGCCGCGCTGATGTCCGCGCCGCTGGACAGCCGGGACAGCGTGCTGCGCGACATCGCCGTCGACTACATGGCCACGCACTTCGCCGACCCCGGGCACACGCTGACCGCCCGGGTGCGCGGCACGCTGGCGCGCGCCGTCGGCACGGCCGAGCTGTCGGTCGAGGCGGTGGCCCGCTGGCACCGGATGCACCCGCGTACCCTGCAACGCCACCTGGCGGCCGAGGGCACCAGCTACGAGGCGGTCCTGGACGACGTCCGGCGGCAGCGGGCCCGGCAGCTGCTCACCGAGACCGAGCTGCCGCTGTCGCAGATCACCGGCATGCTGGGACTGTCCGAGCAGTCGGCGCTGTCCCGGGCGGCGCGCCGCTGGTTCGGCGAACCGCCCAGCCGGATGCGCGCCCGCGCCCGCAGCCGGTCCTGACCCTCACTCCGCGGGCTCCGCGTCCGGCTGCTCGCCGGGCGGCGGCGTGTCGGGCCCGCGTCCGGCGAGGACGGCGATGGAGGCCAGGATCCCGGTCTCCCGGTCGCCGACCATCTCCCAGGCCCGGGCGATCCCGATGAGCAGCATGGCCACCAGCAGGTTGCCGACCAGCTCGGCGGCGCCGTTGTTGTGCCGATGGACGAGCAGCCGGATGCCGCCGAGGAGTTCGGAGCCGAAGAGGCACAGCAGCAGGACGATGAAGCTGATCTGCCGGCGCTTGTGCTTCCGCTGCGCCGGGGGGTTGGCGACGATGGACCGCGCGCCCGCCGCCGTGAAGAACAGGCCGATCACCGACAGCGGGACGGCCGCGTAGCCGAGGTTGTTGCCGGGCACCAGGCCGAACAGCGAGACCGACAGCGCATTGGTGAAGCACAGGATGGCCGCACCGGCCCGCACCTGCTGGACGATGGCGGGCCGCTCGGGCGTGCCCTGGCTCGGGGCCACGGACATGGCGACGAACAGCAGCCCGGTGAGCGCGGCCGCGCAACTGGAGACCGCCGTGAACAGGTCTTGATAGCTTCCGCTCAGCACCGGACGACCCTATCCGCCCGACTGCCCCCGGGGCCACGAACCGCCGCACCTTCGGGCCGGACGGCCCGGGGGACAAGCCGGTCGGGCTGTCAGGACTGCCATGTGGCACAGCTGACAATTGACTCCGGAGCCAGGCTGGCTAGGCTTCGCCCATGCCTCATCAGAGCGGCGCGCCCGGACTGCGCCAGCGCAAGAAGGAGCAGACCCGCCGCGCGCTGCGGGACTGCGCTGCGGCCCTCTTCGCCGAGCGCGGCTTCGCGGGCACCACGGTCGCCGACATCGCCGCCCGCGCGGACGTGTCCGAGCGCACTTTCTTCCGCTACTTCGACAGCAAGGAGGCGCTGCTGCTGCCGGACAGCATCGACCTGTTCGCCTTCATCGAGGCGGCACTGGCCGAGCGTCCGGCGGACGAGGAGCCGCTGAGCGCGGTCTGCGCGGCATTGCTGACGGCGGCCGAGCCGTTCGCGGGCAGCAGCCTCACCGCCCTCACCCACCCGCTGGAGGGCACCGAGGCGCTGGTCACGGTGGGGCTGGTGAAAGCCTTCACCGAGTTCGAGGACCGGCTGACGCAGCTGGTCCTGAGGCGGCTCGGCCCGCAGCAGGAGGACGCCGAGCTGCGGGCGGCGGTGATCGCCGGGGCGGCGCTGTCGGCGGTCCGGGCCGTGCTGCGGCTCCAGCGCCGCCGCCGCGCCCAGGGCGGCGGCGGGCTGCCCGGCGGGCTGGCCCGGCAGCTGCCGCGCGCCTTCGAGATCCTGGCCGAGACCGGAGTACCCCGCTCCGCAGAAGGCGTCTGAGCCCCCGGACCCCCCTACGCCTGCGGCCCCCGACGGGCGGCACGCCGTCCCGGTCGGGGCTGCTTGATCCGGGCTGACCAGCCGTTACCGTGTGAATATGCGAATTGTCCCCTGGTGGGCGCTGCTGTCCGCGGCGACCGCCCCGGTGCTGCTGATCGTGGGCTGGGTGGTGGCGGCAACGCTCCAGACGCAGGGATACGACCCGGTCCACCAGACCATCAGCACGCTGGCATCCCTGGGCGCGACCGACCGCTGGGTGATGACGCTGGCTCTGTTCGCCCTGGGCGCCTGTCACATGGTCACCGCGCTCGGCCTGCGCGCCGCCGCCCTCACCGGACGGATCACCCTGGCCTGCGGCGGGGCCGCGTCGATCGCGGTGGCGCTGAACCCCGAGCCGCCCCGGGGGCCCAGCGCGCAGCACACCGCCGCCACCGCCGTGGGCTTCTCGCTGCTGGCGGCCTGGCCGCTGCTGGCCGTCCGGCTCGACCCGGCCACCCCCTGGCCGCTGCGGCCCGTGGCGTCCCTGCTGGCCTCGGCGGCCATGTTCTGCTGCGCCGGATGGTTCATGGTGGAGATGTGGGACCACGGCCCGGCGGGCACGGTCGAACGCATCCTGACCACCGGTCAGTCGATCTGGCCGCTGGTGGTGGCCGGGGCCTGTGCGCTCGCCGCCGCCCGGGTGACCAGGGCGCCCGGCTGACCGCCCGGCTGACCGCCCGGCTGACCGCCCGGATGACCGCCTGGTCGACCGGCTGTTGACCGCTCCACCGGCGTACGGCAGCGGGACCGCGATCGCCGACATATGCCCGTCCGCATCGGGGTGTCGGGGCGGCAAGCCGGGTAGTTCCTAGTGACGCGAGCGGGGTGACGTGAGCCTGCCACCGGCTTGCGGGCCCGGGGGCCACCGCCCCGCCACCGACCGAAAGGAGCCGCACCATGGCCGACACCGCGCCGTCCGCGCCGCCGCCAGCCGTACCACCGCCCGCACCGACGACGCCGTTACCGCTGGTCACCCCGACCCGCGTGGTCTGCGCGGTGCTGCTGCTGGCGCCCTTCGCGGCCCTGCTGTGGGTCAACTCCTACGCCAGAGTCGGCCCGGCGTTCATCGGCATCCCCTTCTTCTACTGGTACCAGCTGCTGTGGGTGGTGGTGTCGGCCGCCTTCACCGGGATCGCCTATCTGCTGATCCGCCGTGAGGAGAGCCGGCGCGGGGTCGGCTCGGGAGCAGGGGAGGTCGGACGATGATCCTGAACGCTGCCGGGACGCACGTCAACGCCGTCTCGCTCACCGTCTTCCTGCTGCTCTTCGTGCTGGTCACGGTCGTTGGCTTCCTCGCCGCCCGCTGGCGCCGGGCCTCCGACGCCCTGCACCTGGACGAGTGGGGCCTGGGCGGGCGCGGCTTCGGCACCGTCGTCAGCTGGTTCCTGCTCGGCGGCGACCTCTACACCGCGTACACCTTCATCGCGGTGCCCGCGCTGATCTACGGCGTGGGCGCGGCCGGCTTCTACGCGGTGCCCTACACCATCCTGGCCTGGCCGCTGGTGTTCATGTTCCTGCCCCGGCTGTGGTCGGTGGCGCGCAGCCGGGGGTACGTGACGCTGGCCGACTTCGCCCGGGGCCGCTACGGCTCCCGCTGGCTGGCGCTGGCGGTCGCGCTGACCGGCATCCTGGCGACCATGCCCTACATCGCCCTGCAACTGGTGGGCATCCAGGCGGTGCTGGACACCATGCACCTGGGCGGTTCCAGCGGCCTGGCGAAGGATCTGCCGCTGCTGATCGCGTTCGCCGTGCTGGCCGCGTACACCTACTCCTCCGGGCTGCGCGCGCCCGCGCTGATCGCCTTCGTCAAGGACACCCTGGTGTACGTGGTGGTGATCGTCGCCGTCATCTACATCCCGATCCGGCTCGGCGGCTACGGCAGCGTCTTCCACTCGGCGGCGCAGGCGCTGGCCAAGACCAGCCCGGCCACCGGCAAGCCGCGCGGCTCGCTGGTGCCCGGCCCCAGCGCGCAGTGGGCGTACGCCACGCTGGCCGTCGGCTCGGCGATGGCGCTGTTCATGTACCCGCACTCGGCGACCGGGGTGCTCTCCGCCAAGGACCGCAACACCGTCCGGCGCAACCTGGCGCTGCTGCCCGCGTACTCGCTGATGCTCGGCCTGCTCTCGCTGCTGGGCTTCATGGCCATCGCCGCGGGCGTGGGCAAGGGCGTGACCGGGTACAACGCCCAGCTCGCGGTGCCGCAGCTGTTCGAGCAGATGTTCCCGTCCTGGTTCGCGGGGGTGGCCTTCGCCGCCATCGGCATCGGGGCGCTGGTCCCGGCCGCCATCATGTCGATCGCCGCCGCCAACCTGTTCACCCGCAACGTCTACCGGGAGTTCGTCAAGCCGGACGCCACCCCCGCGCAGGAGACGGCGGTGGCCAAGGTGGTGTCGCTGCTGGTGAAACTGGGCGCACTCGGGTTCGTCCTCGGGATCGACAAGCAGTTCTCGATCAACTTGCAACTGCTGGGCGGGATCTGGATCCTGCAGACCTTCCCGGCCGTGGTGGGCGGGCTGGTGCTGCGCGGCCACAGCAGCCGGTGGTTCCACCCCTGGGGGCTGCTGCTGGGCTGGGCCGCGGGCATGGCGTACGGCACCTGGACCGCGTACGGCGTCGCCGTCGCCGGGAAGCCGCACTCGCACTTCGGCGGCAGCTCGGCGAGCATTCCGGTGATCGGGCAGATCGGCTACATCGGGGTGACCGCCTTCGTGCTGAACCTCGCCGTCGCCGTGGTGGCCACGCTGGTGCTGCGGGCGGTCAGGGCTCCGCGCAACCAGGACGAGACGGTGGCCGCCGACTACACCCTGCAGTCGCCGCCCGAGGCGGCCCAACTCCCGGTGATAGAGCCGTCGATAAGCTGACCGGCACTCAGTTCCGGGCCGAGGAAGCCCCCTTGGCCCGGCTGACCCTCCTGGCGGTCAACGCCCGCCGGGAGGTGGGGAATTGTCCTTGACATGGCTTGTCATGCACCTCTCGAATGAAGGCACGCGCATGCGCCGGCATCGTCATCAGAAGGAGCAAGAGCCCATGTCTCCAGGGCAGTTCGACCCCGAGCAGCCACCGCGCCAACAACTCCCCTTCACCCGAAGCTCGGTGGGCCGCATCCGGCGGCGGATCACCGTCGCCGCCACCGTGCTGGTCGTCGCGGCCGGAATGATCGCCGTCGCCACCCCGGCCATGGCCGCCGTGCCCGCACCGATCGCACTGACCTCCTCGCAGTGCCCCACCGACATCGCCCAGGGCGAGAGCGACGGCTGCGTCACCGAACTCCAGGACCTGCTCAATGCCAACGGCGCGGGCCTGAGCGTCGACGGGGACTTCGGCGCGGCCACGCTGGCCGCCGTGAAGACCTACCAGAGCGCCCACAGCCTCTCCGCCGACGGCATCGTCGGGCCGCTGACCAAGGCCGAACTGGACCACACCAGCACCTCCGCCCCCGGGTCGATCGCACTGACCTCCGCCCAGTGCCCCACCGACATCGCCGAAGGCGAGAAGGACGGCTGCGTCACCGAACTGCAGCAACTCCTCAACGACGCGGGCGCCGGCCTGAGCGTGGACGGCGACTTCGGCGCCGGGACGCTGGCGGCCGTCAAGGCGTACCAGAGCGCCCACGGCCTGACCGCCGACGGCGTCGTCGGCCCGGCCACCAAGGCCGCGCTGCTCGGCCAGGCCGCCCCCGCCGCCGTCCCGCTGACCTCCGCAAAGTGCCCGGCGGACATCTCCGAAGGGGAGGTGGACGGTTGTGTGACGGAGCTGCAGGAGTTGCTGAACCAGCACGGCGCGGGCTTGAGTGTGGACGGTGACTTCGGGGCGGGCACGCTGGCGGCGGTGAAGTCGTACCAGAGCGCCCACGGCCTCGCCGCCGACGGCATCGTCGGCCCCAACACCAAGGCGTCGCTCGGCGGCAGCAGCAGTTCCGTGCCCGCGCCCGTCCCGCTGACCTCCGCAAAGTGCCCGGCGGACATCTCCGAAGGGGAGGTGGACGGTTGTGTGACCGAGTTGCAGGAGTTGCTGAACCAGCACGGCGCGGGTCTGAGTGTGGACGGTGACTTCGGGGCAGGGACGCTGGCGGCGGTGAAGTCGTACCAGAGCGCCCACGGCCTGTCCGTGGACGGCATCGTCGGCCCGGCTACCAAGGCGTCGCTGGACGGCGGCGGTACCGGAACCCCGGTACCGCCGCCCAGCGGCAGCGTGCTGTCGAAGATCGTCGGCTACGCCCAGGCCATCGAGAACGGATCGGCCGAACCCGGCTACAACGCCCAGGCCGGGAACGACACCGGCTGGCCCGGCGGCTACATCCAGTACGTGTGGGGCGGCGGCCACGGCGGCGTGCCCGGGCCGTCCACCGGCACCTGCGTCGGCGATCCGCAGTCGCTCAGCTGCAGTGATCCGGCCGCCATCGGCCTGGACTGCTCCGGATTCGCCCGATGGGTCTACTACCTGGCGTACGGTCAGCTGGACGTCCTCGGCTCCGGCAGCACCGCCAACCAGATCGCCGAGATGACCCCGGTCAGCTCCCCGGTCCCGGGCGACCTGGTGTTCTTCGGCAGCAGCGCCTCCGACACCGACCACGTCGGCGTCTACATCGGCAACGGCGAGATGATCAACGCCTACGACACCGGCACCGACGTCCAGACCAACACGGTCTCCGCCGGCGGCAACCTCATCGGCTACTACCAGTACTGATCGGCCGCGCCCTCACCGCACACCGCCTCCGGCCGACCGCCGCGACCCCCAATACCCCGGCAGCCGGCCGCCCGCGCGCCGCCTATGGCCGAGTCCGGCCGTGGTGTTCACCTGACCTCCCGTCGAGCGGCCCGCACCGCCTCCGCTGCAACCCCGTCGGAGCGGGCTCGCTCGACGTGCCGTTCTCGCATGGCCTTGTCGCAGGGCCCGCAGATGACGACGGAGCAGCAGCTTGCGTTCTGCTCGACACTGCCCAGCACTCGGCCCCGGCACCGGACTCCGCAGTCGGTGCAGTACCCGAGAGCCTCGGTGGCGCTTGGGGTGGCCGTGATCTCCCGGACGAGCCTGCGCTTGTGCTCCCGGGCCGTTTCAGCGCTCACCGCCCACCCTCGTGCCGCAGGGCGATGGGCATTTGGAGAACCTGCTCGTAGCAGTCGATGTGGCTCACGTCGATGATGCCCTTGTCTTGGTGGCCTTGGTCGATCCAGGAAGCGGTACCGGTCACGGGCTGACCGCAAGGGGTGCAGATCTGTCGGTATGGAAGAACCTCGGCGAGCACGAGGTGTACTCGAATCCGTGGCTGCGGATCAACCTTGCCGACGTCGAGCTGCCTGATGGTCGGCATCTCGACCACTACCTGATGCGTCTGCGGCCCGTGGCGCTGGCGACGGTCGTCAACGAGCGGGACGAGGTGCTGCTGTTGTGGCGCCACCGGTTCATCACGGACACGTGGGGCTGGGAGCTGGCCGCAGGCGTGGTGGAGGCGGGGGAGTCGTTGGAGGCGGCGGCTGCGCGGGAGATGCTGGAGGAGACCGGTTGGCGTCCGGGGCCGTTGCAGCACCTGCTGACGGTCGAGCCGTCGAACGGTCTTACCGATGCGCTGCACCACGTCTACTGGTCCACATCGGCGGAGTACGTGGGGCACCCCGAGGACGACTTCGAGTCGGAGCGCCGCGAGTGGGTGTCACTGGCCCGCGTGCTTGAGCTGGTCGCCAAGGGCGAGGTGCGGTCCGCGAACGCTGTAGCTGCGCTGCTCCTGCTGCACCACATGCGCCTGGGCTGACCGACGCCCCCGTGCGGCCCGTGGCTGCGGGGCGGGCTCGCTGTGGGGGCTAGGTCGGGGGCTGCTGTTCGTGGGTTGCGGGTGTGGGTAGGCAGCTGTCCAGGAGGGGGCCGAGCTCCTGGACGACGGTGGTGAGGGCGCGGATGTCGCGCTCCGAGCGGGCGATCAGGATGGCTCCCTCCAGGGTGCTGATCATGAGCGTGGCCAGGGCCTGGGTGCGTCCGGCCGGGACGCCCATCCCGGCCAGCGCCTGCGCCAGCGGTCCGTTCCAGTCCGCGAACGCGGCTGCGGCGGCGACCCGGGTGGACTCGGTGGAGTCCGCGCAGTCCACCGCCGCGGCGGCGACCGGGCAGCCCGCGCCGAAGCCGACCGCCTGGTACTCGTCGGTCCACTGCCGCACCATCGCGGCGAACAGCCCGCTGGGGGTGGGCTCGGGCAGCTCGGCCAGGAACCGGCCGATGCGCCCGCCCGCGTACTGGCCGGCCCACTGCACCGCCTCGTTGACCAGCTGGTCCTTGCCGCCCGGGAAGTAGTGCTGGAGCGAGCCGCGCGGCGCCCCGGCGTGGGCGGCGACGTCCCGCATGCCGGTGGCGGCCACCCCGTTGCGGCGGATCAGCTGCGCCGCACTGACCACCATGCGTTCGCGCGGGCCCCGCTCGGACGCTGCCATCACCGGCCTCCCAAGAACGCGGAGCGGGGGAGCGGACCTCCACCCGCTGGCCGGTCCAGCCTATAGACACCCGTCAGGCCGTCCTGGCTGCGGGAGGAGTGGACCAGCTCGAGTCGACGCGACAGCGCCGCCAGCAGTTGCGGACGGCCCGGCAGGACGCAGGCCGACACCCGCTCCACCCCGCGCCGCCGGGCGCGCACCAGCAGCTCCTCCACCAGGGCGGTGCCCAGCCCCTGGCGTTGCCAGCCGTCGGCGACCAGGACCGCCAGCTCCGCCGCGCCCTCCTGCCCGGCCATTCCGGCCGCCCCGGCCGCCTGTGGTGCGGCCAGCCCGGCCAGCGCGGCGAACCGCCTGCGGCCGCCGTCCGGCCCGCCGCCCCGGCTGTCGTCGGTGACGGCGGCCAAGGCGTCGTGCAGCTCGGGACGGCAGGCGAGCAGGCTGTCCGCGTACGCGGGCGGGAACTCGCGCGGCAGGCCGAAGAACCGCAGCCGGACGCTCTCCGGCGAGCAGGCGGCGAACAGCGCGGCCAGGGCCGGGCGGTCGTCCGGCCGGAGTGTCTCCAGCCGCCACCCGGCCCCCGTGCGGATCGGGGCGGGGCCGCGTGGTTGCACTATGACGTCTGTCATAGTGGCCATTATTATGACGGCTGTCATAGAAATGCAAGGACGATCGGCGAAGGCGGCGGTGCACGGTGGAGACAGGCGGCACGGACATCACAGGCTTCATCGGCCTGGGCACCATGGGCCTGCCCATGGCGCTCAACCTGGCCCGGTCGGGCACCCCGCTGGTGGTCTGGAACCGCACGCCCGAGCGGTGCGAGCCGCTGCGGGCGGCCGGGGGCGCCGTCGCCGCCGACCCGGCGGACGTCCTGCGGCGGGCCCGCACGGTGATCCTGATGCTGGCCGACGGCGCGGCCGTCGACTCCGTCCTGCGGCGCGGCACGCCGCACTTCGCCGCCGGGCTCGCCGGGCGCACCGTCGTCCACATGGGCACCACCGAGCCGGAGTACTCGCGCGGGCTCGAGGCCGACATCCGCGCCGCCGGGGGCCACTACGTCGAGGCCCCCGTCTCCGGCTCGCGCGGGCCCGCCGAGGCCGGGGAGCTGGTGGCCATGCTGGCTGGGGAGCCGGAGGCGGTGGCGCGGGTCCGTCCGCTGCTGCGGCCGGTCTGCCGGGAGGTCTTCGACTGCGGGCCGGTGCCGGACGCGCTGCTGATGAAGCTCAGCGTGAACCTGTTCCTGATCACCATGGTCACCGGCCTCGCCGAGGCATTCCACTTCGCCGACCGGCACGGCCTGGACCGGCGGCAGTTCCTGGCCGTGCTCGACGCCGGGCCGATGGCCAGCGGCGTCTCCCGGATGAAGGCCCCCAAGCTGAGGGACCGCGACTTCGACGCCCAGGCCGGCGTCCTGGATGTGCTGAAGAACAACCGGCTGATCGCCGAGGCGGCCCGGGAGTCCGGCCTGGCCTCGCCGCTGCTGGACGTCTGCCACGCCCTCTTCGGCGAGGCCGTGGCCCTCGGGCACGGCCGGGACGACATGGTCGCGGTGCTGCACGCCATCGAGGCCAGGAGCGACCGGGCGGCGGGCGGCGCCGCACCTCTGGCCTCTGAAGCAAGCGCTTGCTAGGGTTCCGGGACCGATTCGGAGGGCAGCTCATGACCGGGGCCTACATCGTCGACGCCGTCCGCACGCCCGTCGGCCGACGCGGCGGCTCGCTCGCCGCCGTCCACCCCGCCGACCTCGCCGCCGTACCGCTGACCGAGCTGATGCGGCGCACCGGCATCGACCCGGGCGCGGTCGAGGACGTCGTCCTCGGCTGCGTGGACACCATCGGCCCGCAGGCCGGGGACATCGCCCGCACCGCCTGGCTCGCCGCCGGTCTGCCCGAGCACGTGCCCGGGGTGACCGTCGACCGCCAGTGCGGCTCCTCCCAGCAGGCGCTGCACTTCGCCGCGCAGGCGGTGATGAGCGGCACCAGCGACGTCGTGGTCGCGGGCGGGGTGCAGTGCATGAGCGCGGTGCCGATCTCGGCCGCCATGGCGGCCGGTCGGGCCCACGGCTTCAAGGACCCCTTCTCCGGCTCGGTCGGCTGGCGCGCCCGCTACGGCACGCAGGAGGTCTCCCAGTTCCGTTCCGCCGACATGATCGCCGAGAAGTGGTCGCTGCCGCGCGAACTGCTGGAGGAGTACGCGATCCGCTCGCACCAGCGCGCCCTGCGCGCCCGCGAGCAGGGCCTGTTCCGCGCCGAGACCGTGCCCTGCCAGGGTCTCGACCGGGACGAGTGCCCCCGGCCGCCCGACCGGGAGAAGATCCGCTCGCTGCCGCCGCTGCTCCCCGGCGGCCGGACCACCGCCGCCTGCGCCAGCCAGATCAGCGACGCCGCCGCCGCGCTGCTGGTCGTCAACGAACGCGGGCTGCGCGACCACGGGCTGACCCCGCGCGCTCGGATCCACCACCTGTCGGCCCGCGCCGCCGACCCGGTGTGGATGCTCACCGCGCCCATCCCGGCCACCGCCCACGCACTGGCCCGGACCGGGCTGACCCTGGACGACATCGACCTGGTCGAGATCAACGAGGCCTTCGCCTCCGTCGTGCTGGCCTGGGCCGCCGAGACCGGCGCCGACCCGGAGCGGGTCAACGTCAACGGCGGCGCCATCGCCCTGGGGCACCCGCTGGGCGCGACCGGGGCCCGGCTGATGACCTCACTGCTGGGCGAGCTGGAGCGGCGCGGCGCCCGGTACGGACTGCTGACCATGTGCGAGGGCGGCGGCCAGGCCAACGTCACCATCGTGGAGCGGCTCGGATGAGCGCCCCCGGGCCGCTGGACCTCACCGGCCGGGCCGTCCTGGTCACCGGCGGCACCCGGGGGGTGGGCGCCGGTATCGCCGCCGC
This sequence comes from Streptacidiphilus sp. PB12-B1b, assembly GCF_014084125.1. NCBI lineage: Bacteria > Bacillati > Actinomycetota > Actinomycetes > Kitasatosporales > Streptomycetaceae > Streptacidiphilus > Streptacidiphilus sp. PB12-B1b. Next base: position 4,717,949 of record NZ_CP048405.1, on the reverse strand, counting down.
CTTCCTGGCGGCCGGGGCCGAGGTGCTGGTGTGCGGGCGCGGCGAGCCCGCGTCGCTGCCCTCGGCGGGGGGCCGCAGCGCGCTGTTCCACGCCTGCGACGTCCGCGACCCGGCCCAGGCCGCCGGGTTGGTCCGGGCCGTTGCCGACCGGTTCGGGCGGCTGGACGTCCTGGTGAACAACGCCGGCGGCTCCCCGGACGCCGAGGCGGCCACCGTCTCCCCGCGCTTTGTGGAGAAGATCGTCGCACTGAACCTGCTGGCGCCGTTCTATCTCGCCCAGGCCGCCTATGCGGTGATGCATCGTCAGCCGGAGGGCGGCGCCATCGTCAACATCGGCAGCGTCTCCGCGCACCACCCGCAGCCCGGCACCGCCGCCTACAGCGCCGCCAAGGCCGGGCTGTTGGGGCTGACCCGGGCGCTGGCCCTGGAGTGGGCACCGCCGGTCCGGGTCAACCACATCACCGTCGGCCCGGTCCGCACCGGGAGCGCGGCGGACGGCCACGGCCCGGGCGGCGACGCCTCGGAGGGGGATGCTGCGGAGAGGGACGCCTCGGACGGGGATGCGGCGGTCGCGGGGACCATCGCCGTGGGGCGGCTGGCCGACCCCGCCGACGTGGCCGGGGCCTGCCTGTTCCTGGCCGGGCCGCTGGCCGGGTACATCAGCGGCGCCGACCTCGCCGTCCACGGCGGCGGCGAACACCCGGCTCGGTACCTGGCCGCGCAGCCGCACCCGCCTGCGGACCCGCACGCGCATCCGCCCGCGTGGATCCCGTCGGCTCAGGCGCCGTAGACCGGGGCCGGCGCCGGGGCGCGGTGCAGCAGCTCGCGGACGGCCGGGCCGACCTCGGTCGGCTCCCAGCGCCGCTCGCGGGCGATCCGGGGGCCGTGCTGCCAGCCGTCGGCGACGCTGATGGTGCCGCCCTCCACCTCGAACACCCGCCCGGTGACGTCGCCCGAGCCTGCCCCGGCCAGCCACACCACCAGCGGTGAGACATTGCCCGGGTGCATCGCGTCGAAGCCGGACTCCGGGGCCCGCATCCGCTCGGCGAACACCGCCTCCGTCATCGGGGTGCGCGCGGAGGGCGCGATGGCGTTGACCGTGACCCCGTAGCGGGCCAGCTCCACCGCCGCGATCTGGGTCAGCGCCGCGATCCCGGCCTTGGCCGCGCCGTAGTTGCCTTGGCCGACGCTGCCCATCAGCCCGGCGCCGGAACTGGTGTTGACGATCCGCGCGGCCACCGGGCGTCCCTGCCGCCGCTGTTCACGCCAGTACCCGGCGGCGTGCCGCAACGGCGCGACATGGCCCTTGAGATCGACCCGCAGCACCAGGTCCCACTCCTCCTCGGTCATTGACACCAGCATCCGGTCCCGGTTCAGGCCCGCGTTGTTGACCAGCGCGTCCAGGCCGCCGAACTCGGCGACCGCGCGCTCGACCAGTGCCCGGGCGTAGGCCCAGTCGCTGACGTCGCCGGTGTCTGCGACGGCCGTGCCGCCCGCCGCCGTGATCTCCTCGGCGACCTTGGCGGCTGCCGCCCCGAGGTCGTTGACCACCACCAGCGCGCCCGCTGCGGCCAGGGCCAACGCGTGCTCCCGGCCCAGCCCCTGGCCCGCGCCGGTCACCACGATCACCCGGCCGGCGCACACCCCGCTCATGACCGGTTCCGCTGCGCGTCGCGCATGGAACGGGCGTCGTGGCCCGCCAGTGCGTCCCGGCCCACCTCGGCGTTGTGCGCGTGCGCGAAGTGGTGCAGCCCGAACACCGAGTCCATGCCGGTCTGCAGGCCCATCTGGTCCTCGGCCTGGTTCACCGCCTTCTTGGTGAGCGCCAGTCCCAGCGCGGGCATCGCCGCGATCCGCCCGGCAATGGACAGCACCTCGGCTTCCAACTGGTCCCGGGGAACTACGCGGTTGACCATGCCCAGGGCCAAGGCCCTTGCTGCGGGCACCCGTTCGCCGAGGAACAGGAACTCCTTGGCGAACCGGGGCCCCATCACCCACGGGTGGGCGAAGTACTCCACCCCGGGAATGCCCATCCGCACCACCGGGTCGGCGAAGAAGGCGTCCTCGGCGGCGACGATCAGGTCGCAGACCCAGGCCAGCATCAACCCGCCTGCCACACAGGCCCCCTGGACCTGGGCGATGAGCGGCTTGGGCAGCTCGCGCCAGCGGCGGCACATGCCCAGGTAGACCTCCTGCTCCCGGGCGAACCGGCTCTCGCCGCCGGGTCGGCCGACATGGTCCCACCACAGCCCGGCACGGCGGTCGAAGGTGGTGTCGACATCCCGTTCCGGAGTGCCGATGTCGTGCCCGGCGGAGAAGTGCTCCCCGGCCCCGGCCAGCACCACCACCTTCACTCGCCGGTCGTCGGCGGCCCGGTAGAAGGCGTCGTCCAGGGCGTAGGTCATGGCGGAGTTCTGCGCGTTGCGGTACTGCGGGCGGTTCATGGTCACCACGGCCACGTCGCCCCGGCGTTCATAGCGGACCACGCCCTGGTCCGAACCCTGCTCCCTGCTCGATACGGTCACGGATCATCTCCACAGTCGGCAAATGTAGGTGACGGGCAATCAGCTCACGGTGCGCGGCGGGCCCGCCCCAGGCGGCGGCCAGCGCCCAGGCCCGCTTGGCGTACAGGTGCAGGTCGTACTCGGTGGTGCAGCCGATCGCGCCATGGCACTGGATCGCGGTACGGGCCACCAGCCGCGCGGCGTCCGAGGCCAGCACCTTCGCCATCGAGGTCACCACCGCCGCGTCCGCCCCGGCAGCAGTCTCGGAGGCTGCCTCGGCAGCAGTCCCGGAGGACGCCTGGGACCACGCCGCCGCCAGCACCGCCGGGCGGGCGAAGCGTACGGCCAGGTGGGCGTCGGCCAGGGCATGCTGCACCGCCTGGAACGAGCCCACCGGAGCGCCGAACTGGCGGCGCTGCTGTACGTGGTCCACGGTCAGCTCGATCATCCGCTCGGCCAGCCCGACCAACAGTGCGGCCGTGCCCAACACCCCCCGCTGCCAGGCCCGTTCCAGCTCCTCGGGAGCCGTGCAGAGCAGCTGCCCGCCGCCGTCCGGGGGTCGCAGCAGCCGCGCCGACGCCCGGGAGCCGTCGGTCGACTCCACCGGTTCCAGCGCCAACTCCCCGCGCTCGTACAGCCGCAGGCCGTCGTCGGCGCGCAGCACCAGCAGTGGGGCGCGTTGGCCGAAGGGCACTAGCCCGGAGCCGTCCAGCGAGGCCGTCAGCAGCAGGCGGCCCGCCAGCACCTCGGCGAGGTGCGGCGAACCGGCCGCCGCCAGTAGCGGCGCGCCCACCGCCACCGTCTCCACGGCGGGCACCGGCAGGCCCGAACGGCCGAGCTCCACCAGCAGCGGTACCAACGCGTTCTCGTCCAGGCCCAGACCCAGACCCGAACCAGGACCATCGGCGGAGTCCGGCACCAGCGTCCCCAGGGCGCCGATCGCGGCGAGCCTGCGCCACACCGCGTCCACCCGGCCGGTGTCGCCGCCCGGCCAGCCCGCCCGGATCTCCCGCGCGGTGGCCTCCTTGGCCAGCAGTGCGGCCGCCGCGCCCGCCAGCGCCGCGTCGTCCTCGGCGATCCGGAACCGCATCGCGCACCTCACTTCCTGGGCAGGCCGAGCAGCCGCTCGGCGACGATGGTGCGCTGGATCTCGTTGGTACCCGCGTAGATGGGCCCGGCCAGGGAGAACAGGAAGCCCCGGCTCCATGGCGAGTCCAACTCGGCCTGCGGCCCGAGCAGTTCCAGTGCGGTCTCGTGCAGCCTGACGTCCAGTTCGGACCAGAACAGCTTGTTCAGGCTGGACTCGGCGCCGACCGGCCGCCCCTCGCTGATCGCGGTCACCTGCTCCAGGGTGAACAACCGGTACGCCTGCGCGTCGATCCAGCCCTGCACCACCCGGTCCCGCAGCGCCCCGGTCGGCTCCGGGTGTGCCCGGGCGGTCCGCACCAGCCGCTCGGCGGTGTGCAGGAACCGGCCGGGGGAGCGCAGCGTCAGTCCGCGTTCCGAACCGGTCGTCGCCATGGCCACCGCCCAGCCCTGGTCCACCCCGCCCAGGACGTCCGCGTCCGGTACGAAGACGTCGTCGAGGAAGACCTCGGCGAAACCCTCGTCGCCGTCGAGCCGCTGGAAGCCGCGGACGGTGACGCCGGGCGCGTCCAGCGGCAGCAGCAAGTAGCTGAGGCCGTGGTGCCGCTCGGCGGCGGGATCGGTGCGGAACAGCCCGAACAGGTGGGTGCAGAAGGCGCCGCGGGTGGTCCAGGTCTTCTGGCCGCTGAGCCGCCAGCCGCCGCCGGCCGGGTCGCGGACGGCCCGGCTGCTGATGGCCGCCAGGTCGCTGCCCGCACCCGGCTCGGACCAGCCCTGGGCCCACACGTCCTCGGCGGCGGCCATCCGGGGCAGCAGCCGCTGCTGCTGCTCGGGCGTGCCGAAGGCGAACAGGGTGGGCGCCAGCAGGAAGATGCCGTTCTGGGTGACCCGCTGCGGCGCGCCCGCCCGGTAGTACTCCTCCTCGAAGATCAGCCACTGCCACAACGTGGCGTCCCGCCCGCCGTACGCCTCCGGCCAGGAGACCACCGACCAGCGCGCCGCGAACAGCCGCTGCTCCCAGGCGAGATGGGCGGCGAACCCGGCGCGGGTGTCCCCGGACGGCAGCGGCTGCCGGGGGACGTTGGCCTCCAGCCAGGTCCGGGCCTCGCGCCGGAACTCCTGCTCCTCCGCGCTCCAGCGCAGATCCATCTCAGCGCTCCCGCTCGTTCCCGGCCCGGGCGCCGAAGCCGTCGCGTACCCGGTCGGCCACGCCGGACAGGTTCAACTCGAAGGTGAAGCCCTGCTCGTAACGGTAGCTGCGCTTGACGTCCCAGAGGTCGATCCCGGCGAACGCCTCCTTGGCGGCGCGGATCACCGCCGGATCCTTGGCGGCGACCACGGCCGCCAGCTCCAGCGCCCGGGCACGCAGCCGCTCCCCGGGGACCACCTCCAACACCGAGCCGTAGCCGTGCAGTTCGGCCGCGGTGGCGGTGGCCGAGGTGTACATCATCGCCCGCGCCCGGTGCAGCGGCACCAGCCGGGAGAGGTGGGTGGCCGCGCCCAGCGCGCCCCGGTCCACCTCGGGCAGGCCGAAGACCGCGTCCTCGGCGGCGATCACGATGTCGGCGTTGCCGACCAGGCCGATCCCGCCGCCCAGACAGAAGCCGTGCACCGCCGCGATCACCGGCACCTCGCAGTCGTACACCGCCGCGAAGGCCGCGAAGCAGCCCCGGTTGGCGCCGACCAGCGCGGTGAAACCCCGGTCCGCCTGGATCTCCTTGATGTCCACCCCGGCGTTGAAACCCCGGCCCTCGGCGCGCAGCACCACCACCCGCACCCCCGGGTCGCGGCCCAACTCCCGCAGCAGCTCGGCCAGCCGGTACCAGCCCGCCACCGGCAGCGCGTTGACCGGCGGGCAGTCCAGCACCACCTCGGCGATGCCGCGCCCGTCGACGCCGGCCGTGATGCCCTGCTCCGCCATCTGCCCTCCCGTGATCGTCCGTGTCGTCGGCGCTCAAGTGCTCACGTGCCCAAGCGTTCAGGCGTGCTGGCTGCTCACCGAGACCGTCTCGCCGGTCATGTACGAGGAGTAGTCGCTGGCCAGGAAGACGATCACGTCGGCGACCTCGGCCGGTTCGGCGGCCCGGCCGAACGCCTCGTCGGCGGAGAGCCTCCGCAGCAGCTCGTCGCTGGTGGTCCGGGCCAGGTGCTCGTGCATGGCGATGCTGGGCGCGACCGCGTTGACCCGCACCCCGGAGCGGCCGACCTCCACCGCCGCGCAGCGGGTGAGCGCCATCACCCCGGCCTTGGCGGCGGCGTAGTGGGCCTGGCCGCGCTGGGCCCGCCAGCCCAGCACCGAGGCGTTGTTGACGATGACGCCGCTGCCGCGCGGCACCATGTGCCGCAGGGCGGCCCGGGTGCAGCGGAAGGTGCCGTTCAGGCTGACGTCCAGCACACCGCTCCACTGCTCGTCGGTCATCTCCAGCAGCTCAGCGGTGCCGCCCAGCCCGGCGTTGTTGACCAGGACGTCGAGGTGGCCGAAGGCGGCGAGGGTCTCGGCGAACATCCGCTCGACGTCGCTCTGCACGGTCACATCGCAGACGACGGCGGGCGGACGCTGCCCGCACAGCTCCTCGATCCGGTCGGCGGCCTCCTTGAGCCGCCGTTCGTGCCGGTCGCTGAGGGCCACCCGGGCGCCCTCCTCGGCGAAGCGGCGGGCGGTGGCGAAGCCGATGCCGGTGCCCGCAGCGGCGGTGACCAGCGCGGTGCGACCGGCGAGCAACTGGTGGCCGGGGCGGCTCATGGGCGTCCTCCTGGGACAGCGACGGGGGCAGTGGCCCCAGGTGCAGCGGCGCCGGGCGCAGCGTCGGCGGGGGCTGCGGCCAGCCGGTGCAGCACGGCGTCCGCGTCGGCGATGATCCGGTCGATCAGCTCCGAGCAGCTCGGCAGGTCCCCGATCAGCCCGGCGACCTGCCCACTGGCCAGGGTGCCCAGCTCCAACCGGCCGTCGACCATGGCGGCGCGCAGCATCATCGGGGTGTTGGCGGCCATCAGCACCTGCGACCAGCCCAGTCCGTGGCTGCGGCGCAGGGTCAGGCCCTGGCGGAGCAGGTCCGGCCAGCCGGTGCCGGAGAGCCTGCGGAAGGCCAGGGCGTGCCGCAGCGAGCGGGTGGTGCGGGCCAGTGGCCCGGCCGCGACCAGGCGCTCCACCAGCTCGGTGCGCAGCACCCGCTGCGGCACGCCGTCCAGCACCGGGGTGACCACGGTGTCGGTGACCCCGCACCGCAGGTACTCGGCCTTGACCCGCTCCGGCACGGTGCTGTCGCTGGTGAGCAGGAAGCGGGTGCCCATGGCGATGCCCACCGCGCCCTGCGCCAGCGCGGCGACCAGGCCGCGCCCGTCGCGGAAGCCCCCGGCGGCGATCACCGGGATGTCCACGGCGTCCACGACCTGCGGCAGCAGGATCGAGGTGGGCACGCTGCCGGTGTGCCCACCCCCCTCGCCGCCCTGGACGACGACCGCGTCCGCGCCCCACGCCTGGACCTTCTCGGCGTGTCGGCGGGCGCCGACGGAGGGCACCACCACCACTCCGGCGTCCTTGAGCCGTCGGATCACCGGCTCGGTGGGGGCCAGCGCGAAGGAGGCGACCCGGACGCCCTCCTCGATCAGCACGGCGGCCCGCTCGGCCGCGTCCGGGGCGTCCCCGCGCAGGTTCACCCCGAACGGCGCGTCGGTGCGCTCGCGGACGGCGCGGATCGCCACCCGGGTGCCCGCCACCGTGAGCGTGGCGCTGGCCAGGATGCCCAGGCCGCCCGCGCGGGCGGTGGCGGCGGTGAGCTCGGGTCCGGAGACCCAGCCCATGCCGGTCTGCACCACCGGGTAGCGCACCCCGGCCAGCTCGCACAACGCGGTGTGCAGCGCGGGGTGCGGGACGCCCCCGGCGGCGCCCCCGGCAGGCGAGGGGAGCGTGCTCATGCCGGCACCTCCCGGTCGCGCCGGGCCCGGGGGTCGATCACGGTTCGGATCAGCTCCAGCTCCCGAGCGGTCGGCAGCCTGGTCTCGGCGACCCCGTCGGCGGTGTGCAGGGTGAAGCCGGTGGCGGCGGCGACCTGGTCCGGGGTGACCCCGGGGTGGACCGAGACCAGCCGCATGGCGTGGTCCGGGCCGCCGAAGTCCAGCACCGCAAGATTGCTGACCACCCGCCGCAGGTCGTGGAAGCGGCCGGCCGCGCGCCCCGCGCGGGCCGCGCTGTCGTGGCCGACGCCGCAGACCACGTCCACCCGCTCGGTGAAGGCGCGCGGCGAGTGCCGGGGCACCCAGTAACTGGTGGCGTGGTTGACGGTGTTGCCCGGCGCGCCGCGCACGCCCAGCAACTGCCGGGTGGGGCGGGCGAAGTCGCCGATCGCGGAGATGTTGGCGTTGCCGTACCGGTCGATCTGGCTGGGGCCCATCATGACGTGCCGTCGGCCGGTCGCCAGCAGCTCGAAGACGGCTCGGTAGGGCAGCCAGCCCTCGATCTCGGCCGGGGGCGGCGCGTCGATCGCCCAGACACCGGCGACCAGGGCGGCCTCGCCGTCGGAGAGCAGCAGCTCCGGCGCGAAGGTGGCGCGGGCCAGCCGGGCGCCGATGCCGGGGACCAGCCCCATCGGGCTGGCCAGGATCTCGCCGTCGTCGCGCCAGGCGTCGGCGCAGGCGGCGACGCACACCTCGGCCCGTGTGGCCCCGGCCGGGGGGACGGTGTCGTCGGCGGTCATCCGGCAGCCTCCTGCCCGGCCTCGCGCCCGGCGCGCCCGGCGCGCTCGGCTCGTTCGGCGACGGCGCGCTGGTAGTCGTGTTCGTCGCCGTCGAGGTAGGTCTTCCGGAAGGCCCGCCAGTCGTCCGGATCGCGGGCGGCGGCCGCGTACGCGCGCTGGAAGCCCTCGTCGCGGCCGTAGTCCGGGGCGCAGGAGGTGAAGTGCGCGCCGTTGCGGGCCTCCACCACGCCGGAGACCATCCAGCGGTGGATGCGCAGCCGGGTGAGGTCGGCGTCCCGGGTGAGCGCGGCGGTGGGCACCACCTGCTCGCAGGAGAGGTACGCGCGGTCGGCTGCGGCGCAGAACAGGTCGTCGAAGTACAGGTCGGGGCCGAGGAACTGGGCATTCCCGGTGGCGTCGGCCCGGTTGAGGTGGACCAGGGCGGCGTCCAGGCGCAGCGCGGGCACGGCGAGCAGCTCCTCGCCGTCCGGGTAGGGCGAGGCGACGGTGCGCAGCTCCGGGTTGAACCGCATCACGTCGGAGCCGAGCCCGGCGCGGATCGGCAGGAACGGCAGCCGCTCGGCTGCGGCGCGCAGCCCCGCCTGCAACATGCCCTCGTCGTACTCGGTCGCCTGGACCGCGCCGCTCTGCCGAGCGGCCTGGAAGTGCGGCTCGAGCGGGATGGAGTCCAGCGACACGAAGCCGTAGACCAGCCGCCGCACCTTGCCCGCCGCGCAGAGCAGGCCGACGTCCGGGCCGCCGTAGCCGACCACGGTCAGGTCGGTCAGGTCGGACCGGAGCAGCGCCCGGACCAGGGACATGGGCTTGCGCCGCGAGCCCCAGCCGCCGATGCCGATGGTCATGCCGGAGCGGAGCTGGGCGACTACCTCGTCCTCGCTCATCCGCCTGTCGGTCACCGAGCCCTCAATCACCGAGCCGCCGGTCGCAGAGCTGTCCGTCACTGAGCACCCGCCCTTCGGTGGTGGAGCGCGTCGGCGGACCATACGCTACCAAGCGCTTGTTTGGTTGCCAATGATGGTGCAGCATCGAAACCGGGCACCGGCCCGGGCGGCGGCCTCGGCTATCGTGAGCAGCCGCGACGCCAATGCGGTGACGAGGGCTGGAGAGCAAGGGTGACGGTGGGCACAACCAGGACGCGGCGGGAGAGCATCCTGCAGCAGGCGGCGGAGCTGTTCGCCCGGCGCGGAGTCGCCGCGACCACGGTCCGCGAGATCGCCGACGAGGTGGGCATCCTCTCCGGCAGCCTCTACCACCACTTCGACTCCAAGGACGCCATGGTCCAGGAGATCGTCACCAGCTACCTGGACGACCTCAAGCAGCGCTACGACGCCTCCTGCGCCGGAGCGGCCACCGCCAGGGAGCGGCTGGCCCTGCTGGTCGCGGTCTCGCTGCGGGTCGCCGAGGACCACCCGCACGCCACGCAGATCTACCAGAACGAGGGCGCGCTGCTGCGCACGCTGCCGCAGGCCGAGCGGATCGAGGAGGTCGCCGGGCAGATCCACCGGATCTGGTCGGACGCCGTCAGCCGGGGCGTCGCCGACGGCGAGTTCCGCGCCGACCTGGACCCCCGGCTGTTCCACCGGCTGCTGCGGGACGCCGTGTTCCTCTCCGGGCGCTGGTACCGCCCCACCCCGCAGACGCCGGTGGACCGGCTGGCCGAGGAGCTGCTGTCGGTCTTCCTGGACGGCTTCGCCGCACCCGCCGCCCCCTGACCCAAATCCCGCCGAGGGCAGATCAACTGAGCATGCGTCAGCTGATGGTCCGTCAGCCGACGCCGGGGGCGAGCACGACGGTCACCCCGGTGCCTGCGGCCACGCTGCTGCCCGCGGCCGGGGTCTGTCCGCAGACCCGGTGCGCCGCCGCCTCCGGGCCGGGGCAGCCGCCGACGACCACGCTCTGCACGTGCATGCCCTGGCCCCACAGCACCAGCCGCGCGCCGGCGAGCGTCCGGCCGGAGAGGTCAGGCGTCCGCACCGTGCGGGCGGCGGCGGAGGAACTGCCGTTCGTGGCAACGGTCGTGGCGCCGGCGGTGGTGCCCCCTGAGGCGGCGTGCTGGTGGACCGCCCGGGCGGCGCCGGCCACGCCCAGCGCCGCGACCGCGCCGACCACCCCGATGACGGCGACGGTGGCCGCGGTCCGGCGCGGCCGTCGGGTGCGCCGCGCGGGGGCGGCGGGCGGCGGCAGCGGCACAGCGGCCTGCGTCCGGGTCGGCCGCGCCGCCTCGGCGGAGAGCAGTTGCAGCTCCCGGGAGACGGCGTCGCGCATCTGCGCCGCGTCGGCGAAGCGCTGCTCGCGGTCCTTGGCCAGCGCCCGCAGGAGCAGCCCGTCGCAGGAGCGGCCGACGGCCGGGGCGAGCGCGGACGGCGGCTGCGGCTCCGAGCGCAGGTGCTGCAGCACCACGGCCACCGGGGTGTCGCCGATGAACGGCGGCCGCCCGGTGAGCAGTTCGAACAGCAGGCAGCCGACGGAGTAGAGGTCCGAGCGCGCGTCCACGGCCTGTCCGCGTGCCTGCTCGGGCGAGAGGTACTCGGCGGTGCCGATCACCATGTCGGCCTGGGTGAGCGTCATCCCGCCCTCGGCCATCGGCCGGGCGATGCCGAAGTCCATGACCTTGACCGCGCCGTCGGCGGTCAGCATCACATTGGCCGGTTTGACGTCCCGGTGGACGATGCCGTGCGCGTGCGCGTAGGCCAGACCCTCCAGGACGCCGTGGGTGAACTCCAGTGCCCGGCGCACGTCCAGCGCCTGCTGCTGCCGCAGCAGGTCGTGCAGCGTGGTGCCGTGCACGTACTCCATGACCAGGTAGGGCAGTCGGACGCCGTCCAGCAGGTCCTCGCCGCTGTCGAAGACGGCCACCACCGAGGGGTGGCTGAGCGAGGCGGTGGATCTCGCCTCGCGTCGGAACCTGGCCAGGTAGCCGGGGTCGCCCGCGACGGCCGGCTTCAGCACCTTCACCGCGACCGGGCGCTCCAGCCGCAGATCCCGGGCCAGGTACACGTCGGCCATGCCGCCGCGCCCCAGCAGCCCGGACAGGGCGTACCGACCGCCGAGAAGCTGATCCTGCTGCATTCCCACCCACCTCTGTGCGCCGCTGGTCCGGCCGCACCGTAGTCGGCATTCGTGTGGGAATTCTGTGGCCGCCGGAGCGGCCCTGGCACCGACTGGCACCGACTTGGCGCAGCCCTGAACAAGAGTGGTGCCATAGTGGCTCGCTATGGCACCACTTCTGTGCCATGCTTGAGCCATGGACCTCACCCCGTATGTCGACAACCTCCGGCAGGAGCTGGCCGTCGCCGCGGACGCGGGCGGCGACGAAGCCCGCGCCCTGGCCGAGCGGCTCACCGCCCCGCTGGAGTCGGCCGCCCGGCTGACCCTGCTGAACGCCCTGTCCGCCGCCATGGCCGAGGTCACCCGTGAGCTGGCCCCGGGCTCGGTCGACGTCCGGCTGCGCGGGCTCGACCCCGAGTTCGTGGTGACGCCGCCCCCGGCCCAGGATCCGGCGCAGGAGCCGTATCCGGAGGCCGGGCAGCCGCTGCCCGCCGCCGCGCGCCCGCCGGTGCCGCCGGCCCCGCCCGCCGAGGGCGAGGAGGGCGGCGCGGTACGGATCAATTTCCGGCTGCCCGGCCACCTCAAGGCCCGGGCGGAGTACGCCGCCGGGCAGGAGGGGCTGTCGGTCAACGCCTGGTTGGTGCGGGCCGTCGCCGTCGCCCTGGAACCCGCCGAGCCGCCCCGCCCTGCCGGTTCGGCCCGCCACCGCGGCCAGGGCTACACCGGCTGGGTCCGCTAGCGGGCCCGCGCCTGCACCGGCTCCGGCCAGCACCCTTCACCCCTCATCCACAGCCCCTCATCCACACCCCGACAGCACCCACAGCCCAGAGGACGGGATCAGTCATGCCTACGTTCGACACCCCCCAGCCCATCTCCGTCACCCTCGAACTCGACATCGCCTCGGTGCGGATCAGTGCGGGCAAGCGCACCGACACCGTCGTCGAGGTGCTGCCGAGCAACGGCGCCGAGGAGGCCGACGTCCGCGCCGCGCAGCAGACCAAGGTGACCTGCTCGGGCGGGACGCTGCTGGTCAAGGGCCCCAAGAAGCGCTCGCTGTTCGGCCGGACCGGTTCGCTGGACGTCTCGGTCGAGCTGCCCGCGGGCTCCGACGTCCGCGCCACCGCGCCGATAGGGGACTTCACCTGCGAGGGCCCGCTCGGCAGCTGCACCTTCAAGACCTCGGTGGGCGGCATCAGGATCGCCGAGGCCGGGGCGGCGAACCTGAAGACCGACCACGGCGACATCCGGCTGGACCTCGCCGGGGGCGATGCCGAGGTCGCCGGATCGGGCCGGGTGGACCTCGGCCGGATCGCGGGCGCGGCGACGGTCAAGAACACCAACGGCGAGACCGCGATCGCCGAGGTCACCGGCGAGCTGCGGGCCAGCTCCTCCAACGGCCGGATCACCGTGGGCCTCGCGCACGCCGGGGTGGACGCCCGCACCGCCAACGGCGCCATCCGGATCGGGGAGGTGGTGCGCGGCCGGATCGCCCTGCAGACCGCCCTCGGGGATCTGGAGGTCGGCATCCGGGAGTCCACCGCAGCCTGGCTGGACGTCAACACCCGGGTGGGCAGTGTGCGCAACTCCCTGGGCCCGGCCGACGGCCCGGGCGAGTCCGAGCAGACGGTGGAGGTGCGCGCCCGTACCTCCGTCGGCGACATCGTCATCCGCCGCCCCTGAGCCCCGGGCGCGTCGCGCCCTCCCCGGCGCCGCCGGGCGCTAGCCTGCAGCCAGGGCGTGCGTGTGCGAACGGATCTGCCCGCCGAACGGGTGAGCGCGGCCGTCGCAGGGTTATGGCCCGTTCACGAACGGTGACGCATAGGCCAGATCGTCGTGGTGTGTCCCACGCGCCCGGGTGCCCTGCCCGAGGTCCGCACCCTGGCGACGGAGGTGTGCCAGATGCGCTCAACCCAGTCCATAGTCGCCGCCGCGGGGCTCGGCCTCGCCACCCTCGCCGCCGCAGCCTCACCGGCGTTCGCGTCCAACAACGCAGGCCCGGGCGGTGGCGGCTCCAGCAGCGGGGGCGGCTCCGGCGCCGCCAGTGCCGCCAGCGTCACCATCTCCCCGTCGACGGTCCAGCCCGGGGACACCGTGACGGTCGAGCTGGACTGCTCGGCGTACTCCAACCCCAAGCCCACCTGGCGCTCGACCAGCGCGTTCTCCGATCCGGTGAGCCTGAGCCCGATGTCCGGCCAGCCCGGCTTCTTCTCCGGCTCGGCCACGGTCAGCGCCAGCATCCAGGCCGGCAGCTACACCATCTCCGGCGCCTGCACGGCCAGTGCCGGCAACTCCCAGTTCCAGGGCAACCTGCAGGTCGGCGCCGCCGACCAGGACGGCGGCGGGTACCACATGCCGCAGGGCAACGCCCACACCGGTGTCGGCGGCAGCATCACCGGCGGCGACACCACCTCGGTGGCGGCCGGAGGCGTGCTGCTGGCCGGGGCCGGGCTGCTGACGCTCCGGCGGCGGCGAACCCGCGATGGCCGCTGAGCCCACCGGGAGCAGGCCGCGCCGACTGGGCGCGGCCGTCCTGCTGGTGCTCGGGCTGGCGCTGATCAGCCACGGGCTGCCCGCGGGCGCCCCGCCGCAGCCGATCGCGGCGGACTCGGTGGACGGGGCCGCGCTGGCGGACATCCCGGGCGCGCCCGCGATGCCCGCCGCCACACCGGAGCGGATCCGCATCCCCTCCATCGGCATCGACGCCCCGCTGACCGGGCTGGGTCTGGGCCCCGACGGCAGGCTGACCCCGCCGCCGGAGGACCGCACCGACCTGGCCGGCTGGTACGCCGGGGGACCGGCCCCGGGCACGACGGGCCCGGCGATCATCGCCGGGCACGTCGACAACGCCCATGGCCCCTCGGTCTTCTACGGCCTCGGGTCGGTGCAGCCCGGCGCGACCGTGGACATCGTCCGCAGCGACCACCGCACGGCGGTGTTCACCGTCGACGGGGTCGAGGTCTACCCGGCGACCGCGTTTCCCGACCGCGTGGTCTACGGGCGCACCAGCAACCCGGAGTTGCGGGTGATCACCTGCGGCGGCGGCTACACCAAGGCCACCGGCTACCTCGGCAATGTGGTCGTCTTCGCCCACCTCACCTCGTCGGACAGCTGAGCGGACGCCTCCGGGGCGGGAGTCAGTCGGTGACCGCCGAGGAGCCCTGGGCGGAGTAGATGTAGACCAGGACCGATCCGCTGCCGCGCTCGTCGATCGTCACCTGCACGGTCCGCTGCTGCTGCCCGAGATCGGCGGCGCTGAGCACCCCCGGGGTGTTCGCCGCATAACCGAGTTTCGCTATCGACCAGCCCTGGCTCGCCTCGATTCCCGGCTGCACGCCGTCCTGCGCGTCGGCCTCGACCGACAGGGTGTTCCTGGTGATAAAGGAACTGATATCGGGCCGCGGCACCTTTATCACCGCGTAGGACGTGGCGTCCTCGGCGGAGGTGTTGCAGTAGGTGAAACGGTCCTGCGGGCCGAGCACCCAATTGTCGCGCTGTACGACGACCGACTGCGTCTTCGCACTGCACCCCGAGGGGAGCGAGGCCGAGCAGCCGGTGAATCCGATACATCCCGCCGCTGTCACGGCGATTGTCAGTGATATGCGGACCGGAGCCGATCCGGGGCCGCTGTTCATGGCCGTTGGGCGCATGGTGATGATTCCCATCCGCGTGGACGAGTGGACACGCGCGGCAGCCTAGGGCACGCCGGGAATCGGCGCCCCGGCTGTACGGGGACGAAAAGCGAACTCTTGGCGGCGCTTGAATTGCCGTCCTGTGGACGGCTGTTTCCCCGGAAACAGGTCCGGGGCCGGGGCACCGCCGTGCCGCCCCGACCCCGCGGTGCCGGGCATCCGGCTGCCGCCGATCAGCCGCTGATGCTGTCCCGGCCGCTCTCCACGTGCCCGGTGAACCGCTGCGACCAGGAGGCGTCCAGGTCGCAGGTGATGGTCACGTCGTACCAACCGTGGGCGGTGCTGTGGACGTTGACGCTGTGGACGCTGCTGCGCCCGGCCGCGACCGTGTAGTGGACCGGGGCCGCGGTGCCGTAGCCGTTGGTGGTGACGGTGAACACCGCCTTGGCCTTGCCGCCGTTGGCGAAGGTGACGTGCAGGCCCGCGTCCGAGCCGGAGGCCCGGTCGTAGGCGGCGCTGACCGACAGGTCGACGCCGGCGGTGGTGGCGTTGCCCCGGAAGCGGCGCAGGAACCGGTTGGGGCCGACGACGGTCAGGTCGTAGGCGCCGTTGCCGTAGCCGGTACCGCAGTTGAAGAAGTCGCTGACGGTGCCGCCGGCCGGGACGGTGTACTGCCACGGGCCGCCGCTGCGGTAGGCGTTGGCGTACACCGAGAAGTGCGCCGAACTGGTGGCCTGCGCACCGGTGTTGTCCATGGAGATCCACACCTGCGCGGAGCCCCCGGAGCCGAAGTCGTACCTGCTGACGCCCGCGTTCGGCTGGTACGGCAGCGCGCGGGCCGGGCGGGTGCCCGGCTCCTGCACCGGCAGGGCGTTGTCGGCCGGTGCCGGGTTGGGCAGCGGGCCGCAGGCGGCCAGCCCGATGGTGGCCGAGGTGTCCGGCAGCACCGGCATGCCGAAGACCGGCTTGCCGAAGTCCAGGGTGCTGGTGAGGTCGCCGGTCACCGAACGGCGCCACTCGCTGATGTTGGGGCAGGTGGCGGGCTTGCCGATGGCCTTGGTCCACACCTCCAGGAACTGCAGCACCGAGGTGTGGTCGAAGACCTCGGAGTTCACCCAACCGCCCCTGCTCCAGGGCGAGATGACCGTCATCGGGACGCGGAAGCCGAGCCCGATGTTGGTGCCGTCGTAGAACTCCCCGGCGGTTCCGGCCGGGGCGACGGGCGGCGGGACGTGGTCGAAGAAGCCGTCGTTCTCGTCGTAGTTCAGGAACAGGATGGTGGAGTTGAAGACGTCCGGGTCGGCGTTGAGGGCGTCCATCACCAGGTGCACGAAGTGCGCGCCGTCCTCGGGCGTCGCGTACGGGTGCTCGGAGCTGGCCTGGTCCGAGACCACCCAGGAGACCTGGGGCAGCTTGCCCGCCAGCACGTCGGCGCGGATGCCCGCGGCGATGTCGTCCGGGGTGCGGCCGGTGGCCGGAGGCACGCTGCCCATGCCCTGGGTGGCCAACGGGCTGCTGGGCGAGGCGTTCTGGAACTGCTTGAAGTAGGCCAGGCCGTTGTCGCCGAAGTTGTCGTCCGCGTTCTGGTAGACCTTCCAGCTGACGCCGGCGTTCTGCAGCGCCTCGGCGTAGGTCTGCCAGCTCAGCCCGGACTCGTCGCCGCCGTTGTACGCCGGGCCGCCCGCGGTGGCGCCCGGGTCGATCATGCCGCTCCACAGGTAGGTGCGGTTCGGGCCGGTGGCGCTGATGATCGAGCAGTGGTACGCGTCGCAGATGGTCCAGTTGTCGGCCAGCGCGTAGTGGAAGGGTATGTCCTCGCGCTGCAGGTGGCCCAGGGTGCGGACGTTGCCCTTGGCGGCGACCCAGGAGTCGAGCCTGCCGTTGTTCCAGGCGGCGTGCTGGTCGGACCAGGAGTGGGCGAGGTCGCCGTTGCACTGGGCCAGCCGCTCCGGGTCGGCGCCGCCCGCCGGGCTGGTGGCGCTGAACGCCCACGGGTACTGCCGGGCGCTGCCGTTGGGCTGCTCGAAGACGCTGTGGCCGCCCGCGAGCTGGATGGTGGCCCGGTCGCCGAAGCCGCGCACCCCGCGCAGCGTGCCGTAGTAGTGGTCGAAGCTGCGGTTCTCCTGCATCAGGATGACGATGTGTTTGGCGTCGGCGATGGTGTGGGTGAGCCCGCGCCTGGAACTGCCGGACGCCGCAGCCGCCGTGACCGCCTTGCCGGAGGTCGCCGCCTCGGCCTCGTCGGCCCCGGCGATGACCGCCGCAGCGGCGGCGCCGGCGGTGGCCGCCCCGGCCGACACCGCCATGAACCGGCGACGGCTCCAGTCCGACTCGGTTCCGGGCTGCCCTGCGGACGGGTCCTGATGCTGGTCCATACTCGTTCGTTCTCCTTGAGCGAATGGGTGCGCGCGGCTCCGGCCGCTGCTGCGCTGCGGGCAGCGACGGGCCGGGCACGGGCGTCATGGTTGCGGTTTCAAGAAACGCGTCTGCGCAGGTCGGAGGGGAACTGGATGAACTCTCGGCGACAACCGGGTCGGTACCGGTCAGCAGGTGGTATCCCACGCCAACAGGGCCGCACCCCGGCATCCGGCCTGGTCGCCCAGGGCCGCCGGAACCAGCTCCGGCACCCGCTGGAAGGTCAGCCGATCGGCCAACTGCCGTGCCAGCGGCTCGAGCAGGGCCGTCCCGGCACCGGCGAGGCCGCCGCCGACGATGACCGTCCGCGGCGCCAGCACCCCGGCCAGCCAGGCCAGCCCGGTCACCAGCGCGGACACCGCCTCCGCCCACACCGCCGCGGCGTCGGCGTCCCCGGCCGCCCGCAGCGCCAGCACCTCGGCCGCGCCGCCGACCGCCCGGCCGCTGCGCCGGGTGTAGCGGCGGGCGATCGCCGAGGCGGAGGCGATCGCCTCCAAGCATCCGGCCGCGCCGCAGACGCAGGGCTCGCCGTGGCCGACGTCGGTGTGGCCGATCTCCCCGGCGTAGCCGCCGGCCGGGTACGGGCGGCCGTCCAGGTGGAGCGCGGCCGAGATGCCGGTGCCGATCGGCAGGAACACCGAGTCGCCCTTGCCGCGCCCGGCCCCCAGCCGCGCCTCGGCCAGCCCGCCGGCCCGCACGTCGTGCCCGAAGGCGACCGGCAGGTCCAGCCGTTCGGCCAGCAGCTCGCCGAAAGGCGCGTCCCGCCAGCCCAGGTTCTCCGAGAACACCCCCACCGCGCGCGCCTCGTCGACCAGCCCGGGCACCACCACGCCGACCGCCCGCAGCGGCCCGGTGGCGGAGGCGCGCAGGGTGTCCAGCAGCGAGGCGACCGCGTCGGCCGTCCGCCGGGCGATGTCCGGCCCCGGGCGCGGGGTGGCGATCCGGGTGGCCCCGCCGAGGAGCTGTCCGGTGCGGTCGGCCAGCACCGCCTTGATGCCGGTGCCGCCCACGTCTATGCCGGCCACCTGCGCGGCCGTCATCGCTTCCCACCGAGGCGGACGAGGTCCACGGGATTCCCTTCGTCGGATGCTGCTCTCCGTGAAGGATGCCAGATCATTTATGCGCGAAACCAGTGCCAATGATGCAGAAAAAATCACTCGGGTCTCGGGTCTCGGGCTCGGGCTCGGGCCTCGGGCCTCGGGCCTCGGGACGGTCGGGCTCAGCCGGAGGCGTGCTCCAGCTCCGCCTCGCCCTCGGTGTCCACGTGCGGCAGCAGCCGGTCCAGCCAGCGCGGCAGCCACCACGCCCGCCGACCCAGCAGCGTCATCACCGCCGGCACCAGCAGCAGCCGGACGATGGTGGCGTCCACCAGCACGCTCACGGCCAGGCCCAGGCCCAGCATCTTCACCACGATGTTGGTGCTGAGGATGAACGCCGCGAAGACGCTGACCATGATCAGCGCCGCGCAGCTGATCACCCGCGCGGTGATCTCCAGGCCGTGCGCCACACTGCCCTTGCTGTCCTGGGTCCGGGTCCACGCCTCGTGCACCCGGGACAGCAGGAAGACCTCGTAGTCCATGCTCAGCCCGAAGACGATGGCGAACATCATCATCGGCACATAGCTCTCGATCGGCACCGTGCCCGACACTCCCAGCGAGGGACCGCCCCAGCCCCACTGGAACACCGCCACCACCACGCCGTACGAGGCCGCGATCGACAGCAGGTTGAGCACCGCCGCCTTCACCGCCACCAGCAGGCCCCGGAACACGATCAGGATGATCAGGAAGGCCAGCGCCACCACCACCGCGATGATCAGCGGCAGCCGCGCCGAGATCAGGTCCAGGAAGTCCAGCTGCGCCGCGGTCGTCCCGGTCACGTACGTCCTGGCCGCCGTGCCCGTCACCGCCTGCGGCAGGACGTCGTCCTTGAGGTGGTTGAACAGCGTGGTGGTGACCGCCGCCTGCGGCGAGCCGGACGAGATCGCGGTCGACAGCAGGGCGTCGCCGTTGCCGGTCGGCTTGGGCGGGCTGATGCTGGCCGCCCCGGGCACCCCGGTCAGCGCCTTGGCCACGCTCGACGACAGCGCCGAGCGGTCGGCGGAGGGCACCGCGCTCTGGTCCACCACCAGGGTGAGCGGGCCGTTGGCGCCCGGTCCGAAGCCGGTGCTGATCAGGTCGTAGGCCCGCCGGTCGGTGAAGCTGGTGGGGTCGGCGCCGTCGCCGATGTGGCCCAGCCTGATCGAGAACAGCGGGATGGCCAGGACCCCGATCACCACCACCCCGGCCGCCAGGAACCACCAGGGGCGGCGCTCCACCCGCTGGGCGTAGCGGTGCCAGCCGCCCTGCTGCGCCGCCTCCCCGGTGACCGATCCGCCCTCGGCGACCGGCGTGCGCAGGCTGAAGCGGTCGATCCGCCGTCCGATCAGCCCCAGCAGCGCCGGGACCAGCGTGATCGCGCCGATCACCGCCGTCACCACGGTGACCGCGGCGGCCGCGCCCAGATTCCCGATGAAGCTGATCCGGGACACGTACAGCCCGGCCAGGGCGATGATCACGGTGGTCCCGGAGACCAGCACCGCGCGCCCGCTGGTGGCCACCGCCAGCCCGGCCGCCCGCGCCGGGGCGGTACCGTCCATCAGCAGCTGCCGGTACCGGGTGATCAGGAACAGGGAGTAGTCGATGCCCACACCCAGGCCGATCATGGTCGCCAGAGTGGGTGCGACGCTGGCGAAGGTGACGGCCGCGGCCAGCAGGCTCAGGCAGCTCAGCCCGACGATGACGCTGATCAGCGCGGTGAGCAGGGGCAGCCCGGCGGCGATCAGGCTGCCGAAGCCGACCACCAGCACCACGATCGCCACGGCGAAGCCGATGGCCTCGCTGGTCAGGTCGGCGGCCTTGGGGCGGGCCAGCTCGCCCAGCGGCCCCCCGTACTCGACCTCGATGCCGGCCGCCCGCAGTGGCGCGACGGCGCTGTCCACCTGGTCCAGGTAGGAGTGCTCGAAGGAGGTCGGATTGCTGCTGAAGCGCACGCTGATGTAGGCGATCTGGCCGTCGGCCGACACCGCCCCGGTCGGCGGCGCGCCCGGGGCAGGGAAGGGGTCCTGCGCCGAGAGCACGTGCGGCAGCTTCTGCAGCGAGGCCGTCACCTGGCTGATCTGGCTCTGGACGCTGCTCAGCTGGCCGTGGGCGTCGTGCAGCACCACCTGCGCGCCAGTGCCGCCGACGCTCGGATCGTCCGCGCTCAGCACCTGCAGCCCCTGGTACGACTGGGTTCCGGGCAGGGAGAAGTCGTCGGAGTACGTCCCGCCGAAGGTGTTCTGCAGCGCGTGCAGCGCGCCCAGCGCCACCAGCCAGACCACGATCACCAGGACGGCGTGGCGCGCGCACCACTCGCCGAGCCGGCGCAGCCTGCCGGCCGGGGGCGTCGAGGGCACGGCTGGGCTGCTTCCGCGCGGCGAGGTCATGCGTGCTCCCGGGGATCGACCGGATCGGCCAGCGCCGCAGCCGTGTCGCCTTTGTAGAGGTCTGATGGGTATTTCGACGTTAGGTCCTGGCGGCATGTCCCTGCCGCTGCGACATGCGTCGTACCACGATCGGTGCAATTCGGACCCCGGCTGCGCGCCCGAACGGTGGTAGGTGTCAGGATGGTGCTATGACGATCAAGGTGTTTTTTGACATCACCATCAACGACGAGCCCGCAGGGCGGATCAACTTCAACCTCTTCGACGACGTGGTCCCCAAGACCGCGGAGAACTTCCGCGCGCTGGCCACCGGCGAGCAGGGCTTCGGCTACAAGGGCTCCTCCTTCCACCGGGTCATCCCCGCCTTCATGCTCCAGGGCGGCGACTTCACGGCCGGCAACGGCACCGGCGGCAAGAGCATCTACGGCGCGAAGTTCGCGGACGAGAACTTCCAGCTCGCCCACAGCAAGCCCGGCCTGCTCTCCATGGCCAACGCCGGCCCGAACACCAACGGCTCGCAGTTCTTCATCACCACGGTGGTGACGCCGTGGCTGGACGGCAAGCACGTGGTCTTCGGCGAGGTCGCCGACGAGTCCAGCCTGGAGCTGGTCAAGAAGATCGAGAGCCTGGGCTCGCAGAGCGGCAAGACCAAGGCGAAGATCACCATCGCCGACAGCGGCGTCGCCTGAGGCTCCGCTACGGCCCGCCCGCACGGCGCGCCGGTCCCGGCCGCAGCAGCCGCCCCCGCCCTCGGGGCGCGGCGCAGCGGCGGCCCGGACCGGCATGCCGGCGTGCCCGCGGACCGGCGCGCCGGGCGGGCATCGCGCGGCCGCATGCCCCACCCTGGACGCATGACCCGAGGCCCGGCCCACCCCCGGCCGGCATGACCGGCGCCGCCCGCCCCGCGCCGCTGTTCGCACCGTCCGGCCTGCCCGCCCGGTCCGACTGGTCGCTCGACCCTGCCGTGCTCCACCTCAACCACGGCTCCTTCGGCGCGGTCCCGACCGCCGCCCAGCGCGCCCAGACGGCCTACCGGACCGCCATGGAGGCCAACCCCTGCGCCTGGTTCATGGACCTCACCGCCCGCATCGGCGCGGCCCGCGCGCAGATCGCCGAGTTCCTCGGCGCCGACCCCGGCGCCACGGCCCTGGTGCCCAACGCCAGCGCCGGGGTGAGCGTGGTCCTGGACAGCCTCCCCACCCGTCCGGGCATGCGCATCGTCACCACCGACCACTGCTACGGCTCGGTGCTGACCGCCCTCGAGCGGCTGGCCCGCCGCTGCGGCAGCCCGGTCACCGCCGTGCACCTCCCCCTGGACGCCGGCGCCGAGGCGGCCTTCGCGGCGCTGGCCGCCGAGCTGACCGACGACGTGGGGCTGGTCGTCGTCGACCAGATCACCTCGCCGACCGGCCGGGAGCTGCCCGCCGCCCGCCTCGCCGCCCACGCCCGGAGCATGGGCATCCCGGTACTGGTGGACGCCGCACACGCGCCCGGGCAGGTGGCCCGGCCGTTGGCCGGGATCGAGGCCGACTTCTGGGTGGGCAACCTGCACAAGTTCGCCTGTGCCCCGCGCGGGACGGCCGCGCTGGTCGCCTCCGGTCCGCACGCGCAGGCGCTGTACCCGCTGATCGACTCCTGGGGCTCGGAGCTGCCGTTCCCGTCCCGCTTCGACCAGCAGGGCACCGCCGACGCCTGCGCCTGGCTGGCCGCGCCGACGGCCTTCGACACCGTCGAGCGGCACTACGGCTGGGACGCGGCCCGCGCCTACATCACCGCTCTCGCCGACTACGCCCAGGAGTTGGTCACCCGAGAGCTGTCCGAGGCGCTCGGCGAGGACGCCTCCGCGCCCACCGGCACCCCCGCCCCCGGCCTGCGGCTGGTCCGGCTGCCCGCCGCGCTGGTGCCGGACGCGGACGCCGGGTACGCGCTGCGCCGGGAGCTGTCCGAGCAGCTGGGCATCGAGACCGCCGTCACCTTCTGGCACGGCCAGGGCTTCCTGCGGCTCTCCGCCCACGTCTACAACACCGCCGAGGACTACGAGGACTTCGCCGGGCGCGGCGTCCGCCACCTGGCCCGGCTGGCCGCGCTGCGCCGCCGGGGCGCGCGGCGCTGAACGCCGGGCCCGCGCGGAGAGGCGCGGGCCCGGCGTCCGGCTGCTGCGGGGGTCAGCCGCTGTAGGAGTCGAAGATCTTGGTGAAGTCCAGCGACTGCTGGCTGATCTCCGAGCAGGCGGGCAGGCCGGAGGCGGAACCGGCGCACGGCTGGTCGCGGTCGACCGACCAGAAGGCCAGCCGTCCCAGGTGCGCCGTGTCGGCCCAGGAGACCAGGGTCTGCGCGTCGGCCTCGGAGAAGATCTCCCCGGAGGTGTCGTTCTGGCCGATCATCGGGGTGACCCCGATGTTGGCGTAGCTGTCGGACGGCCAGTCGGCCTGGGCCTGGGCGAGCGTGCTCTGGGCCGCCTGGACGGCCTCCTGGCCCATGTCGCCGGTGAACGAGGAGCCGTAGTCCATGGCCATGACGTTGATCAGGTCGATCCGGGTGCCGTCCTGCTTGGCCAGGTTGAGGAAGGCGACGCCGTCCGCGGCCAGGCCGGTGGGCAGCACCGGCAGGGTGACCGAGACCACCAGGCCGGGGTTGGCCGCCTCCAGGCCGTTGATCGCCTGGAACCGCAGGTTGTTGTCGGCGGTGTAGTCGAGCGAGGCGCCCTCGATGTCGAAGTCGATGTGGTTGACTCCGAGGTGGGTGATCACCTGCTGGTACGCGGCCTGCAGGCTGGCCTCGGTGGTGCAGGCCATGCCCAGTTCGGTGCCGCCGGCGCCGCCGAAGGAGACGATCGGGGTGGCGCCGTCGGCCTTGGCCGTGGCGATCTCCTGGTCCATCGCCGGGTCGTTGCCGACGGGCAGGGTGTCGCCCCAGATCGGGTTGCAGCCCGCGGAGATCACGAAGGCGGCGGTGTAGTTCTTCAGCCCGGCCGCGGCGGCCTTGTTCAGCATGGGCTCCTGGTCGTTGCTCATGTCCACGTAGGGCGCCACCTTGCCGACCGAGCCGCCGCCGCCCGGGGGCGGGGTGCTCTGGGTCGGTGTGGGCGTGGGCGTCGGCGTGGGCGTGGGGGTGCCGGTCGGCGAGGAGCCGCCGCCGCCCGGGCCGGTCAGCGAGAAGTCGTCGGCGTCGTAGGCGGGTTGGGCGTACCAGCCGTGGACGTACACCTGCAGCGAGGTCTGCGACGCCCCGGTGGTGATCGAGGTGGACAGCTGCTGCCAACCGGTGGCGGAGGGCGTCCAGGTGTCGTTGCCGCCGGTGATCCCGAGGTAGACGTACGAGCCCTGGACGTCACCGCTGAACGTGTAGGTGGTGTCGGGAGACACCGCCACGGTCTGGGTGCACTGGGCGTCGTCGGTGGAGGAGGGCGTGGCCTGCAGGGCGTAGGAGCCGGAGTGGACCGGCGAGCCGACGACCGCGGCGGTGCCCGCGTCGCAGGTCCAGCCGGAGAGGCTGCCGGTCTCGAAGCCGGGGTTCGCCAGCAGGTTGGTCGAGCTGGCCGAGGCCGGTCCGGCCAGCACGGTGGTGGCGACGGTACCGGCGGCGGCCAGCGCCAGCGCGGCGACGGCGGCGGTGGACCGGCGGGTGGTGCGCGGTGCTGTGGGGGTACGGCGCATGGGGGTGGTGCTCCTGACTGTGGTGCGTCGACAGGACAGGGCAGCGCGCGGCAGCCCGCCCGTGGGGGTGGGAGTGCTGCCGATCGGGCGCCTCGTGCGAGGCGCCTCTGCCAGTGCAATTTGGTCCAGACCAATGCGCTTGTCAAGAGCATGTGGACCGCGGGGCCGGGATGTCCTCGCGGACTGCCCGGCCCCGCAGCGTTGATGACTGCCTGTCAGAAGACCCCGGCTGGGGCCTTGTCAGTCGACCGGCTCCGCCGACTGCTCGGCGTCCGCCGACCGGCCCGCCAGCAGATCCAGGATCTGCTGGCCGTAGGTGGCCAGCTTGTTCTCGCCGACCCCGCTGACCGAGCCCAGCTCGGCCAGGCTGGTCGGGCCGCTCGCGGCGATCTCCCGCAGCGTCGCGTCATGGAAGACGACATAGGCGGGCACGCCCTGCTCCCGGGCGGTCGCCGCCCGCCAGGCACGCAACTCCTCGAACAGCGGGAGCAGTTCGGCGGGCAGGTCGACCGGCGCGGTCTTGCCCCGGCCGGAGCCGCCCGCCTTGGCGGCCTTGGCCGCGCGCACGGCCTTCTCCGGCTCCCGGCGCAACGAGACCTGCCGCCGCCCGCCGAGGACCTCGCCGCTGGCCTCGGTGAGCACCATCGTCCCGTACTCGCCCTCCACCGCGATCAGCTGCTGGGCCAGCAACTGCCGTGCCACCGAACGCCATTCGGCTTCGGAGAGGTCCGCGCCGACACCGAAGACGCTCAGCGCGTCATGGTCGAACTGGATCACCTTGGCGGTCTTGCGGCCCATCAGGATGTCGGCGATCTGGGTCGCGCCGAACTTCTGGCCGCGCTCGCGCTGCAACCGCACCACGGTGGAGAGGAACTTCTGCGCGGCGACGGTGCCGTCCCAGGACTGCGGCGGGGTCAGGCAGGTGTCGCAGTTGCCGCACGGATCGCTCTTCTGGCCGAAGTACGCCAGGAGTTGCACCCGGCGGCACTCCACGGTCTCGCACAGCGCCAGCATGGCGTCCACATGCGCGCTCAACCGGCGGCGGTGGGCCTGGTCGCCCTCCGAGGTCTCGATCATCTTCCGCTGCTGGACGACGTCCTGCAGCCCATAGGCCAGCCACGCGGTCGAGGGCAGGCCGTCGCGCCCGGCCCGGCCGGTCTCCTGGTAGTAGCCCTCCACCGACTTGGGCAGGTCCAGGTGGGCCACGAAGCGCACGTCGGGCTTGTCGATGCCCATGCCGAAGGCGATGGTGGCGACCATCACCAGGCCGTCCTCGCGCAGGAACCGGGACTGGTTCTCGGCCCGGACCCGGGAGTCGAGCCCGGCGTGGTAGGGCAGCGCGTCCACCCCGCGCTCGACCAGCCAGGCCGCCGTCTTCTCCACCGAGGCCCGGGAGAGGCAGTAGACGATCCCGGACTCGCCCGGGTGCTCGGTCTGCAGCAGGTGCAGCAGCTGCTTGCGCGGCTCGTCCTTGGGCGCGATCCGGTACTGGATGTTGGGCCGGTCGAAGCTGGCCACGAAGTGGCGGGCGTCCTGCAGGTTCAGCCGGGAGGTGATCTCGGCGTGGGTGGCCTCGGTGGCGGTCGCGGTCAGCGCGATCCGGGGCACCGTCGGCCACTGTTCGTGCAGCGAGGACAGGGCCAGGTAGTCCGGGCGGAAGTCGTGGCCCCACTGGGCCACGCAGTGCGCCTCGTCGATGGCGAACAGCGCGATGGTGCCGCGCCGGAGCAGCCGGACGGTCGCCTCCACCCGCAGCCGCTCGGGCGCCAGGTACAGCAGGTCCAGCTCGCCGGCCAGGAACTCGGCCTCCACCAGCTGCCGTTCGTCCATGCTCTGCGAGGAGTTGAGGAACCCGGCCCGGACGCCCAGCGCCCGCAGCGCGTCCACCTGGTCCTGCATCAGCGCGATCAGCGGGGAGATGACCACCCCGACGCCGGGGCGCACCAGCGCCGGGATCTGGTAGCACAGCGACTTGCCGCCGCCGGTGGGCATCAGCACCAGCGCGTCGCCGCCGCCGATCACATGCTCGACGACCTCCTGCTGACTGCCCCGGAAGGCGTCGTAGCCGAAGACCCGGCGCAGCACGGACAGGGCCGCACCGCCCTCGTCCTCGGTGGCCGGGGCGGTGTCGGGGAGGTCCGGAGCGCTCATCCGCCGATTGTACGGGCCCGGACTGTCACGACGGGACGGAAACCGTCAGCAGCGGCCCGGGTGGGCGGGCGCGGCACACCGTCCGCGCCCGCCCGCCGCTGCGCCGTCGCTCCGGTCAGCGGTAGACGCGGACGTAGTCGGCGGCGAAGCTGATCGGGGCCGTGCCGGTCGGCGCCGGGTGGTACTCGCCGGCGCTCACCGACAGGCTGAGGATCAGGTAGGCCGACCAATTGGCGCCGACACCGGTGCCGTCGGAGTAGACCTTGGTGCCGTTGACGTACCAGTCCACCGAGTTGGCGCCGTAGTAGGTGCCGATGGTGACCCACTTGCCCGGGGCGACGGCCGCGGCGTTGGTGTAGTAGTCGTGGGCCGCGTTGACGTGGTTGGTCAGCTCCAGCAGGTTGGGGTTGTCGGGGTGGTACTCGAAGGTGTCGATCTCCCCGTTGCCGTTCTTCCAGGTCCACAGCGCGGGCCAGGCCCCGGTGCCGGAGGGCAGCTGGACGCGGGTCTCGGCGTAGTCGCCGGTCTTCACCTGGAAGCCCTGGCTGGAGCCCTCGGTGGTGAGCAGCCCGGTGTTCCAGGCCTGCTTGCCGTTCTCCAGGGTGTGGCTGGACGGCGAGGCGGTGAAGGTGGCGACGCCGCCCGCGACGTTCACGGCGTTCTCGTCCAGCCAGTCCAGCTTGTTGTCGTTCGGGTTGTGGTTGCCGTACTGGAAGGCGGTGGTGGTGTCGCCGACCCAGGTGCTGCCCCAGTTGATCGGGTTGCTGAACTCGTCCGACCAGACCAGGGACTGCCCGGGCACCGGCGAGCCGCTGGACGTCGGTGCGGGCGTGGGCGTGGACGTGGGCGTGGACGTCGGGGTCGGCGTCGACGTGGGCGCGGGGGTGCCGGCGCCGGTCGTGGCGGAGACCTTCAGCGACTGCGAGGCCAGGTTGTGCCAGGCCCCGGCCGAGTCCTGCCAGAAGCCGAACTCGGTGTACGTCCCGGACGGCAGGGTGCGGCTGCCGGTGGTGAGGGACAGGCCGCTCGGGCAGATCCTGACGTCGGACGCCGAGCCGGGGAAGTCCAGGTTGTCCCCGGCCGAGTCGCGGACGCCGACGCCGAGCGTCCTGGCGGTGAAGCAGGAGCCGGAGTGGACGGTGAGCGTTGCCTTGGCAGTGGTGCCGGCGGCCATCGCGGTGGGGGAGAGCCGGTCCTGGGTGACCTTGGGCGTGGTGGCCGCGGCCTGGGCCGGGCCGGACATCAGCGGCACGGCGACCAGAGCGGCGGCGCCGGCTATCGCGCCGAGGCGTGCGGGGGCGGTACGGGGAAGGCGCATGACGGAGTTCCTCGGTGACACGCCTGCGAGGTGAGCTGTCGGGTTCGGGCCTGAGGCAGCCCTGCCGCGCGGGGGAGCGGCTTCACCCCTAGCCGGTGCCTCCGGGGGGCCGAAGGCACGGCGACTGACCTGGTTCCCCCGCTCCTGTCCGTTCGAAGCTCGGTTTCCCACCGGCGAGTGGACAGGATGAGGCGCCCCGGCGGCGGGTTCCGCCCTGGGCGGAGACAGCAGGGTAGGCAGACCATCGAGCCCCGATCAATGAGATGTGCCTTGTCTCACACACGGGCGCTGCGCGTCCCCTGTCCGAGTGATCTCCGCCCGACGGGGTGGCCTGCGCGCCCCCGGCGTGGAACGGACACGTCCATGCGCGCACCCCTGAGAACCGCCGTCGCCGCCGGCCTCGCCCTGGCCTGCGGTCCGGCGCCGACCGCCCCGGCGCGGGCCGACACCGTCCTGCGCCATGTGGACTGGGCCTGCGGCGTCCCCTACTCCGGCGAGCTGCGCTGCACGCCGCCGCTGGCGGTCCCGCCCGGCGGCCACCTCTGGATCGGGGACGACACCGGCGGCCCGACCGTCTTCACCGTCTACCAGCGGCAGGGCGGCGCCCCGGCCCGGGTCGGCTGGATCGAGATGCTGCACGGCCAGGGCCTGGCCTACACCAACACCACCGCCGCCCCCGTCGTCCTCACGGTCACCCTCCACGCCGACGCCCCCACCGACCGCTGCGGCACCCGCCCCGAACACGGTTTCCTCGACATCCGCCGCTGACCCCCGCCGGGGGCGGTCTGTCGGTGCCCACGGACAGGGGGCCGGGGTCGGTGGTGTGACGGGTGGGGCGGGTTGCGGCCCCGGGGGTGGCGGGGAGTGCTTATCATGGTGCTTGGATCGTCCGGGCAAGGGGCCCGGATCTGTTGGGGGTCGGTGCTGTGGTTGCTGGTCGTGTGGTGCGTTTCGATGGTGTCCGCGGGTACGGGTTCATCGCTCCCGATCACGGTGGCGAAGACGTGTTTCTGCATGTGAACGATCTGCTCATCCCGGAGGCGGCGGTTCGCCCCGGGGTGGCGGTGGAGTTCGAGGTCGAGGACGGCGGCCGTGGGCTGAAGGCGTCCTCGGTGCGGCTCGCCCAGGGCGAGGCCCCGTCGGTCGCGGTCGCGGAGCCCCGGCTGCTGGACGGCGAGGAGCCCATGTGCGACCTGCTGTCCGTGGCCGAGTACACCCGTGACATGACGGAGCTGCTGCTGCGTGCGGCGCCGTCGCTGACCGGTGAGCAGATTCTGCGGATCCGGGGCGAGATGCTGAAGTTCGCCAAGACCCACGGGTGGACCGAGGGCTGACCGGTCCCTCAGCGCTGGTCGCTGGGGCGGGAGTTGGGAACCACGGCGGCATCGGTACGGGTCTGCGCCCGGCCGGTGCCGCCGTCGGCGTCGTACCGGAGCGGCAGCCGCAGCCGGCCGTCGTCCACGGCATGGCGGACGCTGCCGACGGCGGTGTGCGGCGCGGCCCCGGCGAACAGTTCGGCGTCGTCCTGGGTGGCGTCCACCAGGCTGCCGCAGCAGACCGCCAGCACCAGGCCCCCGGCGACCAGCGGCAGCAGCCGCCGCCTCGGCGGGGCGGCGAGCAGCGCCCGGATCCGGCGCGGCACCGGGCCGCCGGTGGCCGCCAGCACCCCGGCCGCCCCGCGGTCCCTCTTCGCCAGGGCGGCGCGGGCCAGGGCGCGGGCGACCACCGCCCGGTCGCCGACCGCGGCAGCGGCGTTCTCGTCGGCCCAGCGCTCGACGGCGAACGCGCCCTCCCTGCCCAGCGGGCGCAGCAGCGGGCAGGCCGCCGCGGCCAGGTGCAGGGCCAGCAGGAAGAGGTGGTGCCGGTGGCGCAGGTGCGCCCGCTCGTGCGCCATCAGCGCCTCGCGCTCGGGGCCGGGCAGTGCCCGGAGCATGCCGCTGGAGACCACCAGCCGCCCCCGGGCCAGGCCGGGCAGCCCGGGCACGGCGTATGCCTCCAGCCGGTCGTCGTCGACGACGGCCAGATCTCCCGCGCCCGGCAGCCGCCGGGCCTCCCGGCAGGCGCGCACCAGCGCCAGCCCGTGCCGCCGGGCCGACAGCGCCAGCGCGCCCAGCGCCGCCGCCAGGGCCAGCCCGCAGCCGACCGCGGTCAGCCGGGCCACCGGGTCGGCGGCCGCCAGCGCCCGGGGCGACCAGGCGCCGAGCGCGGCCACGGCCGGGATCTGCCCGAGGCCGGTGAGCGCCAGCAGCGCCAACGACCAGAACCAGGCTCCGGCGGCCACCAGCGCCGCGCAGGCCAACCCCCAGGCCGCCGCGCGCGGTGGCAGCCACCGGGACGGCCGGGGCGCGGCCACGCTCAGCAGCAGGCAGACCGCGAAGGGCACGTACACCAGGATGCGCACCGGTCACCGCCCGTTCTCGTCCAGCAGCGACCGCTGCGCCAACGCCTCGTCCTTGTCCGTTTCGTCCTTGTCCTCGGCGGCCCAAGCTACTACACGGGTACGACAACCGCCCGGGTCAGCTTCGGGGCCGGGCGCAGGAGCCGCGGATGACCAGTCCGGCCGGGACGGTGCGCGGCGGCACCGGCCGCGTCGCGCCCGAGGCCGCGCCCGCCACCAGGTCGAGCAGCAGGTGGACGGCGGCGCTGCCGAGCCGGAGCGGATCCTGGGCGACGGTGGTGAGCGCGGGCCGGACCAGGCTCGCCGCCTCGATGTTGTCGAAGCCGACGACGGCCATCTGCCGGGGCACGTCGATGCCGAGGTCGGCGAAGGCGTGCAGCGCGCCGATGGCCATCTCGTCCCCGGCGGCGAACACGCCGGTGGGCCGGTGCGGCAGGGCGGCCAGCCGCCGACCGGCCGCGTAGCCGCTGTCCAGGAAGAAGTCGCCGGGCTGCACGTAGCCGGGGGGCAGCCGCAGGCCCAACTCCTGTGCGGCGTCCTGGAAACCGGCGAGCCGGGCGGCGGCGGGCATCATCTGCGGCGGGCCGGTGATGGTGGCGATCCGGCGGTGGCCGAGGGCGTACAGGTGGCGGACGGCCTCGGCCGCGCCGCTGCGGTTGTCGGAGGTGACGTAAGAGGAGCGCGGGCCGGTCAGCGGGGTGTCGAAGGCGACGCAGGGCAGCCCGGAGCCGGTCAGCGCCCGGACCGCGGGCAGCTCCGGGTCCATGCCCATCATGATCACGCCGTCCAGCTGGTGCTGCCGTGCGGTCTCGGCGTAGAGCTGCTCGTCCCGGTCCTGGCCGCCGATGTTGAGCAGCAGCAGGTGGCGGCCGCTCTCGCCGAGCGCCCGCTTGATGCCGGTCATCAGGTCCTGCAGGAAGGGGTGGCGGTGGCCGCCGGTCTCGTAGCCGGTGTCCCAGAGCAGGCCGACGGTGTCCGACCGGCCGCGCACCAGGGCCCGGGCGGACTGGCTGGGCTGGTAGCCGAGGCGGCGGGCGGCGGCCCAGATCTGGGCCCGGGTGGCGGCGCTGACCTCGGGGTGGCCGTTCAGGGCGCGGGAGACCGTTGCGACCGACACCCCGCACTCACGGGCGAGGTCCCGGATGCCTGCCATGACTGCCGCCCTTCTCGTCGGTTACGGACCGCGCCCATCACATCACGCGCTGGCCGGGGCCGGGCGCAGCCGGTTCCGGTTCACCCCCGGCCGACGGTTGACGCTTCCATGATCAGCAAAGATACTCGCTACCACGGCTTCCGGAAACGTTTCCGGAAACCCCGGCCGCGCACCGTGCCGTGCCCGTGCCCGCCGCACCGCGCCCGCGCCCTCCCCGCCCCCCACGCGGGCCACGGCGCGGCGCGCCCACCCCTGCCGTCCGGCCCCGCCCCCACCCGGAAACCCCCACCCAGCACCTGACGACCCGAAGGACGACCGCCCATGCTCTCCCGCAGGAAGTTCGTCGCCGCATCCGCCGCAGCCCTGGCCGCACCCGCCGTCATCGCCACCGTGGTGTCGCGGGCGTCGGCCAACACCGGCACCACCCTCAGCATCGACCTGAAGAACACCACCGGCTCGGACACGGTCTACGCCTACGTCACCGGCAACGCGCTGGACCAGGGCAGCGCGCTGATGCTGCTCCAGGCCGACGGACGGACTCCCTACTACCCGTCCTCGCCGAGCAGCACCGGCAGCCCGCTGACGGTGAACTGCGCCATACCGCTGGGGCCGTCCGGATCCGGCCCGACCCGGATCACCGTCCCGCACATCGGCGGCGGACGCATCTGGTTCTCCGTCGGCGCGCCGATCACCTTCCTGCTCAACCCCGGCCCGGCCCTGGTCGAGCCGTCGGTGACCAACCCGTCCGACCCGAACATCCACACCCTGTGGGACTTCTGCGAGTTCACCTTCAGCAGCGCCGAGCTGTACGCCAACATCAGCTTCGTCGACTTCGTCTCGCTGCCCATCGGCCTGCAGCTGACCAGCTCCGACGGCTCCCAGTCCGCGCCCGGCCTGCCCGCGGGCGGCCTGGACACCGTGTGCGCCGCGCTCAACGCCCAGGCCGCGGCGGACGGCCAGGGCTGGAACCAGCTGGTGGTCACCTCCGGCTCGAAGAACCTGCGGGCGCTCAGCCCCACCAACGGCATCATCAACAACCCCTCGCTGCTCTCCGGCTACTTCGACGGATACCTCGAGCAGGTCTGGCAGAAGTACACCGGCAGCCCGCTGACCATCGACACCCAGGCGTCCTGGGGCAAGGTCACCGGCCAGGTCAGCGGCGGCGTGCTGAACTTCCCCGGGATCGGCTCCTTCGGCAAGCCGTCCAGCGCGGACGTCTTCAGCTGCGACACCGGACCGTTCAACGTCTCCGGCTCCGAGATGGGCGCGATCGCCGCCCGGCTGAGCGCCGCCATCAACCGCACGACCCTGCTGATCGACAGCGACCAGCCCGACGGCGAGAACCCCGCGCAGTACTACACCTATCCGCAGACCAACCACTACGCCCGCATCCTGCACGCGGTCAGCCTGGACGGGCGCGGCTACGCCTTCCCCTACGACGACGTCCAGCCCGACGGCGGCGTCGACCAGTCGGGCGCGGTCGTCGACGGCAACCCGACGCTGCTCACCATCACCGTGGGCCCGGCCAACGGCGGATCGACCACCCCGCCGACCGCGCCGCCGACGTCCGGCCCAACGGCCACGCCGACCCCCACCGGCGGCACGGTCAGCGCCTACGGCACCATCCAGGCCGAGTCGTACAGCAGCCAGTCGGGCACCAGCACCGAGACCACCACCGACAGCGGCGGCGGGAAGGACGTCGGCTCGATCGGCAACGGCGACTGGCTCGGCTACGCCGGGGTGGACTTCGGCAGCACCGGCGCGACCCAGTTCCAGGCCAGGGTGGCCTCCGGGGCGGCGGCCGGGGTCAGCGGCCTGGTCCAGGTGCGGCTCGACTCGGTCACCGGGCCGGTGCTGGGCAGCTTCGCGGTGGGCAGCACCGGCGGCTGGCAGAGCTGGAGCACCGTCCCGGCCAACATCAGCAGGGCGACCGGGGTGCACACGGTCTACCTGACCTTCAGCAGCGGCCAGCCGGCCGACTTCGTGAACGTCAACTGGTTCACCTTCAAGACCAGTTGACCGCACTGACCGCAGCAGCGGCAGGAGGCGCGGCCCCGTCGGCCCCGGCGGGGCCGTTCGCTTGCGGTCAGGCCGCCGCCGAGGGAACCGCCTCGGGGGCGGCGGGGGCGCGGGCCGCCCGGGCGGCGGGCAGCGCCTGTTCCAGCCAGATGGTCTTGCCCGCGCCGCTGTAGCGCGTGCCCCAGCGGTCCGCGATCCGGCTGACCAGGTACAGGCCGCGACCGCCCTCGTCCATCAGCTGGGCGTGGTGCAGGTGCGGGGAGGTGCTGCTGCCGTCGGAGACCTCGCAGATCAGCGCCCGGTCCCGGATCAGCCGCAGCGCTATCGGCGCGGAGGCGTAGCGGATGGCGTTGGTGACCAGCTCGCTCACGGCCAACTCGGTGGGGAACACCTGCTCGTCCAGGCCCCAGGCGCTCAGCTGGCGGCCGACGGCCGCGCGGGCCTCGCCCACTGACCGCGGGTCCGCCGGGTACTGCCAGGCGGCGATCTCGGTGTCGGCCACGGCGCGGGTGCGGGCCAGCAGCAGGGCGACGTCGTCGTCGGCACGGTGCCGGGCGTCGGCGCAGATCCGGTCGCAGATCTCGTCCAGCGGGTGGCCGCCGGGGGTGAGCGCCTCGGCCAGGCGGCCGAGTGCGTCGTCGGCGTGGCGGCGGCGCAGGTCCAGCAGGCCGTCGGTGTAGAGCGCGATGACGGTGCCCTCGGGGAGGGTGAGCTCGGTGCTCTCGAACGGCATGCCGCCCACGCCGAGCGGCGGGTGCTCCGGGAGCTGCGGGAACTCGACGCTGCCGTCGGGCCGGACGAAGGCGGGCGGCGTGTGGCCCGCCGCGGCCATGCTGCAGACCCGGGAGACGGGATCGTAGACCAGGTAGAGGCAGGTGGCGCCGGGCTCGCGGTCCTTCTCGCGGTCGCCGAGGCGGACCACCAGGTCGTCCATCCGGGAGAGCAGCTCGTCCGGGGCGAGGTCCAGGTCGGCGAGGGTGTGCACGGCGGTGCGCAACCGGCCCATCGTGGCGGCGGCGTGGATGCCGTGGCCTGTGACGTCCCCGATGACCAGGGCCACCCGGGCGCCGGACAGCTGGATCACGTCGAACCAGTCCCCGCCGACGCCGGCCTTGGTGTCCGCGGGGACGTAGCGGTAGCAGACCTCGACCGCGCTGGTCTGCGGCAGCTCCTGCGGCAGCAGTCCGTGCTGCAGGCTCAGGGCCAGGTGCCGGCTGTGCGCCAGCAGCCGCTCCCGCACCCGGGCCTGGGCCAGCAGCAGGCCGACGCAGGCGACGACCACGATGAAGGCCAGCTTGAGCAGCCAGACGGTGGTGCCGGTCTCGGCCAGCTCGTGGCGCAGGGCCAGATAGGTGGTCACGGTCAGGGTGCCGACCACCGCCGTGCCGTGGACGCCGTGGACGGCGGCGGCGAGCAGCGGGATGACGGCCAGCACCAGGCTGTAGTGGCCGGTGGGGTTGGCGATGACCAGGCCGACGGCGGACACCAGGAGGAGCAGGGTCGGTAGCGCCCGCTGCAGGAAGCTATAGGGGTTGTCGCGCACGGAGGACAGCGCTTGCGAAGCGATATCCATACTGTATGGCTCACTTTCGGTGTCCGGGCCACCGAACCGCGTACCCGTCCGGCTCCCACCTGCGGCGAGTCCGCGGGGGAGAAGCGGCCGAGACTGTCGCCGATTCCATCGACGTGCGCTGCTGAGCGCAGGATGGCGGCGGCCCGAGTGCCGACGTGACGCACGCGCGTGGCTCCGACCGAAGGAGTCCGCGGTGCCCACCCCCAGAGCATACTCCCGGGCTGCTTTCAGCCAAGGGGGAGATTTTCGGCCGGTCGGTGCGGGAATTCCGGTGTAGGGGACACCTGGTGTGCGCCGACCGGTGCGGTGCGGGCGGGCGCCGCGGGCCCGACCGGCTCCGACGGTCCCCGTTCCGGCGTGTCGGCCGTCCTGCGCCCCGCCTGCATGAATGCTCATTACTGCGTGATCAAGTCCAACATTGCGCAAGTTTACTCAATAGAACCCCTTGTTCGCTCAGTCCTGCGCATCTATTGTCTGGCAGGTCCACTGCTGTCCCGTTCTGCGCGCCGACCCGCGCGCCTGTTGTGCGTGCGCCGCCTCCTGTCCGCCCACTCTCCTTCTTCGCAGGTCGAGAGGAACCCCACGATGTCTTCCGTACGTGATCGGGGCAGAGCGCGGCTGCGGCCGCTGGTCACCGCGGCCTCCGCCGCCGCACTGACGCTGGCCGTGGTCGCCGGGGGCGCCGCAGCCGCGCCCGCCGCCTCGGCCTCCACCACCGCCACCTCGGGCGACGGCGCGCAACTGGCGCTGACCCCGCCGATGGGCTGGAACGACTGGGCGCACTACCAGTGCGGCTACAACGAAGCCACCATCCTGCAGAACGCGCAGGCGCTGGTCTCCTCCGGGCTGGCCGCCAAGGGCTACAACACCGTCACCATCGACGACTGCTGGATGGAGACCGGCCGCGACTCCTCCGGCAAGCTGGTGGCCAACCCCACCCTCTTCCCGGACGGCATGGCCTACGTCGGCGCGCAACTGCACGCCATGGGCCTGAAGTTCGGCATCTACGAGGACGCCGGGACGAGCACCTGCGGCGGCTACGCGGGCAGTTGGAACCACTGGACGCAGGACGCGGACCTGTTCGCCTCCTGGGGCGTGGACTACGTCAAGCTCGACGGCTGCAACCTGCCGACCGTCAGCGGGCAGACCGAGGAGCAGACCTACCAGTCCGCCTACGCGCAGATGTCGCAGGCGATGAAGGCGTCCGGCCGCGACATGGTCTTCTCCGAGTCGGCCCCGGCCTACTTCCAGGGCACCACCGACTGGGACACCGTGCTCGGCTGGGTCGGCCAGTACGGCCAGCTGTGGCGCGAGGGCTCCGACATCCAGACCTACGACTCCTCCTCGCCGAGCACCAGCCGCTGGAACAGCGTGCTGAACAACTACGGCTACAACAACCCCATCCACCGCTACGAGAGCCCGGGCAACTGGAACGACCCGGACTTCCTGATCGCCGGGGACTCCGGGCTGACCGCCGCCGAGTCGCAGAGCCAGATCGCGCTGTGGGCCATGATGGGCTCGCCGATGATCATGAGCGACAACGTCAGCAGCCTGTCCGCCGCCTCGATTGCCGCCCTCGGCAACACCGGGGTCATCGCCGTGGACCAGGACGCGCTCGGCTCGCCCGGCTACGTCGTCTCGCAGAACGGCTCGCTGGACGTGCTGACCAGGCCGCTCGCCAACGGCGACCGCGCCGTGGCCATCCTCAACCGGGGCAGCTCCGCCGTCACCGCCTCCACCAGCGCCGCCGCCGTCGGCTTCACCGGCGGCTCCGGCTGCAGCTACTCCGCGACGGACCTGTGGGCCGGGACCACCAGCAGCACCAGCGGAACCATCACCGCGCAGATCCCCGCCCACGGCACCGCCATCTACCGGCTGAAGCCCGGCGCCGGCTGCGGCGCGACCACCGACCTCGGCCAGATCACCGGCGCCGGCGGCCAGTGCGTGGACGACTCCGGCAGCGGCACCGCCAACGGCAACCCGATCATCCTGTACGGCTGCACCGGCAACGCCAACCAGCAGTGGACGCTGCCGGGCGACGGCACCGTGCGGGTCCTGGGCAAGTGCCTGGACGTCCCCGGTGCGGCCACCGCGTCCGGCACCGACGTGGACCTCAGCAGCTGCACCGGCTCGGCCGGGCAGCAGTGGACCTACGCCCAGAGCGGCACCCTGACCAACCCGCACTCCGGCTACTGCCTGGACGCCACCGGCGGCAGCGATGCCGACGGCACCCGGCTGGAGATCTGGCCCTGCGGCGCCAACCAGGCCAACCAGACCTGGTCGCTGCCGCAGTAGGCGGGTGGGGCCGCACCGGCCCCACCCCCACCGGGGCCACCGCGCCCGAGCGTCCCCGGGTCCGCGTCCCAGCGCGGGCCCGGGGACGCCGGGCCCGTTCCCGGCCGCCCCGGCAGAACCGAACCGTCCCGCAAGGAGAGCACCACCGTGAGCATCGCCGAACGCGCCGTCGCCGCACACCGGGTCGCGCAGCAGCACCTCGACTACCAGGCGACCGCGGCCGACGCCGACGCCGACATCGCCCGCGTCGTCGGGCAGTTGGCGGAGCTGCTGGGCGTCGGACCGCACCGGGTGCGCCCGGACCGCACCCGGGCCCGCCGCTCGCTGCCGCTGGAACCGCTGACCCTGCACGCCACCGACCCGGACGACCCGCTGCGCCGCTACACCTTCACCTACCTGGACCCGTTCTACGACGACGAGTCGTTCTTCCTGCTCGAACCCTGCCCGCTCTGCGCCGCCCCGGTGCCGCTGGCCGAGATCCGCACCCTGGCCGACCTGGGCGCCTTCCTCGCCGCGGGCCCCGAGCCTCTGCCCGGCGACGGCGGCACGCCGCCGGACAGCTACCCCGACGCCTTCGACCAGCACCCCGCGCACACGGCGGCCTGCGCCTACCGCGAGTCGCAGCGGGTCGGGCTGATGCGGCGCGGGCACTGCGCCGAGGCCCTGGACCTGGACGGCCCGCAGGCCGGTCGCGTCCGCAGGCAGCCGGTGGCCGAACGGGTGGAGATACCGCTCGAACAGCGGTTCCCATGGATCACCGGGGCCGGGCTGATGGTGCTGCCCACGCGCGCCTGAACGGCACCGGAAATAGAACTGACGTTCCGTCAAAATCCTTGCCCGGATGTCGCGTCCGGGGCGATCGGAACGCTATGCCGGAAACCCATGATGGCCGGACGTGGTGAGTGCTGCGCGTATTCGGGCGCGGCGCAGGGCCGCTCTCGTTCCTCCGAAGGGAACCGTCATGGCCAAGGGGAATTCCGGACTCAACGCACCCTGCTGCCGGGTCTGCGACGGACGTCTGCGCGTGT
This sequence comes from Streptacidiphilus sp. PB12-B1b, assembly GCF_014084125.1. Taxonomy (NCBI): domain Bacteria; kingdom Bacillati; phylum Actinomycetota; class Actinomycetes; order Kitasatosporales; family Streptomycetaceae; genus Streptacidiphilus; species Streptacidiphilus sp. PB12-B1b. Next base: position 4,679,522 of record NZ_CP048405.1, on the reverse strand, counting down.
GCGTGGACTTCGGGTCGCAGGCCCTCGCCAACGCCCTGGTGGCACCCGGCGACGACCGGCGAGAGGAGTTCCTCTACCGGCTGGCGCTCGGCATGTGCGAGAACTGCACGCTGGTGCAGCTCGTCGAAGAGGTGCCCCGGGGCCTGATGTTCCGGGACGACTACCCCTTCTACTCCTCCGGATCCGCCGTCATGGCAGGCCACTTCGCGGCCGTGGCCCGGCGGTTCCTCGAACGGGAGCTGACCGGCCCGGACGCCTTCGTGGTCGAGATCGGCTCCAACGACGGCATCATGCTGGACACCGTCCGCGCGGCCGGGGTCAGGCACCTCGGCGTGGACCCCTCCCGGCGGGTGTGCGAGGTGGCGGCCGCCAAGGGGGTCCGCCACCTCAACGACTTCTTCGAGAAGTCCAGCGCCGTGGAGATCGCGGCCGCCGAGGGCCAGGCGGACGTCATCTTCTCCGCCAACACCTTCTCCCACCTGCCCTACCTGGACTCGGTGTTCGAGGGCATCACCGCCCTGCTCAAGCCCGACGGCGTGTTCGTGTTCGAGGACCCGTACCTGGGCGACATCATGGAGCGCACGTCGTTCGACCAGATCTACGACGAGCACTTCTACTTCTTCACCGCCCGCTCCGCCCGCGCCATGGCCCGCCGCTACGGCTTCGAACTGGTCGACGTGGAACACCTCGGGGTGCACGGCGGGGAGGTCCGCTACACCCTCACCTTCGCCGGGAGCCGCCGACCGGGCCCCGCCGTCGCGGAGATGATCGCCGCCGAGGAGGCCGCCGGGCTGCACCGGCCCGAGGTGCTGGCCCAGTTCGAGCGGCGCATGCAGCGCACCCGGGACGAACTCCTCACCCTGCTGCGGACATTGCGCGACCAGGGCCGGACCGTGATGGCCTACGGCGCCACCGGCAAGAGCACCACCGTCGCCAACTACTGCGGCATCGGACCGGACCTGGTCTCCTGCGTGATCGACAACACCCCCGCCAAACAAGGCATGTTGACCCCGGGGACGCACATCCCGATCCGCTCCCCGCAGGTCTTCCGGGAGGCGTACCCGGACTACGCGCTGCTGTTCGCCTGGAACCACGCCGAGGAGATCATGGCGAAGGAGCGCGGCTTCACGGAGTCGGGCGGGCAGTGGATCCTCTACATCCCGCAGGTCCACCTCGTCTGACCCGCCGCCCACGCCCGTCCCCACCCCCCTGGAGGTCCTGATGCGGGTCCTGTTCACCGGTGCTCCGGCCGTCGGACACCTGTTCCCGATGGTCCCACTGGCCTGGGCGCTGCGCGGCGCCGGCCACGACGTGCTGTTCGCCTCGTACAACGGCGCCGAACCGATCACCCGGGCCGGCCTGCCGCTGGTCAACATCGCCCCCGAGCTCGACGCCCCGCACGAACTGCTGGCCGTCGCCGGGGCCCGCCGCCCCGAGCTGCTGCAACGCGTCACCGACAGCGCCACCGCGGACCGGGACGCCTTCGTCCGCCTGTACGCGCACGTCAACGACCTGGTGGCGGACAGTCTGGTGGAGCACGGCCGGGAGTGGCAGGCCGAGCTGGTGGTCTTCGAACCGCTGGCGACGGCCGGGGTGGTCGCGGCAGCAGCCCTGGGTGTCCCGGCCGTCCAGCACAACCTCGGCTTCGGACGGAACTCCGCGCTGCGCGCCACCATGCTCGAGGAGCTCTCCGCGGCCTTCGCCCGGCACGGCGCCGCCGCCCCCGCCGCCGCCGACGTCCCGGTCCTCGACATCGCCCCGCCGAGCACGGTCACCGCCACCGACGGGCGACTGCTGCGGCCGGTCTCCTTCAGCGGCGGCGGCACGCTGCCGCCGTGGCTGCGGCAGCGGCCGGACCGGCCCCGGGTCGCGGTCACGCTGGGCACCTTCCTGCCGCACCTGCTGGACGCCGACCACTTCCGTCCGGTGGTCGAGGCGATGAGCAAGGTCGACGCGGAGTTCGTCCTCGCCCAGGGCAACACCGACCTGGCCCAGCTCGGCGAGCTGCCACCGAACGTCCGGGCCGTCGGCGGCTCGGACTGGCTGCCCTGGAACGCCCTGCTGCGCACCTGCGCGGCCTCGGTGCACCACGGCGGCTCGGGCAGCTCGCTGGCGTCCATGGAGGCGGGCCTGCCGCAGCTGGTGCTGCCCAGCGTCTCGGAGAGCGGCACCAACGCCGACGCCGTGGCCGGCCGGGGCGTGGGCCTGCGCAGCAGCTATGCCGAGGTCAGCGCCGAGCTGCTGGAGCACGTCCTCTTCGACGCGGCGATGCGGGCTGCCGCCGCCGAGGTGAGGGAGGAGATCGCGGGCATGCCGACCCCGGCCGAGCTGGTCCCGTACCTGGCCGCCCTTGCCGCCACGGCCTGAGTGGCGGCCGGGCGCCCCGGCGCCGGGGCCGGCGGTCAGTCCCGGGGCAGCCACTCGGCCGGGCAGGAGCCGCGCGGCAGCAGCACCTGGCGGTAGGCGCCCGGCGTCTGCGACATCCGCACCTGGTCGGTCACCCCCTGGTACACACCCAGCGGCGTGCGCGCGGTGAACGTCTCCGGGTCCGGGTAGGCGTGGTCGCCGCCGCTGCCCGCGACGCCGTGGGCGTACTCCCGGTCGAACAGGCCCAGGCCGATGATCCACAACGCGGCCCGGGTCAGCGACACGTGCACTCGGTAGCTGCCGCCCTCGACCGCCCGGCGCCGCAGCGCCTGCACGATCCCCGCGGTGAGCAGCCAGGCGACGATGTAGTCGTTCACCACCATCGTCGGCGGCAGCCCGGGCAGGCCTTCCGCGCCCTCCAGCAGCATCATCCCGGTCAGGCAGCCGGCGGTCTGGTCGAAGCCGATGCGGTCGGCCCACGGCCCGGTCTCACCGTTGAGCGACACCGTGGCGTGCACGATGCCGGGCCGGACGTCGGCCGCCGCCTGCGCGGACAGGCCGATCCGGTCCAGGTAGCCGGGCCGCCGGTTGGCGAAGAACACGTCGGCCCCGCCGAGCAGCTCGCGCAGCCGGCCCGACTCCTCGGCCCCGGTCGGGTCCAGCAGCGCGGAACGCAGGCCGACGTTGGCGCTGATGTAGGTGACGTCGTGCTCCAGCTCGTCCGGCCGCCACAGGTTGAGCACGTCCGCGCCGTGCAGCGCCAGCGCCCGCCCGGCGCCCGCCCCGGCGATCACATGGCCCATGCCGAGGGCGCGTATGCCGTCCAGCGGCGCCGCCGCCCCCGGCCGGAACGGCTCCGGCTCGCTGTCGCCGATCCGGACCACCTCCACCAGCGGCAGCCCGGCCAGCACCTCGCGGTAGTGGTCCTCGGCGAGTAACTCCTCGGTGGTGCGCAGCATCGGCAGCACCACCCCGGCCGCTGCCGCCGCCTGCTCCAGCTCCGCCGCCTTCCAGCGGCCGATGGCCCGCGCCACCGCGCCCGTCTCGTCCGGCACCCCGAGCAGGGTCTGCGCGGCCACCTTGAGTTTGGGATAGGCGTTGAACGGCATCACCCAGCGGTCGTCACCGGTGCGGTGGTACATGAACGTCAGCGCCAGGCTGGGATTGGACGCCGAACCGGCCGGGTAGCCGCCGAGCAGCTCCCACTTGCGCTCGTAGAACGGGCACAGCCGGTGCGGCGCCACCCGCAGGTCCATCCCGACGTCCTGGCCCGGGCCGCCGCGCTGCTGCCACAGGGCGGCCACGGCCACGGACTTGGCCACCAGCGCGATCCCGGCCGCCGCGCCCAGCCGGAGCACGCTGGGGACGATCGGGTCCGCGCCGCGGAAGGTGACCGAGCCCCCGCAGTCCTGCGGCCGCAGGCCGATGCCGGACAGCACCCCGGCCAGCTCGGCGTGCGGGTCGAAACCGCCGTCGCCGGTCGCCCGGTGCGCGAGCGCGGCGGTGAGTCGTTCGGTGAGCATCACGCGAGTCCTCCTGGGACGTGGTGTGCACGGGCCCGCGGCCGCGCGGTCCAGCGTCACCCGTCGAAAGCCTGCGGACAGGCAGGAGGCAGCGCATGCCGTCGGGATGTCGGTCTCTCCTCGGTTGTCGAGTCTCGGCCGCCGCCGTAGCGCCTCGGTATCGTCGCCGTCACACGGTCGGACCAGTGCCGGTGCGCACGGCCCGGCAACTGCCGCCACCGATGCGCGCCGACGGCCCGGCGGCCCGCTCCGGGTGCGGGGCGACGGCCGCGCGTGCACCCTGGAGTAACCGACCGGAGTGGACCGACCGGAGTGGGCCGAGGAGCGGAGGCGGGTCCATGGCGTCAGCGGCGAGCACGCTGGTGAGGCTGTCGGCGACGGGTTGGCCCGCGGCCAACGGGGCGCTCATCGACGCCATCACCCAGGTGTACGACTGGCGGGCGGCCACCGTGGAGCACAGCCGGGTGACGCCCAAGCCCGGCCTGGCCCACACCGACATGTACCTGATTGAGACGGGCCGCGCCAAGCCCCACCCGCAACCGCGCCGACTGGCGCCCTCCGGCGCGGGCAGCGTCCACGTCGTGCTGACCGGCGAGGCGGCCGCGGCCGACCGGTTGCACGCGCTGATCCACGCGTCGTTCCGCTGCGGCGAGACCACACCCTCCGAGCAGACCAGGCAACTGAGCTTCACCGTCTACCCGGAGGACGCCCCGCCGGACGCCGTTTTCTCCCCGCTGTGAGCGGCGCCGGAGCCGCGCGGGGCCGCTGACGGCCGGTCAGGCCGCCAGGGCGGAGGCCCCGCGGATCTTGAAGACGTTGACGAGCGCCCCCCGGACCGGGTGCCCGTCCAGGTCGAGGGCTCGGAAGACGCGGCCGGAGGGGGTCTCCTCGATCCGCAGGGAACCGGGGTGGATGTCGATCCACCCGGTCGTCAGAAGCAGTGCCAGCGCGCCCTCGGTCGGGCCGCCCCAGATGCCATGATCGTCCATGGCCACAGCTTGGCAGGGGGGTCTGACAACCGCCTCAGAAGCATCTCAAGGGATGATGAGACGGACGCCGGACAGGGGCGTCCTGGATGAGATTGTCCGATCATCTCGTCGGCAACCCTCGCGCCGAAGGATCACCGCCGCCCGGGGTCAGGGCGTCGCCAGAGCCACCTCGGTGGACTTGATCAGGGCGACCACCGGCATGCCCGGCGCCAGCCCCAGGTCGGTGACCGCCTCCCTGGTGATCGCCGCGGTGAGCTCGCCGCCGTCGATGGTGACCTTGACGGTGGCCATGGCCGCGCCGGTGGCGACGGCGGTGATCGTGCCGGGGAGCTGGTTGCGGATGCTCAGGCCCTTGACCGGCCCGGTGGCCAGGGAGACCTCGGTGGACTTCACCATGGCGCGGACCTGAACGCCCTCGGCCAGGCCCAGCTCCTGCACCGACTCCAGGGTGATCGCCGAGGTGATGTCCTGCCCGCCGACCAGCCGGGTCCGCACGGTGGCCATCACCTCGCCGGGCGTGACCGCGGTGACGGTGCCGGGGATCTGGTTGCGGATGCTCAGGCTCATGGTCCGACCTCGGGTGACGGTGATGCGACAGGGGAGTGGCGGCGGTCGGGCCGGTGCGTCGGGCCGTCGGCCTGCGCCGCTCGGCCCACCGTAGCCACCGCGCGCGGGAGCCGGGCCCGGACCGGGCCCCGCGCCCCGGCCGCGCCGCCGGGTGTCATCCGTTCGGGCGCACCCGGCCCGGCCGCCGTCCCCGCCGCCGGGCCGGGCTCGTTGCCCAGGACATGGACGTGGACATCCGGCCGCATCGGTCCGTGGGAGCGGTGCGCAACCCTGCAGAAACGTTGCTTCAGGCGCCGACGCCACTGTTCGACGCGTTGGCCGCGCAGTGGCAGCAAGCCGGCCGGACCGTGCCCGGGCGTCCGGACCCGCAGTGGGAGCGGCTGGCCGAGAAGCCCCGGTTCCGCCGGGCGGTGTGGGTGCAGCACAGCATCGGGGCCGGTCCCACCCGGACCGGCCCCTACGCTGCCGCTCCGCCGTGTCCCCCACCCGGGAACGCGGAGCGCGGTGCCGCGGAGCTGCCACCCCCGCAGCCCCCGTTGTCGTGAGGGGGGACCACAGGGCGGGACGGCGGCGCTGTCCGCGGCCGGGACGACCGTCCGGCCAGGGGCTGTCCGGGCGTCCCGCCGGTGACCACGGGCCCCGGGAACCGCTCCGGACCCCACCGCCACCGACCTCGGCTGCTCGCCGATGTGCTCCACAGTGCCCGGTGAATGTTAAGCGCGTGCTGCCGATGTGTGTCGTGGACGTACTGACTTGCCGTCGGCCCGGAAACGCGGCACCGGACGCGCTGTCAGGCCCAGCTCAGGCATCGCTCAGGCCCGGCTCAGGCCCGGCTCAGGCCCCGCGCCGGTCGCCGGGGGCGCCGGTGACCGGGCCGTCCAGGACGGCGAACCGCAGGCCGTGGGCGGTCAACCGGTCGATCAGGGCGGAGCCGAGGGCCTGCGCGGTGGTCACCTGGCCCGCCGTCGGCGGCAGCGGGTCGAAGGCCAGGCACAGGGCGGACTCGGCCAGCATGGCCGCCGTCTCGCCGTACCCGGGGTCGCCCCCGGACACCTCGGTGACCACCCGCCGACCGCCGCTGACGCCGACGAACCTGACGGTGAACCAGCTCCGGGCCCGCTGCTCGGCGTCCGGGCCCTCGCCCGGGGCGCGCAGAGCGGCCAGCGCCCGGCGCAGCGGCGGGACGGGCGCGACCGCCGCCAGCAGGCCCGCGCCGAGGACCCCGGCCACGGCGATCGGCAGCCGCTTCACCGCCGCGTGGTGGGCGTAACTGAAGTCCGGGCCGTAGCCGGGCAGGGCGGCTGCCGAGCGGGCCACCACGGCCGGGTCGATGGTCGGCAGCGGCAGCACCCAGGCGCGGGCGGCCCGGGACCAGCGCGGCAGCCCGGTGACCGCGCGGATCCGCCGCCCGGCCGGTGCCGGTTCGGCCGCCCGGCGTCGCCTGGCCGTCCGCAGCAGGGCCAGCGGGCGGGAGAAGGCGGTCAGCGCGGAGGCCAGGGTTCCGCCGGACAGGGTGCCCGAGGCCCGGACGAAGCCCTGCACGGCCATGGGGGAGCCGGGCTCCGCCCCCGCCGCCGCCAGCTGCTCCACGGTGAACAGCACGCCCAGATCGTGCGGGACCGAGTCGAAGCCGCAGGCGTGCACCAGCCGCGCACCGGTGGCCAGCGCCCGGGCGTGGTGGCGCAGATACATCAGGTCCACGAACTCGGGCTCGCCGGTCAGGTCCAGGTAGTCGGTGCCCTCCTCGGCGCAGGCCGCCACCAGCGGCTCCCCGTGGCGCAGGTAGGGGCCGACGGTGGAGACCACCACCCGGGTGGAGGCAGCCACCGTGCGCAGCGCGGCCGGGTCGGCGGAGTCGGCGAGCAGCAGCGGCAGCTCGGCCAGCTCCGGATCGACGGCGGCCAGCCGGCTCCGCAGCGCCGCCAGCTTGGCCCGGTTGCGGCCGGCCAGCGCCCAGCGGCAGCCGGGCGGGCGGTTGCGGGCCAGGTACTCGGCGGTGAGGGCGCCGGTGAAGCCGGTGGCGCCGAACAGGACGATGTCGTACGGGCGGCTCATACCGGTCCCTACTGATGGGTAGCCTGCGGGCGCCGCCACGCTAGGGACAGCCGGGAGCCGCTGTCAACGGCTGCGCCGGAGGCATCGGCTGATGACCGCCGCCGCCCTCATGCCCTAGGGTTTTGGGCATGAGCCTGCCGATGCCGCTGGAACCCGAGAACCCCAAGGAATTAGGGGAGTTGCGGGTCTCCCACGAGGACCGCGACCAGGTCGCCGAAGCCCTGCGGGTGGCCGCCGGGGACGGACGGCTGACCATGGAGGAGCTGGACGAGCGGCTGGAGGCGGCCCTCACCGCCCGTACCTACGCCGACCTCGCGCCGCTGCTGGCCGACCTGCCCGGCGCCGGGGCGGGCGTACCCGCCCCGAGCCGCAGCGCGGCCCCGGCCCCGGTGCAGCCCCGGGAGCTGGTCCGGGTGAAGCGGGTCGGCGGCAACCTCGCGTACGACGGCGCCTGGCCGGTGCCGAAGCGGCTGGAGATGGAGCTGCACGGCGGCTCGGCGCGGCTCGACTACACCCACGCCGTGGTCGGCGGCGCCGAGAGCGAGATACGCCTGCGGATGCGCGGGGGCTCGCTGCGCATCACCGTTCCGTCGGGCTATGCGGTGGACACCATGGGGCTGAGCATCCGCGGCGGCGGCGTCCGGGACCGCTCCCAGCGGGGCGCGGAGCCCGGGGCGCTGGTCCTGCACCGGATCACCGTCGTCGGCGAGCTGGTCGGCGGCAGCGTGGTCGTCGACCCGCCGGGGCAGCCCGCGCAGCGCCGACCGGGCCTGCTGCGCCGGATCTTCGGACGCAAGGACCGCTGACGGTACGGGCCGCCGGGCCCTGGTTAGGCCGGGCGCGGCGGCTACGGGCGCGCGGCGAGCGGCCGGGGCTCCTCGGCGGCCGGGGCGGCGGCACCCCTGTCGATGTCCGCGCCGGTGTCAGCATCGGCGTCCGCTGCGGGGCGCTCGCGCAGGGCGAAGGGGATGCGCAGCGTGGCGATCCAGACCAGGCAGGCCCCGGCCACGTGGATGCCGACCAGCCACGCGGGCAGCCCGGTGAAGTACTGCCAGTAGCCCACCGCGGCCTGCAGCACCAGCAGCACCCCCAGCTCGGCGGTGCGCCGGAAGGCGGCCTGCGGCCCGTTCACCGCCTTGATGGCGAACAGCAGCGCCACGGTCAGCCCGCACACCAGGAACACCAGGTCGCCGTGGAGCTGCGCCACCCGGTCCCAGTCGAAGGGCATCCGGGCGGCCACGCCGGTGTCGCCGGAGTGCGGCCCGGTGCCGGTCACCGCCGTGCCGACGACCAGCAGCAGCGCCGTCGCCCCGGCCAGCGCGTAGCCCAGGGAGCGGATGGCCCCGGGGACCAGCGGGCGCGGCAGGCCGTCGCCCTCGCGGGCGCGCTCCCAGGTGCGGATGGTCACCACGATGAACGCCATGGCCAGCAGGAAGTGCCCGGCCACCATGAACGGATTCAGCTTGGTCAGCACCGACAGACCGCCCATCACCGCCTCGGCGACGACCAGCCCGAACTGCGCCCAGGCCAGCCGGACCAGCTCGGGGCGGCGGTCGCGCTGCAGCGAGGCGGCGACGATCAGCCAGCCGACGGCGGCGCACAGCACGTAGATCAGCATCCGGTTGGAGAACTCGATCACGCCGTGGACGCCCATGGCCGGGGTCGGCGTCAGGCTGGTCGAGGTGCACTCGGGCCAGGTCGGGCAGCCGAGCCCGGAGCTGGTCAGCCGGACCGCGCCGCCGGCCACCACGATGATGACGCTGGCGACGACCGAAGCGAGGGCCGCCCGGCGCACGGTGGCGCCGTTCGACTGGTACCGGGACGCGACGAGACTCCACAGATTGGGCACGTCCCACATGGTAGGCGTCCCCGATTCGGGACCTCGCGCCGCCCTGCCCGCGCCGGTCGTCCTCCGGCGGGACCGGTGCACACAGGACGGCGGGATCGGCTCAGGGCAGGAAGTACATCGGGTTCGGGATCTTGAAGTCCCGGTCGGCGCTGCCGCCGGAGAGGTCGCTGTACTGGTCGCCGAAGTTGCCGACGATGTCGTAGCCCAGGCTCTCGATGTGGGCGCGGGTGTCGGCCTTGTACTGGTCGGTGGTGCAGGTCGCGCCGCAGGGCAGGTACGAGGGCGGGTTGGCCGTGTTCTTCATGAACAGGTCGGTGTCGCTCGCCGCAGGGAAGCCGACAGCGGCCAGATTGGCCTCCGTGTAGCCGCGCTGCGCCTCCGGGCGGCCGGTGATGTAGAAGACCGTGTAGCCCTGCTGCTGCGCCCACTGCGCCAGGTTGTTCATGCCGAACACGGCGGGCATGGTCTTGCTGGCGATGTACGCGGCGTTGCTGGCCGGGCTGTAGACGAAGGTCGTCTCCAGCTCGTAGTTGTAGGTGGACAGCGAGGTGTCGTCCACGTCGAGCACGATGGCCTTCCGGGCCCCGTGGTCGTGCCGGGCCCGGTCGCCCAGGTACTTCTCGGCCTGCGCCTCTATGCCGTGCACCTGGATGGCGTAGTTGCTGCTCGGCGACGGCCAGTGCTCGCCGTTGGCGTCCACGGTGTCGCCGTAGTACGCCTCGATCTGCGCGACCTCGGTGGTCATGTTGGTGATCTGCTTGTCGGTGCGCGGGGCGGTGGTGTCGGCCACGGCGAAGCCTCCGCCCGCCACCAGGGCGCCCACGACCACGCCGACGCCGAGCGTGACGAGCTTCTGCGAATGGTTCCTGACGGTGCGTCCGAGCATGTCTGGCCGGCTCCTTCTGCCGCCGAGCGGTGAGCGCTTGTCGCCTGGCGCTGGTGCGGCGGGTTCGGTGCCCCAGACCGTAGGGGGCGACCGAGGTGCCGGTCAAGGGTTGTCTATGCGTGTCGTCTACGCGGGTTGCGTTTCAGCAATGTGCTTTGCCAGTGCGGCATCTGACAGCGTGTTGGTCACTCGGTGAAGGTGTTGATGGAGCTGATCAGCCAACTGCCGTGGCGCAGCACCGTGGAGACGGTGAACATCGCCGGGGACTCCTGGCTGTCCGAGGCGGCGCTCGCGCCCGCGCCGGCGGTGGTGTCGCGCTGGTCCGCGAAGACCAGCAACTGCGCCCGTTGGCCGTCGAGTTGCTCGACACCGCAGTCGGTGACGGTGGTGGTGAGCACCAGCTTGAGCCGGTCCGCCTGGGAGCGCACCGCGCTCAGCAGGGTCGCGTACTGCTGCACGGCCGAGCCGGTGAGCAGGGACTTGGCGGCGTCGTCGGTGCGGGCCGGGTCGGTGTAGTCGTAGGAGAACAGGGCGCTCACCGCCTGCGTGACGCTGCCCTTGACCTGGCTGGTCCGGGCGGCGTCGGCGAGCGCGGTGTTGTCGTGGTCCGGGCCCGCGTTCACCCCGGCGGCGCGGGTGTGCGCGTACCCGGCGAAGCAGCCGAGGGCCAGCGTCAGCAGGACCGCGATCAGCGGGCGGCGCGGGCGCGGCAGGGCGCGCAGGGCCGCCCGCAGCGCCCGCAGCGGGCGGCGGCGTGGGCGCTGCGGCCCGGGCGGTGCGGCGGGCTCGCGCCTCCGCCGCTCGGGCGGGGAGGCGACCGTGCCCGTGCCCGCCGTCGGCCTGGCCGCGACCCGGCGCCGGTGGTTGATGGTCTGACGGCTGGTGGTCATCCGGCTGTGCCCTCCGGTCGGTTCACTGGTCGGTGGCGGACGCCTGGTCCAGGTCGCTGAGCTTCCAGCCCTGGGCGGTACGGGTGAGCTGACCGAGCAGCCTGCTCTGCTTGGTCGTCGGGGAGCCGCCCGGCGTGGTGACCGTGATCTGCAGGGCGACCATCACCGACGCCCGACCGGTCCGGGTGTCCAGCTCGGTCACCGCGCCCGCCAGCACCCGGGCCGTGGTGACCGTACGGGCCTGCTCCACCTGCTTGGTGAAGTCCGCCTTGCCCTGGTCCAGTTGGGTGCGCAGGCCGCCGGTGGTGGACTGGTCCCAGGTGCTCAGACCGGCGCTGACGTGCTGCCAGTCCAGGGTGTTGAGGTTCTGCACCGCCTGCTCCCCGCTGGCCAGCACCTGGTCCCGGCTCCGGGCCAGCGCCGCCGAGCCGTCGTGGGCGGCCGCGTACCAGGACCAGCCGCCCCAGGCCGCCGCCCCGGCGGCCAGGACCGCCAGGGCCCGGGCCGCCGCCGTCACCGCTGCTGCCACTGCATCTCCTAACGCTGCGTCATGTCACTGATGCGCCAATGCCCGTCGACCAGACGGGCGGTGACGGACAACTGCCCGGCCACGGTGGACGGCTGGGCGCCCTGCCGCTGGGCGGTCTGGTCCACGAAGACCAGCAGCTGCGCCTGGTCCCCGGTGAGGCTGACCACGCCGCTGTGCACCACCCGGGTGGTCACGGTCAGCCGCTGGCTGCCGATCTGCCCCTGGATCCCGGCGAACAGCGCCTGGTACTGGGTCGAGGCGGCGCCGCTGAGCAGGCGCCGGGCGGCCAGCGCGGTCGCCGTCGCGGACTGCGGCGAGTACGACAGGATGCGCGTCAGCGCGGCGTCCACCTGGGCGTCGACCCCGGCGGTGGCCGCCGGGTCGATCACCGCGCGGTCGGGGGCGGCGGCGGGCCGGGTGAGCGCGGCGGCGCCGCCGAGGCCGAGCGCGGCCAGCCAGGCCATGGCCGGGACGGCCCAGCGCAGCCCCCTCACGGCGCACTGCCGGACGGGGCTGGGGATGGAGTTGCGTCGCCGGAGAGGGTGGTCAGCGCGGAGACCTTCCAGCCCGCGCCGGTGCGCACCAACTGTGCCTGGATGCCGCGTGCCTGCGTCTGCTCGGTCGTGCCCACCGCGCTGACCCGGACCGCGAGGGTGGCGATCAGGGTCGCCCGGCCGCTGCCCGGGTCCAGGGCGGTGAGCGCGGCGGCGGTGACGCTGCCCCTGGCGTCCGTGCCCGAACCGCGCAGCGAGGCAAGGCTGCTGTCGGAGCCGCTCTGCAGCCCGTCGTGCAGGGTGCCGGTGGTGGCGTCCAGCCAGGTGCGGAGCGTGCGGTCGGCCGCGCTGCCGCTGGTGCCGTCGGCGCTGCTCAGGGCGGTCAGGTCGGCGCGCCCGTCGGCGAGGGCGGCGTCCCGGGCGCGGGCCGGGCCGGCGTCCCCGGCCGGGCGGGCCGCCCACCAGCAGCCGACCAGCACGCAGGCGAGCACGCCGCCGACGGTCGCGCCCCACCACAGCGCCGCCCGCCAGTCGATATGACGCAGCGTCATTTGCCTTCTCCGCCAGGTGCGTTGCCGGAGCCGCGGACGTCCCGGCCGGTGCTGGGCGGGGCGGTGCAACCTGCGGCGCTGTTCCAGGCCCCGGCGGTGGTGTCGGTGCCGCTGTGGTGGGTGGTGCCGCCGTATCCGGCGGTGCAGGGCAGCGGGTCGAAGAAGGTGACGGCCATGCTCATGTGGGCGCCGCTGCCGTTGATCGCGGTGGCTCCGGCCGCCGCCACCGCCGGCAGGCTGACCAGCAACTCCTGCACCCCGGCCTGCCGGTCCACGGCCACGTCGGCGGTGGTGAGCAGATTGGCCAGCACCACGCCCAGGTTGGGGCCGACGTCCTGGAGCAGTTGGTCGAGCTGGGTGGCGGCCTGCGGCGCGGCGGCGATCAGTCGGCGCAGGTCGGTGTCCGAGTCGTCCAGCTGCGCGGCCAACTGGTCGGCGCTGGTGGCGAACGAGCGGATGGCGTCGCCCTCGTCGGCCTGGGTCTGCAGCACGGCCTGGCCGTCCACGAGCAGGGTGGTGGTGGCCGGGAGCGCCCGGTCGGCGGCGGCGGTGAACTGGCTGCTGCTGTCGAGCAGCGCCTGCAGGTTCTGCGCCTGCCCGGTGAAGGCGTCGCCGAGCTGGTCCACCACGGTGCGCAGGGACTGCAGCGGCACCGACCCGGTGAGCTGGTTGACGCTTTCGAGCATGGTGGTGACCGGCGCCGGGGTGGTGGTGTCGGCCTGCGGGATGGTGTCGCCGCCGACCAGGTAGGGGGCCCGGTCGGTGCCTGGCTGCAGGTCCAGGTACTCCTCCCCGGCCACCGACAGGTCCGCGACCTGGGCCCGCAGCCGGCGCGGGATGCGGTGCTGGGAGTCGTCGATGTGCAGCTCGGCCTGGACCCCGTCGTCGGTGAGCCGGATCGCGCCGACCCGGCCGACGGAGACGCCCCGGTAGGTGACGTCGGCGTTGGGGAACAGGCCGCCGGTCTGCGCCAGGTCCACCCGGACGACGTAGTAGCCGGGCATCCCGAAGGCGCCCCCGACGTCGGCGTAGTCCGCGCCCAGGTAGCCCAGGACCACGGCGGACAGGGCCAGGAAGGTGACGTTCTTGACCAGGACGGCGCGCCTGAGCCTCACGGGGTGCCTCCTCGGGTGGCGGTCGCCGACGGCAGCGGGAAGGGCAGCAGGCCCGCCTGCCCGGCCTTGCCGCTGCGGGCGGTGTCGCTGGTGGCCGGTGGCGGGAAGACGCTGTCGGCCGCCGACAGCGCCGGGATGATCCGGGTGTCCGGCGGGGCGGCCAGCTCCAGGTAGGTGTTGAGGTAGTCGCCCTTGACGCCGTTCAGCACCTGGTCGGTGAACGGGTAGGTCACCAGCACCTGCAGCGAGTCCGGCAGCGCCTGTCCGGCGTCGGCGAGCCGTTGCAGGGTCGGCGCCAGCCCCTTCAGGTCGGCCACCAGGTCGGCCTTGCTGGCGTTGACGGTGTCGGTGGCCACCCCGGAGAGGGTGTCCAGCGACTGGAGCATGGTGACCAGTTGCTGCCGCTGCTGGGAGAGCACGTCCAGGCCCGGGCTGAGGTCGCTGAGCACGGTGTTGATCTGCTGGTTGCGGGCGGCCAGTGTGGACGACAGCCGGTTCAGGCCGTCGAGGGCGGCGGTGATGTCCTGCCGGTGCGCGTCCAGGTCGCCGACCAGCGTGTCCAGGCGGCCGAGCAGATCGCGGACCTCGGGTTCGTTGCCGGAGAGCGCCTGGTTGAGTTCGGTGCTGATGGTCTTCAACTGCTGTACGCCGCCGCCGTTGAGCAGCAGCGACAGGGCGCCGAACACCTCCTCGACCTCGGGCGAGCGGTTGGTCCGGGCCAGCGGGATGGTGTCGCCGTCGCCCAGCCGCCCGGTGGCGGCCTGCCCGCTCGGCGGCGCGGACAGCGACACGTACTTCTCGCCGAGCAGGCTGGACTGCTCCAGCGAGGCGTAGGCGTCGCCGGGCAGCTGTACGTCGCCGTTGACCTCCATGGTGACCACGGCGGTCCAGCTGTCCGGGGCCAGCGAGATCCGCGTGACCCGGCCCACGGGGACGTCGTTGACCTCGACCGATGCCTGCGGGACCAGGCTGAGCACGTCGGTGAAGTCCGCCCGGACGGTGTACGGGTGGCTGCCCAGGGCGGCCCCGCCGGGCAGCGGCAGGTCCTGCAGCGCGGTGTAGCCGGAGCAGCCGCCGGTGCCGAGCACCGCGCCCGCCACCAGCCAGCAGCAGGCGGCGCGTCCTGGCCGGTTCACCGGGTGCCGCCGGTGGCCGGGAAGGGCATCGGCAGGCTGAGCTCGTTGAGGTCGGCGCGGCCGTCGATGCTCTTCTGGGCCGGGTCGTAGGCGTTGAGCAGGTTGTCGGCGGCCAGTGGCGCGGCGGTGAGCAGCTCGGCCAGCGAGGCCCGCTGCTTGGCCATGGCCTGGGTGATCGGCACCAGTTGGTCGACGATGCCCTGGAGCCGGCTCCGGTTGTCCTGGATGAAGCCCTGCACCTGGCCCAGGGCGGTGGCCAGTTGTGCCAGGGCGGAGCCCAGGTCGCTCCGGTCCTGGGCCAGGAAGCCGCTGACGGTGGACAGTTCGCCGGTCGCGGACTGCACCTGGCTGTTGTTCTGCTTCAGCATGCTGGTGAAGCTCTGCAAGGAGGTGAGGGTGGCGAAGAGTTCGCTGCTGTTGCCGTTCAACGTCTGCGCTGCGGAGCCGAGTTGGCTGATGCTGTTGCCGATGGCGGCGCCGTTGCCGTCGAGGTTGGCGGCGCCGGTGTCCAGCAGCTGCGACAGCGCGCCGTCGGTGTTGGCGCCGTTCGGCCCGAGCGCGTCGGCGAGTTGGGTGATGCTCTGGTAGAGCTGGTCGATCTCCACCGGGCTGCCGGTGCGGGCGAGCGGGATCGTCCCGTGGTCGTGCAGCTGCGGGCCGCCGGTGTAGGCCGGGGTGAGCTGGACGTAGCGGTCGGCCACCAGGGTGGGCGCGACCACGACGGCGGAGGCGTCGGCCGGCACCCGTACGCCGGAGTCCACCGCCAGCACCACCCGGACCTGCGTGCCGTCCGGGGAGACCGACTCCACCGTGCCCTCCTTGACGCCGAGGATGCGCAGGTCGGAGCCGGGGTAGACGCCGATGGTGCGGCTGAAGTAGGCGGTGATCCGGATGCCTCCGCCGCCGCCGAGGGGGACCAGCCCGGCCGCCGTGCCGCCGCCGACCACGACCACCAGCGCGGTGCCGGCCGCGATCGCGGCCCGGGTGGAGCCCCGGAGCAGGGACAGCCTGTCCAGTACGGATGTCACTTGCCGGTACCTCCGGTGGTCGGGGACGCGCAGCCGTCGGACGGCGGCTTGTCGGAGGGCAGGTAGCCGGCGGGGATCAGCCCGCACAGGTAGACGTCGAACCAGCGGCCGCTGCCGAGGGCGTCGCCCAGCTGCGCGTAGTAGGGACCGGCCAGCGCCAGCACCTGGTCCAGGTCGGTCTGGTTGGCCTGGAGCACCGAGACCACCCGGGACAGCGCGCTCAGGGTCGGCGCCAGCTGCCGGTCGTCGTCCTGGACCAGGCCGGTCAGCTGGGCGCCCAGCTGGGTGGTGCCGGTGAGCAGCGCGTGGATGGCGTCGCGCCGGCTCTGCACCTCGGCCAGCAGCTGGTTGCCGTCGTCGATCAGCGAGGCGAGCCTGCTGTTCTGGTCGGCGACGGTGCCGGTCAGGGTGGCGCTGGCGGAGAGCAGCTTGGCCAGGGCTGCGTCCCGGCTGGAGATGGTCTGCGACAGCGCGGACAGGCCGTCGACCGCCGAGCGCACCGACGGCGGGGTGTCCTTGAAGGTGTCGGCGATGGCCTGGAAGCTCTGCGCCAGCTGCTTGCTGTTCACCGAGCCCAGGGTCTGGCCCAGGCCGTCCAGGGCCTGCGTGACGTCGAACGGGGAGGTGGTGCGGGTGCGCGGGATGGTCAGGGACGGGTTCTGCGCGCTGTCGCCGAGCGGGTCCACCGCCAGGTACTTGGCGCCGAGCAGGGTGCGGATGCCGATGGACACCGTGCTGGCGTCGCCCACCCACGCGCCCTGGACCCGGAAGCCGACCTTGACCTGCGCGCCGTCCAGCGCCACCGAGTCCACCGTGCCGACCTTGACCCCGGCGACGCTGACCTCGTCGCCCGGGTCCAGGCCGGCCGACTCGCTGAAGTACGCGCTGTAGTGCGTGCCGCCGCTGCCGACCAGCGGCAGCGCGTCCGCGTCGTACGCCGTCAGTGCCGCCAGCGCACACACCACCACGCCGACCAGGCCCACCCAGACCGGGTTGCGCTGCCGCAGCGGCTTGAACAGGGGCGGTCTCATGAGCGGCACCTCGGCTCGGTGATGGCGATCCCGGTGGGCGGCGCGCTGCCGTCCGAGGTGGAGACGCCGCTGACGGTGGCCTGGCACAGGTACAGGTTCAGCCAGGAGCCGTAGGAGGCGGTCCGGCCGACGGCGGCCAGCTTGGCCGGGGTCTTCTGCAGGAAGTCCTCCAGCTCGGGGGTGCCCGCGGCCAGGTTGTCCGACAGCCGGCCCAGCTGGGCGATGGAGTCCTTCAGCGGCTGGCGCCCCTGCTGTAGCAGCCCGGCGGTGCTGGTGGTGAGCCCGGCGAGGGCGGTGACCGCGTCGCCGATCGGCTGCCGGTCCGCGGAGAAGCCGCTGACCAGGGTCTGCAGGGTGGAGACCAGCTGGGTGAAGCCCTGCTGGTGGGCGTTGACGTCGTCCAGCACCGACGTCAGGTTGTCGATGACCGCGCCGATCACCTGGTCCTTGGCGGCCAGGGTGTTGGTGAGCGTGCCGACGTCCTGGACCAGCCCGTCCACGGTGCCGCCCTCGCCCTGGAGCACCTGCACGATCTCCTGGGCGAGCTGGTTGGTCTGGTCCGGGTCCAGCCCCTGGAACAGCGGCTGGAAGCCGTTGAACAGCTGGGTCAGGTCCAGCGCGGGGGAGGTGCTCTGCAGGGCGATGGTGCCGCCCGGCTTCAGCGACTTCCCGACCGGGCCGACGCCCTGGTCCAGCTCCAGGTAGCGTTCGCCGACCAGGTTCAGGTACTTGACCGAGGCGGTCACCGAGGCGGGAAGCGCCCGGCCGCGCTGCACCGAGAAGTGGACCAGGGCGTAGCGGCGGTCCTCCACCCGGATGCTGTCCACCTGGCCCACCTGCACCCCGGCGATGCGCACGCTGTCGCCCGGGGTCAGCCCGGTGACATCGCTGAACTGCGCGTTGTAGCCGGCGGTGGAGCCCACCGAGGTGTCGGAGACGGCGAAGGCCAGGGCGGTCGTCGCCAGCGAGGTGACCGCCACGAACACCAGCGACTTGACCGCCGGGCCGACGATGCTGCGGCGCTTCACTTGACGCCCACCTCCGTCCCGCGCAGGACCGGGCCGACCAGCAGGCTGCTCCAACTGGGCAGGGAACCGGCCGTGGTGTCCAGCTGCGGCGCCAGCAGTTCGTTGATCAGGGCGTTCTCCTGGGGCGTGTTGGGCTGTCCGGTGTACGGGGTGCTGTAGCAGGCCGGGCCGCCGGCCTTGTCGTACACCGGGGTGTCCGTGCCGGGCAGGTACGCGCCGCGCGAGGGGGCGGTGGTCAGGTCCACGTGCAGGCCGGGCTCGTCGGTGCCCTTGCCCAGGGCCTTGTCCATCACCGGCACGAACGCGGCCAACGTCCGCAGCGTGCAGGGGAATTCGGACGAGTAGCGGCCGAGCAGGGTGAGCGTGCCGCGGCTGTCGGCAGCCAGCCGGATGATGGTGGACTGGTTCTGCTTCAGGAACGCGGTGGTAGTCCCGGCGGCGGCGGTGGTGGTGGCGTACAGGCCGGCCAGTTGGCTCTGCTGGTTCGCCACGGTGCCGCTGGTGACGGTGAGTTCGGTCAGCGCCTGGAGCAGGTCGGGGGCGGCGTCGGCGTACGACTGGCTGACCTTCACCAGGTTGTGCAGGTCGGCGTTGAGCGCCGGCAGCTGCGGGTTGATCTGCCTGAGGTAGGCGTCCAGGCTGGCCAGGGTGGTGCCGAGTTCGGCGCCGCGCCCCTGCAGCGCGCTGGCGACGGCGTTGAGCGTGGCCGACAGCTGGGCCGGCTGGACGTCGTCGAGCAGCGGCAGCAGGTTGCTGAAGACCTGTTCCAGCTCGACCGCGTCGCCGGAGCGGTCCTCGGGGATGGTGCTGCCGGGTGTCAGCGCGGCGTCGGCGGTGGCGCCGTAGGGCGTGGCCGAGGGCACCACCAGGGCCACGTAGCGGGCGCCGAACAGGGTGGTGGGCAGCATCTGCGCGGAGACGTCGGCGGGGATCTGCCGCAGCTCGCCGGGGGCGATGGCCAGGGTCAGCGTCGCCCCCGAGCCGTTGGCCCGGATGGCGCTGACCCGGCCGACGACCACGCCGCGCAGCTTGACGTCCGCGTTCACCTGCATCTGGTTGCCGACGCTGTCGGTGCGCACCCGGACGCTGTCGGTGTCGCTGAAGTCGTGGTCGTACACCGACACCGACAGCCAGGCCAGCAGGACCGGCACCAGCAGGAAGCACAGCCCGGCGCCCCGGCGGCGCAGCGCGGAGACCGGTCGGGCGCTCATCCGGCCACCCGCACCGTCGTGGTGGCGCCCCAGATCGCCAGGCTGAGGAAGAAGTCGGTGAGGCTGATGATCACGATGGCGTTGCGCACCGAGCGTCCGACCGCGATGCCCACCCCGGCCGGTCCGCCCTTGGCGTGGTAGCCGTAGTAGCAGTGCGCCAGGATCACCACCACGCTGAAGACCAGCACCTTCAGCGCCGACAGCAGCACGTCCTCGGGGGCGAGGAACAGGTTGAAGTAGTGGTCGTAGACGCCCGCCGACTGGCCCTCGCCGTAGACGGTGACCAGCCGCGAGGCGGCGTACGAGCTGAGCAGCCCGACGCCGTACAGCGGGACGATGGCGACCACCCCGGCGATCACCCGGGTGGTGACCAGGTAGGGCACGCTGCGGATGCCCATGCCCTCCAGCGCGTCGACCTCCTCGTTGATCCGCATGGCCCCGAGCTGGGCGGTGAAGCCCGCGCCGACGGTGGCGGACAGCGCCAGCCCGGCGACCAGCGGGGCGATCTCGCGGGTGTTGAAGTAGGCCGAGATGAAACCGGTGAAGGCGGTGGTGCCGATCTCGTTCATGGCCGAGTAGCCCTGCAGGCCGACGACGGTGCCGGTGGCCAGGGTCATCCCGACCATCACGCCCACGGTGCCGCCGATCACGCCCAGGCCGCCGCTGCCGAAGGCCACCTCGGACAGCAGCCGCAGCACCTCCTTCAGGTAGCGGCGCAGCGTGCGCGGCACCCACAGCAGCACGCTCAGGTGGAACAGCAGGTGGTCGCCGGACTCGTCCAGCCAGCGCAGCCGGTTGCGTCCGCCCGGCGGCCGGGCGGGCTCCGGCTGCGGCTCGGGCCCGGCGGCGGGCGCGTTCTCGTGCTCGGTCAGGGCCACGGTTCACATCCCCTTCGCCGGGACCAGTTGCAGGTACACGGCGGTCAGCACCACGTTGACCAGGAACAGCAGCAGGAAGGTGATCACCACGGACTGGTTGACCGCGTCGCCGACGCCCTTGGGGCCGCCGCGCGGGTGCAGCCCCCGGTGGGCGGCGACCAGCCCGGCGATCAGCCCGAAGACGAGGGCCTTGAACTCGCCGATGTAGATGTCGGGGAGTTGGGCCAGCGCCGAGAAGCTGGACAGGTACGCGCCCGGAGTGCCGTGCTGCAGGTAGACGTTGAAGACGTACCCGCCGACCGTGCCGACCACCGACACCAGGCCGTTGAGCAGGACCGCCACCAGCATGGCCGCCAGCACCCGGGGCACCACCAGCCGTTGCACCGGCGACACGCCCATGACCTCCATGGCGTCCAGCTCCTCGCGGATGGTGCGCGAGCCCAGGTCGGCGCAGATGGCCGAGCCGCCCGCGCCGGCGATCAGCAGCGCCACGATCAGTGGACTGGCCTGCTGCACCACGGCCAGCACACTGGCTCCGCCGGTGAACGACTGTGCCCCCAACTGCTGCGTGAGCGACCCGACCTGAAGGGCTATCACCGCGCCGAAGGGGATCGACACCAGTGCCGCGGGCAGGATGGTGACGCTGGCGATGAACCAGAACTGCTCGACCAGCTCCCGCAGTTGGAACGGCCGCCGGAAGGTGTCGCGGATGGTGGTGGCGCCCAGCGCGAAGAAGTCGCCGGACTGCCGCAGCGCCGACCGGACCGGATTGCTCATGCCGGATCCCCCGGCGCCGACGCGGTGGCCGGGCGGCGCTCCCCGGCCAGCTCCGCCACCCGTCGCTGCCGCCGCTGGACCGCCTGCCGCGACGGCAGCCCGGGGCTGGGCTCCAGCTGCGGCGGGACGTCCCGGGCCGGCGCGGGGGCCAGGTCGCGCTCCAGCTCCAGCGCGGTCTGGTCCTTCTCCTCGGCCATGCCGATCGGACCGTGCCGGTGGCCGCCGAGGAACTGCCGGACCACCGGCTCCTCGCTGGTCAGCAGCAGCTCCCGGGGGCCGAAGGCGACCAGGTGGCGGCGGAACAGCATGCCCAGGTTGTCCGGGACGGTGGTGGCGATGTCCAGGTTGTGCGTGACGATCAGCATGGTGGCGTCGATCTGCGCGTTGAGGTCGATCAGCAGTTGCGACAGGTACGAGGTGCGCACCGGGTCCAGGCCGGAGTCGGGCTCGTCGCACAGGATGATCTGCGGGTCCAGCACCAGCGCCCGGGCCAGCCCGGCGCGCTTGCGCATGCCGCCGGAGATCTCCCCGGGCAGCTTGGCCTCCGAGCCCAGCAGGCCCACCAGGTCCATCCGCTCCATGACGATCTGCCGGATCTGCGACTCCTTCTTGCGGGTGTGCTCGCGCAGCGGGAAGGCGATGTTGTCGTAGAGGTTCATCGAGCCGAACAGCGCGCCGTCCTGGAACATCACGCCGAACAGCTTGCGGGCCTCGTAGACCAGGTGCTCCGGACTGCTGACCATGTCCACGTCGCCGACCAGCACCCGACCGCGCTCCGGGCGCAGCAGCCCGATCACCGACTTCAGGAACACGGTCTTGCCGGTGCCGGAGGGGCCGAGCATGACGCTCACCTCCCCGGCCGGGAGCGTCAGCGTGACGTCCTCCCAGACCGTCTGGCTGCCGAAGGACTTGGACAGCCCCTCGACGGTCACTTCGATGCCCATCTCACGGCCTCTCGGTCTTCGGTGCGCGGCGCGGCAGTTCGGGCATGGTGATGACGGTGCAGGGGCTCCCGTCGAAGGTGAAGCAGGTGGGCCCCTGGACCAGGTTGAGCGAGTTGCCGGTGCCGGAGACCGCCGCGTCGAACAGCGCGTCCAGGTTCTGGCCCCGGGTGCCGCACCCGGTGAAGTACGGGATGGTCAGCTGCTCCTGGCCGATCGGCCCGCCGGTGGTGACCGTGTAGTCGTCCGAGGGGTTGTCGTCCGGCAGGCCGCTGTTGCTGACGCCCACCAGCTTGAGCTGGACCGGGGTGACGGTGTGGCAGTCGGAGCCCACGTCCAGCGGAGTGCCGGAGACGCGTACGTCGGTCAGGCGCAGCGACTCCCGGCCGTAGATGGTGGTGATGCTGGGCTGGTTGTAGAACGCGCCCGCGCCGGTGGCCACCACCGTCAGCGGCCCCTGCGGGACGAGTTGCATGGTCGCCGTGGTCGGCATGAAACCGAAGGTGAGGAAGGTGGTGGCGGCGGACGGCAGGGTCAGGTTGCCGACCTCGTCGGCCTCGAAGTACACCTGGTAGCCGGGCGGCGGTGCGAAGTTGAAGATGTCGCGGACGGTCGCCAGGCTGGCCAGCGCCGGATGGTCCTCGGGGTTGTTGACCAGCGCGGCCTCGCCGAGCTTGCCGACGTTGGCGTAGCCGATGGCGTAGGCGCACTCCACGCCCAGGTCCTGCGGCGGCGAGCCGGGCGGGGGGAAGACCGTGGAGCCGGGCGGCGGGGTGGGCAGGTCGGCCGGGTCCAGCGAGCCGGACGGCGAGGCCCCGCAGGCGGGGGTGCTGACGTTGCGGGCCGCTCCTCGGGCCCCGGCCCGCGCGGTCGCCCCGGCGCTCGCCGCACGGGACGAGCCGCTGCCCACGCTGCCGCCGCGGTCGCCGCCGCTGCCGCTGCCGCTGCTGCCGCCGGTGCCGGGGCTGGGCGCGGTGGTGGCGGAGGGGCCGGCCGCGGTGACGCTGCCGAGCGGGGCCGGGGGCGCGGCGGGGGTGCAGGACAGCTGCACGCTGCCGCTGCCGCCGTGCAGCAGCAGGGTCAGTGCCATCGGCGTGACCGTGGTGGTGCCCGGGCCGGTCTGCGGCAGCGCCGGGACGGCCCCGGTCGCGGTGATGTCGGCGACGCCGCCGCCGACCGCCGCCGGGGCCACCACCAGCCCGCCCCACTCGGCGACGGTGCCCTGCCGCCCGGCGGCCGCGCCCCGGACCACCAGCGTGGAGCGGGCCGAGGCGGCGCCGCTCGCGGCGGCCGTCGCCGTGGAGGCCGCGCCGGCGGGAGCGGCGGCCGTGGTGCGGGTGATGGAGACCTGGAGCGCGGCGGTGCCGGTGACGGTGGTGGTGCCGGCCGGGAGCAGGCCGCGGGGGAGCGTGGTCTCGACCGTCAGCGGGCCCGGCCGCAGCGGGCTGCCGGGCGCGGCGGCGGTCGGGTAGTCCTGCACCAGGGAGGCGGCCAGGTCCACCGCGCCGCCGGGATAGGCGCAGGTGTAGCCGACGGTGACCCGCCCGGTGCGCACGTCCGCGCCGGCCTCGGGGCCGGTCAGCACGGACGCGACCAGCACGCCCGCAGCCGCGACCCCGGCGAGCAGCGGCGCGGGGCGTAAGCCCGTGGCAGTTCCCACCTTTTCCCCCTCCTGGACGACACGTGCCCGGCGGCGCAGGACAGTACGTGTGAGTAGCGATCAGCGGCAAGCAGAAAATCACAAGGAATAGCAACGGTTGCGAACCGGGCCGAAAACTTGTCCACGGATGACAAGTTCCCGGCCCGGTGTTGTCACGCGGTGCGCACGGTCACGGGGAGGTGATCTTCAGCGTGCTCGGGCTCACCACGTACGCGGCGCTGTAGGTCGCGGCGTTGTTGTTGTTGATCAGGCCGAGGCAGCCGGACACGCTGTAGGCGTGCAGGTTGCCGCCGCTGATGGTGAGGGTGTGGGTGGAGTTGACGTAGGTGCCGGTGAGAGTGGCCGGGGTGGTGGCCGTCGTCCCGGCGAACTTGGCGGAACACAGGGTGCCGCTGATGCTCGCCTCGACTCCGGTGAGCGTGCCGGTGGTGGTACCGGTGCTCGCGTTGTAGGAGGTGGCGTTGAGGTCCCACGGCAGCCCGCTCGGGGTGACCGTGAAGGCGATCCCCAGCGGACCGGTGCAGCTGGTCCAGGAGAGGGTCTTGATGGTGGCGATGTCGGTGCCGGACAGGCCGGTGCCGTTGGCGGCGGTTCCGCCGGCCGCGGACGAGGTGCAGGTGAGCGTGGCGCCGGTGGCAGTGTCGGTCAGCTTGGGGCTGCTGGCCGAGGCCGTGAAGGTGCCGCCGCCGGAGACGGTCCAGGTGGTGGTGGCGCTGGCCTGGGTGGTGCCGAACCCGACGACTGCCGCGAATGCCGCTGCGGCCACCGCCGTTGCTTTGGAGATCTGGCGCATGAGCTGATCCTTTCTGGAGTCGGCTTCCCGCCGAACCGGGGGTGCGAGCGGGACGTTACGCAGCGGTAACTCAGCCGCGCAATGGCCGGAACCAGCACACGCCCAAAAAAATTACTGACTGGTAATTTGTTGTCTTCGAGCACACGGGGACGTGCGGCGGCTTGTTGAAATATGAGCAATTGCAGCGAAGCTGCCCCGCGCCGGTTCCGGACCCGCGCGAATCCTGCAACGCGTCTGTGCAGTCCCCTCGGTCGTGGTCTATGTTGCACGCACCACCGAACTCGTATGCCCGCGTCCTAACGGGCCTGGACAGCGTGGGGGGCAGCAGGGATGGCGGAAATCCGGCAGGCGTCGGCTCGTTCCATGGCAGCGCTGAGGACGGTGCCACGGGAACTGGCCGTCGTGATGCGTCCCGAACTGCCCAGCCTGCTCAAGGAGATGACCGCCGAGATCATCGCCGCACTGCCCGAGTACCGGCACCTCTTCGACGGACCGGACGCCGAACTCATCCACCTCGGCATCAAACAGAACGTCACCGCCTTTGTGAACCAGGTCGCCGCGCCCAGCGCCAACACCGAACTCCGGGACGAGATCTGCCGCAGTTTCGGCCGTTTCGAGGCGTACCAGGGCCGCAGCCTGGACGTCCTGCAGGACGCCTACCGGATCGGGTGCCAGGTGGCGTTACGCCGGGCCCGGGAGGTGGGCCACCGCTACCGCCTCTCCGCGGCCGTGCTGATGTCCTTCGCCGACGCGCTGTTCGCGTACATGGGCGAGATCGCGGAGCTGTCCCGCGAGGGCTACCTGCGGGCGATGATCGAGATGGGCGAGGAACCCGACGGCCGCAGAAGGCGGTTGATGCAGCGCATCCTCACCGGGGCCGCAGCGGCAGACAGTTCCCTCGCCGAACTGGCCGACCAGGTCGGCTGGCCGCTGCCGGAGGAGGTCACCCCGGTCGCCCTGCGCCGGGAGGGCCTGCCCAGCCGGACCGCGCTGGACCGGCACGTCCTGGCCGATCTGGTGTGCTCCGAGCCCTACCTGCTACTGCCCGGCCAACTCGACGCCAAGGCACGGGAGTTCCTGGCCGAGGCGCTGGCCGGCTGCCGGGCCTCGGTCGGCCCCACGGTCGCCCTGGCCAAGGCCGCCGACGCGCTGCGCTGGGCCCGGCACGCACTGGCCCTGGTCGATCTCGGGGTCATCCCCGACGACGAGCCGACCTACACCGAGGGCAACCTGCTCACCCTGTGGCTGCTCAGCGACCCGGCGCTGGTGGGGGAGTTGTCGCGGCGCTGCCTCGCGCCGCTGGCCGAGTACACCACCACCCAGCGCCGACGGCTGCTGGAGACCCTGCACGTCTGGCTCACCAGCCGGGGCACCGCCGCCCAGATCGCCGAGCAACTCGGCGTGCACCCGCAGACGTTCCGCTACCGGATGCGCATGCTGGAGCGGATCTTCGGGGACCAGCTCACCGACCCGACCCAGCGCTTCGCCATCGAGATCGCGTTACGGGCCCTGGCCCTGCGCGATCCGGACGCCGAGACCGTCCCGCCCGCGGGGCCTCATCGAACCTTTGACCGCTCCCGTGCGTAAAGAGCAGTGGATGCAGGGCAGTTGAGGGGTGACAGAGGCGCGACCGAGGGCGAGGGAGGGGGCAGGGGCATGGCCGAGCGGGTACGCAGGGGGCGCCCACCGCTGTCCGAGCCGCACCGCGCGGCGGTCCGGCTGGCCGTCGCCCACCGGGCGGTCGCGCTGTTCGCCGAGCGCGGCGTGGCCGCCACCTCCGGCGACGACATCGCCCGCGCGGCCGGGGTCTCCCCGCGCACCCTGTGGCGCTACTTCGCCACCAAGGAGTCCTGCGTCCGCCCGCTGCTGGTCTCCGGGGCCGAGGCGGTGGCCGCCGCGCTGCGGGAGCAGCCCGCCGAGCGGCCGCTGGCGGAGGCGCTGCGCGCGGTCGGCGCCGAGGGCGTCTCGCTGGGCGACCACGCGGCGGTCGTCGCCGTGGTGCGGCTGGCCCGGACCGAGCCCGGCATCCGGGCGGTGTGGCTGCAGACCCACCTGGACGCCGAACCGGCGCTGGCCGAGGCCGTCGCCTGCAGGCTTGGCGAGGACCCGGATGCGCTGCGGCCCCGGGTGCTGGCCGCCATGGTGAACGCGGCGCTGCGGGTGGCCGTGGAGAGCCACGCCGACCGCGCGGCCGACGGGCCCGAGCCCGGCCGGGGCTTGGAGGCGGCGCTGCGCGAGGCGCTGCGGATCGCCGCCGCCGGCCTGCCCGGCGCCCTGCCCGACCGGGTGCCGGGCCGGCGGCTGTCCAGCTGGTCGGCGCGGCAGGTGCGGCTGGAGGCGTCGGGCCTGACCGTGCACCAGTACAGCGGCGGCTGACGCGTCCCCGAAGCCGGAGCGGCGCCGTCGAGTGCGCCGTCGGAGGTGGCGTCGGAGGGCGCTGTCCGAGGCGCCGTCGAACCGGAAGAATCTACGCGCATTGCCCATGCGCGTAGACCGCCTCCCACCCGCGATGATGCCCTGGGCGGAAAACTAGCGACGGCAGTATTCCCAAGTGACACGCAGGGTTCAGAGTGGTCGCCCATGATGGGTATCTGACAACACCTCAGAACCCGGCACCGCCCGGATTCCAGGTCTAGGAGGACCGTGTCCAGAAACCGATCGCGCGCACTGGTGGCCTCGGCGGCCGTCACCGCCGTCGTCGCCGCCGTCGCGCTCGCGCCCAGTGCCAATGCCACCACCTCGACGGACGTCGTCATCAACGAGGTCTACGGCGGTGGCGGCAACTCCGGTGCGACGCTGACCAACGACTTCATCGAGCTGCACAACAACGGCTCGCAGGCCGTTCCACTCGGCTCCTGGTCGGTCCAGTACATATCGGCCGCGCCCGGCGCGACCACCACCTGGCAGGTCACCGACCTCACCGGGTCCATCGCCCCCGGCGGTTCCTACCTGGTCCAGGAGGCGGCCGGCGCGGGCGGCAGCACCGCCCTGCCCACCCCGGACGCCACCGGTGACATCAACCTCAGCGGCACGGCGGGCACGGTCGCCCTGGTCACCTCGCAGACCGCGCTGAGCTGCAAGACCGCCGCGGACTGCGCCGCCGACGGCACCGTCCACGACCTGGTCGGCTACGGCACCGCGGTGATCCACGAAGGCGACGCCGACGCGCCCGCCACCAGCAACACCACCTCGGACTCGCGCGACGCCGCCAGCAGCGACACCGGCCAGAACGGCGCGGACTTCACCGCCGGAGCGCCCACCCCGGCCGACTCGGCCGACGGCGGCGCATCCCCCACGCCGACGCCCACGCCGAGCAGCACCCCGACCCCGGGCCCGGTGCGCATCCACGACATCCAGGGCGACACCTGGGTCTCCCCGCTCAACGGCGACAGCGTCAGCAACGTCCCGGGCATCGTCACCGCGCTGCGCACCAGCGGCTCCAAGGGCTTCTGGATCCAGGACCCGAACCCCGACTCGGACCCGGCCACCAGCGAGGGCGTCTTCGTCTACACGGGCTCCGCGCCCGCGGTCGCCGTCGGCGACTCGGTCCTGGTCTCCGCCAAGGTCCAGGACTACTACGAGTTGGCCGGCGGCGACACCACCGCCACCACCTCGAACCTCTCCACCACCGAGCTGACCTCGCCCACGGTCACCACCCTGAGCAGCGGCAACCCGCTGCCCGCGCCGATCGTGCTGGACGCCTCCAACGTCCCCAGCACCTACGCGCCCGACCTCGGCGGCGCGAACATCGAGTCCACCAAGATCACCCCGAGCCGCTCGGTGCTGGACTTCTACGAGTCCATCGAGGGCATGCGGGTCGAGGTCGACAACGCCCGGGTGGTCGGCCCGTCCGACTCCTACGGCGAGCAGTACGTCACGGTGAAGCCGACCGAGGACGCCACCTACCGCGGCGGCAGTGAGCTGCTGGCGGAGAACGCCACCCCGTCCGGCCGGCTCGAGGTCGTCGCCGACAACGGCAGCAACCCCGAGGTGAGCGTCGGCGACGTGTTCACCGGCGCGACCATCGGCACCATCGACTACTCGCAGTACGGCGGCTACGTCCTGGCCGCGTCCTCGCTCGGCACGGTCGCCTCCGGCAACCTCGCCCCGGTCGTGGCCAAGTCCGCCCCGGCCAAGGACCTCTCCATCGCCACGTACAACGTCGAGAACCTGGCCCCGTCCGACCCGGCGACCAAGTACCAGAAGCTGGCGCAGGGCATCGTCACCAACCTGGCCAAGCCCGACATCATCGCGGTCGAGGAGATCCAGGACAACAGCGGCGCCACCGACGACGGCACCGTCGCCGCCGACAAGACCATCACCGACCTCACCACCGCGATCACGGCGGCGGGCGGCCCGCAGTACAGCTACCGCGAGATCGACCCGGTCAACGACCAGGACGGCGGCGAGCCCGGCGGCAACATCCGCAGCGTGCTGCTGTTCAACGCGGCCCGGGTGAGCTTCGTCGACACCGGCGCCAGTACGGTGAACCGCTCCACCACCGGCACCCAGGTGGTCAAGGTGGACGGCCAGCCCTCGCTGACCCTCTCGCCGGGCCGGCTCGACCCGACCAACCCGGTCTGGGACTCCAGCCGCAAGCCGCTGGTGGCCGAGTTCTCCTTCGGCGGCAAGCCGGTGTTCGTGATCGCCAACCACTTCGTGGCCAAGCTCGGCGACCAGAGCCAGGACGGCCGCTTCCAGTACCCGGCGCAGTCCTCGGAGATCCAGCGCTCCGGCCAGGCCCAGGTCGAGCACGACTTCATCCAGCAGATCCTGGCCGTCAAGAAGAACGCCGACGTGGTCGTCGTGGGCGACTTCAACGACTACCAGTTCAGCCCGGCGCTGGCCTCGCTGCGGACGGGTTCGGCGGACGGCAGCGGCACCTCCATCCTGACCGACCTGATCGGCACCCTGCCCGTCAACGAGCAGTACACCTACGACTACGACGGGGTGTCCGAGGTGCTGGACCACATCCTGGTCAGCAAGGGCATCGGCGACCCGACGTACCAGGTGGTCCACGTGAACTCCGAGTACGCCAACCAGACCAGCGACCACGACCCGCAGGTCGTGCAGTTCAAGCCGTGACCTGAGCGCCGAGTCCGGACCGAACGGCCCTGGGGCGCCCTCCCGTCGGGAGGGCGCCCCAGGCGCATCCAGCCGCCGCGCCCGCCCGGTCCCGAAAGGCAGAACCGCCGGGCACCGGCCCGAAGGCCCGTACCCGGCGGTGGCGGAAGCCGCGGTGCGGCTCCGGATCAGCCCTTGACGTAGGGCTTGCCGGAGGCGGCCGGCGGGCGGACCGCCTTGCCCAGTGCCGCGACCACGAAGACCGTGGCCAGGTAGGGGGCCATCGACAGGAAGGCCCCGGGGATGGGGGTGCTCAGCGAGGACAGCGACACGTCCAGCTGGGTGGCGAAGCCGAACAGCAGGGCCCCGCCGAGGGCGCCCAGCGGCGTCCAGCGGCCCACGATCAGCGCGGCGATGGCGATGTAGCCCTTGCCGTCGCTCATGTCCTTGCCGAACTGGTTGGCCAGGCCCAGCGTCAGCCAGACACCGCCCAGGCCGGAGAGCAGCCCGGCGGTGATCACGTTGCGGTAGCGCAGCCCGATCACCTTGATGCCGACGGTGTCGGCCGCCGTCGGGTGCTCGCCGACCGCGCGGGTGCGCAGGCCCCAGCGGGTGCGGTACAGCAGGAACCAGACGATCGGCACCAGCAGGTACGACACGTAGAAGATCAGGTTGTTGTCGAACAGCGCCTGGCCGATGACCGGGATGGACGACAGCCCGGGGATGGCGATGTCGGGGAAGCTCAGCGCGGTGTTGTACGAGGAGCCGTTGCTCGACATCAGCCGGTCGTAGAGGAAGCCGGTGATGCCCGAGGCGAGCAGGTTGAGCACGACCCCGAGGACGACCTGCTCGATCAGGTAGCGGTTGGCGAAGACCGCGCTCAGCGCGCACATCAGCGCGCCGCCGAGGCAGCCCGCGACCAGGCCGGCCCAGACGCTGTGGGTCATCGAGGAGGTCAGCTCGGCGGTGAACGCGCCGAACAGGAACTGGCCCTCGACGGCGATGTTGACCACACCGGACTGCTCGCAGAGCAGCGCGCTGAGCGAGCCCAGCAGCAGCGGCACGGTGGCCAGCGCCGTCTGCTGGATGATCAGCGGCACGTTCAGGCCGATGTCGGAGCCGGCGGCGGCCCAGACCAGGAAGGCCAGGACGAACGAGGCGAAGTAGCCGATCGCCAGCCAGCGCAGCGCCTTGGCGGGGACCGGGGCGAACGCCCGGACCAGGCCGCAGGCGATCGCTACGACGGTCAGCGCCAGCGCCGCGGGCTGGGCCGGGGCCGAGATCGGGTGCAGTCCGCCGGTCGAGCCGGGGACCAGCTTCAGCGCGAACAGGGTGTGCACGCCGTGGCCGGTGCGGCTGCCGAGGCCGAAGGACCACAGTCCGTAGGCCCCGACGGCGGCCTGGGCCAGCCCGCCGACGAGCTTGGAGCGGTCGGGCCTGGTCGGGGCGGCGGGCGCCGCGCTGTCCAGGGGGGCGATGGTGGTGTCGGTCACGCCTGGCCTCCGGATTCGGTGGTGCGGATGTGGTCCGGGTCGGCCGGGTCCTGCGGCTCCTCGGCCGCCCCCGGGCCGTCACCGCCCGGGGCTGCCTCGTCGTCCTGACCGGCCTCGGCGGTCTGCTGCTCGTCCGTGCTCTGCTGCCCGTCGGCGGTCTGCGGCTGCGCCGCTGCCGCCTGCGCTACCGCCGCCGCCGGGACGACCCGGGCGGCGCGCAGCCGGAAGATCTCCTTCACCAGCCGCGGGGCGGCCACGAAGATCACGATCAGCGCCTGCATCACGGTGACGATCTCGATCGAGACCTGCGCCTCGGTCTGCATCAGCGCGCCGCCCGCCTGGAGCGCGCCGAACAGCAGCGAGGCCCAGACCACGCCCCAGGGCTTGGTGCGGCCCAGCAGGGCCACGGTGATGGCGGTGAAGCCGAGCCCGGCGTCGATGTTGGGGGAGAGCGAGTTGTTGTTCGGGTTGGCCAGGCCCAGGGTCTGGGTCACGCCGATCATGCCCATCAGCGCGCCGGAGATCAGCATGGAGGCGATCTGGATCCGGCCCACGTCGATGCCGGCGGTCCGCGCCGCACTCGGGGTGAGGCCGACGGCGCGCACCTCGAAGCCCAACTTGGAGCGGTTGAAGAACCAGGCGGTGCCGAAGGTCGCGGCCAGTGCCAGCAGCAGCCCGACGTCGGTGTTCAGGCCGTCGCCGAACAGGTGCGGCAGGACGGCGCTGGCGGAGGCCGGCTTGGAGATGGCCTGCCCGGCGTTCTTCGGGTCGTGGAAGACCGAGGTGTTCAGCAGCCAGCTGCCGAGGAAGAAGAACGCCACGTAGTTGAGCATGATGGTGACGATCACCTCGTGCGCCCCGCGCCTGGCCTTGAGCCAGCCGACGAGCCCGCCGAAGAGGAGCCCGCCGACGATGCCGGCCAGCACCGAGACCACCAGGTGCAGCACACCGGGCACGTCGGTCCAGGCGAAGGCCGCGTACGAGGAGAAGATCGCCCCGACGATGGTCTGGCCCTGGCCGCCGATGTTGAACATCCCGGCCCGGAACGCCACCGAGATGGCCAGCCCGCCGAAGATCAGCGGGGTGGCGTCCTCCAGCGTGTTGGTGATCGGCCCGAAGAACTGCTGCGGGGTTCCGGCCAGCGTGGCCGGGTTGAATATCGCGCCTTCGAACAGCGCGGAGTAGGCGCTGCTGATGTCCTGCCAGGCCGAGGAGAGGAAGTCCGAGGGGTCCTGGAAGAAGTAGCCGCCCATGTCCATGGTGCTGGTGTTGGACAGCACGATCAGCACCGCGCCGACGACCAGCGACAGCAGGATGGCGAGGACGGTCACCAGCGCGCTGTTCTCGGCGGTGAAGACGTTGCGGACGACGGTGGCCAGGCTGCGGTCGGCCTGGGGGGCGGTGGCCACCGGCTCGCCGGCATCCAGGGTGGGGGTGGTCATGACGCTGCGTCCTCCGTCCTGTTCACGGCTGCGTCGTTGGTCGTGATGCCGGCCATCAGCAGGCCGATCTCCTCACGGGAGGTGTCCGGGGACACCATGGCGACGATCTTCCCCCGGTACATCACCGCGACCCGGTCGGCGAGCGCCAGCACCTCGTCCAGCTCGGTGGAGACGACCACGACCGGCCGTCCCTTGTCCCGTTCGGCGACGATCCGCCGGTGGATGAACTCCATGGCGCCGACGTCCACGCCGCGGGTGGGCTGGGAGGCGACCAGCAGCCGCAGCGGGCGGGACATCTCCCGGGCCACCACGACCTTCTGCTGGTTGCCGCCGGAGAGCTTGCCGGCCAGGTGGCCGGGGTCGCGGGGGCGGATGTCGAACTCCTCGATGCGGGCCTTGGCGTTGCGCTCGATCTCGGCGAGGTCCAGCGAGAGCCGTCCGCCGAAGGGGGCCGAGCGGTAGAGGTCCAGCACCAGGTTCTCGGCGATGCTGAACTCGCCGACCACGCCGTCGTGCCCGCGGTCCTCGGGGACGAAGCCGACCCCGGCGTCCAGGGCCTGGCGCGGGGTGAGCCCGACCAGGCCGGTGCCGTCCAGCGTGATCGACCCGGACTCCACCGGCGCCAGCCCGAGGATGGCCTCGGCCAGCTCCGACTGGCCGTTGCCCTGGACTCCGGCGATGCCCAGGATCTCGCCGTCGTGGACGGCGAAGGAGACGTCGTCCACGGCGGCGTTGCCGTGCCGGTCGCGGACGGTCAGGTTCTCGACGGTGAAGGAGGGGTTCCCCGGGCTGGCCGGCTGCTTGTCGACGACCAGCTGCACGGTGCGGCCGACCATCAGCGAGGCGAGGTCCTGCTCGCTCGCCGCCGGGTCGGCCTGGCCGACGACCGCGCCGTGCCGGATCACGGTGATCCGGTCGGCGATCTCCTTCACCTCCTTGAGCTTGTGGGTGATGAAGACGATCGACTTGCCCGCCTCGCGCAGCGCGTTCATGACCGTGAAGAGGTCGTCGATCTCCTGCGGGGTGAGCACCGCGGTGGGCTCGTCCAGGATCAGCGTCTGGGCGTCGCGGACCAGGGCCTTGACGATCTCCACCCGCTGCTGGACGCCGACCGGCAGGTCCTCGACCCGGGCGTCCGGGTCCACCGGCAGGCCGTAGCGCTCGGAGACCTCCCGCACATGCGCCCGGGCCCGGCGCCGGTTGAGCATCCCCAGCGGGCCGCGGCTGGAGCCCAGCTCGGCCTCGTCGCCCAGGATGACGTTCTCGGCGACGGTGAACACCGGGACCAGCATGAAGTGCTGGTGCACCATGCCGATGCCGTTGGCGATGGCCTCACGCGGGCTCTGGCAGGTCTTGGCGACCCCGTCGATGAGGATCTCGCCCTCGTCCGGCTGGTGGAGTCCGTACAGGACGTTCATCAGCGTCGACTTGCCGGCTCCGTTCTCGCCGAGCAGGCAGTGGATCTCGCCCGGTTCGACCGTCAGGTCGATGTGGTCGTTGGCAACCAGCGGACCGAACCGCTTGGTGATGCCACGCAGTTCCAGACGCACCTTCGGACACACCCCTCACCCGGGTCGGTGCCGCCGATCGGGCGGGCAGGCCGGGGACTAGCAGGATTCAGGACTAAAGAGGACAGACGGGTACGGGTGGGCGGGCGCGCCTGACAGCGACAGGCGCGCCCGCCCGGACCGTGCGACCGGTCAGGGGGTCGGCTGGTTCTTCGAGGTGATCTTGATGGAGCCGCTGATGATGCCCTGCTTGACCGTGGCCAGCTCGGTGGTGAGCGCGGCCGGGACCTTGGAGGTGAAGTCGTGGTAGGGCGCCAGGCCGGTGCCGTCGTTGGCCAGCGTGCCGATGTAGGAGGTGGAGGTGAAGCCGCCCG
The DNA here is from genome assembly GCF_014084125.1 of Streptacidiphilus sp. PB12-B1b. Taxonomy (NCBI): domain Bacteria; kingdom Bacillati; phylum Actinomycetota; class Actinomycetes; order Kitasatosporales; family Streptomycetaceae; genus Streptacidiphilus; species Streptacidiphilus sp. PB12-B1b. Next base: position 4,645,343 of record NZ_CP048405.1, on the reverse strand, counting down.
CGGCCGCGCCGGTCACGGCCGTGCTGACCGCGCTGGCTATGCCCTTGGTCACCGAGGTCATGATGACCGAGGCGTAGGCGGAGTTGGAGTAGAAGCCGTCGTCGTCGACCCAGATGGCGTTCAGCGCGCCGTTGCTGGCCTTGGCCTGCGCCAGCGCGCCGATGCCGGTGCCGCCGGCGACCGGGAAGATGATGTCCGCGCCCTCGGCCTGGAAGGTCGCGGCGATCTGCTTGCCTCCGGCCTCGTCGGTGAAGCTCTGGGTGGGGTCGAAGGTGCCGGACTGGGTGGTCTGGTTCCAGCCGAGGACCTTCACGTTGGTGTGGTGCTGCTGGTTGTAATACTGCACCCCCTCCCAGAAGCCGTCCATGTACACCGTGACGGTCGGGTAGTTGGCGCCGCCGAAGGTGGCCACGCGGCCGGTCTTGGTCATGCCCGCGGCGAAGTAGCCGCCGAGGAAGGCGCCCTGGGCGGTGTTGAACTGCAGGCCCTTGATCTTCGGGGCGGTCGAGGTGTTGTCGACGATCGTGTAGTCCTGGCTCGGGTTCTTCTTCGCCGAGGCCACGGTGGCGTCGTCCATGGCGAACCCGACGGTCACGATCAGCTTGCAGCCCGCCGACACGAAGCCGGCGATGTTGCTGGCGTAGTCGTTCTCGGTGGCGGAGGTCGCGTTCTGGACCGTGATCTTGCTGTCGGCCTTGGCGGCGTCCTGCATGCCGGCCCAGGACTCGGCGTTGAAGGAGTGGTCGTCCAGGCCGCCGGTGTCGGTGACCATACACGCCTTGTACGAACCGGCCGTGGTCGCGGTCGAGCCCGAGGCGGAGCCCGAGGGGCTGCCGGCCGTGGAAACGGGCTTGGAGCCGCAAGCGGTGAGGGTCAGGCCGACCGTCACCAGGGCCGCTGCCAGCTGAACGGTTTTCTTCACCAATGCCTCCAGAGAAGTGCCGGCGCCCCGAGGGTGTGTTCTGCCGCGTGGTGTCGGGAAGGGTCTTACGGTTTTACACGGCGCGCAGTCGCCGATGGTGGTGAGGACAATAGATGACCATCCGGCTCAGTTGGGCAAAGTCCGTTCTCCGCGCGTAGAACGCAACGCCCCTGAAGCAAACCTGAAGCTGAGTCGTTATCCAATACCCCCCGTTCGGCGGGGATCGCGGCAGCCTGGGCCGACACCGCGTCAGCGGACGGCGGTCGCCGGACGCGCCGGTCAGCGGGCCGGGCACCGCTTCGGCCGGTGCGGACGGCGACCCTCCGGAGGCACCGCCGCAACCGCCCTAACCGTCGCCCTAACCGTCGCCGCAAGCGCCGCCGGAACGCGGCCGGGCCGCCGGCATGGGGTTGCCGACGGCCTGGGCGGGGTCTGTGCGGGCACGCCGCCGCCGCGCCGGGGCCCGGGGGCCCTGCGGGCTCTGTACGACCCGGTGCGGCGTGCGGGGTTCGGTGCGGGCGAGCGGGGTGTAAGGGGTGCTCCGGATGATCGGGGGTCTACGGGGTGGACGGGTCGGTCAGGCGGCGGTCCGCGCCGTCCACGCGCCGGGCAGGGTCATCGGCTCACCGCTGTCCGCCGCCCGCTCCAGCGCCTCCAGCAGCTCCGACGGCGGCACGGCCGCCACCGTGCACCGGGCGTGCGCCAGGCAGTAGCGGCTGACCGAGCCGTGCAGGATCCGGCGCAGCCGGCCCTGCCGCCCGGTGCTGACCACCAGCAGGTCGTCCGGCCGGTCGGCGGTGCGGACCAGGGCGCGCCCCGGGTTCTCGTCCCGGACCAGCAGCGGCAGCACCCGCACTCCGGCCGGGAACCCGCCGAAGGCCTGCTCGAACGCGGTGTCCAGCCGCCTGCGCGCCGCCTCCTCCCACACCGTCAGCAGCTGCGGGCAGGGTGCGGTCCGGTAGGCCGTCTCGCCGCCCACCGCGTGCCAGGCCAGCACCGGCACCAGGACCGCGTCCCGCTGCCGCGCCTCGGCCACCGCCCGGTGCAGCGCGGCCAGGCTGCTCAGGGATCCACTGACGCCGACGACGACTCGCGCACTCTCAGCCATGGTGCTTCGCTTCCCTCTCCGACCTTGCGTCGGCTCTTTGATTTCCTTGGAAGAAATCCCCGATGGCAATCGATTGATCTGATCGATCGGGCTTTTTCCCTCTCCTTCATTGAACATCCGACCCGACTGCCTCAGAACCCTTATTGACGCCCCCCATACGGAGGGGCTGCGGCCCTTGACGCCCCCTTGACCGCGTCCGCCCGGGCCGGGGGCGTTCGGGTACGACGACGGCGCGGCCCCCGGATCGGGGACCGCGCCGTGCGCTGCGTGCGGGGGGTACGGCCTGGTCAGCCGAGCCCGGCCTGCGGGCCGCAGACCGGCCAGGCGCCGGGGCCCTGGGCAGCCAGGACCTGCTCGCCGACGGCGATCTGCTGGCTGGCGCTGGCCTGGTTGGCGCTGGCGGCGTACTGGGTGCCGCCGAAGGCGGCCCAGGTGGAGGAGGTGAACTGAAGACCGCCGTAGAAGCCGTTTCCGGTGTTGGCGGCCCAGTTGCCGCTGCTCTCGCACTGGGCGACGGCGTCCCAGGTGGAGGGGGTGGCGGCGGAGGCGGAGGTGGCGGCTGCCAGGCCGGCCACGGGGGCGGCGACGATCACACCGGTGACCAGGGCGGCGCGCAGGCGGTTGTGCCGACGGGGCGCGGTGGCGGTGGCGGTGCGGGCGGCGTCGTTCTCGCGGCGGAAGATCATATGGTCCCTCTCGACAGTCCCGGACGGCATGACGGCAGCGCGCGGCCGCGCCAGGGGCGCGGTGCGGCGTGGTGTCGTCTCCTCGGTACGGCCGGTCCACGCAGGGGGCGTGGCACCCGAACCGCCGTGGTTACCCGAACGGCTGGCCGCCGGCCTCGCAGGGGAGGCAGCGGTACGTCTCCGGTACGGGGACCGGAGGTGCGCCGGTGGGTTGACCCGGGGTGCTCGTTGGCACGTCTTCGAAGGTAGGCAGCCTGCGCCATTTGTCCAAGTTGTCGGGTTTCTGTGCAGGTCAGGCCGGGGTTACTGCAGGTAAGGATCAAGGAATCGGCCCGATCCGGCGGCTTTTCGGCCCGGAAAGCAGTCGCCGGGAGGCGGAATCGTGGCCCGTGCCACAGTCGGGACGGGGTGAGCCGGAGCACATCGTCGACACAGGGTGAGCGGCGCCGGTCGGCCGGTGAGTGTCGATCTTGCTCCGTCCTCCGCCGGGGTGACCTGGGCCATATCCACCGCTTTTTCGGCTCTGTGCCGCTCTGCGGCGCCCCGCACCGGCCCCGCGTCGAGCCCTGCGTCCCCTGGACGGTGCAATCGCGCGGCGCGCCGCGCGCGTACCCGCTGGCACCGAAGGGATGCGGAGGGTAGCGTTCGGTGCAGAAGCAGTCGTGGTTTCCGAGTTCCGCTCGCCCGTGATCGCGATCACGGGCACTGTGCTGTCCGGGGTCGGTTTCGCTGTGAGCGGGGGCCGGGCGACACGGTGTCCGCACAGTGCGGGCGCGGTTTGCGACTGTGCGCATCAAGGAGAACAGCATGGCCAGCGGTACCGTGAAGTGGTTCAACGCCGAAAAGGGCTTCGGCTTCATCGAGCAGGACGGCGGCGGCGCCGACGTCTTCGCCCACTACTCCAACATCAACGCCCAGGGCTTCCGCGAGCTCCAGGAGGGCCAGAAGGTGACCTTCGACGTCACCCAGGGCCAGAAGGGCCCGCAGGCGGAGAACATCATCCCGGCCTGACCCCCGGCAGCAGCACGGCGCCCCGCACCGCTCACCAGCGCTGCGGGGCGTCCGCGCGTCCGCACCCGGTCGGCTCCGGCCGGGCGGCCCAGTGGTTCACCGAACGCGGCGGACGACCTTGCCATCGCGGGTTCACCAAAGCGCAGTTGACGTCGAGTCAACCGCCAGGACCCGGGGGCGGCCTGCAGACCCTTGACAGGCGAATGGTCTAGTCCAAGTATTAGCGCGTTCAACCAGAAGTCTCGACCACGTACCTCTCCATCCCCACTGGGAGCCCAGATGAGACGAACCCCCGGAACTCTGCACACCGTGGTGACCGGCCTGCTCGCCACCGCCGTCGCCTCGGCCGGGCTGCTCACCGCGGGCGCGGGTGCGGCGCACGCCGCAGGGATCCCTTCCGTGCACGGCGCGGCCAACTCCCTTCCCGCGCACGTGTACGCGCCGTACTTCGAGGCGTACAACGGGGACGACCCGGCCACCCTGTCGGCCGAGTCCGGTGCCAAGTACCTGACCATGGCGTTCATCGAGACCGCCGCTGCGGGCTCCTGCACGGCCTACTGGAACGGCGACACCACCGAGCCGCTCTCCTCGGCGACCTTCGGCAGCTCCATCGCCGCCATCCAGCGCGGCGGCGGCACGGTCATCCCCTCCTTCGGGGGCTACGCGGCCGACACCACCGGCACCGACATCGCCGACAGCTGCACCGACGTCAACGCCATCGCCAAGGTGTACGAGTCGGTGTTCACCACCTACCACGCCACCCGGATCGACCTGGACGTCGAGGCCGACTCGCTGTCGAACACCGCCGGGATCACCCGCCGCAACCAGGCCATCGCCGAGGTCGAGGCGTGGGGCGCGCGCACCGGGCACAAGGTCGGCTTCCAGTACACGCTGCCGTCCGCCACCACCGGCCTGGGCGCCACCGGTGTCGCGGTGCTGCAGAACGCCGTGCAGGAGCACGCGCGGATCGCCCTGGTCAACGCCATGACCTTCGACTACTACATCGGCACCGCGCAGGAGATGGGCACCGACGCGGTCACCGCCGCGAACGGCGTCTACAGCCAGCTCGCCGCGCTCTACCCGTGGAAGTCCAAGTCCCAGCTCTGGGAGTCGATCGGGCTCACCCTGATGCCCGGCATCGACGACTTCGGCGCCGCCGAGACCACAACCGCCGCCGACGTCAACACCGTTGAGTCGTTTGCGGCCGGGCACGGCCTGGGCGCCCTGTCCATCTGGGCGCTGCAGCGCGACAACGGCGGCTGCCCGGGAACCTCCGGCGCCGGCACCTGCTCCGGCGTGGCCCAGGACACCTGGGCCTTCAGCCACACCCTGGAGCACTTCACCAGCAACCGCTGGGGAGCCGAGCGGCACGGCTTCTGACCGTCCTCCGGCGGCGTGCGCCCGAGCGGGTCCGGTGCTCCGGGCCCGCTCGGGGCGTCCCCGGCCGGGTCGGTCGGCAAGCGCCGGTCAGCAGCCGTCGTTCAGTAGCCGCCGCCGTAACCGCCGCCGCTGCTGGGCGAGTTGGACGAGTTGGACGAAGTAGCGGCGGTGACCGCCGCACCGTTGGGGCTGACGACGTACCACTTGGCGCCGAAGGCGTCCACGCCCTGCCCGTTGACCTGGCCCGGCTTGGTGTCGTCGGCGAAGTAGTAGAGCGGGTGGCCCTTGTAGGTCACCTGGGCGGTGTGGTCCGCCCGCATGGTGCTGCCGACCAGCGCGGCGTTCACCCCGCCGGCGTTGGGCGTGCCGGTGCTGGTGACCGGCGGCCAGGCGGTGGCGCATGCCCCGGTGCAGGTCGAGGTGGAGCCGGTGTCCGCCTGGAACAGGTACAGCGTCCGGCCGGAGCCGTCGACCAGGATCTGCCCCTCGGGTGAGGAGGCGGTCTTCAGGGTGGCAGTGCCGCTCCCGGAGGCGGTGTGGCCTGCGACCGCGCCGGACGCGGCGGGGGAGGGGGACGAGGGGGACGCCGTGCTGGTGGTCCCGCAGGCCGCGGCCAGGGCCGCCACGGCCGCCGCACCCGCGGTTACGGTGATGACACGTTTCATGACGGGTTTCCTCTACCGGGACCGCCGCCGCGCTCGGGTGCGGTGCGGCTGGTCCACCGGCCCGCTCGGGGCGGGTCCGCACGGGTGACAACGCCCCCGCCGCGGAACCGGTTCATCCCGCTCCCGGAGGCGCCGTCCCGGCCCGCTCCTTTTTGTGGCATGGTTCGGACAAGAATGCCGGATCTGCTTGACGCGGGTTTTGTCCGCGCACTTTCATGGTGCGGAGTATGACTCGTGCGCACCGTGTGCCGCCCCGCAGTCCCAGCCCAGCACCGGCCCTGCCGTCCCCGTTGTCTCCGCGCCCCGGCGCCGAAGGGTGAGAAGTGCGTTCCTGTGGAAGCGCCGCCCGGTATGCCCGCGCCTCGGGCCGACTGCCGCACCCCTTCGACTCCGGGAAGCCGACGTGACTCAGATACCCGAGGTGGCCACCGCGCTGCTGGCCGCAGGCACCGCCGGCAGCCTGGTCACCGTCCCGCTGCTGCTCACCGGCAGACGCCGCACGGCCGCCGCCCGCCGAGAGGCCGACGCCGCCCGCCTGGACGCGGCCGCCGCCCGGCTCGACGCCGCCGCCGCGCACACCGCACGCGACCAGGCGCACGGTGAACTCCAGTCCGCGGCAGCCCGGTTCGAGGCGCTGCGGCAGGAGAACCAGCACCTCGCCGCCGTACGGATCCCGGCCCTGGTACAGCGGCTGACGCACCATCACCTCGTGGTGCCGGGCCCGCTCCACCCCGAGCTGGCCGAGAGCGGCACCGCCGCCGAGCACGACGCCGTACTGGCGCAGATCGCCCGCGCGCTGGCCGACGCCCGCCGCCAGGTGGACGCCGCCGCAGCCGCGGTGATGCGCGGCGCGACCAGCAGCCTGCAGGCCCTCGGCTACCGCCAGCAGTCCCTCGTCAGCTCGCTGCAACTGGCCGTGGACGAACCCCGGTTGGCCGAGCAGCTGTTCGCCCTGGACCGGCTCAACGAGCAGAGCCTGCGCCGGATCCAGGCCACCGGCGTGCTCTGCGGCGCCTGGCCCGGGCTGAACCGCGAGGACTCCCACCTGCCGGACATCCTGGCCGGGGCGCAGGGCCGGGTCGAGGACAGCCGGCGGATCGTCCTGGTCAACCAACTGCACCGGGCCGTCGGCGCGGTGGGCCGGGTGGTCGAGCCGCTGGCGATGGTGGTGGCCGAGCTGATGGCCAACGCCGTCTACTACTCGCAGGGCACGCTCGCGGTCCGGGTCAGCCTGCACCACGCCGCCCACGGCGTCTGCGTGGTGGTGGACGACGCCGGGATTGGCATGCACGACGACGACATCGCCTTCGCCGAGAGGATGATGCACCCCGACCACCAGAGCCGGCTCAGCGAGCTGGGCGACCCGCCCCGGGCCGGCTTCGCCACCATCGGCAGGCTGGCCCGCGAGTACGGCTTCTCGGTCTCGGTCCGGGGCGCCAGCCAGTACGGCGGCGTCCACGCGGTGGTGCTGATCCCGCAACGGCTGCTGGTGCTGATGGACGAGGCCCAGCCGATGTCGGCGGTGGCCCCGCCGCCGGCCCGCGGCATCGAGCCCGAACACGCCTCAGCCGCCGCCCTCGCCCCGGCGCCCCGGCCCGCCGCCGATCCGGCCTTCGGCCCGGCCCCCGACCCGGGCGCCGTGCCCCGCAACCCCGCCGCGCCCCCGCCGCTGCCGCAGCGGCACCGCCACCGGGCCGCCGACCCGGCCCCGGGCGATCCGGCCGGCCCGCCGCCGCCCGAGCGTCAGCCGCCCACCCTCGGGCAGACCGCGTCCGCCTGGAGCGCCGTGCAGTCCGGCACCGACCAGGGGCGCGAGGCCGCGCCCGTCTTCCGCGAGAGGAACGAGTCATGACGCTGTCCGATGCGGACGCCGTCCAGCCCGGGCTGGACCTGGAGTGGACCACCAAGGCCCTGCAGACCCTCACCCAGCTGCACGGCGTCGTCCACGGCGTGGTGCTGACCTCGGACGGCATGATCAAGGGCGCCTCCAGCGGCCTCTCCCGCGCCTCGGCCGAGGGCGCCGCCGCCGTCACCTCCGGGCTGCAGAGCTGCGCCCGGCAGGTGGCCGGGGCGCTCAGCGGCCACGCGGACACCGCGCTGCGGCAGGTGGTCGTGGAGACCGGCGACGGCTTCGTGTTCTCCGTCCCCGCCGGGGCCCACACCCATCTGGTGCTGTACACCACCCGCGAGGCCGACCTCGGCATGGTCTCCTACGAGGTGCACCGCCACATCGGCAATCTCGGCTCACGGGTACTGAACACCCCGGCGCGGGACACCCTGGGATGACCACCCCGCCCGGACGCCGACGCCTGGTACCGGCCTTCCTGGCCACCGACGGCTCCGCGCACGCGAGCCGCAACACCCTGGACCGGCTCACCGTGCTCACCTCGGCGACCGGCGCCGTACCCGACGGACTGGCCCCGCCCGCGCACCGCATCGCCGCCCTGCTGCAGGGCGGCGCGCTGACCCTGGCCGAGGTCGCCGGCTATCTGCACCTGCCGGTCAGCGTGGTGAAAGTGCTGGTCAGCGAACTGGTCGATCACGGCCACCTCACCGTCCACGCCTCCATGCTGCAGACCGGGCTCCGGGACAGGCAGCTGCTGGAAAGGGTTCTCAGTGGTCTACGCGCCAAGCTCTAGCCCGGAGACGGTCTACCTGCCCGACCCGGCGCAGACCATGGTCAAGATCCTGGTCGCGGGGGCGTTCGGGGTCGGCAAGACCACCATGATCGGCTCGCTGTCGGAGATCCCGCCGCTGCACACCGAGGAGGTCATGACCACGGTCGGTGCCCTCGTCGACGACCCGGGCGCCCACGGCGGCCCCGGCGGCCTCGGCGACAAGACCACCACCACCGTCGCCATGGACTTCGGCCGCTACACCCTGCCCACCGAGGACCTGGTGCTCTACCTGTTCGGCGCGCCCGGCCAGGAGCGGTTCCGGGCCCTGTGGGAGGACCTGGCCCACCAGTCCCTGGGGGCGGTGGTGCTGGTCGACTCGCTCCGGCTGGAGGACTCCTTCTGGGTGATGTCGGCCGTCGAGGAGCGCCGCGTCCCGTACGTGGTCGCGGTCAACAACTTCCCCCGCTCGCCCGACTACCCGGTCGAACAGCTGCGGCAGGCGCTCGACCTGGCGCCGTCCACCCCGCTGGTGGCCTGCGACGCCCGCGACCCCACCTCCTGCCTGCGCGTGCTGATCGCCCTGGTCGACCACCTGCTCGCCCACTCCACCTAGGACCCGCCCCCGTGCCCCCGTACCTCGCCGAACCGGTCCCCCTGTTCGGACCGGCGTTCGCGGCCGACCCGCACACCACCTACGCCCGGCTGCGCGGCTACGGCCCGCTCGCCCCGGTCCTGCTGGCCGAGGGCGTCCCGGCGTGGCTTGTCACCGACTACCAGGCGGCGCTGGCGCTGCTGCGCGACCCGGTGACCTGGTCCAAGGACCCGCGCGCCTGGGAGGCCACCGTGCCCGCCGACTGCCCGGTCCTGCCGATGATCGGCTACCGGCCGAACGTGCTGTTCAGCGACGGCGAGGAGCACGCCCGCTACCGCTCGGTCATCACCGACTCGCTGGCCATGGTCGACCTCGGGCAGCTGCGCGCCGAGGTGCTGCGCGTGGCGGACCTGCTGATCGCGCAGTTCAGCGGCGTCGGCGAGGCCGACCTGATCACCCAGTTCACCGGCCCGCTGCCGACCATGGTGTTCACCCGGCTGTTCGGCCTCGGCGAGGAGTACAGCCCGCACATGGTCGCCGCGCTCGCCGGGATGCTGGAGGCCACCGGCCCGGAGCAGGCCACCGCCGCCGGGGCCGCCTTCTTCGCCTGCATCAGCGACCTGGTCGCCGCCAAGTCCCGGCTCCGCGGGCCCGACCTGGCCTCCTGGTACCTGGACCACCCCGCCGGGCTGAGCACCGAGCAGGTCATCCAGCAGGTGGTGCTCACCCTCGGCGCGGCGCTGGAACCCACCGCCAACCTCATCTCCAACGCCGTCTCGGTGCTGCTCAGCGACCGCGCCTACTACAGCTCGCTGGCCAACGGCTCGCTGGCCGCCCGCTCCGCCATCGACGAGGTGCTGCGCCGCGAACCGCCGATGGCCAACTACGGCGCCCACTACGTCCGGCAGGACACCGTCTTCTGCGGCACCTACATCCGCCCGGACGAACCGGTCCTGGTCTCCTACGCCGCGGTCAACGCCGGTATCGGCGGCGGCCCGGCCGGATCGTCCGGCGGCGGGGCGCACCTGGCCTGGTCCGCCGGGCCGCACGCCTGCCCGGCCAAGCAGCCCGCCTTCCTGATCGCCACGACCGCCGTGGAACGCCTCACCAACGCCCTCGGAGACCTCCAGCTCGCCGTACCCCGCGCCGAACTCCCTTGGCGCCCGGGCCCGTTCCAGCGCGCCCTGGCCCATCTGCCGGTCCGGTTCGCCCCGGTCATCCCCAACTGAACAGGACGTCACCCATGGACAGCCCGATGATCGTGCTCGACCCGGACGGCACCGACCTGCACGGCGAGGCCCGCCGGATGCGCGAGGCCGGCGCTGCCGTACGCGTGCTGCTCCCGGCCGGGATCGAGGCGTGGGCGGTCACCCGGCACCGGACGCTCAAGGAGCTGCTCACCGACGACCGGGTCTCCAAGGACCCGCGACGGCACTGGCCCGCCTGGATCGGCGGCGCCTACCAGGACACCTGGGTGTCCATGTGGGTCGGCGTGACCAACATGCTCTCCACCTACGGCGCCGACCACACCCGGCTGCGGCGGCTGGTCGCCCCGGCCTTCACCGCCCGGCGCACCGAGGCGCTGCGGCCCAAGGTCGAGGAGATCGCCAAGACGCTGCTGGCCGAGCTGGACCGGACCGGGCCCGGCGCCGTGGTCGACCTGCGGGCCGGGTACGCCCACGCCCTGCCGATCGCGGTCATCTGCGAGCTGTTCGGCGTCCCCGAGGCCACTCGCGCGGACGTCGCCCGGCTCATCGCCGCCTTCATGGACGCCGGCGCCGGGCCGGAGCAGGTCGCGCAGACCTTCGGCCAGGTCCACCAGGTGCTCGGCGGGCTGATCGCGGACAAGCGGGCCCACCCGGGCGAGGACATGACCAGCGTGCTGGTGGCCGGGCGGGACGAGGACGGCAGCTCGCTGACCGAGGACGAGCTGCGCGACACCCTGCTGCTGACCATCGGCGCGGGCTTCGAGACCACCGTCAACCTGATCGGCAACGCCGTGCACGCCCTGCTGGCCCACCCCGGGCAGCTGGCCGCGGTGCGCGGCGGCCGGATCGGCTGGGGCGAGGTGGTCGAGGAGACGCTGCGCTGGTCGCCGTCGATCGCCAACCTGCCGCTGCGCTTCGCCGTCTCCGACATCGAACTGCCGGACGGGACGCTGATCGCCGCCGGGGACGCGATCCTGCCGAGCTTCGTCGCCGCCGGGCGCGACCCCGGGCAGCACGGCCCGGACGCCGAGGCGTTCGACCCGGCCCGGCCGCTGGCCGAGCACCTGGCCTTCGGCTACGGCGTCCACCGCTGCATCGGCGCGCCGCTGGCCCGGATGGAGGCCGAGATCGCCCTCGGTCGGCTGTTCGAGCACTTCCCGGAGGTGCGGCTGGCGGTGGATCCGGAGCAGGTCGCGCCGGTGCCCTCCTTCATCGCGGGCGGCTGGGCCTCGCTCCCGGTCCGGCTGCACGGCGGGGCCGCGTCGTAGGGCCGCCCGGCCGCCGCCCGGGCGTGCCGCCGCCGCCCGGTCACTGCGGGGCGGCGTTACTGGGGTCGTCCGCGCCGCTGCGCTGGCCGGGGATCCTGGCCTGCTCCCGGCCGAGCGCGATCCGGGCGGCGGCGCCCACCAGCACGACCAGGTCCGGCGTCCCGGTCTCGCCCGCGAGGTGCCGGTACTCGGTGGCGACGGTGATCGCCAGCCGCTCCGGCAGGCCCAGCCCGGGGTAGCGGCCGGAGTCGATCAGCTGGAGGGCGGCGCTCTGCGCGGGCACGCCCAGGGCGTGCAGCCGGTGCGCGCCGTCGCGCACCCAGCGCAGGTAGTCGATGTGTCCGCGCAGGTCGGCCGGGGTCATCAGCGGCCCGTGGCCGGGCACGATGACCTGCGCCCCGGTCGCCAGGATGCCCAGGCAGGCGTCGATGACGTTGTCGATCGGCCCGGCCCAGTGCACCGGGTGGTCGTCGGCGAAGACCACGTCGCCGGTGAACACCACGCCGTGCTGCGGCAGGTGGACCCAGAGGTCGCCGTCGGTGTGCGCGGGCCCGGCCTGCACCAGCCGGACCTCCGCTGCACCGATCCGCAGCTCGAGGCTGCCGCTGAAGGTGCGGGTGGGGGCGACCGGGTCGATGCCGGTGAAGTCGAAGCGGCCGAAGTGCCGCCGCAGGTACCAGGAGGTGGGCTGGTCCGGCGGCGTCTCGGCGACCAGCGCGTGCATCTGCTGCGGCGTCGGCTCGTGGTCCAGGGCGTGCAGGTAGTCCCGGGTGCCGATGATCTCCACATCGCCCAGCGCCGCTAGGCCGTACGAGTGATCTCCGTTGCTGTGGGTGGTGATCGCAGTGCCGATGCGCCCCTGCGGCCCCAGCACCGGGGCGGCTGCCTCCAGCAGCGCACGGGTGCGCGGCAGGTCGTACGGGGTGTCGATCAGGGCGGCCTGCCCCTCGGACACCAGCAGCCCGCAGTTGGCCAGGCCCCAGGTCCCGCGTCCGTCGGGCAGCCAGGCGTACAGGCCGTCGGCTATGGGGGCGAGATGCGCATCATGGCTCATGGGGGCCCATTCTGACGATCTTTGAGCAGAGCCGGGCTGTGAGACCCGTCACAGTTTGGAGCGGTCGGCGGTGGCCTCCGGACGGGCGGACGACGGGCGCGGGCGGCGCCGCGACGGGCGCCGCTGCGGCCAGAGCGGCGTGGGCGGGGTGATCTCGCCGGGGGCGAACGGGAGGATCAGCAGCCGCCCGCCGGGCAGGCTGAACGGCTCCGCCGCGCACATCGTCACCATGCCCGGGCCGAGCTCGCGGTGCAGCAGCGGTCGGGTGTCCGAGTCCGGATGGACGTACTCCAGTTCCGGATGGGTGTAGATGGGCCGGGCCACCGGATCGGCCAGGGCCTGCGCCTCCAGTCCGCGCAGGTCCTCGTTGTCCGGGTGGGCCAGCACCGCGGCCTTCAGCTGGGCCAGCGCCAGCGGCCCCCAGGAGACCTCCCAGTAGGGGAAGTAGCGGGTGCGGGCGGTCTCGCACAGGGCCATCCACCACATGATGTTCCCGGGCGGCATCCCCGGCTCCACACCGGGGACGTCGTCCGGGAACATCCGCGGGAAGCTCGCGTTCCAGGCGAGCAGGTTCCAGGCGGCGTCGGTGATGTACGCCATGTGCGAGATCCCGTCCAGCGCCGCCTGCCAGGTGGGCTTGAGCCGCACCGCCTGCTGCGGGTCCAGCGGGTGCGTCGGCTTCTCCCCGGTCGCCAGCAGGTACAGCACCGTGCGCTCGTCCTCGTTCAGCCCCAGGTGCTTGGAGACCTGGTCCAGCAGCAGCGCCGGCGGGTGCTCGATCTGGCCGCGCTCCAGCCGTCCGTAGGTGCCGGCGGCGAAGTCGTGCAGGAGCAGCATGTCCATCTGCGGCTGGGACAGCCCGTCCACCGGCCGCCCGCGGCGCACCGGCGTGGGGTGGAAGCCCCGCTCGGTCGGGTCGGTCAGCGCCCGGTGCCGCTCCAGCATGGACTTGAGTTCACGTCTGTTCATCCGCCGTCATACTCCCTGGTCGCCCGCACCGCTGAGCGCCCGCCACCGCACCCTGCCGAATTAAGTAGTGCTGAATTACATGTAAATACTGGGTCTGCAAAAACGGCCGGCGCTGCGGCAGACTCGCCTCACCGGACTGCCGCGTCCGGTCCGGACCCAGGGCGGGGGCGAGGGGGGAGCATGCCGACGTCGGGCACCGCACATGGCGCCGCACCCGCGCACACGGCTGCGCCGGCGGAGCCGAACACCCGTCAAATCCCGCCAGTCGACGGGTACATGGTAGTACCGAGCCGTGTGAGGATCGGACGGAGGCACGGGACCGGCGGGCCCTCCGGGTAGCGGCGGCGCCGTGCACCGGGAAGGCGCGCCCCACCCGCGCGTCGACCGTCCGCTCACCGTCGAAAGGCAGCACATGGACCCCCGCTCGGTACTGGTCACCGGCGGCAGCCGAGGAATCGGGGCGGCCGTCGCCCGCACCTTCGCCGCCCAGGGCGACCGGGTGGCCGTCACCTACCGCAGCCGCCCCCCGGCCGACGGCGTCCTGCCCGACGGCGTGCTCGCCCTGCCCTGCGACGTGACCGTGCCGGAGCAGGTCGCCTCGGCGGTCAAACAGGCCGAGGAGGCCCACGGGCCGGTGCAGATACTGGTCGCCAACGCCGGGATCGCCCACGACTCGCTGCTGCTGAGAATGCAGGAGGAGGACTTCACCAGCGTCGTGGACACCAACCTGACCGGCGCGTTCCGGGTGGTCAAGGCCGTCAGTGCGAAGATGCTGCGGGCCCGCAGCGGGCGCATCGTGCTGATCTCCTCCACGGTCGCGCTGCGCGGCGAGGCCGGCCAGGCCAACTACGCCGCCTCCAAGGCCGGGCTGGTCGGCATGGCCCGGGCCCTGGCCCGCGAGTTCGCCCCGCGCGCGGTCACCGTCAACATCGTGGCCCCGGGTCTCACCGACACCGACATGAGCGCGGCGTTGACCGAGGAGCAGCGGGCGGCGCTGATCGCGCAGATCCCGTTCGGCCGGATGGCCCGCCCCGACGAGGTCGCCGCCGCCGTGGCCTTCCTGGCCTCGCCGGGGGCCTCGTACATCACCGGGGCGATCGTGCCGGTCGACGGCGCGGCCGGCACCGGTCACTGAGGGGCGACGGTGGACACCAGCCATCCGCTCGCCGCCCAGCACGCGTCACCGCCGTGGACGCCCGAGGGCGCCCCGGCCCGGTACGCCCTCGGCGGCGAGCGCCGCACCGGGCCCGCCCCGGCCGCCGCGGCCCCCGGCCCGGACCAGGCCCGGCGGACGCAGCCGCCCACCGCCCGGCGCCCGGTCCCGCAACCGGAGCCGGAGTCGGAGTCGGAGTCGGTGCCTGAGCCGGTGTCGGAGGCGCCCGGCGGGTCCGGGGCTTCGGCCGACTCCGACGCATCCGACGCCCCCGGCCCGGCCGGCCCGGCCGGTCCGGGGGAGGGCGGCGGCACCGGCCGGTCCGCGCGCACCGCTCCCCCCGCCGGACCCTCGGCCCGGCCCGGGCCCGAGGGGGCCGACGAGAGCGCCCAGGCGCCCTGGGCCTTCCAGCGGCATGCCCACTGGGAGCTGCCCGCGCAGCCCCGGGCCGTCGCCGCGGCGCGCCACTGCGCCGGGCTGCTGCTGGCCGGCTGGGGCGTCCACCCGGACGACGTCGACCAGGTCGTGCTGCTGGTCGGCGAGCTGGCCGGGAACGCCACCCTGCACGGCCGACGGGACATGTCGGTCGATCTCACCCTGGCCGGGTCGCATGTCGACCTCACCGTCTCCGACTACGGGCCCACCACCGGCGGCCGGGAGCAGCCCCTCTCCGAGGACGAATCGGGACGCGGTCTGAAGATCGTCGAATGCCTGGCCGACGGGGTGCACATCCAGCGCCACCGCTGCGGCACCAACGTCTGGGCCAGCTACCGCCTGGCCGAGGGCGACCACCGCTGACCCACGCTGACCCCCGCGCCGCCCGGTGCCGGGGCGGGCACGCAGCGTCACTCCCGCTGCCGCTCCGGGTTGCGCGGGCGGCCCGGCGGGCGTGCGATGGAGGGCGGACCCTTCCGTTCGTGGAGGCGAAGGAGGAGCCCATGGCCCGGCGACGCGACCCCGCCGGCATCCGGCGCTCCGCGCGGTCCACCGGCGCGCTCATCCTGATCCCGCTGGCGCTGGTGGCGCTGATCGCCATCGGTGACATCTTCTCGCCTGCCGACATCCACCTGGGCCCGCTGCTGGTGGTCGCGCCGGCCATCACCGCCTCCTTCGCCGGGCCGAGGCTCACCGCCGCCATCGGCGCGCTCTCCGTGGCCACCCTCATGGTCATCGGCGTCGAGCGCGGCGTCTTCACCACCGAGAACATCCAGGTGCAGATCGCCTCGCTGACCGCCATCTCCGCGTTCGTGGTGGTCTTCAACCATCTGCACGAACGCAGCCGGAGCGAGCTCGTCCGGGTGCGCCGGGTCTCCGAGGCCGCCCAGCGGGTGCTCCAGCGCCCGCTGCCGCCCAGCGTCGGCCCGCTGCGGGTCGCCTCCAGCTACCGCGCGGTCGCCGCCGACGCCCGGGTCGGCGGCGACCTGTTCGCCGCGGCCCGCACCGGCACCAGCACCCGGCTGATCATCGGCGACGTCCGCGGCAAGGGCCTGGAGACGCTCGGCGACACCGCCCTGCTGCTGGGCGCCTTCCGCGCCGCCGCCCACCAGCAGGCGCCGCTGCCGACCCTGGCCGCCTACCTGGAGGGCAGCGTCTCCTGGGGGCTGGCCGAGATCACCGGCGACGGCGGCCACGACGCCGAGGGGATGGAGGTCGGCGAGGGCTTCGTCACCGCCCTCATCGTGGACATCCCCGACGACGAGCCCCGGCTCACCGTGATCAACTGCGGGCACCCGCCCCCGGTCCTGCTGCACCGGGGCCGGGCCACCACCCTGGACGTCTGCCAGCCCGCCCCGCCGCTGGGGCTCGGCAGCCTGGCGGACCCCGCCTACAGCGCCACCGACTTCGGCTTCGAGGAGGGCGATCTGCTGCTGCTGTACACCGACGGCATCTCCGAGGCCCGGGACGCGCACGGGGTCTTCTACCCGCTGGCCTCACGGCTGGCCCGGCTGGGCGAGGGCAGCGACCCGGCCGGGCTGCTGGCCGGGATCAACCAGGACCTCGACGACTACGTCGGCGGGCCGCTGCTGGACGACGCCGCGATGATCGCCGTCGCCCGCGACCAGCCCGCCCCGGCGCCGGGCCCGCTCCCGGCCTGACGGCCACCAGGCCGGGGTCACCGGCCGTGGGTCACCAGGCAGGTGTCACCAGGCTGCTCCGGCGGCGTCGCGCCGACCCGCGATGGCCAGGGCGGCCGCGCCCACCAGCCCCGCGTCGGTGCCCAGCTGCGCGGGCAGGACCCGGACGCCGGCGGTGAACGGCAGCGGCGCGTAGTCGGCCAGATGCCGGCGCAGGGGCGCGAACAGCACCTCGCCCGCGCGGGAGACGCCCCCGCCGATGACCGCCACGTCGATCTCCACCAGAGTCGCGGTGGCCGCGATCCCGGCCGCCAGCGCCTGCGCGGCTCGGTCGAAGGCGGCGACCGCGATCCGGTCCCCGGCCAGCGCGGCGGCGGCGACGGCCCCGGCGGAGGCGTCCGCGGTGCCGTCGGCGGCCGGGCCGGGCCGCCAGCCGTCGCGCTGGGCGCGCCGGGCGATGGCGGTGCCGCTGGCCAGGCCCTCCAGGCAGCCGCGCGAGCCGCAGGGGCAGGGGTCGCCGTCCAGGTCCACGCTGATGTGGCCCAGGTGTCCGGCGTTGCCGGTGCGGCCGGGGTGCACCGCCCCGTTCAGCACCAGGCCCGCGCCGACGCCGGTGGAGACCACCAGGCAGAGCGCGTTGTCGTAGCCGCGCGCGGCCCCGCGCCAGTGTTCGGCCGCCGCCATGGCCACCCCGTCGCCGCCGAGCACGATCGGCAGCCCGGCCGCGGCGGGGTGCGCCGCCGTCTGCCGGACCAGCGGGTAGTCGCGCCAGCCGGGGATGTTGATCGGGCTGACCGTGCCGCGCGAGATGTCGACCGGCCCGGCGCTGCCGATGCCCAGGGCGTCCACCCCGGCCCAGCGCGGGTCCGCGGCGAGCAGGTCGAGCACCTCGTGCACGGTCTTGAGCACCGCCTCGCCGGACTCCCGGGCCGGGGTCGGGCGCTGGACCTGGAACAGCAGCTCCCCGGCGGCGTCCACCAGCCCTCCGGCGATCTTGGTTCCGCCGATGTCGAGGGCGGCGACCAGCCCGGCGGACGGCTCCACGCCCGACGTCGTGGCGTCGGACTGCTGCGGGCTCATGGGAACGCCTTTGATCGGTGCGGCTGGTCGGGCGCATCGATTTTGGGCCCATGGCGACCATGATGTCCACCACGGCCGACCGGTGGCGCGTCGCGCGGACGCCCCGGGACCGGCGCCGGTCCCGGGGCGCGGCACGCTCAGCTCGCGGTGCAGCTGAGCACCGGAGCGGTGTTGGCGCCGCTGTAGGTGCCGCCGAAGCCGAAGCCGGTGCTGCCCCCGGCCGCGACGGCGTTGTTGTAGGAGGCGGCGGTCACCGTGACCGACGCCCCGCTCTGGCTCCAGGAGCCGTTCCAGAGATTGCCGATCTGCTGGTTCCCGGGCCAGCTCCAGCTGACCGTCCAGGACTTGGTCGTGGCCGTGCCGGTGTTGGTGACGGTCACGGCGGCGTTGAAGCCGCTGCCCCAGTCGCTGCTGACGCTGTACGCGGCGGTGCAGCCGCTGCTGCCGGTGCCGCCTCCGCCGCCGGAGGACGCGGTGGTGGCGGTGACCGCCGCCGAGGCCGCCGAGACGTTTCCGGCGGCGTCCCTGGCGTCCACCGTGTAGCTGTAGGCGGTGCCGGCGGTCAGCCCGGTGTCGGTGTAGCCGGTGTCGCTGGTCACCGTGGCCACCCGGGTGCCGCCGCGGTAGACGTCGTAGCCGGTGACGCCGACGTTGTCGGTGGAGGCGGTCCAGGAGAGCGAGACGCTGCTGCCGGTGGTGCCGGTGACGGTCAGTCCGGTCGGCACCGACGGCGGGGTGGTGTCGCCGCCGCCCGTGCTCGCGCCCAGCGCCGGGTAGGCGTCGGCGACGAGCTGCTGGAACTCGGCCGCGAACCACTGCCCGGCCGGGACGTCGTACCCGGGGATGGCGTCGGTCGGATAGGTGCCGCCGTTGCCGTCGGTCTGCGTCCCGTTGGGGTCGCAGTGCGGGTCGCCGTGGGTGTGGCTGCTGGTGGGGTAGTCGCCGTCGGACTCGCCCGGCGGCTTGATCCACACGAAGGCGATGATCGGGTCGGCCGCCCCGTACGGCTGCGCGGTCGGCCGGGCGCCGATCCCGGCGCCCTGGATGTTGCACCAGTCGCCGCGGAACGGCCGCTGGTCGATCTTGTTGGCGGCGACGTAGGCGGTGGCCGTGGTCGGCGAGCTGTTCAGCGCCGTCGGCCGGGCCGGGCCGCCCCAGCCGTTGCGGGAGGTGTCGATGAGCATGCCGACCGTGCTCGGGAAGCCCGCCGCGACCAGCGCCGCGTGCATGGCCTCGTCGTAGCTGTGCTCGTCGAAGGCCGGGTTGTACTGGTAGAAGTTCACCGAGTCCAGCGGCGAGCCGCCCACCTGGAGCGTCGGGTTCGGCAGGTAGGGCTCCTCGGTGGGGGTGTAGTTGGCGGTGTCGCTGATGAAGCCGTCCACGCTGGCGAAGCCGGCGGTGGTGGCCTTGGCTACCTTGGCGTACTCCTGCGCGGCCGGGGTCATGTTGGAGGTCCAGCCGAGCCAGCCCGCGTGGCCGATGTCGAGGTAGGTGTAGAGGTTGCTGATCGGGTGCAGCTTGTTGAGGGCGTACTCGATGCCGGTCTCGTAGTAGGGCGCGGCGGTGGCGCAGGCGGCCTTGCTCTGGTTGGTGACGGCGTTGGGCAGCGAGTCCGGCTCGATGATCGCGGAGATCCGCAGGTTGCTGTAGGCGCTGTTGCCCAGCAGCGCGGCGATCGGGTCGATGTACTGGGTCTCGTACTCGGTGAGCCCGGCGGCGGTGGCCGGGATCTCGCCGTTGGAGGCGAGCGCGGCGCAGTCGCGGCCCGGCAGGTCGTAGACCACCACCTCGAACAGCACCGGCTGGGTGCTCTTGGCGGCCTGGGCCTCGGCGTCGTCGAGCTGGGCCTTCAGGCCCAGGTGGGTGCTGTCGCCGGTGATGGCGCCGATGTGGTCCATCCAGATCGCGGTCTGGTAGCCGGCGACCTTGGCCTCGGCGGCGCCGGCGGCTCCGCCGTCGACGGCGGCCTGGGCGTCGACCTCGCTGACGTAGTCGGGATTGAGGTAGGGCGTCGACCCCACGTAGGGGTTGGCGACGTGGACGGCGGCGACGTGGACGGCGGCGGCGCGGACGGCGGTGGCGCGCGCGGTTGCGGCGTGCGCCGACTGCGCGGCGGACAGCGGTACGAGCATGGCGGCGCCGAGCGCGGCCACCGCGGCGACGGTCTTGATCCGGTCGGGTCTGTGGCGTAACACCTGGTCATCCCTCGGGTGGTGGGCGGACGGGTCGGGCTGGTCCTCTCCGGCCTGATTGGGAGCGCTCCCAAATCGGGCTGTGCCTGGCGTGTGCCCTGGGCGGGGCATGGTTCCCGGGAGTCGGGCGGGCTCCCGGTGCGCCGGGCCGGGCGTACGGCGGGGGCGCGCCGGGCGTCCGGGCGTCCGGGCGTCCGCGCGTCCCCGTGCCCGGGGCGACTGGGAGCGCTCCCGATAGTCAACCGATTCTGATGGCTCGTCAAGACCTTTGTCCGTGTACCGGAAAACTCGCCCGGCAGGCGGTCGTCTCCCCGGTCCGACCGAGGCCCCGGCGGGCCCGGCCGGACCGGCGGTCAGACCCGGTCGGCGGGCACCCAGCGGTGCACCGCCACTGCGGCCACCACCCCCGCAGCCGCCAGCGAGCCCCACAGTGCCGCCGGCCCCAGCGCCAGCAGCGCCGTCAGCACCGCCGGGGAGGCGGCCAGCGCGATGCCGCTGGACAGTTGGAAGCGGGACAGCGCCGCGCCCAGGCGGGCCGGGTCGGTGGTGGCCACGATCAGCGCGGTGGCGCTGCGGGTGTAGCCGATCTCGCCCGCCGTGTAGAGCACCGACACCGCCGCGACCACGGCCGCCGCCACCCAGCCGCCGAACCATCCGGCTGCCCAGAAGCCCAGGTAGGAGCCGGACAGCAGCAGCCCGGACACGGCCAGCGAGGTCCGGCGCGGGTGGCGGGCCATCCAGCCGACGGCGGCGACCTGGGTGGTCACCACCAGGGCGGTGTTGCCAACGAAGATTCCGGCGGACCAGGCCGGCGCCGCATGCAGCCGGGTGACCAGGAAGGCCGGCAGTGCGACCTCCAGCACGTTGAAGCAGAAGGCATAGGGCAGGTTGGCCACGTCCAGCACGGTCAGTCCGCCCCGGGTGCGCTGCCGGGAGCGCTCCCGGCCGCGCACCCGGGGCCCTGCCGTCCGCTCGGGCACGGCCGACCGGACCCGCAGGGACGCCACCAGGGCGGCCGCCACCGCGTAGCCCGCCGCCGTCGCCACGGCCAGGCCGCGCATCGCCCCGGCCCCGCCCGCGGTGCACACCATCGCCACCAGCGCGCCCGCGCCCAGCCCGGCATTGCGCAGCGAGCGCGCCATGGCCAGCGCGGCGTCGCGGTGCGCCGGGGCCGCCACCGTGGCCACCACGGCGGCGTGCGCGGGCGGCAGGCACTGGTTGCCGATCCCCAGGAACAGCGCCGCCGCGGTGAAGCCCCACAGCGCCGGACCGCCGACCAGCGGCGCGGCCAGCAGCAGCGCCGCCCCGGCCACCCGGACCAGCATGGAGGCGGCCACCGCCGCGCTGCGGGCGCCCCGGTCGATCCAGCGCCCGCAGAACGGCACCGCCGCCAGGCCGACCAGCATGCCCAGCGACATCGCCGTCCCCGAGCGGGCCAGGCCCAGGTGCAGCACCTGCACTCCGTAGAGCAGCAGGAACGGGCGCAGCATGCCGGAGCCGAGGGAGTCCACGGCCAGCGCGACCGCGTAGCGCGGACCGCCGCAGGCCCGGATCAGCGCGGCCGGTCCGGGCTGCGCTGCGGAGCGTGCCATGTTGTCGGGGGAGGTGCGGACGGCGGTGGACGCGGCGGGTCCGGGCGGCGGGGGAGGGGTCATGCCGTCACCGTGGCCGGAGCCCCGGCCCGGGGTCACGTCGATTGACGGTTCCCGTCAACCGGTGCCGTCGGACCGGCCACGGGCTGCGACGATGGCCGCCATGAGCCTGACCGTCGACATCGCCGGAGTCCCGCCGGAGCGGATGCTGTTCGCCGCCTCGCCGCTCGCCGAGCTGACCGCGATGCTGCATGTGCTGGCGGCCCCGCAGCACCACCCGGGCCTTGCCGACTGGGCCGCCCGCACCCGTGCCGGGCTGGCCCCGGAGCTGTCGGAGCGGCTGTTCGAGGCCGAGTTCCTGTGGCGCTCCTCGCGTGCGGACTTCCTGCTGCCGGGCCGCCCGGGGGCGAGCCTGGCCGAGGAGCTGGACGCGGTGGACGCGATCGGCGACGAGCGGTACGTGACGTCGGCCCTGGTCACCACCTGCGGCACCGACCGGATGCTGTTCGGCCTGCCCTCGCCGCTGGGCGATCCGGCGGTCCGGGACCGGGCCCTGGACCTCGCCCAGGCCCGGGGGCCGGAGCAGGCCGCCTTCGCCGAGCGGCTGACGGCCGACCCGCCCATGGTGCGGGCCCGGCTGCGGCGGACGCTGGAGGCGTGCGGCCCGGCGTTCTTCGACGGGACCTGGGCCCGGGTCAGGCCGCAGCTGCTGGCGGATCTGCGGCTCAAGGCCGACCTGCTGGCCCGGCGCGGCCTCGCCGAGACCCTGCACGGCGTCTCCCCGGCGCTCCGGCTGGACGCGGCCCGGCAGCGGATCGTGGTGGACAAGCTGCAGGACAACAGCGCCAGCGCGGTCGGCGACGGGCTCACCTTCGTCCCCACCCTGTTCGGCGATCCGCACCTGGTGTGCGTGCACGCGCCCGGGTGGCGGCCGGTGGTGCAGTACCCGGTCGCGGCCCGACCCGCCACGCCGGTGCCGCTGGACACCGTCCGGCTGCGGCTGGAGGCGCTGGCGCACCCGACCCGGCTGCGGCTGGTGCGCACCCTCGCCCGGGGCCCGCACACCACCGGGGAGCTGGCCGCAGCCTGGGAGCTGTCCGCCCCCGAGGTCTCCCGCCACCTCGCCGTGCTGCGCCGGGCCGGGCTGCTCACCGCGCGGCGGCGCGGCCGCTACGTCCACTACGAACTCGACGCCGACGTCACGGCCGCCCTGGGCGCGGACCTGATCGCCTCGGTGCTCCGCTAGGGCCTCCCCGCAGGCCTCTCGCGGCTCCGGTGCCACAAGATCCGGAGGAGAGGCCCCGGCGGGCCCGCGAGCCTAGACTGGCCAGGGGGAGCGCCGCACGGAGGTCGTCATGAGCCACCGCCACTACTTCCACCTCGACCACGCCGGGCACTCGATCACCGTCGGTGTCCGCAGCGGCCACACGCCCGAGGTCGAACTGCTGGTGGACGGCAAGCCGGTCGGCTACCGGCACCGGCACGGCACCGAGGCCACCGTGCTCACCGGCGAGCTGGCGTCCGATCCGGCGCAGCCGTTCGAGGTCCGGGTCTCCCGGCTGCGCCACGGCGCCCGCGCCCCGGTCTGCACGCTGGAGCTGGACGGGCGCGAGCTGCCGATGCCCGAGCGGCCGCTGGCCCCGGGCCCGGTCGGCGGCCGGTAGCGCGACGCGCCCGGCGGACGGCGTGCGGCGCCCGGCGCCGGGTCAGCGCAGGGCGGCGCCGCGCAGGAGCAGCAGCGCCACATCGACCCCGGCCAGGCCCAGCGTGGCCAGGAACGGCACCCTGCTCTGCGCGCCCGCGCCCCGGCCGTCCGTCTCCCCGCCGCCAGCACCCCCGCCGCCCGCGCCGAACGGCAGCACCACGGCCACGCCCAGCGCCCCGGTGACGACCAGTCCGGCCCAGCCGACCGCCCCCGGCCGCCCGGCCGGGCCGAGCACCAGCACGGCCGAGGCCGCCAGCAGCGCCGCCGCCGCCAGCGAGCGCGAACGGTGCGCCCCCAGCCGCTGCGGCAGCCCCCGGACGCCCGCCGCCAGGTCGGCGTCGATGTCGGGCAGGACGTTGGTGATGTGCGCGCCGATCCCCAGCAGCGCCCCGGCCACCGGCAGCCAGACCGGGGGCCACGGGTGGCCGGGCAGGCCGAGGGTGACGAAGGCGGGCAGCAGGCCGAAGCCGAGGGCGTACGGCAGCCAGGAGAGCAGCGTGCGCTTGACCCCCAGGTTGTAGGCCCAGGCGGCGGCGACCCCGGCCAGGTGGGCCGCCCCGGCCGGCAGCCCGCTGGCCAGCGACAGCGGGATGCACAGGGCCAGCGCGGTGCCCGCCCCGACCGAGACGTCGCGGGCCGACACCACGCCGGTGACCAGCGGTTTGTCCCGCCGGTCGGCGGCCAGGTCGCGGCGCAGGTCGATCCGGTCGTTGCTCCAGCCGACCGACAGCTGCCCGGTGAGCACGGCCAGGGCGACCAGCACCGCGCCCACCGGGTCGCGGCCCGCCGCCAGCGCCAGCAGGGTGATCAGCGCGGTCACGGCGGCGGTCGGCGGGGCGTGGGCCGCGCGGACCAGCCCCAGCGCGCGGCGGCCGGGGCCCCCGACGGGCGCGGACGCGGGTGCGGACCCGGCGGGCGCGGGCCCGGCGGTGGTGTCGGGCGTCCCGGCGCTGCTCACGCCCCGATGCTAGAACACCGAACGATCGTCTTCCGGTTGATTCATGGCATTCCGTCAGATCGTCCGTATGATGCAGCCATGACGCGAATTGTCGCGGTCCATGGAGTCCTGCCTGCGCACTACTACGAACAGAGCGACATCACCACGGCCTTCGCCGACATGTGCCTGCCGCCGGACCGTGACCGCGGCGTCCTGGAGCGCCTGCACGGGACCTCCCGGGTGCGGGGGCGGCACCTGGCGCTGCCGCTGGAGCGGTACGCCTCGCTGGGCGGCTTCGGCCAGGCCAACGACGTCTTCATCGAGACCGCCCAGCGGCTCGGCGAGGAGGCCGTCACCGGGGCGCTGGAGCAGGCCGGGCTGAGTGCGGCCGACATCGACCTGGTGGTGTTCACCTCGGTCACCGGGATCGCCGCACCCTCGGTCGAGGCTCGCCTGGCCGGGCCGCTGGGCCTGCGCCCGGACGTGAAACGGGTGCCGATCTTCGGACTCGGCTGCGTGGCGGGCGCCGCCGGGATCGCCCGGGTGCACGACTACCTGGTCGGCCACCCCGATCAGGTCGCGCTGCTGCTGTCGGTCGAGCTGTGCTCGCTGACCCTGCAGCGGACCGACGCCTCGGTGCAGAACCTGGTCGCCGGCGCCCTCTTCGGCGACGGCGCGGCCGCGCTGCTGGCCGTCGGCCGGGACCGCGCCCACCTCGGGGGAGGACCGCCTGCGCCGGAGGTGGTCGCCACCCGCAGCCGGCTCTACCCGGGCACCGAACGGCTGCTCGGCTGGGACATCGGCGACAGCGGCTTCCGGATCGTGCTCGGCGCGGACCTGCCCGACCTGGTCCGCGTCCACCTGGGCGAGGAGGTGCGCTCCTTCCTCGCCGACCACGACCTCAAGTCCCAGGACGTCACTGCCTGGGTCTGCCACCCCGGCGGCCCCAAGGTGCTGGACGCCGTGCGCGAGGCCCTGGACCTCCCGGCCCGCTCGCTGGAACTGACCTGGGACTCGCTGGCCGACGTCGGCAACCTCTCCTCCGCCTCGGTGCTGCACATCCTGCGCGACACCCTGGCGCTTCGCCCGCCCCCGCCGGGGACGCCCGGGCTCCTCCTTGCGATGGGTCCGGGCTTCAGCACCGAACTCGTCCTGCTGCGCTGGTAGCCGCCTGTGATCGCCTATACCGTCCTCGTCCTGCTGGTCGGGCTGGAACGCGTCGCCGAACTGGTCGTCGCCCGCCGCAACGCCGCCTGGAGCCGTGAACACGGCGGGGTGGAGTACGGCTCCGGCCACTACCCGGTGATGGTGCTGCTGCACACCGGCCTGCTGGCGGGCTGCCTCGCCGAGGGCTGGCTGGCCCACCGGCCGTTCCTGCCCGCCCTGGGCTGGCCGATGCTGGTCCTGGCGCTGGCCGCCCAGGCACTGCGCTGGTGGTGCATCGGCACGCTGGGGCCGCGCTGGAACACCCGGGTCATCATCGTCCCGGGGCTGCCGCTGGTCGGCGGCGGCCCCTACCGTTGGCTCAGCCACCCGAACTACCTGGCGGTGGTGGTCGAGGGCGCGGCCCTGCCGCTGGTGCACTCCAACTGGCTGACCGCGACCGTCTTCACCCTGCTCAACGCCCCACTGCTGGTGACCAGGGTGCGCTGCGAGAACGCCGCCCTGGCCACCCTGCCGCCCGGGCCGGTACCCTCCGCGTCCGCCGCCCCGGCCGCGCCGTGATCGACCTGCTGGTCGCGGGCGGCGGCCCGGCCGGGCTGGCCACCGCCGTCCACGCGGCCCGGGCCGGGCTGGAGGTGGTGGTCGCCGAACCCCGGCCCGCGCCCATCGACAAGGCCTGCGGCGAGGGGCTGATGCCCGGCGCGGTGCAGGCGCTGGCCGGGCTCGGCGTCGCCCCCGTCGGCTGCCCGCTGCGCGGCATCCGCTACCTGGACGAGCGCCGCAGCGCCGAGGCGCGGTTCGCCGCCGAGCCCGGGCGCGGCGTCCGCCGTACCGAGCTGCACGCCGCCCTGGCCCGGCGCGCCGAACAGCTCGGGGTGCGGGTGCTGCCGCTGCGGGTCGGCGAGATCCGGCAGGACGGGCACAGCGTCACCGCCGCCGGGATCACCGCCCGCTACCTGGCCGCCGCCGACGGCCTGCACTCGCCGATCCGCCGCCGGCTGGCCCTGGACCGGCCCGATCCCCGGCCGCCCCGGTACGGGCTGCGGCGCCACTTCGCCGTCCAGCCGTGGACCGACTGCGTCGAGGTGCACTGGTCGCCCGGCGCGGAGGCGTACGTCACCCCGCTCGGCCCCGACCTGGTCGGGGTGGCCGTGCTGACCGCCGAACGGGGCCCCTTCGACGGCCACCTGGCCCGGTTCCCGCTGCTGGCCCGCCGACTGCCCGGGACGGCGGCCACCGCCGTCCGGGGGGCCGGGCCGTTGCGGCAGCGGGTGCGCGGCCGGGTCGCCGGCCGGGTGCTGCTGGTCGGCGACGCCGCCGGCTACATCGACGCGCTGACCGGTGAGGGCGTCTCGCTGGCGCTGGCCGCCGCCGCCGAACTGGTGCGCTGCGTCCGGGCCGACCGCCCGCAGGCGTACGAGCAGGCGTGGCGCCGGGTCTCGCGGCGGCACCGGCTGCTCACCGACACCCTGCTGTGGACCCGGTGCCAACCGGCCCTGGCCGGGCGGATCGTCCCGGCCGCCGCCCGGCTCCCGGCGGTGTTCACGCTGCTGGTCAACCAGCTCGCCTGAATCCGCGAAATGCCCTGCCGCGCAGCATTCCTGATGGCGCGTCGGGTGCGGTTCGCCTGCGCCTCATGCCCCGGGTGGAGAAGTCGGGGGAGGAGTCCACCCGGCGGCTCCACTCCACGACCGAGGCGCCCGGCGCGCGGTGCTTCCTAGCATCGGCGGTGGACCGGGCAGGCCCGGTCGGGCCGGTTCCGGCCTCCGTGGAAGAGGGGTGGTCGTCGTGGGAGTGTTCTCTGTGCTGATCAATGCCGGCGTGCTGGCGTGGATCGTCGCCGAGGTGGTGATGCAGCGCCGCCAGTACCGCAGGGGCGGCGCGGCGGTGCGCACCGAGTGGCGGTCGCTGGGCGTGGTGGTCGGGGCCGTCGCGGTGGGCGAGGTGCTGGCCGTGGTCGCCGCGTCGACCCTGCACGGCGCGGGCTACGGCGAGGGCGCGGCGGCGCTCACCGCAGCGCTGCTGGTGATGTGGGCGGGCATCGCGCTGCGGCTGTGGGCCATCCGGGTGCTGGGACGCTTCTTCCGGGGCGTGGTGCACATCCAGGCCGACCACCGGGTGGTGACCGCCGGGCCGTACCGGGTGCTGCGGCACCCCTCGTACGCGGGCGCCCTGGTGGCCGTGCTCGGGCTGGGGCTGGCCTTCGGCAACGCGGTCTCGCTGGTGGCGCTGCTCGGCTGCACCCTGGTGGGCGTCGTCTACCGGATCCGGGTGGAGGAGCAGGTGCTGACCTCGGCCCTGGGCGCGGACTACACCGCGTACGCGGCGCGCACCAATCGCCTTGTGCCCGGCGTGTGGTGAGGGATCGTCAGGCCGAACGGGCTAATGTCGGGAGGCACGGGGCGGAGTTCACGCCGAGTTTCCGCTGACGCCACGGCTGAGTTCTAGCCTGCGCACCATGACGAAACAGGGCATGACCCCCGAACAGGCCGCCCGTCTCTCCATGGCCGAGCAGCACGCCTGGTTCCGCAGCGCCACCTCCCGCCGCAGCATGCTGCGCGGCGGCCTGGTGGGCGCGGGTGCCGCGCTGGTGGGCTCGGCCCTCCCCGGTACCGCCTCGGCCGCGCCGCTGACCGCCTCGGCCGCGCCGCTGCTGGCCACCGCGGATCGTCCCACCGGGTCGGCGGTGGCCCCGTTCGGCCGCCACCTCTCCTTCGGCGCCGACCCCGCCCGGCAGATCTCCGTCGCCTGGCAGGTCCCGGCCGGGGTGACCAACCCCTTTGTCCGGATCGGGCGTTCGCCCTCCGACCTCGGCGAACGGGTGCACGCCGAGACCAGGGTGCTCTCCACCCTGGCGAGCGAGACCAGCCCGATCGACTCGGTGGCGCTGGTCTCGCCGACCACCATCGAGCAGTACTATTTGCACGCCGCCCTCGACGGGCTGCGCCCGGGGGAGACGTACTACTACACCGTCGGTCACGACGGCTGGGACCCGCGCTCCCACCTCGCGGTGGTGCACTCCTTCACCACCGCACCGGTCAGCCGCGGCCCGTTCACCTTCACCGCCTTCGGCGACCAGGGCATCACCTACGACGCGGTGAACACCACCAACCTGATCAGGGGCCAGAATCCGGCCTTCCACCTGCACGCCGGGGACATCTCCTACGCCGAGTCCAACGGCCACGGGCTGGTCACCGACGCCTACGACCCCCGGGTCTGGGACTCCTTCTTCAACCAGGCCGAGCCGGTGGCCTCGTCCGTGCCGTGGCAGATCGCCGCGGGCAACCACGAGATGGAGGCGTGGTACTCGCCCGACGGCAACGGCGGCCTGGCCGCGCGCTTCGACCTCGCCGGCGGCAGTACCACGTACTACTCCTTCACCTACGGCAACGTGGGCGTCATCTCGCTGGACGCCAACGACGTCTCCGACGAGATCCCGGCCAACAACGGCTACACCGGCGGACGCCAGACCCAGTGGCTGCAGCGCGAACTCGCCGCGCTGCGCGGCCGCAGGGACATCGACTTCATCGTGGTCCAGTTCCACCACTGCGCCTACAGCACCTGCACCTCGCACGCCTCCGAGGGCGGTGTGCGGCAGTACTGGACGCCGCTGTTCGACAGCTACGGTGTGGACCTGGTCATCAACGGCCACAACCACATCTACGAGCGCACCGACCCGCTGAGGGGCGGCCAGCCCACCACCACCGCGCCGATCGGCTCGACGGTGCGCCCGGCGACCGACGGCACCACCTACATCGTCGCGGGCGGCGCGGGCAACAGCCTCTACTCGTTCTCGGCGAAGGACAGTTACCAGGGCGCGGTGGACGACGTGACCGCGATCGCCTCCTTCGTCAACGAGCCCGGCGGCACCAAGGCCACCGAGACCGTCGACTGGTCCCGGGTCCGCTACACCGGCTACTGCCTGCTCGCCGTCGACAGCCACCCGGCCCGCCACGGCGGCACCTCGACGCTGACCGTGCGCGCGATCGACGGCTTCGGCGCGGAGATCGACCGGGTCGTCCTGGCCCGCCCGGCCGAGTAGCCGACCCGGCCCCGCTGTGACCGCCCGGCGGCACAGCGGGGCCGACCGGCGCTCACCAGGCGACGGGCAGCTCCTCGACGCCGTAGACGACGTTGTCGTGGCGGAACCTGACCTCCTCGAACGGAACCGCCAGCCGCAGCCCGGGCAGCCGCCGGAACAGGGTCTCCAGTGCGATCTGCAGCTCCAGCCTGGCCAGCGGTTGCCCCAGGCACTGGTGCACGCCGAAGCCGAAGGCGACGTGCCGCCTGGCGTCCCGGCCCACGTCCAGATCCTCCGGCGCGGCGAACACCGCCTCGTCCCGGTTGGCGGTGGAGAGCATGCACACCACGCCCTCCCCGGCCTCGATGGTGGTGCCGCCGATCTGCGCGGTCTCGATGGCGACCCGGGTGGTGCCGCTCTGCACGATGCTCAGGTACCGCAGCAGCTCCTCGACCGCGCCCTTGATCAGCTGCGGATCCTCGCGCAGCCGGGCCAGTTGGGCCGGTTCGCGCAGCAGCGTCAGCGTGGACAGCGCGGTCATGTTGGCCGTGGTCTCGTGACCCGCGACCAGCAGCAGCAGGCTCATGCTGGCCACCTCCGCGCGGCTGAGATCCCCGCGCGCCACCAGTCGGCTGATGATCCGCTGGTCCGGTTCGCGTTCCTTGCGCTCGGCCAACTGCTCCAGGTAGGACGAGAGTTCGTCCCGCGCGGTGTGGACCTGCTCGGCCGTGGTGTGGTTGTGCAGCAGGATCCGGCTGCGCTGCTGGAAGTAGTCGTGGTCCTCGTAGGGGACGCCCAGCAGCATGCAGATCACCAGCGAGGGCACCGGCAGCGCGAATTCGGCGACCAGGTCGGCCGGGGGGTGGTGCGCGGTCATGGTGTCCAGGAAACCGTCCACGATCTCCTGGATCTCCGAGCGCATGGCCTCGACCCGCTTGATGATGAAGTCGCCGGTGAGCATGCGCCGGAGCCGGGCGTGCTCGGGGTCGTCCATCCGGATGAAGGACGGGTTCTGCACGGCCAGCTCCCGGCGTCCGTCGCTGAGGAACGGGAAGCCGGAGTGGCGGGCGTCGGAGCTGAACCGCCGGTCGCCCATGACCGCGCGGACGTCCTCGTGGCGGGTGACGAGCCAGGCGCGTGACCCGTCCCACAGCGAGATCGGGGTGATCGGGCGCTGCTCCTGGGCCTGGCGGTAGGCGGGCGGCGGCGCGAACGGGCAGCCGGCGCGGTCAGCGGGGAAGGTGAGGGTGTCGGTCGGCTCCACGGTGGTCACGAGTGGTTCTCCTTCATGGTTCTGCGGGGCGCCGCCGCCCTGCTCAGGGCTCCTGCACGGAGATGGCCCGGGCGGGACAGATGCTCGCTGCGGTGCGCACGGCGGCCTGCAGTTCCGCCGGGGGCTGCGGCTGGATCAGCAGGACGACGCCGTCGTCCTCGGACTGGTCGAACACCTCGGGGACGGCTGCCACGCACTGCCCGGAGCTGCAGCAACGGTCCGGGTCGACATTCACACGCATGACGGGCCTCCAAGTAGATGGCATGAGCAACCAACTACATCGCCAACGTAGTCCAGGTCCGGGCGCAGGTGTAGTGCGCAGAACAAGCCTGGGCGACATTGGCCGGAAACGCTCCGTACTCGTCCCATCCCGCGGCGCGGAGGAGTACCGTGCGCGAGGGCCTAGCTGGGGGACTCCGCCGCGGCCCCCGCCCGGCCTGCCTGGTCGCGCAGGGCCTCCGCCACGATGGCCTCCAGCCGGGCGTGGTGCGCGCCGCGCCAGTACACCTGGCCGCAGTCGGCGCACTGCGCGTACACGTCGAAGGAGCGCTGGGTGCCGTCGTGCAGCCGGTCGTGCACCTGCGCCTTGTCGGCCCGCTCCAGCAGCCCGTTGCAGGCCGTGCACCTGGTCCAGGGCGCCAGCGGCGGCGCGAACCGGCCGAGGACGTCCTTCACCTGCTCGTCCGGCCGGTGGCTGTAGACGTACGCGCCCGCCCAGATCTCCCGCCGCCGCAGCAGCCCCCGATCGCGTGAGAGCATCACCCGCTGCTCGGCGGCCGAGCGCGCGGCCAGCGCCGGATCGCCGATGTCCAGGTTCTCGTAGGCGGCGTCCACGCCCAGCAGCCGCAGCCGCCGGGCCAGCGTCCCGAGGTGCACGTCCAGCAGGAAGCGGGCGGGCCCGGGCAGCGGCTGCGGGCGCTCCACACCCAGCACCGACACCCGCTCCCGGTCCGCCGGCACGTGCCCGGGGGCCACCGGCCGCCCGTCCACCAGCAGCGTGCCGACCTCGGTCAGCGGAATCCCCAGCGACTCCACCACGTGCCCCAGCGACGACACCCCGTCCGTCCGCAGCGCGGCCTGCCCGCCGCGCCGTCCCGACGCCATGAACACCCGCAGGTCGGGGGCTATCTCACAGTAGATCTCCGGTCTCTCCACCCGGCCAGCATGCCAGCGCCCGCGACCGCGCTGCCACCGCATTCCCGCCGCAGGTGAGCGGGTGCGGCGGCAGGGCGGGGCGCAGCTTTTGCCGGGGGCCGACCGGGGGCGCATCCTGGAACGGACCTGGTGGTCCTGCCGATCGGCGAGGTGAACCATGGTGATGGCGGAGGCGCTCGGCGGTACCGCGCCCGGCGGGGTCGAGCCGCGCGAGACGGTGATCCGCACCGCGGGCCTGACCAAGGTGTACCCGAAGGCCGAGGCCCCGGCCGTGGACCGGCTGGACCTGGAGGTGCGCCGGGGAGAGCTTTTCGGCCTGCTCGGGCCCAACGGCGCCGGGAAGACCACCACCGTCGGGATGCTGACCACCCGGGTGGTGCCCACCGACGGCAGCGCGCACGTCGGCGGGGTGGACGTGATCGCCCGACCGGCGCTGGCCAAGCAGATCATCGCGGTGGTCTCGCAGCAGAACACCCTGGACCGCTCGCTCACCGTCCGGGAGAACCTCTACTACCACGGGCTGATGTTCGGCGTCCCGGCCCGTCAGGCCCGCCGCACGGCGGACGAACTGCTGGAGCGGTTCCGGCTGTCGTCCTGGGCCGACCGGTCGGTGCACACCCTGTCCGGCGGGATGGCGCAGCGGCTGATGGTGGCGCGGGCCATCTTCCACCGCCCGGCCGTGCTGTTCCTGGACGAGCCCACGGCCGGGCTCGATCCGCAGAGCCGGCTGGCGCTGTGGGAGATCCTCGGCGGGCTGATCGCCGACGGCCAGACCATCCTGCTGACCACGCACAACATGGACGAGGCCGACCAGCTCTGCGACCGGGTGGCGATCATCGACCACGGCCGGATCCTGGCCCTGGACACCCCGTCCGCGCTCAAGCGCAGCATCGAGGCGGACACCGTCGTCACGGTGCAGGCCGAGGGCGACGCCCGGGCGCTGGCCGACTGCCTGGCCGGGGCCGTCCCGGGGGTGGTGAGCACCCGGGCGCAGCCGGACGGCCGGGTGGAGCTGCACGTCCGGGGCAATGACCGGCTGCTGCCGAAGGTGCTGGGGGCGGCCGAGTCCGGCGGCTTCGACGTGGTCGACCTGTCGGTCTCGCAGACCTCCCTGGAGACCGTGTTCATCCGGCTCACCGGGAAGGAGCTGCGGGACTGATGGGTGCCTACGCCGCCTCGTCCGGGACCGCCCGGCAGCCGGCGGTGCGGCCGGAGCGCACCGTCGCCGCCGCCTCGCGCGCCGCGCTCGCCGGGCTGGTCCGGCGGGATCTGCTGGTGCTGCGGAAGAACGCCGGGGAGATCGCCGGGCGGACGCTGATGCAGCCGCTGCTGCTGGTGTTCGTCTTCCTCTACGTCTTTCCGATCATCGGTCAGGGGGTCGGCGGGGGCGGCCCTGCGGGGGAGTCGGCCTTCGCCACGGTGCTGGTGCCGGGCGTGGTCGCCATCGCCATCATGTTCCAGGGCATCCAGTCGGTCGCCATCCAGCTGTCCCAGGAGTTCGGCTTCACCCGGGAGATCGAGGACCGGGTGCAGGCGCCGTGCCCGATCTGGCTGGTGGCCGTGGCCCGGGTGCTGTCCGGCGCGACCCAGGCGTTCATCTCGGCGGTCGTGGTGTTCCCGATCGCGGCGGTGGTGCACGCCCCCGGCGTCCACGCCGACCTGCGGGTGCACTGGTGGATCCTGGTGACCCTGCTGCCGCTGGCCTGCGTCGCCATGACCTCGCTGGGACTGGTGCTCGGCACCACCTTCGAGCCCCGCAACATCGGCCTGATGTTCGGCTTCGTGGTGCTGCCGCTGGTCTTCCTCGGCGGCACCTACTACCAGTGGAACCGGCTGTCGGCGGTGCACGTCGGCGGCTTCCCCTGGCTGCAGGTGCTGGTGCTGTTCAACCCGCTGATCTACATCACCGAGGGGATGCGCGCGGCCCTCACCGACACCGCGCACATGCACCTGTACGTGGTCTACCCGGTGCTGTCCGGGTTCTGCGTGCTGTTCCTCGCCCTGGGCCTGCGGAACTTCCGCCGCCGGGTGCTCTCCTGAGGCGGCGTCCACCACCGCTGCACCCGTACTGCCTAGTCGAACAGGCGGGTTCGGCGGCGGCTGCATAGCGTGAATCACGGCGGGAGTCCCGAGGACGCCCCACCGGTGGCGGAGACCCGAGCGGGCCCGCTCCCCTCGTGCCCGCCGGCCCTCACCCACGCCCGTCTCTCTTGGCACGCCCGTTTCTGGGTTCGGCCGCAGGAAGCAGGTCCGCGTGCACACGCCACCGACGCCCGGAAGCGCAACCGAAGACTCGGATGTCACCACTCTGGAACCCCCCGCCCCGACCCCCGCCCCGAAGCGCCCGGGCTGGATCCGGCGGCTGCTCGCCCGGCGCAGCACCAGGGCGGTGCTGGCGGTCGCGGCCCTCTTCGCTGGCTGGCTGAGCTGGTCGCTGGGCAGCGCCCTGGCCGCGCCCGGGGACGACAGCGTCGCCGCCCGGGTCGCCGAATGGGGCCGGGACCACGAACTCGGCCCGGTGGTCACCGCGCTGGAGAGCGTCCAGTACAAGGCCCACCCACCGGCCGTGGGCGGCCGGCCGGACATGGCGCTGGTGCCGACCGGCGAGGCGGCCCAGGGGGCGTCCGGGGCCAAGCCGGCGCTGCCCGCGGTGGTGCCGCCCCGGCTGGCCTCCCCGGCCGGGGAGCCGCTGGCCGGAGAGGGCACCTGGAAGGTCCTCGGCAGCGTCCGCGGCACCCCGGCGCTGTACGGCGCGTACGTCCGCCCCGACGCCGACCACACCTCGTACGTCGCCGGTGTGGTCTCCATGGACCAGCGGATCCTGCGCTTCGCCCTGCACCCGGGCGAGGTGGACCCGGGGGCGGGCAACTGGGGCGTGCCGCCGTACATCCCGGCCGACCAGCGGGCCGGTCTGATGGCCACCTTCAACGGCGGCTTCAAGGTGGACGAGGCCCGAGGCGGCTTCTACCTCAACGGCGTCACCCGGGGCACCCTCACCGACGACGACGCCTCGCTGGTCTTCTACCGCGACGGCCATGCCGAGGTCGGCGCCTGGAACCGCGACGTGAAGATGGGCCCGCAGGTCGTCGGCGTACGCCAGAACCTGAACCTGATCGTGGACAACGGCCAGGTGCCGGACGGCGTGGACAGCAACGTCGAGAGCGGCTGGGGCCTGACCATCGCCGGCGACTACTTCGTCTGGCGCTCCGGCGCCGGGATCACCCGCGACGGGCGCCTGGTCTACGCCTACGGCCCGGCCCTGTCCGTCCGCACCCTGGCCGACCTGCTGCAGCGGGCCGGGTGCGTGCAGGCCATGCAACTGGACATCAACCCCGCCTGGATGTCGTACATGTACTACAAGCCGACCTCCGACCCGGCCAAGCCCACGCCGGTGAAGCTGCTCCCCACCCAGGAGCGCCCGGCCGACCGCTACTTCGAGTCGACCAGCCGTGACTTCACGGCCGTGTACGCCCGATGAGCCCCCAGCCGCCGGCCCAGCAGCCGGCCCCCGCGGCGGGCGCCGTCGCGGTCCTGCTGCCCGCCCGCCGACCGGGCTGGGTGCGCTGGCCGGTGGCGGCGGTGCGCACCGCCCGCCCCCGGCAGTGGCCCAAGAACTTCCTGGTCTTCGCCGCCCCGATGACCGGATCGGCGCTGGCGCGCGGCAGCGCAGCGCTGAGCGGGGCGATGGTCGCGCTGATGGTCTTCACCCTGGCCTCCTGCGCGGTGTACTTCGTCAACGACGCGGTGGACGCCGAACGCGACCGGCAGCACCCGCGCAAGTGTCTGCGCCCGGTGGCCTGCGGGGACCTGAGCGAGAACCACGCGCTGGCGCTGGCGGCCGGATGCGTGGTCGGCGCGGCCGGACTGGTGGCCGCCACCGGCCTGCTGGCCTCGGACTACGGCCTGGCCCTGGCCGTGGCCGCCTACCTGGCCAGCTCCTTCCTGTACTCGTTCGGGCTCAAGCACCTGCCGTTCGTCGAACTGGCCCTGGTCGCCTCCGGCTTCGTGCTCCGGGCGCTCGGCGGGGCGGCGGCCTCGCACGTGCCGCCGTCCGGCTGGTTCGTGCTGGTGTGCAGCCTGGGCGCGCTGCTGGTGGTCATAGCCAAGCGCTTCACCGAGATCACCTCGCTGGGCGCCCCGGCCGCCCGGCACCGCCCCTCCCTGCGCCGCTACACCCCGCGCGGCCTGCGGACCGCTCAGCGGGTGGTGGCGGTGGCGATGGTCTGCGCGTACCTGG
Organism: Streptacidiphilus sp. PB12-B1b; assembly: GCF_014084125.1. Taxonomy (NCBI): domain Bacteria; kingdom Bacillati; phylum Actinomycetota; class Actinomycetes; order Kitasatosporales; family Streptomycetaceae; genus Streptacidiphilus; species Streptacidiphilus sp. PB12-B1b. The sequence goes on along the minus strand of NZ_CP048405.1, from coordinate 4,609,278 downwards.
CGTGGGCGCTGACCGAGCCCGACCCGTGGACCGGACGCTGGCACCTGGCCACCGCCGTGCCGCTGATCGCCGCACTGGTCCGGTTCGACCGGCTGACCGCCTCCGCCACCACCGGGCACATCGAGGACCTGATCCTGCGCGACCTGCCCATGGTCTGCCTGGAGATGGTCTGGCTGGTGGTGTTCGTCACCGGCCTGGCCACCCATCCGTGACCGCCGCCCGGCCCTCCCGCAGCGCCCAGGAGCGCCCCAGGGCCGCGCCCGACACGCCCAGCAGCGCCCCGGCCAGGACGTCCGAGGGGTAGTGCACCCCCACGCACAGCCGGGAGGCGCAGATCGCCGACGCCAGCAGCGCGGTCGGGCCGACCGGCAGCAGCGGGTGGAAGGCCAGCGCCGCCGCGGCCGAGGAGGCGGCGTGCGAGCTGGGGAAGCTGTGGCGCCCGGCCGTGCGCACCAGCGGCTCCAGGCCGGGCAGGCAGGGGCGCGGGCGGCGCACCACGCGCTTGACGCCCATGCTGGCCAGGTGCGCCCCGGCCACCAGGGCGGTGGCCCGCAGCCAGGCCCCGCGCCGGGGGGCGTCCACGGCGGCTCCGGTCGCCCCGGCCAGCAGCCACACCGCGCCGTGCTCGCCCGCGAACGACAGCGCCCGCCCGCAGGCCGCCAGCCCGGGCCGGCGGCCGGCCCCGCTCCGGGCGGCGCGCACCAGCAGCAGATCCAGGCCGGGGCGCGGGTCCAGGCCCGGGCGCGGGTGCTGCTCGGGTGGGGTCATGCCGCTCCTCCGGGACGATACGCCGACGCCGATGAACCCTGATGGCCCTGATATGACGATTTGTCAGGGTTGCCAACGGTACATTGTCCTATATGCGAGAAGACGCCGACGGGCCGGACCGCGTGGTCACTCTGTCCGGATGGGGGCGCACCGCACCCACCGCCGCCCGGATGCTCAGCCCCGCCACCGCCGCCGACACCGTCCGGGCCGTGCGCGCGCCGGACGCCCGCGGCCTGGTCGCCCGCGGCCTCGGCCGCTCCTACGGGGACGCCGCGCAGAACGCCGGCGGAACCGTGCTGGACATGACCGGCCTCACCGCGATCCGCAGCATCGACGTCCGCGGGGGCGTCGTCGACTGCGAGGCCGGGGTCAGCCTCGACACGCTGATGCGGGTGCTGCTGCCGTTCGGCTGGTTCGTCCCGGTGACCCCCGGCACCCGCCAGGTCACCGTCGGCGGCGCCCTCGGGGCCGACGTCCACGGCAAGAACCACCACGTCAGCGGGGGCTTCAGCCGCCATGTGCGCTCACTGGAGCTGCTCACCGCCGACGGCCGGGTGCGCCGGATCACCCCCGAGCACGACCCGGAGCTGTTCTGGGCCACCGCCGGGGCATGGGCCTGACCGGGGTGATCCTCTCCGCGCAGATCCGGCTGCTGCCGGTGCAGACCTCGCTGATGAGCGTGGACACCGAACGCGCCCGCGACCTGGACGACCTGATGGACCGGCTGGAGTCCACCGACCACCGCTACCGCTACTCCGTCGCCTGGATCGACCTGCTCGCCCGCGGAGCCGCCACCGGGCGCGCCGTGCTCACCCGCGGCGACCACGCCCCGCTGGACCGGCTCGGCCCGAGGCAGCTGCGCGACCCGCTCGGCTTCCGCCCCTCCGGCCTGCCGGTCAGCGCCCGCGGGCTGCCCGGCGGGCTGCTCACCCCGGCCACCGTCGGCGCGTTCAACCAGCTCTGGTTCCACAAGGCGCCCCGCGAGCGGCGCGGCCAGCTGCAGCGGATCTCCACCTTCTTCCACCCCCTGGACGGCGTCGCCGACTGGAACCGGATCTACGGCCCGGCCGGTTTCGTCCAGTACCAGTTCGTCGTCCCCTACGGCGCGGAGGACGCGCTGCGGCGGATCGTGGAGACCATCAGCCGCCACCGCTGCCCCACCTTCCTGGCCGTGCTCAAGCGCTTCGGCGCGGCCGACCCCGGCTGGCTCTCCTTCCCCGCCCCGGGCTGGACCCTGGCCCTGGACATCCCCGCCGCACTGCCCGGCCTCGGCGCCCTGCTGGACACCCTCGACGAGGAGGTCATGGCCGCCGACGGACGGGTCTACCTGGCCAAGGACTCCCGGCTGCGGCCGGAGTCCCTGGCCCGGATGTACCCCAGGCTCGGCGACTTCCGCGAGCTGCGCGCCCGGATCGACCCCCGCTCCCGCTTCGTCTCCGACCTCGCCCGCCGCCTCGGCCTGCACGGCCGCGACGACCGCGACCCCACCAGGAAGGACCCGCGACCGTGCTGAACGCCCTGGGCCAGCCCCAGTCCCTGCTGCTGCTCGGAGGCTCCTCCGAGATCGGCCTCGCCACCGCCCGCCGCCTGGTGCGCGAGCGCACCCGCCGGGTCCACCTGGCCGGACGCCCCTCGGCGGCGCTCACCGCCGCGGCCGACGAACTCACCGCGCTCGGCGCCGACGTCCAGGTGCACGCCTTCGACGCCGCCGACACCGACACCCACGAGGAGGTGATCGGCAAGGTCTTCGCCGAGGGCGACATCGACCTGGTGCTGCTCGCCTTCGGCGTCCTCGGCGACCAACTGCACGACGAGCGCGAGCCGATGGCCGCGGTGGCGGTCGCCCGGGTCAACTACCTCGGCGGGGTCTCCAGTGCGCTGGCGAGCGCGCAGGCGCTGCGCCGCCAGGGGCACGGCGCGCTGGTGGTGCTCTCCTCGGTGGCCGGGGAGCGGGCCCGGCGCGACAACTTCATCTACGGCTCCACCAAGGCCGGACTGGATGCCCTCGCCCAGGGCCTCGGCGACTCCCTGCGCGGCAGCGGGGCCCGGGTGATGGTGGTCCGCCCGGGCTTCGTCCGGGGCCGGATGACCCAGGGGATGCCCGAGGCGCCGCTGGCCACCACCCCGCAAGCGGTGGCCGACGCCATCCTCACCGGCCTGCGCCGGGGCAGCGGCACGGTGTGGGTGCCCGGCGCGCTGCGCTTCGTCATGTCCGGCCTGCGCCACCTGCCCCGGCCGGTGTTCCGCCGGCTGTCAGCCCGGTAGCAGCGACACCCGGGGGCGCGGACGCCGGGCGGCGGCCTCCCGCTCGAAGGCGGCCAGGCCGTCCGCGCCCAGCAGCGACCGGTAGGGCGCGGGCGGCTCCAGGCAGCAGGCGATGCCAGGGCGGTCGTCCCGGTCGCCGCCGGGGTGGGCGAGCGCGGCCAGCCGCCGGGCGAGGTCGGCCGGGTCCGGCCGCAGCCGCTCGCACAGGTCCAGGTGGACGTCGGCCAGTTCGGCGCCCAGCTCCTCGACCTCCTCGCCGTAGCTGCGCCAGTCCTGGCCCAGCAGCACGGCCAGCCGGTCCCAGCAGGCGACCGTGTGCTCGGCCGCGTCCAGCAGCGCCGGGGTGGCCGGACGCAGCGCCTGGACCCGCAGTTCGGCCACGGCCGCCCGGGCGGCGGTGGCCACCTGGTGCAGGTCGTAGCCGTCCTCGGCGGACGGTACCGCCAGGGCCCGGTCGGCCAGGGCCCGCAGCGGCCGCAGCTCCTCGGTGGTGGGTACCCCCAACTGGCCGGTGGCCAGCGCCAGATCGGTGGCCAGCAGCCGGTCGTGGACGGCGTGGCGGGCCACCAGCTCGGCCAGCCGCTCGGCGCCGAGCGTCCCGGCCAGGGCCAGGTGGCGCTGCTCGACCGGATCCCGCGGCGGGGCGTTGAACACCGGCCGGGGCGCCGGAGCCCAACTGGTCCCGGCGGACAGGGCGGCCAGCGCGGCGGCCACCGCGTGCGCGCACAGCGACGGCGGGGCGGCCGTGCCGCAGTCGCACTCCCCGGTCAGCGCACGGTCGTTGACGCCGACCCACACCTGCCAGGCCGGGCCGCCGCCGGCCGGGTCGGCGACGTCGGCGTTGACCCCGCCGTAGCCGGACTCCAGGTGGCCGACCGCGTCGGCGGCCAACAACCGCTCGCCGTCGGTGAATGCTGCGGCCGACGCTGCGGCCCGTACGGTCTCGTTGGTGACGCTCAATGCCATGCACCCATCCAACCCTGTCCGGGGCGCACTGCCTATGCCGGTGGCATTCCGGCTGCACAGCCGCTGTTCCGCCGCCGGGCCCCATTACCCGTCGCGGCGCCCGCGCGCTGGCCACCGGCACCGAGGGACAACCGATCTGATGAAAGATCAGGTGGCATATTGCCGACGGCGGTCGGCAGGGGCACCCTGAAGGGGTGATAGCGAAGCGTAGTCGACGGTCACGCTTTGTGGCAGCCGGGCCCGCCCCGCGCCGCCGCCCGGACGCATCCGCACGCCCGGCCCCAGGCGTCCCCGCTGACTCCGCACCACGTCATCGCACCTGTCAACTGGGCGCGGCGGCCCGCTCATTCGATTGGGAGCAGCATATGCAGCACGACCGGACCCGCGTCAGGCTCGCCGTAGCGCCGTGCGACCCCGCCCGCACGGCCCCGGGCGCGGCCCGCGCGGGGGCGCCGAAGGTGGCCGAGGCGGCTCCGGGCTTCTACCTGCTGGTCCGGCCGACCGGCTTCGCCGTGCACATGAGCGCCTCCGCCGATCACCTCCGCTTCGTCCGCCAACTGGCCGACGCCACGCTGACAGCCGCCGGGGTCGACACCGAACTGGCCCAGGACGTGCAGCTGGTGGCGTCCGAGCTGATCGGCAACTCGGTCCGGGCCTGCGGCGACCTGGTCCCGCTGGTGGTCGAGGTGGACGCCGACCCCCGCGGCGTCTCGGTCAAGGTGCACGACCCCGACCGCCGCGCGCTGCCCCGGCGCTCGGACATGCCCTCCGACTGCGGGGCCGAATCCGGGCGCGGGCTGCCGCTGGTGGACCTGCTGGCACCGGGATGGAGGGTGTCCCGGACGCCGATCGGCAAGCAGATCTGCTGCCACCTGCCCTACCGGCGACGGGTCCGGCGCTGAGCGCAGCCGCGCGCGCCCCCGGGTTGGTAGCGTCGGCGGATGCCGTGCCGACCGGCACCGGCCGACCCGACCCGAGGGAGCACCCCATGGCCTCCACCATCCGCCGAGCGGTCATCCCGGCCGCCGGCCTGGGCTCGCGGCTGCTGCCGCTGACCAAGGCGACGCCCAAGGAGATGCTGCCGGTCGGTGACAAGCCGGTGATCGAGCACACCGTCCGGGAGCTGGTCGACAGCGGCATCACCGACATCACCATCGTGGTCTCGGCCGGGAAGGGCCTGATCCAGGAGCACTTCCGCCCCGATCCCGGCCTGGTCGCCCAGCTGCGCAACGCGGGCAAGGACGGCTACGCGGACGCGGTGGAGGAGATCGCCGAGCTGGCCCGGCGCGGCCACATCACCTATCTGGACCAGCACGGGCCGTACGGCAACGGCACGCCGGTGCTCAACGCCGCCCGCGCCTTCGGCGACGAGCCGGTGCTGGTGCTCTGGCCCGACGACGTCTTCGTCTCCGAGGTGCCGCGCGCCCAGCAGCTCATCGCCGCGTACAACGCCACCAGCTCCCCGGTGCTGGCGCTGATGGCGATGGACCCGGCCGACTCCCACCGCTACGGCGTCCCGGTGGTCAAGGAGGACCTCGACGACGGCCTGCTGCGGATCACCGGCCTGGTGGAGAAGCCCGCCGAGCAGGACGCCCCCAGCCACTACGCGGCCATCGGCGGCTACGTGATCACCCCCGGCATCGTGGACGAGCTGCGCGAGCAGACCCGGCGCTGGCACGAACACCCGCAGGGCGAGATCTACCTCACCGACGCCATCAACGCCTACGCCGCGACCCGCGCCGTGTACGGCCAGGTCATCGACGGCACCTGGTACGACACCGGCAACCCGCTCGCCTACCTCACCGCCCAGTTCGCCGCCGCCCTGGCCCACCCCGACTACGGGCCCTCGCTGCGCAGGCTCGCCCACGACCTGGGCGCGGAGCCGCCGACCCGGTCGGGCGGCTGAACCCCCGGGCGGACCCCGCGGTCAGGGCGCGGCGGGGGAGGCTTCGGGGCGCAGCGCGGACAGGGTGAGCGCCAGCAGCCGGTGCACGGCGGCCTCGGAGCGCGCGGCCCCGGCGGCGGCCAGGGCGTGCAGGCAGTAGGCCGCCAGCTCGTCCGCGCCGATGTCCGCGCGGACCGCTCCGGCGTCCGCCGCCTGCGCCAGCAGCTCCCGGAGCAGCTCCAGGACCGGCTGCTGCGGATCGGGGCTCGGGCTTCCGTGGTCCGGGAGCACTCCTGCGCCCCGCTGCTCGTGGGCGGCGAGGGCGTAGGCCAGCAGCACCGCCTGCAGCCGTCCGCCGGGCCCGGTCCGCCCGGCGGCCCGGTCACGGGCCCCGGTCAGCCGGGCCAGCAGCCGCTCGGCCTCCCGCTGCCTCCGGGCCGCCAGCACCGCCTCGACGTCGGGGAAGTACTTGTACAGCGTGGCGCGGCCGATCCCGGCCCGCACGGCGATCTGCGACATGGTCAGCGAGGCCGGGCCGTGCTCGGCGGTCAGCGCCGCCGCCGCGTCCAGCACCGCCTCCCGGACCGTGCGGCGGTGGGCCTCGATGGTCTCGTTCCACAGCTTCGGCACCCTGCCCAATGTACAGAGTGCCGAACCTGGGACGGTGTGTCTCGAAAAGCGCCGGTCAGCCGCGCGCGGGCACTCCGGCGGGCTCCGAGGCCGGCTCGCTCCCGGCCTGCTGCTGCGGGGCGGCCCGGCGCAGCCACAGGATGCCGGTGACCGGCAGGATCAGCGGGATGAACACGTAGCCCATGCCGTAGTACGACCACACCGTCTGGTCGTGGAACGCCGAGGGCAGCACGATCGTCAGCGTCCCGACCACCAGCACGCCCGCCAGCTCCACGCCGCAGCACCACAGCGCCAGCCGCCGCGCCGACTCGCCGCCGCGCACCAGCGTCACCAGGATGAACGCGTACACCACCGCCGCGAACGCGGACAGCACGTACGACAGCGGCGCCCGGTGGAATTGCGCGATCAGCTGGTACAGCGAGCGCGACCCGGCCGCCACGGTGAACAGCCCGTACAGGCTCACCAGCAGCCGCCCAGGGCCCTCGCCGATCCTCCGCTGCGCCTTCTTCTCCTGCGCCTTCTTCTCCTGCGCGGATTCCTGTGTGGACTCCTGCGTGGGCTTCGTCTCAGCCATGCCCGCCTCCCCAGATCTCGACCAGTCGCAGCTCAAGTGCGGCCAGGACCAACCCGCCCGCCGTGGCGATCGCCGAGCCCCAGCGGGTTCGCTCCACCAGGGACATCAGCCCGGCGGCGGGCACGGTCAGCACCGCGCCGACGGCGTAGGCGAGGAAGATCACCGTCCCGCCCTGGGCCTTGTGGCCGTTGGCGAGCTCGACGATGCCGACCACCAGCTGGGCCAGGGCGAGCAGGGTCACCACGGCCATGCCGATCAGGTGCCAGTCCTTGGTGGGCTGGTCGCGTGCGGTGGCCAGTCCGCACCACGCCGCGAGCAGCAGGGCCGCGACCGAGACGACGGCCGTGAGCGCGCTGATCACCTCGCCCACCGCGCGGCGGGAGAAAGCGGACGGAAATCACTGAGCATGCCGCGACTCTATATCCGGCGGCGTCGGTGGGACACCGTGCCTCGACACCGACAGAGTGTCTCGAAAAGACTTCCGCCCCTGTTCCGGCCGTCGCACCAACGAGCGGCGCGGCGGTTCGATCCCGGGAGTTGGGAAGGAGATGCTGCAGGATCGCGGCAGGGGCTGGCCCCGTCGAACGAGGAGGGCGTCCATGGGCCTGGGAACGGCACCGAAGAAGGTCGCGCCGAGGGTGCCGCGGCGCCACGGCGAGGGCGACAAGGAACACCTGACCAGCCTCGGCGGGCTGGCCGCGCTCTCACTGGACGCGCTGAGTTCGGTGGCGTACGGGCCCGAGGCGATAGTGCTGGTCCTGGTCGCCGCCGGGACCTCGGCGCTGCGGCTGACGCTGCCGATCACCCTGGTCATCGCCGGACTGCTGGCCGTGCTGGTGGTCTCCTACTGCCAGGTCATCGCGGTCCACCCGGACGGCGGCGGCGCCTACGCCGTCGGCAAGAAGGACCTGGGCGCGACCGTCAGCCTGCTGGCCGCCGCCAGCCTGGTGATCGACTACGTGCTGACCGTCGCCGTCAGCCTGGCCGCCGGCGCGGCCAGCCTGGCGTCGGCCTTCCCCTCGCTGGCCCCGCACCTGCTGGCGATCTGCCTGATCGGGCTGGTGCTGATCACCGCCGTCAACCTGTGGGGGATCGCCGAGAGCGCCCGGGCGCTGATGCTGCCGATGGCGCTGTTCCTGGTCGCCGTCTTCGGCGTGATCGGGATCGGGCTGACCCGCTCCCACCCCGTCGCCATCGTCGGCACCGCGCAGCCGGTGCACGTCACCGAGGCGCTGGGGGTGCTGCTGATCCTGAAGGCGTTCGCGGCCGGATGCTCGGCGCTGACCGGGATCGAGGCCATCGCCAACGGCGTCCCCACCTTCCGCGAGCCCCGGGCCAGGCGGGCGCAGCGCACCGAGCTGATGCTCGGCGGGCTGCTGGCGCTGATGCTGATCGGGCTGGCGTGGCTGATCCGCCGCGAGCACGTGGCCCCGCGCGGCGGGGTGACCGTGCTGGCGCAGCTCACCGCCGGCTCCTTCGGCACCGGCTGGGCCTACTACGCGTCCAACATCGCGGTCACCCTGGTGCTCGGTCTGGCGGCCAACACCAGCTTCGGCGGGCTGCCGGTGCTGATGAGCCTGCTGTCCAAGGACAACCGGCTGCCGCACCTGTTCGGCCTGCGCAGCGACCGGCCGGTGCACCGGTACGGGGTGGTCGCCCTGGCGCTGATGGCGGCGGTGCTGCTGGTCGCCGTGGACGCGGTCACCGACCGGCTGATCCCGATGTACGCCATCGGGGTGTTCATCGGCTTCACCATCAGCCAGACCGGACTGGTCCGGCACTGGCACTCCGAACGGCCGGCCCGCTGGCGGCTGCGGATCGCCCTCAACGGCACCGGCGCGGTGCTCACCGCCGTCGCCGCCCTGGTCTTCGTGGTCAGCAAGTTCGCCCAGGGGGCCTGGGTGGTGGTGCTGACCGTGCCCGCGCTGATGCTGCTGTTCTCCCGGATCGAGAGCTACTACCGGGCGGTCGGGCAGGAGTTGGCGCTGGGCCGGCTGCCGCAGCACCCGGTGCCGATGCAGAGCCTGGTGGTCGTCCCGGTCAGCGGCATCAGCAAGCTCACCGAGCTGGCGCTGAGCGCGGCGCTGTCGCTGGGCGGCGAGGTGGTGGCCGTCAGCGTCCACCCCGATCCGGCGCGGTGCGCCGACTTCGAGGCCGAGTGGGCCCGTTGGGATCCGGGTGTGGAACTGGTGACGCTGGAGAGTCCGCACCGCTCGCTGGTCCACCCGATCGTCGGCTACGTCCAGCGCGCCCAGCAGGGCGCCCGCCAGGTCGCGGTGCTCATCCCCGAGGTGCAGCCGCGCCACTGGCGCTACCAGATCCTGCAGAACCAGCGCGGGCTGCTGCTGGCGACCGTGCTGCGGGCCACCACCGACGCCGTGGTCTGCGTCATCCCGTACCGGCTCACCAGCCGCTGAGCCCGGGGCGCGACACTGGAGCCATGGAAACCGCTGCCACCCCGGACGGCCAGGACACTCCCCGCCCCGGCGTCGCCGCCGCCGGGGCGCAGGCGCCGCCCGGGGCCGACTTCACCCCCGCCCAGCTCGAGCGCTCCCGGGCGCGCAAGCGGGACACCGCGGCCCTGCGCTACGGCTCGCTGCTGACCGGGGCGGCCGTCCCCTGCGTCCTGGGCTTCACCCCGCTCGGGGCGGGGCTCAGTCGCGCCGCGGGCGCGCTGGCCGGCGGTGGCTGGACCGCCACCGCCGCGCTCGGGGCGGTGGCGGTCCAGCTGGTGCTGACGCTGGCGGCGCTGCCGTTCTCGCTGCGCGGCGAGGTCGTCAACCGCCGCTGGGGGCTGTCCACCCGCAGCTGGGGGCTGTACGCCGCCGATGCCGCCAAGGGGCTGCTGCTGGGCGCGGTGCTGCTGGCGGCGGTGTCGGTGGGCCTGTTCGCGCTGGTCCGGGCGCTGCCGCAGAGCTGGTGGCTGGTGGCCGCGCCGGTGGCCGCCGCCCTGGTGGTGCTGATGTCCTTCCTGCTGCCGGTGGTGTTCGAGCCGCTGTTCAACCGCTTCGAGCCGATGCCGGAGGGGGAGCTGCGCAGCCGGCTGCTGGAGCTGGCCGGGCGCTCGGGGGTGCGGGTGCGCGACATCCTGGTGGCCGACGCCTCGCGCCGCACCACCGCCGCCAACGCCTACGTGTCCGGGATCGGCCGCACCCGCCGGGTGGTGGTCTGGGACACCACGGTGCGGCAGGCCGCGCCCGAGGAGGTGGCCGCCATCGCCGCCCACGAACTGGGCCACGCCGCCCGGCGGGACGTGGCCACCGGGACGGCCGCGGGCGCGGTCGGCGGCGCGCTGGCGGTGCTGCTGATCGCGGCCGCCCTGCACTGGGGGCCGCTGCTGCGGGCCGCCGGGGTCACCGGTGCGGCCGATCCGCGCGCGCTGGCCCTGGTGCTGGCGCTGGGCACGGTCCTGGGCACGATCGCCGGGCCCTTCGGCAACGCGTTCAGCCGCCGGATCGAGGCCAGGGCCGACGGCTACGCCCTGGAACTGACCCGCGCCCCCGGCGCGATGGTGGCAATGCAGCGGCGGCTGGCGGTGCTGAACATCGCCGACCTCAGCCCGCACCCGCTGACGGTGCTGCTGTTCGCCACCCACCCGCCGACGGCCGCCCGGATCGCCCACGCCCGCGCCTGGGCCCGCGAGCACGGAACAGCCGCGTGAGAAAGAGGGACTGACGATTCGTCAGTTGCCGCGCTGGGCCGGGACGGCGACCGACAGCAGCACGTCGGTCAGCTGCTCGGCCGCGTCCGGCCGCCCCAACGCCCGGGCGCACTCGGCCATCCGCTGCCGCAGCGGCGGCGAGGCCAGGATCGGCGCGACCGCGGTGCGCAGCCGCTCCGCGTTGACGGCCTCCTTGACCAGCGCGGTCGCCGCACCGGCGGCCTCCAGGTGCAGGGCGTTGTGCTCCTGCTCGTTCCCGGCCGAGGAGGCCAGCGGGATGAGCACGGACGGCTTTCCCAGCGCGGTCAGTTCGGCGATCGTCCCGGCGCCGCTGCGGGAGACGACCACATCGGCCAGGGCCAGGACGTCGGGCAGCTCCGGACCGACGAAGGCGGTGACGTGGTAGCGGCCGCGCTGGTCCACCGGCAGCCGGGCGGCGTAGTCGGCCGCCTCGTCGATGGAGCCGGAGCCGCACTGGTGGATCACGTTGGCGTTGAACAGCAGCCACGGGAGGATCTCCCGGATCATGCCGTTGATCTGCACCGACCCCTGGGCTCCGCCGGTGATGTAGACCGTGGGCAGCAGCGGGCTGAAGCCGCGCAGGCCGAGCGCGGCCACGGCCCGCTCGCGCCGCCCGGAGAACACCTCGGGCCGCACCGGGTTGCCGGTGACCACGGCGTGGGAGCGGGTCGCGTCCGGCAGCAGCGGCAGCGTGGACTCCGAGGAGACCGCGATCCTGGTGGCCGCGCGGGCCAGTGCCCGATTGGCCAGGCCGAGCCGTACCGTCTGCTCGTGGATGACCAGCGGGCGGCGGCAGAGCTTGGCCGCGAGCCCGATCGGCACCGCCACGTAGCCGCCGGTGGACAGCACCGCGTCGGGCCGGTAGTCGGAGACGATGCGGCGGGCCTGGGCGGCGCCCAGCGGCACCCGACCCATGTCCCGGACGTTCTCCCGGGTGAGCATGCCCAGCGGGTTGCTGGAGCGGCGGATCTTGCCGGTCTGCACGGTCCGGAAGGCGATGCCCTCGCGCTCGGCCACCCGCGCCTCCAGGCCGGCGGCCGTGCCCACCCACAGCACGTCCAGCCCCACGCCGAGCGCCGCGAGCCGGGCCTGGGTGGTGCGCACCGCGGTCAGGGCCGGATAGGTGTGCCCGCCGGTGCCCCCGCCGGTGACGATGAGCCGGAGCGGACGGCCGAGGGAGGCGAGGCGGTGGTCGAGGTCAGCGCTGGTCACGAGGTGAGGGTTCCGTTCGCGGACTGCGGGCACGCCCCAGACCCTGGGGCATCCGGACTTCGGGGACGATATCAGGCAAACGCCCCGCAGCCGGAAACCTCCAGCCCGGGCGGGATGCCGCCCGGGGCCGGAAGCGGCGTTGCCGGTCCGCCGCCGTACGGGGGAGGAGCGGCACCGCTGAGGAGCAGTCAGGAGAGGCTCGCCCGAGGCCCGGTGGGCGAGCCGCCCGGGGACGCTCAGAAGAAGTCGCGCTCGATGATCTCCTCGCGCACGGTCTCCCCGCCCAGCCCGAACAGGCCGCCGCGCTCCACGATCTCCTCGCGCTCGATGATCTCCTCACGGCCGAACGCGCCCCGGCGGACGACCTCTTCGCGCTCGATGATCTCCTCGCGCCCGAAGAAGCCGTCCCGCTCGATGATCTCCTCGCGCTCGTAGAACTGGTCCCGCACCGTGTCTCCCAAGGTCGTTCGTCGCTGTGCTGCCCGGTCGGATGCGAACAGGCAGGACCGGAACGGGCGTCCGCGCACCGGCGGCCGCAACAGCGGCTGTGGGGTGCGTTCTGACGTTCCGGCAGGCAGGGACGATAGCGCACCCGGGTAAGGAAGATCCTTGAGGTTCTGCGGGCCGCCGCCGGGGGCGCGTCCGGTGAACATCATTTGCTTCATCCCATTGACGGGCGGACATCACAATTGTTAAATCACACCGTGAAATAAGCCTTGATGTAAGGCTCGGCCATCCCCGCCCTTCCGCCGGAGGCGAGCGCCACCGCGCTCCGGAACCGGGGCCCCTCGCAACCCGGCCTGCACCTGGCGCAGCGCACCAGCACGTCGCACCGCGTACGCCCCCGCCCGAGGACGTCGGGCACCGAACACCAGGAAGGGTCTGTCAGGTCATGATCAGACAGCTAAGACGCTCCGTCCGCAGCAGCGGGTTCGCAGCCGTCAGGGATCGGTCCAGCAAGCGCACCCTGGTCTCCGCCGTGGTCACGGTGGTCTCCATGCTCGGCCTGCTGATCGCACCGGCGGTCACCTCGCCCGCGGCGGCCGCCTCCGGCGAGACGGCGTTGAGCGAGACGGGCTGGGTTGCCAGTTCCAGCACCACCTCCGCGGGCGATCCGCCGTCCAACGCCATTGACGGCAATCTGGCGACGCGGTTCAGCTCGGACGCCTACCAGGCCGCCGGGCAGTGGTTCCAGGTCGACCTCGGGTCGAGCCAGAGCTTCAACCAGATCGAGATGAACACGCCCAACTCGGCCGGGGACTACGCGGTCGGCTACAACGTGGAGGTGTCGACCAAAGGCACCGCCTTCACCACCGTGGCCACCGGCACCAGCAGCACCACGCCGGAGGTCGCCACCTTCGCCGCGCAGACCGCCCGCTACATCCGGGTGGTGCTGACCGCCGCCTCCACCACCAGCTGGTGGTCGATCGACGAGTTCACCGCCTACAGCGGATCCGCCACCCCCGAGACGGCGTTGAGCGAGACCGGCTGGACAGCCAGCTCCAACACCAGCTCCGCCGGTGATCCGCCGTCCAACGCCATTGACGGCAATCTGGCGACGCGGTTCAGCTCGGACGCCTACCAGGCCGCAGGGCAGTGGTTCCAGGTGAACCTCGGGTCGAGCCAGAGCTTCAACCAGATCGAGATGAACACGCCCAACTCGGCCGGGGACTACGCGGTCGGCTACAACGTGGAGGTGTCGACCAACGGCACCGCCTTCACCACCGTGGCCACCGAGACCGGCAGCTCCTCGCCGGAGATCGCCACCTTCGCGGCCCAGACGGCGCAGTACATCCGGGTGGTGCTGACCGCCGCGTCCACCACCAGCTGGTGGTCGATCGACGAGTTCACCGCCTACACCAACGGCTCCGGTGGCACGGGCGGCGGCACACCGCCCCCGCCGACCGGCGGCAGCCTCGGTTCGAACGTCTACGTGTTCAACACCGGCATGTCACAGGCGTCCATCCAGAACACCCTCAACACCATCGCCAACGCGCAGATCGGCAACCAGTTCGGCACCCAGCGCTACGCCATCCTGTTCGACCCCGGGACGTACGGCTCCGCCGCCGACCCGCTGATCTTCCAGGTCGGCTACTACACCAGCGTGGCCGGTCTGGGCCAGAACCCGAGCGCCGTGGTCATCAACGGCACCATCGACTCGTACAACCAGTGCGACGGCTCCACCTGCAACGCGACCGACAACTTCTGGCGCTCGGTGTCCAACCTCACCATCAACGTGACCGGCATGACCGGCTGCGAGTCCGGTGACGACTTCTGGGCCAGCTCCCAGGCGTCCCCGCTGCGCCGGGTGCACGTCAACGGCAACCTGAGCCTGATGGACTACTGCAACGGCGGCCCCGACTACGCCAGCGGCGGTTTCATCGCCGACTCGGAGTTCACCGGCGGCACCGTCACCAATGGCTCCCAGCAGCAGTACATCACCCGCAACAGCTCCCTGGACGGCTGGTCCAACGCGGTCTGGAACCAGGTCTTCTGCGGTGACCCGGGCGCCCCGGCGCAGAGCTTCGCCGGCAACTCCGGCGACAGCGGCGGCCCCAACTCCTACACCACGCTGGCGAGCTGCCCGACCACGGAGGAGGAGCCCTACCTGTACGTGGACTCCTCCGGCAACTACAACGTGTTCGTGCCCTCGGTGCAGACCAACTCCAACGGCCCCACCTGGGTCAACGGCAACACCCCGGGGACCTCGCTGTCGCTCAGCTCCTTCTTCGTGGTCCAGCCGACGGCCACCGTGGCGCAGATCAACGCGGCGCTCGCGGCCGGGGACAACCTGCTGTTCACCCCGGGCGTCTACAACGTCCCGCAGACCATCAACGTCACCAAGGCCGACACCAAGATCATCGGTCTGGGCTTCCCCACGCTCATCCCGCAGAACGGCAACACCACGGTCAACGTGGCGGACGTCAGCGGGGTCAACCTCTCCGGCCTGATCTTCGACGCCGGACCGACCAGTTCCCCCTCGCTGCTGCAGGTCGGCGTCCAGGGCGCGACCGACAGCCACGCCGGTGACCCGGTCAGCGTCGACGACGTCTACTTCCGGGTCGGCGGCGCCGAGGCCGGGACGGCGGCGACCAGCTTCATCGACAACAGCAGCAACTCCATCATCGACGACGTGTGGGCCTGGCGGGCCGACCACGGCGCCGGCGGCGGCTCCTGGACCTCCGACCAGGGCGCGACCGGGGTGGTCGTCAACGGCAACAACGTGACCGCCTACGGCCTGGCCGTGGAGCACTACCAGCAGGACGAGACGATCTGGAACGGGCAGGGCGGAACCGTCCTCTTCTACCAGAACGAGAACCCCTACGAGGTGCCCAACCAGGCCGCATGGATGTCCAGTTCGACCCAGGACGGCTACCCGGCGTTCTACGTCCCGAACAGCGTCACCTCGTTCCAGGGCTACGGGATGGGCAGCTACTCCTACTTCGACCAGGGCGTGCCCATCGTCAACTCCATGGCCTTCCAAGCCCCGGACACCTCCGGCGTGCAGTTCCACGACCTGCTGACGGTCTTCCTGAACGGCTCCGGCGGGATCAACTCGGTCATCAACGGCACGGGTGCGGCGGTGAGTTCGACCTTCGGCGGACCCAGCGACGTGGTCTCCTACCCCTGATCCGGCGGCGCCGGCCCCCACGGCGCCGGCGCCGAGCAGACACGGCGCCCCTGCCGACCCACCGCCCGGTGGGCCGGCGGGGGCGCCGCCTGCGCTTCCGCCGGAGCCGTGCCCGTGCCCGTGCCCGTGCCCGTGCCCGTGCCCGTGCCCGTGCCTGGGCGCGGGCGGGCGGCGCGGCAGCGCGCGGGCACGGCGGTCGTACGGTAGGAATACCGGTGGACCCGACCGGACGGGACCTGCGGAGGGAGCGGGGATGGCAGAGCACCAGCGGCCCTGGCGGTGGGCTGCCGTCATCGTGGCGGTCGTGGTGATCGTCTGGGTCGCGCAGCACGGCAGCCACAGCGGCGGCAGCCCGGGCACGGCCGCCGCACTGCCGTCGGACTCGGCCGGCGCCCGGCCCTCGGCGGGCGGCTCCGGGCACCCCCCGGGGGCAGCCCGAGCCCCAGCTCCTCGCCCGACCAGAACGTGCCCTCGGACTTCGCCGCGCCGGTGGTGGACTACGCCCGGCAGGCCGGGATCGATCCGCAGCTGCTGATGGCGATCCTCTACAACGAGTCCTACAAGCCGCACGACCCGTCGTTCCAGCGGGCCTGGCTCAAGCTCAAGCCGGGGGCGGCGCTCGGCATCGCCAACATGCACGAGGCCGCCTTCGACCAGGTCAAGGCCGGGCGGTCGTTCGCCGACCGGAGCTGGCTGGAGCTGCCGGACGACCCGGACCTGGCCATCGAGGCGGCCGCCTGGTACCTGCATGACCTGGCCGCCGAACTCCCCGCGCACCGCACCGGCGGGTACACCGAGGACGAGCTGCTGGCCATGGGCTACAACGCCGGGCCGTCCAACATGCTGGCCTTCGCCCGCGGCGTGACGCCCGGCTCGCAGGCCCAGTCCTACCTGGACACCCTGCACCAGAACTGGGCCACCGCGGGCGGCGTGGTCCGACCGTACGAGTGACACCATTATGATTGCCCGTCATATACCTTTCTCCGCACGGTAGTTTGGTGGGGACTGGCGGCGATCGGGGCTGTGATGGACGTAAGCGTCAGCTACCTTCCGGCCTGCGGGCGGACGGCGGTGGTCGAGGTCGCGGGGGCGGTCGACGTCCGGTGCTCGCCCCGGCTCCGCGAGGTGCTGACCGCGCTCGCCGAATCCGGCCGCAGCCGCCTGGTGGTGGACCTCGGGCGGGCCGACTCGCTCGACGCCACCGGCCTCGGCGTCCTCGTCGGCGCCCTCAAGCGGGTCCGGGCGCAGCAGGGCGGGCTGGTCGTCGTCACCCAGCAGCCCCGGATCCTGGACCAGTTCGCGCAGAGCGGGCTCAGCCGCCTGCTGGCCGTCCGCCCCTCGGTCCGGCAGGCGCTGGCGCTGCTGGAGGACGGCGGGGCCCGGCACGGGGACGGTCCGGCATCGGGTAGTGTGGGCGGCCCCAGCAATGGACGTGCCGAACGAGGAGGTGGGACCGATCAACGCAGGTACAGACCGGGTGCTCCCCTCCCGTAGCAGTGCGGGCCGTCTGGCATAGGCGGACCGGGAGAGCGCCCGCGGATCACGCGGTATCCCGAAAGGCTCTCATGACCGTCCCCCCGTCGTCCCTGACCGAATCCGCCATCGTCATCAGGCTCCGCGCCGCCGGCTGCGTCTTCGCCGAGGACGAGGCGCGCCTGCTGATGGACACCGCGCCCTCCCCGGCCGAACTCGCCGCCATGGTGCAGCGGCGCGTCGACGGCCTGCCGCTGGAGCACGTCCTCGGCTGGGCCGACTTCTGCGGGCTGCGGATCGCCGTCGGCCCCGGCGTGTTCGTGCCCCGCCGCCGCACCGAGTTCCTGGTCCGTCAGGCCGCCGCGCTGGCCCGGCCCGGAGCGGTGGCGGTGGACCTGTGCTGCGGCTCCGGCGCGCTGGGCGCGGCCCTGGCCGCCGCCGTGCCCGGGGTCGAGCTGTACGCGGCCGACATCGACCCGGCGGCCGTGCGCTACGCCCGGCGCAATCTCGCCGCCGCGGGCGGCCGGGTGTTCCGGGGCGACCTGTTCGACCCGCTGCCCGTCGCGCTCGGCGGCCGGGTGGACGTCCTGGTCGCCAACGTGCCGTACGTCCCCACCGACGAGGTCGGGCTGCTGCCCGCGGAGGCCCGGGTGCACGAGCCGCTGGCGGCCCTGGACGGCGGCAGCGACGGTTTGGACGTCATGCGCAGGGTCACCCGGGAGGCCGCGCGCTGGCTGGCGCCCGGCGGACACCTGCTCGTCGAGACCAGCGAGCGGCAGGCGCGACGGGCCGTCGAGGTCTTCACCGGCAGCGGGCTGACGGCCCGGTCGGCCGAGTCCGACGAGTTCTACGCCACCGTCGTCATCGGCGCCCGGCCCGGCGGGGCGCGCGGATGACCACGCGCCGGACGCGGCTCCCGGCCGGATCGCCGCGCTAGGGCCAGGGCCGGCTGATCCACCGGGCCGCGCCCGGCGGTGTGGGTGCGCTGTGCGGTTCCTGTGGGCCGTGTTCCCGGCCCTTCGTGCCCGCCGGACGGCCGGGACCTGCGGCGACCGGCTGAGGCTCCGGCTCGGGAACTTCCGTTCGTTGTGTGCGTGGGGGCGATCTTCGCGCACGGGACAGGGAGCGGTGGAATGGACGAGTCGGCTGCGGACGCGGCGTCGGTGGGGAACAGGGCACGGGGCCCGGTGGCGGCGAGCGGCACGGAGGTCCCGGAGGAGCCCGCGCCGGCCGCCGCGCCGGACGGCCGCAGACAGCGCCCGTTCTGGAAGGAGGTGCCGCTGCTGGTGGTCGCGGCCGTGGTGATGGCACTGATCATCAAGACCTTCTTCGTCCAGGCCTTCTACATCCCCTCGCAGTCCATGCAGAACACCCTGCAGCCCGGCGACCGGGTGCTGGTGGACAAGCTGACGCCCTGGTTCGGGGCCACCCCCGAGCGCGGCGACGTCGTCGTCTTCAAGGACCCGCACGGATGGCTCGACGACGAGCCCCAGCCCGCGCCGACCAGCAATCCGGTGCTGCGCGACCTCCAGTCGGCGCTGAGCACCATCGGGCTGCTGCCCGCCGCCGACGACCAGGACCTGATCAAGCGGGTCATCGCGGTCGGCGGCGACACCGTCCAGTGCGTCTCCGGGCAGCCGGTCCGGGTGGACGGCGTGGCCCTGTCGGAGCCGTACATCTACCCGGGCAACCAGCCCTGCGACCTCGACCCGGTCGGCACGGTGAAGGTGCCCAAGGGCGACCTGTGGGTGATGGGCGACCACCGCGACGACTCGGCCGACTCCCGGCACCAGCGGGTCACCGGCAACGGCGAGGGGTTCGTCCCGGTGGGCGACGTGGTCGGCCGTGCCTTCGTGGTGGCCTGGCCGCTCAACCACTGGGCGTTCCTCTCCGTGCCGTCCACCTTCGACCAGCACGGCCTGGCCTCCTCGCCGCTGCCCGCCGTGGCTCCGGCCGCGCTGGACGGCGCGGCGCTGCTCGTGCCGGTGTCGCTCTGGTACCGCAGGCGCCGCCGCAACCGCGGTTGAGCGCCGCCACCGTGGCCGACGCAGCCGCCGACTGGACAGCCGGCGACGCGATTGCCTAGCTTGCGCGGCATGACAGAGCGACGCGCCATCCTGACCGGTTCGACCTTCGAGGAGCAGATCGGCTACGCCCGGGCGGTGGTGGACGGGGACCGGATCCACATCTCCGGCACCACCGGCTTCGACTACGTCACCATGACCATCCCCGACGACGTGGTCGAGCAGGCCGAGCAGTGTCTGCGCACCATCGGCTCGGTGCTGGCCGAGGCGGGCTCCTCGTTCGCCGACGTCGTCCGGGTGCGCTACCTGCTGCCCCGGCGTGAGGACTTCGAGCCGTGCTGGCCGGTGCTGCGCCGCTGCTTCGGCGAGGTGCGCCCGGCGGCGACGATGATGGTGTGCGGGCTGGCCGATCCCCGGATGAGGATCGAGATCGAGGTGGACGCGCGGCGCGGGCAGGCGTGAGGCGTCAGCGCCGGTCCGTCCCTTCCCGGCGGTACTTGCCGGGGGTGCTGCCGAAGGCGTGCCGGAACGCCTCGATGAACGCGCTGGAACTGCTGTAGCCGCAGGCGGTCGCCACGGCCGTGACCGGGCGTCCGGCGGCGAGCAGGGTGAGCGAGTGGTGCAGCCGCAGCTGGGTGCGCCACTGCGGGAAGCTCATCGCGGTCTCGCTGCGGAACAGCCGGCTCAGGGTGCGTTCGGACGCGCCCACTGCGGCTCCGAGTTCGGCCAGGGTGCGCTGGTCGGCCGGGTCCTCGCTGAGCAGCGCATGGACGTGGCGCAGCCGGTCGTCGGCGGGCGACGGCAGGCACAGCGGCAGCGCCTCCACCCGGTACAGCTGGTCCAGCGCGACCCGCTCCAGGTTCTCCCGCTGCGCCGAGGTCAGGCTGTCGTCCCCGGTCAGGCTGACAATGACCTCGCGCAGCAGCGGGGTGACCGCCAGCACCGTGGGCCGGTCGAGCCGGAGCGGGTTGACGGTCGCGGCGAAGGCCAGGGTGCGCATGTGGGTGGGGCCGTGCGCCTGGTGGGCGTGCGGCACCTCGGCCGGGATCCACACCGCTCGGTACGGCGGCACGATCCAGGCGCCGATCGGCGTGGACACCTGCAGCACCCCCGCGCTCGGGTGGATGAGCTGGTGGACGGCGTGGTCGTGCCAGTCGACCCGTTCCCGGTGGACCAGGGAGGCGAGGGTCGGCCCGTGCAGAGGATGGCGGTCTACCGGCATAGCTCGGCAGGATACCGGTAGTCCGCAGGGGGCGTCGCTGGCGATGCTGGGGCCATGACCGATATCGAGCGGCGCGCCGCCGCCCCCGACCCGACCCGGCCCGACCTCGACAGCCTGCCCCTCGCGGACGCGGGGGCGTCGATGTGGCAGCGGATGCGGCTGTGGGGGATCGCGCACGCCGTGGACGACCTCTACCAGGGCCTGGTCCCGGCGAGCGTGCCGTACTTCGTCCTGGACCGCCACTACGGCTACGTGGCCGCCTCCGGCCTCACCCTGGCGGCCACCCTGGGCAGTTCGGTGCCGCAGCCGTTCCTCGGGGTGCTGGTGGACCGGGTGCGCTGGGGCTGGCTGCCGGCGGCCGGTGTCGCCCTGGCCGGTCTGGGGCTGGGCCTGTCCGGGCTGTTCCACCCCTATCCGGTGGTGTGGGCGCTGATCCTGCTCTCCGGGCTCGGTGTGGCCGTGTTCCATCCGGCGGCGGGCAAGGCCGCACGGGAGGCGGCGGGCGACAGCGCCGGGGCCATGGGCGTTTTCGCCGCGGGCGGCAGTGTCGGCTTCTTCCTGGCTCCGGTCCTGGCCACCCCGGCACTGGTGGCCTGGGGCGTGGGTGCGACCGCCCTGTTCATCCCCCCGGCTGTGCTGATCGCCTACGTGCTGCACCGCAACCGGCACCGGCACCGCGCGCTGGCCTCCGCCGCGCCGCTCCGCACCGGCACCGACCGCTGGGCGCCCTTCCTGGTGCTGACCGGTATCGAGGTGGTCCGCTCGACGGTGTTCTTCGGCGTCAACACCTTCATCGAGCTGTACTGGATCAGGCACCTGCACGCCTCCCGCGCGGTGGCCGGCACCGCGCTGGCCTGCTTCCTGGGCGGCGGCGTGCTCGGGACGCTGCTGGGCGGACGGATCGCCGACCGGATCGGCATGGTGCGCACCGTCCAACTCGGGGCCGTACTGGCCGTCCCGATGCTGGCCGGGCTGCGGTTCCTCCCCGGGACGCTCGCTCCGCTGCTGTTCGCCGGGCTCGCCGGGGCGGCGCTCAACATCCCGTTCGCGGTGCTGGTCAAGCTCGGCCAGGACTACCTGCCCAACCGTCCGGGCACGGCGGCCGGCGTGACGCTCGGACTGGCCGTCAGCATCGGTGGGTTGATCGCCCCGGCCTTCGGCGTGCTGGCGGAGAGCCGGGGACCGCAGGGCGTGCTGACGCTGCTCTGCGCAATCCCGTTGGCGGCCCTGGGGTTGGGCGTCCTCCTGCGTGAACCGGAACAATGACGCGTTTGGTGACGCCGCGTCAGTCGCCGTACACCGCAGATATGTTGTCGCGCGGCGGCGGCAGGCGGTGCCCGGCCGGGCCCTGGGCGAAGGCGGTGAGCAGGTTCTCCGTGGCCCGGGTGACGAAGGCGCAGGTGCGGGCGTCCATGCCGTGGTCGCCGCCGTCGTCGCGCCCGCCCGCCATCAGGCCCTCGACCCAGCGCATGGTGCCCGAGGCGAACACCCCGGCCCCGCCGGGCGCCGTGTAGTAGGCGGTGTCCGAGTGGCTCGCCCGGCCCTCGCACACCAGCGGCGAGTGCGCGAGGATCTCGATCGGGCGCGGCACCGGCCCGCCCGGGGTGACCCGGTCGTACTCCACGCCGACCAGGTGCGGGAAGGAGTCACCCGCGGCCACCCCGGTGCCCGCGTACAGCCAGTGGTCGGCGGCGAGGACCACGTACGGGGCGTCCACCGGGTAGCCCTCGTACAGCACTCCGGTGAGCGAGGACTCCGGGTCGGGGGCGGGCTCGGCCCGGAAGTCGGTGGTGACCGCCGGGTCGTCCCGGCCGTAGAGCGGATCGTCGCGGTAGTCGGTCTTGTAGCAGACCACGCTGCGCGAGCCGTCCTCGACCCGGATGCGGCGGAAGCAGGTGTTCGCGCCGAGAAAGGCGAGGTTGGTGCCCGCGTCGCGGGCCCGCGTGACGGCGGCGCGCTGCTGCGGCGTCCAGTACTCGTCGTGCCCGAGCGAGAGCAGCGCCGTCGCACCCTCCAGCACGGCCGGCTGCCGGTGCACGTCGATGCCGGTGGTGTAGGCCAGCGGTATGCCGAGCCGCTCGGCCAGCACCACCAGCGCGCGCTCGTACACCAGGAACTTCTCCGCGCCGTTGCCGTCGTACGGGCGGTCGAAGGAGACCGACAGCGAGCGGGTGCCGTAGGCTCCGTCCTCGCCCTGGTAGAGGCTGTAGCCGCCCCAGACGTTGTACGCCTGCCAGGTCGCCGGGCCGTGCACCAGCAGCGTCCGCCCCTTGGCGGCGGCGTCCCGGACGATCATCGGGACGTACCGCTGGTGGCCGTTCTCGGCGTCCAGGCGCAGCAGGTACGCGCCGGTCGGCCAGTCGTCGGTGGCCACGCCCAGCGTGGGCTCCCAGGCGGTGGTGACGGTCCGGGTGGCGTCGGTGAAACCCGCCGCCGGCTGGACCCGGCCGGGTATCCGCCCGGAGCGCCACACCAGCCGGGCCTGCGCGCCGCCGTACCAGCCGACCCGGTACGCCGACACGGTGAACCCCGGTGCGGTGGTGGAGACATGGAGCGCGAAGCGCTCCCCGCGCTCGACGCTGACCTGGTCGGTCCAGCCCTGGACGGCCTCCTGCGGACCGGCGGAGACCAGCCGCCAGTCGGCGTCACCGGGCAGGGACTGCTCGGAGCGCCGCGCCGTCGTGGCGCGGACCGGCGAGGGCCGGCCCGACGCGCGGTCCCCGGCGGAGGCGGGGGTACCGCAGCCGGCCAGCGCGCCCAGCCCGGCGGCGCCCGCCCCTGCTGCCGCTGCCGCGCCCAGGAACCGCCGCCGGGGCACCCCGCTGCTGTCCGCCATCCGACGCTCCGTCCGCCCGTGCCGCCTGTCCGCCGGTGCCGCGCGCGTGCCCGTGCCGCGCACGCGGGTGCCGTGCCGTTCGTCCTCGAGACTAGCGGCTGTTGATCGTCCGGGCGCGCGGCACCGTGGCCTCAGCCGGAGCGGCGGGCGACGAGCACCGCGTCGTGGACGGTCGCCTCGCGGCCCTCGGGGTCCAGCACCGCGCGCGGCCTCCGAAGTCCACCGCGGTGACCCGCCAGCCGCGTTCGGCCAGCCAGAGGGCGTCCCCGCCCTCGCCGCAGCCGACGTCCAGGGCGGCGCCGGGCGCGAGCCGCGCCGCCTCGGCGACCAGCTGCGGATTGACATGGCCGCTCCACAGGACGCTGCGCGAGCGGTAGCGCTCCTCCCAGAAGCTCTGGTCCATCGACGGGTACTGAGCGGTCTCGTCTGTGTTCCTGGTCAAGGTGACCACCTCCACGTGAAAGCGCGCCCCCGGCGGGGGACCGGTGCGGCGGGGCAGGGCCCCACTGGCGGTAATTGATGCGTCCATGCCATGATTGTCAGGCGCTCCCCCCGGACGCGTACGGTGCCCCGCCTTCGCGTGGAGACGGGGCACCGTCCCTGGTCGGCCCCGGTCCCTCAGGGCGTGCGGCCGGTGGCGGCGTCCAGTTCCGCCGAACGGGCGGCGCGCCGGGCGAGCACCGCCTCCCGCCGTTCGTCCCTCTGCCGCAGCGCCTCCCTGCGGTCCCGCTTGGAGAGCCGGTCCAGGTAGAGGCCGCCGTTCAGGTGGTCGGTCTCGTGCTGCAGGCAGCGGGCGAAGTAGCCGGTGCCCTCGATGACCAGCGGTCGGCCCTCCCGGTCGAAGCCGCGCGCCACCGCCCGGTCGGTGCGCGGGACGTCCGCCACCGCGCCCGGCACCGACAGGCAGCCCTCGTCGTCCTCGATCAGCCTGCGGCCGACCGGACCGGCCTCGTCCAGGACCGGGTTGAGGATGTGCCCGACGTGCCGCACGCCGTCGTCGTCCAGGCAGTCGTAGACGAACAGCCGCAGATCCACGTCGACCTGGTTGGCGGCCAGCCCGGCGCCCTCGGCGACGTACATGGTGCGGAACATGTCGTCGATCAGCCGGGAGAGCTCCGGGGTGCCGAACTCCGCCTGCGCCGGGCGGCACGGCCGGTGCAGGATCTCCTCGCCGGCCTCGGTGATCCGCAGCACCGATCCGCGCTCCGCCTCGGGCAGCAGCGACGGGCAGGAGTCGACCGGCTCGCCCTGGAGCCGGACCCTGCGGTCGACGGCGGCTGGACGGTGGTGGGCTGCGGGCACTGCGGGCTCCCTCTCGGTCACGGCCTGGCGCGCGGAAACCGGTCCGGGCGGCTCCGCCCGGACCGGCGCCCGCGCGCTGGGCGCGGCATGCACGGTGAGTGCATTTTAGGGAGTCAGGAGTTGGAGGGCCCGAAGAACTCCATCTCGGCCACGGCCACCTGCTTCTGCGGGCTGACGCCGTAGATCGACTCGATGATGAAACGGACGCTGGTCACGTCCCGGGCGTCCAGGCCGAAGGTCTGCGGCTGGCCGTCGTTCAGCGACAGCTGCTTGGTGCTGGTCTTCCCCGAGCTGTTGGTGATCAGCGCCTCCAACTGCTGCGGGCACGCCTCCACCGAGACCTGGTCCGACTCCGCGCCCGCACACGGCGTGATGATCACGTTCAGCAGGTGCGTGGGGGTGGCGAAGTTGGCCTGCAGCCACTGGCCGGTGTTGAAACCGCCGTAACCCGTGCCCCACCAGGTGTTGTTGTAGCCGTCACCGGCCAGCGAGGCCGGGTGGGCCGGATCGGCGTGGTAGGCGCTGAAGGTGATCTGGTGGATCTGCGCCCGGGTGGCGAAGTGGTCCTCCACCGCGTGCGTCGCCGGAGTCGCCTCCGTGCTTACCGTCACCACCAGCGCCACGGCGACCGCGATCGCCAGCGTCCAGCGCACGATCCGGCCCAAGTCCCGCCGCAGGCGCGGCCGTTCGCCCGCCCACGGGGCCTCGCGGCCACGGAAGTCGAAGATCCGCCGCCACCACGGCCGACGCTGCGGACCGCCGGGCGACTCCGCCAACCGCATCGCGCAGCGCCGGCAGAAGTGCCGGTCCCGCTGGTTGGCGGTGCCGCACCAGGGGCACAGCTCGCCGTGCGGCACATGGTCGTCGTCGCCGGGCTGCCGCACGGTGGGGCGCGCCGCCGACGGCGTCCCCGGCAGCACCGGCGCCACCTCCGGCGCGGGCCGACCCGGAACGCTGCGGTCGGCGACCGGCACCAGCAGCGCGCGGGCCCGGGCCACCTCCGGCGGCACCGGCGCGGCCGGGGGCGCGGGCGAGGCCGGGTGGATCGGCTCGTTGAGGACCTCGGTGGTGTCGTCCTCCGGGCCGAGGGCGGCAGCCGTCGGGGGAGCCTGCGCCGGGACGACAGGTGACGTGGCGTCAGCGGCCTTCTTGACCGAGAGGGTCGGCGGCGCGGCAGGCGGAGCCGGAGGGGCCGGTGGCGCGGCTGCGGCCGGTGCGGCGGACGTTGCCGGTGCTGCGGGTCGGGCCTGCGCGGGCTCCGGCACGGCGGCCTGCTCCGGCTTCGCGGCCTGTTCCGGCTCTGCGCCCTCCTCCGGTGCCGCTTCCTGCTCCGGTTCCCCGGCCTGGGCGGGCTGCTCCGGCTTCGCCTGGGCGGCCGGCTCGGCCGCGGCGGGGCGGGCCCCGGCCTGGTGCTCCCAGTTCAGGAACGACCCGCAGTCGTCGCAGAAGGACTGCCCGGCGTGGGCCACCCCGCCGCAGTCGGCGCAGCGCAGCTCCGTCCTCTGGGTTGTGTCGTTCACGTGGCGGGTCCTCTCATTGCGGCCACCTGGACCGTGCAGGGTATGTGGGCGGGGCGTGCGGCGCGCACCAGTTCGGTGAGGCGTTGCTGGTCGATGCTGCCGGGGTCCTCGACCCGCAGCACCACCCGCAGGTGCGGCTGCGGGTCACCGGGGAACGGCCCGAGCGGGCGGGCCGACCAGTCGGCCCCGCCGCTCTCGCTGATCTCCGGCTCCACACCGAAGGCCAGCCGGACCGCCTCCGACAGGCCGCGCGTGGTCCCGCGCAACCGGTGCAGTCCGGCTGCCGCCCCCACCGACTCGCGCAGCAGCGGCAGCGGGGCGTCCGGGTCGGTCTCCGCGCCGACCCAACTGCCCAGCCACTCGGTGAAGTCCTCGGGGGCGAGCGCGGGGGTGAAGTAACTGTCCAGGCAGTCCAGGACGTTGAGCAGCGGCGCGAGGAGGTCGTCCAGCCCGGCGGTGAAGCGCTGCGCCATCTCGTCGTCGGCGTACACGGCGGGCAGTTGCAGGCCGATCGGGTGCCGGCTGCCGAGCCCGTCGACAGCGCCCCGATATGCGGCGGATTCTGACATGCCGTCAGCCCCCGATCACGCGGACGCGGTGGTCGAACGAGAAGACCAGGGCGGAGGGGTCCAGGTCGATCCGGTCGGTCGGGTCGCCGCGCTTGCCGGAGAGCGGGTCAGCCGGGTGCAGCAGCACCTGGTCCACCAGCTCCACGCCCGGCACCCGCTGCAGTACCGCGAACACCTCGCCCGCCTGCAGCGGACGCCCGAACGGCCAGCCGGTCCCGTACGCGCCGCCGGCCAGCGGATCCAGGTGGTCGTAGAGCGCGTCCAGGGCCGCCGCGCGGATCCGCTCCGACTCGGTGCCCCGGAAGGCGTGCAGCGTCGCCACCACCGTGACGCCCTGGTAGTAGGGCGGTCCCACGGCCAGCCGGGTGCCGATCGGGCGGCGCTCGTCCAGGTGCCGGGTGATGGTGCCGAGCAGCTCGTCGCCGGGGACCAGCTGCTCGAAGCGCAGCCGCCCGCCCTGGTCCGGCACGGCCTGCGGGACGACCAGCACCCGCACCGCGTTCTCGCCGTGCTGGGACTCGTCCGCCGCCAGGCAGGTGATCCGGGCCGCCTCGGGGGCGGCGCGGCGGGCCAGCTCCTCGTAGTCGCGCACGGTCACCGCCCGGTCCTGGGCGCGCAGCGACACGGGGGCGCGGACCTTGGCCTCGGCCACGGTCTCGCCGTCGACGCCGCCGCGCGCCGCCTCGCGGTTGTCCACCCGGGCGATGTACGGGATGGAGCTGCGCAGCACCCGGATGCTGCCCCGGGCGACGTTCCCGGCCCGGCCGCCGCCGGTGCGGTAGCGGTGCGCGCGGATCAGCGCGCCCTTGGGCGGCACCGCGCCGTAGTGGCGCATCGTCCCGTCGGGCTCGCGGACGGACGGGCCGAAGGCCAGCTCGCCGGTGGTGGCGTCCAGGGTGGCGTGCCGGTCGTCCGGGCCGGAGCCGGCGAAGTGCGGGACGACCGTCCAGTCGGTCCAGCCCTCGCCGTCCGAGACCTGGAGCAGCAGCGGCGGATCGCCCTGGGCGACGGGTGCGTGCGCCAGCCGCAGCCGCTGCCCGGGGACGCCTGTGGACTCGCCCAGCGCCTCGTCCCGGACGACGTCCGCGTGGACGGCGCGGGTGGTGCCGCCGATGGTGAAGGCCGACGCGGAGCGGATGGTCGGGGAGAGGGTGTAGAAGGGCTGGCCCGGCTCGGCCTGCGTGACGCGGCAGCGCAGCCAGCCCGCGTCGTGCCGCCCGCTGCGCGCCACGGTGTGGCCCGAGGGCACGTGCAGCACGACCTCGCCGGGGCGGTTGAGGCCGCCGGTGGTGTCCCGGTCCACCTCGCAGGGGTGCCAGCCGTCGCCGGTCAGCGCCTCCCACACCAGCGGCGGCTGCCGGGGGTCGACACCCACGCCGTCCACCCGGCTGCCGAGCCGCAGCACCACCGCGCAGTCGGGGACGGCGGCGGTCAGCCCGAACAGCATGGCGTCGCCGGGCTGCGGCGGGTCGCCGAAGCAGGCGGTGTCCTTGCCGTCGAAGATCCCGTCGGTGTGGTCGATCGGCGGCTCGCCGCCCGGCTGCAGCAGGACCCGCTCCAACGTGCAGGGGACGACCGTGAGATCGCGCTCGGTGGCGAACACCACGGCGTCCTCGGTCTCGGTGCGCTGGGTGGCGACCTCTGTGCCGGTCGGCAGCAGCAGCGGCTGGCTCTGCGGCGCGGAGAGCCAGAAGGTCACCGCGGTGCGGGCGGACGCGGGCGGGAACAGGGTGACCCCGAGCAGGTCCAGGAACGCCAGGTAGTTCTTCTCCGGTACCCGGTTGAGCCGGTAGACGATCTGGTCCGCCATGTGCGCCACGGCCTCGACCAGCGTCACGCCCGGGTCGGAGACGTTGTGGTCGGTCCACTCCGGGCAGCGCTGCTGGATGTAGCGCTTGGCGTCGTCGACGAACTGCTGGAAGCGCCGGTCGTCGAGGTTGGGGGCTGGCAGGGCCATCAGCGGTCGCTTTCGGTGGACGGGTCGGCGGACGCCGAGGGGCCCTCGTGGGAGGGGATGACATAGAACGGGAAGACCAGGCTGCGCGGGTTGTTGGTGCCCCGGATCGTGTAGCGGACGTCGATGAAGAGCACCCCCTCCTCGCTGGGGCTGGCGGTGACCGCCACCTCACGCACCTCGATCCGCGGCTCCCAGCGGTCCAGCGTGCTCCGCACCTCGTACTGGATCCGCCCGGCCGTGGCCTCGTCCACGGGGGCGAAGACCAGGTCGTGGATGGCGCAGCCGAAGTCGGGCCGCATCGGCCGTTCGCCGGGAGCGGTGGCGAGGACCAGGCGCAGCGCCTCCTCGATCTCCTTCTCCCGGCTGACCAGGGCGATTCCGCCGGACGGGGCGATCCGCATCGGGAAGGCCCAGCCGGCGCCGACGAACTGCTCTGCCATGTACGGAACCTCGCTCTGTGCTGGTGGTGGAGCTGGTGTCTGACGAGTCGTCAGGCGACGGGAATGCCGTTGGCGGTGACCACGCCCACCATCGTCACGTCGACCGCCGCCAGCGTCAGTTCGGTGGTGGCCGTGAGGTTGGCGAGTCCGATGGCGTCGATGGAGACGTCCGCCACGGCGTCGATGGTGACGTCCGCACCGGCGTCGATGTCCACGATCCCGGCGGCGGCCAGGTTCAGCGCGCCGAGGGAGCTGACGCTGACCGTCGCCCCCTTGATGGAGACGGCCCCGGTCGCCTCCAGGTTGAGGTCCGCGCCCGCCTTCACCGAGACGCTGGTGCCGCCGTCGATCGTGATGGCGCCGGTGTTGCTGATGGTGATGGTGGCGCCGGGCCCCTCGCGGGTGGCGCTGATGGTGATGGTGGCGCTCGCCGGATCGGTCTCGTCCAGGTGCACCAGCAGCTTCTTCTCGCCGGTGCTCAGGCGGATGCCACTGCTGGGCGGCTCCCTGACCTCCAGCAGCTCCACCATGTGGCCGTTGCGCGAGGCCAGGCTGCGCCAGTTGATCGCGCCGTTGGTGGGGTCGTACTGCGGGTGCGCGTCCGGGTCGGGCGTGGGCTGGTCCACGCCGTTGTAGAGCCCGGCGATGACGTAGGGGTGGTCCAGCGCGCCCCGGTCGAAGGCGACCAGCACCTCGTCGTGCACATCGGGCAGGAACAGCCCGCCGCCGTGCACCCCGCCGAACTGGGCCACCCGGCACCAGTCGCTCTCGTAGTCGGCCGACAGCCACGGGAAGGTGAGCTTCACCCGCCCTTGCCTCAAAGGGTCCTGAGTGTTGGTCACCAGTGCGCTGACCACGCCCGGCATCTTCGGTGCGGTGTCCGCACCGCCCGACGCCAGGCCGTACAGCGAACGCATCTGACGACCCGTCACTGAAACCCAGGTCTGGTACTGGTCGGCACCGGTGAAGACATGGCGGGTGCCGGTCACCGTGTAGCGGCCCTCGAACGGGAAGCCGCCGCCCTTCAACGCCACCGGCAGCCCCGGGTGCAGCGCGGGATTGCCGGTGACCGTGATCTCCAACTCCGCGAAGGAGGAGGTGATGTCGTCGGCCAGCGCCTTGGACGCCTTCAGCACCTCGGCCTGGGTGTCGTAGGGGACGTCCGCCGCGGTCAGCCTGGCCGCCCCGAACATGGACGAGACCTCCGCGGGGGTGACCCCGATCTCGATGTCCTCGCTGCTCAGCGCCGGAGTCAGCTCGGTCAGCGGAGTCTTCGCCTGGACGTTCCAGCCGCGCACCTCGACCGTGTCCACCTGGTCGGCGGAGGTCACCACGACCCGGCTGCGCATCGCGTTGGTCTCGAACTCCAGCACGTACGGGCTCTGCCGGGCGGTCATGGTGTCCGGCGGCGCGCCCGCGGCCGACACCAGGTCGGTGAACTGCAGCAGCCCCAGCTCGTTGACGTACAGGTGCACGCCGTTCTCCCGGGCCAGCCGGCTCAGGAAGTCCCAGTCGCTGATGTTGGGCTGGGTGGCCAACTCGTAGGTGGTGGTCGTGGAGTCGACCTTGCCCAGCTCGACCCCGCACATCCCGGCGACCTTGCGGACGATGTCGGTGGCGGTCATGTTGGGGTAGCCCACCACCCTGCGGTTGCGCAGCAGCCGGTGCCCCGGGTCGTAGCCGCGCACCACCAGCAGCTTGTCGCTGCCGTCGGCGTCCGCCTCGAGCGCGGTGATCTCGCCGGTGATCAGCGGCTGCCCCTGCACCCCGTCGGTGATCGGGAACAGCTTCACCTCGGCGCCGATCCGCAGCAGTCCGCCGTAGGAGTCCATGATGGCCCGGCCGGGGTCGCTGAACGACAGCTGGAAGGCGGCGGGCATGTTCACCCCGGCGTCCACCCAGCCCTCGGCCAGCAGGTTGGCCAGGGCGTTGGGGATGGGCCCGCCGATCTCGACCGCGAGGATGTTGGTGTACGTGGCCTGGCTCATGGTGCTCCTACCTGTGGATCTCTTCGGCGGCGGGCAGCAGCAGCTCGGTGCCCGGCTCCAGATCCATGGGGTCGTCGATGTCGTTCGCCTCGGCGATCACCCGCCACACCGTGGCGTCGCCGTACTCCCGCCAGGCGAGGGACTGCAGCGAGTCGCCGACCACCACCCGGTGCACCCGGCGCGCCGTCAACGCGCCGGAAGTCGGGTTCTGACCGGCCGTCAGCACCGCCACCTCGGTCAGCGACAGCGTGCACCGGGCCCTGGTCGGCTCGCCGGTCGGGCTGAACAGCGTGTACTGCGCGGAGGCCCGGCTCACGTACGCGATGAACTGGACCGTGCTGAAGGAGCCCCACGAGAAGCGCACCCACGGCGGCGACGGCCGCTTGGAGAGCAGGCTCCCCGGCCACACCTCGCAGCAGGACAGCAGCAGTTCGACCTGCGACTGCACCTCGGACTTGCTGCCCGGGGCCGTCCCGTCCAGGAAGACCACGAGATCCATGGTGGCCGGATCGGCGCCCCTGAAGTTGGCCAGCGCGCCGCGCTCGAAGCCCACCGCGTGGTCCATCGACCAACTGGCGCTGCGGACCAGGGTCAGATCCTTCGGGTTGAACTGGAAGTCGACCGTGCCGATCTCTCCGCCCAGGGCCATGGCCAGGCCGGTGGGCGGCTCGTGGATCGCCAGGGAGGCGCGGACCAGACTGGTTCCGGGAGGCTGTGTCATGGCTAGGCCGCCCCCGCATCGGTGAACCCGTGGTGGGTGATCTCCAGCACCTCGGTGGCCACATTGGGGCTGGCCGGATCCAGCGACGGCCCCTGCCAGCGCACCGGCAGCACGTCCAGCAGGCCCCAGCGGGCGACCAGCGAACCGTCGGCGCGCAGCGCGGAGATCTGCGCCGTGGGCCGGACCACGCCGGTGGCCACCGACGAGATCCAGGCGGCGACCTTGGCCGTGTCCGGCGTCAGTGGACGCGTCAGCCGGATCGTGGAGTGCTTCACCCGCGAGGGCAGCTGCCACACGAAACCGTTGTTGCCGCCCTCCTCGTACGCCTCGACCTCGACCTCGGCGGCGAGTCCGTCGCAGCCGTTGAACGCGCCGAGGTCCTCACCGTCGATGCTGAGGGTGAAGAAGATGGTGGAACCTGGGTCCTGCGGGGTGCTCATGGCTGATGTACTCCAGGCGCTGGGGGCGGGGAGGGGTGGCGCGGCCGACTGCGGCCGGGTCGCGGTGGGGAGCCCCATGCGGGCTCAGGCGTCCGCACGGTCAACGCCCGGGGTCGCGGAGACGCCCGATCCGTTCCCGTTCGAGCCGCAGCTCGGCCCGCAGCAGCCGCGACAACGGCCCCACCAGGCGGCGCGCCAACTCGTCCAGATGCGGTTCGGCGGCGGGCTGCGCGGATACCGACACGCTCTCGGGCGTGCTCGCTGCCGAGGACCGCTGGATCGGCGCGGCCGGGCGCGGCGCCGCCGGAGGCACGGCAGCTGCAGCCGGCGGCACGGGCGGCAGAGGCGGCGGGGAGGCGGGCGGCGGCGCGGCGGGCGCTGACGCCGAGAACACCGGCTGCACGGCCGGGGGAGTCGCCCTGGGGCCGGGCGCACTGCTCAGCTGCACCGGCAGCGCCGACCTGGCCCCGGCAGGCGACACGGCGGACGGTACGACGGCCGGTCCGGCGAACGCCGAGGGGACGCCGGGCCGGACCGTGGACGCCGCTGGCGACCCCGAGGTCGCCGACGGGCCTGCGGCCGACAGCCGCTGGACCGGAAGCGCCGCCACGGACGGCCGGACCGCCTGCGGATCCGTCGCAACTGCCGCCCGCTGCACGTTCTGCAGGCGCACTGGGCTCGGAGCGCTCGGCCCATGCGGCCCACTCGGCGCGGGCCGCGCCGTCCGTACCGCCTGCGCCGGAGTGGGCGAGAGCGGAGCAACGGTCGGAGCCTGCGACGCAGCGGAGTGGGGCGCGGCCGGGGCGGGGCCGACCGTCGTCGCCAGCGGACGCGCCGACGCCAACGGCGCCCGCTGCACCACTGGGGCCGCGTGGTGCGTCAGCAGGGGCTGAACGGGTACCACAGGCGGCGTCATGTCGGCGGCTGACGTGAGCTGCTGATGTTCCGTCATGGATGGGCTCGGCTGGCTCGGTGGGGCGGCCGGCGGCTGAGCCGGCGCCGGGCGGCTGACGGCGGCGCGCTGGACCGGTCGCGCGGCGGCGGTGGCCGTCGGCGCACCGAGCGTGGGCTGCCGGGCGATCGGCGCACCCAACGCGCTGCGCCGCACCGGCGCGGACCCGGCCGTCGGCGGCACGCTCGGCGGAGCACCGGCGGGGGCTGTGGGCACGGACGCGGGGGCCGGCGACGTCCCGGATATGGGCGGGGTGATCGGAGCCCCCAGCGCGGACCGGCGCGTCGCCGACCGCTGGACCGGCGCGGACGGCTGCGAGGCGATCGGCGCCCCGAGCCCCACCCCGGCAGGCCGTTGCCCACCGACGGCTGGGCGTGCCGCCGACGCAGCACCGGGCACGGCCGGTTGCGTCGGGAGGCTGCCACCGCCCAGCGTGGGCGCGCTGGTTGGGCGGTGCGCGGTGATGGGCGGCTCCTGAGCCGGACGGTTCGGGCTGCCCGGCGCGGTGCGCACCGGCGGCGTTGCCGGAGGGGTGCTGGCCGAAGTCTGCACGGGAAGGGGGGCGGCAACCGGGGCGGTGGGAGCGGCGGCCGTCGGTGCGGTGCGCTGCGTCTGGGCGGCCGGTGACGGCGCCGCCGAGCCCAGGGGCTCGGCCGTGCGCGGCTCGGTCGGCGCGGCCGACCTCTGCACGGCCAGGGGGAGCGTGGCCGACGGCTGCGGCTCCCGGTGCGGCGGGCGCGGCTGAGCCGTCGGCGACGGCACGGCCGATGCGGTCGCGGGAGCCGCCGGAGTGCCGGTTGCTGCGGCCCGCTGAACGCTCGGCGCAGGACTGGCCACGGGCCGTGCTGCCGCCGGGGTCTCGGCGGACGGCGCCCGCTGAACGCTCGGGGCAGCGCCGCTGGTCACAGGCCCCGGTGCTGCCGGGGACTGGACTCCTGCCGGGGGCTGGGCGGAAGCGGTCCGCTGAACGTGTGGGTCACTGGCCGGTCGGCTCTCGGCGGGCGCTGCCGCGCCGGGTTCGGGACGGGCGGGCGTCGGGGCCTGGACGGGCGCCGTTGTGCGCTGCACATTCGGCGCGACCGTCGGCGTGCTCTCCGAACGGACGGGTGCCGCTGCGGGCGGGGTTGCGGCGCGCTGCGCAGCGGCTGAGCCGGGGAGCGAGCCACTGTCCGGGAGGGCGGCCGTGGGGCGGACGGCAGCGGGCCGAGCTGGGGCGGGGGAGTTGACGGCGGAGGGGTCCGCAGCAGGGCGGGTTGCCGCCGGAGTCGAAGGGGTCGGTGCAGCGGCGGCGCGTTGGACCACCGGCGCGTTGCTGCCCTCCGGTCGGGCCGCTACCGGTCGCTCAGCAGCGGCTGCCGCCCGCTGGACGCCCGGTGTGCCACGGACCGGGCTGCTCGCCGGACGTGCGCCTGCGGGAGCCGTTGCTGCCGGAGACGTCGCCGCCGGAGTCGTCGCCGGGGAAGCCGTTGCTGCCGGAGCCGTTGCGGCCCGTTGGACGGTCGGCGTCGGCGTCGCGGTGTCGGCGGCGCGGGTCTCCGATCGGGCCGCTGGAGGAGCCGAGACGGGCGCGGCGGGGGCCTGCGCCGGAGCGGCTGCAGCCCGCTGAACCGTCGGCGGCGCGCTGTCGGCCGTACGGTTCGTCGGCCGGGCGGCCACCGGAGCCGGAGCCTGGGCAGGAGCAGGAGCAGGAGCAGGAGCAGGAGCAGGGACGGCACCGGCGGCCGTGGCTGCGCTCGGAGCCGACGCTGCGGAAGCCGCTGCTGCCGGGCGTATGCCCACGGCCGGAGCCGGAGCCGGAGCTGGTGACGCAACCGGTGCCGATGTAGGAGCCGGTGCCGAAACCGGTGCGGCCGGTGCCGACGCCGCCCCGGCGCGCTGGACGGCGCCGGGCTCGGCGGCGCTGGACGCCGCCTGCGGGTGGGCCGGGGCCGCCGGGGGTCGGGGTGCGACGGACACCCGTCGCGGCGGCTGGGGCACCGCCGGAGCGGAGGTGAGTGTGGGCCTGCGGGCAGGTGTGGGCGACGCCGTCGCGGGCCGGGCGGTGGCGGCCGGGGCCGCCTCCCCGGCAGCCGGTGCGGCGGCCGGAGCTGTACCCGGGGTCGTGGCGGTCTGCACCTGCCGCTGGACGGCGGCGGCCTGGGGCCGCGCTCCCGTGGCCGCCCGCGCGGGCCGCACCGGGGACGCAGGCACCCCCGCCGCACCGGCTGCGGCACGAGCGCCGCCCCCGGCGCGGGGCACGCCCGTGGCCGCTGCACGCGCCGTTCCCGAAGCACCCGAAGCCCCGACAGACCCCGAAGCTCCGACAGGCCCCGTGGTCCCGACAGACCCCGAGACCCCCGCAGAACCCGAGGCCCCCAACGACCCCAGCGGCGCCGCCTGTCCCGCCAGGCCCGCGGATCCGGCCGGGCCCGAGGGCGTGCGGCCGGCGACGGGCAGGGACAGCGCGGGCAGGTCCAGCCGGGAGGGTTGGACGGGCGTGGCGCGCAGCAGGCCGTGGGTGAGGCCGCTGGGTGCGTCCCGCTGCACGGAGTGCGATATCTCGCCCATCATCGAGGGGTTCTGCCAACTCGCCAGCGTGCTGCTGAAGTTGCTCGACGCCACCGATCCGCCGGCTGATCCCAGGCGGGTCTGTATCGGCGGCAGTGCCGCCCAGTCCCGCGCGGGTGCCGGTGCGGGCGTCCGGGCAGGCGTGGGCGCGGGTCCGGCGGACGTGTGCTCCGCCGTACCCGCGCTGTCGGCGGTGGTCGCCGCCTGCGGGGCCTGCCCGCCCGATCGTGCGGTCCTGCGCAGTCGATCGCGTATGGCCATCGCTGTGCCTCAGCCTTCCGCGCCGGCGCGGGCGACGAGCGCGGCGATCTCGTCCGCGTACCGGCGACGGTCGCGGTGTTCCAACTCCAGGATTTCTTCCATGCTCCAGTGGAAATGGTAGGCGAGGTACGCGACTTCCTGGTGGATCAGGTCGGTCGCGTACGTCACCATTCCCCCAGGCGGCTCCCGCCCAGCTCGACTTCGAACGGCTGCTCGCAGTGCGGGCAGGTCACCGCCGCGCGAGTGTGCCCCTCGGAGTTGATCTGGCGGTAGAAGTCCTGCAGGAAGGCGAGGTCGGAGGCGAACATGTTCTCCACGATGCCGTCGTGCACCATCGGCACCGTGCCCAGCTGGGTGATCACCCGGCCGAGCAGGACCACCGAGAGGTACGCGGGGTTCTCCTGAACCCGGACGTCACGCAGTGGGATCAGTTCGTCCTTGGCGGTGGACAGCCGCATCACTCCACGCCGGTGGACCGTGCCGGAGTCGTCGACGTAGCCCCGGGGCAGCTCGAACTCGAACTGCGTGCGCAGCTGTTCGCGCTGGACCGGCGCGGGCCCCTGCGGCGCGGACGCGACCGGCGCCGCAGGGGCGGCCGGCGCGGGAGCCGGGGCGTGCCCAGGGTCCGCCAGCGGCGCGGCGGCCGGTGACGGAACCTGGGCGGTGTTCAGGGAACGGCGCATTACTCGATGACCAGCTCTTCGAAGACGATGGTGACGGACTCGGTCAGCGCCGCGGCGTCGCCGGCCTTGACCGTGCTCGCCTCGACCTTGCTGCACCAGGCGTTGCGCAGGTTGTAGCGCTTCACCGGGCTGTTCATGTAGTCCATCATGATGATCGAGGCGTTCTTGCGGGCCATCGCCATGTTCCCGGCGACCGACTCGTTGATCCACTGGGTGAACGACGCCGACTGGGTCATCCCTCGGACGACGGAGACCTGTCCGGCCTTCTTGACGCCGGGCATCTTCTTCACGGTGGGCTTGCCGTTGGCGGAGACCTGCTGGTACTCGATGACGTCCTGCTCCATGGTCAGGCCGTTCACCTCCTGCAGGTACTCGACCATGACGCCGTCGATCTGCAGGCCGAAGTTGTGTGATGCGAGCGCGTCGCCGGGCTGGAGTGACATGAACCGGTGGTCCTTCTGCTAGCGGTTGGTGGGCCGGTCGGTCGCACGGCCGCTGGTGGGCCGTGCGACCGACCGGGGGAGGAGCTGGGGGCTGCGCCGGGGTCGGACTACTCGTCCAACTCGCCCGAGCCGCCCGAGAACTGGGCCAGCCGGAAGACGACGAACTCGGCGGGCTTCACCGGGGCGATGCCGATCTCGCACACCACGCGGCCCAGGTCGACCGACTCGGGGGTGTTGGTCTCGGCGTCGCACTTGACGTAGTACGCCTCTTCGGGACGCGAGCCGAAGAGGGCGCCGTTGCGCCACTCGTTGACCAGGAACGCCGAGATGTTGCGCCGGATGCGGGCCCACAGCGCCTCGTCGTTGGGCTCGAACACCACCCACTGGGTGCCGACCAGGATCGACTCCTCCAGGTAGTTGAAGTACCGGCGGACGTTAAGGTAGCGCCAGGCCGGGTCGGAGGCCAGGGTACGGGCGCCCCACACCCGGATGCCGCGCCCGGGGAAGGAGCGGATGCAGTTGATGCCGACCGGGTTGAGCAGGTCCTGCTCGCCGCGGGTGATCTGCAGCTCCAGGTCGACCGCGCCGCGCACGATCTCGTTGGCGGGGGCCTTGTGGACGCCGCGCTCGGAGTCGTTGCGGGCCCAGATGCCGGCCACGTGGCCGCTCGGCGGGATCACCCGGGACTGGCCGCTGGCCGGGTCGAAGACCTTGATCCACGGGTAGTACAGCGCCGCGTAGCGGGAGTCGTAGTTGCTGGTCTCCATGCGCCACTTGCGGATGTCGCGGGCGTTGAGTCCGGGCGGCGGGTCGATGACGGCCATCCGGTCGCCCATCAGCTCGCAGTGCGCGATCAGGCCCAGCTGCACGGCCTTGACCGACTCCAGGTCGATCGCGCCGCGCTGGTAGGCCGCCATCAGGTCGGGGACGGCGACCATGGAGATCTCGTCCAGGGCCTCGAGGCCGCCGAAGCCGGTGCGGTCGGCCGAGTCGCCCAGGTACTGGTCCGGGGTGACCGGGCGACCGGTCGCCTTTCCGCCCTCGGTCGGCGCGGCCGGGGCCGCCGGGACGGCCAGGCTCTGGTTCTCGGGGCGCACCAACTGCGCTGCGGGCGCGGCCTCTTCGAGGACGATGAGCTTGGAGCGCTCCTTGACCTGGGTGACGACGTAGTTGCGTCCGCCCTTCTTGGCGGAGACGTCGAAGGACTCCGCGACCGTGTCGCCGTCCTTGACGATGAGCTTGAAGCGCTCGGCCGGGCCCTCGCCGTCGGCGTCGGCGACCTCGACGGTCAGCGGGCCGGTGCCGGGCGTGGTGGCCGCGACCCGGAACCCGCCGAGCTGCGCCGGCTCGCCGGTGGTGAGGGCCTTCGCAGCGCCGGTCGAGCCGGCCGCCAGCTGGCGCTGCTCGCCGGCCACGCCGCCGTCGGACCCGCCGACGCGCACCACGTAGGCGGCGCTGCCGCCGTTGTTGAAGAAGCCGTAGACGGAGTGCGCCAGGAAGTACCCGTCGGTGAACTCGCCGAACGCGGCCACGTACTGCGACCAGTTGGTCACCAGTGTCGGCTCGTTGAGCGGCCCGGTCGGGGCGAACCCGACGAAGGCCGCCACGGAGGTGCCCACTCCCTCGATCGGCCGCGAACCGCTGGCGACCTCCTCGACGTAGACACCGGGAGACAGGTACGACGGCATGCGTGGTTCTCCTTTTGCGACTTACGGGAAACGAAGGCTGTGCACGGCGACGGGTCGACTCGTGGGAAGACAGGGGAAAGGCAGGGTGACGAGGACCTCGGCGCGGCATCCTGGCCAGGACCGGGGTGTGCAGGGGGCAGGACCGGGGCAGCCGGGCGAGCCGTGGTGCTGTGGCTGCGGGGCGCTCCGTGGTCATGCATACCTTTCTCCGCCCCGGGTACATGGTTGGAGCAGTATCTGTTGACTGTCCACTACGCGCGTCCAGTGGCGACAGAGGATTCCGGACACCCACAAGGGCAGAGGCAATTGCCCTTTCGGGCAATCACGACTGCCCTCACGGCGTCCCCGGCGTCCGGTGACTGATGATCATCGCCGGGATACCGTGCCTGCGGTGAGCATATGGACATCCCTGGAACCCGCGTCCACGACGGTCGACGCAGGCAGTAGCACCACGGTGACGCTGCGGCTGCGCAACACCGGTGACGTGGTCGAGGAGTACCGGATCGTCCCGGTGGGGGATCCGGCGCTGTGGGTGCGGGTCGAACCGTCCACGCTCAAGCTGTTCCCCGGCACCACCGGCAGCGTCGAGCTGACGTTCGCGCCGCCGCGCACCCCGGACGCCACCGCCGGGCCCAACCCCTACGGCGTGCAGGTCATCCCGACCGAGCACCCCGAGGCGACCACCGTGCCCGAGGGCAACATCACCGTCACGCCGTTCACCGACGTCCGGGCGGAACTGCTGCCGTCCACCTGCCGGGGACGCTTCCGGGGACGGTCCACGCTGGCTGTGGACAACGTCGGCAACGTCAGGCTCACCGCCTCGCTCTCGGGCCGGGACACCGGAAGCCAGCTGGGTTTCGACATCCACCCGACCAGCCTGCAGATCGAGCCCGGCCGGGCCGCCTTCTGCGCGGTGCGGATCAAACCCGAACGGGTCCGGTGGAGCGGGCAGAAGGAGACCCGTCCGTTCAAGGTCGCCGTCCAGCGCTCGGGCGCGGAGCCGGATTTGGTCAGCGGCAGCTATCTGCAGCTCTCGGTGTTCCCCCGGTGGGCCTTCCGGGTGCTGAGCTTCGCGGTGATGCTGGTGGTGCTGTCCGTGGCGCTGTGGTTCGCGGTCCATCCGTCGGTCCAGAGCAAGGCGACCGCGCTGGCGCTGGCCGACAACAACCAGCCGGTCACCACACCGACCCAGACGGCGCCGCTTCCTGACGCTCCGTCAATGGCTCCTGCCGCCGGACAGAGCCCGGCCGACCCGTCGGCGACCGGCGGCGCTGCGGCCCCGACGCCCGCCGGCGGCAGCCAGGGCGGCGGCTCCGGCAGTGGTTCCGGCAGCGGCTCGGGTGCGGGCTCCGGCACCTCGCCCGCCGCCCAGCCGACCACCACCACCCTGGCCCTGCCGATCCAGGCCGGAAACCAGCCCAATGTGCTGGTCGAGTTCGCCCAGTACCGGCTCACCACCATCGGCTCGACCAACCCCTGCCGGATCGGCAACGGCCCCGGGGACCTCGCCTCGGTCGCCGTCGGCGTGCTCGACCCGACCACGGTCAAGCAGCTGACCTGCTTCCAGAACGCCACCGACCAGCACCGGTACGGGCGACTGCGCCTCGCGGAGCCCGGCGAGCTGGGCCGGGAGACGTTGACCGCGCTCTGGTCCTTCAGCAACCTGGACTCCGGTACCAGCGCCCTGGCCGCAGGCCAGAACAGCCCGCACGTCTACGACGCCGACGCGGCGCTCAACTGGGCCACGCACCCGCAGATCACCCAGCAGGTGCTGAGCACCGGCATCAGCCAGGCCGAGGCGTACATCCGCAGTTTCGCCCCGAACGGCGCCCTGCCCGCCGAGTCGGCCGACAGCGCCTTCACCTCGGCGGTGTCGTCGTACTCCGCCGCGGTCACCGCCGACGACGGCAACAACCTGATGAAGCAAGGGTTCGGCGCCGGGCTGGTGGAGTCGCCCACGGTCCCCGGCTCGGGCACCGTCCCCTCCGCCCTCTGGCCCCCGGCGCCGATCCAGCCCTAGCGCCGGGCCTAAGCGGTGGCCCCAGCGG
Organism: Streptacidiphilus sp. PB12-B1b; assembly: GCF_014084125.1. NCBI lineage: Bacteria > Bacillati > Actinomycetota > Actinomycetes > Kitasatosporales > Streptomycetaceae > Streptacidiphilus > Streptacidiphilus sp. PB12-B1b. The sequence goes on along the minus strand of NZ_CP048405.1, from coordinate 4,568,551 downwards.
TGGACGCGCGCGGCCCGGGTCACCAGGCCGCGTCGTCCTCCAGCACCAGCCGCCCCGCCTTGCGGTACTCCCGGCGCGCACCCTCCAGCAGATCCGCCCCGGTCACCGGCTCGCCGCGCCCGGCGGCCAGGTACGCGGCCGTGGTCACCGCGCTGCGCACCGATCCGCCGGACAGCTCGAACTCCCGCGCGCAGCGCGAGGCGTCCAGGCCCTCGACCGTCGGCACCCGGGACAGGCTGTGCTGCCACAGCGCCAGGCGCTGCTCCGGGCCGGGGAAGGGGAAGTCGACCACGAGGTCCAGCCGCCGGGTGAAGGCGTCGTCGATGTTCGAGCGCAGATTGGTGGTCAGCACCGCGATGCCGTCGAAGGACTCCAGCCGCTGCAGCAGGTAGGCGCTCTCCAGGTTGGCGTACCGGTCGTGGCTGTCCTTGACCTCGGAGCGCTTGCCGAAGACCGCGTCGGCCTCGTCGAAGAGCAGCACCGCATCCACCCGGTCGGCCTCGGTGAAGATCCGCTCCAGGTTCTTCTCGGTCTCGCCGACGTACTTGTCGACCACGGCCGACAGCTGCACCACGTACAGGTCCAACCCCAGGTCGGCGGAGACCACTTCGGCCGCGAGGGTCTTGCCGGTGCCCGAATCCCCGGCGAACAGGGCCACCACGCCCCGGCCGCGCCCGCCGCCCGCGCGCAGACCCCACGCGCCCAGCACCCGGTCCCGGTGCCGGGCCCGCTGGGCCAGCTCGCGCAGCTGCGTCAGCGGCTGCTCGGGCAGCAGCAGATCGGACCAGTCGACCGCCGGGCGGATCCGGCGCGAGTGCTGCTCCAGACCGGAGGCGGACTGGCCGAGCGCCGCCCGGCGCAGCTGCGACGGGCCCAGCGGCACCCCCTCGAAGTCGGCCAGGTCCACCGCCGCCGCAGCGGCCCGGCGGATCTGCCCGGCCGACAGCCGATAGGGGGCGACCGCCGCCGCCAGGTCGAAGCCGTCACCCGGGCCCTCGCCCCCGCCCTCGCTCCTGCCGTCCGCGCGACCGGCGAGCGCGGCCCGCCAGAGCTGCTCCGGCTCGGCCGGGGGCTCGGGTGCGTCCAGCAGCAGGATGCGCCGACCGGTCCACTCCGGGTCGCAGGGCGTCGCCCCGGTCAGCAGGACCGGTACGTCGGTGTCGGCGAGGGCCCGTACCAGCGGTCCCGCGCCCCTGGCCGGCAGCGGCCCGGCGACGATGCCCGCGCCGCGCAGCCGGGCCTCGCGCAGCAGCGCCGGTATCCAGGCCGGGGCCGCGGGCGGTGCGTGCCCGGTGGCCGGGTCGGGCGTGTCGGCGGCGAGCCGGTCGCAGTCCAGGTGCAGCGCGTCCAGCCCGGCCAGCTGCAGCGCGGCCACGGCCTGCGGGATTCCGCAGCCCGGACGCGCCTCGCGCAGATGGACCAGGAGCGGGGCGTCGGCGATCCGCTTGGCGAGCCGTACCGCCAGCTCGTCCTCGGGGCGGACGACAGGGTCGGCGTCCGCGTCCGCACGCACCAGCCGCACCGCGTCCGGGAGTTGCGGGTCGGGCGTGTCGTCGCCCAGCAGGTGCGCGGCGACCCGGTCGGGCACGGTCAGCGTCCGGCTGAGGAAGGGGCGCTCCGGGTCCTCGACGGTCAGCAGCCCAAGCGCCCGCAGCGGCGCGGAGGGGTGCAGCCTGGCCCGGCCTGCGGCGGAGTCGGCGGGCAGCCCGCACAGGTCCAGGACGGTGCCGGTGGTGGCGCGGCGCCGGCTGACGTCGTCGTTGAGGTAGCCGTAGAACTGCTCGAAGCCCCGGTCCAGGTCCGGGGCCAGGGCCAGCAGCAGGAATTGCAGGTCGAGCCCGGTGAGGCCGCAGCGGGCGGTCAGGCCGGGCAGCCGGTCGCCGTGGCCCGCGCCGCCGGAGCCGGCCGACGGCGCGGGCGGGGGCAGCGGCACCGGGGGCGGCGGGGGCGGCGGCAGCGCGGGCCCGCCGCTGAGCAGGTGGTGCACGGCCTCGGGCGGCAGGTGCAGGCCGCGCAGCGGATCGCCCGCGGTGGGGTCGGTCGCGCTGCGGGCCTCCACCAGCAGCGCGACCCGCTGCCGCAGTTCGGCCAGGTGCTCGCGCAGGGCGTCGGCGTGCGCCGCGTCACCGGCGGTCGCGGGGCCGTACGGGGTCGCGGTGCCGTACGGGGTCGCCGTGTCGGGGCGGGTCACGAGGCCGGTGTCCCCTGCGGTCCGGTGGGCCGCTTGGGCGGCGGCAGGCGGCGGGTGCGGGTGGCCGAGTCGTCCAGGGTGCCGTCGGTGCCGCGCACCCGCACGGACGTCCACTCGGTGACCGGCGGACCGGCCGGGTACTCCGGCGAGACCGGTATCGGCGCGGTGATCACCACGTCCAGCGAGGGCTTGAGCTCGCCGCCGAGCGCGGACCAGATGTCGGCCAGCGAGCGGGACTCGGCGGGCGGCATGGCCACGGTGATCGGTACGGCCAGGCCGAGTTCGGCCAGCGCGCCGGTCAGCGACCCGGGCGGCAGCACCTCCCCGCGCAGCAGGGTGGTGAGCGCGGCGGAGAGCAGCCGGTGCTCGTCCTCGGGGCGCTTGGTCCAGGCCGTCACCAGGTAGGAGAGCCGGAACCAGCGCGGGGGCTGACGCCGCCGCACCACCGTCCCGTGCTCGTCGCGGACGGCGACCGCCCCGCGCTCGCGCCGGTTGACGTCCTCGCGGATGTCGTACAGGTAGGCGTCGAGGGTGGGCACGGTGCGCTTGGCCGCCCAGTCGCGGGTCGGCGCGTCGAACGCCACCTCCACCTCCGTGCCCGCCAGGCTGCCGCCGCGCAGTACCCCGCGCAGCACCTCGTCGATCTCGTGGATCACCTTGCTGGTCCTCTTGTCCTGATGGTCACTGGTCGTCCTGGATCGTCCTGGTCGTCGCGGCGGCGGCCGGACCGCCGACGACCGGTCAGATGTAGCCCTCGCGCAGGGCGTAGGCCACGGCGTGGGCCCGGTTGCGCAGATGGAGCCGACTGGTCAGCCCGTGCAGGACGTTCTTGACGGTGCGTTCGGAGTAGGACAGCCGCGCGGCGATCTCCGAGGTGTCCAGCCCGTCGGCGACCAGCCGCAGGACGTCCGTCTCCCGCTCGCTGAGCCCGACCGGGACGGCCGTGCCCTCGGCGGCGCTCCGCTGCATCCGCCCCACCTGGGTGAGCAGCCGCCCCAGCAGGTCGGTGGGCAGGTTGCCGTCACCGCGCGCGGCGGCCAGCACCCCCTGCAACAGCCGTGCCGCGTCGGCCTCATGACGCCACAGGATGGTGCCCACCCCGCACTCCACCACCTCCAGCAGCTGGAACTCCCGCATCCGCGCCACCACCAGCACGACATTGCCCAGACCGCCGCGCGTCAGCCGCCGCAGGGTCTGCAGGACCGAGTCGTCCACGGTCTCGGCGATCACCACGGCGACGCTGACGCTGTCCGGCCGTTCCTCGTCGGACAGCGTGATCCCCGGGTACTGGCACAGGTGGTGGGCCGCACCCGCTCTGGATATCGGGTCGGTGGCATGTATCTCCACGACCACGCGCGCTGCGCTTCGGCCGACGGCGCCGATCCGGGGACCATGGTCCAACCGGAAGGTCTCGACACGCTGGTCAACTGCCTGATGCATGCGCGTTCCTCCTGCTCACTGCCCCGACCCTTCTGGGAAAGGCCGTTGGCCCCGCCGATCGTCCATATCGGGACGACCCCGGCGCCAGGTAACTCGACTGGACCATCATCAGGCCCCCGAATGAAGGAACATCATCAGCACACGCTCCAAGGGATGAGACTTTCAGCACATGTGAATGGTGCAACCACATGCCTTGGTCATGTCGTCCCACTGTCAAGGGCCGCTCCCTGAAAGCCGACCCGCGCGCGCCCGGACGCCCGCGCTGCTCCGGAAGGGGCGTCAGATCCCCCGATCGGATGAATGCGGGCGTTCTACGCCACTTGGACCCGTCCATCGGCCGCTCTGTCCCGAAAGATGACCAGGAGGCGCTGGCAGCAGGCCGGTGCGTCCCACGTAGTCCGTGGAACAGAGATGGGGCGTGATGGGCGAGGAGAACCTCGATACCCGGTTGCTCGCGGAGCTGACCGAAGAGTCGCAGGACCTGAACAGCGACGCGGTCAGGATCACCCGTGAGGCACTCACCGAGTACGGGCAGCAGCAGGAGCCGGTGCGGCGCTGGTGGCAGCGCGGCGGCTCGGTGGCGGCGCTGGCAGGCGGTGCGGCACTGCTGGGCGCGGGCAGGGCGGCGGCCGCTTCCAGCGACGACATCATGGCGCTGCAGACGGCGGCGTCGATCGAGAACCTGGCGGTGAGCGTCTACACCACCGCCGCCGGGCTGCCGTTCATCAAGGACGGCAACAAGACGGTCGCGGCGTTCATCACCAAGACCACCGCCCAGCACAAGGCGCACGCGCAGGCGTTCAACGCGGCGGCCACGCAGGCGGGCGGCAAGGCGCAGAACGACCCGGACCCGAAGTACGCGGCCGTGGTCAAGCAGATGCTGCCCTCGATCAAGACCCCGGCGGACGTGGTGAGCCTGGCCATCACGCTGGAGGACACCGCGGCGCAGACCTACACCGCGTACGTCTCGAAGGTCACCGAGGCCTCGCTGCGGAAGCTGTTCGCGTCGGTCGCGCCGGTGGAGGCGCAGCACCGTGCCGTGTTGCTGTCGGTGCAGGCACTGCTGGCCGCCGGGGACGCGTCGCTGATCGCCATCCCGACCGACCTGGCGAAGCTGCCCGCGGCGGCGGGCAGCGTCGGCATCCCCGACGCCTTCTATCCGACGAAGAACGCTTCCCCGATCACCGAAGGGGCTGTGCAGTGAGTGCTGGCAACGGCGGCTGGGAGCTGCCGATCTCCGAGGGCGAGCTGTCACGGCTCACCCGCGACCTGGACCAGGCGCACCAGGAGTACCTGCCGCGGATGCACGCCGCCGCGGCGGAACTCACCGAGGAACTGCGGGACACCCAGCCGGAGTCGGCCGGGGTGGAGCGGCTGCGCATGGGTTCGCGGCGCGGGTTCCTGCTCGGCGCCGGCGGCGTGGCCGCCGCCATGGCACTGGCCGCCTGCTCCAGCAGCTCCACCAAGAACGCGGTGGCGGCGCCCGGCGACAGCATGTCGGGTTCGCCGTCGGCGAGCAGCATGTACACCGGTGACCTGCAACTGGTGGCGCTGGCGACGGCGTTGGAGAACCAGGCCGTGGGCGCGTACGCGGCCGCGCTGTCCGCCGCCAAGGCCGGGAAGCTGGGCACCGTCCCGCCCGCGGTGGGGACCTTCGCCACCACCGCGATGGCCCAGCACGCCGACCACGCCAAGGCCTGGAACGCGATCCTGACCGGCGCCGGCAAGCCCGCCATCTCCAATGTGCCGCTGTCCAACCAGGCGGCCACGCTCAAGGCCCTGGGCGCCGCCACCAGCGCCGGCGCCGTGGCCCAGCTGGCGCTGGACCTGGAGAACCAGGCCGCGCAGACGTACCTGTACGCCACGTACAGCGTCAGCAGCGCGGGCGGCATCGCCACCGCCGCCAGCATCGCCCCGGTCGAGGCCATGCACGCTTCCATCCTCTACTTCGTCCTGGGACAGTACCCCGTCCCCGACGACTTCCTCCCCACCGACAAGGCCGCCAGCCCCAGCCTGCTTACGGTCTAGGGCATCTGACGCTCCATCGGATCCGGCGGTGCGCCACCTTCACCCCCACGGCGGCGCACCGCCCCCGCTGTACCCCCGCTACTTCCACTGTTTCGGCTCACAGGTGAGGACGCCGTCGTGTTCAGGTTCCCGCGTCAGATCGCTCTGCTGCTGGGGTTGTTGTTGATCCCCCTGGCCGGATGCTCCAGTTCTGGTTCGTCTTCCAGTACCAAGTCACCTGCGGCCGCCAGCAGTTCGAGCGCCTCCCCGATGGCGTCGGCCAGCGGCTCGGGCGCGGCGTCGGCCGCGCAGATCGTGATCAGCAACTTCGCCTTCCACCCCGCCGCGCTGACGGTGAAGCCCGGCGAGAAGGTCACCGTGGTCAACCACGACTCCACCGCGCACACCGTGACCGACGGCTCGGTGTTCAACACCGGGGACGTCAACTCCGGTGCGACCGTGACGTTCACCGCGCCCGCCAAGGCCGGGAGCTACCCGTACATCTGCACCATCCACCAGTTCATGCACGGCACCCTGAACGTCGGTTGAGGAGCTTCCCATGGCCGCAGTCCGCCTCCTGCTCCGTGTGATCGCGGCCGTCGGCCTGGCGATCGACGCCGGTGTCCACGCCAAGCTGGCGCCGCAGTACGACGCCGTCACCGTGCACGTCAGCCAGGGCACGCTGTTCCGGATCGAGGCCGGGGTGGCAGCCCTGGCCGTGCTGCTGGTGCTGCTCTGGCGCAGGCCGCTGGGCGACCTGTTCGCCCTGCTCACCGCCGCCGGCGGGCTCGCCGCGCTGCTGGTGTACCGCTATGTCGACGTCGGCACGCTGGGGCCGTTCCCCAACATGTACGAGCCGGTCTGGTTCACCGACAAGGTCTGGGCGGTCGTCGGGCAGGTGCTGGCCCTGGTGGCGCTGGTGCCGCTGCTGGCGATTCCGGTCCGCAGGCCCCGCCCCCGGGTGGAGTGAGGGCCGCCCGCCGCGTGCCGCCGCAGGGCCGGACGGAACCGGCGGACAGGCTTGGGCGAGCCGTACCGCTGAGGGCGGTGGACGCTTGCTAGATTCCCCAACCAAGGAACGGACGGCAGGGCGGCGCTCCTCGGACCGCAGGTGAGTTCGCAGGTGACGCGGAGGAGCAGCGGTGCGTGATCAAGAGGTCGGCGGCTACGCCGCGCGCCGGGCGGGCAGCGGTCGGGGCGGCGTCTCGCCGGTGGGCCGGACCCCCCGTCAGGGCAGGACGACGGCCGAGCCCGGTCGGACGGTCCCCCCGGGCCGCCCGCCGCACCCGCGCCGCAGCCCCGGCCGTCCGCCCGCAGGCACTCCGCGCCGGGCCCCGCGCAGGCGCTCCCGGCTGGCGCGGGCGATGCGGCTGCTGGCGGTGGCGCTGTCCTCCGGCGTCCTGCTGACCAGCGCCGTCTCCTGGTACACCTACCACTCGCTGACCAACGGGCTGACGACCTCTGACGCGCTGGCCGCGCTGCACGGCGCCCCGCCCAACCCGGACGGCTCGGTCAACGTGCTGCTGATCGGGCTGGACAGCCGCAAGGACATGAACGGCGACGACCTGCCCAAGCAGTTCGTCTCGGACGACCTCAACGCCGGCTCCAGCGCCATCGGCGGCTACAACACCAACACCCTGATCCTGCTGCACATCCCGCAGGGCGGCGGCAAGGTCGAGGCGGTCTCGGTGCCGCGCGACGACTACGTCGAGACGTACAACGGCGACGGTTCGGCCCAGGGCATGCACAAGGTCAAGGAGGCGTACGGCCTGGCCAAGGCCGTCGCCGAGACCCGGCTGAGCCAGCAGGGGGTGACCGGGGCGGCGCTGGAGCAGCGCAGCCGGGAGGTCGGCCGGGAGGCCACCCTGGCCACCGTGCAGAAGTTCCTCGGGGTGCGGATCGACCACTTCGCCGAGGTCAACCTGCTGGGCTTCTACGACATCGCGCAGGTGGTGCAGCCGATCACGGTCTGCCTCAACCACGCCGTGTACGACCCAACGGAGCGGGGGCAGGGCTCCGGCGCTGACTTCCACGCCGGGCTGAACAGCCTGGACGCGGCGCAGGCGCTCTCCTTCGTCCGCCAGCGGCACCACCTGACCAACGGCGACCTCGACCGCACCCACCGTCAGCAGGCGTTCCTCTCCTCGGTCGAGTACAAGCTGAAGCAGGAGGGGCTGTTCGACGACGTCGGCAAGATGCAGGGCCTGTTCGCCGTGGTGAAGAAGGACGTCGTCGTCGACAGCCACTGGAACCTGCTGGACTTCGCCCGCCAGGCCCCCAACCTGACCGGCGGGAACGTCGTCTTCAACACCCTGCCGGTGCAGGGCTTCGCCGAGCGGGGCGGCGAGTCGGTGAACCTGGTCGACCCGGGCCAGATCCAGGCCATCATGCAGCGGCTGACCGGCCACGCACCCTCCGCCGCCCCCTCGGCCCCGGCCTCGCCCTCGCCCTCGGCGCAGACCGCCGCGCCGGTGCCGCCGCCCGCCTCCGCCGCGCCGTCCGTCCTCCCGGCGGCCGTCACCGCGGCCACCGTCGACGTGTTCAACGGCTCCGGCACGCCCGGTCTGGCCTCTGCCGACTCCCGGGCGCTGGCGGCGCTGGGCTTCGGCACCGGACGCACCGGGAACGCGGTGGCGCGGCAGGCCACGGTGGTCCGCTACGGCACCGGCGTCGGCGAGGCCGCGCAGCGGATCGCGGCCAGGCTGGGCGGCGGCGTCGCCGCGGTCGCCGATCCGGACGTGCGGGCCGGCCATGTGGAGGTGCTGCTCGGGGCCGGTGCGACCCCGCTGGCCCTGCCCGGAGCGGCCGCCGCGCCGGGCGCGCCCGCCGCTGCCGCCACCGACATCCCGTTCCAGGGGCCGTCGGTGCGGATGGGCGGCATCCCCTGCGTCAACTGACCCGGTGTCACCCCGGCAGCAGCCGGTAGCCGCCCGGGGCGGGCGGCGGTCAGTCGTGCGGGGGCAGTCGGCCGAGCTGGTGGTCGGCGGCGTTGAGCGCCTCGTCGACCAGCCGCCGCAGGTGCCCGTGGCGCAGGCGGTAGACCACCCGGCGGCCCTCCTTGCGGGTGCCGACCAGTCCGGCGAGGCGCAGTCTGGCCAGGTGCTGGCTGACGGAGGGGCGGGCCACGTCCGTCGCCTCGGCCAGCGTGGTCACGTCCGCCTCGCCCGTGGACAGCCGCTGCAGCAGGGCCAGCCGGGTGCGGTCGGCCAGCAGCCCCAGGATCTCGGCGGCAGCGGCCAGCCGTTCGCTCTCATCACGCACCTGCACAGCATACGCAGCTGACAGGTGCATGCGTGCGTGTTCATGCACATAATGGGGAGTCCGCGCGAAGGCCCGTCAGGAAGGCGTCCCGCCGTGAGCGACCGCACCGCACCCCACGAACATCCGCACGAGCACCCGCACCCGCACGGTCACGACCATCCGCACGCCCACGACCGCCCCGCGCCCGGCCGCTGGGCCCGGCTGCGGCACCGGGCCGGGCACGCGTTCACCCCGCACAGCCACGAACCGGCCGCCATGGTCGACACCGCCCTGGAGACCTCCGCCGAGGGCATGCGCACGCTGTGGATCTCGCTGGTCGGCCTGGCCGCCACCGCCGCCGTCCAGGGTGCCGTGGTGCTGCTGTCCGGGTCGGTCTCACTGCTCGGGGACGCCGTCCACAACGCCGCCGACGCGCTCACCGCGCTCCCGCTGGCCGCCGCCTTCCTGCTCGGCCGCCGGGGCGCGACCCGCCGCTACACCTACGGCTACGGCCGGGCGGAGGACCTGGCCGGGGTGTTCATCGTGGCCACAGTCGCCGCCTCCTCCGCGCTGACCGCGATCGTGGCCGTGGACCGGCTGCTGCACCCCCGCCCGATCGGCCACCTGCCGGTGGTGGCGGTGGCCGCCCTGGTCGGCTTCGCCGGAAACGAGTGGGTCGCCCGCTACCGGGTGCGCACCGGCCGCAGGATCGGCTCGGCCGCGCTGGTCGCCGACGGCCTGCACGCCCGCACCGACGGCTTCACCTCACTGGCCGTGCTGCTGGGCGCGGGCGGCGCGGCGCTGGGCTGGCGGCTGGCGGACCCGCTCGTCGGACTGGTCATCACCGGGGCCATCCTGCTGGTCCTGCGCGGCACCGCGCGCGAGATCCTCGGCCGGCTGATGGACGCGGTGGACCCGGTCCTGGTCGACTCCGCCGAGACCGCCCTGCGCCGGACCCCGGGCGTGGTGGACGTCGGGCAGCTGCGGATGCGCTGGCTCGGCCACCGGCTCCGGGCCGAGGTGGCCATCGTCGTCGACGGCGGCCTGACCGTACGCCAGGCCCACGACGTGGCGGTCGAGGCCGAGCACGCGCTGCTGCACGCGGTGCCGAGGCTGGGCGCCGCGCTGGTCCACCCGGATCCGGCGCCCGGGCGAGGCTGCGAGCCCGATCCGCACGCCCACCTGGCCCACCACCGGGCCCGGCGGACGACGGCGGGCCGCCGCAGCGCCCGGCCGGCCGCCGTCCACGATCACCGGGCGTAGTTCACCAGGCGTAGATCCGGGAGATGATCTGGTGCCGGATCGCCTGACCCGGGCCGGGGTGCGACACCATCACCGGCACGCCGTTGGGGTCGCGCCCCTCCACCCAGGAGAAGCCCTCGGCCACATGGGTGGTGGTGTGCGCGTTGAGCTCCTTCAGCACCCGCTCGCAGCGCTTCAGCGCGGCCTCGCTCGGGGCCGTCCACACGGAGCACTGGATGCCGATGCCGCCGATGGTGTGCGGCGCGCGCGGGCCGACCGAGCGCAGGTACAGCTGCGAGCCGTCGGCGCCCACCAGCAGCGCGGCACTGGCGTTCTCCACCGTGACCGCCATGCCCAGCAGCTCGCGGTAGAAGGCGACGGACTGCGCCAGATCGAACACGTACAGCACCACCGACGTCAGCCGCAGCCCCTCGGCCGAGGCCGCCGGCTGCCCCCCGGGCTCCGGGGTGTCCTGGCTCGCCGGGCTCGCCGTGGATTCCATCTCGTCGTCCCTCACTCCGTGCGGTTCGTCGGACCGGTGGTGCGGACAGTGCGTGGGACGAGTCTTGCACGCCGCCCGGGCGAAGGCGTGCGCCGCGCCCGTAGAGTGGACCCCACCCGTCGCCCACGGTTCGGAACCCGCATGCGCGTAGCCCTCTTCCTCACCTGCTTCAACGACACCGTGTTTCCGGAGACGGGAAGGGCGGTGGTGCGGCTGCTGGAGCGGCTCGGCCACCGGGTGGAGTTCCCGCAGGGCCAGACCTGCTGCGGGCAGATGCACTTCAACTCCGGCTACCGGCCGGAGGCCGTCCCGCTGGTGCACCGGTTCGCGGAGGTCTTCGCCGGGTACGACGCGGTGGTCAGCCCCTCGGCGTCGTGCACGGCCATGGTCCGCGACCACCACCGGACGCTGACCGGCGTCCAGCCGCCGCAGGTGTACGAGCTGTCCGAGTTCCTGGTGGACGTGCTGGGCGTGACCGACGTCGGCGCCTGCTACCCGCACCGGGTCGCCTACCACCCCACCTGCCACTCGCTGCGGATGCTGCGCGTCGGCGACCGGCCGCTGCGGCTGCTGCGCGCGGTGCGCGGCATCGACCTGGTCGACCTGGCCGACGCGGACACCTGCTGCGGCTTCGGCGGCACCTTCGCCCTGAAGAACGCCGACACCTCGGCCGCGATGCTCGCCGACACCATGCAGCGGGTGCGGCAGAGCGGGGCCGAGGTGCTGTGCGCCGCCGACAACTCCTGCCTGATGCACATCGGCGGCGGCCTGTCCCGGCGGCGCTCGGGCGTGCGCACGGTCCACCTCGCCGAGATCCTGGCCGCGACCGAACCGGCCGCCGCCCCCGCCGCCGCCACCGGAGGAGGACGCCGATGACGGCCCCGCAGGAACCCGACCGCTCCAACGTGGTCTGGCTGGGCGCCCCGGCCTTCCCCGAGGCCGCCCGCGCCGCCCTGGCCGATTCCCAGCTCCGGGCCAACCTGAAGCACGCCACCGGCACCATCCGCGACAAGCGGCTGGCGGTGACCGCCGAGCTGGACGACTGGGAGCAGTTGCGGGAGGCGGGGGCCGCGTTGAAGCGGCGGACGCTGCGCCATCTGGACCACTATCTGGTGCAGTTGGAGGAGTCGGTGACCCGGGCCGGAGGAGTGGTGCACTGGGCGGCGGACGCGGCCGAGGCCAATGCGATCGTCACCGGCCTGGTGCGGGAGGCCGGTGCGCGGGAGGTGGTCAAGGTCAAGTCGATGGCCACGCAGGAGATCGGGCTGAACGAGGCCCTGGCCGAGGCCGGGATCGCCGCGTACGAGACGGACCTGGCCGAACTCATCGTTCAACTGGGCAAGGACCGGCCCTCGCACATCCTGGTCCCGGCGATCCACCGCAACCGCGCCCAGATCCGCGACATCTTCCAGCGGGAGATGGGCCGTTGGGGCCGCCCGGCCCCGGATGGGCTGACCGACGACCCGCGTGCGCTGGCCGAGGCGGCGCGGCTGCACCTGCGGGAGAAGTTCCTGCGCGCCACCGTCGCCGTCTCCGGCGCCAACTTCGCTGTCGCCGCCACCGGCACCGTCGGCGTCGTCGAGTCCGAGGGCAACGGCCGGATGTGCCTGACCCTGCCGCAGACCCTGATCACCGTCATGGGCATCGAAAAAGTCCTGCCCGCCTGGTCCGACCTGGAGGTCTTCCTGCAGCTGCTGCCGCGCTCCTCCACCGGCGAACGGATGAACCCGTACACCTCCACCTGGACCGGCACCACCCCCGGCGACGGCCCGCAGAACTTCCACCTGGTCCTGCTCGACAACGGCCGCACTGCCACCCTCGCCGACACCGTCGGACGCCAAGCCCTGGCCTGCATCCGCTGCTCCGCCTGCCTCAACGTCTGCCCGGTCTACGAGCGCACCGGCGGCCACGCCTACGGCTCGGTCTACCCCGGACCCATCGGCGCGGTGCTCACCCCGCAACTCGTCGGCGTCGAGCATGCCGCCTCGCTGCCCTTCGCCTCCACCCTGTGCGGAGCCTGCTACGACGCCTGCCCCGTCAAGATCAACATCCCCGAAGTCCTCGCCCACCTGCGGGCCCGAGTGGTCGAGGCCGAACGTGCCCGGCACCGGCTGCCGACGGCCGAGGCGCTGGCCATGACGGCGGCCGCAGGCGTCCTGGACAGCCCCCGGCGGCTGGCCGCCGCCCAGAAGGCCGCCGCGCTGGGCAGCCGCCTGCTCGCCCGCGACGGCCGGATCGGCGCGCTGCCCGGCCCGCTGCACGGCTGGACCGACTCCCGGGACCTTCCGCAACCGCCCGCCGAGACCTTCCGCGCCTGGTGGCGCAGGAACCGGGAGCAGCCGTGACCAGCCGTCAACGCGTCCTCGACCGCATCCGCGCGGCCCTGGCCGACGTCCCCGCCGACGAGTCCGCGGAGGCTGCCCCCGCGCCTCCGCCTTCGGCAGGTCCGGCCGCCGCCGAGGGGTCGGCGGACCACGGCTACCGGCGCAGCCACGCCGGCCCCGACCCGGTCGGGCAACTGGCCGAGCGCATCGCCGACTACCGGGCCACGGTCACCCGGGTCACCGGCGCCGACCGGGCCCGCGCCGCCATCGGCGCCGCGCTGGCCGAGCGCGGTGTGCGCCAGCTGGTCGTCCCGCCCGGCTTCCCCGGGGAACTGCTGCCCGAAGGCCCGTGGCGGGTCCTCGGCGACGAGCCGCCGCTGAGCCGTGCGGCCCTGGACGCCGCCGACGGCGTCCTCAGCACCGCCGCCCTGGGCATCGCCGTCACCGGCACCCTGGTCCTGGACGCCGGCCCGGGCCAGGGACGCCGGGCGCTGACCCTGCTGCCCGACTACCACCTGTGCGTGGTCCGGGAGGAGCACGTCGCGGGCGACCTCCCGGAGGCGCTCGGCCGCCTGGACCCGGCCCGGCCGCTGACCTTCGTCTCCGGACCCTCCGCCACCAGCGACATCGAGCTGGAGCGGGTCGAGGGGGTGCACGGCCCGCGCACCCTGCACGTGGTCATCATCGCCCAGCCGGACGCTGCCGTGCGCTCGGGCCGCTGACGGAGTCCGGCGCGGCCCCGCTCCACGGTAACCGAGGCATTCGTCCTGATCGTCCGTCAGTTCACTGTGCCACCTGCTCAGAACGGTATCTGACGCACCGTCATTGACTTTTCATGACCACAGTTGGATTCTCTCCATCACTGTCACCGCAGGTGGCGGCCGGTCGGCACACGGGACTGCGCGCCGACCGCCGCAGCTGCGGACGCTCCACCGCCACCGTCCCCGGGCGCAGTCGGCCGCCGTCGCAGGGGATGCCCGCGCACGGGCCCGCACCCTGTGCGAACCACGCCACCAGCCGCTGACCGCGCCCGTGCCGCCACACCTGATCAGGGGTGGCGGCCGCGCCGTGGCGGTCACACCCGGCACACCCCGTACGCGCCCCGGCATGCCCTGCCGCCGCGTGTCCCACCACCTCGCGGAAGGTCGCCATGGGATCGTCCCAGCAACCGGATCAGCCTGTTCCACCGCTCTCCCGCCGCGCCTTCCTGGGCGCGGCCGGGGCCACCGCCGCGCTCACCGGCCTCTCCTGGACCCCGGCGTTCCGGGTCCTGCCGGCCCAGGCCGCGACCCCCGCGCCGCCGGACTTCCCCAGCGGCATCACCGTCTACCAGCAGGCATGGACCAACTGGTCCGGTGAGATCGCTGTCAGCCCGCTGTGGACCTGCGCCCCCGCCTCGCCCGCCGACGTGGTCACGCTGGCCAACTGGGCCCACGCCCAGGGCTGGAAGATCCGCGCCCGGGGGATGGGCCACGGCTGGTCGCCGCTGCTCGAACCGAACGGCGCCACCGGCAGCATCCTCATGGTCGACACCACCGAGAGCCTCACCGCCGTCACCGTCAACGGCGGCAGCCCGGCGAGCGTCACCGCCCAGGCGGGGATCAGCATGACCACGCTGCTCACCGACCTGGAGAACGCGGGCTACGGGCTGACCAACACCCCCGCCCCCGGAGACCTCACCCTCGGCGGGGTGCTGGCCATCGACGGCCACGGCACCTCCTATCCGGCGAGCGGCGAGAGCCCGCTGCCCGGGCACACCTACGGCTCGGTCAGCAACCTGGTCGTCTCGCTCACCGCCGTGGTCTGGAGCCCGGCCCAGAACGCCTATGCGCTGAAGACCTTCCAGCGCAACGACCCGGACATCGCCGCCTTCCTGGTCCACCTCGGCCGCGCCTTCGTCACCGAGGCGACACTGCGGGTCGGCCCCAATGTGCGGCTGCGCTGCCAGTCCAGCTACACCACCAACGTCGGCACGCTGTTCGCGCCGCCCGCCTCCGCCGGATCGAGCTCCTTCTCCGCCCTGGTCAGCCAGAGCGGCCGGGTGGAGACCATCTGGTTCCCCTTCACCACCGTGCCCTGGCTGAAGGTGTGGTCGGTCAGCCCGAGCAAGCCGTTCTTCTCCAAGGAGGTCGACAGCCCCTTCAACTACAGCTTCTCGGACTCCGTCAGCAGCTCCGAATCGCAGCTGATCTCGGAGATCGTCAGCGGTGACGTCTCAGTGACGCCGACGTTCGAGAACCTGGAGATGAGCATCGTCGGCTCCGGACTGATCGTCACCGGCACCTGGGACATCTGGGGGTGGGCCAAGAACACCCAGCTCTACGTGCGGCCCACCACGCTCCAGGTCACCGCGAACGGCTATGCCATCCTCTGCGCCCGGTCCGACGTCCAGCGGGTGGTCAGCGAGTTCTACACCTACCTGGACAACGCCCTCAACGCCTATGCCGCCCAAGGGGAGTACCCGATGAACGGCCCCTGGGAGGTGCGCTGCACCGGCCTGGACAACCCCGCCGACTGCGGCGTCCCCGGCGCCGTCCAGGCACAGCTGAGCGCCCTGCGGCCGAGACCCGACCAGCCCGCGTGGGACACCGCGGTGTGGATGGACGTGCTCACCATCCCCGGCACGCCGCAGTCCCAGCAGTTCTACCGGGAGACCGAGCAGTGGGTGCTGGCCAACTACAGCGGCGGCTACGCCGCGGTACGGCCCGAGTGGTCCAAGGGCTGGGCGTACTCCGGCGCGGCCGGATGGGCCGATCCGGCCATGCTGGGCAGCACCATCCCGGCCGCGTACCGCTCGGGGCAGGCCACCGGCGACAACTGGGACACCGCGCTGGCCACGCTGGACCGCTACGACCCGGCCCGGATCTACAGCAACACCTTCCTGGACGGCTTCCTGCCCTGACAGCGGCGGCCCGCGGTCGTCGGCTGTCGGGGCTACAGGTCGAGCCACTCCAGCAGCCGGCCGTGCAGCCCGCTGCCCGCCCGGTGGACCCGGATGTGTCCGAGGACGGATCGACCGGTGATCCGGATGACCGGGCCCTCCGCTCCGTCCGGGCCCGGCGCGCTCCCACGCGCGCCGGGCAGGCTGCGCTTGCCGAACAGGGCCGAACCGGTGTCGTAGACCTGGGCGTTCTGCGGCACGATGACCACGATCTTGCCGCAGAAGGAGTCGGCCTGCAGCACCACCTCGTGACGGGTGAACACCGCCTGGCGCAGGTCCAGCACCAGCGCGCCGAAGCGGGCGCGGGCCACACTGTGCGGCGGCACCGGCCAGGCGCCGCCCCGGCGCAACTTGCTGAACAGCGCCGTCATCGGCTCGCCGACGGGCACGGTAGCAGCTGTCGTACCGGGTTCGCCGGGGCCGGTCGGCAGGTCCGCGGTCAGCGGGGCCAGGGCCGCCTCGGTGCGGGCGGCGTAGGCCGCCTCCAGCCGCTCCGCGTGCTCCTGCGGGTCGAGGAAGCCCCCGGCCAGGGCCTCGGCCAGGACTCCGGCGACCCGGTCCCGGTCGGCGTCACCGACGCGGACCGCCGGAGCGCCCTGCCCGGGCTGCCCCGGAAGCTCCACCGGGCGGTCGGCGGGCTCGCGTTCGGCTGCGGGGGCTGCCGCGGACTGCGGCTCGGGGGTGCGGGCGGACGGCGCCGAGGGCACGGGGACTCCTGGGGAACGGCGGGACGAGAGGCGGTTCAGCCCGGTCAGGATAACGCGATATAGCGCGAGTGTCGCCCCCGGTGTGCGCAGCCCACTGCGGGAATTCGCCGGGCCGTACCCGGCCGTTCGCCCTCCCGTCGCCGGGGTGACGCCGGGGCGCGGGAGCGTCGCCAATGAGCGGTAAAGTTGGCTATACAACTTGAGCCGCAATGATCCCGTGCCGAGCCCTGGAGGCCACCCATGCCCAACCCCGCCTCGCTCCCGCCGCTGTGGCTGCGGGACAACTGCGGCTGCGCCGACTGCCGAGACCCGCGCAACGGGCAGAAGCTGTTCCAGATCACCGACCTGCCGGAGGGGCTGGCCGTCGCTGCCGAGAACCCGGCCGCCGTGGACGGCGCACCCGGCTGGGAGGTCCGCTGGACACCCGACGGCCACGTCTCCCGCTACGCCGAGTCCTGGCTCGCCGCCGACGTCCAGCAGAGCACCGGCACCGGCCAGGGCACGGGCCGGGGCGGCGACCAGCGCACCGAGGACGCCAAGACGCTCTGGCGGGCGGCGGACCTCACCGCCCCCGGCAGCCTGCCCACCGCCGCCTGGGCGGACTACCGCGCCGACCCCGCCGTACGGCTGCGCACCCTGGACGCCGTCGGACGCCTCGGCTTCGCCCTGCTGACCGGCGTCCCCGCCGACGACGGGCAGGTCACCCGGGTCGCCGAGACCTTCGGCTACGTCCGGGAGACCAACTACGGCCGGATCTTCGAGGTCCGGATCGAGGAGAACCCCAGCAACCTGGCCTTCACCGGGGAGCGGATCACCCCGCACACCGACAACCCCTACCGCGACCCGGTGCCCACGCTGCAACTGCTGCACTGCCTGGTCAACAGCGCCGAGGGCGGTGACTCCGGGCTGGTCGACGGCTTCGCCGCCGCCGCGCTGCTGCGCGAGGAGGACCCGGCCGCCTTCGAGACGCTCACCCGCATCCCGGTGCCCTTCCGCTTCGCCGACACCAGCGGCGGCGGTGCGGAAGTGACCGCCCACCGCCCGCTGATCGGCACCGACCCGCGCGGGCGGATCCGCGAGATCCGCTTCAACAACCGCTCCATCGGCACCCTGCGGCTGCCCGCCGACGACACCCGGGCCTTCTACACGGCCTACCGCGCCTTCGCCCGGCTGCTGCTCCGCCCCGAGCTGCAACTGGACTTCCGGCTCGCCCCCGGCGACTGCCTGATCTTCGACAACACCCGGCTGCTGCATGCCCGCACCGCCTTCGCCAGCAGCGGCGGACGCCACCTCCAGGGCTGCTACGCCGACCTGGACGGCCTGTTCAGCACCGCCGCCGTGCTGCGCCGGGGCGTGCTGGACCAGCTCGCGGACCTCTTCGCCGAGCAGGGCAGCGCGGAGTACTTCGGCGAGGACGTCACCCAGGCCCAGCACATGCTGCAGGCAGGAGCCCTGGCGCAGGCCGAGGGGGCGCCCCCGGCGCTGGTGGCGGCCGCCGTGCTGCACGACCTCGGCCACTTCCACGGCGAGGTCACCGGCCACGACCTGATGGAGGGCACCGACAACCGGCACAGCCACACCGGCGCGGACTGGCTGGCCCAGTGGTTCGGGCCCGCCGTCACCGAACCGGTCCGGCTGCACGTCGCCGCCAAGCGCTACCTCTGCGCGGTCGAGCCGGGCTACTTCGCGCTGCTCTCCCCGGCGTCCGTGCACACCCTGGCCGTCCAGGGCGGGCCGATGACGCCCGCCGAGGCCGAGCAGTTCGCCGCCCACCCCTACGGCGCGGACGCGGTCCGGCTGCGGCGCTGGGACGAGGCCGCCAAGGACCCGCAGGCGCTCACGCCCGGCTTCGCGCACTTCCGCCCGCTGCTGGCGGAGCTGCTGGCCCCCGGCGGCACGGCCTCACTCGGAGTCGGTGCGGTGGCGTGACAGCGCGGTGGAGGCCAGCGAGTTGTGCACGGTGAAGGCCACGGTGCCGGGCAGGTAGCGGTCGTCGGACCACTCCACCGGCACCCCGGCCGGATCCGTGCTGCGCCGCCGCTCGCGCAGCAGCGCCGTACCCACCGGGCAGCCCAGCAGCGCCGCGTCCTCCTCGTCGGCGAAGGCCAGGTCCACGGTGTGGTCGGCGTCCGCCAGCAGCACCCCGGCGTGCTCCAGGGCCTCGCTGACCGACACCGTGTCCGGCGGCATCGCCGCCACCAGCGCGCCGATGGACGGCGGGTAGCTGGTTCGCTCGACCATCACCGGACGGTCGGCCAGCGTCCGCAGCCGCAGCACCCAGTGCACCTCCGAGCCCTCGGGCAGCCGCAGTTGGGCGCTCTCCTCGGGGCCGGCGGCCCGGCGCTCCTGCCGGACCACGCGCCCGCCCGGCGACTCGCCCAGCGAGCGGGCCCAGCGGGTGAAGCTCATCAGCTCGGCGAAGCTCTGCAGCGGCGGAGCGGCCAGCACCACCCGCCGGGTGCCCCGCCGGGAGGTGACCACCCCCTCCGCCCGGAGCACGGACAGCGCCTGCCGCACGGTGCCCCGGGAGACCGAGTAGCGCGCCGCCAGCTCCTCCTCGCTGGGCAGCCGACCGCCCGCGCCGTACGCGCCCGCGCGCGCCTCGGCGCGCACCTCGGCGGCCACCTGCCTGTACCGCGCTGTCTCCGCCACCGGCCGCACACTCCCCGTCGCCCACGATCCCGCTCGGGACCAGCAGGAATCTACCGGACGCCGGAGCGGCAGCCGTGCCCCGGCCGACGGGTCAGCTGCCGCTGTACATCAGCGAACCGGGCGTGGTGAGCAGCTCGCCGGTCTCCAGCCAGGTCTTCAGGCCGGAGAGGATCATCGGCCAGCCGCCGTACAGCTCGTCGTTGGCGCCCTCGCGCAGCTCGTCATGGGTCACCACCAGCCGGCAGGAGTCGCCGACCTGCTCGATCTCCCAGGTGATCCGGGAGGTGCCCTCGCGCTTCACGTCCTCGCTCCACAGCGCGACCATGGTCTGGACGAGCCGCCGGGGCGGGTCGGCCTCCAGGATCTCGCCCTCGCTGAGCAGCCCGTGGGCGTTCGGGGCGCTCATCTCGTAGCGCGAGCCGGGCGTCCACTCCGAGGCCACCCGCGCGCCGAAGGTGTACTTGCTCCTGATCTCGCTGTCCGTGATGGCATGCCACAGCAGCTCCGGGGTGGTGCGGATGTAGATCTCGTAGATCTTCTGCATCGGAGTCTCCAATCGGCTCTTGAGGTCGCTGAGCGCGGCGACCACGGGGAGCGCGTACTTGCTCACCCACCGGTCGTGGACGAGCCGGATGGGCACGGGATTCAGGAAGTGCAGCTTCTCTCGGCCCTGACGCCTGGTCACGACCAGTCCGGCCTCCTCGAGCAGCTTGAGGTGCTTCATCACCGCGAAGCGGGTCATGTCGAAGCGCGCCTCCAGCGCGGTGAGCGTCTGACCGTCCTGCTGGAACAGCTCGTCCAGCAGGCTCCGGCGCGTGGGGTCGGCGAGGGCCTTGAATATCGCGTCCACCCCACCGACGATAGGTGACCTTTTGGTCACATGTCAACGGCTTCCCGATCCGGCCGGGCGTGAGCTGCGCACTCCCGGGGATCGGTAGGATCGACCCATGTCTGCTACCCCGGTCCGCGTCCGCTTCGCCCCCTCCCCGACTGGCATGTTCCACGTCGGAGGAGCCCGCTCCGCCCTCTACAACTGGGCGGTGGCACGGCAGTCCGGCGGCACCTTCGTGCTGCGCATCGAGGACACCGACGCGGCGCGCAACAAGCCGGAGTGGATCGACGGCATCATCAGCGCGCTCGCCTCCATCGGCATCAACGAGTCCGACCCGGCCTTCGAGGGCCCCTACTTCCAGTCCCGGAACGCCGACCGGCACCGGGAGGCCGGGCTGCAGCTGCTGGCCGCCGGCCACGCCTACTACTGCGACTGCACCCGGGAGCAGCTGGCCGAGCGGACCGGCAACGCCCAGCTCGGCTACGACGGCTTCTGCCGCGACCGCGGCCTGGCCTACGAGGCGGGCCGGGCGCTGCGCTTCCGCACCCCGGACGAGGGCGCGACGGTCGTGGTGGACCTGATCCGCGGCGAGCCCTCCTTCCCCAACTCCGCGATCGAGGACTTCGTCATCGCGCGCGGCGACGGCTCCCCGGTGTTCCTGATCGCCAACGTCGTCGACGACCTCGACGAGGGCGTCACCATGGTGATCCGGGGCGAGGAGCACCTGTCCAACACCCCCAAGCAGCAGCTGCTCTGGGAGGCCCTCGGCTCGACCCCGCCGACCTGGGCGCACCTGCCGGTGATCGTCAACGAGAAGCGGCAGAAGCTCTCCAAGCGCCGGGACAAGGTCGCCCTCGAGGACTACCTGGCCGAGGGCTACCTGCCCGACGCCATGGTCAACTACCTGATGCTGCTGGGCTGGGGCCCCGGCGAGGACCGCGAGATCCGCCCCTACGCCGAGCTGGAGCAGTTGTTCCGGATCGAGGACGTCAACGGTTCCTCCGCCTTCTTCGACGTCAAGAAGCTGTCCGCGTTCAACGGCGAGTACATCCGGGCGATGGCCCCGGCCGACTTCGCCGCCGCCTGCGCCCCCTGGCTGACCGAGCCGCGCGCCCCCTGGGCCGCCGACGCCTTCGACCAGGCGGTCTTCGACGGCGTCGCGCCGCTGGCGCAGACCAGGATCACCGTGCTCTCGGAGATCACCGCCTACGTCGACTTCCTCTTCCTGGACCAGCCGGTGCAGGACGACGCCGCCTGGGCCAAGGCGATGAAGCCCGGCGCCGACGGCATCCTGCGCGACGCCCGGGCCGGGCTGGCGGACGCCGTCTGGCAGGCCGACGCGCTCAAGGCGGTGCTGGAGGCCGTCAGCGAGAAGAACGGCCTCAAGCTCGGCAAGGCGCAGGCGCCGATCCGGGTCGCCACCACCGGCCGCACCGTCGGCCTGCCGCTGTTCGAGTCGTTGGAGGCCCTGGGCCGCGAGCGCGTGCTGGCCCGGATCGACGCCGCCCTGGCCCGCCTGGAGCAGTGAGCCCGGAGGCAGTGAGCCCTGAGCAGTGAGGGCCTGACGCCGCGGCCCGCCGTGGCGTCAGGCCAGCGCCGCCGGGCGGGCGCGGTCGGCGGCGGCCCGCAGCGCGTCCAGCACCGGACGGATCAGCGGATGCTCCGCCGCGCCCCGGCGGACCGCCGCGAAGACCCGCCGGGTCGCCGGGACGCCCGCCACCGGCAGCACCACCACATCCGGCAGGTCCACCCCGCGCAGCGCCGAGCGCGGCACCAGCGCCACCCCGGCGCCCGCCCCGGCCAGCGCGGCGACCGCCCGGAAGTCGTCCGAGGAGTGCGCCAGTCGGGGCTGGAAGCCGGCGAACTCGCAAGCCAGGACGACCACGTCATGGCAGGGATTGCCCGGGTAGGGACCGATCCAGGGCTCCTCGGCGAGGTCCGAGACGTTCACCCGGGAGCTGCCCGCCAGCCGGTGCCCGCGCGGCAGCACCGCGTCGAAGGGCTCGGCGTACAGCGGAACCCGCGCCAGCCGCTGGTCGTCCTCGTGCGGAGCGCCCCGGTACTCCACGGCCACCGCCAGGTCGGCATGGCCGTCCACCACCATCATCAGGCTGGCGTCGCCCTCGGCGTCGCGCACCCGCAGCCGGATGCCGGGCGCCGACGCGGCCAGGCTCGCCATGGCCGGGGCGACCACGGTGGCGATGCCGGTGGCGAACGACGCCACCGTGACGTCGCCCGCCTGGCCCGCGCCGTACGCGGCCAGCTCGGCCTCGGCCCGCTCCAGCTGGGCCATGACGGCGTTGCTGTGCCGCACCAGGATCTCCCCGGCGGCCGTCAGCCTGATCCCGCGCCCGTCGCGCACCAGCAGCTGGTGCCCGACCTCGTTCTCCAGCGCCGCCAGCTGCTGCGACACCGCCGACGGGGTCAGGAACAGCGCGGCGGCCGCGGCGGTCACCGTCCGGTGGTCCGCCACGGCCCGCAGGGTGCGCAGTCTCCGGGCATCGATCACCCGCTCATCCTGCCAGGGCGGCCCTCGCGGCGACGAATGCGCCCACGGCGCGCTCCACGTCCTCGGCCGAGTGGCTCGCCGACAGCTGCACCCGGATCCGGGCCCTGCCGTGCGGAACCACCGGGTAGGAGAAGCCGACCGCGTAGACGCCGTGCTCCAGCAACTGCTCGGCGATCCGCCCGGCCAGCTCCGCGTCGCCGATCATCACCGGCGAGATCGGGTGGTCGCCGGGCAGGATCTCGAAGCCCTCCTCGGCCATCCGGCTGCGGAACTGCGCGGTGTTGGCGCCCAGCTGGGCCCGCAGCGCCGCGCCCCGGCCGGTGGTCTCGTCCTCCAGCAGGTCCAGCACCTTCAGCGAGGCGGCGGCGATCACCGGGGCCAGCGAGTTGGAGAAGAGGTACGGACGCGACCGCTGGCGCAGCAGCGCCACGATCTCCGCGCGGGCGGCCACGTAGCCGCCGGACGCGCCGCCGAGGGCCTTGCCGAGCGTGCCGGTGATGATGTCCACCCGGTCGGTCACCCCGTGCAGCTCGGGCGTGCCGCGCCCGCTCGGGCCGACGAAGCCGACCGCGTGCGAGTCGTCCACCATGACCATGGCGCCGTAGCGGTCGGCCAGGTCGCAGATCTGCTCCAGCGGGGCGACGTAACCGTCCATGGAGAACACGCCGTCGGTGACGATCAGCCTGCGCCGGGCGTCCGCGGACTCCTTGAGCTGCTGCTCCAGGTCGGCCATGTCCCGGTTGGCGTACCGGTGGCGGCGGGCCTTGGACAGCCGGATGCCGTCGATGATGCTGGCGTGGTTGAGCGCGTCGGAGATCACCGCGTCCCGCTCGTCCAGCAGGGTCTCGAAGACCCCGCCGTTGGCGTCGAAGCAGGAGCTGTAGAGGATGGTGTCCTCCATGCCGAGGAAGGCCGACAGCCGGGCCTCCAGCTCCTTGTGCACCTCCTGGGTGCCGCAGATGAAGCGGACCGAGGCCATGCCGTAGCCCCAGCGGTCCAGGGACTCCTTGGCGGCGGCGACGACCTCGGGATCGTCGGCCAGGCCCAGGTAGTTGTTGGCGCAGAAGTTCAGCACCTCGCCGGGGCGGCCGCCCGCGGTGACGGCGACCGACGCGCTCTGCGGGGTGCCGATCACCCGCTCGGGCTTGTGCAGCCCGGCGGCGCGGATCTCGTCGAGGGTGGAGCGCAGGTCCTCGCGGACGGAGTCGAACATGGGGTGGCTCTCCTTGCGGTTGCCGTGGTCTGCCGCGGGGTTGCCGGGGCGGGGAGGGGAGGGGTCAGGCCGTCCAGTCCAGGATGACCTTGCCGCAGCGGCCGCCGGCCGCCTCGTCGAAGGCCGCGTCGAAGTCCCGGTACGAGTGGCGTCCGGTGATCACCGGGCTGAGGTCCAAGCCGCCCTCCAGCAGCACCGACATGGAGTACCAGGTCTCGAACATCTCCCGGCCGTAGATGCCCTTGAGCGTCAGCATGGAGGTCACCACCTTGGCGAAGTCGACCGAGAACTCCTCGGAGGGCAGCCCGAGCATGGCGATCTTCCCGCCGTGCGTCATGTTGGCGATCATGTCGCGCAGGGCCTCCGGGCGGCCGGACATCTCCAGGCCGACGTCGAAGCCCTCGCGCAGCCCGAGCCGCCGCTGGCCCTCCTCGATGGTGGACGTCCGCACGTCCAGCGCCAGGCTCACCCCGACCCGCTCGGCCAGCTCCAGCCGGTACGGGCTGACGTCGGTGATCATCACCTGGCGCGCCCCGGCGTGCTTGGCCACCGCCGCCGCCATCACCCCGATCGGGCCGGCCCCGGTGATCAGCACGTCCTCGCCGACCAGCGGGAAGGACAGGGCGGTGTGCACCGCGTTGCCGAAGGGGTCGAAGATCGCGGCGACGTCCAGGTCCACCGGCACCCGGTGCACCCAGACGTTGGACGCCGGAAGCGTCACGTACTCGGCGAACGCGCCGTCCCGGCCGATGCCCAGGCCCACCGTGCTGCGGCACAGGTGCCGCCGCCCGGCCAGGCAGTTGCGGCACTTGCCGCAGACCAGGTGGCCCTCGCCGCTGACCAGGTCGCCCGGGTTGATGTCGGCGACGCCCGGGGCCACCTCGACGACCTCGCCGACGAACTCGTGGCCGAGCACCAGCGGGGTCCGCACGGCCTGCTGCGCCCAGCCGTCGTAGGCGCGGATGTGCAGGTCGGTGCCGCAGATGCCGGTCCGCAGGACCTTGATCAGCACCTCGCCCGGGCCCACCTCCGGCTCCGGCACGTCCATCAGCCACAGGCCCGGTTCTGCCTTCGCCTTCACAAGTGCCTTCACGGTGGATCTCCTGAGCGTGACACGGTGCCGCACCGCGATCACGGTGGGCAGCTTCACCCTGCCGGTCACACCTGCCCCAGGTCCATCGAGGCTTTCTTAAGTGCGCCACCAGCGGAGCTACAAGATCTCTGCAGTCTGCCCGCTGTCCGCCGCCCGGCCGGTGCGGCACGCCACCCGCCCGGCCCCGTCCGCGCCCGGACGGACGCACGCCGCCGGGCCCGGCGTGGCGGTCAGCGCCGCCACTCGTCGGCCAGCAGGCCGAGCACCACCTCGTCCAGGAAGGCGCCGTCCACCCAGGCGGCCCGGCGCAGCGTGCCCTCCCGGACGAATCCGGCCCGCTCGGCGGCGCGCAGCATGGCGCCGTTGTCGGCGAGGGTCTCCACCTGGAGCCGCTGCAGGCCGCGTACGCCGAAGCCGTAGCGGCACAGCACCCGGACCACGTCGGTGCTCAGGCCGCGCCCCCGGAACGCCGGGCGCAGCGACACGCCCAGGTGCGCGGAGCGGCTGTGCTGGTCCAGGCCCCAGAGCACGGCGTCGCCGACCAGCCCGCCGTCCTCCAGGGTCACCACCGAGAACACCGCCAGGGTGTCGGTGGGGTCGGCGACGGCGAAGGGGGAGGCGGCCGAGCCGGGGGAGATCGGCCGCCAGGGCCGGCTGTCGGCCCGCGAGCGGGCGGCGACGTCGTCGTAGAGCTCGTCGTGCAGGACGGGTACATCGGATGGGTGTCGGGCCCGCAGCCCGACGGTGTGACCTCGCAGCATGGCACCTTCCTATCCCGCCGCGCCGCCGGTGATCAAAGGGTTTGCCGCTGGCGGTACCGCTCCGGCCTGCGCCTCCACCCTGGGATGGAGGCCGGGGATGGGGGCCTGGGCCCGGCCGTCGGGATCGGCCGCCGACTCTCCATCCGGCGGCCGATCCGGCGCCGCCCGGTGCCGGAGATGCTGGGGGCCATGAGCACTTACGACTATCTGATCAACGCGGTCCTGGTCCTGCTGGTCATCCGGCAGGTCCGCGGTTCCAGGCTGGACCTGCTCAATCTGGTGCTGCCGCTGGCGATCACCGGCTTCGTCGCATTCCAGTACCTGCGCTCCATCCCCACCGCCGGGAACGACCTGGTGCTGATCACCGTGCTGGCCTCGGTGGGCGTGCTGCTGGGCGTCGGCGCGGCGCT
Organism: Streptacidiphilus sp. PB12-B1b; assembly: GCF_014084125.1. Classification (NCBI taxonomy): domain Bacteria; kingdom Bacillati; phylum Actinomycetota; class Actinomycetes; order Kitasatosporales; family Streptomycetaceae; genus Streptacidiphilus; species Streptacidiphilus sp. PB12-B1b. The sequence continues at coordinate 4,542,487 of NZ_CP048405.1, read as the reverse complement.
GGCCACCCGGCTGCGGCTCGGCGCGGACGGGGTGCCCTTCGCCAAGGCCGGGGTGGTCGCCGCGGTGCTGTGGGTGGTGGGCATCGGCTTCCGGATGGCCTTCTCCTTCGAATCCACCCACGGCGAGGGCGCGGCCATCGACCGTTTCAGCCTCCAGCACTCGATCACCAGCGGCCAGGCGTGGGTGGCGGCGCTGGTGCTGATGGCGCTCGGCGAGGTGGTCTCGCGGATGCTGGTGCTGCGGATCCGGGGCCACCGGCTGACCGCCGCCGCCGGTCGCGGGCGCGGCGCGGCCCTCGCCGCGGGCTGACCGCCCGGCCCGGGCGGCGGCCGAACGCGGCCGGGAGCCGGTCGAACGCCGGTGACCGCCGCCGGGCCTCCGCCCGCACGGGCCTTCGAGCGCCGACACGAAACGGTGGTCCCGCAGCGCCGTCGGTGACCTGCTGTGACCACCGCCGTTGACCAGGCCGTGAAGACGGCCACGACCATGCCACACCCGCCGGTCCGGACCGGCGGCAGTCCGGTGGACGCCCGGTGACGCCCTTGGTCGCGGCGGCGGTCTCGGCCCTGGCCGGTCCCGGACCGCTGCCGCTGCCGCTGCGGGTGCCGCCGCCCGTACCGGCCCCCTGGGGCGCACCGGGTGCCTCGGGCGCGCAGGACGCCCAGCTGCTGATGCGGTGCCAACTGCTGCTGTCACTCGCCTGGGTGATGGCGGTGGGCTACTGGGGGCTGCGATACTTGCCCCATGGATGCCTCCCTGCCGGGGGGCCTGCCCCACTGCGGCGGCGTCGGCAAGGAAGCATCCACGCGTATGTGGGTCCGCTCCTTCGCCCCGCGCCCTGTCGGGCAGGCTCCTGGACCGCCCTTCTCCGCCACCGCTCCTACCAAGCCCGCGGCTCCCACCGCACCCGCCACCCCTGGCCCCGCGCCGGGCAGGGGTACGCCGTCGGCCTGCTCGCGCGCATCGCCTGCCCCGGGCACCGCCCGGCAGGCGACCGCTGCCCCCGCTCCGGCCTGGCCCGGCGCGCCCGGCGGGCGGCCCGGCCGTGCCCTGCCCCGGGCCGCCGACGGAGCCGCCGACCGCCCTGGGGCCGACCCCGCCGCGGATCGTGACCGGCGTCAACTCAGGTACGCGCGGCCGCACATGTGGCTAAGCTCGTCAGCGTCGCCGCACGGGAGTCCGCGACGGGAGGGGCCGGGCGTGACGGGAGAACAGGACGAGGGCTGGCTGGACGGGAGTTGGCAGACCACGCAGTGGGAACAGCTGGGGGTGGACCCCACCAGGCCCAGCGTCGCCCGGGTCTACGACGCCGTACTCGGAGGCAAGGACAACTTCGCCGTGGACCGCGCCGTCGCCGCCCGGCGGCTGGAGCTGATACCCGACGGCGGGCAGGGCGCCCGGCTCAGCCGGGCCTTCCTGGCCAGGGGCGTCCGGCACCTGGCCCGGCTGGGCATCCGGCAGTTCCTGGACATCGGCTCGGGCCTGCCGACCGCCCAGAACACGCACCAGGTGGCGCAGAGCGTGATCCCGGACGCCAGGGTGGTCTACGTCGACCACGATCCCATGGTGCTCAGCCACGCCCGGGCGCTGCTCACCGACAACCCCTTCACCGAGGCCGTCCTGGGCGACCTGCGGCAGCCCGAGGTGATCCTCGGCGATCCGGTGGTCAAGGACTTCCTCGACTGGAGCCGTCCGATCGGGCTGCTGCTGCTCGGCATCGTGCACCATCTCGCCGACTCCGACCGGCCCGGCAGGCTGGTGCGGACCCTGCTGGAGCAACTGCCGCCCGGCAGCTGTCTGCTGCTCAGCCACTTCTGCGACGCCAGCTCCGAGGCCCGGGCCCTGGAGGAGGCGTTCCAGCAGATGCTCGGCTCCGGCCGGATGCGCGGCGAGCAGGAGATCCGGGCCTTCTTCGACGGCACGGAACTGCTGGAGCCCGGCGTCGTTCCGGTGGTCGCCTGGCACCCGGAGGAGGAGCCGCCCGGGGCGGAGGGGCCCGAGCCGCGGACCCCCAGCACGCTCCTGGTCTTCGGCGGGCTGGGGCGGGTGCGTCCCTGACCGTCCGCATCGCACCGATCGGTCAGCGGGCCGGGCCGGGTCAGCGGGCGATGTCCTCCTCGGGCCGGGCCAGCGCCGCCAGGTCGGCGCGGCGCGGCAGCCCCTCGCAGTCGCCGGGGACGGTGACGGCGAAGGCCCCGGCCGCGATCGCGGTCCGCAGCCGCTGCTCGGCGGTCGCGCCGCCGAGGTGCTCGGCCAGGTAGCCGGCCACGAAGGCGTCGCCCGCGCCGGTCGGGTCCACCACGGTCACCGGCAGCGCCGGCAGCCGGTACCGGACGCCGTCCACAACGGCGGTGCAGCCGCGCGCACCGTCCTTGACGACGGCCTCGCTCGGACCCAACGCGGCCAGCGCCTGCGCCAGTTCGGCCGCCGTCCGGGCCGTCGGCGCCGACTCGCCGGAGCCGGCGACCAGCTCTGCCTCCTCCACCCCGGCGAAGACGATGTCGGCCAGCGAGACCAGCTCGCGCAGCACCGGCCCGGCCGCCGTCCGACTCCACAGCTTGGAGCGGTAGTTGACGTCCACCGAGACCGTGGTCCCGCCCGCGCGCGCCAACTGCAGTGCGTGCCGCACCGCCGCCGCGGCGGACTCGGACAGCGCCGGGGTGATGCCGGTGACGTGCAGGATCGCGGCCGTCCCGACCAGCTCCGCCGGGACGTCGGCCGGGGCCAGCCGCGAACCGGCGCTGCCCGCCCGGTGGTAGTCCACCTGGAGGGTGGTGCCGAAGCGCCGGTGCTTGACCATGATCCCGGTGAAGCCGCCGTCCCGGATCGCCAGGGTGCGCACCTCCTCGCCGCGCAGCCGCCGTTCGACCAGGTCGCCGGTGGCGTCGGCGCCGACCCGGCCGAACCAGGCCGCGGGCGCGCCGAGCCGGGAGACCCCGATGGCCACATTGCTCTCGGCCCCGCCGATGCCGTAGCCGAAGCCCCGGGCGTACTCCAGCGGGCCGGTGTCCAGCGCGGAGACCAGGCCCATGGTCTCGCCGAAGGTCAGCAGCCCGGTCCGCTCCAGCCCGTCGGCGCTCATCGGGCCGCCGCCGCGCAGCGGAGCTCGGCCACGGCCCGGACGGCCGCCGCCGACAGCCGGGTGATCTCGTCCCAGCGGCGGGCGCGCACCAGCTCGCGCGGGACCATCCAGCTGCCGCCGACCGCGAGCACGGCCGGATCGCGCAGGTAGTCCCCGGCATTGGCGGGGGAGATGCCGCCGGTCGGCAGGAACCGCATGTCGTGGAAGGGGGCGGCCAGGGCCCGCAGGGCCGGCAGGCCGCCGGAGGTCTCGGCCGGGAAGAACTTCACCGTCCGCAGCCCGGCCCGCCGGGCACGCAGCACCTCGGTCGCGGTGGCCGTGCCCGGCAGCACCGGGACGCCCAGCGACCGGCAGCGCTCGACCACCTCGTCGTCGAAGCCGGGGGAGACGACGAAGCGCGCACCCGCGTCCACGCAGCGCTCCACCTGCCCGGCCTCCAGCACCGTGCCGACGCCCAGCAGCAGACCGGCCCGGCCCGCCATGGCGGGCACCGCGTGCTCGGCCGCCGGGGTCCGCAGGGTCAGTTCGGCGCAGCCGAGACCGCCGGCCAGCAGCGCGTCGGCAAGCGCCCCGGCGCTGTCGGCGTCGTCCAGGACCACGACCGGCACCACGCCGACCGCGCCGAGCCGGGAGAGCACGTCGGGCGGTTGCCCGGCAGCCGGGGATATGCCTTCGGGGGCGTCGGTCACGGTTTCTCCTCATCCTGCACGCAGAATCCCGGTCCGCAGGCTACCCGGCCCGGCCGCCGCGGCTCCGGGCTGCCCACCCATTGGTACAGACCACTGTACGGCGGCGGGCGGCGGGGCCGGAGCGGCGGGAACTGACCGGCGGTCAGCCGGGCGGCGGAGCCCGGGCGGCCAGCGGTTGCGGTCGGCGCCGGCCGGGGGCACGGTGGGCCGGGGCGGCACCGAGCCGTGCCGCCGCGCCCCGGCCCCGGTCCTGCGGAGAGGTGTGTACGTTATGCCCGATCGTCGTTCGTATCCCGACGGAGCGCCCTGCTGGGTGGATCTGACCGCGCCCGACCTGGCCGCCGCCCGGGACTTCTACGGGCCGCTGCTCGACTGGGAGTTCCAGGACGCCGGTCCCGACTTCGGGTACTACACCATGTGCCTGCGGCAGGGGAAGCCGGTGGCCGCCCTGATGCCGCCGCCGTCCGGCGGCGAGGGCCTGCCCGCGATGTGGAACGTCTACCTGGCCACCGAGGACGTCGACGCCGTCGTGGCCCGGATCCCCGAGGCCGGCGGCAAGCCGGTGATGGGCCCGCACGACGTGCCCGGAGCGGGCCGGATGGCCTTCGCCTTCGACCCGACCGGAGCCTCCTTCGGCCTCTGGCAGCCGGGCGGGCACTACGGCGCCCAGCTCTACGGGGAGCCGGGCGCGGTCTGCTGGAACGAGCTGAACACCACCGACGGCGCCGCCGCCGACAGCTTCTACCACGCCCTGTTCGGCTACGCCCAGGAGCAGATCGGGGACGGCGGGGAGTTCGACTACACCGCCTGGAAGGTGCCCGGCGGCGCGCAGAGCGAGTGGGGCGACCTGCCGGTGTGCGGCCGCAACCAGGTCTCCGAGGAGCAGCTGCACGGCGGGCTGCCCGCCTGGGGCACCTACTTCGCGGTGCCGGACGTCGACGCCGCCGCCCGGGCGGTGACGTCCACGGGCGGCACCGTGCTGCGCCCGCCGATGGACTCGCCGTACGGCAGGATGTGCGCCGTACGCGACCCCCTGGGCGCGTCGCTCACGCTCTGCACCCTGCCCGGCTGAGGTGCCGCCGCCGGGGCCGGTCGGCCGCTGAGGTCGCCCGCCGGGGCCGGTCACCGTCGGCCGTCACGGCCGGGTGAGCCGGTCCAGCAGGGCGAGGGCCTCGATGACGACGGCCAGCTCCTGCTCGGTGAAGCCGTCCTGCAGCGCCCGGGACAGCCACTCCTGCCGCTGGCGGCGGCTGTCGCGGATGTACCGGTCGCCGGCGGCGGTGAGCGAGACCACCTGGCGGCGGCCGTCGTCCGCGTCCGGGCGGCGCTCGATCAGACCCCGCTCCTCCAGCAGGGCGAGGGTGGCCCCCATGGACTGCGGGCGGACCCGCTCGGCACCGGCCAGCGCGCTGGGTGAGGCCGGGCCGTCGTGGTCCAGCCGGCTGAGCACGGACAGCTGGGTCGGGGTGAGGCCGTCCGGGGGGTCCAGCTCCTTGAGCGTCCGCTTCAGGCGTCCGATCAGTACCCGCAGGTCGTTCGCGGCCCTGGCTGCGGGCTCACCCGGGCCGGCCGTCTCCTCGTCCATCGTTCCAGGATAGTTTCATCAGTCTGGACTGCCAAGTTCAGGCTGTCGAAACCCCTGGCGGCGCTTCGGCGGCGGGTGGCGGTGCCGGTACGATCGAGACCGCGCCGACGTCCGCGGTCCATGCGCGCAGCCGCGACGGCGCACGGGGGTTGGAGGTTCCACATCGAGCCGCAGGAGCTCCTGCTGTCGGCCCGGGCGCGTCGGCCCGAGGCGCTGATCCGCTCCGTCATCAGCCTGGCCCTGATCGGGCTGACCCTGCTGCTCGCCCATGACGCCCGCTCCACCGCCACCGGCCTGGACGCCGATGTGGCGCAGCTGGCCGCGCACACCCCCCGGTGGCTGATCGACGCCGCCGGGGCGTTCGCCGCCACCGCCGTGCTGCTGCTGCCGCTGGCGTTCGCGGCCCGGCTGCTGATCCAGCGCGAGCCCCGGCGCGCCGCCGACGGGGTGCTGGCCGCCGTGCCCGCCTACGGGCTGGCGCTGCTGGTCGGCCTGGCCCATCCGGTCCTGGACCGGCCCGCCCCGGTCCTGGCCTACCTGGTCACCGCCGGGGCCGCCGCCCGCCCGCGCTGGCTGGCGGCCATGGTCGTGCTGCTCGGCCTGGACGGGCTCACCGCGCTGGTCAACGGCAGCGCCGACGCCCTGGCCCTGCTGCTCTCGCTGCTGGTCGGCCTGGCCGCCGCCAACGCCACCGTCTACGGCCTCGGCTCGCCCAACGCCCGGCTCACCCTGGAGCTGCTGTTCACCGCCCTGCGGCAGACCGGCTTCCGGCCCGCCACCGCCACCCGCACCCCCGGCGCGCCCCCGCACGAGCAGCACCGCTTCCTGGTCAGCCAGACCGACGGCCGCCCCGACCTGGACGTGATGCTGCTGGACCGAGAGACCTCCGCCTCCGGCTTCTTCCGCCGGACCTGGCGCCGGGTCCGGCTGCGCACCGCCCCCCAGCGCCGCAGCCTGCTCTCGCCGCGCGGCGCGCTGCAGCAGGAGGCACTGCTCTCCTACGCGGCCCAGGCCGCCGGCGCCCGCAGCCGGCGGCTGCTGCTGACCGCCGACCTCGGCCCGGACGCCGCCTTCGCCGTCTACGAGCGGCTCACCGGCCGCACCCTGGACCGCCTGGCCGACGAGGACCTGACCGACGGACTGCTGGCCGACGCCTGGCGCCAGCTGGCGCTGCTGCACGCCCGCCGGATCGCCCACCGCAGCCTGGACCCGGCCTCGCTGCTGGTCGACGACGAGGGCGCGGTCCACCTGGTGAACCTGGAGGACGGCGACATCGCCGCCGGCGACCTCGCCCTGCGCGGCGACCTGGCGCAGCTGCTGGCCACCACCGCGCAGCGGGTCGGCCCGGACCGCGCCGTGGCCGCCGCCGTCGGCGTCATCGGGGCCGAACGTGTCGGCTCCGCCGTGCCGCTGCTCCAGCCGCTCGCCATCTTCCCCAGCACCCGGGCCGCCCCCGACCTGCTGGCCGACCTGCGGGACGCGGTGCTGCGGACCCGCCCGGAGGCGCCGATCGAGCCGGTGCGGCTGGAGCGGCTGCGGACCAGGACCCTGATCTCGGTCTTCGGCGGCGTCCTGGCCGGCTACTACCTGCTGCTGCAGTTCTCCAGCAAGCAGAACAACCCGCTGAGCGCGCTGGCGGCGGCGCACAGCGGCTGGTTCGCCTTCGCCGGGCTGGCCGCCGTGCTCGGCGTGGTGGCCGCCACCATGAGCTTCGTCGGCTTCGTCCCCGAGCGGCTCGACCTGGTCAAGGCCACGCTGGCGCAGCTGGCGGGCGGCTTCGCCAACCTGGTCACGCCCAGCGGGGTGGGCGGCATGGCGGTCGGCACCCGCTTCCTGCAACGGGCCGGGATCGCCCCGCGCAAGGCCATCGCCAGCGTCGGCGCCTCCCAGGTGGTCGGTCTGGTGCTGCACGTGCTACTGGTCCTGGTCTTCGGCTACCTGGCCAGCGTCCACTACGGCAGCTCGCTGTCCACCTCGCCCGCGCTGATCACCGGCCTGCTGGTGGCGGCGGTGCTGGCGCTGCTGGCGACCAGCGTGCCGCCGCTGCGGCGCTGGCTGGCGGCCCGGCTGCAACCGCTGCTCGCCGACGCGATTCCGCGCCTGCTGGACCTGCTCCAGCACCCGGTCAAGCTGGCCGTGGGCGTGGTCGGGCAGCTGCTGGTGTCGCTGACCTCGGCGGCCTGCCTCTACTTCTGCGTGCTGGCCTTCGGCCTGCACCCCAGCTTCGCCGCCGTCGCCATCGCCAACCTGATCGGCGGCGCGCTGGGCTCGGCCGTGCCCACGCCCGGCGGCGTGGGCGGGGTGGAGGTGCTGCTCAGCGGCGCCCTGGCGCAGACGATCGGGGTGTCCCCGGCCGAGGCGCTGCCGCCGGTGCTGCTGTTCCGGGCGCTGACGTTCTGGCTGCCGGTGCTGCCCGGCTGGCTGGCCCTGGTGTGGCTGCAGCGCAGCAAGGCGCTGTGAGCGGGCCGGGTGGTGCGAGCGGTTCTGACATCGGGCCGGGTCAGGACTGCCGCCACACCCGGACGTAGTCGACCAGCATGTCCGCGGGCGCGGTCTGGCCGCCGGAGCCGCCGACGGCGTTGTTGAGGATCAGGTACTGCGGCGCGGAGCTGCCGTCGGTGGTGGTGGAGCCGACGTCGTGGCCGTCGTAGTAGTACGTCACGGTGTCGCCCTCCCAGTCCGCCCCGAAGACGTGCCAGCCCGGGCCGACGTCGGCGCAGCCGCCGGGGCCGCCGGAGGGGTCGTGGTAGTGGAAGCAGGTCTGCCCGGACAGCCCCTCCATGACGTCCATCTCGCCGTCGGCGGGCCAGCTCTGGCCGTCGGCCCAGAAGGCGGGCCAGTCGGCGACCCCGCCGTCGGGCGCGGCGGGCAGGTAGATCCGGGCCTCGAAGGCGCCGCTGGTGAACTCGTGCAGGCCGTCGGTGGTCACCATGCCGGAGGCGTAGGGGCGGGTCTCGCCGCCGCACTGCTCGCTCCTGGCCACCGCGTCCAGGTGCAGGTAGCCGCCGCCGACGCTGACCTCGGACGGGTCGTAGCACTCCTGCTCCTCGGCGCCGACCGGGGCGGTGACGCCGGAGGCCAGCCAGCCGGTGCGCCAGTTGGCGGAGGACAGGCTGTCGCCGTCGAACTCGTCGTCGAAGACCGGGGTCCAGCTGCCGGGCATGCCCTCCGGCCCCGCGCCCCGGGAAGCAGGAGGGACGGTGGGCGCGGGCGCCGGGGCCGAGCGGGTGACCGGCGCGGGGGAGGCAGGAGGCGCGGCCGGTGCCGGGGCGGCGGAGCCCGTGGCCGGCGCGGTGCTCGCGGTCTCGGCGCCGACCGGTCTGCGGTGCCGGGCGGTGCCGCTCCCGGAAGCGCCGGAGGCCCCGGCAGCCCCCGAAACACCGGAGGCCCCGGTGCTCCCGGCGGCTGTGCCCGCGGCCACCGGTATCCGCAGCCGCTCGCCGGGCCGGATCAGGTCCGGATCGGGGCCGACGGCCCGCTGGTTGGCCGCGTACAGGGCGAGCCAGCCCCCGGGGACGTGGAAGGTGCGGGCGATCTCGGTGAGGTTCTCCCCGCTGCGCACCACGTGCACCGGATCGTCGGCGGCAGGGCCCGCGTGCGCGCCGCGGCTCATCCGGGCGGCGGCGCTCGCGGCGGCCTCGTCGCGCCGGGGCGAGGTGGCGTGCGCGATGGTGCTGCTGACCAGCGGCATGGCGGCGGTGGCCCCGGTGAAGGCGAGGGTGAGGGCGGTGCGCGAGGCCGTGCTGCGGCCGGCGGGGCGGCGGTGACGGGCGTGGCGCTGCATGGGGACTCCCTGGCGTGTGGCCGGTGGTCCCCAACGATGCCGCAACGATTGGCTAGATCGTGATGCTTCCCGGCAACTGGAGGTACGGTGCCCGACTTCTGGAGAACTCGTGCCGATCCTCCGCCGCAGCTCAGCGCGCCGCGTACCCGCCGTCCACCAGGTAGTAGCTGCCGTGGACGAAGGAGGCCCGCTCCGACAGCAGGAACGCGACCAGCTCGGCGACCTCCTGCGGGGTGCCCAGCCGTCCGGCCGGGTGCAGCGCCACCAGCGCCTCCCGGATGGAGACGTCGGTCTGCGAGAGCAGCGGGGTGTCGATGAAGCCGGGCCCCACCGCGTTGATCCGTACGCCCCGGGGGGCGTACTCCAGCGCGGCGCTCTTGGTCAGCCCGAGCACGCCGTGCTTGGCGGCGACGTACGCGGCCGATCCGGCGAAGCCGTTGCTGCCCAGCACCGACGACATGTTGACCACGGCCCCGCCGCCGGAGGCCAGGATGGCGGGCAGTTCGTAGTGCAGCGAGTAGAAGACGCCGTCCAGGTTGGTGGCCAGCACCCGCCGCCAGCCGTCCACCGGGTACTGGCCGGTGTGGACGCTGCCGCCGCCGGCGATCCCGGCGTTGTTGACGGCCAGGTGCAGCCCGCCCAGCTCCTCCCGGACCTTCCGGACGGCCTCGGCCACCGAGTCCGGGTCGGTGACGTCGATGCGGACCGCCAGCGCCTCGGCCCCCTCGGCCCGCAGCGCGGCGGCGGCCTCGCGCGCCCCCTCGCCGTTGAAGTCGGCGACCGCCACCGCCGCGCCCCCGGCGGCCAGCCGGCGGGCGACGGCCAGCCCGATGCCCGAGGCGGCGCCGGTGACCAGGGCGGTCCTGCCGCCGAACTCCTGGGCCGGACCGGCGTCGGGCGGGGAGGAGGTGCTCATCGCTCCATGATGACCAGCTGATGCGGTTCCCGCATGCCGGGCGGGCCCCGCCCGGCATGCGGGAGCGGGCCAGGGGCGGATCAGCTCCGTGCCGTCGCCTGCTGCTGCTCCGGTGTCCCCGGCACGATCAGTGCGGCGACGAACGCCGTGCACCGCAGCCCGAGCAGGAAGAGGACGGTCAGCATACGCACCGTCGGCTGTCGGTCGGGCGAGCAGCGGGATCGCCGGGCAATCGTCCCCACCCCGGGGCGGATCCGCGATCGACCATAGCGCCATTTCCGGTGTGATGCCCCGTCATTCCTGATCGGACGACAGGAACGTGTATCGAATAGTGGGCGGGCGGCTGCCCGACTGGAAAGCGGAATGCCCGTTGTGATGTGATGGACGCGAGGGATGAGTCCAATGAGTTGACCGCTAGCTGTGCAGAGTGCGGGGTCTTGTGTACATATCCATCGCCGTTGCCGCGACGGCCCTGGCGGTCGCACTGGTGGCCGGTGTCCTGCAGCTGCGGGCCCGAAGAGCCTCCCGGCGGTACCAGGAGCGCTGCGGACAGCTGGAGACGGCCCACTCCCAACTGCAGCACGCGCACCAGCAGCTGCAGACCCACGCCGTCCAACTCGCGGGCGAGCGCGACGAGCTGGCCGCCGTCGGAGCGCGGCGCGAGGCGGAGAACGGCCAGGTGCTGGCCAACCTGGCGATGCGCACCCTCGGTCTGGTCGAGCGCCAACTCGGCCTGCTGGAAGGGATGGAGGGCTCCGAGTCGGACTCCGCCCGGCTGGAGCAGCTCTACCGGCTCGACCACCTGGCCACCCGGATGCGCCGCAACGGCGAGAACCTGCTGCTGCTCGGGGCGCCGCGCACCACCGCCCCGCCCAACCGCAGAGCCCCACCTCGCTGCTGGACGTGCTGCGCGCCGCCGTCTCCGAGATCGAGCGCTACGAGCGGGTGCACCTCACCCCCGTGCCCCAGCTGTGGATCCGCTCGGACATCGCCGAGGACCTCTCCCACGTCTTCGCCGAACTCCTGGAGAACGGCACCGCGTTCTCGCCGCCCACCGAGCCGGTCACGGTGACCGCCTGGCAGCTGGAGAGCGGCGAACTGATGGTCACCCTGGTGGACCGGGGCATCGGCCTGCCGGACGAGCTGCTGCACGAGGTCAACGCCCGGCTGGCCGCGCCCGACGACGGCTCCCGCTTCGGGGCCGCCCGCACCGGCCGCAGCATGGGGCTGCAGGTGGTCACCATCCTCGCCCGCCGGCACGGGCTGCGGGTGCAGCTGCGCCACAGCACCACCGCCGACGGGACGACGGCGCTGGTCGCCGTCCCGGTCACGGCCTTCGCCCGGGAGCCCGTGCCCGTGCAGGGGCCGGAGGCCGCTGCCGCCTGGGACGAGCGGGTGGCCGGCTCGGTGGCGCAGATGACGCGTCCGCTCAGCGCCGTGCCCGGGCCGCGCCCGGCGACGGTCGCCGCCGATCCGGGCGCCGTCGGCGGCCTGCCCAAGCGGGTTCCCGGCGAGAGCGGGCAGCGGGCCCGCCGGGCCGCCCCGGCCGCCGCGGGCGACCCCGGCAGTCCCGCCGCGCGCGGCAGCGGCAGCGCCGCGGACGAGCTGCGCCGCCGGCTCGGCGGCTTCCAGAGCGGGGTGCGCGCCGCCGCGCCCGCCCATGTCCAGTCCGTGCCCGCCCACGTCCAGGAGGACCGACGATGACGACGGGCGTTCACGGCGCCGCCGGTACGGCCCGGGTGGAGTCCACGCCGTTGCAGCGGCTGCGCTGGCTGCTCAGCGACGTGCAGATGACCACGCCCGGGCTGCGCTCGCTGGCCCTGGTGTCCACCGACGGCCTGCCGCTGGTGGCGGCCGACGAGGAGACCCCAGGCGAGGAGCTCGCCACCCTGGCGGCGGGGCTGACCGCGCTGTCCGGGGGCATGTCGAAACTGCTGGAACTGGGCTGCCTGCGGCGCACCGTGGTGACGCTGCACGAGGGCACGCTGGTGCTGATGTCGGTCGACGAGACCACCTGCCTGGCCGCCTACACCAGCGCCGGCTGCGACCTGAGCCTGGCCGGCTACCAGCTGGCCCGGCTGGTCGAGCGGGCCGGGCACGTGCTGACCACGCAAGTCCGCCGCGAACTCCGGGGCCAGCCCGGACAGGAGACCGCCCGGTGATGCCGCAGACACCCGCAGGAGCCGCCGCAGGACACCAGGCGAACGGGCTGCCCCGCCGTTCGGCGCGGGTCCGCCCCTACGCCCTGACCGGCGGACGCACCCGCTTCGGCCAGGTGCTGCTGGTGGAGACGCTGGTCTCGGCGGTCTACCAGCCCGGCGGCTTCCCCCCGGCCATGCCCGAGCTGGAGCGGATCTGCGAGCTGTGCCAGGGCCAGATGCGTTCGATCGCCGAGGTGTCGGCCCTGCTGCGGCTGCCGCTCGGCGTGGTCCGGGTGTGGGTGAGCGATCTGGTGGACGCGGGCCGCATCCGCGTGCACGGCGGATCCGTCGCCGTGCGCTCCGGCGGCGGCTCGGCCGTCGCCGCACCCGCACGACCGAACCGCATGGTTCTGGAGAGGATCCTCGGTGGACTCCGTGATCTCGCCTGACACCGCCCGGCCGGGAGCCGGGCCCGGGGTTCCGTCGGGCCTGGGCACCACCCCCGGCGGCATCCCGCTGACCGAGTTCCCGGTCACCTCCGCCAAGATCGTCATCGCGGGCGGCTTCGGCGTGGGCAAGACCACCCTGGTCGCGTCCGTCTCCGAGATCACCCCGCTGACCACCGAGGCGGTGATGACCGAGGCGGGCAGCGGCACCGACCCGCTCCCGGACGGCAGCACCAAGACCACGACCACGGTGGCGATGGACTTCGGCCGACTGCACCTCGCACCCGACCTGGTGCTCTACCTCTTCGGAGCCCCCGGGCAGCGCCGCTTCTGGTTCATGTGGGACGACCTGGCGCGCGGCGCGGTCGGCGCGGTCGTGCTCACCGACACCCGCAGGCTCGCCGACAGCTTCCCGGCCGTGGACTACTTCGAGAGCAGCGGCCTGCCGTTCGTGGTCGCCGTCAACCAGTTCGACGGCGCGCCGCAGTACCAGGACGCCGACGTCCGGGACGCGCTGAGCCTCTCGCCGGGGGTGCCGCTGCTGTGGTGCGACGCCCGCTCCCGGCAGTCCTCGGCCCGCACCCTGGCCGCGCTGGTGGAGCACACCCTCTCACTGGACGACCAGGGCTGACCCCGCGCCCGAAGCCCCGTCCGACCCCCGCGTCCACCCCGCTTTTCGCACACACCCTCTTCAAGGAGCCTCCCTTGGCCAAGATTCTGATCGTCGGCGCCGGCCAGGCCGGGCTGCAGCTCGCCCTGGGCCTGCAGGGCGACGGCCACGACGTCACGGTGATGACGGACCGGACGCCGGACGAGATCCGCGGCGGCCGGGTGCTGTCCACGCAGTGCATGTTCGACACCTCGCTCGGCCACGAGCGGGCGCTGGGGCTGAACCTGTGGGACGGTCAGGCCCCGCGGGTCGAGGGGCTGGGCGTCTCGGTCAGCGGCCCGGACGCCGCGCGGGTCATCGACTGGGTCGGCCGGCTGGACGGCCCGGCGCAGTCGGTGGACCAGCGGGTGAAGATGCCGGCCTGGCTGGAGCTGTTCGCCGAGCGCGGCGGCAAGGTCGTCGTCAACGGCGTCACCGTCTCCGATCTGGACCTGCTGGTCCGCGGCTACGACCTGACCCTGGTCGCGGCGGGCAAGGGCGAGCTGGTGTCGATGTTCGCCCGCAACCCGGAGCGCTCGCCGTACACCGCGCCGCAGCGCGCCCTCGCCGTCTCCTACGTGCACGGCCTCGGCCCGCGCCCGGAGCACGACTTCGCGGCCGTGCGCTGCAACCTGGTGCCCGGCGTCGGCGAGCTGTTCGTGATACCGGCGCTCACCCTCTCCGGCCCCTGCGACATCCTGTTCTGGGAGGGCGTGCCCGGCGGCCCGCTGGACGTCTTCGAGCCCGCGCTGGCGCCCGAGGAGCACCTGCGGCGCACCCTGGAGCTGATGCGGACGTACACCCCCTGGGAGTACCAGCGCACCCTCGGCGGGGTGGAGCTGACCGACGGCCGGGCCACCCTGGCCGGCCGCTACACCCCGGTGGTCCGTCACGCCGTGGGCGAACTGCCCAGCGGGGGAACGGTGCTGGGCGTGGCCGACGTGGTCGTCGCCAATGACCCGATCACCGGCCAGGGCTCCAACAGCGCCTCCAAGTGCGCCACCAGCTACCTCTCCGCCATCCGCGCCCACGGCGACCGGCCCTTCGACCGCGCCTTCATGGAGGCGGCCTTCGAGGGCTACTGGACCTCCACCGCCGGTGACGTCACCGCCTGGACCAACGCCATGCTGGCGCCGCCGCCCGAGCACGTGCTCAACCTGATCGGCGCGGCCGGGCAGCTGCCGCCGGTGGCCGCCCGCTTCGCCAACGGCTTCGACAACCCGTCGGACTTCCCGAACTGGTTCTTCACGCCGGAGGCCGCCGACGCCTACCTGGGCTCGCTGGCCCAGGGCTGACCCCGCGCCGCCGCCCCGGGCCGGTCAGCGACCGCCCGGGGTGGCCGCCGGGTTGCCGCCCGCGGCGGCGACGGCCTCGTCGTACAGGTCGGGCTCCAGGTAGATCACCCGGGCGATCGGCTCGGCGGCGCGCACCCGGGCCTCGGCCGCGTTGATGGCGCCCGCGATCTGCGCGCCGGTGGCCTCGGCGGGCACCGAGATCTTCGCGGCCACCAGCAGCTCCTCCGGGCCCAGGTGCAGCGTGCGCATGTGGATCACCCGGAACACCGACTCGCCGTCCACCAGTGCCGCCCGGATCCGCTCCACCACCTGCGGGCCCGCCGACTCGCCCAGCAGCAGCGACTTGGTCTCCGTGGCCAGTACCACCGCGATCAGCACCAGCAGCGTCCCGATGCCGAGCGAGCCCGCGCCGTCCCACACCCCGTCATGGGTGAGCACCGCCGTGCCGACCCCGATCAGCGCCAGCACCAGGCCGATCAGCGCGCCGAAGTCCTCCAGCAGCACCACCGGCAGCTCCGGGGCCTTGGCCGTGCGCACGTACTGTGGCCAGGACTGCGCGCCTTTGCCCTGCCGGGCCTCGCCGACGGCGGTGCGGAACGACATGCCCTCGGCGGCCATGGCGAACAGGAGCACGCCGACCGGCCAGTACCAGTCGTCCACCGGGTGCGGGTGGCTGACCTTCTCGTAGCCCTCGTACAGCGCGAACACCCCGCCGAGGGTGAACAGCACGATGGACACCAGGAAGCCGGAGACGTACCGCTCGCGCCCGTAGCCGAAGGGGTGCTCGGTGTCCGCCGCCCGCTTGGCCCGGCGGCCGCCGAACAGCAGCAGCACCTGGTTGCCGGAGTCGGCCAGCGAGTGCACCCCCTCGGCCAGCATCGAGGAGGAGCCGCTGAAGGCGAAGGCGACGAACTTGGCCACGGCGATGGCGAGGTTGGCGCCCAGCGCCGCGACCACGGCCCTGCTGCCTCCGGAGGCGCTCATCGGACGCTGACTCCCTTCGGGTCCACGGAACTTCGGGCCGACTGCCCCGGTCGGCGGCTCAGCCGCCGACGGCGCTGCCGGTGCCGCGAGCGTACCGGCTCAGGAACAGTGCCTCGACATGCGCCATGTGCTCGATCTCGGCCGGGTCCACGCTCTCGTCGGGCGCGTGGATCAGGCAGCGCGGCTCCTCGACGCCCATCAGCACGATCTCCGCCTCCGGGAAGGTCCGCGCGAAGACGTTGCACAGCGGGATGGAGCCGCCCTGGCCCATGACCGACATCGGCCGCCCGTAGACCTCCTTCATGGCCGCGTCCAGCGTCGCGTAGGCGGGGCCGCCGGTGTCTGCCCGGAACGGCGAGCCGGTGGACTCGTTCTCGACGGACACCCGCACCCCCCAGGGCGCCGCCGCGCGCAGGTGGGCCGCGAGCGCGTCCCGGGCGGCGACCGGGTCCATGCCCGGCGGCACCCGCAGGCTCACCCGCGCCCGGGCGCTGCCGGGGACGGCGGCGGCCGAGCCGACCACCGGCGGGCAGTCGATGCCCAGCACGGTCACCGCCGGGCGGGCCCACAGCCGGTCGGCGACGGTACCGGAGCCGGTCAGCCCGACCCCGTCCAGGACCCCGGCGTCGGCGCGGAACTGTTGCTCGTCGTAGCCGACGCCGTCCCAGGTGCCCGTGCAGTCCAGGCCGTCGATCCGGGTGCCGCCGTCCGGGTCGCGCAGCGAGTCCAGCATCCGGATCAGCGCCGCCAGGGCGTCCGGGGCCGCGCCGCCGAACATCCCCGAGTGGACGTTGCCGTGCAGGCTGTCCACGCCCACCACCAGGTTGGCCATCCCGCGCAGACTGGTGGTGGCAGTCGGCACGCCCACCGCCGCGTTGCCGGTGTCGCAGACCAGCAGCACGTCCGCGCGCAGCTCGTCGGCGTGCGGCGGCACGAACTCCTCCATGCCGCCGGTGCCCTGCTCCTCGGAGCCCTCGGCGGCCAGCACGATGCCCACCGGGATGTCGTCGCCGAGCGCCCGCAGCGCGGTCAGGTGCATCACGATGTTGCCCTTGCAGTCGGCGGCGCCGCGCCCGTACCAGCGGCCGTCGCGCTCGGTCAGCTCGAACGGCGGGGAGGTCCAGGCCGCGTCGTCCAGCGGCGGCTGCACGTCGTAGTGGCAGTACAGCAGCACCGTCGGCGCGCCGGGCGGCGGCGGCCGGTGCCCGATGACGGCGTGGCTGCCGTCCGGGGTCGGCTCCAGCCGGACGTCCAGCAGGCCGGCCTCGGTGAACGCGGCCACCAGCCACTCGGCGGCCTCGCGGCAGCGCTCCGGCGGGTACTGGCGCGGGTCGGCGACCGAGGGGATCGCCACCAGCTCGGCCAGGTCGGCCCTGGCCCGGGGCATCAGCGCCGCGATCCGGCTGCGCAGCTCGTCGTGTGCGGTCATGGACTGCTCCTTGGCGTCTCGCGGCGGGCGGGCGGTCACTCGCGCGCGGTGTTGTCGAGGTGGAGGTCTGCGATCTTGGTCTGGAAGTCGGACAGCTGGTCGGGGCAGTACACGGAGAGCACCAGCGCCTCGGCCCGCACCACGTCCGCGTCGGCCAGGACCGGCCGCTGCCCGGGCCCGGCCGCCCCGTTCACCATGGCGTCCTTCCACTGCGCCTGCCGCAGCCCCCCGGAGGGATCCTGGCAGACCGAGCCGCCGTCCGTGCCCAGGGTGTCGGTGATCTCCCGCTGGTCCGGCACCGGGAAGCCGGCCGCCTCCAGCTCGGCGGACAACTGCCGCGCCTTGTCGTTGGCCTGGTTGGAGACCCGGACCTGGTGGAACGTCAGCAGGCCGACCACCAGCAGCGCCACCAGCAGCAGGATCGAGCCCAGGTAGATCCAGCGGTGCTGCGAGGCCGTCAGCGAGCGGCTCATCGGGCCACCTCCGGCGCGGCGTCCCGGTCCAGCTTCCACTCGGGCTTGCGCAGCCTCAGGAACAGGTAGGGGATGACCAGCCCGAGGACGACCAGCCCGCCGCCGACGATGGCCACGTAGCGCCAGGCGCTGCCGCCGCCGAACTGCGAGGAGGGGACGAAGCCGATCGCCATGGCGGCGGCCGAGGCCAGCAGCCCGACGCTGCTGAGCACGGTCAGCGCCGGGGCCCGATAGCCGCGCGGATGGTCCGGCTGGGTCCGCCTCAGCCGGATCGCGGCGGCGAACATCAGCAGGTAGACGATCAGGTACACCTGGGTGGTGATCACCGAGAAGATCCAGTACGCGCTGGAGACGTCCGGGATCAGCGCGTACGCCAGGGCGATGACGGTGGTGACGACGCCCTGGGTGACCAGGATGTTCTGCTGGACGCCGTTCTTGTTCAGCCGCTGCAGGAACGGCGGCAGGTAGCCCTCCTGCCGGGAGATCAGCAGCAGCCCCTTGGACGGCCCGGCCAGCCAGGTGAGCATGCCGCCCAGCGAGGCGGCGATCAGCGCCACCGCGATCACCGGCGTCAGCCAGCCGACGTGGAAGTACGCGAAGAACGAGTCGAACGCCTGCATCACCCCGGCGGTCAGGCTGAGCTGTGCGGCGGGCACGACCCAGCTGATCGCCAGGGCCGGAAGGATGAAGATCAGCAGCACCAGGCCGGAGGCGAGGAACATCGAGCGCGGGAACTCCCGGGCCGGCTTGCGCAGCGAGGAGACGTGGACCGCGTTCATCTCCATGCCGGAGTAGCTGAGGAAGTTGTTGACGATCAGCACCAGGCTGGCCAGCCCGGCCCAGGGCGGCAGGATGTTCCCGGCGTTCATCGGCGCGGCCGAGCTGTTGCCCTGGCCCAGGAAGACCAGGCCGAGCACGACCAGCAGGGTGCCCGGGATCAGCGTGCCGATGACCAGCCCGAATGAGGAGAGCCCGGCCACCGCGCCGGTCCCGCGCGAGGAGACCCAGACGCCGGTCCAGTACAGCACCATGATCACGATCGCGGTGTACAGGCCGTTGCTGGCCAGCCTGGGATTGATCACGTAGGCGATGGTGCTGGCCACGTAGGCGAGCAGGCTCGGGTAGTAGAAGATCGTCATGGCGAACTGGCACCACACCGCCAGGAAGCCCAGCGGCCGGGACAGCCCCTCCGACACCCAGCGGTAGACCCCGCCTTCCCAGCCGGAGGCCAGCTCGGCCGAGACCAGGGCGGTCGGCAGCAGGAACACCAGCGCGGGCAGCAGGTACAGGAAGACGCAGGCCAGGCCGTACACGGCCATGGTCGGGGCGGACCGCAGGCTGGCCACCGAGCTGGTGGTCATCAGCGCCAGGGTGATCCAGGTCATCCGCGGCGCGGGCGCCGATACCCGTCGGCCCTGGGCGCCGGACCGGGTCTGCGGGGCCGTCGGCGGAGCTGCCCCGCCCGGACCGGCTCCCTCCCGCTCGGCCGGGACGTCCATGGTGCTCACGCGGTGACCCTCCTCAACGGGGCCCGGGCGGGCCGCCTCGTCCCACCAGGATCACCGGCCGTGATCGGGTGTGCACGTCGAGTCGGGTCGGGGGCGGGCCCGGTCCGACCGGGGCCGAAGCGGGTCGCAGGCGGGTCGGGCCCGTGCGGCGGGCGGCCTGCGGCGGCCGCCCGCGGCTCAGCGGCGGACCAGCCGGTGCAGCCCGCGCCGCGCCGCCCGCCCGGCCTGGTCGCTCCAGCGCAGCAGCGGCGGGGTGGCCCACAGGCTGACCAGCGCCACCAGCGCGCCGATCACGCAGTCCAGCAGGTAGTGGTTGCCGGTGCCCATCACCACGAACGCGATGGCAAAGGGGTACACCAGGCCGAGGAGGCGCACCAGCCGGTGCCGGGCGTGCAGGAAGACCAGCAGGCCGCACCAGAGCGCCCAGCCCACGTGCAGGCTGGGCATGGCCGCGAACTCGTTGCTCATGTCGGCCAGCCCGCGCGGGGTGCCGCCGCCGCCGGTGCCCCACCAGCCGACTGTGGAGTGCTCCGCCAGGATGTCGGTGAAGTGGTACGAGGAGCCCAGCAGCCGCGGCGGCGCGGTCGGGAAGGCGACGAAGCCGACGACCCCGAGCAGCGTGGCCAGGCCCAGCCAGGTCCGGGCCATGCGGTAGTGGTCGCGGTGCGAGCGCCACACCCAGAACAGCACCGCGACGGTGATCACATAGTGCAGTGAGGCGTAGACGAAGTCCGCCGGCACGCCCAGCCAGGCATGGGTGGCGAACAGGTGGTTCAGCGTCCGCTCCGGGCTGAGGTGCAGTCGGCGCTCCAGCCGGAGGATGGCGTCCCCGTGGTGCTGCGCCTGCAGCAGGCTGGTGTGCACCAGCAGGCGGCTGCCGTCGTATATCGCGTACAGGACCAACAGCACCTCCCAGCCCCACTTGCGGCGCCACCACCGGCGGCGCGGCTCGGCCGCCCCGTCCTGCGCGGAGGCCGGGGCCGGGGGCGCGACACCGACCGTGCCCTCCGGCTCGGTGCCGGAGCTGCGTGCCGACCCGTCGTCGGACTCACGGGTGAGGTATGCGTGATCGCTCTTCATGGACTCTCGGGGTTCGGGGGAGGGCGGACGGGAGGCTG
This sequence comes from Streptacidiphilus sp. PB12-B1b, assembly GCF_014084125.1. Classification (NCBI taxonomy): domain Bacteria; kingdom Bacillati; phylum Actinomycetota; class Actinomycetes; order Kitasatosporales; family Streptomycetaceae; genus Streptacidiphilus; species Streptacidiphilus sp. PB12-B1b. The sequence continues at coordinate 4,522,387 of NZ_CP048405.1, read as the reverse complement.
CCTGCGCGTACGGACCGGAGGCTGACGCGAAGCGGATCCCGATGGGGGAGCGGCAGGCCCCTGCGCCTCCCGCGGCCTGCGCCGCCGGGCGATCCTGGGGCAACCGATGGGCTGGTGCGGCGGGCCGCGTCAGCTGTCGGGCGTCCGGTGATGCCCCCGGACGCCGGGGTGTCCCAGGGGCCGGAGACGGCTGGAGAGCGCATCGATTCTGGTTGCCATCCGTTCATCTTCCCTTCTGGTGTGAACGGGCTGTGCAGCCGGGGCCCCTGCTGGCGTCCGCCGCACCCCGGCACGGGCCGCCCGAGCCGGCGGCCGGCGGGCTCCCGGCGGGCTCCCGGGGAGCGCTCCGGGCTGCTCGGGGGACCGGCGGGAACAGCATCGTCCGAGGTCACCGACCGGCCGTTCGGCTGGTGGGAGCGGGCACCGACGCGCGGCAGGGGTCGGGGCGCCCGTCAGGGCTTGCGGCCGACGCCGGCCCAGACCGAGCGAGGGGCGGTGTCCGCGCCGGGGGCGGGCCGCCAGGAGGGGGCGGGCACCAGGCCCGGCTCGAGCAGCTCGGTGCCCTCGAAGAAGCGGGCGACCTGGTCACGGGTGCGGTAGGTGATCTTGGCCGGCATCAGCCGGTCCATCACCGCGCCGGTCCGGGCCATGGCGAGGCCGTTGATGTCGGCGGCCGGCTGGGACAGCGCCAGGTAGCTGCCGGAGACCACCTCGGACAGCACGGTGGCGACCAGGCCCGCCGGATCGTCCTCGTCCGGGATGCAGTGCATCAGCCCCGCCATGACCACCGCGATCGGCTGGTCGAAGTCCAGCGTCGAGCGCGCCTCCAGCAGGATCTTCTCGGTGTCCCGGACGTCGGCGTGGATGTAGGTGGTGGCCCCGGACGGGCTGCCGGTCAGCAGCGCCCGGGCGTGGACCAGCACGATCGGGTCGTTGTCGGCGTAGACGATCCGCGCCTGGGGGTCGACCCGCTGGGCCACCTCGTGGGTGTTGTCGGCCGAGGGGAGCCCGGTGCCCAGGTCCAGGAACTGCCGGATCCCGGCCTCCGCGGCCAGGTAGTGCACCGCCCGGCCGAGGAAGGCCCGGTTGGCGCGCACGTTGTGGGTCACCGGGTTGCCGGTGGCGATGACCTTCTCGGCGACCTCGCGGTCCACCGCGTAGTTGTCCTTGCCGCCGAGCCAGTAGTCGTACACCCGGGCGATGTGGGGTATGCCGGTGTCGAGCCGACCCTGGTCCCGGCCCTGCGGCTCCGGATACGTCGAACCCTCTGCCATGCTTCCCCACCCTCGTCGGCGTACATCCCCGGACGTAACGCTCCTGCTGCCGTACGGCTGCTGCCGTACTGCGCGGCGCGTGTGCCCGTGCGGCGCGCCCCCGGGGCAAGAGTATGCCCGGTACGACGGCCGGAGAAGTCGCCTGATGATCACTCAGGGCCCGGCCCCGCGCGGCCGGTCCGCAGCCGGGCGGGGTCCGCGGCCCGGCGGTCGGCGCCGACTGGCATGATCGGGAAGGGAGGTGGTTGCCATGGCGACCGAGGACACGCCGCCGGACGGCGAGGCCGAGCGGGTCACGGCGTTCTGGCGGGAGCTGGGACTGCCGGGGCTCGTCGATGTTCACACCCACTTCATGCCCGACCGGGTGCTGGACAAGGTCTGGGCCTACTTCGACGCGGCCGGGCCGCTGGTCGGGCGGAGCTGGCCGATCACCTACCGGATGCGGGAGGAGCAGCGGCTGGAGGTGCTGCGCTCGTTCGGGGTCCGGGCCTTCACCGCCATGCTCTACCCGCACAAGCCTGCCATGGCCGCCTGGCTCAACGCCTGGGCCGCCGACTTCGCCGCCCGCACCCCGGACTGCCTGCACACCGCGACCTTCTTCCCCGAGCCGGAGGCCGCCGACTACGTCGAGCAGGCGGTGCGGCAGGGCGCGCGGGTGTTCAAGGCGCATGTGCAGGTCGGCGGCTACGACCCCAACGACGCGCTGCTGGAGCCGGTGTGGGGGCTGCTGGCCGAGGCCGGGGTGCCGGTGGTGGCCCACTGCGGCTCGGGGCCGGTGCCGGGGAAGCACACCGGCCCCGAGCCGATCGCCCGGCTGCTGGCCCGGCACCCCCGGCTGCGGCTGGTCGTCGCCCACATGGGGATGCCGGAGTACGGCGACTTCCTCGACCTCGCGGCCCGCCACCCCGGCGTACGGCTGGACACCACCATGGCCTTCACCGACTTCAGCGAGGCGACGGCGCCGTTCCCGCCGTCCGAGCTGCCCAGGCTGGCCGACTTCGGCGACCGCATCCTGTTCGGCAGCGACTACCCCAACCTCCCCTACCCCTACCTGCACGCGCTGGAGGCGCTGGCCCGGCTCGACCTGGGCCGGGACTGGCTGCGGGCGGTCTGCCACGACAACGCCGCCGCCCTGTTCGGGCCCGCCCCGGCCGCGCCCCGGACGGAGGGGACGGACACGGCCGAGGTGTGAGATCATCGCTGGCAAATGGTCTATACCACGGTCGGTACCACAGGGCGCACGCCTGGGATGGGTGGGATTTCAGCATGGAGATTGTGATCGTTCCGGACGCCGCAGCGGGCGGCGAGCTCATCGCTGCGGCCATCGTCGAGCTGCTGTCCCGCAAGCCGGACGCGCTGCTCGGCGTCGCCACCGGATCGACCCCGCTGCCGATCTACCAGGCGCTCACCGCCAAGGTCCGCGACCTGGGGCTGGACGTCTCCCGGGCCAGGATCTGCCAGCTGGACGAGTACGTCGGCCTGCCCAAGGGCCACCCCGAGTCCTACCGCTCGGTGGTGCTGCGCGAGGTGGTGGAGCCGCTCGGCCTGACCGAGGCGTCCTTCATGGGCCCGGACGGCTCGGTCGCGGCCGAGGCCGTCGCCGCCGCCTGCGCCGCCTACGACCAGGCCCTGGCCGACGCCGGCGGGGTGGACCTGCAGCTGCTGGGCATAGGGACCGACGGCCACATCGGCTTCAACGAGCCCTGCTCCTCGCTGGCCTCCCGCACCCGGATCAAGACCCTCACCCAGCAGACCCGGGAGGACAACGCCCGCTTCTTCGACAGCCTGGACGAGGTCCCGCACCACGTGATCACCCAGGGCATCGGGACCATCCTGGAAGCCCGCCACCTGGTGCTGCTGGCCACCGGCGAGGCCAAGGCCGAGGCCGTGGCGCTGACGGTGGAGGGCCCGGTCGCGGGCGTCGTCCCCGCCTCGGCGCTGCAGCTGCACCCGCACGCCACCGTCGTCGTGGACGAGGCCGCCGCCTCCGAGCTCAAGCTGGCCGACTACTTCCGGGCCACCTACGCCGCCAAGCCGTCCTGGCAGGGCATCTGACGGGCACCCGGCTGTGGGCCCGGTTGCGGCCTCAGCGGGTGCGGGCCGGGACCACTGCGACCGGGCAGTGGGCCTGGTCGAGCAGTGCGTCGGCGGCCCGGCCCAGCGGGTCGGTCATCAGGACGCCGCTCAGCTCGCGGCCCACGGCCACCAGCTCCGCCGTCCGGGAGAGCTCCACCAGCCAGTCGGACTCGTCCCGTGCGGAGTACTCGGCCGTGACGTCCAGGGCCGGGTGGTCCTGGTGCAGCGCGGCCAGCACGGTCTCCAGCTCGTCCCTGGCCGCGTCGGCCCGCTCGGTCGAGGGCAGGTCGCCGACGATCAGCCGCAGCGGGGCCTCCAGCGCGTGCGCGGCCGAGACCGCGAACGCCAGCACCTCGGGGCGCAGGTCGAACGGGTCCAGGCCGATCAGGATGTGCCCGGCGGTGACGTCCTCGGCCCGCTTGTGCACCACCACCGGGCAGCGCGCGTAGCCGGCCGCCGCCCGGCTGACCGAACCGGCCAGCCAGCCGCGCAGACCGCTCAGGCCGCGGGTGCCGGTCACCAGCAGCGCCGCGCCCCGGCTCTGCGCGGGCAGTACGTGCCTGGGGTCGCCCGAGACCACCCGGGTGGCCACGGCGAGGCCGGGCGCCACCGCCTTGGCCCTGTCCACCGCCTCGCCGGTCACCGGGCTGTCCTGGGACGGCTCCGGGCCCGGGCCGAGCAGCACCTCGGCCAGGCCGCCGGTGGTCGGCTCGACGTTCAGCACCCGCAGCGGCGCGCCGACCCGGGCGGCGGCCCGCGCCGTCCACTCCAGAGCGGCCCAGGCGTCGTCGGATCCGTCGACGGCGACCAGGAAGGGGCGGATCGACTCCATGGGGCGACTCCTGCACGGTGAGGATCCCTGGCGGGATTCCGGCGGGGGCGGCAGCCCACCTCAGCGGGAGCATAGCAAGCACTGTCATACCAGCACATATCGGACACTCTTCCCCGGTGTGCCCGTCTCGGCCGCCCTCCTGGCGCCGACGCGCGGCCGAGGCCACCGCGCGCCCGCCCCGACCCGGCCCGCACTCGCCGTCGGACAACTGTGCCCCCGAGCATCCGCGCGGGCCCGCCGGGGCGGTAGCGTGCGTGCTGCGGTGCGGCGAAGTCGCCCGTGGCCGGGGGAAACAGGGCCGGTGCACATCATGCGGAGGGACGTTCATGCAGGCTGAGGTCAAGGGCAGCACGCTGCCCGTACTGGAGATCCAACTCGAGCCCAAGGAGTCCGTGATCTCCATGCACGGCGAGCTGTCGTGGATGACGGCGAACGTGCACATGTCGCAGACCACCAAGGCCGGCTCGGGCGGCCTGATGGGCACGCTCAAGCGCGCGGTCGGCGGCGGCGGCATCTTCCTGACGCAGTACCAGGCCAAGGACGGCGCGGGCCTGGTGGCCTTCGCCGCGAAGGTGCCCGGCCACATCGTGCCGGTGGACGTCGAGCGGGGCCAGGGCTACCTGGTGCACCGCCACGGCTGGCTGTGCGGCACGCCCGGCGTCGCCGCCACCGTGGGTCTGCAGCACACCTTCCGCGGCGGCATGTGGGGCGGGGACGGCTTCGTCCTGCAGAAGCTGGAGGGGCAGGGCCGCGCCTGGGTCGAGCTGTCCGGGGAGCTGAGCCACTACAACCTGGGCCCCGGCCAGACGATGCTGGTCCACCCGGGCCACGTCGGCATGTTCGAGGACCGGGTGAAGTTCAAGATGACCACCGTCCCCGGCATCGCCAACAAGGTCTTCGGCCGTGACGGCTACCTCCTGGTCGCGCTGACCGGGCCGGGGCAGATATGGCTGCAGAGCATGCCGCTGCCCAACCTGGCGCACGCCCTCGAGCCGTACCTGCCGCAGCCCGACAACGGCTGAGCCGAGGCCGTCAGGACGGCGAGCGAGGCAGAGTACACCGCCCGGCGGGTCAGTTGCAGGCTTCTGCAATTTGTCAGTGCCGTCACTGCCCGCTCGCCTAGCGTCACTGTCCATGGCATCCACGGACATCGCACTCAAGGAAGCAATGGCCATCGAGGGCGCGCTCGGCGTCGCCCTGGTGGACGTGAACAGCGGGCTGGCGCTGGGAACCCTCGGCGGCGGCACCGACCTCGACCTCAACGCCGCCGCGGCGGGCAACACCGACGTGGTGCGCGCCAAGCAGCGCACCATGGAGATGCTCGGCATCACCGGCGCCATCGACGACATCCTGATCACCCTCAGCGGCCAGTACCACATCATCCGCCCGCTCACCTCGCGCAGCGGCGGCGGTCTGTTCCTCTACCTGGCCCTGGACCGCAAGCGGGCCAACCTGGCCATGGCCCGCCGGATGCTGCAGCAGCTCGAAGGCAAGCTGGAGGTCTGATGCAGCCCCCGCTCTACCAGTTGAAGGCCGAGTTCTTCCGGATGCTGGGGCACCCGGTCCGGATCAGAGTGCTGGAGCTGCTCCAGGACGGGCCCATGCCGGTGCGCGATCTGCTGGCCGACATCAAGGTGGAGCCCTCCAACCTGTCCCAGCAGCTGGCCCATCTGCGGCGCGCGGGCATCGTGATCTCGCTGCGGCAGGGGCCGACCGTGCTGTACGCGCTCGCCGGGCCCGACGTCGCCGACCTGCTGCGCGCCGCCCGGCGCATCCTGACCGTGCTGCTCGCCGACCGCGAGGGCATGCTGGAGCAGCTGCGCCAGGTGGACGTGGTGGCCGGGGCGGTCAGCGAGGTGTGACCGCGCCGCCGGGCGGGCCGGGGCCGGAGCGGACAGGGCATCCGCCCCGGCCGGGTGCGCGGCCGGGGGTGTGCGCCGACTACTCCAGCGGGGCGCCGGGCTGCGCGCCGGAGCGCAGCGGGACCTCCCGGACCAGCCAGGTGAAGAGGAAGGTGAGGAAGGCCAGCGCGGTGCCGCCGATCAGCACGCTGTGCAGGCCGTCGGTGACCGCCGACTTGAAGGCCAGCTGGACCGCGCCGGGCAGGTGGGCCAGGGCCGAGGGCGGGATGTGCGCTCCGGTGGAGGCGAGGGCGTGCCCGGCCGCGCCGAGGTGGCTGCTGAGCGAGTGGGTCAGCCGCTGGGTGTAGAGGGAGCCGAAGACGGCGATGCCCAGCGAGCCGCCGACGGTGCGGAACAGCGTCACCGAGCCGCTGGCGGCGCCCATGTTGCGCAGCGGGACGCTGTTCTGGGTGATGAGCATGGTGTTCTGCATCAGGAAGCCCATGCCCAGGCCGAGGACGGTGGTGAGCAGCGACGCGGTCAGGGTGGAGGTGCCGACGTCGAGCAGCAGCAGGAGCGCCATGCCGACGGTCAGCACCGCCCCGCCGACGATCATCAGGGTGCGGTACCTGCCGGTGCGGGAGACCGCCTGGCCGCTGCCGATCATCACCGCGAGCATGCCGAACATCAGCGGGAGCAGCAGCAGGCCGCTGGCGGTCGGCGAGGCGCCGCGGACGTACTGGAAGTACTGCGGCAGGAAGTTGATGGCGCCGAACATGGCCGCGCCGACCAGGAAGCTGAGGATCTGGGCGGTGGTGAAGTTGCGGTCCTTGAACATCGACGGCGGCAGGATCGGCTCCGGCGCCCGGCCCTGGAAGTGCACGAAGGCGGCCAGCGCGGCGATGCCGCAGACGGCCAGCCCGATGACGGGGGCCGAGAGCCAGGCGTACTGCACCCCGCCCCAGGAGGCGACCAGGGTGATCGCCACGATGCCGACGCCCAGCAGCAGCGCGCCGGTGTAGTCGATCCTGGCCTCGATCCGGCGCCGGGGCAGCTTCATGCCCAGGCCGGTGACCAGCAGCGCGGCGATGCCCAGCGGAATGTTGATGTAGAAGCACCAGCGCCAGCTCAGGTGCTCGGTGAGCAGGCCGCCCAGCAGCGGGCCGCCGACGAAGGCGACCGGCATCATGCCGCCGATCAGCGCCTGGAACCGGCCGCGCTCGCGCGGCGGGACCAGGTCGCCCAGGGTGGCCATGGCGCCGACCATCAGCCCGCCCGAGCCCAGGCCCTGGAGGCCGCGGAAGGCGATCAGCTGGTCCATGTCCTGGGCCAGGCCGGTGAGCGCCGAGCCGATCAGGAAGATGACGATGGACAGCATGAACATCGCCTTGCGCCCGTACAGGTCGCCCAGCTTGCCCCAGACCGGGGTGGTGACGGCGGCGCCCAGGGTGTAGGCGGTGACCACCCAGGAGAGGTGGGAGAGACCACCGAGGTCGCCGACGATGGTGGGCAGGGCCGTGCTGACGATCAGGTTGTCCAGCATGGCGATGAGCATGCCGAGCATCAGCCCGATGACGGCGACGTAGACGGAGCGGCTGACGCCGTCGGGCGCCTCGGTCTCCGGAGGTAGTGTTCTCGCTTCGGACATCGCCCTCATCCTCTCGGAGGCCGCGACCCGGGGACCGGCCTTACCTGCCGCCCGGCTAGTTACCTCTACCGACGGTAGGCGCTGCGCTGACCCGTCGTCAATCGCATCCGGGCATGGGCGCGTCCCGCGTCGGGGGAGGACGGATCGGCGGCGGATCGGGAACGAATAGGGGGTGATTCGAGGGCGATCCGGCAGCGGAACCGAGCCGGATCGGGCAGGATCGGGGCAAGTCCCGGCCCTGGTGGCGGCCGTCCTGGTGGGGGAGAGTGGAGCCCGTCGGACCATATTGCGCCTTTCTTGCGAACCGATGCAAGATATTTGCAAACAATGGCGTAAGCTTCCGTCCATGACACGACGACTGGCCGAAGTGGCAAAGAAGGTCGGGGTGAGCGAGGCGACGGTCAGTCGCGTGCTCAACGACAAGCCGGGGGTCTCCCCGTCCACCAGGACCGCGGTGCTGACCGCCCTGGACGTCCTCGGGTACGAGCGGCCGACCCAGCTGCGCGGGGAGCGCTCCCGGCTGGTGGGCCTGGTGCTGCCGGAGCTGCAGAACCCGATCTTCCCCGCCTTCGCCGAGGTGGTGGGCGGCGCGCTGGCCCAGCAGGGCTTCACCCCGGTGCTGTGCACCCAGACCGCGGGCGGGGTGTCCGAGGCGGACTACGTGGAGCTGCTGCTGCAGCAGCACGTCTCCGGGGTGGTCTTCTTCGGCGGCCTGTACGCGCAGGCCGAGTCCCCGCACGAGCACTACGCCCGGCTGGCCCAGCGCGGCCTGCCCACGGTGCTGATGAACGCCGCCTTCGACGACTTGGACTTCCCGCAGGTGTCCTGCGACGACGCGGTCGCGGTGGAGCAGGCCATGGGCCACCTGTACTCGCTGGGCCACCGCCGGATCGGGCTGGTGATGGGCCCGCCCGACCACGTCCCCTCGCGGCGCAAGCTGCGCGCCGCCCAGCAGGTCGCCGAGCGCACCGGCCTGGAGCTGTCGGAGTCCTGCGTGGAGCACGCACTGTTCTCGCTGGAGGGCGGGCAGGCCGCCACGGCGCGGCTGCTGCAACGGGGGGTCACCGGCATCGTCTGCGCCAGCGACCCGCTGGCGCTCGGGGCGGTGCGCGCGGTGCGCCGGCGCGGGCTGAGCGTCCCCGGGGACGTCTCGGTGGTCGGCTACGACGACTCCTCGTTCATGGCCTGCACCGATCCGCCGCTGACCACCGTGCGGCAGCCGATCGAGGCCATGGGCCGGGCAGCGGTGGACCTGCTGGTGGGCGAGATCGAGGGGCCCGGGTGACCCATGACGAGGTGCTGTTCGAGCCGGAGCTGGTGGTGCGCGGCTCCACCGGGCCGGTGCCGCGGGCGGACTGACGGGCGGTCGGCGCCGCCGTCGGTGCGTTTGGGCAGGTTGGCAGGGTCGAAGGGCCGGACGGGTACCGTCCGGCCCTTTCGTCGCCTTCGGTCATCCGATCCCTGATTGATGCAAAGATTTTCCGTTCCTTGGTTCATCTCTTGCGCTCGACTGCCAATGTTTGTACGTTGAGCGCCACAAACGACACCACAGGCATGAGCCGCCTTCTGTCGACGAGGGAGTCGATCGATGAACAGATACCCGAACCGTTCGCTGGCAGCCCTGGCACTGGCGGGGTGCATCGGCCTCAGCATGAGCGCGTGCAGCTCCAGCTCCAGCAGCGACAAGGCCGCCGGCGCCAACGGGACGACCACGATCACCGTCGGCTGCGAGCCGCCCACCACCCAGCCCGCGCAGCGCGACTTCTTCCTCCAGGACATCGCGGACTTCGAGGCCGCCAACCCCAAGATCATCGTCAAGGGGGACGACACCAACCCCTGCGACACCCCGGCGAAGTTCGACGCGGAGCTGGCCTCGGGCACCGAGGACAACGTCTTCTACACCGCGTTCACCGACCCCACCAACGTGCTGTCCACCAACCAGGCGGCGGACATCCAGAAGTACATACCGCAGATCAGCAACTACTCCAGCATCCTGCCGCAGCTGCTCAACGTGTACCGCAAGGGCGAGACCTCCGGCGGCGACCTGTACGGCATCCCGGTCAACAACTACACCGAGGGCCTGGTCTACAACGCCACCCTGTTCAAGCAGGCCGGGATCACCGCCCCGCCCAGCACCTGGGCCCAACTCGAGGCGGACGCCAAGAAGATCAGCGACCTGGGCAACGGCGACATCGGCTACGCCGACTACAGCGCGGGCGGCACCGGCGGTTGGCACTTCGCCGCCGAGCTGTACTCCCGGGGCGGCCAGATGGCCAACGCGGCCGGCACCAAGGCCGCGTTCGACAACGCCGACGGCCTGGCGGTGCTGCAGACCCTGCACGACATGGCCTTCAACGACAAGTCCATGGGCACCAAGCAGGGCCTGGTCTGGGCCGACCTGCCGCAGCTGATGAGCACCGGCAAGCTCGGCATGTACGTCGGCGCCCCCGACACCATCACCAACATGCACGCCACCTACAACACCCCCTACACCAACATCGAGATGAGCCCGCTGCCCGGGGTGAACGGCCCGACCGGCACCCTGCTCGGCGGCGACGGCTACATGTTCAACAAGAAGGACACTCCGGCGCAGATCGAGGCCGGGATCAAGTTCCTCGACTTCGAGTTCCTGACGCCGGGCGACGGACAGTTCAACTACGTCCGCAACGCCGGCGCCGGCCAGCCGGTGGGCCTGCCGGAGCCCGACCTGTTCACCGCCGGATCCGCGGCCGACACCCAGGTCGGCAAGGACGAGAAGGCGTCCGCCAACGTCCCGGCATCCAACTTCACCGCCTACACCGCGGGGCTGACCAGCATGAGCCTGAACATCGAGCCGCCGCAGGCGCAGGCCATCTACGCGCAGGGCGACAAGGCGATGTACGCGGCGCTGACCAACCCCGGCGCCAACCTGCAGCAACTGCTGGACACCTTCGCCAACGCCGCCAACGGCATCCTCGCCAACAACTCGAACGGCTGAGCCTCAGATGGCAGCGACGCGTCCTGCCGGGGGCCTCGGCTCGCGGCAGGACGCCCCGTCCAGCAGGAGTACAGGTCCGATGGCGACCACCGACACGCCCCGCCACCCCGCCCGTCCGCGTGGCGCCTTCCTGCGCGGGGTACAACGCAACTCCACCGCCTACCTGTTCATGATCGGGGCGATCCTCTGCTTCGCGGTGTTCTCCTGGTACCCGATGATCCGGGAGCTGATCCTGAGCTTCCAGAAGGTCAACATCGCCGGGCAGAGCAGCGGTTGGGCCGGACTGCAGAACTACCGGCGGGCGATCCACGACCCCGACTTCTGGAGCTCCTGGCGCACCACCGGGCTGTTCGCCGGCTTCGCCCTGGTCTTCGGGTACGCCGTCCCGTTCTGCATCGCCGTGGTCCTCAACGAACTGCGGCACGGCAAGGGCTACTTCCGGCTGCTGGTCTACCTGCCGGTGATGATGCCGCCGGTGGCCTCCGCCTTCCTGTGGAAGTGGTTCTACACCCCGGACAACACCGGGCTGTTCAACGCCGCCCTGCACCTGCTGCACCTGCCGACCTCGCACTGGACGCAGTCCTCCTCCCCGGACTTCGCGGTGCTGTGCCTGGTGCTGTTCTCCACCTGGATCAACATGGGCGGGGGCGTGCTGATCTACCTGGCCGCGCTCCAGGGCATCCCCGGAGAGCTCTACGAGGCAGCCGAGTTGGACGGGGCGGGCATCCTCAAGCGGGTGTGGCACGTCACCGTCCCGCAGACCCGGATGATCCTGTCGCTGATGTTCCTGCTGCAGATCGTCGCCACCGCGCAGGTGTTCCTGGAGCCCTTCATCCTGACCGGCGGCTCCAACGGCACCGTCAGCGTGGTCTACCTGGTCTACCAGTACGCCTTCAACTACGGGAACTTCGGCGGCGCCGCCGCCCTGGGCGTGATGCTGTTCGTGGGCCTGGCCTGCTTCTCCGGCGCCTACCTGTGGCTGTCCCGACGCGGAAACGAGGAATGACCCCGATGGCAGCCGTCGACACCCAGACCCGGACCCTGATCTCGCAGTCCCAACTGTCCCGTCCGCGCGCCCGGGTCGTCTACTGGGTGGTGCTGTGGGCCCTGGTGGCGCTGTTCGCGCTGGTCTTCCTGTTCCCGCTGTACTGGATGTTCAGCAGCGGGCTGAAGACCGCCGCCGAGGTGCTGCAGAGCCCGCCGTCGCTGGTCCCGGCCCACCCGCAGGCGGCCAACTACCGCCACGCCTGGTCCGATCTGGACCTCGGCCGGTTCATGCTCAACACCCTGATGTACGCCGGCGGCGCGCTGGCCTTCCAGCTCGTCTTCGACGTCTCCGCCGCCTACGCCCTGTCCAAACTGCGGCCGGTGCTGGGCAACGTGGTGCTGTTCATGATGCTGTCCACGCTGATGATCCCGGCCATGGTCCTGATCATCCCGCAGTACCTCACCGCGCTGGACGTGCCGTTCGTGCACTGGGACCTGCTGAACACGCCGTGGGCGATCTGGCTGCCCTCGGTGGCCAACGGCTTCAACATCTTCATCCTGAAGCGCTTCTTCGACTCGGTGCCGCAGGACCTGCTGTCCGCCGCCACCATCGACGGCGCCGGACCGCTGCGGACGCTGTGGTCGGTGATCCTGCCGATGTCCCGGCCGATCATCGGCGTGGTGTCCATCTTCGCCGTGGTCAACGTCTGGAAGGACTTCCTCTGGCCCTACCTCGTCCTGACCGACACCTCCAAGATGTCCATCAACGTCGGCCTGTACAGCCTCAGCGGCGACGGCATCCCGGAGAACGTCTTCATGGCCGCCCTGGCCATGGCCTGCGTGCCGACCATCGTGTTCTTCCTGATCTTCCAGCGCAACATCATGTCGGGCCTCACCGCCGGCAGCCTCAAGGGCTGACCCGCACCGGACCGACCGCCGCACCGGCGGCCACCGTGCCGCAGCAGCCGCACCCGACCACGCACCGCCTACCGTCCCGACGTGAGGCATAACGCCGAGGAGACACCGTGCCTGCAATCCGGGCGAATCCCCTTCCCAACGAGTGGTGGCGTGGCGCCGCCATCTACCAGGTGTACGTCCGAAGCTTCGCCGACGGAAACGGCGACGGGGTCGGCGACCTCGCGGGCGTCCGCTCACGGCTGCGCCACCTGGCCGACCTCGGCGTCGACGCGCTGTGGTTCAACCCCTGGTACCCTTCGCCGATGGCCGACGGCGGGTACGACGTCACCGACTACCGCAGCATCGACCCCGCCTTCGGCACCCTGGCCGAGGCCGAGAAGCTCATCGCGGAAGCCCTCGACCTGGGCATCCGCACCATCATCGACATCGTCCCCAACCACGTCTCGGACACCCACCGCTGGTTCCGGCAGGCGCTGGCCGCACCACCCGGCTCACCCGAGCGCGCCCGCTTCTGGTTCCGCCCCGGCCGCGGCGAGCACGGCGAACTGCCGCCCAACGACTGGCCCTCGCAGTTCGGCGGCTCCGCCTGGAGCCGGGTCGCCGAACCCGACGGCACCCCCGGCGAGTGGTACCTGCACCGCTTCGCCTCCCAGCAGCCCGACCTCAACTGGGAGCACCCCGAGGTCCGCGCCGAGCACGAGGACGTGCTGCGCTTCTGGTTCGACCGGGGCGCCGCCGGGGTGCGGATCGACTCGGCCGCCGAGGTGGTCAAGGACCCGGCCCTGCCCGACTTCGACCCGGAGCACGACCCGCACCCGTACCTGGACCGCGACGAGCTCCACGACATCTACCGCTCCTGGCGCCGGCTCGCCGACTCCTACCCGCAGCCCCGGGCGCTGATCGGCGAGGTCTGGCTGCCCGACCCCGAGCGCTTCGCCCGCTACCTGCGCCCGGACGAACTGCACACCGCCTTCAACTTCGGCTTCCTGGCCTGCCCCTGGGACGCCGAGCGGCTGCGCGAGTCGATCACCACCACCCTGGCCGTGCACGCCCCGGTCGGCGCCCCCGCCACCTGGGTGCTCGCCAACCACGACATCACCCGCACCGTCACCCGCTACGGCCGCGCCGACACCGGCTTCGACTTCGCCACCAAGGGCCACGGCATCCCCACCGACCTGGCCCTGGGCACCCGCCGCGCCCGCGCCGCCGCGCTGCTGTCGCTGGCGCTGCCCGGCTCGGTCTACCTCTACCAGGGCGAGGAGCTGGGGCTGCCCGAGGTCGAGGACATCCCGGCCGACCGCATCGAGGACCCGATGTACCACCGCACCGGCGGGGCCGACCCCGGCCGCGACGGCTGCCGGGTGCCGCTGCCCTGGTCCGGGACGGTCTCCCCGTACGGCTTCAGCGCCGAGCCGGTCACCGGCGAGCCCTGGCTGCCGCAGCCCGACGGCTGGGCGGGGCTGTCCGTCGCCGCGCAGAGCGGCGCGCCGGACTCCATGCTCACCCTGTACCGCACCGCGCTGCGGCTGCGCCGGGCCGAACCCGGCCTCGGCGACGGGCCGATGAGCTGGCTGGACGCCGGTCCCCGGGTACTGGCCTTCGCCCGCGGCTCCGGCGCCGACGGGCCCGGATTCACCTGCGTGGTCAACCTGTCCGGCGCGCCCGTGCCGCTGCCCGCGCACACCGCGGTGCTGTTGGCCAGCGGCCCGCTGGACGGGGGCGCGCTGCCTCCCGATACCGCGGTGTGGCTGCGGACGACCTGACAGTCCCGCAACCGCGCCGCAGGCCGCGCCGCCCCCGGACCGAGGGTTCCGACCGGGCGGCGCGGCCGCCTCACGCCGGGCAGGCCGTCAGGCGGAAGCGGGGTCGGCGTGCACCACCCCGAGGATGAGCAGCACCCCGAAGACCAGCACCACTCCGAACAGCAGCGCCAGACCGCCGGTGACCAGGAGTCCGGTGGTCACGTCGTAGGGGTCCTTGATGGTCGCCGAGTCACGGGGGTTCGCCGGGCTGTAGCGGACGGTCACCGCTTCACCCGTGCGGCACTCGACGCCGGACTCCAGCAGCTGGACGTACGTCATCCGTTCGCCGTCGGCGGTGGTGAACTCGATGTGGGCTTCGCGGGAGAAAGTCCGGAACCCGTTGGCTCCGCCGTGGTGCGCCTTGACCCGCAGGACCGTGCCCTGGACGACCACGCCCGAGCGGGACGCGCGGAGCATCGGAAACAGGCGCTTGACCATCGATACGACGAAGAGTGCGGTGAGGGGGCCGCCGAACACCACTGCCAGAATGCCTAGACGCATCGGATCTCCTCGGAACGCAGCGGGCCGACCGCCGGTCGGCCGGGCAGTGGGGAGCTGCGGGTGAGCGGGTGCGTCATTTTCCCTCCCCGCCCTCGGACTCGGCTGCTCCCTCGATCTTCGCATTGAGCAGCTCGCCGAAGATCTCGGGCAGGGTCGGCGCCTCGGTGTCCTTTCCCAACACGCCGTTGACCGCCCGTTTGGAGGCGTATTCGCTGGCCAGGGTGGTGAGCGCGCGCCCCGCCGTGGTCTCCAGCGCGTTGGGCATGGTGGCGAGGATGGCCGGCAGATCCGGAATGATCTCGCTTGCGTCGTCCGGCAGATAGATGAGGGCCGTGAGCGCCGCGCTCTGGGCCGCGCTCTTGGTGAGGGCGCTGCCGCCGAAGGTGAGCCCGCCGACGGCTGTCGACTCGAGGAGGTTGATGAGCATCTCCTTCGGGGAGGACGGGGCCTCGCCCAGGGCGGTCTTGGCTGAGTCGCCCAGAGATGCCTCGAGGATGGAGTCCACCGCGCCGAAGACCCCGCCCATGGTGATCGCGGCCACGATGTCGGCGATGGTCGTGCCCAGCAGTTCGACACTGCCGACGGCGGTGCCGATCAGCGCGGTGGAGACCGCACCGCCGATCGCGTCGGAGGCGCCCAGGGTGAAGACGGTGGCCAGGGCGCCTGCGGCGAGGGCGGTGACGATCTCGGCGGCGGTCTCCTCCAGCTTGCGCTTGGCCTCGTCGACCGCGTCGGCGTAGTTGTCGCAGGCGGTGGCGAGCGCGTCGGCGGCCTCGATCAGGACCGGGAGCATCGCGGGCTTCTCCGCGACCGTGCAGGCCTCGAAGGGGCCGCCGATGCCGCTCCAGAAGGTGTTGAATGCGTCCATCGCCGCGCCGGTGTTGTGCCGGCTGAGGGAGTACGCCGCGCTGCCGGCGGTGTTGAGGGCGTCCTGCGCGGCGGAGCCGACGGCCCGCCAGGCGGAGGCTGCCTCCCGGGCCTTGCCGGAGTCCGCGTCCGGCCAGGGGACGCCGATGTCGGCCAGGACCGACGCGGTGCTCACTGAAGACTCTTCATGGCCGCGGTGATCTGGGCCTCGGTCACCCCGTACTCCTGGCCCATCTGCTGCAGTCCGTCGCCGACGCCCTCGACGGCGATGCCGCTCATCCTGGCGAGCGCCAGCACCTTGACGGCCAGCGGCTGGTACTTGGCGCCGAAGTCGGGCCCGTGCGCGGTGGTGCCCCAGAAGGAGCCGAGGCCCTGCAGCGCCGCGCTCTGCGCCGCCACCGCCGAGGCCAGCTCGGTTCCGGCGCCGGCGAACTTCGGCGCCACCGCCGCGAAGTCGTCGACCTGTACCGCGAAGCCGCCGGACGGCGCCGGCTGCTGCCCTGTCGTCATGGGTGTTCCCCTCCCGTTGCCGCCCGTCGGTGGGCGGTTGCCGAGCATCATCTCAAGCCCTGCGGCGGCCGGTGCGGCGGGTCCGGCGGCGCGGTCCGGGCCGGGTCCGGGCCGAGGTCCGCAGCGTGGTCACGATCCGGTACAGAAGCAGACCCGGGTGGCCCGACCCCTTGACGGGCTGAGGTTTTCTCGGGAATCTATGCCTCACCAATCGTTAGGAAACTTAACTATCTAAAGGTACGTGCACCCCAGGGAGAGGTAAGACCGACATGCACCAAGGCTTCCTGAAGAGAAGCGGCAGGGTCCTCGGCGTCGCCGCGGTCGCCGCGTCCATGCTGCTGGTGAGCGCCTGCGGCGGCTCCGGCGGCACGTCCGGCGGCGGCGACGCCAACGCCGTCCTGACCGTCTCCAACGAGAGCGGCGGGCTGTGGACCTGTAGTTTCAACCCGTTCAACAGCGGGGTCAGCTTCCTGTCCATGGGCGACGTGTACGAGCCGCTCATGTTCGTCAACGCACTGCAGAACGACAAGACCACCCCGTGGCTGGCCACGGCCTTCGCGTGGAGCAACAGCAACACCACGCTGACCTTCACCATCCGCAACGGGGTGAAGTGGAACGACGGCACCGCGATGACCGCCGCCGACGTGCTGTTCACCTTCGACGAGCTCAAGAAGTTCCCGGCGCTCGACCTCAACTCGGTCTGGTCGGTGCTCTCCTCCGTCCAGCAGTCGGGCAGCGACCAGATCGTCTTCCACTTCAAGACCGCGGCGACCCCGTACTTCTACTACATAGCGGACCAGATCCCGATCATCCCGCAGCACGTGTGGGGCTCGATCAAGGACCCGGTCACCTACACCGACGCCGACCCGGTCGCCACCGGCATGTACGTGGTCAAGCCCTGCACCCCGCAGAACATCACCTACAAGCCCAACTCCCACTACTGGCAGCCCGGCCTGCCCAAGGTGAAGACGCTGGAGTACCCGGCCTTCACCTCCAACGACTCGGCCAACAACTACCTGGCCACCGGGCAGGCCCAGTGGGGCGCCCAGTTCATCCCCAACATCCAGAAGTACTACCTGGACAAGAGCTCCAACTACCACTCCTGGGAGCCGCCGATCACCCAGGTGTCGATGTTCCCCAACGAGAAGGACCCGCTGCTCGGCAACGCCACCGTGCGCAAGGCCCTGTCCTACGCGACGGACCGGGCGTCGGCCTCCTCCATCGGCGAGGGCGGGCAGGAGCCCCCCGCCAGCCAGCTGGGCGTGGTCACCCAGACCTACCCGCAGTGGATCGCCCCGGCCGCCCAGTCGCAGAACGACTACACCTACGACCCGGCCAAGGCCGACCAGCTGCTGCAGAGCATCGGCGCGGTCAAGGGCGCCGACGGCATCTACACCCTGAACGGCAGGAAGCTCAGCTTCACCATCATCAACAACGGCGGCTACAGCGACTGGGTCGCCGCGCTGCAGACGGTGGCGCAGGGCATGAAGGCGGCCGGCATCCAGCTGAACGTCGACAACCTCTCGCAGAACGACTACACCACCAAGCTGCTCAACGGGCAGTTCCAGCTGGCCTACTACAGCGAGACCGGCGGCCCCGCGCCCTACTACGAGCTGCGCCAATGGCTGTACTCCAGCAACAGCGCGCCGATCGGGCAGCCCGCGGCGACCAACTACGAGCGCTTCAGCGACCCCGCCGTCGACAAGCTGTTCAACCAGTACGCCGCCACCGCCGACCAGGCCACCCAGAAGGCGATCGTCGGCCAGCTGGAGCAGGTCATGCTCAACCAGGTGCCGATCATCCCGGTGACCGAGGCCGCCGCCTGGTACCAGTACGACACCAAGGACTTCACCGGCTGGGTGACCCAGCAGAACGACTACGCCGTCCCCTCGGTCTGGCAGCTCCCCGACTGGGGCCAGGTGCTGATGCACCTCCAGCCGAAGTAGCCGTCGTGCGGCCGGGCCCCTGCTGCGGCGGCCCGGCGGCCCCGGCCCGGCATCCAGCCGCCGTACGCCGTCCGAAAGAAGAAAAGAGGTCCG
This sequence comes from Streptacidiphilus sp. PB12-B1b, assembly GCF_014084125.1. Classification (NCBI taxonomy): domain Bacteria; kingdom Bacillati; phylum Actinomycetota; class Actinomycetes; order Kitasatosporales; family Streptomycetaceae; genus Streptacidiphilus; species Streptacidiphilus sp. PB12-B1b. The sequence goes on along the minus strand of NZ_CP048405.1, from coordinate 4,504,115 downwards.
CAGGGTGAGATTCCTGCTCCGCCGTCTGGGTTTCTTCGTGCTCACCCTGTGGGCCGCACTGACCATCAACTTCGCCATCCCGCGGATGCTCCCCGGAAGCCCGGTGGACGCCCTGATTGCGAAGTTCCACGGCAAGCTCACTGGAGCCTCGCTCCAGGCCATGGAGGCCGCGCTCGGCTTCAAGAACCACCAGAGCCTGCTGCAGCAGTACCTGACCTACCTGAAGGACTGCGCGACCCTGAACTTCGGGGTCTCCTCCTCGCAGTTCCCGGCCTCGGTGGACAGCATCGTCGGCGCGGCCATCCCGTGGACGCTGGGCCTGGTCGGGGTGACCACCGTGCTGGCGTTCGTGCTGGGCACCGCGATCGGCGCGATCGGCGCCTGGAAGCGCGGCGGCAAGCTCGACAGCGTCCTGCCGCCGCTGTTCGTGGTCGGCACCGGACTGCCGTACTTCTGGATCGGCATCATGCTGATCATGCTGTTCGCCGACATCAACCCCTGGCTGCCGTCGGCCTTCGGCAGCGACAACGACGTGGTCCAGGGCTGGAACGGGGCCTTCGTCGGCTCGGTGGTCACGCACGCGGTCCTGCCGGCCGCCTCGCTGCTGATCACCTCCATCGGCGGCTGGGTGCTGACCATGCGCAACACCATGGTCACCACGCTCGCCGAGGACTACATCCGGATGGCCCGGGCCAAGGGCCTGCCCGCGCACCGCATCATGATCGACTACGCCGCGCGCAACTCGATCCTGCCCAACGTCACCGGCTTCGCCATGTCGATGGGGTTCGTGGTCAGCGGCGCGGTCGCGGTCGAGTACGTCTTCTCCTACCCCGGTGTCGGCTACCAGATGGTCCAGGCCGTGGACAACGAGGACTTCCCCGTCATGCAGTGCCTGTTCCTGGTGATCACCGTGGCGGTGCTGGTCTCGGTGCTGATCTCCGACATTGCGACGGCCATTCTCGACCCCCGCACCCGGTCCGCGAGGTAACGACCACCATGACTTCTCTGCTCCGCTCGATCCGGCACAACGGCAAGGCCGTCACCGGCCTGCTCATCATGCTCGTCTTCGTGGTGATGGCCCTGGTGCCCGACCTCATCGTCTCCGGGAACCCGGCCACCGACACCAAGGCCGTCTCGCTCGGCGTCTCCTCGAAGCACCTGCTCGGCACCACCGCCTTCGGCCAGGACATCTGGCTGCAGGTGGTGCACGGCGCCCGGCCGGCGCTGCTGATCGCGGTCATCTCCGGCCTGCTGGCCACCGTGCTGTCGGTGCTGATCGGCGTCGGCGCCGCCTACCTCGGCGGGATCTGGGACGACGCGCTGAACCTGTTCACCGACGTGGTGCTGGTGCTGCCGACGCTGCCGCTGGTCATCGTCATCGCCGGCTACTTCAGCCAGCACAGCATCAGCGTCATGATCATCGTCCTGGTGGTCACCGGCTGGTCCTACGGCGCGCGCCAACTGCGGTCGCAGGCGCTGTCGTTGCGCAACCGGGACTTCCTGGAGGCGGCCAAGGTCCGCGGCGAGCGCAGCTCCTACATCATCGTGTTCGAGCTGCTGCCCAACATGACCTCGCTGATCGTCGCCAACTTCCTCGGCGCCGCCCTCTACTCGCTGCTGACCGCCTCCACGCTGGAGTTCATCGGGCTCGGCGACACCAGCTCCTACGACTGGGGCACGATGCTCTACTGGGCCCAGAACAACTCCGCGCTGCAGACCGGCGCGTACGTCTGGGCCGCCGCCCCCGGCATCTGCATCGCCCTGCTCGCCGCCGCGTTCGCCCTGCTGAACAACGCCTTCGACGAGATCAGCAACCCCGCCCTGCGCCCCGTGAGGAGGCTCCGTGTCACGACTTCGTGACGTCCGGTCCCTGTCCCCGTCCGAGCCCCCCACGGCGCCCCCGGCCGCGACCGACGGCCCGCTGCTGGACGTCCGCGACCTGGTCGTGGAGTACGCCACCGGGAAGGGCCCGGTGCGCGCCGTGGACCGCGTCAGCTTCACCCTGCGGCGCGGGGAGTTCCTCGGCATCGTCGGCGAGTCCGGCTGCGGCAAGTCCACGCTGCTGTTCGGCATCGCCCAACTCCTCAGCGCCCCGGCCGGGATCACCGGCGGCGAGGTCTGGTTCCGCGGCCAGAACCTGGTCGGGCTGACCGAGAAGCAGCTGCGCCCGGTCCGCTGGGCCAACCTGTCCGTGGTGATGCAGAGCGCCATGAACGCGCTCAACCCGGTCAAGACCATCGGCGCCCAGTACCGCGACGTGCTGCGGGCCCACAGTTTCGACACCGACATCCCGGCCCGCTCCCGCGAGGTGCTGGAGCTGGTCGGCGTCGACCCGGTGCACCTGGACAGCTACCCGCACCAGCTCTCCGGCGGCATGCGGCAGCGCGCCATGATCGCCATGGCGCTGCTGTTCACCCCCGACCTGATCGTGATGGACGAACCCACCTCGGCCCTGGACGTCGTCGCCCAGCGCTCGCTGATGGTGCAGATCAAGGAGCTCCAGCGGGAGCTGGGCTTCGCCATCATCTTCGTCACCCACGACATGTCGCTGGTCAGCCACTTCTCCGACCGGCTGATCGTGATGTACGGCGGGCAGATCGCCGAACTCGGCGACACCCGCACGGTGTTCGACACCCCCCGGCACCCCTACAGCCGGGGCCTGCTGGAGGCGTTCCCGTCGATCCGCGGCCCCAAGGTGCCGCTGCTGGGCATCCCCGGCACCCCGCCCGACCTCGGCGCGCCGCCCCCCGGCTGCCGCTTCGCCCCCCGCTGCCCGGTCGCCGTGCCCGCCTGCACCGAGGCCGGGCCGGAACTGTACGACGTCGACCAGGTCCTCGTGCGCTGCCTGCTGCACGAGCCCGGACGCATCAGCAAGGAGGACGTCCCGGCATGAGCGAGGACGCACACGGCGCCGCAGCGGTCGCCGCCACCGACGCCGCACCGGCCGCGCCCGCCGACGGGGTGCTGCTCCGGGCCACCGGACTGACCCGGCACTTCCAGATCGGCGGGGCCTTCTCCCGGCGCACCCTGCACGCCGTCGACGACGCCGAACTCACCATCGGCCGCAACGAGATCGTCGCCCTGGCCGGGGAGAGCGGCAGCGGCAAGTCCACCGTCGCCCGGCTGCTGGCCATGGTCTACCAGCCCACCGCCGGCGAGATCCACTTCGACGGCACCCCGCTGTCCGCCCTGCGCTCCCGCAAGAGCCGGCTGGCCTACCGCAGCCAGGCGCCGATGGTGTTCCAGGACCCGTTCAGCTCCATCAACCCGGTCTACCGGATCTCCCACGGCATCCTGCGCAGCCTCACCCTGCACCGCCCGGAGCTGGACAAGGAGGCCCGCACCGCCGAGGCCGAACGGCTGCTCACCGTGGTCGGGCTCACCCCCGCCGCCACGTACATGAACAAGTACCCGTACGAGATGAGCGGCGGCCAGCGCCAACGCGTCGGCTTCGCCCAGGCGTTGGCGTCCAACCCGAAGCTGATCATCGCGGACGAGCCGGTCTCCATGCTGGACGCGTCCATCCGGATCGGCCTGCTCAACCTGATGGCCGAGCTGCGCGACCGCTCCGGGGTGTCGTTCCTCTACATCACCCACGACCTCGCCAGCGCCCGCTACGCCGCCGACCGGCTGGTCGTCATGTACGCCGGGCACATCGTCGAGCAGGGCCCGATCGAGGACATCCTGGCCGAGCCCCGGCACCCCTACACACAGCTGCTGCTGGCCACCGTGCCGGACCCGCGGGCACCGCTGTCCGAACTGGCCGGAGCCGACCGGGGCGAGCCGCCGCGCGTGGTCGACCCCGCGCCGGGCTGCCGCTTCCGCGCCCGCTGCCCGCTCGCCGTCGAGCAGTGCGCCACGGTCACCCCGCCGCTGCGGCTGCTCGGCGACGGCCACCAGGTGGCCTGCCACCTCGCCGAGAGCGTCACCGCCACCACCTGGACCGACCGCGCCGCCCAGGAACCCGACCAGCAGTCCGCCAAGGAGTCGGCATGAAACTCACCGTGGTCGGCGGAGGCTCGACCTACACCCCCGAACTGGTGGACGGCATCGCCCGGCTCCGCGACCGGCTGCCGGTCAGCGAACTGGTCCTGGTCGACCCCGATGCTTCCCGGCTGCCGCTGGTCGGCGGCGTCTCGGCGCGGATCATGGCCGCCCACGGCCACCCGGCCGCCGTCCGCTGGACCACCGACCTGGACGAGGGCGTCACCGGCGCCGGCGCGGTGCTGCTGCAGCTGCGCGTCGGCGGCCAGGCCGCCCGCGACCGCGACGAGACCTGGCCGCTGGAGTGCGGCTGCGTCGGCCAGGAGACCACCGGCGCGGGCGGGTTGGCCAAGGCGCTGCGCACCGTCCCGGTGGTGCTGGACATCGCCGAGCGGGTCCGGCGGTTGGCCGGGCCCGACGCCTGGATCGTGGACTTCACCAACCCCGTCGGCATCGTCACCCGCGCCCTGCTCCAGGCCGGGCACCGCGCGGTGGGCCTGTGCAACGTCGCCATCGGCTTCCAGCGCCGCTTCGCCGCCGCCCTGGAGCTGGCGCCGGAGAGCGTCACGCTGGACCACTTCGGCCTGAACCACCTCACCTGGATCAGGGGCGTCCACGCCGGCGGCCGCGACCTGCTGCCGCAGATTCTGGACGAGCGCGCCGACGAGCTGGCCCACGACATCGAGCTGCCCGCCGAGCTGATCCGCCGACTGGGCGTCATCCCCTCGTACTACCTGCGCTACTACTACCAGCACGACGCGGTGGTCGAGGAGCTGCGGCACAGCGGGACCAGGGCCTCGGCGGTGGCCGCGATGGAGCGGCAGCTGCTGGAGCTGTACGCCGACCCGGCCCTGGACCACAAGCCGGAGCTGCTGGCCCGGCGCGGCGGCGCGTTCTACTCCGAGGCCGCCGTCAACCTGCTGGCCTCGCTGGTCGCCGGGACCGGCGACGTGCAGGTCGCCAACGTCCGCAACAACGGCACCATGCCCTTCCTCGCCGACGACGCCGTCATCGAGGTGCCCGCCGTGATCGACGCCCGCGGAGCCCACCCGCTCCCGCTCGCGCCGGTCCCGGCGATCCACGCCGGGCTGATCGCCCATGTCACCGCCTACGAGGACCTGGCGCTGGCGGCGGCCGTGCACGGCGGCCGCGACCGGGTGTTCGAGGCCATGCTCGCCCACCCCCTCATCGGCCAGTTCGAGCAGGCGGACCGCCTGACCGACCTGCTGCTCAGCGAGAACAAGGACTTCCTGGCGTGGATCTGAAGGACGACGCCCGAGCGGCCCAGCCCCCGGGCACCCCGTCTCCCACCGAGACCCCCGCGGTACTGGCCGTCGACGGAGGAAACAGCAAGACCGACCTGGCCCTGGTCGCGGCGGACGGCACGGTGCTCGCCGCCGTCCGCGGCCCCGGCTCCGCCGCCCCCAGCGCCGCGACGCTGGCGCCGCTGGTCGAACAGGTGGCGCTGCTCGCCGGACTGGACGGGAGCGCTCCCGTCGCCCGGCACATCTCCGCCTGCCTGGCCAACGTCGACCTGCCCGAGGACGAGGAGCGGCTGGCCGCCGAACTCGCCGAGCGGCCCTGGTCGCAGACGTCCCAGGTGCTCAACGACACCTTCGCGCTGCTGCGCTCGGGCACCCACCGGCCCTGGGGGGTCGCGGTGGTCTGCGGCGCCGGGGTGAACTGCGCGGGCGTCAGCCCGGACGGCCGCACCGCCCGGTTCCTGGCGCTCGGCCACCACACCGGCGACTGGGGCGGCGGGCGCTGGCTCGGCAACGAGATCATGTACTCGGCTATGCGCGCCGAGGACGGCCGGGGCCCGCAGACCCAGCTGCGCGAGCGGGTCGCCGAGCACTTCGGCCGGCCGACCATCCACGACGTGGCGGTCGCCGTCCACCTCGGCCTGATCGGCGAGGACGACCTCACCGGGCTCACCCGGGTGCTGCTGGACGCCGCCGACGCGGGCGACCAGGTCGCGGTCGGGCTGGTGGAACGCCAGGCCGAGGAGGTGTTCCTGATGGCCCGATCGGTCCTGGACCGGCTCGACCTCGCCAGGACGGACGTGGAGGTCGTCCTCGGCGGCGGCATCCTGGCCACCCGGCACCCGCTGCTGAGCCAGGGCGTCGAGTCGCGGCTCAAGGAGTACGCGCCCTCGGCCCTGCCCCGCTACACCGACGTCCCCCGGTCGCCGGCGCCGCTCTGCTCGGCCTGGACCACCTCGGCGCGGGCCAGGCCGCCCTGGAGCGCCTGCGCGAGTGCTACCGCGCCGACGCGCCGTAGCCCGGTCCCGCGCCACCCCCGGGGCCCGGCAGGCGACCACCGCCCGCCGGGCCCCGGCCGCCGCCCCTGCGGTACGCCATCGGGGTACCCCCGGTGCGCTGCTGCGTTCTCGGTCGGCGGGCGCACCCCGCCCTGCGGGCCTAGGGTGTCGGGGAGGGTCGGCGAACGGGAACGGAGTGCCGGGGTGGCGAAGTCGCAGCACAGGTCGGGCGAGGGGGTGAGCGCCGAGGTGGTGTCCTCGGGGCCCAGGCTGAAGCGCAAGCCGTACGAGAAGGAGCTGTTCCGGCTGCAGGCGGAGCTGGTGAACCTGCAGGAGTGGGTGCGGACCAGCGGGGCGCGGGTGGTGGTGGTCTTCGAGGGCCGGGACGCCGCGGGCAAGGGCGGGGCGATCAAGCGGGTCACCGAGTACCTCAGCCCGCGCATCGCCCGGATCGCGGCGCTGCCCGCGCCCACCGAGCGCCAGCGCGGCCAGTGGTACTTCCAGCGGTACGTGGAGCACCTGCCGGCCGCCGGGGAGATCGTGCTGTTCGACCGCAGCTGGTACAACCGGGCCGGGGTGGAGCGGGTGATGGGCTTCTGCACCCAGGACGAGTACCACCGGTTCCTGCACCAGTGCCCGATCTTCGAGCGGATGCTGGTCGAGGACGGCGTCCACCTGCTGAAGTACTGGTTCTCGGTCAGTGACGTCGAGCAGGAGCGGCGCTTCCTTGCCCGCCGGGACGACCCGATGCGGCGCTGGAAGCTCTCGCCGATGGACCTGGAGTCGATCACCCGTTGGGAGGACTACTCCCGGGCCAAGGACGAGATGTTCGTCCACACCGACATCCCCGAGGCGCGCTGGCACGTGGTCGAGAGCGAGGACAAGCGCCGGGCCAGGATCAACATGATCGCGCACCTGCTGTCGGCCGTCCCCTACGAGGACGTCCCGGTCGAGCCGCTGACCTTCCCGTCCCGGCCGCCGTCGCGGGGCTACCAGCGGCCGCCCCGCGACGAACAGCACTACGTACCGGACCACGCGGCCACGCTCGGCTGACCAACGCTCAGCCGAGCGGCTCCGGCTCCTGCTGCGGGCCCTGCGGCAGCTGGAACTCCGCGAGGATGCGCTCGGCGGCCAGGGCGGCCGTCAGCGTGCCCTCGCGGACCTGCCGTTCCAGGCCGGGGGCGATCCGGCGGACGCCCGGGTCGCCGTGCAGCCGGGAGAGCAGCTGGTCGTGGACCATCGCCCAGACCCAGCCGATCTGCTGGTCGCGGCGCTTGGCGGCGAGCGAGCCGTCCGCCTCCAGCAGCCGGCGGTGCTGCTGGAGCCGCTCCCAGAGCTCCTCCAGGCCCAGGCCCTCGCGTCCGCTGCAGGTCAGCACCGGCGGCGTCCAGGCGGAGTCGGCGCCGCGCAGCAGCCGCAGCGCCCCGGCCAGTTCGCGCGCGGCGGAGCGGGCGCCCTGCTCGAAGTCGCCGTCGGCCTTGTTGACGGCGACCAGGTCGGCCAGCTCCAGCACGCCCTTCTTGATGCCCTGCAGTTGGTCGCCGGTCCGGGCCAGGGTGAGCAGCAGGAAGGAGTCGACCATGTCGGCGACGGTGGTCTCGGACTGGCCCACGCCCACGGTCTCGATCAGGACCACGTCGTAGCCGGCCGCCTCCATCACCACCGTGCTCTCCCGGGTGGCCTTGGCGACGCCGCCGAGCGTCCCGGCGGTGGGGGAGGGGCGGACGAACGCGGCCGGGTCGACGGCCAGCCGCTCCATCCGGGTCTTGTCGCCCAGGATGGAGCCGCCGGTCCGGGTGGAGGACGGGTCGACGGCCAGCACCGCCACCCGGTGGCCCAGGCCGGTGAGCATGGTGCCGAAGGCGTCGATGAAAGTCGACTTGCCGACACCGGGCACCCCGGTGATCCCGACCCGGACCGCCCCGCCCGCGTGCGGCAGCAGCTGCACCAGCAGCCGCTGCGCCAGCTCGCGGTGGTCCGGCCGGGTGGACTCGACGAGGGTGATGGCCCGCGCGATGAACGCGCGGGAGCCGTCGAGCACGCCCTTCGCATACTGGTCGACGTCGATGGCCCGCGGCATCAGGCCTCGTCGTGCCCGAGTGCGACGGCCAGCTTGCGCAGCAGGTCCCCGGCGGCCTCGGGGATCACCGTGCCCGGCGGGAACACGGCGGCGGCACCGGCCTCGTACAGGGCGTCGAAGTCCTGCGGGGGGATGACCCCGCCGACGACGATGGTGATGTCCTCGCGCCCGGCCGCCGCCAGCTCGGCCCGCAGCGCGGGCACCAGCGTCAGGTGACCCGCGGCCAGTGAGGAGACGCCGACGATGTGCACGTCGGCCTCCACCGCCTGCCGGGCCACCTCGGCCGGGGTCTGGAACAGCGGGCCGACGTCCACGTCGAAGCCCAGGTCGGCGAAGCCGGTGGCGATCACCTTCTGGCCCCGGTCGTGGCCGTCCTGGCCCATCTTGGCGACCAGGATGCGCGGACGGCGGCCCTCCGCCCGCTCGAACGCCTCGACCAGCGCGCGGGTCTGCTCCATGGCGCCGGACGCCCCGGCCTCCTCGCGGTACACACCGGTAATGGTACGGATCTGCCCGGCGTGGCGTCCGTAGACCTCCTCCAGGGCGTCGGAGATCTCCCCGACCGTGGCCATGGCCCGGGCCGCGTCCACCGCCAGCGCCAGCAGGTTGCCCTCCAGGCCGTCGCCGCCCGCGCCCTGCGCGCCCGCGCGGGCGGAGGCGGTCAGCGCCCGCAGCGCCGCCTGGCAGGCGTCCTCGTCCCGCTCGGCCCGCAGCCGGCGCAGCTTCTCCACCTGCTGGGCGCGGACCGAGGAGTTGTCGACCTTCAGCACGTCGATCTGCTCGTCGGTGCCCACCCGGTACTTGTTGACGCCGATCACCGGCTGCCGGCCGGAGTCGATCCGGGCCTGGGTGCGGGCCGCGGCCTCCTCGATACGCAGCTTGGGGATGCCCGCGTCGATGGCCTTGGCCATCCCGCCCGCCGCCTCGACCTCCTGGATGTGCTGCCAGGCCCGGGCGGCCAGGTCGTGCGTCAGCCGCTCCACGTAGGCGCTGCCGCCCCACGGGTCGATCACCCGGCAGGTGCCCGACTCCTGCTGCAGCAGCAGCTGGGTGTTGCGGGCGATCCGCGCGGAGAAGTCGGTGGGCAGCGCCAGCGCCTCGTCCAGGGCGTTGGTGTGCAGCGACTGGGTGTGCCCCTGGGTCGCGGCCATCGCCTCGATGCAGGTCCGCGTGACGTTGTTGAAGACGTCCTGCGCGGTCAGCGACCAGCCCGAGGTCTGCGAATGCGTGCGCAGCGACAGCGACTTGGGGTTCTTCGGCTGGAACTCCTTGACCAGCTTGGCCCACAGCAGCCGGGCCGCGCGCAGCTTGGCGACCTCCATGAAGAAGTTCATGCCGATGGCCCAGAAGAACGACAGCCGGGGCGCGAAGGCGTCCACGTCCATCCCGGCCGCCAGGCCCGCCCGCAGGTACTCGACGCCGTCCGCCAGGGTGTAGGCCAGCTCCAGGTCGGCCGTGGCCCCTGCCTCCTGGATGTGGTAGCCGGAGATGGAGATCGAGTTGTAGCGCGGCATCTTCTGCGAGGTGTACGCGAAGATGTCGGAGATGATCCGCATGGAGTGCTGCGGCGGGTAGATGTAGGTGTTGCGGACCATGAACTCCTTGAGGATGTCGTTCTGGATGGTCCCGGCCAGCTTCTCCGGCGGCACCCCCTGCTCCTCGGCGGCGACGATGTACAGCGCCAGCACCGGCAGCACCGCGCCGTTCATGGTCATCGACACCGACATCCGGTCCAGCGGGATGCCGTCGAACAGCTGCCGCATGTCGTAGATGGAGTCGATGGCCACCCCCGCCATGCCGACGTCGCCGGTCACCCGGGGGTGGTCGCTGTCGTAGCCGCGGTGGGTCGGCAGGTCGAAGGCGACCGACAGGCCCTTCTGACCGGCCGCCAGGTTCCGGCGGTAGAACGCGTTGGACTCCTCGGCGGTGGAGAAGCCCGCGTACTGGCGGACCGTCCACGGCTGGTTGACGTACATCGTCGGGTACGGGCCGCGCAGGTACGGGGCGATGCCCGGGTAGGTGGACAGGAAGTCCACCCCCTCCAGGTCCGCGCCGGTGTACAGCGGCTTGACGGCGATGCCCTCGGGGGTCTCCCAGACCTGCTCCGCGACGTCCTTGCCGGTCTGCTGCCGCCACGCCTGCCGCCAGGCCTCCTGCGCCGCCGCGGCGTCGGCGGCCGGCGCGTCCAGGGGGTCGGCGTCGTCCAGCCGGATCTCCGAGAAGTCGGGGATCATCGCACCGCTCCGATCAGGTCGAGGGTCGAGGTGAGGACCGCGACCGCGTCGCAGCCCGTGAAGACGAAGCCGTCCACGCCCGGCATGTCGCTGGGCCTGCCCGCCAGCAGCACCCGCCGCGCGCCCGCCGCCCGCAGCGCCGCCACCACCGCCTCGCCCTGCTCGGCGTACAGCCGGTCGCTGGAGCAGACGCAGGCCACCGCCGTGCCCGAGGCAGTGAACGCCTCGGCCAGCGCCGCCGGATCGGCCCCCTCGCCGAGCACGGTGGCGATGCCGCCGGCCTGGAACAGGTTGGCCGCGAACGAGGACCGCCCGGTGTGCGCGGCCGCCGGGCCGATCGCCGCCAGGAACAGCCGGGGCCGCTCGCCGCCGTCCGCCAGCGCCGCGTCCGAGCGCGCCCGCAGCGCCTCGAACGCCTGCGAGCGGCGGACCCGGGGCAGGCCGCCGCCGACCGGGGCAGGGGCGGGCTCGCGCACCGGCAGCCGCTCGGCCAGGTTCGGGAACTCGCTGACGCCGGTCACCGGCTCCCGGCGGTGCGCCAGGTCGTCCGCGCGCCGCGCCCAGGTCTCCGCGATCCGCTCGCGGACCAGCCCGGAGCCCAGCGCCGCCCGCTGGCCGCCGGCCCGCTCGATCTCCTGGAACCAGGCCCAGGCAGCGTGCGCCAGCTCGTCGGTGAGCTGCTCCACGTACCAGGAGCCGCCGGCCGGGTCGATCACCCGGGCCAGGTGCGACTCCTCCAGCAGCACCGACTGGGTGTTGCGGGCGATCCGCCGGGCGAACGCGTCCGGCAGGCCCAGCGCCGCGTCGAACGGCAGCACCGTCACCGCGTCCGCGCCGCCGACCCCGGCCGCCATGCAGGCCAGCGTGGTCCGCAGCATGTTCACCCACGGGTCGCGCTCGGTCATCATCACCGCGGACGTCACCGCGTGCTGCCGCTGCGCCCGGTCGGCCCCGGCCACGCCGCTGACCTGGCAGACCCGGGCCCACAGCCGCCGGGCCGCGCGCAGCGTGGCGATGGTCAGGAACTGGTCGGCGGTGGCGGCGTAGCGGAACTCCAGCTGCCGGGCGGCGGCCTGCACCGTCAGCCCGGCGGCGGTCAGCTCGCGCAGGTAGGCCACGCCGGTCGCCAGCGAGCAGCCCAGCTCCTGCGCGGCCGAGGCCCCGGCTGCGTGGTAGACGGTGGCGTCCACGGTCAGCGTGCGCAGCCCCGGCAGCTCCCGCTCGCAGCGCCCGGCCAGGGCGGCGGCCCCGGCCAGCAGCCCGGCGGTGTCCTCGGCGCGGCCGGTGCGGGCCAGCAGGCCCAGCGGGTCCGCGCCCAGGCTGCCCCGGGCGTCCGCGGCGGCCAGGCCGCGCTCCCGGTGCAGCGCGAACAGCTGCTCGGCGGCGGCCGGGAAGTCGGCCCCGGCGTCCAGCACCACCGGCGCCAGGTCCAGGTAGACGCCGCGCAGCACGTCCGGCAGGGACGCCACCGGCAGGCCGCCCTCGCCCAGCGCCAGCCACAGCGAGGTGACGCCGTTCTCCAGATCGGCCAGGACCGCCTCGTTGGCCCGCTTGGGATCCGGGTCGGCGTGCAACTGCCGGACGTCCCACCCGTCGGTGGAGGAGCCCTGGACCCGCCCGCCGCGCACGAACGGCGCGAAGCCGGGCAGGCCCGGATCGGCCGCCGAGTCGTCCTCGGCCGTGTACAGCGGACGGGCGCGCAGGCCGTCCTGGAGCGCGGTGGTGAGTGCCGCCTCGGCCCGGTCGCCGGTGAGGTCCTCGGCGCCGGACTTGCGGAGAACGCCTTCGACCAGGTGCTGCCACTGCTCGCGGCTCGCGTCCGGGAACTCGGCGGCGAGGGGAAGCCCTTCGGGGAGTGCCGTCATGAGGCAAAAGTTAGCGCGACAGACTGCTGGTCAGCAGCCGGACGCGATGTGACCTTGCACTCGCTGCACCCGCGAGCCCCCGGGGTGTCACCGGCGCGCCCCGGACGGCCCGCGCGCCGGGGCGTCCGGGAGGCCCGTTCCGGGGTCCGCCGCGCGGTCCGGCGGCAGCGTCAGCGGCGGGAGCGTGAACGGCGTCAGCGTCAACGGTGGGTGCCGCAGCCGGGGCAGAAGACCGCGCCCGGCGGCAGCTCGGCGCGGCAGGAGCCGCAGCTGTCCGGAGCGGCCAGCCGGTGCCCGCAGGAGGGGCAGAACCGGGCCCCGTGCGTCTCGGCCCGGCACTGCGGGCACACCAGCTGCTGCGGCTGCTCCACCTCCGCCGCGGCGCCGCGGGCCTCGCCCGCCTCGTACGCCCGGTGCGAGGCCATGTCGTTCAGCCCGCGCTGCCGGGCGGCGGCGACCTCGGCGGCGGTGTCCGGCGCGCAGTTCAGGCAGAGCCCCTGGGCCGGGTTCCAGCAGCTCCCGCAGACGTGCGTGGCGCACCGGGCGCACCGGTTGAAGTGCCCGGCGGCCTCGTCGATCGCCTTCTGGAAGGCGGCGTCCCTGGCCGGGCCCCAGTGCGCGCCGACCATGCCGCTGATGGCGCTGCTGGCCTCGCTGGTGCTGCGGCCCAGCGCGCCCCAGGCCATCCCGGCGGTCTTGTCCAGCCAGCCCGCCACCCGGCCCCGGCGTACGGCTGGAAGGCCGAGCGCCAGGTGTCCCGGCACCGCTGGCAGGAGAACTCGAACTGGAAGCCCGCGCCGGTGCCGTGCTGCTCGCACATGTCGCGGTAGTTGTTGCTGAAGTAGATCTCGCTGCTGCTCACGTGCCACTGCCCCCGGGTCGTCCCGTGCCGTACGTCGTCCGTGCGCGCGTGTTCGCGCATCCGCCCGCGCACAGCGTGCCACAGCGCGGCAGCGCTGGCGACGGGCCGCCGGACGATCCGTTCCGAACCGTTATGACCGGGCCCGGGGGCCGTGGGGAACGGGTTACCGGGCGCGGCGGCCGTAGCCCGGAGCGGCCAGTGCGACCAGCACGGCGGCGACGCCGATCTGCAGCAGGTGCCGGATCCAGTCGATGCCGCTGGTGTGTCGCACCCCCAGATAGTTGGACAGGACGTTGCCCAGGATGGCTCCGGCGATGCCGATCAGAATGGTCAGCCAGAGCGGACAGGGGTTCCGGCCGGGGGCGACGAGCTTGCCCAGCAGGCCGATGACGAGGCCCTCGATGACGAGCCAGACGATCCAGAGCATGGTGCCTCCTCGGACATGCATGCGGGACGGGCATGCGGTGACGATCCCTCAGCAGGCGTGTGCCCCGAGCGGTGCGCCCCACTCGGACGGGTTCCGGACGAACCGCGGCCCGGCGGCCGGAGTGCCGGGGCGGAACCCGGGTACACGCGCCGGGGGCGACGTCCCGCACGGCCGAGGGGCCGCAGGTCCGGGCAGGGGGAGGCAACGATGGCAGCAGCGCCGAAGACAGCGGAGGACCCCGGAGCGGGCCCGGACGGGACGGGCGCCCAGGGCCCGTACCGGACCAGACGGCAGGGGGTGGGGGCGGCCCTGGTCCGGGCGCTGGCCTTCACCTTCGCCCTGCTCTGCCTGGCGACCTGCGCGGCCGTGGTCCTGGAGCTCACCCTGGCGCCCTCGCCCGCCTCGGTGGGCATCGCCCACACCAACCTGCGCCCGGGCGCCACCATCCGGCTCTACCTGGACCAGCCGTCGGTCCGCGAGGCGGTCGAGCAGATCGGCGGCAACATCCTCATCGGCGTCCCGTTCGGGCTGCTGCTGCCGGTGCTCACCCCCCGACTGCGCGGCCTGCTGCGGGTGGTGGCCGTCACCAGCGCGGTGATCCTGCTGGTCGAGCTGGCCCAGCACTTCTTCGTGGAGGGCCGCTCCTTCGACGTGGACGACATCATCCTGGCCGCGTTCGGCGCGGCCGTTGGCTACCTGCCGCTGGGCCGGCTGCTGGCCCGCTGGGCGCACCCCCGGCACCGGCACTGGTGGCAGCGCGCGGGCGACACCCTGCTGCGCCGCCGCCCGGCTGCCTAGACCGACTCTGCGGCAGGCGGCCGAACGCACCGGCCGTGACCCGGACATCATCCGCCAGGAGTTCCACCAGCGCCCGCCCGCCCCGATCGGCCGCCCCGGACGTCCCGAGGAGGCGGCGGAGCTGATCGTCTTCCCCGCCTCCTACCTCACCGGCATCAACGCCTCAGTCGACGGAGGCATGCGCCCCACCATCTGAACCTCGTTCGCCGCCCGGCATCCGCGCGGCGCCCCGGTGCGGTGCCCCGTCGACGCCGGTGTGGGCCCGCCCTCGGCACCCTCTGCCGCCGGAGCGCCGACCACTCGCGTGCTCACGTGCTCGCGGTCGGCGTGGCCGCAGGCGTCCAAAGCCGTGGTACCGGCTCCGTCCGGGCTATCGTGAATCGTGCCCAACGCAGACCCCTGTCCGGCCGCCTACGCGCGGGATCCTCGCGTCGACGCGTACCTCGACGCCTTGCCGCCGTGGCAGCAGCGTGTCTGCCGCGAGGTCCGGGACCTGGTGCATGCCGCGGATCCGCATGTCGAGGAGACGGTGAAGCGGGGGGTCCGGCCGTACTTCACCCTCGACGGGAACATCTGCGCGCTGCTGGCCGCCAAGGACCATGTGAACGTCTTCCTCTACGACGGCGCGATCGTGCCTGATCCGGACGGCATCATCACCGGGGGCCACGACAACGTCACTGCCCGCACGATCGCCGTCTACGAGGGCGAGCCCGTGCCGGCCGCACCGCTGCTGGCCATGTTCCGCCGGATCATCGCCGACAACCGGGCCGGCGGGTGGCGGAAGCTCAAACGCGAGGGCCTCGACTGAGGCCACCTCGGCCGGCCTGGGCTCGGCCGGACGGAGCCCGGAAGAAGCCGGACGGCGATGTCGAGAACCCGGGACCGGCTCCGTCCCCGGGGTGAACGCGACCACCCGGGGTCGCACCCAGCACCGAGGAGAACCACGATGGCCAAGTATCTGCTGCTCAAGCACTACCGCGGCGCCCCGGAAGCAGTGAACTGCGCGCCGATGGACCAGTGGACGCCGCAGGAGATCTCCGCGCACATCCAGTACATGAACGACTTCGCAGCCCGGCTGGAGCAGACCGGCGAGTTCGTCGACGGTCAGGCGCTCGCCCCCGAGGGGGTGTGGGTGCGGTACGACGGCGAGGGGCGTCCGCCGGTCACCGACGGACCGTTCGCGGAGACCAAGGACCTCATCGCGGGGTGGATGGTGATCGACGTCGACAGCTACGACCGCGCCGTCGAGCTGGCCGGGGAGCTGTCGGCCGCCCCCGGTGCGGACGGGAAGCCGATCCACGAATGGCTGGAGCTGCGCCCGTTCCTGGGCGCGGCACCGAGCGTCACCGAGTGACGTCACCGATGGACGAGGTCCTGCTCCGCAGCCTCACCCCGAGCGTGCTCACCGTCCTCGTCCGCCGCGGAGCCGACTTCGCGGCGGCCGAGGACGCCGTGCAGGACGCCCTGGTCGAGGCGGTCCGGGTCTGGCCGCACGACCCGCCGCGGGACGCCAAGGGCTGGCTGGTCACCGTGGCCTGGCGCAAGTTCCTGGACGCGGCCCGCTCGGACACCGCCCGGCGCAGGCGGGAGGACCGGGTCCAGGACGAGCCGGTGCCCGGCCCGGCGCCCACGGCCGACGACACGCTCCGGCTCTACTTCCTGTGCACCCACCCGTCACTGACCCCGGCCTCGGCGGTCGCGCTCACGCTGCGCGCCGTCGGCGGGCTGACCACCCGCCAGATCGCCCGGGCCTACCTGGTGCCCGAGGCGACCATGGCGCAGCGCATCAGCCGGGCCAAACGCACCGTGGCCGGCGTGCGCCTCGACCGGCCCGGCGACGTCGCCACCGTGCTGCGTGTCCTCTACCTGGTCTTCAACGAGGGCTACTCCGGCGACGTCGACCTCGCCGCCGAGGCCATCCGGCTGACCCGGCAGCTCGTCACCGTCATCGACCATCCCGAGGTGGCGGGGCTGCTCGCCCTCATGCTGCTGCACCACGCGCGCCGCGCCGCCCGGACCGCGCCCGACGGCAGCCTTGTCGCGCTCGCCGAGCAGGACCGCGGCCGCTGGGACACCGCACTGATCGCCGAAGGCGTCGGAATCCTGCAAGCGGCCCTGGCCCGCGACCGGCTGGGTGAGTTCCAGGCCCAGGCCGCCATCGCCGCCCTGCACGCCGACGCGCCCCGCGCCGAGGAGACCGACTGGGTGCAGATCCTGGAGTGGTACGACGAGCTCGCGCGGCTGACCGACAGCCCGGTCGTCCGGCTCAACCGCGCGGTCGCCGTTGGGGAGGCGGACGGACCACGGGCCGGTCTGGCGGCGCTCGCGGCGCTGGACGACTCCCTGCCCCGCTATGCCGCGGTGGCGGCGTACCTCCACGAGCGCGACGGCGACCTGGCGACGGCGGCACGGCTGTACGCCGAGGCGGCCCGCAAGGCGCCCAACCTGGCCGAACGCGACCACCTGACCCGTCAGGCCGCCCGGCTCAACGCCCGCCGGTGAGCGGCCGGGGGAGGGGAGCGCCGGCGCAGGCCGCGGATCGGCGGGTGCGCACAACCGCTTCCGGCAGCGGCGGGACGCCGGCGTCTTCGGGGCCCGGCCGGAGGCGAAGCCGCCGATGGGGCCGCGGCCGCCGCTTCAAACCGGTTCGGTGGTCTTTGGCCTGATGTGTACGACGCCGCCGCAGGATCGTTGTGCCATACAATGAACCGTGGTTAGTGTCCTCACCATGGTTCCGCCGCACGGGACGCGGCGGCACCGCCGCTCCGCCACGGGCGGGGCGACGAACCGGAGAGGACACCGCCACTCATGTGCGGAATCACCGGATGGATCTCCTACGAGCAGAACCTCGACGGCGAGCGCGGGACCATCGCCGCCATGACCGAGACCATGGCCTGTCGCGGTCCGGACGCCTCCGGCCTGTGGCTGGACGGCCACGCCGCCCTGGGCCACCGCCGCCTCGCCGTCATCGACGTGGTCGGCGGCGCCCAGCCGATGTCCGTCGAGCGCGACGGCCGCACGGTGCTGGTCACCACCTACAGCGGCGAGATCTACAACTACCGCGAACTGCGCGCCGAACTACAGACGCTGGGGCACACCTTCCGCAGCAACAGCGACACCGAGGTCGCCCTGCACGCCTACCTCCAGTGGGGTGAGGACTTCACCCAACGGCTGAACGGCATGTACGCCTTCGCCCTGTGGGATCCCATCCGCCAGGAGTTACTGCTGGTGCGCGACCGCATGGGCATCAAACCGCTCTACTACTACCCCACCCGTGACGGCGTCCTGTTCGGCTCCGAGCCCAAGGCGATCCTGGCCCATCCCCGGGTGCGAGCGGTGGTCGACGCCGAGGGCCTGGCCGAGTTGCTGGCCTTCACCAAGACACCTGGCCACGCCGTCTACCGGGGCATGCACGAACTGCGCCCCGGGCACACCCTGCGGGTGCGCGAGTCGGGCATCACCGAGCGCCGCTACTGGGCGCTGGAGGCCCGCGAGCACACCGATGACCTGGACACCACCGTCGGCCACGTCCGCGCCCTGCTCGACGACATCGTGGACCGGCAGCTGATCGCGGACGTCCCCCTGTGCACGCTGCTCTCCGGCGGCCTGGACTCCTCGGTCATCACCGCGCTGGCCGCCAGGGCGCTGGCCGCAGGGGGCCGGGGACCGGTGCGGTCCTTCTCCGTCGACTTCGTCGGGCAGACCGAGAACTTCCAGGCGGACCACCTGCGGGCCACCCCGGACGGTCCCTACGCGCACGCCCTGGCCGAGCACGTGGCCAGCGACCACAGCGACATCATGCTCGACACCGGGCAGCTCATGGACCGGACCAACCGCGACGCGGTGCTGGCCGCCCGGGACCTGCCCTACGGCCTCGGCGACGGCGACACCTCGCTCTACCTCCTGTTCAAGGCCATCCGCGCGCACTCCACGGTGGCCCTGTCGGGCGAGTCGGCGGACGAGGTCTTCGGCGGCTACAGCTGGTTCCACGACGAGAAGGCCGTCAACGCCGGCACCTTTCCCTGGCTCGCCGCCGTCCGCAGGGGCTTCGCCGGGGATTCCAACGGCGCGGGCGAAGCCCTGCTCCGCCCCGACCTGCTCTCCAAGATCGACCTGCCCGGCTACCAGCAGGCCCGCTACCACGAGGCCCTGAGCCAGGTGCCCCGGCTCCCCGGGGAGAGCGGCAAGGAACGGCAGATGCGCGAGATCAGCCACCTCCACCTGACCCGCTTCGTGCAGTTCCTGCTCGACCGCAAGGACCGCGCCAGCATGGCCACCGGCCTGGAGGTCCGGGTACCGTTCTGCGACCACCGGCTGGTCGAGTACGTCTTCAACACCCCCTGGTCGATGAAGACCTTCGACGGCCGGGAGAAGTCGCTGCTGCGCGCGGCGGCCCGGGACGTGCTGCCCGACGTGGTGGCGGAGCGGGTGAAAAGCCCGTACCCCACGACCCAGGACCCCCGCTACGCGGAGGCGCTGCGCGGCGAGTTGAAGCAACTGCTGGCCGACCCCGACGCGCCCGTGCGCCCGCTGCTCGACCTGACCGCGGCCGCCGACGCCGTACGGCTGGCCGCTGGCCCGGAACTGCGGCAGAGCAGCGAGATCGTCCTTGCGTTGGACTCCTGGCTGCGCCGCTACCGGGTGACGCTGGAGTTCTGAGCCGCGGATCCGGCGCGGGCCCGCACCGACGGCAGGCGGCGAGTCAGCTGTCGTCGGTGCGGGCCCGGCGACGAGCCCCTCGCGCCGGCGATCGCACGCGATGCACTGCACGTTGGTGCAGGCCACGGAGTTGCACAGGAGGTCTGGAGCGTCCACGCGATCGTGTCGATCACCTCGCGGTGACCACGCCACTGCCCGCACCGCCGGGGCGTACGGTCCGGCAACAACGGCTGAACCCGCGCCCACTGCACATCAGATCACGGTACAACCGGACCGACGACCAGCCGATCCAAAAGAAACGGTCTGGGGCCGCGGCCCGGCGGGCGCTACGATCGCGCGGTCCGAGCGGGATCGCAGCAGGAGGCATCCGTATGAGCACACCGTCCAGCCCCCAGGTTTCCGAGATCGCCCGCGGAAGGCTCGACGGCTCGCGCGCCGGGCGGCCCTGCTTCACCTCCGACCTGTCGGTGAACGAGTTCGTCCTGGTCGGCCAGGCCGGGTTCGAGCCGCTCGGCATGGTCATGGGCACCAGCGTCTACCACGTGGGCGTACAGCCTGCGAACTGGAAGACCAGCCAGGAGCTGGGCATCCTCACCCAGGCCATGTACAACGTCCGCGAACTGGCGATGGGCCGGATGGAGGCCGAGGCCCTGCAGCTGGGCGCGGACGGGGTGGTCGGCGTGACGCTGCGGCCGATGAACTACCAGTTCCTCGGCGACGTCATGGAGTACATCGCCGTCGGCACCGCGGTGCGCGCCACCGACGGCCGCGGCTACCGCGCCCCGGACGGGCGGCCGTTCACCACCGACCTGTCCGGCCAGGACTTCTGGACCCTGTGGCAGCACGGCTGGCTGCCGCGCCGGCTGGTCCTCGGCAACTGCGTCTACCACGTGGCGCACCAGACCCTGCGGCAGTCGCTCTCCCAGGTCGGCCAGAACGCCGAGCTGCCGCTGTTCACCCAGGCCCTCTACGACGCCCGCGAGTTGGCGATGGCGCGGATGCAGTACGAGGGCCAGCAGCTGGGCGCGGACGGCATCGTCGGCACCCGGGTCGACGACTCCCGCTACTGGGGCGAGCACGCCGTCGAGTTCTTCGCCACCGGCACCGCCGTCAGCCGCATCCGCCCGGACGCGGCCCCGGTCCAGCCCAGCCTCACCATGCCCCTCGACCGCTGACCGACACCCCGGCCCGGCCACCCCGCCCGACCCCCGCTGTGCCCGTCCGCCGCGGGCTGCTGCCACCGCTGTAGCGGGGGTGTGCTGTGTACGCTGGCCCGGTCCGGCCGAGCCAGCGCGTGAGGAGCACCAGGTGACCGAGTCGAGCGGGGACAGGTCGGCCGTCGCCCCCGCGCGCCCCACGCTGCAGGAGGTCGCGGCGCTGGCCGGGGTGTCCCGGGCGACGGTGTCCCGGGTGGTCAACGGCGGCAGCGGGGTCCGGGCGGGCGTCCAGGCCAAGGTGCGGCAGGCCGTGGACGCGCTGGGGTACGTGCCCAACCCGGCGGCGCGGGCGCTGATGACCCGGCGGCACAACGCGGTGGCGGTGGTCATCGCCGAGCCGGAGAGCCGGGTGTTCTCCGACCCCTTCTTCGCCCGGCAGTTGCGCGGTATCAGCCGCGAACTGGCTTCGTCAGCCGTGCAGTTGGTGCTGCTGCTGGTGGCCGACACCGGCGACTACGCCCAGGTCGGCAGCTACCTCTCGGCGGGCCACGTGGACGGGGTGCTGATCTTCTCGCTGCACCGGGACGATCCGCTGCCCGCCCTGGTGGACCGGCTGGGCCTGGCCGCGGTCTACGGCGGACGGCCGGGCTGGGCGGACGCCGACAGCTCGGCCCTGTACGTCGACGCGGACAACATCGGCGGCGCCCGCACCGCCGTCCAGCATCTGCGGGAGCGCGGGCGGCGGCGGATCGCGGTGATCACCGGGCCGCTGGACCAGACCTCGGCGGTGGACCGGCTCCGGGGGTATCGGGAGGCGTTCCCCGAAGCCGATCCACGTCTGCTGGCCGAGAGCGACTTCACCGCCCCCGGCGGACGCCGGGCCATGCAGCACCTGCTGGCCCGCTGCCCGGATCTGGACGCGGTGTTCGTCTGCTCCGACCTGATGGCCGCGGGTGCGCTCGCCGCGCTGCGGGAGAGCGGCCGCAGCGTCCCCGAGGACGTCGCCGTGGTCGGCTTCGACGACCTGGAGGCGCCGGAGCTGTGGGGCGCCCCGGCGCTGTCGACGGTCCGTCAGGACATCGAGGGGATGGGCAGGTTGATGGCCAGACTGCTGCTCACCCGGCTGGAGCTGTCCTTCGCGGGGAGGGCGGAGGAGGCCGCGGCGATGCGTCCGGTGGTGACGCCGGCCCGGCTGGTGGTCCGAAGCTCCAGCTGAGCCGGCGTCCTGTCGACTGCCGGGCCTACCGCGCCGGGAAGTCGAAGTAGTGCAGGCTCACGTACGGCGGGTTCCCGCCTGCCTGGGAGGCGAACTCCAGGTAGACGTTGTGGGTGCCGCTGGTTTCGGCGATGTTCGCCGGGACGGTCTCCCAGGAGGACCAGCCGCCGGTGTTGCCCACGGCGAAGCTGCCGATCGGGGCGTTCGACGGGTTGTCGAGGACGACGTTCACCAGTCCGCTCACCCCGCCGGCCGCGCCGGAGGCCACTCTGGCGTCGAACTGGCTGGAGCCGCTGCCGAAGTTGACCCCTGAGTACTCCAGCCAGGAGCCGTTGTTCAACTGCGCGACCTGGTTGCCGTCCACCCCGGCGGGGTTGCTGTCACCGGAGGCCGCGGAGACCGAGACCGCGCCCTGCGAGGAGCTGTAGCAGTCGGCGGAGATGTCGGAGACGGCCGTGGTCGTGCAGCTGCTGCCGCCGCCGGAGCCACCGGTCGGGGTGGGCGTGGGCGTGGGAGTGGGCGTCGGGGTGGGGGTCGGCGTCGGCGTGGGGCTGCCGCCGCCGCCCGCGGCCGGCTTCTCGTACGCGGCGAACCAGTCGATGCTCATGCCGGCGCCCGAGGTGGTCGCCGCGCTCGGCGAGGAGCATCCGCAGATCGCGTTCGGATAGGCGCCGCCCACGGCCACGTTGAAGATGGCGAAGAAGCCGTGGTCGACGGCGGCCTGCCAGGTGGCGACCGGGACCTGGCTCTCGTTCACGGTGAACGTCAGTGCGCCGTCCAGGTAGTAGCGCAGCTGCTCGGCCGAGGTGTTGGTGCGGTCCAGGATCACCGAGTAGGTGTGGTAGCCGGTCTGGCAGCCGGCGCATGCCAGCAGCCCGCTGCTGATGCCGGTGGTCTCGTTGCAGGGGCCGCCCGGGTCCACCCCGCAGTGGAAGGTCGAGGAGTGCTCGCTGAGGGCGTTGACGTCCTCCATGATGTCCAGCTCGCCGATGCTGGGCCAGTTGGTGGCGCCGACCGGGCGGGCGGCCGCGCCCAGGGCCCAGAAGGCCGGCCAGTAGCCGAGGCCGTTGGCCGGGTCGGGCTGCTCGATGGAGGCGCTCAGCTCCAGCTCGCCGCCGGCGGGGGCGGCGAAGTCGGTGGCCTGCGTCTCCACCCGGCCCGAGGTCCAGTTGCCGTTGGCGTCCCGGATCGGCTTGATGACCAGGTGGCCGTTGCCGTCCTGGTAGACGTTGGCGGTGGAGTCGGTGACCGTCTCCACCTCGCCGGTGCCCCAGTTCCCGGCGCCGCCCGGGTAGCTGGTCCCGGTGTCGTAGAGCCAGTTGCTGGTGTCCAGGCCGGTGCCCGCGGCACCGTTGAAGTCGTCGCTGAAGGCGGTGGTCCACCCGCTGGGCGCGGGCGGAACGGTGGCCGAGGCCGGGCCGGCGCTGACGGACAGGCCGATGAGCCCCGCCAGTGGCAGGGCCAGTGCAGTGAGGAGAGCGAGCGTTCTACGAGGGCGCGGAGGGGTGGATCTGCGCATCTGTGGGGGCCTTTCACGGTTCGTGAAGTGAATCCAGTGACTGCAGGAGCAGAGTGCTGACGACACTTCAGAGAGGGCGCGTGCAGGTGCTGGGTGGTGCTTTTCTGCGATGCAACGGTTTGAGAGCGCTCTCAAACCGTTGCTATGAAGCCGTATTGGCCTGTTGAGCAGTGTGATGAGCGACGAATGGGTCGTCAAGAACCCATGCAGGCTTCAAGAGTTGAAGAAACGGCCGCGCCGGTGCCGAGGCCCGGCGGCCCCGCCCCCGACCTGCCCCGACCGGGTTGTGTCGAAGTCCATGACAAGAGGATTGACGGTGTGTCATGACGGCCACTACCGTTCCGCATCAAGTAAGGAAAGTTAACTAACGGAATGGAGGACTCGGATGGGATCGTCACGTCGCGGGCGGCACGGACGCCCGGGCAGGCGCGCGGACCACCGGGCGCTGCTGGCCCTGGCGGTGGGCACCGGACTGGTCGTCGCGGCGATGCCGCTCTCTTCCGCCGCAGCCGCGACCGCCGGGCAGCTGCGGGTGGACCAGGTCGGCTACGGCACCAACGACACCAAGATCGCCTACCTGATGGCCGGGGCCTCGGTCTCGGGGGAGAGCTACCAGGTGGTCGACTCCTCGGGGACGGCGGTGGCCTCCGGCACCGTCAGCACCAGCAGCCGGGGCTCGTGGAACTCGGCCTATCCGGACGTCTACCCGATCGACTTCTCGTCCGTGACCGCCTCCGGCACCTACCATCTCGTCACCAGCGGCAGCCTGGCGCTGACCTCGGACACCTTCCGGATCGAGGCGCCGTCCACGCTGTACGGCGGCCTGGTGACGGCGGGGGTGAACTTCTTCCAGAACCAGCGCGACGGCTCCGACGTGATCACCGGCGGCGCGCTCAACCGGCAGCCCTCCCACCTCAATGACGCCAAGGCGACTGTCTACAACACACCGACGTTCATCGCCGGAAGCGACGGCGACACCGGCGACCAGATCAAGGGCAACCTGTCGCCGCTCTCCGGCGCCGCGCCGGTCGACGTCGAGGGCGGCTGGTTCGACGCGGGGGACTACCTCAAGTTCACCTTCACCGCCTCCTACGCCGACGATCTGCTCTACTCGGCCGCCAACGCCCTCGGCGCCTCCGCTCCCGCGTCGCTGACGGCCGAGGCGCAGTACGGCAGCAGCTGGCTGAACAAGATGTACAACCCGAGCACCAAGACGCTCTACCTCCAGGTGGGCATCGGCGCGGGCAACGAGAGCAGCTACGGCGGGGACCACGACCTGTGGCGGCTGCCGCAGGCCGACGACTCGGACAGCGCGTCGTACGACAAGTACGCGGCCAGGAACCGTCCGGTGTTCGAAGCGGCCGCGCCCGGGGCGAAGATCGACCCGGACGTGGTGGGCCGGGTGGCCGCCGCCTTCGCCTTCGCCGCCCAGGCCGACGCCAGGTCCGGCGACACCAAGGACGCCGCCACCGAGCTGACCGACGCCACCACGCTGTACGCGCAGGCCGACACCAGCCCGGGCAGCACCCTGGAATCCGCGCTGCCCGAGGCGTACTACCCCGAGTCCATCTGGCACGACGCCATGGAGCTGGGCGCCACCGAGATCGCCCTGGCCCAGCAGGCGCTCGGGGACTCCTCCGCCGCCTACACCCCGTACCTGACCCAGGCGGCGACCTGGGCCTCGGACTACATCGCCAAGGACTCCGGCCAGGACACGCTCAACCTGTACGACGTCAGCGCCATCGCCCACGCCGACCTGATCACCGCGCTGAAGAACGCCGGAAACCCCTCCGGCCTGGCGGTCACCCCGGCCGCGCTGATCGCCGACCTCAAGGCGCAGGTCGCCTCCGGCGCGAGCACCGCCGCCTCCGACATCTTCCACGAGGGCGGCAACCAGACCGACTTCGACGTGGACTCGCACACCTTCGGCTTCATCTCCACCGAAGCCCTCTACCAGAAGGCCAGCGGGGACACCCAGTACGCGGCCTTCGCCGCCGAGCAGCGCGACTGGCTGCTCGGCGACAACGCCTGGGGCACCAGCTTCATGGTCGGCGAGGGCACCACCTTCCCCGACTGCATGGGCTCGCAGATCCCCAACATCCTGGGCAACAGCAGCGGCACCGGCCCGCTGGACGTCGGCGCGGTCGTCAACGGCCCCAACGGGACCGACAACTTCAGCGGCGGTCTGGGCGACCTCCAGGACGGCATGGTGAAGTGCGAGAACGACGCCTTCACCGCCTTCACCGGCCACGGCAGCGAGTACGTGGACGACGTCCGCTCCTGGCAGAGCAGTGAACCGGCGCTGGACATGAGCGGCAGCGCGGTGCTGGCCGGCGCCCTGCAGTCGGCGCTGTCCGGCGGCACGCCTGCGGGCGACGACTTCTCGCTGGCGGCCGCCCCGGCCGCGGGCACGGTCACCGCGGGCGGCAGCACCACCGCCACCGTCACCACCGCCGTCACCTCCGGCAGCGCCGAGGCGGTCGCCCTGACCGCCACCGGCCTGCCCGCCGGGGTCACCGCCGGTCTCACCCCCGCCGCCGTCACCTCCGGCGGCACCGCCGTCCTCACCCTGGACACCACCGGCGCCACCCCCGCCGGGACCTACCCGATCACCCTCACCGGCACCGCCGCCTCCGGCACCCGGACCACCGGCTACACCCTCACCGTCACCACCGGCGGGACCACCCCGGGCGGCAGGACCTACGACGCCTCCACCGCCGCCCTGGGCGGCAGCGCCGACGCCAACAGCTGCTCCGCCTGCGCCGACGGCCAGAAGGTCAGCAGCATCGGCGGCTCCGGCGCCGGAACGGTCACCTTCACCGGCATCACCGAACCCGCCACCGGCAGCTACACCATGACCGTCGCCTACCTCAGCGTCGGCAAGGCCCGGCCCGCCGTCGTCACCGTCAACGGCACCCCGCAGACCGTCACCTTCGCCGAGACCTCCGCCACCAGCTACAGCGTCATCGGGACCGCCACCGTCACCGTGAAACTCACCGCGGGCAGTGCCAACACCGTGGAGTTCTCCGGCAGCGGCACCGCCGGCGCGCCCGACCTGGACCACATCACCGTCTGACCCGCCGCCGCTCCCGTTGCACCACACCCGTACCGGCCCCGCCACCAGCACCACGGCGGGGCCGGTCGCGGCTGACGGGGACTCATCCATGGCGCGCGGCAGCGCAGTTGACGCAGATCCGTGCGCGGGCTGATCGGTGGGACGGCGGTGTCGGGGTTGCGGTCGACCGCCGTCCCGGCTCCGGCCCCCGTGATCACGGGCGGACCGGTGCGCCTTCGGCCTCCTCCACCGGTGCGATCGGCAGCGCCGGGAGTACGGCAGGCACGGGGGAATGGGGTTCAACCCCCGCTGTCCGCACGCTACCACCGGCTCCGGGGCGGACCCGGTCGAGTCTCAAAGAGCGGGCAGAGGGCTTGACTTGAAGACTACATGACATACAGAGTTCATCTGCGAACAGCCGACGGGACCGCTCCGGATCACCCTCCGTGGCTACGCTCTCGGCGTCTCGGCGGGCATCTGCGTCCGCCCTCTCCCCTCCCGTGGAGTCACCCCATGCGTCTGAGCTCTCGCACGCTCTGGCCGCTCGCCGCCACCGCCGCCGCCGCCGCACTCGGTGCTGCCGCCCTTGCGCCCCACGCCCACCAGGTCTCCCTCCCCGACTCGACCAAGCTCGCCGCGAGCACCGTTCCGACCCCCGCGCACGTGGTGGTCGTCATGGAGGAGAACCACTCCTACTCCGACATCATCGGCGACACCGCCGACGCCCCCTACATGAACTCCCTGGCCTCCCAGGGCGCCCTGCTGACCTCGTCGTTCGCGGTCACGCACCCCAGCGAGCCCAACTACATGGCGCTGTTCTCCGGCAGCACCGACGGCCTGACCGCCGACAGCTGCCCGGTCAGCGCCGGGAACACGGCCAACCTGGGCTCCGAGCTGCTCGCCGCCGGCTACACCTTCAAGGGCTACTCCGAGGGCCTGCCGAAGACCGGCTCCACCACCTGCACCTCGGGCAACTACGCCCGCAAGCACTCGCCGTGGATCAACTTCAGCAACGTCCCCACCTCGGACTCGCTGCCGTTCACCTCCTTCCCGTCCAGCTCCGACTACTCCAGCCTGCCGACGCTGTCGTTCGTGATCCCCAACCTCAACGACGACATGCACAACGGCACCATCAACCAGGCCGACACCTGGCTGAAGAACAACCTCTCCGCCTACGCGACCTGGGCCAAGGCCAACAACAGCCTGCTCATCGTCCAGTGGGACGAGGACGACTACACCGAGAACAACCAGATCCCGACCATCATCGTGGGCCAGTCGGTCGCCCCCGGCAGCTACGACCAGACCGTCAACCACTACAACCTGCTGGCCACCCTGGAGCAGATGTACGGCCTCAAGGCGGTCGGCTCCAGCGCGGGCCAGACCCCGATCACCGGCATCTGGAACTGACCGGAACCCCGAACCAGCGCCATGGTGAAGAGATTCCACGGCAGCCGACGGCTGTCGCTGCGCACGACGGCTGCGGTGGGTATCGCGGCCGTCGTGCTCGGCCTGCTCGGCGGCGCCTTCGCGTCGGACGCCGCCTCCGACCCGGCCGGGTCGGTGATCGTGGTCAGTGAGCGGGCCTGCGCGACCGGCGGCTCCGGCCCGGTGGCCGGCCGGCAGGTGCTGCGGCTGCGGGACGAGGCCCGCGACCCGCTCGAGCTGTACCTGATCCAACCGTCCGACAACGCGGTCTACGCCGAGCTGCAGAACTTCACCCCGGGCACCACCCGCACCCTGTCCACCACGCTCACCGCCGGACGTTACGCCTTCCGCTGCGTCTTCTCCGACGGCACGGTGCTCACCTCCGCCGCCCACACCGTCACCGGCACGGTCAGCGGCGCGGTGCCCGGCGTGCAGCCCATGCCCGACCTGGCGCTGGGCGCGCCGGTCGCCGCCTACCGCCGCTACGTCGAGCACGCCCTGCCGCTGCTGCTGGCCGACAGCCGCACCCTGGACGCCGACCTGGCCGCGGGCGACCTCGCCCGGGCCCGGACCGACTGGCTCACCGCGCACCTGGACTACGAGCGGCTGGGCGCGGCGTACAACACCTTCCAGGACTTCGACGGCCTGATCAACGGCACCGCCGACGGCCTGCCGCTGGGCACCGCCGACCCGTCCTGGACCGGCTTCTTCCGGATCGAGTTCGGCCTGTGGCACGGTCAGTCCGCCGCCGAACTGCGGCCGCTGACAGCCGGGTTGGTGAAGAACGTGCAGGGCCTGATCGCCGACTTCCCCAGCGAGGACACCGATCCGGGGGACCTGGCGCTGCGCAGCCACGAAATCCTGGAGAACGCCCTGGAGTTCCAGCTCTCCGGGGCCGACGACTACGGCAGCGGCACCACCCTGGCCACGGTCTACGCCAACACCCAGGGCACCCAGGCCGTCCTGGCGACCGTCACCGCGCTGATCACGCCGCGCGATCCGGCGCTGCTCGCCTCGATCGACCGCTGGACGGCCGCCGTCCAGCACGACCTGCTCGGCGCCCGCGCCGCCGACGGCCGCTGGACACCGGTGGCGCAGCTGCCCCGGGCGCAACGCCAGCGGCTCGACGGCGATCTCGGCGCACTGCTGGAACAGCTCTCCTCGGTACCCGACCTGCTCACCGGACGGACCTCGGCATGACCGACACCCCCGCAGCCGCCCCGGCCGGCCGCCCCGGCGACGCCCCCGGCGAGGGCTGCCCGCACCTGCACCGGCGCTCGTTCCTGCGCGGGGCCGCGCTGGGCGCGGCCGGGGCGGCGGTGCTGGGCGTCGGCGGGATCGCCGCCGACCGCGCCGCCGCCTCCGCCCCGGGCACGGGCGCGTCCGGCCGGCGGATCGCCTTCGAGGGCCCGCACCAGGCGGGCATCCTCACCCCGCAGCAGACGGCCGCCTCCTTCGTGTCCTTCGACGTCATCGCCCCCGACCGGGCCGCGCTGCGGGACCTCTTCCGCACCCTCACCGACCGGGTGCGCTTCCTCACCGCCGGGGGCACCCCGCCCGACGTCGGCGTGGCGTCCGTGCCCTCCGACAGCGAGACGCTGGGGCCGGTGGTGCCCAGCGACGGGCTGACCGTCACCGTGGGCGTGGGCGCCTCGCTGTTCGACGGCCGCTACGGCCTGGCCGCCCGCAAACCGGCCCGGCTGGCGCCGATGCCGGTCTTCCCCGACGACCACACCGTCGGCTCCACCGAGCTGCACGGCGATGTCTCCCTGCAGATCTGCGCCGACTCCCGCGACACGGTGATGCACGCCCTGCGCGACATCGCCAAGCACACCCGTCCGGGCATGCAGATCAACTGGAAGGCCGACGGCTTCCGCGCCGCCCCGCGCCCGGCCGGAACCCCGCGCAACCAGCTCGGCTTCAAGGACGGCATCGCCAACCCCGACACCGCCGACGCCGCCGTGGCCGACGCGCTGATCTGGGCCCGGGGCGGCCACGGCGGCGAACCGGCCTGGGCCGACGGCGGCTCCTACCAGGTGGTGCGGATCATCCGGATGCTGGTCGAGTTCTGGGACCGGGTCTCGCTGCACGAGCAGGAGACCATGCTCGGCCGCCGCCGCGACACCGGCGCGCCCCTGGACGGCACCTCGGAGAGCGACGTCCCCGACTACGCCGCCGACCCCGACGGCCTGCGCATCCCGCTCACCGCGCACATCCGGCTGGCCAACCCGCGCACCCGGGCCACCGCCGACCAGCAGATCCTGCGCCGGGGCTACACCTACGACCGGGGCGTCGACCTGGACGGCAACCTCGATGTCGGCCTGCTCTTCTGCTGCTACCAGCAGGACGTGGTACGCCAGTTCGAGACGGTGCAGGGCCGGCTGGCCGGCGAGCCGCTGGTGGACTACATCCAGCCCACCGGCGGCGGCTACTTCTTCGCGCTGCCCGGGGTGCGCGGCGCTGGCGACTACTTCGGCTCGGGGCTGCTGGCCTGACCGCCCGTCAGCGGCAACCGCGGGGGAGCGCCCTCTTACGCCGGGCGCGCGCGGCCAGCACACTCGTAGCGTGCTCTCGGCCCCGCGCTGCCCGGTCCCGGCGGAAGGACTCCCGCAATGCCCGAATCGACGCCCGTGACGACCGCCACCGACCCCGCCGGGACGCCCCCGGAACCGGGCCTGCGCCGGACGCTCAACGTGTGGCAGGCGGTGGGCCTGTCGATGGCACTGATGGCGCCCAGCATGGCCGTCAACATCAACCCGCAGGCCGCCGAGCCCAGCGTCGGCCGGGCCGTGCCGCTGGCGTTCCTGATCGCCGCCGTGGGCGTGCTGCTGGTGACCTGGGTCTTCGTCCGGCTGTGCCAGTACTTCCAGCACTCCGGCTCGGTCTACGCCTTCGTCGGCGCCACCCTGGGGCCGCGCACCGGCGTGGTCGCCGGGTGGGGGCTGATCGGCACCTACGTCTTCTACGGGGTCACCACCTCCTCGGTGGTCGGCATCTTCGGGATCTCCTTCCTGCAGCGCGTCGGCGCCTGGCCGCACCCGCCGACGGACGCGCCGTTCCTGCTCACCGCCGTGGTGCTGGTGCTGGCCTGCTGGCTGACGGTCGCCTCGGTCCGGCGCGGCACCAATGTGCTGCTGACCGTCGAGGGGGCGACGGTCGCACTGATCCTCACCGTGACCGCCGTGGTGCTGATCCGGCTGATCGTCGGCGACGCCCCGGCCGGGCACAGGTTCACCCTGTCGGTGTTCTCGGTCCCGGCCGGGACCGCGCCCTCCGCGGTGTTCCTCGGCATGGTCTTCGGCTTCCTGTCCTTCGCCGGGTTCGAGGCCGCCTCCACCCTCGGCGAGGAGTCGCTGAACCCGAACCGCGACATCCCCGGGCGATCCTGGGCACCACGGTCTTCGGCGGGGTCTTCTTCGTGGTGGTGACCGCCGTCGAGATGATGGGCTTCGGCACCGGCGCCGCCGGGGTGGGGGCCTTCGGCGGCTCCAGCTCCCTGGTCGGCGACCTGGGCGGGAGCTACCTCAGCCCGTGGGTCGGCAACCTGGTCACCCTCGGCGCCACCGTCAGCGCCTTCGGCTGCTGCCTGGCCTGCACCGTCGGCTCCGCCCGACTGCTGTTCGCCATGAGCAGGGACGGCTTCGGCGAGGGCGGCCTGGGCCGGGTCTCCGGGCGCGGCACGCCCGCCCGCGCGGCCGTGGTGATCAGCGTGACCATGGCCTTCATCCTCGGGCTGTGCATCGTCGCCTTCTCGGCCGTGCCGGAGTCCACCTTCGTCTGGGGCGGCACCATCGGGACGCTGATCCTGCTGGTGGCGTATGTGCTGACGACGACAGGGGCGATCCGGCTGATCTTCGTGCAGCGCCGGATGCCGGTGCCGATGTGGCAGCTGGCCATCCCGCTGGCGGGCCTGGCCCTGCTCGGCTACACCCTCTACCGCAACGTCATCCCCTACCCGTCGTCCGGTCCCGGGCACTGGTTCCCGATCGTGGCCGGGTGCTGGCTGCTGGCGGCCGTGGTCGCCGTCTTGGTCGCGCCCGGCGCGGCGGCGCGGCTCGGCGGCCGGCTGACCGCCTCCGAGGGCCTGCACCCCGCAGCGGCACCGGACAGCTGACCGCCCGCGCGCGCTGGTGGTGCCCGCGCGCGCTCGTGGTGCGCTACCGGGCTCCGCTGGTTAGGCTCCCGTGACGGCACAGCCCGCCGGGGCGGCGAAGCTCCGCGCGACAGCCAGTCCCGGGCCGCTCACGCACTGCGTCCGACCCTCCGTCGAACCCCCGCTGACCAGCACTTTCGTGGATCGGATGACAGGGTGAATTGCTGCCGAACTGGTCTAGACATTGATGTGTGGTCTCGCACACAATGGGGTAGCCGCCAAGGGAGCCACCACGTCGCCGACCCCCTGACCGCACGCGTCGGACGCCCCGGGAACGAGGGGCGTCCCTCCGCCGCACGGTCGGCGGCCCCCGAACCCGTCGCGCCGCAGACACCGGCAGCCGACCGGTCCCGTAGAACCATCCCCACGCACGCCGCCCGGCCCGCCCGGTCCGGCCGTGCAGGAGCTGCACATGATCAGCATTGATACCCCGCCCATCAGCACGGACGCCCACCGGTCGGCCCGGACCGCCACCCGGCAGGGCCCGGCGATGTGCGTCATGCCGACCACGCAGGAGTCCGTGCCCGCGCTGCGGCGCTTCGCCCGCGGGCTGGGTCGGCACTGGGAGATCCCCGACGTCGTCGACGAGGCGCTGTCGGTGGTGGTCAGCGAGCTGGTGACCAATGTGCTGCTGCACAGCGGCAGCCCCGATGTGGCCCTGCTGCTCACCCTCGACGGCGCCATCCTGACCGTGCAGGTCAGGGACACCGGCTGCTGGCGTCCGCGCTCCAGCCCGCGCCGCGTCCCCGAGGACGACGACGCCTGCTGCGGACGCGGCCTGCTGCTGGTCGAGGCGTACGCGACGCACTGGGCGGCGACGCTCGCCCCCGAGGGCACCCGGGTGCTCGCCCAGCTGACCCTGCCGGAGATCCCGGCCCCGCGCGCGGTCGCCGCCTGACCGCTGGAACCGGCCGCCCGGCCGGGCCCGGCCGCGCGAGCGGTCACGGGGACGGCGGCGAGGACGGCCCGGCGGTGCGCACGATCAGGCGGTGGATGGTCCGGCCCGAGGAAGCGCTGGTGACCTCCTCGTCGGCGAGGACGCTGTGCGGCCCGAGTCCCGCCCGGACCGTCCCGGCGTCGACGCCGGTGTACAGGCGGCCGTGGCCGTCGCGCCCGCCGTCGCCCGGGCTGACCCTCCAGGTGAGGTAGAGCGTCCCGCCGGGCACCAGGACCGAGGTGAGGCGCCGCAGCGCGGGGGCCAGCTCCTCCGGCGGCAGGTGCATGATGACGGTCTCGCACAGGACGTTCTGGAACGAGCCGTCGACCAGGCCCGCCAGCTGGGGCAGCACGGCGTGCTCGAAGGGGATGCCCGGGTGCCGCCGCCGGGCCTCGGCCAGCAGCGCGGGCGAGGCGTCGTAGCCGGTGGCGGCGAAGCCCGCGCCGGTGAGCCAGGCGGTGTCGCGGCCGGCGCCGCAGCCGATGTCGGCGGTCGGCCCGCTGCGGAAGTGGCGGCGCACCGCCTCACGCAGCTCACCGTCGACCGGCTGGGCGTGCCAGTCGTCCGCGTAGTCGGCGGCGTCGCGCTCGTAGGCGTCCAGGGTCCTGGGGTCCATGCTGCTCCCGCCCTTCCGGTGGCCGGCTCGGCGGCACCAGTTGTCTTGATGACGAGCTTCTTTATATCAAGACAACTGGCCGGGGTCGATCAGAACAGCGGACCGGTGATCGGCAGTACCACCTCGCAGGGGACCGGGCGCGGGTGGGCCGGGTCGAGGGCGTTCAGGACGTCGGTCAGGGCGATCGGGTCGGCCGCGATCTCCAGGTGGTCGGTGGTGTCGAGCGAGCACTGGTTCTGCAGCAGGATGTTGCTGACGTTGGGCGCGGCGGGCAGGAACGCGTTGGTGTACGGGGTGACCACCTCGTCGTCGGTGGACTCGATCACGGTGTAGCCCACCCCGGGGACGGTCTCGCCGCCGGCGTTCAGCGCGGTCAGGAACGCCGAGCCGTCCTCCTGCTGGACGCAGGCCGCGCACGGGCCGTTGAGCAGGCCGTTGATCGGGTCGATCAGGTTCAGCTGTCTGCCCAGCTCGGTGATGCCGTCCAGGGTGGTGCCGTTGTTGCTGGGCGCCAGCGCCACCAGCTTGTCCACCTTGGCCGCGCCGCCGAGGTTCTTGATGTAGTAGCGCGGCATCATGCCGCCCTGGGAGTGTCCGACCAGGTCCACCTTGGCGCTGCCGGTGGCGGCCAGCACCTGGTTGACGAAGGACTCCAACTGTCCGGCGCTGGTGGGGATGTCACCGGTGCTCTGGAGGATCGAGTTCGGCGAGGCGCCGCCGTAGTTGAAGGCGAAGACGCAGTAGCCGTTGTCGGCCAGCAGCGGCGAGGCGGCGCCCCAGTTGTCGCTCATGTTGGCGAAGGTGCCGTTGACCAGCACCACCGGGTACGGGTGGGCGGCGCTCGGCCTGCAGGACCAGTCGTCCGCGCCGAGCGGCGGCGTGGTCGGGGTGAGCGCCCCGGCCAGGACGCCGGTGGCGAAGTCGTAGTCCACCGGGTAGGAGGGCGCCGCCGCGGCGGGCTGCGCGCAGGCCATCGCCAGGCCCACGGCTGCCGCCGCCGCGACCGAGAGCAGCCGAAGTCCGCCGTTCCGCTTGTCCGATTTCATGCCGAGTCCTGTCCCTTGTCGTGGAATTGCGGGAAATCCGGTCCGCAATCGAGTGGGATTGTCGAACCTGCGATCGGACGTGGACGCTAGGAGTGCCGGCCAATCCCGTCAACGGCCTCGGCGCGGGCCGACGGGAAGTGCTCGACCAGATGCCATTTATCGCTCGGCGGCATCCTAGGGAACTGTCATCAGCCCTAGCGGGAACGACTCGGGCGCATTGCCGCACCGCCCGGCGGCGCACACCTCGCGGCACGCACGAGAGCCGGGAAAAGCCACGTCAGAACTATTGACTCGTCAGTAACATAGTCGCATACTCACGTCGGGCGGCCCTGTTTGGCGGAGGACGGGGCCCCGAACGAAGAGGCATGGAGTGGCCGGACCGTGGACCGCTTTGCCACGCAATTTCGCGGCCGAGGTCAGGAAGGAAAGAGAGACCCTGGCCGCCGAGATCATCCGGGAGATCCGGCGGCAGGTCCCTGAATTCGGCCGGCCGCTCTCCGGGCAATTCGGCGCGGGAATCCAGTACGGCGTGGAGACCGCGCTGGCCGAGTTCGCCGACCTCATCGACGGCCGCGGCGGACCGCCGCGCGGCGCGGTGGGCGCGGTCGGCACGGCTGGCGCGGCCCCCGGCGACCGCTACCGCGACCGCGGCCTCGGCGAGGAGCGGCTGCGGGTCTACCGCGCCCTCGGCCGCGGCGAACTGGCCGAGGGCCGCAGCCTGGACGCGCTGCAGGCCGCCTACCGGCTCGGCGCCCGGGTCGCCTGGCGGCGCTACGCCCGGGTGGCCCGGCGGGTCGGCCTCGGCCCCGACCTGGTGGTCCTGCTCGCCGAGGCGATCTTCGCCCACATCGACGAGATCACCTCGGCGTCCGTCCAGGGCTACGCCGAGGCCAAGGCCGACCACGCCGGCGCCCAGGGCCGGCTCCGGGTCCGGCTGCTGCACCTGCTGGTCACCGCCGCCGATCCGGTGGAGGTGGAGCAGGCGGCGGCCGCCGCCGACTGGCCGCTGCCGGAGCGGATCGCCTGCGTCTCGCTGGGGCCGCCCCCGGCGCCCGCGCCGGGCCCCGCGCCGCCCGCCGGCCGCCGCCGCAGGCTGCCCGACCCGGTGCTGGCCGACCTCGACTGCCCCGACCCCTACCTGCTGGTGCCGGAACCGGCCCTGCTCCTGCGCGACGGCCAGGTCCGGGCGGTACTGCAGGGCCGGGAGGCGGTGATCGGCCCGACCGTGCCGGTCGGCCTGGCCGCCGACTCGCTGCGCTGGGCCCGGACCGTCCGCGCGGCCGCCCTGCGCCCGGGCCCGCCCGTCCCGGCCGACGCCGCCCCGGCCGAGCCGTTCAACTGCGACGACTGCCTGCCCGACCTGCTGCTGCTCGGCGACGAGCCGCTGGTGCGGCTGATGGCCGAGCGGCGGCTGCGGCCGCTGGCCGCCCTGACCGCCAAGCAGAGCGAGCGGCTGGCGGCGACCCTGCTGGCCTGGCTGCAGACGGACAGCGGGAGCGCTCCCGAGGTGGCCGTCCGGCTGGGCATCCACCCGCAGACGGCCCGTCAGCGGCTGCACCGGGTGCACCAGTTGTTCGGCGCGGACCTGCACGACCCGGACGCCAGATTCGAGTTCGAGGTCGCGCTGCGCGGGCGGCTGCTGCAGGAGAAACTGATCAGCCGTCACCCGTACTGCACCGGAAGCTGATCCAGCATCTACAGTGTCAGGTATGCCTGCGATCGAACTCTCGTCAGGAACCCTCGACTACACCGACACCGGCGACGGCCCCGCGGTCGTCCTGGTCCACGGGCTCGCCATGGACGGCACCGTGTGGCGCCATGTCGTGGACGAACTCTCGGAACAGCACCGGGTGGTGGTGCCCACCCTCCCGCTCGGCTCGCACCTGCGGCCCATGCGCCCCGGGGCGGACCTCTCCCCGGACGGCATGGCCCGGCTGCTGGGCGAGTTCCTGGAGGCGCTGGAGCTGACCGCGGTCACCCTGGTGCAGAACGACGTCTCCACCGGCATGCTGCTGGCGGTCTCCGGCGCGCCCGCCGCCGAGCGCATCGCCCGGCTGGTGCTGGTCTCCGTGGAGGCGTTCGACAACTTCCCGCCGGGCCTGCCCGGGCGCACCATCTGGCTGGCGGCCAAGGTGCCCGGCGGACTGGCCGCGGCCGCCGCGCCGCTGCGGGTGCCCGCGCTGCGCCGCCTGCCGCTGGCGTACGGCCTGCTGTCCAAGCGGCCGGTGCCGCGCCCGGTCACCGACCGCTGGACCGGCCCGCTGCTGAACGACCCGGACGCCCGCCGCGACCTGCGCCGCTACCTGCTCGGCGCCCGCCCGGGCCGGCTGCTGGAGGCCGCGGAGCGGGCCGGCGCGTTCGAGCGCCCGGTGCTGGTGGTCTGGGGGGCCGAGGACCGGGTGATGCCCCCGGCCCACGGCCGCCGGCTCGCCGACCTCTTCCCGCAGGGCTCCTACCTGGAGATCCCGGACAGCCGGACGCTCGTCCCGGAGGACCAGCCGAGCGCCCTGGCCGCCGCCGTGGCGGACTTCACCGCCGGAAAACCCGTGGCCGCGGACCACCGGTGACCGCCGAAAGCCGCTGACCGCCGGTCACAGGCCCAGCAGCCGCACCGACTCCTCCCGCATCTCGACCTTGCGGATCTTGCCGGTGACGGTGATCGGGAAGGCGTCCACCACATGGACGTAGCGCGGGATCTTGTAGTGCGCGAGCTTGCCGGAGCAGAAGGCGCGCACCGCGTCGGCGGTCAGCTCCGGCGCGCCCGGCCGCAGCCGGACCCAGGCCATCAGCTCCTCGCCGTACTTCTCGTCGGGGACGCCGATGACCTGGGCGTCCAGCACGTCCGGGTGGGTGTGGAGGAACTCCTCGACCTCGCGCGGGTAGATGTTCTCGCCGCCCCGGATCACCATGTCCTTGATCCGGCCGGTGATGGTGAGGTAGCCGTCGGCGTCCATCGCGGCCAGATCGCCGGTGTGCATCCAGCCGTCGGCGTCCACAGCCTCGGCGGTCTGCTCCGGCTGGTCCCAGTAGCCGGTCATCACCGAGTAGCCGCGGGTGCACAGCTCCCCGTCGGCGCCGCGCGGCAGGATCGCGCCGGTGGCCGGGTCGACCACCTTGACCTCCAGGTGCGGCCCGACCCGGCCGACCGTGGACACCCGCTGCTCCAGCGAGTCCGTGGTCCGGGTCTGCGCGGAGACCGGCGAGGTCTCGGTCATGCCATAGCAGATCGAGACGTCCCGCATGCCCATCCGGTCGACCACCTGCCGCATCACCTCGGTCGGGCAGGGCGATCCGGCCATGATGCCGGTGCGCAGCGAGGACAGGTCGTGCCCGGCGAACCCCGGGTCGCTGAGCATGGCGATGAACATGGTCGGCACGCCGTACAGCGAGGTGCAGCGCTCGGCGGCGACCGTGCGCAGCGTGGCGTCGGGGTCGAAGGCCGGGGCCGGGATGACCACGCAGGCGCCGTGCGAGACGGCCGCGAGGGTGCCCATGACCATGCCGAAGCAGTGGTAGAAGGGGACCGGGACGCAGATCCGGTCCGCCTCGGTGTACTCGCACAGCTCGCCGACGAAGTAGCCGTTGTTGAGGATGTTGCGGTGCGAGAGGGTCGCGCCCTTGGGGAAGCCGGTCGTCCCCGAGGTGTACTGGATGTTGATCGGGTCGCCCGGGGCCAGCCCGGCGCCGACGGCCGCCAGCCGCTCGCGGTCCCCGGCCCGACCGGCCGCCAGCAGCGCCGTCCAGGACTCCTCGCCGATCAGCACGGTGTCGCGCAGCGCCGGACAGCGCGGCGCGGCCTCGGCCAGCATCCCGGCGTAGTCGGAGGTCTTGAACGAGGGCAGGGCCACCACCGTCCGCACCCCGGACTGGCGCAGCACGAACTCCAACTCGTGGGCGCGGTAACCGGGGTTGATGGTGACCAGGATCGCGCCGATGCGCGCGGTGGCGTACTGCAGGAAGGTCCACTCCGGGCAGTTGGGCGACCAGATGCCCACCCGGTCGCCCGGCTCCACCCCGAGCGCCAGCAGCCCCAGCGCCACCGCGTCCACCTCGTCGGCCAGTTCGCGGTAGCTCCAGCGGCGCCCGGAGGCGGCGTCCACCAGGGCCTCGCGCCCGCCGTGGGCGGCGACGGTCCGGTCCAGATTGCCGCCGATGGTCTCCTCCAACAGGGGGCTGTCGGTGGGGCCGGCGGCGAGGCTGGGGGCTGGTGCGGCCATGGGAACTCCTCGGAGGGCTGGGGGAGCGGACCTGACGGGCTGCGCGCTGGTACACGTCTCATCAGCACCTTAGAGCCGCGGCAGCGGCTCGGACAGGGATCTTCACGAGATCGGCGGGCGTCCGGCGGTAGGGTGCGGAGCACGGCGGGCCGGCACGGCGGAACGGGAGTCCAGCACCCCATGAACGTGATCCTCTTCGGCGCCACCGGCATGGTCGGCCAGGACGTGCTGCGGGAGTGCCTGCGGTCGGACGCCGTGGCCCGGGTGCTGGTCGTCGGCCGCACCCCGGTCGGGGTGCGCCACCCCAAGCTGCGCGAGATCGTCCGCCCCGACGTGTCCGACCTGGACGGCCTCGGGGACGAGCTGGACGGCTACCACGCCTGCTTCTTCTGCCTGGGCGTCTCCTCCGTGGGCATGAACGAGGACGCCTACCGCGCGGTCACCCACGACCTGACCCTCGCCGTGGCCCGGGCGGTCAGCGCCCGCAACCCCGGACTGGTCCTCACCTACGTCTCCGGGGCCGGGACCGACAGCAGCGGCCAGGGCCGGACCATGTGGGCCCGGGTCAAGGGCCGCACCGAGAACGACCTGCTGGCGCTGGACGTCGACGGCTACATGTTCCGCCCCGGCTACATCCAGCCCGGACCGGGCACGGTCTCCAAGACCCGCTTGTACCGGGTGGTCTACCGGATCGTCAGCCCCGTCGCCCCGCTGCTCCGGCGGCTGTTCCCGAACCAGGTCACCTCCGGCGACCGGATCGGCCGGGCCATGCTCGCGGTGGCCGTCCCGGGTGCGGGCGGCCGGGTGCCCGCCAACCGCATCCTCGGCACGCGCGAGATCAACGCCCTGGGCGGCCCGCCGGGGCCGGAGGGCCGCGATGATCGCGGGTGATCCGGACACTCTGCTAGAGTTGAGGAACCGACGCGGGGTGGAGCAGCTCGGTAGCTCGCTGGGCTCATAACCCAGAGGTCGCAGGTTCAAATCCTGTCCCCGCTACTTGAACTCTGTAGGCCCGGCGTTCGCGCGCTGGGCCTACAGAGTTTTGTGCGCCAGGCCGGCGCCCCACCTGCGGAGAGTCCCTCCGCCACCCCTGGCTCGTTCTTGTGAACCTCCGCGCGAAGCGCTGCGGAGCCCTCCTCGAAGCGTGCCGCTACGAGGAAGGTTCTCCATGAACCATCGCACCAGCCGCACCAACGACCCGCGTCCCGCGACCCGGTTCGGGCGCCCCACCGGGGCCCCGCGTACCAACCCGGCCGCCTCCCGCGGCCGGTCCTCCGGCCAGCAGGGCGCGCCGCGCCGTCGGCCGCTGGTCCAGTCGGGCGAGTTCGAGATGCCCGTCAGCACCACCCCCTCGCTGCCCGCGGTCGCCGCCTTCGCCGAGCTGGAGATGCCCGGCGGGCTGCTGGCCACGCTGACCCGCGAGGGCGTCACCGAGCCGTTCCCGATCCAGGCCGCGACCCTGCCGAACTCCCTGGCAGGCCGTGACGTCCTCGGGCGCGGACGCACCGGCTCCGGCAAGACCCTGGCGTTCGGCCTGGCCGTGCTGGCCCGGACGGCGGGCCGCCGGGCGGAGCCCAAGGCGCCGCTGGCGCTGGTGCTGGTCCCGACCCGGGAGCTGGCCCAGCAGGTCGCCGACGCGCTCACCCCGTACGCCACCGCTGTCAACCTGCGGCTGACGACCGTGGTCGGCGGCATGTCGATCACCCGCCAGTCGGCGGCGCTGCGGCGCGGCGTCGAGCTGCTGATCGCCACCCCGGGCCGGCTGAAGGACCTGATCGACCGCGGCGACTGCCGGCTCGACCGGGTGGCCGTCACGGTCCTGGACGAGGCCGACCAGATGGCCGACATGGGCTTCCTGCCGCAGGTCACCAACCTGCTGGAGCAGGTCCAGCCGAACGGCCAGACGATGCTGTTCTCGGCGACCCTGGACCGCAACGTGGACCGGCTGGTCCGCCGCTTCCTGAACGACCCGGTCACCCATTCGGTCGATCCCTCGGCCGGTGCCGTCACCACCATGGACCACCACGTCCTGTACGTCGCCGACGCCGACAAGCGCGCGGTCACCGTGGAGATCGCCGCCCGCGAGGGCCGGGTGATCATGTTCATGGACACCAAGCACGCCACCGACAAGCTGGCCAAGGAGCTGCTCGCCAACGGCGTACGCGCCGCCTCGCTGCACGGCGGCAAGTCCCAGCCGCAGCGCAACCGGGTGCTGGAGCAGTTCCGCGACGGCCACATCACCGCGCTGGTCGCCACCAACGTCGCCGCCCGCGGCATCCACGTCGACAACCTGGACCTGGTCGTCAACGTGGACCCGCCCACCGACCACAAGGACTACCTGCACCGCGGCGGCCGCACCGCCCGCGCGGGGGAGTCCGGCACGGTGGTCACGCTGGTGCTGGCCAACCAGCGCCGGGAGATGACCCGGCTGATGGCCGACGCCGGGATCACCCCCAACAACGACCGGGTGCGCTCCGGCGACGCCGAGCTGTCCCGGATCACCGGCGCCCGCAAGCCCAGCGGCGTCCCGGTGGTCATCACCGTCCCGGCCCCGGCCGTGCCGGCGCAGAGCGCCCGCAAGCCGCGCGGCTCGGGCTCCGGCTCCCGCTCGGGCGGGCGTTCGGGGGCGGCGGCGGGCGGCTCGCGCTCCGGCTCCGGCGCGTCCTACGGCGCGGGGGCCGCGCAGCCGCGCAGCCGCCGTCCCCGCCGCAGTGGCGGCAGCGGCACCGGCGCGGGCGGCGCCTCCCGCCCCGGCCGCGCGGTCTGACCGCAGCCGGCACCTTCCGCAGAACGACGAGGGCGGGCACCCCCCCGTGGTGCCCGCCCTCTGGCACGCCAGCGCACCGAGGGTCCATCCTGGTCCTGACCGAACCGGTGGAATCACCCCCGACCAGGGGTGATTCCACCGCCGACCGGGGGTCGTCCGGTTTCCCCCGCCGATTCGAGCTGATGTACGGTCGCGCGGAACCCCTTCGGGCGGACGAGTCAGGCATCGAGTCAGGAACAGTCACGTGGTCCCAGCAGAAACGAACAGCGCGATACGCGGTGAACCCGTGCGCGTCATGGTCGTCGACGACGAGGCGCTGATCCGCTCCGGACTTGCGATGATCCTCAACAGCGCCCCGGACATCGAGGTCGTCGGCACCTGCTCCGGCACCGAGACCATGTCCGCCGTACGGACCCACCGGCCGCACGTCGTGCTGCTGGACATCCGGATGCCCGACGTGGACGGGCTCACCCTGCTGCGACGGCTGCGGGCGCTCCCGGACAGCCCCTACGTGGCCATGCTCACCACCTTCGACACCGACGAGTACCTCGACCAGGCGCTGACCATGGGCGCCAGCGGCTTCCTGCTGAAGGACACCGACCCGGACATCCTGGCCAGCTCGGTGCGCGCGGTCGCCACCGGCGCCGGCTGCCTCTCCACGCCGGTCCTGCGCCGCCTGCGCGACAACCGCACCCGCACCGTCGGCGGCGGCAGCGGCAGCGCGGCGGTGGACAGCCTCACCGTCCGCGAACGGCAGGTCCTCGGCCACCTCGGCCAGGGCCTGTCCAACGTCGAGATAGGCGCCCGGATGCACCTGGGCGCCGCCACCGTCAAGGACTACGTGAGCGCGGTCCTCACCAAGCTGGGCGTGGCCAACCGGATCCAGGCCGCGGTCCTCGCCGAGCGGGCGGGGCTGATCGAGGACATCCAGGCCCCATGAACACCTCCAGCCTGTACACCGCGCGCCGACGGTTGCCGCTGCTCTCCCGCCTGCGGCCCCCGGCCCGGCTGCGCCGCGCGGGCTCGACCCGGCTGCGCGACTGGGCGGTCACCTTCGTCCTGGTGGTCGCGGCCATGCTGGACGCCTGGCTGAACTTCCCGGCGCCGCGCGACTGGACCTTCTACGCCTCGGTGATCGCCGCCGCCGCGCTGCTGCTGCGCGACCGCTACCCGCGCACGGTCCTGCTGGTCACCCTCCCCGGCGTCTACACCGGCACCGCCATGGTCGCGGCCATGGTCGCGCTCTACAGCGTGGCCCGCAGCCGCCCGGCGGGCCGGCAGACGTGGCTGGCGGCCGGACTGGTGGGCCTGGGCATGTTCGTGCCCTGGCCGCTCAGCGACTTCGTCAGCGAGACCACCAGCGACCACGTGCTGGACCTCATCCACGCGCTGATGCTGGCCGGCGGCCCCACCGCGCTGGGCCTGCTGCTGCAGACCCGGGAGGCCCTGAACGCCCGGATAGCGGAGCTGGCCACCCTGCGCGACCACGAGCGGGAGCTGCACGCGCAGACCGTGCTGGCCCGCGAGCGCGCCCGGATCGCCCGGGAGATGCACGACGTGGTCTCGCACCAGGCGGGGCTGATCGCCGTCCAGGCCGGGGCGCTGCAGGTGACCGCGCGCGACCCGGAGGTGCGGCAGACCGCCAAGATGCTGCGCGGCCTGGCCGTGGCCACCCTGGAGGAGCTGCGCACCATGATCCTGGTGCTGCGGGCGGCCGGCGCCGGCCCGACCGAGCTGGTGC
This sequence comes from Streptacidiphilus sp. PB12-B1b, assembly GCF_014084125.1. Classification (NCBI taxonomy): domain Bacteria; kingdom Bacillati; phylum Actinomycetota; class Actinomycetes; order Kitasatosporales; family Streptomycetaceae; genus Streptacidiphilus; species Streptacidiphilus sp. PB12-B1b. The sequence continues at coordinate 4,461,097 of NZ_CP048405.1, read as the reverse complement.
CGCAGCCCCGGCTGACCGACCTGCCCCGGCTGGTCGCCGAGTCCGAGGTGGACGCCGTGCTGCACCTGTTCGTCCCGCCCGAGGCCGCCCTGCCCGAGCCGGTGGAGCGGGCCGCCTACCGCACCGTGCAGGAGGCGCTGACCAACGTCCGCAAGCACGCGCCCGGCGCCTGGACCGAGGTCAGCGTGCTGCTGGACGGCGACCGGCTGTTGGTGTCGGTGGAGAACGGCCCGGCGTCCGCGCCCGGCTCGCTGGACCTGCCCGGCGGCGGCCACGGCATCGTCGGCCTGCGCGAGCGGGCCACCCTGCTGGGCGGCTCGCTGCGGGCCGCGCCGCTGGAGGACGGCGGCTTCGGCGTGCGGCTCAAGGTCCCTGTCGCCACGCCCCAGGGGTCCTCCCGGGACTAGGCTCGCCCACGTACCGAACATGCTGGATATCAGGATGGAGAGAACGTGATGTCCGAGGGAACCCGTCCGGACCGGCTGCCGCTCGACCGCTCGGCCGAGTGGGCCGAGCTGGGCAAGCACCGCGCGCAGCTGGGCGAGGTGCATCTGCGGGAGCTGTTCGCCGCCGATCCGCAGCGCGGCGAGAAGTACACCCTCCAGGTCGGCGACCTCTACCTGGACTACTCGAAGCACCTGGTGAACGACGAGACCCTGGGCCTGCTGCGGCAGCTGGCGGCGGCCCGCGGCGTGGCCGAGCTGCGGGACGCCATGTTCCGGGGCGAGAAGATCAACATCACCGAGCACCGGGCCGTGCTGCACACCGCCCTGCGGGCCCCGCGCGGCGCGGTGGTCGAGGTCGACGGCGAGAACGTCGTCCCGGCGGTGCACGCGGTGCTGGACAAGATGGCCGCCTTCGCCGACCGGATCCGCTCGGGGGAGTGGAAGGGCCACACCGGCAAGCGCATCCGCACCGTCGTCAACATCGGCATTGGCGGCTCGGACCTGGGCCCGGCCATGGCTTACGAGGCGCTGCGCCCGTTCACCGACCGCGACCTCTCCGTGCGTTTCGTCTCCAACGTGGACGGGGCCGACCTGCACGAGGCGGTGCGCGGCCTGGACGCGGGCGAGACGCTGTTCATCGTCGCCTCCAAGACCTTCACCACCATCGAGACCATCACCAACGCCACCTCCGCCCGCAACTGGCTGCTGGACCAGCTGGGCGCCGGCCGCGAGGCGGTGGCCAAGCACTTCGTCGCGCTGTCCACCAACAGCTCGGGCGTGGCGGACTTCGGCATCGACGTCGCCAACATGTTCGAGTTCTGGGACTGGGTGGGCGGCCGCTACTCCTACGACTCGGCCATCGGCCTGTCGCTGATGATCGCCATCGGCCCGGAGCGCTTCCGCGAGATGCTGGACGGCTTCCACCTGGTCGACGAGCACTTCCGCACCGCCCCGCCGGAGCAGAACATCCCGCTGCTGCTCGGCCTGCTCGGGGTCTGGTACGGCGCGTTCTTCGACGCCCAGTCGCACGCGGTGCTGCCGTACTCGCACTACCTGTCGAAGTTCACCGCCTACCTCCAGCAGCTGGACATGGAGTCCAACGGCAAGTCGGTGGACCGCGAGGGCGAGCCGGTCCGCTGGCAGACCGGCCCGGTGGTCTGGGGCACCCCCGGCACCAACGGCCAGCACGCCTACTACCAGCTGATCCACCAGGGCACCAAGGTCATCCCGGCGGACCTGATCGGCTTCGCCCGGCCGGTCGCCGAGCTGGAGCCGGACCTGGCGGCCCAGCACGACCTGCTGATGGCCAACCTCTTCGCCCAGGGCCAGGCGCTGGCCTTCGGCAAGACCCCGCAGGAGGTGGCGGCCGAGGGCGTCCCGGCCGAGCTGGTGCCGCACAAGACCTTCAAGGGCAACCACCCCACCAGCACCATCCTGGCCGAGGAGCTGTCGCCCTCGGTGCTGGGTCAGCTGATCGCGCTGTACGAGCACAAGGTCTTCGTCCAGGGCGCGATCTGGAACATCGACTCCTTCGACCAGTGGGGCGTCGAGCTGGGCAAGGTGCTGGCCAAGAAGATCGAGCCGGTGCTGGTCGAGGGCGTCGGCGCGGACGCGCTGGACTCCTCCACCGCCGCGCTGGCCCATCGCTACCGCACCCTGCGCGGACGCTGAGCCAGGCCCTCGCGGGCGGCGCGGCCGTGCTCACCAGGGCATGGCCACGCCGCCGTTGGGGCGCAGGATCTGGCCGGTGACGAACCGGGCGGCGTCGCTGACCAGGTAGTGGACGGCGTAGGCGACGTCCTCCGGATCGCCGATCAGCCCCAGCGGCGACATCCGCCGCAGCGGCTTCTCGGCCGCCTCCCGGGCCGCCTCGTCCAGGCTGCCGTCCGGCAGCAGGTAGTGCCGGGCGGTCATGGCGGTGCGGACCAGGCCGGGAGCGACGGCGTTGACCCGTACGCCGTAGCGCCCGGTCTCGGCGGCGAGGTTCCGGGTCAGTTGGACCACCGCGGCCTTGGAGACCGAGTAGCTCATGATCTCCGGGGTGGCCGCGTCGATCGCCCCGGAGGCGGTGTTGACGATGGCGCCGCGGCCCTGCGCGCACATGATCCGGGCGGCACACTGGCAGGCGTGGAAGGTGCCCTTGAAGTTGACGTCCAGCACGGCGTCCAGGTCGGCCTCCTCGACGTCCACCACCCGGCCGGTGCGGATGATCCCGGCGATGTTGCAGAGGATGTCCAGCCGCCCGTGCCCGGCGGCGACCGACTCCAGCAGGGCGAACACCCCGGCGCGGTCGGAGACGTCCAGCGCGGCGGCGGTGGCCCCGGCGTCCGGGCCGATCCGCCCGGCGGTGGCCGCGGCGGCCGCGCCGTCCACGTCGGTGCACACCACCCGGGCCCCGGCGGCGGCCAGGACCAGGGCGGTGGCGCGGCCGATGCCGCTGCCCGCGCCGGTGACCACGGCCACCCGCCCGTCCAGCCGGTGGGGGAGCGCGGGGCCTGCGGGGGCGGTCGGGTCGGACGTCATCGGGGCTCCTGCGGTCGGCCGGAGAGCTGACGGGTAATCAGGAATACCACGATCGCCTTGACGAATGAAGCGGCGGTAGGATTGATTACTGGCAAGTAACTTTGTGGAGGGTTGGGCCGAACCATGACCATGACACCCGTTGACCAGGCGTCCGGGCAGGACTCCGGGGCCGAGTCCGAGTTCGACCGGGGAACCGCCGTGACCCGGCGCGGGACGGAGCCGTCCGTCTACGACGCCGAGCTCGACGCCGGCTGGCGCATCGGCAGCGGCATCAACGGCGGCCTGCTGCTGGCGCTCGCCGGGCGCGCGCTGTCCCGGCACCTCGGCGACGGCACCGGCCACATGGACCCGGTGTCGGTCAGCGGCTACTACCTCAGCGCCTCCCGCCCCGGCCCGGCCGAGGTGCACACCGCCACCGTCCGCACCGGCCGCACCCTCTCCACCGGCACCGCCTCGCTGCTCCAGCGGCGCGAGGACGGCACCCCGGTCGAGCGGCTGCGGGTCCTCGCCTCCTACGGCGACCTCGCCGCGGCCGACGGGGACGTCCGCACCAGCGCCACCCCGCCCGAGATGCCGCCGCCCGACCAGTGCATCGGCACCGAGCACGCCCCGCCCGCCTTCCTGGACCAGGCCGACCTGCTGCGCCGCCTCGACCTGCGGCTCGACCCGGCCAGCGTCGGCTGGGCGCTCGGACAGCCCAGCGGCCAGGGCCGCATCCAGGGCTGGCTGCGGCTCCCGGACGGACGCCGGCCCGATCCGCTGATGCTGCTGCTGGCCGTCGACGCGCTGCCCCCGGTCACCTTCGACCTCGGCCTCTTCGGCTGGACCCCGACCGTCGAGCTCACCGCGCACGTCCGGGCCAGGCCCGTCCCCGGCTGGCTGCGGGTGGTCCACTCGACCCGCAACCTGGCCGGCGGCTTCCTGGAGGAGGACGCCGAGGTCTGGGACGAGTCCGGCCGGCTGGTCGCCCAGTCCCGCCAGCTGGCGGTCGTCCCCCGCCCGGCCTAGCCCGCGCCCGGCCCGACCCCGCCCGGCCTGAACCCCTCAGGGCGGCCGGGGTCAGAGCCGCCGGTGCATGATGTGCAGCCCGACATAGCCCAGCGTCGGGTGCCGGAAGCCCTCCGGCAGCGTGCCGACGATCTCGAAGCCGAGCGACTTCCACAGCGCCACGGCCCGGGTGTTGGACTCCACCACCGCGTTGAACTGCATCGCCCGGTAGCCCTCCGCCCGGGCCCAGGCCAGCACGTGCTCGCCCAGCGCCCGCCCCACGCCGCGCCCGCCCGCCGCCGGGGCCACCATGAAGCTGGCGCCCGCGATGTGCGAGGCCGGGCCCATGTGGTTCGGGCCCGACTTGGCCGAGCCCAGCACCGCCCCGGTGGCCTCGTCCACCGCCACCACCGTCCGCCCCGGCGGCTTCAGCAGCCACAGCGACCGCGCCTGCTCCTCGCCCAGATCCCGCGGGTAGGTGTAGGTCTCGCCCGCGGCGACGATGTCGTGCAGGAACGGCCAGATCGCGGGCCAGTCGGCCGCGGTCGCTTCACGGATCAGCATTCCGTCAGCTTATGCACCGCGACCCGCCCGGACGCCAGTGGTTTTCCCCCCGGCCCCGGGAACGGCACAATGCACACGGAGTCCCTGCGAGAAGGCGGTACCGAGCGTGACCCTTCAGAGTGCGTCCATCCAGCAGACCATCGCCGAGGAACTCGGCGTACGGGCCGGACAGGTGCAGGCCGCCGTCGACCTGCTCGACGGCGGGGCGACCGTGCCCTTCATCGCCCGCTACCGCAAGGAGGCGACCGGCGAGCTGGACGACGCCCAACTGCGCACGCTCGAGGAGAGACTGCGCTACCTGCGGGAGCTGGAGGAGCGCCGGGCGGCGATCCTGGAGTCCGTCCGCAGCCAGGGCAAGCTGGACGAAGCGCTGGAGGCGCAGATCCGCGCCGCCGACTCCAAGGCCCGGCTGGAGGACATCTACCTCCCGTTCAAGCCCAAGCGCCGCACCAAGGCCATGATCGCCCGCGAGGCCGGCCTGGAGCCGCTCGCCGACCTGCTGCTCGGCGACCCCACCCGCGACCCGCAGACCGAGGCCGCCGGCTACCTGGGCGAGAACGTCGCCGACGCCGCCGCCGCGCTGGAGGGCGCCCGCTCGATCCTGGTCGAGCGCTTCGGCGAGGACGCCGACCTGATCGGCGCGCTGCGCGAGCGGATGTGGGGCCGCGGCCGGCTGGCCGCCCGGGTCCGGGACGGCAAGGAGGCCGAAGGGGCGAAGTTCTCCGACTACTTCGACTTCTCCGAGCCCTTCGTCAAGCTGCCCTCGCACCGGGTGCTGGCGATGTTCCGGGGCGAGAAGGAGGACGTCCTCGACCTCACCCTGGAGCCCTACGCCGACGAGGCCGACGCCGAGGCCCCCGGCGGCTACGAGTCCCGGATCGCCCAGCGCTTCGAGATCGCCGACCGGGGCCGCCCGGCCGACCGCTGGCTGCTGGACACCGTCCGCTGGGCCTGGCGCACCCGCATCCTGGTCCACCTCGGCATCGACCTGCGGCTGCGGCTGCGCACCGAGGCCGAGGACGAGGCGGTACGGGTGTTCGCCGCCAACCTGCGCGACCTGCTGCTGGCCGCCCCCGCCGGCACCCGCGCCACGCTCGGCCTGGACCCGGGCTTCCGCACCGGCGTCAAGGTCGCCGTGGTCGACGCCACCGGCAAGGTCGTCGCCCACGACACCATCTACCCGCACGTCCCCGCCAACCGCTGGGACGAGTCCATCACCACCCTGGCCAGGCTCTGCGCCGCCCACCGGGTCGACCTGATCGCCATCGGCAACGGCACCGCCTCCCGCGAGACCGACAAGCTCGCGGGCGACCTGATCAAGCGCCACCCGGAACTGAAGCTCACCAAGGCGGTCGTCTCCGAGGCCGGGGCCTCGGTCTACTCGGCCTCCGCCTACGCCTCCCAGGAACTGCCCGAGCTCAACGTCTCCATCCGCGGCGCGGTCTCCATCGCCCGGCGGCTGCAGGACCCGCTCGCCGAACTGGTCAAGATCGACCCCAAGTCCATCGGCGTCGGCCAGTACCAGCACGACCTCGCCGAGGCCAAGCTGTCCCGCTCGCTCGACGCCGTCGTCGAGGACTGCGTCAACGGCGTCGGCGTGGACGTCAACACCGCCTCGGCGCCGCTGCTCACCCGGGTCTCCGGGATCACCGCCGGGCTGGCCGAGAACATCGTCGCCCACCGCGACGCCAACGGCCCGTTCCGCACCCGCAAGGGGCTCAAGGACGTCGCCCGGCTCGGGCCCAAGGCGTTCGAGCAGTGCGCGGGCTTCCTGCGCATCCCCGACGGCGACGACCCGCTGGACAGCTCCAGCGTCCACCCCGAGGCGTACCCGGTGGTGCGCCGCATCCTGGCCCAGTCCGGCAGCGACCTCAAGGGCCTGATCGGCAACAGCGCGGTGCTGCGCGGGCTGCGCCCGGCGGCCTTCGCCGACGACACCTTCGGCGTGCCGACGGTCACCGACATCCTGCGCGAGCTGGAGAAGCCTGGCCGCGACCCGCGCCCCGCCTTCCGCACGGCGGCCTTCAAGGAGGGCGTGGAGAAGCTCTCCGACCTGGAGCCCGGCATGCTGCTGGAGGGCACGGTCACCAACGTCGCCGCGTTCGGCGCGTTCGTCGACATCGGCGTGCACCAGGACGGCCTGGTCCACGTCTCGGCGCTGTCCAGGACCTTCGTCAAGGACCCGCGCGAGGTGGTGAAGTCCGGCGACATCGTCCGGGTCAAGGTGCTCGAGGTGGACATCCCGCGTAAGCGGATCTCGCTGACGCTGCGGCTGGACGACGACGCCCAGCCGGCCCGCTCCGGCCGGCGCCCCGACCGCGGCCAGGAGGCCGAGCGGGGCGGCGCCGAGCGCGGCCAGGACCGCCGCGGCGACCGGGGCCAGGGCGACCGGGGCCAGGGCGGCCAGGGCCAGGGTCGGCGGCAGCAGGGCGGCGCGCAGCCGCAGTCGCGCACGCCCCGGCCCCGGGGCGGCGGCAGCGACACCGCCCCGGGCGGCGGCGCCATGGCCGACGCGCTGCGCCGGGCCGGACTGGGCTAGCCCGGACGGCCGGCTCCGGGGCAGGCCGCCGCAGAGGCTGCCAGTGGACGATGGCACAGTCAATCCTGTCGCCGAATCCGCTGGCAGCCGCCCCCGGAACTCGTAGGATGATCAGCGGAAGCCCCGATCGCTCCCCCGTGCGAACGGGGCTCCCCTATGCCCCGGGCACCCCGGTCACCCCTGCGGTGCGTCGTCCCGGTGGCGCAGCCAGACCGCGGTGTCGGCCGGCAGCAACAGCCCCTCCGGCGACTCCTGCAACTCCCCGCTGGCCAGCAGGATCTCCGGGCGCGGCGGCAGCAGGGCCGGCTCCTGGCCCAGGTTGACCACGCACCTGAACCCGCCCGGGCGGGTGAAGTCCAGCACCCCTTCGGGCGAGGGCAGCCAGCGCATCGGTCCGTCGCCCAGCCCCGGATGGCCCCGGCGCAGCCGCAGCGCCGCCCGGTACAGCTCCAGGTGCGAGCCCGGATTGCCGCTCTGTGCGGCGACGCTGAGCTCCCGCCAGGTCTTCGGCTGGACGTCCAGCCAGGGCACGCTGCCCTCGCCGCCGAAGCCGAACGGCGGCTCCTGGCCGCTCCACGGCAGCGGCACCCGGCAGCCGTCCCGGCCCCGGTCCACCCCGCCGGTGCGCAGCCAGACCGGGTCCTCGCGCAGCTCGTCGGGGATGGACTCGACCTCCTCCAGGCCCAGTTCGTCGCCCTGGTACAGGTACACCCCGCCGGGCAGGGCGAAGGTCAGCAGCGCGGCGGCCCGGGCCCGGCGGGTGCCCAGCTCCAGGTCGACCGGCAGGCCGTGCCGGCTGGCCCGGTCGAAGCCGTAGCCGGAGTCGGCCCGCCCGTAGCGCGTGACATGGCGGGTGGTGTCGTGGTTGGACAGCACCCAGGTCGGCGGCGCGCCGACCGGGGCGTGCGCGGCCAGGGTGGCGTCGATCACCTGGCGGAACCCGGCCGCCTCCCACGGGGCGCGCAGCAGCGCGAAGTTGAAGGCGGTGTGCAGCTCGTCCGGGCGCAGGTAGCGGCAGAAGCGCTCCGGGTCGGTCTCCCACAGCTCGGCGACGAACGCCCGGTCGCCGGGGTAGGAGTCGGTGAGCCGCCGCCAGTCGCGGTAGACCGCGTGCACGCCCTCCTGGTCCCGCCAGGGGTCCGGACGGCCGTGGTGCCCGGCGCTGTCCGGCAGGCCGTCCTCCTTGACCAGGTGGTCGGTGACGTCGATCCGGAAGCCGTCCACACCCCGGTCCAGCCAGAAACGCAGCACCGACGCGAACTCGGCGCGGACCTCCGGGTTGTCCCAGTTCCAGTCCGGCTGCTCGGGCGCGAACAGGTGCAGGTACCACTCGCCGGGGCTGCCGTCCGGCTCGACCACCCGGGTCCAGGCCGGTCCGCCGAAGTGCGACTGCCAGTCCCCGGGCGGCAGTTCGCCGCCCGGGCCGCGCCCGGGGCGGAAGTGGAACCGGGCGCGCTCGGGCGAGCCGGGGGCGGCGGCCAGCGCCGCCCGGAACCAGGGGTGCTGGTCGGAGCAGTGGTTGGGGACCAGGTCCACGATGATCCGCAGGCCCGCCCGGTGGGCCTCGGCGATCAGCTGCTCGGCCTCGGCCAGGGTGCCGAAGGCCGGGTCGATGTCGCGGTAGTCGGCGACGTCGTAGCCGCCGTCCGCGAGCGGTGAGACGTACCAGGGCGAGATCCACAGGCCGTCCACGCCCAGGGCGGCCAGGTACGGCAACCTGGAGCGCAGCCCGGCGAGGTCGCCGGTGCCGTCGTCGTTCCCGTCCGCGAAGCTGCGCGGATACACCTGGTAGAGGGCGGCGCCCCGCCACCACGGCTGCCCCTGACCGCTGTCCTGCTCGCTCATGCCTGGACCTCCCTCGCCGGTCGTGAGAGTTCAGTTGATCCCTTCGGGGCGGTCGGCAACAAGAGCCCCGGCCCGGGATCCGCCGTCGCGCTGGCGCAGCACCGAGCCCGACCGGCCCTTGCGGACCTCCAGTTGGGCGGGCACCCGGTCGCGCAGGTCGGCCACGTGGCTGACGATGCCGACCGCGCGGTCCCGCTCCCGCAGCCGGTCCAGGACGTCCAGGACCTGCTCCAGGGTCTCCTCGTCGAGCGAGCCGAAGCCCTCGTCGATGAACAGGGTGTCCAGCGGCATGCCCCCGGCCTCGTCGGTGACCACGTCCGCCAGGCCCAGGGCCAGCGCCAGCGAGGCGAAGAAGCTCTCGCCGCCGGAGAGCGTGGAGGTGTCCCGCTCCTGGCCGGTCCAGGCGTCCAGCACGGTCAGCCCCAGGCCCGACCGGCCGCCGCCCCTGGCCCGGGCGTCGCTGTGGGCGAGGGTGTACCGGCCCTGCGACATCACCGCCAGCCGGGCCCCGGCCGCCGCCGCCACCTGCTCCAGCCGGGCCGCGAGGACGTACGTCTCCAGCGACATCCGCAGGGTGTTGCTGCTGCTGGTGCCCGAGGCCAGCGCGGCCAGGGCGGAGAGCGTGGCGTGCCCGGCGGCCAGCGGCGCGAGCCGCCGCTGCTGCTGCTCCAGCGCCGCGCCCAGCCGGTCCAGCGCCGCGCAGCGCTCCGCCGCGGCGGACACGGCCGTGTGGGCGCGCCGCAGCGCCCCCTCGGCGGCGTCCAGGGCGGCCGCGTCGGCCTGCGGATCGGCGACCGGCTGCCGGGCGGCGGCCAGCAGCTCGGCATCGCCCAGCTCCGCGCCCACCCGGGCCAGTTCGTCGCGGTGCCGCTGCACGCCCTCGCGCAGGGCGGCGGCACGCTCCGCCGCCAGGGCCGCCGCCGCGGCCGCCGGGCAGTCGGCGAAGCCCTCGCGCTCGGCCGCCGCCCGGGCGTCGGCCTCGGCCCGCTCCAGGGCCAGCGCCCCGGCGGTCGCCGCCCGCGCGGCCTCCGCCGCCGCGCCCAGCTGCTCGGCCAGCAGGTCGAGTTCGGCGACCCGGGCGGCCACGGACCCGGCCCCCGCCCGGCCGCGCTCCAGCTCGGCCGCCAGCTCGGCCCGGCGCAGGCCCAGCGCCTGCAGCCGGGCGGAGGCGGTGGCGGCGTCCGTCGCCGCCCGGCCCGCCTCGGCGACCCGGTGGCCGTGCTCGCGCTCCAGCCGCTCCGCGTCCTCCTGCGCCCGCACCCCGGCGGCGGCCTGCCGCTGCGCCCGCTCGTGCTCGGCGGCGAGGGCGTCGGCGGCCTGCCGCAGCTCCCCGGCCGGGAGGTCGCCCGCCACCGCCGCCAGCGCGGCGACCTCCTGACGCAGCTGCTGCAGGCCGTCCAGGGCGGCCTCGGCCGCCCGCCGGGCCGCCTGCTGGGCCCGGTCCGCCTGCTGCTCCTGGGCCTGGGTGACCTGGTCCGGGCCCGGACGCGCGGGCTGCGGATGCTCGGCCGACCCGCACACCGGACAGGCGCCGCCCGGCGCCAGCCGCTCGGCCAGCTCGGCCGCCATGCCGTCCAGTCGGCGCTCCCGCAGATCCAGCCAGTCCGCGCGGGCCCGGTCCGCCGCCCGGTTCAGCTCCTGCTCCCGCTCGGCCTCGGACGCCAGCCGGGCCCGCAGCGCCCGCGCCTGCTCGGCGGCCCCGCAGCGCCGCTCGGCCTCGGCCAGCTGCTCCGAGAACCGCGCCACCTGCCCGGCGGCCTGCTGGGCCTGCGCCACCCGGGCCTCGACCTCGCGCCGCTGCTCGGGCCAGGCCGCCAGCCAGCCCTCCGCCTCGGCCTGCCGGGCCTCGGCGTCCTCCCGCTCGGCCTCCGCCTGGGCCTGCTGCCGCCCGATGTCGTGGTACTGCTCCTCGGCTGGCAGCAGCGCCCGCAGGCCGCCCAGCTCCTCGCGGGCGGCATGCTCGGCGGCGGCCAGCTCCTCCGCCCCGGCGGCGCGCAGCGCCTGCGGCAGCAGCGCCCGGGCCCCGCGCTCGCGCTCCCGGCGGCCGTGCAGCTCCCGCTCGGCCTGCTCGCGCAGGAGCAGCAGCGGCGCGACGGCCGCCGCGCGCTGCGCCTGCTCCAGCCGCTCCACGGCGGCGTGCTGCTGCGGGGCCTGCTGCTCCAGCTCGTGCGAGCGCCGCACCGCCGCCGCGTGCCGCCGCTGGCGGTCGGCCAGCACCCGGACCGCGGCGGCCCGTTCGGCCGCGTGCCCGCGCCGCGCGGCCGCCCCGGCCTGCCCGCACTCGGCGACGGCCAGCTCCTCGCGGGCGTGCACCCGCAGCTGCGCGGCCCAGCCCAGGGCGTCCCCCTCGGCGTCCGGGCCCACGCCCTCGGCCACGGCCGGATCGGCCGCCCGGGGCCCGGCCGCCTCGCGCACCCGCTCGATCAGGGCGCTGATCTCGCCGCGCACCGCCTGGCAGGCCTTCTCCGAGCGCTGCCGACGCTCCATCAGCCAGTCCTCGACCGCCCCGAAGCGCGCCGTGTCGAACAGCCGGCCGAGCAGGTCGGCCCGCTCGGCCGCGCCGGAGTGCAGGAAGCGGGCGAACTCGCCCTGCGGCAGCAGCACCACCTGGCAGAACTGCTCCCGGCTCATCCCGAGCAGCCGCTGCACCTCAAGGCCCACCTCCTGGTGGGACTTGCTGCTCGCCCGCCACTCGCCGGCCGACCACTCGCGCAGCAGCGTCTGCGCCTTCTCGGTGGTCGAGCCGGAGCCGCGCTTCTTCGCCCGCAGCTGCTCCGGCCGTCGGGTGATCTCCAGTCGGCGGCCGCCGAGCGTCACCTCCAGCACCACCTCGGTGACGGCGTCCGGACGGGCGTGGTCGCTGCGCAGGCGGGTGCGCGGCCTGCTGCCCGGGACCGTCCCGTACAGGGCGTAGCAGACCGCGTCCAGGACGCTGGTCTTGCCCGCGCCGGTCGCCCCGCGCAGCAGGAACAGGCCGTCGGCGGCCAGCGCGTCGAAGTTCACCGCCTGGGTGTCGGCGAACGGGCCGAAGGCCGTCATCCGCAGGGCGTGCAGCCGCATCAGTCCTCGCCCCCCGCCGCCGCGCCCACGGCCTCCGTCGCCTCGCGCAGCAGCGCCTCCTCCACCGGATCCGGGGCGCTGCCCCGGACGTGCCGGACGAAGCCCAGCGCTATCTCGGCGTCGCCGAGCCCGCGGGTGCGGGCCGCGTAGCCGACCGGTCCGTCGTCGAGCCGGCCCTGGGGGTCGAACGCGAGCTGCAGGGTGTGCGGGAAGCGGGCGCGCAGCTGCTCCATGGCCCGCTCGGGCCGGGCGGCGTCGGTCAGCGTGACCTCCAGCCAGTCCTCGCGGTGGCCCGCCAGGCTCTCGTCGGCCAGCAGCTCGGCCAGGGTGCCGCGGAGCCGGCGCAGCCGCCGGGGTGCCGGGCAGTCGATCCGCCGGGCGTCGATCTCGCCGCCGGGGCCGAGGTCGACCAGCCACATGGTCTTGCGGTGGTCCGCCTCGGAGAAGGAGTACGCCAGCGGCGAGCCGCTGTAGCGCAGCCGCTCGCCCAGGGTCTGGCAGCCGTGCAGGTGCCCCAGCGCGGTGTAGTCGATGCCGTCGAAGACCGAGGCGGGGACGCTGGGCACGCCGCCGACCGAGATGTCCCGCTCGCTGTCGCTGGCCTCGCCGCCGACGACGAAGGCATGCGCCAGCACCACCGAGCGGGTGGAGCCGGGGCGGGTGGCCAGGTCCGCCCTGATCCGGGCCATGGCCGCGCCGAGCACCGCCGCGTGGCCGACCCGCTCCGCGCCCAGCTCGGCGGCGGTCAGCGCGGGCTCCAGGTAGGGCACGCCGTAGACGGCGACCGTCCCGTGGGCGTCCTCCAGCAGGACCGGCTCGTCGCAGCGGGCGACGTCGGTGCGCAGGTGGACGCCGGAGCGCTCGATCAGCCGGGCGGCGATGCCGAGCCGCCGGGCCGAGTCGTGGTTGCCGCTGATCAGCACCGTCGGCACGGACAGCCGGGCCAGCCGTTGCAACGCGCGGTCGAACAGCTCGACCGCGCCGAGGCTGGGGATGGCGCGGTCGTGGACGTCCCCGGCGACCAGCACGGCGTCCACCTGCTCGGCCCGGGCGGTCTCCACCAGGTGGTCCAGGAAGGCGGCCTGAGCGGGAAGCAGGTCCTCGCGGTGCAGGCTGCGCCCCAGGTGCCAGTCGGAGGTGTGCAGCAGCCTCATGACAGCGGCCCTGCCTGCCGGTTCGCCATCGTCCGCCCCCTCTGCCTCGGTGCGGTCGGCGCGGGTTCGGCCGACCGCTACGAGTATCACAGGCGCCACTGACAACCCGTGCCCACCAGGGCCCACAGCCGGAACGGCCCGGGCGCTCCGCGGGGGAGCGCCCGGGCCGTTCCGGCCTGGCGGGGGAGGCGGGGAAAGGCGGTCAGACCGCGGCGCGGTCCGACTCGGCCGGGGCGGCGGAGCCGGCGGCGACCACGCTGTGCGGCTTGCTGACCTTGGTCAGACCGGCCAGTGCGACGGCCACGGTCAGCAGCAGCGCCCCGGCGGCGATGGCGAAGCTCAGCGTGAACTGGCTCTCCTGGGGCAGCGGCGGGATGCCGGCCGGCAGGCCGGGGATCAGCTTGGAGGCGAGCAGCGAGGTCACCACCGCGGAGGCGATGGAGCTGCCGACCGAGCGGGAGATCGAGTTGATGCCGTTGGCGATGCCGGTCTGCTCGACCGGGACGCTGGAGGCGATCAGGGCGGGCATGGAGGCGTAGCCGAAGGCGATGGCGATGCCCGCGAGCATCCCGGCGATGATCACGTCGGCCGGGTGGCCGTGGCCCCAGGCCAGCCAGGCGAAGCCGGCCACGCCGACCAGGGAGCCGGCGGCCAGGGTGTGGCGGGCGCCGATGCGGCGCACCAGGATGCCGCCGATCGGGGCGGCGATCAGCGCGACCAGCGAGCTGGGCAGCAGGTACTCGACCGAGGCGCGCAGCACCGAGGAGGTGAAGCCGTAGCCGGCGATCCGCTGGGGCATCTGCACCAGGTAGGAGATGCCGATGAAGGAGGTGAAGGAGGCGAAGCCGACGAACAGTCCGGCGACGTTGGTGAAGGCGACCTGCCGGTGGACGAACATCCGCATGTCCACCAGCGGGTTGGCGACCTTCAGTTCGACCAGCACCCAGACCGCGGCCATGACCACCGATCCGGCGAAGCAGCCGATGATCCGGCCGGAGGACCAGCCCCAGGTGTGCCCCTGGGAGATGCCGAGCAGCAGCAGCACCAGGAAGACCGCGAGCGTGGAGGCGCCGAGGAAGTCGATCCGGCCGCCGACGCGGTGGCCTCCGTCCGGCACGACCAGGGCCACGGCGGCGAGCGCCAGCACCGAGATCGCGGTGGAGAACCAGAAGACCGAGTGGTAGTTCGGGTGGCTGCCCTGGGTGAGCAGTCCGGTGACCACCAGCGAGAGCCCGCTGCCGAACGCCAGGGTGCTGCTGACCAGCGCCATCGCCCCGTGCAGCTTCTCCTGCGGGACCTCGTCCCGGATGATCGACAGCCCCAGCGGGAAGATCGCGGTGGCCGAGCCCTGGAGGACCCGGGCGACGATCAGGATGCCCAGCGAGGTGGTGGCGGCGGCCAGCACCGAGCCCAGCACCATCACCACCAGTACCGCGACCAGGGTGCGCTTCTTGCCGTGCAGGTCGCCGACGCGGCCCAGCAGCGGGGTGAAGACGGCGGCCGAGAGCAGCGTGGCGGTGGTGACCCAGCTGACCCCGGCCGAACCGGCGTGCAGGTCGCTGCCGAGCAGCGACAGGATCGGGATGACCTGGGTCTGCGCCATGGAGACGACCATGGCCGCGAGCCCGAGGGCGAGGATCAGGGGCGTACTGCCGCGGCGGGCGGACGCGTGGGGGCGGGACAGGTCTTGGCTCATGGCGAGGCTAGGTCCTTCGGAAGTTTCATGCTCTTGATGCTTTAGATGGTCAAGCAATAAGAGGGACGTTAGCGCCAAAGCTTTAGGTGGTCAAGTTAAAAGGTTCAGGACGGGAAGTATCTCGGCGGGGACGGCTGCTACAGCTCCCGCTCGGCCGCCGGGTCCGCCCCGGCCGGGTCCGCGTCCGCCGCCTCGGCGGCGGCCCGCTGGCCCAGGTGCGCCAGCACCGAGCCCAGCTCGCTGTGGACGCGCCGGTCCATCGCCAGCGCGAACTCCACGTCCACCACCGTGCGGGCGATCGGCCGCAGCCGGGCCAGCCGGTCCGCGAGCTGCGCGGTCTCCCCGGCCGACAGCCGCTGCTCCAGGCCGCCCAGCAGCTGCTTGTTGACCAGCTCCACGAAGAGGTCGGCCAAGGCGTCCGCGCTGGCCCGGACGCCGTGCGCGGCCTCCAGCACGGCCGCCAGCGGGATGCCCTCGGCGACCAGCGCGGCGGAGGCGTCCAGCAGTCGGCGGCTGATGTGGCTGACCGTGTCGCCGTCGACCGCGACGTAGCCCAGCGCCTCGGCCTCCGCCAGCGTCGCCTGGTCGACCTGGCCCTGGTAGGCCGCGTCCAGATCGGCCAGGGCCAGCGGCACCGGCGTCTCCTCGGACCAGGGCGCGGCGATGGCGCCCTCCAGGCCCAGCAGCGCGGCCACGTCGCGGCCGTCCTCCCAGGCGGTGAGCAGCTCGGCGATGCCGCCGAGGGTGTGGCCGCGCTCCAGCAGGTCGGCGATGATCCGCAGCCGGGCCAGGTGGTCCTCGGTGTACCAGGCGATCCGGCCCTCGCGCCGGGGCGGCGGCAGCAGCCGCCGCTCGCGGTAGAAGCGCAGCGTCCGCACCGGGATGCCCGCCTCCCGGGCGAGGTCCTCGGTGCGGAACTCGCGCACCGGACGCCGGTGTGCACGGGGGTCTGATGCCGGGTTGTCGCTCACGCGCACGAGCGTAGTGCTCCGCGGCACGGGCGCGGGCATCCCGGCCGCGGGCCGGGCACCGCCGCCGGAGGCCCACAATGGGGCGATGAGCGACGAGCACTCCCCGCAGCCCTCCCCGTCGGCGTCCGCGCCGCAGCAGCCCCCGCCGCCCGTGCCGCGGTCCGGGCCCGGCGCCCCGCTGCCGCCCTCCGACCGCTGGGCGGAGCAGTTGCACGGACGGCTGGAGCGGATCGAGTCGCTGTTGGTGAACGATCCGCTGCGGCAGCGTCAGGAGGGGCCGTGGGCCCCGGCCTGGCGCCGGCGCACCCAGGGCGAGGCCCGCTGGGCGGTCACCCTGGTGCTGTGCGTCGGCATCGTCGTCCAGTGGATGCTGCCGGAGCGGTTCACCGTCCACCCGCACTGGCTGCTGCCGGTGCTGGAGCTGGCGCTGATGGGCGCGCTGGCGGTGGCCAACCCGCACCGCCGCATGGAGCGCAGCTCGACGCTGCTGCGCGCGCTGGGGCTGCTGCTGGCCGCCGCCGTCAGCCTGGCCAACGGCTGGTCGGCGGTCCTGCTGGTGCGCGACCTGGTCAACGGCAGCCCGGCCGTGGGCGCGGTCACGCTGCTGACGACCGGCGGCGGCGTCTGGCTGACCAACATCATCGCCTTCAGCCTCTGGTACTGGGAGTGGGACCGGGGCGGCCCGGCGGCCCGGGCCATGGGCACGCACCAGTTCCCGGACCTGCTCTTCCCGCAGATGCAGCAGGAGGGCATCGCCCCGGCCGACTGGGAGCCGGAGTACCCGGACTACCTGTACGTGGCCTTCACCAATGCGACCGCCTTCAGCCCGACCGACACCATGCCGCTGTCGCGCTGGGCGAAGGTGCTGATGACCATCCAGTCCGTGGTCTCGCTGCTGACGCTGGCGCTGATCGTCGCCCGCGCGGTGAACGTCCTGCACTAGCCCGGGGCGACATGCCGCCGCCCCGGGGCCTGCTGCGGCGGGTCAGCCCGCGGCGGCGGCGCGGCGGGCGGCCTTCTCCGCGTTCTCCTTCTCGTCCTCTGCCTCGGCGACCTCCAGGGTCGGGGCCGAGCCGCCGAGGTGGGCCGGCTGCCACCAGGTGTCGTCGGGGCCGGAGGGAGAGTCCGGGTAGGTGGTCTGTGCCCGGTCCAGCAGGTCGGTCATGGCGGCCCGCAGTCGGCGGGTGACCATCACCGGGCGGTCCTCGGGAGTGAGCGTGATCGGCTCGCCGATGATGATGGTGATCGGCGTGTGGCGCCGGGTCAGGGTCTTGGGGCGGCCCTTGGTCCACAGCCGCTGGGTGCCCCACACGGCCATCGGCAGCAGCGGGACGCCGGCGTCGGCGGCCATCCGGGCGGCGCCGGTCTTGAACTTCTTCAGCGTGAAGGAGCGGCTGATGGTGGCCTCCGGGAAGACCCCGACCACCTCGCCCGAGCGCAGCGCGCGCACGGCCGCGTCATAGGCGGGCTGGCCGTCCGAGCGGTCCACCGGGATGTGCTTCATGCCGCGCATCAGCGGCCCGGAGATCCGGTGCCGGAAGACGTCGTCCTTGGCCATGAAGCGGGTCTTGCGGCTGCCGGCCTTGAGCGCGCCCCACCCGGCGAAGATGAAGTCCAGATAGCTGACGTGGTTGCAGACCAGAACGGCACCGCCGCTGCGCGGCACGTTCTCGGCGCCGACGACATTCATCCTGAGGTCGAGCGCGAGGAAAAGCGTCCGAGCCGCTCCGATGATCGGCGGGTACACGAGATCAGCCACGGTGAGGCCCTACTTCCTTCGGGCGTGTGCCCGGTCCGGTGTTCTAACCATGCATGTTCCCCGAGCGGTGGTGCCGTGTCACTCCGGCCGGCACCACCTTCGGGGAGACTGCGGTCACACCGACCAGGCTCCAGCCTACTGGCCCGCAGGTCGCATCCGGTCCTGCCCCCTGCGCAGCAGCAGGTAGACCTCGCAGCCGAGGCAGTAGCCGAACGCGGCGTTCAGGAAAGCGGCGGCCAGCGCCAGCGCGGTGGCGGCCAGGCCGAGCCAGGCCGCGCCGCTCAGGTAGCCGACGGTGCCGACCAGGGCGAAGCCGAGGCCGACGCCCTGGGCGAAGCGCGGCGGGGCGGCGTCCTCCCACTCGGTCGGCGGCCCCAACCGGGGGCGGACCAGGGTGCGGTAGAGCCAGCTGTACGGCGAGCGGCCCAGCCCGCCGACGGCGGCGAGGGCGAACACCGCGGTCTGCGCGGCGAGCAGCCAGCCGCTCCCGGTGATCAGCACGACGGCCAGGACGACGCTGGTGAGCACGGCGGCGAAGCGCGGGCCGCGCGCGTCGATCTGCTGCGGTCCGGGGGCGGTTCTGGGGGTGGCGAGCGGCGCGGGTGTGGGCGCGGCGGCGGGCATGGCGGACTCCGGTTCTCCGGGCGGTGACGGCGAGGGCTGGTGCCTGAGCTGCGTGACGGCCCCGGGCGGGGCGTTTCGTCCGGCTTCAGCGACAGCGCGTGACCGTGGCCCGGCACAGGTCGATGACCAGGCGCCGGGTCAGCCTCAGCGGGAGCGGCCCGCTGGTGGAGTCCATACCGCGATGGTACGCGGACGGGCGGCTACCGGTACCGGGGGCGGCCGGTGCATCCTTGGGCCCATGACTGGTGTGGTGGTGTGCGCGGCCGTGCTGGCCCTGTCGGCCGTCTTCGGCCTGTGGCGCATGCGCCGGGACGGGAGGCTGCGGGTGCGCGGGCGGGACAGCGGAGTACGGCTCGGCGCCGAGGACCTGGGCGCCGAGCTGGGCCGGCGGGCGACGCTGGTGCAGTTCTCGTCCGCCTTCTGCGCTCCCTGCCGGGCGACGAAGCGGGTGCTGGACGAGGTCGTCGGCATGGTCGACGGGGTGGCCCATGTGGAGATAGACGCGGAGTCCCGGCTGGAGCTGGTGCGGCGGCTGGACATCCTGCGCACGCCGACCGTGCTGGTGCTGGACGCCCGCGGCTCGCTGGTGCAGCGGGCCTCCGGCCAGCCGCGCAAGGCCGACGTGATCGCCGCCCTGGGTCAGGCGGTCGGCTGACCGCCGGTCAGCCGTGCGGCTGAGCCGCTCCTGGGAACCGCCGGGCGGGCCGCCGCTGGTGCGGTCACGGGCGCACGGGCGGTGAATGGGCGCAAAGTCACAGCGGCACGGGCCCGCCGTGTGGCGACGGATGCGCTCGGGTGGGGGAGTATGAGCCCACGGCTGGTCACCCGTGTCTGGTGGCCGGTCGGCAGGGTAGGAGGACCGGCGGCGAAGCGTAAGCTACCCGCGAGTAGCATGGACAGAGTTACTCGTGAGTATGCTTCCGGGGAGTCCGGTCGGTGGGGCGTCGCGCAGCGCGCCCCCTGCCTGAGCGACAGTTGCCGGATGTGACCAGTACCAGTACAGGAGACAGGCCGTGAGCTTGAGGATCGTTGTCTGTGTGAAGTACGTGCCCGATGCGACCGGTGACCGTCGTTTCGCGGAGGATGCGACGACCGACCGGGATTCGGTGGACGGGCTGCTGTCGGAGCTGGACGAGTACGGGGTCGAGCAGGCGTTGCGGATCGCGGAGGCGTCGGGGGATGCGGAGGTGACGGTGCTGACGGTGGGTCCGGACGATGCGAAGGACGCGTTGCGCAAGGCGTTGTCGATGGGTGCGGACAAGGCGGTGCACGTGAGTGACGAGGATCTGCACGGTACGGATGTGATCGGGACCTCGGCGGTGCTGGCGCGGGCGCTGGAGAAGACCGGGTTCGATCTGGTGGTGTGCGGGATGGCGTCCACGGACGGGACGATGGGGGTGGTGCCGGCGCTGCTGGCGGAGCGGTTGGGTGTGCCGCAGGCGACGCTGCTGTCCGAGGTGAGTGTGGAGGGCGGGTCGGTGCGGGGTCGTCGGGACGGGGATGCGGCGAGCGAGGTGGTGGAGGCGTCGCTGCCGGCGGTGGTGTCGGTGACCGACCAGTCGGGTGAGGCGCGGTACCCCTCGTTCAAGGGGATCATGGCGGCGAAGAAGAAGCCGGTGGTCTCGTTGGATCTGGAGGATCTGGGGATCGCGGCGGACGAGGTGGGTCTGGGCGGGGCGTGGACGGCGGTGGACCGGGTGACCGCGCGTCCGGCGCGCAGCGCGGGCACGATCGTCAAGGACGAGGGCGAGGGCGGCAGGCAGCTGGCCGAGTTCTTGGCCGCGCAGAAGTTCATCTGAGCCCCAGCGTGCTCATCGCGTTTCCTTCCTGCACATCGACGTTTTTGGAGAGCTGAGTCATGGGTGAGGTCCTGGTCCTGGTCGACCATGTGGACGGTGCTGTGCGCAAGCCGGCGCTGGAGTTGTTGACGCTGGCGCGTCGGTTGGGTGAGCCGGCGGCGGTGCTGCTGGGCGCGGGCGGGGGTGCGGCGCAGTTGGCGGGGTCGTTGGCGCAGTACGGTGCGGTCAAGGTGTACACCGCTGACGCGGCGGAGTTCGGTGAGTTCCTGGTGGTGCCGAAGGTCGATGCGTTGGAGCAGGTGGCGAAGGCGGCTGCGCCGGTGGCGGTGCTGGTGTCGTCGTCGGGTGAGGGGAAGGAGGTGGCGGCGCGGTTGGCGTTGCGGTTGGGTTCGGGGGTGATTACCGATGCGGTGGATGTGTCGGCGGGTGAGGGGGGTCCGGTGGCGGTGCAGTCGGCGTTCGCGGCGTCGTTCACCACGGCGTCGCGGGTCAGTCGTGGGGTGCCGGTGATCACGGTGAAGCCGAATGCGGTGGCGCCGGAGCAGGTGGCGGGTGCGGGGGTGGTGGTGCCGGTGGAGGTGGTGTTCTCGGCGGCGGCGTCCGGGACGCGGGTGGTCTCGCGGACGGCGCGGGTGTCCTCGGGGCGTCCGGAGTTGACGGAGGCGGCGATCGTGGTCTCCGGTGGCCGGGGTGTGGGGGCGGCCGAGGGTTTCGGGGTGGTGGAGGAGTTGGCGGACTCGTTGGGTGCGGCGGTGGGTGCCTCGCGGGCGGCGGTGGACGCGGGGTGGTATCCGCACAGCAACCAGGTGGGGCAGACCGGCAAGCAGGTGTCTCCGCAGTTGTACATCGCCAACGGGATTTCGGGGGCGATCCAGCACCGGGCGGGGATGCAGACCTCCAAGACGATCGTGGCGGTCAACAAGGACGCCGAGGCGCCGATCTTCGAGCTGGCCGACTACGGCGTGGTCGGGGACCTGTTCACCGTCCTGCCCCAGCTCACCGCCGAGGTCAAGACCCGCAAGGGCTGACCCCGCACCACCAGCACCACTCGCACCACGAGCACTACCAGCACTACCAGCACTACCAGCACCACGGACGCACCCCGCAGGGCCCCGACCGCACCACCGGCCGGGGCCCTGCGGCACGGGCCTAGGGTCACCCCAGGACGCACAGCGACGAGGAGACACGGTGGGGTTGCTCAGCGCACTTGACGGCGGGTTCGGCGACGCGGCCGACGCGGTGACGGTCGACGGCGCGGTGCTCTCGCGCGAGCGGCTGCGCGCGGCGGCGGGCGCGGTGGCCGCCAGGATCGCCGGGGCGCCCGCGCTCGCGGTGCTGGCCAGGCCCACGGCCGAGACGGTGGTCGCCACCGTCGCCGGGCTGCTCGCGGGCGTCCCGGTGGTGCCCGTGCCGCCGGACGCCGGGCCCAAGGAGCGCGAGCACATCCTCCGCGACTCCGGCGCGCCGCTGCTCGCCGTGGCCGCCCGCGACGCCGGCACCGAGGCGTACGGGGCCCAGGTGCTCACCGTCGACCCGGACGAGCGCGGCACCGCCCCGGCGGAGCCCGAGGACGGCACCGCCTTCGTCCTCTACACCTCGGGCACGACCGGCGCGCCCAAGGGCGTGCTGCTCAGCCGGGGCGCGGTCGCCGCCGGGCTGGACGCCCTGGCCGACGCCTGGGCCTGGACGCCGCAGGACACCCTCGTCCACGGCCTGCCGCTGTTCCACGTCCACGGGCTGATCCTGGGCGTGCTGGGGCCGCTGCGGATCGGCGGCAGCCTGGTCCACACCGGCCGCCCCACCCCCGAGGCGTACGCGGCGGCCGGGGGCTCGCTGTACTTCGGCGTGCCCACGGTGTGGTCGCGGGTGGCCGCCGACACCGCCGCCGCGCGGGCGCTGGCGCCGGCGCGGCTGCTGGTGTCCGGCAGCGCGCCGCTGCCGGTGCCGGTGTTCGAACGCCTGGCCGCGCTGACCGGGCACGCCCCGATCGAGCGCTACGGCATGACCGAGACGCTGATCACCCTCAGCACCCGCGCCGACGGCGAGCGCCGCCCCGGCAGCGTGGGCCTGCCGGTGGCCGGGGTGCGCACCCGGCTGGTCGCCGAGGACGGCTCCCCGGTGCCGCACGACGCCGAGACCGTCGGCGAACTCCAGGTCAGCGGCGCGACCCTGAGCGACGGATACCTGGGCCGCCCCGACGCGGACGCCGAGTCGCGGACGGCGGACGGCTGGTTCCGCACCGGCGACGTCGCCGTCATCGGCCCCGACGGCTTCCACCGCATCGTCGGCCGGGCCTCGGTCGACCTGATCAAGAGCGGCGGCTTCCGGATCGGCGCGGGCGAGGTCGAGGCGGCGCTGCGGGACCACCCGGCGGTCGCGGACGCGGCCGTGGTGGGCGCGCCCGACGCCGACCTGGGGCAGGCGATCGTGGCCTACGTCATCCCCTCCGCCGAGGTCGACGGCGCGGCGCTGACGGCGTTCGTCGCCGAGCGGCTGTCGGTGCACAAGCGCCCGAGGCGGGTGGTGCTGGTGGACGAGCTGCCGCGGAACGCCATGGGCAAGGTCCTGAAGAAGCGGCTGCTCGACGCGGAGGCCGCAGCCGGTCCGCATTCCAGCAGGTGAGAGCCGGTCCCCGGCGGCCCGGCGGGGTACGCTGACGGGGCCGGGAGAGCCCGTAGCAGGACCCGCGAGGAGGAAACGATGTGTCAGCGAGCGGTCTGCCCCCAGTGCGGCGGAGCGACCTACCAGGGGTGCGGCAACCACATCGAACAGGCGCTGGCCGGGGTGCCCGAGGAGCAGCGCTGCTCCTGCCCGGCCGGGCAGGACGCCTCCGGCGGCGTGCTGCGGCGGCTCCTCGGGCGGCGTTGACGCCTCGCTGACGCGGTGCCGCCCGCTGCGTAGGATGCCCGGAGCGGTCGCCGACGAGGGGGAATCACCGTGATTGTCTGGGTCAACGGCACATGCGGAGTCGGGAAGACCAGCACGGTGGGCGAGTTGCGGGCGCTCCTGCCCGGCAGCACGGTGTTCGACCCGGACGCGGTGGGCGCGGCGCTGCGCGGGCTGCTGCCGCCCGAGGTGTACGCGGCCGCCGGGGACGTCCAGGACCTCTCCGCCTGGCGGCAGTTGGTCCCGGCGACGGCGGTCGCGCTGCTGTCCGAGCTGCCCGGCCCGCTGATCGTGCCGATGACGCTGCTGCGGCAGGACTACCGCGACGAGATCTTCGGCGCGTTCGCCGCCAGCCGCGAGCCGGTCCACCATGTGCTGCTGCACGCCGAAGAAACGATCCTGCGCAAACGGATCGAGGCGGACCCGGCCGAGCCCCCGCAGACCCGGCAGCGCCGCCTCGATGGCATCGCCGCCTACCAGCTCGCCCGGGACTGGCTGCAGCGCGACGCGGTGACCGTCGACACCTCCGAACTGACCCCGCGCCAGGCCGCCGAGCAGATCGCCGGGATCGTCCAGTCCGGCACCGCCCGCTGTCCGATCGTCGAGCACTCCGTCCACACCGGCGACACCGTCGCCGCCGCCGTCCTGCTCTTCGACGAACAGGACCGGGTGCTGCTGGTGGACCCGGTCTACAAGGCCGGCTGGGAGTTCCCCGGCGGCGTGGTCGAGGACGGCGAGCAGCCCACCCTCGCCGCCGTCCGCGAGATCGACGAGGAGCTCGGCCTCACCCTCGACCCGGCCCGGCTGCGGCTGCTCGTCGCCGACTGGGAGCCGCACCGGGGACCGCGCACCGGCGGCCTGCGCCTGGTCTTCGACGGCGGCCGGCTCGGCCCGGCCGAGCAGGCCGGCCTCGCCCTCCAGGCCGACGAGCTGCGCGCCTGGCGCTTCACCGGCCCCGCCGAGTGGCCGGAGCTGCTGCCCGACAACAAGCACCGCCGGCTCGCCGCCGCCCTCGGGGCCCGCGACGCGGGCCAACCCCGCTACCTGGAGGCGGGCGTCCGCACGGACGTTCGCTAGGGCCCGCCGCTCGGGCTGCTGTGCGGCGGCGCGGGGCAGCGGGCAGGATGGGGCCGTGCCGTTCACCTTCAGCCACCCCGCCGCCGTCCTCCCCTTCCTGCCGCCGCTCCGCGACGGCGCCCGCAGGGGACCGCTGATCGCGTCCGCACTGGTCGCCGGGTCGTTGGCGCCCGACGTCCCGTACTTCGTCGAATCGCTGCTGCCCGGCTCGTACGCGATCGGCCGCGCCACCCACCGCCCCTGGGCCGTCCCCACCCTGGACGTCGCCCTCGCGGCCGGGCTGGTCGGCGCCTGGCACGGGCTGCTGCGCGAGCCGCTGGTGGCGCTGCTGCCGGGGCCCTGGGCGGACCGCGCCGAGGCGCTCACCGCGCCCGTGGGCAAGCGCGACCCGTACGACGCCGCCTGGTTCACCGCCTCGGCCGCCCTCGGCGCGCTCACCCATGTCGGCTGGGACGCCTTCACCCACGTCGGCCGCGCCGGGGAGCGGCTCGTCCCGGCGCTGCGCCGCCGGGTCGCGGGCGTGCCGGTGCCGCTGGCGCTCCAGTGGACCACCTCGGCGGCCGGTCTCGGCGTCCTCGCCGCCGCCGGAACCCGGCTGCTGCGCACCGCCGCCCCGGCGCCCCTGCGGACCACCCTGGACCCGGCCGCCCGGCGCAGCGCGAGCGCGTTCATCGCCGTCAGCGCCGCCCTCGGCGCCGCCCACCGCCTCGGCCGCGAGGCCCCCGCCGACGGAGCCCGGCCCTCCCTGTCCGCGCTGGCCGCCACCGTCTCGTTCGGCGGCGGCGCCGGGGCCGCCGCCGGTGCGACCGGCTACGCCCTGGCGGTCCGGCTGCTCCCGGCCCGCCGCCGCCCGGAGCCGCGCCCCGGCGTCAGCCCTCGACGGCCGGAGCGGCCGGGGCGACCGCTGCCGCCACCGGCCCCGGACGCTGCGCCCGGCGGGTGAGCAGATAGCCGGCGGTGAGCGCCAGCACGCCCGCCACCAGGTAGCACAGGTCGCGGTAGTAGACGAAGGAGATCAGCCCGGCCCCGGTGGCGATGCCCACCGACTGCCCGCCGGTGACCAGGAAGTTGTCCGCGCCGGAGACCCGGCCCATCAGCTCGTTCGGCGTGTTCAGCTGCATCGCGGTCATGGTGCCGACGACGATGTAGGGAATCCCGAGCCCGAGCAGCATCGCCCCTGCGATGACCACCGCGTCCCTGGGCACGCCGTCCACCAGGGCTGCGACGGCAGCGAACCCCAGCCCCAGCGCGCTCAGCCGGCCGGGACCGACCCTGTTCATCACGGCCCCGGCGGAGAGCCCGCCGATGATCCCGGTGACGCCCATGGCGGTGACGATCACCCCGGTCCAGGACGGCGCATGGCGCAGGCCGGTGGTGGCGATCGCTATGCCGAGCGTCTCGAAGAAGCCCATCACGAAGAACGCCACCGTCATCGCCGCCGTCAACTGCCGCAGCAGCGGCGTCCGGGAGAGGTAGGCGAAGCCTGCGGCGGTGTCGCGCACCCAGCGTGTTCCGGACGGCTCCGGGCGGTCCTCCTCGATGGTGATGAAGGCCCAGCAGACGGTGCCCGCGGCGAAGCTGACCGCGTCCAGGACCGCCACCGCGCCGCCCCCGGCCACGGACAGCAGCCCCACCCCGAGCGCCGGGGTGATCAGGCGCTGCCCCTGGCCCAGCGCCTGGGAGAAACCGTTGGCCGACCCGAGCAGCCGCTCCGGCACCAGCTTCGGCAGCAGCGCGGACATGGCCGAGCCGGTGATCGACGAGGACAGCCCGTAGAGGAACATGACGCCGAAGACCAGCCAGACCTGCCCCGCGCGGTGGACCGCCGTCAACGTCAGCACCAGCAGGCCGGTGGCCGCGTTGGTCGCCATGATCAGCGGTCGGCGCCGGACCCGGTCCACCACGATCCCGGTCAGCGGCGAGAGCAGGGTGCCCGCCACCAGGCACAGGAAGCACAGCCCCGCCTGGGCGGTGGAGCCGGTCAGCTCCCGCACCCAGATGCCTGCGGCGAGCCAGAGCGCGTAGTCGCCGATCCCGCTCAGGCTGTTGCCGAGGAAGTACAGGCGCATGCCGGGTATCGCAAACAGCTCTCTCATGGCGCGGGTCGGCCTTCCGGGTCGGTGGCGGCGGTTGCCAGCGGGTGGGTCGAGACGATCACCTCGAACGGCACGGCGCCGACGGGCCGGGCCGCCGGATCCGCGAGGCGGTCCACGAACCGGGTCAGCACGGCCAGGACCTCCGTCTGCGCCTGCTCGACCTCGTCCGGCGTGCCGAACAGCACGAACTGGCTGCTGCCGCTGACGGTGCGCACCGCGTCCGGGTACTGCTCCCGGTGGTCCTGGTAGTGCCGGATCCGGCCGAGCCAGCGCTCCGACATCAACCCGCTGAGCGCACGGGCGGCATGGCCCACCGTCGGATCGGGATCCTCGCTGTCGTACGACATGCCGACGCTGCCGATCCGCCACGGGCGCTCCCGACCGGTGCCGCCCTCGGCCTCCACGACGTAGTCGTACCTGGCCAGCGTGCGCAGGTGGTACGAGGCATTGGCGACCGTCCCGCCCACGATCCGCGCCGCCTCGGTCGCCGTCAGCGGCCCGTTCAGCCCCACCGCCTCCAGCAGCGCGATCCGGGTCGGATGCGCCAGCGCCCGCAGCGCCCGCGCATCGGTGACCTTGCGGAAGGGAGAGGCGGCGTCGGCGCCCTCGGATTCTCTCTGGCTCACCCCGGAAGCGTAGCTTCGAAAGAATCCTTGCGAAAGGAGTATTGCGAAAGACGGCCACCGACTTCGGCGGGTGCGCGACCGCCGGAGACGCCCGCTGCGGGCGGCGGTGCCGCGCTACGATCGGACCGGCCGCTTGCCGCCGACGGAGCCTGGGGGTCGACCGTGACCGTGCTGGCCGTGACCGGGCACATCCACCTGACCGAGGCCACCGTGCCGCTGGTCGTCGCGGCCCTGCGGGAGCTGCTGACAGCCAAGGCGGCCAAGGGCCCGCTGACCGGGCTGTCGTGCATAGCGGCCGGGGCCGACACCCTCTTCGCGCAGTTGCTGGTGGAGCTCGGCGGCGCCCTGGTCGCGGTGGTGCCCTCCCGGGACTACCGGCAGTCGCAGGTGAAGGGGGAGCACGCGGCGCTGTTCGACTCCCTGCTCGCCGCAGCCGCCGAGGTGATCGTGCTGCCGATCGAGCGAGCGGGCAGCGAGGCGTACGCCGCCGCCAACCGGCTGCTGCTGGAGCGCGCCGACGAGCTGGTCGCGGTGTGGGACGGGCAGCAGCGGGGCGGGCCGGGCGGCACCGGGGACATGGTCCGACGGGCCCGGGAGGCCGGGATGGCCGTGGTCCGGGTGTGGCCGCACGGGGCCACCCGGGCCTGACCGGGGCCGACCATGCCTGACCGGGCCGCCGGTGCCTGACCGGGGCTCAGCGACCGCGCCGGGCCCGGAGCGGATTGTCGCTGACGGTGATCCGGCCGCGGGTGTTGACCGTCACCGCCGGGCCGCCGCCCGGCACCCGCACGGTCACCGACGGCGTCACTCCCCGGCGGCCGACCCAGGCGTTGACGCGCACGGTGCGGGTGAGGCGCTGCGACAGGCGTACCCCGAGCTGCATGAGCGGACTCCGATCGGTGCGGGGCGGCCGACGGGGCGGCCCTGGCTACCGGTGAAGACGCCCGGCGCCCGGTGCCGGTTCGCTCCTGCGGAGGCCGGTTCAGGAGCGCAGCGTCTCCCGGATGCCGTCCAGTGCCGCGTCCAGGGTCGGGGAGGTGTTCTGGTGGCCGCTGAAGCCGTCGTCCTCGCCCGCGTCCACGGTCCAGCCCCAGCCGCTGTCGGGGTGGCCGTCCAGCACAGCCGTTCGGGTGCCGGTATCGAGGGTGACGGACATGGTCCCGCTGGGAAACTGCTCCACGTCGACGTGCACGCTGTCGCCGAGGATCTCCGCGACGCGCACGCGGACCTGCTGCTGGGTGAGGGCGGCCATGCTCTGCTCCCTGCTGGACGGGTCGGGGCTTCCAGAGTGCGTCCCCCACCCGCCCCCGCCCGCCGAAACACCCACCCGCTCCGCCCGAGCGCCGCCTCGCCCGGCCGCCGCGCCTGCCACGCCCGCCCGAGCGCGGCTCCGCCTCGCCCGCCATGCCCCAAAAGCGTCCGCCACGCCTGCCAAGTGCCGCTCCGCCCGGCCGACGCGCCTGCCAGGCCCGCGCGCAGCGCCGCCTCGCCCGGCCATGCCCCAGAAGCGCCCGCTGCGCCTGCCAAGTGCGGCTCCGCCCCGCCGCAGCGCCCGCCACGCGCACGCGAGCGCTGCCCCCGGCCGAGCGGCGCCTTGCTTGCCGCCGCCCCTCCGCCCGCCCGGGCGAGTGCGGCTTCGCCGCCGGGGCGGCTCAGGGGCGGGCGGGCGTCAGTGCCAGGGCGCGGGGCCGGTGCGGGAGGCCCAGGCGGCGAGCTCCCGCTGGCCGTAGAGCCGGATTCCGGCCCGGGCGGCGTAGTCCGCGGCGGCCCGGGTGTAGCCGGAGGTGGTCACGACCGCCGCCAGCTGGGCCCGGTGGACGATGGCGTAGGTGCCGCCGACCTTCTGCACGTCCGGTGAGCCGACCTTGTGCGTGGGCGCGTACCGCTTCGCCTGGAGCACCATGCGCCGCCCGTCCGGGGTGGTGGCCAGGACGTCCGCGCCCAGGTCGCCCGCGCCGCCGACCACGCTGACCCGGGTGCAGCCGTCACGGCGGCACAGGTCGGCCAGGGCGTGTTCGAAGGCCTTGGGAGTCATCGCCAGATAGCTGCCGATGTGCCCCAGCTGCACGGCGCGCAGCGCGGCCGCGGCGCGGTGCCGGCGCACGCTGTACACCCCGCCGCCGACCAGTCCGACCGCCAGCACGGCGCCCAGCACCGGGACGGCCGCGATGAGCACCGCCGTCACCAGGACCCCGGCGAGCCACCGGGCCGCCGGGGACGGCGGCTGCCTGCGGGCGGTGCGCCGCCGGGCCGGGCGGCGGTAGCTGCTGCTGCGTCGGCGCGCGGGCCGGCGTGTGGCCATGAAGGTCCCCCAAGGATCATCAGCATTGTGGCATCGCGCCGAGCCGCCGACAGCCCTCCTGAGCAAGGGAGTTGACCCCGCCGGAGCCGACGGGCGACAGTGCGGCCGGGTCGGCGCAGGGTGTGCGGGGGTGGATGAGTGCAGGTCCGGGGTTGGCCGTCAGTAATATGAGGAACCGTGACGCAGACCCAGGGCCCCAGCGGCGAGCAGAACCTGACCTCCGACGATACCGGTGACGACTCCGGCGCGGACGAACTCGGCGGTGTGTGGGACGTCGTGGTCGTCGGCGCGGGCCCGGCCGGCTCCTCCGCCGCCTATGCCGCGGCCTCCGCGCCGGGCGGTGACGGGCGGCGGGTGCTGCTGCTCGACAAGGCCGCACCGCCCCGCTACAAGACCTGCGGCGGCGGCATCATCGGCCCCTCCCGCGACGCCCTGCCGCCCGGCTTCCAGCTGCCGCTGAAGGACCGCGTCCACGCCATCACCTTCACCCTGGACGGCCGGCTGCAGCGCACCCGCCGCTCCAAGCGGATGCTGTTCGGGCTGGTCAACCGGGACGAGTTCGACGAGCGCCTGGTGCAGTGCGCGGAGAAGGCGGGCGCGGTGCCCGCCACCGGAGTGACCGTCACCGGCGTACGCCAGGAGGAGGACGGGCTCGCCGTCGTCACCCTCCAGGACGGCCGCAGCGTCCGGGCGCGCTGCGTCGTCGGCGCGGACGGCAGCGCCGGGCGGATCGGCGCGCACGTCGGCGTCGTCTTCGACCAGGTCGACCTGGGGCTGGAGGCCGAGATCCCGGTCCCGCCGTCGGTCGCCCAGGCGTGGGCCGGACGGGTGCTGCTCGACTGGGGCTCGCTGGTCGGCTCCTACGGCTGGGTCTTCCCCAAGGGCGACAGCCTGACCGTGGGCGTCATCGCCGCCCGCGGCAAGGGCGCCGAGACCCGGGCCTACCTGAAGGACTTCATCGCCCGGCTCGGACTGGCCGGATTCGAACCGTCCATCGAGTCCGGGCACCTCACCCGCTGCCGCTCCGACGACTCGCCGCTGGCCAAGGGCCGGGTCCTGGTCGCGGGCGACGCCGCCGGGCTGCTGGAGCCGTGGACCCGCGAGGGCATCTCGTACGCCCTGCGCTCCGGCCGCCTCGCCGGGGAGTGGGCGGCCAGGGTCGCCGACGCCGGGGACGCCACCGAGGTGCACCGGCAGACCCTCGGCTACACCTTCGCCATCAAGGCCGACCTGGGCGAGGAGATGCGGATCGGACGCAAGCTCATGTCCGCGTTCGAGCGGCGTCCGCGCGCCTTCCACGTCGCGGCCATCGGGCTGCGCCCGGCCTGGAAGGCGTTCGCCCGGGTCACCCAGGGTCACACCACCTTCGCCGGGCTGGCCCGCTCGCACGGCCTCGGCCGGCAGACCCTGCAGATGCTGATCCGCCGCTGACCCGCGCACCGCGCGGGGGAGCCCCGCGTACTGCGCCGGGAGTACGGCGCGGCACCGCCCCCGGGCGACGCCCGCGCCGCGCCGGATGACCTACGGTGCTGCCATGACCTGGGACGGGGACGGTGCTGAACACGGCGCGCCCCCGCGGCAGCGGCGCCGCCGCGACCGCGGGCGGGCGCACGACCGCGACGACGCGGACCGGCACCTGGACGGCGGCCCGTGGGGCTCCCGGCGCGGTGGGGGCTCCCGGCGCAGCCCGGTGGCGACCGCGCTGGTCATCGCGTTCGCGCAGGTCGCCGGGACGCACTGGGTGGCGCAGCACGGCCAGTCGTCGCGGCACCCGCTCGACCCGCTCGGCTACGCCCTGCTGCTGCTCGGCCCGCTGCTGCTGGTCCTGCGCCGCCGCCTGCCGGTGGCGGTCTGCGCCGGTACGGCGGCGGTGGGCGCGGCGTACCTGATCGTGGGGTTCCCGTACGGGCCGGTGTTCCTCAGCGTCGTCGTCGGCTTCGTCGGCGCCGTGCTGACCGGCCACCGCCGGGCGGCCTGGGTGTCGTACGGCGTGCTGTACGCGGTGTTCCTGGGCGTCACCATCGCCCGGGACGGCTTCGTCTGGCCGTCCGAACTGGCGCTGCTGGCCTGGCTGCTGCTGGTGGTGCTGGTGGCCGAGGTGATCCGGACGCGCACCGAGCACCGCGAGCAGTGGCGGCAGGCGCGGGCCGAGCGGGAGCAGCGGATCGCCGACGAGCAGCGCATCGCCATCGCCCGGGAGCTGCACGACGTCCTGGCGCACAGTATCTCGCTGATCAACGTCCAGGCCGGGGTGGCCCTGGAACTGCTCGACGGCGACCCGGAGCAGGCCCGTACCGCGCTCACCACCATCAAGCGGACCAGCAAGGACGCGCTCGGCGAGGTGCGCCAGGTGCTGGGCACCCTGCGCGCCCCGGGCAGCGCCGCGCCGCGCACGCCCGCGCCCGGCCTGGAGCGGCTGGACGAGCTGGTCCGGCAGGCGGCGGCGGCCGGGCTGGCGGTGCGGCTGCGGACCGAGGGTGAGCCCGCGGCGCTGCCGCAGGGCGTCGGGCTGGCGGCGTTCCGGATCGTCCAGGAGGCGCTGACCAACATCATCCGGCACTCCTCGGCCCGCAGCGCCGACGTGGTCGTCGCGTACGCGAAGGGCGGGCTGCGGGTGCGGGTGGCGGATCCGGGCCCGCTGTCGGCGAGCGGCGGGCCGCGCGCCGGAGGCTCCGGCAGCGGGCTGGCCGGGATGCGGGAGCGGGTCGCCGCGCTCGGCGGCAGCCTCGCTGCCGGGCCGCAGGGCGAGGGCTTCGAGGTCCGCGCCGAGCTGCCGCTGCGGGCGCCGAACACGTCCGACGAACCCCACCCACCGAGGGAGAACCGATGATCCGGGTCCTGCTCGCCGATGACCAGCTGCTGGTGCGGGCCGGTTTCCGCGCGCTGCTGGACGCCCAGCCCGACATCGAGGTCGTGGCCGAGGCGGACGACGGCCTGGCCGCCGTCCGGCTGGCCCGCGAGCTGGTGCCGGACGTGGTGCTGATGGACATCCGCATGCCCGAGCGGGACGGTCTCGCCGCCACCCGGCTGATCAGCGCGGATCCGGCGCTGGCGGCGGTGCGGGTGGTCGTGCTGACCACCTTCGAGCTGGACGAGTACGTGTTCGAGGCGCTGCGCTCGGGCGCGGCCGGGTTCCTGGTCAAGGACACCGAGCCGGCCGAGCTGGTCCGGGCGGTGCGCGCGGTGCACAGCGGGGACGGCCTGCTGTCGCCCGGCGTGACCAGGCGGCTGATCTCTGAGTTCGCCGCGCGCTCCAAGCAGCCGGAGCACTCCGCGCCGCTGGAGCGGCTCACCGACCGCGAGCGCGAGGTGCTGGCTCTGGTCGGCCTGGGGCTGTCCAACGACGAGATCGCCGGGCGGCTGGTGGTCAGCCCGCTCACGGCCAAGACCCACGTCAGCCGGACCATGGTGAAGCTGGGCGCGCGCGACCGGGCGCAGCTGGTGGTGCTGGCGTACGAGTCGGGCCTGGTCCGGCCGGGCTGGCTGGGCTGACCGCCCGCGCGCCTGCCCGGCGGCCGGGGTGTGATCTGGCCCGCTTCGGCAGGCAAGATCCTTACCGGGCGGGCGGGGCAGGAGTAGCGTCGTCTCAGCATGCGGACCGCTACGAAAGGACCCCACCCATGTCCGACACCCCGCCCCTGGTCCGGTACGGCGTCGAGCAGGGCGTCGCCACGCTGACGCTCGACTCCCCGGCCAACCGCAACGCGCTGTCGTCCCGGTTGGTAGCGGAGCTGGAGCAGGGCCTCGCCGACGCCGTGAAGGACCCGGAGGTGCGGGCGGTCGTGCTCACCCACACCGGCGGCACGTTCTGCGCGGGCGCCGACCTCTCCGAGGCGACCAGCGGCGACCCGACCGCCAACCCGCGCCGCCTGGTCGCGGCGATGCGCGCGGTAGTGGAGCTGGCCAAGCCCGTCGTGGCCCTGGTCGACGGCCACGTCCGGGCCGGCGGGCTGGGCCTGCTCGGCGCCTGCGACCTGGTGGTGGCCGGGCCGAAGTCGACCTTCGCCTTCACCGAGGTACGCCTGGGCCTGGCCCCGGCCGCCATCTCGCTGTCGCTGCTGCCCCGGCTGGACCCGCGCGGCGCGGCCCGCTGGTGCCTCACCGGCGCGGTGTTCGACTCCGCCGAGGCGCAGCGGATCGGCCTGGTCACCGAGGCCGCCGAGGATCCGGCGGCGGCCGTCGGCGAGCTGCTGGACGCCTTCCGCAAGGCGTCGCCGCAGGGCCTGGCCGAGACCAAGCGGCTGGTCACGGCGGACGTGCTGCGGACCTTCGAGCGCGACGGCGAGTCGATGGTGGCGCAGTCCGCCCTGCTGTTCGGCTCGGACGAGGCGCGTGAGGGCATGCTGTCGTTCCTGGAGCGCCGCCCGCCGAACTGGGCCCTCGGCGGCTGACCGGGCCGCCCGGGCGCCGTCAGCCGTGGATCGTCCACTCCACCCGCTTGACCACTTCGGCGGGCAGCGTGACGACCTTCGTCGGCGGCTCCTGGATCGGCCGGAAGTGCAGCCAGCCGCCCTGGAAGCGGACCTCGCCGGAGGCCCGCAGCTGGGGGAAGCGCTCGTCGAGCTTCTGGCCCTCGCGGAAGAACACCTCCGCCTGGATCCACTCGCCCTGGTCCTGCGGGACATCACTGCTGGGCTTGCGTTCGAACATGAACCCATCGTCTGGCCGGGCCCGCCCGCGCGCATGTCGAGCGCGCGGGCGGGCCCGGCCGGGCGGTGCCGCCGGGCGCCGGTCAGCAGGGCTCCGGGTCAGCAGGGCTCCGGTCAGCTGGGCGTCAGGAGCGGGTGTACGTGTAGACCGAGGTGACCGCGCCGCAGATGCTGGGCTGGATCATCTCCAGCCGCAGCACGCCGGTCGAGGTGTCGTAGTCCACGCCCTCGGCCTCGTAGGTGCCCGAGCAGATGCTGCTCTGCGGGATGGCGCCGATGTCGGTGACGTGGCCGGTGGTGTCGCCGCCGGTCAGCGGGCCGGAGAGGTCGATCTCCAGCAGCGGCTTGCTGTCCGGGAACAGCGACTGCGAGGAGTCGTCGGAGGCGCAGACCAGCTGGGTGGCGCTGGTGAAGTCGCAGCCCTGGATGTCGTTGACGGCGTGGTCCAGGTGGATCAGCCCGGACAGGTTCAGCGTGCCGCCGGTCCGTCCGGTCTCCGGGTTGAGCAGCGGCGTCGGGTAGATCTGCAGGTGGTCCATGGTGCCCCACTCGCCGGCGACCATCCACTGGGTGTCGGGGGAGACCGTGTCGAAGGAGTTGTTGTACAGCTCGCCGGGGACCAGGGTGTGCGTGTACTCGTACGACGCGCCGGAGGGCGTGGTGACCCGGAACATCTTGCTGGTGGGGTTGGAGGCCCCGCTCTGGTAGGCGTCGAAGATGTACCCGTTGACGGAGTCCGGGTCGCCGATGTGGGTCCAGCTCTGGACCAGCACGGACAGCGGGATCGAGCCCGCGCCCCGGTAGAGCACGCTGTCGCCGCCCCCGGAGTGGACGGTGGTGACGCCCTCGCCCGCCGTGAGCGTGCTCTGCAGGCTGCTGCCGGTCTCGGTCCAGGCGGGTGCGTCGGCGTGCGCCTCGCCCGCGAGGGCGGTCGCCGCGAGCAGGGCGGCTGAGGCGGTGAGGGCCAGCGTGCGGGCGGTGACCCGGGTCCGGTGCGAGTGCGTCAAGGGAGGCTCCGTCGGCTGCATGTTGACGTGGACGGAGCAAGTTTGACCGCAGCGGGCCCGGTCCGCCAGAACCCGGGAGCGACGAAAGAGCGTCAATTGCCTTGCGCGGGAGCGAACTCGGCAGAATCAGGTGCACGCCGGGCGGCTGCCGTGCCGTCGTGCCTACGCGTCGCCCTCGGTGCGGCGGACCACCCGGTCGACCGCCTCCGCGCGCACGGTGACGATCTCGCCGCGGTCCCGCAGCCGGATGTGCAGCCAGGGCCCCTCGAAGGCCACCCGGCCGGACACCTGCATCTGCGCACCGGGCGGGCTCAGCTGCTGGTCCTCGCGGAAGTAGACGATCGCCTCGGGCCAGTCGCGTGCTTCGCTCATGGGGCAAGGATCGAATCCCCCGCAGGGCCCCGCCACTGCTCGCGGGCATCCGGGGGACGCCGCGTCAGGAGTTCGACCAGCTCCGGGTGGACAGCACCAGTCGGTACCCGTCCGGATCCTGCACCGTGACGCCCCACTGGTCCCAGTACGGGTTGTGCGCGGCCACCCGCCGCCCGCCGTGCTGCTCCAGCCGCTCGACCAACTCCTCCGGAACCGGGCCGTCGAGGTACAGCACCAGCAGATCCTCGGCGGTCGGCGCGGGCAGCACCGGGTCGCCCGGGGCGTGCACCAGCTCCAGATGCCAGTCGGCGTCCGGCCAGCCGAGCATCAGCAGCGCATGGTTCTGCGGCGTGCCGTCCCAGTCGTGCCGGAACAGCACCCCCAGCCCCAAGCCGTCCACCCAGAACCGCTCGGCCGCCCGTAGATCCCGCGACGGCCGCGCCAACCGCACCTGAGCCCTGCCGTACGTCTCCACCGTGCCCCCTCCCGGCCCGCCCCCTGGCGGACCACCTGCCGCCACCCTAGGCCGCGGCCGATCCTCCCGGATCCGCCGCGAGACCTGCTCCCCAGGCCCCGCCCCGGCTCCGCCCACGGACCGCCCCGGCTACGACGTGGCACACCGCTGGGCCTGCCCTCCGGGCACCGGTCTCCGCTGAGCTTCCACCGCGCCGGTGATCTTGCCAGCTACAGTCCCCGGGAGAGCCAGGTCACTGCTGGAGGCGGGCCCGGGGGAGACCTCGCCCCGCCCCTCCGGCACCGTCTGAAAGGGGCACCGCCGTGGGCATCACGATTCGTCAGGCCGTCGAGCAGGACGTCGAGGCCATCTCCGTTCTCCTGGGCGAGGTGGAGGCGTACTACGGCGGCGACCACGAGCCCGCGGACGAGACCCAGGTCCATGTCGCGCTGTTCGCCGAGCCCCCAGCCGCGACGGTACTGCTGGCCGTCGACGGCACCGCGGTGGTGGGCCTGGCATCCTTCTCCCGCCTGTGGCCCGCCGCCGGGGCCGACACCTCGATGTACCTCAAGGAGCTGTTCGTCGCCGAGCCCGCCCGCCGCCGAGGCATCGGCGCCCAACTCCTCGACGCGGTGAAGGAGGCCGCAGTCGAGGCAGGGTGCAGCCGCCTCGAGTGGACCGGCGACACCGACAACCCGACCGCGCTCACGTTCTACAAGAAACTGGGCGCCCCGATCCACCAGACCAAAACCTTCTACCGACTCCCGCTGTAACCCACCACCACGCCGCGCCTGGCGGCAGGCCCTACGACCTCGGAGCCTGCTGCGGGTACGCGGATACGCGGGTATGCGGGGAGCCGGATCGAAGCAGGCGGGTTACGGGGAGCCGGCGTCCCGGCGGCTGGGCGGACGTTGTTCGCCGTGGAGCCGACGCGGGTCCAGGCGGACGTGTACTGGATCGGTGTCCACAACGCCCTCGGCACCCCGGACGAGGGCGTGCGGTATGCGGCGCGGGTGGACGCGTCCACGCTGCCGACAGCGGAGCGCCGAGCCCGAGCGGCAACGGACTCCGCCCGCATGTGGCACGCCCTCGGCGACCGGCAGCGCACTTTCAGGGCACTGCGCGTCGTGGAGGCGGCTGCTCCGGAGGAAGCCCGACGCCCGGCACTGCGGGCGCTCACCGCCGACCTCCTGTACGGGCCCGGGACGGTACCGGGTCTGCGGAGTTCGCACAGCGCACCGGGGCCTGATCGGTACTGTCTCGGAGCAGTACGCCCTCGTCGACCGGCTGTCCCGCGCTGGTGCCGGTGCCATGCGCCGGGGCCTGCTGCCCCGAACGGGGTGCTCTGTCGGTGGCGATGCGTCCGTGGCAGGATGCCCCGGTCGGGCGGGAGTCGGCGGACGTTTTGGCCCCGGTACTGGAGGTTGTGGCGTGATCATGCTGTTGTCGGATGATGAGATCCAGGCGAGGCTGGCGGGGCTCCCTGAGTGGGAGCGGCAGGGCAATACGATTACGCGCCTGGTGCCGGTGCGGTACCACGCCGGAGTGGCGTTGATCGTGCACGTTGCGGACGTCTCCCGGCTCACGTCGCACCATGCGGAGGTTCACCTGTCGTTCGATGGGGTGCGGTTCACGGTCACCACGCACGATGCGGGCGGTCAACTGACTGTCGCTGACTTTGAGTTGGCCGAGCGCATCGACGTGATCGCGGCCGGGCATGCGGCGGCGTGGGACGTCGGGCCGGTCTCCTAGTTGCCCCCGCGTCGTGCGGCACACACTGAATGCGTCAGTGGGGTCATCTGCGTCGAACAGGCCGGGGTATCGCAGGGCGATGTCGATGGCCCGCTCGAGTACATGCGGCACGCCCGGTTCGGAGTTGACTGTGTCTGGCTCCTGGAGCCCACACCATGGTCATGACGACGGCAGCCACGCGCGGAGCACTGCGGGCGTCTGCTCGATCGTTCCAGATCTGGAAGTCCCTGGAGCCTCCGCCGGTAGGCGAGAGCAATGGTCAAATCCTGTGAATCCCACTCAGCACGTCGCGGCAGTATGCCCATGCCGGATCGGACAGCAGCGGACGCCAGCGGGTGAACAAGGTAAGCAGTCCGGGGCCGTACCTGCCTCGGATCTCCGGGCTGATCGCGGCGAGGTCCAGTTCGTTGGCGGCGGTCAGCTCGGCGAAGTCCCGACGCTGTTGCAAGCTCGGAACATAGCCAGTCCCGGTGAATCGGTCGTGGAACAGCCCGTCGTCTTCAGCCAGCCCTCGGTAGGTGGCCTTGCGGTCGCAGGAGGCATAGAAGTAGACCAGCGCCTCGGCGTCCGCTCCGATCGCCTCGGCCAGGACGGTCCGGTGCTCAAGGTCCAACAAGATGACCGGGAACCCGTCGGTGCCGTAGAAGGCGTGACACAGTCCGGCCGAAGCCAGCGGCTGAGGGGCGTCCCATGACAGGAGCAGCGCTTCGACCCGCTCCAGATGCGCGAGCAGCGTGCCGCCCGGATGCTCGATCTGCGCGGCATTCGCCGCCTGCAGCATCTCCCGTGCCTGTGCCGTCATCGCACCGTGGCCTTCCTGGGCGTTGGTTGCCTGATCCTTCCGTGCATCCCATCATGGCGGTGTCCGGCTCGCACGAGCACGACCACCTGTGGGGCGTTCCTGGGCGACCGGCCGAGCTGTGGATACGAGCGGGCGGCCGACAGTTCTGCTCCGTCGGCCGCCCGGTGGTGCGCGGGAGATCTTGGGTCAGGGCGAGTGGCTGGGCCACGTGAACTCGCCAACCGCGTTCGCGTTGGAACCGGGAGTACGGGTGACAGCGACCCCGTGACGGGCGGCGGCCGCCAACTCGAGGTGATCGGTGCCCGCCCGGGCCCGGCCGACCACACGGAGCCGGTCGGCCAGGGGCACACCCCGGACATGAATGGGCATCAGAGAGGGGCCGATCCCAGTGCCTCGGGATCGGCCCCTCATCGCTGCCTCAGTCGCGCGGTCTCGCGTGGCTAGCCCATGGACTCGAGGGTGCGGCCCTTGGTCTCCTTGATGAAGAAGTAGACGAAGGGGATGGAGAGGAGGGCGAAGCAGGCGTAGATGACGTAGGTGGCCGAGAGGTTCCAGTCGGACATGGTGGGGAAGCTGACGGTGATGGCCCAGTTGGCGATCCACTGGGCGGAGGCGGCCACGGAGAGGGCCAGGGCGCGGATCTTGTTGGGGAACATCTCGCCGAGCAGGACCCAGACCACCACGCCCCAGGAGAAGGCGAAGCAGAGAACGAAGACGTGGGCGGCGACCAGGGCCACGGTGGCCTGCAGGTGGGGCAGGGTGGCGGAGGTGCCGGTGCCGTGGCGGTAGGAGAAGGCCCAGGCGGCGAAGCCCAGGGCGACGGCCATGCCGGCGGAGCCGGTCAGAGCCAGTGGGCGGCGTCCGACGCGGTCGACCAGGACGACGGCGATGACCGTGCCGACGATGTTCACCAGCGAGGTGGAGACGCTGATCAGCAGCGAGTTGCTGGCGTTGATGCCGACCGACTGCCACAACAGCGAGGAGTAGTAGAAGATCACGTTGATGC
This sequence comes from Streptacidiphilus sp. PB12-B1b, assembly GCF_014084125.1. Taxonomy (NCBI): domain Bacteria; kingdom Bacillati; phylum Actinomycetota; class Actinomycetes; order Kitasatosporales; family Streptomycetaceae; genus Streptacidiphilus; species Streptacidiphilus sp. PB12-B1b. Next base: position 4,422,101 of record NZ_CP048405.1, on the reverse strand, counting down.
CGACGAACTGCTGGAAGACCGAGGCGCCGATGCCGATCCAGACGATCGCCTTCAGGTTGCGCCCGTTGAGCAGGTCCTTGAACGAGCTCTTGTGCTCCGTGGAGATGACGGTGCGGATCTCCTCGATCCGGCCGTCGATGTCGGTGCCCGGGTCCTCGATGTCGGTCAGCACCGAGCGCGCCCGGTCGGTGCGTCCGCTGGCGATCAGGAAGCGCGGCGACTCGGGGATGGCGAAGGACATCAGGAAGTAGATCAGCGCGGGGATGGTCTCCACGCCCAGCATCCACTGCCACGCCTGGATTCCGGCGATCTTGTCGTTGGGGCTGCCGCCGGCGCCCTGGTTGAGGGCGTAGTTGACGAGCTGGGAGATGAAGATCCCGAGGACGATCGCGGCCTGTTGGAAGGAGGCCAACCGGCCGCGTACGGCGGGCGGGGCCACCTCGGCGATGTAGGCGGGGGCGATCACCGAGGCCATGCCGATGGCCAGGCCGCCGACCACGCGCCAGACGCCGAGCACGAAAATGCTCGGCGGGAACATCGAGCCGACGCCGCTGATGGCGAAGAGGATGCCCGCGATCTGCATCACCCGGATGCGGCCGAGCCGGTCGGCCATGCCGCCCGCGACGGCGGCGCCCACGGCCGAGCCGAGCAGGGCGGACGAGACCACCAGGGCCGTCTCGCCGTTGCCGACCTTGAAGTGGTGCTGGATGCCGGTCACGGCACCGCTGATCACCGAGCTGTCGTAGCCGAACAGGAACCCGCCCATGGCCGCGGCGGCGGCGATGAAGATGATGTGACCGAGGTTGGCCTCTCCGGCGGGGCGTTGGTGCGCGGTGGTGGTCAGTTGAGGCTCCCGGGAGTGCAACGGGCCGCCGTGCGGGCGGCACCGGACTGATGGTCCGTCCGGACAGCCTAGGAAGGTGCACCCCATCGGGCCTGCGGCGCGACGGGTTCCTGAGCCGTCCGGGTGGGCTCCTGCCCCGGACGGCCCAGTGCACGCATGGCCTTTCCCGCCCCGCGTTCCCCGGGGCCGCTGCGGCCGCCGGGGGCGGGAGACGCCGTCTCAGGAGCCGCTGCGGGCGTCCCGGCGGCGCAGCAGCTGGGCCCGGGCCCCGGCGTCGCGCGGACGCCCGCGCTCGGCCAGCCGCTCGGCGACGGCCGTCTGCAGCTCGACGTCCTTCTTGTCGTCGTACTTGAACTTCGGCCGCACCTCGGTGATCTGGAGGCGCAGCCCGCGGATGGCGGAGAGCATCCGCCCGAACGGCGGTTGGCCGGGGACGATGGGCGTCCTCGGGGTGTCCGGCTGGAAGTGGGCGAGCTGGCGGTCCATCAGCGCGGCCTTCAGCTCCGGGTCGTCCACGACGGTGGCGGTGCCGACCAGGTGCACCGAGGCGTAGTAGGTGGTGGGGACGCCCTGCTCGGGCGGGGTGCCCGCCGGGGGCCGCCAGGGGCCGGGGACGAAGGCGTAGTCGTCCGTCACGGCGAGGGTGAGCCGGGGGTTGGCCTCGATCGCGGCCCAGACCGGATTGGGGCGGGCCAGGTGCAGCAGCACCTCCTCGCCGCCCTGGTAGACGAACTGGGTGGGGACGAGCACCGGCGCGGCGCCGTCGGGGCCGTTGGCGGCGAGCAGCCCGAAATCGCGCGCCGCCAGCCAGGTGCGCCACTCCTGGTCGGCGCCCCGGTCCCACGGATGGATCAGCATGGGGACTTCTCCTGCTCGGTTCCTGCTCGACACCGCTTATGCACTAGTGCATAATGATCTTTGTGCTAGGAGATTATCGGATTCGTGGGCGGCGCGCCACGGAGATCGCCGCCGACGTCGAACACGCGGTCGTCACCGGCGTACTGCCGCCCGAGGCGGCCCTGCCGCCGCTGCGGGAGCTGGCGGCGGAGCTGGGGGTCAATCCCAACACGGTCGCCGCCGCCTACCGGCTGCTGCGCGACCGGGGAGTGATCGAGACCGCCGGCCGGCGCGGCAGCCGGGTCCGCGCCCGGCCCGCGCTCACCTCGCGCGACGCCGTCCGGCTGGCCGTTCCCGAGGGCGTCCGCGACCTGGCCCAGGGCAATCCCGACACCGTGCTGCTGCCCGACCTGGAGCAGGCCGCCCTGGAGGCGGCCCGGGCCCACGCCGTCCGACCGGTCCTGTACGGCGGCCCGGCCCTGGATCCGCGGCTGCGCGCCCTGGCCGAGGCGTCGTTCGCGGCCGACGGCGCCCCGGTGGGGCCGGTCGGGTCGATTGCGTCGGTCGGGTCGGTGTGGGGCGAGCCGGAGGAGGGCGAGGCCGCCACCGTCGGCGTCGCCTCGGGATCGCTGGACGCCATCGAACGGATCTTCCTGGCCTGGCTGCGCCCCGGGGACACGGTCGCGGTGGAGGACCCGGGCTGGAGCAGCCTGCTCGACCTGCTGCCCGCGCTCGGCCTCAAGCCGGTGCCGGTCGCCGTGGACGACGACGGCCCGCTGGTGCAGGACGTCGCCCGGACGCTGGCCGAGGGCGCCCGCGCGCTGGTGGTGACCAGCCGCGCGCAGAACCCGACCGGCGCGGCCGTCGGCCCAGAGCGGGCGTCCGATCTGAGAGCAGTGCTCTCGCACCACCCGGACGTGCTGCTGGTCGAGGACGACCACGGCCACGGCATCGTGGACCTGCCCTGCCGGCTGCTCTGCGCCGGTCCCGACGGCCGGCCGGTCACCGCCCACTGGGCCGTGGTCCGCTCGGCCGCCAAATCGCTCGGCCCCGACCTGCGGGTGGCCGTCCTCACCGGGGACGCCCAGACCCTGGACCGGGTGCGCGGACGCCAGCGGCTCGGCGCGGGCTGGGTCAGCCACCTGCTCCAGCGCACCGTCGCCGCCCTGTGGGCAGCGGAGGACACGGCCCCGGCCGCCGCCTCCTACCGGGCCCGGCGGGACGGGCTGCTCGCCGAGCTGGCCGCGCGCGGCGTCCCGGCCCGGGGGCGCAGCGGGCTCAACGTCTGGATCCCGGTGTCGGACGAGACCGCGACCGTCGCCGGGCTGCTGCAACGCGGCTGGGTGGTCGCCGCGGGCGCGCGCTTCCGGATCGGCTCGCCGCCCGGCGTCCGGGTGACGGTCTCCTCGCTGACCGAGGAGGAGCTGCCGCGCCTGGCCGCCGACGTGGCGGCTGTGCTGCGGGTGCGCGGCGGCGACGTCCGCGGGGTCTGAGGCGGCCGGGCCGAACCGCCGACCGGGCGCGCCCCGGCTCACTGCGGGGGCAGCAGCCCCTGGGCACGGGCCCGGGGCAGCCAGCCCGGGTACTCGGCCATCATCAGTTCGAACAGCTGGTCGTCGGTGATGTTGCCCGGATCCTGCACGCAGAAGAAGTCGGCATTGTCGGCGAAGCGGCCCGGGAGCTGGTCCAGCTCCTCCAGGAAGCGGAAGGTGCCCTCGCTCCACCCGGCGGCCACCGCCTGGAGCCGCTTGGCGAACCGCGACTTCTTCACCGGCTGCGGCGCCTCCTGGACCGGCGCGTCCACCGACTTCGAGGACCGGCCGAGCCCCATGAACTGCCAGAACAGTGGCTCGTAGCTGGACGCCAGGACCTGCTCACGGGCGGCGCCCTCGCTGACCGTCCGGCCGTCCGTCACGAACATCACGTAGACCGGCTGCTGGGCGAAGACCGGGCCGAAGCGCCGCTCGCTGGTGCCGAAGTACTCCTCGCGGATCAGCCGCATGGCCTTGGCGTAGTCCGTGCCCGGCTCCAACGGCCACTGCGACAGCATCCGCTGGGTCCAGCCCCGGTAGCTGTCCAGGCCGACGCTGCCCGCCTCGTGCGCGTTGGCGCCGAAGAGGAAGACGTCGACCTCGGCGTTGTCGTCGAAGCGCAGACCGAGCGCGAGCACCCGCTCGACCAGCGCCTGCACCTTGCCCGAGCGGTACAGGCCGCCCATCGACCCGGAGATGTCCAGGCACAGGGCGACCCGCGCGGTGTGCTCGCCCAGGCCCCGCTTCTCCAGGCTGACCGCGGCGCGCTTGGTCAGGTCGAGCAGGTTGTGGTCGCCGCGGTCGGCGAGCTGCTTCTCCAGCGAGATCAGCTTCTGCTTCTTCAGGCTCAGCCCGGGCCCGGGCGCGGCTGCGGCTGGGGCGGCGGCCGGAGGCGGCAGCGGGGAGGACGACACCAGGGTCGGCGTGGGCGCCGGGGCGGGCTGCATCACCGGCGGCGGGCCGAAGCCGACCGGCGGCTCGGGTGCGGACGCGGGCTGGACGGCGGCAGCAGGCTGGGCGAAGGCCGTCGGCTGGGCAGAGGCCGCAGGCTGGGCGCCTGCCGCCGGGGGCTGGGGCTCGTCGTCGTCCACCGAGATGCCGAAGTCGGTGGCCAGCCCCTCCAGCCCGGACGCGTAGCCCTGGCCGACCGCGCGGAACTTCCAGCCGTCCCCGCGCCGGTAGAACTCGCCGAAAAGGAAGGCGGTCTCCGTGGTCGCGCCGTCGATGACGAACTGCACCAGCCCCTCGCCGTCCGCGCCCCGCAGGTCCAGCCGCAGCGCCGGGACCTCGCCGAAGGTGCCGCCGTCCGCCGAGGCGCCGACCACCACCCGGTCGATGCCCGGCTCCAGCGCGGCCAGGTCGACCACCAGCGCGTCGGTGGTCTCACCGGGCTGGGCGTGCTTGCCGGCGTGCCGCACCGCGCCGGAGCTGTGCCGGGGCTGGTTGTAGAAGACGAAGTCCGCGTCCGAGCGGACCTTGCCGCCCGCGTCCAGCAGCAGCGCGGAGACGTCCACGTCGGGGGCGGCGGCGTCGGTGCGCCAGGTCACGGCCGCATGGATCGCCGCCGTGGGCACGGGATGGTTGGAACCCTTGGTCATCATCGCGGTCATGGGGCCATCCTGCCCAATCCCGGGCCGCCGGGGCAGCCTCGGGACGGCAACGACACGGACGCGCTTTCGGCGGACATTGAGAACCGACCGACCGTTCGGTAGTGTGGATGGCGACAGCCTGCCCAGGGGAGTGACGCGTATGCCCGTACCTGACGCCGGAGCCGATCCGCAGACCGCGGCGGAGGCCCGTTTTGACGACACCCTCGCCCGCGACCAGCGCATCGAGCCCCGCGACTGGATGCCCGAGGGGTACCGGGCCACCCTGGTCCGGCAGATCGCCCAGCACGCCCACTCCGAGATCATCGGCATGCAGCCGGAGGGGGAGTGGATCACCCGCGCGCCCTCGCTGCGCCGCAAGGCCATCCTCTTCGCCAAGGTGCAGGACGAGGCCGGGCACGGCCTCTACCTCTACTCGGCCGCCGAGACCCTGGGCGCGGACCGGGCCGACCTCACCGAGCGACTGGTCAGCGGACGGCAGAAGTACTCCTCGATCTTCAACTACCCGACGCTGAGCTTCGCCGACGTCGGCGTGATCGGCTGGTTCGTGGACGGCGCGGCCATCTGCAACCAGGTGCCGCTGTGCCGCAGCTCGTACGGGCCGTACGCGCGGGCCATGGTGCGCATCTGCAAGGAGGAGTCCTTCCACCAGCGGCAGGGCTACGAGCTGCTGCTGACCATGGCGCGCGGCAGCGCCAAGCAGCGCGCCCAGGTCCAGGACGCGGTCGACCGCTGGTGGTGGCCCTCGCTGATGATGTTCGGGCCGCCCGACGACGACTCGCCCAACAGCGCCCGCTCGATGGCCTGGCGGATCAAGCGGCACAGCAACGACGAGCTGCGGCAGCGATTTGTCGACATGACCGTCCCGCAGGCCGAGCGGCTCGGCGTCACGCTGCCCGACCCCGCGCTGGCCTGGAACGAGCAGCGCGAGAGCTGGGACTTCGGCACCCCCGACTGGACCGAGCTGCAGCGGGTCATCCGCGGCGACGGCCCCTGCAACGCGGCCCGGGTCGAGCGCCGCCGCCAGGCCCACGAGGACGGCGCCTGGGTCCGCGACGCCGCCGCGGCCCACGCCGCCCGGCACGGCGCCGCCGCATCGGCGCACGCCGTACCGACCGACGTCGTACCCACCGACCAGCAGACGAAGGGTGTACCCGCATGACCGCCCGCTCCCAGTGGCCGCTCTACGAGGTGTTCGTGCGCGGCAAGCGCGGCCTGAACCATGTGCACGTCGGTTCGCTGCACGCCCCCGACGACCGGATGGCGCTCACCAACGCCCGGGACCTCTACACCCGCCGCAACGAGGGCGTCAGCATCTGGGTCGTCCGCTCGGACGCGATCACCGCCTCCACCCCGGACGAGCAGGACCCGTTCTTCGAGCCCAGCGGCGACAAGGTCTACCGCCACCCCACCTTCTACGCGATCCCCGACGATGTCCCGCACATCTGACGACCACGCCCCCCACCCCCACCAGCAGGCGGCCATGACCGACGACCACGTCTACCTCTCCCTCGCCGAGGCGTCCCCCGAGGGCGACTCCCGCTGGGCCTTCGGCACCGGCTTCGAGGACCCGCTGCACGGCGTCGACACCGCCCTGCCGGCCGGGCTGGACGCCGCCGCCCTGGCCGTCCTGTGCCTCGGGCTCGGCGACGACGCGCTGGTCGCCGCCCAGCGGCTGGCCGAGTGGGTCACCCGCGCGCCGGAGCTGGAGGAGGAGGTCGCCCTGGCCAACATCGGCCTGGACCTGCTCGGCCAGGCCCGGCTGCTGCTCTCCCGCGCCGGTCAGGCCGAGGCCGCGGCCGGGGGCGCGCCGCGCAGCGAGGACGACCTCGCCTACTTCCGCGGGCCGCAGGAGTTCCGCAACGTGCTGCTGGCCGAGCTGCCGAACGGCGACTTCGCGCACTGCGTGGTCCGACTGCTGGTGTTCTCCAGCTGGCGGCTGGCCGCGTTCCAGGCGCTGGCCGCGCACCCGGACCCGGTGCTCGCGGCCGTCGCCGCCAAGGGCGTCAGCGAGCTGGCCTACCACCGCGACCACGCCGCCCAGTGGACGCTGCGGCTGGGCGACGGCACCGAGGAGTCGCGCCGCCGGATGCTCAGCGCCCTGGACGAGGTCTGGCCGTACCTGCCGGAGCTGCTGGACGGCGCGGACCCGGCGGTGAGCGCCGACGTCGAGCAGACGCTGCGTCAGGTCCTGGACGCCGCCACGCTGCCGGAGCCGTCCGCCGCCGCGCTGCCGACCCCGCTGCCCGGCCGGGGCCGGGCGGGGGAGCACACCCCGCACCTGGCGCCGCTCCTGGCCGAGCTGCAGTCGGTGGCCCGGGCCGATCCGGAGGCGACGTGGTGAGCCTGCTGGAACTCGCCCGGGAGACGGCCGCCCAGGTCGTCGACCCGGAGCTGCCGATGCTGACCCTGGCCGATCTCGGCGTGCTGCGCGAGGTCACGCTCGGGCCGGACGGGCTGGTCACGGCCAGCCTGGCGCCCACCTACAGCGGCTGCCCGGCGCTGGCCGAGATGCGCGCCGACGTGGACGCCGCGCTGCGGGCGGTGGGCTTCATCCGGGTGGACATCCGGACGGTGCTGGACCCGCCGTGGAGCAGCGACTGGATCACCCCGAGGGGCGGGCCAAGCTCGCGGCCGGGGGCATCGCCCCGCCCGGCCCGGCCGCCCGGCGCGCGCCCGGCGGCCCGGTGCCGCTGACGCTGACGCCCACCCGGGCCGTCGTCCGCTGCCCGCACTGCGGCTCGCCGGACACCGAGGAGACCAGCCGTTTCTCGGCGACGGCCTGCAAGGCGCTGCGGCGCTGCCGGTCCTGCCGGGAACCCTTCGAACAGGTCAAGGAGCACTGATGCCCGGCCCGACCCCGCCCCCCTCGGCAGCCGCACCGGCGGTGGCCCCGCGCCGCCCCGCGCCGCGCTGGCACACCCTGCGCGTCGCCGCCGTCGAGCGGCTGTGCGCGGACGCCGCCGCCGTGACCTTCGCCGTGCCCGACGGGCTGGCGGAGGAGTTCGCCTTCCGGGCCGGGCAGTCGCTCACCCTGCGCCGCGAGGTGGACGGGCGCGACGAGCGGCGCTCGTACTCGCTCTGCGCGCCGGTCGGCGGCCCGCTGCGGATCGGCGTCCGCGAGGTGCCGGGCGGGCTGTTCTCCACCTGGCTGCTGGACGGGCTGCGGGTCGGCGACACCGTCGAGGCCCTGCCGCCGCTGGGGACCTTCACCCCCGATCTGAGCCGCCCGGCCCACCACGCGCTGGTCGCGGCCGGTTCGGGGATCACCCCGGTGCTGTCGATCGCCGCCTCGGCGCTGGCCGACCCGCAGTCCCGGGTCACCCTGTTCTACGGCAACCGGCGCAGTGACACGGTCATGTTCGCCGACGCCCTGGCCGACCTCAAGGACCAGTACCTGGACCGGTTCCAGCTGGTCCACGTGCTCTCCCGGGAGCCGCGCGAGGCGGAGCTGTTCAGCGGCCGGCTGGACCGGGAGCGGCTGGCCGCGCTGGTCGGCGCGATGGTGGACGTCGAAGACGTCGACGGCTGGTGGCTGTGCGGGCCGCTGGGCATGGTCGAGGACGCGCGCGAGGCGCTGCGCGCCGCCGGGGTGCCCGAGGAGCGGGTGCACCGGGAGCTGTTCTACGCGGAGGAGGACGAGGCGGCCGGGCCGCCGACGCTGCGCCACCCGGATGCGGTACCGACCGGGCCCTCCTCCCGGTTGACGGTCCGTCTGGACGGCCGGGAGACCGCGCTGGCGCTGCCGCAGGGCACCACGGTGCTGGAGGGGGCGCAGCAGGTCCGCCCGGACCTGCCGTTCGCCTGCAAGGGCGGCGTCTGCGGCACCTGCCGGGCACTGCTGGTCGACGGTGAGGTGCGGATGCGCCGCAACTACGCGCTGGAGAAGGCCGAGATCGCGGCGGGGTACGTGCTCACCTGCCAGGCGGAGGTGCTCTCGGAGCAGGCCGCCGTCGACTTCGACAGCTGACGCCGGACCGGGGAGGGCCGGCGCGCGGCCGGTCGACGGCGGCCGGCCGCGGGCGGCGGTGGCGCCGCCGGGCGGGCGGAGCGGTCAGCCGCTCTTGCGGCGGAAGTCCCGCTGCCCGCCCGACTTGCCGTGGGTGCCGTGCACCTTGGACTGGTCCGCGCCGCCGCCGAGGCCGGCGGAGTCGGGCTGCGGACCGCGCTTGCGGGCCAGGGCCTCGCGGAACTTGCGCTTCACGTCGTCCTCGGGGCTCTGGTGCTCGGGGGCCGCGGGTGCCGCAGCGTTGTCGGTCGCGGCGTCGGCTGCGTCATCGGCCATGGGGACCTCCTGTGTCGGACGATTGCAGCCTCAGTCTGTCACGGGACGGGGCGCCCCGTTTGATCATTCCCCGGTGCCGTCCGGCCCGTCCGGGTCGGCGCCGCCGCCCTGCTCCCGCAGCACCTCGGCACCGGCGTCCAGGTGTTCGGTCAGGCGCAGCAGCATGCCCTGGAGCACCCGCAGCTCGGCCGGGTCGAGCCCGGTGGCCGCCGCGATCCGGCGCGGCACCTGCCGGGCCTGCGCGCGCATGGCGTCCCCGGCGGCGGTGAGGTGGACGACGACCGAGCGCTCGTCCTCGGCGCTGCGGGCGCGCCGCACCCTGCCGGCCGCCTCCAGCCGCTTGAGCAGCGGGGAGAGCGTCCCCGAGTCCAGCCGCAGCAGCTCTCCGATGCGCTTGACCGGCAGTTCGCCGTGTTCCCAGAGCGTCAGCATCACCAGGTACTGCGGGTAGGTGAGGTCCAGCTCCCGCAGCGCCTCGCGGTAGACGCCGCCGAAGGCGCGGGAGGCGCTGTTCAGCGTGAAGCAGACCTGGTGCTCGAGCCTGAGCAGGTCTTCCGGGCCGGCGGTGATCGTCATGGTTCCAGGATACTATTGAGTTGTGCACAACTGAGTTGTGCGATGCTAATGTGGGTGGTGCACCCGGGCCGGGAGCACCCGACCGCAGCGAGAGAAGGGCACCACCATGGACGCGATCTACACCGCCGCAGCCACCGCCAGCGGACGCGACGGCCGCGCCGTCAGCTCCGACGGTCAGCTCGACCTGACCCTGGCGATGCCCCCGGCCCTCGGCGGCGACGGCAAGGGCACCAACCCCGAGCAGCTCTTCGCCGCCGGCTACGCCGCCTGCTTCGCCAGCGCGCTCGGCCTGATCGGCCGCCAGGCCAAGATCGACACCAGCGAGGCGTCGGTCACCGCCGAGGTCAGCATCGGCAGCAACGGCGAGGGCGGCTTCGGCCTGGCCGTGGTGCTGCGGGTCGAGCTGCCGGACGCCCTGCAGGGCGAGACCGGCCGCGAGCTGGTCGAGAAGGCGCACCAGGTCTGCCCCTACTCCAACGCCACCCGCGGCAACATCCCGGTCGAACTGGTCGTGGAGTAACCAACCCCGGCGCCCCGGCGCCCTGTTCCGCCCCCGTTCTCGACCGCGGCCCCGCCGGACCAACCCGGCGGGGCCGCGGCCGTTCACAAGCCGGGGCCGCGTCAGGCCGTCGGGTGCAGCCAGCAGGCCACGCTGCGGTCCCGGGCCTGCGCCGGATCCGGCAGGTCGGCCGGCGCGCCCAGCCGGGGCAGGGTCTCCCGGCACGGGTCGAACGCCTTGGGGCAGCGCGGATGGAAGGCGCAGCCCGAGGGCATCGAGCGCAGGTCGGGCGGCGATCCGGGGATGCCGGTCAGCTCCCGGCGCTCCCCGCGCAGCGGCGGAAAGGCGTGCAGCAGGCCGTCACTGTAGGGGTGCAGCGGATCCCGGTACAGCCGGTCGGCCGGGGCCTGCTCGACGATCCGGCCGCCGTACATGATCGCAATCCGGTCGGAGAACTCCACCAGCAGCGACAGGTCGTGCGTGATGAACAGCACCGAGAAGCCCAGCCGCTCCCGCAATCCCACCAGCTGGCGCAGGATCTGACGTTGCATCACCACGTCCAGCGCGGTCGTCGGCTCGTCCATGACGACCAGCTGCGGCTCCAGCGCCAGCGCCATGCCGATCATCACCCGCTGCCGCATGCCGCCCGACAGCTGGTGCGGGTAACTGTCCATCCGGTCCGGGGCGATGCCGACCAGGGTCAGCAACTCCCGCGCCCGGGACAGCCGTTCGGCCTTGCCCATGGACGGCTCGTGCGCCGCTAGCACGTCCGTCAGCTGCGTGGACACCTTGAACACCGGGTTCAGCGAGTTCATCGCGCCCTGGAAGACGATCGAGGTCTCCGCCCAGCGGAACTTCCGCAGCCCGGCGTCCGACAGCTTCAGCACGTCCACCGGCTCGCCCTCGCGCGGGTGGTAGATCACCTCGCCGCCGCTGACCACCCCGGGCGGCGGCAGCAGCCGGGTCAGCCCGTACGCCAGCGTCGACTTGCCGCTGCCGCTCTCCCCGGCGAGCCCCAGCACCTCGCCCCGGTGCAGGGTCAGACTGACGTCCCGCACCGCGCGCACGGCCTGGTCGCCCAGGCCGTAGTCCACGCAGAGGTTCCTGATCTCCAGAACCGGCTGCCTGCTGCTCACTGGCTGCTCTCCTCGTTCTTCTCGGTGCGGACCACCACGGGGGTGAACCCGACCCGCATCCGCACCGGCCGGCCGTCGGCGGCCCGCAGGCCGCGCGGGGCGGTGCCGTTGTTGCGCAGGCGCGGATTGACGAATTCGTCGATGCCGAAGTTGACCAGCGCCAGCGAGGTGCCCAGCAGGGCGATGGCCAGGCCTGCCGGCACGAACCACCACCAGGCGCCCTGCGCCAGCGCCTGCTCGCTCTGCGCCCAGTAGAGGATGGTGCCCCAGTTCCAGGCCGACATCCCGGGGACGCCGATGAAGGCCAGGGTGATCTCGGTCATCACCGCGTACACCACCGTGCCGATGAAGCCGGAGACGATGACCGCGCTCAGGTTGGGCAGCAGCTCGAAGAAGATGATCCGCCAGGTCGACTCGCCGGTCGCGCGGGACGCCTCGATGAAGTCGCGGCGCCGCAGCGACAGGGTCTGCGCCCGCAGCACCCGGGCGTTCCAGGCCCACGAGGTGAAGCCGATGACCAGCGCCACCAGGGTGTCGCCGCTGTCCGAGGCCGGGACGCTGGAGGTGATGATGATGATCAGCAGCAGCGCCGGGATCACCAGGAACACATTGGAGACCGCCGACAGCGACTCGGCCGCCACCCCGCTCAGATAGCCGGAGGTCACCCCGATCAGCACCGCCAGCACACTGGCCACCACGCCCGCCAACAGCCCCACGTACATCACGCTGCGGGTGCCGACCAGCACCTGGCTGAACAGGTCCTGGCCCAGGTGGGTGGTGCCGAACCAGTGCTTGGCGGAGGGTGCCTGGAGCAGCGCGCTGCTGCGCGCGGAGGGGTCGTACGGGGCGATCCACGAGCCGATCACCGCGATCACCAGGAAGAAGCCCAGGAGCGCGGTGCCGGTCGCCACCTTGCCGTTGGCGAGGAACCGGAAGCGCCGCCGCTTGGGCGCTCTCGATCCGGGGAGCGGCGTCGCGGGCTCCTGCGGAGCCAGCGCGCCGACATCGGTTGCCGCTGCGGCCATGGCTCAGCCCTCCTTGCGGGTGCGCGGGTCGAGGATCAGATAGGCGATGTCCGCCAGCAGGTTGGCCAGCAGCACCGCCAGGGTGATGACCAGGAAGATGCCCTCCATCAGCGGGTAGTCCGTCCCGCCGACGGCCTGCAGCATCTCGTAGCCCACCCCGGGGTAGGAGAAGACGATCTCCACCAGGATGGTCGAGCCGATGACCTGGCCCAGCGCCAGCGACAGCCCGGAGACGTTGGGCAGCAGCGCGTTGCGCGCCGCGTAGCCGAACATCACCCGGCGCTCGGAGAGGCCCTTGGCGTGGGCGACGGTGATGTAGTCCTCGGAGCCGACGGTCACCATCATGTTGCGCATGCTCAGGATCCAGCCGCTCATCGAGGTGATCACCAGCATCGCCAGCGGCAGCCAGCTGTGGTCGACGGCGTTGCCGATGAACTGGGCGTTCCAGCCCGGGACGATCCCGGGGTCGTAGCCCTGCGAGACCGGGATGCTCCAGCCGACCGCCAGCACCACCGCGATCGCCAGGATGCCCAGCCAGAACGCGGGGATGGAGGAGACGAAGGTGGTGACCGGCAGCAGGAAGTCCAGCCGCGAGCCGCGCCGCCACCCGGCCAGCACGCCCAGCAGCGTGCCGGTGGTGAAGCTGATCACCGTGGCGAAGCCGGCCAGGGCGATGGTCCACGGCAGGCTCTGCTCCAGGATGGTGGTCACCGGAGTGGGGAAGTTGGAGAAGGAGATGCCCAGGTCGCCGTGGGCCAGTTGGGACCAGTAGTCGCCGTACTGGCTGATCAGGCTCTCGTGCTTGTTCAGCCCGAACAGGACGTAGAGCGACTTCACCGCCTGGGTGCTGATCTGCCCCTGGCTGCGGCTGATCAGCGCCGACACCGGGTCGCCGGGTATCAGCCGGGGGACGAAGAAGTTCAGGGTGATCGCCGCCCAGGCGGTGAACAGGTAGAAGGCGAGCCGCTGCAGGAAGTACTTCACCGGGCCGCTCCTTCCGGCGCGAACAGCCAGCAGGCGGCCCAGTGGTCGCCGTCCGGGTCCTGTTGCTGGCGATCACTCAGAACGGTGAAGCGGGGCGGTAGTTCGGTGCGGCAGACGTCCATGGCGTGCGGGCAGCGCGGATGGAACCGGCAGCCCGCCGGGGGGTTGATCAGGCTCGGCGGCTCGCCGTTGTCGGTCTCCTCGGCGTCCAGCGAGAACGCGGAGCCCAGGATGCGGTCCGGATCCGGCGCGGAGGCGATCAGCAGCTGGGTGTACGGGTGGGCCGGGCGCTGGGTGACGGTCTCGCTGTCGCCGCCCTCGACCATCCGGCCCGCGTACATCACCAGCGTGTCGTCGGCGAAGTAGCGGGCGGAGGCGATGTCGTGGGTGATGTAGAGGATGGCCAGCCGCAGCCGCTCCTTGAGGTCGCGCAGCAGGTTGAGCACGCCCAGCCGGATGGAGACGTCCAGCATGGAGACCGGCTCGTCGGCGAGCAGCGCCTCCGGATCGGCCGCCAGGGCGCGGGCGATGGCCACCCGCTGGCGCTGGCCGCCGGACAGCTCGTGCGGGAACTTGTCCAGATAGCGCTCCGCGGGCGTGAGTTGGACCCGCCCCAGCAACTCGACCAGGGCGGCCTGCAACTGCTCGGCGCCCCGGCCGCCGTGGCCGTGGATGCGCAGCGCCCGGGTGAGGTGGTAGCGCACGGTGTGCACCGGGTTGAGCGAGGCGAAGGGGTCCTGGAAGATCATCTGCACCCGGCGGTTGTACGCCCGGAAGCGCCGCCCGCCGCGTACCGTCACCGACTCGCCGTGCAGCCGGATGTCGCCGCCGGTGCGCGGGTACAGCTGGGCCAGCAGCCGGGCTACGGTGGACTTGCCGGAGCCGGACTCGCCGACCAGCGCGGTGACCCGCCCCCGGCGCAGGGTCAGCGAGACGTCGTCGACGGCGTGGACGACACGCGGCGCTCTGGTCATGGCCTGGCGTCCGCTGCGGCGGACCGCGAAGTGCTTGGTGAGGCCGTCGGCCTCCAGGACGACTTCGGTGTTCGGCGGCGCCGGTGGCGACGACGTGTCGGGCAACGTCATTTCCCGGTATCCCATCGTGTGGCGGTGGCGGATCTGGTGCGCCGGGGCCCCGGTCCGGCGGGCGGACCGGGACTCCGGCGCGGGGAGGGCTGGGCCTACTTGGCGGGGGTCAGGTGCAGCACCACGTCGAGCGCGCCGCCGGTGGTCGGCTGGATGCCGGCGTACGGGTCGGCGTCGCTCGGCCAGCCCGTCCAGTCGCGGGTCGAGTACTCGGCGCCGACGTTGCCGGCCGAGGTCGGGATCATGGGGACCTGGTTCACCATGATCTGCTCCAGGGTGTTCAGCGCTGCGGTGCGGGCGCTGTCCGAGGCGGCGTTGGCGTAGGCGCTCAGCGCGGCGGTGGCGGCCGGGTCGTTGAAGCGGCCGTAGTTGCCGACCGCCTTGGCGTTGCCGACGGGCAGCAGGTCGGCGCCGTCCATGATGTTCTCGTACATGTCGTACGGGGTGGCTCCGCCGTTGCTCCAGTGCATGGACGCCTGGAAGTTGCCGGCCGCGAACGCCGTCGTCCAGGCGTTCTGGTCGGCCTTGTCGATGGTCGTGGTGATGCCCAGCTGGCCGAAGTTGTCGGAGATGATCGACAGGTCGGTCTGGTAGTCGGACCAGCCGGCCGGGTCGGTCAGGGTGATGGTGACCGGCTTGCCGTCGGGCGCCTTCAGCGTGCTGCCGGAGTAGGTGAACCCGGCGGCGGTCAGCACCGCCTTGGCGGCGGCGACGTTGACCGAGGCGTTCTGGCCCTGGAACTGCGGGGTGATGAAGGAGTTCCCGGCCGGTGTCGGCAGCCCGGTGACGCTGGTGATCTCGGGCTTGAAGTAGCCCGACTCGCCCTGGGTGAAGATGTCGCCGCGGTCGATCACCATCGACATCGCCTTGCGCAGCGCCACGTTGTTGAAGGGGGCGACGGTGGTGTTGATCCACAGGCCGTCGGCGCTGAGCGTCGGCGGGAACCAGATCTTGAAGTGCGCCGGGTCCTTGGCCTCGAACACCTCCTGCACATTGGGGATGAAGACGTAGCTCCACTGGGTGGCGCCGCTGGCCAGCGCCGTGGTCTGGGCGTCGTTGGCGGTGTACGAGGTGTAGAGCAGCTTCTGGACCTTGGGCAGCGGCTGCCAGTAGCTCTTGCGGACGGTCAGCGTGGTGGTCTGCGGGGTGAACGACGTCATGGTGTACGGGCCGGTGCCGACCGGCTTGGCCACGGTGTCGGTGGTCGGGTTGCTCATGGCCGACCAGATGTGCTTGGGCACCACGAAGGTGCTGAGCACGTCGTCCTGGTGCACGAACTGCGAACTGCCGAAGGTGACCGTGACGTTGTTGCCGCTGGTGGTGACGCCGGTGATGTCCAGCGCGAAGGTGTTCAGCGCGCTGTACTGCTTCATGATCTGGAACGAGTAGGCGATGTCCGCGGCGGTCATCGGGGTGCCGTCGGAGAAGGTCACCCCGGTGCGGGCGGTCAGCGTGATCGAGTGGTAGTTGTCGGCCCAGGTCCACGCCGTCGCCAGCCACGGCTTGGCGGCCTGGGCGGGCTCGGCCTGGTTCACCATGGCGACCGGCTCGTAGATCATGTAGCGGTAGCCGAGCTGTGAGGCGGCGGAGCTGCCCAGGTACGGGTTGTTGTTGTCCGTCATCGGCCCGTCCGGCATGCCGATGGTCAGCGCGGCGGCCTTGGTGCCGCCGCCGCTGCTGCCGGTGCTTCCGGAGCTGCTGCAACCGGCCAGTCCGGCTATCGCCAGGCTGCACGCGAACACGGAGGCGATGGTGCGGTTCACACGCATGGTTCCCCACTTCAGGAAGGTGTCACGGGAGGGTCGAACGGGACGTGGAGCGGGTCGGGACGTGAGCGGGTGGGACGGGAGGAGCGCCGGTCGGTGGAGCGGTCGGCCGGTCCGAGGGTGCGCCGGGGGAGGACAGGGCGCGCTCGGCGTTCCTGCCCGGGAGGGGCGGTGGTGCGGTGGTGGTGCGGTCAGCGTCCGGGGCGGGTGGAGCCCCGGACGACCAGGCTGGTGGGCAGGACGGTCGGGGTGCTCGGCAGCGGCTCGCCCCGGAAGTGCGCCAGCAGCAGCCGCGCCGCCGCGGAGCCCATCTCCCGCAGGGGCTGGTGCACGGTGGTGAGCCCGGGGTCCGACTGCGCGGCGAGCGGGACGTCGTCGAAGCCGACGACGGCCACCTGCTGCGGCACGCGCAGCCCGTGCGCCCGCAGTTCGGCCAGGGCCCCCGCCGCCGACAGGTCGTTGTGCGCGAAGACGGCGTCGAAGGGCACGCCGCCGCCGGCGCCCGAGGCGTGGTCCAGCAGCCGCCGGACCGCGCTCCGGCCGCCCTCGAAGGTGAAGTCGCCGGCGACGACCTGGTCGGCCGTCAGCGGCGGGCCCGACTCCGCCCAGGCCTCGGTGAAGCCGGCCAGGCGCTCCTGCACGCAGCCGAAGCCGGTCGGGCCGGTGATCACCAGCGGTCGCCGCCTGCCGAGTTCCAGCAGGTGGCGGGCGGCCGAGGCGCCCCCGGCCCGGTCGGTGGTGGCGACCGAGGGGAAGAGCGGCTGGTGGCCGCGGTCGTCGATGAGCACCACCGGGAGCCCGGCGGCGTGCAGTTCGGTGATGTAGTCGAGGGTGCCCTCGGGCTCGATCACCAGCAGCCCGTCGAAGGACTTCGCCGACACCTGCTGGGCGAAGCGGCGCAGCGACTGCTCCCCGCGGTTGCAGGTGAACAGCAGCAGCCCGAAGCCCTCCGACTCGACCACGTCGACCACGCCCTGGAGGACCTCGCCGATCCAGGGCCAGGTCATGGACGGGACCAGCATGCCGACGATCTGGGTGCGGCCCCGGGCCAGGCCCACCGCGCCCGCGCTGGGCACGTAGCCCAGCTCCTCGATGACCTGCCGGACCCGGGCGGCGGTGGCCGCGTTCAGTTCGCCCTTGCCGTTGAGGACCCGCGAGACCGTGGTCTTGCTCACCCCGGCATGGGCGGCCACATCCGCGATGGTGATCGGCACGTCCGCCTCCGTCGTTGGAATCGGTGTGGTTGGTGGTGCCTTGACTGGTGGTGCCGGAGCGTGGCTGGTGCGGTGTGCGCAGGTGGCGCCGTGTCAAGCAGGCACGGCCGCCGGTCCTCGGGGGAACCGGTTCCGTAACCGGTTCCGTCGCGGAGTCAATCAGGGTAATCTGCGTCACGTCAATCACGTTCCGGCAACAAAGAGTTAACGCAGGCTTGTGGTCCAAGAGAGCGCTCTCTGCTGGATGGAGCCTGGCCCCGGCCGTTCTTGATGTCAAGACTCGAAGTCAGGGATGTTGCGCTGCTGTGACCCGGCTTCATGTCTCGCATGCAAACGGGTTGCGGTACCGGGTGCTTGACGGCCGCGAGGATTTCCCGCAACACTCGAACCATCTGTGAGAGCGCTCTCTCGCACCTCCGGACCTCGGGCCGCCCGCAATCCGCGCGCCCGGGGCCGCGTCGACTGGAGTCCGCATGACCACCCGTACCGACCCCTCGGCCGCACCGCAGCAGGCGGGCGGCCGGGGCCCCGCCGACTTCCTGTGGGGCGTCGCCACCTCCGCCTACCAGATCGAGGGCGCCGCCTTCGAGGACGGCCGCACCGCCTCCATCTGGGACACCTTCAGCCGCGTCCCGGGCGCGGTGTTCGGCGGCCACAACGGCGACACCGCCTGCGACCACTACCACCGGATGCCCGAGGACGTCGCCCTGATCGCCGGCCTCGGCGTCGACTCCTACCGCTTCTCGCTCTCCTGGCCCCGGATCCAGCCCGGCGGCCGGGGCCCCGCCAACGCCCGCGGCCTGGCCTTCTACGACCGGCTGGTGGACCGGCTGCTCGACCACGGCATCCTGCCCTGGGTCACGCTCTACCACTGGGACCTGCCGCAGGAGTTGGAGGACGCCGGCGGCTGGCCCGCCCGGGACACCGCCCACCGCTTCGCGGACTACGCCGAGATCGCCATGGGGGCGCTCGGCGACCGGGTGCACTGGTGGACCACGCTCAACGAGCCCTGGTGCTCGGCCGTCCTCGGCTACGAGACCGGGCGGCACGCCCCGGGCCGGCAGGACCGCGCCGACTCCCTGGCCGCCGTCCACCACCTGCTGCTCGGGCACGGCCTGGCCGCGCAGCGGCTGCGCGCCTGCGCCCCCGCCGGGGCGCCGGAGCCGCCGCAGGTCGGCATCACCCTGAACACCACCCACGCCATCCCGGCCCGGCCCACCGAGGCCGACCGGGCCGCCGCCCGCCGGGCCGACGGCATCGGCACCCGCCTCTACACCGACCCGCTGGTCCTCGGCCGCTACCCGGCCGACGTCCTGGAGGCCCTCGCCGCCGAGGGCCTCGCCCTGCCGGTGCGCGACGGCGACCTGGAGACCATCGCCCAGCCGCTGGACTTCCTCGGCGTCAACTACTACACCAGCCAGTACGTCTCCGGCGTCGCCGAGGACGGCCGGGCCCCGGACGGCCGGCCGGTCACCCGGGCCGTCCCGCAGGGGCACCCGGTCACCGCCATGGACTGGGAGATCGTCCCGGACGGCCTGGCCGACCACCTGGTCCGGCTGGACCGCGACTACCCGGGCATCCCGCTGTACGTCACCGAGAACGGCGCGGCCTTCGACGACGCCGACGATGCCGACGGCGCCGTCCGCGACGACGACCGCACCGCCTACCTGGCCGAGCACATCGCCGCCGTGGCCCGGGCCCGCGCGGCCGGGGCCGACGTGCGCGGCTACTTCGCCTGGTCGCTGATGGACAACTTCGAGTGGGGCTACGGCTACGAGAAGCGGTTCGGCATCGTCCACGTCGACTACCGGACCCAGCGGCGCACCGTGAAGCAGAGCGGGCGCTGGTTCGCCGAGCACGTCAGGAGTGCGCGCGAGCGGTCCGGCCCGCCCGCGGCGGGGGCGGACGGCCCCGACGGGACCGCCGAGAGCTGAGCCCCGCCGGGACCGCCCGGGCACCCGGCGGCCCGGTCACCGCCCGCATCCGACACACCCCGGCACCCTGCCCCTTCCCGAGAGGAACCCCTGTGCGTATCGAGCTGCGTGACGGCGTACTCCACACCGACGGCGTCCCCGGCCTGCTCGCCACCGCCGACTACCCCTACTACCGGGACGATCCGACGGTGTGGCGCGACCGGCTGACGACCCTGCGCGACGCCACCGGCATCCGGATCGTCAGCAGCTACCTCCCCTGGCGGCACCACCAGCCCGATCCGGACACGCCCCCGGACTTCACCGGCGCCACCCGCGCCGACCGCGACGTCCTCGGCTTCCTGCGGATCTGCGCGGAGCTGGGGCTGGGCGTGATCGCCAAACCCGGGCCGTTCATCCACGCCGAGACCAACTACGGCGGGCTGCCCGACTGGATCTGCCCGCTGCACAACCCGCAGGTGGAACCGCAGTTGGACGCCCGGGGCAACACCGTCGACTGGATCGGCGCGCACCGGGACGCCGACGGCGAGGTCGGCCGCTGGCCGCTGCCCGCGCCGCTGGGCGGGCACTTCGCCACCCGGGTCGGCGAGTGGCTGCGCGCGGTCGGCAAGGAGGTGCTGCAGCCCGCGACCGGCCCGGACGGCCCGGTCGTCCTGGTCCAGATCGCCAACGAGGGCCTGTTCACCGACGGCGCGCTGCCGCTGTGGGCGTACGACTACAGCGCCCCCGGACTGGACCTCTTCCGCAGCGGCCTGCGCGAGCGCTACGGCGACCTCGACGGCTACAACGCCGTCCACGGCACCGCCCACGCCGACTGGAGCGCCGTCCGGCCGCCGCGCGAGCGGCACCCCGGCGGCAGCCTGGAGCTGCGCCGGCAGCTGGCCTGCGCCGACTGGGGCCGCTACCAGTCCGACCTGCTCGCCGAGGCCTACCACAGCTGGACCGGGGCGCTGGCGCCGGACGTCCCGGTGGTGGTCAACCTCAACCCGCCCGCCGGGGAGGAGCACGCGCTGGACGCCTGGCTCAGCCGGGTCCGCCCGGAGCGCTGGAACGGCATCGGCTACGGCTTCACCAACTGGATGGGCGTGGTCTCCACCGACCACGGCTCGCACGCCCGCTACGTGGTCGCCGCCAAGCGCGCGCCCGGTCCCAACCTGGAGGAGAACTGGGGCTTCTCCGAACTGTACGACCGGGCCTACGCCGCCGGGGCCACCAGCTTCCACCAGAGCCTGCTGGCGCTCGCGGCCGGCGCCACCGGCTTCAACGTCTACACCGGCGTCGCCACCTCCGGCTGGGGCGACGACCTGGACGCCAAGCACACCCCGCCCTACCCCGACTGCCCGCCGATCGACCAGCACGGCAACGCCACCGGCAAGGCCGGGACGGTGCGGATGCTCGCGGACTTCTTCGCCGCCCACGGCGGGGAGTTCCTCGGCGCGACGCCCGCGACCGGACCGAGCTGGGGGCTGTACGCCCCCTACGCGGCGGTGGCCGCCTGGACCGAGGCCGACGCCCCTGTCGCGCCCGGTGCCGAGACCGAAGCGCTGCCGGTCTGCGGTCGGGAGCTGCGGGCCTTCCACGAGCGGATGCGCGCCGAGGGCCGGGACTACCGCATCGTGGACCTGGAGAGCGCCACCCCCGAGCGGCTGGCCGGCCATCCGCACCTGGTGCTGCACGGCGGCGCCTTCATGGACGCCGACACACAGCGGCTGCTGGCCGGGCAGATCGCGGCCGGGCTGCGGGTCGACCTGCTGGGCCCGGTGCCGCGGGTGGACGAGCGGCTGCGGCCCTGCACGTTGCTGGCCGACGCCCTCGCCGCCCGGCCCGCAGCCGCCGGAACCGACAGCGCGGTCGATGACGCCCCGGCGGTGCGGGTGGTCGGCGGCAGCGCCGACGCCTACTGGCGCGCCGCGCCCTCCGGCACCGGCTATCTGACCGTCCTGGTGCAGAGCGACCACGACGGTCCGGTCCGGGTGGAGATCGCCGGGGCTGGGGCCTTCGACGGCCGGGGCCTGGCGGTGACGGTGGACAGCGCGCGTGGCGGGGCCGCCGTGCTGCGCCTGGTCGACGGCGCGCTGGACGACTTCCTGGTCACCGGGGCCAACGCCTTCCTCGGCTCGGCGGTCACTCCCGCGGTCACCGTCGGCGGGGTCCGGGTCCAGGGCGAGTACGGCCGCGACCTGGCCCGGATCGGCGGGGAGCTGCGCACACCGGCCGCCTGACCGGCGGTCCGCGCCGCGCGGCGGTCGGCACAGCCCGGACGCCCCGGACCGGACCGGCCGGTTCCGGGGCGTCCGGGCCGTCCTGCGCCCCGGTCAGTCCGGCGGGCAGAGCAGGCCGCCGAGCTTGGCGGCGTCCAGCACCCGTTGCAGGGGTAAGCGGATCTGGACGAGGTTCAGCAGGACGTGCTCGTCGGCCGCGCGCAGGGCGGCCGCCATGAGCGCGCTCAGCCCGCCGGTGTCGCAGAACTCGACCAGCGCCACGTCCACCTCGATGTGCTGGACCTGCGGATCGGCCAGAACGAGACTGACGGCGGTGTCCAGGTCCACTGCTGTGGCCTGGTCGAGTTCACCGGCGAGCAGGATCTGAGCGGTGCTTCGTCCGTCGAGGACGAGCACCGTCAGCCGTGAAAGACCGCTCACGAGGCCCCCTATCCCAACTATGCGGGGCATCAAGCTAGTTGAGCATGGCCCTGACGAACACAACTCCTTCATACTTCCCAGCAAAACGTGTTCGCACCGTTATGTCACCACCGTCGCAGATCTGCCCAGCCCGGTGGGCGACCGGTCGAACGGGGCGGCGGGCTTGGGCCGGGGCCGTCCGACTGGCAGGCTCAGGCCATGCGATACGTCATCATCGGCGCCGGGGCCGTCGGCGGAACCATCGGCGGACGGCTCTTCGAGAGCGGCCGGGAGACCGTGCTGGTTGCCCGGGGCGCGCACTACCGCGCCCTGCGCGACGGCGGCCTGCGGCTGACCACTCCCCAGGAGGGCACGCGCACCCTGTCCGTACCCGCCGTCGACGGACCGCAGGCGCTGCCGCTGCGGCCGGACGACGTGCTGGTCCTCGCGGTGAAGTCGCAGGACACGGCCGCCGTGCTGGCGGAGTGGGGCGCCCGCCCGGTCGAGGGCGGCGGCCTCGCGGCCGACCTGCTGCCCGTGGTCTGCGCCCAGAACGCGGTCGAGAACGAGCGGGTCGCGCTGCGGCTGTTCCGCCGGGTGTACGGCATGTGCGTCTGGCTGCCCGCGACCCACCTCGACCCCGGCGAGGTGGTCGCGCACTGCGCGCCGCTCAGCGGCATCCTGACCGTCGGCCGCTACCCCGGCGGCGTCGACCGCACCATCGAGCAGATCGCCGAGGACCTCTCCGCGAGCTGCTTCCACGCCCCCGCCGTGCCCGACGTGATGCGCTGGAAGTACGGCAAGCTGCTGAGCAACCTCGCCAACGCCGTTGAAGCGGTCGTCGGTCGGGAGGGCAGCGGGCAGCGGGACGTCCAGGAGCTGTGCCGGCGGGCCAGGGCCGAGGGCGAGGCGGTGCTGACCGCCGCGGGGATCGCCTTCAGCGACCCGGCCGAACGGGCCGAGGTGCTGGGGGACCGGATGCGCGTCCAGCCGATCGCGGGGGCGGAACGCCGGGGCGGCTCCACCTGGCAGAGCCTGGCGCGCGGCGCGCGGACCACCGAATCGGACTACCTCAACGGCGAGATCGCGCTGCTCGGGCGGCAGTCGGGGCTCGGGACGCCGGTCAACGACCTGTTGCAGCGGTTGGCCGTGGGCTTCGCCCGCGAGGGGCGCGCCCCCGGCAGCATGACCGCGCATGAGCTGCTGGCGCTCATGCCGCCGGAGTGACCGGCCCGCCGACCGTGGCGCTGCCGCTGGCCGTGTCGGCGCTGCTGCCCGTTCCGGTGCCGGGCCGGGCGGCGAGCCGGTAGCGGCGGCCGTCGGCGGAGCGCTCCAGCAGGCCGCCCTCGACCAGGTAGCGGCGCAGCGCCGGGAAGTCGTCCCAGTACTGCCGCAGGGCGATGTTGACCTCGGGCTCGGTGTAACCGGTGCCGGGCTCGAAGACCCGCTCGGCCAGGTGCTCCAGCAGGGCGCGCCGCAGCGCCGGGCGGACCGGCACGGCGGTCAGCCGGCCGTCCCGGAACAGCTGGGCGACCTCGTCCCCGGGCTGCCGGTCGGCGCTGCCCAGAGCCGTGGCGAAGGCATCCGGCCGGGCGGTGGCCCGGCCGTCCGGCCCGAGGTCGGCCAGCCCGGCCTGCGCCAGCCGCTGCACCTGCCGGACGGCCGCCGCGCCCTCGGCGCGCAGCTCGGCCGGGTCCAGGCCGTCCGGCCCGGCGAGGACCAGTCGGGAGAACAGCCGCAGCCGCTCCGGGTCGGCGAGAGCCGAGGCCAGCGGGGCGACGGCGGTGAGCCGGGGTGACATGGCGGTCCCTTTCGACGACGGCGCGACGCCGCCACGGTAGGCGTCCGGCGCGGGCCGCTGCAAGGGGATTCCGGGCGTCCGGGGCCGGGCGGGAACCACGGCCACCGGTGCGGCATCATTCAGTCCGGACGCCGCCCGCATCTGCCCGGGCGGCCGAGACACGGGGGATGTCATGAGTGACGGCATCGGCGCCATGGGCGCTGTCTTCAGCCTGGTCGGATTCCTGTTCGCGGTCCTCGGCGTGGTGATGGCCGTGACCCTGCTGCGCCGCGCGGTGGGGCGCGGCCGGGCGCTCAGCCACGGCCTCACCGCCGAGGCGCGCTGCCTGGAGGCGTATGTGACCCGCAGCTCCGACGGCTCCTCCAGGCGCCGGGTGATCCTCGGCTTCACCACGGTGGACGGGCAGCAGATCCGGATCGAGGAGACTCCGCGCGGCCCGATCGTCGCCGGTGACTTCGTCCAGGTGCGCTACCTGCCGGAGCGGCCGCAGCAGGCCGTCCAGGTCGGCGGCAGCGTGGCGGGCACGGCCGTGGGCACCGTGTTCGGCCTGGTCTTCTGCTCCTGCTTCGTGGCGGTCGGGCTGGCGGTCGGGCTGAGCGGGCTCGGCGTGGGCCTGTTCGCCTTCGGCCCCTTCGCCAACGGCTGACCGCTTCACCGGCCGCCGCGCCCGCCCCCGTGACCCAGCTCACGGGAATCCGGGGTGCGGCGGCGACGGGCACCGGGCATGATCATCAGCAGTCCGCCGAGGAGTGCCGATGACCGCCGAAGAATCCCGTGAACGCGCCGCAGCCATGGTCGAGTGGCAGGCCCGCGCCTGCGCGGA
Source organism: Streptacidiphilus sp. PB12-B1b (assembly GCF_014084125.1). Lineage (NCBI taxonomy): Bacteria > Bacillati > Actinomycetota > Actinomycetes > Kitasatosporales > Streptomycetaceae > Streptacidiphilus > Streptacidiphilus sp. PB12-B1b. The sequence continues at coordinate 4,397,535 of NZ_CP048405.1, read as the reverse complement.
CCTGGGCTCGCGGCTGTACGCGGACCTGCTGACCCGGGCCGCCGCCGACGTCCGTTCCGGAGGCCCGTGCGCCGAGGCCGTCGCCGGGTACGAGGACGCGCCCGGCCCCGACGCCATCGCGCTGCGCCTGGCCGGCGGGGTGCACGCGCTGGTCCTCAGCGGCCGGGCGCCCGAGCTGGCCGTCCACTACCCCAGCGCCGGGGGCCGCTACGACCCGAGCCGGGCCGACGCCTGCTGGTCGGCGTTCCGGGCGGCGGTGGCCGCCGAACTGCCGTGGGTCCGCGACTGGATGACCCGGCCGCCGCAGACCAACGAGGTCGGCCGGTCCAATCTGCTGCTGGCCGGGCTGCTGTACGCCTCCGGCCCGGAGCGGGCGCCGGTCCGGTTGTTCGAGCTCGGCTCCAGCGCCGGGCTGAACCTGCGCGCCGACCACTTCCGCTGCACCGCCGCCGACGGCTACGCCTGGGGCCCCGAGGACTCCCCGGTCGTGCTGGCCGACGCCTGGACGGACGGCGCGCCCGGCTGGCTGTCCACGGCCGCCGCCGACCTGCCCCGGCTGGACGTGGTCGAGCGGCGCGGCTGCGACCCGGCGCCGATCGACCCGCTGTCGGAGTCGGGGGCGCTGGCCCTGCGCGCCTACGTCTGGCCCGACCAGACCGCCCGGCACGCCCGCCTGGCCGGGGCGCTGGCACTCGCCGCCCGGATCCCGGCGCGGGTGGACCGGGTCGGCGCGGCCGACTTCCTGGCCGGGGTCCGGCTGGAGCCCGGCACCCTCACCGTGGTCTGGCACTCCATCATGCGGCAGTACGTCCCGGCGCAGGAGTGGGCCCGGGTGGAGGTCGAGATCGACCGGCTGGCCGCCGCGAGCACCCCGGACGCGGCGTTCGCGCACATCGCCTTCGAGCCGGAGCGGGTCGGCCCGCAGGGCTTCGGCTTCCGGCTCACGGTGCGCCGCGGCCCCGGCGGCGAGCGGGTGACGCTGGCCGACGCCCCTCCGCACGGACTCCCGGCCACCGCGGTCGCGCCCCCGCGCCCGTAGCCGCCGCCGCGCGGGCGCGGGGGTCAGCCGGAGCCGGCGACCTGCCGGGCCCAGCGCATGTCCGGCTTGCCGGTCGGCGTGCGCTGGACCTCCGCGACCAGGTGCAGCCGCCGCGGCACCTTGTACCCGGCGATCCGCTCCCGGCAGTGGTCCTGTATCTGCCGCAGGGTCAGGCCCTCGTGGCCCGCCCGCGGCTGCACCACGGCCACCACCGTCTCCCCCCAGCGCTCGTCGGCCGCGCCCACCACCACCGTGTCGTACACCCCCGGATGGGCCTTGATCGCCGACTCCACCTCCTCCGGGAAGACCTTCTCCCCGCCGGAGTTGATGCAGGACGAGCCCCGGCCCAACAGCGTGATCCGGCCGTCCGGCTCGCGCCGGGCCCAGTCACCGGGCACGGCGTAGCGCCGCCCGTCCGGACCTGTGCGGAACACCTCGGCGCTGCGGTCCGGATCGCCCAGGTAGCACAGCGGCACGTTGCCGCGCCGGGCCAGCCGGCCGACCACCCCGGGCGGCAGCGGACGGAGGTCCTCGTCCACCACGTCGGAGTCGCCGATCGCGGTGGTGGTCACCCCGCCGCCGTCGGTCCCGGCCCCGCCCTGGCTGATGCCGCCGGCACCGCCCTCGGAGGAGCCGATGGCGTCGCTGAGGTACAGGCCGGGAAAGCGCTCCAGGAAGCGCCGTTTGACCGGGGCCGAGAACAGCGCGGCGCTGCTCACCAGGCCCAGGAGCGAGCCCAGCCGGTAGTCGGCGCCGGGCTCGTCCAGGGCCTCGACCAGGGGGCGGCCCATGGCGTCGCCGGTGATCATCACGATGTTGACCTGCTCGGCGGCCACCAGCTCCCAGATCCGGCGGGAGTCGAAGCGGTCCAGCAGCACCGCCCGGTTGCCCTTGAACAGCTGCTGCATCAGGCCCCACTGGGTCGCCCCGTGCATCAGCGGGGCGATCGGGAAGAAGGTCAGCGGGTGGCCGTGGCCGGTGCCGGCGATCTCCTCCGGGGTGGCCATGCGGTGCCCGTTGGTGACGTCGATGCCGCCGCCGAGGGCGAAGAAGACGTCCTCCTGACGCCAGACCACCCCCTTGGGCAGCCCGGTGGTGCCGCCGGTGAACAGCAGGTAGTGGTCGTCGGGGGAGCGCGGCGCGAAGTCCCGCGCCGGGCTGCCGGAGGCCAACGCCTCTTCGTAGCGGGCGGCTGCCGGGCCGGCGGCGGCCTCGGAGCCGTCCTCCACCACGATCAGGTGCCGTAACCCGGGCAGGCCGGGCGCCACCTCGGCCACCCGTGCCGCCCAGTGCTGCTGGTAGATCAGCGCCACCGGCTCCGCCATGCCCAGCAGGTAGGCCAGTTCGTCGGTCACGTAGCGGTAGTTGACGTTGACACAGACCGCGCGCAGCTTGCACACCGCCAGCAGCGACTCCACCCACTCCGCGCAGTTCAGCGCGTACACCCCGACCCGGTCGCCCGGGCCGACCCCGGCCTGCGCGAGGTGGTGCGCCAACCGGTTGGCGCGCTCGTCCAGTTCGGCGAAGGTCCGTCGCTGCACGGCCGGGTCGTCGGCGCGGGCGCAGCTGACGGCCTCCCGCTCCGGAAAGAGGTCAACCGCATGCTCGAACAGGTCGGCCAGGTTGAATTCCATGGCCGGAGAGTAGGAGGGGGAACCGGAGAACTCCATAGTCCGGATCGCCGGAAATTGTTCGTGGAGTCGCCCTTGTAAACCCGTCCGCAAGACTGCAACCTGTTCTAGATCTGAGCCATGCATTCCCCTGGTCCGCAGAAGGGAACCCCGGATGGGCGGCACCGAACACCTCATCACCGAGCGGTACGGGGCGACGCTGGTCCTCACCCTCAATCGGCCAGAGGCAAAGAACGCGTTCTCGATTCCTATGCTGGTAGGGCTCCATGACGCCTGGCTCGAAGCCGATGCCGACGACTCGGTCCGCTCCCTTGTGCTCACCGGGGCGGGCGGTGCCTTCTGCGCCGGAATGGACCTGAAAGCCCTCGCCGGCGGCGGATTCACCGGCCCCGAGGCCGACCGCCACCGGGCCAGGCTCGCCGCCGACCCTGACCTGCACTGGAAGGCCATGCTGCGGCACCACCGGCCGCGCAAACCGGTGATCGCCGCCGTCGAGGGCGTCTGCGTCGCCGGGGGCACCGAGATGCTCCAGGGCACCGACATCCGGGTGGCCGCCGAGTCCGCCAGCTTCGGGCTGTTCGAGGTGCGCCGCGGACTGTTCCCGATCGGCGGCTCCACCGTGCGGCTGCCCCGGCAGATCCCGCGCACCCACGCCCTGGAGATGCTGCTCACCGGCCGCCGCTGCACCGCCGCCGAGGCCCGTGACATGGGGCTGGTCGGCAGCGTCGTCCCGGACGGCGGCGCGCTCAAGCGCGCCCTGGAACTCGCCGAGGCCGTCAACTCGGCCGCCCCGCTGGCCGTGGAGGCGGTGAAGCGCTCGGTGTACGAGTGCGCCGAGCTGGCCGAGAGCGAGGGGCTCGCCCGGGAGCTGGAGATCGGCTGGCCGGTCTTCGCCACCGAGGACGCCAAGGAGGGCCCGCGCGCGTTCGCCGAGCACCGGGCCCCCGTCTACCGCCGCCACTAGGAGGCCCCATGCCCGTGCTCAGCGCCCCGCTGATCGTCGAGTTCCCCTTCACCCGCTCCACCGGCCCGGTCATCGGGGCCTTCCTCACCGGGCTGCGCGAACGCGTCGTCCTCGGCGTGCGCGGCAGCGACGGCCGGGTGCTGTGCCCGCCCGCCGAGTACGACCCGGTCACCGCCGCCGAACTGGACCAGCTGGTCCGGCTCGCCGACACCGGCACCGTCACCGCCTGGGCCTGGAACGAGCGCCCGCGCCCGCAGTACCCGCTGCCCGCCCCGTTCGCCTGGGTCCTGGTCCGGCTCGACGGCGCCGACACCTCCCTGCTGCACGTGCTGGACGCGCCCCCGCCCGGCTCCGGCGACCCGGGGGCCGTCCGCACCGGCCTGCGGGTGGCCGTCCGCTGGGCCGAGCAGCGCACCGGAGCCGTCACCGACATCGCCTGCTTCGTCCCGGCCGAGGCCCCCGCCGCATCCGCCGCCGCCGGGCTTCCCGCCGCCGAGGCCCCCGCCGCCGGGCTTCCCACCGAGGAGGCGCAGCCGTGAGGACCGCCGCGGAGCTGCTCGCCGCCGCCGTACCCGCGCTCGCGGGCGTCGAGCCCGTCACCCGGGTCACCCTGCCCGCCCGGCTGGAGTACGTGCACACCCCCGGCGCGGCCCAGTCCCGCTTCCTGACCGCCCTGGCCGAACGGCGGCTGCTGGCCGAGCGCTGCCCCGGATGCACCCGGGTGTACATCCCGCCCAGAGGCGTCTGCCCCACCTGCGGCCGGGCCACCACCGACCAGCTGGAACTCCCGCACACCGGCACCGTCACCACCTTCTGCATCGTCAACATCGCCGCCCGCGGCCTGGATGTGGAGGTCCCCTACTGCTACGCCTACGTCCTGCTGGACGGCGCGCACGTGGGCCTGCACGCCCGGATCGGCGGGGTGCCGCACGACCGGGTCCATGTCGGCCAGCGGGTGCGGGCGGTATGGCGGGACGACCGGCAGCATGCCGGGACGCCCAATCCCAGCCTCGCCGCCATCAGCCATTTCGCGCCCACCGGCGAACCCGACGCCGACCCCGAGACCTACCGGAGGTGGATGTGACCGCCGACGCGCCCCCCGAGATCGCCGTCGTCGCCTTCGCCCAGACCGTCCACCGGCGCAGCACCGACCAGCTGTCCGAGGTCGAGCTGGTGCTCCCGGTGCTCCAGGAGGTACTCAAGCAGACCGGACTGACAACCGACCGGATCGGCTTCACCTGCTCCGGCAGCAGCGACTACCTCGCCGGGCGCGCCTTCTCCTTCACCATGGCCCTGGACGGCGTCGGCGCCTGGCCGCCGATCTCCGAATCGCATGTGGAGATGGACGGCGCCTGGGCCCTGTACGAGGCATGGGTCAAGCTCCGCACCGGGCAGGCCGAGACCGCCCTGGTCTACTCCTACGGCAAGTCCTCGCCCGGCAGCGTCCGCGACGTGCTCACCCGCCAGCTCGACCCGTACACCCTGGCGCCGCTGTGGCCCGACGCCGTCGCCCTGGCCGCCCTGCAGGCGCAGAGCCTGATCGACGCCGGCCTCACCGACGAACCGGCCCTGGCCGCGATCGCCGCCCGCAGCCGCCGCGCCGCCGAGGACAACCCGCACGCCCAACTGCGCGGCAGCGCCGACCCCGAGACGCTGCTCGGCCGCCGCTACGAGGTGCGGCCGCTGCGCCGCCACGACTGCCCGCCGGTCAGCGACGGCGCCGCCGCCGTGGTCCTGGCCGCCGGGGACGCCGCCCGGGCGCTGCACCCCCGGCCGGCCTGGATCCGGGGCATCGACCACCGGATCGAGGCGCACCAGCCCGGCAGCCGCGACCTCACCGACTCGCCCTCCACCCGGCTCGCGGCCGACCGCGCCGGGGCCTTCGACGCGCCGCTGGACGCCGCCGAACTGCACGCGCCGTTCACCGCGCAGGAGGTGGTGCTGCGCCGCGCGCTGGAGTTGGACGACGCGGCCCTGGTGAACCCCTCCGGCGGGGCGCTGGCCGCCAACCCGGTGATGGCGGCCGGGCTGATCCGCATCGGCGAGGCCGCCGCCCGGATCCACCGGGGCGACTCCCGCCGGGTGCTCGCCCACGCCACCTCCGGGCCCTGCCTGCAGCAGAACCTGGTGGCCGTCCTGGAAGCGGAGGAGGAGCGATGAGCCCCAGCCTCGCAGCGGGCCCCGCCCGGCGGCCGGTCGCAGTCGTCGGCGTCGGCCAGACCCGGCACGTCGCCGCCCGACAGGACGTCTCCATCGCCGGACTGGTCCGCGAGGCCGCGGTACGCGCCCTGGAGGACGCCGAGCTGACCTGGGCGGAGGTGGACGCGGTGGTCATCGGCAAGGCCCCGGACTTCTTCGAGGGGGTGATGATGCCCGAGCTGTACCTGGCGGAGGCGCTGGGCGCGGTCGGCAAGCCCATGCTGCGGGTGCACACCGCCGGCTCGGTGGGCGGCTCGACGGCGCTGGTCGCCGCCAACCTGGTGGCGGCCGGGGTCCACGGCACGGTGCTGACCGTCGCCTTCGAGAAGCAGTCGGAGTCCAACGCCATGTGGGGGCTGTCGCTGCCGGTACCGTTCCAGGCGCCGCTCACGGCCGGGGCGGGCGGCTTCTTCGCGCCCCATGTGCGCGCCTACATGCGCCGCACCGGGGCCCCCGACCACATCGGCTCCCTGGTCGCCTTCAAGGACCGCCGCAACGCGCTGCGGAACCCGTACGCGCACCTGCACGAGCACGGCCTGACGCTGGAGAAGGTGCGCTCCGCGCCCATGCTGTGGGATCCGATCCGCTACTCGGAGACCTGCCCCTCCTCCGACGGCGCCTGCGCCATGGTGCTGACCGGCGAGGCCGGTGCGGCCCGCGCGCCGCACCCCCCGGCCTGGGTGCACGGCGGCGCCATGCGCAGCGAGCCGACCATCTTCGCCGGAAAGGACTACGTCAGCCCGCAGGCCGGGAAGGACTGCGCCGCCGACGTCTACCGGCAGGCCGGGGTGGTGGACCCGCGCCGGCAGATCGACGTGGCCGAGGTGTACGTGCCGTTCTCCTGGTACGAGCCGATGTGGCTGGAGAACCTGGGCTTCGCCGCCGAGGGCGAGGGCTGGAAGCTGGTCGAGTCCGGCGTCACCGAGATGGACGGCGCGCTGCCGGTGAACCCCTCCGGCGGGGTGCTCTCCAGCAATCCGATCGGGGCCTCCGGCATGATCCGCTTCGCGGAGGCGGCCCTGCAGGTGCGCGGCCGGGCCGGGGAGCACCAGGTGCAGGGGGCGCGGCTGGCCCTGGGTCACGCCTACGGCGGCGGCGCGCAGTTCTTCTCGATGTGGCTGGTCGGAGCCGACCGGCCGTCCAGCTGAAGGGGACCAGTGCGACCGGATCGTGTGAAAGCACTCCTCCCGGCCCCATCCGGGACGTTACAGTCGGATCACAGGACGGGAGGAGCATCAGACGTGGCAAGTGACTCATTCTTCGGTGACAAGGCGGCAGGCGGGGTTCTCACCCAGCGCGGTCCGCACGACGAGGGGTTCGACGGCAAGAAGCCGAAGCTGGACCTCAGCGGGGCCGAGTGGCTGTCCAGCAGCCAGGGTGTGGGTGACGTGCAGATCGCCTTCGTTGAGGGCTACATCGCCATGCGGGACGGGCGCAGCCCGGACGGCCCGGCGCTGATCTTCACCCCGGCCGAGTGGCGCGCGTTCGTCCTCGGCGCGCGTGACGGCGAGTTCGACCTGACCTGACCCACCCGCACGCACCGCAGGGCCGTCACCCGACCGGTGGCGGCCCTGCGGCATGCCCTGGAGGCACTCGCGGGTCGGCGGCGGCCCGCTCGGCCGACTGCGGGCGGTGGCGCGCATGGTGGCGGGCGCCGCGTCGACCACCCCCACGGGGTCGACGCGGCGCCACCTGTGGCCCGCACCCCACACGCCCCCACGCGGCGGGGTGAACAGGCCCGCCCACGGGGCCGTCCAGCAATGGCCCCGCAGACGTGCTCTTGGGAAAAACAATAAAGGGGGAAGGATGCGCGCCGGAGCAGTACACGGCAACGCGCTGTGGATGTCAGCGACAGGCTGCGGACGCCACACGCAGGAGGTCGATGTGCCCCCTGTTGGTGAGCCGCGTTGATCTCTCCATGTCGCCGACCGTATTCGGAACGTGATGTGTGCGTCAACTCGGCGTCTCGCAGCATGGACACATCGGTCCGGGTACGAACGCCGCTCGGCGGGACCGGGAGGAGCGGGCCCGGGCAGCCACGTACGATGGGCGCATGGCCTTTCTCCGCCGCCGCTCCGGCACACCCACAGGTCCGGACTTCGACGTACTTGCGATGGACCCGGGCGACTGGCCCGGCGACTTCGGGGCGGCCCTGCTGGCCGACCCGGAGGACGGCAGCTGCCAGGGCATCTTCCTGCGCTACGACCTCCTCGGCGGGCGCGGCCCGTCCATGCTGATCGGCAATCTGCGGGCCGGCTCCCCGGCGCGCGAGCCCGAGGACGGCGTGCCGTTCGAGGTCCGCCAGCTGCTCGCCGCGATCGGCAACGACGAGCCCGTGGGAGTGGTGGACACCGAGGACTTCCCGGTCATGCTCGGGGACGACCTGCTGATCGTGAAGAAGGTCAAGCTGTCGGAGAGCCGGGTGGCCTGCGTCCAGTTCGGCAGCAGCGACGACATCCAGGTGACCGTCACCACCTGGGACCGGCCCATCACGGACGACCTGTACCAGCTGTTGAAGCCGCTGCCCGCGGACATGTTCCGCACCTGAGCAGCGCACCGGGGCCGGCCGCCCGGGGGGTCAACCCCCGGGCCGGGCCCGCGCCTGACGGCCCGGGCCCTACCGGGTGCCCACCGCCGCCCGGACCGCGCGCCGGGCCAGCGCGGCGTCCTCGTGCAGCCGCCGTACCAGTATCCGCTGCTCCTCGCCCGCGCCCGGGAGGTCGTGCCTGCGCAGCTCCCGCATCAGCACCAGGATCAGGTTGACCAGGAAGGCGTCCCGGGGGAGCGTCCCGGACGCCTGCGCGGCCTGGCTGATCTGCCGCCGGGCGGCGGTGTCGCCGGAGAGCACCGTCCACAGCGTGGCCAGGTCGTAGCCGGGCAGGTACCAGCCGGCCTGCTCCCAGTCGACCAGCACCGGCCCGGACGGTGCCAGCACCACATTGCTGAGCAGCGCGTCGCCGTGGCAGAACTGCCGGGCGGTGTGCGCCAGTCCGTGCAGCAGTTGCTGCAGGTCGCCGGCGTCCCGGTCGGTCAGCAGGCCCAGGGCGTGGTACCGGGCCACCTCCCGGGTGTAGTCCAGCGGGGCGGTGAAGGTCCCCATCGGCGGCCGCCACAGGTTCAGCGCCCGGACGGCCCCGAGGATCGCCCGCACCTCGCCGGGCGCCGGGGTGTTGACGGGGTGTCGCTCCCGGGAGGCGGGGCGCCCGGGGATCCGCTCCAGCAGCAGCACGCAGCGCTCGGTGTCGGCGGCCACCAGCTTCGGCAGCCGGGCCGGCGGGCGGTGCCGGACGAAGGCGCGGTAGGCCGCGACCTCCCGCCGGAACAGCTCGGCGGTCTCCAGCGCGCTGCGGGTCACCTGCCGGGCCGGCGAGCCGTGCGCGGACAGGCACTTGGCCACCACCGGCGTGCGCCCGGCCGTCCCGGCGACCAGGATGTGCCGCTCGTCCTCCAGCAGCAGCGCCCGCGGCGTGAACGCGGGACATATCCGGACGATGTTGGCCAGCGCCGCCCGCAGTGCCGGGGACCTCTCGGCCGGACCGTCGAGCCCGGGCGCGGCTGCGGGCGGCTGCGGCATGGCCATCCGCCGCGGCGCGCCCGGCACGCCCACCCGGGCCGGCACCCCGCGCAGCTGCGGCTGGCCGTGGGCCTCGCGCGGCCGGATCTCCGGGCGGGCGTCGGGCCGCCCCTCGCCGCGCGGGTCGCTGCGCGGATCGGCCCCGGCCGCGGGCGGTGGCGTGGCGGGGACACCCGGACGGCCGACGGAGACACGGGGGAGAGCGAGGGAGAGTACATGGGGGTTCCTGATCCCTTCCTGGCGGGCTGCCGCCGGCTGGGCCGGGTGGCCCGCCGCGATGGTGCCGGGGTGGCGCGGGCGCCGGTCGGCGCCGTTCGGCCCGGTCCGCCCCGGTCGGCGCACCCTGGGGAGTGCGTAGGCCGGGCCGGTCACTGGCGTCCCGCCAATGCCGCGCCACCCCTTGCGCCACACCCCCTCGGCGGTCCGGGAACTCCCGGCTCACCAGGGGCGGGGTGGCGCTTTCCTACCTGACACCAGAACGTTCATGGCGCATCAGCTGGCGGACCCTGGCGAAGCATGGCGAATGCTCGCCTGGCACATGCCGCTTGGCTAGCCTCGGATCAGCCGAGGAACCTGGGGGCTTGACGTGAGCAGAGGACCAAACACCCAGTTCGCCGACCTCTTCGCCCTTACGGGCTGGTCCAAGGGCGAGCTGGCGCGACTGGTCAACCGGCGGGGTGCCGCAGCCGGACAGCAGCAGCTGTCGACCGACACCTCACGGGTCCGTCGCTGGATCGACCGCGGTGAGACGCCGCGCGATCCCGTGCCGAGGGTGCTGGCCGCCCTGTTCACCGAGCGGCTCGGCCGTGTTGTCACCACTGAGGACCTCGGGTTCCAGCGACACCGGCAGACAGGTTCGGGACGAGTACGGAGCGGGGATCCCGCCTCGGACGATCCGCCCCTGGAGCCGCAGCGCGCCGCGGAGGCCCTCACCGAGTTCACGGGAATGGACCTCATGCTCAACAGACGCGGACTGATAGGGGCGAGCACCGCCCTGGCGGCGGGCTCCGCCATCGCCGGACCCCTGCACGACTGGATGACCGGCAAGGAGTGGGGCGCCGGGTACTCCGGCGTCGGCTCCGCCGCCGAGGTGCGCCGACCGGGCGCTGCCGCGCTGGCCGTCGGCGACTTCTACGACGCGGGGCCGGTCGGCCTGGACGAGGTCGAGTCGCTGGAGGCGTCGGTGGACGTCTTCCGCGCCTGGGACGCCCGCCGCGGCGGCGGGCTGCAGCGCAAGGCCGTGGTCGGCCAACTCAACGAGGTCGGAGGGATGCTGACGTACCACCACCCCGAGGCGCTGGCACGGCGGTTGTGGGGGGTCGCAGCCAACCTGGCCGTGCTGGCCGGGTGGATGTCGCACGACGTGGGGTTGGAGCCCACCGCGCAGCGGTACTTCGTGATGGCCGTGCACGCCGCCCGGCAGGCCGACGACAAGCCCCGCGCCGGGGAGGCGCTCTCCCGGGCCGCCCGGCAGATGGTGCACCTCGGCCGCCCGGTCGACGCGCTGGACCTGATGCGGGTCGCCGAGAGCGGCAGCGGCGAGCCGACCCTGCCGCGCACCAGCGCCATGCTGCGCACCGTCGAAGCCTGGGCGTACGCCTCCATGGGCCGCTCCCAGGCCACCCGGCGGACCCTCGGCGAGGCGGAGGACCTCTTCGCCCAGGACACCGGCGAGGCCGGGCCCAGCTGGCTGCAGTTCTTCGACCGGGCCGACCTGCACGGCATGGAGGCGCTGACCTACCGCACCCTGGCCGAGCACGACGCCTCCGCCGCACCGCTGGCCCAGTTCCACGCCCAGCAGGCCATCGACCTGCGCGGGGAGGGCCACGACCGGTCCAAGTTGTTCGACTACCTCTCCATGGCCTCGGCCTGCTACCTGGCCAACCGACCGGACGAGGCCGACCGCTTCGCCCGGATGGCCCTCAGCTCGACCAGCGAGATGTCCTCGCACCGCACCTGGGACCGGCTGCGGGAGATGTACCGGCTCGCCGGGCGCTACGAACAGCTGAGCGAGGTGAAGGAGCTGCGGGCGGAGATCCGCAAGGCGATGCCCAAGCCCGCCGCACCGCGGCTGGTGTGACCCGCCGGTCACCCGGTGTCGCGTCCGGCGTCAAAGGTGCACGTCCGCGCGTGCGGACGGTACGATTCCGTGCTTCCGGCTGGCGGGCGACCGTCGGCCGGTGCCACAATCCGTTCGCGGCCACCGTCGCGGACTCCGCCAGTCGGCGACGGCAGCCCCATCGGGAGGCCCCGCCGGACCGGCTGCACGGAAATCCCTTTGCCACCAGGACCGCCGCAACGGATGCTGACCTCATGTTCGAGCCCGCGATAGCGCCCAGCGCCTCCCTTCTCGGCCTGCTCCAGCGGGGCCGGGGGGACGGCACCCTGCACGCTCTGGCGGCAGAGCGCGCCGATGCTCTCGCCGCTCTGGAGCAGTGCGTCACCCGCGACCCCAGGCGGGACTGGCAGGTGGAGAACCGGTCCCTGTACTACGCCCGCCTCTACATGGAGCTGGAAGCCCCGCTCCAGGGCCTGGAGGAGCACCTCTTCCACGTCGACGACCTGCTGGACGAGCACGAGTCCCGCACCGGCCTGGCCCTGGCCGTCCTCGGGCGGCTGGCCGGTTACGGCCGCCGCGACGCCCTGCTGCTGCTGCGTCGCTACGCCGCCGTCGGCAGCAACTGGGCCTGGGCCCTCGACGAGCTGGCCCTGTGGGACGACGACCGGGCCCTGCTCGACCTCGCCGAGCCCGTACTGAACCGCTTCGCGCACGGCCCCGAGGGTGACGCCGCCCTGCGCGCGGCCGTCCGCGAGGCCTACGAGCCCCGCCCCTGGCACCTGTGGGCGCAGACCCACGCCCGGGTGGCCGCCGCCACCGAGCAGGCCCCCTTCGACCTGTGGCAGCGCCAACTGGACCGCTCCGGCGCGGCCCCCGCCTGGAGCACCGAAGCCGTCCTGGCCTGGGCCGACGAGCAGCCGCAGGCGCCGCAGGACGTCTTCGAGCGCCGGGTCGCCGCCGCCGCCCGCTGCCTGGCCGCCGTCGCCGGGCCGGACGACCAGCCGCTGCTGCTGGAATCCGCCGGGTCGGCCCGTGAGGGCGCCCGCTGCGCCGCGCTGCGCCACCTCACCGACCACGACCACGAGGACGCCCCCGACCTGGTCGAACGGGCCGCCGTGGACGCCTCGCACCGCATCGCCGCCTTCGCCCTGGGCACGCTGGCCCGGATGCGCGGCGCGCGGATCACCGAACGCGCCCGGCTGTGGGCGGCCGACCCGGACGGCGGCCCGCTGGCCGACGCCGCCGCCCGGCTGCTGGCGGCCTGCGGCTCGCCGGAGGACGGCCCGCTGGTGGTGGCCGCGCTGCGCCGGGGCATCTTCGCCGACGGTGTCGACGGCGAGGGGCTGACCGTCCTGGTCGAGGGCGTCGGACGGCTGGCGGCCGTCGCCGGGGTCACCGTGCTGCGCCACATCTACGCCGAGACCAGCAGCTCACAGCTGCGCGGCGCGGCCGCCCGCAGCCTCGCCGCCACCGACGCGTGCTTCCCGACCGGTGCGGCCGTCGAGTGCCTCTGGGACTGCGAGGAGTCCACCCGCGAGCTGGCCGCCCGCCATGTGCTCACCAAGGGCGACGTCCGGGTGCTGGACCGGCTGCGCAGGCTGGCCGCCGACCCCGGCGAGGAGGCCGAGGTCCACGCCGCCGTCCGGGGCCGGCTGAGCGCCGGTTGAGACCGCCGCTTGAGACCGCCGGTTGAGAACGGCGGTCAGCCGCGCGCCGCAGCCGGGCCGGGCTGCTCCAGGAACGCAGCGATGCCGTCCGCGACACCCCGCGCCGCCGCCTCCCGCCAGGACGTGGTGATCATCCGCTGCGCATCCCCGGGGTTGCGCATGTTGCCGCACTCGATGAAGACCGCGGGCACCCGGGCCAGGTTCAGCCCGCCGAGGTCGCTGCGGACGGTGAAGCCGGTGCCGCCGCCCAGGTAGGTCGAGAAGGGCTCGCCGGTGGCCGAGCGGAACGCCGACTGCAGCGCCAGGCCCAGCCGCCGGGACGGGGCGACGATCGCCGCGTTGTCGGCGATCCCGGCCACCACCGGCGCGGGCAGGATCACCTGGAAGCCGTAGCCCGAGGCCGGGGCGCCATCGCCGTGGATGGCGACGGTCGCGTCGGCGTGCGCCCGGTTGGCGATCGCCGCCCGCTCGTCCACGCAGGGCCCCCAGGGGCGGTCGCCGTCCTGGGTGAGCACCACCCGCGCGCCCAGGTCCTGCAACAGCACCCGGGCCCGGCGCGCCACGTCCAGGTTGAACAGGGCCTCCGGGTAGCCGCTGTCGGTGGCCGTCCCGGTGGTGTTGCAGGGCTTGCGGGCGTTGCCGACGTCGACCAGCGCGGCGATCTGCCGCCGATGGTCGGCATTGCCCGGATTGTGCCCCGGGTCCAGCACCACCGTCCGGCCTGCCAGCGGAAGTGTCCCGGCGGCGGCCGCAGGCGCGCCGACCGGACGGGCGGCCCCGGAGTGGGTCGGCTGCCCGGCGGCGAGGGAGAGGGCGAGCAGGGCCGGGAGCACGGGCAGCACCGCCACGGCCGGCAGCGGGACTCTCCAGGAGGCGGCGACGCGCATACGACCCCTTCCGTGACACCCGTGATCGGGCCCAGCCCTCGCAGCTGATCACACCGGTCCCGGGCGCAGCCCCTGACACGCCCGTTCCGCCACCCGGACCACCCGCTCGGAGCGCCCGCGCGGAGCCCTCCCCGGGCGGTGCGGTGAGGGTTGGGCCGACGTTCGTCAGTTCGACAGATTCCGGTGGCCGGGTGCACCCCGCGCATCGGAACAACGCAGACATGCGTGTCGTCATCGTCACCGAATCCTTCCCGCCGGATGTCAACGGCGTCGCCCACTCCGTCCTGCGCACCGCCGAGCACCTGGTGCGGCGCGGCCACGAACCGCTCGTGATCGCGCCCAGCCCGGCCGTGCCCCCGCAGCCGCCGACCCCTGCCCGGTCGTCCGGGTGCCCGCGCTCCCGCTGCCGGGCTACCCGCAGGTACGGCTCGCCCTCCCCAGCCGCCGACTCGAACAGCTGTTGGCCGACCACCGCCCCGACCTGGTGCACCTGGCCAGCCCCTTCGTCCTGGGAGCCCGGGCCATGGCCGCCGCCGAGCGGCTCGGCCTGCCCGCCGTCGCCGTCTACCAGACCGACCTGGCCGGGTACGCCCGCGCCTACCGGGCGGGCAGCACCATCGGCGAGGCGGCGGCCTGGCGGCGGATCCGCACCGTCCACCGCGCCGCCGACCGCACGCTGGCCCCCTCGACACCCGCCGCGCAGGACCTCACCGCCCACGGCGTACCCCGGGTGCGGATCTGGCGGCGCGGCGTCGACTCGGTCCGCTTCGACCCCTGCCACCGGGACGAGGAGCTGCGCCGCAGCCTCATCGCCGCCGGGGGCGGCGACCCCGACCGGGGCGTCCTGGTCGGCTACGTCGGCCGGCTCGCCCCGGAGAAGCGGGTGGACCTGCTGGCCCGGGTCGGCCGGGAGGTCGGGGTGACCCTGGTCGTGGTCGGCGACGGCCCCAGCGCGCCCGCGCTGCGGGAGGCCCTGCCGGACGCGCTGTTCCTCGGTGCGCGCTCCGGCGACGAACTGGCCGCGCTGTACGCGTCGCTGGACATGTTCGTGCACACCGGCCCGATGGAGACCTTCTGCCAGACCGTCCAGGAGGCCATGGCCAGCGGCGTCGCCGTGATCGGGCCCGCGATCGGCGGGCCGCTGGACCTGATCGACCACCACCGCACCGGGCTGCTGGTCCCGCCCTGCGACCCGGCCGCGCTGGCCCGCGCCGTGACCGGCCTGGCCGCCGACCCGGCCACCCGGGCGTCCTACGGCGCGGCGGCGCGGGCCGAGGTGGTCGGACGCACCTGGGAGTCGGTCGGCGATCAGCTGCTCGACCACTACCGGGAGATCCTGGCCGAGCGGGCGCAGGCCCGCGCCGAGCACGGCGTGCCCGCGCCCGCCCTGCGGGCCGTCGGCTGACGCCCGGCGGGGCACCCGCCCGGGCCCCGGGGCAGCGGCCCGGCAGGTCCCGGTCCGGCAGGGCGGCCGTCCTGCGGCGGCGGGCTGGGCCGTCTCGGACGGGCCCGGTCCGCGCGGGTCAGCGGCGGCGCTGCTGCTCGGTGACCGCGAAGCGGACGGAGATGCCGGGGGCGGCCTGTGCGGCTGCGGCCAGGTCGGCGGCCGGGACCACCCCGATCACCGGGTAGCCGCCGGTGGTCGGATGGTCGGCGAGGAAGACCACCGGCAGTCCGTCCGGCGGCACCTGCACAGCGCCCAGCACCATGCCCTCGCTGGGCAGTTCGCCCCGCCCGGGTGCGCGCCGCAGCGGCGGCCCCTGGAGCCGCAGCCCGATCCGGTTGCTGGCGGCCGCGACCGTGTAGCCGGACGCCGCCAGTAGCCGCAGCGACCCCGGGGAGAACCAGTCGTCGCGCGGGCCCGGGTCCAGCCGCAGCACCAGTTCGCGCGGCGGCGCGGGCAGCGGCAGCGGCTCGATCCGGACGGGCGGTCCGGCAGGCTCGCCCAGCGGCAGGACGTCCCCCTGCGCCAGCGGCGGCGGCCCGAGGCCGGAGAGCAGGTCGGCCGAGCGGCTGCCCAGGACCGGCCGGACGGCCACCCCGCCGTCCAGAGCCACATAGGCGCGTACGCCGTCGGTGGCCGCGCCCACCTCGAGGACCGAGCCCGCCGCCAGCCGTACCGGCGCGCCCCAGGCCGCCGGCCTGCCGTCCACCCGTACCGGCGAGGGCGCGCCGGTGACCGCCGCCACCAGCGGCGCGAGGGCGCGCAGGGCGACCCCGCCGAGGGTGGTCTCCAGCGCGGCGGCGTCCGGCGCGTTGCCGACCAGCCGGTTGGCCAGCGCGTGGGCGGGCCGGTCCAGGGCCCCGGCCCGGGGCACGCCGAGCGCGGCGACGCCGGTGCGGCCGCCGTCCTGAACGGTCGTCAGCGGCCCGGACCGGAGCACCCGCGCTGCCCGGCCCCCGGCCGCCGTCCGGTTCACGCCGCCTCCGTGAAACGCACCCGGGTGCCGGGGGTGAGCAGCGCGGCCGGATCACGCCCGGGATCCCACAGCGGCAGCTCGGTGCGGCCCAGCAGCTGCCAGCCGCCGGGGGATTCGCCCGGGTAGACGCCGGTGTACGCCCCGGCCAGGGCCACCGATCCGGCCGGAACCCGGGTGCGCGGGGTGGACCGGCGGGGGACGGACAGGCGCTCGGGCAGCCCGGTCAGGTAGGCGAAGCCCGGCGCGAAGCCGCAGAAGGCGACCCGGTACTCGAAGCCGGAATGGAGGCGCGCAGCCTCGGCGCTGTCCACCCCCCAGCGGGCGGCGACCTCGGCCAGGTCCGCGCCGTCGTACACGGTCGGCACCTGCACCAGCGGGCCGTCGGCGGCCGGTGCGGCGGTGGGTCGCCAGTCGGCCAATTGCCGCAGCAGGGAGTCCGGTTCACTCACGCCGTCCAGCAGTACGGTGCGCGCGGCCGGGACCACCTCCTGCACCGCGCCCAGCTCACCTGCTTCTTGACGCCGAGTCAACTCGTCCAGCAGGGAGGCGACTTCACTGTCGTCGGCGAGCTCCAGCAGCAGTGCGGAGCGGCCGACCCGGTGGGCTTTCATGCGAACGCCTCCACCCGTACCCCGGCCTGCTCCAGCGCCGCGCGCACCCGGCCCGCCAGTGCGGCCGCGCCCGGGGTGTCGCCGTGCAGGCACAGCGACCGTGCGCGTACCGCGATCCGGCTGCCGTCGGCGGCCGTCACCGCGCCGTCCCTGGCCATGCCCACCGCGCGGTCGACCACGGTCTGCGGCTCGTGCAGCACCGCGCCCGGCTCGGTGC
The DNA here is from genome assembly GCF_014084125.1 of Streptacidiphilus sp. PB12-B1b. NCBI lineage: Bacteria > Bacillati > Actinomycetota > Actinomycetes > Kitasatosporales > Streptomycetaceae > Streptacidiphilus > Streptacidiphilus sp. PB12-B1b. Next base: position 4,380,267 of record NZ_CP048405.1, on the reverse strand, counting down.
GCGGCACCAGCGTCCCGACCGGGGTGTAGCCGCGGTCGGCGAACGCCTCGCCGACCACCGGCAGTCCGGCCGCGGCGGCGGCCCGCAGCAGCGCCGAGCCGGGCAGGCCGAGCACCGGCAGCGACCGGCCGTCGGCCCGGGCGTAGGCCAGCAGCGCGTCCACGACCGCGCCGGCCTGCTGCTCGTCGGAGACCACCCGGTTGTACAGCGCGCCGTGCGGCTTGAGGTACGCGACCCGCCCCCCGGCCGCCCGGGCGAACAGGTCCAACGCGCCCAGCTGGTAGGCGATCTCGTCGGCCAGCTCGGCGCGCGGGACGTCCATGGCGCGCCGGCCGAACCCCGCCAGGTCCCGGTAGGAGACCTGCGCGCCGATCCGGACCCCGCGCTCCACGGCCAGCTCGCACACCCGCCGCATGGTCGAGGGGTCGCCCGCGTGGAAGCCGCAGGCCACGTTGGCGCTGGTGACGACGGAGAGCAGGGCCTGGTCGTCGGTGAGCTGCCACCGGCCGAAGCCCTCGCCCAGATCCGCGTTGAGATCGACTGGTCCGTGTTCCACGACTGCCCCTCGTTCGCTCCGTTGAGGGTGATCGTACGGGCGGCGTCACACTGCGCCGGTCTTGACGCGGGTGCGGGCGGCACGCTGGGATGGCGAGATGATCTCCGCAGTAGACGTCCCGCAGTGCGGCCCCGAGTGTCAGGTGCATGACATGCCCAGCTATGACATGCAGTCACGACAGGACGGACGAACCCATGCAGGCAGCAGTGACAGAAATCAGCGCGCCCGCGCACCACGGTAGCCGCCTACCGGACTCCACCCCGCGCACCCTGCGGCTCCAGGCCCCCGCCCGGGCCGGCGCACCCACCCTGTACGGCCGGGACGAGCTGCTCGCCGCTGCCAGGACCGCGCTGCACCCCTCGGCCGGGCTCCTGTTCACCGGCCCGGACGGCATCGGCAGAACCGCGCTGCTCGACGCCCTCGCCCGGGAGGCCGCCGCCGACGGCAGCCGGATCCTGCGCTGCGCCCCCGGACCGGACGACGCCGCCCTGCCGCACGCGGCCCTGATCGACCTGCTCGGCCCGCTCCCCGACGGCGCCCACGCCCACCTGCCGGAGTACCAGCACGAGGCGCTGCGCTCGGCCCTGCTGCGCGGCAGCCGCCCGGGGGACGGCCTGGACCGGCTGGCCCTGCGGCTCGCGGTCGCGGCCACCCTCGAACGGACCGCCACCACCGGCCCGGTGCTGCTCGTCCTGGACGGGATCGAGCACCTCGACCGGGCCAGCGCCGACGTCCTCGCCCATGTCGCCCGCCATGCGCCCGACCTGGGCGTCGCGCTGGCCGCAGCCAGACGCACCGGCCCGGGTGCGGACTCCGGACCGGATGCCGGACCGGACGCCGCGCCCGACCCGCTGCCGCCCGGGGCGGTCGAGCTGGTCGTGCCCGCCCTGCCCGACGAGGCCGTCGCCGCCCTGCTCGCCGACGGCGGCCACCCCCCGGAACCCGCCGCGCTGCGGCGGCTGCTCCGGCTCGCCGCCGGGAACCCCGGCTACGCCCGGGAACTGGCCCGCGAACTGGCAAGGGAGTCGGCCCGGGAGTCCACCCGCGCCGCCGCCCGCCACACCGGCCGGCCGGAGCCCGCGCCCGCCGACCACGGCGCCGACCGCCTCGAGCCCCCCGACGCCGCCGACCCGGACGACCTGCCGCTGCCGCCCGGCCTGCGCGCCCGGCTGCTGCGTTCGGCCGCCGACCTGCCCCCGGCCGCCCGCAGAGCCCTGCTGCTGACCGCGACCGCCGCCCGGCCCAGCCTCGGACTGCTGCTCGCCGCGGGTGTCGTCGAGCCGGTGGCCGACCTGGCCGAGGCCGAGCGGCGCGGCCTGGTCCGGATCGCCGCCGACGGCGGACTGCGGCTGGACCACCCGCTCCTGGCCGCAGCCCTGCGCGCGGACGCCCGGGCCGGCGAGCGGCTGGCCGCGCACGCCGACCTCGCCCGGGCCGTCACCGAGCCGGTCGAGCGGGCCCGTCACCTGGCGCTCGCCCACCCGTACGAGGACCAGCGGGTGGCCGGGGCGCTGGCCGAGGCCGCGGCCGCGGCCCGCAGGCACGGCTCCGCCGACACCGCCTACCGGCTGGCCGTGCTCGCCGTCGCCCGCACCCCGGCGGCCGACTCCGAGGACCGCCACCAGCGGCTGCTGGCCGCCGCCGCCCACGCCGCCGACGCCGGCCGGCACGACGACGCCCGCCGCGCCGCCGACCGGGTCCTCGCCGAGACCCCCGACGCCGCCAGCCGCGTCCGCGCCCGGCTGGCGCTGCTGGAGACGGCCGGGCAGGCCCTGGACGACAGCGGCACGCTGATCGAGGGCGGCTTCGCCGACGCCCAGGGCGACCCCGCGCTCCAGGCCCGGCTGCACTTCTGGTCGGCCGTCAGGGAACTCCTCGGCGGGCGCACCGCCGGGGCCGCCGCCGAGGCCAGCCGGGCCGTGGCGCTGGCCGAGCAGGCGGCCTCCGCGCCCGCCCCGGGCACCGCGGCCCGGCCCGGCGGGCCGCCCGCCGACCAGCCCGCCGAGCTGACCCGGGTGGACGCCCTGGGCCTGCTGGCCACCGTCCAGTCCATGCGCGGACGCCCCAACGCCGCCGACGGCGCCCTGGCCGCGGCGCTGCGGCTGGCCGGGCCCGCCGCCAGCGCCTCGCTGCTGCGCCGCCGGGCCCTGGCCGACCTGGACGCCGACCGGGTGGCCGAGGCCCGGCGCCGGATCGCCGCCCTCGCCGACCGCGGCGTCGCCACCGGCGCCATCCAGGAGTCGCTGGCCACCCTGGTCGCCCAGGTCCGGATCCAGGCCCGGGCGGGGGACTGCGCCCGGGCCGTCGCCACCGCCGACCGCTGCACCCGGCTGCTCGACGGGGCGGGCATGCCCTCGCCGCTGGCCCACTACGCGGCGGCGCTGGCGGAGACCGTCGGCGGCAGCGTCCCGCACGCGGTGGCGCTGGCCCGGACCGCCGTGGACGGCTGCGCGGCCGACGGCGACCGGCTGTTCGAGATCCGCGCCCTGGGCGTCCTCGGCGGCGCGCACCTGCTGACCGGCGAGGTGCACGGCGCGGTCGAGGCCGCCGAGGCGCTCCAGCGCGCCCGCGAACTGGGCGCGGCCATGGAGCTCGCCGACCCGGACACCGTCCGCCGGCTGGCCGACCTGGCCGAGGCGCTGGTGCTGCTCGGCGACCACGGCGAGGCCCAGCGGGTGCTGGCGGAGGCGGCCGGCATCACCGCCGTGTGGCCGCGCGCCTGGGGCGAGGGCGCGCTGGCCGCCCTCGACCGCTCCGCCGGGCTGCTGCTGGCCGCCCTGGGCCGCACCGAAGCGGCGGTGGAGTCGCTGCGCGGCTCCGCCGAGCGGCTGCGTACGGTCGCGCTGCCGCTGGACCTGGCCCGCACCCTGGTCAGTTGGGCCGCGGTCGAACGCCGGGCCCGGCGCCGGTCGGTGGCCCGCTCGGTGCTGGCCGAGGCCGAGCAGCTGTGCCTGGCCCAGGAGGCGTACCCGCTGCTGGCCCGCGTCCGGCAGGAGCGCGATCGCGTCGATCCCGGCGAACGCGTGGGCGGGACAACGGAACTGACGCCCAGTGAGCGCCGAGTGGCGGAGCTGGTCGCGGGCGGCGCCACCAACCGCGAGGTGGCGGCGGTGCTCTGCGTCAGCGTCAAGACCGTGGAGGGCACGCTCTCCCGGGTGTACCGCAAGCTCGGGGTGCGCTCGCGGACCGGCCTGGTACGTGCGGACACGCACGGACACAGTGGGTTCACATCGGTGGCAAGGGTTACCCCGCTTATCGAGGGCTCCCGTTCTTTCTAGCGTGGACACGACCACTTCGGGCGCATCCCGATCCTCGGCCCCGCCGGGCCGAGGAAGGCGTGCGCGCACCCTGTCCCTGGAGGACTCCCGTGAAGTTGCCTCTCCGGTACGCCATCGGACTGCTCGCAGCACCCCTGCCGATCCTCGCTGTCGCCGTCGTCCCGGCCCAGGCCGCCCAGCCGGGCACCCTCGCCCTGCGCGGCGACGTGGTGCCGGCCGTGTCCCAGGCCGCCCGCGTCGGCACGCTGGCCGCGAGCACGTCGATACAGGTCACGGTCAGCCTCGCCCAGCGCGACCAGGCCGGCCTGCAGACCTTCCTCAAGGAGGTCGCGGACCCCGCTTCCGCGCAGTACAAGCACTACCTGACGGTCAAGCAGTTCGCGGACCGCTTCGGCGCGGCCCCGGCCACCGTCGCCCAGGTCAGCGCGTACCTGAAGTCCCACGGCCTGACTGTCGGCAAGGTCACCGCCAACGGCCTGACGCTGTCGGCCAGCGGCAGCGCCGCCCAGGTCCAGAAGGCGTTCGGCACCACCATCGCCACCTACCGGGACGGCTCCGGCCGGACCTTCTACGCCAACGCCGCCGCGCCGGTCCTGCCGGCCGGGATCGCCGCCGCCGTCACCGACGTCTCGGGCCTGTCCAACTACGCGGTCTCGCACCGGAACATCGCCAAGGCCCCGCAGACCTCCAAGGCCAGCGTCCAGGGGTACACCCCGACCCAGGTCCGCGGCGCCTACAACCTCACCTCCTCGATCAGCGCCGGCTACACCGGCGCGGGCCAGACCGTCGCGCTGGAGGAGTTCTCCGCCTTCACCCAGTCCGACGTCACCACCTACGACAAGAAGTTCTCGCTGACGCCGTCCACCCCGGTGGTCGTCAAGTCGGACGGCGGCACCACCGACACGTCCGGTGAGGACGAGGTCGAGCTGGACATCGAGGTCGTCCAGGCGCTCGCCCCCGGCGCCACCATCAAGGTCTACGAGGCGCCCAACAGCGACGCCGGCGAGGCCGCCGTCTACGCGCAGCTGGTCAGCGACGACGTCCCGGACATCTCCACCAGCTGGGGCCAGGACGAGGCCGCGGAGACCGCCAGCAACCGCACCGCCCTGAACACCGACTTCCAGGAGGCCGCCGCGCAGGGCCAGTCCATCTACGCGGCCTCCGGCGACAGCGGCTCCGACGACGCGGGCGACGGCGGCACCTCCGTCGACTTCCCGGCGTCCGACCCGTACGTCACCGGCGCGGGCGGCACCACCCTCAAGATCACCTCCTCCAACGGGTGGAGCTCCGAGAAGGCGTGGTCCGACAGCGGCGGCGGCGTCTCCTCCTACTTCACCACCCCGAGCTTCCAGACCCCGGTCAACAGCGGCACCTACCGCGCCGTTCCGGACGTCGCGGCCGACGCCGACCCGAGCACCGGCTGGGCGATCTACACCGAGGGCTCCTGGCAGGAGTTCGGCGGCACCAGCGCCGCCGCGCCCAACTGGGCCGCCTTCACCGCGATCTACAACGACGAGGCCAAGGCCAAGGGCAAGTCCTCGCTCGGCTTCGCCAACGCCAGCATCTACGCGCTGGCCCAGTCGTCCAACTACAAGAGCGCCTTCCACGACGTCACCAGCGGCAGCAACGGCGCCTACAAGGCGGGCACCGGCTACGACAAGGTGACCGGCTGGGGCTCCTACAACGGCGGCAACTTCCTCTCCGACGAACTCGGCTGAGCACCGCCGCACCCCGCACCACCCCCAAGACCGTGACCGCGCGGACCGGGACGCCCCCCGGCCGCGCGGTCACGCGCCGTTACCGGCCATCGCACAGCGCGATCGCACAAGTCGCCGCGATACGTGGCGTTTCGGACCTTGTCGGTGTCAGCCTCTAATCTTGCTGATCGTGACCACCACCGCCGAACCCAGCAGCCGCCCCGCGCTCGGCCCCGCCGCCGACGAGGGGCTGGCCAGGCGTTTGCGCGCGCTGGCCTGCACCGCGCCGCTGCACGACCTCGACAGCCGCAAGGCCAACCTGGCCGGCGAGTACGCCGTCTACGGCATGGCCGAGGTCGCCCTGGCCGCCATCGACCTGGTCACCCTGCAGATGGACTTCGACACCGGCGCCGACCGCGACCAGGTCCTGGCCCGGCTGCACCCCCGGGTCGCCGCCCAGGCCCCGGAGCGGCCCTGGCGCGAGCACGAGCGGGTGGCCCGCTGGGTGCTGGAGTCGCTGATCAACGTCGGCAGCGTGGACCGCGGCTTCCGCGCCGTCTACGGTACCTTCACCTCCGGCGGCGAGTACGTCCGCCGCGACTACGACTTCAAGCTCATCGAAGAGGTCCCCGGCCCCGACGGCGGGGTCTACCTGCGCACCACCGACGAGGCCGTCAACGTCCTGGTCGGGGCCCTGGACACGGACGTCACCAGCGCCCAGATCGCCGCCGAGGTCAAGCTGGAGGTGCTGATCCGCCGGGGCCGGCTGGCCGACGCCCAGCTCGCCGCCGAGCAGGCCCGCTACCGCACCGTGCAGTTCGCCGAGACGCTGCGCCGCGCCCTGGAGGCCACCCGCCGCAACGTCCGCGCCGTCGACTGGATGGAGACCGTCCCCGACCTCATCGCCGAGGCGCTGGAGCACATCTCCGACCGCTACCGGCACGAGAACGCCATCCTCACCAACATCCGCCGCGCCCGCGACGAGGCCGAGCCCAACAGCCCCGAGGGCGCCGAGCACAAGCGCCGCGCCGCGGAGCTGGTCGACATCGTCAAGGACTGCATCCGCCGCCACACCCAGCTGCAGACCCGGCTGCTGGAGGCGGGCCCGCTGTTCCGCGCCGAGCAGGACCGGCAGGCGTTCGCCGCGCCCACCGCCCGCACCGGCCTGGACCTGTACGGGCAGCTGCTGGCCCCGCTGCTGCGGCTGCCGGTGGAGCAGGCCGGGCAGGTCACCGACGCCTTCTTCAGCCACGGCATAGGGCTGCGCACCCGCGCCGCGGTCCGCGTCAACGACCTGATCGAGGTCCTGCTCACCCCGCCGGTCGAGCGCGAGCACCTGGGCGCGGAGCTGCAGGAGCCCGACCTGGTCGACACCCCCGACGACAGCCGCTTCTCCGAGGCCCAGCTGGACGCCGCCCAAGAGCTGCTGGACCTGGCGCCGGACGCCCCCCGGCGGCTGTCCGGCCTGCTCGCCGAGGCCCGCCGCCGCGACCCCGAACTCCCTTACCTGGTCGCTTTGCTGGCCGTGCACGCGGCCAGCCCGCCGGTCGGCACCGCCTACCGCCAGGGCGAGGAGCGGCTGCTGTTCGCCGTGGACGACGGCACCCGGCTGGACGACCCGGAGTTCGGCGGCGCCGACCTCATCGTCGGCAGCGCCCTGCTGGACGCGGCCGGCATGGCCGCCGAACGCGCGGAGGCCACGTGACCCCCAGCGCCCCGCCCGCCGCAGCCCGCGCCGCCGTACGCCCCGCACCGCACCGCCTGGAGCCCCGCCCGTGACCACCCCGCCGACGCCCCGACCACCGCCGCCGCAGCGCCCGCCGCGGCCTCCGCCGCCGACCCGCGCCACGCCCCGGCCTCGATCACCCCGGCCGACGTCGCCGACGCCTCCCGGCTGGTCTCCTTCGGGCTCCAGCCGAAGCTGCTGCCCGCCCGCGACGCCGAGTACGCCGAGCTGATCCGCCGCTACCGCGACGACCCCGGCTTCGCCCGCCTGGCCGACGCCGTCGCCACCGGCCTCGGCCTGGTGGTGCTGGAGGTCTCCGCGCGCGCCGGGATGGCCGTCGCCGCCGACGAGGACTCGGTCTTCGCGGTGCGGCTGGGCGAGTACTCCCGCCGGGCCGCGTCCGAGTCCTCCGACCGCTTCCTGCACGGGCTGGCCCACCTCGCCGTCGCCGCGCTGGCCTTCCCCCGCCCGGAGGACCTCGCCGACGACGGCTACCTCGGCCGGATCACCGTCAACGGCGTGGACACCTTCGTCCGCCAGGTCTGCCGCCGGATGGAGGAGCAGGCCGACACCGAGGGCGCCAACACCGACCCGGCCAGCGACGCCCCCGGACTGGAGGCCGCCTGGCGGGTCTACGCCCGGCGCAGCGCCACCGGCGCCACCAAGGACGCCCGCCGCCTGTCCGGCTCCACCATCGGCATCGTCTCCAAGGCCACCGCCTTCCTGGTGGACTCCGGCTTCCTGCAGAAGACCTCCGACGACTCCGGCGGCACCTTCCGCACCACCGCCCGCTACCAGCTCCAGGTCCGGGACCTCGCGGGCAGCGCCGCCATGGCCGAGCTGCTGGCCCTGGGCGTCGTCCCGGTCAGCGACGGCAGCGCCAGCCTGCTGCCGCCGGACGCCACCGAGGACCTGGTCGCCGACGCCGGACTGCCGTTCCACTCCGCCTGACCGCACCGCGCCCGGACCGCACCCCGCCCGACCGCCCCGCACAAGCCCTCACGAGCACGGAGAACCGACACCCCATGTACGAGCTGAACCGGGTCCGCCTGTACTCCATCGGCCCCGCCGGTGCGCGGTACGCCGACACCGTGCTCGACCTGAGCGATGTCGGCGATCCGGTGCCCGAGCCCGCGCCGCGCCAGCCCGGCTTCTTCGACGAGGAGGCCACCGGTCCGGTGCGCCGCCCCGCGCCCGCCGGGGTGCTGTTCCTGGAGAACGGCGGCGGCAAGTCGGTGCTGCTCAAGCTGATCTTCTCGGTGATGCTGCCGGGCCACCGCAACACCCTCGGCGGCGCCAGCTCCGGCGTGCTGCGCAAGTTCCTGCTCGCCGACGACTGCGGCCACGTCGCCCTGGAGTGGCAGCACACCGTCACCGGCGAGACGGTCGTGGTCGGCAAGGTCAGCGAGTGGCGCGGACGCCAGGTCTCGGCCGACCCGCGCAAGTTCGCCGAGGCGTGGTACTCGTTCCGGCCCGGCCCCGGCCTCGGCCTGGAGTCGCTGCCCGTCGCCGAGCACGCCGTGCTGTTGCCGGCCCCCGGCCAGGAGCCCCGGCCCGAGCAACTGGAACGGCCCGCGCCCGCCGACGGCGGACCGGCCGGGGACGCCGTCCGCCGGCGCTTCTCGGCCCGCGGCCGGCGCCGCACCATGAAGGGGTTCCGGGACGCCCTCACCGAGGCCGGGAAGACCTACCCCGACCTCGACCTCACCTGGGAGGAGGGCCACGACCGCTGGATCGAGCACCTCGGCGGCCTCGGCCTGGACCCGGAGCTTTTCCGCTACCAGCGCGAGATGAACGCCGACGAGGGCGAGGCGGCCGGGCTGTTCGCGGTCCGCAACGACGCCGACTTCACCGACCTGCTGCTGCGCGCCGTCACCGACACCCGCGACACCGACGGCCTGGCCGACCTGGTCCACGGCTTCGCCGCCAAGCTGGGCCGCCGCGCCGAGCTGACCGCCGAACGCGACTTCACGGCGGGCTCGCTGGACCTGCTGCGCCGCATCGCCGAGGCCGCTGTCGCCCGCGAGAGCGTCCGCGAGACCCACCGCTCCGCCGAGCGCCGCACCCGCCGCCTGGCCCGCACCCTGGCCGTCCGCGCCTCGTCCGAGCGGGACCGCTGCCGGGAGCTGGCCGAGCAGGTCGCCGAGGCCGCCACCGTCGTCGCCGACGCGGACGACGCCCGCACCCGGCAGTCCCTGGTCACCGCCGAGCTGACGCACCGGCACGCCAGCCTGGCGCTGGCCGCCGCCACCGGCGCCGCCGCCGGGCTGCGCCGGGAGCTCCTGGACGCCCGTACCCTGCACTCCGCCTGGCAGGCGGCCGAGATCGTGCTGCGCCGACGCGCCGCCGCCGACCGCTCGGCGCAGGTCTCCGCCGCCATCCGCGAGGCCGAGCGGGACGCCGCCCCGGCGCTGGCCGCCCGCACCCGCGCCGCCCTGGCGCTGGTCCGCGCCCTGGAGACGGCGGCCGGCGCCGCCGAGGCCCAGGCCGACCAGGAGGAGCAGCGGGCCGGTGCGCTGCAGGCCGAGGGTGAGGCGGCCCGCCGGGACGCCACCGCCGCCGCCACCGCCGGGCAGAAGGCCCGCAGCGAGTCGGAGCACCTGCGCCAGCGGCTGGCCGAGGTCGAGCAGGAGACCCAGGCCGCGGTCCGCTCCGGCTGGATCGACGGCGCCACCGGCGAGTTCGAGGCGGTCGATCCGGCCCGGGCCGCGCTGGACGCCGCCGGGGCCGAGCAGCAGGCCACCGCCGCCTGGGAGCAGGCCAGGGCCGCCGCCGACCGGGCCACCGCCCGCACGAGGGAGGCCGCCGCCCGGGCCAACCGCTCCGAGCTGGCGGCCGCCCGCGCCAGCGACGCGCTGGCCGCCGCCCGTACCGTGCTGGACACCGAGCAGGACACCGCCGCCCGGCTCGCCGCCGAGCCGCGCGCCGCCGACCTGCTGGGCCTGGCCGCCGACGACCCGCAGCAGGCGTCCGCGGACGCCTTCGACCGCTCGGCGGACTCGCTGCGCGAGCTGCTGGACAACTCCGTGGCCTCGGCCGAGCGCACCCTGTTCGACCTGCGCACCGCGGCCGCCGCCGACTCCCGGGTGCTGGCCGCCCTCGGCGACGGCGGGCTGCTGCCGCCCGGTCCGGACGTGCTGGCGACCGTCGAGTACCTGGGCGAGCACGGCGTCCCGGCGCTGCCCGGCTGGCGCTACCTGGCCCAGTCGGTCGACCCGGTCGACCACGACCGGATCCTGGACGCCCGGCCGCAGCTGGTCGACGGCGTCATCGTCACCGACCCGCAGGCGCTGCGGCGGGCCCGGGAGATCCTCGCCGAGGCGGCGCTGCTGCCGCGCTCGGCCGTCGCGGTCGGCACCGCCGCCGCGCTGCTCGCCCCGGTCACCGACCCCGGGGCGGCGGGGGAGGACCTCTTCCTGGTCCCGCCGAACCCGGCCATGCACGACGAGAACGCCGCCGACGAGGAGCGCCGCCAGCTGCGGGACCGGGCCGCCGCCCGCGACGAGCACATCCGCGAGCTGGCCGCCCGGCTCGGCGCGGACCGGCTGCTGGCCGGCCGGCTCACCTCCTGGCGCGCCCGCTGCCCGGCCGGGCACCTGGCCGCGCTCGCCGCCGACGTCCGGGCCGCCGAGGAGGCGCTGGAGGCGGCCACCGGCGAGCTGGCCGCCGCCCGGGCCGAGCTGGCCGAGGCCGAGGCCGAGCAGAGCGAGACCCTGCGGCTGCGGGACGACCGCGCCGAGGCCGCCCAGCAGGCCCGCCGCCGCGCCGACGCCCTCACCGGCCTGGCCTTCCGGCTGCGGGAGCGCAGCCGCTGGGCCGGACGGCTGCGGGAGCTCGCCGACGAGGCCGCCGAGGCCGAGCAGCGCCAACTGCTGTGCACCGACCGCGCCCAGGCCGCCGACGAGGACCGCCGGGCCGCCCAGCGCGCCGCCGACGACGCCCGCCGCACCGTCCGCGCTCTGCGCGCCGAACGCGCCGAGCTGCCCGGCTCCGACCTGCCCGACCCGGATCCGGCCGGGGCGGCCGAGCCCGACCGGCCGAGCGCCTCGCTGCCCGCGCTGCGCGAGGCCCACCGCGCCGCCTCCCAGCTGTACGAGCAGGTCGGCGTGGGCGCTGACCTGCGCGCCGAGCAGGCCCGGGCCGAGGGCGACGAGACCGCCGCCCGCAGCGAGCTGGACCGGCTCACCAACAAGGTCCGCAGCCGCGCCGAGGAGCTGCTGACCACCCCTGACGGCGCCGACGGCCCGGCCCGGCAGGCCGCCGCCGCCCGCGCCGAGGAGCTGGTGCAGACCATCGAGTCCCGCGCCTCGGCCGCCAGCGAGCACCTGGGTCGGCTGCGCGGCGAGGCCGAGCGCAGCGCCCCGGCGGTCGGCGACGCCCACACCGAGCTGCCCGACGAGCTGGTCCCGCAGGACCCGGAGCACGCCCAGGCGCTGCTGCGCACCGCCACCGCCGAGCTGGCCCGCCGCGCCGACGTGCTGGCGGCCGGCCGGGCCGCCCACGCGGAGCTGCAGCGCACCCTGGAGGCCGCGCAGCTGGCCGCCGCCGACTTCGACGAGGCCGCCGCGCAGCTGCGCGACGGCCTGCGCGAGCCCGCACCGGGCACCGCCCCGGGCGAGGCCGAGGAGGAGGCGCCGGCCTACCCGGGCAGCCTGGCCGAGGCCCGCCAGGCCGCCGCCGAGACCCGGCGCACCCTGCGCGCCGCCACCGCCGACCTGGCCGGCGCCGACCTGGCCGTCCGCGACGCCTCCGACGCGCTGGTCCGGCACGCCAACGCCACCCGCTACGAGGCCGTGCGCACCCCCGCCCGGCAGCAGATCCGGGAGCTGCCCGCCGCCGCCCTGCCGGACCACGCGGCAGCCTGGGCCACCGCCTTCGCGCCCCGGCTGCGGGTGCTCACCGACGAGCTGGAGCAGCTGGAGCGCAACCGGGACTCCATCGTCGACCGGCTGCGCGGCCTGGTGGAGACCTCGCTGGCGACCCTGCGCGCCGCCCAGCGGCTCTCCCGGCTGCCCGAGGGCCTGGGGGAGTGGTCCGGCCAGGAGTTCCTCCGGATCCGCTTCGAGGACCCGGACCACACCCTGCTCACGGAGCGCCTGGGCGAGGTCATCGACGAGGCCACCCGGGCCGCCGTCCGCCGGACCGGCGGGGCCGCGGGCGCGGGCGGGGGCAGCGACTGGGGCCGCCGCGACGGCATGTCGCTGCTGCTGCGCGGGGTGCACGCGGCGCTGGAGCCCAAGGGCGTCGCGGTGGAGATCCTGAAGCCGGACGCGGTGCTGCGGGCCGAGCGGGTCTCGGTCAGCCAGATGTCGGACGTCTTCTCCGGCGGGCAGCTGCTCACCGCCGCCATCGCGCTGTACTGCACCATGGCCGCGCTGCGCTCCAACGACCAGGGGCAGGCCCGGCTGGCCCACGCGGGGACGCTGTTCCTGGACAACCCGATCGGCCGGGCCAACGCCACCTACCTGATCGAGCTGCAGCGGGCGGTGGCCTCGGCCCTGGGCGTGCAGCTGATCTACACCACCGGACTGCTGGACGCCAACGCCCTGGCCGAGTTCCCGCTGATCATCCGGCTGCGCAACGACGCCGACCTGCGGGCCGGGCAGAAGTTCATCTCGGTCGAGGAGCACCTGCGTCCGGGCCTGCCGGTGGCCGATCCGGACGCACCGGACATCCAGGGCGAGCTGACCTCCACGCGGATCTACCGGAGGCCGGTGGGCTGACCCGGGCGGCGCCGCCGGGGTGGTCGGGGCCGGTGGTGCCGATGGTGCGGGAGGTGTCGCAGGGGTAACGGTTGGGCGGCCGAGGTGATGGTCATGTGCACGCCGGATGAATGCTGGGCCGGGGAAGCGGAACTTCGGTGCACACCTCTTTCTCCCGGTGCTCCGCTGCTGCTACTTGTGAGTAGCAATCGCTGTCGAGCGAGTGCACCACCCTCACCCCCCCACCTTTGCGGAGGCTTCCGTGCGTGCTTTCCCTGCCCTGGTGACCGGAGCGGTCGCGGTGGCGATGACCGCCGGCTCCCTGCTGGTCCTCGCCCCCGGCGCTGACGCCGCCACCGGCGGCTACGTCGCCCTCGGCGACTCGTACTCGGCCGGAGTCGGCTCCACCAGCGACTACCTGAACGACTGCGACCAGAGCGACGCCGCCTACCCGGCCCTGTACGACCAGGCCGAGGCCCCCGGCTCGTTCGGCTTCGAGGCATGTACCGGCGCCACCGCCCCCGACATCGAGAGCAGCCAGCTCTCGGCACTGAACTCCGGCACCACGGTCGTCAGCCTCACCGACGGCGGCGACGACGTCGGCTTCTCCAGCGTGATGGAGGACTGCGTCCTGTACTCGCAGAGCACCTGCCTGAGCGACATCTCCAGCGCCGAGAACGAGGCCACCACCACCCTGCCCGCCACCCTGGCCACCCTGTACGCCGACATCCGCAAGGACGCGCCCCAGGCCAAGGTCGTCGTCATGGGCTACCCGGAGCTGTACGACCTCTCCCAGTCCAGCGGCTGCTCCGGCCTGTCGACCAAGTCCCGCACCGCCCTCAACGGCGCGGCGGACACCCTGGACAGCGTCATCAAGGCCGCCGTCGCCAAGGACTCCGGCTTCACCTTCGCCGACGTCCGCGGCTACTTCAGCGGCCACGAGATCTGCGACTCGGACTCCTGGCTGAACTCGGTCACCTGGCCGATCGACGACTCCTACCACCCCACCGCCGAGGGCCAGGCCGACGCCTACCTGCCGGCGTTCGAGGCCGCGCTCTGACCGGCGCGGCGCACACCTGAGCGGTGGCGGTCCCGACCGGGGCCACCACCGCTCTGCCGCTGTCAGCGCACCGCGCGCCCGGACGGCGCCCGCCGCCGCTGGAGGTCGTCCTGCCAGCAGATGCACGCGTCCAGCACGAACCAGGTGGACGCGAAGATCCCCACGCCGGTCACGGTCAGCCCGAGCACGGTGTACATGGTGTGCGCCAACTGGCACACCACCGTGTACAGCAGCGCCGTCAGCGTCAGCGCCAGGCTCACCAGCAGCCTGGTCCGCGCCACCCGGGACCGGTCCGACACCCGCCTTGCCATCGCAGCTCCCCGTCTCGACGCTGCGTTCCGACGCCCAGACCCTGCCCGCGCCCCCGGCCGGTCACACCTCCCGGTGCGCCGCCAGGTAGGAGTCGACCTCGGCGCGCACCTCGGGGGTGTCCAGGCCGCGCACCACCATGGTGGTACGCCGCCGCAGCACGTCGTCCGCAGTCTGCGCCCACTCCCGCGAGGCCGCGTAGGCGACCTGCGCCCAGACGTCCGGGCCGTCCTTGTGGATCGGCCGGCCGAGGTCGGGGTTGTCGTCGATCAGCTGGGCGATCTCGAAGGACAGCGTGCCGTAGTGGGTGGCCAGGTTGCGGGCCACCAGCGGGTCCATCCGGGCCCCCGGCTCGCGGTCCACCAGCAGCCGGTGCGCCACCGCGTTGGGACTGGCGACGCCGGGCAGCGGCACCGTCCGCGGGATCACCGAGATGTCGTCGGCCAGCCCGGTGCCGGGCACGTTGGCCAGCTTCTCCAGCACCACCCGGCCGATGTGGCGGTAGGTCGTCCACTTGCCGCCGGCCACCGACAGCATCCCGCCCCGGCCCTCGGTCACCACCGTCTCGCGCTTGGCCGCCGCGGTCTCGCCGGGGCCGCCGGGCAGCACCCGCAGGCCCGCGAAGGAGTAGGTGACCAGATCCCGGTCCAGGTGCTCGTCGCGCACGGCGTGGCCGGCCTCGCCGAGGATCTGGTCGATGTCGGCCGGGGTCGCCCGGACGTCCGCCGGATCGCCGGTGTACTCCTCGTCGGTGGTCCCGAACAGGACGTGGTCCTCCCACGGTATGGCGAAGGAAACCCGGTACTTGTCGATCGGGATGGTCAGCGCGGCCCGCCACGGCGCCCGGCGCTTGAGCACGACGTGCGCGCCCTTGGAGAGCCGGATGCTCGGGGCCGCGCCCGGGTCCTCCATCTGCCGCAGATGGTCCACCCACGGGCCGGTGGCGTTCAGCACCAGTCGGGCGTTCACCCCGAACTCCGTCCCGTCCAGCCGGTCCCGCAGGTCCGCGCCGGTCACCCGGTTGCCGGTGAAGCGCAGGCCGGTGACCTCGGCGTGGTTGAGCACCACCGCGCCCGAGTCCACCGCGGCGCGCACGGTCATCACCGCGACCCGCGAGTCGTTCATCTGGTGGTCGCCGTAGACCGCGACCGAGCGCAGGCCCTCGGTGCGCAGCGCGGGCACCTGCTGCGCGGCGTGCGCGGCGGTGGACACCCGGCCCATCCCGTCGCGGAAGGCGGACAGCGCCGAGTACAGGAACACTCCCGCGCCGAGCTTGGTGGCGCCGTGCGGGCCGCCCTTGTAGACGGGCACGAAGAAGGTCAGCGGGTTCACCAGGTGCGGCGCGACGTCGGTGGCCAGCGCCCGGCGCTCCTTGTGGTTCTCCGCGACCAGCTTCACCGCGCCGGTCTGCAGGTAGCGCAGCCCGCCGTGGACGAGCTTGGACGAGGCGCTGGAGGTCGCTCCGGCGAAGTCCCCGGCGTCGACCATGGCGACGCGCAGCCCGGACTGGGCGGCGGTCCAGGCGACCGCGGTACCGAGGATGCCGCCGCCGATCACCAGCAGGTCGTAGGTGGCGCTGCTCAGCAGCTGCCGGGACTGCGCGCGGCTCGCGGTGTGGTTGGCGCCCAGGGTCGGGATGGTGTTCATGTGATGGTCCGGCCGGGCCGCGTCCGCGCGGACCGGTCGTACTCCTCTCAGGGGTGTGTCCGTTGTGCTCTGTCGGGTGCGGGCGGGGCGCTCCGGTGGGGCGCCCCGCCCGCGCGTGGTCCCGGGGTCAGTCGGTGACGGCCTTCTCGTCCTCCTCGATCCAGCCCATGGTCCGCTCGACGGCCTTGAGCCAGTTCTTGTACTCGCGGGCGCGGGTGGCCTCGTCCATGTGCGGGGTCCACTCGGCGGCGCGGTGCCAGTTGGCCCGCAGGGTCTCCAGGTCGGGCCAGAAGCCGACGGCCAGGCCGGCCGCGTAGGCCGCGCCCAGCGCGGTGGTCTCGGCGACGAACGGGCGCTCGACCGGGGCGTCGAGGGCGTCCGCGATGTACTGCATGAGCAGGTTGTTGCTGGTCATGCCGCCGTCGACCTTGAGCGCGGTGAGCGTGACGCCGGAGTCCTTGGCCATGGCGTCGACGACCTCGCGGGTCTGCCAGGCGGTGGCCTCCAGCACGGCGCGGGCCAGGTGGCCCTTGGTCACGTAGCGGGTGAGCCCGGTGATCACGCCGCGGGCGTCGGAGCGCCAGTACGGGGCGAACAGGCCGGAGAACGCCGGGACGATGTACGCGCCGCCGTTGTCCTCCACGGTCGAGGCCAGGGTCTCGATCTCGGCCGCGGTGGAGATGATGCCGAGCTGGTCGCGCAGCCACTGCACCAGCGAGCCGGTGACCGCGATCGAACCCTCCAGGGCGTAGACCGGCTTCTCGTCGCCGATCCGGTAGCCGACGGTGGTGACCAGCCCGTGGTACGAGTTGATGACCTTCTCGCCGGTGTTGAGCAGCAGGAAGGTGCCGGTGCCGTAGGTGCTCTTGGCCTCGCCGACGTTGAAGCAGGTCTGGCCGAACAGCGCCGCCTGCTGGTCGCCCAGCGCGGACGCCACCGGCACGCCCTCCAGCACGCCGACGGCGTGCCCGTACACCTCGGCGGAGGACTTGATCTCCGGCAGCACCTCGGCCGGCACCTGCATGGACTCGAGGATCTTGGGATCCCACTGCAGCGTGTGCAGGTTCATCAGCATGGTGCGCGAGGCGTTGGTGACGTCGGTGACGTGGTGGCCGCCGTTGACGCCGCCGGTCAGGTTCCAGATGACCCAGCTGTCCATGGTGCCGAAGAGGATGTCCCCGGCCTCGGCGCGGGCCCGCAGCCCCTCGACGTTGTCGAGCAGCCAGCGGATCTTCGGCCCGGCGAAGTAGCTGGCCAGCGGCAGCCCGGTCTCGCGGCGGTAGCGGTCCTGGCCGACGTTGCGGCCCAGCTCCTTGCAGAGCGCCTCGGTGCGGGTGTCCTGCCAGACGATGGCGTTGTGCACCGGCTCGCCGGTGTTCTTGTCCCACAGGATCGTGGTCTCGCGCTGGTTGGTGATGCCGATGGCGCGGATGTCGTCCTTGGTGAGGTTCGCCTTGTCCAGCGCTCCGGCGACGACGGACTGGACCCGGGTCCAGATCTCGGCGCCGTCGTGCTCGACCCAGCCGGGCTGGGGGAAGATCTGGCTGTGCTCCTGCTGGTCGACGGCGACGATGCGGCCGTCGGCGCCGAAGATGATGCACCGGCTGGAGGTGGTGCCCTGGTCGATCGCGGCGATGTACTGGCCGCCATTGGACAGTGTGGTGGTCACGACTCAAGTCCTCGGGTGTGTGTGCGGACGGGGTGGGATGCATGGGGACTGCTATGTCCACGAAAGCAGATCAGCAGCGGACTGACCTGGTACGAGGCGCGCCCGGGTCCTAGAAGAGAGCCTTGTAGAGCAGTCCGGCCAGGGCTGCGCCGACCAGCGGGCCGACCACCGGGATCCAGGCGTAGCGCCAGTTGGAGCCGCCCTTGTTGGGTATCGGCAGCAGCGCGTGGACGATGCGCGGGCCCAGGTCGCGGGCCGGGTTGATGGCGTAGCCGGTCGGTCCGCCGAGCGAGTAGCCGATGCCGACGACGGTGAAGGCGACGATCAGGATGCCCGTGCCGGAGAGCGCCAGCTGCGCGTTCAGCCCGTTGGCCAGGATCAGGATGCACAGCACGAAGGTGCCGATGATCTCGGTGACCAGGTTCTGCACCGGGTGGTCGATCTCCGGGCCGGTGGCGAAGATGCCGAGGGTGGGCTCGTCGTTGGCCTGGAACTGGCCCAGGTAGGTCAGCCAGACCAGGAAGGCGCCGATCATGGCGCCGAGCATCTGCCCGGCGAAGTAGAGCGGCACATGCCCCCAGTGGCCGGTCTTGACCGCCACGGCGACGGTGACCGCCGGGTTGAGCTGCGCCCCGGAGAGGGAGTTGGACACGTACGCCGCGATCATGACGGCGAATCCCCAGCCGAAGGCGATGGCCGTCCAGCCCGCGCCGTAGGCCTTCGACTTCTTGAGGGTGACGGCGGCGCACACGCCGCCGCCCAGCAGGATCAGCAGTGCCGTTCCCAGTACTTCGCCAAAGAAGATGTGGAGGTTCGACACATCAACTCCTTCGTCCTTGCCCCGTCGGATGGGTGGGTGGGGTGTGGGGCCCCGAGCGGCGTTGCCATGAACGATGTTCGACATTGTCGACCGCCATGCGGCAGTGTTCCCCGTCGTGCTCACCTGCGTCAAGAGCGGTCACAAGGGCAAAGAAAAGGACGTTTGCAGAAGTCCGCATAAGGCTGGAAATGCTGACAAATCACCCATGCATGGAGATGTCGGTCTTCCATGGGCGCGTCATGAGACGTTCCGTCAGTAGCGCGAGGCGCCCAGATCACGGGAGATGGCCCGCGCGGCCTCGCGGACCGAGACCACCAGGTCCTGCCGGACCACGCCGGCCTCGCACACCCGCTCGACCGGCCCGGTGACGCAGACCGCGCCCACCGGGTTGCGCCGGCGGTCCTGGATCAGCGCCCCGATCGACGCCGTCCCCTCCCAGGTCTCCTCGACCGCGGCGCTCCAACCGCGCTCCCGGGTCAGCGCGCACTCGGCGTCGATGTCGGCGAGGTCGGTGAGCGTCTGCGCGGTGAAGGACTCCGGCGGGTTCTCGTCCAACTCGCCCCGGGCCACCGGGTCGTGCGCCAGCAGCACCTTGCCCAGCGCGGTGCTGTGCAGCGGGTGCATGCTGCCGACCTCCAGCACCTGGCGGGTGTCGTCGGGCCGGAAGACGTGGTGGACGATCAGCACCCCGTGCTGGTGCAGCACGCCCAGGTAGACCGTCTCGCCGCTGGCCCGGGCCAGGTCGTCCGCCCACACCAGGGCGCGCGCCCGCAGTTCGTGCACGTCGAGGTAGCT
The DNA here is from genome assembly GCF_014084125.1 of Streptacidiphilus sp. PB12-B1b. Lineage (NCBI taxonomy): Bacteria > Bacillati > Actinomycetota > Actinomycetes > Kitasatosporales > Streptomycetaceae > Streptacidiphilus > Streptacidiphilus sp. PB12-B1b. The sequence continues at coordinate 4,361,008 of NZ_CP048405.1, read as the reverse complement.
CTGGCCCAGCCGCAGCAGCTCCGCCCCGAGCTGGTACTTGCCGCTCTCCTGGTCCTGCTCGACGAAGCCCTCCTGCTGGAGGGTGCGCAGGATGCCGTGGGTCGTCCCCTTGGCCAGGCCGAGCGAGGCGGAGACCTCCGACAGGCCCAGGCGCCGCTCACCGCCCGCGAGCAGCCGCAGGATGGCCGCCGCGCGCTCAAGCGACTGGATCGGGCCGGGCATGGGCACACCTCCGCGGGGGGTGCGGTCGACAATGCTGAACATCATATGCGTATGTCGACCGCGAATTGTTCTCCTCAGAGTCTGCCAGGTGACGCGCTGTTACTCCATCGGGGGAGCAGCACAGGGCAGGTACACATCAGACCGCTGGTGGGGCCCCGGAAGCAGCCCCGCCGCCCGCTCCGGAACGGGCGACTCTGGGTGGCTGCGGCGGTCGCCCGTGCCGAGCGTGCCGGACCGCCGCCGAAAACCCCTGGCGCGACACGCCCCGAGGCGCTACGTTCTTCTCAGAGCGAGAAAGACTCTGACTGAGAACAACTGCATCCGCCGCGCACCACCCACCCAGAACCACCAGCCACCCAGCACCACCAGCACGCCGGGGGATCCATGGCACCGCAGCCCGACGCCCCGCCCGTCCGCCCGGACGAACGGGACTGGCTCGCGGCCTACGACCCCCGCGCCTACCCGCCGATCGCCGTCTGCGTGGACATCGTCGCCCTGACCATGCGCCACGGCAGGCTGCACGTCCTGCTGGTCCACCGGGCCGCGCCGCCCTACCGCGGCTCGCCCGCCCTCCCCGGCGGCTTCGTCCGCGCCGGCGAGGAGGACCTCGGCCAGGCCGCGGCCAGGGAGCTGGCCGAGGAGACCGGCGTGGACCCGACCGAGCTGCACCGGGTCCACCTGGAACAGCTCGGCAGCTACGGGTCACCGGCGCGCGACCCCCGGATGCACGTGGTCTCCGTCGCCTACCTCGCCTTCGCGCCCGACCTGCCCGACCCGCGGGCCGGGGGCGACGCTGCCTCGGCAGCCTGGACTCCGGTCGCCGGACCTCGCGGGGGTGGGTCCGGCGACCGGGCACCGCTCCACCTGCCCGGCAGCCCGCCCGGCGCGCTGCCCGACGCCCTGGCCTTCGACCATGCGGCGATCCTCGCGGACGCCCTCGACCGGGCCCGGGCCAAGGTCGAGTACACCCCCCTCGCCACCGCCTTCCTCGAACCCGAGTTCACCATCCCGGAACTCCGCGCCGTCTACGAGGAGATCTGGGGCGAACCGCTGCACGCCGGCAACTTCCACCGCAAGGTGCTCTCCGTCCCCGGCTTCGTCGTCGCCACCGGACGCACCACCACCCGCGGCGGCCCCCGCGGCGGCCCCCGCGCCCGGCTCTACCGCGCCGGCGCCGCACGCACCCTGCACCCCGCTCTGCTCCGCCCCGGCACCCCCGACGACCTGCCGGACGAGCCGCCGCCCCTGGATTAACCGCCGTTCACATGGCAGATTTCTGTCCGGCACCGCAGCCCACCCCGCTGCGCCGCGACCCGACACCATCGGAGCCCAGATGAGCAGCGCCGACCAGCAGCCCGCCGCCCCGCCGTCGCCCCTGTGGCGGCCCGACCCGGCCCGGGCCGAGGCCACCCGGCTGGCCCGGTTCCAGCGCTGGGCGGTCGAGCACCACGGCGCCCCCGACGGCGACTACGCCTCCCTGCACCGGTGGTCCACCGAGGACCTCGACCGGTTCTGGAACGCCGTCGCCCAGTGGTTCGACGTCCGCTTCTCCACCCCGCCGACCACCGCCCTGGCCGACGCCACCATGCCCGGCGCGGTCTGGTTCCCCGGCGCCCGCCTCAACTACGCCGAACACGCCCTGCGCCACGGCGAGAACCCCGACCACGCCGAGCTGCCCGCCGTCCTGCACCTGGACGAGACCGGCGCCGAACCGCAGATCCTCACCTGGGCCGAGCTGCGCCGCCAGGTCGGCTCGCTCGCCGCCGCACTGCGCCGCCTCGGCATCCGCCCCGGCGACCGGGTCAGCGCCTACGTGCCCAACATCCCGCAGGCCGCCGTCGCCCTGCTCGCCACCGCCGCCGTCGGCGCCGTCTGGACCTCCTGCGCCCCCGACTTCGGCGCCCGCAGCGTCCTCGACCGGTTCCAGCAGCTCGAACCCGTCCTGCTGTTCGCCGTCGACGGCTACCGCTACGGCGGCAAGGAGCACAACCGCAGCGCCGTCGTCGCCGAGCTGCGCCGCGAACTGCCCTCGCTGCGCCACGTCGTCCACATCCCGCTGCTCGGCACCCCCGCCCCCGAATCCGCCCTGGCCTGGGACGCGCTGACCGCGGGCGAGGAGCAGCCGCAGTTCGAACAGGTGCCGTTCGACCACCCGCTCTGGGTGCTGTACTCCTCCGGCACCACCGGCCTGCCCAAGGCCATCGTCCAGGGCCACGGCGGCATCGTGGTCGAACACCTGAAGCAGGCCGGACTCCAGCTCGACCTCGGCCCGGAGGACCGCTTCTTCTGGTACACCTCCACCGGCTGGATGATGTGGAACTTCCTGCTGGCGGGCCTGCTGGTCGGGGCCGGCATCGTCACCTACGACGGCAGCCCGGGCTACCCCGCCACCGACGCCCAGTGGCGCGTCGCCGAACGCGCCGGGGCTACCGTCTTCGGCACCTCCGCTGCCTACATCGGCGCTTGTGCCAAGGCCGAGGTCCACCCCGGACGCGACCTCGACCTCTCCCGGCTGCGCGCCGTCGGCACCACCGGATCGCCGCTGCCGCCCGACGGCTTCCACTGGATCTACGACGAGATCAGCCCGAACATCTGGCTCGCCTCGGTGAGCGGCGGGACCGACCTGTGCAGCTGCTTCGTCGGCGGCGTGCCCACCCTGCCGGTCCACCTCGGCGAGATCCAGGCCCCCAGCCTGGGCGCGGACGTCCAGTCCTGGGATCCGGACGGCAAGCCGCTGACCGACCAGGTCGGCGAACTCGTCTGCACCAAGCCCATCCCCTCCATGCCGCTCGGTTTTTGGAACGACCCCGACGGCGCGCGCTACCGCGAGAGCTACTTCGACACCTACCCGGGCGTGTGGCGGCACGGCGACTGGATCACCATCACCTCGCGCGGCACGGTCGTCATCCACGGCCGCTCCGACTCCACCCTGAACCGCCAGGGCGTCCGGATGGGCTCCGCCGACATCTACGAGGTCGTGGAACGCCTGCCGCAGATCCGCGAATCCCTGGTCATCGGCCTGGAACAGCCGGACGGCGGCTACTGGATGCCGCTGTTCGTCGTCCTCGCCGACGGCGCCGAGCTGGACGACGCACTGCTCGCGGCCATCCGCACCGCCCTGCGCGAGCAGCTCTCGCCACGGCACGTCCCCGACGAGGTCATCGCCGTCCGCGCGCTGCCGCACACCCTCACCGGCAAGCGGCTGGAGGTCCCGGTCAAGCGCATCCTCTCCGGCACCCCGCTCGCCCAGGCCGTCAACCCCGGCTCGCTGGACAACCCCGCGGCGCTCGACCCCTTCGTCGACCTCGCCGCCCGGCGCCGGACCTGAGCCGCGCCCCGGCTCTGACCCGCGCACGTGCCTGAGCCACGCCCCGGCCCGCCGCCCCGACGGCGGCGGGCCGGACACCGGGCGGTCACTCCCCGGAGAGCACCTGGTGCGCGGCGGCGCGCGCCTCGTCCGCGGTGTCTACGGCCCGCGCGGCCGCCGCCGCCCGCTCGCACTGCGCCAGCGTGTGCTTGGCCAGCCGCGCCCGGACGTACGGGATAGACGACGCGCCCATGGACAGGCTGGTCACCCCCAGGCCCGCCAGCACACAGGCCAGCGCCGGATCTGACGCGGCCTCGCCGCAGACGCCGCAGCTCTTGCCGGTGGCCCGGGCCGCCTCCGCCGCCGCGGCCACCAGGTCCAGCAAGGCCGGCTGCCACGGGTCCTGCAGCCGCGCCAACGCGCCGACCTGCCGGTCCGCCGCGAAGGTGTACTGCGCCAGGTCGTTGGTACCCAGCGACAGGAACTCCACCTCCTGCAGGATCGAGCGCGCCCGCAGCGCCGCCGACGGGATCTCCACCATGGCCCCGAACTTCGCCCGCAGCCCGGCCGCCCGGCAGGCGTCCGCGAACGCCCGGGCATCGATCCGGTCGGCCACCATCGGCGCCATCACCTCCAGGTACACCGGCAGCCCCTCGGCCGCCCGGGCCAGCGCCCGCAACTGCGCCCCCAGCACCTCCGGATGGTCCAGCAGGGCGCGCAGCCCACGCACCCCCAGCGCGGGGTTCGGCTCCTCGCCGGGGGAGAGGAAGGCCAACGGCTTGTCCGCGCCCGCGTCCAGCACCCGCACCACGACCCTGCCCTCCGGGAACGCCTCCAGCACCGCCCGGTACGCCGCCACCTGGGATTCCTCGGACGGTGCCTGCCGCGAATCGTCCAGGAACAGCAGCTCGGTGCGGAACAGCCCCACCCCCTCCGCACCTGCCGCCACCGCCGCCTGGACGTCCCCGGGGCCGCCGATGTTGGCCAGCAGCGGCACCCGGTGCCCGTCCGAGGTCTGCCCCGGACCGGTGGACGCCGCCAGCACCGCCCGGCGCTCGGCGGCGATCACCCGCAGCTCCGCCCGCGCCTCCTCGGACGGGTCCACCGTGACCACGCCGGTGCTGCCGTCCACCGCGACGACCACACCCTCCGCCAACGCCTTCGCCCCGGCGAGCGCCACCACCGCCGGCACCCCCAGGGCCCGGGCCAGGATGGCGCTGTGGCTGGTCGGCCCGCCCTCCTCGGTCACGAAGCCGAGAACCAGGGACGGATCAAGCAGCGCCGTGTCCGCCGGCGCGAGATCCCGGGCGACCAGCACATACGGCTCGTCGCTGTCCGGGACGCCGGGCATGGGCACGCCCATCAGCCGGGCGATGATCCGGTTGCGCACGTCGTCCAGGTCCGCGACCCGCCCGGCCAGGTACTCGCCCGCGTTGGCCAGCAGCGCCCGGTAGGAGGCGAAGGCGTCGTACACCGCGCGCTCGGCTGTACTGCCGACGGTGATCCGCCGCTCGACGTCCGCCGTCAACTCCGGGTCCAGCGCCATCAGCGCCTGCGCCTCCAACACCGCCTGCGCCTCGCCGCCCGCCAGATTGCCCCGGGCCTGGAGGTCGGCCGCGACCGCCACCACCGCCTGCTGCGCCCGCGCCTGCTCCCGAGGTGCGCCCTCGGTCGGCGCCTGCCGCGCCGGGGGCTCCAGCACCGCCGTGCCCATGTGCCGTACCTGGCCGATCGCCACCCCGTGGCTCACACCCACGCCGCGCAGCGTCTCTGTCATCGTCACCGGTCTCCGCTCGGGGCCGCGGCCTGCGGCCGGACCGCCTGATAGTCACGTCCAGAGGAACAGGGTGCCGCCGACGCCGACGTCACCGCCCTCCCGGATCTCCGCCAACTCCTCCGCGCCCGCATCCAGGGCCACCACCGGGCAGATCGGCGACCGCCCGGCGGCCTCCACCTCGGCGGGGTTCCACCGCACCACCGGCTGGCCCCGGGTCACGGCGTCGCCCTTGCGCACCAGCACCTCGAACCCGGCGCCGTTCAGCTGCACGGTGTCGATGCCGAGATGGGTGAGGACGCCGTGCCCCTCGCCGTCCACCACGACAAACGCATGCGGATGCATCGACGCGACCACCCCGTCCACGGGGGAGACCGCCGCAACCGGCTCGCGCACCGGATCGATCGCGGTGCCGTGCCCCACCATCCGCCCCGAGAAGACGGGGTCGGGAACGCCGCCGAGTCCGACGACGCGTCCGGCCAGGGGGGAGGTCACTGTGGTCATGCTCGGTCTCCTCCGGGAGGGTGCCGGTCCAGTATGAGTCTAAAACGCCCCAAACCTGCTCACTGCAACCGGTCCTGACGCAGCGCCGCCGGGCGCTCACCAGGGCCGGGCGCGGCGGATTTGCCCATGCCCCTGCCGAGCTGTAACGTTGGAGATCTGCCCGCAACAACCGCAGCGGTTGAGGCACGTCGGCCGGATCCCTATTTTCCAGCGCAGTGAAAATTGCGCTAGGTTGTGGCTCCTGCCCGCGAACGGCAGATTTCGAAAGTCAGCCGAAATGGACTGCGGAAACAGTCTGCTAGGCTGGACAACGAAGAAGAATGAAGTGCCCGGAGAGACCGGTGAAAGGGTCTTGAAGGAAGCGTCCGTTCCTTGAGAACTCAACAGCGTGCCAAAAGTCAACGCCAGATATGTTGATACCCCGTCCGTTTTTGGACGTGGTTCCTTTGATGCACAAAACACTAGCGAGGACGCAGTGCACGAGGTCGGCTGTTCCGCTGACTGTCGTGCCGCTCTTTCGCGGGTGTGCTCCGGATATCCGGAATACATTCACGGAGAGTTTGATCCTGGCTCAGGACGAACGCTGGCGGCGTGCTTAACACATGCAAGTCGAACGGTGAAGCCCTTCGGGGTGGATCAGTGGCGAACGGGTGAGTAACACGTGGGCAACCTGCCCCAGATTCTGGGACAACACCGGGAAACCGGTGCTAATACCGGATACGACGCATCTCCGCATGGGGTGTGCGTGGAAAGCTCCGGCGATCTGGGATGGGCCCGCGGCCTATCAGCTTGTTGGTGGGGTGATGGCCTACCAAGGCGACGACGGGTAGCCGGCCTGAGAGGGCGACCGGCCACACTGGGACTGAGACACGGCCCAGACTCCTACGGGAGGCAGCAGTGGGGAATATTGCACAATGGGCGAAAGCCTGATGCAGCGACGCCGCGTGAGGGATGACGGCCTTCGGGTTGTAAACCTCTTTCAGCAGGGAAGAAGCGCAAGTGACGGTACCTGCAGAAGAAGCACCGGCTAACTACGTGCCAGCAGCCGCGGTAATACGTAGGGTGCGAGCGTTGTCCGGAATTATTGGGCGTAAAGAGCTCGTAGGCGGCTTGTCGCGTCGGATGTGAAAGCCCGGGGCTTAACTCCGGGTCTGCATTCGATACGGGCAGGCTAGAGTGTGGTAGGGGAGATCGGAATTCCTGGTGTAGCGGTGAAATGCGCAGATATCAGGAGGAACACCGGTGGCGAAGGCGGATCTCTGGGCCATTACTGACGCTGAGGAGCGAAAGCGTGGGGAGCGAACAGGATTAGATACCCTGGTAGTCCACGCCGTAAACGTTGGGAACTAGGTGTGGGTCACATTCCACGTGGTCCGCGCCGCAGCTAACGCATTAAGTTCCCCGCCTGGGGAGTACGGCCGCAAGGCTAAAACTCAAAGGAATTGACGGGGGCCCGCACAAGCAGCGGAGCATGTGGCTTAATTCGACGCAACGCGAAGAACCTTACCAAGGCTTGACATATACCGGAAACGGCCAGAGATGGTCGCCCCCTTGTGGTCGGTATACAGGTGGTGCATGGTTGTCGTCAGCTCGTGTCGTGAGATGTTGGGTTAAGTCCCGCAACGAGCGCAACCCTCGTTCTGTGTTGCCAGCGGGTTATGCCGGGGACTCACAGGAGACTGCCGGGGTCAACTCGGAGGAAGGTGGGGACGACGTCAAATCATCATGCCCCTTATGTCTTGGGCTGCACACGTGCTACAATGGCCGGTACAATGAGCTGCGATACCGCGAGGTGGAGCGAATCTCAAAAAGCCGGTCTCAGTTCGGATTGGGGTCTGCAACTCGACCCCATGAAGTCGGAGTTGCTAGTAATCGCAGATCAGCATTGCTGCGGTGAATACGTTCCCGGGCCTTGTACACACCGCCCGTCACGTCACGAAAGTCGGTAACACCCGAAGCCGGTGGCCTAACCCGCAAGGGAAGGAGCTGTCGAAGGTGGGACCAGCGATTGGGACGAAGTCGTAACAAGGTAGCCGTACCGGAAGGTGCGGCTGGATCACCTCCTTTCTAAGGAGCACTTCTCCCGACCACGGTCGGGCAGAGGGCCATATCGTCAGCGCATGTCTGACGGTGGTTCGCTCATGGGTGGAACGTTGACTATTCGGCACGACTGGTTGCACAAGTGCGAGTACTGCTTCGGCGTGGAAAGCATGGGTGTGACGAGTCGGGTCGGGCACGTTGTTGGGTCCTGAGGGCACGGCCGCAAGGCTGGTCTTCAGTGCCGGCCCCAGTGAACTCTGTGAGCGTGTGCTCGTGGGGGTGATGGGTGGCTGGTCGTTGTTTGAGAACTGCACAGTGGACGCGAGCATCTGTGGCCAAGTTTTTAAGGGCGCACGGTGGATGCCTTGGCACTAGGAACCGATGAAGGACGTGGGAGGCCACGATAGGCCCCGGGGAGCTGTCAACCGAGCTTTGATCCGGGGGTGTCCGAATGGGGAAACCCGGCAGTCGTCATGGGCTGTCACCCGCTGCTGAACACATAGGCAGTGTGGAGGGAACGCGGGGAAGTGAAACATCTCAGTACCCGCAGGAAGAGAAAACAACCGTGATTCCGAGAGTAGTGGCGAGCGAAATCGGATGAGGCTAAACCGTTGTGGTGTGAGACCCGGCAGGGGTTGCCACTTCGGGGTCGTGGGAGAATTCTTGACCGGTCTGCCGGCCGGTCGGAGAGTCAGAAACCGTATGGGTAGTCGAAGGACATGCGAAAGGTCCGGCGTAGAGGGTAAGACCCCCGTAGACGAAACCTGTGCGGCTCTCTTGAGTTTTTCCCAAGTAGCACGGATCCCGTGAAACTCCGTGTGAATCTGGCGGGACCACCCGCTAAGCCTAAATATTCCCTAGTGACCGATAGCGGACAGTACCGTGAGGGAATGGTGAAAAGTACCGCGGGAGCGGAGTGAAATAGTACCTGAAACCGTGTGCCTACAAGCCGTGGGAGCGTCGCAGCGTGTGCTTGCACACAGCTGTCGTGACTGCGTGCCTTTTGAAGAATGAGCCTGCGAGTTTGCGGTGTGTTGCGAGGTTAACCCGTGTGGGGTAGCCGTAGCGAAAGCGAGTCCGAATAGGGCGACATAGTAGCGCGCCCAAGACCCGAAGCGGAGTGATCTAGCCATGGGCAGGTTGAAGCGCGGGTAAGACCGTGTGGAGGACCGAACCCACCAGGGTTGAAAACCTGGGGGATGACCTGTGGTTAGGGGTGAAAGGCCAATCAAACTCCGTGATAGCTGGTTCTCCCCGAAATGCATTTAGGTGCAGCGTCGTGTGTTTCTTGCCGGAGGTAGAGCACTGGATAGGCGATGGGCCCCACCGGGTTACTGACCTTAGCCAAACTCCGAATGCCGGTAAGTGAGAGCGCGGCAGTGAGACTGTGGGGGATAAGCTCCATGGTCGAGAGGGAAACAGCCCAGAACACCGGCTAAGGCCCCTAAGCGTGTGCTAAGTGGGAAAGGATGTGGAGTCGCAGAGACAACCAGGAGGTTGGCTTAGAAGCAGCCACCCTTTAAAGAGTGCGTAATAGCTCACTGGTCAAGTGATTCCGCGCCGACAATGTAGCGGGGCTCAAGTACACCGCCGAAGCCGTGTCATTGCAGTATTAACCCCTAACGGGGGCTGTGATGGGTAGGGGAGCGTCGTGTGCCGGGTGAAGCGGCGGCGGAAGCCAGTCGTGGACGGTATACGAGTGAGAATGCAGGCATGAGTAGCGATACAAGAGTGGGAAACTCTTGCGCCGATTGACCAAGGGTTCCTGGGTCAAGCTGATCTGCCCAGGGTAAGTCGGGACCTAAGGCGAGGCCGACAGGCGTAGTCGATGGACAACGGGTTGATATTCCCGTACCCGCTTTGAAGCGCCAACGTCGAACCCGGTAATGCTAAGCCCGTGAAGCCGTCCCGGAGTCTTCGGACAAGGGGAAGTGGTGGAGCCGGTGAACCGAGCTGGTAGTAGGTGAGCGATGGGGTGACGCAGGAAGGTAGTCCAGCCCGGGCGGTGGTTGTCCCGGGGTAAGGGTGTAGGACGAACGGTAGGCAAATCCGCCGTTCACATAGTCTGAGACCTGATGCCGAGCCGATTGTGGTGAAGTGGATGATCCTATGCTGTCGAGAAAAGCCTCTAGCGAGTTTCATGGCGGCCCGTACCCCAAACCGACTCAGGTGGTCAGGTAGAGAATACCGAGGCGTTCGGGTGAACTATGGTTAAGGAACTCGGCAAAATGCCCCCGTAACTTCGGGAGAAGGGGGGCCGGTTGTGGTGATGGCACGTGCTGCCTGAGCTGTGGCCGGCCGCAGAGACCAGCGAGAAGCGACTGTTTACTAAAAACACAGGTCCGTGCGAAGCCGTAAGGCGATGTATACGGACTGACGCCTGCCCGGTGCTGGAACGTTAAGGGGACCGGTTAGCTCTGTTTCGACGGGGCGAGGCTGAGAACTTAAGCGCCAGTAAACGGCGGTGGTAACTATAACCATCCTAAGGTAGCGAAATTCCTTGTCGGGTAAGTTCCGACCTGCACGAATGGCGTAACGACTTCTCGACTGTCTCAACCATAGGCCCGGTGAAATTGCATTACGAGTAAAGATGCTCGTTTCGCGCAGCAGGACGGAAAGACCCCGGGACCTTTACTATAGCTTGATATTGGTGTTCGGTTCGGCTTGTGTAGGATAGGTGGGAGACTGTGAAGCGGCCACGCCAGTGGTTGTGGAGTCGTCGTTGAAATACCACTCTGGTCGTGCTGGATGTCTAACCTGGGTCCGTGATCCGGATCAGGGACAGTGTCTGGTGGGTAGTTTAACTGGGGCGGTTGCCTCCTAAAATGTAACGGAGGCGCCCAAAGGTTCCCTCAGCCTGGTTGGCAATCAGGTGTTGAGTGTAAGTGCACAAGGGAGCTTGACTGTGAGACCGACGGGTCGAGCAGGTGCGAAAGCAGGGACTAGTGATCCGGCGGTGGCTTGTGGAAGCGCCGTCGCTCAACGGATAAAAGGTACCCCGGGGATAACAGGCTGATCTTCCCCAAGAGTCCATATCGACGGGATGGTTTGGCACCTCGATGTCGGCTCGTCGCATCCTGGGGCTGGAGTAGGTCCCAAGGGTTGGGCTGTTCGCCCATTAAAGCGGTACGCGAGCTGGGTTTAGAACGTCGTGAGACAGTTCGGTCCCTATCCGCTGCGCGCGCAGGAGTCTTGAGAAGGGCTGTCCCTAGTACGAGAGGACCGGGACGGACGAACCTCTGGTGTGCCAGTTGTCCTGCCAAGGGCATGGCTGGTTGGCTACGTTCGGGAGGGATAACCGCTGAAAGCATCTAAGCGGGAAGCCTGCTTCGAGATGAGGACTCCCACCACCATCGAGTGGGTAAGGCTCCCAGTAGACGACTGGGTTGATAGGCCGGGTGTGGAAGCCCTGTGAGGGGTGGAGCTGACCGGTACTAATAGGCCGAGGGCTTGTCCATAGTTGCTACGCGTCCACTGTGTTGTTCTGAAGCAACGACCCCTCCCCGGGAGCGTCATGCCGGGGAGTGCGGGTCAACTTCATAGTGTTACGGTGGTCATAGCGTGAGGGAAACGCCCGGTTACATTCCGAACCCGGAAGCTAAGCCTCATAGCGCCGATGGTACTGCAAGGGGACCTTGTGGGAGAGTAGGACACCGCCGAACAACCTTTCGTGAAAGGCCCTCTGACCTCGAGTCAGAGGGCCTTTCCGCATTCCCGGACCCGTTTCGGTCCTGTCGCGGACGGAGCGCATGGAACCCTATCTGACTGTCAAAGGCCCGGTCCGGCACGAGATCGAAGTGAAGAAGTCCCGTTTCCTCTGCTCGATCGGTCGGGTGGAGGACGAGGCGGAGGCGCAGGCGTTCATCGCCTCGGTACGCAAGCGGTACTGGGACGCGCGCCACAACTGCACCGCCTATGTCATCGGTGACCAGCCCCGGCGTGAGCGGTCCAATGACGACGCCGAGCCGGCCGGGACCGCAGGGGCGCCGATGCTGGAGGTGATCCGGCGACGCGGGCTGACCGACACCGTCGCGGTGGTCACCCGCTACTTCGGCGGTGTACTGCTCGGCGCCGGCGGCCTGGTGCGGGCGTACGGCGGGGCAGTGTCCGCCGCGCTGGACCAGGCCGTGATCGTGGAGCGCCAGCTGGTGGCGCTGTTCGCGGTCACCACCGACCATGCCCGGGCGGGACGGCTGGAGAACGATCTGCGGGCGGCCGGTCATGTGGTCCGCGATGTGCGGTACAGCGCCGACGGCGTGTGCTTCGACGTGGGCGTGCCCGAGAGCGCGGTGGCTGCCTTCGGGGCCTGGCTGGCGTCGGTGACCGCCGGATCCGCCGAGGTCGAGCGCAGCGGCAGCGACCGGGTCGACATCGTTCCCGGCAGCTGACCTGACCCGATCGTCGTGTTGTGAAGACCCCACAAGGCTGCCGGGTCTGCTTCGGTGCCTGCGGCGATCGCCTCTGTTCCAACGCCCATGTCAGGCTGGCAGGAGCCGGATATGGCCCGAGCTGGTCATGCCGGCTCGTAAGGCCGGGTTCGTTCGAATCCTCTGACACGGGAGCGTACGCATGGCAGGCGGGACGATCGAGGTCGCAGTGACCGGAATGGGTGCCAGCACGCCGCTCGGGGGTGATGTGGCGGCCACGTGGGCGGGCATGCTCGCGGGCCGCTCGGGGGTGTCCGCCCTCGCCGAGGACTGGGCCCAGCCGCTACCGGTGCGGATCGCCGCGCGGCTGGCGGTCGAGCCCACCGATGTGCTCACCCGGGTGGAGGCCCGCCGACTGGACCGCTGCGAGCAGGTGGCGTTGGTCTGCGCGCGTGAGGCGTGGGCCCAGGCCGGGCGTCCGGACGTGGATCCGGAGCGGCTGGCGGTGGTCATCGGGACCGGGACCGGCGGGGTGCGCTCCCTGCTGGAACAGGACGACAACCTGGAGGCGTCCGGGCCGCGCAAGGTCTCCCCGCACACCGTGCCGATGCTGATGGCCAACGGCCCGGCGGCGTGGGTCAGCATGGAGCTCGGCGCGCTGGGCGGGGCCCGGACGCCGGTCAGCGCCTGTTCGTCGGGGGCGGAGGCGATCGCCATGGGGCTGGACCTGATCCGCCTGGGGCGTGCGGACGTCGTGGTCGCGGGCGGCACGGAGGCATGTGTGGCGCCGCTGCCACTGGCGGCGTTCGGCCAGATGATGGCCCTGTCGACGCGCAACGACGACCCCGACGCCGCCTCGCGGCCGTTCGACCTGGACCGGGACGGCTTCGTCATGGGCGAGGGCGCCGCGCTGCTGGTGCTGGAGCGCGCGGACCTGGCGCGGGCGCGGTCGGCGCGGGTGCACGCACTGCTGGCCGGGGCCGGGATCACCTCCAGCGCGGCCCACATCACCGGCTCGGACGCCGCCGGCCAGGTGCGCGCGATCCGGCAGGCCCTGGCCGAGAGCGGCCTGTCGCCGCTGGACATCGACCATGTGCACGCGCATGCGACCTCCACGCCCGCCGGGGACGTGGTGGAGGCCCAGGCCATCGCCACCGCGATCGGCAGGCACCCCGTCGTCACCGCGACCAAGTCGATGACCGGGCACCTGCTGGGCGCGTCCGGCGCGCTCGGTGCGGTGGCGGCCGTGCTGGCGCTGCGGGACGGGCGGGTGCCCGCGGTCCGCAACCTTGACCGGCCGGATCCGGAGGTGAAGCTGGACCTGGTCACCGGGGCCCGGCGGGAGGGGTCCTGGGGCGCGGCGGTGGCCAACTCCTTCGGCTTCGGCGGCCACAATGTGAGCCTGGCCTTCACCCGGAGTTGAACGTCACCCAGGGCTGACCTGCACAGGTGTGGTCGTGTGAGCTGTGGCACGAATGACGTCGGTTAACCTCGCGTTCACACATGGGCAACAGGTGGGAAATTGCGGGCTGTGATCCTCGAGGCCATCAGGACAGCGGACCTCCCCAGTGACGCGGAGCACCGCGCCACGTCACCGCTCAGATCCCACCCCACCGCGAGGAATGCCGCCCGTGAGCTTCAAGGCTGAGTACATCTGGATCGACGGCACCGAGCCGACCGCCAAGCTTCGTTCGAAGACCCGCGTTCTGGCCGATGGCGCGGAGCTTCCCACCTGGGGCTTTGACGGCTCCAGCACCAACCAGGCCGAGGGCCACGCGTCCGACCGCGTGCTCAAGCCGGTCTTCTCGTGCCCGGACCCGATCCGCGGCGGGGACAACGTCCTCGTGCTGTGCGAGGTCTTCAACACGGACGGCACGGCGCACGAGACCAACACTCGTGCGCTGCTGCGTCCCATCGCCGAGCGGTTCGCGGCGCAGGAGGCCATCTTCGGGATCGAGCAGGAGTACACCTTCTTCAAGGGCGAGCGTCCGCTGGGCTTCCCGGTCGGCGGCTTCCCCGCGGCGCAGGGCGGCTACTACTGCGGTGTCGGCGCGGACGAGGTGTTCGGCCGTGACGTCGTCGAGCTGCACCTGGACCGCTGCCTGGAGGCCGGTCTGGCCATCTGCGGCATCAACGCCGAGGTCATGCCCGGCCAGTGGGAGTTCCAGATCGGCCCGGTCGACGCGCTGACCGTCTCCGACCACCTGTGGGTGGCCCGTTGGCTGCTCTACCGCACCGCCGAGGAGTTCGACATCTCGGCGACGCTGGACGCCAAGCCGGTGAAGGGCGACTGGAACGGCGCCGGCGCGCACACCAACTTCTCGACCAAGGCCATGCGTGAGGGCTACGACGCCATCATCACCGCCTGCGAGTCGCTGGGCGCGGACCAGGAGAAGGTGCTGGAGCACGTCCAGCAGTACGGCTCCGGCATCCAGGACCGCCTCACCGGCCTGCACGAGACCGCCCCGTGGGACGTCTACAGCTACGGCGTGTCCGACCGCGGCGCCTCGGTGCGCATCCCGTGGCAGGTCGAGGTCGACAAGAAGGGCTACATCGAGGACCGTCGCCCCAACGCCAACGTCGACCCGTACGTGGTGACCCGCCTGCTGGTCAACACCTGCTGCTCGGCGCTGGAGAAGGCCGAGCAGGTCTGACCGTTGTCCGATCAGGACGCGTGACGTGACGTCCGCAGCGCCCGCCGGGATCATCCGGCGGGCGCTGCGTCGTCCCGGGGCGCTGGGTGCCGGGGGGGATCAGGCGAGGGTGAGGGCCTGGTCGTACAGGGCCTTGACGTCGCTGCCGAACAGCGGGCTGTAGGAGACGTCGGGTGTGTCGCCGCCGGTCTCGTAGCCGCCGATGACGCCGATCAGGGTGCCGCTGCCGGTGTCCGGGTCGTAGTCCGCGATCCAGCCGCTGCCGCTGGTGCCGTCGGTGTAGTCGGTGCAGTAGATCTGGAGCTGGGTCGCGGTGAAGGCGCTGCTGCTGCCGGTGCAGGTGATGGGTTCGTCGGTCGCCTCCGGGTAGCCGGTGAGCTGGACGGTGTCGTCACTGGCCCCGCCCGTGCCCAGGGTGTAGGAGCCGACGACGGATTCGACGGTGCGCCCGTTCAGCGGCTTGACCACGGCGAAGGCGACGTCGTCGTCCACGTCCCCGTCGTCGGTCCAGGCGGAGGCTTCGACGACGCTGGAGATCTGCCACACCCCGAAGGGCGCCGAGCCGTCCCGGTAGCCGGGCACGAAGACGTCGCCGGTGGTGGTGCCGGTGGTGAGGCAGTGGGCTGCGGTGACGATGATGTCGCCGCCCGGGCTGTCCACCACGCTGGCGGTGCAGTGGTGGCTGCCGGACAGGCCGCTGCTGGAGAACAACGCGCCGACCTGGCTGGGCTGTTGGTCCTTGGTCAGGACCAGTGACCGGCCGGGCTCGGTGGTGGGCGGCGCCTGCGCCGGGGCCGCGCTGCGGCTGGGCGCGGCGTCGGCGGACGCCTTCGGGGCAGGCGTCACGGCAGCCGCCCGCGCGGCGCGGGAGGTGGTGGCGGAGGCACTCGCCGAGGGGCGCGGAGCGGCCGTGGCGCTCCGCGGGGCGGCGGGAGCCGGAGTGTTCGGGGCAGCCATCGGTTGGGCCTTGGCCACGTCCAGGATGTGCAGCAGCCGGGTGTCGGCGCTGCTGCTGGTGGTGGCAAGCACGCCGACGGCCAGGACCAGGCCGGTGGTCAGGGCTATCGCGGCGGTTCTGCGCCGGTTCCGAGGGGTGGCGCGCTGGTGCTGGGGGCGGCTCTCCGGCTCGGTCGGCTCCATGCAGTGCTCCTCCGTTCGGTGGCGGCACGGGCGCCTCCCGGGTGAGGAGTGACGTCCGTACCGCTACCGATGGTGGGTGCTGCTGCTGAGAGGTCGGTGGGAGGTCCCTGAGAGCCGCATGAGTCCGCACCGTTCCGGGTGGGGCGGCGCGGGGCCGCCGAGGGCGGAACTGCCCTGCGGGCGCCGCCTTTCAGAACCCGGCGACGGGCGCGGCGGTGTGGCTGACCTGGACGGTGTGGGTGACCCAGGAGCTGCCGGTGTGCAGGTGCAGCAGGAAGGAGGTGGGCTCCGGCAGGAAGTTGGGGGCGCCCCCGTCCATGGCCAGGCCACTCTGAAGATGGGTGCTGGGCGCGATGGCCAGGGTGCTGCCCGCGAAGGCCGCGGTGATCGGCCGGTGGACGTGTCCGGCCAGGACGCGGACGACGTTGGGGTGCCGGGCGACGACCTCGGCCAGCGCCTCGCCGTCGGCCAGCCGCATGCCGTCCAGGTAGGGGATGCCGATCGGGACGGGCGGGTGGTGCAGGCAGACCAGGGCCGGGACGTCGGGTCGCAGCGCGAGCATCTCGTCCAGCCAGGCGAGCTGGGCCGGGCCCAGCTCGCCGCCGGGCGCGCCGGGCACCTGGGAGTCCAGCACGACCACGGTGAAGGCCGGGTGGTCCACCACGTAGCGGGTGGAGTCCGCGCCGCCGAGGAAGCCGGTGCCCTCGAAGGCGGCGGTCAGCTCCTCGGGCAGGTCGTGGTTTCCCGGGAGCAGGTACAGCGGCAGGGGAAACCGGCCGAGCACCTCGCGCAGGGCCGCGTACTCCTCAGGTCGGCCCCGCTCTACCAGGTCGCCGGTGATCACCACGCAGTCCGGCTGCGGCTCCAGGGCCAGCACCCGGCCCAGTGCCCGGCTCAGGCCGGAGGCCGGGCCGCCCGCCAGCGGGCCGGTGGTGATGTGCGGGTCACTGAGGTGCGCGATCGATACGGTCATGGATGCACTCTCCACCGGCATGATCGTCCACGGCAACCGGCAACGCCGGGGGCGGCCGCGCACCCGGGCCGGTCGTCCGTCCGGACGGCTATGCGCCGGGGCGCAGCGCGGCCAACTGCTGCTCGAAGGGCAGGAAGTCCTCCCCGGCGGGCGCGGTGCGGGCGGGGCGGCCGTCGACCAGGTCGGCCAGCTCGCCGGCGGCCCGGGCGATCCGGGCGGGCAGGCTGCCCTCGCCCGAGCCGCCGTCGGCGCCCCAGTCCTCGGTCGCGGCGTAGACGCCGGTGGGGACGACCACCGCCCGCAGGTACGAGAACAGCGGGCGCAGCGCGTGGTCGAGCACCAGCGAGTGGCGGGCGGTGCCGCCGGTCGCGGCGATCAGCACCGGCACACCGGTGAGCGCGGTGTTGTCGAGGACGTCGACGAAGGACTTGAACAGACCGCTGTAGGAGGCGCTGAAGACGGGCGTGACGGCGATGACGGCGTCCGCGCCGGTGACCGCCTCGACGGCTTCGCGCAGCGCGCCCGGCGCGAAGCCGGTGACCAGGTTGTCCGCGATCGGCCGGGCGAGCTCGCGCAGGTCGACGGTGCGGGTGCGGACCTCCCGGCCGCGCCCGAGCAGGCTCTGCCGGACGCCCTCGGCCAGGCGGTCGGCGAGCAGGCGGGTGGACGAGGGCCGGCCGAGGCCGGCGGAGATGACGGCGAGGTCGACGGGGGCGGCGGCGGTCACGGGGGCCTCCTGGGGGTGTCGCAGGGACGGTTTTCGGGACGGCGCGGCGCGGGGCGCTGCGGCGCGCGGATCAGGCGTCGGCGGCGGTCGGCGCCTCGGCGGCGTCGGTGTCGGTGTCGGCCTGGGCCTGGGCGTTGCGGCGGGCGAGCAGTGAGGCGTGGGTGGGGGCGTCCGGGACGTCGGCCGGGCGGCCGATGGCGAACTCCTTGCGCAGCACCGGGACGACCTCCTCGCCGAGCAGGTCCAGCTGCTCCAGGACGGTCTTCAGCGGCAGACCGGCGTGGTCCATCAGGAAGAGCTGGCGCTGGTAGTCGCCGTAGTGGTCGCGGAAGGCCAGGGTGCGCTCGATGACCTGCTGCGGGCTGCCGACGGTGAGCGGGGTCTCGGCGGTGAACTCCTCCAGCGAGGGGCCGTGGCCGTAGACCGGGGCGTTGTCGAAGTAGGGGCGGAACTCGCGTACCGCGTCCTGGGAGTTCCTGGCCATGTACGCCTGGCCGCCGAGGCCCACGATGGCCTGCTCGGGGGTGCCGTGGCCGTAGTGGGCGTACCGCTCGCGGTAGAGGCCGATGAGGCGCTGGTAGTGCTCCTTGGGCCAGAAGATGTTGTTGGCGAAGAAGCCGTCGCCGTAGTAGGCGGCCTGCTCGGCTATCTCGGGGCTGCGGATGGAGCCGTGCCAGACGAACGGCGGGACGCCGTCGAGCGGGCGCGGGGTGGCGGTGAAGGACTGCAGTGGGGTGCGGAACCTCCCGGACCAGTCGACGCTGTCGTTGCGCCACAGCGCGTGCAGCAGGGCGTAGTTCTCGACGGCGAGCGGGATGCCCTGGCGGATGTCCTTGCCGAACCACGGGTAGACCGGGCCGGTGTTGCCGCGCCCCATGACCAGGTCGACCCGGCCGTCGGCGAGGTGCTGCAGCATCGCGTAGTCCTCGGCGATCTTCACCGGGTCGTTGGTGGTGATCAGCGTGGTCGCGGTGGAGAGGACGAGGTGCTCGGTGCGGGCGGCGATCCAGCCGAGCATGGTGGTGGGGGAGGAGGGCACGAACGGCGGGTTGTGGTGCTCGCCGGTGGCGAAGACGTCCAGGCCGACCTCCTCGGCCTTGAGCGCGATGGTGGTCATGGCCTTGATCCGCTCGTGCTCGGTCGGAGTGCGGCCGGTGGTGGGGTCGGGCGTGACGTCGCCGACGGTGAAGATGCCGAACTGCATGGGAGGCCCTCCTGGTCCATATCGTTATCGTTGAAGGTTCAACTATACCGGTGAACGACCTCCCCCCTCCCCGCATTCCCGACGGCCGTATCAGGCCGTCGGGTGGGCCCAGGCCGGTTGCGTGCGCACCTGGCCGACCAGCGACGCCGCCTCCAGCGCCAGCAGCGCCCCGCACGCCAGCAGCGGCAGCGCCGCCGAGACGTGCAGCGCGAGCAGCGCCCCGGCGTACCCGCCCAGGAACATCGCCACGGCCGACAGCACCCGCCTGCCGGACTTGCTGTCCTGGCCGCCGCCCAGCGCGCTGTCGGCAAAGACGCCGGTGATGGTCATGGTCAGCACCGTGGTGGTCAGGTCCGGGACGCCCAGTCGGCGCACCACGCCGTTCTGCGCGCCCATCGCCGGGCCCAGCAGCGCGATCAGCAGATAGCGCATCCACCCCCGGGAGGGGTCGGCGGCCGTCGCGGCACAGGCGTACGACACCAGGACGAGCAGTGCCTCGGCGACCACCACCGCCAGCAACAGCCTGCCCCGGTGCTCGCGGAAACGGTTGGCCAGGCGTCCGCCCAGCGCCGCCCCGACGGCGAAGGCCAGCAGGGCCACCGCCGAGGCGGCCAGCGAGAAGCCCTTGGCGCCCGCCAGCGCGAAGGCCATGAAGACCACATTGCCGGTCATGTTGGCGACGAAGACGTGGCCCAGCACCAGATAGCTGAAGGCGTCCACCAGCCCGGTGACCACGGTCAGGCCGAGCAGCAGCGGCGGCAGCGGGCCGTGCCTGCTGTCCGAGCGGGGGGTGAGAGTGGTCCAGGCGTCGCGCAGGGGTCCGGTCATGGGGACGATTCTCCGTCCCCCGGGCCGGGCCGCCCAGATGCCCCGCCCAGATGCCCCGCCCGGATGCCCCGCCCGCGTGTCGGCGCGGCCCGCCGCCTCGGTAGGCTGCGGCGGACGCCGGCCGAACAGGGAGACTGCGCACCTTGCCCGACCCCCGAGACCCAGCACCGACCGTCCCGGGCACGGACGTTGGCGCGCACCCCGGCCTGCATCCCGGTGCTTCGCGCTGCAGCGCACGGCGAAGCGCCGATGTCCCGCCCGGTCGGATGGCCGGGCGCTACACTGGCCGCATGTACCGTGCATGCAGTCTCAGCTGGTGGCGCTCCTCGTAGGAGCGGCCACCTCGCATGCACCCCCAGGGCCGTTCGTTCCGGACGGCCCTTGTGCGTTCCCTGGCATCGCACGGGCTCTGCCCGGACCGGCGGCCGTCCCGCCCCGTCCGCACGTCAGGAGAACCCGATGACCACCGCCCTCGCCACCGACCACCACGCCGCCGACCACGCTGCCGCCGAGGCGCGCAGCGTCGAGCTGGACCGGCGGGTCCGGCTCGACCCCGGGCGCTTCCGGATGCTCACCGGTGACCGCCCGACCGGGCCGCTGCACCTGGGGCACTACTTCGGCACCGTGCACAACCGGGTCCGGCTGCAGAACCTGGGCGTGGACCTGTTCGTGATCGTCGCCGACTACCAGGTCCTGACCGACCGGGACGTGGCCGACCGGCTGACCGAGCACGTCGAGGGGCTGGTCCTGGACTACCTGGCCGCCGGGGTGGCCCCGGACCGCGCCACGGTCTTCGCGCACAGCGCCGTTCCGGCGCTCAACCAGCTGATGCTGCCGTTCCTGAGCCTGGTGTCCACCGCCGAGCTGGGCCGGAACCCGACGGTCAAGGACGAGATCGCACACTCCCGGCAGTCGGCCGTCAGCGGCCTCATGTTCACCTATCCCGTCCACCAGGCGGCGGACATCCTGTTCTGCAAGGCGAACCTGGTCCCCGTCGGCCGCGACCAGCAGCCGCATGTGGAACTCACCCGTACCGTCGCCCGGCGCTTCAACGAGCGCTATGCCCCGGCCGGGCAGCCGGTGTTCCCGGAGCCCGAGATGCTGCTGTCGGCCGCGCCGCTGCTGCTGGGCACCGACGGCGGCAAGATGAGCAAGAGCCGGGGCAACGCCATCCCGCTGGCGGCCGACGCCGACGAGACGGCCCGGCTGATCAAGGGCGCCAGGACCGACACCGAGCGCCGGATCAGCTACGACCCGGTCGGCCGCCCCGAGGTCTCCAGCCTGGTGCTGCTGGCCGCGCTCTGCCAGGACCGCGATCCGCACCAGGTCGCCGCCGAGGCGGGGGACGGCGGATCCGCCGGGCTCAAGCGGATCGTCACCGAGGCCGTCAACGAACACCTGGCGCCGCTGCGCGCCCGGCGCGCCGAGTACGCCCGGGACCGCGGCCTGGTGCGGCAGATTCTGCGCACGGGCAACGAGCGCGCCAACGCTGTGGCCGAGGCGACCCTGGTCGACGTCAGAGCGGCCATGCGGATGGACTACTGACGACCCATCAGCTGACACTACGTCACTCCGGGTCTGTCGTCGCAGACGGCCCGGGGTGACGCGGCGGGGGCGCGGCGGTCAGTGCACCTCGGCCACGGGGCGTGCGGCCGGGGTGAACGGGCGGCCGTCCAGGGTCCAGTGCGGGTCCGGGGC
Organism: Streptacidiphilus sp. PB12-B1b; assembly: GCF_014084125.1. Taxonomy (NCBI): domain Bacteria; kingdom Bacillati; phylum Actinomycetota; class Actinomycetes; order Kitasatosporales; family Streptomycetaceae; genus Streptacidiphilus; species Streptacidiphilus sp. PB12-B1b. Next base: position 4,339,570 of record NZ_CP048405.1, on the reverse strand, counting down.
TATGTCGAGCGCGGCGTACACATGGGCCGCGACGTCCACGTGGCGGACCTGCTCCACCGGCGCGCCGGGCTCCAGGCCGGGCCCGCACGCCGCCACCCAGGCGGTGCGCTCGAGGGAGGTCCGGCCGCCGTGGCCGCCCTGGTCCAGGTGGCCGTGGTCGGTGACCACGATGACCGTCCAGCTCTCGTCGGCGTAGCCGGGGCGGTTGCGGACGGCGTCGAGCAGCCGGCCGAGCCGCTCGTCGGCCTGCTCGACCGAGCGGCGGTACTCCTCCCCGCAGCCGAGGAAGTGGGCGGTCTCGTCGACCGCGCCCAGGTAGACGAAGGACGCCTGCGGGTCGTCGCCGCCGCCCAGGACGTACACGGCCTCGGCCGTCACCCGCTCGTCGCACTCCTCCCACGCCTCGGGGGTGTCCTCGGCCGGAGCTACGTAGGACAGCCGGCCCGGGGCCGAGAACAGCGGGCCGCCCTGGCGTGCCAGGAAGAGCGGCTCCCAGCCGCCCGCGGCGAAGGTGCGGCGGCGGTGCACGGCCGCCAGCCGGGTGGCGAAGTCGGGGAAGACGTCCAGCCGGTTGCCACCGAAGTGGTTGCCGAACACGCCGTGCTTGGCCACGCCGACGCCGGTGGTGATCGTCGCCCAGCAGGGGCCGGACATGGTGGGGGTGGCGTCGTCGACCTCGACCGGTGCCAGGAACCCGGCCTCGGCGACCGAGTCCAGGTGCGGGGTCCTCAGGTCGGGCAGCAGGTCCAGGCGTACGCCGTCGATGCCGACGACCAGGACCCGGAGGGGGCCGGCAGGCCAGATGCTGGACACGCGTCTTCCGATCTGTAGTGCGGTTGCATGCGAGGGTTGTCGGCACCCTACCCATCCGTCGCCGCCGCCGTGGGCGGAGGTCCCCGGCCGAACCGCGAATCCTCGCGGGGGCGGGAGGAACTGTTCATGCGGCGGTCATGGAAAGTTCGCCGCCGGTACCCCGCCCCTTCGGCGGTCGGAGCGGGGCAGCGCCACTGTTCAGCTCTCGTGGACCACCCGGCCGGCCGCCACCGTCAGCACCACCCGGGCGTCGGCGATCGGCGGGGCACCCGGAGCGAACAGGTCGGCGTCCAGCAGCGCCAGGTCGGCGCGCCGGCCGGCCTCGATCACCCCGCCCTGCTGGTCGTGGTTGACGTGCGCGGAACCGGCGGTGAAGGCGTCCACCGCCTGGTCCAGGGTCAGCCGCTGTTCCGGCAGGAACGGCGCGTTCCCCCGGTTCTCCGGATCGGTCCGGGTGACCGCCACCTCGATCTGCTGCAACGGGTCGGCCGTGGTCACCGCCCAGTCGCTGCCCATCACCAGCTTCGCCCCGGACGCCAGCAGGTGGGCGAAGGGGTACTGCAACCGGGCCCGCTCGACGCCGATGAAGGGCACGGTCAGCTCGTCCATCTGCGGCTCGCTCTGCGCCCAGTACGCCTGGCAGTTCACGATCACGCCCAACTCAGCGAAGCGTGGCAGGTCCTGATGGTCGATCAGCTGCATGTGGGCGATGTGGTGGCGCTGGTCGCCGTGGCCGTTGGCGGTGCGGGCGGCGGCGATCGCGTCCAGGGAGTTGCGTACCGAGCGGTCGCCGATGGCGTGCAGGTGCACCTGGAAGCCGAGCGCGTCCAACTCGGTCACCGCGTCGCAGAGCAGCTCGTACGGCACGTAGCTCAGGCCCAGATTGTCGCTGTGGCCGCCGCAGCCGTCGCAGTACGGCTCGAGCAGCGCGCCGGTGTGGTTCTCCAGCACGCCGTCCGTCATGATCTTGACGGTGGTCGGGTGGAAGCCCGAGCCCAGCCCCGCGCCGGGGGCGGTGACCTCCCGGCCCCGCGTCCGGCGCTCGACCAGCTCCGCGATCTGCTCCAGGCCCCGGCTGCGCTCCCACCACAGCGCGCCCACCACCCGGGCGGTGAGCCGGCCGTCGGCGGCCAGCACCTGGTAGGCGTCCTGGGTGGCGGGGGTGACCCAGGCGTCCTGCCAGCCGGTGATGCCCAGCGCGTGCAGGTGGCGCTGCGCCTCCGCACCCCCGGAGGCAGTGGCAAGGCTGCGCCCGACGGCCCGGGCGCGCCGCCCGGCAGACGCTCCCGGCGGCCCCGGGGCAGCCTCAGCCAGCAGGTCATCACCGAGGCCGTGCTGCGCATCTGCGACCGCGGCGGCATGGACGCGCTCACCTTCGACGCCCTCGGCCGCGAACTGGACGCCCACCCCACCGCGATCTACCGGCACTTCCGCGACAAGGACGAGCTGCTGCTCGCGCTCACCGACGCGCTGCACGCGCAGGCCACCGCCGGAGGGCTGCCGGTCACCGGCGACCGGGCCGAGGACCTGCGCACGGTGGCCCGCCGGATCAAGGCCGCCTTCCTGGCCCATCCGCAGGTCGGGCAGCTGGTCGCGGCCCGCACCGCGCGCCGCCCGCACGAGTTCGAGGTGGTCGAGCACATCCTCGGCTGCATGCGCCGCGCGGGCCTGCCGGACCGCGACGCCGCCCGCTGCTACCGGGTCTTCGCCGATGCCGTGCTCGCCTACGCCAGCATGGAGGCGGCCCTGCACGCGCTGGACGCCCCCACCCGGGAGGCCGATCTGCGCTCCTGGGAGGTCGGCTACCGGGCCCTGCCCGCGGACCGCTACCCGCACCTCGCCGCGCTGCTCGACGACATCCCGGCCCTGGACTCGCCGGACAATTTCGAGTTGGCGATCGACCTGCTGATCGCCTCCATCGGCGCCCGCGCGGCGAACTGACGCGACGTCAATATGGCTGTTAGGGACGGGGGATGTTGCGCAGATTGCTGCGCGCCAGGTCGATCATGGCGCCGACGCCGCCGCTGAGCACGGTCCGTCCGGCGGCCAGGGCGAAGCCCTTCAGCTGCGCGGTGGTGATGTGCGGGGGGATGGACAGCGCGTTCGGATCGGTCACCACGTCGACCAGTGCCGGTCCGGGCACGGCCAGGGCCTCGGTCAACGCCGCGCGCAACTGCTTGGGGTCGGTCACCCGGACCGCGTGCAGACCCAGCGTGGCGGCGATCGCGGCGTAGTCGACGTCCCCGTTGTCGATCGCGTGCTCCGGATAGCCGCTGACCATCATCTCCAGCTTGATCATGCCGAGCGCGCCGTTGTTGAAGACCACCACCTTGACCGGCAGCCGGTGCTGAGCCACCGTCAGCAACTCCCCGAGCAGCATGCCGAGCCCGCCGTCGCCGGACATGGCGACGACCTGCCGCCCCGGCTCGGCGAACTGCGCCCCGATGGCGTGCGGCAGGGCGTTGGCCATCGAACCGTGCAGGAACGAACCGATCACCCGGCGACGGCCGTTGGGCGTCAGGTAGCGCGCCGCCCAGACGTTGTTCATGCCGGTGTCCACGGTGAACACGGCGTCGTCGGCGGCCACCTCGTCCAGCACCGAGGCGGCGTACTCGGGGTGGATCGGCAGGTGGTGGTCGATCCTGCGGGTGTAGGCGCCGACCACCTCCTCCAGGTTGCGGTAGTGCTTGCGCAGCATGGCGTCCAGGAACGAGCGGTCCTGCTTGGGCTTCAGCAGCGGTTGCAGCGCGCGCAGGGTCGCGCCGACGTCGCCGTGCACGGCCAGCTCCAGCGGGGTGCGGCGGCCGAGCCGGGTGGCGTCGTGGTCCACCTGCACCGTCCGGGCCTGCGGCAGGAAGCTGTCGTACGGGAAGTCGGTGCCCAGCAGCACCAGCAGATCGGCCTCGTGCAGGGCCTCGTGGCAGGCGCCGTAGCCCAGCAGGCCGCTCATGCCGACGTCGTAGGGGTTGTCGAACTGGACCCACTCCTTGCCGCGCAGCGAGTGGCCGACCGGTGCGTGCACGGTCCCGGCCAGCCGGATCACCTCGGCGTGGGCGCCGCGCACGCCCGCGCCGCAGAACAGCGTCACCTTGTCGGCGGCGTCGATCAGCTCGGCCAGCGCCCGCACCTGCCCCGGCTGCGGCACCGCCAGTGCCTGCTCGGCCGCCGGTACGAAGGTGCTGTGCCCGGTGGGCCCGGCCGCGGGCAGCGCGGCGATGTCGCCGGGGAAGACCAGCACCGACACCTGGTGCGCGCCCAGGGCGTGCTGGATCGCGGTCCGCAGCAGCCGGGGGAGCTGCGCCGGGTTGCCGACCATCTCGCAGAAGCCGCTGCAGTCGGTGAACACCCGCTCCGGGTGCGTCTCCTGGAAGTAGCCGCTGCCGATCTGCGCGGAGGGGATGTGCGAGGCCAGCGCCAGCACCGGCAGACCGCTGCGCTGCGCGTCGTACAGGCCCTGGATGAGGTGGGTGTTGCCCGGGCCGCAGGAGCCGGCGCAGACCGCCAGCCGTCCGGTCAGCTCGGCGTCGGCGGCCGCGGCGAACGCCCCCGCCTCCTCGTTGCGCACGTGCACCCAGGAGATGCCCTCGGTCCGGCGGATGGCGTCGACCACCGGATTGAGGCTGTCGCCGACCACGCCGTAGACCCGCTCCACCCCGGCCTGGCGCAGTACCGCGACGATCTGGTCGGCCACGCTGGTGACGGCCATGCTCTCTCCTTGCGTACGACGCCGGGGCGCCGGGCGGGGACGCCGGATGGGGACGCGGTGGTTCGCCCCACCACCATAAGCAGGCCGGGCGGGCGGAGCGCGGAACGACGGCGCGCGGCGGCAGGGTACGTTCGAGGCGACAGAAGCGAGGAACGGAGTGTGGGCGATGGCGGCGGTACGGGTGCTGCGGGCGGCGGAGCGGGCCGCCGCGCCGTGGAAGAACGGCGGAGGCGTGACCCGCGAGGTCGCGGCCTTCCCCGAGGGCTCCGACCTGGGCGGATTCCAGTGGCGGGTGAGCCTGGCCGACGTCGCCCAGGGCGGCCCGTTCTCGGCGTTCCCCGGCGTGGACCGGGTGATCACGGTGGTGCGCGGCGCCGGGATGGTGCTCACCGTCGACGGTGTGGAGCACCGGGTGGACGCCCGCTACCGCCCGTTCGCCTTTCCCGGCGACGCCGACACCGGCTGCCGGCTGCTGCAGGGGCCGCTGGTGGACTTCAATGTGATGACCCGTCGCGGCGGCACCGACGCGGTGGTGGCCGTGGTCGAGCGGGAGCCGGTCGCGCTCACCGGGCCGACGGTGCTGGCCGTCGTCCTGGAGGGGGAGGCCGAGCTGGGCCCGGACGGAACGCTGCTCGGCCCGCTGGACGCGGTGCTGCTGGAGGACGGCGGCGCGGACGGTCCGGCAGCGGGCCCGGCCCGGCTGCTCGACGTACGCGGCGTCGCCGCCGTGGTCACCTTCCGCCCGGCGGGCTGACCGGCGGCCGGGCGCCAGGGGGCTGGGACTGGGATGTTTCGTGGACCTGCCGTACGCCCGCGGCGCGCGGAGAGAGGGTGGGCGGTCCGGTACGGGGGAGAACCGGACCGCGTGCCCACTGTGCCCGCCGCCGCCGCGCCGGGGCCATATCCAAGGTGTAAGGGTGGCCGGTGGAAAACCGTCGGTCGAAGGGGTTTGACCTAAGGCGGACGGTGGACGGACGCCCCGCGTGACCTCTCGGGTGAGCCTCCCGCGGGGCGCGCCGTCCGCGCAGCATAGGCACGCCGCCGCACCGCTGCCGCGCCGACCCGCCGCACGGAGGGGGAACCGGACCCGCGCGGCTCGCGCCGGGCCGCTCAGGCGGACGGGGCGCCGGTGCGGTCGGCGAAGTTCCAGCGGTAGTCCTTGGGCGTGACGCCGACGATCTGCCGGAAGTGGTGCCGCAGCAGCGCGCCGGTGCCCATGCCGGTGACCCGGGCGATCTCCTCGATGCTCAGCGCGGTGTCCTCCAGCAGGTGCTGGGCGTGCAGCACCCGCTGCCGGGTCAGCCACCGGTGCGGGGTGGTGCCGGTCTCGGTGCCGAAGCGGCGGGCGAAGGTACGCTCGGACATCCGGGCCCGGCGCGCCAGCGCGGGCACGCTGTGCTCCACGGCGAGGTTCTCCATCATCCAGGTGAGCACCGGCTGCAGGCTGTCGCCGGTGCACTCGGGGACGGGCAGCTGGATGTACTGCTTCTGCCCGCCGTCGCGCTGCGGCGGCACGACCATGCGCCGGGCGATGGCGTTGGCCGGGGCCGAGCCCAGCTCCCGGCGCACCAGGTGCAGGCAGGCGTCGATCCCGGCGGCCGTGCCGGCGCTGGTGACGATGGTGCCGTCGTCCACGAACAGCACGTTCGGATCGACCCTGGCCAGCGGGAAGCGCCGGGCGAAGTCGTCCACGTAGCGCCAGTGGGTGGTGCAGGCGCGGCCGTCGAGCAGGCCGGCCGCGCCGAGGACGTACGCGCCGCTGCACACGGACATCAGGGTCGCGCCGCGGTCGGCGGCGGCGCGCAGGGCGTCCAGCACGGCGGGCGGGTAGGAGTCCCGCATGGTGGCGGCGGGGACGCCGACCAGGTCGGCCCCGGCCAGCGCGTCCAGCCCGTGCGGGGGGATCATGTCGAAGCCGAGGTTGGTGCGCAGCGGCCGCCCTGGATGCTCGCCGCAGACCAGGTAGTCGAAGGCCGGGACGCCGTCGTCGGTGCGGTCGATGCCGAACACCTCGCACAGCACGCCGAACTCGAACGGGGCGAAGCCGTCGATCAGGACGGCGGCGACAGTTTTCAGCATCCCCCCAGCGTAGGTGGCAGGATTTTATTGGACAAGGGCACGGCTGCCACTGTTGGCGGAATTTTGACCCTCCCATACTTACTGCCATGACCCGCGACCGCCGCATACCCGTAACCCCGTCCACCGCATGCTCGTTGACCCCGTCGGGCAGCTGGGAGGCGCGGTCATGAACGGCGGGCGCGTGGTCGTCGGAGTCACCACCTCGACCAGCAGCGCGGCCGCGCTCAGGCGCGGCCAGCAGGAGGCGTGGCGCAGCGGCCGGACGCTGGTCGTGGTGCACGCCTGGGAGCCGCCGGAGGGCGAGATCGTCCACGCCCGGATGCCGTCGGCGCCGATGGCCGCCCTGTGGCAGCGGCAGGCCCGGCGGCGGCTGGCCGGCGTCCTGGCCGAGGTGCTCGGGGCGGACGCGCTCGGCGTCGAGGTGTTCGGGGTCGACGTCCTGGACGTCTCGGGGCTGCGGATCGAGCCGCAGGTGGTCCGCGGCCCGGCCTGGCACGTGCTGCCGCAGCTCGCGGCCGAACCGGAGGACCTGCTGGTCCTCGGCGGCGGCGGCCACGGCCGGATCACCGGCCTGCTGCGCGGCACCGTCCGCCGCCGGGTCCTGGCCCGGGCGGTGTGCCCGGTGCTGACCGTGGCTCCGCCGAGCGCGCCCTGGGCCGCCCGCCGCGCCCTGCGCCGCTCGGAGCCCGGCGACTTCGTCCTGAGCTGAGCGGCGAGCGGATCACCGCTGGCCGCACCTCATATGACGTGGCGTCAAATCCCGTACTCGTAGCCAATGGTGAAGCGGGGAGGCAGGCACCACTCCCCGTACTCGACCACCCCGGCGTCGTCGCTCCAGCGGTGGGCCCCGGCGAGGATGGGCGAGCCGACCGACAGGCCGAGGGCGGAGGCCTCGCGCGCGTCCGCCTGGCGTGCGTGCATGTCCTCCCGGGCGTGGCTGATGGTCCGCCCGGACGCCTCCACCACCCGGGCGGTGAGCCCGGCGTTCTTACCCGGCGCGGTGCTCAGCAAGTCCGGTACCAGTGCGGCGAACTGCGCCGGGTACCAGGTCACCGCGAACGTCGTCCGGCTCTGGCCTCTGCCGGCGATCCACTCTCTGCGGACCACCTGGTCGCCCGGGTCCAGGTCGAACAACTCGGCAACGTACAACGGCGGAACGACCAGTTCGGCCGCGGTCACCCGGCTGGTCTCGCCGTCGGCGAGGATCGACTTGACCCGCTGCACCCTGGCCAGCCGGTCGCGCCCGGAGAGTCCCACCCGGGGGTCGTCGGCGACGAAGGTGCCGCGCGGCGTGGTCCTGATGAAGCCCTCCACCTGCAATGCCTGGAGCGCGCGGGAGACGGTGGCGGCGGCCACCTGCCACTGGCCGCTGATCTCGCGGTTGGTCGGAAGCTTCGTACCCGGTTCCAGGTCACCGGACAGGATGCGCTGACGGAAGTGGTCCGCGATCACGGTGAACGTCTTGGGAGCTGCCATCGCCTTACCTCACAATGCATCTGAGCTGCCGTCAGGTCGCAACCTAGTGCACCGGGAACCGTTGCGCGAGTGCTTCGGCCAGTCACAAACTGAACTAGTGCACCCGGATCCGACGGGACGCGGGCCCCGGTGCGGCCCCTCGGCAGGCGTGCCGTTCGGGACATTCAGGCCAGGAGGTGCGATATGGGCATGGTCGCCCGGGACGGAACGCCCACCCCGTCCGTTCAGCCACGCCCAGAGGTCGCCTGGGACCGCCGGGCCCGGCTCTGGAGGGTCACCACCGCAGGTGAACCGCTCGTCGGCGAGGACGGCCGACCGCTCGGCTGGCTGCTGTTCAGCGCCGCGTTCGACGCCAAACTGGAGCACGAGCAACGCCGCCGACCGCCGCACCCCGAGCCCCAACCCGGCCCCGAGCCAACGCCGGTGGCGCCACCGGCGCCCGAGGCGGCGTCCCGGTCCGGGGCCGGGTCCGCGCCCGCCGGTCACGCGGAGCCGCAGCGGCCCGGCTTACCCGAGGTCGGTGCCTGGGTGCTGGACACCCGCACCGACCGGGTCGCTCTTGTGGTCGACGTCCTGTACGGACGGGTCTACCTGCGCAAGGCGGGCGGCGGTACCGAATGGGAGGCGATGCCCGCGCACCTGCGCCCGGCCACCGCGCGGGAGGAACTCTCCGCCCGGGTGGCCGAGATCAACTTCCGCAGCCGGGCGGGCGGTGCGTAGCAGCGCGGTGGTGATCCGCACCGCTCACCACTGACCCACAACGATTGGTTGTTCTTCTTCGGCTCGGGGTTGTTGGATCTGCAGCTCCGCCGCCTGCTTTGATACCCCTGGTCAATGCAGGGTTGTTCGACAGAGGTAGCGGGGTGCGGTGGGCATGGCGGGTCGGCGGTCGCTGGGGCGGCGTTTCGGATGGCTCTGGGCGGCGTACGTGGTCAGCGCCTACGGCTCGGGATTCGGATTCGGCGCCTTCCCGCTGATCGCCATCCTGGTGCTGCACACCGGTCCGGCGAAGGTGTCGGCGCTGTCGGCGGCCGGGCTCGCGGTCGGCGCGCTGGTGGCGGTGCCGCTCGGCCCCTGGGTGGAGTTCCGCCGCAAACGGCCGGTGATGATCGCCATGGACCTGATCAGGTTCGCGGCGATGACCACCATCCCGGTCGCCTTCGCGCTCGGTCGGCTCAGCTTCGCCCAACTGCTGGTGGTGTCAGTGGTCGTCGCCGCAGCCAAGATCATTTTCAGGTCGGCCAGCGGCGCCTACCTCAAGGCGCTGGTACCGACGGAGGACCTGCTCGTCGCCAACGGCCGCTTCGAGTCCGCCACCTGGACGTCCATCGTCGTCGGCCCGCCGCTCGGCGGCGCGGCGGTCGGACTGTTCGGCCCGGTGACGACGGTGTTGGTCGACGCGGTCAGCTACCTGCTCTCCGCCGTCGGAGTCGGCGCCATCGGCGGCGGCGAAGCGCGACCCGAGCGGACCGGAGCACGAGGGTTCCGGATGGGCGAACTGCTCGACGGGTGGCGCTACCTCCTGGGCCACCCGGCACTGCGCCCGCTGTTCCTGAACACGATCCTGGTCAACGGCCTGATCCTGGCCACCGAGCCGCTGCTCGCCGTCCTCATGCTGGGCCGCCTCGGGTTCGCGCCCTGGCAGTACGGGCTCGCCTTCGCGGCGCCCTGTGTCGGCGGCCTGATCGGCTCACGGCTGGCCCGCCGACTCGTCGCCCGGTTCCGTCGGCACCCGGTCCTGCTCGCCAGCGGCACGCTGCGCGCCTGCTGGATGCTCGGCCTGGCCTTCGTCCGGCCCGGAGCCGCCGGAATGCTGCTGGTCATCGTCCTGCAACTGGGCCTGGTCACCAGCGCGGGCGTGTTCAACCCGGTGCTCGCCACCTGCCGCCTGGAGCAGACCCCGGCGCACCGGGTCGCCCGGATGCTGTCCGCGTGGACGGTCACCGGCAACCTCACCACCGCCGCCATGACCGCCCTGTGGGGCCTGCTGGCCGGGGTCACCGGCTCCCGCGCCGCGATCGCCGCCGCGGGCGTGGCGCTCCTGGCCACGCCTCTGCTGCTGCCCCGGCGGGACGACAGCCCGCAACGCGAGCCGGAACCGGCCCTGAGCCAGGCATAGCCGCGCCGCCCGCGCCCGCCCGCCCGCAGTCGGTGCGGACGGCGACTGTCAGTGCCGCTGCCTAGAGTCCTGGACATCAGCGACATCACCGGGCACGCGATCGACGAAGGCGGCTGCACGCATGGGCGCATCAGGCTGGGACTACATCACCCCGTTCGACACCGACGTGGCCACCACCCTGGCCCGGCTGCACGAGCAGCTGTTCCAGGCCGAGTACGCGGGCGACTACGCCACGCTGCGCGACCTGTGGCAGGACGAGGAGTTCATGGGCGAGGAGGGCACGCACAGCATCCTCGACGTCTGCCGCGTGGTGACGACCACCGCGCCGCCGAAGCCGTCCGTCTCCGACGACTACAGCACGATACGGCCGCTCGCCCCCGAACGCGTCCTGCACCACTTCGGCACCGAGCGGCCCTCCCGCCGCCAGTACCAGCAGCGGTGCGAGGCCGAGCGCAGCGCCGGTGCCACCACCCTGGCCGACGAGTGCCGGATGCGCTGGACCGGCCTCTACCTCGTCCTGCACGAGCACGACCGGCCGACCGACGTCGCCTTCTGGGGCTGCTCGGGCGACTGATACACCACCTCCGCGCGCAACCCGAAGGGAACCGCCGTGACCGACACCCCCGATCCCCACGGCCCGTACATCGCCGCTGTCGCCGCCGCCCTGGGCCCGGACTGCGCCGCCGTCGAGTCCGCGTACCCGCCCGGCGGCGACCCCCCGTACGCGCTGGTCACGCTCGCCCCCGGGCGTGCGGCCACCGCCGGGTACGACGGCCTCCGGCTGGCCTGGGGCCCCGACCGGGGCTGGGACTGGTTTCCGGAACTGGCCGGCGACGACTACGAGTGGATGGGCCTGGACCTGCTCCACCCCCTGGTGCAGCCGGTGGTGGCGGCCCCGGCCCTGGTGGCGGCGGCGGTCCGGCTGCTGCTCCTGGCCCGCACCGAGCGGCTGCCGTTGCCCGGCCCGGAGGCGCCCGGCGCGTCCACCGCCATACCCGCCCTGGGGGCGGCCGTCGCCCGCGGCCACCTCGACCCGGTCACGGCAGCCGCCCTGGCCGCCTACTGGCCCTCGGAACGCGGCTGGTCACGGCCCTGACTATGCTGTGGCCCGGCTCCGGGCCCACGCTCGGCGCGGTGTAGCACCGGCGGGTGCGGGGAGAGGTGCGGAGCATGGCCAAGCCGGTGCGGGCGGCGATCGGGGACGTCTGGATCACCTGCGGCTTCTGCCGGGGCGAGGTCTTCCGTGACCGCGAGGTGACGCTGAACACCTCCGGCATGGAGCTGCTGAACCTGGGCTGGGCCAACGAGTCCGCCACCGGCCTGATCTGCTGGAGCTGCGGCTTCGTCCAGCTGTTCATGAACGACGACCTCAACCTCTACAAAACCTGAGCGGGGCCCGGTCCGGGGTCACTGCTCGCGCTGGCCCCAGGGGGAGCCGTAGGCGATGAGCAGGTCGAGGAAGGGCTTGGGGGCGAAGGCTTCGGGGCCCAGGACGCCGGCGCCGGACCAGGCGCCGGAGGCGAGCAGTTCCAGGGCGACGACCGGGTTGATCGCGGTCTGCCAGACGACGGCCTGGGAGCCGTACTCGCGCATGGACCACTGGTTGTCGACCACGTGGTAGAGGTAGACCTCGCGCGGGCTGCCGTCCCGGAGGCCCTTGACCCAGGTGCCGGCGCAGGTCTTGCCGTGCATGCGGTCGCCGAGCCCGGCCGGATCGGGCAGGGCCGCGGCGACCACGTCGCGCGGGGAGACCTGCACCGGGCCGCGGTCGCTGGGGACGGTCAGCGGGGCGGTGCGGTCCAGGCCGAGGGCGTGCAGGGTCTTGAGCTTGTCGATGAAGTCGTCGCCGAGGCCGTACTTGAAGGTGACCCGCTTGGTGTCCACCCAGCGGGGCACCAGCAGCACCTCCTCGTGCTCGACGTTGACGCACTCCACCGGGCCGATGCCCTCGGGGAAGTCGAAGACCTCGGGCTCGCTGAAGGGCGGAGTGGTGTACCAGCCGCGGTCCGACTCGTAGACCACCGGCGGGTTGAGGCACTCCTCGATGGTGGTCCAGATGCTGAAGGACGGCGCGAAGTCGTAGCCGTCGACGGTGAGGTTGGCGCCGTCGCGGATGCCGATCTCCTCGATCTCGTCGAAGAGTTCGTCGGCGGCGTAGCGGGCGAAGACGTCGGACAGGCCCGGCTCCACGCCCATGCCGACCAGGGCCAGCCGCCCGGCCTTCTCCCAGGCGTCGGCGCGCTCGAACTGGCCGTCGCCGAGCTTGACGCCGGTCAGCTCGTACGGGCGCTCCGGGTGCGGCTGCGACAACGACATGGCCATGTCCACGTAGTGCGCCTCACCGGCCAGCGCCGCCTCGAACAGCGGCAGCACGAAACGCGGATCGGTGGCGTTCATCAACACATCGCAGTGGTGCGCGTTCAGCAGCGCGGTGACGGCGGCCTGGTCGGAGGCGTCGATGCGGGCGGCGCTGAAGCGGGATTCGGCCGGATCGCGCTCCACCAGCGCGGCCACGGCGGCTTCGGCCCGGGAGAGGTCGTAGTCGGCGACCACCATGTGGTCGAAGAACGACCGTCGGGCGGCGATCCGGGTGATGGCGGTGCCGACGCCGCCGGCTCCCACAAGCAGTACGCGCATGGTGAAATCCGATCTTTTCCGAGGTTGTGGGCGGTTCTGCGGCCCTGTGACGATCAAACGCCAGCGCCTCGACGAACGTCAATGGCGTTGGCATAAGCTTGCTGGATGGCGAAGACAGTGGTGCCGCAGGACGCGCGGCAACGGCGGCGGCGGACCAAGCAGGGGCAGGTGCTCTCGCACGAACTGATAGTGGAGACCGCGCTGCGCATGCTGAGCGAGCACGGCGCGGAGGGGCTGACCGCCCGCCGTCTCGGGCTCGGCCTCGGCGCCGACGCGAGCGCGGTCTACCGGTACTTCAACGGCATGGACGACCTCGTCCTGGCCATCGCCGACGAGTTGATGAGCCGGGCGGTGCAGCACTGGCAGCCGGTCGGGGACTGGCGCTCCGACCTGCGCGACCTCGGGCTGCGGATCCACTCCGCCTACCTGGCCCACCCGCAGGCGGCGGTGCTGACCGCCAACCGGGTCAGCGGGCGACCGCACGAGATCGCGGCCGACGAGGCGATCCTGGGCCTGCTGCGCGGAGCCGGCTTCCCCGACCGCACCGCCGTGCGGATCTACCACGTCTTCATCGACCAGAGCCTGGCCTTCGCCGCCCTGGACGCCGCCTCCATCGCCATGCCCGCAGCCGCCCGGCAGCTGGACGAGGAGGTCTGGAAGGCCACCTACGCAAGGCTCCCCGAGCTGACCCACCCCCATATCGCCTCCACCGCAGCCCTGCTGGTGGAACGGATGAACCTGAGCGCCTATCCGGCCGCGCTGGACATGGTGCTCGCCGCCGCGGCGGCGGAGCTGGCCGCCGTGACGGGCTGACAGCCGGCGCTGCGCCGGACGGGGGAATGACGGGGGAACGCGGGACGGGGGTGAACCCGCGGCGCGCGGGGTGCGTAGAGGTCCGGGACAGCTACCCCTCCCCGTGTTTGGAGTAACCGATGGCGAACGACCAGGCATCCGCGAGCGCTCCCCGGAACGCGCACGTCCCGGCCCGGCGTACGGTCCTGGCGGGGACCGGCATCGCCGGTGCCGCCGCGCTGCTCACCGCCTGCGGGGCCGGCGGCTCGGGCAGCTCCGGCAGTTCCGGCGGCTCGTCCGGTTCGGACGGCTCGGGGGCGGCTCCCGCGCCGCAGGGCTCGGCGTCGCAGAGCTCCTCGTCGGAGGGGTCGGCCGCCCAGGGGCTCACCCCGACCAGCGCGATCCCGGTCGGCGGCGGCAAGGTGTTCACCTCGCAGCAGGTCGTAGTGGTCCAGCCGACGGCCGGTGAGTTCAAGTGCTTCACCGCCGTCTGCACCCACCAGGGCTGCATCGTCGGAAGCGTCTCGGACGGCCTGATCACCTGTCCCTGCCACGGCAGCCAGTACCACATCACCGACGGCTCGGTGGCGCGCGGCCCGGCGCCCTCCCCGCTCGCGGCCAAGACCATCACCGTCACCGGCGGCGAGATCTCGCTCGGCTGAGAGGGAGTGACGACCCGTCGGCTCACTCCTCGGAGTGCAGCAGCCCGGTCAGCATCCGGGTGATGATGCGGTCGAAGAGCAGCTCCTGCGACTCCCCGCGACTGATCCGGGGTGCGGGGGCGAGAGCGGCGGCCAGGTGCGGGTGGTCGCCCGCATCGGTCACCCGGGCGAGGTACTCCGCCTGCGCCCGCTGCCACTGCGGGACGCTCTGCCCGGCCAGGCGCTGGGTGAGCTCGGCCCGGGTGAGGGCGGTGACGACCGCCCCGAGCACCCCGACGGCCTCCAGCTTGGTCCGGGCGCTGACCCGGAGACCGGCCATGGCGGCCAGGGCGTGCTCCAGGTAGGCGACCGCGTTCGGCCCCAGTGGGCTCCTCGATGCTGTGGCATCGAGGAGCCAGGGGTGGGCGAGGCAGACCCTCCGGCTCTGCCGGGCCAGCTCCAGCAGGTCGGCGAGCCACTCGCCGGAAGCGGGACCGGAGGCGGAGCCCGTGCCGGGGTACGAGACCTCGCCGTTGACCCGGTCGACCATGAGCTCCAGCAGCTCGTCGCGGGTGGCCACATAGCGGTAGAGGGATGCCTGTCCGGCCCCCAGGGCATGCGCCACCGCCCGCATGGTCACCGCGGGCAGCCCCTGTTCGTCGGCCAGGGCGACGCCCGTAGCCGCGATCCGGTCGCGGTCGAAGGTCGGAGCCGGACCCCGCGCCGCCCGCGCGGGGCGAAGCCAGATGCTGGGGACAGGCGACTCGGTCATGGGCCCTCCTTTTCTGCGAACGACGTATGCAGTAGCTTAGGCGGCATCAACTGCGAACGCCGAACGCAGTAATCCGCTGTGATCGATGAAAGGCCGGAGACGACCGTGCCCCTCCTGGGATCCCTGCTGAAGAACAAGCGCGCCGGCGAGAGCCGGCTCGCCTGGAACCTCCCGGCCCTGGCCGGGCCGGAGATGCTGGAGCTGCGCAGCGCCGACTTCGACCACGGCGCCACCCTGGCGCTGACCCACGCCGGCAGGCGGGCCGGCGGCCGCAACACCTCCCCGGCGCTGGCCTGGACCGGCACGCCCGAGAACGCCGCCCAACTGCTGCTGGTCGTCCAGGATGTGGACTCGCCGACCAGGACCCCGTTCGTGCACTGCGTCGCACTGCTGGAACCGGCCCTGCGGTCGCTGCCCGCCGGGGGGCTGGACGCGCAGGGCCCGGCCGGGGGAGTACGGGTGCTGCGCTCCGGCATGGGGCGCGGCTACCTGGGCCCGGAGCCCATCCGGGGCCACGGCACGCACCGGTACGCCTTCCAGCTGTTCGCCCTCCCCGCCGCGCTCACCTCGGCTGCGGGCGGGGCGGCACTGGACGGTGCCAAGCCTGCGGCCGTCCTCGGCGCGGTCGCCGGGCCGGTCCTGGCCCGGGGGCGGCTCGACGGGCTCTACGCACGCTGAGGGCGCCCCCTGAGCGCGGACGAAGGTTCACCGGTAGCCGCGATTCGCTGGCAGTAATGTCTCCGGTGATCGAACGTGGTGTGTATCACGCGTGCACGTCGACGACCGCGACCGGATCAGGCCAGCGCGTCTGCATCAGCCGAGGAGAGAGCATGACCGTCAGCGCAGGCACGGCCGGGCGCCCGAGGAATCTCGTGCTCGCCGCGATGATCTTCGCGGTCGCCATGACCTTCATCGACCAGACCATCGTCTCCATCGCCGTGCCGCAGATCCAGCGCGAGCTGGGGCTGAGCAGCACCGGCGTGCAGTGGGCGGTCAACGCCTACCTGCTGTCGCTGGCCGCGCTGTTCGCCTTCGGCGGGCGGCTCGCCGACACCGTGGGCCACCGGAAGATGGTGGTGCTCGGGGTGCTGCTGTTCGCCGGGGCCTCCGCGATGTGCGGGCTGACCCCGAAGGGCGGCGCGGCCGAGGCGTGGATCGTGACGTTCCGGGCGGTCCAGGGCGCGGGCGGTGCGATCATGTTCCCGGCCGCCCTGGGCATCGTGGTGCAGACCTTCGCGCTGCGCGAGCGCGGCCGGGCGCTGGCGATCTTCTTCGGCATCGCCGGCGGCCTGACCGCGATCGGCCCGATCCTCGGCGGCTACCTGACCGAGTGGACCTGGCGGGCCATCTTCTGGGTGAACATCCCGGTGGCCGTGATCGCCCTGATCCTGATCTGGCTGTCCAAGCCGGTCACCGAGCACCGGCCCGCCCCGATGGACTACCGGGGCCTGGCGCTGATCGTGGCCGGGGTCGGCCTCAGCGTCTTCGGCTTCCAGCAGTCCCAGGTGTGGGGCTGGGGCAACCCCGGCATCGGGCTGTGCATCGCGGCCGGCCTGGCGCTGCTGGTGGTCTTCTTCTTCGTCGAGCGCCGCACCGAGTCGCCGCTGATCCAGGTCGACATCTTCAGGATCCGGGCGTTCCTGGTCGAGAACATGGTGCTCGGCGTCGCCATGCTGGTGTTCGTCCCGGTGTTCTTCTTCGCCAGCGAGTACGCGCAGATCGCCCTGGGCAAGTCGGCCTCGCAGGCGGGCCTGTACCTGCTGTACTTCTTCCTCGGCTTCGTCGTCGCCTCGCAGATCGGCGGCCGGATGCTGGACCGGGGCGGCGCCAAGCGCCCGGTGACGCTGGGCTGCGCGCTGTCCGCGGTGGGCTTCGCGCTGTGGGCGGGCAAGGTCACCGGGCTCGACTTCAACTCGCAGATGTGGTATGTCATCCTGGCCGGGGCCGGCATGGGCTTCATGCTGAGCCCGGCCAGCACGGACGCGCTGAACCGGGCCTCGCGGCTCTCCTACGGTGAGGCCACCGGCATCACCCAGACCGTCCGCAACTACTCCGCCAGCCTGGGCCTGGCGATCCTGGGGACGATCCTGGTCTCGCAGTTCCGCTCGCGGATTCTCAGCTCGCTGCTGGCGCAGGGCATGCCGCACGCGCAGGCGTCGGCCACGGCGTCCGCCATCTCGCAGTCCTCGCAGGGCGGGGGCTCCGGCAACACCTCGACCATCCCGCACTTCATCCGGCTGGACTTCGCCTACGCCACCCGCGGCGTCTTCTACACCATGGCCGGGATCATGGCGGTGGCGGCGCTGGTGGCCCTGTTCGGGCTGGAGCGGGGCCGACAGGCCGACCCGACCGAGGAAGGGCCCGGGGCGCCGGCGGACGTCCAGGGCGGCGCCGCGGCAGGCCCGGCCGCGCCCGGCGGCGCGGACGGCGTTGGGGACGGCGGCGCGCGGCTGGACTGACACAGGCGCGCGGCTGGACTGACACCGGCAGCCCCCCGCCGCCCGGCGAACCGGCCCCCCGGGCCCGGTGCCGGAGGGGCGCAGGACGGCCGACGGGAGCGGACGGGTCTCCTGTGTTCAGGGGTTGCACCCGGTATGCAACGGTAGGAGGCTTTTGCTGTTCGCTGTCCGCGCTCCGAGCCGAAGGAGTCCCGCCATGACTCGACCGACGTGGGTGCCGGCGGGAACGGACCTCGACAAGCCCAACGCCGCCCGGGTGTACGACTACTACCTGGGCGGCTCGCACAACTTCGAGGTGGACCGGGAGATGGCCCGCAAGGCCATGGCCCTGTGGCCGGAGCTGCCGTCGATCATGCGGGCCAACCGGGCCTTCCTGCGCCGGGCGGTGCAGTACGCCGCCGAGCGCGGGGTGACCCGGTTCCTGGACATCGGCTCGGGCATCCCCACCTTCGGCGCGGTGCACGAGATCGCCCGCGAGGCCGCCCCGGACGCCCGGGTCGTCTACGTGGACCGCGATCCGGTGGCGGTGGCGCACAGCCGGCTGCTGCTGGAGGACGACCCGCTGAGCCAGGTGGTGGAGGCGGATCTGCGCGACCCCGAGGGACTGCTGGCCGAGCCGGCGGTGCAGGCCCTGCTGCGGCCGGGCCTACCGGTCGCGGTGCTGCTGGTCGCGGTGCTGCACTTCGTCACCGACGCCGAGGAGCCGGAGCGGCTGGTCGCGGCGGTGCGCGACGCCCTGCCGCCGGGCAGCCTGCTGGTGCTCTCGCACGCCGGGCTGGAGGGCCGCCCGGACCAGGCCGGCCCGCACCAGGACCTCTACGCGCGCACCCCGACCCCGCTGACCATGCGCACCAGGGAGCGGATCACCGACTTCTTCGCCGGATTCGACCTGGTCGAGCCGGGGGTGGTCTACCTCCCCGAGTGGCATCCGGACAATCCCGCGTCGGTGGGGCCCCACCCCGAGCGGCTGACAGGCATGGCAGGGGTGGGGCTCCGCTCGTGAACGCCTCCGCACACGCCTCCGCGTCCGAGGACGACGGGGACCGGGAGCCGGCCGACCGTTTCTGCGAGGCGTGGGGCGATCTGCTGCGCTCCGCCCACGACGGCACGCTCACCTCGGGCACCACCCGCCGGCTGGTCAACCGGACCACCGTGCTGCTCAACCTGGCGCGCACCAGCGAGCCGGTCGACCCCGGGCCGGCCTCGGAGGCCGGGGCGATGCTGGTGCACGCCCACTACACCGATCCGGCGACGCTGGCCCGGGCGGTGGAGCTGCTGCTGGACCACGGCGCGGACCACGGCGCGGACGACGGCCGGGGCCCGGCGCTGGCCGGGGCGTTCGCGGCCGGGTGGGCGATGGCGCTGCGCGAGCGGACCCTGCGCGAGCAGGAGTCGATCCGGCTGGCGGCGGACACCGCCCGCCGGGGCGCCGAGCGGGCGCTGAGGGATTCCGAGGCCCGGTTCCGGGCGCTGTTCGAGGGCGCCGCCATCGGCATCGGCATCGGCGACCTGGAGGGCCGCATCCTGCAGGTCAACCCGGCGCTGGGGGAGCTGTTCGGCGCCCGCCCGGAGGATCTGCAGGGCAGCCGGGTGGACGACCTGGTCCACCCGGACGACACCCCCGGCGTCTGGGACGCCTACGGCGAGCTGGTCAGCGGCAAGCGCGAGCACTTCCAGGTGGACAAGCCGTACTACCGGCAGGACGGCGAGGTGGTCTGGACCCATCTGACGGTCTCGCTGATCCGCGACGAGGACGGTGCGCCGCGCTACCAGGTGGCCATGCTGGAGGACATCACCGACCGCAGCCGGCTGCAGGAGCGGCTGCGGCACCAGGCCACCCACGACCCGCTGACCGGCCTGCCCAACCGGGCGGCCTTCTTCGACCGGCTGGAGCGGCTGTTCGAGGCGCCCGACCCGGCCGCCCGGTTCGCGCTCTGCTACGTCGACCTCGACGGCTTCAAGGTGATCAACGACAGCCTCGGCCACGAGGCCGGGGACCAGCTGCTGGCAGCGGTGGCCGGGCGGCTGTCGGCCGCGCTGGTGCCGATGGGCCACCTGGTGGCCCGGCTGGGCGGCGACGAGTTCGTGGTGCTGCTGGAGAACTGCAGCGGCGAGCAGGAGGCGGTGGCCGTCGCCAAGACCGTTCTGGGCGCTCTGGCCGGGCCGGTGCTGGTGGGCGACCACCGGCTGTCGGTCGGGGCCAGCGTCGGGGTGCTGGAGCGCAGGGTCGCCACCACCACGCCGATGGCCGCCGTCCGCGCGGCCGACCTGACCCTGTACCGGGCCAAGGAGCAGGGGCGCGGCCGGTGGATGCTCTACGACCCCCGGCACAACGCCCGCGCGGTCAGCCGCTACGCCGTGTCCGTGCGGATGCCGGTGGCCCTGGACCGGGGCGAGTTCTTCGTCGACTACCAGCCGCTGTGCGCGCTGTCCGACGGCTCCCTGGTCGCGGTGGAGGCCCTGGTGCGCTGGCGCCACCCGCAGTTGGGGGTGCTCGGCCCGGAGGAGTTCGTGGCCACGGCGGAGGAGACCGGCCTGATCATGCCGCTGGGCCGGTGGGTGCTGGAGCAGGCCTGCGGCCAGGCGGCCGAGTGGGCGCGCCGGTTCGGCCCGGCCGCGCCGCAGGTGAACGTCAACCTGGCGGTCCGGCAGACCCGCAACGCCGGGCTGGTGCCCGATGTCGCGCGCATCCTGCGGTCGACCGGGCTGGATCCGGCGCTGCTCCAGCTGGAGATCACCGAGAGCGCGGTGGTGGGCCGGGACGACGAGTCCCTCCAGGTGCTGAACTCGCTTGTGGCAATGGGGGTTTCGCTCGCCGTGGACGACTTCGGCACCGGCTGGTCCAACCTGGCCTACCTGCGGGACCTGCCGGTGTCCGGCCTGAAGATCGCCGGCCCCTTCGTCGCGGACCTGCACGACCCGGAGCGCGACGAGGCGCTGGGCTGGCGGATCGTCGGAGCGGTGGTGTCGCTGGCGCACACCCTCGGGCTGACGGTCACCGCCGAGGAGGTCGAGAGCGAGCAGCACGCCGAGCGACTGCGGCAGATGGGCTGCGACTGGGCGCAGGGCTGGTACTTCGGCCGCCCGGAGCGGCCACGGGAGATCTCGCGCCGGATCGCAGCCGCAGTTGCGGCCACCGACGGCTACTCAGGGTAGTAACTGGTCGCTGGTATCGGGCAATTCATCAGAAATCCCAGAAATACCCCGGATGGTCTTGACTCTGGGTGACGAATCTGAGGATGATGGGTCTATGGCACCGCACTGGTCACTAGTGCGGCAGTACATACGCCAGTTCGGATCTGTCGACGCCCAGGCGTCTGAGTTCGAGAGCGACGGTTCCGTCGCCGCACCGGAGCACACCTTCGCGGGTCACCTGCTTCGGACGATCGTTCTCCTTCCCCCGCCGAGGGGAGCAGTGTGCACTGCGGCAGGCATGCGGCCCGGTCGTTCCACGACCCCGCTGAGCCCCGCGTCCAGCACCCCGTACGGTGCGACCCGTTCCCGGGCGCGCCCCCCGCCTCCGGAGAGGCACCAGGATGAGCACCACTCTGCCCGAATCCCAGCGTCTGCCCCAATCGCAGCGCCTGTCCGAGACCACGCGCGGCTTCCCCGCCGAGGCCGCCTCCGCCCGGGTCGTCCGCGCGGTCCCCGACGAAGCAGCGCCGCCCGCCGGGCCCGACGAACCGGCCACCCGCGGCCACCGCGACGGCCGACCCGGCCGCCGCGCGACGGACCGCGCAGCCGACCTCTCCACCACCGCCGACGGCACCGAGCAGCACCCGCACCGGCGCGAACACGACGCACCCGCGCTCCGACACACCGTCAGCCTGGTCGTCCCCGCGCACAACGAGGCCCGCAACATCCCCTGGGTCTTCGAACAGATACCGCGCTGCGTGGACGAGGTCATCCTGGTCGACGGCGACTCCAGCGACGCGACCCTGCGGATGGCCTCGCAGTGCCTGCCCGCCGTGCGCATGGTCCAGCAGACCGGACGCGGTAAGGGCAGCGCCCTGCGCACCGGCTTCGGCGCCGCGACCGGCGAGTACATCGTGATGATCGACGCCGACGGCAGCATGTCGCCCGACGAGATCCCGCACTTCCTGCACTTCCTCGACCACGGCTTCGACTTCGTCAAGGGCTCCCGGTTCGTCGCCGGCGGAGGCTCGCTGGACCTCACCCGGATCCGCTCGCTGGGCAACCGCGCGCTGCTGGCCGTGGTCAACCGGCTCTACGACGCCAAGCTGACCGACCTGTGCTACGGGTACTGCGCCTTCCGCCGCAGCTTCCTGGACGAGCTGGACCTGACGTCCACCGGCTTCGAGATCGAGGCCGAGATGATCACCCACGCACTGCGCTCGGGCCTGCGCATCGCCGAGGTCCCCAGCCTGGAACTCCCCCGCCGCAACGGGCGCTCGCACCTGCACGCCGTCGCCGACGGCCGCCGGGTGCTGCGGACCCTGATCGAGGAGCGCCCCGGCGCCCGGATCCCCGCGACCGCCGCCGCTGCGGAGGCCGCCGCGGTGGGGCAGACATGAACGGCCACGACCAGCGCACCGACCCGGCCTGCCCCTGCCTTGTCGCCCGCGAATCGCCCTACACCCCCGCACGGGTCGTCGAACTGGACCTGGACGACGCCGGAGAGCCCCGCTCGCCGCTGCGCCCCCGCCCGGCCGGCCCGGACGGACGCGTGTTGGCGCTGGTGCGACTGCACGGACACCCGCTCGGACTGGTCAGCGCCACCGGCGTTCCCGGCGACCCCGCCGGGATGCGCCGGGCGCTGGTCGACGCCGCCCAGCACCGGCTGGCCGAGCCGATCGCCCGGCACCTGGCCGCGGACGCCCTGCGACAGCCGGCCTTCCCGGCCGCGCACGGACCGCACCCCTGCCGGGCCCGCCGGGCCGAGGTGCTGGCCGACCCGCCGACGATCAGCGTGGTGGTCGCCACCCACAACCGGGTGGGTACGCTCCGGGAGTGCCTGGACTCGCTGCTGCGGACCGGCTACCCGGGGCTGGAGGTCATCGTCGTCGACAATGCCCCGGCCAACGACGACGCCCAGGCCCTGATCCGCAGGCAATACCAGGACCGGGTCCGCTACCTGCGCGAACCCGTCGCCGGGCTGGCCCGGGCGCACAACTGCGGCCTGGCGGCGGCCGGCGGCGAGATCACCGCCTTCACCGACGACGACACCGTCGTCGACCGGGAGTGGCCCGCCGCGCTGGCCGAGGCATTCGCCGCCGACCCGCGCACCGGCTGTGTCACCGGGCTGATCGTGCCCGCCGAGCTGGAGACCAGGACCCAGGCCGACCTGCAACGGCACGGCGGCTACGACAAGGGCTTCACCCCGCGCTCCTGGTCGCTGGACCGGCCGCCGGGCGACCCGCTGTTCCCGTTCACCGCCGGACGCTTCGGCTCGGGCGCCAACATGGCCTACCGCACCGACCTGCTGCGCCGCCTCGGCGGCTTCGACCCGGCCACCGGCACCGGCACCCCCGCCCGCGGCGGCGACGACCTGCTCGGCTTCTTCCGGGCCCTGGTCGCCGGGGCCACCCTGGCCTACCGCCCGGACGCCGTCGTCTGGCACCGCGACCGCCGCACCCCGCAGGCCCTGGTCGACCAGGCGTTCGGCTACGGCACGGGCCTCGGGGCCTTCCTCGCCGCCGCCGTCGCCAACGAACCGGACATGCTCCCGGCACTCGCCCGCAGGCTGCCGCGCGGCATCCACTACGCCGCCACCCGCCGCCGCTCCGCCAAGGCCGGAGCCGCAGCAGCCGGAGCCGAGGCCGGTGCCGGGGCGGGGACCGGGGACGGCTGGTCGCGGCGGCTCACCCTGCTGGAGGTCCAGGGCCTGCTGTACGGGCCGGTCGGCTACCTCCGCAGCCTGCACCGCACCCGCAGGCTCGACCACGGCCACCGGCCGGGGCCCGGGCCGCGGCAGCCGGAGCCGGTAGCGTCATGACCACCCGAGTGGAGACCCCGGCGGCGGCGCCCGCGCAGTACACCCGCACCGTGTCGCTGCGGTCCCGGCTGCGGGTTCCGCGGAACAGCGAGCCGCTGCTGCGCAACGGGCACGTGCTGAACCTCAGCGCGCTGGTGACCGCCGCCCTGGGCGCCATCTACTGGATCCTGGCCACCTCCTGGTACAGCACCGCCTCGGTCGGCCGCAGCTACGCCGCGCTGTCGGCGGCCTCCCTGCTGGCTGGCATCGGGCAGCTGAACCTGGCCGACATCCTGGTCCGCTTCGTGCCCTCCGCCGGGCGGCACACCCGGCGGCTCACCCTGCGCTGCTACACCGCGAGCGCCGCCTTCAGCACGGCGGTCGCGGTGCTCTTCCTGGTGCTGGTGCCGGTGGTCGCGCCCGGCCTGGACTACCTGCGCACCCCGGTGGCCGCGGTCTGCTTCGTCGCCGCCACCGCCGGCTACGCCATCTTCGTACTCCAGGACGGCGCGCTGACCGGACTGCGCCGTACCGGCTGGGTCCTGGGCGAGAACGCCGTCTTCGCCACGGTCAAGGTCGTCCTGCTGGTCGGCTGCGGCATCCTCGCGCTCAGCGCCGGCATCCTGGTCTCCTGGGCCGGGGCGCTGATCGTGGCGCTGCTGGTCACCAATGTCTACCTGTTCCGGCACGCCGTGCCGGCCCACGAACGGGCCGCCGCCACCGCCGCCGCACCGCCGCGGATGCTCCGCTACGCGGCCGCGGACTACCTGGGCGCGCTGTTCCGGCTCACCGCCTACAACGCCGCCCCGCTGCTGGTCCTGGACCGGCTCGGCAGCACCGACAGCGCCTACTTCTCGCTGGCCTGGGTGATCGCCTACACCCTGTTCCTGGCCGCCTACAACATGGGCAGCTCGATGATCGTCGAGGCCGCCCACGCCCCCGAACGGCTCGCCGAGAACGCCCGCCGGGTGCTGCGCCACAGCGGCGCGCTGCTCACCGCCGCCGCCGTACTGCTCGGCGTCACCGCCCCCTGGCTGCTGCGGCTGTTCGGCCCCGGCTACGCCGAGCACGGCACCACCCTGCTGCGGCTGCTGGCCGTGGCCGCCGTGCCCAACCTGCTGGTGGGCGTGGCCGTGGACGTCGCCCGGGCGCGCCGGAAGCTCGCCTGGGCGGTCGGCCTGCAGGCCGCCCTGTGCATCCTGGTACTCGGCCTCAGCGCGCTGCTGCTGCCGGTCATGGGCGTCACCGGGGTCGGCGTCGCCTGGCTGATCACCGAGTGCGCGCTCGGCCTGCCGCTGCTGCTCACGCTGCGGCGCTGGCTCCCCGTCACCACCCGTACCGCCGCACCGAGGAGGCCGCGATGAACACGCCCGCATCCCTGTCCGTGGTGATCTGCGGCTACACCGTGGACCGCCTGGACGACCTGTGCGCCGCCGTCGAGTCCGTACGCCGCCAGCGCACCCCCGTCGCGGAGCTGGTGCTGGTGACCGACCACAGCGCCGAACTGGCGGCCCGGGTCCGGGAGCGGTTTCCCGACCTGAGGATCGTCCCCAACCGGGAGCGGCAGGGCCTCTCCGGCGCCCGCAACACCGGCGTGGCCGCCGTCGGCGGCGAGGTGGTGGCCTTCCTGGACGACGACGCCGTGGCCCGGCCCGACTGGAGCGGCCGCCTGCTGGAGGGCTACCGCGACCCACGCGTCCTCGGCGTCGGCGGCATGGTCCGCGCCTGGTGGGAGACCGGCCGACCGGGCTGGTTCCCGCCGGAGTTCGACTGGGTGGTCGGCTGCTGCTACCGGGGCATGCCCGAACGGCGGTCCGCGGTACGCAACTTCATCGGCGCCAACATGTCCTTCCGGCGGTCGGCGATCCTCGCCGCCGGCGGCTTCCGCACCGACCTCGGCCGGGTCGGCACCCGCCCGCTGGGCTGCGAGGAGACCGAGCTCTGCCTGCGCATCGCCGCCCGCGACCGCGAGGGCGTGCTGCTGTACGAGCCCGCCGCCGTCGTCCGCCACCACGTGCCCGCCGCCCGCACCCGCTGGGCCTACTTCCGCTCCCGCTGCTACGCCGAGGGCCTGTCCAAGGCCGCCGTCGCCCGCCACGCCGGCGCCGGACCGGCCCTGGCCAGCGAACGCGCCTACTTGCGCTCGACCGTCACGCGCGCCTTCGCCCGCGGCCTGCGGCCCGGATCGGGCAGTGAAACCGCCACCTCCGCGGCCCTGGCCGCGGGCGTCGGGGCCACCGTGCTCGGCTACGCCGCCGGCCGCCTGAGCGGGGCGGCCACCGGCGGGGGTGCACCGTGACCACCGTCCCGGTCTTCCTCTACCACGCGGTGACGGACGACCCGCCCGCGTGGATAGCGCCGTTCACGGTCACCCCGAGGACCTTCGTGGAGCAGCTGGACCGGATCGCCGACAGCGGACTGTCGGTGATCCCGCTGCGCCGACTGGTCGCCGCCCAGCGCGGCGGCCCCGACGTGCCCGCCCACAGCGCGGTGCTCACCTTCGACGACGGCTTCGCCGACTTCTACTGGACGGTGGCCCCGCTGCTGGCCGAACGCGAACTGCCCGCCACCCTCTACGTCACCACCGGCGCGGTGCACGCCCCCGGCGGTCGGGCCACCGGCAGCCTGCTGCCGCCCGCACCGATGCTGAACTGGCGTCAGATCGCCTCGCTGGACGCCTACGGCGTCGAGATCGGCGGCCACTCCCGCACCCATGCCCAGCTCGACACCGTGCCCGGACGCCAACTCAACGATGAAGTAGTGCTCTGCAAAAGGGAGTTGGAAGACGTGGTGGCGCACCCGGTGACCGCCTTCGCCTACCCGCACGGCTACTCCAGCCCGGCGGTGCGGCGCAAGGTGCAGAAGGCCGGATGGTCCTCGGCCTGCGGGGTCGGCTACGCGTTCAGCTCGCCGGCCGACAGCCCGCTGCGCATCTCCAGGCTGATGCTTCGATCTGACATCACGTCACAACAGTTCCAGAACTGGACCGCCGGGCGGGGCGCGCCAGTCGCGCCCATGCCCGAGCAGCTGCGCACCAAGAGCTGGCGCGCCTACCGCAGGCTCCGCGCCGGGCTCGGTCGGCCCGTCGGCGGTCCACCCGAGAGTTGACGTGGCGTCAGTTGTGCTGCTGTGGCTCAGTGCTGCCAGACACGGACCCAGGCCACCTGCATCACCGCCGAACCCAGCGAGGGCGGCGGCTCGGTGGGATAGCCCACGGCCAGATTGAGCAGCATCTCCATGGGCACGTCCGGGATGTGGTCGGTCAGCCGGTAGCGGGAAACCCCGTCGACGTACCAGGTCAGCGAGGTGCTCTCCCAGTCGAGCGCGAAGACGTGGTAGCCGGCGGCCAGGTCCAGCGGGCCGTAGCGCCGCTGCTGGTGCAGATCGGCGCCGCCCGGACCGGCCCAGTGCAGGGTCATCTGCACCTGCGGCGCGCTTCCGGCGAACTCGGCGATGTCGATCTCCGGCGGGGTCGAGCGGGTGTCCGGCATCAGCCAGAACGCCGGGAACAGCCCCTGCCCGGAGGGCACCCGGATGGACGCCGCGAAGTAGCCCTGCTCGAAGGTGTGCCGGGGCGTGCCCGCCCAGGAGTCACGGCCGGTGGAGACCATCCCGGAACGCCAGGCGTAGCTGTCGCCGTCCGAGCCGATCGTGGCCCGGCGGGTCGCGGTCAGGCTGAGCACGCCGCCGCCGACGGCGACCTGGCCGGGCAGGTACCACTCCGACTCGTGGTTGCCCGCGTTGGTGCAGCCGCCCAGGTTCCAGTCGTAGCAGGTGGTCCAGCGGGCCGGGTCCAGCGAGGCGCCGTCGAAGTCGTCGTGGAAGACCAGCCGCCAGCTGCCGGGCGCGGCCGGGCCCGAGGTCGCCGGGGGCGTGGCCGGGGTGCTCACGCCCGGGGCGGCACAGAGAACGGCGCGTTCGGGGACGGCGCGGAGGCCCGGCCGCCGCAGGCCGCGGTCAGCAGCAGCCCGGCGGCGGCCACGGCCCGCACCGCCCGGCCGCGCATCCGCCGCGCCGCCCCCGGCGCCCGCCCCGGGCCGTCCGCTGCCGCTGCCGTCCGTGCCGCCCGCCGGTCAGCCCGGCGTCCGGCCCGACGTCCGCGCCCGCCGCGCGGCCCGAACTGGGCCAGCAGCACCAGCAGCGTGGTCAGCGCCGCCAGTACCCCCAGGGCCCGGCGGACGCTGAGACCGTGGCTGAGGAAGAAGCCCTCGGCGACCAGCGCGCCCAGCGACAGGCTCAGCGCCACCGTCAGCACCGCCGCCTCCAGCGCCGCCGACGGCCGGTCCCGGCGGCCCGGCGGGCGCGCCGCCAGCCGTACCGCCGCCGCGCCCGGGCCCAGCACCGTGAACGCCGTCACCAGCAGCACCCGCAGCGGGTCGGCGGCGGGCAGCGCGGTGGACGCCAGCGCCACCCAGCCGGACCCGGCGATGCCCAGGTCCACCAGGAGCCGGCGCAGGCGCTGCCTCCTCATCGGACCGCGCCCGATCGGACCGCGCCGGTCGCGGGCACGGGATTGGGCACGAAGCGGTACACGACGGCGTCGGGGTTGCGGTAGACCACGCTGAAACCCGGCGTGCTGCTCACGGCCTCCTCCAACTGCCCGAAGGTCTCCTTCGGGAGCAGCCCGGTCAGGTACAGCTGCGCCTCCTGGCCCCGGGTGAACACCAGGTAGGCGGGGGCCCCGGGCGGCGCCCCGGCCACCGCCGCATCCAGGCCCGCCAGCGGGTTCTGCACCAGCAGCGAGGTGATCTCCGGCGCCTGCTGGTAGAGCTGCACCAACCGGTGGTCGTCGTAGTGCTGGTAGATGCCCGGGACGTTGTCGGTCAGCGCCACGATCACCGAGCCCGGGGGAGTGCCGGTGACGTACGCGGCGGCGTCCACCTCGTTGCGGGTGAACCAGTTCATCTGCTCCTTGCTGTCGTAGCTGACGAACAGCCCGCCCAGCAGGCCCAGCAGCAGCACCGACACCCCGGCCACCCGCAGCGGCGGGCGCCCGCCGGAGCGCAGCACCAGGGCGGCGACCATGAAGGCCATGGCCGGGAGCGCGAACAGGTAGACCCGGAAGATGATCTCCCCGCCGTAGCTGTTGGCCGCCAGCAGCGGCAGCGGCGACAGCACGGCCAGCGGGATGCCGGTGCGCCTGGTCCAGGGCCGGCGCACGAAGCAGGCCGCGGCCAGCAGGAACACGGCGGCGGACAGGCTGCGGTCCACCAGGTCGGTGACCACCTGGCCGGGCGCGGCCGAGCCCAGGCCGGCCAGGCCGGAGACCGCGTTGCCGTCCGGTGAGAGCAGCGCCTGCCCGAAGCTGCGCAGGTTGGCCGAGATGTACGGGCGGGCCACGGTCGCGCCCCAGGCCACCACCATGACCACCGCGCTCACCAGCAGCGGCAGCGTGACTCGGCGGTTGCGGCGCGGCAGCGACAGCGCGGCCAGCACGGTGACCAGCATCAGCGGGGTCAGCTGGTGGGAGGAGATGATCGCCGCCTCGATCAGCAGCACCAGCAGCAGCCGGGAGGGCTCCCAGCCCCAGACCCGGCCCCAGTGCGGGGCGCGGCCGGGCGCGCCGCTCCCGGCGGGCTGCGCCGAGGCGGCCAGTACCGGCGTGGCCCCGCCCGGATGCCTGCCCGCACCGGCGCCCGCATCCGCGGCCGCCTCGGCGTCCGGGCCCTGTGCGGTGCGCTCGCGTTCGGCCGCCAGCTGGCGGAAGACCACCGCCAGCACCACCACGTACAGCAGGAAGGCGAACGCCTGCGGCGAGAAGTAGTCCTGGCCGACCCAGGAGCAGGAGTAGAAGATCCAGGCCGCGCCCCAGACCAGCCTGCGGTCGTGGCTGACCGTCCGGTAGAGCAGCAGCAGCGGGGCCAGCAGCAGCGCGTTGACCACCGGCGGCGTCCACTGGGCGTAGCCCAGCGCCGAGTGCAGCCCGGTGGCGCGCAGGAACAGCGCGTTCAGCGCGAAGAAGCCCGGCCACTGGTTGTAGATCGCCAGCGTGCCCGCGTTCGGCACCGGGCCGCCGTGCCGCATCATCGCGTCGATGATGGCGAGGTGCTTCCACGCCCAGGAGTAGCGCAGCACGGGGTAGAGCAGCGCCGGGGTGGCGTGGATGACCGCGATCAGCCCCAGCACGTAGCCGGTCAGCCACCCGGCGCCGGTCCGCCGGTCGTACAGGGCCAGCACGAAGCCGAGGGTGAGCAGCACCACCGCCGCCCAGTACGCCGGGGGCAGCACCTGCAGCAGGCCGAGGTCCCGCATCCGGTCCAGCGCCACGCCGCGCAGCGAGAGCAGCCACAGCAGCAGCGCCAGCGGCAGCGCGACGCGGGCGGCGACCGCCCGGGCGAGCCCGCCCCCGGAGAGCCGGGCCGCCCCGAGGGGAGCGCTCCCGCCGGGGAGGGGCACCGCCGTGGCCGGACCGGTCGGGATCAGCTCCGGTCGGTCGCGCAAGGAGCCGCCTCCTCGGACGCCGCGGCCGGGCCGATCCGCGGCCCGGCCTTCGGGCGGACGGCCGCCGGACGCGCGGCGGCGGTGTTCGCGTCGCTGGCGTCCGAGGCGCTGGCGTCCGCAGCGGTGGCGTCCGCGTCGGTCATCGGCGGGCCGCCACGGCGCTGCTGATCCGCCCGGCGGCGAATCCGGTGCCGCACACGAAGCGCAGCAGCGGGCCGAAGGTCGCGGCGGCGGACAGGCCGGTGAAGTACAGCCCCGGCACCGAGGACTCGAAGCCGGCGGACAGCCGCGGCGCGGTACCGGTGCGCCGCACCATCCCCCGCAGGCCCGGGGCCAGCAGCCCGATCCGGTCCACGTCCACCCGGTAGCCGGTGGCGGCGAGCACGTGGTCGGCGTCCAGCACCTCGGTGCCGCCGCTGCGGTCCGCCAGCACCAGCCGCGCGCCCGAGGAGGCCCGCTGCGCGGACCGCACCGAGCGCCCGGTGAGCACGTCCACCCGGCCCTGCACCCGCGCCCGCAGCCACCAGGCGCCGGCCGGGCCCAGCACGGTCCGCAGCAGGTGCGCCCGCACGTCCACCGGCAGGTAGCGGTAGGCGGCCGGGATGCCGCTGAAGGCCCGCAGCGACCAGCCGGGGCCGAGCGGGGACGGCGGCTTGACCACCCGTACGGTCCACGGCTCGTCCGCCGGGAGGTCGGTCGTCGGGGGCGTGCCGAACAGCAGCTGGTCGGTGCGGGCCACGATGGTGGGCACGGCGCCCGCCTCGCGCAGCAGCGCGGCGCTCTCCAGCGCCGACTGCCCGGCGCCGACCACGGCCACCCGCTGCCCGGCGAACCGGCCCAGGTCGGCGTGGTCCGCCGGATGCGAGACCAGCCCGTCGCCGGCCAGGGCCGCCAGGTTCGGGGGCACGTGGGCGTACGGGCTGAGGCCGGTGGCCAGCACCACCGAGTCGCTGGTGAACTCCTCGCCGGACTCCAGCGAGATCCGGAACTGGTCGCCCCAGGTGTCGATGCGGCGCACCGCCGTCCGCTCCACCTCGGGGACGCACTGCTCGTTGAACCAGAGTCCATAGCGTACGAACTCGTCCAGCGGAACCGGGTGCTGGTCGCCGCCGGAGACCCGGCCCTCGGCCGCCCGGAAACGGTCCAGGCTGAATGCGCCGGTGGGATCGGAAATGGTCGAGGCGCGCGGCGTGGACTTCAGGAACATTCCCACGGGCATGCGCGTGCGCCAGCTGTCCATCGGCTCGCCGAGGATTCGCACCGGGACACCGCGCGCACTCAGGTGCGCCGCCGTGGCCAGGCCGTACGGTCCGGCGCCGACGACGGTGACCGGTGCCGCCGACGGGCCCGTCACCGTCGTGCCCCGTCGGACGAGGCGCCCCGGCGCGGGGGACAGGGGTAAAGGGGAACGGCCATCGGGAGTCCTCCTCGATATGGGTCTCCAGTCCCTACGATGTACCCGGTCGGCCCGGAAATTACTTCGGCCATTCGTGTTCGAATCCCCGCCCGGGCGGTGCGGCCCGGGCCGCGGGCCGCACCGCATCGGGTCGCGCGACGGCGGACCGCCTCGCAGAATGGGCGGAGGACGTGAGCGCCGGACGTTCGCCGCCGCCTGCCCTGCGGCCCGGTGCCGCCCGTCCGCCGCTGCCCGCCCCCGCTGGCCGCCACCCGCCGCCGCGCCGACCGGATCGAGGTCGTGATGCACCGTTCCGGGCCCGCGCTGGACCGGTCCGTCCCGGCGCTGCTGGTCAAGGTGGGCCGCTATCCGCAGCACCACGGCGGGGTCGGCGCGCTGCGCACGCTGGGCCGCGGCGGGGTGCCGGTCCACGCGGTGGTCGAGAACCGGCTCACCCCGGCGGCGCTGTGCCGCTACACCGGCGGCCGGTTCGTCCGGCCGAGCACCGGCTTCGAGCAGCCGGCCGACCTGGCGGACGCGCTGCTGGCGATCGGCCGATCCATCGGGCGGCGCAGTGTCGCGGTGGCCACCGACGACGAGGCCGCGCTGCTGCTGGCGGAGCACGCCGACCGGCTGGCCGAGTGGTTCCTGCTGCCGCCGGTCCCGGCCGGCCTGCCCCGGCGGCTGGCCGACAAGGACGGCCTGCACCGGCTCTGCCTGGAGCACGGCGTGCCGACGCCGCTCTCCCGGGCCCCGACCGACCGCGCCGGACTGCTGGCCACCGGCCGGGAACTCGGCTACCCGCTGGTGCTGAAGAACCTGGAGGCGTGGACCAGGCTGCGGGCGCCTGCCGTGCACCACACCACCGTCGTCCGGGACGAGCGCGAGCTGCTGGCGGCTTTCCCGGCGGACACCGTGCCGTCGGTGCTGGTCCAGGAGTACCTGCCGCCGGAGCAGGCGGAGGACTGGATCACCCACCTCTACTGCCCGGCGGACGGGTCGGAGCCGCTGGTCTTCACCGCGCGCAAGATCCGCTCCTGGCCCCCGGACGCCGGGGTGACCACCCGCGCCCGCGCGCTGGAGAACCCGCCGCTGGCGGAGCAGGCCCGGGAGTTCTGCCGCCGGGTCGGCTACCGGGGCGTGGCCGATCTGGACTGGCGGCTCGACCGCCGCGACGGGCGCTACAAGCTGGTCGACTTCAACCCGCGCACCGGCGCGCAGTTCCGGCTGTTCGAGACCGAGGACGGGGTGGACGTGGTGCGCGCCCTGCACCTGGACCTGACCGGACGTCCGGTGCCGCGCCGCGCCCGGCAACGGGCCCGGGCCTACACCGTCGGCCAGCTCGACCTGCCCTCGGCCGCGGTCTGGGCCTGGCGGGAGCGGCGGCTGCCGCCCGAGCTGCTGCCGCGCCGCAGCACCGAGCGGGCCTGGTTCTGCCTGGACGACCCGGTGCCGGCGCTGGCCGAGTCGGTGCTGTTCGGCGGCTCGGTGGCGCAGCGGCTGGCGTCGCCCGTTCGGCGGACGGCGTCGGGGGACCGCCGTGCCCGCCGTGGCTGATTCGTATAAGGATTGAGTCCTTCCTGCATCCTGACGGGACCTCCGTCGCCGAGAGGCGGGGTCCATCACCTGGGACAGAGGACCACGCCATGCATCAGATGCGACCTGAGGTCACCGATTCGCTCTCCGGAACCGCCCAGCCCGTCTACCTGTGGCACATCGCCAAGGACACCGGCGCCGACATGCTCTGCGGACGCACGCTGTTCGGCGGCGTCGCCGTTCCACCGGTCCAGCAGGGACCGGCCCACCAGGAGCAGCAGTGCCAGCTGTGCCTGTCCATCTACCGTCGGGCACTCCAGTCCGCAGCCACCTGACGATCAGTCAATCCACATCTTCGCAAGGCAGTTCAGTGCCCCCGAGGGGGCGTGCAGGGGCCGCTCCGGCATCGGGGCGGCCCCTGTCGTACGGGGTGGCCAACGGCTCCGTCGGAGCTGGCGGCTTGGAGAAACCCCAGTTCAGAGCGGTGTCGATGCCCGTTCGGAGCAATGCCGGGGCCATTACCGGGCTTTCCGGTCGCCGTCGCCGGTGCGGCGGCCTAGCGTCGCCATCAAGGACGAAATGTCGCTTTCGGTGCCTGTTCGGGCACGCGGCGTTTCGCCGGAACTGATGGAAGGGATTTCCTCCATGCGTCGAACCACGATAGCCGTGCCCCTGATCGCGGCCGCTGCGGTCGTCGGTCTGTCCACCCCGGCGGCGTTCGCCCAGGGTGGCACCAGCAGCAATGTCACCTCGTTCGGGTTCAGTGTGTTCCCCACGACCGTGGCCCCCGGCGGCACCGTGGCCTTCGCGGCGACCGGTTGCAGCTCCACTGCGACGGCGGCGGCCCCGGCTCTGTTCAACACGGTCACTCTGTCGGGCAACAGCACCTCGCAGACCGGTACCACCACGGTGGGCACCGACGCCAAGCCCGGCGCGCAGTACAGCGTGACCTTCACCTGCGGCGGGGAGTCCGGCACCACGCCGCTGACCATCTCCGCGTCCAGCAGCTCCAGCTCCACCTCGAAGTCGACCACCACGACCACCACGCCCGCGACCACGACCACGACCACCCCGGCGACCACCACGCCGGCCGGTGCGGTGGCGACCGGTGCCGGCGGCTCCGTCTTGACCGGTAACCCGGTCGAGACGGCGGCCGGCGCGGTGCTGCTGGCCGGCGCCGGAGCAGGCGCGGTGGCGACCATGCGTCGCCGTCGTCGCGGCGGCAGCGCGCTGAGCTGACGCGCTGACGCCTGACGGCGCCTGACGCCTGACGCCTGGCGTCGTCACCGGGGGAGGACGAAGGCTGCCGAGGGGTGGGAGGGGCAGCACTGCAGGGGCCCGGCACACGAAGTCGTGTGCCGGGCCCCTGGTTGTGATCGCCGCAGGTACCCCTGTCCGGTGCCTGGGCGCCGCAGGGGTGGTCTAACGGGTTCTGTCAGTACCAGCCGTTGGCCTGCCAGAAGGCCCACGCCTGGTTCGGGCTGCCGTACGTGGTGTTCATGTACTGCAGGGCCCACTCCAGCTGAGTGGTGGCGTCGGTCTGCCAGTCGGCGCCGGCGGAGGCCATCTTGTCGCCGGGCAGGGCCTGCGGCAGGCCGTAGGCGCCCGAGGACGGGTTGGTCGCGGTGACGTCCCAGCCGCTCTCGTGCGAGATGATCTCGTCGAACGAGGCCAGCTGGTCGGCCGGGACGATGGCGGCGGCGATGGCCTGCGGGCTGCCGGAGGCGGCGGCGCTCGCCACGGCCGAGGAGGAGGAGCTCGACGCGCTGGACGCGGTGGAACTGCTGCTCTGCGCGGAGGAGTTGCTGTTCGCGGTGGCCTGG
Source organism: Streptacidiphilus sp. PB12-B1b (assembly GCF_014084125.1). Classification (NCBI taxonomy): domain Bacteria; kingdom Bacillati; phylum Actinomycetota; class Actinomycetes; order Kitasatosporales; family Streptomycetaceae; genus Streptacidiphilus; species Streptacidiphilus sp. PB12-B1b. The sequence continues at coordinate 4,304,945 of NZ_CP048405.1, read as the reverse complement.
TTGTAGGCGTTCTGCGCCGCGGAGGCCGCAGCGCTGTTCTGCTGCGCGGACGAGGTGGTGGAGGTCGACGGCGCGGCGGCGGGCGCGGCGGCGGGCGCGGCAGCGGTGGTGGTGGCGGCGGAGCCGTGGATCGCGGCGTAGTACGCCTGCTGGGCGGCCTGCGCAGCCTCCTTGTTGAGGTAGGCAAGGTGCGCGGCGGCCTGGGCCTTGGCGTCGGCGACGGCGGCGGCGGAGCTGACCGCGGCGGCCGGGGCGGCCTTGACGGCGGCCGGCTTGGCGACGGCCACGGCCTGATGCACCGCGGCGACCGGGGTGGAGGCGTGGGCGGCGGAGGCGGCGAAGCCGCTCAGGGAGGCAATACCGGCGGCGGCGGCGACCAGGGCAGCAGAAGCACGCATACGGGTGGAAACGGACATGGGAGAGTTCGACCTCAATCGGGTTGGCGGGGTACCCGCCGAAGGTGTCCGGCCGCTCCCGGACAGGGGGAGCGGCCACCTCGGGTGGCGGGCACTGGGCACTCCGCTTGTGGGCTAGTGCCAGAAGGAGGATGAGGCGGCGGGAAGGCGCCGCTGCATCCGGTGACCGGGCTAATTCTTAGCTGGCGCATCGGCGCAGGCCAAGGGCGTCACTTACTAGGCAGGTTCGTAGTCGAACAGGGTTCGCGCGGTCCGCCCGGCGGTGGCTCGCGCGGCCCGCCTCCGGGCCCGCGCGGTCCGTGCCGGGCGTCCTCGGCGGCCGTCCGGAGCGGCCCGGTGGCCAGTGCTGGCGGTGGCCCGGCGCGCCGGGATGCGAACCGGCGGACGCGCCGGGCCGGTCGCCGACGATCACGGCGGGAGCGGCCCGGCGCCGGGCGGAAGGATCAACTATGGACGGTCGTACCACCCCGAGGGCGTGTGGCGACCGTCACGTCAGGCCGCCGTCAAATGTCCGTTTCGGTCCCGTTTTCGAGGGGTACGGGCCGTCCGGCTCGGCCGCCGCGACCTTGGAAATCCGGGCATATCGCCCACTGTGGCGGCGATCGCCGCGGCGAACCCGCCCGGGCGGCTTACTTCTTGCCGGTCAGGTGCGCGTAGACGACCACATTGCCCAGATACCCGGTGGACGCGGTGTACCCGCCTCCGCAGGTGATCAACCGCAGTTCGGGGCGGGTCGTCGGTCCGTAGACCTTCTGCGAGGGGAAGTCGTCCTTCTGGTAGACCGCGATGGCGTCGACGGAGAAGACGGCGATGCTGTGGTCGTTGCGGGTCACGTCGATCTGCTGGCCCTTGTGCATCGCGCCCAGGCCGTAGAAGACGGCCGGGCCCTTGAAGGTGTCGACGTGCCCCAGCATGATCGCGTTGCCCGCGCTGCCGGGGGTGGGGCCGTCCTGGTACCAGCCGGCCAGGTTACGGTCGGTGTCGGGCGGGACGTTCAGCCGCCGGTCCGGGCCCAGGCCCTCGCCGGTGACCGGGGCGTCCACCCCGATCGAGGGGATGCTGATGCGGACCGGCGCGGCCGTGGGCATGGCCGCCACCTGCGGTCCGCCCGGGGCGACGGCGCTGCCGGAGGTCCCCGGAGACGCGGTGGCCGGTACCGCGTCCCAGGCCGAGGGCTGCGGCGGGGCGGAGGTCCGCAGGCCGTCGCGCACCATCCAGGCCCCGGCTCCGGCGGCCAGGACCGTCATGACCAGCACCGCCGCGGTCGTCCGGCTCCGGGTGCGGAACTCTGCAGCCACGGGCACTCCCTCGACCTAGTCTCTTATACCTTTGTATTCTTATAGACCCTTTGTCCCTATATAAGGGGAAGCCACTCCGCCGCTACGCTGACGCTCGTCCGCCCGGAGTACCGGGCGCGGGACACGGCAGCCGGGCCGGGGAAGGGGCGGTGGCGTGAGCACCGAGGAGAGCCGGGCGGGCATCCGCCCGGCGCGCGAGGACGACTTCGCTGCGGTCTGCGGCATCGTCAACCACTACATCCGCACCAGTACGGTCAACTTCCGCACCGAACCGCAGACCCCCGAGGAGTGGCGGCAGGACTGGCGCGCCCACCGGGCCACCCACCCCTGGTACGTCCTGGAACGGGACGGCGCGGTGGCGGGCATCGCGTACGCCGCGCCGTGGAAGGCGCGCGACGCCTACCGCTGGACCGCCGAGACCACCGTCTATCTCGCCCCCGGGCAGCACGGCCGGGGCCACGGCACGGCGCTGTACCGGCGGCTGCTGGCGACGCTGGAGGCACAGGGCTACCGCAGCGCGATGGCGGTGGTGGCGCTGCCCAACGACGCCAGCGCCCGGCTGCACCGCTCGCTCGGCTTCGAGCAGGTGGGGCTGGTCCGGGCGGCCGGGTTCAAGCTCGGCGGCTGGCACGACGTCGCGTTCTGGCAGCGGGTCCTGGCCGAGGACGGCCGACCGCCGGGCCCGATCGGCCCGGTGCCGGGGGAGGGCCCAGCGGACTGAGCCTCCCCCGGCCGGTTGCGCCGGCGCCTGTCCGCGTGGGTCAGGGCGTCGGCAGCGTCCACTGCTGGTTCGACCCGCCGTTGCAGGTCCACAGCTCCAGTTGGGTGCCGTCGGTGATGTTGTAGCCGGTGTCGTCCAGGCACTTGCCCGACACCGGGTTCACCAGCATCCCGGCCTGGGCCTGCCACTGCTGGTTGCCGCCGCCGTTGCAGTCCCACAGCTCGACCGGCGCGCCGTCGGCCGTGCTCGCGTTGGTGATGTCCATGCACTTGCCGTTGATGCGAATGGTGCCGTCGGTCTCCACGGTCCAGTTCTGCGCCGAGGTGCCGTTGCAGTCCCACATCTGCACATGGGTGCCGTCGGCGCTGGAGCCGGTGTTGTCGTCCACGCACTTGAGGGTGTCGTCACCGGCCTCGATGGGGCCGGTGGCCGGGCTCGCCGTCCCGATCGGGGTGACCGACAGGTTGTCGAACTGGTCGGTCTGGTAGCCGCTGGTGCCGAAGCCGACCATGCCGGTGAGGTAGGTGCTGTCGGTAACGCTGCCCACGGTGGTGCCGTCGATCGCCGCGCTGATGCTGTCGCCGTCGAAGGACAGCGCCAGGTGGTGCCAGCTGCCGGTGCCCAGGGCGGACACCGAGCCGGAGGCCAGAGTGGTCAGCACGTCACTGGTGTTGTTGCGCACGATCGACCAGGCCCCGGTGTTGCTGACCTGCAGGTAGTAGTCGTCGATCCCGGCCGGGCCGAAACTGTGCTGCACCCCGACCCGGCCCAGCAGCTGCACCGCGCCGGCCTGCTGGATCAGGGTGTCCGCCGACACGGTGTAGTTGCCCCAGTTCAGGCCGCCGCCGATGGTGTAGGGGGCGGAGTTGCCGTCCCACTCGATCGGCTGCACCGGCGCCTGCTGGGCGACGCACCGCCCGGAGCGCCCGCCCGCGCACGGCTCGACCTCGAAGGCCCCCTGCTGCTGGGACAGGTAGCGCGGCTGCTGGTCCGACGTGTCGCTGTCGAAACTGTCGGAGTACGGCAGGGCGAGGCTGCTCGCCGCCGGAGCGGTGGTCGTGCCCTTGCCCTGCCCGCTGGTGGTGGTCAACGAGTACACGTAGCCCGGCTGCACGGTCAGCGAGTACGAGCCGTTGACCGGGGTGATGCTGGGCTGCTGGACGAAGGCGGTGGCCGGGTCGGTGGAGTTCACGTTCGTCGCCCACACGTGCACGGTGCCGTCCGAGAGGCCGCCGGAGACGTTCAGCGTGACCGTCTGCGCGGCGCTCGCGGTCGTGGTCTCGATGATCGTCGAGTAGTCGGAGCCGTTGGTGGACTTCAGCGAGACATAGCTGCCGTTGGACTCGCTGCCGCCGAGGTAGCCCGAGCCGGAGTCCAGGAACTGCCAGCCGGGCGCGGTGAACTGGGTCACCTGGGCAGTCGTCCACAGGCTGGTGCCGACGCTGTAGTTGCCCGACCACGGCTGGTTGGCCAGGACCAGCCCGTCGGTGTCGTAGGGCAGCGTGGGGTAGACGGCGGCCACCACCGGCCAGTTGATGTAGGCGGTCAGCCCGCCGTCCACGTAGCCCCGGGTGATGGAGCGGATCAGCGCGGGCGCGCCCGAGTCCAGATCCTGCGAGCCGTTCTCGCTGGCCCACAGCGGCTTGCCGGTGCCGGTGGCGGTCGCATTGCCGGTGCAGGTGTCGGCGTTCCCGCCGTCCCCGCCCGCGCAGGGGTAGTGCACGCCGATGATCGAGACCGCGTTGGCGAAGGCCGAGTTGCTCGCCACGTCGCCCGCGACGCTCCAGTCACTGTCGGCCCCGACGATCTGCACCGCCGAATAGCCGTCGGCGTTCAGCGTGGAGCGCAGCTGCTCGTACCAGGAGACGTTGTAGCCGCGCTCGTTCCAGCCGCCGAGGTAGTTGATGGTCAGCCCGTGCGAGGTGGCACAACCCAGCCAGCTGACCAGGTAGTTGATCATGTCGGTGGACCAGAAGTTGCCATTGCCGATCCAGCCCGGCGCGCCCCAGGCCAGCCCGTACAGCTTGATGCCCGGGTTGCGCGCCTTGGCCTGCTCCATCAGCCACCACTCGTATCCGGTGCCGCAGTCCACGCTGCCCGAGGTGTGCATGTGGCTGGACTCGGAACCGTCGGTGGAGTTGGTGTCCCCGCCGATCTCCACCTTCAGGATCTGCAGGTCGGCCCCGTAGCCGGGCTTGAACAGGTAGTCCAGGATCTGCTGCTGTTGCGTTGCCGGGTAGTCGGTCAGCAGGCGGGTGTTCCCGCCGCCGCCGCTGATCGCCCCGACCCCGTCGAAGGTCCGGCCGCCGCTGGTCCCGTTGACGGCGATGGTGGTCGCGGTGGCGGCATGGGCGGTCGAGGCGTCGATCCCGGCGCAGGCGGTCCCCAGCAGGGCCAGCAGGAGGAGCAGCACCAGGTGCCGTAACCTCCGATGACGGACATGGATCACAGCAGTGTCCCTTCGTCTGGTCGTTTTGGATGGAAAGTGTTTGGTACTGTTTAAAGTGACGCCCCGTTAGCTTGATCATGTCAAGAATCGTGCATGCACCGGCCCACCCCCTATCTCGGGTAGGCCCGGTGGGCACGATGGCTGGAGTTCCTCGTCCTACATGCGTAGCTCGGGAGGGAAACCGGTCCAGCGGAGATCGTCGGGCAGGTGTCGCATGTCGTTGTACACCAGCACGGACGACGGGCGCCCGGGGGCGTAGCGGATCACGGTCAGTGCGGCATTGCCGTGGTTGAAACCGAGCCAGCGCCACTGGGGCGCGTCCGTGGCGTGCCGGACCAGCCAGCCGATCAGGAAGTTGTGCGTGACCACCAGCTCGTGCCGCTCCCGCGCCCCCGCGACCGGACCGGTGAACCGCTCCACCGCCCGGGCGGCCAGCACCGGGCCCCGCGTCCGCTCCTCGGCGGAGAACCCCTCCAGGAAGCGCAGCAGGAAGTCGGCGCTGTCGTGCGGCAGTTCGTCCCGCTCCGGGACGTACGGGACGAAGTCCCCGGCGACGTCGGTTTCGTGCAACGTCACGTCGTGCAACTGCTCGGCGATCAGGCGCGCGGTCTGCGCGGCGCGGGGCAGCGGGCCGTGGTGCGCCACCGAGACGGCGCTGCCGCGCAGCCGTCGGCCGAGCAGCACCGCCTGTCGGCGGCCGGCCTCGGTCAGACCGCCCCCGTTCCCGCCCCCGCCCGGCGCTGCGACGGCCTGCGCTTCGCCGTGTCGGACGAGATAGAGGTACCGGGTGGCCGTCTCCGCCATCGGTGGCGCTCCTTCATTCATCGACGGATGTTGCCCGCCGCAGGACAGTTGCTGAAAGTGTTGCGGCCCCGGCCTGCCGGGCCGGGACCGCAACGGTTGAGGGGCGGCGAGTGGACGCCTACAGGGTGAGCGCCCTGCGGATCGGTACCCGGCCCAGACAGTAGGGGCACGTCCAGCACTGGGGGAAGTGCATCAGCTCCTGCCCCTCGCACGCGGGGTTCGCGCAGTACCGGCGCTCCTCCGGCGGAATGATCGGCCAGTCCGCGTCGTCATTGAGGATCCAGCCGGGCTGGTGCCGGTCCCCGGCCGGATTGGGCAGCGCCCACGGCTTGAGGTCGCCGTTGCGATCGACCGCCGACTCCCGCACGGGCTCCCGCGCCGGAATCTGCCGTCGGTGCTCAGGCGCCGGCCACATCCGTCAACTCCCCGTGTTCACGAGCCAGTTCGACGTCCGTCGGATAGAACGAGGTGAACTCGCCCGCCACGATGCCGTCCGGGACGCTCGGGTGCCCCTCGGCGTCCGGCAGTTCGGCCACGATGACGCAGTTCTTCACGATCGGGTCGAGGTCGGTCTCCGACGCCTTCACCCACCGCGTCCCGGGCGCAAGGGGGTTGTTCCAAGCGATGGTCTGCCTACCATGGGTGAGCGTTCCGCTCATGGTGTGCCTCCTGACAGGAACGTACGCCCGGCTGAACCGCCGGGCGGCTGTGCAACCCGCCTCGGCCGGTGCGCAATCACCGTGCTGGGGCGGGGAGTTCAGTTGGGGGAGTGTCCGTCGGCGACGTGCCGGTGCCGCCGCACCCGCGCGTCCGTCAGCCGCGAACCGTCACCGGCGAGGAGCGCGCTCCGCGCCTCCTGCACCAGTCGAGCGCAGTCGGCGCAACCCCGCGCACCGACGGGCAGGTCGTCGGGCGCCGGCTTCACCAAGGGGTCGGCATCCGCCATGTCCTCCATCAGCACGCCGACACCCCCGCCAACGCCCTGAGCGCCGGGCCGTACGGTACGAACCAGCTGAACTGCTGCATCATCGCCGCGTCGTAGGCATCCGCCTCGCACAGCTCGCAGCGCCGCGTCCGCGCCAGGAGGATCGCCTCCCGGCCACACCCCGCACACGCCTCCGGCCGCGCCGTACAGCACCAACCGCCCATGTCCCACGCTCCCTCCGTGTCCTTCGTCCATCACGGTAGGGAGCGGCACGAAGCAGTTGCCACAATCTTGCGCTTAGTTGCCGTTGTTCACTCCAAAGCGACTATCGCCGAAGTGATCAGGGCTCGTGCCCGCGCTCCGTAGACGGCCATGGCGGCCAGCCGCTCGAATGCACGTGTGTAGTCGGCCACCTCTCGGGGTTGCGTCACCGTCACACGGGCCGTGAGCAGTTCGATCTCTACGCTGTTGTCGTCAAGCAGAACGAAAGTCTCTTGCATCCACAGACTCCGACTGGAGCCGAACGGGATGATTCCGAGCGAGACGGAAGGTAGTGACATCAATGAGAGCAGATGGCCCAGTTGTCCTGCCATGGCCTCGGCACCCCCCAGGCCGCTGCGGAGAACTGACTCCTCGATCAGGAATGCGAAGCGATGGTTGCCCTGACGAAGGATGCTCGCGCGATCCATACGTGCCTGGACAGCCTCAGGAACATCGTTGGGAATGTCCTGGAACTGCGTGACGCTCTCCAGCAGTGCTGTGGCGTAGGCAGCCGTCTGTAGCAAGCCTGGGACAACGACTGAACAGTAGACCCGAAATTGCCACGTTCGTTCGTAACGAGCGACGTAGGATTCCTGGAGGCTTCGGAGTCCGGTGTGCTGCAAGCGGCGCCACTCGACGTACATGGACTCGACAGCGCGCAAGGCTGCGATCAAGTCGGGGATCTGCGAAGTTGCTTTGCAAGCCGCGCACCAGACCCGGATGTCGTCCTCTGAGGGGGCGGACTTGCCGCTCTGGATACGGCTGGTCTTTGCCGGATGCCAGCCGCACCGGGCAGACAGCACCTCTCCCGTGAGCCGCGCGTCCTTGCGGATCTCTGCCAGCCGATCGGCGATTGCCTTACGGGCAGCGACGACGCTGGATGAAGGGGATGATGACACTGTCTGTCCGGTGATTTTGGAGCGGGCTTATGGGAGTCAGGCGCTGTATTTCGCGTGAGGGATGCCGCGCTCCCATACGCTTTCGAAAGCTGATTTACACAAGGCTGCGACAGTGGGTTCGTTCGTGATTTCATGGCCGGCCAACTCGCCGTCACCGGTGAAGAAGTTCCAGAGGACGACTTCGCCGTCAATCAGCCAGAAGTCGTTGCCGGGCAAAGCGATGTCGGACGCGCGACGCCTGGGCAGCCAACGGACATCTTCCCCTGCCATCAGGTTGACCGCCGTGGTGATGTGCTCATACCTGATGTACTCCGTCACCGGCTCCGAGATGATCCGCGCACGGCGAACCAAAACGCCCCGGGCCACGGTTCGGCGGACCAAGTTCGTCCAGGCCGACCAGTGCGGTGAATCCGGGTTCATCTCTGCTGTGCCGGTCCGTTGCCAGCGCTGGAAGTCATCGGCTTCTTCGCCGGACGAGTAGACGTCCCGCATCTCCAGGTGGACGGCAGAGTGCCTGGCTGACTCCAACAGCGCCTCAAAGTCCTCGGCGCTCAGCGACATCGCAAGCCTCTCTGATCAGCGGCACCATGCGGGCTGGGATGCGCACGATGCCCTCGGTGTCGGGAAGTGAGCCGAACTCACCTGCCTCGACCTGGGTTTTCTGGTCTGCCTTCGTCCCCTGGAATACGAGGTCGAACGTCTCGTCGTCCACCAGCACTGTGGGGCAGTTACCACCTTGGGACTCCGGGTCCTTGCCCACGAACAGTAGCGGCATCACAACCTCCAAGGCTCATATGGTTGCAGGTACTTGCTTCACAGTCACGGTGGGCGAGTGGGCGCGTCAAGGGCGCATGCGGTACGCGAGGGGGCGCTCATGGGCTCCCAGCGCCCCCAGGGGCTTCGTCAGACGGTGTAGTCCTGGTGCGGGATGCCGCGCTGCCAGACTGTTTCGAAGGCTGATGCGCAAAGCTGAGCCACGGCTGGCTGCTGGCTGAAGGACAGTCCGGGATCGGCCCAGTCGCCTTCGCCGGTGAAGTGGTTGAACAGGACGCCTCGCCCGTCGAACAGCCAGAAATCGTTGCCCGGCAGAGCGATGTCGGATGCTTGCCGTCTGGGCATCCAGCGGACCAACTCGCCTGTCTCCACGTTGACCTGGGTCATGGCGTGCAGGTAACGGGTGTACAGGCTCACCGGCTCCGAAACGATCCTGGCGTCGCACGACCACACCCCGGGCGGTGGTCGTGCGGATCAGAGAGGTCCATTCGCGCCAGTAGTCCGACTGGCCGTCAAGGTCAGACTTTCCAGTGCGCCTGAACAGTTCGACCGCCTCTGCCTCGTCCGGCACGCCGTAGACGTCGCGCATCTCCAGGTGTACGGCGCTGTGTTGTGCCGACTCCAGGAGGGCTTCGAAGTCCTCGGCGCTCAGCGACATCGCAAGCCTCCCTGATCAGTTGCACCGTGCGGGCCGAATAACCCTGCCGCGCCGTTCCGTTGACTGACGATAGCGGTAGGTGACGACGCGGTGCGGCCGGAGCCGCTCGGGTTGTCGGCCTGGTCGCAGGGTCAGGCGGTGCTGACGAACTCGCCGTCGGTCTGGGCGGTGCCGCCGCCGACGGTGGGTTGCAGGGGCAGGATCTCCTCGGCGGTGGGTACGGCGTGGTCGGGCAGCCGCAGCGGGGACGAGAGGACGACGTCGCCGATGGGGTCGGCCAGCGCGGGCCAGGTGTGCAGGTTCTCGCAGTCGGCGGCGGCCTGCCCGGCCCACTCCGGCGGGGCGGCCATGGAGAGGAACGCGCCCTCGCCCAGCCCCAGCATCAGGTGAGTGGACATCAGCGAGCGGGCCAGCACGGCGTCGCCGTCGGAGTCGCTCCGCTGCGGCGTCCAGCCGTCCGCATTGTGGACCACGGCGGTCAGCCGCTGGACGGCGCGCGGACCGGGCACCTCGGCTACGGCCAGGCGGATCACCCCGCGCACCTCCGCCCGGCGCAGCACGATCCGGCCGATCAGGTGCCGGCTGTCGTCGTACACCGCCTCCGTCTCCTCGCACGCGGGCCGGTCGAACGGCAGTGTCCGGCCCTCGCCGCGCAGCTCGCTGACCTTCACGGCCAGCTGGATCCGCTCCTCGACGCCCTCGGACCACGGGGTCAGCACCCGGTCGGCCAGCCGCAGCTCGGGGACGTCCTGGTAGGCGCCGTCCGGGCCGGTCCGCTGCAGGGTGCCGCGCCGGACGTGCAGGAAGCGCAGCTCCGCCAGCAGCGTGGCATCGGGGTGCGGCTCCATCAGGCATTCGGTGCGCTGGGACGAGGGCTCGTCGCTCTCCGCCCCCCAGGCGGGCGGCACCAGGACGCCGCAGTCCGGCCGCAGCCCGTGGGACTCGCCCGGGCTGGTGTACGCGTGCGGCGCGGGCTCCGCGAAGAGGAGGGCCCCGGCGATCCGGCGGGCGGCGGCGAACCGGGTCTCGATCTCCGGGGTGAGCGCGGTCGTCGGCATGGCGGCGGGTCCTCTCGGGTGGGCGGTGCGGCGGCGCGGGAGGGCACGGGGCACGACGGTGCCTCGGAAGGTGCGCGGCGCTCCACCCCCGTGTCCCCCCTCAGCCTGCGGGCGTACCGCCCAGGACGGGACATCGGCAGGGCCGAACCGGTGAATCGGCGGGTCCGGACGGCCCCTGGGGTGGCCGGAACCGTGGCAGGGTGGTGGGATGAACGGCTTGACTGATGTATCCGGGCTGCGCGTCGGTCATGCGCAGCGGATCGGCGACGGCTGGCTCACCGGGGTGACCGTGGTGCTCGGGCCGGACGGCGGCATGGTGGCCGTCGTGGACGTGCGCGGCGGCGGCCCCGGGACCAGGGAGACCGACGCGCTGGACCCCCGGAACCTGGTGCAGCGGATCGATGCGGTGGTGCTCACCGGCGGCAGCGCCTTCGGCCTGGACGCGGCGGGCGGCGTCGCGGGGTGGCTGGAGGAGCAGCGCCGGGGCGTGCGGGTGGGCCCGGAGCCGGGGCAGGTCGTCCCGGTCGTGCCCGCCGCCGCCCTGTTCGACCTGGGTCGGGGCGGGGAGTGGCGGGCCCGTCCGGACGCGGCTCTGGGCCGGGCTGCCGTCGAGGCCGCCGCGCGGACGGCGTCGGGCGCGCGCGTGCCGCAGGGGTGCGTGGGCGCCGGTACCGGGGCGGTGGCCGGCGGCGTCAAGGGCGGCATCGGGACGGCGAGCACGGTGCTGGAGTCCGGCGCGACCGTCGCCGCGCTGGTCGCGGTGAACGCCGCCGGGTCGGTGCTGGACCCGGCCACCGGCGAGCTGTACGGCGCGCGCTTCGGCGAACCCGGCGAGTTCCCGGCGGAACTGGCGTCGGTGACTCCGCCGCCGGTACCGCCCGCCGGGCGGCCCGGGCCGCTGAACACCACGCTCGCGGTGGTGGCCACCGATGCCACGCTGACCCGGGCGCAGGCCCAGAAGCTGGCCGGTACCGCGCACGACGGCCTGGCCCGGGCGATCCGTCCGGTCCACTCGCTCTCCGACGGCGACACCGTCTTCGCACTCTCCACCTGCGGCCGACCGCTCGTCCCCGAGAGCACGGCGGCCGGGGCAGTCGATCCCGCCTTCGGCGTCCACATCGAGGCGGGCGCGCTGAACGCGGTGCTGGCGGCGGGCGCGGACGCGCTGACCCGCGCGGTCGTGCACGCCATGCTGGCCGCCGAGACCGTCGGCGACCTGCGCTGCTGGCGCGACCTGCGCGGGTGACGGCGTGGCGGCGACGGTAGGTCGGTGACGGCGCGTAAGTGACGGATGGGACGGCGACCGCGCGATCGCATCACGGTGTGGCGGTGATGGTGGGTCAGGGCGGGGTGATTCGGTTGGTGCCCGGATAGAGGCGCGCCGGGTGACGGTGGGCGGCGGCTCTGGGCGGGTTGATCCGATCGGTGCCCGTGGCGGGCGGGTCGGCCTGATCGATAGGGCGGCCGGGCCGGGTGAAAGTGACGGCGGCGACGTGGCGGTGATGCCTGGTCAGGGTGGGCTGATCCGGTCGGGGTCCGGGGCGGGGCCGGGTGCGTCGGCCGGGCTGGGGGCGTCGGACGGGGCCTGTGGGTGCTCCGGGCCGTCGCCGGGGTCCTCGGGAGGGTGGGCGGCGGCGCGGCGCTTCGCGCGTGCGGCGAGTGCGGACAGCAGGCCGACCAGGGCGATCAGAGCCACCAGGACGACGAGCGGGATGACGATGTCGTCCGCCGAGAGCGGTCCGCCGTCGACGCCGGGGGTGACCGGGAGGGGCGCCTGCGCCACGGTAGTGGGCGGTGGCGCGGCCGCCTCCGCCGAGGCGGCTGCGGCCTGGTCGGAGGCCAGGTTCGCGCCGAGGGCCGTGGCGAGCGCGGTGAGCGCGGCCTGCGGATCGTGCGGGAACCGCGCCTGGGCCGCGCGGACGTAGCCGTCCGTGGCGGTCGTGCTCAGGAGGAGCGCGCTCGCGCCGAGCCGGTCGCCGACCAGGACGACGCAGTCCGGCACCGGGCCGGTGCCGGACGTGGACACCTCCGAGCTCAGGGCGGCGGCCAGCCGGTCCGGCGACCCGTAGGTGTCGACGGCGGCGGTGTCGGGCAGTTCGGCCACGCACATCGAGCCGTGCACGGAGCGGACGACGGCCCGGAGCGCCGCGATCTGCGCCGGGCCCGCCGTCAGCGACGGCGCGACGTACACCGGGTCGCTGCGCAGGGCCTGTCCGGCGGCGGCGACGGGATCGTCCAGCCCCGGGGCCGGTGCCGCGGTGGCCCCGATCAGCGCGGGCAGTGCCAGCGCCGCCCCGGCCAGCAGCAGCGCCGGTCTGACTGGGGCGGCGGCCCGGATCGTCGGGACTGCCCGGGCGGACCGGTGTAAGCGTGCCGAACCCGTGCCCATCGTGGCCCCCCCTGCCATCGCCCTGCCGTTGCCCGGCCATCGACCTGCCGTCGATGCCGTCCTGCCCGTTGATGGTTCCACCCCCGGCCGCTGCGAGAAACCCCTGCGTAAAACAAGCGATCATGATTGCTTTTTTTCAGGGCCCGTGGCACGGTGGGCCGATGACCGATCCCGACGTGATCGCCGCTCCCCGCGAGCCCCTGCGCATCGGCAATGCCTCCGGCTTCTACGGGGACCGCTTCTCCGCCGTGCAGGAGATGCTGACCGGCGGCGAACTGGACGTCCTCACCGGCGACTACCTGGCCGAACTCACCATGCTGATCCTCGGCCGGGACCGGCTGAAGGACCCGGGGCGCGGCTATGCCAGAACGTTTCTGCGCCAGCTGGAGTCCACCCTCGGCCCGGCGCTGGAGCGCGGCGTGCGGATCGTCACCAACGCGGGCGGGCTGAACCCGGCGGGCCTGTCGGCCGCCATCGGCGCGCTGGCCCGGCGGCTGGGGCTGGAGGTGAAGGTCGCCCACGTCGAGGGCGACGACCTGCTGGCGCGCGCCGAGGAGCTGCGGCTGGGCAGCCCGCTCACCGCCAATGCCTACCTGGGCGCCTGGGGCATCGCCGCGTGCCTGGACGCCGGGGCCGACGTCGTCGTCACCGGCCGGACCACCGACGCCGCCCTGGTCGTCGGGCCCGCCGCCGCCCACTTCGGGTGGGGTCGCGGGGACTTCGACGCGCTGGCCGGAGCCGTCGTCGCCGGGCACGTGATCGAGTGCGGAACCCAGGCCACCGGCGGCAACTACGCCTTCTTCACCGAGATCGAGGACCTGCGCCACCCGGGCTTCCCCATCGCCGAGGTCCACGCCGACGGCAGCAGCGTGATCACCAAGCACCCCGGCACCGGCGGGGCGGTCACCACCGGCACCGTCACCGCCCAACTGCTGTACGAGATCGGCGGCCCCCGCTACGCCGGCCCGGACGCCACGGCCCGGTTCGACACCGTCGCCCTCGCCCGGGAGGGGCCCGACCGGGTCCGGATCAGCGGGGTGCGCGGCGAGGCCCCGCCGCCCGCGCTCAAGGTCGGCTGCACCCGCATCGGCGGCTACCGCAACCAGGTGGAGTTCGTGCTCACCGGGCTCGACATCGAGGCCAAGGCGGCGCTGGTCCGGGCCCAACTCGGCGCGCTGGAAGGCGTGGACGCCCGCTGGACGCTGGCGCGCACCGACCGCGCCGACGCCGACAGCGAGGAGGAGGCCAGCGCGCTGCTGCGGTGCGTGGTGCGCGGCGACGACCCGGCCAAGGTCGGACGCTCGTTCAGCGGTGCGGCGATCGAGCTGGCGCTGGCCGGATACCCCGGCTTCCACGTCACCGCGCCGCCCGGCGACGCCTCGCCCTACGGCGTCTTCGAGGCCGCGTTCGTGGAGGCCGGGCTGGTCGGGCACCTCGCGGTGCTGCCGGACGGGCAGCGGCTGCCGGTGCCCCCGCCGGACGAGACCCGGGCGCTCGCCGAGGTCGCCGAACCGCCGCTGCCCGAGCCGCTGCCCGGCGCGGGCGGGCCGACCCGGCGGGCGCCGCTGGGCCTGGTGGCCGGGGCCCGCAGCGGCGACAAGGGCGGCGCGGTCAACGTCGGCGTCTGGGCGCGGACCGACGACGCCTGGCGCTGGCTGGCGCACGCGCTGACGGTCGGGGAGTTCCAGCGGCTGCTGCCCGAGACCGGCGGACTGCCGGTCACCCGTCACCTGCTGCCCAACCTGCGCGCACTCAACTTCGTGGTGGACGGCCTGCTCGGGGCGGGCGTCGCCGAGCAGGTCCGCTTCGACCCGCAGGGCAAGGCGGTCGGCGAGTGGCTGCGCTCGCGCCGCATGGACATACCGGAGGCACTGCTGTGAACAACCACCCCGTACCGACACCCCCGTCGGCGCGCGTGCGGACCACCGGGTGGTCCGGATGACGGTGCTGCGATCCGCGGTCGACCCGGCCTCGCCGGAGTACGCCCGCAACCGGGAAGCGACCCTGGCCCGGCTGGCCGAGCTGGACGCCGAGCACGCCAAGGCCATCGCCGGGGGCGGCCCGCGCTACCGCGAGCGGCACCACGCCCGGGGCAAGCTGCTGCCGCGCGAGCGGATCGAGCTGCTGGTCGACCAGGACGCGCCGTTCCTGGAGCTGTCCACGCTCGCCGCCTGGGGCAGCGACTTCCCGGTCGGGGCCGGACTGGTCACCGGCATCGGCGTGGTCGAGGGCGTGGAGTGCCTGATCACCGCCAACGACCCCACCGTCCGCGGCGGCGCGAGCAACCCGTGGACGCTGCAGAAGGCGTTCCGGGCCTCGGAGATCGCGGCCGAGAACCGGCTGCCCACGGTCAGCCTGGTGGAGTCCGCCGGAGCCGACCTGCCCACCCAGAAGCAGATCTTCGTCCCCGGCGGCCGGATGTTCCGCGACCTCACCCGGGCCTCGGCGGCCGGCGTGCCCACCATTGCGCTGGTGTTCGGCAACTCGACCGCGGGCGGGGCGTACATCCCCGGCATGTCCGACCACGTGGTGATGGTCAAGGAGCGCGCCAAGGTGTTCCTGGCCGGGCCGCCGCTGGTGAGGATGGCCACCGGCGAGGAGTCCGACGACGAGTCGCTGGGCGGCGCGGAGATGCACGCCCGCACCTCCGGCCTGGCCGACCACATGGCCGTGGACGAGCTGGACGCGCTGCGCATCGGCCGCCGCATCGTCGCCCGACTCAACTGGCGCAAGGCCGGTCCGGCGCCCGCCCCCGAGGTGCTGCCGCCCCGGTACGACCAGGAGGAGCTGGCCGGGATCGTCCCGACCGACCTGAAGATCCCCTTCGATCCGCGCGAGGTGATCGCCAGGATCGTGGACGACTCCGACTTCGACGAGTTCAAGCCGCTCTACGGCTCCAGCCTGGTCACCGGCTGGGCCCGGCTGCACGGCTTCCCGGTCGGCGTGCTGGCCAATGCACGCGGCGTGCTGTTCAGCCAGGAGGCGCAGAAGGCCACCCAGTTCATCCAGCTGGCCAACCAGTCGGACACGCCGCTGCTGTTCCTGCAGAACACCACCGGCTACATGGTCGGCAAGGAGTTCGAGCAGGGCGGCATCATCAAGCACGGCGCGATGATGATCAACGCGGTGTCCAACTCCACCGTGCCGCACCTGACCGTCGTCATGGGGGCCTCGTACGGCGCCGGGAACTACGGCATGTGCGGCCGGGCGTACGGGCCGAGGTTCCTCTTCTCCTGGCCGGGCGCCAAGTCGGCGGTGATGGGCCCGGCGCAGCTGGCGGGCGTCATCTCCATCGTCGCCCGGCAGGCGGCGCAGGCCCGCGGCGAGGCCTTCGACGAGGCCGGGGACGCGCTGATGCGGGCCGCCGTCGAGGAGCAGATCGAGAGCGAGTCGCTGGCCCTGTCGATGTCGGGCCACCTCTACGACGACGGGGTGATCGACCCGCGCGACACCCGCACCGTGCTCGGGCTGGCGCTGTCCGCCGTCCACTCCGCGCCCGTCCGGGGCGCCACCGGATTCGGGGTGTTCCGCACATGACCGACACGCCTTCTGCCGCTGCCGCCGCTGCCGGTGACAGGCCCGGTCCGGCGGCGCTGGGCCCGGCCCGGCCGATCGGCTCGGTGCTGGTGGCCAACCGGGGCGAGATCGCCCGGCGGGTCTTCCGCACCGCGCGGGAAACCGGCCGATCCACCGTCGCGGTGTACTCCGACGCCGACGCGCCGGCCCCGCACGCCGCCGAGGCCGACGCCGCCGTACGGCTGCCCGGCAGCGCGCCCGCCGACACCTACCTGCGCGCCGACCTGCTGGTGGACGCCGCGCTGCGGGCCGGGGCGGACGCCGTCCACCCCGGCTACGGCTTCCTGTCCGAGAACGCCGACTTCGCCCAGGCGGTGATCGACGCCGGACTGGTGTGGATCGGTCCGCCGCCGCAGGCCGTGGCCGCCATGGGCAGCAAGATCGAGGCCAAGCGGCTGATGGCCGCCGCCGGGGTGCCCGTTCTCGCCGAGCAGGACCCGGCCGACCTCACCGAGGCGGATCTGCCGGTGCTGGTCAAGGCGTCGGCGGGCGGCGGCGGACGCGGCATGCGGGTGGTGCGCAGCCTGGCCGAGCTGCCCGGCGAGCTGGAGGCGGCCCGGGCCGAGGCCGCGTCCGCGTTCGGCGACCCGACCGTGTTCTGCGAGCCCTACCTGCCGACCGGGCACCATATCGAGGTGCAGGTCCTGGCCGACCGGCACGGCACGGTGTGGGCGGTCGGCGAACGCGAGTGCTCCATCCAGCGGCGGCACCAGAAGGTGATCGAGGAGGCGCCCTCCCCGCTGGTCGAACGGCTGCCGCAGATGCGCGCCGAGCTGTTCGAGGCCTCCCGCCGGGCGGCGCTGGCGGTCGGCTACGTCGGCGCGGGCACGGTCGAGTTCCTGGCCGACGACTCCGGCCGGTTCTTCTTCCTGGAGATGAACACCCGGCTGCAGGTGGAGCACCCGGTCACCGAGTGCACCACCGGCCTGGACCTGGTCCACTGGCAGCTGCTGATCGCCGAGGGGGCCGCGCTGCCGCCCGAGCCCCCGGCCCGCACGGGCCACGCCATCGAGGCCCGGCTGTACGCGGAGGACCCGGCGGCGGGCTGGCAGCCGCAGAGCGGCACCCTGCACCGCATCCGGATCCCCGGCGTCGCCGCCGAGTTCGCCGTACCGGCCGGTCAGGGGCTGCGGCTGGACTCCGGGGTGGCCGACGGCTCCGAGGTGGGCATCCACTACGACCCCATGCTGGCCAAGGTCATCGCCTGCGCGCCCAGCCGGGCCGAGGCCGCCGCCATGCTGGCCCGGGCGCTGGCCCGCGCCGAGCTGCACGGCCCGGCCACCAACCGGGAGCTGCTGGTCCGGGTGGTGCGGCACCCGGCGTTCCTGGCCGGGGAGACCGACACGGCCTTCCTGGACCGGCACGGCCCGGACGTCCTGGCCGAGCCGCTCGCCGACAAGGACGCGGTCCGGCTCTCCGCCCTGGCCGCCGCGCTGGCCGAGGCCGCCGGGCGGCGCGCCGCCGCGCCGGTGCAGCGCGGCCTGCCCCCGGGCTGGCGCAACGTCCCCTCGCAGCCGCAGCGCACCCTCTACACCGGCCCGGACGGGGAGCTGTCCGTCGGCTACCGGCACACCCGGGCGGGCCTGGACGCCGAGAGCCACCCGGGCGTGGAGCTGCTGCGGGCCGCGCCGGACCAGGTCGTGCTGGCCGTCGCCGGGGTCCGCCGCAGCTTCGCCGTCGCCCGGCACGGGCGGCAGGTGTACGTCGACTCGGCGCTCGGGCCAGTGGTGCTGGCAGCCGTGGACCGCTTCCCGGACCCGGAGGCGCAGACCGAGCCGGGCTCGCTGCTGGCGCCCATGCCCGGAACGGTGGTCCGGCTGGCCGTGCGGCCGGGCGAGCCGGTGACGGCCGGTCAGCCGCTGCTGTGGCTGGAGGCCATGAAGATGCAGCACCGGATCGACGCCCCGACCGACGGCGTGCTCACCGAACTCCTGGTCGAGGTCGGGCGCCAGGTCGAGGCGGGCGCCCGCCTCGGTGTCGTCCGCACCCCCGAACTCCCGGACACCTCCACCTCTTCGAAGGGGCAGCCGTGAACTTCACCGAGACCGAGCAGCAGCGCGATCTGCGGGCCGCCGTCGCCCAGTTGGGCCGCCGCTACGGCTTCGCGTACGCCAACGCCCGGGCCCGCCGCCACGAGCCGCTGCGCGAACTCTGGCAGGAGACCGGCAAACTGGGCTTCACCGGCGTCAACCTGCCGGTGGAATACGGCGGCGGTGGCGGTGGCATGTACGAACTCGCCATTGTGCAGGAGGAGTTGAGCGCGGCCGGATGCGGCCTGCTGATGCTGGTGGTCTCGCCCGCCATCTGTGGCACCGTCATATCCCGCTACGGCACCGAGCAGCAGAAGCAGCGCTGGCTGCCCGGCATCGCCGACGGCTCCGCCATCATGGCGTTCGGCATCACCGAGTCCGAGGCCGGCTCCAACTCCCACCGGATCACCACCACCGCCCGGCGCGACGGCGGCGACTGGGTGCTCTCCGGCAGCAAGGTCTACATCTCCGGCGTGGACCAGGCCAACCACGTGCTCATCGTCGGCCGGACCGAGGACACCCGCACCGGCCGGCTCAAGCCCGTCCTGTTCGCCGTCCCCACCGACGCCCCCGGCTTCCGGGCCAGCCCGATCGACATGGACGTGGTCATGGCCGAACGGCAGTTCGGCATTGTCCTGGACGGCGTCCGGCTGCCCGCCGAGGCCCTGATCGGTGAGGAGGACGCCGCGCTCGCCCAGCTCTTCGCCGGACTCAACCCCGAGCGGATCATGGCCTCCGCGCTCGCCGTCGGCATCGGCCGCTACGCCCTGGAACGCGCCGTCGACTACGCCAAACAGCGCAGCGTCTTCGGCGGCGCGCCCATCGCCACCCACCAGGGCGTGGCGCACCCGCTGGCGCAGATCGCCATCGAGGTGGAGCTGGCCCGGCTGATGATGCAGAAGGCGGCCGGGCTCTACGACGCGGGCGACGACACCGGCGCGGCCGAGGCCGCCAACATGGCCAAGTACGCCGCCGCCGAGGCCAGCATCCGGGCCGTGGACCAGGCCCTGCAGACCCACGGCGGCAACGGCCTGGCCAGCGAGTACGGCCTGGCCACGCTGCTGGCCGCGGCCCGGGTCGCCCGGATCGCGCCGGTCAGCCGGGAGATGATCCTCAACTTCGTCGCCCAGTCCACACTCGGCATGCCGAAGTCGTACTAGAAGCCGTGCCGGAAGGCGTACTGGAAGCCGTACCGATCATGGGACGCCATAATGGGGCCATGCCCAGCCGCACCGCCCCCGGACACTCCGCCGATCCCGAAGCCGCTCCGGAAGCCGCTCCCGGAACGGCGGCCGGGCACCGGGCGCCGCAGCAGGACCGCAGCCGGGCCACCCGGCAGCGGCTGCTGGAGGCGGCGGTCGAATGCCTGGTCGAGTTCGGCTGGACCGGCACCACCGTCACCGTGGTCGCCGAGCGCGCCGGGGTCTCCCGGGGGGCCGCGCAGCACCACTTCCCCACCCGGGAGGCGCTGACCACCGCCGCCGTCGCCCACCTCACCGAATCCCGCACTGCCGGCATCCAACGCGAGCTGGACGCGCTCGCCCCGCCCGCCGGCGGACTGCGCACCGAGGCGGTGGTGGAGCTGATCGTCAGCTGGTTCACCGGCGTGCCGTTCCGCGCCGCCCTGGAACTGTGGGTGGCCGCCTCCTCCGACCCGCACCTGCGCGAACTGGTCGTCCCGCTGGAGGCGCGCACCGGACGCAAGGTGCACCAGGCCGCCGTCGAACTGCTCGGCGTGGACGAGACCGCCCCCGGCGTACGCGAGATCATCCAGGCCACCCTGGACATGGCACGTGGCCTCGGCCTGGCCAACCTGCTGACCGACGACAGCCGCAGGCGGCGCGGCATCATCCGCGAGTGGTCCCGCGTCCTGGACGCGGCCCTGGCCCCGGCAGGCCACTGACCCCGGGCAGGCGACCGGCCTCGGTGGACGACCGGCCCCGGCAGGCGGTTGACCGCCCACCGGGACCGCAGTGCTGCGCCCGGACCGGGTGCTAGACCAGCTCGGCGTCCAGCGTGATGTTCTTGACGCCCGCGAGCGCCTGGCTGACCGGGCAGTTGGCCTTGGCGTCCAGCGCCGCGGCCTGGAAGTCCGCCTCCGACAGGCCCGGGACGCGGGCCTTGACGGTCAGGTGGATGGCAGTGATGCCCTCACCCGGCTGAAAGGTCACCTCGGCGCGGGTGTCCAGGGCCTCCACCGTGTGGCCCTGCCCGGCCAGGCCGTGCGAGAACGCCATCGAGTAGCAGGACGAGTGGGCCGCCGCGATCAGCTCCTCCGGGCTGGTCTGGCCGTTCGGCTGCTCCGAACGCGACGCCCAGCTCACGTCGTAGACGCCGATCTTGGAGGACTCCAGGGCGACCGTGCCCTTGCCCTTGAGCAGGTTGCCTTCCCAGTGGGTTGCTGCCGTGCGAGTCGTTGCCATGCGTGACTGCTCCTTGGATCCCTGAACTGCCTGGACTGGCTGACAATGCGTGAGTGCCGTCCCAGCCTACGAGTTCACCCCCGTCCAAGCGCGGCAACCCGGCGCGGCAGCGCACTCCGTGTCCGGGGCCCCTGCTCCCGCCGCCAGCCCAGGTCTGCGGGTAGCGTGCTGCCCATGCAGTTGAACGGGGCCGAGACCACACAGAGCGGGACACCGCGCGGGCACATACTCCTGATCGGAGGCGCGCCTGGCGGCCGCCGAAGCCAACTCACCCGCCCCGAGGCGAGCTTGGCGCTGCTGGCGACCGTGCCCAGCGCGGCCCTGCTGGGCGGCGACCTGCCCGTCGACACCGTGCAACTGGCCGACCCCGCCGAACCCCAGGCGCTGCTCGGCTACCTGCGCACGGCAGCCGCCGCCGCCGGACCGCTGCTGGTCGCCCTGGTCGGCGCACTGACCGCCGACCGGCGCCAGCGGGAACTGCACCTGGCCCTGGCCCGCTCCCGGCCGGATAACGCCCGCTACACCGGCATGCCCTGGAGCTGGCTGGCGACCGAGCTCGGACAGCGCCCGCCCGGCAGCACCACCGTCCTCGCCGACCTGATCGCCGACAAGGACGCCTGGAACGCCCTGGCACTCGACGGCGGCGCCGCGCTGACCAGCGGCGTCCCGGTGTGGGGCCAGATCAGCCCGCCGAAGACGGCCGCCGAGGGCGTCGCCGCGCCCTACACCCGCTCCCTGGTCGACCTGCTGCGCCGCTCCACCGGCCGGAGCACCCTGGCCGACCTGCACCAGCTGGCGGTCAGCACCGCCCGGCTGCCGGACCGCGCCGTGGTACTCAGCTCGGCGTACACGCCCTTCGCGGCAGCGGCCCCGGCAGCACCGCCCGCCCCGGTGTTTCCGCAGGCGGTGCTGAGGGGGCCGGCGCTCGACGGGCCGCTGTTCGCGGGCGGGATGCCGCAGCAGCGGCGGACGACCGAGGAACTGCTGGCCGCCAGCGTCGCCGCCTGCCAGGCCGGGGAGCTGGAGCGGGCCGGACGACTGGCCCGGGAGGCGGAGGAGCTGGCGGCGCGCGGCAGCGGCGCGCACTCCGCCCCGGCCGTCACCGCCCGCGAGGCCCGCGCCCACCTGGCCCACCTCGGCGGCGCCCCGGCCGCCGCCGCGGAGCTGTGGCTGACCGCCGCCGAGGACCGGCTCGGCTTCCAGGGCCCGGACGACGCCGAGGTCCGGGCCGCCGTCGACAACGCCCATGCCTGCTGGGCCCGGGTGACGGACCGGCGCACCGCCGCCCAGCTCGGCCCCGGCCTGCTGGCGCTGCGCCGCACCGTCCCCGGCGCGGGCGGCCGGGGCCTGCTGGCCGCCGAGCGGCGGCTGCACCAGATCCAGCAGGGCCTGTAGCCCCGGCCGGTCGCGGGCCTGACGCGTTTCGGGCCGGGTCAGCCCCCGGCCGGGAAGGAGAGGCTGAGTGCGTACTGCTCGGCCGGGTCGGTCCACCAGTGCCGCAGGGTCAGCCCGGCGCGCTGCAGCTCGTCCCGCACGCCCTGCTCGCGGAACTTGGCGGAGGTCTCGGTGTGCAGGTCCTCGCCCTCCTCGAAGAAGACCACCAGATCAAGCTCGCGGACCTTCACGCTGAGCGGGTGCAGGGCACGCAGCCGCATCTCGATCCACTCGTGCTCGGCGTCCCACACCGCCACATGGCGGAAGTCGTCGGGCGCGAAGTCGGCATCCAGGCCGTGGTCGAGCACCGACAGCACGTTCTTGTTGAACTCGGCGGTCACCCCGGCCGAGTCGTCGTATGCGGCGACCAGCGTGGCCGGGTCCTTGACCAGGTCCGTGCCCAGCAGCAGGGCATCGCCCGGCTCCAGTTCGGCGGCGACCCTGGCCAGGAACGCGGCCCGGGCCTCGGGCAGCAGATTGCCGATGGTGCCGCCCAGGAAGGCCAGCAGCCTCGGGCCCCGGGTGCCGGCCAGCCCCAGGTGCTGGTGGAAGTCGGCGACCAGGGCGTGCACGCCCAGATCCGGATAGCTCTGGCCCAGCCCCTTCGCGGCCTGCCGCAGCGCGCTCTCGCTGACGTCCACCGGCACGTACTCGCGCAGCGGACCGGCCGCCAGCATGGCGTCCAGCAGCAGCCGGGTCTTCACCGACGAGCCCGAGCCCAGCTCGACCAGGGTGCGGGCGTGGACGGCCGCGGCGATCTCGGGCGCCCTGGCGGTCAGGATGCCGTGCTCGGTGCGGGTGGGGTAGTACTCCGGCAGGGCGGTGATCTGTTCGAAGAGGTCGCTGCCGTGGGCGTCGTAGAACCAGGTCGGCGGCAGAGACTTGGGGTGCGCGGTCAGGCCGTGCAGTGCGTCGGACCGCAGCGCCTCGGTGAAGTAGTCGGCGGGCAGACGGTTTTCCAGGGTGAAGGTGGGGGTCATCGGAAAGCGGTCCTCTCCTCGACGGGCCGGTGGGCCACAGGGGAAAGCGGGATGGTGCGGACCGAGGCCGGGGTGGCCAACAGGGCGCAGCGCTGCGGCACTTCGTGCCAGGCGTCCGCGTCGTCGGTCTCGACGGGGGAGTCGTCGTCGGGCTCGGAGGCGACGACGACCCGGCCCGCTCCGGCCCGGTACCACAGGCTGTCGCCCCAGCGGGTGGCGGCGATCGCCTGGCCGTCGGTGAGCAGCAGGTTGAGCCGGGCCTGCGGGCGTACCGCGGCTGCCATCCGGACGACCGCGGCGAGCGCGGCGTCCGGTGGTTCGCCTGCGGCGAGCCGTTCGTGGACCAGCACCCAGAGCAGGGCCGAATCGCTGGCCGCCTCCAGGCCGAGCAGCGCGGCGGACGGCAGCAGCGTGCCGGTGTCCTCCGGCAGCCGCCGCCAGTCCTGGACCGCCCCGTTGTGGCTGAACAGCCACCGCCCGGTGCGGAAGGGGGCGTTGGCGGAGGCGTCCAGGGCAGTGCCCGGGGTGGCGTCGCGCACGGCGGCCAGCACCGCGCCGCTGCGCAGGGTGCGGGCCAGGTCGGGCAGGTCGGGATCGGCCCAGATCGGCACCGAGCGCCGGTAGCGGGCCGGGGTCCGGTCCGGGCCCGGGGGGTACCAGCCGATGCCGTAGCCGTCCGCGTTGACCGTCCCGTACTGCTGCCTGCGCGGTTCCCAGGACTGCCGGAACAGTCCGTGCGCGGGCGCGGTCAGCAGCTCGGCCAGGGACACCTCGGGCCCCAGGTAGGCGAGATGACGACACATCAGTCGCCGTCCGGGTCGCGGGCGGTGCGCAGTCCGGAGAAGATCTGACGGCGGATCGGATAGTCCCAGTTGCGGAAGGTCGCCCGGCAGGCGACCGGGTCGGTGCCGAACGAGCCGCCGCGCAGCACCTTGTAGCCGCCGTCGAAGAAGACCTCGGAGTACTCCCGGTAGGGGAAGGCGGTGAAACCCGGGTAGCCGGTGAAGTCGGTGGAGGTCCACTCCCAGACGTCGCCCAGGAGTTGACGCGCCCCGCAGGGCGCCGCGCCGTCCGGGTGGCTGCCCGCCGGCGCCGGTTGCAGGTGGCGCTGGCCGAGGTTGGCATGCTGCGGCTGCGGGTCGTCGTCACCCCACGGGTAGCGCCGGGTAAGGCCTTTGGCGCTGTCGTGGCGGGCGGCCTTCTCCCACTCGGCCTCGGTCGGCAGTCGGCGTCCGGCCCACCGCGCGTAGGCGTCGGCCTCGTACCAGCTGACGTGCACCACGGGCTCCTCCCCGGGCACGGGCTCGGTGCGGCCGAACCGGTGGCGCAGCCAGCCGTCGCCGTCGCGCTGCCAGAACAGCGGCGCCTCCAAGCCGGCCTGGCGGCAGTGCTCCCAGCCCTGCGGGCTCCACCAGTGCGGCTGGCGGTAGCCGCCGTCGCTGATGAACTCCTGGTACTGGGCGTTGGTGACGGGCGTGGTGTCCAGCCAGAAGGCGGGGACGTCCACGGTGTGCGCGGGCCGCTCGTTGTCCAGCGCCCACGGGTCGTCCGAGGTGCCCATGGTGAACGGGCCGCCGGGGACCAGGACTTCGCGGGGCAGCGCGTCCGCGTCGGGCGGCGCGGCCGGGGGCGCGGGCGCGTGCAGCACCGGTGGTCCCTGGCGCAGCTGGTGGGTGGCGAGCATGGTCTCGTCGTGCTGCTGCTCGTGCTGGGCGATCATCCCGAAGACGAAACCGCCTTCCAGCAGCGGATCACCGCTCCGCCCGGCCCGGGCGAGGTCGTCGAGGACGTCCAGGGCGTGGGTGCGGACCTCGGCCGTGTAGTTGCGGGCCTGCTCGGGGGTGAGCAGCGGCAGCGCGGGGCGTTCGGCGCGCGGGTGCTGGAAGGCGTCGTACAGCGGATCGAGCTCCGGCCGCAGGGCCGGGCGTCCGCCCGCCGCGCGGACCAGCCAGATCTCCTCCTGGTTGCCGATGTGCGCCAGATCCCAGACCAGGGGCGACATCAGCGGCGAGTGCTGGGCGGTGAGCCCGGCGTCGTCCAGGCAGTCGGTGAGCAGCGTGGTCCGGGCCCGGGCGGTCTCCAGGGCCGCGCGGGCGCGCCTCCGCAGCGGTTCGGTACCGGCGGCGGTCGCGCTGCCGGTGCCGGTGTCCGTCGTTGGTGCGGCGCCCATCGGGGCGTCGGCGACGGTGGGGTGGTCGCTCATCGCGTCGCTCCTTCCGGGAGCTGGGTCCTGGCCGCCCGGTGCAGGGCGTCCAGATCGTCGTCGGCCGGGCAGCGGCCCAGCTCGGGGTAGCGCTGGGCGAAGTCCGCCAGCAACCGCCGCATCGGCTCGGGCGCGCCCGACCTGGCCAGCGCGTCCGAGGCGGCGCTGAAACAGGCCCGGGTACTGGCGCCGACCCGGGTGTCCCCGGGGCCGTGACGGGCGGCGTGCAGCCACATCTGCCACGGCGGCAGCTCCTGCCCGCCGGTGAGCTGCTCGGTCGCCCGGTAGGCGGCGCGGGCCGCGACCGGATCGTCCAGCAGGGCGGTGACCAGCAGTGCGGGCACCATCCAGTCGTCGCCGCGCTGGGCGTCGATCATCCTCAGCTCCAGATAGCCGCGCGGCCTGACCGGCGGAAACAGCGTGGTCAGGTGGTACTCGGCGTCCTCGAGGGCGGGCCGGCCCTCCGACGCCGGATCGCGCAGCCAGGACCGCAGCGGCATGTCCCGCGGCGCGGTCCAGGCCGCCCCGTCCGAGCGGCGCAGGCACAGCAGGTGGGCATCGAGCGCGTACCGCGCCCATGCCGTGCGCGGATCGCCGTCGGACTCCGGCGGACGGGTCCGGCCGGGGTCCATGTTGGCCCAGACGGCCTGCCGGGTGGACACCCAGCCGGTGGGCCGGCCCTGCCACAACGGGGAGTTGGCGAAGGCCGCCACCAGCACCGGGCCCAGCCGGTGCAGCAGCGCCCAGCGGAACCGGTAGCCGGTGGTGTCGTCGCCCTCGTCCCCGGCGTCCACATTGACCTGTACCGATGCGGTGGCCCGCATCATCATCCGGCCCCAGGGCCCGGCCGCGTCGAAGTACGCCTCCATGGCCTGGTAGCGCGGCAGGTCCAGCACCCGTTCCGGGGTGCGGTAGGGCTCCAGGCCCCGGCCCTCCAGGACCAGCCCGGCCGAGGCCAGGGTCGCCCGCAGGACCGACATGTCCAGTGCGGTCTGCTCCAGACATCGCGCCGGGGAGGGGGCCGGGCAGGAGCTGAGCTCCACCTGGCCGCCCGGCTCCAGGGTGATCCGGCCGCCGTACGGCAGGCCGCCCGGGGAGCCGAGCGGGGCCAGGGCGTGCTGCAGGCGCTCCAGCGGCACGGCGGCGGCCGGATCCTGCCCGTCGCGCACCAGCCACTCCAGTTCCACCCCGGTCTGCCGGGGCGGGCCGGTCTTGAAACAGATCCCGGCTATGTGCGCGAGCGCGTCGTCCTCGCGGAGCCAGCCGCCCATCATGTCGATCCTCTCGGTACGAGGCGCGGACCGGGCCGACGGTGCGGGCGGGGCGCCGTCGGGGCGCCCTGGCCGACCGGCAATCGGTCCGACACCTGTCGAGTATGTGTCGCCCCCGCTGGAGGGGCATCTTGAGCAGCCGCGCGCCCGGTCGGCCGAGACCCCCGCCGAGACCCCTCTGGGACGCCGCTGACCAGCCCGGCAACGCTTGTCCGGGCTGCCCGGCGGCCGTAGCGTGGGGGTGTGGCCAAGGCGGACGGCGCCGGCCCCCCGGCCGGAGCACTCAGCCCCTGGGGCAGTGTCCTGTGGGCGCTGCTGCCGCTGCTGACCATCGGGCTCGGAACAGTGTTCGTGCTGGGCTGGGCCGCGCAACGGCTGCGCTCGCGGCTGCTGGCCGCCGGGACGGGCCTGTCGCTGGCGCTGACCGTGTCCGCGCTGGTCCTGCTCAACGCGCCGAACGGGTCAACGGCGGGCGGGGTCGGCGGCGCGCTGATCCTGCTGCTCATCGGCGGCGGCCTGGCGTCCACGTTCACCGTCCGTGGCCGACTGGTCCGTCCTGGCTACCCCGGCCTGACCGCCGCCGCGGACGCCACCGGCGCCCCGGCCCGCTCCGGCTCGGTGGATCCGGCGGTCGCCGCGGCCCTGGAGCGCCGTGGACGCCGCAACCAGGCCAGGGCCCTGCTGCAACGGGATCCGGCACTCGCGCGGGAGCTGCGGGTCGGCCGCCCGGACCTGCCCCGCTCGTTCGACGACGGCGGCCTGGTCGACGTCAACCACGTCCCGGCCGAGACGCTGGCCGCGTTGCCCGGCGTCACGGCAGAGCTGGCCGCGCGCATCGTCCGGGTGCGTGCGGAACGCGGTGGCTTCGCCCTCGCCGAGGAACTCGCGGTCTGTGCCGACGTCCCCGAGCCGCTGCTGGCGGACCTCTCCGAACGGCTGCTGTACCTCCCATAGCCGTCTGCGTCGCTTTTCGTGACCGCCGCCGGCGGCTGTCGCGGCATGCGCTATTGGGCTGCTATCCGGCTTCGGCAGGATCGGTGCCGTAGCTCCCGCAGTGGTCGCCCCCCGGCGGATCGAGGCGCACCGGGGCAGGTGGCCCCGCCCTTGGCGTGCCCGTGACCGCACGGGCGACGCGGCTGGAGCGGATCGGACAGAGGGGTAGCGAGAGGTAGATGACGGACCGTCAGAGGTGCTCGGACATCCGGCGGCTTCCGGACACATGCGGCAGCGACATGCCGTAGCCACGCGCCGCAGCGTTGACGCTGACGGCCACCCGCCCGGCGACCGACGAGCCCGGGCGGCGTGCGGAGGTTCCGCGACCGATGGTCCGACTTGCCGTGAAGGAGCCCTGAAACACGATGGCGCAAGGAACCGGTGCCGGATCTCCGCAGCTGTGGATGCTGACCGGCGGTGACAGCGAATCCCTGGCAGTCGGCGCACGCACCCTGCACGACCACCTCGTCCGGCCCGACCAGCAGGAATGGCACCCGGCGGACGTCGGCCGCGCCCTGTCCCGCGCCGCCGCGCAGGGCAACCGCCGCGCGGCGCTGGTCGCCGACCACCCCGACGGATTCCTGGAGCGGCTCGCCGCCCTCGCGGACGGCCGGGGCATGCCCGGGCTGGTCGAGGGCGAGGGGGAGTGCGGCCGGGTCGCGTTCGTCTTCCCCGGACAGGGCTCCCAGTGGCCCGGCATGGCCGCCGAACTGCTGGCGAGCTGCGCGCCCTTCCGGCAGCGGATGGACGACTGCGCACAGGCGCTCGAACCGCACCTCGACTGGTCCCTCCTGGACCTGCTGCGCGACCCCGGGCGAACCGGCGGGCCCGGGGCCGACCGCGCGGACGTCGTCCAACCCGCGCTGTTCGCGGTGACGCTGTCGCTGGCCGCGCTCTGGCGCTCGCACGGCGTGGAGCCGGGCGCGGTGCTGGGCCACAGCGTCGGCGAGATCACCGCCGCCTGCCTGGCCGACGCGCTCTCGCTGGACGACTCCGCGCGGGTCGTCGCGCTGTGGAGCCAGGCGCAGGCGACGCTGGCCGGGCGGGGCGAGATGGTCTCGGTGATGGCCGGGGCCGACGCGGTCGCACCCTGGCTGGACCGCTTCGACGGGCGGCTCGCCCTGGCGGCGGTCAACGGGCCGCATTCGGTGATCGTCTCCGGCGACGCCGACGCCGCCGAGGAGTTGATCGCCCACCTGGACGCGGCCGGCGTCCGTGCGCGCACCATCGCGGTGGGGCTCGCCGCGCACTCCGCCCACATCGACGCCATCCTGCCCCGGATGCGGGCCGACCTGGCACCGATCCGGCCGCGCCCGGCGCAACTGCCCTACTACTCGGCGCTGACCGGCGACCTGATCGACAACCCCCTTCTGGACGCCGACTACTGGTGCCGCAACCTGCGCAGCACCGTCCGGTTCGAACAGGCCACCCGCGCCCTGCTGCGGGACGGCTTCGACGCGCTGATCGAGGTCAGCCCGCACACCGTGCTGACCTCGGCGCTCACGGACAGCGTGGAGGACAGCGGCGCCCGAGCCCTGGTGCTCGGGACGCTCCGCCGCGAGCAGGGCGGGGAAGCCCGGTTCCTGACCTCGCTGGGCGAACTCCGGGCCCACGGCTACCAGCCGGACCGGGACGCGGTCCACCCCGGGCAAGAACCGGGCGGGTTCGAACTGCCGCTGCTGGTGCCGTCGTTGACGCCGTCGATGGATTCGCGGGCAGGCGGGCCCGGCAAGTCGGCGGACGATCCGGCGGCGCAACTCCGTTCAGAGCTGGGCCGGCTGCCGGTGGCCGGGCAGCGGGCCGCACTGCTGAAGCGGGTCGGCCGGGAGGTGGCCGGGCTGCTCGGGCGCTCCGGGCCGGTGCCGGAGGACGGCGCCTTCCTCGATCTGGGCTTCGACTCCGTGACGGCGGTGGAGCTGCGCAACCGGCTGGCCCGGCAGACCGGTCTGCCCCTCCCGTCCACCACGGTGTTCGACTACCCGACACCGGCCGCGCTGGCCGACTTCCTCCGCAAACGCCTGACCGACCAGCCCACCCCCGAGCCGGAACCGGACGCCGCCGGGTCGTCCGCCGACGATCCGGTGGTGATCGTCGGCATGGGCTGCCGCTACCCCGGTGCGGAAACCCCGGACCAGCTCTGGGAGTTGCTGTCCGGCGCCGTGGACGCCGTGTCGGCCTTCCCCGACGACCGGGGCTGGGACACCGCCGCCGGCTATCACCCGACGCCGGGCAGGCCCGGCCGCTACTACCAGCGCGAAGCCGGATTCCTTTATCAGGCAGGTGAGTTCGACGCGGAGTTCTTCGGCATCTCGCCGCGTGAGGCGCTGGCGATGGACCCGCAGCAGCGGCTGCTGCTGGAGACCACCTGGGAGATGTTCGAGCAGGCCGGGATCGACCCGACCACGCTGCGCGGCAGCCGTACCGGCGTCTTCGTCGGCGCGATGACCATGGACTACGGTCCGCGACTCCAGGACGGCGCCGCCGACGGCGGCCACCTGCTCACCGGCAACACCGGCAGCGTGGCCTCCGGTCGGCTGGCCTACACCCTGGGCCTGGAAGGGGCCGCGATCACCGTCGACACGGCCTGCTCCTCGTCGCTGGTGGCCCTGCACCTGGCCGTGCAGGCGTTGCGCTCGGGCGAGTGCTCGCTGGCGCTGGCAGGCGGTGCCACGGTGATGCCGACCCTCGGCATGTTCGTGGAGTTCAGTCGCCAGGGCGGATTGGCCCCGGACGGCCGCTGCAAGGCGTTCGCGGCGGGTGCGGACGGCTTCGGCCTGGCCGAGGGCGTGGGCATGCTGCTGCTGGAGCGGCTGTCGCAGGCGCGCCGCAACGGTCATCAGGTGCTGGCGGTGGTGCGCGGCAGCGCCGTCAACCAGGACGGCGCGAGCAACGGCCTGACCGCCCCCAACGGCCCCTCGCAGCAACGGGTGATCCGAGCCGCCCTGGCCGACGCCGGCCTGTCCGCCGACGAGGTGGACCTGGTGGAGGCGCACGGTACCGGCACCCGGTTGGGCGATCCGATCGAGGCGCAGGCGCTGTTGGCGACGTACGGCCAGAATCGTTCTGCGGCAAGCCCGTTGTGGCTGGGATCGTTGAAGTCCAACATCGGCCACACCCAGGCCGCCGCCGGTGTGGGCGGTGTCATCAAGACGGTGCTGGCGCTGCTGCACGGGATGATGCCGAAGACGCTGCACGTGGACGGCCCGACGCCGCAGGTGGACTGGTCGGCCGGTGCGGTGCGGTTGCTGACCGAGGCCCGGCCCTGGCCGGAGTCCGATCGTCCGCGCCGGGCCGGGATCTCCTCCTTCGGCATCAGCGGCACCAATGCGCACGTGCTGCTGGAGCAGGCCCCGGCGTCAGCCGAGGCGGACCCCGGCGAGCCACGGCCCGACGCCCCGGCAGCGCTGCCCTGGGTGCTGTCCGCCCGCTCCGCGCAGGCCCTCACCGAGCAGGCCCGGCGGCTGTCGGCAGCCCTCCGAACCGACCCGCGGACGCGGCCGCAGGACGTCGGACTCTCCCTGGCGGTGACCCGCACCCGGCACCCGCACCGCGCGGTGGTCGTCGGCGACAGCGCCGAACTGCTCACGGGCCTGGACGCGTTGGCGCAGAGCGTGCCCGATCCGGGAGTGGTGACCGGTGTCGCCCGGCCCAGCGGCCAGACCGTGTTTGTGTTTCCTGGGCAGGGGTCGCAGTGGGTGGGGATGGCGGCGGGTCTGTTGGATGCGTCGCCGGTGTTCGCGGAGCGGATTGCCGCGTGTGAGCGGTTGTTGGCGCCGTTGGTGGGGTGGTCGTTGGTGGATGTGCTGCGGGGGGTGCCTGGTGCTGTGTCGCTGGGGCGGGTGGATGTGGTGCAGCCGGTGTTGTTTGCGGTGATGGTGTCGTTGGCGGAGGTGTGGCGTTCGTTTGGTGTGGTGCCGGATGCGGTGGTGGGGCATTCGCAGGGGGAGATTGCGGCGGCGTGTGTGGCGGGTGGGTTGTCGTTGGGGGATGGGGTGCGGGTGGTGGTGTTGCGGAGTCGGGCGTTGGTGGGGTTGGCGGGTGGTGGGGGGATGGCGTCGGTGCCGTTGCCGGTGGGTGAGGTGGAGGAGCGGCTTGGGCGGTGGGGTGGTCGGTTGTCGGTGGCGGCGGTGAACGGGCCTGCGTCGACGGTGGTGTCGGGTGATGCGGGGGCGGTTGCGGAGTTGGTGGCCACGGTGGAGCGGGCGCGGCGGATCGAGGTGGACTACGCCTCCCACTCAGCCCACATGGACGGAATCCAGGCCGAGTTGACGCAGGCTCTCGGCGGCATCGTCCCCAGAGCTGCCGACATCCCGCTGTACTCCACACTGACCGGCGGCTGGCTGGACACGACGGCGATGGACGCCGACTACTGGTTCGCCAATCTGCGCCGACCGGTGGCATTCGATCCTGCGGTGCGCACCCTGGCGCAGGCCGGGTTCGGGACGTTCATCGAGGTCAGCGCGCACCCGGTGCTCACCGTGCCGGTGCAGGAGGCGGTCGAGGCGGCCGGTGCGGACGCGGTGGTCCTGGGGACGTTGCGGCGCGGCGAGGGCGGCTGGGAGCGGATGCTGCTGGCGCTGGGCGAGGCCCATGCGCACGGAGTGCCGGTCGACTGGACGCCCGCCTTGCCAGCAGCGCGCCGGATCGCCCTGCCCGGCTACGCCTTCCAGCGCAGCCACTACTGGTTGACGGCCGCGACGCCGCAGCAGACGGCCACGCAGTCCCCGGCTTCGGCCGCCGATCCGCTGTGGGAGAGCCTGGAGGCGCTCGGCCCCGGGCAACTGTCCGAGGCGTTGGGCGTCAGCCGCGAGGCGCTGGCCGACGTCCTGCCCGCGCTGTCGGCCTGGCGCTCCGCGCGCAGCCGGGAGCGGCGGGCCGACTCCTGGCGCTACCGCATCGGCTGGCGTCCGGTCCCGGCCGCTCCGGCGGACGCGCCCGCGGGCCGCTGGCTGGCGGTACTGCCGCACGATCCGGCGCAGGAGCGGACCGGCAGGGTGGCGGACCTGCTCGCCGGGCTGGCGGCGGTCGGCGTGGACCTCGTCCCGGCGGTCGTCCCCGGCGGTCCGGGCGCTTCACGTGCCGAGCTGGCGGCGCTGGTCGCGGACGCGGTGGGAGGCCGACCCCTGGCCGGGGTGCTGTCCCTGCTGGCCTGGGAGGAGCGGCCGCACCCCGACCACCCCGAGCTGCCCGGGAGCCTGGCCCTCACCCTGGTGCTGACCCAGGCGCTGGCGGACGCCGACGTGAACGCCCCGCTGTGGCTGCTGACCCAGGGCACGGCCGTCCTCGGCCCGGCGGAGCGTCCGGGCACGCCCGCCCAGGCCGCCGTCGCCGCACTGGGCCGGACGGTGGCGCTGGAGCACCCGCAACGCTGGGGCGGCCTGGTGGATCTGCCGGTCGTCCTCGACGAACGGGCGGCCCGGCGGCTGTGCGCCGTCCTCGGCGGCGCGGTCGCCGAGGAGGAGCAGATGGCGGTGCGATCCACCGGCGTCCACGGGCGGCGGCTGCTGGCCGCGCCGGTGCCACCCACCGCGACCGGCGACGACTGGCGTCCGCGCGGCACC
Source organism: Streptacidiphilus sp. PB12-B1b (assembly GCF_014084125.1). Classification (NCBI taxonomy): domain Bacteria; kingdom Bacillati; phylum Actinomycetota; class Actinomycetes; order Kitasatosporales; family Streptomycetaceae; genus Streptacidiphilus; species Streptacidiphilus sp. PB12-B1b. The sequence goes on along the minus strand of NZ_CP048405.1, from coordinate 4,271,822 downwards.
GTGCTGGTCACCGGCGGCACGGGCGCGGTGGGCGCGCACACCGCCCGCCGCCTGGCGGCCCAGGGGGCCGAACGGCTGCTGCTGCTCAGCCGACGCGGCCCCGACGCCCCCGGGGCAACGGAGTTGCGCGCGGAGCTGGCCGGGCTCGGCGCGGTCGCGGACATCGTCCGCTGCGATGCGACCGACCGGGCCGCGCTGGCAGCCGTCATCGCGGACATCCCGGAGGCGTACCCGCTGACCGTGGTGGTCCACGCGGCCGGCGTGCTGGATGACGGAGTGCTGGACGCGCTCACCCCGGCCCGGCTCGCGGCCTCGCTCCAGGCAAAACTGACGGTGGCTCAGAATCTGCACGAGGCCACCGCTGGCTGCACGTTGTCCGCGTTCGTGGTCTTCAGCTCGGTGATGGGCGTGGTCGGCAGTGCCGGGCAGGGCAACTATGCGGCTGCCAACGCCGCTGTGGACGCCCTGGTCGCGCAGCGCCGGGCAGTGGGGCTGCCCGGCACGGCCATCGCCTGGGGTGCCTGGCCCGGCGGCGGCATGCTGGCCGACGGGGTCGCCGACCGGCTGCGGGATTTCGGCATGCCGCCGATGGAGCCCGAGGCGGCGGTCACCGCGATCGGCCGGGCCGTGACCGAGGACGACGGCCTGGTCCTGGTGGCCGACGTCGACTGGCCGCGCTTCGCCGACGGCATGGGCCTGCGCGCATCGGCGCTGCTGAGCGCCCTGCCGCAACCGGCCGTCGCGCGATCGGCGCCAGCCACGGGCCCGGATGCCGCCGCCGACCCGACCGGCGGACCGGACGCCGTCGGCTCGGTCCGGGCCCGGCTGGCGGAGCTGCCCGCCCACGGCGACCGCGTACGCCTGCTGACCGACCTGGTGCGCGCCCACGCGGCGACCGTGCTGCGGCACCGCACCCCCGACGCCGTGCTGCCCGACCGGGCGTTCGCAGCGCTCGGCTTCGACTCGCTGACGGCAGTGGAACTCCGCAACCGGCTCGGCGCTGCCACCGGCCTCGCCCTGCCCGCCACCGTGCTGTTCGACCATCCGACGCCTACCGCTTTGGCCATCCGCCTGCTTGGCGAGCTGGGCACGGCGGAGCAGTCGGACGCCATGGTGAGCAGCACATCTGACGTTGCATCATCTCTGGATGAGCCGATCGCGGTGATCGGGATGGGCTGCCGCTTCCCCGGCGGGGTCGAACGTCCCGAACAGCTGTGGCAGTTGCTCGCCGAGGGTGTGGACGCGGTGGGGGACTGGCCGTCGGACCGTGGCTGGGACGCCGAGCGGCTGTACGACCCGGACCCCGACCGGCCCGGCACCACCTACAGCCGCCAGGGCGGATTCCTGCGCGACGCAGCCGAGTTCGACGCGGAGTTCTTCGGCATCTCGCCGCGTGAGGCGCTGGCGATGGACCCGCAGCAGCGGCTGCTGCTGGAGACCTCCTGGGAGGCGGTGGAGGCCGCCGGACAGGACCCGATTGCGCTGAAGGGCCGTCAGATCGGGGTCTACTTCGGCACCAACGGCCAGGACTACCTCTCCCTGGTGGAGGGCTCCCCGGTCGCCTCGGAGGGGCACTTCCTCACCGGCAACACCGCCAGCGTGCTCTCCGGAAGGGTGTCGTACGTCCTCGGCCTGGAAGGGCCCGCCCTCACCCTGGACACCGCCTGCTCCTCCTCCCTGGTCGCCCTGCACCTGGCCGTGCAGGCGCTGCGGCGCGGCGACTGCGAACAGGCACTGACCGGCGGCGTGACCGTGATGAGCACGCCCAAGCTGTTCGTGGAGTTCAGCCGCCAGCGCGGGCTCGCACCCGACGGACGCTGCAAGGCGTTCTCCGCGCAGGCGGACGGAACCGGCTGGGGCGAGGGCGCCGGAGTACTGCTGCTGGAACGGCTCTCCGACGCACAGCGCCACGGACATCCGGTGCTGGCCCTGGTCACCGGCAGCGCAGTGAACCAGGACGGCGCGAGCAACGGCCTGACCGCCCCCAACGGCCCCTCCCAGCAGCACGTCATCACCGCCGCCCTGGCCGATGCCGGGCTGCGGCCCGAGCAGATCGACGCGGTCGAGGCGCACGGAACCGGCACCGTCCTCGGCGACCCGATCGAGGCGCAGGCGCTGCAGGCCGTGTACGGGCGGCAGCGCACCGCCGACCGGCCGCTGTGGCTCGGCTCGGTGAAGTCGAACCTCGGGCACACCCAGGCGGCGGCCGGCGTCGCAGGCGTCATGAAGATGGTGCTCGCCCTGCGCGCCGGTGAACTGCCCGCCACCCTGCACGCCGAGCAGCCCAACCCGCACGTCGACTGGTCGGCCGGAACGGTGCGGCTACTGACCGAACGCGCCCCCTGGCCGCAGACCGGCGGCCCGCGCCGCGCGGGCGTCTCCTCGTTCGGCATCAGCGGGACCAACGCCCATGTGATCCTCGAACAGGCCCCGGCCGAAGCCGAATTGACCGCCGTCGCCGCCGACCGGCCGGGGTCGCGCACCGGCGTCGCCGTACCGCTGCTGCTCTCCGCCCGCACCCCGCAGGCGCTGCGGGCCCAGGCCGAGCGGCTGCACGCACGGCTCGCCGCCCGGCCCGAGGCCGAGCCGGTGGCCGATCTGGCGGACGTCGCCCACGCGTTGGCCACCGGGCGCGCCGCGATGGAGTGCCGCGCGGCCGTCCTGGACCGGGAGCCCACGTCCGTGCGGCGCACCCTGCGGGCGCTGGCCGCCGACGGCCGCGCCGCCTCGCTGCTCACCGGCACGGCGGGCCTGCCGGGCCGGACGGCTTTCCTCTTCCCCGGCCAGGGCAGCCAGCGCCCGGCAGCGGGCGCGCAGCTCTACCAGGAGGAGCCGGTCTTCGCCGACGCTCTCGACGAGGTCTTCGCCGAACTGGACCAGCACCTCCCGGTGGAGCTGCGCGAGGTCTTGTTCGCCCCGGCCGGCACAGCCGAGGCCGGGTTGTTGGAACGCACCCGCTACACCCAGCCGGCGCTGTTCGCCCTGGAGACCGCGCTGTTCCGGCTGGTCGAGCACTGGGGCGTACGGCCCGATCTGCTGCTGGGGCACTCGATCGGCGAACTGGCCGCCGCCCACGTCGCAGGCGTGCTGGACCTGCGCGACGCCTGCGCCCTGGTCGCGGCCAGGGGCCGACTGATGGACGCGCTGCCCGAGGGCGGGGCCATGGTCGCCGTGGAAGCCACCGAGCAGGAGGTGCGCCGGGCCCTGGCCGAACCCGTCGACCCGCTCGGCGCAGGCACGGTGGACATCGCCGCCGTCAACGGGCCGACCGCCACCGTCCTGTCCGGCGATGCCGAGGCCGTGCTGCGGCTGGCCGAGGTCTTTCGCGCCCGGGGCTGCCGTACAGCGAAGCTGACGGTCAGTCATGCGTTCCACTCGGCCCGGATGGAACCGATGCTGGACGAGTTCCGGCACATCGCGGCCGGTCTGACCTACTCCGCGCCCCGGATCGCGGTGGTCTCCAACCTCACCGGGGAGACGGCCACGGCGGCCGAACTCTGCTCGCCGGACTACTGGGCGCGCCAGGTGCGCGGCACCGTGAGGTTCCTGGAGGGAGCCCGGCGGCTGCGCAGCCAAGGCGCCACCACCTTCCTGGAGGTCGGTCCCGGGGGCGTGCTCTCCGGCATGCTGCACGGCTGCCTCGACGAAGGCGGCCTCGACGAAGACGGCGGCGGCGAAGGCGACGGCGTGCGCGAGGTGGGCGCGGCGACCGTGCCGCTGCTGCGGGCCGAGCGGCCGGAGGCGGCGTCGGTGACGGCCGCGCTCGCCGCGCTCCACGTACGCGGCGTACCCGTCGACTGGTCGGCGGGAACGGCCGGAGCCCGCGCGCGGCGGATCGACCTGCCCACCTACGCGTTCCAGCGGCGCCGGTTCTGGCCGGAACCGGCCGTCGCCGATGCCGATCGCGCCGCAGCACCGGCCTCGACCCTGGCCGCAACGGTCACCGGGCCGGAGCCGGAGGCCGCCGACCGCCGCCGCTACCGGATCGACTGGCGTCCGGTCACCGCCCCGAATTCCCCCCGGCTGACCGGCAGCTGGCTGCTGGTCGTCCCCGACCAGGCCGCCGTTCGGGCCGCCGCACGGGCCTGCCGACAGGCGCTGACCGCGCACGGCGCGCAGGTCGAGACCGTCCGCGTCCCGGACGGCGTCGAGCGCGGCGAGCTGGCCCGGCTGCTGCGGTCCGACGCGGCCGGGGTGCTCTCACTGCTGGCCCTCGCCGAGGGGCGGCACCCGCGCCTGGACGTCCTCGGCGCGGGCCTGGCCGGGACGCTGACGCTGGTCCAGGCCCTGGGCGACGCCGGGACGGACGCGCCGCTGTGGTGCGCCACCCGGGCGGCCGTCTCCACCGGCGGCCGGGGCACGGTCCGGCCGGAGCAGGCCCAGGTGTGGGGCCTGGGCCGGGTGGCGGCGCTGGAGCACCCGCACCGCTGGGGCGGCCTGGTCGACCTGCCCGCAGAGCTGGACGCCGCCGCACAGGAGCGGCTGTGCGCCGTGCTCGCCGGGCTGGAGGGCGAGGACCAGGTGGCGATCCGCCCGTCCGGCGTGCTCGGCCGCAGGCTCGGCCGGGCACCAGCGCCGGACGCCCCCGCCGGGCCGTCCTGGAAACCGCGCGGAACGGTCCTGGTCACCGGGGGCACCGGCGGGCTGGGCGCACAGGTGGCCCGCTGGCTGGCGGCGAACGGCGCCGAACACCTGGTGCTGCTGAGCAGGAGCGGCCCACAGGCCCCGGGCGCGGCAGCGCTCGCCGAGGAGCTGGCCGCACTCGGCGTCCGCTGCACCCTCCCGGCCTGCGACGTCGCCGACCTGGACGCCCTCGCTGACGTCCTGGACGAGTTGGACGTGCAGCAGGACACCGTGCGCGCGGTCGTCCACGCCGCCGGCCTCACCTCCGACACCAGGATCGAGGACTGCACGCTCGACCTGCTCGCCGAGGAGACCGCCGCCAAGACCTCCGGCGCGGACCACCTGGACGCCCTGTTCCAGGGACGCGAGCTGGACGCCTTCGTCCTGTTCTCCTCCATCTCCGCGACCTGGGGCAGCGCCGGCCAGGGCTGCTACGCGGCGGCCAACGCCCACCTCGACGCCGTGGCCGCGCGGCGGCGCAGCCACGGCCTCCCGGCGACCTCGGTCGCCTGGGGCCCGTGGGCGGGCGCGGGCATGGCGCGCGGCGCGGTCGGCGAGGCGCTGCGACGGCATGGCCTGGTGCCGATGGCCGCCGAATCGGCCCTGGCCGCGCTGCGCCAGGCCCTGGAACTGGACGAGACCGAGCTGATCGTCACCGAGGTGGACTGGGAGCGGTTCGCCCCGGTGTTCCGCTCGGCCCGGGACAGCGCACTGCTGCGGGCCCTGCCGGAAGCCTTCGCCGCCGGACGACGCACCGGCGTCACCGAGGCGTCGGGTGACCCCGCCGCCACCGGCGGCGCGGCCTGGCGCCAGCGGGTACTCGCCCTGCCGGAGGCCGAACGCGGCCGACTGCTGCGGGAGTTGGTCCGAACCGAGGCGGCGGCGGTACTCGGTCACGACACGGCCAACAGTGTGGACGCCGACCGGCCGTTTCGTGATGTCGGCTTCGACTCGCTCACCGCCGTCGAACTGCGCAACCGGCTGATCGCCGTCACCGGCCTCCCGCTGCCGCTCACCTCGGTCTTCGACCACCCGACCGCGGCCGCCCTGGGCGGACACCTCAGCCGGGAGCTGACCGGCTCGGCGCCGACCCCGGCAGACCCCGCGTCCCCGGCTGCCGCCGAGCCCGGGGAGCCGCTGGCGATCGTCGCCATGGCCTGCCGCTTCCCCGGCGGGGTGCGCACGCCCGAGGAGTTGTGGCAGCTGGTGGCCGAAGGCGGCGACGCCATCGGGGAGTTGCCCGAGGACCGGGGCTGGCCGCTGGACACGCTGTATGACCCGGACCCGGATAACCCCGGCACCTTCTACACCACCGGCGGCGGATTCCTGGACGGCGCAGCCGAGTTCGACGCCGAGTTCTTCGGCATCTCGCCGCGCGAGGCACTGGCGATGGACCCGCAGCAGCGGCTGCTGCTGGAAACCGCCTGGGAGGCGCTGGAACGCGCCGGCATCGACCCGGCGTCGGTGCGCGGCAGCGAGGGCGGCGTCTACGTCGGCGTCGCCTCCCAGGGCTACGCCACCGGCCCGCACGATCCGGCCGCCGACGTCGAGGGCCACCTGCTCAGCGGCAACGTCACCAGCGTCGCCTCCGGCCGGATCGCCTACACCCTGGGCCTCGGCGGGCCCGCCGTCACCGTGGAGACCGCCTGCTCGTCCTCGCTGGTCGCCCTGCATCTGGCCGGACAGGCCCTGCGTTCCGGCGACTGCTCGTTCGCGCTGGTCGGCGGGGCCGCAGTGATGGCGAGCCCGGACGTCTTCGTGGAATTCAGCCGCCAGCAGGGCCTCTCGCCGGACGGCCGCTGCCGCTCCTTCGCCGACGGGGCCAACGGCACCGGCTGGGGCGAGGGCGTGGGCGTGCTGCTGGTCGAGCGGCTGTCCGACGCCCGCCGACACGGGCACCCGGTGCTGGCCCTGGTACGCGGCACCGCGATCAACCAGGACGGCGCCAGCAACGGCCTGACCGCCCCCAGCGGCCCCGCGCAGCAGCGGGTCATCCGGCAGGCCCTGGCCAACGCCGGACTGTCCGGTTCACAGATCGACCTGGTCGAGGCGCACGGCACCGGCACCGTGCTCGGCGATCCGATCGAAGCCCAGGCACTCATGCTGACGTACGGTCAGGGACGTTCTCCGGAGCGGCCGTTGTGGCTTGGGTCGCTGAAGTCCAACATCGGGCACACCCAGGCCGCCGCCGGAGTGGCCGGGGTCATCAAGACGGTCATGGCGCTGCGCCACGCCGTGCTCCCGCAGACCCTGCACGCGGGGCAGGCGTCCAGCCGGATCGACTGGGCCGCTGGGGCGGTGCGGCTGCTCGCCGAATCCCGGCCCTGGGACGCCGCCGAGGGCCCGCGCCGGGCCGCCGTCTCCGCCTTCGGCATGAGCGGGACCAATGCCCATGCCGTCCTCGAACAGGCCCCGGACAGCCAATCCCTTCACCAGGAAAGCCCGGTGGCCTCGGACGATCCGGGCACTGTGCCCTGGCTGCTGTCGGCCAGGAACCCGGCAGCACTGCGGCGCCAGGCCCGACGGCTGCGGGAGCACGTCCAGGCGGAGCCGTCATTGACGACCGCCGAGCTCGCTCGCGCCCTCGCCACCACCCGTTCGCCGCTGCCCTGCCGAGCCGCCGCCATCGGCGCCGACCGCAGCCGACTGCTGCAGTGGCTGGACGCCCTTGCCGAGGCAACTCCCGCCCCCGACGCGGTGGAAGGGTGGGCGCGCGGCGGCCGCACCGCCTTCGTCTTCCCCGGCCAGGGCTCCCAATGGCTCGGCATGGCGGCCGGACTGCTGGACTCCTCGAACGAGTTCGCCGAAGCCGTCGCCGATTGCGGCAAAGCACTGGCCCGCTACACGGACTGGTCGCTGGAGAAGCTGCTGCGCAACGAACCTGATGCAGCATCACTGGAACGTGTGGACGTGGTCCAACCCGCGCTGTTCGCCGTGATGGTGGCCCTGGCGGCGGAGTGGCGCAGCGCCGGAGTCCACCCGGACGCGGTGGTCGGACACAGCCAGGGCGAGATCGCCGCCGCCTGCGTCGCCGGCGCGCTCTCGCTGGAGGACGCCGCCCTGGTGGTCGCCCTGCGCAGCCGGGCGCTGCTCCAACTGGCCGGGCAGGGCGGCATGGTGTCGGTCGCCGCCTCCGCCCAACGGGTTGAGGCACTGATCGGCTCCGACAGCGACGACCGGATCTGTGTAGCAGCCGTGAACGGCCCCGACGCCGTGGTCGTCGCCGGACGGCCGCCGCAGCTGGACGCCCTGCTGGCCGCCTGCGAGCGGGACGGGCTGCGGGCCCGGCGCATCCCGGTCGACTACGCCGCGCACTCCGCTCAGGTCGCCGACCTCGAGGACGAGTTGCGTACCGCGCTGGCCGGGGTGCGGCCGCGCCCCTGCACCGTCCCGCTGTACTCCTCGGTGACCGGCGAGCCGGTCGAGGGCACGGCGCTGGACGCCGACTACTGGTACCGCAACCTCCGCGAACCGGTCGCCTTCGAGCGGGCCACCGGCGCGCTGCTGGAGGCCGGACACGACCTGTTCGTCGAGGTCAGCCCGCACCCGGTGCTGCTCGCCGGGATCGAGGGCGTCGCCGAGCAGGCCGGGCGGGCGGTGTCGGCCGTCGGTACGCTGCGGCGCGGCGACGGCGGCCCGGACCGGATGCTGGCCGCCCTGGCCGAGGCGTGGAGCAGCGGCGCGCCCGTGGACTGGGCCGCGCGGCTCGGCGGACTCCCCGGCGCGGACCACGTACCGCTGCCGACCTACCCCTTCGAGCGTGACCGCTACTGGCTGCCCACCCCCGGCCGCAGCGGCGGGACCGCGCCCGCGCCCACCTCACCACCGTCGCCCGGCCAGGCGGCCGACGGGCCGGAGCAGGACGACGCCCCCGCGCGGCTGGCCGCGCAACTGGCCCGGCTGGACCGGCCCGGCCGCCGTCAGGCGCTGCTGGACCTGGTGACCAACCACGCCTCGGCCGTGCTGGGGCACAGTGGCTCCGGCGCGGTTCGGCCCGAACGCGCCTTCTCCGAGGCGGGGTTCGACTCCATGCTCGCCGTGCGGTTCCGCAACCGGCTGTGCGCGGCCACCGGCCTGGCCGTCCCGCCCACCGTCGTGTTCGACTACCCGACCCCGGCGTCGCTGGCCGACTACCTGCACGAGCAGTTGTCCGCCGCCGCCGAACCGGTGCCGCCGGTGCTCGCCGAACTCGACCGGCTGGCGGCCACCCTCGCCGCCGTCGCCCCCGGCAGCAGCGGCAGCGACGAGATCGGTCGGCGGTTGGACGCTCTGCTGCGCGAATGGGGACAGCGCACCGAAGCCTCCTCCTGCCCCCCGGCGAACACACCCGCCGGGGCCGACAGCGCCGGACCCGCGCCCGACGGCAGCGCGGCGGCGACAGCGACGGCCTCGGCAGACGAACTGTTCGCCCTGCTCGACACCAACTTCGGCATGGCCTGAAAGAGAGCTGGCACTGATGTCCGACGACAAGAAGCTGCTCGACTACCTCAGGCGGGCCACGGCCGATCTCGGCGATGCCAGGCGGCAACTGCGCGAGGCCGAGGACGCCCGCCGCGAACCCATTGCCATCATCTCCATGGGCTGCCGCTACCCCGGCGGCGTGGACACCCCGAACTGCTCTGGGAGCTGGTCGCCCGGGGCGGCGACGCGATATCGCCGTGGCCGACCAACCGGGGCTGGGACGTCGAAGCCCTCTACGACCCCGACCCGGACCGCCCCGGCACCTCCTACACCCGGCACGGCGGATTCCTGCACGAGGCAGCGGAGTTCGACGCCGCCTTCTTCGGCATCTCGCCGCGCGAAGCCCTGGCGATGGATCCGCAGCAGCGACTCGCGCTGGAGACCGCCTGGGAGACCGTGGAGCGCGCCGGTATCGACCCCGGCACCCTGCGCGGCAGCCGCACCGGCGTCTTCCTCGGCGCGATCGGCAACGGCTACGGCGAGGGCTCCCGTCACCTGCCTGACGTCCAGGGCCTGTTGGACACCGGAACCGCCGGCAGTGTGGTCTCCGGCCGGATCTCCTACACGCTGGGCCTGGAAGGCCCGGCGGTGACCGTGGACACCGCCTGCTCCTCCTCGCTGGTGGCGCTCCACCTGGCGATCCGCGCACTGCGTGCGGGCGACTGCACGCTGGCCCTCGCCGGTGGCGTGTCGGTGATGGCCACCCCGGACGCGTTCGTCGCCTTCAGCCGCCAACGCGCCCTGTCGGCCGACGGACGCTGCAAGGCATTCGGGGCGGGCGCGGACGGCACCGGCTGGTCCGAAGGCGTGGGCGTGCTGCTGCTGGCCCGGCTCTCCGAGGCGACCCGGCTCGGCCACCGGGTGCTGGCGGTGATCCGTGGCAGCGCGGTGAACCAGGATGGCGCCAGCAACGGTCTGACCGCCCCCAGCGGCCCCGCGCAACAGCGGGTCATCCGGGCGGCGATGGCGGACGCGGGCCTGACAGCGGCAGACGTGGACGTGGTGGAGGCACACGGTACCGGCACCCGGTTGGGCGATCCGATCGAGGCGCAGGCGCTGTTGGCGACATACGGCCAGAGCCGTTCAGCAGCAGACCCGTTGTGGCTGGGCTCGTTGAAGTCCAACATCGGCCACACCTCGGCGGCGGCCGGTGTCGGCGGCGTGATCAAGATGGTGCTGGCACTGCACCACGCCGAACTACCGCCCACCCTGCACGCGGACGAGCCCACCCCCATGGTGGACTGGTCGACCGGAGCCGTCCGGCTGCTCAGCAGCGCACAGCCCTGGCCGCAGACCGGGCGTCCGCGCCGGGCGGCCGTCTCCGCCTTCGGCGTCAGCGGCACCAATGCGCACGTGATCCTGGAGCAGATCGAGCCCGCACCTACCGACGGCCAAAGCCCTTGCGCTGCCGACGAGATGGGCCACGGCTCCGGCGCCGTACTGCCCTGGGCGCTGTCTGCCCGGAGCGCCGAGGCACTACGGGCGCAGGCCGTCCGGCTGTTGACGCACCTGGACGGCGAAACCCCTGCGGACGCAAGCGCCTTGGGCCATGCGCTGGCCACCACCCGGACCGCCTTCGAGCACCGGGCGGTGGTCGTCGGCCGCGATCTGGACGCCATGGTCTCCGGCGTCCGCGCCCTTGCCCGGGGTGAGGCCGCACCGCTGCTGGTGCAGGGGATTGCCGAGACCAGCGGTCGTACGGTGTTTGTGTTTCCTGGGCAGGGGTCGCAGTGGGTGGGGATGGCGGCGGGTCTGTTGGATGCGTCGTCGGTGTTCGCGGAGCGGATTGCCGCGTGTGAGCGGTTGTTGGCGCCGTTGGTGGGGTGGTCGTTGGTGGATGTGCTGCGGGGGGTGCCTGGTGCTGTGTCGTTGGGGCGGGTGGATGTGGTGCAGCCGGTGTTGTTTGCGGTGATGGTGTCGTTGGCGGAGGTGTGGCGTTCGTTTGGTGTGGTGCCGGATGCGGTGGTGGGGCATTCGCAGGGGAGATTGCGGCGGCGTGTGTGGCGGGTGGGTTGTCGTTGGGGGATGGGGTGCGGGTGGTGGTGTTGCGGAGTCGGGCGTTGGTGGGGTTGGCGGGTGGTGGGGGGATGGCGTCGGTGCCGTTGCCGGTGGGTGAGGTGGTGGAGCGGCTTGGGGGGTGGGGTGGTCGGTTGTCGGTGGCGGCGGTGAACGGGCCTGCGTCGACGGTGGTGTCGGGTGATGCGGGGGCGGTTGCGGAGTTGGTGGCCACGGTGGAGCGGGCGCGGCGGATCGAGGTGGACTACGCCTCGCACTCGGCTCAGATGGAGCAGTTGCGGGAGCAGTTGTTGGGCGACCTGTCGGGTATCGAGCCGTGTTCGGGTGTGGTTCCGTTCTTCTCCACGGTGACGGCGGGGTGGTTGGACACGGCGGAGTTGGATGCCGGGTACTGGTTTCGGAATCTGCGGCAGACGGTGCGGTTCGAGGAGGCCACGCGAGGGCTGCTGGCCGAGGGGTTCCGCTTCTTCGTGGAGCCCAGCCCGCACCCCGTGCTCACCTTCGGCGTGCAGCAGACCGCCGAAGCGGCGGGCGTGGCCGACAGCGCGCAGGGCCCGGCCGTGGCCCTGGGCACGTTGCGGCGCGGCGAAGGCGGCCTGGAACGGTTCCTGCTGTCGCTCGGCGAGGCTCACGTCAGCGGGCTCACACCCGACTGGGAGCAGGTCTTTGCCCCGCACCCGGTCGGCCATGTCGCGCTGCCCACCTACGCGTTCCAGCGCCGCCCGTACTGGCTGGAGGCCGCGAGCCCACAGCCGACAGCCGGCGGAGCGGACGCGGAAGGGCAGGACGCCCTGTGGCAGGCGCTCGGCGCCGGAGACCTGGAGCAGCTGAGCGAGACCCTCGGGGTCACTCCCGAGGCTCCGCTGAGCACCGTGCTCCCGGCCCTGAACCGCTGGCGCGAGCACCGGCGCGAGCGGGCGGTGCTGGACTCCTGGCGGTACCGCATAGCGTGGCGGCCGCTGGACGAGAGCGGTTCGGCGGTGCTGACCGGCACCTGGCTGGTCCTGACCTCCGACGAGGACCCCGCCGCGCCCGCCTGCGTGCAGGCGCTTGAGCAGGCCGGAGCCGGTGTCGTCCGGCTGACGCTCACCGCCGAACACGCCGAGCGGGCCGTACTCGCGGCCTTCCTGGGCCGGGCGCTGGACGCGGTGGACGGCCCGGTCGGCGGCGTGCTGTCGCTGCTGGGCCTGGACGAGCGCCCGCACCCCGACCACCCGTCCGCCCCGCTGGGCACGGCGCTGAACCTGGCGCTGGCGCAGGTCCTCGGCGAGTCCGGCCCGGGCGCGCCGCTGTGGTGGGCGACGCGTGGCGCGGTCGCGGTCGGCCGCGCCGACGGCCCGGTCAGCCCCGCGCAGAGCCTGCTGTGGGGCCTGGGCCGCGTGGCCGCCCTGGAATACCCGCAGCGCTGGGGCGGCCTGGTGGACCTGCCGCCGGAGCTGGACGCTTCCGCGTCGGCGCGCCTGGCGCGGGTGCTCGCGGGCGGCAGCGGCGAGGACCAGGTCGCGGTGCGGGACTCGGCCTGCCACGGCCGACGCCTGGTCAGGGCGGTCCGGGGGGAGACGCCGGGGCGGCGGTTCTGGAAGCCGCGCGGCACCGTCCTGATCACCGGCGGTACCGGCGGCATCGGCACCCAGATCGCGCGCTGGCTGGCGCGCAGCGGCGCCGAGCACCTGGTGCTGGTGAGCAGGGCCGGCGCGCAGGCACCGGGCGCGGCCGGGCTGGCGGAGGAACTGACCGCACTCGGCACCCGGACCACCCTGGCCGCCTGTGACGTCGCCGACCTGCACGCGTTGCGCGCCCTCAAGCAGGAGTTGGAGCGGGACGGCTGCGAGATCCGCTCGGTCCTGCACGCGGCCGGCGGCGGATCGCTGGTGCCGCTGCCCGACACCGATCTGGCGGAGTTCGCCGGGACGCTGCGCGCCAAGGTCCTCGGCGCCCGCAACCTCGACCTGCTGTTCGACCAGGACTCGCTGGATGCGTTCGTGCTGTTCTCGTCCATCTCCGGGGTCTGGGGCAGTGCCGTGCACGGCGCGTACGCCGCCGCCAACGCCTACCTCGACGGCCTGGCCGAGAGCCGGCGCGGTCGCGGGCTGGCCGCCACCTCCGTCGTCTGGGGCATCTGGAGCCCGCAGGACGGCGCCGGGATGGCGGCCGACCTGGTCGAGGAGAACCTGCGCGGCCACGGCATCCTGTTCATGCCGCCGGCCGTCGCCATCGCCGGTCTGCAGCAGGTGCTGGACCACGACGAGACCGTGGTGGTCGTCGCCGACGTCGACTGGGACCGCTTCGGCCCGGTCTTCACCTCGGCCCGGCCCAGCCCGCTGATCGGCGACCTGCCCGAGGTGCGGAAGGCGCTGGAGCCCGATCCGGCCGCCGGGCCGGAGCAAACCGGGGCGTCGTCCACGCTGGCGAACCGGCTGCGCGGGCTGCCCTCCGCCGAGTGCGAACGGGTCCTGGTGGCACTGGTGCGCACGCACGCGGCGGGCGTGCTGGGCCACGACTCCCCGGACGCGGTCGCGCCCGGCCGGGCTTTCCGCGACCTGGGCTTCGACTCGCTCACCGCCGTCGACATGCGCAACCGGCTCAACGCCGCCACCGGGCTCCGGCTGCCGGTCACCGTGGTCTTCGACTACTCCTCGGCGACGGCCCTGGCCCGGCACCTGGGCGCGGAACTGCTCGGCACCGCCCGACCGTCGGCCCCCGCGCCGCTGCCGGTGGTGGCCGCGCCCGACGACGATCCGGTGGTCGTCGTCGCCATGAGCTGCCGCTATCCGGGCGGTGTGCGCAGCCCCGAAGACCTGTGGCGGCTGGTCGCGGAGGGGCGCGACGCCGTCACCGAACTGCCCTCCGGACGCGGCTGGGACCTGGACGCCCTCTACGACGCCGACCCCGACCGGCCCGGCAAGAGCTACGCCGCCGCCGGCGGGTTCGTCCACGACGCCGGACGCTTCGACCCGGCGTTCTTCGGCATCTCCCCGCGCGAGGCGCTGGCGATGGACCCGCAGCAGCGGCTGCTGCTGGAGACCTCCTGGGAGGCGTTCGAGCGCGCGGGCATCGACCCCGCCTCGCTGCACGGCACCCGGACCGGCGTCTTCGCCGGGGCGTCCTACCAGGGCTACGGCGGCAGCATGCGGGACGTCCCGGACGAGCTGGAGGGGCTGTTCATCGCGGGCATCTCGACCAGCGTCCTCTCCGGCCGGATCGCCTACCACCTGGGCCTTCAGGGGCCCGCCATCACCGTGGACACAGCCTGCTCCTCCTCGCTGGTCGCGGTGCACCTGGCCGCGCAGGCGCTGCGCTCGGGCGAGTGCACGCTGGCGCTGGCGGGCGGCGCGACCGTGATCGGCACGCCGCTGTCGTTCACCGGCTTCAGCCGCCAGCGCGGCCTGGCCGCCGACGGCCGCTGCAAGTCCTTCGCGGCCTCCGCAGACGGCTTCGGCATGGCTGAGGGCGTGGGCCTGCTGGTGCTGGAACGGCTGTCGGACGCCCGCCGCAACGGGCACCCGGTGCTGGCCGTGCTGCGCGGCTCGGCGATCAACCAGGACGGCGCCAGCAATGGCCTGACCGCCCCCAGCGGGCTGGCCCAGCAGCGAGTCATCCGGGACGCGCTGGCCGACGCCCGGCTGTCGCCGACGGAGGTGGACGCGGTCGAGGCACACGGTACCGGCACCCGGCTGGGCGACCCGATCGAAGCCGACGCATTGATCATGACGTATGGTCAGGAACGTTCACTCGAAAGCCCGTTGTGGCTTGGCTCGCTCAAGTCCAATATCGGGCACAGCCAGGCGGCGGCCGGGGTCGCCGGGATCATCAAGATGGTGCAGGCGATGCGGCACGGCACGCTGCCGAAGACCCTGCACCTGGACGAGCCCACACCCCACGTGGACTGGTCGGCCGGGACGGTCGCGCTGCTGGCCGAGGCCGTGCGGTGGCCGGAATCCGGACGTCCGCGCCGCGCGGGCGTGTCCTCCTTCGGACTGAGTGGCACCAATGCGCACGTCATCATCGAGCAGCCGCCTGCCGAGGCAGAGCCTGGACAAGCTGACGCGGCCGGGGGCTTCACCGTCCCCTGGGTGGTGTCCGGCCGCAGCCCCGAGGCTTTGAACGCCCAAGCAGCTGATCTGCATACCTATCTGATGGAGCATCCGGAGATCTCGGCAGTGGATGCGGGCTACTCCCTGGCGACCACGCGGACCGCCTTCGAGTACCGCGCGGCCGTCGTCGGCGGCGACCGGGAGGCGCTGCTGCGCGGGCTGGAGGCGCTCGCCGACGGCCGCCGCGCCCCGGGCCTGGTCAGCGCCGCCGCCCCGGTCGGCGTCGGCGTCGATCGACAGATCAGGACGGTACTGGTCTTCCCCGGGCAGGGCTCCCAGTGGACCGGTATGGCGCTGCAACTCCTGGAGCAGGCGCCGGTCTTCGCCGACCGGATCGCCGCCTGCGAACGCGCCCTCGCCCCGCACGTGGACTGGTCGCTGACGGCCGTGCTCCGGGACGAGCCGGGGACACCGCCGCTGGACCGGGTGGACGTCGTCCAGCCTGTGCTGTTCGCGGTGATGGTGTCCCTCGCCGAACTGTGGCGCTCCTACGGGGTGGTGCCCGACGCGGTCGTCGGCCACTCGCAGGGCGAGATCGCCGCCGCCTGCGTCGCCGGAGCGCTGTCGCTGGAGGACGCGGCCCAGGTGGTCGCCCTGCGCAGCCGGGCCCTGCTGGCGCTCACCGGCCACGGCGGCATGCTGTTCGTCCCGCTCCCCGCCTACCAGGTGCGGCAGCGGCTCGCCGCCTGGGACGGCCTGCTCGGCGTCGCCGCCGTCAACGGGCCCACCTCGGTGGCGGTTTCCGGCGACCCGGCCGCCTTGGCGGAACTCGCCGAACAACTCTCCGCCGACGGTGTGCTCAGCTGGCCGATCCCCGGCGTGGACTTCGCAGGGCACTCGGTGCAGGTCGAGCAGATCCGGCAGGAGCTGCTGACCGTTCTGGACGGCATCGAGCCGCGCTCCGCCGCCGTCCCGTTCTACTCCACGGTCACCGGGGCGCCGATCGACACCAGCACCATGGACGCCCACTACTGGTACCGCAACCTGCGCCGACCGGTGGAGTTCGGCCAGGCCGTCGAGGCGCTGCTCGCCGACGGCCACCGGGTGTTCGTGGAGTGCAGCACCCACCCCGCGCTCGCGGTCTGGCTGCAGGAGGCCGTGGAGGCGTCCGGACCCGGCGGCGGCGTGGTGGGCACGCTGCGCAGGGACGAGGGCGGCCCGGACCGGATCCTCGCCGCGCTCGCCGAACTGCACGTGCTGGGACTGCCGTTGGACTGGGAGGCGGTGTTCGCCGGTACCAGGGCCCGCCGCTGCCCGCTGCCCACCTATGCGTTCCAGCAACAGGACTACTGGCTCAACCCCGTTGCGGACAAGACCGACATGACTGACCAGTGCGTCACCGGCCTTGCTGAGCAGGACTTCTGGGGCGCGGTGGACCGCGAGGACCCGGAGGCGCTCGCCGACACCCTGCACCTGGACGACGACCAGCTGCGGTCCTCCCTGGGGGCGCTGGTCCCCGCGCTGTCGGGCTGGCTGCGCGACCGCCGGGGCCACTCCACCGTGGACGGCTGGCGCTACCGGGTCACCTGGAAGCCGCTGCCGACCGGGCCCAGGCGCTCCGGGAACCGCCTCTCCGGGAGGTGGCTGGTCGCAGTCCCGGCTTCGGCCGCGAACGATCCGGCGGTCGCCGCCTGCGTCACCGCCCTGCGCAGCCACGGCGCCGAACCCGTGCTGCTGGAGGCGGGCACGGCCGAGACCGACCGCAGCGCCTTCGCCGACCGGCTCCGCGCCGCCGCGCTCAGCGCACTGAACACCGCACAGAACACCGCACAGAGCGCCGAGGAGCCCGATGCGCCCGTCGGCGTGCTGTCGCTGCTCGCACTCGCCGAGGAGCCCCACGCCGACGGCTCCGACCTGCCGGTCGGCCTGGTGCTGACCGTCTCGCTGCTCCAGGCGCTCGGCGATCTGGGCCTGGACGCACCCGTCTGGTGCGCCACCCGGGGCGCGGTCTCCGTAGGCCGCTCCGACCGGCTGGGCAGCCCGTTGCAGGCCCTGGCCTGGGGCCTCGGCGGTGTCGCCGCCGTCGAGTACCCGCAGCGTTGGGCCGGGCTGGTGGACCTCCCGCAGCAGCTGGACGAGCGCGCCGCCGCCCGGCTCGCCGAGGTGCTCGCGGGCCCGGACGGCGAGCACCACGGCGAGGACCAGCTGGCCGTGCGCGGCTCCGGGGTGTTCGGCCGCAGGCTGGCGCGCGCCGCCGTCGGCGCCGCCGCCCCGGCCCGCGCCTGGACGCCGGACGGCACCGTCCTGGTCACCGGCGGCACCGGCGGCCTGGGCGCACAGGTCGCCCGCTGGCTCGCCCGCAACGGCGCCGGACACCTGCTGCTCACCAGCCGCCGTGGCCCGCAAACCCCCGGCCTGGAACCGCTGGTGGCCGAACTGGAGCAGCTCGGCGCCCAGGTCACCGTCGCGGCCTGCGACGTCGCGGACCGGGACGCGCTGGCGCGGCTGCTGGCCGCTGTCCCGGCCGAACGCCCGCTGCGTGCGGTGCTGCACGCGGCCGGTGTGCTGGACGACGGTGTGATCGACTCGATCACTCCCGAGCGCGCCGCCGGAGTGCTGCGGCCCAAGCTGGACGCCGCCCGCGCCCTCGACGCACTCACCCGCGACCTGGACCTGTCGGCGTTCGTCCTGTTCTCCTCGCTGGCCGGGACGTTGGGCGGTACCGGCCAGGGCAGCTACGCCGCCGCCAATGCCTACCTGGACGCGCTGGCGCAGCACCGCCGGGATCTGGGGCTGCCGGGAACCTCCATCGCCTGGGGCCTGTGGGCGGGCGACAGCCTCGCCGCCGGGGCCGTCAGCGAGCGGCTGATCCGCGACGGCCTGTCCGCCATGGATCCCCAACTGGCCACCGCCGCACTGCAACAGGCGCTGGACCACGACGACGCCCGGCTGGTCGTCGCCGACTTCGCCTGGGACCGCTTCGTCCGGGCGTACAGCGCCCTGCGGCCCAGCCCCGCGATCGCCGAACTCCCCGACGTGCGGCGCCTGCTGAGCGAGCTGCAGTCTGCCGGGGGCACGGCCGACGGCATCGGGACGCCGGCGCTGCGACTCGCCGGGATGCCCGCCGAGGAGCGCGACCGGGCCCTGGTCGACCTGGTCCGCACCGAGGTTGCGGCGGTGCTGGGCCACGCCGGGCCCGAAGCCGTCGACCCCGACCGGGTGTTCAAGGACATCGGCTTCGACTCGCTGACCGCGGTGGAGCTGCGCAACCGGCTGGCGGAGGCCACCGGCCTGCGGCTCTCGGTGACCCTGGTGTTCGACTACCCGACCGCCACCGTGCTGGCCGCCCACCTGCGCGCCCAACTCCCCGGCACGGCAACGCCGGAGGAAGCGCAGCCGCCGCACACCGCCGACCGCCCCGCCGACCGTGCGGACGACCCGATCGCCGTGGTGGCCATGGGCTGCCGCTTCCCCGGCGGCGTCACCACCCCCGAGGAGCTGTGGGAGCTGGTCTCCACCGGTGGGGACGCCATCTCCGGCTTCCCCACCAGCCGTGGCTGGGATCTCGACGGCCTGTACGACCCCGACCCCGACCAGGTCGGCCGCAGCTACGCCCGGGAGGGCGGATTCCTGCACGACGCCGACCAGTTCGACCCGACCTTCTTCGGTATCTCGCCGCGCGAGGCGCTCACCATCGACCCGCAGCAGCGGCTGCTGCTGGAGATCGCCTGGGAGGCGTTCGAACGGGCCGGTATCGATCCGCTGACACTCAAGGGCAGCCCGAGCGGCGTCTTCGTCGGCTGCAGTCACCACGACTACGGCTCCCGACTGGCCGAGCCCTCCGAGGAGTTCGAGGGCTACCTCGGTATCGGCAGCGCGGGCAGCGTGGCGTCCGGCCGGATCTCCTACAGCCTCGGCCTGGAAGGCCCGGCGGTGACCGTGGACACCGCCTGTTCCTCGTCGCTGGTGGCGGTGCACCTGGCCGCGCAGGCGCTGCGCAACGGCGAGTGCACGCTGGCGCTGGCCGGGGGCGTGACCGTGATGTCCACGCCCGGCGCGTTCGTGGAGTTCAGTCGGCAACGGGTACTGGCCGCCGACGGCCGCTGCAAACCCTTCGCAGCGGCCGCCGACGGCACCTCCTGGGCCGAGGGCGCGGGCCTGCTGGTGCTGGAACGGCTGTCGGACGCCCGCCGCAACGGCCACCCGGTGCTCGCGCTGGTCCGCGGCTCGGCGGTGAACCAGGACGGCGCCTCCAACGGGCTCACCGCCCCCAACGGCCCCTCGCAGCAGCGGGTGATCCGGCAGGCGCTGACCGCCGCCGGACTGGCCCCGGCCGACGTGGACGCGGTCGAGGCGCACGGCACCGGAACCAAGCTCGGCGACCCGATCGAGGCACAGGCCCTGTTGGCCACCTACGGCCAGGAACGCTCCCCGGAACGGCCGTTGTGGCTGGGCTCGCTCAAGTCCAACATCGGGCACAGCCAGGCAGCGGCCGGGGTCGCCGGGATCATCAAGATGGTGCAGGCGATGCGGCACGGCACGCTGCCGCCGACCCTGCACGTGGACCGGCCCACGCCGTTCGTGGACTGGTCGGCCGGGGCGGTGCGGCTGCTCACCGAGACCGTCGCCTGGCCGCAGACCGGCCGCCCGCGCCGCGCTGCGGTGTCCTCCTTCGGCGTCAGCGGCACCAACGCGCACACCATCCTGGAGCAGGCCGAAGCCGAGCCGGCCGCCCCGAGCAGACGCAGCCGGAGTCGACGGACGGTTGCCGGGAGGCGCTGCCGTGGCTGCTGTCCGCCCGCAGCGCCGACGCCCTGCGCGGCCAAGCCCGGCAGCTGCTGCGACAGGCCGATGAGTTGACCGATCCGCTCGACGTCGGCTTCTCGCTGGCGGTGCAGCGCAGCGCCTTCGAGTACCGCGCGGCCCTCACCGGCGGCGACCGCAACGCCCTGCTGCGCGGCCTGAGCGCGCTGGCGTCCGGCCAGCCCTGCGCCGACCTGGTCCAGGGCATGGCCGCGGGCCGCACCGGCAGCGGCCCGGGCCGGACGGGCAGGACAGTCAGGACGGCGTTCCTCTTTCCCGGCCAGGGCAGCCAGCGGACCGGCATGGGAGCCGAACTGTACGCCCGCCACCCGGTCTTCGCCGACGCCTTCGACGCGGTCTGCGCCGAGCTCGACCCGCTGCTGGACCGCCCGCTGCGCGAGGTGATCGGCGCAGTCGACAGTCCCGACACCCCCGGCGCCCGTCCGCTGGACCGGACGGGCTACACCCAGCCCGCCCTGTTCGCCCTCGGCGTCGCCCTGTTCCGGCTGGTCGAGCACTGGGGTGTACGGCCGGACCACCTGCTCGGCCACTCCGTCGGCGAACTGGCCGCCGCCCACGTCGCCGGAGTGCTGTCCCTGTCCGACGCCGCCCAACTCGTTGCGGCTCGGGGCCGGTTGATGCAGGTGCTGCCGGACGGCGGGGCGATGGTCGCGCTCACCCTCCCCGAGGCGGAACTGCTGCCGCTGCTGGACGGGTACGGCGACCGGCTCGGCCTGGCCGCCGTCAACGGTCCGGCTGCCACCGTGGTCTCCGGCGACGAGGAGGCGGTCCTGGAGATCGCCGCCCGGGTCGAGGCCCTCGGCCGCAAGGCCCGGCGGCTGCGGGTCAGCCACGCCTTCCACTCGCCGAGGATGGAGCCCATGCTCGCCGAGTTCCGGCAGGTCGCCGAGGCGGTCGAGTACCACCCCGCGTGCATCCCGATCATCTCCGACCTCACCGGCGCCCCGGCCGGGGCCGAGGAGCTGTGCTCGCCCGACTACTGGGTGCGCCACGTCCGGGGAACCGTGCGCTTCCTGGACGGTATGCGCCACCTGGAGGCCGAGGGCGTGACGGCTTTCCTGGAACTCGGCCCCGACGGCGCCCTGTGCGGCCTCGGCCAGGACTGCCTGGCCGAGCCCGACGGCAGCACGCTGGTGCCGCTGCTGCGCAAGGACCGTCCCGAGCCCGCCTCGGCCGCCGCCGCCCTGGCCCGGCTGCACGTCCACGGCGTCCCGGTGGACTGGCGGGCCGTCTACGCCGGGACCGGCGCCCGCGCCACCGCCCTGCCCACCTACGCGTTCGACCACCGCCGCTACTGGCTCGACGGCCGAGCCGCCACCGCCGACCTGCCCTCGGCCGGGCTGCTGCCGGTCGATCACCCGCTGCTGGGCGCCGGAGCCGAACTGGCCGACTCCGACGGCTTCCTGTTCACCGGCAGGCTCTCGCTGGCCGGGCAGCCGTGGCTGGCCGACCACGGCGTCTTCGACGGCGTGCTCTTCCCGGCCACCGCCTTTCTGGAACTCGCCCTCCGCGCGGGCGACCAGGTCGGTTGCGACCAGGTCGAGGAGTTGACCCTGGAGGCGCCGTTGACGCTGCCGCCGAGCGGAGCGGTCGCGCTGCAACTCGCCGTCGGCGCCCCGGACGCCTCCGGCACCCGCAGCATCAGCGTCCACGCCAGGGCCGACGACGCCCGGGCCGAGGAGCCCTGGACCCGGCATGCCAGCGGCCTGCTGGTGGTCGCCGACCACCCCGACGACACGGATCCCGGCCCGGACGGGCTCGCCGTCTGGCCGCCGGAGGGAGCCGTCCCGCTGGACGTGGAGGGGCTGTACGGCCGCTTCGCCGAGGGCGGCTTCGCCTACGGCCCGGCGTTCCAGGGCCTGCGGGCCGCCTGGCGGAGCGGCGAGGAGGTGTTCGCCGAGGCGAGCCTGGCGCCGCAGCAGCAGGCCGACGCCGACCGCTTCGGCCTGCACCCGGCGCTGCTGGACGCGGCCCTGCACGCGCTGGTCTTCGACGTGCTGGAGGGCCCGGCCAAGGGCTGGCTGCCGTTCTCCTGGAACGGTGTACGGCTGCACGCCTCCGGCGCGACGGCGCTGCGGCTGCGGCTGACCCCCCTCGGCCGGGACACCGTGGCGGTGCTCGCCGCCGACGCCTCCGGCCGCCCGGTGGCCTCGGCCCGCTCGCTGGTGCTCCGGCCGGTCTCCGGCGACCAGCTGCGGGCCGCGCGCACCGGACACCACGAGGAGCTGTACCGCCCCGAGTGGAGCCCCCTGCCCGAGCGCACCGCGCCCGCCCCGGACGCCGCCTGGGCCCTGCTGGGCGCACCGGCCCCCTGGTGGCCGACCGGCGCCGACACCGTCACCGTCCACCCGGACGGCCGCAGCGCCGAACCGGCGCCGGACCTGGCAGCGGATCTGGCAGCGGATCTGGCCGCCGCGTTGGCCGCGCGCACCGACACCGGACAGCCGGTGCCCCGGCTGGTCCTGGCCGCCTGCCCGCAGCCCCAGTCCCCGGCCGACGGCCCCGCCGCCGTGCGCGCGGCGCTCGCCGACACCCTGGCGCTGCTGCGCGCCTGGCTGGCCGACGACCGGCTCCCGGGCAGCACCCTGGTGCTGGTCACCTCCGGCGCGGTCCCGGTGCGCCCCGGCGACGACGTCCCACAGCTGGCCCAGGCCGCAGTCTGGGGGCTGGTGCGCTCCGCACAGACCGAGAACCCCGGCCGCTTCGTCCTGCTGGACCTGGACGAGGACGCGGCCTCGTACGCCGCGCTGCCGGCCGCCCTGGCCTCCGGCGAGCCGCAGCTCGCGGTACGGGCGGGGGCGGTGCACGCGGCCCGGCTGGCGCGGGTGCCGCTGTCGGCGGCCGAACGCCGACCCGGCTGGGACGCCGACGGAACCGTCCTGATCACCGGCGGCACCGGCGCGATCGGCGCCCACGTCGCCCGGCACCTCGTCGCCGAGCACGGAGTCCGGCACCTGCTGCTCGCCAGCCGCAGCGGCCCGGCCGCCGAGGGCGCGGCCGAACTCCTCACCGAACTGGCCGCGGCCGGAGCCGACGTCGAGATCGCCGCCTGCGACACCGCCGACCGGGACGCCCTCGCCGACGTGCTCGACTCCGTCCCCGCGCAGCACCCGCTGACCGGGGTGGTGCACGCGGCCGGGGTACTGGCCGACGGCGTCGTCGCCGACATGACCGCCGACCAACTCGACCGGGTCCTCCGCCCCAAGGTGGACGCGGCCCTGCACCTGCACGAGCTGACCGCCGACCTGAAGCTGTCGGAGTTCGTGCTGTTCTCCTCCATCGCCGGCGTCTTCGGCGGCATGGGCCAGGGCAACTACGCCGCCGCCAACGCCTGCCTGGACGCCCTGGCGCACCACCGCCGGGCCCGAGGACTGCCCGGCACCTCGCTGGCCTGGGGTCTGTGGGCCAACAGCACCGGCATGACCGGCGGCCTCACCCAGGCGGACCTGCAGCGCATCGCCCGGGGCGGCATCATCGCCTTCACCCCCGCCGAGGGCCTGGCGCTGTTCGACGCGGCCGGGGGAGTGGACGAGCCGGTGGTGCTGCCGCTGCGGCTGGACACCGCCGCCGTCCGGGCCCAAGCGGACAGCGGCGGCATCCCGGCGCTGCTGCGCGGGTTGGTGCGCGCGCCCGTCCGCCGCGCCACGGCGGGCACCGGGACCGGGCCGGACGCGGCGGAGGCGCTCAAGCAGCGCCTGGCCGCCCTCGGCGGCCCGCAGCGCGACCGGGTCCTGCTGGACCTGGTCCGCACGCACGCCTCGCTGGTCCTCGGCTTCAGCAGCTCCGCCGCGGTCGAACCCGACCGGGGCCTGTTGGAGCTCGGCTTCGACTCGCTGACCGCCGTGGAGCTGCGCAACCGGCTCCGCGCGGCCACCGGGCTGCAACTGCCGGCCACGCTGCTGTTCGACTACCCCACCTCGCTGGCCATCGCCGGCCACCTGGCTGCCGGAATCATCCCCGGGCCCGAGCCCGAGCCCGGAGCCGACCCGCTGCCCGGCCTGGCCGAACTCGACCGGCTGGAGCAGGCGTTGGGCGTCGGCGTCACCGACACCGCCGCCCGGGAGCGGCTCGCCGCCCGCCTGCAAGCGCTGCTGGGCCGGCTCGGCCCGGTCACCGGCGGGGCCGAGGTGGCGATCGAGGACATGATGGACGGCGCCACCGACGACGAGATCTTCGACTTCATCGACAACGAGCTGGGCACCTCGTGACCGCCCCGGTCCCGACCCCCGCGACGACCCCCGCAATGACGCCCGCGACGAACCCAGCCATGAACCGAGGCACGGACCAGGTGACGAGCAAGGTGACGAGCAATGGTGAATGACGACAGGCTCCGCGACTACCTCAAGCGGGTCACCGCCGACCTGCACCGCACCCGGCAGCGGCTGAGCGAGGCCGAGGCCGAGGCGGCCAACCGCGAGCCGATCGCCATCGTTGCGATGAGCTGCCGCTACCCCGGCGGGGTGGACTCGCCCGAGGAGCTGTGGCGGCTGGTCTCCTCCGGCACCGACGCCATCACCGCGTTCCCCGCCGACCGCGGCTGGGATCTGGACGACCTGGACGACCCCGACCAGCTCCGCCCCGGCACCAGCTACGCCGTGCAGGGCGGATTCCTGGACGACGTCGGCCGGTTCGACCCGGCGTTCTTCGGCATCTCCCCGCGCGAGGCGCTGGCGATGGACCCGCAGCAGCGGCTGCTGCTGGAGACCACCTGGGAGGCGTTCGAACGCGCCGGGATCGACCCGGCCACGCTGCGCGGCAGCCGCACCGGCGTGTTCGCCGGGGTCATGTACCAGGACTACGCCGTGCGGCTGCGGCAGGTCCCCGAGGACGTCGCGGGCTACCTGGGCAGCGGCAGCTCCGACAGCGTCGCCTCCGGCCGGGTCGCCTACACCTTCGGCCTGGAGGGGCCGGCCGTCAGCATCGACACCGCCTGCTCGTCCTCGCTGGTGGCGATCCACCTGGCCTGCCAGGCGCTGCGGCTCGGCGACTGCACGCTGGCGCTGGCCGGCGGCGCGATGGTGATGTCCACCCCGGTTCCGTTCGTGGAGATGAGCCGCCAGGGCGGCCTGGCCCGGGACGGCCGCTGCAAGTCCTTCTCGGCCGCCGCCGACGGCACCGGCTGGGGCGAGGGCGTGGGCATGCTGCTGCTGGAGCGGCTCTCCGACGCCCGGCGCAACAACCATCCGGTACTCGCCCTGGTCCGGGGCTCCGCCGTCAACCAGGACGGCGCCAGCAGCAGGCTCACCGCGCCCAACGGCCCCGCCCAGCAGCGGGTGATCCGCCAGGCGCTGGCGGCGGCCGGGCTGGCGCCGTCCGAGGTGGACGTGATCGAGGCGCACGGCACCGGCACACCGCTCGGCGACCCGATCGAGGCGCAGGCCCTGCTCGCCACCTACGGCCAGGACCGGCCCGCCGGACAGCCGCTGCTGCTGGGCTCGCTGAAGTCGAACATCGGCCACACCCAGGCGGCGGCCGGGGTCGGCGGCGTGATCAAGACCGTGCTGGCGATGCGGCACGGCACCGTCCCGCCGACCCTGCACGCCGAGAACCCCTCACCGCAGGTGGACTGGACGTCCGGCGCGGTCCGGCTGGTGACCACGGCGGTGCCCTGGCCGCAGACCGGCCGTCCGCGCCGGGCCGCCGTCTCCTCCTTCGGCGTCAGCGGCACCAACGGCCATGTGGTGTTGGAGCAGGCGGAACCGGCCGCCCCAGTCGAGCCCCGGACCGATGCCGGTTCCCCGGCCGCTGTGCTGCCGTGGGTGCTCTCCGCCCGCACCGCCGGGGCGCTGCCCGCCCAGGCCCGTCGGCTCCGCGCCCACCTGGACGACCACCCGCAGCTGAACCCGGCCGAGTT
This sequence comes from Streptacidiphilus sp. PB12-B1b, assembly GCF_014084125.1. Taxonomy (NCBI): domain Bacteria; kingdom Bacillati; phylum Actinomycetota; class Actinomycetes; order Kitasatosporales; family Streptomycetaceae; genus Streptacidiphilus; species Streptacidiphilus sp. PB12-B1b. The sequence goes on along the minus strand of NZ_CP048405.1, from coordinate 4,246,010 downwards.
GGGCCACGCCCTGGCCACGACCAGGGCCGCCCACGAGCACCGGGCGGTACTGGTCGGCTCCTCCACGGACGAACTCCGCCGGGCCCTGGACGCCCTCGCAGCCGACGCGGACGCCCCCGGCCTGCTGCGCGGCGCGGCCGGTCCAGGTGGCGAGCCGGTGTTCGTCTTCCCCGGCCAGGGCTCGCAGTGGAGCGGCATGGCGGTGGAACTGCTGGAGCAGTCACCGGTGTTCGCCGCCCGGCTGCACGAGTGCGCCCAGGCCCTGGAGCGTTATCTCGACTGGTCGCTGATACCCCTGCTGCGCAAAGAAGCTGACACTCCCTCACCGGAGCGGTTGGACGTCGTCCAGCCGGTGCTGTTCGCGGTGATGGTGTCGCTGGCGGAACTGTGGCGCTCGTACGGGGTGCGGCCGGGCGCGGTGGTCGGCCACTCGCAGGGCGAGATCGCCGCCGCCTGCGTCGCCGGTGCACTCACCCTGGACGACGCGGCGCGGGTGGTCGCGCTGCGCAGCAGGGCGCTGCGGGCGCTGTCGGGCCTGGGCGGCATGGTCTCGGTGGCGCTCCCGGTCGACGAGGTGCGCGCCTGGATCGCGGGCTGGGGCGAGCGGCTCTCGGTGGCGGCGGTCAACGGCCCGCGCTCCACCGTGGTGTCCGGTGACGCCGAGGCGTTGGAGGAGCTGCTGGAGCAGGCGGAGCAGCGACAGCTGCGGGCCCGCCGCATCCCGGTCGACTATGCCTCGCACAGCGTCCATGTGGAGCAGATTCAGCAGCAACTCCAGCTCGAACTGGCTGGACTGACGCCACATCAGTCCGAGGTCCCGTTCTACTCGACGGTCACCGGCGGGCTGCTGGACACCACCGCGCTCGACGGTGACTACTGGTATCGCAACCTGCGCCGGACCGTGGAGTTCGAGCAGGCCACCCGGGCCCTGCTGGCCGACGGCTACCGGGTGCTGCTGGAGGTCAGCCCGCACCCGGTGCTCACCGTCGGCGTCCTGGAGACCGTGGAGGACGCAGGCGGCGACGCCACCGCCGTCGGCACGCTGCGCCGGGACGAGGGCGGCCTGCGCCGGTTCACCGAAGCGCTGGCCGAGCTGCATCTGCGCGGCGTTCGCGTCGACTGGGACGCCGTCTTCGGCGGCCCCCCGGCCGCACCGGTGGAGCTGCCGACCTACGCCTTCCAACGGCAGCGCTACTGGCTGGAGGACGGCGCGGGGCAGAGCGCCGACGTCGCCTCGGCGGGCCTGGCCACGGCGGACCATCCGCTGCTGGGCGCCGTGGTCGAGCAGGCCGACTCCGACGGGGTGCTGTTCACCGGCCGGCTGTCGCTGCGGACCCACCCCTGGCTGGCCGACCACGCCGTCCTGGGCAGCGTGCTGCTGCCCGGCACCGCCTTCCTGGAGCTGGCACTCCGGGCCGGGGAGCGGGTCGGCTGCCCCATGGTCGAGGAGATCACCCTGGAGGCCCCGCTGCCGCTCCCGGAGACCGGCGCTGCGGTGCTCCGGCTCTCGGTCGGCTCGCCGGACCGGCACGGCCGCCGCCCGCTGAGCCTGCACTCCCGCCCGGACGGCGCGGAGCCCGGCGAGGAGTGGCTGCGCCACGCCAGCGGCACGCTCGCCCAACCGGCGCCGCAGCCGGCGCCGCAGCCTATGTCCCAGCCGTCCGAGGCTGTCGCGTCCGCGCCCTGGCCGCCGGTCGGCGCCGCGCCGATCGCGGTGGAGGGCATGTACGAGCGCTATGCCGAGGGCGGCTTCGGCTACGGCCCGGCCTTCCAGGGGCTGCGGGCCGCCTGGCAGCTGGGCGAGGAGGTGTTCGCCGAGGCGGTGCTGCCCGAGCCGCAGCGGCGCGACGCCGAGCGCTTCGGCCTGCATCCGGCGCTGCTGGACGCCGCCCTGCACGCCACCGGCCTGGAACCGCTCGGCCTGGAGCACTCCGACAGCGTCGGCGGACGGATGCCGTTCTCCTGGTCCGGTGTCACGCTGCACGCCTCCGGCGCGACCGCCCTGCGGCTGCGGATCTCCCCGGCGGGCCGGGACGCGGTAGCGCTGGAAGCAACCGACCCGGCCGGTCGGCCGGTGGCCTCGGTGGAGTCGCTGGTGCTGCGCCCCGCCGCCGCGCCCGCCCCGGACAGTGCCCGGCATCAGGCCCTGTTCCAGGTGGAATGGCACCCGTTGACGGTGGCCACCACTCCTGCCGAACCACTGCCCGCACCGGTCGCCGACCTGGGACAGCTGCTGGCGGATCTGGACGTCGGCCTGCCCGCGCCCGAACTGGTCCTGCTGCGCGACCACGCCCGCCGCGTCGATCAGGGCGAGCAGCCCGGAGCCGGGACGGTGTCCGCCGCGCACCAGGCCGTGCAGCGGGCGCTGACCGCAGTCCAGACCTGGCTGGCCGATGAGCGCCTGGCCCGCTCCCGGCTGGTCGTCGTCACCCGCCGCGCCATGGCCGTCCCCGGCGGGGGAGAGCCCGACCCGGTGCAGAGCGCGGTCTGGGGCCTGGTGCGCTCGGCGCAGTCGGAGCACCCCGGGCGCTTCGTCCTGCTCGACCTGCCGGACGGCACGGCATCCGCACCCGCACCCGCATCGGCCGCCGCTGCTGTGGCCACCGGGGAGCCGCAACTGGCCGTGCGCGGTGACGAGGTGCTGGTCCCCAGGCTGGGCCGGGTCCGCGGCCGACCGGCCGAGCCCGGCGACGGCGCACCGGTCGGCCGTCGTGCGCTCGACCCGGACGGCACCGTCCTGGTCACCGGCGGGACCGGGCTGCTGGGCTCCCACATCGCCCGGCACCTGGTCGGCGAGCACGGCGTCCGGCGCCTGCTGCTGGTCTCGCGCAGCGGCCCGACCGCCGACGGCGCCGACGCCCTGCGGGCCGAGCTGGAGGCGCTGGGCGCGGACGTCCGGATCGCGGCCTGTGACGCGGCCGACCGGGACGCCCTCGCCGAGCTGCTCGCCGGTGTGCCCGCAGAGCACCCGCTGACAGCCGTGGTGCACACCGCCGGGGCGCTGGACGACGGCGTCGTCACCGCGCTCACCCCCGAGCGGGTGGACAGCGTGCTGCGTCCCAAGGTCGACGCGGCCTGGAACCTGCACCGGCTGACCCGCACCCACGACCTGGCCGCCTTCGTGCTGTTCTCCTCCGCCGCCGGGACCTTCGGCGGCCCCGGCCAGGCCAACTACGCCGCCGCCAACGCCTTTCTGGACGCCCTCGCCCAGCAGCGCCGCGCCGAGGGGCTGCCCGGCCAGTCCCTCGCCTGGACGCTGTGGGACCAGCGCAGCGGCCTCACCGCGCACTTGGACGACGCCGACGTACGGCGGGTGGCCCGCTCCGGCATGCCGCCGCTCAGCACCGACCAGGGCCTGGCACTGTTCGACGCCGCCCTGGCGGCAGACCCGGCCGCGCTGGTGCTGATGCGGCTGGACACCGCCGCATTGCGGGCCCGGGCGGCGACCGAGGAGCTCCACCCGCTGCTGCGGGGCCTGGTCCGGGTGCCGCCCCGGCGGGCAGCCGCGCCCGGCGAGGCGGCGCCGGCCGAGGGCGACGCGCTGCGGCAGCGGCTCGCCGCCCTGGACCGGGCCGGACGCATCCGGTTGCTGCTCGGGCTGGTCCGCACCCATGCGGCAGCCGTCCTCGGGCACCTCTCCGCGGACACCCTGGACGCCGCCCGCGCCTTCCGCGAGCTGGGCTTCGACTCGCTGGCCTCGGTGGAGCTGCGCAACCGGCTGACCAACGCCACCGGCCTGCGGTTGCCGGCCAGCCTGGTCTTCGACCACCCCACGCCCACCGTCCTGGCCGAGTACCTGAGCCAGCAACTGATGGGCCATCAGAATGCTGTGCTGCCTGACACGGTGGGCGCCGGGCCGACCGTCGCGCAGGACGATCCCATCGCCATCGTGTCGATGGCCTGCCGCTTCCCCGGCGGCGTCCGCAATCCGGAGCAGCTGTGGCAGCTGGTCGCCTCCGGGTCGGACGGCATCGCGGAGTTTCCCACGGACCGGGGCTGGGCACTGGACGACCTGTACGACCCGGACCCCGACCGCCCCGGCACCTCCGTCACCCAGCAGGGCGGATTCCTGTACGACGCGGCCGAGTTCGACGCCGACTTCTTCGGCATCTCGCCGCGTGAGGCCCTGGCGATGGACCCGCAGCAGCGGCTGCTGCTGGAGACCACCTGGGAGATGTTCGAGCAGGCCGGGATCGACCCGGCCGAGCTGCGCGGAGACCCGGTCGGGGTCTTCGTCGGGCTGATGCAGCAGGACTACGCCGCCCGGCTGCTGCCCTTCATCCCCGAGGACGTCGAGGGCTTTCTCGGCACCGGCAACTCCGGCAGCATCGTCTCCGGCCGACTGGCGTACGTCTTCGGGCTGGAGGGCCCGGCGGTGACCGTCGACACGGCCTGCTCGTCCTCCCTGGTCGCCCTGCACCTGGGCGTCCGGGCGCTGCGCTCGGGCGAGTGCTCCCTGGCCCTGGCCGGGGGAGTGAACGTGATGTGCAGCCCGGAGCTGTTCGTGGAGTTCAGCCGTCAGGGCGGGCTCGCCCCCGACGGCCGCTGCAAACCGTTCGCGGCGGCGGCCGACGGCACCGGATTCGGCGAAGGCGTGGGCATGCTGCTGCTGGAGCGGCTCTCGGACGCCCGGCGCAACGGGCATCCGGTGCTGGCCCTGGTGCGCGGCAGCGCGGTCAACCAGGACGGCGCCAGCAACGGCCTGACCGCCCCCAACGGACCCTCGCAGCAACGGGTGATCCGAGCCGCCCTGGCCGATGCGGGACTGGCCGCGACCGAGGTGGATCTGGTGGAGGGCCATGGCACCGGCACGCGCCTGGGCGATCCGATCGAGGCCCAGGCGCTACTGGCGACGTACGGTCAGAACCGGCCGCTGGGAATGCCGTTGTGGCTGGGCTCGCTGAAGTCCAACATCGGCCACGCCTCGGCCGCAGCCGGGGTGGGCGGCGTGATCAAGACGGTGCTGGCCATGCGGCACGGAGTGATGCCCAGGACCCTGCACGTGGACGACCCGACACCGCACGTGGACTGGTCGGCCGGAGCCGTGGAACTGCTGACCGACTCCCATCCGTGGGAGGTCTCCGGACGTCCGCGCCGGGCCGGGGTCTCCTCCTTCGGCGTCAGCGGCACCAACGCCCATGTCGTCCTGGAGCAGGCTCCGGAGGCCGATCTCCGACCGCAGGCCGGGCCGTACGCCGAGGCCGGGCCGGTGCCGCTGCTGCTCTCGGCGCGCAGCCCGCAGGCGTTGCGCGACCAGGCGGCTGACCTGCTGGCCGCCTGGACGGCGGCCTCCGAGACCGCTGCCGACCTGGGCTTCTCGCTGGCCACCGGTCGCGCCCGGCACCGCCACCGCGCAGCGGTGGTCGGCCGGAGCGGCGAACTGGCCGACGCCCTGCGCGCCTTGGCCGACGGCGTCCCCACCGCCGGAGCGGTGACCGCCGACGCGGCCCTCTCCAGCCGTACCGTGTTCGTCTTCCCCGGGCAGGGGTCACAGTGGGTGGGCATGGCGGCCGGCCTGCTGGACGAGTCGTCGGTGTTCGCCGAGCACATCGCCGCCTGCGCACGGGCGTTGGCGCCGTTCGTGGAGTGGTCGCTGCTGGACGTGCTGCGGGGTCTGCCCGGTACGCCGCCGCTGGAGCGGGTGGACGTGGTCCAACCGGCGCTGTTCGCGGTGATGGTGTCACTGGCCCAGGTGTGGCGGTCCTACGGGGTGGAGCCCGATGCGGTGGTGGGGCACTCGCAGGGCGAGATCGCCGCCGCCTGCGTGGCGGGCGCGCTCTCGCTGGAGGACGCCGCCCGGGTGGTCGCGCTGCGCAGCCGGGCCCTGGGCGTTCTGGCCGGAGACGGCGGCATGGCCTCAGTCTCCCTTCCCACAACCGAAGTTGACCAGCTGCTGGCCCGCTGGGGCGGTCGGCTGTCGGTGGCGGCGGTCAACGGCCCGGCCTCCACGGTGGTGTCCGGCGACGCCGAGGCCGTCCGCGCGGCCGTCGCCGACCTGCTGGCAACGGGCGTACGGGCGCGGCGGATCGAGGTGGACTACGCCTCGCACTCGGCTCAGATGGAGCAGTTGCGGGAACAGTTGTTGGGCGAGCTGTCGGGTATTGAGCCGTGTTCGGGTGTGGTTCCGTTCTTTTCGACGGTGACGGCGGGGTGGTTGGACACGGCGGAGTTGGATGCCGGGTACTGGTTTCGGAATCTGCGGCAGACGGTGCGGTTCGAGGAGGCTGCGCGGGCGTTGTTGGGGGAGGGGTTTCGTTTCTTTGTGGAGCCCAGTCCGCATCCGGTGTTGTCGGTGGGGGTGCAGGAGTCGGTGGAGGCGGCCGGTGTGGAGGCCGTGGTGGTGGGTACGTTGCGGCGTGGTGAGGGCGGGTTGCGGCAGCTGCTGCTTTCCCTGGGCGAGGCGTGGACGCATGGGCTGCCCGTGGAGTGGGATTCCGCCTTCCCCGGCGGCAAGCGGGTCGAGCTGCCCACCTACCCGTTCCAACGGCAACGCTTCTGGCTGGACGTCCCCAGCACCAGCCGGGACGTGGCGTCGGCCGGACTGGGGTCCACCGGGCATCCGCTGCTCGGCGCAGCCCTGGAGGTCGCCGACAGCGGCGAACTGCTGCTGAGCGGCCGACTGTCGCTGCGCAGCCACCCCTGGCTGGCCGACCACCAGGTCTCCGGCGTCGTGCTGCTGCCGGGCACGGCCTTCCTGGAGCTCGCCCTGCGGGCCGGTTCCGAGGCGGGCTGCCCGGTGGTCGAGGAACTCACCCTGCAGTCACCGCTGATCCTGCCCGAACACGGCGCGCTCCAGCTGCAACTTCGGGTCGAGGCAGCAGAAACCGACGGACGACGCCCGCTGACCGTCTACGCCCGACCCCAGGCGGACGCCGACCAGCCCTGGACGCCCTACGCCACTGGCCTGTTGGCGCCCACGACCGCAACCGCTGCCACCGCCGTACCCGCCGCAACCGCCCTGCTGGCCTGGCCGCCGTCCGGGGCCGAAGCCGTGGACGTGGACGACCTGTACCAGCGCTTCGCCGACGCCGGATACGCCTACGGTCCGGCCTTCCGGGGCGTCCGCGCGGCCTGGCGGCGTACCGGGGACAGCCGCACCGGCGGTACCGGCACCGACGAGGTCTTCGCCGAAGTCGTGCTGGAGCAGCCGCAGCACGCCGACGCCGGCGGTTGCGCCGTCCACCCGGCGCTGCTGGACGCGGCCCTGCAGACCGCCGCCCTGCTGCCGGACCAACCCGGCGGCGCGCGGCTGCCGTTCAGCTGGACCGGGGTGACCAGCCACGCCGCCGGAGCCACCACCCTGCGGGTGCGGCTCGCCGCCGCCGGACCGGACGCGGTCACCCTCAGCGTCCACGACCTCTCCGGCCGACCGGTGCTCACCGTGGATTCGCTGGTGCTGCGGTCGGTGGCACCCGGCGCGCTCGACCTCGCCGCCCGCACCACGGACCTGCTGTTCCACCTGGATTGGACACCGGCACCCGCCCCGGCCGAGGCCGCTGACCCGGCTGCCCCGGTCGCTCCAGTCGTTTGGGCGGCGCTCGGCACGGCCGTCCCCGACGCCGCCCCCGCAGCCGCCTGGTCGAGCCTGGACGCGCTGTGCGCCGCACTCGACGCGGGCACCGCACTGCCCGGGCTGGTCGTGGCGCAGTGCCCGACGCCCGCCCTCGCCGACCCGGCCGAACGGGTGCGCGCCGCCACCCGCGACGGCCTGGCCCTGATCCAGGGCTGGCTCGCCGAGGAACGACTGGCCGACACCCGGCTGGTGCTGCTCACCAGGAACGCCGTCCGCACCGGCCCCGGCGACCGACCGGCCGATCTGGCCCAGGCCGCCCTCTGGGGCCTGCTGCGCAGCGCCCAGACCGAGCACCCGGACCGCTTCGTCCTCCTCGACCTCGACCGGGACGACGACCCGGCCGTCGTCCTGCCCGCTGCCCTGGCCTGCGGCGAACCACAACTGGCCGTGCGCGCCGGCCAATTGCTGCTGCCCAGGCTGGCCCGCTCGTCCGGAGCGGCCGACGCACCCGGCGCAGTGCTCGCCGTACCCCCGGGCGAGCCCGCCTGGCGGCTGGTCGCCGGACAGGGCACGTTGGAGGGCCTCGCACTCGCCCCGGCTCCGGACGCGCTCGCGCCCCTGGGCAAGGGCGAGGTGCGCATCGCGGTGCGCGCCGCCGGGCTCAACTTCCACGACGTCATCACCACCCTCGGCCTGGATCCGGACCCGGAGCAGCAGGGGCTCGGCAGCGAGGGCGCCGGGGTCGTCCTGGAGACCGGGCCCGGCGTGGACGATCTCGCCCCCGGCGACCGGGTCATGGGCATCTTCGGCGGAGCCTTCGGCCCGGTGGCCGTGGCCGATCGGCGCACCATCGCCCGGATACCCTCCGGCTGGTCGTTCGCCAGGGCCGCGTCCGTACCGGTGGTCTTCCTCACCGCCTACTACGGCCTGTTCGACCTCGGCGGCCTGCGGCGCGGGGAGTCCGTGCTGGTCCATGCCGCCGCCGGGGGCGTGGGCATGGCGGCCGTGCAACTCGCCGCACACGCCGGAGCCACCGTGTTCGGTACCGCTGCCCCGCGCAAGCAGCAACTGCTGCACGCCTCGGGCCTGGACGAGGACCACATCGCCTCGACCCGCACCGTGGACTTCGCCGACCGGTTCCTGCGCACCACCGGCGGACGCGGCGTGGACCTGGTACTCGACAGCCTTGCACGGGAGTTCGTGGAGGCCTCGCTGCGGTTACTGCCCAACGGCGGCCGCTTCGTGGAGATGGGCAAGACCGACGTCCGCGACGCCGACGAGGTCGCCGCCCGGCACCCCGGCGTGCGCTACCGGGCCTTCGACCTGATGGAAGCCGGGCCGCAGCGCATCGGCGAGATGCTCGCCGAGATCCTGGACCTGTTCGAGCAGGGGGCCCTGCACCCGCTGCCGGTCACCGGCTGGGACGTCCGCCGCGCGCCGGAGGCCCTGCGATTCCTCAGCCAGGCCAGGGGAGTCGGCAAGAACGTCATGCTGCTGCCCGCGCCGCTCGACCCGGACGGCACGGTCCTGGTCACCGGCGGCACCGGAACGCTGGGCCGCCTGGTCGCCCGGCACCTGGTCACCGAGCACGGGGTGCGGCACCTGCTGCTGGTCGGACGCCGGGGCGAAGCCGCCGACGGCATGCCCGAACTCCTGGCGGAACTCTCCGCGCTGGGTGCCCGGACGACGGTGGCCAGCTGTGACGTCGGCGACCGCGCCGCGCTCCGCGCACTGCTGGCGTCCGTACCCGGCGAGCACCCGTTGACCGGGGTGGTGCACGCGGCCGGGCTGCTCGACGACGGGACGGTCACCGGATTGACGAATCGTCAGTTCGCCTCGATGCTGAGGCCCAAGAGCGATGCCGTACTGGCCCTGCACGAACTGACCAGGGACCTCGACCTGTCAGCGTTTGTGCTGTTCTCCTCCGGCGCGGCACTGTTCGGCGGGGCCGGCCAGGCCAACTACGCCGCCGCCAACGCCGTACTGGACGCCCTCGCCGCAGAGCGCCGCGCCGAGGGCCTGCCGGGCACCTCCATCGGCTGGGGTCTGTGGGAGCAGCGCAGCGCGATGACGGCCGGGCTGACCGGAGCCGCCGTGCGGCGCCTGGGCGCCTCCGGCGCCGGGGCGCTGACCTCGGCCGAGGGCCTGGCCCTGTTCGACGCCGCGCTGTCCGGGCCGTACGCCTACCAGCTCGCCGCGCGGATCGACCCGGCCGCGCTGCGCTCCGCCGACCGGGTGCCCCCGGTGCTGCGCGGGCTGGTGCGCCCGGCGCGGGTCCGGGCGGCTGCGGCCGCTCCCGCGTCGGCCTCCGTCGCCGAGCAACTGGCCGCGCTCTCCGGGGAGGAGGCGTACCGGGTGCTGCTGGATCTGGTCCGTGGCAGTGCGGCGGCCGTGCTCGGGCACAGCTCGCCCGAACTGGTGCGGCCAGCAAGGCCGTTCAAGGAGATCGGCTTCGACTCGCTGACCGGGGTCGAACTGCGCAACCGGCTGATGGCGTCCACCGGGCTGCGGCTGCCCGCCGCGCTGGTCTTCAACCACCCCACACCGGAGGCGCTGGCCCGGCATCTGACCGAGCGCACTTCGGCCGCCAGGCCCAGCGCCGCCGGTGCCCTGCTCGCCGAACTCGACCGGATGGAAGCCCTGCTGGCGGACCTCCCGGTACTCCCGGAACTCCCGGACGACCAGCCACTGCGGGAGCAGCTCGCCGACCGGCTGCGCCGCGCGCTCACCCGGCTGCAACCGGGCGGTGTGCCCGGCGGCGCGGCAACCACGCACGTCCCCGTCGCCGCCGATACCGCCGGACCCGATGAGCTGCCGGCCAGCGGTATCGAGGCGGCCACCGACGACGAGGTGTTCGCCTACCTCGACCGGCAGTTGGGCCGCTCATGACCTCCGCCCCGACCACACCCCACGGCAATCCACACCTCGAAGGCGGCGGTATCCGGTGACCGACCAGCGGCTGCGCGACTACCTGAACCGAGTGACGATCGACCTGCAGCACACCCGGCAACGCCTCCAGGAGGCCGAGGCCAGGAACCAGGAGCCCATCGCCGTCGTTTCGATGAGCTGCCGCTTTCCCGGCGGCGTACGAACCCCCGAGGAACTCTGGCAGCTGCTGGCGGCGGGCCGTGACACGGTGACGGTCCTCCCCGCCGACCGGGGTTGGCAGACTGCCGCGCTGGCCGCCGGCGGCGTACCCGGCCAGGGCGCGTTCCTCGACGACGCGGCCGAGTTCGACGCCGCGTTCTTCGGGATCTCCCCGCGCGAGGCAGTCGCCATGGACCCGCAGCAGCGCCTGCTGCTCACCGCCGCCTGGGAGGCCGTGGAACGCGCCGGGATCGACCCGCTCACCCTGCGCGGCAGCCGTACCGGGGTGTTCGCCGCCGCCATCGACCAGGGCTACGCGACGCTGGGAACGGCCGCCCCGGAGGCCGTCCAGGGTTTCCTGATGACCGGCAACTCCATGAGCGTGGTGTCCGGGCGGATCTCCTACACGCTGGGCCTCGAAGGCCCGGCGGTGACCGTGGACACCGCCTGCTCGGCCTCGCTGGTGGCGCTGCACCTGGCGGCCCGGGCGCTGCGCGCGGGGGAGTGCGCACTGGCGCTCGCCGGGGGAGTCAGCGTGATGTCGCTGCCCGCCGTGTTCGTGGAGTTCAACCGCCAGGGCGCGATGGCCGCCGACGGACGCTGCAAGCCCTTCGCCGCCGCTGCCGACGGCACCGGCTGGGGCGAGGGGGTGGGCATGCTGCTGCTGGAGCGGCTCTCCGACGCCCGGCGCAGCGGCCGCGAGGTGCTCGCTGTGCTGCGCGGTTCCGCCGTCAACCAGGACGGTGCCAGCAACGGTCTCACCGCCCCCAACGGGCCCTCGCAGGAGCGGGTGATCCGGGCCGCGCTCGCCGATGCCGGCCTCGCCCCCGGCGATGTGGACGCCGTCGAGGCGCACGGAACCGGAACCACCCTCGGCGACCCGATCGAGGCCGAGGCCCTGATGGCAACCTACGGTCAGAACCGTTCCGCAGAGCGGCCGTTGTGGCTGGGATCGCTGAAGTCCAACATCGGCCACACCCAGGCCGCCGCCGGGGTGGCCGGTGTCATCAAGACCGTTCTGGCGCTGTGCAACGGCGTCCTCCCGCGCACGCTGCACGTGGACCGGCCGACCCCGCACGCGGACTGGTCGGCGGGCGCGGTGCGGCTGCTCACCGAGGCCCGAGAGTGGCCCGAGACCGGACGTCCGCGCCGGGCCGGAGTCTCCTCGTTCGGCATGAGCGGCACCAATGCCCACCTCGTCCTGGAGCAGGCCCCGCCGCCGGAACCGGCACCGCCGAACGCCCCGCCGAACACCCCGGAACAGGACGGCGCAATCCCGGTGGTGCCCTGGATCCTCTCCGGCCGTACCGACACCGCCCTGCGGGACCAGGCCGTCCGGCTTGCCGTGGCAGCTGCCGGAAGCGCCGACGGGGACGGCCCGGCCCGGGCGGTCGACTACGGCCTCTCACTCGCCACCACCCGCTCCGCCTTCGAACACCGGGCCGTCGTCCTCGGCGAGGACCGCGCCGCCCTGCTGGCCGGGCTCGCCGCACTCGCGGACGCCGCCCCCGGCCAGGCCGCGTCCGGCGTCGTGGTCGGCGCGGGCCGCACGCTCGCCGGTCGGACCGTACTGGTCTTCCCCGGCCAGGGATCGCAGTGGGCCGGCATGGCCAGAGAACTGCTCGACACCTCCGAGGTCTTCCGGCAGCGGATCAGCGAGTGCGCCGCCGCCCTCGCCCCGCACACCGACTGGTCCCTGCACGCCGTCCTGGCCGACGAGCCGGGCGCGCCTTCGCTGGAGCGGGTGGATGTGGTCCAGCCGGTGCTGTTCGCGGTGATGGTGTCGCTGGCCGCGCTCTGGGAGTCCTGGGGCGTCACCCCGGACGCCGTGGTCGGCCACAGCCAGGGCGAGATCGCCGCGGCGGTGGTGGCGGGCGCGCTGACCCTGGACGACGGGGCGGCGGTCGTCGCCCTGCGCAGCCGGGCGCTGCGGGCGCTCACCGGCGACGGCGGCATGGTCTCGCTGGCGCTCACCCCCGAGCAGGCCCGGGCCGCGATCGCCCGCTGGGGCGAGCGGCTGTCGGTGGCGGCCGTCAACGGCCCGGCGGCGGTTGTCGTCTCCGGCGAGGCGCAGGCACTGGCCGCGCTGCTCGCCGACTGCGACCGGCGCGGAGTGCGAGCCCGGGCGCTGCCGGTGGACTACGCCTCGCACTCCGTCCAGGTCGAGCGGATCAGGGAGGAACTGCTGGCGGTACTGGCCGGGGTACGCCCGCGCCGGGGCCGGGTGCCGCTGTTCTCCACCGTCACCGGCGACTGGCTGGACACCTCCGTCATGGACGCCGACTACTGGTACCGCAACCTGCGGCAGACCGTCCGCTTCGACACCGCAGTGCGCTCCCTGGCCGAGCAGGGCTACGACGCCTTCGTCGAGGCGTCACCGCACCCGGTACTGACCATGCCGCTGCTGGACACCGTCGAAGCCGCCCACGCGGACTCCGACTCCGGCGACGGCTCCGGTGCCGCCGAGGCCGTGGTCGTCGGCACCCTGCGGCGCGGCGAGGGCGGCCTGCGCCGGGCCCTGGCCTCCGCCGCCGAACTCTGGGTCTGCGGCGTGGCCGTCGACTGGGCGGCGGTCTTCGCCGAGTCGGACGCCCACCCGGTCCCGCTGCCCAGCTACCCGTTCCAGACCCGCCGGTACTGGCTGGAACCCGACGCCACCGACAGGGCGGCCGCCGCCGCGGGCGACGCCGACCCGGCCGACACCGCCTTCTGGCAGCTGGTCGAGGGCGGCGACCTCGCCGCAGCCGCCGACACGCTCGCCGTGGACGAGGAACCGTTGCGCCGGGTGCTGCCCGCCCTGCGCAACTGGCGCCAGCAGCAGCGCGACGCGGCCGTCCTGGACTCCTGGCGCTACCGCATCGCGTGGCAGCCGCTGACGCTGCCGCCCGCCGCTGCGCCGCAGGGCCTCTGGCTGGTGCTGCTGCCCGCCGGGCACCGCGACGACCAGCGGGTATGCGGCCCGGTCCGGGCACTGACCGAACGCGGCGTGGAAGTCCGGCAGGTCGAGCTCTCCGCCGCCGACGTCCACCGCGAGACGCTGGCGGGCACCCTCACCACCGCGCTGGCTGACCTGCCCGCAGCGGCCTATCCGTCCGGCATCCTCTCGCTGCTGGCCGTGGACGACCTGCCGCACCCCGAGTATCCGGCCCTGCCGGTCGGCACCGCGCTGACCGTCGCCCTGATCCAGGCACTCGGCGACCTCCGGATCGCCGCGTCGCTCTGGTGCGCGACCAGCGGCGCCGTCTCCACATGCGCGGACGACCCGGTCACCGACCCCGCACAGGCGCTGATCTGGGGCACCGGACTGGTGGCGGCGCTGGAAGTGTCCGCCCGCTGGGGCGGTCTGCTGGACCTGCCGCCCGAACTGGACGACCGGTCCGCCGCCGCCCTGGCCGCCGCGCTGGCCGGAACCGCGGGGCCGCCCGGAACCACCGGCGGGCCCGAAACCGCAGGCCGCGAGGACCAGTTGGCGGTTCGCCCGTCCGGCCTGTTCGCCCGGCGGCTGGTCAGGGCCCCCAGGACGGCGTCCGGCGGGGCCGGTTGGAAGCCGCGCGGCACCGTGCTGGTGACCGGCGGCACCGGCGCGGTCGGCCCGCACATCGCCCGCTGGCTCGCCCGCAACGGCGCCGAGCACCTGGTCCTGCCCGGGCGGCGCGGCGGCGACATCCCCGGCGCGGCCGAACTCACCGACGAACTCGCCGCACTCGGCGCCCGGCTCTCGCTCCCCATATGTGATCTGACCAATCGTCAATCCGTGGAGACGCTGCTGGCCGACCTCGACGGCCAGGGCAGCCCGATCACCGCCGTGGTGCACGCCGCCGCCTTCATCGCCCTCGCCCCGCTGGACACCACCCCGATCTCCGCCTTCGAACAGATCGTCGCCGCCAAGGCCGCCGGGGCCGGACACCTCGACGCCCTGCTGGACCGGGAGTTGGACGCCTTCGTACTGTTCTCCTCCATCGCCGGCGTCTGGGGCAGCGGCAACCACGCCGCCTACGCCGCAGGCAACGCCTACCTGGACGCCCTCGCCCAGCACCGCCGGGCCCGCGGCCTGACCGCGACCACGGTGGACTGGGGCGTCTGGCAGGCCGAGAACCCCTGGCAGGACCGGATCGCCGGGGAGGACGCCGACCTGTTCAAACTGGAGAAGCACGGCCTGCCCCGGATCGCCCCCGATCTCGCCGTCGCCGCGCTGCACCAGGCCCTGGACGACGACGAGACGGTGATCGCCATCGCCGACGTCGACTGGGAGCAGTTCACCGCGGTCTTCACCTCGACCAGGCCCAGCCCGCTGATCTCCGGCATCCCCGACGTCCGCCGCCAGCAGCAGGCGCCGCCCGACGACACCCGCACGGCCACGCCCGCCGCCGCCCGGCTGCGGCAACGGCTGACCGGGCTCGGCCCGGCCGACCAGCAACGCGCGCTGCTGGACCTGGTCCGCGACCACGCTGCCGCCGTGCTCGGCCACGACACCCCGGACGCCATCCGACCCGGCAAGGCGTTCCAGGAGTTGGGCTTCGCCTCACTCACCGCCGTCGAACTGCGCAACCGGCTCAACACCGCCACCGGCCTACGGCTGCCGTCCACGCTTGTCTTTGACTATCCATCAGCAAACGTGCTGGCCGAGCACATCAGGTCGGAGCTCCTGGGCACGGTGGATGCCGCTGCCCCCGACGCCCTCCCCGGCGCGGACCCGGCCGCAGCAGACGATCCGATCGCCATCGTCTCCATGGCCTGCCGGTTCCCCGGCGGAATCACCTCCCCCGAGGGCCTGTGGCACCTGCTCGCCGAAGGCGGCGACGTCGTCAGCGAGTTCCCCACCGACCGTGGCTGGCCGCTGGACGAACTCTACGACCCCGACCCCGACCGGCCCGGCACCTCGACCACCCGGCAGGGCGGATTCCTGCACGAGGCAGCGGAGTTCGACGCCGAGTTCTTCGGCATCTCGCCGCGCGAAGCCCTGGCGATGGACCCGCAGCAGCGGCTGCTGCTGGAGACCAGTTGGGAGGCGCTGGAACGGGCCGGACTCGACCCCGCCGCCCTGCGCGGCAGCCGCACCGGGGTGTTCACCGGAGTCAACTACGCCGACTACGCCAGTGTGGTGGCCCAGTCCGACGAGGGCGACGGCCACCTCCTCACCGGCAGCGCCCCCAGCGTGGTCTCCGGCCGAGTCGCCTACACCCTGGGGCTCGAAGGACCGGCCGTGACCGTGGACACCGCCTGCTCCTCCTCCCTGGTGGCGCTGCACCTGGCCGGGCAGGCGTTGCGCGCCGGCGACTGCTCGCTGGCCCTGGTCGGCGGAGTCGCCGTGATGGCCACTCCCGGCGCCATCGTCAGCTTCTCCCGGCAACGCGGCCTGGCCGCCGACGGCCGCTGCAAGGCGTTCGCCGACTCCGCCGACGGCATGGGCATGGGGGAGGGAGCCGGGGTCCTGTTGCTGGAGCGGCTGTCGCAGGCGCGCCGCCATGGCCACCCGGTGCTGGCCGTGGTGCGCGGCAGTGCCGTCAACCAGGACGGCGCCAGCAACGGCCTCTCCGCCCCCAATGGCCCCTCACAGCAGCGGGTCATCCGGGCTGCCCTGGCCAACGCCGGGTTGTCGCCCGCAGACGTGGACGTGGTGGAGGCGCACGGCACCGGAACCACCCTGGGCGACCCGATCGAAGCGCAAGCGCTGCTGGCCACCTACGGGCAGCAGCGGCCGGAGCAACGACCGCTGCTGGTCGGCTCGTTGAAGTCCAACATCGGCCACACCCAGGCCGCCTCCGGCGTCGCCGGGGTGATCAAAACGGTGCTCGCCCTGCAACACGCCGCCGTACCGGCCACCCTGCACATCGACAAGCCCAGCACCCATGTCGACTGGCAGCAGGGGGCGCTGGAGCTGGTGACCGAACTCCGGCCCTGGCCCCAGAACGGCCGACCACTGCGCGCCGGAGTGTCCTCCTTCGGCCTGAGCGGCACCAACGTCCACACCATCCTGGAACAACCGCCCCAGCCGGACGCCCCTGGCGAGACCCCGAATGCCGGGCACCTCCTCCGGCACGATGCCGCGTCCGTGCCCTGGCTGCTCTCCGCCCGCACCCCGCAGGCCCTGCGACACCAGGCCGGTCGCCTGGCCAGTCGACTGGACGCCCGCCCCGACACCGATCCGCTGGACGTGGGGCTCTCCCTCAGCCGCCGAACGGCCTTCGATCACCGAGCAGTTGTCATCGGCGACCGGGAAGGGCTGCTCTCCGCCCTGCACGCGCTGGCTGACGAAGCCGCCACGAACGGAACCCGGATCACCACTGGTCGTACGGTGTTTGTGTTTCCTGGGCAGGGGTCGCAGTGGGTGGGGATGGCGGCGGGTCTGTTGGATGCGTCGTCGGTGTTCGCGGAGCGGATTGCTGAGTGTGAGCGGGAGTTGGCGCCGTTGGTGGAGTGGTCGTTGGTGGATGTACTGCGGGGGGTGTCCGGTGCCGCTTCGCTGGAGCGGGTGGATGTGGTGCAGCCGGTGTTGTTTGCGGTGATGGTGTCGTTGGCGGAGGTGTGGCGTTCGTTTGGTGTGGTGCCGGATGCGGTGGTGGGGCATTCGCAGGGGGAGATTGCGGCGGCGTGTGTGGCGGGTGGGTTGTCGTTGGGGGATGGGGTGCGGGTGGTGGTGTTGCGGAGTCGGGCGTTGGTGGGGTTGGCGGGTGGTGGGGGGATGGCGTCGGTGCCGTTGCCGGTGGGTGAGGTGGAGGAGCGGCTTGGGGGGTGGGGTGGTCGGTTGTCGGTGGCGGCGGTGAACGGGCCTGCGTCGACGGTGGTGTCGGGTGATGCGGGGGCGGTTGCGGAGTTGGTGGCTACGGTGGAGCGGGCGCGGCGGATCGAGGTGGACTACGCCTCGCACTCGGCTCAGATGGAGGAGATCAGGCAGCAGGTGGTGGAGGACCTGTCGGGTATCGAGCCGCGTTCTGGTGTGGTTCCGTTCTTCTCCACGGTGACGGCGGGGTGGTTGGACACGGCGGAGTTGGATACCGGGTACTGGTTTCGGAATCTGCGGCAGACGGTGCGGTTCGAGGAGGCTACGCGGGCGTTGTTGGGGGAGGGGTTTCGTTTCTTTGTGGAGCCCAGTCCGCATCCGGTGTTGTCGGTGGGGGTGCAGGAGTCGGTGGAGGCGGCCGGTGTGGAGGCCGTGGTGGTGGGTACGTTGCGGCGTGGCGAGGGCGGCTTGCGACAGCTGCTGCACTCCCTGGGCGAGGCATGGACGCATGGGCTGCCCGTGCAGTGGGCCTCCGCCTTCCCCGGCGGCAAGCCGGTCGAGCTGCCCACCTACCCCTTCCAGCGGCAACGCTTCTGGCCCGAGCCGGGCAGCGCCACCCGCGCCGACGTCGGCGCGGCCGGGCTCGACTCGGCGGATCACCCGCTGCTCGGCGCCGCCGTGGAGGTCGCGGAGACGGGGGAACTGCTGCTGAGCGGCCGACTGTCGCTGCGTACTCACCCCTGGCTGGCCGACCACCAGGTGTCCAGCACGGTCCTGCTGCCGGGCGCGGCCTTTGTGGAGCTGGCGGTGCGCGCCGCCGACCAGGCCGGTTGCTCGGTGGTCGAGGAGCTGACGCTTCAGTCCCCGCTGCTGTTGCCGCCGGACGGCGCGGTCCGGCTTCAGGTCCGGGTGGGCGCGGCGGACGACCAGGGCCGGCGCTCGATCGACGTGTTCTCCCGCCAGGAGGACGCCGCCGATCCGGCCTGGACCGCGCACGCCAGCGGCCTCCTGGCCGTGGCGGACGACCAGCCCCCACTGCCCGACGCCCAGCCCAGCGCCGAGGACGTCTGGCCGCCGACCGGAGCCGTCCCGATTCCGGTGCAGGACCTCTACCAGCGCTTCGACGCCTCCGGCTACGGCTACGGCCCGGCCTTCCAGGGGCTACGAGCCGCCTGGCGGCGCGGCAGCGAGGTCTTCACCGAGGTGCGGCTGCCGGAGCCCCAGCAGCGCGACGCCGCCGCCTACGGGCTGCACCCCGCCCTGCTGGACGCTGCCATCCAGGGCCTGATCCTCGGACAGCAGGACGGTCCGGACGCTCGGACGCCCGGTGCCGCCGGGCTGCCCTTCGCCTGGAGCGGGGTCAGGCTGCACGCCTCCGGCGCCGGTGCGTTGAGGGTACGGATCGGCTACGGCACGGACGGAGCGGTATCCGTCACGGCCACCGATCCTGGCGGCCGTCCGGTGGCGTCGGTCGAGGCGCTGGTCGTCCGCCCGGTCGAACTCGATGCCATCCGAGCCGGGGGCACGATGACCGGTGCGCGGGACTCGCTCCACCGGCTGGAGTGGACTGCCGCGCCGCCCGCCGCAGATGCGGTCGAGCACCTCGGCCACTGGGCGGTGATCGGCAGCGGCGCGGGCTTCGCCGACACGTACACGGATCTCTCCGCCCTCAACTCGGCCGTGGCCAAGGGCATGCCGCGCCCGGGTGTGGTGGTGGCGCATCTGGGACGCGTCGGGCACGACGCCCTTTCCGACGCCACATCGGTTCATGAATCCTGCTGCGAGGCACTCCAGTTGATTCAGGAGTGGTTGCAGGATGCTGCCTGGGAGGACTCCCGGCTGGTGGTACTCACCTGCGGCGCGGTCGCCACGGCCGTGGGTGAGCCGGTCTCCGACCTCGCGGGGGCCGCCGTGCGCGGACTGCTCCGCTCGGCGCAGTCCGAACACCCGGATCGCTTCGTGTTGTTGGACGCCGACAACCCCCAGGCGGTGCCCGGACTGCTGCCCGAGGCGCTCGCCCTGCGAGACGAGCCGCAGCTGGCCGCACGCCGGGGCAGCCTGCTGGTGGCCCGGCTGGTCCGCCTGACCGTCCCGGTCGGCACACCGGGGATGTCCTTCGACGCCGCCGGAACCGTGCTGGTCACCGGCGCGGGCGGGGTGCTGGGCGGCGCCGTGGCCCGGCACCTGGTGGCCGCGCACGGCGTACGGAACCTGCTGCTGGTCAGTCGGCGCGGCCAGGACGCCCCGGGCATGTCGGCCCTGACCGCCGAATTGCGCGCGCTGGGGGCGGAGGTGACGGCGGCGGCCTGCGATGTCGCCGACCGGTCCGCCTTGGAGCGCCTGCTCGCCGACGTCCCCGGGGACCGCCCGCTGACTGCGGTGGTTCATGCCGCCGGGGTGCTGGACGACGGCCTGGTCGGCTCGCTCACCCCCGAGCGGATGGCCGTGGTCCTGCGGCCCAAGGTCGACGCGGCCGTCAACCTGCACCGGCTCACCCGCGATCTGCCGCTGTCCGCCTTCGTGCTGTTCTCCTCGGCGTCCGCCACGGTCGGCAACGCCGGTCAGGCCAACTACGCCGCCGCCAACGCCTTCCTGGACGCCCTGGCGCAGCAGCGTCGGGCGCTGGGACTGCCCGGGCAGTCACTGGCCTGGGGGCTGTGGGAGCAGCGCAGTGCGATGACCGGTGCCCTGGGCGACGCCGATCTGCGCCGGATGGCCCGGGGCGGCACCGTCGCGCTGTCCACCGCGACGGGTCTGGCGCTCCTGGACGCGGCCCTGGCCTCGGCGGAACCGCTGCTGCTCCCGGTCAGGATCGACCTGGCCCGGCTGCGGGCCGGGGCGCGGACGGGCGCGGTTCCGGCACTGCTGTCGCGGCTGGTCGGGGCCGGTGTGCGCCGCCGGACGGCGGGGGAGGCCGCTGCCGAGGCGGGTTCGCTGCGTCGACGGCTGGCCGCGCTCGGTCCGGAGGAGTGCGGCGCGGCCGTGCTGGAGCTGGTCCGGGGCCGGGTCGCGGACGTCCTCGGCCACGGCGGCGCGGCGGCGGTCGATCCGGAGCGGGCCTTCAAGGAGCTCGGGTTCGACTCGCTGACCTCGGTCGAGCTGCGCAACCGGCTCAATGCCGCCACCGGCCTGCGGCTGCCCGCGACCCTGGTGTTCGACCGGCCCACCCCGGCCGCCGTCGCCGACCACTTGGTGCAGCGGCTGCTGCCCACGGCGGCGGCCGAGGGCGGGGCGCCCGAGGCGCGGGCCGAGCACACGGACGGCGAGGTCCGTCGCCTGCTCGCCGCCATCGCCCCCGCCGAACTGCGCCGGGCGGGCCTGCTGGACGCGCTGCTGCGGCTGGCGCAGCAGGCACCGGCGCCCGATCCCGAACCGGCGGACGTCCCCCAGCAGCAGATCCAGCAGGCCCAGCAGATCCGGGACATGGCCGTGGACGACCTCGTCCGGATGGCCCTCGGCGGCGAACGTGACTGACCCGAAGCAGCAGGCCCCGAAGCAGCACGAAGGGACGACCATGCCCACGCAGACCGACCAGGTGGTCGCGGCCCTGCGCGCCTCGCTGCTGGACAACCAGCGCCTGCGCCAGGAGAACCGGCAACTGCTCGACGACGCCCGGGAGCCGATCGCCGTGGTGGCGATGGGCTGCCGCTACCCCGGCGGCGTGCGCACCCCCGAGGAGCTGTGGGAGCTGCTGGTCAAGGAGCAGGACGCGGTGTCGGCCTTCCCCGCCGACCGGGGCTGGGACGTCGGCGGACGCTTCGACGCCGAGGCCGACACGCCCGGCACCTTCTACGTCCGGGAGGGCGGCTTCCTACAGGACGCCTTCGGTTTCGACCCGGGCTTCTTCGGTATCTCGCCGCGCGAGGCGCTGGCCATGGACCCGCAGCAGCGGCTGCTGCTGGAGGTCGCCTGGGAGGTGGTCGAGCGTGCCGGGATCGATCCGCTGACGCTGCGCGGCACCCGGACCGGGGTGTACGCGGGCGTCATCTACAGCGAGTACGCCTCCCGGCTCGGCCACGTCCCTGACGAGCTGGAGGGGTTCCTCGGCACGGGCAGCATCGCCAGCGTGGCCTCCGGGCGGATCGCCTACCTGTTGGGGCTGGAGGGCCCGGCGGTGACCCTGGACACCGCCTGCTCCTCCTCGCTGGTCGCCGTCCACCTCGCCTGCCAGGCGCTGCGCGCCGGTGACGCCACGCTGGCGCTCGCCGGAGGGGTGACCGTGATGTCCACCCCGGGGATGTACGTCGGTTTCAGCCGGCAGCGCGGCCTGGCACCGGACGGGCGCAGCAAGTCCTTCTCCGATGCCGCCGACGGCGCGGGCTTCGGCGAGGGCGTCGGCCTGCTGCTGTTGGAGCGGCTGTCGGACGCCCGCCGCAACGGCCATCCGGTACTGGCCGTGGTCCGGGGCTCCGCCGTCAACCAGGACGGCGCCAGCAACGGCATGACCGCGCCCAACGGCCCGGCCCAACAGCGGGTCATCCGTCAGGCGTTGCGGCAGGCCGGGCTCACCCCGGCCGAGGTGGACGCGGTGGAGGCGCACGGCACCGGCACGGTTCTGGGCGATCCGATCGAGGCGCAGGCGCTGCTCGCCGTCTACGGCCAGGAGCGGCCTGCCGCAAGGCCGTTGCTGGTCGGCTCGCTCAAGTCCAATCTGACGCACACTCAAGCCGCGGCCGGGGTGGGCGGAGTGATCAAGACCGTGCTGGCCATGCGGAACGGCCTGCTGCCCAGGTCGCTGCACATCGACCGTCCCTCCACGCAGGTGGACTGGAGCGAGGGCGCGGTGTCGCTGCTCACCGAGGCGACGCCGTGGCCGCCGAGCGGTCGGCCGCGCCGGGCCGGGGTCTCCTCCTTCGGCGCGAGCGGCACCAACGCCCACGTGATCCTGGAGTCCGCCGCCGAACCCGAGGCTGAGCCCGACCACGAATCCTGGTGCTGCGGCCCGGTGGCGTGGCAGCTGTCGGCCCGGACCGGCGCCGCGCTGCGCGGCCAGGCGGCGGCGCTGCACGCCCAGGTGCTGGCCGATCCCGGCGCGCGGCCGATCGACATCGCCGTCTCGCTGGCCCGTGGCCGGTCGCGCTTCGCCGAGCGGGCCGTCCTGGTCGGCGAGGAGCGCGACGAACTCCTCGATGCCCTCGCCGCCCTGTCGCGGGGGGAGAACGCCCCGGCCGTGCTGCGCGGAACCGCTCCGCAGGGCGGGCGCAGGGCCGTCTTCGTCTTCCCCGGGCTGGGCGCGCAGTGGCCCGGCATGGGCGCCGAACTCCTGGACTCCTGCCCGGCGTTCGCCCGGCAGCTGGCCGACTGCGATCGCGCGCTGGCACCGTACCTCGACTGGTCGCCCTCGGCCGTGCTGCGCGCCGAGCCCGGCGCGCCCTCGCTGGACCGGGTCGAGGTGTTGCAGCCCACGCTGTTCGCGGTGATGGTGTCGCTGGCAGCGGTGTGGCGCAGCCACGGTGTGGAACCGGCGGCGGTGGTCGGGCACAGCCAGGGCGAGGTGGCGGCGGCCTGCGTCGCCGGTGTGCTGTCGCTGGAGGACGCCGCCCGGATCGTGGTGCGGCGCAGTCTGGCCCTGGCAGGCCTGCCCGGTGGCGGTATGGCCACGGTGATGATGTCCGTCGAGGAGGTCGAGGCCCGGCTCCGGGGCCGCCCGGAGGAGCTCACCGTCGCGGCGGTGAACGGGCCGCGGGTGGTCGTGGTGGCCGGTTCCGGCGAGGCCGTCGGGAGGCTGGTGGACGAACTCACCGAGGACGGTGTGATGGCCTGGCGGATGGTGGTCGACCACGCCTCCCACTGCGGCGGTGTGGAGGCCGTCCGGGAGGGCCTGCACGCCTCGCTGGCCGGTATCGCCCCCCGGGCGGCGGCCGTGCCGATGATGTCCACCGTCGACGCGGACTGGATCGACCCGGCCGGGCTCGGACCCGACTACTGGTACCGCAACCTGCGGCAGGCCGTACGCTTCCGGGACGCCGTGCAGCGCCTGCTCGAGGCCGGTCACCGTACGTTCGTCGAGGTCAGCCCGCACCCCACGCTGCTGTTCGGGGTCGAGGACACGGCCGCCGACGCCGGGGCGTCCGACACCGTCGCGGTCGAGACGCTGCGCCGCGCGGAGGGCGACCTGCGGCGGCTGCTGCTGTCGCTGGGCGCGGCCCAGGCCCACGGGCTGCCGGTGGACTGGGAGCCGCTGTTCACCGGCAGCGGTGCCCGCCGGGTGGAGCTGCCCACCTACGCCTTCCAGCGGCAGCGCTTCTGGCTGGACGCCACCCCGGCCGGGGGCGACCCGAAATCCGCAGGTCAGGAGGGTGCCGATCATCCGTTGCTGGGCGCGGCCGTGGCCCTGCCGGACGCCGCGGGGACGCTGTTCACCGGGCGGCTGTCGGCCGCCGAGCACCCCTGGCTGGTCGACCACGCGGTGGCGGGCACGGTCCTGCTGCCCGGCGTGGCGTTCCTGGAGATGGCGGCGCACGCCGGACGCCGGCTCGGCTGCCCGCTGGTCGAGGAGCTGACTCTGGCCGCGCCGCTGCTGCTGCCCGGCGGCGCCGACCGGGCCGTCCAGCTGCGGCTGCTGGTCGGGCCGGACAACGGCTCCGGGCAGCGCCCGGTCGCGTTCCACTCCCGGCCCGAGGACGCCGAGCCGGACCGGCCGTGGACCCGCCACGCGGGCGGCACGCTCGCCGCCCCCGGCGCACCGCTCCCGGTCGATCCGGGCGCGTGGCCGCCGCCGGGGGCGTCCCCGCTGGACGTGGACGGGCTGTACCAGCTGCTGGAGGCCAGGGGCGTGCAGTACGGCCCGGCGTTCCGGGGCCTGCGCGCCGCCTGGCGCGGCGGCGACGGCGAGCTCTGCGCCGAGGTGGCGCTGCCGTCGGCGCTGCCGGGCCGGGACCGCTTCGCCGTGCACCCGGCGCTGCTGGACGCCGCGCTGCAGATCACCGGGCTGCGCCAGGCGGGCCAGGGCCAGGCCGGGCAGGACGGCGGGGGCGTGCCGCTGCCGTTCTCCTGGAACCGGACGACGATCGAGCCCACGCCCGCAACGGCGCTCCGGGTACGCCTGCGCTCCGACGGCCCGGACGCCGTCACCGTGCGGATCACCGACCCCGAGGGCCGCCCGGTCGCCGCCGTCGGCTCGCTGGAACTGCGCGCCGCGTCGCCCGCCTCGCTGCGGCTGCCCGCCGACTCCCTGTTCCACCTGGACTGGACGCCGGTGCCTGCCCCGACCGGCCCGTGCCCGGTCGTCCGCTGGGGCCTGCTCGCCGAACCGGACGGACAACCGGGCCGACCCGACCGCCCCGACCAGGGCGGACGACTGCTGCCGCCGAACTTCCCCGCCGAGCCGCTGCGTCCGGCCCCCGGCCCGGTGCCGGACGCCGTGCTGATGCCCTGCCCGGCCCTCGCTGCCCGGGACGGCGACACCCCCGAGGCGGTGCACGCCGCGGTGGCCTCCGTGCTCGCCCGGGTGCAGGGCTGGCTGGCCGACGACCGGTACGCGCACACCCCGCTGGTGGTGCTCACCCGGGGCGCCGCCGACCTGGGGGAGCAGCCGCTCGACCTCGGCGCGGCGGCTGTCTGGGGCCTGCTGCGGGCCGCCCAGCTGGAGCACCCCGGCCGTTTCGTCCTGCTGGACACCGACGGACCGGAGGACACCGCTACCGTCCTGCCCGCTGTGCTCGCCTCCGATGAGCCGCAACTGGCGCTCCGAAAGGGCGCGTTGTATGCGGCCCGGCTGGTCCGGCCGCAACCCGCACCCGCATCGCCGCCACCGTTCGGCCCGGAGGGGACGGTGCTGCTGAGCGGCGGCGGGACGCTGGCCTCGGTGCTGGCCCGGCACCTGGTCACCGAGCACGGCGTACGCCGGCTGCTGGTCCTGAGCCGGCGCGGACCGGAGGCCGAGGGCGGAACCGCGCTGATGGCCGAGCTGGCCGCGCTGGGCGCCCGGACCACCATGGCCGTCTGTGATGTGACGGACCGTCAACAATTGACGGCGGCGCTGGCGGCCGTTCCCGCCGAGCATCCGCTGCGGGCGGTGGTGCACACCGCCGGGGCGCTGGACGACGGCCTGCTGGAGTCACTGACGCCGGAGCGGCTGCGCGGCGTGCTTCGGCCCAAGCTCGACGCCGCCTGGCATCTGCACGCACTGACACGGGACGCCGGGCTGACCGCGTTCGTGCTGTACTCCTCGGCCGCCGGTGTCCTCGGCAGCGCCGGGCAGTCCGCGTACGCCGCGGCCAATGCCGCCCTGGACGCGCTGGCCGCGACCAGGCGACGCCAGGGGCTCCCCGGGACCTCGCTGGCCTGGGGCCTGTGGGAGCAGCGCAGCGGGCTGACTTCGGAGCTGGCCGAGGCCGACCGGAACCGGATGGCCCGAAGCGGAGTCCGGGGCCTGACCGACGCCGAGGGCACCGCCCTCTTCGACGCCGCCGTCGGCTCGGAGCGGGCGCTGGCCGTCCCGGTCCAACTGGAGCCGACCGCCTACCGCGACCAGGCCGTGCCCGCGCTGCTGCGGCTACTGGTCCGGGCCCGCCCGGCGCCGGCGGCCGACACCGGTCGACTGCGGCAGCGGCTCACCGCCGCCGACCCGGAGCAGCGCGAGCGGCTGCTGCGGGAGCTGGTCTGCGCCGAAGCGGCGGCGGTCCTCGGGCACGGGGCGGCGGAGGCCATGCCGGAGACCACGGCCTTCCTGGCCGTCGGCTTCGACTCGCTCACCGCCGTGGAACTGCGCAACCGCCTGGGCACCGCCACCGGCCTGCGGCTGCGCCCCTCGGCGGTGCTGGACAGCGGCACCCCGGCCCGGCTGGCCGGGCTGCTGGCGGCGGCGCTGGCCGCCGAACCCGACCGGGGCTCCGACCCGGGCGCGGCGCCGGGCACCGGCACGGACCCGACCCCCGCGACCGCCGCGCTTGCGGAACCGGCCGCGCCGATCGCGGTGCCGGAGGGCGATCCGGTGAGCGTGCTGTTCCGGCAGGCGTGCCTGCTGGGCAGGACCGACGAGGGCATCGCACTGCTCAAGAGCGCCTCCGCCCTGAGGCCGCAGTTCCAGCACGCCGAGGAGCTGTTGGCGTCCGGCGGCGCTCCGCAACTGCTGCGCATCCACGCACGCGACGACGCTCCGGTCGTGGTCTGCTTCGGCTCCATCGTCGCCCTGGGCGGCGCGCACCAGTACGCCCGGTTCGCCGCCTGCCTCCGGGACCGCTACGGCGTCAGCGCCCTGGACGCGCCCGGCTTCACCCCGAGCAGCAACTGCCCGCCGACATGCGGGCCCTGCTGCGGCTGCAAGCTCTGACGTTGCGTCAAGAGCATCCGGGCGAAAGGCTGGTGCTGCTGGGATCGTCCTCCGGGGGCACGCTCGCACATGGCGTCGCCGCCGAGTTGGAGGCTCTCGGCGAGGGGCCGGCCGCCGTGGTGCTGCTGGACACCTACCTCAACGACAACCAGGGCATCACCCAGTTCAATGACGTCCTGCTGGGCGGCATGTTCGCCCGGGAGGAGCGGGCCGCGCCGATGGACGGCACCCGGCTGACCGCCATGGGCCGCTACTTCCGGCTGCTGGACGACTGGCAGCCGCCCGCCGTCCGGGCACCGGTGCTGCTGGTCCGCGCCACCACCCCGCTCGGGCGGCCCTCGGCCGAGGCCGGGGAGTGGCGCTCGTCCTGGCCGTCCGCGCACACCGTGCTGGACGTCCCCGGGGACCACTTCTCGATCATGGAACAGCATGTCGGGACCACCGGCCGGGCCGTCGCCGACTGGATCGGGACCGTCGTCCCGACCACCGCGCCCACCGCACCCGCCCGCAACCCGCACCCGAACCCGTGAAGGAGCGCCGGATGACCACCGCGCCGCGCCACGACCCCCCGACCCCGCCGCCGCACACCCTCGCCGTCCTGGGCGCGGGTGTGATGGGCGTCGGCATCACCGCCCTGGCCCTCGGCCACGGCCTGCCGGTCCACCTGGTCGACGTCGACCACGAACGGCTCGAACGGGCCCGCAGCCTGATCGCCGGTGAATTGCGGCTGGCCCAGCTGATGGGCGCGCTGCCGCCCGGCGTCCCCGAGGGTGAGCTGTCCACCGGGACCGTCCTCGACCCGGCCGCCCGGGCCACGGCCGTCGTCGAGGCCGTCACCGAGAGCGCCGAGACCAAGACCAAGGTGCTGGCCGAGGTCTCCGCCCTGGCCCGACCCGGCACGCTGCTGGTGACCAACACCTCCTCCATCCCGGTGGACGAGCTGGCAGGCGCGGTCCAGCGCCCGGAGGAGCTGATCGGCACCCACTTCATGAACCCGCCGTACCTGATCCGCACCGCCGAGGTGATCCGCGGTGCCAGGACCGGCGAGGCCGCCCTGCAGGCGGCCGTGGGTCTGCTGGCCGCGCTGCGCCGGGAGGCCGTGGTGGTCAGGGACGCGCCGGGCTTCGTCACCAGCCGCATCCTGCACCCCATGATCAACGACGCCGCCCGGGTGGTGCAGCAGGGCACCGCCACGGCCGAGGCGGTGGACGCCCTGATGCAGGGCTGCCTGGGGCACCCCACCGGGCCGTTGCGCACCGCCGACCTGATCGGCATCGACAACCTCGTCGACTCGCTCCAAGTCCTCTACGAGCGCACCGGCGACGAAGGCTGCCGCCCCTGCGACCTGCTGGTGCGGCTGGTGGCCGAGGGCCGCCACGGCCGCAAGACGGGCTCCGGCTTCTACGACTACCGCTGACCGCACGCACCACGCCCACCGCGCGCAAGAGCACGCACCGCGCCCGCGAACCCCGCGACACCTATCGAGGAGACTGCCATGACCACGCAGAACAGCGCCCCGCTCGCCGAACCGCTCGGCGCCCCCGACCCGGTCGAGACCGAGCTGCTCGGCTTCCTCGAAGGGCACACCCGCTCCGCCTGGGAGGCCGACACCGACCTGTTCGGCGCAGGCGGCCTGTCCTCACTGTTCGCCATGCAACTCGTCGTCCATCTGGAGCAGGCGTACGGCATCGCCGTCCGCGGCGCCGACCTGCGCCTGGACAACTTCCGGACGGTGCGGCTGATGGCGGCCCTGGTGCACCGGCTGCGGCAGGCGGACGCACAGGAGGGCCTCGGTGGGTGACGACCTCGCCGAGGCCGTCGCCTCGGTCAGCGCACGCGTCGGCGACCGGGCGGGGGAGTGGGACCGCACCGGACTGCTGCCGCTGGGCATGCTCCGCGAGCTGGGCGCGGACGGTCGGCTGTGCGCCGAAGTCCCGGTCCCGTACGGCGGTTGGGGCCTGAGCAGCCTGCTCGGCGGCGAGTACACCGCGCATGTGGGCAGCCTGTGCAGCTCCCTGCGCAGCGTGATGACCTCCCAGGGCATGGCGGCCTGGACGATCCAGCGCTTCGGCACCGGGCAGCAGCAGGCCGACTGGCTCGCCCGGCTCACCGGCGGGGAGTTGGCGGCCGTCGCCTTCAGCGAGCCGCAGGCGGGCAGTGACCTGTCGGCGATGGGCACGGTGATCCGCCGCGACGGCGGCTCGGTGGTGGTCGACGGCCGCAAGACGTGGGCGACCGCCGCCCACTACGCCGATCTGCTGCTGGTGTTCGGGCACTTCGAGGACGGCGCCGCTGCCGTCCTGGTACCGGCCGAGGCGCCGGGGGTGACCGTGGAGCGGATCGCCGATCCGCTCGGCTGCCGGGCGGCCGGGCACGCCGACGTCCGGCTGGACTCGGTCCGGCTGCCGGCCGGGCAGGTGCTCGGCGGCTACGGCCTGCCGCTGCCGCTGCTGGTCACCACCGCCCTGGCGTACGGCCGGATGTCGGTGGCATGGGGCTGCGTCGGCATCCTGCGGGCCTGCCTGGCGGCGGCCACCGGCCACGCCGCCTCCCGCGAGCAGTTCGGCCGTCCGCTCGCCGACCACCAGCTGGTCGCCCGCCACCTGGCCGAACTGTACGCGGCCGAGCAGGTCGCCAGCCGGGTCTGCGAGCACGCCAGCCGCTGCTGGGACTCGGGCTCCCCGGACCAGGTGGTGGCGACGGTCCTGGCCAAGCACGTCAGCGCCGCCCGGGCCGCCTCCGGCGCGGCAGCCGCCGTGCAGGTGCTCGCCTCCGCGGGCTCCCGCGACGGCCACGCGGTGGCCCGGGCGTACCGCGACGCCAAACTGATGGAGATCATCGAGGGGAGCAGTGAGCTGTGCCAGCTGATGCTCGCTCAACACGCCGTCAGCGCAAGCACGTCAGCGGTCGGCAGCAGGGCCGTCCGGCCCGTGGAAGGGGGGACGGCATGAGCGGCGCCACGGTCAAGTGCCTGGTGTGGGATCTGGACGAGACGCTCTGGCAGGGCACCCTGCTGGAGGACGGCGAGGTGCGGCTGGCCGAGGAGGTGCGCAAGGTCGTCGTCGAGCTGGACTCCCGGGGCATCCTGCAGTCCGTCGCCAGCCGCAACGACCACGACCACGCCTGGGCCCGGCTGGAGGCCCTCGGCCTCGCCGAGTACTTCGTCCTGCCGCAGATCGGCTGGGGCGCGAAGTCCGCGTCGGTGCGGCTGATCGCCGAGCGGCTCAACTTCGCCCACACCACCATCGCGTTCGTGGACGACCGTCCGGCCGAGCGCGCCGAGGTCGCCTTCCATCTGCCCGACGTCCGGGTCTACCCGGCCGATCAGGTCCTGGCGCTGCTGGACCTGCCCGAGTTCACACCCGCGACCAGCACCGTGGACTCGCGCCGACGCCGGGAGATGTACCAGGCGGGGTTCCGCCGGGAGGCCGAGCGGGCCGAGGCGTCCGGGCCCGACGAGGAGTTCCTGCGCTCGCTCGACCTGGTGATGCGGATCGGCCGCGCCACCGGCGACGAGCTGTCCCGGGTGGAGGAACTCACCCTGCGCACCAGCCAGATGAACGCCACCGGCGTGCACTACCCGGACGCCGTGCTGCGCTCGCTGATCGCCGACCCGGATCACGAGGTGCTGGTCGTCACGCTGACCGACCGGTTCGGGCCGCACGGCGCTGTCGGCGTGGTCCTGTTGGAGCGGCACCCGCAGGTGTGGCACCTGAAGCTGCTGGCGACCTCCTGCCGAGTGGTCTCCTACGGCGTCGGCGCCACCCTGCTCAGCTGGCTCGCCGACGAGGCAGCCCGGGCCGGGGTGCACCTGGTCGCCGACTTCCGGCCCACCGACCGGAACCGGATGATGGAGATCGCCTACCGCTTCGCCGGGTTCGACGACCAGACCTGCCCCTGCACGGTCCGGCTCTCCCCGACAGACGCCCCCGGCAGCACAGCCGGTGCCGCCTCGGCCGAGCCGACCCGAACCGACGGACTCCAGCGCCTGCACCTGGTGCCGACCGCGCAGGCGGTGTCCGCAACCATCCGGCTGGACGCACCCGATCTGGGCACGGCCGACCGGTAGGGGCCGATCCGCGCCCTCCGACCGGGCGGGGTGCGGAACCGGCAGACAGAAGGGAGGCCCGGCGGCGAGCCGATCGCTCACCGCCGGGCCCCGAACCCTGCGGGCTCAGAGCTTCCGGGCCAGGGTGATGCCGTCGGCCATCACCAGCAGCGACAGCTCCACCCGGGGGTCGTCCCGCAGCGCCGAGTTGAGCGCGCGGACGCCCAGGGTGTCGGCATCCTGCGCGGCGGGATCGGCGACGCGGCCGAAGAAGAGGGTGTTGTCCACCACGATCAGCCCGCCGCTGCGCACCAGCTCCAGTGAAGCCTGGTAGTAGTGGGGGTAGTTGGCCTTGTCGGCGTCGATGAACACCAGGTCGAAACTGCCCGGGCCGCGCTCCGCGAGCAGCCCGGCCAGGGTGTCGGCGGCTGCGCCGATCCGCAGCTCGATCCGGTCCCCGACCCCGGCGCGTTTCCAGTAGTCGGCGCCGATGGCCGGCCAGCGGCCCTCGATGTCGCAGGTCACCAGCTGCCCGCCGGGCGGCAGTGCGCGGGCCATGCACAGCGTGCTGTAGCCGGTGAAGGTACCGATCTCCAGCACGTTCTGAGCGCCGATCAGCCCTATCAGCAGTGCCAGGAGTTGGCCCTCCTCGGCCATCACCTGCATGGCCGTTCCGGCGGGCAGCTCCGCGGTGGCCTCCCGCAGCTCCCGCAGCAGGTCGTCGTCGCGCAGCGACACCTGCCGTACGTAGTCGAGCAGTTGGGCACCGGCTTCGGTCTGGTGGGCCATGGCTGGACGGTTCCCCTCGGGTGTGTGCACGGTGGACGATCGGTGTGGTGCCGCAGCGCGGTTCGGCGCGTCAGCCGACCCGGGTGACCGGGGCGGCCTGAGCCCCGAACAGCGCTGCCTGGCTGACGAGTTCGCCGAGGTCCGCGCTCTGCGCGTGCTCGCGGGCGTACGCCTGGAGCAGCGGGTCCAGCCGGTAGCGCCCTGCCCGTGGCGGGTGCAGCAGATGGGCTTCGACCAGCGCGTCCAGGGCCTCCTCCGCGCGCTCCTCGGAGCAGCGCAGCATCGCCCCGACCCGGCTGCGCGAGGTGTACGAGGCATTGGTCGCGCCCAGGGCGGTGAAGACCACGCCGGGGTCGATCCCGCCTGCCGGGTGTCGGCGCAGCGCGGTGTGGTCGGCGTCGAGGCTGGGCCGCATGCCCAGGTCGCCGGTGTGCAGTTCGTCCAGCAGCCGCCCGGTGTCGCTGAGCCGTTCGGCGAGGTCGCTGAGGCTGCGGTGCGGGCGCTCCAACTGCCGGGCCCCGGCGATCCGGATGGCCAGCGGCAGCCCGGCGCAGGCGGTGACCACGGAACGGGCGGCCTGCGGTTCGGCGGCGATCCGGGCCTGGCCGACGATGCTGCCCAGCAGTTCCAGCGAGGCGGCCTCGTCCAGCGGCGGCACCGTCACCGCGTAGGCGCCGTCCAGGTCGGCGAGTCGGCGGCGGCTGGTCACCAGCAGCCTGCTGCCGCCGCTGCCGGGGATCAACGGCCTGATCTGCGCGCTGGTGTGGGCGTTGTCGAGGACCACCAGGATGCGGCTGCCGGAGGTGAGCGAGCGGTAGAGGGCCTCGCGTTCGGCCAGGTCGGCCGGGATGTCGGCGCGGGGCACGCCGAGGTCGGTGAGGAACCGGCACAGCACGGTGCCGGGCGGCAGCGGGCGCCGCCCGGCACCCAGGTCGGCGAAGAGCTGTCCGTGCGGGAAGCTGCCGCGCAGCGCGTGCGCGGCGCGTAACGCCAGCGCGCTCTTGCCGGTGCCGCCGCGACCGGTGACCACGGCCGTGGCCACCGAACCGGTGGGCGGCTGGGGTGCGGTGAGGATTCGGTGCAGGTCGTTCAGCTGCTCGGAGCGGGCGGTGAGCACCGGCAGCACCGCGGGCAGTTGGGCCGGGCGGGGGCGTCCCGGGTTGTCCCAGCAGGGCGCCGGCTCGGTCGCGGCCGGGAGCAGCGCCGCCGCTGCGGGGCGGGGGCGGTCCTCGTCGGCGAGGATCCGCCGCTGCACCTCGCGCAGGTCGGCGCTGGGCTCCGCGCCCAACTGCTCGACCAGCAGGGCACGGGTGCGCTGGTAGAGGTCCAGCGCCTCGGACTGCCGCCCGGAGCGGAACAGGGCCAGCATCAGCCGGCCCACCAGCGCCTCGCGCAGCGGGTGTTCGCGGACCAGCCGCCACAGCTCCGGGACGAGCTCCGCGTGCCGGTTCAGCGCCAGCTCCGCGTCGAAGCGCAACTCCATGGTCTGCAGCCGCAGTTCGTGCAGGTAGCGGCCTTCGACGTCGTGCAGCGTCTGCGAGGGTATGTCGGCGAGCGGGTCGTTGCGCCACAGCTCCAGTGCCTTGGCCAGCTCGGCGGAGGAGCCCTCCAGATCCCCGGACTCGGCCCGGCAGGCGGCCCGGCGGCGGTACGCGGTGAACTGGCCCAGGTCGCTCTCCTCCTCGGTGAGCGCGATCAGGTAGCCGGGCGCCCGGGTGACGATCCGCGCCCCCGCCTGCTCGCCCAGGGCCTGCCGGAGCCGCATCACGTAGGTGCGCACCGTCGCGGCCGCACTGGGCGGTGGGGCGCCGTCCCAGACGTACCGCGCCATGCGGTCGACCGAGACCACGTGATTGGCGTTGAGCAGCAGCGTGGCCATGACCACGCGCTGCCTGGGGGCCGAAACGTGCACCTCCCGTGCATGGAGACGGACGGAAAGCGGGCCGAGCAGCAAGAATTTCAACGGACTCCCCATGTCGTCCTGATCGCCCTGTTCGCCGTGGTGGATCGGCGGCGGAACGGGCCGCGCGGCGGTCCGCCCGTCCGCCGGCTGCCGGTGGCCAGCGGTGCTTCCAGCATCTTGGGCGGATTTGCCCCGGTCAACGACGCGCGGAGATGTCTAGGCATATCCCTAGAGCATCCTCGTTCGGCTCATGACACGTTTGGGCGTCCCGTGGGAGAGCTTTGACCGTATTGTCAGTAGATGCGGCATCCGTTCCGTCACTGCCATGGCTGCGGCGGGGCCGGGCGCGGTTTTCCTGAATCATCGTCAAGTTAATCCCAGGGGCCCCGCCGCGCGCCACGGCCCGGTGCGGTCCGGCCGTTGAATTCGCGGAAATGAGCCACATGCCGGGCACCGGCGTCCGAAATTCCTTTGTGTACTTGCTGACAATCCAATCGGCATGGCACTCTGAGAGACACCGTGCCCGTTTTCTTCCGGTCGGTCGGCGCCCCGCCCTTTCGGCGGGCGCTGTGATCCGACCGGTACGGGGGGCGATCCGACGACCTCGAACCGCAGGTGCTCCGGTGGCGGGGTCCGTTTGAGAAGGGAACGACCGGGCGACATGACTTCCTCCCCCGCGGGCAGCGGACTGTGGGTCCGACGCTTCCACCCCGCCCCGGCGGCCACCCGCAGACTGGTCTGCTTCCCGCACGCCGGCGGGTCGGCGAGCTTCTACTTTCCGGTCTCGGCCCAACTCACCGGCCGGGTGGACGTCCTGGCGATCCAGTACCCCGGTCGGCAGGACCGCAGGACCGAGCCGTGCGCCGGATCCATCGGCGAGCTGGCGGACGGGGTGTTCGAGGCGCTGCGCCCGTGGGTCGGCCTGCCGCTGACCTTCTTCGGCCACAGCATGGGCGCCTTGGTGGCCTACGAGGTGGCAAGCCGCTTCGAGCGCTCCGGCCTGCTGATCGAGCACCTCTTCGTCTCCGGCAGACGCGGACCGGCCGTCACCCGCCGGGAGAGCGTCCACCTGCTGGACGACGACGGCATCGTGGCTGAGGTGCGCGCCCTGAGCGGCACCGAGGAGGAGGTCCTGGCCGACGACGAACTGCTGCGGATGGTGCTCCCGGCGCTGCGCAGCGACTACCGCGCGGTGGAGACCTACCGGGGCGACCCCGACACCGTGCTGGAGTGCCCGATCACCGCGCTGACCGGCGACAGCGATCCGCGCACCACGGTGGACGAGGCCCGCGAGTGGAAGGGCCACACTTCCGCCGCCTTCGATCTGAAGGTGTTCCGGGGCGGCCACTTCTACCTGACCAGCCGCCCGGCGGAGGTGACGGCCGTGCTGGTCGACCACTTCACGGACATCGTGCCGCTCGGCTGACGGATCATCACCGGCCGCTCCGACGCGCGCTGAACGGCTCCCGGCAATGCCGTGGGGCCGCGGCGCGGCGTTCGGCGCGACCACTCACGCACACCAGGTCACGCACACCAGGGGAAGGCGGTGTGGGACATGACACTGCTGCACGGTTCGAAACCGGTCCGCCCGATGGCCGAGTCGGCGATCCCCGCCGAGGGTCCGCCCTCCTGCCCGACCCGGGCGGAGCAGCCCCGCAAGCGCCCAGCACGCAGGCGGGCACGGCACGGC
The DNA here is from genome assembly GCF_014084125.1 of Streptacidiphilus sp. PB12-B1b. Lineage (NCBI taxonomy): Bacteria > Bacillati > Actinomycetota > Actinomycetes > Kitasatosporales > Streptomycetaceae > Streptacidiphilus > Streptacidiphilus sp. PB12-B1b. Next base: position 4,210,985 of record NZ_CP048405.1, on the reverse strand, counting down.
GACGGCGAGACCGCGTCCGCCTTCACCGAGCGGCTGACCGCGCTGGACGCCTGCATCCTGGAGGGGGTGGCGGCTGGGGCCTCCACTGCGGAGCTGGCGGCAGCGCTCTTCCTCAGCCGCCAGGGCGTCGAGTACCACATAGGGCTGATGCTGCGTCAGTTCCAGGTGCCGAACCGGGCCGCGCTGGTGTCCCGGGCGCACTCGGCCGGGGTGCTCGGCGTCGGGGTGTGGCCGCCGCGCGTCGTCGCCGACTTCGTGGAATAGCGGATGGCATTACCTTCGTAAGCGAATGGACAATCGTCGCGGGCATGGTCCCAGACCGCGCTATCGCCTCGATAGCGCGGTGCGCGACACATTGCCGGGGCTTTCCCGGCACCCCCGGGATTCCCCTTTCCGCTGACAGGCCGACAGTCGCCGTAGTAGCGTGGCGCTGCGGCCGGGACAGTTCCGCGGCACATTTGCCGCCCCTTTCACAGGCGTCGCACCCATTCCTTTCCTTCCCGATCACCAGATGGGGGCCGTCATGACCTTGGGCTATCTGTTCGGCGGCGGCGTCGGCACCGAGCCGCACGGCGTCGAGCTGTACCAGGCGTACCCGGTGGTACGGGACTGGTACGCGCAGGTGGCGAAGTGGACCGGACTGACGGTCGGCCAGATCCTGGACGAGGACCTCCCGGACGCCCAGGAAGAGCGCCAGAGCGTCGGCACCGTGCGGGAGGCGGCGCTGGCCGTCGCCGTGCACGACGTGCTGGCGCAGTTCGACCTGCACCCCTCGGCCATCGGCGGGCTCAGCCTCGGGGCGATGGCCGCCAGCTGCCTCGCCGGGGCGGTGGAGCGCAAGGAGCTGTTCGAGATGCTGGCGCACTCCCGGTACACGCCGGAGCCGCCCGAGGGCGAGCCCGAGCAGGGCATCGCCATCGCCTTCGGCGCTTGCGGCGAGGGCGCGCCCGCCCACCCCGGCGAGGGCAGCCCGGGCGTCTACCTGGCCGGGGACTTCGGCCCCACCGCCGACGGCTCGCAGCGGGTGCTGATGCTGGCCGGCTACGCCGAGGCGCTGAACCGGCTGGCCGCCGAGGTGCCGCCGGGCTCGGTCGTCCCGCTGCCCGGGCGGACCATCGCGGTGCACTCGCCGCTGCGCCGGCGCTACCGCGACTTCATGGCCCCCAGCATCGACGCCATGGCCTTCTCGGCGCCCCAACTGCCGCTGCTGTCCTGCCTGGAGCGCAAGGTGCTGACCACCGGCGAGGAGGTCCGCGACCTGTTCCAGCGCAACGCGACGGACCCGATCAGCCTGGTCGACGTCTACACCGGGATGCAGCAGCAGGGCGTGGAGCTGGGCCTGGTGATGGGGCCGTCCATCCCGGAGGGGATCCTGGCGTTCCCCTTCCCGGTCGTCCACATCGAGCATCCCAACCACGTCCAGCAGGCCCTGACCACCGCCTACGAGCTGGGCATCGACGTCTCCGGCGCCCGGGCGCGGCGATGACCGCGCCGCTCACCTCCGCCACGCCGGACGCCGCCGGGGCCGCCCGGGCCGACGGAACCGCCGATGCCACCGGCGCGGCGGCCGAGGCCCGGATCGCCGCCTGGCTGGACACCGACCTGGACGAATGGTGCCGCAGCGTCGTCCGGCGCACCTTCCACCCGGAGACCGGCGCGCGCTACTGGCTGCGCCGCGCCGAGCAGTTGGACTTCGACCCCCGGGACATCACCCGGTACGACCAGCTCGGCGCCTTCGGGCCGTTCCCGGTGGACGTCCTGCGCCGGCTGGATCCGGCGGAGCTGGTGCCGCAGGGCGTGCCGCGCCCGCTGGCCGGCCGGGTCTGGGACACCGGCGGCACCACCGGCACCCCCTGCCGGGTCTTCTACACCCCGGACATGCTGCTGCACCGGGCCACGTGGCGCCGCTGGTCCTTCGCCCAGGAGGGCTTCGCCCAGGGCCGGGCCTGGCTCCAGGCCACCCCCACCGGGCCGCACCTGATCGGCCACGGCGTCTGGGAGGTCTCCGAGCTGTACGCCGGCCAGGTGTACGCGGTCGACATGGACCCGCGCTGGGTCAAGCGGCTGATCCGCGCCGGCCGGCTGGCCGACGTCAACGACTACACCGACCACCTGTTGGAGCAGATCACCGACGTGCTGCGGCAGGGCCGGGTGCAGTACGTCAACACCACCCCGGCCCTGTTCCAGGCGCTGCGGCAGCGCGAGCCCGGGCTGGTCGCCGCCCTGGACGGGGTCCGGCTGAGCGGCACCCAGATCAGCGCGGGCATGTACCGGGCCTTCAGCGCCGCCCTGCACGGCGGGGTCTGCGGCCTGACCTACGGCAACACCTTCGGCAACGCCGCCTGCCTGGAGGTGTCCGGGAACGGCGAGTTGATCGCCTACGCGCCCAACTACCCGCAGGTGACCATGGCGGTGGTGCGCAAGGACGACTGGTCCACCGTGGTGGAGCCGGGCGCCGCCGGGCAGGTGCGGCTCACCGTGCTGCACCAGGATCTCTTCCTGCCGAACATCCTGGAGCGCGACCAGGCGCTGCGGCACACCACCGACCGGTGGCCCAGCGACGGCGTCGCCAACATCCGCCCGCTGCAGACGACGAGTTCGGCCCCGGAGGGCCTGTACTGACCGCCGGCACGGTCCTCGCCCGGCCCCCGGCCGGGCGGCGGCCGGGGGTGGCCGTACGGGAGCAGCCGCGTGTGCGGGCGTCGCCCGGCGCGTGAACTCGTCGGTAACTCTGTCCGCGAGACGCTTCCCAGGCGCCGCCCGGCTTTGCAGAATGGGCACGCACGCCTCCCCGGGGGCGGCCCGGCCATCGGCCCGGTTCTCCGCCGGGTTCATTGTCATGCCCATGATTTCCCTATTCCTGCAACGCCATGGCGGAGGGCTTCCCGTGAGCGAGGATCAGCACAGCGGCGACCAAAAGGGCGGCGACCAGCACGGCGGAGAACAGGGCGGCGAGCGGCGCGGCCCCGGCCTGTCGCGCCGGGGGCTGCTCACCGGCGCCTCGGCGGCCGGAGCCGCCGCCCTCATCGGCGGCGGCGTCCTGGGACGCCCCAGCGCCGCCCAGTCCCGGCTGATCGACACCGCCCTCGCCGCCTCGGCGGGCCCGGCGGCCGGGCTCGGCGACATCAAGCACGTCGTGGTGCTGATGCAGGAGAACCGCTCCTTCGACCACTACTTCGGCACCCTGTCCGGCGTCCGCGGTTTCAGCGACCCGGCCGCGCCGGTGCAGAGCGTGGGCGGCCGGAGCTACCCGGTCTTCGACCAGTTCGGCTACCAGCCCGGCACCGGGGCCTCCGCCTCCGGCTACCTGCAGCCGTTCCGCCTGCTCAGCGACCCGCCGCTGGAGGACGGCCAGACCACCAACGACATCGACCACAGCTGGGCCACCCAGCACCGCAGTTGGAACGGCGGTGCGATGGACTCCTTCGTCTCCGCGCACCTCGCCGCCGACGGAGCCGCCAACGGCCCGGTCACCATGGGCTACTACACCCGCCAGGACCTGCCCTTCTACTACGCCCTCGCCGACGCCTTCACCGTCTGCGACGGCTACTTCTGCTCCGTGCTCGGGCCCACCGACCCGAACCGGCTGATGCTGATGTCCGCGTCGATCGACCCCGAGGGCGCGGCCGGCGGCCCGGTGGTGGAGACCTTCGGCAACCGCCTGGCCGAGTACGGCAAGTTGAGCTGGGAGACCATGCCGGAGCGGCTGCTCGCCGCCGGGGTCAGCTGGAAGGTCTACAACGACCCGGTGGGGCTGTTCGCGCTGAGCCCGCTGCCCTACTTCAAGAACTACAACGACCCGTTCTCCGTCACCGGCCTGGAGCTGGTCGGCCGCGCGCTCACCCCCACCTACCCCGGCGACTTCAGCTCCGACGTGGCCAAGGGGACGCTGCCGTCGGTCTCCTGGATCATCCCGCCGGTCGCCGAGTGCGAGCACCCGGCCGCGCCGCCCGAGTACGGCGAGTACTTCGTCCAGCAGGTGCTGGCCACCCTGGTCTCCAACCCCGAGGTCTGGGCGCAGACCGCGCTGTTCATCGTCTACGACGAGAACGGCGGCTTCTTCGACCACGTGACCCCGCCGACCGCCCCGGCGGGCACGCCGGGGGAGTGGCTGACCAGCCTGCCGTCCGCGGCCGACGGCGTGGACGGCCCCATCGGGCTGGGCTTCCGCACCCCGGCGCTGCTGGTCTCGCCGTTCAGCGCGGGCGGCTACCGCTACTCCGGGACGCTGGACCACACCTCGGTGCTGCGCTTCATCGAGACCCGCTTCGGGGTGGAGGTGCCCAACCTGTCGGCCTGGCGGCGGGCCGCCACCGGCGACTTCACCGGCGCGCTGAACCTCGCGGCCGTGCCGGTCACCGCCGTCCCGCCGCTGCCCCCGGTCTCGCTGGGCGACACCTCGGCGGCCGAGCAGGCGGTGCTGAACGCCCTGGCCGGGACGCTCGACGTGGGCATCCCCTACCCGCTGCCGGACAGCAACGCCATGCCGGAGCAGGAGACCACCCCGACCCGGCCCAGCGTCCCGTAGCAGAAGAGGACCGGACCCGGCGCTACCGCTCCAGCACCCGGGAGAGGAAGCGCCGGGTCGAGGCGTGCTGCGGGTCGGTGAGCACCTGCTCGGCGCTGCCCTGCTCCCGGATCACGCCGTCCTCCAGGTAGCACACCTGGTCGGCGGCGTGCCGGGCGAAGCCCATCTCGTGCGTGGCCATCAGGATGGTCAGCCCGCGCTGCTTGAGGTCGGCGACCACGTCCAGCACCTCGCCCACCAGCTCCGGGTCCAGCGCCGAGGTGATCTCGTCGAACAGCAGCAGCTCCGGCCCGGTGGCCAGGGCGCGCGCGATCGCCGCGCGCTGCTGCTGGCCGCCGGACAGCCGGTCCGGGTAGTCCTGCGCCTTGTCGGCCAGGCCCAGCCGGGCCAGCAGCTCCCGCGCGGTCTCCTCGGCCTCCTTGCGCGGCACCCCGTGCACCCGGCGCGGCGCCAGGGTGATGTTGTCCACCACGCTCAGGTGCGGGAAGAGGTTGTACGCCTGGAAGACGACACCGATCCGGCGGCGCGCCGCGTTGGCGTCCAGCCGCGGATCGGTCAGCTCGGTCCCGCCCAGGTGCACGGTGCCGTCGTCGACCTCGTCCAGCAGGTCCACGCAGCGCAGCAGCGTCGACTTGCCCGAGCCGGAGCCCCCGATCAGGCACACCACCTGGTGCTCGGCGACGTCCAGGTCGATCGAGCGCAGGACCAGCCGCGAGCCGTACTGCTTGCGCAGGCCGCGGATCCGCAGCAGTGCCTCGGTCATCGTGCCGCCTCCGCCCGCTGCCGCTGGGACGCCCGCCGCTGCAGTCGGTCGGCGTACCGGGTCAGCGGGATGGTCACGGCGATGAACAGCAGCGCCGCACCCAGGTAGGGGGTGTAGTTGAAGTTGTAGTCGGCGTTGATCTGCGCCACCCGCAGCGCCTCCAGCGGGCCGAGGACGGCCACCAGCGCGGTGTCCTTCTGCAGCGCGATGAAGTCGTTCAACAGCGGCGGGATCACATTGCGGACCGCCTGCGGCAGGATCACGTGCCGCAGCGTCTGCGACTCGTTCAGCCCCAGCGCCCGGGCCGCGTTGCGCTGCGCCGGGTGCACCGAGTTCAGCCCGGCCCGGAACACCTCGGCGACATAGGCGGCGTACGACAGCACCAGCGCGATCACCCCGAGCACCCACGGCTGCGAGGGCGTGCCCTGGAGCTGGAGCGCGGGCAGGCCGTAGCCGATCAGGAACACCAGCAGCAGCGTCGGCACACCGCGGAACACGTCCACGTAGAGGGTCGCGGCCAGCCGCAGCGGTTGCAGGCCCGGCGCCCTGGTCACCCGGACCAGGGCGATCAGCAGCCCCAGGACCAGGATCAGCACCTCGGCGATCAGGAACATCTGGATGTTCAGCCAGAAGCCCCGGAGGATCGCCGGCAGCGTCCTGCGGAACTCGCCGCTGTCCAGGAACAGGCTGTGCACCCGCGCCCAGCCGGGGGACGCGACCACAGCCGCGCCCACCACCACCAGGAACGCCACCGTGCACAGGGCGGCGATCCAGGTGTTGCGGCGCTTGCGGGCGCGGCGGAACCGCTCGCGCTCCTGCTGCCGGTCGCTGGGCCGGTACCCGGCGTCCGGCGCGGTGGCCTGCTGGTCCAGCGCGGCCGTGGTTTCGTGGTCCACCGTCGTCCGCTTACTGCTTCAGCTCGGGCACGTCGGCCGAGGCCGAGAGCCACTGGGTGGTGATCCGGGCGAGCGTGCCGTCGGACTTGAGCCCGGCGATCGCCTGGTCCACGCAGGAGGTCAGCCCGCTGCCCTTCTTCAGCAGCAGCCCGAACTGCTCGGGCGAGCTGCCGTTGTAGCCGAACGCGCCGAGGATCTTCCCGTGGCTCAGCTCGGCGCTGGACAGGTAGAACACGGTCGGCATGTCGGTGACGATGGCGTCGATCTGGCCGTCCTGGAGGGCGTTGACCTCGTCGTTGGTGGTGTTGTAGACGCTCGGCGCGTGGGCCGGCTTGATCTCGTCCTGCACCGCCTGGTAGCTGGTGGTGGCCACCTGGACGCCGATCTTGGCGTCCTTCAGTGCGGAGAGCGAGCCGGCCTTGGCGTACTTGGAGTTGTTCAGCACCAACACGCCCTGGTCGGCGGTGTAGTAGCCGGTGGAGAAGTCCACCGCCTGGGCCCGCTGCGGGGTGATCGAGATCTCGTTGATATCGAAGTCGAAGTTCTTGGCGCCCGGCGCATAGGAGTTGTCGAAGGGCTCGACCACCCACTTGACCTGGCTCTTGCCGAACCCGAGCTTGGCGGCCACGGCGTAGGCCACCGCGCTCTCGAAGCCCTTGCCGTCGGACGGCGCGTTGTTGTCGAACCACGGCGCGTACGCGGGGGAGTCGGTGGCCACCGTCAACTGGCCCTGCTTGTACAGGTCCGGGCTGCTGGTCGAGCAGGCCGCGGCAGCCGCGCTCGCTCCGGTGCCGGAGCTCGCCCCGGCGGAGGCGGTGGAGGTCGCGGTGGACTGCGGCGCGCAGGCGGCGGCCGCCAGGACGACGGCGCTCCCCAGGGCTGCGGCAAGGGCGGTGCGGGCACGGGACACGGGTGGTTCCTTTGCGATGGAGTCCGGAAGGACACTACGGGGACGCCGGCGGTGGGCGTCCGGTCGGGCGGTGGTACAGCTCAGCGACACAGGTCGGCGGCGCAACGTGCGTGGTCAACGTGGCGGCGACGTACCAGGGATCGGTTTCCGGACATGCGTTTCAGCATTCCGGGCGGTCACCTGCGGTGTCAATCGGGTCGGCTACCTTCTGGTAACGCCCAGGTCTCATGTCAGCTGGTGAGACAGGGCAGCCGGTCGCCCTCGCGCAGCCCGAAGAGGTCGGCGGCGGAGCCTCCGCGCACCACCAGTTCGGCGAAGCCGACGCCGGAGCTGCCGGTGGTGATCCCGGGTCGGCCGTGCGGCACGTCGGGCAGCCGGTCGAAGCGGCCCACCTCCACGGTGCCGCCCTCGCGCGGGCTGTGCAGCAGCCAGCCGCCCTCCGTGCCGCCCGGGATCAGCGCGGCGGGCCGGTCCAGCTTGCAGTTGCCGAAGTTGTCCACGACGGCGACCCGCACGTGCGCCTCCTCGGCCGCGGGCTCGGGCAGCGGCTGCGGCTGCGCGGGCACCGGACGGCCGTCCACCAGCCAGCGGGCCAGCAGCGGCACGTACCACAGGCTGCGGAACTGGGTGCGGACGATCTCCTCGACCTCCTGTTGCGCCAGCCCGGCCCACTGCCCGGCGGCGGCCTCGACCACCTCGCGCACATCGGTGACCTGGACCTCCTCCACGCCCAGGTAGCCGCGCAGCGGGGCCAGCACCCGCGCGTTCAGGGTGCTGATGACCAGGTGCCCGCGGAGGTGGAAGTAGCAGAACGGCACGCCGTTGGGCCAGTGGCCGTCCCTGGGGGCGATGTTGACCAGGAACACGGTCGGCTGCGTCGGGCCGCCGACCAGGTCGGTGGCGCGCAGCAGGTCGAGCAGGGTGAGCGCGGCGGCGCCCTCCGGGTCGGGCCCGGTCAGCGGCAGGATGCTGGGCGTGGCGCCGAACAGCGCGGCGATCCTGGCGGACTGGCGGGCCAGGGCGTTGGGATCGGCGCAGTCGGTGAGGGAGACGACCGGTCGCTGGGTCATGACGGTTCTTCGCCTTCTGGGGGTTCGGGAGGGCACTGGGAGTTCAGGGGATCGCGGACAACAAAAAAGACGGACCTCCGTTTCCGGAGGTCCGTCGCGTCCTGCGCGCACACCGCTTCGCTAGCGAAGCGCCTCCGGTTCCGGGGGCATCATTCGCATCATGGCGAGGGTGGCGGTGCGCAGCATGTGGCGGAGCCTAACACTCCGGTCGGGCGGTCGGGCCCGGTGTCCAGAGTGTGGGCAGCGCGTCAGCTGACGATGTCCTTGCGCAGGAAGTGCCGCCAGGCCAGGGCGAACAGCACGGTGCTGTAGACCAGGGCGGAGAGCGTGCCGCGCAGCATGGCGTCCCACTGGACGCTCGGGTCCAGGGCGTCCAGCCAGGCGTCCGCGTAGTGCGTCGGCAGCCAGTCCCGCAGCCCGCCCAGGGCGGTGACGTTGTCGAGGATGGTGGAGACGATGACGATCAGCACCGTCCCGCCGACCGCGCCCAGCGGCGCGTCGGTGCTGACCCCGGCGTAGAAGGCCAGGGCGGCGACGAAGGTCAGGCTGACCGCGAGGTAGCCGACGATGATCGCCAGCCGGACCAGCGCGGCCCCGGTGCCCAGCCCGGCGCCGGTCGGCGACTGCACCGGGTGCCAGCCGAAGGCGGCCCAGCCCGCCAGTAGCGACACCACCGGCAGCAGCACCAGGGCGAAACCGGACAGCCCCAGCGAGACGGTCAGCTTGCGGCGCAGCAGCCGGGCCCGTCCGACCGGCGAGATCAGCAGGTAGCGCAGGCTGGACCAGCCGGCCTCGCTGGCCACGGTGTCGCCGCAGAACAGGGCGACGACGATGACCAGCAGGAAGCCGGACGAGGCGAAGACGGCGAACAGCGCGAAGTTGGCCGCGCCCACGGTGGCGAAGTCGACCAGGGTGACCTGCCCGTTGCGGTCGGGCGCGGAGCCGCCCAGTTTGAACGCGGCGACCAGCAGCAGCGGCAGCACCACCAGCAGCCCCAGGGTGATCCGGGTGCGGTTCCGGCCCAGCTGCCGCCGCAGCTCCACCCGCAGCGGCAGCGTCCGGCGCGGGTCGTAGCCGGGTGCCCCGCCGTGCGGCGCGGAGGCGCGCGGCGGGCTGTCGGCGCTGCTCAGCCCGGTGTGGCTGCCCCGGCCGACGCCGCGCTGCGGCTGCTCCGGCGGGCGCTGCGGCTCCGGTGCGGGCCCGGCGTCGGCGGCGGGCCGGGCGTCGGGGGCGGGCACGGCATCAGGGGCGGGCATGTCGGGGTTCACCCTTCGTGGACGAGGTCGAGGAAGACGTCCTCCAGGCGGCGCCGTGGAGCGATGCGGTCGACCGCGAGACCGGCCTCGACCAGGACCTTGACCGCCACGGCGGGCCGGATCCGGTCCAGGTCGACGACGAGCGCGCCGTCGGAGCCGGTGCGCGCGGCCAGCACGCCGGGCAGCCCGGTCAGCAGCTCGACCGCCCGCGCGGGCTGGTCGACGTCGATGTGCACGGAGGAGGCCGCGCCGATCAGCTCGTCCACCGGCCCGGCGGCGAGCAGCCGCCCGCGCGCCATCACCACGCAGTGCGTGCAGGTCTGCTCCACCTCGGCCAGCAGGTGGCTGGAGACCACCACGGTGCGCCCGGTGGCGGCGTAGCGGCGCAGCGACTCGCGCATCTCGCGGATCTGCGGCGGGTCCAGGCCGTTGGTGGGCTCGTCCAGGATCAGCAGGTCGGGCAGGCCCAGCATGGCCTGGGCCACGGCGAGCCGCTGCCGCATGCCCTGGCTGTAGGCGCGGACCTTGCGCTCCAGGTCCTTGCCGAGGCCCGCGATCTCCAGCGCCGCGGCGAAGTCCGCGTCGGCCTCGGGACGGCCGGTGGCGGCCCAGGCCAGGGCCAGGTTCTCCCGGCCGGAGAGGTGCGGCAGGAAGCCGGGGCCCTCGATGAACGCGCCGACCCGGGACAGCACCGGCGCGCCCGGGACGATCCGGTGGCCGAAGACCCGGATCTCGCCGGAGGTGGGGAAGATCAGACCGGTCAGCATCCGCAGGGTGGTGGTCTTGCCCGCGCCGTTGGGCCCGAGCAGGCCCAGCACCTGCCCGGGGCCGACGGTGAAGCCGAGGTCGCTGACGGCCCGGAAGCCGTCCCCGTACGCCTTGCCGAGCCCGGTGATGGCGACCGGGACGTCGGCCAGCTCCGGATCGAGGTCGATGCCGCCGCCCGGCCTGCGGCGGCGCAGCACCCAGGCGCCGACCGCACCGAGCACCAGCGCGGCGGCGATCCCGGCGATGGTCCACAGCAGGTCGGTGCTGCCGCCGTCGGCGGATGCGGCGGCCACCAGCGGGACGCCCACCGTGCTGCTCCCGGCCAGGGCCACGCGGTAGCCGCGCGGGTCCTGCGGCAGCTGGTACGCCTGGTCGGTGGTGGAGACCACCAGCTCCAGCCGGTGCCCGGCCGGGAAGTCGTGGACCACGCCGGGCAGCGCCACCCGGACGTCGGTGCCGGACGGGGTCAGCCCGGTCAGCCGGATCGGCGCCACCAGCTGCTCGGGCAGCACGGCCTGGCCGCCGGGGGAGAGGTCGTACAGCTTGGCGAAAAGGGTGGCGTCCCCGGTGCCGGGCGTGGCCGGGCCGACGTGCAGCTCGACCGAGGCCGCGCCGACCTCGTGGACGGTGCCGGCCAGCGGGGCGCTGGTGAACACCGCCTGCTGGTCCGGCGGCCCGGCCAGGGCCGCGCCCAGGGCCGGGCTGCCGGAGCCGAGCTGGGCCAGCGTCCCGCCCAGGCCGGGCAGGCTGGTGGTGGCGGCCGGGTAGCCCCCGGCCGGGGCTAGCACGGTCTGCTCCGGGCCGTTCAGCCGGACCGGGGTGCTGCGGGGCGCGGCGCCGCCCGGCAGCCCGGGGTAGCCGGGCGCGGTGAGCGTGGAGTCGCTGACGGTGCCGCTCTCCAGCGACAGGTCGGTGCCGGTTTTGGTGAAACTGAAGGCGGTCGAGGGGGTCGGCCCCTGGTGCTTCAGGTAGTGGTCGAACCAGGCCAGGGTGAGCGAGCGCAGCTGCGCGGTCTCGGCGGAGGTGCCCGGCGCGTCGTGGCCGCCGGAGTACCAGGCGACCTTGACCGGGGTGCCGTGGGCGGCGATGCCGCGGGCGTTGGCGTCGGCCTGGTCCAGGCCGAACAGCGAGTCGTCCTCGCCCTGGACCAGCAGGGTGGGGGCGTCGACGCGATTGAGCACCCCGGCCGGGCTGGAGGCGGCCAGCAGGTCGAGCAGGCCGGGGGCAGGGGTGCCGTCCCCGGCGGCGGTGGTCCGGTAGGCGGCGCAGATGTCGGGGGCGAACCGGCCGCAGGGGTCGGCGGGCGCGCCGGGGGCGGCGCCGGGCGTGCTGGAGCCCGAGCCGAAGAAGTCACCGGCCCAGGCCTTCTTGAAGACGCCGGGCCCGGCCGTCCCCCGGCCGCCGCTCGCGGACTGCCCGAACAGCGAGGCGCCCAGGCTGTTCCAGGTGATCTGCGGGGCGATGGCGTCGACCCGGTGGTCGTAGGCGGCGACCAGCAGGCTCAGCGCGCCGCCGTAGGAGGGGCCGGTGAAGCCGACCCGGGGATCGCCGGGGCCGTCCTTGACCACCTGCGGCAGGGTGGCCAGCAGGTCGACCATGCGCTCGGCGTCCCGCACCTCGTACTGCGGCGAGTCCAGGTGGATCAGCCCGCCGGAGCGGCCGAAGCCGCGCGCGGAGTACGTCAGCGCCACATAGCCGTGCCGGGCCAGGTAGAGGGCGTCGGCGGCTTCGTCGTCCTTGCTGCCGCCGAAGCCGTGGGCCAGCACCACGGCCGGCCGGGGGGTGCTGCCGGCCGGGAGGTACAGCGTGGCGTCGAGCTTGACCGGGGTGCCGTCGGCCTCGGGCACGCCGGTGACGCTGAGCACCTCCTGCCGCACCGCGGGCTGTGCCCGGCCCAGCGCGCTGTAGCCGCCGAGGCCGACGACGGCCAGCGCCAGCACGGCGACCAGGGCGGAGAACCGGCGGCTGCGGCGCAGCCGCGCCCGGAGGCGCTCGGGGAACGCGATGCGCACGTGTGACCTCTCACAGGACTTCCGCTGACTTCCGCTGTTGAGTCGTCAACTTACGCTGTCACCGGCTGCACCCCGATCATCGGGTCGCCTCCGGCGGTCGCTGCCGGTCGGAGCCGGGCCCCAGCAGTTCCACCGCCCGGACGAGCGGCTCCAGGTCGGGGTTGCGCGCGGCCCGGTCCAGGGCGGCGCGCAGGGCGGTGTCGTTGGTCGGGCGGGCGGCGTCGAGCAGGGCCAGGCCGTCCGGGGTGACGTCGGTGTAGATGCCGCGCCGGTCGGTCTCGCAGAGGTAGCGGTTCAGCAGGCCCCGATCCTCCAGCCGGGTGACCAGGCGGGTGGTCGCGCTCTGGCTGAGCACGACGGCGTCGGCCACCTGCTTCATCTGCAGGTGGCCGCCCGGCCCGCTGTGCTGCCTGCTGAGGACGTCGAGCAGGGAGAACTCGCGCACGCTGAGCCCGTGCCCGGCCTGCAGCGCCCGCTCGACCTGCGCCTCGATCGTCCCGTGCAGCAGCGACAGGGCGCACCAGCCCTGGGCCAGGCCGGTTCCGGTGGGGGTAGCGGCGGTCATGGTTCCTCCTCCTGCGGACTGCGTACCACCAGGGTAGAGCGCAGTCGAAATATACGGCGCTTGCAAGTAAAGAGCGTCTGCAAGTATTGTGGACGCTTGTAATCGACTTGTGCAACACACTGGAGGCTCACTCCCATGCCGCTCGCGCTCCTCGCCCTGGCCATCGGGGCCTTCGGGATCGGCACCACCGAGTTCGTGATGGCCGGGCTGCTCCCCGGCATCGCCACCGACTTCGGCGTGTCCATCCCCACCGCCGGCCTGCTGGTGACCGGCTACGCCCTCGGCGTGGTGGTCGGCGCCCCGCTGATGACCGTCCTCGGCACCCGCGTCCCCCGCAAGCGGATGCTGATCCTGCTGATGGGGCTGTTCGTCGCGGGCAACCTGCTCTCCGCGCTGGCCCCGAGCTTCGGCGTGCTGCTCGCCGGGCGCATCCTCGCCTCGACCGCGCACGGGGCGTTCTTCGGCATCGGCTCGGTGGTCGCCGCCGACCTGGTCGCCCCGCAGAAGAAGGCCCGCGCCATCGCGCTGATGTTCACCGGGCTGACCGTCGCCAACGTGGTCGGCGTCCCGCTCGGCACCTACGTCGGCGACGCGCTCGGCTGGCGCAGCACCTTCTACGGCGTCGCCGCGCTCGGCGTGCTCGGCCTGATCGGCATCGCCGCCCTCGTCCCCGAGCTGCCGCGCACCGGCGGCGTGCGGCTCCGGCACGAGCTGGCCGCCTTCCGCAGCGCCCAGGTGCTGCTCGCCATGGCGATGACCGTCCTCGGCTTCGGCGGGGTCTTCGCCGCCATCACCTACATCGCGCCGACGATGACCCGCGCGGCCGGCTTCGCCCCCTCCTCGGTTACCTGGCTGCTGGTGCTGCTGGGCCTCGGGATGGTCGGCGGCAACCTGCTCGGCGGACGCTACGCCGACCGGCGGCTGATGCCCATGCTCTACACCACCCTGGGCGGCCTCGCCCTGGTCCTGGCGCTGTTCGGACTGGCCGTGCACAACAAGGCCGCCGTCGCCGTCACGGTCGCGCTGATCGGCGCGCTCGGCTTCGCCACCGTGCCGCCGCTGCAGAAGCGGGTCCTCGACCACGCCTCCGGGGCGCCCACCCTGGCCTCGGCCGTCAACATCGGCGCCTTCAACCTCGGCAACGCGCTGGCCGCCTGGCTCGGCGGCCTGGTCATCGCGGGCGGCCTCGGCTACGCCGCTCCGGCCTGGGTCGGAGCGGCGATGGCGGGCTCGGCGCTGATCGTGGCCGTGGTCTCCGGCGCGCTGGAGCGCCGCGCCCCGCAGCCGTCCCACGCGGCCCCGTCCCGGACGGCGGCGGCGGTGCCGGTGGCGGTCGGCGGCGGCGCGGCCGAGGCCGCCGGGCCGGTCGCGGCTGACGCGCCGTGAACTCGGCCGGGCGGACGGAAAAGTAGGTCGGTTCGCACTGCAACCTTTCTGCAGGCGCGGGAGTGTAGGCGGGTGAGGGCCGTGATCAACTGACCTTCGTCCCCTGCGGCGCAGCACTGCCGGGCCCTCGAGGCCGCCGGGGGCGTGAGAGCAAGGAAGCAACAGTGACGCATGCCCTTCGGAGGCGGCTGGCCTCCACCGCGCTGGTCGCGGGTCTGGTCTGCGCCGGGGTGCCCGCCCTGGCCGGGACCTCCTTCGCCGCGCAGCCGTCGGCGACCCGTGCCCACGCGGTCCGGGCCCAGCTGGACACGGACGTCGTCTCCCGCGCGCTGGAGGTGCAGTTCGCCGAGAGCCACTGGAACTGGACGGCCTGGAACGACAGCACCCCGGTGGCCTTCGGGGACGCCCAGCCCAACTACCAGTGCGCGGAGTTCGTCGCCCGGGCGCTGGCCGCCGCCGGGCTGATCCCGGGCCTGGGCCCGAACGACCCGCAGAGCGACTACTTCGACTACACGGCGCCCAACGGCAAGGTCTACGACCTGCTGCTGATCTCCGAACTGCCGCAGTACAACAACCTCTACGCCTACCTGATGGACAGCGGCATCGGCGAGGACGTCGGTGACCAGCCGAGCGAGGCCCAGCCCGGCGACATCGTCGTCACCTACCTGGGCCCGAACGGCACGCCCAGCCACACCGGCCTGGTCTCGCACGCGGCCACCGCCACCGGCGAGGCCACCGTCGACGCGCACAACAACGCGCGGCTCGACTACGGCTACAGCTACTACGCGCCCTCGCACCTGGTGCGGCTGGTGCCCAACGCCCTGCTCGAGGTGTGGACCTGGGCCGCGGAGCAGAAGCTGCTGCACCCGACGCCGACCACGCCGTCCGCGCCCGCGGCCCCGGCCGCGCCGCACCAGCTGAACACCGCTCCCGGGTTCTCCGACCCGGCCGGCCCGCAGGTCTGACCCTGCGGAACCACTGCTCCGGGGCGAGAGCGCCGCTCTCGTCCCGGAGCAGTGCCCGCGTATCGGATCACCCCGTAGCGCAGCCGAATCGTCATCTGCCGTCCCAGGGAAGGGACTCGTCAATCTACGCGCGTAGGAGGTATGGTCTGACGATGGAGAGCACCCCCGCACCCGCGTCCCCAGCCGTACCGGTCCACGCCGCCCGGATCCGCAGAGCCCCCAAGGTGTTGCTGCACGACCACCTCGACGGCGGCCTCCGCCCCGAGACCATCGTGGAGCTCGCCGCCGCGGTCGGCTACGGCGACCTGCCGACCACCGACCCGCAGGCCCTCGGCGAGTGGTTCCGCGAAGCCGCGGACTCCGGCTCGCTGGTGCGCTACCTGGAGACCTTCGCGCACACCTGCGCCGTCATGCAGACCCGTGAGGCCCTGATCCGGGTCGCCGCCGACTGCGCCGAGGACCTCGCGGCCGACGGCGTGGTCTACGCCGAGGTGCGCTACGCCCCCGAGCAGCACCTGGAGGGCGGCCTCACCCTCGACCAGGTCGTCGACGCCGTCAACGAGGGCTTCCGCCTGGGCGAGGCCCGCGCCGCCGAGCGCGGCCAGAGCATCCGCGTCGGCACCCTGCTCACCGCCATGCGGCACGCCGCCCGCTCGCGGGAGATCGCCGAGCTGGCCAACCGCTACCGCGACCTGGGCGTGGTCGGCTTCGACATCGCGGGCGCGGAGGCCGGCCACCCGCCCACCCGCCACCTCGACGCCTTCGAGTACCTCAAGCGCGAGAACAACCACTTCACCATCCACGCGGGCGAGGCGTTCGGGCTGCCGTCCATCTGGGAGGCGCTGCAGTGCTGCGGCGCCGACCGGCTCGGCCACGGCGTCCGAATCGTGGACGACATCGCGGTCGCCGACGACGGCACGGTCAAGCTCGGCCGCCTGGCGTCCTACGTCCGCGACGAGCGCATCCCGCTGGAGATGTGCCCGACCTCCAACCTGCAGACCGGCGCGGCCGACTCCTACGCCACGCACCCCATCGGCCTGCTGCGCCGGCTGCGCTTCCGGGTGACGGTCAACACCGACAACCGGCTGATGTCCGGCACCTCGCTGAGCCGCGAGTTCGAGCACCTGGTGGACGCCTTCGGCTACACCGTGGACGACATGCGCTGGTTCACCATCAACGCCATGAAGTCGGCCTTCCTGCCCTTCGACGAGCGGCTGGCGCTGATCGACGACGTCATCAAGCCCGGCTACGACCGGCTGCTGGCCGAGCCCGAGGGCGCCCGCCTGCACGGCTGAGCCGCCCCGGCCGCCCCGAAGCCCAGCTCGGCCCCGGGGCGGCCTGCGGCCGCGGTACGCCGGTCGGCGCCGCCCGGCGCTCACCGGCCCGCCCGGTCCGCCCGGTTCAGTCGGCGCCCAGGGCCACCGCCTCGTTCACCACCAGCTCCTCGATCCCGTACAGGAACGCCTCGATGTCCGGCTTGGGCAGGTGGGCGGTGTCCGCCGTGATCAACAGCTCCAGCGAGCCCGGGGCGTGGTGCGCGTCCATGGCGAAGGTGGTGCCCAGGCGCGGCAGGCACTCCTCCGGAAAGCTCAGCGTGGTCAGCGGCCTCGACTGCGCCAGCGGCAGCTTGGACGGGTCGCCCTCCATGGGGTAGTGCGGCACCAGGTCGCGGCGGTCGTTGAAGATGCAGCTGCGGTCGGCGATGGCGCCCTCCTGCTCCAGCATGCGTTCGATGTCCTGGTCCAAGAGCCGCTTCCGGTAGTAGGCGTGGCGGTAGGACGCCAGCGAGACCGCCTGGGCGCGGCGCACCACCTCGGCGAACTCCCGGTCGGCGTCCGGCAGATGGATGAGCCCCTCCTGCGCCACGGTGCTCACCGCGTGCGCCAGGTCGGAGCGGAACCGGTTGCTGACCACCACCTGGAACATCGGGTCCGGGGTTCCGGTCAGCCGGAACAGCATCACCGACGCCGCCGCCAGCAGCACCGAGGAGCCGCCCGCCCGGTGCCCGACCGAGACCAGGTCCACCGCGCGGGCCAGCGACGGTGAGTTCAGCACCGCCAACGGGAAGGTCGCGGCCGGCGGCCCGGCCGGGGGCCTGGCGAAGACCGCCCGGGGGCCGAGCCGCAGCTTCTTGGCCCAGAACCCGCGGGCGGCGGCGTCCCGCTGGCGTCCCCGCGCCGAGGTCTGGAAGGCCGCCTCCTCGAGCGGTTGCAGATACGGGTGCTGCTCCCGCACCCGCTCCAGCGGTTCGCCCTGGGCCAGCGCGAACAGGTCCATCACCGCCCGCGACAGGCCCCAGCCGTCCACCGCCGTGTGGGACAGGCAGAACCCCACGAAGGTCATCAGCCCGCCGGTCTCCACCACGGCGATCCTGATCGGCAGGTCGACGGCGCAGTCGAACGACGTCGTCACCAGCCCGGCCAGCAGCTCGCGTCCCTGCTCCTCGGCACGGTCGGCGTCGGCCTCCAGCAGGTGCACCGGGACGCTCCCCTCGGCGTCCAGGAACTGCCACAGCTCTCCGTCCGGATCAGGCACCAGTCGGGTCCGCAGCGACTGGTGCAGCTGGAGCAGCTTCGGCACGGCCTCCAGCACCCGGGCCACCGGTATCCCCGGCTCCACCGGGAAGCCGATGGAGATGTTGTAGCGGTGGGCGTCCACGCCCAGTTTGCTCACCGCGTCCCAGATGGCCTGCTGGCCCCAGGTGGCCGGCCCGGTGCCGGAATTCCCGGACGAGAAGCCGACGTTCTCCACTCGACTCACACGCGTAGTCACGGTCATTCCCGGAGTCTCGCGCACCTCCGGCCCCGACGTCGAGACCCCACCGGCAAGGGAGTTGACGAGACCTCAGCCCGCCCCGTCTTCACCCTTTCCACGCACCCGCGGCGCGACACGACACGGCGGCCCCTGGGCGTCCGGGCCGAGGGCGGTGGCCCACCCGGCTACGGCGAGGACGGTGAGGCGGTAGCCCCGGTCGGCGGCCTCGCGGACGGTGGAGAGCACCACGCCGCTGGTGGAGATACCGGCCAGGACCAGCCGGATGGCGCCGGGGGAGCGCAGCACCACCTCCAGCTCGCTGCCGGTGAAGGCGCTCACTGCGTCGTCGACACCGGCCCCAGTGAGCCCGATGATCAGGTGGTGAGGGTGTATCTGCCCTGGTGGATGTGGTGGTGCTTGCGTGCGGGGCGGAAGCAGTAGTAGGCGTCGAGGTGTCGGCGTGAAGGACTGCCGCAGCCACTGCCGAACCTACTGACGACGATGCCCGCCGAGCGCACGCGAGAGTTCGCCGACCGCCGCAAGTACGTGTCCGCCATTGCCCGCGCACCATCACACGGCCGAGCCCTCGCGTTCTGAGCCGTGGACGCCGAGGCCGTGTCGGGGACACGCTGGCCAGACCCGCCAGGTCCATTCGAGCAGGCTCTCCTGGATCATGATCGCCAGGTAGGTCAGTGCCATGGTCGGGTCGTCGCCCACGCCTGGCAGGATGTGGCCGCCCCAGTTGAGCCGTCGGCCGTCGGCAAGACGGACACCGGCCCCCACCGGGAACCAGTCCTCCAGGACCTCGATCTCCGGTTCGCCCTCGATCCCACGCGTGGGCAGGTCACGGGCTACGATCCGCAGCGCGGCGCGCAACGTCTCCAGACGCTCCAGCTGTCCGGCCTTGGCTTCGTGCTCGGCCATGGTGTCGCTCACCGGCTCAGTATCGGACTCGGCGCGGCTCCCCGCCGCACGATTGTCCGGACGCCGCCCGGTGCAACAAGAGTTGCCTGCCCGGGACTTACAGGGCTCAGGAGAGGTGCTGCTTCGGAGGACAGTCCTGGGGCGAACGGCTGAGCCGGGGATGGGCAGGAAGTGGTCCACCATCTGCCATCGGGGTAGTGCTGACCCTTGATCACTCAGGTGCTGCCCCGCGATTGATCGTGGAGCGTGCCTACCCGGGGGCTTGACTGGCTGGTGGTTCAGCAGTCGCAGGTCGGCCCGTTACTCGTACCGGTACTTCAGCGAGTCCGCCTCCGCCTGCTCGATGTCGGCGATCGTCAGCTCCGGCACCTGCAGTTGGGCCAGCGTTACCTCGGCCGAGGTCGGCTGGGCGTCCGGCGACAGCCACTCATCCGGCTTCCAGGCCCCGCTGCGCAGAAGCGACTTGGGGCAGTGCGGGTAGACCTCCTCAATCCCCACCACCAGCGCACTGGCCGGTGGCTTGCCCACAGCGGTCAGCTGCGACAGCAGCTCCGGGCGGGTGGAGACGCAGGCCCGGCCGTTCACCCTGAGCGTCGTGGTACGGCCCGGAATGACGAACAGCAGCCCGGCCCGTCCGGTGGCGACGACGTTCTGCAGAGTGTCCAGACGCTTGTTGCCGGTCGCGTCCGGTATCGCCACCGTCCGTGCGTCAAGGACGGCGACGAACCCGGCGGGGCCGCCGCGCGGGGAAACGTCACAGTTGCCTTCGGCATCCGCGCTGGCGACCAGGACCAGCGATGAGCAGCCGATCAACCGGCGGGTCTGCTCGGTGAGTTCGGTCATCTGTTTCCGCACGGCCGCGTCGCTGGGGAGTGCGTAGGCCCGGCGCAGCGCCTCTTGGTCGGGCACGGCGTCGAGACGGAGTGAGTCGAAGACACTGACGGCAAGGGTTGTCGTCATGCGTCCGACCCTACTTGCGACTGATCCTGGTCGGTGAGTGCGGTGATATGGAGACGGCCCCGCGAGTTGTCAGACGCGTGAAGGTCAAACAGGCCCGCGCGGCCATGTCCCGTCCTGCCTTCTGCGGGCTGTCGCGCCGACATCTGGGTGAGTTGCTCGCGGAGCTCGCGCCCGCGCTGGGTGGCGCGCTGTGAGTCCGGTCGCCATCGGCGACGTGAGGGCGACCGTCGGCGGGAGGCGGGGGCGGCCCCGGCCCATGCAATGCAGGATCGTCTGCTCCCCGCGTTCGCGGGGATGATACCTACCCGAAGGCGGCAAGTGATGGCTCATAGGTCGTTTCAAAATGAGTTTGGCGTCGGTTGACGGCTGATGGCCTTAACTGCACAGTTCACCGGTACCAAGCTCGCCGACAACAACAGCTACTCGGTACACGCCCTCACCAGCGAGTTTGTCCGCTGAGCGGTTCCCGCCGGGCACCATGGCGTCGGCTCTGTCACTGCTGTGGACTAGCGTGCGTGCTGTCGAAAGCCCTTGCAATCCAACGGGGATTGGACTGCACAGACATCAGTGACCAGGGGGAACCAGAACATGAGGGCATCCAAGCTTGCCCGCCGTGGCCTCGGGGTGGCCATGACCACCGCCCTTGCCTCCGCCGGCGTCGTCGCCCTGGCCGGGACGGCCTTCGCCTCCGACCAGCTCGACCTCAGTGTCGGCCCGTACAACCTGCAACTGCCGACCGTGCTGAACGGCGTGTCGTCCGCCCGGGCGGTCCAGATCCGGCTCTACCACGACCAGACCGACAAGGTCAGCGCCGCCACGGTCACCGTCAACGCCACGGGCCTGGCCCGGATCGCCCAGGTGGAGTGGCCCGCGGGCTGCACCCACGTCGGCAGCACCGGCACCTGCAAGAACCTCCGTGTCAGCCCGATCAACGCGATCAGCGACACTCTGAACATCCCGCTCAAGGCGCTGCCCCAGGCCAAGAGCGGCGCGCAGGGCAGCGTCAGCATCACCGCCGCCGTGCCCGGTCTCGGCACGCAGACCCAGGTCGTCCCGGTCGCCGTCCAGACCGGTACCGACCTGGTAGTCACCGCCGGGCCCGCGCAGCTCCACAACGTCAAGGTCGGCTCCGCCATCGTGACCCCGATCTCCTGGACCAACACCGGGGACGTGACCGCTCCCCGTACCCGGCTCACCTTCCAGGTGCTGCCCGGCCTGACCTACAAGCAACGCCTGAAGGGCTGCGCCTACACCCCCGACAACAGCCAGGCCGCCTGCACCTTCAACACGCCGCTCAAGCCGGGCCAGACGTTCCGGTTCCCGGTCGCGCTGAACGTCACCAAACTGGCCTGGAGCACCGGGCTGATTGCGGAGGTCACCCCGCTGGCCGCGGGCAACTCTGTTGCTCCGGTGGACATCAACCAGCAGGACGAGCAGGCTGAGACGGACGTCTTCGCCGTCAACACCGCGCACTTCTCGGCCGTCGGCGACACGTTCCGCGCCGCTGCGGGGCAGAGCGTCCCGGTGACCGTGGGCATGCGCAGCTACGGCCCCGCCGAGATCATCGACCGCAGCGGTGGCGAGGCGGTGGGCAACATCTCGGTGGAGTTCCCCAAGTACACCACCGTCACCAAGATCCCTCCGGGCTGCTTCGCGGTGCCCGCCTCGGCGGCCTACGCCGCCCACTACAACTGCACCATCTGGTCCGTCGTGGCGCCGGGCGCGCAGTTCCGCTACACCTTCTCGATCCGGGTGGACAAGGCCCTCATCGACGCCCAGGGCAAGGTCTGGCTGTCGAACGAGCTCAGCGACATAACCGGCAAGCCGGTGTCCTACCCCTGGGACCCGAGCTCCGCGGGCCACACCGCACCACTGGTGCTCAATCCCTGAGGTCGTCGACCTTCCGGGCCCCGGGGCCCGCAGCCGAACCGCACCGCCGCGGGCCCCGGGGCAGGGCGATGACACCCCGCCGAGCGATGGCACTATGGGTGCCTCGCGGCCGGCTTGCGGTCCCGAACGCCAGGAATGCGCGGCCCGAGGGAACGACTTCCCGAATATTCAATTGTTCGAGCAGCCCAGAGTCGCCCCTTGGGACCGCTGAGGACATGGCCCTCGGATCGGGAGGCTTGACATGAGCTTGTGGGATGATCGTGCGAGTGAATGGAGTGATGTCCTCGGAGGGGCGGGCTCCGAAGCCCTGGGTATGGTCTCCCTGGACGTCATTCGCGGATCCCTGGCATTCTTCCTTCCCTCATTCGAGGGCGTCTTCTCTCAGGAGACCGTGGAATTCGTGAGATCCTTCCTCGACTCGGCTCGCCCCACCGGCCTGGGGCAGCCGGAGGCCGACGCCGTCTCGGCGCGTATGTACGCCCTGACCGACACCGACCCGGCCATCGGTACCGCGTCACTGGCAGCGGCGATCTCGCTGTTCTGCGACTGCGCGGTGAGGACCTTCGACGTGGACTCCACCCTGGAGATCATGTCCTCCTGCTATGAGGCCGTGCTCCACACGGAGGGCCTCTCCCAGGACGTCCTCGAAGCCGGAACCGACAGCGAGAATTGCTCCCGCTTCGTGGACTTCCAGTCGGCGGTTGTGGAACGCAACGCCCCCACCGCGTAGGCGGGTTCTATCGATCCCCGCAACGCCCTGGAATTCGGGGAGTTGCGGGGATCGACGTCGGCGAGCCGTATGCAGGTGTCGTCGTGGGCGGGGTCAAACCGGACTGGGCCACGGAAACCCTGGGCTGGCTGGACGCCGACGGCCGGATCATCGGTGGACGACGTCCGGCGCGGGTTCAACCAGTGGTCGTAGACGATCAGTGAGCGGGCGACCGATGCGCCGGTGTGCCAGATAGCGGCTGGGCCATGGGTACGGCCACGCCCTTGAAGGGCCGTCCGCTGTGTTGTTCCTGCCTTGAGGGTGTCGTTGACGGACTCGATCAGCTGGTGGGCTTTCTTGAACGTCGGCTCGCCGTACCGCTGCTTCTCCCGCTTGCGCGAGGGACGCAGCAGTTCGATGCCCTCGCGGTCGGCGATCAGGTCGGATCTCGTCGTCGGTCTTCACCTACAGCGCGGTCAAGAGGATGAGCACCCTCGCCGCATTTGCGGGGTCGAACTTCGGATCAACTCGTCTGGGCGTCCGGGCCGAGGGTGGCGGTCCACTCGGCTACGGTGAGGACGTCGGACTGGCGGGGGAAGACCTTTTCGAGCAGGACCCGGTGGACTTCCTGGTCCTGGTCGGCGCAGCCGTCGGCGAGGACGGTGAGGCGATAGTCCCGGTCGGCGGCCTCACGGACGGTGGAGAGCACCACGCCGCTGGTGGAGATGCCGGCCAGGACCAGCCGGGTGGCGCCGAGGGAGCGCAGCACCACCTCCAGGTCGCTGCCGGTGAAGGCGCTCACCCGCTTCTTCACCACCACGGCCTCGCCGGGCTGCGGCGCGACCGAGGGGTGGACCTGGGTCTGCGGGCTGTCCACGCCGTACGCGTCGCCGCCGCTCTCGGCGAGCGCGCTGAAGGTGCGGTTGTTCGGGCTCACCTCGGGGAAGCCCGGCCGGAACGCCACCCGGACGAAGACCACCGGGATCCCGGCCTCGCGGGCGGCGGACACGGCCCGCTGCAGGCGGTCCAGCAGGCCGTCGGCCGGGAACCGGTCGACGATCCCCTGCTGCACATCCATGACAAGCAGTGCACTGCTCACGGCGGTGTTCCTCATTCCTCGGGTTCGGGTTGTCCCGGCTCCGGCTGACGCCGGCTCGGGCGGGACCGGGTCGGGCGGGGCAGGACGGTCAGGTGGCGGGTTCGGGCTGGTTGGGCAGGACGGCGGGCTGTCGGCGGCTGGGCCGCTTGGAGAGCGACCAGCGGCCGGTCGGCCCGGCGGCGCGGCCGAGCAGCGCGGCGGCCGCCCGCTGCGCCCCCTCGCGGACCGCGCGCGGGGCGTCCGGGCCGAGGGCGTCGGTCCCGGGGTCGTCCTCCTGCGGCCACACGCCCAGCGCCGCGCACATGGACGGCAGCAGGGTCATCGCCGCGGCCAGGTAGCCCCGGGCGGAGGGGTGGTAGCGGTCGGAGGCGAACATCTCCGGGCGGCCCGCGAACTCCCGGCCGAGCAGCGCGCCCAGCGCCACGCTGCGCCCGCCGGCCTCGGTGACGGCGGCGGTCTGCGCCGCCGCGAGCTGGTGGCTGGCGCGGCGGGCCAGGGTCCGCAGCGGCGGCAGGATGCCGTCGACGGCTCCCAGGTCGGGGCAGGTGCCGACGACCACCTGGGCCCCGGCCGCGCGCAGCCGCCGTACGGTGCCGCCCAGCATCCGGGCCGAGTCGGAGGGCTTGACCAGCTGGGCGATGTCGTTGGCGCCGATCATGATCAGGGCGATGTCCGGGGCGGGCCCGTCCAGGGCCAGCCCGCACTGCCGCTCCAGGTCGGTGGAGGTGGCGCCGTTGACGGCGACCACGGCCAGCCGGACCGGGCGTTCGGCGGTGGCGGCGATGCCCCCGGCCAGCAGTGCCCCGGGCGTGCAGTCGGCGCGGTCCACGCCGAAGCCCGCGGCGGTGGAGTCCCCGAGGACGACCATCCGCAGCGGTACGGCGTCGCGTCCGCCCGCGAACTGCCGGCCGTAGACGCCGTCGGCCCGCGGCGGCTCGCCCTGCAGCACGCCCAACTGGATCTCGGCGATCTTCGCCTCGGCCAGCAGCAGGGCGGCGGCCCCGGCGCCGATCAGGCCGATGCCGCCGCCGCCGAAGGCCGCTGCTGCCGCTGCGCGCCGTGCCATCTGTTCACGCGTCATGTGCGACCCCCAAGCCTCTGTGCCGGGCGTCCACCGCTGCCTCCGTGTGCCCGGCGCCACCGTCAGCCCGTTGCTTGCATTGTCCAACCAAGTAGGTCATGCCCCGGTGGGAGCGGTGCAGAAACCAGGGAATGCCGACCGGTCGCGGCGGCCCGGGCCCGGCCGGTGTCGGAGCCGGGCCCGGGCCGCGTCGCGGTCAGACGGTGAGCTCCTCCGGAACCGCCGCCAGGGCCTCCTGGATCGCGGCGACCAGTCGGCGCCCGGACTCGGCGGTCAGCTCCAGCGCGACCCGCGCCGAGGGCCCCTTGGAGGGGTCGGCGAAGTCGATGTTCAGTGTGTGCTCGGCCATGGCGTGCACCGGGTGGTCGAAGTACACGGTGACGTCGGAGACGTGGAACCAGGCGCCGCCCGGCCCTTTGGCGCTGCCGTCCACGGACTCCCTGACCGTGGTGTAGGTGCACATGGTCAGGCTCCCAGGTGCTTGGCGTAGAAGGCGGTAATCCGCTCCCAGCCGTCGTTGGCGGCGGCCACGTTGTACGAGGGGCGGTCGGTGGAGAAGAAGGCGTGGCCCGCGCCCTCGTAGCTGTGGAACTCGAAGTCCTTGCCGTTGTCGGTCAGGATCTGCCGCAGCTCCTCGACCTGCTCGGGGGAGGGGTACTTGTCCTCCGCGCCGAAGAGGCCCAGCAGCGGTGCGCGCAGGCCGGGCAGCTGGTCGACCAGGTTGGTGACCTTCAGCGGGAAGCCCTCGGGCAGGGTGCCGGTGACGAAGGCGCCGTAGCAGTCCACCGCGGCGTCGACGTCCAGGTGGCAGGCGGCGAGCACGGTCTGGCGGCCGCCGGAGCAGTAGCCGATGACGCCGACCTTGCCGTTGGAGGTGGGCAGGGCGCGCAGGTACGCGGCCGCGCCCGCGACGTCGCCGACCAGCCGTTCGTCCGGCACCCCGCCGTTGGCGCGGGCGATGGCCGCGGCGTCGTCCGGAGCGGCGTCCGGGGCCTCGCGGAAGTACAGGTTCGGGCAGACCGCGTCGTAGCCGAGCTCGGCGAAGCGACGGACGATCTCCTTGCTGCCGCGGTCGTAGCCGGGCATGTGGTGGATCACGACGACGCCGCCGCGCCGGTTCTCGCCCTGCGGGCGGGCCAGGTAGGCCTCGATCTCATCGCCGTCGTGGCCGACGATACGGACGGTCTCCGCAGTAAGGGAATCACTCATGGAATACCTATATCATAAGCGGCAACTGATAAGTCTATACTGATGAACGTGATGATCCCTGGTGATGCGGCGCGTATCGCGGCCGACCTGCGCGCCTGTCTGGGCCCGCTGGTCCGCCGCCTGCGGCAGGTCAGGCCGGACGGCGAACTGACCCTGTCGCAGACATCGGTGCTGGCGCGCCTGGACCGCGGCGGTCCGGCGACGTCCAGCGGGCTGGCGCAGGCCGAGGGCATCCGGCCGCAGTCCATGTGCACCATCGTCGGCGCGCTGCAGGAGCTGGGGCTGGTCGCCCGCGACTCCGACCCCGAGGACGGCCGCAAGGTCGTCGTGTCGCTGACCGAGGCCGGCCGCGACGGCCTGCACGGCGCGCGGCAGGAACGCGCCCGGCGGCTCACCCTGGCCGTCGCCCAGGAGCTGACCCCGGCCGAACAGCAGCAACTCGCCACCGCCATCCCCCTGCTGGAGAGGATTACGCGCCATGTCTGAGCACCCGGGCATACCCGTGCCGCCCGCGGCGCCCGAGGGCCCGTCCGCGGCGCCCGCCGCGACGACCGGTCCGAGCGGAGCGGCCCGTCCGGACCGCTACAAGTGGGTGGCGCTGTCCAACACCACGCTCGGGATGTTCATGGCCACGGTGGACGCCTCCATCGTGATCATCTCCATGCCCGCGATCTTCCGAGGCATCCACCTGGACCCGTTCGGCGCCGGGAACATCAGCTACCTGCTGTGGATGATCATGGGCTACATGCTGGTGACCGCCGTCCTGGTGGTCACCCTCGGGCGGCTGGGCGACATGGTCGGCCGGGTGCGCATCTACAACCTCGGCTTCGTGGTCTTCACCCTGGCCTCGATCGCGCTCTCGTTCGACCCCGCCCACGGGGGCGCCGGAGCGGTGTGGCTGATCGCCTGGCGCATCGTCCAGGCCCTCGGCGGCTCCATGCTGATGGCCAACTCGGCCGCCATCATCACCGACGCCTTCCCCGCCGAGCAGCGCGGCACCGCCCTGGGCATCAACCAGATCGCCGGTCTCGCCGGGCAGTTC
Source organism: Streptacidiphilus sp. PB12-B1b (assembly GCF_014084125.1). Classification (NCBI taxonomy): domain Bacteria; kingdom Bacillati; phylum Actinomycetota; class Actinomycetes; order Kitasatosporales; family Streptomycetaceae; genus Streptacidiphilus; species Streptacidiphilus sp. PB12-B1b. The sequence goes on along the minus strand of NZ_CP048405.1, from coordinate 4,184,198 downwards.
GTCGGCCTGGTGCTCGGCGGGCTGCTCTCCGCCTGGGACTGGCGGGCGGTCTTCTGGATCAACGTCCCGTTCGGCGTCATCGGCACCGTCTGGGCCTACCGCTCGCTGCGCGAAACCTCCACCCGCCAGCACGCCCGCATCGACTGGTGGGGCAACCTCACCTTCGCCGGGGGCTGCGGCCTGCTGCTGGTCTCCATCACCTACGGCATCCAGCCGTACGCCGGCCACGACATGGGCTGGACCAGCCCGAAGGTGGTGGGCGGGCTGATCGGCGGGGTGGTGCTGCTCGCCGTCTTCGCCTTCGTGGAGACCCGGGTCGCCCAGCCGATGTTCAACCTCTCGCTGTTCCGCAACCGCGCCTTCGCCGCCGGGAACGCCGCCTCGCTGCTGGCCTCGATCGCCCGCGGCGGGCTGCAGTTCATGCTCATCATCTGGCTCCAGGGCATCTGGCTGCCGCTGCACGGCTACGACTACTCCCAGGCGCCGCTGTGGGCCGGGATCTTCCTGCTGCCGCTGACCGCCGGATTCCTCGCCGCCGGACCGCTGTGCGGCTACCTCTCCGACCGCTACGGCGTGCGCTACTTCACCACCGGCGGGCTGCTGGTGTTCGCGTGCAGCTTCGTCGGCCTGCTGCTGCTGCCGATCACCTTCCCCTACTGGGCCTTCGCGCTGCTGATCGCGCTCAACGGGATCGGCTCCGGGATGTTCTCCGCGCCCAACACCTCGGCCATCATGAGCAGCGTCCCGGCGTCCTACCGGGGCGCGGCCTCCGGCATGCGCTCGACCTTCCAGAACTCCGGGATGTCGCTCTCCATCGGCGTCTTCTTCTCGCTGCTGATCGCGGGTCTGGCCAGCGCCCTGCCGCACACCCTGAACGCCGGCCTGCGCGCCCAGGGCGTGCCCGCGGCGGTCGCCCAGCACGCGGCCTCGCTGCCGCCGGTCTCCACGGTCTTCTCGGCCTTCCTCGGCATCAACCCGGTGCAGACCCTGCTGGGGCCGACCGGGGTGCTGAAGACCCTCCCGGCGCACAACGCCGCCGTGCTCACCGGGAAGCAGTTCTTCCCCAACCTGATCTCCGCGCCGTTCCACCACGGCCTGGTCATCGTCTTCGCCACCGCCACCGGCATGTCACTGCTGGCCGCCGCCGCCTCGCTGCTGCGCGGCGGCGGCAGTGGCGGAGCTGGCGCGGCGGCGGACACCCGGTCCGCGTCGGCGTCCGCGCCCGCGTCCAGGCGCGGCTGAGCGCTCACCCCGCGGCGGCGGTCACCGGCCGGGGGCGGGTGAGCCGGTCCAGGAGGCGCGGCTGATCCGGTAGAGGACGCCGCGGCGCAGGGGGCCCGGCGGGGCGTCGGGGTCGTCGAAGTCGTCGGCCGGGTCGGTGGCCATGCCGAGGCGGCGCATCACCGCCTGCGAGCGGTGGTTGGCAGCGGTGGTGACGGCGAGGATCTCGGCCAGGCCGAGCGTCTCGAAGCCGAAGGCCAGGGCGGCCCGGGCGGCCTCGGTGGCATAGCCGTGGCCCCAGGCCGTACGGGCGAGCCGCCAGCCGATCTCCACGCCCGCGAACGGCAGCCCGTCGTCCACCGGGTCCAGGCCGGTGAAGCCGAGGAACTCCCCGGTGGCGGCGGTCTCGACGGCCCACCAGCCGAAGCCGCGCGCCTCGAAGGCGGCCTCGAAGCGCGCCACCGAGGCGTTGCTCTGCTCACGCGTCAGCACCGGTCCCAGGTGCTCGCGCACGGCCGGGTCGGCGTTCATCGCCGCCCACGGTTCGAGGTCGGACTCCCGCCAGCGGCGGAGCAACAGGCGTTCGGTGCGCAGCTCGGGCATGCGGACCATCCAACACCAGGGCTCAGCCGATGGCGATGACGGGGTGGTCGGCGGGGTTGATCCAGGTGATGATGTCGGTCATGACGGCTTCGGGCAGGGCGACGCAGCCGGCGGTGGGTCCGGCCTGGGGGCCGAGGTCGTGCAGGAAGATGCCGGCGCCGCGGGTGTGGACGGCGGGGTCCATGTTGAAGTTGATGACCAGGGCGTTGTGGTACTGGACGGGGTAGTCGGCGAGTTGTTCGCTGCCGTCGGGGCCGTCCTGGGTGAGGTGGAATCCGCCCTGGGCGGTGGTGCGCATGGTGTTGTAGTAGGCGGAGGTGGGGTCCTCGTCCCACCAGTCCTGGCTGGTGACCAGGTGGTAGGGCATTTTGGTGCCGGGGTCGGGTCCGTTGCCGAAGCCCTGGGTGATGGTGTAGGTGCCGGTGGGGGTGGTGTCGGTGCCCTGGACGCGGGTGGCGCCGTCGGTGGTGCCGTTGGCGCCGACCCGGGCGGCGGTGGTGGTGTAGACCGCCTGCCAGCTCATGCCCTCGCGCTGCCAGGCGGTGACGGTGGCGTAACTGCCGCTGGCCCTGACCGTGATGACCTGGGTGGCGCTGCCGACGGCGACCGGGACCGGGAACGGCGAACCGTCGGGCTGGGACGCCGTGACCGGGGCGGAGCCGACCGGGGTGAAGCCGGTGCCGATGGCGGCCTGCGCGGCTGGCATGCCCAGCAGGTTTGCGCTCGCGCCGACCACGGCCACCGCGGCGGTGGCGACGCCCCTGCGCAGGATCGGGTGGCGGGGCCGGGCGTGGCGGCCGGAGGAGAGTGTCACGGCGGGTTCTTCCTGGACGAGGGCACGGGCATGGGGCGGGCACAGGCGGGGTTCCGGAGGGTGATCATGGACCGCGACCCCGCGGTCCCGTTCCCGTTCCGGCGGAATCACCCCGGACGAAAGTGACGTACCGTCATATGGGTTCTGTGGCGGCCGGGGTGGCGGGAAGCATCGGCTCCCCGTCACCCTGGCCCGGCCTCAGCGGCGTCGCCGCCAACGGCCCTGCTGCGCCTCGGATGCGGACGCCTGGTCCAAGTGGCCCACCAGCTGGGCCAGTTCCTCGACCGGACGTCGCGCGGCAGCGCTGTGCAGCGCGTCCGCGGGCACCTGGTCGCCGAGGAGCGGGACCATCGCGGCGACGTCCTGCACCGTCCGCACGGTCGCGGCGGTGTCCAACACCTCCTGTGCGTGGGCGGGTTGGCCGCTCTCGTTCAACCGCCGCACCAGCCGGGCGAGTTCGTCGACCGGACGCCGTGCGGCGGCCTGGTGCAGGGCCTCGACGGCCTGGCCGCCGCCGAGCAGCGGGAGCATCGCGGCGACGTCCTCCACCGGACGCAGGGCCGCCGCCGTGTTGAGCATCTCCTGGGCGTGGGCGTGGCGGTCGCTCTCGTTCAGGATCGTCACCAGTTGGGCGAGTTCCGGTACCGGCCGCTGGACGGCGACCGCCTCCAGCAGCGGCCCTGAGCCAGGGCCGGCCCCGGGTCGGGAGTTCACCGGGCCTGCCGCGGCCGGGTGAACGTCGGGTATGTGGGTGTCGTCTGCGGACATGGCGCGAGCCATTCTGGTCCTCCTGCTACTGGCAACGTCTGGGGGGCGGCCCGATCGGGCCTGGGTCGAGCCATCGGTCGCCAGGGAGTCGTCTGCCGGTCAGGGACCGGGCAATCGACCGTGTGCATACCATCCGCCATTGAGTGGACGCGATCGCCTCGGGCGACCCGGCTCGTCGGGAAGCGGACTGCTTCGCCGAAGGGCCGACTCCGTGCCGGCCCTGACACCAAGCCTGCGGGCTGCCGGCCGTGGCGCCACCGGGACGGCCCATCCGGGCGACATCCCCAAGTGACATCCGGGCGTCCACCGGGCCGCCGCAATCGCCCGCGCGCTCACCCCGCCGGCAGCTCCTGGGCCGCCTCCGGGTCGGTCAGTTGCGCCCACAGGTCGCCGTCCCGGGCGAGCCGCTCGGCGACCTGGTCGGCGGTGAACACCAGCCCGGCCGGATCCCGGCAGTCGGCGACCTCCGCCCAGGTGACCGGCGCCGAGACGGTCGGGACGCTGCGGGCGCGCAGCGAGTACGGCGCGACCGTGGTCTTGGCGCTGGCGTTCTGCGACCAGTCCAGGAAGACCCGCCCCCGGCGGGCCTCGACCGCCATCCGGCTGACGATCAGCTCGGGCAGGTCGGTCGCCAGCCGCCGGGCCAGGCGCTCGGCGTAGCGGCTGACCCGCCCGGCCGCGGTGGGCCGCAGCGGCACGCCCAGGTGCAGGCCCTTGGAGCCGGACGTCTTGGGCCACGCCCGCAGTCCGTCCCGCTCCAGGGCCTGGCGCACCGCCAGGGCGGCGGCGCAGCAGTGCAGCATGGTCGTGCCCTCGCCCGGGTCCAGGTCGACGACCAGCCGGTCGTGCAGCTCGGGCGCGATGCGCCACTGCGGCACGTGGATCTCCAGATTGGACAAATTGGCCGACCACATCAGCGTGGCCAGGTCCGCCAGCACGATCTGCCGGGTGCTGCCCGCGTGGTGGACGACGTCCAGGGTGGGGATCCAGTCCGGCGCGCCCAGCGGGATGTTCTTGGCCCAGAACCGCTCGCCGTCCACGCCGTCGGGGCAGCGCAGAAAGCTCGCCGGGCGGTCCGCGAGGTGCGGCAGCAGGGCGGGCGCGACCTGCGTGTAGTAGTGCAGCACGCCCGCCTTGGTGGTGCCGCTGCCCGGATAGAGCAGCCGCCCCAGGTGGGACAGCGACACCCGGCGTCCGTCGATCTCCACGACGGTGCGGTCCTCGGCCATCGTCCCTCCTGGGGGGCGGCGTCCACCGGTCAGGCGGACGGGCTGTCCGTCGGCCCGTACCAGACGGTGGTGATGTTGCAGAACTCGCGGATGCCGTGGGCGGACAGCTCACGGCCGTACCCGGAGCGCTTGACGCCGCCGAAGGGCAGCGCGGCGTGCGAGGCGGTCATGCCGTTGAAGAAGACGCCGCCGGCCGCCAGATCGCGGGCCAGGACGTCCTGTTCGGCCGGGTCCTGGGTCCAGGCGCTGGAGCTGAGGCCGAACGGGGAGTCGTTGGCCACGGCCACCGCGTCCTCCAGGCTGTCCACCCGGTACAGCGCGGCCACCGGGCCGAAGCACTCCTCGTGGTGGATCCGCATCTCGGGGGTGATGCCGGTCAGCACGGTCGGCTCGTAGAACCAGCCCGCGCTCAGGTCGGCCGGCCGGCGTCCGCCGCAGCGCGCGGTCGCGCCCCGCCGCAGCGCGTCCTCGACCAGCTCCTCCAGGTCGGCCCGGCCCTGCTCGGTGGCCAGCGGGCCGACGTCGGTGTCCGGCAGCATCGGATCGCCGACGCGCAGGGCGGCCATCCGGGCGGTGAACTCCTCCGCGAAGGCGTCGTAGACGTCCCGGTGGACGATGAAGCGCTTGGACGCGATGCAGGACTGGCCGTTGTTCTGCACCCGGGCGGTGACCGCGACCTGCGCAGCCCTGGCCACGTCCGCCGAGGGCAGCACCAGGAACGGGTCGCTGCCGCCGAGTTCCAGCACGCTGTGCTTGACCTCGTCCCCGGCGACCGCCGCGACCGCGCGCCCGGCGGCCTCGCTGCCGGTCAGCGTCACCGCCTCCACCCGGGGATCGCGGATGATCGCCTCGACCGCGCCGGAGGAAATGAGCAGGGTCTGGAAGCACCCGGCGGGGAAGCCCGCCCGGGCGAAGAGGTCCTCCAACAGCAGCGCGCAGCGCGGCACGTTCGAGGCGTGCTTGAGCAGCGCCACATTGCCCGCCATCAGGGCCGGCGCGGCGAAGCGGATCACCTGCCACAGCGGAAAGTTCCACGGCATGACCGCGAGCACCGGGCCCAGCGGCCGGTAGCTGACGTGCGCGGCCACCGCGCCGGAGTCGGCGACGTCGGCCGGGTCGGGCAGCTCGTCCGCCAGCAGCGAGGGGGCCCGGTCGGCGTACCAGCGCATGCTCTTGGCGCACTTGGCGACCTCGGCCTTGGCCTGCGCCAGCGGCTTGCCCATCTCCTCGGTCATGGTGCGCGCGGTTGCCTCGGTGTCGGCCTCCAGCAGGTCGGCGGCGGTGCGCAGCAGCGCCGCGCGTTCGGCGAAGGATGTCAGCCGGTACTCGGCGAAGGTGGCCGCGGCGCGGGCGAGGCGGGTCTCGATGCCCTCGGCGTCCAGGGGGTCGAACGTCTGCAGGGTCTTTCCGGTGGCGGGGTCGATGACGGCGATCGGCATGCCGCCCTCCTTTCGGCTGGTCAGGCGCGGGCGGTGCGGCCCACCGGGGCGGGCTCCGGGGTCGGCGGGGGCACCGGATCGGGATCGGGCAGCGGGGGCGTGGGGTCGGGCACCGGCAACGGCGGCTCCGGCTCCGGGTGCACCGGCGGCAGCGGGGGAGGGGACGGCACCGGATCGGGGCCGACCGGACGGATGTCGGGGTCGGTGGGCGAGGGGATGGTCATGGCACGGCTCCTGCCGGTCGATCGGTTCAGCTGCGGTCCGGCTCGGTCCCGGCCGGATCCACGGGCCGCTTACCCCGAACCCGGGCGGGCAGTCGGGGCGGTCCGTGCCGTTCGCCCGGTTCGCCCCGGCCGTACCTCCAGCCTGCGCGGCCCGGCAGGCGGACGCCAATGAAGTGCCCCAACGGTGGTCCACCCCCGGCCGGATACCGCCGAACGGGTGAGATCGGCGTATGTCGCCGACCGGCCGGGGTACGCGAGATGCGGGCAGACAGACGAGGACGAGGAGGCAGGTCATGCCATCGGGTTCCAGTCCCAAGCGGGAACGGCAGTACGAGCACATCAAGGACAGCCTCAAGGACCGCGGGTCGAGCGACAAGCGCGCCAAGGAGATCGCCGCGCGCACGGTCAACAAGGAGCGGGCCCGCAGCGGGGAGTCCAAGACGGCCAGCCGCAGCTCCACCCACGACATCTCCTCCTCCCGGCGCGGCGGGCTGCGCTCGCACCGGGGAGCGGGCGGCCCGACCTACGACCAGCTCTACAACGAGGCCAAGCAACGCAACATCAAGGGCCGCTCGACCATGAACAAGCAGCAGCTCCAGCACGCGCTGGGCCGCTCCTGAACCCCTGCCCCCGCCGTACGGCCCCGCCTCAGGACGGGCCGTACGGCGGGGGCTCGTCCTGCCGGGCGCCGCGCAGCCCCTTCCAGACCGGCTGGCGCAGGTGGCCGTGCACGGTGGTCTCCAGGAACTCCACCTCGCCGTGCAGCACCGGCCGGACGAAGCGCACCGGCTCGCCCCGGTCGATCCCGGCGATGCCGTCCGCGAACGGCGCCGTCCGGGAGTCCAGCCGGCGCAGCACCTCGGCCAGGGCGGTGCGCTCGGCCTGGGAGAAGCCGGTGCCGACCGCGCCCGCGTAGCGCAGCCCGCCCGCCCCGGCGATGCCCACCAGCAGCGCCTTGACCGAGGTGGCCCGGGCGTCGGCGGGCACCCACGCGCCGACGAAGACGTCGGCGGTGCGGACGTTCTTCAGCTTCACCCAGTCCCGGGTGCGCTTGCCCGGTCGGTAGGGCGAGTCCAGGCGCTTGGCGATCATCCCTTCCAGCCCGTGCTCCCTGGTCCACTGCCGGGCCTCCTCCACCGCCTCGCCCGGCCAGGCGGGCGGTACCAGCACATGGTCGCCGTGCAGCTCCAGCGCCTCCAGCAGGTGCCTGCGCCCGGTGTACGCCAGGTCGGTGGTGGCGGTGCCGCCCAGCCACAGCACGTCGAACACCAGCAGCGTCACCGGGACGCTGACGCTGGCGGTCTTGATCTGGATCGGGCTGCGCAGCGTCATCCGCTGCTGGAGCCGGCTGAACGACGGCCGCCCGTGGGCGTCCGCGGCGATCACCTCGCCGTCCAGGACGGCGTCCTGCGGCAGCAGCCCGACCAGGCTCTCCAGTTCGGGGTAGCGGGCGGTGGCGTCGTTGCCCGCCCGGGACTGCAGCCGCAGCCCGCCCGCGCCGTCCAGGTAGCACAGGACCCGCATGCCGTCCCACTTCACCTCGAAGGCCCAGTCGGCGGGGGTGCCGGGCATCGGCCCGGTGGACGCCAGCATGGGGTGCAGCGCGGGCAGGCCGGTCGGAGCGGGCGTGGAGGCCCGCAGGTCGGCGGCCATCACGCGGAGGCGCGCTTGCGCGGCGCCCGGACCTTGCCGAGCACGTCGATGAGGTCCTCACGGGTCATCGAGGACCGCCCGGGGATGTCCAGGTCGGCGGCCTTGCTGTACAGCTCGGACTTGGTCAGGTCGGACAGCTTCTCCCGGGAGCGGCCGCGACCCGAGCCCGCGTGCCCGGCGCGGCCGTCGGCGGCGGCGGGTGCGGCCTTCGGCCGCCGGGCGGTCCCGGCCCGGGCGCCGCCGTTGCTGCTGCCGTTGGTGCCGCCGCCGTCCCCGCCGCCGTCCCCGTTGCCGTCCTCGTTCGCGGGCTGTGCGGGCTGCGGGCCCCCGGCCCGGTCCAGGCTGCGCCGCAGCGCCTCCATCAGGTCGATGACATTGGTGGCGCCGGGCGGCTCGGCGGCGGTGACCACCTCGTGCCCGGCGCGCTTGGCGTCGATCAGCTCGTGCACCCGGTCCTCGAAGGAGTCGCGGTACTCGGCCGGGTTCCACTCGGTGCTGAGCAGGTCGATCAGCTGCTTGGCGGCGGCCAGCTGCTCGGCGTCGACCTGGGTCCGCTCCGGCAGCTCCGGCAGCTCCACGGCCGGATCCCGGACCTCGTCCGCGTAGTGCAGGGTGTGCATCTCCAGCACGTTCCCGGCCGGGCGGATCGTGGTCAGGTACTCCTTGCCGCGCATGACGAAGGTGGCGACGGCGGCCCGCTGGCTGTCCTCCAGCGCCTCCAGCAGCAGCGAGTAGATCTGGGTGAACTCCTCGCCGCGCGGCGCCAGGTAGTAGGTGGAGCTGAAGTAGATCGGGTCCACCTCCGCGAGGTCCACGAAGGCGGAGACCTCGATCACCCGGGAGCGTCCGGGGGCGATCTCCTCCAACTCGCCGGGCTCGATGATCACGTACTGCTCCTCGCCGAGGTCGTAGCCCTTGACGATGTCGTCGAAGGCCACCTCCTCGCCGGTGCGCTCGTTGACCCGGCGCATCCGCACCCGGTCGGCGGTGCCGCGCTGGATCTGCCGGAAGTGCGTGGTGTGGTCCTCGGTCGCGCTGTACAGCCGGACCGGAACGGTGACCAGGCCGAAGCTCAGAGCCCCTGTCCATATCGGTCGTGCCATCGTCTCGCTCTCCTTCGGTCCGTCATCGGCCGGTGGGGCTGCCCCGCTCCGGTCCTGCTTCTTGGCCGCCCGGTTCGCCGCCCGGCTCAGGCCCCCTGGTGCTGCGGCTGCCGCAGGTGCTGCAGCCGCTGCCGGGCCTCGCGGGCGCGGGCCTCGGCCCGCCGGGCCTCGCGGTCGGTGGTCTCCACCCTGGTCCGGTTGGCGCGCTCGGCGGCCACCGCCTCACGCTCCTCGGCCCTGATCCGGACCAGCTGCTGGCTCAGCTCCTCGACGCGCTGGTGCGCGCGCTCGCGCTGGGCCGTGGCCCGCTCCAGCTCCCGGCGGGCCGCGGTGGCCGCCGCGTCCGCCGCCTTGGCCAAGCGCTCCGCCTCGGCCTGCGCCCGCCGGGCCCGCTCGATCCGCTCGGCCCGTTCGGCCCGCCGCGCCTCCTCGGCGGCGCGCCGGGCCTGCTCGGCGGCGCGCCGGGCCTGCTCGGCGCGCTCGGCCCGCTCCGCCTGCTCGGCGCGTTCGGATCGCGGTGGCTTCTCGGCGCTGCGCCCCGCACCGGCTGCGCCGTTCGGGCGAGCGGGCGCGGACCGCGCGGGCTCCGCCGACTGCGGGACCACCGCCGCCGCCCCGTTGCCCCGGACGCTGGTCAGCCGCCCGGTGGCGAAGGCGTCGGCGGCCTGCTGGTCCGCGAGGACGGCCTGCAGCGCCAGCTCCAGATCGCTCAGCGGGCCCTCGCCCACGGGCAGTCCGGCGCGTACGGCCGAGGCCCCGGCCTGGCGGGTCAGCGCCGAGACCAGCGCCCGCCGGCGCCGGGTCAGCTCCCGCAGCTGTGCGCCGTCCAGGTGGTCCTGGGCGTCGCGCAGTCCGGAGGCCAGCTCCAGCAGCGAGCGGGTCTCCTCCGGGTGGTCCCGGCAGAGCAGGTTGGCCAGCCAGGCGCCCAGGGTGGGGCGGCGCAGCGCGCGCACCCGCGCGGCCACCGTCGGCTCCCCGGCCGCGCGGGCCCGGTCGGCGGCGGCATTGCGGGCCTCGGTGAACTGCGGCGGGGGCAGCCCGTACAGCTCGTCCGCGATCTCGTCGAAGTCCGCCCCGACGCTTCTCCTCGCCTGCACCATGTGTCTATATTCGCCTGTTTTGCCCCGTACGGGTATGCGGAGGCCTCTGGCGGGGATACGGGCAGGCATGGAACCGGTTGAGGCACTGGAACGGATCGCCTTCCTGCTGGAGCGCGAACAGGCGCCGACCTACCGGGTCAGGGCGTTCCGCCACGCCGCCGAGGTGGTGGGCGACCTGTCCCAGGTCGAACTGCTGCAACGCGCGGTCGCGGGTCGGCTGACCGAGCTGGAGGGCATCGGCAAGACCACCGCCCGAGTCATCGCCGAGGCCGCCGCCGACCGCACCCCGGAGTACCTGGCCGATCTGGAGCAGCGGGCGCTCACCCCGATGACCGAGGGCGGCCGGGAGCTGCGGGCGCTGCTGCGCGGCGACTGCCACCTGCACTCGGACTGGTCCGACGGCGGCAGCCCGATCGCGGCCATGGCCCGCGCCGCCCGCGAGCTCGGCCACGAGTGGGCGGTGCTGACCGACCACTCGCCCCGGCTGAAGATCGCCCGCGGCCTCAGCGCCGACCGGCTGCGCGAACAGCTCGACGTGGTGGCCGGGATCAACGAGACCCTCGCCCCGTTCCGGCTGCTGACCGGGATCGAGTGCGACATCCTCAGCGCCGGCGGCCTGGACCAGGAGCCGGAGCTGCTGGACCGGCTCGACCTGGTGGTCGCCTCCGCCCACTCCGAGCTGCGGATGGACGCGGCCTCGATGACCCGCCGCCTGGTCGAGGCGGTCGGCAACCCGCTGGTCGACGTCCTCGGCCACTGCACCGGGCGGCTGCTCGGCGGCAAGCCCCGGCCGGAGTCGGCCTTCGACGCCGACCAGGTCTTCGCCGCCTGTGCGCAGGCCGGCACGGCGGTGGAGATCAACAGCCGCCCGGAACGCCTCGATCCGCCCCGCCGCCTGCTGGAGACGGCCCGGAACGCGGGCGTGCTGTTTGCGATCGACAGCGACGCCCACGCGCCGGGCCAGCTCGACTGGCAGATCCTGGGCTGCGCCCGGGCCGAGGAGTGCGGCATCGCCCCCGAGCGGGTGGTCAACACCTGGACGGCCGAGCAACTGCTCACCTGGACCCGCACCCGGCAGCCCCCGGGCTGATGCCGGGCCGGTGCCGGCCTGGCCGTCCGGCCGGCTCCATCCGACGCCCCAGGAGTCGGTCCGAGGGTTGCTGCCCTGCGTACGGGACTCATGGTCCGGCTGTCCCTTCGGGGCGTTTCAGGAATGCACGGAGCCTTCGGTCGGTCGTGTGGGAAAAACCGCTCCCGAAGCCGTGTTGATATCGCAGGGGATCGTGTTCGATCGGTGTGCGGCCGGGGGCTGGAAATTCCGGGGATCGGAGCTGCTTCGAGAATTTCTGTCAGCAGCGGAAAATCCACCGAATGTGCGAATGGGCGTCCGAAGGCCCCGGTGGATCGGTTCGCTCGCGGCTGTGACCAGCTCTTTTGTGCTCGATGGCACGTTCCTGTCGCAGCGCCTGCCTTCGGAGGGGGTGGCTCCCGGGACTGCGTGTCCGCCGCCCCGGGAGAGGCTATGGCAGCGGGCATTCGCCGGGCAATCCGCTCCGGCGGGTGGCACGTTCCTGTCGATAGCGGAGGGAAAGATGAGCCTTGACAGGTTTCCGGGAATGATGGGATACCTTTCCCCGGGGCGCCGACAATTCTGATTCCCGGCCGTGAGCATCTGTGCGGGTGAACTCACTGGTCGCGCCGGTGTCCGACGCCTTCGTCCGACGTCTTCGGAGCCGGCTGTAGGACACGGCGCTCCCGTCAAAAACCCTCGTCATTCCGGAGGTCCGTCATCGTGAAAGCCTTCCAAGGACGTCTGCGGCGCACCATGCTGCGGGTGTCCCCGCTCCCCGTGCTGGCGCTGCTGCTGGCGTTCGGCATATCCGGGGCCCCGGGCACCGGGCACGCGGCCGGTGCGGGGCACACCGGCCTGGCTGCGGACAGCGCCAATGTGGGCAACGCCACCCACTTCGACAACCTGGGCTCGCCGTACGGCGGTTGCGGCATCCCGCAGGCGAACCTGGACTCGCAGGACTTCGTCGCACTGAACGTCTTCAACACCCCCGGGAACTACGCGCAGAACCCCGCGCCGCGCCCGGTTCCCGCCAGTGAGGCGGGACTTGAGGGCGCCTGGCAGAACGGTCAGAACTGCGACCGCTGGGTCCAGGTGACGATCGGCGACTACTGCACCGGCACCAACGACGGCGCCCAGAACGAACCGTTCTGCCGCAACGGCAGCTGGATCGCCGACAAGTACAACGGGGCGACCCTCACCATGCTCGTCGCCGACAGCTGCGGGGACGCCAACGCCTGGTGCCGGGACGACCCCAACCACCTCGACCTGGCCACCGGTTCGCTGAACCAGTTCCAGCTCAACGGCACGGCCGTGGGCGATCTGCTGCCGAACGCCTGGAACAACCGGCAGATCTCCTGGTCGTATGTCGCCGCACCCGACTACAGCGGTGACATCTCCATCGGCTTCATGCAGAAGGCATCCACGGGTTGGCCCGCCATATCCGTCAACCACCTGCCCAACGGCATCCACGGCATCTCCTACTACAACGGCAGCTCCTGGCAGCCGGCCACCATGGACGGTGACATGGGTCAGGCGTACGTCATCGGCGCCAACACCCCGGGCGGTTCCAGCTACACCATCAGGGTGACGGACGCCTCCGGCAACCTGGTCCAGAACGGCCGCGAGTACACCTTCGGCCTGCCCTCCTCGTGCAACCCGGTGTGCTCCCCGGCCTACACCGCCGCGGACTACACCACCAACGGCGGCGGTGGCGGTACCGGCGGCGGAACCGGTGGGACCAGTGGCGGCGGCACGGGCGGAACCGGCGGCACGGGCGGAACCGGCGGTGGCGGCACGGGCGGTACCGGTGGCACGGGCGGAACCGGTGGTGGCGGCACGGGCGGCGGCGCGGGCTCCGGCTGCCAGGCGGCCCTCCAGGTCACCAGCGTCTGGCCGGGCGGCTTCACCGGCAGTGTGACGGTGACCGACACCGGCGCCTCAGCCACCAACTCCTGGCAGGTGGGCTGGAACTGGCCCGGCGGCCAGGCGGTGACCGATCCGTGGCGTACCACCCTGACCCAGTCGGGCAGTTCGGTCACGGCCGACAGCGTCGACTACGACGCGGTGATCCCGGCCGGAGGAAACACCACCTTCGGCTTCAACGCCAGCGGGGACGCGTCCAATGTGCCCAGCAGCCTCTCCTGCAGCGCGAGCTGACCACGGAGCGGTGACCCGGCCCGGGTGAGCTGCCGTCGGCCGCGTGGGCATCCCGCCGTCCGTGGGATGCCCACGACGGCCCGGCGGTGGCGGAGCGCGCCCGGCGCCGCTGACGCACACTGGCAGGGTGGACGGCATCAGCAGGCGGGCCCTGCTCACCGGTGCGGCGGCGGGTGTGCTGGCCGCCGCCGGGTGCGGCGCGGGCGGCGGTTCCACGCCGACGACGTCCGGCCCGGCCGACGGCAGCCCCTCGGCGCTGCACCCCGGCACCGGCTCCGCCTCCGCCTCGGCGTCGCAGGCCGCGCTGCCGACCGTCACCCCCTGGCAGCCCAGCAGCAATGACATCGATCCCCAGGTCAAGGCCCGGGCGGCGCAGCTGATCGAGTCGCTCGGCACCTGGGGTCCGGGCCAGGGCGGAGCAGCGGCGGCCCGGTCCCGGGTGTCCGCACTGGGCCTGGATCCGGCACTCGCCGCCCAGGCCGGTCCGGTGCTGGGCCCGGCCCCGGCCGCCGCCCTGCAGGTGCTCGAGGCCCAGTACGGCGGCATCCTCAGCGACACCGCCAGTGTGCTGGTCGTCTGCAGGCAGTGGACGCGCGGCGCGGACGGCAGGGTCACCGCGGGCGGCACCACCGTGGACGTACGGCTGTCGCGGGCCGAGCCGCGCTGGCGGGTGACCGCGCTGCACCCGGCCCAGCCCGGCCCGGCCGAGGCCGCGCTGCCGGACCTCGCACGGCGGGTACTGGCCTCCGGGGCGATCACCCTCTCCCCGGCCGCCGAGGCGGACATCCGCAGCGGAGCCGTGCACGCGAGCGCGCTGGACGCGCTGCTGACCCTGGCGCGCAGCTACCGGATGCAGCTGAGCGTGGTGCGCTCCGGCCATCCGATCGACGTGTTCGGCACCGACCGGCCCAGCGACCACCCGCGCGGCCGGGCCTTCGACGTCTGGCGGGTGGACGGGTACGAGGTGGTCGACCCGCGGACCTCCCGGGCGCTGGTGGAGGGCTTCATGCGGGCGGCTGCGGCCGCCGGGTCGTACAACGTCGGCGGCCCCTGGCAGCTCGGCGGTGGCGCCCCGGACCAGTTCTTCAGCGACGACACCCACCATGACCACGTGCATGTCGGTTTCGACAGCTGACTGTACGAACAGCCGTGCGGAATTCCGCAATCCCGCACCCGTCCGGCGTGGCGTATGTCCCGAATGCCTCATATGGGCAAGGTGCGAACGCTGGCAGTCGGGGCCGCGACCGGTCTGGGGTCGGCCGCCGCGGCTCTGGCCGTCGGTGACCTGACGGCGGCGTTCACCGGCCCGTCGAGCGCTCCGGTGGTCGCCGTCGGGTCGGCTGCCATCGATCTGACGCCGACCTGGCTCAAGGACTTCGCCGTCCAGCACTTCGGCACCCACGACAAGACCGTGCTGCTCGCCGGAATTTACGCGACCATGCTGGTCCTGGCGCTGCTGTCGGGAGTGCTGGCCCTGCGCCGCAGGTGGGCGGGGGCCGTGCTGTTCGCGCTGTTCGCCGGCGTGGGCGCGCGTGCGGCCGTCTCGCGGCAGGTGTCGATCGTCCCGTCGCTGGTGGCCGGGGCGGTCGGCATCGCGGTGCTGTTGCTGCTGGTGCGACGGCTCGCACCGCGCACAGCAGCCGACACCGCCCGCAACGACACCGCCCCCGCCGACACCACACCCGCCGACGCCGCCGCGCCCCGGCCGCCGACCGGGATGCCGCGCCGGGGCTTCCTGGTCGCCCTCGCCGGAACCGCCGTGCTGGCGGCCGTCGCCGAGACGGCCGCGCGGGCGCTCACCGCCGCCCGCTACAACGTCTCCGCCGCCCGGGCCGCGATCCGGCTGCCCGCCCCGGCGAAGCCGCTGCCGCCGGTCCCGGCCTCGGCCCACCCGGCGGTGCCCGGCCTCTCCTCGTTCAGCACCCCCAGCGCCGACTTCTACCGGGTGGACACCGATCTGACGCTCCCTCAAGTCTCGCCCCACGGCTGGACACTGCGCGTCCACGGGATGGTCGACCACCCGATGGAGCTGTCCTTCGACGACCTGCTGCACCGGCCGCTGACCGAACTCGACCACACCCTGTCCTGCGTCTCCAACCAGATCGGCGGCCCGTACGTGAGCACCACCCGTTGGCTGGGCGCGTCGCTGCCCGCGCTGCTGCGCGAGGCGGGCGTCCGCCCGGGCGCACAGCAGGTGGTGGGACGCTCCACCGACGGCATGACCATCGGCTCGCCGCTGGACCTGGTGCTGGACGGCCGGACGGCGCTGCTGGCGGTCGCCATGGACGGCCGACCGCTGCCGGTCGCGCACGGCTTCCCCTGCCGCTCCGTGGTCCCCGGCCTGTACGGGTACGCCTCGGCGACCAAGTGGCTGGTGGACCTGGAGGTGACCAGCTTCGCGGCCTACGACCCGTACTGGGTCCAGCGCGGCTGGGACCGCACCGGGACGGTCAGGACGGCCTCCCGGATCGAGGTCCCGGCCCCGCTGGCGCAACTGCCGGCCGGGACGGTGACCGTCGCCGGGACCGCCTGGGCCACCCACCGCGGCATCTCCGCCGTCGAGATCCGCGCCGACGGCGGCCCCTGGCAGCAGGCCCGGCTGGCCACCGCCGTCAGCCCGGACGTCTGGCGCCAGTGGAGCTGCGAGTGGCACGCCACCACCTCGGGCCTGCACACCCTGGAGGTCCGCGCCACCGACTCCACCGGGGCCGTCCAGCCGCAGGCCCGCACACCCCCCTTCCCGTCCGGGGCCACCGGCTGGCACAGCGTCGTGGTCACCGTCGACTGAGGCCGGACGGCCCCGCCCCGCCCCCTGCACGAGCTCCACCACCGCAGAACCCGCCATCACCACCGACAAGGATCAAAAGGAAGTGACTCACGATGGCAACCACCATCACCCGTTCCACCTCGCTGGGAATCGCCTCGGCCGCCGCGGCCCTGGTCTTCGGGCTGACCGCCTGCAGCAGCGGTGCCAGCGCGGCCGCGGCGCCCGCCGCCGGCTCCGCCACCACCGCCAGCGCCATGGCCTCCACCGGACCGTCCGGTACGGCCATGGCTCAGCCCTTCGGTCCCGGCTGTGCCAAGGTCCCGGGCAGCGGCTCCGGGAGCTTCTCCGGCATGGCGCAGGACCCGGTGGCCACGGCCGCCTCCCACAACCCGCTGCTGTCCACCCTGGTGACGGCGGTGCAGAAGGCCGGTCTGGTCGACACCCTGAACTCGGCCAAGGGCATCACCGTGTTCGCGCCGAGCAACACCGCCTTCGCCAAGATCCCGAAGGCCACGCTTGCCTCGGTGCTGGCCAACAAGGCCGAGCTCACCAAGATCCTGACCTACCACGTGGTCTCCGGCCAGCTGGCCCCGAGCGCGCTGGCGGGCACTCACAAGACGCTGGAGGGCAGCAGCCTCACCGTCACCGGCTCCGGCCAGAGCTTCACCGTGAACGGCACCGCGAAGGTCGTCTGCGGTGACGTCCACACCGCCAACGCCACGGTTTACATCATCGACACCGTACTGATGCCGAAGGCCTGACCGCGCCCGGAACTCCCCGGCGCCGGCCGGTCCGATCCCCGGCGCCGGGGGCCGCACGGCCCGGGGCGGTCACTGCTCAGACCGGGAGCTGCTTCCGGCCTGAGCGGTGACCGCCTTCAGCAGCGGCGCCAGGTCGTCCTCCAACCGCTGGTAGTCACCGGAGTGGCCGTCGGACCACTGCGCCATGCCGACCACCATCAGGTTGCCGGTACCGGCGAACGCCTGCACCAGCCCGCTCGACGCGGGCAGCGAGCGCAACGCCGAGCCGGGCGGCGGCAGCTGGACCACCACCTCGTCGTCGGTGGGGTTGCCGCCCAGCCGGGTGATCATGGGCAGAACGTCCTCGGGGCTCCGCATGGTGAAGACCGCGAAGCTGTACTCGTCGGCCGAACGGTCCCGGTAGAGCGCGAAGTCCAGCCCCAGGCAGCCGTGGCTCTGGGTGATCAGACCGGCCAGCGTCGGGCCGACGCTCTGCGCACCGGTGCAACTGGCGACCGAGGTGTCACTGACCCGGGTGTAGCCGGCCACGGCGGCCGGGAACGCCTGGGCGGGGGTGACCGCCGTCGCAGTGCCGGGCTCGCTCGCGGCCCTGCCCGCGGGTGCGGCGGCCTTGGCCGCCGTGTCCGGCGCGGCGGTCCGGCCCGCCGACGCGCTCGGCGCCGCCGTGCCCACCGCAGTCGCCGCCGAGGCATGGCCGGCCGGGTGCAGGTAGCCGAGCCGGTACGCCCCGGCGCCGCCCGCCAGCAGGCAGCCGGCCAGGGTCAGCGCCACCCACGGCCAACGCCGCCTGCGGCGCGGCTGCGGCAGGGCGCGCTCGGCCGCGCTCGGCTCATGCGGCGCGTTCTGCTTCTCGAACTCCTTGACGAACGAGTCCCACAGCTCGTCGCCGCCCGTTTGGTTGGTCACGGGCGGACTCTAGTGATCAACAGATCCCCAGGGCAAAACCTGTTCGATCACCCGGGCATCCGGCGGCGTCCGGCGCGCCGCAATGAAACATCTGCGTGAACTCCGGCCGCTCGCCGATCTTCTGGTCTAGCCTCGCGGCATCCGCCCCTGTCGTGGACCGACCCTGGAGGTAGCTGTCGATGAGGCTCTCCCCGCACGAGCAGGAACGGCTGCTCATCCACGTCGCCGCCGACGTCGCCCGGGCCAGGCAGGGCCGGGGGCTGGCGCTGAACTACCCCGAGGCGCTGGCTGTCCTGACCGTGCACATCCTGGAGGGCGCGCGCGACGGCCGCACCGTGGCCGAGCTGATGGAGTCCGGTCGGCAGGTGCTGACCCGCGCCGACCTGATGGACGGCGTCCCCGAGATGATCCACGAGGTGCAGGTCGAGGCCACGTTCCCGGACGGGACCAAGCTGGTGACCGTGCACCAGCCGGTCGTATGACGTCCGGGCCGGTGGTGCCCGGCGAGATCCTGCTCGCCGACGAGCCGGTCGGGCTGAACGCCGGGCTGCCGGTCACTGTGCTCGGCGTCGTCAACACAGCCGACCGCCCGGTCCAGGTCGGCTCGCACTACCACTTCGCCGAGGCCAATCCGGGGCTGCGGTTCGACCGCGCCGCCGCGCACGGCCTGCGGCTCAACATCCCGGCCGGCACCGCCGTCCGCTTCGAGCCCGGCATCCCGGCCGAGGTCGAGTTGGTGCCGCTGGGCGGACGCCGTGAGGTGTTCGGCCTGCGCGGCGAGACGAAGGGAAGCCTCGATGCCTGACCCCCGGCCCGCGCCCGGCGGCAGCCCGGCGCTGCGGCTGACCCGCCGCCGCTACGCCGACCTGTACGGGCCCACCGCCGGGGACCGCATCCGGCTCGCCGACACCGACCTGCTGATCGAGATCGAGAGCGACCTGTGCGCGGGCGGCGACGAGGCGGTGTTCGGCGGGGGCAAGGTCATCCGCGAGTCGATGGGGCAGTCCCGCGCCTCGCGCGCCGAGGGCACCCTCGACACCGTGATCACCGGCGCGGTGGTGCTGGACCACTGGGGCATCGTCAAGGCCGACGTCGGCATCCGCGACGGCCGGATCACCGCGCTGGGCAAGGCCGGGAACCCGGAGACCATGACCGGGGTGCACTCCGCCCTGGTGATCGGGCCGGAGACCGAGGTGATCTCCGGCAACGGCCGGATCCTGACCGCCGGGGCCGTCGACGCCCACGTCCACCTGATCTGCCCGCAGCTGTTCGAGGAGGCCCTGGCCTCCGGCGTGACCACCCTGCTCGGCGGCGGCACCGGCCCGGCCGAGGGCACCAAGGCCACCACCGTCACCCCCGGCGGCTGGCACCTGGCCCGGATGTTCGCCGCCGCCGAACAGTACCCGGTCAACCTCGGGCTGCTGGGCAAGGGCAACACGGTCAACGCCGAGTCCATGCGGGCCCAGTTGCGCGCAGGGGCGGTCGGCTTCAAGATCCACGAGGACTGGGGCGCCACCCCCGCCGTCATCGACGCCTGCCTGAACGTCTGCGAGGAGTCCGGTGCGCAGCTCGCCCTGCACACCGACACCCTGAACGAGGCGGGGTTCGTCCAGGACACACTGGCGGCCATCGCCGGGCGCGGCGTGCACGCGTACCACACCGAGGGCGCGGGCGGCGGGCACGCGCCGGACATCATCACCGTCGTCTCCCAGCCCAACGTGCTGCCCAGCTCCACCAACCCGACCCGCCCGCACACCCGCAACACCGTGGACGAGCACCTCGACATGCTGATGGTGTGCCACCACCTCAACCCGGACGTCCCCGAGGACCTGGCCTTCGCCGAATCCCGGATCCGCCCCTCCACCATCGCCGCCGAGGACGTCCTGCACGACATGGGCGCGATCTCGATCATCAGCTCCGACTCGCAGGCCATGGGACGCATCGGCGAGGTCGTGCTGCGCACCTGGCAGACCGCGCACGTGATGAAGGTCCGGCGCGGCCCGCTGCCCGGCGGCGGCCGCGCCGACAACCACCGGGTGCGTCGCTATGTCGCCAAATACACCATCAACCCGGCGGTGGCGCAGGGCCTGGACGGCGAGATCGGCTCGGTGGAGGTCGGGAAGCTGGCCGACCTGGTGCTGTGGACTCCCGCGTTCTTCGGCGTCAAACCCGATCTGGTGATCAAGGGCGGACAGATCGCCTGGGCGCAGATGGGCGACGCCAACGCCTCCATCCCCACCCCGCAGCCGCTGCTGCCGCGCCCCATGTTCGGCGCCATCGGCCGCGCCCCGGCCGCCAACTCGCTCAACTTCGTCACCCGGGCCGCCCTCGACGACGGCCTGCCGCAACGCCTCGCCGAGCAGCTCGGCGTGGGCAAGGCCTTCGCCGCCATCCGCGACACCCGCCGCGTCACCAAGGACGACATGCACCAGAACACCGCCAGGCCCGAGGTCACCGTCGAGCCCGACAGCTTCACCGTACGGATCGACGGCGCGGTGGTCGATCCCCGGCCCGCCCGGGAACTGCCCATGGCCCAGCGCTACTTCCTCTTCTAGCCGCCCGTGAACCCCGACCCGAACACCCTCGACCCGCTCACTCCCGGAGCGGTCGACCCCGCGCTGCTGGTCCTCGCCGACGGCCGCTTCCCCGCCGGGGGACACGCCCACTCCGGCGGGGCCGAGGCCGCCGTCCGGGCCGGACGCGTCCACGACCCGGAAAGCCTGCGCGCCTTCTGCACCGGACGCCTGCACACCACCGGCCTGACCTCGGCCGCCCTGGCCGCCGCAGCCGCCGCCGGGCTACCGCCGCCCGCGCTGGACGACGCCGCAGACGCCCGCACCCCGTCACCCGCGCTGCGGGCCACCTCGCGCCGCCTCGGCCGCCAACTGCTCCGCGCGGCCCGGGCCGTCTGGCCCGATCCGGCGCTCGACCGGCTCGCCGCCGAGCGCCCGCGCGGCGCGCACCACAGCGTCGTGCTCGGCCTGGCCGCCGCAGCCGCCGGGCTGGACCCGGGCGGGGCGGCGACCGCCGCCGCCTACGAATCCGTCTCCGGAGCGGTCTCCGCCGCCGTGCGGCTGCTCGGCCTGGACCCGTTCCAGGCCACCGCCGTCCTCGCCCGGCTCGCCCCCGAGCTGCGGCAGGTCGCCGCAGCGGCGGTCACGGCCGCCGACACCGCCGCCCGCGAGGGCCTGGACGCCCTGCCCGCCGCCTCCGCGCCGCTGCTGGACGTCTACGCCGAACAGCACGCCGCCTGGCCCGTCCGCCTCTTCGCCTCCTGACCCCGCCCCCGACTCTGCCGCTCCGCCTCCGCCGACCCTGCCCCGACCCCGCAAGGAGCCCGCTCTGATGCACCGCGACCCCGAACTCCCGGCGCCGCTCCCCGGCGCCGACCCGCACCTGCCCGACGGCAGCCACCGCGCGCTGCGGATCGGCCTCGGCGGGCCCGTCGGCTCCGGCAAGACCGCCACCGTCGCCGCACTCTGCCGCACGCTGCGCGACGAGATCTCGCTGGCCGTGGTCACCAACGACATCTACACCACCGAGGACGCTGACTTCCTGCTGCGCAACGCCGTCCTGCCGCCGGAGCGGATCACCGCCGTCGAGACCGGCTGCTGCCCGCACACCGCCATCCGCGACGACATCTCCGCCAACCTGGAGGCGGTCGAGGACCTGGAGGCCGGGACCGGCCCGCTGGACCTGGTCCTCATCGAGAGCGGCGGCGACAACCTCACCGCCACCTTCAGCCGCGGGCTGGTCGACCACCAGATCTTCGTCATCGACGTCTCCGGCGGCGACAAGATCCCGCGCAAGGGCGGCCCCGGGGTCTCCACCTCCGACCTGCTCGTGGTCAACAAGACCGACCTCGCCCCGCTGGTCGGCGCCGACCTGGCGGTCATGGACCGCGACGCCCGGGCCCAGCGCGGCGACCTGCCAGTCGTCTTCTGCTCGCTGGCCGCCGCCGACGGCGTCGCCCCCATCGCCCAGTGGGTCCGCGACCGGCTGCGCGAATGGACCGAATGACGGCGCCCCCGGGCGCGACCGTCCGGGCGGTCGCCCGGATCACCGCCACCCCCGACGGACGCGGCGGCACCGCGCTGCCACTGCTCGCCGGGGACGGCCCGATCGCGCTGCGCCGCACCACGCACCCCGGCCCGGCCGGGGCCGCGCAGGTCACCGTGGTCGGCGCGATGGCCGCGCCGCTGGGCGGCGACCGGCTGCGCATCGACGTCCACGTCCGGACCGGCGCGCGACTGCGGGTCACCAGCGCCGCCGCCACCCTCAGCCTGCCCGGACACGCCCCCGCCCCGGCCCGCTACGACCTGGACCTGCGGGTGGACGATGGCGGCGAGCTGGAGTGGCTGCCCGAACCGGTCATCGCCGCGGCCGGGAGCGAACTGCACACCGCCACCCGGGTCCGGCTGGCCGGGAGCGCCCGGCTGCTGCTGCGCGAGGAGCAGATCCTCGGCCGCAGCGGCGAGGCCCCCGGGCGGCCCACCGCCCGGCTGACCGTGCACCACGACGACCGCCCGCTGTTCGACCAGCAGACCGACCACGGCCCCGGCGCCCCCGGCTGGGACGGCCCCGCGCGGCTGGCCGGCCACCGGGCCCTCGGCCACTGCCTGCTGCGCGATCCGGCACTGGCCCGGCAGCCGCCCGCCGCCGCGCTGCTCGGCGAGCCGCCCGCGGAGGCCGTGCTGCTGCCGCTGGCGGACGCCACGGCCGTACTGCTCACCGCCACCGCCCCGGACGGCCTCCTACTGCGCCGCGCCCTGCGCCACCCACTCACCTCCGCCTGACCCACCTGCCTGACCCGCCCGTCTGGCCTGCCCGGCCGGTTGGCCGCCCGGCGGACCCGTCCTGCCGATCCGACCGTCGGCCGCCCGCCCGTCCGGCAGACCCGCCCGACGCCAACGCCTGCACCGGCCGCCCGGCTGACCCGCCCGGCCCGGCCGCCCGAGGCCGACCGGCCCGGCCGCTGCCTCAGCCGGTCTGCGCCCCGTGCAGCCGCGCGTACGCGCCGTTGCGGCGGAGCAGCTGGTCATGGGCGCCGGTCTCGGCGATCCGCCCGTCGTCCAGCACCACGATCCGGTCGGCGCCGCGGATCGTGCTCAGCCGGTGCGCCACCACGAACGTCGTCCGCCCGCGCATCAGCCGGGCCAGGGCCTCCTGCACCAGCGCCTCGGAGCCGGTGTCGAGGGCCGAGGTCGCCTCGTCCAGGATCAGCACCCGCGGATCGCGGATCAGCGCCCTGGCTATGGCCAGCCGCTGCTTCTGCCCGCCGGAGAGCCGCGCCCCGCGCTCGCCGACGACTGTGTCCAGGCCGCCGGGCAGCCGGTCCACGAACTCGGTGGCGTTGGCGTCCCGCAGCGCGGCGCGCACCACCGCCTCCGGGACGTCGGCCATGCCGTAGCTGACGTTCTCCCGGATGCTGCCCTCGAACAGGATCGACTCCTGCGGCACGATCGACAGGAACCGGCGGTAGGTGCGCAGGTCCAGGGCCTCCATGTCGGTCCCGTCCAGCAGGATCCGGCCGGAGGTCGGCCGCAGGAAGCCGATGGCGAGGTTCAACACCGTGGACTTGCCCGCCCCGGAGGCCCCGACCAGGGCCACCGTCTCGCCGGGTGCGACGGTCAGCGAGAAGTCCCGCACCGACCGGCGCGCCGCCTCCGGGTAGGCGTAGTCGACCCGCTCGAAGCGGATCTCGCCGCGGACCGCGCGGACCTCGGTCTTGCCCGCGTTGGTCTCCAGATCGGGGGCCTGCAGCACCTCGCCGACCGAGCGCACCGACTCCAGCCCCTTGCTGATGATCGGCGCCAGGCTGATCAGCGAGGTGACCGCGCCGGTGAGGGTGGTGAAGAAGGCGCTGAGCATCACCACGTCCCCGGCGGTGACCCCGAACGCGCCGGTGTAGGCGATCCAGGCGGAACCGGCCAGGCAGCCCACGCCCAGGGTGTTCAGGGTGATCCAGGCCATTGCCCCGAAGCGGCCGTTGACCTGGTCCAGGCGCAGCCCCGCGCCCTGGACCTGGCGCAGCGTGCCGTCCAGCCGCGCGATGGCGTCCTGCTCCAGGCCGTGTGCCCGGGTGATCGGAATCAGCGAGGTCATCTCCACCACCCGGGCCGACAGCTGCTCCACCTCCTGCCGGAAGGACTCGTTCTGGGTGCGCAGCCTGCTGCGCAGCCGCACCACCAGGACCGCCGCGGCGGGCACCACCACCAGGAACACCGGCAGGAACAACGGCGTGCGCTGGCCGATGATCAACAGCCCGCCGAAGAGGCTGCACAGCGCGGACAGGCCGCTGTCGGCGGACTGTTGCAGCATCTGCTCCACGGTCTCCACGTCCCGGATGACCTTGGTCTGGAGCACCCCCGCGCTGACCCGGGAGTGGTAGCCGATGGACAGCTCCTGCAGCCGTCGGCAGATGGCCGAGCGCAGCCCCGTGCTCATCCGGCGGATGGAGCGGCTGTAGCAGCGGATGTAGAGCTGGTTGCCGGGATAGTTGAGCAGCAGCAGCCCCAGCAGCAGACCGCAGTTGAGCCACAGTCCGGAGGCCGGGCCGTGCTTCACCACCACGTCGATGACGTTCGCCGTCACCAGCGGCAGCAGCCAGGTGGGGCTGTGCTTGACCACGAACGAGGCGGTGCCCAGGGCGAGTCGGCGCCGGTCGTCGCTGAGCAGGTAGAGCAGGGTCCGCAGCGGGTTCTCGCCGCGGTAGCGGTGGTCGAGCGGGCTGGAGGCGGGCAGCATGGAGCACTCCTGCACGGGGGGAGGTCGCAGGGAGGCCGCGGCGGCGGGGCGACGCGTCGGATTCTCCCAGAGAGCGCTGTCCGGACGCCATCCGATTTCCGTCCCGCAGCCGCTCCGCAGCCGCTGCGACGTCCGCCGGTCAGCCGCTGTCGCTCAGACCCCGGTCGGCGGCCGGGGGCGGGGCCGACAGCGAGGTGCACGGCGCGCAGACGGCGTCCATGGACTCCCGGTCGGGCGCCGCCGGGCGGATGGCCAGCCAGGCAGTGGCCCCGGCCGCCAGCAGCAGCCCGGCGCAGACCGCCATCGCCCCCCGGAACGCCGGATCGACCTCGTGCGGCGACCGGTACTGTGAGCCGGACAGGCCCACCAGGGCGGGTAGGGCGGCCACCGCGATCAGCCCGCCGGTGCGCGCGGCGGCGTTGTTGACGCCGCTGGCCGTCCCGGCCCGGGAGACCTCCACCGACTCCAGCACGGTCGCCGTGAGCGGGGCCACCAGCAGCGTCATCCCGGCACCGAGGACGATCCCGGCCGGGAGGACGTCGACCGCGTACGACGCCCCCGGGCCGATGCGGAGCATCAGCAGCACCCCGGCAGCCGCCACCAGCGGTCCGACGGTCAACGGCAGCCGGGGACCGATCCGGCTGCCGAGCCGGGCCGCCCGCGCCGAGAACACCAGCATCAGCACCGTCAGCGGCAGCAGCGCGGTGCCCGCCAGCAGCGGGGAGAACCTGGCGGTGGTCTGCAACTGCAGCACCAGGAAGAACGACACCCCGCCCAGCGCCCCGTAGATCAGCACGGTCACCACGTTCACCACGCTGAACAGCCGGGACGAGAACAGCCGCAGCGGCATCATGGGCTCCGGCGCCCGCCGCTCCACCAGCACGAACGCCACGCCCAGCAGCACCGAGCCGGCCCCCGCCGCCCCGGCCGCCGCAGGCGCGGTGGCGGCGGAGGTCAGCGCGTAGGTGAGCGCGCCCAGGGTCAGCGCCGCCAGCAGCGCCCCGGGCAGGTCGAAGCGGCCCACCGCGGCCTCGTCCCTGGTCTCCGGGACGTGGCGGAGCGCCACCGCCACCGTCAGTGCCGCCAGCGGAAGATTGATCAGGAACACCCAGCGCCAGCCCGGGCCGCCGACCAGCCAGCCGCCGAGCACCGGGCCCACCGCCCCGGCGACGCCGCCGAGCCCGGCCCACACCCCGACGGCCGCGGCCCGGTCGTCCGGGTGGAACACCGCCTGGATGATGGCCAGCGAGCCGGGGGCCAGCAGCGCGCCGCCGACCCCTTGCAGGGCGCGCGCCGCGACCAGCAGCGTGGCGTTCGGGGCGATCCCGCACAGCGCCGAGGCCAGCGAGAACCACAGCACGCCGATGACGAAGACCCGGCGGCGGCCGAAGCGGTCGCCCAGCGATCCGCCGAGCAGGATGAAGCCCGCCAGCGTCAGCAGGTAGCCGCTGACCGCCCACTGCAGATCGGCCAGACCCGCCCCGAGGTCGGCGCCGATCCGCGGCAGCGCGACATTGACCGCGGTGCCGTCCAGCAGCACCATCCCCGAGCCCAGGACGGTTGCGAACAGCACCCATCGTCCGCCGGCACCGGCCATGCGCACCTCACCGGCGCGGGAAGCGGTCATGGGTCCATCTTCCCCCGAAACGGGTCGGGTTGCGCGACGGACGGCTCGCCCGTCGAGGGCGGCCGAGACCGGTTAGACGGCGGTGAGCCCGTGATGAGCCCGTGGTGAGCGGCCGGGCCGAGACTCGGTACCGCAAGCCCGCACCACCTCGAGAGCACAGCAAAGGAAGGGAACCACCCATGAAGCTCCTTCACAAGCGCCTGAGCTACGGCCTCGTGGCCGCGGCGATGGTCACCGGGGGCCTCGCCCTCGCCCCCGGGGCGCAGGCGGCCACCACCGCGGCCACCGCCCACTCGGGCACGGTCACGGCGGCCGGCGTGCACGCCGACTACTCCTCGACCTCGTGCGGCCTGGTCAGCTACAAGAACTCCGACATCAGCGTCACCGAGTGGGTGCCCAACCACAACCTCAGCTACGGGGACAACGGGGACTACTGCGTCCGGCTGCTGCAGCGCGGGATCGACGAGATCTTCGGCGACCCGAGCGAGGGCTCGCCGCTCACCGTCGACGGCAACTTCGGCCCGCAGACCGAGCAGTGGGTGAAGACCTTCCAGAGCGACTTCGGCTGCTCGCAGGGGGTCGACGGCCAGGCCGGTCCGAACACCAACAGCTGCCTGCAGTTCTACACCGGCACCTACGACCCCACCTGACCGGAGCAGGGCGGTCCCGGCGGCGGCAGCGTTCCTGCCGTCGCCGCGCCCTCGATCGGGGGAGGGGTGGCTGCGCTGGTGTCAGAGTTGGCGCAGGGCTGGCAGGAGGGTCTTCTCGGCCCAGTTCAGGAAGGGCAGTTGCGCGTCGCCGCCGACCTGGACCAGGGCGACTTCGGTGAAACCGGCGTCGGTGTAGGCGCGTACGGCCTCCACGAAGGCGTCGACGTCGTCCCCGCAGGGGATGGACGCGGCCACGTCCTCGGGGCGGACGAACTGGCTGGCGGCGGCGAAGGCAGATGTCCCGGGGAGCTCGGCGTTGACCTTCCATCCGCCGCCGAACCAGCGGAACTGCTGGTGCGCGCGGGCGACGGCCGCGTCGCGGTCGGGGTCGTAGCAGACCGGGAGCTGGCCGACCCGGGGCTTGCCGGCGCCGCCGTAGCGGTCGAAGGCCGTCAGCAGCTCCGCTTCGGGCTCGACGGCGATGACCAGGTCGGCGAGCTCGCCCGCGATCCGGCAGGACTGGTCGCCGGAGACCGCGATGCCGATCGGAGGCGGCTGCTCCGGCACGTCCCACAACCGGGCCGACTCGACCTGGAAGTGCTTGCCGCGGTGGTTGACGTAACCGCCCGAGAACAGGTCGCGGATGATCCGGACCGCCTCGACCAGCATCTCCTGGCGGACGTCGGCCGCAGGCCAGCCCGCCCCCACGACGTGTTCGTTCAGGTTCTCGCCGGAGCCCAGCCCGAGCCGGAAGCGCCCCTCGGAGAGCAACTGCACCGTCGCCGCCTTCTGCGCCACCACCGCCGGGTGGTAGCGCATCGTCGGGCAGGTCACGTACGTCATCAGCGGGATCCGGCTGGTCGCCTGCGCCGCGGCCCCCAGCACGCTCCACACGTAGGGGGCGTGGCCCTGCTCGTCCAGCCACGGGAAGTAGTGGTCGGAGGCGACCGAGAAGTCGAAGCCGACCTCCTCCGCCCGCACCAGGTCCTCGACCAGCTGCCGGGGGCCGGCGTGCTCGCTCATCATCGTGTATCCGATCTGAACCATGGCCTGCGCCTACCCGGCCGACCACCGCAGAAACGGGGGTATTCGTCCCGATTCGCCCCCGTACGTCGCCGGCCACGCCGGTGCCGAGGCCGCCCTGTTCGCCCTCACCGGGGTGCTGCTCGACCAGTACGGCTCGGTCGACGAGCACACCCTGTACGGCAGGGCCCGGGCGCTGCGCTGGAGCGCGGGCGTCATGTTCGGCCTCGGCGCCCTGGCCCTGGCCGGAGTCCCGCCGTTCGGCACCGGTCTGGGCAAAGCCCTGACCGAGCACGCCGCCGGGCAGGACCTGGCCCGGCTGCCCGCCGTGTTCGTGCTCACCTCCGCCGTCACCGCGGCCACGGTCCTGCGCACCGCCGCCCGGGTCTTCACCGGGGTCGGGGCAGCCCCGCACGACGGCGGCGACGCGCAGACCCGGGGCGACCACGAGGAGCCGGAAGTCCGCGGGCCGGGCCGCCACGTCCCACTGCCCATGCTGGTCGTGCCCGGCCTGCTGCTCACCGCCTGCCTGGCCCTCGGCCTGCTGCCCGGCCTCGGTGAACAGCTCGCCCGCGCGGGCGGACTGTTCACCGACCGGGCGGCCTACGCCGCAGCGGCCCAACTGCCCGCACCCGCCGGTACGGCCGCCCCGGCGACCGCCGCGACGGAGACCGGCTGGACGGCGCCGGGCGTCCTGCTGGGCCTGCTGTCGGGCGCCTTGGCGGCCGTGTTCGCCTCGGCCGCCCTGTGGGCGCCGGCCCTGACCGGACCCTCGGTCCGGCGGCTGGGCGGCCTGGCGGCGGCCGGCAACCGGCGCCTGGTCCAACCGCTGCGCCGCCTGCACTCCGGCCGCCTGGGCGACAACGTCGCCTGGCTCGCAACCGGTGTCGCCGGGCTGCTGGTGGCCTTCACCGCCCTGAAGTAGCGGGCGACGGCCCGCCGCCCCGCTCCTGGCTGCTGGAACACCCCGTCGGCATGGCAAGCTGGTTGCTTTGCGACGAGGGAGGTTCGGGCACGTGGACGAGGAGCGAGTGCTCTACGGATGCATGGGGCTGGGAGGGAGCTGGGACACCACGCCCTACGCAGCAGCCGACATCGCGCAGGCCGAGGCCGCCGTCGAGACAGCCCTCGACAGCGGGATCACGGTGTTCGACCACGCCGACATCTATCGGCACGGCAAGTCGGAGGCGGTGTTCGGCGAGGTGCTCGCCCGCGCGCCGGAACTGCGTGAGCGCATCGTGCTCCAGACGAAGTGCGGCATCCGGCTGCCCGACGGCGACCAGCCCGGCATGTACGACCTGCGGGGCGAGACGATCGTCCGGAAGGTCCAGGCGAGCCTCGACCGCCTGCGGACGGACTACCTCGACGTCCTGCTGCTGCACCGGCCCGACCCGCTGGCCGATCCCGAGGACGTTGCGCACGCGCTGCACTCGCTGCACCGGCAGGGGCTGGTGCGCCGGTTCGGCGTGTCGAACATGAGCGGCGCCCAGATCGCCCTCCTCCAGAGCCGCCTGGAGCTTCCGCTGACGGTCAATCAGCTGGAGATGAGCCTGCACGCGAGGGACTGGGTCGAGGCCGGAGTGCTGGTGAACACCGCGCACGCCGCATCCGTGGGCTTCCCCGCGGCAACCCTGGAGCACTGCATGGCCCACGGGGTCCGGCTCCAGGCGTGGGGCGCCCTCGCGCAGGGCCGCTTCACCGGTCGCCAGGAGACGCCCGCCGAGCGGGCCGCCGCCGGGCTCGTCGCGTCCCTGGCCGAGGCCAAGGGCACCACGCCGGAGACGATCCTGCTGTGGTGGCTCCAACGGCACCCGGCGCGCATCGCGCCCGTCGTCGGCAGCGCCCGGCCCGAGCGCATCCGCGCCTGCGCCGACGCCGCCCGCCGCGAGCCCGAGCTCACCCACGAGGAGTGGTACGGCCTCTGGATCGCTGCACGCGGGGAGGCACTGCCGTAACCGCAGCGGGCTTCCCTGGGGCCGGTCCGCGGTGGCCGGCCCCGGCAGCGATCCGGTGACCTGCCTACCTGTTCACCAGGTCCTTGGCCATGAGCTTCTCCCTGCCCGTGCCGTCGGGCAGGAGGTCACCCGGCACACCGGTGTCGGTGAACCCGTGGCGCTCGTAGAGAGCGGCCGCCCTGAGGTTGTCCGGCATCACAGACAGGCGCAGGGAGGTGGCACCCCGCTGCGCAGCCCACCGCTCGACCTCCAGGATCAGGCAGTCGCCGACCCCTCTGCCACGCGCCTGGGGACCGACCCACATCGAGATCAGCTCCACGCTGTCTTCGCCCTGCCCGGCCGGAACGCCGCTGACCATCCCCGCAGGACGACCCTCGACCAGCGCAACGACATTGAGCGCGCCGGGGATCTCCAGCCGGGCACGCCAGCGGTCCTCGCGGTCACCGGCCCCCTGCCACTCCGCCAGCGTCGACCCGAACGCATAGGGCGCCTCCGCCAGGGCTGCCTGCCGCAGCTCCCGCCAGATCGGCCAGTCGTCCGACTCCAGAACGCGTAGTTCAACCATGGCGCACACCCTGCCGCAAGGACGGGGGCGACGGCAACGCGACGACGTCCGAACGCCGTTGTCCGGCCGATCATGTGACCGGGCGAGTCGCGCCGATGACCCGGCGGTGGCCACGCCGCCCACCGCAGCGGACCGTTGCCCACCGGCAGGGGGCAGCTGTCCCTACCCGGTGGACGCGGCAGCGCCGACCGCCGCAGCAGCGAAGTGCCCTGCGGCCCCCACCGGCCCGGCGCCGCCGCGCAGCCGGGCGATCAGCCCTGCCGCGAAGGCGTCACCGGCTCCGGCGGGGAGCGAACGGGCCTTTCTCAGGACCGCCCCAGGCGGTACCCCAGCGCTTCGCGGAAGTCGGGGTACAGGGCGAAGAGGTCGGAGAGATCCACGGTCTTCGGCAGGTCGGCCACGCGCTGCCGCTCGGCCAGGACCAGGACTGCCTCGCGGACGGTTGCGGTTTCGTCCACGCCCTGCGGCAGTTGGTCCAGCGCCTCGGGGTCGGCCCGCAGCTGGAACCGGGCGGAGTCGCCTTCGCGGGTGAAACGCACGGTGTAGTCGTGGCCGTCCAGCGCCACCACCTCGACGGCGTCCCGTGCGTCCGCCCCCTTGCCTGTGGCGCCGGGTGCGACAGCCGACGGCGAGGCGACCGGACGAGCAGCTGCCCGCTCCTGCGGGCGATCCGTGCCGCCGTGCTCCTCGGTCGGCGGCCCGAGGTTGACGGGACGCGGGACGACATCGGCCGGCTGCTGGTCGGCTGGGCCGGGGTTGACGGACATGAGGTCTCCATCCTGGGGTGCGGCGGCGGATATGTCGCCCGCCTGCCCCTGCGGCCCAGAGGGCAAACGGTGTCCAACCCGACTACTCGTCGGCCGAGCGGGAGCTGCGCGGTCCGGAAGAGAATCATCACTGCCGACCTGGTGGGAAGGCGTCGGTGGATCGTCGCCGGGGCTGCTCCGCCCCAGGACGGTCGGCGGCGCGACCGCGTAGCTCTCCGCTTGGCCCGAGGCGGACGCATCGGGTCGCGGGTGACGGCCGTCTCGCCCACCGCTCCCGTCGAACAGCCGGTGTCCGTGCAACGGACGGTCGGCGGCCGGGTCGGTGGGCACTTCGGTGAGCGTGTTGCGTCGGGCTTCGGTCGGCTTCGGTCACGCGGGCGCCAGAAGTGGGGCCGGTTCGGTGATGCCGCTCGTACGAACGCGTGGCGTGCATACACTCGCGCCGACATGCCCCGCACCGCCCCCCGGCACCGCTGGCCCTGCCGGGCCGCCCGCCCTCCCTCCGGCGAAGGAGCACGCGTTGACACCCATCTCCCGGCACGGCGGACGACGTCCCAAGCGGCCCCGGGCCGCCGCCCTCGCCGCCGCGACCGGCGTCGTGGCCGGGCTGGTCGCGCTGCTCGGCACGGCTGTCGCGGCCACCGGTGGGACGCCCGCAGCCGTCCGACGGCCACCGGTGCAGGCGCTGCCCACCGCCGCCCCGACGCCGCCGCCCGCCCAGCCCGACCAGGACTGCACCCTGACCGTCCCCGCCGACCCGCTGACCGCCAAGGGCCTGGCGACGCCCTACCGGCTCTCCGCCACCGACCCGACCCAGGGCCCCTGCCACGAGGCGGACCTCGACCAGTCGGCCTTCGTCCAGGCCACCGTCGTGGATCCGGCCACCGGCGCGCTCTCCGTCTACGACCCGCTGGTCGTCGACGCCGGGAGCCGGCCGGCCGCCCCGACCGTCGTCCCGGCGCTGAGGCGGGGGGACGTCGTGGGCATCTGGTTCGGCTTCAACGGCGACAATCTGACGCTGCGCGGGCAGGGCGGCAGCCTCGGCTCCGGGCACTGCGTCAACGGCTTCGACGGCTCGCTGTTCACCCAGTTCGCCTACTGCGACGCGCCCGCGTTCTTCCGGGCGGCCAATGCCGCCGAGCGCTCCGGCCGACTGCGCGTTCCCCCGCTGGGCGTCGGCAGGGACGGCCGCACCTGCATGAGCACCCGGGACTTCGGCCTGGTCGACCAGGACCAGAGCGACAACGTCACCACCGACTACCTGGCGACCGCCGACGGCAGGACCGCACAGGCGACCGCCGCCGACACCGCAGCCCTGCCGGGCGCGGTCCAGCTGGCCAACGGCAGTGACAACCTGCTCCTGGACGGCTTCGTGGACCCGGCCCTGGGCTGCGCCCCGTTCACCGCGCCCGACCTGGCCGATCCGGGGCACCGAGCCACCTCCCTGGGCCTGGACGAGCTGCAGGCGGCGGCCCACCAGGCAGCGCCGGTCGCCCTGGTGCCGCTCAACGACCCGATGACGCTGGTCGACGGCGCGCGGAGCCGTACCAAGACCGACCTCTACCGGGCCGGCGTGGACCAGCCCCGGCTGGGACGCGGCGCGGACGGCAGCCCGAGCGCGTACTGCACGGACCTCTCCGGGCCGGGGGCCGCCCGGATCGGCGCGGACAGGCCCTTCCTGGTGGGTGCGGTCTCGCCGCAGGACGGCCAGGACCTGTTCGACTTCCTCACCGCGCGGCTGGCCGCCTCCCTGGTGAACCTCGGCTGCCCGCAGGCCGCCCCCACCCCGTCAAGTCCGTGAGGCAAGGACGACGGCCCCGGTGCCGGGAGCGGCTCAGCGCACGTCGCCGAGCATGGCCGTGATCCGCTTGCGGTACATCACCACGGCCACGCCGGCCAGCAGCGCGGCCACGCCCTGCACCGCGAACGAGGCCGTGCTGAGGAACGCGTTGCCCAGCAGCTGCGCCAGCACCGCGGCGAGGGAGTCGCCGACGGTCACGGCGAGGAACCACACGCCCATCATCTGGCTGGCGTACTTCACCGGCGCCAGCTTGGTGGTGACGGACAGGCCGACCGGGGAGAGCGCCAGCTCGCCGACGGTCTGGACCAGGTAGACCACGGCCAGCCACAGCGGCGAGACCTTGGTGCCGCCGGAGGCGGCGGCCATCGCCAGCATCATGACCCCGAAGGAGACGCCGATCAGGATCAGGCCGTAGGAGAACTTGGTCGCGGTGCTGGGGTTCTTGTCCCGCCGGGCCAACCAGACCCACATCCAGGCGATGACCGGGGCCAGCGCCATGATGTAGAGCGGGTTCAGCGACTGGAACCAGCTGGACGGGAAGTTGAAGCCGAACAGCTTGGTCGCGGTGTTGCTGGTGGCGAAGACGTTCAGGGTGGAGCCGGACTGGTCGTAGATCATCCAGAAGACGGCGGCGGCGAGGAAGAACCACAGGTAGCCCGAGAGCTTGCCCTGCTCGTCCGCGGACAGGTCGCGGTCGCGCTTCATCCGCAGGAAGACCAGGCCCGGGATGACCAGGCCGACCAGGGTCAGCGGCCAGATCACCCAGTTGATGTCGTAGGTGCCGGTGCCGACCACGACGGCGTAGAAGACGACGGCCAGGCCGGTCCAGAAGGCGGCCTTCTTCAGCAGCGCCGTGCGCTCCGCCGCCGGAAGCGGGGAGCCGACCTTCTGGCTCTCCTTGCTGAGGTGGCGGCCGCCGAGGACGTACTGGCCCAGGCCCAGCGCCATGCCGACGCCCGCCAGGGCGAAGCCCAGGTGCCAGTCGACGTCCTGCCCCACGGTGCCGATGACCAGCGGCGCGGCGAAGGCACCCAGGTTGATGCCCATGTAGAAGATGGTGAAGCCGCCGTCACGGCGGGCGTCGTTGCGGTCCGGGTAGAGGTGGCCGACCATCGTGGAGATGTTGGCCTTCAGCAGTCCGGAGCCCACGGCGATGAAGCCCAGGCCGAGGAAGAAGGACGCCTCGGCCGGTACCGCCAGCATGAAGTGGCCGGCCATGATGATGCAGCCGCCGATCAGGACGGTCTTGCGGGCGCCCCAGAACCGGTCGCTGACCCAGCCGCCGGGCAGCGCCAGCAGGTAGACCATCGCGTTGTAGACGCTGTAGATCGCCGCGCCGGTCGCCGCGCTGAAGCCCAGGCCGCCCTTGTCGGCGGGGGCGACGAGGTAGATCACCAGGAGCGCGCGCATCCCGTAGAAGCTGAACCGCTCCCACATCTCCGTCATGAAGAGCGTGGCGAGCCCACGGGGATGACCGAAGAAGGTCCGGCCTGGAACGGCCGTGACCTGCGGCGTCAGCGCCGGATCGGTGGACAGCGTCTGTGTGGGAGGCATCTGGTTCCTTGCCTGACTCAGCGGGCGCGTCCTCGGAAGGCACGCAAGCGCGGTGCCACGGGGCGGCCACTGGGGTACAGGGCTGCGCCGTGGCGGTGACACGGGATGCGGGACACCCTAACTCAGGCCATTAGGTGCCGTGATCCCGCAAAGGCCGCTGATAGGTGCGAAAGGCCTGATATTGACAAACCCGGCTTTCTCCTACTGCCTCGCCGTCCCGTAATGGTCTTCGAATCATAGGCCAAGCGGACTCGGGTGGCACAAAATGATGGCCGTGGGCAGATTTGGCCACGGAATCAGCGCCGTCGTTGCGGCTGTCCGGCTGTGGGACAGCTCACAGGGAGTCACCGACCTGGGGTACCCGTGCTGTACGTGACGCGCGACGCCGGGGCGGGCCCTGCATCTCGATCGATGCATGACAACCATGCGGGATCGATCGGGCAGCAAGGTGCCACGCCTTCCCGTGTGCGGTGCGCGGGCGGATCGGACGACGTTAGCGTCCTGGTGTCTGCCGCAGTGCTCGGCCGACGGCCGCGGACGAGCCTGCTTCGCCCGTTCCCTGTACGAGGAAGGAATCCCAGATGAAGGTCCTGCCCCGCACACGTCTGGCGGCGGTCGCCGCGACCGCCGTGATCACCGGCGGACTCCTGGCGACCGGCGGCGGCGCCGTCCAGGCCGCCACCGTCCACCCGGCCACCGCCACCCACGCCGGGATGACCTGGACCGTGGCCCAGCAACAGACCAACGGCGAGGTGCACGTCAGCTACGACGCCACCACCAACGCCTACAGCGGCGACACCCCGGCCAGCGCCGTCCTGCCGGTGCTGTGCCTGGTCGCCAACTCCGCACCGGCGCCGAGCGACATCACCCCCGGCTTCTACGCCGGCTGGGCCGAGGGCTGGGTGCACCTGACCCCCGCCGTCTCCGGAACCACGCTGACCAGCGAGGCGGCGGCGGACGCCCTGTGCGCCGCGGACTTCGGCACCGGCGCCAAGGAGGCCGAGTTCCACGACGGCCGCTACGGCACCGGCCTGGCCACCACCGGCGGCTGGTCCTTCTGGGCCTACGGCACCGTCCCGACCGGCGTCCGCTTCTGGGTGGCCATCGACGACCAGCCCGCCAACCCCTGGAACTGATCCGTACCCGCCCCGGCGCGCTCCCGGCCCCCACCGGGACCGCGCCGGGGCACCGGACGGCGTACGACTTATGATGATGTACGGCCAAAAATCTGCTGCCGTCGGACCGTGCGCATCGGTACGTTGCGCTGACATGACATCAGAAGCGTCCTGTCGCTTACCCGTTCCGCCCACGCCGCTGGTCGGCGTCGGCGCGGTGCTCGGCTTCCTGGAGCGGGCCGCCGCCAGCGTGGCGTTCGAGTGCCTCGCGGTGCTGCCGATCGAGGGCTGCACCACGGTCAGCCCGCGCGCCGCCCGCCACCTCTACCAACGGGTCCTGGCGACCGACGTACGGCTGCACATCCTCTATCCGGAGCGGGCCCGCAGCAGCAGCGGCGTCCTGGACCACGCCCGGTGGTCGGTCGCCCTGGGTGCGGCCGTCCGCACGGCCGTGGCGCCGCCGCCCAACATGCTCATCTTCGACCGTAGGCTGGTACTGCTGCCGATGGACCAGGCCGATCGCGGCAAGGGCTCGGCACTGGTCGAGGACGGCTCCGTGGTCTCCGCCCTGCGGCACTCCTTCGACCAGGCGTGGGACACCGGCGAGCCGCTGGGGGAGCCGGCCGCCCGGGGGGCGGGGTCGGAGCTGACCGACACCGAGCGGCGGCTGCTGCGCCTGCTCGCGGCCGGGAGCACCGACGAGCGGGCCGGGAAGCAGCTCGGCATGTCGTTGCGCACCGTCCGGCGGATGGCGGCGAGGCTGATGGAGCGACTGGGCGCGGTCAGCCGCTTCGAGGCCGGGCATAAGGCCACTCGCAGGGGGTGGCTCTGAGGGCCGCGCCCGGACGCCCGGCGGGCGGGTCGGCGCGCGGCGGCGGGCGTCCGGGCGTGGCCGGACCAGCACCGTTGCTGCCGGTGGCACCCACTTGACGCAACCAGCCCCTCGGTGTGACTGTTGCCTCGATAGTTCACTCATGGACACGTCAAGGATGTCGCACAGGTCGGCGTGGTCGCCGCGGTGGATCTCCGACGGGTCGCCATCAGGTACAGCGCATCTGTCACCGCGTCAGCGGACGCGGTCGTCCCTGCGCGCGGAGCGCCCGCCACCCTGTCGGCGCGCCCTCGCGCAGCAAGAGAGGAGCCCCGTTGATGAACCTCCGTAAGGCGGCCCTGGGCGTCGTGTCGGTCGGCGCCCTGGCCGCCGCCACGGCTGTACTGCCGACCGCCGCGGCGCAGGCGCACACCCCGGTGACGCCGAAGATCGGCTCCGCGGCGAGCCTGCCCAGCCCGCAGCTGGCCGCCCGGGGCGCCACCCGGGTGTGCGCCGGGGTCGCCCGGGACCGCTGCATGGCCCAGATCGTCACCGTGGCCCCCGGCTCCACCAAGGCGCTCACCACCAGCACCCCGGCCGGGTACGGGGCGGCCGACTTCGCCGCCGCCTACAACCTGCCCGGGCCCACGGTCGGGCCCGCCAACACCATCGCCATCCTCGACGAGGGCGCCTACCCGACCCTCGAAGCCGACCTCGGCGCCTACCGGGCCCAGTACGGGCTGCCCGCCTGCACCGCCGCCAACGGCTGCTTCAAGCAGGTCAACGAGCACGGCGGGGCACCGCTGGCGGCCGGGACGACGGCCGACCAGAAGGCGTTCGACGAGGAGGTCGGCGTCGAGACCTCGCTGGATGTGGACATGGCCTCCGCGGCCTGCCCGACCTGCCACATCCTGGAGATCACCGTCAACCGGGACATCACCTCCAGCGAGGACCAGGCCGCCGAGGACTTCGGCGTTGCCATGGACACCGCCGCCTCGCTCGGCGCCTCCGCGGCCAGCGTGAGCTACCAGTTCGACCCGGACGCCACCCTCGACCTCGGCACCGCCGCCCGCGACTTCTACCACCCGGGCATGGCGATCACCGCCTCCTCCGGCGACGGCGGCTTCGAGGGCACGCCCTCCGGTTGGCCGCAGAACCTGCCCACGGTCACCTCGGTCGGCGGCACCTCCCTGTTCCGCAGCCCCGGCGCGGGCCACAACGGCTACACCGAGACCGCCTGGGACGGCTCCGGCAGCGGCTGCGCCGCCGAACTGCCGCCCGCGCTCGGCCAGCCCAGTGACATCGCCGCCGTCTGCGCGGGCCACCGCGCCGACTCGGACGTCTCCGCCGACGCCGACCCGACCACCGGCGCGGCCATCTACGACACCTACGCGCCCTCCTCCGGCGAGCCCTACGGGTGGATCGTCGTGGGCGGCACCAGCGAATCCAGCCCGTTCATCGCCGGCGTGTACGCGCGTGGCGGCAACCTGGCCGACGTCGAGGGCCCGAACACCCTCTACGCCGACCCCTCCTCGGCCTTCAACGACGTCGCCATCGGCCAGAACGCCCCGACCAACAGCGGCTGCGCCGTCCTGTGCACGACGGGGACGGGCTGGGACGGACCGACCGGCCTGGGCTCGCCCAACGGCCTGGCCGGTTTCTGACCACCCGCTCGGAACACCTGCCGGGCCCGGGAGCAACTCCCGGGCCCGGCACGGCTGTTGCTGGGTTGCGGCCCGTCGTCAGCGGCCGGCCGCGGCCCAGGCCGCGCCGACGCTGTCGGGCGCGCCGCCGGGCAGGAACAGCCCGGTCTGGCCCGGCGTCGTGTCCGGCAACGCGAACCACGCGTAGCGCTGCACCCACGGCAGGCGCTGCAGCATCGCTGTGGAGGCGGTGACGAACGCGGCCTGCTGCTGCGCGGTGGGGTAACTCGCGCCGCCGTCGGCGAAGTTGGTCAGCGCGTACTCGGTGAGCCAGACCGGCAGCCCGTAGCGGGCGTGCACGGCCTGAAGGTAGCCCTCGAGCTGGCTGACCGCGTCGGCCGTGACGAAGTCCCCGCCGTACCAGTGCAGGGTGATGAAGTCGACGCGATAGCCCCGACTGCGCGCACCCTGCATGAACTGGTCCAGCCAACCGCCCGGCGTGGCACCGCCGGTGGCCACCGCCGGACTGCCCAGCTGCAACCCGGTCGCCATCAACGTCGGCCACAGGGACAGGGCCTGTCGCGGCGTCATGTTCGACTGGCTCGCCATGTCGGGCTCGTTGAAGCCCAGCAGCACGCTGCTGCCCTGCTGCTTCGCCAGCTGGAGCGAACCGTTGGTGACGTCGGCCGGGCCCCAGATCATCGGCACGAACTGCACGCCGGGCGGACTCTGGATGCCGGAGTGGTCCGGCCCCCAGGTGTAGTACCAGGACGCCCCCGAGGCCCGCAGCGCGGTGGTGACGCCGTCGAAACTCCAGGTGGCGTCGCCCTTCTTGACGGCCACCACCGGCGCGGCCGGCCGACCGGCGGGCGCCGCCGGAGGCATCGTCGCCTTCCGGGTGCGGGAGGCCGTCGGCCTCGGCGTGGGCGTGGGCGTCGCGGTGTGCACGGCTGCCGGGGAGGACGGGGCGGGCGCGGCGCCGGCGGTGGTGACTGCCGGCAGCGGCAGCGCGCGTGCGGTCGGCGTCGCGGCACGGCCACCGCCGAGCGCCAGCGCACTCGCGGCGGCCACCACCGCCACCGCCAGGCCGCTGCCCATGGCGGCGTACAGCCGACCGCCGCGCCGAACCCGGCTCCGCCCGGCCCGCCTGCGCCGGACCGCCCGCACCCCGGGCCGGGACGGGGCGGCCGCGAGACCGGCGGGCAGCGGCACCAGGCCCATCCCCACCAGCAGCGCCCCGGCCGGAACCAGATCCTGCGCGCAGGCCGCGCAGTCGGCGCAGCCGCGCAGATGCCGGGCGAAGCGCTTGCGCCACAACGGCGCGGGAACGCCGTCCCAGTCCTCGGCCAGCCCGGCCAGGCCCGGGCACCGGGGGCTGCGGCCGAGCGCGCGCACCACGCCGCGCGCGGTGTCCAACTGCTGCTTCATCCGCTGCACCCGCACCGCCGCATGGGTGGAGGGGAGTGCCAGGGCGGCGGCCAACTCACCGCGCTCCAGGCTCCCCGCGGCCTCCAGCCACCACAGCGCCAGCAGCTCCTGATCGTCGGAGTCCAGCCAGCGGGTGGCCTCGGCCACCTCCAAGCGCTGTCCGCTGAGGCCCAACCGCAGGATGCAGAGGTCCACGAAGTCGGCCTGCGGATCGGCGGCCTCGACCCCCTCGTCCAGCGCCGTGCTCGCGGGCCGATTGGCCAGCGCTGCCCGGTGCCAACGGACCTGACGTACCGTCACAGCGACGGCCCAGGAGCGGAACGCCTCCGGCTCGCGCAGCCCGGGCAGGCCGCGGACGATGCCCAGCATGGTCTCCTGCACCAGGTCGTCCACGTCGTGGTGCCCGCGCAGCGCGTGGCCGACGATGTTGTAGACCAGCGGCAGCGTGTACGAGACGACCTCGTCCAGCGCGGCGGCGTCGCCGCCCTGCGCGGCGGACACGGTGCCGCGCGGAAGGTCCCTGCTCCCGGAGATGTGCATGGTGGTCTCGCTCCCTGCCCCGCTGACACGCCGAATGTACTTCCTGCTGAGGAGTGCGCCCCCGGCGGGGCCGATAACAGAAAATGCGCGGGCCGGTCCGGAGAAGTTTCTGTTATCCGCTGCCGGGCGCCCCCAACTCCCCTGCTGGAGCCGTCGGCCGCCCGGGCCGGTGCGCCGATCGTTCCAGGGGAGTGGCACAGATGCGTCATCGCAGGCGGGGTCCGCACAGGAGGCAGGTGGCCGTGGTGGTGGGGGTGGTCGCGCTGGTGGCCCTCGCGGCGTTCCTGCCCGGGAGGCTGTTCGGCGCGGGCCGCACCCAGGGAGCGGCCCAGGCCGCACCGTCGGCGGTGAGCGGCGCACCGGCGACGTCGGCCGGTACGGCCGCCGCCCGAACCGCCGCCCCGCGCGGCAGCGCGAGCGCGCACGGCAGCGCCCACGCCTCGGCAGCGGCGTCGGCGACGCACGCCCCCGCCCCGGCCGGGCACCGGACCTCCGCCGCGCCCGCCGCGCCCGTGCCCGCCGCCGGTCAGCGGGTGGTCACCTTCGTCAACGCCACCGCGCAGACGGTGTGGCCGGCTGCCCAGGCCGACCCCAAGGAGCCGCTGGCCCGCACCGGTTGGGTGCTCCCGCCCGGCGCCAGCGTCAGCCTGCTGATGCCGGACGGCTGGAACGGCCGGCTGTGGGGCCGCACTGGCTGCTCCTTCGACGCGGCCGGGCAGGGCCACTGCGTCACCGGCGACTGCGACGGCCGCTTCCAGTGCGGCACGGCGGGCAGCACCGCGCCGGAGACGCTCGCCGAGTTCGACCTGAACGCCTGGGGCGGCATGGACTTCTACGACGTCAACCTGGACGGCTTCAACCTGCCGATGTGGATCAACCACACCGGCGGCACCACCCCGGACAAGGTCTCTGCGGACGGCTGCATACCGGCGGGCTGCACCCACGACCTGCTGGCCACCTGCCCGTCGGCGCTGCAGGACAGGGTCGGCGGCAGCGTCGTCGGCTGCCTCGGCCCGTGCACGGTCTTCAACACCGACCAGTACTGCTGCCGGGGAGCCTGGAGCACCCGGGCGACCTGCCTGCCCGCCCGGTGGCCGGTGGACTACGCCGCGATCTTCAAGCGGGCCGAACCCACCGGCTACTCCTACGTCTACGACGACCAGAGCAGCGTCTACACCTGCTCCGGCGGCTGCGACTACCGGATCACCTTCGGGGTCAGCCGATGACCGGCCGCCGCCGCGTCCGCCGGGCGGGCCGGTCGCGTACCCGGGCCGCCGCCGTGGCCGTCGGCGCGGTGCTGGCCTGCCTGGCCGCGCTCGGCGCAGCGGCGCTGCTGCGCCCCGGTCCGACCACCCCGGCCACCGGCGTCACCGCCCAGGCGGGCCCGGCCCCCGCCTCGGCGGCGCGGCTGGTGGTCTCCATGTCCGCCGAGCTCTCGCTGATCGAGCAGGTCGCCGGCGGGCGCGACACCGACGCCCGGGCCGTGCTGTGGCAACTGCTGGAGCGACTGGACCTCGGCGCAGCCCCGACCCGGCCGTGACGACGACGCCCGCCGCTCCGTAGGCCGTCGACCGGCCCTGCGCCACCCGGGGACCGGTCAAGTGTCCTGCCGCCGGGCAGGATTGACGGAGCGTCAGGCGTGGTGGACGTGCAGGCCGGGGAGGTTCACCACCACGGCTTCCTGGGTGCTGCGGGCGATGACGACCACCGCCTCCTCGGCCGGGTCCGGGTTCTCCTCGCGGTGCGGCACGAACGGCGGCACGAAGATGTAGTCCCCCGGGGCGGTGCGCAGCCGCACCTCCTGCGCCGTGCCGTCGGCGGCCTCCTCCAGGAAGACGAACTCCGGATGGCCGCTGACGACGTAGATGGCCGTCTCCGACTCGCCGTGGTGGTGGTCGGCGGAGGCGGTCGCCGGGGCGACATGGGTCTGCCCCATCCACATCCGCTCGGAGCCCACCCGCGCGCCGCTGATGGCCGCGAAGCGGCGCATCCCGCCGGTCTGCGCGGTGTCGCCGTCCAGGTCGTCCGCCCGGACGTGGTGCACCCTGCTGCGCACGCCCGGCTGCGGCGGCGCGGTGTCGTCGGTCAGGTCCGGGTGGAAGCCCTCGTGCTGGGCCGGGCGCTGCGTGGTCATCGGGGCGTCCAGTGGTCGGGAACGGCCGCCGCGGGAGCGGGTGCGGCGGAGGCCGAGGGGATGCGGCGGATGCAAGCGACGGTAGGAGCCGGGCGGAAAGGATGTCAAGAGGTGTCTTTTTGTCGCGGACCCCCCGGGCGGCCCTGTTCGCGGGTTACATTCGTCTGCATGCATATCTCGGCGAAGGCGGACTACGCCGTGAGGGCACTGCTGGAACTCGCCCTCGACACGGCTCGGCCGCTCACCTGCGAGGGGATCGCCTCGTCCCAGGAGATCCCCTTCCGCTTCCTCAAGGCCGTGGTCGGCGACCTGCGCCGGGCCGGCCTGGTGCGCAGCCAGCGCGGCTGCGAGGGCGGCTACTGGCTGGGGCGCCCGGCCGAGGAGATCAGCCTGCTGGACGTTGCCCTGGCGGTCGACGGCGAGCTGATGACCCTGCGCGGCGAGACACCGGCGGGGCTGGCCTACCCGGGGCCGGCCTCCGGGCTGCCCGGCATATGGCGGGCGGTCGAGGCCGGGGCACGGCGGATCATGGAGGAGACCTCCATCGCCTCGCTGCTCGGCGGCTACCGCCCGGCCGCCGCCCCGGCCCCGGAACCGTCGGCGCAGCCGGCG
The DNA here is from genome assembly GCF_014084125.1 of Streptacidiphilus sp. PB12-B1b. NCBI lineage: Bacteria > Bacillati > Actinomycetota > Actinomycetes > Kitasatosporales > Streptomycetaceae > Streptacidiphilus > Streptacidiphilus sp. PB12-B1b. Next base: position 4,141,409 of record NZ_CP048405.1, on the reverse strand, counting down.
GCGGAACGGGTCGCGGTGTGACGGGCGCACCGGTGGCCGGGATCCACGCGGGCGCGGAGATCGTCGAGTACACCGACCCGCTCTGCCCCTGGGCCTGGGGCTCCGAGCCGTCCTTCCGGCGGCTGCGCGCGCAGGTCGGGGGCCGCGTCCCTTGGCGGCGGGTCTACGCGATCCTGTTCGACGCGGACGACGACCCGGCCCCCGACCCGGACGCCGAGACCGCCTGGTACGCCGGATACGTCGCCGAGGTGGCCGGGCACACCGGCGCGCCCCGGGCCGCCCGGCTGGAACGCGTCGCCCTGAGCAGCTGGCCCGCCTCGCTGGCCGCCCGCGCGGCCGAGGCGCAGGGCCCGGCCGTGGCCGAGCGGGTGCTGCGCCGCCTGCGCGAGTCGGTGTTCGTCCTCGGCGAGCCCGCCGACACCCCGGAGCGGGTGCTCGACTGCGTCCGCGGTGTGCCCGGGTTGGACGCCGAGCGGCTGCGGGCGGACGCCGCCTCCGCCGCCGTCGAGGCGTCGGTGCGCGCCGACCGGGCCGAGGCGCGGGCGCCGCTGCCGGAGGTGATCGACCTGGACGGGCCGCCGCCGCACAGCGGCCGGGCCCGCGAGCTGGACGACGGCAGCCTGCGCTACGCCCTGCCCACCATCGTCGTCAGCGGTCCCGGCGGCCGCCGGGTGGTCCCGGGTCTGCGCCCCGCGCAGGCGTACGCGCAGGCGCTGCGGGCGGTCTGGCCGGAGCTGCCGCAGGAGCCGGAACGCTGCTCCGCCGGGGCCGCGCTGGAGCTCCACCGGTCCATGACCACCAGGGAGTTGCAACTGCTCTCGACCGAGGGCTGCCCGCCGCCGGAGGCCGTCCGGGTGGACACCGCGGGCGGCCCGCTGTGGCTGCACCCGCAGGAGGCGGCGGTGCGCCCGGCGCTGGTCCGACAGCGCCCGCAGAACCGCCGGGAGGGGCCCGCGGAATGAGACACCTTTTGGTGTCCATTGACAGTGACCGCTCCGCACCACCAGGATGAACCCATGCCTACGACGCACCCCGCCGTGGTGTGCCGCTACGTGGACCTGCGGCGCACCTCCAGCGCCCTCTGTCGCTGACCCGCCGCACCGGTCCCCGCGCCGCGCGTCCCGAACGTCCGTGAGGACCTCGACCGAGCGGCGCCGCCCGCCCGGACGGCGCTGAGCCCGGTTCCTTCCGTGCGCGTTCCGTGGGCGTACCCATCGCACCGCGCATCCCGCACCGCCCGCACGGTCCCGCACCGGACCGCGCACCAGCGGACCGCGCCGCTCCGGACCGCGCCGCTCCGAGCGCCGGTGCCTCCGCACGCCCTGAGCACGCCCAGCCGCCCTGAGCACACCCCCGCCCGCGCCGTCGGCTCGCCCCGCCGTGGCGTCCCGCGCGCTGCCCGAACTCCCTCCCCAGGGAGCAACTCGGCGCATCCTCATCGAAGGTGACGCATCGTCATGACATCTGCACTGAAGTCGACCGCCTCTGCCGCTCTCGCCAGACGCTCGTTCCTCGGCCTCGGTCTCGGGGCCGGCGCCGCCGCGGCGCTCACTGCCTGCGGCAGCGGCTCCGGCGGCAGCACGGCGGGCGCCGACACCGGAACGCTCAAGTGGGGCTGGGCGCTGCCCACCTCCTGGGATCCCATCTACTCCTCCGCCGGGTGGGACGTCCACGACCTCTCGCTGGTCTACTCGGCGCTGACCAAGCTCGACGCCCAGGGCAACGCCGTTCCTGCGGTGGCCAGTTCCTGGGCCTACGACGCCACCGGCACGCAGATCACCTTCACCCTGCGCCCCGGGCTGACCTTCAGCGACGGCAGCCCGCTGGACGCGACCGCCGTCAAGCAGAGCCTGGACCGCAGCCGGACCGACCCCAAGTCGCTGGTCGCCGCCCAGTTGGCACACGTCGCCGAGGTCACCGTGGCCGGGCCCACCAGCGTCGTCGTCAAACTCACCCAGGCCGACTACCAGATACCCAACCTGCTGGCCGGGAAGACCGGGATGCTGGTCAGCCCCAAGGCGTTCCAGGCCGACGCCGCCGGGATCGCCACCCGGCCGGCCGGCGCCGGACCGTTCACCCTCACCTCCTACGTGCAGAACGAGAAGGCGGTGCTGAAGCGCAACCCGGGCTACTGGGACGCCGCCAACATCAAACTCCAGGGCGTCGAGGTCTACCCGCTGCCGGACGCCAGCACGGTCGTCGCCTCGCTCCAGTCCGGCCAGTACAACGTGGCCCAGATACCCGGCAGCCAGGTCGCCGCGGCCAAGGCCGCCGGGCTCGACGTCCAGGTGATCTCGTCCATGGTGGTCGCCGTCCTGGACATCAACACCTCCAAGGCGCCGTTCACCGACCCCGACGTGGCGCTCGCCCTGCAGTATGCGATCGACCGTCAGGCCCTTGTGAAGGTGCAGCAGTTCGGCTACGGCGAGGTCAGCAACCAGCCCTTCCCGCCCGGTTACGTCGGCCACGACCCCTCCTCGGACGGCCTGTACGGCTACGACCCGGACAAGGCACGGGCGTTGCTCGCCAAGGCGGGCCACGCCGGCGGTGTGGAGTTGGAGATCACCACCACGGCCGCCGCCGGGCTGCCCGAGCAGTTGCAGGCGCAGCTGCAGGCCGTCGGCATCAACGCCAGGATCCAGGTGATCCCGCTGGCCCAGGCCACGGAGATCGTCTACGTCAACCACTCCGAGGCGCTGTTCACCGACCAGTTCGCCGGACGCGACTCCGCCGCCCAGGCGTTCCAGGTGCTGTTCGGGGCGCAGGGCCTGATGAATCCCGGCCGGGTCGCCCCGCCCGGGCTGGCCGCCGCGCTGGCCAAGGTCTCGGCCACCCCGCTGGACTCGCCCGAGTACCCGACCGTGCTGCGGGCCGCGACCGCACTGGCCGTGCGGACCATGCCCAACGTCTTCCTCTACACCGTGCCGCGCATCCTGGCCCGCAGCAGCAGTGTCTCGCAGCTCCCGGCCGACGCCGTGGTGCAGCGCTTCGAAGGGGTGACCGTCGCATGAGCGCGGTCACGGTCGGCGGCCCGGGCGAGGGCCTGCGCCTGCGCGCCCTGTTCGCCCGCACCGCCCGGGCGCCGCTGCCGCTCGCCAAGGCGCTCGGCACCACGGTGACCGTGTTCCTGCTCTCCTCGCTGCTCACCTTCGGGCTGGGCGCGATGTCCGGCGCCAACCCCGGGGCGGCGGTGCTCGGGATCACCGCCACCCCGGCCGACATCGCCCGGATGAACCACCAGTTCGGCCTGGACCGGCCGCTGCCGGTGCAGTACGTCAGCTGGCTGGGCCACGCCCTCCGCGGCGACCTGGGACGCTCCTGGTTCACCTCGGCGTCCGTCTCGCAGAGCGTCTTCCAGGCGTTGCCGGTGGACCTCTCCGTCGCCGGACTGGCCCTGCTGCTCGCGGTGGTGCTCGGCGGCGCGGCCGGGATCGCGGCGGCGCTGAGCAACGGCGGCCGGATCGACCGGCTGGTCACCCTGGTCTCCTCGGTGCTGGGCACGCTGCCCGCCTTCGTGGTGGCGATCGCGCTGATCGTGGTCGTGTCGGTGCAGTTGGGCGCCCTGCCCTCGGGCGGATACGTGCCGTTCGGCCAGAACCCGGGCCAGTGGCTGCGGTTCGCGCTGCTGCCCGGCTTCGCGCTCAGCCTGGACGCGGCTGCCGGCATCGCCCGGCAGCTGCGCACCTCGCTGGTCGGGGCGCTGCGCGAGAACTACGTGACCGGCGCGGCCATGCGCGGGCTCTCCGCCCGGCGGGTCCTGTTCGGGCACGTGCTGCGCAACGCCGTCGGGCCCGCGCTGACCGTGCTCGGCATGAGCGTCCCGATGATCATCGGCGGCGCGGTGGTCACCGAGCGGATCTTCAACCTGCCGGGCATCGCCCAACTCGCCCTGCAGGCCGCCCAGGAGCAGGACGTGCCGGTGATCCAGGGCACGCTGCTGGTGACCGTGGCGGTGGTGCTGATCGCCAACCTCGCCGTCAACGCCGGGCTCTCCGCGCTCACCCCGGCCGCCCGCCGCCGCTCCCCGGCCGACAGCGGCACCGGCCCGGCCGACGCCCTGGCCGATGCCCCGGCCGACGCCCTGGTCGCGGATGGGAGGGCCGGGGCATGAGGACCATCCGCCGCACCTGGCGGCTACCGGTCGCCCGGCTCGCCCTCGCCGTCCTGGCCGTGGTCGCCCTGCTGGCGGTCTTCGGCGGGCAGCTCGCCCCGCACGACCCGCTCGCCCAGGACGCCGACCACATCCTGCAAGGGCCCAGCGGAGCCCACCTGTTGGGCACCGACTACCTGGGCCGGGACGTGCTCTCCCGGCTGCTCGCCGGGACCGGGCTCTCCGTCGCCGGGGCGCTGGAGGCCACCGGCGTGGCCCTGGTCATCGGGATCGTTCCCGGGCTGGCCTCGCTCTGGCTCGGCCGGACCTTCGAGTGGATATCGCTGCGCGCCGTGGACGCGCTGATGACCCTGCCGTTCACGCTGTTCGCCATCGCCGCCATCGGCGTCCTCGGCAACGGCATCCACCAGGCGATGATCGCCCTCGGCGTACTGCTGTCGCCGCTGTTCTTCCGGGTCACCCGGGCCGCCGCGCTCGGCCTGCGGCAGTCCCCGTACGTGGAGGCCGCCGAACTCATGGGCGCCTCGCGCCGGTGGGTCCTGCGCACCCACATCTGGAGCAAGGTGCTGCCCACGGTGGCCGTCACCACCGCCCAGGCGCTGGCCACCAGCCTGCTCACGGTCGCCTCGCTGACCTTCCTCGGCCTGGGCGTCCAGCCGCCCGCCCCCACCTGGGGCGGCATGCTCGCCACCGACCTCGGCTACCTCGCCCAGCAGCCCTGGGCGCCGGTCCTGCCCGGGCTGCTGGTCATGGTCACCGCCGGAGCGCTGCACCTGCTCGCGGACGCCCTGCGCGACAGCGGCGCGGCCGACGCCCTGCGACCGCCCGCCGCCGACGCCGAGCCCGCACCGGCCCCCGCCGCCGCCGTACCTGAGGAGCAGACCGATGCCCGCATCGCCGCCTGACCCGGTGCTGACCGTCCAGGGCCTGCACATCACCGTCGACCACGGCCGCACCGAGGCCGTCCGCGACGTCTCCTTCACCGTCCGGGCCGGACAGGCCGTCGGCCTGGTCGGGGAGTCCGGCAGCGGCAAGACGCTGACCTGCCGCTCGGTCCTCGGCGCGCTGCCGCCCGGCTGCGCCGTCTCCGCCGGGACGGCCACCCTGGCCGGAGGCGACCCGGACGCCGGGGCGGCGGACGCCACCGAGCTGACCGCGCTGGACCGGCGCGGCTGGGAACGGCTGCGCGGGGTCCGCCTCGGCGCGGTCTTCCAGGACCCGGCCTCCTACCTCAACCCCTCGCTCACCGTGGGCCGACAGCTCGCCGAACCGCTGCGGGTCCGCCAGGGCCTGTCCCGGGCCGACGCCCACCGCCGCGCCGTGGAACTGTTCACCGCCGTCGGCCTGCACCAGCCCGAGCAGGTCTATCACCGCTACCCGCACGAGCTGTCCGGCGGCATGCTGCAACGCGTCCTGATCGCCGTCGCCGTCGCCGGGGATCCCGAGCTGCTGGTCGCCGACGAGGCCACCACCGCCCTCGACACTGTCGTCCAGGCCGAGGTGCTCGACCTGCTCGGACGGCTGCGCGCCGAACGCGGACTGGCCCTGCTGCTGGTCAGCCACGACCTCGCGGTGGTCGCCGAGGTGTGCGACCGGATCGTGGTGCTCTACGCCGGTGAGGTCGTCGAGGACGGCCCGACCGACGAGGTGCTGGCCGCGCCCGCCCACCCCTACACCGAGGCGCTGCTGCGGGTCGCCTCCATCGGCGACTGGTCCCGCCGCGAACTCGCGGTGATCCCCGGACGCCCCCCGGAGGCCGGCCGCACCCCCGCAGGCTGCCGCTTCGCCGACCGCTGCGCCCACGCCCTGCCCGACTGCGGCCGCCAGCAGATCGAACTGCGGCCCGTCGGCGACGCCCGCAGCAGCCGCTGCCTGCGCGCCGGGGAACTGCACCTGACCGGAACCGCCCTGCAGGAGGTGAACGCATGAGCACGGCAGCAGGCACCGCGCCCGGCACGGCGCTGCTGGAGATCGACGGCCTGTCCGTCGGCTACCCCCGGCGCGGCGGCCGCCCCGGACAGCGCGTCCTCGACGGCGTCTCGCTGCACGCCCGGGCCGGGGAGATCCTCGGCGTCATCGGGGAGACCGGCTCCGGCAAGACCACGCTGGCCCGCGCCGTCGTCGGCCTCGCCCCGGTCACCGGCGGCCGGATCAGCGTGGACGGCGCCGAGGTCACCGGGCTGCGCGGACGCGCCCTGCGCGACTTCCGCCGCACCGGCCGCGCCCAGTACCTGTTCCAGGACCCGCTGCGCTCGCTCGACCCGGACCTCACCGTCGGCGCGCTGGTCGCCGAACCGCTCGCGGTCACCGGCACCGGCAGCCGCGAGCAGCGCACCGAACGCGCCGCCGAGGCGCTGCACCGGGTCGGGCTGGACCCGGCCCTCGCCGACCGGCTGCCCGGGCAGCTCTCCGGCGGCCAGCGCCAGCGCGTCGCACTGGCCCGCGCCGTCGTCACCCGGCCCCGGCTGCTGCTGGCGGACGAGCCGGTGAGCGCCCTGGACGCGTCCAACCGCAACCACGTGCTGCGGCTGTTCGACCGGCTGCGCAACGAACTCGACGTCGCGGTCGTGGTGATCTCGCACGACCTCAGCTCGCTGGCCGGGATCGCCGACCGGATCGCCGTGCTCTACCGCGGCCGACTGGTCGAACAGGGCTCCACCGCCGAGGTGTTGACCCGCCCGCTGCACCCGTACACCGCGCTGCTGACCGCCTCCGCGCCCAGCGTCCGGCGCGAGCACAGCCTCACACCGGCGCAATTGCGGGCCGACGGGCCCCGGCCCGGGTGGACGCTGACGGCCGGGCCCGGCGCGCCGGGCTGCGGATTCGCCGCCCGCTGCCGGTTCGCCGACGACGCCTGCCGCCAGGCCCCGCCCGCGAAGGCGATCACCCCCGGCCGGGAGGCCGCCTGCCACCACGCCGAAACCTGGCGCGGTCGGCTGGACGCACCGCAGGCTGCCGCCGTCGGCGCCTGAACGACCGCTTCGCACACCATTACTGACGCTTCGTCATATCCCTTGCTCCGATCGATCGGGAGAAACCATGTCCATCGAGTTCATCGGCATCGCCTCCACCGCCCCCTTCAGCGAGACCGGCAGCGCGTCCGGACCCGTCGTCCAGCCCGCCTATCTGCGCGAACTGGCCCTGGCCCATGAGGAGTCGGGCTTCGACCGGATCCTGGTCGCGCACTCCTCGGCCAGCCCGGACGGATTCATCGTCGCCGACCAGGTGTTGACCCACACCACCCGGCTCGGCGTGCTGCTCGCCCACCGGCCCGGCTTCGTCTCCCCGACGCTGACCGCGCGCAAGTTCGCCACCCTGGACGCCTTCCACCCCGGGCGGGTCGCGCTGCACGTCATCACCGGCGGCGACGACGCCGACCAGGCCCGCGACGGCGACCTCAGCGACAAGCCCACCCGCTACCGCCGCACCGACGACTTCCTCCAGGTCGTCCGCAAGACCTGGACCGCCACCGAACCCTTCGACCACGACGGCGAGTTCTACCAGGTGCGCGGCGGACGCTCCTCGCTGCTGCCCTCCCGGCCGATCCCGATCTACTTCGGCGGCGCCTCCGACGACGCCGTCCGGGCCGGCGCCAAGCACGCCGACGTGTACGCGTTCTGGGGCGAGCCGCTGGCCGGGATCGCCGAGCGGATCGCCCAGGTCCGCGCGGCGGCGGCGCCGCACGGCCGGACCCCCAACTTCAGCGTCAGCCTGCGGCCCATCCCCGCCGCGACCGAAGCCGAGGCGTGGAAGCGGGCCGAGGACATCCTGCGGCTCACCAAGGAGCGCTCCGGCGAACTGCGCAAGGCGTTCAACCTGGACCACACCGCGCAGCAGGGATCACGGCGGCTGCTGGAGTACGCCGCCCAGGGCGACGTCCACGACAAGCGGCTGTGGACGGCCGTGGCCAAGGTCACCGGCGCGGCCGGCAACTCCACCGCCCTGGTCGGCTCGTACGAGCAGGTCGCCGAATCGCTGCTGGACTACACCGCGCTCGGCGTCGGCACCCTGCTGATCCGCGGCTTCAGCCCGCTGGAGGACGCCCGCGACTACGGCACGCTGGTCGGCCTGGTCCGCGAGCAGGCGGACCGCCAGGGCCTGGTCGGCAACCGCGTCCTGGCCGGAGCAGCGAGCGCATGACCGCCACCGCCCAGCCCGGCACCGCCCCCAAAGGCACCGCCCCCAAAGGCACCGCCCCGCCTCAAGGCACCGCCCCGCCGCCGCAGCCGTCCGCTCCGCCTCAGCTCGCCCCGCCCGACCTCGGCCGCCTGCCCGAACTCACCGCCGCCCTGGCGGACCACGCCGACGAGCACGACCGCGACGCCAGCTTCCCCCACGAGGGCGTCGCCGCCGTGCACGCCGCTGGGCTGCTCACCGCCACCGTCGGGCGCGAGCACGGCGGCCCCGGCGCCGGGCTGGCCGACACCGTGCGCATCCTCCAGGCCCTCGGCGCCGGGGATCCGGCCGTGGCCCTGGTCACCGCCATGACGCTGTTCACCCACGCCGCCGAGGCCCGCACCCGCGCCTGGCCCGCCCGGGCGTACGCGGAGGTGCTCGCCGAGTCCGCCGGACGTCCGGTGCTGCTCAACGCCCTGCGGGTGGAACCCGACCTGGGATCGCCGGTGCGCGGTGGCCTGCCCGCCACCGTCGCCCGACTCCGCGGCGACCACTGGGAACTGACCGGCCACAAGATCTTCTCCACCGGCGCGGAGGCCCTCGGCCGGATGCTGGTCTGGGCCCGCACCGACGAGAACCCGCCCCGGGTCGGCTCCTTCCTGGTCCACCCGGGCTCCGCCGGGCTGCGGATCCTGCCCACCTGGGACCACCTCGGCCTGCGCGCCAGCCGCAGCGACGACGTGCTGCTGGACTCCGTCCGGGTGCCGGCCGGCGACGTCGTCGGCCTGGCCGGGCCCGATCCGGGCGGCGGCCGGAACGCGGTCGTCGGCGCCTGGAACGCCCTCGGCCTGACCGCCCTCTACCTCGGCGTGGCCCGCGCCGCCCAGCACTGGCTGACCGGTTTCCTGCACCAGCGCACCCCGACCGCGCTCGGCGCGCCGCTGGCCGCCCTGCCCCGCTTCCAGACCGCCGTCGGCGAGATCGACACCGCCCTGACCGGCGCGGAACGCCTGGTCGCAGCCCTGGCCCAGGCCGCCGACGCCGACGCCGAGGAGGAGGCGCAGGCCGCCGCCGAAGCCGCCGGTGCGGCCAAGGTGATCGGCACCCGCGCCGCCATCGGCGCGGTCGAGCAGGCCGTCGCCCTGGTCGGCAACCACGGCCTCACCCGCGCCCACCCGCTGCAACGGCACCTGCGCGACGTGCTGTGCAGCCGCGTCCACACCCCGCAGGACGACATGGTCCTGCTCGCCGCCGGACGGGCCGCCCTGGCCCGCCGGGCCCCCGCTCCCGCACCCACAGAAGGCAGTTGACCCATGAGCGTCGAATTCATCGGCATGATCGGCACCCGCGACGGCTCCGAGACCCGTCCACCGAGCGGCCCCGTCGTCGACCCCGACTACACCCGCCGCTTCGCCCGGGCCCACGAGGAGGCCGGATTCGACCGGATCCTGATCGGCTACGGCTCCAGCAGCCCCGACGGCACCCAGGTCGCCGCGCACGTCGCCGCCCACACCGAGCGGCTCGGGCTGCTCGTCGCCCACCGGCCCGGCTTCGTCGCCCCGACGCTCGCGGCCCGCACCTTCGCCACCCTGGACCAGTTCTCCGGCGGCCGGGTCGCCGTCCACATCATCACCGGCGGCCACGACGCCGAACAGCGCCGCGACGGCGACCACCTGCCCAAGGACGAGCGCTACGACCGCACCGACGAGTACCTGGACGTGCTCAAGCGCGCCTGGACCGAGGACGCCCCCTTCGGCCTGGACGGTCGCTACTACCGCTTCGACGACTTCCACGCCGAGGTCAGGCCCGCCCAGCAGCCGCGGATACCGCTGTACTTCGGCGGTTCCTCCGAGGCCGCCTACCGGGTCGGCGGCAAGCACGCCGACGTGTTCGCGCTGTGGGGCGAGCCGCTGGCCGAGACCGCCCAGCAGATCGCCTCGGTCCGCGCCGCCGCCGAGGCGGCGGGCAGGACCACGCCGCCGCGCATCAGCGTCTCCTTCCGGCCGATCCTCGGCGCCACCGAGGAGGCGGCCTGGGAGCGGGCCCACGGCATCCTGGACACCATCCGGGGCCACGGCGCGAACAACCCGCTGTTCGGGCGCCGCCGGGCGATCCTGCCGGTCGGCCCCGGGGCGCAGCCGCAGAACGCCGGATCGCAGCGGCTGCTGGCCGCCGCCGCCAAGGCCGACCGGCACGACCGGGCGCTGTGGACCGCGCCCGCCGCCGCCACCGGCGCGGCCGGCAACTCCACCGCGCTGGTCGGCACCCCCGAGACGGTCGCCCAAGCGCTGCTGGACTACGTCGACATCGGCGTGACCACCCTGCTCATCCGCGGCTACGACCCGCTGGACGACGCCGTCGACTACGGCAGGCACCTGCTGCCGCTGGTCGGCGCCGAACTCGCCCGCCGCGAGGCGGCCGCGGCCCCGCTCGCCGCGGTGGCCGGCGGTGCCCGGTGACCGCCGCGCCCGCCGCCACCCGCACCGCGAGCTGGTACCCGCCCGAGGGCCTGCTGCAGCGCGGAACCCTGATCCTGCTGCCCGGCCGGGGCGAGACCCCCGGGGTGTACGAGCGGTTCGGCCGCCGGCTCGCCGCCGACGCCTACGTGGTGCACGTCCTGGACACCGCACCCGGCCAGGACGGGGAGCGCACCGCCGCCGACATCGCCCGGATCGCCCAGGGCGCGGCCGTCCCGCTGGTGCTGGCCGGCTCCGACACCGGCGCGCTGCAGGCGCTCGCCGCCGCCGTGTACCCCGCCCTGCACGCCGATGCGCTGCTGCTGGCCGGCACCGCCCTGGATGCCGACGGCGCGCCCCTCACCGATTGGGACAGCGAACTCGGCGCCCGCACTGCCTGCCCGACCCACCGTGGACGGCTGGACGCGGACGCCGGCTTCACCCGCGGCAGCCTGGCCGAGCCCGTCCCGGCGGCGCTCGCCGACGCCGCCGAACGCGCCGCCGCGGAGCTGGGCAGCCTGCCGGTGCTGCTGCTGCACGGCGAGGCCGACCCGGTCAGCCCGGTCGCCGAAGCCCGGCGGCTGGCCGCCCGGCTGCCGCAGGCGGTGCTGGCCACCGTCGCGGACGGTCGGCACGACGCGCTCAATGACATCTCCCACCGCAGCGTCGCCGCCACCGTCGTCCAGTGGCTCGAACGGCTGCGCGGCGGAGCCGACCTGCCGGTGGTGGTCACCGTCACCGCCCCCGCACCGGCACCCGCACCGGCCTAGCCGCGCCCCGGGCCTAGCCGCGCCCCGGCCGTCCCGCGCGCCGAACCACCCGCGCGGGACGGCCCGGCCGACGTCCCTGCCGCCGCTCCTGCCGACGCACTCTGACCACCCGACAAGGAGGACCCACCGATGGCCCTGCACCCGCACTGGTACCTGCCCACCTCCGGGGACGGGCGGGACGTGGTGGGCTGGGTGCACTCCCGCATCGCCACCGCCGCGCCCCGCTCCACCGACCGCGCCCCCACCATCGACTACCTCGCCGACGTCGCCCGGGCCGCCGAACGCCTCGGCTACGAGTCGGTGCTGACGCCCGTCGGCACCTGGTGCGAGGACCCCTGGATCACCACCGCCGCGCTGCTGCGCGAGACCCGGCGGCTGCGGTTCGTCGTCGCGCTGCGCCCCGACGCCGTCAGCCCCACCCTCGCCGCCCAGATGGCCGCGACCTACCAGCGGGTCTCCGGCGGCCGGTTGATGCTGAACGTGGTCACCGGCTCCGACGACGAGGAGCAGCGCCGTTACGGCGACTGGCTCGACCACGACGCCCGCTACGCCCGCACCGACGAGTGGCTGACCGTGCTGCGCGGCGCCTGGTCCGGACGCCCGCTCGACCACGACGGCGCCCACTACCGGGTCGCCGGTGCCACCGTCGCCGAGGCGCCCGACCCGGCCCCGGCGGTCCTGCTCGGCGGCACCTCGCAGCCCGCGCTGCTGGCCGCCGCCGCCCACGCCGACGTGCACCTGAGCTGGGGCGAACCGCCCGCCGCGCTCGCCCCCCGGATCGCGCAGGTCCGCGCGGCCGCGCAGCGGACCGGCCGCCGCGTCGGCTTCGGCGTCCGGCTGCACGTCATCACCCGCGACACCGCCGCCGAAGCCTGGGCCGAGGCCGACCGGCTGCTGCGGGCGATGGACCCGGCGGCCGTCGCCCTGGCCCAGCAGCGCGCCGCCCGCACCTCCTCGGAGGGCCAGCGGCGGATGACCGCCCTGCACGGCGGCCGCACCGACGGCCTGGAGATCGCACCCAACCTCTGGGCCGGCTTCGGCCTGCTGCGCAGGCACGCCGGGACCGCCCTGGTCGGCAGCCACCAGGAGGTCGCGCAGCGCCTCGCCGAGTACCACGACCTGGGCGTCGAGCACGTCCTGCTGTCCGGGCAGCCGCACCTGGAGGAGGCGCACTGGTTCGCCGAGGGCGTCCTGCCGCTGCTGCGCCGCGCCGGGCTGCTCGCCACGGCCCCCTTCACGCCCGACCCGCATCCGACCGCCCCGACCGCGACCGCCCCGACCGCGACCGCCTCGACCGACCGATCTGCCGTGCTGGAAAGGACCCCCGATGACCGCCACCGCCACCTCGACCCCCGCCGACCTCCTGCGTCAGACCCTGCGCCGCCACGCGGCCGGGGTGGCCGTGCTGACCGTGCCCGGCCCGGCCGGCTTCACCGCGACCTCGTTCACCTCGGTCTCGCTGGAGCCGGCCCTGGTCTCCTTCTACCTGTCATCGACCGCGTCCACCGCCGCCGCTGTCGACGCGGCCGGGATCTTCGCCGCGCACATCCTCGGCGAGGACCAGGCGGGCCTAGCCCGGCGCTTCGCCACCAGCGGCACCGACCGCTTCGCCGGAACCCGATGGTCGCCCGGCCCGCAGGGGGTGCCGCTGCTGGACGACGTCCCGGCCTGGCTCACCGCCCGCCCGGTCCTGCGCCAGCAGGTCGGCGACCACCTGCTGGTGGTCGGCGAGGTGCTGGACGCCGGCGGCGCCGGTGACGCAGCGCCGCTGCTGCACCACGGCGGCGCGTTCGGCGGCTTCCACCGGTTCGCAGGCTAGCCGCACCGCGCACAGGGCCGCGCCCCCGTCCGATCCCTGCGGATCCGGCGGGGGCGCGGCCTTCAGGCGATGGTCACCCGGTGCACACCAGGTGGCCCGGGTGCCAGGTGCGGGTCCAGTACCCGGCGTGCCACTTGCCGTGCCGGTCGCGCCGGGCCGGGTGCCAGGTGCGCGTCCAGTAGCCCCGGGCCTCGTGGCAGCGGGAGTGCGCGACCGGCGCGCGGTGGTCGGGGGTCGCCGCCGAGGCGGAGCCGACCGAGGTGAGCACCGCCCCTCCGGCGAGTGCGACGGTGGCGGCGCCGAGCGCCAGGGCCCGCTTGAACCTGTCAGTCATGTGTGTCAGGACCTTTCTCACATGTGCTGTGGTGCCATTCACCCCGCCTGTTCGGCCGGGCACTCACGAGAATGCACCCCTCGGGATTCGTGAAAAAGGGGAATTCCGCTTCTGTTGCCCAATCAGGATGATACGGAGACAGATTAAAAATAGTCCGATAAACCGAAACTGATTTCTTCTTATTGGGAGAACGGCCGTCGGGCCAGCCACACCGTCCGCTCGGTGCGCACCGCCAGATCGGCCCGGAGCAGCACGTTCTCGGGTCCGTCGCCGTCGATGAGCAGGTCGAGTACGGCGCTGTCCTCGGCGTCCAATCGCCCGTCCAGCGCACCCCGCATGCGGCGCAGTACCGCCTGGGCATAGCGGCCGGCGGCGGGCGGCAGCGGCTGCGTCAGTTCCACGGCGAACAGACGCTCGGCCTCGACGGTGAATCCGGCCCGGGAAAGCCGCGGGCCCCAGTCGGAGCCCAGCAGCGGCACGGCCTCGGCATGCCGCCCGGCCAGCGCCGCCCGGCAGCGGGCCTCCAGTCCCGGGCGTCCGACGCCGAGGTCGTCCGGGAGGAAGCGCGGCAGGCCGTCGAGTTCGACCACGGCCAGCAGTCCGCCGGGGCGCAGCGCGGCGGCGGTCTCGCGCAGGGCGCGGTCGGCGTCGGCCATGTGGTGCAGCGCCGCCGACGCCCACACCAGGTCCACGCCGCCGAAGTCCGGCCAGTCCGCGTCCAGGTCGGCCGCGACCGTGTGCACCCGGTCCGCCAGGCCCAGGTCGCGGGCCCTGTCCCGCAGGCGCCGGCGGAGGTACGGGGAGTTGTCGACGGCGACCACCTCGGCGTCCTCGAACTGCCGGAGCAGGGTGAACGTCCCGGCCCCGGTGCCGCTGCCCAGGTCGAGGATGCGGCGCACGGGCAGCGGACCGGCCGACCGCGCCAGCCAGTCGGCCAGTTCGGTCAGGTGCGCGCCCAGCACCTCGGCGTCGAGTTCGAGCACCTCGGCCAGCCCGGCCTCGTCGGCCTCGGACGCCGGGTGGTGGTCGTGGTGGGCGGGGCCGGGGGAGTGGTCGTGGTGGTGTGCGGGGGGTGTCATGCCCCGACCCTACGAAAGCTTGCGCAGGTCGCATAGCATCTTGCGTATGAAGCAAGAGGATGGAGGGCTGGACGCCCTGGTGCGCAAGCGGATCAGGGGGCTGCGGGTGGCCATGGGCCTGTCCCTGGACGACCTCGCCGCCCGCTGCTACCTGAGCCCGTCCACGCTGAGCCGCATCGAGACCGGCCACCGGCGGATCAGCCTGGACCAGCTGACCTCCATCGCCCGGGCCCTGGGCACCTCGCTGGACCAGCTGGTGGAGTCCGCCTCCGACGACGACGTCGTCATCCGGCCCCGGCACGACGCCGCGCGCGGGGTCACCATGTGGACGCTGAAGCGCGAGTCGGGCGTCACGGCCGCCAAGATGCGGATCACCAAACCCGCCCCCACCGGCCCCGACGCGCTGAAGGCCCACCCGGGCCGGGACTGGTTCACCGTCCTGTCCGGAACGCTCGTGCTGCTGCTCGGCGACCGCAGGATCCTGGTCGAGACCGGCCAGGCGGCCGAGTTCTCCACCATGATCCCGCACGCCTTCGGGGCGCACGGCGGCCCGGCCGAGATCCTGGGCATCTTCGACCACGACGGCGGGCGCACCCACCTGCACGCCCCGGAGTGACCCGCGCCGGGCATCACCTGCGCGGGCTCAGCGGGCTCACTCGTCCGGCGGGTCCAGCAGCTGCGGGCCGTTGTTGCGGACGCTGTTCACGGCGGTGGACACGGCCCGGACCTCGACGTCGCCGTCGGCCGGCAGCCGGAGCAGGGCGCGCAGCCGGTCGGTGTCGTGCTGGCGCGGGTCCAGCCAGGCGTCGTACGCGTCCGGCGGCAGGGTCAGCGGCATCCGCGGGTGGATCCGGCCCGAGGCGTCGGCGGCCTCGGTGGTGATGACGGTGCAGGTGGTCAGCCAGGCGCCGGGGGAGTCGTCGTCGGCGACCGACCGGTCGCGCCAGTACTCGAACAGCCCGGCCATCGCCATCACCGAGCCGTCCGCAGGGGCGATGAAGTACGGCTGCTTGGCGGTCTTGCCGGTCAGCGGGTCGGGCACGGCCGTCCACTCGTAGTAGCCGTCGGCGGGCAGCAGACAGCGGTGCCGGGCGAAGGCGTTGCGGTAGGCGGGCTTCTCGTGGGCGGTCTCCATCCGGGCGTTGATCATCCGGGAGCCGACCGAGGGGTCCTTGGCCCAGGAGGGCACCAGCCCCCACCGCAGCGGGCGCAGCCTGCGCACCGGGCTGTCGGCGTCCGGGCCCTTGCCGACGCGTTCCACCACGCCCCAGACCTGGTCGGTGGGGGCGACGTTCCACGACGGCGGCAGATCCTGCTCCGGCTCCCGCTCGGCGTGGAACATACCGGCGAGATCCTCCGGGCGCCTGCTCGACGCGTACCGTCCGCACATCCCCCCACTCTCGCGCCCGGCCCCGGCCCCCGGCAACCGGGGCACGGTCGCCGCCGCGGGCCCTCCCAGCGGCGAAAATGGGTTTGCCCGGGCGCGGGCGGCCGGGTGAGGATCGTGCACCGTGACCCCGAACCGTCCCCCGCACGATCCGGCCCTCCCGGCCGCCCCCGCCCGGCGGATCCGCCGCCTCCTCGCTCAGCTCAGCGTCGACCTCTCGCCCTGGCGCAGCTCCCGGGACTTCCGGCTGCTGTGGAGCGCGGGAGCGATCACCGCCTTCGGCAGCTTCCTCACCCTGGTAGCGGTGCCGCTCCAGCTCAAGCAGCTGACCGGCTCCTCCTTCGAGGTCGGGCTGATCGGGGCGGTCGAGCTGGTGCCGCTGATCGTCTGCGGCCTGTGGGGCGGCGCGCTCGCGGACGCCATGGACCGGCGCAGGCTGGTCCTGAACAGCGAGATCGCCCAGGGCCTCTGCGCGGCGGCGCTGCTCGGCAACGGCCTGCTGCCGCACCCGGCGGTCTGGCCGCTGTACCTGGTGGCGGCGCTGAGCTCGGCCTTCGGCGCGATCCAGCGCCCCTCGCTGGACGCCATCACGCCGCAGATCGTCGAACACGACCAGCTGACCGCCGCCGCCTCGCTGGTCTCGCTGCGCTGGAACGCCGGCGCGATCGCCGGACCGGCCCTGGCCGGGGTGATCGCCACCACCGCCGGTGTGTCCGCTGCGTACGCCATCGACCTGGCCACCTTTGTCGTCTCGGCGCTGCTGATGTACCGGCTGCGGCCGGTCCCGCCCGCCGCGGAGGCGCAGCGGCCGTCGGTCCGGGCCATCGTGGACGGGCTGCGCTACGCCCGCAGCCGCCCGGACCTGCTCGGCACCTACGCGGTGGACATGGCGGCGATGCTGTTCGCCATGCCGACGGCGGTGTTCCCCTTCCTGGCCGACCGGCTGCACGCCGACTGGTCGCTGGGGCTGATGTACGCGTCGTTCGCTGTCGGTTCGCTGCTGGTCACGCTCACCAGCCGCTGGGCGTCCCGGGTCATGCGGCACGGCCGGATGGTGGTGTGGGCCGCCGCCGGCTGGGGCGCCGCCATCGCCGGGGCCGGGCTGAGCACCGACGTCTGGCTCGTCCTGCTGTGCCTGGTCGCCGCGGGCGGGGCGGACATGGTGAGCGGCCTGTTCCGGTCGACGCTGTGGAACGGGACCATCCCGGACGAGCTGCGCGGGCGGCTGGCCGGGGTGGAGCTGCTCAGCTACTCCGTGGGTCCGCAGCTGGGCCAGGTCCGGGCCGGCGGCATGGCGGCGGTGGTCGGCGTCCGCGCCTCGATCTGGGCCGGGGGCCTGGCCTGCGTGGTCGCGGTCGGCGCGCTGGCGGCGGCGCTCCCCGCCCTCATGCGCTACGACGCCCGGACCGACCCGCACGCACAGGCCCTGCGCACCCGCCGAGAGGCCGCAGCCGCCCAGGCGGCCGATACCGGGGCAGCCGACGCCGGGGCGGCCGACGCGCAGGCGGCCCTGGCCGCGGGCTGACCTGACCGCTGCCGACGACGTGGGCCGCCGCCCGCCTGCGCGCCACGCGGGGGGTCGGGGCGCTGCACGGCCGGGGCGGGCGGCGGGCCGTACGATCCGGTTCCGGGGCATTTCCGACATCGGCCGGTCGCGCGCCGGGAGAGGACAGGTGCGCGTGACCGCGCTGGTCGTCAGTACGGGGACGCTGTTCCTCTGGGCGCTGGTAGCCGCCCGGCTGGCCCGCTGGAGCATCACCGCGCCGGTCGCCATGACCGCCGCGGGCGTGGCGCTCACGGCCGGGGCGCACCCGCTGGTGCGGATCGGCCTGACCACCTCGGACGCCGAGCGCGCCGTCGAGATCATCCTCGCCGTGCTGCTGTTCACCGACGCCACCGAGGTGCCCGCCGGGGCCGTCCGCGATCAGCGCGGCCTGCTGGTGCGGCTGCTGGTGTTCGCACTGCCGCTGACCTTCGCCGCCGGGGTGCTGCTCGGCGTCCTGCTGTTCCCGTCCGGCGGCTGGTGGCTGGCGGCGCTGTTCGCCGCCGTCACCGTCCCGATCGACCTGGCCCCGGCCGCCGAGCTGATCCGGGACGTCCGGCTGCCGTCCTGGCTGCGCGCGGTGCTCACCGTCGAGAGCGGGCTGAACGACGGCCTGATCGCCCCGGTCTTCCTGCTCTGCCTCGCCGGCCTGGAGGCGCACCACGGCCCGGAGCCGGAATCCGGCGAACTGGGCGACGCGATCAGCGCCCTGCTCTGGGCGGTGCTCGCGGGCGCCGTGGTCGGCCGCCCCGGCGGCTGGCTGCTGCGCCGCTCCTGGACGGCGGGCTGGACCGGCCCGGCCGCGGCCCGGCTGGGGATCGTCGCCCTGCCGCTGATGGCGTACGCGCTGGCGATCGTGGTGCACGGCAACGGCTTCGTCGCCGCCTTCGTGGCCGGCCTGTTCTTCACCCCGTACGCCCGGGCCCTGCCCGCCACGGCCACGCCGCTGCACCTGCTGGAGGACACCGGGACGCTGCTCTCGCTGGCCCTCTGGTTCGTCTTCGGACAGCTCGTCAACCAGGCGTTCACCGGCGACTTCGACCCCCGGGTGGTGGCCTACGCGGCCCTGTCGCTGACCGTGGTGCGGATCGGCCCCGTCCTGCTCTGCCTGCGCGGCAGTCGACTGGACCGCGCCGACCGGCTGGTCCTGGCCTGCCTCGGGCCGCGCGGCCTGGCCTCCATCGTCTTCGGCCTGCTCGCCTTCATCGCCCTCGCCCCGGACCAGCCCCATGTCGCCGACCTGGTCGGCCAGGTGATGACGATGACGGTACTGATGAGCCTGGCCCTGCACGGACTGACGTACGGTCCGCTGGCCCGGCGCTACGCCGCCGCCCGCGAGCGCGCCGCCGGGCCGGGCGGCGCGGCCACGGCGGCGTGACGCCCGGTCAGGCCGTGCGGCGCAGCGCCCGTCGGGCCCACCCCTCGGCCGGGCGCCCGAGCCGGGAGCGGGCGCCCCGGGGGTGCGAACCCGCCGCGAGCGCCAGCGGCGTGGCACCGGGCAGGATGTCCACGCGGGCCAGGTTGCAGAGCGCGTCGACGGGCGGCGCGCCCGGGAGCCCGGCGCGGGCGTGCGCCTTCAACGCCACGCTGACCAGCGCGACCAGCAGGTCGGCGTCCCCGGCGCAGTCCAGGTGCACGGTCACCCACTGCGAGGCCGGATGCAGCCGGACGGCGGTGCACTCCGCCAACTCCGGGCACAACCGCTGGATGGCCGGGCCGGTCAGGTGGAGGTCGGCGTCGTGCTCGGTGTGGAAGTGCACGATGTCGCGCGAGCCGGAACGCAGCGCGGTGCCCGTGCCGCAACTGGCAGGGGCACCATGGAGGCCCGCCCATGATTCAAGCTGTTCGATCGCGCGCAGGGTCGCGTTCATGCTGACATCCTTACCGCGTCGCACGGTCAACCGCCAGCGTCCCCACCAAATGAGCCCGCTACACGTCACCGTGGGGGCCGAGCGCACGCGACGACAGGCGGCTCGGGCGGCGATCACGGCTCGGCCCGTCAGGTCTGGAACAATCCCGCCATGAGCGGATCAACGACGGCGCCGGTCGCCGCGGAGCGCGTTCGCCCGCTGGAGCTGTTCTTCGACCTGGTCTTCGTCTTCGCCGTCACGCAGATCGCCTCCGTCCTGGCCGCGCGGCCGACCGGGCGCAGCCTGGTGCAGGTGGTGGTGCTGCTGGCCGTCACCTGGTGGATGTACGGCGGCTACGCCTGGTTGACCAACGCGCTGGACCTGGAGCGCACCCGCTCCCGGCTGCTCCTGCTGCTGGGCATGGCGGGCTTCTTCGTGATGTCGCTGTCCGTGCCCAAGGTGTTCGGGCCGGGCGACTGGGGGCTGGTGTTCGGGGCCGCCTACCTGGTGGTGGTGCTGGTCCATGTGGTCGGCTTCCTGGGCACCTCGGGCCGCCGCGGCATCACCCGGATCGGCCCGCTCAACCTGGTGAGCGCGCTGATCGTGGTCGGCGCGGGCGCGGCGCCGCAGCACCTGCGGCTGCCGGTGATGGCGCTGGCCTGTCTGGTGTCGCTGGCCTCGCCGTTCATCACCGGGACCGGCGGCTTCACGGTGGGCGCCGGGCACTTCGTGGAGCGGCACAGCCTGGCGGTGATCATCGTGCTCGGCGAGTCGATCGTCGAGGTGGGCTCGGCCGCCGCCCGGCAGACGCGGCTGCTGACGGCCGTCGCCGGGCCGCTGCTGGCGCTGGCCCTGAGCGCCGCCATGTGGTGGCTGTACTTCGACCGCGACGACCGCGAAAGCGAGGGACTGCTGGACGCCTTCGGGCCCGAGCAGCGCGGCCGGGTGGCGGTGTACGCGTTCGGATACGCGTACTTCGTGATGATCCTGGGCATCGCCGTCACCGCGGTCGGCATGCAGAAGACCATCGAGTCCTTCGACGTGCCGCTGGGCGGGCTTCAGGTGGGGCTGCTGCCGCTGGGGGCGTCGATCTTCCTGCTCGGCCTGGCCTGCTTCCACCGGGCGCTGGCCGGGGCCTGGTCCGGGTCGCGGCTGGCGGCGGCCGTCGTGGTCGCTGCGGCGGGCGTCCCGGCGGCCGCGTGGGGCAGCGGCTGGCTGGCCCTGGCCGCCACCACGGCGGTGCTGGTCGGCCTGGTCCGGGCGGAGTCGCGGCCGCGGCCGCTGCCGGACGCCGGCTCCGCGGACGGGTGAGCCGCCGCCGGGTACCCGGCCCGCCGCCGGGATAGCCTGGGAGCGGCTCTCGGAGGTGGCTGCCGTGTGTTCGGTGACGACGGAGACGAATCGGTGTGGGACTACCCGCGCCCCCCGCTGGTGGTGCCCAGCGCCCGCCGGATCACGGTCGCCTTCGGCGGCCGGACCGTGGCCGACACGCGGCGCGCGGTCAGGGTGCTGGAGACCAGCCACCCGCCGGTCTACTACCTCCCCTTCGACGACGTGGCGCCCGGTCTGCTGGAGGAGGCCGAGGGGCAGAGCTGGTGCGAGTGGAAGGGCCAGGCCCGGTACTGGAGCCTGCGGGTCGGCGACCGCCGCTCGCCCCAGGCCGCCTGGAGCTACCCGCAGCCGTCGCCCGGCTTCGGCGAGCTGGCCGGGCGGCTGGCCTTCTACCCCTCGCGGACCGACGGCTGCACGGTCGACGGGGAGCCCGTCACCGCCCAGGACGGCGACTTCTACGGCGGCTGGATCACCGCGCGCGTCCACGGCCCGTTCAAGGGCGGCGCGGGCACCGCCGGGTGGTGATCCGCAGGCCGGGCGGGCCTCGGGAATTCCTCAGGAGTTGAGGATGCGCGCCTTCTCGGCGGTGAACTTCTCCTCGGTCAGCACGCCGGTGGCGCGCAGATCGGCCAGGTCCTTCAACTGGGCGATGCGGTCCTGCGACGGTGCCGCCCCGGCCGGGGGCTGGTCGACCACCGCCTGTTGCCGGGCCCCGGCGGCCTGTTGCTGTTGCTGCTGGGCGTCGCGCTCCGCGGCGCCACGCTGCACCCGGCCGGAGACGGCGGTCGCCGTTCCGGCCACGACGGCCGTCCTGGCCATCGCGCCGAGCAGCCCGGGACGTCCCATGCGTCGCGGCATCATGAACTCCTCACTCGTCCGGCCCCGTTCGGCTTCGTTCAGCCTTCGTTGAGAGCGGCGATGGCCCGCACCACGGCGTCGCGGAATCCGGTCCAGTGCCACCACCCGGCCGTGGGAGCCGCGCAGCGCGGCGGCCAACCGCCCGGCCCAGCTGTTCTCCCAGACGACGACCATCGCCGACGAGCCCGCCTCCAGACCGGCCGCGCCCGGCACCGTGCAACCTTTCCGTGGGCACCGGGGTGAGTACGGGCGGGGGAGCACCCCGAGGGGAACCGAGAGAACGAGGAACACCATGATCGTGAACAGGACCGGCCTGCCCACAGCCAGGCGCGTCGGGGGGACGCTGGCCGCCGCCGGGCTGCTGGCGGCCGTGACCGTGGGCACAGCGGCGCTCCCGGCCGCCGCAGCGGGCCGGGGAACAGCGTCGGCCTCGGCGTCCGTGCGCGTGGTCGCGCCCGGACAGCGCGTGGCCCTGGGCCACGGCCTGTGGCTGACGCTCACCGCCACCGAGGTCTGCCAGGGCGGCGTCCAGAACCCCACCGAGTGCGACAGCGTCGTCAACGGCAACCAGGCACCGGACTCGGTGGGCCTGCGGACCACCGGGCTCGCCAACGGCCCTACCCTCTACCAGGCGCTCTACCTGGGCTCCGGCACGGTCGCCCGGATGACCCTCACCGAGGGCAAGCAGAGCGACGGCCTGCAGGTCGTCACCCTGGCCGGACACCCCGGCTATGCCGTCGGCTACGGCTGGGCCCCCGCCGACGCCACGGCCGGAGTGGTCGTGCGGGACGCGTCCGGCGGGGTCCTGGCCCAGTTCTGACCGGCGGGGACAGGGGACAGGCGGCGGGCCGGGCAGCGGAGGGGATGCGGTGGGGGAGACCGAGTGGTCGGAGCTGGACTTCGAGTCCTACGCGGGGGCGCGCTGGCGCCGGCTGGTGCGTACCGCATACCTGTTGACGGGGGACCACCATGAGGCGGAGGACCTGGTCCAGGCGACCCTGGCGAAGGTGTTCCGGAACTGGTCCGGCATCAGGCGGCTGGACGACCCGGACGCCTACGTCCACCGGGCCATGGTCAACAACAACCGCAGCCGCTACCGGCGTCAGCGGGTGCTGCACCTGCTGACGCCCACCCCGCCCGACCGGGCCGACGAGAACCGGGACGCCGGACCCGAGACCCGCTCGCTGCTGCTGCAGGCACTGGCCGGGCTGCCGCCGCGGCAACGCGCGGTCGTGGTCCTGCGCTTCTGGGAGGACATGAGCGAACGCCAGGTCGCGGACGTGCTCGGCTGCTCGCCGGGCAATGTGAAAAGCCAGGCCAGCCGGGGGCTGCAGAAACTGCGCACGCACCCGGCCCTGGCGTCCCACCTGCCGGCGGCGGATCTGGAAGGAGCAGGCCCACGATGAGTTTCGAGGAGGAGCTGAGGCTGGCGCTGCGCCGAACGGCCGAGAGCCTGGAGCCGCCCGCCTGGCCGTCGGCGCAGATCCGGGCACGGGCGCGGCGGCAGCGGCGGCAGGTCCGGGGCAGGGCCTTGGCGGCGGCGGTCGCCACGGCGGTGGCGGTCGTGGTTCCGGTGGCGGCCACGGGGGTGCTGCGCACCGGAACGCAGGTGGTGCCGGGCGCCGGCGCGGTCGGCCCGGCCGGGGCCGGACGCACCGGCGGGGGGACCGCCCCGGCATCACCGCCGGGGGTTCCCTCGGGGTCTCCGTCGGGTGCCGTGTCCGGGCCGCCGTCCGGTTCCGGGCCGGGCTCGGGCTTGCAGTCGGGTTCGGGCTCGGGGGCGTTGCCGGTCCAGGTGGTGCCGTCCGGTCGGCGGGTGCAGGTGGGGCACGGTGTGTGGCTGACGCTCACGGGCGCACAGATGTGCGTGGGGGGCAAGGACGGCGGCGGCTGCAACAGCGCCGTCGCCGGCAACCAGGCCTCCGGCACGGTCGGCTGGCGCACCGACGGCGACAGCAAGGGAACCCTGTATGTGCCGCTCTACATCGGGCCGGGCCGGGTGGCACGGATGTCGATGAAGGTCGGCGCGACGGTGTACCCGGTGACCGTGGTGTCGCTGGCCGGACAGCCCGGTTACGCGGGCGGCTACGTCTGGACGCCGGTTTCCGGCAGCGCCGGCGCCTCGACGGCGAGCGCCACCGCCACCGTCTACGACGCCGTCGGCCACGTCCTGGCCACGTTCACCTGGCCCTGACCCGGTTGTCGGTGCCCGGTCCGGCACCGGCCCGCCCCGGTGGCTCACGGCACCCGTGACG
Source organism: Streptacidiphilus sp. PB12-B1b (assembly GCF_014084125.1). Lineage (NCBI taxonomy): Bacteria > Bacillati > Actinomycetota > Actinomycetes > Kitasatosporales > Streptomycetaceae > Streptacidiphilus > Streptacidiphilus sp. PB12-B1b. The sequence goes on along the minus strand of NZ_CP048405.1, from coordinate 4,117,499 downwards.
CACAGCGAACGACACGGGTGCCCGCCGCCGGCCCCCCGGCCCAGAGGCGGGGCAAGTGGCGCCGAAGCGCCTCCCCGGTGCTCCGCCCACGGCGTCCGACCTGCCGAGCAGCCGCCTGGCCGCGTCGTCGTCCCTGCGGGCCTTCCGCCTTCTGGACGACATTCAACGGCGTCCGACCCGGCCGTGCAGCCGCCCGGCCGCGGGTGTGCCCGGCTTCCGGTCGGAGCCGAGCCCGGCTGCGTCGCGTGCCGTGCGGGCGGCAGGCGCAGGGGTGACCATGGCCCCATGAGCACCTCACCGCCCCCGGGGCGTTCCGATGACCTGACCGTCGGCGGCCGACGGCTCGCCGCGCTCTACGCCCACGCGCTGGGGCTGGTCGACCAGATCACCCGCGCGGTCGAGGAGGGCAACTGGCCCTATCTGGCGGATGTCAGCGGCGAGGCGGTCACGGCGTTCGACGAGCTGAGCGCCGCTGCCTCGCTGGTCACCACCGAGGCCGTCGCCACCGTTCCGGGCGACGTGCTGGCCCTGGCCGAGCGGCTGGCCCATCCCGAGGAGTGAACGCCCGGTCAGGCGTCCTCGGCGGCGAACGGCCCGTCCGGGGCGAAGGCCAGCCCGGCGAAGCGCTCCCCGATGCGTCGGTGCGCGGCGGCGTCCGGGTGGAGCTGGTCGGGCAGCGGCAGCTCGGCGAAGTCCGCCGCGCCGTACAGGTCGCGGCCGTCGAGGTAGTACAGACGGGCGTCGTCGGCGGCGCGGGCGGCGGTGATCCGCGCCAGCTCCGCGCGGATGACGGTGAGCGTCAGCTTGCCGAAAGCGCTCTCCGCCGGGTCGCCCAGGGCCCGGATCCCCTCCGCCTGTCCGGCGCCGCTGCTGTCGGAATCCGGGACGCTGGGCCCGGGCGTGTCCTCGTGGATGGCGCAGTAGAGCGGCGAGACCACCAGCAGCGGCGCGGTGGGGTGCCCGTCGCGGATGGTGTCGAGGAAGCCGTGCACCGCCGGGGCGAAGGCGCGCAGGCGCATCAGGTCGGCATTGACCAGGTTGATGCCGATCTTGACGCTGATCAGGTCCGCAGGCGTGTCGCGCATGACGCGGGCGGTGAACGGGTCGAGCAGGGCGCCGCCGCCGAGACCCAGATTGGTCAGCTCCACGCCGCCGAGGGCGGCGGCCAGCGCGGGCCAGGTGGTGCTGGGGCTCTCGGCGGCGGCGCCCTGGCTGATCGAGCTGCCATGGTGCAGCCACACCCGGCGGCCCCGGTCGGGCGCGGCCTCGACCGGCGCATCGGTGCGCAGGGCGACCAGCTCGGTGATCTCCTGGTGCGGCAGCCAGATCTCGACGTCCTTGACCCCGTCGGCCAGATCGGTGAACCGCAGCGTGCCGACCGGGCCCGGCCGGGTCTCCCGGTCCCCGTTGGTCATGTCCACCGTCAGGACGTTGCCGCCCTCCACGGTGGCCCGGCCGGCGAGGCGGCCGTCCACGAGCAGGTCGTACACGCCGTCGGGCTGCTGGGGGCGCTCCCCGTAGACCGTCTTGGTGGGCAGGACGTCCAGTTCGACGGTGGTGGCCCGGGTGCGGAAGGCCAGGCGGACGCCGGAGGGCTGGGCCTCGGCCATGGCGAGCTGCTCGTCGTCGCACTGCGCGCGCGCCCAGGCGGGCAGGCGGTGCGGCAGCACGCCGTGCGCGGTGCGCTCCAGCTCGAGAGCGCCGCGCAGCAGGTCCGCGGTGACGGGCGTGGTGACCCAAGGGGGCTGGTAGTCCATCAGCGCAGCCTGCCAACCGGATTCCGGATTCCGCAAATGGCTTCCGCCCCGGGATTGTCAGTGCCCGGCGGTACGGTCCTCCTGACCGGAACGTGAACGACTCCCGGAAGGCGTCCGCCATGGACCAGACCGCAGGCCCCCGCGCCTCGTTCCACCACGCCTCCTTCGCGCCGATCTTCGCCGTCAGCGACCTCGGCCGGGCGCTGGACCACTACGCACAGCTGGGCTTCACCGTGAGGCGCTACGAGGGCGGCGGATACGGCTTCGCCGACCGCGACGCCGTCAGCCTGCACCTGACGGAGGAGCAGGACTACGACCCGCACGTCCATGCCGGCGCGGCCTACCTGTACGTCGAGGACGCCGACGCCCTGGCCGCCGAGTGGAGCCGCTCGGGCATCGGCGGTCGGACCGTCGGGCCCACCGACACGCCGTATCGGCTCCGGGAGGGGGCCCACGTGGATCTTGACAACAACCTCATCCGCTTCGGCTCGCCCCTGCCCTCGGAGGCCCCGGACGCGCCCGTCTGAGGCCCCTCGGCGGGCGAATGCCGCGCGTCAGGCGTCGCGGCGGTGCCGGACGACGAGCAGCAGGCCGCCCGCGCCGATGAGGATCGCCCCGCCGACGGCCGGGTTCGACCCGGCGGAGCTGGACCAGCGCCCGGCCTGATCCGACTCAGAGCCGGTAGGCGAGCACGCCGATCATCCCGGCTGCCTCGTGGTAGGCGTTGTGACAGTGGGTCACCCACCGGCCGGGGTTGTCCGTGTCGAAGTCGCAGCTGACCGTCTGGCCCGAGCACCATCACGGTGTCCTTGCGCGGACCGGTGGGCCCGCCCACCGCGAAGGCGTGCCCGTGGAAGTGCATGGGGTGCCACATCATGGTCTGGTTGGTGTACTGCAGCCGAACTCTCTGGCCGGAGGACAGCCCCGCCAGGGGCTTGGCGGGGTCGTACGGCAGGTTGTTGAGGCTCCACATGTAGCCGCTCATGCTGCCGTTCAGGTGGAGCACGATGGTCTCGTCGATCGAGGCGTTGCCCAGCTGGTACTTCGGGTCGGCGACCAGGGAGGCCGTGTCCTTGCCGCCGACGAGCTTGCCGTTCAGCTCGGCGGGCCGGACCGATGCCGACGGAGCAGTCCCGGAACCGGTGCGCACGAGCGCGAGGGCGGCGTCGCCCTTCCCCTCGGCGACCGCCACCAGCGGGAAGACACCGTCGGCCAGGGTCACCAGCACGTCGTACCGCTCGCCCATGCCCATCAGGATCGCGTCGGCCTCGACGGGCTGGACGGGGGTGCCGTCGGTGTGGGTGACGGTCATCCGGTGGCCGCCGAGCGCCACCCGGAAGGCGGTGTCCGCCCCGGCGTTGATCAGCCGGATCCGTACCCGCTTGCCGGGCTTGCTCGCGTAGCTGGTCGGCGCCGAGGCAATCCGGCCGTTGATGAGATAGTACGGATACCGAACGTCACCGGGGTCGCCACCGAGCAGCGCGCTGGTGCCCAGCCCGTGGATGGCCTGGTACACCGCCGGGCTCATGGACGGCGATCCGCTCATGGCGGGCGACCCGCCCATGGAGGCTGACGCGCTCATGGGTGCTGACGCGCTCATGGGTGCTGACCCGCTCGCGGACGGAGACCCGCTCATGGCGGGGGAGCCGCCCATCGCGGAGGAGCCGCCCATGGACGGCTGGGCGGAGGTCGAGCCGCCCATGACCGACATCCCTCCCCCCTGCCTGAGCGCGGCGTACACCGCCTCCGGCGTCAGCCCGTCCACCCCCTCCAGCCAGTCGTCGATGACCACGGTCCACTCCTCGTCGTAGGACAGCGGCTCGTGGGGGTCCTCGACGATGAGGGGCCCGTACAGGCCGTGGGCGAACTGCAGACCGGCGTGCGGGTGGTAGTAGTACGTGCCGGGGGAGTCCACGACGAAGTCGTAGGTGAAGTCCTGGCCCTGGCCGATGGGGTCCTGGGTCACCTGCGGCACGCCGTCCATGTCGTTGCGGATGTCCAGGCCGTGCCAGTGGACGGTGGTGTCCGCCGGGAGCGTGTTGTGCACCTGCGCCCGCAGCACGTCGCCCGCGGTGAGCCGCAGTTCACGCCCGGGCACGGACCCGCCGAAGCACCACGCGGAGACGGTGAGCCCTCCCAGGTCCACCGTGCTGACGCCCGGGGCCACCGTGGCGTTCACCGTGGAGCCGTTGCGGTACCTCTTCTTGTCGACCGCGTTGACCTGGGGTCCGTCGGGCAGGACGAATCCCGACGAGCCCGTGGGCACGCCCGTGGACGAGGCCGCCGACGATGCTGTGGACATGGCCATGGAGGAGGCCGCCGGGGACGACGACGAGCAGCCGGTGAGGAGCGCCGAGGCCAGGCCCAGCCCTCCCTGCAGCAGAACCCGGCGTCCCGGGGCGTCGCTTGCGGAATCCATATCGCTCCTTGAGAACACCCCGGCCGGGCGGGACCACCCGGAACCTGATGGGGCCTGCGTCATGGGAAGCACGGGACGCCGACGGCCACGCGTGCTCGCCGCGCCGCGGGCGCCCCCCGGGCGCCGGCATGCTTCACTCGGATGTCCAACCTAACGCCGCGTCAGGAAGCGTCCCGAAGGACACGCCGGGCGTCCGCTCCGGTGGTCAGGGCTGGTGGTCAGGGCTGGTGGTGGTCGGGGCCGGTGTGCTCGGGGTCGGGGCCGGTGTCGGGTGAACCGCCCATCATGCGGAACATCTCCCGGCCGCCGGTGCGCAGGAAGCGGATGACGAAGGCGGCGGCCAATGCGAGAAAGACGATGTTGAGCCAGGTCGTGTAGTCCCAGCTCACCCCGCCCGTGGGGACCTTCGCCTTGGAGTTGTCGGGGATGATGCCCAGGCCGCCGAAGACCAGCTCGACCAGGTATCCGGCGATGACCATGGCCGCGTAGAAGGTGACGAAGAGGAACACCGTCATCCTCGTGCCGTAGTACTTCCGGTAGATGTTGAGGATCGGCAGGATCAGCAGGTCGGCGAAGATGAACGCCACCACGCCGCCGAAGCTGATGCCGCCCTTCCACAGCACGACGGCCAGCGGCACATTGCCGACGGAGCAGACGAACGAGGCGACGGCCACCAGCGGGCCGATCAGCGGCCCCCACAGCTTGGACGCCAGCGGGTGGCCGGCGAAGAAGAAGGCGCGCCAGAAGGAGTCCGGTACCCAGGCGGCGATGGCCCCGGCGATGAGCAGGCCGACGACCAGGTCCCGCAGGATCGCCGCCCACTCCATGACGAAGACGTGCGCGGTGGAGGTGAAGCCCTCGCCCGACAGCAGCCGATTCATGAAGGACCCCTCGCGCTGGACGGACATGTCCATGGCCGCGTGTCCCTCCATGGACCCGGCCACCCCGCGCGCCGCCTGGGTGCGGGCCTCGCGCAGCAGCCTCCCGCTCAGGAACACCCGGAACAGCAGCGCCAGGACGACGATCATGACCGGTCCGCCGGTGAACTCCGCAGCGGTGAACTGCCAGCCCATGAGCAGCGCCAGGATCACCCCGAGCTCCACCACCAGGTTGGTCGACGCGATCTCGAAGGCCATCGCGGCGGTGAAGTCCGCTCCCTTGGTGAACAGGGAGCGGGCCAGGGCCACGGCGGCGTACGAGCACGAGGACGAGGACACGCCCAGCCCGGAGGCGACCACCAGCGTGCGCGGGCGGTCGTCGCCCAGCAGGCGGACGACGCTGGCCTTGCGCACCACCGCCTGCACGATCGCAGACAGGGTGAACCCGAGGATGAGGGCCCAGGTGATTTCCCAGGTCATCGATCCCGTGATCGACAGCGCATGCAGGATCGCGTGCACCTCTCAGCCCTTCCATGAGACAGGCAAACCCTCCGGCTATCCGGATACCCCCATGAGTACGTGAACTCCGGGGCGCACCGCAGGTCCACCACCCCGGAAGCCCGCGAACCACACGCATGGCCCCCGCCGGGGGACACCCGGGCACCGAACTGCCCGGGGACGTCCGCCCCCCGCGCGGCCTGTCAGTGCGACCGCATACTGTCTGCGCATGGATCATGAAACAGATGTCCGGCTGGCGGCCGGCCCCGACGAGAGCAGGTACCTGGACGCGGTCTTCGTTCCCGGGGCTCAGCTCGGAACGCGCTCCGATGATCCGACGGCATTCGTCCGGGTCGTCGAGGTGAGGGACGTGACGAAGATCCGCATCCCCAGCGGCCGTCTCGTCGTCGACTCGCCGTGGCCGGAGGACGACGACCCGTTGCCGGGCCCGCACGTCGGCCGCGAGCTGGCCGTGCGGATCCCGGCGGGCGTCTTCCGGGTGGAGGCCGCGTGGACCGAGGCACCGTACGAGTTCATGGGCGAGCGTTTCGCTGACCGGGAGGTCGCCGCCGTCCGGCTGTGCATCACCGAGGACGCCGTGACCAGGTGGGAGATGGCACTCGGGGTCGAGGACGACATCGAGACCGTTCACGCTGGTGAACGGGTCGGATTCGACTCCGAGACCGGCATGGGATGCTTCGCCGACGCCGCCGCCTGGGAGGCTTTGACAGCGCCCTTCCGGGCGTTCTGGAAAGGGGCACGAGAGGGCATCGGTCAGCCCCGTGACACGGAAAGCCTCTGCAACGACTTCTTCGAGCGCGTCAGTGACGAGGGACACGGGGCGGACCTGCTGGCGTTCACGGCTGAGGGAGCCTGCGCCGTCTGGCTGGGGCGCACGGCGACGGGGGCCCTTGCCTCGGTCGCCGTGGCCGACGGATACCACGCCGTCGCCGGGAATCCCGGGCGCTGACGGTGCCGCCGAAGCCACGGGCTCCCGAGCGGGGCCGTGGTTCGCGGTCGGTCGGCGGGGAAGGAGATGTTCATGTGTCGCCTCTTCGGACTGTCCAGTGCACCCCATCGGATCAAGGCCACTTTCTGGCTGGTCGAAGCTCCGGACAGCCTGGAGGTGCAGAGCCGGGGAAACCCGGACGGGACCGGGGTGGGCGTCTTCACGCCCGACGGAGCCGCAGTGGCCTACCGCCAACCCCAGGCCGCGTGGGAAGACCGTGACTTCGCCCTGGAGGCGGGCGAGCTGGAGTCCGCCACGTTCGTGGCGCACGTGCGCTTCGCCTCCACCGGGGAGCTGACCACAGCCAACACGCACCCCTTCGAGCAGGACGGTCGGCTGTTCGCCCACAACGGCGTCATCGAGGGCCTGGACCAGCTGGACGCCCGGCTGTCCGAGCTGGGCGCCGACTCGGCGGCGCTGGTGCACGGCCAGACTGATTCCGAGCGCTTCTTCGCCCTGATCACCACCGAGATCGGCCGGCACCACGGCGACGTCACGGCCGGGATCACTGCGGCCGCGAACTGGGTGGCCGCCCAGCTGCCCCTGTTCAGCATCAACCTGGTCCTCACCACGCCGGACGGCCTGTGGGCGCTGCGCTACCCCGAGACCCACGAGCTGTTCGTCCTGGACCGCGCCGCGGGCGGCCCGGGCACGGCAGACCCCCTGGACCACGCGGACGCCGACAGCCGGGTGCATGCCCGGTCGTCCGATCTGGCCCAGGTGTCCTGCGTCGTCGTGGCCAGCGAGCGGATGGACGACGACCCCGGCTGGCGCCTCCTTGAGCCGGGAGAGCTGATCCGGGTCGGTCCGGACAGCGCGATCACCTCGTCCCTCGCCGTTGCCCGCCCGCCCGCGCACCCGCTGGCGGTCACCGATCTGCACTCCCGCGCCGCAGCCTCGCAGAGCGCCCACTGAACTGCCTGACGAAGACCTGATGCTGGGTCATATCTGGTTCCGGGGAGGGCTTTTCCCTTTCACTTGTCGTGCGCATGGCTGACATTTCAGCTACTCGGGAGTACGTTGGCGGGCGCCGAGCATCTGCTCGCATCCGCCCCGCCGCAGCCCGGGAGGGTCATCCATGCGCCGATCCCGAAGTGTGCCCCGCCCCGGCCGACGATCCCGCCGCGCGTCCGTGATCGTCGCGTTCGCCGCGGCGGCTGCGCTGATCGCCCCTGCCGCCACCAGTGCCGCACCCAGAACGAACGCCGATCTGCCTGCGGCGGCATCGGCCGTCACCGACTACTGCGGCGGCCAGTGCTCCGACATCCTGCCCCCGGGCGAGAACGGCAACGAGACGCTCGCCCAGATCCTGCTGTTCAAGGTGTTCGGCACCCGGCCGACGAACAACAACGACCAGCTGGCGCCCTACTCGAACCTGGTCTCCTCGTACACCGGGCTGACCGACTCGCAGATCGACACCTTCTACAACAGCTCCGCGCTGGGGGTTCCGGCCAACCAGGTCCAGCGGGTCGAGCGGCCCGAAAGCGGAGTCACCATCGTCCGCGACACCAGCGGCATACCGCACATCTACGGCGACACCCGCGCGGAGGGCGAGTTCGGGGCGGGCTACGCCGGTGCCGAGGACCGGCTGTGGGTGATGGACCTGATGCGGCACCTGGGCCGGGCCGAGCTGACGTCCTTCGCCGGCGGAGCGCCGGCCAACCGGACCCTGGAGCAGAACCTCTGGCAGACCGCCCCCTACACCGAGGCCGACCTCCAGGCGCAGGTCAACGCGCTGGCGTCGGACGGCACGCAGGGCGCCCAGGTCAAGAGCGACATCGACAGCTACCTCGCCGGCGTCAACGGCTACATCGCCCAGGTGAAGGCGGCGGACGACTTCCCCGGCGAGTACGACCTGACCGGCCAGTCGATGCAGCCGTTCACCGAGACCGACATGATCGCCATCGCGGGCGTGGTGGGCGGCCTGTTCGGCAGCGGCGGTGGCGAGGCGATGCAGTCGGCACTGGTCAAGGAGGCGGCCGAGGCGGAGTACGGAGTCTCCCGGGGCGACCAGGTCTGGTCGGCGCTGCGCGAGCAGAACGACCCGGAGGCGACGCTGACCCTGCACAACGGCCAGAGCTTCCCCTACGGCGAGCCCTCGGGGACACCGGTCGCGGCCGCGATGCCCGACCCGGGCACGGTCACCCCGATCACCCTGGTGCAGAACGCGACCGGCTCGGCCGCCGCCTCGGCCGCCAAGCGCGCGACGGCGGCCCCGAAGGCCGGCTCGGCAGCGCTGACGAAGCTCGCCGCCAAGGTGCCCGCCTCGCTGCGCTCCCAAGTCGGCGCGGTGAACGGCATGTTCGACAGCGGTGCCATGCCCGGCGTCGACATGCCCGCCCCGGGCCAGCAGCACCCGGGCATGTCCAACGCGCTGGTGGTCTCCGGCAGCGAGAGCGCCTCCGGGCACCCGATCGCCGTGTTCGGCCCGCAGACCGGCTACTTCGCACCGCAGTTGCTGATGCTGGAGGAGATCCAGGCACCGGGGCTCAGCGCCCGGGGTGTGGCCTTCTCCGGGCTGAACTTCTACGTGGAGATGGGGCGCGGTCCCAGCTATGCCTGGAGCGCGACCTCCGGTGAGCAGGGCACCGCCGACACCTTCGCGGTGAAGCTGTGCAACACCGACGGCAGCCCGGCCACCAGCAGCTCCACCTCCTACCTGGACAACGGGGTCTGCACCCCCATGCAGAAACTGGAGCAGACGGACTCCTGGAGCCCGACGGTCGCCGACGGGACCGCGGCCGGCTCCTACGACCTGGTCATGTACCGCACCGCCTACGGCCTGGTGGACGACACCGGCGAAGTGGACGGGGCACCGGTGGCCTACACCGTGCAGCGCGCCACCTACATGCACGAGGCGGTGTCCGCGATCGGCTTCGAGATGTTCAACGACCCCAGCGTGATGGCCACGCCGGCCGGCTTCGAGAGCGCCGCGGCCCAGGTCGGCTACGACTTCAACTGGTTCTACGTGAACTCCACCGACACCGCGTACTTCAACTCCGGCCTCAACCCGGTACGTGCCTCGGGCACCGATCCCGACCTCCCGATCTGGGGCACTCCGGCCGACGAGTGGGTCGGCTGGAACACGGCCACCGACACTTCCGAGGACACTCCGCCCACGGCCCACCCCAACGCCACCGACCAGAACTACTTCGTCAGTTGGAACAACAAGCAGGCCCTGAACTACAGTGCCGCGGACGGCAACTTCAGCTACGGCCCGGTCCAACGCGTCGACCTGCTGGACCAGGGGATCAGCTCCTACCTGGCCAGCGGCGCGAAGTTCACCCGGGCCGCCCTGGTCCAGGTGATGGAGCAGGCGGCCGTCACCGACCTGCGCGGCAAGGAGGTGCTGCCGCTGCTGCTCCGGGTGATCGACAGTCAGCCGGTGACCGACCCCGCACAACAGGCCCTGGTCACCGAACTGACGACCTGGCTCCAGGCCGGCGCCACCATCACCCCCACCAGCGCGGGCGCCACCTCCTTCCAGAACTCCGCGGCGATCCAGCTCATGGACGCCTGGTGGCCGCTGCTGGTGCAGGCCGAGTTCGAGCCGGGGATGGGCAGCAGCCTGTTCACCGCCCTGAGCAACGACATGCAGGTCAACGACTCGCCCTCGGGCGGCCAGCAGATCGCCGGTTCCGGCGCCGCCTCGTCCAACCAGGCCCAGCCGCACAAGGGTTCGGCCTTCCAGTACGGCTGGTGGGGATACGTCAGCAAGGACCTGCGCGGAGTCCTCGGCCAACCCGTCCAGGACCCGCTGCCGTTGGCCTACTGCGGCAACGGCGGTGGCCTGGCGGCCTGCCGTACCGCGCTGCTGACCTCGCTGTCCGCCGCGGCGGCGGAACCCGCCGCCACGGTCTACCCCGCTGACGCGTACTGCTCGGCGGGCGACCAGTGGTGCGCCGACAGCATCATCCAGGACCCGCTCGGCGGGATCACCGACCCGGGAACGACCTGGCAGAACCGCCCCACCTTCCAGCAGGTGGTCGAGTTCCCGTCCGGGCCCTGACCCTCGCTGGGAGGCCCGACCTGAACGGCTGTTGACGACTCCGGCCCCGCCACCCAGGTGGCGGGGCCGGAGTCGTCGCGCGGGGAATCGGCCCAGTTTGCCGCCGGAGTGCATGCGATGGCCCAACCGGGACAGGAGACTCACTGAGGCAGTAATCCTGCTGTCTCAGGCCAATCCGGGTGTTTTCACCTCCGGCGAAGGGTGTTTCCGTGGAGAACGGCATGTGGGGCTACCAGGCAGACTCCGGCTACCAGACCGGTACCGACCTGACCGGCTACAAGGTCGAGGCGACCGACGGCCACATCGGCAAGGTGGACGAGCACTCGCAGGAAGTCGGCACCGGATACATCGTTGTCGACACCGGACCGTGGATCTTCGGCAAGCACGTCCTGCTCCCGGCCGGGACGATCACCTCCGTGGACGCCGCCAACGAGACCGTCCACGTCGGCCGCACCAAGGAAGAGATCAAGAACTCCCCCGAGTTCGACAAGGACAAGCACACCGGCAACGCCGACTACCAGCAGCAGGTCGGCAGCTACTACGACGGCAACACGTCGCTCAGCTGACCTGCCGACGCACCGGGTCGTGGCCCGCACAGATCATCTGTGCGGGCCACCCCCGTGTCCGCCCGGGGTGTTCCCCGCTGGTCAGTAGGCGGGTTGGGCGCGCGTCGTTGACGAAGGCGTCCTCGGCGAAGGTGGCGAGGATCGCGTCCTCGTCGAATGCCCCATCGCCGACGTCAAGGCGGTGCTGGCCACGTCGGACGCGACGGCGCGCGGCGAGGTGATCGCCGCCCACCTGGACCGCCTGGAGACCGAGCTGGCCCGCACCCGCTCCGCGGTCGAGTCCCTGCGCAACCTGCTGCAACGCCCCGCGGCGGCCCCCATCGAGCACCGCGCGGTTCCGCCCTGCACCGCCATGGGCATCGCCGCGACCGTGGACCGCAGTGACCTGGCGGCGTGACGGCAGGGTGCCCTGGCGGAACTGCACGCCGCGGTCCAGGCCCAGGCGCTGGAACCGACCGGTCCCAGCGGCGGCCTGTACGCAAGCGAGATCTTCCAGGACGACCGCGGCCGGGCCACGGTCTTCGTCCCGGTGGAGGGGCGCGTGCGCTGCATCGGGCGCGTCGAGTCCCTGGTCGTCCCGGGCGCGGAGCTGGCTGTCATCACCCACCGCGGCTCCCTGGCCGACATCGACCTCACCTACGGCGAACTGGGCGCCTACACGACCCGTCACGAGATCAGCGTCGCCGGCCCGCTGCAGGAGTACTACCTGCGCGACGCCCGCCACAGCCCCGACCCCTCCCAATGGGCCACCGAGATCGGCTGGCCCGTCTTCCGGGCGGTGCCGGACGAGCCGCCCGGTACGGCTCGTCGACGCTGATCCCGGCAGGGGGCCGGACCGGATCAGCCGGAGGCGGCGTCGAAGCGGAGCTTGGAGGTGATCCGGTAGCGGTCGCCCCGGTAGACGGACTGGGCGAACTCCACGGTGCGCCCGGTGGTGTCCCGGGTGGTCCGCTCGATCTGGAGGATCGGGGAGAACACCGGGACGTCCATGAGGTCGGCCTGCTGCGGGTTGGTCACCGCGGGCTCCAGGGTCTGGACGGCGTCCATGACCACGATCTGGTAGCGCTCGCGCAGCAGCTGGTAGAAGTTGCCGCTCTCCATGTCGGCCGGGGCCAGGCCGGGGACCAACTCGGCGGGCAGCTCCAGCCGTTCGATGGCGATCGGCTCGTCGTCGACGTTGCGGACGCGGACGATCCGCAGCACCGGGCTCTGGGCGTTCAGGCCCAGCCGGGCGGCCCGGTGCGGGCCCGCCGCGGCGACGGTGAACTGCACCACCCGGCTGGTCCAGTCGCCCTCGGCGGGCGGCACGGCCAGGGCGTTGGTGGTGGTCCCGGACATCTCCTGGGTGACCTTGTGCGGGCTGGTGAAGGTCCCGCGGCCGTGCTGGCGGACCAGCAGGCCGCTGCGGGTCAGCTCCTCGACCGCCGCGCGGATGGTCGGCCGGGAGACCCCGAGCTGCACGGCCAGGTCGCGTTCGGGGGCCAGGCTGGTGCCCGGGCCCGACTTCTCGATCACTTCGAGCAGGTGTGCGCGCACCAGGTCGCGCTTGGTGGTGGCCCGAGTGGGGGCCTTGTCGCTGCCGGTCACGTGTCCATCGTCCCAGGGTGTCGGAGTGCGGGCGATCGGTCGCCCGGCGGGCGGGGACGCCGGGGCGCGCTGCCCAGCGCGCCGAGCCGCTTGCGGTGGTGCGCCAGCCTGCCCTGGAACTCGGTGAAGTCCCGTCGGCCCTCGCTCCAGGCGACCTCGGCCAGCGCGCACAGCCGGGGGTAGGCGAGGTAGGTGACGTGCTCGGGCGTGGGCGCGTACTCGGTCCACAGCTGCGCCTGGGTGCCCAGCACGCCCGGTGCGCTGTCGGCGGCCGGGTCGGCGGAGGGCAGCGGACCGGTCGTCGGACCGGCCAGCGGGTCGAACGCGTAGACGTCGGCCAGCCGCACCGTTCCTCCGGGCTGGCCCTGCGGCTCCCCGGGGTCGTCGCTCTGCGGGTAGTCGAAGTACGTCGACCGGTGCGGCGCCATCACCACCTGGTGGCCGCGCGCCACCGCGTGCGCGCCGTGGGCCGGGTCGCGCCAGGCGCCGAGGACGATGCCGGACGGCACCGTGCCTGCGGCGTAGCCCTTCTCGTCCCAGGCCACGGCCCGGCGTCCGGACCCGGCCAGGAAGTCCCGCATCCGGCCCAGGAACCAGCCGTGCAGCTCGGCGGGCGAGGCCAGGCCCAGCCGCCGGGCCCGGTCGCGGGCCTGCGGGCTGTGCTGCCACTGCACGGTGGGGCACTCGTCGCCGCCGAGGTGCACGTAGCGGGAGGGGAAGACCTCCATGGTCTGCGCGAGGACCTGTCGGCAGAAGTCCAGGGCCTGGTCGCTGACGGCCAGGATGTCCTCGCTGACGCCCCAGCTGGTCCACACCGGCAGCGGGTGCCCGGGGCGGTTGCCCAGCCCGGGGTAGGCGGCCAGCACCGCGCGGGCGTGCCCGGGCATGGTGATCTCCGGGACCACGCTGACCCCGCGCGCCCGGGCGTAGGAGACCAGGCCGCGCAGTTCGGCCTGGGTGTAGTAGCCGCCGTGCGGGGTGCCGTTGCCGGGCACCGGTCCGCCCGGGCCGCCCGGCCCGAGCGCCGACTCGGCGCGCCAGGCGCCCACCTCGGTCAGCCGGGGCAGGCCGTCGATCTCGATCCGCCAGCCCTGGTCGTCGTTCAGGTGCAGCTGGAACACGTTGAGCTTGTGCAGTGCCAGCTCGTCGACGAAGCGGTACAGGAACTCCAGCGGCAGGAAGTGCCGGGCGACGTCCAGCAGCGCGCCGCGCCAGGCCAGCCGGGGCCGGTCCCGGACGTCCGCGCAGGGCCACCACCAGTCCTCGGCGCGGGCGGCGGCCTGGTCCAGGGCGGCCGGCGGCAGCAGCTGCCGCAGCGTCTGCACGCCGTTCAGCAGCCCGGCCACCCCGGGGGAGGCCAGGGTGACCAGGTCGGGCCGGATGCTCAGGGTGTACGCCTGGTTGCCCGCCGAGTCCGGCGCGGCGGGGGAGAGGGACAGGGCGATCCGCGGGCCCGCGGCGCTGCGGGCCCGCCCGCGGCCGAGGTAGCCGGCGAGCAGCTCAGCGGCCGCCTCGGTCCCGGGCCCGACGTCCAGGTGCAGATCCGGGCCGATGACGAACCGCCCGGGGTGCGGGGTGAGCTCGGTGGGACGGGGGATGATCACGGTGGCCTTTCGGGGCTGGCGGTGGGAGCGGGTCAGTCCTTGACGGCCCCGGCGGTCATGCCGGCGACCAGGCGGCGCTGGATGAGCATGAAGAACACCACCACGGGCAGGGCGAACAGGGTGGAGGCGGCGATCAGTCCGCCGTAGTCGGTGCCGGTGCTGGTGCTGAAGGAGACCAGCCAGACCGGCAGGGTGTAGTGGCTCTGGTCCTTCATCAGCACATAGGCGAACAGGTAGTCGTTCCACGCGGTGATGAAGGCGAAGACGCTGGTGGCGATGATCCCCGGCATGACCAGCGGCAGCAGGACGCTGCGGATGACGGTCATCCGGCCGGCGCCGTCCAGCATCGCCGCCTCCTCCAGCTCCACCGGAATGCCGTGCAGGAACCCGCGCAGGGTCCAGATGGTGAACGGCAGCACCATGGCGACGTACGTCAGCACCAGCCCGACCAGGGTGTTCAGCAGGTCCGCGCTCTTGAGGCCGAGGAAGACCGGGATCAGCAGGGCCGGTTGCGGGACCATCTGCACCACCAGGACGGCGATCAGGAAGCCGCGCCGCCCCAGGAAGCGGAACCGGGCCAGCGCGACGGCCGCGAAGAACGCCAGCACGATCGAGAGCAGCACCACCGCGCAGGTCACCACGGCGCTGTTGGCCAGGTCGGTCAGGAACCCCGGTTTGCGCACCGCGTCGGCGAAGTTGGCCAGGGTGAACGGGAACGGCAGGAACCGCGGGGTGGTGCTGAGGATGTCGCCGTAGGGCTTGAAGGCGGTGTCGACCATCCAGTAGACGGGGAACGCCCATAGGAGGCAGAACAGCACGGCGGCGGCGTTCAGCGCCCGCCGGTGGCCGGGCCGTCGGTTCGGGTTCACAGGTCTTCTCCCGACCGCACCAGCCGGCGCACGTAGAAGGCGGTGAGGACGAGCAGCAGCAGGACCGACACGACCGCGATCGCGGCGCCCTGGCCCAGCGAGTTGCTGCTGAACGCCGTGGTGAAGGACCAGATGCCGAGCGTGGTGGTGCCCTGGTTCGGGCCGCCCTGGGTGAGGATCCAGATCTGGTTGAAGACGTTGAAGTCCCAGATCACCGAGAGGATGCCGACCAGCCCCAGGACCGGCCGCAGAAACGGCAGGGTGATCGCTCGGAACACGGTCACCGGGCCCGCGCCGTCCAGCGCCGCGGCCTCGTAGTAGGCGCGCGGGATCTGCGTCAGCCCGGCGTGCAGGGTCAGCGCCACGAACGGCACGGACTGCCACACCACCAGCAGCCACACCAGCAGGAAGGCCGAGGCCGCCGAGGTGGTCCAGTCGTGCTGGGTCAGGTCGCCGAAGAGCCCGGTCTGCGTCAGCAGCCAGTTGACGACCCCGTAGACGGGCTGGAACAGCCACTGCCACACCAGGGTGGAGGCCACGTTGGGCACGGCCCAGGCGGCGATCAGGCACAGCGTGACCGCAGTGCGCATCCGCCGGCCCAGGGCCCCCAGCATCAGCGCGACCAGCATGCCGACGACCAGCGTCCCGGCCACCAGCGCGGCGCAGAACCCGGCGGTCCGCAGCAGCACCGGGACCAGCTCCGGATCGGACAGCACCGCGCGGTAGTTGGCCCAGCCGGCCCAGGGCACGACCCCGGTGAACAGGGCGCGCAGCCCGTAGTCCTGGAAGGAGATCAGCACCAGCCGGGCCAGCGGATAGCCCAGGACCAGGGCCAGGACGGCGGCGGCGGGGAGCAGCAGCAGGTACGGGAACGCCGCGCCGGTGCGCCGCAGCGCGGGCCGGGCGGGGGCCGCCGCCCGCTCGGCGGCGCGCCCGGGGCGGGGTGCGGTGGAGGTGGCCATGGTCACTGGGAGGCGTTCAGGGCCTGGTCGAGGTGGGCGTCGAAACCGGCCGCGGCCTGGGCCACCGATGTGCGCCCGGTGGCGATGTCGGCGAAGAAGGTGTTGATCGACGTGTCGCTCTCGATGGTGGCCCAGCCGGGGGTCGCCGGGGTGGACACGCTGTCCTTGGCCGCTTCGAAGAACGCGGCCGATGTCGGCGGCAGACTGCCCTGGGTTGAGTCGATGAGCTGGGTGGAGACCGGCGTCCAGCCGTCGATGCCGACGATGGCGCTGCTCTGCACGGCCGGGCTGGTGGCCGCCTTCAGGTAGGCCACGGCGAGGTCCTGGTTCCGGCTCTTGGCGGCGACGCCCAGGTCGGAGCCGCCGAGGAAGACCGGCTGGTCGTGGCCGGGAACGGCGCCGGGGAAGGGAAAGGTGCCGATCTGGCCCTTGAGCGCCGGGTTGTCCTTGAGCACGGTGTTGATGCTGGTGTCCAGGATGGTGGCGGTCTTGCCGGAGGCGAACATCGCGGCCTGGTCGGGGGTCTTGGTGTCGACGTTGCGGGAGGCGGGGGAGGAGTAGGTGTTCTGGAAGGACTTCCACGCCTGCAGCCCCTGCTGGGCGGCGGGTGTGCCCAGTGCGCCGGTCCACCTGCCGTTGCTCTCGGTCGCCAGCTCGCCGCCCGCGTCCCAGACGAACTGCAGCGCGCCGTACCAGTACTGGCCGGGGAAGTTGAAGGCGGAGAAGCCCGGCTGGGGGTTCTTCGCCCTGATCCGGTCCAGGTCGGCGGTGAGCTGGGCGAAGCTGGTCGGGGCGGTGGTGACCCCGGCGGCGGCCCAGATCCTCTTGTTGTAGATCACCGCGCGGTTGCCGGCGAACAGCGGTGCGGCGTAGACCTTTCCGTCCACGGTGGCCGGTCCGACCAGGCCCGGCAGCCAGGTCTGCCCGGCCGACATCGAGGACTCGTCGGCGGTGATGTCGCTGAGCGCGCCGGTGGCGGCGAAGAGCGGGACGTCGGTGTTGCCGATCTCGACCACGTCCGGCGGGTCGGACTGCGCCAGCGCGGTGCTGATCTTGGTGTTGATGTTCGCCCACTGCTGGATCTGGATGTCCACCCTCGCGCCGGTGGCCTTCTCGAAGGCGGCATTGATCGCGTCGGTGGCCTGGGTGCTGAGGTCGCCGTCCATCAGCCACACCGTCAGCGTCCGGGGACCGGTGGTCCTGGCGGCGGCCGTGCCGTGGTCGGTCGAACCGCTGCCGCAGGCGCTGAGGGACAGGGCCGCGGCGGCGGCACAGGCGCACCAGGCCAGGGATCTCGTGTGCATGGGAACTCTCCTCGACGGCCGGGGGATGAGGGGGTGCTCGGGAGGGCCGACGGGGCTGCTGCGCCGGCTGCTGGACGCAGACGCTCCCACCTAACCTCTGGTCATGTCAATGGGTGGAAACCCGATCTGCATCCCCACCTGCGAAGGGGAAGAAAAGGGGTGTGCGAGCGACAGCAGATCATGATGTCGGCCTTGACATGGGGAGTTCGGGCAATCACCTTGTACGTCAACCGGCACATGTGACATGACCAGTGGTCATCCATCGTGGGTGTCCCATGCTGCCGCAGTACCGCGCCGGATCCCCGCCCCTCCCGAGCACGGATGCCGCCGACGCGCCCCCACGGCCCCGGCCGACGCCGGGCCCGCCTCCCCCACAGGAGTCCCCATGGAGCACGCCCACCCCCGCCCACGCGGGATGCGCCGCGCACTGCTCGCAGCCGCCTCGCTGGCCTGCACCGCCGTCGCGCTCTACCCCACCGTCCACGCCGCGCACGCGGCCGGCCCGGCCCTGACCGTGCTCTACAAGACCAGCACGGCCGCCACCGCCGACGAGGCCGAACCCTGGCTGGAGGTCGTCAACAACACCTCGGCCGCCATCCCGCTCAGCCAGATCACCCTGCGCTACTACTTCAGCGCCGACACCACCGTGCCCTACACCTTCGCCTGCGCCTGGGCCGTGCCCGGCTGCTCCAACATCACCGGTACCGTCGTCGCACTGGCGAACCCCACCGCCACTGCCGACCACTACCTCCAGATCAGCTTCGGCACCGACGCCGGCAGCCTGGCCCCCGGCGCCAACAGCGGCGACCTGGAACTGCGGCTGTACCGCAGCGACTGGCAGGACGTGAACCAGGCCGACGACTACTCGTTCAACGCCGCCGACACCGGCTACACCGCCTCCAGCCAGGTCACCGGCTATGTGAACGGCGCGCTGGCGTGGGGCACCGAGCCGAACGGCGGCACCGCCTCACCGACCCCCACGCCCACGCCGACCGGGGGCGCTTCGCCGACACCGACGCCGACGCCCACCGGCCCCACCGGTGCCCCGCCGTCCGGCGGCACGCTGTTCGACGACTTCCACTACACCGGCCCCACCGACCCCGCCCTCAACGCCCACGACTGGACCATCCGCACCGGCTCCGGCGGCCCGGGCATCGCCAACACCTGGACCCAGAACGCGATCAGCTTCCCCAGCGACCCGACCGCCCAGGGCGGCAAGGTGATGCAACTGGAGGCCACCACCGACGGCACCGACACCACCCAGGCCGAAATCGACACCACCAGCGAGAAGTTCTTCGAGGGTACCTACGCGGCCCGGGTCTACTTCAACGACGCGCCCACCACCGGGCAGAACGGCGACCACGTCAACGAGACCTTCTACACCATCTCCCCGGACAACTCGCTCTACAGCGAACTGGACAACGAGTACCTGCCGAACGGCGGTTGGGGCGCGCCCGGCCCGACGCTCTACACCACCAGCTGGTACAGCGCGGACGCCATGAACCGGCAGACCCACAACGTCATCAGCAGCCTCCAGGGCTGGCACACCCTGCAGATGACGGTCGAGGACGGCACCGTGACGTACTACGTCGACGGTCAGGAGTACTTCAGCACCACCGGCATCTACTACCCGCGCGAACCCATGACCATCGACTGCAACGAGTGGTTCATCGACCTCTCCGGCGCCAGCGGGGCGCGCACCTGGGACGAGAAGGTCAACTGGGTCTACTTCAACAACTCCGGCGCGCTCACCCCGGCCCAGGTCACCAGCACGGTCGCCGGCTACTACGGCAGCGGCACCCACTTCGTCGACACCGTCCCCAACTCGTAACTCCTCAGCTGTAACAGCTCGTTGCCCCCGCCCGGTCCGCGCACATGCCCGTGTGCGGACCGGGCCCGCCGCTGGGGCGGTAGACCTCACGTCGGGCCGCGCCGCGCCCGCGCCATACTCGTCGCACCTTGCGACCAGGAGGCAGCGTGAATACGTTCAGGCCCGACATCATCGACACCGAGCGGCTCACCCTGCTGCCGCTGCGGGTGGAGCACGCCGACGAGATGGCCGCCGTGCTGTCCGATCCCGACCTGCACACGTTCATCGGCGGCGCGCCGGAAAGCGTCCAGGCCCTGCGCGCCCGCTACGCCCGCTGGGCGGTCGGCTCGCCCGATCCGGCGGTCTCCTGGTGCAACTGGGCGATCCGCCTGCGCACCGCCGGGTGCCTGGCCGGCACGGTGCAGGCGACGGTCACCGCCGATGACTGTGGAGCCGTCGCGGAGATCGCCTGGGTGGTGGGAACCCCCTGGCAGCGGCAGGGGATCGCCACCGAGGCGGCCCGAGGGCTGGTCGCCTGGCTGCGGGAGCGCCCGGTGCACACCGTCATCGCCCACATCCACCCCGACCACCAGGCGTCCGCCGCCGTCGCCGCCGCGGCCGGACTCACCCGCACCGACCAGTGGAGCGACGGAGAGCTGAGGTGGCAGCTGACCACGCTCCATGCCTTCTAAAAAGTGATATCACTATGCTAGATTTTTGCCTGGTAGATCACTGCTCACAGGGAGGCGTTCCGATGACCACGGAACTTGATCAGGAACCACCGCTCCGCATGCCCGAGGCGCCGGTGAGCGAGCGGAACGGATACAACATCCCCGGCTGGGGCCCGCTGGCCCTCGGCGTGGCCCTGATCGTCGTCGCCATCGTGCTGCGGGGCGTCAACGGCTGGTGGAACGTGGCCCTGTTCGTGGTCGGCCTGCTCGCCCTCATCGGCCTGACGCCCGTCGCCCCCGGCCAGGCCCGCGTGCTGTCGCTGTTCGGCCGGTACACCGGGACGATCCGCGCCACCGGCCTGCGCTGGGTCAACCCCTTCACGCTGCGGCGCCGGGTCTCCACCCGGGTGCGCAACCACGAGACGGCGACGCTGAAGGTCAACGACGCCGACGGCAACCCCGTCGAGATCGCGGCCGTCGTGGTCTGGCAGGTCGAGGACACCGCCAAAGCCGTCTACGCCGTGGACAACTTCGTCCAGTTCGTGGGGATCCAGACCGAGACCGCGGTGCGCCACATCGCCACCGGATACCCCTACGACGCACGCAGCGAGGGCCAGATCTCGCTGCGCGAGCACACGGGCGAGATCACCGGGCGCCTGTCGGCGGAGATCGGCGCCCGGGTCGCCCTCGCCGGTATCAGCGTGGTCGAATCCAGGATCACCCGACTCTCCTACGCGCCGGAGATCGCGCAGGCGATGCTGCGCCGCCAGCAGGCCGACGCCGTCGTCTCCGCGCGGCAGCGGCTGGTGCAGGGCGCGGTCGGCATGGTCCGCCAGGCCCTCGACTCGCTGAGCGCGGAGGGTATCGTCGAGCTCGATGAGGAACGCAAGGCCGTCATGGTCAGCAACCTGCTGGTGGTCCTGTGCAGCGAGCAGGCCACCCAGCCGGTCGTCAACACCGGCACTCTCTACCAGTAGGCCGGGCCGGAGCGGCCATGAGTGAACGCAAACAGATCCTGCTGCGCCTGGACCCCGCCGTCCACGACGCCCTGGTCCGCTGGGCCGGGGACGAACTGCGCAGCACCACGGCCCAGATCGAGTACCTGCTGCGACAGTCCCTCTCCCAGGCCGGACGCCTGCCGAGCAACGTCGGCCAGCTGCCCCGTCGCGGACGCCCCCCGAAGGACCAGCCGCCGGAACCCCAACTCCCCACCGGCGGCTGACGTCCGGCGTCCCCCGGTCGGGCCCACGGCCCGCGCTGCGGTTTCATCTGAATTAGCGCTAAACTAATCAGTGCCAAGGTTTCGAGGGAGGTGCGGTGGAAGCGGTGCAACTGCGGCAGGTGTTCGATGATCTGGTTCGCTTCGAGACCGTCCTGTGGAACTCCGTGGACGCCCGGCTGCGGCAGGAGTGCAGCCTGCCGCTGGGGAGCCTCAACGTGATGATGGCCATCGCTTCGACGCCCTCCTGCCGGGTGTACGACATCGCCAACGCGCTGGCCATCACCGTCGGCGGCACCAGCCAGGCCGTTGACCGCATCGAGGCGTTGGGCTACTGCGCCCGCCGCCCGAACCCTGCTGACCGTCGCTCCTCGATCCTGGAACTCACCGAGGCGGGAGAGGAGTTGCTGGCGACTGCGGGAGCGGTCTTCGACCGGGAGCTGGAATCCCTGCTGCGTGCACCGCTCTCGGAATCCGAACTCGGGCACCTCGGTACCGCCCTCGCCACCGCCCGAGCCGCCGCCGTCGCCCGAGCCAAGGCGCCCGGCGCGGCTGACTGACCCGTCCAATGAACGGCGACGCATCCGCCGGATCGAACAAGGGAGCCATGCATGACGCGGTACCTGATCTCGTTTGATGACGGCGCGATGGCCTTCCTCGAGGAAGAGCTGCCCGAGGTGGCCGAGGCCGCGCACGAGGTGATGCGTCAGGCTCAGGACGCCGGTGTGTGGGTCTTCGGCGGCGGACTGGAAACCCAGCAGGCGAGCATCGTGGCCACCGATGGGACTGTCACCGACGGCCCGTACCCGGAGACCAAGGCGGTGCTCGGCGGGTTCGCGGTCCTCGATCTGCCCTCACGCCAGGACGCGCTGGAGTGGGCCGCCAAGTTTGCCGCCGCCTGCCGCTGCGCGCAGGAGGTCCGCGAGATCCTGCCCGACCCGACCGTCTGATCGTCACCGAGGCCCCGCCCCGGTACCGCATCAGGCAACGTCCGCCCCGTCGCATGCGCTTGCAGCCTGTCGATCACCTCCCGTAGGTTCGGCCTCATGAGTGAGGTTGAACCTACGGGCATGCGGTGACCGGCTCGCTGTTCCTGTCCGGTGGCGGCGGTGCGGAGGACTCCCTCCGGCTGGACACCGCGTTTGCTTCAGCAGTGGGCTCCGGACCGTTGTGGTACTGGCCGGTTGCCATGGTTCCGGCTGAAAGCGACTATGCCGCCTGCCTGGAGTGGGTGACCGGCGTATTCTCGCCCCTCGGACTGAACGACATCCAGATGTGGGACGGTGCAGGCGACGAGCCGGCCCGACGCCTACCGGAGTTCCGCGGGGTGTACATCGGCGGGGGCAACACCTTCCGTCTACTGGCAGTCCTTCGACGCAACGGCCTCCTGACTGCGCTAAAGCGCTTTCTGGAGAACGGCGGAGCTGTCTACGGAGGAAGCGCGGGCGCGGCGGTGATGGGTGTCGACATCACGACCGTTGCGCACCTCGATGTGGACTCCTGCCACACGACCGACACCCGGGGCCTTGATCTGCTGGCGGGACACGGGGTGTTCGTGCATCACCGCCTCCAGGACACGCCACGTGCGCGGGAGTGGGCGCGAGAGAACCGCCGGCCCGTCGTGGCCCTGCACGAGCGAGCCGGAGCAGTGGTGGCAGACGGGCAGTTCACCGCTGTCGGATTCGAACCGGTGCACCTCGTTGGGGACCAGGTGCGGAGCCTGCAGCCAGGTGAGAGCGTCATGCTGCCACTCACCACGCCTGATACTCAACCACGCTGACCCACGGCCGGGTCCGTGGCAGGCTCGGGCGGCACGGCCATGCTGTCCTCATGGCTGAACGCCTTCGGGTCCGAGACATCGACGACGATGAGGGACGGCGATTGGTGCGGATCGTTCGCAGGGGTGCGGGCTCGATGGTTACCTGGCGGCGGGCCGAGGTGGTGCTGTTGTCCGCACAGCGCATGCCGGTCGACGAAAGCGTGACGGTCACGCTCACCAGGCCGGAGAGGTCCGCGATGTCCTGCACGACTGCAACGCAGACGGCGTCGTAGAGCCCGCACACGAACCCGGCCGGGCCTCCGCGAACGGGTGCGCGGGCGGTGTGGTGCGGGCGCAGGCCCGCTGGGCCAGCTGACGGCACACCTTAAGGGCGGCACGGCGCTGGGCCGGTGTTGATGGTGTTCTTCATACGACGTCCCCTTTCTCGCCGCTCAGCTGGTGGCATCCCCGGCACGTGCCCGGTCTGCCGTGCACGACGCGGCTGGCTGCGGCTCAGCCGAAGCGCGCATGCAGTGGCTCAGGGCTTTCGGCGTGCCGTGCGGATCGCGGCTGCGAATCCGGCTGTGCTGCCGCATATCAGGACGCAGCCGAGAAGGAGAAACGCGTCGGGCCAGGGGCTGTCCTGGCTTCCTGACTGGGCGCTTGAGTCGCTGTCCTGCAGTCCTGCCGGGACTGTCGCGCCGCGCAGTTGCGCTACGGCGTCCAGGTAGAAGTACCCGTATTTCTTGGACGGCTCGACGTATGAGTTCTCGCTGAACTCGTTCCAGCTGATCAGGCCGAGCATGTCCGGGGAGGAGCCCACGGCTGCGGCGTATTCCGTGCGCAGGGTCCGGCCGTCGTCGCGTGGCACGGTTCCGGTTCCGCCGACCAGTTCGGCGTCGAAACCGGGGGCGAAGGGGGCGATCCAGTACCCGTGGTGGGCGTGCACGGCTGCGGCCATCTGCTGCAGTTTCTTCGGATAGCCGGCGTCGGTCTGCGGATTGACCGAGGACCAGTAGTACGCATCGCCGTCGGTGTACGAGGCGATCTGGTCGTAGGCGGACACGCTTTTCTGTGTGTTGAGCACCAGCAGTCTGCCGGTTACCGGGCTGGTGACGCTCCGCACGGCCGCCGCGCTGAACTCCCAGGTGCCGCTCCAGATGGTCAGCGCCTTGCCGCCGATCTTGTAGAACACCGGGTTGGGCGCGTATTTCGTCTCGAAGGTCTGGAAATCCTTGCCCACCTCCGACGCCGGTAACGGCTTGCGCTGGAAATCCAGACCCTGGTAGATCATCGCCAGCTTGAATTTCTCCTGAGCGGCGATCCGCATGACCAACTGCAGTCGGCTGTCGTTCTGGGCAGTGTCCTTCCAGCTCACGATGAAGCCCTGGATACCTGCCGCCTTTGCCGACTCGATCTGCTGTTTGACTATGGCCGGATCACCGCTCGAGTAGTCACCGGCCAGCGGGTAGTCGAGCTTGGCCCGCCGCCAGGAGTTCGGGCTGAACCAGATGTAGTAGTAGGCGAACAGCGGCAGCGCATTCCCGCCGGAGGCGACGGGACCGGGCAGCGGAGTGAGCTCGCTGGGCACGGACGAGCCGGAGCCCTGGGGGGACGAGGCGGGTGTGTCGGACTGGGTCGCCAGGCCGACGGCAAGAGCCGCGAGGCCGAGCGCTGCGATCACGAGACAGAGCAGCCCCAACCGGGGCAGTCGATGCGAGGACGTGCGACTCACGGGTCTTTCAGCTCCTTGGTTCGGTTACCGCCGGCGCTGCGGAAGGGGGCGCGGCAGGTTGCGGCTCGGGGCCCGTGTCCGCCGCGCCCCCGTCCGGCGCACCCCCGCCCTGCGGGCGGCCTCTCGCCCCGCGCCGACGGCGCACAGCGCGCACCGCGGCGGGCATGAAGGGCGCGAGCAGGAACAGCAGCAGGCAGAGGGCGCCCAGCCCGAGATCGTCGTCGCTGATCATCCGCACGGCGACGGTGCTTTCCTGGGAAAGCCGGATGGTCTTGGCCATGGCGACTCCGCCGCCGGTCGAGGTGACCGAGTAGGACGCTCGGGGGAGGTGCCCGAAGGAGGCCCGGCCCGCGGCGTCGAGCCGCGCGGCCGCCATGCGCCCGTCAGGGAGCCGCAGCATCACCGAGCGGCCGGCCGGTCCGCCGAGAAAGGCGTCCTGGACCTGGACCCGCAGGTCGAAGTAGTACCCGGTCAGGATCGGGTGTGCATCCCTGAGCGGGGTGAACGCCTCCTGCCCGTCGTTGGCGATGTTCGC
The DNA here is from genome assembly GCF_014084125.1 of Streptacidiphilus sp. PB12-B1b. Taxonomy (NCBI): domain Bacteria; kingdom Bacillati; phylum Actinomycetota; class Actinomycetes; order Kitasatosporales; family Streptomycetaceae; genus Streptacidiphilus; species Streptacidiphilus sp. PB12-B1b. Next base: position 4,092,308 of record NZ_CP048405.1, on the reverse strand, counting down.
GCCCTCGGTTACCAGCGCCTTGAGCCGGTAGGTGATCGGCTGGCTCCGCGGACCGACCGGCATGAGCGTCGGCGCGGTGCACGGCAGCCAGGTGGCGCCGGTCAGCGGCAGCGTGTAGTCCTGACCGGTCTGGCTCTGCACCTGGGCGGAACTGAGCGAGGCCGATGCGATGGCCCGTCCGTTCTGGTCCGCGTACGAGAAAGCCACCCGGCACTCGGCGGCGAAGGAGGCGTCGATCGTGTGGTCGGTGCGCCAGGGGAGTGCGGTCACGGCGGGGCGGTACGCCTCGTCGGGCCGGCGTTGGCCGGTCCAGCGGTAGAACGCGTAGCGGTGGGTTCCGATGTCGACGCTCGTGCTGACGACGGCGAGCGTGTGCGCGGTCCGGTCGTGTTCCATGGTCACGCTGACCGTGCCCTGCGGACCGGTGGTGTAGGTCGTCCCATCCAGGCCGAAGACCACGCCGGGCAGTGGCGGCACGGTCCTGAGGACCAGCGTGACAGGCCAGGGCTGGCGCCTGGGGTGCGGTCGCGGATGCTTGCGGGGGTGGGGCCGCGGGTGTTTGTGCGGGTGCGGACGCGGGCTTTTGTGCGGGTGCGGACGGGTCGGGCTGGGCATGGGCGTTGCCGTCGGCTGCCCGGTGCCCGTGGGCGAGCTTCCCAAAACGCCCGGACCCCCCGGACCCCCCGCACCCCCTGAAGCCGTCGATGCCGGCCGTGCGGAGGGGACGCCCGGCCCGTGAGTCGCACCCACCGCCGTCAGGCTCAGCAGCGCCAGTACGCCACCGACCGCCGCCAGCGGTGCCCTCCACGTGTTCACGGCTGTCCCCCGGAGTCCGACCGGGGGTGGCTCAGCCCTGCCGCTGCGCCGCGACGGCGCAGCCGTCGAAGGCCGGCGGCCGAGGCCGCAGCGGCGAGCAGGACTGCACACAGCGCCGCAACCAGGCTGTAGAGGGTGATCGCCGGCCCGGTGTCCACCGCGGCCGCGGTCAAGGGGGGCACACCCGACGCAGGGCCCGGCAACAGGTCTGCCTGCCGTGGCCCGGCGTCGAAGTCGAACGCGCCGGCGAGGCTGGCGGCGTCGGCGTCCCGTGCGGTGAGCGGGGCGAGCCCCCAGTTCTGCTCGATGAAGCGCAGCGCGCTTTCCGGGGCGGACGGCGTCGAGTCGACCGTGCCGACGCGGGCGTAGGGGCTCACCAGGATCGCCGGAACCCGCAGGCCGAGGGTGCCGGCGGCGGTCTTCGGCGGCGCGTACTGGTCGTACCAACCTCCTGCCTGCTCATACGACCAGAAGAACGCCGAGGAGCTCCAGTACCTGCTGACCATCAGTTGGTCGACCATGGTCTGGATGAGCTGCTGTCCGGCCCGGATCGAGTGCGCGGAGCGTTCGTCCGATCCTGAGCTGGCCACGTACGCCACGGCCGGCAGCCTGCCGTCGGCGAGGTCCGCGTAGTACTGGCTCAGGTCCCCGATGTGCCCGCGCAGCGCCGGGTCGTCCAGGAAGCGGTGGTAGTCCAGCAGGGGCACCCGGGCCGCCTGGTCGTCGGTGCCGCTGCCCGCGCCGATGGAGGAGGTCTTCGTGCGGTAGCTCTGTACGTAGAACTTCCAGCTCACCCCCGCCGCGTCGAGCCGGTCGAAGATGTTCTGCAGGTCACCGTATCCGCCGGACGGGATCCGGTCGCCGTCCGGGTCGGTGGCCGCAATCCAGTAGCAGCGGTTCGCGGCTGTGCCGTACTGCGCGTCCGAGTGGAACTGGTCGAAGAGGACGTACCGCTCGGCCGCCGCCCAGTCGGTCGGCAGGTCGGCCGCGTCGTAGTAGCCCATGGCGTCGGCGCCGTCGCGGCCCTGGCGCGTGTAGGCGCTGACGAAGCCGTCCATCCTGCCGCTGTCCACCTGCGCGGAGACCAGGTCGGCGTCGGTGCCGGGCAGGCCCGCCGTGGGCCGGCCGTGCAGCGGGTGCGGGCTGACACAGGGACGGCCCTTGCCCTGGCTCTGGCATGCGCCGGCCGGGAAGCCCTCGGCCCCGGGAAAGGTGCCGAAGTAGTCGTCGAAACTGCGCGGACCCTGCATCAGGTAGATGAAGTGCTTGATCGGCGTGGTCGTCGGCGCAGTGTCGGCTGCCGCCGTCGGCAGCAGTCCGGGCGGCGCCGCGAGGGCCAGCAAGGACGCGCAGGCGACGGCCAGGACGGCGCGACGCCACCGGCCGAGCCGACGCGGGATGCCGTTCACGGATGCACCTCGTAGACGACGATGACCGGGACCGGGGCGGGACCGAGCTTCGTGGCCACCATGACCGTTCCGGTGTACACGGCCACCCCGTGGTATCTGTTCACCAGCTTCTCCAGTTCGGAGGCGAAGTACGGGGTGCGCGCCGCGGTGTAGGAATCCCAGACGAGGTACTGGTACTCGCCTCGGCGCACGGCGAGGTCCGGATTGGGCACGGGCCGGTACACCGGGTTGCGGTCCCGTGGATCACTGGACACCGACAGCGCCCCGACCTCGCGGTCGCTGTAGTACTCCAGGACGTTCGCAATCGATGGTCCGCCGCCGAGGAGTCGGGAGCCGCGCGGCAGGTGCACCGCGATCCACCGGCCGGCCTCCCGCCCGCCTGGGAGGCCACCGGTCCCGGCGAGGAAGCCCGTCGAGTCCGAAGGATTGATCTGTCGCCAGGTCGGTACCAGCAGGGTCGCCATCGCCGCCAGCGCCAAGGCCGGCGCTGCGCAGCGGGCCGCACGGCGCAGCGCCGGGTTCGGCGCGGCCGGCCCGCGCCGCGTCCGGGGCCACTCCCGTGCGTCCCAGAGCGCGGCGACCGGGATCGCGGCCAGTACCGCGAGGGCCGGGGCCGTGGGGAGCAGGTACTGGTAGCCCTTGACCGGCCAGAGCGTGAAGAACACCACGGGGACTGCGATCCACGCCAGCAGCAGGCGTTCGCGCCAGCCCAGGAGACGTCTGCGGATCACCAGGCCGAGCAGTGCCAGCACCAGCACGGCCACGCCGACGGACCCGGGAAGCGCGGTGAAATAGAACCAGAGCGGGTGGTTGGCACGGCGCAGCAACTGCCAGAGCAGGAAGTTCTGACTGGTGCCGGACGCTCCCGCCATCCGCACCGCCAACGGGTAGGCGACGAAGACGCCCGTGAACACCGCGAGCCCGGGCAGCAGATGTCGTGCCTTGAGCCGGCCCGCCGACCCCATCGCCCCGAAGACGAACACACTGCCCACCCACACGGCCGAGGTCTCCTTGCACAGGGCTGCCAGGCCGAGGGCGGCGCCCGCCGCCATGGCCCAGCGCCGCGGCGCGTCCGCGGTGGCCCGCGCCAGGCAGTAGAGGCAGAGCACCCCGAAGCAGGTCATCGGCCCGTCCAGCAGCACTTCGCGGCTCACCGTCACGTGGTACGGCATCACCGCGAGCAGTCCGGCGGCGGCGCAGCCCGCCGGGCCGTAGAGCCGTCGGCCGAGCAGGTAGGTCAGACCTACCGCCGCGACGCCGAAGCCCGCGGTCACCGCCCGGGCGGACCAGTCGCTGTCGCTGATCCGCAATGCCTGGGCGATGACCAGCTGCACCAGGATCGGGTGCGCCCGGAAGACCGGGAACATCGACTCCAGGCCGGTGTGTCCGGCCAGTGCCTGGGCGCTGCCGGTGTACACGGCCTCGTCGCTGTTGAAGCCGACCGAGGTCAGGTCACGGAAGCGCAGCCAGGCGGCCAGCGCGAGCACCGCGCTCGGCGGCAGGATTCGCCCTGCCGCCGAGCGGGCCACCGTGACCGCCGTCCGCGGAAGGGGTTTCCGCGCGGTCCCGGTTGCAGCGAGTTCCAGGGTCACGCGGTCTGCCGATCCGCCATCGCCGCTGCCCACCGGGGCCAGGCTTCGCCGGCCGGCACCGTGCCGCGCGCCGACTCGAGCGGGTCGAGCCTGGTCTCCCCGCCGAGGACGAGGGCGGCGATCTCCTCGGCCCATCCGAAGGTGTCAGAAGCCAGCACCCGCGCCCGACTGTGGCGCAGGAACGATTCGAGGATCTCCCGTTCCCGCTCGCGCAGCTGCGGATACTCCAGCCCGCCGACGGTGATGCTCGGGGCGAGGTTGTTGAAGGGCGGGAACCCGTAGGCATCGTCGGTATTGGTGATCAGCCGGTCGGCTGTCTCCGCGGGGTCCAGCGGGGCCGTGCGCGGCGCGCCGCGCTCGATGACAAACAGGTCCCTGACCCGGACACCGGCGCCGAAGTCGCAGGCCACCAACCGGTCCGCGGTGTACTTGGGCGGCGGAACCAGGCGCTGGACGATCGCGTTGATGCCGATGATCGGGAGGTTGAAGCGGCTGAGCGCGACCGCGAAGGAGCGTCCCGACTTCGAATGCAGCCGGCTCTGCAGGTGCAGCCTGCGCCACTCGCGCCGGGTCAGGTCCTCGGCCTGCACCGCGCGCAGCGTGTGGGCGCTGATGGTCAGCGGCTTGGGGAAGCAGTAGGCGTTGCCCTGCGCGTCGATGACGGTCATGTCATCGGACAGGAAGCGTCCGCCGTGTTCGCGCAGCAGCCGCAGCACGGTTCCGGTCTTCCCGGTGTCGGTGAGGGCGGAGAGCATCACGCCGTGTCCGTCGAGTTCCACACAGGCCGAGTGCAACAGCATCCGATCGCGGGAGACCATGACGAAACGTAGCAGCGCCTCGACGATGTTGGTGTAGACCACGTGCGGGGAGCGCGCGAGCAGCGGGCCGACCTCGATGTCCACCCGGTCTCCGAGGGTGATCCGGAAGTTGGCGCCGAGCCGGCCGAAGTGCTCCTCGTAGTCCAGCACACGCGAGCCGGGGGCTGTGCCCGTGGCGCTCTCGGCCCGCTCGGTGAGCTTGGCCCGGTTCCGTGGTCCGCGCGGGCCGATGCTGCCGACCCGGACCGCGATGTCCAGCTCACCCTCACCGGTCCACTGGGCCCGGAAGAACTCCAGTTCGGGCAGCATGATCTGGGAGCCGATACGGACCACGCCGGCGATGTCGTAGCGGTACGGCAGATGGCGCGAGCGTTTGCGGGAGGTCGCGGATCCGTCCGTGGTGCTCGTGGAGGCCAGGTCCACGAGCAGCCGCACGGGGGTACGGCCGCCTTCGCCACCCAGGCCGTAGATCACCCGGTCGCTGACCAGGAAGCGCAGCAGGAACAGCAGGGCGAGCGTGACCGTGTTGGCGGTCAGCAGGCCCGCGCCCAGGTGCAGGAAAAGCCACAGCACTGGAAGCCGTCCGAGCATCAGAACATTGTTGAGGACGAAGAAGCGCGCCGTCCGGCCGCGCAGTCGGCCCTGGCCCTGGCCGCGGTAGACGGCCGCCTCCAGCAGCAGCAGGTTCCACGAGGTGGACACCTGAGTGGCCAGGGCGGCGCCGACCAGGCTGGGGGTGCCCAGGGAGTGGACGAACAGCCATAACGCGAGGTTGTTGGCGACGATGCCGGTGGCGCCGACCGCGGCGAAGCCCGCCATCCGTAACCAGGACGAGGCGAGCGTTCCGCCTTGGCGGATCTGGCCGCTGAGCCGGGACAGGCGCAGCCGGGTCAGATGCCGGAGATAGTGGACCACGGTGCCCAGGCCGGCTTTGGAGCCGCCGGCCGCGCGCGGCTCGAAGCGGTAGCTGGCCTCGGCCACCCGCAGTTCGGGATGGCGCACCAGGATCTCCAGCAATACCTTGAAGCCGGTCGGCTTGAGCCGCTGGAGGTCGAGGGCCGCCCGGCGTACCGCGAACAGCCCGGAGAGCGGGTCGGTGACGGTGGCCAGGCGCTTGGGGAACAGCAGTCGGCACAGCCGGGTGGCGCTGCGCGAGGCCAGGACGCGTACCGGCCCGTCGAGGCCGTCGCCCGCTGAGCCGCCGCCCGCGTACCGGGTGCCGACCAGGAGGTCGTAGTCGTGGCCGAGGGCAGCGGCGGCCAGTCCGGCCGCGGCCTCCGGGGAGTGCTGCAGGTCGGCGTCCATCACCAGCACCCACTCGCCGCGGGCCAGCCGGAATCCCTCGAGGACGGCGGTGGCCAGGCCGCCCCGCCGGCGGTCGGCCGGGCGGTGCAGCAGCCGCACCGGGAGGTCGAGTCCGGCGGCGGCCTGCTGAGCTGCCTCCGGGCAGCCGGGTGTGTCGCTGTCGTCGACGATCAGGATCTCGACCGGTTGATCTCGGAAGACCTCGCCGAGCCGGTGCAGCAGTGGGGCGATGGTGAGCTGTTCCTCGCGGGTGGGCAGGACGATCGTCAGTTGCTCGGAGCCCGTGGCGGTGTCTGCTGTTCGCGGATTGAGCAGAGGGGCATCGGCCAGGTCCTGTTCGAGAGGCTCCCGGTTTTCGGGCAGGACGGAACTCATAGTCACACCTCGTCGTCGTCAGATGGGCGCTGACTGTGCTGGCGCCTTGCCGACCGCGCGCCGGACAGCGGCAGCGAGGTGGGCAAGCCGGTCATGCGCCTCGTCCGCGAGAGGAACGGGGCCGGTGAGCGCGGCGTCGCGCCAACCGTACGACCGGGAGAGACCTACGGAGTTGAAGTGGACATGACCATACCAGTGGTGGACAGGAGGTGAACAGGAGAAGATGGGTAAGAAGCGATGAAGACGAACGTGGACGAACAGATCTGACACCAATATATTCCGGGCTCAGAGACGCCGGGCCCGGATCCCCCGGGAGCGTGGCAGGATCTGCCCGGGATTCGGCCGGACAAAGCCGACTGATCTGCAATGATGGGCCGACAATGACGGTGCTTGCAGGGGCCGTTACGCAAAAACACAGGACGACATGTCCCGGAAACATTTGCACCCGTCCCACGGGCCCGCGCCGGGTTTTGCCGGGTTGAATCCGATGGCATACGGCCGACTCGCCGATCGGCGGGACCAAGGAGCGAGAGGCCGCACCTCCCGACTGGTGAGGGCCCAGCTGGGAGGTGCGGCCTGTGGCGACCGTGGGCTGCGTACAGGCGCATCGACGGCGAACTGTCCGGTGCTCGGGTGTGCGATGCGCGACAGTGGGCACGGCAGGCGTTCCCGCCGCGCGGGTGGTACCGGGGGTGGGCGCTCGCGGTCAGGCGTGGAAGTCGGCGGGTTCGACGGTGGGAAGGTCGCTCAGTTCCTTCTTGGTCAGCTGGACCCTGACGCCGTCGCCCACGCGGGTCACCGCGGCGATCGGGATGGCCACGGTCCGCTTGCCCCAGAGGTGGCCTTCCTGCAGGAGTACGTGGGTGACGTGGTGGTCCTGGGGATCGATCACCAGGCCCTGTATGTGCCCGATCTCGCCGTCGTCGGCTTGGGCCCGCTGGCCGCGGCGGATCTGTACCTCGCCGGTGGGGACACGTTCCTCTGTCGTGGCCTTGGTCGCAGCCTGTGCGGGTTGCGGGGGCATGGCGACGGGGACCACGCCCGGCGAGCCCACGCCCGCCGTTCCCACGCCCAGGCTGTAGTGGGGCCAGGCCATCGTCTGGTCGGCCCGGTAGCCCGAGGTGTCCTCGGGCGCGGGGACGAAGTGGCTCTCCTCGGCCGGCTCCAGGTGGTGGAAGTCGTCGGTGCTGCAACGCAGGCGCACCACGAGGTCCGGGCCCTCCTCCGTGTCCTCGACGAGGTCCAGCGGCACCAGGAGCGGGGCGCCGTCATCGGGCTGGACCACCAGGTGCGTGACCGCGCGTGCCACCGGATCGATCACCACGCGCTCCAGACGCCCGCAGTCGCCGTTGCTGCAGCTGACCACGCTGCCGATTGCATAAATCGCGTCCATGTTCGGACCCCTCTTCTTCCCTCATCGCAGCCGGCGGCCGGACGGCCCTGGCTTCCCCAGCACCTGCCCGAAGTCGGGCAGCGGACACCGGGCACCGGGCACCGGACAAGGGCGTACGCGTGCGCGCCGTGAGGTGTCATCCGGGGCACACGGGTTACGCGTACCCGTGGAAACGACACATTTGCGGGCATTGGCGTCGGTCTGCACCCTCGGTCCGTGCCCAGGCTGGGCGTCCTCCTCGACCAAGACCTCGCAGTCGGCGCTTCCCGCTCGGACCGGGCCCTGCGCAGCGACCCGTAACCGGCCGGTTGACGCCCACCGACACCCCACCTCTACCCGAAGGACTGATGACATGAAAGCCCTGGTCTACAACGGACCCTTCGACGTCTCCGTGCAGGACGTCCCCGACGCCCGGATCGAGGCGCCGAACGACGCGCTCGTGCGCATCACCACCACCAACATCTGCGGTTCGGACCTGCACATGTACGAGGGCCGTACCGCAGTCGAAGCAGGCAAGGTCCTGGGCCACGAGAACATGGGCATCGTCGAGGAGGTCGGCCCCGGGGTGACCCGGATCAAGGTCGGCGACCGGGTCTCGGTGCCGTTCAACATCGCCTGCGGGACCTGTCGCAACTGCCGGCAGGGCTGGACCGCGTTCTGCACCCGGGTCAACCCCACCGAGGGCGTCGACGGCGCCGCTTACGGCTACGCCAACATGGGACCGTACAACGGCGGCCAGGCCGAGTTCCTGCGCGTCCCGTACGCCGACGTCAACCTGCTGCGCCTGCCCGCGGGCACGGAGCACGAGAACGACTTCACGATGCTCTCGGACATCTTCCCCACCGGCTGGCACGGCACGGAACTGGCAGGTCAGCGCCCCGGCGACCGTGTCGTGGTGTTCGGGGCCGGTCCGGTGGGCCTCATGGCCGCCCACAGCGCCATGATCCGGGGAGCCGCTCACGTCTTCGTCGTCGACCAGCAGGCCGACCGCCTGGCGCTGGCCGCCTCCATCGGGGCGACCCCCGTGGACTTCACCGACGCCGACCCGGTCGAGCAGATCCTGGACGCCACCGACGGCCGGGGAGCGGACTGCGGCGTGGAGGCGGTGGGCTACCAGGCCCACGACCACACCGGGCAGGAACACCCCGAGCTGGTCCTGGACAACCTCGTCAAGGCCGTGCGTACCACCGGGGGCATCGGCGTCGTAGGGGTGTACGTGCCCGAGGACCCGGAAGCCGCCACCGAGGGTGCCAAGGAGGGCCGGATCGGCTTCGACTACGGCACCTTCTTCACCAAGGGCCAGCACATGGGCACCGGCCAGGCCCCGGTCCTGCGCTACAACCGCCAGCTGCGCGACCTGATCATCACCGGCCGGGCGAACCCGTCCTTCCTGGTCTCGCACGAGCTCAGCCTGGATGAGGCACCAGATGCCTACCGGCACTTCGACAAGCGCGACGAGGGCTGGACCAAGGTCCTGCTGCGGCCCGGCCAGAAGACGGCCACCCGATCCTGACCACAGCGCGGAAGGGAACCGCGTGCTGCCGGAATTCCTGCGGTCCTGAGTCGGTGCCTGCTCCCCGGCGGTTCCGCGGCGGCATCGGCCGCGCCCGCTGCGGGGCTGCGGGGCTCCGGTGGAGCATGGCCGGGGCAGCACGGGGTACGCGACGCCCATGCTCACCATCGGTGTCGAAGAAGAGTATCTGCTGCTGGATCGGGACCGGGGGCTGCCGGTCCCTCGGAGCGCGCAGGTGCGGGCCGCTGCTGACCGGCTGAAGTCGGTGGCCGAGGACGAGGTGGAGCCGGAGCTGCTTCAGGCGCAGGTCGAGGTGGGTACGCCGGTCTGCGAGAGCCTGGAGGAGGTCGGTGAGAACCTCGTGCGTCTGCGCGGGGCGGTGGCCGCCGCGGCGGCCAATGCGGGCTGCCGGGTGGCGGCCTGTGGAGCGGCCCCGGCCCGCGCATCGGACCCGGTCCCGGTCACGGCCAAGGAGCGCTATCAGGCGATGTCCGAGGACGCGCCGCAGCTGGTGGACGAGCAGCTGATCAACGGCATGCACGTGCACGTCGCCATCCCCGACCGGGACAACGGTGTCGGGGCGCTGAACCGGGTCCGTCCCTGGCTGCCCGTGCTGGTGGCCCTGGGGGCGAACTCCCCGCTGTGGGACGGCGGGGACACCGGGTTCGCCAGCTGGCGCACCCTGGTCTTCGACCGCTGGCCGGTCAGCGGCCCGCCCCCGGTGTTCGCCGACGCGGCGGACTACCAGGCCCGTACCGGGGCGCTGCTCGACGCGGGAGCGGTCATGGACCGGGGCCAACTCTACTGGCAGGCGCGGCTGTCCGAGCGTTACCCCACCATCGAGATCCGCGCCCTCGACGTCCAGCTGGACATCCAGGACGCCGTCACGCTGGCCGGTGTCGTCCGCGCCCTGGTCGCCCGCGCACTGGACGACCATCGCCGATCCGCTCGGCTGCCCGACGCTCCCAGCGAACTGGTGGCCGCAGCCACCTGGCAGGCAGCCCGCCACGGCCTGGACGAGAACCTGATCAACCCGCACACCTGGCGCCCGGACACCGCGCGGGAGGTGACCGGTGCACTGATGACACACATCTCCCCGGCTCTGCGGGAGGCCGGTGACCTGGACCTGGTCACCGCCGGTGTGGAGCGACTCCTCAGCCAGGGCAACGGCGCGCAGCGCCAGCGCCGGGCCTTCGTCAAGGACGGCCTGGAGTCCGTCGTGGACCTGATCACCGCCCAGCGCGGGTGACCCGGTGACCCCGGTGGACGTACGTCAGGAGGACGACATGGGCCGGCACCGCGCATCGCTGTACGACGAGATCGACCAGGCCGTCGACGGGCGGACGGAACAGTTGTGGGAGGTGGCCTCGGCCCTGCACCGGGATCCGGAGACCGCGTACCAGGAGTACCGCGCGGCGGACCTGCTGACGGGCGCGCTGGAAGACGGCGGCTTCGAGGTCGAGCGGGGCGTGGCCCGGATGCCGACCGCATTCGTCGCCCGCGCCGGAACGGGGGCGGCCCCGCGCGTGGCGCTGCTGCTGGAGTACGACGCCCTGCCGCAGCTGGGGCATGCCTGCGGGCACAACCTCATCGCCGCCGCCGGCCTGGGCGCCGCACTCGCGCTGCGCTCGGTGCTCGGCGATGTCGAGGGCACCCTGCTGGCGGTCGGCACCCCGGCGGAGGAGGGCGGCGGCGGGAAGGTCGCCGAAGTCCAGGCGGGCGTCTTCGACGGAGTGGACGCGGCGTTGATGGTGCACCCGGGCGTCCACGACTGGTCCCGGGCGCCCCTGACCGCGCAGATCCAGCTGCGGGTACGGTTCCACGGCCGTTCCGCCCACCCGACCGGCAACCCCACCGAGGGCATCGACGCTCTCGCAGCGCTGATCGAGCTGTTCAACACCTTGAACGCGGTCAGCCGGCGCCTTCCGCCCGGCTCGCACGTCCAGGGCATCATCACCGAGGGAGGCAAGGCCACCAACATCGTGCCGGACCTCGCCGAGGGCCTGTTCGGCTGCCGGGGGCTGACCACGACCGCCCGCGACGCCCTGGTCGAGCAGCTCACCCAGTGCGCCCAGGGCATCGCCCTGGCCACCGGCACCACCGTCGAGGTGACCAGGGACACCGCCGGATACGAGCACTTCCGCGACAACAGCACGCTGTCCGACCGCTTCTCCCAGCACATGCGGCGCAGCGGCGTTCAGCTGACACCGCCCGATGCCGGGGTGTTCCTGGGTTCGTCGGACATCGGCAACGTCAGCACCCGCATACCGGCGATCCACCCCTTCGTGGCGATCATGGAGCCGGACGGGTCGGACCACACCCCGCAGTTCGCCGCCGCTGCCGGGAGCGAACGCGGTCGGCGGGCCATGCTGGCCTCCGCCAAGGCCCTGGCCTGCCTCGGCTCGGACCTGCTGCTGCACCCCGAGATCCGGGCCGAGGCCTGGGCGCAGTTCCACGCCCAGGCCGAGGCCGAACGCTGACGCCGGGGCGTCGACCCCGTGACGCCGGTGGCGGGCAGGAGTTCTGTCTCCTGCCCGCCACCGGCGTCCTCAGTCCTGGGCAGCGACACGGACGCTGGTGACCTTGCTGTCGGCGGCGTCGGGAATGACCATGCCGGCGTCAGCGCCGGTACGCAGGTAGCGCAGAACAGCGGCGTTGAGCCGCTGGCCGGGCACCACAGCGGGGATCCCGGGAGGATAGGGCGTGATCATCTCGGCGGCGATGCGCCCCTCGGCCTTCTCCCAGGGAACTTCCTCGACGGCGCCGAAGAACGCGTCGCGCGGCAGCACCACCTGCTCGCCCATCAGCTGCGCGGGATCGGGGATCTCCACCACCGGTGCGGGCCGGAACCGGTCGGCATGGCGTACCAGGTCCTGCAGCGCGTTCACGAGCCGTTCAGCGGAGTGGGCGTCGTCGGCGTGGGTGAGCTGAGCGCTGATCCGCCGGTGGTCGCACAGGTGCAGGTTGATCCGGTGGTGCTCGCGCAGCCAGTCGGCGGCATCGTAGCCGGTGATCCGGAGCTCCGAGAGGTCGACGAAGACCTGGAGCGGGTCCATGTCGAAAGCCCGCTCCGGTCCGCAGAAATCAGCGCGGTCGTTCACGTGCAGACCGTCGATGGCGCCGAGCCGCTCGCGTACCTGGCGGGCCAGGCCGAGGGCATGGTCCAACAGGTCCCGGCCCTGCTCGACCATCTGGCGGCGCCAGCCGTCCAATCCGGCGTAGATCAGCACGGACGCGCTGGTGGTGGCCAGCAGGTCCGCGCGCTGCTTCAGGACATCGGGCTCGACCCGGTCGCCTCGCAGGTGAAAGACGGAGCCCTGCTCAAGGCCGGAGCCCATTTTGTGGACCGAGGTCACGCAGATGTCCGCACCCGCGTCCATCGCCCAGGAGGGAAGGTCGGGGTGGAAGGGCAGGTGCGCGCCCCACGCCTCGTCCACGATCAACGGCTTGTCGCGGTCGTGGCACACCTGCGCGATGGCGCTGATGTCCGCGCAGGTCCCGTACGGGGTGGGGCTGGTCACCAGCGCGCCGCGTGCGTCGGGGTGCGCGGCGAAGGCCGCCTCGAACGCCTGCGCGGACGGCGGGTGGGCCAGATGTCGTTCCGGATCCCAATTCGGTTCCACCCACACCGGGTTGATCCCGGCAAGGATCAAGCCGGACACCACCGACTTGTGCACGTCCCGCCCCACCAGCAGCTTCTGGTGCGGTCCGGCCACGGCCAGCATCGCGGCCTTGACCGACAGCGAACTCCCGCAGGTGGAGAAGAACGTGTGGTCGGCATCGACCGCGTCGGCCATCAGCGCTTCCGCCTCCTCCAGGATTCCTCCCGAGGATGTCCGGTCGTCCAGACCGGCTGTGGCCAGCACATCGGAGCGGAACACCGCCTCACCCAGCACAGCCCGAACCCGTGGATCGGCGCCGCGCCCCTGCTTGTGGCCCGGGGGAGTGAAGGGCAGTTGGCCGGTGGCGTGGTAAGCGTCCAAGGCCGCGAGGACAGGTGCCTTCGAATGGTCCATACCCGCCCACCTGCCCCGGTCAGCGGTCGAAAAACGCCTGCCACCGGAGCCGGACGAGCGGCCGCGCGTCCTGGCCGACCCGTCCGCGACAGTGCAGGGGAGCAGGAGGACGGCGGCGGCACCGCGGGTACGCTGGGCGCATTCTGGCCCTCACCGAGGAACGGACCGTCTCGTGGACGTCACCTTCGCCGGTCGTGTGATCGAATGGCGCGGACCTGCGCCGTTCTACTTCGTCGCCGTACCGAGGGAGCAGTGCGCCGACATCCGTGAGGTGGCCGCGATGGCCTCGTACGGCTGGGGCGTGATCCCGGTCGAGGCCCGGATCGGCGAGACCACCTTCACCACGTCGCTCTTCCCCAGGGACGGCGGCTATCTGCTGCCGGTCAAGAACGCGGTGCGCAAGCCGCAGGGCCTCTCGGTCGGCAGCGACGTCTCCGTGGCCCTGACCGTTCGCCTGTAGGCGCGGCTCGGACGCCCGGGCCGCCGCGTTTCCTATGCTCGGAGCCGTGACCATTCAGCGGATGGACAACGTCGCCGTCGTCGTCGAGGACCTGGACGCGGCCGTCGCGTTCTTCACCGAACTGGGCATGGAGCTGGAAGGCACCCAGCAGGTCGAAGGCCCCTGGGTGGACCGCATCGTGGGGCTCGACGGCGTCCGGAGCGACATCGCCATGATGCGGACCCCGGACGGCCACGGCAGGCTGGAGCTGACCAGGTACCACAGCCCCGCGGCGTCCAGCAGCGTGCCGCAGAACCCGCCGCCCAACACCCTGGGCCTGCATCGCGTCATGTTCGCCGTGGACGACATCGACGGTACCGTCGCCCGCCTGCGCACCCACGGCGCCGAACTCCTCGGCGAGGTGGTGCAGTACGAGAGCGTCTTCCGGCTCTGCTACCTCCGGGGCCCGGCGGGCATCATCGTCGCGCTGGCCGAGCAGATCGGCTGACCCGGGCCCGGCATGCGGGGCGGCCTCGGCTGCTGCTCTGTCTGACTCATGCCTCGGGGGGATTCTCGGGCCACTCCTCGGGGTGGCCGGCCCAGTGCACCTGGGTGGCGTCGTTCGGGTCGAGGTCGGGCCGCTCGCGCCGGACGAACTCCTCGAACTGCTGCTGGTCGGCGCAGGCCCGCAGGGCGGCGGGGGCGTCCTTGTGAGCGACGCTGACCTCCCGGTCGAGGGCGCCGCCGAGCAGCGGACCGACGATCACCGGGGCCTGCGGGTCCGTGGTGGCGTCGTGGGCGGGTATCAGGTGCTCGGGCGCGGTGTGCCCGGTGATGCGTTCGGCGTCGACCCGGTCGGCGGCGTGCAGGGCGAGACCGTAGTCATAGGGGCTGCGGCCCTCGATCTGCTCCATCGGCACACCGGCGGCGCGGGCGTTGGCGATGAGGTTGTCGAGGACGATACGGCTGCGGATGTGGTCGGCGGTGGCGGCTTCGATCCGCCGCAGCCATTCGGCCGGGGGAACGGCCTCGGGCGTCTGCGTGGTGTTGTCCATGCCCGACGCCTGCCCGGGACGCTGTCATGAATGCGCCCGGGTGCGGGGCGCCGGGCTCGGGGCGCGGCTCAGACGACGGGGTGGCCCCCGTCGCCTTCGAGGACCTGCTCGGCGACGCCGTCGTGATCGGCGTCCACCAGGGTCACGTCCGGTCGGCCGTCGCCGGTGGTGTCGAACTCGAACACGTCGGGGGTGCCGTCGCCGGTCGCGTCGACCATCCAGACGTCGGGCTTGCCGTCGCCGTTGGTGTCCGCAGCCAGGACGACCCGGTCGACGTGGTCATTGCTCGGGGCAGGAATCTTGTCAGTCATGCCACACGCCTGCCCGACCACCCCCGGCGGAAACCGCTCCGGGGCGCCGCCGCGTCGTCCGACCACCCGATGGCTACCCGACGTCGATGGCGGTCACGACCGGCACGCCGAAGGGGGCATCCTCGTCGGTGTACCCGGCCGCCCTCAGGGCTGTCCGCGCCGCCGCTTCGGCCTGCTCCCCGGCGGCGTCCCGGTCCTCTGCCTCGACCTCCAGCCGCAGTACGAACCTGGACGCGTCCGGGTCCACGCTCAGCAGGTCGAGGTCTTCGGGTACCGCGCCGACCTCGTCCGGGTCCACCCCCTGAAGCGCGGCCAGGAGCCGGGATCGGGCCTGCTCGTGCAGGGGGTGCTTGAAGGTGCCCGGTACGGTCAGGACGAATCTGCTCATAGCTGGCGTGTAGCCACAAGTGGTGGTGCTGAAACACTCCGAGGCGGTCCCGAGCCGTCCGGGCGTCACCGCGCGGGCGCGGTCAGGGGGCGAGCCGGTTCATGGGCTCGGCCGAGGTGTAGTAGTCGGTGGCGCTCTCCCGGTAGGAGTCCCAGGCGTTCTGGGCGTCCGGCCGGTACCGGGGGGCCTGCTTGGCCTGGGCCCGGCTGCAGGCCAGCACCACGGTCTTGTGCTCCGGGTCGACCTTGGTGATCAGACCGGCCGGGATGGCCAGCTCCTGGCCGAAGACCCAGGGGCCGGTGGTGACGATCAGGTGCGCGCGTCCCGGGTCGTTGTGGGTGCGCAGCACCGTCCCCACCCTGCCGTCACTGGCCCGCACCGTGAAGCCGGTCACGCTCATCCCCAGGGAGCGCCCGGTGTTCTCGCGGTAGTCCCACAGGGCGTCGCTGCTGGCTGTCGTGGGCATCATGGCTCCTCGCCTTCGTCTGAAGCGTCAGGTCTGCGGCTGACGTATGCCCCCGGCTCGGCAGGACAAGCACGCGAGTCGTGCATCCCGATGAACCATGACATCCCGGGCATACAGGGAGAAAGAAGTGATCCCTGCAAGGAGGACGTCATGGCGAAGCACGCGAAGATCACCGAAGGTGACCGGGTGAGCTGGCGGAGCCACGGAAGCACCGCCATCGGCACGGTCAAGCGCAAGCTCACCGGCCGGGGCCGGGCGGCGGGCCGGACGGTCGCCGCCTCGCCGCAGGAGCCGCAGTACGTGGTGGAGAGCGAGAAGTCCGGTGGCACGGCCGTCCACAAGCCGCAGGCCCTGACCAAGCGGGCGAAGAAAGAGCGGAGTTGATCCGGGGAGGCAGCGCTGCGGCGGACTGGTACGGCGGAGCGAACCGCGTGGGGTAGCCTCCTGAACGGTGCTTTCAGGCGGTGGCGAGGGTTGACGACGCCCCAGCCGGCACTGGTCCCCGGAGGGCGGTCCCAGCCGCCCAAGGGCCTGGCGTTCTACGGAGGCGACACTCGATGGCTGGCACGGCAAAGTCCAACAACCCCCGGCCACAGAGCCCCGCCCGCTTCGGCCCCGCCCAGGTCGGCGAGCCGGAGCTGCGCCAGCTGCTGGCGGGCCTGACAGCGGTGCGCGACGGCGACTTCGGCACCCGGCTGCCGGGCGACGCGGACGGCCTGCTGGGCGAGATCGCCACCGTCTTCAACGGCATGGTGGACCAGCTGTCGCTGTTCACCTCCGAGGTCACCCGGGTGGCGCGGGAGGTGGGCACCGAGGGGCAGCTGGGCGGCCAGGCCGAGGTGCCGGGGGTCTCCGGCACCTGGAAGGACCTCACCGACTCGGTCAACGCCATGGCCGGGAACCTCACCAGCCAGGTCCGCGACATCGCCCAGGTGGCCACCGCGGTGGCCAAGGGCGACCTGTCGCAGAAGATCGACGTGGCGGCGCGCGGCGAGATCCTGGAGCTGAAGAACACCGTCAACACCATGGTGGACCAGCTCTCGGCGTTCGCCGACGAGGTCACCCGAGTCGCCCGCGAGGTGGGCAGCGAGGGCCGCCTCGGCGGCCAGGCACAGGTCCCGGGCGTCGCCGGGACGTGGCGTGACCTGACCGACTCGGTCAACTTCATGGCCGGGAACCTCACCGACCAGGTCCGCAACATCGCCCAGGTGACCACGGCGGTGGCCAAGGGCGACCTGTCGCAGAAGATCACCGTGGACGCCCGGGGCGAGATCCTGGAGCTGAAGAACACCGTCAACACCATGGTGGACCAGCTCTCGGCGTTCGCCGACGAGGTCACCCGAGTCGCCCGCGAGGTCGGCACCGAGGGCATCCTCGGCGGCCAGGCGGATGTGAAGGGCGTCTCCGGCACCTGGCGGGACCTGACCGACTCGGTCAACTTCATGGCCGGGAACCTCACCGCCCAGGTCCGCTCGATCGCCCAGGTCGCCACCGCGGTCGCCGACGGCGACCTGTCCCAGAAGATCAACGTCACGGCGCGCGGCGAGATCCTGGAACTGAAGAACACCATCAACACCATGGTCGACCAGCTCTCCTCGTTCGCCGGAGAGGTCACCAGGGTCGCGCGCGAGGTCGGCACCGAGGGGCGCCTGGGCGGCCAGGCGGACGTGCGGGACGTCTCCGGCACCTGGCGTGACCTGACGGAGTCCGTCAACGTCATGGCCGACAACCTGACCGCCCAGGTGCGCTCGATCGCCGAGGTGACCACGGCGGTGGCCAAGGGCGACCTGTCGCAGAAGATCCGGGTGGATGCGCGTGGCGAGATCCTGGAGCTGAAGGAGACCATCAACACGATGGTCGACCAGTTGGGCGCGTTCGCGGACGAGGTCACCCGGGTGGCGCGCGAGGTCGGCACCGAGGGCAACCTCGGCGGCCAGGCCACCGTGCGCGGGGTGTCCGGGACCTGGAAGGACCTGACCGACAACGTCAACGTGATGGCGTCCAACCTGACCGGCCAGGTGCGCTCCATCGCCCAGGTTGCCACCGCCGTCGCCAAGGGCGACCTGTCGCAGAAGATCAACGTGGAGGCCAAGGGCGAGGTCGCCGCGCTGGCCGGGGTGATCAACACCATGGTCGACACCCTGTCGGCCTTCGCCGACGAGGTGACCCGAGTGGCCCGCGAGGTCGGCACCGAGGGCACCCTCGGCGGCCAGGCCCGGGTGCCGAACGTCGCGGGCACCTGGAAGGACCTGACCGACAACGTCAACTTCATGGCGCACAACCTGACCAGCCAGGTCCGGAACATCGCCCAGGTCACCACCGCGGTGGCCAACGGCGACCTGACCCGCAAGATCGACGTGGACGCCCGGGGCGAGATCCTGGAGCTGAAGACCACCATCAACACCATGGTGGACCAGCTGTCCTCCTTCGCCGCCGAGGTCACCCGGGTGGCCCGCGAGGTCGGCAGCGAGGGGCGCCTGGGCGGGCAGGCCGAGGTCGAGGGCGTCTCCGGCACCTGGAAGCGGCTGACCGAGAACGTCAACGAGCTGGCCGGGAACCTCACCCGGCAGGTCCGCGCCATCGCCGAGGTCACCAGCGCGGTCGCGGCCGGCGACCTGACCCGCTCGATCACCGTCGACGCCTCCGGCGAGGTCGCCGACCTCAAGGACAACATCAACTTCATGGTCGAGTCGCTGCGCGAGACCACCTGGGCCAACGAGGAGCAGGACTGGCTGAAGTCCAACCTGGCCCGGATCTCCGGTCTGATGCAGGGGCGCCGTGACCTGCCCGTGGTCGCCGAACTGATCATGGACGAGCTCACCCCGCTGGTATCGGCCCAGTACGGCGCCTTCTACCTGGCCGAGGAGACCGGCTCGGAGACCTACCTCAACCTGATCGGCTCCTACGCACACCCCGACGAGGCAGCAGGCACCCGCTTCAAGCTGGGCCAGTCCTTCGTCGGCCAGGCCGCGCGCAGCAAGCGCACCATCGCCGTGGACAACCTGCCGCCCGGCTACGCCACCATCTCCTCCGGCCTGGGGCGCACCGAGCCGGTCTCCCTGGTCGTGCTGCCCATCGTGGTCGAGGAGCAGGTGCTGGGCGTCATCGAACTGGCCACCGTCCAGGCGTTCACCCAGGTCCACCGCGACTTCCTGGAGCAGCTGCGGGAGGCCATCGGCGTCAACGTCAACACCATCATCGCCAACGCCCGCACCGACGAACTGCTCGGCGAGTCCCAGCGGCTGACCGCCGAACTGCAGACCCGCTCCGAGGAACTCCAGGCCCGGCAGGAGGAGTTGCAGTCCTCCAATGCGGAACTGGAGGACAAGGCCGAGCTGTTGGCAGCGCAGAACCGCGACATCGAGACCAAGAACCTGGAGATCGAGCAGGCCCGCCAGGAACTCGAGGACCGCGCCCACCAGTTGGCCCTGGCCTCCAAGTACAAGTCGGAGTTCCTGGCCAACATGAGCCATGAGCTGCGCACGCCGCTCAACAGCCTGCTGATCCTGGCCCAGTTGCTGGCCCAGAACCCCTCCAGGAACCTGACCGCCAAGCAGGTCGAGTACGCGGGCATCATCCACTCGGCCGGTTCGGACCTGCTGCAGCTCATCAATGACATCCTGGACCTGTCCAAGGTCGAGGCCGGCAAGATGGACGTCAACCCCGAACGCATCCCGCTGCGCAAGCTCCTCGACTACGTCGAGGCCACGTTCCGGCCGCTGACCAGCCAGAAAAGCCTGTCGTTCCACGTGAAGACCGCTCCCAATGTGGCGACCGAACTGCTCACGGACGACTACCGGTTGCGTCAGGTGCTGCGCAATCTGCTGTCCAACGCGGTGAAGTTCACCGAGAACGGCAGCGTCGAGCTGCGGATCGAGATGGTCCAGGAGTCGCGTGCGCCGGAGACCGCGCGGCGCGGCGGCCCGGTGGTCGCCTTCCGGGTGGTGGACACCGGGATCGGCATCGCCGCCCAGCACCTGGAGACCGTCTTTGGGGCCTTCCAGCAGGCCGACGGCACCACCAGCCGCAAGTACGGCGGGACGGGGCTGGGCCTGTCGATCAGCCGGGAGATCGCGTTCCTCCTGGGCGGGGCGATCACCGCCGAGAGCGTCCTGGGGGAGGGCAGCACCTTCACGCTCTACCTGCCGGTCGCGCGGCCAGACTTCGCGGAACTGACCGTGGAGCGGACCAGGGCCGCGCTGGAGGCCGACCCCACTCCCGGCCCCGAGGCGGGCGTGGAGAAGGTGATCAACGTGACGGCGGACCACGTCCAGCCGCAGCCCAAGCGCCTGCTGGTCATCGAGGAGCGGTCGCGCGGCCTGCTGTCGCTGGTCGCCGAGAGCGCCGTGGCCGACCTGGCCGCCCACGCGAACCTGAACGGTCCGCGCGGCCCGGTGGAGATGATCACCGCGGTGGGCGCGCAGGAGGCGGCAGCCGCGCTGGCCGCCACCCCCTGCCACTGCGTCATCCTCGAACTGGACCTGGCCGACGGCGCCGCCATGGGCCTGCTCGCCTCGATGGAAAGCGACCCGATGCTGCAGGGCGTGCCGGTGCTGGCGCACAGCAACCGGCGGTTGGCCGCCGGGCAGGAACGGGCCCTGCAGGAGCGCGCCGCCTCCCAGCCGATCGAACTCATCTCCAGCCTCGACGAGTTGCGTGAGCGCATCGCCCTCTACCTCAGCGCCGACCAGCCCGGCGACGTGCTTCCCCTGGTCCGTGCCGAGGAGGCCGCCGGGGCGTTCACCCAGGACATCGACGGCTCGCTCGCGGGGCGCACCGTGCTGGTGGTCGACGACGACGACCGCAACCTCTACGCCATCACCGGCATCCTCGAACTCCACGGAGTGCGGGTGCTGCAGGCGGAGAACGGCCGGGCCGCCATCGACGCCCTCGCGGAGCACGCCGAGATCGACGTGATCCTCATGGACGTGATGATGCCGGAGATGGACGGCTACGCGGCCACCGCGGCGATCCGGACGATGCCGGAACACGCGACCCTGCCGATCATCGCCGTCACCGCCAAGGCCATGATCGGGGACCGGGAGAAGAGTCTGGCCTCCGGCGCGAGCGACTACGTCACCAAGCCCGTGGACGCGAGAGAGTTGATCGCCCGCATCAAGCGGCACCTGCCCGCATAGCACCCGTCGAGCCGTCAACGTCATACCCGAGGAGCAGCGTCGTGCAGAGCCCCCAACAGCCCGGGGACCGCGAGAACGGAACAGAGCAGGGCGTTGTTCCGCCCGGGCTGGGGGCATGGGCGGCGCACGACCTGGTCGTGCCCGGGGAGCCGGACGGCCTGTCCGGGCATGAGACGGGGGCTCTGGGACGCCTGGCCGACACCGTCGAATGGCTGCGTGCCGAACTGCAGCAGGCGCATGCGGAGTCCGACGGCCGGGCCCTGGTCGAACTGGCGACGGGTGTGCTGGTCGAGCGGCTGGGCTGCACCCCCCGGCAGGCGGCAGGACAGCTGGAGGCCCTGGCCGACCAGGCCGGGCTCTCCACCCTGGAACTGGCCGCCGACCTGGTCAACCAGGCGTCCCGGGACCAGATCGCGGACATGGCGCGGCACTTCGTCGCGGCCGTCGCCGACCCCGCGCCCACTCCCTCGGTGAGCCTTCGGCTGCGCAGCGCCGAAGCCGGCACGCTGACAGCGGGCGACGCGCAGGCCGTGGCCCAGGCGATCTTCGAACACGCCCTGAAGCCCTTGGGCGCGAGCGCGGTCGCCATCTGGGCAGCCCACGCCGACCAGTCCCTCTCCCTCGTCGGCAGCGCCGGCTTCACTACCGACGAACCGGCGCGCTGGCGCCACGTCCCTCCGGGCGTCCCCACCCCTGCCCGGCAGGCCCTCAACAACCGGGTGGCAACCGGCTACGACACCCTCGGTGACGCCTCCCTGCCGTCCATCGGCCAGCGGGAGCTGAGCGGGGGCCGGCTGGCCGTTCCGGCCGGTACCGGCGGACGCATCACCGGGGTGCTGGAAATCTGCTGGCACGACCCGCTGCCGGAGCAACCGCAGTCGCTGCAAAGGCAGTTCGAGGTGCTCGCGCAACTGTGCGCGACCGCCCTGGATTCCGCACCCTCCACGGACGTGCAGACCCAGACCGGCCGGGGCCAGGACCCCCGCCTCACCGAACTGCTGGAACTCACCGACGGCCTCCACGATCCCTGCCTGATCCTGGAACCGCTCCTGGACGCGGCCGACATCCCGGTCAACTTCCATATCCGGCACCTCAATCCGAGTTTCGTGGACTTCGCCGGACGGCCGCGGAACCTCATCGCCGGTGCCTCCCTGCTGGCGGCGTACCCGCTCTCGGCCGAGCCCGGGGGCCTCTACGAGAAGGTCGAACACGTCCTGGCGACCGGCGAGCCGTTCCGTGCCGAGCAGATGACGCTGACCGCCCTGGTCGACGGCGTCGCGCTCAACACCCAGGCAGGGGTGAGCATCAGCCGGCAGGGGACGTTCGTGGTGGTCATCTGGAGGCTCAGCGAAGGAACCCCCCAGGTGGCCCGGCTGCTGCAGCACGCCCAACGGCTGGGCCGGATCGGCGGGTTCGAGGAGAGCCTGCACACCCAGGAGATCGCCTGGAACGACACCGTCTACGACCTCTACGGCCTGCCCCCCACCGCCCAGCCCATCGCCCTGGAACGGCTGCCGGCCCACGCCCATCCGGACGACGCGCACTCCATCGGGCGCTTCCTGCGGACCCTGCTGCACCACATGCGTCCGGCCTCGACGGCCTTCCGGCTGCAGCGTGCCGACGGCATCAGCCGCTACATCCGGGTCGTGGCCGAACCGGTCCTGGATGACGACGGCCGGATCGCCGCCATTCGTGGCGCCTACCAGGACGTCTCGGCCCAGCACTGGACCGAGGTCGCCCTGGCCGCAACCCGCGACCAGCTCGCCCACACCGAGCAGCAGGCCGCGGAGCAGAGCCGGCTCGCCCTCCAGCTCCAGCACGCCATCATGCCGCCCAACCGCGGCCCCCTGGACCTGAACGACCTGCGCGTCGCCGTCCGCTACCGGCCCGCCGAGACGAACCACAAGGTCGGCGGCGACTGGTACGACGCGGTCGCCCTGCCCACCGGCCACGTCCTCCTGTGCGTGGGCGACGTCGCCGGTCACGGCATCAAGGCCGCCACCGGCATGGTGGCCCTGCGCAACGCCCTGCGCGGACTGGCCGCCACCGGGGCCGGCCCCGCCCAACTCCTGGCCTGGCTCAACACCGTCACCCACCATCTGACCGACAACGTCACCGCCACCGCCATCTGCGGCATATACCGCCCCGACACCCGCCGGCTCCGCTGGGCCCGGGCCGGCCACCTGCCGCCCGTCCTACTGCGCGAAGGCCATGCGCGGACCCTGTCCAACATCAGCGGCATCCTCCTGGGCGCCATCGCCCACGCGGAGTACGAGGAGGGCGAGATCCAGCTGGAGACCGGGGACACCCTGATGCTGTACACCGACGGCCTGATCGAGCGCCGCGACCGCTCGGTGCAGGAATCCATCAACAACCTCCTGAAGACGGCGCAGTCCGCCCCCGTCGTCAACGACGCGAAGGACGTCGACCGGCAGCTCGACCACCTGCTGCTGTACAGCCACGCGGACACCGACGACGACACCTGCCTCATCGGCGTGAGCGTGGTCTGAGGCCGGTACCGCAGCGGGGCGGGGAGTCCCGTCAGGCCCGGGCGCGATCCTCCTGCGGAGGGGCGGTGTCGGCGAGGTCGAGGCGCCAGTCGTTGCTGCGGATCAGGGTGCCGCTGTTCGCCGGGTACTCGAAGTCGCAGGCGCCCAGCAGTACGAAGCCCAGGCGGCCGCACAGCGCGTTGGAGGGGGCGTTGCGCACGGACGGGAAAGCGTGCAGCTCCTGCGGCGCGCCGGGCAGCAGCGCGGCCGTGCGGACGACCGTGATCAGGGCTGCCCCGGCGGCAGCGGCGAGGCCGCGGCCCTGGTAGGGCGGCAGCACGTTCCAGCCGGCCTCGTAGACCTGCCGGCCCTGCCAGTCGCGCCGGTGGTAGACGATGCTGCCGACCGCCTCGTCGCCCAGCCGGACCACGAACATGCACCCACGGCCGGTGCCCTGCAGGGCGAGGTACCGCCCGTGCCGGGCGAGCAGCCTGTCCTCCGGTTCGGGACCGCCGACGTGGTGGCGCATCTGCGGCGTGTTGATCCGTCGCAGGAGGGCGAGCGCGGATTCCGACCAGGGCTCGAGGTGGACGTCCATGGTGTGCAGCCTTGCAGCTCGCGGGGCCGGGGTGCATCTCGTTTCCGGTGCCGGGGCCGGAAGGCGGGCAAGTATGAAAATCACGTTACGGATGGGGCTGCGGAGCCGGGGGCCGGGGCGGGCCCCGGCACAGGTGTCCCCTAGGGAGCGCTTGGCGCAGGGGGCCGCGCGGGCCGGGGTGCGGGTGATCGTGCACGTCACAGCTGTGCCGGAGGGGTGTCGGCGGGCTGCTAGCGTGTTCGCCATGAGTCCTGCCCTGTTGACGAGTCGACGAGCGGTCGACCACGTCCAGGTCGTCAGCTCGCCGTGTCGCTGTCGTTGTCGCTGCTGTTGTTGCTGTCGCTGACCTCCTCACGACACCGCACGGCCCCTTGAGCGCCCCGCAGCCCGGCTGCGCGGTTGCGCCCGCCCACCCCTCCGCGATCCGGTAGCGATCGGCCCTCGCCGGTCGTCGATCCCGTCCGTCCAGGTGTGCGTACGCGTGCCGCGGCCATGTCTGCCCGCTGCCAGAAAACCCCCTTCCCGAAGCACGGGAACAACACACCGGAGGTACTTGTCATGGCTGAGCCATCCCTGTCGAACGGAACCCCCGAGCCGTCGGCCGACGAGCCGCAGCTGCCCTCGCGCGGCCCCGGCCGCAGCCGCGTGGCCTGGATCGCGTCCACCGCGCTGGCCCTGGTCGTCGCCCTGGTCGTCGGCCTGGTCCTGGCGAACTCCGGCAGCTCCGGCGGCGGCTCGAAGACGGTGAGCATCGGCGTCACCGACGCCTCCCAGCCCTACTGGAAGACCTACACAGAGCTGGCCAAGAAGCAGCTCGGCATCACTGTGAAGATCGTCAACTTCAGCGACTACAGCCAGCCCAACCCGGCGCTGAAGCAGGGCCAGCTCGACCTCAACGAGTTCCAGCACATCCAGTACCTGGCCAACTACAACGCCACCGCGCACGACGACCTCCAGCCGATCGGCGCCACCGCGGTCTACCCGCTGCCCCTGTACTCCCTGAAGTACGCCAAGCCGGCCGCCCTGCCGGACGCCGCGAAGGTGGCGATCCCCAACGACGCCATCAACGAGGCCCGCGGCCTGCTGGTGCTCCAGGCCGCCGGGCTGCTCACCCTCAAGGACGGCGGCACCGCGTTCTCCACCACCGCCGACATCGAGACCCACAAGGTCGCCGTCACCACACTCGACGCCTCGCAGACCGCGACCGCCCTGCTCAACGGCTCGGTGGCGGCCGCGATCGTGAACAACAACTACGCCACCAGCGCCAAGCTCTCGAGCTCGCAGGCGATCTTCCAGGACGACCCGGCCAGCCCCAGCGCCGCGCCCTACGTGAACATCTTCGTCGCCCGCAAGGCCGACGCGGACAACCCGACGTACCTGAAGCTCGCCGCGCTCTACCACGACCCGTCCATCGAGAAGGGCGTCCAGGCGGCCAACGGCGGCACCGCCGTGTTCCGCGACGTCCCGGCCGCCCAGTTGCAGTCCGAGCTGGCGACCGTGGAGCAGCAGGCCAAGGCCGCGCAGCAGTAACCCGCCGCCCGCCCGCGCCCGGCGGCACAGCAACCCACGCGCCCCCCACACCGGGGCGCCCAGCAGAACCGGCACGGCCCGGCGGCCGCAGCAACGCCGCCGGGCCGGACCGGAGTTAGGGAACCCGATGCCCGCGAACAGCCGGCCGACCCCCGCGCCCGCACCGGTGCACGTACGCTTCGACCACGTCGGCAAGACCTTCCCCGGCAAGGGGCGCAAGGCCCCGCCGCAGGTGGTGCTCGACGACGTCAGCCTGGAGATCCGCCGAGGCGAGGTGTTCGGCGTCATCGGCCACTCGGGCGCCGGCAAGAGCACACTGGTACGGCTGATCAACGGCCTGGAGACGCCCACCACCGGCCGCGTCCACGTCGGCTCGCACGACCTGACCACGCTCGGCGAACGCGGCCGGCGCGAGGTGCGGCGCGACATCGGCATGGTCTTCCAGCAGTTCAACCTCTTCCGCTCGCGCACGGTCGCCGGCAACGTCGCCTACCCGCTGAAGGTCGCCGGCGTGCGCCAACCCGAACGCGACCGGCGGGTGGCGCGGCTGCTGGACTTCGTCGGGCTGCTCGACCGCGCCCACGACCACCCCGAGCAGCTGTCCGGCGGCCAGAAGCAGCGGGTGGGCATCGCCCGCGCGCTCGCCACCGAGCCCTCGCTGCTGCTGGCGGACGAGGCGACCAGCGCCCTGGACCCGGAGACCACCGGTGAGGTGCTGGCCCTGCTGCGCCAGGTCAACCGCGACCTCGGGGTCACCATCGTGATCATCACCCATGAACTGGACGTCATCCGCTCGGTCGCCGACCGGGTCGCGGTGCTCGACTCCGGCCGGGTGGTCGAGACCGGCACCGCCTACGACGTCCTGGCCCGGTCGCAGACCGAGGCCGCCGCGCGCTTCGTCCGCACGACGCTGCGCGACCGCCCCTCGCCGCAGACCCTGGCCCGGCTGCGCGCCGCGCACCCCGGCCGGCTGATCACCGTCCAGGTGCGCGACCAGGCGGGCTTCCAGACCCGGCTGGCCCGCCGGTTCCTGGACCACCAGGTGGCCGCGGACATCGTGTTCGGCGGCATCAGCGAGATCCAGGAACGGCCGGTCGGCAGCCTGACCTTCGAACTGACCGGCCCCGACGGCGCCGTGGACGCAGCCCTGCAGGCGCTGCGCGCGGACGGCGTCGACCTCGTCGAGGAAGAAGCCTGACATGCACGAGTTCCTCACCAACCTGTCGGTCTTCCGCGAGGCGATCGGCCAGACCTTCTACATCGTCAGCATCTCGCTGGTGGTCGGCGGTGTGCTCGGCCTGGCCCTCGGCCTGGTGCTGTACGCGACGCGCCCGGGCAGCCTGCTGGCCAACCGAGCGGTCTTCCTGATCGTCAACGTGCTGGTCAACGTGGTCCGGCCGGTGCCGTTCGTCATCTTCATCACCGCGATCCAGCCGTTGATGCTGCACGCCATCGGCACCACCATCGGCACCAACGCGGTCACCTTCGCGCTGTCGCTGTCGGCGGCGTTCGCCATCAGCCGGATCGTCGAGCAGAACCTGCTCACCGTGGACCCCGGCGTGGTGGAGGCCGCCCGGGCCACCGGCGCCCGACCGGTCGGCATCCTGCTGACGGTGCTGATCCCCGAGGCACTGGGCCCGCTGATCCTCGGCTACACGTTCATCTTCATCGCCGTGGTCGACATGTCCGCCCAGGCCGGCCTCTTCGGCGGCGGCGGCCTCGGCGACTTCGCCATCACCTACGGCTCGCAGCGCTACAACTGGCCGGTCGTCTACATCACCGTGGCGACGATCGTCGTCATCGTCCAGGCCGGCCAGTTCCTCGGCAACTGGCTGGCCCGCCGCGCCCTGCGCCGCTGAGGGAAACGGTCTAGTGTCGGACGTATGCGCATCGTCATTGCTGGTGGTCATGGTCAGATCGCACTGCGGCTGGAAGGGCTGCTCCGCGCGCGTGGGGACGAGGTCGCGGGGTTCATCCGCAAACCGGAGCAGTCGGACGACCTGCTGGCTGCGGGGGCCCAGCCGGTGGTGTGCGACCTGGAGTCAGCCTCGGTCGAGGAGGTCGCCCGGCATCTGCGCGGCGCCGACGCGCTGGTCTTCGCCGCCGGGGCCGGGCCCGGCAGCGGTGTGGAGCGCAAGGACACGGTGGACCGTGGCGCGTGTGCGCTCTGTGCGGACGCAGCCGAGGCCGCCGGGGTGCGGCGGCTGATCGTGGTCTCGGCGATGGGCGCCGACGACGAGCCCCCGCAGGACATGGACCCGGTCTTCGCCGCCTACCTGCGCGCCAAGGGCGCCGCCGACGCGGACGTCCGGGCGCGGGCCGGGCTCGACTGGACCGTCCTGCGCCCCGGGCGGCTGACCGACGACGTCGGCACCGGCCGGGTCCGCCTCGCCGAGTCAACCGGACGCGGCGCGGTCACGCGCGACGACGTGGCCGCCGTGCTCGTGGCCCTGCTGGACGAACCACGGACAGCGGGAAGGACGCTCGAGCTGATCGGCGGGGACGTGCCGGTCGGCGAGGCGGTGCAGGCCGTCGTCGGCTGACGTTGCGGGTGCCCGGGCCCGACAGATCTGACAACCAGGGGTTGACATCGTCAACCTCTGGTTGTCACTATTGAGCATGGCAGACATCAGGGATCTCTCCGCGTACCAGTCGACCTTCGACCGCATCAAGGACGTGCGGGCGCAGGCCATCCACCACACGCGCCTGGCACGGCAGTTCTCCGCCGAGCGACGCGACCTCATGCAGGGCCTCATCGACCAGGGCGTGTCGCAGGCCGACATCGCCAGGGAGTTGGGCGTGACGCGCCAGGCCATCCAGAAGATGCTCGCCTGCTAGCGGATGCGCTCCGAGAGCGCCGACGAAAGGATGGACGGTTCCGTGCAGCCCCATGCGATCATCTTCCACGGAACGGGCGGAAGCCCCGAGGTCTGCTGGTACCCCTGGCTGGGGCGGCAGTTGGCCGAGCGGGGATACCGCGTCGAGATTCCGCACTACCCCGGCCTGAACGTCGAGCCCATCGCGTCGTTCCTGCCCACGGTCCTGTCCCGGCACGCATTCGATGAGAGCACGGTGCTGGTCGGGCACTCCGGAGGCGCCGCCCTGCTCCTCGCGGTCCTGCAGCACATCGATGTGACGGTAGCTCAGGCCGTGCTCGTCGCCGGATACTCCACCAGGCCGAACACCGAGGACGAACCCGTCCTCCAGGACACCTACGACTGGGCGGCGATCAAAGCCCACGCACGTGACCTGTACTTCATCAACTCCGTGCAGGATCCGTACGGTTGTGATGACAGGCAGGGCCGTGCCATGTTCGAACGGCTGGGCGGCACGCAGATCGTCCGCGACGACGGGCACTTCGGCGACCACAACCAGCCTTATCCGACCTTCGATCTGCTCGACCGACTGATCAACTGAGCTTTTCGGCAGTGCTGTTGGCGTTGACGGGACGCACTGAGGGGGCCGTCCCGGTGCGGGCGGCCCCCTCGGTGGGGAGTGCGGGGATTACCAGCGGTACCAACGGCCGCCGCCGGAGCCCCGGAAGGCGAACCCGAGGACCCAGAACACCAGCACCACGATGGCGACCCACCAGAGAATATGCAGAGCGAAACCGGCACCACCCAGGATCAGGGCGAGCAGCAGAACCAGCAGAAGTGCACCCATTGTCTTCCTCCTTCGTCCACCCGCGTCTGCCCCGACTGCCTGCGGTCAATCCCGTGTTTTCGGCGCGTCCGTCCAGCGCAGGGTGAGCGCGGTGAAGGCGCGCGCGGCGGCGCTCTGGTAGGTGCTGTCGCGCCGCAGCAGGGTGACGGTGCGCGGGGGCAGCGCGGGTGTCAGGGCGACGGGGTGCAGGTGGTCGTGGGTGCGGGTGATGGCGTCGGGGAGCACGGTGGCGAGAGACGTGCGCTGGACGATCTCGGTGATGGCATGGATGGAGTTGGCCTGCACCGCGATGCGCGGCTGCACCTGGTGCGCCGCGAGGTGGGCGTCGATGTGGCCACGGGTGGCGAAGTCGTCGCTGAGCAGGGCGAGAGGGTAACCGTGCAACGCGCGTACCGGCAGCGGCTCGGTGCGTCCGGCATACGGGTTCGGTGCGCCGACGACCAGACTGAGGGTCTCGGTGAACAGGGTGGTGCCGGTGACGCCGGGAGGGTGCGGCCGGTCGAAGCCGATGCCCAGGTCGATCGCATCGGCCAACAGGGCTGACTCGATCTGATTGTGCGTCATCTCCCGCACCTCCAACACGACATGGGGGTGATGGGTGTGCAGTTGCTCGGCGAGCGGCCCGATGAGGTACGCGGTGAAGGTGGGCGTCATGGCCAGGCGAAGCGTGCCCCGGGAGAGGTCCTGCACGTCATGGACGGCGCGTTCGGCGGCGGCGAGGTCCTGGAGCGCACGCCGGGCGTAGTGGACGTAGGCCGCGCCGGCATCGGTGAGGCGTACGGTGCGGCCGGTGCGGTCCAGCAATTGGACGCCCACCGTCCGCTCCAGCTGTCTGATCTGCTGGGAGAGGGTCGGCTGGGAGATGCGCAGGTCTTCGGCCGCACGGGTGAAGCTGGCGTGCTCGGCGACGGCGAGCAGATAGCGCAGATGACGCAGTTCTGGGGTCACACCAGGAACTATAGATGAGAGCAATGGAAAGCGTGGATAGGAGGACTTGGACACTATAGGAGCAGCTCATGCAGGGTGGAGAGCGTCGGCCGCACGAGTCGACGTCCACCGAAGGGAGCAACCATGCAGGACCTCGTCCAGGGCGTCGCACGCTTCCAGCGCAACGTGTTCCCCGGCAAGGCGCCGCTCTTCGCCCGCCTCGCCACCACCCACCGGCCGGACACCCTGTTCATCGGCTGCTCCGACGCCCGGGTCGTGCCCGAGCTGATCACACAGCGCGAGCCGGGCGAGCTGTTCGTCATCCGCACCGCCGGCAACCTGGTTCCCGCCTACGCCTCCGGCGCCGACGGGGTCACCGCCAGCATCGAGTACGCCGTCACCGTCCTGGGCGTGTCCGCCATCCTCGTCTGCGGGCACTCCGCCTGCGGGGCGATGACCGCGCTGGCTGACGACCACGACCTGGCGGAGCTGCCCGCCGTTGCCCACTGGCTGCGCCAGGCGGACGTTTCCCGAGCCCGGATCGCCGACAGGGGAGTGCGGGACGGGGCGGGCCGAGTGGCCGCGCTGGTACGCGACAACGTCGCCACCCAGCTCGGCACGCTGGCCACGCACCCTTCGGTCGCCCGCGCCCTCGCTGCGGGCACGCTCAGCCTCCACGGCTGGGTCTACGACATCGGCACCGGAACCGTCGAGCAGGTCGGCACCGGCGCCGACGTGCTCGGGGAAACCGTTGCCTGACCAGGCGTCAGTTCTCTTGTCCGAAAGCCCATCAACCCGCCGTACCGGCCCGTGCTGTGGCCGGTCGGCGCTGCTGAAAGGAAACCCCTCCATGCCGCACGCCCAGTTCGACCCCTCTGCCCGGCAGGCTCTGGCCATCGCGGCCGTCGACGCCAAGACGCGCCAGGACCTCTCCTGGCAGCAGATCGCCGACGCGGCCGGTCTGTCGGTCGCCTACGTCACCGCGGCCGTGCTCGGCCAGCATGCCCTCCCGGCCGAGTCGGCCACCGCTGTCGCCCGGCTCCTCGGCCTGGATGACGATGCAGCCATGCTGCTGCAGACCATCCCCACCCGGGGCTCGATCCCCGGCGGCATCCCGACCGACCCGACCATCTACCGCTTCTACGAGATGCTGCAGGTCTACGGGACCACGCTGAAGGCGCTGGTGCACGAAGAGTTCGGCGACGGCATCATCAGCGCCATCAACTTCAAGCTCGACGTGAAGAAGGTCGCCGACCCCGAGGGCGGTGAGCGCGCGGTCATCACCCTGGACGGCAAGTACCTGCCCACCAAGCCCTTCTAGCGGTGCGTCCTCCCCAGCATTCCGTGCACGCGTGACGCTCTTGCCCGGCCCGCTCCCCGCCGACCCCCGAAGGGAGGCGGGGAGCCGGTGGGCGGCTGCCGGCCTCGGTCAGGCCTTCGGGGCCTGGGAGATCCGTACCATGTTGCCCGAGGGGTCGCGGAAGGCGCAGTCGCGCGGGCCCCAGGGCTGGTCCATGGGCTCCTGGAGCACCTCGGCGCCGGAGGCCAGCACCTTCTCGAAGGTCGCGCCGAGGTCGTCGGAGCGGAAGATGACCATCGGCAGGACGCCCTTGGTGAGCAGCTCCTGCAGGGCGTCCCCGTCGGCCTGGGAGCGTCCCGCGTGCGGTTCCGAGATCACGATGTCCAGGTCGGGCTGGGCCGCGCTGCCCAGGGTGACCCAGCGGAATCCGCCCGAGGCGACGTCGTTGCGCACCTCCAGGCCGAGGGCGTCGCGGTAGAAGCCGAGGGCCTCGTCCACGTCGTTGACGGTGATGTGGCAGTACTGGAGTGAGATGTTCATGGGGGTAACGCTAGGCGGCGCTCTCGCGGCCCGCTTCTCGAATCCTGCTCGGTGTCTGCCGGGTCGGCCGGGTCCGTGATTTCGCCACGCAGGGAGGCATCGCCGCGACCGCGCTGTGCTCGCGTGCGCGGTACGCGCTCGGCGTCTCTCCGGTGAGTTCGCTGAAACGGGAGCTGAACGAGCCGAGCGAGGTACAGCCGACCTCCATGCACGCATCGGTCACGCTGGCGCCCGCACGCAGCAGCGCCATCGCCCGCTCTATCCGGCGCGTCATCAGGTAGCTGTACGGCGTCTCGCCGTAGGCGGCCCGGAACTGCCGGGCGAAATGCGCGGGCGACATCAGCGAGTGGCGGGCCATCGTCGGCACGTCGAGCGGACGGGCGTACTCCCGGTCGATCAGATCCCGTGCCCGCCGGAGGTGCGCGAGGTTGGCAAGATCACGCGAGTTCATGGCAACGACACTACCACCGGGCTCCGACAAAGCCGGTTTGACCTGCGCAGATGCACGAACAGGAGTGAATCGGACCATCTGCGGCCGGGTAATTCAAGAGTAAAAAATACGGATAATGACAAGGATAAACATGTGCTAGCTTGTCGCCGTGGCAACTCAGGAAGAGCTGTTCGATGCGGTTGACGCGCTCCTGGAAGGCGTTCAGCCGCAGCTGCCCGACCCGGCCGAGCGGGTACGGCTGCGGGAGGCCGCCGGCGTCACCCAGGCCCGCCTTGCCGCCGCGCTCAAGTCCACCACGCAGACGGTGAAGAACTGGGAGAACGGCCGCAGCGAACCACGGCCGCCCCGTCTGCAGGCGTACCTGCGGCTGCTGGAGGGCTGGGCCGAGCGCTACCCGGCCGCGGCGCCCGCTCCCGAGCACGCCCCGGACGCCCCCGCAACACCCGCGCCCGCCGCCGCTGCGCCGACCGTCCCCTCGCCCTCCGCACCCGTCGCGCAGCCACCGGCCGCCGCGCCGCAGCCCCCGGCCGCGCCGTCGCCGACCGCCGCGCCCGAACCGGCGCCTGCGCCCGCCCCCGCCTCCGCCTCCGCGCCGCGCCGACCCGCCGCGCCGAAGGCCGTGCAGCCCGCCGATACCCGGTTCCCGCACGGGCCGCTCGTGGTGCTGGACGGCGACGGCCATGCGTACGGGCTCGGCGGCCTGGTGCTGGAGTGCCCCGCGACCACCGTTCCGCAGCTCGTGGAGTGGACCCTGCGCGAGTCCGGGCTGGGCACCCCGCGCCTGCACCGCAACGGCAAGGACGGCGACCCGCTGGTCGTGCTCACCGCCGGGGCCGTGCAGCGGCTCGGACTGCCGCCCGCGCTCGACAGCGAGGAGGCGCTGCGGTCCCGGCGGCTGCCGGAGAGCCACAAGGTCGTCAAGCAGATCACCCGGGCGAAATGGCAGCTGACCAAGCGCGGGTTCGGCCCGTGGGCGCGGATCTACCGTCCCGCCACCGACGGTCAGCGCCAGTGCGTCCAGCTGGCGGTCCTGCCCTGGGACGCCCTGGACGCCCGCGCCTGGGGCGACGCCGGACGCCTGCCCGCGCCCGAACTGGCCCGTGTGCTCGGGGTCTATGCCAGCCGGGTGATCACTCCGCGCGGCTCCACCGCCGTCTCCGGCCTGGAGCTGATGACCAGTCTGCGCCCGCCGACCCGCGCGGCCAGGAACGAGGCCGGGGCATGGGTCTCCGCGCCCAACCCCGGCGCGCTCGCCGGACCGGTGGACCCGGCGCCGCCGGAGGCCACCGCCGAACACCCGGTCGCCCAGGGCTGGACGGCCGGGTTCCTCGACGAGGAGGCCTACCAGTGGGTCCGCCCGGTGGAGACACTCGCCGATGCGGAGATGCTGCTGCCCTGGGCGGTCGGCATCGACATCAACACCGCCTTCCTCGCCGCCGCCGCCCGCCTCACCGTCGGCCTGGGCGCGCCCGAGCACGTCCGTTACCCGGCGTTCGACAAGAAGACCCCGGCAGCTGGTACGTCGACCTCTCCCACGTCGACACCGACCCGCTGCTCCCCAGCCCGTTCACCCCGTCCGGGCAGCGCCCCACCGGCCCCGCCTGGTACGCGACACCCACCGTGGCGTACGCCGTGGAGCTGGGGGCCGACGTCGCACCGGTCGAGGCGTTCCTGCGCCACGCGTCGGGCCCGTACCTGGATCCGTGGCACGACCGGCTGCGCGAGGCATACGTGACCACCATGGCCGACGCGGGCATCCCCGTCGACAAGGACGCCGACGAGCGCCGCTTCCTCGCCGCCATGAACGCGCACCGCATCCTCAAGGCCGCCCACCCCGATCTGTCCGCGCTCCGCCGGGAGCTGGCCGAGGCCGGCCTGCACGAGCCGGCGGCTGACGACGCCCTGGCGGCGGCGCACCTGCGGCACCAGCAGATCGCCATGGTGCTGTCGGCCATCAAGTCGACCGTCAAGGGCGGCATCGGCAAGCTCCGCGAGCGCCCCCAGGGCCGCCACTACCGCGACGGGGAGCGCTGGCCCGCCCTGGAACGCGCGACCTGGCGGCCGGACATCCGCGCCGCGGTCATCGCCAAGGCCCGGGTCAACCTGCACCGCAAGATGGCCAACGTCGCCCGGGCCAACGGACGTTACCCCCTGGCGGTGCTGTCGGACTGCGTCGTCTACCCCAGCTCGACCCCGGACCCGCTCGGCTTCCTGCCGCTGACCGGTGCGGGCAAGGTGCTGCCCGGGACGTTCCGGCTCGGCGCCACACCCGGCCTGGCCAAGGTGGAGGGCGTGCAACCGATGCTGTGGGCCGTCGACCTGATGGAACGAACGCCGTCGCCGCTCAACCCGGCCCGCCACATCAAGGGCGGCGACGCGGTCCTGGACGAGGGGGAGTAGCCGGTGACCGCCATCGAGGACGCACTGCTGCGCGGCGACCGCGAACAGTTCACCCGCCAGCCGCCGAAGACGCCGCTCGCCCAGATCCGGCTGCTGATGCGCGCCGAGAAGGGCTCCACCAGGGCCGTGGCCGCGCGCCTGGGCGTCTCCCAGCGCACGGTGGAGCGCTACCTGGCGGGCACCCGCAAGACCCCGCGCCCGCAGCTGCGCGCGGCCCTGGTCCGTGAGGCGGCCAAGGCCTGGCAGCCCCGGGTCCGCCGCCAGGCCCGCAAGCGCGCCGCGACCAGCGGCGGGATCACCATCGAGACCCGTGCCCGCTTCGGCTACACCGCCCCGATCGGCACCACCGACGACCCCCGCGAACGCCGGCTCACCGTCCACCTCCCCGCGCCCTACGCCGCCCGTCTCTTCGACGCGCAGCAGCAGGGCGCGGGCGACCGGGAACTCCGCGACATCGTCGCCGAAGGGCTCCAGGAGGTCTACTTCAAGGACGGCGGCGGCCGCGCCGCCGGGCTCGAAGTCGACATCACCGACATCGTCTACTTCGACGTCTCCTTCTAGAGCGGGAGCCGTTCCGGGCGCGGGCTCACTGCGCGACGCGCAGACCCGCGATGAGGAGGGCGACCAGGCGGCGCGCGTCGTAGCGGGGATCGCTCTCCGCGCCGATGCACAGATTGCCGACGCCGCGCATGAGTTGGTAGGCGTCCACGTCGGCGCTGATCTCTTCGGCGGCCACGGCGGCTGCGAGCAACTCGGCGCACACGGGCACCAGCCGGTCGAGGAAGTAGGCGTGCAGCGCCTCGAAGTCGGCATTGTCGGAGTGCAGTACGGCGGCGAGTCCGTGCTTGGTGACCAGGAAGTCGACGAACAGGTCGATCCACTGCCCGAGCGCGGCATGAGCTGTCGCGCTGCCGGTCAGCAGCGTCGGACCGGCCTCGGCGCACGCCTCGACCTGGTGCCGGTACACGGCGATGATGAGATCCGCCCGCGTGGGGAAGTGCCGGTAGATCGTGCCCGTGCCGACGCCCGCCCGGGCAGCGATGTCGCGCACCGGCGCTTCCACGCCTGAGGTGACGAACACGGCTGCGGCTGCGTCGAGCAGCGTCTCCCGGTTGCGTCGGGCGTCCGCCCGCTTGGGACGGGCCGTGTTCCCCGCTTCGCCGTCTCCGTCGCCGTTGCCCACGTTGGTCACGCGTTTCCCCTTCCTCCGCTGTCGGGCTTGCGATGCGGAACCTTGTTCCGTATCGTTAGTGGAACGAGGTTCCGTTTGCTCATGATGCCAGAGCCGGAGCCCGACAGCCAAACCATCGAGGAGAACAGACATGCAGTACCGCACCTTGGGCCGCACCGGCGTGCAGGTCAGCACCCTCGTGCTCGGAGCCATGAACTTCGGCGCGATCGGCCGCACCACCCAGGACGAGGCCACCGCCATCGTCGATGCCGCCCTCGAGGCCGGGATCAACCTCATCGACACCGCCGACATGTACGGCAAGGGCGAGTCCGAGGAGATGGTCGGCAAGGCCATCGCCGGCCGCCGCGATGACATCGTGCTGGCCACCAAGGCGAGCATGCCGATGGACGGCGAACGCAACCACCAGGGCAGCTCGCGCCGCTGGCTGGTCACCGAACTGGACAACAGCCTGCGCCGCCTCGGCGTCGACCACGTCGATCTGTACCAGATCCACCGGTGGGATCCGAGCACCAGTGACGAGGAGACCCTGTCGGCCCTGACGGACCTTCAGCGATCGGGAAAGATCCGCTACTTCGGCTCCTCGACCTTTCCGGCCTACCGCCTCGTACAAGCCCAGTGGGCCGCCCGGGACGGCCGCCTGAGCCGCTACGTCACCGAACAGCCCAGCTACTCCATCCTGCAGCGCGGGATCGAAACCCACGTCCTGCCCGTGACCGAACAGTACGGGCTCGGCGTGCTCGCATGGAGCCCGTTGGCCTCGGGCTGGCTGTCGGGCGCGATCCGTGAGGGGCGGGACGTCACGACCAACCGCTCGACGCTCATGCCGGAGCGGTTCGACACCACCATTCCGTCCAACCGGGCCAGGCTCGACGCCGTCGAGCAACTGGCCGACGTCGCCGACCAGGCCGGTCTGACCATGATCCAGCTCGCGCTCGGCTTCGTGACTGCGCACCCGGCCGTGACCAGCGCGATCATCGGCCCCCGCACGTTGGACCACCTGCACGCGCAGCTCGCCGCCGCAGACACCACGCTCCCGGCCGACGTACTCGACGCCGTCGACGCCATCGTCCCTCCGGGCCTGGACCTCGCTCCGCACGAGAAGTTCGACACCCCGCCGTCACTGCTCGACCCGTCGCTGCGCCGCCGCTGACCGCTCGGCCTGCATCGGTTGGCGTGCGCCGGAGGTGTGTGGGGGACTGTGGGGTGTCTGCGTGGTGCGTTGAAAGGGAGGCGGATGAGTCAGTGGGTGGGGCTGGGGGAGGGCGTGGGGTTGGTGCCGTTGGGGCTCTGGCCGTCGGCGAGGGTGTGGTAGGTGGTGGTGTGAGTGGCCGGGGCCGT
The DNA here is from genome assembly GCF_014084125.1 of Streptacidiphilus sp. PB12-B1b. Taxonomy (NCBI): domain Bacteria; kingdom Bacillati; phylum Actinomycetota; class Actinomycetes; order Kitasatosporales; family Streptomycetaceae; genus Streptacidiphilus; species Streptacidiphilus sp. PB12-B1b. The sequence continues at coordinate 4,054,846 of NZ_CP048405.1, read as the reverse complement.
GTGGGTGGCGATGGGTGTGATGAGGAGGGTGAGCGCGGTAAGGGTGGCGAGGGTGAGGCTGGCGAGGGTGGTGTGTGTGCGGGTCATGGTGGGGGTTCCTTCGGTGTGGGCCGGGCTGCGGGTGACGGTGCGTTGCTGGTTCTGATGGTGGTGGGAGGTGTTCCTGTCCGCGTCCCGGTTGGTTACCGTCCCCGGTAGCGCATGCGGGAACGGTGGTGGTGCTCTCGTCAGCACATCGGCCCGGCCTGGGAATCCGCCGACTCGGGCAGCTGTTCGCCGACCGCCGCTCACCCATGACAGGCGTACCGCCTGCCGTGGGTGAGCGGCGCCAAGTCCGGGCCCGCAACGTCAGCTGCTTCCGGACGCTCTACCGAGGGATGTGCGGCGGTTCCAGCCGGCACTGCAGGACGTGGGGGCCTGCGGGGGTGAGGACGATGTCCGTGTGTGCGGGGCCGTGTTCGTGTCCGGCGAGGTCGAGCAACGAGCGGACCAACGAGCGCAGGACGCTCAGGTCGGCCGGCTCCAGTGCGCCCGTTGCTGGTGGTGCCGGCTCTGTCGGGGACAACGCCGGGGATGACCGGGGCGTGGTGTCGGTGACGGGCACCACGGCCACCTGTTCGGCCCAACCCGCTTTGCTGGTCTGTTCCGTGGCGAGGTGGGCGGGGTGCGCGGTGATGGCGGTGATGTGGTGCATGCCGTCGGTGGTTTCGGTCGTGATGGTGTAGTGGGGTTGGTTGGTGGCGGGGCTGGGGTTGGTGGTGGGTTCGGTGTGGGTGTGTGCAGCCCAGCGTTCGACGGTGGTGAGGTCGGTGTAGGCGTGGGTGAGCTCTTTCTGGGAGCGGGGGTGGCTGTGAGGTGGCGGGTCTTTCACGATTGTGTGCTCCTGCGGGGTCAGTCGGATTCGGGTGCCATGCTGTCATTCGCCGATCCCGTTGCATTCCTGTCCTATTCCTGTTCCGGTCCTGCCGAAAGAGGGTCGGGGGAATGCATGGGGTTGATCGGGAAGGGCCGAAAAAAGGGGCGCCGGGGATCTTGGTCCGATGCGGTGTGATCTGCATCACATGGTATTGCGGGGATGGGGCGCCGGAGCAATGATCCTAGCGGAACGGTGACGTCGGCCCGTTATGCCGGGAGGAATGCAACGTGATCGGGAATTCGTTCGCAGGGGAAATCACGCGGGGCCGGGAGAGATCCGGGGCACCCGGTGCCGTGTCGGCCGGGCCGTGCCCGCGGAGCTCTGGTCGCCGCCGTCCTCGCTCCCATCACGCCGCCTGGTCCGCCTTGCGGCCCGGTGTGGCCGTGGCTGGTACGGCTGCGGTTCGGGCAGGTGCCTGAGATGGGTGGGCAGGTGGAGTCCAAGGCCGGTGGCCGGTTTTCCGGATCGGGGCCGTTTCTTCTGGTCTGGTCGAGTCAGACGGTTTCCTTGGTGGGGAGTTCCGCAGTACGGTTCGCTTTCATTGTGGACGTGTGGTCCGCTGGGCAGCGGGCGACGGCGGTCACGCTTCTGTCGCTGTGTTCGCTGCTGCCGCAGGCACTTCTGAGCCCGGTGGCCGGCGCGGTCGTGGACCGGATCAGCAAACGCGCGGCGTTGCAGGTCGCCGATGCCGGGGGACTGGTTGCGGTGGGGGTCCTCGCGGTATTCCATTATTGCGGCGGGCTGCATTCATGGGAGATTTATCCGGCGACGTTCGTGCTGGGTTCCTGCGCGGCCTTCCAGTTTCCGGCGCTGTCGTCGGCGGTGCCGTTGCTGGTCCGGCGGGACCAGTTCGGGCGGGCGAACGGCTTGCTGGCAGGGGCAAAGAGCACGGCGGGAATCTGCGGGCCGGCGTTGGGCGGAGTCATGCTCGCTCTCACGGGGATCGGGCCGTTGCTGCTCCTGGACGTGGTGAGCTACGCGTTCGCGTTGACGGGCAGCCGGGTGGTGCGGTTGAACGGGGACCGGGTCGCCGCCACTGGTGCGGTGGTGCGGCGGCGGATCACGGCCGAGGCCGTGCATGGGATGCGCTACCTGCTGCAACGGCCTCCCCTGCGGGCGTTGATCCTCAATTTCTGCGTGGTCAACCTGGTGATGGTGTTCGGATTCGCGTTGATCGCACCGATGGTGCTGCTGAAGTCGGGCGAGGCGTCGCTGGCGGCGGTCAACACCGCGATCGGGGTCGGCGGGGTCGGCGGGGGACTGTTGATGGCCGCCTGGGGCGGCCCGCGCGACCGGGGCCGGGGAATGATGCTGGGCGTCGCCGGGATGTGCCTGTCGGCGCTGGTTGCGATGTCCCTGGTGGACACGGTTGTGGGCTGGTGTGCGGCGGTCCTGGTCGGGGCGCTGTTGATGACCGTGGTCAACGCCTCGATGCAGGCCATCGTGCAGACCAAGGTCCCCCCGCAGTGGCAGGGCCGGGTGTTCGGGGCGGTGATGTTCCTGTCGCAGATCTCGGTGCCGGTGGCGACCGCCGCATCGGGGCCGTTGGCGGACGAGGTCTTCGAGCCCGCCGCCCGCCACGGTGCGGGCCTGTTCGCCGTCCTCGGCCCGCTGGTGGGCCACCGGCCCGGCAGCGGCATGGCCGGCATGCTGCTCCTGGCCGGGGCCGTGGGGACCGCCGTGGCCCTGTGGGGCCTGGCCTCACGCAACATCCGCGACATCGACACCCTGCTGCCGGACGCCCCCGACCCCGACGACACCCCCGATACCGACACCGACCCCGATTCCGGCGGCGGTGGGGGCGGTGGTGCCGACCCCGACGACGGTGCCGCAGGTCCGGCAGGCCGGGCGGACAGCGACACCACGGGTGGCGCCGATCCTGTGGCCGCACGCGCTGACGATGACCCAACTCCCGTCAGCGGTAAGCGGCTTGGTCCTGCGGTCGCGGCTCGGGCCCTGCGGGCGGTCGGTTCGCCGCCATCGCCCGGTGCGTGTGGTGCGGGTGCGTTGGCTGGTTCGGGTGTGGTGGCCGGGGCTGTCGACGAGGGCGGTGAGCGGGATGCGCTGTGTGCATGAAATGGTCCGGGAGCAGGCCCTGTTGGCTCCGACGTCGGTCGCAGTGGTCGATGGCGGGCGGGAGTTGACGTACGGGGAGTTGGACGAGTGGGCCGCGCGTGTCGCGGGGCTGCTGACGGGGTGCGGGGTGCGGCCGGGGGATCTGGTCGGGGTGCACCTGGAGCGGTGTGCGGAGATGGTCGCTGCGGTCCTCGGGGTGCTGAAGGCCGGTGCGGGCTACGTGATGCTCGATCCGGGCTTCCCCGCCGGGCGGCTGCGCGCCATGGTGGCCGACGCCGGGGCCGTCTGCGTCCTGGAGCGTCGTACCGGCCCCCGCCTGGACCTGGGCCCCCGGTCGTCCTCGGCTTCGGCCACTGCTGCGGGGGAGGGTGAGGGTTCGGCGTTCGGCTCGGGCCAGGACCAGGACCTGATCGGGGCTTCGGTCTCGGTTCCGGCTGCCCCCCTGCCCGGGGCGCGGGGCGTGGCACGGGTGTTGGTGGAGGACACGGCCGGGGCACCAGCCTGGCACGACGACGGCGCTGGCGACAGCGGCGCGGCCGGCGGGGTGGCGTGTGTGATGTTCACGTCCGGTTCGACGGGGCGGCCCAAGGGGGTGGCCGCGTCGCACGCGGCGGTGGTGGGGACGCTCACCGGACAGGACTTCGCCTCGTTCGGCCCCGGTTCGGTGTGGCTGCAGGTCGCCCCGGTGTCCTGGGACGCGTTCGCGTTGGAGCTGTGGGGCCCGCTGCTGAACGGGGGCACCACGGTCCTGTACCCCGGGGCGCGGGTGGACCCGGCCGTCATGGGCCGCCTGGTGGCGGAACAGCGGGTGACGTCGATGTACCTGTCGGCTGCGTTGTTCAACGTGGTCGTCGATGAGTACCCGCGCGCGCTGGACGGGCTGCGCGAACTGATCGTCGGTGGCGAGGCGCTGTCGGGCGCACACGTGGCCCGGGCGTTGGAACGCGATCCGGGCCTGCGGCTGAGCAACGGGTACGGGCCGGTGGAGTGCATGGTCTTCGTGACGGTGCACCGGCTGATCCCCGGCGAGGTCGCCGCGGGGGACCGGGTGGCGATCGGCCGTCCGCTGGCGGGCAAGCGCGTGTACGTCCTGGACGCCGGGCTGCGGCCGGTGGCCCATGGCGGGGTCGGGGAGCTGTACGCGGCGGGCGCGGGGGTGGCGTGCGGCTACCGGGGGCGTCCGGAGCTGACCGCAGAGCGGTTCGTGGCCTGTCCGATGGAGCCGGGAGCGGTGATGTACCGCACCGGCGACCTGGTGCGGTACCGGCCCGACGGGGCGCTGGAGTACGTGGGCCGCGTGGACGACCAGGTGAAGATCCGTGGGTTCCGGGTCGAGCCGGGCGAGGTCGAGGCGGTGCTGGCCGGGCACCGGGCGGTGGCGCGGGCCGCAGTCGTGGTGCGCACCGATCCGGCGGGCGAACCGGCCCTGGCCGCGTACGTGGTCCCGGCCCCCGGCGCCCGGGGCACGCAGGCGCACGACTTGCCGGGCCGGTTGCGCGAGCACGCCCGGCAGCTCCTGGCGGACTACCTGGTGCCGACCGCGTTCGTGGTCCTGGACGCGCTGCCGCTGACCGTCAGCGGGAAGCTCGACCGCGCCACCCTGCCCGCCCCCGCCACCTGGCCCGGCGCCGCCCCGCGCGTCGAGGCGGCCCCCAGCCTTGCCGCCGAGCCCCTGACCGGGCAGGCAGGCACCGAAGCGGAAGCCCGGACGCGAACCGGCGCCGGGGCCGAGGTCGGCGCCGACGCGCACACGGATGTGGGGATGGTGGGGGCCCTGTGCGGGCTGTTCGCGGGGGTGCTGGGTCTGCCTCAGGTCGGGGCGGACGACGATTTCTTCCTGCTCGGCGGTCACTCCCTGCTCGCGGCGCGGCTCCTGGCCCGCATCCGCGGAACGCTGGGGGTGGAGGCCGACGTCCGCGACTTCTTCGCCGCCCCGACACCGTCCCGCTTGGCCCCCCGCCTTACCCCGATCACCGCCTGGCCCACCCCGGACCCCCCGTCCGAACCCACCACCAGCACCCGCCCCGCCTCGCACACCCAGGCCGACCCGGCCGCATGGCCCGCGCCCGACGCCTCGCCTGCCCCCGGCATCAAAGCCGGGCACGCCCCGTCCGAACCCGCCGACTCGCCTTCCCCCGATGACCGCCCTGCGCCCGCTCCTGCGGACGGACTCCGAGACGGTGCCCTGGCCGCCTCCCGCACCCGCACCGCCTCCGGCGCGGGCGCGGGGGCCTGGGCAGCTGCCGCAGGTACTGCCGGTGGCGGCGGAGTTGACGGTTCGTCAGTCAAAACCGACCTGATGTCCCCGGCGGAAGCCGTGTCTGCCGGGGGCTGGGGGGAGGTGTCCGGGGCGCAGCACCGGCTGTGGTTCCTGGACCGGGCCGGGGCGGGGACCGCCTACAACCTGCCCGTCCTGGTGCGGTTGCGCGGTGCCGTGGACGCCGTCGCGCTGGAGCAGGCGCTGGGGGACGTGGTGGGGCGGCACGAGGTCCTGCGGACGTGTTTCCCCACCCGGGACGGGGTGCCCGTGCGCCGGGTGCTGACCGGCCCCGGCGCCTACCCGGTGCTGGAACGCCACCAGGTACGGGCCCGGGCACTGGAGCGCCATGCCGCCTGGGCGGCGCGCCGTCCCTTCGACCTGGCTGCGCAGCCGCCGCTGCGGGCCGTGCTGCTGACCGCCGCCGACCGCCGCGAGGAGCACGCCCTGCTGCTGGTGCTGCACCACATCGCCGGGGACGGCTGGTCGCTGGCGCCGCTGGTCGCGGACCTGTCGCGGGCCTACGCCGGACGCCTGCCCGGCGGACGCCCGGGCCTGCCCCCGCTGCCGGTGCCCTACCCCGAACTGGCTCGCCGCCTGCGCCGGGCCCTGGGCAGCCCGGACACCCCCGGTTCGCCCGCTGCCCGGCAACTGGCCTACTGGCGTGGCCGGTTGCAGGGCCTGAACCCCGACGGCCCGCTGTTGCCGCGCCGCGCCGACCGCCCGTCGGTACCGGGGCCGCAGGCCGCGACCCTGGTACGCCGCCTGGACCGCGCCGCGCACACGGCGGTGGCCGACGCCGCCCGCGCCCAGGGCGCCACGGTGTTCATGGCCCTGCACGCGGCCCTGGCCACCGTCCTGACCCGCGCGGGCGCCGGGCACGACCTGGCGATCGGCGTCCCGGTCGCCGCCCGAGGATCCGACCCCGCGGCCGAGGACGCGGTCGGGTTCTTCGTCAACATGCTGGTCCTGCGCACCGACACCGGCGGCGACCCCACCGCCCGCGCCCTGCTCGGCCAGGTCCGCACCCACGACCTGGCCGCCTACGCCCACCAGGACCTGCCGTTCCAGGATCTGGTCGAGGCCCTGAACCCGCCCCGCCGTCCGGGCCGCCAGCCGTTCACCGACGTGGTCCTGGCGCTGCAGAACAACACCGCTGCCGTCGCCGCCCTCCCCGGCACCCGCGCCGCCGTGGAGGTGCTGCGCCCGGGCGCCGCCCGCTTCGAGCTGCTGGTCGACGCGGCTGAGAACACCGGCCCCGACGGCGCAGCCGACGGCCTGACCCTGACCCTGGAGTACCGCGCCGACACCCTGGAGGGGCCGTTCGCGGCCTGGGCCGCCGACGCCCTGGTCCAGGCCCTGACCTGTGCCGCAGCCCTGCCCGACACCCCCCTGTCCCGGCTCCCGCTGGCGGACCCCCCGCGTCTGGCCGGTCCCCCGGACCGCCCCGCCACGACCTCCCGCGTCCCACACCGTCACCAGCCGCCCCAGGGCCCCCTGGAGCAGCGGATCGCCGCTGTGTGGGCCCAGGTCCTGGGCGTGCCCGCGCTGGACCGGCACGACGACTTCTTCGCCTGCGGCGGCAACTCCCTCCGCGCGGTGCGCGCCGCCGCCCGCCTGACCGCCGCCGGACACCCCACCGACGCCGCCCTGGTCTTCACCGCCCCCACCGTCGCCGCCCACGCCGCCGCGCTGACCACCCCCACCGCCCCGGCCCCCACCCCCATCCGCCGCCAACCCCGCATCCCCCGCACACCAGCCACCCCGGTCCCGACACCAACCACCCCACCCCCGTCGACGCCCGCCGCCCACGCCCCGGCCAGCCCTGCCCCGGACGCCACAGCTCTGTCCGCCCCGACCAGCCTGGCCACGGCTGTACCCGCCCCGGAGGGCCCTGCCCCTGCCCCGGCGCCCAACCCTCCGGCCGCTCCGACCCCTCTCGTTTCCGCCCCGAGCGACCCAGCCACGGCTGTGGCTGCTCCGGCGGGCACCGTCTCCGCCCCGGCTGCCCCGACCGCGCTGCTGTCCGCCCCGGCCACGGCCTTACCCACTCCGGTGCCCACCGCTCCGTCCGCTCCGAGCGCCTCGGCCATGGCTGTATCCATTCCGGCGGGCACCGCCTCCGCCCCGGCAGGCACTGCTCCGGCCGTTCCGACCGCGCCTGTGACCGTTCCCACCGCCCCGGCCACGGCTGGACCCGCCACGTCGGGCACCCCCGACCCTGCTCCCGCTCCGCTCCTCGCCCCGGCGCCCGCCTGGGTTCCTGGGACAACCGATGCCCCAGGTAGCGCTTCCGTCGCGGGACCGGCCTACAGCCCGGCTCCAACCCACGCGCCGACCCCCGCCCCTGTCGCGGCCCCCGCCTACGCCCCCACCGATTCCGTAACCGGCGCGCCCGGCCCCACCGCCGTCCCCCGCCCGCTCCCTGCACCCGGAACTGCGGCTGCTGCGGGGGCACCTGCGGTTGCTGTTCGTCCTGTCCGTATCCAGTCCCAGGAGGGTCCGTGGACCTGAGCGTGATGTTCTTCGGCGCGGACAGCGCCACCCCCACCGCGTCCACCCCCGCCGCCTGCGGTGGCTTCGGGGGCCACGAGCGGGCCTACCAGGACATTCTGGCGCTGACGCGGGCCGCCGACCGGCTGGGCTTCCACGCCGTGTGGACGCCGGAGCGTCACTTCCAGCAGGTGGGGCAGGTCTTCCCGAGCCCCCCGGTGCTCAGCGCGGCCCTGGCCGTGGCCACCGAGCGGATTGCGGTTCGGGCCGGCAGCGTGGTCCTGCCGCTGCACCACCCGCTGCGCGTGGCCGAGGACTGGGCCGTGGTCGACAACCTCTCCCACGGCCGGGTCGGCATCTCCCTGGCCACCGGCTGGCACTCCGCCGACTTCGCGCTGGCCCCCGACCACTACGCCGACCGGCGCGAACGCACCCTGCGCGCCGTCCCGCACCTGCGCGCCCTGTGGGCCGGGACGGCGGCCCAGTACCCGGACGGCACCGGCGCCCCGGTGCAGCTGACCCCCCATCCGCGACCGGTCCAGCCCCACCTGCCGCTGTGGATCACCGCCTCCGGCAACCCCGCCACCTGGGAGGCCGCAGGCCGGCTGCGCACCGGCGTGCTGGCCGCCACCGCCGGCCACACCCGTGCCGAGCTGGCCGAGCGGATCACCCGCTACCGCGCGGCTGCGGCGGCCGCCCCCGACCAGGGCGGCACCGGACCCCGGGGCCGGGTCACCGTGATGGCCCACACCTTCGTGGGCACCAGCGACGCCCACGCCCGTCACCTGGCCGCCCGCCCCCTGAAGGACTACCTCGCCTCGTACACCCGCCAGAGCGCCGCCGACCGCGCGGGCGACCCGCGTACCGCAGCCCTGACGCCCCAGCAGACCGCGCTGCTCACCGACTACGCCTTCGAACGCTACCTGGCCTGGGGCGGGCTGCTGGGCTCGCCCGCCACCTGCGCCGCGTTCCTGGCCGACCTGCAGGCCCTGGGCTGCGACGAGGTGGCCTGCTTCATCGACTTCGGAATCGAGACCGACGAGGTCCTGGACCAACTCCACCGGCTGGCCGAACTCAGAAAGGCCCTGCACAGATGACCGCGACCGCGCCCTCCACCAGCGACCGCTTCAGCAACCTGACCAGCGCCCAGCGCGTGAGCGTGATGCGCCGTCTGGTGCAGGCCGGACGCACCGCCCAGCTCCCGGCCGTCGTCCCGCCCCGCGACCCCGGCGCCCCGGTCCCGCTCAGCCCCGCCCAGCAGGACCTGTGGGTGTACGAGGCGCTGTACCCGGGCACCGCGGCGCTGAACCTGTGCTGCGCCTACCACTTCCGCGAGCCGGTCGACCCCGCCCACCTGCGGGCCGCGTTGGAGGCGCTGCGCGCCAACCACGACATCCTGCGCACCCGCATCGGCGGGCCCCCGGGCCGGCTGCACCTGGAGTTCCCCGACACCGGTCCGCTGCCCCTCGAGCACGAGGACCTGCGCGACGGCACCCGCACCATCGCCCGTGCCTTCGCCGACTTCCGCCGCCGCCCGTTCGACCTGCGCGGGCCCCTGATCCGCGCCCGCCTGGCCCACCTGGACGGCGACCGCAGCACCCTCATGCTGAGCCTGCACCACATCATCAGCGACTGGTGGTCCTTCGACGTCCTGCAGGACGAGTTCACCCGCGCCTACCTGGCCGTACGCCAGGGCCACGCCCCGGGCCTGCAACGTCCGCCCGTGCAGTACGCCGACTTCGCCTGCTGGCAGGCCGAGTTGGAGCAGTCCGGGGTGTTCGCCGCCCGCCTGGACTTCTGGCGCGGCTACCTCGCCGACGCGCCCGCCCCGCTGACCACCCCCCACCTGACCGCGCCGCACCACCGCCCCGCCGACGCGGAAGCGGACGCCGACACGGGCGCGGACAGCGACGCGGACGCCGACCCGGAGGAGGGGATCGTGCAGATCCCCTTCCACGTACCGCCGCACACCGCCGCGGCGGTACGCGCGCTGGCCCGCGCCCGCGGCGTGTCGGTCTACACCGTGCTGATGAGCGCGTTCGCGGTGCTGGCCCACAAGACCAGCGGCGCCCGGGACCTGGTGCTGGGCACCCCGGTGGCCAACCGCTACGCCAAGGGCCTGGACCGGGTGGTGGGCTACGTCATGAACGCCGTGCCCACCCGCTGGGCCACCACGCCCGCGACGCCGTTCGCGGAGCTGGTGGCGCGTTTCGGCGCGGACTTCCCCGCGCTGCTGGCCAACGCCGACCTGCCGGTGGGCCGGATCGTGTCCGCCGTGGCCCCCGAACGCGCCGCCGGGCACTCCCCGCTGTTCCAATGGGTGTTCATGCACCTGACCGAGCAGCCCAGCGTGAGTGCGCTGCGCACGTTCGCCGTCCCCGAGCGCATCCACACCGGCGGCGAGCACGACCTGATGGCCGTGGTCCGCGACAACGGCCCTGGCATGGACGGCAGTTTCGAGATCCGCACCGACCGCCTGGACGCGGACGCCGTCGCCGCCTGGACCCGCGGCTACCTGGCCCTGCTCGACCAGGTCACCGCCGACCCGCACGCCCGCCTGGCCGACCTGCACCTGTTGGCCCCCGGCGACCGCGAGCGGCTGACTGCCGCCGCCACCGGCGCGGACGCCCCCGCCCCCGCCTGCCTGCCCGACCTGCTCGCCGGTCAGGCCGCCGCCACCCCCGACGCCCCCGCGTTGCAGGACCACCGCGGCCGTACCCTGACCTACGGCCAACTGGCCCGGCGCGTCCAGGGCCTGGCCGCGCTGCTGGCCGCCCGCGGCGCCGGACCCGAGCGCATCGTCGCCGTGGCCCTGCCCCGCGGCGCCGCCTTCACCCTGACCTCCCTCGCCGTCCAGCACACCGGCGCCGCCTACCTGCCCCTGGACCCGGCCCACCCCCCGGCCCGGCTGGCCCGCGTCCTGGAGGACGCCGCCCCGGTCCTGCTCGTCACCGACACCGCCACCCACCCCCTGCTGCCCGCCGCCTGCGCCTCCCTGCTGCTGGACGATCCCCTCACCACCCCGCTCCCCGCCCCGGTCACCCACACCGACGCACAGGCGGCGCGGCGGTCGGATCCGGCGCTGGCCGCGTACGTGATCCACACCTCCGGCTCGACCGGCACCCCCAAGGGGGTGGTCTGCACCCACCAGGGCATCGCCGCCCTGGCCCGTACCTTCGCCGACCGCCTGGCCCTGACCGGCGCGGACCGGGTCCTGCAGGTGGGGCCGCCCTCGTTCGACATCTCCGTCGCCGAGGTCGCCATGGTCCTGGCCGCCGGAGCCGTCCTGGTCGACTCGCCCCCCGGCCCGCCGGACGGCCCCGCCCTGGCACGGACCCTGGTCGACCAGCAGATCACCTGCCTGATCGTCACCCCCTCGGTGCTGGCCACCGTTCCCGTCGGCGCCTATCCCGACCTGCGCGTGGTGGTCCTGGGCGCCGAACCCTGCCCGCCCGCCCTGGTCGCCGCCTGGACCACCCGCGCCCGCCGCGTCCACAACGCGTACGGGCCCACCGAATCCACCGTCGCCGCGACCCTGACCGCGCCCCTGCCGGACGACGGCCGTACCCCGCCGCTGGGCGACCCGGTGGCCGGCACCCGCGCCTACCTCCTGGACGGGCAACTGCGCCCGGTCCCGGCGGGCGTGGCCGGAGAGCTCTACCTGGCCGGTCCCGGCCTGGCCCGTGGCTACCTGGGCCGAGCCGCCGCCACCGCCGAACGCTTCATGGCCGACCCCTACGGCCCGCCCGGAACCCGGATGTACCGGACCGGCGACCTGGCCTGGCGCTCCGCCGACGGCGCCACCCACTACCTGGGCCGCGACGACGACCAGGTCAAACTGCGCGGCCTGCGCATCGAGCCCGCCGAGATCACCGCCGCCCTGGCCACCCACCCCGACGTCGCCCAGGCCGCCGCCGCCGTCCACCCCGGTCCTGACGGCCGCCCCCGCCTCATCGGCTACGCCGTCCCCGCCACCCCCGGCCGCGCCGCCGACGCCACCCCCGGCGCCAGCCCCGACGCCACCCCCGCCCCGGGCGACGGGCAGGGGCTGGTGCGGCAGCTGATCGAGTACGCCGCCCGGCAGCTGCCCGCGCACCTCGTCCCCGCCGACGTGGTGCTCCTGGACGCGCTGCCGCTGACCGCCAGCGGGAAGCTGGACCGCGCCGCTCTGCCCGCGCCGCCCCCGCCTCCCACGCACCCCGCCGACGCCCGCCCGCCCGCGCCCGGCCCCGAGACCGCCCTGTGCCGCCTGTACGCGGACCTGCTGCACGGCCCCGACAGCCCGCCCGCCGACCCCGACGCGGACTTCTTCCGCCACGGCGGCGACAGCATCACCGCCATCCAGCTCGCCTCCCGCGCCTCAGCCGCCGGACTGCTGCTGGCCCCCGCCGACGTCTTCACCGCCCGTACCCCCGCCCGCCTGGCCGCCGTCGCCCGCCCCCGCATCCCGGCCCCCAACTCCCGCCGCGGCGACGCCCCCACCGGGCCCCTGCCGCTGACCCCGGTCATGGCCTGGTGGCGCGACCAGGACCCGGACCTGGCTGCGTTCACCCAGTCCATGGCCTTCCCCCTGCCCGCCACCGCCACCGCGCACCGCGTCCGCGCCGCCGTACGCACCCTGCTGGAGCACCACCCCGCGCTGCGGATGCGGCTGCTGCGCCCCGCCGGAGCCGACTGGCACCTGGAGGCCCTGCCCCACGACCCCGCCGCCGTCCCGCTCACCCGGCTCGACGCCGCGACCGACCCCGACTCCATGGCCACCGCCCGCCGCCTGGCCCGCGACACCCGCATCGACCCGCACATCAGCCCGCTGCTGCGCGCCGTCCACCTGGCCACCGCCCCCGGCACCCCCGACCTGCTGCTGTTGACCGCGCACCACCTGGCCGTCGACGGCGTCTCCTGGCGGCTGCTGGCCGCCGACCTGACCACCGCCCTGACCGGCCCTCTCTCGACGCCCGACCCGAGCCCCGCCCCGAGCCCCGCCCCGAGCCCCGCGCAGGGCAGCTCGCTGCGGCACTGGGCCCGCAGCCTGCACCGCCGAGCCCGCGACCGCGACCTGACCGCCACCGGCCCCGCCCACTGGGCCGCTGCCCTCCACGGCCCCGCCACCCCCCTGACCGCCTTCCTCACCACCCCCCATCCTGCTGCCGCCACCCCCGTCCCCGCCACCCCCGGCCGGGTCGGAGCAGGCGGCCGGGCCACCCTCACCCGCGACCTGCCCGCCGACCTGAGCACGCCGGTCCTGGACGCCCTGCCCGCCGCGTTCTCCTGCGGCCCGGATGCCGTCCTGCTCACCGCCTTGGCCCTGGCCGCCCACCGTGCCACCGCCGAGCACAGCGACGCCGCCGCAGACGCGGACGCGGGTGCCGGGCTGCTGGTGCACCTGGAGGGCCACGGACGCGAACCCCTGGACGAGGCGGCGGACGTCTCGGCCACCGTGGGCTGGTTCACCACCCAGTACCCCGCCCGGCTGGACCCGGGCGCCGGCCCCGCCGCCGTCCTCGGCGATCCGCACGCCACCGGCCCGGACCGCGCCGCCGCGGCCGTCACCGCCGTGCAGACCGTCCGCGACCAACTGCGCGCCCTGCCCCACGGCGGCACCAGCTGGGGACTGCTGCGCTACCTCAACCCCGACACCGCCCCCGCGCTGGCCGCCCTGCCCGTCCCCGACCTGCGCTTCAACTACCTGGGACGTCTGAGCGGCGCCGACACCGCCGACGGGGAACTGCTGCCCCCGGCCGACGAAGCGGTGCCGCTGCGCCACGCCCTGGAGATCGACGTCCTGGTCCACCAGCGCTGCGGTGCGCCACGCCTGGAGGCCACCCTCTCCTACCCCCGGGGCCTGGTCGGCGCCGGGCAGGTCGAGGCGTTCGCCGACGCCTGGGCCCTGGCCCTGGGTCTGCTGGCCCGCCACGCGACCCAGGGCGGCCCGCCCGCTCCCGCCCCGGGCGACTTCCCGCTGGTCGACCTCACCCCGACCCAACTCGCCCTGCTGGCCGAGGATCTCGACAGTGACAGTGACAGCGACAGCGGGGACGCCGACACCGAAGACGACGACGGCCGGGACGACTGGTCCGGCCCGGCCGCTGCGGGCGCGGGGGAAGGGCGGTGAGCGGCCCGGTCGCGGACGTGCTGCCGCTGTCGCCGGGCCAGCAGGGCCTGCTGTTCCACGCCCTGCACGACACCGGCCAGGGCGATCCCTACCTGGTCCAGATCCGCTTCGCGGTCCACCCCCGGGTCGGCGCCGCACGGGTGCGCGCCGCACTGGGGGCGCTGCTGGAGCGTCACCCCAACCTGCGGGCGTGCTTCCGCCACCAGGGCCTGGACCAGCCGGTCCAGGTGATCCCGCGCCGGGCCCGGCTGCCGTGGAGCGAGACCACCCTGGATCCGGACCTGGAGCCGGACGCTGCCTGGCGCGACCTGCTGGCCGCCGACCGCGCCCGGCGCTTCGAGGTGGCCCGCCCGCCCCTGGTCCGCGCCACCTGGGTCCGCCACCGCCATGACACCGGACTGTTGCTGACGATGCATCACATCCTGCTCGACGGATGGTCGGTGCCGGTCCTGCAACGCGACCTGGACGCTCTGGTGCGCGGCCTGCCGCTGCCGCCCGCCGCCCAGTACCGCGACTACGCCGCCTGGTTGGCCCGCCAGGACCCCGACCGCGCCCTGCAGACCTGGCGTCGGGCCCTGCACGGCCTGCCCGCCCCCGGCGCCCCGCAAGCACCGCAAACTCTGCGCGTCCCAGGCGCGTTGGAGGTGGTGGAGGTCGAGGTGGAGCCCGCGCTGGTGGCTGCCGTAGCCGCGCGCGCCGCCGAGGCCGCGGTGACCGTCAACACCGTGGTGCAGGCCGCCTGGGCCCTGGTCCTGGCCCGGACCACAGGCACCCGCGACGCGGTCTTCGGCGGCGTCGTCTCCGGACGCCCGCACGACCTGCCCGGGGTGCAGGAGATGGTCGGGCTGTTCATCAACACCCTGCCCGTCCGGGTCCAGTTGCGGACCGGTGAGTCCACCGCCGACCTGCTCGCCCGCCTCCAGGACGAACAGGCCCGCCTGGTCGCCCACCACCATGTGCGCCTCGCCGACGTCCAGCAGGCGGCGGGCCCCGGCGCCCGCTTCGACTCCATCCTGGCCTTCGAGAACTTCCCCCAGCCACGCCCCGACCACGGCCACGATCCCGACCACGGGCCGGAGTTGGAGCTGGTCGAGGTCGCCGACGCCACTCACTACCCGCTCACCGTGGCCTGGGCCACCGGCGAGCACACCCTCGTGCGGGTCGCCCGCCGCCAGGAGCCGCCCGCAGCCGTGGTCGCCGCACGACTGTTGCAGGCCCTGCGCGCGCTGACCGGCGACCCGACCGTCCATGCCGAAGACCTGGACGTCCTGCCCGCCGGCGAACACGCCGACCTGCTCGCCCGCTCCCTCGGCCCGCACCGCCCCGGCCCCGGGACCGCCACCGTGTGCGCCCGGTTCGCCGCCGTGGCCCTGGCCGCCCCCCACGCCCCGGCCCTGCGCACGCACGACGGCGCCACCCTCAGCTACGCCGCCCTGGACGCCGCCTCCGCCCGCCTGGCCGCACGGCTGCGCGCTGCGGGCGTGCGCGCGGGCGACACCGTCGCCCTGCTGCTGCCCCGCTCACCGGGCCTGATCACCGCCCAGCTCGCGGTCGCCCGCACCGGAGCAGCGTGGCTGCCGCTGGACCCCGCCCAACCCGCCCAGCGCCTGACCCGCCTGCTGGACGCCGCCGCCCCCCGCCTGCTGCTCACCGCAGGCCCCGCCCCCGCCCTGGACACCGCCACCCCCCTCCCTGCCCTGGACACCGCCTGTCCCGAGCCCGCCCCTGCCCTCGACGCCAAGGCGACCCGGGAGGGGCCGGTGCACCCGGACGCCGCCTTCTGCGTCCTGTTCACCTCCGGCTCCACCGGCGAGCCCAAGGGCGTGGTCATCACCCACCGGGCCCTGGCCGACCGCGCCGCCGACACCCGCTTCGCCACCGCCCGCCGCCGGACCCTGATGCACAACCCGCACACCTTCGATGCCGGAGCCTGGGAGGCATGGATCCCGCTGCTGGGCGGCGGCACCGTGGTCCTGGCCCCGCCCGAACGCCTGTCACCTGCGCTGCTGCGCGGGCTGATTGCCCGGCACGGCCTGACCACCGTGCTGCTCACCGCCGAACTGCTGCACACCCTGGTGCGCACCGATCCCGGCGCGCTCGCGGGCCTGCGGGAGGTCTGGACCGGGGGAGACGTCCTGGCGCCCGAAGCGGTCCGGCTGCTCCGCGCGCACTGCCCCGCCACCGCCCTGGTCAACGGCTACGGCCCGACCGAGGCCACCGTCTTCGCCACCGCCCACACCGTTACCGCCCCCACCACACCCACCGACCCGGACGCCGACCCGGACCCGGACCCGGACGCCGACCCGGTCTCGGACGCGCCGGTGCCGATCGGACGACCGCTGGACAACACCCGCGCCTACCTCCTGGACCAGCGGCTGCGCCCGGTCCCTGCGGGCACGGTCGGCGAGGTGTACCTGGCCGGTCCCGGCCTGGCCCGTGGCTACCTGGGCCGGGCCGCCGCCACCGCCGAACGCTTCACCGCCGACCCCTACGGCCCCCCCGGCACCCGGATGTACCGCACCGGCGACCTGGCCCGCCGGAGCCCTGACGGGCAGTTGGACTTCGTCGGGCGCGCCGACCGGCAGCTGAAGATCCGCGGCTTCCGGATCGAGCCCGCCGAGGTCGAGGCCGCACTGGCGGCCTGCCCGGGTGTGGCGCGCGCGGTGGTCGACGCCCGCCCCGCCCCCGGCGGCGGCCGCCTCCTGGCCGCCTGGCTCCTGCTGGACCCGCCCACCCCCGACACCGTCCGGCCCCCGGCGGCCCCGCCTCCGCACGACCTGTCCCCGAACGACGGCGCCCCGCAGCTCCCGCCCTCGGATGACGACGCCGCCCCGCCGGATCTGGCCCTGGCGCGGGTGCGCGAGCACGCCGCTCGGGTCCTGCCCGCCCACCTGCTGCCCACCGTCTGGACCCGGATCACCCGCGTCCCGCTGACCGCGCACGGCAAGGCCGACCGTGCCGCCCTGCCCGACCCATGCCCCGCCGGACACGCGGCCGGGCACGCCGCCGGGCGCCCTGCGGCGACCGAGCCCGAACGCGTCCTGGGCGAGCTGTTCGGCGACACCCTGGGCCGCGCCCCGCTGCGACCGGACGACGACTTCTTCGCCCACGGCGGCCACTCCCTGACCGCCCTGCGGCTGGCCGCCCGCGTCGAGACCGCCCTGGGCGTCCCGGTCCCGATCGCCGCGCTGTTCGCCGCCCCCACCCCGGCCGCCCTGGCCGACCGCCTGACCCGCCCCCCGGCCCCCGGCGGCCTGGCCGACAACGACGCCCTGGCCCCGCTGATCACCCTGCGCCAGGGCCGCGCGGACCTGACGCCGCTGTTCTGCCTGCACCCGGGCCTGGGCCTGGGCTGGGGCTACACCACCCTGCTGCCCCACCTGCACCCCGGCCGTCCCGTCCACGCCCTGCAGACCCCCGCCCTGCACACCGGCGCCGCCCACCTGCCCGCCTCGGTGGCCGACCTGGCGGCCGAGTACGCCCACCGCATCCGCCAGACCCGCCCGCACGGCCCCTACCTCCTGGCCGGACGCTCCTTCGGCGGCCCCGTGGCCTTCGAGACCGCCGTCCAGCTGCGCGCCCAGGGCCAGCAGGTCGCCCTGCTGGCCGTCATCGACGCCCTGCCCCTGCCTCCGCACCTGGCCCATTCCGGCCCCGACCCGGCCGCCGTCGAACAGGAGGTGCTCGCGCTGCTCCTGCGCGACCTGCGCCCCGGCGCGCCACGCCCGCCCGCCCCCACCACCCGGGCTCGCGCGTTCGCCCTGGCCCGCGAACACGGCCAGGTCTTCGCCGGGTTCCCCGACCACCGCCTGGCCGCCGTGGTCGACACCGCCGCCCACCACATCGCCCTGGCCCACGCCTGGCAGCCCTCCGCCTACGCCGGACCGCTGACCCTGTTCAGCGCCACCACTGGCCCCGACACCGTGCCCACCGACGTGAAGACCGCCGCCTGGCAGGCCACCGGCGTCACCGTCACCGTCCACGAACTGGCTTGCGCCCACAGCGCGGTGATGGACCCCGGCCCGGCCGCCGCCATCGCCCGCACCCTCGAACACACCCTCACCGCCTCACCCGTCCCGGAAGGAGCGTGAACCCCGTGGACAGCGCCACCGAGGAGTACGAGTTCCCCGTCAGCGACGCCCAGGGCCGCCTGCTGGTCCTGGACCAGCTGAACCCCGGCACCGCCCAGTACACCGTCCCCGCCGCGTTCGCCGTCCACGGCCCCTTCGACCCACAGGCGTTCACCCGCGCCTTGGACGCGCTGGTCCAACGCCACGAAGCCCTGCGCACCACCTTCCGCACCACCGCCCCCGGCGGCGCCCCCGCCCAGATCGTCGCCGCCCACGGCTCCTGCGCTGTGCACGCCGAGCACGGCGTCCCCGCCGACCGGGCCCCCGACCACCTGCGCGCCCACGCCGCCCGGCCCTTCGACCCCGCCACCGGACCGCTGCTGCGCTGCACCCTGCTCCACCTGGACGACGGCAGCCACCGCGTCCTGCTCACCGCCCACCACCTGGTCTGCGACGGCTGGTCGCTGGCGGTGCTCCTGCGCGAGCTGTCCGACGCCTACCGCCACCACCTGCACAGCCGCCCCTGGAACCCGCCTGAACCGGCCCTGCAGTACCCCGACTGGGCCGCCTGGCAGCGCGAGCGCCGCGACAGCGGCCACTACGCCGACGCCGTCGCCCACTGGGCCGCCGCCCTGCGCGGCGCCCCCCACGTGCTGCCGCTGCCGCTGGACCGCCCCCGCCCCGCGCTGCGCACCGCCGCCGGCGGCACCGTACGCCTGGAACTGCCCCCCGCGCTGCGCGAACGCCTGGCCCAGGCCGCCGCCCGCTGCTCGGGGACCGCGTTCATGGTGCTCCTGGCGGCCTGGGCCGCGTTCCTGGGACGCCTGTCCGGCACCGGCGAGGTGGTGCTGGGCTACCCGGTCTCGGGCCGCGACCGCGCCGAGACCCAGGAGATGGTCGGGATGCTCACCAACACCGTGGCCCTGCGGGTGGACCTCTCCGGCGACCCGAGCCTGGACCGGCTCACCGAACGCGTCCGCGCCGCCCAACTGGCCGCCGCTCCCTACCAGGACGCCCCCTTCGAAGCCGTGGTCGACGCCGTCGCCCCCACCCGCGAGACCAGCCACGACCCCCTGGTGCAGGCCGTCCTCGGCTACGACGACGACACCGAGCCCGTCCTCGAGCTGGAAGGCGCCCGCACCCGGCGGCTGGACCTGGACCTGGACGTGGCCAAGTTCGACCTGCACCTGCAGGTCGCCCGCCGCGGCCCGGAGCTGGACGCCCAACTGATCTACCGCAGCGACCTGTTCGACGACGCCACCGCCGCCGCCTGGGCCCGCGCGTTCTCCACCTGGCTGGACCGCGCCCTGCACCACCCGGGCCTGCCGCTGTCGCGGATCGACGCCGTCCCGGACGACCAGCGCGCCGCCACCCTCGCCCGCACCGACCGCACCGCCCAGGCCGCGCCGCCCGGCCCGCTGGTGCCCGAGCTGATCGCCCGCACCGCCGCCGCCCGCCCCGGGGCCACCGCCCTGGTCTGCGGCGACCTGCGCCTGACCTACCGCCAGTTGATGCAACGGGCGGACGCCCTGGCCGCCCGGCTGCGCGCCCGCCGCGTCACCTCCGGCGTGCGGGTGGGCCTGCTGCTGCCGCGCGGCGCCGACATGGCCGTCGCCGCCCTGGCCGTCCTGCGCGCCGGGGGCGCCTACGTCCCGATGGACCCCGCCCACCCCCACGACCGGCTCGCCCGGATGACCGCCTCCTCGGGCGCCGCCCTGCTGCTGACCACCGCCCCCACCGCCGCAGCGGGCGCCGCGCTGCCCGCCCCCGCCCTGCGCCTGGACCTGCCCGACGCCCCCGGCGACCCGGCGCCCGACACCGCCCCGCACGCCGGGCCCCACCCCCGCGACCTGGCGTACGTCCTGTTCACCTCCGGCTCCACCGGCACCCCCAAGGGCGTCGCCGTCGAGCACCGCGCCCTGGCCAACCTCACCTGCGCGGTGCGCCACGCCTTCCCCGTCACCGAGCGCGACCGGGTCCTGCAGTTCGTCTCCTTCGGCTTCGACGTCGCCGTCTCGGACCTGTTCTTTCCCTGGACCGCCGGGGCCGAGCTGCACATCGCCCAGGAGCACGAACGCCTGGGCCAGGCCCTGCTGGACCGCCTGCGCGACTCCCGCATCACCTACGCCTTCCTGCCGCCGTCCGCCGCGATGCTGCTGCCCGCCGCCCACGGCCAACTGCCCCACCTGCGCACCCTGGCCGTCGGCGGCGAGGCGTGCCCGCCCGAATTGGTGCAGCGCCTGTGGGAGCCGGGGCGCCGGATCGTCAACGCCTACGGCCCCAGCGAGGCAACCGTCTACTCCACCACCGCCGACCTGCACCCCGACCGGCCCGTGGTCATCGGCGATCCCGTCCCCGGCGCCCGCCTGTACGTCCTGGACCAGTCCCTGCGCACCGTGCCCCCCGGCGTCACCGGCGAGATCTACATCGCCGGAGCGCCCCTGGCACGCGGCTACATCGCCCAACCCGCCCTCACCGCCGAACGCTTCACCGCCGACCCCTACGGCCAACCCGGCTCGCGGATGTACCGCACCGGCGACCTGGGCCGCATCGACGCCCACGGCCGCCTGCACTACCTGGGCCGCAGCGACACCCAGGTCAAACTCCGGGGCCTGCGCGTGGAACTGGGCGAGGTGGAGACCGTGCTGGCCGCCGTCCCGGGCGTCGCCCACACCGCCGCCGCCGTCAAGGGCACCGGCAACGACGCCCGCCTGATCGCCTACCTGGTGCCCCGCCCCGGCCACCACCCCACCGACGCCGACCTGCGCACCCGCCTGGCCGACCACCTGCCCGGCTACATGGTCCCCGACGCCTTCGTCCGCCTGGACGAACTCCCGCTGGGCGCCTCCGGCAAGCTCGACCGCACCCGCCTGCCCGACCCCGCCACCGCCCGCAGCGACCTCGACCGCCCGTACACCGCCCCGGCCGACGCCGCCCAGCAGCAGGTCGCCGCCGCCTGGGCCCGCGCCCTGACCCTGGACCGGGTCGGCGTCCACGACAACTTCTTCGACCTGGGCGGCAACTCGGTACGCCTGATGGGCGTCCTGGCCGACCTGCGCGAACAGTACCCCCACGCCGACCTCACCCTGATCGACCTCTTCCGCCGCCCCACCGTCGCCACCCTCGCCGCCCACCTGACCGCGGACGATGCCGATAACGCCGCCGCCGGGACGGATGCCGCTGACGCCCACGCGACCGTCGACGAGCCGGGTACCGCCGCCGCCCTCGTGACCGCCGACGAGGCGGGTGCCGCCGCCCACCTCACCGCCGACGAGGCCGGTGCCGCTGACGCCCACGCCGCCAGCGTCGCCGCCTCCACCTGCACCACCGCCACCCTCGAGCCCGCCACTGCCGCTCCCGCCGCGCCTGCTCCCGGCGCGCCTGCTCCCGGCGCGCCCGCTCCTGCCACTGCCGCTCCCGCCGCGCCCGCTCTTGGCGCGCCCGAGCCCGCGCCTGCTCCTGCTGCGCCCACTCCCGCCACTGCTGCTCCCGCTGCTCCCGTCCCAACCGCCCCTGCCGAGCCCGCCCCCGCCGCGCCCGCGCCCGTTGCTCCCGCGTCCGCTACCTCCGCTCCCACCCCCACCGCGCCCGCCCCGCCTGCCGCGTCCGCCGCAGGCGGCAGCCGGCACGAACGGCAGGCCGCAGCCGCCAGGCTCCGCAACCTCCGGAAAGGCAGCCCCAGATGACCACCGCCCCCGCCCCCACCGGTGCCGCGTCCGCCGATACCCCCGCCTCGGCCGCTGCCCCCACGGCCCTCGCCGCGCCCCCGGCTCCGTCCGCCATTCCTGCTGAGGCCCCCACCCCCACTGCGGCCGAGGCCCCCGCTGCCGCCCCCAGCGGGGGCCTGGGCGTCGTGCCCGACAATGCGGTCGCGGTCATCGGGATGGGCGGGCGCTTCCCCGGAGCCCGGGATCTGGACGCCTACTGGGCCAATCTCCTGGCCGGGACCTGTTCCCTGACCGACTTCACCCCCGATGAGCTGCTCGCCGACGGCGCCGACCCGGACCAGGTCCGCAACCCCTCCTACGTCCCGGCCAAGGGCCACCTGGAGGGCGCGGACCGGTTCGACGCCGAGCTGTTCGGCTTCACCCCGGCCGAGGCCGCCGTCCTGGACCCGCAGCACCGGCTGCTGCTGGAGACCGCCTGGACCGCCCTCCAGGACGCCGGCTACGACCCGCAGCGCGCCCCCGCCCGTACCGGCGTCTACGTGGGCGGCAGCCTGACCGAGCACATGCTCGCCGCCCACGGCGACCCGCAGCTGGCCGGGCGGATCGGCGCGATGCAGGTCCGGATCCTGACCGACCGTGAGTTCCTGGCCCCCTGGACCTCCTACCGGCTGGGCCTGGACGGCCCCAGCATGACCGTGCAGACCGCCTGCTCGACCTCGCTCACCGCCGTCCATCTGGCCTGCCAGGCCCTGCTGTTGGGGGAGTGCGACACCGCACTGGCAGGGGGCGCGGCCGTGGACAGCGTCCGTCGCCGCGGCTACCTGTACCAGGACGGCGGCATCCTCTCCCCGGACGGCCGCTGCCGTCCCTTCGATGCCCGCGCGGCCGGGACCGTGCCCGGCAACGGGGTGGGCGTGGTCGTCCTGCGCCGCCTGGCCGACGCCCTGGCCGACGGCGACCCGGTGCGCGCCGTCATCCGTGGCAGCGCCGTCACCAACGACGGCCGCGCCCGCCTCGGCTTCACCGCGCCGGGAGTTGAACGGCAGACCGCCGCGATCATCGAGGCGTGGGACGCGGCCGACCTGGACCCGCGCACCGCCCAGTACCTGGAGGCCCACGGCACCGCGACCGCCCTGGGCGACCGGGTCGAGCTGGCCGCCGCCGCCGAAGCCTTCCGCGGCGGGCGGATCGGGCTGGGGTCGGTGAAGTCCAACCTCGGACACCTGGATGCGGCCGCCGGCGTCGCCGCGCTGATCAAGACCGTGCTCATGCTCGAACACGCCGTCCTGGTCCCGGTCGCGGGGGCCACCGCCGCCCATCCCGGCCTGGACCTGGACGCCACTCCCTTCCGCGTGGTCGACCGTCCTGCTCCCTGGCCTGCCGCCCCGGGCCCGCGCCGCGCTGCGGTCACGTCGCTGGGTATCGGCGGCACCAACGCCCACGTCGTCCTGGAACAGGCCCCCGAACGCCCCGCGCCGGCCGCCGGGCGCGGGGAAACGGCGTTCCTGCCGCTGTCCGCGCGCACCGAGCCCGCCCTGGCCGCCCTGGCCGCCCGCCTGGCCGCTGCGCTGCGCGCCCCGGGCGGCCCGACCCTGGAGCAGGCCGCCCACACCCTGCGCACCGGCCGCCCCGCGCTCACCGCCCGCGCCCACGTCCTGGCCGCCGACACGGCCGGGGCCGCCGACGTGCTGGACCAGCTGGCGCTGCGCCCGCCGGGCGCCCTGGCCGGAACCGGCCTGAGCGCTCCCGGTGCGGACGTCGCAGGCCCTGCCGCCGCCCTGGCCGCCGCCTGGCACACCGCCCCCGCCGACCAGCCCCCCGCACCCGGCCCGGGCTACCCGCTCGGCCCGGGTGCCGCAGCCGCCGCGCAGGCCGGTGCCCCGCTGCGGGTGAGCCTGCCGGCTGCCGACCTGGACCGCCGCAGCTTCGGCGCCCTGTCTCCCGCCGTTCCCGTCGCCCCCGTCGCCGGCGCTGTCGCGCCCCCGCAGGAGCCGGGGGAGGAGGCGGCCCTTCAGGCAGCGGTGTGTGCGCTCCTGGCCGACGCCCTGGGCCTGCCGGACCCGAGCGACGCGGTCGTGACGTACTTCTCCGCCGGAGGGGACTCGCTGACCGCCGTCCACCTGGTCGGCCGACTGCGCGAGGAACTGGGCCTGGAGGTCCCGATCACCCTGTTCCTGGAGGACCTCACCCTGCCCGCCCTGGCCCGCCTGGTCATCGACACCGCCCGCCCTGACACCGGCGAGGATTCCCTGGACGCCCTGCTGTCCGAACTCGAAGCCCAGTAGCCCCCGGTGGTAGCCGCCCGCCGGTGCAGGTCGGCTACCACCGCGTCAGGGTCCTGCCCTATCTGCCGCTGTCGGCCTGCCCGGCGTCGTGCAGGGCGGTGACGATCAGGTCGGCGACGTGCGGCAGTTGGTCGTCGAGGAAGAAATGGCCGCCGGGCAGGACGTGGCAGGCGAAGGGGCCGGTGGTCTCGTGCCGCCATGCCTGTACCTGTTCGGGGGTGACGCGCGGGTCGCGGTCTCCGGCCAGGGCGGTCACCGGGCAGTGCAGGGGCGGGCCGGGGCGGTGCAGGTGGTCGTCGAGGATCTGGTAGTCGGCGCGGACGGCGGGCAGCAGCAGCTCCAGCAGGTCGGGATGGTCCAGCACCTCGGTGGAGGTGCCCGCCAGCGCGCGCATGTCCGCGACCAGCGCGGCGTCGTCCAGCGAGCGCACCGGTACGCGTCCGGCGGGGTGCGTGCCGGTGGCGGGGGCCGCGCGTCCGGAGACGATCAGCGCGACGGGGGAGCGCCCGGCGGCCTGCAGTCTGCGGGCCGCCTCGAAGGCCAGCACCGCGCCCATGCTGTGGCCGAACAGCGCGAGGTCGCCGGTCGCGGGCAGCTCGGCCAGGACTGCGTCCACGATCTCGGCCATGCTCCGGGCGAAGGGCTCCCCGTAACGGTCCTGGCGTCCGGGGTACTGCACCACCCAGGGCTCGGCGTCAGGCCCCGACACGGCGGCCGACAGGGCGTGGTAGCCGCTGGCCGAGCCGCCCGCGTGCGGGAAGCAGACCAGCCGCACCCGGCTTGCGGGCGCAGGGTGAAAACAGCGCGTCCAGTCGCTCACAGCGTCACTCTCCCCTTACGGCCGCCGGCTGCGGCGCGGCCCCAGGAGGGTACCGCTGTGCCTTGCCCGTGCGCGACAGGTGAGGGACGGGCACGGTACACCCCTGTGGCCGACGGGTTGCGCATTTCGTCAATTCGCGTCTGCTGCACAGTGCGTGCCGTCTAGCGTCGTGGGCATGGCGACTATGGACATCGCGTTGAAGGAAGCTATGGCGATCGAGGGTGCGTTGGGGGCGGCGCTGGTCGATGTGGGCAGTGGGATGGCGTTAGGGGCTCTGGGCGGGGGTGGGGAGTTGGATCTGGCGGCGGCTGCGGCGGGGAACACCGATGTGGTCCGGGCCAAGCTGCGGGTGATGGAGATGCTGGGCCTGGTCGGGGGGATCGACGACATCCTGACGACGTTGACCACGCAGTACCACATCGTGCGTCCGCTGACCTCGCGTTCGGGCGCGGGCCTGTTCCTGTACCTGGCGCTGGACCGCAGGCGCGCCAACCTGGCCATGGCCCGCCGCCGTCTGCAACAGGTCGAAGCCGACCTGGACATGTGACCGTCCCCGGCCCGCCCACCACTCCCGCATCCACGACACGCCCGGCCCTTGCCGGTTCGGCCCCGACCGGCCCGTCCGCGCGGTGCACAGCGACGCCTCGATGTTCGTCGGCGGGCTGCACGCCCTGCTGCTCCTCTGCCGTCTGCCGTTGGGGACTTCGAGTGCCGGAAGGCCCGAACTGCGCGAAGGCCGGTCGCGGATCGCAGACCTCGAGGCCCGAGCAACAACGGACGACGACGGCGCACGCTGGTCCGACATCGAGCACCGGACCACCCCGAGCGCACGCGAATTCCTGGCGGGAGGGGCGATGGGCAACGCGGGCATCAGCCGTGAGCTGCTCCCTTTTCGCCCGCGCCGACACGGGACGAGATCCGGCTTATGCCGCCCCACGGCCCGGACACCCGGCTGCACGGGCCTCTGCCCAATGACGAGTCGCCATCAGGGCTGCTGCTGTTCGAGCCGAGAGGGCGTCCTGGACAGGTTCGGGTGGTTGTGGGCGCGCTGGTGATGGGCAGCCGAGCCTCTTGTTGTAGCCGCCTCAGGTGAGCAACCGCACCGGTGGTGGCCCCCGGACGCTGTCGAGGACCACCACCGGTGGGTCTACAGCTGGCCGACCCGCTGACGGCCCGTCTGCCGGGAGGCAGCCACGATCGGGAAGGCGTAGCCTCTCATGCGGCTCTCGTACGTGCGGACCCCCTCCATCAGCGTCTCAGCCGTGCCGGTCGCTCCGCGGAGCGTACTGGTGAGCTCGCCGGCGTCGCGGAGAGCGGTATTGGCGCCCATGGCGAGAACCGGGCTCATCGCGTGGACCGCGTCACCGATCAGCGTGACCGGGCCGGACTCCCAGGCCGCCACCGGGGCGGCGGTGGAGATCCGCAGCGGGAACAGGGAGTCCGTGTGCCACAGTCCCAGCAGGCGGTGCACATCATCGTGCCAGTCCTCGCCCATGACGTGGAGCGCGAGGTCGCGCAACGCCGCGGGGGCCAGCGCGCACAGTTCCTCGAACGCGGGCATCCGGGGGTGGTCTGCCGGGGCGCCGACCATGCAGGCGAGGTAGTCGCCGGCCGGGGACAGTTCCACGGGCGGGTTCCGGGCAAGGCCGGCCAGGTCAGGCCGGCGGCTGAACTCCACCGGCCCCAGACCCAGATGAGGGTGGCCCGGGCCGCCGGTGACCACGGTGAAGATGCTGTCGAAGACCCAGTCCGGGAGGCCGGCCCGGACACTCACGTCGAGCGGGATCTTGCCGTACACCAGCCGCAGGCCGGCGTCCTCGACCCGGGCGTCGGGCAGCAGGAACCGGCGCACGACCGAGTTGACGCCGTCCGCACCGACCAGAAGGTCGGCGGTCGCGGTACGGCCGTCGGCGAAGCACGCCGTCACCTTTCCGTCTGCCTCGCGCTGGTAGGACACCAGTTTCGCGCCGTAGTGCACGTGCTCACCCAGCCCCGACAGCATGATCTGACGCAGCGTCGGCCGGTTGAACGCGTACGGGCCCGCGGACCCGACCGCACCGGAACTGTCGGCTGCGGACTTGTCCGCCAGGACGTTCAGGTGGCGGTTGCGGACCGAGACTCTCGCGGGGGGTGCGCCGGCGGTCGCCAAGCACAGCTCGAACAGCGGGGCGGGCAGGCAGTTCTGCAGACCGGTCAGGCCCGGCTCGTCGAGCTGGATGCGGAAGCCCTGCGGGCGGGCACCGGGATGGACGTCCCGTTCGTAGACGGCGACGTCGGCGCCCTGCCCCTGCAGGCCATGGGCGAGCGCGAGTCCGCCCAGTCCAGCACCAATGATGATCACACGATACGGATAGTGCACAGTCCTCTGCCTTCGTTCATGACAACGAAGGAAGCACCGGGTTCCTCACCGAGGAACTGACACCGCACAGGGGTGCCGCTCAGAAACACCATTCTGGAGCGAGTTTTTCGCGCATTCCATCCAACGGCTGTGACCCTAGCATGCCCCGCGACGGCCCCGGGTGCGCCGACGCCCTGCGAGATCGCCGCCGCCACCGGCGCACCGTGGGTGCGACCGCTGCCCATCCCGGTGGGCCCGTTGCAGCGGCTGCCACATCACCGGCTCGGATCGTACCCAGCCCGGTACGACCCGCGAGGTGCCGGTCCCAAGGTCGCCGTCGAGACAGGACTGCCGGCCGATACGCGCCTTGTCCATCACGGCGATCATGAGGACTGTTCGATCGAGCTGAGGAGAGACCATGCGGGTGGAGCAGGTGGACTGGGTCGAGGTCCCGGCCGGAGTGCTGCAACGGGGTACGTCGGCCGACGAGGTTGCGGAGGTGGCGCTGCGCTACGCCGACACCGGCGTCCCGGTGGAGTGGTACAGGAAGGAGGCCCCGCGCGCGGAGATCCGCCTCCCGGCATTTCGCATCGCCCGCACCCAGGTCACGGTCGGCCAGTGGACGCTCTTCGCAGCGGCCACCGACAGGCCGATTCCACAGGCGCCCGCGGACCACCCGGTGGTCGGAGTCACCTGGGGGGCGGCCACGGCCTACTGCCGGTGGCTCGGGGAGCAGCTCGACGACCCTGGAGTGCGGCTGCCCACGGAGGACGAGTGGGAGCGCGCCGCCCGTGGCGGCGACGCCCGGGAGTTCCCCTGGGGCGACCGGTACCGCACCGGCCTGGCCAATCTGGTGGACCTCGGCATCGGCACCACGACGCCGGTCGGATCATTCCCGTCGGGCGCCAGCCCCTTCGGTGTGCTGGACATGGCCGGCAACGCCGACGAGTGGACCTCCACCCTCTACGCCCCCTACCCGGGCGCTCCCACCGAGGTGCCCGCAGTCGAGGACTGGGCATTCGATCCGCACGTCACCCGAGGCGGCTCGTTCCGCCACGACCGGGACCTGGCCCGCTGCGCCCGTCGGCACGGCGCCTACGAGAGAGACCTGGCGACGATCGGCGTGGGGCTTCGGCTGGCTGCACCGGCCCAGTAGAGAGGCCCAGTAGAGAGGGTCAGTAGAGAGGGGACGTCGACACGGGGCGGCCCGACAGGAGGATGACCGCTTCGGTCGGGTCGGCATCGGCCAGGTGCCGGGCGGGCTGCCCTTGCCGCAGCCCGCCCGGTGCGGGTGTCAGTAGCCGTAGACCAGGTCGTAGGCGACCTGCGGGTCGAAGGTGCCGGCGGGGTCGGAGCTGGTGCCGCAGTCGCCGTCGGACTCGCCGGGGGTCTTGATCCAGAGCAGCGCCTCGGCGCCGCCGCCCTGCTGGTCGGTGGCGCCGAGCTTGCGGCCCTGGGGGTTGCACCACTGGCCGTTGGAGCCGTTGGCGTCGCGGCTGGTGTCCACGACGTAGGGCTTGGTGTAGCCGTAGGAGGCCTGCAGGTCGGCGTTGATCTGGTTTCCGTAGGCGGTGTTCTGGGCCACGGTGTAGAAGTTGGAGACATTGAGGGAGAAGCCGTGGGCGCGGTTCAGCCCGGCGGCGTTGAGCTCGGAGGCCATGGTCGCCGCGGGTATCCAGCCGGGGTTGCCGGCGTCCAGGTAGACATAGGTGTTGGGGGACTGGTTGGTGAACTGGGTGATCGCGTTGTTCAGCAGGCCGTCCCGGTCGGAGATCTGGGACGCCGTCATGCAGCTCTCGTCGGCCAGCGCGTCGGGCTCCAGGATCACCAGTGCCGGGCGGGAGGCGATGCCGCCGGCGAAGCCGCCGATCCAGGTGTCGTAGGCGGCGTCCGAGGACGCCCCGCCGCTGGACTGCCCGGCGCACACGTCGCGGTCGGGGATGTCGTAGGCGACCAGCACCGGAAGCTTGTCGGAGTAGGCCGCGGCCCCGACGTACGCGCCGGTCGAGGTGCCGATGGCGCTCTCGCCGCCGGTGAACCAGACCGCGTCCGGCTTGGTGGCGATGGCGGACTCGATCGCCGCCTCCCGTCCGTCGGTGGGATGGGCGGCAGCCCAGACGGCGGCGCTGTTGTCGGGGTTGACGTAGAAGCCGTTGGTCGAGCTGAACGGGTTGCCGGCGGCGTGGGCGGCCGGGGCGGCGAGCAGGGTGACGGCGGCGGCCAGACCGGCGGCGCTGACCACGGCGGGGGTACGCAGGCGACGGGGCATGCGAGATCACTTCCTTCGGCACGGGGGACCGGTGCACTGACAGGACGGGAGTGGGAGCGCTCCCATATGGAAGCGCTTCCAGGCCCTCCCGACGCTGAGGATGCTGAGCCTGTCGTGGATACATGTCAAGACTGCGAGCAGATTCCGTGACATCTCTGGAAGCCTTTCCGGTCGTTGTGCTTCGCCGGTACGATGCCGGTCCACCGAGAAGCAACTGACAGGAACTCACCGACCGATGCCGGCACAGGCAAAGCGCCATCCGACGCTCGACGAGGTCGCCGCCCGCGCGGGCGTCTCCCGCACGGTCGCCTCACGCGCCATCAACAACGGGCCACACGTCAGCCGCAGCGCCCGTGACGCGGTGGCGCAGGCGGTACGCGCGCTCGGCTTCGTGCCCAACCCCTCCGCCCGCGCCCTGGCCACCGCACAGGGCGGGACGGTGCTGCTCGCTGTCTCGCACGACGACCCCCACCTCTTCGCGGACCCCTTCTTCGCCCACATCATCGTCGGCGTCAACGCCGCCCTCGAACGCACCGACCTGGTCCTGATGCTGCTGCTGGCCGACTCGGAACGCGGCCGCGAGCGGCTGGAACGGGTGCTGCGCTCCCGGCGCGCGGACGGCCTGCTCCTGCTGGCCCTGCACGGCGAGCAGGACCCGCTCCAGCACCTGGCGCAGAGCCTGGATCTGCCGGTGGTCGTCGGCGGCAGGCCGCTGCACGGCGAACCCGACTGGTACGTCGACGCGGACAACCGGGGCGGGGCGCGCGCAGCCACCGAGCACCTGATCGCCTCCGGGCGACGGCGCATCGCCGCCATCACCGGCCGACTGGACACCCAGGCCGGCGTGGCCCGCCACAGCGGCTACCAGGAGGCGATGGCCGTGGCCGGCCTGGACGCCACCCGCACCGCCTGCTCCGACTTCACCGAGGCAGGCGGCGCCACGGCGATGGCCCACCTGCTCGAACGCTTCCCGGACCTGGACGCCGTGTTCGCCGAGTCGGACAACATGGCGGCCGGGGCCCTGCGCACGCTTCGGGCCGCGGGCCGCCGCGTCCCCGAAGACGTCGCCGTCGTCGGTTTCGACGACCTGCCGATCGCCCGAACCACCGAGCCCCCGCTCACCACCGTCCACCAGCCGGTCCAGGCGCTGGGCCAGGAGATGGCCCGGATGCTGATTGCCCTCATGACCGGCGAGCAGCCCAGCTCGCTGCTGCTGCCGACCCACCTGGTCGTCCGCGCCTCGGCGCCCTGACCCGCGTTGAGCCCTGCGGCGGCGCCACCGCGCGGACCACGGCCTCCCGGCCTCGACCGGCCCTGGGCCCAGATCGCCCGCCACGGCGCTCCCCGCGTCCCGCTTCTCTGGCTACCATGCACAACGAACCGCTCGGGCACTGCCAGGACGCAGGGGAGTGAGGATGGAGCTGGAGCTTCGCCATCTACGTGCGCTGTGCGCCATCGCGGACGCGGGGAGCATGGGCCGGGCCGCGGCCGAGCTGGGGACCTCGCAGCAGGCGATGAGTACGCAACTGCACCGGATCGAACTCCACTTCGGCGAGCCGCTGTTCGAGCGCAAGACCGTGGGCGTGCGTCCGACCCGGTACGGCGCCGAGGTCCTCGCGCGGGCCCGCGACGTGCTGGCCCGCGCCGAGGGACTGGGCCGCCGAGCGGTCGAGGACGCGTCGCCGCGCCCGGTGCTGCGTCTGGCGGCGACCAACTCGCCCATCCTGTCCGGCATGGTCGGCCGGGTGCGCGCCGAACTGCCCGAGCTGGTGCTGACCGTGAGCAGCGTGTACGCGTCCTCCCAGATCGTCGAGCTCCTGGAGGCGGGCGGGCTCGACGCGGCGATCGGCGTCGACTACCCGGGCCAGGAACTGCGCCACGCCGACTCCGTGGAGCTCCGCGGGATCGTCACCGAGCCGTCCTTCGTGGCGCTGCCCGCAGGCCACCGGCTGAAGCACCGGACCGAGGTCGCGCTCGCGGACCTGGCCGAGGACTCCTGGTTCATCACCCCCGACGACGGCGCGGGGTGGCCCGGCGTCCTCTACGCGGCGTGCGAGGACGTGGGATTCACTCCGGCCATGGTGCACGAGTTCCTCGGCGACCGGCTCCAGCTCCAGGACATGATCGCCGACGGACTGGGCGTCTCGCTGGTCCAGGCGACGACCCGGCCGATCCCCGGCGTCATCGTCAAACCCCTGATCGGCACGCCCCTGTGGTGCCGCTATCTGCTGGCCTGGCGCAAGGAGAGCGTCAGTGACGAGGTCGCGGCGACGCTGCACGGCGCGGCCTGCGCCTCCTACCGGGATCTGATAGCGAAGGCGCCCCACTTCCAGGCGTGGGCGGCGCGGACCTACCACGGGACGCTTCCGTAAAGACAGTGCCATGGATGTTGTGGCGGGTACATGGCAATCGCTGTGGCCGACCGCATTGTCCGGGGCGGTCGCGCGGTGAGACGGTGCGTCACACGCTTCGCCCACGACGCGCGAAGCGCACATCGCCCGAAGGAGCAGTGATGCGCCATCGCTCCGTCCTGCCCAGATTCCTGGCCGCAGGCATCGTGACACTCGCCATGCTGACAGGCCTGTCGACCGCTCCGGCCCTGGCCGCCACCGGTTCGACGGCCGCGACCGGTTCGTCGGCCGCCGTCCGGCCTGTCGCCGGCTCACACCGCCCGGCCGAGCCGGCGCCCGCAGGCGCCGTCGTCGGCGGTACCGACGCGGCCGCCGTCCAGACCGGCCGGCTCACCGTCGCGCAACTCCCGCCGCGGCGTCCGACGGTGTCCCGGCCCGCCCCGACCGCGACGAGGACGACCGCGACGAGGACGACCGCGACGAAGACGAGCGCGACGAAGACGAGCGCGACGAAGACGACGAAGGCCGCCGCGCAGTCCTGCACCCCCGCCGACTTCGGCGGCCGGACCGGCCCGGCGCTCGCCGCCTTCGTCGAGAGCTCGACCACCGACTGCATCAACACGCTGTTCACGACGGTCGGCAGCGACGCGCAGCAGGTGTTCAAGGAATCCCAGATGATCTCCGTTGCCCAGGCCTACCAGAGCCTGGCGTCGAGCTACGCCGGGGACGACTCGGCCGGGATCTGGCAGCTCGTCCTGTACCTGCGCGCCGGGTACTACGTCCAGTACGGCGACCCGACGGACGTCGGCAGCTACGACGCGACCCTGTCGACGGACGTCCAGAACGCCCTGGACGGCTTCTTCGCCAACCCGCGGACCGCCGACGTCTCCTCGGCCAACGGCGACGTCCTGGGTGACGCCGTGATCCTCACCGACAGCGCCAACCTCCAGGGCGACTACCTGGATGTCTACCAGCGGATACTCAACGCGTACAGCAGCTCGTGGGACGCGTACGACAGCATGGACGCGGTCGTCTACGACGTCTACACCCCGCTGTGGCGCGGGCAGTACAACCCCGCCTTCGTCGCCGCGCTGACGGCGGACCCGAGCATGGCCAACGCGCTCG
This sequence comes from Streptacidiphilus sp. PB12-B1b, assembly GCF_014084125.1. Lineage (NCBI taxonomy): Bacteria > Bacillati > Actinomycetota > Actinomycetes > Kitasatosporales > Streptomycetaceae > Streptacidiphilus > Streptacidiphilus sp. PB12-B1b. The sequence goes on along the minus strand of NZ_CP048405.1, from coordinate 4,022,066 downwards.
ACGCCTTCGCGCTCGCCCACACCGGCATGCTCGGCGGTGACAACACGTTCATGGACGCCGACGCCGGCAACGACCTCGCCGCGTACGTGCAGTTCACCGCGCTCCAGCCGCTGGTGCGGCCGCTGCTGCTGGGCCTGTTGCACGCCTCGTCGGCCTCCGGCCCGACCGCGGCGCTGTGGGTGTCCGTCGCGCAGCAGGCCGACGGCTTCGACGCGGCCGACTGCTCGTACTACGGCGTCTGCAACCTGGTGGCCCAGGTCACCGCGGCGGCGCTGCCGATCACGCACGTGTGCAGCGCGGAGATCACCATCCTGGCGCAGTCGCTGACTTCCGCGCAGCTGAGCGCGGCCTGCGCCGAACTGGCAGGCCAGGACGCGTACTTCCAGAGCGTGGTCAAGGACAGCGGCCCGATCCCCGGCCAGTACAACGACACCGACAACATCGTGGTGTTCGCCAGCGACCTCGACTACCAGATCTACGCCCCGGTGATCTACGGCGTCACCACGGACAACGGCGGCATCACCATCTACAACACCCCCTCCCAGCCGGGGAACCAGGACTACTCCATCCTGTACCAGGACCCCAGCACCGACGGGTACACCGACAACATCTGGAACCTCAACTACGAGTACACGCACTTCCTCGATGCGCGCTACGACACGCAGGGCACCTGGGAGGAGATGGAGACGGTCCCCAACATCTGGTGGATCGAGGGCATCTCCGGATACATCACCTACAGCTACCGGGGCATCACCGACACCGACGCGGTCACCGACGCCGGTGAGCACACCTACGCGCTGAGCACGCTGTGGCAGACCACCTACGCCAACAGCAACGACGACCGGGTCTTCCCCTGGAGCTACCTGGCGGTGCGCTACATGCTCGGAGAACACCCCGCCGACCTGCAGACCATCCTCGCCGACATGCGGGCCGGCAACTACACCGCCGCGTACGACTACTACACCGACACCATCGGCACCCGCTACGACGCCGACTTCAACACCTGGCTCGACGGCATCGCCGGCGGCGCCGCAGGGACGCCGACCGCCGCCTTCAGCGCGGCGACCACCGGACTGACGGCCGGCTTCACCGACCACTCCACCGAGTCCGGCAACGGCACTCTCACTGCCTGGTCCTGGACCTTCGGCGACGGAGCGACGTCCACCACGCGGAACCCGTCGCACACCTACACCGCAGCCGGAACCTACAGTGTCACGCTGACCGTGACCGACAGCAGCGGGCAGACGTCCAGCAGCTCCCAGCCCGTCACCGTGAGCAGCGTCGGCGCGTGCTCGGACGCGAACCCGCAGCAGATGGACCGGAACTGCTCCCGGGCGAACCAGGCCGAGGCCGCGGGGAACCTGGACTACCTGTGGCTCTACCTCCCGGCCGGTACGACCACGCTGGAGGTCACCACCTCCGGCGGCACCGGGACCGCCTACCTCTACTACGACCCCAGCACCTGGGCCACCAGGACCGCGTACACCAGTGCGTCGACCGCCTCCGGGACCGCCCAGAGCCTGACCGTCACCAACACGACCGCGGGCTACCGGTACCTCAGCCTGTACGCCGAGACCACGTTCAGCGGAGTCACCGTCACCACGCAGTACTGAACTCCCGACCGGGCTCCCCGCGGTGTTCCCCGGGAACACCGCGGGGCCCGGTGTCGAGATTCCCGAGCGAGAAGGAGCACGCCGTGAACCATGCCCCAGGCACCGGTGCCGGCCCCGGTGAGCCCGCTGCGGCGGACGCCACGGGCAGCCACGATCTGCCCGTCTCAGCCGCGCTGAGCGAGTTCATGGGCCGGGCGTGGGCCCCGAGCCCGCTCCCGGATCCGGCCCCGCTCCCGGAGGCGGAGCTGACCCCCGGCCGACGCGCCCGGCTGGCCGAGCGCTTCCCCGGCGAGCGCGTCGTCATCCCGGCCGGGCGGGCGAAGACCCGCTCCAACGACATGCACTACCGCTTCCGCCCGCACACCGCGTACACCTACCTGACCGGTGACCAGACCCCCGACGGGGTGCTCGTCCTGGACCCGGACGGCAGGGCCACGCTCTACCTGCGGCCGCGCTCGCCACGTGACGGCGAGGCCTTCCGTGACCGGGTCCACGGGGAGTTCTGGGTCGGGCGGCGCCGGAGCCTGGGGGAGGCCGGGCAGACCCTGCGCGTTCCGGTCGAGGACCTCGCCCGCCTGCCCGACGCCCTGGGCGGCCGGGTTCCCACCCGGCTGCTGCGCGGGGTGGACGCGGTCGTGGACGGACTGCTGCCCGGGCAGCCGGACCCGGAGCTGGCAGCGGCCCTCTCCGAGCTGCGGCTGCGCAAGGACGCCTGGGAACTGGAGCAGTTGCGCGAGGCGGTGGCCATCACCGTGCGCGGATTCGAGGACGTGGCCAGGGCCCTGGGGGACGCCTCGAAGCATCCACGCGGCGAGCGCTGGATCGAGGGCGTCTTCGGACACCGCGCCCGCCTGGAGGGCAATGGTCCGGGCTACGACGCCATCGCCGCGGCCGGGAGCAACGCCTGCACGCTGCACTGGTGGCGCAACGAGGGGCCGGTGACGCCGGGCGAGATGCTGCTTCTCGACGCCGGCGCCGAGACGGACTCCCTGTACACCGCGGACATCACCAGGACCCTGCCGATCAGTGGAACCTTCAGCCCGTTGCAGCGGGACCTGTACCAGCTCGCCTTCGAAGCGCAGAGCGCGGGCATCGCCGCGCTGCGGCCCGGGGCCAGGTTCCGCGACTTCCACCTGGCGGCGATGCGGGTCACCGTGGCCGGCCTGGTCGACCTGGGGGTGGTGACAACGGGTGTGGACGAGGCCATGGCCTCGGAGGACGGCCGGTACCGTCGGTACACCCTCTGCTCCAGCGGCCACATGCTCGGCATGGACGTGCACGACTGCGGCCAGGCCCGCGCGAGTACGTACCTGGACGCGCGGCTCGATGTCGGCCAGGTGCTCACCGTGGAACCCGGCATCTACTTCCAGCCCGACGACCTGACCCTGCCCGCGGAACTGCGCGGCATCGGTCTGCGCATCGAGGACGACCTGGTGATCACCGCCTCGGGCGCCGAGCTGCTCTCGGCCGCGCTGCCCCGCTCCCCGGAGGCCGTGGAGGACTGGCTGGCCGCGTTCGCCTGACCCCGGGCCGCGCCGGGGCGACGGCACCACCGCACGACGGCTCCCGGGGCCCGGGAGCCGCAGCCACCCGCCGCGCAGGGCGGCGCGACACGCGCTCCGGGCCCGCCCCGGATCGCGGGAGACAAGGAGAGCCATGACCCAACCGGGATACGGCGGCACCAGCATCGCCTGCCCGGTTGTTCGCCGGCGTGCAGGCCGACGCCCAGCAGGCCGCCGGTCGGCCGCTCGGCTTCGCCGACCCCGCGATCCGCGCCCGCTACCGGAGCCTGGGCACGCGGGCCTTCCACACCGTCACCGACGATCCCGGCGGCAGCACCAAGGCCGTCGCGTACGACAACGGCGTGACCGGCGGCGTCCGCCAGGGATGGCTGTTCACGCTCGGAACCGACTACACGCTGAAGGCCGGGCCCGGCTACAACGACGTGACCGGCGTCGGGTCGCCGAAACTCGGCTACCTGCTGTCCTTCCGTCACTGAGCCGGCCCCCGGGCCGCCGGGGCGGCCCGCCGCAGCCGGGCGGGCCGGTCAGAAGGTGATCTCCAGGGCCACGACCGGGTGCCTGCGCCGACGGCCGGTGAGCGAGGAGTACCAGTCGCCGACACGCGCCATGAGGTACTTGCGGCCCATCAGCCGGCGCACCTTCGCGGTGCCCTCCGCGTCCAGGAGGCGGCCGGTCCCCTCGGCTTCGGGTGCGCCCGGCGCGACCCGGCCGCGGATGTCGCAGACGACGACCTTGACGTCGGGGTTCCGGCGCAGCCGCTTGACCTTCCAGGAACCGGCCTCGGTCCACACGTAGAGCAAGCCGTCCTGCACCACGTGCCAGACCGGGGTGGCCACGGGCGTGCCGTCCCTGCGGTAGGTGGTGAGGCTGATGTAACGGGCGCGGGTCAGCGCGTCGAGGGTGCTCGGGTCGAGTGCGGTCACCCGGTAGACGCTACCGTCCCGGGCTCCCCGCGATGCCGCTCCACCGCATCCGGAGCCCTGTTCACGTCTGATGCTGTGTGACATAGTACTGCCGTGAGCCGGAATCGGACCTGGGACGTCGTCATCGTCGGTGCCGGGATGGTGGGCGCGGCGTGCGCCTACTACGCCGCCACTGCCGGGCTCTCCGTCGCTCTCGTCGACCGGGGGCACGTGGCCGGGGGCACGACCGGCGCGGGCGAGGGGAACCTGCTGGTCTCCGACAAGCAGCCGGGCCCCGAACTCGACCTCGCCCTGCTCTCGCTGCGGCTGTGGCAGGACCTCGCGGCCGAGTTCCCCGGGGTCCTGGAATACGAACCCAAGGGCGGCCTGGTGGTGGCCTCCTCGGCGGAGGGGATGCGTGCCCTGCGCGGGCTCGCGGCGCGGCAGGCGGCTCGTACGGTCCGCACCGAGGAGGTCCCGGCCGAGCGCCTCCGCGAAGCGGAGCCGCATCTGGCCGAGGGGCTCGAGGGCGGCATGCTCTACCCCCAGGACGCCCAGGTGCAGCCGGCTCTCGCCGCCGCGCACCTGCTGCGCGCGGCCCGCCGCGCCGGCGCCGAACTCCTCCTCGGCACGGAGGTCACCGGAATGCTCCTCGCCTCGGACGGCAGGGTCCGGGGCGTGCGCACCGACCGGAGTGGGGTACTCGGCTGCCACGCGGTGGTCAACGCGGCCGGTACCTGGGGCGACCGGGTCGCGGCACACGCCGGAGTGGAACTGCCGGTGCTGCCCAGGCGCGGCTTCATCCTGGTGACCGAACCGCTGCCGCCCCTGGTCCGGCACAAGGTCTACGCCGCCGACTACGTGGCCGACGTGGTCAGCGGCTCCGCGGACCTGCAGAGCTCGGCCGTGGTGGAGGGCACCTGCGCCGGCCCGGTACTGGTCGGCGCCAGCCGGGAGCGGGTCGGCTTCGACCGAGGCCCGGCCGTGCCCGTACTGCGCAGACTCGCAGCCCAGGCCGTCGCGCTGTTTCCGGTGCTCGCCGGGGTCCGGGTGATTCGCGCGTACCACGGGTTCCGGCCCTACCTGCCGGACCACCTTCCGGCGATAGGCCCGGACCCCAGAGCGCCCGGGCTGTTCCATGCCTGCGGCCACGAGGGAGCCGGCATCGGGCTGGCCCCGGCCACCGGGCTCCTGCTCACCCAACTGCTCTGCGGAGAACCGGCGGAGATGGACACCTCGGCCTTCCGCCCCGAGCGATTCCCACCGACCACGCAGGAGGTCCCGTGAGCCGCGATCCGCTTGCCCTGGTCCGCGCCGACCCCGGACCGGCCTTCGAGTTCAGCTTCGACGGCGAACCGGTCACCGCACTGCCCGGACAGAGCATCGCCGCCGCGCTCTGGGCCGGAGGGCGCCTGAGCTGGCGCCGCACCCGGAACGCCGGTCGTCCGCGTGGGGCCTTCTGCGGGATGGGCGTCTGCTTCGACTGCCTGGTGACGGCGGACGGACGGGCCAATGTGCGTGCCTGCCTGGCCCCCGCCGTACCCGGCGGCACCGTGGTCACCCAGGAGGGAACCGGGCATGCCGACACCCACTGAGCCCGCGGCGGCGGGCACCCCCGAGATCGTCGACCTCGCCGTCGTCGGCGCGGGCCCGGCGGGGCTCGCTGCCACCGCCGCAGCGGCCGGACTGGGCCTGAGCTGCGCCCTGCTGGACGCCGGCGCGCTCCCCGGAGGCCAGTTCTACCGCCAGCCCGCGCCCGGCCTGCGGGCCTCCCGCCCGCAGGCGCTGCACCACGGGTGGCGCGCGTTCGCGGACCTCGTCGCCCGGCTGGAGGCCCACCGTGCGGACGGCAGCGTCCGGCACTACGCCGGGTACCACGTCTGGTCCGTTTCGGGGGCGGCCGACGCTTGGGAACTGCACGCTGTGAGCAGCGAGGACGGTCGGCCGAGCCGTACCGTCCGCGCCCGCGCGGTGCTCTGCGCCACCGGCTCGCACGAACGCCAGCTCCCCTTTCCCGGCTGGACCCTCCCCGGTGTGGTCGGCGCCGGGGGCGCCCAGGCCATGCTCAAGTCGGGCCTGGTGCTGCCCGGACGTCGGGTGGTGGTGGCCGGCAGCGGACCGCTGCTGCTGGCGGTGGCCGCCTCGCTGGCCGACGCCGGAGCCAGGGTGCCGCTGCTGGTCGAGGCCACCGGCTACGCCGGGTACGCGCGGCATCCGTGGACGGTCGCCGCCAACCCCGGCAAGCTCGCGGAGGGCGCCGCGCACGCCGCCCGGCTCCTGCGGCGCGGCGTGGCCGTCCGCACCCGCAGCGCAGTCGTCGCCGCACACGGCCAGGACCGGATCGAGTCGGTGACGGTCGCCAGGATCGACCGCGACTGGCGGCCCGTGCCCGGAACAGGCCGACGGATCGCCTGCGACGCGCTGGCCGTCGGCCACGGCCTGCTGCCCCAGCTGGAGCTCGCCCTCGAACTCGGCTGCGGCATCCGCGCACTGCCGGACGGCAGCCCGGCCCTGCTGGTGGACGCCGAGCAGCGCACCACCGTCGAGGGCCTGTGGGCGGCAGGCGAGACCACCGGCGTGGGCGGAGCCGAACTCGCCATGATCGAGGGCGAGTTGGCTGCCTCCTCGATCGCGGCGACGCTGCGGCGGCCCGCGCCCGCGCCCGCGTCGGCGGACAGCGCGGGACGGGTCAGGACGCTGGTCCGCCGCCGGAACCGGTTGCGCCGGTTCGCCGAACTGATGGCCGACCGGCATCGGCCGGGGGCGGGGTGGGCGGACTGGCTCACCTCCGACACCGAGGTCTGCCGCTGTGAGGAGGTCACCGTTGGGGCTGTCAGGGAAGCCGTGGACGAACTCGGTGCGGGCGACCCACGCACCGTCAAACTGCTCACCCGGGCCGGGATGGGGTGGTGCCAGGGGCGGATGTGCGGCCCGGCCGTCGCCCGGCTGACCGGCGGGGACGACCCGGCCGGCACGCGCCCGCTGTCGTGCCCGGTGCCCATGGGCGTCCTCGCCGCCGTCGACGACCCCACCCAGCCGGGCGCTCGGGGACCTCACGCCCCCCTTTGTCGGTAAGACCCCACCTCGCACAAGGAGTCCAGGCCATGCCCCTCGCTCACTCGGACACCCGCACGGACGATCGCGCCCAGCCCTGGCACGGTGTCATGGTCGCCACCGCGCTGCCTTTCCGGGAGGACCTCTCGGTCGACTACGACGCCTATGCCGACCACGTCCGCCACCTGGTCCGGAACGGGTGCGACGGCGTCGTGCCGAACGGTTCCCTGGGCGAGTACCAGACCCTGACCGACGTCGAGCGCGCGCAGGTCCTGCGCACCGCCGTCGAGGCCGCCGGATCGGGCGCACGGGTGATGGCCGGCGTCGCGGCCTACGGCAGCGCCGGCTCCCGGCGCTGGGCCGAACAGGCGGCGGAGGCGGGCGTCGGCTCGGTGCTCCTGCTGCCGCCCAACGCCTACCGCGCCGACGCGGACGCGGTCCGCGCCCACTACGCGGAGGTCGCCGGGGTGGGGCTGCCGGTCGTCGCCTACAACAACCCCCATGACACCCGGGTCGACCTCACCCCGGAACTGCTGGCCCGGTTGCACGCCGACGGGAGCATCGTCGCCGTCAAGGAGTTCAGCGGGGACGTCCGCCGCGCCTACGAGATCGCCGAACTCGCCCCCGGGCTCGACGTGCTGATCGGCGCCGACGACGTCCTGCTGGAACTGGCCGTGGCCGGTGCCGTCGGCTGGATCGCCGGGTATCCCAACGCCCTTCCCCAGGCGTGTGTCGCGCTCTACCGGGCTGCCGTGGAACTGGATTTGGACCGTGCGCTGCCTCTCTACCGTGCGCTGCACCCGCTGCTGCGCTGGGACTCCAGGACCGAGTTCGTGCAGGCCATCAAACTGTCCATGGACCTCGCCGGACGGGTCGGCGGCGGCTGCCGGCCGCCCCGCTCCGCACTCACCACCGAGCAGCGGGCCGCCGTCACCCTGGCGACCGAGAAGGCCCTCGCCCACGGCCTGCGCTGAGTCCCGTCCGGCCGTACCGGGACGCCCGTTGCGTCACGGATCGAGAACCGAGAGAGCCGAGTGTCGAGAGACTGAGAAGGGGCAATCACCGCCATGCGCAGCACATCCGTCTACCATGCCGTCGACTCCCACACCGAGGGGATGCCGACCCGGGTCATCACCGGGGGCATCGGCGCCATTCCGGGAAGGACGATGGCCGACCGCCGTGCCTACTTCATCGAACACCTCGACCATGTCCGAACCCTGCTGATGTGCGAGCCGCGCGGGCACGCCTCCATGAGCGGCGCGATCCTGCAGCCGCCGACCCGCCCCGACGCCGACTGGGGAGTGCTGTTCATCGAGGTCTCCGGCTGCCTGCCGATGTGCGGCCACGGCACCATCGGCGTCGCCACCGTCCTGGTGGAGACCGGGATGGTCGAGGTGGTCGAGCCGGTCACCACGGTCCGGCTGGACACCCCCGCCGGGCTGGTCGTCGTGGACGTCGCGGTGGAGGACGGCGCGGCCCGCTCGGCGACGCTGCTGAACGTCCCGGCGTACTGCGAACGCATCGACGCCTCCGTGGAGCTGCCCGGCCACGGCAAGGTCCGCTACGACCTCGCCTACGGCGGGAACTTCTACGCCATCGTCCAACTCGACGACTTCGGGATCCCGTTCCTGCGTGAGGCCGGGAGCCGGATGCTCGACGCCGGCCTCGCCCTCATGGCGGCGATCAACGAGACCGACGAGCCGGTGCACCCGGAGGACGACCGCTTCCGCGGGGTGCACCACGTCTACTTCACCGCACCGGGTTCCGACGCCCGGCACTCCCGGCACGCGATGGCGATCCACCCCGGATGGTTCGACCGTTCCCCTGCGGTACCGGGACCTCCGCCAGGATGGCCCAACTCCACGCCCGGGGCGAGCTCCCACTGCACCAGGACTTCCGGAACGACTCCTTCATCGGCACCTCCTTCACCGGCCGCCTGGTCGGGACCGCCCGCGTCGGCGACCGGCCCGCGGTGGTGCCGTCCATCACCGGCCGGGCCTGGATCACCGGCACGGCGCAGTACCTGCTCGACCCCACCGACCCCTTCCCGGCCGGATTCCTGCTCTGACGGTGGCGATCCGGGGGCCCGGCCGACGGAACACTGACGGGTGGCGTGTGATGGTGCAGGATGATGTCGCACATCGAGGAGGAGCCATGACCGTCGAACCCCTGAGCGGCCTCAACCTGCCGTCCGTGAAGGAGCGGAGCAGCCTGCGCGAGCAGGTCACGCACGCCCTGCGGGCCGCCCTGGTGGCAGGTGAACTGCGCCCCGGGATCGTCTACTCCGCCCCGTTGCTCGCCGCCGAGTTCGGCATCTCGGCGACGCCCGTCCGGGAGGCGATGCTGGACCTCACCAAGGAGGGGCTGGTCGAGGTCGTCCGTAACAGGGGGTTCCGCGTCATCGGCCTGACCGACCAGGACCTGGACGACTTCACCGAGATCCGGGCCATGATCGAGGTCCCCGCGACCGTCAGAGCGGCCAGGACCGCGTCCGCCGCGCAGCTGGAGCCGCTGCGCCGGATCGCCAGGGAGATCGTCACCGCCGCCCGCTCCGGCGACCTCATCGCCTACGTCGAGGCGGACCGCCGCTTCCACCTGACGCTGCTCGCCTTCGCCGGCAACCACCACTTGGTGGAGACCGTCGGCGACCTGCGCAGCCGTTCCCGGCTGTACGGCCTGAACCACCTGGTGGAGGCGGGCACCCTGGTCGCGTCGGCCGAGGAGCACGAGCAGTTGCTGGACCTCATGATCGCAAAGGACCTGGTCGGCGTGGAGCGGGCCATCGTCCGCCATCTCGACCATGTGCGCTCGCTCTGGGCCGATCCGCAGGCCTGACCGCCCCGGTGCGGCGCGCGCGGCGGATTCAGGGGGCTGTCGGCGGGGTGAGGTCCTTGGTCATGAAGACCCTGCTGGTGCCCGCCGGGTCGCACGGGACTTCGCCCAGGCGCCGCCAGCCGTGCTTCTCGTAGAAGCCGGGAGCCTGGAAGCTGATCGTGTACAGCACCGCCGTACGGCAGCCGCGTGCGCGGGCTTCATCTTCGGCCCGGCGCAGGATCTCGCTGCCCAGGCCGCCACGGCGCAGCTCGGGCGGCAGGAAGAACAGATCGAGGAAGAACAGCCCGAGTGAGGTGCGACCGGTCAGACCGCCGACCACCTGGCCGGTGGGGGAGTCGCGCACCAGTACGGCCAGCGGGCGGCGGTCGTCGACGGCCGTCGTGTCGACGTTGAACCGGTCCAGGGCATCGGAGATGAGCGACACGTCGGTGGGCATCGGGGCGTCGGTGACCGTGAGGCCGATGCCGGGCCGGGGGTTCGGCGGCGTGCTGTCGGTGGCAGGCATGAGGTTCCCAGGGCGGTTGGCGGAAGGGGCGCCGACGGAAGGCGCGGCGGTCTCTGTCGGTACGGCACGTTAGGGCGCGGACGCTTCGGTCGAGCCCGAACCGAGATCGACGACAATCGGAGACATGGACAATCAGCGCGAGGGCCGGGACGTCGGCCTGGACCTGGCGGCCGTGGCCAGGCTGCTGGCCGACGGCACCCGGGCGGAATTCTGCCTCGCGCTGCTGGACGGCCGGGCCTGGACGGCCACGGAACTGGCCCGCCGTGCCGGTGTCGCGGCCTCGTCCGCGACCGAGCACCTGAACGTGCTCGTACGCGGCGGACTCCTCGTCGAGGAGCGGCACGGACGCCACCGTTACCTGCGGCTGGCTGATCCGCGCGTGATGGCCCTGATCGAGAGCCTCGCCGCGCTCGCGCCGCAGCACGCACCCAGACCGCGTTCGCTGTCGGGCTCAGGGCGACAGCGGGCCCTGGCCCGCGCCCGCCTGTGCTACGACCACCTGGCCGGGGAACTGGGCCTGGCCGTCACCGACGCGATGGCCGATCACGGCCTGCTGGACTGGGGAACCGATCCGTCGCTCACCGCCAAGGGGGCTGCCTGGGTCAACGGCCTGGGCATCGTACTGCCCGACGCCTCTGCCTCTCGCAGACCGCTGGTACGCGCCTGCCTGGACTGGACCGAACGGCGCCCGCACCTGGGCGGGGCCGTCGGCGCCGCCATCTGCGGGCACGCCCTGGCCGCGGGATGGCTGACCCGGATCGGAACCACCCGTGCCCTCACCCTCACGGATCTGGGCAGGCGCGAACTACGCGACCACATCGGACTGCCTGCGACCACCGCACTGCCGCCCCGGGACCAAGAGGCGGAATAGCGACCTCACGACCCGGTTGCGGACATCGCCGAACACCGCCGAACACCGCCGAACAGCGCCGCGCGAGCGGGGCTCGCTGCCGAGCGGGGCTCAGGCCAACGGCTGGTTCGGCACCAACAAGTGGGAGAGGTCCTTGGCGATGCTGTTCCCGAGGTTCTGGCTGTTCTGGTCCGTGGTGGGCGAGTAGGTCACGGACAGGGCGATCGACAGGTCCTTGGACGGCAGATAGGCCATGATCGCGGCGTAGCCGGAGAAGGACGGGTTCTGCACGATCCAGCCGTTCACCACCAGCACGGACATCCCGTAGTGGACCGCCCTGGTCTGCGGCAGACAGACGTTCGGCGGGCATTTCTTCGTCGGCGTGCCCAGCCCGATCGTGCCGGGATCGAGCAGGGTCTGGTAGCCCTTGCGGCTGATGGTCTGCCCTGAACCGATACCGGCGCCCGCGCGGGCAAGGTCGCAGATGTTCATGTTGATGACCGCGCCCGCGGCCGTCGTCCAGGACGGGTTCCAGAACGTCGACTCCTCGTACCTGCCCCGCTCGGAAGTGAAGGCGTGCAGGACCGGCGGCGGCATGGCGGGGGTGTAGCTGTTCGACGTGGCGTGCAGGCCGAGGGGTCGATAGATGCGCTGCTCCAGCAGCCGGTCCAGCCGAGTGTGCGTGATGTGCTCCAACGCCTCTCCCAGCAGCAGGAAGTTGGCGTGGGAGTAGCTGAAGTTCGTACCGGGCTTGTAGAGCAGATCGTGCAGGTCGGCGAAGGAGAGGATCTCACGGGGTGTCCAGTGCTTGAACGGATGCGCCTCCAACTCCTTCAGGAAGGCGGGATTGGTGACGTAGTCGTGGAAGCCGGAGGTGGTGTCGGCGAGCATCCGCAGCGTGATCTCGTTCGCGTGGGGCACCTGGGGAAGCCAGCGTGAGAGGCGGTCGTCCAGGTGGACCCGCTTCTCGTCCACCAGTTGGAGCAGGATCGTGCCCATGAACGCGATCGCCACTGAGCCCGCGCGGAAGCGCATATCAGGGCGGGCCGGCACATCGGTCATCGAGGACCCGACCGCGCCCGTCCACACGTCCCGGCCGTGTTCGGTCACCCGGCCCACGACCGCCCGGAGCTTCAGGTCGTGCTCGTCCCGCTCGATGACGTCGAGGATGGCACGGGCCCGGCCGCCGGTCGGGGCGGGGGAAGGGGCACAGTACGGTCCGCGCCGCGCGGTGCCATCGGCAGGAGACGCGGTGCCCATGAGGAGCGGCGCGGAGGAGAGCAGGAGGGCACTGGCACACAGCAGGGCAGTTCGTTTACGGGTCATGATTCACCATGTCCGCAACGCGGGTGGGATTGGGTGCAAGACACCTCCGCATCCACTCCGACGGCGGACAACAACGCAACCCGCTCCGGGCAGTGCCCCGGCAGGCTGATGTCCAGAACATCCGCGTCCGTACTGGCCCAGAGTTCGTGCACAAGCGCTTGCGTCGGCGACCGTGACTGATCAGTTGCCTTGGCGGATGTGCTCGCTGGTGTCGGTGACCTCGCTCCGCACGGCCTCCGCAATCTGCAGGGCGGCTTGGGTGGGTGTGAGGTGCGTGGTGTCGATGACCTCGGCCTCGCTGTGCAGCCATGTGCGGGCTGCCTCGGCGTAGGGCTCAAGGTATGTGAGACGGAACCCCCAGGTTCCGGCGGGGGAGTCGCTCTCGATGCGCCCGCGGAGGGTTTCCTGGTCAGCGTGGAGGACGAAGTGCCTCACCGGAATGGCATAGTGGGCGAGGCCCGTGCTGATCTCGCGCCAGTACTGCTCGACCAGGACAGTCATGGGCACCACTAGAGTGCCGCCGGTGTAATCGAGTACGCGGCGGGCGGTCTCGACTACCAGTGGCCGCCACGGCGGCCAGTGCTGGAAGTTGTCCGTCGCGGGCAGCCCCGGCGTGATGTCCATGAGTGTCTCGCCGACCTTCTCGGCATCGAACACCCCCGAATCCGGGAGCAGTTGTTGCACGAGTGCACTGGTCGTCGTCTTGCCCGCACCATGGGTGCCGTTGAGCCATACGATCACGGGATCTCACGCTAGCGTGTCCGGGGCATAAATCCCATACGGCTTCGGCGCCGCCCTCAGCTACCGAGACCAGGCGTCCCGACCGCGCCCAGGGCAGGCCGAGACCCGGGCCGGAGGGGGCCACGGAGACCCGGTTGGGGCCCGGGATCGGAGCCGGACGGGGACGGCTCGGCCGGGCCGAGCTTTTTCTGGTTCGACGAGGGCGCTCATGCTCCGGCCTTGGGTTGTCGACTGGGCGGCCGGGCCTCGTTGGTTACAGGGCTCAGGTGCCCCCGCACGGTTAGCGTGTGCATCTGGCTGGCGGGTGCGCCACCGCGTGCGCCGCGCACGGTAGTGTGGGGGATGTGGACAACGACGAAACGGGACGCGAGGTTGCCGAAGCCCTCGGTGACCTGCTCAAACGAGGCACGCGTGCGGGTCTGTACCGGGGGTTGACCCAGGGGCTGGGCGCAGCGGTGGACGAGGTCACCTATCCGGTGCTCAGTGCGCTGGCCAGGACCGGGCCGTACAGCGCGGCCGATCTGGCCACCGAGGTGGGCCTGGACCGCTCCGGCGTCAGTCGGCGTGCCACCCGTCTGGAGGAGGCCGGGCTGGTGCGCCGCGAGCCCGACCCGGCCGACCGGCGGTCGGTCCTGCTCACCCTCACCGAGGAGGGCGCGCGCACGGTAGAGGTCATGCGCGCGCGTCTGGCCGCGCGCATCGACGCCTCCCTGGGCGGCTGGCCCCCGGGCGAGGCGCAGGCGTTCGCCCGCAGCCTGCGCCGCTTCATCGACCAGGGCCCCTTCACCGACCCCGCCTGACAACTCCCGTTCGACGGCCGACCGCGCTTGGCGGCCACCCTGCCTGGTGCCCCTGCCTGTCAGTCGGTCCTGCGTGGTGGTACGTCCTGCCGGGTGACCCGTCATGCGCGGTGGCCGGCCGTGGGTCGACGGGTGGGTGCGGAGGACTGGAACAAGGAGCGGTCGTGTCCCATTTGCGGGTGTCCGCTTCGGACGGGGTCGTGGCTGTCGTGGAGGCTCGGCCGGTCGCTGTCGCCTGTGGTGTGCTTGCCGGGCGCGGGACGGGACACGCGCCGGTCGCAGACTTGGCTGTGGTCGCAGGCGCCGGCACAGACCTGGGTACGGGGGTGAGGGAGGCTGTGATGGAGAGCTTGGTGCGGGCGGTCCGGTGTGCTGAGCCGGTTGGTGGTGTCCGGATCGTGGGTATCGACGGTCCCAGCGGATCGGGGAAGACCACTCTGGCTGCCGGGTTGTGCCGGGCGCTGGGTGCGGGCCTTGTTCAGATCGATGACTTTGTTTCCTGGGACGATCTCCACGGCTGGTGGCCACGGTTCGAGCGGCAGGTCCTGGATCCGCTGCTGGCCGGGCGCGATGCTCGTTACCAGGTACGGGATTGGGAGGGTGACGAATTCGGCCGATCCTTGAAGGGTTGGAAGACCACGGCCCATGCGCCGCTGATCGTTGTCGAGGGTGTCACCTGTACCCGGGCCCGAACCGTGGGCCGCGTGGCCTGCGCCGTCTGGGTCGAGGCCCCAGCGGCCACCCGGCTGCGGCGTGGGCTTCAGCGTGACGGCGAGAGCCACCGTGCCTTGTGGCAACGCTGGCAGGCGCAGGAGGACGCGTTCTTCCGCGCCGATGGCACCCGTGATCGCGCCGACCTGATCATCGACACCTGACACCTCGCCGCCCCCGGGCTGTCCGTTGCACGTTGCCCTCGCGGCCCGCAGTTCAGGTCGCCTCCGGCGTCTGCCTCCGCCACTCCCTCGGTACCGGCGCCCGGTAGCCTCCCCGCCCGAAGGCCCGAGGTGCCAATCCCCTCGTGGCTCCGCCACTTTCGCGGCCTGACGATCCCGCCGTCCCTGCGTCTCCCGCAAGCCCTGCGGCTCGTGCCTTGGCGGTTGCCGCTGCGCTCCCGGGATCCCAGGCTCCCTCGGCCCTGTGGCTCCCGGTTTTCGCGTCCTGGCGGCTCCGTTGCACTGGGGCCCGAGGCTTCCGGTGCCCCTCTGTGGCTCGTGCTCCACTCCTCGGCCGCTCCGCGCCCCAGTGCTCCCATTGCCCTGGGGTCGCCCGCGGCTCTTGCCGCGTGTTGCTGCTCCCGCCGGGTTGGTGGAACTGGTGGGTCCGCTCTTGGGGGCCTCACCTGGGAAGGCCGTCCTCAGAGCCAGTTCATTCGATCTTGCAGTCAAAAGTCGGTATTCCACAGCAAGGTGTAGAGATATTGCGCGCAGATGTTAAAGAGGTTACGGTCCCCCTTGCGTCGTCGCTTGTCCGTTGATGTCCCTGCCTGTTTCGAGTCGCCGAGTGTGGTTCATCGATGGCCGACGGGTGCTGTGCCGGGCCGAGTGCGTGGTTCGGGGCGGTGCTCGGTGGTGTCGGTGCTGCTGTACGGGGTGTGTGTGCGCTGCTCCTCGCGTCCATGCGCTTTGGCGGGGGCTGTCGATGGTGTGTGTCCGGTTCATCCGTGTCCTCAAAGGAGCGTCAGGTGTTGCAGTCCGTGAAGGGTTTGAGACGAGCGCTGGCGGTGGTCGTCGCCGTGCTGCTGGCGGTTGCGGGCGCGTGGGGGTGTCGGCGCCTGTGTGGGCCGCCGCCGCCGCGCCGGCCGTTGCGCATGGCGGCAGCGGGGCGAGCCTGCCGTATGCGGAGGTGCAGGCGGAGGGGTCGGTGACCAACGGGACGGTGATCGGCCCCAGTTACACCCAGGGTCAGCTGGCTGACGAGGCGTCAGGCCGTAAGGCGGTGACGCTGCAGGGCACGGGACAGTACGTCAGTTTCACCACGCCGGTGGCCACCAACTCCATCGACTTCCGCTACAGCATCCCGGACAGCGCGGACGGGTCGGTGTACAGCGCGCCGCTGTCGCTGTACGTGGGCGGCGTCAAGCAGAGTGACTTCACGCTGACCAACGCGTACAGCTGGTACTACGGCAGCTATCCGTTCGTGAACACCCCGGGGTCGGGCAACGCGCACCACTTCTTCGACGAGGTGCACCGGCTGTTCCCGACCACCTATCCGGCCGGGACGGTGTTTCGGCTGCAGGTCGACTCGGAGGACACCGCAGCCTCCTACACCATCGACTTCGCGGACTTCGAGCAGGTCGCAGCCCCGCTGGCGCAGCCGGCCGGTTCGGTGTCGGTGACCAGCGAGGGTGCGGACGCCACCGGCGCGGCGGACGCGACCGGGGCGTTCAACGCGGCGATCGCAGCGGCGGGTCCGGGCGGCACGGTGTGGATCCCGCAGGGCACCTACGACGTCCCGGGCCATATCGTGGTCAACGACGTGACGGTTGAGGGTGCGGGCATGTGGTACTCCACGGTGACCGGTGCGGCTCCCGGCTTCTACGGCAACGGGGCGCCGACCAACTCCCTTGCGGCGAGCACCAATGTGCACCTGGCCAACTTCGCCATCTTCGGCAACGTGCAGGAGCGGGACGACAGCGCGCAGGTCAACGGCATCGGCGGGGCGATGAGCAACTCGACGGTGTCCGACATCTGGATCGACCACCTGAAGGTGGGGGCGTGGATGGACGGGCCGATGACCGGCCTGACGTTCACCGGCATGCGGATCCGCGACACCACCGCCGACGGCATCAACTTCCATGGCGGGGTGACCAATTCGACCGTCACCGACAGCGACATCCGTAACACCGGCGACGACGGCATCGCCACCTGGGCCGACTCCAGCCTGGGCGCGGACGCGAACGACACGATCTCGAACAACACCGTGCAGCTGCAGATGCTCGCCAACGGCATTGCGATCTACGGCGGCCACGACAACACCGTCACCGGCAACCTGGTCGAGGACACCGGCATCACCCAGGGCGGCGGGATCACCGCGGCGCAGCGCTTCACCTCGACCCCGCTGGGCACCACCACGATCTCGAACAACACGATGATCCGCGACGGGGACCTGGACCCGAACTGGCAGTTCGGCGTCGGCGCGCTGTGGTTCGACGGCAGCCAGGGCGCGGTCACCGGTCCGATCAACGTGACCGGCGACCTGATCGAGCAGAGCCCGTTCGAGGCAGTGCAGTGGGTGGAGGGCACGGTCAGCGGGGTGGCGCTGAACAACGTGACCATCGCCGGCACCGGCACGTTCGCGCTGCAGGAGCAGACCGGCGGCGCGGCCAGCTTCACCAATGTCACCGCGACCGGGGTGGGCGCCTCCTCGCCGGTCTACAACTGCGAGGGCGGGAACTTCACCGTCACCGACGGCGGCGGCAACTCCGGCATCAGCGGCACGCCGTTGTGCGGACCGTGGCCGGCGCCGGTCTACCCGCCCTACCCGGCAACGGGGGTGACCACGGCCCCCAGTGCGCTGGACTTCGGCTCGCTGGCCACCGGCGCGACCAGCTCCGCGCAGAGCGTGACGGTCAGCAACCCGACCGCCGCCTCCGCGCCGGTCTCCTCGATCACCACCAGCGGTGACTTCGCGCAGACCAACACCTGCGGTACCGCGATCCCCGCGGCCGGATCGTGCACGGTCAGCGTGGTCTTCAAGCCCACCGCGTCGGGCGCGCGTACCGGGGCACTGACCGTGAACGCCGGCGGGGTCACCAACACCGTCACCCTGACCGGTACCGGCATCGCCCCCGGCCCGGTCCTCGCCGCCGCCCCCGGCGCCCTGTCCTTCGCGGGCACCGTGGTCGGCTCCACCACCGCCGCCCAGGCGGTGACCGTGACCAACTCCGGCACCAGCACCGCCACCGTCTCGGGCGTCACGGTCAGCGGCGACTTCACCCAGAGCAACACCTGCTCCACCCTGGCCGTCGGCGCCTCCTGCACGGTCAATGTGGCCTTCAAGCCCACCGCGTCCGGCGCCCGCACCGGCACGCTGACCGTCAACAGCAACGCCAACAACAGCCCGACCACGGTCGCGCTCAGCGGCACCGGCATCGACAGCAGCACCAACATCGCCGCCGGACGCCCGGCCTCGGCCAGCTCCGTCAACAGCCCCTACACCGCCGCCAACCTCACCGACGCCGACCCGTCCACCTACTGGGAGAGCGCCAACGGCTCCTTCCCGCAGTGGGCCCAGGTCGACCTGGGCCAGAACTACAGCATCGGCAAGCTGGTGCTGAAGCTGCCGCCGTCCACCGCCTGGGCCGCACGCACCCAGACCCTGTCGGTCCAGGGCTCGACCGACGGCACCACGTTCACCACCATCACCGGCTCCGCCGCCTACACCTTCGACCCCAACGCCAACAACAACACCGTCACCATCGCCCTGCCCGCCACCACAGCCCGCTATGTACGGGTGAACATCACCGCCAACACCGGCTGGAACGCGGGCCAGCTCTCCGACTTGGAGGTCTTCCCCGCCGCCGGCGGCTCCGGCAGCGGATCGGCGACTCTGACCGCCAACCCCGCCTCGCTGACCTTCTCCACCCAGGCCCTGAACAGCGCCAGCAGCGCACAGACGGTCACCTTGACCAACTCCGGCACCGCGACCGCCACCCTGACGTCGATCACCGCCGGCGGTGACTTCTCGCAGACCAACACCTGCGGCACCTCGATCGCCGCGGGCGCCTCCTGCACGGTCGGCGTCATCTTCGAACCGACCGCGTCCGGCACCCGCACCGGCACCCTGACCGTCACCGGCAGCGCCGCCAACAGCCCCACCACGGTGGCCCTTTCCGGCACCGGCGCCGGCACCACGCCCACCAACTGGGCCGCCGGCGCGGCCACCAGCGAGTCCAGCAACACCCAGAACTACGTCAGCGCCAACGTCACCGACGGCAACCAGAGCACCTACTGGGAGAGCGCCAACAACGCCCTGCCCCAGTGGGTCCAGGTCGACCTCGGCTCCGCCAGGAGCGCCGACCGCGTCGTCCTGGAACTCCCCGCCTCCACCGCCTGGGCCGCCCGCAGCCAGACCCTGTCGCTGCTGGGCTCCACCGACGGCACCACCTTCACCACCCTGGCCGCCTCCGCCACCTACACCTTCGACCCCAACGCCAACAACAACACCGTGACCATCACCTTCCCCGCCACCACCCAGCGCTACTTCCGGGTCAACATCACCGCCAACACCGGCTGGCCCGCCGGCCAGCTCTCCGAATTCCAGGTCTGGAACACCTGACCACCAACCCACAATCACCCGCACCACCGCACTACTGCCGCCGGGCGCATCCGCGCCCGGCGGCACTTTTCTTCCATGTCAATGTAGATTTCTTGCGTAAATATGCAAACGAAGTTCAGTGAAATGCATGCACTTGGGCGCCGTCCCGCAGGGCTTGTCCCGTGCGCCGCCTGCACCGAGTCCGACGGGGACGGTGTCCGGGGTTCTGGCGGACGGTGATGCGGCCCCGGCCCTGCCCCCGTCGCCCTGCTCCCGAGCGGAGCGGGTCGCCCAGCGGCGCTTTGCGCAGGGGCGGGAAGGTCTACCGCTCGCCCGGGCACGAGTCGCCCCCAGATTGACAACATGATGTCGCTGTGTGAATGTGTTGTCATCGGCTCTGCGGGTGCTACCGCAGGGCGACGAGTGAAAGGGAACGCCATGAGCACCGCCATTACCGCCCTGCAGGCCGCGCTGGACCGGGGGGCCGCGGTGCGGCCTGCGGTGGGCGGGTTCCCGTATCTGGCCGAGGCTCTGCGCCAGGGCGGGGTGGGGCGCTGCCGTATGGCGGTGCCCGCCAACGCCTTCGTCTACCTGACCGACAAAGGGCCGGTCGCCGTGCAGGGCGAGCCGCTGTTCAGCGGTATGGCCCAGGTGCCGCCCTTCGACGAGCAGGCGCTGATCCAGGCGCTGCGCGCCGACCAGGCCGGGCGGACCGCGTTCCCCGAGTTCGTCCAGGGCTGCTGGCGCGCGGGCGTGCTGTGGTACGACGTCGACCTGGCCGCGCGCACCTGCACCTACTACGGTGCCGAAGGCGAGAGCTACACCGAGACCTACCCCGCCGTCGACCTGTAGCCACCGACCCGGGGGCGGTCGGCGCGGGAGCGGCGCCGGGGGCCCGGCAGGTTGCACAGTGGCAGGAGCCGGGCCGCGCCCCGGGCCCCGGCCGGGCCCGACCGCACGGGCGGACCGGCCCCGGACCAGCGAAAGGCAGGACATGTCCCCCAGCACTCCCGGTGGCACTCTCACCCCCGCCGACGGCCTGACTCTGAGCCGGATGGGCTACGGCGCAATGCAACTGGCCGGGCCCGGCGTCTTCGGCCCGCCCAAGGACCGCCCCCAGGCTCTGGCGGTGCTGCGCGAGGCCGTCGCGCGCGGGGTCACTCACATCGACACCAGCGACTTCTACGGGCCGGTGGTCGTCAACGAGCTGATCCGCGAGGCCCTACACCCCTACCCGTCGGACCTGCGCATCGTCACCAAGGTCGGCGCGCGCCGGGGCCCGGACGGCAGTTGGCGGCCCTCGCTGGAGCCTCAGGACCTGCGGGCCCAGGTCCACGAGAACCTCCAGCACCTGGGCGTGGAGGCGCTGGACGTGGTCAACCTGCGAGTCGGCACCCCCGAGGGCACCGACGACAGGCCCTTGGGCGAACAGTTCGCCGCCCTGGCCGAGCTGCGCGAACAGGGCCTGATCCGCCACCTGGGCCTGAGCGCGGTCTCGGACGCCCAGCTGACCGAGGCGCAGGCCATCGCGCCGGTCATCACCGTGCAGAACCTCTACAACCTCGCCCACCGGCAGGACGAGGCCCTGCTGCGCCGGTGCGAGGCCGAGGGCATCGCGTTCGCGCCGTTCTTCCCGCTCGGCGGTTTCACCCCGCTGCAGTCGCAGACCCTGACCCGGGTCGCCGCGCGCCTGGACGCCACCGTGCAGCAGACCGCCCTAGCCTGGCTGCTGCAGCACTCGCCCGCGATCGTGCTGATCCCCGGCACCTCCTCACTGGACCACCTGCGCGAGAACCTCGCCGCCGCCGACCTGGCCCTGCCCGCCGACGCGGTCGCCGAACTCGACACCATCGCCGGCTGACCTCCCGGACGCCACCGCCACCCGCCCCGTCGCCGCCGGTTCCCGCCCGTTCCCGTCCCGGCGGGGCACGGCGGGGGGTGGGCGTTACAGGAGAGGCGGTCCGGCCTGGCATCATCGTGGTCATGGTCGAACGAGTCATCGCGGCATGCGACGGAGCCGCCAAAGGCAACCCGGGCCCGGCGGGGTGGGCCTTCGTGGTCGCCGACGCCACCGGGGCACCCCAGTTCTGGCGGTCCGGACCGCTCGGGCACAGCACCAACAACATCGGTGAACTGACCGCGCTAGAGCAGCTGCTGGCCGCCACCGACCCGGCTGTGCCGCTGGAGGTCCGGCTGGACAGCACCTACACCCGCGACGCGGTGACCAAGTGGCTGGCGGGCTGGAAGCGCAACGGCTGGAAGACCGCGGGCGGCAAGCCGGTGGCCAACCGCGAGCTGATCCAGCGCATCGACGCGCTGCTGGCCGACCGCGAGGTCACCTTCGTGTACGTGCCCGCGCACCAGGTCGACGGCGACCCGCTGAACGCCGTGGCCGACAAGGCTGCCAGCGACGCGGCCCGGCTGCAGCAGGCGGCGGGCGGCACCGCAGCCGATCTGCCGGTCCCCGACCCGGTCAAGGCCAAGGCCCAGCGCAGCACCCGCCCGCCGTCCAGCCGCAGCACTGCCGGTTCGGGTACCGGCAGCACCGCCGGGGCAGGCGCGGGGTCCGCGGCGAAACCGGCCGGGAAGGGCGCGCCGCGTACGCTGGCCGCCCGGTTCCCCGGCACCTGCCCCTGCGGGCGCCCCTATGCCAAGGGCGACCCGATCACCCGGGTCTCCACGAGCTGGGGCCACCCGGACTGCGCCGTCGCCCACACCTGACCCGCGCCCTGCGCCCCGGGCCCGGTCGGGGCGCGGTTGTCGTACCCCTGCGCTAGGTTGCCGCCATGACGCAATTCGTACTGGTTCCCGGTGCCTGGCTGGGGGCGTGGGCGTGGGACGAGGTCGTGCCCGAGCTGCGCGCGGCCGGGCACGGCGCGCATCCGGTCACGCTGTCCGGGTTGGCCGAGCGGAGCGGGGAGCAGGCCGGGCAGCAGACCCACGTGGACGACATCGTGCGGGTCGTGCGCGAGGGCGACCTGCGCGAGGTCGTGCTGGTCGGCCACAGCTATGCGGGTATCCCGGTCGGGCAGGCCGCCGAGCGGATCGGCGGGCGGCTGGCGCGGGTGGTGTTCGTGGACTCCAATGTGCCCGCCGACGGCGAGTCCTTCGTGTCCGCCTCGCCCGAATACGGCCCGCAGGTGGCGGCGGCGATCGAGGCGGCCGGGGGAGTATGGCTGCCGCCGGGCGCAGCCGACTTCGAGGGCCAGGGCCTGAGCGGCGAGCAGATCGCGCGGATCGTGGACGGCGCGACCCCGCACCCGGGCCGCACGCTGACCGAGCCCGCCGTGCTGGCCCGCCCGCTGGGCGACCTGCCCGCGACCTACCTCAAGTGTCTGCTGGACGGCCCCGGCCTGTTCCCGCAGGTCGCCGCGCTGGTCGAGCAGGGACGCTGGCAGCTGGTGGAGCTGGACACCGGCCACTGGCCCATGATCTCCCGCCCGCGCGAGCTGGCCCGCGCCCTGCTGGACGCCGCCCGCACCCCCTGACCCATACCTCGCACATGCAGACGCTGGCTGGCATGACGCCGCGGGGCGCCGACCGGGGTCGACCGCGACAGCCGGACGCGCCCTGCGGGGTGCCCGGCACCACACTGGAGTCGTGCCGCCGTTGGCGAACGAGGGGAGGCGAGGTGGTGCGCCCTGTGGCTGCCGGCGGATCGAAGACCGCTCCTTGGCCACGTGTCCGTGTCGGGCGGACTGCCTGCGTCCTTGGCTCGGTGCCCGACCGTGCTGCCTGACGGGGATCGCCGCGCCGCAGCCTCAGCGCTGGGCCGGCGCTGACGCGGCGTCACCCACCGTCCGCGTCCGGTACGCACCTGCGCACCGGGGCTGGGACGGACGCTGTCCGCGCCCCCGCGTACCCCCTGCGCTCCCACGCGCAGCATCGCTGCCACGGCACCTGCACGGGCCTATCTCGGGTCTACACCGCGCCGGTTCCCCAACGGAGTTGGTCGCCGTGCGGGGCGTCGGATTGGGCGTCCGCGTGGTGGTGATCTGCGGCGGGACATGGCCAACATGTTCTGGCGGCAGCCGGGTTGGCCGGGCTGGGCTGCGGCGGCATCTACGATGTGATCGCGCCGGGCCGGCGGAGGTGTGATCGCCGAGTTCCGCGGGCTGGGCCGCGTTCTGCCCGCACCATCCGCGACCGAGGTGACCTTGTGACAGACATTCGCTCCCTGGACCGCCGCACGCTGGAGATCACCCAGGCCGTCGTGGGCCAGGTCCGCCCGGACCACCTGGACCGGCCCACGCCCTGCGCGGAGTGGACGGTGCGGCAGTTGCTCGCTCACATGACCGGCCAGAACTACGGCTTTGCCGCCGCCGCGGACGGTATCCACACCGACCGCTCCCACTGGGCCGACCGTGACCTGGGGTCCGATCCGGCCGCTGCTTTCCGCGCGTCGGCCACCCGCGTCACCGACGCCTTCGCCCGCGACGGCGTCCTGGACACCGACCTGTGGCTGCCCGAGGTCCGCGGCGGCCAGTCCTTCCCCGCCCGCACCGCCATCGGCTTCCACTTCGTGGACTACGTCGTTCACGGCTGGGACGTCGCCGCCGCGATCGCCGTCCCGGCCCCCTTCGACGAGGAACTCCTGCACGCTGTCCTGCCCTACGCGCTGGACGTCCCCGAGGGCGAGGTCCGGCTCCGGCCGGGCGCCGCCTTCAGCCCAGGCCTGGCCACCGACCGCACCGACCCGCTGGCGCGAGTCCTGGCCGTCCTGGGCCGCTCCCCGTCCTGGCCACACTGACCCGCCCCCGCTGCCCATCACCCCGGGTTGCCTTCGCGGCCCTCGCCGGCCGCGCTGCTGCGGCCGATCTGGGGCTGTACCCGGGGCGGCCGCGGCCGCGCGAGCCGGTACTGCCGCAGGCGACACCGCCGTCCGGGCCGCCGTCACTACCGCTACCGCAGCCGCCGCTGCCACGGCCGCCGCCGCGCGGGCCGGTACCGCAAGCCACGGCCGTCACAGCTGCCGCCACGGCCGCCGCGGCCGCCGACGGAGGCTGTGGGCGGCGACTGTGGGTGGAACGCGGACGTTTGGCTGATGACGAGTTCGCCACCCTGCTCACCTGCCCCGGCGCCGACCGACCGCCACCCCCTCGGCCCCGCCCCTGCGCCGACCCGCGTGTCTGCCGCCTGGGACCGCCCGGACCACCGCCCCCGCTACCACTGCCTCCGCAGCTGACGCGCCTGACCGTGCACCGGAATCCGGCGTCCCCCGGAGGCGCAAGCGTCCCCTCCGGAGCCGGAGGCGTCCCCCGGGCCGGGGGGATCGCGGTGCGCGGGGCTCGTCTATCGGGTAGCTGCGGCCAAGGCGCGTCCGGTGAGCGAGTCCGGGTCGCGCAGCAGTTCGGCCGGGGTGCCGGCGAAGACCAGGCGGCCGCCGTCCGTTCCGGCGCCGGGGCCGATGTCGATCACGTGGTCGGCCTGGGCGACGACGCGCAGGTTGTGCTCGACCACGACCAGGGTCGCGCCGGCGTCCACGAGTTCGGCGAAGAGTTGGTCGAGCCGTTCCACGTCGCCGGGGTGCAAGCCGGTCGTCGGCTCGTCCAGCACGATCCGCTCCTTGGCGAAGCCGGGGGAGCTGCTCAGGTGCCGGGCCAGCAGGAGGCGTTGCTTCTCGCCGCCGGAGAAGGTGTCGAGCGACTGCCCCACGGCGACGTAGCCGAGCCCGACGCGCTCCAGCCATCCCATGGTCGCCACGACGTCCGGGCGGTCCGGGAACAGAGCTGCCACCGGGCCCGCCGACATCCTCAGGACGTCCGCGATCGTGTGGCCTTCGAGCGTGGCCTCAAGGGCCGTGGGGTTGAAGCGCCTGCCTTCGCAGACGTCACAGGGCGTGGCGATGTCGTCCAGGAAGGCCAGCTCGGTGGTGACGCAGCCCTTGCCCTTGCACGCGGGACAGGCCCCCTTGGAGTTGAAGCTGAACCAGGCCGGCTCCAGCCCGCACGAGGCACTGAACGCCTCGCGCACACTGTCGGCGACCCCCAGGATGCTCAGCGACATCGACCGCACCCCGCCGCGCAGGGGATCCTGCCCGACCACGGTGAACTCGGGGTGCTGACGCGGGAGTTCGTCGGTGGCGAGCGAGCTCTTGCCGGAACCCGCGACGCCGGTGACCGCGGTGAGCACGCCGATCGGGACATCGACGTCGAAGCCGGTCAGGTTGTGCGCCGAAGCGTGCTCCACCCGCACCCAGGCACGCGGCTCGCGCACCGCCCGCCCCACCCGCAGCGGCGTGGAGAGCAGCCGTCCGGTGACCGTCTCGCTCTCCCGCAGGGCCTGCGGTGTGCCCTGGAACTGCACCAGTCCGCCCTGTGCCCCTGCCCCCGGACCCATGTCGATCACGTGGTCGGCGATGGCGATCACCTGCGGGTGGTGCTCCACCACCAGCACGGTGTTGCCCGCGTCGCGCAGGCGCAGCAGGAGCTGGTTCAGGCGCTGCACGTCCGCCGGGTGCAACCCGGTCGAGGGCTCGTCGAAGACGTAGGTGATGTCGGTCAGGGCGCTGCCCAGGTGCCGCACGATCTTCACCCGCTGCGCCTCGCCGCCCGACAGCGTCGAGGACTCGCGGTCCAGCGAAAGGTAGCCGAGCCCGACCGACAGCAGCGCGTCCAGCGTGCGGCGGATGCCGACGAGCGCCGGCTCCACCCGTGGGTCCTGCACCGTCTCCAGCAGCGCGCGCAGCCCGGCCACCGGCATGGCCGACCAGTCCACGATCGAACGCCCGTCGATGAGACTGGCCCGGGCTGCGGCATTCAGCCGCGCGCCCCCGCACGCCGGGCAGAGCCGGTGCGTCGTCAGCCGGTCCAGCTCCTCGCGCACCTGCGAGGAGATCTTGGCCGGGCGGTTCTTCACATACACGTCCCGCATCCGGGTGACGACGCCGTCGAAACGAGCGGTCTTGGGAAAACGCGGATCCGGGTCCGGCAGCTTCATCTGATCCGCATAGAGGAAAAGCCGCATCTCCTCGTCCGAGTAGTCCTTCAATGGCTTTTCCCGGTCGAACAGCCCGCAGTAGGCGAAGCGTTTCCAGCGGTAGACGCCGGGCCGGAACTGGCTGAACCGCACCGGCCCCTCGTTGATGTTTTTCCCCGGGTCGATCAGCTCCTCGACGTCGATGTCGACGACGCTGCCCAGCCCCTCGCATTCGGGGCACATGCCCGCCGGATCGTTGAAGGAGTACGCGGGCGAGTACCCGGCGCAGGGCTCGCCGATCCGCGAGAAAACGAGCCTGATCAGGGGCGCGAGGTCGGAGGCGGTCGAGACGGTCGACCGGGCGTTCCCGGTGAAGCGGCGCTGGTCGATGATGGCCGTGAACGTCAGGCCGCTCATCGACTGCACTTCGGGCGTCGGCATGTGCGGGAGCCGATTGCGCACGAATGAGGGATACGAATCGTTCACCAGCCGCTGCGCCTCCGCAGCGACCGTGTCGAGCACCAGGGAGGACTTTCCCGACCCGGAAATCCCGGTGACGACCGTCAGCGCCTTCTTCGGCATATCAACGCTGATATTGCGGAGATTGTTGGTGACTGCTCCGACGACCCGAATGACGGCTCCGTCTGCGGCGTGGGTGACCATGGCCGCCATCATAGATTTGGCCGCGCCGGAAAACGGCCGCCACACGCGCTGCGCCCCGGGCGCAGCGCACGCGGTTCCTTCCGCATGCGGCGATGGCCGCCGGCTGTACGGGCGTGAACAGGTGCGGGGCGCGCAGCGCTGGCAGGGAGCCGGGCGCTGACGGGGTGTCGCAGCTCGCCGTCCGACTCCCTGCGGGGGAGGGTGCCGCTGCGAAGACCGCCCCGACCCATGCTGCCCGTTCGCGCGGAGCCGGTGGCCGGGTGCTGTTGGGCGGCTCCGGTGGCTGCGTGGTCGAGGCCGAGGTTCCGGGGCCGGGACGTCCCGGCGTCCGGAGGGGTCGGGTGTCTACGCCGACATGGCCTGTCCACTGCTCTCGGCGTCGGCATCGGCTGCGCTGGCGGCGGCCAGGTCGTCCAACGACACGTCCAGCGCGCAGGCCAGGGCCGCCACGGTGAAGAAGGCCGGGGTGGGGGCGCGGCCGGTCTCGATCTTGCGGAGCGTCTCCGCGGACACTCCGGCCGCCGCCGCCACCTCCACCATGCTGCGGTCGCCGCGCGCCTGGCGGAGCAGGGCGCCGAAGCGCTCTCCGCGTTGCCGTTCTTGCGGGCTCAAAGGAACTCTCACCATACCCGTGATACTAATACCGGTATAAGTATTGGACGACAGTGCATCGCAGGGAGACGCGACCCATGGTGGAGATCAAGACCGACACGGCACTGGAGGCCATGCGGGAAGCCGGACGTGTCGTGGCGCACGCCCTCGCCGCCGCCCGCACGGCGGCGGCGGTGGGAGTCCGCCTGCGCGACCTCGACGAAGCCGCCCGTACCGTCCTGGCCAAGGCCGGGGCGCGCTCCCCGTTCCTGGGCTACCGGCCCTCCTTCGCCCCCACGCCCTTCCCTGCAGTGATCTGCGCTTCCGTCAACGACGCCGTCGTGCACGGCATCCCCGACGACTACCGGTTGCGCGACGGCGACCTGGTCAGCGTCGACTGCGGGGCCGAGCTCGAGGGCTGGACCGGCGACGCTGCGATCAGCTTCATCGTCGGCACCCCCCGCCCGGCCGACCTGGAGCTGATCGCTGCCACCCAACGGGCGCTGGACGCGGGCATCGCGGCGGCCACCGTGGGTCACCGCATCGGGGACATCTCCCACGCTGTCGGCACGGTGGCCCGCGAGGCCGCCTGCGGCATGCCCGCCGACTTCGGCGGCCACGGCATCGGCCGCCGGATGCACGAGGACCCCCACGTCCCCAACCACGGACGCCCGGGCCGCGGCTTCCCCCTGAGCCACGGCCTGACCCTGGCCATCGAGCCCATGCTCATGGCCGGAGGACGCAACGACTACCTCACCGACCCCGACGGGTGGACCCTGCGCACGACCGACGGCAGCCGCGCCGCCCACATCGAACACACCGTCGCCATCACCCACGACGGCCCCCGCATCCTCACCCTGCCCTGACCAGAGCCCCGGGCCGCGCGGGCGATCCGGGAGGTCCGGGCGATCGGCGGCGGGGCTAGGGGCGGTCGGCGGGCTCGTCGCGCAGGAGGGCCAGGACGTCCTGGTAGATGCCGCTCTTGATGGTGCCCAGGGTCGCGCTGGCCTTGGTGGCCAGCGGCGCGGCCAGCTCGTGGGCGGTTGTCAGCAGGGCGTCCTCGGTGGCGGTGGCGTCCACGATGCTGGCGGCCAAGGCGTCGACGCCGCCGTAGCGCCGGGCGGTGGTCATGGCGACGTGGGCGGTCTGCGGGGTGAGGCGGGCGCGGATCAGGGCGGACATGCCGGGGGTGAACGGGATGTGCAGGTCGACCTCGGGCAGGCAGAAGTAGCCCCGGTCGCCGCGCATGACGCGCAGGTCGTGGGCCAGGGCGAGCATCGCGCCGGCGGCGAAGCAGTGGCCCTGGATCGCCGCGACGCTGGGCACCGGCAGTGCCAGGAAGCGGGCCAGCAGTCGGTGGACCGAGGCGATGTACGGCTCGAGCTGTTCCGGGTGGGCGCCGAGCCACTCCAGGTCCAGTCCGTTGGACCAGAACTTGCCATCGGCCGTGGTGACCAGGGCCTTGGGCTCCTCGGCGGCCTCGACCTCGTCCAGCGCGGCATGGACCTGCGCGATCCAGTCGGGGTGGAAGCGGTTCTCGTCGCTTCCGAGATCGAGCAGGAAGACGTGCGATGACCGGGTGAGCTTGGGCATGGCGGATTCCCTGTTCCTCGTGGTGGGGGGAGACTTCCCCCAGGAAGTTACCCATTGGTAACTTGTGGCGCAAGGGGCCACCGTGCTGCACCGCCGGGAATGCCGATTGGTGCGCGGGGGTGGGGGCTAGGGGTGGAATCGCCAGCGGCCTTCGGAGATGACGTCGAGGGTGTCGCCGTTGATGCGCAGCGCCGTGTCGTCGTCGATGAAGTAGATCGGGAAGTCGGCCTGTGCGGCGATGTGGTCGGCCCAGGTGTCGTCCCGGTCGGGGAAGTTTGGTGAGTCCAGGTGTGGCTTGAGGTACCAGTCGAAGAGGCCGAAGGGCGGTTGCAGTGTGGTGGCGCCCAGGGTGTGCAGGTCGGCGGTGTCGCCCAGGATGTCGGCGGAGTGTTCGTTCAGGTGCCGGCTGAAGATCATGGATCCGGCGCTCACCCCGACGTAGACCCGGTCCTCGAGCAGTTCCAGGATGTCTTTGGCCAAGTCGTTGTTGGTGATGCTGCGGGCCAGGTGGTAGTGGCTGCCGCCTTCGACGTAGAGGACGTCGGCGTGGCGCAGTCGGTCCAGCACCATGTGCCGGGGCAGGCCGTTGAGTTCCAGGACGTCGAACTCGCGCCAGCCCAGGGCGTGCAGCTGGGTCAGGCCCTGGACCAGGTAGCTGTGGTCTCCGGGCTCGGCGACGGCCGCGGTGGGGATGTAGACGATGTTCGCCTGGGCGAAGGGCCGGCCCAGCAGGTCCAGCAGTGCCTGACGCAGGGTCTGGTTGCTCAGGCCGCTGGAGGTCAGCAGAAGCTTCATTCGGTGTCTCCCGGGAGGTCCCGGCCGCGAGGCCGGTGAGGAACAGGGCGCGCGGCGGTTGGGCGGGCCGGGCCGGGGATGTGACAGGCTGCCGCCCCGACGCTTCCGCCCGCCCGGGCCGGTGCCTGGGCGGGGGGTGTAGTGATCGGGTGTCACCGGGGGAGTATGGCAGCCGGGTCGGACAGTCGGCCGAACAGCGGCCGATCGGGGATGGTCAGTGGGTGGGTGTGCGCTGGTGAGGGCTGCGGACGATCAGGGACAAAGAGCCCTCGGCCAGGTAGGGGTGGTCGGGGGTGTGGTTCAGGCGCAGTGGTTCGCTGTCGGGGGTGGTGGCTGCGGCGCGTAGGTGGTCGGCGAGCGCCGCGCGGGCGGGGGCGTCGCCGCTGATCACCGCGAGGCGTTGTCGGGCGTCCAGGTCGATCCGCACGCCGGGGCCGTCGGTGCTGAGGACGTCGATGCCGACCAGGGCGTTGTCGTCCGGTGCGGGGGCGGACCTGATGAACCCGGCGCCTTGGGCCACCGTGGTCGCCAGCCGGTCCAGTTCCTCTGCCGAGGCGGCGAGGTCCACCCCGCCGTGATCGGGGTCGGCAACGAGTCGCACGGACGGTGCTCCTTCAGGAGGGTCGGGCCTCCCATCATGCCCGCGGACCCGTGGCCCGCGTGCCCGAACGCCTGTTACGCGAGGAGATTGACGCCTTCCCGCAACCGGGGCGGGCGGCTCAGGTGTGTCAGGGGCCGGGGTTGGGCTGCCCGGGCCGGTCAGCGGGTCTTCGGCCGCTTGCCGTGGCGCACGGTGGCCGCCGGGCCGGCCCGGCGCGGGGCCGCGGCGCGGGTGGAGGCGGTGTCCGCCCCGATGCCGGTCCGGTGGGCCAGCTTGGTGGGGCGGCTCACCGGGTCGGCCCGGTGGTGCTGCACCGGGCCTCCGCCGCTCCCAGCGCGCGGACGTGGGCGTGTCCCGGCAGGGACACTGCCGGCCCCGGGGTTCGGACCTGGTTGGCCGTGCCGTGAACGGAGGTGCGCGCCGGGTGGCGCAGCACCAGCCGCTCGCTGTGGGCGGCGCGAACGGGAAAGCACGGTTCTGGGCACCACCAGTGGCCCGGTGCACCCGTACGCCCGATACACCCCCGTACACCCGGTGTGCCCGCCGGGCCAGGGCGTCCTGACGGCCCGGCGGGTCCAGTGGGATCTGGGTGGGTCCGGCGGCGGGGAGGGCGGGCGGCGGCTGGGACGTGGAGTCGGCTGTCGGCGTGGCCGGTGTTCTTGTGCGGGTCCTCGAACAGTGGGCCGCCCTGGTGCGGGGCAGCTGCCCCCCGGGGGAGGGCGCGAGCGGGGCGGCCCGGCGGTGGGCGGCCCGCCGGTGTGCGGGGCGGGGCCGGGCGGGGTGTGCGGCGGCTCAGGGCGGCGGGGCCCCAGGAGGGCGGCGGGGTCAGGGCAGCGGGGGCCCTGGGGTGGTGGGGGAGTGGTGCAGGCGGTGGAAGGTGTAGGCGGCGCAGACCATGGTTGTGTGGTGGTGCCAGCCCGGGTAGGAGCGGCCTTCGAAGTCCTGCAGGCCGAAGTCCTGTTCCATGTCGGCCAGTGCCGCGCGGGTGGTGGACAGGTGGTCCAGCAGGCGCAGTACCGTGGCCGGGCCTGCGCCGCGCAGGCTGGTGAGCCAGTAGCCGCCGGCGTGCGGTCCGGTGGCCGGGCCCAGGGCCCACAGTCGGTATGCGGGGGTGCTGCCGCCGTCGGCGGCGGGCAGGCGGACCATCGTGCTGCGGGTGACCGAACCCGGCGGGCGCAGCGCCGGGGCCGGTCCCACCAGGTCCTCGGCCCGGGTGCCGCCCCGGACGGTACGGGGGCGCTCGGGGGCCCCGGCGGCGGTGCGTACGGGCAGGGGGGTGGCGGTGCGCGCTGGGCTGGGCAGTACCAGCTGGCCCGGCCTTATGGCGATCAGGAAGTCGATACCGGCGGCGGTCAGTTCGCCTGCCAATGCGGCTGGCTCGCCCGCGCAGCCCAGATCAGCCACCAGGGGCGCGGCGGGCAGGAGTTGGCCCAGGCGCCGGGCCATGTCCGGTACCAGCGCGGAGGCCGGTCCGGGTGCGATCGAGGCGGGCAGCCGGGCCCGGGTGCGCCGTTCGGGCTCCTGGCACCAGTCGTGGTTGAGCACCAGCCGCCAGTCGACGGGCACGGCATGGCGGTCTGCGGACAGGAACAATCCGGCGGCCGCCTGGCACTTGAGGGTCCGTCCGGCCTCGGGGACGAAGCGCCGGTGGACCCCGACCGCGTGGTCGCCGCGCTTGGGGGTGATCGCGGTGGTGGCGACCCAGGCCCGGACCGGGGCGGCCTCGGCGACGGCCTGGGCCAGTTCGCGGCGGGCCGGACGCCAGTCCCAGGGGCTGGAGTTGACGAACTGCTGCAGGCACTGGGAGGCGGTCGGCGAGTCGCAGACGGCTCTGGCCATGCTCTGCAGCGACTTGCGGCCCGGGGTGGTGAGCAGGCCGCGCAGATAGGACTGCGCCCAGTGGCGCTGGTCGGCGCGCGGCAGATGGCTGAAGACGCGGTCGGTGAAGCGGTCGAGCGGTACCTGGGCAACGGCCGGCGGGTGCGGGGGCGCGAGCGGCGCGGGCATGGCTGTGACCTCTCCGAATGGCTCACACGGCGGCGGACACCGGAAGAATACAGAATCTTCTCTATGTTTTGGGAGGGGTTCGGCTGTTCCGGCGGCTCCGGTTACGCCCGGGCGCCTCCGCCTGCGGCCCTCCGGGCGGGGGTGCGTCCCGTTGCACCGTCATGGGCGCCGGTCTTTGCGCAGCTCAGGGCCGCGTGTGTCCCAAAAAGCCGGAATCTCGACGGCCGTACTGGCGGTGGCGGCCCCGATCGGGCAGCCTCAATCCCCGGGGGAGATCAGTAGGCCCGCGAGGACAGGGGCAGCCCACGAGGAGGAGCATGACCAGCACGAGGCGAGCCGCCGCCACAGCTCTCGCCCCGGCTCGGGTTGTGGTCGGGGTGCCGGGGATCGTCCGGGCGATGGGGGCTTCGGCGTCTGCTGTGTCCGGGAGGCCGTCGGCCCGCACGCTCGGCGGTCCTGCGTGCGGCGGTGCTGGGGACGGGTCGTGCGGCCCGCAGACCTTGCGCGTCGTCAAGGGGTTCCGGGAGCAGGGCCGACTGCGGCGGGGCGGCCGGACCGGTCCGCCGGTCGGGACCGCCCTTCGGGCCCGGGCCGGGGGCTTGATCGGCCGCGTCCAGGCCGGCGGCGGACCAGTCCGGGCGCCCTGGGACGTTTCGCCCATCCCCTGCTGCCTGGTCCTGTCGGCCACCGGCTGACCGACCCCGCCGGGGCCTGCCGGGACTGCAGGGCCGTGCCTGTTGGAGCGGCTGCCCGCCGGGCCGCGACCGCGACGCCGAGCGGATCGCACTGTCCCCGCCCCGCCGGTCTGGGGCGGCCGACCCTTGCGCTCGCGGGCAGTACCAGCGAACCGCTCCACCAGGTGCCCCGGCCCCCCTCTTTCGCGTGCAGGTGGGAGGCATCCACGCCTCCTGTCTCGCACCCGGTCACTGGGAGCAGGGCTTCTCATCCTTCAGCGCCGGCAACGCCCCGGATGACAGGACTGAGCAGGTCTCCGCCGGGGGCGGTCGGTAGCGGGGTGGAGGTAGACAGGGACGCACAGCTCGGCGGCGGTGTTCAGGATCGGGTCGAAGCGCTCTGCGGAGGGTAACCCGTCGTCGGTGCGGCCGTGGACGAGGGGGTCGACGAAGCCCAGTTCCCTTACCGTGCGCCGGAGTTCGCCCGGGGCTGCACCCACAGGCTGCTGCGAGGCGGTCGGCGACCTCGCGGACCAGCTTGTCCGGTGCCTATCGATGATTCTCGTTGGTCGCGGTAGCTGTCACTTGTCCGACTGCCCGGCCAGCCAGGCGAAGGCGGACGCCTTGATGTTGCGCTCCAGCTCACTGCCCTTGGTGGCGAAGACCCGGCCCACCGGGAAGCCGCTGGCCTCCAGCAGGTAGGCCAGGGCGGCGTACTCCCGCGGATAGCGGGCGACCGTCTCCGCGTCGATGTCGACGATCCCGGCCGGGAAGGTGAACGTGCCGAAGTCGTAGATGCTCTTGCGGTCACTGATACGCCACACCCCCTCCCGCTTCTCCAGGCGGTCGATGAACCGGTTGTGGCCGTTGCAGCCCAGGCGCAGGTCGACGTTCTCGCCGATGATGACGGCATTGGTCTCGCTGACAGCACGAGTTCCGTCGGCGGAGAAGGTCACCACCGGCGCGGTGATCAGGTGCTTGGTGCGGAGGGCGGAGGCCCCCATTCGGGCGGAGGCGTCAACGAAATCGTATGCCGACCCCTCGAACCAGGTGATCTCGATCCGGCCGTCGGGGTGGAAGAGTCCCTTGAGCCGGTCCCACTCGCCCAGGTCGCGGTGGATCCATCCGGTCATGAGGTCGGCAATGTCCAGTCGGTCCTGAAGCGTCGCGTTCATGCGTCCAGTGTTCGCCGACAAGAGCGATAGGTCCAACCGAAAGATACGATGGACCAATCGGTTGGAACGATGGACAGGGGCGGACGATGGAGCTTCGGCACCTGCGCTACTTCGTCGCCGTCGCCGACGAAGGGCACTTCGGTCGGGCCTCCGCCCTGCTGCATGTCACCCAGTCCACCCTCAGCGCCCAGGTGCAGGCCCTGGAACGGGAGGTCGGCGGGCGCCTGTTCACCCGCACCAGCCGACGCGTCGAGCTGACCGAGGCCGGTGAACTACTGCTTCCCGAGGCCCGCCGCGCCCTGGCCCAGGCCGGACGGGCCCTGCAGGTGGCCCGCGAGTCGGTGCGCGGCGAGACGGGGGCAGTACGGATCGGCTTCTCCGGCGTCGCCGTCCTCCAGGGCGTCCTGTCCGAGGACCTGCACGCCTTCGGCCAGGCGCACCCCCGGGTCGGCCTCACCCTGACCGAACTCCCGCCCGCAGCCCAGATCCAGCAGGTGCGCGACGGCGCACTCGACCTCGGCTACTGCCCTGACCTGGGCCTCGGCAACACCGACGGACTGCGCGTGACACGCCGGGCGCCCACCCCGCTGTCTGTCGTCCTACGGTCCGACCACGAACTGGCGTCCGCCTCCGCAGTGACCATCGCCGCTCTGACCGCCCACGACCTCATCGTCTTTGCGAACAGCGAGGAGGACGAGACTGTCCTGTCCCGGCTCTGGCCCGCCCTGGAGGAGGACCGCTCCCGGGTCCGCCTGGTCGGCAGCACCCTCGGCGTCCTCGCCCTCGTCCTGGCCGGCGCGGGCATTGCCATCGCCCCCACTGCCACCGAGCGCATCGCCCTGCCCGGGCTCTCCTACCGACCCCTGCATGGAGCGCCGCCGGGTCCGGACCTGCTGCTCATCGGTCGGCACGAGGAGACATCGGGAGCAGTCCGCGCCTACCTGGCCCTCGACCGCCTGTGGTGACCGGGGGGCTTTCGGCGCAGTAGGTAGACGCACGATTCTTGACGTTCTGTCAGATCGCTTTGCCCGGTGGCAGAAGAGGCACGGCCGTCCGGCCGAACTGACCGTTACCACTCCGAGAGAATGTAGCCGTAGCAGTAGGCGCTCGTGCTGTGGCCGTTGCCGGTGTAATAGGGGTTCCCCTCCTCCAGGATCGCCTCGCCGGTCTGAGGGCCGACGATCCCGTCGGCCTGTAGGTTGTGCAGTCCCATGACGGTGACGTCGGTTTGGAAGGCGCGCGCTGCCGACTCGGTCTGCGGGCCCCAACTGCCGTCCTCCGAGAGTGGGGATGGGCGCTTGGATGTAGTACCCATGTGCTGCGGCGTGTTGCGAGAAGTAGTTGATGCTGTCCTGGAGGCACCACACGGCGGTGGGTGTTGTCGGGGTAGCCATCGCCGATCGTCGAGGCGGTGGTGGAGGCGTGGGCTGTTCCGCTGACCGCGAGCAAAGCGGTCCCGGATGTCACGATGGCCCGTGCTGCGCCGACGAGCTTCCTGTTGATCTTCCGGTGGCGTACTCGCCGTTGTAGCCGTGTTGCCGTCCTCTGTGATCACCGGGATCTGGTACTTCATCTCCGGACCCACGAATTGAGGGTCAGATCAGCGGTTATGTCACCGAGTTGCAGGAGTTGCTGAACAGCCATGGCGCCAGTCTGGGTGTCGACGGCGACTTCGGCCCTGGCACGCTGTCAGCGGTGGAGAGCTACCAGTCCGGTGCCGGGTTGGCCGTGGACGGCATCGTCGGCCCCAACACCAAAGCCGCGCTGACCGCCACCGGCGGCACTGTCCCGCCGCCGTCTCGATCACCTCATCCTCGTGTCCGACCGATATCGAGCAGGGCCAGATCAGCGGCTGCGTCACCGAACTCGAGCAGCTGCTGAACCAGAATGGCGCGCATCTCTCCATGGAAAGCGACTTCGGGCCGCTGACGTTCGCGGCGGTGGAGAACTACCAGGGCTCCCACGGTCTCTCCGTGGACGGCATCGTCGGTCCCGACACCAAGGCCGCGCTGACCGGATCGGCGACGTCCAGCAACCCCGCTCCGCCGAGCGCGGGGATCATGCAGTCGATCGTCTCCTATGCCACCGCAATCGAGAACGGCCACGCAGAGAAGGGCTGGAGCGGTGGACACATCCCCTACGGCTGGGACGGCGGCCACGGCGCCGCCCCTGGCCCGAGCCCGGCGAACTGCAATGCCGCCGGCGGTGACAACGACTGCTGGGTGGCCACACAGAACGGCACGATCGGCCGCAACGGCCAAACCAGCCGCAGACCCTGCTGCACCTGCAGACCCCGGAGCAGACCGGCCTGGAGTTCCGCTACAGCCCGCTGTGCCATGCCGCCTGGGCCCGGGTCTGGAACAGCCGCCTGGGGGACGTGCTCACGCTGACCGTCCCGGGGCAGCCCGTCCAGCGCGTCGTGCTGAAGGACCCGGACACCCTGGACGCGTTCGTCTACACGCCGCTGGTGGCCCTGTCCGGTGGGACCACGTCGAGGGCCTGCTTGGCGGCCGCGTCGGGC
This sequence comes from Streptacidiphilus sp. PB12-B1b, assembly GCF_014084125.1. Classification (NCBI taxonomy): domain Bacteria; kingdom Bacillati; phylum Actinomycetota; class Actinomycetes; order Kitasatosporales; family Streptomycetaceae; genus Streptacidiphilus; species Streptacidiphilus sp. PB12-B1b. The sequence goes on along the minus strand of NZ_CP048405.1, from coordinate 3,985,123 downwards.
AGGCCCGAGTGCTACACCGCGCCGCCGGCGCCGCCGCCGTCGTGACCGGGCCCGCCCGGGGCGTCGGCGGCCGGGGCCGTGTGCCTCACTCGACCGCAGTCGCGTCGGCGCCCGCCGCCACGGCCGTCCAGAACCAGGCCAGGTGGTGCCGCGCCGCCCCGGCCCGCGGCGCACCCTGGACGCCCGGGGTGTGTGCCTCGTGCGGGCCGGGGCGGTCCGCCTCCTCACGCAGCGCCGACTCCGCGCCGACCACCAGGTAGCGCACCAGCGAGGCCAGGGCGCCCGCCTGGCCTCCCGCCGCCCGCGCCCCGCCCCCGCGCGGCGCGCGGACGGGCGTGCGCGTCCCGGCGCTGCCGTGAGCGAGCGGGGCGTGCGCGAGCTGCAGAACCGGTACCGGGCCGATGACGGGGTCGATGCCGAGGTCCGTGTGCGGCAGGCAGTGTTCCAGGACCGGCAGCCATGCGGCGTACCAGTCCGCACCGGTGTCGGGGCGCTCCCGGCTGAGCCGCGCAGCCGCGCGCACAACGGGCTCGCGCTCCAGCAGACCGACCAGGGCGTCAGTGAGTCCCGCCGCTGTACGCAGCCCCGGCGCCGCCTGCCGGTAGCCGCGCAGCACACCGCCGGTTGCCCGGCAGCCGGAGGCCTGGACGGCGTCGGCCAGGTCGGCCTTGGCGGGGAAGTGGAAGGTCAGCGCCCCCATGGTGACGCCCGCGCTCTTGCACACCCGCGACAGCGAGGTGCCGTGGTAGCCGTTGCGGTCGAATTCCGCCGCCGCCGCGCCCAGCAGCGCCTCACGCGTCTGCTCTGCCCGCTCCTGCCTGACCACAGCGCCTCCTGCTCCCTGGGGAATGCCGCCGAGGGATGGGGGCGGCCCTCCGCGGAAGGTGATCGCGCAGGCGGCCGGGCCCGCCTGCCCTGGCCGCAGCGGGCCGTGGCGGCGACCCGGGTTGTTCCGGAAGACCGACGATCAGATCCGACGCTAGCCAGGCCCACCCGCCCGGTGCACCTTTTACGGCCGATCCCAGGACGAATTTGGCACTTCCGCCCCCGGCACTTCCGCCCCCGGCACGGGCGGCGGTGCCGCTGCGCCCAGCGCCTCGCGGTACCAGGAGGCGGCGTCCGCCAGCCGGGCCAGCGGGCCCGGGCCGGGCGGGCAGGCCGCCGCCGTCCACACCGCCTCGCTGCGGTACCAGTGGTCCTGTGCCAGCAAAGCGAACTGACGCTCGCTCATATTTCCTTCATTGGAACGCAATTGATCCAGACACTGGGGCCAGGACCAGTTGTGTTGCGGTGCGTGCGGCAGTACTCCCAGGGCGGTGAGCCGGTCCAGCAGGTCCTGGATGCGCACCGGTTGGGGGTGGCTGGCGTGGTACACCCCGCTGCGGGGGGCATCCGGGTCCAGGGCCAGTGCGGTGACCAGGCGGGCCAGGTCTTCCACGGCCACCAGCGACAGCAGTGCGGACCCGCCGTCCCAACGCCCGGGCACCCGGCGCAGCAGTTCGGCCAGGGCCGGTACGACCCAGCGGTCGCCCCGGCCCAGGACCAGCCCCGGCCGCAGCACCAGGCCGCCCGCTTCGCGCACCACCTGCTCGGCCGCGAGCCGGGTGCGGCTGGCTGCCGAGACCGGTGCGGGCACCACCTCGCCGATACCCACGCCCCGGTGCGGCCCGGGGCCGTAGACGGCGGCGGTGGACAGCAATACCAGGCGCGGGACCTTGGCCCGCTCGGCCTCGCGCACCAGGGCCCGGGTGCCGTCCAGATTGACCGCCCGGCAGGACGCCTCGTCGCCGGAGACCCGCGCCGCCAGGTGCACCAGGACGTCCGCGCCCTGGGCCAGGCCGTGCAGCGATCCCGGGTCGGTCAGATCCGCCTGCACCCACGACACCCCCGGCGCGTTGGCCCGGGCGCCGCGCGCCACCGCCCGTACCTCAACCCCCACACCCCCGTTGCCTTCGACCCCATGGTCTGCGGCGTCTGCGGCGTCGGCCAGGGCGCGCAGGACCGCCGATCCGATGAAGCCCCCGGCCCCGGTGACCACCACCCGCGCAGCCCTCACGCCCCGGCCCCCGCACCGGCGTCCGTAACCGCACCGCTGCCCGTGCCGGCAGTCTCCAGGCCCCGCACGAGCCGCGTTGCGACCTCGGGGACGGCGATCCCCGGCAGCAGGAACCGCCACAGCCGCGCTATGCGCATCGGCAGGTCGGCCCGCTTGCTGAACAGCTGCGACATCACCTGCGAGCCGGTGTACGCGGCCACCAGCGTCTCGGCGGCCGCCGTGGTGTCCACGCCGGCCAGCAGCTCGCCCCTGGCGGCGGCCGCCGCCAACTCCTGGCGGAACTGGCCGATCCACATCTGGTAGACGCTGAAGTCCCGCAGCCCCAGCTCGCCCTGCTCCACGGCCAGCGTCACCCCGGCCCGGAACAGCACGTTCTGCTGCATCTCGGTGGCCAGGTACATCGTCACCTCCACCAACTGGTCCAGCCCCGAGGGCTCCTGAGGCAGCCTCAGCTCGGCGGCCTGCTCGTTGATGACGGCGCGGGCCAGGTCCTCCTTGCCCTTGAAGTGGAAGTACAGCGCGCCCTGCGTGGTTCCGGCCCGGTCCATGATCCGGGTGATGCTCGACCCGGAGTACCCGTACTCGTCGAACACCGACGCCGCCGCGCGCAGGATCGTCTCCCGCGTGCGCAGCGCCCGCTCCTGCCTGGGTTTCTCCATGGCCGACCGTTCCTTACTCGACATACTCGACAAATAAAAAGAACGTCCTCTATGTTATCTGTCGTAGGGCCTGCCGCACCACCTTGGGTACCCCATGTCCCCGAACGTATCCTTCACCGGAAGTTGCCGCCATGCCCAGCGCTCCTCAACTCGCCTTCCAGCCGACAGAGTTCACCATGATCCCCAAAGAGGTCGTCCACAAGGACGCGGCCGGCGAGGTCCTCCTGCGGGAGCTGCGGCACACCGGGGCCGACCAGTACGTGGTCACCGCCCGCTGGCCGTCGGACCATCACTTCTACCTGGCGCGCGGCGGCCTGTACGATCCGCTGCTGCTGACCGAGTCCATCCGCCAGTGCCTGCCGCTGCTCTCGCACGCGGCCTACGGCGTCCCACGCGAGCACCCGCTGCTGTGGGAGACCTACAGCTACCGGCTCCACCCCCAGGCCCTGCGCATCGACGGACTCGATCCGGAGGTCAGACTGGAGATCGCCTGCCCCGAGGTCGTCCGGCGCGGTGCGCGCACCGCCGCTCTGACGCTGCAGATCCGCGCCTTCCGCGGCGCGATACCCCTGGCCACCGCCCGCACCCGGTTCACCATCCAGACCCCGGCCGTCTACCAGCGGCTGCGCGCCGGGCAGGGCGACGCGGCCCGGGCCATGGCCGGGGCCCTACCGCTGCTGCAGCCGGTGCCGCCCGGCCTGACCGGCCGCGACCACTTCCATGACGTGGTGCTGGCCCCCACCGACGCCCCCGACCACTGGCAGCTGCGCATCGACACGGCGCACCCCATCCTGTTCGACCACCCGGTCGACCACGCCCCGGGCATGCTGCTGCTGGAGGCCGCCCGCCAGGCGGCCCAGGCGCTGGCCCACCCGCGGCCGGTCCTGCCCGCCGCCATGGACGTCGTCTTCACCCGCTACGTCGAACTGGATCGCCCCTGCTGGATCCAGGCCGCCCCCCTGTCCGAGGACCCCGACGGTGCCCCGCGCGTCCGCGTCGCCCTGGGCCACGACGACGATCCGGCCTTCCGTGCTGCTGTCACCTTGGCTCCTCTGCCCTGACCAACGCTGACTCGCCCGCGCCCCCGCGTTCCCGCGCGGCCCGCATGCGGGGGCGCGGGTCGGCCTGTCGTCTTGTGCCGCGGGCGCGGATCGGGCGCGGTGGGCGACGGCGCCGGTACCGGTGCGCGGCCGTACAGGGCGGCCGCGCCGAACACCGCGCCGGTGCGTCGGCGCTGCCCGCCTAACGCCGCTGGCCGCGCTGCCAAACCGCGGTGAGACTGATGCTGCATCAGGAACCTTCCAGGGAGGCAGATTTCGCGGTATCGGAACCGGGTCGGGCGCCCAGGGCTGCGATGGTGAAGGCTGCCAGGTGTGTCCGAAGGTCTGCGCGTGGGATGTGCTCCTGCCCGGTCAGGTGCTCCACGAGGTCGGCCCGGGTGGCGGCGAGCAGTGCATGCGCGGTGAAGTTGCTGTCGGCCACGTCGGGCAGCTGGTCCAGCGTGTGCTGCAGCAGTGCGTGCCAGCGCCCGTAGTGATCCGCGCGATAGGGGCTGCTGCTGTTCCCGGTTTCTTCCAGGGCCAGTGCCAGGCGGCGGTTGTCGAGTTTGAAGCACAGCAGGGCGTCGAGCAGTGCCGGGACGCGTTCCAGCGGCGGGGTGGTGGGGCCCAGTGGCGGGGGGCCGGTTTCGACGGCCTGGCGGAGTGGTTCGAGCCGGGCTTCGTACAGGGCGCGCAGCAGTCCGGTGCGGTCGCCGAAGGCGCGGAAGAGCGTGCCTTTGCCGACGCCGGCCGCCGCCGCGATGTCGGCCATAGTGACGTCCTCGGGGCTCTGGCAGCGGCATCTTCGAAGCGGACCATAGGTCCGGATTCTTTAGGGGAGGATACCCGTGTCCGTACCGATGTCACCGGCGGAGCTGTTCCGCCACAGTCTGCGGCTGCTGCTGGACAAGGACAGTCCCGCGTGGGTGGGGCTGCGGGCCGAGGACGGCGTCATGGAGTACCCCTTCGCCCCGCGCGGCTGGCCCCCGGCGGCTGGAGGGCAGGCAGGCCGTCGCCGACTACATGCGTCCCTATCCCGACCACATCGACCTGCACGGCTTTCCCGACCTGGTGATCCATCAGACCACCGATCCGGGGACCGTCGTGGCCGAGATGCGCGGCGTCGGCCGCCTGGTGCAGGGCGACCGGCCCTTCGAGATGACCTACGTTGCGGTGGTGACCGTGCGCGAGGGGCTCATCGCCTCCTACCGCGACTACTGGAACCCGCTGGCCGCCCAGGAGGCCGACGCCGACTTCCCCGGGAGCAGCCGATGACTGCCACCACCTCCGCCGGTGCCGCCGCTGTCACGTTGGTGATCGGTGCATCTGGCACTACCGGGGGTCGTACCGCGGCGCGGCTGGTCGCTGCCGGTTACCGTGTCAGGGCTGCGGGTCGCCGCGCCGCCGTGGTTCCAGGGGCGGAGGGGGTGCGTTTCGATTGGTATGACCCGGCCACCCACGGTGCTGCTCTGCGGGGGGTCGATCGCGTCTACTTGGTGCCGCCTCCGGGTGATGGGGATCCGGCGGCGGTGATGGTGCCCTTCCTGCGGCAGGCCCGCGCTGCCGGCGTGCAGCGTGCGGTGCTGCTGAGTTCCTCGGCGGTTCCCGAGGGTGGTCCGGCGGGGAGGTGCACCGGGTGTTGCCGGGCCTGTTCGATCAGTGGGCGGTGTTGCGGCCGTCCTGGTTCATGCAGAACTTCACCGGCGCGCATGCCCATGCCGACAGTATTCGCCGGGAGGGTGTCATCTGGACCGCCACCGGCAGTGGGCGGGTGGGTTTCGTGGACGCCGAGGACATCGCGGCCGTCGCCGTGCGCGCGCTGACCGATGAGCGCGCCCCCGATGCCGACTTGATCCTGACCGGGCCGCAGGCGCTCAGCTACGACGACGTCGCCGCGGCCCTGGCCGAGGCTACCGGGCGGCCTGTGGCCCGCCGCCGCCTGTCCTACGGGGAGCTGGGCGACCGCCTGGCGGTGTTGATGCCGGCGTCGTTCGCGGCCTTGCTGGCGGGTATGGACCGTGCGATCGCGGAGGGGGCCGAGGACTGCACCACCGACACCGTCCAGCGCCTGACCGGCCGCCCCGCGCGCTCCTTCCGCGCCTTCCTGGCGGATTCCCTGGCAGTGGACCTGCGCGCGTAGGGGACGAGGTGGGGGCGCCGCCCGGCCCCGGCCCGAGGAGCGCGTGTGTGCGGGCCGGCGTGGCCCGTTCCGGCCCGTGTCGGCGGGGCCTGTACCGGCCTGGTCTGGTGGGGCCACTTGGGGTAGTGGGGGTTGGGGATCGCGTGCGGGGCGTGGAAGCGGGGTACGTGCCTGGTCGGCAGGCAGGCAGGCATGCATGCAGTCGGGCGGACCTCAGCCGGGGTGGTCGGGCTGTGGGATGTGCGGGTGTGGACGGTGTGGGAGGAGCGGTTGATGGTGGGGTCGGTGGTGCAGGCGCGGTGTGTGGTGGGCGCGCCGTGTTGGGTGAGTTTGATGGCGCGGGATGTGGATGTGGCCAAGGGGTTTTATGGTCCATTGTTGGGTTGGGGGTTCGAGGCGGGCCCGGATCGGTGGGGTGCGTACTGCCGGGCAGTGGTGGACGGCGTTGCTGTGGCCGGGATCGGTGAGGTGGCCCGGACTTGGGAGTTCCCGGTTGCCTGGACCACGTACTTCGGTACCGATGATGCCGATCAGGTCTCTGCTCGGGTTCGTGAGCGCGGCGGCACTATGGTCATGGGGCCGTTGGCCTTCGATGCCGGCCGTCTGGCGTTGGCCGCCGATCCCGATGGTGCGGCGTTCGGTGTCTGGCAGGGCCGTCCGGGTCCGGCCTCGGACCTGGAGCGCCCCGGTGCGTTGGCGTGGAGCGAACTGCGTACCGCGGACGCGTTCGCCGCCGCTCTGTTCTACGGTGCGGTCTTCGGCTGGGACCAGGCCTCCGATCTGGATGTGGCTTTCGAGCACGAGCGGGTCCTGCTGCGGGGTGCGGGGCGGACTCTGGCGTCGTTGAACGGCGGCGGCTCCCAGGGCGCGCCCGATCCCCGGGTCCGTCCGCGCTGGCACGTCTTCTTTACCGTGGCGGACGCGGATGCCACTGCAGCGCGTGCTGTCACGTTGGGCGGCACGGTCGCGGCTGCGGCCCACGACTCCCCGGTGGGCCGGGTCGCGCAGTTGCGGGACCGCGAGGGCGGCCTGTTCTGGGTCGTCGCCACCTGACCACGCGGCCCCGCGACGTATCATGACAACACGTTCACATGTCGACATCGTCATGTCTTGGGGAGGGTCCGGTGGCCGATGAGATGGCTCTGCTGGTGGCCGATGTCTACGAGGCTGCGGGTGCGCTGCGTCGTCTGGGGGAGCGGACCGCCCGGGCTGAGGGGCTCACCCAGGCCCGCTGGCAGTTGCTGAGCGTGGTCAGCGAGACGGCGCTGACGGTGCCGCAGGCCGCGCGGCGCCTGGGCGTCAGCCGCCAGAACGTGCAGCGTCTCGCCAACGACCTCGTCGCCTGCGGCCACGCGGCCTATATGCCCAACCCCGACCACCGCGGCTCCCCGCGTCTGGAACTGACCGTGCATGGGCGTGATGCCCTGGCCCGGGTCACCGCCCGCGCCTCGGTTGAGCACGCCGCCGTCTTCGCGGCCCTGCCCGCGCCCGAGGTCGCCCGCGCGCGCGCCCTGCTGCGCCTGCTGCTGAGCGAACTGGACCGCCACGACGGCACGCCGCCCCCGTCTGCCCGCTGACCTGCCCGCCCCTGACCTGCCGCCCGATGTGAGCGCTCCGGCGCGGGGCGGCGCCCGCCGCGGGGCTGCCGGCGGGGGCGCGCGGCGGCGGGATTCAGCGGCGGGATTCAGGAGTCCGGCGGGCCTTTCCTCTGGCCGGGAGGCCACGTGCCAGCCGACGCGGACGGGTTCGGGGACGACACCCCGAGGGCCTGCCGGTTCCACCGGCGACCAGCGTGCGCCTCATGATCAATTCCAAGGGGTCAATTGAAGCGAAAATCGTTCGTTGGCCCCATCGACCGTTGTCCCCGGCGGGGTCAGCGTGGCGCGGTCTTTCGCAGTTGCCTCGTCCGTGTTTCGGTGGCTGCTGTCTTGCGCGCGCATGGACGGTAGCGCGGCTGGGTCACCCACAGCGCGCCGAACAGGTTGGTCTCCAGCTGCGCGCGGGCCGCCTGCTCGGTGACCTCCTCGATGAAGCCGAAGTGGCCGTGCCCGGCGTTGTTGACCACCACGTCCAGGCGTCCGAAGGCCTCGTGCGCCCACGCGAGGGCCGTGAACACGGCCGGGCGGTCGGTCACGCCCAGGGCGATCGGCAGGACCGCCTGCCCGTAGGCGGCGACCAGGTCCTCCAGGGCGTCGGTGTCGCGGGCGGTGGCCGCGACCCGGTCGCCGTGCTCCAGAGCGGCCAGTGCCCACTCGCCCCCGAGACCGCGGGAGGTGCTGTTGATGAACCTCGTCCTCATGGGCTGCTCCTCCGATGTGCCGTGCCCCCGCCGGGGAGGGGCTCCGCCCCCGGGACCGATCCAACGGCGCGCCGCGCGGCCCCGCACTGGACCCGCTGCTCGGGCACGTCACCGGGCCCGCCGCCGGGTCCGCCGCCGCACCCGCCGCCGGGCGTGCTGCCGGGCCCGCCACCGGACCTGCCAGTGGGCCCGCTGCCGGATGTGCAGCCGGGCTCGCCACTGGACCCGCCGCGCGGACGCGCCACTGGACGTGCTGTCGGGTGTGGGTGGGGGGCTTGAGGGATGCCTGTCCGGGGAAATGCCCCAGGGACATGACAATGTTCTTCGGGTGTGGAGGTTCTTGATGGTGTACAGGAAATGGTTTCTGCTCGCGGCAGCGGCGTCGCTGGTGCTGAGCTTGGCGGGAGCCGCGCAGGCCAGCGGGGTGGGTCCGCGTGGCGGGGCGGTAGCGCGGATCGCGGTCCGGGCCTCGACTCCGGCTCCGGCTCCGGCTGGGTGTGGGTTCACCGCCGCGGTTCCGGCCGACCGCTTCAAGGGTGTCCCGGTCTTCGATGCGGCCGCCGCTGCCCGTCCCTATACCGCGAGGCTGTACACCGACCAGGGTCTGATCGCCTTCCAGGCGCTGACCGCCCAGGCCCCGTGCACCACCTTCTCCTTCCGCTTCCTGGCCGAGCGCCAGTACTTCGACCGCACCCACTGCCACCGGCTCACCACCAAGGGTATCTACGTGCTGCAGTGCGGGGACCCGACCGGTACCGGCAGCGGCGGGCCCGGCTACTCCTTCAACGACGAGAACCTCACCGGCGCCACCTATCCCGCCGGGACGGTCGCCATGGCCAACGCCGGGCCGAACACCAACGGCAGCCAGTTCTTCATCGTCTGGAAGGACACCGCCCTGCCGCCGGACTACACCCCCTTCGGCCGGGTGAGCGCCGGCATGGCGGTGCTGCAGAAGATCGCCGCCGCAGGCGAGGACGACCAGAACGGCCCCGGCGACGGCTTCCCGACCCTGCCGGTCGACATCGGCCACGTCGCCATCAGCCCGCACTGACCCCCACCCCCCGGTCCGCCGCCCCGCCTGCCGCCCCCGGCCTGCCTCCGCCCGCTGCCCCGGGCGGCAGGCGGGGCCGGGCCGGGGGGTGCGCGGGGCCCGGCCCAGGTCAGGGGCGCGCGGGCTGGGCCAGAGTCCGTGCCGAACCGGAGCCCGGGTGGTAAAGGACCGGGGGGCCGAACCGGGTCAGGCCTGAGGGGCCAGGGCAGGGCTGGTCGGGGCGGCCGGGGCGCCGCTCCAGTGGCCGTGTGGGGTGGGGGAGGGCTGCGGGTGGTGCCGAGGCCGGTTCCGTGGTCCCGCAGGTGGGTGCAGCGGGGGCGTTGCAGGTGCAGCATGCTGCCGGAGTGCGCGAGCAGATGGCGCCAGTGCTCGCTGCAGGTGCGCCGCTGCGCGCGCGGGGCGCAGTCGCGGGCGTCGTGCAGGCCCAGGGCCGCGCCGGAGCCGAACCGGGTCAGGCTTGGGGGTTAGGGCTGGTCGGGGTGGTGGGGGGTTGTGCTGGTCCAGGGGCTGTGTGGGGTGGGGGAGGGGCCGCGGGTGGCGCCGAAGTGGGTTTCGTGGTCCCACAGGTGGGTGCAGCGGGGGCATTGCAGGTGCAGAACGCTGCCGGAGTGCGCGAGCAGGTAGCGCCAATGCTCGCTGCAGGTGCGCCGCTGCGCGCACGGGGCGCAGTCGCGGGCGTCGTCGCAGTTCGGGCAGGGTACCCAGGCCCGGCGGCCGTGGTCGGCGTGTGGGTCAAGGGGCAGCATGCCCGCGTCCCTGCCCGGGCAGTATGCCCGCTGTCACCAGGGTGTCGTAGAGGGCCTGCTGCTCGGTGTCCAGTCCCGAGTACAGCAGCGCGTACGCCTCCTCCTCGCTGCGCAGGGCCTGTACCGGATCCCAGTGGGGTCCGAGTGCGGCGAGGACTTCGGCGCGTCTGCGCACTTCGTCCAGGGTCAGGTCGACGTCGAAGGCGACCAGGTGTGCGGTTGGGTCGGCGGGGTTGGAAGGCATGCCTTCCACGCTCAGGTAAGGGTGCCCTTGGTGTCAATGTCGGATCGGACACAGCCCCCGGTCCGGTGCAGGTCAGCCGGGTGCTGCGGACCGCGACGGCGGGGGCGTCGGGGGCGTCGGGGGCGAGTGTCAGGACGGTGTGTGCCTCGGTCGTGGCAAGGGTGGTGGGCACGGCCGCTGATCCTAGCGGCTGGCGCGGTCAGTCCAGGGCGGCGCGGACCAGGGCGCGGAACTCCTCGTCGGGGATCGCGGCCGCCTGCTCGGGCCGCAGTCGCAGGGTGGCCCGGCCCGACCGCAGCTCGGGGTGGCGCTCGGCGAAGCCGCCGTCGCGGCCGGGCCCCCAGCCGTAGAGCGAGACCCCGTGCTGCCACACGCCCAGGTACAGGCGCCGGGGCCCGAGGCGGTAGCTGGGCATCCGGTACGCGAGCGCGACCGCCGCCTGCGGGCACGTCTGCAGGACCAGTGCGTGCAGGCGGTCGAACAGCGGTCGGTAGCGCGGGTCGATGGCCTCGATGTACTCCCGCACGGCATCGTCCACCGGTCCCGCCGGCTGCCCGGGCTGCATCGGCTCGTCGGGCTCCATCGGCTCCATGGGTTCCATCCTCCGGCACGCGGTGCCTTGGCGGCACCTTCAGCGGCGGTCCTGCGCGGCTGGTGGGCGCTGCGCGGGCTGCATCGGCTCGACGGGTTCCACCGGCTCGACGCGTTCCACCGGCTGCCGGGCTGCGCGGGCTCCATCGGCTGCTCGGGTTGCATCGGCTCGACGGGCTCCATGGGTTCCATCGTCCGGTACGCGGTGCCTTGGTGGTGTATTCAGGGGTGCTTGTCTGGGGTCGGGGGGCGGAAGATGCGTGCGAAGTGGGCGGCCAGGTGTCCGGTGTCGGGTAGGTACAGTCGTGCGCCCAGGTAGCCGTCCGGGCGCACCACGAACGCCGTTCCGGGTCGGGCCCGGTAGATCCGGGCGAACTCGCCTCGCGCGTCGCGGTACACCGGCAGCCAGCCCCCCTCCACCGCCGCCGCCGAAGCCGCCGGCGAACTGTCCGCGGCCGAACCCGGTGCAGCCGAACCGCCCGTCGTCGAACCCGCCGTCGTCGAACCGTTCGCCGCTGAACCGTCCGCGGCTGAACCCGCTGCCGCCGAGGTCTCGGCTGCTGAGCTGTCCGCTGCTGCGGTGGTGGTGGTGTCGGTGGTGGTGTCGCGGGCCAGTAGTGCGCAGGTCTCCACTCGGTCGCCGGAGGCTTTGCGGGCTGCTGCGGCCAGGGCGGTGGATTCTGCCGGGTCGGTTCCGTACAGGAGCAGGACGTGTCCGCGGTCGCGCAGCAGGTCGTACAGGCGCAGCGGGTGGGCGGTGATGTCCTGGGTCAGGCCGGTACAGTCCGGTGCCCGGTCTCCGGGACGCGGGGCGTCCGCGTCCGCGCCCGCCGCGCCCCCGTCGGGGCTGTCGCCGTCCGGGCCGCCCCCGTCCGGGCCGTCGCTGTCGGGGTCCACGATCGGGCTGCCGCGGTAGCTGAGCAGCAGTTGGGCCTCGCGCAGGATCAGGGTCTGCGGGTCGGCCGGGTCGGTCTGGACGCCGCCGTGGGCCGCGTGGCGCACGGTGCGGCCCACGACTTCCTGGCCGATCGGCCGGCGTTCGGCGTCGTAGCTGGCCGCCAGTTGCGGCTGGGCGGTGCCGTCCAGGGTCAGGGCGAGTTTCCAGGCCAGGTTGTAGGCGTCCTGGATGCCGGTGTTCATGCCCTGGGCCCCGGTGGGCGGGTGGATGTGGGCGGCGTCCCCGGCGACGAAGACCCGGCCCCGGCTGTAGCGGTCCGCCAGCCGGTGGCTGATCCGGAAGACCGAGGACCAGCGCATGGCCGAGGCGGTGGTCGGTTGCGGCGAGAGCCGGTCCAGTACCGCTTGGATGTGGTGCAGTTCGGGGGCGGGGCCGCCCTGCAGGCCGTGCTCCACCGCGTCCCGGCCCCCGGCCGTGGCGCCCTCGCCGCCCCGGTCCCGGTCCCGGTCCCGGTCCGGGTTCTGGTTCTGGTGGGCGGTGGAGAGGTCGGGCGGTACGAGCATCGACATCCGGTAGCGGCCCGGGCCGGGCAGCGGGATGCACACCAGCAGGTCGTCCACGGCGCCGTCCGGGCCGTGGTGCAGGCAGCGCACGCCGTAGCCGGGCGGCAGCTGCCAGCCGACCTCGACATCGGCGAGCATGTACTCCTCGGGCAGGGCGGCGCCTTCGAAGGCGAGTCCGAGTCCTTTGCGTACGGTGCTGTGCGCGCCGTCGCAGCCCACCAGGTAGCGGCAGCGGACCTCCTGCTGGCCGGCGGCGCCGGCCAGGCGGCAGGTGACCCCGTCGGCGTCCTGGTCGAAGGAGACCAGTTCGGTGCCGCGTTCGATGCCGGTGCCGTAGCGGGCCAGGGCTTCTTCCAGGATCCGTTCGGTGTCGTACTGGGGCAGGGCGGCGAAGCCGTAGGGCACTTCGGGCGGCAGTACGAGGTCGATCCGGGGCTGTTCGGCGCCGTCGAGGTAGGTCAGCTGCCCGCGTATCGGCGCGGCGGCCTCCAGTGCGGCGCGTACCAGGCCCATCCGGTCCCAGAGTTCCAGTGTGCGTGGCTGGATGCCGACGGCTTTGGCGTACGGCAGCCGGGCTGCGAGGCGGTCCACGATCCGGCAGCGCACCCCTTGGCGGCGCAGCTCGGTGGCGGCGGTCAGTCCGACCGGCCCGGCGCCCGCGACCAGTACGTCCGTTGCGTCGGTGTGGCCCATGCGGCGCCTCCCGGTGTCAGGCCCCCGCGTCCCCCTTTTCCGTCGTCTTCCATCGTCGCGCGCCGGGCCGCCACCCGGCCACCGCAGCCCGCCGCCCCCGGCGCCCCGGGACGGCCGGCGCCCCGGGACGGCCGGTCGGAGGGTCGGCGGGTCGGCCGGTTGCAGGCCCGCGTTGGGGTGCAGTCGGGCCCCGGCGGTGCCCATCGGCCAGGGTGGTTGGCGGGCGGCGGTCAGCGGTCAGCGGTCGGCAGCCAGTGGTCGGGTCGGCGGGTCGGCAGCCGGCCGGTTGTGGGTCCGGGTAGGGGTGCAGTCGGGCTCCGGCGGTGCCGTCGGCCAGGGCGGTCAGTGGTCAGCGGTCACTGGTCGGCGGGTCGGCGGGTCGGCGGGGTCGGTGGGTCAGTGGGTCAGGTCCTGGAGGGTTTGCTGGGCGTCGGGCAGTGCGGCCAGGTCGGCGGCTACGGTGCGTGCCGCGTCGCCGTAGTCGTCCAGGGCCAGGACGGCGGCCAGGGCGGGTGCCAGCGCGTCCGCGCCGTCCACGGTGATCGCGGCGCCGGCGGCTTGTGCGCGGGCTGCGGTGACGGGCTGGTCCGCGCCCTGGGGCCAGAGCACCATCGGCACTCCGCGGCTCAGGGCTGCCAGTACGGTGCCCGAGCCGCCCGCGCCCACGACCGCGGCCGTCCCGTCCAGCAGGCTGTCCATCGGCGCGAACGGCACGTAGGCCACGCGGCCCCCGCCCGAACCGCCGCCGGCGGCTGTGGGGGAGCTGGAGGAGGCGGGGGAGGCGGTCTCGCCGCGCAGGGAGGAGCCGAGGGTGGCCACGATGTTCACGTCCTGGGTGGACACGGCCTGCACGACGGCCCGCAGCACGGCGGAGTCCGAGAAGATTGTGCCCAGGGTGACCAGCACCCGGGGTCTGTCGGGGTCGGCGAACCGCGGCGCGGTCCACGTCTGCGACGGGCGCCGGTGTGCCTGGGGCCGCAGTGCCCGGCGCGGGGCCGGGCTGCTCCAGCCGGGCTCGTGCAGTGCTGCGGGCCAGATGTCGAGGTAGCTGGCCGCGGGCGAGGGCGTGGCGCCGTGGGCCGCGTACCGGGGCGCTGCGGCGCGGGCCAGCTCGTCCAGCAGTGCCTGCGGCAGCCCCGGGCCCAGGCCGAACTGGTGCCACGGCACGCCCAGGACGGCGGCCAGCAGCGGGCCGACGGCGTCGTAGTACTCGGCGACGACCAGGTCCGGGGCCCACGCCCGCGCGGCGGGCAGCGCCTGCGGCAGGGTCAGGTCCAGCCGGACCCCGGCGAACAGCTCGCCGACCACCTCCGGGGCCGGGTTGAACACGTCCTTGCCGGTGCGCCGCGCGGTCTCGGCGACGAACACCTCGGGCATCGGGCCCGCGGCCAGCAGCGGCACCCCGGGCAGTTCCTCGGCCATCGCCCCGGACATGCCCGCGCCGCTCAGCACGGCCGCCTGGTGCCCCTGCGCGAGGGCGGCCCGTATCAGCGGCGCCAGCGGCAGCAGGTGCCCGTAGGCCGGGGTGCTGCTGAACAGAATCCTCATCGGCGTCTTCCCTCGTCTCGTCGCCCGGCACCTTGTTCCAGTGCTGACATGTCGAAACTAGAATTTCATCTTATGACCTGTCAACTCTGGTAGGTCGACTCCGGATGCGCCCCCCGCGCGGACCCGTCGGCGCGGGGGGCCTGCGGCCGCCGTGGGGCGGGCGAGGACGGTGGCGGCGGTGGTGCAGGCGATCCGCGCGACGGCGCGCAGGGTCGGCCGGGGGAGTGTTGGCCCGGCTCGGGACCGCCGGGGACTGCGTGACGGCGACGACACATGTGGCCAGATCGTCGAACCCGTGCCCGCGCCTTCGGCGCCCGCGCCGCCCGTGCCCGCGTCCGCGCCTTCGATGCCGTCGCCGTCCGCGCCCGCGCCGTCCGTGCCGTCGCCGGCGGCCCTTTGCGCCTGCGCCTGCGCCGTCGCCGTCCGCGCCTGCACCTGCGCCTTCGCTGTCGGCCCCCGCGCACCGTTCCGCTGTTCCCGCATGCTGCTGCCGCGCACCGTTCCGCTGTTCCCGCACGCTGCTGTCGTGTGCCGTTCCGTCGTTCCTGCGTGCTGCTGTCGTGTGGTGGGGTGTGGGGTGGTGCGCCACGGCGTCGGTATTCGATGGGTGAATGCCGGTGTTTTGGTTATGTCTCCGCGTATGGTTTTTTCATGGCAATGAGGTCTTCGGGGGTTTTTCGTAGGGTGGGGCTTGGTGTGCGTCTGTTGGGTGTGGGTGTGTTGGCGGGTGGTCTGGTGGCTGGGGTGTGTGCTCCGTTGGTGGGTGTGGTGGGGTTGAGTGCGAAGTGGGCGGCGGAGGATTTTGATCGGCTGCCCGATGATCTGGTGGCTCCGGTGCTGGCGCAGGCTTCGCGGGTTTACGACGCTTCTGGCGGGGTGATTGCTTCGGTGTATTCGCGTGACCGTACGGTGGTGCCGTTGGGGCGGGTGGCTCCGGTCATGCGTGAGGCGTTGGTCGATATCGAGGACCATCGGTTCTACCGGCACGGTGCCGTGGACCTGCGGGGCGCTCTGCGTGCGTTGACCACGAACGCGGGGGCGGGGTCGGTCAGTCAGGGCGGGTCGACGTTGACGCAGCAGTATGTGAAGAATGTGTTCGTGGAGGAGGCGGGGGATGATCAGGCCAGGGTGTTGCAGGCCCAGCGGCAGACCACGGGGCGCAAGATCAAGGAGTTGCGTTATGCCATCAGGCTCGAGGAGAGTTTGAGCAAGGACCAGATCCTGGCGGATTACCTGAACATCACTTTCTTCGGTGAGCAGGCCTACGGGGTGGAGGCGGCTGCGGAGCGGTACTTCAGCGTCCATGCGTGGCAGTTGACGGCGCCTCAGGCGGCGTTGTTGGCGGGTTTGGTGCAGTCGCCCTCGGTCTATGATCCGCTCGACAGTCCCGGTCTGGCGTTGCAGCGGCGCAACCAGGTGCTGGCGGCGATGGCGGGCTACGGGACCATCACCCGGGCGCAGGCCGCCGCCTACCAGGCTTCGGGCCTGGGGTTGAGGGCCAGTGCGCCGCGGGAGGGTTGTATCACGGCCCGGCGGGGTGAGGCGTTTTTCTGCGACTATGTCGAGCACCTGATCCTGCGGGATCCGCGGTTCGGGCCGACGGTGGCCGCGCGTCAGGCGTTGTGGAACCGTGGTGGTCTGCAGATCCGTACCACGCTGGATCCCCGCAGCGAGCAGGCGGCCGACGTTTCGGTGGGCGGGCATGCCTATCCCGGGGACCGTGCTGCCGCTGCTGTCACCCTGGTCCAGCCGGGTACGGGCAGGATCCTGGCGATGGCCCAGAGCCGGCCTTACGGCAACGGGAGCGGTCAGACGGACCTGAACTACAACACCGATCGGCTGATGGGCGGCGGCAGCGGGTTTCCCACCGGTTCCACGTTCAAGGCGGTGACCGCGGCCGCCGCTCTGGAGCAGGGCATTCCGATGTCGTACACCCTGGACGCGCCCTACCAGGCGGACTATCCGCAGATGACGGACTGCACGGGCGCGGTCCATCCGCAGACCCCGGGGGACCGGAACGACAGTCCCGATCTGCAGGGCGAGTTCAACATGAAGACGGCCATGGCGATGTCGGTCAACACCTATTTCGTTCCGTTGGAGGCCAAGGCGGGCCTGTGCAACGTCGTGCGCATGGCCCAGAAGCTGGGCCTGGGCTACCAGGCCGCCCTGGATCCGGGCCATCCCGACCGGCTCTATCCGCTGCAGCAGGTGCAGTCGCTGACGCTGGGTGTCAACTCCTACACCCCGCTGCAGATCGCCGGGGTGTACGCCGCCTTCGCCGCGGACGGCCTGTACTGTCAGCCGATGGCGATCACCTCGGTCGCCGACAGCGCCGGCCGTGTTCTGAGCACTCCCAGGCCGCAGTGCAGCCAGGTGATGTCGCCCACCACCGCCGAATCGGTCAACACCCTGCTGGCGAGCGTGGTCGCGGACGGCGGCACCGCCTCGAGCATCGGCGACATCGGCTGGCAGGACGCGGGCAAGACCGGTACGACCAACAACAGCCTGCAGGTGTGGTTCACCGGCTACACCAGGCAGATCGCCGCCTCCACCGTGGTCAGCGACACCACCGCGCCGCTGGGCTCCCTGGACGGCGTCACCCTGGGTCCGACGTACTTCCCCGTCGCCTACGGCTACTCCATGGCCGGGCCGATCTGGGCGCAGGCCATGACCGGGGCGATGGCCGGACTGCCCCGGGAGCCCTTGGACCAGACCCCGTTCACCGATCCCGACCCCGCGCAGTCCGCCGATCCCTCGGCCTCTCCGTCCCCCTCGGCCAGCGGTTCCACCACCGGCTACGCCCGCCACCGCGCCGGGCCCGGCCGCGCCCCGCGCGCCCCGCGTCCCGCCCGTCCCGCCCGCCGTCCGCGCACCACCGCCTGAACGGCGGTGCGCGGGGCCCGGGCGCCGGGATCCGGTACAGTCCCGGCCTGGGGCGGCCTGGGGCGGCCTGGGGCGGCCTGGGGCGGCCGGGGGCGGCCGGGGGCGGCCGGGCGGGGCGGGGCGGGGCCGAGGGGGCGGGATGCAGGGAGTGGTGCTCGTCCTGTCCGAGGGGTACGACCTCGCGTTCCTGTGGCGGCGTGCGTCGGCCCTGGGGCGGTGGCGAGGTCCGGGATCCACCGGGGCGGGTTCTCGGTCGGGTCCGGCCGGGGCGGCGCGGTGCAGGTCGCGGGGAGGCGGGCGTGCTCGGGGAGTTCGACCGGGGTGCGCTCGCCGGCGTCCGCTCGGTTCTGGGGGGCCGGTGGGCGTCTTCGCCTTCGAGTACCGGATGGGGGACCTGCTCTTCGTCTCGCGTGTGCTGGTCGCCCTGCTCGACTCCCTGCGCTGCTGCCTGTGCAACGACCACGGCCTGAGTGCCCCGGGCCGTTCGGTCGTGCGCGCCGTGTCCCGGCGCCCCGCCGGGGACTGGCGCAAAGCCCCGACCCTCCCGGCCGCCGCCGACGCGTGAGGGCGCCGTGCCCGCGGGCGCGGGTGCCCGCGCGGCGGCACCCGGTGACGGTGCGTCGGTCGGCTTGGGGGTGGGGGTGGTTCAGGGGTGGGCGGGGCCGACGTGGTGCAGGGCGGCGCGGGTGAGGGTGGTGGCGGTGTGCACGACGCTGGCGATGGCGGTCTGGGGGTCCAGTCCGTGCAGGTCGGTCAGGTTGAACAGGGCCTCGGCGCTGACCACGACCGCCAGGTCCCGCTTGAGCTGGGTCAGGGCGGCCGGGTCGGTGGTGCCCAGGGTGGCGTCCAGGGGGGACAGTGCGTGGTCGATCAGGCCGAAGCGCAGGCCGGGCCGGGCGGCGGACTCGGCGGGCCGGGTGACGGTGGAGGCGATCATCGCGCGGACCACGCCCTGGCGGGCCTGCACGTGGCGCAGCAGGAACTCGGTGGCCGCCGCGACCCGCTCCACCGGGTCCCGGCTGTCGGCCACCGGCGCCAGCGCCTGGTCCGGGGTGGGCAGCTGCCCGGCGATGGACTCCTGCAGCAGGCTGGCCAGGTCGGGGAAGTAGCGGTAGGCGGTGGCCTCGGAGACCAGTGCCGCCCGGGCGACCTCGGGCATGGTCACCTCGCCCCCGGTGCGGCCCAGCTCGGCCGCGGCCTGCACGATCGCGGTGCGCGTGCGCAGCTTCTGGTTGGCACGGCCGGCTGTGGTCTGCGACGGCATGGGTCCGCCTCCCGTTCGCACTCGGTTGGGTGATCGCGCTCCCGCGACGGGAGCCGGCTTGCATGGTACGACGCAAGCACCCTACAGTCGTGAGAGTATACTCTCACAAAGGAGTCGGTCATGAACGAGGTCTCGATCGTCCCCCCGCAGGGCGGCGAGGTGATCGACCTGGGCACCACCCGCATGCGCATCCTGGAGGACGGCAGCACCACCGCCCACCGCCTGGGCGTGGGCGAGATCACCCTGGCCCCGCACACCAGCGGCCCGCCCCAGCACCGCCACGCCCAGCACGACGAGGGCTTCTACGTCGTCTCCGGCACCGCCAGGTTCACCGTCGGGGACACCGACCACGACGCCCCCGCCGGCACCCTGGTCATGGTCCCGCCCGGCGTCCCGCACACCTTCGCCAACCCCGGCGACCAGCCCGCCGTGCTGCTCAACACCTTCACCCCCGACCTGTACGTCCAGTACTTCCGCGACCTGCGCCAGACCCTGAACGAGGGCCGCGAGCTGACCGCGCAGACCACCGCCGAGGTGATGAGCCGCTACGCCACCACCCCCGCCACCGACCACGCCTGACGGCTGCACCCGACGGCTGCACCCGACGGCCACGCCTGGCGGCTGCGCCTGGCGGCTGCGCCTGGCGGCTGCGCCTGACGGCCACGCCTGGCGGCTGTACCCGACGACTGCGCCTGACGGCCCCGCCACCGACCACGCCTGACGGCTGTACCCGACGGCTGTACCTGACGGCCACGCCTGGCGGCTGTACCTGACGGCTGTACCTGACGGCCACGCCTGGCGGCTGTACCTGACGGCTGTACCCGACGGCTGCGCCTGACGGCCCCGCCACCGGCCACGCCTGGCGGCTGTACCCGACGGCTGTACCTGACGGCCACGCCTGGCGGCTGTACCTGACGGCTGTACCTGACGGCCACGCCTGGCGGCTGTACCTGACGGCTGT
This sequence comes from Streptacidiphilus sp. PB12-B1b, assembly GCF_014084125.1. Lineage (NCBI taxonomy): Bacteria > Bacillati > Actinomycetota > Actinomycetes > Kitasatosporales > Streptomycetaceae > Streptacidiphilus > Streptacidiphilus sp. PB12-B1b. The sequence continues at coordinate 3,965,487 of NZ_CP048405.1, read as the reverse complement.
ACCTGACGGCCACGCCTGGCGGCTGTACCTGACGGCTGTACCTGACGGCCACGCCTGGCGGCTGTACCTGACGGCTGTACCTGACGGCCACGCCTGGCGGCTGTACCTGACGGCTGTACCTGACGGCCACGCCTGGCGGCTGTACCTGACGGCTGTACCTGACGGCTGTACCTGACGGCTGTACCTGACGGCCACGCCTGGCGGCTGTACCTGACGGCCACGCCTGGCGGCTGTACCTGACGGCTGTACCTGACGGCCACGCCTGGCGGCTGTACCTGACGACCACGCCTGACGACCACGCCTGACGGCTGTACCTGACGGCCACGCCTGGCGGCTGTACCTGACGGCCACGCCTGACGACCACGCCTGACGGCTGTACCTGACGGCCCCGCCTGACGGCTGTACCTGACGGCCACGCCTGACGGCTGTACCTGACGGCCACGCCTGACGGACCCGTCCCACCGCTGCGCCCGGCCCGCCGCACGCCGTCCCCGCCCGCCGCCGTCCCGCCCGGGCGCGCCGTCCCGCCCGGGCGCGCCGTCCGTCCCCGCCCGGGCATGGCGTCCCCGCTTCGCGCGCCGTCCGGCCCTGCCGTCCGCGTCGCGTGTCCGCGCCCCTGGGGGCCCCGGCGCGCGGCGCGGCGGGCGCGGCGGGCGCGGTGCGGCGGGTGGTGGGTGGTCAGGCGGCGTGGTTCGGTTTGACCGCGGTGTCCACGAAGGTGCCGATCGCGCCCAGGGTGGGTCCGGGCTGTTCGATGTGGGGGAAGTGTCCGGCCCCGGGCACCGGCACGAAGCGGCCGTGGGGGAAGGCGTCGGCGTACGCGCGGCCGTAGGCCGGGCCGGCGATGCCGTCCTGCTCGCCCCAGGCGACCAGTACCGGCACGGTGACCCGGTGCAGGCGCCCGCGCAGTTTCGGGTCGTGGCTGAACCCCGCGCCCGCGTAGGTCGCCAGCGCCGCCTGGTTGGCGCCCGTCGCGGCCCGCTGGGCGTCGCTGAAGGAGGCGAAGTCCGGGCGCAGCGCCGGGTCGGCGAAGGACAGTCGGCTGATCTGGGCGGGTGTCAGGGTGCGCACGTCCACGACCGGCTCCTCCGCGGCCTCGGTGTGGATGCCCACCGCGTTGAGCAGGGTCAGCGCGCCGATGCGCCCGCGGGTGTCGCGCAGGGCCATCTCGGCCGCGATCCAGCCGCCGATGGAGCTGCCGACCACCATGACCCCGGTCAGGTCGAGCGCGTCCAGCAGGTCCAGGTAGGCGACGGCCAGGTCGGCGACGGTGTCGCACCACGGGGGCCGGGGCGTGCCCTGGAAGCCGGGGTGGGTCGGGGTCAGCGCGTACACGTGCTCGGACAGCGCGGCGGCCAGCCCCGCCACCGAGCGGGGCCCGGCGCCGCCGTGCAGCAGCAGCACGCCGCTGCCCCGGGAGTCGGCGCCGTCCTCCTGGACGGTCAGGGACAGGCCGTTGGGCAGGTCGAGGGTGCGGGTGGTGCCGGTGGAGGTCGGGGCAGTCATGATGAGCGATTCCCTTCATAAGAGCTTGCTCTCATGAATATAGGCCGTTCGCATCAGTTTATGCAAGTCCACTCTCACCATGAGAGCGGGGCCTTTGAAAAGGGGAGGGGTGCCCGGACGCGTCCGCCCCGTCCCGGCCCGTCCCGGCCCGGCCCTGCCGCGCCGGGGCGAGGCGGGGCCGGGCCGGGCCGGGGCAGGTGGGGTCGGGGCGGGGCAGGCGGGGTCGGGGGGGCGTGCCGGTCGGCCGGGTGAGGGCCGTTCGGAGGGGTGTTCGCAGGGCGGGGTAGGGCGGGGAGCTGCAGTGGGGGACCGCGCCGGGGGCGGTGGTGCTGTTGGTGCTCGCCCCGGTCCCGGACGGCTTCAGGCCGCTGTCGTCGAGGGTGATGTCGGCGTACCGGGAGGTGGCCCTGGTGGTGTCCGTGCTGATGTTCTCCAGGGCCAGGCCCAGCGGGTGGCGCGCGCTCAAGCCCACCAGCGTGGACTGGGCGCTGTCCGGCGAGGACGTCACGCCGAGTCCGTTGACGACGATGCCGGTGAAGTCCGGGGTGTAGGGGCCGGTGCCGTTGGAGTAGTGGGTGTCGAAGTCCAGCGGTGCGCGCACCGCGCTCGCGCAGTTGTCCAGGTAGCCGACGGCCGACACCCGGCCGCCGCCGGCCGGTGAGGACTTGATGCGCAGGTCGGTGCTGCTGGCGCTGGCCGTGCCGGAGCTGTCGGTGCCGGTGACGGTGTTGTCCTGGACCAGGACGTTGCTCACCCCGCTGTAGGTCTGCGAGCCGATGGAGATCCCGTGGGTGCCTAGAAGTGGTCGTCCTTGACGGTGATGTCGCTGCTGGGCCGGGAGCCGCCCTTGACGGCGATGCCGTCGTCGCCGTCCTGGATGGAGGAGTCGGCGATGGTGACGTCCTTGGCGCCGGCCGGGTCGATGCCGTCGGTGTTGCGGGCGGTGTCGGGGGTCTTGATGCGCACGCCCCAGGCGGTGAAGCCGGTGCCGCCGTTGTAGACCACAAGGAAGTTGGCGGCGTTGAGCAGGTCGATGTCGTAGAGGGTGAAGTCGTCGCTGTCGTCGGCCTGGATCAGCCGCGGGTTGTTCTGCTGCTCGCCGGTGGTCTGCGCCCTGGCGGCCAGGCCCCACCAGGTGGTGGGGGAGCCCAGCATGGTCAGGTCGCCGCAGCCGTCGATGCGGCCCTGGCCGCCGGTGGGCGAACGCAGCGACTCCACGCGCCCAGGACGGTGATCAGCGGGGAGCAGCCGTCGTCGGGGCCGGACAGCGTCCCGCAGGCGGACGTGCCGTGGATCTGGTGGTCGGCCGGGTTGCGCGAGCCGTACAGGGTGACGTCGGCGGCCAGCAGCAGCACCTCGCCGCGGTGCACGGCCGGCGGGCCGGTCAGGAAGACGGTGCGGGCGGCGCCGGCGGCGGCCGGCTCCACGGCCACGGTGGCCGGGCCGCCACGGGTGCAGGCGTCCAGGGCTGCCTGGATGCGCCGGGTGTCGGCGGGGTGGCCTCGGCCAAGCGGCCCCGCACAGCGACCGGCCCCGCGCCGGGACCGGCCCACACGGCGACCAGCCCGCACGGCGACCGTCCCGCACGGCGACCGGCCCGCACGGCGACCGTCCCGCACGGCGACCGTCCCGCACGGCGACCGGCCCGCACGGCGACCGTCCCCTCACGGCGACCGTCCCCTCACGGCGACCGTCCCCTCACGGGGACTGTCCCGTACGGCGACTGTCCCCGCACGGCGACTGTCCCCTCACGGCGAGCGTTCCCGCACGGGCGCCGGGTCGGTGCGGGGTCGGTCAGTCCGTGACGTCGCGGACCGCGTCGTAGTCCAGCCAGGGGTCCTGCAGGAACGCGCGCCACCGGGCGTCGTGACCGTGCCGCTTGAGCCGGAAGTACACCGCGCACCGCGTCGCCTGCGAGGTGTTGGCCCCGATGTTGTGGCCCAGCAGGTAGTGCGCCAGCACCAGGTCCCCCGCCCTGCCGCGGACCTGCTCCGATGGGGAGGGCCGGATCGGCGGGTAGCCGCCCGCGGTGAAGAACGCGTCCGGCCCGTGCTCGCGGAAGTACCGCGCGTGGGCCAGGTGACTGCCCGGCCACACCCACAACCCCCCTGCGTCCTGATCGACCTGATCGGTCATCAGCACACCGGCGAGCAGCGTGAACGTGCCCGGCCGCCCGTCCGCCTCCGGCGGGAACCCGTCGATGTGGTGCCAGCCGGGCACGGTCGGGAACGGCGGTATGTTCAACGCCACCTGCGCCTGCCACGGCACCTCCAGCGACCCCGCCCCGGTGAGCGACTCGGCCGCCGCGAACGCCGCACTGCCCGTCAACAACCCGGCCAGGGCAGGAGACTGGCCGGTCTCGGGGAAGAAGAAGTGCGGCCCGCGTACCTCCGGCCCCGGCGGCGCGCCCCGCAGCAGCTCCTCCACCGCCCGCCACGCGGCGCCCAGCAGCTCCCGCGGCACCGCCCGCGGCACCACCACGAAGCCGCGCTCCACGAACTCCTCCACCTGCCCACGATCCAGCATGAACGGCACCGTAGATCAGCCCCCGCCCCCGGCGACCCCTTTTCCCCACCCCGCGCCGCCCACCGGGCCCCCGGCACTCCCCGTCCCGTCACCGTCCCGGCCCCTGCGCCCGCTGCGCGCCGGTACCCCCGCCACCGGCGCACCCGCCATCAGGCGTACCGGTCGCGTCCGGCCTCGGCCGGGCGGCCGCCCCGCGCAAGCCGGGACAGCCCGCCGGCAGCAGGCCGGACCCGTCAGCTCCCCCTCAGGTGCGCACCCTGCGGCGTGTGGCACGGACAACGACACCTGCGCTGCTCCGGGCTGCAGTTCGGGCCCTCGCGGCTGCTGAAGTGCCCCGAGCACAGCGCATGCAGCTCGGGACAGTCGTCGTCGTAGCAACTGCCCGAACGGCCCCGCCGCCCCGCCGTCCTGCCTGCCCCGGTCACCGGCGCCCCACTTCCTGGCCGTAAGGCTCCTGGCCGTGCGGCTCCTCGGCGAAGATGCGCCGCAGCAGGAGCAGTTCACGGCCGCCGCGAGGCTGCGCCTGCCGCCACGCCGCCCTGCCCGCCTCGGCGCGGCGCGCGGCCGCCACGAAGTCGCGGCGCGAGGGCGCCCGGAGCTGGCGTGCCATCGGCCGCCGCCGAGGCGAGACCAGCGCCGCCCACTGAACCGCGCGCACGCGGACCACCGTGCGCAGCCAACGCCACCACACCTGCAGTGCACGCAGGTTGAACCAGGAGGCCGGCGTCACTGCGCACCCCCGAGGCGACTGCGGAGGTTGGCCTCGGCGACCCGGGCCGACAACTCCTCGTGCCGGGCGGCCGGGCGGACATGCACGGGCAGCGCCTCCCACTCCACCCGCCGCCCGGCCTGCGCAGGTACAGCCGCCCGGCGCACACGTCTATCACCACGGCCGTCCGCTCCGTACGCGTATCCACCACCCAGTCGCCGACCAGTGGTGTCGGGCGCTCCGTGCTCATGGCCACCCCCACTCCTGGCACGGTGTGCTTTTCTCGCTGCTCGACTTGGCGTCGAAGGCGTCCGAGAATCGGAGCCAGCCCAACGGGCGGCCGTCATCACCCACGGCCAGGGCGCCACCGACTCTGAGCCGCCAGCACCTCGCCCCACGGTCCCAGACAAGCTCGTGCGCTAACGGAGTTGAGGACCCATCCGGGACGTCAACGGCCATAACCCATTCCTTTCAGCTTCGTTTGACACCCATCTCGCACCACACGGTTTTGCCTATGACGCGAGGGGTCACGCCCCATCGGCGGCTCAAGGCACGGACCATGGCCAGGCCACGGCCGCTTTCGGGAATGCCATCCCAGGGCCGGTGGGCTGCCGACGCGAGGCGTGCCAGATGCCCAGTCGCGCACCTCGACGCGTAAGCCCTCGTTGATCAAGTAGTAGGTGACGGCCACGCGGCTTCCTCTGGCCGCTCTGCCATGGACCACGGCATTGGTCACCAGCTCGCCGATGACGGACTCCAGGTCGTCGGCCAACTCGTCCAAGCCCCAGCGGCAGGCAACGTCGCGGGCCCTGGCACGAGCCGCCCTCACGGCGGACGAAAACGCCGATATCGGACTTGCTCCGCCTCAGTACAGGCATGCTTGCACCCCTTGGCATGGGCTGCGCAGCTCTGCGATCGACGGCCAGGGCGCTGGACTCGACGATGAGCCGACACAGTAGGTAGTTTGCACCCTGGTATCACCAAAGTGTCAAGTCACTACTTTGGGCAGTGCGGCAGCTGGTTGCCCTTACTGTCGGCTGACGGCACACTTGACCAGCAAACCTGTAGGGAGAGGCGAGCGCTGAATGCCCATCAACCCCAGCCCGACGATCCGTCAACGGCGCTTGGCGAGGCGTCTTCGAGAGCTGCGGACGACCGCGGGCTGACGCACGCCGACGCGGCTCACGTCCTCGGATCGGCGGAGTCGAAGGTCGGGCGCATCGAAAATGCCCAGTCGGGTATCAGGCTCCCGGATCTGCGGGCCCTGATGGATGCCTACGGCGTCACCGATCCGGGCGCCCGCCAAGAAATCGAGATCCTAGCCCGTGAATCGAAGCAGAAGGCTGGTGGTCCCGCTACGCCAATTCGGTCGACTCGGCCTATGCCGCATACGTGGCGGTCGAATGGGACTCGTCCGACTCTAACGTCGAGACCAACCTTGTGCCGGCTCTGCAGACGCCGGAATACACGAGGGCGACTGTTCTGCTCCAAGCCCCGGACTCAACCCCGAAGCTGTGGACGCCCAGATCGATGTGAGGCGCGAGCGCCGCAAGGTCCTCACCCGGGAGAACCCGCTCCAACTGTGGGTAATCATCTCCGAGAGCGTGCTGTACCACCGTGTCGGAGGAAAGGAGGTCATGAGAGAGCAGCTGGAGAGCCTGGTCGGCGACAGTAGGCGGCAGAACGTCGAATTGCAGGTGCTGCCTCGTGAGGACCCCATGAACGCCTGCCTCTTCGGTCCTTTCGTCATTATGAGCTTCCCCACTTCCGGCGAGACGGACATCATCTATGCCGAATCGCCTACAAGTACGTTGTACTATGAGGAGGAGGGCGATGTGGACACCTATGCCACGTTGTTTCGCCGACTCAATATGGCCGCAGCAAACGTCAGCAAGTCCCGTGAGCTCATCATGGGTGCAATCGAAGAGATGGTGTAGACGATGAAGCATTGCATTGAGTCCGCTTCGGCTGCGGGTGGAATGGTGAATCCTCGTTGCCCGGCAACAACGGCAACTGGTGGAGAAGCCGCATTGCCGGACGGGGGAAAGCGGTCCGCGACAGCAGAACGCGGATGGTCCTGCCCTCACCTCTCGACTGCTCGGAGCAGTGAAGGTCAGGGCAGGACCATCCGCGTTCTTGCTGTCGCGGACCGCTTTTCCCCCGTCCGGCAATGCGGCTATCTCCACACAGTTGCCGTTGTTGCCGGAAAACGAGGACTTCACCCATTCCAACCCCGCAGCCGAAGCGGACTCAATGCAATGCTTCATCGTCTACACCATCTCTTCGATTGCACCCATGATGAGCTCACGGGACTTGCTGACGTTTGCTGCGGCCATATTGAGTCGGCGAAACAACGTGGCATAGGTGTCCACATCGCCCTCCTCCTCATAGTACAACGTACTTGTAGGCGATTCGGCATAGATGATGTCCGTCTCGCCGGAAGTGGGGAAGCTCATAATGACGAAAGGACCGAAGAGGCAGGCGTTCATGGGGTCCTCACGAGGCAGCACCTGCAATTCGACGTTCTGCCGCCTACTGTCGCCGACCAGGCTCTCCAGCTGCTCTCTCATGACCTCCTTTCCTCCGACACGGTGGTACAGCACGCTCTCGGAGATGATTACCCACAGTTGGAGCGGGTTCTCCCGGGTGAGGACCTTGCGGCGCTCGCGCCTCACATCGATCTGGGCGTCCACAGCTTCGGGGGTTGAGTCCGGGGCTTGGAGCAGAACAGTCGCCCTCGTGTATTCCGGCGTCTGCAGAAGCCCGGGCACAAGGTTGGTCTCGACGTTGTAGAGTTCGGACGAGTCCCATTCGACCGCCACGTATGCGGCATAGGCCGAGTCGACCGAATTGGCGTAGCGGGACCACCAGCCCTTCTGCTTCGATTCACGGGCTAGGATCTCGATTTCTTGGCGGGCGCCCGGATCGGTGACGCCGTAGGCATCCATCAGGGCCCGCAGATCCGGGAGCCTGATACCCGACTGGGCATTTTCGATGCGCCCGACCTTCGACTCCGCCGATCCGAGGACGTGAGCCGCGTCGGCGTGCGTCAGCCCCGCGGTCGTCCGCAGCTCTCGAAGACGCCTCGCCAAGCGCCGTTGACGGATCGTCGGGCTGGGGTTGATGGGCATTCAGCGCTCGCCTCTCCCTACAGGTTTGCTGGTCAAGTGTGCCGTCAGCCGACAGTAAGGGCAACCAGCTGCCGCACTGCCCAAAGTAGTGACTTGACACTTTGGTGATACCAGGGTGCAAACTACCTACTGTGTCGGCTCATCGTCGAGTCCAGCGCCCTGGCCGTCGATCGCAGAGCTGCGCAGCCCATGCCAAGGGGTGCAAGCATGCCTGTACTGAGGGCGGAGCAAGTCCGATATCGGCGTTTTCGTCCCGCCGTGAGGGCGGCTCGTGCCAGGGCCCGCGACGTTGCCTGCCGCTGGGGCTTGGACGAGTTGGCCGACGACCTGGAGTCCGTCATCGGCGAGCTGGTGACCAATGCCGTGGTCCATGGCAGAGCGGCCAGAGGAAGCCGCGTGGCCGTCACCTACTACTTGATCAACGAGGGCTTACGCGTCGAGGTGCGCGACTGGGCATCTGGCACGCCTCGCGTCGGGCAGCCCACCGGCCCTGGGGATGGCATTCCCGAAAGCGGCCGTGGCCTGGCCATGGTCCGTGCCTTGAGCCGCCGATGGGGCGTGACCCCTCGCGTCATAGGCAAAACCGTGTGGTGCGAGATGGGTGTCAAACGAAGCTGAAAGGAATGGGTTATGGCCGTTGACGTCCCGGATGGGTCCTCAACTCCGTTAGCGCACGAGCTTGTCTGGGACCGTGGGGCGAGGTGCTGGCGGCTCAGAGTCGGTGGCGCCCTGGCCGTGGGTGATGACGGCCGCCCGTTGGGCTGGCTCCGATTCTCGGACGCCTTCGACGCCAAGTCGAGCAGCGAGAAAAGCACACCGTGCCAGGAGTGGGGGTGGCCATGAGCACGGAGCGCCCGACACCACTGGTCGGCGACTGGGTGGTGGATACGCGTACGGAGCGGACGGCCGTGGTGATAGACGTGTGCGCCGGGCGGCTGTACCTGCGCAGGCCGGGCGGCGGGGTGGAGTGGGAGGCGCTGCCCGTGCATGTCCGCCCGGCCGCCCGGCACGAGGAGTTGTCGGCCCGGGTCGCCGAGGCCAACCTCCGCAGTCGCCTCGGGGGTGCGCAGTGACGCCGGCCTCCTGGTTCAACCTGCGTGCACTGCAGGTGTGGTGGCGTTGGCTGCGCACGGTGGTCCGCGTGCGCGCGGTTCAGTGGGCGGCGCTGGTCTCGCCTCGGCGGCGGCCGATGGCACGCCAGCTCCGGGCGCCCTCGCGCCGCGACTTCGTGGCGGCCGCGCGCCGCGCCGAGGCGGGCAGGGCGGCGTGGCGGCAGGCGCAGCCTCGCGGCGGCCGTGAACTGCTCCTGCTGCGGCGCATCTTCGCCGAGGAGCCGCACGGCCAGGAGCCTTACGGCCAGGAAGTGGGGCGCCGGTGACCGGGGCAGGCAGGACGGCGGGGCGGCGGGGCCGTTCGGGCAGTTGCTACGACGACGACTGTCCCGAGCTGCATGCGCTGTGCTCGGGGCACTTCAGCAGCCGCGAGGGCCCGAACTGCAGCCCGGAGCAGCGCAGGTGTCGTTGTCCGTGCCACACGCCGCAGGGTGCGCACCTGAGGGGGAGCTGACGGGTCCGGCCTGCTGCCGGCGGGCTGTCCCGGCTTGCGCGGGGCGGCCGCCCGGCCGAGGCCGGACGCGACCGGTACGCCTGATGGCGGGTGCGCCGGTGGCGGGGGGTACCGGCGCGCAGCGGGCGCAGGGGCCGGGACGGTGACGGGACGGGGAGTGCCGGGGGCCCGGTGGGCGGCGCGGGGTGGGGAAAAGGGGTCGCCGGGGGCGGGGGGCTGATCTACGGTGCCGTTCATGCTGGATCGTGGGCAGGTGGAGGAGTTCGTGGAGCGCGGCTTCGTGGTGGTGCCGCGGGCGGTGCCGCGGGAGCTGCTGGGCGCCGCGTGGCGGGCGGTGGAGGAGCTGCTGCGGGGCGCGCCGCCGGGGCCGGAGGTACGCGGGCCGCACTTCTTCTTCCCCGAGACCGGCCAGTCTCCTGCCCTGGCCGGGTTGTTGACGGGCAGTGCGGCGTTCGCGGCGGCCGAGTCGCTCACCGGGGCGGGGTCGCTGGAGGTGCCGTGGCAGGCGCAGGTGGCGTTGAACATACCGCCGTTCCCGACCGTGCCCGGCTGGCACCACATCGACGGGTTCCCGCCGGAGGCGGACGGGCGGCCGGGCACGTTCACGCTGCTCGCCGGTGTGCTGATGACCGATCAGGTCGATCAGGACGCAGGGGGGTTGTGGGTGTGGCCGGGCAGTCACCTGGCCCACGCGCGGTACTTCCGCGAGCACGGGCCGGACGCGTTCTTCACCGCGGGCGGCTACCCGCCGATCCGGCCCTCCCCATCGGAGCAGGTCCGCGGCAGGGCGGGGGACCTGGTGCTGGCGCACTACCTGCTGGGCCACAACATCGGGGCCAACACCTCGCAGGCGACGCGGTGCGCGGTGTACTTCCGGCTCAAGCGGCACGGTCACGACGCCCGGTGGCGCGCGTTCCTGCAGGACCCCTGGCTGGACTACGACGCGGTCCGCGACGTCACGGACTGACCGACCCCGCACCGACCCGGCGCCCGTGCGGGAACGCTCGCCGTGAGGGGACAGTCGCCGTGCGGGGACAGTCGCCGTACGGGACAGTCCCCGTGAGGGGACGGTCGCCGTGAGGGGACGGTCGCCGTGAGGGGACGGTCGCCGTGCGGGCCGGTCGCCGTGCGGGACGGTCGCCGTGCGGGACGGTCGCCGTGCGGGCCGGTCGCCGTGCGGGACGGTCGCCGTGCGGGCTGGTCGCCGTGTGGGCCGGTCCCGGCGCGGGGCCGGTCGCTGTGCGGGGCCGCTTGGCCGAGGCCACCCCGCCGACACCCGGCGCATCCAGGCAGCCCTGGACGCCTGCACCCGTGGCGGCCCGGCCACCGTGGCCGTGGAGCCGGCCGCCGCCGGCGCCGCCCGCACCGTCTTCCTGACCGGCCCGCCGGCCGTGCACCGCGGCGAGGTGCTGCTGCTGGCCGCCGACGTCACCCTGTACGGCTCGCGCAACCCGGCCGACCACCAGATCCACGGCACGTCCGCCTGCGGGACGCTGTCCGGCCCCGACGACGGCTGCTCCCCGCTGATCACCGTCCTGGGCGCGTGGAGTCGCTGCGTTCGCCCACCGGCGGCCAGGGCCGCATCGACGGCTGCGGCGACCTGACCATGCTGGGCTCCCCCACCACCTGGTGGGGCCTGGCCGCCAGGGCGCAGACCACCGGCGAGCAGCAGAACAACCCGCGGCTGATCCAGGCCGACGACAGCGACGACTTCACCCTCTACGACATCGACCTGCTCAACGCCGCCAACTTCCTTGTGGTCTACAACGGCGGCACCGGCTTCACCGCCTGGGGCGTGCGCATCAAGACCCCCGACACCGCCCGCAACACCGACGGCATCGACCCGGCCGGCGCCAAGGACGTCACCATCGCCGACTCCTCCATCCAGGACGGCGACGACGGCATCGCCGTCAAGGGCGGCTCCCGGCCCAGCAGCGACATCACCGTCAAGGACGACCACTTCTAGGCACCCACGGGATCTCCATCGGCTCGCAGACCTACAGCGGGGTGAGCAACGTCCTGGTCCAGGACAACACCGTCACCGGCACCGACAGCTCCGGCACGGCCAGCGCCAGCAGCACCGACCTGCGCATCAAGTCCTCACCGGCCGGCGGCGGCCGGGTGTCGGCCGTCGGCTACCTGGACAACTGCGCGAGCGCGGTGCGCGCACCGCTGGACTTCGACACCCACTACTCCAACGGCACCGGCCCCTACACCCCGGACTTCACCGGCATCGTCGTCAACGGACTCGGCGTGACGTCCTCGCCGGACAGCGCCCAGTCCACGCTGGTGGGCTTGAGCGCGCGCCACCCGCTGGGCCTGGCCCTGGAGAACATCAGCACGGACACCACCAGGGCCACCTCCCGGTACGCCGACATCACCCTCGACGACAGCGGCCTGAAGCCGTCCGGGACCGGGGCGAGCACCAACAGCACCACCGCCCCCGGCGCGGTCCCCCACTGCAGCTCCCCGCCCTACCCCGCCCTGCGAACACCCCTCCGAACGGCCCTCACCCGGCCGACCGGCACGCCCCCCCGACCCCGCCTGCCCCGCCCCGACCCCACCTGCCCCGGCCCGGCCCGGCCCCGCCTCGCCCCGGCGCGGCAGGGCCGGGCCGGGACGGGCCGGGACGGGGCGGACGCGTCCGGGCACCCCTCCCCTTTTCAAAGGCCCCGCTCTCATGGTGAGAGTGGACTTGCATAAACTGATGCGAACGGCCTATATTCATGAGAGCAAGCTCTTATGAAGGGAATCGCTCATCATGACTGCCCCGACCTCCACCGGCACCACCCGCACCCTCGACCTGCCCAACGGCCTGTCCCTGACCGTCCAGGAGGACGGCGCCGACTCCCGGGGCAGCGGCGTGCTGCTGCTGCACGGCGGCGCCGGGCCCCGCTCGGTGGCGGGGCTGGCCGCCGCGCTGTCCGAGCACGTGTACGCGCTGACCCCGACCCACCCCGGCTTCCAGGGCACGCCCCGGCCCCCGTGGTGCGACACCGTCGCCGACCTGGCCGTCGCCTACCTGGACCTGCTGGACGCGCTCGACCTGACCGGGGTCATGGTGGTCGGCAGCTCCATCGGCGGCTGGATCGCGGCCGAGATGGCCCTGCGCGACACCCGCGGGCGCATCGGCGCGCTGACCCTGCTCAACGCGGTGGGCATCCACACCGAGGCCGCGGAGGAGCCGGTCGTGGACGTGCGCACCCTGACACCCGCCCAGATCAGCCGACTGTCCTTCGCCGACCCGGCGCTGCGCCCGGACTTCGCCTCCTTCAGCGACGCCCAGCGGGCCGCGACGGGCGCCAACCAGGCGGCGCTGGCGACCTACGCGGGCGCGGGGTTCAGCCACGACCCGAAACTGCGCGGGCGCCTGCACCGGGTCACCGTGCCGGTACTGGTCGCCTGGGGCGAGCAGGACGGCATCGCCGGCCCGGCCTACGGCCGCGCGTACGCCGACGCCTTCCCCCACGGCCGCTTCGTGCCGGTGCCCGGGGCCGGACACTTCCCCCACATCGAACAGCCCGGACCCACCCTGGGCGCGATCGGCACCTTCGTGGACACCGCGGTCAAACCGAACCACGCCGCCTGACCACCCACCACCCGCCGCACCGCGCCCGCCGCGCCCGCCGCGCCGCGCGCCGGGGCCCCCAGGGGCGCGGACACGCGACGCGGACGGCAGGGCCGGACGGCGCGCGAAGCGGGGACGCCATGCCCGGGCGGGGACGGACGGCGCGCCCGGGCGGGACGGCGCGCCCGGGCGGGACGGCGGCGGGCGGGGACGGCGTGCGGCGGGCCGGGCGCAGCGGTGGGACGGGTCCGTCAGGCGTGGCCGTCAGGTACAGCCGTCAGGCGTGGCCGTCAGGTACAGCCGTCAGGCGGGGCCGTCAGGTACAGCCGTCAGGCGTGGTCGTCAGGCGTGGCCGTCAGGTACAGCCGCCAGGCGTGGCCGTCAGGTACAGCCGTCAGGCGTGGTCGTCAGGCGTGGTCGTCAGGTACAGCCGCCAGGCGTGGCCGTCAGGTACAGCCGTCAGGTACAGCCGCCAGGCGTGGCCGTCAGGTACAGCCGCCAGGCGTGGCCGTCAGGTACAGCCGTCAGGTACAGCCGTCAGGTACAGCCGTCAGGTACAGCCGCCAGGCGTGGCCGTCAGGTACAGCCGTCAGGTACAGCCGCCAGGCGTGGCCGTCAGGTACAGCCGTCAGGTACAGCCGCCAGGCGTGGCCGTCAGGTACAGCCGTCAGGTACAGCCGCCAGGCGTGGCCGTCAGGTACAGCCGTCAGGTACAGCCGCCAGGCGTGGCCGTCAGGTACAGCCGTCAGGTACAGCCGCCAGGCGTGGCCGTCAGGTACAGCCGTCGGGTACAGCCGCCAGGCGTGGCCGGTGGCGGGGCCGTCAGGCGCAGCCGTCGGGTACAGCCGTCAGGTACAGCCGCCAGGCGTGGCCGTCAGGTACAGCCGTCAGGTACAGCCGCCAGGCGTGGCCGTCAGGTACAGCCGTCGGGTACAGCCGTCAGGCGTGGTCGGTGGCGGGGCCGTCAGGCGCAGTCGTCGGGTACAGCCGCCAGGCGTGGCCGTCAGGCGCAGCCGCCAGGCGCAGCCGCCAGGCGCAGCCGCCAGGCGTGGCCGTCGGGTGCAGCCGTCGGGTGCAGCCGTCAGGCGTGGTCGGTGGCGGGGGTGGTGGCGTAGCGGCTCATCACCTCGGCGGTGGTCTGCGCGGTCAGCTCGCGGCCCTCGTTCAGGGTCTGGCGCAGGTCGCGGAAGTACTGGACGTACAGGTCGGGGGTGAAGGTGTTGAGCAGCACGGCGGGCTGGTCGCCGGGGTTGGCGAAGGTGTGCGGGACGCCGGGCGGGACCATGACCAGGGTGCCGGCGGGGGCGTCGTGGTCGGTGTCCCCGACGGTGAACCTGGCGGTGCCGGAGACGACGTAGAAGCCCTCGTCGTGCTGGGCGTGGCGGTGCTGGGGCGGGCCGCTGGTGTGCGGGGCCAGGGTGATCTCGCCCACGCCCAGGCGGTGGGCGGTGGTGCTGCCGTCCTCCAGGATGCGCATGCGGGTGGTGCCCAGGTCGATCACCTCGCCGCCCTGCGGGGGGACGATCGAGACCTCGTTCATGACCGACTCCTTTGTGAGAGTATACTCTCACGACTGTAGGGTGCTTGCGTCGTACCATGCAAGCCGGCTCCCGTCGCGGGAGCGCGATCACCCAACCGAGTGCGAACGGGAGGCGGACCCATGCCGTCGCAGACCACAGCCGGCCGTGCCAACCAGAAGCTGCGCACGCGCACCGCGATCGTGCAGGCCGCGGCCGAGCTGGGCCGCACCGGGGGCGAGGTGACCATGCCCGAGGTCGCCCGGGCGGCACTGGTCTCCGAGGCCACCGCCTACCGCTACTTCCCCGACCTGGCCAGCCTGCTGCAGGAGTCCATCGCCGGGCAGCTGCCCACCCCGGACCAGGCGCTGGCGCCGGTGGCCGACAGCCGGGACCCGGTGGAGCGGGTCGCGGCGGCCACCGAGTTCCTGCTGCGCCACGTGCAGGCCCGCCAGGGCGTGGTCCGCGCGATGATCGCCTCCACCGTCACCCGGCCCGCCGAGTCCGCCGCCCGGCCCGGCCTGCGCTTCGGCCTGATCGACCACGCACTGTCCCCCCTGGACGCCACCCTGGGCACCACCGACCCGGCCGCCCTGACCCAGCTCAAGCGGGACCTGGCGGTCGTGGTCAGCGCCGAGGCCCTGTTCAACCTGACCGACCTGCACGGACTGGACCCCCAGACCGCCATCGCCAGCGTCGTGCACACCGCCACCACCCTCACCCGCGCCGCCCTGCACCACGTCGGCCCCGCCCACCCCTGAACCACCCCCACCCCCAAGCCGACCGACGCACCGTCACCGGGTGCCGCCGCGCGGGCACCCGCGCCCGCGGGCACGGCGCCCTCACGCGTCGGCGGCGGCCGGGAGGGTCGGGGCTTTGCGCCAGTCCCCGGCGGGGCGCCGGGACACGGCGCGCACGACCGAACGGCCCGGGGCACTCAGGCCGTGGTCGTTGCACAGGCAGCAGCGCAGGGAGTCGAGCAGGGCGACCAGCACACGCGAGACGAAGAGCAGGTCCCCCATCCGGTACTCGAAGGCGAAGACGCCCACCGGCCCCCCAGAACCGAGCGGACGCCGGCGAGCGCACCCCGGTCGAACTCCCCGAGCACGCCCGCCTCCCCGCGACCTGCACCGCGCCGCCCCGGCCGGACCCGACCGAGAACCCGCCCCGGTGGATCCCGGACCTCGCCACCGCCCCCAGGGCCGACGCACGCCGCCACAGGAACGCGAGGTCGTACCCCTCGGACAGGACGAGCACCACTCCCTGCATCCCGCCCCCTCGGCCCCGCCCCGCCCCGCCCGGCCGCCCCCGGCCGCCCCCGGCCGCCCCAGGCCGCCCCAGGCCGCCCCAGGCCGCCCCAGGCCGGGACTGTACCGGATCCCGGCGCCCGGGCCCCGCGCACCGCCGTTCAGGCGGTGGTGCGCGGACGGCGGGCGGGACGGGCGGGACGCGGGGCGCGCGGGGCGCGGCCGGGCCCGGCGCGGTGGCGGGCGTAGCCGGTGGTGGAACCGCTGGCCGAGGGGGACGGAGAGGCCGAGGGATCGGCGGACTGCGCGGGGTCGGGATCGGTGAACGGGGTCTGGTCCAAGGGCTCCCGGGGCAGTCCGGCCATCGCCCCGGTCATGGCCTGCGCCCAGATCGGCCCGGCCATGGAGTAGCCGTAGGCGACGGGGAAGTACGTCGGACCCAGGGTGACGCCGTCCAGGGAGCCCAGCGGCGCGGTGGTGTCGCTGACCACGGTGGAGGCGGCGATCTGCCTGGTGTAGCCGGTGAACCACACCTGCAGGCTGTTGTTGGTCGTACCGGTCTTGCCCGCGTCCTGCCAGCCGATGTCGCCGATGCTCGAGGCGGTGCCGCCGTCCGCGACCACGCTCGCCAGCAGGGTGTTGACCGATTCGGCGGTGGTGGGCGACATCACCTGGCTGCACTGCGGCCTGGGAGTGCTCAGAACACGGCCGGCGCTGTCGGCGACCGAGGTGATCGCCATCGGCTGACAGTACAGGCCGTCCGCGGCGAAGGCGGCGTACACCCCGGCGATCTGCAGCGGGGTGTAGGAGTTGACACCCAGCGTCAGCGACTGCACCTGCTGCAGCGGATAGAGCCGGTCGGGATGGCCCGGATCCAGGGCGGCCTGGTAGCCCAGGCCCAGCTTCTGGGCCATGCGCACGACGTTGCACAGGCCCGCCTTGGCCTCCAACGGAACGAAATAGGTGTTGACCGACATCGCCATGGCCGTCTTCATGTTGAACTCGCCCTGCAGATCGGGACTGTCGTTCCGGTCCCCCGGGGTCTGCGGATGGACCGCGCCCGTGCAGTCCGTCATCTGCGGATAGTCCGCCTGGTAGGGCGCGTCCAGGGTGTACGACATCGGAATGCCCTGCTCCAGAGCGGCGGCCGCGGTCACCGCCTTGAACGTGGAACCGGTGGGAAACCCGCTGCCGCCGCCCATCAGCCGATCGGTGTTGTAGTTCAGGTCCGTCTGACCGCTCCCGTTGCCGTAAGGCCGGCTCTGGGCCATCGCCAGGATCCTGCCCGTACCCGGCTGGACCAGGGTGACAGCAGCGGCAGCACGGTCCCCGGGATAGGCATGCCCGCCCACCGAAACGTCGGCCGCCTGCTCGCTGCGGGGATCCAGCGTGGTACGGATCTGCAGACCACCACGGTTCCACAACGCCTGACGCGCGGCCACCGTCGGCCCGAACCGCGGATCCCGCAGGATCAGGTGCTCGACATAGTCGCAGAAAAACGCCTCACCCCGCCGGGCCGTGATACAACCCTCCCGCGGCGCACTGGCCCTCAACCCCAGGCCCGAAGCCTGGTAGGCGGCGGCCTGCGCCCGGGTGATGGTCCCGTAGCCCGCCATCGCCGCCAGCACCTGGTTGCGCCGGGGCACCGTCTCCCGAGAAGTCATCGCAAGCCGTGTACCACCACGCAGTTGGAGGAAAGCACGATGACGAACACGAAGAGGACGACCAGGGTCCTGGCTATGGCGGCCCCGGTCGCGCTTCTCGCGCTGCCGCTGGCGTTCACCGCCTCGCCTGCGAGCGCGCAGACGCCTGCCAGCACCGCCAGCACCGCCAGCACTACGTACATGGCGACGCTGAACCCGCTCAACCACGCCACCGGCTCAGGCATGTTGATGCTCACGCTGACCGGGAACAAGGCCGTGGTCACCGAGGACGTCAAGGGACT
Source organism: Streptacidiphilus sp. PB12-B1b (assembly GCF_014084125.1). Lineage (NCBI taxonomy): Bacteria > Bacillati > Actinomycetota > Actinomycetes > Kitasatosporales > Streptomycetaceae > Streptacidiphilus > Streptacidiphilus sp. PB12-B1b. The sequence continues at coordinate 3,947,772 of NZ_CP048405.1, read as the reverse complement.
GGCCGCGACGTTCATGAACGCGCCGTTCCCGCACGTGCAGCACATCCACATCAACGGGCTGGGCATGTGCCCGACCACCTCGGCGGACAAGAACGGCGACGGCGTCATCAGCACCACCGAGGGCGGCCCGGCCTACGGGGGGATCGGCACCACGCTGAGCGTGTCCGGTGACACCAGCCCGGCTGCCGGTACCGACATCAAGATCGCACCGTCCGGCGCAAGCTTCCACTACGCGCGCACCATCACCCTGGACGCGGCGACCACGGCCTCGATCAAGGCCGGCAAGGCCGTCATCGTGGTCCACGGGATCGACCCGGCGACGCTGAGCGCCAAGGCCCAGGGCGAGCCCAGCGACCTCGTGCCCTCGCTGCCGCTGGCCGCGACGTCCCCGGCGCTGTGCGGGCCGCTGGCCGTCTCGCAGATGGCCGCGGTTCCCAGCGGCTCGGTGAACACCGGTGGCGGGGGGACCTCCGGCCTCCAGGACCCGTGGCTGTTCGCGGTCGGTGCGGGCCTGGCAGCAGCAGCCGGGGGCGTCCTGGTCCTGCGTCGACGGACCAGCGTCGAGAAGTAGACCGACATGTCTTGGTTGATACGACTGTTCGGTAGTGGCCGCCGGCGCCTGCTGGCGTCGGCGGCCGCCGTACTCCTGGTCGCATCCGGAGGGACGCTGGCCGTCGGGTTCTCCAGCCAGCACCACGCGCCCCAGCCTCCGGCCTCGGCCGGGCTGCCGGCCACTGGCCTCCCGGCGCCCGACCCGACCCCGGCACCTGCGGGCGCCCAGGGCGCGTCGAGCACGATCACCGGCCCATCCAACGTTCCGGCCGTGCCCGCGCCGCCCTCGTCGGCTGCCCGGACCGCGCCTGCGCTGACCCCCGTCTCGATCAGCATCCCGGCGATCGGTGTTTACCACACGCTGCTGAAACTCGGTCAGAACCCCGACGGCACGCTGGAGGTGCCGCCGCTGTCCAACGTCGCGTTCCCGGGCTGGTACCGGAACTCACCGGCCCCCGGCCAGATCGGCCCCTCGGTCATCGTCGGCCACATCGACGGCACCGGCGGAGTCCAGGGCGTCTTCTACGACCTCGGGGCGCTGCGCCCAGGAGACACCGTGAACATCAGCCGCAGCGACGGCACTGTGGCGGTGTTCCGAATTGACGGCGTCAACCGGTATCCCAAGGACGCCTTCCCGACCCTGACCGTCTACGGCAACACCACCAACGCCCAGCTGCGCCTGATCACCTGCAGCGGGCCGTTCGACCACGCCACCCAGCACTACCTGGACGACACCGTCGTCTACGCCACCCTCACCGGCACCCACCGGGCCTGAGCACACCTTCGTGAGGAGGGGACGATGACCACCCACAAGCGTGCCAACAGCGAAACCCGACCGCACGGCCCACGACGGAACAACCGTCTGCGAAGCATTGCTGCCGCTGCCGCGCTCACGGCCCTGACGGTGGCCGGCTGCGCCTCAACGAACGCCACGGGTTCCGCCGCGCCCGGCGCAGCGGCCTCCACCGGCGTGCCGACGGCGCCGGGTGCGGCGACGGCCCCTCGCATGTCGATGTCGCCGGGCATGCAGATGCCGGGTACGGCGACACAGGCCGCCGGACCGTCGGCATCGGCCGTGTTGGTCTGCGGATCCGAGATCAAGCAGGACGTCACCGCAATCCTCGCTCTGAGTTCCGCGCCGGCCACGACCACCACATGGACCGACCACGTCTACACCTGCACGTATCACCTCCCAGCCGGCCCCCTGGTGCTGTCAGTGAAGGAATCACCCGACGCCACGACGGCGACCGCCTACTTCCAAGCGCTCCGCAAGCAGCTGGGCACGACCAAGGCGCTGACCATGGCCCAGGCCCTGGGCAATCCCGGGTACGAGTCCGCAGGCGGCGCCACCGTTGTCCTCAAGGACGGCAAGACCCTGCAAGTCGACGCCACCGGCATGCCAGCCGCGTCCGGCCCCAACCAGCTCTCCCGGGCCGACCTGTCCTACGAAGTCGCTACCGACATCCTCGGGTGCTGGAGCGAATAGCCGCACAGCCGAGCCGCTCCGCAAAGAAGGACATGACATGCCCAGAAACCCGATCCGCATCGTGCTCCCGGCAGCGGTACTCCTGCTGGCCATCGCCGGCTGCTCCTCGACAGCCGCCCCATCCACCCCGGCTCCGATGACAGCCCCGAACAGCCAGAGCTCCCCCAGCAGCCCGGGCGCCCCGAGCTCTGCCCCCGCCGCGGCAGCGGCACAGATAGTCATCGACAACTTCGCCTTCAGCCCGATGAACCTGACAGTGCACCCCGGGCAGACCATCACCATCGTCAACCACGACTCCACCACGCACACCCTGACCAGTTCCGGCGGCAAGTTCGACACGGGACCTGTCACCCCCGGCAAATCGGCGACGTTCACCGCCCCGGCCATTGCCGGCACCTACCCGTACGTGTGCACCATCCACGCATCCATGCACGGCACACTGACAGTCCGGTAAGGAGCCCCTCATGGCCGCCGTGTCCCTTGTCCTGCGAGGTGTCGCAGCTGTTGGCCTCGCAGTCGACGCCTACATCCACCTCAAGCTGGCCCACCAGTACTCTTCGGTCACCTCCTCCACCGTCAGCGAGGGCACGCTGTTCCGCATCGAGGCCGCTGCCGCCACCATCGCGGCGCTGCTCGTGGTGTTCTGGCGGCACGTGGCTGGCGACGCCTTCGCCTGGCTGACCGCCGCCGCCGGCCTGGCAGCGATCCTGCTTTACCGTTACGCCGACCCCGGCACCCTCGGCCCGCTGCCGGACATGTACGAACCGACCTGGTTCGCCGACAAAGTCTGGGCCCTGATCGGCCAGGCGGCCGCGATCGCGGCGCTGACACCGCTGCTCGCCCGGCGACGCCGACCACGCAGCGGGAACCCGGCGTCGACCGGCTGACGGTGGGCCGGACACCGCCCGCCGAAAGCTGCGGATCCTGGCACCGGTGCCGGATGGATCGCGGGGTAGGCGACGGGCCGAGGCAGTCCCCGTCTCAACCGATGGAGGAGATGACCAGGGGTGCCGACGACAAGGCTTCGAGCGCCGCGGACAAGCTCAAGGGCAAGGCCAAGGAAGGCGCCGGCAAGGTGACCGGCAACGAGCGCCCGCCCACAGGACGGCCTCCTGCTTGTTCTGGGGCGCATCCCGCTGAGTGATCCGGCCCCCGTAGATCCCGCGAGGGTGCTGACGGCAGCGAGGCGTAGGCGAATGGACCGCCACCGGGCACCCGGGAATCGACGGCTGGGACCAGGGCAGCGGAAACCTCACAGCCGCAGCGGCCGGCCCACCACAACGCATTGTCTGCCCTCCTGGGATCGAAGGATGTACTCCTTGGTCCTGCAGTGTGCCGCGCCGGGTCAGCGGCGTGGCCGGGGGTTGGGGGTGTGGAGGATCTGGTCGGTGTCGAATTCGACGTCGACGATCTGCCGGGCCATGCCGTCATGGCGCCACCGCCCCGCCCGGACGGGCATTCGGGCGGGGCGGTGGCGTTGCTCTGCTGTGCCGCTCGCTGCGTCCGGGCGCGTCAGCTGTTGAGGAACTCGAGGAGGTCCTTGTTGAACTTCTCCTTGTCGCCGGGGACCAGGGCGATGCCGTGGGAGCCGCCCTGGTAGACCTTGAGGGTCGCGTTCGGGATGATCTTCGCGGATTTGCGCCCGGTGGCGTCGATCGGCACGACCTGGTCGTCGTCGCCGTGCACGATCAGCGTCGGGATGTCCAACTTCTTCAGGTCGTCGTGGAAGTCCGTCGCGGCGAACGCGTCCACGCAGTCCACGCCGCCCTCGATGGTCTGGGCCATGGCCATGTACCAGAAGGCGTCCTTGTTGCCCTGCGTGACCTTGTTGCCGGGGCGGTTGGCGCCGAAGAAGCCCTCGGCGGTGTCCTTCCAGAACTGCGAGCGCTCGGCGATGATGCCGTCCTTGATGCCGTCGAAGACCTTCTGCGGGACGCCCTCGGGGTTGTCCGGGCCCTGCAGCATCAGCGGCGTGACGGCGGAGAGCAGCACCGCCTGGCTGATCCGGTCGGTGCCGTGCCGACCGATGTAGCGGGCCAGTTCACCGCCTCCCATGGAGTGCGCGACCAGCGTGACATCGTGCAGGTCGAGCTGCGTGATGAGGTCGTTGAGGTCGTCGGCGAAGGTGTCGAAGTCGTAGCCGTCCCACACCGGGGTAGAACGCCCGTGGCCGCGGCGGTCATGCGCGATACCGCGGAAGCCCGCGTCGGCGACCGCTTTGAGCTGGTCCTCCCAGGCGTCGCCGTTCAGCGGCCAGCCATGGATGAAGACCACCGGACGACCCGACCCCCAGTCCTTGTAGAAGATCTCGACACCGTCGCGGGTGGTGATGACAGGCATGGCGGGGTTCCTTTCGCATCCGCGGCCGCCCGCACAGGGAGCAGCCCGCACCGGTACGGGACCACGGCACCCGTCGTGCGGGCCCCAGGGAAAGGGACCACCTGCGGTCCCGGCGGTCTGCTGGCTTCCCGTTCCCCATCCTGCACGCCCTGGTGCCGCCCGCACCCCGACGACGTCACCGTCTCGGCACTCTCGCTCTGAACAGCCCAAGTGTGCGCCGATCCTCATCCGTCGGACGAGATAGACCATCCGGGCGACCCGTTTCCACGAAAGCGGGTCACCGCGATGACGGGCCGGGGCACCGCTGCTATCGCGCAAGCCCCCTGCTTGCGGTGCCGGTCCGTGGACTTCGCGAGCCCGCCGTTCCCCTGCCGAGCGGGTCAGGCCCCGACGGTTCGGGCTGCGGTGATGCCGATGAGGACGGCACCCAACCCGGCGACACGGTGGAGACGGCACTCCCGATGGCCCGTACCGCCTGTCCGGTGCGGGCGGAGTGCACGGTCTCCCAGGAGAACGTCGAGTACATGGTGAGCGCCCCGCACAGTCCGCGACACCTTGCGGGGTCGGGCACCGGCTAGGGTCTTTCTTTTGGATCAGCGGGCTGACCAGATGTAGATGCCGGCGATGTGGAGTCCGGCCCGGTAGACGGTGGTGGTCTTTTCCTAGCGGGTGGCCGGTCCGCGCCAGTTCTTGAGGCGGTTGATGCAGCGTTCGACGGTGTTGCGGTTGGCGATCTGGTTGGAGGGTTGTGGGATCACTGCCCGGATGTGGCGTCTGCGCGGGTGGTCGCGGATCACCTGGGACGAGTACCCGGTCGGCCAGGACCGTGAAAGGCCGGGTGCGGGGGCGGCCGACCGCTCTGGGGACGCGCAGGGCGGCCATGACGTGCTCGAACGCGGGCGCGTCGCCGGCCTGGCCGGGTGTGAGGTGGAAGCACGGCGGGCGGCAGCGGCTGTCCGCGGCGAGGTGGACCTTCGGGGTCAGCCCGCCACGCGGGCGTCCGATCGCGTGGCGGACCCGTTCGCTGGCCGGGGCCCTTTGTGCGGGCCCTGGCGGCGTTCTGGTGCGCACGCACGATGGTGGAGTCCACCGCGACGACCCGCTTCAGGTCGCCCTCGGTATCGGCATGGGCGAGCAGCGCGGTGAAGACCCGCTCCCAGGTGCCGTCGATCGCCCAGTTTCGCACGAGCGATCCAAAAGAAATGGCCTAGATCCAAAAGAAATGGCCTAGTCGGAAGGCGCTACCGCTGAGGTGACCGGGGCGGCCTCTATCCCACCGCTGGCCGAGCAGGGCAGCGCCGAGCAGGACCAACAGCGCCTGGGTCAGGGCCGGACGAGCTGACGTTCCGCCGCGTCGACCGTCTGCGCGAGGAGGACGGCGATGGTCACCGGGCCGACACCACCGGGGACAGGGGTGATCAGACTCGCCCGGTGGCGCGCGGTCTCGAAGTCAACATCCCCGACGTTGCCCGGGTTGTACCCCGCGTCGATCACTACGGCACCGGGCTTTACGTCCGCCCCGTTGATGAAGCGCGGCCGGCCAACCGCGGCAACCAGGACGTCAGCCCCGCGCACGATCGAGGGCAGATCGACGGTGCGGGAATGGCAGTAGGTCACCGTGGCGTCCTGCCCGAGCAGAAGCATGCCGACCGGCTTGCCCAGGATAGGACTGCGTCCCACCACGACGGCGTGCCTGCCGGTGAGGTTGACGTCGTACTCGTCCAGCAGGCGCATGATCCCTCCGGGCGTGCAGGATACGAAGCCGGGCAGCCCGAACCCCATCGCCGCGAAGGAGTGCATGGTGACGCCGTCGACGTCTTTGTCCGGCGCGATCGCCTCGAACGCGGCGCGCTCATCGATGTGCGCCCCCACTGGGTGTTGCAGCAGGATGCCGTGCACGTCCGGATCCTCAGACAGTTCGGTGACGGCCTCCACCAGGCCGCTGCTGCTCACGGAGGCGGGCAGAGCCACATGCCTCGAGCGGATCCCGGCCTTCGCGCAACGGGCCTGCTTCATCCGCACGTACGTGACCGAGGCCGGGTCCTCTCCGACCAGCACGGTCGCCAGACAGGGGGAGACCCCCGTGCGCCGACGGATGTCCACGGCGGCTGCCGCGCTGTTCTCGATGATTCGACGGGCGAGATCCGTACCGTCCATCAGCCGCGCCTGCTGCGTCTCCACCACGTGCCACTCCTGAGCTCCACAACGAGGTGCCCAGGCGCACGGCATCGACGAGGCGTCAGGCCGCTCCCCGGTGGTACTCCACCTCAGCGCCAGTCACGACCCGAGCTCACAATACCTGCGAATATCAGCCGGTTGGCCCCGTCCACACATCCTGACAACTGCTACAGCTTCGCTTCGGGGGCGAAGGCGGGCAGCTTCTCGAGACTGCTGCGCACGGCCTCGGCGCCGTACTCGAACATCTGGCGCTCGTAGGCGTCGACCGCGCTGAGCAGATCCTGGCGGCCTTCATTGGTCTCGACCAGGCAGCGGCGCAGCAGGTCGGCATCGCGCAGCGCGGTGTTCGCACCGTTGCCGCCGGTCGGGGAGGTGGCGTGGATCGCGTCGCCGAGCAGTGTGGCCGGGCCGGACGCCCAGCGCTCACCGGGCTTGACCACCCGGATGGACAGCAGCGTGCTGTTGTCCGGGTCGGCCTGCTCGATCAGCGCGCGCAGCTCCGGGTGCCAACCTTCCATCCTGGACAGCACGGCGTCCTGCGCGGTCAGCTCCCCCAGCGAGCCGTTCGGCGGCAGGATCATGGCCCACCGCACGTAGTCGCCGATGTCGGGCAGCGTGACCTCGGGGGCCAGTTGCTCGGCGGCCTGCTTGGGCGGGGTACGGAAGCGCATGGCGCCGAGCAGCAGGCTGACGCCGTCGCCCGTGATCTTCGAGCCGTAGGCCTTGGACAGGCCGGCGAACTCGTCGGTCAGCGGGGTGCGGCCGATGACGAACCGGACGCCGGTGTCGGTCGGGGTGGTCTGCGGCGACAGCACCCCGCGGACCGCGGAGGTGACGCCGTCCGCGCCGACGAGTAGGTCGGCGGTGGCCGGGTCGCGGCGGGCGAACCGGGCTCGGACCTTGCCGTCGGCCAGCACGTCGTAGCCGGTCAGCGCGGCGTCGGTGTGCACGGTGAGGCCGGTCAGCAACAGGTGTCGCAGCACCTGCCGGTCGACCACGATGCCGGTCCGGCCCGCGCCGAGCCTGCCGATCGCGTTCAGCTGCGGGTCCAGGACCAGCTGCTCGGCGGAGGCGTCCATGATGATCTCGTCCAGCAGCGGGTGCCAGCGCGTCGGCAGGCAGTCGCGCACCGCCTGGAAACCGGTCGGGTTCAGCACGAGCCGGTAGCCCTGGAACCGCGCGACGATCCCCGGGTCGCGCTCGAACACGTCGGCCTCGATCCCGGCACCACGCAGACCCTGGGCGAGAGCCAGGCCTCCCAGACCGGCTCCGACAACGGAAACTCGCATCACACACCTCCGAGACACCGAAACGAACTTTGTTCGTCCTAACGATCTAAGTTCTACTCAACGAACTAAGATCGTGTCAAGCTATAGTGGCGAGCATGTCCGCTGATCCCCGCCAACGCCGTGCAGCCCGCCACGCCCAGCCCGCAGCGCAGGCCACAGCGTCGGCCCCCCGCAAGAAGCCGATCACCCTTGACCGGATCACCGACGCCGCCCTGGAAGTCGTCGCCACGGAGGGGTACGACGCGCTGACCATCCGCCGGGTCGCCGCCGTGCTCGGCACAGGTCCGTCGTCGCTGTACGCGCACATCGTCAGCAAGGACGAGATCGACGATCTGCTGATCGGCAGGCTCTACGCCGAGGTCGTGCTGCCCGAACCGGACCCGGCCTCCTGGCGCGAGCAGCTGCTCGGGGTGTACTCGCAGATCCGCGACCTGTACCTGAAATATCCTGGAGTCTCGCGCGCCGCGCTGGCCGTGGTGGCGGCCAACCTCGAAACGCTGCGGGTCGGCGAAGGAATCCTGGCGATCATGCTTGCGGGCGACGTCGAACCGAGGACGGCCGGATGGGCCCGCGACGCGATGTCCCTCTACGTCAGCGCCTACGCACTGGAGCAGTCACTGGTCCAGCAACGGCGCCAGCGCCAGGATCAGGAATGGGTGCTCAGCCACGAGGAGTTGCTGGACCGCTTCACCGCACTGCCTGCCGAGCAGTTCCCGCAGACTCGACGCCATGCCGCCGAGCTGATCTCCGGCACCGGACACGACCGCTTCGAGTTCGCCCTCGGCCTGCTCATGAACAATCTGCAGCCCGCATCCGGTTGACCTGCGGCGTGGGGTACGGCTGAGCGGCACGGCCATGATCCCGGCGTTGTTGATCAGGACGTCGATCGTGCCCGACCACTGGGCCGCGAACCGGCGGATCGAGGCGAGGTCGGACACGTCGAGCTCACGTACCTCGGCGCGTCGTCCCGGGAATGTCGCGGCGACCGCCCGCCCCTTGTCCACCGAGCGGACGGCGAGGACCACGAGCGCGCCTACCCTGGCCATTCACGTGCGGTGATCAGGCCCGCCTGCTCAGACAGAGCGGACCTGAGGGCGTGCATCGGGCGGCCGAGCGCTGCATGCCCGCCGACCTCCGGGAAGGCGCACGCCGTCTGGACCGTGCTGGGCGCCGGAGCACCCGGAAGGGGGCACCCGCCCCGCGCAGTCGTGCAGAGCGTGGCGGGCGCGCCGTGACCGTTTGCGTCAGGTGCCGCTGGCCCACAGGGCGGTGCCGGAGCAGGTGTGGTTGCCTCCGTTGGGCGCGTAGAGAACCATGTTGCCGTCGGTCTGGAAGCACACGTAGGCGCCGTAGTTCCGGTGGTCTGTCCAACCGGTGCCGGTCTGCCACTGGAGGTAGTCGGCGCTGTTGTAGATGAGGAGGTTGCCGTTGGTTGCCATCACGATGGTGTTGGGCGAGCCGGTATTGGTCCCGGAGGCCCAGACCGGCGTACCGCCGTTGTTGTAGATGACGAAGTTGCCGTCGTTCTGGCTGGCGAACATGTAGTCGCCCGCGCAGACGTAGCTCACGGAGGCCATGGACTGTCCCGGCAGCAGGTAGTGCACGGGGCTGTTGCTGTTGCTGCAGGGCGTCGAGGTGAACGCCGGGGCTGCCTCGGCGACCGCAGGGGTGAGAGCCACCGCCGCCACGGCGGTGAGGGCCCCGGCCGCGAGTGTGGCGGCGAGGCGAGTGCGCATGCGGTTGAGCGGTTTGATCACGGGTCAGGTCCTTGTCTCGGAGCGGGCGGCGAGGCCACCCACGGGCGGGAGATCCGCCCGTACCGTCGATGCTCCAGCGCCGCGGCCGTGCGGACATCGGGCACCGGCCCCCAGGTTCTCGCCAGCGGCCCGTATGAACAGCACGCCGGGCCAGGACCGCCGCCACCGCACCGCCCCACTCCCCCAATGCCGCACGTCTGCCGCAGCCCCTCGCCAGCGCCGCCCCCAGCCCCGGACCGACGATACCCAAGGAGACCGTGAAGGCTGACCTTCTGCTGCTGGCGTGTGATGCGGCGGGTCAGCTCGTCGTGGAAGTAGGCACGTCATGCACTCCTGGGATTCGCTGACGATCGCCGAACAGACGCTCATGCGTCGTGCCTTCTTGGGGTACTCCCTGGCCGGGTTGGTCCAGAACTACGGCGTTGCCCTGCGTTGGGCCGGTGCTGCGGAGGCTCCGCCCCTGCGCAGCTTCACCGGGGATGAGCAACGCGCCCTGGTCCCGCAACTCGCCGGCGTGGCCCTTGATCTCGCCGAACGCGGGTTGCTGACCGTCCACGAGCACGAGGAGCGCCTCTCCCAGGGCCTGTCCCGCCTGGTCACCCGCGCGCTCGCCGCCACCGGCCGCCGCCCCGCCGTGCCCACGGAGGACCTGACCCGCCTGCTCGTCGCCCTGTCCGAGGGTCTGACCGCGCTCCAACTGATCCAGAGCACCCGTGACCACGCCGTCCAAGGCCTCTGCCGACGCCTCACCCCGTACCTGATCCAGGCCCTCACCGAATCAGCCACCGAGAACGACAGCACCTCTGACTGACACGGAGGCCTTCCCGGACGATCATGCCGCCGCCGGCTTCTCTGCGCCGGCTGTCCGAACCTCACCGGCAGACGCGTGTAAGCCATCCTTCCGGGTGAGTTGAAGCTGATCTGCGGCATGCGCCGCTAGGCTCGGCTTATGAGCAAGCCGCAACGATTCCCTGGAGATGAGCCGCCTCTCCCCCACTCCCCTGCTCTCGCGGTGGCCTGGATCGGCGCTGTGGTCTCGCTCGCCGTGGGAACCCTCGTCGGTGCGGTTGCGGGCCGCTGGTGGATCGGCGCCGCAGCCGGCCTGGTCATTGCGATCATGGCCACGATGTGGTTCCTGCTCCACGGATGGCAACGCCAGAATTAGACGAACTACTCACCTTCCAACGCGCCGAGCGGGACAGCCAGCATGTTTCCCCAGCCTCGGGCCTCTTGCCGGATAGGACCGCGTCGTGATCGACCAGACCCCGCAGCACACCGATTCACCGGACCTCCCCTGCGCCCGGGCCGCCATCGCAGACTTCTTCGATGCCGAGGTCGACAGGAGAGAAGCCGACCTCGACAGGGCTCGGACGCAGGTGGCCGAGGCGCAGCGGCGGCGGCAGGAGGTCCGGGACGGCGACCGGCTCACCGACAGCGAAGTGATGGCGGTCCACCAGCGCGTACAGGACGCCGGCGCGGATATCGGCCGGGCACTGGAGGCGGGGGCGTGCGCATTCACCCCGGACGACATGGAGGCGGTCTTCGCCAAGGCAGCCACCGTCAAGCGGGGCCTGATTGCTGACGGTTACCAGTTCTGAAGAGGACGGCCGGCAGGGCCCCCGCGGCCAGATCTGTACCCCCAACGATCAGCCGATCACACGGGAGGCCCCCGACGGAGCGATCGCCTACTTCGGTCCCGGGGGTGCCTTTCCGACGTCCGTGCCGAAGTCTGCTGCCGGGAGCGGTCAGTGCGTGTCGGCTGCAGATGCGTGGTGGACGAACGCGGTGTGCGGATGGGGGTTGGGCGGGTCGTAGTAGCGGTGGAAGACCGGAGTAGCCGAGGCGGAGATCGGGGGAACGATCCAACTCCAGTCGGCGGCGACGGTGCGGCCGTGCTGTTCCTCGCGTTCGATGTGGGTCAGGAAGCGGGCTGATTCGGTGTGGTGGTCCGTGATGGTGACGCCCGCCTGCTGGTAGGAGTGGAGGACGGCCAGGTTGAGTTCGACCAAGGCGCGGTCCTTCCACAAGGTGCGGTCGCTGCTGGTGTCCAGGCCCAGGAGCTGGGCGACGGTCGGCAGGAGGTTGTAGCGCTGGGTGTCGGCGAGGTTGCGGGCCCCGATCTCGGTGCCCATGTACCACCCGTTGAAGGGTGCGGTGGGGTAGGTGACGCCGCCTACGCGCAGGGCCATGTCGCAGATGGCGGGGACGGCGTACCAGCGCAGCCCGAGGCTGGCGAAGGCCGGGTACTGGGGATGGGTCAGCGGAACCTGGAGGACAGCGTCGGACGGCAGCTCGTGGAAGCGGGGAGTATCGTCCCGGCCCGTTCGGGTCAGCAGGGGAAGGACGTCGAAGTCCTTGTCGCCCCTTGTCCAGCCGAGCCCCTGGGCCAGGTGGGTGCGTTGCCGGCTGCGAGGGTCGTCGGCATAGCGGACGAGCTGCTCGTTCAGGAGCCGTGCCGTGGGCCGACCCGGGCGATCGGGCGCGAAGACCGTGATCAGGGGCCGGACGCGGCCGCCGTTGGTGGCTGTGCGCAGGTGCTCCACGCACTGCTCGGCGATGTCATCGGCCGTGTGCAGATGGCGCAGGTCACGTACGGTCATGCTGTTCCAGTACAGGCGCCCGATACAGCGTTCCGCATTGCGCCAGGCCAGCCGCGCTCCGAAGGTCAGTTCCTCGGTGGTGTGCCGGTAGGTGCCGGTGGCCTCGATCGCGGACCGGACCTCGCGCAGGCGCCGGTCGGTGTCCGTGGCCCCACGGCTCTCCTGGGCGAACTGGGTGAGGAATTCCTTCGCGTCGGACCAGACGGAGTCGACAACTGCCGTGCGCGAGCGGGTGGGGACAGTGCGGGTTGAGGGGATTCTCATGGGCGGATCTCTCGGTGGGTGGTTGCGCACGGAGCCGGGCCAGCCGGCGCTGCGGGCGGCGACGCGCAGACTTGAGACGTGTTCGACTTGGCTGGACAGGTGGCAGTCACAACCGCGGCTACGGGGATGCTGCTGGGTGCGCCGGGACGTTGCCAGGGAGCAGGGGCGCATCCAACGCGGGGACGTCGAAGGGGTCATGGCGGATGAGGTGGGAGGGAACGCCGCTGCGCCGCAGTGCGTAGCAGCTGGCGGTGACCATGTCGACGGGACCGGAGACGTAGGCGTCGTGGTGGTGCCAGGGGCCGAACTCACGCAGCACCTGCGGCAGAGCGCCCTCGAGGCCGGGGATGTGCTGATGGGAGACGGCGGCGCGGACCGACAGCCAGTGGTGGCGCTGCGACATGCGCAGCATGTCGTCGAGTCCATAGAGCTCGGGGGCGGTGCGGGCGCCGACGAACACGGAGACGGAACGCTGGATGCCGCTGCGGGCGGCTTGCTCCACCAGGGCGCGGATGGGGGCGAGGCCGGTACCGCCGGCTAAGCAGACGACGTCGTTGGTTGAGGCGGGGTTCAGAATCATGTCCCCCTGGGCCGGGCCCAGCCGCAGGACGTCTCCCGGCTTGGCCTTGTACACCAGGGATGGACTGACCTGGCCGCCGTGGACGGCGCGAACGTTGAAGGTCAGGGTGGTGTCGGGGCGCGGCGCGTGGGCGATGGAGAAGTAGCGCCAGGCTTTCGGCTGCCAGGGAGTCTCGACGCTCGCGTACTGGCCTGCGATGTACGGGTAGGGCGTGTCCGGCCGCACGGTGATCTCGGCAATGCCGTGGCCGTGGTCGACATGGCGGACGATCTCCGCTAATCGCACCGCCGGTCCCAGCAGTGCGTCGTGGTCCGCCCCCTGACACATCAACTCGGCTACCGCGCCGTAGGCACGGCTCCAGGCGTCGGCCACCTGCTGGTTCCAGGCGGGGCCTGCGTAGCGTGCCAGCGAATCCAGCAGGCAGGCACCGACGGCAGGGTAGTGGGCCGCCAAGGCGCCGAACTTGCGGTGGTCGCGGCCCAGTCGGTTGCAGAACTGAACCAGGTTGGCCGGGTCGTCGACCAGGTCCACGATGCGCAGCAGGCCCCGGAGCAGTCGGTCGCGCTGCACGTCCAGGTTGTCCGGGAAGAGACTGCGGACCTCGGGGTACCGGGTGAACAAGATGGCGTAGAAGTACACCGTCAGCTCTTCGGCCAGCGGGGCCACCAAGGCCGTGCTTGCCCGCAGCAGGGCGATGTCCTGGTCCGTCAGCGGGGTTCCCGCGGTGTCGGCTGCCCCGGCTTCGGCCTCTTCGTCCCCATCGGGGGGCCCAGCCGCGGGCGAAGTCTGCGGGTCAGGCCCGGAATCCGGAGCGGAACCGGTAGCGGAGGCACGCGTCGAGGCACGAAACGGTCGGGCTGCGAGTCTCATCGCAGGCTCCAGGGCGAGCGGTTGGGGCCCAGTCCGCTCCAGCGTGGCATGGCCCGTGAAGCGGGCGTCGACGTCTGTGCGATGTCAGGGCACGCCTTCCCGACCACGACCGGCGCTGATGCTCGGTGCCACTTGGGTGGCGTGTGTTCCTTCGTCTTCCCGCCGCCCGTAGGCGGACAACGAAAGTCGCGCTTACCCGCTCGATGCAGGCTCAAGAGTCAGTCCAAGTAAAGTAGTAGGGGTTGCATTCGGCAGTGGCAAGACGCGCAGACCCGCGTCAGCCGGAACCCGCGAAGGCGTCGCAGGCCCTGATGATCGGAAGCTTTCCAAGCCGCAATGATGGCGTGGTCATGTCACCCATCTTGCTGCATCGCTGCCCACCCGCCAACCCTGCACCTCCTGATCTGGAAACCGCTGCTCAGTTCCGGTGGACGTCCGGCGGCGTTCAGCGGCTCGCCCGGCGTTGAGCAGACCGCTCCTGTCCATCAGGGCGCTCAGGCTGCAACACCACCCGTGCGGACTCGACACCGGACTAGGCCGTTCTTTTGGATCATCGTGCGGACCATAGGAAGATGCCCGCGAGGTGGAGTCCGGCCAGATAGACGGTGGCTGTCTTCTCGTAGCGGGTCGCAAGGCCGCACCGTTGCTTGAGTCGGTTGATGCATCGCTCAGCGGTGTTGCGTTTGCTTGCATGCCTCGCGGTCGAAGGCGGGTGGGCGACCTCCGTCGCGGCCGCGGCGCGTGCGGTGGGCCACCTGGTCGACGGGGCTGGGGATCACAGCGCGGATACCGCGTCGCCGCAGGTGTGCCCGGATCGCGCGGGAGGAGTACGCCTTGCACGCACGACCGTGGAGTCGACCGCGACGATCCACCCCCGGATGCTGACTGGGGTTTTCGGAGCCAAGTGGTACCATGACTCCATGGCCAAGCGGAACGCACTCGAAGCGGGGGGAGCGTGCTCGATCGCCCGCAGTCTGGGTGTGCTCGGTCAGCGCTGGACGCTCCTGGTTGTGCGTGAGGCGCTCAACGGCCGCACGAGGTTCAGCGAGTTCCAAGGACACTTGGGTGTTTCCACCGACGTCCTCACGCAGCGCCTTGAGGATCTGGTGAAGGTGGGCGTGCTGGAGAGGCGGGCCTACCGGGACAGCGGTTCCCGCGAGCGAATGTCCTACCACCTCACGCAGGCTGGCCGGGAACTCGCGCCGGTGCTCGCCGCGCTGATGACCTGGGGCGACAAGCACCTCGCCGACTCCGCCGGGCCTCCGGCGCTGCTTCGGCACAAGCTTACGAACCAGCCCGTACAGGTGGCGTTCGTCGATGACGACGGCCGTCCCGTCGCGCTTGAGGACGTCGTGACCGTCCCGGGACCCGGCGCATCCACCTAGTTGGGGGCGCAGCCGAAGGTCGGCCGGGGCCGGTGGGCGGATGGTCCTCGGTGGCCCTCGACGTTCGGGGCCGGAATGCGGTGAGCCGGCTGTGAATGCGCCGGCCGGTGTGGCGGGAACGTGTGTGCCGGGAACGTGTGTGCCGCGGATTCCGTGCCTCTCCGAGAGTCCCCGTGGTCCCGCACCGGATCGTGGTGCCTGGATCGTGGATCTGCCCCGCCATGGAGCGGTGGCGCGGGCCCATGGGCGGCCTCTCGCGGCTGGTGCCGGTCATCGCGGCCCGTACCGGGTACTGGCTGCCGAGCTTCGTCGTGCCGCTGGTGCCGTCCGGACGGTTGGGCACCGTCCGTGTGAGCGAGGCCCCCAGAGGTTGCCCGGCGCCACCGCAGTGAGGACGCCGTTGCCCGGGTGACGGTCGTGTCCGTGCCGGGCGGGTCCAGTCGTGGACCACCTGGCGCCGGCACGGCCGCGCCTGCGCGGTGCACGACCGGACCCGCCCGCCCGTCCAGCCCGTTCCCTTCGTACGCCGTCGGCCGTCCGCCGTGACCACGTCCGGGGCCGCCAGTCCGCGCGGACCGTGCACATCCCGGCCTCCTCTGATGACCGCGGTCACGGGGCCACTGTCCGAGCTCTCCCGCCCGAACGGGCTCAAACCGCAGTTCAGAGTGGGTCCCGATGCCGTGACGCCCGGTGTGCGTGCCGCCCTCCCCCCATGACTTGACTTTCCGAAGTCAGCTACTAGTCTGACTTGGAAATACCAAGCCAAATGGAGAACCCGTGAAAGCCATCCAGATCTCCGACTTCGGCGGCTACGACACGCTCAGGCTGGTCGACCTCCCCGCCCCTGCCCCGGCGGCGGGCAAGATCCTCGTCCGCATGCGGCTGGCGGGTGTCAACCCGCTCGACGACACCGTGCGCTCCGGCGCGCTGCCCTCCGCCAGGCAACTGCCGCTGGTCCCCGGGACCGGGGGCGTCGGCGAGATCGTCGACAACGGGGGCGTCGAAGGACTGGAGGTGGGCACGAACGTGGTCGTGGCCGGTCGCGGTTACGGCATGTTCCGTGACGGCACCTGGCAGGAGTACCTCCTCGCGGAGGTGCAGGACCTCATCCCCCTCCCCGGAGGTCTCGACCTGCAGGACGTCGCCGCCTTCACCACGGGCGTCGGCTACCTGACGGGCTACCTGGCCCTGACGGAACTCGCCTCATTCAAGCCCGGGCAGACGGTCCTGGCCCCGGGTATCGGCGGTGCGGTCGGACTGGGGACCGTCGAGGTCGCCAACCGGCTCGGAGCCTCGCTGGCGATCTCGACCGCCAGCCGCACGGACAAGGCCGAGCGCGCGCGTGCCGAAGGACATGAGGTCATCGACTTGTCGCAGGAGTCACTGCGGGACGGCGTGGCGCGCCTGACCGGTGGCCGCGGAGTGGACGTCGTCGTCGACGGCGTCGGCGGGTGGTTCACGGGGGAAGCCCTCGCCAGTCTCGCGTCCGAGGGCACCCTGGTCTCCGTCGGCTACTCCGGCGGCAAGCAGGCTTCGATCAACGTCACCGACGTCATCTGGCGCTCGGCCCGGATCCAGGGCTTCATGTTCACCCTCTTCTCCGCGCAGACGCTGACGGAAGCCAACGCCACGCTCTTCCAGTACCTGGCCGAAGGAGCCTTCCACCCCACCATCGCGCGCAGCTTCCCACTGCAGGACGCGGGAGAGGCGACCCGGCATCTGATCGAGGACCGGCCCTACGGTCGCGTCGTCCTCGAAGTCCCCGGCGCCTGACAGCGGATCGGCAGACCGTCATGACGATCAACCCCGAAGTGATCCACGTCCCCGCCGACGACGGCATCGACCTCCACACCTGGTTGTACCGGCCCCCGCAGGCCACCGGCCCCGTGCCGGTGATCAGCATGGCGCACGGGTTCGGCGGCATGAAGTACCACGGGCTCGACGGATACGCCCAGCGCTTCGCCGCGGCCGGCTTCGCCGTGGTGATCCACGACCACCGCGGGTTCGGCCTGAGCGGCGGACAGCCGCGGCGCGACGTCGACCCCTGGCGTCAGTTGCACGACTGGCGCCGGGTGATCTCCTTCCTCACCACGCTGCAGGGCATCGACCCCGACCGGATCGGCCTGTGGGGCACCAGCTACGCCGGGGGCCACTCCATCGTCCTCGGCGCCAGCGACCGCCGGATCAAGGCAGTGGTCTCCCAGATCCCCACCATCAGCGGCTACGAGCAGGCGCTGCGACGCGTACCCGTCGAGCGGCGCCCGGCACTGGCCGCGATCCTGGCCGACGACGACCGCGCACAACTGCACACCGAACCCGCCACCCAGCTCATCAACAGCCTCGACCCCACGGCCGTCGCCGTGTACCACTCCGAGGAGATCGAGGAGTTCGACAAGCGGTTCCCCACGCCCGACGGGATCGAGGACGGCCAGCGCGTCACGCTGCGCTCCACCCTGAAGGCCCAGATGTACGAGCCGGGGCTCTGGATTCCGCGGGTGGCACCCACCCCGCTGCTCATGATCGTCGCAACGCGGGACGTCATCACCCCGCACGACCTCGCCGAGAACGCCTTCGAGACCGCGGGCCAGCCGAATGAACTGGTCACATACGACGGAGGCCACTTCGATGCGTACACGAAGAACTTCGACGAGACCAGCGGCGCGGCCCTCGACTGGTTTCGTGAACACGTCTAGAAGCACCTCGGTGGCTGTCACCCGCCGCCCTCCCGGCTGAAGGCCCGTGGGCACCTCGGGCCCTGCCCAGCACGGACCGTCGCAAGAGCGGTGACAGTCCTTCGAACAGTCACACCACCACAACTCAGCACAACACCAAGGAGGTTCTGCCATGGCAGACCCGACCGCCCTGTCCTACGACGTCCTCGTCCTGGACGGAGTCATCCGCGAGACCGAACAGCGCATGCCCAACGGCGACCCGCTCGTCTCGTCGCCGGTAGCCGTGACCCTGATCCACGGCGAGCACGACGCCGTCCTCGTCGACCCGCCGTTCACCTATGACCAGATCCGGGAAGTGGGCGACTGGGTCGAGCGGTCCGGCAGGCGCCTGGCCTACATCTACGCGACCCACGGCCACGGCGACCACTGGTTCGGCACCGGCGAACTGCTCAAGCGATTCCCCGACGCCAAGGCCTACGCCACACCCGGCACCATCAACGTCATGCACTACGCCGCCAAGACCCGTGAGCAGCTGTGGGAGTCCTTCTTCCCGGGGCAGATCCCCGACACCCCGGTGCTCGCGGAGCCGGTACCGGCCGAGGGACTCCAGCTGGAGGGCAACCTCATCCAACCCGTCGAGGTGGGCCACACCGACACGGACGAGACCACCGTCCTGCACGTGCCGTCCATCGGACTCGTGGTGGCCGGCGACGCCGCCTACAACGGCGTGCACCAGATGCTCCTCGAAAGCGCGAACGGCGGTCTCGAGGCATGGCTCAAGGCACTCGATGCCATCGAGGCCCTGGAACCGAAGGCGGTCGTGGCGAGCCACAAGAACCGGGATCTGCCCGATGATCCGGCCGTCGTGGGCCGGACGCGCCAGTACCTGCTGGATGCCGCCCGACTGCTCACGTCGAGCGCGAACGCCGGCGAGTACTACGAGGAGATGGTGCGCCTGTACCCCGACCACCTCAACCGGGGTCCGCTCTGGTACTCGGCCACCGCCCTCATGGGCCAGTAGCCGCAGTGGCCGAAGTGCGGCCGGAGAGGGCATCGTGGCCACACCACGCCCGCTTTTCGGGCGCGGGCGGTGCCCCGCCGGTCCGCTTCCGCCGGGGCACCGAACACCCGCCCAGGAGTGCGCGACAGCGCTTGCCCCGTGATCACGCGTTCAATCCACGGCGTCGGGCGGCCCCCGCCACCGGTTCATGAGGACGGGGGCCGTCACAGCCGGGCGAAGAGGCGTGAAGCCACCGGCGGACGAACCGGAGCAGATCATGCCCCGGCCGTCGCACCCATCATGACCCCGGGCCGGGGCCCGGCCGTGCCGACGACACCATCCGATCGGGTGACGTGCGCCCCGCCCACCCTTGGGCAGGCGTTCAGTGATGGCCCCGCACTGTCCCCCACGGCGGGGCCGTCACCATGTTCGATTGGCAGCCGTGGACAACCGCCTCGCGTCGTCTCTCTCGATCGGAAAGCCGGTCGGCGACCTGTCCACCGCCGACCGGCGGGACTACCGGATCGCTGCCCCCTGCAGGAGTAGCCAGCGGTAGCGGCATTGCTCCCCGGCCTCACCAGGGATGAGGTTGGTCGGCATCACGTCGCGGTTTGTGGGGCTGGCGCTTGTCGGAAGCCAGATGTGGCTCCTCGTCAGAGCAGTCCCAGCACCATGAGGAAGATGCCGGCCAGCCCGAGGCAGGCCAGGAACAGTAGGGTCAGCACCGTGCGCACGGTGCCGCGACCGGCTTCGACGAGGAGCGCTCGCTCCGGGCTCGACGGGAGGTAGCGCAGGTGCACCCGCGAGTCCAGGGCCCGTCGCCGATCGGCGTCGGTGTCGAGCCGGTACTCGCGTCCGTCGACAGCGCGGAAGCCCACGATCGCGTGCTGCAGGCCTGCCCGGCCCTGGTCTCCCGGCAGCACGTAGGTGTCCAGCACCCTGCCCTCGGCGGGCAGCCCCTCGTCGAACGTCTCCCTGATGAGCAGCCACCGACTCCAGGTCCGCACCGCGAGCGCGACGGAGGCCGACACAGCGACGAGCCCGGCAGAACCCAGGAGCAGCCGATGGCTGCCCTCACGCAAGAATTCCATGGCGTCCTTCCCTGTCGACCTACCGCTGGGCCGCCGCCCCAGATGCTGCCGGACGAAATCTACCGGCTCCTGCAGCCATAGCACGGGCAGCGCTGGCGACTGCGGCTGTCCGCCGTCCGGCCGGGCCAAGCGGCCCGACGTTGGCAGCAGTTGGGGGAACGCCGCGGCGTCACGGCGCAGTAGAGCGGCGCTGATCCCGTGCGCCCTCTGTTTCCCGCCGGGCCGAGCGCGCTGAGGTCAGGACGTCTGGGCGGCCAGGGTGGTGACGATGGTCTTCCAGCCGGCCGTGTATCGGGTGATGTGGATGTCCATGGTCAGGCTGCTGAGCAGGTTCCAGCCGAAGCCACCGGTGCCTGTGTGAAGGTCTCCGGGGCGGGGGCGGGGCAGGCTGGCGCTGGTGTCGCTGACAGCGATGAAGAGGGCGGTCCCGTCGTAGACCATGTCCAGGACGCAGGGCCCCGGCGCGTGGCGGGCGGCATTGGTGACCAGCTCACTGATCAGGATCAGGGCGTCGGCGATCCGGGCCGAGGTCAGCGGAGGATCGCAGGGGCCCGTGAGGAAGTCGCCGGCGTGCGCTCGGGCAATGGATGCGGATCCCTCCTGACCGTCCAGGCGGAGGGTGGAGTGGGCCGGGATGGGGGTTCTGTTCCGCTTGAGTTCCACGCGTGACCCCGCCCCCTCTGTCTGTCCCTGGTTGGTTCCCTGCCCAGGCGGCGGCACTGAAGGCGGGCGCGGACGTGAATGCATCGTAGCCTGCCGACGTCAGGGGTGAGGATGTCGCGCGTCACCGCTGCCGGAGCTGGACCCGGGGTCTCCCGGCGAGTGGGTACAGGGTTGTCCGACATAATCGACAGCATGGCTACCGACGACGGTCCTCGCACCTCCTCCTACCCCGTCATCGCTGCGCAGGGTGATCTGGACGGGGACACCTTGGGGCCGCTGACCGCTGAACTCGAAGCCGCCGCCGCACAGCACCCGGTCGTGATCCTGGATGCCAGCGCCGTCACCTTCAGCGACTCCTCGTTCCTGCGCCTGGTCATGCTGATCCATCAGCGCACCGATCTGCGGATCGCCGCACCCTCCCCGGTGGTGGCACGGCTGTTCCAACTGATCAGCGTCGATGCGATCCTGCACCTGTACCCCACCCTGGAGGACGCCCGTTCGGCAGCGCATCGCTTCGGGGGCTAGGCGCAGGGATTCGGTTGCCGACCGACGCCGGCCCGGTCGGCCCGCTCCGGGAGGTCTGCGACGAAGCGATCGATGCGAGAATGGAGGCATGGGCCTTGACGAAGCCGACGACGTCCGGTAGCCGCGCGCGGCTGCTTCCGCCCGGCCTGCTGGCCGCGGACCAGGGCAGTGAGCTGAATGCCCTGATGGAGCGGACGCCGTGGTCGCAGACCGTCCTCGGTCCGGTGCAGGACTGGTCCGCAGAGCTGCGTACTGCTGTGGGGGTGTGCCTGAACTCGCCCTTCCCGATGCTCGTGATGTGGGGCCCGGAGTTGGCGATGGTCTACAACGACGCCTTCGTACCGATCCTGGGCGCCAAGCATCCGGCTCTGGGGCAGCCCTGCGCTCAGGTGTGGTCCGATGCGTGGCCCGTGGTCGGCGGGATGCTCTCCAACGTCCTGGAGCACGGCGAGTCGACCTACCACCAGGACCTGCCGCTGGTGCTGCAACGACATGGTTTCGACGAGACGGTCTACTTCACCTTCGCCTACAGTGCGATCCCGCTGGCCGACGGCGGGGTGGGCGGAGTGTTCACCGTTGTCACCGAGACCACGACCCAGGTGCTCGGCACGCGCCGACTGGGTACCCTGCGCGAGCTGGGCCAGGCCCGTTCTGCCCAGACCTCCGAGGTGGAACAGGCATGCGCTGCCACAACAGACGTGCTGTCCTCCCACCGTGAGGATGCGCCTTTCGGGGTGGTCTACCTGCTCGACGACGACGGTGCCACAGCCCGCGCGGTCTCCTGGTTCGGGCTCTCGGAGCCGCTGACCGCGCAGATGCCGCACCTTCCCCCGGCAGTATCCGCGCCCACGGAGGCAGATGCGGATGCGGATACGGAGGCAGGCTGGATCTGGCAGGCTCTTGCCGCGAACAGACCGCAGACACGCTCAGGCATGGGATCCACGCTGCGCGAGCACGTGCTGCCCGTGCCGGAGGCCGCCGGGCCGGCGACGGTGGACACAGCCGTGGCGCTGCCCCTGTCGGCCACCGGCAGCGATCGCCCCCATGGCGTCGTGGTCCTGGGCACCAACGCGCACCTGGCCCTGGACGACGCCTACCAGGAATATCTGAACCTGGCCGCCAACCATCTCACCGCCGCGATCAGCGACGCCAGAGCCCGGGCCGCCCAGTTGCGCCGCGCCGAAGAACTGGCCGAGCTGAACCTCGCCAAGACCAAGTTCTTCACCAGCGTCAGCCACGAACTGCGGACCCCACTGACCTTGATCGCCGGACCGGCCGGCGACGCCCTGGCTGACGAACGCCACCCCCTCGCAGACGCCCAGCGCCGGCGATTGGAGATCATCCACCGAAACGCAGGACGATTGCGGCGTCAGGTCGACACCCTGCTCGACTTCAGCCGCATCGAAGACGGGCGGCTGCACAGCGAGCCTGTCGCCGTCGACCTCGGGGCGTTGACCCGCGGTATCGCCCAGTCCTTCGCCCCGGCCGTCGAACGGGCACAGCTCGGGTTCACCGTCGACTGCCCCACCGACTCCCCCGCGCTCCTGATCGACCCGGGCATGTGGGAACGGATCGTGTTGAACCTCTTGTCCAACGCGGTCAAGTTCACCCTCCGAGGAGAGATCCGGCTCAGCCTGCTGATCACCGCGGACACCGTTGAACTCACGGTTGCGGACACCGGAATCGGCATCGCCCCCCACGAACTGCCCCACATCTTCGCACGCTTCCGCCAGGTACGGGGGGCCGGTGGTCGCTCCCACGAGGGTTCGGGCATCGGGCTTGCCCTCGTCCAGGAACTGGCCGCGCTGCACGGCGGTGTGGCACTGGCGGACAGTCGGCCGGGCCACGGCACGACGCTGACCCTTCGCCTGCCCGCCCGCACCGCCCAGCAGGCCCCCCAGGTCGAACTCGGCCACGGCGTAGTCCAGGACTACCTCGCCGAAGCCCTCCAATGGAGCGCGCCCGTCAGCGATGCCGACGACGCCGATCTGCGGAAAGCCCCCGCTCCGCCCCGGGCGGGCACCGTGCTGGTCGCCGAGGACAACGCGGACCTACGGAACTACCTGCAAGCCCTCCTGACTCCCGAATACTCCGTCACCTCGGCGACCGACGGCCACCAAGCCCTGCGCCTGGCCCGGGAACGGCGCCCCGACCTGATCCTGGCCGATGTCATGATGCCGGGCCTGGACGGGTTCGCCCTCCTGCGCGCCCTGCGCGCCGACCCTGCCACTGCTCGCACACCGGTGGTCTTCCTCTCCGCACGCGCCGGCCAGGAAGCGGCGGCCGAAGGCCTGGCCGCAGGCGCCGACGACTACCTCGCCAAACCGTTCTCATCGGCGGACCTCCTGGCCAGGGTCCGCTCCAACCTGGACCTGGCCCGGCTGCGCAACCACGAGTCCGCCTGGCGCACCGCCCTGGTCAACGCCATGCAGGACGGCTTCTTCGTCGCCGACCAGACCCTGGCGATCATCGAGATCAACGACGGCTTCACCCGCCTCCTGGGCTATGAGGCCCCGCAGCTGCCCTGGCCGGTCCCGCACCCCTGGTGGCCCACACCCGACCAGGACCCGGACGGCTACGCGCTGGTCGACGCTGCCCTGGACGTCGTGCGCGCCCAAGGGCGCGGCCGCTTCGTCCTACCGCTGCGCCACCGCGACGGGCGCCGCCTGTGGGTGGACGTCGCCCTGGACTCGCTGCGCGACCACACCGGCACCGGACAACTCGTGGTCGGCACCCTGCGCGACGTCACCGCCGCCCACCTGACCGCCGAGCGCGACGCCGCCATCTCACGCCTGGCCGACCTGCTCACCGGCATCGACGACAGCGCCACCGTCCTGAGCGTAGGCCTGGCCGAACTGCGTGACTGCTGGCAGGCCGAGCGCGCAACCGTGCTGCGCTGGCACGAAACACCTCAGCACACCCCCGTCGCCGTGTCCGCCGTCGCGTGCACCGGCCCCACCATCCCGACAGGCACTGACCTGCCGCCCTCCAGCGCCATGGACGATGCCCGGCAGGGGCGCATGTTCACCGACGCGAACACCACCGGCCACGGCCCATCGGACACCGACACCTTCGTGTCCACCGTCGGAGCACCACTGTTCGACGGGGGCGACCAGGCCATGCTCTGGCTCGAGTTCGCCACTCCCCGCCCGTTCTCCGTCGCCGACCGCACCCTGCTCGTACAGCTCACCGGTCACCTCCAACGTGCGCTGAGTCGAGCCAGGGCCAGTGACGAGCAGCGGCAAGTCGCCCTGGCCCTCCAACGCGCCATCCTGGGACCCGCCGATCTGCCGCCCGGATTCGCAGTCCGGTACGAACCCGCCAGCTCCTCCCTGGAAGTCGGCGGCGACTGGTACGACGTCCTCGAACTCCCCGGACACCGCTACGGAATCGTCGTCGGCGACGTCGTCGGCCGAGGCCTGCCCGCCGCCACCACCATGGGCCAACTGCGCAGCGCCGCCCGTGCGCTCCTCCTGGAGAACAGCGGCCCAGCCCACGTACTGGACGCCATGGACCGCTTCGCCGCCCTGCTCCCCGACGCCTACTGCACCACCGCGTTCTGCGCCGTCATCGACCCCACCGCCCAGACCCTGCGCTACAGCAGCGCAGGACACCTCCCCGCGCTGCTGCGCCACCCCGACAGCACCGTCCGACGCCTCGACGACGCCCAATCCGTGCCACTGGGCGTCGTCACCAACCGCAGACGGCCCGAGACCACCACCACGCTCCCGACCGGATCCCACCTCCTGCTCTACACCGACGGGCTCGTCGAACGCCGCCACGAGATCATCGACACCGGAATCCACCGCGCCGAGGCGGCACTCGCCGCCACACCCTCCAGCATCCCCGACGCCGTCGTGGACCATCTCTGCACCCTGCTGCTCGATCGGGGCCGGCACGAGGACGACGTCGCCCTCCTCCTCTACCACCAGACCTGACCACATCAACATGCCCGCCGCCGATCCGGCCAGCGGCCTTTCCACCACCACGGGCCTCTTCGACGTGCGGGTGGCCGGAGAGGATGAACTCGTCGATGCCCAGCCGGTGGTGCTCGGCGATCCACTCGGTGGCCTTGACGTGGCTGCCGACGAGCGCGGTGCCGGCGCTGCCGCGTACCAGGCCGCAGACATCGGAAAGGATGTCGCCCGGGCACGCAAGGTCAGTCGGCGGCGGGCAGGGTGAACTCCATCCGGGTGCCGTCGCGGGGCGCGGTGTCCGTACGAATGGTTCCGCCGTGGAATTCGACGATCTTGCGGCACATGGCCAGTCCGATGCCACTGCCCGGGTAGGCGTCCTTGGTGTGCAGGCGCTGGAAGATCAGGAACACCCGTTCGGCGAACTCAGGCCCGATACCGATGCCGTTGTCAGTGACCGCCAGCCGCCAGACGCCGCCGTCGCGCTCGGCCGACAGGTGGACGCGCGGCGGGCGCTGCGGGGATCGGAACTTGACGGCGTTGCTGACGAGGTTCTGCAACAGCAGGGTGAGCAGGGTGGGATCCCCGGCCACCGTGGGCAGCGGGTCGTGGGTGATCTCGGCTGCGGTCTCGGAGATCGTGACCTCGAGGTTGTCGAGGGCCCGGCTGAGGCTGTCCTCCAGATCCACCTGCGTGATCTCGGTGTTGACCCGGCCGACACGGGAGAAGGTGAGCAGGTCGGTGATGAGCTTCTGCATCCGCTCGGCGCCGTCGACGGCGTAGGCGATGTACTGGTCCGCCTTGGCGTCCAACTGGCCGCCGTAGCGGCGTTGCAGGAGTTGGCAGAAGCTGGCGATTTTGCGCAACGGCTCCTGCAGGTCGTGTGAGGCGACGTAGGCGAACTGCTCCAGCTCGCCGTTGGAGCGTTGGAGTTCGGTGGCCTGGGTGTCGAGCAGGGCGCGGGCGTGGTCGCTGGCACGCAGTTCCTGCAGCAGGCGCAGACGCATCGACTCGACGTCGGCGGCCAGGGCTCGTAGGTCGGACGGGCCGGTGGGGTTGACCGGGTGGCCGAAATCACCGGCGGTCACCTGGCGGGTGTCGCGGCGAAGCGCGGCCAGCGGCATGGTGACGCCCCGGCGAAGCCCTTCGAAGACGAGCAGGAAGTTCAGCAGCAGGATGGCGCCGATGGCGGAGAAGATGCGGTTGCGCAGGGCGCGGACGTGACCCAGGTCAGCCCTGTCATGGGAACGTGCCTGCTCCAGGTGGGTCTGCTGGTCGGTCATCGCCGTGCGCAGCGAGTCGAAGAGCTCCTTGCCCTCGTCGGCGCGCTGGGCCGCTATGAGCGGCGGCGTGCCCGGCGGGGAGGCGGCGATGGGGGCCGCGACGCGCTGCTGCCACAGGGCCGCACGGTCCAGGACCAGGGCGAGATCCGAGCGGCCCTGGGGGCCGGCGGCCAGGCTGCGCAACTGCCGGACGGCGGTCTGCTCCTGGCTCAGTCCTTCGGTGTAGGGCTGGAGGAAGTCGGCCTGCCCGGTGAGGCCGTATCCGCGGGTACCGGTCTCCTGGTTGATCATCGCGGCTTCCAGTTGGACGGCGGCCACCAGCGCCGGCGAGGTCTGGTCGACCAGGCGGTTGGAGACGTCCGTACTGTGCTGCAGGGTCCACACCGCGACTGCCGACAGAACCGCCAGCAGGCCGACGGCGGTACCGATACCGAGCGCCAGCCACTGCCGGGTCGACCAGCCGACGGTGGGGAGTGCGTCTTGCTGTGGCATGGCATTCCTCGAGCGGGTATCGGAACCTGTGTCGGCATGATGCATGCCGCGGCGCGGCCAGTACTCTACATGCGTGACAACTTTGGTTGTCACGAACAGGGCAGAGGCGCTAGCGTGATCCCGTGCCCGGTATTCACTTCGAGGTCGCGCTGACCGAACAGGAGATAGCCGAACTCGCCGACGCCGTCGTCCTGGACACGGCACGGCGGTTGGCGGATCGTGCGTTCCGTCCGCTCGACACGGTCCCCAGGGACGAGTGCCAGGCGCTGGCCGAACTGCACGCCGTGCTGCACCTGCAGCGGGCCGCCGCCCGGCTGGCCGACCAGTTGGCCCGGGCCGCAGCCGCAGCCGGGGCCGGCTACACGGATTTGGGTGCTGCCCTGGAGATGACCAGGCAAGGCGCTCGTAAGCGCTTCCCCGACGTGCTGGAGCGGCACGCGGGCCGAACCTCCGAGGAGAGCTGACCCCATGGCTTCCGCCCACGCCCGCGACATCCTGCTCGTCGAGGACGACGAAGCCGACGCCTTCCTGATCCAGGACGCGCTGCAGGACCAGGGTGCGCCCCGCAACGTCGTGCAGGCCGTGGACGGCATTGCCGCCCTGCAGCACTTGCGCACCCTCGGCACGCCGCACCCGGACCTGATCGTCCTCGACCTCAACATGCCCCGCATGAACGGCCACGAGTTCCTGGACGTCCTGAAGAACGACGACGCACTGCGCACCATTCCCGTCGTCGTGCTGTCCACCTCCAGCACCCCGGGAGACATCGAAACCGCCTACGGCCGCCATGCCAACGCCTACGTCACCAAGCCTGTCGCCCTCGATGACTTCATGAACGCCGTGCACAGCATCGACGCGTTCTTCCTGCGCACCGTCTCAACACCGCCGCGGGCCGCCTGAGAGGCGCCGGCCGGCACGCGCCTGGCCGTGGCCTCGGCGACATCGCCGCCATACAAGTTCGCCGCCATGCAACGTCGCCATCTCCCTTGCTTCCAACAGACCCATGGTGAGCCGTTGGGGTAGGTTCGTGCTTCCACGTGGATGGTCTTTGCGGGGGGTGACATGCGCCTGGCGCAGAAGTGGTCGTGGAAGGCCGACGTGCTCGGCCTCCTCCTGTGCAGCGTCCTGACGGCCGTGATGGATGCCGTGATCATGACCGAGACGTCCGGCAACGGATTCGGGCTTCTGTTCATAACGATCATGGGGGCTGGAGTCGGCGCCGCTGTGACCAGGTGGCGCGGTCCGGCGCTTCGGCGGTGGCGGTGCGTCGCAGTGGGCGTATTCCTGGCTCAGGTGAGCCTCGTACTGGTCGTGGCGCTTCTCACTGCGCTGCTGCATCTCCTGTTTGCGCACATGTACATCCCGTGGTGACGGCTGCCTGCGGGTGCGGCAGGCACCCCCCGGTGAGACTTGTTTCGGATCCTGGGAACCTGTGGCGGGTTGCCGGACACAGGTAGGGCATGGAACTGAACGACGCTGAACGCGCTGTCCCGATCGGAGAGATATCCGACCGGGAGCTGTGGGCGCGGGCGGTCGACGGCGACCGGGAGGCATTCGGTCGGATCTTCGACCGTCATGCGAAGTCCGTCTACAACCACGCGTTCCGGCGGACGGCCAACTGGTCCGAGGCCGAGGACCTGACGTCGACCGTGTTCATGCACGCCTGGCGTCGGCGGTCGGAGACCGTGCTGCACCGCGACTCGGCCCTGCCGTGGCTGCTCGGCATCTCCGACCATCTGCTGTCGAACACCCGGCGGCGGCTGCGGCGGGCCGAGGCGCTGCTGCACCGGCTCATCGCGCATGACGAGCCGGTGGGCGACCACGCGGACCGCGTGGCCGGCCGGGTAGACGACGAGCGCCGGATGTCGGAGCTGCACCGGGCACTGGCCCGGCTGCCGCGCCACGAACGCGAGGTCGTCGAGCTCTGCGTGTGGTCGGGCCTGGACCAGCAGGCGGCCGCGGTGGCGCTGGGGGTGGCCGTCGGAACCGTGAAGTCCCGACTGCACCGGGCGCGGCGGCGGTTGGGAGCCGACCTGGTCGGCGGATCGCCGGTTCCGGCTCCGTTCAGTCCCACGAAAACCGTCAACACGGAGGAGGTGGCACGGTGAATGACATGCAGGGCCTTCCCGCAGCTCCCCCCGATCGTGATCTGCCGAACCACCGGCGGATCCGAGAGGAGCTGCTCATGAAGATCGATCCGGAGGACCAGCGTGCCTCGGTAAGACGCAGGTGGGGCCTCCCGCTGAGCGTCGCCGCCGGCGTCGCGGCAGTGAGCGTCACGGCTGTGGTTCTGTTCGGCGGCGAGGGCGCCGCCGGGCACGTGGCCGCCGTCACCCCGCTCGGCACCGGAAGCCCGGTGAGCGCCACCGCCTCCCCGGGCCCGAGCGTGAGCCCCGGCCACGCCTCGGCCTCCCCGGCCGGAAGCGGCACAGGGTCGTCCGCGACCCGGGGGAGCTCCGCCCCCGGCGCCTTCACGATCACCAGCGAGACGACGACCCCGATCGACGCCGGGACCGTCACCAAGATCCTGGCCTCCTGCCTGGGCTCGGCCGCCGCGGACTACCACGCGGTGATCGCCGTCCGCACCCCGGTCGCCTCGCAGGACTGGGACGGCGCGGTGATCGCGGTCAACTCCGCCGACCAGTACGTGCAGTGCGAGACCAAGGGCGACCAGGGCACCAGCCAGGACTCCCCGGCGACGTTCATCAACAACCGCCTGTGGGGCGCCGGCCACACCATCGAGTACTTCGACTCCGTCAGCGGGCCTGCGGGGCAGGGCCAGTACCTCATGCTGGGCGCCGGGCACTACACCTCGGACGTCGCCCGGATCACCATCAGCTACGGCGACGACCCGACGCAGTACCCGGCGGTCATGGCGGGCGGCGCGTTCTTCTACACAGCGGCGGCCTCCACCGGCACGACCGGGCCCAGTGCCCCCGTCATGTCCCCGAGCCCCTACGTCCACGCCTACGACGCCTCCGGCAAGGAGATCTACAACCAGCAGCAGGACTCGTAGGCCCCAGCGACCGCCCCTCGCCGCTCCCCCGCTGCTGCCCGGCGCCCACCGAGGCAGCAGTGCCGTACTGGATGTCGGCGTGTCCGCAAGGGTGGGCCAGCTCCCACAGAACTTGCAGGTAGACCCAGCGAAGCGTGCGCGGTCCGGGCCGCGCGGGCTACCCGGTGGGCTGCCGTGACCGAGGCGACGGTGTCATCCTTGGAGAGCCGGAAGGATTCATCTGGACTCTGCACCAGGCCAAACTCCCGGCGGGACGTGCCGCCGACGCACTCCTCCAACCGCACGCAACGCCGCTTCGTTGCTGCTATCACTGACGGGGCCTCTCGCCGAACTCTGACCGGGCAATGCGCGGGGCCGTGGTTCCCACCCGTGTGGACGTAGTCGAATTCTCTGCACCACAACAGCCGCCCCATCAGGCCGCAGCAGCACATGGAAGCCGCAGAACTCATCCCTACCGACCAGCTTCCGGCTGATCCCGTGCTGGTGCGCGACGCCTGAGCCCACCTGGAGCAGCCCCTGCTCGCGGTCCTGGTCGACCCCGATGCCGCCAACGCCCTCCTGCACGGACGGATGGCGGAGCCTGATCGCTTCGCTGGAAGATATCTTCCGACTGCACCGGCACAAGCCCGGAAGCCTGCTCAAACTCGACCGCTAACTCCACGAACGCGCGGACGGGGCGATCGGCAGCCTCTCTCAGCTCATTGCGCCGACGGGAGGGCGCGGCGCCGCTTCGGCCGCAACGAACCGCAGACCCTCACCGAGGCGCTGCGCGTCACCGACGGCCGCGCCCGCTGGCCGCGCCCCGGGCTGCACCGCACGATGGTCCCCTGTCCGGGCGGGCGGGGCCGTGCGATCACCCCGGTCGCCCCTCGCCCGGGGGAGGTCGCTCCGCTGCGCAGAGGGTGCCCCTGGCGGCGACGTCCCGCTGTCGACGGCCCAAGTGCCGCCGGTTGCCGGCTCCTCGTACCTGGAGGAGCGTCGAGGTGACAAATCGCGAGAGCCTGGGTGTTGCCCGCAGGCCGGAGGAGTGATCGCAATGACGAACGTCGACGTCGTTCGGCTGTGTCTGGAGAGCTACATCGCCCAGGACCGGGCGACTGCGGAACGGTTGATTGCGCCGGACTACACATTCACCAGCCCGCAGGACGATCGGATCGACAGGGCGGCGTTCTTCGAGCGCTGCTTCCCCACCGCGGACCGCTTTCGCACGCAGCGAATCCTGGACGCCGTCCCGGCGTGCGGGGACGGCGTGCTCATCGTCTACGAGTATGAACTGGTGACGGGTGAGCGCTATCGCAACGTCGAGCTCAGCACCGTGCGGCAGGGGAAGATCACCGACACCCAGGTCTTCTTCGGCGGCCGGGTCGCACACGAGTGACGGGCGAACCGGCCGCCCGCAGGGTGGGGCGGCGCCTCGCGCCGGAGCCGGCGGAGGGCATCGGACCCAACGCGTCGATCTGTTCGCGCCATCCAGGCATACTGACCGCCAGTGCGTCCGC
Source organism: Streptacidiphilus sp. PB12-B1b (assembly GCF_014084125.1). Taxonomy (NCBI): domain Bacteria; kingdom Bacillati; phylum Actinomycetota; class Actinomycetes; order Kitasatosporales; family Streptomycetaceae; genus Streptacidiphilus; species Streptacidiphilus sp. PB12-B1b. The sequence continues at coordinate 3,916,316 of NZ_CP048405.1, read as the reverse complement.
GACATCCCTCGTACCCGGGGCGGAGTCCAGACGCGGAGACCTGATCGCAACCGGGCAATTCTCCTCATCCGTTGCCCGGTTGGGGACACCATAGATCTGATCACCTATGACGGGGTGGCCGACGGCGTCACCTGCTGCGGTGCGGTGGACGAGCACCTGGAGGCCGCGGGTGCTCAGTTCGGGGTGTGGATGGGGAAGGCGGACCGCCGAGGCTTGGGAGCACTCCGCGGTCCGCCCGGTGTCGTCCCGGTGGTCGTGTGTCAGCCGGTGAAGGCCGCGGTGCCGTCAGGCGTCCCCAGGCCGGTCGGTCCGTCGTAGCCGGACTGGGCGGTGCACAGGTAGGCAGGGGTGCAACTGCCGTTGGAACCGCTGGTCACGTCGTACAGCCCGGACGTGTCCGCGTACAGGTCCGAAGCAGGGGTGGTGTTCGAACCAGGCGCCCCGGCGAGCGCGTAGACGCCGGCGATGATCGGCGAGGCGGCACTCGTTCCGCCATAGACCTGCCAGCCCGAAGCACCGTAGGTGTCGTAGACGGCGACACCGGTGGCCGGGTCGGCGACCGCGGAGACATCGGCCACGGTGCGGTTGGAGCAGCCGCTGTCCGTCTGCCAGCTCGGCTTGGGCTCATAGGCGGAGCAACCCGAGCCTGTGCCCTCGGTGCTGCTGGTGGACCACACGCTCTCGGTCCAGCCGCGGGTGTTGGACGCGGTGGCCAGCGAGGTGCCGCCAACGGCGGTGACGTAGGGCGAGGCGGCGGGGTACTCCACGCCGTAACCGCCGTCGCCGGCAGAGGCGGTGATGGCGACACCCGGGTGGTTGAAGTACTCGCTGTCGTAGCTGGTGTCGGTCGAGGACTCCGAGCCGCCATAGCTGTTGGACACGAAGTCAGCGCCCATCGACACCGCGGTGTTCACCGCCGTACCCAGGTCATCCATGCTGGCCGAGTTGGCCTCGACCAGCAGGATGTCGCAGTTCGGGCAGGTGGCGCTGACCATGTCCAGGTCGAGCGAGATCTCCCCGGCCCAGCCCGAGTCCGGCGAGGGGTAGCTGGTGCCGCCGTTCTCGTCCACCTTGGTGAAGCAGCCGCCGGCGCTGGTGCAGGCGGGCAGCCCGAACTCGCTTCGATAGGTGGCCAGGTCCGACTCCGCGTTGGGGTCGTCCTGAGCGTCGACGATCGCCACCGTCTCGCCGGATCCGTTTGCAGCGGCGGCCGAAGCGAGGTTGTAGGCGCTCTGGATGTCGGCGGGGCCGTAGCCCGAGACCGATGCCTGGGCGCTCGCGTGTGGGGACACGACGCCGTGGGCCTTGGCTCGGACCGTGCCGCCGGTGACCCGAAGCGCGTCGCAGGCCATGTATCCGACCTTAGCGGGCCGGGCGCAGTCGCGGGTGAACGTCAACCGGTGGTGCGCCATCGGCGACGACTCCGCCTGAGCGGAGGCGGCTCCGACCCCGGAGACGCTCAGCGCGGCCGCGGCGGTGAGGGCCATGGTGGTGCGGCGGACAGCGGATCTGGTAGAGGTACGCAAAGCGGGTGCTCCTGTGCCGTGTGGGGGTTCAGGCCGGTCCATGGATGTGGTAAGTCCTGGGCCAGGCTGCTCGCGGAGGCCGACGGCGGGTCAGCCGATAGCCCCTCGTTCGGAGCAGCTACCGGCGACGCTAGATCGTCGCGCTCATGACAATCAATCCTGTGCACACGAGCTTCACAGGATGGCCCCACAAAGTCCCCTGCTGCCGGCCGCCCGGGCAGCGGCCTCAACGACCACCAGCGGGGCCGCGGGATGCGAGTCGGCCAGCAGGTAGGTGCGCCCCTCGTGGTCCTGCGGCGCGCACAGCACGGCCGCATACGCCCGCGCCAGGTCCTCGACGTGAATCCAGGACCACACCTTGTCACGCCGTCCCCTGTGCACCGGCCCGGTAGACCGGGCCTCGCTGAACCAGTCGCCGACAATCGAACTGCGTGCGTCGCCGCCGTGCACCATCCCCGGCCGCAGTACCGTGTGGGGCAGTCGCGCACCCCGCAGTTCGGCTTCCAGACGAGCACGGGCGTTGCCGTTGTCTACGGGGGTCTGAGGCGTCAACAGCGTGTGTTCGTGCTTTCCGTAGGCCGAGCAGCCGCTCGTGTACACCAGATGCTGTCGGCTGCCGGCATCGGCGAGGGCTCGGAACAGAGAGCGATTGGTGCCGTCGGGGTCGGCCGGGTCGAAGGCGGTGTGGACCACGGCATCCGCACCGGCGAGCACTTCGCTCAGCGCACCACGGTCCGCGAGACGCCCGCACAGCGGCCGGACACCGACGTCTCCCAGTGTCCTGGCCCTGTCCGAGCCGGGATCCCGTGTCAGGGCAGTGACCTCATGCCCCGCCCGGGCCAGGGCAATCGCAACAGCCCGTCCCACATAGCCAGTTGCCCCTGTGACACGTACACGCATCCCTCGATGCTCACCGGTGCTCGGCAGCCGCCGTGGTCGACGGGGCAGCAGCCAGCCGACCGCGGCGAACCACGGCGGCCGAACAACGTCATCTGCGGGCTACGTCATACGTTCCGGGATCGAGGTGACGGCTTCGCAAGCCCACCCCGGCGCACCAGGGCCGCACGAGCAGCGATCCGTCAACGGCAGGCCTCGTACGCCCCGCCACCCCGTCTCCAACGCGGCGGCGCCGCGGAGTCCCTGTCATCCGCGCGGCACTGGGCACGCGGTCAACGGCGGGCGTTGACCGTCATCCGGGCGTAGCCGATGACGTGGCTGCTCATGGTGAACGTCGTCAGCGCCGGCGGGGTGGTCGCGGGCAGGCCCAGAGTCCCGGCATCTGCTGCCGCGTGAAAGGCGCACCGCTTCGGAGCCGACCTTCCCGGCCGTGGTGACAAGGATCATGAGGGACCTCTCTCCACTCACCCGAACCGGGTTGCACAACCCACTCTTCGCGAAGGGGGCGCGCACCCGGGCCAGGATCGTGGACGCTGCCGCCCGGCTGATCCACGACCCGGACGACCTCGCTGTCACCCTCCTCGCCGTGCTCCAGGGGGCCTGCTCCTCGCGCAGACCCACCGCGACCCCCGTGCCCTCGAAACTGCGCTCGACACACTCATCGCCCTCGCCTCCAGCGGACCAGCCGCAGAACCCAGCGCACACCGAGCCCACCACCCTGCACTGATCAGAGCGACGCCCCACCGTTGCGTGCGGGAAAGCTGCTCCCATCCCTGGGCCGAGCAGCCCGGTCCGTTGCACGACTGCGGTGAGCATCCGCAGCACCGTATCGACCCAGGGACGGCAACTGCGCAGCAGGACCCCGCTCACAGCACCGGCCGTGAGCAAGGGCCCGCTTCAACAGAGAGTCAATAGAACATCAATCCGCTGAGTCACGTTGTTACTGGGGGTCGATGGCGGTATCGAATCCGTTCGGCCAGCGAGTTGCGTGAGCAGGACGGTGCAGCGAAGCCGCCGGATCTCGCCGGGAGTGTCCTTGCATCCGCCGGGGAGGTCACCGGTGAGGTCATCGACCATCTGGGGGGCAGCACCGATGTCCTCCAAGGCACGGCGCAGTTTCGGGACGTGAATCAGGGTTTGCGTGACCGCTGGCAGGCGCTGGGCACTACTCACGCGGCCGGTAGTAGTTCTCGCCCCCGGGTGACTTCACGAAGGAAGGTCAACGCCGCGCGGTCGAGGTCACATCCATGGCGCTGCGGTACTCCTCGACGAATGCGTCGAGCTGAGTGCGTTCGTCGTCCAGCAGCACATCGAACGAGCCCAACGGGTCTCCAATCACGCCGCGGGCCGGGTGGCGGGGGGTGTCATGGCCCAGCGGATGGCTCGGGTGAGGCCGTGGCCGGCCAGGCGGACGGCGGTGTTCTCGGTGAGCGGGAGGTAGGGCAGGCGGAGCTGGGGCGGGACCAGGGCGGCAGCAGGGAGACGGCGCTGGCGGCCAGGACGGCGTAGGGGCCGCGGGCGGGCCAGGGCAGCGGAGGGCTGAGCAGGATGAAGCGGGCCGCCGCGCGGGCCTCGGGGGTGGAGCGCAGTTCGGGGCGGTAGGCGTCGAGGCGGGCGGCGAGTTCGGCGCGGGTGCGGGGCGGGTCGGGGACGCCCAGGGCGGTGGCGATCCGGGCGGCGTCGGCGACGTAGCCGTCGCAGCCGGCGGCGTCCAGCGGCTTGGCGCCGTAGCGCTGGTGAGCGCGGAGGAAGCTGTCCACCTCGGCGGCGTGGACCCAGCCCAGGAGGTGCGGGTCGGACGCGTGGTAGGGCTCGCCGGCCTGCGTCTCGCCGCGGACCTGTTCGTGGACGGCTCGTACCCGGTCGACTGCGTGCTGGGCGTCGTCGGCGGTGCCGAACGTCGTCACGGCGAGGAAGGTGCTCGTGCGCTGGAGGCGTCCCCACGGGTCGCCCCGGTAGCCGGAGTGCGCGGCCACGGCGGCCATGGCGAGCGGGTGCAGCGACTGGAGCAGCAGGGCGCGCAGCCCGCCGACGAACATCGAGGCGTCGCCGTGCACCACGCGGATGGGCCGGTCGGGCCCGAACCAGCGAGGGCCGGGCGTGTCGTGGATCCGGGAGCGGTTGGCCGGCCCGTCCGGTCCCGCGACCCGGGCGAACAGTTCGGTGCCCAGCCGCTGCCGGACCGCGTCGAGCCCGGGTACGCCGGGAAGGTTGACCACCATCCCTCCGAGGCTACCCCGGCCGGTCCGCCCCGTCTGCCCGGCACCGGGCAGCGCGTCAGCGGCCCGATGCCGGATACAGCGGCATGCGAAATGCGCAACTCGCCCACCACGGAGGTGTACCATGCCCACCGCCGCCACCAGCCCTCGCGCACGGGCAGGGCACGGCAGGGCACCCTCGGGGCGCGGCAAAGCGCGCCTGGGCGCCGCGCGGGTGCGTAGGATCATCGGCATGGCACTGCGACCTGTTCAGGTGAACATCAAGGCTCTTGACGACGCGGCGGTTGGCGGGTTCTGGGCGGAGGCGCTCGGCTGGGGTGTTTCCAGCGAGGGCCCCGGCGTGACCAACGTCGAGCCCGCCGACGGCTTCGTCTGGCCGGACCCGGTTGCCGTCTGCATCGATGTCGTTGCCGTCCCGGAGCCCAAGACGAGCACGAAGAACCGTGTGCACCTCGACCTCGCCACCACCTCCGCAGCCCATCAGGCGGAGCTGGTCGCGCGCCTGCGGACTCTCGGTGCGACGCCCGCCGATGTGGGTCAGGGCGACGTGCCGTGGACGGTCCTCGCCGACCCGGAGGGCAACGAGTTCTGTGTGCTGGAGCCCCGGGAGGTCTACCGGGACACCGGCCCGATCGCCGCGGTGGTGGTGGACTGCGTGGATCCGCGGGCCATGGCCCGGTTCTGGGGCGGGGCGACGGACTGGACCCTGCACGGGGTGACCGACGACAGCGCGGTGCTGCGCTCCGCCAAGGGCGTCGGCCCGTATCTCGAGTTCCTCCGCAAGCCCGGCGTGAAGACCGTGCCGGACCGCCTCCACCTCGACCTGCTGCCGTACCCCGGTGACGATCAGGAGGCGGAGGTCGCCCGGCTGCGGGCCCTCGGCGCCACCGACCTCGACCTCGGCCAGGGCGACGTCCCGTGGAGGTGCCTGGCCGATCCGGAGGGCCACGAGTTCTGCGTCCTGGGCGCGCCTCGCTGACCCCGTGCGTCCCCGCCGGATGACGGCAGGGCCGATCATCGGTGCTTCCGTGCGTCGCCGAACTGCGGCCGGAGCGGCCCGTGCACCCGCTCGGCGGTGGCCGGACAGCGGGAGAACGTCGGCGGGTGCCTCCGCATGGCCTAGGGTTCACGGGAACGGGATCATCTCTTCATAGGGACGTGTGTTGTGGCCGGTAGCGGCGTTGCGGAACGTTTGGTGCAGTTGCTGTCGGTCAGCGGTGAGGATCTGGCCTCCGCGTGGGTGTCGCAGGTCACGGGCTCCCTCGGCGGCCGGGTGAGTCGGGCGGAGGTCGATCGTGAGCTGCGGGAGCTGTACGCCGCCCTGCTCGCGGCGTTGGGGCAGGGGGATCCGGACGCGCACGGTGAGGCGTTCGCCGAGGTTCGCGCGCTGCTGACGGAGCTGTCCCGGGCCCGGGCGCGGCAGGGGTTCACGCCCACCGAGACCGCGGTGAGCGTGTTCGCGCTCAAGACAGTGCTGGAGCCGGCCCTGGCAGGCGACAGCGCCGACGGGGACGTCTCGGCGTACCTGCAGCTGTCGCGGCTGCTGGACGCGCTGGGCCTGTACACCGTCGAGGTGTACACCCGCGCCCGGGAGGAGCTGATCAGCGCCCAGGCCGAGCAGCTGCTGGAGCTGTCGACGCCGGTGGTGAAGCTGTGGGACGGGGTGATCGGCGTCCCGCTGGTGGGCACCCTGGACTCGGCCCGCACCATGGTGGTGATGGAGAAGCTGTTGCAGGCGTTGATCGACACCGGCTCCGAGCAGGCCATCATCGACATCACCGGCGTCCCCGCGGTGGACACCCAGGTCGCCCAGCACCTGCTCAAGACCGTCGTCGCGGCCCGGCTGATGGGCGCCGAGTGCACCATCTCCGGCATCCGCCCGCAGATCGCGCAGACCATCGTCGCCCTGGGCATCGACTTCGGCGACATCGCCACCAAGGCGACCCTCGCCGACGCCCTGCGCCACGCGCTCAGGCGCTCGGGCACCGCGCGGGACGCCGGTACGGTCGGAGGGCTGGGCCGGTGAGCGAGCGAGTACCGGTCCTGCGTGTCGGCCAGGTGTTGCTGGTCTCGATCCAGACGGACCTGGACGACCAGGCGGTGATGCTGCTGCAGGACGACCTGGCGGCGCGCGTGGTGGAGACCGGCGCGCACGGGGTGGTCATCGACATCACCGCCGTGGAGATCGTGGACTCCTTCGTGGGCCGCATGCTGGCCACGATCGCCTCGATCTCCCGGCTGCTGGACGCGAGGACGGTGGTGGTGGGCATGCGCCCGGCGGTGGCCATCACCCTGGTCGAGCTGGGCCTGTCCCTGGGCGGCGTGCGGACGGCGCTGACCCTGGAGAAGGGCCTGCAGTTCCTCAACCGCAGCCACGTCTCGGCGACCAGCGGCCCTGACGCCTCCTCCGGAGAGACCTCCCCGACGCTGTCTGCCGCTCCGTGACCGGCTCGGCGGGGCCCGACGTGCTGGAGATCACTGCGAACAGCGGGGTGGTCCAGGCCAGGCAGGCGGTCCGGGCCCTGGCCCAGGAGTGCCGGCTGTCGCTGGTGGAGCAGACCAAGCTGATCACCGCCGCCAGCGAGCTGGCCCGCAACACCCTGGTCTACGGCGGCGGCGGCACCATGTCCGCCGCACTCGTGGACGAGGGCGGTCGGCGCGGCGTACGGGTGGTCTTCGCCGACCAGGGGCCCGGCATCGCGGACATCGACCTGGCGATGACCGACGGCTGGACGTCCGGCAGCGGCATGGGGCTGGGCCTGTCCGGCTCCCGGCGCCTGGTCGACGACTTCGCCCTGGACACCGCCCCCGGCCGGGGCACCACCATCACGATCACCAAGTGGTCCAGATGAGCGCATCACCATCACCGGCTCCGGTGCCGGAGTGCGAGCACCCAGGTGAGGCGGCGCCGGCCGTCGCCGCACCGGTACGGGCCGGCCTCCGCCCCGACGAGGCGAGTGCGGTGGTCTCCGGGGGGTTGTGGTGAGCAGCGGCGCCCCGCACGCGCACCGCGTCGGCGACGCGGGCGCCAGGCGTCCCCTGCTGTCCGTGGCGGTCAGCTCGGAGAAGGACGTCTTCGCCCTGCGCCGCCAGGCCAAGACCGCGGCGGAAGCGGCCGGGATGGAGGCCCGCGACCAGGTCCGCCTGGCGACCGTCGTCAGCGAACTGGGCCGGGACCTGCTGCGGACCGATCCGATGACGGCGGCCTTCGCGCTGGAGGAGGGCGGCGTGCCGACCCTGTGGGTGGAGCTGGCCTGGAACGACGCCCGGGTGCCCAGCCCGGAGTCGCTGGACGCCGTCACCCGCCTGGTGCCCGCGACGCTCTACCGCCCCTCGGCCGGGGCCCGCACCGCGGCCGGTCCCGGCGGACGGGTCGAGATCCCCTGTCCGCTGCCGGCCCCGCCCAGGGGCGGCGCCGAGGCGCTGCGCACCGCCCTGCGCGGGGCGTCTCCTGCCGCCAGCGCCATCGACGACCTGCAGGCCCAGACCCGGGACCTGATCGCAGCCCTGGAGGAGTCCCACTCCCAGCGCGACGAGCTGGAACGCCTCAACGAGGAGCTGCAGGAGACCAACGAGGGCGTCATCGCCATGTACGCCGAACTCACCGCCGAGCTGGAGGAGACCAACCGCGGCGTCGTCGCCCTCTACGACGAGGAGCACAAGCTCGCGCTCACCCTCCAGCGCACCTTTCTCCCTGACCGGCTGCCGGACACCCCCGGCGTGGAACTGGCCGTGCGGTACCTGGCCTCCGCCTCCCAGACCGAGATCGGCGGCGACTTCTACGAGGCCGTCCACACCCCGGCCGGTCTGCTGCTGGCGGTCGGCGACGTGGCCGGCCACTCGCTCCAGGCCGCCGTCGTCATGGGCGAGCTGCGCCACGCCCTGCGCGCCTACGCCGCCGAGGGCCACCCCCCGCACACGCTGCTGGAGCGTCTGGACCACCTCCTGGTCCAACACCAGCCCGGCTGGACGGCGACCGTGTGCATCGCCCTGCTGGAACCCGGCAACGACCGCATCCACCTGGCCAACGGCGGGCACCTGCCGCCGCTGCTGGTCAGCCCCGACGGGGAGGCGACCCAGCTGCGCGGCCACGGGCCGCTGCTGGGCTTGGGGCTGCCTCAGCCGACAGCCACCGCCCATGCCATCGCCCCCGGCGGACGTCTGGTGATGATCACCGACGGACTGATCGAAACCCGTACAAGCGACATCGTCGATCGCCTCGACACGCTCAGGCGCGCCGTGGCCGACGGGCCCGCCGAGCCCGATGCCCTCTGCACCGCTCTGCTGGAGACCTTCGGCAACGACCAGGAGGACGACATCATCATCTTCGCCGCCCGGATGAACACGCGGCCCTGATCGGAACCGCTGCGGACGCCGGAAAGGCCGGGACGGATCAGGAGACCTTCTTGGACGTCTCGCGGTCCCGGTGGGTCAGGGCCAGCAGGCTTCCGGCGACCGCGATGATCAGGAGCGCGGCGGCGATGCTGGTCCAGCCGGCCTTGTCCCAGTACACGTCCTTCAGGTCGATCAGGTTCGCGGTCTCGTCGATCACCAGGGCCATGCCGACGCCGTAGGCCAGCCCCATCCACAGGTGCCAGCGCGGCGAGCGCTCGACCAGCCCGCAGGCCCCGACGATCATCAGCAGCAGGATGCCCCAGACGTAGTGGTGGATGTGCACCCCGCCCGCGGAGACGTTTCCCACCCCGGAGGCATTGACGTGGATCAACCAGGTCAGCAGCCGCAGGCCGCCGAAGGTCACGGTGAACGCCCACCACGCCAGCACCAGCCCCCGGCGCGTCGGGGAGACGTCCCGCAGCCTGCGCGGACGCCTGCGGGCGGGGCCGTCACCGGCATCCAGGTCGTGTACGGAACTGTCGGGGGATGTCTTCACCCCGGTGATCATGCCCCAGGCGTCCGCCCCCGCTCACCGGCGGACACTTCCTCATCAAATGCTTACCTTTGTCGGTCTTCCGGTTCCGCCGGTGCGGGCAGGCGTCCGTGAGCCCGTCGGGGTCCGCACTCATGGCCGTGGCCCCGACACCGCCGGCGGTCCGGTCCCAAGCGACTGGAGTCGCCATGCCCACCACCACAGCTGCGCCGCCTGCCGTCGAACCCGCCCCCGCCCAGGACGAGTCGCTGACACCACGGCAGCACCCGATCTCGCGGCAACTGCACGAGGAGCGCACCCGCGGCGAGCGGCTGGCGGACGACATCGCCGGACACATCGGCTCCTGGCGCTTCCTGATCATCCAGAGCGTGCTGGTCGCCCTCTGGATCGGGCTGAACCTGACCGGCCTGATCCTCAGGTGGGACAGCTACCCCTTCGTTCTGCTGAACCTGCTGTTCAGTGTCCAGGCCGCCTATACCGGTCCGGTGCTGCTGCTCTCCCAGAACCGCTCCGCCCAGCGCGACCGGGTCATGGCCGAGCACGACTACGCCACCAACGAGCACGCCGAACAGTTGATCGAGGCGCTGATGAGCGAGCTGCTGCGCAACAGCCAGGCGGTGCTGGCCATCGCCAGCTTCCACGGCATCCAGCTGCAGGCCCTGAACAAGCACGAGAGCGACTTGAACGACAAGGTCGGCGCCATGCAGGAGCAGCTCGCCGAGGTCGAGGACGTGCTGACCGCGAAGGCCGCTCAGGAAGCAGCCCGGGCCTGAGTGGACATTCGGATGGTTACCGGCCCGGAACGGGGTAGGCGTGGCCCAGGGCGATGACCGCCCGGGAACGTGAGGAGACCAGCATGAGCACCGGTGACAAGGCCGCCAACATCGGCGAGAAGGCCAAGGGCAAGGTCAAGGAGACGGCTGGCAAGGCGGTCGGCAACGAGCGCCTGGAAGCCGAGGGCAAGGGCGACCAGATCAAGAGTGACGCCAAGCAGGCCGGTGAGAAGGTCAAGGACATCTTCAAGCACTGAACCGCCGGCGGCGAACGGCGGGGATCCCCACGGATGTGGACGGGATCTCCGCCGTTTTCGCTGTCGATCGCGGCAGTTGTCGAGCTGTTACCGGATGGCGCCAACGGCGATGCCGTCAGCGGGCGTTGACAAGGGCTCCGACTCGGCTGCCTCGGCCTGCCAGTCACGGGGGGCGGTGGCGTCCCAACGGGCCGCGCCCCAGCGGTTGGTGGAACCGGGATCGGCCACCGCGCTGGGCGACAGGAGGTTCCCGGCCAGGGAGGCGGACGCCATGATGCGGCGCGCCTCACCGGGTTCGGTCTCCGGCGGCAGGACCAGGAGGTCCCAACGGTTGATGTTGTAGGAGAGCAGGGTGATCTCGTACGGGTCCTGCTCGGCGTCGTACCAGCCCAGCCGGACCGCGTGCGTTCCGGTGCGGACCTCGTAGGGGATCGAGGGCCACAGGTGCCGGTTGACCGTCGCATGGGTGATGCGGCCCCAACGGTGGTCCGCCTCGGCCAGCAGGGAGGGGAGCTCCACCTGCAGATCGCGCGAGTGCGGCCACCAGACCCCGTCCAGACGGCACCGCTCCTTGGAGGAGGGGGTGAGGGACAGGCGCAGCGGCGGTGCGAGTTCCACTGCCGGGGGCGGAGTGGTGAGTACGGTGGTCATCAGATGAACCTGACCCCGGGCGGTCTCCCGCCCGGCGCTGTCGATCCCCGGGGACGACGCGGTCTCAACGACCGCATGCGAAGTGCCCTCGGTGGCTCCACCCTACTCCGGCACGCAGGCGCAGGGGGCTGGACGCGGAGTCCCGTTCACGTCCCGGGATCAGGGGACGTTCGGCCCCTGCCGGATCGGCCGCCGACGAGGGATGCTGGAGGTGTACCCCGTGCGGGAGCTTCGCGCTGCCCGCGCAGCCATCGGCGACGCCGTCGCAAGGCCGACGTGGTACTGGAGAGAGGGAGGTGAGCCGGCAATGACACTCACCCGCCGCATCGCGGCACTGTTCACGGTCGGGGCGAACACCGGCCGCGGCGGTCCGCCGCAGACCGAGGAACAGCGGCCGACCCGTGCGTCACACCGGTTGCAGGCGCAGATCGCCGCCTTCCGAAGCCGCAAGGAGACCACCGGGGCCGGTCGGGCCGCCGCCGAGGCCGCTCCCGGGCCGAGCGGGGAGCGCGGTGACGCCGACGGCGTCGCGGCGGAACTCGCCCGGATCCGCACCGGACTCGCCCAGGGGCCGGCCGCGCCGGACCCGGCCCGGGTGGGGAGGTGAGTGCCGTGCGTTCGCGCTTCGCACCCGACCGGCAGCTGACGGTACGCATGGTGACCGTCGTCTTCCTGCTCGGCCTGCTCTACATGGTGTTCATCGCCGCGCTGGTGCTGCTGCTCAAGTCGGCGGTGCTGGTCGTGGTCGTCATCGGCGGGCTGCTGGCCGCGCAGTACTGGTACTCGGACCGGATCGCGCTGTTCGCCATGCGCGCCACCGAGGTCTCCCCCGACCAGCAGCCGCATCTGCACGGGGCCCTGGACCGGCTGTGCGCCGCAGCCGACATGGCCAAGCCGCGGATCGCCGTGGCCGACAGTGCCCTGCCCAACGCCTTCGCCACCGGCCGCAACCCCGACCACGCGGTCCTGTGCGTCACCACCGGCCTGCTGGACCGGCTGGAGCCGGAGGAGTTGGAAGGGGTCCTGGCGCACGAGCTGTCGCACATCGCCCACCGCGACGTCGCGGTGATCACCGTCGCCTCGTTCCTCGGCGTGGTGGCCGGGCTGGTCGCCCGCTTCGCCCTGTTCTCCGGTCTGGGCAGGCGGGCCGGACCGCAGGCGGCGGTGGTCTTCGCGGCGGTCATGGGGGCAGCTGTCACCGTGTACTCGATCAGCTTCCTGCTCATCCGCACCCTGTCCCGCTACCGCGAGCTGGCCGCCGACCGCGCCGCCGCCCAGCTCACCGGCCGCCCTTCGGCGCTGGCCTCGGCACTGGTCAAGGTCAGCGCCGACATCGCCCGGATCCCCAGCCGGGACCTGCGCACCGCGCAGACGTTCAACGCCTTCTTCTTCGCCCCCACCCTGGGCCGCGAGCGCAGCCTGTCCAACCTCTTCGCCACCCACCCCAGCCTCCAGCAGCGGCTGGACGCCCTGGCCCGGATCACCGCGCGGCTCGGCGAGCCCGAGTGAGCCCCTTCCCACCGTGCGCCCGGTGATCGCCGGGCGCCGGCGGTCACCGGGTCACGCGGGCGCGCCCCAGCTCCAGTCGCGGATCTCGGGCAGGTCCCGGCCGTGGACGTCGATGTAGCGGCTGTGCTCGACGAGCCTGTCCTGCATCTGCTGCTTGAGGTAGTCGCCCCGGGCGCCGATCTGCGGCACCCGGTCGATGACGTCCATCACCAGGTGGAAGCGGTCCAGCCGGTTCTGCACCCGCATGTCGAAGGCGGTGGTGATGGTGCCCTCTTCGTTGTAGCCGCGTACGTGCAGGTTGCGGTTGGTGCGGGCGTAGGTGAGGCGGTGGATGAGCCAAGGGTAGCCGTGGAAGGCGAAGATGATGTGCTTGTCCTTGGTGAACAGCGAGTCGTAGTCGGCGTCGCTGAGGCCATGCGGGTGCTCGGTCTCCGGCTGGAGTTTCATCAGGTCCACCACGTTGACCACCCGGACTTTCAGTTCGGGCAGGTGCTCGCGCAGGATGGAGACCGCTCCGAGCACCTCCAGCGTGGGGGTGTCCCCGGCGCAGGCCAGCACCACGTCCGGTTCCGCGCCCTGGTCGTTGCTGGCCCACTGCCAGATCCCGGCGCCCTCGGTGCAGTGCACCACCGCGTCGTCCATCGACAGCCACTGCGGCATCGCCCGCTTGCCGGCCACCACGACGTTGACGTAGTTGCGGCTGCGCAGGCAGTGGTCCATCACCGAGAGCAGGGTGTTGGCGTCCGGCGGCAGGTACACCCGGACGACGTCGGCCTTCTTGTTGACGACGTGGTCCAGGAACCCCGGGTCCTGGTGGGTGAAGCCGTTGTGGTCCTGCTGCCACACGTGCGAGGTGAGCAGGTAGTTGAGCGAGGCGATGTCGCGCCGCCAGGGCAGCGCCTTGGTGACCTTCAGCCACTTGGCATGCTGGTTGAACATGGAGTCCACGATGTGAATGAACGCCTCGTAGCAGTTGAACAGGCCGTGACGACCCGTCAGCAAGTAGCCCTCCAGCCAGCCTTCGCACTGGTGCTCACTCAGCATGGAGTCCAGCACCCGCCCGGAGGGGGCCAAGAACTCGTCGTCGGGCAGCGTCGAGCCCAGCCACTGACGACCCGTCACCTCGAAGACGGCGCCCAGGAAGTTGGACAGGGTCTCGTCGGGGCCGAAGAGGCGGAAGTTGCGCTGCCGCTCGTTGAGGGCCACCACGTCCCGCAGGAAGCTGCCGAGGACGAGGGTGTCCTGGGCCTCGACCGCTCCGGGGGCGGTGACGTCCACGGCGTGCAGGCGGAAGTCCGGCATCCGCAGGTCGCGCAGCAGCGCCCCGCCGTTGGTGTGCGGATTGGCGCCCATCCGCCGGTCGCCGACGGGCGCCAGCGCGGCCAGCTCGGGGATCAGCGCGCCGTCCTGGCCGAACAGCTCCTGCGGCCGGTAGCTGCGCATCCACGCTTCCAACTGGGCCACGTTGCCCGGGTGTTCGGCGTCCACCAGCAGCGGCACCTGGTGCGAGCGGAACGTCCCCTCAACCGGGAGGCCGCCCACGGTCCTCGGTCCGGTCCAGCCCTTGGGCGAGCGCAGGACGATCATCGGCCAGCGCGGCCGGGAGCTGTCGCCGCTGGTGCGGGCGTGCTCCTGGATCTCCTTGATCCGGTCGACGGCGGTGTCCAGGGCGGCGGCCATGAGCTGGTGCATCGCCTCGGGATCGGAGCCGGAGACGATGAGGGGCTCCCAGCCGCAGCCGGAGAAGAACTGCTCCAGCTCCTGCTCCTCGATCCGGGCGAGCACGGTCGGATTGCTGATCTTGTAGCCGTTCAGGTGCAGGATCGGCAGCACCGCTCCGTCGCTGACCGGGTTGAGGAACTTGGTGGACTGCCAGGCGGTCGCCAGCGGCCCGGTCTCGGCCTCCCCGTCGCCGACCACGCAGGCCACCACCAGGTCCGGATTGTCGAAGGCGGCGCCGAACGAGTGGCTGAGGGAGTAGCCCAGTTCGCCGCCCTCGTGGATGGAGCCGGGCGTGGTCGGCGCGACATGGCTGGAGATGCCGCCGGGGAAGGAGAACTGGGTGAACAGCCGCTTCATCCCGGCCTCGTCCCGGCTGACGTCCGGGTAGACCTCGCTGTAGGAGCCCTCCAGGTAGGTGTTGCCCACCAGCGCCGGACCGCCGTGGCCCGGCCCGGCGACGTAGAACATGTCCAGGTCGTACTTCTTGATCACCCGGTTCAGGTGCACGTAGACGAAGTTCTGCCCCGGCGTGGTCCCCCAGTGCCCCACGATCAGCGGTTTGACGTCGGACAGCTCCAACGGCCGCTTGAGCAGCGGGTTGTCGTAGAGGTAGAGCTGGCCGACGGACAGGTAGTTGGCCGCCCGCCAGTAGGCGTCCATCGAGTTCAGCAGGTCGGGTGCGAGTACGCCGCCGCTGGGGCGGGCTTCGATGATCATGGCGTCAGGGCCTCACGGATCTCGGGGGAACTGCGGGACGGGTGGCCCGAGGCGTCCCGAAGCCGACCATCACCGCCGGTACCTCGGTCAGTACCAGCGGGTGGTCGGCGTCGACGGGCCGGCGGCGGGTGCTGCGGTGAACACCCGCGCGAGCGCCTGTGTCTCTAGCTGGTGGGGACGAAGGGCCCGTCGCCGTTGACGGGGAGGACCGGGGCCTCCTCCTTGGCCTTGCGGAGCGGGGGCTCGGTGATGCCGGCGGTGGGGGCCGTCCCTGGCGCCGGGGTTGCGGCGAGCGCGGTGGCGGCGAGCGGGGTGGAGGCGGCGGCCTCGCGGGCGAGGAAGGAGCCGAGCTCACCGATGGTGCTCATCAGCGGCGCCGGGAACACCACGGTGGTGTTCTTGTCGACGCCGATCTCCACCAGACTCTGCAGGTTGCGCAGTTGCAGCGCCAGCGGGTGCGCCATCATGGTGTCGGACGCCTCACCCAGGGCAGCGGCGGCCAGGGACTCGCCCTCGGCGTTGATGATCTTCGCCCGCTTCTCCCGCTCGGCCTCGGCCTGCCGGGCCATCGCCCGCTTCATGCTGTCCGGCAGCTGGATGTCCTTCAGCTCCACCAGCGTCACCTGCACGCCCCACTCGACCGTGGAGACGTCGAGGATCTCGCGGATGTCCTTGTTGATGGAGTCGGTCTCGGACAGGGTCTCGTCCAGCGTGTGCTGCCCGACCACCTTGCGCAGCGTGGTCTGCGCGATCTGGTCGATCGCGGCCTGGACGTTCTCGATCGCCACGACGGACTTGACCGCGTCCACGATCCGGAAGTAGGCCACGGCCGAGACGTCCACGCTGACGTTGTCCCGGGTGATGATGCCCTGCGACTGGATGGGCATGGTGACGATCCGCAGGGACACCCGGTGCAGCACGTCGACGAACGGGATGATCACCCGCAGCCCCGGCTCCCGCGTACCGCGGACCCGCCCCAGCCGGAACAGCACCCCGCGTTCGTACTGCCGCACCACTTTCAACGACATGGCTGCGGCGATCAGGGCGACCACCAGAACGGCGATGATGACGACAATCAGAACGGCCATGATGCGGACACCCCTTCAGGGGGTCACAGGGGAGATTCCCTGGGTTCCGCAAGGTCCGGGCGAAACGGAACGCGAGCGCCGCACCGGAGGCTTCCGGGCGGCATACCCAACGCCGTGGTGTCAGTCAACGCCTGGGCCGCAGGCCTGTCAATGCGGCCCGCCGTGGCGCCCGCCGACGGGGCATTCGGAGCGGATCGCCTTTTACTCCCCGGGGCACCGGCTGAGCGTCTAAGCTGATGGCAACACCACCCCGGCCCCCGGTGGCTGAAGACGGCTCCCCCGCCGTCACCGATTCAGTCCGAGGCCCGCGCCGCTCGAGGGTGGTTTTCCGGTGATGGAAGCAGAGAACAGCGCACAGACCCGACTTCCCCACGCCCAGCTCCACCTCATCGACCCGCCGGCTCCGGCGTCCCTCGCTCACGGGTATGCCCGGGCACGGGCCGTCGACGGCGTCACCCTAGTGGAGTTCCACGGTGAGATCGACCTGGCGGCGGTTCCCGAGATCGCGTCGCTGCTGGACGCGGCCACCGAGGGGAAGCAGCCGCAGGTGCTGGTCGACCTCACCGCCGTCACCTTCATCGACTGCAGCGGATTCGGCCAGATCGCCCGGGCCTGGCAACGGGCCCTGAGGCACGGCGGCGGCCTCGAACTGGTCTGCACCAATCGGCGCATCCTGCGCGTCCTCAGCGTGGTGGGGCTGACCCCGACCATTCCTCTGGCAACCCTGCCCGGCAACGCCTCGTGCGCGGCGCAGGCCCCGGGAGCACCGGATGGCCGCTGACCGGGCGGCGCGGATCGCGGTGCTGGTCGCCGAGCAGGCCGTTCGCCGCGGCGGCCCGGTCGGCCTGGTCGACGTGTGCGCCGCGGCGCAGGCGTCGCTGCCGATCGGCGGCGCGAGTGTCTGCGCCATGTCACCGGCCGTCGCCGGCTATCCGCTGTGCAGTACTGACGCGGCCGGCGAGCAGTTGCAGGAGCTGCAGCTACAGCTCGGCGAAGGGCCCAGCGTGGACGCCTTCGCCCGGGGATCGACGGTGTGGGCGCCCGATCTCGGCGCCGACGAGGCCCGGCTGCGCTGGCCGGTGTTCGCCCCGGCCGCGGTGGACGCCGGGGCCCGGGCGCTCTACTCCGTCCCCCTGCAGATCGGGGCGATCAGCCCCGGTGTCCTGGACCTGTACGCGCAGCTGCCGCTGCTGCTCAGCCCGCCGGAGCTGGCCGAGGCCATGGCGTTCGCCGACTGCGCCACGCTGGTCCTGCTGAACACCCGGGCCGCGGACCGCGAGGGCCTCGCGGCCGCGTTCGACGGGAACCCGGGCGGCTACTGCGCCGAGATCGACCAGGCCACCGGGATGCTGACCGGACAGCTCGGCGTAGGCATCGAGGAGGCTTCCGTCCGGCTGCGCGCCTACGCCTACGCCCATGACCGCCGCCTGTCCGAGGTCTCCGCCGACGTCGTCGACCGCCGTCTGCGCTTCTCCCCCGATGTCGGACCCGGTCCGGTGCCGAGGGCGGCCGACGAGCCGCCGTGAGCACCGGGCCACGGCCGGTGCCGGCCACCGCGCGCACCCCCGCTCGCGCCGAGCAGGGGCTATTCTCGAACAAGGGTGACCGCCATGGATGAACAGCTGCTCGCCAGGACCTTCGTCGAACTGGCCGACAATCTCGTCGCCGACTTCGACCTCATCGACTTCTTCCGCCTGCTGACCGATCGCTGTGTCGGCGTCCTGGGAGTGAGCGCGGCCGGCGTCCTGCTCGCCGACCGCAACGGCGAGCTGAGGGTCATGGCCGCCAGCAGCGAGCAGGCCCGGCTGCTGGAACTCTTCCAGCTCCAGAACGCCGAAGGCCCCTGCCTGGAGTGCTTCCACACCGGCGCCCCCGTGACCGTCCCGGATCTGACCACCGCGGCCGAGCGCTGGCCCCGCTTCGTCGCCCAGGCCCAGAGCACCGGCTTCACCGGGGTCCAGGCCCTGCCGATGCGGCTGCGCGACGACGTCGTCGGTGCCCTGAACCTCTTCTCCGACGAAACCCTCCGGTTCGACCCGGCCGCCCTCCCCCTCGCCCAGGCCCTGGCCGACGTCGCCACCATCAGCCTGCTGCAGCAGCGCTCCACCGAGGTCAGCACCCTCCTCAACGAACAACTGCAGACCGCTCTGAACAGCCGGGTGCTGATCGAACAGGCCAAGGGCAAACTCGCGGAACGCCTCGACATCGACATGGAGCAGGCATTCACCGCCCTGCGCAGCTACGCCCGCAGCCACCAACGGCGGCTGTCCGACCTGGCCCTGGCCTTCGTCAACGGCACCGAGCCGCTCACCGACCTCATCGTCTGACGTATCGTCACTATCGTGGGGGGTGCCGTGGTTCGGGAACGACGATACTGCCGGGCAACGGGCGCCTCCCCCGGACACTCCGTGAAACGAGGCGCCATGCCCGCACCGCCCCCGACCACCGGCCGACTGCGGCCACCGCCGCCGAACACCCCGCCCGGGCGGCGGCTCCGCGAGCGCCCCCGGTGAGCCGGCGCGAGCGGGAGACGGTGCTGCGCCGGCTGAACCGCTGGCAGGCCGAGCAGCAGCGCGAGGATCTGGCAGACCTGTCGGTCGAATGCTGCGGCGTGGAGCCGGGAACGGAGTTCGAGCACCGCGAGGAGTTCAAACGGCGGCTGGTGGCCGACGCCCGGCATCCCGGGTTCGACATGCTGCTCGCGGAGACGGCGACGCTGGTGGGCTTCGTCTTCGGGGTGCCGGTGGACCGCGACGGCGGCTGGTGGAGCGGCTTTGTCGGCGAGCTGCCCCCGTACATCGAGCAACTCACCGCATCGGGGCACGTGTTCGCGGTCACCGACCTGGTGGTGCACCCTTACGCGCGCCACCACGGCATCGCCGCAAGCCTGTTGGCGCGGCTGCTCGGTGACCACCATGCCTCCCTCGGGGTTTCCCTGGTGGAGCAGGGGGAGCACCAGGTCTTCGCCGCATTCCAGTCCTGGGGCTGGCAGGAGATCGGGGAGGTCCGCCGGGCGGGTGACCCGCTGGTCCGGCGCGCGATGGTCCTGCCGCTGGGGGCGCGGAGCACAGCCGTGCCCGGCGGCCTGGCCCACGACGTCCGCACCCAGCGCCCGGACGTCACCTGACGGCGGCCGGGCCGCCGAGCGGGCAGTCAGCCGGTCGCCGGGCGAGCAGTCGCCCTCTGTGCTCAACTGGCGACAGGGCGTCCGGCGCGCTTCGACATCGCGCCGCGCCCGGCCGCACCCCGCCCCGCCTTGTGCCGCGCAGGGGTGTCCGACGCACGTGCCGCGCCGCTGACCAGCAGCGCGCGGCCCGCCCCACACAGAGATCAGGATGCACCATGACCGCTTCGTCTCGACGCACCTTCATCCGGAACGCCTCCACCAGCGGCGTCGCCGTGGGCCTGGCCGCCGTGTCGCCCGCGCTGCTGGGGAGCCCGGCCTCCGCGGCCGCCCACGGCGCGGCCGCCCCGGCCCCGGCGTCCGGCAAGGCCCACCAGGGCCCCTTCGTGGCGTACGTGAAGAACGCGAAGGCGGGCGAGATAGCGGTGCTGGTCGGCGAGCGCGAGGTCGTGCACCACGACAAGGACCTCGCCACCCGTCTGGCCCAGGTCGCCGCCACCGGTTCCTGAAGCCGTCCCGCACGGCCCGGCAGCAGCCGCACGGCACGCACCGGGCCCGTACCCCACCCCGTCCCCCTCACCAGCCCAGGAGCAGCGCGCACATGTCCTCGCACAAGGAAGCCCCGGAGATCTCGAACGACCCGGCGGCCGACAACACCGATGTCTACGCCTTCGTCAGCCCCGACAAGCCGGACACGGTGACGCTGATCGCCAACTTCAACCCG
The DNA here is from genome assembly GCF_014084125.1 of Streptacidiphilus sp. PB12-B1b. NCBI lineage: Bacteria > Bacillati > Actinomycetota > Actinomycetes > Kitasatosporales > Streptomycetaceae > Streptacidiphilus > Streptacidiphilus sp. PB12-B1b. The sequence continues at coordinate 3,896,221 of NZ_CP048405.1, read as the reverse complement.
TTCGAGGACCCTGCGGGCGGCCCGAACTTCTCGGAGTTCGCCGACGACGTCCTGTACGAGATCCACATCGACAACGACGGCGACGGCCTGCCGGAGATCAGCTACCAGTTCCGCTTCACCACGGTGAACACCATCCCCAGCACGTTCCTGTACAACGTGGGGACGATCGAGTCGATCGACAGCAAGAACTGGAACCGCCGCCAGTTCGCCACGGTGACCCGCACCGACGCCAAGACCGGTGCCGGCACGGTGCTGGGCCGGGACCTGGCCTGCCCGCCGTGCAACATCGGGCCGCTGTCCACGCCGAACTACGCCGCCCTGGCCCAGCAGGCCATCCACGCGCTGCCCGGCGGCCGCACGGTCTTCACCGGCCAGCGCGCCGAGGGCTTCTACATCGACATCGGCGCCATCTTCGACCTCGGCGACCTGCGCCCGCTGCAGAACCTGCACGTCGGCTCCAGCATGCCCGCGGCCCCCGGCGTCAACGGCCCCAAGGCCAAGAACGTCCACTCCATCGCCCTGCAGGTGCCCAAGACCGACCTCACCTCGGGCGGTAGGAACCCCACCGACCCGACCGCCGCGCGCTCCACCGTCGGCGTCTACGCCACCGCCAGCCGCCAGCGCTCGCGCATCTACGACACCGACGGCACCACCACCAACAGCGGCCCCTGGGTCCAGGTCTCCCGGCTGGGCAACCCGCTGTTCAACGAGGTCATCAACCCGATCTCGCAGAAGGACCTCTTCAACTCCCAGGCACCGGCGGGCGACAAGCAGTTCGCCGGCAATGTGGCCAAGCCGCAGCTGGCCCAGCTGCTGCCGGTCCTGTACCCGGGCGCGTTCCCCAACCTGGCGGCCCTCAACGCCTCCGGCAAGCCGCGCGCCGACCTGGAAGCCATCCTGCTCACCGGCATCCCCGCCGGAATCGTGCCCGGCTTCCAGAACAACACCGGCACCGTCCAGGCCGACATGCTGCGCCTGAACCTGGCCGTGCCGCCCACCATGCGCAACCCCAGCAACCTGGGCCTGATCGGCATGGACGCGGCCGGATTCCCCAACGGGCGACGGGTCTTCGACGACGTCACCACCATCGAGCTGCGCGCCATCGCCGGGGCCACCTACGCCCTGGTCGACAAGACCTTCACCCCCGACAAGGCGGTCGGCGCCATCACCCAGGGCCTGACCTCCAGCAACACCGACGTCACCGCCGACAACACCGTGCACTACCTGCCCTGCTTCCCCTACCTGGGCACCCCGCACGGCGGCTACTACAACCCCGGCGACAACACCCCCGCCCCCGACCTGGGCGCCACCCCGCTCGGCGGCCCCGCCACCGGAGCCGGCGGCAGCCAGCACCGCACCGACAGCGTCAAGGTCATCGGCGGCACCGCCCTGGCCACCGCGGCCGCCCTCGCCGGCGCCACCGCGCTCAAGCACCACGTCCGCTTCGCCGCCGACGCGGACGCCGGTGCGGGCAACGCCGCCGACAACGACCACTCCCCGGTGGCGCCATGACCACCTCTCACGCCACCGGTGACGACAGCGTCCTGGTCGACATCGGCGGCGACGTCGGCGCCCTGGTCATCCTCACTCCCCCGGACCTCACCGGAACCGAGATCGCTCTCAGCCCGGTGGACGACGGAGCAGCGCGGACGCACGCGGCCGTACAGGAGCGGAGCGGCCCCGGCGCAGCCATGCACGCCGCCGTCTTCCCCTCGCTGGCCGCGGGGGCGTACACGGTGTGGGACGCGCTGTCGCCCATCGTCCAGGTCACGATCACCGGCGGCCAGGTCACCCGGGTCCTGTGGCCGGCACTGCGCCCCACCCCGGCTCCGGCCTGAGGGCCTGACGGCCCGACGGCCCGACAGAGGCGGGAACGCTTACGGGCCGGGCCCGGGAGAGGTGGCGCTGCCAGTCTCCCGGGCCCGGCCCGTGCGTGCGTCAGACCGCCGGGGTGAAGCGGTCCCAGGCGCGGTGGCTGCCGAGCAGCGCGGTGACGGATTCGAACACCGAGTCGGCACTGTCGGCGGTGACCACGCCGGGCGCGTCGGGGGCGATACCGGCGGCCTCCAGGGCCTCGGGTCCGTCGGCCCAGGCGCCCAGGGCCTTGCCGTGCCGGTAGGCCTCGGCGAGCATCAGCAGGACCCGGGGGTCGACCCCGGCCGCCAGTGCTGCGTCGTCGTCGACCTTGGCGTCGCGGGCGCCGTAGGCGTCGGCGCCCGGGGCGGGCGCCCCGGCGACCAGGATCGCGTCGAACTCGGTGGACCGGGCGGTGGCGAAGGTGCGCTGCACGGCGACCGGGTCGCCGTCCGTGTCCAGCATCCCGCCCTTGGGGGCGATCACCAGCGGCACCATGCCCGCGTCCAGGACCGCCTGGCGGATCGAGCGCACCCCGGTCAGGTCCTGATCGCCTGCGGTGATGATGCCGATGATCCGCCCGTCCAGCGGCCACTCGCCGCCCAGCTGTGACAGGGCGGGGCTGGGCTGCGGGTCCGCCAGGGGGACGGTCGCCTGCGGAGCGGGCAGGCCGAGTCCGGCGGCGACCTGCGCGCACAGGTCGGTGTCGATGTTCGCCAGCGTCTTCAGCGCGCGCTCCTTGATCGCCGTCTCGTAGCACTTGTTCAGCTCGAAGGTGTAGGCGGCCACGATGTGCTCGCGCTCGGTCGGCGTCATGCTCAACCAGAAGAGGCGGGCCTGGCTGTAGTGGTCGTCGAAGGAGGCCGCCGCCTCCCGCACCTTGCGACCGGCCGGGACCACGACGGGGGTCTCGATGTAGGCCCCGGTGTCGGCGCCGGCCACGAAGGGGCAGCCGCCGTCGAGGGAGTTGGGCCGGTAGGGGGCGACCCCGCTGTGCACGGCGGTCTGGTGCATGCCGTCGCGCAGCATGTCGTTGACCGGGGCGTGGGTGCGGTTGATGGGGAGCTGGGTGAAGTTGGGTCCGCCGAGCCGGGTGATCTGGGTGTCGAGGTAGGAGAACAGCCGGCCCTGGAGCAGCGGGTCGTTGGTGACGTCGATGCCGGGGACGAGGTTGCCGAGGTGGAAGGCGACCTGCTCGGTCTCGGCGAAGTAGTTGGACGGGTTGGCGTTGAGCGTCATCAGGCCGATCGGCTGGACCGGGGCCAGCTCCTCGGGGACGATCTTGGTCGGGTCCAGCAGGTCGATGCCCTCGAACAGCTGGTCCTCGGTGTCGGGGAACGCCTGCACACCCAGCTCCCACTGCGGGAAGGCGCCGGACTCGATCGCGTCGGCCAGGTCCCGGCGGTGGAAGTCCGGGTCCATGCCCGCGGTGATCTGCGCTTCCTCCCACACCAGGGAGTGCACCCCGAGCTTGGGCTTCCAGTGGAACTTGACCAACGTGGTGGCGCCCTCGGCGTTCACCAGCCGGAAGGTGTGGATGCCGAAGCCCTCCATCATCCGGTACGACCGCGGGATGCCGCGGTCGGACATGTTCCACAGCGTGTGGTGGGTGGCCTCGGTGTGCAGGGAGACGAAGTCCCAGAACGTGTCGTGCGCGCTCTGCGCCTGCGGGATCTCCCGGTCCGGGTGCGGCTTGGCGGCGTGGATGACGTCGGGGAACTTGATCGCGTCCTGGATGAAGAACACCGGGATGTTGTTGCCGACCAGGTCGAAGACGCCCTGCTCGGTGTAGAACTTGGTGGCGAAGCCGCGGGTGTCGCGGATGGTGTCGGCCGAGCCCCGGGAGCCGAGCACGGTGGAGAACCGCACGAACACCGGCGTCTCCACACCCTTGCCCAGGAAGGCGGCCTGGCAGATCCCCTCGGCGGTTCCGTAGCCCTGGAAGACCCCGTGTGCGGCGGCGCCGCGCGCGTGCACCACCCGCTCGGGGATCCGCTCGTGGTCGAAGTGGGTGATCTTCTCCCGCAGGTGGTGGTCCTGGAGCAGCACCGGTCCGCGCGGTCCGGCCTTGAGCGAGTGGTCCGTGTCGTACAGCCGTGCGCCCTGCGCCGTCGTCAGCCGGTCGCCGCCCTGGGCGACCTCCTTCTGCGGGATGCCGGTCTCCTGGCCGGTCGGGCTGTACGTCTGCGGCCCGCTCTGGTCCGCCTTCGGCGGCAGCGGCCCGGTGGGCTCGGTCGGCTCGTCGACGGGCGGCGGCACCGGAGCCGGGGCGCCCGGGATCTCGTTGCCGTGGGTGACCGCGTCCTGCACCTTGGCCGCGACCTTCTTCGCCGTCTTGGCTGCGGAGGCCACGGGGTTCTTCTTCGTACTCATGGAATTCCGATCATGGAATGGGGTGTGCCGCGCAGCGAAACGGGGTGTTCCCGACATGAGCGGCATGGTGTGACACACGGGTACCCAGGAGATGGAGGGGGGAACACCACCGGCAGGTCGGAGGTGGCATCGGGGTGCAGCGCGCGCATACGGGCCGCTGCCCGCTCAGCGCCGGGCGACCCGCCCCGGGCCGCAATCGCGTCGGCGGGCAGGGCCGCCGATGCTTCGTACCCGTTCGGCCCACCGCTCGCGGATACGCGGAGGACGTGCGGTCCGGGTGTGGATACCGCCTACCCCGTCATCGGCGGACCACCGGCCGCTGCCGTCCGTACGCCCGGGGTCGCGGGATCCGGTGCCCGTCACGTCTGCAAGCCCGCCCCGTACGGCCACCGCAGGATCGCGGTGACGGTCTTGCCCCCGGCCGGGTGCCCGATGACCGCGACCCTGGCGGACAGGGAGGTCAGCAGGTTCCAGCCGAAGCCGCCGCCGCCAGCCTTCAGGTCGGGTGCCCGGCGCTGCGGCAGGGCATCGCTGGTGTCGCTGACGGCGACAACCAGATCGGCTCCGTCGTCGACCAGCTCCAGGACGCAGGGCCCCGGTGCGTGGTGCACGGCGTTGGCGACCAGCTCGCTCACCAGCAGCAGCGCATCGGCTGCCGCCTCTTCGGGAACGGCTGCCGGAGGACCGCGCAGAAAGGCGGCGGCCAGGCCACGCGCGGCTTTCGTGGTTCCGGAAAGGCCGTCCAGCACAAACGTCGCGTGGGAGGGCATTGCCTCCTGGTGGTTGCTCATGGCCGTGCCCCTCTGCCCTGTGGTTCATGGGTCGCATGCCCGGACCCGGGGCTTGAATGCCTCGAGTCGGCCTCGGGCTCCGGCGATCTCCGCCGTTGCCCGGGCGCGGGGTCAGCGGCGCGGACCGTGCTGGGGCGATCGGGGGATCTGCTCGGTGTCGAATGTGCCGTCGGCGATCTGCCTGGCCAGCCGGGCGAGTTGGTGGTGGTGGGAGCGGGCGTAGCTACGGAAGGCGGCGAACGCCTCGTCGGTGCTGACCTGCCAGCGTTCGGCCAGGATGCCTTTGACCTGTTCCAGGACGATACGGCTGGTGAGCGCGTACTGGAGCTGCCCGCGTTCGGTCTCGCTGTGGGCCAGGGTGCGCTGCTGGAGAATGGCGATGGTGGCCACGTCCGCCAGGGCCTGGGCCAGAGCGGTGTCGACGTCGCTGAGGGGGTCGGGCCTGGTCTGGAACAGGCCGAGCGCGCCGATGACCCGGCCGCGCAGCCGCAGCGGGATGGCGGTGACGGACACGAACCCCGATCGGCGGGCGGTCGGGGTGAACTGCGGCCACCTCCGGGCGGCGTCCTGGTCGCCGAGGCTGATATTGGTCCGCGGCCGGCCGCTCTGGTAGCACTCCACGCAGGGGCCCTGGTCGTGCTGGAGGGCGAACAGCTCCAGCAACCGGGTGTGCTCGTCCGAGGCGGCCAGCACCTGCAGCACCTCGTGCTCGTCGGCCAGCAGCACCCCGCACGCGGACACGTCCAGCAGTTCCACGCAGCGCACGGACAGCCGGTGGAGGAAGTCGATCAGGTCGAAGTCGTCGATCAGGGAGTCGGCGACCTCCACGAAGACCTTGGTGAGTTCCTGTTCGCGGGTCATGGCGATCAGTCCTTGTCTGCCACGGGCACCGGTGTGCCGTTGCCGTTGCCGTTGTTGTCCAGGCGCAGCCGCCGCGCGACCACATCCTGGGAGATGTCGGTGAGCGATCGGCCGCTGCTGTAAGCATGCGCGCGCAGCCGCAGCAGGGCCTGGGGCAGGGGCACCGCGAGCTGGACGCTGACCATACCGGTGGCCTGGTGGACGACGGCGTGCAGCAGGGCGTGCGCGGGGCCGTCCGGAAGGGCTCCGGCCGGGCGCGGGTCCTCCCCCAGGGCGCGCGCGGTCAACGAGAGCGCCAGGATCTGCGCGTCGCCGAGCTGCCCGTCGGTCAGCGGGCCCGGGATCCGGCGCACCGCGGTGAGCACACCCGCCCGGATCGCGCCGATCCCCATCGGGAAGCAGAACACCGCGCGGACCGCCAGGCCCGCAGCCTCCACGCCCAGGGCGGGCCAGCGCTGGTGCCGCACCTGGGACAGGTCCGGCACCAGCACCGTCTCGCCGCTGCGCGCGGCCTCGGGGCCGGGGCCCTCGCCGAGGGTGAACTGCAGGTCCTCGAACCGGGCCGCCGCCTCGTCGGAGCACCACACCAGCTCCGCCCGCTCACCGCCGGTGGCCAGGGACATCGTCAGCCCGTCCACCCCCAGGGCTTCGGCGGCGCGCGCGGCGAGGTGCGCTGCGGTGTCGAACCCGTCGTCGAGCTGGAGCAGCCGCAGCACCTCGGCCATGCTGTCGCTGATCAAGGGGCGTCCGGTTCCGGGCCGCTCCAGGTCGCTGCCCAAGGGTCGTCGGCCGGATCTGCGGGCACCGGACCGGCAGGTGCCGACCCCGTCGGGGAGAGGAGCACGGCGCCGGTACCGGTGACGATGACCAGCCGCATGACCGACAGGTTCGGGTGCTCCAGCCGCAGGTGCCCCCCGGCGGCGGTCGACGCCTGGGCGGCGACGAGGAAGGCGTTCAGACCGCAGACGTCGCAGAAGGCGAGGCCGGACAGGTCGACGCCGATGGTACGTACCCCCGAGTCCAGGCAGGTCTCGACCATCCCCAGGAAGAGGGCGGTGGTGTCCAGGTCGAGCTCCCCGACCAGGGTGATCACCGTACCGTGCTCACCGTCACCGCGCTGCGCCAGCAGCCCCGGGGGCTGCCCCCGGGTGGACGGAAGGGGCAAGGGCGGAGCGCAGTTCTCATCGGTACGTCGCATCCTGACCTCTTCAGCCGTCGTCGGTGACGCGGCCGAGGTCCTGGGCAGCGCGGACAGCACCTCGTGTGGTCCTGTCACGGGCCCCGGAGCCGCCCAGGCCGATCGTCCTGGGCTCCGCAGACCCTGTGCTCCACAGGCTAGTCCGCGGCCGGCCCCGGCGCACGGCTTACGGTCACACCACCGCTCAGCGTGCCGTGCGGTGCAGTTCGCGGGAGACGGTGTCGCCCAGTTCGCTCCAGCTCGTGTCGAACTTGGTCACGCCCTCGCGCTCCAAGGTCTCGGTGACGTCATCGAAGTCGATGCCGAGGTCGGCCAGGGCCGCCAGGTGGGCCCGGGCGGCGGGGTAGCTGCCCTGGATGGTGTCGCTGACGGCGGGCCCGTGGTCGGCGAAGGCGGCCAGGGTGGAGCCGGGCATGGTGTTGACCGTGCCGGGCGCGACCAGGTCGCTGACGTACATGGTGTCCGGGTAGGCGGGGTTCTTGACGCCGGTGGAGGCCCACAACGGGCGCTGCGGGCGGGCTCCGGCCGCAGCGAGCGCCTGCCAGCGCGGCTGCGCAGTGGTCTGCTCGAACGCCTCGTAGGCCAGGCGGGCATTGGCCACCGCTGCCTGGCCCTTGAGGGCCAGGGCCTCCGGGGTGGCCAGGGCGTCGAGCCGGGCGTCGACCTCGGTGTCCACCCGGGAGACGAAGAACGAGGCGACCGAGTGGATGGCGGTGAGGTCGTGGCCCGCCTCCCTGGCCTGCTCCAGGCCGTTCATGTAGGCGTCCATGACCTGGCGGTAGCGGTCCAGGGAGAAGATCAGCGTGACGTTGACGCTGATGCCCTGGGCGATCACGGCCGTGATCGCTGCCAGGCCCTCGACGGTGGCCGGGATCTTGACGAACAGATTGGGTCGGTCCACCGCCTCCCACAGCGCCCGTGCCTGGGCGATGGTGGCCTCGGTGTCGCGGGCCAGCCTCGGGTCGACCTCGATGGAGACCCGGCCGTCCACCCCGTCGGTCCGTTCGTTCACCGGGCGCAGCACGTCGCATCCGGTGCGGACGTCGGTGGTGGTGATGGCGAACACCGCCTGGTCCACGTCGGCCCCGTCAGCGGCCAGCTGCTGCAACTGCTCGTTGTAGCGCTCTCCCTTGGACAGGGCCGACGCGAAGATCGTGGGGTTGGTGGTGACCCCGACGACATGCCGGCGGTCGATCAGCTCTTGGAGCCGTCCGCCGGCCAGGAGTTCGCGTGACAGGTCGTCCAGCCACACGGACACCCCCGCGGCGGAGAGGTCGGCGAGCGGGTCATGGGCGGGTACGTCAGTCACGGGAGCTCCAGGTCAACGGATCGGGTGGTGGGCCTTCGGGGTTCGGGCCCGGGTCAGGTGCGGTCGCCGGTGCCGCCCTCGGTGGGGGCGGACTTCTGCTGCCGGCCGCCGGGGCGTGCCGGTCGGCGGGTGTCCTCGATGCTGTCGTGGGCGGCGGCCGCGACCGCCTCCGGGGTGATGCCGAACTCGGTGTACAGGCGCTGGTAGTCGGCGGAGGCGCCGTAGTGCTCCAGGCTGACGATGCGTCCGGCGTCGCCGACGACCTCGCGCCAGCCCTGGCCGACCGCCGCCTCCACGCTGACCCGGGCCCGGACCTCGGGCGGCAGGACCTGGTCGCGGTAGTCGAGGGGCTGGGCGTCGAACCACTCCCGGCAGGGCATCGAGACCACCCGCGCCGCCACGCCCTCCTGCGCCAGCTGCGTGCGGGCGGCCAGGGCGATCTGCACCTCGGAGCCGGTGGCGACCAGGATGACGTCCGGGACCGCCCCGTCGGCGGGGTCCGCCAGGACGTATCCGCCGCGGGCCGCCTGCTGCGCGGGGGCGTACTCGCCGCTGTCGCGGTCCAGCACCGGCAGGTTCTGCCGGGACAGGATCAGCCCGGCGGGCCGGTCCTTGTGCTCCAGGATGGTGCGCCAGCAGGCGGTGGTCTCGTTGGCGTCGGCCGGGCGGACCACGTCCAGGCCGGGGATGGCCCGCAGCGCGGCCAGGTGCTCGACGGGCTGGTGGGTGGGGCCGTCCTCGCCCAGGCCGATGGAATCGTGCGTCCACACGTAGGTGGCGGGCAGCTTCATCAGCGCGGCCAGGCGCACGGCCGGCCGCATGTAGTCGGAGAAGGTGAGGAACGTGCCGCCGTAGGGGCGGGTCAGGCTCTGCAGGGCGATGCCGTTGAGGATGGAGCCCATGGCGTGCTCACGGATGCCGAAGTGCAGCGTGCGCCCGTAGGGGCCGCCCTTCCACTCCTTGGTCTGCCGGTCGGCCGGCACGAAGGAGGGCTCGCCGTCCATGGTGGTGTTGTTGCTCCCGGCCAGGTCGGCCGAGCCGCCCCAGAGCTCCGGCAGCACCGGTGCCAGCGCGGAGAGCACCTTGCCCGAGGCGGCGCGGGTGGCCATGCCCTTGTCGTCGGCGGGGAAGACCGGCAGAGCGTCCGTCCAGCCCTCGGGGAAGCGCTGCGCCTGGAGCCGGTCCAGCAGCGCGGCGCGGTCGGGGTTGGCCGTGCGCCAGGCCGCGAAGTCCTGGTCCCACGCGGTGTGGGCCTGGCGGCCCCGGTCGGACGCCTGGCGGGTACGGGCCAGAACCTCGTCCTCGACGACGAAGTGACGCTCCGGGTCGAAGCCCAGCAGGGCCTTGGTGGCGGCGATCTCGTCCTCGCCCAGCGCCGAGCCGTGCGCCTTGCCGCTGTTCTGCTTGGTGGGGGCGGGCCAGCCGATCAGGGTCCGCAGCATGATCAGCGAGGGGCGGCCGGTCTCGTCGCGGGCGGCTTCGACCGCGGCCAGCAGCGCGTCCACGTCCTCGACGTAGGAGCCGGTGCGGGTCCAGTCGACGGTCTGCACGTGCCAGCCGTAGGCGGCGAAGCGGGCCGGGACGTCCTCACTGAAGGAGACGTCGGTGTCGTCCTCGATGGAGATGTGGTTGGAGTCGTAGAAGACCGTCAGATTGCCCAGCTCCTGGTGCCCGGCCAGGGAGGCGGCCTCGCTGCTGACGCCCTCCATCAGGTCGCCGTCGGAGGCGATGACGTACACGTGGTGGTCGAAGGGGCTGGTGCCCGGCTCGGCGTCCGGGTCGAGCAGGCCGCGCTCGCGGCGCCCCGACATCGCCATGCCGACCGCGCTGGCCAGGCCCTGGCCCAGCGGCCCGGTGGTGATCTCCACGCCGCGGGTGTGCCGGTGCTCCGGGTGGCCCGGCGTGGCCGAGCCCCAGGTCCGCAGGGCCTCCAGGTCCGACAGCTCCAGGCCGTAGCCGGTCAGGTAGAGCTGGATGTAGAGGGTCAGGCTGGAGTGCCCGCAGGAAAGGACGAACCGGTCCCGCCCGAGCCACTGGTCGTCGTTGGGGTCGTGCCGCATCACGTTCTGGAACAGCAGCTGGGCCAGCGGGGCCAGGCTCATCGCCGTCCCCGGATGGCCGTTGCCGACCTTCTGCACGGCATCGGCCGCCAGCAGCCGCACGGTGTCCACCGCGCGCACGTCCACCGCATCCCAACCGGCGCGCTCCGCCACCGGCAGCGCCAGACCCTTGTCCCGCTCGAACCCACTCGCCATGCCACATCCCTTTCGAAAACCGATTGCCTACGTCGCCGTCGACGCCGTGCCGCCCGCCTGCGGACGCTCTACTCGTGGGCGCTGGGGACCTTGAGCGGGTCACGCGGAGCGGTCGGCTTCGCCTCCGCCATCTGCTCGCCGAGCTCGACCAGGCGGTTGCGCCCCATGGCCGAGCGCACCTGGGGGAACCACTCCTGCTCCTCCTCCTCGACGTGATGGCGCACGTTCTCGATGAGAACGGTCATCTTGGCGTCGAAGGTCTCCTGCTTGGGGTCGAGACCGGCCAGCTCGGAGAGCATCCACAGCACCACGTGGTGCTCCTCGACGCTCTCCAGGACGTGGTCCTTGGTCTCCGGCACGGCCTCGCGGGCGGCCGGGTAGAAGATCTTCTCCTCGATCCAGGTGTGGATCGTCAGCTCCTCGATGACCTTGTCGGCGATGTCCCGCTTGGTCTTGTAGGCGCTGTCCCCTGCCTTCTCGAACTCCTTGAAGAGCTTCTCCACGGTCTTGTGGTCGTCCTTCAACAGCACGATCGCATCCATACCGGCCAACTCCATGTCCTGGGAGGGGGCCCGTTGCCCCGGGCTTGCCCGTTCGTCGCCTACCCGCTTCCAGGAGGTCGATCCATCCGGAATCCACTGGTGCCGACGGGGTTGACTGTAAGTCTCCGCGGAACTGTTTGGACAAAAACGACACGGTTAGGCGTACAGGGATGCAAGGGGCAGGCCGCTCCCTGTTCGCCATGTGGCCGTTCGACGTGTGACCGGAGGAGTGACCATGAGGGCAGTGACCTGGCAGGGCAAGCGGGACGTCCGCGTCGAGACGGTGCCGGACCCGGCGATCAAGGATCCGACCGATGTCATCATCGAGGTCACCTCGACCGGCTTGTGCGGCTCGGACCTGCACCTGTACGAGGTGCTGGGCCCCTTCCTCGGGCAGGGCGACATCCTGGGCCACGAGCCCATGGGCATCGTCAAGGAGACCGGCCCGGAGGTCACCGGCCTGCGCGAGGGCGACCGGGTGGTGGTGCCGTTCAACGTCTCGTGCGGCACCTGCTTCATGTGCGGGCAGGGCCTGCAGTCCCAGTGCGAGACCACCCAGGTGCGCGAGTACGGCAGCGGCGCCTCGCTGTTCGGCTACACCAAGCTCTACGGCCAAGTCCCCGGCGGCCAGGCCGAGTACCTGCGGGTGCCGTTCGGCAACACCCTGCCCATCAAGGTCCCCGAGGGCCCGGCGGACGACCGGTTCGTCTTCCTGTCCGACGTCCTGCCCACCGCCTGGCAGGCCGTCGACTACGCGGCCGTTCCGCCCGGCGGCAGCGTCGTGGTGCTCGGGCTCGGCCCGATCGGCGACATGGCCGCCCGGGTCGCCCTGCACCGCGGCGCCGACCAGGTCATCGGCGTGGACCTGGTCCCCGAACGCCTCGCCCGCGCCCGGTCCCGCGGCGTCCACACCCTGGACCTGACCGAGCAGGGCAAGCACCTGGCCGACACCATCCGCGACCTGACCGGCGGACGCGGGCCGGACGCCGTCATCGACGCGGTCGGCATGGAGGCGCACGGCGCGCCGGTGGGGAAGTTCGCCCAGCAGATGACCTCGCTGCTGCCGGGGCCGGTGGCCGCCAAGATGATGGAGCACGTCGGCATCGACCGGCTGCACGCCCTGTACCTGGCCATCGACATCGTCCGCCGGGGCGGCACCATCTCGCTGTCCGGCGTCTACGGCGGCATGACCGACCCGATGCCGCTGCTGACCATGTTCGACAAGCAGATCCAGCTGCGCATGGGCCAGGCCAACGTCTGGCGCTGGGTGGACGACATCCTCCCGCTGCTCACCGACGAGGACCCGCTGGGCGTCGACACCTTCGCCACCCACCACATCCCCTGGCCGACGCCGCGGGCGCGTACGAGATGTTCCAGAAGAAGCAGGACGGGGCCGTCAAGATCCTCTTCAAGCCCTGATACCCCAGGTGCCGGAAAGGGCCGCACCGCCGCAGGGTTCGTGCTTGCGGCGGTGCGGCCCACTCCCCTGGGGGTCAGCAGATCAGGAGGGCCGGTGCCCGGCGCTCCCGCCTGCGCCTGAGGCGGCTGGGGCCGGGTCGCCGAGGTGCCCGCAGTCGTACAGGGCGCGTCCCATGACGACGCCGGCCGTGTTGTCGGCCGCCATCTGGTCGCTGACCTGTACGGTGCAGGTGAACGCGTAGGCGGGGGGCTCAGGGTCCGGGGTGAACGTCTGGGCCGTCGCGTCGACCTTGGCCCCGTGCGCGGCGAGCGCCGATCTGATCTGCTCGATCGCCTCGTCCGGCAGCGCCCGGGGGAACACGAAGCTGCTCTTGCCGGTGAACTCACCCACGGCAGCGGCCCAGCCCTTCCCGAACGGCGATCACGCCGGGCGCGGTACCGGGCCTCGGCTGGTCCAGGGTCTGGTCTCTCATTGGTCGTACCTCCGTGGGTGGAACGGTTGCCGCTGTCGGATCGCGTACCCGCGACTCCCCCGGCGGCGCATGCGGGGAGCGGGTGCCGACCGGGCGGAGGGCTCGCGGCACCGCAGCGCAGGCCGTCGGCCCGTTCGCGTCATGCACAGCTTGCCCACCACCGGGGCTGCGGGCCTGCGGAGTACCGCCATCCGACGTGCGGCACCACGATCAGAGCGCGCTGCCCCTGGTCAGCGGCTCATGTGGGGCGAGCGGCTCACCTGCCGCATTCCCGCCGCCGGCCGCGCCGCGTTCACGGTTATCCGCTCCCAGCGGTCGACGATCCGCTCGACCGTGTTGCTCGGCCGGGCCGCCCACGGATGAGTGACCACGTGGTCGTGCCAGGCCCACACGGCGGTCACGGCGGCGGACCCGATGGCGATCAGGAAGAAGACGACAAGCTCGAACATGGACACCTCGACATGGACGGCATGGACACCGGTCGCCTACCCCCTGACCGGTCGCCAAACAGCCTCCGGTGCCTGAGCCCGTGCCGGGCCGTGGGACGATGCTGGCATGGACGCAGTCGGCAGGAACAACGTGCGGGTGGCCGGTCAGCCCGGCGGTCCGGTGGTCATGCTCGCGCACGGCTTCGGCTGTGACCAGAACATGTGGCGGCTGGTGCTGCCGGCACTGGCCGAGCGCTTCCGGGTCGTGCTGTTCGACTACGTCGGCTCCGGGCGCTCGGACCCGGCGGCCTGGGACCGTCAGCGCTACTCCTCACTGGACGGGTACGCGACCGACGTCCTGGACATCTGCGACGAGCTGGACCTGACCGAGGTGGTGTTCGTGGGCCACTCGGTCAGCGCCATGGTCGGTGTGCTGGCAGCCGCACGCGCACCGCAGCGCTTCGCCAAGCTGGTCATGGTCGCGCCCTCCCCGCGCTACATCGACGACCCGGCGACCGGCTACACCGGCGGCTTCACCGCCGACGACATCGATGAGCTGCTGGAGTCGCTGGACTCCAACTATCTGGGCTGGTCGGGGGCGATGGCCCCGGTGATCATGGGCAATCCGGACCGCCCCGAACTCGGGCAGGAGCTGACCAACAGCTTCTGCGCCACCGATCCGGAGATGGCCTCGGTGTTCGCCCACACGACCTTCCACTCCGACTCGCGGGCCGATCTGGCGTCGGTGACCGTGCCCACGCTGGTGCTGGAGTGCTCCCAGGACGTCATCGCCCCGCGCGAGGTCGGCGCCTACGTGCACGCCGCCATCCCCGGCAGCCGCCTGGTCACGCTGGACGCCACCGGGCACTGCCCCCAGCTCAGCGCGCCGGAAGCCACCGGGCAGGCCATCGTGGAGTTCGCCGGGGCCGCCCGGTGATGTGCGAGACGGACGGCGGCGACTCCGAGCACCACACCGAAGCCGGAGAGGAGAGCGTGGACGAAGCCGAGCGGGCGCAGTTCTCGGCGCTGCTGGAGGACAGCGCCGAGGATCTGTACGAGCACGCCCCGTGCGGCTACCTGTCCACCATGCTGGACGGCCAGATCGCCAAGGTGAACACCACCCTGCTGGACTGGCTCGGCTACACCCGCGGCCAGCTGGTGGGCCGCCGGCGCTTCGCGGACCTGCTGACGGTGGGCGGCAAGCTCTACCACGAGACGCACTTCGCCCCGCTGCTGGCGATGCAGGGCCAGCTGTCCGGGGTGGCCCTGGAACTCAAGGCCGCCGACGGCAGCCGCCTGCCGGTCCTGGTCACCTCCACGGTCAAGACCGGCAGCGACGGGCAGCCGCTGCTGATCCGCACCACGCTGTTCGACGCCCGCGACCGCCGCGCCTACGAGAAGGAACTGCTGCGCGCCCGCAAGCACGCCGAACAGGCCGCCGCGGAGGCGAAGGCCGCTCACCAGGCGGCCGAGGCCGAGCGCGCCCGCCTGCAGCAGGTGGTGGCCATCCTGCAGAAGAGTCTGCTGCCCCCGGCGCTGCCGCAGGTGCCGGGCCTGGAGGCGGCCGCGTACTACCACCCCGCCTCCGTGGACGAGATCGGCGGTGACTTCTACGACCTGTTCGCCCTCGACGGCGGACGCTGGGGCTTCTTCCTCGGCGACGTCTGCGGCAAGGGCCCGGAGGCCGCCGCAGTCACCTCCCTCATCCGCTACACCCTGCGTGCCGCGTTCCTGGTCGACGGCGACCCGGCCCAGGCGCTGGCCACCCTCCACGCCGCGCTGCACGAGCGCTACGCCGACGAGGACCCGCGCTACTGCACCGCGATCGCCGGCACGCTGACCCCCCACGGCGAAGGCATCGCGGTGACGGTGGCCAGTGGCGGCCATCCGCCCGTCCTGCTGCTGCGCGCCGACGGCACCGCGCAGTACCTGCCCACCCCCGGCGGCACCCTCGTCGGCGTCCTGCCCCGGCCCCACTTCACGGCTGCCGACACCGTGCTGAGGCCCGGGGACACGCTGCTGGCCTACACCGACGGGCTGACCGAGGCCCGTACCCAGGCCGGTCCGCGCTACAACGAGGACGCCCTGCACACCTTCGGCACCGACCTGGCCCCGGCCGGCGCCGAGGCGACCATCAGCGCCCTGAAGACCCTGCTGGAGGGCTTCGGCGACGGACTGGACGACGACACCGCCCTCCTCGCCCTGGGCGTCCCCGCTTCGGGCGCGGCCACGGGCGCCGCGTGATGACGACCGAGCTGACCCTCACCGCCGGGCACAACGCCGCCGGCCCGACCCTGGCGCTGGCCGGCGAGCTGGACCACGACAGCGCCGAGCAGTTCCGCACCGCGATGGACGCCACCGCCCTGCGGTCCGGGCAGGTGCTCACCGTCGACCTGTCCGACCTGACCTTCTGCGACTCGAGCGGCATCACCGCCCTCATCGCCGCCCGCAGGCACGCCCTCGCCCACGGCACGGAGCTCACCCTGGCCCATGTGCCGCCGAGGACCATGCGCGTCCTGAACCTCCTCGGCCTGGACCAGTTCTTCACCATCCACCCGGCCCTTGGGGCCGACAGCGGGCCCGCCTGACCATGCGCCGCTACGGGCGGGGGGTGAGCGTGGCGGTCAGGCCGGTGAGCAGGATGTCCAGGCCGCGTTCGAGTTCGGCGGCGCCGTCGTAGGAGGCCAGGACCGAGGCCAGGCCGCGCAGCAGCGGGAACTCCCCGATCGGCAGCCGGTGGAGGCCCAGGCGCAGCAGGTCGTCGGTCTCATCGGGGTTGTCGACGAGTTCCTGCAGTTCGTCGAGGACGTGGCCGTGGAGCAGCCCGAACAGGGCGCGATAGACGTGCAGGGCGTCGGTGCCGCTGAAGCCGGCCCGGGTGAGCAGGGCGAGCACGGCTTCGAGGGGGCGCAGGGTGCCCCGGGGGCGCAGCGCGAGCGGGGTGGCCAGGGGGCGGGTGACCAGCAGCGGGACGACATTGGGGTGGTCCAGGGCGATGCGGCGGTAGCTGCGGGCGACGGCACGCAGCTGGCCGACCCAGTCGGGGTCGGCGGGGTCGACGGTGAGTTCGTTGAGGACGGTCTCGGCGACGCCGTCGAGCAGGGCGGCCTTGTTGGGTGCGTAGCGGTACAGGCTCATCGGGTCGCGGTCCAGCGCCCGTGCCAGGCGGCGCATGGAGAGCTTCTCGATGCCCTCCCGGTCGATGATCTCCAACGCGCAGGCCAGCATCCGCTCCCGGCTGAGCCTGCCGCTCGGAGGCGGGTCGCAGTCCTGCAGGGCCGGATCGGGCGGGGGCTTGGCCATCTCAGCACCTTCCGTCGCTGGGTGTGTGCACCGGTGACACAAAGTTCGTAGGCATACAGCGTAGACATCAGTGTAGTCCGGGCGTTGACTGTAGGTCTACGACGTAAACCCCTCTGGAGCACGTCATGATCATCATTCTCGGACTCATCCTGCTCGTGGCGGCGGCCGTTGTCGCATTGGTCGGTATCTTCAGCAACACCGGCAGCGCGCACGCCCTCAGCCACTTCTCGATCTTCGGTCAGCACATGACCGGCTCCACCGGCGCGCTGTTCCTCTTCGGCATCATCGTCGGGGCCGTGGCGATGCTGGGGCTGGGCCTGATGCTGACCGGGGCCCGCCGCACCTCCCGGCGCGCCGGCGAAGCCCGGCACAGCCTGCACCGCTCGCGCCGCGAGACGGCCGCCACGCACAGGAACCACGACGACCTGGTCGACCAGCGCGACACGGCCCAGGCCGAGGCGGCCTCCGCCGCCGAGGAGCGCGATCACCTCGCCGGCCAGCGCGACGACCTGATCAGCCAGCAGGAGCTCCTGCGCACCCAGCCGTCCGGCCCGCTGGAGGGCCGAGCCGCGCAGACCGCCGGCGAGCAGACCGGCAGCGATCAGGCCCTGCAGACCGACGACGAGCCGGCCTCGACCGACAACCCGCGCAGGCCCAACCGCTGGCACCGCTTCGCCCACTGACCAGCCGTCACGCACCGTCAACGCACCAGGGAACCGACAGGAACAGGAGAACGGTCATGTCGAAGGAGAACACCGAGCCGACCGCGCCGACGCAGGGCAAGCAGACGACGGGCATGCAGCGGGACGTCCCGGAGCACGGCTGGGGCCCGAGCGTGGACGCCACCCCCACCCAGGACAACCCGAGCGCGCACCGCTCCTTCCATCCGGATGAGTACGCCCCCAAGCCGGGCCCGGGCCGGACCGTCTCCAAGGAGGAGACCGGCAAGGTCACCGGCAACACCGTCAAGAGCGACGGCCGCCGGGGTGAGGACCACGCGAAGAAGGGCGGCCAGCAGGGCCACCACGACACCGGGCCCAAGGGCGCCTCGCAGCGGCCCAGCGGCGGCAGGGACGCCTCGTCCGTCACCGGAGTCGACCCGCAGGACCCCGCCCCCCAGGACTGACCGGGGAGCGAGGCCCTGACGGGTCACCGCGCGCGGTGATCAGCGGCGGATGAGGACCAGCGTGCTGCGCCCTTCGATGCGCACGGTGCTCTCCGCCTGCCGCTCCTCGGCGGCGCCCTGGCCGAGCGGGTCGGCGGTGTCGACGGCGACGGCCCAGGTCAGGCCGTACTCCTTGCCGGGGAGGCGGAAGTCCAGGGGTTCGTGGTGGCCGTTGAACAGGATCAGGAAGGAGTCGTCGGTGACCCGGTTTCCCTGCTGGTCGGGCTCGGTGATGGCGTCGCCGTTGAGGAAGACGGCGACCGAGCGGGCTTCCTCCCAGTGCCAGTGCGTGTCCTGCATCTGTCGGCCGTCGGGCAGCAGCCAGGCCAGGTCGCCGATCTGCTCGCCCTCGGCCGCGCCCTGGAAGAAGCGCCGACGGCGCAGGACGGGGTGGTCGCGGCGCAGCCGGACCAGCCGCCGGGTGAAGTCCAGCAGCTCCCGCCGTGCGTCGTCGAGGTCCCAGTCGACCCAGGAGAGCTCGTTGTCCTGGCAGTAGGCGTTGTTGTTGCCCTGCTGGGTGCGGCCGAGTTCGTCGCCGTGGGCGATCATCGGGACGCCCTGGGAGAGCAGCAGGGTGGTGAGCAGGTTGCGCTGCTGGCGGGCGCGCAGCTCCAGCACGGCCGGATCGTCGGTGTCGCCCTCCGCGCCGCAGTTCCAGGAGCTGTTGCTGTTGTCCCCGTCGTTGCCGTCCTCGCCGTTGGCCTCGTTGTGCTTGTCGTTGTACGAGACCAGGTCGCGCAGGGTGAAGCCGTCGTGCGCGGTGACGAAGTTGATGCTGGCCAGCGGGCGCCGCCGGTCGTGCTTGTACAGGTCGGAGGAGCCGGTGATGCGGGAGGCGAACTCGGGCAGGGTGGCCTCGGCTCCGCGCCAGAAGTCGCGGACGGTGTCGCGGTAGCGGCCGTTCCACTCGGTCCACAGCGGCGGGAACATGCCGACCTGGTAGCCGCCGTCGCCGATGTCCCAGGGTTCGGCGATGAGCTTGACCTGGCTGATGACCGGGTCCTGCTGGACCAGGTCGAAGAACGCGGAGAGCTTGTCGACCTCGTGGAACTGCCGGGCCAGGGTGGCGGCCAGATCGAAGCGGAAGCCGTCGACGTGCATCTCGGTGACCCAGTAGCGCAGCGAGTCCATGATCAGCTGCAGCACGCTGGGGTGGTGCATCAGCAGGCTGTTGCCGGTGCCGGTGGTGTCGAAGTAGTGCGCCGGGTCGTCGTTGACCAGCCGGTAGTAGGCGTTGTTGTCGATGCCCCGGAACGAGAGGGTGGGGCCGAGCTCGTTGCCTTCGGCGGTGTGGTTGTAGACCACGTCGAGGATGACCTCGATCCCGGCGGCGTGCAGGTTCTTGACCATCTGTTTGAACTCGGTGACCTGCTCGCCCCGGGTGCCGGAGGAGGCGTAGCCGTTGTGCGGGGCGAAGAAGCCGATGGTGTTGTAGCCCCAGTAGTTGGACAGCCCGCGCTCCCGCAGGTGGCCGTCCTGGACGAACTGGTGCACGGGCATCAGTTCGACGGCGGTGACGCCCAGTTCGCTGAGGTGCTCGATGATCGCGGGGTGGCCGATGCCGGCGTAGCTGCCCCGGATCTCCTCGGGCAGGCCGGGGTGGGTGCGGGTGAGCCCCTTGACGTGCGCCTCGTAGATCACCGAGTGGTGGTAGGCGAGGTCCGGGGCGCGGTCGTCCCCCCAGTCGAAGGCGGGGTCGGTGACCACGGAGAGCATGGTGTGGCCCAGGCTGTCGGCGGTGTTCGGCTCCCCGGGGTTGTCGAAGAGGTAGCCGAACAGGGAGGGGTCGTCGTCCGTCTGCCCGTCGATCGCCTTGGCGTACGGGTCGAGCAGCAGCTTGGACGGGTTGCAGCGGTGGCCCTGGTCGGGCTGGTAGGGGCCGTGGATCCGGTAGCCGTAGCGCTGGCCCGGGCCCACCCCCTCCAGGTAGGCGTGCCAGACGTAGCCGTCGACCTCGGTGAGGGTGACGCACTCCTGGGTGCCGTCGTCGGCGATCAGTGCCAGTTCTACACGTTCGGCGATCTCGGAGAAGAGCGAGAAGTTGGTGCCGGAGCCGTCGTAGGTGGCTCCCAGCGGATAGGAGCGACCGGGCCGCATCGTCGTCATGGGACGCGGCTGCCCCGTGGCGGCGTCGGTACACCGGTCCGGCGCCCGGTGCCCGCGCGGGTCGCCGCAGGCATGGCTGGGGCGCTGCGGGGGAACAGGTCCGCCATGACTGATCGACGTCCCTTGGGACTTCCGTCCTTCTCCGAGCCCGCGGCCCCGGTCGCCGCCACGGACAGGCCCCTGGTACCGCCGGTGGACCGAGCGCTGTTCCAGGCCCCGCCGCCGGATCCGTCCGACCGGCCCGCCCCGGCGCGGCGCGCCCTGGCGGCCGGGGGTCTGACGTTCTCCGACGGCGGCCCGTCGGCCTGACGGCGGCCCCGGACGTCCCGCCTCACCGATCAGTGCGGTAGTGCCAGAAGGGCCGGACGGCGAGGGCTGCGGCCAGGACCAGTACCAGGCAGAGCAGGGCGCTGCCGGACCAGGCGAGGGTGAGCGTGGTGGTGGCCGCCATGGCTCCGGCGCGGAGGTCCCCCAGCCGGGGGCCGCCGGAGACGACGACGGTGAAGACGCCCTGCATCCGTCCCCGCATCTCGTCCGGGGCGTGGGTCTGCAGGATCGTCTGCCGGTAGACGGCGCTGACCAGGTCCGCCGCGCCGGCCAGGGCGAGCAGCAGGACGGCGAGCCACAGGGTGCGGGCCAGACCGGCCAGCGCGATGGCGACCGCCCAGCCCAGCACGGCGAAGGTGAGCGCCCTGCCCTGGCGCCGCACGCGTCCGATCCACCCGCTGCACAGCCCGGCCAGCACCGAGCCGATGGCGACCGACGAGTACAGCAGGCCGACCCCGCCGTGGAACCGCGCCGCGGCTGCCTCGGGGAACAGGGCGTTGGGCATGGCCAGCACCATGGCGGCGATGTCCACCGCGAACGACATCAGCAGCACCGGGCTGCCGCTGATGAAGCGCAGGCCGTCGAGGACGGCGCGCGCGCCCGAACCGGCTGGCGTCCCCGTCGGTCTGATGGAGGGGAGCCGGTAGGTGGAGTACAGCGACAGGGTGAACAGCAGGGCGTCGACGCCGTAGGCGTAGGCGAAGCCGTGCGGCAGGGCGACGAGGGCGCCGGCGGCGAGCGGGCCGAGGATCTGGCTGACGTTGCCGACGGTGAAGCTCAGTGTGTTGGCGGCCGGGACCAGGTCGGGCGGCACGATGCGCGGGATGATGGCGCCGCGGGTCGAGGAGGACACGGCGAAGCCGGCTCCCTGGACGGCGACCAGGACCAGGACCAGCGGCACCGATCCGACGTCCCACAGGGTCCGGGCCAGGAGGGCCAGGGTCACCGCCCAGGTCACCAGGGACGACCACAGGCACAGCTGCCGGCGGTCGACGGCGTCGGCGACGGCCCCGCCGTACAGCCCGAAGACGACGATGGGCACGAACCCGGCGAGCCCGGCCAGGCCCACGTACAGCGACGAGTGCGACATGGCGTAGATCTGCACCGGGACGGCGACCTCGGTCACCATCGTCCCCACCAGCGACGCGCCCTGCCCGAGCACGACCCGCCGGAACTCGGGGACGGCGAGCGGGCGTACGTCCACGGCGGCGCGGCGCAGCCGGCCCGCGAGGCCCGGCTGCGGGGGCGCGGGCTGCTCGGTCGTCGTCACCGCTCGGCCCCGGGGCCGGCCACGGGCAGGGCGGGGGGCGTCGGCCGCCGGCGGTGGCGGCCGTGCCGTGGACGGGCCTGGGCCCCGGGTGCTGTGTTCATGGCGCCACGCTGTCATGGGCGCCGACCGCCGCACTTCCCATATTCTGCCTGATTGTGTCGCAGAACAGCCTTGGACCGCTCGCACCCACCAACGCCCACGATCATGCCCCCGGCGAGGTCATCGACCGCCACCGGCACGACTACCACCAGCTGGTGTACGTCAGCCGGGGCGTCCTCGCCGTCCAGACCGAGGGCGGGGCCTGGGTCGCCTGCGCCGACCGGGCGGTGTGGATCCCCGCGGACACCTGGCACGAGCACCGGGTCTACGGGCACTGCTCGGTGCACACCCTCGGGTTTCCGGCGGGCGAGCCGCCGCTGCCGGTCGCCGCGCCGACCATCGTGGCCGTCGACGGCCTGCTCCGCGAGCTGCTCATCGCCTCCACCGAGCCCGGCCTCCCGGCGCCCGAGTCGCAGCGGCTGCGGGCGGTGCTGGGCGATCGGCTGCGGCGCGCGCACGTCCAGCCCCTGACGCTGCCGGTGGCGCGCGACCCGCGGCTGGCCCACGCCTGCCGGCTGGTCGCCGACGACCTGAGCCGGGCCCGGACCATGGCCTGGCTGGCGCGCAGCGTCGGGGTCGGCGAGCGCACCCTCACCCGGCTCTTCCGGACCGAGTTCGGGATGAGCTACCCCCAGTGGCGCACCAACACCCGGGTCTTCCACGCCATGATCCAGCTGGCCGAGGGAGCGAGCGTCACCGCGACCGGGCAACGCTGCGGCTGGGCCACTGCCAGCGCCTTCATCGACACCTTCGCCCGCACCATGGGCCAGACCCCCGGCGCGTACCGGGCCGCAGCCGGTCTGGAGCCGCCGACCCGCCCCTGACCGGGGATAGTCGTAGCAGGCCGACTGTCCGGCACGGTCACGGCCGCTCATCCTCGGGAGACTCACGTGCGCCTTCTGCTGACCTCGGACACACACGTGCCGACCCGCGCCCGGCACCTGCCCCGTCCGCTGCTCGACGCGGTGGACGAGGCCGACGTCGTCCTCCACGCCGGCGACTGGACCGACACCGCCACCCTGGACCTGCTCCAGGCCAGGTCCAGGCGGCTGGTCGCGGTCCACGGCAACAACGACGGGCCGGCGCTGCGGGAGCGCCTGCCCCTGGTGGCGCGGGTCGAGCTCCAAGGCCTGCGCTTCGGCGTGGTGCACGAGACCGGCCCCGCCCAGGGCCGCGAGCGGCGCTGCGCGGCGCAGTTCCCCGACGTCGACGTCCTGGTCTTCGGGCACAGCCACATCCCCTGGGACAGTCAGGCCCCCGGCGGCCTGCGGCTGCTCAACCCCGGTTCACCGACCGACCGCCGCCGCCAGCCGTTCGCCACCTACCTGACCGCGCGCGTGGCCGAAGGCCGACTCACCGACGTCCTCCTGCACCGCCTGCCGCCCCGCTCCTGACTCCCCGGACGCCGCCGCGGCCGCCGGACCGCGCATCCGCCCCGCCCCGCCGCGCGGGCGGTGCGGGCCGTCCGGGTGAACGGCCCGTGTGGCTGCGGGGCTGAGCCGGGCCGGAGAGAATTGACTGGACAGGCACGGCCGCGCGGGGCTGCGGAGCGGGAGGGTCTCGCCCCGGGCGCGGGGCGCCTTGGAGGACGGCATGGCGGCAGACCGCGCGGGAGCCCCGCTGGACTTCGCCGCGCTGTTCCGCGCCGTACCGGCCGCGTGCGTGGTGCTGGACCGGGAGCTGCGCATCGTCGCGCTGAACGACGCCTACGCCCGGGCCACCGGCCGCACCGCCGGTGAACTGACCGGGCGCGGCTTCTTCGACGCCTTCCCGCCCGAGCCGGGCGCCCCGGAACCGAGCGGCGCCGAGGTCCACCGCCGCTCGCTGGAAACGGTGCTCGCCACCGGCCTGCCGGACGTGCTGGTCCTGCTCCGCTTCGCCATCCCCGGGAAGGCCGGAGAACAGCTGGAGCCGCGCTGGTGGAACGTGGTGAACGAGCCGCTGGCGGACAGCTCCGGAAAGGTCGAGCTGATCATCCACCGCATCGACGACGTGACCGAGTTCGTCCGGGCGGAGCAGCAGCAGGACAAGGCGCCCGGCTCGGACGGCCGGGCGGCGCCGGGGCTGCGCTCGCAGGTCTACATGCGCGTCCGGGAACTCCAGGAGGCGCACGCCAGGCTGGAGGAGTCGGCCGCCTGGACCAGCGGCGTCGCGCTGGCCCTGCAACGCACCATGCTGTCCGCCCCGGACCTGGAGGCGCACCCGGAGATCGCGGTGCGCTACCGCCCGGCGCTGCAGGGGATGAACGCCTGCGGCGACTGGTACGACGTGGTGGACCTGCACGACGGCCAGCTCGGCCTGACCGTGGGCGACGTAGTGGGCCACGGGGTGGCCGCGGCCAGCGTCATGGGCATGCTGCGCAGCGCGCTCAGTGCGGCGATCCGGGTCGCCGACAGTCCCAGCGGGGCCCTGGAGACGCTGGGGCTGTACGCCCGCTCGCTGGAGGGCGCGATGGCCACCACCACCTTCGCCTGCCGGATCTTCCCGGTCAGCAGGCTGCTGACGTACAGCAACGCCGGCCATCCGCCGCCGGTCCTGATGCACCCGGACGGGACGTACGAGCTGCTGGACCGGGCCACCGATCCCCCGCTCGGCGCGCGCCCGGAGCACGTCCCCCGCCCCCAGGCCAGCACGGACTTCCGCAC
Organism: Streptacidiphilus sp. PB12-B1b; assembly: GCF_014084125.1. Lineage (NCBI taxonomy): Bacteria > Bacillati > Actinomycetota > Actinomycetes > Kitasatosporales > Streptomycetaceae > Streptacidiphilus > Streptacidiphilus sp. PB12-B1b. The sequence goes on along the minus strand of NZ_CP048405.1, from coordinate 3,871,803 downwards.
CGGCGACACGCTGGTGCTCTACACCGACGGGCTGATCGAACGCCGGGCCGAGGACATCGACGTCGGCCTGGCCCGGCTAGTGGACGCCGTACGGGAGCTGCGCGGTCAGCCCCCGGAGCAGCTGGCCGACAGCCTGCTCCGGGCCATGGCCGACCCGACCGGCCAGCACGACGACATCTCCCTGCTGATCGCCCGGCTCTGACCACCGGTCCGACCCGGCCCGGCCCGGCCTGCCTGCCGACGACGGCGCCGGTGCGCAGTGCGGGGCGGGCGCGGTCAGGGCAGGCTGAGCTGCACGCGCACGGTGGTCGTGCCCCGGTCGGCGACCACCTCGACCAGGTCGCACAGCTGGCGCACCGTCCACAGGCCGTGGCCGCGCTGCTGCTCCGGGCCGGGCGGCAGGTAGCCCAGGTACCAGTCGACGTCGCCGCCGCCGGGGTTGGTGACGTCGCAGACGATGCGGCGCCCGCTGCGGCGCACGGCCACCCGTCCGCCGGCGCCGTGCTGGACGGCGTTGGTGGCGACCTCGTTGACGGCAAAGACCAGCCGCCGCACGCCGCTGCCGGGCAGGCCCAGGGACGCGGCCTCACGGGCCACGAAGGCCCGTACCGGGGCCAGCTCGGCGCCGAAGCGGAGCGCGGCCCCGCCGCCGTCGGCGGGCGCCGGGGCGAGCCCGCGCGTCCAGGGGCCGGCTGCCGCGTCGGGCGCGGCATAGCGGTCGCTGGCGTGTGGGGCCGGGCCTGTCACCAGCTGCGGATGGGTGCGCCGGGCGCCGGCCACCACCTCATCCGGCAGCACCCGGGTGTCGTAGGGGCAGATGATCCACGCGGGGCAGTCGGCGAAGGCGACGTTGATCACCGACTCGTAGCGGGCCCACTCGGCCCGTTCCAGCGCGTCGCGGCCGTGCCACACCGGCTCGCCGATCACCCGCGTCCGGCGGGGCCGGTCACCGGCGGCGTGCCGGTCGACATAGCGGTGGTAGGCGCCCAGCGTGCGGCCCGGCGCCCGGTACCACTGGTCGGCGTCGACGAACTCGATGTCCTCGGCGGCGTCCTTCAGCGCCCGGCGCAGCAGGCCGATGTTGGCGTCGGTCGTCACCGCCAGGACCGCGTCGCCCTGCTCCAGGCCGTCGAGGCAGAACGGCACCGTGGCGTCCAGGAACGCCTCGTCGTCCCCGTAGACCAGGCCCTGGTGCACCAGGCCCCGGTGGACCCGTCCCCGGCGCGCCCGGCCCGGCACCGCACCGCCGCGCACCGCGCGCGCGGGGCGCCCGGTCGTCGTGCCGGTCATGCGGGCCCCTCCCCCGCGCTGACGGTCAGCGAGGGGTGCTCGTCCCAGCCGATCACGCTGACCACCTGGCACAGCATCGGCGCCAGCTCCACCACGTGCATCCGCCGCCCGGCCGGAAGCCGCTCGGCGGCGCGGGCCAGCGCCCGCATCCCGGCCAGGTCGATGAACTCCAGGGCGCTCATGTCCACCCAGACGTCCCCGGGCCAGCCCAGTACCGTCTCCAGCACCCCGGCCAAGGCCTCGGTGGTGCGGTAGTCCACCGTGCCCACCACCCGCAGTGCCCGCTGACCGGCCCGGAAGGCCGGCACCAGCCGCAGCGCGGCATCGCTGTACAGCGCGTCCAGCTCCACCGCGCCGGGGTGGCGGCGGTCGAACTCGTGCAGCTGCGCGGTGCCGAAGCGGCGGGCGTCGTACTGGCAGATCGCCAGGGCCGGGCGTCCGGCGAAGACCGCGTTCACCTTGGTCTCGTACGCGCCCAGCTGCTCCGCTCCGGGCACCCCGCGCAGCGCCCAGCCCATCTCACCGCTGACCCGCAGGCCGTTCCAGCCGGCCGCCAGGGCGTCGTGGACCTCCTGCTGCAGGGTGGCGACCATGGTGTCGGCGTCGAAGGAGCCGGCCGCCAGATAGCTGTCGTCGGCGGTGGTCACCGTCAGCTGTCCGCGCCCCAGCGCCGCGCCCGGGTCGGCCCCGGCCGCCTCCAGCCAGCCCAGCACCTGCCCCGGCTCGTTCAGGTCGGCGAAGTACAGCACCCGCTCGCCGCGCTGGAGGCCCGCCGCCAGGTAGGCGGTCACCACCCGGCGCTGCTCGGCGTCGTCGGCGAACGCGAGGCACAAATGATCGCCATGGCCCATGTCCTGGACCTGGCGTTCTCCGCCCTGTCGCGTCATCACCTCGACCACACGGCACTCACCGCGTCCATTCCCGGCCAGATCTCCTTCGTGGCGCCGCCGACATGTCTGGACCACTGTAGCGGTGTTCCGCTGCGGGACCCGTACGTCGGACCGCCCCGGACGGCGGTCCCGGAATCCCCGGCACGGTGAGGGATGGTCATGGCGTTCCGGGGCAGATCGTCGCCAGGAAGCCTGTCTGGGAAAGGAATTGCCGTGAAGGTCTTCGGTCGTGAGCCCGTGCTGTGGCTGTCGCTGCTGGCGATCATAGTAAAGGTCGGGAGCGCGGTGGTGTTCCACGCCTCGGGCGATCAGCAGGCGGTGGTCAATGCCGTCGCCGCCGCGCTCGCCGGTCTGGGCATGGCGTTGAGCACGCACGACGGGATCGCCGCGGCGGTCCTGGGGCTGGTGCAGGCGATGGTGGCTCTGGGGGTGGGCTTCGGGCTGCACTGGTCGCCGTCCGAGCAGGCCATGGTGATGTCCACCGCCGCTGCGGTGGTCGGGATGTTCACGCGGACGCAGGTCACCGCCCCGGTGCCGGCGACGGCGCTTCCCCGGCCGGCGGCGGCAGGTCGGCTCACCTGACGCCCGGCTGCCGGTGGCCCGGGCGCGGTCCCGGGCCGCGGCGGCCTCGCCCGATCACGCATGAGTCGCCCGGAGCAGGACAGGAGGATCTTCACAACAGCGATACCGGTCGTGCCAAGGAGGAGATCACGGACTCCCCGGAGTTCGACAGGATGATCACCGGCGGCCGACAGGAAGAAGCACGACATGGGTCACCCGCGCGAGGAAGCACGGACCAGGCATCCGCGCCACGAACGGCGCGGCGAGGCCCGGCTGCCCGCGGTGGCCGCCACGCTGGCGGCCATGGCGCTGTACGTGCTGCTGCCGCAGAACCTGCTGTTCGCACCGCGTTACGTCCTGCCCGCCCTGGAGCTGCTGCTGCTGGTCCCGCTGGTGGTGGTCAACCCCCGGCGGATGACCCGGCAGACCAGGATCTCCCGGGTGCTCTCGCTGGCGCTGGTGGCGGTGATCGCGGCCAGCAACCTGGTCGCGCTGGGCATCCTCGTCCACGACCTGGTCTCGGCCGGCGTGCAGAACGGCGACTCGCTGCTGGTGGCCGCCCTGCAGGTCTGGCTCACCAACATCATCGTCTTCGGCCTGGCCTACTGGGAGCTGGACCGCGGCGGCCCCGTCAGCCGCACCCAGGTGCCGCGCGAGGAACTCCCGCTGGCGGACTTCCGCTTCTCCCAGGACGAGAACCACGACACCGTGCAGGAAGTCGCCGACGGCTCCAGCATCACCACCGACTGGGTGCCCACCCTCACCGACTACCTGTACGTCTCGGTGACCAACTCGACCGCGTTCAGCCCCACCGACACCATGCCGCTGTCCGCCCGGGTCAAGCTCATGATGGGCGTCCAGAGCATCGCCGCCCTGCTCACCTCCCTGCTGGTGATCGCCCGCGCGGTCAGCATCCTGCACTGAGCGTCCGCGCTGACGGGCGCGGATCGTCGGCGGGCGGCCGAGTGAGGCCCCGGCAGGCGGGTAGTCGCCCTTCCTGGGACACGGAAGGATCAGTGACCGGCACATGGAACACCTGGAGCACACGGCGGCCCCACGGACCGACGACCCCTCGGCAGGGGAGCTGGTCTCCCGCGTCACCCAGCAGCTCTCGCAACTGGTACGCGAGGAAATGCAGCTGGCGCAGGCCGAGATGAAGGAGAAGGGCAAGCGGTTCGGTATCGGCGGCGGCCTGTTCGGCGCCGCGGGACTGCTGGCCTTCCTGGGCCTGGCGACCCTGGTCACCGCCGCCGTCATCGCCCTGGCGCTGGTACTGCCGTGGTGGGCGTCGGCGCTCATCGTCGCCGGCGTCCTGCTGCTGGTCGCCGCCGCGCTGGCGGCGGCCGGGAAGAAGGAAGTGGACCGGGCCTCGCCGCCCGTGCCCGAGCAGGCCCTCACCGGCCTGAAGGCCGACGTCACCACCATCAAGGAGAACGCGAAGCGATGAGCAACGACCCGAAGGCCGAGACCGGCAGCCCCTCCCCCGAGGAACTGCGTGAGGCCGTGGAGGAGACCCGCGGCGAGCTGGGACGCACGGTCGACCAGCTGGCGTCCAAGGCCGACGTGAAGCGCCGCGCCAAGGACCGGGCCGCCGAGCTCGGGGCCCAGGCTCAGGAGGCGGCCGCCGACGCGAAGAACCAGGCCCAGCAGGCCGCGGCCGACATGGCCCAGCGCGCCCGGGACACGGTGCGGGCGTCCGAGCCCGCGCGCGAGAAGGCCGCCGCGGTCGCCTCCAGCATCACCGACAGCGGCGCCGCGGCAGCCGCCAAGGTATGGGCCCGCACCCCGGAGCCGGTCACCGACGCCACCGAGGCCGCCGCCGGCGCCGTACGCCGCAACCCCGGCCCGGCGATCGCCGCGGCGCTGGTGGCGGCCGCGATCGCCTTCGTGCTGGTGCGCCGCGGACTCCGCTGACGGCACGGCCGGGGCCGGTGCTGCGTCGCCGCGGCCCGCCCCGGCCCGCCCCGGCCCGCCCTGGCGCAGGAAATCCCGCCCCTGCGTCTGTGCCGGATGACACCGCTGTTGCCGGGCAGGCGCAGAGAGACCCATTCGCCGCACGACAACAGACAGGAGCCGACCGTGAGCACAGTGAAGGAATCCGTCGAGGTCGCGGTGCCGGTCCACACCGCCTACAACCAGTGGACCCTGTTCGAGGAGTTCCCCCGGTTCATGGAGGGGGTCGAGGAGATCGTCCAGATCGACGACCGCCACAGCCACTGGCGCACCAAGGTCGCCGGCGCGTCGCGGGAGTTCGACACCGAGATCATCGACCAGCTGCCCGACGAGCGCATCGCCTGGCGCACCGTCGGCGGCGAGGCCAGCCAGCGCGGGCTGGTCACCTTCCAGCGCCTCGACGACGGGCACACCAAGGTCAACCTGACGATGGACTTCGAGCCGGAGGGCATGGTCGAGAAGGCCGGCGACATGCTCGGCGTCGTCGACCGTCGGGTCAAGGGCGACATGAAGCGCTTCAAGTCCTTCATCGAGGACAAGGGCATGGCCGAGGGCAGCTGGCGCGGCCGGATCACCCCGGCCTGACCGGCCCGACCAGCTTGGTAGTACCTGCCCACGGCAGGAGGAGAAGCGATCGGCGGGCGGGGCGCACCACAGCCCCGCCCGCCGACGCATGCCCCGACGCCCCTGCCGACGCCTCCGCCGACGTCAGGCCGGGGAACCGCACGCGTACAGGGTGCCGGTGCCCTCGCCTCCGGCGGACCGGAAGAAGCCCATCGAGGCTGACGCCGTGGCGGAGGCGGCGCTGACCCCGTAGCTGGTGGAGGGCGTCTCGGTGCAGTGGCTCCGCACCCAGCTGTCGATGGCGGTGACGGAACCGGTGCCCCCTCCCCCGCCCGCGCCGGGGAAGCCGCCCCGCGCGCCGCCGGAGATCAGCACGTACCGCAGCTGCCCGTGCCGGACCAGGGACTCGAAGGCGGTCAGCGAGGGCTGCGGGATGGAGCCGCTGAAGCCGCCCATAGGCATGATCGTGTCGCCGGTGGCCAGGATGTACGGGGACGCCGCGTTCCAGCCGTCCGTCGCCAGGACGTACCGCGCGCCCTTCTGCCGGGCCTTGACGTAGTCGTAGAGCTTGCGCTGGTCGGCGGTGAGCCGGGTGGTGACCGTACCGCCGGGCGTTCCGATGGTGCCCCTGGCCGAGGGCCCGGCGCCGGCGTCGAAGGCACTGCCGGAGTACTCGGGGTCGAGCACCGAGGCCGACCAGGCGACCGGGGTCAGCACCGCGCCGACCAGGGCGGCGGCGGCGCCGACGGCCAGGACCCGGGAGCGTGCCCGGCGCGGGGCCCTGCGCCACACCAGGGCGGCCAGCCCGACCAGTCCGGCGGCCAGGGCCAGCCAGCGCAGCCAGGGCAGGAAACCGGTCTCCGCGGAACTGAGGTACCAGCTCCACGCCGTCTCGGCGGCGACCGCGACCGGCAGCGCCCAGCCGCTGCGGGCGCCCTTGCGGTAGGCGTCCCACATCAGCACGCCGCCGGCCCCGGCCAGCGCCGCCAGCGGAGGCGCGAGCGTCGCCATGTAGGCGGTGTGCGGGATCGAACTCATCCTGCTGAACACCAGGCCGACGGTGACCAGCCACGTCCCCCACATCAGGTAGCCGCCGCGCAGCCGGTCGGTGCGCCCGGCCCTGCGCCGCCACCACAGGCCGAAGCCCAGTCCGACCAGCGCGAACGGGTACATCCAGCCGATCTGTGGTGCGAACCGACCCTGGAACAGCTTCAGCCAGCCCGAGCCGCTCATGCCGCCGAAGCCGCCGCCGTGCCCGCCGCCCGGCAGCGCCCGGCCCCCGGGAAAGGTGCCCCCGGCCCCGGAGCCGCCCGGCACACCGCCGCTCGGCACACCGGCGCCGCCCGTACCCGCCGATCCGGGCGTCCCGGCCTGGCCGGACGCTCCGCCCGGCCCGCCCGAAGCGGTACCGCCGCCCGGCGCGGAACCGGCTGCGCCTCCGGCACCCGCAGCCGACCCGGCCCCCGGGAAGCCGCCGGAGCCGCCTGCCTGAGCGCCGCTCGTCCCCCCGCCGGGGAAGCCGCCCGCACCGGAGGAGCCGCGCAGACCGGCCCCCGCGCCGCTGCCGCCGCCCGGCGCACCGCCGCCCATCCCGGCGACGGCCCCCGGTACGTGGATGCCGAAGCGCTCCAGCCCGTTGTAGCCGAAGACCATGGCCACCGCGCTGTTGTTGGTGCTGCCGTCCACGTACGGGCGGTCCCGGGCCGGTACCACGGTCATCAGGGCCACCCAGGACAGCGACACCGCCGCGCACACCGCCCCGGCCGCCAGCAGGTGCCCGAGCCTGCGCGGCAGCCGCACCGGCGCGGCCACCGCGTAGCCGACGGCGAGGGCGGGAAGGATCATCCACGCCTGCAGCATCTTGGCCTGGAAGCCGATGCCCACCCACACACCGGCGAGCAGCAGGGAGCGCAGCCGTGCGTCAAGGACCGCCCGCTGGTAGCAGTCGGCCGCCATGACCAGGCAGAAGACGAGGAAGCCGTCCTCCATGGAGTGCCCGAACATCGAGGCGGCCACCGGGGTGAAGGTGAACAGCCCCGCGGCGGCCAGACCGGCCCGGGGGCCGGACCAGCGGCGGACCACCCGGTACATCACCAGGACGCTGATCACGCCCTCGACGCACTGCGGCAGCGTCACCGCCCAGGCGTGGAACCCGAAGATCCGGGCGGACAGCGCCTGCGGCACGAAGGATCCGGCGATCTTGTCCGGCGTGATGGTCGCGCCCGGGTCCAACGCCCCGAACAGCAGCGCCTTCCAGCTGACCGACATGCTCTTGACCGCGTCGGAGTAGAAGTACGCGTAGCCGGAGGAGGTGATGTTCCAGGTGTACAGCACCGCTGCCACCACGGCGACGGCCAGCAGCGCCGGCCTGGCCCAGCCGGGCTGCCCGGCCGGGGAGCGCCAGAAGCGCCAGGCCGGACGCCACCTGCGGCCGTCCGGGCGGGGGGTACCGGAGGAATCCCGTAGGGAATCCTCGACGATCGCAGACAAGGCGAACTGCCTCCGGGGAGAACCGAATGCGCCGGCGGGACGGCGGGCAAGGGGACATGACCGCTGCGGGAGGTGCGGGCCGGACGCGCGTGGCGCTGACGGCCCTTGGTGGTCCACCGCTCGATCGTGGCGAGCACGCCTGTGAAACCGCCATGAATTCGGTCACGAAGCGGTTGCAGCCGCCGCCGGTGGGCTGACCGAGCCACGGGCCGTGCGATGACCGGATGACGGTGTTTCAGATGACGGGGACGGCCGGAGCTTCGAGGAGCGTGCGGTCGCCGTCGATGCCGTGGCCCAGCGCGGCCGTGACGTCCTCGTGCGGTGTCCCCATGCGCACGGCGCTGACCTGGTCCAGGCGGTGGTGGTGCTCATCGCTCAGTTCGAGGTGGAGGGAGCCGAGGTACTCCTCCAGCTGGGTCAGCGAGCGGGGGCCGACGATCGGGACCAGGGCGGTGCGGGCCAGCGCGGCCCGGCGCAGCAGCCAGGCGAGGGAGACCCGGGTCGGGCTGGCGCCCGCCTCCTCGGCGACGGCCAGGACGGCGTCGACGACGGCGCTGCGCTGAGCGGTGCCCTCGACGGCGTCGCCGCGCGCACTCAACCGGCCCTGCTCGCCCAGCCGGTACTTGCCGGTGAGCAGCCCTCCGGCCAGCGGGGAGTACAGGAGCGCGCCCAGCCCGTGGGCCTGGGCCATCGGCAGCAGCTCCCGCTCGGCGGACCGTTCGGCCAGGCTGTACTCGGTCTGGATGCCGACCAGCGGGGCCAGGCCGCGCAGGTCGGCCCGCACAGCGGCACCGGCGACCCGCCACGCGGGGAAGTTGGAGAGCGCGCCGTGCAGGATCTTCCCGGAGCGGATCAGGTCGTCGAACCCGGCCAGGATCTCCTCGAGAGGGGTGGTTCCGTCGGGGAAGTGCGGCATGAAGACGTCGACGTAGTCGGTGTCCAGGCGGCGCAGACTGGCCTCCAGGGAGCGGACCATGGTCTTGCGGCTGTTGCCGGTCGTTCCCGGTCGGGGCCGGCTCTGCCGCGTCCCGCTGTACTTGGTGATCACCACGAAGTCGTCGCGCCGGCTGCCGAGCAGCCCACCGAGCACGGTTTCGGCCTGTCCGTCCTGGTAGAGGTTGGACGTGTCGAACGTGGTGCCGCCTGCGGCGACGAAGGCGTCGAAGATCTGCCGCGCGCCCTCGGGTCCGGCGCTGGCGGCCGACGTCCCGAAGTTCGCTGTGCCCAGGGCGTACTGCGACACGCGCAGTCCGGTCAGACGGCCGAAGGTGAGGTAGCGCATGGCAGCTCCTGAAAGGTGGTCGTGCGGTAAGATCACCCACTGTAGCAAGTAAAACGAGGGGTCGCTCTTTTTATGCCCAGGGTCAGTCAGGCGCACCTTGACGCTCGCCGCCAGCAGATCGTGGACGCCGCCCGTGCCAGGTTCGCCAGCCACGGCTTCGCCCGCACGTCCATGGCCGACATCGTCACCGAGTCCGGGCTCTCCAACGGAGCCATCTACCGGTACTTCACCAGCAAGGACGAGATCGTCGTCGCCGTCTGCGAGCAGGGCAGCGAGGCGCTGCCGAAGGCGCTCACGGCCGAGGCCGTCGAGGGCTTCCTCGAGCGGGTACGCGCTCTGGCGCGCGAGACGGACCATGCCCGGCTGGTGGCCCAGATCTATGCCGAGGCCGCGGTGTCGCCGTCGCTGGCTGCGGTCGTGCGGCAGCAGCTCTCCGCCATGCGGGCCGCAATCGCCGCCTTGGTGCCCGACCGTCGGCGTGGGCGGGCCGAGGAGATCGCCGAAGCGTTCGTGGCCATCAGTGGCGGCTACAACCAGCAACTGGCCGTCCGCGGCGACGTGGACCCTGCCCCCTTCGCCGCGGCGCTGATGGCGATCGTCAACGGCGTCTGACCGCGCAGCGGCGGCCCGGCCCGGACGCGGCGGGGTGCTCGACCGCGCGCTGACGCACACGCAGTCGAGCACCCCGCCTGCATCCCGTTGATCCCGAAGGACCGAGGCAGCCCGGGACCGCTGCCGTTCCAGCCGCAGGCTCAGCCGCAGGCTCCGTCGGCGGTCCACACGGCCCAGGAGGTCGGGGCGCCCGGGACGGCGCCGGTCGACCCGAAGGTCGCGGTGTAGTTCGCGCCGCTGTAGGAGACGACGGCGCCCCGCGCGTAGGTGGTGGACGCGCTCCAGGCCGCTGCGCAGGTCCCGCCGGTCGTGGGCGAGGCGGAGGCACTGGCCGAGGGGGACGGTGTCACGGTCGGAGTCGGGGTGGGCGTGACCGTCGGAGTGGGCGTGGGCGTCGGCGTGGGCGTCGGGCTGGAGGAGGCCGATGCCGAGGGGGTCGGTGCGGCTCCACCCGCGTAGGGGTTGGCGATCACCGTGACCGTCTTGTCCTGCACGCCCCAGTTGTTCGCCTGCGCGTCGGGCAGCCAGACGTCGACGGTGTCGTTCTGGATCCAGGTGCCGAGGTCGCCCGCGTAGCAGGTGCCGTACCCCGGAATGGTGAAGTACGTGCCCCACGGAATCACCCGCGGGTCGGTGGCGCAGACGCCGAGCTGGGCGTTGTAACCGGAGGCCGTCTGGCCGGTGTTGTCGTACGAGGTGACCATCATCGGGATCTGGGTTCCGACCGCGACGTCGCCCGCACCGGGCGCGAGCGTCCCGTCCGCGCCGAGCCAGTAGGGCACGGAGAGTTGGCCGAGCGAGGCGTCCGAGTTGCTGGTGTCGTACATGGCCACGACGTCATAGGACGCGCCCTGGCAGGGTGCGGTGTCGGTGACGGTCAGCGGGCCGGTCTGACCCCAGTAGCTGATGTAGCCGATGTCCACTCCGTCGCGCCACACCTTGTAGGCAACGGCGTTGGGCACCGGGCTCACGGTGACGGTGACCTGTCCGTTCACCAGCGAACCGGTGATCGTGGGAGCGGCCGGCCGGGTGGAGAAGTTCACGGCGGAGGCGGTCTGCAGCGGTGGCACCCAGGGCGTGGTGGTGCGGGGCGGCGGAGTGATCCCGGACGCCCAGAACGGACAGGCGGGCAGCGAACTCGCCGCCTCGGCCTGCCGGGCGGCCGTGACATGGGCGGAGGCGGGCGACCCGAGCAGCAGGGTGCAGACGGCGACGGCGGCCGTGGCCATCGCGGCGAACCATAACCGCGTGCGGGTGGGGAGTGGAGGCATGGGGGTGCTTCCTTCTCGACGGGATGTGGGGGAACCCGTGGGGTGCCATGGCAGGGACACCGTGAGGCTGTGCGGCTCAGTGAACTTGACCCCGCAGTCGCCGTCAAGGGGTCTAGACCACTATCGTCTAGACCAATCCCGGCGCGGCCCGCCCCCGCTTCTCACCCCGTTCGCCGTCGTAGCCGCCCGCAACGGCACGGGCCCCCGGCCTAGGGCTACTTGTACACCAGCCCGGGCTGCGGCTTTCCGGGCGCGAGCAGCTGGGAGACGGTGACGAAGGTGTAGCCCTTGGCCTGGAGCGCGGAGATGATGCCCGGGAGCGCGGCCACAGTGCCGTTGTAGCCGTGGTTGGTGGGGTCGACGTGGTCGTGCAGCAGGATGATCCCGTCGGGTTTGGTCTGGCCGAGGATCCGCTGGGTGATCAGCGCCGGGTCGGTCGTCTCGAAGTCCGAGGCGGTGGCCGTCCATTCGACCTCCGCCATGCCGAGATCGCGGCAGACCGCGGTGATCGCGTCGCTGGTGCGGCCCTGCGGCGGGCGCAGCAGCCCGGGCACCTCGCCGGTCACCTGCTTCACGGCGGCCCGTCCCTGGACGATCTCCTTGCGGACGTCGTCCTTGCTGATGCTGGTCAGGATCTGGTGGTCCCAGGTGAGCGTCTCCATCTCGTTGCCCTGCGCGGCCATGGCCTTGGCCGTCGCCGGGTACTTCATGACGTTCTGGCCGATGGTGAAGAAGGTGGCGTGCACGTGGTAGGTCCGCAGGATGCTCAGGATCTGCGGCGTGCGGATGCTCGGCCCGGTGTCGAAGGTGATCGCCACGCACTTCGCCCTGCGGCAGTCGACCGGGCCGTTCGGGCCCTGCGCGAACGCCGCCGCGGCGCCCGTGGCCGGAGTCTGCTTCCTGGCCGTGGCCGGGGAGGTCGCCTGGTAGCCGTTGCATCCGGACAACCCCAGGGCCAGCGCAGCCGCGACCACGGCGACGACCGAGCGGCGGGAGTGGAGCGCCGTAGCCGCGTTCCGCCGGGCAGCACGGATGGTCGAGGCAAGATGCGGCACCGTGCGGCTCCTGGTGGGTGTGGCTGGTCCATGGTCGGAGTTCTCGGTCAACAACCTAGCCCGTGGCGGATCACGGCTCGACAGCGGCTCACCCCGGCGTCCGGCGCCGGCGGCTCCGGCCCAGCCGACGAGGCACCGCCGCCGCAACCGACCGTCCGCACCCGTACCGCCGTCCGGGGCAACCTCGCTCCGACTCCGCGCGCCGTGCTGCCACTGTGCGTCGACTCCCTGTTACCTGGAGTGAATTTCACTGTCTCGGTGGGGATTTCCATGCGGATCGTGTGCGTTGGCGGCGGCCCGGCCGGCCTCTACTTCTCGATCGTGATGAAGCAGCGGCACCCGGACTGCGACATCACCGTCCTGGAGCGCGAGGCCCACGGCTCCACCTACGGCTGGGGGGTGACGTACTGGGGCACCCTGCTCGCCCGCCTGCGCCAGAACGACCCGCCGAGCGCCGAGGCGATCCGCGGCGCCTCGGTGCGCTGGGACGAGGGCGTGGCCCACATCCGCGGCGGGACGACCACGCACCGCTCGGACGAGGCGTTCGGCATCGGACGGCACCGGCTGCTGGAGATCCTCTCCGCACGCGCCGCCGAACTGGGCGTCCGCGTCGAGTTCCAGCGCGGGGTGGACAGCCTGGACCAACTGCCCGAGGCCGATCTCGTCGTCGCCGGCGACGGCGTCAACAGCCGGATCCGCCAGCTGTACGCGGAGCACTTCGGCACTGCTGTGACCGAAGGCCGGAACCGGTACGTCTGGTTGGGCACGAGCAAGGTCTTCGACTCCTTCACCTTCTCCTTCGTGGAGACCCCGCACGGCTGGATCTGGTTCTACGGCTACGCCTTCAGCGGCGAGACGAGCACCTGCATCGTCGAGTGCTCCCCCGAGACCTGGTCCGGGCTCGGCCTGGACCGGCTCGGCGACGAGGAGGGCACCGCTCTGCTGGAGCGACTCTTCGCCGCCCAACTCGACGGTCACCCGCTGCTCCGGCAGGCCACCGGTACCGGCGCGCAGTGGCTGAGCTTCCGGACGCTGACCAACCGGAGCTGGCACCACGGCAATGTGGTCCTGCTCGGGGACGCGGCCCACACCACGCACTACTCCATCGGCGCCGGAACCGTCCTGGCCCTGGAGGACGCCATCGGGCTCGCCGAAGCACTCTGCGAGCAAACGGAGTTGAGCGCCGCTCTGGCCGCCTACGAGCGCGGACGCCGGTACGCCATCCTCTCCACGCAGAGCGCGGCCCGCTACAGCGCCCGCTGGTACGAGAACATCCACCGCTACGCCCGGCTGACGCCCGATCAACTCTTCGCGCTGCTCGGCCAGCGCCACTCCCCGCTGCTGCCGTACCTCCCGCCACGGCTGTACTACCGGCTGAACCGAGCGGCGGAGTCCGCCACCGTTCTGCGTCGGCTGCGCGCCCGCCTCGGACACCGCCTCGCCCGCTCGCTGCACGCCCGACAGCAGCCCACGGACGCGGTGAGCGGCACGCCCGCCGTGGCGGCCGACAGCCTGACCCCGAACTGACCTGCACCTGGCAGAAGTTGTGGCCACCGAGTGGTTGACGGCCCCGGCGCGGCATGGAAATCTACAACCCTGTCCGACATTGAAGAGCAGCAGCACCATCTGCACCACAGCACCGGCACACGCACCTGCAGGGCGGGCCCGGCTCGGACCCGGGGACCGGTAGCAAGAACGCGCACTCACGGGGGGACTGCGGCGTCGGCGCGCACAGCGGCGCTCCGCCGGTAGCCGACTCCTCCGTGCCCCGCTGAGTTCGGCCGCTTTCATGTCGGCCGGGCGGAGCGATTCACCCGCGCCCGGGCCGGCCGGAACAGTCGGCCGCCTCGGCATGCGGGGCATTCCATCGCGTGGGCGATGCGATTCCGGGAACGCACCCGCGCTTCTGCGCGCGGTCACGGGATTGTGCCCGGTTATCGGCCCGGGGAAAAGCCCGACCCAGATTTTGTTCATTGTTGAATTACTGGGTGCGGGCTTTCCCCTGCCCTGCGAGTGGTAATCACCGGCGGTGAGTAATGCTTTCGGCATGCCCGGGTAACCCCGCCCCAATCGCCGCTCCTCGTCCGGGAAAACCGATCCGGTTCCACCCATTGACATGGCCGCGAAATCTCTCCGACTATATGCGTGGCGCCGCCGGGAAATACGCTGAAATATTCCCGGGGACTCCACTTTCCGCACATCTCGTCAAAGCCGAGCTTCCGGAAGGGGGTGCACACCATGAAGAAGGTCGTCGTCCGCAAGGCAGGCCCTGTCCGCCTGACCAGCACGGTCCGTCCGCTGTACGTCTGCGGCTGTCCCGTCGTCGTCGCCTAGTTGCGCAGCTGGGCCGGTCGCAGCGCGCGGTGGCCGGCCCAGCACCGATGAACCGAACCGAGGAGCGGTATGTCTTCCCCTGGTGACGGCGCGGCCGCTGGGCCGGACCTGGACCGCCCCCTGCCGCTGTACCCCCTGGTCTACCTGGAGGAAGGCGACGAGGTCACGGTCGGCCGGCTGGACACCGACTCCTACGCCGTCTTTCCCGCCGACGGCGCGCAGTTGCTGCGGAGCCTGGCCGACGGCGTCCCGCCCCGGGAGGTCGCCCGCTCCTACGAGGCCGCCAACGGCGAGAGCATCGACATGCTCGACCTGCTCTCCACCCTCGACGATCTGGGCTTCGTCCGGGCGGCGAGCGACCCGGCACCCGCCGCGAGCGCCGCCCCGGTCCGCTGGCAGCGGCTCGGCCAAGCGGTCTTCAGCAGACCGGCCCTGGCCTGCTACCTGCTGATCGCCGTCCTGGGCACGGTGGAGACCATCCGGGTGCCGCAGCTCGCTCCCCGCCCCGGCGACCTGTTCTTCACCTCGTACTTCTCCCTCATCGAACTCACCCTCTACCTCGGCCAGATCCCCTTCCTGCTGGTACACGAAGGCTTCCACGCCCTGGCCGGGCGACGCCTGGGCATCCCGTCCAAGCTGAGGATCAGCCACCGGCTGATGTTCGTCGTGCTGGAGACCTCGCTGGACGGCCTGGTCGCCGTCCCCCGCCGCAAGCGCTACCTGCCGATCCTGGCCGGCATGCTCGCCGACGTGCTGGTCGCCGCGCTGCTCACGCTCGCCGCCGACGCCACCCGCAGCGCGGACGGCGCACTCCCCTTCGCGGGCCGCCTCTGCCTCGCCCTCGCCTACGCCACCCTGCTGCGCCTGGTCTGGCAGGCCTTCCTCTACCTGCGCACCGACGTGTACGTCCTGCTGTGCACCTTCCTGCACTGCCAGGACCTGCACGGCACGGCCGGCGGCCTGCTCCGCAACGCCGTCCGCAGGGTGCTCGGGCGCCCGCTGCTGGACGAGTCCGCCTGGCACCCCTCCGACCGCCGGGCGGCCCGCTGGTACGTCTGGCTGATGGTCGCCGGATACGCCCTCACCCTCGTGCTGTTCGCGGAGGTGGCCCTCCCGGTCGGATACCGCATCGTCGCCGGGGTGTTCGACCGCTTCACCGAACACGCCCGGCTCGGGCCGCTGCTCGATTCCACCCTGCTGCTGGCGCTGACCGTCGGACAACTGCTCGCCGCAGGCGTCATCGCCGTCCGCGACCGCCGCCGCGCGCGTCCCCCTGCCCCTGTGACCGTCCTCGGATGAAAGGCCGCCCCAGCATGAGCACGACCGAGCAGCGCCACCACTGGATCGTCGCCCCCGACGCCGCGTCCCGGACCGCCGCCCACGAGCGGCTGGCCCTGCCGCCCGTGCTCGCCGCCGTCAGCGCGGACCGCCGCCTGCGCGGCCCGTACACCGCGGCCGGCAGCCTCCTGCGCGCCCTGGTCGCCGACGCACTGGTCCGCTGCCCGGCGGCGGTCGCCCGGCACGACATCGAAATCCTCACCGTGGCACCGGAGTTGAAGGGCTCCGTACCGGCCTCCCGGGAGACCCTGACCTCCCTGGCCGCGCCCAGGGAGCGCACCCGCTTCTACGCGCGGCTGCGCACCCTGCGGATCGCCCACGGCCTGGTCGAGTTCCTCAACCGGTACACCGCCACGCTCGGCGACGGGCCGCGCACCCTGGTCGTGGACGCGGCGCAGCACGCCGACCCGACCGACCGGGAGTTCCTGGCCGTCCTGCTGCGGCGCGCCGATCCGGCCCTGCTGGTCGTCGTCGTCACCACCGACAGCGACAGTCTGGACGAGCCGGAAGACCCGCTGGCCTCCCCGGACACGCTGCTGACCCGGGCCCTGGGCGAGTACTGCGTCCGTAGGGCGGACCCCGTGCGAGGCGAGGAGCCGGGCGGCGATCAGGGACTTGCGCAGCGGGTCGGCGCGGCGGACTACGTCAGCAGCGACGGCACCCACGAGAATCCGCGCGCGCTGGCGGCCTACCAGGCGCTGGAACCGGGTGCGCGTGCCCGGCTGCACGACGCGCGCCGCGCCGAGTTGGAGGCCCTGGACGAGACCTCGCTGCGGCTCGGCGCAATCGTCTGGCACGCCGAGCAGGGCAGCGATCCGGCCGGTACGGGCGCCGACGCGGCCGCCCACGCCCTCAACTACTGCATGGACTTCGGCTTCTACCATGCCGTCGTCGACTACGGGGTCCGCGGGCGGGCGCTGGTCGGCTACGACCAGAACCCGGACCACTGGTGGACCTTCACCAGCAAGCTGGCCATCGCCTTCTCCGCCCTCGGCCTGTCCGACGAGGCGCTGCCGCTGCTGGACGACGCGCGGGCGGTCAGCACGGAGCCGGAGATCCACCTGCAGGCGGCGTACGCCACCGCCATGCTCTACACCCGGCACCTGGACGCCGAACGCAAGGACCACCACCTGGCGCGCGGCTGGATCAACGAGGCCATCGCCTTCGCCAAGGCGCTGCCGGACCCGAAGGAGCGGGCCATGCGCACCGCCTTCAACCGCAACGGCCTGGCCCTGATCGAGACCCACCAGGGCCGCCCGCAGGCCGCCCTGGCCCTGCTGGACCAGTGCATCACCAGCCTGGACAGCTCCCTGGAACCGCACGAGCACGCCCTGCACCGCTCCGTCCTGCGCCACAACCGGGCCCAGGTCAACGCCGGTCTGCGCCGCTACGACGATGCCGTCGCGGACTACACGACGGTGATCGCGGCCGACCCCAACTACGCCGAGTACCATTTCGACCGGGGCGTCACGCTGCGCGGCGTCGGGCAGTTGGAGGAGGCGCTGACCGACTTCGACGCGGCGATCCGGCTCTCCCCGCCGTTCGTCGAGGCGTACTACAACCGCGCCGACGTACGATCCGCCCTCGGCGACGTCGAGGGCGCCGTCGCCGACTTCGGCTATGTCATCGAGCTCGACCCGGCGTTCGCCGACGCCTACCTCAACCGGGCAAGTCTGCACGCCGATCTCGGTGAGACCGACGCCGCCGCAGACGACGTCCGGGCCGGGCTGGCGGTAGCCGCCGACCACGCCGGCCTGCTGACCCTGTCAGGCCAACTGCACGCCGCCGCAGGGCGACCGGCCGATGCGCACACGGCGTACACGGCCGCGCTCGACGCCGACCCGCAGTTCGCCGCGGCCTGGGCCGCACGCGCCGAACTCGCCTACGAGCAGGGCGATCTGGCCGCCGCCATCGCCGGTCTGGAACATGCTGCCGAGCTCAGTGACGAACCGGGCATCGCCTTCAACCTGGCCGTGGCCCTGCACGACGGCAGCCGCTTCCAGGAGGCCGTCGACCGGCTCAGCGCCGTCATCGAGGAGACCGGCGACCCCTCGGCCCAGCTGCGCCGCGCCGCCTCCCTGCTCGCCCTGGGCCGCGCCGCCGACGCCCGCACCGACGTACGCCAGGCCCTGGAGGCCGACCCCGGCCTGACCGACGAGGCCACCGACCTCGTCCCCGAACTGATCGCCTGAGTCGGCGTCTCTGCGACGATTCCCCGGATATTGCCCGCCCTGTCCGTCCGGTCTCCGCAGCGCATTCGGAATCCGCCGTTCCCTGCCGAAGGCGACAGCTGAAACCCGGCCCCGGGCGTATACCGCCGTGCCATTTTCTCGAGGACGCCTCGAAATGCGATCGCGGCGGCCCGCCGGACCGGAAATGGAGCTGACTGGGGCACGACGACGTCAGCCCGGCGCGCAGAAGCGTGCCGGGCTGACGCCTTTCGATGCCGTTCTCCTACTGGGGTGCCGGTCCCGGAGGGGAACGGCGTCAGTCGGTACCGCTCTCGGTCGCCGCCGAGCCGACTGCCACGGCCACCTCCTCGGGGGTGGTGCGGGGGTTGCTCACCAGGTTCCCGAGGTCGTCGTCCACGGTGACCGTGGTGACCACCTGCGGGCAGCGGTGGCATGCCTCCACGCCGGACTGGCGCCACCACTGGCAGTTGGGCCTGAGGTGGCAGCGGGGCACGGACGCGGAGTCCGCCTGCGCCGGGAGGGCCGCCACCCGGTCCATCAGCGTGCAGTGGCTGCCCTCCCGGTTCCCGCATCCGGAGACGCAGTGGGAGGCGAACCTGAGGACCCGGGTGGGAGAGATGTCCTCCGGTACCAGGCTCAGCGCGTCCCGGGCCGGGATCGGCGCCGCGAGGTAGGTCAGCTGGCCCGGGGTCGCGTGCACTCCCAGGACAACGGACTCCGCCGCGTCCGCCCTGCCGCTCGGACACCACGTCATTGTGTCTTCACTGTCCACGGCTCCCCGCTCCTTCCGGTGCCGTCGTCCGTCAGGCGGAGAAGTAGCCGACAGGGCCGGTGCTGAATTCCGGGAGCTTGACGTTGGAGAGCACGTCGGATGCCAGGCCCACGGGGTGGGTGGCCAACTGCGGGGCGGCGTTGCTCCGCTCCGCGGTCACGGCCTGCTGGATTCCCTCCTTCAGCTGGGCGATCGAGGTGATCCGCGTCTGAGCGGCTCTGTGCGTCGCGGCCGGCGCGGTCTCCGCCGAGGCCACGCCGGTGCCGGCGATGCCGGCGGCAATGATCACGCCGACGGCGGTCGCCGCCCGTGCACCACGCTTGCTGTCCATTGCTTCCTCCGATTGCTCGATGTGCTCGGATTGCGTGCTGTGTACAGATCAGACCAGTACGGATCCCGCGAGTAAAGAGTGCGGATGGACATCCTTTGGCTCTTTCCCGACCATATGACGTAGCGTCACCAAGGCTTTGTACAAAGAGAATTCGCTGAACGCGCGCGACAGCCCTCCGCCGGGGGCGGATGCCGCCGGGGGCGAGCGTGACGGACACGTTCGCATGGGGGTTCCTCGCGGCAGCCGCGGGCCGACCCGACACCGCCTCGGGACACACCCATATGCATTAGCAGCAATATACTTATTGCTATAGCATCGAGGGACGGGGCGGACCAGCCCTGCGGGGCCGTGCTCCACCGGCTCCGGACTGCCGCGCCCCACGTCAGGCCCCTGCAAGCAGCCGACGACGAACCGCTCCGCCGTCCCCAGAGGAGTTGTCATGAGCAACCAGGCCCAAGCCGTCCGCTTCGACCAGTACGGCGACCGCAGCGTGCTGTACATCGCCGACATCCCCATGCCCCAGCCGGCCGCCGGAGAAGTCCTGGTCGAGGTGCGGGCCGCGGGGATCAACCCCGGCGAGGCCTCCATCCGGTCCGGCGCCCTGCACAGCCGGTTCCCCGCGACCTTCCCGTCCGGCCAGGGCAGCGACCTCGCCGGTGTCGTCACCGCCGTCGGAGCGGGCGTCACCGACTTCACGATCGGCGACGACGTGCTGGGCTACTCCTGGCAGCGCTCCAGCCACGCCACCCACACCGTCGTTCCGGTGACCCAGCTGATCCACAAGCCGCAGGCGCTCAGCTGGACCGCTGCCGGCAGCCTGTACGTCGCCGGCTGCACCGCCTGGGCGGCGGTGGAGGCAGTGGCCCCCAAGCCCGGCGAGACCGTCGCCGTCTCCGGCGCGACCGGCGGTGTGGGCACCATCGCCGTCCAACTCCTCGCCCTGCGCGGTGCGCACGTGCTGGGCATCGCCTCATCGGCCAACGCCCCCTGGCTGACCGCCCACGGCGCCGTCCCGGTCCCCTACGGCGACCGTCTCGCCGCAGACCTCACGGCAGCCGCACCCCGGGGGGTCGACGCCTTCATCGACCTGTTCGGGCCCGAGTACGTCCAACTCGCCGTCGACCTGGGCATCCCGCCGGAGCGGATCGAGACGATCATCTCCTTCGAGAAGGCGGCACAGTACGGCACCAGAACGGCCGGTAGCGCGGAGGGTTCCAGTCGGGAGGTGCTCGCCGAGCTGGCCGCCCTGGCCGCCTCAGGGCAGCTCGACATCCCGATCGCCGCCACCTACCCGCTCGACCGCGTCCGCGACGCCTACGCCGCGCTCGAGGAGCGCCACACCCGCGGCAAGATCGCGCTCATCCCCACCACCGACAACTCCGCGCCGCACAGCGGCGACTGACCCCGGCCGGTATCAGTCGCGGCGGGATTCGGGGGGAACGCCCATCGCGGTGAACAGCTCCTCCGCCGCCGCGCGGTGGGCCTCGGCCTGCCCACTGTTCCCCAGGCCCTCCTGCGCGGCAGCCATCCCCGCCAAGGCGTACGCCACCTCGATCCGGTACTCGATCCCGGACGCCGCCTCCAACGCCGACCCGTGCAACTCCAGCGCCTCACCGAACCGGCCCCGGCGCCGCAGCACCCGCCCCGCCATGTTCTCCACCTTCGCCCGCCGCAAGGCCGACGACCCCGACCTCACCAGCTCCAGCGCCCGCGCCATCTCCCCCAACCCACCGCCGTCCGCAGCATCGGTGTCGGTGCCTGCGGCGGCGGGCTCACCGTCCCGTGCCCGCAGGCGATCCCGCACGTCCACGCCCAAGGCCAGTACCAATGCGACGTTCCGCGGATCCTCGCCCCCGTCGCACAACACCCCGGCCCGCTCCACGCACTCCAGGGCTACCCCCAGCTCACCCAGCCCCACGCACGCAAACGCCAGATCGGTCAGTGCCACCAACTCGCTCCCCCGGCGTCCCGACCCCGCGTGCAACTCCACCGCCTCACCCGCCGCCACCCGCGCCAACCCGAACCGGCCCCACTGCTCGAACAACGTACTCAGCAACGTCAAACTGTCCGCCAGCGCCCGCACCGCTCCCAACTCCCGCTGTGCCGACACCGCCCGCTCCAGATGCTCCAACGCCACCGGAAAGCACCCCAACAGGCTGTTGAACTGCCCCAACGTCGCATCCGAATACGCCACCGTATAGCGATCCCCCAGGCACGCCGCCACCTCCCGCCCCTCCCGCGCCGCCTCCACCCCGTCCGCGAAACGACCCAACGACCAGCACGCCACCGCCAGATTCGACAGGCTCACCCCCAGCAGCTCGAGATCCCCCAACCGCCGCGCCGCCACCACCCCCACCCGCGCCACCTCGGCGAACTCCTCCAACCGCCCCCGCGCGTGCAGCTGGAAAACCACATTCCGCACCAAGCACACCACAAACCGGTCCAGCCCCCGCCGCTGCGCCAACGACACCGCCGAGACCAGCGCCCCCAGTTCACGGTCGAACCACAGTCGCGCACCACCCCCCGCACCCAGAACCGGCAGCTCGGCCGTCGACGGTTCGATCCCCGTCACCCGCCGCGCCCGGTCCGGGAACAGCACTTCGCACGCGACTTCCGTCGCCGTCAAATAGAACCCCAGCAGCCGCTCCACCGCACCGGACACCTCGTCCACCCCGGACTCCCGCGCCAAGCCCAGAGCAAAGCTCCGCACCAGATCATGGAACGCGTACAACCCCAACTCCGGCTGCTGCACCAAGTGCACGTCCAGCAACAGCTCCAGCAGGTCCTCCGCGTCCCGGCTCGCCACCCCCAGCAACGCCCCCGCCGAGAACACGTCCACCACCCCGCCCGGATGCAGGGCCAGCAACCGAAACGCCGACCGGCACTCCTCGTCCAGGGCCTGATACGACAACCGCAGCGTCGCCCCGACGCTCCGCACGCCCAGCGACAGCTCGTCCAACCGGCGTGTCTCGTCCCGCAGCCGGTCCACCAAGTACCGCACCGTCCACCGCGGACGGTTCCGCAGCCGCGCCGCCGCTATCCGCAACGCCAGCGGCAGATGACCGCACAACCCCACCAGCTCCCCCACCGCCTCCACCTCACCCAGCACCCGCTTCTCACCCAGCATCTCCACCACCAGCCCCACGCTGTCCCCCGGCTCCATCACCCCCACCGACACCCATCGCGCCCCGTCCAGATCCACCAGCCGCGCCCGACTGGTCACCAGCACCACACACTCACCCGAGCCCGGCAGCAACGGGACTATTCCTCCCGCATCCGCCACGTTGTCCACCAACAGCAACACCCGCCGCCCCACCAACAACCCCCGCCACAAGGCGGATCGCCCCGCCAAGTCCTCCGGCACCCGATCGCCCGGCACGCCCACCAAGCCCAACAACACACCCAGCGCCGCAAACGCCGACACCACCGGCTCCCCCGGCGTGTAACCCCGCATGTCCACATACAGACGACCGTCCGGAAATCCACCCGCCAACACGTGCGCCACCCGCACCGCCAACGACGTCTTTCCGCACCCGCCCATCCCATCCAGCGCCACCACCCGAACCCCACCACCCCCGGCGCCCTCACCCACACACCGCAGTACCTCGCCCAACTCCCGCCCGCGCCCGGTGAAATCCACCAAGTCCCCGGGCAGTGAATCCCCGACGCACCACTCCCAACCCCCACCCAGGACAGAGACAGGGGCAGGCGAGGCAGCGGCGGCAGGGGCGAGGACAGGGGCCGGAGCCACCGCCGCTGCCTCCGCGGGCTCCACCATGTCGGATATGTCAGCCGCACCGGGACCGGCAGGGGCCGAACCCCCCGACCCCGGCGACACCCTCCCGCCTGGCAACCGGCCTCCACCGAACAGCGAGCCACCGCCGCCCACGCCGACCCCCACCACCTCCGGGTCCTCCCGCAGGATCCCCTCGTACACCCGCACCAGCCCCGGCCCCGGATCGACCCCCAACTCCTCCACCAACAGCCCCCGCACCCGCCCGAACTCCTCCAATGCCTCCGCCTGGCGACCCGACCGGTACAACGCCAGCATCAACTGCCCCCGCAGCACCTCCCGCAACGGGAACTCCCCCACCAGACCCCGCAAATCCCCCACCAACTCGCCCGCCTCGCCCAGCCCCAGCCGGAGACCGAAGAACCGCTCGCAGACCTCCAGCCGGCGCTCCTCCCACACCGCACCCACCGCGCCCAGCACACCACCGCCCAACCCCGACAACACCGGCCCCCGCCACAGCCCCAGCGCCCGACGCAACCCCTGCACCGCCTCCACCATCCGCCCCTCCCCCACCAACACCCGTGCCCCCTCCGACAGTTCCACGAACTCCGCCACATCCAGCTGGCCCGCCCCCACCACCGCCCGGTACCCCGGGCCCTCCGTCACCAGCACGCCACCGCCGCCCGGCAGCCGCCGCCGCAGATCCCCCACACACTTCCGCACCTGATGCGCCGCCGTCACCGGCGGCGCCCCACCCCAGCCGACCTCCACCAACCGCGACACCGACAACACCCGGCCGTGCTCCAACAACAACGCACCCAGCACCCGTTCCTGGATCACCCCGCCCAGGCGCAATCGCACCCCATCCACCCAACACTCCAACACACCCAACACATTGAAACGCAAAGCACCCCCACCCACACCAGCACCACCGACCACCACACCCACCCCCTCCCAACACGCCACCCCGGACCCGCCATCCTAACCCCCGACACCCCCGCGCCAACACTGTCCCAGCACCAAACAATCGCCCGGCCCACACCGAACAGCCACCCCACTGAAACCGCCGTCGGAGCAGCCATCCCGACTGCTCACAAGGGTTTCTGAGCACAGCTCAGCAACAGCCGGGCCCCGACCACAGCACCGCCGACGTGCCCGCCGCGCCGGACGCCGCCCGCTGACACCGGCGGTCCGCCCCTCGCGCGGGCACATGCCGACCGCCGGGGCCGGCCGTACGGCTACGAACCGGCCGCGACCTCGGTCTCCCCCAGCGGCCGGGCGTCGGCGGCCTCGGCGGGCGCGCCCGGCCGGACCGGTACGTCGTCCGCCTTCATCGCGCCCACTTCGGACTTCAGGATGCGCAGCGACTTGCCCAGGGCGCGGGCGGAGTCGGGCAGGCGCTTGGCTCCGAAGAGCAGCAGCACGACGACGGCCAGGATGACGATTTCCAGTCCACGGCTCTCGAGCACGGGGTTCCCTCTCCATACGGTTCTCGGGCACGGGCCGTTCGGCCTCGCAGCTGACTCTTCGTAGCCGACCGCCCCGGCGATGGGTGGCATCGCCGACGAAGTGTCCGGCCGCCCTCGGCGGCGACCGCCGCGCATCACCCGTTCGAGTGAAGCGCGGTTTGAGTTGGCATTCGGACCAATCCGCCGGGGGGCTCGGTGGCGAAGGAGGTCTCAGAAGGTACCGCCGGGAGGCTGGTACGCCACCGGTTGGACGACCTTGTGAACAGAGATGGGGCGTGATGGGCGAGGAGAACCTCGATACCCGGTTGCTCGCGGAGCTGACCGAAGAGTCGCAGGATCTGAACAGCGACGCGGTCAGGATCACCCGTGAGGCACTCACCGAGTACGGGCAGCAGCAGGAGCCGGTGCGGCGCTGGTGGCAGCGCGGCGGGACCGTGGCGGCGCTGGCCGGGGGTGCGGCGCTGTTCGGCGTCACCCGGGCGGCTGCCGCGTCGAGTGACGATGTGATGGCGCTGCAGACGGCGGCGTCGATCGAGAACCTGGCGGTGAGCGTCTACACGACCGCCGCCGGGCTGCCGTTCATCAAGGACGGCAACAAGACGGTGGCGGCGTTCATCGCCAAGACCACCACCCAGCACCAGGCGCACGCGCAGGCGTTCAACGCGGCGGTCACGCAGGCGGGCGGTACGGCGCAGAAGAATCCGGACCCGAAGTACGCGGCGGTGGTGAAGCAGATGCTGCCGTCGATCAAGGGCCCGGGTGACGTGGTGAGTCTGGCGATCACGTTGGAGGACGTGGCGGCGCAGACGTACACCAGCTACACCTCCAAGGTGTCGGACGCGACGATGCGCAAGCTGTTCGCCTCGGTGGCGCCGGTCGAGGCGCAGCACCGGGCGACGTTGCTGGCGGTGCAGGCGCTGCTGGCCGGTGGGGACGCGTCGCTGATCGCCATCCCGACCGACCTGGCGAAGCTGCCTGCGGCGGCGGGCAGCGTGGGCTTCCCCGACGCCTTCTATCCGACGAAGAACGCTTCCCCGATCAGTGAAGGGGCTGTGCAGTGAGTGCTGGCAACGGCGGCTGGGAGCTGCCGATCTCCGAGGGCGAGCTGTCACGGCTCACCCGCGAGCTGGACCAGGCGCACCAGGAGTACCTGCCGCGGATGCACGCCGCCGCGGCGGAACTCACCGAGGAACTGCGCGACACCCAGCCCACGCAGGCGGGGGTGGAGCGGCTGCGGATGGGTTCGCGGCGCGGGTTCCTGCTCGGCGCCGGCGGCGTGGCCGCCGCCATGGCGCTGGCCGCCTGCTCCAGCAGCTCCACCAAGTCGGCGGTCGCGGCGCCCAGCGGCAGCCCGATGGCGTCGGGTTCGGCGTCCTCGGGCAGCATGTACACCGGCGATCTGCAGGTGGTTGCGTTGGCGACGGCGTTGGAGAACCAGGCCGTGGGCGCGTACGCGGCCGCGCTGTCCGCCGCCAAGGCCGGGAAGCTGGGCACCGTCCCGCCCGCGGTGGGGACCTTCGCCACCACCGCGATGGCCCAGCACGCCGACCACGCCAAGGCCTGGAACGCGGTGCTCACCGGCGCGGGCAAGCCCGCCATCACCAATGTGCCGCTGTCCAACCAGCCCGCGACCCTGAAGGCCCTGGGCGCCGCCACCAGCGCCGGCGCCGTGGCCCAGCTGGCACTGGACCTGGAGAACCAGGCCGCGCAGACGTACCTGTTCGCCACGTACAACGTCAGCAGCGCGGGCGGCATCGCCACCGCCGCCAGCATCGCCCCGGTCGAGGCCATGCACGCTTCCATCCTCAACTTCGTCCTGGGACAGTACCCCGTCCCCGACGACTTCCTCCCCACCGACAAGGCCGCCAGCCCCACGCTGCTGACGGTCTGACGGCACGACAGTTCAGCGGGGCGTCACCACCACATCTCAGCGGTGGTGGCGCCCCGTTGTCGCACCGTCATTTTTCGGCGGTGCGGCTCCGACCATCGACTCCCGAACGAGGATGTGTGTCTTGGCCCGTATACCGTTTCAGACCGCTGTGACCGCCGTCAGTGCCGGCGTGCTGGTGTTCGCGCTGGCCGCCTGTTCCAGCGGCGGCACGTCCGGCGGCTCCGCCGCCCCCGCGACGTCCGGGATGTCGACGGCCATGGCGTCGCCCGGCGTCTCCGGCACGCAGATCGTGATCAGCAACTTCGCCTACACGCCGATGGATCTGACCGTCTCCCCCGGCCAGAAGGTGACCGTGGTCAACCACGACTCCACCGCCCACACGCTGACCGCCGCCACCGGTGGCGCGTTCGACACCGGCAGCATCGCACCGGGAGCGTCCGGATCGTTCACCGCCCCTGCCAAGCCGGGCAGTTACCGGTACATCTGCAGCATCCACCAGTTCATGCACGGCACGGTGACCGTCCGTTGACCTGAGTTACGGAACGAGGTCTGCTCCTAGGCGTCATCGACGCGACACGCCAGGCCGTCCAGGATGAGGGCCAGCCCGGCTTCGAAGGTCGAGTCGTTGTCCGTGAGCAGGGCGTCGGCCGGGTGGTCGGCGCTGTCGCCGGGGTCGGGGGCGGCCTGTTCCTCCAGGACGCTGCCCAAGGTGTAGCGGCCGGCGGCCAGCATGGCCGTCCGGGCGGCCTGCTCCGGCACTCCCGACGCGATCAGGAACGCCGTCTTGCGGGCGAGCCGGTCGAGGTCCGTTCCGCCGGGCATGCTGCCGGCGTGGAGCCGCGCACCGTCGCGGCGTATCAGCAGGGTTCGCCGGAAGCTGCGCATGTTCTCCAGGAACCAGTCGCGCCAGTCATCGGCGGCCGTCGGCAGCGGAGCCGTCGCGTGGGGTGCCATGGCGGCCTCGGCCATCGCGCCGAGCAGCTCCTTCTTGTTGCGGAAGTGGTAGTAGAGCGACGGCTGTTCGACGCCCAGCCGCTTCGCCAGCTGTCTCGTGCTGACGGCGTCCAGGCCGACCTCGTCCAGCAGGTCGAGCGCCGTGGAGAGGACGGTCTCGCGGTTCATTTTCGCCACCTTGACATTCTATCGGTGATAGATGACCCTGGCAAGGGTCCACCTATCACCGATAGAAATGGAGTGCGGCATGGCATCCGACGCAGGAACCCCCTCCCTGAGGATCCTCATCTGCGGCGGCGGCATCGCCGGGCAGGCCCTGGCCCACGGGCTCACCCGGGGCGGCCACCGGGTGACCGTAGTCGAGCGCTTCCCGGCGCTGCGGGCCACCGGAGCGCAGGTCGACCTCCGTGGCCAGGGCATCGACGCGGTCAAGCGCATGGGGCTCCTCGACGCCGTCAGGAGCAAGCGCGTGGACGAGCCCGGCGTCGCCCTCGTGAACGCCCGCGGCAAGGTGCGGGCGACGATCATGGCCAACACCTCCGGCCAGGGGCGGCAGAGCCTGACCTCCGAGTACGAGATCATGCGCGGAGACCTGGTGCGCATCCTCCATGACGCGACGAAGCAGGACGCCGACTACGTCTTCGGCGTGAGCGTGGAGCGTTTCGAGCAGGACGGCAGGAAGGTCGTCGCCCACCTCTCCGACGGCTCCTCGGACGCGTTCGACCTCCGGGTCGGCGCGGACGGGCAGGGCTCGCGCATACGTCGGGCCATCCTTCCGCCGGGATCGCCCGATCCGTACTGGCCGGTGGGCATCCACATGGCCTACTGGTTCGTTCCGCGCGTCGCCTCGGACGGCAACATCCGGGACGCCTACATGGCCCCCCGCGGCCGCATGATCATGCGCAGGAGCCACAACCCGACCGAGACCCAGGCGTACTTCGCGCTGCGCGAGCAGTCCGCGGAGGCCTCGGCCGTCCACCGGGAGCCGGTCGAACGCCAGAAGCAGTTCTGGTCCGAGAGGTTCCGCGATGCGGGCTGGCAGACCGGGCGGTTCCTCGACGGCATGAGGACGACCGAGAACTTCTACTCCCAGGAGGTCGTGCAGGTACGCACGGACACCTGGTCGCAGGGGCGCGTGGTGCTGGTCGGAGACGCCGCGCACTGCGCCTCCCCGTACAGCGGCATGGGCATCTCCGGCGGCCTGGTCGGGGCCTACGTCCTGGCCGGTGAGATCAACCGGAACGCCGACGACCTGCCCACGGCCCTGGCGAACTACGACACCGTACTGCGACCGTTCGTCGACGAGATCCAGGCCACGGTGAAGCCGCGTCTGCTGCGGCTGGGCATGCCCACGAGCCGGCTGGCCATCGACGCCTTCCACTCCCTCGCGTCGCTGGCCTGCTCGCTGCACGTCCCCGACCTCCTCGCGCGCCGCGCCAAGGAGGATCGGGGCGGCAGTTGGCAGCTCCCGGACTACCCCTGGTCCTACGGCGGAGCCGCTGAGCAGGATGCTCCTCACCCGTCCGGGCGCGGGTCATCGCGTCGGGAGCAACGCCTTTGATGGTTGGTCAGTTTCCACGGTCGCCGTCTGCGCGTCCAACCGGCGCAGGCAGGTGCGTCGTTGGACGACCGACAGGGACGCCACCGCGGCGCCGAGGACGATCCAGCCGACCGGTCCGGCGGTCAGCACCGCGCCGGTCAGCAGCAGCGGTCCGGCGGATTTCTGGGTGGACTGCGCCATGCCCGCCACCCCGAGGTAGGACGCCCGCGCCTCTCGCGGGGCGAGCGACACCGCCAGCTCCCAGGAGCTGACCGAGCGCATCAACTCCGCTGCGGTGACCAGGATCGCCGCGCCCAGCAGGGCGACCGAGGCGCTCCAGGGGCCGCCCGCCGTGGCGGTGGCCAGGACGGTGCAGCAGGCCAGCATGGTCAGGCCGTATCCCAGCACCGCCCCGGCGGCCTGGCGCGGCAGCCCGACCCGGGCCGACACCCGCATCTGCAGCACGACCACGAGCACGGTGTTGACCACCAGGAACACCGGGACGAAGGCATGCGGCGCGGCGGTGCGGTTGACCAGCCACAGCGGCAGTCCGACGTTGAGGATCGAGTCGTCGAGGTTCATCGGCGTGTCCAGCAGCACGAAGAGCAGGTACCCCCGGTCCCGCCACGGGCTCGGCGCCCTGCCCCGGACGGCGGCGGCCTCTCCCGGAGAACCCGCAGAGCCAGCCACTTGACGTTCCGTCATCAGTCCCTGGTGCCGCGGCTCCTGGGTCCGCCACACCAGCACCGCCGCCGCCAGGAAGGACAGGGCGTCGGCGAGGATCAGCGCATGGTAGGCGTCACGGGTGCCCACGGCGAGCCCGATGGCGGCGATCCCGGCGCCGAGTGCGTACCCGGCGTTGGCCGCGCTGCGGGACAGCGCCTGGTAGGTGGAGCGCTGTTCGCCCGCGGCCCGGGTGGCGAAGAGCATCTCCAGTGTCTTGGCCGCCCGGTCGCCCAGGTAGGTGGCGGCGACCACGGGCAGCAGTTCGCCGAGGCCGCCGCAGACCAGCAGCAGGCACATCGTTCCCAGCCGCAGCAGGTGACAGCCGATCAGCAGCGAGCGCCCGGCGAAGCGGTCGGCCAGTCGGCCCGCCAGCGGGGAGCCGGCAATGCCCGCGACCCCGGCGGCTCCGAGCAGCAGGCCGAGCCGGCGGGCGTCCAGCCCCGCCACGAAGGTGAAGTACAGGACCGAGGAGGAGGCCCATACGCCCGAACCGGTCCGGTCCAGGAACTGGGCGAGCAGCATGGTCCGGGCGTCGCGGCCGCCGGGCGGGTGGCGCAGTTGCGCGGCCAGTCCGGCGCGGCCCTCGCGGGACGCGTTCCTGTGCAGGCTCCGTATGCCCTGGCCCCGCCGCATGCACGGCCTCCTCGTCCACTGAAAATCCACCGGGAAGATATCTCGACATCAAGAGATCACGGGGCAGCCTGCCGCAGCTTCATCTTGATGTCAAGATACTTGATGTCAACAGACATCGGCGGACGGGTGACGTGTTAATGCGAGGGGCCCGGGCCAGGTATAGCGTGTAATGAGGCTGTGTCGATCTCTTCAGGCGAAGGAGGCTCGCGCCAGGAGACCAGGGTCGCAATCCGACCACGGAGCGATCTGTGCTGCATACGCCCCCATCCCTCGGACCCGCCCGATCCCCGGCGCGCTCCGAGGCATGCCCCAGGGCGCGCAGGAGGAGGCAGCGTTGAGGACCCGGCAGCGGTGGCCTGTACTGATGACATGCTTCGGCGTGTGGATGGTCGCACTGACGTGCGTCTACTACGCGTTCTCCAGCCAGCGGCTGATCTTCGTGGGAATCGGGCTGAGCGGCGTCATCGGCATCCTCATCGGTGTCGCGTACCACCGCCCGTCGCACAGCCTGCCGTGGTACCTGCTCGCCGCCGCCAACCTCAGCTTCACCGCGGGCGAGTTCGCCCAGATCGTGATCATCCAGTATCTGCACGAGAGTCTGTTCCCGTCCGTGGCCGACGCCTTCTACCTGGCCACGTACGGCTTCTACGCGGCCGGGCTGCTGGGCTTCGTCCGCTGGCGCACCGCGTGGCGCGACCGGGCCAGCCTGATCGACGCGCTGACGCTCACCGTGGGCCTGGCGCTGGTGTGCTGGATCTTCGTCATCGTCCCCTACGCCAACTCCCCCGGCCAGAGCTGGATCCAGAAGGCCACCTCGATCGCCTATCCGCTCGGGGACATCCTGGTCCTGGCGATGCTGCTCCGGCTGCTGGCACCGCGCGGCGGCAAGAGTGTCTCGCTGGTGCTGCTGACCTTCGGCACGCTCGGGCTGCTCTCCGCCGACATCGCCTACGCCCTCATCCAGCTGCACGGCGTCTGGCGCACCGGCACCGCGGTCGACCTCGGCTGGGCGGTGCTGTACGGCGCCTGGGGCGCGGCGGCGCTGCACCCGTCCATGGTGACGCTCACCCAGCCCATGCGCTGGCGCCCGGACACCGGCGGCGTCAGGCTGGGCCTGCTCACCCTGGCGTCGCTGATCGCACCGGCCATGCTGCTGCTGGCCGCGGCGCGCGGCGACACCCGGAGCGCGGGGGTGATCGGCGCGTTCTCCGCCGTGCTGTTCCTGCTGGTCCTCTACCGCCTGGCCGGGGTGGCGGAGACGCACCGCCGGGCGCTGACCCGGGAGCGGGCGCTGCGCGGGGCGGTGGCCTCGCTCGGCGCGGCCGGCGAGGTGTCAGCGGTCTCGACCGCCGTCCAGCAGGCGATGAACGCCCTGGTGGGCGACAGCCCGCGACACCATGCCGTGCTGGCCCTGCGCAGCGGCGACCGGCTGAGCCTGACCCGGGCCGCCGACGGCTCGCCCATCGCGGCGCAGCCGCAGACCAGCGCCCTGGTCCACGCCCAGGCCGAGGGCGGCCGGACCAGGCTGCTCGGCGTGGACGCGCTGGGCGCGGAGCTGACCGCGCACTTCCGCCCGGTGCGCAGCGCGCTGGTGTGCCCGCTGGCGGCACGGGAGCAGTCGGCGCCGGATCCGCTGATCGGCGCGCTGATCGTGGCCGGTGACGAGCGGGATCTGCTGGTGCTGCGGGACAGTCTGACCACTCTGGCCACCCAGGGCGCGCTCGCGGTCGAGCGGATCGCGCTCAGCCAGGAGGTCAGCCGCCGCAACAGCGAGGCGTACTTCCGGACGCTGGTGCAGAACGCGTCCGACGTCATCCTCATCCTGGACGAGGAGAACCGGATCAAGTACGCCAGCCCCTCGGCCCGCCAGGTGCTCGGCTCCGGCACGCTGGCCGGTTCGCGGCTGGCCGACCTGATCCCCCCGCAGGAGAGCGGCACGGTCAGCCGGGCGCTCAGCCAGATGCGGATGCGCGACGAGCCGGACCGGCGCGAGCACTGGCAGATGCTGCGCACCGACCGGGCCACCATCGAGGTCGAGGTCAGGTGCAGCGACCTGCGCCGGGAGGCGACCGTCGCCGGTCTGGTGCTGACCCTGCGGGACGTCACCGAGCAGCGCCAGCTCGAGCGCGAACTGACCCACCGGGCCTTCCACGACTCGCTGACCGGGTTGGCCAACCGGGTGCTGTTCCAGGAGCGGGTGAACCACGCGCTGACCCAGAGCCAGCGGGAGGGGACCGTGGTCGGGGTGCTCTTCGTGGACGTGGACGACTTCAAGGTGGTCAACGACACCCAGGGCCACCCGGTCGGGGACGAGCTGCTGGTCGCCATCTCGCTGCGGCTGTCCACCGCGGTGCGGGTGTCCGACACCGCGGCGCGGATCGGCGGCGACGAGTTCGCGCTGCTGGTCGAGGATCCGATGACGCCGCGGGATCTGGAGATCTTCGCCGACCACGTGCTGGACGTCTTCGCCGAGCCGTTCCGGCTGAGCGTGGGGCCGGTCAGCGTCAACGCCAGCGTGGGCATCGCCACCACCGAGGACAGCTACGACTCGGTGGAGTTGCTGACCCATGCCGACCTGGCGCTGTACGAGGCCAAGACGGCGGGCAAGCGCCAGTGGCGCCGCTACCACCCGGCGCTGCAGAGCGGCATGGTCGAGCGGCACGAGCTGATGGAGAGCCTGGACCGCTCCCTGGTCGAGCAGTTCGTGGTGCTCTACCAGCCGATCGTGGAACTGGCCTCCGGGACGATCGTGGGCTTCGAGGCCCTGGTCCGCTGGCCGCACTCGACCCGCGGCACGGTGCTGCCGGAGCAGTTCATCACCCTCGCGGAGGAGAGCGGGCAGATCGTCCCTCTCGGCGCCTGGGTGCTGGGCCGGGCCGCCGCCGAGGCCGTCAGCTGGCGCGGCGCGACGGCGGATGCCGCCGGTCGGAGCGCCGGGCTGAAGGCGCCCTACGTGAGCGTCAACGTCTCGCCGCGGCAGTTCCGCGACCACGGCTTCCTGGAGGTGGTGCAGCACGTCATCGACCAGTCCGGGATCCAGCCGTCCTCGCTGGTGATCGAGCTGACGGAGAGTCTGCTGATGCGCCATGACGACCGGGTCCTGGCGGAGATGCAGTCGCTGACCGATCTGGGCGTGCGGATCGCCATCGACGACTTCGGCACCGGCTACTCGTCGCTGAGCTATCTGCGCGAGTTCCCGATCTCGATCCTCAAAATCGACAAGTCCTTCATCGACGAACTCGGGCACTCGACCCAGCAGTACGCTCTTGTCGACGGGATCACCCATCTGGCCGACACCCTGGGGCTCACCGTGATCGCTGAGGGCGTGGAGAACACCACCCAGCAGGAGCTGCTGGTCGCCATGGGCTGCCCGCTGGGCCAGGGCTACCTCTTCGCCAAGCCGGTCGGCGCCGAGGAGGCCCGGGCGCTCATCCTGGCCGGCGCCGCCCGGGCGGCCTCGGGCGGTGTCCGGTGAGCGCGG
This sequence comes from Streptacidiphilus sp. PB12-B1b, assembly GCF_014084125.1. Taxonomy (NCBI): domain Bacteria; kingdom Bacillati; phylum Actinomycetota; class Actinomycetes; order Kitasatosporales; family Streptomycetaceae; genus Streptacidiphilus; species Streptacidiphilus sp. PB12-B1b. Next base: position 3,838,441 of record NZ_CP048405.1, on the reverse strand, counting down.
GCGACCCAGGCGAACGCACCGGCGAGCCGCATCTGCTGCTGCGCAACGGGCAGGACCAGTACGCCGTGTGGCCGACCCGGCTGCCCGTGCCCGGCGGCTGGACCCGCGTCGGGGAGCCCCGGCCGAGCGCGGCCGACTGCGCCGCCGCCCTGGACGCCACCCGCACCGAGACCTGGTCCACGTACACCCGCCGCCCCTCGGCCGCGACGCGGCAGGACGACGGGCCGGACGTCCGGGGGGCGGGGCCGGGGGCGCCCGCGCCGACCGTGACCGCGCTGGTGCGGGAGCAGCTCCGCCGCGATCCGCGCGCCTGGGCCGTGCTCTGCGACGGGGAGCGGCTGGACTACGCCGAGCTGGACCGGCGGGCCGCCCTGCTCGCCGGTCAGCTGCGGCGGCACGGCCGGCTGGAGCGCTCGCTGGTCGCGGTGTGCCTGGACCGCACCGTCGACCTGGTGGTCGCACTGCTGGCGGTGCTGCGCGGCGGCGCGGCCGTCCTGCCGCTGGACCCGGCCACACCGGCGCGCCGCCTGGCCCACCTGGTCCGGGACGCCGGGGCCGGCCTGGTGCTGACCAACCGCGCGCACCGGACGCTGTTCGCGGGCACGGCCCAGGGCCCGCACCCGGCCCGGGTGCTGACGGTGGAGGAGCTGGCGTCCGAGGCCCCGGTGTCCCCAGCGGCCGGGCCCGGGCCCGACGCCGGGGCGCCGCAACCGGACGACCCCGCGTACATGATCTACACCTCCGGTTCGACCGGTCCGCCCAAGGGCATCGTGACCAGCAACCGCGCCCTGGCCGGTTCGCTGACCGCGGCCGCCGGGTTCTACGGCCTGGCTCCGGGCGACCGGGTGGCGCACCTGGCGGCGCTGGCGTTCGACACCTCGCTGGAGCAGATCCTCGCCCCGCTGATCAGCGGGGCCGCGGTGGTGCTGACCGGCAACCGCAGCTGGGCCCCGACCGACCTGCTGCACCGGATCGGCCGGGAGCGGATCACCGTGGCCGACCTCACCCCCGCCTACTGGCGCGGGCTGCTGAGCGTGGTCGGGCCGGGCCCGGACGCGCTGGCCCCGCTGCGGCTGGTCATCGTCGGCGGCGAGGTCGTCCACACCGACCACTGCCGCGAGTGGCTGCGCCGGGTTCCCCGGACGGCCCTGGTCAACGCGTACGGGCTGACCGAGACCACGATCACCTCCACCGCCTGCGAGCTGACCGGGGCCGCCCTCGGCGACGGGACGGACGGCGCGCCCGCCCCGGTCGGCAGGCCGCTGGCCGGAACCCAGGTGCACGTGCTGGACGCCGAGTTGCAGCCGGTGCCGCCCGGGGTGCGCGGCGAGGTGTACATCGGCGGCGCGCACCTGGCCGAGGGCATCTGGAAGCAACCCGGCCTGACCGCACGGCAGTTCCTGCCCGACCCGCACAGCGGCACGCCGGGCGGCCGGATGTACCGCACCGGGGATCTCGGGCGCTGGCGCTCCGACGGCAGCCTGGAGATCATCGGCCGGGTGGACGACCAGCTCAAGCTGCGCGGGTTCCGGATCGATCCGGCCGAGGTCGAGGCGGTGCTGAGCGCCCAGCCGGGGGTGGGGCAGGCGGCCGTGGCGGCGCGCGACCGCGGCGACGGCGAGCGGGACCTGGTCGCCTTCTACACCCCCGGCACGGACCACGACGGCGCCCCGCACGACGGGCCCGGCGCGGGCCCGTCCGCCCACGGCGCGGACGGCGCGGACGGCGCGGACGGCGGCTACCGCGCCGCCCGGCTGCGCTCGGCCCTGGCCGAGGTACTGCCCGCGCACATGGTCCCGGTCGAGTACACCTCCGTCGAGCGGATGCCGCTGTCGCCCAACGGCAAGATCGACCGCCGGGCGCTGCCGAACCGCACCCATTTCGTCCGCGGCCCGCGCGAGGTGCGGCCGCAGCCGCCGTTCGTCTCGGGCGTGGCGCAGCTGTGGAGCCTGATCCTGGGCGTCGAGCAGGTCGCCGCGGAGGACGACTTCTTCGGGCTCGGCGGCACCTCGCTGCTGGCCATGGAGATGCTGGCCCGGGCCCGGGTGATGTTCGGCATCGGCGTCGGCCAGATCCGCGAGCTGACCCGCTCGCTGCTGAACGACGCCACCCTGGCGGCCTTCGCCCGGGACGCCCAGCTCGCCCGGGCCGGCACCCTGGCCGATCCGGAGAGCGACAGGGTGGACTTCGCCGCCGAGGCCCGCCTCGGCCTGCGGCTGCGGCGGGACGCCTCCGCCCCGGCCCCGGACTGGCGCCGGCCGTCCGATGTCCTGCTCACCGGGGCGACCGGCTACTGCGGCATCCACCTGCTGAACGACCTGCTGGAGCACACCGGGGCGCGGATCCACTGCCTGGTGCGGGCGGCCGACGCCGAGCAGGCCCGGGAGCGGATCAACGCGAGCGCCCAGCGCTACCTGCTGCACGACCTGTCCGACGAGCGGGTGGTGCCGGTGCCCGGGGATCTCGCCCGGCCCGGGCTGGGGCTCGCGGCCGGAGAGTTCGAGCGGCTGGGCGCGGTGCTGGACGTCGTCTACCACTTCGGCGCGCAGGTCAACTTCATCTACCCCTACGACCAGCTGCGGGCGGTGAACGTCGACGCCACCCGGGAGCTGATCCGGCTGGCCGCCCCGCGCGGCGTCCCACTGCACTTCGCCTCCAGCCTGGCGGTGGTCGCCGGGTTCGGCGCGGCCGGGGTGCGCGGCGTCACCGAGGAGACGCCGCTCGACTTCGCGGACTACCTGTCGGTGGGCTACGTCGAGACCAAGTGGGTGTGCGAGCAGTTGCTGCGGCAGGCGTCCGCGGCGGGCCTGCCGGTGAGCGTGCACCGCCTGCAGGACATCACCGGCGCGCTGCCGTCGGGCGTGCTCAACACCGCCACCGAGATCTGCGCGCTGATCAGGTTCATCGCCGACTCCGGCCTGTGCCCCAAGGTGGAGCTGCCGCTGGACTTCCTGCCCGCCGACAGCTTCGCCCGGGCGGTGGGCCACATCGGCGCGCACCACAGCGTGCCGGGGGCGGTGTACCACCTCACCGGCCCGCGCCCGGCGCTGCTCGGCGCGATGGCCGACCGGCTGCGCCGACGCGGCTACCCGGTCGAGGAGATCCCGTACGCCGCCTGGGTGCCGCGGCTCATCCACTTCGCGGCCGGGCATCCGACGCACCCGGTCACCCCCTTCGTCCCGCTGTTCGTGGACCGCTGCCGCCGCGCCGACATGACCGTCAGCGAGATGTACATGGCCGACGTCTTCCCGCAGTTCAGCAGGGACAACGCGGTGCGCGCGCTGGCGGACGGCGGGCCGGAGCTGCCGCCGGTGGACGACCGGATGCTGGACGGCTACCTCGACTTCCTGCAGTCCACCGGATACCTGGCGCCTGCGGGGAGCCCCGCCGATGGAGCGTAGCCGCGCGTCCTGGACCGGAATCGACCTGTCGCGGACCCCTGCCGACGGGCCGGTGGCGTTCTCGGCCGACACCGGCCCGGACAGCCTGCTGGCCGCCTACCGGGCGGGCGCCTACCCGTTCCCGACCACCGACGACTACGCCCGCACGGTCAACGAGATCGCCTACGCGGGCGAGGTCGCCTCCGGCCGGACCTGGCTGGTCGGCGCGGACGTCGCGGACCCGTACACCGTCTCCTGGTGGTCGCCGGACCCCCGGCCGGTGCTGGACGTCGGCGGGGTGCACCTCAGCCGCCGACTGGCCCGGCAGCTGCGCGGGCCCGCCCCGTGGGTCACCACCCTGGACCGGGACTTCGGGCAGGTGGTGCGCGCCTGCCAGGCGGGCCGCGATCCGCAGTGGCTGACCGACGCGCTGGTCGACAGCCTGGCCGCGCTGCACCGCGCGGGGTGGGCCCACAGCGTCGAGGTGTGGGAGGGGACGGCGCTGGTCGGCGGGGTGTTCGGGGTCCGGATCGGGGCGGTGATCAGCATGGACTCCATGTTCCACCGGCGTCCCGGCGCATCCACGACGGCGGTGGCCGATCTCGCGGACCGGTTCGCCGAGGCCGGCGGGGCCGTCCTGGACGCGCAGTGGGACAGCCCGCACGTCCGGGCCATGGGCGCGACCCTGCTGCCGCGCGAGCGCTACCTGGCCTTGCTGGCCGAGCAGCGTCCCGGCCCCGGCGCCCAGCCGGACGAGCCACCGCTGCCGACCGGGCCGCGCCCGGCGCGACGCCTGGCCGAACCCCGGTCGGCCGACCGGTAACGGCGGCGGAGCCGGGCGGTAGCGGCGGGCGTCCGGCGGCCGGGAAGCGCTGCGCGAGCGGTGCGAGATGCGCGGCAGCGGCGGCGGGGCGAGGCTGGTGGTGAGCAGCCGAACCGAGGGAGGTCGCCATGACCACCGCTCCTCATGCCACGACGCCGGTCAGCCTGGTCCGCGCGCCGCGCCCGCAGGAGACGCCCGAGTGCGAGTCGTCCACCTGCGCGGGCATCTCGGTGCACGATCCCGTGTACGAGCACGACTCCTGGTGGAACTGGATCGGCGTCGGCGCGGTGGCGCTGATCGCGGTCTTCGCCGCCGGATTCATGATCGCCCGGATCGTCACCTCCTGATCCACTCCGCCCCAACCGGGCCGAGCCGCCGGGCCGCGCTGCCGTCCGGCGGCTCTGTCATGCCCTGCCATCTCCCCCGAGTCGGCTGCAGCGCGCGGCAGTTGGGTCTAGTGTGCGGGACCACGCAAGCCGTCCGGGCATCCGGCCGGACGCCGCACCAGGGGAGGACACCGTGACCGGCAGCCGAAAGCGCTCACGGAACCGCACGTCGCCATCGGGCTTACCAGGCGGGCGCCACGCGCTGGGACGTCTGAGAGGAGCCTCCCTGGGGGCGCGGGTGGCGCTGGCCTGCCTGGCCCTGGCGCTGCTCTGCGGCGGCGGCATGGCGGCCTACGGCGCGGTCGGCGGCAGGTCCGCCACCGCGACCGCACAGGCCTCGCCGTCCGGGGGCTCCCCCGGCTCCGCCGCCCCGGCGCGCGGCGCGACGGGTGCCCGGGCCGGGTCGGCCGCGCCCAGCGGTGCCGCGCACTCCGCCCCGGCCGGGGCGTCCGCCGGGGCCGGATCGGGGACCGCCGCGAGCGGCGCCTCCCGCGCGTCCGGCGGCTCCGGCGCGCTGCCCTTCGACCTGCCGTCCGCCGCCGTGCTGCGCAGCTCCCCGCACCTGGTGTTCGCGCACTACTTCACGCCCTACCCGCTGTCGCTGGACGACCGGACGGCCGCCTCGGACTACTACGCCCGCGACTACCTGACCCCGACCGGCGAGGGCGACATCCACGACAGCTACGGCGGGCTGCTGCGGGACCGGCCGCTGCCGGTCCCCACCCGCTCCGGCGACTGGCGGCTGGACGATCTGGAGCAGGAGGTCCGCACCGCCTCCGGGGCCGGGATCGACGGCTTCACCACCGACATCCTCTCGCTCTCCGGGCAGAACTGGTCGCAGCTGAACCTGCTGGTCCGCGCTGCGGCGGCGGTCGATCCGGGGTTCCGGATCGTGCTGATGCCGGACATGTCCTCGCTGCACACCGATCCGGCGACGCTGGCGGCGGCCCTCGCCCAACTGGCCGCCTCCCCCTCGGTCTACCGGCTGGGCGACGGGCGGCTGGTGCTCTCGCCGTTCGAGGCCGAGGCGCAGTCCCCCGGCTGGTGGAGCACGGTCCTCTCCGACCTCGGGCAGCGCGGCGACCGGGTGGCCCTGGTGCCGCTGTTCCTCGACTTCCAGGCCCACGCCCGGGCCTTCGCCCCGATCAGCTACGGCTTCTCCGACTGGGGCGGGCGCAGCCCCACCGAGCAGTCCGGCATCGGCGCGGACATCCGGCTCGCGCACAGCCTCGGCAAGCTGTGGATGCAGCCGGTGTCGGTCCAGGACGAGCGCCCCGACCAGGGGATCTACGACGAGGCGGACAACACCGCCAACCTCCGCACGACCTGGGGCGACGCCATCGCCGACGGCGCCGACTGGGTGCAGCTGACCACCTGGAACGACTACTCGGAGAGCACCCAGTTCGCGCCCTCGGTGCACGACGGCTACGCCTACCTCGACCTGTCCAGCTACTACCTGACGCGTTTCAAGACCGGGCGCTGGCCGGCCATCGTCCGCGACACGGTCTACCTGACCAGCCGGGTGCAGTTCGCCGCCGCCGCACCGGCCACCGGCGAGTCGCTGCTGATGCGTCCCAGGGCGGGCACGGCCGCCCCGCGCGACGATGTCGAGGTGCTCACCTTCCTCACCGGCCCGGCCACGGTCGAGGCCACCACCGGGACGGTCGGCTCCCGCTACCAGGCCGGGCCGGGCGTCCAGGCGCGGCTGCTGCCGCTGCGGTACGGCTACAACGCGGTGACGGTGCTCCGGGCCGGGCGCGTCACCGCCCGGGTGTCCTCGGCGTTCCCGGTGGTGGCCCACCCCGCCGTGCAGGACCTGCAGTACTACGCGGTCACCAGCGGGCGCCCGCGGCCCGCCGCCGCGCCGTGAGCTCGCGCGCGGGTGCGGCGGGGCGGACGTAGGGTGGGCGGCATGGGCGAGCAGAGCGAGTTCAGCGAATCCGGCGGGTCCGGCGGGGCGAGCGCCTGGCAGGTCGCCGAGGTGCCGGGCGCGTCCGAGCAGCCCTCCTGCGGCCACCTGGACGAGGCGCGCGCGGTCGCCCCGGCGGACGGGCGCGGCTGCGAGGAGTGCCTGCGGATCGGCAGCCGCTGGGTGCACCTGCGCCAGTGCCTGGTCTGCGGCCATGTGGGCTGCTGCGACAGCTCGCCCAAGCAGCACGCCGACGCGCACGCGCACGCGGTGAGCGGCCACGACCTGGCACGGTCGGCGGAGCCGGGCGAGGACTGGGCCTGGTGCTACGCCGACCAGCTGTTCCTGCTGCCGAGCGGTTCCTGACGCCCGGGCGGGTGAGTGGCCACACCCTCACCGGCGCACGGGCGTTGTGCAGGGCAGTCTCGACCGTCCGAAAGGGAACCCCAGCCGTGAGCACTGCCCGCAACGCCCTGTTCGTCACCGCCGCCCTGTGCGGCATCCTGTTCGCCACCACCACCGCTGCCGTGGCCTGCAGCACGCTGGACGCCCTCGGCAGCCTGGCCCCCGGCTTCGGCAACAACTGCGTCAACCGCTGACCGGACCGGGCAGCGGACGTCAACAGGCCGGCTGCGGCCGGGCGTTCGCTGCCGCCGGGTGCACCGGCCGGAGCATCCGGTGCGGGGTGGCGAGGGCGGCGGTGACCGGGTCCTGGTCGGGGGTCTGCGGCGGCAGGCCGGGCCCGGGGACGATGGCGATGTCCTGCACGGGGACGTCCGCTCCGCAGACCGCGCACCGGCCGACGGCGTCCAGTTCGCCGTCGTCGTCGTGGTGGCGGAACAGCCGCCGGGGCCCGGCCGGGGCGTAGTTGTCGTCGCCCCAGGCGATCAGGCCCCTGACCACCGGCCACAGGGCGACGCCTTTGGCGGTCAGCTCGTACTCCTCCCAACGCGCCTCGCCGGGAACCCGGTTGAGGACTCCCTCGGCGGTGAGCGACTTGAGTCGGTCGGCCAGGACGGCGCGGGGCACGCGCAGGTGCGCGGCGAAGTCGCCGAAGCGGCGGACTCCGTAGAAGGCGTCGCGCACGATCAGCAGGGTCCACCGCTCGCCGATGATCTCCAGGGAGCGGGCCAGCGAGCAGGCCTGGTCGGTGTAGTCGCGCGGGAGTGCCATGCCTCCACTATGCCACGGGGAACCCTCCACGGTTCATTGACCAAACCATCCTCCGGTGCTTTGATGAGTTCATTCACCGAACCAAGAGGAGGGTGGGCCGATGGCACCCCCGACCGCTCCGCGCGCCCCCGGCGTCCCTGCCGGCCGCACCGCCCCACGGCCCGGCCGGGCATCGGCCGCCACCGCCCCCGGGACGGCGGACGGCGCGGGCCATCCGCGTCCCCGGCTGGTGCTGACCGTGCTGGCCGCCGTCGCCTTCATGGCGCAGCTGGACCTGTTCATCGTCAATGTCGCCCTGCCCGCGATGGGGCGGGACTTCCCCGGCGCCGGGCTGGGCGGCCTGTCCTGGGTGCTCAACGCCTACTCGATCATGTTCGCCGCGCTGCTGGTCCCGGCCGGGCGGCTGGCCGACCACTTCGGACGGCGGCGGTTCCTGCTGGCCGGGGTCGCCGTGTTCACCCTGGCCTCGGCGCTGTGCGCGGTCGCGCCCACGCTGACGGTGGTCGTGGTCGGACGCCTGGTGCAGGCCGCCGGGGCCGCCATGATCGTGCCCGCCTCGCTGGGGCTGCTGCTGGCGGCCTTCCCGCCGCGCCGGCACGGGGCTGTGGTCGGCATCTGGGCCGGGGTGGCGGCGGTCGCGGCGTCCTCCGGGCCGCCGATCGGGGGCCTGCTGGTGGCCGTCGACTGGCGCTGGATCTTCCTGGTGAACCTCCCCATCGGCATCGCCGCGCTGATCGGCGGCGCGCTGGTGCTGCCGGAGGTGCGGGCCGACCGGCACGCCCGGCTGCCCTCCCCGCTGTCCGCCGTCACCGTGCTGGCCGCCATCGGCCTGCTGACGCTGGCCACCGTCCAGGGCCAGTCCTGGGGCTGGGGCAGCCCGCGCGAGATCGCGCTGATCGTGGCCGCCGTGGTCGCGGTGGCGGCCGGGGTCCGCAGCAGCCTGGTCGACCCGCGGGCGCTGGTGGAGGCGTCGCTGTTCCGCAGCCGGGTCTTCACCGGGGCGTCGCTGGCACTGCTGCTGTTCTTCGTCGGCTTCGCCTCCTGGCTGTTCACCACCGTGCTGTTCTTCCAGGACGTCTGGGGCTGGAGCGCACTGCGGGCCGGGGTGGCCATCGCCCCCGGGCCACTGATGGCGGCGGTGTTCGCGGTGAACAGCTCACGGGTGGCCGCCGCCTGGGGGCGGCGCGTGCCCGCCGTGGTGGGGCCGCTGCTGCTGGCCGCCGGAGGGGTGTACTGGCTCTGCGCCGCCCAGGCGCACCCGGACTACCTGACCGGCTTCCTGCCCGGCCTGCTGGCGGGCGGCGCGGGCTCCGGGCTGACCCAGGCCCCGCTGCTGGCGGCGGCCGGGGTGCTGCCGCCGGACCGGGCCACCACCGGCAGCGCGGTGCTGAACATGGCCCGCCAGGTGGGCAGCGCACTCGGCGTGGCGCTGTCGGTCGCGCTGCTGGCCACCGCCCAGCCGCGCCGGCTGGACGAGATCCAGCGCACCTGGTGGCTGCTGATCGCCACGTGCGTGGCCGCGTCCGCGGTCACCCTGTGCACCAGGGAGCGCGGCACCGGGCAGCAGCGGGCCGCCGGGGAGCGGCGCCCGGCACCCGCCCGCACCCCCTGACGTCCGCCGCCCGGCCGCTGTCTGTCCGGCACCGGCCCGCCGTCAGTCCGCCGTCAGTCCGCCGCCGGGCCGCCCGGGGCGGGCTGCAGGGCCGGGCGGTCGCCGCCGAGCAGCTCGAACGCCTTCCACATCTCGGCGTAGCCGCCGCCCTCGGCCAGCAGCTGCTCGTGGCTGCCGACCTGCTGGACCCGCCCCTCGCCGAGGACCGCGATCCGGTCCGCGGCCCGGGCGGTCTGCAGCCGGTGCGCGATGACGATGGTGGTGCGCCCGTGCGCGACCCGCTGCATGGCCTCGGCGACCCTGGCCTCGGTGGCCAGGTCCAGGTTGGAGGTGGCCTCGTCCAGCAGCAGGATGACCGGGTCCACCAGTTCGGCCCGGGCCAGCGCGATCAGCTGCCGCTGCCCGGCCGACAGCGAGCGGCCCCGCTCGGAGACCTCGTGGTGGTAGCCGCCGGGCAGCGCGGCGATGAAGTCGTGCGCCCCCACCGCCCGGGCCGCCGCCTCCACCTCGGCGTCGGTGGCCGCCGGGCGGCCGTAGGCGATGTTGTCGCGCAGCGTGCCGGTGAACAGGAACGCCTCCTGCGGCACGTAGCCCAGCTGGGCGCGGAACGCCGGGGTGTCCAGCGCGCGCAGGTCGTGGCCGTCCACGTGCACGCTGCCGCTGTCCGGGTCGTAGAAGCGGGCCAGCAGCTTGATCACCGTGGACTTGCCCGCCCCGGTCTGCCCGACCAGGGCCACGGTCTCGCCGGCGGCGACCGACAGGTCCACCCCGCGCAGCGCCTCGGGCGGCTTGACGGCCGCGACGCCGTCCCCGGGCAGCGGCCGGGCGTCGGCCGGGCCCCTCCGCTCCGGGCCCGGCCGGACGGGCTGCGCCACCGGGTAGGAGAAGCGCACGTCGCGCAGGGTGACCGCGCCGAGCAGCCGCCCGGGGGCGACCGGCTGCTCGGCCTGCGGGGTGCGGGTGTCCAGGTTCATCAGCTCGGCGATCCGGCCCACCGAGATCCGGGTCTGCTGCCAGGAGTCGAACACCTGGGAGAGCTGCTGGATGGGCGAGAAGAACAGGTCGACGTAGAGGATGAAGGCGATCAGGGCGCCCGTGGTCAGATGGCCGGAGCTGATCATCCCGGCGCCGACGCCGAGCACGATGGCATCCGCCACCGCGGACAGGAACTGCACGAACGGGAAGTAGGTGGCGGCCAGGCGCTGCGCCCGGACCCTGGTCCGCAGGTAGTCGCGGCCCAGGCTGCGGAACCGCTGCTCGGTCAGCTCCTGGTGGACGAACGCCTGCGACTCGCGGACCCCGGACAGGCTCTCCTGGAAGTCGGCGTTGACCGCCGCCACCCGGTCCCGGGCCAGGCTGTACAGGCGCGCCGCCCGCCGCCGGAAGACGAGCGTCGCCAGCGTCAGCGGCACCACGATGGTCAGCGTGTACAGCCCCAGCTCGACATTGAAGGCGACCAGGGCGACGCCGACGCCGACGAAGGTCACGAACGACACCAGCGCGGACAGCAGCCCGTTCTCCACCAGGGATTCGAACTGGTCGACGTCGGTGGTCATCCGGGTCAGTACCCGCCCGGCCATCTCCCGCTCGTAGTAGTCCAGCGACAGCCGCTGGAGCTGGGCGAAGATCCGGATGCGCAGCGACAGCATCACCCGCTGCGCGGTGCGCCCGGTCACGAAGGTCTCGCCGATGCCGTCGACCAGGTCGGCCAGGGTGACCGCCAGGAACAGCGCCGACGCGGTGAACAGCACGCCGGACGAGCCGGCCGCGACGCCCTGGTCGATGCCGGTCTTCACCAGCACCGGGCCGACCAGCGAGGCCAGGGCGTCCAGCACCACCAGGACCAGGCCCAGCAGCAGCGGGCGGCGGAAGTCGCGCAGCAGCCGGGCCAGGGTGAAGCCGGGCATCCGGGCCGACTCGGCGGCCAGGTCCACCTCGGCGGTGTCGCGCACCGGCTTCAGCCGCGCCACCCGGGCCAGCAGCTCCGGCGTCGGCGCCAGCGTCCGCCGCCAGCCGCCCCCGCCGCTGCGGCCCAGGCCCGCGCCCAGCGTGGGCGCACCGATGGTCCGGGCGGTGTAGCGGCGTCCGCCGCTGTCGGCGCCGCCCGACCAGGCCGAGGCGGTGGCGGTCACGGCGCCGGTCACGGCGGCCAGCGCCTCGATCCGGTCCCCGGCCTGCTCGGCCGCGTCCTCGTCGATGCCGGTCAGCAGCGTCCGGTAGGCCGTACTGCGCTCGACCAGCTCCTCATGGGTGCCCTGGTCCAGGACCCGGCCGCCGTCCATGACCACGATCCGGTCGGCCAGGTGCAGCGTCGAGCGGCGGTGCGCCACCAGCAGGGTGGTGCGCCCGGCCATGACGCTGCGCAGCGAGGCGTTGATGGCCTCCTCGGTGGTGGCGTCCACGGCACTGGTGGCGTCGTCCAGGACGAGGATGCGCGGGTCGCTGAGGACGGCCCGGGCCAGGGCGATCCGCTGCCGCTGGCCGCCGGAGAGGGTCAGCCCCCGCTCGCCGACCACGGTGTCGTAGCCGGCGGGCAGGGCGTCGATGAAGCCGTCCGCGTGGGCCACCCGGGCGGCGGCCCGGATCTCCTCGTCGGTGGCGTCGGGCCGCCCGTAGCGGATGTTGGCGGCGACGGTGTCGGAGAACAGGAAGCTCTCCTCGAAGACCATGCCGACCTGGGAGCGCAGCGAGTCCAGCGCCACCGAGCGCAGATCGTGGCCGTCGATCCGGACCACGCCGTGGGTGGGATCGTAGAAGCGGGAGACCAGCAGGGTGGCCGTGGTCTTCCCGCTGCCGCTGGCCCCGACCAGGGCCACGCGCTCGCCTGCGGCGATGCTCAGGTCCAGGCCGCGCAGCACCTCGGCGCCGGCGTCGGCGTCCGTGTCAGCACCTGTGTCGGCGTCTGCGTCGCTGTCGTAGCCGAAGCGGACGTCCGCGAACTCGATCGCGCCGCGGAGCCGTTCCAGTTGGACGGCGTCGGCGGCGTCGGCGATGGCCGGTGCGCGGTCCAGCAGCTGGAAGATCCGGTCGACGCCCGCCCTGGCCTGCTGGGCGACCACCATCAGCCCGGCCAGCTGCCGCGCCGGTGCCAGCAGTTGGGCGACATAGGTGGAGAAGGCCAGGAAGGTGCCCAGGCTCAGGTCGTGCCGCAGCGCCAGCCAGCCGCCGAGGGCCAGGACGGCCACCTGCCCGAGCGAGGGGATGGCCTGCAGCAGCGGCTGGTAGCGCGCCGCCAGCCGGACCGCGCGCAGCTGCGCCCCGTACAGCACCCCGCTGGCTTCGGCCACCCGGCGCAGCTCCCGCTGCTCCTGGCCGAACGCCTTGACCACCCGGACGCCGTTGACGTCCTCGTCCACGATCTGCACGACGTCGCCCTCGCGCTGCTGGGCGTCCCAGGTGGCCGGGAACACCCGCCAGCGCATCCGGTAGGAGACCGCGAACAGGGCGGGCACCATCACCAGGCTGACCAGCGCCAGCAGCGGCGACAGCCAGACCATCACCCCCAGCGAGAGCAGCATCGACAGCACGTTGCCGCTGACGTTGGGCAGGTAGCTCAGCAGGCCCTGCACCAGGGTGGAGTCGGAGTTGGCGCGGGCCACCAGCTGCCCGGTGGGCATCCGGTCCAGCCCGGCGAAGTCCATCCGCTGGAGCTTGGCGTGCATGGCATTGCGCAGGTCCAGCTGTACCGAGAGGGCGACCCGGCTGCCGTGGAAGCGCCGCAGGTAGGCGAAGCCGAAACCGGCCGCGGCCAGCACCAGCAGGGCCGTCAGCCAGGGCCACAGCGCGCTGGTCCGGCTGACGATCACGCCGTCGACGATCTGCCGTTCCAGCAGCGGCACCACCACCTGGCAGGCGCTGCCCAGCACCGCCGCCCCGAGCGCCAGCAGCACGTCGCGCCGGTGCGCCAGCACCAGACCGCCCAGCTTGCGGATCCAGCCCGGTTCCGCCGCCGCGCCCCGCCCGCGCGCCTTCACCGCTCCTGCTTTCCGCGCGCGGCCCGGCGCTGCTGCTGACGCTCCGGATAGGTCGCGTCCAGCGCGTCGCCGAGCCAGGCCAGGGACTCGATCACCCGGTCGCCGTCCGGCGTGCTGGCGCACAGCTGGGCGACCCGGGCGATCATCTCGGCCTCGACCTCGTCCAGCAGTTGCCGACCCTGCGGGGTCAGCGACAGCGCGACCGCGCGCTGGTCCTCGGCGTCCTCGGTGCGCAGGAGCAGGCCGCGCCTGCACAGGGCGTCCACCGCCGTGCTGATGGTGGGCTTGCCCAGGGCCAGCCGGGCCGCCAGCCGGGAGGCCCGCTGGTCGCCCGACGCGACGGCCGACAGCACCCGGTAGTGCGCCAGGTTCAGCTCCGCACCGGCCCGTTCGACCACGCGTGAGACCCGGGCCAGCGCCCGTACTGCCCGCACGCTGCGCTGGTATTCGTCACTGGGGGGCGCCGGAGCGGGCGCTGAGTCGGCCATGGGGCGAACGTACCAAAATCTAGTTCGCCCGTCGAACCATATGCGCTTCACGGAATTCGCACACACCGTCACCGTTCGATCACAACTCGGGCGTTCGCCCGGCGCGCGGGGCCACCGGGGCGCGAGGATGCTGGTCTTTCGTCCGACCACCCCAGGGGAGTCGCCCATGAGCCGCACCGCCACCCTCACCCGCCCGACGACGCTGAGAAGCGCCGTCGCCGCGTTCGCCGTCGCCGCGGCGCTGCTGATACCCGCCGGCCAGGCCCAGGCCGCCACGGCCCACCCGGCGGCGACCAAGGGCTGCGCGCACCACACCACCGGCACCTGCAACCTCAAGGCCAAGCACCCCAAGGGCGCGACCGCCGAGTGCAAGGACCACACCTTCAGCTTCTCCGCGCACTTCTCCGGCACCTGCAGCCACCACAAGGGCGTCCTGTACTGGTTCAAGTGACCCTCCCCCCGGGGCCCCGACAGCGGCCCCGCTGAACCCCCGGTGCGGGCGGCCCCCAACCAACCGCCCGCACCCCGGGCACCGCCGCCGCTGGCTGCTGCCCGCACCACGCCCTTCCCCGCGTGACATCTTCCGTGGGCGGGCCTGGTGTGAAGGGCTGAACGGTGGTTCACTTCTTGTATGGCCTATCGCAGGACGCCCGCTGTGCACGAGCGGTTGCTGGCTGCCCGGGAGCGGTTGGTGGACCAGGCGATCGGCGTGGTGGCGGAGGTGGGCTGGGCCCAGGCGTCGGTGACGGCGGTGGCGGCGGCGGCCGGGATGTCGGCCGGGTCGGTGTACCAGCACTTCCCGTCCAAGGCGGCGCTGGCGGTGGAGGTGTTCCGGCGGGCCTCGGGCCGGGAGGTCGAGGTGCTGGGCGAGGTGTTGCGCGGCGGTGGCGGCGACGCGGTCGAGCGGCTGGCGCTGGGCGTCAGCGTCTTCGCCCGGCGGGCGCTGGAGCGGCGCGGGCTGGCCTACGCCCTGCTGGCCGCGCCCGCCGAACCGGCGGTCGGCCAGGAGCGCCTGGAGTTCCGCCGCCGCTACCGGGACCTGTTCGCCGAGGTGGTCCGCGAGGGCGTCGCCGCCGGGCTGCTGCCCTCGCAGGACGAGCAGGTCACCGCCGCCGCGCTGACCGGCGCCATCGGCGAGGTCCTGGTGGACCCGCTGTCCGCGCCGGACCAGGACGCCGCCGACGGGCTGGTCGCCGAGCTCACCGCCATGTCCCTGCGCTGCGCGGGCGCCGCGCCCGCCGCCGCCCGCACGCCCCCTGCCGCTGCCCGCTGATCCGGAGGACCCGATGACGACCACCGCCGACGCCCCGACGCACAGCCACCCCACCGCCGTCACGCACCAGGTGACCAACCAGGTCCCGCCGCTGGTCGGGCATGACGTCGCGGACGATCCGGTCCTGCTGGAGGGGGTCCGGCGGGAGGGCGCCGCGTGGTCCTTGGAGGATCTGCACCGGATCGGCCGGCTGGCCGGCAGCGAGCAGGTGCAGCAGTGGGCCGACGCCGCCAACCGGCACGAGCCGGAGCTGCGGACGCACGACCGCTACGGCAACCGGATCGACGAGGTCGAGTTCCACCCCGCCTACCACGCACTGATGGAGGTGGCGATCGGCGAGGGCCTGGGCGGCGCGCCCTGGGCCGACGACCGGCCCGGGGCCCATGTGGCCCGGGCGGCCGGGTTCATGGTGTGGAGCTCCGCCGAGGCCGGTCACGGCTGCCCGGTGTCGATGACCTACGCCGTCGTTCCGGCGCTGCGGGCCGCGCCCGAGCTGGCCGCCGTCTACGAGCCGTTGCTCACCAGCCGGGTGTACGACCCGGGGCTGCGCGCACCGCAGGGCAAGCGCGGGCTGCTGGCCGGGATGGGCATGACCGAGAAGCAGGGCGGCACCGACGTCCGGGCCAACACCACGGCCGCCGTCGAGCAGCCGGACGGCAGTTGGCGACTGCGCGGGCACAAGTGGTTCACCAGCGCGCCGATGAACGACCTGTTCCTGGTGCTGGCGCAGGCCCCGGGCGGCCTGTCCTGCTTCCTGGTGCCCCGGGTGCTGCCGGACGGCAGCCGCAACACCTTCCGCATCCAGCGGCTCAAGGACAAGCTCGGCAATCGCTCCAACGCCAGCAGCGAGCCGGAGTTCGACGACACCGTCGCCTGGCTGGTCGGCCCGCAGGGCCAGGGTGTGCGGACCATCATCGACATGGTCACCATGACCCGGCTGGACTGCATCCTCGGCTCGGCGACCGGTACCCGGACCGCCCTGACCCAGGCGGTCCACCATGTGCGCCACCGCTCGGTGTTCGGGGCCAGGCTGATCGAGCAGCCGCTGATGCGCAATGTGATCGCCGACCTGTCGCTGGAGTCCGAGGCGGCCACCACGCTGGCGCTGCGGGTCGCCGGGGCGGTGGACCGCGCCCAGCGCGGCGACGCGGGCGAGCGGGCCTTTCTGCGGCTGGCCACCGCCGTGGGCAAGTACTGGGTCTGCAAGCGCCAGCCCGCGGCGGTCGCCGAGGCCCTGGAGTGCCTGGGCGGCAACGGCTACGACGAGGCGTCCGGTATGCCCCGGCTGTACCGGGAGGCCCCGCTCAACGGCATCTGGGAGGGGTCCGGCAACGTCCAGGCGCTGGACGTGCTGCGCGCCCTCGGCCGGGAGCCGGAGTCGCTGGCGGCCTTCGCCGCCGAGGTCGAGGCCGCCGCCGGGGGTGACGCCCGGCTCGACCGGGCCTGGCGCGAGCTGCGCGACGCCCTGGTGCCGGGCGCCGACGCCGAACTGCGCGCCCGGAGCCTGGCCGAGCGGATGGCCCTGGTCCTGCAGGGCTCGTTGCTGGTGCGGCACGCCCCCACCGCCGTGGCCGACGCCTTCTGCGGCTCCCGGCTGACCGGCGACCACGGCCTGGCCTTCGGCACCCTGCCGACCGGACTGGACCTGGCCGCCGTCATCGACCGTGCACCCAAGGCGGACTGACGCTACGTCAGATACACGCGAGCGGCGGTCAGTCGGCGGAGCTGCCGAGGCGCTCGTACAGGGCGAGCAGGGCCAGGTACCGGCGGTGGACGTCCTGGCGGTCGGCCGGCTCCGGCACCGAGTCGGCGTTGACCCGCTCGATCATCCGGGCCTGGTCCAGCAGCACCTGGCGCTGGTCCGGGGTGGTGGTCTCGGTCATGATCGAGGCGAGGGCGTCCAGCTGCCGGATCAGGATCGCGGGCATTCCGCTCCCGGACTGCCGGATCTTCTCGAAGGAGCGCTGCACCAGGCGCTCGTAGCTGACCGGCACGGTGATCACCCGGATCCAGCCCTCGGCGTCGCGGTGGACCGGGTTGGGCTGCCAGTGTCCGGCGATCCGGCACAGGCTCTCCCCCAGCCAGTCGATGCAGGTCAGCGCGGTGAAGGTGTCATTGACCGCGGTGGACAGGGCGCGGATGGCGATCTCGACCAGCTGGTCGACGGCGAAGGAGATGTCCTGCGCCAGGGTCCGGGAGGAGCCGGTGATGTGCGCCTGGGCGAAGCTGTGGGCCACCTCCGGCGCGGCCTCGGCCGGCCAGACGGTGGCCAGCTGGTGCCCCTTCACCAGGAAGTGCCCGGGGCGGTGGTCGAGCCGGATGACCGCGCCCCGCTCGGTGGCGATCCGCACCAGCGTCCGGTGCCGGACGAACTGCAGGTAGCCGCTGGCCGGTGCAGGGACGGAGCCGCCGGAGGAGTCCAGCCGGACGTGCAGTTCCTCCGCCGAGGGGCCGCGTTCGATGCTGCCCTCGTACTCGGGCTCCCCCGCCCCGGCCTCGATGGCGTCGGACAGCTCGGCGGCGATGGTGGCGATCACCCGGGGCAGCTGGATGGAGGTGGCGATGTGGTGGATGAAGAAGATCAGCACGGCCAGGTCGGCCAGGACCAGCGCCAGGCAGACGGTGATCGACAGGTGCGGGACGAAGTCGCCGTGCGGTCCCGGGCCGATGGCGACCAGCGCCAGGATGGCGTAGACGAAGGTGGCGACGAAGGTGCCCAGGGTCAGCTGGGTGGTGCGGTCGCGGATGAAGGTGCGCAGCATCCGGGGGCCGAACTGGGTGGAGGCCAGGGTCAGCGTCACGATCATGATGGAGAACACCACGCCGACGACGGTGATCAGCGCCGCCGCGATGGCCGCCAGGATCTGCCGGGCGGCGTCGGAGCTGCCGCTGATCACCCATGAGGGCAGCGTCAGCGAGCCCCGGTAGGCGGCCCGGTCCAGTTCCCAGGTCCCCAGGAAGAGTCCGACCGCGAGCACCACCTCCAGCGAGGGGACCAGCCAGAGATTGGTGCGCAGCGCCTCTCGGCGCCACTGCGATTCGAGGTGGACCCCGCGTATCACTTTGCGCACCACCTGCTGCCGGGCGGGCCTGCGGACGTGTTTGTCCTATTTTTACGTACCGCTGACGCCGGGTCGCGTTCTACTCGGCCGTCCGGTTCTGCTGCGCCGTCCGGTCGGCCCGCGGGCTCGGGCCCGCCGTCAGTTCCCGTACGCGGCGGGCGGCGTCAGCCGCCCCGGCGGGCGGATCACAGCCCCTCGGCGGCCAGCCGGCGGACGGCGGCGATGGTGTCGGCGTCCTCGGGGCGCTTGTCCGCACGGTAGCGCAGCACCCGGGCGAAGCGCAGGGTCAGCCCGGACGGGTAGCGGGGGCTGCGCTGAAGGCCGTCGAAGGCGATCTCAACGACCAGCTCCGGGCGCACGTGCACCGTCCAGTCGTCCCGGCGGACCTCCCGCTGGAGCAGCTCCCGGGTCTGGAAGTCCAGCAGCTCGTCGGTCAGGCCCTTGAAGGTCTTGCCCAGCATCACCCACTCGCCGGTGCCCTCGGGCAGGTCCGGCGCGCCGTCCGCCCGCGCGCCCAGGTGCAGGTTGCTGAGCCAGCCCCGGCGGCGGCCGCTGCCCCACTCGGCGGCGAGCACCACCAGATCCAGGGTGTGCCGGGGCTTGACCTTGATCCACCCGGCTCCGCGCCGCCCCGCCTCGTAGCGTGCCTGGAGGTCCTTGACCACCACGCCCTCGTGGCCCCGGGCGAGGGCGTCGCGGAAGAACGCCTCGGCGGCGGCCGGATCGCCTTCGCCGTCGCCGTCGCCGTCCGCGGTGACCAGGCGGGGCACCCGCAGCTCCGGCGGGACGACGGCGGCCAGCTCGGCGAAGCGGCGCTCGCCGGGCGTGTCCAGCAGGTCCGCGCCGTCGAGGTGCAGCAGGTCGAAGAAGAACACGCTCAGCGGGGTCTCGGCGCGCAGCGCCTCGGTGTCCTTGCGGGAGGCGGTGCGCGCGGCGGTGACCTGGAACGGCCGGGGACGTCCCTCCGGGGTGAGCGCCAGCGCCTCGCCGTCCAGGACGACCGAGCGGACCGGCAGCGCGCGCACCGCCTCGACCACCTCCGGGACGCGCGCGGTGATGTCGTCCAGGCTGCGGGTGTACACGTTGACCCGGTCCCCGTCGCGGTGCACCTGCACCCGGATACCGTCCAGCTTCCACTCCAGCGCGGCGGGGCGGATCCGCTCCAGTGCGGAGGCCACGTCCGGTGCGGAGGCGGCCAGCATGGGCCGGATCGGACGCCCCAGCTGCAGGCCGAAGGCGCGCAGCGCGGCGGAGCCGCCGTCCATGGCGGCGTCGGCGACGGCCGCCGCCGAGCCCCGGAACATCAGCGCCCGGCGGACCTCGGCGACCGGCACCCCGGCGGCCTTGGCGACGGCGTCGCCCATGACCGCGTCCAGCGCGCCCTGCCGCAGCTCCCCGCCCAGCACGGCGCGCAGGAACGCCTGCTCCTCGGCGGTGGCGCGGGAGAACAGCGCGGTCAGCAGCCGGTGCCGCTCGGCCTGCGAGCCCGGCCCCTGGACCTCGGCGATGGCGTGCAGCGCCCGCTCGGTCTCGGCGATGCCGAGCTGCGGCTGCTCGCCCGGCGGGGGCAGCTCGCGCAGCGCGGCGGGGCCGACGCCGACCCGCATCCGCCGCGACTCGCCGGAGAGCAGCACGACTGCGGCGTGCCGGTCGTCCGGGCCGAGGCCCCGGAGCAGCTCGGCCAGCAGCCGCACCTTGGCATTGCGGGCCGGTTCCGCCGCGGTGGCCTGCGACACGGCGGCGACCTGCTGAAGCAGCATGGGCCCATTGTGGCCCGCACCCGGAGCAGCCGCCCGCCGGACGCGCCGCGCGGCACGGCGACCACGGCCGGGCCCGGCGCAGCGCGCCCGGGGGCGGCCCGGTACGGCAACCACCACCCGGCTCGGTGAGTCCGGAACGGCGCTGCCCCGCGCAGCGCGGGTCGGCACGGCATTGCCCCCACGAGACGGCCTGGCACGGGCACCGTCCGGCATGGTGAGCCCGATGCCGCCCAGCGGGGCGGCCCTGGGTCCGGGCACCGCCCGGCTCGGCGCGCCGGAACGGCGCCGCCCCGCGCAGCGCGGGTCGGCACGGCACTGACCCGCGAGGCGGGCTTGGGTACGGTGCGGAACGGGGCCCGGCGCGTCGCGGCTGCGGTGACGCCCGGAGGCCGTGCCCCGCGCAGGGGTCAGGCGGGGGACAGGGCGGTCAGGCGGAGGCGGACTTCGATCTCCTGGTCGCCGGAGACGGCGCCGCGGTCCTCCACCGCGAAGGCGTCGGTGAGGGCGGCGTGCACCTCGTGCACCTCGTGCGGGCTGCCGAACAGGTCGGCGCTGACCGGCCCGTGCAGGGACTCCGGGTGCGCGCCCGTGCGGTGGGTGCGCGGGTCCAGGCTCATGGACCAGACCGTGGGGCGGCCCGCGCCCTGCGCGGAGGGCCCGGGGACCGGCTCCGCCTGCGGGAACGCGGTCTCCAGGGCGTGGAAGACGGTGTCCGCGTCCTCTTCGTCGCAGCCGGTGAGCAGGACGTCGACGCGGGTGGAGGGGTCGTGTGCGGTCATCACGGGCTCCCAGGAGGCGGCGGATCCCCCGTCCCTTCGACTCTAGGCCGCGCTGGGGGCCGCCGCGTCCCGACGTGCCGCCTGCCCGCCGCGCTGCGAAGCTCCAAGGAGCGGCCCGTCGAGGCGAACCCGTGCGAGAGGACGTGGTGCAGATGCCCCCCACCCAGCAGTCCGGCAGCCGGCCGTCCGGCCAGGGAACGGCGCAGATCGGGGTGACCGGTCTGGCGGTGATGGGCCGGAACCTGGCCCGGAACTTCGCCCGCAACGGCTACACCGTCGCCGTGCACAACCGGACCGCCGCCAGGACCCGCGACCTGGTCGAGGAGTTCGGCCACGAGGGGTCGTTCGTCCCGGCCGAGAGCGCGGAGGAGTTCGTCGCCGCGCTGGAGCGGCCCCGGCGGCTGCTGGTGATGGTCAAGGCGGGCGATCCGACGGACGCGGTGATCGCCGAGTTCGCGCCGCTGCTGGAGGACGGCGACATCATCATCGACGGCGGCAACGCCCACTTCGCCGACACCCGCCGCCGCGAGCGGGAGCTGCGCGAGCGCGGCATCCACTTCGTCGGCACCGGCGTCTCCGGCGGCGAGGAGGGCGCGCTGCTGGGGCCGAGCATCATGCCCGGCGGCTCGGAGGAGTCCTACCGGGCGCTGGGGCCGATGCTGGAGGCCGTCGCCGCCAAGGCGCCGGACGGCGCGGCCTGCGTCGCGCACATGGGCCCGGACGGCGCCGGGCACTTCGTGAAGATGGTGCACAACGGCATCGAGTACGCCGACATGCAGCTGATCGCCGAGGCGTACGACCTGCTGCGGCACGCCCTCGGGCTGCCGCCGGAGCAGATCGCCGGGGTCTTCCGGGGCTGGAACCAGGGGCGGCTGGACTCGTACCTGATCGAGATCACCGCGCAGATCCTGGACCACAAGGACGCGGCCACCGGCAAGCCGTTCGTGGACGTGGTGCTGGACCAGGCGGAGCAGAAGGGCACCGGGCGCTGGACCGTGCAGACCGCGCTGGACCTGGGGGTGCCGGTCAGCGGCATCGCCGAGGCGGTCTTCGCCCGCTCGCTGTCCGGCCACGCGGACCTGCGGCAGGCCGCGCGTGGCCTGCCCGGCCCGACCCCGACCATGCTGGACAGCGCGGCCTACGACCGCTTCGCCGACGACGTCGAGCAGGCGCTGTACGCGTCCAAGATCGTCGCCTATGCCCAGGGGTTCCACCAGATCGCCGCCGGCAGCCAGGAGTACGGCTGGGACGTCGACCGGGCCGAGGTCGCCGCCATCTGGCGGGCCGGGTGCATCATCCGGGCCGCGTTCCTGGACCGCATCCGCTCCGCCTTCCGGTCCCGCCCGGAGCTGCCGACGCTGCTGGTGGACGAGGACTTCGCGGCGGCCCTGAAGGAGGCCCAGAGTGCCTGGCGCAGGGTCGTCTCCACCGCCGCCGAGCTGGGCATCCCCACGCCCGGCTTCGGCGCCGCGCTGACCTACTACGACAGTCTGCGGGCCGAGCGGCTCCCGGCGGCGCTCACCCAGGGCCAGCGCGACTACTTCGGCGCGCACACCTACCGCCGCGCCGACCGGCCGGGCGTGTTCCACACCCGCTGGGCCGAGGACGCCCGGCCGGAGGAGCAGACCGGCTGACGGTGCAGACCGGCTGACCGGCTGAACGGCGCTATGCGGACGGCCGCCGGGGCGCCGCCAGGTCGGCCAGGACCTCGCGGGCGGCCCGGGTGCCGGAGGCCAGCGCGCCCTGGACCGATCCGGTGGCCCGGTGGTCGCCGCAGACGTAGCGGCCGCCGCCGAGGCGGGTGCGGCGGATCAGCGGATGCGGCGCGGGCATGGCCGGCAGCGCGTCCTCGACCACATACGTGCGCAGGTGCTGCCAGCCGTCGGTGTCGGTGCGGTACAGCTCGGCCAGGCGCGCCCGGACCTCCAGCTCGCGGCCCGGGGCGTCCCGGCCCAGCCGTGAACTGGAGACCAGCGCCCGGCCGTCGGAGCCGTACGCCGGGGCGACCTCGGTCGGCACGCAGGTGTGCAGCAGCGGCCCGGCGCCGTCCACCAGCAGCGTGGGCTCGCGCAGCGGCGAGGCCGGGGCCGCGTGGTAGTAGGTGGTGACCACCCGCCCGGCCGGGATCTCCAGGCCGGGCAGCAGCGCCGCCGCGGTGGCCGCGCCGGTGGCGACGACCACGGCGTCGGCGCTCAGCGTGGAGCCGTCGCGCAGCCGGACGGTGGTGCCGTCCAGCTCGGCCGCCTCGGCCCGCAGCCGCAGCACCCCCGGCGGCAGGAAGGCGGCCAGCTGCTCGGGCACCGCGCGGATGCCGTCGGAGGGCAGGCACAGGCTGCCGCGCAGCATGCTGCGCCACACCAGGTGGAAGAAGCGCCCGGAGGTCTCCAGGCCGTCCTCCAGGAAGACCCCGGCCAGGAACGGCCGGAAGAAGCGCTCCACCAGCTCGTCCGACACCCCGGCCCGGGCCAGCGCGGTCCGGGTGGTCGGGTCGGCGCCCCGGCGCAGCAGCGCGGGAGGGGCCAGCAGGTCGCGCGCGCCGAGCGCGGCCAGGGCGGCGGTGTCGCGTACCGAGGCGAAGCGTCCGGGCAGCAGGTCGGCGACCCGGTACGGCGGCCGGGTGGGATCGCTCAGCCGCACCCGGGTGGGGCCGGTGTCCAGCAGCACGCCCGGGGTGAACCGGCGCAGCGCCAGGGCGGCCAGGTCGAGCCGGCGCTTCACCTGCGGGTAGGAGGTGTTGAACACCTGGAAGCCCCGGTCCAGCAGGAAGCCCTCGACCAGGTCGGTGCGCATCCGGCCGCCGACCGCGTCCGAGCCCTCCAGCAGCCGCACCGAGCGCCCGGCCCGCACCAGGTCGAGCGCGCAGGCGAGCCCGGCCAGACCGGCCCCCACCACCAGGACCTCGCTGCGGCTCTCCGTCGCCGACGCCATGGAACCACCTCTCCACCCCTCGGGGCTGCTCTGCGTGACCAGAACGCTACCGCCGACGGGCGGTCGTCGAGGCGGCGCCGGGCGGTGCGCGTTGCTGCGAATGCCGCAGTCGGCCTGCCGCCCGCCGGAGTGCGGCCGACGATGGAGCGACATGAGCTGACAGCTCATCAGATGCCGTCATCCCTCGAATGGACGCCCCACATGCTCGGATCGATGCCCTGCCGCCGGTCGGCGGGCACCCTGCCGCCGTCGCTGCCCCCGTCCCGCCGGTCCCGGCTGCGCCGCCTGGTCGCCGCCGCCCTCGGCGGCCTGCTGCTCCCCGCCCTCGGCGTGGCACCGTCCTCGGCCGCCGCCCCGGACCGGCTGCCGCCGACCACCGCCTTCACCCCGCTGACGGCCGCGCTGATCACCACCCCGGCGCCGTTCCGGGGGTCGGACGGCCTGACCCACCTCTCGTACGAGCTGCTGCTGACCAACGCCCTCTCCGCACGGGTGCGGCTGGACCAGGTCGACGTCGCCGACCCGCGCTCCGGCCGGGTGCTGTGGAGCCTGACCGGGCGTGCCCTGGTGGCGGCGTCCAACCCGGTGGGCATGCCCCGTCCGAGCGACGCCGACGGCGGCGACGCCTCGCCGCGGCAGCCCGACGCGGCGCCGGTCCTCGCCTCCTCGGCGACCTGGGTGGTCTGGCTGGATCTGGTGCTGAAGCCGGGCACGCCGCTGCCGCAGGCGCTGGTGCACCGGCTGCGGACGGCCGTCCTGGCGCCGGACGGCGGCGCGACGCCGGTGCGGGAGAGCGTGGGCCGCACCGCCGTCGTCCAGCACCCGCCGGTGGCGCTGGCCCCGCCGGTCCAGCCGGGCACCTGGTACGCCAGCGAGAGCTGCTGCGGCAACACCCACCACCGCCGGGGCCTGGCCCCGATCAACGGGGCGCTGTACGTGCCGCAGCGCTTCGCCGTCGACTGGTTCCGGCTGGGCAGCCGCAACCAGGCCTGGCAGGGCGACCCGCGCAAGCTGACCAGCTACCTCGGCTTCCGGCAGCCGGTGCTGGCGGCCGCCGCCGGCCGGGTGGTGGACGTCCAGGACGGGCTGCGCGACAACACCCCGCCGGTGCCGCCCGCCATCCCGCCGATCCAGGACACCGTGGGCAACCACATCACCCTGGAGGTCGCCCCCGGCGTCTACCTGCTGTACGCGCACCTGGAGGCGGGCAGCCTGGAGGTCCGCCGGGGCGACCGGGTGACGCCGGGCCGGATGCTGGCGCGGATCGGCAACAGCGGCAACTCCACCACCCCGCACCTGCATTTCCAGGTGATGACCACCCGGGAGTTCTTCCCGACCGACAGCCCGCCGTACGTGTTCCGCGCCTTCACCCTGCTGGGCCAGGTCGGGCCGCGGATCTGGGACGACAACCTCGGGCTGCAGCCCACCGGGGTGCTGCCGGTGGTCCCGGCCGCGCCGCCGACCCGGCACGCCCTGGAGCTGCCGCTGGACCGCAACGTCATCGCCTTCTGAGGTCCGCTCGTTAGACTGGCCGGGATTCGGAGGACACCGACGGGGAGCGGAATTGAGTTTCTTCACGCTGGGCCATCGCGGCGTCATGGGCGTCGAGCCGGAGAACACCCTTCGCTCCTTCGTCCGGGCCGAGCAGGAGGGGCTCGACGGCATCGAGCTGGACCTGCACCTCAGCAAGGACGGGGCGCTGGTGGTGATGCACGACGCCACGGTGGACCGCACCACCGACGGCACCGGCGCCATCAGCGACCTCACCCTGGACGAGCTGCGCACCCTGGACGCCGGGCGCGGCGAACGGGTGCCGGTGTTCGAGGAGGTGCTGGCGGCGGTCTCGGCGGAGCTGCCGATCCAGGCCGAGATCAAGGACGCCCGGGCCGCCCGGGTGCTGGCCGGGGTGCTGAGCGAGCGCAAGCTGCTCGACCAGGTGTCGGTGCTGTCCTTCCACGACGACGCGCTGCGGGAGATCCACGCGCTGCTGCCGGAGGCCCGGACGGTGCTGGTGGCCGGCCGTACCGGGCGGGACCTGGTGGACCGGGCCCGCGCGGTCGGCTCCCGGCTGGTCAGCCTGGAGCTGGGCAAGCTCTGCCTGGACACGGTCGAGGACTGCCGGCGCGCGGACGTCGAGGTGATGGCGTGGACCGTCAACACCCCGCAGGAGCTGGCACTGGCCCAGGCGCTGGGGCTCAGCGGCGCGGTCACCGACCTGCCGGGCACCAAGCGGATGGTCGAGGCGTCGCAGGGCCCGGCGGACGAGGGCGAGCGGACCGGGGTGCTGAACCGGATCCGCCGCCACCGGACCTGGTAGCGGCCGGTCCGCCCGCCGACCGCGCGCCCGCCGCCCGCGCGCCGGTCAGCCCACCCAGGCGCTGGTCATGCCGAGGATCGCCGAGCCGTCCAGGTCGGCCAGCTTGGGCGCGACGAAGCTCCGCGCCGCGTCCGAGGTCTGCACCCGCAGCGCGGGCCGCTCGGCGGTCAGCGCGGCCAGCACCGCCCGCGCCGCGTCCGCCGAGGACTGGGCGTTGGCGAAGGCCCCCGCGGTGCGCGCCAGGTATGCCTTGAGCGCGGGCGCGTACGGGCCCTGCCGGTCGGCGAGGGCGGCCAGCGCCTCGGGGGCGCCCACGTTGGCGACGAACTCGCTGGCCACCGCCGCCGGCTCGACGATGGTGACGCCCACGCCGACGGTGGCCGCCAGCGGCGCCAGCGACTCCAGGTAGCCCTCGACCGCGAACTTGGCCGCGCAGTACGCCTCGTTGAAGGGCT
The DNA here is from genome assembly GCF_014084125.1 of Streptacidiphilus sp. PB12-B1b. Taxonomy (NCBI): domain Bacteria; kingdom Bacillati; phylum Actinomycetota; class Actinomycetes; order Kitasatosporales; family Streptomycetaceae; genus Streptacidiphilus; species Streptacidiphilus sp. PB12-B1b. The sequence goes on along the minus strand of NZ_CP048405.1, from coordinate 3,812,122 downwards.
GCCCGACCACGCCGCCGACGCTGGTCACGGCCAGCACCCGGCCCCGGGAGGCGCGCAGGTGCGGCAGGGCGGCGCGGGTGACGTTCAGCACGCCGAAGAAGTTGACCTCCATCACCTGGCGTGCGGCCTCGACGCCGTCGATCTCCAGCGTGCCCAGGTGCCCGGCCCCGGCGTTGTTGACCACGGCGTCCAGCGAGCCGTGATCGCGGACGGCCTCGGCCACGCAGCGTTCGGCGGAGGCCGCGTCGGTCACGTCCAGCTGCCGGATCTCGATCCGCCCGTCCACCCCGGCGGCCTGTGCCGCCTCGCGCAGCCGCCCGGCCCTGGCCGGGTCGCGCAGGGTGGCCAGCACCCGCCAGCCGTCGGCAGCGGCGGCCAGGGCCGTCTCCAGCCCGATGCCGCTGGAGGTGCCGGTGATCAGGACGGTCTTGTCGGACGCCGGGTCGGACATCAGGGGCTCGCCTTCCGCAGGGGGTGGTCTGCGGTCCATCATGCCCAGCCGGTGCCGCTCCCGCGAGCAGCCGCCCGGCGCGCGCACTTGCACCGGGGGCCCGCCGCGTGCGGTGATGGAGGCGTGGAAAGCGAGGCCATGGCCATGCGTCACAACGACCCGGCCGGTCCGGCCGACGCGGACGCGGTGCTGACCACCGGCGCCGTCGCCCGCCGCCTGGGCGTGGCCCCGGCCACCGTGCGCAGCTGGGAGCGGCGCTACGGGCTGGCGCTGACCGGCGCCGAGCGCGCCCCCGGCAGTCACCGCCGCTACCGCCCGCAGGACCTGGCCCGGCTGGAGCACATGTGCCGGCTGACCGCCCAGGGCATCCCCCCGGCCGAGGCCGCCCGGCTGGCCGCGCGCGACACCGCCGCGCCGCCGAACTCCCCCGCACCGGGCTCCCCCGTCCCGGACTTCCCCGCGCCCGGCGCGGTCGGCCCGGCCGCTGCGGAGCCGGCCCGGGCCGGTGGCGGCAACACCCTGGCGCTGGGGCGCGCCGGGGCCGCCTGCCAGGGGCTGGCCCGGGCCACCGTGCGGATGGACCGCGAGGCCATGGAGGCCATCCTGGACGAGAGCCTGGCGGCGTCCGGGGTGGTGCAGACCTGGGACGCGCTCGCGGCCCCGGTGCTGCGCGCGGTGGGACGCAAGTGGGCCGGCTCCAACGGCCGCTATGTCGAGGTCGAGCACCTGCTCTCCTGCACCATCAGCCACTGCCTGCACCGCTTCCTGCCGTCGGCCGCCGCCCGCACCCCGGCGGCCGGAGGCCCGGCCCACGCGGTGGCGCTGCTGGCCGGGACCTCGGCCGAGCTGCACACCCTGCCGCTGGAGGCCCTGGACACCGCCCTGGCCTGCGAGGGGCTGCGGACCAGGATGCTCGGGGCGGCGGTGCCCACCGAGGCCCTGGTCTCGGCCTGCGGCCGGACCGGGGCCGCCGCCGTGGTGCTGTGGAGCCAGAGCCGGGGCACCGCCGACACCGGGGCCCTGCGCGCCCTGGCCGCCACCGGCTGGGGCCCCAGCGGGGCGCGCTCCGGCGCGGCGGTGGCGGCGGCCGGGCCCGGCTGGCAGGGCGTGGCGCTGCCCGCCCGGGTGGAGCGGCTGACCAGCCTGGAGGAGGCGGTCCGCCGCCTCGGCCGGGTGCTGCGGGCCGCCGACGGCCGGTGACGGCACCCCCGGCCGGGCGGGTCCGGCGGGGAAAACGGTGCACGAACGCCGCAACTTGCGGGGCCCGTGCTCCGGACGTCCGCTGGGAGGGTGGCGAGCCGACCGGACCGCCACCGCACTTCGGAGGTCAACCATGGATCTGCGCAACGACCTGCCTGTGGACCACAGGCTCGCCACGGTCTACCGCTACGGCGCGGGGCTGAGCGGCCTGGCCCTGCTGTGCTTCGGAGCCCTGGGCTTCGCCCAGCAGCTCAGCTTCTTCGGCACCAACGGCACCCGCATCGCCGGACTGTCCAGCAACGGGGCGCTCAGCCTGATCTCGGTGGTGTTCGGGCTGGTGCTGATCGTCGGCGCGGTCATCGGCGGCAACATCGCCTCGGCCATCAACATGGCGGTGGGCACGCTGTTCATCCTCAGCGGCTTCGTCAACCTCGGGCTGCTGGAGCGCTCGGCCAATGTGCTGGGCTTCCGGATGCCCAATGTCCTGTTCAGCTTCCTGATGGGGCTGATCATCCTGACCTTCGGCATGTACGGACGCGTCAGCGGCGGCCTGCCCGCGGACAACCCGTACTGGCGCCGCCGCCACCCCGAGGCGGCGCGCCGACTGGCCGAGCTGGGCGCGTCCCGCCCGCGCCCGACGACCGCCGCCTTCGCCGTCACGTCCCGGCCGGGGACCAGCCCCCGGAACCCGTCCTGAGCCGGGCCTGACCTGAGCCGGGCCTGACCTGAGGCGGGCCTGCCTGACCTGAGCCGGGCCGGGCCCCGCGCCGGGCGGACGACCGCTCAGCGCGGGGCCGCGCCCGGCCGCTGCCGGTCCAGGGCGGCGACCAGGGTGTCGGCGTACAGCGGGCCGCCCTCGGGCCGGGGATGGATGTGGTCGGCGTACAGCAGCCGCGGGTGGGCGGCGGCAGCCGCGCTCCAGGGGACCAGGACCGTGCCCGGGTGCTGCCGGACGTACCCGGTCAGGGCGGTGTTGACCTCGTCCTCCCAGACCCGGGGGGCGTGCACGTCCACCAGCGCCAGGGTGCGCTGCGGGCCCGCCAGCTCGGCGAGGCGGCGCAGCGTGGCCGGGTCCACGTCGCCGTTGGTGCCCAGGCCCACCACCACGGTGGAGCGCAGCCGTCCCTCGGCCAGGAGCTGCTCCAGCACCGCCGGCGCCTCGCTCATCTGGCGGCCGACCAGGGCGTGGATGTCGATGCCGGGCAGCGCCTGCTCCAGCGCGGGGGCCGCGGCCAGCATCACCGAGTCGCCGACGGCGGTGACGGACGAGCCCTGGACCGGCTCCTGGGCCTCCTGCCGGGCGTCGGGGGCGCCCGTGGCCCCCGGGCGCGCCCCGGCGGCGGGTGCGGCAGCGGGGGCGGCGGCGGTGACCGCGGCCTCGGTGGCCGCACGGCGCCCGGCCTGCAACTGGGCCTGGAGCGCGGTCGTCTGCGGGGCCGCCACCAGCGCGTGCACGGCCAGGATCGGGATCAGCGCGGACGCGGTGGCGGCCACGTGCAGGCTGCGCGGGAACCGGCGGCACTGCCGCCGCCAGCCGGCCCGGGACCGGGCCAGGGCGACCCGCCAGCCCCAGCGGGTGACCGGCTGCTGCAACAGCCGGAAGCTCCCCGCCGCCAGCGCCACCGGCAGGGCGAACTCCAGCACGTCGACGGCGGGGCCGGTGCCCAGGCCGGTGTAGCCGAGCGCCGCGATCAGCGGCCAGTGCCACAGGTAGATGCCGTACGAGCGGCGGCCGGTCCAGACCAGGGCCCGGACGGCGAGCAGCCAGCGCAGCGGCCCGGCCGCCACCGAGGCCGGGCACAGCGCTGCGGCGGCGAGCGCGGCGGCGGCGATCCCGCCCCGGTAGGCGGTGGACCCGGCGCCGTCCAACTGGACGGCCAGCAGCCCGAGGACGACCAGAGCGGCGAGGCCGGCGGCGCCCAGGGCCGTCCGTGCCCGGCGTCCCAGCGCGCGGACGCGCTCCGGCGGCAGCAGCAGCCCTGCGGCGGAGCCGAGCAGCAGCGGCCCGGCGTGGGTGTCGCTGCCGAAGTACAGCCGGGTGGTGTCCGCCCCGGCCAGTGATCCGGCGGCCATGGCGGTGAAGGAGGCGACGGCCAGTGCGGCGGCGACGGCGGCGGCCCGGCGGCGGTTCAACAGCGACAGGGCGGCCAGCACCGGCGGCCACAGCAGGTAGAACTGCTCCTCGATGCCCAGCGACCACAGGTGCTGGAGCAGCGGCAGCGGGCCGAACTGGGCGAAGTAGCCGGTCTGCTGCCGGATCTGCCACCAGTTGGAGTAGAAGCCCAGGGCGGCCAGCTCGCTGCCGCGCAGCCCGGCGGCGGCGTCCCGGCCGAGCGCGGCGGTGGCGGCGGCGGTGACCAGCAGCACCAGCAGCAGTTCCGGCAGCAGTCGGCGGGCCCGGCGGCCCCAGAACCGCCGCAGCCGGATCCGGCCGTGCCCGGCCCGTTCGGCGGTGAGCAGCGAGGTGATCAGGTAGCCGCTGAGGACGAAGAAGACGTCCACGCCGAGGAAGCCGCCGGACAGCCATCCGGCGTGGACGTGGAACACCAGGACGGCCGCCACCGCCAGCGCCCGGACGCCGTCCAGCCCCGGCTCCCGCCCGGTCCCGGCGGCGCGGACGCGCGGCGCCGGGCCGGTCGCCGGGTCGGTCTGCGGGTCGGTCTGCGGGTCGGTCGCCCGGGCGGCGAGGTGCGCCGGGGCGGGGGTGGCGGCCGGTCGGGCCGGAAGGGCGTACAGGCCCGCCTGATCGGCTGTCACATGCGTCTCCCGAACCGAACTCGCCCACCGGTACGACGGCTGCCGCTGTGTCAGCAGCCCAGGGAGAAACGGTTCCCCAGGGAGCCGCCCGGACAACGCCGCACTTCCGGCGCCGGAACGGTCAGCCCAGGTCACAGCCTCGCGGCGGGTGCACGCGGGCCGCCAGGTTCACCCGTACGGAGGTACGCCGGCCCGGCCGGGGCGGGGCGGCTGGTCTAGCGGCGGCGCTGCTCCTGGGGGCGGTGGCGATCCGCGCCAGCACCTGCCGCCGCAGCTCCGGCGGGGCGGGGAGGGCCGCCGCGACCCCCAGCCGGGCGGCCGTCTCGGCGAACTCGCCGACCTCCTGGGCGCAGGCGCGGCAGGCGGCCAGGTGGCGGCGCAGCCGGGCCCGCTCCGCGCGGGTCAGCGCGTGCAGGGCGAAGGCGCCGGTGAGCATGTGCGGCCCGGTCGCGGCCGCCTGTCCGGTGACACGCCCATGCAGACGGACGACCAAGCGCCACAGCCCCACTGCTTCCTCCGAACTCCCGCGCGTACAGCTCCTGAAGTCCCTTCGGACCCGGCGCGGCCGTGGATTGGCCGGTCAGCGGCTGTGATCCTGCTCGGCCCCGGGGTGCAGCAGCGGTTGCAGCAGGCCGGTGGCGGTCAGCACCCGGCGCAGCCGCTGGCTCGGGTGGGTGAGCCGGAGCCGCACGCCGCAGCGGGCGGCGTGGCGCTGGGCGCGGATCAGCGCGCTGAGCCCGCTGGAGTCGCAGAAGGTGGTCATCGCGGCGTCCAGGACGATCCGGCGGACCTGCGGATCGCGGAGGATGTCGGCGATGACCGGGTCGAGCACCGTCTCGGCGTCCAGGTCGAGGTCCCCGGCCAGCAGCACCTCCACGGTGCTGGATCCGTCCAGAACGAGTACGGCCATGCTCCGGCTGTCGCCCATTGCTTCCCCCGGTGTCCCAACTGTGCGGGGCATCAAGGTAGTTGAAGATGGCACTACTCGCACACGGCTCTTTCATGATCTGGATGCGATCGTGTCCTGGTCGTTATCAGGCCACCGACCCCGGCCGGAAAAGCACTGTTCAGCCGGGCAGGCCCGCGCGCCGCCGGGCCGCCTCGGCCACGGCCGACCAGTCCCGGTCCGCGTCGCCGTGGGCCAGGGCGTCCAGGAAGGCGTCCCGCAGCACGCCGCCGAACGGCAGCGGGACGTTCCGCTCCGCGCCGGTGGTCAGGGCCAGGTTGACGTCCTTGAGGCCCAGGGCCAGCCGGAACCCGGCGGGCTCGTAGCGGCGCTCGGCCACCATCGCGCCGTAGCCGGAGTAGACCGGGCCGGGGAACAGCGTCGAGGCCATCACCTCGACCAGCTCCGCGGGGTCCGCGCCGGACGCCTCGGCCAGGGCGCACGCCTCGGCGAGCGACTCGATGGCGCAGGCGATCAGGTAGTTCCCGGCGATCTTGACCGTGTTGGCCCGGTGCGGCTCGTCCCCCAGCCGCCAGGTGCGCTGCCCCATGGCGTCGAACAGCGGCTGCACCCGGTCGATCAGCGCCGGCTCCCCCGCCGCCAGGATGTTCAGCTTTCCGGCCTCGGCGACCTCGCTGCGGCCCAGGACCGGCGCGGAGAGGTAGCCGACGCCGTGCCGGGCGTGCAGCTCCGCCGCGCGCCGGGCCAGGTCGAGCGAGACCGTGGCCATGTTGACGTGGACCGCGGCGGCAGCCCCGGCCAGCAGCTCCGGCCGCAGCAGCAGCGACTCCACCGTCGCGTCGTCGGCCAGCATGGACAGCACGACGTCGTTGCCGAAGACGGCGTCCAGGTCGGCGGCGGGCCGGGCGCCCTGCGCCTCCAGCGCCCGGACCGGCCCGGGCGAGCGGTTCCACACCTGCACGCTGTGCCCGGCCCGGAGCAGGGTGCCCGCCATCGCACTGCCCATGGCGCCGAGCCCGACGAATCCGACGTTCATCCCGGTCATACCCGGTCTCCCTCGGTGGGTTGCTGACGGTCCGGCCGGTCCGGCCGGGGGCTACCGGGAGGGTCTGCGGATCAGCCGGCGCAGCTCCGGCCAGGAGCCCTCGCGGGCGGCCCGGCGGCGGTCCCAGTCCGCCTGCCGACGGGCGCGGACCACGTCCGGCGGATCCACCGAGTGGCCGCAGCGCGAGCAGCAGTAGCCGCCCTGCGGGCCGTCCACCACCCGCTCCCCGCAGTTCTCGCACACGGAGATGATCTGGACGTCCTCGGCCCCGCTCACCGGTGACCGCCCGCGGTGCCGACGGTGCCGGGCTGCCGCTGCCGCGCGCCCGCTGGCCGGGCCGGTCCCTGGTGCATCTGCCCTCCGCAGCTCGGGCGCGTCATCTCTCCCCGCCGATCCTAGCCCCACCACGGCCGGTCGGCGCGGTGCTCAGCGCTCTGCCTGCGCGGCCGGGGCCAGGCCGGTGAGGTCGGCGACATGGCGCAGGCTGGGCTCGGCCAGCAGGTCGTGCAGGTCGCCGAAGACCCGCCGGGCCCAGGCGGCGTTCCAGTCGGGGGGCAGCAGTTCGGTGGGCAGCCCCGGGTCGAGGTAGGGCAGCCGGCGCCACTGGGTGAGCATTGGCACGTACGCGCGGAACGCCTGCACCGGTTCGGCGGCGGGCTGTCGGTGCAGCTTCTCGGCGACCGGCCCCCAGGCGTCGGTGAAGGCGGCGTACTGCGCCTCGATCGCCTGGAAGTCCCACCAGTCGCTGACCGCGCCGCGCGGGTCGGCGAAGGCGGCGTAGTGGGCGGTGAACAGGTGGACGTACTCGCTCAGCCCGACCCGCCGCAGCATCCGCTCGGTGTCCGGCAGCAGCCGGGCGGGGGCCAGCCAGACGCCGGGCGAGACGGTGCCGAAGCCCAGCCAGGTGAGCCGGGAGCGCAGTTGGTGCCGGTGGGCCCGCTCGGACTCGGGCACCGAGAAGACGGCGATGACCCAGCCGTCCTCGACCCGGGCCGGCTCCCGGTGCCCGAAGATCCTGCGGTCGCCCTCGTCGAAGACCGGGCCCATGCTCGGGCCGAGCAGGTAGCCGATGCCGGTGCGGCGCTCCTGGACCAGCGCCTCGCTCTTCTTCAGCCGGGAGATCGCCGAGCGCACGGCCGGGCCGTCGACGTCCAGTTCGGCCATCAGCGCGATCAGGTCGGCGATGGAGATCCAGCCGCCGAGGCGGCGGACGAACTCGCCGTAGATCGTGTTGATCAGGGCGCTGGGCCGGGCCGCGGTCTCCGACATGGTCGCCTTTCCTCCGAGTACCGCGATGATCATACCGAGCGGTCCGGCCCGCCCTTCGGGGCCCGGCTCAGCCCCGGGCGGCCGCCGACCCGGGCCCGGCCGGGCCCTCGGCGTAGGCGCCGGAGAGCAGGCGGCCCGCGCCCGGGGCGAAGGCCGGCAGCTCCAGGGCCCGAAGTATTTGGTGGACGGTGCACACCGCGGCGGACACCACCGGCTTGCCGAGCAGCTGTTCGGCCTCCTCGACGGCGGACAGCGAGGGCATCTGCACGCAGGCGGACAGGACGACGGCGTCCGCGTCGGCGTGGTCCAGGCCCTTGGCCAGACCGGGCAGTCGGCCCGGGTCGTGCGCGGCCACCTCCAGGTTGTCCGGGATCTCCAGGGCGCGGTAGTCGACCACCTCGATGCCCTCGTGGGTCAGGTAGTCGACGACGGTGCGGGTCAGCGGCCGCAGGTACGGGGCGATCAGCGCGATCCGCCGGGCGCCGAGCGTGCGCAGCCCCTCGACCAGGGCCCCGGCGCTGGTCACCACCGGGGCCGGGGCGCCGTTGTCCACGGTGCGGGTGTGCAGCCGCTGCTGGGCCTGCCGGTGGTAGCCCGGTCCGGCGCTCATGAGGGCCACCAGGCAGGCGTAGCCGAGGACGTCGACCCGGGCGTCGGAGAGCTCGACGGCGCAGCGGTCCGAGTCGGCGTCCATGGCCCTGAGCTGCTCGGGGGTGACCCGGGTCATCCGCATCCGGCTGGAGTGGAAGGTGAAGCGCTCCGGCGCGACCCTCTCGCGGGCGCGCAGGATGGCGGGGACCTCGGTTTCCATGGTGACGTTGGAACTCGGGACGATCTGTCCGATCCGGTAGGTGCGCGGGGGCATGGGACTCCTCGTCGGGGCGGCGGGGCGGGCGGTCAGCGGGCGTCGATCACCGGGTTGGCCAGCGTGCCGATGGCCTCGATGGTGGCCTCGACCAGGTCGCCGGGGAACAGGAACTGCGGCGGGACCATCCCGGCGCCCACCCCGGAGGGCGAGCCGGTGGCGATGACGTCGCCCGGCTCCAGGGTCATCCCGGAGGTGATGTCGGCGATCAGGCGCGGGATGCGGAAGAGCATGTGACGGGTGTTGGACTTTTGCTTGGTCTCGCCGTTGACCCGCAGCGAGAGGTCCAGCGCGTGCGGGTCGGGGATCTCGTCGGCGGTGACCAGGCAGGGGCCGAGCGGGGCGTAGGAGTCCTGGCCCTTGGAGAAGAACCACTGGCCGGAGCGGCGCTGGTCGCGGGCGCTGATGTCGTTGGTGACGGTGTAGCCGACGATGTGCCGCCAGGCGTCCTGCTCGTCGACCCGGAAGGCGGTGCGGCCGATGACCACCGCCAGTTCGCACTCCCAGTCCAGCTGGACGGTGAGGTCGGCGTTGTGCCGGACGGGCTGGCCGGGGCCGATCACGGCGGTGCCGGGCTTGGAGAACAGCACCGGGCGCTCGGGCAGGTCCTTGGCGGTGTCCAGGCTGCGGCTGGACTCCTCCACGTGCTCCACGTAGTTGAGGCCGACGCCGACGATCTTGCCGGGCCGCAGCGGGGCGCGCAGAACCACCTGCTCCAGCCGGTGCGCGGCGTGCGCCGGGCGGGCGGCCGGGTCGGCGGCCAGCAGCGAGCGTGCGGTGTCCAGGGCCGGGTCGCCGGCCCGGACCAGTCCGAGCAGGTCGCCGGGCAGGTCGGCGCCGGCGGCCTCGGCCAGCGCGGCGAGGTCGAGCACGCGGTCGCCGTCCAGGGCGCCGAGGCGGTCGGGGGTGCCGTCGACGGCGTAGGTGACCAGTCGCATGGGTGTCTCTCCTTGGGTCTGCTGCCGTGGATGGGGCCCGCCGGCTACTGCTGGTCCGTCAGGACCGGCTGGTGGCCGTCGTGGTCGGGGTAGGCCTCTTCGCGGTGGAAGGCCAGCGAGCGCATCACCGGGAAGTCGTTGAACGAGAACAGGCAGGCGTCCTCGCCCTGGTCCAGGTTGGCGTGCTCGTGCCAGGCCCAGGAGGGGACGCAGAAGATGTCCCCCTGCCGCCAGTCGAACCGCTGCCCGGCGATCACCGAGAAGCCCCGGCCCTTGGCGGCCGTGTAGACCACCGAGCCGGTGTGCCGGTGGGCGCGGGTGGCCTGGCCCGGGCGCAGCAGCTGCATGTGGGCGCCCATGGTGGGCATCACCGGGCCGCCGGTGACCGGGTTGGTGTACTCCATGATCACACCGTCGTAGGGCGATCCCGGGCCGGTCAGGGCCAGGTCGAGCAGGGCCTGGTAGGTGGGCTCCCAGGGGTAGCCGAGCAGCGGCGAGTAGGGCCTGGTCCACTTCTCCACGCCGTACGGCAGCAGGTTGCCGCTGTAGGCCAGCAGCGAGGAGTTCACCACCGTGCCGGGGGTCTGGTAGAGGTCCGGGTGCACTTCGTAGAAGCCCGCGTCCAGGGCGTTGACCAGGGGGATGTCCAGGCCGTCCTGCCAGACGACGGGGGCGTCGGCGGATTCGTTGCCGTGCTCGTGCCAGGTGCCGTTGGGGGTGATGGCGAAGTCGCGCGGGCCCACCTCGAGCTTCTGGCCGTCCACCACTGTCCAGGCGCCGACGCCCTCGTGCACGAAGCGCAGCGCGGCGGCCTGGTGCCGGTGGGCGGTCATGGCCTCGCCGGGGCCCATGATCTGCAGCCCGGTGTAGAGCAGCCCGACGGCGGCGCTGACGTCCCGGCGGCCGGGGTTGACCAGCATCACCACGCGCCGTCCGGCGTCGTCGGCCTTGACCAGCGGCAGCGCCTTGTGGACCAGCGGGCGCAGCTCGTCGTAGCGCCAGAGCACCGGCACGGACCTGGGCTGCGGGTACCAGGGCTCGATCTCGTTGGCGACGGTCCACAGCGCCCCGGCGTCCAGGGCGGCCAGTTCGCGGTAGTAGGCGGTGAGTTCCGGGGTGTCGCTGACGCGGGCGCGGCCCAGCGCGGTGTCGTCCTGCGCGGTCACGATTCCTCCTGGGTGGCGGTGGGCGCGGGGGCCGGGGCGGAGGCCGGCCGGGGGTCGGTGAACGTCAGCGGGCTGAGCGGGCGGTTGTCCACGTGCAGCCGGAAGACGTCGAAGCGGTTGTAGTGGCCGACGATGTCGTGCATCTGCTTGGGCTGGATGCACTTCCTCAGGTCGATCTCGGCGTAGACGATGCCGTCGTCGTCGATCAGCGGTTCGGTGACCGGGCGGCCGTCGGGGCCGAAGACGCCGGAGAGGGCGCTGCGCGGGCGGCCCAGCAGCTTGCGGACGTCCGGGTCGTCCCCGGCGATGGCGTCCACGATCTCCGGGGAGATGGTGGAGCAGGCGACGACGGAGAAGACCTTGCCCTCGAAGCTGTGGGCGGCGGTGCGGACGGCGATAGCGTCGGCCATGTCGTAGTCCTCGGGCGCCACCGGCAGCGCGATGTAGCTTGCGGCGTGCACCAGTTCGCCCTGTGCCAGCAGGGTGAACCGGGCCAGGGTGTTGGTGTTCTCGCCGCAGGCGAGGACGCCGAGCGGGCCGACGGGGGTGCGGTGCACGGTCAGCGAGCTGCCGTCGCCGCCGGTCCAGGTGAGCTTCTCGGCCCAGGTCGGCACCAGTTTGCGGTGCACGCCCAGCAGTTCGCCCTCGGCCCCGATGGTCAGCAGGGTGTTGTAGAGGACGCCGAGGCTGTTGGCGCCGCGCTCGTTGACCCCGATCACCAGGACCACACCGTGGCTGCGGGCGGCTGCGCGCAACGCGTCCACCTCGGGGCCGTCCAGGTCGACCGAGGCCAGGTAGAGGCGTTCGAACCAGGGCGAGCCCTGGACCGGGTTCATCGTCCAGTTCCAGTAGGGGTATCCGGGCAGGAAGACCTCGGGGAAGACGATCAGGGAGGCGCCTCTCCCGGCGGCCTCGCCGATCAGCGCGACGGCCTTGGCGGTGGTCGCGGCCGGGTCCAGGTAGACCGGGGACGCCTGGACGGCGGCGGCGGTGAAGCGGGGCAGGTGCATCGGTTCCTCCGGCGGCGGTCGGTCTGGGCTTCTGGTCGGGGCTTTCTCGTCCGGGCTTCTGGTCGGGGTTCTCCGGTCAGGGGCGCGCCGTCGGGCGGTGGGGCAGCCAGCGGCGGTGGACCGGCGCCTCGGCCCGGCGCAGCAGGTGCAGTCGGGGTGGGACGCGGTCGGCGCCGGGGCCGGGCGGTTTGCGGCTGCCGGGCTGCCAGGGCTGCGGCCAGCGGGCGCCGGGGCCGGTGTAGCCCTGGTCGGCGGCGGCGTGCAGGGTCCACAGCGGGTCGTACAGCTGGGCGCGGCCGACCGCGACCAGGTCGGCCCGCCCGGCCAGCAGGAGCGAGTTGACGTCGTCGTAGCCGGAGATGGCGCCGACGGCCAGGGTGGGCACGCCGGTGGCGTTGCGAATCAGGTCGGCGTAGGGGGTCTGGTAGCTGCGGCCGTACTGCGGCCGCTGGTGGGGCACCACCTCGCCGGTGGAGACGTCCACCGCGTCCGCGCCCGCGGCGGCCAGCGCGCGGACGATCTCGACCGCCTCGGCCCCGGTGGTGCCGCCGTCGGCCCAGTCGGTGGCGGAGATCCGCACCAGCAGCGGGCGCTCGGCCGGCCAGGCGTCGCGGACCGCCGCCAGCACCTCCAGCGGGAACCGCAGCCGGTGGGCCAGGGGGCCGCCGTAGCGGTCGGTGCGGTGGTTGGTCAGCGGCGAGAGGAAGCCGGAGACCAGGTGGCCGTGGCCGAACTGCAGCTCCAGTACCGCGAATCCGGCCCGGGCGGCGCGGGCGGCCGCGTCGGCGAAGTCGGTCGCGGCGGCGCGCAGGTCGGCGTGGGTGGCCTCGCGCGGGGCGGGTCCGGCCGCGTCCCAGGGCAGCGGGGAGGCGGCGACGGTGGGCCAGCCGTCCGCGCCGAGGGACCGGCCGATGCCGTCCGGGCCGGGGACGGCGGTGGAGGCGCGGCGTCCGGCGTGGGTGAGCTGGATGCCCAGGGGGGTGTCGGTGAGTGCGCGGACCGCGCCGGTGATCTCCCGCCAGGCGCTCTCCTGGGTGTCGGTGTAGAGGCCGGGGCAGTGGGCGGTGGCCCGGCCCTCGGCGCTGACGGCGGCCATACCGGCGATGACCAGGCCCGCGCCGCCGAGCGCCTGCGCGGTGAGCTGGGCGCGTTCGAAGGCTCCTGGTACGGCGTCGGCGTCGGCGGTGTAGGTCGCCAGCGGCGGCACCACCACCCGGTTGCGCAGCCGCAGGCCGCCCAGGGTCAGCGGCCGGAACATCGGCGGGACGCCGCCGGGTTCATGGTCACGCTGGTCGTCGCCGCAGTCGTCTCCGCTGTCGGCGAACCAGGCGTCGGCGGCGGCGACGAAGGCCGGATCGCGCTCCCGCAGGTTGCCGTAGGTGACCCGGCGGCTGCGGGTGAGCAGGTTGAAGGTGAACTGGTCGGGCTGCTGGCCGGTGTAGCGGGCGATGTTCTCGAACCACTCCAGGCTGGCCTGGGCGGCGCGCTGGGCGGACTCGACCACCGGCCTGCGTTCCGCCTCGTAGGCGGCGGCCGCCCGCTCCACGGTGGGGTGCTCGTGCAGGCTCGCGGCCAGGGCCAGGGCGTCCTCCATGGCGAGCTTGGTGCCCGAGCCGATGGAGAAGTGCGCGGTGTGGGCGGCGTCGCCGAGCAGCACCACATTGCCGTGGCGCCAGCAGGCGTTGCGCACGGTGGTGAAGCGGATCCACCGGGAGGCGTTGGGGATCAGCCGGTGGCCGTCGAGGTGGTCGGCCAGCAGCTGTTCGCACAGCCGGACGCTCTCCTGGTCGCTCTCGCCGCGGCCGAGTTCGCGTCCGGCGAGGGCGGCGAAGCCCGCGCGGTGCCAGGCGTCCTCCTCGATCTCCACGATGAAGGTGGAGCGCCGGTCGTCGAAGGGGTAGGCGTGCACTTGCAGGACGCCGAAGTCCCGCTCCTCGACGATGAAGGTGAAGGCTTCGAAGACGCGGTCGGTGGACAGCCACATGTACCGGCCGTGCCGCTCGTCCAGGTCGGGGCGGAAGGTGTCGGCGTAGGCGTCACGGGCGGCCGAGCGGACCCCGTCGGCGGCCACCACCAGGTCGTGTTCGGCCGAGAGTTGGCCGACCGGTGGGGCGGGGGTGCCGTAGCGGACGTCCACGCCCAGGCGGGCGCAGCGCTGCTGGAGGATCTGCCGCAGCCGGTTGCGGTCCAGCGCGGCGAAGCCGTGCCCGCCGGAGGTGCAGACCTTGCCGTCGTAGCAGACGTCGATGTCGCTCCAGCGGGCGAAGTCGGCCGACATGGCGGCGAAGACCTCGGGATCGGCCTGGGCGATGCCGTCCAGGGTCTCGTCGGAGAACACCACGCCGAATCCGAGGCTCTCGTCCCGGGCGTTGCGCTCCCATACGGTGATCTCCCACTGCGGCGAGAGCTGCTTGGCCAGGGCTGCGAAGTACAGCCCGCCCGGCCCTCCTCCGATGACTGCGATGCGCACGGCGTCCTCCAGGGGCCTCAAGGCAAAGTATCGCGTGGATTTTTCGGTCGTCAAGGATTCACGACACTGCGCCGTCCGCATAGGTCTCCGCGGGCTGCGGGCCGGCCTCGGCGAGCCGTGCGCGCATCTGCGCGGGCCAGGGCGTCGGGCCGGAGGCCGTGGCCGCCGAGTGGACGACCGACATCCGCCCGACGGCGGCGGTGCCCGCCGGGCCTGCCACCTCGAAGGCGTAGTGCAGCGAGGAGGTGCCGACCTTGTCGACCCGCAGCGTGATCCGGACGGGATCCCCGAACCAGAGCCGTTCGCGGTAGTCGGCCTCGAAGTGCACCCGGGGGATGCTGCCGAACAGCTCGGCCAGGCCGAGCCTGCGCAGCAGCACCGCCTCGGCGGCCTCGGCCCAGCGCAGGACGGCGGAGAAGTGGTAGTGGCCGGCCGCGTCCGTGTCCGACCACTCGACACGGCGTTCGACCAGCACGCTGGGGAGGGAGGCAGGCGACTGCGGGCTGTCCATGGGCGGGGCGCCTTTCGGTTCGGCGGCATCGGTTCGGCGGCTGCGCCGGTCGGGCGGCGGGGCGGTGTCGTCAGTCAACGGTCTCGGCCCGGCGGCGCAGTTCGGCGCGCTGGAGCTTGCCGCTGGAGTTGCGCGGCAGCGCGGCCACGAACTCGACCTCGCGCGGGTACTTGTAGGGGCGATGGCCTGCTTGACGAAGTCCTGGAGCGCCGTGGCGGTGGCCGCGTCCGCGGCGATCCCGGGCCGCAGCACCACGTACGCCTTGACGACCCTCCCGCGCCGCTCGTCCGGCGCGCCGACGACGCCGCAGTCCAGCACGTCGGGGTGGGCGAGCAGGGCCTGCTCGACCTCGGGCCCGGCGATGTTGTAGCCGGAGGAGACGATCATGTCGTCGCTGCGGGCCTGGTACCAGAAGTAGCCCTCGGCGTCCCGGATGTAGGTGTCGCCGGTGACGTTCCAGCCGTCACGGACGTAGCTGGTCTGCCGTTCGTCGGCCAGGTAGCGGCAGCCGGTGGGGCCCTTGACCGCGAGCAGCCCTGGGCGACCGTCCGGCACCGGCGTCCCGTCCGGGCCGAGCACGGCCGCCCGGTAGCCGGGGACCGGGCGGCCGGTGGCGCCCGGCCGGATGTCGTCGTCGGCGGCGGAGATGAAGACGTGCAGCATCTCGGTGGCGCCTATGCCGTCGATCAGGCGCAGCCCGGTGGCCCGGTGGAAGGACTCCCAGACGGCAGCGGGCAGGGCCTCCCCCGCGGAGACGCAGCGGCGCACCCCGGCCAGCCGGTCGGCCAGGCCGGACGCCATGATCGCCCGGTAGGCGGTGGGGGCGGTGAACAGCACGGTCACCGCGTGCGCCTCGACCGCCTCCGCCAGCTGCTCGGGCGTCACCTGCTCCAGCAGCAGCACGGCCGCGCCGGCGTGCAGCGGGAAGACCACCAGGCCGCCGAGGCCGAAGGTGAACGCCAGCGGCGGTGTGCCGGTGAACAGGTCGTCGGGGCGGGGCCGCAGGATGTGCCGGGAGAAGGTGTCGGCATTGGCCAGCACGTCGCGGTGGAAGTGCAGGGTCGCCTTGGGTCTGCCGGTGGTGCCGGAGGTGAAGGCGATCAGCGCCACGTCGTCGGCGGCCGTCTCGACGGCGGTGAAGCTGCCGTCCTTGGCCGCGCAGCGGGCCAGCAGGTCGTCCGGGCCGGGGCCGCCGACGGTGACGATGCGCAGGCCCGGCGCCCCGGCGGCGGCGAGGTCCTCCTGGTGGCGGTGGTCGCACAGCGCGACCACCGGTGAGCAGATCCCGTGCAGGGCGGCCAGCTCGGGCGCCCTCAGCAGCGGCATGGTGGTGACCGCGACCCCGCCGGCCTTCAGCAAGCCCAGCCAACAGGCCACCAGCCAGGGCGTGTTGGGGCTCCGCAGCAGCACCCGGTTGCCGGGCACCAGCCCCAGGTCCTCGGTGAGCACCTGGGCGACCTGGTTGGCGCGGTGCTGGAGCTGGCCGTAGCTCCACTCCCCGGCCCGGGTGACCAGGCACCGGCGGTCGGGGCCGAAGCGGTCGACGGCGTCGTCCAGCAGTGCCCTGGCGCAGTTCAGCCGGTCCGGATAGACCAGTTCGGGGAGGTCGAAGAGGAGTTCCGGCCACTGGTCGAACGGCGGCAGCAGCTCACGGCAGAACGTGTCGACATGCGCGGAGGGGGACAGCTCCATGGGCGGCACCTCGTTCAGGTCGGCAGGGAGTGAGCCAAGTATGTCGCTCGTCTGACGCCAGTCAATACCCCGCGATATTCTTCCGGTGCGGCCCTCCCGCCGCTCCCCGCGCAGCGGTGCTCCCCCGGCGGACGCCCGCTCAGCGGACGCCGCCGAGCAGGCCGGTGATCCGCCACCGGTTGACCAGCACGGCCGCGCCGACCAGCAGCGCCAGCACCCCTTGCAGCGCGAAGGACACCGTGCTGAGGAAGGCGCTGCCCACCAGCTGCTGCAGCACCGCAGCCAGCGAGTCGCCGACGGTGCTGGCCAGGAACCAGACGCCCATCATCTGGCCGGCGTACTTCACCGGCGCCAGCTTGGTCGTGACCGACAGTCCGACCGGGGACAGCGCCAGCTCCCCCACCGTCTGGACCAGGTAGACCGCCGCCAGCCAGAGCGGCGAGACCCGGGCGCCGCCGGACGCGGCGGCCATGGCCAGCATCATCACCCCGAAGGAGAGCCCGATCAGCAGCAGGCCGCAGCCGAACTTGGCCGCCGTGCCCGGATTGCGGCCGCGCCGCGCCAGCCGCACCCACAGCCAGGCGGCGACCGGCGCCAGCGCCATCACCAGCAGCGGGTTCAGCGACTGGAACCAGCTGGAGGGGAAGCCGAGGCCGAACAGCCGGGTGCGGGTGTCCTCGGTGGCGAAGACGGTCAGCGTGGAGCCGGACTGGTCGTAGATCATCCAGAACACGGCGGCGGCCAGGAAGAAGTACACGTAGCCGGAGAGCCTGTGCCGCTCCTCCGCGTCCAACTCCTTGTCCCGCTTCATCCGCAGCAGCACCAGCGCCGGGACGACCAGGCCGACCACGGTCAGCGGCCGGATCACCCAGGCGATGGTGTAGTGGCCGCTGCCGACGACCACCGCGTAGAAGGCGACGGCCAGGGCCGTCCACCGGGCGGCCCGGCGCAGCACGGCGGCGCGCTCGGCGGGCGGCAGCGGCGCGCCCACTACGCGGCTGGCCCTGCTCAGACGGCGTCCGCCGAGCAGGTACTGGACCAGGCCCAGGGCCATGCCCAGACCGGCGAGGGCGAAGCCAAGCCGCCAGTCCACCCGCTGCCCGACCGTGCCCACGACCAGCGGCGCGGCGAAGGCCCCCAGGTTGATGCCCATGTAGAAGACGGTGAAGCCGCCGTCGCGGCGCGGGTCGTTCCGGTCCGGGTAGAGGTGGCCGACCATGGTGGAGATGTTGGCCTTCAGCAGCCCCGAACCGACCGCGACCAGGCCCAGCCCGGCGAAGAACCACCCCTCGCCCGGGACCGCCAGCAGGAAGTGCCCGGCCATGATGGTGCAGCCGCCGACCAGAACCGTCCGGTGCGCGCCCCAGAGCCGGTCGCTGACCCAGCCGCCGGGCAGGGTCAGCAGGTAGACCATGGCGTTGTAGACGCTGTACACGGCGGCGGCGGTCGCGGTCCCGAAGCCCAGCCCGCCGTCCGAGACCGGCGCCACCAGGTAGAGCACCAGCAGCGAGCGCATCCCGTAGAAGCTGAAGCGCTCCCACATCTCGGTCAGGAAGAGGGTGGCCAGCCCCCGGGGGTGGCCGAAGAAGGTGCGGCCGTGCACCGCCCGGAGCTGCGGTGTCAGCTCCGGATCGACCGGCAGCGTCTGTGTGGGCGGCATGCGTTTCCTCGCAGTTCGGCGGGCGCCTCCCCGGGAACACACGGCGGCGTGGCGCGGAATTCCGGAACCCTAGCCCAGCACCCCGGCCGTTCTGTCCCGGTAAGCGGCGATTCATCGACATCGTCACGCTGATGAGGGCATTGCTGCTCCTCTCGGCCCCACCGCTCGGCCCCACCGCCGCAGCCGCCCGAGGCCGCCCGCGCGGGGTCTGGCATGCTCGGCCCATGGCAGACCACGCAGCCGAGCAGGGCTACCTGCTCGACAACCAGCAGGAACAGGCCGGTATCCGCTTCGCCGCGCTGGCCGAACTGTTCGATCCGGTGACCTTCCGGCACGTCGACGCGCTCGGCATCGGCGAGGGCATGCGCTGCTGGGAGGTGGGCGCCGGAGGCCGCAGCGTGCCCGAGGGCCTGGCCCGGCGGGTGGGCCCCTCGGGCGCGGTGGTCGCCACCGACATCGACCCCTCCTGGACCGGGGCCGCATCCGCCTCCGACGACCGGCCCGGCGGCGTGATCGAGGTGCTGCGGCACGACGTGGCGGCCGACCCGCCCCCGCCCGGCGGCTTCGACCTCGTCCACGCCCGGCTGGTGCTGGTGCACGTCCCCGACCGGGCCGAGGCGCTGCGCCGGATGGTCCGGGCGCTGCGCCCCGGCGGCCGACTGCTGCTGGAGGACGCGGACCCCGTGCTGCAGCCGCTGCTGTGCCCGGACGAGTACGGGCCCGAGCAGCAGCTCGCCAACCGGCTGCGCTCCGGCTTCCGGACGCTCATGGCGGGCCGGGGCGCGGACCTCGGGTACGGGCGCACCCTGCCCCGGCTGCTGCGCGAGGCCGGTCTGGAGGACGTCCGGGCCGACGCCTACTTCCCGATCGCCTCCCCCGCCTGCACGGCCCTGGAGGCCGCCACCGTCCGGCAGATCCGTGGCCGCCTGGTCGCCGCCGGGCTGGCCACCGACGAGGAGGTCGACCGGCACCTGGCGAACGTCGCCACCGGACGCCTGGACCTGGCCACCGCCCCGATGATCTCCGCCTGGGGGCGCCGCCCGCTGGACGGGTGAGGTGGTCGCCCTCCCTCATCGGTAAGGTATGCACTACCACTTCGACTCTTACGTGGTGGTGATGAGTGCATCTGCGACCAAGTGGGGGTGGACCATGCAGAACGCCGCGATCGGCGACCTGGTACGCATGTGGATCGACGGCTGGACGGTCTCGCGGGGAGCCTCGGACCCCGGCGACCAACCGTGGGGGTGGACCATCGACGTCGGGCAGGAGCAGCATGTCAGCCGCCATGTCCTGCCCGAGCCGACCGAGACCGAGGTGCGCAAGCTGGTCGCGTCCACCAGCGCGCCCGGCACCTGGCTCAAGCTGTTCGCCGAGGTGGAGACCGTACGCCACTGGCTCGGGCCCGGCTGGCAGGTCACCGATCCGGGCTACCTGATGACGGTCCCGCTCACCGCGAGCCACCCGCAGCCCCCGGCCGGCTACACCTGCACCAGTTGGACCAGGGGCGGGGTGACCCGGGTGCTGGTGCGCACCGCCGACGGGCACTTCGCCGCGCGCGGCCAGATCGCCCCCACCGGGGCCACGGCCGTCGCCGACCAGATCTCGACCGCCCCCGGGCACCAGCGCCGTGGGCTCGGCAGCCTGGTGGTGCGCACCCTCCAGGACGCGGCGCTCCGGGCGGGCGCACAGACCGGCGTCCTGGTGGCCAGCCCCGACGGGCGGGCGCTCTACTCGTCCCTCGGCTGGACCACCCGCTCGACCATGACCAGTGCGTACCTCCAGGAGCCGTCCGCGACCGGCTGACCCCGCCGACCCGGCGGAAGCGCCGACCGCTGGACCGGTCGGTACGCGTGGAGCCGCCTGCCGGAGCTGTCCCGTTTCCGGGGCGCGCCCCGGCAGGCGGCTCCCTGCCGTTCCCGGCCCGGCCGGATCGCGCTCCGCTGCGCCCGCGAGGCCGGTTCACCGGGTTACGCAGCGCTGGCGCATCCATGTCCGGACAGTGACCATCCGTCAAAATTACCTGCTCAGGGCCATTTTCTGCTCGCCTGCCCGAACACGTGCGGGTCACAATGAAGTCGTTCGGGAGCATACGTAACGGGCTTGCCGGAAACGGGATCAGGGCGTCGTGCCCTCGCATGAAGGCGGACGGGTGTGAGTACGGTACTCGCCAAGCGCGCGTCTCGCGCCGAGGGGCCGGCAATGCCGGAGGGCCAGGTCGAGTTGGCCGAGCCGCCGGTGCTGGGCGAGCCCGCGGGGGCGGACTTCGGTTCGGCGCTGATGTACCTGCCGATGGGGCTGGGCACGGGCGCCATGGTGCTGATGTTCTCGATGCGCAGTGCGGGGCCCACGACGTACATGATGTCGGGGATGATGGGCGTGGCAATGGTCAGTATGACGTTGTCGCAGTTGGGGCGGTCGGGGGGCGAGCGGCGGCGCCGGATGCGGGCCGAGCGCCGGGACTACCTGCGGTATCTGGCGCAGCGGCGCCGGCAGGCGCGGGCAGCGGCGGCGGGCCAGCGGGCGGCGCTGGTGTGGGACGGTCCGGAGCCGGGCCGGCTGTGGGGGCTGGTGGGCGGCTCGCGGCTGTGGGAGCGGCGTGCGGGTCACGCGGACTTCGGCCGGGTGCGGATCGGCGTGGGGCTGCGGCGAGCGGTGCTGGAGTTCATCCCGCCGCAGACGCGTCCGGTGGAGGATCTGGAACCGTTGTCGGCGGTGTCGTTGCGGCGGTTCACCCGGGCGCACGGGAGCGTGCCGGCGCTGCCGGTGTCGGTGTCGCTGCGGCGGTTCACGAGTGTGGAGGTGGCGGGTGAGGGCGCGGCGGCGTTGGAGTTGCTGCGTGCGGTGGTGTGCCAGTTGGCCGTGTTCCACTCGCCGGACGAGCTGCGGGTGGCCGTGGTCGGCGATGCCACCGGGCTGGCGGAGTGGGACTGGGTGAAGTGGCTGCCGCACAACGCCCACCCGGGCGAGCAGGACGCCGCGGGTGCGGTGCGGTTGGCCGCGGGTGACGTGGAGGGCCTGTGGGAGGTGCTGGGCACGGACGTCCGCGACCGTCCCGACCATGATCCGACCGCCTCCCCCAGTGTGGCGGAACCGTTGGTGGTGGTGCTGGCGCAGGGGGTGCGGATCGAGCCGGGCTCACGCCTGCTGAGCGGCGGGCTGCGCAATGTGGTGCTGCTGGACGCGACCGGTGCGATGACCGGCGGCCCCAGGGTGCTGCGGTTGACGGTGCGGGCGGGCCGGGTGGAGTTCCCCTCCGGCGAGGAGACGGTCTCCGCCGAGGCGGACGGGTTGACCGGGGTGGCGGCGCTGGCGGTGGCGCGGGCGCTGGCGCCGATGCGCACCAGCGGCAGCGTGGACCTGGCGGATCGGGCGCTGGAGTCGGATCTGGACCTGTGCACGCTGCTGGGGGTGCGGGATCCGCGCGGCTTCGACGTGGCGGGACGGTGGCGCGGGCGGGTGGCGCAGGCGGCACGACTGCGGGTGCCGTTGGGGGTGACCGAGGACGGGGAGGTGGTGGAGCTGGATCTGAAGGAGTCCGCGCAGGGCGGGATGGGCCCGCACGGGCTGCTGATCGGCGCGACGGGTTCGGGCAAGAGCGAACTGCTGCGCACGCTGGTGATGGGGTTGGCGGTGACGCACTCCTCGGAGGTGCTGAACCTGGTCCTGGTGGACTTCAAGGGCGGGGCGACGTTCCTGAACATGGACCGGCTGCCGCACACCTCCGCGGTGATCACCAACCTGGCGGACGAGATCCATCTGGTGGACCGGATGCGGGACTCCATCAACGGGGAGATGATCCGCCGTCAGGAACTGCTGCGCGAATCGGGGTTCTCCTCTCTCTTCGAGTACGAGAAGGCCCGGGGCGCCGGGGCGGACCTGACGCCGCTGCCCTCGCTGCTGATCATCGTCGATGAGTTCTCCGAACTGCTGGCCAGCAAGCCGGAGTTCGTGGACCTGTTCGTGTCGATCGGACGGCTCGGCCGAAGCCTGGGAGTCCATCTGCTGCTGGCCTCACAGCGGTTGGACGAGAGCCGGATCCACAAGGTCGAGGGCCACCTGTCCTACCGGCTGGCACTGCGCACCTTCTCCTCGATGGAGTCCCGCAGCGTGATCGGCGTCTCCAGCGCGTACGAGCTGCCCTCGGCGCCGGGCAACGGCTTCCTGAAGATCGACACGACCAACCTGGTCCGGTTCAAGGCCGCCTACGTCTCCGGCCCCGCTCCCGAACCCACCCAGGCCTTCGAACCCGGCCCCGACACGACCGTCGTCCCCGACCAGGTCGCCCCGTTCACCCTGGAACGCCAGGGCGAGCTGCTCTCCGAACGCGCCGAACGCCTCACCACCCAGGCCGCCCTGCTGGCCGCGACCGCCACGGCCGACGACGAGGCCGCCGGCGGCAGTTCGGAGGAGGAGAGCCTGCTGGAGGTGCTGGTGGGGCGGCTGGAAGGGGCCGGGCCGCCGGCGCGGCAGGTGTGGCTGCCGCCGCTGACCTCCCCGGCCAGCCTGGACGACCTGCTGCCGGGGATCGTCCCCGATCCCGTGCGCGGGATGGCCGCGGACCGCGCACTGGGGCTGCTGCGGGTGCCGCTGGGCCTGGTGGACCGGCCGTTCGAGCAGCTGCGCGAACTGCTGGTGGCGGACCTGTCCTCGGCCCAGGGACACCTGGGCCTGGTCGGTGCGCCGCAGACCGGCAAGTCCACACTGCTGCGCACCCTGATCCTCTCCCTCGCCCTCACCCACACCCCGATGGAAGTGCAGTTCTACTGCCTGGACTTCGGCGGCGGCGGCCTGGTCTCCACCTCCGGCCTGCCCCACGTCGGCTCGGTCGCCACCCGGCTGGACCGCGACCGGGTGCTGCGCACCATCGCCGAACTGACCCTGCTGCTGGAACGCCGCGAACAGGAGTTCACCGACCGCGGCCTGGAGTCCATGAGCGCCTACCGCGCCCTGCGCGCCAACGGCACCGTCAAGGACCCGTACGGGGACGTGTTCCTGGTCGTGGACGGCTGGTTCACGCTGCGCCAGGACTACGAGGACCTGGAACCGCGGGTGATGGAACTGGCCGCCCGCGGCCTGTCGTTCGGCATCCACCTGGTGGCCTCCGCGGTGCGCTGGTCCGAGATCCGCCCCCGGCTGCGGGACATGCTGGGCACCAAACTCGAACTGCGCCTGGGCGACCCGATGGAGTCCGAGGTCGGCTCGCGCACCGCCGCCGCCGTCCCCCACCTGGCCGGGCGCGGCCTGACCAGCGCCGGCCACCACTTCCTGTCCGCCCTGCCCCGCCTCGACGGCGCCGCCACCACCGGGGACCTCACCCAGGCGACCAAGGCCGCCGTCGCCGAGATCGACACCTTCTGGACCGGCCCCACCGCCCCCGGCGTACGGCTGCTGCCGACCCGCCTGCCGCACACCCAACTCCCGCCCCCGGAAGGCGATCTGCGGATCTGCCTGGGCTGGGACGAACAACGCCTGGAACCCGCCTGGCACGACTTCGCCGCCACCCCCCACCTGATGGTCCTGGGCGACGGCGAGACCGGCAAGACCAACACGCTGCGGCTGGCCGTCCACGCCATCACCACCCGCTACACCCCGGACCAGGCCCGCATCATCGTCGCCGACCCCGGACGCACCCTGCTCGCCGGGGTGCCCCAGGACTACCGCGTCGGCTACGCCGTCGAACGCGACGCCCTGGCCCAACTCGCCGCCAACGCCGCCACTTCCATGTCCAAGCGCCTGCCGGGCCCCGACATCACCCCGGAACAGCTCACCCGCCGCGACTGGTGGACCGGGCCGCTGCTGTTCATCGTCGTCGACGACTATGACCTCTTCGCCGCCGCCGGCGGCGCGCCCTCGCCGCTCGCACCGCTGATCCCGCTGCTCGCCCAGGGCGCCCACATCGGCATGCACCTCGTCCTGGCCCGCAGTACCTCCGGCGCCATGCGCGCCATGATGGACCCCCTGCTGCGCCGCCTGTGGGAACTCGGCAACCCCGCCCTCCTCTTCTCCTACCCCAAGGAGGAGGGCAAGTTCCTCGGCGAGGCCAAGCCCCGAACCCTGCCCCCCGGCCGCGCCCAGCACGTCACCCGCCGGACCGTCCGCCTCCTGCAGACCGGCCTGGTCACCACGCCATGACCACCCGCAGCCCGCAGCCGCCCCCAGCGACAACCACCGCCCAGGTCAGGACCGCCCCCATGCCCACCGCCGCGCCCACCCCCAGCTCCGCGCCGCCCGGCACCGACGTCTGCTGCCTGACCATCACCACCCCCCAGGGCACCGCCGACCTCGCCCTGCCCCGCAGCACCGCGCTGTCCACGCTCATCCCGGCGCTCCTGCACCACACCCGCACCCCCGCCACCGAGACGCCCTGGACACTCCAGCGCCTCGGCGAGGACCCGCTCGACCCGGACGGCACCCCGGAAACCCTCAACCTGCACCACGGCGACATCCTCCACCTCCGCCCCGCCGACAGCCCGCTCCCCGCCCTGCACTTCGATGACATCGCCGACGGCGTCGCCCACGTCGTCAGCAACGGCCCCGGCCGGTGGCGTCCGCAGACCACCCAGCAGCTGGCGCTGACCCTGGCCGCAGGATCCCTGCTGGCCCTGGCCGCGGGCGTCCTCGGCGCCGGGCCCGGCGCGCTCACCGCCGCCTGCGCGGGCGCCGCCGCCGTCCTGCTGGCAGCCGGCTGCGCGGTGGTGACCCGCACCACCGGCAGGGACCAGGGAGCCGTCGTCGTCACCGGAGTGGGAGCGCTGGGCTTCGCCGCCCTCGCCGGGCTGGCCCTCCGCGCCGGGGCCCACGGCGGCTACGCACCCGGCGCACCCGGCGTGCTGACCGCAGCCGCCTACGTCACCGTCGTCGCCGCAACCCTGCTGGCACTGCGCGCCCTGCCCGCGCCCATCCCCGGAACGGCACTGCTCACCGCCGTCTCGGCGGCAGCGTGCACCGCCCTGATCCGCGCGGCCCACTGGGACGCCGCGCAGGCCGTCGCCACCGTCGCGGTCGCCCTGTTCGTGCTCGGCCACTTCGGTCCCCGCCTGGCCCTGCGCACCGCCCGGCTGCGGGTTCCGGCACTGCCGCACAACGCCGAGGAGCTGCAGCAGGACATCGAACCCGAACCGCTGGAGCGGGTCGAGCAGCGGGTGAACCTCGCCAACGCCTGCCTGGACACCCTCAACCTGGGCTCCGGCCTGCTGTACACGGCCGCGTTCTGGTACCTGGCCCGCACCCACGGCTGGATCAGCTGGGCCCTGCCGCTGGTCCTGGCCGGAGCCGTGCTGCTGCGCGCCCGCGGACTCGCCCGCACCCTGCAACGCGTCCCCACCGTCCTGGCCGGAGCGACCGGCCTGGCCCTGCTGCTGCTCGTCCGCGCGGCCCACGGCGGCGCCGCCGACCGCACCGCCGTCCTGGCCGTGCTCCTGCTCAGCACCGCCGCCCTGCTCCTGGCCGCCCGGCGGCTGCCCACCGCACGGCTGCTGCCCATCTGGGGCCACGCCGGAGACCTGCTGGAGACCGCCAGCACCGTCCTGCTGCTCCCGCTGCTGCTCCAGGCCCTGCACACGTACGCCTACCTCCGCTCGCTGGCCGGTTGAGGGCGGGGCCGGGATGCAGACACGACGCGACCACCTCCACGCCTACCGCTTCGCCATGGGCAGGCTGGCCACCGCCCTGCTCACCGGTGACCCCGGGCGCGGTGACAACCCGACCGGCCGGGCCGCCCTGGGTACCTTCCTGGGCGCCGGGGTGGTGGTGCTGCTGTGCGCCGGGTTCGGCGTCTACGGCCTGATCTCCCCTCCGGCGAACAGCAGTTGGCGCACCCCGGGGTCGATCGTGGTGCAGCAGCAGACCGGCAGCCGCTACCTGTACCTCGGCGGCCAGCTGCGCCCCGTCCTCAACTACTCGTCCGCGCTGCTCATCCTGGGCGGCGCAGCCACCGTGCGGGACGTCCCCGCCTCCTCGCTCGGCAGCACTCCCTACGGCAGCCCGGTCGGTATCGCCGACGCACCCGACGCACTGCCCGCGCCCGCCGCCCTGCTCACCGGGCCGTGGACGCGCTGCCTGCGCGGCGACCTGCCCGGCGGCGAAGCGGTCGACTTCGCCCCGGGCGGCCGCACCGCCGGGCTCCCGGCCGGACACCAGGCTCTGCTGACCGGGCCGGACGGCAGCCGCTACCTGCTGTGGGCCGGGGTCCTCCACCCGGTGCCGTCGGCGTCCGCGCTGATCGCCCTGGGCCTGGACGGCGACCAGGCCCTGCCCGCCCCGCAGAGCTGGCTCGACGCCCTTCCCGCCGGCACCCCACTGGCCGCAGCACCCGTCACCGACGCGGGCCGG
This sequence comes from Streptacidiphilus sp. PB12-B1b, assembly GCF_014084125.1. NCBI lineage: Bacteria > Bacillati > Actinomycetota > Actinomycetes > Kitasatosporales > Streptomycetaceae > Streptacidiphilus > Streptacidiphilus sp. PB12-B1b. Next base: position 3,785,850 of record NZ_CP048405.1, on the reverse strand, counting down.
GCCGCAGCCCCGGTCGCCGGGCAACCAACAGCGGTCGGCCAACTCTTCGCCACGGCAGGCGCCGGGAGCGACCACGACTACGTGATGACCGCCGACGGCATCGCCCCGGTCGGTGCCACCGAGGCGGCGCTGCTGGCCGCCCGCCCGGGGGCGGCTGCGGTCCGCACCGTGGCCGCGACGGCGCTGGCGGCCGCCCCGGTCTCCTCGCAGCCCGCGCCCGGCGGCGGCCTGCCCGACGTCCTGGACGCCCCCGCGCTCGCCACCGGCGGCGGCGCGGTGTGCCTGCGGCAGCAGGCCGACGGGGCCGCGCTCAGCAGCAGCGTCGTCATCGAGCGGGGCGCGGCGGCCACCGGCGGCCGGGCGGTGCTGGTACCGCCCACCGGCGGCGTGCTCGCCGTCGACCAGCAGCAGCTCGCCCAGCAGGTCTCCGATCCGCAGACCTACCTGATCACCGACCAGGGCATCGCCTACCCCCTCGGCGACAGCCAGGCCCAGCAGACTCTCGGACTGGGCAACGCCCCCGCGCTGCCACTGCCCAGCAGCCTGCTGACCGAACTGCCGCACGGCCCCACGCTGGACACCAGCGCGGCCCGACTCACGGTAAAGGGCGGGTGACCGGAGATGCGCACCGGACTCAAAACGGACCGGGCCGCAGGGCTCGCGCTGCGGATGCAGCCCGCCGGGCACGCCCTGCTGATCCACCCCAGGAGCGGCGCGGACCCGCAGGCCATCGCCTTCGCCTCGGGCCTGGCGCCCGACCCGCAGCACACCCTGGTGGTGGTCGACCTGCCGTTCGGCGGCCTGGAGGAGGGCTGGGAGCGGGTGGCCCGGCTGCTCGAAGGCCGCCCGGCCACCAGCCTGCGGCTGGTCTTCGGCCGCGCCACCCCGGCCGACGCCCGGACCGCCGGGCAGCGCATCGCCGAGCGGCTCGGACGGACAGTGCTCGTCCCCGACGGCGAGATCCTGCCCACGGCCGGGGGCGGTCTGTTCATCCCGGCCGACCACGGCTCGGGCTGGCTGCGGCTGCGGCCCGGACGCCCGGCGGAACGCGACTCGCACCGCTTCCCCAAGCCGCTGTGGGAGTTCTCCACCCTCGACCGCCCCTGGGAGACCAGCCCCTACGGCGTGGTCGAGGCCGTGCCCAGCGGCGTGTGGGTGCGCAGCACCCGGCCGAACCCGCCGTCGGCGGGGTGGCGGAGGCTGGTCGACCACCTGCCCAGCGACCCGCACATCATGAACGTGGTCCTCGGCAGCCCCGGCGGCCCGGCCGTGCCGCTGGCCGACATCGTCCGCTTCTGGGGCACGGTGCTGCACTCCATACGCTCCTGGGTGCGCTTCGTCCACTACGGACCGGTGTCGCTGCCCGAAGGCAGCGTCTCCCTGGGGCAGGAACTCGCCGACGCGTTCAAGCAGCGGGTGGTGCTGTACGCGGGCATGCCCACCACCGAGGGCGTGCCGGGCGGCCCGGCCCGGATGCGCGGCCTGCGCGCCGACGGCTCCCCCGGCTGGGTGCCCTTCGCCGCCGAACTCGTCTACTCGCCCAGGGACGGCGACGTCCAGGCACCGCCCCCGGCGCTGGTGGGCCTGCGCGTGCCGGTGACCGAGGTCCCCGAGATCACCGCGGGCGTCTACCAGTACGCCGCCGACGCGGTGCTGGAGATCGTGCAGGCCGGGCTGTGGCTGCGTCCCACCGAGGAGCCGCCCAGCGGCGACGACGTACGCCGACTCCAGGGCGGCCCGGGGCAGCCGGTCATCCTCTACGACCGCAGCACGCCGCAGACCGCCGAGCGGATGCGCACCCTGGCCCAGGACATGCTCTGGCACCTCGACCCCGAGAGCCGCGAGGCCTTCCGCATCGCGCCCGCCGACGACCCGGGGCTGACGACGGCGACCTCCGACGAGGATGCCTGGCGGCTGCCGCCTGCGGCGCTCACGGCCGAGCGGTGGCGCGTGGTCACCGCAGCCAGGGCAGCCCAGGGACGCCCCGCGCGCGAGGCGCCGTGGACGGCGGTTCAGACAGACCGAGATGACGTATCGTCACCTGTGCTACCAGCGGCAGCCATAGGTGGGGTGGAGCACGCCACGGCCGTCAACACGCCGGTGAGCGCGGCGAGTTCGGTGCCGACGACGGCACCGGGCATCGAACTGCCGGACGCCGCCGGACAGGCGGCAGCCCGGCCGACCGTCCCCGTGCGGGCGGCCTCCGTGGCGGCCGCTCCGGAGGCGGGCGCGACGCCCAGCACGCCGCCGGTCGCACCGGTCTTCGCCTCGGCGCAGCCCGGTCCGCCGATGGCTGCCCGTCCGCAGACGGAGTCCGCCCAGGGTGCCTGGAGCGGATCGGCCGCACCCGAGCCCCGGACCGCGACGGCAGCCGCCGCTGCTTCCACGCCGCCCGTTCCGCCGTGGGTCCAGGTTCCCCCGGCGCCCGTCGTCCCCGCGCCGCTGATACCCGACGCCACCACCGCGCCGAAGCCGACGCGTTCGCACAGCGTGGTCCCCGAGCCGACGCCCGCGAGCGCGGCGGTCACCCCGGTCTCCCCGGTCTCCCCGGCTCCCCCGGCGGAGCCCGCCGCGCCGCAGACCGAGCCTGCCCCGATGCCGGTGCCGACGGCCCGGGTCGAACCGGTACGGACGCCGCCGATGGCGATTCCGCACATCCGGATGGAATCCGAAGCACCCGCGCCCGCCGCCGTCCGGCCAGGGGGCGACGGCAACATCACCCCCGCCACTCCGGACGCCCCCGCACTCCCGGCGGCCCCGTCGCCCGCGCCGGGTGGGCAGAGCAACGGCGTGCGGGTGCAGGGGGTGCCGCGCGGGGCGGCGTGTGTGGCGGTGCCGGAGCGGGGCATCGAGCAGGAGCGGGCGTGGGTGCGCCGGACGTTCAGCGCGCAGTACAACGCGGTGGCGGGGTCGGTGGCGCGGGTGATGTCGCAGGCGCCGGGGCTGCGCGGGGCCGCGCGGGGTGCGGAGGGCGAGGCGCTGACGGACCTGGTGGCCGTGCGGCTGTACCTGTCCGGGGACACTGCGGCGGTGGACGCGGCGGTGCGCGCGGGCACGGTGGGACCGCATGTGCCGTTGGCCCGCTGCGTGGCCTCGGGGCTGGGCAGGCTGCCGTCCTACCGTGGCACGGCCCTGCTGCAGACCCGGGTCAGCGCGGCCGAGCTGGCCTGGTACCGCCCCGGCCGGGTGGCCACCGAGTGGGCGTTCTGCACGGCGCGCACCGACCCGCACCGCGGCCCGGACCAGGGCACCGACTTCCTGATCTGGTCGCTGACCGCACGCCGCACCAACCTGCTGGACCCCGAACCGGCCGTGGCCGACCGGGTGCTGTTCCTGCCCGGCACCGCCTTCAAGGTGCTGCGCACCGACGACGGCGACCGTCCCACCGTGCTGCTGCGGGAGCTGTCCCCGCAGGAGACCGCCGAGGACACCGGCGGGGGCGAGGGGCAGCGGGTTCCGCTGGACGAGATCGCCCTGGAGAGCCTGGAGCGCTCGCTGGCCCTCCTGTCCGCCGACGGCGGCTGCAGCACGACCGGCGGCCCGCTGCCCGGCCCGCCGGGGCTGATCACCACTCCTGCTTCTGTTTCTGGTTCTGGTTCGTCGTCCGGGGGGTCGGGTTCGTGAGTCGTCGTGTGCTGTCCGTCGCAGCCGACCGTGCGGGTGCCTACCGCACCATCGGGGCCGCCCTGGCCGACGCCGAGGAAGGCTCCCTGATCACCGTGGCGCCCGGCCGCTACCAGGAGAGCCTGGTGATCACCCGTCCGCTCACCCTGGCCGCCGAGGACACCGGCCCCGTGCACATCCACGCCGCCACCGGCAGCGCCCTGGTCCTGGACGCCGAAGCCGTGCAGCTCTCCCACCTGCACCTGTCCGGCGCCGACCCGCAGGCCCCGGTCCTGGACGTGCGCCGTGGACAGGCCGCCCTGGACGGCTGCCAGATCACCGGCCAGGCATGGGCCGCCGTCCTGTCCTGGCACAGCGGCGTCCTGGCGCTGCGCGACTGCCAGGTCACCAACACCCAGGGCGCGGGCATCGTGGTCACCTCCCCCGGCCCCAACACCATCGAACACACCCGCATCCACGACGCCGGCTCCTCCGCCCTGGTCGTCGCCGAACACGGACACCTCACCGTCCGCGACAGCCAGCTGCACCAGCCGCGCGGCAACGGCATCTGCGTCAACGGCAACGCCCGCGCCGAGATCCACACCACCCGCATCACCGGCAGCGGCAAACCGGCCCTCGCGGTCGAACAGCACGCCCAGGCCGAACTCCACCACACCACCATCACCGACAGCACCACCCTGGACGCCTACCTCACCAGCACCGGCAGCACCACGCTGGCCCACTGCACCCTGTCCGGGTCCGCCGCCACCTCGGTCCACGTCGGCTCCGGCGCCACGCCCGTCCTGGACACCTGCACCATCACGGCCGCCGCCACCGGCGTCCACCTCGCGCCCGGTGCCCGCGCCCGCCTGCAGAACTGCCGCATCCACGACACCCCGGTCGGCCTGCACCTCGAAGCCGACACCCACGCCGACTGCCACGACCTGACCGTCCACCACACCTCCACCACCGGCGCCCACGCCACCGGCACCGCCCGGCTCACGCTGACCCGCGCCGAACTCACGCCCCAGCCCGGCTCCACCGGCATCCAGCTCGACCAGGCCACCGCCCAGCTCACCGACACCCGCCTGAACACCACCGGCGGCACCGCGCTGAACCTGACCGACAGCGCCCGGGCCCAGCTCACCACCAGTACCGTCCACGGCAGCGCCACGCACCTCACTGCCGACAGCCAACTCACCGCCCACGACAGCGAATTCACCGGCTCCGACGCCGATGCCCTGCACCTGACCACCGGTGCCGCGCTGACCGCCACCGGCTGCCGGATCACCACCGCCCACCGCCACGGCATCAACCTGCACCCCACCACCCGCCTGGAGTTGACCGCCACCACCCTCCAGGACAACACCGGCGACGGCATCCGCTGCAACACCGACGAGCCGGTCACGCTCACCGACTGCCGGATCCACCACAACGGCGGCGTCCCGCTCAACCGGCTGCGGCCCAGCACCCCGTTCACCCTCCACCGCCTCGACACCGGCGACAGCGCCACCAGCGAGGACCCGGACGACGCCGGCGACACCAGCGCCGTGCGTCCCACCCCGGACGCGTCGGAGGGCGGATTCGCCGACGGCGCCCAGCACCCCGGGACCGGGCCGCTGGCCGATCTGGACGCCCTGGTGGGCCTGGACAGCGTCAAACGCGAGGTCACCGGCCTGATCAACCTCAACAAGATCACCCAGCGGCGGCAGGAGATGGGCCTGCCCATGCCCCCCATGAGCCGCCACCTGGTCTTCGCCGGGCCGCCCGGCACCGGCAAGACCACCGTCGCCCGCCTCTACGGCGCCGTCCTGGCGGAACTCGGCATCCTCAGCAAGGGCCACATCGTCGAGGTCGCCCGCGCCGATCTGGTCGCCCAGATCATCGGCGGCACCGCCATCAAGACCACCGAGGTCTTCAACAAGGCCCTCGGCGGCGTCCTGTTCATCGACGAGGCGTACACCCTGACCAACCAGTCCCGGGGCAGCGGCCCCGACTTCGGTCAGGAAGCCGTCGAATCCCTCATGAAACTCATGGAGGACCACCGCGACGAGATCGTCGTCATCGTCGCGGGCTACTCCGCCCAGATGGACCAGTTCCTCGCCTCCAACCCCGGCATGGCCTCCCGCTTCGCCCGCACCATCGCGTTCCCCAACTACAGCCCCGACGAACTGGTCACCATCGTCCGCGGCCTGTGCGCCAAGCACTACTACCACCTCACCGATTCCGCGCTGGACGCGCTGAACCGCTATTTCGTCGACGTCCCCAAGGGCGCCACCTTCGGCAACGGCCGCGTCGCGCGCCAGGTCTTCGAGGAAATGATCAGCCGTCAGGCTTCCCGCCTGGCCGCCCACCCGCCCCAGCACGACAACGACCTCAGCACCCTCACCGGCGACGACGTCATCACCGCACCCGTGCCCGCCGCCGCACCTGCGGTTGCGGCCACGCCACCGGCCAGGACGCCATCCGCGCCCGTGGCCGCCACGCCCACTGCGGCCCCCGGGGCCCCCGTGCCGACGCCGCCTGCCGAGTCCGCCGCCCCGCCCGCGCCCGAGCAGGCCAAGCCGTCGTCGCCGGTGCGCGCGCTGGCCGCGCTGACCGGGCTGGACTCCGCCCGGGAGACGCTGCGCGCGCGGTTGGAGGCGCTGGCCAAGCTGCGTGAGGCGGGTCAGCCCACCGAGGGGCTGGCCCACGTCGTGCTGGAAGGTCCGCGGGGCAGTGGTCGACGAGCCCTGGCGCGGGCCTACGGCCGCTGCCTGGCCGAGTCGGGGCTGCTGGCCACCGGGACCGTCCACCACCTGCCGCTGTCCGCGGTGCCGGTCCGCTGGGCCGAGCAGCCCCTGTTCCGCCTCGCCGCCGCCCTCACCGAAGCCGAAGGCGGCCTCCTGCTGCTGGAGTCGGACGCCGCCTTCGAGCAGCGTCGGCCCGCGCAGCGCACCGCCGTCCTGGACGCCCTGGTGAAGCTCGCCGGACGCCCCCACGGCGCGGTCCTGGTCCTCTCCGGCAGCGGCCCGCGGCTGATGGACCTGATGCGTGAACGGACCGACCTGGCAGCGGTGTTCGCCGAGTACGCCGAGCTGGCTCCCTACACCGCAGTCCAAGCGGTTCAGTTGATTGACCGTCAATTGCGCTCCCTCGGCTTCCGGTTGGGGGACGAGGCGGCGCGCGCACTGGTCGGCGGGCACATCCAGCTCGCGTCTCCCGGGGGCGTGTACGACCTGCACCGGTGGGCCGAGCAGCTGGCCGCGTCAGCGCGTTCGCGCACCATCACCCTCGACGACCTGCCGGGCCCGCCCGAGGCGCCCGCCCTCCGGGAGATGCCTGCGGAGCAGGCCCCGGACCACGCGCGCAGCGCGCAGACGGCCCCGCTGGTGCCGTCGTGAACGCCGCCCGCGACCCACACGTCCCGACCTCTGCTCGGGAGGCGGACTGTCCGCCCCCCGTCGCCACCCACGGCCGGTCCCGCACCGGCCACCAACGAAAGGACCCGACATGGCACTGACCTCCGTCGAACTGCAGGGCATGACGGCTGCCCAGAGCACCTTCCAGAGCGCCCTGGACGAGGCCACCAGCTCCTACGCCCAGATGGACGGCCAGATCGAGGGCCTGCAGGCCAGCTGGAGCGGCGACGCCGCCTCCGTCTACACCCAGGCCATGCAGCAGTGGTTGGAGGACTTCAACGCCGTCAACCAGGCCCTGCGCACCATGCTCGAAAAGCTCTCCGCCAACACCAACGTCTACGCCAACACCCACGAGAACACCCAGCAGGTCGCCAACCAGGTCGCCCAGACGATCGGTTCGGGCGGCTCCGGCCTGCCCGGCTTCCCCTCCTGACCAACTCCCGCCACCCGTACCGCATCCACATCACAAGGAGCCATCCGATGGCCACGTACACCGTCCAGATGGAGCAGGTCGACTACATCGTCGGCGAGATGAACTCCATCACCCAGAAGATCAACCAGACCCTGACCGACCTGGACAACCAGTCCAAGGTCAACCTCTCCGAGTGGACCAGCGACGCCCAGCAGACCTACGCCCAGGTCAAGGCCCAGTGGGACGCGGCCGCAGCCGACATGACCAGCAAGGCCGCCACCGCCACCCAGCTCCTGGGCAGCATCAACGAGTACTACTCCAACGGTGAACGCCAAGGCGTTCAGCTCTGGGGCTGATCGGCCATGCAGGGATCGAGGGGCTCCCAGCAGCCGGCGCACACGGCGCAGCAGTACGGCGGCGGCACCAGCGTGCCGGCCGGCTCCGGGCACGCCAACAACACCAACTCCTGGTCGGTGCCCGCGGTTCCGGTCACGTCCGGGCAGGGCCACGACACGTCGGTGGACACGGCCTCGCTGGACGTCTTCGCCAACAACATCGACCTGCTGATCGCGCCCACGCGGACGGCCTCGACCACCCTCGGGAACGTCGGCATCGCGCCCGGCGCCTTCTACCACGCCAACCAGATGCGGACCTCGGTCAACGGTCCCAACGGGGACGCGGGGTTGAAGGAGCAGTACATCAAGACCCTGGCCGACCTGGGCCAGGGCCTGGCCGACCTGCGGGACGGGGTGCGGCAACTCAGCGCCCAGTACACGACCATCGAGGACGCCAACACCATGACGGCTACCGACTTCCAGAGTGCCATGTCGTCGTCGCAGGGTGACTTCACCCAGATGATGACCGACGCCGGCGGCTCCGGGAGCAGCAGCACCTCCAGCGGCAGCTGAGCGGCGCAGCCGTTCGGCGAGCCGGCGGTCACCGGACGTTCCGGTCCTGTGCCGGGCGGCCGGTGGCCGTCGCTCCAACACCGTTGACAGCGGCAGGACTTACGACGGCGGACAGCGGCCGGTGACAGGGGAGACAGGCGGGCCATGAGTACGGACTACAACAACAACGGCTTCAACCAGGGCGACGACGGCGCGGTCTTCGGCGACCCGGGGTCCGATCCGGGCTCGGTGTCGGACTACAACACCTGGGACTGGAAGCAGATCATGGCCGCCATCAACGGCATGTCCGCCGGGGTGGACAACTCCGACAACGACACCCATGCGCTGTCCGTGTCCGATCCGAGCACGCTGCAGACGGCCGCGGACGCCTTCTACACCGTGCAGTTGACCCTGTCGCAGATCGCCCAGAGCCTTCAGGACCAGGCCAACGCGCTGGCCGGTCCGCACGGCCCGTGGACGGGTGACGCAGCGGACTCCTTCATCGACATGATGACCACGTTCTCCAAGCAGGTGAGCGCGACCGCCAACGTGCTGTCGGGCGGGGCCACCGGCACCGACTCGGTCCCGCAGCAGCTCGCCGACAACTCGGTCAACCTGCGGACCGCCCAGAACAAGCTCGTGGAGATCGACAACTGGTATGCCAACCAGGCGATCGAGATGGGCGTCCAGCCGATGAGCAACGGGCTGATCCCGATCAGCCAGAAGCCGCAGCTGGTCGAGATGATGACCAGCGACATGCGGGCCGTGCTCAAGAGCCTGGCCGGCGAGTACCAGGTCACCATCGACACGGTCCGCTCGCCCCAGCCGATCAACTCTCCCGGTGACAACAGCCCCAACGACCCCAACGATCCGGGCCTCAACGATCCCGACACGGGCACGGGGCCGACGGACGACATGCCGTTGAGCCCGGTGACGTCGGACCTTCCGAGGGATGCCGAGGCCGATCCGTCGCCCTTCCCGGGCGACCTGTCCACCTCGGACGCGGCCGGGCTGCCCGACAGCGGTCTGGACCCGGCCTCGCTGGACGCCGCGCTCAACCCCGGTGGCTCGGCCGACCCGTCCCCCTTCCCCGGTGGCACCGGCGTCAGCGATCTGGCCGCGCTGCCCGGCGACGGCACCGGGGTCGGCGACCCGTCCGCCTTCCCCGACGGCACCGGCGTCGGGGGAGCCGATCCCGATCCGCTGGGCTCGACCGACCCGCTCGGCGCGCTCAGCCCCTCCTCCTTTCCCGGCGGGACCGGTGTCGGTACCGGCGTCGGCGCGCTGCCCCTGGGCACCGAGGACGACGTCACCGACCCGCTCGCCGACGACACCGGGGAGTCCTTTCCGGGCGGCCTCGGCACCGGCGGCGTGGGCGGCCTGCCGGGCACGGCGGACGACCTGTCCACCGACGGCGCGGGCAGTCCTGCGGCCTTCCCGGGCGGCCTGTCCACCGAGTCGGGCGTGCCCGACGGCCTGGGCACCGGCGTGCCGCTGGACACGGGCGTGCCCGGCGCGGACGGCCTCGGGTCGCTGAGCGGCACCGGCGTCGGCGACACCAGCAGCGACGCGGCCAGTGACGGCATGCCGTACATGCCCGGCGCGGGCGGCGCGGCCGGTCAGCCGGGCGCCGGCGACGAGCGCAGCGACGCCTCCGGCCTGCTCGACGGCGATGTCGCGCCCTGGGAGGGGTCCACGGACGTCGGTGACGGCGACATCGGCTCTCCGCTGGGCACCGCCGCCGGCGGCAGCGGCCTGGACGGCCTCGGCGACCTGGGCGCGGACGGACTGGGCAAGGACGGCCAGGGCGCGGACGGGCTCGGCACCGGGCTGCCGGGCGCGGACGGCCTGGGCGCGCTCGGCGGGGTGGGCGCGGGCGACACCGGCGCGGACGCGGCGGGCGACGGCATGCCCTACATGCCCGGCGCGGGCGGCGCGCCGGGGCAGAGCGGCGACCCGAGCGGCGAGCGCAGCGACGCCTCCGGCCTGCTGGACGGCGACATCGCCCCCTGGGAGGGCGAGCCGGACCTCGACGAGGAGGTGGGTTCGCCGCTGGGCACCACCGCCGGTGGCAGCGGCCTGGACGGACTGGGCGGCCTCGGCGACCTGGGCGCAGGCAGCCCGGGCGCGGACGGACTGGGCGCGGACGGCCTCGGCGCCGGTGGTGCGGACGCCGACGGCCCGGGCTCGGACGTCCCGGCCGCGGAGTCGGGTGGGTCGTCCGCCGGTGACGGCATGCCGTACCTGCCGGGCGCGGGCGGCGCACCGGGCCAGGGCGGCTCCGACGGCGAGCGCAGTGACGCCTCCGGCCTGCTGGAGGGCGAGACCGATCCCTGGCAGGGGGAGCCGGGCACCGCCGACGAGGTCGGTTCGGCCCTCGGTGCGGTCGCCGGGGCTGCCTCGCTCGGCCTGCTGGCGGCCGGGGCCGTGGCCGCAGCCGCGACCGCCGCGCAGCACGAGGAGCCGCCCGCCCTGGCCCGGGCGGAGGCCGCCGCCTGGACCGATCTCCCCGAGGGGGTCGAGGCCACGGCCGAGGCGGTGCCGTCGTCCGCCCCCAACGCGGGGAGCAGCGCGCTGCTGGAGGAGGAGGGGGAGCCGCTCGCCGACGAGCAGGGGGCGCTGGCGGGCCAGGCGGAGGGCGAGGGCGCCGAGGAGAGCGCCGCCTGGGACACGGCCGGGGAGGCGCTGGTGCCGCTGCTGTGGGGGCTGGTCGGCGGCGAGGAGGAGCGCGATGTGCTCTCCTCCGGCTACTCCGGCGCCGAGGACGGTACCTGGACCGGGCAGCCGGCCGGGGCCGAGGCGCCGATCGCCGAGGGTGAGCCGGACGGCCCGGGCTGGGCGACCTGGCAGCCCAACCGCGCCCCCGCCCCCGGCGGCCTGACCGAGCGCGCCCTGGCGGCCACCTCGGCGCTGTCCGCGTCCTGCTCCGCCGAAGCCGTCGCGGAGGAGCCGGAGTTGCAGGAACCGGACGAGCCCGAGGAGCCCGCGCCGGTCCGCAGCATCGCCGATCTGCTGGTCCAGGACGGCGACACCTGGGGCGGCGGAGGGGCGGCGGAGGATGCCGATGCGTTCCTCTGACCGGACTGCCCGAACCACAGCGGCCCCGCACCGGCCCCGATCCCGGAGGGATGCATGAGCACACCGTACGACCAGGGCATCGAGGACCTCCTCGCGCTGTACCGCAGGCAGCGCGAGGAGGCGGCCGAGACCCGCCGCCGGATCAACGAGGTCAGCGGCGTCGGCACCGCGCCCCGGCAGAGCGTCAAGGTCACCGTGAGCGCCAACGGCGAGGTCACCGCCGTCGAGTTCCCGACCGGGGCCTACCGCCGGATGGCCCCCAAGGAATTGTCCGAGGCGATGATGGCGGCGCTGGCGCAGGCCCGCGAGAAGGCGCTGGAGCAGGTGGCCGAGCTGACGTCGCTGGGGCTGCCGCCCGGCGTGGGCGCGGGCGATCTGCTCCAGGGCCGGGCCGATCCCACCGCGCTGCTGCCGGACGACCCGGGCATGCCCGACGCGGTCCGCGACTACATCGACAACGGACGCCCGGACGGTCCGCGCGGCCCGCGCTGAAACCGTTTCCCACCCGCACCGACAGAAAGGCAGGAGGACCACCGTGCCCGACGCGTTCTCGGTCGACACCGAAGGTCTGAACAACCAGATCCCCTACATGCAGGAGCTGGCCGAACAGTTGCGTTCGGTCGGGACCACCCTGGAGTCCACGCTGGACGCGCTGGGCGAGTGCTGGGGCAAGGACGCCGCCGGACAGCAGTTCTTCGGGCAGTACGACAACCCGCACCAGGAGTGGGTGCAGGGCGTCGGCGGCGCCGGGGACGTGGTCGACAGCACGGCTCAGGGGGTCAGGACCATGGCCGTCCAGTTCGACCGGCTGGAGGACCAGAATGTCGCCGCCGTAAGGCAGTTGCAGCCTGCTGACGGCGGTTCGAGCAGCACCGACGACTACGATTCGAGGCCCGGCAAGGAATGAGCATCAACCTGCCCCCCGAGCTGTCCTGGGTCGCCAAGCTGGCCGTCGGCCAGTCCTGGCCCCAGGGCGACGAGGACAAAATGATGCAGCTCGGCGACGCCTGGAACCAGGCCGCCCAGCAACTGGTCACCATCAGCAGCTCGATCGACCCGGCCACTAGCGGCGTGCTGGCCAACCTGGGCGGGTCGGTTGCGGACCAGTTTCAGTCCTTCGTCACCCAGTTGCAGTCCAGCATGCCCGACATGTCGCAGGCCGCAGGCCAGTTGGGCGAGCTGGGACGCAACACCGGGGTGCAGATCGAATACTCCAAGTACATGATCCTGGCCCAGTTGGTCTGGCTGGCCGCAGAGTTGGTACAGCTGGCCTTCTGGGCGCCGGAGTTGGCACCGGCCGCGATCACCTCGGCACGGCTGGTCATCCAGATGATCCTGCGCCGGCTGATCACCGGGATCGCCACCGGCGTCGGCTTCATGGTCAGCATGGACGTCGCCATTCAGACCATCCAGATCCTCAAGGGCGACCGCACCAAGTGGGACACCCAGGACACCCTCTCGGCGGTGGAGAGCGGCGCCATCTCCGGGGCGATCGGCGGCCTGTTCTCCGGCGCGGGCGAGGTGTTCGTGCCCAAGTTCGCCGGATCGCTGATCGGCAAGGCCACGATCGGCGGCATCACCGGCGTGGTCAGCACCGCCGCCATGGACGGCATCTTCGGCGGCGAGGGCGACTTCGGTTCGACGCTCAGCTCCAGCATCATCGGCGCACTGGCCGGTGGCGGCGGCGGGCGCCGCCGGTTCGGCGGGGACGACGACACCGAGCACATCGACGTCGACCTGAAGCTCCCGACCATGCCCGACCTGGACCTGCACCTGCCCGGCCTCGACGACGACGTCAAACTGACGGACGACTTCGGCAGCGACACGGACACCGCCTCCCACACCGGCACCTCCGAGTTCGGCGACGCGAAGACCGGCGAGTCCGACGCGGTGGAGACAGCGGGCGCAGGGCAGGGCCGTACCGCTCCAGTGGTGAGCACCGAGAGCGGTGGCACGCCGGTCACGTCCGTCGGCAACGGCCTGGCCGGTGCGGGCCACGCCGACGGCCGGGCCGACACCCGGACCGGCCAGCAGCAGTCGGCAGCCGCCGGAAACCAGCGTGGCGCCGCTCCGGGTTCCGACACCGACGACGCAGGCCAGGTGCGCACCACGGTCAGCACGGCCACCGGGCACGCGGAGGGCGGCAGCGGTGCCACCGCCGCGCCGTCCGTGCCGCACGAGCAGACGGGCGAGACCGGCCAGACCCGCCAAACCGCCCAGACCGGCGGGGCGGGCGTCTCGCAGGTACGGACGGACTCCCCCACCGCGCAGAACCCGCCCGTCACGACCGTCGGCCGCGCTTCCGAGCAGGACGTCGACACCGAAACCCCCTCACCGGTCACCACCACCTCGACAGCGGCTGACGACCCGGCCCGCCCCGCCACCGGATCGACATCCACCAGCACGTCCGTCGGCACGTCACCCGGCACTTCCGCCGGACAGGTCCGCACGGTCTCCGACCCTGCGCCGTCCGCCGACCCCCGTACGGGCTCGACCTCGGCGGCCTCCGGCAACGGCTCCAGCGCCGAGGGGGCCGGGGCGCACACCCCTGCCCCGAGGGTGGCGACCGAGGCCGCAGGAGCGCCGCAGCCGGTGCGGGAGAGCGCGCATACGCCCTCGACCGCCGTGGCCGGAGCCGTTGCGACCGGGGCCGCTGCCACCGCCGGGCACGGGGATCTTCCGCCCGGCCCGGGCAACGGCGGGCCGGTACGCAACGCCTCCCCCACCGCCGGGGCCGACGTCGGAAGTCCGGTGCGGACCGACAACCCCGTCGTCCCGCCGCCCGCGCGGCTGGATCGGACGCCGCGCTTCGTCGTCCGCTCCGGCTTCGACCTGCGCCGGTTCAGCGTCAAGGGTCAGCCGTTCACCGACCTGACGGTCAAGGTCGCGTTCCGCAACGGGGAGGGGAACCCCGACGCGGAGGACACCCGCAGCCGGGTGCAGCGGGGCGTGCAGCAGTTCTTCAACGATCCGGCCCACCGGCTGCCCAACGGCGACCAGTTGCATGTGACGGTCGAACACGTCGGCGTGGACGAGGCCCCGCACCTGACCGTCGACCTGGTCAGCCAGGACGGGCCGATGGACCAGCGCAGCTGGCCGGTCGGTGCCGAACCGGCCGCCTACGCCCACGAGATCGCCCACCAGTTGGGGTTGCGTGACGAGTACCGCGACAGCTCCGGGCCGCAGCGCCCGCACATCCCCGGCTCCCTGCTGGGCGACTTCCGCGAGCCGTCGCCGGACGGCCTGGGTCAGGGCGGCCTGCGCAGCCGCCATCTGCACCTGCTCGGTGCCCTGACCAGCGGCGGCGGTTCGGACCACCGCGCCGTGCCCACCGACACGGCGGCCGAGGCCGCCCCGAGGGCGCCACAGCCGGCCGCCGCCGGTTCCTCGCACGATGCGGCAGAGCCGACCACCGTGCGCGAGGTCCCGGCCTCGGCCGAGGACATCCCACTCCCGCCGTCCCCGGTCGAGCGGCCCACCGAGCAGAGCACCCCCGGCACCTCGCGGGAGTGGCAGGATGCCCGCGAACAGGCATCCATGACGACGCGTCAGCACACCTGGGTGGACCCGGTGTCGGACCCCAACCGCGAAGCGGCGACTCCGCTGCCGACGCGGGCGCAGCAAGTGCAGGAGCAGCACACGCCGGTCAGCCCGCCCGAGACCACACCGCCGACCGTCGTCCGCCCGCTGGACGACGACGTGTCGGTACCGCCACCCGTCCCGGCCGCACCCCACACCGCCGACGGCTTGGCGGACACCGTCCGCCAGCCCGTGCCCACCATCGAGCACCCGACCGTGCACAGCACCGTCGAACCGCCCGAGGCCGCGCCGGTACGGCTGACGCAACCCGCCGCCACGAGCAGCGACGTCACCAGCGACCGTCCCACCACGGTCGAGGGTTCAACGCCGCCGACCGTGGCCACCCACGTCCCCGCGCAGCCCCTGGTGGTCCGCGACGCGTCCACGCTTCCCGCCACCAAGGCCCGCACCGCCGACGACACCATCGCCGACGACACCACCGGCGACGCCGCCACCCGTCCCACCACGGACGCAACTACCGACGACACCGCCACCCAGCGACCCACCCCCGTCGAGGCGCCGACGCCGCCGACCAGCTCCCGGACGCCCGCTCCGCCCCCGGTGACCCGCGACCTCTCCCGCGACGCCCTTCCGGCGCAGGATCCGACTCGGTCGGCGCCTCGGCCGAATCCGCGTACGGTCGCCCGGAAGCAGGTCAACGCGGTGGCCAGCAGTTCGCGGTCCACCCGGGACGCCGCAACCCAGCCGACCCACACCCCTCCGCCCGCACCCACGCGACCCGTGCCTCCGGTGCCGCGCCCGCACCCGACGACGTCGGGGACGCCGCCCTGGACCACCCATCACCTCTACGACCCCGCGTTCGCGCCCCGTGATCCGGTGGCGCCGGAGGACGTCCGTACGCCGCCCGCCCGGATCGTCTCCGGCAAGCAGCTCTCCGGCGGCGACCTGCTGGTCAGCCTGCACGAGGACGACAACGTGGTGGTCAGCCGGATCACCGCGCTCTTCGGCAGGGCCCTCGGCGACGACGAGGCCGGGCAGACCATCGCGCACAGCTTCTTCGGCAGCTCGACGGTGAAGCCCCGGCTGTCCGCCATGTCCCGGGGCGATGTCTGGGAGGCCCCGTTCAAGGCCAAGGGCTGGTCCGGCACGGTGACCATGAGGGTCAGCGTCGACAGCCACCTCTACCTGTCCGAGGCGCCGAAGCTGGAGTTCGAGGGCGGTTCGGAGCACCAGGTCGTCCTCGGCCGGACCAGCGACGGGCTCACCCGCTACCAGGGCGGCCTGTCCAGCAAGTTCAAGACCGGCAACGGCGACATCACTCCGCAGGTGACGTACACGCACGAGCGTCTGGACGGTTCCACCCGGACCGACGGGGCCCGGACCATCGCTCGGGGCAAGACCACCGAGGCGGCCTCGCTCTTCGGCACCTCCTTCCGGCTGTCGCTGGACTTCTCCGACGTCAAGAAGTTCGGCAAGAGGTACGAACTGCCTCTGGGCGGTCAGCACGCGTCCATGGACATCCGCGGCACGGTGGCGGTGCCCAAGCGCGACACCCTGGACGCGCGGGACCGCCCGGTTCGTCCGAAGACGCTGTTCGCACCCCCGCAGCGCATCGTCAACTCCCGCCGGATCGGCGGCTCGGACATCGTGGTGGACGTGTCGGCGACCCGGCTGGCCAACGGCGCCGTCACCACCAAGGGCATCGAGTCGGTGCTGGTGGACGCCGACACCGACGGGCGGGGGGTCTTCGGGGACATGTGGCCCAAGGTCCGCACACAGCTGGCCGAGCAGGTCGATCTGGGCCAACTGCACCAGGATCTCAAGGGCATGATGTCCGGTCAGCCGCTGCGGGTCGAGGTTCCCGGGCGTTTCGGCAGCAGCAGCAAGGGCGTTGTGGAGATCAGCGCCTCCGTTCACTCCATGTGGCATGTGGCCAACACCGATTCGACCGAGTTCAACGTCGGTACCGGCGTGGTCCGTTCGCAGTACGACCTCGGCACCCGGAGCCATCTGGGGCAGCTGCCGGTGCCGGGCAACATCGCCAAGATGATGCCCGGGATGCTCGGCGGCTCCGGCTCGGAACAGCGCGGACGGGACCGGACGGCGATCTCCGGTTCGTCCCAGGACGTCACGGTCACCACGAAGTTGAAGACCGGCGGCGCCGTCTTCGACGGCAAGAGCACGCTGCAGTTGCACTTCAAGCTGATGAACGGGAACGACACCGTCCGCGAGGCCCGGCCCACGTCGCAGGTGGACTTCACCAGCATCATCGAGCAGCACGAGGCGCGTGATGTCACCGGCCAGGCCGGGCCGTTGGATCCGACCCGCTTCGAGGCGGCGAACCCGCCGGCCGGCCCGGCGGGCAACAACCGGGTGTGGCAGACCGGGCAGGTCGTCGCCGAGCCGCCGCGCTCGGTGTGGGGCGCGGCCGGCCCGAACACCCCGCCCCCGGCCGGCCCGCACGGTCTGCGCGACACCGTCACCACGCGCGACCTGGGCGATGTGCGCCCGCTGCACGACCAGCTGGACCAGCTCGGCCTGACGCACTTCCCGGACGTCTGGAAAGACATCCGGGAGGAGGTGCTGGACACCTACAGTCACCCGATGGTGGCCGGGCACCTGACCTCCATGACGCGTGGACTCTCGCTGGAGACACCGGAGTTGAAGGCGGCCCTGCTGCGGCGCGGGATCAAGGTGTCAGCGACCGCCCGGGTCACCCGGATGGAGTTCAAGCGGATGGAGGAGAAGACCGAGCTGAACTCGGTCTCCGAGACCGGCGTCTCGGGCTCCAACCGCACGGTCTTCGAGCGCACCCGCGCAGGCAACATCCTGGGCGGCTACGAGGCCAAACTGAACCACCCGGCGACGGACTCCGCCGGAGGCTCCGCCACGGGCGCCGCCCACTCCTCGGGTGACGCCCCCGCGCACACCACCGGCACCGAGGGCGGCACGGCCGGGAGCGGGGACTCGCATCCGGAAGCCCCCACCGACGACATGGACATCGAGGGCTCCTACAGCCTCCAGCACCGCAACCGCATCGGCTGGCGTTCGGGCACGGCGGGCAAGGCGTACGCCAACGGCAAGTACAAGCAGCCGCAGGCGCTGTTCGACTCCCGGGTGGCGATCGACGTCCGTTTCACCCGGGGCGACGCCACCCACACCGCCACCGTGCCGCTGGACGCGGAGTTCAGCATGGACGCGCGGGACACCATGGCCCACACCATGACCGCGAACGGCCCCGCCGTCTTCGACCACCCGGCCGCCGCACAGGCCCACGGCCCCGCTGCAACAGCGCCGGTCCCCGCCCCGAGCACGCACCCGACACCAACACCGACACCGGCGCACCCGGCCACGGCACCGGCGCCGACGCACCCGGCGCCGGTGCCCCCTCCCCCGCGGCAGCCGTTCGTCGCCCGGACCCCGCCGGCCGACCTGCGCAGCGCCCCGGACCGGATCCAGCACCGCGGCGCCATGGGCGCGTCCGACGTCCTGCACAGTCTGGGCCCGGACGACTCCCGGCTGCTCAACCAGGTGGAGCGCACCCTGGCCAACCGCTTCGGCCGACCCGTCCCGGACCAGCTGCGGATGCAACTGCGCCAGCAGCTGGACCCGTTCGCGCTCAAGGGGCAGCTGTCCCGGATCTCCCGGGGGGGCTCGATCACCGTCCATGTGGACGCGGGCGGCTGGAAGGGCACCATCAAGGTCCGCGCCGGACTGGCCAACTTCCGACACACCGAGACCGTGGACCCCTTCGAGTTCGAGTTGGGCAACCAGTACCGGGCCTCCACCGGCATCTCCCGCGACCAGCGGACCCGGCACATCCTGGGCCTCCCGATCAAGGTCAAGGTGCCGCACGTCAACATCAACGCCTCCTACACCCGCGCCTTCGACTTCTCCCGCAGCATGACGACGGACACCGCGGGCTCCACGGCGAGCCGGGGCAAGAACAACGAACCGGCGGGGCTGTTCACCGGCCAGATCCACTTCGGCGTGGACTACGACCTGCGCAACAACCTCAGTCACTTCGAGCACCACCCCACCGTCGTCATGGACGGCGCCGTGGTCGCCGTGCCGCTGCGCGACGCCCCCACCCCCCAGGGGCTCCAGCAGCCGGCCCGGCCCATGGCGGTGCCCGACCGGATCAGCAGCAGCTGGCGGCTGGGATCGTCGGACGTGGTCACCGACGTCTTCCCGCTGCACGGCGGCGGCCCCCGCCACACCGTCGTCGAACGGACCGTGGACCGGATCGGCAACACCGGCAGGAACACCCTGCGCGGCGACTGGCCGGGCATGCGCGAGAAGATCATCCGGGCCATCGGGGACGACGCGCTCGTCCCCGCGCTGAAGCCGATGATGTCCGGTGAGGAGATGGTGATCCGGCACGGCCGCAGCGAGGTGCGGATCAGCTCGTACGTCAGCAGGCTGCGGCAGACCGGCGAGGTCCCGGTGACCGAGTTCAACACCGGCACCGCCGCACAGCGCTCCTTCGCCTTCGCCGACGACGACGGCGGCAGGGACCGGGGCAACAACCACACCGTCTCCGTCTCGGCCCAGGGCACCACCAACCCCCTGCCGCACGGCGTCGCCGGGGTGTTCGGACTGGGCGGCACCCGCTCGTGGGGCCACGACGAGGCCCGGGTGACGGCCGGGTCGGCGTCGACCGGCATGACCTCCAAGAGCAAGCGCGAGGGCGTGACCGCGGCCGGAACCGCGCAGCTGGTCTTCACCATGACCCGGCGGCCGCTGCTGAGCCTGCACAACAGCGAGCGGGTGGTCCTGGAACCCATGTCCCGCGCGTTCCGGCAGCAGGCCGTCGACCGCAGCAATGCCTACCTGCAGCGGGAAGCGCTCCGGAACCCGCCCCCACCGGGCGCCCCGCCCCGGATCGGGGCCGCCAGTTACCACGGCGGTGCGGAGCCGCCGCCGCGCACCGCGATCCGGATGATCGGCGACATGCCCGCCTCCTTCGTGCACGGGGTGCGCAGCATCGTCCACGGGGACAACGTACGGGTGATCCGCTCGGTCCGGCGGATGATGGCCCCGCAGCGGAGCAGCGCGCAGACCGAGGTGGGCTTCGAGGCGACGCTCCAGGCGTCCGAGACCCGACCCCTGGAGACCGGGGAGCCGCCGGTGTTCGTGGCCCGGCCGAACCCGGCCGAGCAGCAGCAGCTCGCCCAGTTCCGGGCAGCCCAGCCGCCCGCGCCCGCTCCTGGCCCCGCCCCCGTGCGGGTGCCGCCCGCACGCGTGTGGACGGAGGGTCTGCGGGACGTCGACGTGACCCGGTGGATCGGCGACTCCTCCGGCATCGGCGACATCATCCGGGCGCGCGGGCCGCAGTTCTTCGGCAAGGGCACCTGGGCCCGGATGAACGACGTCGCCCGGCAGGCGATCGGGCACAGCCAGCTGTCGTCCGGCTTCAACCCGGCGACGCGCGGCGACGACCTCAGCACCCCCAGCGCCGGGCACCGGCTGTTCGTGAACCAGGCCCAGGTCAAGGCGTCGGTGAAGCTGCTCAGCCTGGAGTACGAGGCCAGCGACAACAAGGTGGAGCTGAGCCCCGCCAGCGAGGTCGGCACGACGACCCGGCACACCGACCTGGACTGGACGCTCTGGGGCGGCCAGGGCCAGATCGGGGTCGAGGCGGACGCCGGACACGCCGAGGCGACGGTGCTGCTGACGGCCGGTGTGCAGCACCGCAACCGCGGCGGCCCCCTGCTGGAGCAGGGCGGACGCGTGATCGCCAGCGGCAAGTTCAACACCCCGATGGCCCGGTTCACCGGCCACGCCGAGGTGACGCTGACCTTCTCCGACGGAGGCCGCCAACTCCAGGAGAAGGGCGTCATCCCGGTCACCGTCGACATCCCCGAGCACGAGACCACCGGCGGCACCCGGCCCGGCGACACCTACCTGGTGTTCTCCGGAGCACACCAGCAGGGCGACCAGGTGCCGATGGTCCGCAACCCCCCGCAGCCGAACAACGGCGGCCAGCAGGCGGTCCCACCGCCCCCCGCGCGCACGGCCCCGGCCTCGACCCCGACTGCAACCCCGGTCTCGACCCCGGCCGCCACCCCGCTCGCCACCGACACCACCCGGCAGGCGCCGCCGCCGATGATGCACGGCGCCCTCCCCCCGGCCCTGCCGAACCGCCCGATCACCACCCAGCCCGCCGCGCCCGGCAACCCGCTGCCGAGCCGCACGGCGGACGACACCGTCGCCCCGGCCCCGCCCGACCGGGTCACGGTGCCGCTGCCCACCACTCCCGTCCCGGCCCCCACCGCCCCACTCCGACAACCAGCCACCGTCACGGCCCACGACACCGTCGTCGCCGCTCCGCCCAACCGGATCACGGTGGTGCAGCCCGCCACGCCGCCCGTCCCGCGCATCGTCGTCTCGCCCCCGAGCGACGAGACCGTCGCCGCGCCGCCCCCGGTCGTCCACGACGCCGCACCGCCCCCGGCCGCGCCCGGCTCCACCACCCTCGCCGACGTCCCGTTCCAGCCCGCGCACCCGGCGCCGCCGGAGCAGCCCGGCCCGCCGCCCGCACCGGAGGTGGTGCGCACGGCACCAGCCTCGACGTCTGCCGCGCCGGTGACGGTCGAGCCGGTGACGGTCGAGCCGGTGACGGTCGAGCGGGTGGCCAGCCAGGCCCTCGGCTTCGACGGCTCCTCGGCGGATCTGGGCGCGGGCCAGAGCACCGCGATCGAGTCGGTGGCCTCGCATGTCGCCACCAGCAGCCTGGTGCAGGCGCAGAGCGGCGGCCTGCCGCCGGTGGTCACCGTCGAGGCGCACGCGACCGTGACCCACGGCGGCCGAGCGCACTTCGGGCAGTCGTTGCAGCTGTCGGCGCTGCGCGGGGCGGCCGTCGCCGAGGCGTTCCGTGAGGCGCTGGGGCAGCAGTTGACCGATCTGCACGGCCCGGACACTCCGCAGGTGGCGGTCGAGTCCATTCCGATGACGGTGTTCCCGCGCGGCAGCCAGGGCCGGCCGCAGCTGCCGCTGCCCGCCGAGCACCTGCCGGGCGACCACGACCAGACCGTCCTGCACGTGGACCTGCCGCACCAGACGCCGCGCCAGCAGCCCGCACAGCAGCAGCCACCCGCAGGGCAGCAGCAGCCGCAGCCGCCCCCGCCGCAGGACTGAGCCGCCCAGGGGCCAATCGTCGGCGGCCGGGCGCGCCTCCCCTGCGCGTCCGGCCGTGCTGGGTAGACCGGAGCGGAGACGTCCACCCCTCTATGGAGGCACACAGCATGGACCACCCGGGGAATCCGCTCTCCCGCCGCAGCACCCTGTTCGCCGGGGCCGGTCTCGCCGCCGCAGCGGCCGGGCTGTGCTTCGCCGCGCCGACCGCCGCCGAGGCGGGCCCCGCATCCGACCTGGCCTCCCGGCTGACGCCGGAGCAGCTGGCCGGGCAGCGGGTCGTCTTTTCGTACCCGGGCACCACCGTGCCGCAGGCACTGCTGGACCGGATCGCCGGCGGCGTGGTCGGCGGGGTCATCCTGTTCGGCGAGAACGTCTCCAGCCTGGCCCAGGTCACCGCGGCGGTGCAGCAGCTGCACGAGGCCGCCCAGGGCAGCCCGGTGCGTGCGCCGCTGCTGGTGATGACCGACCAGGAGGGCGGCAGGGTACGGCGGCTGCCGGGCGGCCCGGTGCTCTCGCAGAAGCAGATCGGCGCGTCGCCGGACCCGGCGCGGGCCGCGGCCGAGGCGGGCCGGGAGGCCGGGCAGCTGCTGCGCGGCGCCGGGCTGAACGTCAACCTGGCACCGGTGCTGGACGTCTTCCGCGCGCCGGGCGACTTCATCGACCAGTTCGGGCGTTCGTACAGTTCGAACCCGGAGGTGGTGTCGGTCTGCGGGCGGGCCTTCATCGAGGCGCAGCAGGCGGCCGGGGTGGCGGCCACCGCGAAGCACTTCCCCGGGCTGGGCCCGGCCGCCACCGGTCAGAACACCGATCTGGGGCCGGTCACGCTGACCACGCCGCTGGCGGAGCTGCGCGGCGTGGACGAGCGTCCGTACGGCCCGGCGATCGCCGCCGGGGTGGATCTGGCCATGGTGAGCTGGGCGGTCCACACGGCGCTGGACCCGCACCGCCCGGCGGGGCTGTCCGCGCGGGTGGTCGAGGAGGAGCTGCGGCGGCGGCACGGCTTCCGCGGCGTGACCGTCACCGATGCGATCGACGCGGGCGCGCTGAAGCCCTTCGGCACCGCCCCGCAGAACGCGGTGGCCGCCGCCACGGCCGGGATGGACCTGATCCTGGAGGCATCCCGCGACGTGGCCAACGGGCAGGCGGTGGTGGACGGCCTGGCGCAGGCCCTGGCCGATGGCCGCCTGGGCTTCCCGGGGTTCACGGCCGCGCTGGACCGGATCATCCGGCTGCGCCAACGCCTGGCCTGAGCAGGCGGGCCGGTGCGTCCGTGTACGGGAATGCGGCGGCGGGTGGTGCTGTTGACGGGGACAGCACCGCAATGGAAACGACAACCATTGCAGAACGAAGGGACACACCATGGCCCGCAGTGACCTCCGCCCGGTCGTCCGGCTCCGTTCGACCGCCGGAACCGGCTACACGTACGTCACCCGAAAGAATCGCCGCAACGACCCCGATCGGTTGACGCTGCGCAAGTACGACCCGCGCGCCGCTCGCCACGTGGAGTTCCGCGAAGCGCGCTGACGTCCTGATCCCGGCCCGCGTTCCGGCTGGCACAGGTGGCCGGGGCCGGGCCGGACTTGCCTCAACCGCCGGAGGTGCGAGACGGTTGCGTCTGGACAACAGGTGTTGTCCCGACGAGAGGAGGCCCCCGTGTCGATCTCCCGACCTGTCGTGGACGCGGCCTCCCCGGAGCGGGGCGCCCGTCGAGACGCACAAGCCCGGGCCCTGGGCGTGCCGGTCCTGCGGGCGCTGGTCGACGCGACCACAGCCGCCCTGGTGGTCGCCCCCGAGCCGGGCGGCGGCCATACCGTACGACTGCACAACAAGGCGGCCGAGGCATTGTTCCCCGGCCTGCGGGAGCAGGAGTCCTTCGCCCCGCCGGTCGTGCCGCAGTGGCTGTGCGAGGCGCACGACTCCGGCGCGGCCGTGGTGGACGGAGCCGTCGGCGACCGCTCGGTGCGGGCCGTCTCGCAGCCGCTCCCGGGCACGTGCAGCGGCTGGCTGCTGACCGACGTGACCGAGGAGCAGGCGGCGGTGCGGCGGCTGGCCGACGAGCGCGCCCGGACGTCCTTCCTGGTCCGCGCCTCGGCCCGACTGCTCTCCTCGCTCAACCAGCGGCGCTGTCTGCGGGTGACCGCCGAACTCGCCGTGGAGGAACTCGCCGACGCCGCCGTCGTGGTCACCCCGACCCGGGGGCGCCGGATCGCCATCACCCGGCTGGTGCGCGGCGGGTCCATCGAGGAGGCGGCCCTGGCGGTGGACGTCTCCGAGGTCCCCGGCCTGGCGGAGGCGCTGAGCGGCTTCCCGCCGGTCCCCTCGCGCTGGGTGGACCCGGCGCTGGTGCCCGGCTGGCTGCTGCCGCCCGGCTTCGGCGAGCCCGGCTCCCTGGTCGTGACGCCGCTGCCGGGCAACGGCGTGGCCGCGGGCGCGCTGGTGCTGCTGCGCCGCTCGGGCCCGCAGGGCTTCAGCGAGGACGAGGAGCTGTTCGCCCGGATCTTCGCGGCCCGCGCCGGGGCGGCCATCTCCGCCGCCGTGCTGTACGCCGAGCGGGCCGAGACCGCGGTCGTACTGCAGCGGGCCCTGCTGCCCCCGGCGGCGGCCAGGTTGGACGGCCTCGACCTGGCCAGCTGCTACCGCCCTTCGCGGGCCGGGGAGTTGATCGGCGGTGACTTCTATGACGTGCACCCGCCGCTGCCGGGCAGCGGGATGCCCGAGGAGACCCTGCTGATGCTGGGGGACGTCTGCGGCAAGGGCCCCGGCGCGGCCGTGCTCACCGGCAAGATCCGCAACACCCTCTCGGCCCTGCGCCGGATCGAGCCGGACCACGAACAGCTGCTGGAGCTGCTGAACGCGACCCTGCTGGACGAGCAGGAGGCCCGCTTCGTCACGCTGGTGCTGGCCGGGGCCACACCGATCGGCAACGGACGGGTGGCGCTGCGGCTGACCGCGGCCGGCCATCCCCCACCGCTGCTGCTGCGCAGCGGAGGTGTGGTCGAGCAGGCCCGCACCGGGGGTACGCTGATCGGCGCTGTGGCGGAGATCACCAGCACGACGTTCAGCACCACGCTGGATCCCGGGGACATCTGCCTGCTGTACTCCGACGGCATCACCGAGGCCCGCGGCGGTTCCGGCGGGCGGGAGATGTTCGGCGAGCACCGCCTGCGCGACCTGCTGGCGGAGTGCTCCGGGCTGCCGGTGGAGGCCGTGGTGGAACGGGTGGAGATGGTCGTCACCGAATGGTGCGCCGGCGGCCCGCGCGACGACATCGCCGCGCTCGCGCTGGGTGCGCCTCGGCGCGGATCTCATCTCACCATGGTGGACGGCGCGGGTCCGGGTAGGTACACAGGATGAGTGCGCAACAACGGAGCGAACCGTCCTTCGAAAACGTGGTGGAGACGAACACGTGCACGAGCATGACCGGCCAACCCGCAACGACGGCGGCTGCGCCGAGGGCAGCAGTCAGCCGGACCGGGGGGCTGACGTGAGCCGCTACGAGCCGGAGCCGCTGACGATCACCGTCAACCCCACCGCCTCCGGGCGGATCACCCTGGCCCTCGTGGGCTCCTGCGACTACGAGACCGCCGGGGAGCTGCGCCAGGCCGCCGACGAGGCGCTGGCCGAGCTGCCGGTCGGCGGCTGCCTGACGGTGGACCTGACCGGGGTCGACAACACCGACTCGTCGGCGCTGTCGGCCCTCATCTGGATCATGCGCTGTACCGAGACCGACCAGGTCAACCTGCATCTGGCCGGGGTCAGCGACCACCTCCAGGGCATCCTGAGGATCACCGGGCTGGACGCGCACTTCGCCGACGCCCTCAGCTCGCCCGAGCAGCACCACGCCGCCGAGACCACAGCCGGCGCGACCACGCGGACCAACGGGGCCTGACGGCGATCCGGGCCGGATCACCGGCCCCGAACCGCCGCCGGGCGCCCGATCGGGCGCCCGGGTCAGGATGGCGTGGTCAAAAAAGACAGGCTCAGGACGCGGGCTCGGCACCGGCGAGGGAGGCGAGCGCGTCGCCGACCGTGGCGTAGAGCGGGCTGGTCAGGCTGACGCCGGTCAGGTCCAGCAGCCGCCGTACGGCAGAACCGGGCGCGGCCAGCAACAGGTTGCCGTCGTACCGCTGGGTCTCCGAGCGGGCGCGCAGGATGCTGTTGAGCCCGGAGGAGTCCATGAACGGCACCTGGGCCAGGTCGAGCACCACGTGCTTGCGGCCCTGCAGGACCAGGGCGGCCAGCTGGTGCTGCAGCGCCACGGCGGTGTCCACGTCGAGCTCGCCGGTGAGCGAGACGACCGCGCGGTCGTCTCCGTGAACGGTGGTGCTGACGGTCAGGACTTCGGACTCGGGGGACAAGGCCCACCTCCAGGACAGGACAGAAGGACGTTGCCTTTCCGCTGCCCCGAGATTCCCGGCCCATGCCTGCGCCGTCAGACTCTTCCCCGCTAGCCGACCGTGGTGCCCCCGCCGGGGTCGGTGCGGATGGCGAAGAGCGAGGTGAGGCCGACGGCCTCGAGGACCCGGGCGATGTGCTCCGGCGGCGGAAGCAGCTCCACGGTGGCGTCGGCCTGCTGGGCCAGACTACGGGCCGCGAGCAGCGCACCCAGGCCGCTGGAGTCGAAGAAGTCCACCGCGTCCAGGTCGAGCGTCAGCCGCTGACCGGGGATCAGCACCACGGTGTTCAGCAGGTCCCGGAGCGTGTCGGCGGTCTCGAAGTCCAGATCGCCCTCGGCCCGGACCAGCACGCCGGTGCTGTCGGGACGGCTGCTGACCGTCAGCGCCTGGCAGTCCGTGGGCGGCACCGAGAGCGGGGCGCCCGGATCCGTCCCCGCCCGCGGCTCGCGGGCGCCTGCTGCTGCGTCGCCTGTGGCACTGTCCATGGGGATCATCCTGCCATCGTCTCGCGCGACCTCGGCAAATCCAGGGCCAGCGTGGCGGACACGGTCTTGCCGTGCGGCGGGTCCAGCTGGACCCGGACCGCCTGCGACAGCCGCTGCACCAGGTGCCAGCCGAATCCGCCGTCGGCCGCGGTGAGGTCGGCCGCGCGCGGCTCGGGCAGGCGGGTGCTGCTGTCGCTCACCGCGATCGTCACCTCGCCCGGGCGGTCGGCCAGCTCCAGCGCGGCCGGGCCGGGGGCGTGCCGCATCGCGTTCGACACCAGCTCGGTGACCAGGATCAGGCCGTCCTGCAGCACCGTCTGGGAGACCCCGGGCAGCGCGTCCAGGAACTCCCGGGTGCGGTCGCGGGCGCGGGCGAGGGTGCCGGGCCCGCCGTCGAGCGGCCAGCGCTCCACGCGCGTCAGGGGATCCGGTTGAGCGTCCATGAACCAGTGGCCTCTCGTCCATCGGTGCGGTGACCGGGCTGCCCGCGCTGACCCGACCCCGGCCGGACAATCGTACGAGACGGTGCCGCACCGCCGGCCTGTGGCCCACAGCCTACTGACCGGCCGCGGCCCCGGCCGCCGCGCGGACGGCGTCTGGGCCGGTACGGGCCGACTCGTTAAGGTGAAGCGTGCTCCGAAGCCATGAGGATCCTACCGACGACGCCGCGGGCGAACCGCAGTCCGCCCAGGACGACGAGATCCGTCGGCTGCGGAAGCTCAACGCGGAGCTGCTGGCCGAGCTGGAGGAGACCAACCGCGGGGTGGTCGCCCTGTACCGCGAGGAGCACCAGCTCGCCCTCACCTTGCAGCGCACTTTCCTGCCGGAACACCTGCCCCGGTTGCCGGGGATTGAACTGGCCGTCCGCTACCTTCCGGCTGCCACCCAGACGGAGATAGGCGGCGACTTCTACGAGGCCATCGACACCCCCGGCGGACTGCTGCTGGCCGTGGGCGATGTGATGGGCCACAGCCTGCAGGCCGCCGTGGTGATGGGTGAGCTGCGTCACGCCCTGCGTGCCTTCGCCACCGAGGACCATCCGCCGCACGTGCTGCTGGAGCGGCTGGACACGCTGCTGAGCCGCCACCGGCCCGGGTGGACGGCGACCGTGTGCGTGGCGCTGCTGGAGCCGGGCACCGGGCGGCTGCGGATCGCCAACGCCGGCCACCCGCTGCCGCTGCTGCGCACCGGGCCCGGCCGGGCCGAGTTCGTCACCGAGCACGGGCCGCTGCTGGGCCTGGGGCTGCCGCAGCCGGTCGGCACCAGCCACCGCCTGGCACCCGGCGCCAGCCTGCTGATGGTCACCGACGGCCTGATCGAGAAGCGCGGCACTCCCCTGCCGGAGGCGCTGGAGAGCCTGCGCCGTGCGGCCGCCGACGGCCCTTGGGACTGCGAGGCGCTCTGCGACGCGCTGCTGGAGGGGTTCGGGGCCCAGCAGCGCGACGACATTGTCGTCTTCGCCGCCCGCCGCGCCGAGACGGGCTGAGCGACGGGCCCGATCGCGCCCTGACCGCCCCAGCGGGGATCGTCCAGCGGGATCGCCCGAACAGCCCACGCCGCAGGTGCGGACGCCCGGGCCGGGGGACGCTGGATCCGACCGGTGCGGGCGACAGCGGAGGAGCGGACATGGCGGAGCAGACCTGGGCGGCGCCCCCGGCGCCCGCGCTGCCGGACGAGACCCTGCCCGAGCTGGACGTCCCCGAGCCCGGACGCCAGCGCCGCTGGACGGTGCTGCTGCGCTGGCTGCTGCTGGTGCCGCAGTTCGTGGTGCTGTTCGTGCTCGGCATCGCCGCGGTCGTGGTCACCGTGGTCGGCTGGTTCTCCGCGCTGGTCCTGGGCCGGCTGCCGGAGCCGGTCGCCGGCTTCCTGCTGCGGTACCTGGCCTACCAGACCCGGGTGCACGGCTACGCCATGCTGCTGGTGGACCGCTACCCGCCGTTCGCCTTCGACGCCCCCGAGTACCCGATCCGGATCGAGGTGCGCCCGGGCCGACTGAACCGGCTGGCGGTGCTGTTCCGGATCATCCTGATGATCCCCGCGGCGATCGTGGCCGGGCTGCTGACCTCGGGCTACTACGCGGTCAGCATCATCATCTGGCTGGTGGCCCTGGTCCTGGGCCGGCTGCCGGTCCCGGTGTTCCAGGCCACGGCGGCGGTCACCCGCTACACCATGCGGCTGAGCGCCTACGTCTCCATGCTCAGCTCCGCCTACCCCAAGCGGCTGTTCGGCGACCAGCCCGGCCCGGCGCAGCAGCCGCGCTCGGCCACCAGGCCGCTGACCACCTCGGGCGGGGCCAAGGGCCTGCTGGTGCTGTTCCTGGTGGCGGGGCTGGTGTCCGGGGGGTTCTCCGGCAGCGGCTCAAACTCCGACTCCGGCACCATGGCGCAGCCGGGTTCCTCGACCGCCAGGTGACCGCGCCCCGAAGCCGGGAGGTACTCCCTCGTGAGCCAGTACGGACAGAGCAGTTCCACGGCGCCCCGCCCGATCGGCCGCAGCCAGAACATCTTCTTCGCCTTCGCGCCGTGGATCATCTTCGACGTCGTCGCGGGCCCCAGCACCTGGAAGCTGGCGGCCTTCTCGGCGCTGGTCGCGGCGGTCGTGCTGACCCTCCCCGACCTGCGGAGCGGGCGCGGCCTGCCGAAGCTGCTGGACGCCGTCGGCATCGTCTTCTTCGCCGTGGTCAGCGTCCTGGCCCTGTTCCTGCACCGCAGCAGGCTGCTCTGGCTGGAGACCTACGCCCAGACCCTCTCCAACGGCGTGCTGGCGCTGACCGCGCTGGTCTCGCTGGCCTTCGTGCCGTTCACCGAGCAGTACGCGCGTGAGTCCACCCCGAGGGAGGTCTGGGGCACGCCTGCCTTCAAGCGCACCAACCGGGTGCTGACGGCGGTGTGGGGGCTGGTGTTCGCGGTCACCGCGATCCTGGGCCTGGTCGCACTGCATGTGTCGTCCGGCACGGATTGGCTGAACTGGGTCATTCCCATCATCCTGCTGGTCCTCGCCTACCGCTTCACCCGCTGGTACCCGGCCTACATGCGCTCCCAGGCCCTGGCCCGGGGCGGTCGGCCGCCGGGCTGAGAGCAGGCCGAGGCGCGGGGAGCGCGGCGGGAGGCACCCCGCCGCGCTCCCGGCGCGGTCTCAGGGGCGGACGTCGAGGGTCTCGTCCAGCCAGTCGAAGATGGTCTCGCAGTAGTGCTGCGGGGCCATCGGCGAGCAGTGCAGCTGCGCGCCCTCGGCCCGGGTCATCCGGACGTACTCTTTGCGGCTGCGCAGCAGGTCGAACAGCTGCCGGGCCTGGCCGGGGAAGAACTGCTCGTCCTGGAAGTCGACCACCAGGGTGGGCGCGGTGATCCGTCCGGCGACCTTGGTGATGTTCATCGCCACCAGGACCTGGGCCGGGGTCCAGAAGTCGGTGAACATCCGGCCCTGCCGCGCTGCGCGCATGACCGCGGCGTCGTAGGGCTCGAACCGCTTCTTCAGCTGGAACGCCTCGTCGGCGGTGAGGCTGGGGACGACCTCGGTGTTCCAGATGTGGTTGGTCTCCGCCTTGGTGCCGACCAGGATGCTGCGCACGTCGGCCGGGAAGGCCAGCCACGGGTCGACCACGCCCGGCCCGGCCACCAGGGCGGCCAGCCGGTGGTCGAAGGCGGCGGCGCGCGGGGCCAGCACCCCGCTCAGGCTGAATCCGGTCAGCGCGATCCGCCTGCGGTCCACGTCCGGACGCCGGATCAGCAGGTCGACGATGGGGCGGACCACCTCCTCCCAGCGCGGCGTGAACGGCACCTGGTCCACGAACAGCATCTGGCCCTGGCCGGGGCCGTCGTAGACCACCGCGTTCCAGCCCCGGCCCAGCGCCGAGGCCACGCCGTAGGTCCACATGTCGACATTCTGGCCGTCGCTGCCGTTGGTGAGGATGACCGTGGGGCGGGGCACGCACGATGCGTCCGGCCGGAAGAACCACACCGGCATCCGGTGCGGGCCGTAGGGCGCGCTCAGCAGTTCGGCCGGGGGGTCGCAGCGGGCGACGAAGGCGTCCCACCCGGCCCTGACCGAGCGGTAGACGTCCTCCTCGTCGCCCGGGTGGTCGGTGCCGAGGACGTAGTACAGCGCCTGCTCGTAGTAGGAGGAGGAGCGCAGGGCCCGGAACCGCCGGGTCTGCTTCTGCCCGGGGCGGCCCGCCTGCGCGGACTCGCGGGCCAGCCGGTCGCCCCAGTACCGGAAGGTGTCGGTGAACGTCTGGAAGCTCAGCCCGGCCGCGTTGATCGAGTTGACCGCCGTGAGCACCTCGCCGACCTCGGTCGAGCCGTGCCCGGCCGCGCCGAGGGCGCCCAGCGCCTGGAAGTTGAAGTCGGAGTCGGTGAACAGCTCCATGGCGCCGGGCGCGGGGTTGCTCGCCGCGGGCGCGGCCGCCGGTGCAGCGGCCTTGGCCGCGGTACCGGCGGCCGAGGCGGGGGTGGTTCCGGCGACGCCCGCGGCGGCTGCCGTGCCGACTCCGGCAGCCAGCCCGAGCAGCGCCCGGCGCCTGCTGAACGGTTCGGCTACCACGCGGCGGAGAGGTTCATCGGTCATCTGTGCGTCCATCCTCGTGCAGGCTCGGCTGGTCAGCCGGTTGTCGGCGTACACGCTAGGGAGGCAGCGGCGGCACAGAGCGCCCGAACACGCGCCAATCGGCCGAATGGTCCTGTACTTCCCCCTCGCCGACGGCGATCCGGTGGTGTAGGCGCCGCGTTCCGGGACAGACGTGGCTCTGCAGGAACAGATTCGCTCAAGGAAACGGTGGACCCAGCCCATGACCGGTGACGACTGCTTCGAGCTGCACTTCGCAACCGCACTGCGCCCGGTGACCGCCACGGAGTCCGTGGTGGTCCGGCGCACGGAGGCGACGGGGCCGGGCGGCCATCCCATCTACACCGACGAGACCGGCATCGTCCGCGCCGAGATCAGCGACCGCTGCGAGGTGCGGATGATGCAGACCAGCGCGCGCCAGGAGCTGCGCCGCCCGGTCGCCTGCCGCCGCCCGATGGTGCAGATCGTCCGACAGCGCAGCTCCACCGCCGCTTAGCGGCGGTGGACCGGGGGGCCCTGGCCCCAGGAGAGGTGCAGGATGGCCAGGTCGTCCGAGTGGCGGCCGGCGTTGAGGGTACGGGCAGTGCCCACCAGGTGGTCCAGCAGGCTGTTCACGGCCGGCTCGGGGGCGGCGGCGATCAGCTCGATCAGGCCGGCCGCCCCGAGCCGTTCCAGGCCCGGGCCGCTGCGGCCCTCGATCAGCCCGTCGGTGTACATCATCAGCGCGCCGGCGGCGGGCAGCTCCAGGGTCGTGGTCTGCCAGCGGCGCCGCCCGGGCGTGATCCCGAGCGCCGGGCCGAAGCCCGCAGTGACCTCCCGGGCCGAGCCGTCCGCACAGAGCAGCGGCTCGTGGTGCCCGGCCAGCAGCAGGCTCGCCGACCGCAGGTCGGCGGCGATGCTGACGGTGGTGCAGGTGGCGAACATCTCGGTGCGCGGTCGCTCGGCGACCAGCACCTGTTCCAGCAGGTCCAGCAGGTCGGCGCCGACGTGCCCGGCCAGCACCAGCGCCCGCCAGGTGATCCGCAGGCAGACGCCGAGAGCCGCCTCGTCCGGCCCGTGGCCGCTGACGTCCCCTATGACGGCGTGGACGACGCCGTCGGGCGTCTGCACCACGTCCAGGAAGTCCCCGCCCAGCAGGGCGCGTTCGCGTCCGGGCAGGTAGCGGCTGTTGACGGTGACCCCGGCGGAGCGCAGCAGCGGGGTGGGCAGCAGCCCCCGCTCCAGGCGGGCGTTCTCGCGGGCGTGGATCTGGTTCTCGCGCAGTTCGGCCGCCGCGCGTTCGGCCTGCTTGCGGTGGATCGCGTAGCGCAGGGTGCGGTCCAGCAGGTCGGTGCTGACCTGCCCCTTGACCAGGTAGTCCTGGGCGCCGCTGGCCACCGCCGCGTTGGCGGAGCGGGCCTCGGCGAGGCCGGTGAGCACGATCACGGCGGCCCGCGGGCAGGCGGCCTGGATGGCCTCCACCGCCGCGACGCCGACGATGTCCGGCAGGCCGAGGTCCAGCAGGACGCAGTCCGGCGGGTTCGCGGCGATGTCGGCGAGCGCGGCGGCCAGATCCCGGCTCCAGCGCAGCACGTGCGGCAGCCGGGTGTCGGCCAGGTACTCCTGGACGAGCAGCGCGTCCCCGGCGTCGTCCTCGACCAGCAGCACCCGGTAGTGCTCGCCGTCGGCCGGGTCCTGCCAGGCGGCGGGGGCCGGGGTGGTGTCGAAGCTCACGCCTGCACCTCCGGCTCGGCCAGGGGCGCCTCCGGCGCGCTGCGCGGGAGGGTGAAGGCGATCCGGGTGCCGCCGGAGTGCCGGGGGTCGACGGCGATCGAGCCCCCGTGGAACTCCACGATCTTCTTGCACATGGCGAGGCCGATGCCGTTGCCCGGGTAGGCGTCCCGGGTGTGCAGGCGCTGGAAGATGACGAAGACCCGCTCCGCGTACTCGGCGTCGATGCCGATCCCGTTGTCGGTGAAGGCGAACCGCCACAGGTCCCGCTCCGGGTCCGGCTCGCAGGTCAGGGTGATCCGCGGCGGCCGGTCGGGGGCGCGGAACTTCACCGCGTTGGTGATCAGGTTCTGCAGCAGCATGCCCAGCTGGGTGGGGTCGCCGGCCACCGTGGGCAGCGGGTCGCGGACCAGCACCGCGCCGGTCTCGGCGATGCCGACGCTGAGCGAGTCCTCGGTCGAGGCCCAGACCTGCTCCAGGTCGACCGGGGTGTAGCCGTCGTGGACCCGCCCCACCCGGGAGAACGCCAACAGGTCGTTGATCAGGGTCTGCATCCGGTTGGCGCCGTCGACGGCGAAGCCGATGTACTGGTTCGCCCGCTCGTCCAGCTGTTCGGCGTAGCGGCGCTGCAGCAGCTGGCAGAAGCTGGCCACCTTGCGCAGCGGCTCCTGCAGGTCGTGCGAGGCCACGTAGGCGAACTGCTCCAGCTCGGCGTTGGAGCGGCGCAGGTCGGCGGCGTGGGCGTCCACCGCGGCCTGGGCGGCGCGGCTGTTGGCCAGCTCCTGGACCAGGTAGTGGCGCATCGCCTCGGCGTCACGGGCCAGCTGCCGCAGGTCGGCCGGGCCGCTGCTGGAGATCGGCTGGTCGAAGCCGCCCTGGGCGACCACCCGCAGCTGCCCGGAGAGCCGCTCCAGCGGCAGGTTGACGCCCCGGCGCAGGCCGGCCAGGACCAGCGCCGACACCACCAGGATGACCACCGCGATGGCGGTGAACAGCCAGTCGCGCAGGGTGCGCGAGTGGTTCAGGTCGGCCAGCGCGGCGTCGCGGCGCTGCTGCAGTTGCTGCTGCTGGGCGGTGAGCGCCGCCCGCAGCGCGTCGAACTCCTGCTTGCCCTTGTTGACCTGGGCGACGTCGTCCGGGACCGCCCGGCCCGCGGGCGAGGCGGCGATCGGCCGGGCGATGTCGTGCTGCCAGGTCTCCGCCCGGGCCAGCACCCGGTCCAGGGCGACGCCCGCCGCCCGGTCCCCCGCGGTGAGCTGTCGCAGCTGGGCGACGGCGGTGTTCTCCTGGGCCAGCCCTTCGGTGTACGGCTGCAGGAAGTCGGTCTGCCCGGAGATCGCATAGCCCCGGGTTCCGGTCTCCTGGTTGACCAGGGCCGCCTCCAGCTGCACGGCGGCGATCAGCGCCGGGCTGCTGCGGTTGACCAGCTGGCCGGTGACCGAGGAGGAGTGCGCGAAGAACCAGGCCACCAGCACACCGAGCACGAGCAGCACGGTGAGCGTCGCGGCCGTGCCGGCCGTGAGCCAGCGCCGGGTGGTCCACTCCCCCGTGCCGCGGCGGGCCGCCGCTGCGGGAGCGCTCCCCGCCCCGGCACCGGGGGCGGTCTGCTGCGGTTGAGCTGGCACTGCCGTCTCCGCTCTGGTCACCGGCAGAGCCCTGCACGGCGCTGATCCTGGTACGGTGCGCCGCACGGTGGACGCGCGGAACGGCGAAAGCCTACCGTCATAGCGACAACCCTCGTTGTCGCGGGGTGCGCACACACGTGCGACCCCGGCCCGTCACCACCGAAGGATGCCCCGAGATGGCCGCTGCAGCCCCGCCCCGCCCGTACACCGTGCTGCTGGTCGAGGACGACGACGCCGACGCGATGCTGGTCGAGGAGGCACTGCTCGACCGCGGCCTGGCGCGCAGCGTCCAGCGCGCCGCCGACGGCGTGGCCGCCCTGGCCTACCTGCGGGACGACGGGAGGCCCCGTCCCGACCTCATCGTCCTGGACCTCAACATGCCCCGGATGAACGGCCGCGAGCTGCTCGCGGTGCTCAAGGGCGACCAGGTCCTCGCCTGCGTCCCGGTGGTGGTGCTGACCACGTCCGCCGCCCCCGACGACGTCGCCGGGGCGTACCGGGAGCACGCCAACGCCTACGTCACCAAGCCGGTGAACCTGGACGACTTCGTCCAGGCCGTGCAGAGCATCGACGCGTTCTTCCTCGACACCGTCACCAAACCCGCCCCCTAGCGGGCCCGCCGACGGGCCGGCCCGCCGTCAGCCGTCCCTCGCCAGTCGTCCCTCGTCAGGAGCCGCCCGCATGGCCCGCACCGCAGCCGACCGCTCCCCCGCCGAGGCGGCGCCGCCCGCACCGCTGTGCGTGGTCGTGCTGGGGGTCTCCGGCGTCGGCAAGAGCACGGTGGCGCGGCTGCTCGCCGAGCGCCTCGGGCTGCCCTTCGCCGACGCCGACGACCTGCACCCGGCGCCCAACATCGC
The DNA here is from genome assembly GCF_014084125.1 of Streptacidiphilus sp. PB12-B1b. Classification (NCBI taxonomy): domain Bacteria; kingdom Bacillati; phylum Actinomycetota; class Actinomycetes; order Kitasatosporales; family Streptomycetaceae; genus Streptacidiphilus; species Streptacidiphilus sp. PB12-B1b. The sequence continues at coordinate 3,750,152 of NZ_CP048405.1, read as the reverse complement.
CAAGATGTCGGCCGGCGTCCCGCTGGACGACGAGGACCGCCGCCCCTGGCTGGCGGCGGTCGGCGGCTGGCTGGCCGAACGGCGGGCCGACGGCACCGGCGGCGTGATCGCCTGCTCGGCGCTCAGACGCCGCTACCGCGACGCCCTGCGGGCCGCCTGCCCGGGCGCGTACATGCTGCTGCTGACCGGCGACCGCGTCCTGCTCGCGGAGCGGATCGGGCGGCGGACCGGCCACTTCATGCCGCCCGCGCTGCTGGACTCCCAGCTCGCCGCGCTGGAGCCGCTGGAGGGCGACGAGCGCGGCAGCACCCTGGACGTCGGCCCGGAGCCCCGGGCGCTGGCCGGGGCCGCCGCGCTGCGGCTGCGCCCGACCGCCGGGGAGCCCCAGACCTGAGCCGGTAGCCCTAGGCCTGAGCCGGTGACCAGCCCTGGGCGCGCAGCACGGCGGCGACGTCCGGCGGAGTGTAGGAGTCGCCCTTGAGGACTTTGCCGTCGGCCCTGAGCGACGGGCGTCCGTCCGGGCCTAGCTTGCTCATGTTGGCACGGTGCACCTCGGCGATCACCGCGTCCAGGTCGATGCCGTGGACGGCGGCGGTGCCGTACGCGATGTAGACCACGTCGGCGAGCTCGTGAGCGAAGTGGTCCAGCCGCCCCTCCTCGACGGCCTCGGCCAGCTCGTCGACCTCCTCCCGCATCAGCTCCATCCGGTGGCGGGCGGCTTCCGAGGCGATCTCGGCGGGCTCGCTGCGGCAGTCGAGCCCGAAGGCCCGGTGGAAGGAGCGGACCCGCTCCGCGGTGGAGGGCTCGGCGGGCCGGGCGGCGGGTGCGTCGCGGGACTCTTCGGTTGAGGAAAGCACCGGCCGATTCTAGCCCGGTCGGTGGCCGCCGTCGGGGCGGGGGCGCCCTCCCGCCCCCGCCCCGACGCCCTGTCAGCTGCTGCCGAAGGCCCGGAGCTCCCAGAGCGAGTAGCCGTACTGGGTGGCCCGGGCGGTGCCGTACATCCGCAGGTACCGGCCGCTGCCCGAGACGTTCAGCGTCTGCGTGCCGCCGGTGCCGGTGGTGGTGGAGTAGATCGGCGTCCAGGTCGAGCCGTCGTTGGACACCTGGAGCTGGAACGCCGTGGCATAGGCCGTCTCCCAGTCCAGCACCACCTGGCAGATGGTCTGGGTGGAGCCCAGGTCCACCTCCAGCCACTGCGGGTCGGAGAAGGCGCTGGACCACCTGGTCCCGGTGTTGCCGTCGACCGCGTCCTGCGGCGGGAAGCTGCCGTTCTCCTGGGAGGAGGCAGTGGCCGTCCGGCCCAGGGCGAGGTTGGTGCTGCCGCAGCCGGCGGCGGCGGTCACCGTCCAGCCGAAGGAGGCGGAGCCGGAGGCCCCGGTGCGGTCCGTCGCGGTGACCGTGACGGTGGAGCTGCCCGGGGTGGTCGGCGTGCCCGAGATCAGCCCCGTGGAGGAGTTGATGGACAGTCCGGCGGGCAGGCCGGTGGCGCTGTACGTCACCGTCTGGCCCGAGGCCGAGTCGCTCGCGTGCACCTGCAGGCTCGCGGCGGTACCGGCGGTGGAGGTCTGGTTGCCCGGTCCGGTCACGGTCACGGTGTCGCCGCTGCCGCCGGCGGGCAGGGTCCACTGCTGGGCGGCGGAGTCGGTGCAGGTCTCGATGTCCAGCCGGGAGCCGGTGTTGCCGCCCGGATCGGTGAGGCACAGGCCGGAGTTGGGGTTCACCAGCTCGCCGTTGGCCTGGTGGGTCCAGCCCTGCGCGTTGGTGCCGTTGCAGGGGTACCAGTCGACGTCGGTGCCGCTGCTGGTCCCGGCGCTCACCACGTCCAGGCAGCCGCCCTGGACCCGCACGGTGCCGTCGGTGTAGGTGGACCACTGCTGGCCCGGGTCGCCGTCGCAGGCGCTGACCCCGATCGGGTTGCCCTCGGTGTTCAGCACGTTCTGGTTGCCGAGGCAGAGCCCGTTGATGCCCTTGACCGCCCCGGTGGCCGTGGCGGTGGCGGTGGGCGTGGAGTTGCCGCCCTTCTCGTACACGGCCACGTACGCCACGCTCATGGACGCGCCGGAGGAGGTGGCCGCGGTCGGCGTGGTGGAGCCGTAGACGCCGTCCGGGTAGTTGCCACCCATGGCCAGGTCCCAGATGATGAAGAAGCCGTGGTCGATGGCCTGCTGCCAGGCGGTGGTGCCGACGGACGCCTCGGTGACGGTCGACTCGACCGTGCCGTCCATCAGGAACTCCAGCGTCTCCGCGCTGGTGTTGGTCCGGTCCACGATGACCGAGTAGGTGTGGTAGCCGGTCTGGCAGCCGGAGCCGGCGGCGGGACAGGCGATCAGCGGGTGCCCGCTGCTGCCGGCCGCGTCGTGCAGGGTCTGTGACGCCTGGTTGGAGCCGTTGACGTCCTCCATCATGTCGATCTCGCCGGAGGTGGGCCAGCCCCCGCCCGCGCGCATCGGGGAGCCGAGGGCCCAGAAGGCGGGCCAGTAGCCCAGGCCGTTGGCCGGGTTCGGCTGTTCGATCGACGCGGTCATCTCCAGTTCGCCGCCGGCCGGGGCCTGGAAATCGTCGCGGGTGCTCTCCAGCCGGGCGGAGGTCCAGGTGCCGCCGTTGTCGACGGCCTTCAGCACCAAGTGGCCGTTGCCGTCGAGGTAGGAGTTGGCGGTCGAGGCGGTGGTCTGCTCGACCTCGCCCGTCCCGTAGCCGGTGCCGATGTCATAGAACCAGTTCGCCGACGAGGGGGCGGAGCCGGCCGGTCCGGCGAAGTCGTCGCCGAAGACGGTCGTCCAGCCGGCGGGGGCGGCCGGGACGGTGTCGGCCTGCGCGGGGCCCGCGCCCGCGAGGGCGGTGCCGGTCAGGTACCCGGCGAGCAGCGCCACGGTGGTCACCGCCGAGCGCCACCGGCGCGGCCCGGTCCGGCGGCGGGATCGGTGCCCGGCACGCGATAAGACGATCATGTTGCCTTCCCCTCAGCGCAGATAGCGCTTTCTCGGATCAGCAGGTCATGGCGCGCTCCTGGCCAGGCGGTACGACAGAACGGCTTGGGGGGTGGACAGTTCACCGGCCGTCAGCCGAGAGAGCGCTCTCTATCAGCTGATGTCTACGGCGTGGTTACAGACATGTCAACCCTGTGCGCACGGTTCCGGAATCGGACGCCCCGGCCGCCGGGGCGGGCGGCCGGGGCGGGAGCAGGACCGGCTAGGGGACCTGGCGCAGGTAGAGAGCGCCGCAGGTGTGGCAGAACTTCTCCTCGGTGTGGCCCCAGGCGTCCGTGGACAGCCGGGCCGCCCCCGGCTCCAACTCCCGCCCGCACAGCGCCACGGAGGCGCCGTCGGCGGTCATGTGCCACTGCCGGACCGCGCCGTCGGTGTGGTGGTCGTTCTCGGCCAGCATCTCGTAGACGTGCACTGTGACCCTCCATCGTCTCGCGGCCCCGGCCGGGTCGGACGCGGCCGCGAGTGCGTCCGTATACGCCGGAACGTACCCCGGTCAGGGCCTCGCACGCAGCGGCTGCCGACCCTGGCAGCGCCGTTCGGGTGAGTGCCGCGCCCGGACGGCGCGCACGGGCGGCAGCGGCGCGGACCTGGCAGCAGGATCGGATCGACACCCCCTGGCCGTGAGGAGCCGCACGCCATGCTGGAACGCACCCGGCGCACGAACACCGCCGACGGCCGCGACGGCCGCCTGCACTCCTGACCCACCTGCACACCTGACCGCAGACCGCCACGGCCACAGCTAAGGGGGCGTCCGGTGGGCGAGGGCGACGACTCCGGGCCCGGACCGGACCGGACCGGCCTCCGCAGGCCCCGCGCCGCACCGGGCGGACGCCGGGGGCCACGGCTGACCGCGCCGCCCGGCCGGCTCCGGCCGACCCGGCAGGCCCGGCCGACCGAGGCCCGCCGCTCTGCGGGCGTGCCCGTGCTGCTGCAGTCCGCGGCCGGGTACGCCTGGCGGCTGCTGGTCGTCGCGGCCGCCGCCTACGTGGTGTTCGTGGTGGTGGGCAAGCTGCAGCTGCTGGCGACGGCGCTGTTCGCCGCGCTGCTGCTGACCTCGGTGCTGCGTCCGGTGACCGACCGGCTGGCCCGCCGCCTCCCCCGCAAACTGGCCGTGCTGCTGGCCCTGCTGGGCTCGCTGATCCTGGTGGCCGGACTGCTGTCGCTGGTCGGGGACGCGGTGGCGATGGAGTCCAAGACCCTGGGCAGGGAGTTCAGCAGCGGGCTCACCCGGGTGGAGCACTGGCTGGAGCAGCCGCCGTTCAACGTCGACCCGAGCACCGTCTCCGGGCTGCAGAAGACCGTGGGCAACTACCTCTCGCAGCACCGCTCGACGGTGGTGAGCACGGCCGTCAACGGCGCCGGACGCGCCGTGGAGCTGGCCACCGGGGCCGCGCTGGCGCTGTTCTGCTCGATCTTCTTCATCCACTCGGGCGACCGGATGTGGCAGTGGTTCCGGGCGCAGATCCCCGGCGGCCCGCATCCGCGGCTGGAGCGGGCCGGCGGGGCGGCCTGGCAGACCTTCTCCGGATACACCCGGGGGATCGTCATCGTCGCCGCGAGCAACGCGGCCATGGTCGGCATCGCGCTCTACCTGCTGCGGGTGCCGCTGGCCCTGCCGCTGACGCTGCTGGAGTTCTTCGCCACCTTCGTCCCGCTGGTCGGCTCGCCGGTGGCCATGGCGGTGGCCGCCGTGGTGGCGCTGGCCGCGCGCGGCCCGGTGACGGCAGTGATCGTGCTGGTGCTCATCGTGGTCGTGGGCCAGATCGAGGGGCATGTGCTGCAGCCGCTGGTGATGGGCTGGGCGGTGCGGCTGCACCCGGTGGTGGTGGCCCTGTCGGTGCTGGGCGGGGGCATCCTCGCCGGGGTGGTCGGCGCGGTGGTGGCCGTCCCGCTGGTGTCGGTGGCCTGGTCGGTCGTCCGGGTGCTGCGCCCGGCCGCGGACCCGGCGCCGCCGGACACTCGGCCGACCGGCTGAATCGGCGGCTGCTGCCCCGGGCCTGGGGGGATGGGCCCGGGGCGCGCGCCGCGCGGTCGGCAACAGGGGGGAGACCGACCCGCAGCAGCACGCCTGTCCGCACCGGCGTCGGCCAAACCACCCCGTACCGGGAAAGGCCCCGCGCCGCGCACCGCGTAACCCCCGGCGATCAGGGCAGGAGCCGCCCGTACGAAGCGGAGCGAGGAGAGGACAGCCAGTGACCCAGAACCCCGAAGGCCCGGCCGTGGCCGAGGCGCTGCGCGAGAGGGCGAGCTCCTTCGTCAACAACCATGTGGACCTGTGGGTCACCGTGGACGACGACGGGACGCTGGAGCTGGCCGCCGACGACGCCGTCGCGCTGCTGCGGGCCGCCGCCGACTGGCTGGAGGAGGACCCGGACCAGAGCGTGGCCGATCTGCGCTGGGAGCGCCGGTCCAGTCGGCCCGGCTACACGCTGCGGCTGGCCCTGGACGGCATCGCCGCCGACCCCGCGCCCGCCCCGGCGGCGCAGCCGGCCCCCGCCGCCGATCCGGCCCCCGTGCACCTGCCCGAGCAGCGGCAGCTGCCGGGCGTGGAGTGACCGGCGGCCGTTCCCCGCGCCCCTCCCGGGCGGTCGCGGGCTGCGGCGCGGCGCCGCCCGGGTGAGGATGGAGAGCATCAGCGGGCGGGCGCGCCAGAGCGCCGGACCGGCGACGCCGACCGAGGGAGCAGCCGTGACCACAGCGGGGGCATTCGCCGAGGGCGAGCCGGGAGCTCCCGATCTCGCCGGACTGCGCTGCCTGGTCACCGGGGCCACCGGCTACATCGGCGGGCGGCTGGTGCCGGTGCTGCTGGCCTCCGGCGCGTCGGTGCGCTGCCTGCTGCGCGACCCCGGGCGGCTGCGCGACCAGCCCTGGGCGTCCGAGGTGGAGCGGGTGCGGGGCGATGTGACCCGGCCGCCGAGCCTGGACGGCGCCTTCGACGGGGTGGACGTCGCCTACTACCTGGTGCACGCCCTGGGCACCGGCACGTCCTTCGAGCGCACCGACGCGGATGCCGCCCGGGCCTTCGCCGCCGCCGCGCGGGCGGCCGGTGTGCGCCGGATCGTCTACCTGGGCGGGCTGATCCCCGGGGGCGTCCCCGAGGCGGAGCTGTCCGCACACCTGCGCTCGCGCGCCGAGGTCGGGCGCATCCTGCGGGACAGCGGCGTGCCGACGACGGAGCTGCGCGCGGCGGTGGTGCTGGGGTCGGGCTCGGCGTCGTTCGAGATGCTGCGCTACCTGACCGAGCGGCTGCCGGTGATGGTCACGCCCAGCTGGGTGAACACCCGCATCCAGCCGATCGCCGTCCGCGACGTGCTGCGCTACCTGGTGGCCTCGGCGCTGATGCCGCCGGAGGTGAACCGCACCTTCGACATCGGCGGCCCGGACGTGCTGACCTACCGTCAGATGATGCTGCGCTACGCGGCGGTGGCGCAGCTGCGGCGGCGGGTGATCGTGCCGGTGCCGGTGCTGACGCCGTCCCTGTCCAGCCACTGGGTGGGACTGGTGACGCCGGTGCCGAGCGCCATCGCCCGGCCACTGGTGGAGTCGCTGCGGCACGAGGTGGTGTGCGCGGAGCACGACATCGCCCGGTACGCGCCCGACCCGCTGGGCGGCCTGATCGGCTTCGAGGACGCGGTGGCCCTGGCGCTGGCGCGGATCAGGCAGGCCCGGGTGGAGACCCGGTGGTCCTCGGCGACGCTGCCGGGCGCGCCCAGTGATCCGCTGCCCAGCGATCCGCAGTGGGCCGGCGGCAGCCTGTACCAGGACCTGCGGGAGCTGGCGGTGGACGCCTCGCCGCAGGCGCTGTGGGACGTGGTCGAGGGCATCGGCGGCGAGAACGGCTGGTACTCCTTCCCGCTGGCCTGGGCGGTGCGCGGCTGGATGGACCGGCTGGTCGGCGGGGTGGGGCTGCGGCGCGGCCGGCGCGACCAGACCCGGCTGCGGGTGGGCGACTCGCTGGACTTCTGGCGGGTGGAGGAGCTGGTGCCCGGGCGGCTGCTGCGGCTGCGGGCCGAGATGCGGCTGCCGGGGCTGGCCTGGCTGGAGCTGGGCGTCGATCCCGACGCGGACGGCGGCGCGCGCTACCGGCAGCTGGCCCTGTTCCATCCGCGCGGCCTGGCCGGGCACCTGTACTGGTGGAGCGTGGCCCCGTTCCACTCGGTGGTCTTCGGTGGCATGGCCCGCAACATCGCCGGAAAGGCGCGCGGGGACGGCTCGGGTGAGCGTGCCCGGGTCACCGTTCCGGGGTGAGCCGGGGTGACCGTGCCCGGGTGGGCGGCGGCCCGCCGCCCCCGGTCGGGGCGGCGGGCCGGGGCCTGGGGGCGCCGCCGTCTCAGAAGGAGCCGACGACCTTGCGCGGGGTGACCCGGACCACGACCCGCTCGGCGTCCTGACCGGCGGTCGGGTTGAAGTCGCGGTAGTCCTTGCCGGTGTACTTGCGCGAGAGCCGGTCGATCAGCTCCTGCCCGCCCTCGGTGCTGAGCGCGGCGGTGCCGCGCACCTCGGCGTAGCTGTAGGGGGCGTCGGACGGGTTGATCATCACCGTCACCCGCGGGTCGCGGCGCAGGTTCTGCTCCTTCCTGCGGTCCACCGTGGTGGAGATCAGCAGGTCGTCGCCGTCTCGGGTGAGCCAGGTGACGGACAGTTGGGGGCTGCCGTCAGGCTGGACGGTGGCCACGGTCGCAAAGACCTGGGAGTCGTCGATGAGCTTCTTCAGCTCGTCGGGGAGTACAGCTGACACAGTCTGCGCCTTTCCGGGAAAAACGGACACTGCCTGACAGAGCGTCACCCTAGCGCCCGGACCGGGCCCCAGGCCGCGTCCCGGGCCGGGGACACCAGCCGCGTCGGGCCGTCCGGCTACGCGGCCTCGGCCCGGCGGGCGCGGGCCGTGCGGCGGCGCAGCGAGCGCCGCTCCTCCTCCGACAGGCCGCCCCACACGCCGCTCTGCTCCCCGTCGGCGATGGCCAGCTCCAGGCAGGCGCGCTGCACGGGGCAGCGGCGGCAGACCGCCTTGGCCTTCTCCACCTGCACCAGGGCCGGGCCGGCGGTGCCCACCGGGAAGAACAGCTCGGGGTCCTGCTCCAGACATGCCGCGCGGTCGCGCCAGTTCATCACGCCTCCTCTGCGTTCGGTCCTCCTCGCCTACCCCCGAAGGGCCGAACCGCACGGGCAATCCGCGAACCGGCTGCGTACACTTCAGCCGGCCTACGGGGTGGGCCCTTTCTGGCAGCGCGGGCACCAGTAGGCGACCCGGTCCTGCGGGGGGTCGCCGAGCGAGGACGTCCGGATGGCGGTGCCGCAGCGGCGGCAGGGGCGGCGGGCGCGTCCGTAGACCCACAGCCGCCGGTCGGCCCGGGTGTCTCCGGTGGTGGCCCGGCCGCTGCGGGAGCGGTTGACCAGCAGCAGCCGGTGTGCCAGCCGGACCAGGCGTTCCAGGCCGGGGGTGTGCTCCACCGGCGTCCAGGGGGTGATCCCGGCCAGGAAGCACAGTTCGTTGGCGTACACATTGCCGATCCCGGCCAGATTGCGCTGATCGAGCAGGGCGAGGCCGATCTGGCGCTCGGGCCGGTCGAGGATCCGCCGCAGCGCCTCGGCCTGGTCCCAGTCGGGCCCCAGCAGGTCGGGCCCGAGGTGGCCGACGGCCCGGCCCTCGTCGGCGGTGCGCAGCAGCTCCACCACCGGGAGCCGGTAGCCGACGGCGGTGGCGTCGCGGTTGCCCAGCACGGCCCGGATCTGCCAGTCGGCGCCGCCGCTCCAGCGCTGCCCGGCCGGGTAGACCTGCCAGCGGCCCTCCATCCGCAGATGGGTGTGCAGGGTCCAACCGCCGTCCACCCTGGTCAGCAGGTGTTTGCCGCGGGGGACGACCTCCAGTACCGGGCGTCCGGTCAGGTCCGCCGTGGCATGGGCGGGCACCCGCAGGTCGGAGACGGTCAGCGGACGGCCCGCCAGCGCGTCGTGCAGCCGCTGGGCCGTCCGGTAGACCGAGTCGCCCTCGGGCATGCGTGTCCCCCGGGCTGCCGCTAGGCGGCGGTCTTGGGCGGGAGCGCCCGGCACCCGACCGGACGGCGGACGTCCTGGTGGGTGCTGGTGGCGAGCATCCGGACCTCGCCCCGGTCGCTGATCTCGGCGCGCACGATCCCGGTGGCGTCCGCGTACACAGGGTGGCCGCCGGGGCCCTTCACCTGGGTGCGCATCACGGTCACCACGTCCGGGTGGCCGCGTTCGGCGTCCGCCGCCAGGGGCGCGAAGGAGAGTTCGAATCCTTGAGGCGTTTGTGTGCTCATCGGTCCGCCACCTTACTCAGCGAGCGCAAGAATCCACTCGAATTCATTTACCCACTTTCCAGGAACTGCACCGCCGATCCTACCGTCCGGTCGGAATTCCGCTGACTGGGGCGGTTCACACCGCGCGCGCAGCGGCCTCCCGGTCCTGCTGGGCCTCGGCGAAGCGCTTGAACTCGCGCAGGTCCAGCTGGACCTTGTGAGCGACGAAGCCGAGCTTGTCGCCGAGGACGTCCAGCACGCCGTGCGGATCGATGTCCAGTTGCAGCATCACCTTGGTCTGCAGGCCGCCGAGCCGGTGGAAGGTGACCACACCGGACTGCGCGGCGCCGCTGACCGAGGTCCAGGCGATGCGCTCCCCGGGGATCTGCTCGGTGATCCGCGCCTCGAACTCGCGGTGGATGCCGTCCACGTTGGCAACCCAGTGCGTCAGCCCCTCGCTGACCCACTCCACGCTCTCCACGCCGCTCATGAAGCGCGGGAACTCCGGGAACCGGCTCCACAGATCGTAGACGGTGCTCAGCGGCGCCTGGACCTCAACCGATTCCTCTATCTGGGACATGCCGGCCTCCTCGGCTCGTCGAATGCTCGTCGTACAGCGCCTGCCCCGCCCTGCCCCGGCCCACTCCGACGTTTCGACCTGCGGAGCGCGGCAAGCAGCAGGGAGAAGGCTCCTGGGCAAGGGAGTTGCACCAACCCACCGCGACGGAAGGCACAACCATGGGCATCGGCGGCTGCATCATCGTGATAGCAGCGGGGGCCATTCTGACCTTCGGCGTCAACTGGCATCTGGCCGGGATGAACATCCACATCGTGGGCGTGATCCTGATGGTGGCCGGGCTGTTGGGGCTGGCCACCTACGCCCGCATCTACCGCAGCCGCGTCCCCGGCCGGGGCCTGGGCGCCGACGAGGTGGTCGAGGAGCGGCGGTACTACGACGCCCCGTGACCGGGGCAAGCGTTCAACTTCTGTACTCACCAAGGGTTGTGTGACCGCGTCTGGTCAAAGTCATTGACGCGGGGGTCGGGTGTCGCCACAGTGCTGGAGGCGCGCCGTGCACCCAAACCCCCCGTAGGTGACAGGAGTTGCCCGTGAGTCCAGGACGCGTACCCCGTCGACGCCTGCCGCTGCTGCTGGCCGGTTCTGTGCTGGCAGCCGCCTTCGGCTGGGCGCCGGGCTCGGCGCAGGCCGCGACGCCGGCCCCGGCAGCGGCCTCCACCGCCTGTCCGTGGGTCGGCTCGAACGCGCCGATCGCCCAGCGGGTGAGCGAGTTGACGGCCCGGATGACGACCGCACAGGAAGTGTCGATGGTGACCGGCTCCGGCGGGTCCAGCTATGTCGGGTTCACCCCGGCCATCGGCGCGCTGTGCATCCCGGCGATGAACCTGGAGGACGGCCCGGCCGGGGTCGGCGACGGCCTGTCCGGGGTGACCCAGCTGCCCGCCCCGGTGGACGTCGCATCCACCTGGGACACCGCCGCCGAGCAGGAGTTCGGCGGGCTGATCGGCGCGGAGCAGGCGGCCAAGGGCACCAGCGTCGACCTGGGGCCGACCATCAACATCGTCCGCGACCCGCGTTGGGGCCGGGCCTTCGAGAGCATCGGCGAGGACCCTTACCTCAACGGGCAGTTGGGCGCGGCCGACATCCGGGGCGTGCAGTCGACCGGGGTGATGGCCCAGGTCAAGCACTACGCGGTGTACAACCAGGAGACCAATCGCAACACCCCCTCGGACAACGCGGTGGTCAGCGACCGGACGATGCAGGAGATCTACCTGCCGGCCTTCCAGACGGCCGTGCAGCAGGGTGCGGCCTCGTCGGTGATGTGCTCGTACAGCACCATCAACGGCTCCCCCGCCTGCCAGAACCCGTACACCATGTCCACCGTGCTGCGGCAGCAGTTCGGTTTCACCGGTTTCACCACCTCCGACTGGGGGGCGACCAAGTCCACGGCCGCCTCCGTGCAGGCGGGCCTGGACCAGGACATGCCGGGCAGTGACGGCTACTACGGCAGCGCACTGCTGAGCGCGGTCAACGCCGGGACGGTGAGCCGGGCGTCGCTGAACGCACTGGTCTCGCCGATCCTGACGCAGATGTTCGCCTACGGGCTGTTCGACCGGCCGGCCGTCGGCTCCCCCGGGCAGACCGCGACCGGCGCCATCGACCAGGGTGACGCCGCCGCGCTGGCGGAGGAGGGCACGGTGCTGCTGAAGGACAGCGGCGGCGTGCTGCCGCTGGCCTCGTCGGTGAAGTCGGTCGCGGTGATCGGCACGGACGCGTCCAGCAGCCCGCTGACCGCAGGCGGCGGCAGCGCCGGGGTGAACTCCAGCGGCACGGTCACCCCGCTGCAGGGGATCACCGCCCGGGCCGGAAGCGGCGTCAGCGTGGCCTACAACGACGGTTCCTCGGACTCCTCGGCGGCGGCGCTGGCGGCGGCCTCGGGTGTGGCGGTCGTCTTCGTCGGCAACGACGAGTCCGAGGGCAGCGACCTCTCCTCGATCGACCTGTCCAGCGCGGACAACGCGCTGATCTCCGCCGTCGCGGCGGCCAACCCCGACACCGTGGTGGTGCTGAACACCGGCTCGGCGGTCACCATGCCCTGGCTGTCGCAGGTCAAGGGCGTGCTGGAGGCCTGGTACCCGGGCCAGGAGGACGGCACCGCCATCGCCTCGCTGCTGTTCGGCGACACCGACCCCTCCGGGCACCTCACCGTCACCTTCCCGACCTCGCTGGCGCAGGTCCCCGCCTCCACCGCCGCGCAGTGGCCCGGCACGGGCGGGACGGTGCAGTACTCCGAGGGCGTGGACGTCGGCTACCGGTGGTACGACGCCAACAAGCTGACGCCGCTGTTCCCCTTCGGCTACGGCCTGTCCTACACCACCTTCGGTTTCAGCAACCTCAAGGTCACCCCGCTGAGCGCGGGCGGCGCCGCCACGGTGACCGCGACCGTGACCAACACCGGCTCGGTGGCGGGCGCGGACGTGGCCCAGCTGTACGTCACCGATCCGGCCGCCTCCGGTGAGCCGCCCCGGCAGCTGGAGGGCTTCGCCCGGGTCAGCCTGAAGCCCGGCGCCAGCCAGACCGTCAGCTTCCCGCTGACCCAGAGCAACCTCCACTACTGGAACGCCGCCACCAACGCCTGGGCGACCAGCACCGGCGGCTACACCGTCGCCGTCGGCGACTCCGACGCCGACCTCCCGCTGACCGGCACGCTCACCGTGACCGCCGCGCAGCTGGGCACGCCGGTCAGCGTCGGCCAGGTCGCCCCGCAGGAGGGCCCGGTCGGCGCACCGGTGTCGGTCCCGGTCACCGCCGCCGACACCAGCGGCGGCCAGGCCCTGGCCTACACCGCCACCGGCCTGCCCGCCGGGGTGTCCGTCAATGCCGCCACCGGCGTGCTGTCCGGCGCCCCGACCACCCCCGGTACCACCACCGCGCGGGTCACCGCCACCGACGGCGCGGGCGCGCAGGCCGCCACCTCCTTCACCTGGACGGTGGTCCCGGCCGCCGACACCGTCGCCTCCACCCCCCTGGTCGGCTACCAGGGCCTGTGCCTGGACCTCACCGGGGACGCCAACGCCAACGGCACCAAGGTGGAGATCTACACCTGCAACGGCACCGACGGCCAGCAGTGGACCGTGGAGCCGGACGGCACCGTCCGCGCCGACGGCGGCTGCCTGGACGTCACCAGCGGCGGCACCGCCAACGGCTCACTGGTGGACCTGTACGCCTGCAACGGCACCGGCGCGCAGGTCTGGCAACCGCAGCCGGACGGGGCGCTGCTGAATCCGCAGTCGGGCAAGTGCCTGGACGACACCGGGGTGTCCACCACGCCCGGCACCCAGGTGCAGATCTGGTCCTGCAACGGCAACGCCAACCAGTCCTGGACCTCCCCCGCCGACGCCACCGGCGCGGTCACCGGCGTCCAGGGCCTGTGCCTGGACGTCGAGGGCGACCACAGCGCCGACGGCACCGGCGTGGACGCCTACAGCTGCAACGGCACCACCGCGCAGCAGTGGACCACCCAGACCGGCCACACGCTGCAGGCGCTGGGCAAGTGCCTGGACGTCACCAGCGCGGGCACCGCCGACGGCACCGCGGTGGACCTGTACACCTGCAACGGCACCGGCGCCCAGACCTGGTCGCCGCAGCCGGACGGGGAGCTGCTCAACCCGCAGTCCGGCAGGTGCCTGGAGGACCCGGGCTCCGGCCCTTCCGGGACCGGCCTGGTGATCGACGACTGCTCCGGCGCAGCCGACCAGCTCTGGACCCTGCCCTAGCGGGGGCCGCCGCGTGAGGGCGGGGCGTTTCGGGGAATGGGCACTCCATGACCGACCACGCACCCGCCCCCGCGGGCTACGACTGCGCCTTCGTCCTCGGCGGCGGCGGCTCCCTCGGAGCCCATGAAGTAGGCATGCTCCAGGCCCTGCTGGACGCCGGGATCCGGCCCGACCTGGTGCTCGGCACCTCGGTGGGCGCGATCAACGGCGCCCTGGTGGCCGCCGACCCCTCCCCCGCCTCGGTCGAACGGCTGAGCGAGCTGTGGCAGGGCATGGGCCGGGCCGGGGTGTTCGCCGGATCGCTGGCGGACCGCGTCGGGACGGCTGTCCGCAGCCGGACCCACCTCTACTCCAACGGCCCGCTGCGCGCCCTGCTGGAGGAGGACCTGGGCAAGCTGGCGTTCGAGGACCTCGCGGTGCCGTTCCAGTGCGTCGCCGCCTGCGTCGAACGCTCGGCCGAGCGCTGGTTCAGCAGCGGCCCGCTGGTCCCGGCGATCCTGGCCTCGTCGGCCGTGCCCGGGCTGCTGCCGCCGGTCCGGGTGGACGGCGAGCACTTCCTCGACGGCGGGCTGGTCAACAGCATCCCGGTGGGGCGGGCGGTGGCGCTCGGCGCGCGCACCGTCTACGTGCTCCAGGTCGGCCGGATCGAGCAGCCGCTGTCGGTCCCCCGGCGGCCCTGGGAGGTGGCCTCGGTCTGCTTCGAGATCGCCCGCAGGCACCGCTTCGCCCGCGACATGGACGACCTGCCGGACGACGTCACGGTGCACGTCCTGCCCACCGGCTCCGACCCGGACCAGCGGCTCAGCCCGGCCCGGCAGCTTCGCCACCGGGACTTCGGCTCCACCCGGGAGCGGATCGAGCGCGCCCACCGGGCCACCGCCGCCTACCTGGAGGCGCTCGGCCCGGACCGGTCGACGGACCCCCGGCGGTGAGCGCGGCCCGTTGGCGCACCCTCGCCCGCCGGCTCGTCAGCGTCCCGGCCCTGCTGGTGCTGGTGCCGGTGGCGGCGGCCCTGTTCGCGCTGTGCCTGCTGCTCACCGGCCCGGTGTCTCTGCTGCTGCGCGGCGCCTGGCGCCCGGTGCGACTGAGCGGCTACCTGCTGCTGTACGTGCTGGCGGAGCTGTTCGGGCTGGCGCTGTCGGCGGCGGACCTGTTCGGCCCGGCGGCCGCCCTGCAGGCCCGCTCCTACGCCCGGCTGGGCTCGTTGCTGGACCTGCTGTGCCGGGCGGCCGTGCCGGTGTTCGGGCTGCGCGTCGAACTGGACGAGCAGCGGCAGCCGCAGCAGGTGCCGGTCGACCGCCCGCTGCTGGTGCTGGCCCGGCACGCCGGGCCCGGCGACTCCTTCCTGCTGGTGCACGCCGCGATCACCTACGCGCGGCTGCGCCCGAGGATCGTGCTCAAGCAGGCGCTGCGCTGGGATCCCTGCCTGGACGTGCTGCTCGGCCGGGTGCCGCACTGCTTCGTGCCGCGCACCGCCGCCCCGCACCGCACCGCCGAAGCCATCGGCGGGCTGGTCGCGGACCTGGGCCCGGGTGACGCGCTGGTCATCTTCCCGAGGGCGGCAACTTCACCGAGCGCCGCAGGCAGCGGGCGATCCGCTGGTTGCGCCGCCACGGCCGTCGGCGCGAGGCGGCCCGGACCGAGCGGCTCACCCATGTGCTGCCACCCCGGACCGAGGGGACGCTGGCGGCCCTGGCGGCGGCGCCCGGGGCGGACGCGCTGTTCGTGGCCCACACCGGGCTGGACGACATGGTGTCGGCGGGCACGTTGTGGCGCGGCATCCCGCTGCGTCGGCCGGTGCGCGCCACTTGGTGGCTGGTCCCGGCCGAGGAGATCCCGGCCGGTCCGGAGCAGCAGGCCGAATGGCTGCGCACGCAGTGGGCCCGGGTCGACGGCTGGATCGCGGACCACGGCTGACCCGGACCACAGCTGACCCGGGCCGCATCCGGCCCGGGCCGCCGTGGGTCAGTCGGCGGCGAGCGGCGGGCGGGTCAGCACCAGGGTGCTGCGGGCCTCGAGCAGCACGGCGCCCTCCGCCTTGTGCTCGCTCTCGTCGCCGCCCCCAGCGGGTGCGGCGGTGTCCACCGCCACCGTCCAGGCGGTGCCGTAGGCGGCGCCCGGCAGAAGGAACTCCAGCGGCTCGTGGTGGCTGTTGAGCAGGATCAGGAAGGAGTCGTCGACGACGCGCTCCCCTCGGGGCCCGGGCTCGCTGATGGCCTCGCCGTTGAGGAAGACGGCGACCGCGCGCGCCTCGTCCCAGTCCCAGTTGCGGTCCTGCATGGGGTTGCCGTCGGGGCGGAACCAGGTCAGGTCCCCCAGCCCGTCCGGGCCGCCGGCGCCGCGGAAGAACCGCCGTCGGCGCAGGACGGGGTGGTCGCGGCGCAGCCGGACCAGCCGCCGGGTGAAGTCCAGCAGCTCCCGCCGTGCGTCGTCGAGGTCCCAGTCGACCCAGGAGAGCCCGTTGTCCTGGCAGTAGGCGTTGTTGTTGCCCTGCTGGGTCCGGCCGAGTTCGTCGCCGTGGGCGATCATCGGGACGCCCTGGGAGAGCAGCAGGGTGGTGAGCAGGTTGCGCTGCTGGCGGGCGCGCAGCTCCAGCACGGCCGGATCGCCGGTGTCGCCCTCCGCGCCGCAGTTCCAGGAGCGGTTGGCGCTCTCGCCGTCGCGGCCGTCCTCGCCGTTGGCCTCGTTGTGCTTGTCGTTGTACGAGACCAGGTCGCGCAGGGTGAAGCCGTCGTGCGCGGTGACGAAGTTGATGCTGGCCAGCGGGCGCCGCCGGTCGTGCTGGTAGAGGTCGGAGGAGCCGGAGAGCCGGGAGGCGAACTCCGGCAGGGTGGCCTCCTCGCCGCGCCAGAAGTCACGGACGGTGTCCCGGAACCTGCCGTTCCATTCGGTCCACAGCGGGGGGAAGTTCCCGACCTGGTAGCCGCCCTCCCCCAGGTCCCAGGGTTCGGCGATCAGCTTGACCCGGCTGACCACCGGGTCCTGCTGGACCAGGTCGAAGAAGGCCGACAGCCGGTCCACCTCGTGGAACTGCCGGGCCAGGGTGGCCGCCAGGTCGAAGCGGAAGCCGTCGACGTGCATCTCCTGGACCCAGTAGCGCAGCGAGTCCATGATCATCTGAAGGACCGCCGGATGCCGCATCAGCAGGCTGTTCCCGGTGCCGGTGGTGTCGTAGTAGTGCGCGGCGTCGCCGTCCACCAGCCGGTAGTAGGCGGCGTTGTCGATGCCCCGGAAGGACAGCGTCGGCCCCGCCTCATTGCCCTCGGCGGTGTGGTTGAACACCACGTCCAGGATGACCTCGATCCCGGCCGCGTGCAGTGCCTTCACCATGGACTTGAACTCGGCCACCTGGCTGCCCCGGGTGCCCGTGGCGGCATAGCCGTTGTGCGGGGCTAAGAAGCCGATGGTGCTGTAGCCCCAGTAGTTGGACAGGCCGCGCTCCTGCAGGAAGCCGTCCTGGGTGAACTGGTGCACCGGCATCAGCTCCACCGCGGTGACGCCGAGCGAGACCAGGTGCTCGACGACGGCCGGGTGCGCCATACCGGCGTAGGTGCCGCGGATCTCCTCGGGCAGCGCCGGGTGCAGCCGGGTCAGCCCGCGCACATGGGCCTCGTAGATCACCGTCTCGTGGTACGGGCGGTCCGGCGGGGTGTCGTCGCCCCAGTCGAAGGAGGTGTCCACCACCACCGACAGCGGGGTGTGCCCCAGGCTGTCGGCCGGATTGCGCTCCCCCGGCTTGTCGAACAGATGGCCGAAGAGTGAGGCGTCGCCGTCCGGTTGCCCCTCCACCGCCTTGGCGTACGGGTCCAGCAGCAGCTTGGCCGGATTGCAGCGGTGGCCCTGCTCCGGCCGGTAGGGGCCGTGCACCCGGTAGCCGTAGCGCTGACCCGGACCGACGCCGGGCAGGTAGGCGTGCCAGACGAAGTCGTCCACCTCGGTCAGGGCGACCAGCCGCTCGGTGCCGTCGTCGGCGACCAGCGAGAGCTCCACCTTCTCGGCGACCTCGGAGAACAGCGCGAAGTTGGTACCGGAGCCGTCGTACGCCGCTCCCAGCGGATACGGTCGTCCTGGCCAGATCTGCGTCGGAGTGTGCATCCGAGGACGTTAACCGCCGCCGCGCGCCCGCCCCCCGCCGCCACGCTCAGGGCCGCTCCGGTTTCGCCCCGGCGGCCCCCGCCACCCGGATCATGCCCAGGGCCCTGGGCAGGTCGCGCAGCGGGGCGGCCAGCGCCTCCAGCGCGGCCGGGAGCACCGCCAGGGGCAGCCGCCCGGCCCGCCGGACCTCCTCGGTCCAGCTCAGGAAGTCCGTCAGCACCCGCGGATCGTCCAGGTACAGCGCGACGGCCAGGAAGTCGACCAGGTGGACGACGTCCTCGCGGCTGCGCTCCAGCTCCTCGGCGGTGCAGCCGCCCAGCTCCGGCAGGCGCTCCCGCAGGGCGTCCATGGTCTGCTCGACCACCGCCCGGCGGGCCCGGCTGAGCAGGGTGTACTCCTGGTCGATCAGGTGCACCAGCGATCCGAGCGGGTCGCTCGGCCCGACCGCGGCGGAGCTGAGCCGGCCGCTCGCCAGCCGGTCGGCCGCAGCCGTCGCGGTGGGCGCCCAGGCGTCGGCGCCCAGCAGCCCGGCGTAGCGGCCGCCGGGCCCGAAGCCCGCGCCGCCGACCAGGACCGGCACCCCGGCCGCCTGGCAGGCGGTGATGGTGGCGTGCGCCGCGGGCATCCGGGTGGGCAGCGAGCAGGACAGCGCGACCACGTCCGGGCCGGTGGCGTGCAGGTGCGCGACGAGCTGGGCGGCCGGTACGTCGGCGCCGAGGAAGTCCACCGTCCAGCCGCGCAGCCGCAGCGTCTCGGCGACCAGCCGGGCCGGCAGGGCGTGCCACTCGCCGTCCACGCAGGCGACGGTGGCATGCCCGACGGCGGGCCGGGAGCGCGGCGACCCCCGGCCCGCCAGCACGGCCACTGCCCGGTCGCTGATCGCGGTGGCGGCGTGCTCGCGCGCCACCGTGAAGCGCCCGGCCGCCCACTCCAGGCCGACCCGGGCCTGGGCCGGGGCGATGACGTCCAGCAGGACCCGCTCCGGGCTCAGGCCGAAGCCCGCCGCGCGCTCCAGCACGCGCAGCGCCTGCTCCTCGTCGATGACGGCCACGGCCGCGAAGAACTGCCCGCTCAACGCGGGCGCGTCGGCGGCCTCGGGCGCACCGCCGCCGTCGGGCTGGTGGGTCACGTCGCACCTTTCACGGGCGGTGGCGCCCACGGGCACCCGGCCGGGAGTCGCCGTCGCGGATGGTCCGGTCCGCCGGAGCTGTCCGGGGGCGGTTCCGCCCCCACGCTACCGGCAGGCCGTCACTCCTCGTCGAGCAGGCCGCTGCGGAGCTTGGCCAGGGTGCGGTTCAGCAGCCGCGAGACGTGCATCTGGGAGATGCCCAGCTCGGCCCCGATCTCGGTCTGGGTCATCTCCGCGCCGAAGCGCATCGACAGGATCCGGCGCTCCCGGTCCGGGAGTTGGGCGATCATCGGCTTCAGGCAGAGGAGGTTCTCGATCCCCTCGATGCCCGGGTCCGGCTTGCCCAGACGGGAGAGGAACCCGGACTCCTCGTCCTGCGCCTCGGAACTCAGCGCCTTGGCGTCCAGCGAGCTGGGCGTGTAGCCGTTGGCGGCGACCATGCCCTCGCGGACCTCGTCCAGCGGGAGGTCCAGGTGCTCGGCGAGCTCGCCGGCCGTGGGCGGGCGCCCGATCAGCTGCTCCATGCTGTCGCTGGCCCGGGCCAGCACCAGGCGCAGCTCCTGCAGTCGGCGCGGCACGTGCACGGCCCAGCTGGTGTCCCGGAAGAAGCGCTTGATCTCGCCGGTGATGGTGGGCAGCGCGAAGGTGGTGAACTCGATCTCGCGCTCCGGGTCGAACCGGTCGATGGCCTTGATCAGGCCGATCGTGCCGACCTGGACCATGTCCTCCATCGGCTCGCTGCGGGAGCGGAAGCGCCCGGCGGCGAACTTCACCAGCGCCATGTTCAGCTCGATCAGGGTGTTGCGCACGTACTGGTACTCGTGCGTGCCCTCCTCCAGCGCCGCCATCCGCGCGAACAGCACCTTGGACATGGCCCGTGCGTCGCCGGGCGACGCCTTGGCCGGGGCGGAGAGGTCCAGGCCGGGGAAGTAGTCGACGTGCTCCCCGACGGCGGGGGCGGCCGGGGCCGCCGGTTCCCCGACCTCGGCCCGGAAGGTCTGGGCACTCACTCGCTCGGCCGTCGCACCCGTGTGCATGGTACCTCCGGATTGGTCTCGGACTGCCGTGTGCGGGCCCGGCCGTCATGACGCGGCCGGCACCCCGTTCCGGCCGTATCCCCCGGTTCCGCTGTCCCATGCAGCCGATCTGCGCAGCACGGCCGAAAATCCTTTCGACAGGGCTGTGGGGTCCACCCGTTCGGGTGGACCCCACAACCCTGTGCGCGCGCTCCCCCGTCCCGCGGCCGGGCTAGGCGGCGCCGTGGTGCCACTCCGCGGTGGCGATCGGGTCGCCGCGCAGGTGCCCGGACCAGACCTGGATCTCGATGGACTTCGGGGCCGGCTCCTGGGCGGCGTAGCCCGGGGCGATCAGCCCCAGCACCCGCTCGGCGACATGCTGGGCCGGCTCGTCCGAGATGTAGGGGTTGGGCAACATGTCGGAGGTCGAGGGGTCCTTCCGGCCCCGGGAGTCGGTCACCACCATGCGCCATACGTACTTCTCGGACATGCTTCGCTCCTGTCTGTGTGGATCCCATGCTTCAGCGGATGCGGGCTCTGCGCGACTCGCGCGCGGCGAACGGAGGGGCTGGCAGGGAACGGACCCCGAGCGCCGCCGGTCACGGCTGCGCGGCGGGCCCGGCGGCCGGTGCGTCCGGCGCGCCCGGCGCCGGGGCCTGCGTCTGGGCCTGGGCCTGGGCCGGCACCGGCGGCGCGGCGGGAGGCGCGGCCAGGACCGGCCCGTCGCCGGGGGCGATGGCGGCGCTCAGCACCGCGCTGTTGGGCAGCAGCACCGTGCCGTCCGGGGTGCGCAGCTGGACGAAGAGCAGCGTCATGTCCGTGACCCGCCCCTGGACGGCGCCGCCGAGCGCACCGGCCCGGATGGTGACGTCCTCGGCGATGTGGAACGGCCGGGCGGTGAGCAGGACCAGCCCGGCGAAGATGTTGCCCAGCACCGGCTGGGCGGCGATGCCGACGATGACGCCGGTCAGCGCGCCGCCCAGGATGAGCTTGCTCCAGGGCACGTGAAGCAGGCTCAGCGAGCCCAGCACCACCATGGCGTAGCCGGTCAGCAGGCACAGCATCCGCAGGGTGGTGACGCGGGTGTCGCCGAAGCGGTCGGGGACGAGCGAGACCAGGTCCTCGGTGGCCCCCCGGACCGCGATCAGCGCGAAGACCAGGAAGACCACCGCGCTGCCGCCGGCCACCACCCGGTCGGCCAGCGGATGGTGCGGTCCGGGCTCGCCGAGCAGCCCCCCGTAGTGGGTCGAGACGCCGAGGCCGAGCAGTGCCAGAAAGGTGGTCAGCACGGCCTTGCGGACCCGGATACCGCTCGGCCGCACCCGGCGGGCCACGTCACGGCCGGGGAACCTTCGGACGGAGAACTTCTTCTGTGTGGTATCCATTCCTCCGCGCGTACCCGGATCCCGGCAGCCGACTCGGGGCAGATCAGGTGGTCGGCGGCAGCAGGGTCGCGGTGACGGACTTGCCGCCGCCCTCGTGCGGCTCCACCACGACCTGCTGGGCGATCCGGTGCAGCAGGTGCCAGCCGAAGCCGCCGTTGCCGGACGCCAGGTCCGGCGCGCGGCCGACGGGCGCGGCCGAGCTGCTGTCGGTGACCGTCACGGTCAGCCGCCGCCGGTCGTCGGCGAGGGTGAGCGTGCACGGGCCCGGCGCGTGCCGTACCGCGTTGGTGACCAGCTCGCTCACCAGCAGCAGCGCATCGTCCAGGTCGGCCCGGGAGAGCGGCGGCCGGCACCGCTCGAAGAAGCCCTGGGCCAGCTCCCGGGCCGCGGTGATGGTGCCGCTGCGGCCGTCGAACGCGTGCACGGCATGGCGCGCGGGGAACTGCGTCTGCTGTTCCATGCGTGCTCCCCGTGTCCCTCGTCGTGAATGCCGAGCCGTGCCGGTCCCTTGCCCGGTATGTCGCCGTCGGCACGCCCGTGTGCCGCACCCCGCCGACCGGTATGAGTTCGCCGACCGGGCTTCCGCCGGAGCGGCCCCTGCGGGGATCATAGACTGGGCAGCCCGCCCCGCGGCAGCCACGGCGTCCCAACCACCGTCATCCGGAGTTCACATGCCCTGCGATCTGACCGCCACCGTCCAGCAGGCGCAGGGCACGCACGCGGTGGTGGCGGTCGGCGGGTCGATGGATTTCGACAGCGCCGGGAGCCTGCACGACGTGCTGGTCGAGCTGATCGACGAGGGCCGGCGCCATCTGGTGCTGGAGATGTCGCAGGTCGGGTTCTGCGACTCCAGCGGGCTGAACGTGCTGCTCCAGGTGTTGCGCCGGGCGCAGGCGGAGCAGGGGTCGCTGGCGCTGGTGTCGGCCACCGAGGCGGTCGGACGGGTCCTGGAGATCACCGCCGTGGACACCGTCATCGCGCAGTACCCGAGCGTGGCGGCGGCCCTGGCGGGCTCCCCCGGCTGACGGCGGCGGCGCTCCGGCCCCGGATGTCCACCGAACGGCCCAGCGTGCGCCCCGGGAGTCAGGGTAGACGAGCCGCATCCCCGCCACCTTTGGCGTGCCCGCAGCCGGTGCGGGGAGTTGTGTCCGCCCTTGCCCTGGAGACTCTGCCGATGCTTCCGACGATCATCCGTCCCGTGGACTTCACCCTGCTCGGCCCGAGCAGCTCGATCGACTTCACCGCCTGGCTCAGCTACGCCCCGAACAACCCGTTCTGTGTCCGGGCCCGCTTCCCCGGCATGCTCACCGCGGACGGCGCCGACGCCGTCTGGGAGTTCAGCCGGGACCTGCTGACGGAGGGTCTGACCCGTACCAGCGGCGAGGGGGACGTCCAGGTGAGCCCGGTCGGCAGGGACCGCACCGCCATCCGGCTGCGGACCGCGCAGGCCCGCGCCGAGCTGGTCGGCGCCACCGAGCCGCTGCGGACCTTCCTTCAGGCCAGCTACGCGCTGGTGCCGTTCGGCCGGGAGCGGCTCGACCTGGACTGGGACCGGCTGCTGGCGGCCGGGAGCGCCGCCGACCCGCAGGAGCCGCAGTGACGCCGGGCCCGGAGCGGGCCGGGGCAGCGCGGCCGGGCGGGCTGCGGACCGGGGACTGCGGAAGGGCCCGCGGCGGGGGGAGCCGGGGCCCTTCCGGGGCGGCCCCGGGGACCGACCCGGGGGGAGAGGGTCGCGCCGGACGGCCGCAGTGAGCGCCTAACCCCCTTGCCGCAGGCGAAACCTGCCGTGCTGCCGTGACCCGCCGGGCGCCGACGAGGAGTCGGGCGGGGACCAGGAGTACCGTGCCGACTGCGTTCCCGACCGCACGCCCGCTCCCCCGCAGGCGGCACCATGGATCAGGAGAGTGACACCGTGCCCACACCCCCTTCCGGACAGCAGTACGAGATCGGCTTCGGCGACCAGCGGGCCACGGTGGTCGAGGTCGGCGGGGGCATCCGCTGCTACCGGGCCGGCGACCGCGACGTCCTGCACCCGTACCCGCTGGACGCCCTGTGCGACGGCGCGCACGGCACGCCGCTCATCCCCTGGCCCAACCGGCTCGGCGACGGCCGCTACCGCTTCGACGGCGTCGACCACCAGGTGCCGCTGGACGAGCCGGAGAAGCAGAACGCCATCCACGGCTTCCTGCGCTGGCGCTCGTGGCAGCCGGTCCAGGCGGACCAGAGCCGGATCACCATGGCCACCGTGCTGCACCCGATGCCGGGCTATCCGTTCACGCTGGACGTGCGGGTGGAGTACCGGCTGGACGAGGACGGCCTGACCGTGACCACCACCGCCCGCAACGAGGGCGACCGGCCCGCGCCGTACGGCAGCGGCCAGCACCCGTACCTCTCGCCGGGCAGCGGCACCGTCGACGCCTGCACGCTCACCCTGGCCGCCGCCACCCGGATCACCACCGACCCCGAACGCCAGCTGCCCACCGGCACGGAGGCGGTCGCGGGCACCCCCTTCGACTTCCGCCACGGACGCCCGCTGCGGGGCCTGGAGATCGACTACGCCTTCACCGACCTGGAGCGCGACCCGGACGGCCGGGCCTGGGTCCGGCTCACCGGGGCCGACGGCCGGACGGCGGAGCTGTGGGTGGACGAGGGCTACCCGCTGGTCGAGATCTACACCGCCGACACCCTGGCCCCGGAGCGCCGCCGGCACGGCCTGGGCACCGAGCCGATGACCTGCCCGCCGGACGCCTTCCGCAGCGGCGAGGGCGTCGTCCGGCTGGAGCCGGGCGGCTCCACCGTCACCCGTTGGGGCGCCCGGCTGGCCCCCTGACCGCCCCGATCGGCCGCGTTGCCGGGGATGTGAGCCGACGTTAGCCTGCGAGGGAACCGGGCAGGGGCTGGTGGGGCGGGAGGCCGCCCCACCCACGCAGTGCCGGCGCAGGCGGCGGACAACCGCCACGCGTCGGCCCCCACCCGCGATTTCGGAGGCCGGCCGATGACCAGACCCGCGAATTCTGGACCACCTGCGGAGCAGCCTCCGCCGTCGTCGGGCGGCTCCGGTTCGTCGGGCGGCTCCGGCGGCGTGCTCAGCCTGATCCCGGCCCGGCTGGACCGGCTGGGCTGGTCCGGCTTCCACACCCGGCTGGTGATCGCCCTGGGCGTGGCCTGGGTGCTGGACGGCCTGGAGATCACCATCGCCTCCAACGTCACCAGCATCCTGACCCAGAAGGACACGCTGAACCTGTCCTCGGCGTCGGTCAGCTTCTCCGTCGGCACGGTCTACCTGCTGGGCGAGGTGGCCGGGGCGCTGTTCTTCGGGTGGCTGTCGGACAAGTGGGGCCGACGCAACCTCTTCATGATCACCCTGGGCGTCTACCTGGCCGGCGGCGCGCTCACCGCGTGCACCGCGGGCCACTCCCACGGCTGGGTGCTGTGGCTGGACGCCACCCGCTTCATCGCGGGCATGGGCATCGGCGGCGAGTACGCGGCCATCAACTCGGCCATCGACGAGCTGATCCCGGCCCGCTACCGGGGCCGGGTGGACATCGCCATCAACGGCACCTACTGGGGCGGCGCGCTGCTGGCCACCGTGTTCACCCTGGCCGTGGTGAACAACCTGCCCGCGAGCTACGCCTGGCGGGTGGCCTTCCTGCTCGGCCCGGTACTGGGCTTCGTGATCATCTTCGTCCGGAAGAACCTGCCGGAGAGCCCGCGCTGGCTGATCATGCACGGCCGGGTGGACGAGGCCGAGGCGGCGGTGGCGCAGATCGAGCGCAGCGTGGACGACAGCGGCGGCACGCTCGATCCGGTGGACGAGTCCAAGGCCGTCAAGGTGGTCGCGGCGGACAACATCGGCTTCGTCACGCTGGCCCGGACCCTGTTCTCGCGCTATCCCGGGCGCTCGGTGCTGAGCGCCTCACTGATGATCACGCAGTCGTTCCTGTACAACGCCATCTTCTTCACCTACACCCTGGTGCTCACCAGGATCTACGGCGTGCCCAGCGGCGACACCGCCTACTACTTCATCTTCTTCGCCCTGGGGAACCTGATCGGCCCGCTGACCATCGGCCGGCTGTTCGACACCGTCGGCCGCCGGAAGATGATCTCCGGCACCTACTTCCTCTCCGGCTTCCTGCTGGCCGTCAGCGCCTTCCTGTTCAAGGCCGGGCTGCTGAACGCGGTCACCCAGACGGCCGCCTGGTGCGTCATCTTCTTCTTCGCCTCGGCCGGGGCCAGCGCCGCCTACCTGACGGTCAGCGAGGTCTTCCCGGTGGAGGTGCGGGCCAAGGCCATCGCCGTGTTCTTCGTCATCGCCCAGTCCTTCGGGGCCTTCGGTCCCTGGCTCTACGGCCAGCTGATCGGCACCGGGCAGGACCACTTCAAGCTGTTCCTGGGCTACCTGATCGGCGCCGGAGTGATGATCATCGGGGCGGTGGTCGAGGTGTTCCTCGGGGTGGACGCCGAGGGCCGCTCGCTGGAGGAGATCTCCGGGCCGTCGTCCGCCGAGGCGGCGCCCGCGGCGAGCCCCGGCTGACGAGCGGCCCGGCCCCGGGCGCCCTGCTGCACCGCGGTGGGCTGCACCGCGGTGGGCTACACCGCGGTGGCGACCTGCCAGACCACGACCAGCCTGGGCCGTTCCAGGACCAGCCAGTAGAAGGTCGTGCCCGGCAGCAGTTCCGCGTAGCGCCCGGGGCCGTCGGCTGTGCCGGCGGCCATCGCCGACTCGTCCGACAGCATCTCCAGCGCCGCCTGGATCAGCGGCTGGCGCTCCGGCCCGTAGGCCCCCAGCTCCTTCGAGACCTCGACCGTCGTGGTCACCCTGAAACCGCTCATCTGCTGCTCCTCGCGTGGTTCGATCACCGGACAGCCCACCCCTGCCCACGGACGGCGGTTTCAGCCGTGACCCTCGAGGCCCGCCTCCGGCTCCGCGCCCGCCGCGGCGGCGGCAGCGGGCGGCTCGGCCCGCTCGGGCGGCGCGGCCGGCACCGCCTGCGGCGCTTCGACGGCGTCGACCACGAAGAAGCTCTCCACCCGCTGCTCGGGGCGGCGCTCCTCCTGGTGCACCAGCGCGTCCAGGACCCGGCGGTCGGCCTGGGTCAGCGGCGGCTGCAGCAGCGTCCGCGGCCACAGCCGCCGGGTGCGCACCACGTTGATCTCGGCCGCGCACATGGTGATCTGCGCCCCCAGGTAGAGCCAGGACAGCAGGCCGAGGACGGTCCCGAAGAAGCCGTAGACCTGGGTCGAGTGCCGCAGCTCATGGGCGATCAGATAGCCGCCGCCGGTCTGCAGCGCGGTCCAGGCCGGGCCCGCCAGCAGGCAGCCCGGCAGCAGCTGCCGCAGCGGGATCTCCTCCGGAGTCAGGATGCGGAAGCTGACCAGGTAGAGCCCGGTGTTGACGGCCGCCGACCCGAGCAGCCCGGCCGCGTAGGCCAGCGGCCCGCGGGCCACGAAGCCGGCCAGCCCGGCGGTGGCCGCGCTGAGCAGCAGGCCCGCCGCCAGCGCGACCAGCAGCAGCAGGCCGCGCCCCAGCCGGTCCAGGTAGCCGGGCCGGTCCACCTCGGGGATGTTCCACACCTGGGCCATGGCGAACTGCAGCGCCTGGGTGACCCCGAGCGAGCCGTAGAGCAGGCCGAGCCCGCCCGCGACCACCGCCGCGCCGGTGCCGTGCAGCGAGTGGACGTTGGCGGTGAGCTGGTTGCCGATGATCGGGAAGTCGGCCAGGGCGGAGTCCAGCACCGCGCGCTGGGCGGCGGTGTTGCCGCGCAGCACGAAGCCGAGCGTGGTGGTGAGCAGCAGGAGCAGCGGGAAGACCGCGGTGAAGCCGTAGTAGGTGATCAGCGCGGACAGCTGGCCGGTGCGGTCGTCGCCCAGCTTGCGGACCACGGCGACGACGAAGGCGGGCCCCCGGTGGGCCTGCTGCAGGCGGTCGAGCCTGTGCAGGGACTTCGACAGCGGGTTCATACGGCGTGCTCCTGGTCGCGGCTGGGTCGAACGGCGGGCGGCCCGGCGCACCGGACCGCCCGCTGGGCGCCTGCCCCGCCGGGGCAGGCGGATGGATACGGGCCGCGCACGCGGCCGGGGGTCGATCAGGGCAGCGGGTCCGGCGCCAGCTGGACGCCGATGACGCAGGTGTCGTCGTCGGTGTCGGCGCTGCTGTGGGTGAGCAGGTAGTCCAGCCGGTCGTCCAGGGTGCTGGCGCTCCGCTGCGCGGCCGCCACCAGCAGGTCCAGGGAGCTCTGCACAGAGCGGTCCCGCTGCTCGATCAGGCCGTCGGTGTAGATGAGCAGGGTGTCATCCGGCTCCAGCTGCACCTCGCCCTCCTGGTACCGGGCCTCGCCGACGGCGCCCAGCAGGATGCCCTTGACCATGGGCAGGGCCTGCGCCTGGCCCTGGCGCACCAGCACCGGGGGCAGGTGGCCGGCCCTGGCCCAGCGCAGGACACGGGTGGCGGGGTCGTACAGGGCGACCACGGCGGTGGCGGTGACGTTGTCGGTGAGGAAGTGGGCGACGGTGTTCAGCCAGCCCAGCAGCGGCCCGGGCCCGGCGCCGGTGGCGGCGAGCCCGCGCAGGGCGTTGCGCAGCACCACCATGGAGGTGGCGGCCTCGATGCCGTGCCCGGCGATGTCCCCGACCGAGAGCATCACCTGTTTGGACGGCAACGTGACGATGTCGTACCAGTCCCCGCCGACCATGTGGTCCTTCTCGGCCGGCCGGTAGCGGACCGCGACGTGCAGGCCGAGGGTGTGGATCGGCCCGGTGGTGGGCGGCATGATGGCGTGCTGGAGCTGGAGGGTGAGCCGGTTCTGCTCGGCGGCCTGCCGCTCGCTGTGGGCGAGCTGGTCGCGGGTGGCGGCCAGGGCGACCTCGGTCCAGTGCTGGGAGGAGACGTCCTGGTAGGCGCCGCGTACGGCGGTCAGCTCGTCGTCCTCGCCGAGGACGGGCTCGGCGACCACCCGGATGTAGCGGGCGGAGCCGTCCGGGCGCTGCATCCGGAACGCGGTGGAGGCGGGCCGCCGGTGGTGCAGCAGGGTCCGCAGGAAGCGGCCGATGGTGGCGGCGTCGTCCGGGTGGGTGTGCTGCGGGAGCTGGGTGACCGGGATCGGCGGATCGGTGGGGAGCAGCCCGCACAGGTCGAACAGCTGGCTGTTCCAGATGATCTCCCCGCTGCGCAGGTTCTCCTCGAAGCCGCCGATGCGGCCCAGCCGCTGGGCGTGCTGCAGCAGGTCGGCCAGGCGGGTGGCCTCGTCGTCGGCGCGCCAGGTGAGCAGCACCTCGTCGCCGTGCCGGGTGATGCTGACCCGGGCGTAGGTGGTCAGCGGGACCTGGTCGACCAGGGTGGTGGTGGCCATCCGCCGGGCCCGGAACGGCTCGCCGGTCGCGTAGACGTGCTCGAGCTTCTCGAAGACCCCGCCGCTCTGCACGGTCATCGGGTACGCCTCCAGCAGCGAGGAGCCGCTGAGGCTGGACCGCTGGCGCCCGGCCAGGTCGGCGACGTGGCTGTTGAGGTGGTGGATGCGGAAGTCGCTCAGGGTGCCGTCGGCGTCCAGCACCGGCCGCAGCACCATGGCCGGATCCCACAGCCCCTCCACCAGCTCCGCCAGCGGCGACAGCGGCGCGGCGGCGGTCGGCTGGTGGCCGTCCAGGGTGTGCGCGCACAGCTCGGCCAGGGCCTCGACCTGCCGCTCGATCTGCGGGCTCTGCGGGGTCAGCGGGCCGGGCCAGCTGATCTCCAGCACGCCCAGCAGCCGCCCGCCGGTGCCGGCCGGGACGGCGACCCGGCCAGCCTCCTGGGTGGCCCTGCCGCCGATGGACGGCAGCCGGGTCTCGGCCAGGGTGCGGGCCCACAGGGTCCGGCGGTCGTTCAGGGCGCGCCGGGCGAAGGTGGCCACGCTCGGCGGAACGTAGTGCCAGCGGCCCGCCTCGGCCTCGGGGAAGCCGGCGCTGCCGGCCAGCCGCAGCGATCCGTCGGGGGCGGCGGCCCAGACCGCCACGGCGGTGGCGTCCAGCGGGGCCAGGGCGTACTGCAGCAGTGACTCGGCGACCGCCTGGGTGTCCTGCGCGGCCAGGACACCGCTCTCCGCGGTGCGCAGCCGGGTGGCCTCGGGGGCCGGGGCGCGGCTGCCGGGGGCGGCCGGCAGGGTGTCGGCGATCTCGCTGAGCTCGTCCTGGGCGGTCTGGTTGACGATGTCGGCGGCCAGTTCCAGCAGCGAGACCCCGGCGCTGTCGGCCAGGGCGTCCAGCTGCCGCCCGGCCGCGTGCGGCCCGCAGTGCAGCCGTTCCACCAGCACGCCCCGGGCCATGTCGATCAGCGCCCGGCCGCCCGCCGCGGCCTGCGCCTCGTCCACCTGCCGCCGCAGCCGGGCGACGGTGGCCGCCAGGCGGTCGAGCCCGTCCTCGGACGCGGGCGGGGCGGCGGCGGTGTCGGTCGGCTCACCGGGGCGGGCGGGCATGTGAAGCTGGCTCCTTGAAGGGTGCTGCGGTACGGGGTGGTTCGCTGGTCCCGTGGCTGCGCCGCGGTGACGCCCAGGCTAGACCTGGAGCCACCGCTGCATGCAGGCGATCAGGGTGTTGGCGTCCACCGGTTTGGTCACGTAGTCGCTGGCGCCGGAGGCCAGGCTCTTCTCCCGGTCACCGTGCATGGCCTTGGCGGTGACGGCGATGATCGGCAGCTCCGCGTGCTCCGGCAGCGCGCGGATGGCGGTGGTGGCGGCGTAGCCGTCCATCTCCGGCATCATCACGTCCATCAGTATCAGTTCGACGTCGGGGTGGCGGGAGAGCGCGTCCATGCCCGCGCGCCCGTTCTCGGCGTGCAGGACCCGCATGCCGTGCAGTTCCAGGATGCCGCTGAGGGCGAAGACGTTGCGCGGGTCGTCGTCCACGACCAGCACCTTGCGTCCGGCCAGGGTGCCGTCGACCTCGTTCAGCACCGGCCTGCTGCCGGTCTGCGGGCGGACCAGCGGGACGACGTCGCCGGGCTGCTCCACGCTCAGGTGCAGCGCGATGCGCTCGCGCAGCTCGTCCAGGCTGGGCAGCAGCTCCAGCGGCTGGGCCTCGGCCCGGGCCTGCAGCGCCTGCTCGTGCGCGGACTCCAGCCGACGGCTGTTGTGGGCCAGGACCGGTACGCCGCGCAGGGCGGCGTCGCCGTCCATGGCGGCCAGGAAGTCGAAGGCCGCGCCCTGCGGCATGTCGAGTTCCAGGACCACGCAGTGGCAGGGCTCGGCGGCCAGCGCGGCGGCGGCCTCGGCCGCGCCCACCACCGAGACCACCTCGACCCGCTCCTGCGCGCCGGTGGCGTCGCGTCCGGCGCCCAGATCGGCCACGGCGCTCTCGGCGACCAGGGAGAGCAGCCCGCGCGGGCGCTCCTCGATGACCAGCAGCCGCCGCTGCTGGGCCGGGACGACGACGGCGGCCGGGCCGGGGGCGGGCACGTCCGGGTCGCCCTGGGCGGCCGGGCCGGTCTCCGCCGGCGCCTCGAAGTCCGGCCTGGCCAGCGGGAGGTAGAGGGTGAAGACGCTGCCCTCGCCGGGGGTGCTCTGGGCGGTGATGGAGCCGCCGAGCAGCTGGGCGATCTCCCGGCTGATGGACAGCCCGAGGCCGGTGCCGCCGTACTTGCGGCTGGTGGTGCCGTCGGCCTGCTGGAAGGCGCCGAAGATGGTCTCCAGCTGCTGTTCGGCGATGCCGATGCCGGTGTCGCTGACCCGGAAGGACAGCGCCGGGCCGTTGTTCCGCACCCGCTCCGGGAGCCGTTCCGGGGCAGCCGGCTCGATGTGCAACTCGACCGTCCCGCTCTCGGTGAACTTCACCGCGTTGGAGAGCAGGTTGCGCAGCACCTGGCGCAGCCGGGACTCGTCGGTGAGCAGTTCAGCGGCCGTCCCGGGCGCGGTGGTGACCCGGAAGTCCAGACTCTTCTGGCTGGTCAGCGGGCGGAAGGTGGCCTCGACGTAGTCCAGCAGCTGGCGCAGCGG
This sequence comes from Streptacidiphilus sp. PB12-B1b, assembly GCF_014084125.1. Lineage (NCBI taxonomy): Bacteria > Bacillati > Actinomycetota > Actinomycetes > Kitasatosporales > Streptomycetaceae > Streptacidiphilus > Streptacidiphilus sp. PB12-B1b. The sequence goes on along the minus strand of NZ_CP048405.1, from coordinate 3,719,020 downwards.
GACGCGTTCGGGGGTGACGTCCATCTTCCCGGCCTCGACCTTGGACAGGTCCAGGATGTCGTTGATCAGCTGCAGCAGGTCCGATCCGGCCGAGTGGATCACCCCGGCGTACTCCACCTGCTTGGGCGTCAGGTTGCGGGTCGGGTTCTGCGCCAGCAGCTGGGCCAGGATGAGCAGGCTGTTCAGCGGGGTGCGCAGCTCGTGGCTCATGTTGGCCAGGAACTCCGACTTGTAGGTGGACGCCAGCGACAACTGCTGGGCGCGGGCCTCGAGTTCCTGCCGGGCCTGCTCGATCTCCAGGTTCTTGGCCTCGATGTCGCGGTTCTGCGTGGCCAGCAGGGCTGCCTTCTCCTCGAGTTCGGCGTTGGAGCGCTGCAACTCCTCCTGCTGGGTCTGGAGTTCCTCGGAGCGGGCCTGGAGTTCCTGGGCGAGCCGCTGGGACTCGCCGAGCAGTTCGTCGGTGCGGGCGTTGGCGACGATGGTGTTGACGTTGACGCCGACGGTCTCCATCAGCTGTTCCAGGAAGTCCCGGTGGACCGGGGTGAACCGGTTGACCGAGGCCAGTTCGATCACGCCGAGGACCTGCTCCTCGACCACGATCGGCAGCAGGATCAGGCTGGTGGGCGCGGTGCGACCGAGCCCGGAGCCGATGGTGACGTAGTCCGCCGGGACGTCCTCGACGGCGATGGTGCGGCGGCTGCGGGCGGCCTGGCCGACCAGCGATTGGCCGGGCAGGAAGTGGACCGGGCGGTCGTCGCCGGGGCCGGCCGGGTGGCCGTAGGAGCCGACCAGGCGCAGTTCGCTGGTCCGGGCGGCCTCGTCCACCTCGGCCAGGTAGAAGGCGCCGTACTGGGCGGAGACCAGCGGGGCCAGCTCGTCCATGACGAGTTCGGCGACCAGCGAGAGGTCACGCCGCCCCTGCATCAGGCCGGAGATCCGGGCCAGGTTGGACTTGAGCCAGTCCTGGTCGTGGTTGGCCCGGGTGGTCTCGCGCAGCGAGCCCACCATGGAGTTGATGTTGTCCTTGAGGTCGGCGACCTCGCCGGAGGCGTCGACGGTGATCGAGCGGGTCAGGTCGCCCTCGGCGACGGCGCTGGTGACCTCGGCGATGGCGCGGACCTGCCGGGTGAGGTTCCCGGCCAGCTCGTTGACGTTCTCGGTCAGCCGCTTCCAGGTGCCGGAGACGCCCTCGACCTCGGCCTGCCCACCCAGGCGCCCCTCGCTGCCGACCTCGCGGGCCACGCGGGTGACCTCGGCGGCGAAGGAGGACAGCTGGTCCACCATGGTGTTGATGGTGGTCTTCAGCTCCAGGATCTCGCCCCGGGCGTCCACGTCGATCTTGCGGGTCAGGTCGCCGCGGGCGACGGCGGTGGTGACCTGGGCGATGTTCCGGACCTGGTTGGTCAGGTTGTTGGCCATGGAGTTGACGTTGTCGGTGAGGTCCTTCCAGGTCCCGGCCACGTTGGGCACCCGGGCCTGGCCGCCGAGCATGCCCTCGGTGCCGACCTCGCGCGCCACCCGGGTGACCTCGTCGGCGAAGGCCGACAGGGTGTCGACCATGGTGTTGATCACCCCGGCCAGCGCGGCGACCTCGCCCTTGGCCTCGACGGTGATCTTCTGCGACAGGTCGCCGCGGGCGACGGCGGTGGCGACCTGGGCGATGGAGCGCACCTGGCCGGTCAGGTTGGACGCCATCACGTTGACGTTGTCGGTCAGGTCCTTCCAGGTCCCGGACACCCCGCGCACGGTGGCCTGGCCGCCGAGGTTGCCCTCGGTGCCGACCTCGCGCGCCACCCGGGTGACCTCGTCCGCGAACGCGGACAGCTGGTCGACCATGGTGTTGATGGTCTCCTTCAGCTCCAGGATCTCGCCACGCGCGTCCACCCGGATCTTCTGCGACAGGTCGCCCTTGGCCACCGCCGTGGTCACCTGGGCGATGGAGCGCACCTGGGCGGTCAGGTTGTCGCCCATGACGTTGACCGACTCGGTGAGGTCCTTCCAGGTGCCGGAGACCCCCTCGACCTCGGCCTGACCGCCCAGCCGCCCCTCGCTGCCCACCTCGCGGGCCACCCGGGTGACCTCGGCGGCGAAGGAGGACAGCTGGTCCACCATGGTGTTGATGGTGGTCTTCAGCTCCAGGATCTCGCCCCGGGCGTCCACGGTGATCTTCTGCGACAGGTCGCCCCTGGCCACTGCCGTGGCCACCTGGGCGATGGAGCGCACCTGAGCGGTGAGGTTTCCGGCCATGAAGTTGACCGAGTCGGTCAGGTCACGCCAGGTGCCGCCGACGCCGGGCACCTGGGCCTGACCGCCCAGCGCCCCCTCGGTGCCGACCTCGCGGGCGACCCGGGTGACCTCGTCGGCGAACGAGGACAGCTGGTCGACCATGGTGTTGATGGTGTTCTTGAGCTCGAGGATCTCGCCCCGGGCGTCCACGGTGATCTTCTGCGACAGGTCGCCCTTGGCCACCGCCGTGGTCACCTGGGCGATGTTGCGGACCTGGTCGGTGAGGTTTCCGGCCATGAAGTTGACCGAGTCGGTCAGGTCACGCCACACACCGCCGACACCGGGCACCTCGGCCTGGCCGCCGAGTCGGCCCTCGCTGCCGACCTCGCGCGCCACCCGGGTCACCTCCGCCCCGAACGAGGACAGCTGGTCGACCATGGTGTTGACGGTGTTCTTCAGCTCCAGGATCTCGCCCCGGGCGTCCACGTCGATCTTCTGCGACAGGTCGCCCTTGGCCACCGCGGTGGCCACCTGGGCGATGTCGCGGACCTGGGTGGTGAGGTTTCCGGCCATGGCGTTGACCGAGTCGGTCAGGTCGGCCCAGGTGCCGGAGACGCCGGGCACCTCGGCCTGGCCGCCGAGCCGGCCCTCGCTGCCGACCTCGCGCGCCACCCGGGTGACCTCGGAGGTGAACAGCGACAGCTGGTCCACCATGCCGTTGAAGACCGTGGCGATCTCGCCCAGCAACCCCTCGCCGTCGCCCGGCAGCCGGGTGCCGAAGTCGCCGTCGCGCACGGCGGTCAGCCCGGCCAGCAGCTGGCGCAGTTCCGGCTCGCCCACGCCGGCCCCGGCGCCCGGGGTCGCGCTCCGTACGGCTCCGCGCGCGCCCCCGGCATTCCTGTCGCCCATGCCCACCCTTGCAGCCCACCCTCGCCGTACGTGCCTGCCTGAACACGGCATTCCGATCCTCAGCCGAGGATACCCGGCGGGGACGGCCCCCCGTGTCTGTCCGCACAGGCGGGCGGCGGTCGGGCCCGTCCGGTCCGAGCTGCGGCGGCTGTTCGATCGGGCCACACTGGAGCCGGGCGCTGCCGCGGTCCGTGCCGACACGGACCGTTACGGACCGTCGGGGCGGGGCAGGCGGGAGCCGATCCCACGATCTCAGGAGGACCTCATGAGCGGCGACATCCTGGACGAACTGGAGGCGGACCACGAGTCCGTGCGCCGGTTGTTCGGCTCGTTCACCGGCCACGGCTTTCACGATCCGGAGCGCAAGCGGATCATCGACGAGGCCGGGGCCTCACTGCTGCGGCAGGCCCACCTCGAGGAGGCGTACCTGTACCCGCTGGCCCGGGAGCTGCCCGAGGGCGAGGAGGACGTCCGCCAGGGCCTGGCGGAGAACGCCGAGATCGAGGCCCTGCTGGCGGAGCTGGAGAGCTACGACCAGGACACCCCGGGCTTCGAGCACCGGGTGGCCCAGCTGGTGGAGCGAGCCACCGGCCACATCAACCAGCAGGAGGCCCGGCTGTTCCCGCTGCTGCGCGCGCAGGTGCCCGCGGCGTCGCTGGAGCAGCTCGGCGCGGACGCGCGGACCGCGCGGCAGGCGCCGCCGAGGCGGCCGCGCCGGGGCACCGCCGCGCTGCCGCCGGACGACCTGCCGGAGCCCGAGCGGCCGCTCACCGAGCGGATCCGCAGCCTGCTCAGCGGCGCCGGCCCGGGACGCGACCAGTCCCACCCCGCCGGACGGATCGGCTGACCGAGGCGCGCGCCGACCGGGCCGGAAACGCCTGAGCCGCCCTCCGCCGTAGCGGGAGGGCGGCTCAGCCGCGTTCGGGCCCGGTCGGCGCGGGGCCGTCAGGGGGTGGCCACCTCGATCCACACCGACTTGCCGGTGGCCCGCAGCTCGCTCCCCCAGGCGTCGGAGAGCCGGGCGATGATGTGCAGGCCGTGGCCGCCGGGGCGGGATGCCTGGTAGGGCGTGCGCGGGACGGGCTGCTGCAGGCTGTCGTCGCTGACCTCCACCCGCAGCCGCTCCTTGGTGCCGTGCAGCAGCAGCTCCACCGCTCCGCCGGCGTGCAGATTGGCGTTGGTGACCAGTTCGGAGACCAGGAGCAGGACGTCCTCGGCCACCTCCTGCTGCTCGTCGGTCACACCGGGCAGCCAACTCCAGTCGTGCAGCGCCTGCCGGGTGAAGTCACGGCTGCGACCCACCGCGCCCTTGGTGCCGATCAGGGCCAGGCGCCGGATCTGGCCGCCTTCGGGGAGTCCGCCCAGCGGCGGGCGCGTGTCGGGCATGCTCATCGCGACTCACTTCACTGAGGGTCCGGCAGCGACATATGCATCGCCAGTCACAGATCGCCTGCCCGGAATCGGACAGCGGATACCAGAAAGCTGGGTGCCGTTCACGGCGCGTCCAAAGCCGCCGTGACGTCGGGGTGCAGCCGGAACACGGTGTCGGCGCCGGTGATGCCGAACATCCGGGCGGTGGCGGTCGGCACGGCGGCCAGGCGGATCTCCACGCCCAGGCCCTCGGCCCGCAGCCTGGCCGCCAGCAGCGCGTTCAGGCCGGTCGAGTCGCAGAACGACATGCCGTGGCAGTCGACGACGACCGCGGTCACCCCGTCCCCGTCCATCGCCGCGTTCAGTTCCGCGCTGAGTGCGGGGGCCGAGTCGAGGTCCAGCTCGCCCACCACGGCCACCACGACGGCGCCGCCGGTGCGGCGGCTGCCGACGGTGAAGCCACTGGTGGCGGGGGGCTCCGCCGCGGCGCTTGCACGGTTCATGTCCATCCTTCTGCGTACTCTTCCGGCTGACGCCACAACAGGTGCCGCTGGGCGGCGGGGTTCATGCCCGGGGGCGGGGTCTCACTGGTCCACGAGCAGGTGCGCCCGCAGCGTGCCGACCGCCCGGGCGAGCAGTCGGGAGACCTGCATCTGCGAGATGCCCAGCTCGGCGCCGATCTGCGACTGGGTGAGCTCCGCGCCGAAGCGCAGCGACAGGATCGTCCGCTCGCGCTGCGACAGCAGGGCCATCAGCGGCTTGAGCGACTCCAGGTTCTCGATGCCCTCCATGCCCGGGTCCACAGCCCCGACCCGGTCGGCGATGGAGGCGCCGGTCTCGCTGTCGTCGTCGCCCGGCTGGGCGTCCAGCGAGCTGACCGAGTAGCCGTTGGCGGCGACCAGGCCCTCGCTGACCTCCTCCACCGTCAGGTTCAGGTGCGCGGCCAGCTCGGCGGTGCTGGGGGCGCGGTCCAGCCGGTGCGACAGCTCGTCGGTGGCCCGTGCCAGCGCCAGCCGCAGCTCCTGCAACCGGCGGGGCACGTGCACGGCCCAGCTGGTGTCCCGGAAGAAGCGCTTGATCTCGCCGGTGATGGTGGGCAGCGCGAAGGTGGTGAACTCGATCTCGCGCTCCGGGTCGAACCGGTCGATGGCCTTGATCAGGCCGATCGTGCCGACCTGGACGATGTCCTCCATCGGCTCGCTGCGGTTGCGGAACCGCCCGGCCGCGAAGCGCACCAGCGTGAGGTTCAGCTCCACCAGGGTGTTGCGCACGTACTGGTACTCGTGCGTCCCCTCCTCCAGCGCCGCCATCCGCGCGAACAGCACCTTGGACATCGCCCGGGCGTCCGCCGGGCCGACCGTACGCGGATCGACTGTGCGCGGATCGACGGAGCAGGAGTGGGTAGGCGATGGGTCGGTGGACGGTGTCAGCGGGGCGCCCTCGACCGGCGGGACGTCGTGCGACGCGACTGCGGGGACGCAGTGCATGTCGTTCCTCCTCGTGCCGGGTTCCGGGTGCCGGGGTGACACCGCTACGGGCGTCGTTTACCCCTGTTCCGACGCTCCATGCTACCCAGTCGCGGGGGAATTACGGCAGCCGGGTGATCAACCGGAGTCGCGTCCGCGCGGTTCGACGCCAATGGCGGCCTGTTCCCAACGGCCGGTGCGGAGCAGCTCGCGCCATTCGTCCACGCTCCAGCGGCCGGGCAGGGTCGTCCCGGTGAAGTCCTCGACCAGGGCCAGGAAGCGGCCGGGGTCGGCGTGGAAGGGGAAGTGCCCGGCGCCCTCGAAGATCTCCAGCCGGCTGTCGGGCAGGGCCGCGTGCGCGGCGTGGGCGTGTCCGACCGGCAGCACGCTGTCACGGGAGCCCCAGACCAGCAGGGTGGGCACGTCGTGCAGCAGGTAGCAGCGGTCGAGCATGCTGACGACCTGGCCGTGCCAGTCGACCACGGCCCGCAGGGTGCGCACGAAGGCGTTGCGGGAGGTGGCGTCGGGCAGCGCGTCCACCAGGTTCATCAGATCGGGGGCGTCCTGGCCGAGGTCGGTCCCGAGCAGGCTCATGGCCTGCACGAACACATGGGTCTGCAACCGCATGGTGGGCAGTTTCAGCGCCGACAGCAGCAGGTCCGCCCCGGGCAGGGAGGCGGCGCGCAGGGCGGGGGTGACCTCGGTGCCCACGCCGCCGGTGCTGACCAGCACCAGTCTCTCGGTACGTTCGGGGTACTGGTAGGCGAACTGCATCGCCACGCCTCCGCCGAACGAGTGACCGACCAGCGTGGCCTGGTCCACGCCGAGGACGCTGAGCAGGTCGCGCAGGCCGTTGGCGTAGGCGGCGACCGAGTAGTCGGCGCGGGGCTTGTCGGAGGCGCCGTGGCCGAGCAGGTCGGGGGCGATGACGGTGTGGTGCCGGGCCAGGGCGGGGATCAGCCGGGCCCAGGTGGCCGAGGAGTCGCCGATGCCGTGGATGAGCACCAGCGCGGGGCCGCTCCCGGCGATCCGGTAGGCCCGGCGGTAGCCGTGCAGCACCCGGTAGTGGAGGTCGACGTCGTCCTCGGCGACGGGGCGGAGCTGAACAGCCATGGTCGAGCCTCCCTGCTGCTGGCCCTGGTCGGGCACTGGCCGACGCCTTACCGCCTTCCTTCCCCGTTCTTGCCCGCTTTCCTGTCCTGATTCGAGATTAGGACCCCGGCCGGGCAGCGCGCCCGGTCGCGTGCTTGGGAGCGGGCACCCGGGGCAGGTGACCCGGGAACGCAGGAAGGACGGTGGACGCCATGACACCAGCAGCGGGCGCGGGCCCCGGGCAGCAGGCCGCCGAGGCCCCGGCGACGACGGAGACCACGGGGACGACGCGGGCGACCGAGGCGGCCGAGGCCGCGGAGTCCGTCGAGCCGGACGACCATCTGCGCCACATCATCTGCATGACCTGCTTTCCGGCCTTCGACGGCGCCCGGCAGGCCCCGCACGACGCGGTCTGCGTCTGCGGCAGGCGCATCCGCAAGGGCGACCGGCGCAATCCGGCCGACACCGCGCAGTGCATCCTGTGCAACGAGCTGTGGCGGCACCACAAGGCGACCGCCCACCCGTAGCCGCCGGGCCCCGGCCCCGCCCCGGGCCTCAGGCGCTGGGGCGGGTCGGCGGGGTGGCGGTGTCCAGGAAGAAGGCGTCGATGTTCTGCACGGCGTGGACGAAGTCGTCCAGGTTCACCGGCTTGGTGATGTAGGCGTTGCTGTGGCTGCGGTAGGCCCCGGAGACGTCGTCGGGCGCGTTGGAGGTGGTCAGCACGACGACCGGGATGACCTTCAGCTCGTCGTCGTTCTTCAGCACGTCCAGCAGTTCGCGGCCGCCCATGCGCGGCATGTTGAGGTCCAGGACGATGAGGTCGGGCCGGGGCAGGGCCGGGTCGCGCAGCCGCTCCAGGGCGGCGACGCCGTCGGACACCTGGGTGATGCTGCGTGCCGCGCCCCGGTGCAGCAGCGCCTCCTCGATGAGCATCGCGTCGGCGAGGTCGTCCTCGACCAGCAGGATGTCGAAGGGGCGGGGGGCTGCCAGTGCGGCCATCAGTGGCTCCGGTCCGTCGTCGGGAGGTGGTCTCGGGTGTCGTCGGGCTGGGCGGCGGCGACCAGGCCCGGCCAGCGGCGGCGGGCGCCCTGGCGGCTCATGTTGCAGGCCGCGCCGAGCTGCGGGTAGCCCGCCCCCTCGCGCGCCGCCAGGCCGGCCGCCTGGTCCTTCTGCCGTTCCACGGCGTGCTGCAGGTGGACCAGGGCGTGCAGGACCGCCAGTGCGTCCCGCTCGGGGGCGTCGCCCGGCTCCGCCTGCGGATCGCCCATGGGACGGAAGGCACGCTGTGCCAGGCGCTGCGCCAGGTCGGCGACGGCCGCGTCGGCGATCGCCGCGATCTCGCTCTCCGGCAGCACGACGTCGAACCGATTGCTGGGCATACGTGTCAGTCTAGGGCTGTAGGCTGACCCCGACAACAACTGTTGTCATGGGTCAACAACGGCCCGATCGGTCTACGAGGCGAAAGGGCGTCAATCCGCTGGTCGCAGGCGACCGTTTCGGCGGTCCTCGACCATGGCATACGCTGCCGTAGATCGTCCCGGAAGCAGCAGGCCGTTCCCGGGAAGCCCCTAGCCTTAAGGAGCCCGTCGTGGCTGATCAGGAAGAGTGCGCGCGACTGGTGCGACTGCTGACCGTCGAGGGTGAGGACCTGGCCTCGGGCTGGGTCTCGTCGGTCGCAGCCACCCTGCACGGCCGGGCGAGCCGGGTCGAGATCGAGAGCGAGCTGCGCGAACTGTACGCGGCCCTGGTGGCGGCGCTGGGCAAGGGCAGCCTGGACGCCCGCGGCGAGTCCTTCGGCGAGGTGCGTGCGCTGCTGTCGGAGCTGTCCCGGGCCAAGGCCAAGCAGGGCTTCACCCCGACCGAGACCGCCATCAGCGTCTTCGAGCTGAAGGCCGCCCTGGAGCCGCTGCTCACCGACTCCCCGGACCCGGCCGACATCCGCGCCTACGTACAGCTGGGCCGCCTGCTGGACGCCCTGGGGCTGTTCACGGTGGAGACCCACACCCGCGCCCGGGAGGAGCTGATCAGCGCCCAGGCCGAACAGCTGCTGGAGCTGTCGACGCCGGTGGTGAAGCTGTGGGACGGGGTGATCGGCGTCCCGCTGGTGGGCACCCTGGACTCGGCCCGCACCATGGTGGTGATGGAGAAGATGCTCCAGGCCCTCATCGACACCGGCTCCGAGCAGGCCATCATCGACATCACCGGCGTCCCCGCGGTGGACACCCAGGTCGCCCAGCACCTGCTCAAGACCGTCGTCGCGGCCCGGCTGATGGGCGCCGAGTGCACCATCTCCGGCATCCGCCCGCAGATCGCGCAGACCATCGTCGCCCTGGGCATCGACTTCGGCGACATCGCCACCAAGGCGACCCTCGCCGACGCCCTGCGCCACGCGCTGAAGCGGTCCGGCGTCGCCCTGGGCGGGCAGAGCCGATGAGCGAACGCGTACCGGTTCTGCAGATCGGCGATGTGCTGCTGGTGTCCATCCAGACCGACCTGGACGACGAGGCGGTGGTCAACCTGCAGGACGACCTGGCGGCCCGGGTGGTCGACTCCGAGGCCCGGGGCGTGGTGATCGACATCACCGCGGTGGAGATCGTGGACTCCTTCGTCGGGCGGATGCTGGCGACCATCGCCTCCATCTCCCGGCTGTTGGACGCGGAGACGGTGGTGGTGGGCATGCGCCCGGCCGTGGCGATCACCCTGGTGGAACTGGGCCTGTCGCTGGGCGGGGTCCGGACGGCACTCACGCTGGAGAAGGGGCTGCGGGCGCTGCAACGCTCCGTCGCCGGGCCCGCCGACGGCCCGGCAGATCCGACGGCGCCGTGACTCCCGGAGAGCAGCTGACCGAGGCCCCCATCGCGTCCAACGACGACGTGGTGCGGGTCCGCCAGGCGGTCCGCGCGCTGGCCCAGGAGTGCCGGCTCTCGCTGGTCGACCAGACCAAGCTGATCACCGCCGCCAGCGAGCTGGCCCGCAACACCCTGGTGCACGGCGGCGGCGGATCGATGGCCACCGCCCTGGTCGACAACGGCTCCCGCCGGGGCGTGCGCGTGGTCTTCCGGGACTCCGGGCCCGGCATCCCCGACATGGAGCTGGCCCTCACCGACGGCTGGACCTCGGGCAGCGGGCTGGGCCTCGGCCTGTCCGGCTCCCGCCGGCTGGTCGACGAGTTCGCCATCGACAGCGAGCCGGGCCGGGGCACCACCGTGACCATTGTCAAGTGGGCACGGTGACTCTCTCCCTGCTGGACTCAGAGGACGTCGCCTGGTTCCGTGAGCTCTCGGCCGCGCGCGGCGCGGCCGCCGCACTGGCCCGCCGGGTCGGGCTGGACGAGCAGCGCGCCGGGCAGGTCGCCCTGGCCGTCTCCGAGGCGGCCACCAACCTCGCCCGGCACGCGGTCGACGGGGCCATCCTGCTGCGCGCGGTGCGCGGCGCCGAGCAGGCGGGCGTGGAGTTCGTCGCGGTGGACTCCGGTCCGGGCATGTCCGACGTCCCGGACGCCATGCTGGACGGCAGCTCCTCCGCCGGAACCCTGGGCATCGGACTGGGGGCGATGGCCAGGCTGGCCGACGTCTTCGACATCCACTCCGTCCCCGGGCGCGGCACGGTGACGGCCGCCCGGTTCTGGCCGCGCAGCGCCGCCGAGCAGGCGCCGAGCGGGCGTCCGCAGTCCTACGGGACGGTGGTGGACGGGGTGATCCGGCCCATCAGCGGCGAGCAGCAGAGCGGCGACGCCTGGGCCGCCCGACTGGACTCGGGCGACACCGCCGCCGATCCCGGCCGCTCGGCCGGGGCCCCGGCGGAGCCGCGTCCGGCGGTGACCGACTGGAGCCTGCTCACCGGCGCCCGACCGACCCGGATCGCCGCCCCGGCCGCCCGGCCGGGCGGGGGCCCGGCGGTGCTGGTGATGATGTGCGACGGCCTCGGCCACGGCCCGCTCGCGGCCCGCGCCGCGGAGGCCGCCGTCCGCGCCTTCCGCGAGGGCCGCTCCACCATGCCCGAGCAGGCCATCCAGGAGATCCACCGCGCTCTGCGCGGCACCCGGGGCGCCGCCGTTGCCGTGGCCCGGATCGAGCCGGAGGCCAGGAGGGTGCTGTTCTGCGGGGTCGGCAACATCTCCGCCGCGCTGCTCGGCGAGGGCAGCCGGTCCAACCTGATGTCCCACCCGGGCATCGTCGGCCACCAGATGCGCAGCATGCGCACCTTCGAGCAGCCGCTGCCCCAGGGCGGCGCGCTGGTCATGCACTCGGACGGGCTGATCGAGCGCTGGAGCCAGGACAGCCTGCCCGGCCTGCTGCAGCACTCCCCCGTGGTCGTCGCCGGGCAGCTGCTGCGCGAGGCCGGCATCCGGCACGACGACGCGGGCGTGGTCGTGGCCAAGGGCGGCTGGTGATGGACGGCTCGGCGACCGGTGCCGGAGCGGAGCCGGAGTTCCTGCTGCGACTGGAGGTCTCCTTCGAGCAGGACGTCTTCACCCTGCGCCGGCAGGCCAAGGCGGCGGCCCAGGCCGCCGGGATGGAGACCCGCGACCAGGTCCGGCTGGCCACCGCCCTCAGCGAGCTGGGCCGGGACCTGCTCCGCGCCGACTCGCCGATGTCGGCGGAGTTCCTGCTGACCGGCGGCCAGGGGGCACTGGTGGTGGCGCTGGCCTGGCCGGGCGACCGGATGCCCAGCCAGGAGTCGCTGGATGCCGTCGCCCGGCTGCTCCCCCAGGTCGGCTGCGCCCCCGAGCGGGGCAGGCTGACCATCGCCTGCCCGCTGTCCCGCGAGCCCGGCGCCGGAGCGGGGCCGGTCCGGGCGGAGCGCATCCGGCAGGCGCTGCGCAGCGGCGCCGGGGCCAGCCTGACCGAGGATCTCCGCGCCCAGACCCGCGACCTGGTGGCCGCCCTGGACGAGTCCCGGCGGCAGGGCGAGGAACTGCAGCGGCTGAACGCGGAGCTCGAGGAGACCAACCAGGGGGTGGTGGCGCTCTACAGCGAGCTGACCGAGGAGCTGGAGACCACCAACCGGGGCGTGCTGGAGCTGTACGCGGAGCTGGACGAGAAGAGCCGGCAGCTGCGCGAGGCCAGCGAGTCCAAGACCCGGTTCTGGTCGAACGTCAGCCATGAGCTGCGCACCCCGATCAACTCGGTGATCGGCCTGACCAGGCTGATGCTCGACCCGGGCTCGGATCCGCTGACGGCGGAGCAGCAGCGGCAGGTGGCGCTGGTGGGCGCGGCCGGGAACATCCTGCTCACCCTGGTGGACGAGCTGCTGGACGTGGCCAAGGCGGAGGCCGGGCGGATGGAGCCGCAGCCGGTGCCGGTGGACCTGCGGGCGCTGCTGGTGCAGCTGCGCGGGATCATGACGGCCACCGCGGTGCAGCCGGGCGTCCGGCTGCTCTTCCCCGACCTGGACGCCCCGGGCAGCCCCGACCTGCCGGACCTGCCCGACCTGGTGACGGACGAGGTGATGCTCGCCCGGATCCTGCGCAACCTGCTGTCCAACGGCCTGAAGTTCACCTTGCGGGGCGAGGTCAGGCTGGACGTCCGGCGCGAGTCGGAGCAGTGGCTGACCTTCACCGTCACCGACACCGGGGTGGGCATCCCGGAGGACCAGCTGGAGAAGGTCTTCGAGGAGTTCTACCAGGTCAAGGGGGCGCACCAGCGCAACCGGCCGGGGACGGGCCTCGGCCTGCCGTACGCCCGGCGGCTGGCGGCGCTGATCGGCGGCACGCTGACCCTGGACAGCCGGCTGGGCGAGGGCACCCGGGTGGTGCTGCGGCTGCCGGTGGGCGAGCGGCCCGCGGCGGCCGACGACGCCGCCCCGCGCCCGCTGGCGTCGGTGCTGAGCGCCGACGACGACCCGGTCTTCCGGGAGGCGTTCCGCCCGGTGCTGAAGCGCCTGGCCGAGCGGGTCGTGGAGCTGGACGACGGCCGGCAGGTGGTGTCGTCGGCGCGGCGGGAGCAGCCCGAGGCCGTGCTGCTGGACCTCTGCATGCCCGGGGCCGACATCCGCTCGGTCCTCGACGGGCTGGCCGGCGACCCGGCGCTGCGGCACATCCCGGTGATCATCATCACCTCGACCGACCCGTCCTCGGTGGACCTGCGCGGGCTCGGCCACGCGCGGGCCGTGCTCGGCAAGGACGGACTGACCGCCGAAAGACTCGCCGACCTCGTCGCCGCCGCGACCGGGGAGAGGAAGCACCACCATGAGCACCCCTGAAGCCGCTGAGACCCCGGCCGTGCTGCTGGTGGTCGAGGACAACCCGGCCAACCGCTACGTGCTGTGCAGCTGGCTCAGGCGGGCCGGACACACCGTGATCGAGGCCGCCGACGGCGGCCAGGCGCTGGCCCTGCTCGACGCCGCCGACCCGGCCGACCTGCCGGAGCTGGCCGTGATCGACGTGCGGCTGCCCGACATCAGCGGCTACGAGGTCTGCGAGCACATCAAGGCCGCCCCGGCGACCGCGGCCATGCCGGTGATCCACGTCTCGGCCACCGCCATCGCCACCGGCGACCGCACCCAGGGGCTGTTCCGGGGCGCGGACGCCTACCTCACCGAGCCGATCGCCCCCAGCGAGCTGCTGGCCACCGTCACCGCCGCGCTGCGCTACGGCCGGGCGCGGGCCCAGGCCGAGCGCCTGGCCGAGCGGCTGACCACACTGAACCGGGCGACGCTGGAGGTGTACGGCGCGGCGGACAGCGAGGGCCTGGCGGAGGCCGCCGTGCGCGGGGCGGCCGCGCTGTTCCGCTCGGGCGCGGTGGTCCTCACCCAGGTGCCGCAGACCGACAGCGTCCGGCTGACGTACGCGGCCGGCGGCCGGGCCCCGGTCTCCTGCCCGGTCCCGGGCGGGCTGCTGCCGGAGCTGACCAGGATCGGCCTGGGCAGCCGGACCGGGGTGGAGATCAGCCGGGTGCCGGGCTCGCTGTGGCGCGAGCGGCTGCCCGACGGCCCGGCCGACCTGCCGCTGGACGGCGACACGGTGCTGGTGGCGGCGCGCACCAAGCGCGACCGGCCGGCCGTGTGCGTCGCGCTGGACGCGGGGGCGGTGCAGAGCGACGAGGACCGGATGCTGCTCACCCAGTTCGCACAGGCGTGCGCGCTGGCCCTGGAGGCGCTGCGCAGTTACAGCGAGGAGCACACGCTGGCACTGACCCTGCAGCGCTCGTTCCTGCCGGTGCGGCTGCCGCAGCTGCCCGGGATCGAACCGGCCGTGCGCTACGTCCCGGCCTCCACCCAGAACCGGGTCGGCGGCGACTTCTACGAGGCCCTGGCCACCGCTGACGGCTTCCTGGTGGCCGTCGGCGACATTGTCGGGCACTCGCTGCAGGCCGCCGTGGTCATGGGCGAGCTGCGGCACGCGCTGCGCGCCTACGCCGTCGAGGGCCACGATCCGCGGACGGTGCTGGAGCGCCTGGACGCGCTGCTGCTGCAGGAGTGGCCGGGCTGGACGGCGACGGTGTGCGTGGTGCTGGTCGCCCCCTACAACGCCAGCGTGACCATCGCCAACGCCGGGCACCTGCCGCCGCTGCTGCTGGGCCCGCCGGGGGAGGCGGCCTTCGCCGAGGAGCACGGCCCGCTGATCGGCATCGGCCGTCCGCAGCCCCCGGCGACCGTCCGCGAGATCGCCGACGGCACCCGGGTGCTGCTGGTCACCGACGGCCTGATCGAGACCAGGAACAGCGACATCACCGACCGCCTGCAGGCGCTGCGCAGCGCCGCCATGGCCGCGCCGGAGGCCCCGGACGCCCTGTGCGAGGCACTGCTGGCGGCCTTCGGCGCGGAGCAGGACGACGACATCGTCCTGCTCGCGGCCCGGGTGAACCGGCGGTGAGGCCGGGGCGGCGGAGGGTTGCCGGGACCGGTCTGCCGTCGCCGATATGCTGTGGGCCGTGTCATCGGCCCGGCGACGGCCCGTGCGGCGGACGGAGGAGGTCGGCGTGAGGAGTGCACGCACGGTGCCGACCCTGGACCCGGTCGAGGTGGGGGACCACGTCTGCTGGCTGGTCGGCCCCGGCGACGACTTCACCGGCACGGCCCGGGCCTTCCTCTCCGACGGCGCGCTGTTCGGCGACAAGGTGCTGGTGGTCGGCGCGCCCGGGAGCCGCTGGCTGCAGCAGGGCACCGCCCAGGGGCTGGTGCTCGATCCCGACCTGGGCCGCGCCGAGGGCGGCTGCTGGGATCCGGAGGCCATGCTCGGCGCCGTCCGCCGGGAGGCCGACACCGCCACCCGGGAGGGCTTCCGCGCGCTGCGGGTGCTGGCCCGGATGGACCGGGTGTGGCCCGGCGGGGCCAGCCCGGCCGAGGTGGCCCGGCACGAGCTGGGCCTGGACGCCCTGGTCGCCGAGGGCGGGGCGCTGGTCGTCTGCGCCTACCACCGGCAGAGCTTCCCGGGCGCGGCGCTGGATCAGTCCGTGGGCGTACATCCGCATACTGTGGGCATGAGGCCGGTGATGCCGGATTTTCGGATGTTCAGCGCTGAACCGGACTGCTGGAGCGTGAGCGGCGTGGTGGACAGCGACGGGGCCGCGACCTTCCGCACGGCTGTCAGCGGGCTGCTGTCCCGCTCCACGACCGTGCGGCTGCGCTGTGACGGACTGGAGCTGATGGACGCCGCCGGCATGCAGGCCCTGGCCGAGGCCGCGGCCGCCTTCCCCGGCCGCAGGATCGTGGTGGAGGGAGCGAACGAGACGGTGCGCCGCTGCTGGACGCTGCTCGGCTTCGACGCCCCGCAGATCCCGGTGGAGCTGACGCCATGAGCGACACCGTCGGCCCCGCCGGCGCCGGGACGGACTCCGGCGACGGCTTCCGCCACGAGCTGTACCCGTACGCCGGGGAGGCCGAGTTCCTCTCCGGGGCGCTGTCCTTCATCGACGACGCCCGGGCCGGGCGGGAGCTGGTGCTGGTCGCGGTCGCCGACTCCAAGGAGCAGATGCTCCGCGCCGAGCTGGAGGGCAGCGGCGCGGCGGACAGCGTCTCCTTCATGGACACCACCGCGCTGGGCCGCAACCCCGCGCGGCTGATCCCGGCCTGGCAGGACTGGATCGCCAAGCGCGCCACCGAGGGCCACCAGGTCCGCGGGATCAGCGAGTCGTCCTGGGCCGACCGGAGCACCGCCGAGGCCGGTGAGCTGCACTACCACGAGTGGCTGCTGAACCTCGCCTTCGCCCGCTCACCGGCCTGGTGGCTGCTGTGCCCGTACGACACCGCCGCGCTGGAGCCGACCGTGCTGGAGGCGGCCGAGCGCTGCCACCCGCTGCTGCTGAGCGCCGGGAACCACGGTCCGAGCAGCGGTTTCGTGGACGAGCCGTACGCCTTCGCGGAGCTGGGATCGCCCTGCGACCCCTTGCAGGAGCTGGACTTCCGTCGCGGTGAGCTGGCGGCGGTGCGGGCCCGGGTCACGGCCTGCGCCACCGAGCACGGGCTGGAGGGCGCGCGGCTGCGGGAGCTGCTGATCGCCGTGACCGAGGTAGCCTCCAACAGCATCAAGTACGGCGGCGGCCGGGGCTCGCTCCGGGTCTGGGCCGAGGAGACCAGCCTGGTCTGCGAGTTCCGCGACTCCGGCCACCTGGAGGACCCGCTGATCGGGCGGATCCGGCCGACCGTGGACCAGATCGGCGGCCGGGGCATGTGGCTGGTCCAGCAGCTGTGCGACCTGGTGCAGATCCGCTCCACGGCGGAGACCGGGACCGTGGTCCGACTGCACGTCGCCCTGGGCTGACAGCCCCGGCCGGCTCCCTCGACCGGCTCTCCCCCGGCGGGTCAGCGCACGGTGCCGGAGGTGCCGGAGTCCGCCCCGGCCGCCGGGCCGGTGCCCGGCTCGGCCGCGACGGTACCCGGACCGGCGGCGTCGGCCACCGGCGCCGCAGCCGCGGCAGCCGCGCGGCGGCGGTGGAACAGCACTGCTCCCCCGGCGGCCACCAGGCAGGCCAGCCCGCCGACGGCGATGCCGGTGCGCGGATCGGACTGCGCGATGATCCAGCCGACCAGCGGTCCGCCGATCGGGGTGGTGCCCTGGAAGGCGACCTGCCACAGCGCGACCACCCGGCCGCGCATGTCCGGGCGGGCCGACAGCTGGATGGTGGAGTTGCCGATGGCGATGAACGACACGCTGGCCCAGCCGACGAACAGCAGCCCCACGCAGGCCAGCGCGAACGCCGGGGCGTAGGCGCTGAGCAGCATGGCGATGCCGAAGCCGGTCGCGGCGACGACCATGGACCGCAGCCCGGTGCGTCCGCGCGCGGCGGTGAACAGCCCGCCGATCACCGCGCCGACGCCGGTCGCGGCGGTCATGAAGCCGTACGCCTCCGAGCCGCTGTGGAAGGTGTGCGCGGCGAAGACCGGCAGCGTGACCTGGAACTCGTACGCCAGCAGGCCGACCAGGGCCATCATCGCCAGCGGCACGGCGATGGTGGGCACGCCCGCGGCGTACGCCAGCCCCTGCCGCAGCTGGTGCGGGGCCCGGGGCGCGGGCGGGCTGGGGCGCAGCGCGGAGCGGTCCAGCAGCAGCAGCGAGGCGACCACGGCGACGTAGCTGGCCGCGTTCAGCAGGAAGCAGATGCCGATGCCGACGGTGGCGATCAGGACGCCGCCGACGCCGGGGCCGATCGCCCGGGCGGCGTTGACCGTCACCGAGTTCAGGGTGATCGCGTTGCGCAGCTCGCCCTTGCCGACCATCTCCTGGACGAAGGACTGCCGGGCGGAGTTCTCGAAGGCGTTGTTCAGCCCGAGCAGTACCGCCAGCACGCAGACCTGCCAGAAGCGCACCGCGCCGAAGACCGTCAGCAGCCCCAGCACCAGCGCCTGGACGCCCATGGCGATCTGCAGGCCGACCATCAGCCGCCGCTTGTCGGAGCGGTCGGCGATCACGCCGCCGTACGGGCCCAGCAGCAGCACCGGCAGGGTCTGCAGGGCGACGGTCAGGCCCAGGTAGGTGCTGGAGTGGGTGAGCGTCAGCACCAGCCACGACTGGGCCGCCATCTGCATCCAGGTGCCGATGAGCGACACCGACTGCCCGAGGAAGTACCTGCGGTAGTTCGGGACCTTGAGCGAGGAGAACGTCACCCGCCAGAAACCACCGGACTGCCGATCCACTGCCACCGTTCCTCCGGACGCGAGGCGGCGCCGCCTGCTGCGACCGCCGCCTGGCACAGCCTAGCGAGATGATCACCGCGTCGCCGGTCAGGGTGGCCGGAACGGCGGCGCCCGGCTCCGGCGCAGAGCTCCGGCTCGGGGTTTCGGCTCAGCGCGGGTTCAGGGCGCGGCGACCTCGACCCAGACCGTCTTGCCGCCCGGGCCGGGCGCGAAGCCCCAGTCGGTGCCGAGCCGGGCGACGATGTGCAGTCCGTGGCCGCCGGGCCGGGCGGCCTCGTGCCAGGGCCGGGGGCGGGGCGCGGGCGGCACCGGGCTGGCGTCGGACACCTCGATCCGGAGCCGGTCACCGCTGCACCGCAGCACCAGCCCGGTGGGGCGACCGGCGTGCAGGCAGGCATTGGTGACCAGCTCGGAGACCAGCAGCAGCACGTCCTCCGCCACCTCGCACTGCTCACGGGAGCCGCCCGGCAGCCACTGCCAGTCGGCCAGGGCGTCCCGGGTGAAGGCGCGGCTGCGCCGCACCGCGCCCTGGGCCCCGGGCAGCAGCAGCCGCCGGATCTGGCCGCCCGGGGGCAGCCCGGGCCGCAGCGCGGTCGAACCCGGGGGCATCGACTCAAGCATCATTACCACGGCTCACCTCTCCGAGGACTGGGGATCACGACTGGGGGGACGTCAGCTGTCAGGGGGCGAAGGCTCACTCCTCCACGAGCAGCTGGCTGCGCAGCCGGCCCAGTGCCCGCGACAGCAGCCGGGAGACGTGCATCTGCGAGATGCCCAGCTCGGCGCCGATCTGCGACTGGGTGAGCTCGGCGCCGAAGCGCAGCGAGATGATGGCGCGCTCGCGCTCGGGCAGCAGGGCCATCAGCGGCTTGAGCGACTCCAGGTTCTCGATGCCCTCCATGCCCGGGTCCACAGCGCCGACCCGGTCGGCGATGGAGGCGCCGGTCTCGCTGTCGTCGTCACCGGGCTGGGCGTCCAGCGAGCTGACCGAGTAGCCGTTGGCGGCGACCAGGCCCTCGCTGACCTCCTCCACCGTCAGGTTCAGGTGCGCGGCCAGCTCGGCCGCGGTCGGGGCCCGGTCCAGCGTCTGCGACAGCTCGTCGGTGGCCCGGGCCAGGGCGAGCCGCAGCTCCTGCAGTCGGCGCGGCACGTGCACCGCCCAGCTGGTGTCACGGAAGAAGCGCTTCATCTCGCCGATGATGGTCGGCAGCGCGAAGGTCGGGAACTCGATGCCGCGCTCCAGGTCGAACCGGTCGATGGCCTTGATCAGGCCGATCGTGCCGACCTGGACGATGTCCTCCATCGGCTCGCTGCGGTTGCGGAACCGCCCGGCCGCGAAGCGCACCAGGGTCAGGTTCATCTCCACCAGGGTGTTGCGCACGTACTGGTACTCGTGCGTCCCCTCCTCCAGCGCCGCCATCCGCGCGAACAGCACCTTGGACATCGCCCGGGCGTCCGCCGGGCCGACTGCGGACGCCGTAGAGGTCTCGGGCAGCGGCGGCACCCATGCTTCCCCGGTCTCCTGGTGCGCCTCGGTACCGGTTCCGGTACCGGCCTCGGCGGCCGTCGACACGGCAAATGCGGTGCTGGTCATCGCGTTCCTCCCTGGCGGCGGACCGGCACCCGTTGACCTCGGTGCCGCTCCGCGCAACTCGACGTTCTGAACTCCGACGCCGCGTCTACCCCCGCTTCCCGGATCCATTCACTCCGATCTCAATCTGTTTTCGGTGCTGTTTTCGGGGCGTCCGCCGGGCCGTCCCGCCCGGCCCGGCGACGGCGCAGCACCCGGCGGGTGACCAGCACCGCGACGCCCGCGACGAGCAGCGCCAGGACGTAGAACTGGTAGCGGATGACCTCGGTGTAGACCGCGCCGATGTGGGTTCCGGTGGAGTAGCCGAGCCCGGCCCACACCCCCACCCAGAGCACCGCCCCGGCGACGTTGTAGGCGGCGAAGCGGTGCCAGCGCATGCCGGTGATCCCGGCCAGGGCCCCGCTGGTCTGCCGCAGCCCGTCGATGAACCGGGAGAACAGGACGACCTTGCCGCCGTTGCGGGTGAAGAACGCCTCCACCGAGGCGAAGCGGTCCGGCGGGAGCAGCACGTAGCGGCCGTAGCGGTGGATGAAGGCCCGGCCGCCGGTGCGGCCGATCACGTAGCCGAGGGTGTCGCCGACCACCGCGCCCAGGACGGCCACCGCCACCACCGCGGCCAGGTTCAGGCTGCCGGCTCCGGCATAGACGGCGGCGGCGATCAGCAGGGTCTGGCCGGGCACCGGGACCAGACAGTTGTCCAGCAGCACCAGCAGGAACACCGCCGCGTATCCGTAGTGCTCCAGCAGCGGTGCCAGCCGGGCCAGCGCACCGGGCAACTCGGGCGTCATCGCCCCTCCTCCGCCGGGTACCGTCCACCTACCCGCGTCCCCCGGCCGCAACCGGCTCGGGAGGCGCGCCGGATCGGCTGCCCCGCGGAGGCATTCCCGGCTGTTCCGCGGCTAGACGACTCTTATGAAGGCCACACCGAACCACACCCACGGCACCCAGGTCATCGGCGCGCGGTCACGGACGGAGGTGGAACGCTCCCTGGACTCACTGCACGGCACGGTGGGCTCGCACCAGACCCAGACCCAGTTCTACCGGGGCATGGAGAGCGGGCTGCTCTGGGCCCTGGGCCGGGCCGAATCCGCGCCGATCACCGGCGCGCGCGGCGCCCGCGAGCCCGGCATGGGCGCCATCACCGCCGAGGTGGACGCCGCTACCGTCCAGTTGGAGAACCAGACGCTGCGCACGGTGGCCCGCGACTACGTCCAGGGGGCGCACGACGCGCTGGTTTGGATCTGCGGCTACAGCAACGACCAGCCCTGAGCGCCCGTCGGCCGTGAATGCCGGCCGGTCCGGGCGCGGGCCGGTCAGCGGGCCGGGGCGTCCGCCGGGACGGTGAGCAGCAGCCCGTGGTCCGGGCCGCGCAGCTCTATCCGCGCGGGCGGCTGCTTGGAGCGGGCCGCGAAGTGCGAGCAGATGGCGGCCATGGCGTCGGGCAGGGCGGCCTCGGTGTCCGAGGACACCGGCCCCTCCTGCAGCCAGTGCAGGCACAGCACCCAGCCGTCGGCCTGGTCGGCCGTCTGCGGCCGGGTGGCCTCCGCGGTGACGGCGATGCCGTCGAGGGCGGCCAGTACGGCCGCCATGTCGTCCCGGTCCATGCGCCCCGGGTCGCGTTCCACCAGTGCCTCGGTCATGCGGCACGCCTGCCCCGTCCCACGGACCCCACACGCAGCAACCGGCGACGGCCAGCCGACCGGCAGCGGACGCGGCCCGGCACCTCGCCCGGCACTCCCCAGTTGCCGCCGCGCTGCCTGGAGCCGGCCCGGCGCAGTCGGCAGGATCCGGAGTGGTCCCTGGAGGAGGTCCCGCCCCGATCGGACGCTCCGTGACCGCCGAGGCCCGATTGGAGAGTCCGACAGTGTCGCAGTCACCCCTGGAAGCCGCTCTGCCGCTGACACCGCTGCAGGAGGGGATGCTCTTCCACGCGCTGTACGACGACGACAGCGTCGACGTCTACACCATCCAGGTGTCCTTCGGCCTGGAGGGGGAGCTGTCGCCGCAGGTGCTGCGGGCGGCCCTGACCGAACTGCTGAAGCGGCACGCCGTGCTGCGGGCCGGCTACCAGCTGCGCAAGAACGGCAAGCCGGTGCAGCTGATCCGCCGCACCGTCGCCCTGCCCTGGTCCGAGCTGGACCTGCGCGGGCTGGACCCGGCCGAGCAGCAGGCCCGGCTGGGCCGCCACCAGGCCGAGGACCGGGCCCGGGGATTCGACATGGCCCGCCCGCCGCTGCTCCGGGCCACCCTGGTGCTGCTGGCCGAAGGCAGTTGCGCGCTGGTTCTGACGTACCATCACATCCTGCTGGACGCCTGGTCGTTCCAGCTGGTGATGCGCGACCTGTGGGCCCTGTACGAGCAGGGTGCGGACGCCGCCGGGCTGCCGCCGGTGCAGCCCTTCAGCCGCTACCTGGCCTGGCTGGCCGACCAGGACCGGGCCTGCGCCGAGAAGGCGTGGTCGGCCGCGCTGGCCGGGCTGGAGGAGCCGACGCTGGTGGCCCCCGGCGGCGCGGCGCAGGGCTCCACCGGCATGCCCGGGTTGGCCGTGCACGAGCTGCCCGAGGAGCAGACCGCGCGCCTGGTGCAGGCCGCGCGGACCGCCGGGCTGACCCTCAACTCCGTGGTGCAGAGCCTGTGGGCGCTGCTGCTCAGCGATCTGACCGGACGTCAGGACGTGGTGTTCGGGCAGACGGTGTCCGGGCGGCCGCCGCAGCTGGACGGGGTGGAGGAGATCGTCGGCCTGCTGATCAACGCCGTCCCGGTGCGCGTACGGCTGGACCAGGCCGAGCCGCTGTCGGCACTGGCGGCGCGGATCCAGCGCGAGCAGTCCGAGCTGGAGCCGCACCACCACCTGGGGCTGACCGAGATCCGGCACCGCGCCGGGCTGGGCGAGCTGTACGACACCGCCGTGGCCTTCAGCAACGCCGGGCTGGGCTGGAACGAGGAGGAGACGCGGGCCGGGAGGGTGCGGATCGCCCCGCTGGCCGAGCAGCAGGAGGGCCCGGAGCAGACCGGCACCATGCATTACCCGCTCAGCCTAACCGCCGCCCAGGGCCGCACCCTGCAACTGGGCATCAGCTACCGCGCCGACCTGTTCGAGCACGCCGTGATCGAGCGGCTGACGGCCCGGTTGGCGATCCTGCTGGACGCCTGCCTGAACGCCCCGGACACCCCGGTCGGCCGGATCGCGCTGATGCCCGACCCGCAGTGGACCCGTACCGTGCGCGACTGGAACGACACCGCGCGGCCGGTGCCGGAGACCACCCTGCCGGACCTCTTCGAGGCGCAGGCCGCCCGCACCCCCGGCGCCACCGCCGTGGTCTTCGCCGAGGAGTCGCTGAGCTACGCCGAACTCGCCTCCCGCATCGACCGGTTGGCGCAGGAGCTGCGCTCGCGCGGGGTGCGCCCGGGGGACTACGTGGCCGTCGCCGTGCCCCGCTCGGTGGAGCTGGTGGTGGCGCTGCACGCGATACCGGCGGTGGGCGCGGCCTACGTACCGGTCGACCCGGAGTACCCGGCGGAGCGGATCGCCTGCATCCTGGAGGACTCCGCGCCCGCGCTGCTGCTGACCACCGGGCCGGTCGCCCAGGCGCTGCCGCCGGTCCCGCTGCCCCGGCTGCTGCTGGACGCCCCGCTGCCGCCACTGCCCGCCCCCGCCGCGGCGCAGGGCGCGGGCGCCGAACGCCGGGAGCGCGGGCTGGTCGGGAGCAGCCCGGCCTACGTCATCTTCACCTCGGGCTCCACCGGCCGCCCCAAGGGGGTGGTGGTCTCGCATGCCGCCGTGGTCAACCGGCTGCTGTGGATGCAGCACCAGTACCCGATCGGGCCCGGCGACCGGGTGCTGCAGAAGACGCCCTCCGGCTTCGACGTCTCGGTCTGGGAGTTCTTCTGGGCGCTGCAGACCGGGGCGGCGCTGGTGGTGGCCGCGCCGGGCGGGCACCGGGACGCGGCCTACCTGGCCGGGCTGATCCGGCGGGAGTCGGTGACCACCGCCCACTTCGTCCCGTCCATGCTGCAGGTCTTCCTGCAGGAGCCGGCGGTGCGGGAGTGCACCAGCCTGCGCCGGGTGTTCGCCAGCGGGGAGGCCCTGCCGCCCGAGGTGCAGAACCGGTTCTTCGAGACCCTGGACGCGGAGCTGCACAACCTCTACGGCCCCACCGAGGCCGCCGTGGACGTCACCTACTGGCCCTGCCGGCCGGGCGAGGAGGCGACCACCGTGCCCATCGGCCGACCGGTCTGGAACACCCGGGTCTACGTGCTGGACCAGGCGCTGCGGCCGGTCCCGCCGGGCATGCCGGGCGAGCTGTACCTGGCCGGGCGCCAGCTGGCCAACGGCTACGCGCACCGGCCGGTGCTGACCGCCGAGCGCTTCGTCGCCGACGGCTTCGGCGCCTCCGGCGGGCGGATGTACCGCACCGGGGACGTGGTGCGGTGGACCGCCGAGGGCGATCTGGAGTACCTCGGCCGGGCCGACGACCAGGTCAAGATCCGCGGCCTGCGGGTGGAGCTCGGCGAGATCGAGGCCGTACTGGCCCGGCACCCGGCCGTCGCCCGGGTCGCGGTCGTGGTCCGGGAGGACCAGCCGGGGGTGAGGCGGCTGGTCGGCTACGCCGTCCCGGACACCGCCGCCGAGGCCGTCGAGCCGGAGCAGCTGCTGGCGTACGCCGCCGAGACGCTGCCCGACTACA
The DNA here is from genome assembly GCF_014084125.1 of Streptacidiphilus sp. PB12-B1b. Lineage (NCBI taxonomy): Bacteria > Bacillati > Actinomycetota > Actinomycetes > Kitasatosporales > Streptomycetaceae > Streptacidiphilus > Streptacidiphilus sp. PB12-B1b. Next base: position 3,694,601 of record NZ_CP048405.1, on the reverse strand, counting down.
TGGTCCCGGCGGCTCTGGTGCAGCTGGCCGAGCTGCCGCTGACTCCCAACGGCAAGCTGGACCGCAAGGCACTGCCGGCCCCGGCCCTGGTCCGGGCGGCCGACGGCCGGGCACCCTCGGGCCCGGCCGAGGAGCTGCTCGGCGGCCTCTTCGCCGACCTGCTCGGCCTGCCGCAGGTGGGCGCCGACGACAGCTTCTTCGACCTCGGCGGGGACTCCATCGTCTCCATCCAGCTGGTGGCGCGCGCCCGCCGGGCAGGTCTGGTGCTCACCCCCAAGGAGGTGTTCACCCACCGCACCGTCGCCGAGCTGGCCCGGTGCGCCCGCCGGGCCGAGGGCGCGGCGGGCGAACCGCCGGAGGCCGGGACGGGGGCGCTGCCGCTCACGCCGATCATGCACTGGCTGCGCGGGCAGCAGGGCCCCACCGACGACTTCCACCAGTCCACGCTGCTGCGGGTGCCCGCGCGGCTGGGGCTGGAGCGGCTGACGGCGGCCGCCCAGGCGCTGCTGGACCGGCACGACGCGCTGCGGCTGCGCCGCACCCGTACCCCCGGCGGGCAGTGGGCGCTGGACATCGCCCCGCCCGGCTCGGTCCGGGCCTGGGACTGCGTCCGCCGGGTGGACGCCGAGGGGCTGGACGGCGAGGCGCTGCGGGCCGTCATCGGCGCGGAGGCCGCCCGCGCCCGCGCCGAACTCTCCCCGGACGAACGGCAGACGGTGCGGCTGGTCTGGTTCGACGCCGGCCCCCGCGCCGCCGGACGGCTGCTGGTGACCGCCCACCACCTGGTGGTGGACGGGGTGTCCTGGCGCATCCTGGTGCCCGACCTGCGGGCCGCCTGGGAGGCGGTCGCCGCGGGCGGCGCGCCGCAGCTGCCGCCGGTGCCCACCTCGCTGCGCACCTGGGCCGGGCGGCTGGCCGAGGCCGCCGTCGAGCCCGCCCGCACCGCCGAACTGCCGCTGTGGGCAGCCCAGTCGGCCCGGCCGGACCAGCCGCTGGCCGACCGGCCGCCGGACCCGGCGCGGGACGTCTTCGGCACGGCCCGCTCGCTGACCTTCCGGCTCGGCCCGGAGCACACCGAAGCGCTGCTGACGACCGCCCCGGCCGCGTACCACGCCGGGATCAACGACGTGCTGCTGACCGCGCTGGCGCTGGCCGTCGGCTCCTGGCGGCGCGGACGGGATCCGCTGCGCCCTGCGCTGGGCGGCCGGGAGCGCACCGACGTGCTGGTGGACCTGGAGGGCCACGGCCGGGAGGATCTCGGCGGCGGGCTGGACCTGTCCCGCACCGTGGGCTGGTTCACCAGCCTGCACCCGGTCCGGCTGGATCCCGGGGCGAGCGGCTGGGAGCGCGCGGACGCCGCCGACCCGCGCCTGGGCGGCGCGCTCAAGCGGGTCAAGGAGCAGCTGCGCGCCCTGCCCGACCACGGTCTCGGCTACGGCATGCTGCGCCACCTGGCCCCGGGGACGGCCGCCCTCCTGGAACGGCTGCCCACCCCGCAGATCGGCTTCAACTACCTGGGCCGCTTCGCCGCCCCGGGCGGCGCCGGTCCCGAGGAGGCCGGGGCCGTGTGGCAGGAGGCGGCCGAGTCGGACGCCACCGGCCCGGCGGCCAACGCCCGGATGTCGATGCCGCACGCGCTGGAGGTCACCGCGGTGACCCAGGACTCCCCCGCCGGGCCGCACCTGGTCACCTCGCTGACCTGGCCCGGAGAGCTGCTGCACGAGCAGGAGGTGCAGCAGCTCGGCGAGGCGTGGCTGTCGGCGCTGCGCGCCCTGGTCGGGCACACCGCGCTGCCCGGCAGCGGCGGACTGACCCCCTCCGACGTCGCCCCCGCCGAGCTGACCCAGCAGGAGCTGGAGCGGCTGGAGTCGCGCTGGGCAGCCCAGGGGCTGGACGACGTGCTGCCGCTGACGCCGCTTCAGCAGGGCCTGCTGTTCCACGCCCGCTACGACCGCGACCGCCCGGACGTCTACCACGTGCAGCTGGTCGTCGACCTGGGCGGGCCGCTGGACCAGCGTCGGCTGCGGACCGCCTGCCAGGCGCTGGTGGACCGCCATCCGGCGCTCCGCGCGGCCTTCACCCCGACCGGCGCGGGCATGCCGGTGGCGGCGATCCCGGGCACCGTGGCCGTCCCCTGGCAGGAGCACGACCTGCGCGGCCCCGGCCGGGACGACCGGCTCGGCGGCTTCCTGGCCGAGGACCGGCTGCGCCGGTTCGACCCCGAACAGCCGCCGCTGCTGCGCTTCGCCCTGCTGCGGCTGGACCGCGACCGGCACACCCTGGTCTTCACCAGCCACCACCTGCTGGCCGACGGCTGGTCGCTGCCGCTGCTCCTGCGCGACCTGTTCCGGCTGTACGCGGGCGACGCCCTGCCGCCCGCCGTCCCGCTGCGCCGGTACGCCCAGTGGCTGGCGGAGCAGGACGTCGCCGAGGCCGAGGCGGCCTGGCGATCGGCGCTGGCGGGGCTGCCCGGCCCGACGCTGCTGGCGCCCGGCGCCGACGCCGCCGCGCTGCCCACGCTTCCGCTGACGGTCGGCAGCGAGCTGCCCCGACCGCTGACCGAGGCGCTGACCGCCCGGGCCCGGAGCTGCGGGCTGACCCTGAACACGGTGGTGCAGGGCGCCTGGGGGCTGCTGCTGGCCGGGCTGACCGGGCGGCGGGACGTGGTGTTCGGCGCGACCGTCTCGGTGCGCCCGCCGGAGCTGCCCGGGGTGGAGGAGATGGTCGGGCTGCTGATCAGCACGGTGCCGGTGCGGATCCGGCTGGAGCCCGGGGACACCCTGGCCGGGCTGCTCGGCCGGGTGCAGGCGGAGCAGGCCGAGCTCTCCCGCCACAGCCACCTGGGGGCCGCCGCGATCCAGCGGCTGGCGGGCCTGGGCCCGCTCTACGACAGCTCGATGGTGTTCGAGAACTACCCGCAGGACGCCGCCGAGCAGGCCGTGCCCGGCGCCGGGCTGCGGATCACCGGCCTCTCCGGCTGCGACGCCTACCACTACCCGCTGAAGTTGATGGCCGCCCCCGGTGAGCGGCTCCAGCTGACGGTCAGTCACCGTGCCGAGCTGATCGGCTCCGGGCAGGCGGCCGAGTTGCTGCGGCGGCTGGAGTCCCTGCTCGGGGCCTTCGCCGCCGACCCGGGGGCGCGGGTGAGCGGCCTGCTCGCCGACCCGCCGGGCCCTCGACCGGTACGGGCTCCCGCGCCGACCGCTGCGCTCCCCCGGCCGACGGCCGGGCCCGACGCCCCGCCGCAGGACGCCCGGCCGCAGCAGGCGGCGCTGTTGGCGCTGGCCGCCGAGGTGCTGGAGCGGGACGGGCTGCGGGCGGACGACGACTTCTTCGCCTGCGGCGGCGACTCGCTGCGGGCCCTGCGGCTGGTCGGGCGCATTCAGCAGGAATACGGGTACGCCCCGGACGTCAGCCTGGTGTTCCGCTGTCGAACCGTCTCCGCCCTGGCTGCCCGCCTCGAATTCCCCTGCTCCGGGCCGGGACGGTCCGGCGGCAATGCGCAGCGCATTCCTGCCTGATTCTGCGGGGAATTGCCGGAACACTGCCTGGGATGCGCTCCCGGCGACTGCCACCCTTGTCGGAGAAAGACCCGAATGACCACCGGAAAAGGAGACCGCCATGCGGACCGTCGTGGTGTCAGGAGCGTCGAGCGGCATAGGCAGCGCGACCGCCGAGCGTTTCGCCCGGGCCGGCGACCGGGTGTACAACCTCGACGTCAACAAGCCGCACGCCCGCTCCGAGGGGATCACCTGGCTGGAGACCGATGTCGCGGACTGGGCCGCCGTGGAGCAGGCCATCGGCCGGATCCACGCCGAGCAGGGCCGGATCGACGTGGCCGTCGCTAACGCCGGCATCAGCGTCCGGCACGGTGTGCTCGCCATCGAGGAGGCCGAGGCCCGGCGGATCGTGGACGTCAACCTGCTGGGGGTGCTGGGCATGTGGCAGGCGGCGGCGCGGCGGATGGTCGCCCAGGGCTCCGGTGTGCTGCTGGCCACGGCCTCCGTCAACGGCCACCGCGGGTTCCCGTACTACGCCGACTACAACGCCACCAAGGCCGGCGTGGCCGCGCTCTGCCGCACCTTCGCCATGGAGCTGAGCCCCGCCGTCCGGGCCGCCTGCGTCTCCCCCGGCGCGGTGCTGACGCCCATGCAGCTCGCCGAGTACACCCCGGAGATGCTCGACGCGGTGAACGCCCGCATTCCGGCCGGACGGCACGCCGCACCCGAGGAGATCGCGTCCGCCTTCTTCTACCTGGCCTCTTCCGAGGCGCAGTTCATGACCGGCCAGGAACTCGTCATCGACGGCGGCGAGATCGCCGGTTCCACGACGTCCGACTTCGGTACGGCGGTCTCCGCGGAATCCGGCCCTCGATAATCGGGCCCCTGGGCGCACAACGATATCGGAGAATTCTATGAGCAAGATTTCGCCGACCACCGAGTACACGTTGAACGGCGACGAGGTGGACGATCTGCAGGCCGCCGTGAAGGAACTCAGGATCAGCGGGATATCCCCGGTCGACCCGGATTTCTACCTCAAGTACGGCGAATGCCAGGAGCTGCTCCCGAGCGGCCTGCGCCGCTTCCTGGAGGACTTCCGGGACGACCGCACCTCCACCGTCTGCCAGGTGCACGGCTTCCCGGTGGACGAGGCAGTCGTCGGACCCACCCCGGACCACTGGGAGCGGCCCGACGGCTACGAGTCGACCGTCGACTCCGACCTCTACATGGCGATGTGCGGCTCGGCACTGGGCCACCCGTTCTCCTGGGCGACCCTGCAGTACGGCCGGCTGGTGCAGGACGTCTTCCCGATCCGGGGCGACGAGAACCGTGAGAGCGGGCACGGCAGCGAGGCGTTCCTGATGTTCCACACCGACGACGCCTTCCGCCCGGACTCCTGCGACTACCTGCTGCTGTTCGGGATACGCAACCACGACGTGGTGCCGACGTACGTCGCCGCCGTGCGGGACGTCTCGCTGAGCGCCGAGGACCGTCGGCTGCTGTCCGAGAAGCGGTTCCACATCGTCCCCGACGACGAGCACATCCGGCAGTTGGAGCTGCGCGCCCCGGACGATCCGGCGCTGCTGCGCGCCGTCGAGATGCGCGACCACCCGGCGGCGGTGTCGGTGCTGTTCGACGACCCGGTCAACCCGCACATCCGGCTGGACGCGCCGTACATGCGCTGCATCGGCAACGACCCGGCGGCGGAGCGGGCGCTGACCGCGCTCCAGGCCGAGCTGGACCGGGTGCGGCGGCCGCTGGTGGCCGCCCAGGGCACCCTGCTGGTCCTGGACAACCGGAGCGTCGTGCACGCCCGGGAGTCCTTCACCGCGCGCTACGACGGCACCGACCGCTGGCTGCGGAAGATCATCATCAGCCGTGACCTGCGCCCCGTCGGGGACGACGGCACGCCCTGCGCCCGGGTGCTGCTGTAGCCCGCCGCCGACGCATTCCCCGCTCTCCCTGCTGACCAGGAAAGGTACCGAAGACATGGACCACGCCGCCGTGCAGGCTGCAGAGGCACCGGAGTTCACCGGCTTGGCGGACCGCCGAGCGCCGCGCACGGCGCGGGAGGCCCTGCTGTGCGATCTCTTCTCCACCGTCCTCGGGACTCCCGACGTCGGGGTGGACGACAGTTTCTTCGAGCTGGGCGGGGACTCGGTCACCTCGATCGCGCTGGTGACCCGGGCCCGCGAGGCCGGGCTGGTGCTGGAGTACCGGCACATCTTCGAGGGCGAGACGGTGGCGGCCCTGGCGCTGACCGCGTCCGAGGTGGAGGAGGGCACCGGCTTCGTCCCCCGGCAGGGGCCGCTGGTCGATCTGGACGAGGAGGGGCGGGCCGAGGTCACCGCCGGTTTCGCCTCGGTGGACGAGGTGCTGCCGCTCACCCCGCTCCAGGAAGGTTTGCTGTTCCACGCCCTCTACAACGAGCAGCAGGCCGACCCCTACGTGATGCAGGCCCCGCTGACCCTGTCCGGTGCGCTGGACCCGGACCGGCTGCGGGCCGCCTTCCACGGACTGATGGACCGTCATGAAGGGCTGCGGGCCGGGTTCGTGGTCCGCCGCTCCGAGGACCCGGTCCAGGTGATCGCCTCCCAGGTGCAGATCCCCTGGCAGGAGGTCGACCTGGCCTGCCTTCCGCACGACGCCCAACAGGTGGAGTTGGCAAGGCTGTTGGGTGAGGACCGGCTGGTGCGTTTCGACCCGGCCAGGCCCCCGCTGCTACGCGTCATGCTGATCCGACTGGCCCCCGAACAACACATCCTGCTGCTCACCAGCCACCACATCCTGTGGGACGGCTGGTCCATGTCCCGCGCCCTGAACGACCTCTTCACCCTCTACCAGACCCACAGCGACCCCACCACCCTGCCCACCCCCACACCCTTCCGCGACTACCTCGCCTGGCTCACCCAACAGGACCACACCACCGCCCTGCACGCCTGGAACCAAGCCCTCCACAACCTCGAACACCCCACCCTCGTCGCCCCCGGCGCCACCACCAACACCACCACGCTGCCCGCACGCGCCATCGCCACCCTCGACCACCACACCACCACCACCCTCACCACCACCGCCCGCACCCACGCCCTCACCCTCAACACCATCGTCCAAGGCGCCTGGGCCCTCCTCCTCAACCACCTCACCGGCCACCACGACATCGTCTTCGGCGCCACCGCCTCCGGACGACCCCCCGAAATCCCCGGCATCGAAAACATCGTCGGACTCCTCATCAACACCATCCCCGTACGCGTCCACATCAACCCCACCGAACCCCTCACCACCCTCCTCACCCGCATCCAGGAACAACAAGCCGCACTCACCCCCCACCACCACGTCAGCCTGCCGGCCCTGCAACGCCACCTCGGTATCGGCGAACTCTTCGACACCTCCATGGCGTTCGAGAACTTCGCGCAGGGCTCCAGTGAGGGTTCTGCCGACGGCTCGGCCGAGGGCGGCTTCTGGGACGCGGGCTTCCTGCGCGGGCAGGAGCTGGACGTCCTTCCGGGCGACGACGGCGAGGCCCGGGGGTTCACCCACTTCCCGCTGAGCCTGGCCGTCTTCCCCGGCGAGGGGCTGCGGCTGGAGCTCAGCCACCGGCCGGACGTGTTCGACGCCGCCACCGCCCAGGCGCTGGCCGACCGGCTGCGGCGGCTGCTCGAAGCCTTCGCCGCCGACCCCGGCCAGTTGGTCGGCCGGATCGACATGCTCTCCCCGCTGGAGAGTTCGCTGCTGCGGGCGTGGAACGACACCCGCACGCCGATCGAGGACGCCACCGTCGTCGACCTGTTCCAGCGCCGGGCCGCCCGCGACGGCGCTGCGGTGGCCCTGGTCAGCGGAGCCGAGGAGGTGACCTATCGTCAGCTCAACGAGCAGGCCAACCAGTTGGCCCGGGAGCTGGTGGCGGGCGGCGTCGGCCCGGAGGCCCGGGTAGCCCTGGCCCTGCCGCGCGGCGTGGACTGGGTGGTGAGCATCCTGGCCGTACTCAAAGCCGGAGGCGCCTTCGTCCCCATCGACCTGGCCTACCCGCCCGAACGCATCCACCACCTCCTCACCGACGCCGCACCCGCCAGCCTGATCACCACCAGCGACACCCCCTGGGCCCACCACCCCTTCCCCGGACAACGCCTGCTGCTGGATTCCGAGGCGGTGCGGGCGTCGGTCGCCGACCGGTCCACGGCGGACCTCGGCGACACCGAGCGGCCCGGCCCGCTGCGCCCGGACACGGCCGCCTACGTGATGTTCACCTCCGGCTCCACCGGCCTGCCCAAGGGCGTCGAGGTCACCCATGCCGATGTGACGGCACTGGCCCAGGAGAGCCGCTTCGCCCGGGACCACGGCTGCGTGCTGATGCACTCCGCGCAGACCTTCGACGCCTGCACCTACGAGCTGTGGGTGCCGCTGCTGTCCGGCGGCCGGGCCGTGCTCGCTCCGCCGGAGCCGCTGACCGCCGCGCTGCTGCGGCAGCTGGTCGACCGGCACGGCATCACCGCGGTCTTCCTGACCGCCGTGCTGTTCCACCTCTACGCGCAGGACGACCCCGGCTGCTTCCGGGGCCTGCGCGAGGTGTGGACCGGCGGCGAGGCGGTGCAGGCCGACGCCGTGGAGCGGGTCCGCGCGGCCTGCCCGGAGCTGGTGGTGGTGGACGTCTACGGTCCGACCGAGACGACCACCTTCGCCACCGCGTACCGCGTCGAGCCGGGGGCACCGCTGCCCGCGCCGGTGCCGATCGGCCGCGCGCTGGACAACATGGGCATGCACGTCCTGGACCAGGCACTGCGGCCGGTGCCGCCCGGCACCGCCGGTGAGCTGTACATCGCCGGGGCCGGGCTGGCCCGGGGCTATGTCAACCGGCCGGAGCTGACCGCGGAACGCTTCGTGGCCTCGCCGTTCGGGCCGCCCGGCGCACGGATGTACCGCACCGGCGACATCGTCCGCTGGACCCCCGACGGCCAGTTGCAGTTCGTCGGACGCGCCGACGACCAGGTCAAGATCCGCGGCTTCCGGATCGAACTCGGCGAGGTGGAGACCGCGCTGCGGGCGCACCCGGCCGTCGGGCATGCCGCGGTGGTGGCCCGCGAGGACCAGCCGGGGGTCAAGCGGCTGGTGGCGTACGTGGTGCCGGCCGACAGCGGCGCAGCGCTGGACACCGCCGCGCTGCGGCAGCACCTGGCGGCGCGCCTGCCCGCGTACATGGTGCCGTCCGCGTTCGTCCGGCTGGACGCGCTGCCGGTCACGGCCGTGGGCAAGCTGGACCGCAAGGCGCTGCCGGAGCCGGAATTCACCGCCGCGGCGGACAGCCGCGCCCCGCGCACCCCGCGCGAGGAGCTGCTCTGCGAGCTGTTCGCCGATCTGCTCGGCGTCGACCAGGTGGGCATCGACGACAGCTTCTTCGAGCTGGGCGGCGACTCCATCACCTCCATCCGCTTCGCCACCCGGGCCCGCCGGGCCGGGCTGGCGCTGTCGCCGCACGATGTCTTCACCGGCAGGACGGTGGCAGCGCTGGCCCTGGTCGCGGACGAGCTGCCGGGCGGCGAGGAGCCGGTCCCCGCCCGTGGGCCGCTGGTGACCCTCGCCGAGGGGGAGCGCGCCGAGATCGAGGCCGGGTTCGCCTCCGGCTCGGTCTCGGTGGACGAGGTGCTGCCGCTCACCCCGCTCCAGGAGGGCCTGCTGTTCCACGCCCTCTACGACGAGCCCGGCGCCGGGGGCGGCCACAGCGGAGCGTCCGGGGACGGCCCGGCCGACGCCTACATCGGCCAGATCCCGATGCAGCTGTCGGGCGCGCTGGATCCGGCTGCGCTACGGGCCGCGTTCCAGGGGCTGGTGGCCCGGCACGCCGGTCTGCGGGCCGGGTTCGTGGTCCGCCGCTCCGAGGGCCCGGTCCAGGTGATCGCCTCCCAGGTGCAGATCCCCTGGCACGAGGTGGATTTGACCGACCTGCAAGGCGATGCCCAACAGGCTGAGCTGGAGCGGCTGTTGGCGGCGGACCGGCTGGTGCGCTTCGATCCGGCCCGGCCCCCGCTGCTGCGCGTGACGCTGGTCCGGCTGGCCGCCGAGCGGCACGTCCTGCTGCTCACCAGCCACCATCTGCTGTGGGACGGCTGGTCCATGTCCCGCGCCCTGGGCGACCTGTTCGCCCTCTACGAGACCGGCGGCCACGACCTGACCCTGCCGGACGTGGCGCCGTTCCGCGACTACCTCGCCTGGCTGTCGGTGCAGGACCGCGAGGCCGCCCTGCGGGCCTGGGGCGAGGCGCTGCACGGCCTGGAGGAGCCCACCCTGGTGGCGCCCGGGCTGGACGCCTCCATGGGCGCCCTGCCGGCCCGCGCCGCCGGCGGGCTCGACCGGCGCACCAGCGGTGCGCTCAGCGCGGTCGCCCGCAGCCGGGGGATCACCCTCAACACCGTCGTCCAGGGTGTCTGGGCACTGCTGCTGGCCGGGCTCACCGGCCAGGACGACATCGTCTTCGGCTCCACCGTCTCCGGGCGGCCGCCGGAGATCCCCGGCGTCGAGGACATCGTCGGCCTGCTCATCAACACCGTCCCGGTGCGGGTCCGGCTCGACCCCGCCGAGCCGCTGGACGCGCTGCTCGCCCGCATCCAGGACACCCAGGCCGCGCTCACCCCGTACCATCACGTCAGCCTGCCGGCCATCCAGCGGCACCTGGGGCTGGCCGAACTCTTCGACACCTCCACGGTGTTCCAGAACGCCCCCTGGGACGAGGGGGTGCTCGGCGCCGCCGGTCTGGAGGCCACGCCCCTGGACGGCGCGCAGGGCTTCACCCACTTCCCGCTGAGCGTCGACGTCTTCCCCGGCGCGGAGCTGCGGTTCGAACTCAGCTACCGGCCCGACGTGTTCGACGCCGCCACCGCCCGGGCCCTGGCCGAGCGGATGCAGCGGCTGCTGACGGCCGTCGCCACCGACCCCGCCCGCCCGGTCGGCCGCGTGGACGTGCTGTCCGCCCAGGAGCGTTCGCTGCTGGACGCGTGGAGCGGCACCGAGGCCGGCCACCCGGACCGGAACCTGGCCGAGCTGTTCGAGGCGCAGGTGCGGCTGACCCCCGACGCGATCGCCCTGGTCCACCGGGACGAGGCGTTGACCTTCGCCGAACTCAACGCCCGCGCCAACCGGTTGGCGCACCGGCTGATCGGCCTGGGCACGGGCGCCGACCAGTTGGCGGCGGTGCTGCTGCCGCGCTCGGCGGCGGCGGTGACGGCCCTGCTGGGCATCCTCAAGGCCGGGTACGGCTACCTGCCGATCGAACTGGGCTGGCCGCAGGAGCGGATAGCCTCGCTGATGGCGGACGTCCGCCCTGCGGTGGTGCTCACCGACCGGGCCACCGCGCCCGTGCTGCCGGACGACGTGGGCCCGGCAAGCCCCGGGCCAGCGGGCTCCGGATCGGCGGGCTCCGGGCCGGCCGTCCTGCTGATGCCCGACGACCGCGACGACGGCCCCGCGCACGACCCGGACGACGCCGACCGGGGCTTCCCGCTGCTGCCCTCGCACCTGGCGTACGTCATCCACACCTCGGGTTCCACCGGCCGCCCCAAGGGGGTGGCGGTGACCCACCGCAACATCGTCAACATGTTCCACGCCCAGAACAACGGCTACATGCTCCCGGCCGTGGCCGCGGCGGGCGGCCGTCGGCTCAAGGTCGCGCTGGTCTCCGGCTTCGGCTTCGACGGCGCCTGGGCCGACCTGCTGCGGATGCTGGCGGGCCACGAACTGCACCTGATCGCCGAGGAGTTGCGCCGTGACGCGCAGGGTCTGATCGAGTACACGGCCGCGCACGGCATCGACTCGCTGAGCATCACCCCGATGCACGCCAAGCAGTTGCTGGCGGCCGGGCTGCTGGAGACGGCCGGGCACCGGCCCGGGCTGATCTCGCTGGGCGGCGAGGCGGTGGACGAGTCGCTGTGGAACGAGCTGGGCGCGAGCCCGGCCCTGGCGTACAACTTCTACGGGCCGACCGAGTGCACGGTCGACTCGACCTTCAGCCGGATCGGGGACGGCGTCCGCAGCAGCATCGGCCGACCGGTGGAGAACGCCCAGGCGTACGTCCTGGACAGCGCCCTGCGGCTGGTGCCGCCGGGTACGGCCGGTGAACTCTACCTGGCGGGCGCGGGGTTGGCCCGGGGCTATGTCAACCGGCCGGAGCTGACCGCGGAACGCTTCGTGGCCTCGCCGTTCGGGCCGCCCGGCGCACGGATGTACCGCACCGGCGACATCGTCCGCTGGACCCCCGAGGGCCAGTTGCAGTTCGTCGGACGCGCCGACGACCAGGTCAAGATCCGCGGCTTCCGGATCGAACTCGGCGAGATCGAGGCCACGCTGCGCAGCCACCCGGCGGTCGGCGAGGTCGCCGTCGTCGCGCGGGAGGACCAGCCGGGCGTCAAACGGCTGGTGGCGTACCTGGTGCCGGCCGACAGCGGTGCGGCCCTGGACACGGCGGCGCTGCGCGAGCATGTCGCCGCCGGCCTGCCGGACTTCATGCTGCCCTCCGCGTTCGTCCGCCTGGAGGCACTGCCGCTGACACCGGTCGGAAAGCTGGACCGGCGCGCCCTGCCGCAGCCGGAGTTCGCCGGCTCGGCCGACAGCCGCGCCCCGCGCACCCCGCGCGAGGAGCTGCTGTGCGAGCTGTTCACCGCCGTCCTCGGACTGACCCGGGTCGGCATCGACGACAACTTCTTCGAGCTGGGCGGCGACTCCATCACCTCCATCCAGTTCGCCACCCGGGCCCGCCGGGCCGGGCTGGCGCTGTCGCCGCGCGATGTGTTCACCGGCCGCACGGTGGCGGCGCTGGCGCAGGTCGCCACCGAACTGCCGCCGTCCGCACCGGAGTCGGCGGCGCTGCCGAAGGGGCCGCTGCTGGAGCTGGGCGAGGAGGAGCGGGCCGAGGTCACCGCCGGTTTCGCCTCGGTGGACGAGGTGCTGCCGCTCACCCCGCTCCAGGAGGGCCTGCTGTTCCACGCCCTCTACGACGAGGAGAAGGCCGACCCGTACGCCATGCAGGCGCCGTTGGCCCTGTCCGGCGCGCTGGACCCGGACCGGCTGCGGGCCGCCTTCCACGGCCTGATGGATCGTCATGCCAGTTTGCGGGCCGGGTTCGTAGCCCGCAGGTCGGCCGATCCGGTGCAGGTGATCGCCTCCCAGGTGCAGATCCCCTGGCGCGAGGTGGATCTGAGCGGCCTGGACGAGGGTGTGCGGCAGCAGCGGATCGCCGAAGTCCTGGACGAGGACCGGCTGGTGCGTTTCGACCCGGCCAGGCCCCCGCTGCTACGCGTCATGCTGATCCGACTGGCCCCCGAACAGCACATCCTGCTGCTCACCAGCCACCACATCCTGTGGGACGGCTGGTCCATGTCCCGCGCCCTGAACGACCTCTTCACCCTCTACCAGACCCACAGCGACCCCACCACCCTGCCCACCCCCACACCCTTCCGCGACTACCTCGCCTGGCTCACCCAACAGGACCACACCACCGCCCTGCACGCCTGGAACCAAGCCCTCCACGACCTCGAACACCCCACCCTCGTCGCCCCCGGCGCCGACACCTCCACCACCACGCTGCCCGCACGCGCCATCGCCACCCTCGACCACCACACCACCACCACCCTCACCACCACCGCCCGCACCCACGCCCTCACCCTCAACACCATCGTCCAAGGCGCCTGGGCCCTCCTCCTCAACCACCTCACCGGCCACCACGACATCGTCTTCGGCGCCACCGCCTCCGGACGACCCCCCGAAATCCCCGGCATCGAAAACATCGTCGGACTCCTCATCAACACCATCCCCGTACGCGTCCACATCAACCCCACCGAACCCCTCACCACCCTCCTCACCCGCATCCAGGAACAACAAGCCGCACTCACCCCGTACCACTACCTGGGGCTGCCGGCCATCCAGCGGCAGGCCGGGCTGGGCGAGCTGTTCGACACCTCGACGGTGTTCCAGAACGCCCCGTGGGACGAGAGGGCGCTGCGCACGGCCGGTCTGGACATCTCGGTCCACGACCACGAGGATCCGCCGGTCATCCACTACCCGCTGAGCCTGGCCGTCTTCCCCGGGCCGGAGCTGCGGTTCGAGGTCGACTACCGGCCCGACCTGTTCGACGCCGAGACCGCGCAGCGGCTGGCCGAGCGCATGCAGCGGCTGCTGGAGCTGGTGGCGGCCGATCCCGGCCGGCTGGTCGGACGGATCGACGTGCTCTCCGCGAAGGAGCGGGCCCAGCTGCAGGGGTGGAACGAGACCGGTGCGTCGGTCCCGGACGCCACCATGGCGGAGCTGTTCGAGCGGCAGGTCGCCCGTGACGGCGGTGCGGTGGCCCTGGTCTGCGAGGGGGCCCGGCTGAGCTACCGGGAGGTGGACGACCGGGCCAACCGGCTGGCCCGGGAGCTGGCGGCGGGCGGCGTCGGCCCGGAGGTCCGGGTCGCCCTGGCCCTGCCGCGCGGCGTGGACTGGGTGGTGAGCGTCCTGGCCGTACTCAAGGCCGGAGGCGCCTTCGTCCCCATCGACCTGGCCTACCCGCCCGAACGCATCCACCACATCCTCACCGACGCCGCACCCGCCAGCCTGATCACCACCAGCGACACCCCCTGGGCCCACCACCCCTTCCCCGGACAACGCCTGCTGCTGGACAGCGCCGGTCTGCGCGACTCCCTGGCCGGGCGGCCCGGCTCCGCGCTCGGGCCGGACGAGCGGGCCGGCGCGCCGGGGCCGGACAGCACGGCGTACGTGATCTACACCTCCGGCTCCACCGGGGTGCCCAAGGGCGTGGTGGTCCCCCACCGCGGCATCGCCAGCCTGGTGGCGATGCAGATCGCCGCCACCGGCGTCACCCCGGCCAGCGTGGTGCTGCAGTTCTCCTCGCCGGGCTTCGACGCCATCGTCTTCGAGCTGTCGATGTCGCTGCTGACCGGGGCCCGGCTGGTGCTCGCCCCCGGGCACGCGCGGCTGCCGGGCGACCAGCTGGTCGAGCTGATCCGGGAGCAGCAGGTGACCCATGCGGTGATGGTCCCCTCGGTGCTCTCGGCGATCGACCCGGCCTCGGTGCCGTCGGTGACCTCGCTGGTGGTGGCCGGGGAGGCGTGCCCGCGGGAGCTGGTCAACCGCTGGGCTGTCGGGCGGCGCGTCCACAACGCCTACGGGCCCACCGAGACCACCATCTGCGCCACCATCTCCGACGCGCTGCCGCCGGGCGCCGACCCGGTCATCGGCGGGCCGATCCGCAACACCCGGGCGCACGTGCTGGACGCCGCGCTGCGGCCGGTGCCGCCCGGCACCGCCGGTGAGCTGTACGTCTCCGGGGCCGGGCTGGCCCGGGGCTATGTGAACCGGGCCGAGCTGACCTCGGAACGCTTCGTGGCGCTGCCGTACGGTCCGGCCGGGGCACGGATGTACCGCACCGGGGACGTGGTGCGCTGGACGCCCGGCGGTGATCTGGAGTTCCTCGGACGCGCCGACGACCAGGTCAAGATCCGCGGCTTTCGGATCGAACTCGGCGAGATCGAGGCCGCGTTGCACGCCGACCCCGCGGTCGGACGGGCGGCCGTGATCGCCCGCGAGGACCAGCCGGGGGTCAAACGGCTGGTGGCCTACCTGGTGGCGGCGGGCGGTGGCGGGCCGCTGGACACCGCGGCACTGCGCGACCGGCTCGCCGCCGGACTTCCCGAGTACATGGTGCCCTCCGCCTTCGTCCCGTTGGACGAGCTGCCGCTCACGGTGACCGGCAAGCTGGACCGCAGGGCCCTTCCGGCGCCGGAGTTCGCCGGGTCGACGACCAGCAGGGGCCCGCGCACCCCGCGCGAGGAGCTGCTCTGTGAGCTGTTCGCCGACGTCCTCGGACTCGCCCGGATCGGGATCGACGACAACTTCTTCGAACTGGGCGGCGACTCCATCACCTCGATCCAGCTGGTGGCCCGGGCGCGCAAGGTCGGTCTGGCCCTGGCGCCACGGGACGTGTTCGCGGGCAGAACGGTCGCCGGAATCGCGGAGGCCGCCGCCGAACTGCCCACCGGCCCGCCCGAACCGCGACCCGAACGGGAGGAGCCCCTGGTCTCCCTGAGCCCCGAGGAACAGGAGGAGTTCGAAGCGCTCTGGGAGGAGTAGCCACCTCCGCACCCTGTCAGCACCACACAGAAGGAGCACACCGTCATGGCAAATCCGTTCGAAAATGAGGAGCAGCCCTACCTCGCCCTCGTCAATGACGAAGGCCAGTACTCCCTGTGGCCCGGCTTCGCCGAGGTCCCGGCGGGGTGGGAGGTCGTCCTCGGCCCGGACGAGCGCGCCGCCTGCCTGGCCTACATCAACGAGCACTGGACCGACATGCGGCCCAAGAGCCTGGTCGCGGCCATGAACGCGGCCCGGTCCGACCAGCCCTGACCCGAACGCCGTCGACCGGGCCGTGCGAGCCGCGCGGCCCGGTCGTCCCGTCCTCCCCGGTAGATCCAACGCCCATGCTGCCGCCGACAGTTGCCGGGGCATTGCCTGGAGCGGGCCCCGGGCGGCTTGCACAATCGCAGACACAACCCCTCGTCGAAGGAGGCATGGTGGCAACGCCCAGCAATCTCCCCGTGGAAGCCGTCGTCCTGGCCGATGTCGCCGTCGTCCTGGCGGTCAGCGTGCTCATGGTCCAGCTGGCCAAACGGCTCGGCCAACCCCCGGTCGTGGCCGAGATCCTGGCCGGGCTGATGCTCGGCCCCAGCCTGCTGGGGCTGCTGCCGGGCGACCTCCCGGCCCGGCTCTTCCCGGCCGACGCCCGCACCCCGCTGTCCGCCATCGCCCAACTCGGCCTGGCGCTCTTCCTGTTCAGTACGGGCTGGGAGCTGGACCTGCGCCGGCTGCGCGGCAGCGGACGGACGCTGGGCGCGGTCGCCGTCTCCTCGATGGCGGTGCCGTTCGCCGTGGGCGGGGGGATCGCCGCGCTGCTCTACCGCTCCCAGGCGCCGCGCGGGGTGAGCAGCACGGTGTTCGTGCTGTTCCTGGCCACCGCCTTCTCGATCACCGCCTTCCCGGTGCTGGCCCGGCTCATCCGGGACCGGGGCCTGTCCCGGACCAGGATCGGCTCCATGGCGATGGCCTGCGCGGCCGGCTGCGACGTCGCAGCCTGGTGCGTGCTGGTCCTGGTGACGGCCATGGCGACCGCCAAGGGCACCGACGGCTTCGTCACCACCGTCGCCCTCACCCTGGTCTACGCGGCGGTGATGGTCTTCGCGGTCCGGCCGCTGCTGCGGCGCGTGCTGCGCGGCGGCTCGGTGCGCTGGGACAGCACCACCCAGCTGGTGCTGATCGCCGCCGGGGCGCTGCTGTCCTCGTACGTCACCTCCTGGATCGGCGTCCATGCCTTCTTCGGGGCGTTCGCCTTCGGCCTGGTGATGCCGCGCAGGCACGCCGACACCACCGGCCTGGAGCAGCGGATCGCCGCTCCGTTGGACAAGGCGGCGGCGCTGCTGCTGCCCGTCTTCTTCGTCATCACCGGCCTGTCCGTCAACGTCACCGTGCTGGGCCGGTCCGGGCTGCTGGTACTGCTGCTGGCCCTGGCTGCGGCGGTGGCGGGCAAGTTCGCCGGGACGGCGCTGCCGGCCCGGCTCGGCGGCATGGGCTGGCGCGACGCCAGCCTCCTCGGGACGCTGATGAACACCCGCGGCCTGACCGAGATCGTCGTCCTCGGCATCGGCAACCAGCTGGGGATCATCGGCCCGGAGCTGTTCACCGTCATGGTGCTGATCGCGCTGATCACCACTGCGATGGCGGGCCCGCTGCTGCGGCTGATGGGCGTCGGCGGGCCGGACGCCCCCGAGGAGCCGCTGCCGGTGCCGCGCCCGCGCCGCGCCCGGGAGCAGGAGCCCCTGGACGCCCAGCCGGTCTGACCGCGCGCCGCCCGCTCCACTCCTCCCATGTGAAAGGTAGGAAACCATGCCTCACCCGCGGTACTTCGGCTACCAGAGACGCCACGACGACGTGCTGATCACCCACGGCTGCCGGGTCGTCGGGAGGGTGCAGGGCGACGACCGGGTGCACGCGCTCCTCGCCGAGCTGCAGCAGGACGACCCGCAGCAGGTGCTCACCCGCTGGATCGCGGTCGTCGGCCGGTCCGCCCCCGCCACCGAGGGGTGCGCGCCGTGACGCCGACCGCCGGGCGCTCGGCCAGCGCAGCCCCGACCGCCGCCGCCCCGACCGCCCTGGTCTGCCTGCCCTTCGCCGGGGCCGGGGCCACCTTCTTCCGTAAGTGGCGGCGGTTGACGCCGCCGGAGCTGACCCTGGTCCCGGTCCAACTCCCGGGCCGCGAGGAGAAGTTCTACGAGCCGCCGTACACCGACGTGGGCAAGGCCATGGACGAGGTCTGCCCGGCGGTGCTGCCGCTGCTGGACGGCGTCGGGCGGGTGGCGCTGTTCGGCCACAGCCTGGGCGCCGAGCTGGCCTACGAACTGGCCTGGCGGCTCACCGACAGCGGCACGGACGTCGCCCGGCTCTTCGTCAGCGGGGCCCCGGGCCCGCGCGACCGGAACGTGGACCGGGTCAGCCAGTTGGACGACGCGGGCTTCCTGGAGGGGCTGCGCCGGGTCGCGGGCTACCGCCACCCGGCCATGGACCACCCGGAGATGCTGCAGGTGATGATGCCGTTCCTGCGCGCCGACTCGGAGATGCACGAGAACTACGAGTCCGCCCACGTGGAGCGACTGGCCGTGCCGATCACCTCGCTGCGCGGACGCGACGACGAGCTGGTGAGCGCCGACGAGGCCGGCGAGTGGGCCGGGGAGACCAGCGCCGGGTTCCGCTCCCGCGAACTCGACGGCGGCCACATGTACTTGACCGAGGAGAGCAGTGCGGTGGCCCTGCTGCGGACCGTCGCCGACGAGCTGGCCGACCGGCCCGCAGGACAACTCGCAGGGCCGATCCGCAGGGGAGGAATGATCCATGACGCCCGGTAACGGCGCCGCATCCGGCTGCCCGGTCCGCTTCGGATCGCCGGACCTGGTCGATCCGACCCTCTACAGCAGCGGCGAGGCGTACCACGTCTGGCGCGAACTGCGCGCCCAGGAGCGGCTCCAGTGGCAGCAGGTGGACGAGGAGCGCGGCTTCTGGTCCGTGGTGAAGTACGCCGACGCGGACCTGGTGCTGCGCGACACCGGCCTGTTCACCTCCGAGCGGGGCACCCTGCTGGAGCTGCTGGGCACCGACGACCCGGCCGGCGGCCAGCAACTCGCGGTCACCGACCCGCCGTTGCACACCCAGCGGCAGGCCCGGCTGAAGCGGGCGCTGACCATCAAGGCGGTGGACCGGCAGCGCGAGATGATCCGGCCGCTGGTGGCCGAGCTGCTCGCGCCGCTCGGCGACGGCGGGGTCGTCGACTTCGCCGACGCCATGCTGGCCATGCCGATGTGGGTCACCGGCACCATGATGGGCCTGCCCCGGGAGGACTGGGCGTGGCTGACCCGGATCACCACCATGTGCATCGCCGCGGACGATCCGGAGTTCCAGGACAGGGGCGGCAAGGAGGCCACCCTGAACCGGGCGCACCTGGAGCTGTTCGGCTACTTCCAGGACGTCATCGACCACCGCCGCCGCCACCTCGGCGACGACCTGCTCAGCGCGCTGCTCTCGACCCGGTTCGAGGGCCGGACCATGTCCCCGGGCGAGGTCATCTCCAACTGCTACAGCCTGCTGCTGGGAGCCAATGTCACCACCCCGCACGCGCCGACCTTCGTGATGGCGGAGTTCGTCGACAGCGGGGTGCTCACCGACTGGGCCGCCCACCCGGAGCTGAACGAGTCCGCCTACGCCGAGGCGCTGCGCTGGGCCTCGCCGGTCAACCACGTCATGCGCTACGCCACCGCCGACACCGTCGTCCGCGGCACCCCGGTCGCCGCGGGCGAAGCGGTGGTGGTGTGGCTGGGCTCGGCCAACCGCGACGAGGAGGTCTTCGCCCGCTCCGAGACCTTCGACATCCGCCGCAGACCCAACAAGCACCTGGCCTTCGGCATCGGCCCGCACTACTGCGTCGGCCACAGCGTCGCCCGGGTGACCCTGGGCATCCTGTTCCAGGAACTGCTGGGCACCTACCAGGACTTCGAAGCGGCCGGCAAGCCGGAGCGGCTCATCTCGACCTTCGCCTCCGGCTACAAGCACGTCCCGATCACCGCGCGCCGACGCGCCCGCTGACCCGCGCGACCTGCCCCGCCCTTCCCCCTTTCCCTTTCGCGGAGGATCACCGTGTCCGAACTTCCCGTAGTCACAGCGTCCGACGAAGCGGCCCTCGACGGCGGCTCAGACCGGCTCGACCTGGTGCGCTCGCTGTGGCGTGAGGTCCTGGGCCTGGACGAGATCGCGGACGACGTCAACTTCTTCGAGGTCGGCGGCGACTCCCTGCTGCTGGTCGCCCTGGTCGAACGGATCAGGCAGCTGACCGGCGTTCCGGTGAAGACCATGGACGTCCTGCGTGCCGGGACCGTCCGCGGCCAGGCCGGTCTGCTGGCCGTCCCGGTCGAGGCCTAGCCCATGGCCACCTGGGAGGAGCTCGTCCGCGACGTCCTGGGGGCGGACGTCGACCGCGCCGCCGTCGACACGCGGACCTTCACCGAGCTGGGCGGGGATCCGCTGCGCGCGGTACGGCTCTCCGCGCTGGCGCGGCAGCGCCTGGGCCTGCTGGTGCCCGTACCGGAGCTGCTGGCCGACACCCCGCTGGCCCGGGTGCCGGCGGCGGCCTCCCCCGCCGAAGGGCCGCCGGGCTCGGACTGGGACCGGGTCACCCGGCTCTGGCTGGCCCGGCTGGAGGGCGTGCCGACCGTCCTGGAACTGCCCACGGACCGGCGCGAGCCGACCGGTCCGGCCCCGGGCGGGCGAGCGGCCCGCTCCGCGCCGCTGGTCCTGGCCCCGGAGGTGGGCGCGGAGGCGGCGGAGCGGGCCGGGAAGCTGGGCATCCCGCCCCTCGCCCTGCTGCTGGCCGCCTTCGGGCTGACCCTGGGCCGCTGGACCGGCGCCCGCTCCCTGCTGGTCGGCGTACCGGCACCGGACGCACCGGACGGGGCCGGGCCGGATGCCGGGGTCGGGCTGCTGCCGGTCCGGCTGGACATCACCGACGACGCCCCCGCCGACGACTTCCTGACCGCCGTCCAGCGGTCGCTGGAGCTGAGCGCCGAGGCCGGGCCCCTGCCGTTCGAGGGGCCCGGCCATCCGCTGCTCCAGGCCGTCCTGGGCCGTACGGGCGGGTTCGATCCGGACGGCTTCGACCTGGCCCTGGTGCTGGACCGGTCCCGGCCGCCGCTGGCCGGACCGGCCGACTGCGTCAGCCGGGTGTGGAGCCGGGCGGAGGTCGCGGGCTTCGCCGCCGACGTCGGAACCGCCGTCGGGGAGCTGGCCGCCACGTCCGGACCGCTCGGGGACGTGCGCTGCATCTCCGCCGAGCGGCGCCTTCAGCTCATCGAGGCCAACGACACCCGGCAGGACCAGCCGGTGTCGTCCCTCGATGAGCTGTTCCGCGTCGCGGCCCGGCGCTCCCCGGACGCCGTGGCCGTCCGCGACGGCGCCGCCGAGCTGACGTACGCGCAGCTGGCGGCGGCCGCCGCCGAGCAGGCCCGGCGGCTGCGCCGGGCCGGGGTCGCGCCCGGCGACACGGTGCTGATCGGCCTGGACCGGTCGGCGGCCGAGGTGGTGGCCGTGCTCGGCACGGTCTGGGCGGGCGCCGCCTACGTGGGCGTGGACCTCTCGCTGCCCGCCGCGCACACCGACCGGATCATCGCCACCTGCCGCCCCGCCGCCGTCCTGACGCACCATCGGGCCACAGTGGACGGCCTCACCGCGGTGGACGTCTGGGACCCCTCCTGGACGGCGGCGCAGGAACCGCCGGTGGAACCGCCCGCGGCCGACCCCGGGCGGCTCGCCTACGTGGCCTTCACCTCGGGCTCGACCGGCGCGCCCAAGGGCGTCTGCGTGCCGCACCGCGCGGTGATCCGGCTGGTCTGCGGGGCCGGATACGTCCGGTTCGGCCCCGGTGAGCGGGTGCTGCGGCTGTCGCCGCTGGCGTTCGACGCCTCCACGCTGGAGCTCTGGGGGGCGCTGCTGAACGGCGCCACGCTGGAGGTCTACCCGGAGGCGCTGCCCTCGCCGACCGAGCTGGGGACCTTCCTGCTGGAGCGCCGGGTGACCGTCGCCTGGCTCACCGCAGGGCTGTTCCGGCTGCTGGTGGAGTTCGCCCCGGACTCGCTGGCGAGCCTGCGGCAGCTGCTCACCGGCGGCGACGTCGTCCCGCACGACCACGCCGCCCGCGCGCTGGCCCGGCACCCCGGGCTGCGGATCACCAACGGCTACGGACCGACCGAGAACACCACCTTCACCACCACGCACACCGTCACCGGCCCGGAGCAGATCGACGGCCCGCTGCCGATCGGCACG
The DNA here is from genome assembly GCF_014084125.1 of Streptacidiphilus sp. PB12-B1b. NCBI lineage: Bacteria > Bacillati > Actinomycetota > Actinomycetes > Kitasatosporales > Streptomycetaceae > Streptacidiphilus > Streptacidiphilus sp. PB12-B1b. The sequence continues at coordinate 3,672,711 of NZ_CP048405.1, read as the reverse complement.
CCCGTCCCGGGCACCCGCGTGTACGTCCTCGACGCCGCCGGACGCCGGCTGCCGCCCGGGGCGGTCGGCGAGCTGTACACCGGCGGCGCGGGCCTGGCCGACGGCTACCTCGGCGACGAGGCCGAGACCGCCCGGCGCTTCGGCCGCTTCTCCCCCGACGTGCCCGAGCGGCTCTACCGCACCGGGGACCTGGTGCGGTGGGACGCCGAAGGCCGGCTCTGCTTCCTCGGCCGGACCGACGACCAGGTCAAGCTGCGCGGCTACCGGATCGAGCCGGGCGCCATCGGCGAGGCGTTGGCCGCCCACCCCGGCGTCCAGGACGCCCTGGTCTTCGCCCACGGCGCGGACAGCGCAAGCAAGCGGCTGGTGGCGGCGGTGGTCCCGGCCGCCGGGGCGCGGGTGGAGCCGGCCGGGCTGCGCGCCTCGCTGGAGCGGCAGCTGCCCGCGTACATGGTGCCCACGCTGTGGACCCTGGTCGAGCGGCTGCCGGTGACCCCCAACGGCAAGGTGGACCGCCGGGCCCTGGCCGCCGGGGCCCGCCCGGCCAGGTAGGACCCGGCACCGACCGCAGGAGGCCACCGCCGTCACGGCGGTGGCCTCCTTGCTGCGCTCCCCCGCCGCCCGGCAGCCGGGCACGGCGACGCCGAGGGGCGGGCACTCGCGGTGGCGAGCGCCCGCCCCTCGGCGGTCGAGCGGGTGCTACTTCTGCTTGGACAGCAGCATCCCGAACTGCAGGCCGGTCGAGTCGGCGCGCGGGTCCGGGTGGGCGACGACCTCGGCGGTCAGGCCGAGCCGCTCGAACAGCCCGTCCCACCACTCGCGGGTCTCCAGCCGCTGCTCGGTGACGGCGTGGATGAGGAAGTACGGGTTGTAGAAGTTGAGCGCCAGCCCGTGCGAGCCCATCACCGGGGAGAGCGGCTTGTGGTCCATCTCCACCACCAGCCAGCGCACCTCCGGGTACAGCTCGAAGGCGCTGGCCAGCAGCTGCTCGATGGCCTCCTGGCCCTCCTGCTCCATCAGCTCCTGCAGCACGAAGGCGGTCATGAAGGCGCTGCCGCGGCCGCCGTCGGGCAGGTCCACCAGCTTCAGGGCGTCCTGCGCGGAGCCCTGCTTCAGCGTCATCCGCTCGCCCAGGCCGAGCTCGGCGCGGCGGCGCTCGCCGAGGACGACGGAGCCCTCGTTGGGCTCGACGCCCACCCCGCGCAGCCCGGGCCGGGCCACCAGCAGGTCCATCAGGAAGCTGCCGTCGCCGCAGCCCAGGTCGATGACGGTCTCCGGGCGGCTGCCCGGGTCGGCCTTGTCGATCAGCTGCTCCACCAGCGGCAGGGCGTCGTAGCGGCCGATCCCGCAACTGCCCTCGCCGACCTTGGTGGTGTTCCGGGAGGCGTAGAGCGTGCCGTCCTGGAGGATGTCGCCGAGCTGCTCCATGGACGGGGCGTAGCCGCCGACCAGCATCTCGAACCAGGGCGCGAAGACCTGCACCTCGCGCCCCTTGGCGCTGAGCGACCAGCCGTCGGCGAGGACGGTGTAGCCCTCGTTGCGCAGGTAGCGCAGCAGTGCCTCGGTGCGGTGCTGATCGAAGCCGAGGCGCTGCGCCAGGGCGTCGGCCCGGGCGCCGGGCTCGGCGTCCAGGGCCGCGAACAGGCCCAGGTGCAGGGCGTGGTGCAGGGCCTGGGCGAGGAAGAAGTAGCGGACCGGCTGGGTGTTCTCGATCAGCCGGCGCTCGAAGTCGTCAGTCAGCATCGGAATGGGCCTTCCTTGGTGGTTGGTCGCGGCCGGGGCGTCCCCGGCCGTCGCTGCGGGATGCGGGGCGGTGCACGGTGAAGCAACGGGGTGCGGTGCGCGGGGCGGAACAGGTGCGGTCGGACCGGGTCAGACCGGCAGTGCCTGCACGACCCGGTCCAGGCTGGCGTCGAAGCGGGCCCGGTCGTCCTCGGAGCTGACGCTGATCCGCAGCCAGCCGGGCATGCCGAGGACGGTGCAGTCCTTGACCCGGACCAGGTCGGCCCGCAGCTGCCCGGCGAGGGCGTCCGCGGCCTGCGGGTACGGCTTGGCCAGGACGAAGTTGGCCTCGGACGGGCGGACCTCCTCGAACAGCCCGCTGGCGCGCAGCCGGGCGGTCAGCCCGGCCCGGGCCTCGCGGACGTACGCCGAGAGCCGGTCCATGAACTCCGGCTCCTCCAGCAGCCCGGCGACGGCGTTCAGGCTGACGGCGTCGATCGGCATGAACCGGCGCCGGGGCTCCAGCCGGGCGATGGTCTCCTGGTCGCCGATCAGGCAGCCGAGCCTGATCCCGGCCAGCCCGGCGGCCTTGGAGAAGCTGCGGTAGACCAGCAGCCGCGGATCCCAGGGCCGGTCGGCGCGGCGGCGCAGCGCGCTGGGCCCGGAGCAGAACTCCTGGTAGGTCTCGTCGATGAAGACGTGTCCGGCGGCGGCGCGGACCTGGGCGATCCACTCGGCCGGGTGCAGGTTGCCGGTGGGGTTGCCCGGCTGGGCCAGGTAGACGATGTCGTCCGGGCCGATCGCCGGGTCCGGCGCGGCGGTGGGCTGCCAGTCCGGGCCGAGCGGGATCGGGTGGAACTCCTTGCCGTTGGCGAGGACCCGGTCCTCGTAGCCGTCGAAGCCGGGCTTGACGCCCCAGGCCCGGGCGGCGATGGAGAGGGTGATGTCGATCGCCTCGTCCACGCCGGCGGTGAGCAGGACGTTGCCGGGGGCGACGCCGAAGTGCGCGGCGGCGAGTGCGGCGACCTCCTCCATCAGTCCGCGCGGGTAGCGGTGGAGCCGCCCGGCGGCGTCGATGACGCGTTTCACGGCCAGGGCGGGCGGGCCGATCGGGCTTTCGTTCCAGTCGAGGAGTGCTTCCTCGTCGGCCGAGGGATGGGCTGCAACCACGGTATGCCTCCTGCTGTCACCGGTGGGGCGGTGCGGACTCACGGGCGGATGAAGTCGGCCAGCGCCTGGGCGACGGCCGGGCGGTTGGCCGGATCGAGCAGGAAGAAATGATCGCCGGGGAAGATCATCACTTCGCAGGAACCGTTGGTGCGGTCGGACCACGGCTCGAGGTCGCCGGGGTCGACATAGGGGTCGTCGGCACCGCCGAGGGCGAGCAGGCGCTGGCTGAGCCGCTCGGACTCGATCACCTTGGACGCCTGGACGTCGAGCTCGGTGTCGTGCCGGAACAGCTGGATCAGGTGGTTGCGCCAGTAGGCGTCGCCGAGCAGCTGCGGATTGGTGCTGCCGACGGCGGTGAGGAAGGAGACCACCTCGTCGTCGTCCAGTCCCTGGAGCGAGCCGAGGGCCACGCCCAGCGGCTTGCGTCCGCTCATGACGATCCCGGTGCAGGCGTCGGGCTCGGCCAGGGCCAGCGCCAGCGCCAGGCCGGCGCCCATGCTGTGGCCGAGCAGGTAGGTGGGCAGCCGCTCGCGTCCGGCGAGGGCGGTGGCGACGCCGTCGACGACCTCGTCCAGGGTGGTCGCGGGCGGCTCGCCGAACCGGCGCTCCCGGCCGGGCAGGGCCACGCCGACCACTTCCACCGCGTCGGGGAGCCGGGTCACCAGCGGGCGCAGGGAGCTGGGGCCGGCCGCCGCGTAGGGGAAGACGAGCAGCCGGGCGCTCGGGTCGCCGCCGGTCTTGCGAAGGGGGAAGATCCAGTCCGGCTTGTCGCTCACGTGATCAGAACCTTTCTGCGTGCCGGTCGGCGGATCCGGGGCGCCGTGCCGGGCGCCCCGGATCCGCGGGGGTCAGCCGGCGTCCGGTCCCGCCGCCGGGGCGCTCTTGAGGATGACCGAGGCGATCTCCCCCAGGGCGCTGTGCTCGTAGAGGTCGTCCGGCGGCAGGGCGTCCTCGCCGAACCGCTCCTCGGCCGCGGCGATGAGTCTCATGGCCTGCAGCGAGGTCCCGCCAGCGGCGAAGAAGTCGCTCGCGGCGCCCTCCACCGTCAAGCCCAGCTCGCGGCACAGCCCGATGACCCACTGCTCGATCTCTCCCTGCGTCGCCGGCCGGTGCGCGGCCTCCGCGGCGCTCATGCCGACACCCGGGTGGCGCGGACCGGGAAGCGGTAGCCGTTGACCGTGGTGTCGACGAAGCGGTTGTGCCGGAACTCGTCGACGCCCGAGGTGAGGACGCTGCCGTAGCGCTCCAGGCTGATGGTGGAGCCGAACTCCTTCAGCTCGGTCAGGCCCGGGTAGACCCGCGCGGCCGTCGGCAGGTAGCGCACCGAGTAGCCCAGACGCGCCTTGTCGGCGCTGGTGTTCGGGTGCGAGGCGTGCATCAGGGTGGACCAGAAGATGATGAACTGGCCCGGGCGCATCACCTGGGAGACGGCCCTGGACTCGTCCGGCCTCCAGTTCGGGTCCTTCTGCAACTGCCGGTAGTCGTAGCCGAAGAAGCCGCGGCGGGTGCCGTCTTTCTCCAGGGCGTTGACGACGTCGGAGTCGTAGTCCATGCCCTTGGTCTCGTCGTAGTTCATCTGGGTGTGGGTGCCGGGGATGAACTGCAGGCAGCCGGTCTCGACGGACGCCTCGGTGAAGGCCGTCCACACGGTGACCGTGCCGCGCCGCTCCGAGCCCTCGGGCCACTGGATCTGCGGCGACTTGGAGTCGGTGAGGCTGGAGAAGTCCTCCGCCTGGTGCCAGTCGGTGCCCTCGTCCCCGGGGTACTTCATCAGGAACTCGGAGCGCCAGCACAGCGTGTCCGGGCCCAGGATGGAGGCCACTCGGTCGACGATCTCCGGGCGGGCGATGTGCTCGCCCAGCGCGTCGATGTCCAGGTGCCGGTCGTAGTTGGAGATGGCGGAGGCGGTCTTCTCGTCGCTGTAGACCGACTTCTTGGTGTTGAGCAGCTTGGGGCGCAGCGCCCCGAGGTTCTTCTCCATCTCGACCTCGTCGTAGAGGTCGAAGGGGCCGATGAAGCCGTCGCGCTCGAACTGCGCCAGCTCCTCGGGGCTCAGCGAGAAGTCACGTTCGTCCATGGGTGTGGTCTCCTTCTTCATTGCTGGTGGGTGCGGTGTGTCGCCCGCAGCTTGGCGGCCAGGTCGTCGATGGTGGAGCAGGCGTAGAGGTCGCCGACCGTGACCGGCCAGGGTGCGAGTGCGTGGCTGAGGATCGCCTGTACGCGGATCAGCAGCAGCGAGTCGCCGCCGACGTCGAAGAACCAGTCGCTGCGGCTGAAGTCGCTGTGCCCGAGTACCTCCTTCCAGGCTGTGGCGATGGCGTCCTCGATGCCGTCGGCGGCGTCGGTGCCGTCGGTGACGGCCGTGACGTCGGTGACGGCCGTGACGTCGGTGACGTCGGTGACGTCGGTGACGGCCGTGACGTCGGTGACGTCGGTGACGTCGGTGACGGCCGTGACGTCGGTGTTGTCGGTGGGGTCGGGGCCGTCCCCGGCGGGGGCCGGCTGCGGCGCGGCGGTGGCGGCGTCGTAGGGGGTGGCGGTCTCGACCAGCCGGGCCACGTCGAGCTTGCCGTTGGGGGTCACCGGGAATTCGTCCACCACGGCCCACAGGCCCGGCATGGCGTAGCCGGGGATGCGCTGGGCGACGAACGACCGGAGTTCGGGGGGCAGCGGGAGGCCGCCGGTGGTGGCGATCCCGGCCAGGATCTGCTGGTCGCCGTTGCCGAGGGGCACGACGGCCACGGCGGCGTCCCGCACGTCCGGGTGCTGCCGGAGCACTCCTGCGACGTGGTCGGGCTCGACCCGGAAGCCGCGGATCTTGACCTGGCGGTCGCGTCGGCCGAGGAACCTGAGGTTTCCCTCGGCGTCCCAGCGGACCAGGTCGCCGGTGCGGTAGAGCGGGCGGCCGTCGTGGCGGGCGAAGGCTCCGAAGGCGCGGGCGGTCTCGTCGGGCATGCCCGCGTAGCCGAGGGCCAGGCCGTCGCCGTAGGCGAAGAGTTCGCCGATGCCGCCGGGCGGCACCGGTCGGCCGCCGGGGTCGAGCACCAGCACGCCGGTCCCCTGGATCGGCCTGCCGATGGGCAGCGCGGGGCCGATGGCCCCGGCCGGGTCGTCCACGTGGTGCACGGTGGTGAAGGTGGTGTTCTCGGTCGGGCCGTAGCCGTTGCTGATCCGCAGCCCGGGGCAGGCGCGCAGCACCTGCGCCACCTGCGCGGGCGGCACCACGTCGCCGCCGGTGAGCAGCTGGGTGACGGCGCGGAAGGCGTCCGGGCGGTAGTCGGCGGCGAGCCGGAACAGCCCGGCCGACAGCCACAGCCCGGTGACCGCCCGGCGCTTCAGGAACGCGGCCAGGGCGTTGGGCAGCACCCGGTCGCCGGGGTAGACCTCGACGGTGCCCCCGGCCAGCAGCGGGGCGAAGATCTCCAGCGTGGACGCGTCGAAGGCCAGCGGCGCCAGCCGGACGAAGCGGTCGCTCGCGCCGGGCGACAGGAACGCCGGGCGGTGGGCCAGCCGGACGACGGCCCGGCAGGGGATCGTCGCGCCCTTGGGCCGGCCGGTGGTCCCGGAGGTGAAGGCCAGGTAGGCGATCCGGCCGGGGTCGGCCGGTGCGGGCGGCGGGTACGCCTGCGCCGCTGCCGGGTTCGTCTGCGCCGGTGCCGGGGCCAGCGGGTCGAGGACGGTCAGCGCGGTCCGGCCGTCGGTGGCGCTGCCCAGGGCGGCCAGGCGGTCGGCCTGGCCGAGGACGACCCGCACCCCGGCCCGGTCCAGGGCGGCGGCGGTGGCGGCGGGCGGGTTGTCGGCGTCCACGCCCACGTAGGCGGCGCCGGTGCGCAGGACCGCCAGGACGGCGACGACCTCCTCGGCCGAGCGGCGGGCCGCGATCGCCACCCGGTCGCCCTCGCCGACCCCGGCGGCGGTCAGCTCCGCCGCCTGCGCCGCTGCTGCGGCCATGAGTTGACGATAAGTCAGCGATCGGTCCGGGTCGCCGTCGCGGACCGCGACCGCCTCCGGGGTGCGCGCCGCGGCGGCCTCGACCAGCTGCCACAGCCCCTCCTCGGCCTCCGCGTCCGGGCCCTGGCCCAGGGCGCGCAGCCGCTGCTGCTGGTCGGCGGTGAGGGTGGTGACGGCGGCCAGCGGCTGCTGCGGGTCGGCGGCCATCTCGACCAGGGCGCGGTCGAAGCTTCCGGCCAGGGCCATGGCCTCGGCGGCGGTCAGGACCGAGGTGGCGTACTCCAGCTCCAGCTCCGGATCCGGCTCCCAGCGCAGCACGTGCAGCATGGCGTCGTAGGCGGTGCCGCCGGTGTGGCCGACCCGGACGTCGAAGCGCACCCCGCCCGCGGGCATTGCGGTGGGCACCAGCTCGTTGTGCGCCCCGAAGGCGATCTGCACCAGCGGGTTGCGGGACTGGTCGCCGCCCGCGGACAGCGCTCCGACCAGGTCCTCGAAGGGGACGTTGCCGTAGGTCAGCACGGCGCGCATGGCCCGGGCGGTCTGCTTCAGGTAGTCGGCGACGCTGCCCTCCTCCGGGATCTCGCAGGCGACCGGGCCGAGCCCGGTGGAGCCGCCGATCACCCCCATCGCGGCCTCCGAGGAGCGGCCCACCGTGGGCACCCCGACCAGCAGCCGGGTCAGCCCGGCGCGGCGGGCGACGACCAGCGCCCAGGCCGCCATCAGCACCACATTGCGGGAGACCCCGAGCGCGGCGGCGAGCGCGGTGCTGCCGGTGCGGGCGGCGTCGCTCGGCGCGAACGGCAGCCGGGTGCCGGCGAAGGTGCGCTGGGCGGGGCGCTCCAGATCGCCGGGGATCTCGGCGACGGTCGGCCAGTCGGCCAGCGCGACTGCCCGACGGGACGTCATATCCCGTCCCAGCGCTGCCTGTTCGGCCCGGACCAGCAGTTCCATGCCCGGCGCCGGCGGCTGCGCTCCCCCGCCGCCGTCGGCGTACCCGGCGGTGATCTCGTTCCACAGCAGCCCGATGCTCCAGCCGTCGACCACGGTGTGGTGGGCCAGGATCGACAGCACCGACAGCTCCGGGGCGACGGAGGTGAGCACGAACACCACCGGCGGGCGCTCGTACGGCCGCAGCAGCTGCGGTGCGGCGGGTGTGAGCAGCCGGTGCACCAGCTCGACGGTGTCGCCGCCGGCCGGCTGCTGCGGCAGCTCCTGCTCGAGGACGACCGGCTGCCACTGCGGCAGCACCCGGCGTTCCAGCACGCCGCTGCCGACGTTGCGGGCGAAGACCGTGCGCAGCGAGCTGTGGCGGCCGGTGACCCGGGCCAGCGCGGCCTTCAGCCGGGGGACGTCCAGGCGGCCGGTGACGGTGGCGCTGACCATGATGTGGAACGGGGTGGGCCGGCCCTCCAGCGGGCCCTCGACCGAGAGCATGCCTTCCTGGGCCCGGGTCACCGCGGTCTGCTCGCGGTCGGCGCCGGGGCCGGTCCGGGCGAACGGCGCGCTGCCCAGCAGCTGGTCGACGTCGACCGTCCGGCCGCATTCCAGGGACATCCGGGACGCGTACTCCCGGGCGTCGCCGCGGGTGCCGCCGATTTCCGCGAAGGATTCCGTCGCGGATTTCGCCGCGATGTCGGCGGCGTCCATTCCGAGAACAGTGGCGGCAATGGCCGTCCAGGGCGGACTGCTGATATCAAGGGAATACACGGGGAACTCTCCGATTCGCGGACCCGGTCGGTTTTCGGGCACAGCAGCAGTGGGGCAGTGCGGCATTCACGTCGTCCCGGCGGCGAGCCCGGCCAGGTCGGGTTCGAAGCTGACCGGCAGCGAGCTGAGCCCGGTCAGGAAATTCGAGTGGAAGTGCTTCACCGGGCCGGCGATCTCGAATCCGCTGCTGAAACTGCGCAGCGCGTCGAGCATCGCGGTGACCTCGGCCCGGGCCAGGTACGCGCCGATGCAGAAGTGCGGGCCGTAGCCGAAGGCCAGGTGCTTGTTGGGGGTGCGGGCCAGGTCGAAGCGGTCCGGCTCGGCGAAGACCGCCTCGTCCCGGTTGGCCGAGGAGTGCCACAGCGTGACGATGTCGCCCGGCGCGATCTCCTGGCCGCCCAGCACCGTCCGGTGGACCGCGCTGCGGCCGAAGTGCATGGTCGGCGTGGCCCAGCGGAGCACCTCCTCGGCGGCGGTCCCGACGGCGACCCGCCGCTCCCGCAGCGCCTGCCACTGCCCGTGCTCGACGGCGAGGGTGCGCACCGCGTCGTTCATGGTCAGCCGGCTGGTCTCGTCGCCGCCCAGGATCAGGCTGTAGCAGTTCAGTACGATCTCGTCCCTGGCCAGGTGCTTGCCGTCGACCAGGGCGTTGGTCAGGACGCTGATCACGTCGTCCGTCTCCCGGCCCCGGCGCTGCTCCATGAGGTCGGCGAAGTACAGCAGGATGTCGCTGCGGGCCGACCAGCCGTCCTCGTCGCTCTGGCCCGCGGTGTCCGAGCTGAGCGCGGACCTGGTCCGGGAGAGCAGGTACGCGCGGTCCGACTCCGGGACGCCGAGCAGGTCGGCGATGGTGGCCAGCGGGATGTGCTCGGAGACCTCGGCGGCGAAGTCGCAGCTGCCCCGGCGGACCGCATCGGCCACCAGCCGCCGGGTGTTGGCCCGGACCCGCTCGACCACGCCGGCCATGGCACGCGGGGTGAACGCCTTCAGCAGCACGTTGCGCACGTCGCGGTGGTGCGGGCCGTCGGTGACCGCCAGCATCCGGCCGGCCGCCGAGTCCTCCCCGGCGAGCAGGGTGACCAGCACATTGCCCTTCTCCGAGGTGTAGTTCCGGTTGTCCCGGTACACCGTGAGCAGGTCGGCGTAGCGGCTGACCACCCAGAAGCCCGGGCGGCCGGGGGCCGCCGGGTGCCAGTGGACCGGGGACTCCCGCCGCAGCCTGCGCCAGTGGTCGCCCAGGTCGGCCCGGGCGAAGGTCTCCGGGTCGGTCAGGTCGACCGCGTCGACCTGACCGACCGCGTCCGTCCCGTCGGCCGCCCGGTCGGGGCGCGGGACGTTCAGAGCCTCGGCATACACAAGACAGCCCTCCGCTGCTCGACAGGTTGAGCGGTGCCCCTGAATTACATTCCGGCGGGCGCCGCGGCGGCCAGGCAGCGGACCGGCAAGTGCCGCTGCCGCAGAAATGCCCGTGTCCTGCCCGGGCCCTTCCTGGACACCGCGCGCCGGGCGCGGAAGAGTCGGCGCTCATCGCTCCATATCCCGCACCGGAGAAACGGAGAACTGCGGCAGTGGTCACAGCAGAAGAGGCAGAACCGCAGCCGGAACTGCCCGAAGGAAAGCAGGGCGTCCGCTCGCTCTGGCGCAATCCGGACTATGTCGGGTGGTGGACCGGGAACACCCTTTCGGCGCTGGGCACCAGCGTCTCCGCCATCGCCTATCCGCTGCTCGTCCTCTCCCTCACCGGATCGGTGACCGAGGCCGGGGTGATCGGTTCGGCGAATCTGGTCGGCATCCTCGTCATGACGCTGTGGGGTGGCGCGCTGGCCGACCGGGTCTCCCGGCGGGCCATCCTGGTCGCCGTCCCGCTGGTGCAGGCGGTGGTGCTGGGCGGGGTCGCCGCGCTGGTCGGCTCGGGCCGCGCCGCGGTGCCGCTGCTGGCGGTCGCCGCCGCGGTCAGCGGGCTGTGCGCGGGGCTGGTGCTGGGCGCGAGCACGCCGGCGCTGCGGCGGATCGTCCCCAAGGAGCAGTTGGCGTCGGCCAACGGGCAGGCGATGGGCCGCGACATGGCGGCGCAGCTGCTGGGCTCGCCGCTGGGCGGCGTGCTGTTCGCCGTCGCCCGCTGGTTCCCGTTCGCCGCGGACGCGGCCTCCTTCGTCTTCGCGGCGCTGGGCGCGCTGAACATCCGCAAGCCGCTGGGGCCCGACCGGCAGGAGGACGCCCCGGCGACGACCGTCACCCAGGACGTCGCCGAGGGGGTGCGGTTCGTCCGGCACCAGCCGTTCCTGCGCTTCGTCGTGGTCATGGCGTCGGTGCTGAACATGGTGGCCCAGGCGTTCCTGCTGCTGCTGATCGCCCTGGTGCGGCACCGTGGCGGCGGCCCGGACGCGATCGGCGTGGTCAGTGCGCTGACCGTGGCCGGCGGGCTGGTGGGCTCGGTGTTCGCCCCGGCGGTGGCCCGGCGGATCGCGCCGCGGCTGGTGCTCTGCCTGGCGATCTGGGCGTTCACCCTGGGGCTGGCGGTGACCGCCCTGGTGCCGCAGGTCTGGCAGATCGCGGTGGTGGTCGCGCTGGCGGAGATCGCCACCGTCCCGGCCAATGTGGTGCTGCAGACGTACGTCATGCAGCTCGTCCCGGACCAGCTGCTGGGCCGGGTGGCGGCGGTGAACCGCTTCGGGGCGTACGCGCTGGAGTGGACCGGGCCGCTGCTGGCCGGGCTGCTGGCGTTCCTGTTCGGTGTGCCCGGCGGGATGCTGGCGCTGCTGATCGTGATGGTGCCGCTGGGGGCCGCGCTGGCGCTGTCCCGCTCGCTCGACGTGCTGGGCACCCCGATCGGCGAGGTCCAGGAGCTGGCGCCGGTGCCGGGGGCGCGGGAGGAGGTCCGGCCGGAGCCGCAGGGCGCGGTCTGACCGCCGCGAACGGCCGCGGTCCCGTGCCGTTCCCGTCGGACGCCGGAGGGCGCCGGCGACGGGAACGGCACGGGACCGCGCCGTTCTTCGGCGGCTACCCGGCGGGAACGCGGTGCTCCTCCCGCCCGGCGCCGACCAGCACCGGCTCCGGGCCGGCGGCGAGCAGGGCCTGCACATGGCGCAGCAGCCGGTACTGGTACTGGCGGCCCCGGTCCACCTGCAGCAGCGAGGAGTCGGCCAGGTCGGCCAGCAGCTCCACTTCCGTGCTGGACAGCCCGGCGGCCCCGGCCCCGGCGGCCTCGTCGTCGGCGTCCAGCCGGATGCCCTCGGGCCGCCGGGCCAGCCGGGAGAGGAAGCTCTGGTGGCGCTCGTCCAGCAGCTCCAGGCTCCAGCGCACGCTCGCCTCCAGGGTGCGCTGGTGCGGCAGGGCCGCCAGGTCGGACGAGCCGAGCAGGTTCTTGGCGCGGCTGTCCGAGAGCAGGGTGGCCAGCGAGACCAGCCGCAGCCGGTGCGCGGCGAACTCCACCAGCCGGGGCAGCCCGTCCAGCTGCCGGCACAGCTCCGCGACCTGGGACAGGTCCTCGGAGAGGTCCAGCGTCGGGCAGCTGGTGCGCAGCCGCTGCACCATCAGCTCGACGGCCGCCTCGCAGCTGAGCGGGGCCAGTTCCCAGATGCCCGCGCCGTGCAGCTTGGGCGGCCGCCGGGAGGTGATCAGCAGGTGGACCGCGCGGTAGTCGCTGAGCAGCCGCTCGACCAGCAGCGCCGTGGTCCGCGGCAGGTGCTCGGCGTTGTCGAGGACCAGCAGCAGCCGCCCGCCGGCGGGTCCGGGGCCGTTCTCCAGCAGCCCGCCGACCGCCTTGAGCGCCAGCTCGGTGGCCGACTCGCTGTCCAGGTGCTGCTCGGTGGGGATGCGGCCCATCTCGACCACGGCGACGCCGTCGGCCAGCCGGTGCCCCACGCTCTCGGCGACGGCCAGGGCCACCCGGGACTTGCCGACCCCGCCCGGGCCGGTGACGACCACCACCTGGTTGGCCATGACCAGGCCGCCGAGCTGCTCGACCTCGTGCTCACGGCCGATCAGCGAGGTGCGCGGGGGCCGGGAGCCCCGCCACACGCCCGCGCCCCGGCCCGTCGGCTGCGTCCACTCCGGGTCCAGGGCCGAGGGCACGCCCAACTCGTCCACCAGCGTGGCGCGCTGGTCCGGGCGCAGCTCCGGGTCGAGCACGGCCAGCAGCATGTCGACCGAGCTGCGCCGAGGCCTGGCGATCTGGCCGCGTTCGAGGTTTCTTATGGTGCGCACACTGATGCCCGAGTGCTCGGACAACTCCTCCTGGGTGAGGCCGCGTTGGAGCCGCAAGCGAAGCAACAGGTTATTGGTCAAGACAATCCACCCCTCCTTGTGAGACTGGTGCTGCCGTCTTCAACCGCACCGACACCCGCACCTCGGGGACCTGGGGTGTGAGGAAGGTGTAGCGACTGGTTCGAAGTGTCGAACGCCGCATTCCCGTTCCCCTCCCGTGCCGGTACCGGACCAGGAGGGAGGTCCGGGACCGGGCCGCCGCGCGGCGGCCGGGGCGGGGGCGGCTAGGGCAGCGGCGGCTGGGGCAGCACGGCGCGGACGGCGGGCACGGCGCGGACGGCGGCGAGCATGGCCTCCGGGTCCGCGTGCGGGAAGCCGTGGCCGCCGGGCAGCATGGTGACGCCGAACTCCCCTGCGGCGCAGCGCTGCCAGCGCGGCAGCTGCTCGGGCGGGGTGATCTCGTCCTCGGTGCCGCCGAAGACGTGCAGTGGCCAGCCGAGCGCCGCCGGTTCGGGCACCAGGTACTCCTCGGCGTAGCGCAGGTCGGCGCGCACGGCCCGGATGATCTCCTCGACGAAGCCCGGGTACTCCAGCAGCTCCTCCGGCAGGCCGCCGTTGCGCAGCACCCACGCCAGCAGGGCGTCGTCGGCGGCGGCGGACATGGTGCGCAGCGAGGGCGTCTGCGGCGCGCGGGAGCCGGAGACCAGGGTGGCCAGCGGGGCGGGCAGCCCGGCCTGCTGGATCCGCCGGGAGGCCTCGTAGGCGAGCGCGCCGCCCAGGCTGTGGCCGAACAGCAGGTAGGGCGGGTCCAGTTCCGGCAGCAGCCCCTCGAACAGGGCGTCGGCAAGCGCGTCCACGCCGTCCGGCATGGGCTCGCCGTAGCGGGTGCCGCGTCCGGGCAGTTCGACCGGGGCCATCTCCACGCCGTCCGGGAGGTGCTTGCGCCAGCCGGAGAACGCCCCGGCCCCGGCCCCCGCCTGCGGTACGCAGATCAGCCGTACCCGCGGCTGCCCGACGGCGTACCGACCGGTGATCCAACGACCGCCCGAGCCAGAAGTCATGCCCCCGCCCCTCCTGTGAGTGCTGTGCGCCGATCGCAGCCGGACCGGTTCCCTGGTCCCCGGCAGCCTGTCATCCGCGCCGGGCCGGGCGCCAGGCAGCCGAGCGGCAAGCCCACGGGCAACTGCGCGGCCCCCGGCGGGCGGCCCGGGCGGGCTCGGGCCGGGGGCTCGGGCCGGGCGGGCTCGGGCCGGGCGGGTTCAGGCCAGCCGGAACTCGACCGCCTGCGGGCCGGCGCCCAGGCCGCGCAGGCAGACCCGCGCGCCGAGCGGGACGACGGTGGGGCGGTCCTCCGAGAGCAGCGCCGGGATGGTGAAGCCCTCGTCGAGGGTGACCACGCAGGCGTGCGGCGGCTGGTGCACCAGCTGGCAGGAGCCCCTGGTCGCGCCCAGCCGGCTGACCACCCCGTACCCGGCGCTGACCTGCTCATCGAGCTCGCTCTCGCCGCACACCGGGCACAGGAAGCTGGAGTGCACGGTGGCCGAGCGGCACCAGCGGCAGCGGCGGTAGCGCAGGACCTCCCCGGCCTCCTGCCGGTCCGACATCGTCACGCCCATGTCCGCCCCCACCTATCCACGCGCCGGAGTGTGCCGTCAACCCAGGGAGACCATACGACACTCAGTGCCACTCGACAAGGCACTCAGTACCCTCGGTTCAGCTGGCATCGACCGCCGCCTGGACGTCCCGCACCACCCGCCACATCGGCGTGCCGCGCCGGGCGACCATCACCACCACCTCCTCCGGCTCGCCCTCCGCGGCGGCCGGGCGGGCGCTCCGGTCGCCCCAGGCCCGGGCGACGTACTGCAGCGCCTCGTCCACCGCGCCCTCCGGCTCGTAGCCCGCGCCCGAGCGCAGCCAGGCCCGCAGCGCGTTGTTGTGCGCGGCCACCACCGCTGCGGCCACCACGTCGGCCCGCAGCCTGCCGTCCGAGCGGGCCGCGAAACGGGTGCGCAGATAGGCCGCCAGCGCCCGCTCGTAGCGCCAGACCACGGACAGCTCGTGCGCGCGCAGCGCCGGGACCTGCCGGGTCAGCCGGTAGCGGCGCACCGAGAAGGCCGGATCCGCGGCGTACATCCGCAGCACCAGCCGGGCCGCGTCGCAGACCCGGTCGACCGGGTCCTCGGCGTCCCCGGCGCCGTCCGCCAGGTAGGCGTTCATCTCCTCCAGGCAGCCCTCGTGGTCCGGGAAGACCACCGACTCCTTGGACGGGAAGTAGCGGAAGAACGAGCGCCGGCCCACGCCGGCCAGGGCCACGATGTCGTCGATCGTGGTCTGCTCGAAGCCGCGCTCGGCGAACAGCCGGAAGGCCGCCGTGACGAGGGAGTCGCGCATGGGCGGCTTGGCCGCACCCGCACGGCCGGAGGGTTCGTCCTTGGTCATGGTCGGGACGGTAGCACCCGGCGGCCGTACGGCGTGCCGTTCGGCGGCACTACGTGCGCAATGCCGAGGGTACCTGGTGCCATCGCCGCCACCCTGCATGCATGGGGTGATATGTGGTGATATGCCTGTTTCGACAGCCCGCTCACTGCTGCGGGCCGAACGGCGGGAGTGACCATGACGAACTATCCGTTGCTGGACATCTTCTGGACCATGCTCGAGCTGTTCCTGTGGATCCTGTGGTTCTTCCTGCTCTTCAAGGTGCTCGCGGACATCTTCCGCAGCCACGACATGAGCGGCTGGGGCAAGGCGGGCTGGATCGTGCTGGTGATCATCCTGCCGTTCCTGGGCGTGCTGCTGTACGTCATCTTCCGTGGCCGCTCCATGGGCCAGCGCGACCTGGAGCAGGCCCAGAAGGCCGACGCGGCGTTCAAGCAGTACGTCCGGGACGCCGCGGGGCCCTCAGCCGCCGGGGCGGCCGGCCACGTCGACGAACTGGCCCGGCTGGCCGATCTCAAGGCGTCCGGGGCCATCACCGAGCAGGAGTTCCAGCGGGCCAAGGACAAGCTGCTCAACTGAGCCCGCCGGGTGACGGGTGGGGCCGGACGGGCCTGTGCGAGCACCGGGATTCGCGGGCACAGTGGAAGTACGGGGCGCAGCCCGTTCCGGGTGCAGCCGCGTGACCGGTCCCACCCAGCACCGGCAAGGAGACAGCCATGAACCGCCCCTACACCCCCGGATCGCCCGTCGTCGCGGGCGTCGACGGCTCCCCGCTCGCCGAGCGGGCCCTGGATCTGGCCGCCGACACGGCCGCGATGCGGGAGGCCGAACTGCACATCGTGCACGCGGTCAGCGGTGCCAAGCTGCGCCGCGCGGGCCAGGACCCGGAGCAGGCAGAGACCGCGGCCCGGGTGCCCGCCGTCGACCTGCTGGCGGCCTACGCCGACCGGGCCCGGGAGCGCTGCCCCGGCCTGGTGGTGACCACCGAGCTGGTCACCGAAGGCCCGGTGGCCGGGCTGGTGGAGCGCTCCGAGCGGGCCGCGCTGGTGGTGGTCGGCTCGCGGGGGATGAACCGGTTCGCCTCGCTGGTCCTCGGCTCGGTGAGCCAGGCGCTGGTCGCGCACGCGCGCTGCCCGGTGACCGTGGTGCGCCCCACCCCGGACGGCGGCGCGGCGCCCGAACAGGGCCCGGTCGTGGTCGGGGTCGCCTCCGACGAGGACGCCGCGCCGGTCGAGTTCGCCTTCGCCGAGGCCGAGCGCCGCGGCGCGCCGGTGCACGCCATCCGGACCTGGATGGCCCCCCAGGTGTACCCGGGGCACATGGCGGTCCCACCGGACGAGGAGGCCGAACGCAACCTGCGCGAGGCGGAGGAGCTGGAGGCGGCGCTGGCCGCCGCCCGCAAGGCGTACCCCGAGGTGCCGGTGGCCACCGCGGTGGGGCTGGACGAGCCGGAGGCCGCGCTGGTCGCCGCCTCGGAGCCGGCCGGCCTGGTGGTGGTCGGCGCGCGCCGCCACCGCGGCGTGCTCGCACTGCCGCTGGGGCGGGTCACCAGCCGGGTGCTGCACCACGCCCACTGCCCGGTCGTGGTCGTCCCGGTCTGACGGCCGCCCCGGACCTGACCGGCCGCCCGCCGGAACGGACGGCAGGGGCGTCCGGGCGCGCGGGACCGGCGCGCGCCGCCGGAGCCCGATCCGGCGTCCGCTTCGGCGTGCGGCCCCGGGGAAGTGCCTCCGGCATGCGCCAGGGGGCGGACGATGCGCTGCGCACACGCCCTGTCGGGGCCGCCCGGCGGACCCCTACCTTGCTGAGTGGCGGTCGCAGCCGCCCCCGACGGCTGCTGCGATCCGGCCGGCCCCGGCGGTCGCGGATGCGGGCGAAGGCCCGACAGGCGGACCGGCGGCGGCGCAGCCGCATGTGCGGCGGGGCGGGCACGCCCATTCTGGTGCGAGGGGACCCATGATGGACATGCGGTACGAGGCATACTCCTATGCCGACAGACTGTTCTACGACTCACCGGTCCGCTGGAGCGCGGTCGAGGAGTTCCCGGCGGCGGTCGAGCCGCTGCCGCAGGGCTGGCTGCGCAACCCGCAGGAGGTGTGGGTCGCCCTCCACCCGGTCGGACAGGCCCTGCCCGACCAGGGCTGGAAGATCCACGTCTCCGCCTGCCTGGGCAACGCCGAGGAGATCCTGGCCGTCGTCCGCGCCTACTGCTTCGAACACCGGGTGGCGTTCAAGTTCCTGCGCAGCCCGGCGCTGGTGCAGACGCAGAACGGCAAGTACGCCGCCCGAGGCTCCAGCGGCAAGTTCATGGCCCTCTACCCGGTCGACGACGAGGTCCTGCGCCGATGTCTGGACGACCTGGGCACCGCACTGGAGGGGCAGCCGGGACCGTACATCCTCAGCGACCTGCGCTGGGGCAGCGGTCCGCTGTACCTGCGCTACGGCGGATTCACCGAGCTGTACTGCCGCTCCGAGACCGGCGAACTGGTGCTGGCGCTGCGCGAGCCCTCCGGACGGCTGCGCCCGGACGTGCGCCGCGCGGTCTTCGAGGTGCCGCCGTGGGCCCCGGTGCCGGAGGTGCTGGCCCCGGCGCTGGCCGGCCACGGCACCGACAGCACGGCCGCCTTCCCCTACACCATCGAGCGCGCCCTGCACTTCTCCAACGGCGGCGGCATCTACCTGGCCGTGCCGCTCGGCGGGGAGCAGCGGGTCATCCTCAAGGAGGCCCGTCCGCACGCCGGACTCGACCAGCGCGGCGAGGACGCGGTGTGCCGCCTCGGCCGCGAGCGGGACATCCTGCGGCGGCTGCGCGGCGTGGACGCCGTCCCCGAGGAGCTGGGCCACCTCACCGCCTGGGAGCACGACTTCCTGGTGCAGGAGTACATCGAGGGCGTCCCGCTGAACCTCTGGTTCGGGCAGCGGTACCCGCTGGTCCACCCCGACACCGACGAGCACACGGTGGCCGCCTACCGCGAGGAGGCACTGCGGGTGATGGCGGCCGTCGAGGAGGGGCTGCGGGCCATCCACGCCCGGGGCGTGGTCTTCGGCGACCTCCACCCGCGCAACCTGATCGTCCGCCCGGACGGCCGGGTGGCCTTCATCGACTTCGAACTGGCCTCCCCCGCCGACGAGTTCCTCCGTCCGGCGCTGGGAGCGGCCGGCTTCGCCGCCCCGGCCGACGTCACCGGCTACGCCGTGGACGAGTACGCGCTGGCCGCGCTGCGGCTGTGGATCTTCCTGCCGCTGGTGCCGCTGATCGCGCTGGACCCGGGCAAGGCGCCCGAGCTCGCCCGGGCCGCGCGCCGACGCTTCGGCCTGACCACGGAGCCGGGCGCCCCGGCGGATCCGGCGTCAGGCCGACAGCCGGAGCGGTCCGCCCGGCTGGAGCTGCTGCTGGACGGCGATCCGGCGAGCTGGCCGCACCTGCGCGACTCGCTGGCCGCCGCCATCACCGCCAGCGCCACCCCGGAACGCGCCGACCGGCTGTTCCCCGGCGATCCCGGCCAGTTCACCCACAGCCCGCTGGGCCTGGCCTACGGCGCGGCCGGGGTCTTGTACGCCCTGTCCGTGGCGGGCGCCGGGGCGGATCCGGAGCATGTGCAGTGGCTGGTGGACGCCGTCGGGCGGGAGCGCGCGCGGCCCGGTCTGTACCTCGGCTCGCACGGCGTCGCCTACGCCCTGGACCTGCTGGGGCGCGGCAAGGAGGCGCTGAACCTGCTGGACCAGCTGCTGGACCGGGTGGCGGAGGACCCGGGCAGCGATCTGGCCGGCGGCCTGCCCGGAGTCGGGCTGACCCTGCTGCACTTCGCCGGGAGCACCGGCGAGCGCGGGCTGCTGGACGCCGCCACGGACGTCGCCGACCGGCTGGGCGGCGGCCCGCCGCCCACGGCCGGCGGCCGGGCGGCGGCGGGACTGATGCGCGGCGGCAGCGGCGCGGCCCTGTTCTTCCTGCGGCTGTTCGAGCGCACCGGCGACACCGGCCTGCTCGACCTGGCCCGGGAGGCGCTCGACCGCGACCTGGCCCGCTGCGTGGTCGCCGAGGACGGCACGCTCCAGGTGGACGAGGGCGCACGGGTGCTGCCCTACCTGGAGTCCGGCAGCGCCGGGATCGGCGCGGTGCTGCACGACTACCTGGCGTACCGTCCCGAGGAGCCCTGGCGGCAGAGCCTGGAGCAGATCCGGCGGGCCGCCGAGCCCGAGTTCGTGGTCCAGTCCGGGCTGTTCAACGGCCGCGCGGGGCTGATCGCCCACCTGGCCCAGCTGCAGGACGGCACCGCCCGGCACCGGTCGGTGATCCGCCGTCACATTCAGCGGCTGACCTGGCACATGGTGCCCTACCAGGGCCATGTCGCCTTCCCCGGAGAGCAGTTGCTGCGACTGTCGATGGACCTGGCCACCGGTTCGGCCGGGGTGCTGCTGGGCGTCGGCGCCGCACTGGCGGACGTCCCCGCGCTGCCCTTCTGGACGCCCTCCCCCGCGGCCCGCTGAGCGCCCACCGCGCCGCGGCCACGGCCCCACCGGGCCGATCCCCACCGCGACGGCACCCGCCGCCGCCCACGAGTTCCGGCAGCCCTGCCGGGAAACCAGCACCACCGACCGTTGGGAGACCATCATGTCCATCCTCAGCCTGCAGGCGCTCGAATCCCCCGAGGAGAGCACCGAGTACCAGTCCGTGCTCAGCACCCTGAGCGCCGTCAACTGCACCAACAGCACCGTCAGCACCCTGCTGTGCCTGTAGTTCCCTCCCGCGGGCCGCGCGCGGCCCGCTGAGAGCGAGACAGGCGGGAACAGAGCCGGTCCGGGCGGTCTCAATCCGCCCGGACCGGCGTCTTCCAGCCTACCCATCCGGAACGTCCCGATCCACGGCCGGACCCGGCGCACCGCCACGGAGGAGCCACGATGCGCAGCACCGCGCCGCCCCGGCCGCTCCCGCCGCGCTCCGGCGCTCCGGGGGCGCGCGCCGACCTGCGCCCGGCGGACCGGCTGCTGCGACGGGTCGCCCGGCGGCAGCCGCGGTGGCCGCTGACGCTGGCGGCGGCGGTACTGGCCGGGACGGCGGCCACGCTGGCCCTGCCGATCACCCTGGCCCGGGGCGTCAACGGCGTGCTGGCCGGTCGCAGCACCGGGCCCTGCCTGCCCTTCTTCGTGACGCTGGCGGTGCTGGTGGCGGCCGAGACCCTCACCCAGCTGGCCGACCCGTACACCACGGCCGGCGCCACCGCCTTCCTGCGCTCCGCGTTCGTCCGGCACACCCTGGCGGCCGGGCCGTTCGCTGCCGAACTCCCTTCCACCGGCGACCTGGTGGCCCGGCTGACCGGCAGCACCGCCGAAGCGGCCACCGCCGCGCCCTCGGTGGTCTACTCGCTCTCGCAACTCGCCCTGTCGGTGGGGGCGGTGGTCGCACTGGGGCTGCTCGATCCG
Source organism: Streptacidiphilus sp. PB12-B1b (assembly GCF_014084125.1). NCBI lineage: Bacteria > Bacillati > Actinomycetota > Actinomycetes > Kitasatosporales > Streptomycetaceae > Streptacidiphilus > Streptacidiphilus sp. PB12-B1b. Next base: position 3,652,098 of record NZ_CP048405.1, on the reverse strand, counting down.
TTGCTGGCGGTGACCTTCCTGGTCACCGCGCCCGCCTGCTACCTGCTGGTCCGGGGCTACCTGCGGCGCACCACCGGCCTGGTGGTGGGCTACCAGCAGGGCCAGGCGGCGGTCGCCGCACGGCTGCTGGACGCCCTGGCGGGCATCCGCACCATCGCCGCTTCCGGCACCGTGGACGCCGAGATCGAGCGGGTGCTCCAACCCGTGCCGCAACTGTCGCGCAGCGGACGGGCGTTGTGGGACGGCCAGCGCCGGATCGCCTGGTACACCTCGCTGCTGGCCCCGGCTACCCAGGTGGCGGTGCTGGCGGTGGCCGGGTACGGGGTCGCCACCGGCGGCTTCACCCCCGGCGGCCTGGTCGCCGCGCTCGGCTACGCCACCGTGGGGCTGAGCTTCTTCGGCAACGCGCAGAGCCTGCTGGGGCTGGCCCGGGCCCGGGCCGGGGCGTCCCGGCTGGCGTCGGTACTGGACCGGCTGCTGCCGACGGCGGGCATGCTGCCGCTGCCGCCGGGGCCGGGACGGCTGGAGTTCCGGGCGGTGAGCGTACGCCGCTCGGGCACGACCGTCCTGGACCGGCTGGAGCTGACCGTCCCGGCCGGGCAGTGCCTGGCCCTGGTCGGGCGCTCGGGCTCGGGCAAGTCGCTGCTGGCCGCGCTGGCGGGCCGACTGCTGGACCCGGACGAGGGCGCGGTCCTGCTGGACGGCGCACCGCTGGAGCGGGTCGACCCGAGGGAGCTGCGCGCCGCCGTCGCCTACGCCTTCGCCGACCCCCGGCTGTGCGGGGCAACCGTCGAGGAGGCGGTCGCCCCGGTCCCGGAAACCGCCGCAACCGGGCAGCCGGAGGGCGAACCGGCTTCGGCCCTGGTGTGCGAGGCGCTCCGGGCGATGCAGGCCGAGCCCTTCGTCAGCCGCCTGCCCGAGGGCGCGCGCACCGCCCTCGACTTGGCCCCCATGTCCGGCGGCGAACGCCAGCGTCTGGGCCTGGCACGGGCGTTGGCGCAGGCACTGGCGGCCGGCAGTCGACTGCTGGTGCTGGACGACGCGACCTCCAGCCTGGACACCGCCGCCGAGGCCCAGGTGGGCCGCGCCCTGGAGCGGCTGCTCGGGGACCGCACCCGGCTGGTGGTCACGCACCGGGCGGGCGTCGCCGCCCGCGCCGACGCCGTGGCCTGGCTGGAGGACGGCCGCGTCCGCGCCGTGGCCCCGCACGCCGAACTGTGGCACCTGGCGGACTACCGCGCGCTGTTCCACCACCCCGAGGACTGAGGGAGAACCGCCGATGCGCCGCACCGACCCGCCCCCGCCGCCGGGCCGCCGCCGCTGGGAGCCGGTGCGGCGGCTGCTCCGGGACGGGCTGCGCCGCAACCGCCGCGCGGTGCTGCTGCTCACGCTGTGGACGCTGCTGTCCGCCGCGCCCGCGCTGGTCTGCGGCAAGGCCCTGGCGTACGCGGTGGACCGGGGCTTCCTGGGTCGGCAGCCCGCCGCGGCGGCCGAGTGGCTGGGCGTGTTCGCCGCGGTGACCGTGGCCGGGGCGTGGGCTGGACGGCAGACCTACCCCTGGCTGGCCGAGATCGTCGAGCCCATGCGCGACGCGCTGCTGCGGGACGTGGTCGGCGGGACGCTGCGCCGCGCCGCCGACCGGGCGGCCCCGCGCACCCACGCCGACGCGGTGGTGGTCGCCCAACTGACCCGGCAGGTCGAGGCGGTGCGCGATTCGGTGGCCGGACAGCTGATGATCGTCTGGCAGTTCACCCTGACCGCCGCCGCCGTGATCGGCGGCACCGCGGCGCTGGCCCCGGCCGTGGTGCCGCTGATCGCGCTGCCGCTGGTGGCGGCGCTGTGCCTGTTCGCGGCGCTGATGCCGACCATGGTCCGGCGCCAGCGTGCCGCCTTCCTGGCCGAGGAGCGGCTCTCCCGGGTGGCCGTGGACACCCTGGAGGCGCTGCGCGACCTGGTCGCCTGGGGCGCTGGGGAGCGCAGCGAGGCGGAGGCGCTGCGCGCGGTCGAGGCGCAGGCCGCCGCGGCCCGGTCGCTGGCCTGGGCCGCCGCCGTGCGCCGGCTCGTGGTCGCCCTCGGCGCGCACGTGCCGCTGCTGCTGATCCTGCTGGCCGCTCCGGCGCTGGTGCGGCACGGGCTGAGCGCGGGCGCCGTCGTCGGCGTGCTGTCCTACGCGGTGAGCACGCTGGAACCGGCGCTGCGGCTGCTGGTGCAGGGCGTGGGGGCGTCCTGCCTGCGGTTGGGCGTCGCCGCCGAGCGGCTGGCCGAGGCCGCGCGGCCGCCCGCCGTCCGGGCCGAACCGGAGGGCACGGCCCGCCCGGCGGACGGCTCGCTGCGGCTGCGGCACGTCAGCTTCGCCTACGGGCCGCAGGCCGAGCCGGTGCTGCGCGACCTCGGCCTGTTCCTGGCCCCCGGCGAGCACCTGGCCGTGGTGGGGCCCTCCGGCATCGGCAAGTCCACCCTGGCCGACATCCTGGCCGGGATCACCGCGCCGGACCGGGGCAGCGTCCGACTCGGCGGGGTGCCGCTGCCCCGGATCCCGGCCCGGGAGCTGCACCGGGCCCGGGTGCTGCTGCCGCAGGAGGGCTACGTCTTCGCCGGGACGCTGCGGGAGAACCTGCGCTACCTCGCCCCGGGCGCCGCCGACCGGGCGCTGGCCGAGGCCGCCGAGCGCCTCGGGCTGGGCGCCACGCTGGCCCGACTGGGCGGGCTGGACTCCCCGGTCGACCCGGCCGGGCTCTCCGCGGGCGAGAAGCAGCTGATCGCTCTGGCCCGGGCCTACGTCTCGACGGCCCGGCTGGTGATCCTGGACGAGGCCACCTGCCATCTGGACGCGGCCGCCGAGGCCCGCGCCGAGGACGCCTTCCACGACCGCCCCGGCACGGTCGTCACGGTGGCCCACCGGATCAGCTCGGCCCGCCGGGCCGATCGCATCCTACTGCTGGACGGCGGCCCACCGCGGATCGGCACGCACGCCGAGCTGCTGGCCGGGGCGCCGCTGTACGCGGAGCTGGTCGGCCACTGGGAGGCGGTCCCGGCCGCCCGCCCGGGCCGCTGACAACCCCCCGCCCCGGCTGCCACACTGGCCCGGTGACCTTCGACGAGGTGCCGCTGCCCGGAACCCAGCCGCTGGACACCGGGGTCCGCCTGGTGCGCTGCTCCCGCTGCCACCGCGAGCTGAGCGACGCCGAGTCCCGGCTGTACGCACTGGGGCCCGGCTGCCGCCACCCGACGCCGCCGACCCCGCGCGGCTGGGACGTGGAGCAGGATCAGCTCCCCGGCGTCGGCTGAGCCCGCCCCGTCCGGTCAGCCGGCGCCCAGCAGCGGCCCCAGCAGCACGCCCGGATCCAGCCCCTGGGGCAGTTCACTGACCTGCCCGTCGCCGACCTCGACCACCCGCCACCTGCCGTCGGCGTGCCGGGCCAGGTCGGTGCTGACGAACCGGCAGCCCAGCGCGGCCACCAGCGGTTGGACGCCGTCCAGTTCGGGTTCGGGCCGCAGCGCGGGGGTGTCGGGGTGGGCCGTGGTCAGCAGCGGGCGGCCGTCCAGCCACCACACCCGGGCCTCCCCGAGGTCGCGCCGCAGCGGCTCGAAGGCGCGCAGCACCACGCCGCCCGCCAGCCACTCCTCCTGCAACTCCACGAAGCGGGAGACCACGGCGTGCACGGCCGCGGTGTCGGCCAGATCCGGCAGGTAGCAGGCGTCGTCCCAGTCGTGCTTGCGGGACTTCACGTAGTCCTTGACGATCCCGGGCCCGGCCGGGAGCGCGGCGGCGGCCCGGGCCAGGGCCTCCGGCGCGGGGGCCCGGAACGGCTCGCAGGCCAGCCAGCTGCCGGCCGGGGTCGCCCCGGCGAAGGCGGCGTACCAGCCGGGCAGTTCGTGGGCGGTGCGGTACTGCTCGGCGGTCGTGCACAGCCGGGCGCCGCGCGCGGCGAGCGCCTCGGCCAGCTCGCGGTAGCGGGCGGAGGGGATCATCCAGCCCCGGTACCACAGCGGGCCCAGGTCGCGCGGCACCCGGCGGACCGCCCCGGCGGCGTCCCCGGCGAGCAGGGCGTCATGGTCGAGCAGCGCCACCACGGCCCCCAGGGCCCGGGCGGCGGCGGCCTGCCCGGCGAGGTACGGGTCGCAGCGGGTGGAGCGCAGGGGGTCGCCGCAGAGCAGCAGGGAGGTGGCCACCGCACCACGGTAGGGGCGCCCGGCCACGGCCGCGCGGCATTTTCCCGGTGCCCCGGCGGGCACGGCGGGCGGCCCCGCGGGGGCCGGTCAGGCCTGGTCGGCGGCGGCGGCGCGGACGCCGGGGCGCAGCCGGTTGCCCGCGGCGACCAGCAGCAGCATGAAGACCACGAAGACCGCGGTGACGATCAGGGACCAGGTGGTGACGTGCGCGTATCCCCCGGGTTCGCGCGGGTCGAGGAAGTCGTACGGGTACCAGCCCACCATCGGGCCCCGGACCAGTGACACGCCGAGGTAGACCAGCGGGAAGACCAGCCAGTACGCGGCCCGGCCGAGAGCGAGCCGGACGGTCGGCGGCACCAGCAGCCAGTCGAGCAGGAACGCGACCGGCATCACCCCGTGCACGACGTCGTTCTGCCAGACGATGGTCTCCGGCGTGATGGTGTCGGACAGCAGCGTCCAGAACACCAGGCCGGTGATGACCAGGTAGAGCACGGACGCGCCGCGCACCAGCGCGGGCAGCCCGGGGCGTCCGCGCAGCAGGGCCGCGCCGCCGGTGAGGAACACGAAGGCGCCGAAGAGGTTCGACAGGTTCGTGAAGTAGAACAGGAAGTTGCCGCCGTCGTGGACGTGGACGTCGCGGTCGAGTCCGACCGCCAGCGCCACCAGGGCGAGCAGCCCGAGCGCGATCCGTACTGCGCCCACAGCCTTGGGGTTACGTGCCATGGGAGCAAGGTACAGACTGCCGACCCCGCGCGCTACCGCCGAGTAACCGGCGGGACGCCTGCTCAGGCGGGTCGCGGGGCCGGGCTCGTGCCCAGGTCAGGGGCGGCGGCGCGGGTTCCGGCGGCCCGGGCGTGGACGATCGCCGGGCACCCGGGTGCGCGGGTCATATTGTAATGTATAACATCTACTTCCGCCCTGATCGCGGGTAGAGTGTCGCTGTGGCCCTCAAACGAACCTCCCTGCCCCGCACCGCCGAGGCCGTCGCCCTGGTCGAGCTGCGCGACGCCATCGTCCGGGGCGATCTGCCGCCCGGCTCGCAGATCCGGCAGAGCGCCGCCGCGGAGCAGCTGGGGCTGAGCGTGATCCCGGTCCGCGAGGCGCTGAAGACCCTGGCCAGCGAGGGCATGGTGGTCTACCAGGCGCAGCGCGGCTACACCGTGGCCCAACTGCACCCCGAGAGCGTGGACGGCATCTTCCGGGTGCGGGAGCTGCTGGAGGCCGAGGCCGAGACCGCCGCCGCCGCCCGGCTGCGCCCGGAGGACCTGGCCGCCATGCGGGCGGCACTGGAGGAGCAGTGCGCCGCCACCGAGGCGGGCGACGCGCACGCGGGGATCACCGCCAACCGGCGGTTCCACTTCGCCCTGCTGGACCGCTGCGACAACGAGTGGCTGCTGCGCTTCGTGCGCCAGCTGTGGGACGCCCTGGAGCCGCACCGCGCACTGGCCTACCGGCGCACCGCCGCCGGGGGCGACCGTGCCCGCGCGGAGGAGATCCTGCGCGAGCACGGCGCGATCGTGGACGCCTTCGAGGCCGGGGAGGCCGCCTCGGCGCTGGCCCTGCTGTCGGCCCACCGCCGCAACGGCCAGGGCGACTTCCACCGGCTGCTGGCGGCGGTCGATGCCGCCCCGGTCAGCCCCGGGGCAGCTGCTCGCTGAGCACCGAGGGCAGGCCGGTCCAGTCGCAGGAGACGAACGAGGCGTGGTCGGCGGCCAGTTCGGCGACCCGGGCGGCCGCGTCGGCCTGGCTGGGAGCGGTGTCGGACAGCGCCGGGGTGACGTTCTCGGCGTCGGTCATGACCAGCAGGTAGTGGTTGGTGTCGTACCAGGAGGTGTCGATGCCGCCGTCCACGTAGGCGCTGGCGTCCCCGTCGAAGACCACGAACCACTGCCGCAGCGAGGCGTCGCTGTAGCGGGTGCGCGGGTCGCCGGAGGCCGCGCCGAGCACCGAGGGGAAGATCTGCGCCTGGCCGAGGTTGCCGGCGGCCTGCAGCCCGGAGAGGTACTGGGCGTACTCCGTGTCCGTCCACAGGTGGTCGAAGGGGTTGGCCTGCTCGAAGGTGCCCGGGATGGCCTCCAGGATCACCTTTCCGGCCAGCGCGGCGCGCGAGGGCCAGTTGTCGGCCCGGGCGGCGGCGTCCAGCGAGGGGTAGCCGCCGAGCAGGTCGGCGGGGCGGAACACGTCCGCGCCCAGGTGTGCCTGGACCAGCGCGTCCAGCTGCGCCGGACCGAGGCCGTCGGTGGCGTCGAAGCCGGCCTTCATCTCCAGCTTCACCATGATCGGCGGGTGGCCCGGGTGGGCGGCCAGCCAGACCCGGATGTCGTCCAGGCAGCTGCCCAGATCCTTGTTGGCGCCGCCGGTGTAGAGCTGGGCCGGGGTGGAGGCGTCGACGCAGTTGTTCTGGTTGCCCAGCGGGCTGGAGTGGCTGACCTTCCACTCGTGGGTGAACGGGTCCACCCAGGTGTCCAGCTCGATCAGCGAGGCGCCGGTGTCCAGCGCGTCGGCGAGGAAGGGGAACTGGCTGGTGTCGGCGTAGGTGTTGTGGATGCCCACGGACGTGCCCGCCGCCAGCGACAGGCCGCCGGTGTCGTCGGCGGAGGCCGGGGCGGCGGTGGCGAGGGGCAGCAGGCAGGCGAGGGCCGCGGCGACAGCGGCCAGGACGCGGGCGGGGCGGATGGGGACGGACATGGAGCCTCCGGGGTCACGGGCGGGAAGCAGGCTGCGCGCAGCCTGACGCTATACCCCTGCAATGACAAGGACATGACCATCCGTCGAACGGATCGGATACGGCAACGCGCGGCTCCGCACCCGGGGCGTCCGGCCCGGGCGCGGAGCCGCGCGGGGAGGGGCCGTCAGGCCCGGTGGTCGGCGGGCCGCTCGGGGCTGGCCTCGGCCAGCGCCTTGGTGACCGCGTCCACGTCGCCGACCAGGCCGTAGACCGGGGTGCCGGGCTGCTGCCGCCAGGACTCGTCCAGCCCGCCGGCGTCGACGGTGTCGAAGCCGATCTCGTCGATCAGCGCGCGGATCACCCGCTTGGCGTCCTCGTCGTCCCCGGCCACCGGCACCGCCAACCGGCCCGGCGCGCCCGCGGGCAGCGGCTTCTCCACCAGGTGGGCAGCGTAGGTGCCGTTGAACGCCTTGACCACGGTGTGGCCGAGGTGCTGCGCGGTCCAGCGGCTCTCGGTCAGGCCGTCCTCGATCTCGGCGATGCGCCCGTCCCGCTGCTGCGGGTAGTAGTTGCCGGTCTCCAGGACCGCGAACCCGGGCGCGACCCCGTCCAGCAGCCCGGCGGGCAGGTCGGGGACGTTCTTCAGCGGCACGGAGACCACGACCACCTGCGCGCCGCGCGCCACCTGCTCCACCGGGACGGCGGTGGCGCCGGTCTCCGCGGCGATGTCGGCCAGGGTCTCCGGCCCCCGACTGTTGGCGATGGACACCTCGTGGCCGACGGCGGTGAACCGGCGGGCCAGGTTGCCGCCGATGTTCCCGGCTCCGATAATCCCGATCTTCATGATGCGTCAGTCCTCCGGTTCGGATGGGCAGTCAGCTGGGCCAACCCACGGATTCCGGCGGGTATTCCGGCCACAGGGAACCGGCGGGTAGTGTTCCGGTCCGATGAAATGGCATGACTGAATCAAGAAATCTCCTGGATTCCCTTGACGTGACATTTCGCTGCGTACTTGGATGTAACACAGCGTCACGCATGATCGGTGTGTTCACCCCCGGAACACCCGTTCCCGCGCTCGGCGCTCCTTGTCCTGCCCGCGATGAGTCGAAGGATCGCCATGTACCTGCCCACCGGGCCCGCCTGCGCCTGATGCCGCTGCGTCCATGACGGGTCACCGGTCCGCGCCCCGCCACCACCTTCGATCCCTTGGAACTCCCGTGACGTCGATCCCCGATGCCACCGCACAGGCGCCCGCCCAGGGCTGCCGGCGAGCGGCGCCCCCAGCGCGCCCGGCGTTATCCCGCGCCGGCGGAGCCCCCGCGGGCGGTGGGCGCCGATGAGCCCGCAGGACGGCGGCCGGGACGACTCCCGGCTGGTGTACCACCCGGCCGGGCGCGACACGGCCCTGCGCGCGGCGCTGGAGGACCTGCGGACCGGACGCTGGATGTCCATGCGCAACCTGCTGGCCGCCACCGGCGACGACTGGGGGCTGCGCACCGCACGCAGCCAGGTCCTGGCCACCGCCGCCGCCCGCTCGGACATCCTCCAGGTGTGGCAGGCCGAGGAGCCCGACGGCGCCGACGTCCCGCTGATGCAGGCCCGGGTCGCCGTGGAACGCGTCCTGCAGGCGCACCGCCAGGGCCGCACCGACGCCCCCGCCCTCGCCCGGGCCGCGCGGGAGGCCTGCCTGCGGGCCGGGCGGCTGCACCCGGCGGACCCGGTGCCGTGGGTGTGCCTGCTGGCGCTGGCCCAGGTGGACGAGCGGCAGCAGCTCCCCGAGCACCGGCAGCCCGCCCCGGAGCAGATGCTGCCGCCCGGGCCGTGGGGCCTGCTGGGCGAGGCGCACCAGCGCGACCCCTTCAACCGGGAGGCGTTCCACCGGATGCTGAAGTTCTGGCTCACCCGCGCGGCCGGCTCGCACGGGGACGCCATCGACTTCGTCCGGGCCACCGTCTCCTGGGCGCCGGCCGGGTCCGCGCTGATGGTGCTGCCGCTCTACGCCTACGTGGAGCAGTACCGGCTCCAGCGCGACCGCGACCAGTTGGACCCGCTGACCCGCCGTCAGTGGACCCGGGACCACATCGCCCTGGACGTCGACCGCGCCCTGGCCCTCTGGTTCGACCAGCCCGCCGACGCCGCCCGTACCCCGCTGGACCTCAACCACCTCGCCCACGGGCTGTGGGCCGGAGGCAGACTGGGCGACGCCGGGCGGGTGTTCGACGCGATCGGCCCGTACGCCACCACTGCGCCCTGGGCCCATGTGGCGGACGACCCGGCCGCCGCCGAGCGCGAGTTCGCCTGGGCCCGCAGCCAGTGCCGCAACTCCGGCGCCCACCCGGTGCGCGGCCACTCCCCCGGCTGAACTCCGGCCGACCCAAGGCCGATCCACGGCCGATCCCCGGCTGACCCACCGCACCGCAGGCAGCACCCCTCCCCCCGTTGCCCCACCACACGAAGGCCCCCATGTCCCCCATGTCGCAGACGACCACGCCACCGGCCCCGCCGACCGACGACAGCGCGCTGTTGCGCCAGTTGGGCTACCGGCCCCAACTGGTGCGCAGGATGAGCTCGTTCGGGAACTTCGCCATCTCCTTCAGCGTCATCTCGGTGCTCTCCGGGTGCATGACGCTGTACGGGTTCGGGCTGAACACCGGCGGCCCCGCGGTGATGATGTGGGGCTGGCTGGCCGTCGGACTGGCCGTGCTGTTCGTCGGCCTCTCGCTGGCCGAGGTCACCTCCGCGTACCCCACCTCCGGCGCGCTGTTCTACATGGCCGACAAACTCGGCGGACCGCGCTGGGGCTGGTACACCGGCTGGCTCAACCTGCTCGGGCTGCTCGGGGCGATCGCCGGGATCGACTACGGCGCGGCCCAGTTCACCGGGGCACTGCTGCACCTCCAGTGGAACTTCACCCCGACCCCCGGCTCCACGCTCTGGATCTACGTGGCCATCCTGGCGCTGCACGGCGCGCTGAACATGTTCGGCGTGCGGGTGGTGTCGCTGCTCAACTCCATCTCGGTGTGGTGGCACCTGGGCGGCGTGGCCCTGATCGTCGTGGTGCTGGTCGTCGCGCCCTCGCACCACCAGTCCCTGGGCTTCGTCTTCGGCCACTACGTGAACAACACCGGCTGGTCCAGCCCGCTGTACGTCGGCGCGATCGGCCTGCTGCTGGCGCAGTACACCTTCAGCGGCTACGACGCCTCCGCGCACCTCTCCGAGGAGACCACCCAGGCGTCGGTGTCGGCCGCCAAGGGCATCGTCCGCTCCATCTGGGTCTCCTGGCTGGCCGGCTTCGTGCTGCTGTTCGGCCTGACGTACGCCATCCAGAACTACTCCGGTACGGTCGGCAGCGCCACCGGCGTGCCCCCGGCGCAGATCTTCCTGGACGCCCTGGGCGCCACCGGCGCCAAACTGCTGCTGCTCGTGGTGATCCTGGCCCAGCTGTTCTGCGGCAACGCCGGGACGGCCGCCGCCTCGCGGATGGTGTTCGCCTTCTCCCGCGACGGCGCCATGCCCGGCTCGGCCCTGTGGGTCCGGGTCTCCAGCCGCAACGGCACCCCGACCCGCGCGGTCGGCCTTGCGGTGGTCGCCGCCCTGGTGCTCGCCCTGCCCTCGCTGTACTCCCCGGCCGCCTACGGCGCGGTGACCGCCATCAACGTCATCGGCATCACCCCCGCCTACGCCATCCCGATCCTGCTGCGGCTGCGCGCCGGGCGCAGCTTCACCCCCGGCCCGTGGAACCTGGGCCGCTGGTCCACTCCGATCGGCGTGGTCGCGGTGGTCTGGGTCGCCGTGGTGACGGTGCTGTTCTGCCTGCCGCAGACCAAGCCGGTCAACGCCACCACCTTCAACTACGCGCCGGTCGCGCTGGCCGTGGTGCTGGCGCTGGCCACCGTGTGGTGGTGGCGGGCCCGGCGCTCCTACGCCACCCCGGTGCACGCCAGCCCGGAGATGGCCGAGCTGGAAAGCGATGTGGTCTGAGGTGACGTCCGGTCTGCTCACCCCCGACCACCTGCGCCAGCAGGTCGCCTCCGGCCGGATCGACACGGTGCTGCTCGCCGTCGCCGACGGCCAGGGGCGGCTCAAGGGCAAGGAGTACGACGCCTCCGTCTACCTGGACCGCATCGCCGGGGGCGGGGCGGCCGAGGTGTGCGCCTACGTCTTCGCCACCGACGTGGAGATGCGCCCGGTCGACGGCTTCGCGCTGACCTCCTGGGACGGCGGCTACGGCGACCTGCCGCTGGAGCCGGTCGCCGCGACCGCACGGCTGCTGCCCTGGCTGCCGCGCACCGCCCTGGTGCTGGCCGACGCCCTGGGCCCGGGCGGACAGCCGCTGGCCGTCTCCCCGCGCACCATGCTGCGCCGCCAGCTGGACGCCCTGGCCGAGCACGGCCTGCGGGTCAAGGCCGGTGTGGAGACCGAGTTCACCCTCTACCACGGCCCGCTGGGCGAGGCCGCGGCCCGGGGCTTCACCGGGCTGACCCCGGTGGCCTGGGACAACCGCGACTACGCGCTGGACCAGCCGCGGGTGCTGTCGCGGTTCTCCCGCCGGCTGCGGACGGCGCTGGCCGGCGCCGGGCTGCCGGTGGAGGCGGTCAAGACCGAGGGCGCCCCGGGCCAGGTGGAGGTGACCTTCCCCTACGGCGACGCGCTCGCCGCCTGCGACGGGCACCTGCTGTTCAAGCACGCCACCCGGGCCGTCGCCGAGCGCTGCGGGTTGGCCGCCACCTTCATGGCCGCGCCCGCCGACGGCGTCGGCAACGGCCTGCACCTGCACCTGTCGCTGTGGCGGGGCGAACCGGGAGAGCCGGGCGAGCAGGCCGTGCTGGCCGACGCCGGTGACGGCGAGGAGCTGTCCGGGGTCGGGCGCCGGGCCGTCGCCGGGCTGCTGGAGGCGCTGCCGCAGCTCGTCCCGCTGTACGCCCCCACCACCAACTCCTACAAGCGCTACCAGGACCACTCGTTCGCGCCCACCCGCTTCGGCTGGGGCCGCGACAACCGCGGCTGCGCGGTCCGCGTGGTCGGCCACGGCGCGGGGCTGCACCTGGAGATCCGGCTCCCGGGCGCGGACGCCAACCCGTACCTGGCGCTGGCCGCCGTGCTGGCCGCCGTCCGGCACGGCCTGGAGGGCGACCGGCAGCCGCCCAAACCGGTGGCGGGCGACGCCTACCGGCACGGCGAGGCCGCCCTGGTGCCGCGCACCCTGCACGAGGCCCTGGCCGCCTTCCAGGACAGCGCCCTGGCCGCCCGGCTGCTGGGCGCCGAGGTGGCCGCGCACTACGCCCAGGCGGCCCGGATCGAGCTGGACGTCCAGCGCGCCCAGGTCACCGACGTCGAGCGGCGCAGAGGCTTCGCCCAGGCGTAGCGAACCGCCCGGGCCGCACCTCTGCCACCGGGCCCGCACCACCGACGCCATGCCGACGCACCGCACCGCACCGCCACCGCACCACGGCGGCCCGCTGTCGGCCCGGCGCGGGCCCGGCCGACCGGCCGCCGCCCGCACCGGGCCCGCTCCGACCGTCCCCGCTCCGCCTGCTCCGCCCCCTGCTCCGTCCCCGCTCCGACCGTCTGCTCCGCGAGGTCCGATGCCGCCCTTCACCCCAGCGACCGCCCAGCCGGCCAACGCCGGTCCGCTGCCGCTCCGCACCCTGCTGCGCCTGGTCGCGGCCGTGGTCACGCTCGCCTGCGCGGCGCTGGTCGCCACCTGCACCGCCGTCATGCTGACCCAGGCCGACGCCTTCCGCTCCGGCGACCTCCAGGTGGCGGGAGCCGCCGCGCTGCTGCACCGGGACGCCTACGCCCTGGCCGGGGCCGGGGCCGCGGTGGTGGCCGCCGTGCTCACCATCAGCCTGGCGACCAGCCGGACCATCGTCCGCCGGGCCGAGCACGCCCAGAAGACCGCGCTCTCCGTCGCCCAGCACCAGATCCCCGACCTGGTGCGCCGGCTGCAGGCGGGCGAACAGGCCGATGTCGGCACGCTGCCCCGGCTCAGCGGGCACCGCGACGAGTTCGGCGTCATCAACGACGCCATGGCCCGGCTGTCCCGGCTCGCCAGCGACTCCGCCCAGACCGTCTACCTGGAGCGCGACGGCTTCACCCGGTTCGCCACCGCCACCGCCGCCCGCGCCCTGGTCGCCGCCGGGACGGTGCTCGCCGGTATGGACGAACTCCAGCGCCGCCCCGGCCTGGACACCGCCAGCCGACAGGAGCTGTCCCGGCTGGACCAGGTCACCGTGCGCCTGCGGCGGCAGCTGGAGAACCTGCTGCTGCTCACCGGCGGCGCCATTCCCGATCCGCACACCGAACCCGTCCCGGTCGGCAACCTGATCCTGGACGCCATCGGCGAGGTCTCCCAGCGCGAGCGGGTACGCGTCGACTTCGGCGCACAGGGCTACGTCGCGCCGGAGGCGGCCGGTGCGCTGACCCACCTGCTGGCCGAGCTGATCGAGAACGCGCTGGCCTTCTCGCCGCCGCAGCTCACCGTGGTGCTGCGGTCCTCGGCGACCGCGGGCGGCATCGCCTTCGAGATCGAGGACCGCGGCCACGGCCTGACCGCCCCCGTCCTGGAGCAGCTCAACCGCCGGCTCCAGGTCGCCCCGCTCTACGCCGAGCTGGCCGAGTTCCAGCAGCTCGGACTGTTCGTGGTGGGTCGGCTCGCGGCGCAGCTGGACCTGTCCGCCCGGCTGCGCCCGTCCGCGTTCGACGGCGTGTCAGCGGTCGTGCACGTCCCCGCGCGGCTGCTGGTCGACGGCACGGCCCGGGAACGCACCCCGGACGCCCCCCGCGACCCGCTCGGCGCGGACGCCCGGCAGGCGCCGGTGCCGCTCCCGCCGCAGGCCCCGGCGGAACCCCCGGCCGCAACCCCGGCCCCGCCCACAGCCGCAGGCCCGGCCGCCGCCACCGCTGCCGCCGGGCCCCGGCCGGAGCCGGCGGGGCGCGGCGCGGCCCGGGCCAGACCCACCCTGGCCGTCGTCCACGCGGCGCACCTGGAGCGGACCGAGGACGGCCTGCCGCAGCGGATCCCCGGCGCGCACATCGCCGCGCCGCTGCAACAGCGCCCCGCGCGCCCGGCGGACTCGTCGACCGGCTACGGCGACGACGAGCGGACCCCGGAGGAGCTCGCCGCTCTCTTCGCCCACTACCCCATCGCCGACCAGCAAGAGGACTCCCCGTGACCGACCTGACCACGCTCGCCAACTCCGTCCAGGACACCGACCCGGCCGACGCCGGCACCTACGACATGCTGCGCAACGCGCTGGCGGCCGTCCCCGGCGTACGCGGCCTGGTGCTGCTGTCCAACGACGGCATCCCCAAGGCCGCGTTCGGCGTCGAACTGGACGACGCCCAGCGGATCACCGCCGCCTGCTCCGGCATGGCCAGCCTCGCCGACCACCTCTCCAACGGCGTCGGCGGCGGCCCGGTGCTGCACACCGTGGTCAGCATGCGGCAGCGCAGCATCGTCGTCACCTCCTGCGGGCGCAACAGCACGCTGTGCGTGGCGCTGGACTCCACCACCCCGATCGGCCTGGCGATGATGGAGATCACCCGCACGGCGCGCGCCTACGCCGAGCAGATGGGTACCCGGTCGCGTCCGGACCTCCCGGCCCGCTGATGCCCGACCAATCCGCACGCCGTACGCGCCTGTTCGCGCTGACCCCGGCAGGCGCCCTCCCCCAGTCGCCCTTCGCCATGCACTCGTTCGTCACCGCCGCCGTCCCGGTCGAGCAGGTCGGCGGCCTGCCCCGCGAATGGCAGGGCGCCATGGACCTGTGCCAGGACTCCCGGGCCGTGGCCGAGGTCGCCGCGCGCCTCGGCCTGCCGCTGACGACCGTGATCGGGATGCTCACCGAACTGGCCGCGCGCGGCCTGGTCCACCACCAACCACCCATGACCGAGAACCAGGCAGCCGATGTCACTCTCCTCCGCCGCATCAAACACGGCCTCCAGGCCCTCTGATCCACCGCCCCCGCAGGCCAAGGTCCTCATCGCCGGCGGCTTCGGGGTCGGCAAGACCACCCTGGTCGGCGCGGTCAGCGAGATCGCTCCGCTGCGCACCGAGGAACGCCTGACCGAGGCGGGCATGGCGGTGGACGCCATCACCGTCGCCGGCAAGACGACCACCACCGTGGCCATGGACTTCGGCCGGATCACCCTGCCCGGCGTGGCCACGCTGCTGCTGTTCGGCACCCCGGGCCAGGAGCGCTTCTGGTTCATGTGGGACGACCTGCTGCGGGGCACCATCGGCGCGATCGTCCTGGTCGATCCGCGCGACCTGGTCAGCAGCTTTCCCGCGATCGACTTCTTCGAGGAGCGCGGCACGCCCTTCGTCGTCGCCGTGAACTGCTTCGACGGGGCCCAGACCTACGACCACGAGCAGATCAGCAAGGCCCTGGTGCTGAAGGACCCGTACACCGAGGTGCTGATGGTCGACGCCCGGGTCCGGGAGTCGGCCCGCACCGTGCTGGTGGCGCTGCTGGACCAGCTGATCGCCCGCAGCGAGGAGAACGACCCGCTGTCCCACAGACCCGGCACGCCCTGACCGGCCGCCCTCCGGTCGGCGGGGTTCGCCCGCCCGGCGGTAGGCCGAGCGGGCGAACCCCCGTGGCACCGGCCGCCGCACTGGGTACGGCGTGGGGGTGCGGTGCGCCCGGTCGAGAGGGAACTGATGGCATTGAACAGGCAGGACGCGTGCGATTCGCCTGAGCTGTCCGGGGAGGGCCCGCCTCCGAGCCACCCGGTTCCGGCCCCCGGGGGCCGCCGTCGGCGCGGGGCGCTGCTGTGGTCGGCGCTGACCGTCCCGATCGTGGGGCTGGCGCTGGCCGTCTACTGCATCCACGCCGCGCTGGCCGCGCCCGGCAGGCAGGGGGCCACGGCCAAGCTCGCCCGCTGGGGCCGCTGCCACCACCTGGTGGTGGTCGCCGACCTGGTCGACGGCCGTGCCCGCGCCCACAGCGCCCCCTCGGCGGAGTGCTCGCCGGACGGCTACGCGGAGCTGCGCCGGGAGGACCACCCGGACCACGCGGCCCGGCTCGCCCGTTCGGCGGCGGCCCGGGCGGCGGCCGCGGTGATCCCGCTGCACCGGCCGGTGCGTCCGCTGGTCTCCCCGGCGCTGCCCGGGGAGGGCGTCTTCACCCCGCTGGTCACGGTCAAGGGGCAGCCGGTGCTGCAGAGCGCGACCATGCGCCCGGACGACTCCGACAGCGACTTCCCGGTCGGGGTGGTGTGGATGCACCGCACGGCGCTGCGCTTCGAACTGCACCCGGGCGTCTCGGAGCCGGGCGGCGACTGGCCGGTCCCGGCGACGCTGGCACCGGGACGTCGCACCGGCCTGGTCGCCGCCTACAACGGCGGCTTCAAGCTCTCCAACGGCGACTCGCACGGCGGCTTCTACCTGGACGGCCGCTACGGCGCGCCGCTGGTCGACGGCGCGGCCTCGGAGGTGTTCCACCGGGACGGCTCGCTGACCGTCGGGGCCTGGAACCGGGACGTCGCCATGGCCCCGGACGTGGTCGGCGTGCGGCAGTGCCTGGTGCCGCTGGTCTCCGGCGGAGCGGTCACCGAGGCCGTCCAGGACGGCGGCGTGGACGTGTGGGGGCTGACCGACGGGGGCAACTCCTACGTGCCGCGCTCCGGGGTCGGCGTCGATCGCAACGGCGACGTCATCTACGTGGGCGGCCGGCTGCTGTCCGTGGAGACCCTGGCCACGGTGCTGCAACGGGCCGGGGCGGTGAACGCGATGATGCTGGACATCAACCTCAGCTGGCCCTCGTTCATCTCCTACGACGGCAGCCGCGACCCGCACGACCCGGTCCCGCACAACCTGGTGAACTTCGTCCGCGACCCCACCCGCTACTACGACGAGTCCAGCCGGGACTTCGTCGCGGTGTACGCACGCGGGTGACCGCTGCGGGGCGGTCGCGGGCCGCGCGGGCCGCGACCGCCCCGGAGGTGTCCGGCGGCACTACGGCGCCGGGACCTCCTTGATCAGCCGCGAGGTCCACGGGCACCAGTAGAGGCCGGGCAGGAACGGGCCGCCGGCCTCGTCCAGGTGGTCGTTGACGTAGGGGATGGTCGCGTCGCAGACCTCGATGGCGTAGTTGTAGAAACTCACCGTCTCCGGGTCGAGCTGGAAGTCCCAGCGGCCGTTGTACTCGGCGCGGCGCTTGATGATCCGCCCGATCAGGTGCGGCTCGTCGCTGGTCTCGCCGCGCACCAGCTCGCGGGCGTGCCTGATGTCGTCCTCCTGGGTCAGCTTGACCACGAAGACGTGACGCGTGATGTCGGTCATCTCGAAGTAGGCGGGGGCGACCGCCGCAGCCCGGGCCACCGGGGCTACAGGACGCTCGGCCTGGGCGGGCTGGGCCAGGGAGACGGGAAGCATGGCCACAGCCGCGAGGCTGCAGATCCGGGTGAACATGCGTCGCATGGGGACAACTCCTGTGACTGGCGGCCGCCGCTGCGGCCGTTCATGACGGAATGTAGTCGATTCTCCACGCTGCGTGTTCGCAACTTTCCACCCGTCAGTTCGTTGACAGCGAGAGCACTGCCGCATGGATCGGGCGCGGAGCGCGGCAGCCCACCCCCCGGCCCGTGGGACGCGGCGCTCCAGAGCAGAGCAGAACCGTTCCTGCCACAACCCGGCGGCACGGCGGAGCCGAGTCGCTCACACGCATGCGTTATCGAACACGGATTCCCTTGGTGAGGCGCCGACGCATCGTTGACGACCCACATGTGGGCGTGCACAGCTCAAAGCGAGCTCCGATCCACGCAGTTGGACACGCGTTGCCGCAGAGCCGGAACAACCACCCGCACGGGATGCTCGTCCAATCCCAACCCAGCTGCCAGAGAAGCCATATGACGATGCATCAGTTCCATCGGCGGCGTCCTCGGCCGTACCGGAACCTGCTGCCAAGGGCGTTGGCAGGAAACTCGGCCGGATGAAATTCAACGCTTGGGGACGAAACTCCGGGAAGTTGTGTCTACCATCACGGGAACACTCCTAGCTACAAATGATGGGTAAGGCGCTCATGGCAGAGGCATCAACCACCACGTTCGAGTCGGTGATCGCGGGCATCCGTGGCTACCTCAACGAGCAGTTGGGCGAGCTGGAGCGTGAACTCGACGCCGCCCGGCAAGCGGTGACGCAGCTCAACGACCAACTCACATCCAAGCAGTCCTCCATCGAGGGCCTGATCGCCAGCCGTGACCTGCTGGCCGCCAAGTTGCGCGAGCTGGACGGCGCGTTGGCGGAGTCCGCCACCGTCACCCTGCCCCGCCAGTCGCGCGCCGAGGCCGACACCGCCGCCGCGCCGCAGGACGAAACCGTGGCGGCTGTCCGGACCGTTGAGGCGGTGGAGGCGGTTGCGGAGCCCGCTGCCGCCGAGGCGGCCCAGCCCGAGGCGGCTCCGACCGCACCGGCCAAGGCCCGGAAGCTCAACGGCAACCAGCGCAACGTGCTCGGTTTCCTGGAGACGACCCCCGGCGTGCACAAGGTGTCGGAGATCGCCGCAGCCGTCAACGGCCCGGACGCGGACAACGCCGCCACCCAGGCCGTCCGCCGCGCGCTGGCCACACTGACCAGGACCGGCCTGGCGACGAAGTCCACCCAGTCCGGCACCGCCTTCTACTCGGCCGCCGAGACCGCAACCGGAACCGTGGCGGTGACCGAGGCCGCCGCCGTGGTCGCCGAGGCGGTCGAGGCGGTCCAGCCCGTGGAGGCGGCGGAGGAGGCAGCCGCCGAGTCCGTCGCGGCGGCGCCCAAGGCCCGCACCCGCAAGGCCGCGACCAGGACGGCCCCGAAGAAGGCCGCGCCCAAGAAGGCTGCTCCGAAGAAGGCGGCGAAGGCGACGGGCGCGAAGAAGACCGCCAAGCGTCCCTCGCGGGCCGTTGCGGCCACGCCTGCAGAAACGATCGCTGACGCGCCGTCGGCCGCTGCGGAGACGCCGTCGACCCCGGCGCGTGCCCGCAAGCGCGCCGCCAAGAAGGTCGCGGCCGCCTCCCCGGCCGACGCCGGGGAGCGCACGCTGCGCGCCGACCGCGCCAAGATCGTGGCGACGCTGCAGGCCGCCACCGAGCCGCAGTCGGCCGGCGACGTCTCGCGCACCGTCATGGGCGACGAGTGGCGGACCTCGGACGCCACCAACTTCCGCAAGGTCCTCAAGAGCATGGCCACGGAGGGTGTCGTCGCCGAGCACGTGGGCGAGAACAACCGCGCCCGCTACACGGCGGCCTCCGGCGCCTGACCGGCGGGTACCGGCCCGCCTCGGGCGGCGCGCTCGCGCCGGCCGGGGCGGGCTGCTTGCGTTACTCCACCGAGTTCACGTCCAGGATCCGCTGCACCTCCGGCGAGCAGCGGACGCGGTCCTTGAGGATGGCGTAGCGCTCCCGCAGCCATTCCACGTCCGCGTTGGTCCGCACCTGCTCGGGTTCGCCGACCGGGTTCTGGTAGGCGTTGAGCACGTGGGCCATCAGGATGTCGCCCTGCGTGATCCGGATGTCCAGGATCACGCCCGTGAGTGCACTGTCCATGGCTACAGCATCGACCGGGATCGCCCGTTCGGCATCCCGACACGGCCGGGCCGCCACCCCCTCGGGCACGCCGTGCCGGAGCGAACGGGCGGGCCTAGGCGCCCGGGTGGTGCTGCCAGCCGCGCTCCGCGCGGTCGGGGGTGTGGACGTCGCCGACGTACTCGCCGGTGGCCTCGTCGGGCCAGGAGACGACCAGGGTGAAGCGGTGCTCGTAGGTGGGGCGGCCGTCGTCGTCGTCCATGGCCGGGATGCGGGCCCAGCCGGTGGAGTGGATCTGGGCGTCCTCGGCCGCCGCCGTCCGGCTCCAGTCCGCAGCGGCCTGCAGGGCGCCGCCCTGGCTGGACGCGGCGAAGGTGACGGAGGTGCGGGTGGAGATGGTGATGTCGCTGTCGGCGTCGGGGGGCATGGACGCGACCGCACCCGCGGCACTGGTGATGTCGCGGGTGAGGTCGTCGATGACGTGCTGAGGCGCGGTCAGTATGCCGGGAACCAGTACCGCTCCGGCCGGGGCGGCCGGGACGATCTCATTCCGGACAGCAGGTGCGCTCATGTCTTCCTCGCCTGTGTTCAGTGGTCCCCCACCGCACATGCTCCCCTGCCGGTGGGCCGCTGTCACCAGGAACCTGACAGAGAACACTGTCAGGGACGAAACTGGTATATGCCGTCAGCAGGTTGACAACTCACCAGCGAGGTGGGAGAAGCTAGTTCTCGTCCTGGGTCACCACCCGGCCGGCGGGCTCCGCCTCGGCGCTGGGCAGGAACCGGGCGATCACGAACTGGTAGATGCCCGCGCCCAGCAGCCCGCCGACGAACGGCCCGACGATGGGCACCCAGAAGTACAGGTTGCCGTACTGGTCACGCCAGGCGTGGTGGTAGCCGGTGATGAAGCTGGCCAGCCGGGGGCCGAAGTCACGGGCCGGGTTGATCGCGTAGCCGGCGTCGGTACCGAAGGACATGCCGATCGCCACCACCAGCAGGCCGGTGATGAAGGGGCCCATGTTGGCCTTGGGGGCGGTGTTCAGCAGGTCCGTCAGCGCCATGATGACCAGCAGCAGCAGGGCCGTGCCGATGACCTGGTCGCGCAGCGCGCCCCACTCGCTGACCGGGAAGGTGCCGTTGCCGGGCAGGGTGGAGAAGACGATCTGGGTCTTCAGGGTGTGCCCGGGGTCGGCCTTGGCCAGCACCTCGGTGTAGTTCCAGCGGACCAGCAGCGCGGCCACGAAGGCGCCCAGGGTCTGCGCCAGGGCGTAGGGCACGACCTTGCGCCAGGAGAAGCCGCGGAAGGTGGCCAGGGCGACGGTGACCGCCGGGTTCAGGTGCGCGCCCGACAGCCGGGCGGCGACGTAGACGCCGATCATGACGCCCAGGCCCCAGGCCCAGGCGATGCTGTCGTGGTCGCCCACACCGGCCGCGACCACCTGGGCGACCACGCCCGCCCCGAACAGCAGCAGGAGCATGGTGCCGATGAACTCGGCGAGCACCTCACCGAGCAGGATGCGGGTAGCGCTGGGTGCTGGCCGGAGGGCCGGACTGGAGGCCGAAGCCATGGGGGGTGTCCTTTCGTGCGGTCAGTTCAGGGGCAGCATGTCGGGGGCGTCGAGCCGGGCGGCGTCGGCGGTGCGGTCGTCGGGCTGCTGCTGGGCGTCGCGTTCGGCGGCGACCCGCCTGCGGTAGTGCTCGACCTCGTCGCGGGTCTGCTCCTCGGTCCAGCCCAGCGGTCCGGCCATCAGCCGGGCCGCCTTGTCGGCGGCGGCCAGGCCCCGGTCCCAGGACTCGATCGAGGCACGGGTGCGCCGGGTGAGGACGTCGTCGAGGTGGCGGGCGCCCTCGTGGGTGACCGCGTACACCACCTCGGCCTCCAGGTAGTCGTCCGCCCCGGGCAGCGGCGTGCTCAGCGAGGGGTCGTCCTTCAGCAGGTCGAGGATCTCGCCGATCAGCGACCCGTAGCGGTTGAGCAGGTGTTCGACCCGGACGACGTGCAGCCCGGACTCCTGCGCCAGGTTCTGCCGCCGGTTCCACAGCGCGGGGTAGCCGTCCGCGCCGACCAGCGGCACCTCCTCGGTGACCGAGGGCCCGGCCGAGGCGCCGTCCAGGGTGCGCACCGCCTCGTCCACGGCGTCCTTGGCCATCACCCGGTAGGTGGTGTACTTGCCGCCCGCGACCACGACCAGGCCGGGCACGGGGTGGCCGACCAGGTGCTCCCGGGAGAGCTTGCTGGTGTCGGCGGCGTCGCCGGAGAGCAGCGGCCGCAGCCCGGCGTACACGCCCTCGACGTCGTCCCGGGTGAGCGGGGTCTCCAGGACCGAGTTGACGTGCTCCAGCAGGTAGTCGACGTCGCGGGAGCTCACCGCCGGGTGCTGCTTGTCCAGGTCCCAGTCGGTGTCGGTGGTGCCGATCAGCCAGTGCCGGCCCCAGGGGATGACGAACAGCACGCTCTTCTCGGTCCGCAGGATCAGGCCGGACTGCGAGTTGACCCGGTCCCGGGGCACCAGGATGTGGACGCCCTTGGAGGCCCGGACGTGGAACTGGCCGCGGGTGTCGGCGAGCGCCTGGGTGTCGTCGGTCCACACCCCGGTCGCGTTGATCACCTGCTTGGCGTGGACCTCCAGCACCCTCCCGGTCTCCAGGTCGGTGACCACGGCGCCGCTCACCCGCTCGCCCTGGCGCAGGAATCCGGTGACCCGGGTGCGGTTGGCGACGTGCGCCCCGTACGAGGCGGCGGTCCGGGCGATGGTCATGGTGTGCCGGGCGTCGTCCACCTGGGCGTCCCAGTACTGGACCGCGCCGACCAGGGAGTCCGCCTTCAGCGCGGGCACCTCGCGCAGCGCCCGGCGCTTGGTGAGGTGCCGGTGGTGCGGCAGGCCCCGGGCGTTGCCCGAGGTGATGCCCATGGTGTCGTACAGCAGCACGCCCGCGCCGACGTACGGCCGCTCCCACACCCGGTGCTTGAGCGGGTAGAGGAACTTCACCGGGTGCACCAGGTGCGGTGCGAGCCGCTGGATCAGCAGGCCGCGCTCCTTGAGGGCCTCCTGCACCAGGCGGAAGTCCAGCATCTCCAGGTAGCGCAGGCCGCCGTGGATCAGCTTGCTGGAGCGGCTCGAGGTGCCGCTGGCCCAGTCACGGCCCTCGACCAGGCCCACGCTCAGGCCGCGGGTGACGGCGTCCAGCGCGCATCCGGCACCGACCACACCGCCGCCCACGACCAGGATGTCCAACTCCACGCCCGAGCCGAGGGCGTTCAACGCGTCCTCGCGGGACTGTGGCGACAGGGCGACCGGCTTCATCAGTCTGCTCCTTCAGCGGCATCGACAGGGGCACGGACGGTGCTGTGCGTCCGAGGCCATCCGAACAAGCAGTGACCGTCCGCGCACCCGCTGCGGCCCCCGCTGCGGCCGAACGGGTAGCGACACGCCGCCCCCGGGCGCGCCGCGCGCGTCCGCCGAGGTGCGGTCCGGGGCGCCCACCTATGCTGAGGTCATGGCTGGTACGGCCCGTTCCGCAGGTCAGCACCGGGTCCGTCGGTTCGCTCGCGCGTTGGCCGCCGACCCGGTGGAGGCCCTGCTCTACGTCCCCGAGGAGCTGACCGGACGGCTGGAGTACCCGGTCGACTACCGGGTGGACGAGTCCTGGGAGCCCGAGCTGCACCGGCTGCTGGGCGCGCCGTGGCCGTGCCCGCAGACAACGCGCGCCTCCGAGCTGTGGGCGGGCATCGCCGACGAGCTGCGGCAGCGCGGGCTGGACTTCGGCCGCCACACCTACGGCGCGTACAGCGACGCGGACGAGTGCCTGGCCCGCGCGGTGTGGTGCACGGTGCTGCACCGGCGTCCCGAGGTGGTGGTGGAGACCGGGGTGGCGCGGGGCGTGATCACCCGGGTGATCCTGGAGGGGCTGGCCGAGAACGACCGGGGCCACCTGTGGAGCATCGACCTGCCGCACCCGTTCGAACGCGGGCTGCACGACCAGACCGGCGTGGCCGTACCGGGCCCGGTGCGCTCGCGGTGGACCTACGTCGAGGGTTCGAGCAGGCGGCGGCTGCCGCGGCTGGCACGGGAGTTGGGCACGGTCGACATGTTCGTGCACGACAGTCTGCACACAGCCAGGAACACCCGCTTCGAGATGGACCGGATCGCCCGGGTGCTGGCGCCCGGCGGGGTGATGCTGGTGGACGACATCAGCACGCACCAGGGCTTCGAGCCGTGGACCAGGGCGCCGGGCGGGGCGGAGGCGCTGGTGTGCCGCTCCGCCGACCGCGAGGGGCTGTTCGGCATCGTCCGCACCGGCAGCGGGACCGGCTCGGGCACCGGCGGCGGCCCCGGCCCGCGCCGCTGACGGCGGGCGGCCGGGGCACGACCCGTACCGGGACCGCTCGGACCGGCCGACCGTTCAGGCCGGCACGGCCGCGAGCAGCTCCCGGGTGTAGTCCTCGGCCGGGTGGTCGAAGACCTGCTCCGCCTCCCCCGTCTCCACGATGCGGCCGCCCTGCATCACCGCGACCCGGTCGCTGAGGTGGCGGACCACGGCCAGGTCGTGCGAGATGAACAGCAGCGCCACGCCCAGGTCCTGCCGCAGGTCCGCGAGCAGGTCCAGGATCTGCGCCTGGATGGAGACGTCGAGCGCGGAGACCGGCTCGTCGCAGACGATGACGTCGGGGGCGGGCGCCAGCGCGCGGGCGATGGCGACCCGCTGGCGCTGGCCGCCGGACAGCTCCAGCGGGCGGCGGCCGAGCAGCCCGGCGGGCAGGCCCACCCGGTCGAGCAGCTCGCCGACCCGGGCCCGGCGCTCCCGGCCACGGCGCACCCCGGTCCGGGCGACGGCCTGTCCGACGACCCGCTCCACGGTGAAGCGCGGGTCGAAGGAGCCCAGCGGGTCCTGCTGGACGGACTGGATCCGCAGCCGGGAGGGGCGGCGGTGCCGCTCGGGGACGCCGCTCCACGGCAGGCCGCCGAAGCGGACGCTGCCGGAGTCGGGCTCCAGCAGCCCCAGCACGATCCGGGCGGCGGTGGTCTTGCCGGAGCCGGACTCGCCGACCAGCCCCAGGGTCTCCCCGGCGCGCAGGGTGAAGGACACGTCCCGGACCGCGTCGTAGTGGCTGCCGTCGGGGGCGCGGTAGCGCTTGGAGACCGACTCGGCCTGCAGCACGACCTCCGCTTGGGCCGGGGCCTGGGCCGGGGCCTCAGCCGGGTCTGCTTCGAGGGTGACGGCCGAGGCGGCTCTACGGCTGGCAGCCCTCGTGGCGGCCTTCGTGGCAGCCCTCGGGGCGGCCGTGCCCGGGTGCCAGCAGAGCGTGCCGGAGTCGTCCGGTGCGGGCAGCGCGGCGCGGCAGCGGTCGTCGGCGGCGGCGCAGCGGGCGGCGTAGGGGCAGCCGTCGGCACCGGCCGCGGGGAGGGCGGCGGCGGGGGCGGAGAGCCGGGCGCCCCTGGTGTGGGCGGCGGGCACGGCGTCCAGCAGGGCCCGGGTGTAGGGGTGGCGCGGGTCGTCCAGGACCCGCCGGGCGCGGCCGGTCTCGACGATCCGGCCGCCGTACATGACCGCGACCCGGTCGGCGAGCCTGCCGACGACCGACAGGTCGTGGCTGATCAGCAGCAGCGCGGTGCCCTGCCGCCGGAGCGAGTCCAGCAGGTCGAGCACCTGGGCCTGGACGGTGGCGTCCAGCGCGGTGGTGGGTTCGTCGGCGATCAGCAGCTGCGGTCCCCCGGCGACGGCGGAGGCGATCAGGGCGCGCTGCCGCAGGCCGCCGGAGAGCTGGTGCGGGTACTGCTCGGCGCGGCGGGCCGGGTCGGGGATGCCGACGTCGTCCAGCAGCTCCAGCACGCGCGGGCGGATCTGGGCGCGGGCGAGCAGGCGGTGGGTGCGCAGCGGCTCGGCGACCTCGGCGCCCACGGTGCGCAGCGGGTCCAGCGAGACCAGGGCGTCTTGCAGAACCAGGCCGATCCGGCGGCCGCGCAGGGCGCGCCACTGGGCTTCGCTGCGCGCGGTCAGGTCGTCGCCGTCGAAGGCCAGGGTGCGGGCGGTGACGGCGGCGCGGTTGCCGGTCAGGCCGACCAGGGTGCGGGCGGTGACGCTCTTGCCGGAGCCCGACTCGCCGACGACGGCCAGGCACTCGCCTGCGTCCAGGGTGAAGGAGACGTCGCGGACTGCGCGCACCGGCCCGAAGGAGACGTCCAGGCCGTCCACGGTGAGCAGTGGGGGCGTCATCGGGTGGTCCTTCGGGTGAAGCCGGACTGCGCGCGGCGGCCGACGGTGTTGACGACGAGGGCGGTGAGGGTGATCGCGGCGCCCGGGAAGATCCCCAGCCACCAGGCCGTCTGCAGGAAGTCGCGGCCCTCGGAGAGCATGGCGCCCCACTCGGGCGAGGGCGGCTGCGGGCCCAGGCCCAGGAAGCTCAGCCCGGAGGCGGCGATCAGCGCGGAGCCGAAGCCGACGGTGGCCAGCACCAGCATCGGGCCCAGGGCGTTGGGGACGACGTGGCGCAGGATCAGCAGCGGTCGCGGCAGCCCCAGCCCGACGGCCGCCTCGACGTAGCCGGACCGGCGGATGACCAGGGTCTCGGCGCGGACGATCCGGGCGTAGCCGGGGACGTAGGCGGCGGCGATGGCGATCATCACGTTCACCGGGCCGCTGCCCAGGATGGTGACGGCGAGCAGGGCCAGCAGGATCGGCGGCAGCGCCAGCAGGACGTCGGCCAGCCGCATCAGCACCTGGTCGGCGACGCGTCCGCCGAGGGCCGCCGCGAGGCCGAGGACCGCGCCGCCGGCCGCGGCCAGCAGGGTCGCGCCGGTGCCCATCAGCACCGAGGGGCGGGCGCCGTACAGGACCCGGGTGAAGATGTCGCGGCCGAGCTGGTCGGTGCCGAACCAGTGCGCGCCGCTGGGGGCGCTCAGGGCGTGCAGCGGATCGGTGTCGATCGGTGAGGCGCTGCTGAACAGGCCGGGGTCGGCTGCCACCAGCACGATCAGCAGCAGCACGGCCGACGCCAGTACCAGCGTCACCCGGCCGCCACGGCCCGGCCGGACCGCCCGGGCTCTGCGGGCGGCGGTGCGCCGGGGGCTCGCGGCGGCGGACGCCGGTGTGCCGGGCGGGGCGGTGTCGAGTTCGGTCATGGGCTCACCCAGTCCTCAGGCGTGGATCGATGACGAGGTACAGCAGGTCCACGGCGGTGGACAGGGCGACGAAGACCAGGGCCGACAGCAGCACCAGTCCGATGACCAGCGGCATGTCCTTGTTGGTGGTGGCCTGCAGGGTGAGCGCGCCGATGCCGGGGCGGCCGAAGACGGTCTCCACCAGCACCGCCCCGCCCAGCAGCGATCCGGCGAGCCAGCCGGTGAGGGTCACCAGCGGGACGGCGGCGTGCCGCAGCGCGTGGCGCAGCCGGACGGCGGCGACGCTGAGCCCGCGTGAGCGGGCGGTGACCGTGAACGGCTGGTCCAGTGCCGCCTCCAGCCCCTCGCGCAGCACCTGGGCGAGCACGCCGACCATGGGCAGGGCCAGCGTCACCGCGGGCAGCACCAGCGCGGACGGCCCCTGGTCGCCGACGACCGGGAAGATCCGCAGCTGGAACGAGAACGCGGTGAGCAGCAGGATGCCGATCCAGTACGAGGGGCTGGAGACGGTCAGCAGCTCGACCAGGCCCGCGGCGGCCCGCAGCGCCGGCCGTCGCCCGGCGGTCGCCACGGCCACGCCCACCGCCACGGCGACGGCCAGCACCAGTGCGACCAGGGCGAGTTGGACGGTCGGCCAGAGCTGCGCGCCGATCAGCGCGGTGACCGGCCGTTGCAGCTGGTAGGACTCCCCGAGGTCGCCCCGGGCGAGGTTGCCCAGGTAGTGCAGGTACTGCAGGGCCACCGGCTGGTTCAGCCCGAACTGGGCCCGGATGCGGGCGCGGACGGCCGGGGTGGCGGCGTTGCCGGGCCCGAGCATGACCGTGACCGGGTCGCCGGGGATCAGCTGCAGCGCGACGAACGCCACGGTGGCGGCCCCGAGCAGGACCGCGACCGCGCCGGCCAGCCGCTTCACGATGCCGCGGAGCAGGGCGGGGAGGTTCACGTCACTTCCCGAGCCAGGTGTCGTGGAAGACGAGCCAGGTGTTGGGGTCGAAGGTGAGCCCGTGCACGCTGCTGGAGGCGGCGTCGATGGTGGTCTCCACGTACAGCGGGATGTCCAGGGCCAGGTCGGTGACGCGCTGCTGGACCTGCGCGTACACCTGGCTGCGGACGCCCGGGTCCAGGGTGGCCTCGCCCTGCGAGGTCCAGGTGTCGAGCTGGGGGTCCTTGTAGAAGGTGGCGTTCTCGCCGCCCTTGGCAGGCTGGCTGGAGCTGTTGAAGTACAGCCGCAGCACGTCCGGATCGGCGCCGGACCAGCTGTAGTCGGCGATGTCCTCCTGGCCGCCGTAGACCTTGGTGATGTACGTGCCGATGTCGAGCCGGGGGCGGTCCACCGCGATGCCGATCTTCTTCAGGTCGGCCTGGATGGCCTGCCCGAGGATGTCGCGCTGCTCGCGGATGTACTGCTGCGGCATCAGCGGCCACTCGATGGTGAGCTGCTTACCGTCCTTGGTGCGGTATCCGGCGGCGTTGCGGGTGGTCCAACCGGCCTGGTCGAGCAGCTTGTCGGCGAGCGCCGGGTCGTACTGCCAGCTGTTCTGCAGGGCGCTGTCGTAGTCGGGGGTGGCCGGGGAGATCGGGCTCCAGGCGCGCGGGTACAGGCCGAAGTAGACGCTCTGGACGTCGGTGCCGACGTTGATGCCGTGCTGAACAGCCTGGCGCACCCGCTCGTCGTCGAAGGGGGCGATCGAGGCGTTGAGCATCAGGCTGTACACGGCGCCCGGCGCGGTCTTGGTGAGCACCTGCAGGCCGGAGTCGGCCTTGAGGCTCTTGACGTCCACCGGGGGCACGGCGGCGGCGACCTGGATCTGGTTGCTCTGCAGGGCGCCGACCCGGGTGGAGTCCTGCGGCAGGAAGCGGAACACCAGCTTGTCGAGGTAGGCCGGGCCCTGGTTGACGTCGGTCGCCGGGGCCCAGCGGTAGTTCGGGTTGCGGGTGAGGACGGCGCTCTGGCCCTTGGTGTAGCCGGCGAACTCGAACGGTCCGGTGCCGACGTCGACCGGCCCGCCGGCGCCCAGCTGGGAGCCGTGGGCGGCGATGGCGGCCGGGGAGTAGAAGCCCAACTGTGGGGTGCTGGCAGCCTGCAGGAACGGCGCGTAGGAGCGGGTGAAGGAGACCTGGACGGTGTCCTTGTCGATGACCTTGGTCCCGGCGTAGGGGCCGAGCAGGCTGGCCGCGTACTGGGACTTGGTGGCGGGGGCGACGATGCGGTCGAAGTTGGTCTTCACGGCGGCGGCGTCGAAGGGCGTGCCGTCGGTGAAGGTGACGCCGCTGCGCAGGTGGAAGGTGTAGGTCCGGAGGTCCTTGGAGACCGTCCAGGAGCTGGCCAGCCAGGGGTGGAAGCCGCCCTTGTCGTCCTGGTAGACCAGCGAGTCGACGATGTTCCGGTCGATGGCGCCGGTGATGTCCTGCTGGTTGACCTGGATGTCGAAGGAGACGGGCTCGGTGTCCACGGCGTAGGTGAGCGTCCCGCCGTGCACCGGTGTGCCGGAGCCGCTGCCGGTGGCGGCCGCGGTGGTGCCGGTCGAGCTGCACGCGGTGAGCATCAGAGCCGCCGTGGTACTGACGGCGAGCAGCGGGATGCCTCGGTATCTGGATCGGGACATGCTCGAACTCCTAGGGGCGCGGGAGGGTTTGGGATGCGCTGCGGGGTGGGGCCGGTGACTGCGCGGCCCGGGGATGCCCCGAAGCTATCGACGCCCGCCCGGGCCGCCGCACCCCTAGCCCACCCCTAGCGGACCCTTAGTCGGCAACCGGGTAGCGGGGCACGGAGCGGCGCTGCCGGATCCGCCACCCCTGCGGGGTGCGCACCAGGACGTCCAGGTAGTCGCCGTTGTGGACGCTGCCGTCGGCGAGCATCGCCAGGTAGCGGCTGTGGCCGCGCACGGTGCCGTCCGGATCGACCGTCAGCACGGTGTCCAGGGTGTGGTGGTCGGGTGAGCGCTCGCCCAGGCGTTCGTTGAACTCCCTGATGGCGTCCAGGCCGTGGAAGAACCGGCTCTGCTCGCGGACCAGTTCGATGCTGCCGTCCTCGGTGAACACCTGGTCCAGGGCGTCGCGTCGGCCGTTGTCGAAGACGTGCGCGAAGTGCGCGAGGAGCTGCCGGATCTCCTCCCGGTCCTGGACGGTCAGTTCTGCTGTCATGGCGGCTCCTCGGGGCGGGCACGGGAGCCGCCCGGCCGGGGAGCCCGGCCGGGCGGCGTCGGATGGTGCGGGGACCGGTGGGGCGTGGTGCGGCTGGTGCGGTGCGGTGTCAGACGGCCGGGGCGGTCAACTGCTGGACGATGCCCAGGCGGTCCGGCAGCACGTTGTAGCGGACGACCTGGCCGTCGCGGACGGTCAGCGAGCTGATGCTGCGCCCACGGAACCGGCGGCCGGTTCCCTCCACGCCGAAGACCGTGCCCTCGTGGATGCCGGCGATGGTCCAGAAGACGATCACCCGGTCCCCCTCGGCGACCAGGTCGTCCACGGTCACCTCCAGCTCCTTGACGCTCTTCCAGAGCCATTCGACATGCTCCTGGAAGTCGGCCCGGGTACCGCTGCCGCCGACCCCGACCCGGGTCTCGTCGGCGGCGTCGGCGGCCACGACCTCGGCCAGCACCTCGATCCGCTGCCCGTTCACCAACTCCTCGAAGTACCGCCGGGCCACGCGCTTGTTGGCCTCGGTGGTGCCTGCTCCGGCGGTGTCGGCCTGGGTGCTCACGTGTTGTCTCCTTCTGTTGCTGTGCGGGTGGGAAGCGGGGCCTGCGGCGGGAGCAGGATGCCCCCGTTGGCACTCAGACCCCCGTCGACCGGGACGGTCACCCCGGTCACGTAGGAGGCGGCAGGCGAGGCGAGGAACCAGACCACCTCGGCCTGCTCGCGGGGGGCGGCCCAGCGCTGCGCCGGGATACGGCGGGTGACCGCCTCGCCCAGCTCCGGATGGGCCAGGACGCCGCTGGTCAGCGCGGTGACCGTGCCGCCGGGCGCGATGGCGTTGATCCTGATGTTCTGCGCCGCGTAGTCGATGGCTGCGCCGCGCACCAGGTTGATCACGGCCGCCTTGGTGGCGTTGTAGCCCCAGGTGCCCGGGTCGCCGCGCAGCCCCGAGACCGAGGAGGTGGCGACGATCGCGCCGCCGCCCGAGGCCCGCAGGGCCGGCGCCGCCGCCCGGATGCCCAGCGCGATGCCGCGCACGTTGACCGCGAACAGCCGGTCGAAGCGCTCGATCGAGCCGGGCGACTCCAGCGGCCCGGAGCCGCCGATCCCGGCGTTGAGCACGGCCGCGTCCAGCCGGCCGAAGTGCTCCAGGGCGAGCCGGACGGCCGCGGTGCTGGTGGCCTCCTCGGCGACGTCACCGGCCAGGGCCACCACGTCGTCGAGGAGTGCAAGTTTGGCCAGGCCCTCCTCGTCCACGTCCACGGCCACGACCCGGTGCCCGCGTTCGTGGAACAGCCGCACCGTCGCCTCGCCGATCCCGGACGCGGCTCCGGTGACGAACGCCACCGGCGCCGCCTCCGCTACTGGGCTGACCATTGCTGCTCCTTCTGTTCGATCCACTGCCGGACGGCGTCCGCCGTCGTCGGGGTGTGCTGCTCCAGCAGGGTGAAGTGGTCGCCGGGGACGTCCACCGCCTCGTGCGGGAGGGGCCAGTAGGCGCGCCAGTCATGGCGCCCGGTCGGGTCCACGACCGTGCCGCGCAGCGGGGTGTCGGCGCGGACGGCGAGGATGGGCGCGTCCACCGGCTTCGGCTGCCAGCCGTCGAAGACGGTGTTGTAGCCGCCCATCGCGGTCAGGCTGGCGTCGCTCCAGACCATGTCGTACTGCTCGATCCGGTCGAGCATCCCGGTGAGCATCGCCGTCAGCCACCACTCGCCCATGCCCTCGCGGACGGCGCTGTCGATGGGGTAGGCGTCGATCAGCGCCAGCCCGGACACGGCCCGGCCCTGCTCCTCCAGCCGGGCCGCGACGGCGTGCGCCACGCAGCCGCCCATGGAGCGTCCGACCACGACGAACGGGCGGTCGTGGCCGACCACGTCCAGCACCGTCTCGGTGTGCAGGGTCAGGAAGGCGTCCAGGTCGTCCGGGAGGTGGTCTCCGGGCTCCCACCCCGGCGAGGGCAGTACGAAGACGTCCCGCTCGCCCTGGAAGGCGTGCCCGAAACGGGCGTACTCGTGCGGGCCGGAGATCGCGCTGAGCGCGGGGAAGCAGACCACCGCCGTCTCCCGGGCGCCGGTGGCCAATTGGATCGGCGGCAGGGCGTGCGCGGACCGCTCCCCCGTGCCGAAGCGCGGACGCAGGTGCGAGGCCACGCCGATCAGCGCCGACGCCCGCGCGAACTTGCCCTGCGCGGCCAGCTGTCGGTAGAGCCGGGAGAGCGGGTGGTCCGCGCCGGGCGCGACCACGGCCCCGGTTGCGGCCGGGGCGCTGTCGACCGGGCTCAGGTCGCCGAGCAACTCGTCGATGTGCGCGGCGAGTTCGGTGGGGGTCGGCTGGTCGAAGGTCACCGTGGGCGGCAGCCGTAGGCCGGTGGCGGCGGTGAGCCGGTTGCGCAGCTCCACCGCGCTCAGCGAGTCCAGTCCCAGCTCGTTGAAAGGGCGTTGGCCGGTCACCGCGTCCGGTTCGGCGGCCAGGACGGCCGCCACCTCGGTCCGGACCAGATCCAGCAGCACCGCCTGCCGGGTCTCCTCGTCCGCTCCGGCGAGGCGTTGCGCCAGCGTCGGCCCGCCGACGACGGCGGACCGCGCGGTCCGCCGGGCGGGCCGGACCAGTCCGCGCAGCAGCGCCGGAACCCCGTCCCCGCGCAGGGCGTTCAGGTCGAGCGGCGCGGGGACCAGATAGGGCGCGGCCAGCTGCTCCGCCGCGTCGAACAGGCGCACACCCTGCTCGGACCGGATCGGCCGCACCCCGGCGCGGGCGGCGCGGCGCAGATCGGCCTCGGTCAGCTGCGCGGTGACGCCGCTGGGCTGCTCCCACTGGCCCCAGGCCAGGGACTGCCCGGGCAGCCGGGAGGCGCGGCGGTGCACGGCGAGGGCGTCCAGGAAGGTGTTGGCGGCCGCGTAGGAGGCCTGACCGGGGCCGCCGAAGACGGCCGCAATCGAGGAGTAGAGCACGAAAGCGGCCAAATCGGTTTTTTCGCGGGTGAGTTGGTGCAGGTTCCAGGCGCCGTCGGCCTTGGCCCGCAGTACCGTCTCCAGCCGCTCCGGGGTCAACGCACCGATCACACCGTCGTCCACCACACCGGCCGTGTGCACCACAGCCGTCAGCGGACGATCAGCCGGAATCCCCGCCAACACCCCCGCCAGAGCCTCACGGTCGGCCGCGTCCACCGCCGCAACCTCCACCTCGGCGCCCAGGGCCGACAACTCCGCACGCAACCCCCCGGCGCCCGGAGCCTCCAGACCGCGCCGCGACACCAGCAGCAACCGGCGCACCCCACGCACCGCCACCAGATGCCGCGCCAACAAGCCGCCCAACACCCCGGTACCACCGGTGATCAGCACCGTCCCCTGCGGATTCCACACCGGGAGCGGGTCATCGGACGGGGCAGCGGTGGCGCGGGAGAGCCTCGGAACTCGCGCTGTCCCCTCACGCAGCGCCAGTTGCGGCTCTCCCGCAGTCAGGGCGGCGGTGACGGCCGCACGCAGGGCTGCCTCCGAATCCGGGTGGTCGTCCCGGTCGAGCAGGAGAATCCGGTCCGGGTGCTCGGCCTGGGCGGACCGCAGCAGGCCCCAGACCGGGGCCACCACCGGGTTCGGGGTGTCGCCCGGGCTGACGGCGACGGCCTCGCGGACGACCACCACCAGCCGCGTCGCCTGCCACCGCTCGTCCGCGAGCCACTCCTGCACCAGCGACAGCGCCTGGTGCAGCAGGACGCGAGCGGCCGTGGGGACGTCCCCGTCGTCGTGCCCGTCGTCGTCGGCCGGTGGTCCGTCGAGGGCGACGGCCAGCCAGGGGCGGGCCTCCGCGCCGGGCTCGACGGACGCCAGATCCGGATAGGCCGGACGCTCGGCCGCGCCCTCCGGTGCCGTGGCCGGTTCGGCAGCAACGGGCAGGGTGACCCAGTCGAGCTGGAAGATGCCGTCCTGCGTGCTGCTGCGGGCGGACTCCAGCTGCGCCGACGACACCAGCCGGGCGCGCAGCGCCGCCACCGAGGCGACCGGCGCTCCCGTGGCGTCGACGGCATCCACGGAGATCGCCTCGGGCCCGGTGTAGCGCAACCGAACCCGCAGTTCGGTCGCGCCGGTCGCCTGGAGCCGCACCCCCTCGTAGGCGAACGGGAGTCTGCTGGAACCCTCGGGGGTGTCGGTCAGGCTCCGGTACGCGGTGAGGTGGACGGCGGAGTCGAGCAGGGCGGGGTGGATGCCGAACCGGGCGGCCGACTCCCGCTGGTCCTCGGGCAGCGCGACCTCGGCGTAGAGGTCCGCTCCGTCGCGCCAGGCGGCGCGCAGCCCCCGGAAGGCGGGGCCGTACTCCAGCCCGGAGGCTGCCAGCGTGTCGTACACGTCATCGACGGGCAGAGGTTCGGCGCCGGGCGGCGGCCAGGCGGCCGGGGCGAACGGCGGTTGCGCGGGCTGCGGGGTGTCGTCGACCAGCAGCCCGGAGGCGTGCCGGGTCCACTCGGCGTCGGCCCCGGCCGGGCGGGAGTGCACGGTGACGCTCCTGGCCCCGGTTGCGTCGGCCTCGCCCACGGCGACCTGGAGTTGCACACTGCCCTGCTCGGACAGCAACAGCGGCGCTTCCACCACCAATTCGTCCAGGGTTCCGGCGTCGGCCTCGTCGGCGGCTCTGATCGCCAACTCCAGCAGCGCGGTGCCGGGGACGACCACGCTGCCCTGCACCCGGTGTCCGGTCAGCCAGGGGTGGGTCCGCAGCGACAGACTGCCGGTGAGCAGGACTCCGCCGGTGTCCGGCAGCGTGAGCGCCGCCCCCAGGAAGGGGTGGTCGATGGTGCCGAGGCCCAAACCGGAGGCGTCGTGGGCGCGTTGGGCGGGCTCCAGCCAGTAACGGCGCCGCTGGAACGGATACGTCGGCAACTCCACCCGGCGCGCACCCGAACCGGCGAACAACACCGGCCAGTCCACCCGATGACCCTGCACATGCACCCGACCCAACGCCGACACCGCCGTCAACGCCTCCCCACGACCCCGCCGCAACACCGCAACCGCCACCGCATCACCCACCACACCCCGCACCAGACCCGACAACGTCCCATCCGGCCCCAACTCCACAAACGTCGTCACTCCGGCATTCGCCAACTCCCCCACCACATCAGCGAAACGCACCGCCTCCCGCACATGCCGCACCCAGTACCCCGGGCTCGTCACCTCCTCCACCGACGCCAACCGACCCGTCACATCCGACACCAGCGGAATACGCGGAGCAGTGAACGACAACCCCGCCAGCACCTGACCGAACTCCGCCAACATCGCGTCCATGTGCGGCGAGTGGAACGCATGGCTCACCCGCAACCGACGCACCCGCCGACCCCGACCGGCGAACTCCTCCGCAACCGCCGACACCACCACCTCATCACCCGACACCACCACCGACACCGGACCGTTCACCGCCGCAATCGACACCCCCGGCCCACGACCCGCCAGAACCTCAACAACCTCACCCTCCGACGCCTCCACCGACACCATCGCCCCACCCGAGGGCAACCCCTGCATCAACCGCCCACGCGCCGCAACCAACACCACCGCATCACCCAACGACAACACCCCCGCCACATGAGCAGCCACCACCCCGCCGATCGAGTGGCCCGCCACGAAGTCCGGACGCACACCCCACGACTCCCACAACCGGAACAACGCAACCTCGAGAGCGAACAACGCCGGCTGCGTCACCCCCGTCTCGTCCAGGCCCTCCCCCGACTCGATCGCCTCGGCCAGCGACACCCCGTCCAGCAGCCCGTCGAACTCGGCCACCACCGCTTCGAACGCCTCCGCGAACACCGGATACGACGCATACAACTCCCGCCCCATACCAACCCGCTGACTCCCCTGACCGGTGAACAGAAACGCCAGACCACCCGTGCCCGTGCCCGTGGACGAACCGACGACGGCCTCCGGCGTCGACTCACCCCGGGCGAAGGCCCGCAGGCTGTCGCTGCCGCCGAGGAAGACCGCGCGCTCGCTGTGCAGGGCCCTGGCCGTCACCAGCGTGTAGGCGGCGTCGGCCCGGCTCAGCGGATCGTCGGTGGCGTCCAAGCGGTCGGCCAGTTGGGCCGCTTGGACGCGCAGCGCATCGGAGGTGCGTGCGGAGAGCAGCAGCGGCAGGGTTCCGCTCGAGGCCCGTTGGGGCGGCGGGGCCTGGTCCGGCTCGCCCTCCAGGAGCGGCTCGTCGAGGGCCGGGGCCTCCTCGATGATGACGTGGGCGTTGGTGCCGCTCGCGCCGAAGGCGGAGACTCCGGCCCGGCGCGGCTCCTCGGTCTCCGGCCAGTCCCGGGCCTCGGTGAGCAGGCGCACGGTGCCCGACGACCAGTCGACGTAGGGCGTGGGCTCGTCCGCGTGCAGGGTGCGCGGCAGCACGCCGTGGCGCAGCGCCTGGACGGTCTTGATGACGCCTGCCACCCCCGCCGCGGCCTGGGTGTGGCCGATGTTGGACTTGAGCGAGCCCAGCCACAACGGCCTTTCCGGGTCGCGGTCCTGGCCATAGGCGGCGATGATCGCCTGCGCCTCGATCGGATCGCCCAGCGAGGTTCCCGTGCCGTGGGCCTCCACGGCGTGGACGTCGCCGGGGGCCAGCCGGGCGTTCTCCAACGCCTGCCGGATCACCCGCTGCTGCGCCGGGCCGTTGGGTGCGGTGAGGCCGTTGGAGGCGCCGTCCTGGTTGACCGCGCTGCCGCGCACCACAGCCAACACCTCATGCCCCAACCGCCGGGCATCCGACAACCGCTCCACCAGCAGCAGCCCCACCCCCTCCGCCCAACCGGTACCGTCCGCGCCCGCACCGAAGGCCTTGCAGCGGCCGTCGGCGGACAGGCCGCGCTGCCGGGAGAACTCGATGAAACCCTGCGCCGTGGACATGACGCTCACGCCCCCGGCGAGGGCGAGGTCGCTCTCGCCGGAGCGCAGCGACTGCGCCGCCAGGTGCAGCGCCACCAGCGACGACGAGCACGCCGTGTCCACCGTCACCGCCGGACCCTCGAACCCGAAGGTGTACGAGATCCGCCCCGAGGCGACACTGTCGAGTCCGCCGATGCCGAGGTAGCCCTCCAGGTCGGACGGCGCGTCCTGCAGCCGTGGGGTGTAGTCGCCGCCCGCGATCCCGGCGAAGACGGCGGTGCGGCTGCCGCCCAGGGCGGTGGGGTCGATACCGGCCCGCTCGAACGCCTCCCACGCGGTCTCCAGCAGCAGCCGGTGCTGCGGGTCGGTGGCCAGGGCCTCGCGCGGGGAGATGCCGAAGAACTCGGCGTCGAAGTCGGCGACGGTGTCCAGGAATCCGCCGTGCCGGGTGTACGAGGTGCCGGTGTGGTCGGGGTCGGGGTGGTAGAGCGCCTCCAGGTCCCAGCCCCGGTCGTCGGGGAAGGCGCTGACGGCGTCGCCGCCTTCGCTGACCAGCTGCCACAGATCCTCCGGCGAGGCGACCCGGCCGGGGAGCCGGCAGGCCATGCCGATGATGGCGATCGACTCCCGGCGGCTGGTCTCGACCTCCTGCAGACGCTTCTGGGCGTGTCTGGCGTCGGCGAGCGCACGCTTCAGGTACTCGCGGAGCTTCTGGTCGTTCGCCATGGCAGTGGGGGCCTCTCAGGGTCGGTGGGGGCGGTCGGGGTGGCGCGGTGTTCAGAGCGCTTCGGAGTTGCGGTCCATCAGCTCGAACAGTTCCTCGTCGGTGGCGGTCTCCAGGTCGAGTTCCTCGTCCAGGCCGAGGAGTCCGCTGTCGCGGTCGTCCCAGCGGTCCACCAGGGCCCGCAGCCGGGTGAGGAGTTCGTCCCGGTCGTCGGTGCCGGTGCCGGTGCTTGCGGAGGCGAGTGCCTGCTCCAGGGCGGCGAGCGAGGCGTTGGCGCTGGGCGGCTCGGATCCGGCTTCCCCGGAGGGGAGTTCGGCCAGCAGGTAGTCGGCGATGGCGACCGGGGTCGGGTGGTCGAAGACCAGCGTGACGGGCAGGTCGAGGCCGGAGGCGGCGCCGATCCGGTTGCGGAGTTCCACGGCGGTGAGCGAGCTGAGCCCGAGGTCGCGGAAGGCCCGGTCGGGGAGGACGCCGGAGCTGTCGGCGTGGCCCAGGACCACCGCGACCTCGGCGCGGACCAGCTCCAGCAGGGCGGCCGCGCGCTCCTCCGCGCCGAGGGCGGCGAGCCGCCGCTGCCAGGCCGCTCCGGTGTCGGCGGCCGGTGCCGCAGCGGTCACCGACGCGGCGTCGACGGTCGTGTTGGAGACCACGGCGTCCAGCCAGTACCGACGGCGCTGGAACGCGTAGCTGGGCAGCTTGACCTGATGCACCGTCAACTCGCTGAAGGCGGGCGACCAGTCGACCCGGATGCCGCGTACATGCACCTCGGCGGCGGAGGTGAGGAAGCGCCGCAGATCACCCGCGCCGCGCCGGAGCGAACCCGCCACCACACTGCCGCGCGCCGCACCCGCGGACTCCAGCGTCTCCTGGATCGGGACGGTCAGCACCGGGTGCGGGCTGATCTCGATGAAGGCGACGTGCCCCTGGGCGGCCAGGGCACGGACGCCCTCCTCGAAGCGCACCGTCCGGCGCAGGTTGGTCACCCAGTACTCGGCGTCCAGCCCGGCCGTGTCGATCCAGTCGCCGGTGACGGTGGACAGCATCGGGACGCGGCCGGTGCGCGGCCGGACCGGCGCCAGCGACTCCAGGAGCTCCTCCCGCAGATCGTCGACCTGGGCCGAGTGCGAGGCGTAGTCGACCTGGATCGTCCGGGCACGCACGTCCTGCTGCTGGTAGTCGGCGACGAGATCGGCCAGGGCGTCCGGCTCCCCGGACACCACCACCGAGGAGGGGCCGTTGACGACCGCGATCGACAACCGGCCCTCCGTGCGGGCGATGCGCTGCTCGACCTCGGCGGCGGGCAGCGGGACCGAGGCCATGCCGCCGCGCCCGGACAGGGCCAGGATGGCGCGGCTGCGCAGGGCGACCACCCGGGCGGCGTCGTCCAGGCTGAGCGCCCCGGCCACGCAGGCAGCGGCGATCTCCCCCTGGCTGTGGCCGATCACCGCGTCCGGGCGGACCCCGTACGAGGTCCACAGCTCGGCCAGGGACACCATCACCGCCCACAGCGCGGGCTGGACGACGTCCACCCGGTCCAGGCCGGGGGCGCCGTCGACGCCGCGCAGCACGTCCAGGAGCGACCAGTCGGTGTGGGGTGCGAGCGCCCGCGCGCACTCCTCGATCCTGGCCGCGAACACCGGCGCGGTGTCCAGCAGGCCCATGGCCATCTCCGGCCACTGCGATCCCTGGCCGGGGAAGACGAAGGCCGTCCTGCCGTCGAGGTCCGCGACCCCGGTGACCAGCCCGGGGGCCGGGTCGTCCGCCGCCAGTGCGCGCAGTCCGCCGGTGGCCTCCGCGACATCCGGGGCGGCCACGACCACGGCGCGCTGCTCCAGCGCGGCGCGGGTGACCAGCAGGGAGTGCGCGGCGTCCACCGGTCGGGGAGCGTCGGCGGCGGCAAGGTGGTCGGCCAGCTTGGCGGCCTGGCCGCGCAACGCCTCCGGGCTGCGGGCGGACAGCACCCACGGCAGCAGCGGGGCAGTGCCGTCCAGGTCAGGGCTTGCCTTGAAGGGCTTCGGCTGCGGTTCGGGGGCCTGTTCGATGACGACGTGGGCGTTGGTGCCGCTGACGCCGAACGAGGACACCCCGGCCCGGCGCGGTTCGCCGGTCTCCGGCCAGTCCCGGGCCTGCGTCAAGAGCCGCACCCCGCCGTCCTGCCAGTCCACGTACGGCGAGGGCTCGTCCACGTGCAGGGTCTGCGGCAGCACGCCGTGACGGATCGCCTGCACCATCTTGATGACGCCCACCGCGCCCGCCGCCGCCTGGGTGTGGCCGACGTTGGACTTGAGCGAGCCCAGCCACAACGGCCGCTCGGGGTCGCGGTCCTGGCCGTAGGTGGCGATCAGCGCCTGCGCCTCGATCGGGTCGCCGAGCGTGGTGCCGGTGCCGTGTCCCTCGACCGCGTCCACTTGGGCGGGTGTGAGCCCGGCGTTGCCGAGGGCCTGCCGGATGACCCGCTGCTGGGAGGGTCCGCTGGGCGCGGTGAGACCGTTGGACGCGCCGTCCTGGTTGACGGCGGTCCCCCGGACCACGGCCAGCACCTCATGGCCCAAACGGCGGGCGTCCGACAGCCGTTCGACCAGCAGCAGCCCCACGCCCTCGCCCCAGCCGGTGCCGTCCGCCGCCCCTGCGTACGCCTTGCAGCGGCCGTCGGCGGAGAGCGCGCGCTGGCGGCTGAACTCGACGAAGGTCGTCGGCGTGGACATCACCGCGACGCCCCCGGCCAGGGCCAGATCGCACTCGCCGGAGCGCAGCGACTGCGCCGCCAGGTGCAGCGCCACCAGCGACGAGGAGCACGCCGTGTCCACGGTCACCGCCGGGCCCTCGAAGCCGAACGAGTACGAGATCCGGCCGGAGGCGACGCTGCCCGCGCTGCCGTTGCCCAGCCAGCCCTCCAGCTCCGCCGGGATCTCCCGCACCCGGGGCGCGTAGTCGTGGTACATCACCCCGGCGAACACCCCGGTGCGGCTGCCGCGCAGGGTTCCGGGGTCGATCCCGGCGCTCTCCAGCGCCTCCCAGGTGGTTTCCAGCAGCAGCCGCTGCTGCGGGTCGGTGGCCAGGGCCTCGCGCGGGGAGATGCCGAAGAACGCGGCGTCGAAGTCGGCCGGACGCTCCAGGAAGCCCCCGTGCCGGGTGTAGGAGGTGCCCGGACGGTCCGGGTCCTCGCTGTAGAGCGCCTCCAGGTCCCAGCCTCGGTCGTCCGGGAACTCCGAGATGGCGTCCCCGCCGCCGGCCACCAGCTGCCACAGCTCGTCGGGGGTGGCGACCCCGCCGGGCAGCCGGCAGGCCATGCCGACGATGACGATCGGATCCTCGGCGGGAGGCGCGGCGGGCTGCCCGGCAGCCGGCGTGGGCGTGGTCTGCGCCGACGAACCGGTCCAGGCGTCGGCGAGCAGGGTACGCAGGTG
This sequence comes from Streptacidiphilus sp. PB12-B1b, assembly GCF_014084125.1. Lineage (NCBI taxonomy): Bacteria > Bacillati > Actinomycetota > Actinomycetes > Kitasatosporales > Streptomycetaceae > Streptacidiphilus > Streptacidiphilus sp. PB12-B1b. Next base: position 3,611,509 of record NZ_CP048405.1, on the reverse strand, counting down.
CTCGGCGAGGGCGCCCGGCGTGGGGTGGTCGAACACCAGGGTGGCGGACAGCCGCAGCCCGGTGGCCGCGTTCAGCCGGTTGCGCAGCTCGACGGCGGTCAGCGAGTCCACGCCCAGGGCGGTGAACGCCCGCTGGACGCCGACCGATCCGGCATCGGAGCCGAGCACGGTGCCGACCTCCGACCGGACCAGTTGCAGCAGTGCGGCATCCCGCTCGGCGTCGTCGGCCAGCGCGGCGAGCCGCTGACCGAGCGATGCCCCGGTGCTCGTGCCGCCGCCGCTGCGCGCCGTCCTGCGGGCCGGGCGGACCAGGCCGCGCAGCAGCGGCGCGACGGGGCCGCCCGCCGCCGTGAGCGCGGCGGTGTCCATCGGCGAGGGCACCAGCAGCGGGTGCCCGGGCAGCGACAGCGCCGCGTCGAACAGCTGCGCGCCTTCGTCACTGGTCAGCGGCCTGATACCGAGGCGGACCAGCCGGGCCAGGTCGGTCCGGCTGAGGTGCTCGGTGATACCGCTGGGCTGCTCCCACTGGCCCCAGGCCAGGGACTGCCCGGGCAGCCCGGAGGCCCGGCGGTGCGCGGCGAGAGCGTCCAGGAAGGTATTGGCGGCCGCATAGGAGGCCTGCCCGGGGGAACCCAGCACCCCGGCGACCGAGGAGTACAGCACGAAGGCGGCCAGATCGGTCTGCTCGCGGGTGAGTTGGTGCAGGTTCCAGGCGCCGTCGGCCTTGGCCCGCAGTACCGTCTCCAGCCGCTCCGGGGTCAACGCGCCGATCACACCGTCGTCCACCACACCGGCTGTGTGCACCACGGCCGTCAGCGGACGATCAGCCGGAATCCCCGCCAACACCCCCGCCAGAGCCTCACGGTCGGCGGCGTCCACCGCCGCAACCTCCACCTCGGCGCCCAAGGCCGACAACTCCGCGAGCAACTCCCCGGCGCCCGGAGCCTCCAGACCGCGCCGCGACACCAGCAGCAACCGGCGCACCCCACGCGCCGCCACCAGATGCCGCGCCAACAGACCGCCCAACACCCCGGTACCACCGGTGATCACCACTGTCCCCTGCGGATTCCACGCAGGCTCACCCTGGTCGGTCGCGGGCTGGGGCTGGCGAGCGCGGGCCAGGCGGGGCACGGAGGCCCGTCCTGCGCGCAGCGCCAGTTGGCTCTCCTCGGCGTCGAGCGCCGCCTGTATCGCCGCGCCGAGCGCCTCGGCGGATTCGTCGCTGCCGTCGACATCGACCAGGAGGAGGCGGTCCGGGTTCTCGGACTGCGCGGACCGCAGCAGGCCCCACACCGGGGCCGACACCGGGTCGGGGGCGGCACCTGCAGCGGTCGCCACCGCGTTCCTGGTCACCAGCACCAGCCGGGACGCCTGCCGGCGCTCGTCGGCCAGCCACTGCTGAACCAGCGTCAGGGTGTCGGCCAGCACGGCGCGCACCCGGGAGGGCACGTCGGCATCGCCGGGGCGCGGATCGGACGCCATGCCGACCGCCACCCACGGGGGCAGCGGAACCGCGTCGTCCAGGTCCGGCAGAGCGGGGTGGACGGTCGTCGGCTGCGACACCTGGCCTGCGGCCAGGGGCAGTTCGGTCCAGTCGACTGTGAACAGGGAGTCCGGCTGCGGCGAGGGGACGAGGTCGAGCCGGTCGGCGGTCACCGGGCGAGTCGCCAGCGACTCCACGGACACCACGGGCGCGCCGGTGGTGTCGTCCGCCCTCAGCGCGAAGGCGTGCGGGCCGGTCGCGGTCACCTGGACGCGCAGCTCGGCGGCCCCGGCGGCGTGCAGGGCAACTCCCCGGTAGGCGAAGGGCAGTCGCGCCCCTTCGCCCGCAGCCCCATGCAGGCCGGGCAGTTGCAGTGCCGCGTCGAGCAGCGCCGGGTGGATGCCGAAGCGGGCCGCCTGCTCGCGCGGGGCCTCCGGCAGCGCAGCCTCGGCGTAGTACGTGTCGCCGTCACGCCAGACCGAGCGCAACCCCCGGAACGCGGGGCCGTACTCCAGCCCGGCTGCCGAGAGGGCGGTGTACACCGACTCGATCTCGACCAGCTGTGCACCGGTCGGCGGCCAGGGCCCGGAGAGCGGCTGCGCCGGTGGCGGCGGTGCGGAGGAGAGGGTGCCGGACGCGTGCCGGAGCCACGGGCCCTCGGCCCGCCGGGAGTGGATGGTGACGCTCCTGGCCCCGGTTGCGTCGGCTTCGCCCACGGCGACCTGGAGTTGCACGCTGCCCTGCTCGGGCAGCAACAGCGGCGCTTCCACCACCAATTCGTCCAGGGTTGCGGCACCGGCCTCGTCACCGGCTCTGACGGCCAGTTCGACCAGGGCGGCTCCGGGCAGCAGTACCGAGCCGAGGGCGGCATGGTCGGCCAGCCAGGGGTGGGTGCGCCGGGACAGACTGCCGGTGAGCAGGAAGGTATCGGCGTCCGGGCGGGTGACCGATGCGCTGAGCAGCGGGTGATCGATGGCGCCCAGGCCCAAACCGGAGGCGTCGTGGGCGCGTCGGGCGGGCTCCAGCCAGTAACGGCGCCGCTGGAACGGATACGTCGGCAACTCCACCCGGCGCGCGCCCGAACCGGCGAACAACACCGGCCAGTCCACCCGATGACCCTGCACATGCACCCGGCCCAACGCCGACACCGCCGTCAACGCCTCACCACGACCCCGCCGCAACACCGGAACCGCCACCGCATCACCCACCACACCCCGCACCAGACCCGACAACGTCCCATCCGGCCCCAACTCCACAAACGTGGACACCCCCGCACCCACCAACTCCCCCACCACATCAGCGAAACGCACCGCCTCCCGCACATGCCGCACCCAGTAGCCGGGACTCGTCACCTCCTCCACCGACGCCAACCGACCCGATATCCCCGACACCAGCGGAATGCCGGGAGCGGCGAAGGTCAGCGAGGACACGACCTGGTCGAACTCCGCCAACATCGCGTCCATGTGCGGCGAGTGGAACGCATGACTCACCCGCAACCGACGCACCCGCCGACCCCGACCGGCGAACTCCTCCGCAACCGCCGACACCACCACCTCATCACCCGACACCACCACCGACACCGGACCGTTCACCGCCGCAACCGACACCCCCTCCCGACCCGCCAGAACCTCAACAACCTCACCCTCCGACGCCTCCACCGACACCATCACCCCACCCGAGGGCAACCCCTGCATCAACCGCCCACGCGCCGCAACCAACACCACCGCATCACCCAACGACAACACCCCCGCCACATGAGCAGCCACCACCTCCCCCACCGAATGACCCGCCACGAAGTCCGGACGCACACCCCACGACTCCCACAACCGGAACAACGCAACCTCGAGAGCGAACAACGCCGGCTGCGTCACCCCCGTCTCGTCCAGGCCCGCGCCCGTCCACACCACCTCGGCCAGGGACACACCCTCCGACAGCCCGTCGAACTCGGCCGCCACCGCGTCGAACGCCTCGGCGAACACCGGATACGAAGCATACAACTCCCTTCCCATACCGGCCCGCTGACTGCCTTGGCCGGTGAACAGGAACGCCAGACCACCCGTGCCCGTGCCCGTGGACGAGCCGACGACGGTCTGCGGGGTCGCTTCGCCGCGTGCCAGGGCGCGCAGGCCCTGGCGGTCGCCGAGGATTACGGCCCGCTCCTCCAGCGAACCGCGGGTGGTGGCGAGGGCGTAGGCGGCGTCCAGGTCGGCGGGCGCAGCCTCGGCGTCGAGCAGGTCGGCGAGTTGTCCGGCCTGGGCCTGCAGGGCCTGCGGGGTGCGGGCGGAGAGCAGCCAGGGCAGCACGGCGGGGGGTGCCGTGGGTGCGTCGCTCTGCGGAGCTTCGGGGGCCTGTTCGATGATGACGTGGGCGTTGGTGCCGCTGACCCCGAAGGCCGACACCGCCGCCCGGCGCGGCCGGTCCAGCTGCGGCCATTCCTGAGCCTCCGTCAGCAGCTTTACGGCTCCCGCGTTCCAGTCCACGTACGGCGAGGGCTGGTCCACGTGCAGGGTGCGCGGCAGCACGCCGTGGCGGATCGCCTGGACCATCTTGATGACCCCGGCGACGCCGGCCGCCGCCTGGGTGTGGCCGATGTTGGATTTCACCGAGCCCAGCCACAACGGCCGTGTCTCGGGCCGGTTCTGGCCGTAGGTGGCGATCAGTGCCTGGGCCTCGATCGGGTCGCCGAGGGTGGTGCCGGTGCCGTGGGCTTCGACGGCGTCCACCTGGTCGGCGGCGATCCCGGCTGCGGCGAGGGCCTGCCGGATCACCCGCTGCTGGGACGGCCCGCTCGGGGCGGTGAGGCCGTTGGAGGCGCCGTCCTGGTTGACCGCGCTGCCGCGCACCACGGCCAACACCTCGTGCCCCAACCGCCGGGCATCCGACAACCGCTCCACCAGCAGCAGCCCCACTCCCTCGGCCCAACCGGTACCGTCGGCCGCCGCTGCGAACGCCTTGCAGCGCCCGTCCGGCGACATGGCGCGCTGGCGGCTGAACTCGATGAAGGTCGTGGGCGTGGACATCACCAGCACACCCCCGGCGACGGCGAGGTCGCTCTCGCCGGAGCGCAGCGACTGCGCCGCCAGGTGCAGCGCCACCAGCGACGACGAGCACGCCGTGTCCACCGTCACCGCCGGACCCTCGAACCCGAAGGTGTAGGAGATCCGCCCCGAGGCGACACTGCCCGCGGTGCCGATCCCGAGGTAGGCCTCCAACTCGTCCGGCACCTGCTGGGCACTGCTCGCGTAGTCGCGGCCGGAGGTTCCGGCGAAGACGCCGGTGCGGCTGCCGCGCAGGGTGTCCGGGTCGATCCCGGCGCGTTCCAGGACCTCCCAGGTGGTCTCCAGCAGCAGCCGCTGCTGCGGGTCCACGGCGAGGGCCTCGCGCGGGGAGATGCCGAAGAACTCGGCGTCGAAGTCGGCGACGGCGTCCAGGAATCCGCCGTGCCGGGCGTAGGAGGTGCCGGGGCGGTCGGGGTCGGGGCTGTAGAGGCGCTCCAGATCCCAGCCGCGGTCGTCGGGGAACTCGGTGAGGGCGTCCACGCCGTCGGTGACCAGCCGCCAGAGGTCCTCCGGGGAGGCGACCTGCCCGGGGAAGCGGCAGGCCATGCCGACGATGGCGATGGGCTCGTCGTTGCCGACGGTCGCGGGCGCGGCCTGCGGTGCGGTGTCCCCGTCGGCGCCCCACAGCTCCTCGGCGAGCCAGTCGGCCAGGGCGGCCGGGGTGGGGTGGTCGAAGACGACGGTTGCGGGCAGGCGGCGTCCGGTGGCCGCGCCCAGCCGGTTGCGGAACTCGACGGCGGTGAGCGAGTCGAAGCCCTGGTTGCGGAACGCCTTGGCCGGGTCGATCGCCTCGGCCGAGCCGTGCCGCTGGACCAGGGCGGCCTGGGCGCGGACGACGCCGAGCAGGGCCCGGCGGCGCTCGGCGGCGGGCAGCCTGGCCAGGCGCGCCCCCAGATCCCCGGGCCGGACGTCGGCGACGGGGTCGGCGGCGTCCGGGCGGCGGGCGGCGGCGCGGACGGCGGGGAGTTCGGCGGCCAGCGGGTGCACCCGGCCGTGGAAGAAGGCGGCCCAGTCGACGTCGGCGACGACCAGGTGGCTGTCCCCGTGGTCGAGGATCTGGCCGAGCACCGCGACGGCGGGCTCGGCGGGCAGCGAGGCCAGCCCGTGGCGTCGCAGCTGCTCCTCGGCGCCGGAGGCGGCGATGCCGGCCCCGGCCCAGTGGCCCCAGGCGACGGCGGTGGCGGGCAGTCCGGCAGCCCGGCGGTGCGCGGCGAGCGCGTCCAGGTAGGCATTGCCGGGGGCGTAGTTGGCATGGCCGGGGATGCCGCAGATCCCGGCGACGGAGGAGAACAGCACGAAGGCCGACAGGTCGAGCCCGGCGGTCAGCTCGTGCAGGTGCCGGGCGGCCTGGACCTTGGCCCGCAGCGCCAGGTCGAGGTGCGCGGGGGTGAGGGCCGGGATCAGGGCGTCGTGGAGGACGGCGGCGGTGTGCACGACGGCGGTGAGCGGCTGCTCGGCGGGGATGGCGGCGAGGACGGCCTCGATCTCGCCGCGTTCGGAGACGTCGGCGGCGGCGAAGCCGACCCGGGCGCCGAGCGCCTCCAGTTCGGCGGCCAGCTCGGCCGCGCCGGGGGCGTCCTGGCCGCGACGGCTGACCAGCAGCAGGTGCTCGGCGCCGCGCCGGGCCAGCCAGCGGGCGACATGGCCGCCGAGCGCGCCGGTGCCGCCGGTGATCAGGGTAGTGCCCCGGGGGGTCCACGGCTGCGGGCCGTCGGCCGCGAGCGGGGCGGGGGCCGGCGCGGGGGTGAGCCGACGGGCGAACGCGCCGGACGCCCGCAGTGCGATCTCCGCCTCGCGCTCCGGGGAGCGGTCGGCGAGCAGTCCGGCCAGTTGCTGCCAGGTCCGGGCGTCCGGCTGCTGCGGGAGGTCCACCAGTCCGCCCCACTGGGCCGGGCTCTCGACGGCGAGGATGGCGCCGAAGCCCCACACCAGGGCCTGTCCGGGGTCGGTCACCCGGTCCCCGTCGGCGGTGCTGACCGCGCCGCTGGTCAGGAACCAGAGCGGGATCGGCGCGCCGGTCGCCTCCAGTGCCTGGGCCAGGGCGACGTTGGCGGCGTAGGACCAGGGCAGGGCCGGGTGGTCGGGGTGGCTGCCGGAGCCGAGGGCGAGCAGCGAGACCACTCCCGCCGGTGCGGGCCCGGCCACGGCGGCGAGCTGCTCGCCGAGGGCGGCGCGGTCGGCGGCCCCGGGGGCGACCTCGACCAGGACGACGCGGGCGCCGTGGGCGGTCAGGGCGCGGCTGAGGGCGTCGATCCGGTCGCGGTCGGGGTGGGCCTCGGGGACGGCCAGCAGCCAGTCCCCGGTGAGCCGTTCGGCGGCGGGGACGGGAACGGGACGCCACTGGATCCGGTGGCGCCAGGCGTCGGCGGCGGCGGCGCCGAGCTGCCGGTCCCTCCAGGAGGCGAGCGCGGGCAGCAGCGGGTCCAGCTGGGCGCCGTCGACGCCGATGGCCTCGCCCAGGCGGGCGGGGTCGCCTTCGGCGACCAGGTTCCAGAAGGGGTCGTCGGCGGGCGCGGCGGGGCCGCCTGCGGCGGGGAGCAGCTCCGGCGAGCGGGTGGCGTCCAGCCAGTAGCGCTGCCGCTGGAAGGCGTAGGTGGGCAGGTCGACCCGGCGGGGGGCGGGGTCGCCGAAGGCCGGGGACCAGTCCACCTGCACGCCCCGGACGTGGAGTTCCGCCAGCGAGGTGAGCCAGCGCTCCCGGCCGCCGTCGCCGCGTCTGAGCGAGCCGACCACCGCGGTCTGGACGGCGTCCGCCGCCGCGAGGGTGTCCTCGACCGCGCCGGTGAGCACCGGGTGCGGACTGACCTCGATGAAGACGGTGTGGCCGTCGGCGGCCAGGGCGCGCACGGCCTCCTCGAAGCGGACGGTGCGGCGCAGGTTGGCGAACCAGTAGTCGGCGTCCATGCCCGCCGTGTCCTGCCAGTCGGCGGTGACGGTGGACAGCAGCGGCAGGCTGCCGGTGCGCGGCCGGACGTCGCCGAGCAGCGTGGTGAGTTCGCCGCGCAGCGCGTCGGTCTGGGCGGAGTGCGAGGCGTAGTCGATGGCGACCGGGCGGGCCCGGACGCCGTCGGCGGCGTAGCCCTCGGCGAGTTCGGCCAGGGCCTGGAGGTCGCCGGAGACCACGGTCGACGCCGGGCCGTTGACCACGCCGATGGACAGTCGCTCGCCCCAGGCGGAGATCCGGGCGGTCACCTCGGCGACCGGCCGGGCGACGGCGAGCAGGCCGCCGCGTCCGGACAGGGTGGCCAGGGCGCGGGCGCGCAGCGCGACAATGCGGGCGGCGTCGTCCAGGGTGAGGCCGCCTGCGACGTACGCGGCGGCGACCTCACCCTGGCTGTGGCCGACGACGGCGTCGGGGCGGACCCCGTACGAGGTCCACAGTTCGGCCAGGGCGACCATGACGGCCCACAGCGAGGGTTGGACGACGTCCACCCGGTCCGGGTCGGGGGTGCCCTCGGCGCCGCGCAGGACGTCCAGCAGCGACCAGTCGGTGTAACGGGCCAGCGCCTGGGCGCACTCCTGCAGTGTGGCGGCGAACACCGGTTCGGTGGCGAGGAGTTCGGTGGCCATGCCGATCCACTGGGAGCCCTGGCCGGGGAAGACGAACACGGTCTTGCCGGTGGTGTCGGCGGTGCCGCGCACCAGCCCGGGGAACTCCTCGCCGCGGGCGAGCGCGGCGATGCCGCCCCGGTCGCCGACGACGACGGCCCGCTCCTCCAGAGCCGCTCGGGTGGTGGCCAACGAGTAGGCTGCGTCCGGTAGTTCGGGGGCGGTGTCGCTGTCCAGGCGCTGTGCGAGCCGTCCGGCCTGGGCCTGCAGGGCCTGCGGGGTGCGGGCGGAGAGCAGCCAGGGCAGCACGGCGGGGGGTGCCGTGGGGGCGTCGTCCTGCGGGGTTGCGGGGGCCTGTTCGATGATGACGTGGGCGTTGGTGCCGCTGACGCCGAACGCCGACACCGCTGCCCGGCGCGGCCGGTCCAGCTGCGGCCATTCCTGAGCCTCCGTCAGCAGCCGTACGCCGCCGTCGGACCAGTCCACGTACGGCGAGGGCTGGTCCACGTGCAGGGTGCGCGGCAGCACGCCGTGGCGGATCGCCTGGACCATCTTGATGACCCCGGCGACGCCCGCCGCCGCCTGGGTGTGGCCGATGTTGGACTTGAGCGAGCCCAGCCACAACGGCCTTTCCTCGGGCCGGTTCTGGCCGTAGGTGGCGATCAGCGCCTGGGCCTCGATCGGGTCGCCGAGCCGGGTGCCGGTGCCGTGGGCCTCGACGACGTCCACGTCGGCGGTGCCCAGGCCGGCGGAGTCCAGGGCCTGCCGGATGACCCGCTGCTGGGAGGGGCCGTTGGGGGCGGTCAGCTGGCTGCTGCGGCCGTCCTGGTTGACGGCGGAGCCGCGCAGCACGGCCAGCACCCGGTGTCCGAGGCGCTGGGCGTCGGAGAGCTTCTCCAGCACCAGCACCCCGGCGCCCTCGCCCCACGCGGTGCCGTCGGCGGCCCCGGCGAAGGGCTTGCAGCGGCCGTCGGGGGCCAGGCCGCGCTGGCGGCTGAACTCGATGAACATGCCGGGGGCGGCCAGCACGGTGGCGCCTCCGGCCAGGGCCAGATCGCACTCGCCGGAGCGCAGCGACTGCGCCGCCAGGTGCAGCGCCACCAGCGACGAGGAGCAGGCAGTGTCCACGGTCACCGCCGGGCCCTCCAGGCCCAGGGTGTAGGCGATCCGGCCGGAGGCGACGCTGGTGGTGGTGCCGGTCAGGACGTAGCCGTCGGTCTTCTCGGCGGGCAGGTGGTGCAGGCTCGGCCCGTACTCCTGGGCGATGACGCCGGCGAACACCCCGGTGCTGGTGCCGCGTAGCCGGGTGGGGTCGATGGCGGCGTGCTCCAGCGCCTCCCACGCGGTCTCCAGCAGCAGTCGTTGCTGCGGGTCGGCGGCCAGGGCCTCGCGTGGGGAGATGCCGAAGAATCCGGCGTCGAACTCGCCTGCGCCGTAGAGGAATCCGCCCTCGCGGGCGTAGCTGCTGCCGGGGTGGTCGGGGTCGGGGTCGTAGAGGTGGTCCAGGTCCCAGCCGCGGTCGGCGGGGAAGGGGCCGATCACGTCGCGTTCCTCGGTGACCAGCCGCCACAGCTCGTCGGGGGTGCCGGTGTCGCCGGGGTAGCGGCAGGCCATCCCGACGATGGCGATCGGCTCGTCGTCGTGGGTCCGCGCCGCCGCCTGGGCCTCGGCCTCACGCAGGCGGCCGCGAGTCTCGTGCAGCTCGGTGGCGACCCGGTTGAGGTAGTCGCGGAGCTTCGCCTCGTTCGTCGTCATCGGTGATCGGCCTCTCTCAGGAAATTCCGAGCTCGTTGTGCAGGAAGTCGAAGATCTCGTCGTCGCCGACGTCGGCGATGCGGTCCGCGAGGTCGTCCACCGGCCCGGGGACGGGTACAGGTGCGGGCGCGGGCGCGGGTACGGCGGGCGGTTCCGGGGCCAGGCAGGCGCGCAGATGGGCGGCCAGGGCCAGCGGGGTGGGATGGTCGAAGACCGCGGTGCTGGGCAGGCGCAGCCCGGTCGCGGTGTTGATCCGGTTGCGCAGTTCGATGGCGCTCAGGGAGTCGAACTCGGCGTCCATGAAGCCGATGTCGGGCCGGATGGCCTCGGGTCCGGGGTGGCCGAGCACGGCCGCGGCGTTGTCGCGCACCAGGGCGAGCAGCAGCCGCTCCTGCTCGGCGGGGCGCTTCCCGTCGAGTCGGCGCCGCAGCTCCGCCGCGTCGTCCACGGCGGGGACGGCGGTTGCCGGGCGCGGCCGGGGGCGGGCCAGGCCGCGCAGCACCGGGGACAGCTCCCCGGGGGGCCTGCCGCCGGTGTCCAGGGCGGCGGTGGCCAGCAGGGCGTACGGGGTGCCGAGGGCGGCGTCGAAGAGTCCGAGGGCGAGATCGGTGGGCATGGGGGCGAGGCCGGTCCGGGCCAGGCGCTCGGACTCGGTGCGGCTCAACCGGGCGGCCAGGCCCCCGGCTTCGGCCCAGTGCCCCCAGGCGAGCGAGGCGGCGGGCAGCCCGCGGATCCGGCGGTGCTGGGCGAGGGCGTCCAGATAGGCGTTGGCGGCAGCGTAGTTGGCCTGGCCGGGGTTGCCGAGCAGGCCGACGGCGGAGGAGAACAGGACGAACGCGGCCAGGTCCAGGTGCTCGGTGGCGCGGTGCAGGTTCCACGCGCCCTCGGCCTTGGGCCGCAGGACGTCCCGCAGCCGGTCGGGGGTGAGCGAGGTCAGCAGCGTGTCATCGAGGACCCCGGCGGCGTGGACGACGGCGGTGAGCGGGTGCGCGGACGGGACGCCGGCCAGCAGCGCGGCGAGCGCCTCGGCGTCGGCGGCGTCGCAGGCCGCCACCGTGGTCTGCGCACCCAGGGCGGCGAGTTCGGCGATGAGCTCCTCCGCGCCTGGCGCTGAATACCCCTGACGACTCGTCAGCAGCAGTCGGCTGACGCCGTGGTGGGTGACCAGGCGGCGGGCGACCAGGCGTCCCAGCGCGCCGGTGCCGCCGGTGACCAGCACCGTCCCCTCGGGTCGCAGCCCGGCGGGCAGGGTGAGCGCGAGCTTGCCGGTGTGCCGGGCCTGGCTGAGGCCGCGCAGGGCGTGCTCGGCCTGCCGGACGTCCTGGGCCTGCACCGGCAGCGGGGTGAGCGCGCCGGTGGCGAACAACTCGGCCAGCCGGGACAGGATTTCGGCGATCCGCTCGGGGTCGACGTCGAAGAGGTCGAAGGCCTGGTAGGAGGCGCCGTTGTGGTCGCGGGCCACGGCCTGCGGGTCGCGCGGGTCGGTCTTGCCCATCTCCACGAAGCGGCCCCGGGGCGCGAGCAGCCGCAGTGAGGCGTCGGTGAACTCCCGGGCCAGGGAGTTGAGCACCACGTCCACTCCGCGCCCGCCGGTCGCCTCCCGGAAGGCGTCCTCGAAGCCCAGGGTGCGGCTGTCGGCGATACGGCGGTCGTCCAGGCCCTGGCCGCGCAGGGTGGCCCACTTGCCCGGGCTGGCCGTGCCGAACACCTCCGCGCCGCCGTGGCGGGCGAGTTGTACCGCTGCCTGACCGACGCCACCGGTGGCGGCGTGCACCAGCAGCGACTCGCCCGGCCGCAGCCCGGCCAGGTCGTACAGGCCGTGGTAGGCGGTCAGGAAGGCGACCGGGACGCTCGCCGCCTGGGCGAAGCTCCAGCCCTCGGGGACGCGGGTCAGCAGCCGCCGATCGGTGACGGCGACCGGCCCGAGCGTGCCCTGGACCAGCCCCATCACCCGGTCCCCGGCCGCCAGGCCGGTGACCCCGGGGCCGGTCTCCAGGACGATCCCCGCGCCCTCCGCGCCGATGCTGGCCCCGCCCGGGTACATGCCCAGGGCGATCAGCACGTCCCGGAAGTTCAACCCGGCGGCACGCAGCGCGATCCGGACCTCGTCCGGGCCCAACTCCCTTTCCGCGCCGGGCGCGGGGAGCAGCTCGACGCTGTCGATGCTGCCGGGGGTGCGGGTGTCCAGCCGCCACGGGCCCGCCTCCGGCGGCGCTGCCAGGGTGTCCGCGGCCCGCACCCGGACCAGTCGGGGCACCAGCACCTCCTCACCGCGCACCGCGAGCTGCGGTTCGTCGGCGGCGACAGCGGCGGCAACGGCGGCGGGCAGGGCGTCCGGCGTCCCGGGGGCGTCGTCCAGGTCGAGCAGCAGCAGCCGGCCGGGGTGTTCGGCCTGGGCCGTGCGGACCAGGCCCCACACGGTGGCGGCGGCGGGCTCGGGGACGTCCTCGCCGGGGTGGACGGCCACCGCACGGCGGGTGGCCAGTGCCAGCCGGTGCGGGGTGTCGGCCGCCTGCTCCTCGGCCAGCCAGCTCTGGATGGCCGCCAGCGCGGCGGAGGCGTCCGGCACCACGGCCACGACCGTCCGGGCGGGGGCGGCGGGGAGGTCGCCGGGGCGGTCGACGACCGGAACCGGCTGGCCGGTGGCCCGGGCCAGCGCGACGCGCAGCAGGTCGCCCCGGGCGTCGGGGGCGGTGTCGGTGCCGGTTACGTTTGCGGTTCCGCTGAGGACGGCCCAGGCGGTGGGGGCGGTGGCGGCCTGCCGTGGCAGGGGCTGCCAGTCGAGCCGGTAGGCGGCCTCCGCGCCGGAGTCGGCGACGGTGCGCAGGGTGAGCGAACCGACTGTGGCCACCGGGGCGCCGGAGTCGTCGGCCAGGTCCAGCGCAACGGCGTCCGGTCCGGTCGGCCGGATGCGCACCCGCAGCGCCGAGGCTCCGTGCCGGTGCAGGGTCACGCCGTTCCAGGCGAAGGGCACGCGGGGACGGGCCGGGTGTTCGCCGGTGCCCGACGGCAGCAGGCCGACCACCGCGTGCAGGGCGGCATCGGACAGCGCCGGGTTCAGTCGGTAGCCGGACGCGTCGGCAACCGCCGCCGGGCCCGGCCCGACCTCGGCGTACAGCTCCTCGCCCAGCCGCCAGGCGGCGGTGAGGCCACGGAACGCCGGGCCGTAGGCGTAGCCGAGGTCGGCGAGCCGCTCGTAGAGGTCGGCGACGTCCACGGGCTCGGCGCCGGTCGGCGGCCACACCCCGGCGTCGGGCAGCCCGGCGGCATTCAGGGCGGGCGCGGTGCCGCTGTCGGGGACGGCGAGGGTGTCGGGGGCGGCGAGGGCGCCGGTGGCGTGCCGGGTCCACTCCCCCGGGCCGGAGCCCGCAGGGCCGGGCTCGGGGCGCGCGTGCACCCGCAACGGCCTGCGCCCGCCGGCGTCGGCGGCGCCCACGGAGACCTGGAGCTGCACCGCCCCGGTCGCGCCGAGCAGCAGCGGTGCCTCCAGGTCCAGTTCGGCGACGCCCGGCGCGCCGGTGCGCCGGGCGGCGTCCACGGCCAGTTCCAGCAGGGCGGTGCCCGGCAGCAGCACCCGGCCACCGACCGCATGGTCGGCCAGCCAGGGGTGGGTCCGCAGCGACAGCCGCCCGGTGAGCAACCACCCTGCGTCCTCGGGCAGTTCGAGGGCGGCGCCGAGCAGCGGGTGTCCGGCCTCGCCCAGGCCGGCTGCGGCGGGCGCGGCCGTGGCGGGCTGGTCCAGCCAGTGCCGGGTGCGGTGGAAGGGGTAGGTGGGCAGCGGAATCCGCCGGGCCTGCCGTCCGGCGAAGGCAGCGGACCAGTCCACCGGCGTGCCGTGGACGTGCAGCTGCGCCAGGGCCTCGGTCAGGGTGCGGGTCTCGTCCCGCTCGGGGCGCAGCGCGGCGACCACGGCGCGCGGCGTCGGCCCGGCGTCGGCGTCGGCGTCCGCGTCCGCGTCCGCGTCCGCGTCGAAGTCGGAGTCGGAGTCGGGCAGGGCGTCCTCGACCAGGGCGGTCAGCACCGGGCTCGGGCCCAGCTCTAGGAAGCCGGTGACGCCCAAGCCGTCCAGGGTGCGTACGCCGTCGTGGAAGCGCACTGCCTCGCGGATGTGCCGGACCCAGTAGTCCGGATCGCGCAGTTGCTCGGCGGTGGCGGGCAGGCCGGTGAGGTTGGAGACCACCGGGATGCGCGGTTCGCCGAAGCGCAGCCCGGCGGCGATCCGGCGGAAGTCGTCCAGCACCGCGTCCATGTGCGGCGAGTGGAAGGCGTGGCTGACCGTCAGCAGCTTGCTGCGGCGGCCGCGCGAGCGCCAACTGTCGGCCAGCCGCCGCACCTCGTCGGCGTCGCCGGAGATGACGACGGATGTCGGCCCGTTGACGGCCGCGATGCCCACCCGGGCCTCGCGTCCGGCGAGCAGCGGCAGCAGTTCGGCCTCGGTGGCCTGCAGGGCGGCCATAGCGCCGCCCGCAGGCAGGGCCTGCATCAGCCGTCCGCGTGCGGCGACCAGGGCCACCGCGTCGGGCAGCGAGAGCACCCCGGCCAGGTGGGCGGCGGTCAGCTCGCCCACGGAGTGGCCGATGAGGTGGTCGGCCCGCACGCCGTACGACTCCACCAGCCGGTACAGCGCGAGCTGCAGGGTGAACAGGGCGGGCTGGGTGTAGCCGGTGGCGTCCAGCAGCGCGGCCCGCTCGGTGCCGGGCTCGGCGAACATCACCTCCCTGAGCGGGACGTCCAGGTGGGCGTCGAACAGCTCGGCGGCGGCGTCCAGCGCCCGGGCGAAGACCGAGTGGGCGGCGTACAGCGCGCGGCCCGCGCCCGGGCGCTGGCTGCCCTGACCGGAGAGCAGGACGGCGGTGCGGACGCCCGACCGGGCGCTGCCGGTGTGCAGGCCGGGTGCGGTCCGCCCGGCCGCGAGGGCGCGCAGCTGGGCCTCCTGCTCGGCCGGGTCGCTGCCGGTCAGTACGGCGCGGTGGTCGAAGCGGGCCCGGGTGGCGGCCAGCGAGTGGCCGAGATCGGCGGCGGACGGCCGGGGGTCGGCGGCCAGCCGGGTCAGCAGCCGCTCCGCCTGCGCGCGCAGCTGCTCGGGGTCGCGGGCGGACAGCACCCAGGGCAGCGGGGCCGTCGGCTCCGGCCCGGCGGCGGGGGCGGCGTCCTCGGGGGCCGTCGCGGGTGCTTCGAGGATCAGATGGGCGTTGGTGCCGCTGATGCCGAAGGAGGAGACCCCGGCCCGGCGCGGGCGCTCGACAAGGGGCCGGTCGCGGTCGCCCTCGCCGGTCCGGGGCTGCGGCCAGGGGGTGGCCTGCGGCAGCAGCGCCACCGTCCCGGCCGACCAGTCGACGTGCGGCGTGGGGCGGTCCAGGTGCAGGGTGGCGGGCAGTTCGCCGTGCTGCATGGACTGGACCATGGCGATGACCCCGGTCACCCCGGCAGCTGCCTGGGTGTGGCCGATGCTGGACTTGAGCGAGCCCAGCAGCAGCGGCCGGTCCGCAGGGCGGTCCTGGCCGTAGACGGCGATCAGGGCCTGCGCCTCGATCGGGTCGCCCAGGGCGGTGCCGGTGCCGTGGGCCTCGACGGCGTCCACGTCGGCCGGGCAGAGTCCGGCGTTGCGCAGGGCCTGCCGGATCACCCGCTCCTGCGAGGGGCCGTTGGGGGCGGTCAACCCGTTGGAGGCGCCGTCCTGGTTCACCGCCGAGCCACGGACCAGGGCCAGCACCGGGTGACCGTTGCGGCGGGCGTCCGAGAGCCGTTCCAGCAGCAGCAGGCCCACGCCCTCGGCCCAGGCGGTGCCGTCCGCAGCGGCGGCGAAGGGCTTGCAGCGGCCGTCGGCGGCCAGCCCGTGCTGACGGCTGAACTCGGTGAACATGCCCGGCCCGGACATCACCGCCGCCCCACCGGCGAGCGCCAGATCGCTCTCGCCCTGCCGCAGCGACTGCGCGGCCAGGTGCAGCGCCACCAGCGAGGAGGAGCAGGCGGTGTCCACGCTGATGGCCGGGCCCTCGAGGCCGAGGACGTAGGCCAGCCGCCCGGAGGCCACGCTGGTGAGGCTGCCGGTGAGGGCGTGGCCCTGGTAGCCCTCCGGGGTCTGGTGCAGCCGGGGGCCGTAGTCCTGCGGGGTGACGCCGACGAAGACCCCGGTGCGGCTGCCGCGCAGGGAGGCCGGGAGGATGCCGGCGCGCTCGCACAGCTCCCAGGAGGACTCCAGCAGCAGCCGCTGCTGCGGGTCCATCGCCGCCGACTCGCGCGGGCTCAGGCCGAAGAAGGCGCCGTCGAAGCGGTCGGCGTCGTAGAGGAAGCCGCCCTGCCGGGTGTAGGAGGTGCCAGGGCGCAGCCCGTTCGGGTCGTAGAGGGCGTCCAGGTCCCAGCCCCGGTTGTCGGGGAAGTCGCCGATGGCGTCGCGGCCGGAGCGGAGCAGTTCCCAGAGCGCTTCGGGGGTGTCCGCGCCGCCGGGCCAGCGTCCGCTCATGGCGACGACGGCGATCGGGTCGTCGTCGTGGGCGGGCGCTGTCGCCGGGGCGGCGGTGTCGGACGAGGGACGGCCGCCGGTGGCGAGGTCGCGCAGGTGGTCGGCGACGGCGCGGGGGGTGGGGCGGTCGTAGACCAGGGTGGTGGACAGCGGCAGGCCGGTGGCGCTGCCCAGCCGGTCGCGGAACTCGACGGCGGAGACGGAGTCGAAGCCGAGGTCGCGGAAGGTCCGGTCCGGGTCGACAGCCTCGGCGGAGGGCTGGCCCAGCACGATGGCGGCGCTGGTCAGCACGGTGTGCAGCAGCGCGGTTCCATGCTCGGCGGCGGCCTCGACGGCGGCGGTTCCGGCGTCCGTCTCGACGGCGGCGGGTGCGACGGGTACGGGCTGGGTGCGGCCCTGGGAGGCGTCGAACCACAGCCGTCGCCGCTGGAAGGCGTAGGTCGGTAGTTCCGCCCGGCGGGTGCGCGGGCCGTGGAAGGCGGCCCAGTCCACCGCCCCGCCCTGGACGTGGAAGCCGGCCAGCGCGGTGTGGAACTGCCGCAGACCGCCGTGGTCGCGGCGCAGGGTGCCGGTGACGGCCGCCGCGCCGTCCAGGATCTGGCCGAGGCCCACGGTCAGCACTGCGTGCGGGCTGCTCTCGACGTATGCGCGGTGCCCGTCGGCGTGGGCGGCGCGCACGGCCCGGTCGAACTCGACGGTCTGCCGCAGGTTGCGGTACCAGTAGCCGGGGTCCAGCGCGGTGGTGTCCACCAGCCCGCCGGTGACGGTCGAGTAGAAGGCGATCCGGGCAGGTCGGGGGGTGATCCCGGCGAGGATCTCCGGCAGGCTCTCGCGCAGCGGCTCGACCTGCGGGGAGTGCGAGGCGTAGTCGACCGGGACCACGCGGGCCCGGATGCCCTCGTCGGTGCAGGAGGCGACCAGGGCGTCGACGGCCGCGCGGTCACCGGACACCACCGTCGCCGAGGGGCCGTTGACGGCGGCGATGCTCAACTCGTCGCCCAGAGCTGCGATCCTGCCCCGGACCTCGGCTTCGGGCAGCGGCACCGACGCCATCCCGCCGGTGCCGGAGCCGCCGAGCCCGGCGATGGCCCGGGAGCGCAGGGCGACCACGGCGGCGGCGTCCTCCAGGCTGAGCGCACCGGAGACGTAGGCGGCTGCGACCTCGCCCTGGGAGTGGCCGATGACGGCGTCGGGGCGGACGCCTGCCGCCTGCCAGAGCGCGGCCAGCGAGACCATGACCGCCCACAGCGCGGGCTGCACCACGTCGACCCGGTCCAGGCCAGGGGCACCGGGCCGACCGAGCAGTACATCGGTCAGGGACCAGTCGGTGTGCGGCGCCAGCGCGGCAGCGCAGGCGTGGACGCTGTCGGCGAAGGCGGACGCGGTCCGGCTGTCGGAGGCTGCGGCCAGCAACTCCCGTGCCATGGAATCCCATTGGCTGCCCTGCCCGGGGAAGACGAACACGGTGCGTCCGCCGCCGTGCGCGGTGCCCCGAATCAGCTCGGTCGATTGCTGATCCTGCGTCAGAACGTGAAGTTCAGCGACGAACTGGGCGAGGTCGGTGCCGAGCAACACGGCCCGGTGCTCGAAGGCGGTCCGGTCGGTGGCCAGGGAGCGTGCCAACTCGACCGGGTTCGGGGCGTCCTGATCCGTGAGGTGCTCCAACAGCCGTGCGGCCTGGGCGCGCAGGGCCTGCGGGCTGCGGGCGGAGAGCGGCCACAGGGTCGGCGGCTCCGCCGACGGCGCCGCCCCGGACGGGATCCCGGCATCGGTATCGGCTGCGGCCTCGGCTGCGGTCCGGGTTGCAGTTTCGGCCTCGGCGACCAGGACGTGGGCGTTGGTGCCGCCCACGCCGAAGGAGCTGACGCCCGCGACCAGCCGCCGTTCCGGGTGCGGCCACGGTCCGGATCGGGTGCGCACCCGCAGCGCCAGCCGGTCGAAGTCGATCTCCGGGTTGGGTTCGGCGAAGTTGAGGCTGGCGGGCAGCCTGCGGTGGTGGACGCTCAGTACGACCTTGAGCAGCCCGACGATTCCGGAGGCGCCCTCCAGGTGCCCCACATTGGTCTTGGCGGAGCCGACCAGCAGCACGTCGCCGTCGGGCCGTCCGGCGCCCAGGGCGGCTCCCAGCGCGGCCGCCTCGATCGGGTCGCCGACCCGGGTGCCCGTGCCGTGCAGTTCCACGTACTGCACCTGTCGGGGGTCCAGACCGGCCCGTTCCACGGCCGCGCGTACCACCCGGGTCTGCGCCTGCGCGCTGGGGACGGTCAGCCCCTCGGTCGCGCCGTCGCTGTTGACGGCGCTGCCCAGCAGCACCGCCCGCACCGGGTCGCCGTCGGCGAGTGCCCGGGCCAGCGGCTTGAGCACCAGCAGCACCGCGCCCTCGCCCCGGACGTAGCCGTTGGCGCGGGCGTCGAAGGTGAAGCAGCGGTCGTCGGGCGAGAGCGCGCCGAACCGGTCCACGGTCCGCGTGCTGTCGGCGGCGAGATTGAGGTTGACCCCGGCGGCCAGGGCCAGTTCGGACTCGCCGCTGCGCAGGCTCTCCAGCGCCAGGTGCACGGCGACCAGCGAGGAGGACTGGGCCGAGTCCACGGTCAGGCTGGGCCCGCGCAGGTCGAAGGCGTAGGAGAGGCGGTTGGCGAGAACGCCCCGGTTGAGGCCGGTCAGGCTGTGCCGGGTGACGGCGTCCGGCGCGTGCCGGTGGACGAGCGTGGCGTAGTCGCCCGCGATGGAGCCGACGAAGACGCCGGTGCGGCTCGCGCCCAGCTGTGCGGGCAGGGTTCCGGCGTGTTCCAGTGCCTCCCAGGCGAGTTCCAGCAGCAGGCGCTGCTGGGGGTCGGCGGCGGCGGCCTCCGCGGGCGAGATGCCGAAGAACTCCGGGTCGAAGCCGTCCACCTGCTCCAGGTAGCCGCCGGGGCGGACCCCGGCGCCGTCGGGGAAGCGCCCGCTCGGGGGCTCCCCGACGGCGTGGGCGCCGTCGTCCAGCAGCCGCCAGAACGCCTCGGCGGTGGCCGCGCCGGGCAGTCGGCAGGCGTACCCGATGACCGCGACCGCCTCCGTGGCACGGTTGGCGGGCACGGGCGGCACAGACGACGTCGAACTCTCCTGACGGGCCATCGCGGGCTTCCACTCCTGAGAAAGATCACCTTGTGGGTCACAAGTCTTCTCAGCGGCCCTGCCTGGGCTAACCCGTACGCCACCCCTACGCACCCCCTACGGGGTGGGGTGGTTCAGCCTGCCAACTCCCGGCTCCCGTCCAGCGAGAAGCGCAGGTCGACCCGGCGGCGCACGCCGAGTTTGCGGTAGACCCGGGTGAGGTGCTGCTCCACGGTGCTGACGGTGATGTAGAGCTTCCTGGCGATCTCGCGGTTGGTCAGCCCGTGCACGGCCAGTTCCGCGACCCGGCGCTCGGCGTCGCTGAGCTGGGTCGGGTCGCCGTCCGCAGGCGTCGGCACGGCGGCGGGGGGTGGTACGACGACTGCCGGGCGCGGCGCCGCTTCGAACGGCAGCAGCCGGGAGGAGAGCGTCCGGGCCCGGCGTTCGGTGAGCCGGGCCCGGCCCGGATCGCCCTCGGCCCGGTGCGCCCGGCCCAACTCGGCCAGCACTGCGGACGCCTGGGCCTGGTCACCGGCGGCCTCCAGCGCCTCCAGTGCCTGCTCCAGCAGGGCGGCCCGGTCGTCGGCGGCACCGGCCGCCGCCCGGATCCACAGCGCCATGCCGCGTACCCGGGCGTGCCCGGACGGGCCGAGGTCGGCGAGCTGGCGGTCGGCCAGTGCCTGCGCGGCCTGGTGGCGGCCGAGCGCCAGTTGGGCGCGGGCCGCGCCCAACCGCCAGGGCACGATCCCGGGCAGGTGCCCCAGCTCCCAGCGGTTCATCGTCTCGCCGCAGGCCAGGAACTCCGCGAGGGCCTCCTCGGCGCGGCCCACCGCCAGCAGGTAGCTGCCGCGCGCATGGCGGTAGTGCAGTCCGGCCGGGGTGCGGAACATCTCCTCCGGCACGGGGACGGCCAGATAGCGTTCGGCGTCCTCGTACCGGCCCAGCGCGGTGCGGGCCGCGACCATGGTGGACAGCGGGAAGCCGACGGCCACACCCCAGTTCTCCGGGCGGATCCGGGCGAACGCGGCGCGGGCCGACTCCTCGGCGGTACGCAGGTCGCCCTGGCGCAGGGCGGTCTCCGCGAGCAGCGCGGAGAACAGCGCCTGCGCGGTCGGATTGCCGTGCGCGTCGGGACGTTGGGCGTGCGGGCCGCACCAGTGCCCGGCGCGGTCCGCCCGGTCGGCGTAGACCAGCACCATCAGCGCGGAGGTGAGCGACTCGACCGAGGTGCGGCCCAGTCGGGCGTCGCGCAGCACGCTCTCGGCCCGCAGCGCCGCCTCCTGCGGCGGTGTGCCGGCGAGGAGTTGCTCCAGGACGCGCAGGCCGTCGTCGGCGCCGGGCCGGGCGTCGGCCGACGTCTCGCGGGGGCCGGTCCGCGGGGCCTCCCGGGGCAGCAGTGAGGGGTACCAGCAGCGGAGCCAGGAGCGCAGCGCCGGGCCGTGGTCGGCCTCGTACCGCTCCAGCGCGGCCACGCCTTCGGCCACGCGGCCCTGCCAGAAGAGGTGGGTGACGGCCTTGAGCCGCTCGCGTCTGAGCTGCTCGGCCGGGTCGGCGTCGGGCGCGGGCGGGCGGGGCCCGGGCAGCGAGGGCACGCAGGTGATCACCACCGGCGCGCCGGGGGCGGACGCGAAGACCGGCTCGGACGCGAAAGCCAGCTCGGACGCGAAAGCCAGCTCGGACGCGAAGGCCAGCTCGGACGCGAAGACCGGTTCGGACGGGAGAACCGGCTCGGGGGCGAAGGCCGCCTCGGGCGCGCTGTCCGCCGCGGGCGCGCACTCCGCCGGTGCGGCCGGGGCGGTGACGGCCCAGGGGGCGCGGGCGTGGCCGCCGGCCGCGCGGTTCTGCTCCTCCACCCGCTCGGGCTCCGCTCCGGCCGCGTGCAGCAGCCGGGCGGCGCGCCGGTGCAGGGCGGCGAGCTCCTCGGGGTGCACGGCGGCGAGCAGGTCGCCCCCGGCGGTGGGGTGGCGGAAGCCGCCGTCGGCCATCAGCCCGGCGGCGTGCAGCAGGTAGAAGGCGCGGGAGAGCGACTCGGGGGCGAGCAGCAGCAGATCGGCCAGCAGTTCGGTCTCGGCCGGGCGGCCGAGCACGGCCACGCCGCGTGCGCAGCGCAGCGCCAGCGGGTCCATCCGGTGCAGGCAGTGCATCAGGGCGCGGCGGTAGCTCTCGCCGACGATGAGCGCCTGCCCGCTGCCGTCGGTCTCCTGATCGTCCATCAGGGCGTGTACCAGCAGCGGGTTCCCGCCGGTGAGGGCATGGGCCTCGGCGGCGTGGCGGCGGCCGGGGTGCGCGCCGAAGCGGTCGCTCAGCATGTCGGCGACCACGCCCGGCGGCAGTACCCGGAGCTTGACGCCCCGGTGGTGCGGCTGGCGGGCCAGCTCGACCTCGAAGAAGGGGTTCGGCGGGGTCATCGTCTCGCGCGAGCTGAGCAGGGTGAGCACCCGGGCGTTCCTGGTGCGGCGGACGAGGTAGAGCAGGAACTCCAGTGACTGCGCGTCGGCGTCCTGGCGGTCGTCGACGGCCAGCAGCAGCGGCGTACGCTCGGCGAGCCGCAGCAGGATGGTGCACAGGCCGTGCAGCGCCCGCGCCGAGGGCCGCAGCGCGGCGTCCGAGGAGGGCCGGGTGCGGGGATCGACCGGCACCACGTCCTCGAGCAGCATGGCGACTTCGGCCTGGTCGTCGGGGTCGAGGCCGGCGCTCTGGAAGAGTTGCCGGGCGACGCCGAGCGGGAAGTCCCGCTCCAGCGGGGAGCCGGTGGCGACCAGCACCCGTACGCCCCGGGTGGCGGCGAAGTCGGAGAAGGCGTGCAGCAGTTCGGTGCGGCCGCTGCCGACCGAACCGTTCAGGACGACGACCGCGCCCGCGCCGTCGAGGCAGCGGTCCAGGGCGCAGCCCAGTTGGGCGAATTCGAGGTCACGGCTGTAGGGGGCGAACTCGGCGGCGTCGGTGGCAAGGCGTGCGGGAGACGTGGACATCCGCTCTCCTGGAGCAGGGCAGGACCGGGAGGCGCGACACTGCGCTCCCCATCGTGCAGGGGCCGGAAACGGGGTGCATCGATGCATCGGCCGACGGGAACCGCGCGACGCGGACCGGGTCGTGATCCTCGGTCAGAACTGAACTGTCGTCAGCGTCGAGACGGCCGAAGGGTTTCAGCTACAGAGGCAGCTGGCGCGGCGGACCAGGTCGATGTCGAGCCTGGCCACCAGCATGAGCTGGACGGCATTGCTGCCGTGCACTCGCTGCATGACCGTCTCCCCATCCCCGCCGCGTCGGGGTCTCGGCACTCGTGACATGGCGCCCATGTCCTCCGGCTCGCCCGGTCGGCGCGGAATCGGGCCGCAGAGCCGTTTCCGGCCCGCCCGGGTGCGCCAACTGGCTTGCACTGCCCGGGTCGAGTCTAGGAATGGCTGGTCCGCCGCGTCAATCGAGGTCCGGCTCGCGGGATGGCTCGGCATCCGACACGTCGGCGCTGGTGAGCGGCTCGGGGAGGAGGCCGCCGCCCCGGACGTACCCGAACGGCGGCGGCGCGGGCTCAGACCCGGACGACCGCGACGCCCTGCTCCTCGAACTGCTGGACGGTCTCGTCGGGCGCGGCCGAGTCGGTGATGACGGTGTGGATCTCGCGGACGTGGCAGATCCGGGCGAAGGCGCTCCTGTCGAGCTTGGAGCTGTCGGCGAGCACCACGACCTTCTGCGCGCGGCTGGCCATCAGCCGGTTGGTGGCGGCCTCGACCTCGTGGTGGGCGGTGGCGCCGAGGGTGTGGTGCAGGGCGTCGACGCCGAGGAACATGACGTCCAGCGTGACCTCGTCCAGGATGTGCGAGGCCAGCGGGCCGATCAGCTCGTAGGACTTCTCCCGGGCGACGCCGCCGGTGACGACGACCCGGATGCGCGGGCGGACGGTCAGCTCGGAGGCGATGTTGAGGGCGTTGGTGACCACGGTCGCGGTCCAGCCCTCGCCCCGGTTCTCGCCCGCGCCGTCGCCGGAGCCGCTGGACTCGCCGCGCAGGGCGATGGCGCGGGCCGCCTCGGTGGTGGTGGTGCCGCCGTTCAGGCCGACGACCATGCCGGAGCGGACCAGCTTGGCGGCGGCGTGGCCGATGCGCTCCTTCTCGGCGGCGTGCCGCGCGGTCTTGTAGCGCAGCGGCAGGTCGTAGCTGACGTTGCCCGCCACCGCGCCGCCGTGGGTGCGCACCAGCAGCTGCTGCTGGGCCAGGTGGTCCATGTCCCGCCGTACCGTCGCGGTCGAGACACCGAGCCGCTCGGCGGCCTCCTCGACCGCGATGCTCTCGCGCTCGCTGAGGAGTTCGAGCAGCATGGTGAGGCGCTCGTGACGATTCACCCGTAGACCCACCTCTCCAGCCGGGACCGCGCTCTGATGTACGCGTTCACAGGATGCCCGACGTGTGCGCAGCATAGCTCCGTACGCGGGCCGCCGGAGCACGCGCGCCCGTCCGCGCCGCCGGGCCGGGGGCGGCGACAGGAAGGTTACGGCATGGGGGCCGGTCGGCGAACCACCCGTCCCAGCATGCACAGTACTGCTCATCTCATGCGCATTCTTATTCATTTTGCCCGCACTCTTGTCAACTACGAGCAGGCACGCGTAGAAAACTCACAGCGGTTCTGCTTCAGCCGCACCTTCCGAGGCTCGACCGACCTGTGAGGTTGCCCCGTGACTCCCCCCGTATCCCGGCCGTTCCGCGCGACCCTGGCGGGCTGCTGTGCGCTCGCCACGGCCTCCGCGGGCCTGCTGTTCGCCGCCCCCGCGCGCGCCGCCGCCCCGGCCGCCGCGCACCCGGCGACGACGGCCGCCGCCCCGTACCCGAACTACGCGCCGACCCCGCCCATGGGCTGGAACGACTGGTCCTACTACCAGTGCGGCGAGAACGAGCAGATCGTCCTGGACAACGCCCGGGCCCTGGTCAGCAGCGGTCTGGCGGCCAAGGGCTACAACACCGTCACCATCGACGACTGCTGGATGTCCGCCGACCGCGACGCCTCCGGCGACCTGGTCGCCGACCCGTCCAAGTTCCCCGACGGCATGGCCTATGTCGGACGCCAACTCCACGCCATGGGGCTGAAGTTCGGCATCTACGAGGACGCCGGCAGCAGCACCTGCGGCGGTTACCCGGGCTCCCAGGACCACTGGCAGCAGGACGCCGACCTGTTCGCCTCCTGGGGCGTGGACTACGTCAAGCTCGACGGCTGCAATGTGGCCACCCCGTCCGGCGAGACCGACGAGCAGGCGTACTACGCGACCTACGCGGCGATGAGCAAGGCGCTGCTGGACAGCGGCCGCACGATGGTCTTCTCGATCTCCGCCCCGGCCTACTTCGAGGGCACCTCCGCCTGGGACTCCGTCATCGGCTGGTCCGCGCAGCTGGGCAACCTCTGGCGGGAGGGCGACGACATCGCGCTCGGCCAGGAGAGCGGCGCGGACAAGTGGAGTTCCATCCTGGACAACTACGGCTACAACGTCGGCCTCGCCGACCTGCAGCGCCCCGGCCGCTGGAACGACCCCGACTTCCTGCTCGCCGGTGACTCCGGGCTGACCCAGGACGAGATCCAGAGCCAGGTCTCGCTGTGGGCGATGATGGCCGCGCCGCTGATCTCCAGCACCGACCTCACCAGGCTCTCCCCCGGCGCGCTGGCGGCGCTGGGCAACAAGGACGTCATCGCGGTCGACCAGGACCCGCTCGGCCTGCAGGGCCGCATCGTCGCCCAGGGCACCGGCTACGACGTCCTCTCCAAGCCGCTGACCGGCGGCGACCGGGCCGTGGCGCTGTTCAACTCCTCCGACTCGGCGCAGACCGTCACCACCTCGGCCAAGGCCGCCGGGCTGCCCGCGGGCTCGTCGTTCGAGCTGAAGAACCTGCTGACCAAGGCGGTCACCCGGACCACCGGGACGATCGCGGCGGACGTCCCGCCGCACGCGACCGTGATCTACCGGGTCTCCCCGGGCGGCGGTCGTGACGTCCAGCCCGCCACGGCCATCACCTGGCAGAACGTCAGCACCGTGACCGACCCGTCCACCTACCTGGTCACCCTGGACGACCTGGGCCCGACCCGGCTGTCCGACGTCCGGCTGACCGTCACCGCGCCCAAGGGCTGGACGGTCACCCCGGCGAGCGACCGGCTGCGGAAGGTGCACCCGGGAGCGGCCGGATACACCGTGGTCTCGGTCAAGGGCCCCAGGAACGCGGCCCCCGGAACCACCGTCACCGCCGTCACCGCGACCGGCAGCTACCGGGCCGGGAAGGCCGGGGCGGGCTCGGTCAGCGGCCAGCAGACCATCACCAGCGTGGTGCCCTACCCGACGCTCGCCTCGGCCTTCAACAACGTCGGCGTCACCTCGGAGAGCGCGCCCGCTCCGGGCAACTTCGACTCCACCGGCGACAGCTACTCCGCCGAGGCCCTGGCCACCGAGGCCGGGGTGACCCCGGGCTCCACGATCAGCGCCCACGGCCTGACCTTCACCTGGCCCACCGCCGCGGCCGGGACACCGGACAACGTGGCCGCGACCGGTGAGCAGATCACCCTCGACGGCAAGGGCAGCAGCCTGGCCTTCCTCGGCTCGGAGACCGGCGCGGTCTCCGGCACCGTGCTGGTGACCTACACCGACGGCAGCACCAGCACCGGGCAGCTCGGCTTCCCCAACTGGTGCTGCACTCCCCCGGACGCCTACGGCGCGCAGGTCGCCCTGACCACGGACCACCGCGACACCCCGACCGGGCCCGCCAACTACGGCATCAGCTACCAGGTGTTCTCCAACACCGTGCCGCTCACCGCGGGCAAGACGGTGCAGAGCGTCACCCTTCCGGACCAGCCCGCCATCCACCTGTTCGCCCTGTCCGTCGCCCCCTGACGGTCCGGCCGGTCCCCGTCCCCGCGGGCGTGCACGTTTGCGCCCGCGGGGACGGGCACAAGTACCGGTGTCCGCGCCCGGCTCCGGCCGGGGGCGGAGACTTGGGACACAACAGGAGGAGCCGCCATGAACCAGAGCACGCAGTACGGCATCGGAGCCAGGGTCCACTGTCAGGACGAGGACTGCGGGCGGCTGGACCGCGTGGTGATCGACCCGGTCGGCAAGCGGCTCACCCATCTGGTGGTCGATCCCCGGCACGGGCAGGGCAACAAGCGCCTGGTGCCGATCGACCTGGTGGACCCGGCCGCGACCACGGCGGACGACGTCCGGCTGCGCTGCTCGCTCGACGGCTTCGAGGCCCTGGACCCGGCCGAGGAGACCGACTTCGCGCCCGGCACCGGCGAGCTGGGCTACGAGCCCGAGCAGATGGTCTCGCTGCCGTACTACGGCCTGGGCGCGGGCGGCGTCGGCATCGGCGACCCCGGGCTGATGTCCCCGCTGAACCCGGCGCCGGTGGTGTACGACCGGGTGCCCGCCGGTGAGGTGCAGATACGCCGCGGCGACCGGATCGAGGCCACGGACGGCGAGATCGGCAAGGTCAAGGGGCTGGTCGTCGACCCGCAGGACGGCGGGGTCACCCATGTGCTGCTGGCCGAGGGGCACCTGTGGGGCCGCAAGACGGTGGCGGTGCCGATCCGCTCGGTGACCTGCGCCGCCGGCGGCGTCACCGTGGCCCTCACCAAGAAGGAGCTGGAGGACCTGCCGCCGGTGCCGGTGGAGGAGCGGGACTGAAGCGCGGCGCGGGGCCGGCGGGGCTACGTTGGTGCCATGAGGAGTCACACACCCCTGCCGGCCCCGCCGGCGGCCCAGGAGGTCCACCGGGCCTACCTGGAGGAGCTGGGCCCCGAGGAGCGCTCCGCGCTGATGTCCTGGGTCGGCTTCACCTGCACCTTCGCCACCGTCCGGGGGATCACCTACAGCATCCGTGACGGCATAGGGCCGTTCCGGAACGTCAGCGTCGGCGGCGCGCACCTGCACCACTACATGTGGGGCATCGCCCTGCTCAGCGGGGTCGGCGCGGTGGCCGTGCGCGGAGCGGACGAGACCAGGCGGCACCCAGCCGTCGCGCTGAGCTACGGCGCGGGGCTGGCGCTGATCGTCGACGAGTTCGCGCTGCTGCTGGACCTCAAGGACGTGTACTGGGCCCGGCAGGGCCGGATCTCGGTCGACCTCGGCGTCGGCCTGGTGGCGACCGGCGGCACGGTCCTGGCCGCCCTGCCGATGCTGCGCCGGCTGTTCGGCGGGCACCGCTGACGACAGGAAGCGCGGCACGGCCTTGACGTCCGGCCCCGGCGGAGCACCTCCGCCGGGGCCGGACGGGCGTCACGGCCAGACGGAGGGCCCGCCGTCGCACCATTCGACGATGGACGGGTCCAGCTCGACCCATTCGGTCAGGCCGGCCATCTTCAGCAGTTGTTCCACGTCGGCGTACGACTCGGCGATAGCGATCACGTTCCGGCCGATCTGCACGCGGCGGCCGGTGCCGTCGGGGCCGCTCTCCACGCCCCAGACGATCACCAGAGGTTCGAGTTCGATGGAGTCGTTCATGGACCCAGCTTGGGGCGATTGTCCCGCGCGCGCACTCCGGTGCACCCGCATGCGCGCGCAGGCGGCTCAGCCGGCGACTCAGCCGGCCGCCGCCCGGCCGCGCTGGTAGGCGCGCGGTGTGGAGCCGGTCCAGCGGCGGAACGCCCGGTGGAAGGCGCTCGGCTCGGAGAAGCCCAGCTGCTCGGAGAGCTGCTCGATCGAGGTCGTGCCCCCGGCCAGGACCACCACGGCGTGGTCCCGCCGCAGCTGGTCCCTGATCCGGTGGAACGTCGTCCCCTCGGCCGCCAGCTGGCGGCGCAGCGTCTGCGGGCTGACCGACAGCCGCGCGGCGATCCGCTCCGGCTCGGGCATGGAGCCCGGCAGCGCCTGGCCCAGCAGCCGCCGCACCCGGGCCGCGACGGTGCTGCCGTAGTTGGCCCGGGCCAGGACGTCGATCGGGGCGCGGCGCAGGAAGGCGTCCAGGTCGGCGGCGTCGCGCAGGACCGGCTCGTCCAGCAGCCCGGCGGCGAACACCGCGCTGGTGCGGGGCGCGTCGAAGACGCTGGGCGCGCCGAACAGCAGGTCGTACTCCAGCGCGTGCGCGGGCGCCGGGTAGGCCAGCTCGACCCGGAGCAGGTCGATCCGCCGCCGGATGAGCCAGGCCGCGAAGCGGTGGCCGACCACCAGCAGGGTCTCGGAGCCGAAGCGGTCCGGGTCCTCGAAGGCGGGCAGGTCGAACTCGATCCGGGCCTCGGCGGGCCCCGCGCAGGCGCCCCGCTCCGGCTCCACCAGGCGGAAGCCGGGGCCGGAGGGGAACAGCGCGTAGAAGTCGGCGGCGGTGCGCAGGGCCGAGCGCAGGTCGGGGTCGTGCACCGCGACCCTGCACATCATGGCGAAGGTGCCGACCCGGCTGGGGGCGGGGGCCATGCCCAGCAGCTCGTCGTCCAGGGCCGTCCACAGCTGCTGGACCAGCCGGGCGAACTGCTCGGGCGAGACCCGGGCCCGCCCGGCGTCCAGCAGCTCCGGCGCGATCGCGGCCCGCTCCAGCAGCGGGCCGACCGGGACGCCGCGCCGCTCGGCCCCGCGCAGCGCGGCGCGGACGTGGTGCACCGCGACCGTGCGCGGCAGCCAGGCCGCGCCCGACCGGGCGGGGTCGGCCGGGGGGTCACCTTCTCCGAGCGTTGCGGTCATGTACGTCCTGCCTCCGGCCGGGCCATGCTACGCAGCGGCACCGCTTGCTGACAAAAGTACTCACAGTGCCGCCGCCGTGGGAAGCAGGGGAGACGTATGACCACACCACATGCCCGCAGCCGGGAGCGCACCGCGGAACGGCTGCTGGCCTCCAGCGCCAAGCTGTCCTTCGACCCGGTGAAGGACGTCGACTGGTCCCAGCAGCCGGTCCCCGGGCTCTACTTCTCGCCCCCGCGGCGGCTCTCGCTGTACGGCACCGGGATCTGGGACGGCCTGAGCGAGCAGCAGCGGATCGACCTGAGCCGGCACGAGGTGGCCAGCATCGCCTCCCTGGGCATCTGGTTCGAGGAGATCCTGATGCAGATGCTGCTGCGGCACGCCTACGACCGCAGCCCGGCCACCGCGCACGTGCAGTTCGCGCTGACCGAGATCGCCGACGAGTGCCGGCACTCGGTGATGTTCGCCCGGATGATCGCCTGGATGGGCGTCCCCGCCTACGGCCCGGACCGGATCGCCCACGAGCTCGGACGGCTCTTCAAGGCCACCTCCACCCACAGCCAGACCTTCGGCGGCACCCTGTACGTCGAGGAGATCCTGGACGCCTTCCAGCGCGAGGCCATGGCCGACGAGGGCGTCCAGCCGCTGCCGCGCCAGGTCTCCCGGATCCACGTGATCGAGGAGGCCCGGCACATCGGCTACGCCCGCGAGGAGCTGGCCCGGCGCCGCCTCGGCCCGGTGCGCCGCCGGTACGAGCAGCTGCTGCTCGGCGCGATCGTCTACTTCGCCACCACCCGGCTGATCCATCCGCGTGCGTACGCCGCCGTCGGCGTGGACCCGCGGGCCGGGCGGCGCGCCGCCCGCGGCAATCCGCACTGGCGCGCCAGCAAGACGCTGATGGCGTCCAAGGCGCTGCGGGTGCTGGAGCAGGCCGGGCTGGTCGGCCGGAGCAACCGGTGGCTGCTGCGCCGGGCCGGGGTGATGTAGGTGGACAGCACCCTGTACGAGGCCGAGCACGAGGCGTTCCGGGCGACCGTGCGCGGCTTCCTGGAGCGCCGGGTGGTGCCCTTCCACGAGCAGTGGGAGGCGGAGGGGATCGTGCCCCGCTCGGTCTGGCGGGAGGCCGGCGCACTGGGCCTGCTGGGCATGGACGTGCCCGCCGAGTACGGCGGCGGCGGGGTCCGGGACTTCCGCTACCAGGCGGTGCTGGACGAGGAGGTGGTCCGGGCCGGGGCCTCGGGCATCGGCTTCACCCTGCACAACGACGTGGTCGCGCCCTACCTGCTGCGGCTGGCCACCCCGGAGCAGCGCCGGCGCTGGCTGCCCGGCTTCTGCTCGGGCGAGCTGATCACCGCCATCGCCATGAGCGAGCCGGGGGCCAGCAGCGATCTGCAGGCGGTGCGCACCACGGCGATCCGCGACGGCGACCACTACCTGGTGAACGGCTCCAAGACCTTCGTCACCAACGGCATCAACGCGGACCTGGTGATCGTGGTGGTGAAGACCGACCCGGATGCCGGGGCGGGCGGCACCAGCCTGCTGGTGCTGGAGCGCGGCATGCCGGGCTTCGAACGCGGCCGGAACCTGTCGAAGATCGGCCTGAAGGCGCAGGACACCGCCGAGCTGTTCTTCGACGGGGTGCGGGTGCCGGTCGGCAATCTGCTCGGCGCGGAGAACACCGGCTTCGTCCAGCTGATGAACGCGCTGCCGCAGGAGCGGCTGTCGATCGCGGTGGTGGCCGTCGCCGCCTGCGAGCAGGTGTTCGCGGCCACGCTGGCGTACTGCAAGGAGCGCACCGCCTTCGGCCGGCCGATCGGCGGCTTCCAGGCCAACCGGTTCACCCTGGCCGAGATGGCCACCGAGATCCAGATCGCCCGGACCTTCCTGGACCGCTGCATCACCGTGCACAACGAGAGCGGGCTGTCGGTGGCGGACGCGGCGATGGCCAAGTGGTGGACCACCGAGCTGCAGAAGCGCACCGTCGACAGCTGTCTGCAACTGCACGGAGGCTACGGCTTCATGAGCGAGTACCCGGTGGCGCGGGCGTTCCTGGACGGCCGGGTGCAGACCATCTACGGCGGCACCACGCAGATCATGAAGGAGATCATCGGGCGCTCCCTCGGCGTCTGACCCGGCCGCAGCCGGAACGGGCGGGAGGGGACGGGCGGGGCCGGCGCTGTGCCGGTCCCGCCCGTCCCGCCGTTTCGGACGTCCCGCCCGCTCAGAAGCGCTCGTCGCGGGCCGCCTTCTCGCGCAGCAGCGCCGACGGGCGGAACCGCTCGCCGTAGGCGTCGGCCAGTTGGTCGGCGCGGGCGGTGAAGGCCGCCGGACCGACGGAGTTGACGAACTGCAGGGTGCCGCCGCTCCAGGGCGCGAAGCCGATGCCCAGGACCGAGCCGATGTTGGCGTCCGCCACCGAGGTGAGCACCGACTCCTCCAGGATCCGGACCGTCTCCAGCGCCTGGATGTACAGCAGCCGGTCGCGGACGTCCTGCTCCGGGGGGAGCGGGCGGCCGGGCGCGGCCCAGCGCTCGGCCAGGCCGGGCCAGAGCGACTTGCGGCCGCCGTCGGCGTCCCCGGCCGGGTAGTCGTAGAAGCCCGCCCCGGCCGCGCGCCCGGCCCGGCCGTACTCCGCCGTCATGGCCTGCAGCACCTCGTACGCCGGGTGCTGCCGCAGCTGGGCCAGGCCGTCACGGGCCGCGTCGGCGCCGCCCCCGGTCCCGGTTTCGGCCTCGGCCTCGACTTCGGCTCCGGCCTCGGCGAGGTCGGCCAGGGCCTGGTCGCGGATGCGCAGCGGCAGGGTCAGGCTGACCTCGTCGCACACCGCCAGCGGCCCGACGGCCATCCCGGCCTTGCGGGCGACGTTCTCCACCAGCGCCGCCGGGACGCCCTCGCCGACCATGGCGATGCCCTCGGTCAGGTAGGTGCCGAAGGTGCGGGAGGTGTAGAAGCCCCTGCTGTCGTTGACGACGATCGGCGTCTTTCTGATCTGGCGCACGAAGTCGAAGGCCCGGGCCAGGGTCTCCGGGGAGGTCTTCTCACCACGGATGATCTCCACCAGCGGCATCCGCCGCACCGGCGAGAAGAAGTGCAGCCCGACGAAGCGCTCCGGCTCGGCCACGGCCTGCGCCAGACCGGTGATCGGCAGGGTGGAGGTGTTGGAAGCGATCACCGCACCGGGCAGGGCGGCGGCCTCGGCGGCGGCGAGCACGGTGTTCTTCAACTCGCGGTCCTCGAAGACGGCTTCGATCACCAGATCGCAGCCGCCCAGATCGGCGTCGTCCCCGGTGACGGTGATCAGGTCCAGCAGGGACTGTTTTTGATCCTCCGTCAATTTCCCTCGGGCGACGTCCTTGTCCAGCAGCGCGGTGATGGAGTCGCGGCCCCGGACGGCGGCTTCGACGGTGGCGTCCTTCAGCACCACCTCGATTCCGGCGAGGGCGCTGACGTGGGCGATGCCCGCGCCCATCATGCCCGCGCCGAGCACCCCGACCCGGCGGACGCTGGACGCCGGGTGCCCGGCGGGGCGCGAACCGCCCGCGTTGACCTCGTTCAGCTGGAACCAGAAGGTGGAGATCATGTTCTTGGCGACCTGCCCGGTGACCAGCTCGGTCAGGTACTGGGTCTCGACCTGCAACGCGGTGTCGAGGTCCAGCAGCGCGCCCTCCACGGCCGCGGCGAGGATGCGTTCCACCGCCGGGTAGCAGCCGTGGGTCTTGCGGTGCAGCACGGCCGGGGCGGCGGCGAGCAGCGGGTAGCTCTCCGGGTCCAGCGGACGCAGGTCGGGCACCCGGTGGCCGGGGGCGTCCCACGGCTGCGCGGCGTCCGGGTGGGCCAGCAGCCAGGCTCGCGCCTTTGCCATCAACTCGTCGCGGTCGGAGGCGAGTTCGTCGATCCAACCGACCGCGAGCGCCTTCGCCGGGCGCAGCTGCCTGCCCTCGGTCAGCAGCGGCAGCGCGGCCTGCACGCCCATCATCCGCACCGAGCGGGTGATGCCGCCGCCACCGGGGAGCAGCCCCAGCGTGGCCTCCGGCAGGCCGATCCGGATGCCCTCGTCGTCCAGGCAGACGCGGTGGTGGCAGGCGAGGGCGAGTTCCAGTCCGCCGCCCAGCGCGCTGCCGTTGACGGCCGCGACCACGGGCCGGCCGAGCGTCTCCAGGGTGCGCAGCTGCGCCTTGATCTCGGTCAGCCCGGCGGCGAACTCGGCCGCGTTCTCCTCGGTGACCTGGATCAGCGCGGTCAGGTCGCCGCCGGCGAAGAACGTCTTCTTGGCGGAGGTGATCACGACGCCGGTGATCCGCTCGCGCTCGGCGGCCAGCCGGGCCACGGCCGCGCCCATGGCGTCCCGGTACTGCGCGTTCATGACGTTGGCCGAGCCGGGCAGGTCCAGGGTGAGCGTGACCACGCCGTCCGGGTCCTGCCGGTAGCGGACGTGCTCCGCGCTGCTGCTCTCGCTCATGCCCAAGTGCCCCTTCACAGAAGCTCGATGATGGTGGCGATGCCCATGCCGCCGCCGACGCACAGGGTGGCCAGACCGCGCCGCAGGTCCCGGCGTTCCAGCTCGTCCAGCAGCGTGCCGAGGATCATGCAGCCGGTGGCTCCGAGCGGGTGGCCCAGCGCGATGGCCCCGCCGTTGACGTTGATCCGCTCGGAGGGGACGCCGAGCTCCCGCTGGAACTCCAGCACGACCGCCGCGAACGCCTCGTTGACCTCGAACAGGTCGATGTCCGCGACGTCCAGCCCGGCCCGGCCCAGGGCCTTGCGGGCGGCCGGGGCCGGGCCGGTGAGCATGATCGTGGCTTCGGTGCCGACCACGGCGGCGGCGGTGATCCGGGCGCGGGGGGTGAGCCCGAGCCGCTCGCCGGTGCGCCGGTTGCCGATGAGCATGGCCGCCGCGCCGTCCACGATCTGCGAGGAGTTCCCGGCGGTGTGCCGGTGGTGGACGCGTTCGACCTGCGGGTAGCGGTCGACGGCGACGGCGTCGAAGCCGAGGTCGCCGGGGAAGGCGAAGGCGGGGGCCAGCGCGGCGAGCCCGGCCGCGGTGGTGCCGGGCCGGACCGCCTCGTCCTCGGCCAGCAGCACCGCGCCGTTGCGGTCCCGGACCGGCACCAGCGAGCGGCTGAAGCGGCCCTGTTCGCGGGCCTGCGCGGCGCGTTGGTGCGAGCGCAGGGCGACCGCGTCGAGCTCCTGGCGGCTGAAGTCCTGGAGGGTGGCGATCAGGTCGGCGCTGACGCCCTGCGGCACGAAGCCGGTCTTCAGGTTGGTGGCCGGGTCGGCGATCCAGGCGCCGCCGTCGGAGCCCATCGGCACCCGCGACATGGACTCCACGCCGCCCGCGACCACCAGGTCCTCGAAGCCGGAGGCGACCTTGGCGGCGGCCAGGTTGACCGCCTCCAGGCCCGAGGCGCAGAACCGGCTGAGCTGCAACCCGGCCGCCCGGACGTCCCAGTCGGCGACCAGCGCGGCGGTGCGGGCGATGTCCGCGCCCTGCTCCCCCACCGCCGAGACCACGCCCAGGACCACGTCGTCCACCTCGGCGGTGTCCAGCCGGTTGCGTCGGGCCAGGGCGCGGAGCACGCCCGCGGCCAGGTCCACGGGCTTGACGCAGTGCAGGGCGCCGCGTTTGCCCTTGCCGCGCGGCGTCCGCACGGCGTCAAAGATCAGTGCTTCGGTCATGCCCGGACGCTAGCCCGGCGGCGGGGGCGGCCCCCATGACCGTTCCGCTCAGCATCGTTGACAGCCGGTCCCCCGCCCCCGGCTCAGGAGCGCGGGTTGAGCCGGCGCGTGGGCTCGGCCGCGGCCGGGTCCTCCGGCCAGGGGTGGCGCGGGTAGCGTCCGCGCAGGTCGGCGCGGACCGCGCGGTAGCCCTCGCGCCAGAAGGACGCCAGGTCGCCGGTGACGGCGGCCGGGCGGCCGGCCGGCGACAACAGGTGCACCGTCAGCGGGGCCCGGCCGCCGGCCAGCGCCGGGGCGGCCTGCCAGCCGAACAGCTCCTGCAGCTTGACCGCCAGCACCGGCCGTTCGCCCGAGTAGTCCACCTGGATCCGGGAGCCGGAGGGGACGGTGATCCGCTCCGGGGCCAGTTCGTCCAGCCGACCGGCGGCTCCGCTCGCCCAGGGCAGCAGCCGGGACAGCGCCGCGGCCGTGTCCAGGCGCTCCAGGTCGGCCCGGCGGCGGGCCCGGGACAGCTCCGGCTCCAGCCACTCCCCGGCCCGGGCCAGCAGCGCGTCATCGGACACGTCCGGCCAGGGGTCGCCGATCCAGTGGTGCAGGAAGGCCAGCCTCCGGCGCAGTCCGGCGGCCCGGGCGGACCAGGTCAGCAGCGAGCCGACGCCCTCCCGGGCGAGGCCCTCGGCCAGTGCCTCCCGCACCAGCGCGGGGTCGGGACCGGTGAGCGTGCGGGCGGACAGCTCGATCGCGCCCAGCGCCTCCACCCGGCGGGCGGCCACGTCCCCGCGGCGTCCGCCGACCGGCACCGCCCAGCGGACCTCGTCCCGGCTGCTGATCGCCGAGGCCCCGGCCCGGCG
Organism: Streptacidiphilus sp. PB12-B1b; assembly: GCF_014084125.1. NCBI lineage: Bacteria > Bacillati > Actinomycetota > Actinomycetes > Kitasatosporales > Streptomycetaceae > Streptacidiphilus > Streptacidiphilus sp. PB12-B1b. Next base: position 3,575,943 of record NZ_CP048405.1, on the reverse strand, counting down.
GGCGTCGTCCTCGTCCAGCGCGGCGGCCAGCCGGATCCTCGCGGACGGCGAACCGGCCGGGCGGTCGGCGACGGCCACCGCCAGCCAGGGCGCCCCGGCCAGCGCCGAGCCCGCTCCGGTGGCTGCTGCGGTGCCGGACGCCATCACGAACGAGCCGCCCGCCTCGGCCCCGGGCGCGGACGCGCGGGCCCGGGCGATCCGCTCGGGGAAGGCCAAGGCGACCAGCAGCCCCGCGGCGGAGCGGTCGGCGGGCCCGGCGCCGCTGCCGTCGCCCGTCTCGGCGGCCCGGTCCCCGGTCAGCTGTTGCCGCAGCCGGCGCACCTCCTCGCGCCAGCGCCCGGCGTACGGGTCGCGCCCGCCGCGCACGCCCCGCCACACGGCCAGCAGGTCGTCGCCGAGGGCGCGCGGCGGCTCCTCGGAGAGCAGCGCGACCAGCTCCGCCGCGCGCCCGGCGCCGACCAGCGGCGCGCCGTCCAGCAGCGCCCGGGCCAGCCGGGGGTGCAGGGCGGTCCGGGCCAGCCGGCGTCCGCGCGCCGTGGCCCGGCCCCGGGCGTCGACCGCGCCCAGCTGGGCCAGCGTCGCCCGGGCGGCGGCCATGGCCCCGGCGGGCGGACGGTCCGGCAGGGCCAGGCCGTGTGCGTCCGGGTCGCCCCAGCAGGCGGTCTGCAGGGCGAAGGCGGTGAGGTCGGCCAGGGCGATCTCCGGGGTGGGCATGGGCTGCGCGCGGGCGTCCTCGGCCTGGTCCCAGCAGCGGTAGACGGTCCCCGGGGCCTCGCGCCCGGCGCGGCCGGCCCGCTGGCGTCCGGTGGCCAGCGAGGCCCGCACGGTGACCAGGCTGGACAGCCCGCGCGCATGGTCGGTGCGCGGCTCCCGGGCCAGCCCGCAGTCGACGACGGTGCGCACGCCGGGCACGGTCAGCGAGGACTCGGCGACCGAGGTGGCCAGCACCACCCTGCGCCGCCCGTCCCCGCCGGCCAGCGCCGCGTCCTGGACCGCCTGCGGGGCCCGGCCGTGCAGTTGCAGCACCTCGGCGGCCCCGGCGAGCAGCCCGGCGACCCGGGCGATCTCCCCCGCGCCGGGCAGGAAGCAGAGCAGGTCGCCGTCGCGTTCGGCGAGCGCCCGGCGGACGGTGGCCGCGACATGGTCCAGCAGCGCCGGATCGGTGCGGGTGCCCAGGGCCGGGCGCACGGTGCGCGGGGGCGGCGCCCAGACGGTCTGCACCGGGTGGGCGGTGCCGTGCGCCTCGACCACCGGGGCGGGCCCCTGCTCGCCGCCGAGCAGCCGGGCCCAGGCGGCGGTGTCCGAGGTGGCGGAGGCGCAGACGACGCCCAGCTCCGGGCGGAGCGTGGCGCGGACGTCCAGCAGGAAGGCCAGCGCGGTGTCGGCGTCCAGGTGCCGTTCGTGGCACTCGTCCAGGACGACGGCGTCGACGCCGGGCAGCTCCTGGTCGCGTTGCAGCCGTTGCAGCAGGACGCCGGTGGTGACCACCTCGACCACGGTGCGCGGGCCGACCCGGCGTTCGCCGCGGATGGTGTGGCCGACGCGTCCGTCCCCGCCGGGCGTCTCGTCCAGCAGCCAGGCCATCCGCCGGGCGGCGGCGCGGACCGCGAGCCGCCGCGGCTCGGCCACCAGCACCCGCCGGGGCGGCCCGGGAAGCTCCGGGACCAGCCCGGCCAGCGCGAGCGGGACCAGCGTGGTCTTGCCGGTGCCCGGCGGGGCGGCGAGCACGGCCGCGCCGCGCTCGGCGAGGGCGCGCTGAAGCGGCGGGACGGCGTCGCGGACGGGGAGGTCGAGCCAGGCGGGGTTCACCCGCCCAGTCTCGCGGACGCGGCCCCGGCGCGGGCGTCCGGGCCGTCGGCCGCTCCCCCGCGCCGCCCGGCGATTTCGGCGGCGACCCGCCGCGACCTGCGCCCGCATCTTGACAGGCTGGGGGGATGCTGGATTACTTGACCCCACCAACCGGCTGACCGAATGTTCGGTCGGGGCAATCGAGGCGGTGGAAGCGTGACACGGGCCACTCCGGTGCGGACGGGCGCGGCGCAGACGGGTGCGGCGCAGCCCGGCCCGGCGCAGACGATGTTCGCGGCCGACCGGGCCTCCCGCGACCTGGGCATGGAGCTGCTGGAGGCCGAGGCGGGCCGCGCGGTGCTGCGGATGACGGTGACCGCGCAGATGCTGAACGGCCACGGGACCGCCCACGGCGGCTACCTCTTCCTGTTCGCCGACAGCGCCTTCGCCTGCGCCTGCAACAGCCACGGCCCGGTGACGGTCGCCGCCGCGGCCGACATCGACTTCGTCGCCCCCGCGCACGAGGGCGACGTGCTGGTCGCCACCGCCCGGGAGCGCACCAGCTACGGCCGCAGCGGCATCTACGACGTGAGCATCCGGCGCGGCGAGCAGGTGATCGCCGAGTTCCGCGGCCGCAGCCGCACGCTCCGCGGCCCGGTCGGCACCGGTACGGCCGGTACAGCGGACAGCAGCACCCAGGACCAGGACCCGAGGAGAGGCCATGAGCAGCAACCCGACGTCCCCGCCGGCCACTGAGCCCAGGCTGGGCGAGCCGCTCCCCGAGGGGCTGCTGGACGCCGGGGAGCGGCTGGGCGCCGAGGAGCTGCGGCAGCTCCAGCTGACCCGGCTGCGGCAGACACTGCGGCACGCCTACGACAACGTCGAGCTGTACCGGCGGAAGTTCGACGCCGCCGGGGTGGGCCCGGACGACTGCCGCACGCTGGGCGATCTGGCCCGCTTCCCCTTCACCACCAAGGCCGACCTGCGCGACACCTATCCCTTCGGGATGTTCGCGGTGCCCATGTCCGAGGTCCGCCGGATCCATGCCTCCAGCGGCACCACCGGCCGCCCCACGGTCGTCGTCTACACCGACGGCGACCTGTCGGCCTGGGCGGACCTGGTGGCCCGCTCGATCCGCGCGGCCGGCGGCCGGGCCGGGCACAAGGTGCACATCTCCTACGGCTACGGCCTGTTCACCGGCGGCCTGGGCGCGCACTACGGGGCCGAGCGCGCCGGCTGCACCGTCATCCCGGCCTCGGGCGGCATGACCGCCCGCCAGGTGCAGATCATCCAGGACTTCCGGCCCGAGATCATCATGGTCACGCCCTCCTACATGCTGACCCTGCTGGACGAGTTCGAACGCCAGGGCGTGGACCCGCGCGCCACCTCGCTGCGGATCGGCATCTTCGGCGCCGAGCCCTGGACCGAGGCGATGCGGCAGGAGATCGAGCAGCGGATGGACATCCACGCGGTGGACATCTACGGCCTGTCCGAGGTGATGGGCCCCGGGGTGGCCGGCGAGTGCGTGGAGACCAAGGACGGGCTGCACATCTGGGAGGACCAGTTCTACCCGGAGGTCGTGGACCCGCTGACGGACCGGTCCAAGCCGGACGGCGAGAGCGGCGAGCTGGTCTTCACCACGCTGACCAAGGAGGCCCTGCCGGTCGTCCGCTACCGCACCCGCGATCTGACCCGGCTGCTGCCCGGCACCGCGCGCCCGGCCTTCCGCCGGATGGAGAAGGTCACCGGCCGCTGCGACGACATGATCATCCTGCGCGGGGTGAACGTCTTCCCCAGCCAGATCGAGGAGGTGGTGCTGGGCACCGAGGGTGTGGCCCCGCACTTCCAGCTGCGGCTCTCCCGGCGCGGGCGGATGGACGAGATGACGGTGCGCGCCGAGGCCCGCCCCGGCTGCGGCCCGGAGCAGCGCGAGGCGGCAGCGGCGGCCATCGCCCGGGGCGTCAAGGACGGCGTGGGCGTGACCGTTCGGGTGGAGATCGTCGCCCCGGAGACCCTGGAGCGCTCGGTCGGCAAGATCCGCCGGGTCGTCGACGACCGCGCCCCGGACGCCTGACCCCCGCGTGCACCTAAGGCAGCCCGACGCCCCAGCTGACGCGACGTCAACTCGCTTTCCCTGTGCGGTCGGAGCCATCAGGGATGGGCGAGACCAGCGAGAACGCGGCGCCTTCGGGGTCGTACAGCGCCGCCGTGCGGCCGTAGGGCGTCGACACCGGCTCGCTGACCAGGACGCCGCCCAGCCGCAGGGCGTGGATGATGGCGTGCTCCAGGTCGTCCACGGAGAACGAGACGTGCCAATGCGGGCGCACCGGCACCGCCGAGGCGAACAGGTCGGCCGTGCGCAGCGCGGCCAGCCGACGGCCCTCGACCCGCAGCACCACCCGCTCGTGCTCCCAGGCCATGTCCAGGTGTTCCGGTTCGTAGGCCGCCCAGTCCAGGACGCTGCCGTAGAACAGGGCCGCCGCGAAGGCGTCGGTGGACAGTTCGATCCAGCTGGGGGCGCCGAGCAGCGGCAGTCGCCTGGCCGGTCCGACCGGCCCCTGCCACAGGCCGAAGATGGCGCCCTCGGGGTCGGTGGCGATGGCGATGCGCCCGGCCCACGCGCCCATCGGCCCCACCCCGACGGTGCCCATCCGCTCGGGCACCCGGCGGGCGGCGGCGTCCACGTCGGTCACGCCGAAGAAGGTGGTCCAGGTCGCCGAGAAGTGCCCCCGGGAGGGCAGCGAGCTGATCCCGGCGACCTGCACGCCCTGGACGCTGGCCACCGCGTAGTAGGTGCGCTCCGCCCGGACCCGCTCGAACGACCAGCCGAGCAGCGGCCCGTAGAAGGAGCGCGCGGCGACCGGATCGTGCGCCAGCAGGCTGACCCAGCTGGGCGCGCCTGGCAGGCACGGCACCCTCAGGGTGCCGGTGCCGGACCGTGTGTCCACCGCTGCCTCCGGGGGTCGGCCCTGCTTCCTGACGCCGTGCCCGGACCCGCCGCACCGCGAGGGGCCCGCCCCTGAAGTCTGCACGACAATCACCCTGCGTGCCCGTAGGCGGGTCCGCCCGTCTACGGGCAGGGCGGCGCCGAAACGGAGGAGAGCCGCTCCGGGTTGCGGGTGGGGTGGGATCGGCGCACGGTCGAGGGGTGGCGTTCGTGGAACGCTGCGTCTGGTTCCGGCGTGGGCGCCACTTCCCCTCACCTCGCAGGAGGTAAACATGGGCACGGCGATTGACCCGAACCGGGTGATCGGCCACAAGGTCGTTGACGCCGAGGGTCACAAGATCGGTCAGGCCGAGGAGGTGTACCTCGACGACACCACCGGACTGCCACAGTGGGTCACCGTGAAGGGCGGCCTGTTCGGCGGCAAGGAGCACTTCGCCCCGCTGGAGGGGGCCACCCTGGTCGCCGACGACGTCCAGCTGTCCTGTCCGAAGTCGCTGGTGGACGGCGCTCCCGAACTGGAGACCGGGCGGCACCTGTCGGTCGAGGAGGAGAGCGCGCTGTACCAGCACTACGGGCTCGGGCAGCGCGAGACCACGGCCCGGCAGAACGGCGGCCCCGGACGTCCGGGCGCCGGGGACACCCGCATGCGGGACGACACCATCATGGGCGACACCGCCATGGGCGCGGCGGGCATGGGGGCCGCGGGCACGGCAGCGGCGCAGCGCCCCGCCTCCCCCGCACGGGACCGGGCCGGATCGGGCTCCGGGGCGGCCATGGGCACGGGCACCGCCATGGGCGGCGGCACGGCCATGGGCGGCGGCACGGGCATGGGCGGCGGCACGGGCACCGCCGAGCGGTCCGGGGAGCGCTCCGCGCAGGGCCGCGCGGGCGCCGGTCGCGGCGCTCTGGGCCGGGCCATGCTGCGGTTCGAGGAGCGGCTGCACGTCGGTACCGAGCGGATGGAGTCCGGTCACGCCCGGCTGCGCAAGCAGATCACCACGGAGCAGGTCCGGCAGACCGTGCCGCTCACCCACCAGGAGATCCGGATCGAACGCGAGGCGATCCGCCCGGAGGACGCCGGCGGGATGGCGGGCGAGGAGGGCATGAGCGAGGCCGAGAGCGAGGTCACGCTCTATGCCGAGCGCACGGTGGTGACCAAGCACAACATCCCGGTGGAGCGGGTGCGGATGCGCGTGGAGGACGTCACCGAGGAGGTCACCGTGACCGAGGAGGTCCGCTCCGAGCGGATCGACCTGGAGAGCGACGGCATGATCGGCGAGGACAGCCGGATGAAGAAGAAGTAGCGCCGACACGCTGTAACGCACGGCGGCCGTACGGGTGAACTCACCGTCACGGCCGCCGTGCCGCATGTCCAGCACCCGGAGTACCTCGACCAGGGTCCGCGGCAGCGGCTCCACGCAAGGGAGTTGGCGTATCCGCAAGCAACTCCCGCCATCCCGAGCCGGGTTCACCTTTAGCTGACGAACAGTCAACTTGTCTCTCAGAAAGCCATGTTGGCGTCGTCACCGAGTGTCGCCATATCGGGCGTGCACCAACAAATGGTGCGAACCACCGATACCGGTCATAAGCTCGACGGGTGTGGGGGGCATCGCCGGAACCGGCGACGAAATCTCTGGATGAGGAGGCACCATGCTTACTCACGAATTGGCCCGCACCAGGGGCACGACCCAGCTGGCCCCGGCGGAGTTCTCCGCCGTGACCTCGCTGATGTCCGAGGAGGAGGCGCCGATCAGCGACGCCCCGCTGTACACCCCCGAGGACGCCGGGGTCGGCATCCTGCTGCTCGGGCTGCTGCTGTCCCCGAAGCCGCCGAAGGATCGGTGAACGGAGCCGTGGCACAGACCGCAGCCTCACAAGCCGAAGGCTGAGTAGTCATGCCCTTCGCCGATGCGACGCCCCAGGAGGAGTACTCCCTGGCGGTGGAGCGGATGGCGGTCCGCGCCCTCGACGCGCTCAGCGCGCTCGGGGGCGCGGGCGCTGCGCCGTCCGCGCCCGTCACCCTGGGGGCCTCGACCGCGGATCTCGCCGCCGTGCGCATCCTCGGCGCCGATCTCTTCACCCCGTACCTGCTGGCCGGGGTGCCGCTGCACGCCGAACTGGAGGAGGCCGTGGCCATGGCCGACGCCTTCCGGGCCTTCCCGCCCGAGGAGTTGACCGCGCACGGCGCTCCCGGGCAGTCCGCCGCAGTGGTCGGCTGGCGCGACTGGGCGGCGTCCGAGCTGCTGGCGCGCTGCGGACGGCCAGTCGCCGTGCCGACCCCGACCGACGCCGACGGCGCAGGCGAGAGCGGTGACGACACCGGTGAACCGCGTTGGCAGGACTGGTCGTTGTGGATGGCCAAACTGTCCCCGCTGGCAGTTCCCGGGCTGGACAGCCCGGTTCACGAGTCCGCCCGGCGCGGCATGAGCGCGCTGGGCCGGGGCACGGTCCGGGCCATGCTGCGCCGCGACTACCGGACGGCGGCGCGGATCGCCCGCTGGCTGGCGCTCGGACAGGCGTCGGGCCTGGAGTCCCCGCTGCAACTCCCGCCGCTGCTGCGGCACATCAGGCTGTTCGGCGGCCCCGGCGCGCGCACCGCGCTGGACGTCAGGGTCGGCGAGCGACTGGCCGAGGCGGTGGGCAGGTGAACCCGGACGTGCTGCGGACCGCCCACAGCGTGGGGTCGCGGGCGCTGGCCTGGCTGCACGACAGCAAGCAGTTCGGTTCGCTCCCCCACGACACCACCATCGAGTTCACCGATCCCGACAACGTCTACAAACCGCTGGGCGAGACCGCCCTGGCGGCCTCGCTGGTGCTGCGCGAGGGCGTCGCCGGACCGGCCGAGCTGCGCGCCGCGCAGGAGCTCCTGGACTTCGCCTGGGGGCAGTTCCGCTCCGGGGACTTCCTGTTCGAACGCCAGGTCCGGCATCCGATGCTGACGGACCCGCTGGAGACGTACGCGCACTTCGTCCGGGGCGGCCACCGCAACCGCGCGCTGGACGAGGTGGCCGGGCACCTCGCCTCGCTGCGCTCGGTCCGGGCGGTGGAGATGATGCCCAACCGCCGGTTGGCGGTCGCCAACGCCCACCGGGTCATCGACCCCGGCCACCGGGCCGACTGGGCGGCGCTGGCCGCCGACACCTGGCTCGGCTCGACCCCGGAGCCGTGGATGGTCGACTGGATGACCGGCTACAACCTGACCCACGCCGTGTTCCACCTCACCGACTGGGGCGCCCGCCCCGACGGCCTGCCCGCGCCGGTCGTGGGCTACCTGCGGAACTGGCTGCCGGTCTGGGCCGACGTCTGGCAGGAGGTCGCCCAGTGGGACCTGCTGGGCGAACTGCTCATCGTCGACGCCTGCCTGGACGAACCGGTCTGCGATCCGCACAGCTGGGAGCTGCTGGCGCGGGCGCAGCACCAGGACGGGCTGCTCCCCCGGGACGGTGAACCGGTCGCGGACGACCCGCACCGGGCGTTCAAGGACAACGAGCACACCGCCGTGGTCGCCGTCGTCGCGGGCACCGTCACGCTGGCGCGCTCGCTGGGCGGCTCCCGGGCGGCCGCGTGAGCGCCCTCGCCGCCGACACCGGCCGCGCCGGTCCGGCCCGCCCCGGCAGCGCCGACGGCCTGGCCGACCGGGTGCGGCCGCTGCTCGGCGCAGCGCCGCAGGCCACCGGCGTGGCGCTGGCGGCGGTGCACGGCGGCGAACGGCTGCTGCTCTGCGGCGGCCGGACCGCCCGCAGCGGCGGCGGACCGGTGGACGCTGACACCCGCTTCGAGATCGGCTCGGTCACCAAGACGTACACCGCGCTGCTGCTGGCCGACGCCGTGGCCCGGGGCGAGGTCGGCCACCACGACCCGGTTGCCGCCCACCTGCCGCCCGGCGCGGCCCCGGTGCACCGCAGCGGCGCGCCGATCACCCTGCTGCACCTGGCCACCCACACCGCGGGCCTGCCCCGGCTGCCCTCCGGGTTCCTGGCCACCGCGCTGCCCGCCTGGTCCACCGACCCGTACGCGGGCTATTCGACGGAGCGGCTGCTGCGCACCCTGGGCTCGACCCGGGTGCACTCGCGCCCGGGCAGCCGGGTGCACTACTCCAACCTGGGCGTCGGGCTGCTGGGCCTGGCGCTGGCCCGGGCCGCCGGAACGGACTACCCCCGGCTGCTGGACGCCCGGGTGTGCGGCCCGCTGGGGTTGACCCGGACCACCTGCGACCCGGACCGCGCGCAGGCCGTCGGCTACTGGCACGGACGCCCCAGGCCACCGTGGCGCATTCCGGCGCTGCCCGGCGCGGGCGCGCTGCGCTCCAGCGCACGGGATCTGCTGCGCTACCTGGACGCCCTGCTGGCGCCGGGCGGAGCCGGGCCGCTGGCCCCCGCCCTGGCCGATGTGCGGCGGCCCCGGCTGCTGCTGCCGCGCACCGGCGACGGGCTCTGCCTGGTCTGGAACCACCGCCCCCGGCACGGCCGCGACCTGCTGTTCCACTCCGGTGGCACGCGCGGCTTCACCGCCTTCGTCGGCTTCTGCCCGCAGACCGGCACCGGCCTGGCCGCACTCGCCAACACCACCCCGGCCCTGGACGGGGGCTTTATCCAGGCCGCGTACTCCCGGTTCCGCGCCCTCACCGACAGCGCCTGAGCAGGGCGGGCGTCTGAGCCGGGAGTCCTAGCAGGGCGGGTGCCTGAGCGGGGCTCAGGCCGAGGCCGCCGGGCCGCACCAGCGGGTCAGGGCGCGGCTGGCGCGCTCGATCCGGGCCGTGGGGTCGTAGGAGTCGTCGGCCCAGGCCAGGTAGCCGTCCGGGCGGACCAGCAGGGTGCTGATGGAGACGTAGCCCTCCAGTGGGCCGATCGCCGACACCGCCCGTACCCGGTCGCCCCAGCCGCGCTCGGCGGCGGTGGCGGCCACGCCCTGGTGGCCGAAGTCCAGCAGCAGGAACCGGCCGTCGTCCAGCAGGTCGGGTGCGAGCATCGGCGGGCCCTGGCGCATCCGCACCGGCAGTTCGGGCAGCCGCTGTCCGGCGTGCAGCGGCAGCCGCGAGGCGCGGTCCAGCAGTGGACCGGCCGGGTAGCGGGTGGACGGCCCGGCGACCTCGGCGGCGGCCGCGTGCCGCAGCGGGGACGGGCCGGGCAGTCCGCCGAGGACGGTGCGGCGCAGCAGCGCCGAGGCGGGGGACGCTCCGGCCAGGTGCCGGGCGGCGCGCTCGCTGCGGCGCAGCGCCTTGGCGGCTATCGGACGCCGCTCGGCCTCGTAGCTGTCCAGCAGCTCCGGCGGGCACCAGCCGCGTACCACCGCGGCCAGCTTCCAGCCGAGGTTGACGGCGTCCTGGAGGCCGAGGTTGATGCCCTGTCCGCCGAGCGTGGCGTGCTGGTGGGCGGCGTCCCCGAGCAGCAGCACCCGGCCCGCGCGGTAGTGCGTGGCCAGGCTCTGCGGCGTGCGCGGCCGGGCCAGGGCGCGGACCCGGACCACGCCGGGGTCGTGCCCGAGCAGGCCGCGCAGCGCGTCGGTGAACTCCTCGGCGGTCGGCTGCGGCTCGCTCCACGGGTGGGAGTCCAGGGCCAGGGTGATCCGGTACCAGTCGTCCCCGGCCGGGACGCTGACCAGGACGCCGCCGCGCCCGGGCCGTACCAGCAGGTCCTCGGAGAGCGGCTGCCGCAGCCTGACCTCGGCGAGCACCGGCGCGGCCAGCTGTTCGCGGACCTCGCGGCCGATGCCGGCCAGCTCCCGCAGCGAGCCGCGCTCGGTGTCGCAGCCCACCGCGTACGCCGCCGCCAGCTCCACCGCGCCCCCGGCCTGCCCGGCGTCGCCGCTGTCGGCGGACCGGCGCAGCCGCAGCCGGACGCCGTCGGCGCCCTGGGCGAGAGCCTCGACCCGCAGGCCGCGCCGGATCACCGCGCCGAGCGCGGCGGCGCGGTGCGCCAGCACCTCCTCGACCCGGCTCTGCGGCAGCGCGTACAGGCCGGGGAAGCGGCTGTCCGAGCCCTGGAGGTCCAGCGCCGCGGCCCGGCCGCCGAGCCGCATCCGGGCCACCGGGCGGGCCTGTTCGATCAGCGCGCGGGCGTGGCCGCGCAGTCCCAGCTCCTCCAGCGTCCGGCTCTGCAGCAGCACGGCCGGTGACGGCGGCGGCCCGGCCGCGGCGCGCTCGACGACGGTGCACGCCACCCCGGAGGCGGCGAGTTCACAGGCGAGCGCGAGACCGGCGGCGCCGGAGCCGACGATCACCACCGAACACTCCCCGGCGTGGTCCACCGGGGCTTCCCCTGCACGGCGCACGGCAACTGTCACGCGGACTACCGTCCCTTCGGGCCCGAGCACGATTCGACGCACGGATGCGCACGGATTCGACCGTCCCCCTTCCCCAACGCCGGGCACGCATGCCGTGATTCCGCGTCCCGTCCGCGATCCGGCGCCGTCGGGGCCCGTCACTCGAACGGCCCTGCCCCGGACGCCGCTGCGGCCCGCCCGGTCGCGGCCGGGCGGCACCAGTGCTTGGCTGCTGGGGTGGGGGCGGCTGTCTGGGGGCCGTGCGGCGGCCGCGTGTTCCGACGCTGAGGAGCGTGTGCGCCATGACCGACGACAGGAAGCAGTACACGGCCGGCAACGGTGCGGTGGGCGGCAAGACGACCATCGCCGACGGGGTGGTGGCCACCACCGCCGGGCTGGCGGCGCGCGAGGTGGACGGTGTGGCCGATCTCGGCGGCGGCGGCTCGCGCGCCTTCGGCGCGGTCAAGGACGCGGTCTCGCGCTCCAGCGACCCGACCCGCGGGGTCAAGGTCGAGGTGGGCGAGCGGCAGGCCGCCATCGACCTGGACGTGGTGGTGGACTACGGTGTCCGGATCGCGGACACCGCCTCGGCGCTCCGCGGCCATGTCGCGCGGGCCGTCACGCAGACCACCGGCCTGGAGGTGGTCGAGGTCAACGTCGCCGTCAACGAGATCCGCCTGCCGGACACCGGTGACGACGACGCCGAGGAGAGCCGCCCGGAACGCGTGCAGTAGCTGTCGCTGGAGAAGGGACCGCAGGATGAGCACGGCCAGTACGGACCTGCTGATCGACGCCTTCGGGCGCGTCCGAGAGGTCGTCCGGGAGACGCTGCACGGCCTGACCGCCGACGAGCTGGGGCAGCGGGTGCAGGAGGGCTCCAATCCGATCGGCTGGCTGGTCTGGCACCTGACCCGGGTTCAGGACGACCACCTGGCCGACGCGGCCGGGACCGAGCAGGTCTGGCACGCCGACGGCTTCGAGAAGCGCTTCGAGCTGGGCTACTCCGCCGGGGCGACCGGCTACGGCCACGGCGACGCCGAGGTGGCCGCGTTCGGCGGGGTGTCGGCCGAGCTGCTGGCGGCCTACCACGACGCCGTGCACGACCGGACCACGGCCTATCTCTCCGGTCTGGACGACGGGGACCTGGCCCGAGTGGTGGACGAGTCCTGGCAGCCGCCGGTGACGCTGGCGGCGCGGCTGGTCAGCGTGGTCTCCGACGACCTCCAGCACGCCGGGCAGGCCGCCTTCGTCCGGGGCCTGCTGGGGCGCTGACCGACTCGGGCGCGCCCGGGCACCCGACGGGCGCGCTCCGGGCCGTCAGCTCCTGACGGCCCGGAGCACCACGAACTTGCGGTCGCTCGCCACCACCTGGCAGCCGCCGAACAGCCGCCGCAGCTTCACGTGGTAGCCCAGGTGCCGGTTGCCGACCACCCACAGCTCGCCGCCCGGGCGCAGCGCCTGGCGCGCGCCGGTGAACATCCGCCAGGCCGTGGCGTCCGTCGACGCCTGGTAGCTGTGGAACGGCGGATTGTTGAGCACCAGGTCCACCGAGCCCGGCTCGATGCCCGCCATGCCGTCGCCGACCCGGAAGCGGGCGGTGCCGGTGCGGTCAGGACCGGTGTTGGCGTCGTAGGTCGCCCGGGCCGAGGCCACCGCTTGGTGGGACTCGTCCACGAAGGTCAGCTCGGCGCCGGGCGCGGTCAGCGCCGCCGCCGTGCCGACCACGCCGTTGCCGCAGCCCAGGTCCACGATGCGGAGCGGCCCGCCGCCGCCGGAGCGCGGCGCGGCCGGAAGGTGCTGCAGGAAGAACCGGGTGCCGATGTCCAGGTGCTCGGCGCAGAAGACCCCCGCGTGGTTGACGACGGTACGGCCGGACAGCACGCCGATGCCGTCGGGCAGGGCGTAGCTGTGCGGCCAGGGGTCGGCCGGGCGGACCAGCCCGGGGTCGGGCGTGCAGTGGATCAGTCGGGCCTTGCGGACCGCCAGTGACGTCCTGGTGGTTCCGATGATCTGCTCGAACAGTTTCAGTGTCGAAGTGTGGATCTCAGCGACCATCCCGGCCGCGAGCACCACCGTGCCGGGGTGCAGGGCGGGCGCCAGCCGGTGCAGCTGGTCCTCCAGCAGCGCGAGGCTCTTGGGCACCCGGACCAGCAGCACGTCCACCCGCTCCGGCGGCGCGTCCTGGGTGGACAGCTGCCGGACGGCGTCGGCGTCCAGGCCGTTGCGCCGCAGGTTCAGCAGCGTCGCCTGCTGGGCCAGGTAGGAGTCGCAGACCTGCACCGGGGGCCGCTGCGGCGTCCGCGCGGCCAGCGCCGTGGCCAGCGCGCCCCAGCGGTCGCCGAGCACCAGCACGCTCCCGGAGAGGTCCACCGGCTCGGTGGCCGACCCGTCCGGCCCGGGGGCCCCGTCCAGGTGCCGCAGCAGGTACTCGTCAGCGGCGTCCCAGGCGCGCAGGGTCTCGCGCGGGTTCTCCGGGAATCGGACGAGGTCGAGGCCGCCCTGTGCGGTCGTGAAACGGTTCATGGTGCTGACAACCTACCCCGAACGGGCGACCTGTCCTGGATTCGCCGGGTCTGCGGCCCAAGGGTGCTGCCACACTGGCGCGGTGACGATCCGTCGGGTTTGACTCGCCGTGTACCTGACATTCTCCCGCTGTTCACCGACGGCCTCCCGCGCATCTCCGGCCCGGTACGCCAGAGTCGTTCTCGCTCCGGCACCGCGGTGCCGCGCAGCACCGTGCGGGACGACGGAGAGCGACGGAGAGGGAGACGCGGATGTCCGGAATGACCCGACGCAGGCTGCTGGGATCGACGGCCGGCGTGGCCGGCGGCGCGGCGGCCATGAGCCTGCTGCCGCCGAGCGTCCAGCAGGCGGTGGCCGCCGGGATCCCCCGGCGCGGCTCCCTGCGCGACGTGGAGCACGTCGTCCTGCTGATGCAGGAGAACCGCTCCTTCGACCACTACTTCGGCACCCTGTCCGGCGTGCGCGGCTTCGACGATCCGCGCGCGCTGCGGCTGGACACCGGCCGCTCGGTCTTCTACCAGCCCGACGCCGTCAACCCGGACGGCTACCTGCTGCCGTTCCACCTGGACACCCGGACCACCAGCGCCCAGGCCATCCCCTCCACCAGCCACGCCTGGGCGGTCCAGCACCAGGCGTGGAACGGCGGCAGGATGGACCAGTGGCTGCCCGCCCACCGGGCCGCCGACGGCGCCAACGGCCCCTACGTCATGGGCTACTACACCCGCGAGGACATCCCCTTCCAGTTCGCCCTCGCCGAGTCCTTCACCATCTGCGACAACTACTTCTGCTCCATGCAGGGCCCGACCTGGCCGAACCGGCTGTACTGGATGACCGGCACGGTCGACCCCGCGGGCACGCGCGGCGGCCCGATCATCCAGAACTCCGCGCCCACGCCGCTGACCTGGACCACCTACGCCGAGCAGCTCCAGGCCGCCGGGGTGAGCTGGAAGGTCTACCAGGAGACCGACAACTACGGCACCAACATGCTGTCCCTGTTCGACACCTTCCAGAAGGCCCAGCCCGGCGACCCGCTGTACGACAACGGCATGGTCGCCCAGCCGGCCGGGACGTTCGAGGACGACGCCCGCAACGACCGGCTCCCCGCGGTCTCCTGGATCCTGCCGACCAGCTACCAGTCGGAGCACCCGGACTACCTGCCGGCCGCGGGCGCGGACTTCGTCGCCTCCAAGATCGAGGCCATCGCCGCCAACCCGGAGGTCTGGGCCAAGACCGTCTTCATCCTCAACTACGACGAGAACGACGGGCTGTTCGACCACGTGCCGCCGCCCGTGCCCGATGAGGGGACGCCGGACGAGTTCATCGGCGGCCTGCCGATCGGCGGCGGCTTCCGGGTGCCGTGCATCATCGTCTCGCCGTGGACCGTCGGCGGCTGGGTGGCCTCGGAGGCGTTCGACCACACCTCGGTGCTGCAGTTCCTGGAACGGTTCACCGGCGTCGCCAACGCCAACATCAGCCCCTGGCGCCGCGACACCTTCGGCGACCTCAGTTCGGCCTTCCAGTTCCACCGGCGCGGCCAGGGCGCGCCGCCGCTGCCGCCGACCGCAGCCCAGCTGGCGCTGGCCGAGCAGGAGGTCGCCACGCTGCCCGCGCCGACCCTGCCCGGCGCCGAGCAGCGGTTCCCGCAGCAGGAGCGGGGGCACCGCAAGCACGTCTGAGGGCTTCCCGGCGGGCTCCGGGGCGGGTGGACGGCTTCCGTCCGCCCGCCCCGGCCGCGTCAGCGTGTACGTCTGCGTCTGCGTCTGCGTCTGCGGCAGAACGGCGGCGCCCCGCCACTTCCCAGGACGTGGCGGGGCGACCGTCCCGATCGGCGGGTTGCGACCGGCGCCGAGCAGGCCGGGCCCATAGTGTCATGTCCACGTTGCCACACGCCAGGGCCCGTCGCGGATCCGGGCGGACGGCCCTACCTGGGCCACTCCCCGGGCCGGTCGGCCCAGAAGACCTGCTCCGGATCGTGCAGGTCGATGTCCGGGAAGACCAGGCGCACCCGCGACTCGAACTCTCCCTCCCCGATCGGCTCCCAGCCCACACCCATCAGCCGGACCAGCCGGTACCGGGTGTCGGAGGAGAACGCGGCGACCTCGACCAGGTAGTGCCGGGGTCCGGGCTCCGTGCTGTCAGTCATGCCGCCATTCTGCGACCAGCGGGCCGCCCGCGCCCGCCGGGGGACGCGCCATCCCGTCCCGCCGGCCCCGTCGCGCAAAGGGCCCGGGAATTCCGGTACGGGAAAAGAACGCGCCCGGAAATGGGCGTCCCCGCCTTCATGCCACAGTGTCGAAATCGGCCTCCCGAATACGTCTGCCATCCCTTCTTCGGAGCCGCCCGATGCGCGGATTGGCGGCCTGCGGAAAAAATCCGCAAGAATCTCCGGCGCGCCGCCACCGCCCGGACGCACCGGCTCTGACGTGCAGCTTTGTGCCAGAAGGCTGACGTTTTCGACCAATCTGGCGCGGTGTCTTGACCCGGGTGGCCGACGGGGATTCACTTCCCCTTGGCCGCGATTCCTCTGCCATGAACCGGCCGGGTGCACACGCGCATCCTCACGCCGCTCCCCGACGGGACCGAGCGCATTTGCGGCGCGCGACACCGCCGTCCCCCTCACCCCTGGAGTACCCATGTCCCTTGACTCCTCCCTGCCCGAAACCGAGGCAGCGTCGGCGCTGTCCCGACGCGGCCTGATCCGCAACGCCGCCGGAGCCGGCGCCGTGGGCCTGGCCGCCGGCGTCCTGCTCAGCAGCGGCACCGCCGCCGCCGCGCCGGCCGAGGCCGGGCACGCCGCCGCGCTCGCCCCGGAGCCCGCCGAGGACCGGACCGCCACCGGCGAGCCGCTGATCGTCCACCTGCCCGACGCCGAGTCCGGCGTGCTGGACATCTACCACGGCGAGCGGCACAGCCGGGTCCAGAACGGCGAGCTGGCCGACGCGCTGCGCAACGCCGCCCGCTGAACCGTTCCGTCCCCGCACCCACCCGCGAATCCCACAGCAAGGACCCTTCATGTCGTCCCACCGCGAAGCCCCCGAGATCTCCAAGGACCCGGTGGCGGACAGCACCGACGTCTACGCGTTCGTCAGCCCCGACGACCGCGGCACCGTCACGCTGATCGCCAACTACATCCCGCTGCAGGGTGCAGCGGGCGGCCCGAACTTCTACGAGTTCGGCGACGACGTCCGGTACGAGATCCACATCGACAACACCGGCGACGGCCGCCCGGACGTCACGTACCAGTTCGACTTCACCACGCACGTGCGCAACCCGGACACGTTCCTGTACAACACCGGGCCGATCCTCTCCATCGACTCGCCCAACTGGAACCGCTTCCAGACGTACACCGTGACCCGGATGGAGGGGAACGGCCGCTGCACCGTGCTGGGCCGCAACCTGACCAGCCCGCCGTGCAACATCGGCCCGCTCTCCACCCCGCACTACGACCGGCTCGCCGCCGAGGCCGTGCACACCCTCGGCCGGGGCCGCAAGGTCTTCGCCGGGCAGCGCGCGGAGGGCTTCTACGTCGACCTGGGCGCCATCTTCGACCTGGGCAACCTGCGGCCCTTCCAGGAGCTGCACAACCAGTACGGCATGCACATCTTCGACAAGTCGGCCCCCGGGGTGAACACCACCAAGGAGCTGAACGTCCACAGCCTGGCCCTCCAGGTCCCGATCGCCGAGCTGACCCGCGGCGGCTGGCACGGCGGCAACGTCGACGACCCGCGCGCCACCATCGGCGTGTGGACCACCGCCAGCCGCCGCCAGGCCCGCGTCATCGAGCCCGGCACCGGCAGGGAGCACGAGTCCGGCCCGTACGTGCAGGTCTCCCGGCTGGGCAACCCGCTGTTCAACGAGGTCCTGGTGCCGATGAGCCGCAAGGACCAGTGGAACGCGCAGCCGCCGGCCGACGACAAGAACTTCGCCCAGTACGTCGCCCACCCCGAGCTGGCCAACCTGCTCCCGGCCCTGTACCCGGGCGTCTTCCCCAACCTGGAGAAGCTCGACAAGGCCCACACCAGCCGCGCGGACCTGCTGGCGATCCTGCTCACCGGCATCCCGGCCGGCATCGTCGCCGGATTCCAGAACTACACCGGCAGCACCCAGGCCGACATGCTCCGGCTGAACGTGGCCGTCCCCCGGCCAAGAAGCCCAACATCCTGGGGCTCATCGGCGGCGACCCGGCCGGCTTCCCCAACGGCCGCCGGGTCTTCGACGACGTCGTCACCGTCGAGCTGCGCGCCATCGCCGGGGTCACCTACCCGCTGGTCGACAAGGGCTACACCCCGGACGGGGCGGCCTCCCTGGTCACCGACGGCCTCACCCCCGCCGACGTGAAGAACCCGTACCTCCCGCACTTCCCGTACCTGGGCGAGCCCTACGACGGCTTCTACAACCCGTCCTCCTGACCCACCCCGCGGGGCGGTCGGCGCCACCCCGGCGCCGACCGCCCCGCGCCCATGCCCGCTCACCCCTGCCCGCGCACCGCTCATCCCGTACCGCCCTGGAGGACCCGTGACCCAGCACGCCCACACCCACCCCCACGCACCGCTGCCCGCCCCCTCGCACGAGGGCAGCGTCGTCCTGGACATCGGCGAGGACACCGGCGCGCTGGTCATCCACACCGGCCCCGAGCAGGACGGGCAGGAGATCGAGGTGAGCCCGGTCGGCGAGCCCGACCGCCGGACCCATGCCGCGGTGCGACCCCGGCACCTCCCGGGACGTACCGTGTACAGCGTCGTCATCACCCCGCTGCCGGCCGGCGAGTACACCGTCTGGCGGGACCGGGACACCGCCGAGGCGGTCGTCAGCGTCCACGGGGGCGGCGTCAGCGAGTACCACTGGACGTGACCCCGCCTGGAGGCGACGTGACCACCGCACGAGAGGACGCCGTGGACCCCTCGGCCGCGCCGGACCCGCAGAGCGGCCCCGTGCGCTGGCACCGGGCCGGGGAGCGGCCCGGCGCGGTGGTGCTGGTGCTGCACGGCGGGCGGGTGCAGGGCGTCGAGCCGCCCACCCGCCGGGGCACGGCCCGGCTGCGGATGCTGCCGTTCCTCGCGGCCGTCGCCCGGGCCACCCCCGCCCCCGGCGCGGGCACCGGCGTCGCCCTCGGCGAGGTGGTCTACCGGCACCGGGGCTGGAACGGCGCGCGCGCGGACGCCGCGGCGGACGCCACCGCCGCCCTGGAGCACGTCGCCGCCGCGTACGGCCCGGTGCCGGTGGTGCTGCTCGGCCACTCCATGGGCGGCCGGGCGGCGCTGCGCGCGGCCGGGCACCCGTCGGTCGCGGGCGTGGTGGCACTGGCCCCCTGGTGCCCGGAGCGCGAGCCCTGCGCGCAGCTGGCCGGGCGGCGGGTGCTGCTGCTGCACGGCTCGGAGGACCGGGTCACCGACCCGGCCGGGACGCGGGCGCTGGGGCTGCGGGCCCGCTCGGTGGGCGCCCACGTGTGCGGCTACAGCGTCCAGGGCGCCGGGCACGCCATGCTGGGCCGCCGGGCCGGAGACTGGCACGCCGCGTCGGCCCGGCTGGTGGCCGGACTGCTGGAGCTGGGCCCGCTGCCGACCGAGGCGGTCGAGGCGCTGGCCCTGGGCGACACCGACCCGCGCGGCCTGGAGCTGGAACTCCCCCGCGGCCTGCGCGGCTGGCCCGCCGCCGGACGGTCCGGGGCGGGCGACAGGGCGGGGTGAGCGGCCGGAGGGGCGAGCAACTCCCTCAGAGGCCGCGGGCGTGCCGGAAGCGGGCCAGCGACTCGTCCAGGGCGACGATCGGCTCCGGGTAGTCCAGCCGGGCCCGTTGCGTGGCCGACAGCTCCCAGGGGGTGTGCACCTCGGGACCGGCCACCCCGGCCAGCTCCGGCACCCAGCGCCGGACGTAGTCGCCGCCGGGGTCGAAGCGGCGGGCCTGGCGCAGCGGGTTGAGCACCCGGTTGGGCCGGGTGTCGGTGCCGGTCCCGGCCACCCACTGCCAGTTCAGCTGGTTGTTGGCCACGTCGCCGTCGACCAGGTGGCGCAGGAAGTGCGCCGCGCCCTCGCGCCAGTCCAGGTAGAGGGTCTTGCTGAGGAAGCTGGCGGTGACCATCCGCGCCCGGTTGTGCATCCAGCCCTCGTGCGCCAGCTGCCGCATGCCCGCGTCCACCAGCGGGTAGCCGGTGCGGCCGGTGCGCCAGGCGTCCAGCTCGGCCTGGTCGTGCCGCCAGCGGTCGTGCCGGGAGCGGTAGTCGGCGGTGGCGCAGTCCGGCCGGGCCGCGAGCAGCTGGTGGTGGAAGTCCCGCCAGGCGAGCTGCCGCAGGAAGGCCTCCGCGCCCGGGGAGCCCTCGCGGGTGGCCAGGTAGGCGGCCTCGGTGGCGGAGAGGCAGCCGAAGTGCAGGTAGGGCGACAGCCGGGAGGTGCCGTCGGCGTTCAGGTCGTCCTGCAGCTCGGGGTAGGCGGCGATCGACGACGATTCGGTCCACTTCTTCAACTGCGTGCGCCCCGGCCCCTCACCGCCCGCCGCCAATCCGGGCGCCGGCCTGCCGGACTTCGCCAACAGCCGCCGCACCTCGGCCATCGGCAGCCCCTCGTCCGGGAGTTGAGGGAGCGTCAGTTTTCTTGGCGCGGCCAGCGGATGGCGCCGCTGGGCCAGCACCCAGCGGCGGTGGTACGCCCCGAAGACCGCGTAGTGGTCGCGGCCGGTGGGCAGCAGCGCACCCGGTGCGACAGTGGTGGTCACGTTCTGATAGACCGTCAGATCGCTTCCCAGCGCGGCCCGCAGCCGCTCCTCCCGGCGCTGCCCGAAGCCGCTGACGCCCTCGGCGACATGCACCCGCGCCCCGCCCAGCCGTCCGGCCAGCCGCACCGTCTCGGCCACCGCGTCGCCGCGCAGCACCAGCAGCCTGCCGCCGCGGGCCCGCAGCGAGGCGTCCAGGTCCTCCAGGGAGTCGGCGAGGAAGGCGGCGCGGTTGGGGGTGACGAAGCCGGCCCCGCGTACGGCGTCGTCGAGCACGAACAGCGGCACCACCGCCTCCGCGCCCCTGTCCGCCGCGTGCAGCACCGGATTGTCGTGGACCCGCAGGTCGCAGGTGAACAGGGCGATGGAGACGCCAGGGTGCACGGTGGTTCAGTCCTCGGTCGGGTGCGGTTGTGGGTGCCTGCGCGGCGGCAGCGGCAGGAAGCCGCTGGTGCGGGCGGTGTACTCGGCGTAGCCGGGTTTGCTGGACGCCAACTGCTTCTCCAGCATCGGCTTGCCGCTGCCGTTGGCCAGCAGGTAGGTCATCACCAGCGGCGAGACCACGGCGGCCCAGCCGATCGGGGTGTCCGCCGCGCACAGGAACAGGCCCCACCACACACAGGCGTCGCCGAAGTAGTTGGGGTGCCTGGTGTAGCGCCACAGACCGGTGTCCAGCACCCGGCCGCGGTTGCCCGGGTCCGCCCGGAACCGGCTCAACTGCCGGTCGCCGACGGCCTCGAAGAACAGCCCGACCGCCCACAGCGCTATGCCGATCCAGACCGGTACGCCGGGCGCGCGGGGGACGAACAGCGCGATCTGCACCGGCAGCGAGACCAGCCAGACGATGGCCGCCTGCAGCAGGTACACGGTGCGCAGCGCGTACCAGGTGCGGCGCTCCGGCGGGACCTTGGCCAGCATCCGGGCGTAGCGCGGGTCCTCCGGCGCGCCCCGGCCGCGCCGCCAGATGTGCGCGGACAGCCGCACCCCCCACAGCGCCACCATGAGCAGCACCAGCAGCCGGCGCACCGCGTTGCCGTGGCCCGCCGACAGCCCGTAGCCGGTCGCGGCCACGGCGCTGAAGGCGAGCCCCCAGGCGACGTCCACATGCCGGTGCACCCCCGAGCGCACACCGACGGCGAACGCCGCCAGCAGCACGGCCACTGCCGCGCCCAGCGTCGCCGCCAGGCTCACCAGCAGTGCCGCGCCGTCGATTCCGCTCATGCGGCAGCCCGCACGGCGAGGATCTGGTCCACGCCCATCCGGCGCTCGCGGAACGCCAGTGCCCCGCCGACCAGGTACAGCCGCCACACCCGGGCGGTCTGCTCGCCGACGAGCGCGGTGAACTCGTCCCAGCGCTGCTCCAGGGTGTCGTGCCAGGCGTCGATGGTGCGGGCGTAGTGCTCGCGCATCGCCTGGACCTCGCGGACCTCCAGGTCGGCGTCCTCCAACAGGGCGACGGTGTCGCCGACCGGGCGCATGTGCATGTCGGGGGCGATGTAGGTCTCGATGAACGCGCCGCCGCCGGGCGCCCGGTCGCGCCGGGACATCTGCTGCACCAGCAGCCTGCCCCCGGGCCGCAGATGGGCGCGGAGCATCCGGGCGAACGCCGGGTAGGTGTCCTTGCCGACGTGCTCGCCCATCTCGATGGTGCTGACCGCGTCGTGCACGCCCTGGGTGGGGTAGTCGCGGTAGTCCCGCAGCTGCACGTCGACCTGCCCGGCCAGGCCCAGTTCGGCGGCGCGGGCGGTCACGTACGCGTGCTGCTGCTCGGAGAGGGTGAGCGCGGTGACCTTGGCCCCGTAGGAGCGGGCGGCGTGCAGCGTGAGCGATCCCCAGCCGCAGCCGATGTCCAGCAGCCGGCTGCCCTGCTCCAGGCCCAGTTTGCGGCAGACCAGGTCGAGCTTGTCGCGCTGGGCGTCGGCCAGGGTGTAGTCCGGGTCCTCGGAGGTCCAGTAGGCGCAGGAGTACGCCATCGAGGGGTCCAGCAGCAGGGCGTAGAAGTCGTTGGACAGGTCGTAGTGGTGGTGGATGACCGCCCGGTCGCGGGCCTTGCTGTGCAGGGCGCCGCTGAGCGCGGCCCGGCCGTCCGGGGGCGCGGGCCGGGGGCCGACCGCGCCCAGGGAGACAGCCAGGGCGGTGGCCCGGATGCGGTCGCGCAGGCCCAGCGAGGAGCCGACGGCGCCGCTGCGGGCGGCCTGCCAGATCCGGGCCAGCCCCTCGCCGAGGTCGCCGTCCACCTCGATCTCGCCCGCGATGTACGCCTCGGCCAGGCCCAGCTCGCCGGGGTTCCACAGCAGCCGGCGCAGGGCGTCGCGGGAGCGCACCTGGACGCCGGGGGCGTCGGCGGGGCCGCTGCTGCTGCCGTCCCAGGCGGTGAGCCGGATCGGCAGCGGGTCGCCGAGGAGCGGGCGCAGCAGCTCGGCCAGGCGTTCGGCGGCGCCGCCGGTGGTGCCGGGGGCGGTGCCGGACGCGGTGCTCTGGGTGGTGGTCATCGGGCGTCCTTGGTCCGGGTCAGCAGCAGGTGCTGCACGTCGAGGTAGCCGCTGCGGAAGCCGGCTTCGGAGTAGGCCAGGTAGAGCGTCCACATCCGCCGGAAGACCTGGTCGAAGCCGAGCTGCTCGACCTCCCGGTGGCGTTCGGTGAAGCGCTCCCGCCACAGCCGCAGGGTCTCCGCGTAGTGCGCGCCGTACGCCCGGCGGTGGCTGATCCGCAGCCCGCCGTGCTCGGCCAGCACCTCCTCCACCGCCTGGACGGACGGCAGTTGGCCGCCGGGGAAGATGTACTTCTGGATCCAGGTGAAGGTGTGCTCGCTGGCCAGCATCCGGTCGTGCGGCATGGTGATGGCCTGCAGCGCGGCCCGGCCGCCGGGGGCGAGCAGCCGGTCCAGGCAGTCGAAGTAGGCGGGCCAGTGGTCGCGGCCGACGGCCTCGACCATCTCCACGCTGAGCACGGCGTCGTACTGGCCGGTGGCGGCGCGGTAGTCGCACAGCCGCACCTCGACCCGGTCGGCCATGCCGGCGGCGGCGATCCGCTCCTGGGCCAGCGCCTGCTGCTCGGTGGAGAGGGTCAGCGTGACCACCCGGGCGCCGCGCGCGGCGGCGCGCAGCGCCAGCTCGCCCCAGCCGGTGCCGATCTCCAGCACCCGGCTGCCCGCGCGGACCTGGGCCAGGTCCAGCAGCCGGTCGATCTTGCGGTGCTGCGCGGTCTCCAGCAGGCCGGGCGAGGCGATCGGCGTGCCGTCGTCGTCGGTGCTGAACAGCGCCGAGGAGTAGGTCATGGTCGGATCCAGGAACAGCGCGAACAGTTCGTTGGACAGGTCGTAGTGGGCGGAGATGTTGCGCCGGGCGTTCTCCGGGGTGCCGTACTGCTCCTCCGGCTGCCGGGCGGCGTACCAGCGGCGCAGCCACTGCAGCCGGGCGGGCACCAGCGAGGGCATGGAGCGGGCCATCACGGTGAGCACGGCCACCAGGTCGGGGCTGTCCCACTCCCCCGCCTGGTAGGACTCGCCGAAGCCGATCAACCCGCCGACGGCGACGCGCTGGTAGAAGGCGTCGGGGTCGAGCAGCCGCATGACCGGGGCGTCCCCGGGGGCGGGCGTCAGCAGGCTGCCGTCGGGCAGCTCGACGCGTACGCCGAGGCGCCGGGCGACGCTGCGCAGCAGCTGTCGGGCCACCCGGGCGCGGGCCGGGGCGTGCGGCACGGTGGCCACGTCGGGCCAGCGCTGCGCCAGTCCGGTGCCCGGCTCGGCCGGGGAGGCCGGGCTCCGGTCCTGCCGGTTCCGGCCCCTCGGGGCGGGCGGCCTCGGGGCGGGAACCGGGGTCGCTGTCACGGCCGGGACCGGGACCGGCCGGGTGGCGGTCCGGGGCTGGGTCGAGGGGCGGGTCATGCGCGGGTCACTCCGTCCTGCTGGGTGCGCGGGCGTGGCTGTACCGGGAGTCCTCGGGCGAGCAGGCGCAGGCCCTGGAGGCGGATGTGCACGGACACGGCGAGGGTGGAAAGGGGGTGGTGCACGGCGGCGCGCAGCAGGCCGAGGGGGAGGCCGGGCGCCGGTCGCCGTGGACGGTGGCGGTGAACACCCGCCCGACGTCGCGGTCCAGGTGGATGGTCAGCCGCAGCCGGTCGTCGGGCGGCGGCACCACCATCCGGTAGCCGCCGTCCACGGGGAAGAACGGCGAGACGTAGAACTCCTTGGCGGTCTCGGCCCGGCCCTGCGCGTCGGGCCGGAGCAGGTAGCAGTGCAGTCCGCCGTAGGTGTTGTGGACCTCGGCGACGGTGCACACCGGCACGCCGTCCGGGCCGTGGCACCAGTAGAGCGTGATCGGGTTGAAGGCGTGGCCCAGCGAGCGGGCGTGGGCCAGCATCAACACCCGGCCGCCGCGCAGGTCCACGCCGTTGTCGGCGAGGTAGGCGTCCAGGTTGCCGCGCAGCGTCCCGGCCGGGTCGCCGAGGTGGTCCCGGGCCTGGAACCGGGCCAGCGGCCGCAGCAGCAGGGGGAGCCGGGGCAGCCGGTCCAGGTCGACCAGCCACAGGTAGGTGCGGTGCTGGAAGGCGTGCCGCAGCGGGCGGGTGCGGACGTGCCCGATCCGGACGTCGTACAGGGCCGCGCCCCACGGCCCGGGCAGCCGCGGCCCCGGCCCGGCGGCCCTGGCCCGCGCCGGGGCGCTCACGCGGGCACCGCCGCACGCAGGGCCTCGGCGGCCTGGACGCCGGAGCGGCAGCCGTCCTCGTGGAAGCCCCAGCCGTGGTACGCCCCGGCGAAGGCGGTGCGGCCCCGGTTGAGGCCGGGCAGCAGCCGCTGGGCGGCGAGGGACTCCCGGGTGTACTGCGGGTGCTGGTAGACGGTGCGGGAGACCACGTGCCGGGGGTCCACCGGGGCGGCCGGGTCCTCGTTCAGCGTGACCAGGTAGTCGTCGGCGGCGTCGAGCCGCAGCAGCCGGTTCAGGTGGTAGGAGACCCGGACCTGGTCGGTGCGGTCCAGGCAGGAGGCCATCAGGTAGTTCCAGGAGGCCCGGGCGTGCCGGGCGCGCGGCAGGACCGAGGCGTCGCGGTGCAGCACGGTCGGGTTGTACGAGTACTGGAACGCCCCCAGCACCTGCCGCTCCTCGTCGGTGGCGTCGGCGAGAGCGCGCAGCGCCTGGTCGGGGTGGGTGGCCATGACGACGGCGTCGAAGTCGTCGGTGCGGCCGTCGGCGGTGCTGACCGTGACGCCGTCGGGGTGCCGGCGCACCCCGGTGACCGGGGCGCCGGTGCGCACCGCGTGCAGCAGGGCGGCGACGCGCTCCACGTAGCTGCGGGATCCGCCGACGACCGTGCGCCAGGTGGGCGAGCCGGTGACCGACAGCATGCCGTGGTTGTCCATGAAGGCGAAGAGGTAGCGGGCCGGGTACTCCTGGGCCAGGCCGGGCGCGCAGGACCAGACCGAGGCCACCAGCGGGGTCATGAAGTGCGCGGTGAAGTACGGCGTGAAGCCGCCCCGGCGGAGGAACTCGCCCAGGGTGATCTCGTCCGCCGAGCCCTCCGGGGTGGCCAGCAGCCGCCGGGCGAGCCGGTGGAACCGGGGCACCTCGGTGAGCAGGTGCAGGTAACGGCCGCGCAGCAGGCTGCGGGGCTGGGCCAGCAGCCCGGCGGGGCCGCGCGCGCCCGCGTACTCCAGGCCGCAGCCCAGGCAGCGGACCGACATGCTCATCTCCGAGTCCTGGGTGGCCACGCCGAGGTCGGCGAACAGCCGCAGCAGGTGCGGGTAGGTGCGCTCGTTGTGGACCAGGAACGCGGTGTCCAGTGCCAGCGCCGATCCGTGGGCGGGGGTGACGTCCTGGGTGTGGGCGTGGCCACCGAGCCGCCCGTCGGCCTCGAACAGGGTGACGCTCGCGCCGGTGCGGGTGAGCTCGTGGGCGGCGCTGAGCCCGGCGATCCCGCTGCCGACCACGGCCACGCTGCGCCCCCACTCGGCCCGCTCCCGCCCGGCGCGCACGCTCGCGGTCCCCCGCGGCTGCCCCGGCAGGGCCGTCGTCGCAACGTTCTCCGGCATCCCTGTTCACCCTTGCGTCCCTGCGGACCACCTGTGCGGCCCACGCCCTGCCCCCCGAACACCCCTGATTCGGCGCGGGCGGCGGGCCGGATTGGTCGAGGTGGTGATGTTGTGGCGCGGATTCCGCAGTGGTTCAGCCGCTCGCCCCGGCGGCCTGGTCGTAGAGGCTCTGGACGTCGGCGTCGAAGTAGGGGCTGTAGGAGACGTCGGCGGTGTCGCCGCCCTGCTGGTAGCCGCCGATGACGCCGATGACGGTGCCGGTGCGGGTGGCCCGGTCGAAGGAGGCCAGCCAGGGGCTGCCGCTGGTGCCGCCGGGGAAGCCGGTGCAGGCGATCCGCATCTGGTACTGGCTCTGCTGGGTGGTCCGGTTGAAGCAGGAGATCGGGCTGACGGCGGTGGCGGGGTAGCCGGTGATCTGGACGACCTTGCCGAAGCCCTTGTCGATGCCCAGGGTGTTGCCGCCGAGGACGTCCTCGATGTTCCTGCCGCCGACCTCGCCGACGGTCACGAAGGCCACGTCCAGATCGGGGTCGGAGGAGGAGATCCAGCGCTGGTCCACCACGATCCGGGTGACCGGCCACTGCCCCTCGGAGGCGTCGCCGTCCCGGTAGGCCGGGACGAAGACCAGGTCGCTGCCGTAGCTGCCGCCCTTGCCGCCGTGCACGCAGTGGGCGGCGGTGACCAGCAGGTCCTTGGCGGCGCTGTGGACGACGCTGGCGGTGCAGAAGTGGTCGCCGTCGGCGCTGCGGGCGAACAGCGCCCCGACCCGGGCGTTGCCGACGGTGGCCTTGGCGGTGCGCGAGGTGCCGCCGTGCTTGGAGAGCGCCTTCTGGAACCGCTCCGTGGACCAGCTCCGCGGGCTGGTGCTGACCGCCACCGACACCGCCCCGGCGGGCGGGGGCGAGCCCGCCGCGGCCGTACCGGAGCCGCCCGGGCTGCCGCAGCCGCCCAGGGCCAGGGCCGCCAACGCGGCGGCGGCCCCGGCCCGGCGCGCAGCGCTGCCCCGACCCCGCCGCCGGTCGTGCCGTTCCCGCATCAGCTGTCCTCCCGCGTCGCCCTGCGGACGAGTGTGCTGATCCGGTGGACGCGGCGCATCCGCGATCACCCCCTCGGGTGACCGCCGAACGGGTCGTATCTGCGGCGGGCCCCCGGATCAGGCCGGATAGCTGTGCGTCTGGGCGGCTTTGACAGCCGCCCAGACCCGGCTGCCCTCGCCCAGCGCCAGGTCGGCGACGGCGGCCGGGGTGAGGTCGGCGGTGATCGGCAGGGCGCCGGCCAGGTCGATCCTGACCTGGTCGCCGTGCAGCTCCATGCCGCGCACGGTGGCTGGCCACAGGTTGCGGGCGCTGGTGTCGGGCTGCTCCCGGTGCAGCGTGACGGCGGACGGCGGGAAGGCCGCGAAGACCGGCCCGCGGTGGCTCTCGGCGGTCGCCAGCACCGCGTCGGTGCCGTCCACCCGTACGTCGTGGCCGTCAGCGGTGCCCCGGTAGAGGTTGAGGCCGACCAGCCGGGCCACGTAGTCGCTGCGCGGGTGCCGGGCGATCTCGGCGGGGCTGCCCTCCTGGACGACCAGGCCGCCCTCGATCACCGTGAGCCGGTCGGCGAGGACCATGGCGTCCAGCGGGTCGTGCGTGACCAGGACCGCGACGGCGTCGAACTCGGCGAGGTGGCGCCGGAGTTGCGAGCGCACGTCGAGCCGGGTGCGGGCGTCCAGGGCGGCCATGGGCTCGTCCAGCAGCAGCAGCCGGGGCCTGGGGGCCAGCGCCCGGGCCAGCGCCACCCGCTGGGCCTGCCCGCCGGACAGGGCGCGCGGGCGGGCGGCGGCGTGCTCGGCCAGGCCGACCCGCTCCAGCCAGCGGGCGGCCTCCGCCCGGGCCGGGGCCCTGCGCAGGCCGCGGGTGCGCAGCCCGAAGGCGACGTTGTCCAGCGCGGACAGGTGCGGGAAGAGCAGGTAGTCCTGGAAGACCACGCCGACCGGGCGGTCCTCGGTGGGGACGCGCAGCCGGGTCGCGGGCTCCTCCAGCACCTCGCCGTCCAGGGCGAGCCTGCCGTCGGTCAGCGCGGTGAGCCCGGCCAGCGCGCGCAGGGCGGTGGTCTTGCCCGCGCCGTTGGGGCCGAGCAGCGCCAACACCTCGCCGGGGCGGGCGCGCAGGGCGACGTCCAGCCGGAACGTGCCGCGGTCGACCACGATCCGGGCGTCCACGCCCTCGCCCGCGCAGGCAGTGGGGCCGGTCCCGGGATCGGTCACACCGCACCGCCCATCCAGCGCCCGCGCAGTCCGGCCAGGACCAGCACCGAGACGGCGAGCAGCACCACGCTGAGCGCGATGGCGGCGGCCGGGTCGTCCTCCAGCGCCAGGTAGACGGCGAGCGGCATGGTCTGGGTGGTCCCCGGGAAGTTGCCCGCGAAGGTGATGGTGGCGCCGAACTCGCCCAGCGCGCGGGCCCAGGCCAGCACGCCGCCGGCGGCGATGCCGGGGGCGACCAGCGGCAGCGTGACCCGGCGGAAGGCGGTGAAGCGGGAGGCGCCCAGCGTGGCGGCGGCCTCCTCGTACCGGGTGTCCGAGCCGCGCAGCGCGCCCTCGACGCTCAGCACCAGGAACGGCATGGCCACGAACGCCTCGGCGACGACCACGCCCGGGGTGGTGAAGGGCAGGGTGATGCCGAAGGCGCTGTCCAGCCACTGGCCGATCAGGCCGTTGCGGCCGAGCACCAGCAGCAGGGCGACGCCGCCGACCACGGGCGGCATCACCAGCGGCAGCGTCACCAGGGTCCGGACGAAGGAGCGTCCGGGGAAGTCGGTGCGGGCGAGCACCCAGGCCAGCGGCACGCCCAGAACCAGCGAGACGGCGGTGGCAGCGGTGGCCGTCTCCAGCGAGAGCCGCAGCGCGGGCCAGACGGTGGCGCCGTCCAGCTCGCCGGACATGCTGCTCCAGGGCGCCTTGACGAGCAGTCCGACCAGCGGCAGCACCAGGAAGGCCAGCCCGATCACGGCCGGGACCAGCAGCACCACCGGCACGCTGCTGTGGCGGCGGGCGGCGCGGCGGCGCGGCCCCCGGCCGGGAGCGGTGTCGGCGGCACCGCTCCCGGCCGGTGTGGTGGTGGGACCGGTCACGGCTGCTGGAAGCCCGCCGCGGTCAGGACCTGCTGGCCGGTGCCGGACAGCACGAAGGCGACGAACGCCTGGGCCGCGGTGGCGTTCGGGGCGTTCTTCAGCACGGCGATCGGGTAGTCGGTGACGGCCTGCGCGGCGGTCGGGAAGGTGACGCCGGTGATCTTGCCGCCCGCGCCCAGCACATTGGTGCGGTAGACCAGGGAGGCGTCCACCTGGCCCTCCTCGACGACGTTCTGGGCGCTGGTCACGTCGGGCTCGTAGGTGACCGGGGTCAGCTTGACGTTGGCGTCGGCCAGCGCGGTGACGGCGGCCGCGCCGCAGGGCTCGGTCTTGGCGCAGAGCGCGACCTTGACGCCGGGCTTGGTCAGGTCGGCCAGGCTGGTGATGTGCTTGGGATTGCCGGGGGCGACGGCGATCTCCAGGGTGTTCTTGGTGAAGGTCACCGGCGTGGTGGGGGTGTCGCCGGCCTTGGTGACGGTCTGCATGGTGGCGTCGCTGGCGGCGGCGAAGACGTCGGCCGGGGCGCCGGAGGTGATGCTGGCGGCCAGGGTGCCGCTGCCGCCGAAGTTGAAGGAGACCGTGGCGCCGGGGTTGGCGGCTTGGAACTCCTTGCCGAGCTTGGTGAACACCTGCTGCAGCGAGGAGGCCGCGAAGACCACCACCTTGCCGCTGACCGCGCCGGTCGAGGCCGAGGAGGAGGCGGAGGAAGTGGCCGAGGGGCTCGAACTGGACGCGGAGCTACTGGAACTGCTGCTCCCGCAGGCGCTCAGGACGAGCAGCGCGGCGGCCGCGGTGAGGGCGGCGGCGGCCCGGGTGGTGCGGCTGGCGTGGGTGGCGGTCATGGCGGTACCCCAGGTGTTCAGAGGGTCGGTGGGAGCTCAGGTGCGTTCGACGACCACATTGGTCGACTTGATCACAGCGGTGGCAGGCGTCCCCGGTTGCAGGCGCAGCTCCTCGGCCGACGCGCGGCTGATGAGCGAGACCACCCGGTGGGGACCGGCCTGGATCTCGACCTGGGCCATCACGTCGCCGAGGACGACCTCGGTGACGATGCCGCGGAAGCGGTTGCGGGCCGACGAGGGGAGGCCCTCCTGAGCCGCGGTCTCCGGCTCGGCGAGCTCCTTGGCGAAGGCGGCGAGGTGGGCGCCGGGGATGATCCGGTGCCCGTGCTCGTCGCGTTCGGCGCCGACGCGGCCGGCGTCGACCCAGCGGCGCATGGTGTCCGCACTGACGCCGAGCAGGGTTGCCGCCTCACCGATTCGGTAGCTGTTCACATGATCTACATCTTGTCGCATCTGACATCTCCTCGTCATTCGTAGCATTGCACAAGCAAGGCAGAGGGCTCCACAGACCTCGCATGTGCGACCCACCAGGCGCTCGGACCCCACCTGTTTGCCGGTGCCGCCGCCCCTCCCGGGTGAACGCGCAGGCCGGCACCGGGGAACCGGTAGATTGACCGTCCTTGATCCATCCTGCCGCAGGGGGTTCGGCCGTGAGCGACTCGGAGATACGACGCGCGCGGCGCTCGGTGGCCACGGTGTTCGCCGTGCACGGGGCGGTGTCCGGGAGCTTCGCCACCCGCATCCCGTGGATCAAGGCCCATCTGCACCTGGGCGCGGGCGAACTGGGGCTGGCGCTGATGGCCCCGGCGATCGGCTCCTCGCTGGCGATGCCGCTGGCGGGGCGGCTGGTCCACGCCCGCGGCCACCGGGCCGCCGTCCGGCTGCTGCTGACGCTGTGGTGCGCGGCGCTGGCGCTGCCCGCCCTGGCGCCCGATCTGCCGGTGCTGGTGCTCAGCCTGCTGGTGTTCGGCGCCTGCGCCGGGACCGCCGACGTCGCCATGAACGCCCAGGGGGTGGAGGTCGAACAGCGCTACGGACGCTCCATCATGTCCGGGCTGCACGGGATGTGGAGCGTCGGCGGGCTGCTGGCCTCGGCGGTCGGCGTGCTGGCGGCGGGCCTCGGCTGGGACGCGCGGATCCACCTGGGGGCGATGGCCGTCGTGCTGACGGCCGTGGGCGTGCCGGCCTGCCGGGGGCTGCTGGACGTGCGCTCCGAGCCGCAGGCCGAGGCGCCGCCCCGGTTCGCGCTGCCGCCGCGCTCGGCGTGGGCGATCGGGCTGGTCGGCTTCTGCGCGGTCTTCGCCGAGGGGGCCAGCGGCGACTGGAGCGGCGTCTACCTGCGCGGCACGGCGGGCGCCTCGGCGGGCCTGGCGGCGGCCAGTTACACCGCCTTCGCCTGCATGATGGCGGCTGCCCGGCTGTCCGGGGACGCGGTGGTGCGGCGGCTGGGCGCGGTGCGGACGGTGCGGCTGGGCGGCGCCGTGGCCGCCGGGGGCGGCGCGCTGGTGGTGGCCGCCCGCACCCCCGCCCCGGCGATCGCCGGCTTCGCCCTGCTCGGCATCGGCATCGCCGTGGTGGTGCCGCTGTGCTTCGCGGCGGCCGGGCGCGGCGGCGACAACGCCAGCCGTTCGATAGCGGGCGTGGCCACCGTGACCTACACCTCGGGCCTGCTGGCGCCGGCCGCCATCGGCTGGGTCGCCCAGGGCAGCTCGCTGTCGGTCTCCTTCGCCCTGGTCACGTTTCTGACGCTGGGCCTGGTGTTCGGCGCGGGGGTGCTGGCTCCGGCCCGCAGCCTTCCGCGTGCCGTCGGCGGGCCTGCCGGGGCGGAGGGGGACGGCGGGGCTGTCGCGTCGCAGGCCGCCTCACCGGACACGCCCTGCACCCCCTGACCCGTGGCCCGGACCCCGACCGGCGCCGGGTGTACACCGGCGGAGGTGGAAGATTGGTGTGATTGGGTAATCCACTGGTCCTGGATTGATACAGCCGCAATGATGGGGCGTCAGAAGGTCGCGGGAAAGCCGCACAAACGGACGATTGCCGGACCATGCCCGCAACCGACCTGACAAAACCCGTCCATCTTTCGACTCAGCATAATCAGTGAACCTCTATTCGCACAGCTGTGCGAATGAAACCGCTGGACTCGTACGAGCGTCTCAATCGCACGTCAGATCGGTTGACAAAAACGGCGCGGCGACACGTCCGGACGGGTGCCTTGTCGGTGATCAATGCGATACTCAGACAGCACGGTGGGACAGTACGGAAACACCCGGCACGGTTACACCTGAAACAGCGCAACCGCATGCGGATGAGCGTGCGTATACGGGGCAGCAGCTTACGGGGCAGCAGCACAGATGGGGAGGCACGGCATGGGAGCAGCACTGCGTGACGACTACCGCGGGTGGCTGGCGCCCTCCGGGAACTATCCGGTGGCGGTGCCGGACTACGAGGAGCCGTGGGACTCTCCGGAGTTCGCGCCGGCCCCGCAGGCCCCGCAGATCACCTCGGTCCGGCCGACCGGCTTCGAGTCGGCGCGGGTGATCGGCGAGCACGTGCGCGTCGGCACCCCGGTGATCATGGACCTGTCGGAGATGCCCGATGCCGACGCCAAGCGCCTGGTGGACTTCGCCTCCGGTCTGATCTTCGGCACCCGGGGCACCATCGAGCGGATCGCCAAGCGCGTCTTCCTGCTGGCCCCGCCCGAGGTCGAGGTGCTGGTGGTCGACAACCCGCGCGACGACTCGGGCTTCTACAACCAGAGCTGACCGCACGCCAGGGCCTCGGCCCAAGAACCGCTCTCCTCCCCGTCGGCGACGGGGAGGAGAGCGGTTCTGTCGTGAGGGGGCGTCAGCGGTGGCTGCCCCGGCGGCGACGGCCCAGCCAGAACACCCCGGCGCCGCCCGCCAGCATGACCGCGGGCACGGCGATCAGCAGCCCGGAGGAGTGCTCCCCGGTGTCGGCCAGCTCCCACCCCGGCGTGGAGTCGGTGGGGCTGGGCCAACGGCTGTGCTCATGGCTGTGGGTGGGCGTGGGCGTACAGGTGGTCGTGGTCGGCGTGGGGGTCGGAGTCGGCGTGGGCGTGGGCGTCGGGGTGGGGGTCGGCGGGGGCGTGGGCTTCTCGGCGCACAGCGGCAGGATGCCGGTGAAGTCGTACGCGTGGATCTCGTAGCCGCCGCTGCCCTCCTGGATCAGCCCGCCGGCCAGGTACAGCCGTCCGTTCATGCCGGGCATGGAGACCGTGGTGACGCCCTCCGGGTTGCCCGCCAGCACCGAGCCCTGGAACTGCGCGCCACCGGTGAAGTGCACGCTGGTGGCGGTGGGGAAGTTCCACATCAGCTTCGGCCGCAGCCCGGTGAGCTGGTCGCCGGGCAGGCCGGTCCCGGTGTAGGTGTTCACCACCGGGTGCTCGGAGGCGAAGTTGACCAGCACCGAGGCGCCCGCCGGGATGTCCTTGAAGACCAGCCCGATGCTGCGCTGCTCCGTGCCGAGGTCGCCGGGGACGTCGAACACCTGGAGCGCGCTGGTGCCGTCGCCGGTGAAGGTGGCCTCGCTGGCGGTCTGGCTGACCGTACCGGTCGCCCGGGCCTGCGCGGCGCAGGCGGAGCGCTCCTCGATCACCCGGCGCAGGCGGGCGTAGCGGGCGGCGGCATCGGGGGTGTGCACCGCGCGGCCGGGCGGTGCCACCTCGACCCGGCCGGTGAGCGTGCCGCCGTGGCGCAGGTCGCCGTAGGCCGTGCCGTGGGCGTCGGAGCCGCCCACGTAGACGGTGGTGCCGGGGGCCACGTCGACGTCCCCGCCCACCGTCACGAAGTCGGTGCCGTCCGGCGGGGGCACCCGGGAGCCCACCCCGACGACCGCCATGTTGAACGAGCCCCCGCCGTTCTTGGCGACGGTCAGCCCGCCGAGGGTCACCACCTTGCCCTCGACCTCGGCGGCGCGGCCCCGAGCGAGGTAGTCGCCGCCGACGAAGACGTTGACGGAGGCGTCCCGACCGGCGAAGTCGCCGTTGTTGGGCGGCGGGTACTCGCTCGGGCACTGGCTGCCGGTGCACGCGCCCAGCGGCGGTTCCAGCGGACCGGTGCCGATGACCGCCCCGGCGGCGGTTCCGGTGACGGTGAGCGCCGCGGCGAGCGCGAGTCCGAGGGCCGCAGTCGCTCCGGCGACCGCCGGGGTGCTGCGAGCAGTGATGCGCACAGGTTGTTTCCCATCCAAGTGAGGGGTCAGATTCCGCTTCCAGCAGACGGCGGGTGCCCGCGCGGACTCCAGCACCACGCCCGTGGCGGGCCCGACGATCCACCGGGCGGCGCAGCCCCCGGGGCCAGTCGGCCGCGTCCCGCAGGCCGCCGGGGCGGGACTGTCAGTGCGGCTCCGTAGGCTGGTCTGCGTCCCGGGCAACCGCTTCGGACGCCGCCGCCGACTGCAGGGAGCGCCGCACCATGACCGCCGCACGTCCGGCCGGGCCCGGCCGTCCACCCGTGGACGGTCGGCGATGATCGTCCTGCACGCCCTGTGGCGGGCCGATCAGCGGCTCGCCCTGTGGGCCGAGGACGGTGCGCCGACGGGCTGCGACGTGCCGACCCTGCGCGCCCTGCTGGGATCGGTCGGGCCGGGCCTGGAGTGGCTGGCCGGGCGGGCCGAGGCGGGCCGGGTGTCGCTGCTGCTGCCGAGCCGGGCCGGGGTCGCCCTCCCCTCCCCCGAGCTGGCGCTGCCGGGGCCGTCCGGGCGCGGCCCGGTGCTGCTGGCTCCGCACCGGCTGTCGGCACTGGTGTTCCCGGCGGCGGAGGCGGCGCAGCTGCTCGGCGAGCTGTACGACCCGCACCAGTCGGTGCTGCAGCCCGAGCTGCCCGGCACCGGCCGGGTCGAGGCCCCCTACGGCGCGTCGCTGCGCTGGTCGGCGGCGGTCCACGACCTGGCCTGGCGGCTGGCCGGCCGGGGCCTGGCGCTGCCCTCGCTGGAGTGGGACCAGCCGTCGGGCACGGCCCGGGCCCGGTGGGTCGCGGCCCCGGACGGCGCGGCCCGGCGGGAGCTGGCCGCGCTGGCGGCGGACTGCCCGCCGGTGTGCCGGTCCGAGGCGCGGCCGGACGGCACCGCGATCGGCCCCACCGGCGCGGAGCTGACCGCCCGGCTGGTCGCCGCCCTGCTGGACTACGAGGTCAGGGCGGTCCTCGCGGACGCTCCCCCGCTGCTGCGCGGCCACCGGGCCCGGCCCCCGGCCACGGCGGCCGAGCGCTGGCTGGCGGCGCTGGGCTCGCTGGAGCCGGAGTTCCCGCTCGACCCCGACAGCCCCGGCCCCAGCCCCGGTTCCGGTTCCGGCACGGGCACCGGCACGGGCACGGGAACCGCCGACGCCGCCCGGCTGCGGGACCGGCTGACCGCCTGGCACCGCTCCGCCACCGCCGCCACGGGCCCGCTGCGGCTGGGCTTCCGCCTGGTCGAGCCGCTCGGCCAGGAGTTGGACGAGGAGGGCGGCCCGGCGCTGGACCGCTGGCGGCTGGAGTTCACCCTGCAGGCCGCCGACGAGCCGTCGGTCCTGGCCGACGCCGCCGAGCTGTGGGCCGGCGGCCCGGCCGCCGACGCGGTGCACCGGCTGGTGGACCGCCCGTACGAGGCGTTCGCCGCCGAGCTGGAGCGCGCCGTCCGCTGCCGCCCGGAGCTGGAGCGGGCGCTGCTGGCCGAGCGGCCCTCCGGGCTGGAGTTGGACCGCGCCGGGGCGCTGGACTTCCTGCGCGAGGCCGCGCCCGCCCTGGCCGGGGCCGGTTTCGGTGTCCTGCTGCCCGCCTGGTGGCGGCAGCCGCCCGGGTTCGGCCTGGCGCTCACGGCCGACCTGGTGCAGGCCGGGCTGGTGGAGCGGCAGAGCCTGGTCGGCAAGGACGACCTGGTCGCCTTCGGCTGGCGGGCGGCCCTGGGCGACCAGCCGCTGACCGCCCAGGAGCTGGCCGAACTCGCCGCCGGCAAGGGGACGCTGGTGCGGCTGCGCGGCCACTGGCTGGAGGCCGACCAGACGGCGATCGCCGCCGCCGCCCGGTTCCTGGCGCTACGCGAGGCCGAGGGCGTGACCACCGCCGGGGAGCTGGTGCGGCTCGCGCTGAGCGGCCGCGAGCCCGGCAGCGGCCTGCCGATCCTGGCCGTCGACGGCCGCAGCCCGGTGGTGGAGCTGCTGCGCCGGGTGCGCTCCGGCGCGCCGGAGGCCCTGTCGGCCGAGCCCGTCCCGGTGCCCGACTGGTTCGGCACCGAACTGCGCCCGTACCAGCGGCGCGGGCTGGCCTGGCTGGTCCTGTTGGCCCGGCTGGGCCTGGGCGGCGTCCTGGCGGACGACATGGGCCTCGGCAAGACCGTGCAGGCCCTGGCGCTGCTGGCGGTCGAGCACGAGCAGGCCGCGCGGGCCGGGGCCCCGGCGGCGGCGCGGCCGACTCTGGTGGTCTGCCCGATGTCGCTGGTCGGCAACTGGCAGCGCGAGTGCGCCCGCTTCGTCCCCCGGCTGCGGGTGCACGTGCACCACGGCGCCGACCGGTCCGAGGGCCCCGAGCTGGGCGAGGCCGCGGCCTCGGCCGACATCGTCATCACCACCTACGGCCTGGTGCTGCGGGACGGCGCGGCGCTGCGCGCGGTCCACTGGCACCGGGTGGTCGCGGACGAGGCGCACCACCTCAAGAACAGCGCGACCCAGCAGTCCCGGGCCGTGCGCGCGCTGCCAGCGGCCCACCGGCTGGCGCTGACCGGCACCCCGGTCGAGAACCGGCTGGCCGATCTGCACGCGGTGCTGGACTTCGCCAACCCGGGCCTGTTCGGCTCGGCGGAACGGTTCAAGGAGCGCTACTCGGTGCCGATCGAGCGCAATCAGAGCCTCAGCGCCACCGCCGAACTGCGGCGGCGCACCGCGCCGTTCGTACTGCGCCGGACCAAGGACGATCCCGCCATCGCCCTGGAGCTGCCGCGCAAGCAGGAGATGACGGTGCTGTGCAATCTGACGCCCGAACAGGCGGGCCTGTACCAGGCGGTCGTCGACGACCTGCTGCGGCGGTTGCAGCGGCTGCGCGACGGCAGCCACGGCAACCTCGAACGCCGGGGCGTGGTGCTGGCGGCGCTGACCCGGCTGAAGCAGATCTGCAACCATCCCGCGCACTACACCGGTGAGTCCGGTCCGACCGGGCCGACCGGGGTGGCCGCCCTGCCCCGGCTGGACGGCCGCTCGGGCAAGCTGGCGCGGCTGGAGGAGACCCTGGCGCAGGCCGTGGCCGAGGGCGACCGGACCCTGTGCTTCACCCAGTTCACCGAGTTCGGTCGACTGCTGCAGCCACACCTCGCCGAGCGGCTGGACAGCGAGGTCCTCTTCCTGCACGGCGGCATGACCAAGCGTCAGCGCGACGCCGCGGTCGACCGCTTCCAGGATCCGGACGGCCCCTCGGTCTTCCTGCTGTCGCTGAAGGCCGGCGGGCGCGGGCTGAACCTGACCGCCGCCAACCAGGTGGTCCACATCGACCGCTGGTGGAACCCGGCGGTGGAGGAGCAGGCCACCGACCGGGCGTTCCGGCTCGGCCAGCGGCGCGACGTCCAGGTGCGGCGGTTCGTCTGCGTGGGCACGGTCGAGGAGCGGGTGGACGCCATGATCGAGGAGAAACGGCAGCTGGCCGCGGCGGTGGTGGGTGCGGTCCCCGGCTCGGCCGAGGGCTGGCTCGGCGAACTGCCGGTGGACGCCCTGCGCGAGGTGCTGGCGCTGACCGAGGACGCGGTCAGCGAGCGGGCGGTGAGCGGCGTATGAGCGGCCCGTCGGCGGAGCCGTGGTCCGCCAGGTTCCTGGAGCGGGTGGAGTCCTTCGACACCGGTCCGAGCGCGCAGGCGGCCCTGGACGCCCGGGCGCAGCTGCCCGTGGAGGACCTGCGGATCGGCCCGGGCTCGGTCCGCGCCCGGGTGCCGGACTCCGCGGGCGGCGGGTACGAGGTGTGGATCGAGCTCCCGGTGTTCGACCGGGTCCGCTGGACCAGGGCCGAGCAGGCTCTCGCCGCCGACCCGGAGGCCCGCGAGCAGCTGTTCGACGGCGAGTTCCCCGAGCGGCTGGACGGCCTGCTGGCCCGCGCCGGGCTGTCGCTGCTGCCCGCCCGCCCCCGAGATCTGGCGGCGGAGTGCTCCTGTCCGCTCTGGTCGCCGACCTGCCGCCACCTGGCCGCGGTGCTGGGAGCGCTGGCCGCCGCCTTCGACGAGGACCCGTTCCGGCTGACGGCCTGGCGCGGACGCGACCGCGAGCGGCTGCTGCGCCACATCCGGGAGGCGCACGCGGCCCGCGCCGCGTCGGAGCCGAACGCGGCGGGGGCGGCCGACGCCTCCTCCCGGCCGCTGACGGACTGCCTGGAGGACTTCTGGCAGGAGGGGGACCGCCACCGACGGCTGCTGGCGGCCTCCGGCAGCGGATCCGGCTCCGACTCCGGCAGCGACTCCCGTCCCGGTTCCGCACCGGCTGCCGAGGGCGCCACAGCCTTGGCGGCGCTGGCCCCCTCGGGAATCGTCGTCCGGGGGCGCTCGCTGGAGTCCCTGCTGGCCCCGGCCTACCGCGCGTTGCAGGAGGACTGAGAGACATTCCAGTAGCTCGTGAGACACACGTGTCTCAGATGAGCTATCCTTGCATCATGGCCACGGACCGCGACTCAGTACTCCTTGCCGCCGTCGGCGTGCTCTCCCGGCAGCCCACGGCCGCCATGGACGAGATCGCGCGCGCGGCCGGCATCAGCAGGGCCACCCTGCACCGCCTCTTCCCCGGCCGCGACGCCCTGGTCCGCGACGTCGCCGCGCACGCGCTGCGCCGCATGTCCGCCGCACTGGACTCGGCCGCGCTGGACGAGGGCGATCCGGTCGAGGCCGTCCGCCGCCTCGCCGAGGCGGTCATCCCGGAGTCCACCCTGGCGGCCCTGCTCGCCGGCGAGAACCGGCTGTTCGACGACGACAGCATCAACGACGCCTGGGAGGCCATGGACGCGCGCGTCGCCGCGCTGTTCCTGCGCGGCCAGCAGTCCGGCGCCTTCCGCGTCGAACTGCCCGCCGCCTGGCTGAGCGAGGCCTTCTTCGACCTGCTCGCCGGTGTCGGCTGGGCCGTCCAGGACGGACGCCTGGCCCCCGCGACAGCAACCACGCCCTCACCGAGCTCTTCCTCGGCGGCGCCCTCAGGAGAGACCCGAAGTGACCGCCGACCCGATCGTCGCGCAGACCACGTCCGCCTACCGAAATCCCCGGCCCGCCGGCCCGCGCAGGCGCTGGATCGCCCTCGCCGTGCTGGTGCTCGCCGTGCTGCTGGTGGCCCTGGACGCCACCGTGCTGTTCCTGGCCATCCCCTTCATCAGCGAGAGTCTGCACCCGTCCGCCACCCAGCTGCTGTGGATCGGCGACAGCTACTCCTTCGTCATCGCCGGGCTGCTCGTCAGCATGGGCTCGCTCAGCGACCGGATCGGCCGCAGGCGGCTGCTGCTGATCGGCACGGCCGCGTTCGGCGCCGCCTCCGTCCTCGCCGCCTACGCCCCCGGGGCCGGCTGGCTGATCGCCGCGCGGGCGCTGCTCGGCGTCGCTGGGGCGACCATCATGCCCTCGACGCTCTCGCTGATCCGCAACCTCTTCCCGGACGACCGCGAGCGCGCCAGGGCCATCGGCATCTGGGGCGCCGCCGCGACTGCGGGCGCCGCCGCCGGGCCCCTGCTCGGCGGGCTGGTGCTGGAGCACTTCTGGTGGGGCGCGGTCTTCCTGATCAACGTCCCGCTGGTGGCGCTGCTGCTGGTGCTCGGCTGGCGGCTGCTGCCCGAGTCCCGCGACCCGCAGGCGGGCGCGGGCGCCTGGGACCTGCCCAGCGTCGGCCTCTCCCTGGTCGGGATCGTCGGCGTGGTGTACGCCGTCAAGGAGGCGGCCATCGGCGACGGAACCCGGCCGCAGGTGATCGCCGCCGCCGTGCTGGGCGTGCTCTGCCTGACCGGTTTCGTCCGGCGGCAGCTGCGGCTGCCGGTGCCGCTGCTGGACGTTCGGCTGTTCGCCGACCGGCGGTTCACCGCCGCCGCCCTCGGCTCGCTGATCGCACTGATCGGGCTGGGCGGGGTGATCTTCTTCCTGTCCCAGTACTTCCAGCTGGTGCGGGGCTACTCGCCGCTGCAGGCCGGGCTGGCCGACATGCCGGCCTTCGCCGGGTCGGCCGTCGGCGGCCTCGCCGCCGCATACACGGCCCGGCGCTGCGGCCACCGCGCGGCCTTCGCCGGCGGGCTGCTGGCGATGGGCCTCGGCCTGGGCGCGCTCGGCTGGATCCAGGCCGGCACGCCGTACCTGCTGATCGCCGTGGCCTTCCTGATCACCGGCGTCGCCGAGGGCGCCGTCTACGCCCTGTCCACGACGATGGTGCTGAGCAGCGCCGCGCAGGAGAAGGCGGGCGCGGCGGGCGCGGTCTCCGAGACCGCGTACGAGCTGGGCACCGCCCTGGGCATCGCCCTGGTCGGATCGGTGCTGGCCGCCGCCTACCGTTCCGGGCTGGTGCTGCCCGCCGGGGTGAGCGGCCCGGCGGCGGCCGACGCCGGCGACTCACTGGGCGGAGCGGTGCACACCGCCGCCTCGCTGCCGCAGGCGAGCGGGGAGGCGCTGCTGACCAGCGCCCGGGACGCCTTCGTCCACGGGATGAACCTGGCGGCCCTGCTGTCCGGCGCGCTGCTGGTCGGCGCCTCGGTCCTGGTCTGGGCGCTGCTGCGGCCCGGCCGCCGCGCGGGCAGCGACACCCCCACCGCCGACGCCGGCGCGGAAGCCGGCCTCCCGGCCGACACCGCAGCCGACGCCCTGGCCGACGCCCTGGCCGACACCGGCGTCCAGGTCCGCACCGAGGCGGCGCCGGAGCCGGGCGTGCCCGTGTACACCCAACGGCCCGACCGGGCCGCGCCCAGAGCCGCCGCCTGACCGGCCGCCCTCCCGACAACCCCGGGCCGGGATGGGCGGACATGGGCGTGATGGGCGGTCCCGGGCGTGATGGGTGGTGATGGACGGTCATGGGCATGGATGGCCGTCGATGCAGGAAGTGGTCAGTTTCGCGGAAGTCCTCCTGTTCCCTACCTGCATGGATCACACTGGGGCCTGATACCGTCACCACCGGTCGATCGCTGGCGCGAGCGGGCCGTGGCGGGTCTGCCGCCGTGCGTCCTGGGGAGAGGCGCACGCCGATGATGTGGGGGTTCAGTGGTCCAGCCACTTTCCAAGCAGGATCCACTCCTGGAGCAGGAGACCGAGCAGGAGAGCAGCGCCGCGCCCGGCCCGGGCGGCTCCGCCGGAGCAGCCCCCGTCGTGGTGGTGGGAGCCGGACCGTACGGCCTGTCCGTGGCCGCGTACCTGCGCGCGCTCGGGGTGCCCGTGCGGGTGTTCGGCGTGGTGATGGGCAGTTGGCGGCATGACATGGCCTCGGGGATGTTCCTCAAGTCCACCCCGGACGCCGTGGACCTGGCCGCGCCCGTGCCCGGGGCCGAGCTGTCCGACTTCGTCCGGGCCGTGGGCGAGCCCGAGCTGACCGAGCTGACCCCCATCCCCTGCACGCTCTTCGTCCGCTACGGCCAGTGGTTCCAGGACCGCCACGTCGGGCCGGTCGAGGAGACCCGGGTGGCGTCGGTGACCGGCAGCGGCGCCGGGAGCGGCGGCGCGGGCGGCTTCACCGTCCGGCTGGAGGACGGCGAGGAGTTCACCGCGTCCGCCGTGGTCGTCGCCTCCGGGCTGACCGGCCTGGCGCGCATACCGCAGAAGCTGTCCCACCTCGCCCCCGAGGGCCCGGCGGCGGACGCGCTGCTGTCGCACACCAGCCAGCACGCCGACCTGTCGGTCTTCGCCGGGCAGCGCGTCGCGGTGGTCGGCGGCGGGCAGTCGGCGCTGGAGAGCGCGGCGCTGATGCAGGAGTCCGGTGCCACGGTCGACGTGCTGGTGCGCGCGAACAAGGTGATCTTCGGCGGCCGTCCGGTGCTGCACCGCAGCCTGCTGCG
Source organism: Streptacidiphilus sp. PB12-B1b (assembly GCF_014084125.1). Lineage (NCBI taxonomy): Bacteria > Bacillati > Actinomycetota > Actinomycetes > Kitasatosporales > Streptomycetaceae > Streptacidiphilus > Streptacidiphilus sp. PB12-B1b. The sequence continues at coordinate 3,533,766 of NZ_CP048405.1, read as the reverse complement.
GCGGGTGGTCAAGCCCTCGTCGCCGCTGGGCACCGGCTGGGCCCTGGCGGTCATCTGCGCCTCCCCCGAGCTGGTGCGCAGGCTTCCCGGCCCGGCCCGCCGCTACATCCTGCGCCGCGTCCTCGGCCCCTCCGGCGGCTGGTGGCTGCGCGACCGGGTGGAGGGACGGGTCACCATCCACACCGGCCGCGAGGTCGCCCGGGCCGAGGCCGGTCCGGACGGCATCCGGCTGCGCCTGGCCGGTACCGGCTCCGGTCCGGCGGAGATGACCGTCGACCACGTCCTGGCCGCGACCGGGTACACCATCGACATCAGCGCGACGCGCTTCCTCGCGCCCGAGCTGCGGGACGCCCTGGTACGGGTTCCGGGCGCGCTCGGGCCACGGCTGTCGTCCGCGTTCGAGTCGAGCGTCCCCGGGCTGTTCTTCACCGGCAACCTGGCGGCTCCGGCCTTCGGCCCGATGATGCGCTTCGTCGTCGGCACCCGCTACGCGGCCTCCCGGATAGCCCCGGCGGCGGCCCGGCACGCCGCCCAGCGCACTGCCCAACACACCGGCTGACGTCGGATCAGCCCAGGTCGGCGTCGGCCAGGAGGACGCCGGGGTCCGCGGACATCCCTCCGCGGGCTCCCGGCCCCGGCCGGTACAGGAACCACTCGCGTCCCAGGCACAGCTCGCGCAGCTGCGGCTCCTCGAAGGCGGCGATCCGGGCGCCCCGCGCGAACTCGGAGGCGTGCGCCCGGACGGCCTCCCACTTGACGTCCAGCCAGGGCCGGACGTCGACGGCGGCGGCGATCCGGGCGTCGGGGGTGCACGGCAGGGGTGACTCCAGGCCCAGCTCGAGCAGCCGTTGCACCAGCGACTCGGGGAGGGTGGCCAGCCACAGTGACTCCACCGCCCAGGCCGGACCGGCCTGCGGCCACAGGTGCGCGCTGGCCGCCGCCTCGACCGCGACCAGGACGGCGCGGTGCACCCGGACGTGGTCCGGGTGGCCGTATATGCCGAAGGCGTCGTACGTGGCCACCGCTGCGGGCCGGAACGAGCGGATCCGCGCGACCAGGTCCGCGACCAGGTCGTCCATCGGGGCCTCGCACAACGAGCCCTTGCCGCGGCCCAGATGGCCCGAGTCGCGGTAGGGCAGGATGCCGGACTCGGCGACGCCGAGCACGGCGAGGGCCTGGGCCAGCTCCTTGACCCTGGTCCCGGGCGCGGCGAAGGAGCCGCCCTCGGCCAGCTCGCCGTCGGTGCAGGTGAGGACGGCGGTGGGACGGCCCTCGGCGGCATGCTGGGCAAGGACGCCACCGGTCCACAACGACTCGTCGTCCGGGTGCGCGTGAACCGCCATCAGGCCCCGTGATCGAACCATCGGACCCTCCCCTGCCTCAGAACTGGCATTCGTCCGCCAGCACGGACAACTCTAACGGGGAGGCCCGACACACCGCACGGATGCCGAGCCCGCCGCTCCGGCCCTGCGGGTCGACCACCGCGTCGGCGGCGGCCCGGTCAACCCGTCGGGGCGGCGCCGTCACCGTCCTCGACCTGCCGCACGATCTGCTCGCACAGCTCGTGCGTCAGCAGGGCGTCCCGGCCGGAGAGCGTCACGCCCTGGCGCACGGCGTCCAGGAAGACCCGGCACATCTGGACGAATCCGCGCTGCCACCCGACCGAGACCCAGTCGCCGCGCCGCCGCAGCGCGGGGCGACCGCCGCTGTGGTCGACGACCTCGCTCAGGCTGACGATCTCGCGCTTGGCGCCCCGCCCGGAGAGCTCCAGCACCTCTTCGGTGGAGCCGCTCAGCCGGTTCATGATGCCCAGCGCGGTGAAGCCGTCGCCGGACAGCTCCAGCACCACATGGTGCAGCAGGCCGTCGGGCGCCCGGTGGCGCACGGATGTGCGCGTCACCTCCCCGGGCACGAGGAACCGCAGGGTGTCCACGACGTGGATGAAGTCGTCGAAGACGAACGGGCGGGCCTGCTCCGGGCCGATGCTGCGGTTCTTCTGCAGCACGATCAGATCCCGCGGGTGCTCCAGCGCCTCCACGTGGTCCGGGGCGTAGCGGCGGTTGAAGCCGACCATCAGCGAGAGCCCGGCCGCCTCGGCCTGCTCGACCAGCTTGCGCGACCCGGCGAGCGAGTAATCAAGCGGTTTGTCGACAAATGCATGTACACCGGCGCCGAGCAGCGCCTCCACCAGCGGTACATGCGCACTGGTGGCGGCATGGACGAAGGCCGCATCGACCCCGTCCGCCAGCAGCCCGTCCAGGTCCGGGTGACGGCGGGAGATCCGGTACTGCTCCCCGACCCGGTCGAGCTTGGCCCGGTCCCGGGTCATCAGGCTCAGCTCCAGGCCGGGCTCGGCGGTGAGCACCGGCAGGTACGCCTTCTGTGCGATGTCGCCGAGGCCGATCACGGCGACACGCAGCGGAGCGGCGCTCATGCCTTCCAGTCCTCGTACCGGATGCGCGCGAGGTCGCGGATCTCGCCGGTGGTCCCCCACTCGTCCTTGCCCAGCCGCGACAGCGGCCGCAGCGCCCGCATCTCCGGATGGCCGTCGACCAGCACGTCCTCGTTCACCACGGCGTGGACGACCTCCCCGAAGACCACGGTCGAGTTGCCCAGGCACAGCGTGCTGTGCAGCCGGCACTCCAACGCCACCGGCGACGCCGCCACCCGCGGCGGCTTCACCAGCAGCGACGGCTCCTGCTCGATCCCGACCGCCTCGAACTCCCCCACCCCCGGCGGGAAGTTCGTCGCGGTCGCATTGACCTGCTCGAACAACGGCTCCGACACGAAGTTCACCACGAACTCCCCCGTCGCCTCCACATTGTTCAACGTGTCCTTCCGCCCCACCGACGTGAACTGCACGATCGGCGGCGCCGTGCACGCCACCGTGAAGAACGAGTGCGGTGCGAGGTTCGCAGTAAGCAGTGGTGGAGCCGACATGGTCGACACCCAGGCGATCGGCCTGGGCACCACCACCGCAGTCAGCAGCTTGTAGAACGCCGACGAGTCCATCGCGGCCGGATCGAAGTCGATGCGCATGTCGATCAGTATCCACCAGCACCCGACCGAGTCGGTCGCAGACCGTAGCACCAGGTCAGCGGCACCATCAAGCAGCGGAATCCGAAGGAGAGTCCAGGGCTGGACCAACTCGACCGCAGGAGCCGACAGCACCATGCCCGCCGCCACTCTCCCCCTCTGCGAGGACTTCGAAGTCCCTCCGCAGGCCCGCCGGGCGGCCCCGCGGGACTCCGCATAGTCGACGACCACCAGCAGCGGATGACGCGAGCGGCCAAGGGCCTCGTAGCCCGTACTGCCGGCGCGGGGCCGGTCGGCCAGTGTGCCGTGGATCCAGGACTCATCGCCTTGGGCGCCCTGCTCGGCAAGGAGCGCGGCGGGTTCGGCGGCCAGGCGCGTCTTGCCGACGCCGCCGGTGCCGGTGACCAGGGCGACATCAGTCAGGCGCGTGGTGGTACACCAGTCCCGCAGGTCCTCCAGGGCGCCGGCCTTCCCTCGCAGCGGCACGACCCGCGAGCGGGGGTCGAGCAGGTGGGAGGAGGACATCTGCGGGTCGGCCAGGTCGACGAACAAGGAGTCCAGGTCCGCCGGGCGGATCTGCGGCGGCATCCCAGACGCCTGCGCGACCGCGCGCGCGAAGCCCCTGGCCGCCAGCAGCCGAACCGACGGCACAGCCAGCAGGATCTTCTGGTCCCGGCGGTCGGCGGCGCTGTAGGTCAGCCCGACGACCATGTCGTTGCAGAACACCGCCGCCCCGGACACCCCGCGCCAGAACTCGAGCGAGTCGGGAGGCGCGTCGTCCAGCTCCAGCATGTAGAGCTTGGAGCGCTCGCCGCTGCCCGGCTTGATCCTTCCGTCCACGGTCTTCGACTCGTCCACGCCCCGCGGAGTGGGGCCCTCGCGGTGCATCCCGTTGGGGAACCCGGTCAGCGTGCACACCGGGCGGTGAGCGGCGAACTCGCACACCAGCTCGCCCCACCGCACCGGCGAGAGCCCGGTCCCCAGGACCTGCTCATCGGCACGCACCAGCGCCGCGTCCATACCGGAGTGCGCTCACACCACCTGGGCGGGCACCTGCGGACCACCCGCCAGGGCGCGCACCTGGACCCCCCTTCGTCCTCCCCCGGACACGCCACATGGAAGGCCGTCAGCACCGGCCCCGGCGCGACCAGCGTCCCGGTCCCGAAGCTGTCCGTACGCGGATTCACGACCTCCACCGTGCGCTGGGACGGCGTTCCCCCCACACCCGCCCCCTACGGGATCTCGGGAAGCGGAGCGAAACCCGAACGCCGGTCCCCGACCAGCAGGTCACCGCCCTGTAGGTCCTGCGCCCTCAACATCACGGTCAGGCGGTGCGTGTGTCCGTTCGACCGCTCCCCCTTCGCCATGGCGTTGACCACGTACGCCCGCACCCAGCGGCGCCGGGTTCCGACCAGCGCCGCCATAACCGTCCCCAGGGCGATCAAGAGGAGCTGGACACGCCAAGTCGCGCCTCGGTGGCAAATCACCGGGTTCCGCCGACGGAACGCAGGCATGGCAGCCGAAGTCCAGCCTGTTGAACGAGGGGTAGCTGCCGGTAGGGGAGTCGATGACGGCCTCGGCGTTGACGTGCTGCGCGTCCAGGTACTGCTGGGTCTGCTCGGTACAGCCCCGGGTGTTGTCGGTCAGGTCAGCGGGGAGTTCTAGCCGAGGGCATTCTCGACCTGACTCAGATGCGCCGGCGGGGGCACCAGGGCAGTCAGGTCGTCAATCGTCGTCATGCGGGCCAGGCTATGGAGTAGAAGACCTCGCGTCGTCATACAAGATCCCCGACAGCGTCAGGCACTAAGGAGGCGCGGCGGTGCTGGAGTGGACCGACTTGGACGTCGACGGGCTGCTGGTCCGCCGAGCCCGTGATCCGGCGGTGGTCCAGGAACGCGGGTGTGTGGTGCTTGTCCCGGGATCCCTTCACGGCTGGTGGGCGTTCGAGCGGTGGATGCCGGTGTTCGCACGGGCAGGCTGGACGCCGTTGTCCATGTCCTTCCCGAACCACACTGGCTCCCGAACCGTCGCGACTGGGGAGTATCTCTCCCTCACCCCTGCGGACTACGCCGCGGATCTGCTGGCGGTGCTGGACCGCGCCGGCCCGGGTACGGCCCTGCTCGGGCACAGCATGGGAGGCCTGGTCGCGCAGCTCGCGGCCCAGCAATCCCCGCCGAGTGCGTTGGTGCTGGTGTCTGCTGTGGGTCCCGGCCAGCTCGGGGCGATGCGTGCCGCGCCCTACCCGATTGACCGGCCGGTGATGGTCAGCCGCGACCAGGCCCGCGAACAATGGTTTCACCACCTGCCGGAGGCGGCCCTCGACACCGTCATGGGCCGCCTGCGGCCGGAGTCCCCTGCTGTGGTCAACGCCTACAGCGACGGAAGCATCCACATCGACACCGGTTCCATCACCTGCCCGGTCCTGGTCGTCGGCCCCGAGAACGACCGCTCGCCTGTCCATGACGTCCGTCGCATCGCGGAACTGTACGGCGTGACGCCGGTGCTGGTGCCAGGCGTGGGTCACGACATGATGCTGGAGGACGCGGGTCAGCACACCGCCTGCGCTATCGCCGAATGGCTCAACGGTTACGCCGAGTAGCCCGCGTGGTGCTCGTCAGGGTCGGATGAGTCGAACGCGTGGGGCGTAGGCAGACCGGTGTCCACGCTCTCCGGTGCACGTAGCGTGCCACCCGAGCGTCTGCTGTCGGCCTCAGTTCACGCAGCTGGTGGGGACGACCGGGCTGCCCTTGCAGTTGGTGGGCCTGTTGCGCGCGACGAGCGAGCCCGCGGTCCCGAACGGCGTGCTCGTCCACAGCCCGCCGGGGGCGATGGGTGCGGAGTTCCCGGTGATCCTGGCGTGCATGAGGGTGACGCTGCCGCCGAGGTTGTAGATGGCTCCGCCTTGGGCCGTTCCACCGGTGACGTTGTTGTCGCTCACGGAGCTGTTGCTCAGGTACAGGGTGCCGTCGTTGTAGATGCCGCCGCCCCCGGGCAGGGTCGACTGGACACCTGCGGTGTTGCGATCGACTCTGGTGCGGACGATTTGCAGGTCCGCGTCGTTGTAGATGCCCCCGCCTCCGTCGCCGGAGGTCGCGGTGTTGTTGTTGACTGCGGTGTCGGACACGCGGGCCGTGCCGCCGCCGAATTCCAGGCCGCCGCCGTCGAAGCTGGCGACGTTGTGCTGGATCTCGGACTGGCGGATGGTGGTGCTGGCAGTGCTGCCGAACTGGACCAACCCGGCCCCGAAGGTCGCGCTGTTGGCCACCAGGCGTGAGCCGACGATGGTGGCGGTGCCGAGCACGGCCACACCGCCGCCGTTGCGCTCGGAGGTGTTTCTGGTCACGGTGGTACAGGCGAGTTCGAGGTCTCCATCGGCCTGGACCTGGATGCCCGCGCCGAGTTCGGGCTGGCCGGTGATCATGCCGCCCTGGACGGTGAGGTTACGCAGGTCCAGATTCCCGCCGGAGGCCACATCGAAGATCCGGAACGGGGCGGTCGCGGACGAGGCGCGCTGGACCGTGGCCTGGTTGCCGATGACGGTGATGTGTTTGGTGATCGCCGGGAGGCCGTCCTGGCCGGTGAGAGCGGTGGTCAGGGTGTAGGTGCATCGGGGAGTCAGCAACAGGATGCCGCCGTTGCCGCCGTTGGCCGCCTGGATCGCGGAGATCAGCGCGGAGCTGTTGCATCGGACCAGGTGGTGGATGCCGGGCCAGGGCCGGGCGGCGGGTGCCGCGAAGGCGACGGGGATGGCCGCGGCGGCGATGAGGGTGGCTCCGCCGACGCAGCAGGCGGCCTGTCGGACAAGGGCGTTGCGGTGAAGCATGTCGGCGTTCCTCCGAGGGGTGAGGGAAGCACAGCCGCTGGGGACGGCCGTCCATCAGCTCGAAGTAGGGTGACCGTTCAGGCGTTCGGCGCATCACGAACGGCACGAGCTTCCCCCAAGGGAAGGACGGAACTCCCGTTCGGATACGCCGCCCGGCCTACACGTACGGGGGTCCCGCCGCCTATCAAGGGGACCCGAACCATGTCCCGGCCGTGGATGGTGACGCCCGGCTCCAGGTCCGCCAGGTTGGAAGGCCACTGCCCGACCGCCCGGTCCAGAGCTGGCCAAGGCCTCCGCTGTCGGGATAACCGTTCACGATCCCGCTTCCGGTGACCCTCCGTGGCCCTGGCACGGAAGCGATCCAGAACCCGACGTCGACCTCGGAGATCACCAATGGGGCCAGGCCGGCCTCGGGCCCATGAACCGTCCCGCTGTCCCGCGCCGGGATGAGGCCCGCGACCGGAGGGGCGGCTTCTTAGAAGTCATCTCATTTGGCCAGCCGGCGGTAGCAGATGAGCGTGGCCGCGATGCCTGCGAAAGCGAGGAAGTGGTCAGCCTTGCGTTCGTACCGACGGTGGAGTCGTCGGCACCCGGCGAGCCAAGCGACGGTGCGCTCCACGGTCCAGCGGTGGCGCCCCAGACATTCGGAGGACTCGATACCGCGGCGGGCGATGCGTGGGGTGATGTGGCGAGATCGGAGCCATCGCCGCAGGTGAACGTAGTCGTAGGCCTTGTCGGCGTGAAGCTTTGCGGGGCGCCGACGGCGTGGTCCACGCCGGGAGCGGACTGGCGCTATGCCACGGACGAGCGGCTCGAGGGCCTGGCTGTCGTGCAGGTTCGCGCCGGAGATGCCGATTGAAAGGGGTAAACCGGTGCGCTCGGTGAGTATGTGGATCTTCGACCCGTACTTGCCCCGATCCACAGGATTCGGACCCGTCAGGTCCCCTTTTTCATGGCCCGCATGTTCACCGAGTCGACCGCGCATCGCGACCAGTCGAGCTCGCCGCGGGCACCGAGTTCGTCCAGGATCAGGCGGTGCAGCTTCGCCCACACCCGCGCCCGGCTCCACTCAGCGAAGCGACGGTGCGCTGTCGGCCCCGACGGGCCGAAACATGGCGGCAGCTGGGCCCACGTGCACCCCGATGTGGCCACAAAGATGATCGCTGCCAGCACCTCACGGTCCCCATAGCGGCGTCGACCACCGCCCTGCGGCCGGATCGGCGAGGCCGGCACAACCCGCTGGAACAACTCCCACAGCCCATCCGGCACCAACCGCTCCACGATCGTCACGACCGCAGCCTACCGGTCCAAATGAGATGACTTCTAAGCCCCCGACTCCCTCGGACCCGCAAAACGTCGTCCTTCGCCGTAAGGAGCATGAGGCGGTAAGCGAGGTGAAGTGGGTGGGGTGGGTCGGCCGTCTGGCCCGGCGGGCGCCGGGTGGGAAGACGATCAGCGGACTCGCACGGACTCCCGAACCGGTACCGGACCGGGCTTCAGCGGGGAGGCTGACCAGCCGCCCCACCCCGCAAAACATGCTCGTGCATACTTGAAGTTATTGCAACCTCTTCGCAATAGTGGTGTCGGAAGATCGATCAGACACCGCACGCGACGAGAGGCTGCAAATCCATGGCCCTGTACAACCTCCCCGACCTGCCCTACGACTACTCCGCGCTCGCCCCGGCGATCACCCCGGAGATCCTGGAACTGCACCACTCCAAGCACCACGCCGCCTACGTCAAGGGCGCCAACGACACCCTGGAACAGATCGCCGAAGCCCAGGACAAGGAGGAGTTCGGCGGCCTGGTCGGACTGGAGAAGACCTACGCCTTCAACCTGTCCGGCCACGTCCTGCACTCCCAGTTCTGGCAGAACCTCTCCCCCGAGGGCGGCGACCGCCCCGACGGCGCCCTGGCCACCGCCATCGACGAGCACCTCGGCGGCTTCGAGACCTTCAAGAAGCAGCTCACCGCCGCCACCGTGGGTGTCCAGGGCTCCGGCTGGGGCATCCTCGGCTGGGAACCCCTCGCGAAGCGCCTCGTGGTCACCCAGGTCTACGACCACCACGGCAACGTCGGCCAGGGCGTCACCCCGCTCCTGGTCTTCGACGCCTGGGAGCACGCCTACTACCTCCAGTACCGCAACGTCCGCCCCGACTACGTCACCAAGCTCTGGGACCTCGTCAACTGGAACGACGTCACCGCCCGCTACACCAAGGCCCTCAACGGCAGCTGAGCATGCGCCAGCAGGACCGGTCCGGGGACGACTCACCGTCCCCGGACCACACCGAGGCCGAGCCGCTCCGGCCCGGCCTACGGCGTCCGCAGCCACTGCCTAGGCGGCTTCTACGCGACGAGGAGGCCGACTTGGCCATCTGCCACCTGTGCGGACGCGGATTCCGCTCCCTCGGCTCCCACCTGCGCGCCCACGGCATGACCGCCGACCAGTACCACCAGCAGTACGGACTCCTGCGCCGCCGAGCACGCAGCGCCCGGCAACTGACCCAGGCCCGCTCCACCGCCCAACGCCAGGCGTACACCGCCTCCGAGCGCATGCGCACCGAGGCGTACACCGCCTTCGAGCGCATGCGCACCGACTTCGCCCAAGGCCAGACCATGGCCCGCAACGGAGCACTCTCCCGCCGCTCCCGAGCGGCCTTCACCGAGCACGGCGTCTCCCAGGAACTGGAACGCGAACGCCTTGAACGACTCGCCGCCGGCCGCCGCACCCAGCAGGCCACCGCCGAACAGCACCTGACCGCGACCATCGAAGCACTGGGATTCCCCTCCGTGGAGGCGGCCCTGCGGACGCTCTACATGGAGCACGAGCTGAGCATCGAGAACACCGCCGTCCAAATCGCCATGAGCCCCAAGCGAGCCCGACGCCTACTGGCCCGCTACGCCATCCCCATCCGCGCCACCGGCCAGAACACCGCCTCCGGCCGACGCACACGCATCGCCCTCAACGACCAGAGGACCGCCGAACGCCTCGGCACCAGCGACATCACCGGCTGGCTCCGCACCCGCAGAGCCAGCCCACGAGCAGATCGTGCGACCTGTACCCCTCGGGCACCGGCGCCCGCTGGGGCGGAATCGGCCCGGACGCCCTGAGCGTCGCCCTGGTCGCCAACGTCGATGACCGCAGCCACTGGTCGCGGAGGGTCAAAGCCCGTTGTGCTGCATTGCCTGCTCGCGAAGGGCATGGATGAGCATCCTGGCGTGAGGCCGGGCACGGCCGCCGATCGTGGCGACGCCGATGTGCCGGATCGGGCCTGGCGGCTTGATCGGGACGGCGCTCAAGCCGGGGATCTTGGGGGTGAGGGCGACGGAGGGAATCAGGGAGATTCCCATGCCAGCGGCGACGAGGGAGCGGGCGAAGAAGTAGTCGGTGGTGGTCCCGCGGATCTCCGGATCAAAGCCGGCCTGCTCGGCGTAGCGGCGCAGGTATGCCTCGGTCTTCAGGCAGCCGAGCACCCAGGGGTCTGCGGCCAGTTCGGCGAGGTCGAGCGCGTCGTGGTTGGCGAGTCGGTGCCCTGGCGGTAGGACGACGTGAAGGGGGTCTTCCAGGAGCGGCGTCCACTCCAGGCTGGGGCTGAGGGCCGGTCCGATGGGGAGCGGGCCGTCGAAGTGGTAGGCGAGGGCGAGGTCCACGGCGCCCTGCCGGACGAGGGGGAGGGTGTCTTCGGGTTCTCCCTCCCTGACATGGAGCACGGTGCGGGGATGGGCTGCCATGAGCTGGGTGAGGGCGGCGGGCAGCAGGAGCCTGCCGCCGCTGGTGAACGTGGCGACGGTGAGCTGGGTGCGGCCAGTGCTGAGCTCGGCGACCTGATTTTGTGCATGTTCGAGCTCAGCGGCGACGGATTCGGCGGCGCCGACCATGATCTGGCCGGCCTGCGTGAGGGTGACGCCTCGGGTGCTGCGCGCGACGACCTGGGCACCGAGGCTGCGTTCCAGGGCAGCTACCTGCTGGGAGACGGCCGAGGGGGTGAGGCGGAGAGCCATGGCCGCCCGGTTGAAGCTGCCGTGCTCCGCCACCGACCGCAGGACCCGGAGCCGCTGCACATCAATCAACAGTTTTCCTTAATGCGGATGCAGTAGGTCAGGACTTCTGCTGATGACGATAGGTCTCCAGCATGGAGGCATGCAAAAGATCTGCGTCATCGGCGGAAGCCGGTACTCCGGAAAGCTCCTGGTGGAGCGCCTACGGGCGGCGGGCCACCAGGTCACCTTGATCAACCGCGGCTCCACTCCGCCGCCTGCCGGCGTCGATCACCTGGTCGTCGACCGCAACGACGAGGCAGCCCTGACGGCCGCGCTCGATGACCGCACCTTCGATGTCGTGGTGGACCAGATCTGCTACACACCGGTGCAGGCCGCCATCGCCGCCCGGGCCTTTGCCGGCCGCACCCGTCGCTACGTCATGACCTCCACGATCGAGGTCTACGACCCCACGACCGCCGCCCTACCGGCCGTGCCCGTGGGGACGCCCGTGTCGGAGGAGAGTGTGGACCCGGCCACCTGGCAGGTGGCCATGGACCTGCCCTGGCACGACGACGCCTACCTGGAGGCGCACTACGCCGAGGGCAAGCGGCAGGCCGAGGCCGTCCTCGCCCACGCCGGCGGCTTCGCCTTCGCCGCTGTCCGCAGCGCCCATGTGCTCGGCGGCGGCGCGCAGGAATTCACCGGCAGGCTGGCGCACTATGCCGGGCGCATCACACGAGGCGAAGAGATCACTGTGCACGCGAACGCGCTGCCCACGGTCTTCATCCACTACCAGGAGCTGGCGGACCTGCTGCTGTGGGCGGCCGCAGCCGACTTCACCGGTGCAGTCAACGCCTGCTCCGACGGCCCGCTCGATGTACACGGCCTCGCTGAGATCGTCGCCACGCAGGCTGGCAGGGAGGCCGTCCACCGGACCGTCCCAGCGGGCGAGAAGGCTTCGCCGTTCTCCTTCGACCGCCACTACGCCATGAGCAACACCCGCGCGAAGGCGCTGGGCTTCTCCTTCTCACGCACCACCGACTGGCTGCCCGGCGCCGTCGCCGAAGCCCTCGCCATATCCGCCGCTCCCACCGCGTAAGGAACAAGGCCACCGTGCAGTACCGCACCCTCGCCCACACCGCCGTCAGCGCCATCGGCCTGGGCGCCATGCCGCTGTCCATCGAGCACCGCCCGGACGAGGCTCGGGCCATTGCCACCGTCCACGCCGCTCTCGACGCCGGCGTCACCCTTGTCGACACCGCCGACAGCTACCACTGGCACGCGGGCGAGGCGGGCCACAACGAGCTGCTGATCGCCCGCGCCCTGGCCCGCTACGGCGGCGACACCTCCCATGTCCTGGTAGCCACCAAAGGCGGCCGCGGCCGCCCCGGCGACGGCAGCTGGACCGTCACCGCCACCCCCGCCCACCTCAAGCAAGCCGCCGAAGCCTCCGCCAAGCGCCTGGGCGTCGAGGCGATCGGCCTCTACCAGCTGCACAAGCCGGACCCGGCCGTGCCCTGGGCGGAATCCGTCGGCGCGCTGCGCGAGCTTCTCGACGCCGGCACCATCCGCGCCGCCGGCATCTCCAACGTCAGCACCGCCCAGATCCGCCAGGCACATCAGATCCTCGGCGACGGACTTGTCTCCGTGCAGAACCAGTACTCGCCCGCCGTCCGCGACAGCGAGCCCGAGCTGCGGCTGAGTGAACAACTGGGGCTGGCCTTCCTGCCCTGGAGCCCACTCGGCGGCATCACCCGCAGCTCCCTCGACGGCCCCTCCGGCCCCACCTCCATCGGCACCGCCTTCCACCGCATCGCCGCCGAACGCCGCGTCAGCCCACAACAGATCGCCCTGGCCTGGCTGCTCGCCCGCTCCCCGGCAGTGATCCCGGTACCGGGAGCCAGTCGCCCGGCCTCCATCACCGACTCCGCCAGGGCCGTGGAACTCAAGCTGAACGCGCAGGAACTCGTGGAACTTGAGGACGCTCTGCCGGGCTGAATTCCACAGCCCGGTCCATGACAGTCATGAGGGAACGAACTCAAGAACCATGCAGCTCGGGGCTGTTCGCCAGGCGGCGATGCTCAGGTTGTCAGGCGGGTCAGGAGCACGGGATGATCTGACAGGGCCGACTCCAGCATGGCCCGGGCATGGGGCCTAAAGAAGTCGAGGTCGACGGACCGCCAGTCGATGCCGCCCAGGGGTGGCTGGGGGTCGTACTCGATGAAGAGTTGGACGGTGCGGGCAGTCTGTTCGCCCGCGAGGCGTTCGACCAGGTGGAGGGCCATGTCGATACCGGCCGATACTCCTGCGGCGGTGAGCACGGGACCGTCCTGGACCCAGCGTTCGGCGACGGGCGTCGCGCCGAACTTGGCCAGCAGGTCCCGGAATTCCCAGTGGGTGGTGGCCTGACGGCTGTCGAGCAGACCGGCGGCGCCCAGGATCAGGGAGCCGGTACACACCGAGCCGACGACCTCGGAAGTCCGTGCGGCCTGGCGGATCCAATCCAGCAGAGGCTCGTTGGCCAGGGCAGCGAGGGTCGGCTCGGTCCCGCCGGGCACGATCAGCGCGAAGGGATCGGGGACCTGGTCGAACGTGTGACTTGGCGTCAGCTTCAGCGGCGTGTCGGTGCTCAGGGGCACGAGGTCCTGGCCGACGACGGCCACCTCGAACGACGGGTCGATCTGGGCCAGCGCCGACAGCACCTGGAGCGGCCCCACCAGGTCGAGCGGGGTGATGCCGGGGTAGAGCACGAAGGCGAGCGTCTTGGTCATGCCGTCACCTTCAGCCCCTGGCCATGGCGGCGCCAAGGGCAGACAGCGACCAGGTCGGAATTCTTGGGATACACGTCGTTCCGACATAGGGTGCTGGTCATGGAGGATCGAGTGGTGGTCGTCGTCGGATACGACGGGGCCGAGTTGCTGGACATCGCCTGCGTGACGACAAGCTTGATCACCGCCAACCGGCTCGGAGCCAGCCCCGCCTATGCCATGAGCGTGGCCACCCCGGGAGGCCGTGCGATCACCTGCGACTCGGGGCTGACGTTGCACAGCCAGCGATCCCTGGAGCGGCTCAAGGGGCCGCTGGACACGCTGATCGTCTCGGGAGGGTTCGGCCACCAGGCCGCGGGGGACAACCCGCGGATCGTCGGCCATGTCCGCCGCCTGGCCAGGGAGAGCCGCAGAGTGGCCTCGGTCTGCACCGGGGCCACCGTGCTGGCTGCCGCCGGCCTGCTCAAGGGGAAACGCGCCACCACTCACTGGTGGTATGCCGAGCGACTGGCCTGCGCCTACCCGGAGATCACCGTGGATCCGGCGCCGATCTACATCCGCGATGGAAGCGTGTCCACTGCGGCGGGCGTCACCAGCGCCCTGGACCTGACCCTGGCCTTCATCGAGGAGGACCACGGCGCGGAGCTGGCGCGCGCAGTGGCCCGCGGCCTGGTCACCTATCTGCAACGACCCGGCAACCAGGCACAGATGAGCATGTTCACAGCCGCCGCAGCACCCACGAACGGGCTGGTCAAGCGAGTCGTCGACTACATCGCCAGCCACTTGGCCGGCGACCTGACCGCCACCGTTTTGGCAGCCCACGCGGGAGTGAGCGAACGCCACCTGACTCGCCTGTTCATCGACCACCTTGGAAAGGCGCCAGGCCGTTTCGTGCGCGACGCGCGCACCGAGGCCGCCGCTCACCTCCTGACCTCCACCTCGCTCCCCGTGGCGAGCGTGGCCGCGCAATGCGGCTTCGGAACTGCTGAAACGCTCCGCCAGGCATTCGTCAGCCGCTACGGGACACCGCCATCGCGCTACCGAGCAACACAAAGCACATCAGCTACCTGACGGCAGCACTGCGCTCTCCCGACCAGGAACCACCACCGACCAGGAGGCCAGCGTTGAGCACCCCACCCGAAGCCCAGACCCAGGCATTCCGAGAGTTCCAATACCCGACTCCACCATTGTCCCGTCAAATGATCTGGTCTGCGAGTGGGGCTGTGACCTGCGGCGACCAGGTCAATTGAGACGCCGGGGTGCCGAAAATCTCAAGTGATCTGGTCCCGGAAGCTGGGATGCGATCTGTTGTCTCAGCTGATCTGGTCCGGCTGTGTTGCTTCACGGTGAGCTCGTTTGACCGTTTCCACCAGTCGGAATCGCTGGGCCAGCACCTGGGTGTCGTCGTCGACGGTGAAATCCGGGTCGCCCAGTTCCTCGCGCACCTCCGCGCTGTGCCAGAGTTTTTCGTGCACAGCCCGCCACTCGGCCACCGACGCATAGCCCTCGCCTTCGTCGAGGGCATGCTGCGGGTCGACGTCGGCGAGTCGGACTATCCGGACCTCAGTCAATTCGATCACTGCCACCCGGAGCCCTTCAGAGTCGACCACGGCCGACAGTTGGCCAACCGTGGTCAACGGTTCGTTCTCCCGCTCGTATCCCAGCACCAGCGCGGAGGTAGAGGTCTTGGCGCCGGACAGGACCGCGGCGACCAGCTGCCTGCAGGCTACTCAGCCGGCGGCCTGGAGGCTCACACTTTTCGCCGTGCCATCTGGGCTTTTCTACCGCCCAGACAGGTGAGACGCCACCGGGCCTGGTGAGACCTATCCCGTCGCATCGAACCTGTCTATGGATCTTGTGCTGAGCTGCGGGGTTGCCAGGTCGGATGAGAACGCCTGGCTCGGGTGATAGTGGCCAGTTGGATCTCCCCACTGGCGGCCAGCGAGCGGGGAGATATCTGGCCGCCAGTGACTCATAGGCGACTCGGCAGCCCATGTCGCGGGCCACCGCCAAGGGCAGGGCACCGATCGAGGCGGGCTGGTCGACCACCACCAGCACGGTGCCGTGCCTGGCCTGCAACTTGGCGAACAATGCACGCAGTTGGGGCTCGGTGTTGGGCAGCCGCTTGTCGAAGACTCGCTTGCCGACCGGGGTCAGGGCGGTGGCGTGGTGCTCGCCCTTGCCCACGTCCAGGCCCAGGTAGACGTCGATGTCACCCGTGTCGATCACGTGCACTCTCCACAGCGGTCGTGCCCTTCCCGGCCTCACCTGCGGCATCAGTGTGCCGGCATCCACGTTACGAAGAGCCTGCCTCACCCTGTTGGACTGCCAGGACCTGCCGCAGTACGACCGGGGACGGCCGGTCCCGACGACGGGCACCGGTCCCCCGCACACCTCGCACACCGGCGCTTCGGTGCCGACCACCACACACTGCCCTCGGTCAGATATACGCGCGGCACACCGTGCCCCGGAGTCGATGCACAACCGCTGCGGCGTGCACCGCGCGGCCGCCGTAGAGAGAGTCGAGGTATCAGACTGACTGAGTCGATTGAAAGGTGCGATCTCATGATCGTCAAGAAGCTGTATGAGGCCGGGCTGCGGTCCGAGCACGCCTACGCGGCCGCGTTCGCCTCCATCGGGCTCTCCTTCGCCTCGTGGATGGCCTCAGCCAAGATGGAGGCGTCTGGCGTAGACCGGGCCGACCGCTGGGGGATCTTCGTCGGAGAGTGGGCCCCGACCTTCTTCGGCCTGGGTCTCGCCCTCGCGCGGTACGAGCAGCCTGCGGCAGAACTCTACGCGGACGACCCCCGGCTCCAGGACACCCGTTCCTGAGCGCTGCCGGTCAGCCGGTCGGTCGCGCGTCGATCCCCCAGGAGGGCGACCGTTCCAGCGGACGCCCTCCTGCTGCGGGATGCTCGCGATGAGGTCTCGCCGACCACGACGTCCCCAATCCGCACTGCCCGCACCTCCGTGCCGCTCGCTGCCGAACGGTCACCGGCGGTACGCCGGTCAGGCCATCGACCCGCTGGAGCAGGTCCGCGCCCAAAACGGCCCTCCAGCGGCAGCACGGCGTCCTTCGCCAGCCGGTCCAGGCCCTGACCGGCACCAGCGGCTCTCGCTTCCGCTTCGCCAGGGCGTGCTCATGGGTCACCGTCCGCAGCCGGCACAGCACGGCGCCGGTGCTCAGGTGGCGGCTCCACGGCAGCTCGCTCGCCAGATGCGGCTCCACGGGGCTCCCGGCGACCAGGCCGGGCAAGTCCCGGCCCGGTCCACACCGCCTGCCGCGCGAGCACTCCGTGAGTCGGGCAGCCGAGTCAGATGCCGTGTGCGCTCCAGCCAGGATCAGCTGAAGATCACCGACCGGAGGAGCTGGCTGTCCGGGAGGGTCGTGAAGGGGTTCATGGTGGTGTAGTCGCCTGTGCAGTCTGCGCCGGTCCAGACCGTGGCGGTCGCGTCCGTCTGGTTCTCCGGGTGGAAGGCGGAGGTCATTCCTTCGGGCAGGACCTCCGGGAGGTTGATGCACACCCTGGTGTCCGGGTCGACCAGGCGGCCGACCTGGGTGACGCCGACGATGTCCTTGTACTGGTAAAGGAAATCGCCGTGAGCGGAGTCGGCGGCCATGGCTTGTCCAGGCAGTGACAGGGCGAGCGCGAAGGCGGCGGCAGCGGCGACGGCTGCATGGCGGAGGCGCATGAGCGGGGATCCCTCTCCAGAGAACACGCAAGACTTCGTTCGGGAGCAGCCTAAGGTGCGGCGGGTCTGACGAAACGTTCCTCTATGGCGGGCGTCCGCGTGTCGTGAGGCCAACGCTGCCACAGGCCGCCGAAAGCCTCCGGCCGAGCTCCCGTCGACAGTACGGTCAACGACTGACACACGATCACGTCACCAGGCCACCGACGGGTGTTCGCCGTCTACCTGCCAATCCAGAGGTCCGGGACGATGAACGCGCCCAGGTCCGCGACGCCGACCGGGACGCCCGGGGTGGTGCACAGCCGCCAGGCCAGCAGCATGCCCTGCCCGGTCAGCCCGTCCACGTAGGCCCGGACCATGTCCGCGTTCCACGGCTGGATCGCAAGCCGTTCCTCATCCCGCCAGATCACCGGCCCCGGGACGGTGCGGACGTGCACGCTGCCGGGCTCGTGCGGGTCCATGCCTTAGACGCCGTTTTCGTACCGAACTTGATCGGCTGTTTTCGCAGGTCAGGTATGACGTTGTCGTAGCTGCGGAAGGGTTGAGCCGTCGGGGTTTCTCGTCGGTGGAGGTGCTGGGTGGCGTCGGTCGTGGGTCTGCTGGAAGCTCGGGAACTGGCCGCGCGGGAGCGCGTGGAGGGATTGCGGGAGGCGGCGGACCGGATCCTGGCGGAGCTTGCCGCAGCGGAGACGGACTGGCAGGGCTGGGTGATCGCCCGGCAGCGGGTCGGCGAGGTCCTGGCCGACCTGCCGGAGCCGGAGCCGCGGGCAGCAGTGGTCGAGCCGGTGCCAACGGGCCAACCGTCGGCACCAGTGGCCGCCTCGCAGGCGGTGGCACCTCCAGCAGGGCCAGCTCGTCGGGGCTCGATCGTGCCGGTGTGGCGGCCCGGGTTGAAGTCGGACGTACTCGCGGTCGACTACCAGCGCATTCTTGCCCTGCTGGTCGCGAGGGCGGCGCAGGGCCAGGGGGTGATGTCGTGTCAGGAACTCGCGGCCGGGCTGGGACTGGAGCTGACGTCGGCGAATGTCGAGGGCCGGGTGCGGTCACGGGTCAAGCGGTTGGCGGACCGGGGCTGGCTGGCCGAGCCGGTCGCGGGCGCCTTCACCCTCGCTGCCGGGACAGCCGCCGACTCATGAGCATGGTCATCGACCACAGCACCATGGCCTCGTGGGCTTCGGGCAGGGCCTCGTAGTCGCGCACCAGGCGTCGCGAGCGCATCAGCCAGCTCAAGCTCCTCTCCACCACCCAGCGCCTCGGCAGTACCACGAAGCCTGAGGCGTCCTCGCTTCGCTTGACGATCTGCAGGGTGACCCGCAGTTTCTCTGAGGCCCAGGTCACCAGCCGACCGGCATAGCCGCCGTCGGCCCACACCAGCGTGATCTTCCGGTAGCGGTCGCGCACCCGCTCCAGCAGCGGCTGGGCGGCGTCGCGGTCCTGGACGCTCGCGGCGGTGACCATCACGGCCAGCAGCAGCCCGAGGCTGTCGACGACGATGTGCCGCTTGCGCCCGCCCACCCGCTTTCCGCCGTCCCAGCCGGAGGTGGAACGCGGAACACTGGGCGCGGCCCGCAGCGACTGCGCGTCGATGATGGCGGCGGTCGGCTCCGGGTCGCGGCCAGCATCCGCACGCACCAGCGCGCGCAGCCGGTCGTGGAGTTCGGCCAGCAGGCCCCTCAGGCGCCAGCGGCGCGCGAACGCGTAGACCCGGCCCCAGGCCGGGAAGTCGGCCGGCACGGACCGCCAGGTGATGCCGCCCGCGACCAGGTAGCGCACGGCGTCCAACATCTGCCGGTGGCAGTAGCCCTCCGGCTGCCCGCCCCTGCCGTTCAACCACGCCGGGACCGGGAACGCCTCGCGCACCACGGCCCACTCCGCGTCGGTCATGTCCGAGGGGTATTTCGGTCGCCTGTCCGGTCGGTCGCCCGCGTTCCCGAACCTGTGCGCGAGGCAGTCACACGACCGGGCAACCGAGTTGGACCCCACGGGCACCAAAAGGGAAGACTGCAGCACAGGGCCTCCTGCATTGCTCTGGACTCGATACCCACGAGCTGTGCAGGAGGCCCTACTTGCATGCCTCGACTACCGAAAGTTCATCCCACCGAGTCGACGCAATCGAACTCGCGATCACCATGACCGGTACGAAGACGGCTTCTTAGGCCTCGCGCACCCTGGCCAGCGCTTCGGCGGAGGCCTGGTCTCGAGGTCGATGACCAGCACCAGCGGGTTGTCGCCGTCCGCAGCCGGAACCGGTGCGCTGGGCAGCTGCGCTCCAGAGCGAGGGGTGCGGTCGGGGTGAGGGGTATGGCACGATCACGCTCGTGATCATCGACCCTCACTCGGTGGACGCCTGCCACATCAGACTCCTGGCCGGGCACGGAGAAGACGGCCAGCCGGTGTGTGAGGTGCTGCGTGCCTTGAGGCGTGAGGCGGACCTGTTCGTCCTCGCGGGCAGTCCGGGCCTGGTGCTCGGGTTTGCGGCCGGTGACCTTCTGAGAGTCAGCGACAGCGACAGCGACAGCGGCGCGTTCGAGTCCGCGGGCCAGGGCGGGAACGTGTGCGTCCAGGCCTTTCGCGAGGACGGCTTCACCCGCGAACAGTTCGCGGACCTCACGGACTCCGCTGGGCTCCTCGACGGGCACGCGGAAGCGCCGCCGAACTTGCGCTTCATCGCGGTGAAGATCGGACGTTCCGTTGGGCTGGCCGCGATCGAGCAGTGCCTGAACGGTGGGGCTGCGGAGGTCGACGGGGTCGAGTGGTGGTTCGGGAACGTGGATGAGCCGGTCTGACCTGCGACGTCAGCGGGCAGACCACCAGAAGCAGGGCCGTGGCTGCGTCACGGCCCTGCTTCTGCCAGGAGCGCGTCGACCAGGCGATGAGTGCTCGAGTCCCTCGATCGACTCGTCCAGGCGCCGACGCTGCCGGGCCAGGCGGGTGAGCATCTCTGGGCACTGCGGCAGCAGCCGTCCCGCGTCATACCCCACGCACGGCAGCATGACCGCGATGTTCGCGGTGTTCAGGCCCGCAGCGAGCAGCGCCCGGATGGTGTCGACACGCACTACGTCCGACTCCTGATAGCGGCGCCTGCCCGCAGGCGTCCGGTCAGGGGCCAGCAGCCCGCGCTCTTCGTAGTACCGCAGCAGACGCTCCGGCACGCCGGAACGGGCGGCGAGTTCGCCGATCTGCATCTGTGCTCCCCGCTCCTACCTGCGGCGATACCGCATGACTTGCTCCTCACACCGATGAGAGGTCCTACGGTCATCGCGTTCAACACCAAGCGAGTTGGAGAAGATTCCCATGCCAGGACTAGTCATTGTGGGCGCCGGAGCGGGCCTGGGCGCCTCGGTCGCCGCGCGGTTCGCGCGCGAGGGCCTGCCCGTCGCGGCGATCGCCCGTAGCCAAGCCGTGCACGAAGTCGCCGCCGCGGTCCGCACGCGGACCTCCGGGCAGGTGCTCGCACTGCGCGCCGACAGTACCGACCGTGCGGCGCTGCACGCCGCCGTCGACGTCGCCGTGGACGCGCACGGCATGCCCGACGTCCTCGTCTACAACGCGGCGATCATCCAGCCGGACCGGCCCGGCGAACTGAGCACGCAGCAGCACCTGGACGCGTGGTCGGTGAACGTGCTCGGCGCGATGGACGCGGCAACGTACCTGGCTACGCGGATGACCCGGACCGGCGGCGGCACAGTGATCATCACCGGCGGCATGCCGCGACCCCTCAGCCGCAGCACGAGCCTGTCCCTCGGCAAGGCCGGTGTACGCGCGCTCACCCGGATCCTCGACCAGGAGTACGGCCACCTCGGCGTGCACGTAGCCACCGTGACCGTGGACTGCGCCATCGTGCCGGGCACCGACGCCGACCCCGACCTGATTGCCGAGCACTACTGGGCGCTGCACCGGCAGCCGCGTGCGCAGTGGCAGCACGAGATCGTGCACTCGGCCTCAGCGCTGGCCTGAACACGTCCCCGGCCGGCATCCGGCCGGGCCGGACCCCCAGCCGAACCCCCAGCGGGAGTCCCGCTCCTTCGCAAGAGCCACACCACCACCTCGAGACGGAGAACCCCTGTGTCCACCCCCGTGAAGCTCGCCATCGTCTACTACTCCTCCACCGGCACCATCGCCGAGATCGTCAAGGCGCTGCACGACGCCGGCGTCAAGGCCGGCGCCCAGGTCCGCCTGCTGAAGGCCGCCGAGCTCGCCCCGGCCGGCGCCATCGAGTCCAACCCGGCCTGGGCCGCCAACCACGCCGCCACCCGGGACGTCCCCAAGGCGAGCGCCGAGGACATCGAGTGGGCCGACGCGGTGCTCTTCGGTTCCCCCACCCGCCTCGGCAACATCTCCGCGCAGCTCAAGCAGTTCATCGACGGCCTCGGAGGCCTGTGGGCCCAGGGCAAGCTGGCCGACAAGGTCGACAGCGGCTTCGTCTCCAGCGCCACCGCCCACGGCGGTCAGGAGTCCACCCTCCTCGCCCTCTACAACTCGATCCACCACTTCGGCGGCGTCACCGTCACCCCCGGCTTCACCGACCCGGCCAAGTTCGTCGACGGCAACCCCTACGGCACCTCCCACGTCGACGCCCAGGCAACAACCCCGTCGACGACACCACCCGCACCGCCGCCCGTATCCAGGCCGAGCGCGTCGTCAAGATCGCCGCACAGCTCAAGGCCGCCTGACTGATCGTCGCAACAGCAACCGCAACAACCGCACGCGCAACAACCGCAGAAGGAGAGGCCGTGAAAGAGTTCCTGGTCGAACTCACCACCACCGTGCCCGAGGGCACCGACCCGGCCGAGGTCGAGCGTGTGCGCGCGGCCGAAGCCGTCCGGGCCACGAAACTGGCCCGCGCCGGCCACCTGGTCAGGCTGTGGCGCCCCGTGGGCGAACTGCGCAGCATCGGCCTTTGGCGGGCCGCCGACGAGGCCGAGCTGTACGAGGCGCTGCTCGCACACTGCCCCTGTGGCCGTGGATGACCTCGACGGTCACCTCCCTCCAGCCCCACCCCAACGACCCAGTCGGCGACGCGGTCTGATCCCCACGCGGCTCCCGCTCCCTGCGGGGCACCGCACGTGGCCGACCTCAGTGGTCGGCGACGTGCCGCTGTGGAAATCCGTTGCGCTCGAACCTGCCGGGGCTGGCTCCTCGCCGGCCGCACGGTCTTCTCTCCCCTTCGGGAAGCGAAACGGAGCGGCTGCCCGACCCGCCGAACAGCTGACCTCGCGTCCGACGTCGGACGACCCTCCCCGATCACCCGGTGGTCCGGCCGCCTTCGGGGGCTCGCCGGCCCACGCGGCGTGCGGGAGGGCCGTCAGGTCCTCCTCGGTGACCTCGACGGGGTTGGCGTACGGGTTGGCGAGGACCTCGTCGACGATGCGTGGGATGGCCGTCTCCGCCATGCCGAGGTCCCGCAGCGAGCGCCGAGCGCCCAGGCCGTACATCGCGGGCGTCTTGCTGTGGTCTGCCCGCTGACGTCGCAGGTCAGACCGGCTCATCCACGTTCCCGAACCACCACTCGACCCCGTCGACCTCCGCAGCCCCACCGTTCAGGCACTGCTCGATCGCGGCCAGCCCGACGGAACGTCCGATCTTCACCACGATGAAGCGCAAGTTCGGCGGCGCTTCCGCGTGCCCGTCGAGGAGCCCAGCGGAGTCCGTGAGGTCCGCGCACTGTTCGCGGGTGAAGCCGTCCTCGCGAAAGGCCTGGACGCACACGTTCCCGCCCTGGCCCGCGAACTCGAACGCGCCGCTGTCGCTGACTCTCAGAAGGTCACCGGCCGCACACCCGAGCACCAGGCCCGGACTGCCCGCGAGGACGAACAGGTCCGCCTCACGCCTCAAGGCACGCAGCACCTCACACACCGGCTGGCCGTCTTCTCCGTGCCCGGCCAGGAGTCTGATGTGCCCGTCTCCGCGTGGAGGCGTAGGCGGGGCGGCCACTGTGACGGGCCGTCCGCGACCGCGCGGCAAACGCCTGGGGAGGCAGCGGGAGCGGAGGGCCTCAAGGGCGGTGCCGGGGCGCAGCTGGACCGCGACCAGCCACCTGGAGCTCCACCAGCCAGCCGTCGCCATAGGGATCAGTGTTGAGCGACTCCGGTACGGAGGTGAGGTCCTCGTTGACCGCCGCAGCCTCGCCCCCCAGCGGGGTATGGAATCTGAGACCGCCTTCGTGGACTCGACCTCGCCCATCGGGGCACCCGATGCCGCATCCGTGTCAACGTCCGGGAGCTTCACGCCAACGACGTCTCCGAGCTGGCTCTGCGCATGGTCCGTGATTCCAGCCCTGGCCCTGTCCGGGCTGACCTTGCGCACCCACGCATGTTCGGCGCAGCCAACACGCGGACGCGCGCATCGGCCGGACCTCGCAGGAAGCTGGGCGGGGCCGAGCGTCATGGCGTCTCGGTCCGAACGCGCCCGGTGATGTCCTGTCGCACGCGGGCGCGGTAGCGCAGCGGCGACTCGCCGACGACCCGTTTGAACGCCGTGCTGAAGGCGCTCTCCGAGCCGTAGCCCAACTCCTCGGCGAGCGCCGCGACGCGGGCGTCACCGTCCCGAAGCGCGCGCTGGGCGAGCAGCATGCGCCACCGCCCCAGGTAGGTCAGGGGTGGCACACCGGACGCCTCCCGGAACCGCTCGGCGAACGTCGTCCGGGACATCGCGGCGGCCCGCGCCAACTCCTCGAGCCCCCAGGCGCGTCCGGGGCGGCCGTGCAGCAGGTCGAGGGCGGGGCGCAGACGCTCGTCGACGAGCAGCCGCAGCCAGCCGGAGGGCAGCGCGGACTGGTCGACATAGGACCGCAACAGCTCCAGCAGGAAGAGCTGACCGTACTGCCGGATCGCGAAGGCCGAGCCGAGCCGCTGCGCGGTCGCCTCGTCGAACAGGCGCAGCAGGGCCGCGAGGAGCCGGTCGTCGTCATCGGCCGACCTGATGTGCGCCAGTGGCGGCAGTGATTCGAGGAGGAGCGTGCTTCCGGCCTCGTTCAGACGGACGCAGCCGCCGATCATGATGTCGTCAGCGTCGCGGTCCGCGGACGCGAAGCGGTCGGTGGAGAAGTCGGATTCCGGCTGCACCTCCTGGCGGGGTTCCGCGCCGGCCTCGAAAGCGACCCAGGAGCGCCCGGTGAGGATCGCCACGTCACCCGTCACAAGGTCGACCGGTTCGTCGACCCCGTCGGTGGTCAGGCGGGCCCGACCGCTGACGAGCGCGAAGAACTTGACCGGGTCGGAGAGCGGTCCGCGGCCCCACCATCCGCCGCGAGCCGCGATGCCGCCGGTGAGGACGCTGCGGACCTCGACCAGATCGAGTGCTTCGGAGAGTCGGTCGGGGGCCATACCCGTACTTTCGCTCAAAAAAACGGGACTCTCAAGTATTCATCGTCCGGCTTCGCCCCGGCAGGCTGGTGGCATCCCGCAGACGGACCTCAGGAGGGAACATGCGTTACCGCGGACTCGGCAAGACCGGGATCAAGGTGAGTCCCTACGCTCTCGGCGCCATGATGTTCGGCGCCCTCGGCAACCCCGACCACGACGACTGCGTCCGCATCATCCACCGGGCCTTGGACGCCGGCATCAACCTCATCGACACGGCCGACATGTACGCGCACGGCGAGTCGGAGGAGATCGTCGGCCGGGCACTGAAGGGCCGTAGGGCCGACGTCGTGTTCGCGACCAAGGCCCGGAACCCGATGAGCGACGATCCGAACCACCAGGGCGCCTCCCGGTGCTGGCTGGTGCGCGCGCTGGAGGACTCGCTGCGCCGCCTCGACACCGACTACGTGGACATCTACCAGATTCACCGCCCGGACACCGACACCGACATCGAGGAAACGCTCGGGGCTCTCACCGATCTGCAGCGAGCCGGCAAGATCCGCACCTTCGGCACATCGGCCATGCCGGCCTCCGAGCTCGTCCGCGCCCACTGGGTCGCCGAGCGGCGCGGCCTCGCCCGGCCGCGTACCGAGCAACCGGTGTACTCGATCCTCAACCGGGGCATCGAGCGCGAGGTGCTCCCGGTGGCGGAGGAATTCGGCATGGGCACCCTGGTCTGGTCGCCGCTCGGCGGTGGGCTGCTGACCGGGCGCTACCGGAAGGGCCAGCAGGCCGCGACGCACCGCTCGCAGTACGGCTTCTCGCACCTCAAGGACGACCGACGGCTCGACGTCGTCGAACAGCTCATCCCGCTCGCCGAAGAGGCGGGCATGCCGCTGACCCATCTGGCCATGGGCTTCGTGCTCGCTCACCCCAGCGTCACATCCGCGCTCCTCGGACCGCGGACCATGGCACACCTGGACGATCTGCTCGCGGGAGCCGAGGTCACGCTCTCGGACGACGTCCTGGACCAGATCGACGCCATCGTGCCGCCCGGCACGGACACGGGCACACTCGACATGGCCAACCAGCCTCCGGCCGTCCGCCAGCGGGAACTACGGCGTCGGCCTCCGATCGAACGCGCCGCGGCGTGACGGCACAGTGCGGTGCGGACAGCAATCTCGTGTCGACCACGCGGCTGGGTTCTGGGACGGGACGGAGCCTGCGCGCTGGGGCCGTTCCTGCCCGCGCCGCGCCTCAGCCTCTGCCCGGCGCACCGGGCAGAGCGAGCCCTCGATGTCGTGGGCCAGGGGCGCGGTCCAGGGCGGCGTCCGGGACCCGGCCATGCTCCGCACCCGGCCGAGGTGCTCGGCCAAGGTGCCCACCTCGATCACCTCGCCGAACCAGGCGTCGGACAGCAGCGCCAGCCTGTCCAATCGCCCGGTCGGCAGGAGCAGCGCGGCGAAGCGCTCGGTGGAGAGCAGCTCGCGGTGGTCGGCGGCGGCCTGGGCGACGGCGGCGAACGCCTCGGTCTGGAGGTCGCGGACCGGGAGCAGGGGCATGATGGGCGGGCTGGCTGCCTGGATCATGGGCTGTCCGTCCGTCTGGTCGTTCGCCGCCCAAGCTGTCAAGGCCCGGGTCTGGGCTGGGCCCGTTCGAGGGGAGGGCCGCCTGACAGGCCGAGCGGCGGTCGTCCCCGGTCACCAGGTCGAGGTCCGGGGGGACGGACGACCCCGGAGCGGTGTCGCAGGGCAATCAGGACGAAGGGCGGCGGCGTGTCCCAGGCAGGTAGTCCCGGCCCCTTGGGGACACCGCGTCACAGCGTCAACAACCCCAGGCCTACGAACGCTGCCCCGAAGATCGCCGCGAACACCATGTCCTTCCCTGACTGCTGCTCCGCTGCGGGGACCGCCGACGCGGTCCAGGGCTCGTTCTGGGCGTAGACGACGGGGAGCCGGCTGGAGACGCCGTACTGGTGCGGGACGCCGTCGATCCATTCGTCTTGTCCGACGCCCAGAGTGTCCATGAAATCGACCTCTACGGAGTTGCTGTTCTTCCCGTAGGTGCCTGCTTGACCGTCGCGGACACCCGGGTGCCGTGTTCGAGGAGCTGGCCGGCGTCGTAGCCGGTGACCTCGTTCACGGCGGCCGCACCGAGGCCGCCGACTATGAGCAGCAGCCCTACGGTCCAGCGGGCAGCTGTGCGCCTGCTGGTTTCCCACGGTCGTCTCTTCATGCCGGGGACGCTGTAATACGCGCTGATCAGCAGCCTGCCCCGGGGCGCGGGCCGGCCCGGGCAGGGCCACCTGTGAGCACCGGGTAGGTGCGTAGCGGAGCGCCTCGGGCAACTCGTCAGTGGGAAGGCGGCCAGCGCGGAGCTCCGCCGCCGGGACCGGGGCGGTCCCGGCTCGCTCGATGCCGGCCGGGTCGTCGATGTGCTGCCCGACCGTACGCGAACTCGTCGACACCTGGTACTCCAGCCGCACAGCCTGGCGGGCATCGGGCACGCCTCACTCATCGGACTGCACTGCCCCGTCTCCAGGTGGATCAGGAACACGTGGAGACGGGGAGGTGCTGCGACCTGGAGGCCCAGGTCAGCGAGATGACGGCGGACTCCTCGTCCGCAGCCACGTCCTGAACCGCGCTCCGGAACCCGGTGCGGTGCGGTGCGGTTCAGGACACCGCCGCTGGCCCGAGACACCATCTGACCTCGCCGTGTCCACCTGTCCCCGTGTGGGTCCGTCGAGCGCACGGGCTCACGGGGTTGCAGGCACTGGGCGGCTCTCGTGTGCTTCGCGGATGCAGGTGTCCAGGATGTCGACAGCGAGGTCGGCGTCCTGCTCGGCGTGGTCGGCCATGGCCTGGAGACGGAAGCGGGCCGCGTCGGAGGCGACCGCGGGCTGTTCGACGAGGTGGGTGATCAGGCCGCGGCGGGCGACCAGGCCAGAGGCGATCCGGCCGACCGCGGTGGTGCCGAGGAAAACCGGCACCACGGGGCAGACGACGTCGCCCATGGTGCGGTGGCCGCGCGCGGCCAGTCCCTCGCGCAGTCGCCTGGCGACGGCGGCGACCTTCTCGCGGCGCAGGGCGCCTTCGGGTGAGCGGATGATGTCATGGGTGGCTTGGGCAACGGCGACCTGGACGGGGGTCAGGGCGCTGGAGAAGGTCTGCGGTCCGCCGAACATGCGCACGAACTCGCGTACGGACGCAGAGCGGGTAGCCAGGAACCCGCCGGTGGTGGCGAAGGACTTGGAGAACGCGCCCACAACCAGGTCGACCTCGTCGAGGACTCCCTGCAGGCCGAGTTGGCCCGTCCCGTCCTGTCCCATCGCCCCGAAGTCGTGGGCAACGTCGACCAGCAGCCGGGCGTCGTACTCGCGGCAGAGGCCCAGGAGCTCGGCCAGGCGGGGGGTATCGGAATCCATGGAGAAGACGCCCTCGGTGACGACCAGCACGGCGTTGGCGGTGTCGGTCGAGCGGATCGCGTGCAGGCGGGCGCGAACGTCCGCGTTGTCCAGGTGGTCGAAGAACTGGACCGCGGCCCCGCTGGCTGCAGCCCCCTGGCGCAGTGAATCGTGGGCGAGCCTGTCGAGCAGGACGTGATCGCGGCGGTTCATCAGGGAGCGAATGGTGCCGAAACCGGCCGCCCAGCCGGTGGGGAAGAGCACGACATGCTCGGCGCCCAGAGCCTGGGCCAGTCCCGCCTCCAGGGCCTTGCTGGCCGGGGTGGCGCCACCCAGGGCCGGTGATCCGGCGGCTATCGGACCAAAGTCGCGCAGTGCCCGCACAGCGGCCTCGCGCACCGCAGGGTGGGTGCTGAGCGAGAGGTAGTCCTGCGCACCGAAGTTGACGCCCTCGGTGACCTCACCGCGCTCCGAGACCACGACGGCGTGCGGGTGCAGTGCCGTCGCGAAGTGCCGGAAGTAGGGCCACAAGCCGGCCTCGGCGCGCCGGCGCTGCCATTCCAGGAACGGGTCGTTGCGCGTGAGCAGGCCCGCACCACCCACCGTGCGGAAACGCATGATGTCAATCTCGGCCACATCGCTGCCACTGCCGGCTTCAGTCGTCGTCATCCCGATGCACTTCTCCCTGCGGTGACGGGAGGGTCCAACCCACGATCGGACCACCCACTCCCGCCCCTGCCTGGTGACGCTAGGCCCGCGATCAGCACCCACCCCGCGCCCTGACGAACTCCTGACCCACCGCCACGCACTAATGACGTGCCTTTGACAAGAGGTCGGCGGCAGGAGCTGGGGCCGGGGAGGAGGGCCTGGACTGGACCAGGCCTTTTCGACGATGGCCGCGTCCGGGGCAGTCCTCCTCCCGCTGTGCCTTCGGCGGGGTCCGGGGCGGCACGGTGGCCGGGGAAGTCGTGGGTGACCTCGGCATCCTCGGGCGCGGCAACGGCGCGGAGTCGTTGAGGCTGTCGCGCACCGTGAACCCGGGCGACACCAGGATCGCGGTGACCGCAGCAAGCATGGCATCGCCAGGCTCTGTTGGGACGATCAGCCGACTTGCAGGACGAAGAACAGGAAGCCCAGGAAGCGCGACTTGTTCGCCACCTCGGGGAACAGCTCGCGGGCGGCCGGATCGAGTTCCGACTCGCTGACGACCGTCATCCGGAAGCCCGCGGCGGCGAAGGCCCCGGTCATTGCGTGCAGCGGCCTGTGCCAGCGACCCCTCAGGGCGGGCTGGCTGCCCAGGGGCCCTTCATCGACCCGAGCACGTCCACGCCCGGTGACTCGACCTCCCGCGGCGCCACCGCATGACCCGCGCGCCGGGACCGGCGTCCGGTCCCGGGGTCACAGTTCGACGACCACGGTTCCCAGGTGGCGTCCGTGGATGACGTCCAGAAGCGCCCCCGGCGCCCGCTCGATGCCGTCGATGCGCACATGCGGGAAGGTGATCTCGCCCGAGCGCAGCCACGCGCCGAACCGCTGGTTCCACTCCGGGCGGGCCTGGGGGTCCTCGTCGGCGCTGTAACCGCGCATGGTGATCTTCTTCATCAGGATCTGGAAGGTGTCCAGCTCGACCGGGGCCGAGCGGCCGGTGCCGCGTGCCGCCAATTGCCCGGACAGGGCTCCGACCAGGACGAAACGCGCCCCCTCACGGGCGGCCGCTACGGCCGCGCGCAGCTGCTCGCCGCCGACGGTGTCCAGGAAGACGTCCACGCCTCCCGGCGTGGCCCGGGCCAGCTGCGCGGTCAGCGGCTCCTGGGCGTCGCGGATCACCGCCGCGTCGTATCCCAGCTCCCCGACCAGGCGCTCGGCCTTGCCCGGCGAACCGGTGCTGCCGACCACCCGGCCCGCGCCCAGCAGGCGGGCGATCTGCCCGGCCATCGAGCCGATCGCGCTGCTTGCGGCGGAAACGAACACGGTGTCGCCGGGCCGTATACGCACCCCTCGGGTCAGTGCCGCGTACGCGGTCCAGCCGTGGCCCAGGATCGCGACCGGGTCCGGCAGGCCGGCGTCCAGCGGTGTGCACTGCGACGGGTCCAGGACCGCGTACTCGCGCCATCCGCGGTGGTGGGAGACCAGGTCACCCGGATGCAGGCCGCTGTCGGCGGGGGCCGAGACCACCTCGCCGACCGCCTCCTCGGTTAGGACGTCGCCCGGGCTCAGCACCGGGAACGGTACGCCCGGAACGTCCTGGGCGCCCTGGCTGATCATCATCCGCAGCGAGGCCGAGACCCGGAAGAAGCGGTTGCAGACCAGTACCTGACCTGCCCCCGGCGCGGGCAGGGGGACCCGGACGACCTCGAAATGCTCGGGCCCGGGCAGGCCCTCGGGGCGGGCTGCAAGCCGCACCTCGCGGCAGGTCGGCGGAAGAACGGGCATGGGGTTGCTCCTCGACGTGGGGCGGAACCTGGGCCGGACGCCCACCCGGGCGGTGGGCGTCCACCGGGCCCGATCGGGCCCGGCCGAACCCAGCCTCGAACACGCCACGCGCCGCCTCCAGGTAGCCGGGGCTGCGCGCCGGATTTCGACACCCGTACTGTGGCGAGGTGTGGATTCCCTCGACCGCCAGCTCGTCCATGCCCTGTACGTCGACGGCCGGGCGCCGTTCAGCCGCATCGCCCACGTGCTGGGCGTCTCCGACCAGACGGTCGCCCGCCGCTACCGGCGCCTGCACCAGGCGGGCGCGGTGCGCGTGCTCGCCCAGCTCGACGCCCGCCGCCTGGGCCACGTGGAGTGGGTGATCCGGCTGCAGTGCGTGCCCGGCAGCTCCGGCGCCGTCGCGCAGGCGCTCGCCAAACGCGACGACACCCACTGGGTGCGCCTGGCCTCGGGCGGCACCGAGGTCGTCTGCAAGGTTCAAGCCGACAGCGAGCACAATCGCGACGCGCTGCTGCTGGACAAACTCCCCGCCACCCGCCCGGTCACCGCCATCAGCGCCCACTGCGTCCTGCACACGTTCCATGGCGGCCCGACCGGATGGCAGGGCGTCACCTCGGCGCTGACCGAACAGCAGGCCACCGAGCTCGCGCCGCCGCCCGTCGACCCCCTGGACCAGCAGGGCCCGGTCGATCTGGACCAGGACGACCGGGCCCTGCTGGCCGAGCTGGCCCGGGACGGCCGCACCGCACACGCCGCACTGGCGGCGGCAACCGGTTGGCACGAGACGACCGTCCGCCGCAGAATCGCCGCCCTGCGCGCGAGCGGAGCACTGTACTTCGACGTCGACGTCGAGGACCGGCTCCTGGGGTACACCGGCGCCGCGCTGCTGTGGGTCAGCGTCGACCCGGCCCGGCTGGCCGCCGCCGGGCAGGCACTGGCCCAGCACGCCGAGGTCCCCTTCGTCGCCGCCACCAGCGGCCCGGCCAACCTGCTCGCCTCGGTGCTGTGCTCCGACGTCTACGCTCTGTACGACTACCTCGCCGAGCGGATCGGCCCGCTGCCCGGGGTTCGCGCCATCGAGACAGCCCCGATCATCCGGACCGTCAAACGCGCGGGTGCGGTCGACCGCCCCCGGCCGCGTGCGACACACTGACCAGCTCCGAGCGCCACGCCGGCGTACGGGCCCGCTATCGCGTCGAGCAGTCCGCGACCGTCGCCGAACCCGTGCTGCCGCCGCCAGGACGTCAGGTGTCGACGCCCTGGCGGCGGGACCCCAGCGAGACCTCCCTCCCGCACTGCACTTGCTTGCTGAGCCTCCAAACAGGACCGCGTGCCGGAGGCGGCGGCCCGGGCGACTGGAGTGCCGGGGATCCGTACCTCAGCTCAGGTGTTGCTGTCCCACAGCGCGGAGCCCTGACAGGTGTAGGTGCCGGAGCTGTTGGGCGCGTAGACGACCAGGTTCCCGTCGGTCTGGAAGCAGGTGTAGGCCCCCGGGTGCCCGCCGGTGCCGGCGTTCCACAGGGCCCGGCCGCCCGAGTAGACCACGAAGTTGCCGTCGGTCTGCCCGATCGCGTCGGTGGTGCCCGGGTTCGCCGTGCCGGAGTACCAGAGCGCCGCACCCGTGGGCCCGTAGATGACGAGGTTGCCGTCGTTCTGCATGGCCAGCTCGTAGCTGCCGGAACAGAGGTTGGTTACCTGCGGCAGGGTGGTGCCCGGGGTCACCGCGATGTCCCCGCTGGTGCTGATCGTGCAATTCGTGAACGTGTCCGGGTGGACGTCGGCGCGGGCCTGCTGGACGGTCCGCGCGGTGACCGTCAGCACCGGGGAGTGCGGGGCGGCGGCACCGGCCGTGCTGGGTGACAGGACCGCCACCGCGGCGGCAGCGGCGGCAGCGGCGGCAGCGGCGAGAACACGGGGCGCGGAGAGGACCTTGCGTGGAGGCATGGTGGAGCCTTCCTGCTCAAGGGGCGGCTCCGGTGGGAGCCAATGCATACGCGTAGCAGAAGAACCCTGGGCACCGCTGGACACCACGTCTGATGTAGAGTCAAATGTCCGGTTATGAAGGCGGGTTGTCTCAGCCTATGCACTTGACGGAGTCGGACGTGCGGCCTTCGACGCGGTCGCGTTCACGGCAGCCGGCTCGAGGCAGGGGCCGGCTGGTCGGCCGGAAGGTCGCTCATGCGCTGAAGAATAGGGGGCCGACAGGCCGACAGTGCAGGCCAGGGCACCTCACCCACCCCCACGGCCTGCCTTCCCGCGCCGGCGCGGACCGCCAGGATCGTCATGCCGTCACCAAACCGTTCGCCAGGCCGCTGACCTGACGCGCCCTCACGCGGATGGCCAGCAGTCGGCACAGGACCTGGGCCAGGGCCATCAGCAGCAGCGCGGCGGTCCAGGCCGAGGCGCCGGTGATCAGGTTGTCACGGCCGAATGGGGCCACCGACGCGGCACCGCTGTGGGTGGCCCAGTACTCGAAGCCCGCCCGGGAGGCCATCCCCACGATCCACAGCCCCGCCGCGACGACGTCCGCCCTGGCCACCGCCACACCATCGGCGACTCAACCGAGAAACCGCCCCGCACGCCAGGCCCAGCACCGCGCCGGCCACCACCCCCGCAACGTCCAGCTGCACATCGTGCCCCTGGGTCGGGAACGACTTGAGGTAGTAGGCGGCGGCAGCGGCCACCGCGACCATCGGCAGCAGCGCGTTGTGCAGCGTCTGGCGGGTACCGCGGATCTGCGGGACGACCAGCAGGACCAGCGCGGCGGAGATGAGGTAATCGGTCAGCGTCATACACTGAGCTTCCCGCCCGGAACCGCACCAGGGCGTCGGACCCCACGTTGACCCCGGGTTGATCCCCGGCGTCAACCCGTAGGTTGACGCCGCCAGCCCACACGTCGAGAGGCCGGGGGCGCGCAAACCCTCCCGGTCATCTGACAGATCCGGAAGATCACGGCCGGTCATAGGGTGAGGTCATGCCTACCAAGACGAGTCCTCTCGGCGAGTTCCTGCGTGCCTGCCGCGGGCGCGTCGACCCCGCCGACACAGGACTGATGACAGCGGGCAGCCGCCGCGTGGCCGAGGAGAACCTCGCCTCGGCGAGTCCGGACTTGTTGCGCGCGATGGTGAAGACCTTCGCCGAGACGATGATGTCCGCCGACGTCGACCGCGCCTGCGGCGGCGAATACGGCCGCCCGGGCGAGGAGCGCACCAACTCCCGCAACGGCTACCGGCATCGGGACTGGGACACCCGCGCCGGCACCATCGACCTGGCCATCCCGAGAGTTCGGTCAGGGTCCTACTTCCCGTCGTGGCTGCTGGAGCGCCGGCGCCGGGCCGAGCAGGCCCTGGTCTCAGTGGTCGCCACCTGCTACCTCCTCGGCGTCTCAACCAGGCGGGTGGAGAAGCTCGCCGAGAGCATGGGCGTGACCCAGCTGTCCAAGTCCCAAGTATTCGAGATGGCCAAGCACTTGGACGATCGCGTCGCCGAGTTCCGGGGCCGTCCGCTTGACCAGGGCCCCTACACGTTCGTCTGGGTCGACGCGCTGACGCAGAAGGTCCGCGAGGGCGGCCGGGTCGTCAACGTCCACTGCCTGGTCGCGGTCGGCGTCAACAACGAGGGCCAGCGCGAGGTCCTGGGCCTGGACGTCGCCACCAGCGAGGACGGCGCCGGCTGGCTCGCCTTCCTGCGCTCCCTGGTCGCCCGCGGCCTGGCCGGCGTCAAGCTCGTCGTCAGCGACGCCCACGCCGGGCTGGTGGACGCGATCGGCGCCACCCTGCCCGGTGCAGCTTGGCAGAGATGCCGAACGCATTACGCCCGCAACCTGCTGTCGCAGGTCCCGAAGTCCGCCCAGCCCTGGGTCGCCACCCTGCTGCGGACCGTCTTCGAACAGCCCGACGCGAAGGCCGTGCGCCAGCAGATGGCCACCGTCATCGCCGCCCTGGACGAGCGATTCCCCAAGGCCGCAGAGCACTTGGAGCACGCCCGCGAAGACCTCCTGGCCTTCGCCGCCTTCCCGCGCACCGTCTGGAAGTCGATCTGGTCGAACAACCCGCAGGAGCGTCTGAACAAGGAGATCCGCCGTCGCACCGACGTCGTCGGGATCTTCCCCGACCGCAGCTCGATCATCCGCCTGATCGGCGCCGTCCTGGCCGAGCAGAGCGACGAATGGGCAGAACAGCGCCGCTACATCGGCTCCGAGATCCTCGGCCGCTGCCGCCTCCACCCGATCGAGGGAGAAACCCTCGAAGAAACCAGCACAACCGCACTCACCGCATAGCCTGAAATCGGATCACCGAGTGGCCGTCGATACACCACTCCGGAGGACGTGACCCGAGTTCGGCTATCTGAGGGCAGGCGCCGGTGATCAGGTTCCGCAGTTCGGTGTCCTTGGTCCGCAGGTTCTCGGGTTTGGTCAGCAGGAGCCTGGCGGCGTGCTGCGGGGTGGTCACGGGTCGGGGCCCTTCGGCGCGGCCCTGGTTCAGGTAGCGGTAGAGGAGGTTGAGGCCGCCGGTGTAGCCGCGCTCCTTGATCTCGCGGAAGAGCTGGGTGACGGGCACGGCCGGGTCCTGTTCGCGGCGCTTGCTCAGGTGGTCGCGGTAGGGGTCTACCAGGGTGGGTCGGTAGCGCGGGACGATGCGTTCGGTCGGTGGCTGGGGCCTGCGGGCGTAGCGTTTGACAGTGTTCAGCGCGAGATCGAGGCGGCGGGAGCATTCCAGCAGGCCGACGCCCTGGTCCAGGAGGTTGTGGATCTTGTGCCAGCGTTCGAGGGTGGTCTGCTCGCGCACCCCGCCGGGCAGGGCGGGGTTGCAGGTGGCCCAACAGGGGGCGTGGCCCCGGGCCTCGGCCAGGACCTTGTCGCACAGGTTTCGCCACACGTGCCACCGGTCGCTGACCTGCACCGCGTCGGGCAGCGCGGTGCGGATGGCCTCGGCGTAGGCGGTGGAGCCGTCGCGGCACACGACCTCGACTCCGGGGTGCGCGCGAAGCCAGTTCGTCAGGGTCTTGCCGGAGCGGTCGGGCAGGACGTCGATGCGCTCGCCGGTCTGGGCGTCGATGAGGATGGTGGCATAGCGGTGGCGTCGGCGCAGGGCGAAGTCGTCCACGCCCAGGACCCGCGGTGTTCGCGGGGCGGGCAATGGCAGGTGGAGCAGCAGGCGCAAGGCGGTGGATCGGGAGGCCGGGGTCGCCAAGAGGTGCAGGAGCCGGGAGCCGGCACGGCCTGCCAGTTCCCGGACGACGGCTCCGAGCTGGGCGGTCAGCCGGCTGGTGCGGCGTTGGTAGCGCTGGAGCAGGTCCGGTACCTGCTCGCGAAAGGTCTGCCGCGGGCACTGCAGGACCGGGCAGACCAGGCGTCGCTTCCTGACCACGATCACCACCCGGCGGCCGTCCACCGGCACGTCCGCCACAGTGCGCCGATGGACGGCGTGCACCCGCCCCGTAGGACTACCGCACACAGGACACGGCACCGGACTGTCGAGCGTCCGCGCCATCACCCGAATGAACTGGCCCTCGTCCACCACATCCTGGATGACCAGCGCCGACAGACCCGAAAACACCGTACCCACAAGGGCGTTGACCTCAAGCACAGCCCATCATGATCCGAATCACACCCCGTCACCACCGATTACGGGACAGAGCCGAAGACCGTACAGACCCCTGCCTGACCAGCACCGTCTCCGCCGAACAGGAGACACCGACCTGACAGCCCGACGCCTCGGCGGGTGGGGGCCATCGACAGGGCGCCCACCCGGCACACGTCGTTCAGACCCGGGCGATCAGGGCATACCGCTCGTCATTCACAGGACCGCCCCACAAATCCGCATCCCCGCCCAACTGTTCGATCCGCAGGTCAGTGACGAACGGCCGCACGGCGGCCGCTAGGTCATCGGCGCCCACCCCGCCATTCCAGGGCAGCAGCTCCGCCCCGGCCACATACGGCACGCCGCTCTGCCCCGGACTCGCGCCACCGGCCCTCAACCAGTACCAGTCGGCCACCGGGGTGAAGCCTCGTCACCCACTCCCGCAGCGCGGCCTCAGGGTCGGGCAGCGTCCACACAAGGTGGCGCGACAGCACGACATCAAACGCCTGGTCGCCGGTGGGCGGCACGGCTGCGTCACCCACCAGGAAGCGGCCCCCAAGGCCGACGGCCGCCAGCTTCCGCCCAGCCTGCTCGACCATCCTCGGCGCCAGGTCCACACCCGTCACGCGATGTCCGGCCTGCGCCAGGAGCATGGCCAGCGAGCCGGTTCCACAACCGACATCGAGTACATCAACCGGACCGGACGGCACCCACGCCGCCAGCAGCCGCCCCCACGCGGCACGCGTGTGCTCCGCCCTCAGCCCGTGATCGGGCTCGTCGTCGAAGGACGACGCGGCAGCGTCCCAGTAGTTGGCGATGGCAGCGGTTTGGTCATTCGTGGCCCGCATCCTGGCAGCCACCACTGACAGCCCCGACTACACGGCGCCCGCCCGGACGCATCCTGTCGGGGGATCCGTCCGGGCGGGCTCACGACTGGTCTGGCCGGCCGCACCCACACGCTACCGGCTTGCCCCATTTCGTCACTGCCCCTGCCCGTGACGAAACACGGCCGGCCGTGAAACCTGCCCCGATCGAGGGGTGGGGCCACTCGAACCTGGAACCCGACGCCCGGCCACCCCCAGCACCCCACTCAGACCAGAAATGGAGCCACGCGAATCCGGAACAGTGGGGCCACCGGACCCCGGAAAAGACACCCGGGTCTCCTCCGTATCAGCGGTCGGCCTGATCGCGGGCGACAGCTGGGCCGAGCCCGGCTGGGAGTTTGTCTACGACGAGGGATACCGCGTCGTCCCCAGTGCGGGCAAACCCGATGGCGTCAGCACTTCGAGGACGCCGGACGCGGAACCGTCCGTCAGACAGGGGATCGACCGACGGCACCTGGACTGACCACGGGTAGCTCGTGAAGCAGCCGAAGTTCAGACTGAAATGGCTGGTGAAGGGGTAGAGCTGCTGCAGTTTCGGTACCGCTCCGGCCGCCTCGATCAGGGACACGATGTCCGGGTAGGCAGTGCCCGGTTTCAAGACCTCGTGGCGCTCGTGATGCCACTGGCCAGACCAGAAGTAGCTGCTGCCAGTGTGCCTCCACAGTCTCCCCTGGTCCGAGTGCGCGGGCCGCGGTGAGGTCGGGAAGCGTTGGCCTCGGTGGGATGGCCGGCATGTTGCCGGGCCTGTCGGGGCTCATCGTCCCAGGATCCCCCGTCCCCTCAGCCGTGGATCGGGAATGATGCCTGGAACGCAAGGCGATCGTCGGCGCCATCGCCGACGCGGGAAAGGACTTCGTCGAGTGCGATGAACTCCTCCCACGCGGGCCGGCCCGTCGCTGCGGCCAGCCGGGCAACGACCAGATCCTCCAGGTCGGAAACGCGCTTGTTCTTCCAGACCTTGTCGGCGAGGCTCACCAGGAGGTCCTCCAAAAGGACCGCCTCCGTCCACGATGAGCAATGCTCAAGACCTGTGGATCGGGTTTCGGGAGGGCACGCGGAGGGCGTACCTTCCCGAATGATCGTTTGATGGTCACCGAGTAGGCCCGCGTTCGTAGCGCGGGTCGGGAAGGCACGCCCGTGCTCAGCGTAGTCAACGCCGACGGCTCTACCCAGTCCGGCTCCCTGATCGACGAGATCGTCCGCGAGGGGGCCCGGCGGATGCTGGCCGCCGCTCTGGAGGCGGAAGTCAATCAGTACATAGCCGAGTTGGCGGTCGAGACCGACCAGCGGGGGCATCGCCTGGTGGTCCGCAGCGGCCATCACCAGCCCCGAACCGTGACCACCGCCGCCGGCCCGATCGAGGTGCGGGCCCCGCGCGTGAACGACAAGCGGGTGGACGAGACGACCGGGGAGCGCAAGCGGTTCTCCTCGAAGATCCTTGCGCCGTGGTGCCGTAAGTCGCCCAAGGTCAGCGAGGTGCTGCCGTTGCTCTACCTGCACGGCCTGTCCTCCGGGGACTTCGTGCCCGCCCTGGAGCAGTTCCTCGGCTCGGCGGCCGGCCTATCGGCGGCGACCGTGACCCGGCTGACGAAGCAGTGGGGCGAGAACCACGGCGCTTTCCAGGCCCGTGACCTGTCGGAGCGCGACTTCGTCTACGTGTGGGCCGACGGCGTGCACCCGAAGGTCCGGCTCGGGCAGGCGCACTCGTGCGTGCTGGTCCTGCTCGGGGTGCGAGTGGACGGCACCAAGGAGCTGATCGCGCTCGCCGAGGGTCTGCGCGAGTCCACCGAGTCGTGGGCGGACCTGCTGCGTGACTGTCGCCGACGCGGTATGCGTGACCCGGAGTTGGTGGTCGGCGACGGCGCGATGGGACTGTGGCGGGCCCTGGCCGAGGTGTTCCCCGCCACCCGCCATCAGCGCTGCTGGGTCCACAAGGCCCGCAATGTCACGAACGCATTGCCGAAGTCCGCACAGCCGGGCGCGACGAAGGCAATGCAGGAGATCTACAACGCCGAGGACCGCACGCACGCCGAGAAGGCGATCGAGGCGTTCGAGAAGACCTACGGCACCAAGTGGCCCAAGGCCGTGGCTAAGATCACCAACGATCAGGACGAACTGCTGGCGTTCTACGACTTCCCGGCCGAGCACTGGATCCACCTGCGGACCACCAACCCCATCGAGTCGACGTTCTCCACCGTCAAACTGCGGACCAAGGTCACCCGCGGAGCCGGCAGCCCGGCTGCGGCCCTCGCGATGGTGTTCAAGCTCGTCGAGTCCGCCCAGGAGCGCTGGCGCACGATCACCGGCGCCCACCTGGTCGCACTCGTCCGCGCCGGCGCCCGCTTCGAAAACGGCATCCTGGTCGAGCGCACCGAGGTGGCGGCATGAACGAGCCCCTCAATCCCGGCAGCCAGGTAGTCGAGGTGGAACTGCAGATCGATCAGGTCACCATCGTGAACCGGGCCGAGGCCACCGCCACCGTGCGCTGCATCCTCGGGCCGGTTCGCTGCGGCGCCCACTTCGACCGCATCCGCGACTCGGCAGAAGCCATCGACCTGGAACTGACGCAGATCCTCGCCTACGGCCGCCGTTCCGTCGATGAACTCGACCCCGTCTACACCGCGCTCGTGACCCTCCGAGGCACAGGAGTCCAACTCCTCACGTCAGCCATCTCCCACTGGCAGGTCATCCGGGGAACCAACCCGTCGCCGTAACCAAGCCATCCACAGGTATTGACTATTGCTCGTCCACGATGCATGTGTCGCAGTGAAGCGGGCGAGCTCAGGACTGACGCCACGGCCAAGCAGAAGAGCCTGCCCGGCCTGCTCATGCGCCACTCCGGGCCCAGAGAGCTCGGAGAGGTGCACGCTCTTCCCGATGTCATGTGTCGCGGCCCCGAAGAGCACCGCCTCGCGATCGAAGAGCACGGCCGCGTAGCGCTTCTCCATCCAGTCGACGAGCTGGTGCGCGACATCGTGGACAGCTCGCAGATGGGCTGCCAGCCGTGGCGGCTCCCCACCTCGATCAGAAGCTCCGCGACGCGATCAGGCAGCGCGAGCAGCGGTGGGTCGACAGTGCAGCTCATGGCCCTCAACAAGAAGGTATCGGTCATCACCGCGTCAGGGTACTGACCGCGGCCTGCCTTTGCGTCTGTTAGGGGAACCCCCAACGAACAATCGCGATCTTGCCCGTCGAGAGAGATCGACCCGCGCTGACGGCGTCTCATTTAGGGTGTCCGGTGAACTGAACGGTCAGCGCGGGCTTACCGTACGCTCCGGGCATGAGCGAACGCGTCGGCTACGCGAGATGCAGTCTGGACAAGCAGGACCTCACAGCCCAGCACGAGATCCTGCTCAGTCTGGATGTCCCGGAGGACCGGATCTACCTTGACCATGGGCTGACCGGAACCAATCGCGACCGGCCCGGCCTCTCGCGGCGGTGCGCGCCGGCGACACCCTCGTCCCCAAGCTCGACCGCCTCGCGCGCTTGGTACCCGACGCCCGCGACATCGGCGACTCGCTCACCGCCCGCGGCGTCATCCCGCCGCCGGTCACTGCCGACTGCCAGCTACAGGAAGACGGCGTGCTCCCGCAGATTGTCGGTCAGGTTCGGTGGCAGGTCCAGGGTCGCGGAGAGGTCCTCCACGGAGGTGAAGAGTCCGACGCTCTGGCGCGTCTGTTCGATGTAGTCGGCGATCTGCGGGGTGATCCCAGGCAGCTTGCAGAGGGCTTCCGGCGCAGCGTGATTGACGTCGACCAGGCCGAAGTCTTGCGTTCCGGGAACGTCTGGACGTCCCACGCCCACCTCCCGGGCTAGCACCGGGTCTTTCACCGCCAAGCGGCGCCCCTCTTCCCGTTCCTTGATCCGCTCGCGGGCGGCGATGAGGACAGGAGTACCGTCAGGCACCCGCCTTACCTGCTGTATCCGCCGAGTGGCGTCCTTGGAGATGACGGCGACGTGCACGATGCCGCCGAACCAGGCGAAGGCAAACGGGATCGGGGCGATACTGGCCGCCAGGTCGGTCACGCTCGTGCCCGACGCGGCTTCCAGGACGCAAAAGGCGACCATCAGGGCGGCGTATCCAGCGGACCACACCAGCCAGGCGCGGCGCTGCGCTCTTCGGCCGAGGATCAGGAAGACGGCCCAGGTGAAAAACCCGACTCCAGCGGCGGCCATGATGAACAGCGGCACGAGGTTGACGCGGGGGCCTTTGGGCGCAGGACGGCGTGGTGCGGGACCAGGCTGGGGCTGCCATGGGCCTTGTGAGGCAAGCGGTTGGGTCACGTTACCTACGCTAGCGATACGGGGCACCCAGCACTATAGGTCCGTTCAGTACAGCCTCCGGTTCGGGATGCGGTCAGGGCTTGACGCCCCGGCGGCCCGGGGCAGAGCAAAGACAGGACGTCCCGGCCCGCCCCGGTCGGCCTCGACCGGAGCACCGGTCCGACTGCCCGCCGAGCTTGCGGCCCGAGTGCGGAGCGCAAGCACAGTGCCGGTCACCCGGCGCAAGATTCCTCTCTGCTCGCGGCAAACATGTCCAGCACGGTGACGTGCAGGGCCGCAGTGGCAGAGAACGCGTTGAACGCGGCAATCGCCGCGCGCCCGCTCTGACACGGGATGAATACCGCAGCGAGACCGGGACACCCGTAGCGTGCCTCGCTCAGTTGGGCTAGAACCTCGCCCGGCTCCCCGTCGACCATGACAACGATGACCTCTTTCGCTCCCGCTTCCAGCGCGTTGGCTAACGAGCAATGCTCAAGACTTGTGGATCGGTTCCGGGAGGGCACGCGGAGGGCGTACCTTCCCGATGATCCTTAGAGGTCATCTCATTTGGCGAGTCGGCGGTAGCAGATGAGCGTGGCGGCGATGCCCACGAAGGCGAGGAAGTGTTCGGCTTTGCGTTCGTAGCGGCGGTGGAGTCGTCGGCAGCCGGCGAGCCAGGCGACGGTGCGCTCCACGGTCCAGCGGTAGCGGCCCAAGCGCTCGGAGGATTCAATGCCACGGCGTGCGATGCGTGGGGTGATGCCGCGGGATCGGAGCCATCGCCGCAGGTGAACGTAGTCGTAGGCCTTGTCGGCGTGGAGCTTGGCGGGGCGCCGTCGCCGTGGTCCGCGTCGGGAGCGCACCGGGGCGATGCCACGGACGAGCGGCTCCAGGGCCTGGCTGTCGTGCAGGTTCGCGCCGGAGATGCCGATCGACAGGGGTAAACCGGTGCGCTCGGTGAGTATGTGGATCTTCGACCCGTACTTGCCCCGATCCACAGGATTCGGACCCGTCAGGTCCCCCTTTTCAAGGCCCGCATGTTGACCGAGTCGACCGCGCACCGCGACCAGTCCAGCTCGCCGCGCGCGCCGAGTTC
Organism: Streptacidiphilus sp. PB12-B1b; assembly: GCF_014084125.1. NCBI lineage: Bacteria > Bacillati > Actinomycetota > Actinomycetes > Kitasatosporales > Streptomycetaceae > Streptacidiphilus > Streptacidiphilus sp. PB12-B1b. The sequence goes on along the minus strand of NZ_CP048405.1, from coordinate 3,491,507 downwards.
GTCCATGACCAGGCGGTGCAGCTTGGCCCACACTCGCGCCCGGCTCCACTCGGCGAAGCGGCGGTGTGCGGTCGGCCCGGACGGGCCGAAACACGGTGGGAGCTGGGCCCAGGTGCAGCCGGAGGTGGCCACGAAGACGATCGCGGCCAGTACCTCACGGTCCCCATAGCGGCGACGCCCGCCGCCCTGTGGCCGTGTCGGCGAAGCCGGCACGGCCCGCTGGAACAACTCCCACAATCCGTCCGGCACCAACCGCTCCACGATCGTCACCAGGGCAGCCTACTGGCCCAAATGAGATGACTTCTTAAGGTCTCCGAGTAGGCCCGCGTTGCAGCGCGGGTCGGGAAGGCACGCCCAATGCAGTCACCGATGACGGCTCCACCCAGTCCGGCTCCCTGATCGACGAGATTACCCGGGAGGGCGCCCGGCGTATGCTGGCCGCTGCTCTGGAGGCGGAAGTCAACCAGTACATAGCCGAGTTGGCGGCCGAGACCGACGAGGCTGGTCGACGCCTGGTGGTCCGCAACGGCCGCCACCGGCCCCGGACCGTATCCACGGCCGCCGGGGCCATCGAGGTCACCGCGCCCCGGGTGAACGACCGCCGCGTCGACGAGTCCACCGGCGAGCGCATGCGGTTCTCCTCGAAGATCGTACCGCCCTGGTGCCGCAAATCGCTCAAGGTCGGTGAGGTGCTGCCGCTGCTCTACCTGCACGGGCTGTCGTCGGTGGACTTCGTGCCCGCGCTGAGCAGTTCCTCGGCTCGGCCGCCGGACTGTCGCCGGCCACGGTGACCCGGCTGACGAAGCAGTGGGGCGAGGACCACGCTGACTTCCAGGCGCGGGACCTGTCCGACCGAGACTTCGTCTACGTGTGGGCCGACGGGGTGCACCCCAAGGTCCGCATGGGCCAGGCGCACTCGTGCGTCCTGGTCCTGCTCGGGGTGCGTACCGACGGCACCAAGGAGCTGATCACGCTCGCCGAGGGCCTGCGCGAGTCCACTGAGTCCGTGGGCGGACCTGCTGCGCGACTGCCGACGACGCGGCATGCGTGATCCCGGGCTGGTGGTCGGCGACGGCGCGATGGGCCTGTGGAAGGCCCTGGCCGAGGTGTTCCCCACCGCCCGCCATCAGCGCTGCTGGGTCCACAGAGCCAGAAATGTGAACAATGCCCTGCCGAAGTCCGCGCAGCCGGGGGCGACGAAGGCGATGCAGGAGATCTACAACGCCGAGGACAGGACGCACGCCGAGAAGGCGATCGAGGCATTCGCGAAAACGTACGGCACCAAGTGGCCGAGGGCAGCCGCGAAGATCACCGACGACCAGGAGGGACTGCTGGCGTTCTACGACTTCCCGGCCGAGCACTGGATCCACCTGCGGACCACGAATCCGATCGAGTCGACGTTCTCCACCGTCAAGCCCCGCACCAAGGTCACCCGCGGCGCCGGCAGCCCGGCCGCGGCCCTGGTGACGGTGTTCAAGCTGGTCGAGTCCGCCCAGGACCGCTGGCGCGCGATCACCGGCGCCCACCTGGTCGCCCTCGTCCGCGCCGACGCCACGTTCGAGAACGGCGTCCTGGTCGAGCGAGCGGAGCAGGTCGCGTGACCGGGGTGGTGGACTACGGCCGCTCCCAGACTTACCTGAGGGGCGGCAGTCGCGCCTCAGTGACCGAACTGGTCGCTGCGGTGCTCGAAGCCCAGGCCGATGTCCCCTTACACGGTCCGACGAGGCCGGATGGCCTCGAGATCCGACACCACCCGGACGCCGGACTCGCCGGCGACTTCATCGGGTGGCCGTTCACCATCGAGGCAGAGAGCGAGGAGCCCGGACCAGCCCTGGTCGAAGCAGTGTCACTCGTACTTCGGGCCGCATGGAACCGTGGCCTCGACGCCGTTGCCGCATGCGACTTCGAGGACGAGCTCCCCGACCTCGGCGGCATCACACGCTACCGCTGAACTACGACGCATCCACAAGTAGTGACTATTGCTATTCCGAGAGTGGTGCCCTGGGTTTGGTCCTTGGCCCGAAGCACCAGTTGTTCCGCCAGACTTGTCAGAACGACCGCGCAGCCCAGGGAGGAAGGCTAATCTCGTTCGGTGATCACTACTTGGGACCCTACGGCGTTGGGCGTCCTTCGCCTGCCGTCGGGCCGACTTGTGCGGGGCCGAGGGCTCAGCCGCCCGCTTCCGGTCGGGCAGGTGCCCGGCTTCGCGCTTTATCTACTGGGTCACGAGCCTCCTGCGGTCCCTTGGGAAGCGCGCTGGCTCCTTTGGCCGGACTTCCGGCCGCCGTCGGATCGCGCTGCTACTGGGAGCGCTCTGCGAGAGGCATGGACGCGATCCGAAGCCGAACGCGTCGAGATTGCCTGTACTGGCGGACAGGGACGAACCGGCACTGCGCTGGCCTGCCTTGCCGTACTGGATGGGGTGCCCAGTCGCCAAGCGGTGGCATATGTCAGAGAGCACTATGCCTCCCGTGCTGTTGAGACATTCCGGCAACGCCGTTTCGTCGCTCACTTCCATAAATGCGATGCTGGCGCCGCCAAAACATTGTCGGCTGACGTTTGACATCAGGGCTGTTGCCGCGTGCGACTTCGAGCCCGTGCTCCCCGACCTCGGCGGCATCACGCGCTACCGCTGAACTACGACGCATCCACAGGTATTGACTATTGCTTGTCTCGAAGGCGTCCCGGTGCAGGTTGTACTCGCACATCTGGACCAACCACGCCGGAGCCGCGACCGCCCGCACCTTAGGATCTGCTGGAGCTCCACCTCGATCCCCGCCAGCTCCCGACCCCGGCGAGCTGCTGTTCGCAAGCCCGGACGCCGGCTATCCCGGCTCAGCTAAATTATGTATCGATTCTTTATGTATATAGTCATGAAGTTGGCGATCAGTATCAGATCTGCGCACCAGCGCAAAATTGCGGCGGCGAGATTTTCGCTGTAGATCCCCGCGAGACCCATGGCCACGACTGACGGCGTTACGGGTATCGCGGCATTCGGCACGTAGCTCACTAGAAAATTCTCACGGAACTGCTCGCGCCTATTTGCAAGTGAGCGATGCCAGCCGACGGAACCTGGGCAATCCCTGTTCAGGCGGCCTTCGACTTCATCTCGAATATAGACGGACAACTGGGATATTTGCATGGTCTGATAAATCGTCAAGCCGCCAAGCGCGGTTGCAATCATCGGCACCAGAAGAAGCAGCAATGCACTGTGAAGTTGGACACCAACCCCCATCGTGGCCATACTGAGAGTCAAGGTGGCCAGTCGGTAGGTTGTCCGATGATCCATCTTCGTTAAGATCTCATCGCGCAATGCCCTGTATTCAGTAAGCGCTATTTCACGCGAGGCGACATCGTTTGCACTTCCCGAGCTGCCCCCTGGATGCCTCAGCCGAAGCCCCCCTCGTCCGGAGGTGTTCAGATGCCTCCTCCAGCGCGGAGGCAGTCCCGCGTACTGCACTTCGTCAGGTCAGCTTCCCTGCACGCCTCTTACTCCAGCACGAACACCAACGCGCGATCGCCGGGAAGCCGGGTACGGCCAGCGCACCGAGCGGCGGCTACGGTGGAGACGAGTCACAGGCCCTCCCCGGGCTATCCGGCCCGAGAGTCGAGACGCAGGCTCCACGGTAGTGGCCGCTGCTATCGGTGCGCCTCTTCCTTGCAGAATCGGGCCAGCGCTTTCCGAGAGCTTTCTGCGCAAATCCAGCCGCCAAACCCCGCTCGATGCCGACCACAGCTCAAGTCCTCGCAATGCCGTGCATGAGGCGCTCCGCACGGGCTCACTGTGTCCTCCAGCCACGCTGCCCAACAAAGGCCCTCGCTGACCCCGACCCTAACCTCGATTTTTCGTGAAGGTCCGTTGGTTGTCTGGCGGGCCGTTTCGTCTTGTCGGGACGCTGGTGGGCAGGTTGAGGGCCCGGCTGTCGCGTCGGGTGGGCGCCGGGTTCCACGGATCCGGATATGTTCGGCTGCTCGTCGGGGCGGGTTGATGTTGATGGTCAGTCGGGGTTCGGCAGGGCCTGCAGCCTGGTGAGGGCCGTGGTGATCAGTTCGGTCCAGGGCCAGTGGCGGGCCAGACGGAGGATACGCCTGCGGCCGGTGGTGACCAGGCGGGCGGCGGCGGAGAACAGTCGCAGCCGCAGGCGTTTTGGCTCCCAGCGGCGGGCGGTGCCGGTCAGGGCGAGCATCGGCATCCAGGCCAGCAGGTCCAGGGCGATCTGGACGATCTCCAGCCAGATCTGGTTCTGGGCGGCATCGTGCAGGGGCAGGTTGCGCAGGCCGGTGTCGCGGGCCGCGCGGATGCGGTCCTCAGCGCGGGCGCGTTGGCGGTGCCGCAGTTCCAGACGCGCGACAGCGGTGTCCGCGGTGTTGGTGGCGAAGCAGGTCAGGCGCATGCCGTCGGCGTCGGTGAACCTCAACTGGGCTCCGGGGTGGAGGCGTTCCTTGCGCACGATCAGCCGCATTCCGGCGGGCCAGCCCTTCAGGACGTCGCCGGCCAGTTCGGCCACCCAGGCACCGTCGCGGACCTGGCCGTCGGGTTCGACCGCCGGGGTCCAGGCCGAGGCGGGAATCCGCAGGACAGCGTGGTGGACAACCTCGGTGATCGTCATCCCGACCGAGTAGGACAGCCACCGGCCGCGCGCGGTCAGCCAGTTCAGGAAGTCGTGGGTTCCGCCGGCGGAGTCGGTCCGGATCAGGGTCCGCCGGCCGCGCCGGTACTTCTTCGGCAGTTGGGCCAGGGCCATGCGGGTCGTGGTGATGTGGTCGGCAGCGGTGTTGCTGCCTGCGTTGCCCGGCCGCAGCAGCCCGGCCACCGGTTCCCCGGACCCGGCCGCTCCGTGGTCGACGAACGCGACCAGCGGATGGTGCCCGAAGGTCCGCTTCCAGGTCGCCGCGGCGTCCTGCTTGTCGGAGTGTGCCAGGACCAGCACACCGTCGATGTCCACGACCACCTGGCCACCCGCATCGGGGGCATCCGCCCCGGCCAACTTCCACACCCGCTCCCGGACTTCGGCCCTCGCCCGGCGGATCGCCGTCAGCGCGCGGGGGCCGGCGGCGGCCAGGGTGTCGACCAGCCTGGAGACGGTGGGACCGGAGGCCACAGGCCCGAACACCTGAGGCTCGGCCCGCAGCATCGCCACATCCGACAGGCAGTCCCCGCCCAGTGCCACCGCCAGGGCGAGGTCCAGCAGGACCTTGCCCGGATCGTGCACCGCCCGTGGCTTGCGCCACGGCGTCAACGCCGCCGATATCGCCGTATCCAGCCCGGCCTTGCGGGCCGCCTCCACCAGCAGCACACCGCCGGCTTGCGAGACCACCCCGCCTCCGTCGCCCTGGACGCGGACACGCGGATACCACCCGATACGCTTGTTCACCTGGAGAGTGCTTCTTTCCTTGCAGCTGACAGGACCCTCGACAAGTCCCATCGTTGCAGGTCAGCAGCACTCTCCACTTATTTGATCAAGACCCGGACAAGCCCACTCGTGAAAGCGCGAGGCTAAAGGCTGTCTCGTAACTCTGTGGGCCGGGTGTCGTTGGTCTGGGTGTGCAGGTGTTGTCGGCGGAGCGTCGTGAGCTCATCGAGGTGTTCACCGGGTTGCGCCCGGCCCAGTTCCGACGTCTGGTCCAGGCGGTGAAGTACCGAGGTGGCCGGGCACTGGACCCGTCCAGGCCTGGGCGGCCCTGGGCCTTGTCGCTGGAGGACAGGGTGCTGCTGGTCGCGGTCTACTACCGGACAAACCTGACGATGCGCCAGCTCGCTCCACTGTTCGGGGTATCGCCTGCGGCCGCGCACCGGATCATCGACCGACACAGCCCGTTGTTGGCCCTGGCCCGCACCCGCCGCCACCCCAAGGCCGATGAGATCGTCATAGTCGACGGCACCCTGGTGCCCACCCACGACCGGAGCATCGCCGCACCTTCGAAGAACTACCAGCAATCGGCGAACCTGCAGATCCTGATCGATGCCCATACCCGTCTGGTCCTGGCCGTCGGCAGACCGCTGCCTGGCAACCGCAACGACGATGGCGTCCCTTGTCGTGGTGTAGCCGATCAGGGTGGGGTGGTGCGCCGGGGGCGTGTGCCCGGGTAGCTTCCGCTCCCTGTCGACAGGGTGGGCCACCGTGCAACTCTCCGTTGTGAACGGGCAGTTCAACGTGGGAGGTGCAGGGTGGCCCTGTCTCAGCATGACCTACTCCGGCTGCTGGAGTCACTACGTTCGGCAGACGGCCTGGAACTCGTCCGCTCGGTGGCCGAGCGGATGCTGCAGGAGCTGATCGAGGCCGAGGCCACGGCCAGGATCGGCGCCGAGTGGAACGAGCACACCGACGCGCGCACCGCTCTTCGCAACGGCCACCGCGACAAGACGCTCACCACGCAGGCCGGCGACCTGGGGCTGGGCATCCCCAAGCTGCGGTCGGGCAGCTTCTTCCCCGTGCTGCTGGAGCGGCGCCGCCGGATCGACCAGGCCCTGTTCGCGGTCGTGATGGAGGCCTACGTCCACGGCGTGTCCACGCGGTCGGTCGACGACCTGGTCAAGGCCCTGGGCTCGGACACCGGGATCTCCAAGAGCGAGGTCTCGCGGATCTGCAAGGACCTGGACGGCCAGCTGTCCGCGTTCCGCCGGCGGCGGCTGGACCATGTCCGCTTCCCCTACGTCTACCTCGACGCGACCTACTGCAAGGCCCGCGTCGAGCACCAGATCGTCTCGCGGGCAGTGGTGATCGCCACCGGCATCACCGAGGACGGCGGCCGCGAAGTGCTCGGCGTGATGGTCGGCGACAGCGAGAGCGAGGCCTCGTGGACCGCCTTCCTGCGCTCCCTGCGCGAACGCGGCCTGGACGGAGTGCGGCTGGTCATAGGCGACCACCACCTCGGGCTGGTCGCAGCGATCCGCAAGGTCATGCTCGGCGCCGGCTACCAAAGGTGCAGGGTTCACTTCCTGCGCAACGTCTTCAACGTGATCCACAAGGACGCCGCCGAGATGGTCGCCGCGACGATCCGTACGGTCTTCGCCCAGCCCAATGCCGGCGGGGTCCGCAGCCAGCTCGACACCGTCGCCGACATGCTCGGCAAGCAGTTCCCCAAGGTCAAGGAGATGCTGCTGGAGGCAAAGGACGACCTGACCGCGTTCGCGGCCTTCCCCGAGCGGCACTGGAAGAAGATCCAGTCGACCAATCCGCTGGAGCGCATCAACCGCGAGATCAAACGACGAACCGACGTCGTCCAGGTCTTCCCCAACGACGACGCCCTGCTCAGGCTCGTCACCGCCGTGCTGTTCGAACTGCACGACGAATGGATCGCCTTCCCCCGCCGCTACCTGCCCGAAGGCAGCATGGAAGTGCTCTATCCTGCCGAGCTCCCGGAAGGCGCCCCCGCGCTACCCAACACCACCGATGATTGATCGGCTACACCACACCAAGGGACGCGATCGCAACGACTGCCAGGCATTCGCCGAGTCCGGTATCGACACCGCCTGCGGCGAAGCGATCGTGCTGGCCGACGGCGCCTACCGCGGCACCGGCACACTCATCCCGCACCGCCGACAACCAGGCCAGGACCTGCCCGACTGGCAGAAGGACCACAACCGCTCCCACCGTCGAGTACGAGCACGCGTCGAACATGCCATCTCCCGGATGAAGAACTGGAAGATCCTCCGTGGGTGCCGACGCAAAGGACTGGCCGTCTACTGGGCCGCCAGCGGCATCGCCCGCATGCACAACCTCGCCCTGACCGACTGAGAGCGCAGCCGAGGGCAGACACCTGGCAGCATCTCGCCAACCGAGTTACGAGACAGCCTTTAGCTCACCCCGATCCCGCAGCCAGGGCCGACGGCCAGGTGTGGGGCCAGGGGGCGCAGCCGATGGCGCCAGCCGCCTCTTCGCCCAGCGGCCGACGCGCCGGGACAGGCAAGGCCGAGGCCCTGGCAGCCCTATGCCTGGCCGCCGGCGTGCGGGACGCGCGGGAGGCACGGTTGATCGACGCAGCCCGTGCGGCGGGCACCACGTGGGCCGAGGGTCTGAGGCATCCTCGGCATGACCTCCCCGCGGGCGCTGGAAGCAGAAGGGCTGCAGGGTCCGGCGGACCAGGACTCGGAACATCGCCGCCGGGCGCGGCAGCAGGCGCCAGGTGCCGTCTTCGCCCTGCATCGCGTGGGACCATCCCCGCGCTCGGGGAGCAGAGCCGCTTGACCAGCGCGCGGCGCACGGCCGGGTGACCATCCCCGCAGGCGCGGTGAGCAGGTGCCGCCCGCGCCACCGCTGTTCGCGGCCTGGGGACCATCCCCGCGTCCGCGGGGATGCCCCCGCCTCGCCGGTGTCTCGCAGGTCGTGCTGCGCCTGCTCCCCGCGGTCCAGCGCGGCCTCCGCGCCCAGGGCGATGTCCGCGCCCGCCCGGTGCCGGCGGCACCTTCTACCTGCAGCAGAAAATCGCCGAAACCACTGGACTCGGCTGAGCCGGAAGCCAGCCACGGCGACCAGGTCGGCCGTCTGCGCGAGAACGGGGCCCAGCTGCTCTCCGACGGGCGTGTGAGCGCCGTCACCCCTGGCCTTCGTGCGTTTGGTCTTGCCCGTCCAGGCCCGCGCTCCGCGTCGGCGGGCGGCCTCGCGGGCGGAGTACAGCGCCCCCCGGGCAGGCCCGCTCCCGACATCACCGGCTCCTGCTGCATCCTGGCCGCCGTTCTGCCGGTCGACGTCGATGTCCTTCCGGTCGTGGTTCTCGCTCATGCTGCCCCCAGCCGTTTTGCAGGATCAATTTGGTACTCCCGGTCTTGGTCGTACGGCACCAGGAACTGGCAACGGCGGGATGGCCAGCCGGTCTACGAGCGGTTGCCGGCATTCCAGATGTAGACAGCTGTGGTGCCTCCGCCGTACCAGGACTGAGGACCGACCTCAGCTGTGAGCGTCGGGTATGTGCGTATGGCCCTCTCGACCTCGGCGAGCGCCACCTGCGTGTACGGCTGGTTGAAGACCAGGGCGGGCCCGCCCGCATCTGGACGTAGACGTTCGGGCCGTAGGGCCAGCGCACTCCATCAGTGCCGCGGGTGAGCACGCCGCGGGCCCGGCTGTCCAGGGAGTCGATCAGATCTCGCTGGTCGGCGCTCTGGCAGTGTCGGCACCACCACTGTGCTGCGCCGATCCCCGAGCCGAAGAAGAGTCCTCCTCGTCGGGACTGTCCGCACCCTTTGCAGTCGTACATGGTTCTGCTCCCTCCCTTCTCGTCGGCCCGGTTCATGGGGCCCAGTTGGTTGGGAGACGGGCAGGGGCCGGGGCAACGCAATGTCATGACATCGAGCGCCGGTCCGGCGGTCATCCATGAGCTCTCGTCGGTACCAACGAGCGCACAGTGCCACCGTCACGGGCCAAGCGACCATCCCTGCGGCTGCGGCGCCGTGAGAGCTCGACGTGCGGCTGGCAAATCGCACCCTCGCCAGTGCCGTGGGTGGGGTGCTCGGTGGGTACCCCTTCGTTGCCGCCCAGGTCACACAGGTGCGTGGGTCGGCCGGCAGGAACGCGGTGGCGGGGTGGTTCATGCCCAGTACTGGTACTTACGTACCCGGCTGCGGGCCGCGTCCGCGCTGACGCCGAGGGCTTCACCCATGGTCTGCCAGGACACGTCGGCCTCAAGGTTGAACACGGTCTCCAAGCCCGCATGGCCGGTCAGGCGCTCCAGCGCGGCTACGACCCGCAGAGCGGCAACGGGGGCGTCGGCGGCGAGGTTGGCGATCCTGTCCTGCAGGCGCTGCAGCAGCTCGTCCACGTCGTCGGGGATCGGGACGGTTCGGGCCTCGACCTGGCGGGTGTGTCGGCCCAGTCCTCGACTGGCCCGGGGGTGTCGGCGAAGCAGGGCTGCTCACCCAACTCGGCCAAGTCCAGAGGGGTGTAGCGTCTCGCCGCGCCAGCCGCAGGAGCAGCCGGCTCGCAGGTGGGTGGCGAGGGGAGAGTTGAGGGTACCGTTGTACACCCACCACTCGCTGGTGCGGTGGACGTGGGGGCCACTGCCGGTGTCGAAGACCGCCGGCATGGGCTCCGTGCCGTCCGCGAGGACGGCGACCGCCCGGTCTTCGTGGTGCGCACCGAACTCCTCGACCTGCCAGCCGTTGCCCATGGGATCCTCCGTCGTCGTGGTGACGGATCCACGATGCCCGAGCACCCTGGGCGACGGCAGGCCAATCACCCGAACGAGGGGCAGTCGCGATCTCACGGGCCGGGCTGCGTTCTCCCCGGGCTGGGGTGCCGGCGCCAGGGACCGTCGACAGGGTCCGTGCTGCGCCCGTCGGGGATCCCGCCTTCGCAGAGCAGCGCCCGCCCGTGCCATTCCTCGCCGAACGCGACCACCAGGGACGGGTCAGCCTCTTCCTCTTCGTCGTCCTTGTCTTCTCTGCGGCTCCACAGGGAGAGGTCGACAGGGTGTCCGCAGGCGGCAGCGGAGAAGTAGCCCCACCACTCGGGTGCATCAGGCCCGGTGTGGAACCAGATGCCCTCGCGGGGCAGCCAGAACGGCGGGGTGCGGTCGGCCGCCGGCGTCGTGGAAGGTGACCGATTCATAGGCCCACGGGACTTGGAGGTGGTCGGAGAACACCGACCACCTGGGATCCAGCTCCGTGCGGAACTGTGTGGTGACCACTTCGGACGCCATGATCTCTTCCTTCGTGGCCGGACTGCCTGCCAAGGATCAAGCTGGCACGCACCCCCACCGCGCCACGGTCACCGGATCGGCCCAACGGGTGCGCCCGACAGGAATACCGCCAGGCCGGGGCTCTGACGCCGCCGGGCAGTAGGCACACCGCCCGGGCCGGTCAGCCTGGCGTCCGGGTCGACCGGTCCGGCGACGGCACCCGTCAGCACGGCTGACCCCAGGTCACTGATGCTCGGGGGGAAAGTGCCGCTCGAGGATCTCGGTCCAGGTGGGCAGCACGACGAACGTGCCGCGGTCCAGGGGATCGGCCTGCGCCTGGACCAGGTCGGTCAGCGCCGCGACGAAGGTTCCTGCGCGCTCTGCGCTCGGTCGTGGTTGTCGCCTACCTGGAGGCATGACCATGGAGACCGCCTTACCGGCCGCCCTGCCGCACGGCGAGGTGACCTCGATCCGGTCGCTGCCCCGGCAACTGTGCGACGAGGGCCAGGTCCTCACTCTCGTCGGCCCGCCCGACCCCGACGGCCAGGCCACCTACTGGGGCGACCTGTGCCCCGTCCACGCCAACGCGGGCCTGGACGGCGGGCCTGGCACCCGCTGACCCGTCAGCTCCCGTCCGAGCAGCAGGTGCTGTGCGAGGGGGAGAGCAACACGTGGTCGGCCCGACCGCTGCTGCCCTCCGGGACCGGGCGCCGTTATGCGATCGCGGTCGACCTCTGCGCCTCCATTTCCTGGCGTAGAAGGCGGTGCGGGGCACCCCCGAACTCGGCTGCCAGGGTGCGCAGGTCGCACTTGCCGCCGGGCGGCCTCGAAGCAGTCGGTCTATCGCCGCCCGGACCGAGTCCTCGTTCTGGTTGCGGGCGCGCCTCCGTTCCGGTTGCCCCGTTCCGCAGTCGGGTGCAGGCGCCCCGCTATGATCCGTACTGCGCGAGCAGCTCGCCCGGCACCTCAACCGAATGACATTGCAGCGGCGCTGCCTGCGCCCCGGTCAGTCCCATTCCCAGCGAAGCCCGTACATTCCCGGCGGCAAATCCGATAGAGCAAGGTGGACGCTGTTGCTGTTTCCTATCCAGAGTGGACCGAGATTCCGTTCCGGAGTCTCCCGGCGCGGCGAGTAAAAGCCCTCGCATTTCGCCGGAATCGCCTCCGGGTGGAACTCGACCTCGATGACAAGGACATCGGCCGGTCGGTAGAGCGAGTGCCTGGTGTAGTTCTGCGGACTGGATTCCACGGCCCTGTAGGAGGAGAGGTACTCGACGGTCGCGGTGTCGCCCCGATTGAGCACCCGGTCGAGTATGAATTCCGCGACCGAGTAGCCGGACTGCGGATCCGACCGCATACGTCCGAGCCTGACCGCGTGCACAGCCTCAAACCGGGTCGGGGCGCCGTCGGTGCGCATCACCGCGATGATCCGGTCCACCCCGTCCACCTCGGCCCGGACCACCTTGCGGACCCGGGTCCGTCCGAACGTCCTTGCTGCGGTGACCTGTTCATGCACATGCGTGTAGACCGTGGACACGGCCCACAGTCTCCGCCGGGCATCCTCCTCCACGGCCGTCAGGGTGCGGTTGAGCCTGCCGGCCGCGGGCCACAGCGCGCTGGTCGGCACCGGATCGGCAGCGGCGGCGGTCCAGCGCCCCCGCGCCCGAGGTGGCCCGAGCAAGGCCATCAGGGTGTTGGACGGCAGTCCGAGGATCTCCTCGAGCAGGGATACGGCCCTCAACGACTCTGCCCGCTCAGGACGATTGCTCCCGCGCTGCCAGTAACTCAGGGCCGCTGGGCTCAGGGTGACGCCGCGCTCGGCGAGTCTGCGGCTGACCCGTGCGAGGCTCAGGCCGCTGTGGTCGATGGCCGTGCGCAGGGCCTCGCCGAAGGGACCGACGCGGAAGGCCGTCGCGGCTTCACTCTGGGGTCGATGGTGCTCGGGCATCGGGGTGCGCCCTCTCTGGCGAGGAACAGGAGGTACCGCGGCCGCTGACTGCTTTCGACGCTGACCGCTTGGCGATCGGGCCAGCCGGTTCGGGTCCCGGCTGGGGACCGAGCGGGCCGTTGGTGGCAGACGGTAGCCGGTGGCGGCAGAGAACTGTCAAGAGCCGCAACTGAATGACCAGGGATTGGCCGCGCCGATGCAGGAACGGGACGGTGGGCGGGCCTTCCGTCAAGGGAGTCGACTGGGCCCCGGCGGGACCTTGACCGGCCTTGTGGGAGCGCGGATACATTCCTCCCACGGTCGTCCGAAACGGCCGAAGCGCAGCCGCGGCAGAGCCGGAAAAGGCCCGGTGCCGCATCCTCCACGGCGTTCGAAGGAGAATGATGACGTTACGTCACAGGCCTATGGCGAAGCCAGGATTCACGGTGGGGGCGTTCGGGGCGGGGGCGTTCAAAGCACTGATGGTCGCGGCGCTGAGCGCTGTGCTGGCCGGAGCCGGGGTGGCGGTGGCGGCCACAGGCGGGACCGCGCCGCCGCCCGACTACAAGCGGGTCGGCTCCGAGCCGCGCAACCTGGACCAGCTCAAGGCCCAGATCAACGCCTACTACAACGGCTACACGGACGCCTCCGGGAACTACCACATCGGCCCCCACAGCCAGTGGGAGACCGACGTCGCCAACCAGATCGCCAAGGCCCAGGCCTATCTGGAGCAGCGGCTCGCCCACCATCGGCTGCGGATCCCGGCGATCATGTTGGATATCGACGACACCTCGCTGTCCACCTACCCCGTCCAGGCCGACTTCGACTTCGGCGGCGGCGCGGACGCGGCCCAGGCCGACGCACACGCCAACGCAGATGACACCTACCCGGTGATCGGGCCCACGCTGGAACTCGCCCGGTGGGCCCACGCACACGGAGTGAAGGTCATCTTCATGACCGGTCGGCACTCCAACCTGACCACGGTGACCCGCAACCAGCTCACCGGGCTCGGCTACCCCATCGACGGGCTCTACCTGCGGCCGAGGAGCGACCCGCCGTCCTACCTGCCCTGTGGGACGAGCTGCACGGCGATGCCGTTCAAGTCGAACACCCGCAAGTACCTGGAATCGCAGGGCTACGACTTCATCGTCGCCATCGGGGACCAGGTCAGCGACTATGCGGGCGGCTACGACGACCGGGGCTACAAGCTGCCCAACCCGATGTACAACATCCCCTAGAGCCGTAGTCCCCGCGATCCACCCCCCGACACCGACAGCGTCCGTATTGTCATGGACGTGACATATTTTCGGCAAAGGAAGCCCTCATGCGCACCAACGCCCTCATACGCTCCCGGATCCTGTGGTCCGCCGTCAGCGCCGGCGCGCTGGCCGTCTCCGCCTTCGCGGCCACCGCCCAGGCCGGCACCACCCCCACGGCCCGGTCCGCGCAGACCCCCCTGGCCTGGCACCAACTCTGCGCCGCACCCGGCACCGCTCAGGCATCCTGCGACGTCCTGCAGGTCAACCACCCCGCCGAACGGGTCGCCGCGTTCGGCGCCACAGCCAACGCCTCCCCCTCCGGCTACGGGCCGTCGGACCTGCGCAGCGCCTACAACCTGCCCGCCAACGGCGGCTCGGGCCAGACCGTCGCCGTCATCGACGCTGACGACGACCCCGATGCCGCCAGCGACCTCGCCACCTACCGCCAGCAGTACGGACTCCCGGCCTGCACCACCTCCAACGGCTGCTTCAGGAAGGTCAGTTCCAACGGCAGCAGCACCAGCCTGCCCACCAAGGCCAGCGCCGACCAGGGCGCGGAGGACTCGCTCGACCTCGACCTGGTGTCCGCCATCGCCCCCGGCGCCCACATCATCCTGGTGGAGGCATCGGGCGGCGGCGTCTCCAACATGGGCGCGGCCGTGAACGAGGCGGTCAAGCTCGGCGCCAAGATCGTCTCCAACAGCTACATCTGGAAGCAGACCTCCTCGGACCCGACCTACGACAAGGACTACTACGATCACCCGGGCGTCGCCATGGTCGCCGGAAGCGGCGACTGGGACTACCAGTGGGGCGTCGGCTACCCGGCCAGCTCCCCCTACGTGACCGCAGTCGGCGGAACCTCGCTGGTCAAAGCCTCCAACTCGCGCGGCTGGAACGAGACCGTGTGGAACACCAAAGCAGGCGAGGGGACCGGGTCGGGCTGCTCGGCCTACGAGGCCAAGCCCTCATGGCAGAAGGACACCGGCTGCACCAAGCGCACCGAGGCCGACGTCTCCGCCTCCGCCGACCCCGACCACGGCGAGGCCGTGTACGACAGCTACCAGGAAAGCGGTTGGGGCGTCTACGGCGGAACCAGCGCCGCCACCCCGATCATCGCCGGCGTCTACGCGGACGCCGGGACACCGACCGCCGAATCCAACCCGGCCTCCTTCCCGTACGCGGACTCCAGCGCTCTCAACGACGTGACCAGCGGCAACAACGGCAGCTGCTCCCCTGCCTACCTGTGCACGGCAGAGGTCGGCTATGACGGCCCGACCGGCCTCGGCACCCCGAACGGCACTGCAGCCTTCCACAGCTGAGCCACGCAATACCCCTGCGCCAACGCCGACCGGCCCATGGAACCAGGGGTTCCATGGGCCGGTCGTGGAGTGAACAGGACGGTCCGGTCCGGGGGCCGTGCAGCTGGCCCCGCCCCAGGTGTCCGTGCGCTTGCCCGATGGCCGGCGCTTGCGGGCCGCGATGCGTGCCCGACGCCAGGAGGCCGACCGTTCGTGGTGGGCGCTCGTACTCGTCACCTTGATCGTCCAGCACGAGAGGGCCGAGGGCCGGCTGACTGCCGAACCAGAGCCGGTAAGTTTCTGGGCGCCGATGGCTGACGGCGTGGTGACCCCGATCGAGGGCGGGGACTCCAGCGAGGTCTCCACCACCCGGCACCGGTAGCTGCTCCGCGACCGGGCCCGCCGGCTGCGCGAGAACCGGCTGCGCGGCGGCCGACAGCCAGACGGGGGAACCCCCGTGATCGAACCGGCGAGGCAGAGACAGAGCGGTGGCCTGTCGCGACCGGTGTGCCGGATGCCCGGCCGCCGACCTGCCCCGGCACGCGCCCGACGGTCTTCGGCCCGGACCGGGTGGAGCTGGACCTCAAGCTCCGCACCAAGGTCACTCGTGGCGCCGGCAGCCCGGCCGCGGCACTGGCGATGGTGTTCAAACTGGTGGAATCCGCCCAGCCCAGGTGGCGGGCCATCACCGGGGCACACTTGGTGTCCCTGGTTCGCGCGGGTGCCCGCTTCGAAGGCGGTCAGCTCGTGGAGAGAAAGAAGTTGGTGGCCAACCCGGAACCCCTCACTGCGGACTTCGACCACCGCGAGATCGTCGCGGCAACCCCCGTCCAGCAGCCCCGCTACGTCGACATCGCCGATGAACGCTGGGACGAGAACGCACACTTCATCGCCGCCGCCCGCAACACCATGCCCCTCCTCGTCGCAGAAATCAGACGCCTACGCCGCCAACTGGATGACGCCCTCGGGAAAGACGATCAAGACGTGAAGTGATCCACAAGTCTTGACTATTGCTCGTTCGGTCTGCGCCGGGTCCGGCAAGCAGCAGGACCTGATCTCCGCGCTGGCGATCGCCGGCCGCGCGAACACCTTCATCGCCGGGCACGTCCCGGGCGAACTGGTGGAGCACCTGCCCCAGCTCGCGGCCCACTACCAGGTCCCCGTCGACCAGGCCCTGCGGCTGCTGGCCGGCGGCATCCTGCCCGCGACCCGCGCGGTCGATCTGGAGATCCGCGACCACCTGCCCCGCGCACCCGGCACCTGCTGCGCGACGATCCCGAGCTGGCCAAGCGGCACCGGGGCGACCCGGACGATGCGCCGACCATGGCGCTGGCCGAACTGCTCGCCCCGACCGTGGTCGTCACCCAGGACAGCGTCTTCTCCCGCTTCGGCGCGCCGTCGGCCCGGGCGAAGTGGATCGAGACCACCCAGGGGCTGCTGCGCGCGGTCGGATTCGAGGCATCCCTCGCGGACTCCGTAGTCGCCACCGAGCTGGTGCTGCGCCTGGTCGGCGCGGGCGCGACCGGGCTGACCTCAGTCGCGCAGCGTCACCCGCTGATCAGCGCCGGGGTGCTGGCCGGGGCGGCTTGGCTGGGCCACCGCAAGGGCTATCTGGACTGGGGCGGCTGGCGCTCGGGCGCCGCGAAGGCGTACGAGCTGGCGTAGCCGATGCTGGACCGCTTCGGCGAGAAACCTGCTGGACCACGGCGAGGTGCGGGACGCGCTGGTCTACGACGGCGACAGGCACCGGGTCCCCGCCACCCAGCTCAAGCGCGCGATGGACGGACGCCGCGGCTTCACCCGGGCACCCGGGGACCTGTACAACGTCGGACGGCCCCCGCGGCTCACCCGCGCCGCGTTGGAGTAGCGAGGGGATCGGCAGCTCGAGCGGCCCGGGACGCACCCGAAGGGGTGAGTTCCGGGCCGCCGCCATAATTACGATCAAAATGGCGGCGGTCAGTCTCGGAGGGAGGACCGGATCGACCGGTCCCTGGACACAAGGAGGTGCCCATGGAGGGCAACTTCGACATGGGCCGCACCTGGCCGTACCGCCTCTCCAGCAAGGACGGACCGATCGACGGCGTACCGGGCCGCCTGGACTCGAACGAGATGGCCTGGCGCCTCGCTGACCGCCTCGCCGACCAGGGCGTCACGGGCGGTCCGCATGGAGCGGCAGTCGATGGCAGGGGTCTGAGAGGAGGTCCCGGTCCTGCCGTAGCAGATCGGCGGCGGCCGACAGCGCGGGTTGTCGAACCCTCAGTCGCCGCCGCGCAGCCGGACGACCCGGACGCCGCCATGGCGACCGGTTCCCACGGTGACCTCGACCGGGTGCGGTGACTCCAGCCACCGCACCCGGCTGCTGTCCACGGCGCTGAGGGGACGCAGCCGGGTGCTGACGAGGTCGGCGACCTGCCGGGCCTGGGCGGAGTCCAGGCGCGGGGAGGTGGTCTCCTCCCGGCCGTCGGCCAGCCGCACCAGCAGGGCCTCTGGGCGGCCTGGGGCGCCGGTGATGCCGAGCAGCAGCGCGTCCTGGGTGTCGCGGGTCCGCATCTTGACCCACGCGCCTGTCGAACCCGGGCGGTAGGCGCTGCGCAGGTCCTTGGCGACGATGCCCTCGACACCGGCGTCGGCCAGGCCGGCCTGCCAGCGCAGCGCGAGATCCCCGTCGCCCGTGGACAGCACTGGCTGCACCAGCGGGCCGCTGCCCTCCAGCAGCTGCGTGAGCAACTGCCACCGCTCACTCAGCGGCCGTCCCCGCACGTCCGCGCCGGGCACCGCGAGGACGTCGAAGGCGGCAGCGTGCGGGTTCGCGGATTCCTGGTTGGCCTTGGTGGCGATCCAGTGAGCGGGGTCTTCCTACCAAGGCCGCCGTCCTGGTCGTCCTCGGGGTCCGCGCGGACGGCACCAAGGAGCTCGTTGCCATGGCCGACGGCTACCGCGAGTCAACCGAGGCGTGGGCCGTACTGCTGCGCGACTGCGCGCGCCGGGGCATGCGCGCCCTGGTCTTGGCCGTCGGCGACGGCGCGCTCGGCTTCTGGAAGGCCCTGCGCGAGGTCTTCCCGACCACCCGCGAGCAGAGGTGCTGGCTCCACAAAACTGCCAACGTCCTCGACTCCATGCCGAAATCCGCGCAGCCCGCGGCGAAGAAGGCCCTGCAGGACATCTACAACGCCGAGGACCGCGAACACGCTGAGCAGGCCGTCGGGGTGTTCACCAACCTCTACCAGGCGAAACTCCCCAAAGCAGTCGCCACGGTCACCGGCGACCAGGACGGGCTCCTGACGTTCTACGACTATCCCGCCGAGCACTGGATCCACCTCCGCACGACCAATCCCATCGAGTCGACATTCGCCACCGTCCGGCTCCGGACCAAGGTCACCAAGGGTGCAGGCTCCCGGGCCGCCGGACTCGCCACGGTGTTCAAGCTGGTCGAGTCTGCCCCAGGCCCGCTGGCGAGCCGTCAACGGCGCCCACCTGGTGCCTCTGCTCCGCGCCGGGGCCCGCTTCGAACGGGGAGTACTCGTGGAGCGTTCCGCTCGTTCGGCGGCTTGATCAGGTGCACCAGGTGTCTGGGGCGGGCTCCATTGAATCGAGCCGAAGTTCAGCGGCCTCGAACGCCCATAGGATCACTGGATCAGCAAACGGACTCACATGACGGCCGAGGAGGTCTGCCCGGTGGTGCTTCAGGTGAGAGGTGTCGTACTGCCAGAGCGGGAGGAGCGATCCTTCTGGATCGATGGAGACCGCTTGCGGACCGACCCGGTCCCGCATGCGGATCTCGTTGTCGACGGCGGCTGGCTGCTGCCCGGCCTGGTCGACGTGCACACGCACCCGGGCACCGAAGGCATTGAAGACCCTTTCAGCGACGAGGTGCTCCGGCGCCATCTGGTCGATCACCGCGACGCCGGGGTGCTTCTGGTTCGCACGCCCGGGTCTGCGGCCCGGATGCCCGGCTGGGTGGACGAGGACCCCGACATGCCGCGAGTCCGCTCGGCCGGCCGATGGCTCGCAACCCCTGGCCGCTTCTTCCCCGGCTTCGGTCGTGACGTGAGCGAGGCCGACCTGGTCCATGCCGCCGTCGAGGAGGCCAAGGCTTCCTCAGGTTGGTGCAAAGTCATCGGCGACTGGAAGCACAGTGAACCGGCACTGCCACTGGAGATCCTGACGGCCGTCGTGCAGGCCGTGCACATGGCCGGCGGCCGAGTGGCCGCGCACTGCCAGACCGCTGAAGGCAGTCGTAACGCCGTTCTGGCCGGTGTCGACAGCTTGGAGCACGGCATGCACCTGGACCCTGATCTGATTGGCCGCATGGCTGCCCAGGGCACCGCGTTCGTCCCGACACTCAGCGTCTTCGGCGCAACGGCGGACCAGAGGCGCGCCGGGGCTCCGAGTTCCACCCGGGACTGGTGGCTGGCTGGATGGGAGGGGATGCTGCCCAACGTCAGCGCCGCCCACGAAGCCGGCGTTACTGTCTTGGCCGGCACCGACAGCTTCCCGTGCGGCACCGTCACCTCAGAGATCGAGTGGCTGGTCCATGCAGGCTTGCCGGCCGAGGCCGCTCTAGGCGCAGCATCGTGGTCAGCCCGCTCCTGGCTAGGCCTGCCCGGATTGGTTGACGGAGCCCCCGCCGACCTTGTCGCCTATGACACCGACCCGACCATCGACACGTCCGTGCTGGCCCATCCAACCCGCATCATCCTGCGCGGACGAGTCGTCAGCTGATCGGCCGGCAAGGCTCGTCCAAGATCCGTGGAACGACCTCGCGGGATCAAGCTCCAGGGCCAATCCACAGCTCTTGACAATAACTCCTCTCCAACCTGAACCGCTACGTGAAGAAGTTGCCTGCGGCGGCGGAGGACACGGTGATGACGAGCCTGCCGGGCGGCGCAGTCCAGTTCGAGACGCGCGTCCCGGGCCGCGTGCCGGGGTCGTACGCGCTCTATACGAATCAGGTCGGAGCGGACGGCACCACGATCGGATACACCAAGACAACGGTCGTGCCCGACGGCTCGATCGCCCATATCAAGGACAAGTTGCTGCCATGAGTGATGCTGAGAAGCTCCGTCGTGCGCAGGCGCTGCGCGATCTGGTCGGGTTCCACCTGCCGGTGTACCAGGCTGCCCGCGCTCTGGCGTTGTTTCCCTGGGACTGCGCGGAGGAACTCGTCGTTCTCGAGCGGTCCGATGCGTTGCGTGCCTTGGAGAGGCTTTCCCAGGGTCTCGTGACGGCCGTGGGGTTCAGAGACTGGGCGCAGGCCCTGGAAGTCCGGGACGACCTGGGTTTCGAGCCGGGCTTCGGGGACCTGCTCAAGGAGTTCCTGTTCGCCGCGTCAACGCCCGAACTGGCGGGTCCCCTCGACGGCGAAGCGATTCGGCGCTGGGAGTCGGTGCTGCGTGCGTCAGGCGGCCGGGCATGAGCGTCACCTTCTGCTGGTCAGGCCGCGACTGCTCGGCCTGCGGTCGGGGTAAGGGCAGGGGGGAGCCACGCGCCAGTCGTGAAGAGGTCTTCGAGCGCGGTGAGTTTGTTGTGGCCCCACTTGCCGACGATGGACAGGTAAGACTGGACGACAGCGAAGTCAGCGAGTCCCTGCAGGGTTCTCCAGCAGCCACCGGAGGTTCGCTGCTGGCCCTTGACGGGGCGCTGGTCTCGCTCGGCGAGATTGTTGCTGAAGGGAACCGTGAGGTTGGTGGCGAAGCGCAGGATCATGTCCTCGCGGGCCTCGAACCGGCGGATCAGGATCCGGGCCTCGTCTGCCAGGGGGCCGCGCTTGCCCAAGTTGTTGTCACGGCCACGGGCCAGCGCGCCGAGGTAGCCGTTGCGGATCCTCGACGGTCCGGCGGCTCCAGCGCGTCCAGGCCTCGGGCGGGGGCTGTCCGGGCGGCGTCCTTGGCCTCCAGCAGGGTGGTGGCCATCGCCTGGGCCCACAACTGTCCGACGGGGTGCCCGTCGTGGACACTGCGAAGATCACGCAGGAGATGAGCGCCGCACCAGGCGTGTCCGACCTGGTCCAGGTGCAGGTAGCCCTGGTAGCCGTCGCGGACCAGGACGCCGTCGAAGTCAGGCCAGATCCCGCCCGCGCCATGCACTCCTTGGTGCGGTCCCCGACGCGCATCGCGGTCAGGTACTCGCTGCACGGCACGTGCAGGTACCGCAAGGCGTCCGCGGCCCGCGCGCAGGTCTCATCCGCGTGCGCGACCGGGGCCGCCGTGATCAACTCCTTGACCCGGCGAAGGAAGTCCCGCTCCACCAGCCGGGCCGCCTTCCCGCGCAGGGCGGCGGCCCAGCCCGCCGAGACCGGTGCACCCAGCAGCGCGGACAGCACAGAGGCGGCCCGGCGCACCGGCAGGTGGTGCGCGGACACCAGCCACGCCGCGCGGACCATCAGTCGGGGCCCGTACTGTACCCGCCCACGTGCCCAGGCCAGAACCTCGCCCACGGTGGTGGTCCCGCAGCCGGCGCCCCAAGCTCCGCTCCGGCAGCTTCTTCCCCAGCCTGCTCGAACGCCGGCGCCGCATCGACCAGGCCCTGTTCGCCGTGGTCATGGAGTCCTACGTGCACGGCGTGTCCACCCGGTCCGTCGACGACCTGGTCCAGGCCCTCGGCGCGGACTCCGGGATCTCCAAGAGTGAGGTCTCGCGGATCTGCGCCAGCTTCAGCTCCAGGTCGCC
This sequence comes from Streptacidiphilus sp. PB12-B1b, assembly GCF_014084125.1. Classification (NCBI taxonomy): domain Bacteria; kingdom Bacillati; phylum Actinomycetota; class Actinomycetes; order Kitasatosporales; family Streptomycetaceae; genus Streptacidiphilus; species Streptacidiphilus sp. PB12-B1b. Next base: position 3,469,741 of record NZ_CP048405.1, on the reverse strand, counting down.
GGCCTGGCTGGTCAGCAGCTTGTCGCGGTGGCCGTTGCGCCAGGTGACGCGCTCCGGGCTGTGCTCGCCCGCCTCGGCGCCGATGACGGCGGTGGCCTCGGCCTCGATCAGCTCCTGCAGGATCCGCTGGGCCAGGACCCTGATCAACTCAACTCCGTCAGCCGTACGCAGTGACTCCATCAGGCGCAGTAAGTCAGACTGGGACAAGGCCATCGCACACCTCTCATCAACGAGCTTCGCCACTCGGAGAGTTGCGCGGTGGCCGCCCATTCCAAGATCGCTGCTACACCATTCGGCGGGACACCATCCGGTGAGGCCAACTCCAGCGCGGCAACTGCGCGCAGCGCGGCCGCTGGCGCGTGCTGGGCGAGGCCGTCAAAGTGGTCGGCCGGGCACCGTAATGTGCTCTGGTGCCCGGCCTCTGACGGTTTGCCGCGGCTATCCCTGGGTGACGAGCAGTGCGTAGCGGTTGCCGGGCGGGGCCTGTGCGGTGACGGTCATGGGTGTGAGGTGGTCTGCGGTGAACACCGCTTTTTGGATCGAGCCGTCACAGGGTTGCTTGTTGATCTGGTAGATCGGTGCTGTGCTCCCCTGGAAGACCTGGAGGGACACCGCCGCTGTTCCCGCTCCGATGCACCCGATCCGCACCGTGATCGAGGAACTGCTCAGGGCCTTGGTGGTGAAGATGCTGTGCCCGGTGTTCTGCGCTGCCTCAGCAAGGACATTCTGCTGGGACACGGCGGGGAACGCGGGCAGCGAAGGGGAGGCCACGGGCCGCGTGGCCGTCGGTTTGGAGGAGGGGCTGGCTGCCGAGGTGCAGCTGGCGGTGAACGCGCAGCCGACTGCTACCAGTGATGCGGCTGCCAGCGTGCGGTGGTGATCCCGTTTCATACCGGATCCCTAGTAGGCGGTGGTCCAGGTGTGCCAGCCCTGCCCGATGGGGAAGTACGTCTCGGCTTCGGCGACCTCGTGCTGGGCGCAGACCGAATTGACGGTGTACGTCTCGTCGTACGTGTTGGCTTCGAAGACAGCGTACTCGGCGTGCAGGGCCGTGTTGAACGAGACGGTGTAAGTCACCTCGTGGCTTCCGGTGACCGTGGCTGACTGGGTGGCAGAGATGCCCTCCATGAGGGCGTCCTCAGCTTCACCGACACCCCCGGGCCAGCCGAGGACTGGGCCGCGCACACCCGCCAGATCGAGGCCCGCACCGTCCCGGTCCCCGACGACGTGAGCGAGCTGCTGCAGCGCCTGCAGGACAGGCTCGCCAACCTCGCCGCCGACGCCCCCGTTGCCGCCCTGCGGGCGGTCGCCGCGCTGGAGCGCCTGGCCCAACAGGCGGGCCTGGAGGCCGCGTTCAACGTCGAGGCCGCCATGTCCTGGCAGACCATGGGTGACGCCTCGGCGTCAGCGAGGACGCGGTCCGCAGCCGGGTACGGAACTACCAACACCGGGCATGAACCACACCCCGCCACCGCGTTCCTGCCGGCCGCCCACGACCTTGCGGTTGGCCCCACCCCTCCCCCCATCGTGTCCGCGAACACGATTCCGGCCTGAGGGGCCACAGGATGCGCTTCGTGCCGTCCTGGTTCGACGAGGACATCGGCACCGGCCAGGACACCGGGATGCCGAGGACTGCGCGAAGTTCGTGGAAGCCAAACACCTGGGTCGGGGGCATCGGGGTAGTGGTCGCGCCAGGGCCGCAGTCGGCTGAACACTTCGGCTGAGGTGATCCGGCACGCTGTCCGTACCCGGGCTACGGGATCGGCGGGCAGCTGGACGGCAGCCCCGGCCCGGGATTGAGGCATCAGCCCGAAGTGCTGGGCCGGCCCGAACCTCAGCTCGCGCCTTCGGCCTGGAGCAGGTCGACTACGGCCGCCGTCGAGGCCAGCTGGAGCAGCGGGGCGGGCGCGGGGTCGTTGGAGACCCAGATACTGATCACGACCGAGCCCTCCCGCACGGTGTCCACAGCCATCAGCAAGGGCTCCCCGCCATTCCAGGCGGAGGACGCCTGGACGCCTACCGAGTCGTCGCCGGCCTTTTGCAGCGGCAGATTGGATATACCGGTGAGGGCCAGGGCGTTGCCGTTGAGTGTGTAGTCCACCTTGGGACATTGCGGCGTGCGGTTGCGCAGGTCGGTGAGGACCCGCTGGGCCTGCGCCGCGGACGCGTAGCCGATCAGCATGGTCTCCAGTTGGATCCCGCCCGAGGAGCCGCCGACCTGATAGCCCCGGTCCGCCTCCGCCAGCGAGTGGTAGGCGTCGGCGGTGCCGTTGAGGGCATTGAGGAAGACGGTGCACGCAGGGCCACCGGTGGAGGCCGCGTACTTCAGGGTGTCCACGCCCAGGTGGTCGCTGGCAGGGGCCCGCTGCAGTCCCGGGATCAGCGAACCGGCCGTCAGCAGGACCGATTGGAGCACCCTCTGGCTCACCGGACCCGCCGCCGCGCCTCCACCGCCCGCAATGGGGATGCTCGGGAAATTCTGGGCGCTCTGGGACACGACCGGTACCGCGCTCTGGGTCGCCTTCGTCGTCGCGCCGACGGGGCGCGCGCCCGCCGGGGCTGCCGCCGACGAGTCGGAGCAACCCGCCGCCGAGCTGATGAGTACACAAAGCGCTGCAGCTCGGGCCGCACTCCTGATTGCCTTCATCTGTCCCCCTGATCCCGAAGATCGAATGCCGACCGGATGGTAGCAGCGCCGCCGGCTCCGGCCTCCTTTCGCCGTCCGTTCCTGCAGCCGGGTGAAGGAGGGGCGGCCGTGCTCGTCCAGGGCGACGATCTCCCCGTCCAGGATCGCGTCGCCCGGCTGCGCCGATGAATCCGTCCTGCCTTGGTCTCGCCAGCCCGGGCAACGCGACGCCCCCTCCGGCTGCGCGGTGAGGCGGGCCGGCAGCGGTTGCTACTCGGAGCGCACATGTTCCGGCGAACCCGTGCGAGGCGGCACCGAAATTCAACAGGTTCAGCAGTGTCGCGACGTCGTGTCAGGTGTCTTCTGGGCGTCCGCCGAGATCTGTTGTGAGGTCGGCCCGAAGCCGGGGATTGTCCGTGGTCGAGATGAGCCTGTAGGCGACCGGCCCGATGCGCCATCCGGAGTCGTGATCGAACGGAGGCCGCACGCCTGCAGCGTTGTGTGCGACCTTGGCGACCAGCTCAGCGAGAGTGAACAGAAGGGCCTGTTCTTCCTCCAGCGGCCAACTCTGATCCAGACTTCGTCGTCGCAGACTGTCGAAGACTTCACGGGCCCGAGGCCACTGCTCTTCGGCCTCGGCCAGCAGGAGAGCGTCGTCGACTTCCGGGAAGACGCCGAGCCCCCGACTCGCCGCGCGAAGCACGTTGCCAGCCCGTGCGACCGGAGCGGACTGGCTCTCGAACTGGGAACGTCCCCCACGAATACAGCCGCTGGGCATTCGTCTGATCGGCCATGATCACTCCGCTTCGTCAGGAGGTAGTGCTGGTCGGGGCCTTCACCGGAGGGTAGACATCCGGCGGCTATACCGCACCGGAGTTTGTGCTGGCGGGAATGCGCCCGGGGTCGACGTAATCGGCGAGGTGGATGAGGCTGACCTGGGGGTCCATGCCAAAGGCCGCGGCGACGAGCTTGGGGTCCAGGGTGTTGACGAGCTCGACGAGCCGGGCGCCGCGGATCATCCGGGGCGGATAGCTGCACTGGTGAAGGACGTGGGACAGATAGGCGGTTGAGGCCGGGCTCCAGCCGACCTTCGTTCCCTTGTTCACCATGACGTGGGGGTTCTGCGTCGGCCATCCGGCCCGGTGAGTGAGGCATCGTTGCAGCACTGCCCAGGACGCGGGGTCGAGCGGGACCGGGTGCGGCCGTTTGCCGAGCAGGGCTTCGTGGGGATGGACCTCGTCGTCGCAGGTCCAGCGGCGGAACAGGTCACGCTGCTGGTCGAGGGTGAGGGTCCGGCCCCGGTATCCGTTGCTCTCCTTCGCGGTCAGTCCGCGGGTTGGATCGACCAGGACCAGGTGCTGCGAGCGGGCGAAGCCGAAGAACTGCCGCAGCACGGTCAGTCGGCGCTTGCGGGCGTTGGGCCAGGTGGCCAGGAATGCCTCAACGTCATGGACGTCGACCAGAGCCCAGTCGCTCTTGCCGCACTCATCTGCGAGGAACACTGCCCCCGGACGCATGCACGACACCACCGCGATGCGGGGCGAGGGCATCGACGACCTCTTCCGACAATTCGCCAAGGTTCAAGTGCTTCTCGACGATGGCTACTTGGGCCTCCGGAGAGATCATCCTGGCAAGGCCGTCACACCACCGAGGAAGCCGAACAAGGTCGCGGCGCCGGAAGTCCACGAGGTCCGGGAGCGGGCCCGCCACGAGCACTCCCGGCGAGGTCCCGGTGCGTGGCCGGGTGCTCCTGGGGTGTCTGGGTGGTAGGGCGGGCAGGGAGCGTTCCGCCGGTCAGGGCACGGGTGGGGGCAGGGCTGCGAGGCGGGTGAACGCGGTGGTCACCCGGGCTGGAAACTCGTCGGCACGATCCGCAACTGGGCGCCCACCGGACTGCTGGACAGCTACCACGACGAACGGCACCCGGCTGCCGCACGAGTGCTGCGCCACACCCGCGCCCAGGCAGTGATCATGAACCCGGGTCGGAACGAAGGGGTGGACGCGGTGCGCGCTCTGGTGACCGACCTGCTGCGGCTGCCGGACACCAACCACTACATCTCGGGCATGTTGTCGGGCCTGGACGTCCGTTACCCCGGCGTCGGCCTCCGGCTGACCGACGTGGATCTGACCACCGAGGACGGGCCGACCCGGGTGAGTCGGCTGATGCACTCCGGCCGGGGCCTGCTGCTCTCCCTCGACGGCAAGAGGCGCTCGGTCGGCGACCGTTCCGACCCGGTCGACCACGTCATGGCGAAGACCGCCGAGGACCTCGACGGCGCCCAAGCCCTGCTGATCAGGGCCCGACGGCTACGTTACCTGGACCGATACCGACGGCACCCCGCTGGAGACCACCCTCGCCCACTGGTTCGGCTGAACCCCACGGGTGGGTATTCACCGCTGCCCGGGCAACGGCCGGCTCGCGGACGAACAGCCCACAGGGGCGCAGCCTCACGGACCGCGACGCCGCGTCACTGGAACCCAGGCCTGCCCGCCGTGCAGGCGGAGGGCAGGCGCCGGGGTCGACTCCTGCGGGCGGGCCCGGCATGGTCCTCCTTCCCGGACCTCATCCCGGCGCGGGACAGCGGGACGGTTCATGGGGCCCGAAGCCGGCCTGGCCCCATTGGTGATCTCCGAGGTCGACGTCGGGTTCTGGATCGCTTCCGAGCCAGGGCCTCGGAGGGTCACCGGAAGCGGGATCGTGAACGGTTATCCCGACAGCGGAGGCCTTGGCCAGCTCTGGACCGGGCGGTCGGGCAGTGGCCTTCCAACCTGGCGGACCTGGAGCCGGGCGTCACCATCCACGGCCGGGACATGGTTCGGGTCCCCTTGATAGGCGGCGGGACCCCCGTACGTGTAGGCCGGGCGGCGTATCCGAACGGGAGTTCCGTCCTTCCCTTGGGGAAGCTCGTGCCGTTCGTGATGCGCCGAACGCCTGAACGGTCACCCTACTTCGAGCTGATGGACGGCCGTCCCCAGCGGCTGTGCTTCCCTCACCCCTCGGAGGAACGCCGACATGCTTCACCGCAACGCCCTTGTCCGACAGGCCGCCTGCTGCGTCGGCGGAGCCACCCTCATCGCCGCCGCAGCCATCCCCGTCGCCTTCGCGGCACCCGCCGCCCGGCCCTGGCCCGGCATCCACCACCTGGTGCGATGCACCAGCTCCGCGCTGATCTCCGCACCTCCGCCTTCAAGAAGCGCAAGGTGGTCATGGACGACGGCTCGGCCGACTGGGTGGTGCTCCGCCCCCTGTTCCGCCGACTCCTGGTTGATCTCGCCAGCGGCGCCGTCGACGGCGTCATCTTCTACGACCTCGACCGGCTCGTCCGGCGACCCCGCGACCTCGAAGACCTGATCGACATCGTCGAGTACGTCAAGAGGCCCGTGCTCGGCGCCACCGGAGCGACCGCCACATGACCCGGATCATGTGCGTGATGGCGCTCAAGTCCTCCGAGGACACCTCGCGCCGCGTCGCCCGCATGCACCTCGCCTGCGCCCGGGACAGAAAGATCCAGGGCCGCATCGCCTACGGCTGGATCCGGACCGGCCCCGACAAAGGCAAGGCCCATCCCGTCGAAGCCCCGATCGTGCAGGGCATCTTCAGCGCCTGCCTCGTCGGCACGACGGCGTACGGCATCGCGACCAAGCTCAACCGGTGGGGCCTCCCCTCCCCTGCGGGAGCACTCTGGTCCAGCACCATGGTCAACAAGATGCTCCTCAATCCGCGCTACTGCGGCATGGTCTCCTACGCCGGCCAGCACCGCGTCGAACCGGCAGTCGCGTGGGACGGCTGGTCACACGTCCTGTTCGACGACAAGGGCCGCCCCCTACTCGGAACATCGCTCCGGCCGACGTATCCACGATGCGCCGCCAAGAACGCCCCGCAGGCGATTCCGCCGACGAAAGGCGGCAGACATGCCGAAGAACCCCTCGGACATGGACAGCGAGACCCACGAGCACAGCTGGGGACCGAGCGTGGATGACACCCGCACCCAGGACAACCCCAGCGCCGAACGCTCCTTCGACACCTACGCCCCCGACCCCGGACCCGGACCCGGACGCACGGTCTCCGAGCAAGAGGGCCACGAGGGCTAGGCCTGGGCGGGGGTTCCTGTCCAGTCGAGGCAGACAACCAGGGCGTCGTCGGTGGCGTCGGCGTGGCGGTAGTCGGCCAGTTCGCGCAGGATCGCCCCGGGGACGTCGGCGGCGGACAGCAGGCTGGTGGCGGTGATCGCGCGGGCCAGGGCGTGCTCCTGGTAGCTCTCGCCTTGGGGGAGGCAGTGGCGTAGACGCCGTCGCTGAGGAAGATGAGCCGGTCGCCGGGGAGCACCTCGAATTCCTGCTCGGTGTAGGGGGTTTCTTCGAACATGCCCAGGGGCAGTTGGGCTTCGAATCGGACCCGGTCGACGCTCTTGCCGCGCCGGCGCCACAGTTGCGGGGAGCCGGCGTCCACCACCAGGACACGTCCGGTGGCGAAGGCGAAGGAGAGCAGGAGCGTGGAGACGTGGGCCTGGCCGCGGTGCTGGGCGTAGATGGCCTGGTCGGCGAGGGCGGCTTGGTCGGCGATGCCGACGCCGGCGCGGCGCGCGTTGCGCAGGGCGTTGACGGCGAGGTTGGTCAGCAGGGCGGCGGCGATGCCTTCGCCCATGCCGTTGGTGATCGTCAGGGTCAGCGTGTCGGCGGTGGTGGCCCAGTCGAAGTTGTCGCCGTGGATGGCGTAGGCGGGTTCGAGTTGCGCTCCGATGGCGTACTCCGCGCGGGAGCAGGAGCGGCCGGGCAGCAGTTGCCACTGCATCTCGGCGGCCAGGGTGAGCCGGCTGGCGCGGCGGGCCTGCAGGTAGAGATCGGTGTCGCGTTCGGCTACGAGGATCTCTCGCCCCAGCAGGTCGGCGACCTGGCGCAGCTCGTCCAGTGCCGTCGGTTCGGCGGCGTGTTCGGGCAGGGTGACGGACAGGATGCCCAGCCTGTCTCCGCGTACGGTCACCGGCAGGTGCATGTCTACATGGCCGTCGGGGCGTGCCTCGTACTGCGACTCCTGGCTGCCGAAGGCCCGGCCGGGGACGCTGCCGCGCACGGGCAGCGGGCGGGTGGTGTGGGGCAACGTGGTGACCGGCTGCAGGAGGCTGAGGCTGTAGTCGGCCATCAGCAGGTTCACGCCGACTGCGCCGAAGTGCGCGGACAGGGACTGGCGGGCGGCGTCGAGCAGTGCGTGCGGGGCCGCTGCGCGCAGGGCGCTTTCGACGGCCAGGTAGTTGTCGGTCACGGTCGCTGGTGGGCCTTCTGCTGTGATTCGGGCCGGCCGGTGCCGGTAAGCTGACAATACCGGCCCGCAGATGGCAGAGTGGTCGGGTGTCCTCCACCACCCCGACGTCGCGTCCGCTGCAGGCGGCTCATGACGCTTGCGCGGTGACGGAACTGCTTGAGGCCTTGTGGGGGCGCGGTCAGGCCGCCGCGCCCGACGGCCCGATTTCCTCCTCGCAGTTGCGCGCCCTCCTGGCGATCGAGGCCCACGAGGGGATCAATCTGCGCGTTCTGAGCGAGGTGCTCGGCTCCAGTGCTCCCTCGGTCAGTCGTCTGTGCGACCGGTTGGGGGCGCTGGGTCTGGTCGAGCGCTCGCTGGGCGCGTCCAGTCGCCGTGAGGTGGAGCTGCGCCTGAGCCCGCGCGGCCACGCGGCGATATCGGATTTGCGGGACTACCGGGTGAGGGAGCTGAACGCGGTGCTGCAGACCATGGAGCCCTCCGAGATGGCGGACCTGGCCCGTGGCCTGCGGGCGTTCCGCGACGCCGCCGCCCGAGCAGGCGGGGCGAAGGGCTCGGACCGGCTCGACGATGCCCGCAGCGCCTAAAAAAACCATCCAATGGCAATTATTGTCATGCGGCAATAGTTGCTCTAGGGTGGTTGTAGGCCGCGCCATGCGGTCGGGTGGGTGCCCGCCTGCCGTGAGAGGAGACCTATGGTCACCCGGCACCACCCTGCCCCGCCCACCTCCACCCGCAGGCCCCGACCGACATTCCCGCCCCGTACCTCACCGCACCGCCCCGACCCGAAGCTCGACCAGGTATCCGTCCTGCTCGTCGAAGCCGATCCAGGCGATGCGCTACTCGTGGAGAAATTGCTCGCCGAAAGCGCCGTGCCGTTCACCGTGCGTCGGGTGTGCTCCGCCGCCGACGCCATCCGTGAGCTGGCGGCAGCGCCGCCGCAGTGCGTCCTGGTGGACCTGCACCTGCCCGACGCCCAAGGAGTCGAGGCCGTGGCGCGAATCGTCGCGGCGGCCGACGAGGCCGCGGTCGTGGTCCTGACCGGCCTGGACGAGGAGCACACCGGGATGGCCGCGGTCGCCGCCGGCGCCCAGGACTACCTGGTCAAGGGCCGGGTGTCCGCGGACCTGTTGGACCGCGCCCTGCGCTATGCCATCCAGCGCAAAGCAGCCCAACAAGCAGCGGCCACCCTCCAGGCCAGCGAACTGCGCGCTCAGGAGAACGCCCGCCTGGAACGCGGCCTGCTGCCCGTCCCCCGACTGCTCGACACCAGCGTGCAGGTCTGCGCCCGCTACCGGCCCGGCCGCTCCCAGGCCCTGCTGGGCGGCGACTTCTACGACGTCGTCCAAACCAGCGACGGAACGGTCCACGCGGTCGTCGGCGACGTTTCCGGCCACGGCCCCGACGAGGCTGCCCTGGGGGTCTGCCTGCGGGTGGCCTGGCGCGCCCTCATCCTGGCCGGCGAGCGCGGACCTGACCTGGTCGCACTGCTGGAGCAGATCTTGACCGCCGAGCGGTCCGGGCCGGCGATATTCGCCACCCTGACCACTCTCAGCCGCTCCGCGGGGGGCCCCGCTCTCGAGGTGGTCCGGGCCGGGCACCCCGACGTCCTGCTTCGCTCCTCGGACGGCGGCGTGCACCTGGCCGCGGTGCCCAGCGGGCCCGCGCTGGGCCTGCTGCCGGGGGGCGGCGCCTGGACCACTGCCCCGCTGCCGATGGATGCCGGCACGGCGGTGGTGCTGTTCACCGACGGCCTGATCGAAGGACGCATCGGCCACGGCCCACGGCGCCTGGGCGAGGAGGGCCTGCTCGAACTCGCCGGGAAATACGCCGCCCTGCCGCCCGACACCTTCGTGGACACGCTGATCCGCAGCGCCGAAACGCTGGCCGCAGGCCACGGCGGCCTGGCCGACGACATCGCCCTCCTGCACCTGCACTGAGGTCCCCACCCTGGCAACCACATGCCGCAAGATGGATCCACGGCCCGATCGCGCATCCCTCGTCCCCCGCGCCCTGATGTCGGCGAAATTTCAAGCAGTGTCGCTACCAGGGCGGTTGGTCAAGACCTGGTCCAGACCGGTGCGTGAGGATGCGTAGGGTGTTGTAGGTCACCGCGGCGTGTGCCTCCCGCGGCTCGTGACCCAGGAGGTACAGCGAAAGCGGGCACGGGACCTGGCGACGGATGAGTCCCCGACCGCGAACGAGTCGGCCCGATGGCAGCCGCAGGACGCCTGATGTCCGTGGGATCCCAAGCAGCGAATTTCCAGCACCAAGTGCCGGTACCCACGCCGGACAAGGTCGACCAGCAGGCGCGACAACGCTCCGGTGCTCTCGAGGTCCATCGTCCCGGCGGCACCGCCAGCGTCAGCCAGCAGGATCCCGCACGCGGCCACGTCGATCAGTGAGGTCGAAGTCGTCGGTCAGCTATTCGGCGACTTCCACGAAATCCCGCCAGGCACTATGACACTCACTAGTGCTCACGAGCCGCAGGCACCGGACGCCTGTAGGCGCTGCTGGCCTGTCAATGCCCGTGCCCGCGCCGGTGGCCCTTGCCTTTGTTGCTTTTGTTGCCTTTGTTGCCTTTGTGCTGGGCTTGGGCTGGCTTCGCGTCGCCCGTGACGCCCGTGGCCCGCAGTGTCGGCATCGGAGCCGTCGCGGGCGCAGCAGATGGATGGCGAGTCGCGGTGGGGGCGGGTCCGGTGCCGTGTGCGCGCGGGGTGGCCGAGGCATCCGGATCGGCTGCGGTTGATGTGGGTGCTGGGTGTGCGCTGGTGACTGGGCTGCTGGCCGTGTGAGCGGCGGAGGAGGGCTGCGGGCCGGCGGCCACGAGACTCCAGATGAGTCCGCTGCCGGCAATAGCGGTGATTGCGACGGCGGCCGGACGCACCCACCGACGCTTGTGCGCAGGCGGGTTGGCGTGCTGGTCCGGCTCGACGCGCGACTCGGGGAGAGGTGCCGGGGTCGCGGGCGGCGCAGCGGTGCGCTGTTCCAGTACGGCGCTCAGGCGTTTGGCGCACTCGGAGGCGCTGATGCGTTCGGTGGGGTCGGTGCGGGTCATATGGTCCAGGGCCTGTGTCAGGGTCCAGGGCAGCCCGGCTGGGATCTGCGGGGAGCGGCGGAGTCGGGCGACGGCGGATTCGGCTGCCGGTCCGGGGTATTCGCGTTCGCCGGTGAGGCATTCGATCAGGACCAGGGCCAAGGCGTAGACGTCTGCCTCGGGTCCGGCGCCCCGGCCGTGGACCTGTTCCGGAGCCAGGTAGGCGGCGGTTCCCATGATCATGCCGGTGCGGGTGCTGCCCGCGGTGTCCACGGCTCGGGAGATGCCGAAGTCCGCCAGCCTGGGACGCCCGTCCTGGTCCAGGAGGATGTTCGACGGCTTCACGTCCCGGTGCACGACGCCCTGGCTGTGCACGTACTCCAGGGTCCGGGCGAGGTCCAGGCCGGTGCGCAAGGTCTCGGCCAGGGACCGGGGGCCGCTGCGCAGCAGGACGCCAAGTGGGGGTCCGGGGAGCAGTTCCAGTGCCAAGTAGGGTCCCTGCGCGGTGTGGCCGAAGTCGAAGACCTCGACCAGGCCCGGGTGGTGGAGCCGTGCCAGCAGCCGGGCTTCTGCCTCGAAACGCCGGACCAGATACCGGTCGGCGTCCTGACGGAACACCTTGAGGGCGACCTGGCGCATCAACCGCTCGTCCAGCGCCTGGTGAACGGTGGCAGCCCCGCCACGGCCAAGGACCGGCCCCAGGCGATAGCGGCCGACGAACAAGTCGGCCGCTGCGTCCAGCGGCCCCGGGGCGGGCGTAGGCATCACGACTGGTGCTCCTCGTCTCCGGCACCTGGGATAGTCCAGGCGGATCTCACCTTCCCCCAACCGCGGGGACTACCCGTCGGTCAGCTGGTCGGGGAAGAGGTCGCGGGGACTGAGGCAGCGGGTCACACCCGACAGCAAGCCACCCAGCCCGCTACGGTCTCGGTCCCACGCCGCCGCGAGCGTGTTACACACCTGACCGGCGCTAACCCCCTGGATCCGTATCGCGTCCGGCCGTGTCAATCAGTCGCCGCCGCGAGGTAGGCGGAGCCGCCGGTCCACCACGTCCTGGCAGACGGCGCCCAGGGGGCGTCCGCTGCCGCAGGCGAAGGCGCGCAAGCGCAGCAGACCTTCGGTGGCGGGAATTGCGAGCTGGTCGCTGACCATGCCGCTGGCCTGATGGACTACATCGCGCAGCAGCTGTCCCCGGCCCAAGGGCCAAGCGCTCGCGTCGTGCTCCGCCGCTCATCAGGCAGCGGACGGTCAACGCGGCCGTGAGCACCGTGGCATCGTCGGCCTGGTGCTGAGTCAGGGGACCCGGAGTGCGGCGCACGGCGGTCAGGACCCGACACGCACGGGGCCGACCGCCAGCGGGAAGGCGTCGGGGCTACATCGTCCACTTCTCGGGGGACTCTCCCCAAATCAGCGATGAACACGTCAGGGGCTAGGACGTCACTCGACAGCCTAGGCCAAACCCCGATCCCTGGCGCGTCATGGTCGGCCAGCAGTAACCAGCGCCCCCCGGAAGGCGTCTCCAAGCGGAATCAGTTCACCTGCCGAACTGACCTCCCCAAACGGAGAGCGTTGGGGAAGAGCGTTGCCTGTGACTGAGCCTCACCCCTTGGGGCTTCCCATCTTCTCCCAGCCACTCGCGCCGGCGCCTGCGCCGGACAGGCCCCGGTTGCTGCCAGTGGACCGTGCCGTCTTCCAGGCACCCCCGACGAAGATGGTCGAGCAGCCGGCAGCCCGCCCGGCTTGCCGTACCAGTGCGTGACGACGACCTGATTCGCTCGTTGGTCCCGGCGAGGCCATCCCCCATGGCCGCTCCGCCGGGGCGTTGCACAGTGTCATGACTACGCACCGCCCCGGCCCCTTGGCCCCTTCCGGCCTATTAGGCCGTCTCTTCGGGCGGGCGCGGGTGACGGTGGCGTGCACCGGTATCGTCAGCCGCGGGCTGCGTGGCGGCTTGTCCGCAGCCGGGAGATCAGCCACTGGGCGATCAGGAGGTTGATCGGCCAGGAGGCCCAGGCGCCGCTGCGGTAGGCCTGCTCGAAGGAGACCCCCAGGTTGGGCAGCACAGCCAGCCAGAGCCGGAAGGTGACCGCGGCGAAGATCAGGGCGTAGGACCGGGTCATCCACACCTCGTGCTCGGTGAAAGCGCGCCGGCGGATCGCCCGGAACGCCATCGTCGTCGCTGCCAGGAGTGCCATGGCGAGCCCGGCGAAACCGAGTGGCGCCACCGGCCAGTAGAGCCCCTTTGGGACCATCAGCAGCCCGCCGACCCCAGCCGCCAGCGCGCCCAGCACGTATACCCGCCCGATCACCCGATGCACCGCCGGGTGCTCTCGCCTGAGCCGGGGCACGAACTGCCACGGGCCCACGGCCAGGGCCACGACGCCGCCGCTGATGTGGAAGAGCAGCGGAGCGAGGTCGGCCACATAGACGGCGCGCTGCTGCGCGAGGAAGAGCCCCGGGTCGTCCAGGAAGTAGCGGGAGGAGACCCCGGCCGTCAGCAGGGCCAGTGCGGTCATGGATATCCAGGCGGTCCGGCGCCGGCCGGTCCTGGGGGCGGTATCGGTGGCGGCACTCGCGCCGGTAGCGGTGGTGGTGGGAGGCGTCATGCCGGGAAAGCTATGGGGCGGGACCGGTGTGCCACGTCCGCCTGCCGGGGTCGATCGCCCTACTCCTGCGGGGGTACCGGGGCGTGAGCCGGCCCGCGTACCCCACCAGGGGTACGACGGGTGTGCTCGCGCTCGCTAGGCTCGGTTCGATCAAGTCGCTGCACGGCGGTGACGGCAACCATCCGGAGCTGCCATGAGACAGCCGAGCTGGACCAGTACCCGCGCCGCGGCCCGACGCCGAACGCGGCCGAACGCGGCGGTGCTCGACTTCGCCCTGGCCGCCGCGTTCCTGCTCGCGATGCTGGCCGAACGCTTCGGCGCGGCGACGCGGATCGGCGAGCGGATGCCCGCGGCGATCGCGTTGAGCGTGCTCATCGCCGGCGCCCTCGCCGCCCGTCGCGCGGCGCCGCTCGCCACGTACCTGGTCGGCTCTGCCGCCCTGTCCGCCGAGGCCCTGTTCATCCTGCCCAGCGCGGTTTCGCCGTACGCCAACCTGATCGGCCTCTACTCGCTCGGCTTGTGGGGCACCCGTACCCGGGCCAGGCTGGGGCCGGCCATCGTGCTGCCCGGCATGATCGCCTACTTCTCCGGAACCGCCCACACCTATGCGATGGTCCCAGCCGCAGTGCTCTTCGTCTGGCTGCTGGCCTGGGCGCTCGGCTACGGCGGGGCCCGGCGCCGGGAGGCGTGGGAGGCGTCGCGGCGGGTGGTGCGCGACCAGGTCGTCGCCGAGGAACGGGTGCGGATCGCCCGGGAACTGCATGATCTGGTCGGGCACACGCTCAACCTGATGCTGGTACAGGCCGGCGCCGCCCGTCGGCTGCTGGACCGGGACCCGGAGCAGACGCGCGGATTGCTGGGCACCATGGAGCACACCGGCCGGGAGGCGCTGGAGGAATTGGACCGGGTGCTGCACCTGCTGCGCCGGGACGAGCCCGAGCTCCGGCCGGGGCTCGCCCGGCTGGACTCGCTGACGTGGCGGATGGAGCAGGCCGGGATCCGGGTGACCGCCCGGGTCGACCCGGCCGCGTACGAGCTGCCGCGTTCGCTCGATCTCTCGGCCTACCGGATCGTCCAGGAGGCCCTGACCAACACGGTCAAGCACGGGCGGGCCACCCGCGCCGAGGTCTCGGTCCGCCGGGACGGGAACGCGCTCGACGTGGAAGTCCGCGACGACGGCGTGGGCGTGGACGGGGGGTACGTGCCCGGCCGGGGCCTGGCGGGCATAGCCGAACGGGTCCGCGAGTTCGGCGGTAGCGTGGAGCACGGAGGGGGTGAACGGGGCGGCTTCCGGCTCCACGCCGTGCTCCTGATCCCGTGACCGGCGGGAATGGAGGCTGGCCGACGACTGCCGGGAGTGAAGGTCGGCCCGCGACCATCAGGGTCGTGATCGCCGATGACGACGCCCTGTTGCGCGCCGGGGTCGCCCTGGTTCTCGGCAGCGAGGACGGCATCGAGGTGGTCGGCGAGGCCGCCGACGGGCTGCGCGCAGTCGAGCTGTGCCGGTCCGCCGCGCCGGACGTGATATTGATGGACGTACGGATGCCCGGCATCGACGGCGTCGAGGCGACCCGCCGGATCGTGACTTCGGGACTGCCCACCCGGGTGCTGGTGCTGACCACCTTCCACCACGACGACTACGTGTGGGGCGCGCTGCGGGCCGGCGCCGCCGGCTTCCTGCTCAAGCGGGCCTCCCCGGAGCGGCTGATCGACGCCGTACAGACCCTGGCCGGCGGGGAGTCGGTGCTGGACCCGGCGGTCACCCGCGACCTGGTCGGCCAGTTGGTCACCGACGGTCCGGCACGGGCGAGTTCCGGGCCGCGCGATCCCCGGCTGGCCCAGCTGACCGCACGCGAGCGGGAGGTGCTGCGACAGGCGGCCGAAGGCCACTCGAACGCGCAGATCGCCGAGCTGTTCCTGATCGCCGAATCCACCGTGAAGACCCATATGAAGCGGATCCTGGCGAAAGTCGACGCGCGCGACCGGGCCCAGGCGGTCGCGATCGCCTACCGGGGCGGGCTGATGAACGCCGCCGGCGAGGACCCACGCTGACCACCGCCCCGCAGGCCGCAGTCAGCGACCGGGGCACCGAGGCCCCCTGCGAGCGGTCAGACGCGGCTCGGACGACGGAGCCACCCGCTGACGGACCCACATCGGCCGCGGTCCACGTAGCCGTTCCCGCGCGCCCGCCCCACCGCGGTATGGCAGTCCGATGCGGCCCTCGCCCCTGGGAAGGGGGCTCAGCAGGCTGCCTCCAGAGATTACCGGCGGTGCCAACGGCGCTTACCGCAGCCGGGACTGGCACCGCGCAGAACGAAGCCCGAGACCCGCAGGGCCAGGACCACGAGCGCGATCCCGGCCTGGCTTCGTCTTGCTGCGTCCCGGCAGTCCGTGGTGTCTCAGGCCTGCTGCAGGGCGGCCAAGTGATCGGCTTCTTCGACCGGGTGGCACAGGAGGAGCCGTAGCGCGTAACCGGGTTCGGTCTCCCGGCACTCCCAGCGCACGTCCTGCACTGTGTAGCGGGGGCCCTCGCGCAGGCAGTCCGCCGCCGCGGCGAAGACAGCCACGGGATCCTGCCCGGCCAGTGCCGGGGTGCCCTCACCCTGGACGGCGACCCACAGGTCCACGTGCTCGTTCTGGCAGGGGCGAAAGCTACTTATCGGAATAGGGCTCTCTGAACGCCCACCTAGAGGGCGGTATGTGAGTTCTTGCCTGATGTCTGACTCCGTTGATCAGGCGGCGGAGGTTGAGGGCGGCGGCTCGGGTGTGGAGCCAGGTGTCGTTCCTGAGGGAACAGGCCGGCGCGCACAGGGAGCGTGCGGCGCATGACCGCCCGCATGTCCTTGGCGCTGAACCGTCCCGCAGTCGGCCGGGGAAGCGGCTGCTCCCTTGGGGGGTCAAAGTGTCGTGCGCCCGTCCGGATGCCGGTAGCAGCCCAGTATCCGCACTGATTCCGCTCCCAGCCGGGTCGCGGCCTCCACGATCCCGGCCGTGATCGGCCGGGATCTCTCCAAGGAGGTGGTGCTGGTCAGGAGACGTTCAGCGCCGTGTCGTCGACCACGAAGGAGGTCTGGTACTCGGAGTCCTCCGCGCCGGTGAACTTCAGCGTCACGGTCTGGCCGATGTGGCTCGCCAGGCTGAAGGTGTGCTGCTGGTAGCCGCTCGCCGCGTTGAGGTTGGAATAGGTCGCCAGCGTGCCGAGGACCGTGCCGGAGCTGTTCAGGACCTGGACCTTCAGGGTGTCGTAGGCCGTGGTCTTGCTGGTCTCGGCGCTGTCGATGTGCAGCCAGAACGAGAACGTCGCCGTGGTGCACCCGGCCGGGACGGACACGGACTGGGCGAGGGTGTCCGTGGTGGTCTTGCCGTAGCCGTCCAGCCACGCGTCCCAACTGCCGGAGTGCGCCGGCTCGGAGGCGCTGTCGCTGATCACACCGGAGGAGGCGGTCCACGGCGAGGCCGAGCCGGTCTCGAAGCCGGGGTTGCCGAGGAACTGCTGCGCGGTGCAGCCGCCACCGCTGCTGGGGTTGACGGTCCAGGTGAAGGACTGCGAGCCGGACGCGCCGGCGGTGTCGGTCGCGGTGACCGTCACGTTGGAGGTGCCGGACGTCGTGGGCGTGCCGGAGACCAGACCCGTCGAGGAGTTGATCGACAGACCCGCGGGGAGACCGCTCGCGGAGTAGGCGAGGGTCTGGCCGCTCGCCGAGTCAGAGGCGCTGATCTGCAGCGAAGCGGCGGTGCCGACGGTGCCGGTCTGGTTGCCGGGGTTGGTCACCGTCACTGTGTTCGCACCCTGCGCGGTGACCGTCCAGGTGAAGGAGGTCTGGCCGGCAGGGCCGGTGGAGTCGGTGGCGGTCACCGTCACGCTGGAGGTCCCGGCCGCAGTGGGGGTACCGGAGATCAGGCCGGTCGAGGAGTTGATCGACAGGCCGGCCGGCAGTCCGGTGGCCGAGTAGCCCAGCGTGCCGGTCGCGGTGTCGCTCGCACTGATCTGCAGGCTGGCCGCGGTGCCGACGGTGCCGGTCTGGTTGCCGGGGTTGGTCACCGTGACGCTGCCGCTGGACGAGCTGCCCATGTCGCTGTTGAACGCCTGCTCCAGGCCGCTGACCACGCCGGAGTCGCTGACGATCAGGCCCAGCTCGCGGTTGCTGTTCAGCGAGTTGGAGGAGAAGTTCTCCGAGCCCGCGAACGCCTTGGCGGTGGAGGTGCCGTAGTCGGCGATGATGGCCTTGGCGTGGATGTAGTAGCCGGTCGAGCTGGTGTAGGTGGTGACCTGGCCGCCGGCCGCAGTCACCTGGTTCAGCTCGGTGGTGTAGGTGTTGCTCTCGTTCTCAGCGACGACGCGCACCTTCACGCCGCGCTGCTCGTCGGCGACGATCGCGTTGACCAGCGTGGTGTCGCCGAACTCCTCCTCCTCGACGTCCAGGCTGTGCTGGGCCCCGTTGATCAGGCCGAGGATCTGGGTCTGCGAGTCGGTGGGCGACCAGACCAGGTCGGCGCCGTCGGACGGTGTTATGGAGGTCTTGGCGTAGTCGGCGTTGAACACCGCCTCGATCGCGCTGACGTCCGACGCCGTCTCGTCGAAGACGCCGTAGTCGCGTGAGGTCGCGTAGTAGGTCGTGTCGAAGTTGCCGGTGGAGATGTAGGACTCAGTACCGTCCACAGTGATCGTCTTCTGGTGCGTGTAGACGAACGCCGCCGAGGACCACGTCACACCGACACCACCATTGGTGAGGGTGGTGTACGCGGCGTCGTTGACCGAGGTCTGCTTGCCGTCGAGGATCACCCGGACGGCGACGCCCGCCTTCTCCTTGGCGACCAGGTCGTTCTCGAGCGTGGCGTCGCGCAGCTCGTAGATCGTGATGTCGATCGACTTCGTGGCCGAGTTGACGAAGTTGTAGATTGCGCTCTCGCCCTGGTCGGGCAGAACCACTAGCGAGTAGTTACTGGCGGCGTGTGCGGTCACGGCGCCCGGCAGGATCGCTGCCGTGGCGACCGCAGCGCAGGCCGTGAGCGACTGGATGAGACGGCGGCGGACGGCTCTCAATTGAGCTCCTGATGCAGATAGGGGTAGGGCACGGGGAGCGGAATGGGGTGTGCAACGCGCGTAGCACGGTCAAAGCTAGGTGACTTACGAGTACATGTCATGGTGCTGCGCATGAAAAGGTGTTGAACGCGCGGCAGACGATCACTAGGGCACGTATTTGGTTGTGATCAAGCGGTGGCTCTGGTGAGGTCCTTGATCCAGATCATTGCGCCGCGAAGGTGGAGGCCGGCGAGGTAGCTCGCGGGAGTCTTGTCATAGCGGGTGGCGATGCCTCGCCAGGCCTTCAGCCTGTTGATCAGGCGCTCGACAGTGTTCCGATCCTTGTAGAGCTCGGCGTCGTGGCTGACGGGCCGGCCACCCCCGCTGCCCTTCTTCTTGCGGTTGGCGGCCTGGTCGACCTTCTCTGGGATGACCGCCTTGATCTGGCGTTTGCGCAGGTGGGCGCGGTTGCCGCGGGACGAGTAGGCCTTATCCCCGGCGACCGCGTCGGGACGTGTTCGAGGACGGCCGATGGGTCCGCGGACCCGGACTCTTTTCAGCACGGGGATGAACTGCGGGCTGTCGGCGGCCTGTCCCTCGGTCAGGATGAACGCCAGCGGGCGGCACTTGCGCTCGCCCGCGACATGGATCTTGCTGGTCTGTCCGCCCCTGGAGCGTCCGAGCAGGGCGGCCTTCAGGCGGAGCTTGCATCGGCGTCGGATACGCCGCCGCTCTTCCCGTTCCGCGTCACCGGGGCCGTCATGTCCGTCTTGTTCCTGCGGGCCTCCCCTTTTTGCCGGGCATTCTCCGCCTCCTCGGCGGCCTTCTCCAAGGCGGCCAAGGAGTCCGGGTCCAGGTGCATCCCGGCGGCATCATGATGGGCCCGGACGGTGGTGGAATCCACGCTGACCAGGGACAAGTCCACCTCGCCCCGCTTGGCTGCCTCCGCGATCGCGCCCTCTAGCAGGGCCTCGAACACGCCGGCGTCTCGCCATTGACGGAAGCGGTTGTGGACGCTCGACCAGGCACCGAACTCCCTGGGCGTCTCACGCCACTGGCTGCCGGTCTTGAAGTGCCAGATCACGCCTTCGAACTGTTGGCGCAGCCGTTCGGGGTACGGGCCGTACTCACCGATCGGCAGGTACGGCTCGATGAACTCCCACTCCGCATCGGATAGTTGCACTCGAGTCACGGAACAGGGTCTACCGCATCAATACGCACCGCGAGGACAACTTCCCAAAACTGATCACAACCGGATACGTGCCCTAGCGCGCGGCGTTCAGCCGCTCCGCCAGCACGAACGGCGCTTCACACAACAATGCTCCTGGGACTTGACCGCCCGATCATGTGACTATCGCCTGGCTTGCTCGTTGGTTCGGGCATGGGGCGGGGAGACCTGACGGATGCCGAGTGGGAACGGCTGCGGCCGTTCCTGCCGGTCAGCAACAGGCGTTGTGGCCGGTGGCGGGACCACCAGCAGGTGATCGACGGGATTCCGCACCGGGTGCGGACCGGAGTGCACTGGCGTGACCTGCCCGAGCGCTTCGGGCCGTGGAAGACGGTCTACGAACGCCATCGGCTGTGGTCGGCCGACGGAACCTGGGCACGGCTGCTCCAGCAGGTGCAGGCCGAAGCGGACGCGGTCGGCGACATCGACTGGGACGTCTCGGTCGACTCGACCGTCGTGCGGGCCCACCAGCACGCGGCCGGCGCCCGCACCGACCGGCCACCGGCCCTGGCCTCAAAGGGGGCCGGGGCAGGGGAACACCAGGACGAGACGCCGTGGCAGAGCCTCGTCGCCCGCCTGGTGGAGGTGGTGCTGGCGGCGAGGGCCTGTGCCGCTCGCGCGGCGGGTTCACCACCAAGGTCCGCCTGAGTGCGGGCGGCCGCTGCCGCCCGCTGTCCCTGGTCCTCACGCCGGGACAGCGGGCGGACTGCACGCAGTTCGAACGCGTGCTGGAGAAGATCCGCGTCCCGCGGACCGGTCCGGGCAGGCCCCGCACGACACCCGACAGCCTGGCCGCAGACAAGGCCTACAGCTACGGCCCGTGCCGCGAGTACCTGCGCAGGCGCGGCATTCCGCACGCGATCCCGCAGAAGACGGACAGTCGTGCCGCCCGCCTGCGCAAGGGCTCGCACGGCGGGCGACCACCGGGCTTCAACGAGGAGCGGTACAGGAAACGCAACACCATCGAACGGGCCATCAACAAGCTGAAGCACGCCCGAGCGGTGGCCACGCGCTACGACAAACGCGGCTACGTCTACCTCGGCACGGTCACCGCAGCCGCCCTCCTCATCTGGCTCCGCACGTGATCGACCGGACAAGTCCAGGCGTTCCGGCGCGCAGCCCGTCGATGACGATGGCGATCATGTGGCCGGTGCGTTCTTGCCAGTGGGGCCCGCCGTCGGTTTTCCACAGGAACGACACGAGCAGCAGCACCTCGTCCGGGTCGGCGTCGG
The DNA here is from genome assembly GCF_014084125.1 of Streptacidiphilus sp. PB12-B1b. NCBI lineage: Bacteria > Bacillati > Actinomycetota > Actinomycetes > Kitasatosporales > Streptomycetaceae > Streptacidiphilus > Streptacidiphilus sp. PB12-B1b. The sequence continues at coordinate 3,448,732 of NZ_CP048405.1, read as the reverse complement.
GCCGCACCTGCTTGGCGGCCTTGCCGGCGCTGAGCAAATGGCCCAGCGCGGTGATGACCGGCGCGTAGTACTGGTTTCCGAGGTCCGCGCGGGTGGCGGCTTCGACGGCCAGGGAAGCTCCGTGCTTGATCCGGCCGTATGCGGCGAGCTGGCCGAACCACAGGCGGAGCGCGTCCAGGGGCTCGTGCTGGTCGAGCAGCCGGGGCGCGGCGTCGATGAGTGCCTCGACGTCCTGCCGGTAGACGGCGAGGAGCAAACTCTCCCGGCTGGGGAAATGCCGATACATGGTTCCCTGTCCGACCCCGGACGTCTTCCGGATCGACTGCAACGACGCCTCGGGACTGTCGGCAAAGGCAGTGCGAGCGATCTCGATGATGCGCGCACGGTTGTCCTCGGCGTCCGAGCGCGTCGCGCGCTGACGGGGCTGCGCCACTGATTCCTCCGAACCGGGCCACGGAAAGGTGGTCCGTTTTGTCTATACGGACGCATGTCCGTTACTGTGGGTCCATTGCGGACATGCGTCCGTTTATCTGATTCTAGAGCGGAGGCACGAGATGTCCGGCATCGAGGGCAAAGTCGTGGCGATCACCGGAGCGAGCAGTGGGATCGGCGCCGCCACCGCCCGTCTGCTGGCGCGTGAGGGCGCCAAGCTCGTCCTGGGAGCGCGCCGCGAGGAGCGGCTCGCTGACCTGGCCGGTGAACTCGGTGACAAGCGTGACGAGGTGGCATTCAGGGCGGTCGACGTCCGCCGCCGCGAGGATCTGGTCGCCTTGGTGGCACTGGCCCGGGAGAGGTTCGGCCGGCTGGACGTCCTGGTGGGCAACGCCGGCGTCGGGCCCGTATCGCCGCTGGACGAGCTGCGGCTGGACGACTGGGACGCGATGATCGACATCAACGTGAAGGGAATCCTGCACGGGATCGCCGCGGCCCTTCCCGTCTTCCGCGCCCAAGGCCACGGCCAGTTCATCCACACTCTGTCAACCGCCGCCTACAAGACGGTCCCCGGGCAGGCGGTCTACTCTGCCTCGAAGGCCGCCGCCCGCACCCTTACCGAAGGCCTGCGACAGGAAGCCGGCCCCTCGATCCGCGTCTCGATGGTCTCACCGGGCTTCGTGGCAACCGACTTCATCGAATCCGTCCCCGACCCGGACCTGCGCGCGCGGATGAACGAGTCGAAGAACGCGATGGCCATCGCCCCCGAGGCAGTTGCCCGCGGGATCCAGTTCGCGATCGAGCAGCCCGCCGACGTCGACGTCAACGAGATCATCATCCGACCCACAGCCCAAGCCTGACCGGGTGGAATCCGGATAGGGGTTTACAAAGCCCTGCTCCTTCTCTCCGTGCTGGTCGCTGTGCACGTCCCGCTGGGCGATCACGTGGCCCGCGCCCCGGACGGCGGCGGCCACTGGAAGGCCGAACGCCTCCTCTACCGCGCCTGCGGCATCGACTCCGACCGCGAACAGGACTGAAGGCACTACTTCACCGCACGCATGGCGTTCACCGCCATGAGCATCGCCGCGCTGTTCGGCCTGTTCACCTGCCAGCAGTGGCTGCCCTGGTCACCCGGCCACCGCGGCATGCCCTGGCAGCTCGCCCTGGACACAGCCGTCAGCTTCACCACCAGCACCAGCTGGCAGAACTACGCGGGTGAGAACACCACCGGTCACCACGCGGTCATGTCCGGTCTCGGCGTCCAGGCGTTCGCCTCGGCGACCGTCGGCATGTGCGTCGGTCTGGCACCGATCCGGGGCCCTCTGGCCGACGGCATGCACTGACGGTGGCCGGCCGGCACGTCGGACTGCGTCGGCCCCCGGCCGAATGGCTCGGGGCCGACGCCGGAACGTGTCTCGTCGATCGGCGGCTACCGCTCCTCAGGCATGGGGGCGACAGCCGTGGTTACCGCTTTTCTTGCGGCGGTCGTGCTTCTTCCGGGCGCGCTTGGACATGGATTCCTCGTGGTGACGTGACGGTGGAAGCTGCTGTGACGCATGGTCAGACCGATTGCGGCACAAGCTGGGTGAGTCGTTCGCTGAGCTTGAGCAGGCGGTCGACCGAGCGCTTCTCAGTGACCTGGGTACCGGGGGTGGTGGGGGTCAGCTGGTCGTAGTAGCCGCCGTTGACCACCTCGGTCGCGGGTGAGCACAGCGTCAGGACGGTCTCGGCGACCTCGGCGGCCGGGCGTCCCGAGGTTCCGTACAGCGGCCGGACGGCGGTCTCGGCGACGCCCGGGTGGACGCTGATCGCGGTGTGGTTCTCGGGGAGCCAGTGGGCGACTGCGGTGACGAAGGTGGTCAGTGCCAGCTTGGACTGCCCGTAGGCGGAGATGCGGGAGTACCGCTTGGCGCGGGTGAGGTCGGTCCAGTCGATGTTGGCGGTGCGGTGCAGGCTGGAGCTCAGGGCGACGATGCGGCTGTCCGTGCCGCGCGCCAGCGGACGCTCCAGAAGACGGGTGAGCAGGTACGGTGCCAGGTAGTTGACCTGGAAGCACAGTTCGTTGCCCTCATCGGTGAGGGTGCGGCGCTCGGGTCCGGCAATGCCGGCGTTGAGCACCAGCAGATCCAGCCGCTGGTGCCGGTCGGCCAGGTGCGCGGCCAATCGGCCGACCTGCTCCAGCTGGGCGAAGTCAGCCGCGGCGATCTCCAGGCCCCTGGCCGGAGCACCGGCGGCGACCAGGTGCTCGACGGCCATGGCGGCACTGTCCTCAGTGGGGCCGTGCACGATGACCCGGGCGCCGCCCAGGGCCAGGCGCAGCGCGGTCTGGTGGCCGATTCCCTCGGTGGCACCGGTGACAAGGGTCGTGCGGTCGGTGAAGCGCAGGTCGTCGATGGGCACGATGGGTCCGTTCAGTACAGGGATCAGGGCAGGTCGATACCTGGCCCGGACCGGGTCCAGGAGAGGCGAAAGGGATCGCGGCCGGGCGCGGGTGCGGTACCGGGCGCGTGGGTGGGGTAGGCGCGTGTCAGCGCCGGGCGGCGCGTTGACGGGGACGGCCGGGCCCCGGATGAGGCGGCTGGTCCTCATGGCGCAGGCCGGAGTGAACCGGCGGGGCCGGACAGCACAGCGCACTCACGGCGCGGTCGGTGCTGCGTATCAGAAGGCCCATGACAGCCATTGCAGCCCACGGCAACGATCCGGGCAAGGGCCCGACCGGCTTCCTGGCGCCCTCCGTACGCGCTCGCACGTTTTCTTGGCGTTCCCTTGGTACTGCAACGGTGCTCACCGTGGCCGGGTGTTGGGTTCGCTCGTTGGGCTTTCATGGGTGGGGATATATCCGAGGTCGATGCTCGTCGCTGGTCGGACGGGCTGACCGGGCATGAGCGGTTTGCTCACCGGTTCGCGTGGAGCGATTCGCGGGAGTCGGCGCTGGCCTACACACGTGGGTTGCTGGCGCCGTTGGAGCGCACGAACGGCTGGACGGGGTGCTCGAGGATCGACACCGCCAGTCAAGTCACCTCAAGAAGGCAAGTACAAGATCACCAACATCAGCAGCGCCCTGTGCGTGCAGGCCAACGACAAAGCCGACCGCGGGAAGTACCCTCGCCCTGGCCTCCTGCCCCAGCTCCACTGGGCCGACCGGCCCCTGTTCGCGGCGTTGATCCGGTTACTGCCCAAGGGAAATTCGCGCCCACCGGCTCGTCACCACCGGCACCGGGCGAAGCACACGTCAGATCCCGCTGGTGGCTTCGGCTCTGCCCTCTTTCACGGCAGTCTGCAGGGCAGCGAAGTCGTCTTCGTTCTGGTCGGCGTAGGTTTCGGCGAAGTCCGCGATGGCTTGGTCGAACCGGTCGGAGCCGCCGAGGTAGGCGGCCAAGGCGACCCGGTCACCGGAGCGGGCGTGCGCTCGGGCAAGGGTCCAACCACACAGCCAGGCGTACACCGCCATGCCCGATGGGAGCATCATCTCGATCGGTGCGGAGAATTTCCAGTCGCGCAACTGGCGCACGTAGAAGTCCCGGTCCTTCCCGTCCGGCCCGGTGACGCGGGTCCAGCCGAGGAAGATGTCGCTTTGGGCCTGCATGAGGTGCTGCCCGGCGACGACGCGCTCGCCCTGGTTGCTGTACTGGCTGCGCCCGGCATACTCCACCAGGACGGAGGGCTGGGCCTCCTTGGCTTGCAGGAACAGCGGTTCGACGCCGTCCCCGGCGTCCATCAGCGCGATCCAGGCTCGGGTACCGACGCTGCCCACCCCGACGACCTTGCGGGCCATCTGGACCAGCGTGAACTGATCGAGCAGGTGTCGCCGGTCGGACTGCAGCGTGCGCCGGTATTTGCCCAGCACGGTGCGGATCAGCTCGTAGATTGCCTCGGCCTGCACATCACCGAAAACCTCTTCGACGGGGACGATCGTCGGGGGGTCGCTGACGATCTGCCGACGACCGTCGACCATGGTGGTGAGCTTGCCCAGCACCTGCGTGCTGTCGCGGGTATGGGCCTTGGCCAGCAGTTCCTCGGCCGCCTTGAACCTCTTCGCTTTCAACTGGGACCTGAACTGCCTGATGGCCTCCTCGATGTCCAGGTGCGCATACCAGACGTCCAGGAAGGACTGCTTCGCGAAGCGGCGCATCGCCTTGCGATAACCCTCGGCCGCAGCCAGGACGATCTTGCGGCGGGTCTTGCCGGAGAAGTCGTTGTCGCGCCCCGCCACGGCCAGGCTCGCGGCCAGCCGCTTGACATCCCACTCGAACGGCCCGGGCAGAGTCTCGTCGAAGTCGTTGACGTCGAACACCAGTCGCCGCTCCGGCGAGGCGAACGCGCCGAAATTGGACAGATGCGCGTCTCCGCACAGCTGGACCCGCAGCCCTGAGGTGGGCGTGGCAGCCAGATCCGCCGCTATCGGCAGTGCGGCCCCCCGGTAGTACGTGAAGGGCGATACCAGCATGCGCCCATGCCGTACCGGCACGAGTTCCGACACCCGCGACGCCGCCTGACCCAACAGAAGCCCGACCGGATCGCGCGATCCGACCGGCCGGAACTCTCCGTGCGCCTCCAGCGGCGCCGCCCCGCGGGCTTCCTTCCCCAGCGCCACCCGGTCCGCCCGGCTCATAGGCTCTGCCGGCGCTGCGCCCCGGGTGGATGCCCCCGCACCAGGCTTCCCGCCTGTCACGCCCTTTTTCTTCGCCGTCATGGCAACTCCCGTAGGGTCGCAGCCGAGTTCGCTGCTGGCGGGTAACGCATCGCAGATATAGATACATATTTCAGCCAAATATTACCTATACCGGGAGAAAATTCCCCCGAAGGGGTGAGCGGCCCTGGGCTTCTGCGGCGAACCCCTGTGGTGGCCCATTCCGCCGCTGCTGCTGGCCGGCGTGCTGGTCGCGCTGACCATCCGGTGCCTGCCCGGCACAGGCGGGCGCTCACCAACCGACGGGTTCGTCGTGTCCTAGGTCGTCTCCGCCAGGTTCGCGCCGACCCGGCCCCCGGAAACCCCTTCTGCGACGAAAGCACCCACTTTCCGGCAGATGAACCGCACCCAACCGCCTTCGTGCGGCTGTGGGGAGTCATCGGGCGGTGATCCGAGAAGCGGCGCGTCACTGCTGCGGCGTCAGAACCGGTAAGGCAACAATGGGGCATGACATCAGGCCCGAACCCGGTCGCCCCGCCCCCGCCAGCGCCGGTTCAGGCCGCTGCACGGGGTGAGCACTGGTGGCCGGTGGCGCTGGCGATCTTGTTCGCCGCGTTTCTCCACGTGGCGTTGCCCACGAAGTACCGGGTGACCCCTTCTTGGGCGGTCCCGGTCGTCCTGATGGTACTGCTAGCCGCGCTGATCATCGGAGACCCGGGCCGCATCGATCGACAGAAGCCATGGCTGCGGATCACAACCGGCCTCACCATCGCCTTCATGACGGTGGCGAATTTGTTCGCCGCCGCCCACTTGGTGGCCGACATCCTGACCAACAACAAGCTGTTCGCCAACAACGCCATCGGGTTGCTGGCTACCGGTGGAGTGATCTGGGTCACGAACGTGATCACCTTCGGGCTGTGGTACTGGGATCTGGATCGCGGTGGTGCCGCTTCCCGCGCGCACCAACCGTATGCGAATCCGGCGTTGGTGTTCGCCGAGATGCAGTACACGGACTACGCGCCGACCACCTGGGTGCCGATCTTCGCCGACTATCTGGTACTGGCCTTCTGGACCGCCACCGCGTTCAGCCCCACCGACATCTCCGCGATCAAGCGGTGGGCGAAGCTGTTGATGATGATGGAATCCGTCGCCTCTCTTGGCATCGGCGCGCTGGTGATCGCTCGCGCGATCAATATCTTGCAGTAGGAGCACAGCTCGTCCAGGAACAGGTCCGCATGGACGGCCGTGCCGGCATCCGCCCTGGCCGCCGCCGTTGGGGCGGTTCCGGGTGGGCGGGCACGGAGCGTGGGACAGGCCGGAAGTGACGAGGTCTGCCACGGGCCGCCGCCGCCGCCGGTCCCGCGCCTGGCGGGCCGGCGGCGGCGAATCAGAGGTCATCTCATTTGGCGAGTCGGCGGTAGCAGATGAGCGTGGCGGCGATGCCCACGAAGGCGAGGAAGTGTTCGGCTTTGCGTTCGTAGCGGCGGTGGAGTCGTCGGCAGCCGGCGAGCCAGGCGACGGTGCGCGGGTCCAGCGGTAGCGGCCCAAGCGCTCGGAGGATTCGATGCCACGGCGTGCGATGCGTGGGGTGATGCCGCGGGATCGGAGCCATCGCCGCAGGTGAACGTAGTCGTAGGCCTTGTCGGCGTGGAGCTTGGCGGGGCGCCGTCGCCGTGGTCCGCGTCGGGAGCGCACCGGGGCGATGCCACGGACGAGCGGCTCCAGGGCCTGGCTGTCGTGCAGGTTCGCGCCGGAGATGCCGATCGACAGGGGTAAACCGGTGCGCTCGGTGAGTATGTGGATCTTCGACCCGTACTTGCCCCGATCCACAGGATTCGGACCCGTCAGGTCCCCCTTTTCAAGGCCCGCATGTTGACCGAGTCGACCGCGCACCGCGACCAGTCCAGCTCGCCGCGCGCGCCGAGTTCGTCCATGACCAGGCGGTGCAGCTTGGCCCACACTCGCGCCCGGCTCCACTCGGCGAAGCGGCGGTGTGCGGTCGGCCCGGACGGGCCGAAACACGGTGGGAGCTGGGCCCAGGTGCAGCCGGAGGTGGCCACGAAGACGATCGCGGCCAGTACCTCACGGTCCCCATAGCGGCGACGCCCGCCGCCCTGTGGCCGTGTCGGCGAAGCCGGCACCACCCGCTGGAACAACTCCCACAACCCGTCCGGCACCAACCGCTCCACGATCGTCACCAGGGCAGCCTACTGGCCCAAATGAGATGACTTCTCAATCCGGCCGCGCTGTTCTCGTCGTTCCGGCGCAGAGGGCCCAGATCACGAAGACGTCGATGGCGATCAGCACGATGGCCCAGAACGGGTAGTAGGGCAGCCACAAGAAGTTGGCGATCATGCCGAGTCCGACGACGACGACACCGACGGCACGTGCCCAGACGGCACCACTGAAGAGGGCCACACCGGCCAGGACGATGAGTATGCCCAGGATGAGATGGATCCAGCCCCAGCCGGTGGTGTTCAACTTGTAGGCGTAATTGTGAGTGACGACGATCAGGTCGTCTTTGGCGATGGCGGCTATCCCCTCGAATATCGCCATGGCACCACCGAAGATCATCAGAACGGCGGCAAAGACGGTCCAGCCGGTTGCGAACGGCCTCCGGGACGTGAGGGCGTCCGTCGGCGTTTCACTGACATTGCTGGCCATGTGCGGGCTCCTTCGAGAACAACTTCGTCGCCGAATTGGGCGACCCGGTCGGAGACTCCATATCCAGGCTGCCACGGCGGCAGTCAGGCAGCACCTCCGGGACTCTCTCCCCGCGCCCTCTCCCTCCGGCCTGTTCCGCGGTACCTCGGCGGAGGGTTGCGTACGCCTGTCAGAACGGTACGGACAGGTGCGACCCCGGGGCCCTCCTGGCCCGCAGCCGGGCAACCAGCCATCGGGGCGAGTCGGCCCCCACGTGACGGCCCCGGGTGAAACACCTGATATGTCGGGTTAGCCTGGAGAAATAGACCCTGGATGGCCAGCACCGACAGCCCCGACCAGGACCCGGCACCGCGCCCGAAACGGTATACCTCCCCAACGGGGGCGCAAGCTGCCGATTGCGGCCAAGTACGACACGGCCTCACCAGGGACAAGGAGGCGATCCTGCGCCGCGGGCTGTTCTTGGATGTCGTTCCGTGCCGCGCGGCGGACACGACCCCGTCGAGCCACGGCTGCGGGCACTCTCGACTGGCTTGGCGGAAGGAGTAGACCCGTGTCAACAACGGCATGGCGGTTCAGTGGTACCGAAGGAGCCGACGACGCAGTCCTGCAGGTCAAACAGTTGGGTGACCAGCAGGTCATCGATGTGCGCGATGTCGCAGTGATCCGTTGGCCGCAGTACGCAGCGGGGCCCCAGGTACAGGAACACGTGACCGACGAGGGCGGCAAAGCCTCCGCGTTCGCCAAGAAGCTGAGCAAGGCCGGCATCGACAGCGCGATGATCGAGTCTGTGAAGGGTGACATGACGCCGGGCACCTCGGCGCTCGTGCTCCTGAGCACCGACGCCGTGATCGACTCCGTCACAAAGGCGTTCCAAGGACACGCCATGGAGTTGATGCGCTCTGACCTTTCGGTGCAGCAGGAGGATCAGCTGAGGGCTGCCTTTGGCGCAAAGCCATGAAGTTACGGCGTTGTGCCTGATGGCAAGGGGCTGCTGAGAACCTTGCAGTCGACCGGACGCAGGAAACGGAGCCCCCGGTGGACGGTCGGATGCCGGCTTCCACTACGGCTGCTCGGCCTGGTTGGGCCGGTGACGGCGAGGTCGGTGGCGGTCGGGACGGCTTCGCGCTCTGCTTCGCCCTGACCGACTCAACCGCCTGACCGAAACCGTTCGACTTCGAGCGGACGCGCGCTGACCCGTCCCGTTCCGGAAGCCGATTCCGTCAGCGCGCAGGATCAGCGGGGGTATCTGGTGACGAAAACAGCTGCTGCGCCCCCGTCGTCCAGAAGGCGGCCAGCACGACGATGTCGAGCAGCAGTTGGACGAGCGATCCCCAGTCCTCGCGCCAGCTGGTGAACGCAGTCGACACCCTGGTGTCCGCCGCGGCCGGGATCGTCGTGACGGAGATGAAGCCGCCGAGCAGGGTGCTCGTCCTGGCTTCGGTCAGCGAAACAATGCCGACGATGCCCGCCAGGCCCGCGACGGCGAACGAGAAGAAGTCGGGAGTGTTGATCACCGTGGATACCGGACGCACTCCCAGGGTGAACGCCTCAGACTGCAAGCCGAACGCGCGAATCAGCAGGCTGAAGAGGAACGTTGCGACGATGGCGAGCAGGAAGCCGAGCAGCGCGAGCAGCCCCTGCCTTCGGGCGTTCCAGCACCGATTGGTCACCGTCAGTGGCAGCGCGTACCCGGGGGGAGGTCGCGGGGCGGCGACCTCAGCGCAGTGGTGCCGACTGCACGCCTCACCGCAGGCGAACAGCTGGATAATGGCAGATAGTGGGAGATAAAGGGGTAATGTCGAGATTGGATGCCCATGGACCGCTACCCGCCCATCGCAGATCACGGCCTCATAGGCGATTTGCAGACCTCCGCCCTGATCTCGGCCCAGGGGGTAGTGGATTGGTTCGCCGCCCCACGGTTCGACTCGGCCAGCATCTTCGCCGCACTGCTCGACCACGACGGCGGTGGCCACTTCCGGCTCTCGCCCAAGGACCTGTCGCAGAACACCTGCAAGCAGCTCTACTACCCGGACACCGCCGTTCTCGTCACCCGGTTCATGTCGCCGGACGGGGTGGGAGAAGTGATCGACTGGATGCCACCGAACGCCGGCCCCACCCCCACCGACCGGCACACGCTGATACGCACCGTGCGTGCCGTGCGCGGGACGGTGCGGTTCACCCTTGAGTGCCGTCCACGCTTCGACTACGGGCGGGCCCAGCACGAACTCGACCTGCGCGCCGAGGGCGCCGCGTTCCGGGCCCCCGGCATCACCGCCCACCTGCAGAGCACCTTTCCGCTGGAACGGGACGGGCAGGACGTATGCGGCGAGGTCGCACTGAGCGTCGGTGAGGCGGCGGCGGTCGTGTTGACCGTGTGCGACGCCGACGGGCCGGCACCGGCCGCACCCACCACCGAGGGGATCACCGCCCAGCTGTGGGACGTCGTGGGCTTCTGGCAGCGGTGGCTGCGCTCCTCGAACTACCGGGGCCGCTGGCCGGACATGGTCGCCCGCTCCGCCATCGTCCTCAAGCTCCTGACCTACGCCCCCACCGGAGCGCCGGTGGCCGCTGCCACGATGGGCCTGCCCGAACAGGTCGGCGGCGAGCGCAACTGGGACTACCGGTACACCTGGGTCCGGGACGGCTCGCTGTCGGTGCGGGCGCTGCTGGACCTGGGGTTCGTGGAGGAGGCGACAGCCTTCACCCACTGGCTGGGCGACCGCCTGCACGACGCGGACAGCAAGGACGGCGAGCCCCTCCAGATCATGTACCGGGTCGACGGGGAGCCCCTCCTGACGGAGGAGATCCTTGAGCACTTCGAGGGATACCGGGGCTCGTACCCGGTCCGGCTCGGCAACGCAGCCTCCGACCAGCTGCAACTCGACATCTACGGCGAGGTTCTCTACGCCCTGTCGGAGGGACGCGAGATCGGTGTCCAGGCCGGCTACCGGGGCTGGAAGATCCTGGCCCGGACCCTGGACTGGCTCGCGGACAACTGGGACCGGCCCGACGAGGGCATCTGGGAGACCCGCGGGGGCGCATGGACTTCACCTACAGCCGCGTGATGTGCTGGACGGCCTTCGACCGCGGCCTGAAACTGGCGGCCGAGTTCAGCCGACCGGCCGACACGGTCGGGTGGACCAAGGCCCGCGACACCATCCTGGAAGAGGTGATGGAACGCGGGTGGAGCGACAAGGAGAAGGCCTACGTACAGCACTACGGGGGCGATGCCGTCCTGGACGCCTCGCTGCTGCTGATCCCCCGGGTGGGGTTCCTCGCTCCCCAGGCCCCCTCCTGGCTGTCCACTCTGGACGGCATGGACCGCACCCTGGTCTCCGACAGCCTCGTCTACCGGTACGACCCGGCCGCCTCCCCGGACGGCCTGCGCGGCTCGGAGGGCACCTTCAGCCTGTGCACCTACCTGTACGTCGACGCCCTCGCCCGCGCGGGGCGGCTGCACCAAGCCCGTTACACCTTCGAGAAGATGCACACCTACGCCAACCACGTCGGTCTCTTCGCCGAGGAGATCGGCCCCAGCGGCGAGCAACTGGGCAACTTCCCACAGGCGTTCACCCACCTGTCGCTCATCATGGCCGCCACCACCCTCGACGAAGCCCTGGACCGCCAGCGCCCCTGACCTGCCGCAGGGGACCACTCCTGATGCCTGCTCACGCCGGAGAAGGTGCGTGCGCCGGGAGCGAGGTCCACTCGGGCCGGACGCCAATCGTCGGCCGGGGCGTCCTCCTCGACATCCCGCGCCTGGGCGGCGTGCCCTGGCTGGAACCGGGCGACCACGTAACCACGGCCGACCTCCACCTCTTGGAGCGCTTGGGCTGAGGGCGGTTCGTGCCCACGTCTCCCCCTCCGTGTACCGCGCCCGCCGCCCACCTCACAGCCGGGACCCGAAGGGGGGACTCAGCAGGATCGCGGTGTCTCCGGCCCGGGGCGTCGGGCTGTCCGTCTCGGTGACGGGCGCGAGCTGCCCGTTCGGGCGCACCAGGAACATCACGTAGTGCCCGGCGGGGATCCCCTCGTCGACCCGGCAGGTCACGATCCGGGCTCCACCGTCGTACCGGCGGGCCAGCTCGGGCCGGGTCAGCGCACTGTCGAAGAGGTTCTCACTGCCCGTGTACGGGGCGATCACGCCGTGGCTGGGGCTGGGCGGCCCGAGGCGGAGGACGGGACCCCGGACGCTCCCCCGGAGGTTCACCGATGCGAGGGCATTGAAGTCGTCCTCCTCGGTGAGGAGCAGCACGTCGGTGATGCCCTCCAGCTCCGCACCGGCACCCGTGGCCGCCGCCAGGAGGCCGCCCGGGGCCAGTTCCAGTCCGGCCTGCTTGATGCCCTCCCGTTCGCGTTCGAGTCCGGCCCACATCAGCACGTCCAGGCCCGCTGAACGCAGCGCGCGTGCCAGGTCGACTGCCCAGGGGTCGCCGCCGACCAGCAGCGGCCGGGAGCGCGCCGGACGCAGGGCGTCCAGCATCCTGGCGACGCGATGCGCGGTCAGGCCGTACAGCGTGACCGTGGCGACGATGACCACGAAGGTGGCGGGAAGGATCTTCCCGGCGCCTCCGATTCCCCTGCTCACCAGCGTGGCCGAGAAGGTCGAGGCGGTGGACGCGGCGACGATGCCGCGCGGTGCCATCCACCCGACGAACCATCGCTCCCCCACGGAACGTCGGTGCCGACGGTGGAAAGGACTGCGACGAGCGGTCTGACGACAAGGACGAGGATGGCCACGAGGGCAAGTGTCGGCAGCAGCACGTGGCGCAGGGACTGGGGCGTGACGGTGGCCGAGATGGAGATGAAAAGGACCCCGATGACCAGCGAGACCAGGGTTTCGAAGAAGGGCCGGCGCGCCGGGAGGTCGAGTCCGGGAAGGTTGGCCAGTGCCATTCCCATGACGACCGTGGCGATGAGACCTGTGTCGTCGCGGGCGATGTCGCACGCGGCCGCCACCCCGACGGCAGCGGCGAGCTGCACCGTCGTACCGAGTACCTCGTCCAGCCGCAGGTACCGGAAGACCAGCCACAGCAGCGCCGCGCCCAGGACACCGCCCGCCAGGCCGACAGCCGCGCTGGCCGCGAACTGCCCCACCTGGCCGGCGAACCCCTTCCGTTCACTCGCGACGACGGCGTGGAAGACAAGTGCTCCCAGAATTCCACCGACCGGGTCGATCAGCGACCCCTCCCAGACCAGGATGCGCTGGAGCCGCTCCGTCGGTCGGACGAAGTTGAGCAGCGGGCCGACGACCGTCGGCCCGGAGACGACGAGGATCGCTCCGAGCATCACCGCCGCGCGCTCGGACATGCCGAGCACGGGAATCGCGAGCAGGGCTGCGGAGACCGCGGTGATCGCCACACCGATCCAGATCAGCCTGACCACCACCCGTCGGGTGTGCCCCTTCAGTCCCCGCAGGTTCAGGCCGAGACCGGCGTCGTAGAGGATCACTGCCACGGCCAGCGACACCATCGGGGAGAAGGCCGCTCCCAGCAACTGGTCGGGATCGACGGTACTGGTGAGCGCACCGGCGGTGAATCCGACCGGGAGCAGGACGATGAGCGCAGGGATGCGCAGCCGGCTCGCCAGGAGCTGGGAGCCCACGGCGAGCACGGCGATCAGGCCCAGGCCCTCCAGTACCTGGTTCGACGTCACTGCTGTGCCTCCCGGCTCCCTCGCCTGACGGGCCGACTGGTACTCCGCACGGCCGGAAGGGCTCCTGCCCCGACGGAGTCGGTGATCGCTTCTCCTCAGGGCTGTGAGGTGCCGGGGTGGTTCGGGTCGCCCTCGACGTCCGCGTCGGTCAGCGGTACGAGCTTGCCGCTGGTGTCGAGGCGGTACAGGACCACGAGCGCCGGTCCGATCAGGACCACGGCGACGATCGTCACGATCAGCAGCCATTGCAGCGGCCTGGCCGCTCCCGCCGCCTGCTGCACGGTCAGGGAGGTGGGCACCAGGTAGGGGCGTTGTGCGGTGCCCCAGGCGGCGATCACCAGCGCCACCGAACCGACGGAGGTGAACCGCGCCCATCCGGTGTGTCGGCCGGCCACCAGCCAGGCCGTGACCAGGGCGACGACGGCTGCGACCAGCAGCAGGACGAGCCCGGTTCCGTGGGTGAGGCCGTGGTAGACGTAAGAGGTGTGCTTGTGGGTCACCGCGAGGCCGATGAGGGCCAGGACGACGGTGCCGACAAGGCTGCCCCAGACCCGCAGCCGGAAGTAGCCGACCAGGTCCCTTGCCGCGAAGCGGTGCGCATCCGCGGTGAGGTACACCGCCCCCAGGAAGGCCGTGGCGGCCACAGTGAGCAGCCCGCTGATGACCGAGGTGGTGTTGGCCCAGGCGTCGGCCGAGGCGGTGGTGTCCAGGGCAACCCGTCCGGAGGCCACGCCGCCGACCGCGGCTCCCAGAAAGAAGGGGGTGAGCAGCGAGGAGACGGCGAAGACGGCTCCGTAGATGCGGCGTTGGGCCATCCGCCGGGTGGGTTTGCGCAGCGCGAAACCGGCGCCGCGCAGGACCAGGCCGACGGCGGCGAGGGCCAGCGGCAGCCACATCGCGCTGAAGACCGTCTCGAAGAAGACGGGGAATCCCGTCCACATCAACACCAGGATGAAGATCAACCAGACGTTGTTGACCTCCCAGACCGGCTCCATGGCGTGGTCGATCAGCCAGCGCGGACGCTTGCCCCGCTCGGCGCCGCCGGCGAACAGGTCCCAGAAGCCGGCGCCGTAGTCGACGCCTCCGCCGCAGGCGTATGCGGCTACCGCGACCAGCAGGATCCAGGCAACGATATCGGCGGTCATTCCGCGTCCCCAGGTGCTCGGCGGCTGTCGGGGCCGGCTCGCAGGGCGGTGGACCCCGTGCCGACTGCGGCGGGTTCCGGCCGCGGCCCGTAAGGAGTTTCGGTCTCCGGGCCCTCGTCCTCGGGGCGGCCGAGGCCCGAGTCGGCGAGCCGCCAGCGTCTGCTCATCTTCAGCACGACGGTGAGGAAGGCACCGAAGACGAGCACGTACACCACCACCACAATGCCGAACATCGTCCAGAGCGAGGCGGCCTTGGTGGGTGTCACCGCGTCCGACACCTTCATGTACTGGTAGACGATCCAGGGCTGCCGTCCCACTTCGGTGGTGATCCAGCCGCATTCCACGGTCACCACGCTGGCCACGCCGGCGATGGCGGCGATCCGGAAGAACCAGCGCGACTTGGGCAGGTCCCTGCTGAGCAGCCAGCACAGGCCGTACCAAAGGGCCAGCAGGATCAGCAGGCTGCCGATGGTCGCCATGATGTCGAAGGTCCAGTGCACAAGGTTCGCCTCCGCCGGCGTGGGGCGGTCGGCTGCCGCCACCGAGGTCAGGCCCGTCACCTGGGTGTTGCGGCTGAAGCCGGCCAGGATCGAGTCCAGGCCGGGGATCTTCAGCCCTCCCTTGACGCTGCCGTCGGACTGCAGCCTGCCGAACAGGTACTCGGGCACGTGCGTACCTGTGTTCCAGACGAGCTCGGCGGCGGCGAACTTCACCGGCTGCTTGTGGTAGATCTGCCGCGCGATGTTGTCGCCGAGGAAGAACTGCACGGGAGTGAGAATTGCGGCAACGGTGAACGGCACGCAGAACCCGAGCCTGTGGTAGCGGTCCCGGCGTCCGCGTAGCCAGCCCAACGCATAGACACCGGCGACGACGTAACCCGCCGTCAGGAACATGGCGACCACGAAGTGCCAGTACTCCGGACCGAGCATCGGTGTGAACACCGCCGCCTGCACATCGACGCTCTCGGGCTTGCCCGCCGCGTCGAGGACAAAGCCCCGGGGCGTGTTCATCCACGAGTTCGCGGAGATGATGCCGAACGCGCCCATCACGGCAGCGAAAGGTAGCGGTGTGGCGAGCCAGAAGTGCGTCCATGGTTTGAGCCTGCGCCATCCGTACAGGTAGATCGCGATGAGGATCGCCTCCAGGAAGAACGCCCACGCCTCCACTCCGAAACCGAGACCGAAGACGTCCCCCCAACGGCCCATCATCTTCGGCCACAGCAGCCCGAACTCGAAGGACAGGACCGTGCCGGTGACGACGCCGACAGCGAACTGGACGGCCATGACGGCCGACCAGCGCCGGGCGAGCAGCAGGGCGACAGGGTCGTTCTTCCGCAGACCCCGATGGTGCATGACGAGCGTGATGAACGGCAGTGCCACGCCCAGCGGCACCAGGATGATGTGGGAGGCCAGGGTGAAGGCCATGAGCTGGCGCGCGGGCAGCAGTTGCGCGGGGCCGCTCGCCAGGAGGTCTGCTGCGGTGTTCATGTGGGCCTCGGTGGATCGTGGCGGGGACGGTCGGGCCGGCCGCCGCACCGGACGGGGACTGTCCGCCTACCGGGGTGGCAGGTGTGTCGGTCGACGCGAAGGCGCGTTCACGTCGGGAGCCGGAGGCGAAGACCACCGCCCAGCTGAGCAGTGCCCCGAACCGGCTCCGGAAGCCGGTGAGGAACACGATGTGGATGAACAGCCAGATCAGCCACCCCCAGCACCCCGGATGCGTGGAACCGGCCCACCTTGACGACCGCCCGGCGCTCGGTGACCGACTCTGCCATCTCGAAGGCACAGTAGATCTTGCGGCGTACGGCCAAGGCGTCATCGAGCGTCTTCATGCCCGGGGCGTGCTGGGCGAACTCGTTGTGCCCGAAGTAGGACTGCTTCACGCCGATGCCGACGATCAGTTCGTCGTAGGGAAGGGAGACTGATGTGCCGTCCGCACGCTCGGCGTGGACGACGCGCGCGTAGACGTCCACGCCGGTGGCCGTCGCCAGTAGGCAGCGGACGTTGCCGTGGCGGCGCAGGACGGCGCGCAGCGGCTGGGTGATCTGGCCGCTGGAGAGGATGCCCGAGGCGCACTGGTACAGCAGTGGTTGGAAGAGATGGTGGGCGTTGCGGTCGACCAGGGTCACGGCGACCGGTGCCCTGCGGAGCGCTCGCACAGCGAACAGCCCGGCGAAGCCGCCGCCGAGGATCACCACCCTGCGTGGGGCGATGTGGTCGTCCACGGGGGTCAGCCTCCGGTGGCGAAGCCGGGGAAGAGAGTCATCCCGCCGTCGACGAAGAGTGTGCTGCCCACGACGTAGTCCATCAGGTCGGAGGCCAGGACGGTCACCGCGTCGGCGATGTCCTCCGGGTCGCCCACCCGGCGGTACGGGATCAACCGCAGGAGATCGGCCTCGGCCTCGGGCGTGTCCCAGGCACTGCGGTTGATGGGGGTGCGGATGGCGCCCGGCGCCACGGCGTTGACCCGGATCCCGTGCGGGCCGAGTTCCTGGGCCAGCGTCTGCATCAGCATCAGCACTCCGCCCTTGGAAGCGGCGTAGTTCACGTGCCCCGACCAGGGGATGATCTGGTGGACCGAGCTCATGCAGATGATCTTTCCCGCGCATCGAGAGACCTCCGGGACGATGCCCCGGCGCAGGAATTCCTTGGCCGCCTCTCTGGCGCAAAGGAACTGGCCGGTCAGGTTCACGTCCAGGACCTTGTGCCACTGGTCGACGGTCATCTCGGTGATGGCGGCGTCCCGCTGCAGTCCCGCGTTGGCCACCATCACGTCGATGGTGCCGAGTTCCTCGACCATCTTGGCGACCATGGCGACAACCTGGCCCTCGTCGGAGACGTCGGCCTCGTGCGCGTAGGCGCGCACACCGAAGCCCTGGATCTCCTGGACGACCTCTTCGGCGGCCTCGGGGCCGAAGACATAGTTGACGACGACATCAGCTCCCGCCCGTCCCAGTGCGATCGCTGTCGCCTTGCCGATGCCCGAATTCGCCCCCGTCACCAGGGCCTTCTGGCCTCGGAGGAGCGGTAGCGACGTCCCCTTCTCGGCGTCCGTGCCTGTAGTCACTGGTGTCTCCTCATCAACGGCCTACCAGATCGTCGGGAACACCCGGCCTCAGGTTCGCCGCTACCACTGCTCCGGACGCGTTTGAATGACTTCGGCGACTCAAACACCCGTAGCGGAGGCGACCGCAGAGCGACCCGCTCGGCTGGGCCATCGGAAGGAGCAATGTACGCCCAATGGCGCAGCCGACAGGAGGGGTCTTTCCAGCGACTGGCTCTGTCGCTGATTCGGTGCTGACGGAGGGTGGTGTCAGCCCAGGAGGATTCGGTGCCGTAGGAAGGCGAACCCTGCGCGGCCGTACATCTGACGCTTGATCATCTTGGTCTCTGCGTTGACTCCTCGGCCGTCTTCCACGGCCCGAACGGCTCTGGCAGGTCACGCCAGTGCACACCGGTTCACACCCGGTGCAAGATCCCGTCGATCACCTGCCGATGATCACGCCATCGGCCACAACGCCCGTTGCCCACCGGGATGGGGTCTGCGAACGCCATCGTCCGTTCTGGTCAGGCCAGCAGGGTGCGGCCGTACCAGTCGGTGGTGTCGGCCAGGCCGGGCAGGACGTAGAAGTAGCCGCCGCCGAAGGGCTGGACGTAGTCGATGAGCGGCTCGCCGATCAGCCGGGTCTGGACGGTCTCGAACTGCCGGTGCACGTCCTGCTGGTAGCAGGTGAAGATGTGCCCGGCCTGGATGTTGCCGTTCTGGTCGAGGCCGAGGTCGTAGCTGTAGGAGCGGCGCAGCAGCCGCTGGTCGGCGGTCTGCCGGGTGCGCGGGTTGGCGAGCCGGATGTGCGAGTCGAGGGGGATGACGTTGCCGTGCGGGTCGGCGGCGTAGTCGGGGGTGTCGAACTCGTTGGTGCCGTCCAGCGGCGCGCCGGAGTCGCGACGGCGGCCGAACATGCCCTCCTGCTCGTTGATGGAGACCCGGTCCCAGAACTCGACGAGCATCCGGATCAGCCGGACCACCTGGTACGAGCCGCCCTGGGCCCAGGCGGGCTCGGCCGGGTCGTCCACCCAGATCAGCTGCTGCGCGGTGGTGCCGGTGGGGTTGGCGGTGCCGTCCTTGAAGCCGAGCAGGTTGCGGCCGGTGCCGGAGGGCCGGGGCGGGGAGTTGTAGCCCTCGATCTTCCAGCGCAGCTGCATCGCGCCCCGGGTGTGCTTGGCGATGTCGCGGATGGCGTGGTGGACGGTGTCGGGGTGGTTGGCGCAGATCTGGAGGTGCAGGTCTCCGTGCATCCAGGCCGGATCGGGCGAGTCGTCGGGGAAGATCCGCATCGGCGTCAGTTTGCGGGGCTTGTCCGCGGCCAGGCCGAAGCGGTCGTCGAAGAGGCTGGAGCCGACGGAGACGGTGACGGTCAGTCCGTCGGCGGGCACGACCGGCCCGAGGACGTCGCTGTCCGAGGGCGGCTGGCCGACGCCCAGGTCGGGGGGCGTGCCACCGGTGGCCAGGAAGCGGGCCCGCCCGGTCAGCGTCCTCATCAGCTCGGCCAGCTCCGCCGTGCCGGTGGCGGTGACGTCGAAGGCCGCGTAGCAGGCGGCGGCCTGCTTGTCGGCCGGGCCGGGGGTGAGCAGGCCGGCCTGGTGAGCGCCGTGGAACGGGTAGGAGTCGGCCGTGGCCGGGCCGCTGTCGGCGGCGCGGGCGTCGGCCTGCGCACCGCCGATGAGCATTCCGCCGGTCAGGGCGGTGCCGGCGGCGCCCGCGGCGGCGCCGGAGAGGAACCTGCGACGGCTGACATTCATCTTCGGACGCCTGTCTTCCTGGTACGTGCTCATCGGGTGGGGTGTCGTCGGGTGGGGGTGTCTTCGGGCAGGTCAGTGGCTGGGCGGGACTTCCAGCAGGTCCGGGACCTGGTCCAGGGTCTCCAGCAGGGCGCCGATGGCGGCGTCCACCTGCTGGCGAGCGGCCGCCGGGGCCTGCTGCGGGGCCGGCTGCGGGGTATGCCACTGGCCGTCGGTGCGGGTGGCCAGTAGCGCGGACTGGAGCGTGTCCAGCTGCTGTTCCGCCAGCGGCAGCAGCTTCGGCGCCCGGGCGGTGAGCGGGCCGGACAGCTCGCCGAGCACGGTACGGGTGACCTGCACGTCGGCCCAGGTCTGCGGGTAGGCGGCACCGGCGCCCTCGTCGTCGATCCCGGAGAGGTGGTCGCGCAACGCGTCCTCCATGATCTCGTGGGCGCGGATCGGCAGGTTGGTCGGGTCGCCCGCCTCGTCGTCGGTGGCCAGGTTCCGGCTCACCTCGGCGACGTCGGCGCTGAGCGTGGAGACCTGCGGCAGCAACTGGGCCGCGCTCTGGCCGTGCCACAGGCCGTACTCCAGCCGGTGCAGACCGGTGAAGCCGCTGTCCTGGACGCCGTTCGGCAGGCCGTCGGGCAGTCCGTCGACCGCGGTGCCCGCGTCGCCGAAGCTGTCGTACGAGGCTCCGACCTCCTCCCAGTCCAGCTGGGCGGTCAGCCAGTCGGACTTGGCGGCGGCCAGGTTGCCGGCGGTCAGGTCGGTGCGGATGGCGGCGACGTCGGCGGTGAGCCGGGTCAGCACGCCCGCCGCGTAGTGCTGGTAGGCGTCGTTGGGGCCGGTCAGCTCCTGGAGGGTGACCGGCTTCACCGCGGCGGGCGCGGCCTGCGTGCTGGAGCCGCTGACCTGGACGCTGGCCGAGGAGGCCGCAGCCTGGCCGGACATCAGGCATTTGATGGCGTAGGAGCCGCTGCCGAGGGTCGCGGTCATATCGGCGGTGGTGGCGGGCCCGATGGTCTCGATCTCGGCGACCACTGCCCCCGAGGCGTTGACCAGGTCGATCTCGCCCGCCCTGTCGGTCCTGTTGGCGACCGCGATGGTCTGGCTGCCGGCCCGGGCGGAGGTCCACTCCTGGGCGCAGCGGGTGCGGGTGACCGTCACCGTGGCCGCGGCGGCGGAGGGCAGTGCCAGGACGGCGGCGGTGGCGGCCAGCGTCGGGACGACCACCAGCACGGCGGCCACCGGCCAGGGGCGCTGCCCGGCCAGCCGTACCCAGCGGCCGGGGGCCTCGGCCCCCACGGAGGCTCCGGGCGCCGCGGCTGCGGGGGCCGCGGCAGGCACGGGGCCTTCGGCTGCGGTGCGGGGCGCGGGAGCGGGGCGTCCGGCGCGGACGAACAGCGGGACCACCACGGCCAGGTAGACGATCCAGGCCACCACCTGGAGCGCCGTCATCCTGGGCGCGAGCTCGGTGAATCCGGTGATGATCGACACCCACCAGGAGTTCGGGTCCAGGTGCGCGGTCAGGTCGAAGGCGACCCAGTGCGTGCCCGGCAGCAGGCCCGCGTCCTGGAGGTCACCCAGGCCGTACGCGAGCACCCCGGCGGCGACCACGATCAGCGCCAGCGCCGTGCGACTGAAGAACACCCCCAGGTTGAGGCGCACAGCCTGCCGGTACAGCAGCCAGCACGCCGACACGGCGGCGGCCAGCCCCAGCCCGGCGCCCACCAGCGGCGCAACCGTCGATCCGGACGCCTTGACGGCCGTCCACAGGAACAGCGTCGTCTCCAGGCCCTCGCGGCCGACCGCGAGGAACGCGGTGAGCGCGAGCGCCCCCGCACCGACCGCCGCCGCGCGCTCCACCTCGCCGCGCAGCTGCCGGGACAGTCCAGCGGCGGTGCGGCGCATCCAGAACACCATCGCCGTGACCAGGCCGACCGCGAGCACGCTCAGCAGCCCGCCGACGGCCTCCTGGCCCGCGCTGGACAGCACGCTGGTGGAGAACGTCAGCACCGCGGCGAAGCTGGCAGCCACCGACACCGCGCCCAGCACGCCCAGCCAGACCGGCGCGGACGACACCCGGTGCCCGTCCGTCCCGGTCTTGCGCAGCGCGGCCAGCAGGATGCTCACCACGAGCCCGGCCTCGAGGCCCTCGCGCAAACCGATCAGCAGATTAGGTACAGCCTCAGCCCAGGTCACAGAGGATAAGGTAAGGCACCCCTAACCACTACGCGCAAGGGGGGTGTCGTTCTGCCACGGATCCAGCGGGTTCGACGACTGGACCCTCGCCCAGAGCCGGGTGTTCCAGCGCGTCTCCCCGTACGGTTCGCGTCCTACGGACCTCGCCGACCAGGCGCAGATGACCAAGCAGAGCGCCGGCGTGCTGGTCGATCAATTGGAACGCCTGGGCTATGTCCGCCGCGTCCCCGACCCCACGGACGGCCGCGCCCGGTTGATCGTGATCGAGCAGCGCAGCCGGCGGGCGGTCGAGGTGGCCACGGCGACACTCGACGAGATCTACGCGGAGTGGAAGGCCTACCTGGGCACCCGCAACTTCACGCTGTTGCACCAGATCCTGGATCAACTCCGCGAGATCACCGACCCCTACGCGCGGTAGACCCGGCCACCCCGAGCCGGCTACCTCGATCCCCGGTCTCCCTGCGGTGGGCCGCATCCGGCAGGGGCTGGCATACTCGCGCGGTGACCGGTTCCCATGACACTGACCGAAGCCGCCTGCTGCGGCGGGGATTCGCCCTCGAATACGCAACGCTCAGCTGGAACGTCGTCGGCATCGTGGTGCTGACTGTCGCAGCGGTCTCGGCTCGTTCGGTCGCGCTGGCCGGGTTCGGTCTGGACTCCCTGATCGAGATCGGCGCGTCGACCGTGGTGATCTGGGAACTGTCCGGCGCCGGCGTGGACCGTCAGCGCCGGGCCCTACGGCTGATCGGCGGGGCATTCGCGCTGCTGGCGTTCTACCTGCTGGCACAGTCCACCGTGGTCCTGGCCGCCGGCTTCCATCCCCGCCACTCCGCGCTGGGCATCGTGTGGACCGCGGTGACCGCGTTGGTGATATTCGCCCTGGCTGCGGGCAAGGCCCGAACCGGCGCCGCCCTGGACAGCACCGTCCTGCGGACCGAGGGCCATGTCACCCTCATCGACGGCGTCCTGGCCTCTGCCGTGCTGCTGGGCCTGGTCCTCAACGCCGCCATGGGCTGGTGGTGGGCGGACCCTCTGGCAGGCTTCGTCCTGGTCTACTACGCCGTCCGCGAGGCGAAGGAGATCTTCTCCGGCCACCACTGACCGCACGAGCGCGGACGAGGCCGGCGGGCGTCAGGATTGCCCTGAGTCCCGCTGAGCACCGCGTGCGGTCACGGCTGGTGCGGTGGCGGCTCTGGTGGGGCAGGCGGCAGTGAGTCGATGCCAGGGGCGGGTTCGGGCCACACCAGCAGGACGGCGCAGGGCGCATGGTCGACGACGAAGCGTGTGGCGTGGCCCAGGCTGCGCGGGCCCAGGCGGTTGCGGTCGCCGTCCCGTACACAGATGAGCAGGTCAGCGGTATCAGCCTCGCGTACGACTTCGCGTTCGACGCGTCCGTGACGGTGCCGGCAGGTGACACCGGGATGGTTCAGGCGTTCGGCGGCAGCGGCGAGCAGGGCCGCTGCCGCAGCTTCCTCCAGGGCCTCCACTCGCGTACCGGGGTCGCGTTCGCGGTGGCTGCGGCCCAGGAGCGCGGCGAAGGAGCCGTGGGCGGTTGCGGCGATGTCGTCGCCGGTGACGTACAGCAGCGTGATGTCGGCACTGGTGGGGGTGTGGGTGCGGGCGGCGTCGACGGCAGCCTGCCAGGTTCCCTCGGTGATCCACACGAGCACGCTCACGTCAGCCTCCGGTCGCTTGGAGCATTGCCCACAGTGCCACAGTGGCCGCCAGCAGGGTGGAAGGCACGGTCAGCAGGCCGAGGCGGGTGAAGTCGGCCAAGTCGGCGTCGGTGTCGTGTTCGCGCAGGATGCGCCGCCACAGAAGGGTGGCCAGCGATCCGACGTACGTGAGGTTGGGTCCCAGGTTCACGCCGATCAGTGCGGCCAGGACCGCACCGGGTCCGCTGGCGGCGAGGATGGGTAGCAGGGCCAGGATCGCGGGCAGGTTGTTGATCACGTTCGCCAGGACGGCCGCGAGGGCGGCGACGGCCAACAGTGCGGGCAGGCTCGTGCCGTGCGGCAGCAGGTGTCCGGCGGCGGTGTTCAGACCGTTGCCGACCACCGCTTTGACCACGATGCCCAGGGCCAGGACGAACAGGCAGAACAGCGGGCTGGTGGCCTTCAGGAGGCCCGGCATCGTGGTCGTCCTGCGGCGAAGCGCCCGCGCACCGAGCACCAGCGCGCCAGCCAGGGCGGCCCAGGCCGGGTTGACGCCGACGAAGGACGTCACGGCGAACCCGGCCAACGTCAGCCCGAGCACCACCAGCGTGAACACCGGCACCGACGGCCGCTCGCCGGACTGCTCCGGCCGGGTCGGGGCGGCCAGGTCGGCGGCGAAGAAGCGGCGGAAGACCAAGTACTCGATGGCGATGACCAGCAGCCACGCCGGCGCCATGAGGACGGCGAAGCGGGTGAAGGACAGGCCGCTGGCAGTGAACGCCAGCAGATTCGTCAGGTTGGACACCGGCAGCAGCAGCGACGCGGAGTTGGCCAGGTGCGCCGTCGCGTACGCGTGCGGGCGCGGTCGGGCCCCGACCCGGGCCGCGGTGGCGAACACCACCGGGGTCAACAGCACCACTGTCGCGTCCAGGCTCAGCACCGCCGTGGTCAGCGCAGCCACCGCGAACACCCCGCCCAGCAGCCGCACCGCGCTACCCCGGCAGACGCGGGCCACCAGATCCCCCGCAGCGGTGAACAGCCCCTCGTCCGCACACAGCTCGGACAGGACCAGCACCGCCGCCAGGAATCCCACCACCGGCAGCAGCGTGCGCGTCTGCGCCCACGCCTCAGAAGGCGACACCGCGCCGGCCACGACCACCACGGCAGCGGCCGGCACCGCCGCCACTGCCTCGGGCCACCCCTTGGGGCGGGCCACGGCGAACGCCAGCACCCCCAGCAGCAGGGCGACGGACACGATCTCGGCAACAGCACTGTTCAGGACGGACTCCACGAAGCCAGGGACAGACGGGGCACACGCCCCACTACCCCACCGTAACCAACCCACACCAGCTGCTCCCGTCGCGACCTGCCACCGCCGTGGTGACGCTGGTGGGCGCGACCCTGGCGACGGGACGTCGAGGCGGCACGGGCGCGCGACGCCGAGCCCGGCGGAAGCCATGACGACGACGCCCTGGTCATGGCCCTCCACCACCCAGCCCGCCGACACCGCCGGTCCCCGTGCCGGTTGACCTCAAGCCCGGGACAAGCGCTCCCGCTCTGCGGATCCGGCGGTAGCCCTCCGTCGCGGCACCCGTCCAGGCGTGCTGCCGGTCCGGCATCCGTGCTCGTGCTGGGGGCGTGGAGTGCCGCTCAGCTGACTACCCGCACCGTCCGTGCCTCGGCCCGGGCAGTTCCGACGGCTTCGAGCACAGCGGTCACATCGCGGGCGAAGCGGACGTCGCAGCCGCCGCCGCGGGTCCCCGTCCTGACCTCCTCGTGCAGCCGGTCGAGGGCCGTAAGGAACGCCGCCACCGCGTCCCCGCCGCTCTGCGGCAACTCCGCGAAGCCGCTCTCGCCGTGGAGGACCATCTCGAACCCGGTCGCCTCGGGCGGCGCGTCCAGCGTCAGCGACAGTGTTCCGGCGGCTCCGTCCGCGTGTTTGAGCAGGACATGGACGGTTCCCCTGGGACCGTCCACTGCGGCCACCTCGGTCACCGGGCCCAGGATCGGAAGGACGAGGGACAGCAGGTGCGGGCCGACGTCCCAGAGAGCGCCCTGCTCTCGGCGCCACTGGGATCCACCGTAGGGACTCTGACCGCCGAAGATCGAAGCGAAGAAGGTGGCGCGGACCCCGTGCCAGCCGCCGGTGGCTGTCGCCGAGGCGAGGAAAGCGTCGACCTCGGGACGGAAGCGGAAGGTGAAGAAGACGACCGAGGCGATCCCGGTCGCCTCGGCGGCGACCACCACCCGGTCCGCGTCCGCGAGACTGAGCGCCAGCGGCTTGTCCAGGAGCAGGTGCCGCCCGGCCGATGCGGCACGGGCCGCGATACCGGCCTGGATGTCGGGAGGCAACGCCACCGCCACGGCGTCGACCGCCTCGATGAGCTCGTCCACGTCGTGGAAGGCGGGCGCGCCGTAACGCTGGGCCAGGGCTTCCGTCTTGGCGCGGTCGCGTCCCCAGACCCCGGCGAGCATGGACCCCGGGTGCGCGTCGATCGCCGCCGCATGCGTCCGGGCCGCCCAGTGGCCGGTCCCGAACAATCCGAACCGCACGGATGAACTCCTCTGCTGAGCGAGCAGGACTGATGGCGTTGACTGCGGCCGACCAGCCGCCCGCTGGGGAGAGCCGACCACGAGCCTTTTCGGCGTGCGCTCCAGATTAGTCGTTCGGCCGTGCTGTTTCGGAAGGCGCTCCCCTGCACGCCATCGGTCCGTTGGCCCAGCGATCGGTCGGCGCCGTCCTCGCCGGCTTCCAGGAGAGTGGGGGCAGCTCCCACGATCAGCGGGTCGGGGGCACCGATGGCCCGCTGGCCCTCGCCGGTGCACTCGAAGCAGAGCGGGCCTGGCGGGGGCGCCCGGGTGGGCGCGCCGTCGGTTCAGTGGCCTCCGACACCGGGGCGTCCGCGAGGAGCGAGGTCATGGTGGTCCCCAAGGGGCGCAGACAAGGGGGCGAAAAGGCAGCAGAAGCACCAGTGCAATGTCACATAGCACTGATGTGCATGACTGTGTCCGCACAGGGGGAGAGAGTCAAGATGTGATGAAGCACTTCCGTGGTTGATCTTGAAACGAACCGGTCGCCGCCGGTGGCGCTCGCCGTCTCCCGGGCCCCACCCGTACCTGATAACGGGCTTGACGCTGCATCAGTCGGACGCGATGGTATGTGGCAAGCACATGCCATGTTATGCGTGCCATGGCATGCGCGAGGACGCGTGGCCCGCAGGCCGCGCACGGGAGGGCAGCGCGTGGAGCTGGAGCTCCGGCACCTGAGGGTGCTGTGCACGATCGCCGACGCCGGCAGCGTGGGCCGGGCCGCCGTCATGCTCGGCGCCTCGCAGCCCGCGACCAGCACCCAACTGCGCCGGATCGAGGCCCACCTCGGGGCGCCGGTGTTCGTGCGCACCAGCTCCGGTGTGGAGCCCACCGGCTTCGGTCTCGAGGTGCTGGCCGCGGCCCGGGACCTGCTGGCCAGAGCCGACGGCCTGGGCCGCCAGACGGTCGCGGGCGCCTCACCGGCCCGCCGCGAGCTGCGACTGGCCGCGACCAACTCGCCGATGCTACCCGGCCTGCTGACCCGGATGCGCAGCCGCCTGCCCGAGCTGCGGATCGCCGTCAGCAGCGTCTACCGCTCCTCCGACATCGTCAAACAGCTGGAACAGGGCAGCCTGGACGCGGCGATCGCGGTGGACTACCCCGGCATCGAACTGCGCCACTCGGACGCCGTCGAGCACCGGGGCATCGTCACCGAGCCGACCTTCGTCGCCCTGTCCGCCGGGCACCGGCTGCGGAACCGCCCCGAGGTGGCGCTCGCCGATCTCGCCGACGAGCCCTGGTTCGTCACCCCCGACGACGGCGCCGGGTGGCCGGGGGTCTTCTACGACGCCTGCGCCGCAGCCGGTTTCGCGCCCGCGGCGGTGCACGAGTTCCTCGGCGACCGCGGGGAGCTCCGCGACATGATCGCGGCCGGCCTGGGCGTCTCCACCGTGCAGGCGACCGCCCGGCCGCACCCCGCCGTCACGATCAAGGCCCTGGCCGGCACCCCGCTCCGGGCCAGGTACCTGCTCGTCTGGCGGCCCGCGACGGTGGGCGGCGAGCTGGCCGAGACTCTCTACACGGCCGCGGTCGCCGCCTACCGGGAGCTGACGGCGGGTTCGCCGCACTTCGAGACCTGGGCCGCCCGGACCTACTGGGGCGCCCGGCCGTAAGCGGCCGATCACAAGCCGCCCGACCCGCGCCCGACCCGGGCGGTGTTATGGCTCGGTCGACGAGCTCATATGACATGTCACATTGTATTGGCATGCGGCCGGTGGCACGCTTCACCTCGCGTTCTCCCACGCTTCGGACCGAAAGCTCCACAGATCCACTCACCGCCGGATGTGACCCCCACTCAGAAGGGCCAGCAGTGCGCCTGCGCATACCCCTCCGCATCCTCGCGGCCGGCGTCGCCGCGAGTTGCGTGACCGCCACGTTCCTCCTGCCGGCTTCGGCAGCCGTCGCCTCCCCGACCCCCACGCACGCCAAGGCACCCGCGACCGCCACGACACCCGGGCACGGGCACGCCGCGCCGACCGCCCCCAAACCGTTCGGCGCCACCCTCCCCGGCACCGCCGTCCCCTCCTCCGACACCGCCGCCCTGACTGCCTCCCCGCTGCCCCCGGCCCAACTGGCCCAGGCCCAGCGCCCGCTGCCGCCCCGCACCTCGGCCCAGCCGCCGAAGTCCTCCCGCAGGACGGCCGCCGACACCGCGAGCTGCACCCCGGCGGACTTCACCACCCGCACCGGCAGCGCGCTGGCCTCCTTCGTCGAGAGCTCGACCTCCGACTGCGTCAACACGCTCTTCAACCTCACCGGCAGCGACGCGGGCGGTGTCTTCAAGGAACCCCAGATGCTCACCGTCGCGGGCGCCTACCAGGCGCTGGCCTCGGGCTACACCGGGGACGACTCGACCGGCATCTGGCAACTGGAGCTCTTCCTGCGGGCCGGCTGGTACGTGCAGTCCAACGACCCGACAGACGTCGGCAGTTACGACGCGACTCTGACCTCGGCCAACCAGGCCGCCCTCAACGCCTTCTTCGGGGGCACGCACTGGCAGGACGTCACCGCGGCCAACGCGCAGGTGCTCTACGACGCGCTGGTGCTGACCGACAGCGCCAACCTGCAGGCGGACTACCTGAACGTCTACAAGAAGGTCCTGGCTGGTTACACCAGCGCCGACGACTCCGTCACCGGCATGGACGCGGCTGTCAACGCCGTCCTGTTCGCACCGCTGTGGCGCGGCAACTGGAACCCGACCTTCGTCAGCGCGGTCGCGGCCGATCCGAGCATCCTCGCCGCCTTGGGCTCCTTCGCGACGAAGTACAAGGCCACCGCCTCCGGCGCGGACGGCTCCCTGGTGGTCAACGCCGGCAACGACCTGGGCCGGGCCGCCGGAGACGGCGGCGCCGTCGGGGCGGCGGCCGGACAACAGGTGAAGGCGGTGCTCGGCGCCTCGACGATCACCGGTGTGACCG
Organism: Streptacidiphilus sp. PB12-B1b; assembly: GCF_014084125.1. Classification (NCBI taxonomy): domain Bacteria; kingdom Bacillati; phylum Actinomycetota; class Actinomycetes; order Kitasatosporales; family Streptomycetaceae; genus Streptacidiphilus; species Streptacidiphilus sp. PB12-B1b. Next base: position 3,420,061 of record NZ_CP048405.1, on the reverse strand, counting down.
GCCCCCTCTGGGTGCACACCGCGTACGACGCGAACACCTACGACGCCGCGCACTGCTCGGTCTACGGAACCTGCACCCTGGCCGCCACCCTCACCTCGACGGTGCTGACGCACCAACTGGTCTGCGACAACCGCACCATCGAGACCGAGGACCTCACCGCCGCCGAGCTGAGCACGGTCTGCACCAGCCTGCGGGGAGAGGACACCTTCTTCCACAACCTGGTCAAGGACAGCGGCCCGGTCAACCCGTACGGCAAGACCATCACCTTGGCGATCTTCGCCAACCAGGCCGACTACGTCACCTACTCCTGGGCCATCTTCGGCAACGACACCGACAACGGTGGCGAGACCCTGATGGACGCGACCGACCCGAACAACCAGCCGGTGTCGGTGATGTACCGCAAGTCCTGGAACGACGGCTTCCCGGCCAACGTGTGGAACCTCAACCACGAGTACACGCACTACCTCGACGGCATCTACGACATGAAGGGCACCTTCTCCGACGAGCTGGTCGTGCCGGACATCTGGTGGATCGAGGGCGTCGCCGAGTACGAGTCCTACACCTACCGCGACACCACCGACACCCAGGCGATGGCGGAAGCCGCCCAGCACACGTACAAGCTCAGCACCATCTTCCAGAACACCTACGACAACTCCGACACGGTGCGCACCTACCCGTGGGGCTACCTGGCCGTCCGCTACATGTTCGAGAAGCACCCCGACGTGGTCCAGGCCATGCTCTCGCACTTCCGCACCGGTGACTTCCAGGGCGCCTACCAGGTCTACAACAGCATCGGCACCGGCTACGACGCCGACTTCGACAGCTGGCTCACCGCCTGCGCGGCCGGTGCCTGCTACGCCCAGGGCCCGACGGCGCTGTTCGACTCGTCCGTCAACGGCGCAACCGTCAGCCTCACCGACACCTCCGTGCAGACCGGCGGCGGCAGCATCACCGGCTGGCACTGGAGCTTCGGCGACGGCAGCAGCTCCGACCAGCAGAACCCGACGCACACCTACGCGGCGGCCGGCACCTACACCGTCGACCTGACGGTGACCGACAACATCGGCCGGACCGCCAGCACCCCGGCCTCGGTCACCGTGACCGCCGCCGCGACCCTGCCGACCTGCACCGACCCGCGCACCGACGCGCTCGGTCAGAACTGCTCGCGCTCCAACGTGTCGGAGACGGCCGGCAACACGGCCTACTTCTACCTCTGGCTCCCGGCCGGAACCTCCACCCTGACCGTCACCAGCTCCGGCGGCACCGGGACCGCCGCCCTCTACTACGACCCGGACGCCTGGGCCTCGCCGAGCACCTACACGGCCTCGTCCACCAACCCCGGCACCACCGCCCAGACGCTCACCGTCACCAACGCCACGGCCGGCTACCGCTACGTCAGTCTCTACGCGGTGACGGACTTCTCCGGAGTCACCGTCGGCACGCAGTTCTGACCGACTGATCGACCGTCCCCCCTCCGGTCCCCGGCGCCCGCCCAGGTGCGCCGAGGACCGGAGCCGTCCCGCTGGATCCGACCTCAGCCGGTCGCGCAGTCCGCCCAGAGCGTGGCCAGCGCGTGCGGGATGCCGCTGATGCAGCCCCCTGTTGCGGGGAAGCCCGCGCTGCCGAGGTAGGTCCAGGCACCGGAGGCGCTCAGGCTGAAGTACTTGCGCACGCTGCCCTCGTCCTGGGAGGCGCCCTTCTCCTGCGCGGTCGCGCCGGCGGTCGATTGGAACCTGGTCGCCGCATACGTGACGCCCTGGCACGCGCCGTACAGGAAGCTGCCGGGGGCGGGCGCGATGTGGACCAGCTTGCTCTACGCCGCGTAGGCCCGGGTGACCTCGGCCTTGACGCCGGCCGTCACCACGAGGTTTCGGCAGGAGGAGCCGGAGGCCTGGACGGCAGCGCTGCTTCCGGCGGGGGCCGGGGCGGCACTGCCACTGGAGGGGGCCGGGGCGGCTGTGCCGCTGGAGGGGGCTGACGCGGCGCTGCCGCCGGAGCCGGTCGAGTGGCAGGCGCTGAGCGCCAGGGCGGCGCAGACGGCAAGGCTCACCGAGGCGGCGCGGAGCGCGGTGGCTTCCATGATCGGTCCTTTCGGTGGAAGGAGTCGGGGGTGCGGTGGGCCGCACCGCTGACGGCCCTCATCCCTCTCCACCCCGCCCGCGCCGCCGGGGTTGCACAGGGATCGCAGAAAGACGGCTCTGCTGTCGCTGCATGGATGAGGTTTATGACACCTCCACGGCTCCGGCGAGCCAGCCGGCAGTGGCTGTGGGGGGCGGTCGCCGAGCCCGGGGCCCGCGTGCGCGCGGGTCGGCGTGCGACTGGCGGACCCGGGTCGCGCGGGCAGCGGGCAGCGGGCAGCGGGCAGCGGGCTGCCGGGTTTCCGTGCCGCTTTCGCACCAGCAGTGTTAGAAATGATGCATGGTCGAACACACCGACCGATCGCGAGTCGTATCCTGGAAGTCACTGACCGCGAAATTCCCACGAAGCGTTGCCGCACAGGTCTTCGTGCTCGAGGTCGTGGTCGTGCTGGTGCTCGTCCTGGGGGCGATCCTCGCGCTGGCCCTCGAGTCGCGCCGGAACAGTGCGAGCGAGGCCGTGAACCGGTCGGTGGCCGTCGCGGAGACCTTCGCGCACTCCCCGGGCCTGGTCGCGGCGCTGAAGTCGCCCAATCCCACGGCGATCCTCCAGCCGATCACGGAGGCCACCCGCAAGCAGGCCGGCGTGGACTTCATCGTGGTCATGAACGACCAGGGGATCCGGTACACGCACCCGCTGCCGAGCGAGATCGGCAAGCATTTCGTCGGGAACATCGGCCCCTCTCTGGCCGGGCACGTCTACACCGAGAGCGTGCACGGCCCGCTCGGCCACGAGGTCCAGGCGACCGTGCCGGTCGACGCTCCCAACGGATCGGTCGTGGGCCTGGTGTCGGCCGGGCTCAAGGTCAACAATGTCACCGCCGCCGGAAACCGGCAGCTACCGCTCATCCTCGGCAGCGGCGCCGCCGCACTCGGGGTGGCCACGGTCGGCACCGCCCTGACCACCCGGCGGCTGAAGCGCCAGACGCACGGCCTGGACCCTCTCGAGCTCGCCCGCATGTACGAGCACCACAACGCCGTCCTGCACGCGGTCCGCGAGGGCGTGGTCATCGTCGGGCAGGACGGGCAGCTGCTGCTGGCGAACGACGAGGCGCGCCACCTGCTGGGCCTGCCGTCCAACGCCGAAGGCCGGCACCTGGGCGAACTGCGGGGCCTCGACCCGGACACCACCGAGCTGCTGCTGTCGGGCCGGACGGTCACGGACGAGTTGCACCGCACCGGCGGCCGGCTGATTGCGATGAACCAACGGCCGACCGACCCCCGCAGCCGCAGCATGGGCACGGTCGCCACGCTCCGCGACTCCACGGAACTGCTCGCGCTGTCCGGCAAGGCCGAGGTGGCCGGCAAGCGGCTGGCCCTGCTCTACGCGGCGGGGGTCGGCATCGGGACGACGCTCGACGTCAAGCGGACGGCCGAGGAGCTGGCACTGGTCGCGGTCCCCGGCTTCGCGGACTTCGTCACCGTAGACCTCGCCGACCCCGTGCTGCACGGCGACGAGCCCGGCGGCGGCGCCGTCAACGCCGTCAACCTGCGTCGGGCTGCCGTCCACGGCATCCGCGACGACCATTCGTTCTACCCGCCCGGCAGGTTGGGCTCCTTCATCCCCTCCACCCCGCAGGCCCAGGGCTTCGACAGTGGCCGGTCGTACGTGGTGCCGGACCTGTCCGTCGCCGAGGGCTGGCTGGCCCAGGAGTCGGCCGTGACGGCGCGGATCATCGAGGACGGCATCCACTCGCTCATCACCACTCCGTTGAAGGCCCGTGGCATCATCCTGGGCGTCGTGGCCTTCTGGCGGTCGCAGAGGCCCGAGCCGTTCGACGACGAGGACCGCTCACTGGCCGAGGAGCTGGTGGCGCGGGCCGCGGTCAGCATCGACAACGCCCGCCGCTACACCCGCGAGCACACCATGGCCGTGACCCTGCAGCGCAGCCTGCTGCCGCGCGCGCTGCCGGACCAGAGCGCCCTCGAGGTCGCACACCGCTACCTTCCCGCACAGTCCGGAGTCAGCGGCGACTGGTTCGACGTGATCCCGCTGCCGGGCAGCCGGGTCGCGCTGGTGGTGGGCGACGTGGTCGGCCACGGGCTGCACGCGGCCGCCACGATGGGCCGGCTGCGCACCGCCGTGCACAACTTCTCCGCCTTCGACGTCCCGCCGGACGAGCTGCTCGGCTACCTGGACGAGCTGGTGGACCGCATCGACCAGGAGGAGACCGACGGCACCGCCGGCATCGGTGTCACCGGCGCCACCTGTCTGTACGCGATCTACGACCCGATCTCCCGGCTCTGCACCTTCGCGACCGCCGGTCACCCCCCGCCCGCACTGGTCGACCCCGAGGGTCACGTGGTGTTCCCGGAGCTGCCGACCGGCCCGCCGCTGGGGGTGGGCGGGATGCCGTTCGAGACGGCGCAGGTGCGACTGGCCGAGGGCACCCAGATCGTGCTCTACACCGACGGGCTGATCGAGGAGCGCACCCGGGACTTCGACGTGGGCATGGAACTGCTGCGCGTGGCGTTGTCCAGGCCCGGCCGGGAGCCCGAGGAGAACTGCCAGGCCGTACTCGACGCCCTGCTGCCGGAACATCCGCAGGACGACGTGGCGCTGCTGATCGCGAAGACCCGGGTGCTCGGCCCGGAAAGGGTCTCCGACCGGGAGGTGCCGTCGTGCCCGGCCGCCGTCGCCGACATCCGCGCCTGGAGCACCGCGACGCTGGAGGCTTGGGGCCTCACCGATCTGACCTTCGCCACCGAGCTGGTGCTCAGCGAGCTGGTCACCAACGCCATCCGCCATGGCTCGGCGCCGGTGCGGGTACGGCTGCTGCGCGACCGGAGCCTGATCTGCGAGGTGTCCGACGGCAGCACCATCTCACCGCACCTGAAGTACGCGGCGACCACGGACGAGGGCGGCCGCGGGCTGTTCATGGTGTCCCAGCTCACCAGGCGCTGGGGCACCAGGTACTCCCCCCAGGGCAAGATCATCTGGGCGGAGCAGCCCTTCCCCGCATCCGTCCAGGCCTCGGCCGAGCAACGCCGGGAGACCTCGGCGGCGGTTCCGCGCGCGTCGTCCTGATCCGGGGCGACGACGGCTCGGCCGGTCCCGCTCGAAAACACGATTCTGGTCCTGCGCTGCAGCTTCTCCGATCCCGACAGTCCCGCGCAGCATCGGGGACGATCTCGTCCGCAGCCACGGCCTGAACCGCGCTCCGGGACCCGGGGGCAGTGCGGTTCAGGACGCCGCCGCTGGCCCGAGACACCATCTGACCTCGCCTTATCCTCCTGTCTCCGTGTGGGTCCGTCGAGCGCGCGGGCTCACGGGGTTGCCCCGCTCCTACTTTCGATGATCCTTTCTATTTTTGGCGATCACCACGCTCCCTACCAGACAGATGACGATCAGAGCCACTATCACGATCTGGAACATGCCACCCGGGAGCCGGGTTCCACCAACTGCAAGCATGTCTTTCCCATCGCGTCTCTGCGGCTCCGACGACCAAGACCAGTGATTTCGGTCGCCGGAGCCAGGAATTTTGCTTTTCTGCCGACTTTTCACATATGCCCGAGGGGGCGGATGCTATCCGGCGACGGCCCCCTCCGCCGCGGATCCGGTTTCAGCGGCTGCGAGTGTGCAGCCCGCCTCGCCAAGGACAGACGCAGCCCCAGCAGTTGGGACGTCGAGCAGCCCCAGTCCGAAGTTGCATACGGTGTCGGTGGCGAGACCCGTTGCGGCACCCGCGAGATCCCCCAGGAGCCCGTCTGTGTCACCGTCAGCGAAGTCAGAGACCGCGTTGTAGGCATCCGAGATGTCGAATACGGTACCCAGATCGAATGTCCCGGTGGGGTCGGTGTTGTTGACGGGGTTGTCGCCGGCGTAGGCGTAGGGGTCAGGACCCTGGCCTTTGGGGTCGGGCTGGGTGAAGCGTCCGACGGTGGGGTCGTAGGTGCGGTCCCCCATGGTGTAGAGGCCTGACGGGTTGAGGTAGGCGCTGGCGTAGCCGTAGGGCTGGGGGACAGCGGCGCTGCTGCTGCGCGTCGCGCCTGTGGGGGTGTAGGTGTAGGCGTCGACGGTGTGGCCGGTGGCGTCGACGACGTCCAGGACCGAGCCTTGAATGTCGGTCAGGTAGTAGTAGGCCTTGCCGCCGGTGGTCATACCGGTGAGCGTGCCCGCGGGGTCGCGGATCAGTCCCGTGGTGGTGGATGCGGTGGTGATGGAGGAGAGACCTTCAGGGCCCTGGTCGAAGCCAGTGGTGCCGGAGGTGAGGCGGTCGGAGGAGTCGGTGCCCGCATAGGTCTGCGACGTGGTCGAACCGCCCGCCGTCAGCGAGGTCGGCTGGTTGAACGGGCTGTAGGTCTCACCGCTGCGCGCCAAGGCGTCATTGGCGGCGGTCTCGTTGCCGTCGGCGTCGTAGGACCAGCCCGACGTCGAGCCGTTCATGGCGGTGGTCTCGTCGGCGGTGTTGACCGAATACGTGGTCAGGCCGCCGGCGCTGCAGGTGGATGCGGTGGTGGAGGTGGCGGTGAGGTTGCCGGCCTGGTCGTAGCAGGAGAGCCAGCTGGCGTTTCGGGTGCCGGTGCCGGTGTTCTCCTGGGCGTAGACCAGGTGGTTCTGGGTGTCGTACGTGTAGCCGGTGACCGCGCCGGTCGTCTGGTCGGTGCGCGAGCGGATCTGACCGGTGTCGGTGGGCGTGCCGTTCTTGTTGTAGCTGTAGGAGTAGGTGTAGTTGACCACGGTGCTGGTGGGAGTGGTGGCTTTGGTGGCGGTGGGGCGGTCGGCGGCGTCGTAGGCGGTGGTCTGGGTGGTGCCGCCGGGGTAGCCGGTGGTAATGCGGTCGCCGTCGTTGTTGTAGCTGAAGACGGTCTTGGCGCCGGTGGGGTCGGTCAGGGAGGTGACCCGGTTGTCGGCGTCGTACCCGTAGCCGGTGGTGCCGTTGGGGTCGGTGATCGAGGCCAGGTCCCCGGCCGCGTTGTAGGCCATCGCGTACGCGGCGCCCCCTGCCAGGGTGCGGGTGGTCTCGCGGTCCAGCGCGTCGTAGGTGTGGGTGATGGTGCCGCTCGCGTCGGTCTGCGTGAGCAGGTCGCCATCCTTGTCGTAGGTGTAGGACACGGTGGCGGCGGGGATGGAGCCGCCGGTGGTGGCCACTTTGGTGACGCGGTCGTGCTGGTCGTAGGTGTAGGTGGTGGTGATGCCCCGGCCGTCGGTGGCGGTGGCCAGGCGCCCGAGGGGGTCGTAGGTGTAGGTGGCCGGGGCCAGGGGTGCGGGCGGGGTAACGGTGGTCAGGTTCCCGGTGGTGTCGTAGGTGTAGTGGGTGGTGTGGCCATCGGCGTCCGTACTGGTGCAGCGCTGGCCGGGGAACCCGCCGCAGGTGGTGGTGCCGTCGCCCTGGTAGGTGTAGGTCACCGCGGCGCCCTTGCCGCTGGTGGTGTCCTGGGACTGGGTCATGTTGCCGTCGGCGTCGTAGCTGAAGGTGGTGGTGTTCCCCGACATGTCGGTGAGTGAGCCGGGCAGGTAGGCGCCGGCCTGCTGGAGGTAGGCGCCGGTGGAGGCGCTTGCGCCGGTGGGCAGTTTGGCGGAGGTGGCGTTGCCGTTGCTGTCCCAGCCGTAGGTGGTGGTGTCGCCTGTGCCGGTGCCCATGGCGTTGACGGCGGTCAGCTGGTCGTTGTCGGCGTTGTAGGTGGCCGAGCGGGAGTGTCCGAGGGCGTCGGTGGTCTGGGTGACGTTGCCGTTCGCGTCGGTGGTGTAGGCGGTCTTGTTGCCCGCAGGGTCGGTGATGGTGGTGGTGCCCGGTCCATCAGTGGTGGTGTACGTGAACAGGGTGGTCAGGCCGGTCTGCGCGGCGGGGTCGGTGACCCGGGTCCAGGAGGTGAGCTGGTTGTCGCTGTTGTAGGTGAACGTGGTCTGGTTGCCCGCGGGGGTGGTGAGCGAGGTGATGCGCCCGGAGGAGTCGTAGGCGTAGGCGGTGGTGGCGCCGTTGGTGTTGGTGACCGACAGGGCGGTGGCACTGCCGTCGGTGAGGGTCTCGGTGTAGGTGACGGTGCGCCCGGTGCTGTCGGTGGCCTGCCAGGTGGTGCCGCCGCTGCCGCTGGCGGTGAGGTTGATCCAGCGCCCGGAGCGGGTGTCGGTGAGCTTGTAGCCCGCCTGGCCTCCGTTGCCGGTGGCGTTCTGCGCCACCGTGACCGTGTCGCCGTTGCGGTCGGTGATCGCGGTCAGTTGCCCGGTGCTGCTGTAGGCGTCCTTGGTCCCGGTGTCGGTGTGGGTCAGGGTGTAGGTGCCGTCGCTGTTCTTGGTCAGCGCCACGGTGTAGCCCGGCGGGCGGGTGTAGCCGCCGCCGGTGGCGGGGGTGAAGTTCATCGAGTCGCCGCTGCTGCCGTAAGCGACCACACCGTTGTCGAAGATCTGCAGGTAGCGGTCGTAGGCGGCAAACCAGTTGCCGCCGATCGTCCCGCCGGGGCCGAAGAAGGTGCTGTAGGTCTGGGTCAGGGCCAGGTCCTGGCCAACCCCGTGCACGTCCAGGTCGGTCGAGCTGAGGACCAGGTCGCCGTTGGCCACGTCCAGGGACGCGGTGAGGGAGTCGTCCAGGCGGATCTGGTCCTGCTGGTGCCAGGGCACGTGCCCCTGCCCGTCGGGCGTCACCATCATCGGGCTGATCGCGGTGCGGGCGACCTTCCCCGCCTGGCCGCGGCGTACCCGCGGGACGCGCGAGCGCTGCGAGACCGGGGCCCGGGTGACACCCTGGAGCGCACGGACCGCCGCACGCGGAGCCGGCCCGCGTCCGGCAGCGGTGGAGGCGGGTGCGGCCATCGCGGCGGTGGGAAATGCCGCTGCCACCACCGCCATCGCGGCCACCAGCGCGGCACCGGCCGCGAACGGTTTCTTCCTGCGGGCACGCCCGAGCGGCGCACCGTGGACACGTGGAAACACGGGGATCCCCCTCTTCGAACCGGCGCCCCCGATGGGCGGCCGGAGGAAAGCGTGCACCCGCCCCGGCAGCGCATCGCCCCCCTCTACCCCCGAACTCGATCTCCAAGGCACCCTGTTCACGCCAACACCACCCCCGCCCGATTCACCGCACCGGTCCCGAAACGCCGATCGATCGCACACGCAACGCAACCGAGCGCCCAGGCCAGGTCCCCCCGGCCCCCTGCACCCTCACTACCGGTGATCACACCACCAGCCGTGACAACGACCGAAACCAGCCCCTGAACAAAACCGGCCAAACCGTCGGCACGCACCCCCTGTCGCACCAACCCCCGTAAAGATCTCGATCCCCGCGTATCAGATCCAAGGGGATTCGCCGCCGGCACCGCCTCGACGGCGGCGCCGACCTGGCCCGGTGAGCCCTCTGATGAAGGGCGCCGGGCAGCGCGGCTCCGCATCGGTAGCGCAGGTACGGCCTCGGGCTCGAGAAGTTCTCACCAGCCGGGTTCTAGTTAGGCTTATTTACAATATGCTCGGCGCATGATGCGAATGAAACTGATAGCGGCAGCAACCGGAGTTCTCGCCCTGGCAGCCGCAGCCGGCACGGCGGCTGCGGCCAACCCGGTGAGATCCCCTACAGACACAGCAGTCGGCCCCGGGGTCACGGGCCGCGCCAGCGCGGCAACGGATGCCGGGAGGGCGACCTCGCCGATCAGCCTGAGCAGCTGGGACGGCCTGCTGCTCCCCGTCAACCCGGCCGGTCAACCCTCCGGCAAAGATGCCCAGGTGCTGAGCCCGGCCCGCCTGATCGCGCCCTGGCTCACTCAGAACAGCAGCGGGGCCCTGACCTTCTGGGCGCCCTCCGGGGCGGCCACCACGCCCGGCTCGCTACATTCGCGCACCGAGCTGGAGTCCGCCGACAAGTACGCCGTGGGCACCGAGAAGCACGTGCTCGACGCCACCCTGCGGATCCTGCAACTCCCGAAGAGCAACCCCGAGATCTGCGTCGCCCAGCTGCACGCCGGCGGCAGCGGAGGATCATCCCCCTTCGTCATGGTCGACTACAAATCCGGCAAGCTCTACGCCATGGTGGCCTCGGGAACGAGCGCCCCGGCGGACTTTTACACCCTGCTCACCGGCGTCCCGCTGGACAGCTCGTTCTCCTACCGGGTTACCGACAACGGCAACGGCACGCTGGCCCTGTCCGCGGCCGCAGGCAAACAGAGCCAGTCCTACACGGTCGCCGTCCCGAGGACTCTGGTCGGCGCCTCCGGGCACTTCTCGGCGGGCGACTACCAGCAGGGCACGGTCAGCGAGGGAACGGACGACGGCGGCAGGGTCCAGTTCACAGCTCTGACCCAAAGCTAGCGGCACGTCCCGGGCCGAACCGGACGGTCCAGCCCGGTCCACGCCAGAAACCACACCTGAGAGCCCCCCACACACACAACAGCCGCAGGGACTGCCCGTCGTCGGTATCCGCTCCTGCAGGCCCCGGACGACAGGGCGGTGACATCCGGGCGGTCGCCGGGCAAGCCCCGCCTGTGCCTGAACCAGCGGATCGCAGCCCGCGTCGCGTTGGCCGACGTGGCGCGTCCCTGCGCGGACAGGAACCGGGGCCGGGTGCGGTAAGTCGGCGTGGTCAGGTCGGCGCGGCCGAACACAACCCCGTAGCCGCATGGCAGACGGAACGCAGGGTGTGAGCCCATGGCGGTCCAGAGCGGGGCCTTGAGGTACGCGCTCACCTTTGCGACGGTGCTGCTGGCCGCGCCGACGCGGGACGCGAACTGAGCGGCTGTCAGGTAGTGCGCCGGCGCTGCGGCCATTGTGGGCGTTGCCAGGACGGCGAGCACCGGCAGCGGAGCAGCGAGCATGCCGAGCAGCCTGAGGTGACGGGAGTTCATGGGGGTTCTCCCCAGGGAACGGTGCTTCAGAGCATGGAGCGCCCAGCCCAGGGGTGCGCGGCAGCATCTGCCCGTGATCATGCCGTTCAATCTACGGCGTTGGGCGGCCCCCGCAACTGTCGTCCGACGCCGGATCACCAGCCCGGCACCGGCGGACGATACCCCCACCTCGAACCCGGTCGACTCGAATGCACGGACCTGGTGGGAACACATGCTCTCCAGTCTCTGTAGGTTCTAGCCGTCGACCGGCGCTGCGTCGGTGCATTCGCTGGGCTGGTGGGAGAGACCGCATGGGTTCGCCAACTGCAGGGGCACGGATTGGTATCGACCCCCGAGCCGTACCGTCCGGGCGCGTCCGCGCGCTGCGCGCGGTCCGCCGTCCCCGGCCGCCGGTGGTCGCCGCGCTGTTCGCCGCGGCCTGGGTGCTGCCGGTCCTGACCCAGCTCACGCACACCGACCCGCTGCTGGTGGTGCTGGCCGTCCTCGGCACCGGCGGACTGCTGCGGGTCGGCGCCACCGTCGTGGACCGGCTGCTGATAACCGTCGTGCTGCTGATAGGCATGGCCATGGCCGGCGGGCTGCTCTTCTCAGTGTGGCCCTGGGGCCTGCACCCGGTGGCCGTCGGCGGGTTCGGCCTCACCCTGCTGGTCGGCGCCCACGTCGCCCTCGGCGCGCAGCCACCCTGGCGCAGCTGGCCGCGCCGGGTGCTGGGCAGCGACGCGGTACTGATCCTCGGCCTGGCCGCCGGAACGCTGGTCGCCTACTGGCCCAGCCTCGGCGGCGGCACCGGTACCCGGCTGGGCTTCGCCGGGATGACCGGCGACCGGCTGCGCCACTTCAGCCTCTTCGACGCCATCCACCGCTACGGCGGCTACACCTTCCTGATGCAGGACAAGGTGAAGGAGGTCGTTGACCCGCGCATGCTCGCGGTGTACCCGCCCGGCCAGCACTACACCTACGCGCTGGCCGACATCTTCCTGCGTTCCAGCAGCGACCCCGGCAACGCCGTTGGCGAGCTGCTCCGGTACAACGTCTGGGCCAGTCTGGGCTACGGCTTCTTCGTGGCCTGCGTCGCCTGGGCCGCACGCTGGACCGCGGGCCCCTTCCTGGCCGGATGGCAGCGGGTCCTGCTTACCACCGCGACCGCCGCCTACCTCGCCGTCGGGCCGTTCACCAGCGCGATCTGGTGCACCTGGGACCCGCAGGTGTTCGGCATGGCGCTGCTCGCCGTGCTGGCCGCGGTCTGCTTCCGCCCACCCAGCGGCTGGCGCACCCACGCGGCACTCATGGCAGTGCTGTTCCTTGCGAACTGCCTGGCCTACGACGGATTCGCGCCGTTCGCCGCGATCATGGTCGCGGTCTCCGTCGTTGTCCACCGCAGGCGGCTGCTCCCCCACTGGAAGCCGCTGCTCGCCCTCGCGGTCCTCGCGCTGCCGGCGGCGCTGAGCGAGTACGCCGCGGCCCACGCGGCCGGCCTGAGCGCCGCCACCGCAGCGCAGGCCACCGGGTTCACCATTCTCCTCAGCTGGATACCGCTGACCGTGATCGCAGCCGCGAGCCTGCTCGGCTTCGCCACCCGGGCCGCCCGCCGCCGCCCCTCGGCCGTCGCGGGCCTGAGCACCACGCTGCTGTGCGCGCTGGTCGTCCTGGCATACCTGCTGGACACCCAGCAACCGCTGGCCGGCGACTACTACTTCCAGAAGTTCGTACAGGCATGGGTGGTGATCATGATGGTCACCACGGGCACCTTCGGACACCTGTTGCGCCGACCCGTCCTGCCGCGCCGCGGCCGGCTCGGCTTCGCCGTCGGCCTCGCCGCGTTCGCGCTCGCCATCGGTGCCACGCACAGCTTCTGGTGGACCGCGCACCTGAACCGGCCCGCCTCCCCCGCCGGCGACCCCAACCCCGGAGCGAACTGGTCGGTCGCCCGGTCCAGCACCTGGGCCTCGGTCTGGATGAGCAGCTGCTGCCAGGTCCCCGACAACATCACCCCACTCGGCAACCTCGCCAACGCCCACCAACTCGCCGACGGCATACCGACCGTCACTGTCGTCTACGGCAGCAACGGCGCGTCCAGCAATACCGACCTCACCCTGCAACTGGCCGTACTCAACCACGACGCGGGCACCATGGCCCCCGTCGTCTACGGCTCACCCACCGACCCCGACCGCGGCCTCAACGCAACCGCCGACCTCGCCGACACCGGACACAACAACGCCCCATGGACCGCCGAGCAGCGCCACGAACTGGCGGAACTCGAAGCCGGGATCAAGGCCGTCGGCATCCCCGTCCGTGTCATCGTGACCTCCCACCCCCTCCAGACCGCCCTGGCCGCCTGGAGCCGCGCCAACCCCGACACCATCCGCAACATCCTCTACGAGCCCGACATCCTGGCCTGACCCAGGCCCGTGCCCGGGAGGTGCCCCTATGTGTTGGGGCAAGGTACTCCGCCTTCTACTGCGGCTTCGACGCACTCCAGGGCCCGGCATCGGACCAGCTTCCGTCGTTGGCCAGGGTGCTGCCCCTCGGGCGGGCCCCATGCCTCTCGTGTGCTTCACTGTTTGAGGAGTTCAGCGAAGCGGTCCAGCGCGCGATCGGTGCGGTGGCGGTCGCCGGTGGTTGTGAGATCGAACAGCAGACCCCGGACAACGGCCATGAGCAGCGTCGGCGTCACGGTGTCGTCGGGACCGGTGGAGACGTCGCGGAATGTGGCATCGAGGGTGTCGAACCAGTCCGTGATCGCCTCGCCCTGATCGGGGTAGCTCTCGGGGTGGACCAGGCCGTCGGCGTGCACCTCGAAGAACAGCCGGACGAACGGCGCACGTTCATCCGCACTGATCCACGCCCAGATGCCACGCAGTCGCTCCTGCACGGAGCCCGTGTCCGCCGGAAGGCTCCCGGCCAGGCGCACCGCACCCCGGCGGCGGGCCTCGGCGAGAACCGCAGCGACTGCGAACGCGCAGTCGAGCTGGGCCTGCCCTCGCCGGCATTCACGGAGCACGTCGACCTCACTCCGTGGAGCCTGGCGGATGGTGAGAACGCCCCGCCTGAATGGCAGCCGCTGGTCCACGGCAGCGTGCTGGTCCCTCCCGACCTCGACTTCAACGGCTACCTGGAGTGTCTCCGCAAGCGCCGGGCGCGGTTCCCGGGCCTGCACATCGCCTCTGGCATCGAACTCGCACCGAAAGCGTGACAGTGTCGCAAAAGCCGCCTGGCGGACATCCTGGTGGAGCGAGCTCGCCAATGCGGCCTCCGCGTCGAATCCTGTTTCCTCGTAGCTGAGTTCAGGATCATGCGAATGCCGCCCGGCGTCCGGCGACCCCCCGTGTGGGTGACGTCGAATCCTGTTCCTCGTAGCTGAGTTCAGGATCATGCGAATGCCGCCCGGCGTCCGGCGACCCCCCGTGTGGGTGACGCGGCAGGGATGCCGGCTGTCCCTGTTCACAGGCTTTTCTCTGTGATTGACTCCGAAGCTCTATCGGGCCCTCCGGGCCCAGGGGCGGGCGAAGGGTGCTACGGGGTGGACGCAGTAACAGTGTTAGGCGGCAGGTACCGCCTGGAGCGGCAGTTGGGACACGGTGGGATGGGGGAAGTCTGGGCTGCGCGTGACGGTGACCTTCACCGGGACGTCGCAATCAAGATCTTGCTCGCGTCGCTGGGCAGAGACCCGGAACTGATCCACCGGTTGAAGAAGGAGGCACGGACGGTTGCCGCACTCTCTCACCCGGGCATCACCGTGGTCCACGACATCGGCGAGCACGACGGCCACCCCTACTTCGTGATGGAACTTCTGGACGGCGCGACGTTCGAAAGCCTCCTCGATGCGTGCCCGCAGGGCCTCCCCGTTGAGCGGGTCGCCACACTGATGGTCCCTGTCCTTGAGGCGCTCGGCTATGCGCACGGCCGGGACGTGGTGCACCGCGACGTCAAGCCGGCCAACCTGATGGTGCTTACCACTGGCAGGGTGAAGGTATTGGACTTCGGAATCGCCAGCTATGCCGAGGCCACCGCCCGCTTCACTACAAAGGGCATCATGGGCACGCCCCCCTACATGCCCCCTGAGCAGTGGCATGGCCACCCTGCCGGCCCAGGAGCCGACCTGTACTCCTTCGGCGCGACCCTGTTCACGCTCCTGACGGGGCGGCCGCCCTTTCTTGGGCCGAGCGCCCCCGCGTGGATGCACCAGCACCTGACCGCAGCACCACCGCGCATCACCGGCATACCCGATGCGCTCAACGCCCTCATCCAGCGCCTGCTCGCCAAGGAACCCGCAGACCGCCCCACCGCTGTCGAAGCCAGGCAGACCCTCCTCGACATCCTGCAGCCGAAGCTCCCCGAGATTGGACCTGGCGTAGGGTTGCCGGTCGGGACCCTTCGGCCGAAGGCGCTGCTCGGCGCGTATGGTGAAGCCGGACCGGTTTGGACCGATGCAGGAGATTTCCAGGTCGCGGGCGATGATCCGAAATCTTTCCGCAACAAGCACAGCACGATGCGCTGGATCCGGATGGAGCGCGGCTGTCTGATCGGAGGGTGGACCGGAGGCATTCTCGCGGCAGTCGTCCTGCTCTTACAAGATTTATCAGCCGACACCTCCTACACCAAGAATTACGTCATCACCATGATGGGCCACTTCGTTGTGTCAGTCATGCTGGTTGTCTTCGGAACTGCCGCCATCGGGGCGATCATTGGTGCCATGGGCTGGCGCAGGGTCAAGTCCGAGATCGTGACCGTGGGTAGCCAGGGGATCTCGATTGAGCGGCCGGCCACTCCGAGCGCTAGCTTCTCTCTAGGATGGGATGAGCTGCAGAGCATCGGCGTGAAAGGCCCCACCGACAAGGCTGAGCTCGTGGTCAGGTTCCAACCCGGACGCGTGCCAGAAGATGCGAAGCTGAGTCAGTTCGGGATCTGGCCCACCCCGGAGGCGGATGGCCGCTACATCATCTACAGCCCGCACAAGCCCGACTCTGTGACAGGGGTGGGAGTGGAGGCATACCGCATGGCGCTGAAGAATTATGCCGAAGACCTGAGCAACGGCTGACCTTGACGTCCATGGCCCTATTGCTTCCCGGACGTTAAACGACAAGGTCAGTTCCTGTTCCTGATGCCGGCACGACAAGGAGGGTCGAGTTGCTTGCCCTCGACCAGGTTGAGGGTCTCAAGGTCGGGGACCATGACATCGCTCGATCGTCCAACCCCGTCAGAGCTCCGCTACGTCTGGCTGACATCGAAGGCGGTGTCCGGAGTAGTTGGCAGGGCAGTTGCAAGTTCCGGGGTTGTGCGGTTGGTCGGGTGGTGACCGGCTGGGGTGCATAGCAGGGCAGGCGCGGGCGTCATGACCATCGTGGTGTCTGAAGCCAGATGATCACGAGGTGGCCCGTGCGCTGACTGTGGCGGGCGTCAGCGGCCGAGGAGCCGGTCCCGGAGCGGGCGTCGGCTGCGAGGGTCGAGGGACATTCGAGTAGCGATCACGAACAACAGCTACCGTGCCAGTTACAGGTTTCTGCAAAGTTGTGGCGCTATACGGACGTTGGCACGACACTGCTGGACATGGCGATACAGCGCAGAGGTCGCGCCCGTAGTGACGACGATGGCCCATGGGTGATGAGCACTCATGAGGACGGCACCCCGATCCGCTTCAAAGTCGTCCCAGAAAACGTTGAGTACGTGCCAGACCCCGCATGCCGGGCCTTCCTTGCGGAGCAGGCCCGTGCTCGGGGAATGACGCTGCTCGCGTATGCCGACTGGGTGGGCAGGATGCCGAAATCCCAGTTGCATGCATTGCGCGACCGGGTCAAGGCGGGCGCCGTGACGGAGGAGGAAGCTGCTTTGTACTACGCGTGGTGCGAGGTGCTGAGCGTTGTGGTGGAGAAGCACCAATCGTTGCAGCGCGGCTGGGAGGGCGAGCCGGACAGGTGGATGTGATCAGAGGCACGCCTCCTCCAGGCCTACACGAGGATTGGGTGGCCCGGACCCCGATCAGCGCTTGATCAAGTTCCGCAGTTCTCCGGAGTGTTGGTGATGCCCAGGACTGGGAGTGCTCTTTCGGGGTTGTCGCGGATCGCCCGGGTGGTCTTGGCGATGTTGTCGGCTCCGAGGATTTTCAGTATGCCGATGGCGAGGTTGCAGAAGGTCGCCATGGCGCGGGGTGCAGTTCCAGTGTGGACGGTGGAGGCGTTCTCGGCGAAGGTGACATCTCTGATGTGGTGCGAGGAGTTCTCCACTCCCCAGTGTCCGCGGATCACGACGGCCAGGCCGGGTGACGTGGCAGGTCACCGATTGGCTGCCTCCACAGTGATGGCCCAGCCGCGTGTTCGCGGGGCTGGACATTGGCTTCCAGCCAGTGCAGCCCAAGCACCTCGAAAGCGAAGCCCACGACCAGCCGAAAGGCCTTCGGTGATACAGCCGCGGCCGGTAGTGGAGGTATAGGCGGTATAGCCCGAGGTGCCGCTCTGGATCGTGCCCCGGACGATGTTGTTCTGAGCTCCTCATAGTCCTGTCGACAGACGCGTCGAGCTGCTACTCGGGGCCCTTCGGCAATGAAGGCTGCAGTAGTCATCACGTGATCTCAAGAGCGACAGTCGAGGATCGAGGACAGGCACCTAGAGATCGCTACGGGACCCCTTACCCTCAGTCGGCGATGTTCGCGTAGTCGACGACGACGGTCGCCGCCTGGGCAGTGGGGCTGGCGGGGGCGGGGACGAAGACGACAGTCCCGCTTCCGGAGCACGGCAGCAGCAGGGACGTGGGAATCGCGGCCTGGACGGCCCAGTGTGTCAGTGTCACCGGGGCCGTCGTCGACGTCGCGCCGAAGTCCACGTTGATCCGGTCGGCGGCGCTTCCGGTGTAACCGGCGGTGGAGGCGCTGCTTGCCGCGGCGGGCAGCGCCTCCACGGTCTGTCCGGCCAAGGGGTGGCCGGTCTCGCCGGGCACGACCGGTCCCGGGCAGACCACCTTGATGACGGCTTGGCTGCTCACGTTGTCGACCAGGCCGGTGAAGTACTGGCCGGGGCCGATCGGCGCGGGGTCAACGACGCCCGCCGCGTAGGCGGGCGCGGCGGCCATCAGGGCCGCTGCGCCGACGGTGACAACGGCGACGGTGAGGCTGCGGCGGCGGAGCGTGGGTGCCATGTCTTCCTCCTGGAGAGGCGGGTAGCGCCCTGGCGCCGCGGGAGCAGCGCAGGGCGGTAGTGACGATGTACACGCAAGCGAGCGGATGCTATGCCACAGCTCGACAGCCGGACAAGGCTCATACCGAAATCAGGCAGTGTCTGCGCCCCTCCTGCCCCGCTTGCGGCTCGGGCGGCACCTCGGGGCAGCCCCGGTCGGCGCAAACGGTCTGCCGCGGTGCCGCGTCAGGCGCTTTGCGCGGCATGCGAGGGCCCGCGCGTCGGTGTCCGTGGTGGCCAGGAGGGGGTTGATATGGGCCCTGGAACGACCAGCAGGCCTGCGCCGACTGGTCGACGTCCTGGTCACCGAGGATTTCCCCGGCGCGCCGCACTCGATGCAGTCGCCGAGGCGCACTGCCGCACATCGAGAGCCTGGTGTGACTGTGCATCTGCGGTCGGGTGCTGCCTGAGCAGGAGCCACGCGCGGGGCGCACACTGGTGGCATGACCCTTCCCGCGACTCACGAATGCCGCACATGTTCATACCAGGCTGTGCTCGGAACGACCGTGCACGAAGACGTGGTGGTCGGTGCGCCGCTGTCGATGGAAGATCTCGACGATGCCCAGCGTCTGCAAAGGTTTGGGGCCAAGTACGCCCACGACAAGTGCAGGGTGCTTGGCGTGCGGCGAGTGGCGTCTGTGGAGGGACTGAGCGGCTTCGGCTGGGAGGTCCGTTTCGTCGAGTAGGGCAGTGCCTCTGAACGCGGGCATGCCAGGGGGACTGCGGGGTTCGCCGGGGTTACCGGCTCGTACCGCGGACAGGCCGTTGGCTGAGAGCCGCTGGTGTCTACGCTGCCGATGGAGAGGTCGCGGGGAGGTCATCTACGCGGCCTCTCCCTGTCTCAGGATCCGGCATGCCGCCCGCGGGGCGCGATGCCCGGGATCCCCCACGCACAGTGGGTTTCCTCACCGCGGCATGCACTGGACAGCTCGCGGGTGCTGCACCGTAGAGACGCTTGGCTCCCGGCTGCCCGGTTCGCCGCCGCCTACGCGGTACTGCGGGCCGCGGCGGCGGTCGGAGACCACTGGGTTAACGCCGCGAAGGCCGTGTCCGCCTTCTTTGGTGTCTCGCTCCCGCTGGGGCCCCGAACGCCGTTGGCCAAGCGCGGCCCCGTGAGCGTGTCTCGATCTGCCAGCGTCAGTGCTGTGCGTCGGGATTCACTCTTGACGGTGACGGCGTGATGCCGGCGGCGGTGTTCGCCGCGGTGTTCGCGGTGCTCTTCGCGTCCCATGTCTGGGCTGACCATTGCTGGCAGACGGATCAGTGGGCGGCGGCCAAGGGCCGTCCTGAACCCGGAGTCGAGGGCCCGACCACTGCTGAATCGTGGCGGGCCCTGCTCGCTCATGTAGCTGTCTATCACCTGGTCATGGCCGTGATGCTGGCCGTGACCGCCGTTATGAACAGTTCGCATGTCTCAGGCCCCCTGCTGTCTCAGCTGACGGGGAATCGACCTCTGCGGGGCTGTCCTTGCCATGCAGGCTCCAGTGTCTCAGGCGGCGTTGAAATTTTGCCCTCCCGTGATCTGTTGGATCGACGGATTGACGATGCGATACCTACTTCAACACTGCGGCTCATGACCCAGGCGGCACTCGCTCAAATCGCTCGGGAGGCACGAATCGAGGCATCTCGGCTCCGCCTTGCTGGTCAGGTCAAGCTCCCTGTCCAGGAACGCTTCTGGAGTCCGGCCGTTCACCGCCGGTCCCGTATGAAAGGGAGTTTGCTGATGGGTACGGGGGGATGCCCGCGCGGTGACGGACTCAACGTCGACGAGTTCGGTACCTGCGATGTTCATGGTTCGGTTCGCCGTGGGCGGTTCAGCATGGTGCGGGCGCCTTCAGCCGAGGTCTTCCGTCCGTCTACGGCGTATCGGCGCGCTGCTCGGGGGTGCCGCCTCGGCGGTCATGGAGGTCTCGGTGCCCCACACGACCGGGGTTGAGGACGGCTGGATGCTGGGCGCGGCGGGGCGGTTCTGCGGCGGTCGGCAGGATGCCGACGCGAGGCTGGTGTTCCGTATGTGCCTGTTTTTGATCCTCGAGCCGGGCTGTCTCCACCAGCAGGGCCTCCTGGTGTGCGTGGAGGGGTCCTGCGGGGGCTTGAAGCGAAGTGGACTGAATGCGGTATCAAATGGCGTAGCCGGTGTGCAGTGCCGTTCAGCCGTGGTGGGGGTGGTGGCATTCCGGCATTGATCACGTCACGCTCAGTGTGCGCCCCCTCACTCCCCCTATGCTCGGGCCTGCGTCGCCCCGGACCCCGGCTTCGCCTGTCACCGCGTTACACGTGCAGGTCAAGCAGAGGGAGTTGGTCTCATGGGCGCCGATATCGACAAGGATCCGGGTGCCGCCGAGCACAGGTACCGCGTGATCGCCCCGTGCGGTGAACTCAATGCGGCGACCACGGCGGTGCTGAGGTTCGACCTGAACGGGTGGGGCAGCCGCGAGGGCGCGCAGCGCCTGGTCGTGGATCTGAGCGCGGTCACCTTCATGGACGCCTCGGTGCTGCGGATCCTGTGCACCGCCCATGGCCGGGCGGACCGCGAGGGCGGGTGGTTGCGCCTTGTCTATACCGTGCCCCGGATCGGCACGTTGCTGGCGGCGACCCGCCTGGACGTCCGCTTCCCCTGCCATGCCACCGTCGCCGACGCACTGGCGGGCCGGACCTGCCCGGCTCCGCGACGGGTGCGCATGCCCGATCCGGCTCCCGGCGAACGGCAGCCGATACCACGGCAGCGCAACCCCGGGGCGTGAAGCCTGTGGGGAACGCACCCGGCCGTGTACTGGCGGGCCGTTGACCGTGTGACGTCATTGAAGGAGGGGCGGCTTCGTGGGTGAGGGTCGGGTTCAGGCTCACCCATTCCGTTGGCCGAGGTTGACCTGACGACAGGTCAACCTCGTTTTCCGGCAGGCATCGTGCGAGTGGGCCCCCTTCGCCGCGTGGTGCGGGCCGGTGTGCGGAGACGATGGCCGCGTGCTGTCGTGTCCGCCGCCCGGACCAGGGGGGAGTCGGCCCTTGTATTCCGGTGGGCGGGGGAACAGGATGGCCCTGTAACCCAAGGTGTCCGAATGATTCGCCTGAGTGATCGGCTCGCGAGCTTCGGATGCCCCGCCGCGTGCCATATGGGCCCAGACCCCGCCGTCGGGCACGGAAACTGCGCCACAGGAGGACTTCATGTCCGAGCAGTCCAACATCTCGACGGTCCAGGACCTGTTCGCCGCCCTCAACAAGGGCGACCTCACCCACATCGAGGCAGAGTTCCTGCACGAGCAGGCCAGCGTCCACGTGCCCGGCCAGCACCCGCACGCCCGCAAGCACACCGGCAAGCAGGGCGTCCTGGACTTCTACCGCAACGTGCGCAAGCAGACCGACCACGTCACCTTCGACGTCGAGAACATCGCCGCCGCCGGCAACCAGGTCCTGGTCGAGCTGCACATCCAGGCCCACCGCACCACCGGCTCCCCGGCGACCTTCGACACCCGCGGGATGAACGCCATCACCTTCACCGACGGGAAGATCAGCGAGATCCGCCAGTACACCGGCGACCAGAGCGCCACCGACACCTACCTCACCCCCGCCGGCCCCAAGTAGCCCCCGTGCGGCGGAGCCAGGGCGCCTTCCCGCACCTCGGTCTCGTGGGTGGTCTATCCAGAAGTGTGCCTGCGTCCTATGCTGGCGGAGCTGCCCCAGACCCCGGCCGTGTGCGCTTGACGTGGGAAAATGCACCGGCTCGGCAGGGGAAGGCAGCACCACGCCACCCTCGCGTACCGCCGGTCGCATCACCCCCGTGCACACGTCCTTGAGTGCTGGGGAAGCGTGGGGCCGCGGGGCGCCGGTGCGGAATTGGGTTCTCCACCGGTGCTGCGCGATGCCGCCGAACTGGGGGGTATCGGCGGCAGGGCGGTCCGTACCGGAAGGCGTCCGGTGCGGGCCGCCCTCTTCCGGCGGCGTTGCTGCCAGGGTCGCCCAGGACGTCCTCGAAGTCGAGGGCCCGGCCGCGCGGAAGCAGGGCCCATGGCCGCTGGCTGTCGACACCGTCGGATCATCGCCGGTGCTGCCAGGGGCCGTGAGGAGTACCCAGACGGGGCAGCCGCTGGTCGGCGGCTGCCCCGCCGCTGCCAGCAGCGGGGGTGCCCCCGGGGCGGCAGGTCAGTGGGCTCGCTCAAGCGGCGATCGGCGCGGGCTGGAACAGGGCGGGGCCCGGCTGCGCGGTTGGTTTCTTACTGGCGGGTGTGCGGGTGAGGCGGCGGGTCATGAGGGTCACGGCCGCCCAGATGATCAGACTCTCGCTGATCTCCGGGCGCCTCTCGTAGTCGCGGCAATGCCGGCGGGCCCGCATCATCCACGAGATCGAACGCTCGACCACCCACCGGCGCGGCAGGATGACGAAGCCCTTCGCCCCGGGTGGGCGTTTGACGGTCTTGATGGTGAGGTTCAGGTAGGTCCTGGCCCAGGTGACGAGCTGCCCGGCGTAGGCGGAGTCGGCCCAGACGATCGCGATCTCCGGGTGCATGATCCTCAATCGGAACAGGACCTCCTTGGCCGCGTCCCTGTCGGTCATCGAGGCCGGAGTCACCATGACCAGCAGCATCAGGCCCCGGGTGTCGACCACCAGGTGCCGCTTCCTGCCCGATATTTTCTTCGCCGCATCGAACCCGCGTGTGGTTTTGGAGACGGTCTCGGCGCCCTTGATGCTCTGGGAGTCGATGATGGCCGCCGCCGCTTTGGGGTTCCTGCCCGAGGCAAGGCGGACCTCGCGGCGCAGGTGGTCGCGGATCAGCCCCATCACCTCGGTGGCCGCCCACCTGGCCATGAACCCGTAAATCGTGCCCCAGGGCGGAAAATCCGCAGGCATAGCGCGCCACTTTATGCCGTTATCGACCAGGTAGCGGATCCCGTCGACGATCTCGCGGCGCGGCCACCGTGACCACCGGACTGCTGCGGCGCCCCGACGTGGCGTTCAAGGCGATGGCGGATGAGACGGCCCGTCAGCAGGTGCCCGCCAGACCCGGACACACCACCACCGTAGACCCATTCGAAGATCCAGATATCAGGTTGAGAAACGGGCACTATGGCCGGGTCGCTGTACGGAGCACCGCCCCGCCCACGCCGCCGCCTCGTTGTTCCGTTGGGGGGCTTGCGGTGGGGCGTGGGCGGTGGTGCGGGTGGTGGTCAGGTCACGGTGAAGGGGGTGGGTCCGGCCAGGACGGTGTAGGCGTCGTTGAGGAGGTACCAGGCGGCGTAGTTGCCGGGGTTGGCGAGGCTGCCGGCGGTGGTGGTGAAGGTCAGGCTGCCGCTGGTGGTGGGGGCGTACTGGTAGGTGAGGGACTCCCCGGTGCCGGGGGTCACTCCGGTGGGGTAGATGCCGATCCAGTTCTTGGTGCTGGCGGTGGCCGGGGCGGTGGCGTACTGGAAGGTGATGGTTGCCCCGTGGGCGAGCGTGCTGGCGCTGGCGGTCAACGTGCCGGCGGGGGCCGGGGCCGGCGCGGGGGCCGGGGTCGGCGCGGGGGTGAGGGTCGGGGTGGGTGCCGGGGTGGGGATGTTGTAGTAGGCGGCGAGGCGGGTGGTGATGGTGTCGGTGTAGGGGGTCAGGGTGGTGAACTGGGTGGTGATGAGGGTCTTGGCGGCGGTGGTGAGGTCGGCCAGGTTGCTGGTGGCGCCGACCATGTGGGGTTCGAGTTGCTTCATCAGCTGGTAGTCGCTGGTGATGCCCAGTGCGCCCAGGGCGCTTCCCAGCGAGGCGGTGGTGCTGGTGGTGTCCTGGACGCGGCTGACGAAGGTGACGCGGTGCAGGATGCGCCAGCAGGGGGGTTTGCGGTCGCTCTGGCGGGCCTTGGCCAGTTCCTTGGCGTTGGGGTCGTTGCTGGTCTCGATCCACTGGGGGTCGATGACCTTGCCGTAGAAGTCCTCGTAGTTGTCGCTGGAGGTGTCCAGGTAGAAGGACATGAACCGGTAGGCGTCGACGCGTCCGGGGACCAGGACGGGCTGGTTGTTGGCGTCGAAGACGGGGTCGGTGCCGTTGTACTTCTGCAGGTTGTGCCCCGGCTGGGCGACGACGTCCAGGCTGAAGGTGCGGGTGGCGTCCTTGGTCTTGCGGCGCGTGACGCTGTAGCCGCCGCCCAGGGTGGCCTCGAAGCCGGCCTTGAAGCCGACGGGGCCGATCTCGACCTCGAAGCCGGTCTGGAAGGTCGCGCTGCCGCTGACGCTGTAGTCCCCGGCGGTGGACTGGGTGACCTGGTCGGTGGTGGCGGTGGTCTCGGCGAACAGGCCGCCGGCCGCGGTCCACACGTAGGTGTTGACGATGTTGCGCCGCGCGGCGGACTTGTTGGCCGCGCGCCCCGCCGCCGGGTCGCTGCCGCCCGAGGTCAGGCCGGTACTGCTGCCGGTGCCGCCCATCATGCCCTTCAGTACCCGGTCGGCCGCCGCAGCCACCGGGTCGGGGGCGTGGGTGTCGGTGGACACCGACTCGTAGAAGCCCTGGAGCTGCTGCTCCTCGCGCTGGATGCGGCGCTTGATCGCGTACGCCTCGCGGGGCCGGTAGTAGCTGTAGGCGCCGCCGTCGCCGGCGTTGGGGAAGGACGGGTCGGCAAAGGGCTGCAGGGTCGCTGCGGTGCCCTGGGCGCTGTAGCCGACCAGGCCGTCCAGGGTGCCCTGCTTGGTGTAGCGGGGGTTGATCGGGAACGCGATGACGTTCCAGTCCCGGGGGATGTCGGGGTTGGGCACCATCCGGTAGGCCACCAGGACCCCGCTGTGGGCCAGGCGCAGGGCGTACTGGTCGGCGGTGTCGGACTGCACGATGGCGAAGCCGGTGTTGGCCGGGGCCCAGCGCCGGCCGGCGGTGGGGTTGAGCTGGGCGGTGGGGTCGGTGGGCTCCCAGTGGCCGGCCAGGGTGACCGAGCTGGTGCGGGTGGTGGTGGCGCCCTGGCTGACCTGGGTGTCGTTGCTCCAGCTGTTGGAGTACTTCATCTCGACGGTGCCGCCGGCGCTGGCCTTGAGGGAGCTGAGGGGTTTGGCGGTGCCCGCGCCGAGCGGGGCGGCGACGACGAACGTGTCGTCGCCCACCGAGCCCTCGAAGGTGGCTTTGGCGGAGGCGTCGACGCTGGTCTTGCTGTCCGAGGAGATCGTGTTGGCGACGGTGTTGGCCTGCACGAAGCCGACCGTGGACGCGCCGCTGTAGTCGTCGGCGGTACCGGCGATCAGGTTCTCCGAGGGGACCGGCGGGGCGCCCTCCAGGTAGCCGACCAGCTGCGGGTTGAACTGGGCCTGCCCGACCCAGGTGGTGGTCAGGTCCCCGACCTTGAAGCCCGTGGTCAGCACCCAGGAGGTGCCGCGCAGCGAGGTGTAGGACCTCTTCATGACGCCGATCGTCTTGCCGTGGGCGTCGCGCTGCAGGTCGGCGTACTCCGAGGCGCTGGGGGTGCCGGTGACCAGGGCGCTGAAGGGGGTCAGGGTGCCGGTCAGCGCGGAGCGGACCTCGGCGGTGTCGTCGGAGATCGGTGCGGTGGACAGGACGATGCCCGGGGCGGTGGCCGAGGGGGTCAGGTCGCAGCCCTGCAGTCCGGCGTCGGTGACGGTGGCGCCGGGGACGGTGGAGGCGTTGTCGAAGGGGTAGTAGGCCATCAGGTCGCCGCGTTCACCGCGCAGGCGGGTGAACATGTTGTCCAGGAGCTGTTCCTGGGTGCGGCAGGTGCGCCAGACCCGCAGTTCGTCCAGCGCGCCGGTGAGGACCTCGGTGGGCTGGCCGTAGGCGTCCGTCCTCGCGGCAGCGGTGACCTGGTTGGGGCCCATGACGGTGAGATCGTCGATGACGGTGTCCAGGACGGCGATGCTGGGGTTGCCGCTGTGGTAGAAGGTCAGGCTGTTGCCAGCCGGGTCGGGCGTGCGCACCCGGAGCGGGCCGCGGACCTGGGCGGGGTAGGAGTCGCAGCCGTCGGCGGTGGTCGCGCCGGCGCTCTCGTGGAAGCCCCACCAGGCCACCAGGCCCTGCGACTTGGCGGTGACCGGCGCACCGATCTGGCCCTTGTCGCGGGCCACGTTCCAGATCCGCGCCTCGGCCAGGGTGCCGCGCAGGCCGAGCGCCGACGTGCTGATCCGGTAGCGGCCGATCTCGCAGTTGGCGTCGTTGCCCACAGGTTTGGGCCCGCCGTACGTCTGCGGGTCGCCGCCCACGACCTGGCCGTTGATGTAGAAGCGGATGCCGACGGTGCCGGACTTGTCCTCGCCGCTCTTGCGGGTCACCGCAACCTTGGTGAACACCCCCGCCTTCACGACGCTGCCCGAGCGGAAGACCTGCTGCTGGCCCCTGCCCCCGGCGCCGGACTCGAAGGTGAACGCGAGCTGGCCGTCGGACTCGACGTAGAAGCTGTAGGGCACGGCTGAGGCCGCCGTGCCCGAACCGATGGCGCCCTTGCCGATCAGGCCGTGGACGGTGCCCAGGGTGTCGAGCCGGACGAACGCCTCCAGGGTCAGGTCGTCGACCAGGTCCAGGCCGTCGGGGCCGCCCGCGTCCAGGTAGCCGTCCCCGTCCATGGCCATCGCCCAGTCCTGGCGGAACGCCATCGCCACATGGGACCAGTCGCCTGCGGGGAACGCCTCCTGGCTGCGGAAGAACTGCGTGCCGACACCGGCTGCCAGCGAGAAGCCGCGCTGGGCGGTCTGGGTCAGGATGGGCTTCCCGACCATGATCCCGTCGTGGCCGTTGCCGGAACGGTCCACGGTGGAGGCGCCGGGGAAGCTCCAGTAGCCCAGCAGTCCGGGCTCCTGCCCGCTGAGCTGACGGTTCACGAACGCCGCGATCTCGTCCGGAGTGCGGACCCGACCCCACAGCCGGTACTCGTCCACGATGGCATCCGCGGCCCAGCCCCCGCCCCAGCCGGCGACGCCCAGCATGGTGCGCCCGGCCCCGGAGTACGGGGCGTTCGCCTGGCCCTGGGCGACCTGGATCCCGTCGCAGTACAGGGTGCGGATCCCGGTGGACACGTCGAAGGAGGCCGACCAGCAGTGCCAGCCCAGGTCCACGGCCAGCGACGGGGTGGCCAGGTCGTCGCCGGACCAGCCGAAGAGCATCTGGTTGGCCTGGTTGAAGCCCAGGTACAGGTTCGGATCCGTCATAGTGAGGCCGCCGTGTCCGAACAGCGTGTCCTGGCGGCCGCCGTTCAGGCGCCTGGCCCACACCTCGATGGTGAAGCTCTGCCCGGCCAGGGCGATGCCGCTGCCGCAGTCCACCCAGCTGCTCCCGTCCAGGGCAAAGGCGCTGGTGGGCGCGCCCGGTTCCAGGGCCAGGGTGTAGGGGGCGCCGGGGACGGCGGCGTGCCAGATCCGGGACCGGCTGCTGGTCATGGACGGGTTCACCCACGCCTCCACCGTCAGGTCGGCCGGCGAGGTGACCTTCGGCCAGCCGGCCTGGGGCAGGGTGAGGTACTGGGCCTTGCCGTCGAAGGACAGCGCGCGCCCCGGAGAGTTGCCGTGCCAGCGCGGAACCAGCGGGCCCGCCCCGTCGGCGGCGGCCCCGTTGGGCACCGGCGCACTCGGGTTGAGGAGGTTCACGCCCACGATCTGCGAGCCCCGGTCCAGCACCGCGCCCACCGTGGTGCAGGTCGCGGTCGCATAGTCGTACAACGCGGTCCGCAGCTGCTGGCCGACCGTGCCGCTCAAGTCGCCGTTCGCAGTGACGGTGATCTTGTTGGCTCCGGCCGACACCGCCGCGGCCACGGTGCGCACCAGGCCGCCCACGGAGATCGCCGCGCCCGCGGCCAGGGGTTGGGTCAGCGCGGCGGCCAGTTCGATGATCTGGCCCTGGGCCGAGCCGACGGTGCCCAGGACGGTGCCCGGCGGGCGGACCCCGTTCAGCACCTGCGCGAAGGCGGTGGCCTGGCGCGGAACGCCGGGGAACGTCTCGGTGACCGCACCGGCGGTGACCGAGACCTGGCACAGGTCGGCGGTGGCGCCGTCGGCGACGCTCAGCGCGAAATCGGCCAGTGTCGCGGCGCTGTCGCGCGCCAGCAGCGTCAGCTGACCGGTGCCCACCGCGATCGTCCGCGTCGCCCGCGAGACGTCGGCGGCGTAGTAGGCCGAGAAGAACTGCCCGTTCCCGCCTCGGAAGTACAGCACCACGTCACCGGTCGAACTCTCCAGCAAGGAGGGCGCGTCCGTGGTCCACGCGAACGTCAGCAGCGACGCGTACACACTCAGGCCCTCGCGGTCGGTGGAGACCTTGGGCATGGCTAGCACCACCTCCGAACCGCCCTGCATCCCTCCCGTCAGCGTCGCCAGCGCCTGCTGCGCCGCAGCCAGCTGCGCCTGGTCGAAACCCAGCCGGTCGGCGGCCAGCCGCAGCGGCGGCACGGTGCGCACCAGGAGGGCGCGCTGCTGGTCGCGGAAGCTGAAGCGGGCGATGTCGGCGATGTAGTTCAAGGTGGGCTGCAACAGGTCGGCCTGCGCCTGGTCGGTCGCCAGTTGGGTCTGCGCCGCCGTGACGCGGTTCTGTGCAGCGGTGATCGTGTCCAGGTTCTGGGTGGGGGCGGGCTTGCCGACCTCGGCCAGCGGCACCAGGGTCGGTACCATGGCCAGCCGCCCGTCGCGCGTCAGCGCGAAGTCCACCGTGGCCACGTAGCGGCGGTCCGCCGACCCGCCGGTGGGCGCCGGACCCGTTGTGGCGCAGGCCAGCAGCACCCGGGCCTGTCGCTTCTCCTGTGTGGGCGCGGCGCCGTAGCCGGTGGGGGCGGGCTCCTGCTGGAAGTAGAGCGTCGCGGCCAGCGGCCCGGCCGCCTGGCGCACGGCCGTGCTGGGGCCGAAGGTGAACACGTCCCGCGACAGGCCCGGGCCGTCCCCCGCCGGCGCGTCCGAGGCCACCCACACCGGGCCGTTCAGCATCGCGGGCGAAGCGTTGTCGCACTGGTTCGCGGTCAGGCCGCCCGCGCCCTCGTCGAACCGGTAATAGGTCACCAGGCCCGGTTCTATGCCCACCAGGCGCCGGCCGCGGTCGGCGAAGTCCGCCGCCGTGCGGGCCCGGTTCCACAGCCGCACCTCGTCGATGTCCCCGACGAACTGCTCGACTACCTGGCCCGCCACGCTGCGGCTGCCCAGGTAGTCCACGCAGGACGGTCCCACCGCCACCGGCACCGCGCCGGTTCCCACGCTCACGCCGTTGACGAAAAGCGTGACCGTCAACTGGTCGAACACCGCCGCCACATGCGTGTAGACGCCCATCGTCAGCGCCTGCGAGCCGGTCACACTCCAACCGCCACTGCCCTGGCCGATCCACAGCCGGCCCGAAGCATTCACCCCCAGGTGGAATCCGTCCGCGCGGCTCTCGTCGTAGGTGGCCGCGATCGTTCCCGACGGCATGGTGGGCCGCACCCACGCCTCGAAGGTGCACGCGCCCGTCCCGGCCGCCATGTTGATGTTCACCAGTTTCAGCACGCACGGCGGCCCCGCCGAGAACCGCAGCGCGGTGCCCGCCCGGTCGGTCGAGGCCGGCACCGGCACCAGCGGAAGCCTGGTGTTCGGGTCGATCCCCGGCTCCCGCTCCAGCACCGAGGACGCGAACCTGGGGTCCGGACTCGTGTACAGCTGGGTGCCCGCGATGTTGAACAGCCCGTCCTTGCCCTGCTCGCAGCTGAACGAGTCGATCTGCCCCTTGGCCGTGTTGTTCACGAACAGCTGCCAGCGCGAGACCCCGTCCACCGCGGTGGGCAGCAGCAGCACCGCGAACCCGCCGTCCTGGACCCGCCGCACGAACGAGAGCTTGCTCGTGGGCTCGTAGAACAGCTTCCCGTCCATGTCCCGGGTGCCCAGCGTGTCCGTGCCCTCGGCGGCCGGGGCGAACTTGCTGCGGCTGCGCTGGTAGCGCACCTCGACCACCGGCTTGAGGACCGAGCCCACCAGCACGAACCGGTCCACCAGCAGTGAGGCGTCCACCGGCGCGATCTTCGCCGGATTCGGCCCGGTGGTCATCGTGTAGTCGGTGCGCGCCGGATCCCCCGACAGCGCGGTCCCCGACGTCTGGAACACCGCGTTCGGGTCGTCCGCGCCGATCGACTGCCGGAACACCAGGATGTACCGGCCGTCGGAGACCACCTGGATCGGCGCCGCCGCGGTCAGCCGCGCCGTGCTCGACAGGAACGGATCGCTCTCACCCGCGAACAGCTTCTCCGGCGCCGTCTCGACCCGGCTGCCCTTCTTGACCGTCGGCATCACCATCGCCACCGGCGCCGGCGACCCCGGGTCGACGATCTCCGAGGGGAACGCCAGCAGGCCCGGATCCGCGTTCCAGTACGCCGCATCCAGCGGCCCGCGCACATCCTGGGCCGACTCCAGGTCCAGCACGCTGTAGTAGATCCGCTGCTGGTTGTCCATCGCGAACGCCACCGTCGTGCCGCCGTGACGCACCGTCGTCGTCGACACGTACGCCTTGTCCCGGTAGACCTTCGTCAGTGTTCTGTCCTGCATCAGCCACACTCTCCTCGACCGCAGAGCCCGCCCCCACGGCGGACCGCCTGTGAACGCCCACCACAAGGACGTCGAAAGACACGTGGTCGCCGGCCCCGGCAGGCACACCGGCACCAAGCGATCCACGAGCGCACCACACCTCAGGACCACCCGTGCCACACACTTCGACACCGAGCACTCTGCGAACGGAAGAGCAGGAACGAGAACCGAAAGGCCGACTCCGGGAAGGCCGAAGACACGACAACTACCCTGTTGAACAACGGATCTGACCGTGCACCCTGCGGTCGCTACCCTGGCATATCCACCCGCCTCACCGCAGTAGAACAACAACCCCAGCCGTTCGGTCCGTCGGCGCTCCGCGCAGTTGTCCGCTTCCAGTCCACAGACTGGCCACCTGAGGACTTGACACCCCGTCCTCCAGAGCCTGGACCGACCCGGCCGCCGTCGCACTGACCTATCAGTCCGCTCCCAAAACACCGCCATCGGCTCCAGCTGCGAACCCTGACGGCAGGCACGACCGCCACGATCACTGGCTTGTGCCGCTGTTGAACCCACCCCTTGTGAACCTATGCCGGCATCGGGACGGGATCGGCATCGACGGCGGAGCTCCGGAACACCCGAGGCAGCGGCTGCAGGGTTCGGCCGCCGCACAGAAACAAGACCGCTGACGGTGCGGGCAGAGGTGTGCGATGCCGGTCCAGAACGGGCACCGTCGATTGCAGAGCGGCCCTTGGATCTCCCAATGGGGAGACCGAGAAGCCCCACCTGCACTACGTCGTAGCTCTGACCGAGGTGTTCCATGTCCCCCAACCGCCTCGCCTTTGATGAGGATCTCGGCAATCGGCCAGGGTCGCTCGTCAGCCCGCTTCGTCCGTCGGTCAGGGAAGTGGGGTGCTCCGCTGAGCGCCGTTGCTGGTCCGCCTGGTCGGGAGGCGTCGGTCTTTGGCGGGTGTGGCAGGACGCCCCCTGCCACGGTGGCAGGGGGCGTCCTTGGCTGTGCGGAGCGGGGCGAGGACGCGGTCTTGTCCCGGGGTCTTCGCGCGCTGGTGTAGCCCCGCGTTGATCCTTCGGGAGGTCAGGCTTGAGTCGAGGTTGCCCGGCCGGACCGTTCATGGTGAACGGTCCGGCCGGGGCTCGGGTCTATGGTCATGGTTGAGCGGTGGCCGTGCTCCGTTGGTTCGCCGGTTTCGGTGGTCAGCCGATCTGTACGGCTCCGGTGCCGATCGGCAGGGTCGGCAGGGCGACGCCGCCGATGGTGAGTTGCAGGCCGGTGGTGCCGCTGCTGTTCAGGACCTCGGTGGCGGGCAGCGTCACCGGCAGGAGGCCGGCGACGGTGGCGGTGGCGGTTCCGGTGACGGTGGCGGTGGTGCCGCCGGTGGCGATGGTGGCGCCGGTCAGGTGGACGTCGAGGTCGATGGTGATGCCGAGCAGGCCCAGCAGTCGGCAGGTGGTGTCGCCGTAGGCGGTGCCGTCGGTGTAGGCCAGGGCGGAGGTGGCGCAGCGTGCGCCGGACAGGTTGACGCCCAGCAGGGATGCGGAGAATCCGCCGTCCATGGCGGCGCTGATCGGTGTCGCGTCGACGACCGGATCGGTGGCCGGGATGGCTTTGAGCTGGTGGGCGGTGGCGGGGTCAGGGTCCGGGTGGTGGAGTGGCCGTTGCCGCCGGTCTCCGGGGAGACCTCGACCTGGCCGTCTTCGAGTCGGCCGCCGACGGTGGTGGTGTTGTAGGTCAGGGTGACGGTGTCCAGGTGGGGGTGCAGTCGCCGTGGTCGCCGTTGTCGACGACGGTGATGCTGAACGGGCAGGTGCTGGTGGTTGCGCCGATGGTGCACTGGGCGGTGCCCGCGGCGTAGGCGGTGTTCGGAGCGGTCAGGTAGAACGTGGTGATGGTGGCCTGCTTGATCTTGACGTTCGCATCGTGGTTGTTGTAGGTCAGGTTGCCCTTGATGGTGCCGCCCAGGGTGGTGCGGCGGGCGGTGAAGGAGATGTTCGCGTCGTGGCCGCCGACGTCGATCCGCCCGTCGGCGGTGGCCTTGGCGACCGTGTTGACGTAGGCGTACTTGTCGGCCGTGCTGGTGGCGCTGGTGCCGGCCGGGGTGGTGACGGTGACGTCGACCGGGCCGAGCGTGGAGCGGGCCGGGGCGGTGGCGGTGATCTGGGTGGCGTTGACGACGGTGAACGAGGTCGCGGCCACGGTGCCGAACTTGACCGCGGTGGCGCCGGTGAAGCCGGTGCCGGTGATGGTGACGCTCGTGCCCCCGGTGACGTCCCCCAGGGCCGGGCTGACGGCGGTCACCGCGGGCGGGGCGGCCGGTGCGGGGACGACGGCTGTCCCGTACGGGCCGGTGAACCCGCTGGCCGTGGCGGTGACGGTGTTGGTCGCGGGGTTGATCACCGAGACGGTGTTGTCATTGAGGTTGGTGGCGTAGACGGCGGTGCCCGAGGGGTCGACGGCGACCTCGGCCGGGCCGTTGCCGACCGGGACGGTGGCGGTGACGGTGCTGGTCGCCGGGTTGATCACCGAGACGGTGTTCCCGCCGAAGTCGGCGGTGTAGGCGAGGGTCCCGGCGGCGTTGAACGCGACGCCGTTCGGGGCGCCCCCGACCGCGATGGTCGCGGTGACGGTGCTCGTCGCGGTGTTGATCACCGAGACGGAGTTGTCGCTGCTGTTGTCGGCGACGTAGGCCAGGGTTCCGGCGGGGTTGACCGCGATGGCGGTGGGGGCGGCCCCGACCGGGATGGTCGCGGTGACCGTGTTGGTTGCGGTGCTGATGACCGAGACCGTGTTGTCGGCGTTGTTGGACACGTAGGCGGTGGTGCCCGACGGGGTCACCGCCACCCCGTTCGGCGCGCTCCCGACGGGGATGGTCGCGGTGACCGTGTTGGTCGCGGTGCTGATGACCGAGACCGTATTGGCGCCGTTGTCCGTGACGTACGCGGCGGTTCCGGACGGGGTGAACGCGACGGAGAGGGGGCTGCTGCCGACGGGGATGGTCGCGGTGACCGCATTGGTCGCCGTGTTGATCGCCGAGACGGTGCCGTCGCCGAAGTCGGCGACATAGGCGAGGGTGTGGGCCGGGTTGACCGCTATGACGGCGGGGCTGTTGCCGACGGTGATGCTGCCGGTGATCGTGTCCGTGCCGGCGTCGACCACCGAGACGGTGTTCGCGCCGAAGTTGGCCACGTAGACGGTCGAGGCGCCCGCGGCGTGCGCGGCCGGGGCAGCAAGGCCCACCAGGCCCGCAGCGGCCAGGGCCGTCGTGCCGGCCATGGCGGCCAGGCGGCGGCGTAACCGGCTGCCGGAACGCGGACTCGAATACTGCGAGGTCATCGGATCTCCCCTCGGATCCGCGCGCCCCGGTCGGACCCGGCGGGCCCTGGCACCCGCAGCGACACGGTCGTACCTGGGCACGGGAGGACCACTGGGCGACACAGCCCGGCCGAGGTTCGCCGCGCAGTGCCGCCCACGGGTCCGACCGCCGCCGCGAGCAGGATACGGGGCTGCGACGGTCCAGGGCCGTCCTGCAGCCGCGGGCGAACCCTGATATGTCCACAACAATCATTAGCGCAAAGCCGCCCCGCTGTCACCCCTCTGGACCCTGGCATCAGGGGCACGTTGGTGAAGTGGTCGGCCGTGACCACGGCGCTGGTGCCGCCGGGGTGGTGCGGACCGTGCCCGGCACCGGTCGCGGTTTCGCTGATCCGGGATCCCTACCCCGGGCCCGGTCTGCGGCTATTTCTGAGCATTTTCGATCGACACCTGTGCACTTTTTGATCATCTGGTGTTGTTGGTGGTCTTTTCGTCGGGTTGATGTGGTTGTTCGCACCCGGTGAAGGTTGTGTGTGTGCCATGGTGGTGGAGACGGCCCTTGTGCCCCAAGTCCTCTTTTGCGCAGCCGAGTTGACGTGCGGGTCGTTGCTTCCTGCTGTCTTCTGCGCCTGTGCCCCGGGGTGGCGGCGCCGTTGCGGTACCGCGCTCGCGGCGGTCGCAGGGGGGCCCACCGGTCTCCTGCCGCCTCGGTGCGCAGATGAGGGGGAGACCTTCATGTTCTTCTTGACCAACCCACCCCGTGCGCCCAGAGCCCGCAGGGGTTCGCGGGTGACCGCGCTGGCCGCCGCCGGGGCCCTTGCCCTGACCGGCCTGACCGCCCTGGCCGCCCCGGCGCACGCCGCCACTGGGGACCGGATCGCCTATGTCGCGAACCTGCGCGGCAACTCGCTCAGCGCCCTCGACACCGCCACCGGCACCGTGGTCGCGACCATCCCCGTCGGCACGTTCCCCACCGCGGTGGCCGTGTCCCCGGACGCCTCCACCGTGTACGTCACCAGCCAGGGCGCCAATACCGTCTCGGTGGTCGACACCGCCACGGACACGGTCACGGCCACCATCCCGGTCGGACCGGGCGCCTCGACCATCGCGGTGTCCCCGGACGGCTCGCTGGTGTACGTGGGCGACAACGTCGGGCCCGGCATCGGCGGGATCACCGTGATCAGCGCCGCCACCGACACCGTCACCGGCACCATCACCACCAGCAACCAGCCCAACAGCATCGCGTTCACCCCCGACGGCACCAAGGCGTACGTGGCCAACTTCGTCGGCGGCTCGCTGTCCGTGATCGACACCGCCACCAGTACCGTCACCGCCACCGTCCCCATCGTCCCGCAAGCCGCCGGGGTGGCCCTGACCCCCGACGCCACCCACGCCTACGTGGCCAACTACAACAAGAACACCGTCCTGGTCATCGACACCTCCACCGACACGGTCACCGCCACCATCCCCGGCCTGTCCGGGCCGTACAAGCTGTCGGCCACCCCCGACGGCACCCGTGTCTACGTCACCAACCAGAACAACAGCACGGTCTCGGTCATCGACACCGCCACCAACACGATCACCGCCACCATCCCCGTCGGTACGGCCCCCGGCAGCATCGTGGTCGACCCGGTCACCGGCAACGCCTACGTCACCAACATCAGCGGCAATACCGTCTCGGTCATCGACACCGCCACCAACACCGTCACCGCAACCATCCCCACCGGCTCCACCCCGTACGACGTCACCATCGCACCCGCACCCCTTGCGGTGACCGCGATCAGCCCCGGGCAGGGCCTGCCCGCAGGCGGCGGGACCCTCACCATCACCGGGACCGGCCTGGCCGGCACCGGCGCCGTCCACTTCGGCACCACCGCGGCCACCGCCGTCCACGTGGTCAACGACCGGACCGTCACCGCCACCATCCCGGCCCACAGCGCCGGCACGGTCGACGTCACCGTGACCACCCCGGCCGGCACCAGCGCGACCACAGCCGCCGACCAGTACACCTACCTGGCCCCGCCCGTAGTCACCGCCGTCAGCCCCGCCAGCGGCCCGACGGCCGGCGGCACCACCGTGACGGTCACCGGAACCGACCTGGCCGGCACCACCGCCCTGACCTTCGGCCCCGGCCACCCGGCCACCGCGCTCTCCTGCACCGCCACCACCTGCACCGCCACCGCCCCCGCCCAGGCAGCGGGAACCGTCGACGTGCAGGCCACCACCACCGGCGGCACCTCCGCCACCAGCACGGGCGACCGCTACACCTACGTCACCCCGTTCACCTTCACCGGCTTCCTGCTGCCCGTACTGAACCCGCCCTTCGTGAACCCCAGGATCGCGGGCCTTGCCGTCGCGGTCCCCTTCAGCCTGCACGGCAACAAGGGCCTGGGCGTCATCGCCGCAGGATCGCCCACCACCGGGCCCGTCAACTGCCTCACCCACGCCCCCACCGGTAGCAGCACCGCCGCCACCGGCACCCTCACGTACAGCCCCCTGCTCGGCGTCTACACCTACATCTGGAAGACCCCGGCCTCCTTCCACGGCACCTGCCAGCAGTTCACCCTCACCCTGACCGACGGCGGCACCCACACCGCCTACTTCGCCTTCTAGAACCACCCCCGCACCGCCTATCGCGGCGCAGCCACGATGGCCCCGGTCCGATGCCACCAGCACCGGACCGGGGCGCATCCAACGCCCGGCACCCGAGCAGCGGCCACCGCCGCCGCACCGCTCCTGCGGGTCCAACCGGAACGCCTCCAGCACCGCTGTTGCTCGCGGCACCACAGCACTACGGCACTACATGCTGCCTGAGTACAGGACACACTCCCCGGTCCGCATGTCCACGACGAGGTACACCGGGATGCCGCGCGCCGCGCACTGGTTGAGCTTGCGCCCGTAGTCCTGGCCGAGCGTGGAACGCGGCACGGCTCTCGGCAACGAAGTGCACGTGCTCCTGAGCGACGAAAGCGCCCCCCGGACCGAGCACTCCCGCGTCCATCACCAACATGTTGTAGACCCGCGTTCGGAATGTCCCCTGCCGGTATGTCCGCCTGGGGTTCTTCCCGTTGTCACTTTTCGGGGCCACTGCATTCCGTCTCATAGACTCGTCCCCTGCGACGCTCCGGTGGCCCGCTCCCCAACGTTCACTGGACTGGCCCGACTCGCCTTCAGTCGGCGTAGGTCGGGACCCGGTCCTGCCCTGGGGGCGCCTGACTGAGGCTCGGGCTCTCTGCTTTCTGCGATCCCCGCGGGCCCCTGGTGGTTCTGGCGGGCGACGTCGACAGGCTGCACCGGCGCACCTGGTCCCCGTCGTGGGCCTGGTGCGCCGGTCGCAGCAGCCCGCGTTGCGGGGTGGGGCCTACTGGTGGGCGATGCCGCGGGTGCCGGCGAAGCCGGGGACGCTTCCGCGCCGACCGCGCCATCAGCGGGCACCGGCCAGCGCTCAGGACACGGCGGGGGCCGACGCAGTGGCCGAGCCGCAGCTGCTGGATCCTTGGCTGGACGCCGATCACCCCGAGTACCTTCCGCCACGGAGTCTCGCCGACGCCTACCGACGCTTCCGCTACCACCCAGACCCGGGCCGACGCCGTCGCTTCCGGATCCTGTTCCCCATGGTCAGCGTCCTCGCCGCACTGATCGCTGTCCTGGCCGTGGAGTTGATCGTCCTGGTTGGCCTCTGCTTGATCCTGGCGATCCAGGACCTCGTGTCCCTGATGTGAGGTGCCGTCAGGACTCGCTACTGCTGCCCCTGCTGAACGTGGCGCCTACGAGCCCGCCGACGGCGATGCCGCATCAGCCTCTGCCGCGCTGCACCGGCCATCCGCGACCGGTGTCGCCCCTGCTGGGCAAGACGTCTGGGGGCACTACCGAGACGACGGTCGGTCTGCTCAGCGTGTGACGGCAGCACGGTCATCTGCGGACTGGCGCTGCCGAGGCGAGCGTCCGGCATTTGCTTTGGGTCGGTCAACCAGCCCCGGGATCTCCTGGTACAGGGTCACCCTGGAGACGCCCAGCGCCTTCGCCACTCCAGAGATCGTCTGCTTGGGGTCAGCCAGCAGTTCGGTCGCCCGGGCCACCACCTCCTCAACCCGCGCACGCTGCTTGTCGGTCCGGCCGCGCGGCGCGACGGGCCTACCGCTCACCCCGGGGACCTCGTAGTACAGGAGAGCCTTGGAGACACCCAGGATCCTGGCCACACCCGTGATCGTCTGCGCGGGGTCTGCCAGCAGTTCGGCGGCCTGCGCGATCTGCTCGGCGGTCAGCTTGCGGGGCGGCTGCAGCGGATCGAGGCATCCCTGGCCGAGGTCAGTCCGCGGTCTGTCCGGCAGGCATGAGGTGGGTGGTCCACTTCACCTCGATGCGCGAGACGCGCCAGAACCCCAGGGCGAAGACCCAGGTGGCGACGAACAGGCCCACGATGACGAATCTGATGGTGCTCAGGTCCATCCAGCCGACGTAGTTGATGAGGATCTCGGATTCAAAGAGCCCCACCCCCGGCACCTTCGGGAGAGGGACGCCGCCGGGGCAGCCGCGGGGACGCCCACGGGTGACTTGTCCAGGTATCACTGACGGCCCCAGGCCGATGGTTAGTCTCAAGTCTGGATGGCAAGGGCGAGGAGGGTGTCGACCGCGACTTCGAAGGGGCGCGTGCTCCGTTGTACCTGGGCGAGGAGAAGTCCCCCTTGGAGGGTGGCGAGCATGGTGGTGGCGAGGGCGTCCCGGTCGATGCCGGGCGCGAGCTTCCCGTCGGCATGAAGCGACCTGAGTCCTTCGCTGATGACGGTTGACCACTGCTCGAATCCGGCGGCGATGAGGGCTCGGGCCTCGGGGTCGCTCTCGGCGAGTTGGCCGCCGAGCGAACCCAGTGGGCAGCCGCCCTTGGCCTGGCCGTGCGTCACCCCGGCGATCAGCATGTTCCGCCAGGCTGCGACTCCGTCGTCGCTGCCGAGTGCCTGTCGGTTGTGGTCGACGAGCGTGTCGGCCTGGTAGCCGATGACCGCCTGCAGGAGCTCGTTCTTGTCGGGGAAGTAGTGGTAGAGCTGCGAACCGCTGACCTCCGCTGCCACCTTGACGTCTTCCAGGGTGGTACCCGCTACCCCGCGCTCGTGGATCAGGGCCGCAGCCCCTTCCACGATCCGCGCCCGGACGCGTTCACCCTTCGGCGTGAGCCGCGGCCGATCGTTCGCCTTGTTCACCATGCACCCATAGTAGCGATTCTGAGTTTGACAGCCCAGTCCGATCGGATCAGACTGAGTTGTGTAACCCACTTTGAGGAGGAAACAGCGCATGCCTGCTGACCTGAAGGACAGAACCGCACTCGTCACCGGGTCCACGAGCGGGATCGGCAAGGCGACCGCCCTGGCCCTCGCCGCCCGCGGCGCCCACGTCCTGGTTGTCGGACGCAACGCAGAACGAGCCGAGCGGGTCGTGGCCGAGATCGAAGCCGGCGGAGGAAGGGCGTCGTTCCGGCTCACCACGCTGGGAGGCCTGGAATCCGTGCAGGACCTGGCGCGATGGGCCACCGAGGCCGGCGACGGGCACGTCGACATCCTCGTCAACAACGCCGGAGTCGCCTTGCTGGGACCGAGCGACGCCGCGACCGAAACAGAGTTCGACGAGACCTTCGGACTCAACGTCAAGGTCCCGTTCTTCCTCGTCGCGGCCCTGGCACCCGCGATGGCCGAGCGCGGATGGGGCTCGATCGTCAATGTCAGCACGATGGTCGCCAGCTTCGGACAGCCCGGCATGGCGATGTACGGCGCCAGCCGAGCGGCCCTCGAACTCCTGACGAAGGCATGGGCCGCCGAATACGGCCCGCGTGGCGTACGCGTGAACGCCGTCGCCCCCGGCCCCACGCGCACCGCGATGACCGAAGGCATCCCCGACGAGATGGTCAACTACCTCGCAAGCCTCGCACCAGCAGGTCGCGTAGCCGAGCCCGAGGAACTCGCCTCCGCGATCGCCTTCCTGGCCAGCGACGATGCCAGCTTCATCCACGGCGTCACCGTTCCCGTCGACGGAGGCCGCGTAGCGACCTGACGCCAGCCGCGGCGTCCGAGTGCCTGAGCCCCCTTCGCTTCGGGCGGAACCCGACGTCCAAAGTCAGGGGCGCGCGGGAGCGGCAGCCGAGCCCTCGACTATGAAGCCGCGTGACTCGCCAACGGAGCACCGGCCCCGCGACGCAGCAAGAGCCGTCCCACCTGAACAGCCCCACCGAAGATGAGAGGGAATCCCGATGAGCACACTCCCGGGAAAGACCGTGATGATCACGGGCGCCAACGTCGGGATCGGCAAGGACGTGGCCCGGCAACTGGCCTTGCGGCCGGAGACGGCCCGCATCTACCTGGCCTGCCGCAACCAGGACCGGGCGAGGGCGGCAAAGGCCGAGCTCGAAGCCGCCACCGGCCGGCGCATCTTCGACATCGTCGTCATGGACGTCGCCGATCTGGACTCGGTCCGAGCTGGCCTTGAGGCCGTCGACGGATCCGTCGACGCGCTGGTCATGAACGCCGGCGTCATCGGCCCGCAGTCGATGGCGTTGACCTCCGACGGGGTCACCAACGTCTTCGCGACGAACGTTCTCGGCCACGTCGTCCTCCTCGAAGGACTCCTGGCCGAAGGGCGGCTCGGCGAGGTCGCGGTCCTCGCCGGAAGCGAAGCAGCCAGGGGACTTCCGATGCTGCGGATGCAACGGCCCTCCTTCGCCTCGACCTCTGCCGACGAACTCGCCACCGTCATCGACGGCAGCTACTTCGCCGACGGGAAGACCGACTTCAACCTCGCCTTCGGGCAGGCCAAGTACATCGGGGCCCTCTGGATGGCCTACCTGGCCCGCCAACACCCCGACCGCCGCCTGATCACCGTGAGCCCCGGCGCCACCACCGGCACCCAAGCCTCCAACGACATCGCCCTACCGCTGCGCATGGCGTCCAAGTACGTCCTGCCCGCCCTGGGGATCTCCCACAAGCTCGAGGCCGGCGCGAAGCGACTGGTCGACGGTGTCACCGACCCGGCCCTGTCCAGCGGCGTGTTCTACGCCAGCGCGGCCAACAAGCTGAAGGGCCCTCTGGTCGACCAGGCGGACATCTTCCCCGACCTGGCCAACCCCTCGTTCCAGGACCACGCCAACGAGGCCATCCACCGCTTCATCAAGTAAAGGAAATCGCATGACGGTTGCCCGGCCGGGGGACACGCTCCGCCTTGACCTCGATGAGACAGAACAGGGCCCGGACGGGTCGCCCGGCAGCGCAACCGTCGACGATCTCCGACTCGACCTCCAGGTCTGCTTCGCCGTACACGCCACGGCCCGGGCCTTTGACCGCACCTACCGCCCCCTGCTGGCCGGGCTAGGGCTCACCTACCCGCAGTACCTGGTCATGCTCGTGCTCTGGGAGCACGGCGATCTGCCCGTGAAGAGTCTCGGCGAACTGCTCTCGCTGGACTCGGGCACGCTCTCACCGCTGCTGAAGC
This sequence comes from Streptacidiphilus sp. PB12-B1b, assembly GCF_014084125.1. Lineage (NCBI taxonomy): Bacteria > Bacillati > Actinomycetota > Actinomycetes > Kitasatosporales > Streptomycetaceae > Streptacidiphilus > Streptacidiphilus sp. PB12-B1b. The sequence goes on along the minus strand of NZ_CP048405.1, from coordinate 3,378,767 downwards.
GCATGGAGGGCGCCGGCCTGGTCCTGCGAGCGCAGCCCGCAGGACGAGCGTTCGGTGATCGTCAGCCTGACGGCCGAGGGCCGCTCCCTGTGGACAGCCGCCAAGGAGGTTCCTCGCCAGATCGCCGTAGCCAGCGGCCTCACCGCCGCCAAGGGCGCCGAACTGCGCCACAGCCTGGAGCGAATGACAGCAGTTCTGGACGGCAGCTGAACCCATGGACCAGCCGACACCTGCAAGCCAGACGGACCGCATGGACCGGGCGGACGCGGCCCGCGAGCCCACACCCAGGACAGCGCGGAGATTCACGGCGAAGGGCCTGGCAACCCGCGCTCGCATCATCTCTGCCGCCGCCGAGCTGGTGTCCGCCCGCGGCGTGGCCCGCACCGGCATCGAGGACGTCCAGCAACGAGCGGGTGTCAGCGCATCGCAGCTCTACCACTACTTCACCGACAAGGACGACCTGATCCGGGCCGTGATCGCCCACCAGACCGACGGCATCCTGGCCGCACAGAGGCCCGTCCTCGACGAACTCGACAGCTTCGACAACCTCTACCGGTGGCGTGACCTGCTCGTCGACCTGCAAGAGCAGCGCAACTGCGTCGGCGGCTGTTCAATCGGATCCATCGCGGCCGAGCTGGCCGACAACGACCCCCACGCACGAGCAGACCTCGTCGACAGCTTCGAACGATGGCAGGCCCCGATCCGCGAGGGCCTGGCCCGCATGCGCACCCGAGGCGACCTGCGCCCGGACGCCGACACGGACGCCCTCGCCCTGGCCCTGCTCGTCGCACTCCAGGGCGGACTCCTCCTCACCCAGACCCGCCGCAACACCACCCCCCTGCGCACCGGCCTCGACGCCGTCCTGACCCACATCCGTACCTACGCGACCGAGAACACCAGCCGCTAGCGGCCGGCGAGCTTCCAGCGGGTGCCGCCTTCACCGACGAAGAGCTGTACACCGCCTGCCAGTACCTGGGCACCAAACAGAACAGCGAGGTCCGCGAGCGCATCCGCGACGGACGCAGGCCCACCAAGCCGATGCGGCAGGCGCTGGCCTGGGCGCTGTGGGAGATCACCCATCCGGAGTGGACCCGCACCCTGTGGTACTGGGTCGGCCAGTACAGAGTCTCCGCCACCGCGGTGTTCCGATGCCAAGAGCTCAATGCCCAGAAGGAAGGAACAGATCTACGTACGCCTGAGCCGCGTCGTCGGGTAGGACGCATGCTCCTCAGGATCATCGGAGGCCCGATTGTCGGTGGCGACTGAGACGCTGTGTAGCCACTTCGGTGCTTCAGGTGATGATGGGGAGTGAGTGTGGCACAGCAGAGCAGCAGCGAGACCGCCGTACAGGATGGTGCGGCGGTAGCGGAACCGGGTCGGGGCGAGCAGGAGAACGGGGTGGGGGTGCACCTGGTCCTCCTCTCCGAGGGAAGGGTCCTGCTCGGACAGCGCCTGAACACCACATACGCCGAGGGGAAGTACCACCTTCCCGCCGGCCACGTGGAGGCGGTGCCCGGGGAGTCTCTGGCCGCCTGCGCCCGGCGGGAGGCCGATGAGGAGCTGGGCATCGGCATCGACCGGGACGCTCTGGAGCTTGTCCACGTCCACCACAGCCACGACCTGGACGACGGCCGCAACCGAGTCCAGGTCTTCTTCCGCGTGCGCAGCTGGACCGGGCGGATCCGCACCGCCGAGCCGGACAAGTGCGCTGGCTGGGAGTGGCACCCGCTGGACGACCTGCCCGAACCCATTGTCGACTACACCGCCCAGGCTCTGGGCGCCATCCGCAGAGGCACCGCCTACAGCGAGGACGGCTGGTCGACACCGTAGGCGTCCAGGTCGGCCCTTCCCCAGGGGGCTGAGCCCCGCCGGGTGTTGTGCACGGTGGCCACGGTCTGCGTTCCGGTGACGGCCCCGCGGATTCGTGGCGGCCGTCACCGCCCGCGCGGGGCCCGGCGCTCGGAGAGCACCGCTACTTGGTCCGTCGCCTGCTTGCTCAGCTTGGCCTTCAGCCCGCGGTTCTCGTGGTAGAGGTTGGCCGTCACCGTGGCCAGCGCGTCGAGCTTGCCCTGGAGTTCTCCCGCCCGGGCGGTCGCCTCGCGTAGGCGCCTCTTCAGCTCGGCGATCGTCTCGTCACGTTGGACTTCGCCGGGGGTGCGGAGCACCGGGGTGGTGACGTGGCTGTTCCACTCAGCCAGGACCTGCTCGGCGCGGTGGACGGTGGCGTGGCTGACGCCGGCTTCGCGGGCGAGGTTCTCCTTGGTCAAGGCGCCGTCGCTGTTGCGGGGCTGGCCGGCCAGGAGGCGGGCCATCGCCTCGCGCAGCTTGGTGTCGGTGGCGGCGGAGACCGGCATCAGGAGGTCGCTTTCATCTTGTCGAACTGGGCGTTGGTGCTGCGGACGTCGGCGAGCCTGGCCTCGGCCTGCTCGCGCAGGTACTTGGAGAGCTTGGTCGTCAGGAGGCCGAGCAGCTGTGCCTCCTCCATCCGCCAGACTTTCTCGTGGGCCGGGGTGAGGACGGAGTTGCGGCAGCGCGCGGGCTGGCAGGCTCCCAGGAGTGGGGACTGGCCGCGCTGGTCGGCGGGGAGTTGGTTCTGGCACTCGGCGGTGGAGGCGTTCCACAGGCAGTGGTTGACCGTGCCGAGGTGCAGGTTCGCGAACTCGCCCTGCAGCAGGGTGGCCTGCAGGCGTTCGTCGGCGATCTGGGCGCGGAGCACCGGATCGTCCGCGAGGAGGTTATTGATCTTGTCGAGGCTGGCGTGGAACCGAGCCGCTGCCGGTCCGACGGCGATGGTCTGGCCCAGGCGGCGGTCCTGGAGCAGTGCCACGAGCTTCTTGGCGGCGGAGCGTTCCATCTGGTTGTCGAACTCCTTGGCCCATCTCGTGTCGGCCTTGCCGTAGGAGAGGGTGAGGCGGTTGGACAGGGCCCGGCCTGCGGCGTGCTTGAGCTGGATGCCCAGGGCGATCTCGCCGTCCGGCTCCTGAGCGGCGAGGACGGCCATCGTGCGGCGGAACATGTGCGGGCGCACGTAGGCCGGTGGGATCTCCTCCAGGCCGGTGTGATGCCGGTTGGCGTTGACCGTGGCGATGAAGTCGTCGATGTCGGTGTGGACCGCGTAGCCTCCGCCGTCCTGGCCGAGGGCTGGGGTCAGCGAGGTGAAGACCCGGGTCTCGTGCCAGGTGATCTGCTCCGCGACGGCGAGGGTCTGGGCGACGGGTTCGATGATCCACCAGTGTTGGTGCGGGCGGGCCTGGTCGTGCTTCACCTTGCGGGACCTGATCGCGGGGGCGCCGTAGTGCTGCGTGACGGCGCCCCGCGCGATCTCCTGGATTTCGCTGGTGCGCATCGCCGTGAGGGCGGCCACGAACACGTAGCAGGCGGCACGCAGCATGCGGATGGTCATGCCGTCCTCGTTGGGCCGGGTCCGCGCTGGGTCCTGCGCGGCCTCCACGATCCACGCTCGCCGCTGTTCGATCCCGGACCGCTGGCAGTGCAGCGGTCCGTAGACGGTCTCGACTCCGTAGACCAGTCTGCTGATCTCGTTCCAGTTGGGCTTTCCTGCCCAGTCCACGTTGGCATCCGCCGGGTGCATCGGGATGATGTTGGCGGGGTCGGCCAGCCAGCGCTTGAGTGCCTCGTCGCCAGCGTCCGGCAGCTGCCGGCGCTCAGTGGCCTCGTCCGGGCGGTAGGGGCGGTGGATGGCGCGGTCGAACGCGTAGGTCCGGCCGGTCTCGGCGATCCAGTGCAGGATCCGGGCCTGGCGGGCGCGGCCGGCACCGGGTGCGAGGAAGAGCGTCGGTCGGCGTGACTGCTGCACTTGGCGGCTAATCTCGTTCCACATGGGCTCGCCCGCGGCGACGGTCCCGCGGGCCCTGCCGGTCACCGGAATGCGAGTCTCGGGGTCAGCCAGCCATGCCTCCAGCAGCCGATCAGGTGTTCTGAGGGACCACTCCGTCTGCTGCGGGTGTGGTGCCTGCTTGAGATCGCGACGGGCCAGGATCGTCGGGGCGAAGCGGTCGATGTAGGCCCATGCTGCCCGCAGCAGCGGCCACCAGATCTCGGGCGGGATCGGCACGGTGGACAGGTCGTCGCTGTAGGGGCTGTCGGCTACCTCGCTGGCGGTCTTGCCCGGCCAGGGGTCGCTGAAGGTGGAGATGCCGGTCAGGACCGGGGCGAAGGTCACCAGGTGCCGGACGACCGACACGTAGCGGCGGACGTTGCTGGGGCTGGTGATCTCGGCTCGGTCGTCGATGAAGGCCTGCCAGTCCTCGGTGCGCCAGCGGCCGAAGTCGTCCAGGAGTCCCTGTTCCTCCCCCCATCGCGCGAGGATGGCCACCACGCCGGACTTGTCCACTGCGGAGGCCATCGCCCACTGATTGGCCTTCAGGAAGATCCCGGCGCGGCGAAGCGCGGAGTGTGTGGGGTTGAGCAGGCAGAACGCGACTTCCCGAACCAGCAGGTTCTGGCGCGGTTCGGCGGGCAGGGGGATCGACCAGCGCGCGGGGACGCGGCTGGCCGGCCGCCGCACGTTGGTGGCGGGCCAGGCGTCGGTGCGCGCGAAGGTCGGCCCGACCCTGTCGGGGATCTGTCCGGGCAGGCTGGCGAAGACGGGCTCGTCGTCCGAAAACGTTGCCGAGGCCAGGTGGTGCTCGTGGGCTGGGGTGGTCATCGGTCGTACTCCGTTCGCATGCCCAGCGGCAGACTGAGGTTGACGCCCTGTTCGGCGATGGCGGCCCGCTCGGCGGGGATGTGCTCGGCCAACTCTGCGAAGACCGACGCGAGGGCGGCGGACTGCTTGCCCCAGACCGCGGTCCAGGTGGTCGGGGCGAGGACGTTGCGCATGTGCTCGATGTGGTCGACCAGCAGCAGTTGCTGCGGGAGCTGGGAGACGAACAGCACGGCGTTGGGGCAGATCATGCACATCGCCGGCGCGACGTGGCAGAGCTTGCCAGGGGTGCTGTGGGGAGAGTCGAGCGGGTCCTTGCAGTTACTCACACCCATGTCGAGAACGCCGTCGCGCAGTTCGATACCCTGCTCGGCGCTCACGCCGAGAGCCGAGGCGACCTCGGGCTCGCCGAGTCTGGCCTGTTCGGTGGGCAGCACGAGAGTGGGCCGCCCGCTGATCTTGTCGAACACCTTGGACTGCGCGCGGTTCATCGCCGCTGCGGCCAGCACGTGGGCGGTGGTGCCGTGGGCGTAGTGGCGCTGGAAGACCTGGACCGTGTGGTCATCGCCAGCCAGGTCGGTGAGCGTGCCTCCCAGAGCGACCACCCGGGTCGTCTTCGAGGTCTTGCGGATCCGGCGGATGTCATGCGGCTGAGTCACCCCGTCCGGGAACGGACGTCCCGGCCCGGTGCGGGCAGCGATCCAGTGCGTCAACCGGCGGCCGGGGTCGATGAAAGTGGCCCGCGCAGGCTCCATGCGAACCCCGTGCCGCATCTCGACCGCTGTGAACAGCCACTCCTGCGTGGCATACGCCTCTCGGGTCATCGCGCCGGCTTCGACGAGGCGGCGCAGCAGACCGGGCACATCCCATTCGCCGCGGCCGTGGTAGTTCAGCTCACCGACTACCGGGCTGAAGCCCTTCTCCTGGCCGGCCGGATGGAAGTCCGCGCGGACCCGGTCGGCGCGGTACTTGGCCTGGACGACGCGCACGCCTTCCGCGTTGAACTCCAGGTCGGGCACCCGCAGAGCGTGGATCTCGTCCGAGGTGCAGTCGGTCATCGCCAAGAGCAGCAGGATCCGGAACGCGTGCAGATCGGCTTCTCGGGGATACAGCGCCCAGTGCAGTGCGCGGAGCAGGCCGCCCACGCCGCGGTAGCCCGCGCCGAAGTCGGCCAGGAAGTCGCGAAGGTGCTCCGGCCAGTAGCGGACGTGCGAGGGAAACTGGGCCTGGAGCCCGGCGATGCTCAGCAGGCCGTGGCGCGCGGCCCAGACCAGGTTGGGCAGCTCCTGCCAGCCGTACTCGCGCGGGTCGTCTCCCGTCGCGAGGAGCTCGCGGCCGTGGGCCAGCCGCTTCTCCAAGCCCCTCAGGGCGGCTTGGGCCGCTCCCTTCAGTTGCAGTCGCTCGGCATTGGTGAACTCGTCCAGCACCTCGCAGGTGACGCGGCTCAGCCCGGCCGGGGCTTCGGCTCGCCGCCGCAGCCGCTCAGGGACTCGTGGTGCGCGCTGCGCCCAGTGGCTGAGCAGGGCTATCAAGCACCGGTCCAGGCCCCAGGGACGCCGGGAATTCTCCGGGTACTTCGTGAGAAGGTCCTGCTCCCAGCGATAGATGATCTCCGGGAAGTCGATCCGTTCGTCCTCCAGCCGGGCCTGCGCCGGGTCGATGCCCCACTGGCGCATGATCTTGACGGCGAAAGGGACGAAGGAGCGGATGGCCCTGTCGTAGCCGTGGACCGTCTTCAGGTTGTTCTTGCGGTGGTAATCCACCCAGGTGTCGGCCAATTGGGCGGCCAGCAGCGGACTGGCGAACGCGGACGGGTCGATGGCTGCGCGGCACTCCTCGGCGCTGCGGGCGTAGATGACCTCGCGGATCCCGACGGACCCCGCCGGTGCTGGCGCGGGGCGCGGTGGCCGGCTGGTGGTGGTGCGGCGTTCTCCTCGGCGCGGCATCAGCCGCTCCACTCGGACGAGCGCTGCATGGCGAGGTCCGCGAACGTCCGGTCCTGCTCGTTCCAGGCCGCGATGGCCTGAGCGACCAGCAGGTTCGTCCTCTTCTTGTACGTCAGGTACCTCATCGTAGACTCTGGCCGACGATGTCCAAGCAGCTGCATCAGGGTGAGGAACGCGTTGCGGGACTGGTGGTCAGCGGCGTAGGTCGGCACCCGGCCGTTGCGGGCGAACTCCGCGGCGTCCTGCTCGCGCAGGATCTCCGTCATCATCTCCAGCATGTAGACCGCGAAGGTGTGGCGAAGGTCGTGGATCCGCGTGACCCGGGGCAGCTCCACCTTGACCCCGAACTCGACCGCCAGGCGTTCGGCACGCAACTGGGCATCGGTGAAGACCTGCTCCCACCGCTGACCGCTCAGCATCAGTCCGGTGCGGCCGATGTACAGGGCCATCGCTTCGAGGCCATGGTCGCCCTCGAAGACCGTGATCCGGCGCGTCGGCTCGTCCATGGCAGAGATCGCGAACGACCTGCGCTGGCCGTGCAGAATGCCGCTGACCTTCATCTGCCGGGTATCGATGTCCGTCACGATGAAAAGCTGCTCGCGTCGGCGCCACAGGTTCCCAGCCGCCCCGCGCACGGCGGCAACACGCTCCGTCTTCCGATACCAGTCGATCTCGCGCAGCGTCGGGTGCTGAACGTCCACCTTCCGAGGCAGGCCGAACTTCGCGATGGCCTGGAGCTGCACCTCAGCAGTCGACGCGTCACGCCGCGGTGCCCCGACCTCCACGTCGAACAGAGCCCGGAACTCACGCAGCCGCAGACCCGTGGTGATCGAAAGGTTGCAACCCGAGCTGTTGCGCAGCGACTGGCGTGACCGGAACGCCGGATCGACACTTCCATCCGGTAGCAGCCCGCGCAGGCCCACCCGATCGAGCAACCACCACTGGTCGTAGGTCAGGCAGCGAACGGCAAGCTCAGGAACGGCATCGCCCTGCAGCACGTCGCGGCCGTTGGCCTTGCGCAGGTATGGCCGCCGCTCCAGCAGCCCGGTCTCCACGGCCCAGTTGTAGAAGTTGGTGATCGTCGTTCGGTGGCGCCTCCAGGAGGCTGGCCTCATCGGTTCGTCGCGGTACTTCGTGCAGTGGTCGCGGTAGGCCGTGAGGTCGTCCTCGGTGGCGCTCAGGAGGTCGGCGGGCGGATCCAGGGAGGTGAGGAAGTCGTCCAGGCCGAGGAAGTCATAGGCGTAGTCCCGCAGCGACTTGGCCTTGTTGGTCTTGGCCATCTCCTGGAAGAACGAGCTGTGCGGTTCCAGGGGGCGCATGTCCGCGTCGAGGAAGAATGGAGTTCCCTCCTTCACCGCACGGGCGCGCGTGACGTAGTCGACGGCGTCCATGTCGAGAGGGGCCACCACATCGGGGTAGCTCCGCACCTTGTCTCGGGACGTAAAGAAGTAGTCCACCGGGCTCCTTGATACAGCTGGGGAGCCGTGAACCTAACCGATCATGTCGATGGTGCGCGAGGCCAGTGGGGTAGAGCTGAGACATGGACGGTTCCTTGGCATAACCGTAGCTCTTCTTGGCCTTCCGGTGAGCTGGACCGGCGCTGCCGCAGGGATCGCGTTCTCGGCGGTCACCCACGGATTCTGGGACCGCCGGTGGCCGGTGCGCGCGTGGATGGTGTTGACCGGCAGCAGCGAGTTCGCCAAGAACCCGCAGGGCCGATACTGCGTCGACCAGGCTCAACACGTCTTCTGCTTGTGGATCTCAGCGCTCTTGATCACTCTGTTGTGAGCGGTGGTGAAGGTGGACAACACCCTGGTCATCTGCCCGTCGCTGGCCGGGGACGAGGTGATCGGCCTCGGCCAGCTGACGTCGCAGCCGCTGGAGCTCGTCATCCTTGGCCGCCAGCTCGGACAGGACCAGGCTGTGCTTAGCCTTGAGACCGGTGAACTCGGCATGTGTGCGGGCGAGTTTGCTGGTGAGCCGCTCGTTGAGGTCCCGCAGCCGGGCCATGCGGGCCTCACGCGGGTCCGGCTGCTGTCCGGCTGCCCAGGCAGCAGCGCGCCGCTGTTCGAACTCGTCCTTGAGGTGGCCCCAGGTCCGGTAGAGCGCTGCGCGGGAGATCCCCGCCTCCCGGGCGAGGGTCTTGACGTCGCAGGCTCCGCCGACAGGGATCTGCCCGGCCAGTAGCCGGTCGATCGCTGCCCGCAGGCGTCGTTCTGCCTGCTCACGCTGATCCTGGCTCAGTGCCATGGTGTTCGGCCTTCCCTGCCGCGTTGTCGATCTCTTCCAGGACGCGCATCACGCGCTCCTGCTCGGCCAGCAGCCGAGTCTTCTCCCCGGCCGGGAGGCGGGGGCTGGCAAGCAGCGCGGTGCCGTTCGCTGCCGCGGTCTGCCAGACGGGACGGTGGACCAGGTGGTGGGTTGCTTGCGTGCAACGTGCGCTGTCGCACAGCCCAGTCAACGGAGCCACTGCGGATTTGGCGCCCGCGAGCTTGAGACACAGCGCCTTGGCCGGATCCTCGAACCAGCAGTAGTTCGCGAGGGACAGGTGAAGCGTGTCCGCTCTGCGCTGCAGCAGCAGCTCGACCTGCCGGTCGGTGACCACCTTGGCCGCCCCCGGCTCGTGCTTCTCCAGCTCGGTCTCGACGCTGCGGAACTCCGCCAGCAGCGCTTCTGCCCCTGGCCCTGCTGGCAGTTGGCCCTGCTGGTACTGGCGAAACGACTCGACGGTCCGCTGCAGTTTCTCCTTCGCCTCCGCCTGCTTCCACTCACGGTGAAAGACGGCCTGCGCTCCCCCGGGGCGACCGGCGTATCCCTCGCTGGTGGCCACCACCAGGTGCTTGAAGTGGACCTTGGTGGCGAACAGGCCACCAGGCCTGGCAGCCATCTCGACGGAAAGCGTGCGCCGCAGACGGCGCGGATGCACCGGGTCTGCCGGGATCGGCTCCAAGCCCAGGCGCTGGCCAGCTGGGGAACGGACCCAGTTCCTCAGCCAGGTCATCGGCCCGCAGCTCTCGAAACTGGGGAACTTGCCGAACAGCAGCTGTCCGGGCTGGGCGTCAGTGAGTTGTTCGGCGATGCCGATGATGCGGGCGACTTCCTCGATGACGACCCACTCGTCCGGCTCCCCGCCCCAGCGGCGTCCTTTGACGACCTTGCCCACCAGGCGATGGCGTTCCATACCTGTGGCGTCGTCACGGTCGGCGCGGCGGCAGCCGGCGACCACTTCCATCAGCTCACTGGAACGCATTCCGGTCAGGGCCGACGTCGCGATCAGGCAGGCGTGACGGGTGACACCGACAAGGGAGTCCGCGTGCATGTGGGGCAGCGGCAGCGACCACGGAACCATCTCCCCGGTGTCCGCGCGGGGCACTGCGACGGCGTTCCTGCACCAGGCGTACTCGGTTCCCACCGCCGCGACGGCTTCCTCCAGAAGGGGCCGTGTCCGGGACAGCAGCGCATCGTCGAGCCGAAGGTGCCCGGTGGGCACCACGAGCTGCGTGAAGCTGACCTCCAGCAGCGGGTCGCGTGCGTCCCAGCCCCTTCGGCAGCGCTTCATCGACCAGGTCGGATCGAGCCTCGGAAGCGGACGTCCGTCTCGGAGGTATCCGTCCACCACCTCGGCGAGCACGCCAGCGTCGGTGAGATTACGTGGCATCCCCGCCTGGTCCCGGGAGAGGCGGTCCTCTCGCAGTGCTGCCCGCAGGTCCACCTCGTGTGGGCCAAGGACGTCGACCAGGTGCAGACACGCGGTCAGCAGCGGGGACAGCACCCTGTCGTCCAAGGGCGCGGTCTTGATCGGGGCCAGGCGCCCGATCGGGGCACCGGTGACCTGTCCGGCCGTGCTGCTGCCCCAGGGCCGGAACCCTGACCGGTAGCAGTCGGCGGACAGCAGCTCACGGTAGTCGGCGATCTCCTGCATGACGGAGACGATCGACAGCAGTGACTGAGGAGCCTTGTCGCGCAGGACGGCGCCGGTCTTCCGGTCCCGGACGACGCCATGCTGGCGCACGAATCCCTCGCAGTGGTCCTGGGTGACGGCGGCGAGCGTGCTGATGCGGCGCTCGTGCAGCCAGTTCAGCCAGAAGGTGAGGTGGTAGATCCGGGCCTGGACCGTGCGGGGGTGGCGCGGAATGCGGCGGGCGTTCGGCAACGCGAGGACGCGCTCGTCCTGGCTGGCGATCCAGGCCAGAGCGAGTTCCTTGGCGACCACCCGCCAGCTGGGGTGCGTGATCCGGTCGAAGCGCCAGTTCTTCTCCGTCGGCGTCATCTGGACCGGCGCGTCGGCCCAGCCGTCGAAGCACCACACCTCGTCCTCGAAGCGCGGCCGGCGGTGACCCGGCAACCACGTCAGACCCGCGGTCGCCGCGACGTCGCTCCCGGCGAACACGCCCCTTCCGGGCGAGCTGGCAGCAGTGGGCTCGATCGTCACGACGTCATCTCCTCCGCTCGCAGCGGCAACTCCGCGTCCTGGTCCAGAACCTCGCCCTGGGCCGCCGCGACGGCAGGGGCCGCGAAGCGCGGCAGGATCTCGGCAGACAGCCGACGCGCGTAGGGGGCAAGGGTGGCGGCGAACTGCTCGTGCGGCATCTCGCGGAACTGGCGGGCGAAGTATGCCTTGAGGCGAAGCAGATTCGGCAGGTGTCGCGGCGCGAACAGCGCCAGCGGGCAGAGCAGGCAGACCCAGGGCCGGGCCGGACACGGCTTGCCTTTCGGGCCGTGCAGCCCGGCCAGCTGGTCGGTGCAGGCGCCGCTGAACACATCCCGCTCGCCCGACAGAAGCTCAGCCAGCACGCCCTGCTCCAGGCCCAGCCGCCGAACTTCCTGCGGCAGCCGGCTCGCGGTGACCGCGTCATCGACGACCATGGGCGTGATGGCGCGCCGCAGCAGATCGCCCTGGGCGTCTCGCGCGATCTCCTCCACCACGGCCTTCTGAGCCGGCGTCGAGGCCGCGAGGTAGTGGTCGCCCTCGACCTGCGGTGAGTGGTTGGGGTCGATGGTGGCCCGCAGCGACCACTGCCGCTGGCCACGCTCGGCGATGAACGTCGTCCTCAGCCGCCGGCGGTCGATCCAGATCGGGTCACCGGCCTCGGTCTGGAGGTTGTGGTCCAGGGCCCACTTGCGCGTCGCGTAGTTCGCGAAGGTCGCGCATCCCGGCTCGTGCAAGCCTGACATGGTCACCAGCCAGAAGTGGTCTTCCAGGTCGGGGGAGACGTGACTGCGCAGAAGGGCAGAGTGCGCCTGCCAGCGCTCCAGCAGCCGCGAGGCCCGTGCGGGCAGCACCAGGCTCTCGCCCGAGGTGCGGCCCTTGGTGTAGGACAGCAGCGTCGCCTGCTTGCCAGCCCAGCGGATGCCGGAGAGCCGCAGCCCGGCCAGCCCGTCGGGGACGATGCCGGTCCATGCCCCCAGCAGCAGCACGTAGGGAATGGCGTCCGCGTGCGGAGGGAAGAGCGCCGTGCGGACCCGGTGGATGCCCCGGTGCCGGATCTTGAACTCGGCGGCGGTCATCCCCATGTGCTCGGCGACCGTCGCGGCGCGGACCGGCCCGATGCGCTGCAGAAGCCAGGCCGCGTTCGCCTCGCTCCAACCCCCGACGGCCGGATCCTGGCCGCTCGCTGCGAGCCCGATCATGGCCTGGTGCCTTGCCCCGAGCCGGCGGACCTCGCTCTTGCAGAGGTCGATGATCCGGTTCCACTCCTGCGGCTCGTAGGCGGACAGCGGCCCGTTGATCTTCGGTCGCTTGTAGTTGATGCCGAACACCATCTGCCGCACCGGCTCGTCCAGCAGGCGGTGACGCTCGTCCATGGCGCGCAGGATCGTGCGGGTGCGGTACTCGACCAGGTAGTTCGACCGCAGCCAGAACACGTTGAGCGTTGCCCGGGTCAGATCGCCGGCTCCCCCGTGGAAGCCGTCCCTTGCCAGCTCGCGCACCATCCGCCGCATCGTGAACAGGAAACCCATCACCGTGGTGCGCTTGGCGAGCGGACCGTGGGGGTGAACCGAGGCAGCCAGGCCCTCGGCGAGGTCGGCAGCCAGACGAGGGTTGGGCAGGTCGCCGACCGGGAGCACCTCCTCCCCCATTCCGGGAAGCGACAGCCTCAAGGCGAGCGGACCGTGCAGTACTTCGGCCGGCATCAGATCTCCTCCTCGAACTCGGCGTCAGCTTCGCCGACGGCGGCCAGGCCGACGCCTGCGACCGTGCGCTCCCAGGCAGCGTGGTAGATCCGGTGGACGTCCAGCCGCTTGAGGTAGACCTCCGTCGTCACGACACTGGAGTGCCCCAGCAAGTCGCGCAGGATCAGCAGCGGGTCGGCCTTGAGCAGGTAGAGCGCGAGCCCCGAGGTGTCACCGGCGGCGGCTGCGAGCTGGGCCGCCTGCCGGTAGTGGCCTTCCACCAGCTTCTCCAGCGTGGCCATCGCGAAGGTGTGCCGGCATCGGTGCGGTGCGACGTCCGGGAACCGCGGCTCGAACCGGTCACGGATCCGGCGGGCCGTGCGGCGAAACAGCGTCCCCCAGTCCACGAAGGGCCGCCCGCCGTAGCTCAAGGCCAGGAGCAGGGAACCGCCCTCGGGGCCGACCAGCCGCAGGCGTTCTTGCGGACCCAGCGCTGACCAGGACGTGCGCCGACCGTTCACCCGGCCTCCGTAGAAGTCCGCGTCCTCCACCACCAGTGGGTTGCGCGGCCTCCACGAGCCCCGTGCCAGTTCGCGTTCCAGCGCGATGTAGGAGTGCACGTCGGCCAAGGCGTCGTAGTCGATCCAGGTCGTGCGGAACTTGCGGCCCTTGGCCGACCGCTCCGGAACCGCCCACGGGATCGGCACCTCCGTCGGCTCCCTCGGCAGGGGCGGCACCTCGTGGACGAGCAGGTGGGTGAACTCGCGGCTCCGCATCCCAGTGCCCAGCACGAGGCTTCCCATCGCCGCGTTGCGGCCCGGGAACCTGCCGCGGAAAGTGCGGTCCTCCAGCCCGTCCGGCCCAGGCCGGCCAAGCCATGACGGAAGAGACTGGCGAAGTCGCCCTCCAGGTACTGCACCGTCACATGCGGCTTCGGTCGACGCAGCCGGGCCAGGTTTCGTCCCGTCTCCACCAGGCGGCCGTGCACCATGCGCTTGCCGACGGCCAGGGTGAACGGCACCGCCGTTGCCAGCCCTGCCTCCGTGGCCCAGTCGTAGAACCGGCTCAGCGCGGTGATCTGCAGTTCCCAGGACGACGTCCCCAGCCGCTCGTCCAGGGGGCCAGCCAGTCGGCGGTCAGCGTAGGTGCCCAGTGCGGCGACCAGGTCCTCCCGGGTGCCGAACACCTCGACCTTGTGGCGCCGCAGGTGCATCAGCCAGTCCCTGGCCGCCGAGGCGTAGACCCGCCACGAGTTCGGCGAGGGGGCGCCGCTCGACGGCAGGCTGCGAAGCCATCCGTTCACGGCGCGAGTCGCCCGTGAGCCGCTCTCGTCCTCGAACAGGAAGTCGTCGTCGATCAGTACCGGCATCTGCTCGGGGATCAACGGCTGGCCACTGAGGCCCCATGTCTGCCAGCCCTCGCCGGCGAAGTAGTGCACCAACATGCCCCGGGACGCTAGGCCCGCGACACAGCCCCCATCAACCGCTAACGCCACGTACAGCTAACGGCAGTCAAGCAATGCGAGACACGGCAAGAAAGCAGCAACAAACTGGATCCAGACCGATTACCACGCGGTGACCAGGGGCCAGTACGACGACATCCCCGGCCAGTCCACTCGCGCCGGCCGCCGGTCCTGTACTGCCCACGTCGCCACCTGCACCGCCACCCAGGCGCTGGCCCTGGCCGTCGGCGGCCGCGTCCTCGGCCTGCGCTGGAGCCCTGTCCGTGTTGCCGCCGCGCTGGCTCGCCTCCGGCAGGCACCTGCTCGCGGACCGCCGCAGGCCACTGCAGGCCATGGCGGAGGCAATCGGCGCCGGCGGGTTCTACCGGCTCGGGGCACCGCGCCCCGGCCACGACGACAACCCCAGCTTCGGCGCCACGGCTGGGAAGTCGTCGTGGCGCTGATCCTCGCCGGTCGCTGAGCCGTCCGGCTGCCGAGGCTCCCCAGCACCCCCCGATCGCGAACTCTGCGGCCGGGCGGCGGTGAGCGGCGCTGCCACCCGGCCGGCACCAAGATCGCCGGCGCGAGGGGCTCGTCGCCCTCTGGCCCGAGGCCGACCTCATCGGTCATGGACCAAGCCGTGCCACCGTTGACGGTGACCTATACATATCGGCCGGTGGCGTGGAGATTTATCGCCCGGTACAACCTTGTCTGCATGTCTGCGCCGGCGTAAGGCTCGGCGACGGTAGCTACCGGCGTGAAGTTGACATCGTCACCGGAGACCTGGAACCAGTTGCTGTCGATCTCATTAGTGTTCCGACTGCTGCCCAGTGACTGAAGGGTGCCGTTCGACTCCAGGGACCACTGCTGAGCGGCGGTGCTGTTGCAGTCGTACAGGTCCGCAGGGGTCAGGTCGACCGAGTTCCCGTCAAAGACATCCAGGCACTTGCCTGTGATCCCGGAGGTGACAGGACCGGTGGGTCCGGCCCCGCCGGCGCCGGGCGGCAGGCTGAACCACTGCGTCCGGGTGTTGGTGCAGGTGTTGATGTCCAGCAGGCTGGTGGCGGTGGAGTCGTTGAGGCACAGACCCGACTGCGGGTTGGGCAACTCGCCGTTGTCGGCCTGCCATTGCTGAGCGCCGGTGCCGTTGCAGTCGTACAGCTGCACGGGGCTGCCCGGGGTAGTCGCGTCGTTCGTGACGTCCAGGCATTTGCCGAGGGTTTCCAGGGTTCCGTTGGTGGCCGCGGTCCACTGCTGGTTGGCTCTGCCGGTACAGCAATCGGGGTCCGGATGCCGCGCATGAACTCGATCATGGAACGATGGATCCGCTCCTGCCGGACCGAACTTCTGGACCGCACCTTGGTCTGGAATCACGCGCATCTCCTGCCACGCACTCGGCGAGTACGAGCAGTTCTTCAACAACCACCGACCCCACCGCGCCCTGAACTCCGCCGCGCCACTGCGCGCGCTCCCCCAATCGATCATGGACAGGGTTTATGAGCCGGATCGGCAGGGTGGAGTTGTAGTTCCCGTCGATCACCCAGCGAGGCCGGGCCGCCAGTGCGTGATCGGGGCGTCCAGCCTGGCCGCCAGCAGTCGCGCGAGGTGGGACTTGCCGGAGCCGGAGCAGCCGACGATCGATACCTTGTTCACGACGCGTCGACCTATCACGTCACCATCCACCTGGGCAACGGCCACGAGGTTGCGGCCGACCGACCTGGGGCTCCGGTGGGCGTCGCCACCGTCGCCACCGTCGACACCCGCTCGGACTGCGCCGTCGGGGCGGAAGTCCTGTGAAAGCGTGACCGCATTGCCTTCAGGACCTCGTCCAGGGTGCCGGGTTCCCGCTGCCGCACGGTGCGGAAGGCGGGCGGCGGGTTCAGTCCGCGTCGGTGGGGTGCTCTTCGGTGGTGTGGGAGTCGGTGAGGGTGAGGGCGCCGGCTGCCGCGATCACACCGACGACGACCGCCAGGACGGCGTAGGCGATCCGCTCGCCGTGGAAGAAGGACTGGACCAGGGCATGGCTCCAGGTGCCTACGGGCAGCTGGGTGGTGACCAGCAGGGCGATCATGGTGCCGATCACGGCGGTGCCGACGCTGGTGCCTACCTCCTGGGCGGTGTCGTTGAGTGCGGTGCCCATCGACGTGCGGTTCTCCGGCATCGCACCGACGAGCGCGATGGCGCAGATCGTCATCACGGTGCGCAGACCGATGGTCATCACCACCATGCAGACCGCGATGACCAGGTACCCGTGACTGACGCCCCAGGCGAGACCGGCCAACGAGCCGCCCAGGCAGGCCGCGCCGACCAGGCAGGCGATGCGGTGGCCGAACCTCTTTGCGAGCCACTCGGACAGCGGGGTCGCCGCGATCATGGTCATGATGATCGGCAGGTTCGCCAGGCCGGCCCGCATGGGGCTCCACCCGTAGGCGTACTGGAAGTGGAGGATCAGTCCGAACATCACCGCGGCCATGGCGATGGACGTGCCGATCTGGGCGATGGCCGCACCGCGGACGGTTCCGTTGGAGAAGAGCTTGAGGTCCAGCATGGGCGACGCGCTGCGGCGCTCGTGCCACACGAAGGCGAAGCCCGCGACGACGGCGCCCAGGATCGAGCCGATGGTCGCGGCGGAGAGCCAGCCGTGCTGGACGCCGCTGGTCAGCGAGTAGCAGGCGAGGCCGATGGTGAGGACGCTGAGGGCGGCGCCCGGCAGGTCGAGCCTGTCCTTGGTCAGATCCTCGGGCCGGTCGGCCGGGACGCCGAGACGGACGCCGACGGCCGCGATCAGGGCGATCGGGGCGTTGACGACCAGGAGCCACTGCCACTTGAAGTGGGCCAGGGCGGTGCCGCCCAGCAGTGGGCCCAGGACGAAGCCGGACATGCCGACGACGATCATCACGGTCATCGCGCGCATGCGCAGCTTCTCGTCGTCGAACAGCCGGAAGACCAGCGAGTTGGTGATGGGGGCCATAGCGGCGGCGGCGATGCCGAGGCAGGCCCGCAGGGCGATGAGCTCCCCTCCGGTGCTGACCCAGATGACGCCCAGGCTCAGCAGGCCGAACACGGCCAGACCGACCAGCAGCACGCGCCGACGGCCGAGCCGGTCGGCCATCGATCCCGCTGTCAGCAGCAGGCCGCCGAAGGTCAGCGAGTACGCGCCAGTGACCCACTGCAGCGCCGTGGTGCTGCTGTCGAGGTCACGGCCGATCGTGGGCAACGCGATCGAGAGCAGGGTGTTGTCGACCATCTCGACGAAGAAGGCCAGGCAGAGTGCGGCCAGCGGGATCCAGGCTGCCCGCAGGGATGGGTAGGTGCGCGATGGTGCGGGCGCGGTGGCGATGGCGGTCATGGCGGCTCCTTCCGGCGTCGCCGACTATCGAACGACGTTCTACATGCACCATAGAACACAGTTCGATGAATCCCCAAATCATGATTGAATGGATGGCATGGCACGCCCGCGAACACGCCCCGTCGACGATCCTCCCCGAGTACGGCAACGTGCTTCCCACTCCATGGAGGCCGTCCTCACCGCGGCCGTGGCCCTGCTCGATGAGGCGGGCCAGTCGGCGCTGACGTTCCGCGCCCTCGCCGCCCGGCTCGGCACCGGCGTCGGCAGCATCTACTGGTACGTCTCCAGCAAGGACGAACTGTTCGACCGCGCCACCGACCACGTCGTCGGCGAGGCGCTGATCGCCGTTCAAGCGCAGACGGGCAGCGACGACCCGATCGCCGACCTGCGCGCGATGGCCGTCACCCTGTTCGACGCGATCGTGGAGCGCCCCTGGCTGGCGGCCTACTTCATGCGCAACACCGACGTCCAGGGCAACTCGCTACGGCTGTACGAGGAGCTCGGCCGACAGACGCTCCGCCTCGACCTCACGCCACGTCAGCGCTTCCACGCCGTTTCGGCGGTCTTCGGCGTCGTCGTCGGAACCGCCGCCGACCTCGGCGCGGAAATCCCCCAGGAACTCCTCGACGGCAAGGTCGACCGCGACCAGTTCCTCGCCCGCTACGCCGAGACGTGGCGTGGGCTCGACCCCGCACAGTTCCCGTTCGTGCACGAGATCGCCGACGAGTTCGCCGCGCACGACGACAGGGATCAGTTCCTCGCCGCCCTGGACCTGACCCTGGCAGGCCTCCGCCTCCAGGCCCGGGCCTGACCCCCACGCACCCGGCCGTCGGCCGGGCCGTGAGCGTCACCTCCCGCCAACACCCCGCGACAGCGGGAAGCCTGGGCGTGGGGAAGCCGGACGGAGTCGTGCGGTCGCCTGCCGCCGTCCCGTCCCGGAGGGGCCTGACGCGCGGTCAGGCATGCGGCGCGCCACCGTCCGCCGCCAGGCGCGTGAGCCACTCACGCAGCAGGAGCTGCTCGGCGCCGCTGAGCACACCGGCATCGTCGGGGAGGGCGGCGCGCAGCGCGCGGGCCGCCGCGGCGGGACCGGACTCCCCGGCGGGGACCACCGGCTCGGCGCGGGTGACAGCCGCGACCATGGACTCGCGCAGGACGGTCAACAGCGCCGGATTGCGGCGGTCCGCGGGGGTGGAGTGCCAGGTGGTGACCGCTCCCTGGCCGGTTGCCTGGATGATCTGGGCGGCCAGCTCCTCGTCGACCCGCAACCATCCCCCGGCGGCCAGCCGACGCACCCGCCCATGGAGGATCTCCAGGCCCGCGCGGTGCGCTGCGTCCGATCCCCGGCCGACGGCCCGGTTCATCACCGCGAACAGTTCGGGGCGGGAGACCCCGAACTCGACCACCATGTCCCAGCCGCGGCGCAGCTCCTCCACCGGGTCCTGCGGGGTGGGGTCGAGCTGCGCGTGCTTTCTCTCCAGGAACTGCGCGTAGCCGTGCTCGGCGACGGCCTCAAGGAGCCCCTCCTTGTCGCCGAAGAGGCGGTAGATCGCCGGCGGCTGCATTCCGGCAGCGGCGGCGACCGCGCGGGTGCTCACCGCGTCCGGGCCGCCGTTCTCCAGCAGCTCGACGGCGGCCTCGACGATGCGGCGCCGAGGGGTGTCGGTGGAGTCGCGCGTAACCATGAACCGATGGTACCGATGATCTGGTTCCAGTGGAATTTCCAGTGTTACCCTTCATGTGATTCCAGCGGAAGCAGCATCGGGAGACCTCAATGATCATCGTTACCGGAGCCACCGGAAAGCTCGGCCGCCGCACCGTCGAGCGCCTCTTGGAGCGCCTCCCCGCCGACCGCGTCGGCGTCAGCGTCCGCGACCCCCGCAGGGCCCAGGACCTCGCCGACCGCGGCGTCCGCGTCCGGCAGGGCAGCTTCGACGACCGCGCCTCGCTCGCGCGCTCCTTCGAGGGCGCCGAGCAACTGCTCCTCGTCTCCCTCGACCGCACGGGTCAGGAGTGCGTGGACGGCCACCGCGTCGCCATCGACGCCGCCGTGCAGGCCGGTGTCGGCCGCATCCTCTACACCAGCCAGATGGGCGCCGCCCATGACGCCCGCTTCCAGGCGTGCCGCGACCACGCCCAGACCGAGGACCTGCTGCGCGCGACCGGCCTGCCGTGGACCGCGCTGCGCAACGGCTTCTACGCCTCCAGCGCCCTGCAGTTCCTGGAGTCCGCGCGCCACACCGGCGACATCGCCCTCCCCGCCGACGGCCCCGTCGCCTGGACCGGCCACGACGACCTCGCCGAGGCCACTGCGGTGATCCTCGCCGAAGAGGCCCGCTTCGAGGGGCCCACCCCGCCGCTCACCGGCCCGGCGGCGCTCGACTTCGACACCGTCGCCGAAATCGCGTCCGAGACCACCGGACGGCCCTTCACCCGCACCGTCGTCCCCGACGACGTCTTCCGCGAGCAAGCCCTGGCGCACGGCGCCCCCGCCCCGATCGCCGACCTCGTGCTGAGCATCTTCGCCGCGGCGCGGAACGGCGAGTTCACCGCCGTTGACTCGACGCTGACCGAGCTGATCGGGCGAGAGCCCGCCACCTTCCGCACCCAACTGGAGCGCGCCTGGGCCGAATAGTCCTCCCATGGGACGCGCAGCGGGCGGCACGAGCCGGCCACGTCCCGCACTGACTGGTCCCGCTGGCTCAGCGTGGTGGGATGACGGGGACTTCCAGGGCTGAGGGGTGGTCGGCTCCCCAGTGGAGCGTGCAGTAGCCGCCCCTGCTGCGGGGGTAGTGGGAGGGGAACTGCCCGTTCAGGGGGTTGCGCCGTTCCAGTTCGCGGCCGGAGACGAGCAGGCGCAGCGTCTCGCCGGCCCGGAACAGGGTCGAGGACTCGACCAGGGGGATCTGCACGGCCACCGCCTCGCCGGGCGACAGGGGCTGCGGGGTGAGGAAGGTGTGAACGGGGCGGTGCGGTGCGGAGGCGGTGGTGTCGAGTTGCCGCAGGGACAGCCGCTGGCGGCCGGTGGTGACGCGGTTGCGGCCGTAGCCCCAGGACCCTTCGAAGGGCACCCAGCGCGATCCGGTCCACTTCTCGACCCCGATGAAGAGGTTGGCGTCGTCGGCACCGCGCAGCGACGCCCACAGGCGCAGGTTCATCGGGCCGGTCAGCTCGGTGTCCTGGGTGAAGGTGGTGGTGAACGCGGCGCAGTCGCGGCGCAGGTCGAGTTCGGCCGCGCCGGGCGCGGGGGTTGCGGTGGACAGGGTGCCGTCCGGGCCCAGGTGCAGGTCGCGCCAGTGGGTGCGGGCCAGGGGCCATTCCTGTTCGGCGCGGATCTCCGCGATGGTGGTGCGGCTCTCGCGGACCTCCAGGCGTACCGGCGGCGGCGGGGGTACGTCGTGGCCGCGCAGGTAGCGGTCGAAGAAGCCGAGCTGGGTGTACAGGGCGTCCGGGCTGTAGAAGGTGGCCCATTTGGGGCCGCGGTGGGTGTGGAGGAAGCGGTCGGTGGAGCCGGTCTGCTCGAAGGCCCGGAAGGAGCCGCGGGAGTGCAGGTTGCCGTCGGAGAAGCTGCCGCAGACGAGCATCGGTACCCGGATCCTGGTCAGGTCGGGGGTCATCGCCTGCCACCACTCGTCCCGCAGCGGATGCAGCGGCCGTTCCTTGGCCATGTCCCCGTGCAGGCGGGCTCCGTGCTTGGTCGCGGCCTGCCAGATTCGGGAGAACCCCTGTTCGACGATGCCGCCGTTGGTCATGAAGTCGCGGTAGACGTCGGTGAAGCCCTCCCACGGGCAGATCGCCTTCAGGTGCGGCGGTTGCAGCGCGGCGGCCTTGTACTGGGAGATCGCCAGGTAAGAGACGCCCAGCATGCCCACGGCGCCGTTCGACCACGGTTGGGTGCCGGCCCATTCGATCAGGTCGTAGACGTCCTGGGCCTCGGCGTCACTCATCAGCGAGCCGGTGCCCTGGGAGGTGCCGGCGCCGCGGGTGTCGGCGTTGACCACGGCGTATCCGTGCCCGGCCCACCAGGCCGGGTCGGGGGCCTCCCAGCCGGTCAGGTCGGAGATCCGCAAGGGGGCGGGCTGGTTCATGATCCGGTACTGGGCGTTGAGCGACCAGCCCCGGCGGGTGCGCCGGGGCAGCGCGTCCTTGCGGTAGGGGTGGGCGGACATGATCACCGGAAAGGGGCCGGGCCCCGCGGGCCGGTACACGTTGACCCGCAGCACGGTCCCGTCGCGCACGGTCACCGGAACGTCGCGGTCCCGCACCACGTCGGCGGGCGCTTCGTACACGGTGACCGGGGGCCGGAGCAGGGCCGCCAAGCGGATCCGCGCGTAGGCGACGCCGCCGGGACGGCGGCGAGGACGGTCCGGAAGCAGCGAGTCCTTCATTGTTTGAGTCCTCATACAATCAATTAGAACACCATGTCAGTCGATTTCGCTTAGGCTGGCAGCATGGACGCCGTGCCCGAGCAGACGAAGAAGCCCCGCAACACCAAGCGCCAGCGCGAGGCCGGTGAGGCCGCGCGCCGCGAGACCAAGCGGCAGCTCCTGGTCGCCGCCACCGAGGTGTTCCCCCGGCGCGGCTACGCGGCCACCCCGGTCTCGGCGGTCGCCGAGCACGCCGGGGTGTCCGTGCAGACGCTCTACCTCGCCTGGGGAAGCAAACGTGAGCTGTTCACCGCCAGCGTCCTGGCGCAACTGACCGGAAACGGCGAACTGGAGGAGCCGGCCTGGCGGCGGACGCTGCTGGAACAGCTCACCGCCGCCCGCCAGGGAGACACCCTGCGGGACCACTGCGCCGCTCTCGCAGCAGTGTTCTGCACCATCGCGCAACGGGCCGCCCCCGCCTGGAAGCTCATCCGCGACGCCGCCGGAAGCGATCCCGCCATCGCCGACGAGTGGCGCACGATCACCCTGAAACGACACGAGACCACCGCCGCGCTCCTGCAGACGTTCCCCGTCCCGGCTCCGGGCCCCGACCTGGAGGCAGCGGTCGACGCCGTGTGGGTACTGGCCGGCCCGGAGACCTTCGACCTGATGGTCACCGTCCGCGGGCACAGCATCGACCGGTTCCGCACCTGGCTCACCGACGCCCTCGAACGCGCCCTCGCCCCGGGCTGAACCCGGGAAGTACCCACGGCCGCTGACCCCCTGTCACCGCAGGACGGGCCGATCGGGTTGGGGCATGCCAGTGGCCCGGCCGTCCCGCATCGCCATGCGGGGCGGGAGCGTACCTCAGTGGGCCCCTTTCGGGGCCCTGGGGTCCAACTCGAGCGAGTGAAGCAATGTGGCGACGCCTACAGGCAGTTGCTCAAGGGGACGTTCGCAGGAGAGGAGACGGACGCGGCTGTGGGGCCGAACTCGGCACCGTTGACCACGTTGCCGTCCGCAGGATCCTCGGTCGTACCGCCCGCCTGCACATCCTTCGTGTCCGGCTGGTACTGGCAGGTGCCGTTGAGGAGGAGCTGGTAGTGCCCCTCAGAGGCGTACCCCTGGCCGGTGTTGACGACCGCGGCGGCTACCCTGGCCCTGAACTTCGCCCGACAGGAGGCTACAGAACATCCCGATGGGTACGTGACCACGAGATCGATCGTCAATGTGTTGTAGTCCGCCTGGGTGTTGTACAGACAGACGTCACCGGTCGGGCAGCCGTGGACGGTGGCGGCCTGAGCCGGGGCGCCGGATGCGAGGGCCAGGCCGGCGGCAAGGATCGGGGCGGACAGGACCGCGGCGAGGCGCTGGTGTTTCACGGCACGGCTCCCATGCTGTTCGTGGTCACGGAAACGGACGGGTGGACCTGCACGTTCGCCGTCCGCCCGCTCCCATGCAGTACACACCTCGGAACGACCCCGCGCCTCCTGGGCCGGACAGCGGTAGGCCGTGCGTGAGAGAGGAGTCCCGGACGGCCTCGTCGTACCGGTCCTTTCGGAGCCCTGGGGGTCCAACTCGGTTGCCCGGCCGTGCGACTGTCTCGCGCACATGTTCGGGAGCGCGGGCGACCGGCTGGACAGACGGTCGGGGCATCCCTCGGACACGACCGGCGCGGGTCCGGGCGGCGGTGCCGGCGGCAGGCGCTTACCGCTGGTCGAGGAAGTAGCGGGTGTGGTGGACGAAGGACTCGTGGTACTGGTGGTGGGCGCCGTGGCCCGAGTCCGGGTAGAGCAGCAGCTGGGCGTTGGGCAGGTGCTGCTGGAGGATGTAGGAATTGACGGTGGTGATGATGATGTCGTGGTTGCCGTTGACCACCAGGACCGGCAGGGTCAGGGCCTTGAGGTCCGGGAATTCGGGGTCCTTGACCGCGCCGTAGGCGGCGATCGCGGCAAGCTGGGCGATCACCGACTGCTGGGTGACGGGGGTGTCGCGGTCGGTGCGCTCGACGATCCGTTCGACGTAGGCGCGGCCGGCCGCCTGGCTGGTCTCGCTGGGTTCGAACAGGATGGGCAGCCACATGTCCTCCTGCCGCGGGTAGGTGCGGGTGAACAGCTCGCCCACCCACGCCGGGCGGGAGCCGATCTCCTCGCCGCCGCGCGGACCGGTGCCGACCAGGATCAGCCAGCGCTTCGCCCGGGCGGTGCAGGAGGCCGTCGGACTGGACCAGGAAGCGGCCTGGACCCGCGCCCTGGCCCTTTTCAGCCAGATGGCGGGCGCGTTGCTGCTGTCCCGCGCCGTCGTCTCCACCGACCCCTCGCTGGCTGACGAGATCCTCGCCGCCGCCCGCGAGGACCTGCACACCCGTGCCCACCAGAAGTGAGCGCGGCGGACGACGGTGACGACCGGCTCGTCGGGCGCCAGGCCGAACCGGCTCTGATCGCAGCACCGTCATCGCCCTGGTCTTCGGCGCGCTACTGGAGCGGTTCCTGCTCGGCCGCCCTGCCACGGCCGGGGTCCGGTCCGTCCCGTCGCCGATGGGCCGGTCCGGTCACCCGCGCCCCAGGACGCAGTCACCGCAGACGGCCCTTGCTCCTGTGGGCGCGGCCCGGTAGATCAGGCAGCAGCTGCGGCGGCGGAAGCCGTGCCCGGTGCCGTCGTGGGTCGCGCTGCCGAGCAGGGGCGGCCGCTCCAGCAGGGCGGACGCGAGCAGCCGCGCGCGCGGCGCGCACTCGGGCCGTGCGGACGCCAGCGCGCCGACGGCCCCGTTGACGGCGGAGGCGACGTTCCCCCTCAGCACCCGGGCGGAGACGGACATCTCCGCGACCATCAGCTCGATGTCCTTCAACGCCCCGTGCAGCACATCATCTGACAGGCCATCAGCCAAGGTCTGCACGTCACCGATGTGTCCCTGGCCCAGTGCAATGGACAGCGGAAACATCCCGCCGGGCACCTGCTGCCAGCGAAGGCGGTCCAACCGCCACGGCAGGACGGTCCCGTGCAGAACAGCCATGGCCAGAGCCGGCGAGAGCAGCCTGGCCGCCAGACCGAGGTGGGTGACCGAGGCCGCTACACGCAACTCCAGCTCCTGAGAAGTCCTGCCGCTGCCCGCGGCCAGGTACGACCGCACGGACTCGACCCGGTTGGACAGCACCTGCGGGTCCTTGACCAGCGCCGCCATGCTGTCCCACGGCGCGAGTATCTCCGAGGTCGGTGCGTGAGCCTGGACGGCGAAGAACGGGCCGAGGGCCGCCAACTCGTCGAGCATCTCCGCATCCGGCACCGGCGCGATCATGCCGCCCTGACCGGCTCTGACCGGGCGGGCACGGGCGCGGGTGATACGGCGGATCCGGTCATGGCCCTCATGATCGAGTCATCCTCGCGGCGACGCAAGGCGCTGCTTGGGCCGATGGTCGCGTTCGACGCAGACGTCCCTGCGTTCGCTTGGCGTTCAGGATGGCTGGACTTGGTCGAAGTGGGCGACGGCTTTACGTGGGTCCAGGTGTGGGACACGGGCAGGGCGTAGAAGGGGCGGTGGACGAAAGCGGTGCCGTGCCGGAGGAGGTCGAGGACGGGAGCGGCCCAGCCGTCGAACAGGGCCAGCAGGCTCGATCGCACGGCCTCGTCGTCCGCCAGGTCCAGGTTCGTGTGCCAGTCCAGCGGCGCGCGGAACTTGGCGTACACCTTGACGTGGCCGCCGCTGTTGCGCTGGGCGACGAAGGAGCGGTTGGCACCGTAGGCAGCCAGGTCGCGTTCGAGGACGGCGACGGTGCAGCCGTGGCGGTGCAGCACCGCCCCCGTCTGCCAGGCGGGATGCGTCGTCAGGGGGGAACCCGGTGGGGATCCGGGACTGCCCCGCAGCGGCGAGTGGGAACGACCGCCGGGCGACGTGCACCGCTTCCGCCGGGCCCACGCCGCACCGGTACGGCTCCCCCACCGGTCCGTGGTTGCTCGGCGCGGCCTGGGGCGGGCGGACGCGGTGGCGTGCCCGCCCGCCCCGGTGGCCGGGTCAGGCGTTGAGCTCCTCCCGGATCAGGCGGGCGGCCGCCACCAGGTGGTCCAGTGAGCTGCGGGTCTCCGGCCAGCCGCGGGTCTTCAGGCCGCAGTCGGGGTTGACCCACAGCCGTTCGGCCGGGATCGCGGCCAGGCCCTGACGCAGCAGGGCGGCGGCCTCCTGGGTGCTGGGAACGCGCGGCGAGTGGATGTCGTAGACACCCGGCCCGACCTCGCGCGGGTAGCCGACCTGGGCCAGCTCGTGGGCGACCTGCATGTGCGAGCGCGCCGCCTCCAATGAGATGACGTCGGCGTCGAGGTCGTCGATCGCGGTCATGATCTCGCCGAACTCGGCGTAGCACATGTGGGTGTGGATCTGGGTGTCGGCGCGGACCGCGCTGGTGCTGAGCCGGAACGCCTCGGTGGCCCAGGCCAGGTAGCCGGGACGGTCGGCGGCGCGCAGCGGCAGGGTCTCGCGCAGGGCCGGTTCGTCGACCTGGATCACGGCGGCGCCGGCCGCCTCCAGGTCGCCGACCTCGTCGCGCAGGGCCAGGGCGACCTGGCGGGCGGTGTCCGCCGGCGGCTGGTCGTCCCGGACGAAGGACCAGGCCAGCATGGTCACCGGG
Organism: Streptacidiphilus sp. PB12-B1b; assembly: GCF_014084125.1. Lineage (NCBI taxonomy): Bacteria > Bacillati > Actinomycetota > Actinomycetes > Kitasatosporales > Streptomycetaceae > Streptacidiphilus > Streptacidiphilus sp. PB12-B1b. Next base: position 3,352,265 of record NZ_CP048405.1, on the reverse strand, counting down.
CCGGTGAGCATGCCCTTGACCGGACGGTCGGTCAGGCTCTGGGCGTAGCGGAACCACTCCACGGTCATCGGGGCGGGGCGGGAGATGTCCCCGGCCAGGACCGGCGGGCGCACGTAGCGGGTGCCGTACGACTGCACCCAGCCGTGCTGGGTGGCCAGGTAGCCGTGCAGCTGCTCGGCGAAGTACTGGACCATGTCGTTGCGCTCGGGCTCGCCGTGCACCAGGACGTCCAGCCCGGCCTTCTCCTGGTAGGCGATGACCTCACGCACCTCGGCCCGCATGCGCTCCTGGTAGCCCTCGGTGTCGATGCGCCCGGCGCGCAGGTCGGCGCGGGCCGTGCGCAGGTCGGTGGTCTGCGGGAAGGAGCCGATGGTCGTGGTGGGCAGCAGCGGCAGGTCCAGCCGGGCGCGCTGGGCCCGGGCGCGCTCGGCATAGGGCTGGGCGCGGTGGGCGTCCTGGTCGGTGGTCGCGGCCAGGCGGGCGCGTACGGCCGGGTCGCGGGTGATCGCGGAGGCGGCGCGGGAGGCCAGGTCGGCCCGGTTGGCGGCCAGTTGCGCGGCGATGGCGTCGGTGCCACGGCTGAGCGCCGTGGCCAGGGTGGTGATCTCGGCGGTCTTCTGGCGGGCGAAGGCCAGCCAGCGCGAGACCTGCGGATCCAGGTCGCGTTCGACGGCGGCGTCCAGCGGGACGTGCAGCAGCGAGCAGGAGGGGGCGACGTCGACCCGGTCGGCCAGCCCGAGCAGGGTGCCCAGGGTGGTGAGCGACTTCTCCAGGTTGTTGATCCAGATGTTGCGGCCGTCCACGACACCGGCCACCAGGCGCTTGCCGGGCAGGCCGCCGACGGCGGCCAGGTCGTCCAGATTGGCAGCGGCCGGGCCGGTGAAGTCCAGGCCGACGCCCTCGATCGGGGCCTTGGCCAGCACCGGCAGGGCCTGGCCCGCCCGGTCGAAGTAGGTCGCCACCAGGATCTTCGGGCGGTCGGTGACCGTGCCCAGCTCGCGGTAGATCCGGGCTGCGGCGTTGAGCTCGGCCGGAGTCCGGTCCTGCACCAGGCACGGCTCGTCCAGATGGACCCACTCCGCGCCCGCCGCGTGCAGGTCTTCCAGGAGTTCGGCGTAGACCGGCAGCAGGCGGTCCACCAGGGTGATCGGCTGGAAGTCGGCGGCGACGCCCGGCGCGGGTTTGGCCAGCAGCAGGTAGGTGAGCGGCCCGACCAGGACCGGCCGGGCGTTGTGGCCGAGCGCGAGGGCCTCGCTCAGCTCGCCGACGGGCTTCGCCGGGTTCGCGGCGAAGCCCGTGTCCGGGCCCAACTCGGGCACCAGATAGTGGTAGTTGGTGTCGAACCACTTGGTCATCTCCAGCGGCGCGACCTCCTGGGTGCCGCGCGCCATCGCAAAGTAGCCGTCCAGCGGATCGGCATCGACCGCGGCGCGGTGCCGCTCCGGGATCGCACCCACGGCGACGCTGGTGTCCAGAACGTGGTCGTACAAGGAGAAGTCCCCGGTGGGGATCTCGGTGATCCCGGCGTCGGCAAGGCTCTGCCAGGCGGCGCGGCGCAGCGTGGCGGCGGTCATGTGCAGGTCCTGGGCGTCGACCCGGCCGGTCCAGTAGCCCTCGACGGCCTTCTTCAGCTCACGGTTGGGGCCCTGCCGGGGATAGCCGTGGACGGTGGCCTGCGCGCTGGTGACACTCGGTGACACGGAACTCTCCTTCGCGAGTCGCGTTGCGATCCCGGGAGAGCACGGGGCGCGAAGGAACAGCAGTCAGGGCGCGGCCCCCTACCCGTGCCCGCCTGCTCCGCCAACCCGCCCACGAGGTCACCGAGATCACCGTGTGCAGGGAGCACGCGGGCAGTGGCAGGTCTTCGGACTCATGGGCACACCGGAGACCTGTTGGTACTCCGGCACCTACTGGCCGTCGCTTCCCGGACTGTGTCGTCCAGTGCGTGTGACGGCGGTCGTTCCCACTCACCGCTGCGGGGCAGTCCCGGATTCCCACCGGGTTCCCTCTTACGACGCCCTGCCTGGCAGACAGGGCGAACCGACTGCATTTACCAGCCTATCCCCATGGCGCCCTCCGCGTCCGGATCGCGGATGAACGGGTGCGGTTGCCGCATCCGCTCCGGGTGGCACCGGCCGAGGACGGAGGAGTCGGCCCGTGGCCCGACCGGGACGGAACTGCAACGTTCCGATCACGATCGGATCGTTCTGCATCCGAACTGATGGGCTGTCGGACCAGGGTGGCAGATGCGCTCTTCGGGACTGGCCAAGGGATGTGCCGCACTCCTGCTGACCGCCGCGCTGGGCGGCTGCGGCACCGAGCACGTGACCTCCTCGCAGGCGCAGGCGCAGGGGCGGACGGCCGCAGGGTCCGCGCGCCCGGTGCCGGAGGGGTTCTGCCTACCGCCCGAGGCGCAGGGCGACTCGACACCAGCCCCCTGCATCAGCGAGAGCTGGCAGCAGCGGACCGCGGAGAACCACGCGTACGCCAGCCAACTGCCAGCCGCACCGAGCGCCGAGGCGCTGGACCAGCCCCTGGCCGCGACCCTGCGGACCGCACTCCAGCACCTGGTCGGCAAGCCGGTCACCCAGGCACAGCTGCAGACAGTCACGGCGACGGCCACCAGGATGACGCCGGCCGCCGTCGCGGTCACCGCCTTCTCGGCGACCGACCCGGTGGACATGTCCGTGGTGGTCGAACCGCCCGCAGGCGACTGCATCCATGGCGACATCGTCGGCACCTCGGTCACCACCGAGGTCACCGGCTACCTCGCCGACGGCGGCTGCGCCCCGGCGCCCCAGTAACCCACGGCGACCGCACGCTGACGCGCCTCGGCGGTCCGACGCGGGGGCGGATTCCGGGTACGGCAGGGCTTTTCCATGGCCGCGTCCGCCGCGTCCCTGCAGACGGTGATTAGGGCGACCTTGCTCGATCCACTGGACAATATGCTCAGTGATTGTGCCGGATGGCTGGGCAGATCGTACAGGTTGTGCAGCCCAGCGAGGCACTCTTGTCCCCCACGGCTTCATACGGTGTGCTCTGTGTCCATCGCCGCAGTGCTCAGTGGAGGAGAACGACCCGTGACCATCGAGACCACCCTCACCGACCAGGAACGACTCGCCGAACTCGACCTGGGCCAGCTGCGTCAGCTGGTCGGGCTCGTGGAGTACGACGGGGACCGGGACCCCTTCCCGGTGACCGGCTGGGACGCCGTGGTCTGGTCGGTGGGCAACGCCACGCAGGCGTCGCTGTTCTTCCAGGCCGTCTTCGGGATGGAGTTGATCGCCTACTCCGGCCCCACCACCGGCAACCGCGACCACCACGCCTATGTGCTGCGCTCGGGCGCGGCCCGGTTCGTCGTCAAGGGCGGGGTGGACCCGGACAGCGAGCTGCTGGACCACCACCGCCGCCACGGCGACGGGGTGGTGGACATCGCGCTGGAGGTCCCGGATGTGGACAAGTGCATCGAGCACGCCCGCACCCAGGGCGCGACCGTCCTGGTCGAGCCGCACGACGTCACCGACGAGCACGGCACCGTGCGTACGGCCGCCATCGCCACCTACGGCGAGACCCGGCACACGCTGGTCGACCGCTCCCGCTACACCGGCCCCTACCTGCCCGGCTACGTCGCCCGCAGCAGCGGCTGGGTCAAGCCGCAGGGCGAGCCCAAGCGCCTGTTCCAGGCCCTGGACCACGTCGTGGGCAATGTCGAGCTGGGCAAGATGGACCAGTGGGTGGACTTCTACAACCGGGTCATGGGCTTCACCAACATGGCCGAGTTCGTCGGGGACGACATCGCCACCGAGTACTCGGCGCTGATGAGCAAGGTCGTCGCCAACGGCAACCACCGGGTGAAGTTCCCGCTGAACGAGCCGGCCGTCGGCAAGAAGCGCTCCCAGATCGACGAGTACCTGGACTTCTACCGCGCGCCCGGCGTCCAGCACCTGGCCTTGGCGACCAACGACATCCTCGCCACCGTGGACGTGCTGCGGTCCAAGGGCGTGGAGTTCCTGGACGCGCCCGACTCGTACTACACCGACCCGAAGCTGCGCGCCCGCATCGGCCAGGTCCGGGTACCGGTCGAGGAGTTGGCCTCGCGCGGCATCCTGGTCGACCGCGACGAGGACGGCTACCTGCTGCAGATCTTCACCAAGCCGATCGGTGACCGGCCGACCGTCTTCTTCGAGCTGATCGAGCGCCACGGCTCGCTGGGCTTCGGCAAGGGCAACTTCCAGGCGCTGTTCGAGGCCATCGAGCGCGAGCAGGCCAAGCGCGGCAACTTCTAGGCTGCGAGGAACGCGAGGAAGAGCCCCGGTATGCCGTACTACCGCCGGGTGGGCCACGTCCCGCCCAAGCGCCACACCCAGCACCGCCGCCCGGACGGCGGGCTGTACTACGAGGAACTGGTCGGCGAGGAGGGCTTCTCCAGCGATTCCTCGCTGCTCTACCACCAGGGCATCCCCTCCGCGCTGACGAGCGCCCGGTCCTGGGAGCTGCCGGACCAGCGCACCGCCCCCAACGCTCCCCTGCTGCCGCGGCACCTGCGCCTGCACGCGCTCTTCCCCGACCAGGACACGGCGCCGGTGGACGTGGTCACCGGCCGCCGGCTGGTGCTCGGCAACGCCGACGTGCGGCTGTCCTACGTGGCCGCCGACGCGCCCAGCCCGCTGTACCGCAACGCGGTCGGCGACGAGTGCGTCTACGTCGAGTCCGGCGGCGGCACGGTGGAGACCGGCTTCGGCGTCCTGCCGGTCCGGGCCGGCGACTACGTGGTGCTGCCGCGCGGCACCACCCACCGCTGGATCCCGGACCCGGGCGCGCCGCTGCGGGCCTACGTCATCGAGGCGGACAGCCACATCGCCCCGCCCAAGCGCTACCTGTCGCGCTACGGGCAGTTGCTGGAGCACGCGCCCTACTGCGAGCGGGACCTGCACGGCCCGGACGAGCCGCTGGTCGTCGACGACGGCGAGACCGAGGTGTACGTCCGGCACCGCGGCGCGGGCCCGGCCGGGCAGGCGGGCACGGTCCACGTCCACCAGCGCCACCCGTTCGACGTGGTGGGCTGGGACGGCTGCCTGTACCCGTACACCTTCAACATCGCCGACTTCGAGCCGGTCACCGGCCGGTTGCACCAGCCGCCGCCGGTGCACCAGGTCTTCGAGGGCCGCAACTTCGTGGTGTGCAACTTCGTGCCGCGCAAGGTGGACTACCACCCGCTCGCGGTGCCGGTGCCCTACTACCACGCCAACGTGGACTCGGACGAGGTCATGTTCTACTGCGGCGGCAACTACGAGGCCCGTCGCGGCTCCGGCATCGGCCAGGGCTCCGTCAGCCTGCACCCCGGCGGCCACTCGCACGGCCCGCAGCCGGGCGCGGTGGAGCGTTCGCTGGGCGCCGAGTTCTTCGACGAGCTCGCGGTCATGGTCGACACCTTCCGTCCGCTGGAGCTCGGCGTCGCCGGCCAGGGGTGCGAGGATCCGGGCTACGCCTGGACCTGGGCCCGGCAGGCAGGGGAGGCGCAGTGACCGCCTCCCCAGGCAGCGCCCCCGGCCCGTCCGGCCCACTCGGACCGTTCGACGCCTTCCTCGACGACGCGGCCGTCTTCCCGCCGGGCGACCTGCCGCTGCCGCAGGCGCTCCCGGCGCACCAGGGGCACCGGTCCGCCTGGTACGCCCCGCTCGTCGGCTCCTTCGTCTGCCCGGCCGCCCGGGTGGACGAGCTGACCGGCCCGCTCGCGGTGAGCCTGACCCTGCCCGACGGGCCGGACGCACTCCCGCAGGCGCTGGAGCGCTTCGCCCGGGCGGCGCCCGGCGTCCTCGCGGCCGTGGAGGTGGTCCTGCCGGAGCGGATGACGGCCGCCGAGGCGGTCGCGGCCCTGGACGCCCATCTTCCCGCCGGGGTCGCCGGGTTCCTGGAGGTCCCGCGCGGGCCGCGCCAGGAAGACGTGCTGGACGCCCTGGTCGGCACCCGGCACCGGGCCAAGTTCCGCACCGGCGGACTGGTCCCACAGGCGCACCCGGACGAGCGGGAACTGTCCCGGACGATCCTCGCCGCGGCCGGGCGCGGGCTGCCGTTCAAGTGCACCGCCGGACTGCACCACGCCGTCCGGCACACCGACGGCGCCCTGGAGCAGCACGGGTTCCTGAACGTGCTGCTGGCGACCGACGCCGCGCTGCGCGGCGGGCAGCCGGCGGAGCTGGCCGAGATCCTGGCCGAACGCTCGCCCGGGATCGTCGCCGGCCAGGTGGCAGCCGCCGCCGAGGACGGCCGGCTGGCGCGGGCCCGCACCGCCTTCCTGTCCTTCGGGACGTGCAGCATCACCGATCCCGTCACCGACCTGACCGCACTGGGCCTGGTGCGCCGCCCCGAGGAGACCCACACATGACCTGGCTCGCCCTTCCCGAGGGCTCCGCCTTCGGCGTGAGCAACCTCCCCTACGGGGTGTTCTCGACCGCGGACCGCGAGCCGCGCGTGGGCGTGCGCATCGGCGACCAGGTGCTGTGCCTGGCCACCGCGCTGGACGACCCGGTCTTCGCCGCGCCCGCGCTCAACGCCTTCCTCGGCCAGGGCCGCGCCCGCTGGGACGCGGTCCGGGCCCGCATCACCGAGTTGCTGACCGATGAGCGGTGGCGCGCGGTGGTGGAGCCCGCCCTGGTCCCGCTGGACCAGGCGCGGCTGCACCTGCCGTTCACCGTCGGCGACTACGTCGACTTCTACGCCAGCGAGCACCACGCGAGCAACATCGGCCAGATGTTCCGCCCCGGCTCGGAGCCGCTGACCCCGAACTGGAAGCACCTGCCGATCGGCTACCACGGCCGCTCGGGGACCGTCGTGGTCTCCGGGACGCCGGTGCCGCGCCCCAACGGCCAGCGCAAGGCGCCCACGGACGCGGCACCCTCCTTCGGGCCGTGCCTGCGGCTGGACATCGAGGCGGAGGTCGGATTCGTCGTCGGCGCCGCCACCGCGCCCGGGCAGCCGGTGGCCCCGGCGGACTTCGCCGAGCACGTCTTCGGCGTGTGCCTGGTCAACGACTGGTCGGCCCGCGACATCCAGGCCTGGGAGTACGTGCCGCTGGGCCCCTTCCTGGGCAAGTCCTTCGCCACCTCGGTGTCCCCGTGGGTGGTCCCGCTGGCCGCGCTCGAACACGCCCGGACCGACCCGCCGCGCCAGGACCCGCAGCCACTGCCGTACCTGACCGGCGGTCAGCCCTGGGGACTGGACCTGGAGTTGGAGATTCGCCTCAACGGGCACCCGGTCTCCCGCCCGCCGTACGCGACCATGTACTGGACCCCGGCGCAGATGCTGGCGCACATGACCGTCAACGGCGCCTCGATCCGGCCCGGCGACCTGTTCGCCTCCGGCACCGTCAGCGGCCCGGACAAGGACCAGCGCGGCTCGCTGATGGAGCTCAGCTGGGGCGGCCAGGACCCCGTCGTCCTGCCCGACGGCTCCACCCGGACCTTCCTGGAGGACGGCGACGAGGTCGTCATCCGCGCGACCGCGCCCGGCCCCGACGGCGCCCGCATCGGCCTCGGCGAGGTCGCCGGCCGCATCCTGCCCGCCCCCACCCACCCCCACTTTTCCGAGCACGTGCACAAGGAGCAGTCGTGAAGGTCCAGTTGGCCGAGTTCGAGGCGAAGGCCCCGCAGATCGTCTTCGAGTGGCAGGACACCGAGACCCCGGCCAGGGGCTGGGTCGTGATCAACTCGCTGCGCGGCGGCGCGGCCGGCGGCGGCACCCGGATGCGGGCCGGGCTGGACCGGCACGAGGTCGAGTCGCTGGCCAAGACCATGGAGATCAAGTTCACCGTCTCCGGCCCGGCGATCGGCGGCGCGAAGTCCGGCATCGACTTCGACCCGCGCGACCCGCGCAAGCAGGGCGTCCTCACCCGCTGGTACCAGGCCATCACCCCGCTGCTGCGCAGCTACTACGGCACCGGCGGCGACCTGAACGTCGACGAGATGGCGGAGGTCGTGCCGCTCACCGAGGGCCTGGGGCTGTGGCATCCGCAGGAGGGCGTGGTGCGGGGCCACTACGGCCCCGGCGACAGTGCCCAGGTGCGTCGCCTGGGCCAGCTACGCCAGGGGGTGGCCCAGGTGGTCGAGGACCCTCGACTGTCCCCCGACCCGGCCCGGCGCTACACGGTCTCCGACCTGATCACCGGCTGGGGGGTGGCCGAGTCCGTCCGCCACTTCTACGCGACCTACGGCGGTGACCTGGAGGGCAAGCGCGTCGTCGTCCAGGGGTGGGGCAACGTCGGCGCGGCGGCGGCCTACTACGCCGCGCAGTCCGGCGCCCGCGTCGTCGGCGTCATCGACCGCGACGGCGGCCTGCTGAGCCCGCAGGGCCTGGGCCCGGAGGAGGTCCGCGAGCTCTTCCTGAACCGCAGCGGCAACACCCTCCGGGCGGACGGCCTGCTCCCCTTCACCGAGGTTGACGCCCGTATCTGGGACCTGGGTGCCGAGGTCTTCCTGCCCTGCGCCGCCTCGCGCCTGGTCACCCGCGAGCAGGTCGACCGGCTCACCGCAGCCGGCCTGGAGGTCATCGCCTGCGGTGCGAACGTGCCCTTCGCGGACACCGAGATCTTCTACGGCACGACCTACGAGCACGCGGACAGGAGCGTGGCCGTCGTCCCCGACTTCCTCGCCAACTGCGGCATGGCGCGCACCTTCGCCCTGCTCATGGACGGCACGGACGAGATCACCGACACCGCTGTCTTCGACGACGTCTCGCGCACCATCGCCGAGGCCCTGCAACGCTGCCACGAGCGTTCAGCGGACCCCACCGGTCTGGCGGCCACGGCCTTCTCCATAGCCCTGGATCAGCTGAACTGACGCGCCACCGTGGCCGGCTGTGCAGCACGAACGCCGGAGCGGGTCGTGACGTACCGGTGGCCCGGGCGGTTATGCCGCCCGGGCCACCGGAGTTGACGAAGGGTCAGCACTCCCTGTTTCTGTTCCTACCAGGGCGCGGCGGCCAGCCGATCCAGGCAGATCCGACGGTCCTGCGGGTTGTGCACCGCCTGGGCCAGGCGGTGGGCTTCGTCCTTGAGCGAGGCGGCCTGCGGGTCACCGGACCGGGAGGCGACGCGGGCCACCGCCTCGGCGGCGAACGCGCGGTCCCAGTCCTCGAAGGCCGCAGGGTACCGGCCGATGAGTTCGGCGTAGCGGGCCGCGTGCCGGGCGGCGACGTCCAGCAGGCCGATGCTCACCGCAACGGAGGCGATCAGGTGCTCGCCACGGCCGTGGTTGGCGACGTTGCCGGCCTGCATCCAGTGGTAGGTGGAGGCGTACGCCGCGTACAGTGCCTGCTCACGCTCCGGCTGCGGGCTTTCGGCGGACAGGTCGTTGTCCAGGGCATCCCAGGTGCTGTTGTTGAGTTCGACGGCGAACCAGCGGTTCAGGTCCCGGCCGCCGCTCTGCTGGGCGACGGTCGCTGCCGCGAGCTCCCGCCAGCCGTCGAAGCCGTGCTCGCGGGCCACCACCAGCTGGGCGTCGCGGAGCGGGATCTGCGCTGCGGCGTCGGGGTGGACGGCCCTGACCCGGGCGACGGCGGCCGGATTGCCGCCGGCGTGGGCGCGCCGGAGTTCCTTGGCCCGGGCGCGCAGCTGGCCCAGGTCGGCGTTGTCGCGCAGCTTCTTGGATTCCATGGGTCGTCTCCATCGTCACCCGGGTCCGCTGCGGCCGGATGCGACAGGACAAACGCGCATGGCTACGCATGGTGAAAGGGAATCCAGGGGTACTCGGTACTTGCCGCGGACGGGAGGCGCCCTGGTGCGCGCTGGTGGAATCATAGACCAACCGGCTTCACCGCACATACGGCGACCGGCACAACAACTGCGACAACAGGGCCTCCCGGCGCGTTCGACGGTTTCAAAAACCACGAACTGCACCAGGGGCCCTGTCTTCATGCGCGGCCCGACTGACCACGAATAGGCCTTTTTAAATGAGGTTCGGGGGCCTGAGCGGTCAGAGCTGGAGGAGGATTAATAGACTCATCCTGGTTCCCCGCGCAGGCGGCGATACCACGGCCGGGGCTTTTCCACCGCAGGCTGTGCGACCTACCGCGGCTCTCCACACTCCGTCGTCATGCTGGCCCACCATGAGCCGTCCCCGTACTGGCCGTCACCAGCGAGGCCGAACCCGCCCTTGATGGTGCAGTCACCTCTGAGCTGGTTCTCTGCATTCTGCTCGGCTGCACCAAGGGTGGCGCCGTATCCGGTCTCCTCCATTTCGTAGTTCGTCGCGGGCGCCACTGCGGAAGCAGTCGCCGCCGAGGCGGTCGCCGCAGGCGTCGCTGCCGAAGCGGTCCAGGCGCCCCCTCCGGTCAGGGCCGCAGCCAGGGCGAATGTGGCGGTGAGGCGAACTGCGTGTCGCGCAATCATGGCAAACTCCGATCGTGGCAGGGGAGATCGGCACCATCATGGCACCGGGCGGCCTGGAAACAAAGAGACCTATACGCATGAAAGGTCTTTCTGTCGGGGATGATCGAGACCCTGGATAAACCTCGTCATGGATGCACAAAGCGGAGGCTGATCGTTCGGAATTGTGGGAACGCGGTGATCGACAGCCCTCCAGATCCCAACGCCGTTCCCGACTCGGCGAGGGTGCCGGGCAACGGAGGACACCCCTACGGCTAAGGTCTATGCGCTCGGCGGCCCTGCGCTGCGCCTTCGTAAGTTTCGGGCCGTGGCTCACCAGAGCCACGGGCACCTACGGTTGGAGGAGCATCCGTGATCGGCAAGCTGCAGTGCGTGGCGCTGGACTGTCCGGACGTCCTTGCACTCGCCCGGTTCTACCAGTCGCTCCTCGGCGGCGTGGTCGATCAGCCCGATGCCAGATGGGCCGTCAGCGACGACTTCTCGACTCTTCACACAGGCTCCGGCCTGGTATTTGCGTTCCAGCGCGTGCAGGACTACCAGGCGCCGCGATGGCCGGACGCCGGCCACCCGCAGCAGTTCCATCTGGATCTCGACGTCCCCGATCTCGACCGGGCCCAGGAGCAGGTCCTCGCCTCCGGTGCCACGCTGCTTCACGCCGACACCCGTGGCTGGCGGATCTTCGCAGATCCTGCGGGCCACCCCTTCTGCCTTCTCCGGGGCTGACCAGCGAGGCGCGCAACGCGTCCACGCACCCCATGGCTCCGGGCGGGTCAGCTGCCCGGGTGGGAGGCTGCCCAGCCGTGTTCGAGCAGTGCGAAGGCCTCGTCGGCGGCGCGGGGCGGTTCGCTGTGCCGGAGGATGAGGCCGCGGGCCTCGAGGGCGAAACGGGCCAGGGCGGCGCAGCTGACGTCGTCCTCGGGGGCGCCGACGGCCTCGGCGATGGTCCGCGCCAGGGCCGCCTCGTGGCGCGTCCACATGCGCTGGGCGTAGTCGCGCAGCGCGGGGGTCTCCTGCACCATCCGGGTGAAGTCGGCGAACCGGGGATCCGTGGCGTGGACGGCGAACTGGGTCTGTTTCAGCAGGATGTGCTCGCGCAGCGCCTGTGGGATCGACTGGCCGGGGGCGCGGTCGCGCACGGCGGAGACGAGCGCTGCCTCCAGGTCGTCGTCCTGGTCGAAGACCAGGGCTTCCTTGCCGGGGAAGTGCTTGAACAGGGTGGTCACCGAGACGTCGGCGGCGTCGGCGACGTCCTTGACGCCGACCTGGTCGTAGCCGCGGTCGAGGAAGAGTTCGAGTGCGGCATCGGCCAGGGACTGGCGGGTCTGGGCCTTCTTGCGCTCGCGGCGCCCGGTCGGTTCGGTCATGCGTCCACCCTATCCCAGTGCGCAGCGACTACGAAAGTTTAGTCGTTGCATTTAATGGGTGAGTATGCTTTCTTGGTGAAGCCGGGCCTCCACCGGCTCACCCATCCCCCGGGGACACCCATGAACTCTGCTCGTGATGCCCGCACAGCGATTGTCGGCGCCGGCCTCGGCGGCCTCGTCTGCGCCCGAATCCTGCAGCAGCACGGTCGCCGCGTCACCGTGTTCGAGCGCGAGGCCTCCGCCGACGCCCGACTCCAGGGCGGCAGCCTCGACCTGCATGCCGACACCGGTCAGGCCGCTTTGCGAGCGGCTGGGCTCCTGGACCGGTTCCGGGCCCTCGCCCGCCCCGAAGGAGAGGAGTGGCGCGTGCTCGACTTCGCCGACGCCGCCCTCCTGGCGCATCAGGGGCCTCCCGCCACCGGCAGCGGCCGACCGGAGATCGACCGGGGCCAGCTGCGCGGCCTGCTGCTGGATTCGCTCACCGAGGGAACGGTGCGGTGGGACCGCGCCGTCCGCGGGGCCACTCCGCTCGCGGACGGCACCTGCCGCCTGCTCCTCGGGGACGGCACCGCCGAGGACTTCGACCTGGTGGTCGGAGCCGACGGCGCCTGGTCGCGCGTCCGCCCGGCCCTGTCGCCCGCCGTACCCCGCTACACCGGCGTCACCTTCGTCGAGACCGGTTTCGACGACTGCGACACCCGCCATCCCGACCTCGCGCGGCTGGTCGGCAACGGAACGATGCTGGCGAAGGGCGTCGGCCGGTCCCTGGTCGCCCAGCGCAACAGCAACGGCCACATCCGCGCCTACATCGCACTCCGCGCGCCGCAGGACTGGCACGTGGCCGCCGGTATCGACCTCGGCGACCAACAGGCCGTGCGCACACACCTGCTGGGGATGTTCGACGGCTGGGACGAGAGCCTGCGCTACATCCTGCGCCACGGCGACAGCGGGCTCGTCAACCGGTCCCTGTCCGTCCTGCCCGCCCCGCACACCTGGCAGCACGCGCCCGGCGTCACGCTGCTCGGCGACGCCGCGCACCTGATGCCCCCGGTCGGGCTGGGCGCCAACCTCGCCATGCTCGACGGCTCCGAGCTCGCCCACGCCCTCGTCGCCGAATCCAGCGTCGACGACGCCGTCCGCGCCTACGAGAGCATCATGCTGCCGCGCTCGAACGAGGCCGCGATCAACAGTGCGCAGGGGCTCGACCGCCTCGTCCCCGCAGCGGTTTTGACCACGTGACGGTGTAGGCACGTTCCTGGGTGACCTCGCCGGGTGGGCCCGGAGTCGGGGCGGTCGGTCGGCCGGGCAGTGGTGGGGTTATCCCCACCCCGGGGCCGGTGACCTTCCCCATGGTTGCGGCCATGCGTGCTCCAGCAGGGTGGAGCTACAAGGACGCACGCCCGTGCCGAGCATTCAGGAGATCTCCAGTGACCACGTCCGTATCGAGTCCCGCAGCCCGGGGCAGCAGGGTGCGCTCACCGTTCGCCGCCCGAGCGCGGGGGCTCACCAAGGCGTACGGCAGCGGCGAGACCCGGGTGACAGCCCTGGACGCGGTGGACGTCGACATCCCGCGCGGGCAGTTCACCGCGATCATGGGCCCGTCCGGATCCGGCAAGTCCACGCTGATGCACTGCCTGGCCGGTCTCGACACCGCTTCCAGCGGTGAGATCTGGGTGGGTGACACGGAGATCACCAAGCTGCGGGACAAGCGGCTCACCCGGCTGCGCCGGGACAGCATCGGCTTCGTCTTCCAGGCGTTCAACCTGCTCCCCACGCTGACCGCGCTGGAGAACATCACCCTGCCGATGGACATCGCCGGCCGTACCCCCGACCGTGCCTGGCTGGACCGCGTGGTGGAGACGGTGGGACTGGCCGGACGCCTCAAGCACCGCCCGGCGCAGCTGTCCGGCGGCCAACAGCAGCGTGTCGCCGTGGCCCGCGCCCTCGCCGCCCGACCCGAGATCATCTTCGGGGACGAGCCGACCGGGAACCTCGACTCCCGCGCAGGGGCCGAGATCCTCGGTTTCCTGCGCCACTCGGTCGACGCCCTGGGCCAGACCATCGTCATGGTGACCCACGATCCGGCGGCCGCCTCCTACGCGGACCGGGTCCTCTACCTCGCCGACGGCCGGATCGTCGACGAGATGCACTCCCCCACGGCCGACGCCGTGCTGGAGCGGATGAAGTCCTTCGACGCCCGAGGCAGGACGTCATGACCGTGCTCCGCGCCTCCTTCCGCAACTTCCTGGCGCACAAGGGCCGGATGGCTCTGTCCGCCGTCGCCGTGCTGCTGTCGGTGGCGTTCGTGTGCGGGACGCTGGTCTTCACCGACACCATGAACACCACCTTCGACAAACTCTTCGCAACGACCGCCGCGGATGTCACGGTCAGCCCGCCGAAGGTCGACAACGCGCAGCAGACCGGGACACCGGCCACCCTTCCCGCCTCGCTGCAGGCCCGGCTGGCGCAGATCCCCGGGGTGGCCGGGGTGGTGCCCGAGGTCAGCAGCCAGCAGGCCACCGTCGCCGACAGCCGCAACCAGGACATCGGCTCCAGCACCGGCGCGCCGACCATCGTCGGCAACTGGAACCCGACCCAGACCACGTCCGTCACCATCACCTCCGGCCACGCCCCGACCTCGCCCGATGACGCCTTGCTGGACGCCGACACCGCCGCCACGCACCACCTGGGCATCGGCGACACCCTGCGCGTCATCGCCGGACCGGGCGACATCAAGGTGACCATCAGCGGCATCGCCACGTTCACGACGACCAACCCGGGCGCGGCCGTCGTCTACCTGGACACCCCCACCGCCCAGCAGGTGCTCCTCGGCTCCCGTGGCTACACCGACTACGCCCTGGACGCCGCACCCGGCGTCAGCGACGACCAGCTCAAGGCACGCGTCGACGCCGCCCTGGGCAGCCGCGCCTACCAGGTGCAGACCGCCGCCGAACTGGCGGCCCAGAACCAGCAGGACATCGGCTCCTTCCTCAACCCCATGAAGTACGTGCTGCTCGGCTTCGCCGCGATCGCCGTCCTGGTGGGCATCTTCCTGATCGTCAACACCTTCTCCATGCTGGTCGCCCAGCGCACCCGCGAGATCGGACTGATGCGGGCCCTCGGTGCGAGCCGACGGCAGGTCAACCGCTCGGTGCTGGTCGAGGCGGTGCTGCTCGGAGTCGTCGGCTCGGTGGCGGGCATCGGTGCGGGCATCGGCCTGGCCGTCGGCCTGATCAAGCTCATGGGCGCCCTGGGGATGCACCTGAACACCGCCGACCTGACGATCAAGGCGGCCACGCCGCTGATCGGCCTGGCCGTCGGCGTCGTGGTGACCGTGGTGTCCGCCATGCTGCCCGCCCGCCGGGCCGGCGCGACCTCCCCGATGGCCGCCATGCGCGACGCCGGCACCCCCGCCGACGCCCGGGCGGGACGGGTCCGTGCCGCGCTCGGCGTGCTGCTCACCGCAGCGGGCGGGACCGCCCTGGCGCTGGCCGCGGGATCGTCCAGCACCTCCAAGGGCTCCGGGCTGCTCGCGGTCGGCGTGCTCCTGACCCTGGTCGGGTTCGTGGTCGTCGGCCCGCTGCTCGCCGGGCTCGTGGTGAGGGTCCTGGGCGCGGTCACCCTGCGGATGTTCGGCCCGGTGGGCCGCCTCGCCGAGCGCAACGCGCTGCGCAACCCGCGCCGTACCGGAGCCACCGCCGCCGCGCTGATGGTCGGCCTGGCCCTGGTTGCGAGCCTGTCGGTGGTCGGCAACTCCATGGTCGCCTCGGCGACCTCGCAGATGGACAAGTCCGTCGGCGCCGACTTCATCATCCAGTCCGGCAACGGCAACCCGCTCAGCCCCGCCGCGGTCAAAGCCGTTCACGCGGCCGGACACCTGTCCCACGTCACCGACCGCACGGACGTCGCCGCGACGGTCACCGCCCCCGACGGCAGCCAGGACAAGACCGACATCGCGGCGGCCACCCCCTCCTACACCGACGACCTCCAGGCCAAGACCGTGCAGGGACGGCTGATCGACGCCTACGCGCCGGGCGCCATGTCGGTGCCCGAGGGCTGGGCCAAGGCCCACCATGTCACCCTCGGCGACCGGCTCAGCGTCGCCTTCACCAGCGGCAGCACGGCGAAGCTCACGGTCAGGGCGATCACCTCCGACGACACGGTCTTCGACAAGGGCGCGATGTACACGAACATCGCCGAGGCGAGGAAGTACCTCCCGGCCGCCACGTTCCCGCCGGACGACATGATGTTCGCCGCGGCGGACCCCGGCCAGCAGAGCCAGGCCGCAGCGGCCCTCAAGGCAGCCACCGCCGACTACCCGCAGATCAAGGTCCGCGACCAGGCCGACTACAAGGACATGATCAAGCAGCAGCTCGACCAGCTGCTCAACATGATCTACGCCCTGCTCGCGCTCGCCATCGTCGTCGCCGTCCTGGGCGTGGTGAACACCCTGGCCCTGTCGGTCGTCGAACGCACCCGCGAGATCGGACTGATGCGCGCCATCGGCCTCTCCCGGCGCCAGCTGCGACGGATGGTCCGCCTGGAATCGGTGGTCATCGCCCTGTTCGGCGCGGTCCTGGGCGTGGCCCTGGGGCTGGGCTGGGGCATCGCGGCGCAGCAACTGCTGGCCCTCACGGGGCTGGGCGTGCTCAGCATCCCGTGGACCACCATCGGCACCGTCTTCCTCGGCTCCGCAGGGGTGGGCCTGCTGGCCGCCCTCTTCCCGGCCTTCCGCGCCGGAAGGATGAACGTCCTCAAGGCCATCGCCACGGACTAGCCTGCCGCCCCCGGATCGGCGAACTGCCGCGCCCGCCCCGACCGCAGACGGCTCCGCAGGGGTCCGGACCGGAGACACTCCGGCCCGGACCCCTGCGCATCCGGCGCGTGCCCGGGCACGCAGAGGCGCCCGACGCCATACCGAGCGTCGGCCGCCTCAGCCGCTCCAACTGCCTCCGGGCAGCGGTCGGTCGGGGCTGTCGAGGAACGCCCACTGGCGTCTGTCGTCGACGACGATCCCGAGGCGGGTGCGCTCGGGCTCGCCTGCGGCCGTCCACCAGTCGAGGGCCTTCTCGATCTCGTCCCACAGCGTCCGCGGCCCGTACTGCTGGACGGCGTACACCTCGGCGCCGGGCTCGTAGTCGACGGACGCCCAGGAGGTGCCGTCCGAGAACCAGAGGGTGAACTCGCCGTCGGGGCCGTGGCCGACGGTGTACCGGCAGCCGGGCACCTGCAGGCCGACAGCCAGCAGGGCGTCACTGTCACCGAGCGCACGCGGGTCGGTCTTGGTACTGGAGTCGACGGCCGGCTCGGGGCGCGGGGCCGGGGTGCTGCGGGGGATCCGCTGGGACCGGAGCCACATGAACGCCGCGTCGTCGACGATCCTGCCCACCGCGGTCCCGTCGTTGCGGACGGTCAGCTTGAGCATGACGCCGTTGACCATCGCGGTGCCCAGCGGCGTGACGATGATGCCGCCGGGCCGGGTCTGAGTGATCCACGGGCGAGGGATGCTGTGCACGGCGCAGGTGGCGATGATCCGGTCGTAGGGCGCCCGGTCGGGGTAGCCCTGGGCGCCGTCGGCGATGGCCAGGTGCGGCGCCCGGCGGGCCCCGTTGAACGCGCGGCGGGCGCCCTCGAGGACAGCCGGGTCGATGTCCACCGAAGTGACGTGGCCGCCGCCGAGGCGGTGGGCGAGCAGGGCGGCGTTGTAGCCGGTGCCGGTGCCGATCTCCAGGACGGTCATACCGGGCTCAACCGCGAGTTGGTGGGGCATGCGGGCGACGACCCGCGGCATGGACGCCGAACTGGACGGCTCGTTGCTGGTCTCCGCATCGGCCCCGTCTTCGACTTGGGTGACGACGGGCCGGTCGCTGTAGGCGGCCTGCCACCAGCCGTCCGGATCGGTGGCGCGGTCCAGGGCCCGGTAGGGGCCGGTGTCGTCCCTGAGCCAGACCCGGTCGGGCAGGAACAGGTCCCGGCGAACACCGACGAACGCCGGAAGCCATTCCGGCGTGAGATGGCCCCCGCCGACAAGCTGCCCAGCGAGGGCCCGCGCCCGCTGCTGGGGCGTCACGGCTTCTTCGGCGCGGGCGGAACGGGCTTCTCAGGCTTGTGGCCGTCGGATTCCGAAGTGTCCTGGCCTCCGCCGTGCTTTCCCATGGATCCTCCGAGGATGAAGGTCGTGTACGCCCGGATGCTACCGACCGTAACAGCGTGATCACAGGGCCGGCGAGGGCGCACGGTAGCGCAGGGGCGCACCAACGCGCCCATCCGCCCACGGGAATGCGCACGGAAAACGCACCAGTGCGTTACCGGCCTGGCGACGAGGTCGCGGTGCAGCCCGAGGACGGCGGCGCGATCTCCGCTGCGGACTACGCCTCGGGTTCCAGCACTACCGGCCCCACCACGGCGGTTGACCGCACCGGGACTCGCCTTGTTCTCTCAGGCGCGCTCCCAGGTGTCGGACGCACGGTCATGGCGCACCAGGTGCAGTTGTTCCATGGCGTGGAGCCACCCCTGCATGGGCCAGCTCCCCAGCGCCGTTGGAAGGCTTCGCCGTTGCGCAGGATGTCGTCGAGGTGCTCGACCGGGGGGCGGCTGACGGGGTGGTACTGGTGGTAGACGGGCGCTCCGCCGACCCAGCGGAGGTCCGCTCCGGCGCTCCGGGCCAGCCGGGCGAAGTCGGTGTCCTCGGCTCCGTAGCCGACGTACCCTTCGTGGAACCCGCCGATGGCCCGCCAGGTGTCGGCGGTCACCGCGAAGGAGAGCGACCAGAACAGGTCGGGGTCTCCCCCGGGTTGTACGGCGTCGTCCGGCGGCACCGGTCGGGCCGGATGCGGTCCGGCCAGCGCCGGGAGGCTGCTGAGCGCATATCCCTGCGCGGGCGGCGGCGGCAGGTAGTGGACGGCGCCGCACCACAGCGCACCGTCCTCGGCGACCTCGGCGTAGCGCGCCAGGGTGGCGGGCCCGGGCACGCAGTCGACGTCCAGGAAGACCAGCAGCTCGGCGCGGCGGTCCAGTGCCTGCCGGGCGCCGGCGTTGCGGGCTGCGGCCAGCGGCAGGTGTCCGTCGCGTACGGGGACGTGGAGCGTCTGCGCCTGCGGGGTGCGGTGGGCGGTGGCGGTGCGCAGGTGCGGGTCGCCCATGGCCACGGTCAGGTACTGGTCGGGCTGCCGGTCGCCGGCGGCCAACCCCCGTTGTTGCAGCGCGAGATGGTCGTGGCGTCCGTGCGCGATGGTGATCACTGCGAGATTCACGCCGCCGCCTCCCCCGTGGGACGGACGGCGAGTCCGTCCAGCAGGTGCGCGGCCCTGCGGGCGCCGTCGCCGGGGGACCACAGGCTCCAGGCTTCGCCGTTCATGGCGAGCGCGGTGTCCAGCAGCGCCGGCCAGTGACCGGCCTCCGGCCACGGGTGCCGCACCACGGCGAGACCGGCGGCTGCCAGCGCGCGGGCGGTCGCGTGCTGCTCGCCGTACGGGCGGTCCTGGGGGATGACGACGGCGGGGCGCCGGGCCGCGGCGCATTCGGCGATCGCGTTCTGTCCGCCGTGGGTGACCACCACGTCGGCGGCGCACAGCAGCGGCCACGGGTCCGGGGTCCACGAGGTCCGGTCCAGGACCGTCCAGGACCAGTGGGGTGTCGCGCGGACGGCTTCGCGCAGCTGACCGGCGGTGACGTCGGCGCCGCCCGCGCCGAGCATGACCAGCAGGCGCGGCCGGTCGTGGGGCCGGGCGTCCACGGACCGCGGGCGCTGGTCGAAGCGCGAGAAGGCCCCGGTGTGGGTGGTCTTGCGCCGCCAGGAGGGCAGCCAGTGGGGTTCGGGCAGGGCGGCCGGCCAGGGCGCGAGGAGTGCGTCGGCCAGGTCGTAGGCCAGCCGGTGCGCCGGGTCCAGGCGTTCTCCGCGCATGGCCGCCACGGCGACCGGCACCCCCATCAGGCGGGCCATGCAGGCCATTTCGACGGACACGTCGCTGACGAACAGCGTCGGGGCGTGCTGTTCGATCCACCGTGCCACCAGGCCCATGCGGGTCCGCAGCCCGGCGTGGTGGACGGGGGCCCAGTGCAGGCGGCCGCCGGCCTCAGGGTCGGTGGGCGTGCCGCCGGTGTCCAGGGGCAGGTCGATCCAGGGGCCCGTCCAGGAGTCCGGCCGGGGCAGGGAGGACAGGCCGGTGACCGGGGTGCGGGTGTGGCGTGCGATGGCGGCGGCCCGGTGCAGGTGCCCGGCGCCCTGGTGGTGGACGTAGTAGCCGATCACGCCGCCAGCTCCTGGTACAGGGCTTCGTAGCGACGGCTCATGGCGCGCAGGGAGCAGAAGTGCTCGGCGCGTTCGCGGGCGGCGCCACGCCCGAGCGCGGTGGTGGGGGCGATGGCGTCGGCGAGTCGGGCCTCGTCGCCCGCTGGTACCAGTCGGCCGCAGTCCGGTGTCAGGATCTCGCTCAAGGCGCCCCGGTCGAAGCCGCACACGGGGGTTCCGCAGGCCAGGGCCTCGGCCACGACCAGGCCGTAGGGCTCGTCCCAGCACGGTGTCACCAGCACGGCGGCGCAGCGGCCGATCATGCGAGCCAGCGCCCGGCGGTGGAGGTGGCCGACGTAGTCGATGCCGTCCCCCAGTTGCGGAACGATGCACTCGCGGAAGTAGCGGCGGTCCACGACCGGCCCGGCCAGGCGCAGCCGGTACCCGGCCTTGCGGGCTGCCGCGATGGCCAGGTGCGCGCCCTTCTCCGGGACCAGCCGCCCGGACCAGGCCAGGTCGCTGCCGCCGGGGCCCTCGGTCCAGAGCGCGGTGTCGATCCCGTTGTGCAGGACCTGCGCGTCGGGCACCAGGGGCCGCCAGGCACGCGCGGTGTGGGCGCTCACGGCGGTGAACACCACCGGGCAGGGGTCGCACGCCTGGATCGCCGACTCCATCCAGGCGGTCGGCGGGGTGTGGAGTGTGGTGATCAGGGGGACGTCCAGCGTCGCGGACAGCGCGATCGGCAGGTGGTGCAGGCTGTTGTTGTGGATCAGGTCGAAGCCCGATCCGGGCCCCAGTTGCAGCATCAGCCGCAGGTACGCGTGCTGTTCGGCCATCCACGAGGCATCGGGCATGCTGACGTCGCTGCGCGCGGCCGGGCTCAACTGCAGCGTCTGGACCGGCAGTTCCCGGACGCCGAGGGCCGGGTCCGATCCCGGGGCGGCGAAGAGGGTGACCTGGTGTCCGAGCTGTTTCAGGGACCAGGCGAGGGCCCAGGTGTGCGCCTCGAGCCCTCCGGCGAAGGGTTCGCGGATCGGGAACCGCGCCGAGGCGATCAGGGCGATGCGCAGGGGCCGGTTCATTGCAGCAGGTCGGTGTAGATGCGCTCGTGCACGGCCGCCACCCGGCCGCGCTCGGTCAGGCGGTCGGCGGCGGCGGCCTGCCAACGGGGACGCTGGCGGTAGGCGTCCAGCACGGCGGTGCGCAGCGAAGCCTCGTCCAGCCCCTTCTCCTGGCTGTGGCCGTAGGACAGGCAGGGCCGCTGCTGGGCGTAGAAGCCGCAGTCCGGCGCGATCACGGCGGTGCCGAGGTCGTAGCAGGCCTCGAGCCATCCCGAGTGGGTGCCGAACGCGTACGGCAGCACGGACACGTCGAGGGAGCGCAGGTAGTCGTAGAGCTGCCGGTCGTCGAAGTAGTCGTGCACGCGCAGGTCGACCAGGCCCCGATCGCGCAGCGCCTCCAGTTCGGCCATCACCGCGGGCGCGTAGGCGTAGGAGCCGCTCTGCCGGACCTCGCAGTGGATGTCGACCCGCAGCACCGCGTCCAGCCCGGCAACGGTGTCCGCCACGACCCGGACCACCGGCAGCAGCTCCATGTTGGGCCGTAGGCTCTTGGCGTGGACGCCCACCGTGAAGGTCTCCCGCTCGGGGCGCACGCCGTCCAGGTCGGCCACGCCCACGACGTGCGGATGCGGCACCACGGTGGCCGGGCGGTTCCACCGGCGGGCGATCTCCGCGGCGCTGCCGGGGGTCAGCGTCACCAGGTGATCCGCGGCCGGAATCAGGACGTCCAGCACGGCGTCGTGGGCCTTCCGGTCCGGCTGGTGCGGATTGCGCAGATCGTGCACGGTGTACACCAGGGGTTTGCGCTGCGCCCGCAGGGTGCCCAGCAGCGCACCGATCTCTGCGGGGCTCTGCGCGTCGAAGCCGAAGTGCAGGTGGAAGACGTCGAAGTCCTCGCCGTGGGCCCGCACCCAGTCCGGGTCCAGCATCACCGGCGGCCACCACCGCTGCGAGGTGCTGGGAGCACCGTTGGGACGGGGGTCACGCAGGCGTACGACCGGCTCGCCTCCCCGCGAGGACGGCCGGGACAGGTGCCGGACGTACACGTGCCCCTCCGGCACGGAGGCCACACGTATGCGGCCTTCCAGGGCCGGGAGCCGCTCGCTCAGAGCCGCAGAAGTCTCCACGAGGCATCCTCCACCAGCGACGGACAAATCCCCCCATAACCGTCGACTGCCCCGGACGTCCCCCAGCAAACAGCTGACAAGGAGCCCTTCCAGCGGCTCGCGCACCGCCGGCCGGGCCGGGTGTCCGGGTGGTCACAGGTGCACCACCCGAACCGGCTCCGGTTCCTGCCCGTCGGGTTCGTGCCGGACCAGGATCTGGTCGAGACCGGCCATCGACAGCAGCCGCTTGACCTGGTCGGGCGGCGAC
Organism: Streptacidiphilus sp. PB12-B1b; assembly: GCF_014084125.1. Lineage (NCBI taxonomy): Bacteria > Bacillati > Actinomycetota > Actinomycetes > Kitasatosporales > Streptomycetaceae > Streptacidiphilus > Streptacidiphilus sp. PB12-B1b. The sequence continues at coordinate 3,329,855 of NZ_CP048405.1, read as the reverse complement.
ATCAGGGTCAGCGAGCCGCCCACGCTCTTGGTGCGGCGCAGCAGCCGCAGGAACGCGCTGAGGCCCATGGAGTCGCAGAAGCTGAGTTGGGCGAGGTCCAGCACCAGGTGGTGGTGGCCGAGGTCGACCAGTTCCTCCACGGCGGCGATGAGGACCGGCGCGCTGTCGAGGTCGAGATCCCCCACCGGCCTGACGACGCTGCGGGGGGTGCCGCTGCGGGGAGTCCCCGGAGCGGGGTGGGCCGTGTCACTGGTCATTCGAGTGCCTGCTTCTGGAATATGTGCTCATGCGGGTGGGATCCCGTCGTCCGTGCTGCGGATGCCTGGCTCGCGGATGTGGGCCTCGCGGATGCGGGGCTCGGTGCGTTGACGCGCCCCGGTGGTCGGGGAGCCCGGCATGACGACGCGCACGGTCTTGCCCGCCGGTCCGGGCACGACGGTCAGGCTCGTGCCCAGATGGTGCAGCAGGTGCCAGCCGAAGCCTCCGGTGCCCGTGGCCAGGTCGGGCGGACGGGGCCGGGGGACGTCGGTGCTGGTGTCGCCGACCTCGACGACCAGCGTCGCACCGTGGTCGACCAGGCGCAGCGTGCAGGGACCTGGCGCGTGCCGCACCGCGTTGCCCACCAGCTCGCTCACCACCGTCAGGACGTCCTCGGCGTTCATGACGTCCTCGGCGGTGGCGCTCGGACGCCGGCGGCGGGCCTCCAGGAAGGCTCGGGCATGCGCTCGGGCCTCGCCGACCGTTCCCGGCAGACCTGTCAGAGCCCATGCCTCCCCTTCCTCGCAGAGGTGCGGCGGCTCGGCGTGCCCCATCAATGTCTCCTCCTACCCTGGGCTCCCAGGCCAACCCCCGAGGGGTGGCCGACACACAGCACTGTCCTGGGTTCGTCGCCGGGGGCCGTACCGACTGGAGCGAGTATCCGAGGGCTACCGCGCATAGTATGCGAGAGCCGGCGCACGCTCGGACCAGAGGGCAGCGCTCACGGCGGTGGGCGGCCCCCGCGGACACCTCCGCGCGTGACGATGGGCCCGTCGGCCCGATCGTCCGAGCCCGTGCCCGCACGTCCGCGCAGGCATACGCCCGCGGTGCCGGGGCAGGCGGAAGACATGAGCGTCCTTGCCTTCACCCGCCGCCGATCAGCAAACCGACCCGGCCGGGCCGGGACCGACGTGATAGTGCACCCGGTGGTCCACTCCATCGACGGGCGCACAGCACCGTTTCGGAGCATCGAGCTGGCGGGCACGGTCATCGGCACCGCACGGTGCGCGAGGGACTTCGAGCGCCTGTGCCGGGCCGGAGGGATCTCCGACGTGACGGCGACGGAACTGCGCGTCCACTGGCGCGGCGGCGGCCCCGGGCACTGGGGTTAGCACGGCCCTGGTTAGCGCATCATCAGCCCGCAGCCGGGCAGCGCTCCCTGGAACTTCCCGCGGTTTCACCGTTCGGAGACGGCCACTCCCCTAGGATCGGCGGTCATGGTTGATGTGTACCCTCCGACAAGTCCCTACGACGCGGGTTTCCTCGACACCGGAGACGGCAACCGCATCTACTACGAGCAGCTCGGCAACCCCGAAGGCAAGCCTGCCGTGAACGTCCACGGCGGCCCGGGGGCGGGTGCGCCGCAACGGCCGACCAGGGCCTGGGATCCCGAGGCCTACCGCCTCATCCGCTTCGACCAGCGCAACTGCGGTCGCAGTACCCCGCACGCCGGCGACCCGGCGGCGGACATGGGCCTGAACACCACGCAGCACCTGATCGACGACATGGAGCGGCTGCGCGAGCATCTCGGCATCGAGAAGTGGCTGCTCAATGGCGGCTCCTGGGGCGCGACGCTCGTTCTGGCCTATGCACAGCAGCACCCCGAGCGCGTCAGCGAGATCGTCATCGCGGCGGTGATGATGGCCGACCGCTCCGGGGTGGACTGGCTCTACCGAGGCGCCGGACGGTTCCGCCCCGAGGCGTGGGACCGCTTCCGCGACGGCGTCCCCGAGGGCGAGCGGGGCGGGGACGTGCTGGCGGCGTACGCGCGGCTGATGGAGAACCCTGACCGGGCCGTCCGGGAGCAGGCCGCCGCCACCTGGCTCGCCTGGGAGGACGCGGTCATCTCGAACGAGCCCAACGGCTCCCCCGGCATGTACAGCGATCGCAAGGTGGACGCGCAGCTCGCGTTCGTGCGCATCTGCGCCCACTTCTTCAGCAACTGTGCTTGGCTGGAGGAGGGCCAACTGCTGCGCAACGCGCACAAGCTGGCCGGGATCCCGGGGGTGGTCGTCCACGGCCGCCACGACATGAGCTGCCCGGTACAGGCGCCGTGGGAGCTGGCGAAGGCGTGGCCGGATGCGCAACTGCACATCATCGAGGACTGCGGGCACGCCTCGAGCGAGGCGATGTCCCTGGCGACCCGGACGGCCATCGAGCAGTTCAAGAACCGGTGATTCTAGCCGAGTGCGAGCATCGCCTCGGTGACCTCGCCGACCGCCGCGTCGGGGATCGCGGTGGCGGCCTCCTGGAGGACGAGCAGCCGTGCTCCGGGGATTTCGCGCGCGATCGCCTCGCCGTTGCCGACGGGGAAGAACCGGTCGCGGCGGCCGTGGACGACGAGCGTGGGGATCCCGATCTCGGGCAGGCGCTCGCGCCAGCGGGGTGCGCAGTCGAGCCTGGAGAACACCAGGCGCATCTGGTTGGCCATCTGCACCGGGGGTGCGGTGCCGGGCGTGCGGTCCCAGATGCGCGCGGCGACGGCGCGCGCGGCGAGGGGGTCGTCGCCGAGGATCTCCGCCCCGGCGGCGGCGAACTCGGCAACCGCCTCGCGGTCGGACCAGTCGGGCATGGGACGCGCGAACAGTCGGCTCATCGTCGCCTGGTCGTGGTCGGGGAGGTCGTCGTCGGGCGGGCCGGGAGCAACTGCGCGGGTGCCGACCAGGGTGAGTGCCGAGAAGGCGCCCGGATGGTCGAGGGCGGCCACCTGGGCGACCATCCCGCCGACGCCGATCCCCGCGAGGTGCGCAGGCGCCCCGCCGAGCGCGTCAGCAAGGGCGGCCGCGTCGGCGGCGAGGTCGCGCAGGGTGTAGCCGGGTGCCTGCGGATCTGCCGTGGTCGACTCCCCGCTGTCGCGCAGGTCGTAGCGCACCACACGGCGGCCACCGGCGGCGAGGCGCTCGCAGATCGCGTCGGGCCAGGAGAGCATCGTCGTGCCGCCCGCGAGCAGGACGAGTGGCGCGTCGGCGTCACCGAACGACTCGACGCCCAGGGAGACCTCACGGGCGTGGACAGTGGTCATCGGATCACCGGAAGACGTCGTAGGAGCAGGCGTGCTGCGGTCGATGACCGAAGGTCCCGGGGTGGCCGCAGGTCACAGCGTAGCCCTGTCCGCCGACAGGGGGCAGGCGACAAGCCGCATCTGCGGCCGTCCCTGGGACACCGCCGGGCGTCGGTGCGCGGTGGTGTGCTGACACCCAGCGGGGGCTGAAGGTTGTTGCGGGATCGTCCGGCCGCGCGCGGTCAGTCAGTGGCAGCTGCTTCGGCGGGGACCTCGGTCATACGCACGTCGTAGCCGGTATCGGGGCTGACGACACGGCCGGCGGAGCCGCTGCTGAAGGACCATCTGGTCCTGGCCGTTCCGGCCGACGGCAGGTTCGCCGACCGTACCGGCGTCACTGCTCAGCAGATCGCCGGTGAGACCTGGATCGCCAGCCCGTCCAGCACCGGGGAGCCCCTGCTGGGCATCTGGCCGGGCCTGCCCGGGCGGCCCCGGGTCCACCACGCCACCCGCGACTGGCTGGCCAAACTGCACCTGGTCGCAGCAGGCGTCGGCATCACCACGGTCTCCTCCATGCTGCTGTCCGCGATGCCGCCCGGCGTGCGCCTGGTCACCGTCGACGACCTCCCCGAGGAACGGCGCCGCGTCAGCCTGGTTCGCCTGCCGGGCGCCACCACGCCCGCGACGGACGCCCTCCTCCACGCCCTGTGCCGACACGCCGCCGAACTCGCCGAATAGGTCGCTGCGGAACGGGAACTCCCTTGGGGGCGACGGCTACTGATCGGGGGCGTTCATGGCGGGTCGTCGGTGGGCGGGATTCAAGGCGTTGTGGTGGTCGCTGCACTGCGGGGACGCCTGTGCGCCCGGCCCGAACAACCAGGCGTCCTAGCGTGCCCGCAACTGTGACGCCGCCTGCCGTGCGCCGACGGTCTCGATCGCGCTTTTCAAGCCCTTTGGCAGACAAAGTTTCTGATTGACCATCAGTTGACCGTGGCCATTCAAAGTTTCCTCGAACAGATGTAGTGTCCCCCATGCCCCAGCACGCCGAATTCGGGCGATCACGCCGCGTGGCCTGGCTGCCACCATCCCGCAGAGGAGTCCTCCCCCATGGTCAGAAGATGGTCAATCCCCCTGGCAGCGCTGGCGCTTGGCTCGCTGGCGCTCACCGGGCCGGCGATGGCGGCCGGCAATGCGCATCCTGCTGCCGCACCCAAGGCGCACAGCGCGTTCATGCCCGGCGGCCTGTTCAAGCCGGCCCCGGGAACCCACCCCGCCAAGGTCGGCGGCCACGTCATCGACTACTCGAACAACTGGTCCGGGTACGCGGTCACCGGCAGCACCTTCACCACGGCGACGGCGAGTTGGACTCAGAACGCCATCACCTGCACCAGCAGCGACGGCGAGACGGACATGTCCCCGTGGGTCGGCATCGACGGCTTCAACTCCAGCACCGTCGAGCAGACCGGAAGCTCCGGCGACTGCGACGGATCCACGCCGGACTACTACGCCTGGTACGAGATGTACCCGGCGAACGTGATCATCATCAACAAGACGGTCGAGCCCGGCGACAAGTTCACCGGCACGGTGACCCACACCTCCGGCACGAAGTACTCGCTGGTGCTGAAGGACATCACTCAGGGCTGGACCAACACCGTCACCAAGTCGCTGAAGGCCGACGACAATTCGGCCGAGGCCGTGATGGAGATGGCGGCCGACCACCTGACCAAGTTCGGCACGGACCCCTTCACCGGCTTCACCGTGGACGGCCAGCCCATCGGCTCCTACAGCGGCTCCCCGTACACCATCGACCAGATGGAGATCCAGAGCGGCAGCACGCTCTGCGACTCCACCTCCAGCCTCAGCGGCAATGACAACTTCACCACCACGTGGCTGAACGCGTGTTGATCCGTTGAACGCCTGCGGCGGCCGGACGGACGACGGTCCGGCCGTCGCAGCGCTCCCCCGCCCCGACCCCAGGGCAGGCGCGCGCCGGTCCGGTCATTCGGCGCCCGGACGGGCTCCGGGGTGCATTCGGGCGTGCAGCCAGTCCTCGAGTACGCGGCGAGCACGCCCGGCGACAGCCGTGTCCGACAGCATGCTGTCGAACGCGTGCGGTCCGTCGGCGAAGACGTGCAGGTCGGTCGGGACACCGGCGGCGATCAGCCGACGAGCGTAGTCGAGGTCCTCGTCCAGCAGCCCGTCCAGATTGCCCACCGTGACGAAGGCCGGTGGCAGGCCCCTGAGATCGTGCGCCCGCGCGGGCACCGCGTAGCCGGGGATCGCCTGGCCCGCGCCGTAGCCGCCGAGGTACGCCTGCCAGCCGTACTGGTTGGTGGCGGCGTCCCACAGCGGGGCGCCGGCCCGGCCCGAGGCGGTCTGCAGCCGATCGTCGAGCATCGGGTAGCTCAACACCTGGAAGCCGACCGGGATCTCGCCCCGGTCACGGGCGAGCAGAGCCAGACCGGCGGCCAGGCCGCCGCCCGCGCTGCCGCCGATGACGCCGATCCGGTCGGGGTCGACACCGAGTTCGGCCGCGTTCCGGTGGACCCAGGCCAGCGCGGCGTAGCAGTCCTCGAGCGGGCCCGGGTAGGGGGTCTCGGGGGCGAGGCGGTAGCCGACCGAGACGCCGACGCACGTCAGCGCGGTGCACCAGCGGTCGAACCGTCCGTCATCGCCGAGATGTGAGCCGATCACATAGCCCCCGCCGTGGATCGAGACCAGGCAGGGCAGCCCAGTGGTCGCGTCGTGCGCGCGGTGCAGCCGCACGGGGACGTCCGGGTCGCCGGGTGCCGCGGGTACCAGCCGGTCGGTGTGCTCGACGGCGTTCGACGGAGTGCCCGGCGAGCGCAGCGTGCGCTGGCGCATGGCCGCCAGGTTTCCCTCGTTGATCGAGAACGCGCCGATCTCCTGGAGCCGTTGGCGTACGTCCGCAGGCAGCGCCGCGAGAAGCGATGCCAGGTAGTCGGCCCGATCAGTCGCTGTACTGGACGTCGGGGTGGGGAGCGTCGGGTCTGGTACAGACATGGCTGCCTCGCACGGTAGAATTCCCTTATATGTTTAAAACTATCAGCGTTTTCGGAGGAAGGACACCCGTGTCGGCACACGACCACCCCTCAGCGGCGACGGGCCCTGGGACGACGGCGGACGATCTCGCGGGCTCCGTCTGGGCGCTCATGTCCGCGTTCGTCCGCGGCTTCGACCCGACCGAGGAGCTGCGTCGGACACTCGCGCTGGGCCGCGGCTCCGGACGGGTCAAGGCCCTGCTCGCGCTGGCCGACGGACCGCTCAGCCTCGCGCGACTCGCCCAGGCCGCAAGCCTCGACCCCCCGTACACCACGCTCATCGTCAACGAGCTGCAAGCCCTCGGGCTGGTCTCGCGCGCCGACGACGAGGGTGACCGGCGCCGCAAACTGGTGACCCTGACCGGGCCGGGGCGCGAGGCGGTGGGCACGGCCCAGGGCATCATCGCCCGCCCGCCGGCGGCGCTTCGCGCGCTGCCCGCCGAAGATCTCACCGAGCTGCGCGGCATCCTCGAACGGCTCGAGAACCTTCACCAGGGCATCGGCGGTCCCGTCCCGCCGACGGACTGAGGGGCGGTGGAACGGACGAGACCGGGACCTCGTCCGGTCGGGCTACGGCGCTTCCGGGGCCGTTCCCCGGCCGGGGGCGGTCTCGATGGCGTCCGCCACCGTGGGCCGGATGGAGAAGAACTGGTCGAGTCCGACGATTTCGAAAACCCGGCGGAGTTCCTGGCTCAGCCCTGCCAGGGTGAGCAGCCCTCCGGCTCGCTGGGCCCGCTGGTGGGCGGTGACCATGGCGGTGATGCCGGTGGAGTCGCAGTAGGTCAGCCGGGTGAGGTCGATGACCAGCAGAGACCCCGGGCCGAAGGCCACCTCGTCCAGGGCGGCTCGCAGCTGCGGGGCCGTGTGGTGGTCCAGCTCGCCGTCCACGGTGATCAGGCAGTGCCCGCCGGGGAGCACCTGCAGGGCGGTGGTCAGGGGGCGTTCGGTCACCGGAACTCCTGGGCGGTGGGCTGTCCGACGGACGGGGTGGGTTCCCGGTGGAGGAGGCAGCCACTGCCGGTCAGTGTGAGCACCTAGAATATCGTACTGATCCGCTTCGCCTGGGGGGCGGACGACATTCCCGACCTGTGCCGGGCCGGGGAAGCAGCGACGACGAGTCGGTGCACCCGGGGGCTTTCAGGAGCGGGAACGGTAGCGCCGGCAAGCCGTGGGTGTAAGCGAAAGGTGTCCTTGAGTGCGTTCTGAAAGCGCTGGGCCCGCGGTACCGGCTGCCGCTGGGGCGGGGGTGTTCGCGGCCGACCCCACGATCGGTCGTGACCTGGCCGCGCTGGACTGGTCGGCGACGCCGCTGGGGCCTCCGGCGGCCTGGCCGCAGAGTCTGCGCACGGCGGTGGACATCCTGCTGTCGTCCCGGTTCCCGATGTGGATGGCCTGGGGGCCGCAGCTGACGTTCTTCTGCAACGCGGCCTACCGACGGGACACGCTGGGCCGCAAGTACCCCTGGGCGCTGGGCCGGCCGGCCAGCGAGGTGTGGGCGGAGATCTGGCAGGACATCGGCCCGCGCATCGACACCGTGATGACCACGGGCGAGGCCACCTGGGACGAGGCGCTGCTGCTGTTCCTGGAGCGCTCGGGCTATCCGGAGGAGACCTACCACACGTTCTCCTACAGCCCGCTGAGGGACGACCTCGGCACGGTCGTCGGCATGCTGTGCGTGGTGAGCGAGGACACCGAGCGGGTCATCGGCGAGCGGCGGATGGCGACGCTGCGGGATCTCGGCTCGGACCCCAGCGTGGTCCGCACCGAGCAGGAGATGCTGGCCTTCGCCGGGCACCAGCTCGGCCGGAACCAGCACGACCTGCCCTTCACCCTGACCTACCTGCTGGAGGACGGGGCGCAGGACGCGGGCTGCGCGCGTCTGGCGGCCGCCACCGGCATCGCCGCCGGGCACGCCGCCGCCCCGGCGACGCTGCCGATCGCGGACCCGGACGCGATCTGGCCGGTCGCCGCGCTGGCTCACGGTGAGGCTGTGCTCGTCGAGCTCGGCGCCGAGCACGGCGATGCCCTGCCCACGGGCGGCTGGCCGGAGCCGCCGGCCCAGGCCCTGGTGGTGCCGCTGGTGCAGCAGGGCAGCGTGCCGTACGGCTTCCTGGTGGCCGCACTGAACCGGTACCGCCCGCTGGACGACGCCTACCGGGGCTTCGTCGAGCTGGCCTCCGGGCACATCGCGGCGGGCATCGGCAGCGCCCGCAGCTACCACGCCCAGCAGCGGCGGGCCGAGGAGCTGATGGAGCTGGACCGGGCCAAGACTGCCTTCTTCTCCAACGTCAGCCACGAGTTCCGCACGCCCCTCACGCTGATCATGGGGCCGCTGGAGCAGCTGCGGGGCCGGCTGCCCGAGGACGATCCGCAGGCGCACGAGGAGCTGGAGGTCATCCACCGCAATGGCCTGCGGCTGGGCAAGCTGGTCAACACCCTGCTGGACTTCTCCCGCATCGAGGCCGGCCGCATGCAGGCCGTGTTCGAGCCGCTGGACCTGGCGGCCGCGACGGCCGAGCTGGCCAGCGTGTTCCGGTCCGCCGTCGACCGGGCCGGCCTGGCCCTCGAGGTCGACTGCCGACCGCTGCCCGAGCCGGTCTACGTGGACCAGGGCATGTGGGAGAAGGTCGTCCTCAACCTCCTCAGCAACGCCCTGAAGTTCACGTTCGAGGGCTCGATCCGGGTCGGGCTGCGCCACGAGGACGGTCAGGCGGTCGTCACCGTCGCCGACACCGGTATCGGGGTGGCCGAGGAGGAGATTCCTCGGCTGTTCGAACGCTTCCACCGGATCGAGAACGCCCGTTCGCGTTCGAATGAGGGCAGCGGCATCGGGCTCGCGCTGGTCCAGGAGCTGGTCCAGCTGCACGGCGGCACCATCACCGCCGACAGTGTCGCCGGACAGGGGACGGCCTTCACCATCCGGCTGCCGCTCGGCAGCGCCCACCTGCCCCCCGACAACATCGCCCCGGCCACCGACACGACGGCCGTGTCGTCCGGCGCCGCCCCCTTCGTCCAGGAGGCGCTGCGCTGGCTGCCCGAGGGCGGCGCCCTGCCCGAGTCCGGGCCCGCTGCGGCCGGTGCGGAGGCGGTGGGTGCCGGGGCCGCCGGGCCCGCCGTCCCGGCCCGGGTCCTGGTCGCCGACGACAACGCCGACATGCGCGAGTACCTGGTGCGCCTGCTGAAAGGCGCCGGCTACCAGGTCGACTCCGTGAACGACGGCCAGGCGGCGCTCGAGGCCGTCCGCGCGGACGCCCCCGACCTGGTGGTCAGCGACGTGATGATGCCCCGGCTGGACGGCCTGGCGCTGGTCGCCGCCCTGCGCACGGACCAGCGGACCGCCGGGGTGCCGGTGCTGCTGCTCTCCGCCCGCGCGGGGCAGGACGCCTCCATCGAAGGGCTTGAGGCCGGAGCCGACGACTACCTGGTCAAGCCGTTCGCCGCGGCCGAACTGCTGGCGCGGATCCGCGCCAACATCGAGCTGGCGCGGCTGCGCAGCCACCACGCCCGCTGGCGCGCCGCCCTCGTCGACTCCCTGCAGGAGGCGTTCTTCGTCTGCGACGAACAGGGCTCGGTGATCGAGGCCAACACCGCCTTCACCGACATCCTCGGCTTCGGCCCCGAGGGGCTGCCCTACGCCTACCCGTACCCCTGGATGCCCACCGCCGCAGCCGATCCCCAGGGGTACGGGCAGACGGACAGGGCGTTCGCGGAGCTGCTCACCGCCCGCAGCGGCAGCTACGTCCTGCCGGTCGTCCACCGCGACGGCCGGCACGTGTGGGTGAGCGCCACCTTCAACCAGGTCCAGGACCCGGACACCAGCCGCCGACTGGCGGTCGGGACCTTCCGCGACGTGACCGCGGAGCGCTACGCCATCCAGCGGGAGACGGCCATGGCCGCGCTGAGCCTGCGCCTGGCGGAGGCGACGAGCCTGCCGGAGGCGCTGGCAGCGGCTCTGACGGAACTGCAGGCGATCTGGCGGGTGCAGTCGGTCGTCGCGGCGCTGTTCACCGACGCGGGAGGCGTGCGGCTGACCGCCACGGAGCCCGGTCTCGGCTGGGACGACCTGTCGGCCGAGCGCCGGGCGGTCCTGACCGGCCTGCACCGGCAGCCGCTGCTGACCCCGTCCGTCCACCACGGCGACGGCGGCGCGATCGTGCTGGAGCACCCGGAGGGGCAGCTCGTGGTCTGGGTGGGCCCCGGCGAGCGGCTTCCCTTCGCCGACCAGGACCAGGTGCTGCTCTCCCTGCTGGCCGGCAGGCTCGCGCAGGGGCTGACCCGCGCCCACCAGATCGACCAGCAGCGGGAGACGGCGATCGCCCTCCAGCGCGCCATCCTGGGGCCCTCGCACCTCCCCGTCGGCTTCGCGGTGCGCTACGAGCCGGCCGCCCGCCCGCTGGAGGTCGGCGGCGACTGGTACGACACCGTCGAGCTCCCCGACAGCCGGATCGGCATCGTCGTGGGCGACTGCGTCGGCCGGGGGCTGGAAGCGGCGACCGTCATGGGCCAGCTGCGCAGCGCCTGCCGCGCCCTGCTGCTGCAGGACACCGGGCCCGCCCAGACCCTGATGGCCCTGGACCGGTTCGCCGCGGGCATCCCGGGAGCCCTGTGCACCACGGTCTTCTGCGGCATACTGGACCCCGCGACCGGGGCCCTCACCTACTCCAGTGCCGGCCACCCGCCGGGCATCCTCGCCCACGCGGACGGCACCACGCATCTGCTGGAGGACGGCCGCTCCACTCCGCTGGCGGTCCGGGTCGGCGCCCGACGGCCCGAGGCGCAGCGCACCATGCCGCCGCGCGCCACCCTCATGCTCTACACCGACGGCCTGGTCGAGCGCCGCCGCCGCTCCCTGAGCGACGGCATAGACCGGGCGAGTTCCGCGGTGCAGGACGGCCGCGCGACGCCGGTGGACGAACTCGCCAGCGGGGTCATGACCGTCCTTGCCCCCGAGGGCGGATACGACGACGACGTCGCCCTGCTCCTGTACCGCCACCCGGCGCCGCTGGATGTGTCGTTTCCCGCCGAGTCCTCCCAACTGGCGCCGGTGCGCCGGGCGTTGAGGGGCTGGCTGGACCAGTGCGGGCTGCCCGCGCAGACCGTGCAGAACGTTCTGGTGGCCGCGGGCGAGGCGTGCGCCAACGCCATCGAGCACGGCCATCGGCATGCCGCGGGCGCCAGGATCAGCCTGCGGGCCGCCGCCACGGTGGACGACCTCACGCTGACCGTCGCCGACAGCGGTCAGTGGAAGGTGCCCCAGCCCGAGGCGAACGCGCACCGAGGACGGGGCGTCACGCTGATGCGCGCGATGATGCAGCACGTCACCATCACTCCCGGCGAGTCCGGCACGACCGTCGACATGCATACGAGGATCGCCTGATGACCACCCCACTGACCCTCACCACTGTCCGCCGCGCCGACGGCTCGCACGTCCTGGAGGCCGCGGGTGAGATCGACATGAGCAATGTCGAGTCCTTCGCCGCCGCCATCGACGAAGCGACGGCGTCCGCCACCGCCCTGACGGTCGACCTGAGCGCGGTCGAGTACCTGGACAGCGCGGGGCTGACCGTGCTGTTCGCCCGGGCCGAGCGGATCGAGCTCGTCGCCAATCCGCTCCTCGGCCCGCTCCTGGACATCTCCGGGCTCTCCGGGCTCACCCGGATCCACGGCCTCGGCCCGGGGGCCGGGGAGCAGCAGGGCTAGCCGGACGCCGGTCCGCCGTCACGCCCCGGCCGCGCCGGTCGCGGTCAGGACGAGGAGGGCCTGGTCGTCGTCGATGTCGATGCCGCCGGTGAAGGCCCGCACGGCGCCGTTGACGGCGTCGACGACCTCCTGCGCGCTGTGGGCCGGTACGCCGGTCAGGGCCTGGGCGAGGCGTTCCTCGCCGAACTGCTCCCCGTCGGGGTCGCGGGCCTCGGTGATGCCGTCGGTGTAGAGCAGCAGGCTCTCGGACGGGCGGAGGTGCAGCTGGTGGGTGGGCAGGTGCGGGTCGGTGGTGATGCCGAGCAGCAGGCCCTGGCTGTTGACGAAGCGGGCCGAGCGGTCGGCGTCGACGTGCAGCGGGAAGGTGTGGCCGGCCCGGACCAGGGTGATGTCGAGGCCGCCCCGGGCGGCCGGGGTGAGGTGGCCGTACAGGAGCGTGACGAAGCCGGTTCCGTGGCTGTCGGGGCGGTCGAGGAGGGCTCTGTTGACGGCGCGGACGACGGCGTCCGGGCCGGGCAGCAGCGGGGCGACGGCGCGGGCGGTGTTGCGGACCAGCGCGGTGGTGGTGGCGGCGATGGCGCCGCGTCCGCAGACGTCGCCGAGCATGAAGGCCCAGGTGCCCCCGCCCAGGGGGAAGACGTCGTAGAAGTCGCCGCCGATGTCGAGCCCTTCGCCGGCCGGGTGGTAGTAGGTGGCGAGTTCGGCGCCGGGCAGCTCGGGCACCTGGGGCAGCAGCAGCCCGGCCTGCAGGTCGTGGGCGAGCGTGACCCGCTCGGTGTACTGGCGGGCGTTGAGGGCTGCCGAGGCGGCGCGGCGGGCGAGTTCCTCGGCCAGGGCGACGGTGTGGCCGTCGAAGGTGTCCTCGCCGGTGGTGAGCAGGGTCAGGGCGCCGAAGGGGGTGCCCCGGTCCAGCAGCGGGACGCACAGGTAGCCGGTGACCTTGAGGTCCTGCCAGGGCCCGGGGCCGGTGGGGGTGCGGCGGGCGATCTCGCTCACGCCGGAGGCCAGGACGCGGGCGACGGCGTCGTCGTCGGCGTCGTAGACGGGGATGTGGGAGGCCAGGCGGTGCTCGTCCGGGCGGGTGGTCGCGGCCGTGGCGACGCGGCGCACCCGGCCGGCGTCGATGATGTCGACCGTGCTCAGCGGCGCCAGCGCGGGTACGCAGGCGGCGGCCAAGCGCTGGAGGGTCTGGGTGTAGTCCAGGTCCGACGCCAGGACCGTACTGGCGTCCAGCAGGAAGGCCAGGTCGCGGCGGGCGGCCCGCTCCCGGTTCTCGGCGGCCAGGCGGGCCTCCTCGGCCCGGTGCCGCTCGATGGCGAGGGCGGCCGTGCCGGCGAACACCCGGGCCAGGGCGAGGTCGGACTCCTGCGGGGCGCGGGGGGTGCGGTGGTACATGGCGAAGGTGCCCAGCAGCGATCCGTCCCTGCCCAGGACGGGGGTGGACCAGCAGGCCGCGAGGCGCGCCCGGTCGGCCAGGTCGCGGAAGTCGTCCCAGAACGGGTCGGTGGCGATGTCGGTGACGATGACCGGCTGACGGCGGTGGGCGGCGGTCCCGCAGGAGCCGACGCCCTCGCCGGTGGCGATGCCGTCGATGGCCTGGTTGTAGAAGTCGGGCAGGCTGGGGGCCGCGCCGTGGCGCAGGTGCCGCCCGTCCGGGTCGGCGAGCAGGACCGAGACCAGGACGTCCTCGGGCGCGAGCTCCTCGATGGTGCGGGCCATGCCGTGCAGCACCCGGTCCAGGGGTTCCTGGCGCGCGATCTGCTCCAGCAGCGCGCGGTGACCGGCGGTGAGCCGCTGGGCCTGCTTGACCTGCGTGGTCTCCACCCCGATGACGCGCACGCCCATCACATTGCCGCCCGCGTCCAGGCGGGGTTCGTACGTGAAGTCGAAGAACGCCTCCCGCGCCTCGGGGCCGACGCCCAGCAGGATGCGTGCGTCATGCCCGATGTGGCGCTCACCGGTGCGGTAGACCCGGTTCAGCAGCGCGAGGAAGCCCTGTTCGGCGAGTTCCGGTATCAGCTGCTCCACCGGCACGCCGACGCGTGCCCGGTCGCCGCCGCCGATGGCGGCGAAGAAGGCCGCGTTCGCCGCCTCCACCATGTGCGCGGGGCCCGCCAGCGAGGCGAACACCGCGCTGGACTGGCCGAACAGGGCCCGGAGGTCCTGTTCCGCCCCGCCGTCGGCGCCCGGGTCGGCGGCGGGACCGGCGTCCGGCGCGGGCTGCTGCTCGGGAACGCGGGTCATCGCCTGCTACCTCTCGCCTGCCACATGCGCCAGGGACGCCGGGTCCTGGCTGTGGGGTTCCTGTGCGCCGTCTTCGGCGGACAGCGCATCGTACGCCGTGCCGTGCACGGCGATCACCTGGTCCAGACCGGTCAGCTCGAAGATCCGCGCCACCGAGGCGGGCACCGCGGCCAGGCGCAGGACGCCGCCGTGCCCGGCCAGCCGCTGGTGGATCTGGATCAAGCCGGTGATGCCGGTCGAGTCGCAATACTCCAGCGCGGTGCAGTCGACCACCACCAGCGGCGCCGGCTGCGGCTCGGCGAGCACCGCGTCAGCGGCCTCCCGCAGCTGGACGACGCTGTGGAAGTCCAGCTCGCCCCGCAAAGCGAGCACCCATGCGTGCTCGGACGGCTTGGAATCCACCGAGAACACCTTTCACCGCCTCCGCCTCGACCACGTGGTGACCAGTCGATGATAGAGGGCAGCTCCGACAGTCAGGGCGGAACACCGGTTGCCGCCCGGCGACGGCCCGACCGGGCGGTACCGCCGAAGGCCGGTACCGCCCGGTCGGGCGGCTGTGCGCCTGCCCGTCAGGCCGGGCTCACGTCAGGTGCCGGGCGAAGAACCGGGCTCCGTCGTCCACCTCGAACCACGGGGTGCCGGCGTGCCCGCCCAGGTTGGCGTGCAGCGTCTTCTCCTCGGAGCCGAAGGCGTCGAACAGGTCCAGGGCCTGCTGCCGGTCGTTCCCTTCGTCGTCCCACTGCAGCAGGAACTGCAGCGGAAGGGTGACCTGCCGGGCCTCCTCGCGCAGGACGCGGGGCACGAAGCCCCCGGCGAAGAATCCCGCGGCCGAGATGCGCGGCTCGACCACCGCCAGCCGGATGCCGACGGCGGTCATCCCCGAGTACCCGACCGGGCCGGCGATCTCGGGCAGGGAGAGGAGCGCGTCCAGGGTGGCCTGCCACTCCGGGACGGCCCTGTCGACCAGCGGGACGATGAAGGCGTCGACGATGCCGTCGACCGGCTCACCGGCCTGGATCGCCCGGCGGAGGTCGGCGCGGTGCTGCTCGTCGGCGGCGGAGCGGGGGCGGTCACCGTGCCCGGGGTGGTCGATGGCGGCCACCGCGTAGCCGTACTCCGCCGCGTAGTGCCGGGCCCGGGCCACCAGCCGCGGGTTCCGCTTGTGCAGGCCGCCGTTGTGGCCGCTGAGGATCAGCGGGGCGGGGCCGGTTCCGGACGTCCACAGGACGCCGGGGACCTCGCCGAGGGTGAAGGCGCGTTCGAGGACGCCGTCGTCGAGGCGCTGCTCAGAAGTGAACTGCATGGTCGTGCCTTTCGGGAGTGCTCGTGAAGGCGCTCCCGGACGACCTATCGCCCGGCCGTGACCCCGGAGGGGAGCACCCATGTCGATACAGCGTTCACGGGTACCACCTCCTCGTTCTCTCGCACGGCCACCGGCAAGGTATCAGTGGTCGCCGCGGTCCGCCAGGGGATTCCTCGGGCGGGGCAACCAGCCCTCCCGGTCCTCTCAGTCCTCGAAGCGCCACCGGGTCGCACCAGCGGGTTCGCGGGTGGCGACGCCGAAGGCGGTGCTGATCCGCATCCGGTACAGGTGCCACGGCGGCGGGCCGGCGCTGGGGGCGCTGAAGGGCGCGGTGAAGGCGCTGTCCGCCACCTCGGCGGGCCATCCCGCCTGCCGGTAGATGGCCGAGACCTGCTCCAGCGTGTCCTGGTCGGTGACGCGCGCGGCCTCGCCCTCGGCCACGATGTCGATGCCCTCCAGCCGCACCGAGAACGTGCACGCCGGATTCGCCGCCAGATTGCGGGCCTTGCGCGCATCGGGGCTGCTGGTGAAGTACACGTCGCCGCCGAGCCACACCGCCCCGACGCCCGCGGCGCACGGGCGGCCGTCCGGGCGGACCGTCCCGAGGAAGGACGTGACCGCCTGGCTCGGCATGGAGGCGCCCAGCGCCTCGTCGGCCCTGCTCCAGGGCAGCGCCGGATTGCCGTAGCGGTCCAGGCTGGTCGTCTCGACGGGTTCCCTGCCGGTCATCGTCCATCACCCCTTCGAGGGACCGTGTCACCGCCCCGAGCTGCTGCCGGGCCGTGCCCAACCTCTCACGGGAGCCCGAAATCGCACGTCAGCGACACAAGCCGACGGAAGGAGGACGAATGCCCGGTCGGTCCCCGGGTAGGCGGCGCGCATGAGCCTCTTCCCCAAGACCCACAAGAACGACCAGGCCACTGCCCTGCACCGGGTGCAGGAAGCCACCGTCGAACACGCCCGCACCCGCCGTGTCCTGGATGCCGCCATCGCCGATGCCATCGCCGCCGGAGTGCCGCCCGAGGCGCTGCAGGAGGTCGGCCAGTGCGAGCCCGGCCACGGCAAGCACGTCGGCGACGTGGACATCGAGCTGGCCGGTATGGCGGACTGAGGACGCGTCCGCCACCACCCCGTCCACGGCAGGGGCGGCCCCCGCAGTCGGTCTGCGAGGGCCGCCCCTGCCGTGCTCGTTCCGGCGGCCCGGCGCGGGGGCTCATCGGACATGGCTGTGCGTGATGATCAGGAACCCGATGATCGCCAGGACGACGGCGCCCAGGTCGGCGAAGGTGAGCAGGTGCCGCGGATGGTCGGGGCAGCGGGAGAGCAGACCTCTGGCCCGGTTGCGGCACATGCGCCCCTCGCCGGTCCTGGCTCCACAGCGGCCGGTCAGCGCGACGGCTGCGGCCCAGCACCCGGCGATGATCACGATCAGCGGCATGTCAACCCCCGATGTCGACTCCTGCCATGACAGCACCCCGGCCGCACCACCGGAAGGGGGCCGGTGACCACCGGTCAGCAAACCAGCCATCCCCGGCCGCGTCCCCGGCGGCCCGCATCACGCGTCCAGCGCGACGTCCGACCAGCGCCGGACTCCTGGCCCGGGACGCACGAGGCCGATCGAGACCGACGTGAACCCCGCCGACGGCCCGGGCGCCGGCGGCCGGTACGTCACCGGTGCCTCCATTGCCGTGGACGGCGGTTTCGCCGCCTGACCCCCGGTCGGCGCTCAAGGCAACGGTTCGAACATGAGCTGCTTGTGCTCCTGGTCCGGGGGCAAGGGGTAGCTGTGCTGAAAACTCTGGTGGTTGCGTTTGCCGGCTCGTTGATGGCCGGCTCGGTGGTGGCGGCGGTCCTCCTGTCGCCGTGGTGGTGGACCGCCGCAGGTGTGCTGACTGCGGTTCTGGTACTGGCGGTGTGGGACCTGTTGCAACGGAAGCACTCGGTGCTGCGCAACTATCCGGTGCTGGGCCATCTTCGGTTCCTGCTGGAGGACGTGCGCCCGGAGCTGCAGCAGTACTTCATCGAGCGCAACTTCGACGGCCGCCCCTTCGACCGCGACACCCGCAGCATCGTCTACGAGCGCGCCAAGGGCACCGCCGCGGAGGAGCCGTTCGGCACCGAGCGGGATCTCTACCAGCCGGGCAGCGAGTACCTGGTTCCCTCGATGGTTCCGCGGCCGGTGCCCGAGGACGCGCCCCGGGTGCGGATCGGCGGCGCCAAGTGCACCCAGCCCTACGACATGGCCCTGTTGAACGTGTCCGCGATGAGCTTCGGCGCCCTGTCGTCCAACGCCCTGCTGGCGCTGAACACCGGTGCCGCCCTGGGGGGTTTCGCCCACGACACCGGTGAGGGCGGCCTGTCCGAGTACCACCTGCGCCCCGGCGGGGACCTGATCTGGGAGATCGGCACCGGCTACTTCGGCTGCCGCACCGAGGACGGCGGCTTCGACGAGAAGCTGTTCGCCGAGAAGGCGGCCCACGAGCAGGTCAAATGCGTTTCCCTCAAGCTCAGTCAGGGCGCCAAGCCCGGCATCGGGGGCGTACTGCCGGGACCGAAGGTCACGGCCGAGATCGCCAAGGTCCGCGGCGTGCCCCAGGGGCAGACGGTGACCTCGCCCCCGTACCACCGGGTGTTCTCCACCCCGAGGGAGCTGGTCCGGTTCCTGGACCGGATGCGGGAGTTGGCGGGCGGCAAGCCGGTGGGCTTCAAGCTCTGCGTGGGCTCGCGCCGGGAGTTCCTGGCCGTCTGCAAGGCGATGCTGGCCGAGGACGTGACGCCGGACTTCATCGTGGTCGACGGTGCCGAGGGCGGCACCGGCGCGGCGCCGCTGGAGTTCGCCGACAATGTCGGCCTGCCGCTGACCGAGGGCCTGATCACCGTGCACAACGCCCTGGTCGGCGCCGGGCTCCGGGACCGGATCAAGATAGGCGCCAGCGGCAAGGTCGCCACCGGCAGCGACCTGGTCAAGCGCCTGCTCCAGGGAGCGGACTACACCAACGCGGCCCGGGCCATGATGTTCGCGGTCGGCTGCATCCAGGCCCAGCGCTGCCACACCAACACCTGCCCGGTCGGCGTCGCCACCCAGGATCCGAAGCTCGCCCACGCCCTGGACGTCGGCGACAAGTCCCACCGGGTGCAGCGCTTCCAGGAGGCCACCGTCAAGAGCGCGCTCCAGCTCATGGCCTCGATGGGCGTCACCGACCGGTCCGAGCTGGCACCGCACATGCTCCTGCACCGCATCGACCCGCACACCGTGCGCAGCTACGCCGAGCTGCACGAGTGGCTGACCCCGGGCCAGCTCCTCAAGGACGCCCCGCAATCGTGGCAGCGGGACTGGGACGCCGCCGACCCGGACCGCTTCGCCGGATGAGTACCGAACCCCGGCCGGCCGCTCCGGCCCCGGCCGCCCGTACCGACTTCGAACAAAGGAAGCCCGCTGTGGCCCGTACTGTCGCCCGTGTGATCGTCGACGCCTTGAAGGACCTGGATGTCAACCACGTCTTCGGGGTGGTGGGGGACGCCCTGAACCCGCTGACCGAGGCCATCCGCACCACCGAGGGCATCGACTGGATCGGGTGCCGCCACGAGGAGGCGGCGGCCTTCGCCGCGAGCGCCCAGTCGCAGCTGTCGGGAACCCTGGGCGTGTGCATGGGAACGGTGGGCCCGGGCTCCGTGCACCTGCTCAACGGCCTGTACGACGCGGCCAAGAGCCGCACCCCGGTCCTGGCGGTCTGCGGGCAGGTGCCGCTGGCCGAGGTCGGCAGCGACTACTTCCAGGAGGTCGACAACGACCTGCTGTTCCGTGATGTGGCGGTCTTCCGCGCCACCGTCACCTCGCCCGAGCAGATGCCGCGCCTGCTGGAGTCCGCGGTCCGCGCCGCGGTCAGCCTGGGCGGGGTGGCCGTGCTGACCGTCCCCGGCGATCTGGGCGACCAGGAGCTGGAGCAGGACCGCCCGGCCCGGTTCGCGCTCAGCCGCGCGGTCACCCGCCCCGAGGACCAGGCGCTGACCGCCGCCGCCGAGGTCATCGGTACGGCGGGCAAGGTGACCCTGCTGGTCGGCAAGGGGGCCCGCGACGCCCGCGCGGAGGTCCTGCAACTGGCCGAGCTGCTGTCCGCGCCCATGGTGCTGACGCTCAAGGCCAAGGAGGGCTTCGAGGGCGACAACCCCTACCAGGTCGGCCAGACCGGCCTGATCGGCAACCCCGCCGCCGCCCACGCGCTGGACGACTGCGAGACCCTGGTCATGCTCGGCACCGACTTCCCCTACCGCGACTGGTACCCCACCGGCTGCAAGGTGGTCCAGATCGACACCCGCGAAGAGCACCTGGGGCGCCGCACCCCCCTGGACGCCGGCCTGACCGGCGACGTGGGCGCCACCCTGCGGGCGCTGCTTCCGATGCTCACCGCGATCGCGGACCGCACCCACCTGGAGGAGTCCCGGGCGAAGTACGACCACTGGAACCAGGGCCAGCAGAGCCTGGCCGACCCGGACCACGACCGGCACGGCCTGCGCCGGCTGCGCGCGGCCCTGGACAACCGCGACCACGACGTGCGCCCCGAAGCCCTGGCCGCGGCCGTGAACAGCTACGCCGACGACGACGCCGTGTTCACCTCCGACACCGGCATGGCCACCGTCTGGCTCTCGCGCTTCGTGTCCATGCACGGCACCCGGCGGCTGATCGGCTCCTACAACCTGGGCTCCATGGCCAACGCCATGCCCCAGGCCATGGGCGCGCAGCTGTGGGCTCCCGACCGCCAGGTGGTGGCGTTCTGCGGCGACGGCGGGCTCAGCATGCTGCTGGGCGACCTGATGACGATCAAGACCTACCAACTGCCGGTCAAGCTGGTGGTCTTCGACAACCGCCGCCTGGGCATGGTCAAGCTCGAACAGGAGCAGTCGGGTCTGGCCGAGTTCGGCACCGAACTCGACAATCCCGACTTCGCCGCCGTGGCCACCGCCCTGGGGCTGACCGGCATCCGCATCACCGATCCCGCCGACCTGCACGAGGGCGTCCGACGGGCCTTCGCCACCCCCGGGCCGGTCCTGCTGGACGTCCTGACCAACCCTCAGGAGATCGCCGTCCCCGGCAAGCCCACCGTGGCCCAGGGCTGGGGCTTCGCCATCGCCAAACTCAAGGAGAACCTCCAGAGCCACGGCGCGTGACACCGGCTCCCGGGGCGGCTGCCGGCCGCCCCGGGCATCACTCTCCGCGCCTCCGCGGAGCCCGGCACCGCGTGAACCCCTCCCATCATTGGCGTGTCTGCCTCAGCATCACACCCTCACCGGGCTGCTGTACCTGGCTGTTCGGAGGGCCGCCTCCTCGTCACCGGGGTCGGATACCATGCCCGCATAGGTCGGACCTATCGGGAGAGTGCGACGTGCCGGTCACCGACGAAGCCATCGGAAAGATCAAAGAGATGATCGTTTCCGGGCAGCTGAAGCCCGGGGACAAGTTGCCCAAGGAGCAGGACCTGGCCGTGGAGCTGGGGCTGTCGCGCAGCTCCTTGCGCGAGGCGGTCCGGGCGCTGTCGTTGCTGAACATCCTCCACGTACGGCAGGGCGACGGCACGTACGTGAGCAGCCTGGAGGCCGGGCTGCTGCTGGAAGCGGTCACGTTCGTGCTCGACTTCCACCGCGACGACACCATCATGCAGGCGTTCCAGGTCCGCGCCATCCTGGAGCCGGCCGCCACCGCCCTGGCCGCCCAGCGCATCGGCGAGGAGGAGCTGGCCGAGCTGCGCGGGCTGCTGGACGCGCTGGGGGATCACCCGGAGCTGGAGGAGCTGGTCGCCAGTGACCTGGAGTTCCACACCAGGATCGCCGCGGCCTCGGGTGTCCCGCTGCTCTGCTCGATGCTGGAGGCCATCTCCGGGCCGACGGTGCGGGCCCGGGTCTGGCGCGGCCTCACCCAGGAGGACGCGGTGCCGCGCACGCTGGCCGAGCACCGGGCCATCCTGGACGCGCTGGCGCTGCACGACACGGAGACCGCGCGGGCCTGGGCCACGGTCCACGTCTCCGGCGTCACCCGCTGGCTGGACAGCTCCCTCTGACCGCAGCGAAGCAGCCGCTCCCGTCGGCCATTGTCCGCCTCAGAAGGCCGAGTTGGCGAACCAGTGGGCCAGCAGCTTCTCGTCGCCGACGGCCTCGATACCGCCCGACGCGAGGTCCAGCCGCCCGTACACCAGCAACAGCAGGTCCTGCGCGCTGCCCCGGACGGTCGCGTCGGCGGCTGCCGTCGCCTCCGGTACGGGCCCGAAGCCGTCGGCCCGCAGCCGGACCAGCCAGTCCCGGTCCGTGTCGGCGCAGCTGAAGCGGATGGTCCGGTCGCCGTCGGAGCTTCGCAGGTTCGCGGTGTCCGGGGCGAAGAAGGCAGCGAAGGGCAGGTTGGTGAGGAACTCGTCCACGCCGTCGGCCGCGAGGTCGCCGTCGACGTCCGGCCGCAGGCCCAGGGCGGACTCGGCGTCGACGCGGTGCAGCACGGTCTCGAAGAGCATCCTGCGGACCCAGAACCGGGCGTGCTGGTCGGCGCCCCAGGCCCACATCGGGCCGTCCAGGTCACCGGCCGCCGTGAACGCCTCCGCGGCCACGGCCGCGCTCGCCGCCAGCCACCCGGGGTAGTCCGCCTCCCGCTCCGGCAGGTCGAGGTCGACGTCGCGGCTGGTCGGCCGCTCCTGGATCCGTTGGCGCAGCAGCACGGAGAACCAGCGCTGCACGCTGCCCGCGTGCTTGACCAGGTCGGCCAGCGTCCAGCCGGGGCAGGACGGCACGGCGGCGGCGAGGTCGGCACCGGCGACGGCGTCGACGAAGCGGGCGGTCTGCGCGGCGACGGCCGCAGGGTAGTCGACCGGGGACGGTGTGCTCATCGGTGTTGCCTTCCTGGGCCTGAGGACTCGGTCCATCTTCTCGCACCCCGCGGCCTGCCGGGCGGCTACGGCTTGCGGGCGATTCCCGCGTACACGGTCACCTCGCTGTCGTCCAGGGCCGGGCCGTCGGCGTCCGGGTGCCAGCGGTTGGCCAGGGCGACGCCGGGTTCGTCCCACTCCAGTCCAGCGAAGAACTGCTCCACCTGGCGTCGGGTGCGCTGGTAGTTGTCGATACCGGCGTTCCGGTAGTGCTGGGCCGCCCGCGCGACCTCGTCCGGGGCGGAGTCCGCGGTGCCGGTCGTCACCGCGAGGAAGCTGCCCGGCGGCAGCGCCGCCACCAACTGCTGGACGAGCGGGCGCGCCACCTCGTCGCTGTAGAAGTGCAGGATGTTGATGAGGGTCAGCGCCACCGGCCGCGTCAGGTCCAGCGTCTCGTGCAGCACGGGGTGCGCCAGCAGCTTCCCGGTGTCGCGCAGGTCGCCGTCGATGTAGGCGGTGCGGCCCTCGGGGGTGCTGGTCAGCAGGGCGCGCGCGTGGGCGAGCACGATGGGGTCGTTGTCCACGTACACGACCCGGCAGGCCGGGTCGACGCTCTGGGCGATCTCGTGCAGGTTCGGCGTGGTCGGGATGCCGGTGCCGATGTCGAAGAACTGGCGGACGCCGTGGACCTCGGCCAGGCGCCGGGTGATCCGGTGCATGCAGGCACGGGCGGCGAGGGTGGCGGTGTGGGCCGTGGGCCAGTCCGTGATGACCTTGTCGCCGGCCTCCCGGTCGGCGGGGAAGTTGTCCTTGCCGCCCAACAGGTAGTCGTAGACGCGAGCCGAGTGCGCCCGGTCGGTGTGCAGGTCGACGGTGGGTATCGGGCCTGGGTCCGCCCTCATCCACGCGTGCTCATCGGTCATGTCCGCCCCCAATTCCCTGCACGCGCCGCACGTGTACGAACGCGTCATTCGAAATCATAGGGCGGGAAGGGCGCCGCCGGGCCACCCTCCCGCGCGGCTTCACCTCCGCCGCAGCTCAGAAGTCGCGGCCGCAGGCGGGCAGGTGCAGGTCGGCGGGTGTGCGGCGGCGGTGCCGCATGCGTATGCGTCGATACATGGGACAGGCCCGACCGGGCGTGGTGACGATGGACGGCATGTCCTCCTCTTCCGCGCCCCTCTCCGTCTCCGATCGGACCTCGCCCTTCGCCGCCGCCTTCCCCGGCCTGCGGCGGCCCGGCCCCGACGGCCGCCCCTTCGTGCACGCCGACGCGCCGGGCGGCGCCCAGGTCACCGACAGCGTCATCACCGCCATGGCGGACTACCTGCGCCGGTCCAACGCCAACCCGTCCCGGGGGTTCACCACGTCCGTGGAGACCGCGGAGCTGATCGCCTCGGTCCGCGACCGGTGCGCCGGTCTTGTCGGCGCCGACCCCGGCGGGGTGGTTTTCGGTCCCAGCAGCACCATGCTGATCTGGCACTTCGCCCGCGCGTTCGCCGAGACGCTCGACGCCGGCGACAACATCGTGTGCACGCAGCTCGACCACGAGGCCAATGTGTCGCCCTGGCTCGCCGTTGCCCGCAGCCGGGGCGCCGAGGTGCGCTTCGTACCGCTGGACCCCGACACCTTCGAACTGGACTACGCAGCCCTGCCCGGCCTGGTCGACCGGCGGACCCGCCTGGTCGCCTTCACCCGCTCCTCGAACCTGATCGGCTCCATCGTCCGGGTCGAACCCCTGGTGGAGGCCGCCCGGTCGGTCAGCGCACTCACCTTCTCCGACGGGGTGGCAGCCGCAGCCCACCGCCCGCTGGACCAGCTCGCCCACGGCATCGACGTCAGCGTCTGCTCGGCCTACAAGTTCTTCGGGCCGCACCTCGCCCTGCTGACGGCCGGTCCCGACCTGCTCGACCGCTTCGCCCCCGACCGGATCCGCCCGGCAGCGAAAAGCGGCCCCCGGCGGTGGGAGATGGGCACGCTCGCCCTGGAATCCCTCGCCGGGCTGGGCGCCGCCGTCGACTACCTCACGGCCACCGGCTACCCCGCGATCGCCGCGCAGGAAAGGGAGTTGACGGTGCGCACGCTCGACGGGCTCCGCCGCCTGCGGCACGTCCGGCTGCACGGCCTCGACAGCGCGGAGGGCCGGGAGCCGATCTTCGCGGTCACCGTGGAGCGCCGGTCGACCCACGAGGTCGCGTCGCTCCTGGCCGACCGTGGGGTGTTCGTCGCGGCCGGCGACAGCTACGCGACGGAGTGCGCCAAGGCCCTCGGCCTGCCGCCGTCCGAGGGGGCCGTGCGCTTCGGGCTCGTCCACTACCACGGCGACGACGACGTCGACCGGATCCTGGAGGCGCTCGACGACCTGCGCCCGGGCGGCTGACCGTCCGGACCGGCCGGGCGCTCCGACCCGCGCCGTCAGCCGGAGCCGCCCCTCGTCCGGGGTCTACCCCGGAGACCGACCGACTGATAGGACTGCCGGATGGCCACCACCTCTGCCGCAGCACCCGCCCGCAGCCGCTACGACGTGGTCGTGGTCGGCGGCGGCCACAACGGACTGGTCGCCGCCGCCTACCTGGCCAGGGCCGGACGCAGCGTGCTGCTGCTGGAGCGGCTCGGCCACACCGGTGGCGCGGCGGTCTCGGAGCGGGCCTTCGCCGGGGTGGACGCCCGGCTGTCGCGCTACTCCTACCTGGTGAGTCTGCTGCCCCGGCAGATCGTGGCGGACCTGGCGCTCCCGGTCGAGCTGCGGCGGCGCCGGGTCTCCTCGTACACGCCGGTGGAGCGTGACGGACGCCCGACAGGTCTGCTGGTCGACAACGGGGACGAGGCCGCCACCGCCGACGGCTTCCTCCGGCTGACCGGCTCGGACCGGGAGTACCGGGCCTGGCGGGAGTTCTACGACCGCACCGCCCGGGTGGCCCGCGCCGCCTTCCCGACCTTGACCGAGCCGCTGCCGACCCGCTCCGAGCTGCGGAAGCGCATCGGCGACGACGCGGCGTGGGAGGCCCTGTTCGAGCGGCCGCTGGGAGAGGCCGTGGAGGCGTCCTTCCAGGACGACCTGGTCCGGGGCGTGGTCCTGACCGATGCCCTGATCGGGACGTTCAGCCACGCCCACGACCCCTCCCTGCGGCAGAACCGCTGCTTCCTCTACCACGTGATCGGCAACGGGACCGGCGACTGGGACGTCCCGGTCGGCGGCATGGGCGCGGTCACCGATGCCCTGGCGGCGGCCGCCCGCACCGCCGGTGCCGAGCTGCTGACGGGCTGCCAGGTGTCGGCGGTGCGGACCGACGGCACCGAGGCCGAGGTGGAGTTCCGCCGGGGCGGCGACGAGCTGCGGATCGGCGCCCGGCAGGTGCTGTGCAACGCCGCCCCGCGCGAGCTGGAGCGGCTGCTGGGGGAGCCTCCCACGGGCCCCGACCCGGAGGGCTCGCAGCTGAAGGTGAACATGCTGCTGCGGCGCCTGCCCCGGCTGCGCGACCGGGGCGTGGACCCGCGTGCGGCCTTCGCCGGGACCTTCCACGTCGCCGAGTCCTACCGGCAGCTGGCCGACGCCCACCGCGAGGCCTCGGAGGGCGCGGTGCCGTCCGCCGCGCCGTCCGAGCTGTACTGCCACTCCCTGACCGACCCGTCGATCCTGGGCCCGGAGCTGCGGGAGCAGGGCTGTCAGACGCTCACCCTGTTCGGGTTGCAGCTGCCCGCCCGGCTGTTCGCCGGCCGGGACCACGACGCCGTCCGGGCCGCCGCCCTCACGGCGGTGCTGGCCCAGCTGGACGCCGTGCTGGACGAACCGCTGGCCGACTGCCTGGCCACCGACGCCGACGGCCGTCCCTGCCTGGAGGTCCGCAGCCCGCTGGACCTGGAGCGCGACCTCGGCCTGCCCGGCGGCAACATCTTCCACCGCGACCTGTCCTTCCCCTTCGCCGAGGACGAGGACCGGCAGGACGGCCGGTCCGACCGTTGGGGTGTGGCCACGGCCCACCCCAACGTCCTGCTCTGCGGCGCGGGCGCGGTGCGCGGCGGCGGCGTCAGCGGCATCCCCGGCCACAACGCGGCCATGGCCGCGCTGGGCCGGTGACTCTCCCCCGCTGACGCCGGAGACGATCCGGCCCGGCCGCTGCGGTCAGCGGCGGCCCGGGCCTGCCGGGACCGCCCGGAGCGAGGCGAAGGCGGCCGCGACCTGGCGTGCCTGGTTGTCCGCGCCGAGGGCGTTGGGGTGGACGAAGGTGCAGGCCTCGCCGGTGCCCGGGATCTCCTGGCAGAGCTCGGACGGCGGATCGGTCTGGGTGCCGTCGCCGGTGAGGTCGTCCTTGACCCCGTACATCCACTTCTGCTCGCCGGTCTGGCAGACCCCGTGGCCGACGCTGGAGCTGTAGGTGTCGACATAGGTCGCGCCGTGCTCGTCGGCCTGCTCCCTGATCAGCCCGTTGAGTTCGCGTTCCAGGCTGTCCAGCCAGGGCATGTCGCCCTTGGCGACGGTGCCGAGCTGGCGGAAGTTGCCCCAGGTACAGCCGGTGCTGTTGGGGACGATGGCCGGGTAGCCGACGACCGCGACCTTGGCGCGGGGCGAGCGGTCGTGGATCGAGACCATCATCTCGCTGAACTCGCGGTCGAGTTGGCTGAACTTCTCGGCCAGCCAGGCCCGGCCGTCGCCCTGGGTGTAGTAGTTGGTGCAGGGTGTTCCGAAGCCGAGGGTGCCCAGGCCGCGCTCCAGGCACTCGGTGACGATGGTCCCGAAGCCGAGGGTGTTGCCGCCGATGCCGACACTGACGTAGTCGGTGTCGTGGCGCAGCGCGTCCAGCTGGGCCGGGCGCTCCCGCCAGCCGCCCGGCGGCGGGATCGACGGCGGGCCGTAGAGCTTGGACGCCGGCTGCGGGCGCAGGATTCCTTCCTCCACCTCGGCCGCGCCGCAGGTGACGTCGTGGAGTTCCAGGCCCAGCCGTTCGGCGACCTGGTGCGGGTAGTTGCGGTACGAGCGCCCGCAGCCGTCGCTGTCCTCCCACGGGCGGACGAACACATTGGCGCTGTACGAGTCACCGAGGGCCACATAGCCGGCCGGTCGTCTCACGGCGGCCTGGGCCGCCGTCGACGGGGCGAGGCCGGTGAGGGTGGCGGCGAGTGCCGTGGCCGCCGCGAGCGACGCCCTGAGCGGGACCGGCAGACGCAATCCTGACATGCGGATTCCCTTCGTATAGGAACGATCTGCGCGCAGAGTATGCAGGTGCGTACGCTGAGTCAATGAGTTCCCACACAGGCCCACTCCAAGGAGTGAGGCGGCCGCCCGGCTCCACCGGGGCCGTGGAGCAGCCGCTCATGATCAACCTTATGATGGAGGGCAACGAGAACAAGGAGCAGCACGCCATGCACTTCATCCCGCGCCCCGCGTTGCAGGCCGTCCGTGCGGCCGACAGCGCAGCGATGTCGTTCCATGAGTGAGCTGGTCGCGTTCCTGGGGCTGATGGACTCGGGCAAGTCCGCACTGGCGCTCCAGATGAACCACTCCCTCGGCGGCGAAGGCGTCCTGCTGACCAGCGGGAGCCGGGACGGCGAGGGGCTCATCTCCTCCCGTGTCGGGCTCCGGGCTCCGGCCTTCGAGGTGAGTGCGGATCTGGACCTGTACGACCTCCTGGCGGCCATCACCGACGGCAAGCGGCCCCAGTACGTCATCGCCGACGAGGTGCAGTTCTACACCGAGAAGCAGGTGAACCACCTGGCCGACGCCGTGGACGGGCTCGACCTCTCGGTGTACGCCTTCGGGCTCCGCACCGACTTCCGAGGCGAGCTGTTCCCCGGCTCGAAGCGGCTGCTGGAGCTGGCGGACCGCGTCGAGAACCTGCCGGTGAAGACGCTGTGCTGGTGCGGCCGTGAAGCCACCCACACCGCCCGGGTCCGCGACGGCGTGATGATTCACACCGGCGATCTGGTCGAGGTCGGCGACATGGACTCCTACCAGAACCTCTGCCGCAGGCACCACCGCGCGGGCCTGGCCTGACCGGCACCCCCCGCCGCCGCCGTTACGTCTTCCGTGGGAGCGACCTCGACCTCCGCTCGTCGGCGACGGCAGGCGGCCCGGCCCGAAGAACCTGCGGCCGGGTCAGCTGGCTTGCAGGACGAAGAAGAGGAAGCAGAGGAAGCGCGGCTTGGCCGCGATCTCCTCGGGGAACAGCTCGCGGGCGGCCGGATCCGGGTCCGGCTCGCTGATGGCCGTGATCACGAAGCCCGCCGAGGCGAAGGCCTCGACCATCGCATGCAGCGGCCGGTGCCAGATGCTCATCAGCTGGCTCCGGCCGCCGATGTTCCACTCATCCACCCAGTTGGTGGTGTCGAAGTAGCTGTAGTCGGCCTCGCGCCCGGCCAGGCGGTGCATGAGGTGGATCGCAAAGGGGTGCTCGACGGACGCGATCAGCCGACCGCCGGGCTTGAGCACGCGCCGCAGCTCGGCCAGGGCCGGCCCCCAGTCCTCCAGGTAGTGCAGCACCAGCGACGCGACCACGTCGTCGAAGGCGTCGTCCGGATAGGGAAGCGGGCTGCCCAGGTCGGCCACCCGCAGGTCCGCGCCGTCGCCGAGCCGCCGCCGGGCCAGCTCCACCATGCCGGCGCTCGCGTCGAAGCCACTCACCAGGGCGCCACGCTCGCGCAGGACAGCGGACAGCGGCCCGGAGCCGCAGCCGGCGTCGAGGATCCGTCGGCCGGCCACGTCTCCGGCGAGGGCCAGCATTGCGGGCCGCTCGTAGTGGGCGTTGATGAGGTTGGACTCGTTCTCGGTCGAGTACGCCTCGGCGAAGCTGTCGTAGTCGTTGACGGTGGGGTTCAGCTGCTCCTGCTGCTCTGCGGACATCATGGTGCTGGAGACGGATGCCGCCTCAGTCCGGTTCCTGCACAGGGCAACCGCACAGCAGCCCCCGGCGCGGTCAGGTGCTCCCGACGCTCAGCGATGTGCTCCCGGTCCGGCCCTCCGGCCCTGGGGCCGCAGCGCGCCCGGGCGGGTGGTGAGCTGGCGGGTGAGCTGGTGCACGCAGACCCCGGCCGTGATCGGGGGCAGACCGGCAACGATGATGTCGCAGACCCCTCGGGGGACGTCGGCGACACACAGCCCGGTCGCCAGGCCGGTGAACAGCACCACCACGACCCAGGAGTGGAAGGGCCGTCGGCCCTGGAGGGCGGCGCGCAGGACCGAGAGGCACCCCGCGAGCCACGGTCCGTCGACGATGATCGGCCACAGGTGCGACAGCCCCCGCGGCGCCCGCGTGAACGCGATGTCGCGCAGCGGACCGTAGGAGAGCGCGCCGCCGAGCAGGCACACGACAGTGGCCGTCAGGGCCATCAGCACTCCGGACAGCAGGCCGAGGATGCGCGGCCAGGCCGCCGGGGGACGTTCGGGTCGTCGGTGCCGGGAAGGCCGCCGACCGGAGGCGTCGGGCGGGGGGTCATCGACCGGCGCGCGCGGGCGCGGGACGAACACCCGCTCGTAGTCCCAGGTCGGGGCCTCCGGGTAGAAGCCGTGGACGACGTGGGGTGCGGGCGGCTCCCCCTGCAGCTGGTCCCACTGCTCGGAGGCTGTTCCCGGACGGTGGGCACCAGCCCACGGCTCGTCGCTCGACGGCGGGAAGTAGCCGCTCATCCGGTCATGCACGCAGGCTCCCGGGACGGTCGGCGGTCGACGGTCTCTCGGCGCGGGCGGCAGTCGTCCCCCCGGGCGGCGGCGCGGTGTCGAGCGGCACCGAAGGGGGCCCGAGGCGGACGGCGAGGTCGTCCTCCAGCTGCTGGATCCTGCGGACGAAGTCGGCGAGCACGGTTGAGGAGTGCGACAGGACGACCTGCTCGTCCTGGCACGTCAGGTAGCCGGCGTCCACCTCTCCTTCGGCGTTCCTCCGCTCAGGGACGAACAGCCACCTCCCCAGCCTGGCGGTCGGGTCCGGAGGCGGCGGGGCGTACGGCTGGCGCGTTGAAGTCATGTCTCATCAACGAGGAATCGGCCGACCGGTATGTACCGCTTAAGGGTTTCCTTCTATATTTCTGATCCCTTGGCGCTCTCTGAAATTACCCGGGGGTGGCGCACGGGGGTGGTATTTCACAGGCTCGCGCAGAAATGTCCGATGCCTTGATCCTTCCATAGTTCCCGGGGATGACGCTCGTTCAAAATCCCCAACCAAAAGGGAGAGCAGAAACGATTCTTCCCTTTTCCTCCAGCAGGGCTTCGTGCTATGTTTCCGGCTTTCCCTTGGCATATGCCCCCATGTCGCCGTGCGGGGCGCCGACCGCACCCGCGAGGAGAGCTCTCTCTTGCTGAGCTGGGACGAATACACGGAGGCCGTCGAGCTGCGCCGGCAGGGGTGGTCCATCGCCCGGATCGCCCAGCGCCTGGGCCGGGACCGCAAGACGGTCAGGTCCTACCTGGCCGGCGAACGGACCCCGGGGAGCCGCCGCCCCGTGCAAGACGATGCCCTGCGGTTCCTGCCCTACTGCCGTCTACGTCTGGAGGAGGATCCCCATCTTCCGGCAGCCACCCTCTTCGACGAGATCACCAGCCTCGGCTATCCGGGCGGCTACTCGACGTTCACCCGCGCGCTGCGAAGACACCACGTCCGGCCCCCGTGCGAACGCTGCCAGGCGAGGACCTCTTACGGAGACAGCTCTGGCACCCCTCAACCGGCCGGTGAGGCCATCCAGTTCGACTGGCTGGAACTCCCCGGGCCGCCCCCGGCATGGGGCTGCGGCAGCCGAGCGCACATGCTGCTGGGCCTCACCCGCTCCGGGCGTTGGCGCGGAGCGCTGGCCGAGACCGAGGAACTGCCCCACCTGGTCGAGGCCATGGACCATGTGATGCGGCGTCTGGGCGGCAGCCCGCGCTGCTGGCAGTTCGACCGGATGCCCGCCGTGTACTGTCAGCGCACCGAGCGGGCGACGCCCGAGTTCGCCGAGGTCGCCGATTACTACGGTGTGCAGGTGGAGTTCTGCCCGCAGGACGCCCCCCGACGCGCGGAGTGCTTGACGCTCCGCCATCTCGCCCACCGGTGGTGGGCTGCAGTGGCAGAGGACGCCGTTCCCCAGGACGCACAGAACACCCTCGACCAGGTCGCCGCACATATGGACCTGCACTGCCGATCAGCCGACGCCACGGATGACGCGTCGACCGCCACCGACGGGCTGCGGCAGCTTCCCGCCCAACCGTTCCCGGTCCAGGTCCGCGCCGAACGAGTCGTCTCCCCGCAGAGCCTGGTCCACTTCCGTGGCAACTCCTACGCACTGCCGCACCACCTGCCCGGCGCTGTCGTGGAGGTCCGCCACCGCCTGGACGAGACCCATCTGTCCATCGCCACAGCCGGCGGCGCCGTCATAGCGCGCTACCGGATCGCGCCCCGAGGAGCAGGCCTCCAGGTCGCCAAGGGCGCCACCATCACCCTCGATCGCCACGCGAACACCCCCGCCACGCACCCCGAGCCCTGTCGACGCAGAAAGCGACGGCCGACAGCGAAGAACCCACCGACCGCAACCGACGACACCTGCCCACCGGGCCAGGCACCACCGCTCGCACCCCCACCCCCTGCACAGGCCACGTGACAGGCTACGAGCCGGGTATCAGTCTTCCTCGTCGTGAAACGCTGGTGACGGTCTCCGGCACGTAAGCGGCGACGGTCTTCCCGGATGCGTCCACCACCCGCACGCCGAGCGGGTCAGCCCGCCTGATGCTGGGCTCCGGTGTGGACGCGCCGGTCGTGGTGGTGCGAGGCTCCGGCCCACTGGGAGGCAAGTGGCGCGCCCAGGAGGGCGACGGTCAGTCCGAGGGCGATGGAGCCGGCCAGCAGTGCCCAGCGGACCGGGGCGCCGCCGGGCTGCGGCTCGCCGTGCCGGGCGGGCCTGCGGCGCAGGTCGGCGGCGATCAGCCGGGGCAGTCGCCAGACGTAGGCCAGGACATGCACGGTCATCACGGCGGCCCAGGCGACGAAGCTTGCCTTGTGCAGCAGGAGCAGCGGAAACGGGCCGATCCTGTCGTCGGTGCCGAGCAGGCCGAGGGCGACGCCGGTGCCCACCACCGTGACACTGGTGATCACCACGAACGGCCCGAGAAGCCTCAGCAGGGGCATGGGCGGCCCCTTGCGCCGGTACGCGGGAGCCCCCGTGTAGTAGCGGGTGAACCGGTAGAGCGTGGAGCCGAGCTTGAGCAGGACCGGGCCGACGAGCAGGAACCCCAGGAAGTAGTGCCAGGTCAGCAGGCGGGTGAGGGAGAGGATGGTGACGCCCTCGGCGGCGAAGAGGACCAGCAGCACCGCGCCGGTGGCGGCGGTGAGCCGTTCGTTGCCCTCCGGGCCGGTGTCCTGCCCGGGCGCCGGAGCCCGGTGGAGGCGGGGCTGTGCCGCGTCACTGCCGAGGGAGGGCATGAAGGGTCCTTTCGCAGGTGCCGGGCTGCCATGCAGCAAGCAGTCTGGCCCTACGGGTCCTAAGAACCGGTTCAGACGGGTACGGGCGGCCCCCGGCCGGTCAGGAAGGGCCACCATGGCCAGGACCGGGCGAAGGATCGCCGCTCGGAGCGGGGTCGGCGGTCAGTCCGGGGGCTGTTGCCGGCTGCCGCTCCGGCTGTGGCCGGGCCGTCGGCGCGGGAGGTCCAGGACCACGGTCAGGCCGCCGCCCGGGGTGTCCTCCAGCCGGGCGGCGCCGCCGTTGGCTGTGACCAGGCGGTGCACGATGGCCAGCCCCAGCCCGGTACCGCCCGCCTCCGGATTGCCGAACCGTCGGAACGCGGACTGCTGCGCCCGGGAGGTCATCCCGGGGCCGTTGTCCACCACGCGCAGTTCCACCGCCGCCTGACCGGCCAGCCCCGAGGTGGCCGCCGCCTCGATCCGCACCGCACCGCCCTCGGGGACCGCGTCCAGGGCGTTCGCCACCAGGTTGTCCAGCACCTGCTCCAGGTCGCCGGCCCCCAGGGAGACCGTCTGCCCCTGCCCGCCGTGGGCGGACAGCGAGACTCCGCGCTCGGCGGCCACCGGCTCCCAGGCGGCCAGCCGTTCGGCCACCGCCGCGTCCACCGGCACCGGGACCGGCGTGGGCACCGTGCTCTCCGCCCTGGCGACCGCCAGCAGCCCGTCCACCAGCCGCGACAGCCGGGCGATCTCCTCCTGCGCCCCCGCCAGCTCCTGCAGCGCGTCCCCGTCGACGTCCCCGGCCAGCAGGTCCAGGCGCAGCCGCAGCGCGGCCAGCGGTGTCCGCAGCTGGTGCGAGACGTCGGCCAGCACCGTGCGGTGTCCGTGCACCAGGGCCTCGGTGCGGGCCGCCATGGTGTTGAACGTCGCCGCCAGCCGGCGCACCTCCTGCGGCCCCTGGCCGGCCTGCGCCCTGACCTCCAGCGCCCCCTCCCCCAGCCGCTGGGCGGCCTCGTCCACCGCGTGCAGCGGGCTGCCGACCCAGCGGGCCAGCCGGACGGAGACGAAGGTGCCCGCGAGCAGCCCGAGCACGGCGATCAGCGCGAGCCACCCCCAGACGGCCCAGATCCGGTCGTTCAGCGGATCGACGGACCGCACCAGCAGGGTCACCCCGGAGACGTCCTGGATGTCGCCGACCGGCGTGGCGACCGTGAGCCGGTCGCCGGTCCGCTCGCTGCTGGTCCGCGGGTGCGCGAGGGTGGCCGCGACCAGGCCGGGGACGTCGCCGGTCGCCTCCCGGCACGGGGTCCGGGCCACCACGCGTGCGGCGGAGTCGTAGACGACCGCGCAGTCGCCCCTGGCCCCGGCCGCTGCCAGGAGCTGGAGCATCGAGGTGTCGGACCGGTGGTCGGACAGGGTCTCCTCGGCGGCTGCCGCCACCTGTTGGGCGTCCGCCTGGGCGGAGGCGCGGAACGAGGTCTCCTCCCGGGCCTCGAGCAGCACGCCGAGCGGGACCACGGCCAGCGTCAGCAGCACGGTGACCAGGGCCAGCACGGTCAGGGCGATCCGCCGGGTCACGGGCGGCCGACGGGGTCGCTCAGCCGGAAGCCCCGGCCGTAGACCGTCTCCACCAGCCCGGGGACGCCCAACTTGCGGCGCAGCGCGGCCATGTGGACGTCGAGCACCTTGGTGGGCCCGTACCAGTGGGCGTCCCAGGCGCGTTCCAGGATCTCCTGGCGGGTCACCACCCGGCCCGGGTCGACCGCCAGGCACTCCAGGATGTCGAACTCCTTGGGCGTCAGTACGATTTCCTGCCCGGCAATGCTGACCTTGCGGGTGCGCGGATCGACCGACAGCGGGCCGCACTGCAGGAGTTCGGGGACCTGCGGACGGGTCCGGCGCAGGACCGCGCGGACCCGCGCGAGGAGTTCGGCCAGGCCGAACGGTTTGACGAGGTAGTCGTCGGCGCCCTCGTCCAGGGCCGAGACGCGGTCGCCCTCCTCGCCCCGGGCGGTGACCACGATGACGGCCGCGTCCGAGCGGCGGCGCAGCAGCCGGCAGACCTCGACCCCGTCCAGGTCGGGCAGTCCCAGGTCGAGCAGCACCAGATCCGGGACGGGTTCGGCCGCCAGGGCGGCCCGGCCGGTGTCGACGCTGCGGGCGGCGTAGCCGTCCCGCTCCAGCCCGCGCACCAGCGAGCGGGCGATTCCGGCATCGTCCTCGACCACCAGCACTCGAACCTTCACCGTGTCCACGTCCGTCTCCTGCATGGCGCCAGGGTAGGCGACCGGGTGGGCGCGGCGCCGAGCCGGTTTCCTCAGCTCGCCGGTGCGGGCGAGGTGTGTGCGGCGCGGCGGCGGATCTCGTCGGGGGTCGGCCCGGCCAGCCATGCGAACCTGCCGAGCCTGGGGCGCAGGCGGCTGTCCAGGCTCCAGGTCGACCCCGCGTACGCGTGCAGCAGCGCCAGCGAGGCGAAGATGTAGGCGACCGAGGGGCCGACGTCCGTGATCCCGGGCGTGTTCCAGGGCAGCCCGAACGCCTCGGCGCTGGACCAGATGCCGAACGAGTAGACGGCGCTGCCGACGAAGACCAGGTTGCTGAAGACGCCGAGGACCAGGCCCAGGGCGATGAGCGTCTCGATGACGGCGGTCCCGACGGCGAAGGCCCCGGGCGCGGAGGTGGCCGCGCCGTGCCACACCTGAATCCACTGGTGGATCACCGGGGTGTGCACCGAACTGCCGCTCCCCAGTTCGTCGGAGAGGGTCTGCCCGTGCACGAATCCCGGCAGCCATTTGAAGGACGCGTCGATCGCCCAGATCAGCCCGAAGCCGATCCGTACCACCGCCGCCCGGTGCAGCCTGCCCGTCTCGGTGCCGGACAGGGCCGCTCCACCACCCCGGGCCCGCGGGCCGAATTCCGCTTGTGTCGCCATGCTGGACTCCTCGCATGCGTGATGACGAGCCGCGTTCACCGGTGCACATCGGCGGCCCTCCGATTTCCGCGATCCGCTCATGCGGTCGGCGGTTCGGCCGGGACGAGCAAAGCAGGATTGGCATGCATGAGTCAATGCTTTTCGGGAATTCCCGACTCCGGGAATTCCTAAGAAGTGACTAAGGCAGCAGGTAATGGCGGTGATTGCACCGGGAGCAGAGACGGGAATTATTCGACACCGGGTCGCGGGCAGTTTCGACCGGTGTCGAATCATCCGCCGGGCGGCGGGCGGCGCCGTCAGTCCGCGACGAGTACGGCGGCTCCGGTCACCCGGTCGGCGGCGAGGTCGGCCAGGGCGGTGTCCGCGTCGCCCATGGCGTAGCGCTGGACGTGGACGGCGGGGGGCCGGGCGGCGGTTTCGGCGAGGTAGGCGCGGCCGTCGTCGCGGGTGTTGGCGGTGACGCTGCGCAGGGTGCGCTCCTGGAAGAGCTGCCGGTCGTAGTTGAGGGCGGGTATGTCGGTGAGGTGGATACCGGCCACGGCCAGTGTTCCTCCCCGGTCCAGGGCGGCGAGCGCCACCGGCACCAGATCCCCGACCGGCGCGAAGAGGATGGCCGCGTCCAGCGGCTCGGGCGGGGCGTCGTAGGCTCCGCGGGCGGAGGCCGCGCCCAGGTCGAGGGCCAGGCGCCGGGCATCCGCCGCCCGGGTGAGCACGTGGACGGTCGCACCGCGGCCCAGCGCCAGCTGGGCGGTCAGGTGGGCCGAGGCGCCGAAGCCGTAGAGCCCGAGCCTGCCGCCGGGCGGCAGCTCGGCCCGCTCCAGCGCGCGGTAGCCGATGATGCCCGCGCACAGCAGCGGGGCCAGCTGTTCGTCGGGAACCCCGTCGGGAAGGCGGTAGCTGAAGCGGGCGTCGACCACGGCGTGGCCGGCGTAGCCACCGTGGCGGTCCCAGCCGGTGTAGCGGGATCCGGGGCACAGGTTCTCCCGGTCGGAGCGGCAGTAGCGGCAGCTCCCGCAGGTGCTCGCCAGCCAGGCCGCGCCGAGCCGGTCCCCGGGCGCCCAGCCGTCCGCGCCGGGACCGGCCCGCTCCACCCGGCCCACGATCTCGTGGCCCGGTGTGCACTGCGGCAGGTGCGGCGCCAGGTCGCCCTCGGCCAGGTGCAGGTCGGTGCGGCAGACTCCACAGGCGGTCACCCGCACCAGCAACTCCCCCGGCCCGGGCTCGGCGACCTGCCGCTCCACCCGGACCAGCGGACGCCCGGCGATCGGCCCGGGACGTTCCACCACCCAGGCCGTCGTCGTCACAGCTGCCGTTGCTGCCGCGCCGGTTCCGGTCGCCACCATGGTCCGGCTCCTTTCCTGACGGGATTGCCTCCTCCCATGGTGCGCGCGATCAGGGCCGGGTGAAGGGTGACCGGTCGGCCCTCGGACCGGGCCGTTCGGCCCTGGCCGAACGGGGCGTGCCGCAGGATGCTGGTGGGGCCGGAGTGCAGAACCCAGAGTGCAGAGAACACAGTGCGCGGAGGTGGCGGACGTGAGCATCAACCACAGGCATACCGACAGCGCCCCGGGCCAGGTCGGCGGCCTCGCCCGGAGAATCGAACTGCGGCGCAGGCAGCTGGGGCTGACCCACGAGGGCCTGGCCGCCCGGGCCCGGATGGCCCCGCGCTATCTGCTCTACCTCGCCGAGACCGAGGGGGAGTTCGATCCGGACGCCTTCCAGCGGGTGGCCACCGCGTTGGAGCTCAGTACCGCCGACCTGCTCGACGAGCGCGCCGACGCGCCACCGGGGCGAAGCCCGGCCGCACCTCATCCGGGATCGATGAAACTCAGCCCGCGTGCGTGCTGGGACCGGCTGGGCACCCACGGCATCGGCCGGATCGGCCTGTCCACGGCCTCGGGGCCGGCCATCATCCCGGTCAACTACACGGTCGACGACCGCACCGTCGTCTTCCGGACGGCTGCCGACAGCGGGACCGCCGCCACCGTGGACACGGAGGTGGCGTTCGAGGTCGACCTCGTGGACGAGCGCCTGAGCGAAGGCTGGAGTGTGCTGATCGTCGGCCGGGCCGAACACGTCGGCGAACCCGCCGCCCTCAGGCGACTGGCCGAGGCCCCCGGCGCCGCCCCGTGGGCGGGCGGCAGGCGGGACCTGGTGATCCGCGTGGTACCGACCCGGATCACCGGTCGGCTCGTCTACGCGGCATAGCGCCTCAGGCCCCCTCCCCCGGCGCGATCCGCAGCTGCGGTGGGCCGGGAGAGCGCGCAGACTCGAAGAGGGGGACGACCACGAGGTGGTCCGGCAAGGGCTTCGCGCCCTGGGGGTGGTGGAGCCCGGCCTGGACGTGGTGGGCGAAGCCGAGACCCGCGCTCAGCCGGCAGCCCGGATACCGGAACTGCAGAAGGAGTCACGATGGAGTCACCCGTGCTTGCCGCAGTCGACGGGTCGGAGGAGAGCGTCCATGCCGCGTCGTGGGCGGCCGACGATGCGGTGCGCCGCGCGGCACCGCTTCGCCTGCTGCACGCGGGCCTCTGGTTGGACCAGCGTCCGATCGACGGCGGTCGCGGCGACGACGTCCAGGGAGAGGCTCGGCAGATGCTTGCCGACGTGGCGAAGACGCTTCTGTCGAACCACCCCGGGCTGGACATCGACACCCGTCTGATCCACCACGACTCCGTCGAGGGACTGGTGTCGGCCGCTGCCGACGGTCAGCTGCTGGTGCTCGGCTCGCGCGGGCTCGGCGGGTTCGTCGGACTGCTGGTCGGATCGGTGAGCCTGGCCGTGTCCGCCCGGGCCGAGACGCCCACGGTCGTGGTGCGCCCCGAGCACGGTGGAGCGGAGCCGTCCGGTGGCGAGGTCGTCCTCGGCGTGGACACGAAGGCCGCGGCCGACCGACTGCTCGAATTCGCCTTTGCGGAGGCCGCACTGCGCGGCTCCCGGCTCCGGGTGGTGCACGGCTGGAACCTGCCGCCCACCGGCTCCTCACTCGGCTGGGTGATTCCGCCGCCGAGCCTGGGCGCGGACGTGGAGAAGGCGGAGGCGGAGGAGCTCGGCCGACTGCTCCAGCCCTGGCGGGAGCGGTTCCCCGGGATCGACGTCATCGAGGACGTGCGCTTCGGCGGGGGCGCGCGTGCCCTGGTCGAGGTCTCCGGCGGAGTCGGCCTGGTGGTCGTCGGGCGGCGCACGCGCACCCACCAGGCCGGCTGGCACCTGGGACCGGTGGCGCACGCCGTCCTGCACCACGCCAAGGCGCCGGTCGCCGTGGTACCGCATCCGTAGACGGCTACGATGACCGGCGATCATCATGAGCCTTTGAATTCCCCAGCCCCCTGCGCCCTGTCGGCGGCGGGTTATGCCTGGGCGAAGCGCCAGGAGCCGGAGTTGTTGTCCCGGTTGGAGTAGTCGTTGGTGTAGACACCGTGCAGCCCGGTGGCCGGCGCGGGGGCGAGGCCCATGGTTTCCAGCCAGCCTCCGTTGGGCGGCCCGTAGTTGCTGAGGATGTGCACCACGTCCCCGGCCCGGAGGGCGCCGTCCTGGGGCGAGGAGGTCTCGGCGAACAGGAACCACAGGCCGCTGTCGCCGTCGCGGCTCGGGGTCGGCGCCGTGGAGACGCCGTACTTGCCGGAGCTGTAGCCTGCGGCCGTACTCACGTCGCGGTAGGTCGGGGTGTTGTACTGGCTTGCCAGGTGGACGAGGTCTCCCGAGGCCACCGTTTCGCCGTCCGCCTTGCTGCTCGCGGAGGATTTTCCAGGTGCCGCTGAGGGAGTCGCGCGTGGCGGTCGCATCCGTGTCGACCCCGTAGACGGAACCCGAGGTCCCCCCGGGCCCGTTGACCTCCAGGTAGCCTCCCGTCCAGTCGGCGTAGCCGTTCTGCAGGGTGACCGCGACCCCGTACCTCTGCTCATTGGCCATGACTCTGCTTTTCCTTCCCGCCTGGGCACATGGTTTGTCTACGCACTCAGGAGATTACGCAACACCCGGAAGACCGTGCCGCCGGGCCGGATCAGCACGGGCGGCCAGGTCGTGGCACAGGCGCCGTCGCAGTTGGACTTCGACGGGGAGGAGGTGTCCTTGTCGAAGCGGTACAGCGTGAACCCGGCGCCGTTGAGGACGACCGGGTTGAGGGTGCCGGCAGCGCCGACGCTGAGCTGGACCCACTTCATCGCCGCCGGAGTGTTGTCGGCGCCCTGGTGGAAGTCGCCGGTGTCGGCGGGGGCGTTGTTGCTCAGGGCGGTTCCGGGCGCGAAGTCCAGCGCCGGGGCGAGCAGGGCGGGGGCGGAACCGCCTGCGGCGGGGGCGCTGGGCCGGGCGGCCGGGGCGGCCGCGCCCGACGAGGAACCGCAACCGGTCAGGAGGACCGCTCCGGCCGCCAGCGAGGCGACGAGGAGGGTGACACGACTTCTGATCATCTGTCTTTTCTCTTGCTTTCCAAGGGAGTTGCTTGCAGAGCCGGGCGTGAGATCGCGCTCGGCTGCTGTCCCGAGTCACACGGTCCGGGTGCTGGAAGCGTTCAACGGACCTGCACGCGGGTGGCTCAGGCGGGCACGGTGAGCCGGGTGTTGAGGATCGGGAGCTCCACGCCGCCCCTGGCGTCGGCGTGCCAGCGCCAGTGGGCGCCCTCGGCCTCACCGCACACCAGCCCGGTCCACCCCGCGCCGCCGGGGCCGCACAGCGCGGCCAGCTCGGCGGCCTCGCGCTCGCCCGGCGGCTCCGCCAGCACGACCAGGCCCTGGACCGGCTGCCGGGCGGCGGCGCCCAGGACGGTCCCGCGCACCGGCGTGGGGCGGCCGTTCGGGTCCGGCACGACGCCGGTCACCGGCCGCAGGCCGGAGGGCAGCGGGATCAGCGCGCCGCTGCGGGTGCCCAGCACCGTCACCGGGGTGTCCGGTCGGCTGCGGGCGGTCTCGGCCAGCAGGTTGCGGACCACGTCGCGGGCGACGGCCCGGTCGCCGGTCACGCTGAGCACCCCGTCCAGACGGCTCAGGTCCACGAAGACCGGCTCGCCCTCGGCGTCGGTGCCGACGCGCACCAGGCAGGCCGCCGGATCGCCCGGGCGCAGCGAGTCGTCGGCGCTCTCGGGGCGGCGCCAACGGGTGCCGTCGACGCTGTGCCAGGGGACCTCCAGGGCCTCGGCCGCGGGCAGCCAGACCGTCACCCCGTCCGGGTCGAGCTGCAGCGCGTGCACCGACGGCCTGGGGCGCTCCCCCGGCGCGGTGAACTCGCCGAGTGCGCCATGGGCCCGGCGGACGGAGGCGGCGTCCGCCGCGAACTGCCGACCGATCCGGGCCCGGGCCTTGGTGCGGCGCCTGCGTGCGAACGGCTCCCCTAGCGCGGCGACGGCACGTCCGAGCGCGGCCAGCGCCCGGCGCAGCCGCCGCCGGGCCACGATCGCCGCCGTCACCAGGGCCAGCAGCACCGCTCCGAGCAGCGCCAGCACGGCGGCCGGGGGCAGGGACAGGACCGTGGTCGTGCCCCGCGTGGCGCGGGCGGTGCCGGTGGAGGCGCTTCGCGCGGCGGTGCTGCTTCCCGCGCCGGCCGAGGGCGACGCCCCGCCCTGACCCGCTCCGGCCGTGCCGGACTCCCGGGCCAGCTGGACGCCCGGGCCGGAGGCGTCGGGCGGCAGCCGCAGGATCCATCCCGGGTGCAGCTGCTGGTCCGGGCTGGTCAGCGCGCTGCCGTCGGCCTGGGTCAGCCCCTGGTTGAGGGTGAACACCTCACCGGCCCGGGACGGGTCGCCCAGGGTGCCGGCGGCGATGGACGACAGGGTCGCGGGGGCACCCCCGGTCTGCGCCGGATCCGGCACCACGAACACCTTGACCAGGTCGCCGCTTCCGCTTCCGGCCGCGGTCGCCGGGGCCGCCGTGGCGGCTGCCGCCCCGAGCGCCAGCAACAGGACCGCGACCACGCGCAGGACGGCCCCCGCGATCCGTTGTGCGGTCCATGTTATCGGCGGGACCGCTGCTGCGGCTCCGGCTCCCTTGCTCATCTTCACCCCTGGTATCGGCCCGTGGCACGGGCTCTGTGCACCCTCCACACGGAACCGCTCCGGCGAATGTTCACCGTTCGCGTGAACGTTGCAGGGCCCGTCCCCCGTGTAGGGGGTCGAACACACAGCGGACACCGCCCCCGGGGGAACCACGACTCATGGCACGGCAGCACTCCAGTCCGGCGGACTTCCAGCTCGTCGGCTTGGACACCGACCCCACCCCGGGCGATCCCGACCTCATCCAGGGCGTCATCCAGCGCTACCGCGACATCGGCGACGCCGCCGAGAGGGCACTGACCCTCATCAGGAAGGACGGCGCCATCTCCCAGGGCACCGGCTCGGCGATGAACGCCCTGAGGAACAAGATCGGCGACGACCTGCCCGGCAAGCTCGACAAGACGGCCACCTCGTACCACGACGCGGCCCAGGCGTACACGGACTACATCCCCAAGCTGCAGGACGCGCAGGCGACCTTCGATCAGGCGGTCGACCAGGCCCAATCCGCGTCGGCGCGGGCGAACCAGCAGGCCCCGAACCTCGGACCGGACCCGACCGACCAGGAGAAGGACGCCGCGCGCACGGCGCAGAACTCCATCTCCGAGGGGCAGCAGGCGCTGTCGGCGGCCAAGGGCCTGGCCCAGCAGGCCAAGGCGGCGCGTGAGGCCGCCCAGCGGGCGTGTGCGGACGTGCTGGACCGGGCGGCGAGCGAGGCGATTCCGGAGCGGAGCCTGTTCCAGAAGATCAGCGACTTCTTCAAGGACTTCCCGTTCGTACAGATCCTGCTGGGCCTGCTGATCGCGGTCGTCGCGGTGTTCTTCCCGATCGCCGGGGCACTGCTGGGGGCCGCGCTGTTCGCCGTCACGCAAGTGTCGGCGATCGCCGGGGGAACGTTCAGCCTGGGCGAGTTCCTGGTCGGACTGGTCGGACTGGTTCCCGGCGGTTCGCTGCTGAAGGCGGGCGGGGGCGCCGCCGAGGCCGGTCTCGACGTAGCCGAGAAGGCCGTCCCGGCGGCCACGAAGGCTGCGGACGGCAGCATCGCCCACGGTGTCGGCGGCTCCCTGGGCACAACCAGGAGCGTCGGTTCGGTCCTCAAGGGGACGACCGGGAAGGTCCTCAAGGGCGCGGCGATCCACGCGGCCACCGGCTCCGCCAAGGAGGCGGCCGGCGAGGAGATCGACGGCAAGCCGCTGGACGCCGGCGCCATCATCGGCGCGGGCGTCGGCGGAGCCGTCTCCGGCGGCGGCAAGGCGCTGGACACCGCCGGCAAGTTCGGCAAGGGCGTGTTCTCGCGGGCCGCAGGGGACGCTGCCGTCGGCTTCGGCTCGGACGCGTCCAAGACCGCCACCGCCGAGGGCGTGGACGGCCAGTCGCTGGACGCCGGCGCGATCATCGGCGCGGGGCTGACCGGCGCGGCCTCGGGCGCAGCCGGAGCACTGCGCCCGCAGAAGCCCGCAGCAGCGGCAGCAGCAGCGCCTGGCGGGAGCGGCAGCCCCGGCGGGAGCGGGAGCGGCTCCGGCGGGGGCGGGAGCGGCTCCGGCGGGGGCGGCAACCTGGGGAGCGGCAGCGGCGGGAGCAGCGGGAGCGGCGGGAGCAATCCCGGCGGGAGCGGCAGCGGCGGGAGCGGCAGCGAGAGCAGCAGTCCCAGCGGGAGCAGCACCAGCGGGAGCAGCACCGGCGGGGGCGCCGACGGCGTTGGCGGTTCGATTCCTACCAAGATCAGCGGCAGCGGAACGACGCACGTCCTGCCCGCCGCCTCCGGGCCGAGCCCGCAACAGGACCCGGCGGAGGAGCCGCACGC
Organism: Streptacidiphilus sp. PB12-B1b; assembly: GCF_014084125.1. NCBI lineage: Bacteria > Bacillati > Actinomycetota > Actinomycetes > Kitasatosporales > Streptomycetaceae > Streptacidiphilus > Streptacidiphilus sp. PB12-B1b. Next base: position 3,286,371 of record NZ_CP048405.1, on the reverse strand, counting down.
CGCCACCGCAGTGCCGTCCAGCACCGACAACCCGGTCACCGCCAGCCCGGCGGACGCCGACGCAACGCACGAGCCGTCCGCCTCCGTCGGGCACCCGGGCGAGGGCCGACCGGACGAAGCCGTGCGGCCGGAACCGGCCCCGCAGACCGGCCAGGCCGCGCCGACCGGTCGGGCCGCGCCCGCCTTTCCCCGCAAGGGGTCGACCGCCGGGCGCGGTTGAGGCCACCGAACGTCCACCCCGCCGGGGTGGAGTGCCCCACCCACCATCCGATGCACCACCAGCAAGGAGTACCACCGTGCCCGATTTCAAGGTCAACTCGGACGAGACCGCCTCGACCTCGCAGGCCCTGCTCAACGACTTCTCCCAGCTCCAGGACAAGCTGACCGAGGTCAAGGGGAAGATCTCCAACCTGCTGGCCAACGGCTACACCACGCCCGCCGCCCAGCAGAAGTTCTCGCCGTTCTTCGACGAGTTCGCCAAGGGCTTCGACCAGGTCAACCAGGGGCTCCAGGGCATCGGCCAGTACGTGAAGTCGGTCGGTGACGCCTTCTCGCAGACCGACGAGCAGCTGGGCTCCAACCTCAGCTGACCCCGAGAGCCGACCGCACCGCAGCAGACCGACAGGAAGAGACGAGAGAACCGTGCGACTGAACGTCAGCGTTCGTGACCCGCAGGCCGAGGGGGTGTCCACAGCCGTCGTCATCGACACCGAGCCCTCCGCACGCGCGGGCCTGTTCGCGGCGGAGCTGGCGCGCGCTGTCGGGCTGGCGGAGGCGGGGCCGGGCGGTGCGGAGCCGGCCCTGTACATCGGCTCCCGGTGGGTCGATCCGGCGGACACGCTCCAGGCGGCCGGGCTGCGGGACGGCATGGACCTCGGGCTCGGCGCCCCCGTACCGACCGGGCCCGAGCCCGAGGGCCGGACCGAGGTCCGGGTGGTGTCCGGCGCCGGGGCGGGCACCGCCTTCCGGCTGGTGCCGGGCGACTACGACATCGGCAGCGGCGGCGCCCGGATCCGGCTGGCCCCGGGCGCCCCGGCGCGCGCGGCCCGGGTCCGGGTCCGGCTGGACGGCACGGCCGAACTGTTCGACGCGGACGGCGCCCGGCTGGACAGCAGACCGGTGGCCGGCCCGACCGCCTGGCAGGAGGGCAGCCAGCTGGCGGTCGGCGACATCCTGCTGGAGCTGACGTCCCGGCAGTCCGCCCGGGCGCCGCTGACCCCGGCCGCCGACGGCCTGGGGCTGGAGTTCAACCGCCCGCCGAGGTTCCTGCCCGCCGCCGCGGGCGGGAAGTTCCGGCTGCCCACGCCGCCGGTGAGGCCGGACAAGCGGCCGGTCCCGCTGCTGCCGATCCTGCTGCTGCCCGCCGCCACCGCCGTGGTCACCATCCTCACCACCAAGAGCTGGCTCTTCGTCTTCATCGCCCTGCTGTCGCCGATCGGCGCGCTGTTCACCCAGTTCGGCGGACGCAAGCAGGCGATGCTGAAGTACCTGGAGCAGAAGAAGGAGTACGAGGAGGTCCTGGCCCGGCTGAACGCCGACATCGACGCGGCCGTCCTGGAGGAGCAGCACCGGCTGCGGCTCTCCCTGCCGGACCCGGCCTCGCTGCTGCAGATGGCGGCCCAGCCCTCCGAGCGGCTGTGGGAACGGCGCTGGCAGGACCCGGACTTCCTCTCGGTGCGGGTCGGCACGGCCGACCTGCCGTCGTCGCTGAGCGTCGACGACCCCACCCAGGACGAGCACCGGCGCACCAGCGTGCCGCAGCTCGACCAGGTGCCGGTGTCGGTGGCGCTGCGCCGGGCCGGGGTGGCCGGGCTGGCCGGCCCCGGCGCGACCCGGCTGGCCGGGTGGATCGCCGCCCAGGCCGCCTCCCTGCACAGCCCGACGGATCTGCGGATCGTGGTCCTGGCCGGTCCGGACGGGGAACGCGACTGGTCCTGGACCCGCTGGCTGCCGCACACCCAGGCGCAGGGCGAGGACGCGTACTCGCTGGTGGGCAGCACCACCGACTCGCTGGCCCGGCGGATCGGCGAGCTGGGCCAACTGGTGCAGACCCGTGCCGCCGCCGGGCCGGAGGCGGCGCGCGGCGGCGTCAACGGCTCGCCGGACGTGCTGGTGGTGCTGGAGCAGGCCCGCCGGGCCCGGTCGCTGCCGGGCGTGGTGGCGCTGCTGCGGGACGGGCCCGCGGTGGGCGTCTACACCGTCTGCATCGACCGCGAGGAGCGGCTGCTGCCGGAGGAGTGCGGCGCGGTGGTGCTCACCGACGCCGACGCCCCGGGGATGTCCCGGGTCCGGTCCGGCTCGGGGGCGCCGCTGCGCGGGGTACGCACCGACTCGCCGGAGCCCGAGTGGTACGAGGCGCTGGCCCGGGCGCTGGCGCCGCTGCGCGGGGTCGGCGACAGCGACGAGAGCGCCCTGCCCGGCTCGGTGCGGCTGCTGGACCTGCTGGGTCTGGAGCCGCCGACCGCCGAGGCGGTCGTGGCCGGGTGGTCGCTCGGCGGCCGCAGCACCCGGGCCGTGCTGGGCAGCGGCTACGACGGCGACTTCTCCGTCGACCTGGTCCGCGACGGGCCGCACGCGCTGATCGCGGGCACCACCGGATCGGGCAAGTCCGAGCTGCTGCAGACGCTGGTGGCGACCCTCGCGGTGGTGAACCGGCCGGACGAGATGACCTTCGTCCTGGTCGACTACAAGGGCGGCAGCGCCTTCGCCGAGTGCGCCGACCTGCCGCACACCGTCGGCCTGGTCACCGACCTGGACACCCACCTGGTGGAGCGGGCCCTGGTCTCGCTCGGCGCCGAACTGCGGCGACGGGAGGGCCAGTTGGCGGCGGCCGGGGCCAAGGACATCGAGGACTACCTGGACAAGCGGCGACGCGGCGGCGACACCCTGCCGCCACTGCCCCGACTGCTGCTGGTGATTGACGAGTTCGCCTCCATGGCAAGGGAGTTGCCGGACTTCATCACCGGTCTGGTCAACATCGCCCAGCGCGGCCGGTCGCTCGGCATCCACCTGGTGCTGGCCACCCAGCGCCCCGGCGGCGCGGTCACCCCCGACATCCGGGCCAACACCAACCTGCGGATCGCGCTGCGCACCACCGACGGTTCGGAGAGCCGCGACATCATCGACTCCGCCGACTCCGGCGACATCTCGCCCGGAACCCCGGGCCGCGCCTACGCCCGGCTCGGCCCGTCCGCGCTGCTGCCGTTCCAGGCCGGGCGGGTCGGCGGCCGACGCCCCGGGGACCAGGCCGCCGCCGAGGGCGCCGAAGCCGCCGAGGTACCGGTGCGGGCCGCCGCCGTGGGCTGGCGCGACCTGGGCGGGCCGCTGGTCGGCCACGCCGGCGGACGCTCCACCGGCCCGGCCGCGACCGGCGCCGTCACCGACCTGGCGGTACTGACCGGCGCCATCGCCCGGGCCGCCGAACTGGCCGGGGTGCAGCCGCAGCCCAGCCCCTGGCTGCCCGCGCTGCCCGAGGTGCTGGAGTGGACCGTGCCGTCCGCGCCGGCCCCCGCCGCCGAGCGGCAGGCGCTGCTGCCCGCCGTCGACTACGGCCTGGTGGACCTCCCGGCCTCGCAGACCCGCGCGCCGCTCACCTTCGACCTCGACCGCACCGGCCACCTGCACATCGTCGGCTCCCCGCGCAGCGGCCGCTCGCAGACCCTGCGCACCCTGGCCGCCGCGCTCGCCCAGGCCCACGGCGCGGACGACGTCCACCTGTACGGCATCGACTGCGGCAACGGCGCGTTGAACGCCCTGACCGGCCTGCCGCACTGCGGCGCGGTCGTGGACCGCAACCAGGTCGAGCGGCTGAGCCGGCTGCTGAACCGGCTCGGCGCCGAACTCACCGGCAGGCAGGGCGTCCTGGGCGCACGCGGCACCGCCGACCTGACCGAGCTGCGCCGCGGCCGGCCGCCGCAGGAGCGGCTGCCGCACATCGTGCTGATGGTGGACCGGTTCGAGGTGTTCGAGCGCGAGTTCACCGCCTACGACAACGGAAGCCTCATGGAGCAGCTGCTGCGGCTGCTCCGGGACGGCGCGGGCGTCGGCATCCACGTGGTGCTGGCCGGTGACCGGGTGCTGGGCAGCGGGCGCTTCTCCGGCACCACCGAGGAGAAGATCGTGCTGCGGCTGAACGACCGCCAGGACTACTCGTCCGTCGGCATCCCGACCAAGTCGGCGCCGACCGCGCCCGCCCCCGGACGCGGCATCCGCACCCGGGATCTGGCCGAGACGCAGATCGCGGTCCTCGGCGCCGACCTGTCCGGAAGCGCCCAGGCGCAGCTCCTGGCCGATCTCGGGAGGGCGCTGACCGAGCGCGAGGCCGCCGTCCCGGCCGACCGGCGACCGCTGTCGCTGGACCTGCTGCCGGACCGGATCGCCTTCGCCGACGCCGTCCGGCTGCCCGGCGCGCTCGGGGCGATGCGCCCGCTGATCGCGGTCGGCGGCGACACCCTCGGCACCCTGGGGCCCGACCTGGCGGACGTCCCGTCCTTCGTCGTCGCGGGGCCGCCGCGCACCGGGCGCAGCACCGTGCTGCTCACCGCCGCGCTGTCGCTGCTGTCCCAGGGCACCGGGGTGATCGTGCTGGCGCCCCGGCGCTCGCCGCTGCGGGAGCTGGACGGCAGGCCGGGCGTGGCCGCCGTGCTCACCGACGCGGAGGTGGGCGTGGCCGAGTTCCGCAAGGTCCTCGGCGAGGTGCCGGAGGCCAACGCGGTGATCCTGGTGGACGACGCGGAGCTGTTCATGGGCGCCGAGATCGAGCCCGATCTGGGGCTGCTGGCCCGGGGCGGGGCCGGCAACGGCTGGGGGCTGGTGGCGGCGGGCAACGCCGAGTCGCTGTCGCTGAGCCTGGGCGGCTGGGTCGGCCAGATGAAGCGGAACCGCACCGGCATGCTGCTCTCGCCGCAGGGCCTCGGCGACGGCGACATCATCGGCGTCAAGCTGACCCGGGGCCTGGTCGGGCGGGCGCCGCAGCCGGGCCGGGGGCTGCTGCACCTCGGCGACGGCGCGCCGGTCGCGGTGCAGGTGCCGCTGCCGGGCCTGTGACCGGGGCCCGGTAGCGCAGGCGGCGGCCGGGCGCGGTGCCCGACCGCTGCCCGACCGCCGACCCGGCGGCCGACCCGTGCCGGCTCAGCCGGGCAGGAACCGGAAGGTGCCGGTGATCGCGTCGAAGAGGTCGTACACCTCGTTCTGCAACGGCAGGTTGGGGCTGGCGAAGGTCACCACCAGGAAGTCCTCGGCGGTGCCCGGGACCGGCATCATCGTGTGCATGGTGAGCAGCTGCACCTCGATGTCGCCGGTCAGCCGGGTGGTCTCGGTCCCGGTCACCCGGGCCACGGTGCCGACCCGCGCCACCGCGGCCGAGGTGATCACCCGGTCCCGGGGCGCCTCGCCGGTCGCCGAGGAGACGCCGAGCCGCGCGGACAGCACCGGCAGCGTCAGCTCCGAGCCCGCGGGCGTGGTGACCGCGAAGACCATGCCGTACGCCAGGAACAGGCCGTCGTCGTAGAGGGTGGAGGTGCCGGACGCCAGCAGCGCGCCGTGCCTGCGGGCGGACCGGGCGAGCTCGCGGCCCTGCCGGAACATGTCGTTGATCCGGGCCTTCTCGCGCACGTCGGTGGTGGAGGCCAGGGCGGTGGCCCGGTTCCTGGCCAGGACCTCCCCGCTCAGGTCGATCTCGTCCCAGTGCTCGGGGATGTCCAGTACGAACCGCTGTGCGCCGCTCACTGGCCGCCCTGCCCTTCGTCGAGGTTCTGCGCGGCGTCCTGATCGGTCTTGGTGAAGGCGTCGAGGATGCTGCCGATGGCGTCCTTGACCGACTCCACCTGCTTCTGGAGCTGCTGCTTGCCGTCGTTCCACTTGTTCTCGAAGTTCTGCGCGGCGCCGCGGGACAGCTCCGGGCCGAACGCCGCGTCGAAGTCGAAGGTGTTGTGCCCGATGTCGATGAAGTCGTGCACAAAGCCGAGCATGCTCTGGGCTTCGAGCAGCTCGTCCCCGGGTATGTTCACGTCCTGAGCCATCCCGCCCCCTGTCTGTGGCGTCTGAGTGTCTGTGGCGTCTGGGGCCGCCTGCGGTCGAACGCAGTCGACCGTGCTGGTCTGCGCAGAGCACACGGAGCCGGCGCACGGTTTCGTTCACCCCGGCCGCCCGAAACGGCACAGAAGCGGCACGGATCCGGCACCCGTGCCTGCCTACCGTCCTCCCCAGGAACATCAACTCCCAGGGGGACGAGAACCATGACCGCACGTGAGGCGGCGCCGCCGACCCAGATGGCCGCGCCCGAGCTGCTGCAGGCGCTGATGGCCGAGCACTGGAAGGCGACGGCCGCCTACGCCGAACGGCTGCTGGGCGACCACCACCTCGCCGAGGACATCGCCCAGGAGGCGCTGATCCGGGCCTGGCGCCACGCCGACCGGCTGTTCAGCACCGAGGGCTCCATCCGCGGCTGGCTGCTCAAGGTCACCCGCAACCTGGTGATCGACCGGATGCGCAGCCCGTCGACCCGCTACGAGACCTTCAGCAGAGTGCCGTACGAGGCGGTCCAGCAGGACGCCAGCGAAGCGGTCCTCGCCTCGGTGGAGTCCGCCCGGTTGCTGCGTCGGCTGTCCCGCGAGCACCGCGAGGTGCTGGCGCACACCTACCTGTACGACCGCACCGTCCAGGAGACCGCGGACATCCTGGAGGTGCCCGCCGGCACGGTCAAGTCGCGGCAGCACTACGCCCTGGTGAAACTGCGTGCGCAGTGCCCGCCCGGCCCGGCCTGACCGGTGAACCCTCCCCGGGCGCGGCACGTGTGGGAGGTATGAGTCCCAGCCTCCCGCGCCCGTGAGCGGATCAGCCGAGCTGCTCCAGCCGCTCGCGCACCGCCGCCGCCTCCGGATGGTCCAGCTGTGCGTAGAGCTCCAGGGCCCGCTGCCAGGCGGCCCGCGCCGACCGGTGGTCGCCGCGGGCCTGGTGGCTCTCGCCCACGTGCACGAGGGTGTCCGCCTCCAGGCTGCGGTCGCCCATCCGGTGGTACAGCCCGACCGCGTGGTCGTAGCTGTCCAGCGCCTGCTCGTGCAGGCCCAGGTGCTGCTGGGCGTAGCCCCGGCTGTCCCAGGCGGCCGCCTCGCCGCTGCGGTCGCCGATCTCCTGGTGCATGGCCACCGCCTTCTCGCACTGCACCACCGCCGCCTCGTGGTCGCCCATCAGCAGCCGGGTCCAGCCGATCTCGTTGTGCAGCTTCGCCAGGCCGCTGACGTAGCCGGTCAGCGTGTAGCACTCGCCCGCCAGGCGGTAGTGCTCCAGAGCGGCGTGGTGGTCCTGGAGGACGTTGGCCAGAAAGGCCGCGTAGCGGTGCGCCCCGGCCTGCCCGCCGTGGTCCCCCAGCTGCCCGAACAGGTCGAGGGCGGCGGCCAGGTGGCGGCGCGCGTCGTCGTGCGCGCCGAGTCGGCACGCGGCCAGGCCGAGCGCGCGCAGGGCGTGGGCCTGGCCGCTGCGGTCCCTGGTGCGGCGGGCGGCTTCCAGCGCGGTGGTCTGCACGTGCAGCAGCTCCTGCCAGCGCCCGTGCCGGTCCAGGAAGAGCTCGATCAGCGACGCCAGCTTCCAGCAGGATTCGTCGCCCTCGCGCGCGTGCTGTCCGGCCTGCTCGACCAGGGCCAGCAGCACCTGCCGTTCGCCCTGGAACCAGTCGGCGGCCTCGGCCTCCCCCCGGAAGCCCTGCGGCGAGACCCCCGGCGCTGCGGGCAGCAGCTCCACCCGCTCCCGGTGCGGCGCGAGCAGCACATCGGCGTTGTGCGCGGTGTGCAGGTAGTGCTCGACCAGCCGTCGGCAGGTCTCCCTGCGGTCCTCCTCGCTGTCCTGGCTCTCGCACAGTTCGACGGCGTAGGCGCGCAGCAGCTCATGGCAGCTGAACCGGCCCGGGAGGTGCTCGGTGAGCAGGTGGTGCTCGACCAGTTCGGCGAGCCGACCGCGCGCCTCGCGCAGCGGAACCCCGGCCAGGCTGGCGGCGGCCGCCACCGCGACGTCCGGCGCCGCGTGCAGCGACAGCAGCCGGAAGAGCTGCGCGGCGGCCGGGCTCAGCGCCTGGTACGACCAGGAGAAGACGCTGCGGGCGTCCGTGCTCGCGTCCCGGCTGATGAAGGCGTCCAGGCCGCCGTGGCTCTCCCGCAGCTCGTCGGCGATGGACGCCAGCGGGAACGTCGGGTGCAGCACGGCCCGCGCCGCCACGATCGCCAGGGCGAGCGGCAGCCGTCCGCTGTGCTCCACGATGGCCTGCGCGGCGGCGGGCTCCTTCGCCACCCGCTCCTGCCCGAGTCGGCGGACCAGCAGGTCCATGCCCTCGGCGGGAGTGAGCGGGTCCAGCGGGATGAAGCGGATGTTGTCGGCGACGACCAGGGCGTCCAGCCGGTGGCGGCTGGTGATCAGGGCCAGGCAGCCGGCCGCCGCGGGCAGCAGCGGACGCACCTGCTCGGCGTCGCGGCAGTTGTCCAGCAGGATCATCAGCCGACGGCCGACGAACAGGCTGCGGTAGAGCGCGCCCAGGGCGTCGGGGCTGTCCGGCACCTGCTGCTGCGGCACCCCGAGGGCCTCGATCACGTCACGCATCGCGTCGAGCGGATCGAGCGGCGGCATCGACGGGTGGAAGCCGCGCAGGTTGACGTAGAGCTGGCCGTCGGGGAAGCGGTCTGCGACCAGGTGCGCCCAGTGCACGGCCAGTGTGGTCTTGCCGACCCCGGCCATGCCGCTGATCACCCCGATCGCCATGGGCGGGCCCGGCTGACCGGGGTGCGGCGGCAGTTGTGTGAGCGAGTGCTCGATCCGGTCCTGCCGCCCGACGAACGCGGCTATGCCGACCGGCAGTTGAGCCGGACGGACCTTCACCGCCGACTGCATCCCGCCGCCGTCCGTGGTGTCGGCGGCGGTCGGCTCCTCGGCGCCGGGCTCCTCCGGCCGGGTCTGCGGGGCGGTCGCTGCGGACTGGCGGAGCACCTGCCGCTGGGCGGCGAGCAGCTCCGGGCCCGGGTCGATGCCCAGTTCCTCCGCCAACTCGGCCCGGAGCGAGGCGAACAGCTCCAGTGCCTCCGCCTGCCTGCCGGTGGCGGCCAGCGCGGTGACGACACGGGCCTGCAACGCCTCGTCCAGCCGGTACCGCCCCGCCGTCGCGGCCCTGAGCACCGCGAGCACGCCCTCGGCGAGCGGGGACGCCTGCCAGGGGACCACGTCGGCCGCCTCCTTGGCAGCGGCGACGTACTCGTTCTCCACCGCCACGAACACCGGGTGCTGGTGCAGGTGCGGCAGGGTGCCCGCGCCGACCGGCCCCCGCCACAGCAGCAGCGCATCGGTGAACCGTCGCGCGCCGTCCTCCAACGCGCCTGCCGCCACTGACCGCTGGGCCTCGGCGCGCAGCTCGCGGAAGCGGGCGAGATCCAGCGCCGCCGCGTCGGCGGGCAACCGGTAGCCGCCGGTGCCACGGACCAGCAGGCGGCCCTCCGCCCGGCTCTCCTCCGCCCCACTGTCCGGCGCCGGATCCAACAGCCGCCGCAGGCTGCCGATGTGGCGGTGGACGACATTGACCGCGCTGAGCGGCGGCTCGCCGTCCCAGAGCACGTCCACGGCCTCGTGCACGGTCACCGGCTCCGGGGCGCGCACCGCCAGCAGCGCGAGCAGGGCCCGCTGCTTGGGCGGCCCCAGCACCAGCTCCGTGTCGCCGCGCCAGACCCTGACCGGGCCGAGAACCGCGTACCGTACCGTCGTCAACGTCCCTCATCGTTCCTGTGGCCCCGTGCTGCTCGCCAGCAGGATACGCAAGGCAGCGGCCTGCCGGTTCCGCGCGGTTCGCCCGCAATGCGCCGAAGACTGAACGCTCGGCGCCCGGCGCACGTGAATGGGGAGTGCGCCGACGGAGGACCGCGAGCGATCAGGGCACTTCCGGCGCAGACAGCCACACAGCACGAGAGGACCGCCCCCATGACCACGACACCGGCCGAGTTCGACCGAGGGACCGCCCTGACCCGGCGCGAGGCCGACCCCGCCGACCCCGGGACGGTCTTCGACACCGTGCTCGACCCGGGCTGGCGCATCGGCGGCTGGATCAACGGCGGCCTGCTGCTGGCCCTCACCGGGCGGGCGCTGTCGCAGCACCTCGGCGAAGGCACCGGCCACACGGACCCCTTCTCGGTCAGCAGCTACTACCTCAGCTCCTCCCGCCCCGGCCCGGCCGAGGTCCGGACCACGACCGTGCGCACCGGGCGGGCCATGTCCACCGGCACCGCCTCGCTCCTCCAGCAAGGCCAGGACGGCGCCCCCGTCGAGCGGCTGCGCGTCCTGGCCACCTACGGCGACCTGTCCGCCGCCGACGGGGAGGTCCGCACCAGCGCGACCCCGCCGCAGATGCCGCCGCCCGACCAGTGCATCGGCACCGAGCACGCACCGGCGTCCTTCCGCAGCCAGGCGGACCTGCTCGGCCGGATCGACCTGCGGCTCGACCCCGCCACCGTCGGCTGGGCGCTCGGCCAACCCAGCGGCGAGGGCCGCGTCCAGGGCTGGCTCCGGTTCCCCGACGGACGCCGACCCGACCCGCTGGCGCTGCTGTTCGCCGCCGACGTCCTGCCGCCGGTCACGCTGGACCTCGGCCTCGACGGCTGGCCGCTGACCCTGGAACTCACCGCCCACATCCGCGCCGCGCCCGCCCCCGGCTGGCTGCGCGTGGTCCACGCCACCCGCAACCTGGCCGGGGGCCTCCTGGAGGAGGACGCCGAGATCTGGGACGACTCCGGCCGTCTCGTCGCCCAGTCCCGGCAGTTGGCGATGCTGCCCCCGTCCGACCCCGCCACCGGCCCGGCCCACGGCACGATCCTCGCCTGACGCCCGTCGCCGGGCCTACGAGGAGGCGCGCAGGGCGAGGTCGAGGTCTGCTGCGGACAGTCGGCTCACCTCCAGCGCGATCTCGGCGATCCGGGCCCAGTCCGGGTCCTCGGCCAGGAGGGCGGCGGCCACGGCGGCGACGGTGCGGGTGGTGAAGACGTCGCGGACGCGTATCCGGTCGGTCTGCAGCTCCTCGTGCAGGGCGGCGACGATGCGCGTGGCCAGCACCGAGTCGCCGCCTCGGGCGAGGAACTCGTCCTCGACGCCGAGGCCCTGGTCGTCCAGCGCGTCCCGCCACGCGCCGAGGAGCACCTGTTCGAGCGGGTTGCGCGGCGCGACCGGCCCGGCTCCGGCCGGGGCCCCGGCGTGTGCGTCGAGCAGGGCGGCGACGGCGGGGCGGTCGGGCTTTCCGTTGCGGGTCGCGCACGCCGACCGGATCGCCGTCCTGGAGGGCGGCCGGGTGGCCGAGCTCGGCACGCATCAGGAACTGCTCGGGGCCGAGGGCCGCTACGCCGCGTTCTGGCACGAACGCCGACGGGCGGCCGGCTGGCACCTGTCCGGCCACTGACCCGGCCCGGCAGGCAGCTGCCCGGGCCGACGGCTCAGGCTGCGGATCGGACGGTGATGTCGCCGTTGACGGTGGTCAGGTCCAGCCGGTCCGCGGCGGTGCCGTCGCTCGGCAGGCCCAGGTGCGGCTGCCCGTTGCGGGTCTGCGCGGTGATCGCGTAGTGCGGGCAGTCCGCAGGCAGGGTGAGGTCGAGCGATCCGTTGGTGGTGCCGGCGGTGACCTGGCCGGGCGCGCTCGCCCAGGCCAGGTCCACGTCGCCGTTGACGGTCAGCGCGGCCAGGCTCGGCGCCCGCAGGCCGGTGGCGCGCACCGAGCCGTTGCGCGTCGTCAGCTGCATCGGCTCGTCGGCCGTGCCCGCCGCCGCCACGGTCACATCGCCGTTGACCGTGGCCAGGTTCAACGGCCCGTCCAGCCCGGTGGCCGACACACCGGCGTTCCTGGCCTGCACGGTGACGGCCGCGTTCGCCGGGACCGACACCTGCACGGTCCCCGGGCAGGGCCCCGCGCCGGGCGCCGGATGCGCCGGGCAGTCCAGGTCCAGCGTCGCCACCGGGCCCGCCCGGTGCCAACTGCTCACCACGGCGCCGTCGGTGCCCACCGACACCGCGCCCGAGGCACCGGCGCTCAGCGCCACCCCGCCGTCCGTGACGATCACCAGCCGCTGCGTCGGCGCCAGTGCGAAGGCCGCAGCCCCGGTGGTCGACCCGGTGCCCGTTGCCGTGCCCGCTCCGGGCGCTGCCGGGGTGTCCGGCAGCCTGTGCACAGGCAGCGCCCCCGACGCCGAACACGAAACCAGCCCCAGCACCGCCGCCGTCAACGCGAGCGGCGGCAGCGCCGTACGGGCCACTGCGGACAGGCGGTCGAGGAGCGGTGCCGACCGAATCAGGAGAGCCATGACCAGCGTCTGCCCACGGACGCCGGAATTCCTCCCCCTCGGCGTCGGTTGACGGGGCACTAGGCTTGATCCCTGTTGGCCGAGGAGAGGGAGACCCAGTGAACGACCATGCGTCCCTGGACGTCGTGGCCCTCGACCGCGGCACCATCGCGGAGATCATGCTCGTCGGGGAGCTCGACCTCGACGCGGACGAGCAGGTGCGGCTGGCCGTGACCGGGGCCCTGATCGACCCGCAGGTGCGGCAGTTGGACATCGAGGTGTCCCTGGTCACCTTCTGCGACTCCAGCGGGCTCAACGCCCTCACCCGCGCCTACCAGCAGACACGGACGGCCGGCGTCACGCTGCGCCTGGTCAACGTCGGACGCCAGCTCCGGCGGGTCCTGGACCTCACCGGCCTGTGGGACGTCCTCAACTGCACCGAGGCAGAAGCCCCCTAGCCCCGGCCTTCTACGCGGACGCGCGCGATCCTGGACGTGTCCTGAGCCGTACCCGCTGGCCAGCGGGCATCACCGGCTCGACCTGGGGCAGGAGACGGTGCGAGGGCAGTTGTCCGGAGTCGACGAGGGGTGCGTTCCATGGACCAGCAGGACCACCGGCAGGACCATTGCGAGTCGACCTACGACCTGGACGGGAAGCCGGGCAGCGTAGGCGTGGCCCTGAGCCACACCCGCAGCTTCCTCAGCGGTTGCATTCCGAGCCTGGATCCGCAGACGGCGCAGGATCTGGAGCTGCTGGTGTCCGAACTGGTCACCAACGCGGTGCGGCACGCGCCCGGGCCGCTGACCCTGACACTGTGCTGCGACCAGTACGTCGAGGTGGCGGTCACCGACACCAGCGTGACCGCCCCCACCGCGCGGGAACCCGACCTCGCGGGCGGCGGCGGCTTCGGCTGGCACCTGGTCACCGCCCTGGCGGACCAGGTGCGGGTCAACCTGGCCCCGCCCCACGGCAAGACCGTCAGCGCCGCCGTCACGCTGCACTGAACACCCTGCACTGAAACGCCGCGCCCGCCCCGTCCCGCAGCCGGAGCATCCGGCGGGGAGGGGGCGGGCGCGGCCCGTGCGGCGTAGGCCGCTACGCCTTGTCCTGCATCGAGCGGCGGGCCGGGTTGCTCTGCTTCCCGGCCTTGGGATCCTTCTCGTCGGCCTTGGCGTGGACCCCGTCCCGGATGCGCCGTCCGACCTCCGGGTCGATGTTGGTCCAGTACTCGAAGGCGCGCTGCAGGACCGGCTCGGTGACGCCGTTCAGCAGGTGGCCGACGACGTTGTCGACCAGGCGGTCCCGGGCGGCGTCGTCCAGGACCTCGCGCACCATCGTCCCCGCCTGGCCCCAGTCGTCGTCCTCGGCGTGGTCGACGTAGGCCGCGCGGGTGATCTCGCCGCTCACCTGCCAGCTCGGCGGGGAGCCGTAACGGGCGGTGTCGGCGGCCGGCCCGCCCTTGGAGTTGGGCGCGTACACCGGGTCGCTGGTCTTGCGGAACGCCATCGCCCCGTCCTTGGAATAGCTGTGCACCGGGACGGTCGGCGCGTTGACCGGCAGCTGCTGGTAGTTGGCGCCGATGCGGTGCCGGTGCGCGTCGGCGTACGAGAACAGCCGCGCCAGCAGCATGCGGTCCGGGCTCGGGCCGATGCCGGGGACGAAGTTGTTGGGCTGGAAGGCGGCCTGTTCGATCTCGGCGTGGTGATCGGTCGGGTTGCGGTCCAGCGTCAGGCGGCCGACCTCGATCAGCGGGTAGTCGCCGTGCGGCCACACCTTGGTCAGGTCGAACGGGTTGAACCGGTAGTCCGCGGCGTCCTCGTCCGGCATGACCTGGACGTACATGGTCCAGCTGGGGTACTGGCCGTCGCGGATGTGCTCGAACAGGTCACGGGTGTGGTAGTCGGTGTCGACGGCCGCCATCTGGTCGGCCTCGTCCTGGGTGAAGTGCTCGATGCCCTGGTCGGTCTTGAAGTGGTACTTCACCCAGGACCGCCGGCCCTGCCCGTCCACCCACATGTAGGTGTGCGAGCTGTAGCCGTTCATGTGGCGCCAGGTGCGCGGGATGCCCCGGTCCCCCATCAGCCAGGTCACCTGGTGGGCGGACTCGGGGGACAGGGTCCAGAAGTCCCACTGCATGTCGTGGTCGCGCAGGTTGTTGTCGGCGCGGCGCTTCTGGGAGCGGATGAAGTGCTGGAACTTCATCGGGTCCTTCACGAAGAACACCGGGGTGTTGTTGCCGACCATGTCGTAGTTGCCCTGCGAGGTGTAGAACTTCAGGGCGAAGCCGCGCGGGTCGCGCCAGGTGTCCGGGCTCCCCCGCTCCCCCGCCACGGTGGAGAAGCGCGCCAGCACCTCCGTCCGCGTGCCCGGCTGGAACACGGCCGCCTTCGTGTAGGCCGTGACGTCCCCGGTCACCTCGAAGTGGCCGAAGGCGCCGCTGCCCTTGGCGTGGGGCTGCCGCTCCGGGATGCGCTCCCGGTTGAACTGGGCCATCTGCTCGATCAGGTAGCCGTCCTGCAACAGCAGCGGTCCGCCCGGACCGACTGTCAGCGAGTGCTCATCGCTTTCGACGGGTGCGCCCGAGTCGGTGGTGGTGGCCGGGACCTCGGTCATGCGATCAACCTCCCAGAAGGGTGCCACGGGATGGCCTCAAGCCACCCGCGAACCGCGCGGCGTGCCCGCTCGGCAGCGAACAGGGACCACCGCACAGCACCCGTACGCGTATCCCCTGACCTGATCCGCTAAACCGGGGGCGCGGGGACGGTCCCGGCCCCGGCGGCGGTGAGGCGGCTCAGACGGCCGGTCGGCCGGGCCAGACGTCGAAGGCGGCGCGGTCCCGGCGGCCGCCGTTGGCAGAGGTCTCGGCGGCTTCGGCGGTCGCGGCGGCTTCGGCGGCGCGGTCTTCGCGGGTTGCGAAGACCTCCTTGAGCCACAGCGCCACCACGGCCACGGGGCTCTCGTCCAGGAGCATGATCCCTTCGTCGGCTGCGGGATCCTCGACGGCCGGGGGCCCGGTGACCACGACGTGCGCCAGCGCCTGGGGGTCGGCGAACAGCTCGGGTCGGCCGTGGTCCGGGTGGCCGAGGCCGGTGTCGACCAGGCAGACAGCGGCGGCGTCACCGGCCTGGAGGACATCGACCTCGCGGAAGCGCGCGGCCAGGGCCGCCACGATGTGGTCCGCGGCCCGGCCGGGGCCGGTGATGGTGACGTGTGCCTGCTGGGGCGGGTGCGGTTGGTTCGTCATGCGGATCGGCTGCCCTCGGCGGAGCTCCGCTAAAGCGGTCGGCGGCCTCACTGAGCAGGAGGGGTGGCTGTGCTTCGGCCGGATGGCGGGACGATCGGCGGCGGCGGCGCCCCACGCGTTAATCCCCGCTCGACCCGGGTATCCGCAGTCACATGATCAAATCATTGGTACGGGGTGCGACGGCCGGTGCGGCCGGTACGACGGTGTTGAACGCGGCCACCTACGCGGACATGGCATGGCGGGCGCGCGGCAGCAGCGATGTGCCGGACCAGGTGGTGGACGCCCTGGCCAAGCGCGTCGGCCACCCGGTCCCCGGCAGCGGCGAGGACCGGGAGAACCGGCTCACCGGGCTGGGCGCGCTGTCCGGCATGGCGGTCGGCTCGGGTGTGGGCGCGGCCATGGCGGTGACCCGCCGGATCGGTATCCGGCTGCCGCTGTGGTTGGGCGGTGTGGTGACCGGCGCGCTGGCCATGGCGCTGACCGATGCCCCGATGGGGGCGCTGGGCGTCAGTGACCCGCGTACCTGGTCGCGTACCGACTGGGTGAGCGACGCCCTGCCGCACCTCGCCTACGGGCTGGCCACCTACGCCACCGTCATCGCCCTCGAGGGCAGCCGGGATGCCTGAGACGGCGGCTCCCGGCGCCGGGCTGTGGCGGGCCGCCCTGCTGGGCGCCGCCGCCGGCGGCCGCAGCATGAGCGGCGTCGCCGTGCTCGCCCTCAGCGTTCCCGGCACCGAAACCGAGCGCCCCGCGCGCTGGCTGGCCGGTACCGGCGCCACCGTGGCGGCTGTCCTGGCCGGTGCCGGGGAACTCGTCCTCGACAAGCTGCCGGCGACCCCCAGCCGGCTGTCCCCGCAGGGCCTGGCGCCGCGCATCGTGCTCGGCGCCTTCACCGGCGCTGCGGTCACCGCCCATCTCGAGCAGACCGAGGAACCACGCCGCCTGGCCGCCCCGGCCGCCCTGGCCGCTGCGACAGCCCTCCTCGGCGCGCTCGCCGGCGCCCGCTGGCGCAGCCTGGCCCGGCGCGGGCCGCTCCCGGACTGGGCTGCGGCCCTCGCCGAGGACGCCGTCGTCCTCGGCCTCGCCACCACCGCCTGCCTCCTGCGGGCACGGCCTGCGGTCGACGACCTTCCTGCCGGGACTCCGATCGCTCATACGGACGTGTCGGGGTAGACGCGGGACGTGGCAAGGGAAGCACGAGCCCCTTTCCAGGTCGGACCGTGTGCGCGCGGCAGCTCGGCGATCCCGCCGGGGCGCGCACGCGGCCCCGTACAGCCCAGGAGGCGAACGATGGACGAACGCGAGCCGCAGCACGAGCCGCAGCACACCGGAGCCGGTACCCAGGGCGCCGCCGAGGAGAACGAGGGGGCCGGGCGGGCGCCCGAGAAGCCGTCCGACCTGCCCCGCGGCTCCTCACGCGGGATTCTGAAGCGCACCCTCAAGGAGTACAAGGCCGACAACCTGGCCGACCTGGCGGCGGCGCTCACGTACTACGCGGTCCTGGCGGTCTTTCCCGCGCTGCTGGCCCTGGTGTCGATCGTGGGCCTGCTGAGCAAGTCGACGGCCAAGTCGCTGACCGACAACATCACCAGCGTGGCCCCGGGCGCCGTCCGCTCCACCCTGACCAGCATCGTCGCGCAGGTGCAGGCCAGCGGCGGCAAGGCGCTGATCCCGCTGATCATCGGCGTGGTGATCGCCCTGTGGTCGGCGTCGGGATACGTGGCGGCCTTCATGCGGGCCGGCAACACCGTCTACGACATCGGTGAGGGGCGTCCCGCGTGGAAGACGCTGCCCATCCGCTTCGGGATCACCGTCTTCCTCGTCGTCGTGCTGGCAGTGATCTCGGTGGGCATGGTGTTCACCGGCAGCCTGGCCCGCAAGACCGGGAGCATCCTGGGCCTGGGCAACACCGCGGTGACGGTGTGGGACTACGCCAAATGGCCGGTCATGGTCATCCTGTTCGCCCTGGTGGTCGCGGTGCTGCACTGGGCCGCGCCCAACGTCAGGCACGGGTTCTCCTGGGTCACCCGCGGCAGCCTGCTGAGTATCGGCATCTGGATCGTCGCGTCCGCCCTCTTCGCGGTCTACGTCTCGAACTTCAGCAGCTACAACAAGACCTACGGCACCTTCGCCGGGATCATCATCTTCCTCATCTGGCTCTGGATCACCAACATCGCCCTGCTGCTGGGGCTGGAGTACAGCGCGGAGTCCGAACGCGCCCGGGCGCACGAGGGCGGCCAGCCGCTGGACGAGGAGCCCTACGTCGAACCCCGGGACAGTCGCAAGCTCTGACACCGGCTGCCGCCGGGAGTCACCGCGGCGACGGCTCGCCCGCGAGGTGCAGCAGCAGGAAGCCGTCCGCATCGGCGACGGTACGGTAGCCCTCGGTGCGGGCCCGGTCGACCAGGTCGGCCTGTTGTGCGGCGGTGATCGGCCAGCCCTGGGGAGTCGCCGTGTCGAGCATGATCCAGCGGGGCGCCGGGCGGGCGGAGAGGCCGAACTCGGTGACGGTGGCGCGGTCGGTCAGCTGCGGAACCAGGCGGTTCCCGGCGGCGACGCTGGCCCCGTCCGGGATCAGGTCCATGATCCGCCGCGCGCCCGCGATCCTCGGGTCGGCGCGCCAGGTGCCGGGCTGCGCGAGCTGGACGAGCGGGAACTGTGGCAGCAGCAGCGCTGTGACCGCGAGCTGGACGACCAGGTAGTGCCGCAGGGAGCGGGCGTCGGCCGGCCGCCGGGCGAGGGCGTCCAGGAAGGCCGCGAAGACCACCGGCATCAGGACCGCGCTGTACTGGGCATTGGTCCCCCAGTACAGCGGATTGTCCGAGGCGAACCGCCACACCAGGGTGGGTACGGCGGCCCACAGCAGCGCGGAGCGCAGGGCGAGGAAGGCGGTCGGGGCCAGCAGCAGCACCAGGGTGAGCGCCTTGGGGTCGGGCGCGGCCACCAGGCCGACCGTCAGCCGGTACAGCTGCCCGGGCAGGCCCGACGCACCGGCGGGCGCGGAGTCCAGGCCGTCCAGATAGGTGTAGTGGCCGCCGGGGTTGAAGGCGGGGATGACGACCAGCACTTCCAGCGCGCTGCCCACGAGCCCCGCTGCCGCGGTGGCCCAGCCGAGCCGGCGCCCCCCGCGCCAGGCGATGAGCACCCCGATCACCGCCACGGTCAGCCCCAGGTCCTCCTTCACCAGCAGCAGCGGCAGCGACCATCCGGACGCCGCGCGCAGACGCCCCTGGCCGAGTGCGGCCAGCGAGAACGCCAGCAGCGGAACGGCGAAGCACACCTCGTGGAAGTCGAAGCCCACCGCGGAGGCGATCCCCCAGGACGCGCCGTAGCCCAGCCCCACCGCCCACGCCACCGCGGGCCCCATGGCCCGCTGCGCCCACCGGGCCAGCGGCACCACCGCCAGCGCGAACAGGGCGGCCTGCGCGAGCAGCAGCACCGCGGGCGAGGGCCACGCCCGGTAGAGCGGCGCCAGGGTGGCCAGGATCGGCGAGAAGTGGTCGCCCAGCTCCTGGAAGCCCGGTCCTTTCAGGTCGACGACCGGCAGCCGCCCGTGCGCGTAGCAGCGCACGACCTGCTCGAAGATGCCCAGGTCGAAGCCGGTCGTCAGCATCCGCTGCTGTCGGCGGAGCGACACCACCGCGTAGGCGGCGAAACACACGGCGGCCAGGCCCCAGACGGTCCGTCCCCCCGGGCCCGGCACCGGGTCTCGGCCTTCCGCTGCGGCGGGGCAGGCGCGGCGCCGCTGCACGGCGCTTCGCAGGTTCGGCACAGGCAGCACGGCCCACCCTCCGGGCTCCGGTCGTGGGAACAGGCCGGTCTACGACACCGCGCACGGCCACCGAGCCCGGCCCGTTCCGGCCCGGCCCGATCCCGTCTGTCCGATCATCACATCCACGGCGCGATCCCGGTCGGCACCACGGCGCGAGCCGGACCCGACTGCCCCCGAACGGTGGACCCCGGCGAACCGGTGGCCCGGGGGTCCGCGCGTCGGCTAGTGGCGGTCCTCGTGATCGGGGCGGTCCCGGTCGTGGCCGGGCTTGTTCCAGTCGGGGTCGTCCCAGCGGGGGTCGTCCCACCAGTCGTCGTCGCGGTCCCGGGCGTTGGTGAGCACCGCCGCGACCGGGGGGATCACCATGGCCACCAGGCACATGCCGATGGCGGCGCCGACCGAGTAGAAGCGCACGACTCCCCACGCCAGGACGAACATCCCGACACAGATGCTCATCATGACGAAGTACCTGACATGGCGCCGACGGCCCTGCACCCCTCCAGGTTACGGCGGCGCCCCGGTAAGGCGGGCCGGTTCAGGGCGACCGGGGGTGGTCGGCCAGGCCGTGGACGGCTGAGCTGATGATCGCACCGACGCGCTCGGCGCGGGTGTGGCAGACGTCGATGCTGTGCAGCTCCGCCGCGGTGAGCTGCCGGTCCTCCCACTGCCGGACCGTCAGCCGGGCGAGCCGGCGTTCAGCCTCCGGCAGGGTGACGCGCAGCTGCGCGGCCAGGCGGGCCGCCCGGGCGGCGGAGGGCCGGGACGGCGGCCTGGTGGTCCAGCCGCCGACCATCCGGTCGGCATAGCGGAGCACCGGGCGCAGCGCGTCCAGATAGCCCTCGATGAGGGCGACCATGCGGCTCCGCGGAAGCCGGTACCGCCAGACCGGGAGCAGCTCCGTCTGCACTTCCCGGGTCAGCGCCGCCTGTCCGGCCAGGACCTGGGTCAGCCACGGGGGGACGTCGGCGGGCAGGTCGGGCATGCCGGACGGAGGGGACTCCCGCTCGATGCGGCGGCACCGGTGGAGCAGCGCCCGTCCGAGCGACACTTCGTCAGCGCAGGGTATCCAGACGCGTCGGAGCAGGTCGTCGGCGATGGATTCCGCGCCATACTCGTTCACACACGCCCTGTCAGCGGGCGGTCCGGTGGAGTGGAGCCGTGGCTGCGCGGGCTGGCGAGGATGGACGGCATGCCCGGAATCCTAAAGGCAACATTTGCCGTTTGACAACAATCGTGGGCGTGTAGGAATGTGCGCGCAGACGAATGCCACGCTTGGGCGACGCGACGGGGAGAGGGGAAGGACGTGGGGCCGACGTACCTAGGCCGTGCCCGCCCTGCCGCGTCCGCTGCCCGGCTGGCTGCCCGCACTGGCGTCGGCGGTGTCGACCAGGAGCTGCAGCCCCTTGCCCAGCTGGGCCAGCTGGCTCGGCCGCAGGACCGCGAACAGCTCGAGCAGTCTGCGGACGCGGTGGTCGCGCAGCTCCTCGACCACCGTGCGGCCGTAGCGGGTGAGCCGCAGCTCCACCTCGCGGCGGCTGACCGTGCTGGGCGAGCGCTCGACCATGCCCAGGGCCGCCAGCCGGTCGCAGAGCCGGCTCACCGAGGACGGGCTCGATCCCAGCAGCGCGCACAGTCCGCGCAGGTTCATGCCCTCGTAGCGGTCGATCGCCACCAGGGCGCGCAGCTGGAAGGCCGACACGGCGCCGCTGGGCAGTGCCTCCTGGCCTCTGCCGAGCAGTTCCTCCAGCAGTTCCATGGCCTCACGGGCCACCTCCGCGACCTGTTCGGGGCGGGGAGGAGGCGCTTGGGGGGACACGGCTCCACTGTGCCATGTCCGGCGCGTTCAGCCCAGTCCGTCTCCGTGGATCTCTGTCGTTCATTCCTCCTCTCGAAGGCTGCCGTGCGATGACGCCCCACTTCCTGGCCATCGAGCGCGCTCTGCGACGCTCTGCGCCGCATGCCCTGATCGAGACTCTGCGTACGGGGCTGGTGCGCGACTACGGCGCCCTGGCCGTGGAGGTGGTGCTGGCCGACTACAGCCTCACCGCGCTGTGCCCCGTGGCGGCGGACGAGGCCGGGTCGTCCTCGGTCCTGTCGGTGCACCGCAGTCCGCAGGGGCGGGCGTTCGTCAGCCAGGAGCCGCTGCGCCGGGCCACCGCGGCGGACCCCTCCGTGGTCGATCTGCACCTGCCGCTGACCGTGCACGGGGACCGGCTCGGCGTCCTGACGGTCACGCTGCCCGACGCCCTGGCGACCGGGGAGACCGAGGGCGAGCTGCTGCAGATCTCCGAACTGTTGGGCGGCGCGATCATCGTCGCCCAGCGCGAGACCGACCAGTACGAGCAGGCCCGGCGCCTGTCCAAGCTCACCCTGGCCGCGGAGATGCAGTGGCAGCTGCTGCCCGGCCGGTCCTTCAGCTGCCCGCAGTACTCGCTGGGGGCCCAGCTGGAGCCCGCCTACTCGGTGCGCGGCGACAACTTCGACTGGTCCGTCGCCCCGGACGCCCTGACCCTGGCCGTCACCAACGGCATGGGCGAGGGCATGCACGCCTCCATGCTGACCAATCTGGCGGTCAACGCCCTGCGCAACGCCCGCCGGGCCAACCTGCCGATCACCGATCAGGCCATGCTGGCCGACGAGGCGATCTACCACCAGCACCGCGGCGACGCCCATGTCTCGACGCTGCTGATGCACGTCACCCTGTCCTCCGGCCATGTCAGCGTGGTCGACGCCGGTTCCCCGCAGCTGTGGATCCAGCGCGACAAGGCCGTGGAGCGGCTCGAACTGGACGCCCAGCTGCCCCTGGGCATGTTCGCGGAGTCGCGCTACATCGCGCAGCAGTTTCACATCGAGCCCGGGGACCGGCTGGTCGTGGTCAGCGACGGCGTCTACGCCGCGACCTCGCCCACCGGCGAGTCCTACGCCGAGCGGAGCCTGGCGCGCGCCATCAGCACCGCCCACTTCCTCCCCGCCGCCGACGTCCCCAGCGCCGTGCTGCGGGGCCTGGCCACCCACCGCAGCGCCGAGGCGGACGACGACGCCCTGGTGCTCTGCCTGGACTGGCACGGCTCACCGGCACAGAATCCCTGACCCGGAGGTCCGCTTGAACAGCCAGCACGACGAAGCGGCGGGCCTCGGGGCAGCCGACGGCCTGCAGGTGGGCAGCCTGGAAGCGCCGGACGGGGCCGTGGTGGTCTGGGCCGACGGCGATGTGGACCTCGACTCCTCCCAGGCGCTGCGGGTCGTCCTCGACACCGCCCTGGACCTGGGCGCCCGGGCGGTGGTGGTGGACCTGGCACGGACCCGGTTCTTCGACTCGGTGGGGCTGAACCTGCTGCTGCGGTTCACCCGCCGGGCCGGTCGGGCCGGGGTGCCGGTGCACCTGGCGGCGCTGGGCCCGCAGGTGCTGCGGATCTTCGAGATCACCGGCGTGGACACGGTCCTGCCGGTCCACCGGAGCGTGGCCGACGCCCTGGCGGCGGCGTCGTCGGACCGCGCGGACCCGGCCTGAGCCCGGGGCCCGCGGCGGCCGACCGACCGCCTCCGGCGGTTCAGACGAAGGCGCCGATGCCGGTCGCGGCGCGGCCGACGATCAGCGTGTTGATCTCCCGGGTGCCCTCGTAGGAGTACAGCGCCTCCGCGTCGGCCACGAAGCGGGCGATGCTGTAGTCCAGGACGATGCCGTTCCCGGCCAGCAGCTCCCGGCCCCAGCCGACGGTCTCCCGCATCCGGGTGGTGCAGTACGCCTTGGCCAGGGCGGAGTGCTCGTCCCGGAACGTCCCGGAGTCCTCCAGCTGGGCCAGCCGGACCACCATGCCCAGGCAGGAGGTGGCGTTGCCGAGCATCCGCACCAGCAGGTCCTGGACCAGCTGGAAGCGGGCGATGGGGCCGCCGAACTGCTCGCGCTCCACGGTGTAGTCCAGCGCGATCCGGTAGGCGCCGAGTATCACGCCGACCGCTTCCCAGGCCACGCCGCTGCGGGTGTGCCGCAGCACGTCCGCGGTGTCGCGGAAGCCGTTCGCCTGCTGCAGCCGGTCCGCCTCGGGCACGCGGCAGTCGGTGAGCACCACGTCCGCGTTCTCCACCGTCCGCAGCGCCATCTTGTTGCCGATCCTGGTGGCGCTCAGCCCGGGGTTGTCACCCCGCACCACGAAGCCGAGCACGTGGTCGGTCTCCTCGTCCCGGGCCCAGACCACGACCAGGTCGGCGAAGGTGGCATTGCCGATCCAGCGCTTGGCGCCGTTGAGCACCCAGCTGTCGCCGTCGCGCCGCGCGGTGGTGCGCAGCCCGGCGGCCACGTCGGAGCCGCCCTGCGGCTCGGTCAGCGCGAACGCGCCGATCTGCTCCATCCGGGCCATCGCCGGGAGCCAGCGGTCGCGCTGCTCCTCGGAGCCGCAGCGGGCGATGCTGCCCATGGCGAGCCCGGCGTGCACGCCGTAGAACGTGGCCATGGAGGCGTCCACCCGGGCCATCTCCAGGGCGATGAAGCCGTTCAACAGGCTGCTGGCGGGCTTCTCGGTGTAGGCCAGCCCGGCGATTCCGAGCTCGGCGTAGCGCGGGACGAGGTGGTGCGGGAACTCGGCCCGGCCCCACCATTCGTTGGCATGCGGAGCGACCTCACGCGCCAAAAACTCACGTACCCGCAGGAGCACCTCCGCCTCCTCGGGGGACAGCAGCTCCTCGAACCGGTACAGGTCCTCCACCAGCGCGGCGTCGGCCATGGCACTCTCCTCACCTGGGCGGCGACGGCCGCTCCGCCGCCGTGACGCCGCCTACCCGGTGGCCGCCGTCCGAAGCGGCCCGTTCGGGTGACCGCCGACCCATCGGCTGGGGCCTTTGGGGTCAATGGGGGTATTGGGGCGATCAGGCGGGTGATCGCGGAATTTTCTCGGAGACTTCCGGTTTGCGCGGGATCGCATGGGCAGACGAGAGTAGTGCGATCCCCTGGATCGTCACGCACGGCGAGACCCCGTTGCTTTCTGTTCAACCTCGTGGGGTTGCCAGAGGATGACTCGCCGTGAAGACTGTGCTCAGCTCGCTGTCATGTCCACGTCGGGTCGGCGGTCCGTACTGTCGGTGACACCCGCTGTGGAGCGTTCCGCGCATCCGATGGCGCGGGGAGATGTCGCTGGGGGATTGCTATGCCAGGTCGGTCCACCGTTCAGGCTCGGGCACACGGCCCCGGTCGTCCGCAGAGCCGCTGTCGGCTCCGACGAGCCTGTTGACGTGCACCGTCCCGCTGCACCGACAGCCTGAGCGCTGAGCATCGAGCCCCACCCGGTCACGCCCTGCGGACCGACTGCGCCCCGTACCGCGTACGACGTACTCCGTGTTCCAAATCCCACCGGAAGGCGGGCCGCCCGGAACCATTCGGCGGCCTGATTCGGCACGACCTGCCGCATACCGCTATCCAAGGAGACATGGTGACCAGCACGCAACGAACGACGTCCTCGGTCCTGCTCGAGGACGTGACCGAGCGCTGGCGCGAGTTACGCCAGGCCGGACCGGTGCGGTACGACGAGGGCCAGGGCCTGTGGCAGGTTCTGGACAGCGAGAACGTCGCCGCCGTTCTGGCGGACCCGGCCGCCTACTCCTCGGACCTGTCCTCGCTCACCCCGACCCAGGAGGACTTCGAGACCTTCCGGCAGGGGAACTTCGTCGGCATGGACCCACCGGAGCACCGCAGACTCCGGGCGCTGGTCAGCCAGGCGTTCACGCCCCGGGTCGTCCAGGGGCTGGCGCCGCGGATCGAGGCCGTCTGCGCCGAACTGCTGGACGCGGTCGCGGACACCGACCGGTTCGACCTGGTCGACGCCCTGGCCTATCCGCTCCCCATCATCGTGATCGCCGAACTGCTGGGCATCCCGGCCGACGAGCACCGGCTCTTCCAGGAGTGGGCGAGCATCCTGTTCAGCGGCGACCAGTTGGGCGAGGCGTTCGACATGGACGACCTGGCACGGGCGCTGGAGGCCATCGCCCCGGTCGTCCGCGAGATGAACGGCTACGTGCTGGAGCACATCCGCCGATGCCGCGCGCACCCGGGCGAGGACCTCACCAGCCGGCTGATCAGCGCCGAGGTGGACGGCGTCGGCCTGGAGGACCAGCAGATCGTGGGATTCGTCGCGCTGCTGCTGGTCGCCGGGCACATCACCACAACAGCGCTGCTGGGCAACGCCGTTGTGATGTTCGACCGGCACCCCGACGCCGACGCCGCGCTGCGCGCCGACCCGGGACGGCTGCCGCAGGCGGTCGAGGAGGTGCTGCGCTGGCTGCCGCCCTTCCCCGAACTGGGCCGCCGGGTCAGCCGGCCCGTCGTCCTCGGAGGCAACGAACTGCCCACCGACACGCTGCTCATGGTCCATCTCGGCACTGCCAACCGGGATCCGGCCCGCTTCGACGCACCCGACGTCTTCGACGTGGCCCGCAACCCCAATCCCCACCTGACCTTCGGCCACGGCATCCACTTCTGCTTCGGCGCGCCGCTGGCCCGGTTGGAGGCGCGGATCGCCCTGGGCATGCTGTACGAGCGCTTCAGCGCGCTGGCGGTCCCCTCGTACGAGGACGTCACGTACCAGAACCCGGCGGTCCTCATCGGCGTACGCCACCTGCCGGTCGAGGTCGTACGGCCGTAGGACGGCGCGCACGCGCTCGCGGTCGGCCCGGCACCGCCCTGCCTGCGGCCGTCCTCCCCACCCACCTGTGAGACCCAGTCAACGGGAGCCACCACTCATGCCCCACTCCCCCACCGCTACGGCCGCCGTGTGCGCGCCGTCCCACTTAGGGCTCGAACTCCAGGCTGTGAGAAGAGAGTTGCAGCACCGCCTGGACACACTCGCGCGCCACCACCGGGTACCCGGTGCCCAACTCGTCCTGGACAACGGCTCGGAGGAGGTCGTGCTGCACACCGGCACGGCCGACGCCGGGACCGGCGCCCCCTTCACCGCGGACACCGCCGTTCCGCTGGGATCGCTCACCAAGCCCTACACCGCCGCCCTGGTGATGCTGCTCGCCGACGACGGCGACCTCGACCTGGACGACCCCGCCGCCGAGCATCTCCCCGAGCTGCGGGAGATACCGGAGGTGACGATCCGTCACCTGCTGAGCCACACCGGCGGACTGCCCACCGGCCCGGACTCCGACACCGCCGCCCGGACCACCGCGGCCCGCTACCTGTCGTCCGTGTGCACCGCCCGGGACGCCCTGTTCCGCGCCGGTTCCGACTTCTCCTACTCCAACGCCGGCTATGTCGCCGCCGGACGCCTGGTGGAGGTGGTCACCGGCATGCCGTGGCACGAGGCCGTGCCCGCGCTCCTGCTCGAACCCCTGGGGACCGTACCCGCCTTCATCGGCGCGGGCGGCGAACGCCCCGTCGCGGCCGGGCACGCGCTCAACACCGCGACCGGCCGGGTCCGCCCGGTCCAGCAGAACCTGGCGCCGCTGGAGGCGCCGGCCGGAGCCCTGCTGGCGAGCGCCGCGGACCTGGCCGCGCTCGGCAGCGCCCTGATCGGCAGGAACGGCGTGCTGCCCACCGCCGTCGCCAAGGAGATGCGCCGCCGGGAGCCCTCCGCCGACCCCGGCGCGCTCGCCGACGGCTGGGGGCTCGGCCTGGCCCTCTACCGGCAGGACGGCCGGGTGTGGTGCGGCCACGACGGCAACGCCCAGGGCACCTCCTGCCATCTGCGGGCCGAGCCGGACAGCGGCATGGTGGTCGCCTTCACCGGCAACGCCGGCGCCGCCACCGCGCTCTGGCGCGACCTCGCGGACGACCTGGCCCGCTTCACCGGCGTGCGGGTGCCCGCCGCCCTCGCCCCCGCGGACCGGCGCGACCCGGTCGCCCTGCCCGAGTGCGCGGGCAGCTACGCCAACGGCTCCACCCGGTACCGCGTCGCGCTGGAGCCCGACGGCTCGCCGACGCTGTCCGTCGACGGCGACCTGCCGATCCCGCTGCTGTGCTACCCCGATCTGTCCTGCGACCTGGTCGACCCGGGCACCGGCCGCCGCGAGCCCGGCGGACGGTTCCACCGCGACCCGGCAACCGGCACGGTCGACCGGGTGCAGATATCCGGACGCACGGCACGCCGTACCGGCCCCGCCTGAGCCCGCCGCCCGCCGCCCGCCGGACCCGCAGCCCCCGGCGCCGGGCACTTCCCGGGCGCGCCCGCGCCCGTACGCCGCACCGCCGCAGCGGGCCCAGGGCTGCCCGCTCCCCGCCGTTCGCGCCGCTTCCTGCCCACCCGGAAGGACTCCACCCCATGGCCGACCTGCCCGACAAGCGCGTACCCGCGTCCCCCGGGGCCCCGTCGCAGGCGTACCCCACGCTCGGCGAGCTGTTCGCCGGCTGGGTCGCCCGTACGCCGGACGCGCCCGCGGTGACCGACGGCCGGCGCACCTGGAGCTACCGGGAACTGGCGGCCCGGGCCGACCGGCTGGCCGGCCACCTGGTGCGCTGCGGCGCCGGGCCGGAACGGACGGTGGCGCTGGTCCTGCCGCGCTCGATGGAGCTCATCGCGGCGGAGCTGGCCGTCGCCCGGGCAGGCGCCGCCTTCCTGCCGGTGGACCCGGCCTACCCCGCCGAGCGGCGGGCGCTGATGCTCACCGACGCGGCCCCCGCGGTGACCCTGGACGACCCGGCCCAGGTCCGCGACCTGCTGGCCGCCGACGCGCAGGAGCCCACGGACGCCGGGCCGACCGACCCGCCGGTCGGAGCCGACCACACCGCGTACGTCATCTACACCTCGGGCTCCACCGGCACGCCGAAGGGCGTGGCGGTCACCCACCGCGGCATCGGCGGATTCACCGAGGCCGCCATCGAGCGCTACGCGGTACGCCCCGGCGACCGGGTGCTGCAGTTCTCCTCGCCCAGCTTCGACGCCTCGGTCCTGGAGCTGTTCATCTCCGTGCTGTCCGGCGCGACCCTCGTCGTGCCCCCGGACGGCCCCTGGCTGGGCGACGAACTCGCCGCCGTCCTGGACAGGCACCGGATCACGCACACCCTGATCCCGCCCGCGGCCCTGGCCACCCTCCCCGCCCCGGCACAGGGCGGCGCACGCCACCTGCGCACGCTGATCGTCGGCGCCGAAGCCTGCCCGGCCGCCCTGGTCGACCGCTGGGCCCCCGGCCGACGGATGATCAACTCGTACGGCCCCACCGAGGCCACCATCGTCGCCACCTGGACCGGGCCGCTCTCGGCCGGCGCCGGTACGCCGACCATCGGCGGCGCGCTGCCGCACACCCGGGTGTACGTCCTGGACGCCGCCATGGGCCAGCTGCCGCCCGGCGCCGACGGTGAGCTGTACATCGGCGGCGACGGCGTGGCCCGCGGCTACCTGGGCCGCCCCGGCCTGACCGCCGCCCGCTTCGTCGCCGACCCGTTCGGGCCGCCCGGCGCCCGGCTCTACCGCACCGGCGACCGGGCCCGCCGGACCGCCGACGGGGAGCTGGAGTTCCTCGGCCGGCTCGACCGGCAGGTGAAGGTCCGCGGCTTCCGCATCGAACCCGGCGAGATCGAGGCGGCCCTGCGGCGCCACGCCGACGTCGCCGAAGCCGTCGTGGTGGTCCGCGAGGACGAGCCCGGCAGAGAGCGCCTCGTCGGCTACGTCACCCCCGCCGACCCGGGACACTCCCCCGACCCCGCCGGGCTGCGCGCGGCCGTGGCCGCCGCCCTTCCGGCCCACATGGTGCCCTCCGCCGTCGTCGTCCTGGAGGCGCTGCCGCTCACCGCCCAGCACAAGATCGACCGGCGGGCGCTGCCCGCCCCCGCCCGCCCGGCCGCGTCCGGCAGCCTGGCCCCGCGCACCCCGCAGGAGCAGGCTCTGGCCGACATCTGGGCGCAGGTCCTGGGCGCCGACGCCGTCGGCGCGACGGACGACTTCTTCGACCTGGGCGGCGACTCGATCCTGGCCGCCCGCACCCTGGCCCGGGTCCGCGACGAACTGGGCGTCCGGCTCACCCTGCGGGACGTCTTCACCGCCCGCACCGTGGCCGCCCTCGCCCCGCTGCTGGGCGACCGGCACGCCGCCGCGCCGCCGGACCCCATCCCGCCCGCCCCGCGCGACGTCCCGCTGCCGCTGTCCGGCGCCCAGCGCCGGCTGTGGTTCCTGGACGACCTCACCGGCGGCGGCACCGAGTACAACACCGGGGTGGCCCTGCGGCTGCGCGGCGCCCCCGACCCCGAGGCCCTGCGCCGGGCCCTGGACCGGCTCGTCGCCCGCCACGACTCGCTGCGCACCACCTTCACCACCGTCGACGGACAGGGCGTGCAGCGGATCGCCGCGCACTCCACCCTGCCGCTGCGCACGGCCGACCTCGGCGAACTGCCCGCCGGGCGCCGGGCCGAGGCCGCCGAGCAGCTGCTGACCGAGGAGCTGTGCCGCCCGTACGACCTGACGACCGGTCCGCTGGCCCGGGCGCTGCTCGTCCGCCTCGCCCCGGACGAGCACCTGCTGCTGCTGGGGCAGCACCACATCATCACCGACGGCTGGTCGGTGGGCGTGCTCACCCGGGAGCTGGCCGCGCTCTACCACGCCGAGGCCACCGGCGAGCCGGACGGCCTGCCCGCCCCGGCCGTCCAGTACCCCGACTTCGCGGTGTGGGAGCAGCAGCGCCGGGCCGCCGGGGACGGCGCCGGGGAGACCGCCGACCTCACCTACTGGAAGCGGCACCTGTCCGGGATGCAGCACCTGGAGCTGCCCGTCGACCGGCCCCGGCCCGCGCTGCGCACCACCGCCGGGGCGGCGCACCGGCACGACCTCCCGGCGGAGCTGGTGGCCCGGCTGCGGCACCTGGCCGCCGGACGCGGCACGACCCTGTTCACCATGCTCGCCGGCGCCTCGGCGCTGCTGTTCTCGCGCTACTCCGGCCAGCGGGACGTGGCGTTCGGCACCGTCACCAACGGACGCGACCGCCGGGACCTGGAGGAGGCGACGGGCTTCTTCGCCAACACCGTCGTGCTGCGCGGCGACGTGGACGAGGCGGCCACCGTGGACCGCTTCGTCGAGAGCATGCGCACGACCGTGCTGGACGCCTTCGTCCACGCCGGGGCGCCGTTCGACCGGGTGGTCGAGGAGCTGGCCCCGCCCCGGGATCCCAGCCGCACCCCGCTGGTGCAGGCGCTCGTCGTGCAGCAGGCGGCGGCCGCCGTGCTGCCGCGCGCCGGGGGCCTGCGGTTCGAGGACCATCCGCTGCCCCGCCCGGCCGCCCGCTTCGACCTGGTCCTGGAGTTCGCACCGGACGCCGCGGGCGGCTGCGCGCTGACGGTGGAGTACAACACCGACCTGTTCGACCCGGGGACGGTGGCCCGGATGGCCCGGCACCTGCACCGGCTGCTGGAGGGGATGGCGGACGGCCCGCAGCGGACGCTGGCCGAGCTGCCCATGCTCTCGGACGAGGAGCAGCGCGCCCTGCTCGAGGCCTGGAACCCGCCGGGCCCGGCCGTGGCGGACGTCCCGGACGCCGCGCTGCCCGAGCTGTTCCAGGCGCAGGCGGCCCGCACCCCCGACCGGACCGCGGTGGTCTGCGGGCCGGTGCGGCTGGACTACGCCGGGGTGAACCGGCGGGCCAACCGCCTGGCCCGGCTGCTGGTCGCCCGCGGCGCGGGGCCGGAGACGCTGGTCGCGCTGTGCCTGCCGCGCTCCGCCGAGCTCCCGGCGGTGCTGTGGGCGGTGCTGAAGTCCGGCGCGGGCTACCTCCCGGTGGACCCGGGCTACCCGGCCGAGCGCATCCGCTTCGTCCTGGACGACGCCCGGCCCGCCCTGGTCGTCGCCACCCGGGAGACCGCGGCCGCCCTGCCCGAGGGCTGCGACCCGCTGATCCTGGACGACGCCGCCGGGCCGGACGCCGCCGCGGACGCGGACACGGCAGCGGACACCGGTGCCGACCCGGCCGAGGCGGACCTGACCGACGCCGACCGGGTCCGGCCGCTGCTGCCGGACCACCCCGCGTACGTCATCTACACCTCGGGCTCGACCGGCCGCCCCAAGGGCGTGGTGGTCACCCACCGCAGCGTGGTGGCGCTGGCCGCCTGGGCGCGGGAACGGTTCGGCCCGCACGGGCTGGATCACGTCATCGCCTCCACCTCGCTCAACTTCGACGTGTCGGTGTTCGAGCTGCTGTGCCCGCTGCTGGCGGGTGGCAGCGTCGAGGTGGTCGCCGACCTGCCCGCCCTCGCCGACGCCCCGGGCCAGCGGCAGGTCGGGCTGGTCAGCGGCGTGCCCTCGGTGCTGTCGCGGCTGGTCGACGGCGGCGCCGCCCCGGTCGAGGCGGGCACCGTCCTGCTGGCCGGTGAGGCCCCCTCCGCCCAGGTGCTGCGCGACCTGCGCGACACCATGCCGGACAGCGAGATCGCCAACGTCTACGGCCCCACCGAGGCCACCGTGTACTCCACCGCCTGGACGGCGGGCGACCGGCTGCCGGAGCAGGCCCCGCCGATCGGCAGGCCGCTGGCGCTGACCCGGGCCTACGTCCTGGACGGCTCGCTGCGCCCGCAGCCCCCGGGCGTCGCGGGCGAGCTGTACCTCGGCGGCGGCGGCCTGGCGCGCGGCTACCTGGGCCGCCCGGGGCTGACCGGCGCCCGCTTCGTCGCCGACCCGTTCGGGGCGCCGGGGGCGCGCATGTACCGCACCGGTGACCTGGTGCGGTGGAGCGCCGAAGGCGGCCTGGAGTACCTCGGCCGACTGGACCAGCAGGTCAAGGTGCGGGGCTTCCGGATCGAGCTGGGCGAGGTGGAGGAGGCGCTGCTGCACTGCGACGGCGTGGCGCAGGCGGCCGCCGCCGTCCGCGAGGGCGACGGCCACCGCCGCCTGGTCGGCTACGTCGTCCCGGCCGCGCAGGGCGGCGTGGAGCCCGAGGCCGTGCGCCGGGCGCTGGGTATCACCCTGCCCGACTACATGGTCCCGGCGGCCGTGGTGGTCCTGCCGGAGCTGCCGCTCAACCCCAACGGCAAGCTCGACCGGGCCCGGCTCCCCGAGCCGGGACCGGCCGTGCGCGCCGTGCGCCACGTCGCGCCCCGCACCCCCGCCGAGCGCACCCTCGCCGCGATCTGGGCGGACGTCCTGCGGGTGGACCGGGTCGGCGCGGACGACAACTTCTTCGAGCTCGGCGGCGACTCCATCCTGAGCATCCAGGTGGTGGCCCGGGCCCGGCAGGCGGACCTGCCGGTGACCTCCCGGGACGTCTACCGGCACCAGACCGTCGCCGCCCTGGCCCGGTGCGCGGACGCCGCCGACCGCCCCCGGCCGACCGCCCCGGCCGTGGTGGCCGCCACCGGCCCGAGCCCGCTGACGCCCATCCAGCGCTGGTGGTTCGCCAGCGCCGCCGGGCGCACCGGCCAGTTCGCCCAGGCACTGTCGGTCCGGCTGCCCGACGACCTGGACCCGGCGGCGCTGGAGGCCGCGCTCGACGACGTGGTCGCCCACCACGACGCCCTGCGCTCCCGCTTCCTGACCGGCGAGGGCCCGGGCGACGACGCCACGGACGTGCGCTGGCACATCGACGCCCCGGCGCCCCGGACCGTCCTGACCCGCCACACCGGCCCCGACACCGACAGCCCCCACCTGGGCCCGTTCGACCTGGGCCACGGGCCGCTGCTGCGCGCCGTGCTGCACGACCTCGGGCCCGGACGGCCGCAGCTCCTGCACCTGGCCGTGCACCACCTGGTGGTGGACGGCGTCTCCTGGCGGGTGCTGCTGGAGGACCTGGACCGGGCCTACCGGGCGCGCCGCGACGGCCGCGACGGATCGGCGGCGCTGCCGCCGAAGTCCTCGCCGCTGCGGCACTGGGCCGAACGGCTGAACGCGCACGCCGCCGCCGGCGGCTTCGACGACGAGACCCCGTACTGGTCGCAGGCGTTCCCGGACAGCGCCGACCCGGCCCCGGGAGAACCGGCCCCGGGAGAGCAGGCAGGCCCGGCAGCCGCCGGGAGCTACGCCTCGGCCCGCTCGGTGACCGTGCGGCTGAGCCCCGCCGACACCTCCGTGCTGCTGCGCACCCTGCCCGACACCTACCGCACCCAGGTCAACGACGTGCTGCTGAGCGCCCTGGGCCGGGCGCTGTGCGGGCCCGGCGGAGCGGACCGGGTGGTGGTGGACGTCGAGGGCCACGGCCGCGAGGAGCTCTTCCCCGACCTGGACCTCAGCCGCACCGTCGGCTGGTTCACCACCCGGCACCCGGTCGCCCTGGCCGTGCCCGCCGACGCGGACTGGGATGCCGTGCTGAAGCAGGTCAAGGAGCAGCTGCGCGCCGTCCCCCGGCACGGCCTGGGCCACGAGGCCCGCCACCTGGCCCGGCCCGGCGCCGCGCCCCGGGGCCCGGTCGCGCAGCTGAGCTTCAACTACCTGGGGCGGATGGCGCTGCCGGACGACCCGGACGGGCTGTACCGGGGCACCTTCCGGCCGCTGGAGCTGGACGCCGACCCGCTGGCCGAGCGCCCGCACGCGCTGGAGGTGGTCGGGCGGCTGGACGGCGACGCGCTGGAGTTCAGCTGGTCCTACTCCGAGGGCCTGCACCGCCGCGCCGACGTCGAGGAGCTGGCCGGGCGGTTCGCCGACGCGCTGGCCGACCTCGCCCGGTACGCGGCGCGGCCGGGCGCCGCCGGGCGCACGCCGTCCGACTTCCCGCTGGCCCGGCTGGACCAGGCCGCCGTGGACCGGATCGCGGGCGGAGAGCCGGGCGCGGTGGAGGACGTCCTGCCGCTGACCCCGACCCAGGCCGGGATGCTCTTCCACGGCCTGTCCCAGGACGACAGCGGCGTCTACGTCCAGCAGCTCACCTTCGACCTGGACGGCGTACCCGACCCGCAGGCGCTGGCCGGGGCCTGGCAGCGGGTGACCGACCGCACCGCGGTGCTGCGCGGCCGCGTGGTCTGGCAGGACGTGCCCGAGCCGCTGCTGGTGGTGCAGCGCCGCGCGGCGCTGCCGGTGGAGCTGCTGGACTGGCGCGGCCTGTCCGAGGACGGCCGCCGCGACCGGCTGGACGCCCTGCTGGACCGCGACCGGGCGCGCGGCATCGACCTGGCCCAGGCCCCGCTCCAGCGCCTGGTGCTGGCCCGGGTGTCCGACACCGCCGTCCGCGTGGTGTGGACCTTCCACCACGTGGTGCTGGACGGCTGGAGCCTGTTCCAGGTGCTGTCCGACGTCTTCGCCTGCCACAGCGCGCTGTCCCGGGCCGGATCGGCGGCCGGATCGGCGGCCGGATCGGACGCGGCGGACGCCGTGCCGCAGGACGCCCTGCCGGACCGCCGCCCCTACCGCGACTACCTGGCCTGGCTGGCCGAACGCGACTGGGACCAGGCCGAACGGCACTGGCGGGACCGCCTGTCCGGGCTGGCCGAGGCCACGCCGCTGCCCTGCGACCGCGAGCCGCGCGAGAGCCACCGGGCCGAGTCCAGCCAGGCCGTGCGGGTCACCGTGCCCGCCGCCGCGACCCGGGCGCTGGAGGACCTGGCGCGGACCTCCGGGCTCACCCTGAACACCCTGGTCCAGGGCGCGTGGGCGGTGCTGCTGGGCCGTCAGGCGGGCCGGGGGGAGGTGGTGTTCGGCACCACCGTCTCCGGACGGCCGCCCGAGCTGCCCGGCTCCGAGACGATGACCGGCCTGTTCATCACCACCCTGCCGACCCGGGCCGAGGTGCCGGCCCACGGCACCCTGCTGGACTGGCTGCGCCGGCTCCAGCGCGACCAGAGCGAGGACCGGCGCTTCGACTTCGTGCCGCTCACCCGGCTGCGGACCTTCACCGGCCTGCCGGAGCGGGTCGCCCTGTTCGACAGCATTGTCGTCTTCGAGAACTACCCGGTCGACGACGGTCTCGCCGCCGCCCACGGCCTGCGGCTGAGCGGCCTGGACGGCATCGAGACCACCAACTACCCGCTCAGCCTGGTGGCCTACCCGGGGCCGGAGCTGGCCCTGCGGCTGTGCTACGACCCGCAGCTGTTCGACGCCGGCACCGCCCGGCGGATGGCCGAGCAGCTCACGGTGGTGCTGGCGGGCATGCCCGCGGGCGGCCACCTGCCGCCCGCGCGCCTGCCGCTGCTCACCGCCGAGGGCCGCAGCCAGGTGCTGGAGACCTGGAACGACACCGCCACCGCGCTCCCCGAGAGCACCATCGCGGAGCTGTTCGCCGCGCAGGTGCGCCGCACCCCCGACGCCGTCGCCCTGGAGGCCGGCCCCGAGCACGTCACCTACCGGGAGCTGGACGCCCGCGCCGCCGCCCTGGCCGACCGGCTGGCCGCGCTGGGGGTGCGGCCGGAACGCCCGGTCGCCGTGCTGATGGACCGCTCGGTCGGGCTGATCACCGCGCAGCTGGCCCTGGTCCGCACCGGCGGCGTGTACGTGCCGCTGGACGGTCGGGCGCCGCGCGAACGGCTGCGCCGGATGCTGGCCGAGGCCGGTGCGGAGCTGCTGCTCACCGACGCGGCCTGGGCGCCGACCGCCCGCGGACTGCTGCCGGACGAGGGGGTGCTGCTGCTCGACGGCCAGGCGCCCCCGGACGCCGCCCCTGGCGCAGACGCCCGGCGCGGCCCGGCCCCGGCCGCCGCCGTCCACCCCGACAACGTCCAGTACCTGATGTTCACCTCCGGCTCCACCGGCACCCCCAAGGGCGTCGCCGTGCGCCAGCGGGACGTCGCCGCGCTCGCCCTGGACCGCGCCTTCACCGGCCACGACCGGGTGCTGGTGCACTCCCCGCACGCCTTCGACGCATCCACCTACGAGGTGTGGGTGCCGCTGCTGCGCGGCGGCACGGCCGTGCTGGCCCCGCCCGCCGACCTGGACGCCGAGCTGGTCCGGCGCGCCGTCACCGAGCAGGGCGTGCGCTGCCTGTGGCTGACCGTCGGCCTGTTCCGCCTGCTCGCCCAGGAGGACCCGGCCTGCCTGCGCGGCGCGCGGGAGGTGTGGACCGGCGGCGAGGCCGTGCCGGGCGCGGTGGTGCGCCGGGTCCTGGAGGCGTGCCCGGGCCTGGTCGTCGTGGACGGCTACGGCCCGACCGAGACCACCACCTTCGCCACCCGGCGCGCCTTCCGCTCCGGCGACCCGCTGCCCGCCGTGCTGCCCATCGGGCGCCCGCTGGACAACACCCGCGCGTACGTGCTGGACGACGCGCTCCAGCCGCAGCCGCCGGGCGTCACCGGGGCTCTGTACGTCGCCGGGGCCGGACTGGCCCGGGGCTACGCGGGACGCCCCGGCGAGACCGCCGCCCGCTACGTCGCCGACCCCTTCGGCCCGCCCGGCGGCCGGATGTACCGCACCGGGGACACCGCGCGCTGGAGCGACGACGGCGACCTGCACTTCGTGGGCCGCGCGGACGACCAGATCAAGATCCGCGGGTTCCGCATCGAGCCCGCCGAGATCGAGGCGCGGCTCACCGCCCACCCGGACGTCGCCGAGGCGGTCGTGTCGCTCTACCAGGACGCCGGGCGCAAGCGCCTGGCCGCGCACCTGGTGCCGGCCGGCGGCGCCGCGCTGCCGTCCGCCACCGCGCTGCGCGACCACCTGGCGGCCGGCCTGCCGGACTACATGCTGCCCGCCGCGTTCGTCACGGTGCCGCAGCTGCCGCTGACGGCCAACGGCAAGGTGGACCGGCGGCAGCTGCCCGCCCCCGACTGGGCGGCGGCCGGGGACAGCGCCTACCGCGCCCCGTCCACCCCGGCCGAGCAGGTCCTGGCCGCCATCTGGGCGGAGCTGCTGGGCGCGGAACGGGTCGGCGTCGACGACAACTTCTTCATGCTGGGCGGCGACTCGATCCTGAGCATCCAGGTCGTCTCCCGCGCCCGCGCCGCGGGCCTCGCGCTCACCCCGCGCGACCTGTTCCGGCGGCCCACCGTCGCCGCGCTGGCCGCCGCCGCGGGCACCGCCGGGGCCGTCGCCGGCACCGGGCCGGTGAGCGGCGAGGTCGGCCTCACCCCCATCCAGCACTGGTTCCTGGACCCCCGCCCGGCGCACGCCGGGTTCTTCAACCAGTCCGTGGTCGTGCGGACGCCCGGCGAGGTCGACCCGGACGTCCTGCGCCGCGCCCTGACCGCGCTGTGGGCGCACCACGACGCCCTGCGCTCCCGGTTCACCACCGGCGACGACGGGCGCCCGCGCCAGCACTGCGCCCCCGCCGACGCCGCCGCGCCCGAGCTGCTGCAGGTCTGCGACCTCGGCGGCCTGGACCCGGCGGCGGCCGAGCAGGCCGAGGCCCGGGCGACGGCGGCGGCGCACGCCGGGTTCCGGCTGGACGCCCCGCCGCTGCTCACCGCCCGCCTGTTCATCACCGGGAGCGGTCGGCCCGCCCGGCTGCTGCTGGCCGTGCACCACCTGCTGGTCGACGGCGTCTCCTGGCGGGTGCTGCTGGAGGACCTGGAGACCGCCTACCGGCAGGCCGCCACGGGCAAGCCGCTGCGCCTGCCCGCCCGCACCACCTCGGTCCAGGAGTGGACCCGCCGGCTGCGCGAGCACACCGCGAACGGCGGCTTCGCGGACCAGCGCGCCCACTGGGAGGCGGTCGCCCGGCACTGCGCCGAACCGCTGCCGGTGGACGCCGACGGCGGCAACACCTCGGCCGACGTGCGCGCCGTGACCGTCCGGCTGGACCGGGAGCGCACCGGCGACCTGCTGCGCAAGGTGCCCGGGGTCTACCGCACCCGGATCGACGACGTCCTGCTCACCGCGCTCGGCCGGGCGCTGGCCGAGTGGACCGGACGGCGCACCGTCGCCGTCGGGCTGGAGGGGCACGGCCGTGAGGACCAGCTGTTCGAGGACGTCGACCTGTCCCGCACGGTCGGCTGGTTCACCACCCTCTTCCCGGTCGCCCTGGAGGTCCCGGAGGGCGACTGGGGCACCGCGCTGAAGTCCGTGAAGGAGCAGCTCCGGGCGGTGCCGCAGCGGGGCCTGGGCTACGGCGCGCTGCGCCACCTGGCCCGGGAGCAGGGGCTCGCCGACGCGCCGGCCCCCGGCGTCAGCTTCAACTACCTGGGCCGGTTCGACTGGTCGGCCGACGACGCCGCCCTGGTCCGTGACGTCCCCGGCGGCCTGGACGGCGCGGAGGCGCCCGGCACCGAGCGCCCGCACCTGCTGGACGTGGTGGCCCGGGTCCAGGACGACCAGCTGGAGATCGGCTGGTACTACAGCGGCGGGCGGCACCGCGAGCAGACCGTCACCGGGCTGGCGCAGGGCATGCTGCACGCGCTGGAGGGCATTGTCGCCCACTGCGCCCGACCGGACGCCGGCGGCCGCACCCCCGCGGACTTCCCGCTGGCCCGGCTGGACCAGGCGGCCGTGGACCGGCTGGTCGGGGACGGACGCGCCGTCGCGGACGTCCTGCCGCTGACGCCGATGCAGGCGGGCATGGTCTTCCACAGCCTGCTGGACCCGGACGGCCGCACCTACGTCAACCAGGTGCAGCTGGTGCTGTCCGGCGTCACCGACCCGCACGCCCTGGCCGAGGCCTGGCAGCGCACCGCCGACGCCAACCCGATGCTGCGCACCCGGCTGGCCTGGCAGGAGACCGCCGAGCCGGTGCAGGTGGTCCAGCAGCGGGCGCTGATCCCGGTGGTCCAGCACGACTGGACCGGGCAGCCGGCCGACCGGATCGAGCAGGAGACGGCCCGGCTGCTGGCCGAGGACCGCAGCGCCGGCATCGACCTGGCCGCCGCGCCGCTGATGCGGCTGGCCCTGATCCGGCTGACGCCGACCCGGGTGCGGGTGGTGTGGACCTTCCACCACGTCCTGCTGGACGGGTGGAGCGCGGCCCAGGTCTTCGACGAGGTCTGCGAGCGGTACGCCGCGCTGACCTCCGGGCGCCGCCCCGAGGTGCCCGAGCGCGCCGCCTTCGCCGACTACCTGCACTGGCTGGCCGGTCAGGACACCGCCGGGGCCGAGCGGTACTGGCGGGAGACGCTGGCCGGGTTCACCGCCCCCACCGAGCTGCCCCGGGACCGGCGGCCCGCCGAGGCCCACCGCGCCGCCTCCTCCGCGACGGTCCGGGTGACCCTCGGCACCGGCCTGTCGGCGCGGCTGCGGGAGACCGCCCAGCAGGCCGGGCTGACCGTCAACACCGTGCTGCAGGGCGCCTGGGCGCTGCTGCTGTCCCGCTACGGCGGCGGGGACGACGTGGTGTTCGGCACGATCGTCTCCGGCCGACCCGCCGAACTCCCGGGCGTGACCTCGATGGTGGGCCTGTTCATCAACACCCAGCCGACCCGGGTGCGGATCGACGGGCGGAGCCTGCTGCCGCAGTGGCTGCGCGAGCTGCAGGCCGGCCAGTCCGAGGCCCGGCGCCACGACGTCTCGCTGGCGCAGCTGCAGACCTGGAGCGAAGTCCCGGGCGGCACCGCCCTGTTCGACAGCATCGTGGTGTTC
Source organism: Streptacidiphilus sp. PB12-B1b (assembly GCF_014084125.1). Classification (NCBI taxonomy): domain Bacteria; kingdom Bacillati; phylum Actinomycetota; class Actinomycetes; order Kitasatosporales; family Streptomycetaceae; genus Streptacidiphilus; species Streptacidiphilus sp. PB12-B1b. Next base: position 3,246,738 of record NZ_CP048405.1, on the reverse strand, counting down.
GAGAACTACCCGTTCGACCAGGACGGGGCGGCCCGGCACGGCCTGGCCGTCGAGGCCGAACGCGACCTGGAGCCCACCAACTACCCGCTCAGCGTGGTGGTGGCCCCCGGCGACGCGCTGACGGTCAACCTCGACTACGACCCGGCCGCCTTCGACGCCGCCACCGTCGAGGGGATCGGGGCGAGCCTGGAGACGCTGCTGGCGGCGATGGCGGCCGAGCCCGACCGTCCGCTGGCCGAGCTGCCGCTGCTGGACCCGGCGCGGGGGCGGGAGGTGCTGGAACGGTTCGGCGGGCCGGTGGCCGAGGCGCCGCGCCGCACCCTGCCCGAGGCGTTCGCCCGGCAGGCCGCGCGCACCCCCGACGCCCCGGCCGTCCGCTGCGGCAGCGAACTGCTGAGCTACCGGCAGCTCGACGAGCGCGCCAACCGGCTGGCCCGGCTGCTGATCGCGGCCGGCGCTGGCCCCGAGCGCTTCGTCGCGCTGGCGCTGCCCCGGACCGCCGACCTGGTCGTGGCGCTGCTGGCGGTGCTCAAGAGCGGCGCGGCCTACCTGCCGGTGGACCCGGGCTACCCGGCCGAGCGGATCGCGTTCCTCTTCGCGGACGTCCGGCCGCAGGCCGTGGTCACCAGCACGGAGACCGCCGACCGGCTGCCGGACGGCCTGTTCACCCGGATCGTGCTGGACGGGCCGGGCTGCGCCGAGGAGCTGGCGGCGGCCGACGCCACCGCCCCCGGCGACGACCAGCGGCGGCACGCCCTGCTGCCGGAGCACCCCGCCTACGTCATCCACACCTCCGGCTCCACCGGCCGCCCCAAGGGCGTCGTCGTCGCCCACGCCTCGGTGCTGGCGCTGACTGACTGGGCCGCGGCCGAGTTCGCCGACCGGGGGCTGGCCCACGTGGTGGCCTCCACCTCGCTGAACTTCGACGTGTCGGTGTTCGAGATCTTCTCGCCGCTGCTGTCCGGCGGCTGCGTGGAGATCGTCCGCGACCTGCTGGCCCTGGCCGAGCGCCCCGGGCCGTGGCGGGCCGGGCTGCTCAGCGCCGTGCCCTCGGCCCTGGGCCGGCTGCTGGCGGAGGACGCCGTGCAGGTCACCGCGGACACCGTGGTCCTGGCCGGGGAGGGCCTGCCCGCCCGCACCGTCCGTCGACTGCGCGAGGCGGTCCCCGGCTGCCGGGTCCTGAACATCTACGGCCCCACCGAGGCCACCGTCTACGCCACCGCCTTCACCTGCGACCCCGCCGACCCCGACCGCGACCCGCCCATCGGCCGACCGGTCGGCGGCGCCCGGGCGTACGTGCTGGACGACCGGCTGCGCCCGGTGCCGGTCGGCGCGCCCGGGGAGCTGTTCCTGGCCGGTACCGGCGTGGCCCGCGGCTACCTGGGCCGCCCCGGCCTGACCGCCGCCCGCTTCCTGCCCGACCCGTTCGGCCCGCCGGGGCGGCGCATGTACCGCACCGGCGACCTGGTGCGCTGGACGCCCGACGGCGACCTCGTCTACCTCGGCCGCGGCGACGACCAGGTGAAGGTCCGCGGCTTCCGGATCGAGCTGGGCGAGGTCGAGGCCGCGCTGGCCCGGCACCCGCAGGTGTCGGCGGCGGCGGCCCGGGTGGTGGAACACGACGGCCACCGGCGGCTGGTGGGCTACGCGGTGCCCCGCGAGGGCGGGCTGCCGGGAGCGGTGGAGTGGCGCGCCTTCCTCGGGCGCACGCTCCCCGACCACCTGGTGCCCGCGCTGGTGGTGCCGCTGGAGCGGCTGCCGCTGGGCGCCACCGGCAAGCTGGACCGGCGCGCGCTGCCGGAGCCGGTGTGGGCCGCCCCGGCCACGGCCGGCTCCCGGCCGCCGGGCACCGCCGCCGAGCGGGCGCTGGCCGCGGTCTGGTCCGAGGTGCTCGGCGTGCCCGAGGTGAGCGCGGACGACAACTACTTCGCGCTGGGCGGCGACTCGATCCTGGGCATCCGGATCGTCTCGGCCGCCCGCCGGGCCGGTCTGGCACTGACCCCCCGGCACCTGTTCGCGCACCAGACCCTGGCCGAACTCGCCCTCGCCGCCGAGCAGTCGGCGGCCACCGCGGTCGCCGTCAGCGCCGAGCAGGGCCCGGTGGTGGGCGACACCCCGCTCACCCCGGTCCAGCACTGGCTGTTCGACAGCCTCGGCGGCGACCCCGCCCGCTTCACCCAGTCGGTCTCCTTCCAGCTCGCGGCCGACACCGACGAGGCACTGCTGCGCGCCGCCTTGGCCGCCGTCCTGGAGCAGCACGACGCGCTGCGGCTGCGGTTCCGCCCGACCGGCCCCGGCCGGTGGCAGCAGTACGGCACCGCGCCCGGCGACGCGCCGGAGCTGCGCACGCACGACCTGCCCGCCGACGGGCCGGACCGCGAGGCGGCGCTGCTCGGGCTGGCCGACCGGCTGGCCGACGGCTTCGACCTGGCCGACGGGCCGCTGCTGCGGGCCGCGCTGTGCCGCTCCGCCGACGACCGGCACCCGGTGCTGCTGCTGGCCGCGCACCACCTGGTGGTGGACGCGGTGTCCTGGCGGCTGATCCTGGAGGACCTGGACGCCGCCTACCGCGCCCTGCGCTCCGGCGACCGGCCCGACCTGGGGCCCAAGAGCACCTCCTTCCGGGCCTGGGCGCAGCGGCTGGCCGAGCACACCGCGTCCGGCGGCTTCGACGCGGAACTCGACCACTGGCGCGGCCTGGGCGACTCCCCCGCCGCGCTGCCGACCGACCTGGCCGGGGCCAACACCGCCGCCGCCGAGGAGACGCTGACCGTCGCCCTGGACGCCGAGGACACCCGCCGGCTGCTGCAGGACGTGCCGGAGGTCTACCGCACCCGCGTCAACGACGTGCTGCTGTGCGCCCTGGGCCGGGTGCTGGCCCGCTGGACCGGGCAGGACCGGGTGGTGGTGGCCCTGGAGGGGCACGGCCGCGAGGAGCTGTTCGAGGACGTCGACCTCGCCCGCACCGTGGGCTGGTTCACCACCATGTACCCGGTCGCCCTGGACGTGCCCCGGGGCGCGGACACCGGGACCGCGCTGAAGGCGGTCAAGGAGGGCCTGCGGGCGGTGCCGCGCGGCGGACTGGGCTACGGCGCCCTGCGCCACCTGCGCCCCGGCGCCGAGGACCGGCTGCCGGAGCTGCCGCAGGTCGGCTTCAACTACCTGGGCCGACAGGACTGGGACGGCGCCGCGGACGGCCTGCTGCGCGCCCCGTACGGGCCGCTCACCGGCGGCATGGACCGCGCGGCGGACCGCCCGCACCTGCTGGACGTCCTCGGGCGGGTCAGCGACGGGCAGTTGGGCTTCACCTGGTCGTACTCCGGCGCGGTGCACCGGCGCGAGACCGTCGCCCGGCTGGCCGCCGAGACCGTGGAGGAGCTGCGGGCCATCGTCCGGCACTGCGCCGAGCCCGGCGCGGGCGGCCGCACCCCGTCCGACTTCCCGCTGGCCCCGCTGGACCAGGCGGCCGTCGACCGGCTGGCCGGTACCGGCCGGGACGTGGCGCAGATCTATCCGCTGACGCCCACCCAGACCGGCATGGTGCTGCACGGCCTGGACGAGGCGGAGCACGGCCTGTACGTCGAGCAGATCACCTTCGTGCTGGACGGCGTCCGCGATCCGCGGGTGCTGGCCGCCGCCTGGCAGCACGTGGTCGACCGCACGCCGGTGCTGCGCACCGCCGTGGCGCTGCGCCAGGTGCCGGTTCCGTTGCAGCTGGTGCACCGGCAGGCGGTGCTGCCGGTGGCCGAGCACGACTGGAGCGCGCTGTCGGCGGACCGGCGCGAGGCGGAGCTGGAGCGGCTGCTGGCCGAGCAGCGGGCCCGCCCGCTGGCCCTGGACCGGGCCCCGCTGCTGCGGCTGGACCTGGTCCGGCTCGGGCCGGACGCGGTGCGCGTGGTGTGGGCCTTCCACCACGTGCTGCTGGACGGCTGGAGCGTCTTCCACGTCCTGGCGGACGTGCTGGCCGCGCATGCCGCGCTGGCCCGGGGCGAGCAGCCGGGCCTGCCCGAGCGCCGCCCCTTCGCGGACTACGCCGCCTGGCTCGCCGCCCGCGACACCGACAGGGCGGCCGAGCACTGGCGCGGCGTCCTGGCGGACCTGGCCGCGCCCACCCCGCTGCCCTACGACCGCAGGCCGGCCCAGGACGCCACCGCCCGCTCCGGGACCTGGCTGTCGCAGCAGCTGGACCCGGCCGCGACGGAACGGCTCCAGGAGTTCGCCCGCAGGCACCGGCTGACCCTCAACTCCCTGGTGCAGGGCGCCTGGGCGCTGCTGCTGTCGCGCTGGAGCGGTGATCCGCAGGTGTGCTTCGGCACCACCGTCTCCGGTCGGCCGGCCGACCTGCCCGGCGCCGACACCATCGTCGGCCTGTTCATCACCACCCTGCCCGCGCGCCTGGCCGTGGACGGCGGCGCGCCCTGCGGCGCCTGGCTGCGCGCGGTGCAGGAGGCGCAGGCCGAGGACCGCCGGTTCGACCACCTGCCGCTGGCCGAGATCCAGGGCCTGAGCCGGCTGCCCGCCGGCACGCCGCTCTTCGACAGCCTGGTGGTCTTCGAGAACTACCCGGTCGGCGATGCCACGGCCGGTGCGCACGGCCTGCGGATCAGCGGCCTGGACGCCCGGGAGGCCACCAACTACCCGCTCACCGTGGTCGTGTCGCCCGGCGACCGGCTCGGGGTGGAACTCGGCTACGACCCGCGGTACTTCGACCCGGGCACGGCCGAATCGCTGGCCGGGCAGCTGCTGCACACCCTGTCCGCCCTGGCCGCCGCGGACGGCGGCACCCGCCTGGACGACATCGACGTCCTGCCGCCCGGGCAGCGCGCCCGGCTGCTGCGCGGACCGGCGCGCCCGGCGCTCGGCCCGGTGCCCGCGACCGCGCTGGCCGCCCTGGTCGAGGCCGCCGTCGACATGCGGCCGTCCGCACCGGCCATCGGCGCCCCCGGCCTGGAGCTGACCTTCGCCGAGGCCGAGGCGCGGGCCAACCGGCTGGCGCACCGGCTGATCGCCCGCGGCGCGGGCCCCGGCGAGGTCGTCGCGCTGCTGCTGCCGCGCTCGGCGGACATGGTGCTGGCCCAGCTGGCGGTGGCCAAGACCGGCGCCGCCTTCCTGCCGGTCGACCCCGGCTATCCGGACGCGCGGGTCGAGCTGATGCTGCGCGACGCGGCCCCCGCGCTCACCCTCGACGCCAAGGAGGTCGCCGACCTGCTGGCCGAGGCCCCGGACGGCTCCCCCGGCCACCGGCCCACCGACGCCGACCGGACCCGCCCGCTGGACCTGGACGACCCGGCCTACGTCATCTACACCTCGGGCTCCACCGGCACCCCCAAGGGCGTCGTGGTCACCCACCGGGGGCTGGCGGCCTTCTCCGCCGCCGAGGCCGAGCACTATCAAGTGGCTTCCGGGGACCGGGTGCTGGCCTTCGCCACCCCCAGCTTCGACGCCTCCGTGCTCGAACTGTGCATGTCCCTGCCGCACGGCGCCCGGCTGGTCGTGCCCGCCCCCGGGCCGCTGCTCGGCGCCGCCCTGGCCGACGTCCTGAGGGACGGGCGCATCACCCACACCCTGCTGCCGCCCGCCGCCCTGGCCACGCTGCCGTCCGACACCCCCGGCACGCTGCCCGACCTGAAGACGCTGGTGGTCGGCGCCGACGCGTGCAGCGCCGACCTGGTCGCCCGCTGGGCCCCGCACCACCGCATGGTCAACTCCTACGGGCCCACCGAGGCCACCGTCGTCGCCACCTGGTCCGCGCCGCTGGAACCGGACGGCGCCGCGCCGCCCATCGGCCGCCCGCTGCCCGGCACCGGCGGCTACGTCCTGGACGCACGGCTGCGGCCGGTCCCCGACGGCGTCCCCGGCGAGCTGTGGCTGAGCGGACCGGCCCTGGCCCGCGGCTACCTGGGGCGGCCCGGCCTGACCGCCGCCCGCTTCACCGCCGACCCGTACGGGCCGCCCGGCACCCGCATGTACCGCACCGGCGACCTGGTGCGCCGCGACGCCCGGGGCGAGCTGCACTACCTGGGCCGCACCGACCACCAGCTCAAGCTGCGCGGCCACCGCATCGAGGCGGGCGAGGTCGAGGCGGCCCTGGTGCGGCACCCGGCCGTGCTGGACGCCGTGGTGAGCGTGCGCGAGGACGAGCCGGGGCAGCAGCGCCTGGTCGCCCACCTGCTGGCCGCCCCCGGCGCGGAGCCCCCGGCCGCCGCCGAGCTGCGGGCGCTGGCGGCCCGCTCCCTGCCCGGCTACATGGTGCCCTCGGCCTTCGCCGTCCTGGACCGATTCCCGCTCACCGCCAGCGGCAAGACCGACCGGGCGGCCCTGCCCGCGCCCGACCCGGAGCAGGAGCGGCCGGCCGACCGCGTCCCGCCGCGCACCCCCACCGAGGAGGCGGTGGCCGCCATCTGGGAGCAGACCCTGGGCACGGCCGTGGGCGCGGAGGACGACTACTTCCTGCTGGGCGGCGACTCCATGCGCGCCCTGCTCATCGCCTCCCGCGCCAACGACGCCTTCGGCGTCGCGCTCACCCCCCGCGACGTGCTGGTCTCCCGCACCGTGGCCGCCCTGGCCGAGCTGGTGGAGGAACAGGTGCTGAGCGAACTCGAAGACGCCGCGTACGGCGGCCCCGACGATGACGAACGGTGAGGACCCGACGACCATGACGCCTTCCAAGCGAGACCGCGCCCAGGCCCTGCCCGGGGACCTGCAGGAAGCGCTGCGCCGTCGGCTGGCCGGACGCGCCGGCGGCGAGGGCGGCGGCGCCGACCGGGCCCTCCCGCGCGCCGACCGCGACCGCCCGCTGCCGCTCTCCTCCGTCCAGCAGCGCCTGTGGTTCCTGGACCGGCTGCGCCCCGGCGACCCGCGCTACAACAGCGCGGTCGCGGTGCGCTTCACCGGGCCGCTGGAGCACGGGGCCCTCGCCGGGGCGCTGGCCCTGGTCGTGGCCCGGCACGAGGGGCTGCGGACGATCTTCGACGAGACCGACGGCCGCCCGGCGCAGACCGTGCGGCCGGCCGGCCCGGTGCCGCTGCCGGTGCGGGAACCGACCGCGCCGGAGCACCTGGACGCGGTCCTGCTGGAGGAGTACTCCCGCCCGTTCGACCTGCGGCAGGGGCCGCTGCTGCGGGCCGTGCTGGTGCCCGCGCCGGACGGCTCGCACGTGCTGCTGCTGACCGCGCACCACATCGTCACCGACGGCTGGTCCATGGGCGTGGTGCTGGACGAGCTGTGCACCGCCTACGACGCCCTGGCCCGGGGCGCCGACCCTCAACTGCCCCCCGTGCCCGCCCAGTACCCGGACTTCGCCGTGTGGCAGCGCGAGCAGCTCTCCGGCGCCCGGCTGGAGAAGCACCTCGCCTACTGGAGGGGTCAGTTGGCGGGGGCCGTGGCGCCGGAGCCGCCACTGGACCGGCCCCGGCGCGGCGAGGAGGCCGGTCCCGGCGGGGTGCACAGCTTCACCGTCCCCGCGCCGCTGACGGCCCGGCTGCGCGACCTGGCCGCGCAGCAGCACACCACCCTGTACACCACCCTGGTCGCCGCCGTCCAGGCGCTGCTGGCCCGCTGGTCCGGCCAGGACGACGTCACGGTCGGCTCGCTGACCCCCGGACGCTCCCGCACCGACCTGGAGCGGGCCGTCGGCTGCTTCGTCAACACGGTGGTGCTGCGCACCCCGGTGGAGCGGTCCGCGTCCTTCCGCGACCTGCTGGCGGCCGCCGCCGGAACCGTCAACGACGCCTTCGCGCACGGCGACACGCCCTTCGAACGGCTGGTGGAGGCGGTGGGCGCGCCGCGCGAGGCGGGCCGCAACCCGCTGTTCGACGTGATGGTCCTGCTGCACCCGGCCCCGCCCGCCGCGCCCGCGCCGCAGGGGCTGCGGATCACCCCGGTGGCGGTGCCCCGGCAGGCCGCCACCTTCGACCTGAGCGTGGAGTTCGTCCCGGACGGCGCGGCGCTGACCGGCCTGCTGGAGTACCGCAGCGACCTGTTCGACGCGGCCACCGTGCGGCGGACGGCCGAGCAGCTGCTGCGGCTGCTGGAGGGCGCCGCCGCCGCGCCGGACCGGCCGCTGGACACCCTGCCGCTGCTCTCCGCCGAGGAGACCCGCCGGGTGACCCGGGACTGGAACGCCACCGCGCTCCCCGTGGACGCGGCCACCCTGCCGGAGCTCTTCCAGCGCCGGGCGGCCCTCACCCCGGACGCCCTGGCGCTGGTCGCCGGGGACGAGCGGCTGGACTACGCGACCCTCAACGCCCGCGCCAACCGGCTCGCCCACCAGCTGATCGCCCTCGGGGCCGGACCCGAACAGCTGGTCGCGCTGCGGCTGCCGCGCACCGCCGACCTGGTCACCGCCGTCCTCGCGGTGTGGAAGTCCGGCGCCGGCTACCTGCCGCTGGACCCGGCCCTGCCGGACGAGCGCGTCCGCTACCTGCTGGACGACGCCCGGCCGGCCCTGGTGCTGGACGAGGCCGCGCTGCGCGCGGTGCCCGCCACCGCGCCCGACACCGACCCGGGCGACGCCGACCGGCTCGCCCCGCTGCTGCCGGCCCACACCGCGTACGTCATCCACACCTCCGGCTCCACCGGCCGCCCCAAGGGCGTCGCCGTGCCGCACGCCGCGACGGCCAACCTGCTGGCCGCCCACCGGGCGGGCTTCGTCGCCGACGCGGGCGGCGGCCCGCTGCGGGTGGCGCTGACCGCGTCGTTCTCCTTCGACACCTCGCTGGAGGGGGTGCTGCTGATGGCCGACGGCCACCCGCTGCACCTGGTGGACGAGGTGACCCGGATGGACCCGGCCGCCCTGGTCGAGTACGTGGTCCGGCACCGGGTGGACTTCCTCGACGTGACCCCCTCGTACCTGGCGCAGCTGCTGCCCGCCGGGCTGCTCACCGATCCGCGCCACCGCCCCCGGGTGCTGATGCTCGGCGGCGAGGCGGTCGGCCCCGGCCTGTGGCGCGAGCTGGCGGCGGCGGACGTGGCCGCGTACAACTTCTACGGCCCCACCGAGTGCACGGTCGACGCGCTGGCCTGCCGCATCGCCGGACAGGACCGCCCGCTGGTGGGCCGCCCGCTGCCCAACACCCGCGCGTACGTCCTGGACGGGCGGCTCTCGCCGGTGCCGCCCGGCGTCGGCGGCGAGCTGTACCTGGCGGGCGCCCAGGTCGCCCGCGGCTACACCCGCCGCCCGGGCCTGACCGCGGCGCGGTTCCTGCCCGACCCCTTCGGGGCGCCGGGCGAGCGCATGTACCGCACCGGCGACCTGGCCCGCTGGACCGCCGACGGTCGCCTGGACTACCTCGGGCGCGCCGACGACCAGGTCAAGGTGCGCGGCCACCGGATCGAACCGGGCGAGGTCGAGGCGGCGCTGCTGGAGCTGCCGGAGGTCGGCGCGGCGGCGGTCGTGGCCGCCGCCGACGCGCACGGCCACACCCGGCTGGCGGCCTACGTGGTGCCCGCCGCGCCGGGCTCAGCGCCGTCCGGCGCCGAGCTGCGGGCGGCGCTGCGGCGGGTGCTGCCCGACCATCTGGTGCCGTCCTCCTTCACCGCGCTGGACGCCCTGCCGCTGACCGCCAGCGGCAAGCTGGACCGCCGCGCGCTGCCCGCCCCCGACCCCGAGGGCGACGGGCGGCAGCGGGAGTTCGTCGCCCCGCGCACCCCCGACGAGGAGGTCCTGGCCGGGGTCTGGGCCGAGGTGCTGGGCGTGGCGCGGGTGGGCGTCACCGACAACTTCTTCGAGCTGGGCGGCGACTCGATCCTGAGCATCCAGGCCGTCTCCCGGGCCCGCGCCGCCGGGCTCCAGCTCAGCTCGCGGGACGTCTTCCGGCACCAGACCGTGGCCGACCTCGCCGCCGCGGCCCGCCCGGACCCGGCCCCGGCCGCGCCCCGGCGGCCGCACGATGACGGGCCCGCCCCGCTGACCCCGGTCCAGGAGTGGTTCTTCGCCGCCCACGGCCCGCTGCGCCACTTCAGCATGTCGCTGCTGCTGGACCTGCCGCGCGACCTGGACGAGCGGGCCCTGGAGCAGGCGCTGCACGCGCTGGTGGCCGCCCACCCGGCGCTGCGCACCCGCTTCACCCGCACCGGGGACGCCTGGGTGCAGCAGCCCGGCGCGGCCCCCGCCGCCGGGCTGCTGACCCGGCACGACCCGGCCGCGGACGCCGCCGACCCGCAGGCCGTCCAGGACGCCCGGCTCCGGGCCGCCGACGCCGCCCGCGCGGCGCTGGACCCGGAGACCGGCGCCCTGCTGCGCGCGGTCCTGCTGCCGCCGTCGGACGGGGCCCGGCCGCAACTCTTCCTGACCGCCCACCACCTGGCCGTGGACAGCGTCTCCTGGCGGCTGCTGCTGGCCGACCTGGAACAGGCCTACCGGCAGGCCGCGGCGGGCGAGCCGCCGCAGCTGGAGCCCGAGCACACCCCGTTCACCGACTGGGCCCGGCACCTGGCCGAGCGGGTGCGTGACGGGGGCTTCGACGCCGACCTGCCGCACTGGACGGCCGAGGCCCTGGCGCCCGCCGCCGCCCTGCCGGTGGACCGGCCCGGCACCCCGCTCGCCGGAACCGTGCGCACCGTCCGCACCCGGACCGACCGCGCCACCACCGAGGCCCTGCTCCGCCGGGTTCCGGGGGTGTACCGCACCCAGGTCAACGACGTGCTGCTGAGCGCGCTGGGCCGGGCGCTCGCCGACTGGACCGGCGCGCCGCGGGTGGCCGTCGCCCTGGAGGGCCACGGCCGGGAGGACCTCGGCGGCCCGGCCGGGCAGCACCCCGACGTCTCCCGCACGGTCGGCTGGTTCACCAGCCAGTACCCGGTCACCCTGGCCCCGGTCGGACCGGCCGGGGCGCCCGACTGGGCCGCCACCCTGAAGGGCGTCAAGGAGCGGCTGCGGGCCGTGCCCCGGCACGGCCTGGGCTACGAGGCGCTGGCCCGGCTCGGCTCGCCGGACGCCGCCGCCCGGGCGCTGCGGGAGGCGCCGTTGCCGCAGGTGTCCTTCAACTACCACGGCCAGTGGACGGCCCCCGCAGGCGGCGACTTCGCCCCGGCCGGGGACGCCCCCGGCCGGGACATCGCCCCCGACGAGCCGCTGGACCACCTGCTGGACGTGACCGCGGTGGTGGCCGACGGCGAGCTGGAGATCACCTGGCACTACAGCGACCAGGTGCACCACGCGGAGACCGTCCGCGCCCTGGCCGACGCCATGGCCGCCGCGCTGGCCGCCATCGCCGAGCACTGCGCCCGCCCGGACGCGGGCGGGCGCACCCCCTCCGACTTCCCGCTGGCCCGGCTGGACCAGGCGGCCGTGGACCGGCTGGTCGGCGCGGGGCGGGAGGTGGAGGACCTGCTGCCGCTCACCCCGCTCCAGGAGGGCATGCTCTTCCACCGCCTGGTCGGCGGGCCGGACGACGTCTACGTCGACCAGGCCGCGCTGCTGCTGGAGGGCGTGGCCGACCCGGACGCTCTGGCCGCCGCCTGGCAGCGGGTGGCCGACCGCACCCCCGCCCTGCGCACCTCGGTGGTGTGGGAGGGCGTGCCGGTACCGCTCCAGGTCGTGCACCGCACCGCCGTGATCCCGGTGACCCAGCTGGACCTGCGGGCCGCCGACCCGCAGCAGCGGGACGACCGGCTGGCCCGGCTGCGCGCCGACGACCTGGCCCGGGGCGTGGACATCGGCGCCGCGCCGCTGATGCGGCTGACCCTGGTCCGGCTGCCCGACGCGCGACTGCACCTGCTGTGGACCTCCCACCACCTGATCCTGGACGGCTGGAGCCTGGCCCAGGTGCTCACCGACGTCTTCGAGGAGTACGCGGCGCTGACCACCGGCGCCGCGGCGCGGCCGTCCGTGCGCCGACCCTTCGGCGACTACGTGCGCTGGCTGGCCGAGCAGCAGCCCGAGGGCGCCCGCGAGCACTGGCGGGGCGTGCTGGACGGCTTCGCCGCCCCGACCCCGCTGCCCGCCGACCGGATCCGGCGCGGGGTCCACCGGACCCGGTCGGCGGGCGTCCACCCGGCCGGGCTGTCCGCGGAGGGGTCCGACCGGCTGGCCCGCACCGCCCGGCGGGCCGGGCTGACCCTGGGCACCCTGGTCCAGGGCGCCTGGGCGCTGCTGCTGTCCCGCTACAGCGCCGAGCCGGACGTGCTGTTCGGGACGACCGTCTCCGGACGCCCGGACGAGCTGCCCGGCGTCGAGTCGATGATCGGCATGTTCATCAACACCCTGCCCACCCGGGTGCGGGTGGACGGCGGGCGCACCGCCGCCGACTGGCTCCGGGAGCTGCAGCAGGCGCAGGCCGAGGCGCGGCGCCACGCCGCGGTGTCGCTGGCCGAGCTGACCGGCCTGAGCGACGTGCCGTCCGGCAGCGCGCTGTTCGACAGCATGGTCGCCTTCGAGAACTATCCCTTCGACGAGACCCGCACGGCCGGCTCCGGCGTCCGCCTGGCCGGCGTGGACTCCCGCGACGCCACCAACTACCCACTGGTGCTGCGGGCCTACCAGGGCGAGCGGCTGGGCTTCGACCTGGCCTACGACCCGGAGTTGTTCGACGCGTCGACCGTGCGCACCCTGGCCGACCGGCTCTGCCTGCTGCTCACCGAACTGGCCGACGACCTGGACCGTCCGCTGCGCGCCCTGGCCTGGACCACCGCCGGGGAGCGGCGGCGGCTGCTGGCCGACTGGAACGGCGCCGCCGAGGGCCGCCCGGAGCAGACCCTGGTGGACCTCTTCGAGGCGCAGGCCGCCCGCACCCCGCACGCCGAGGCGGTCAGCTTCGGCGGCGAACGCCTCGACTACGCCGAACTGGACGCCCGGGCCGGCCGGCTGGCCCACCGGCTGGCCGAGCTGCAGGCTGCGCCGGAGCGGTTCGTGGCGCTGGCGCTGCCCCGCTCGGTGGACCTGGTGGTGGCCGTCCTCGCCGTCCTCAAGACCGGCGCGGCCTACCTGCCGATCGACCCGGCGCTGCCGCCCGAACGCCTCGCCGGACTGCTGCGGGACGCCGGGCCGGTGGCGCTGGTGACCGCCTCCGAGGAGGCCGGCGACGTGGCGCGGGGCACCGGCGTGCCGGTGCTGGCGCTGGACAGCGCGCAGGTGCGCGCCGACCTGGCCCGGCGCCCGGTCGCCGGATTGGACCCGGCCCGCCGCCCGCTGCCGGAGAACACCGCCTACGCCATCTTCACCTCCGGCTCCACCGGCCGCCCCAAGGGCGTGGTGGTTCCGCACGCCAACGTGGTGCGGCTGTTCAGCAGCACCCGGGACCGGTTCGGCTTCGGCCCGGACGACGTGTGGACGCTGTTCCACTCCTACACCTTCGACTTCTCGGTGTGGGAGCTGTGGGGCCCGCTGCTGCACGGCGGCCGGCTCGTCGTCGTGCCCGAGGACACCGCCCGCTCCCCGGAGGACTTCCTGCGGCTGCTGGCCGACGAACAGGTCACCGTCCTCAACCAGACCCCGTCCGCGTTCTACCCGCTGGTGCGCGCCGACGCCGAACACCCGGCGACCGGCGACCGGCTGGCGCTGCGCACGGTGGTCTTCGGCGGCGAGGCGCTGGACGTCACCCGGCTCGCCGACTGGTACGACCGGCACCCGGACACCGCGCCGCGGCTGGTGAACATGTACGGCATCACCGAGACGACCGTGCACGTCACCTGGGCCCCGCTGGACCGGGCGGCGGCCCGGGCCGGGGGCGCCGGGCCGATCGGCACCGGCATCCCCGACCTGCGGGTGTACCTGCTCGACGGCGACCTGGCCCCGGTGCCCCCGGCGGCGGTGGGCGAACTGTACGTGGCGGGCGAGGGCCTGGCCCGGGGCTACCTGAACCGGCCCGGTCTGACCGCGACCCGGTTCGTCGCCGACCCGTTCGGGCGGCCCGGCACCCGGATGTACCGCACCGGCGACCGGGCCCGCTGGCGGGCCGACGGCACCCTGGAGTACCTGGGCCGGGCCGACCAGCAGGTGAAGATCCGCGGCTACCGGATCGAGCCCGGCGAGATCGAGGCCGCCCTGCTCGCCCACCCGGGCGTGGGCGCCGCCACCGTGGGCGTCCACCAGGACGCCTCCGGCACCCGCCGGCTGGTGGCGCACGTCGTCGCCGCCGGGCGGGCCGCGGAGCCGCCGTCCGCCGCCGAGCTGCGCACCCACCTGGAGCGCCTGCTGCCGGCGTACATGGTGCCCGCCGCCTACGTCCCGATGGCGGCGCTGCCGCTGACCGTCAACGGCAAGCTCGACCGGCGCGCCCTGCCCGCGCCCGGCCCGGACGGCTTCGCCGCCGGGCGCCACCGCACCGCCCCGCGCAGCCGCGCCGAACAGCTGGTCGCCGCCGCGTGGGCGGACGTCCTGGACACCGCCGAGGTCGGCGCCGACGACAACTTCTTCGCCCTCGGCGGCGACTCCATCCTGGCCATCCGGGTCACCTCGCGGCTGCGCGCGGCCTTCGGCGCGGACGTCTCGCCCCGGCTGCTGTTCACCCACGCCACCCTGGCGGAGCTGGCCGCCGCGCTCGGCGACCCGGCCGGGGACGGCGCCCCCTCGGCCGACGCCATCCCCGCCGCGGCCCCGGACGCCGAGCCGCCGCTGTCCTACGCCCAGCAGCGGCTGTGGTTCCTGGACCGGTTCGAGCCGGGCAGCACCGAGTTCACCACCCTGTCCGTGCTGCGCCTGCGCGGCCCGCTGGACCAGGGCGCTTTGCGCGCCGCCCTGGACGGCCTGGTGGCCCGGCACGAGGCGCTGCGCACCACCTTCGCCGAGCAGGACGGGCGGGCGCGGCAGGTCGTGCACCCGCCGCACCCGGTCGCGCTGGCGTACGACGACCTCACCGGGGAGCCCCCGGCGGCCCTGGACGCGCTGCTGGAGCGGGTCGCCGCCACCCCCTTCGACCTGGCCGCCGGGCCGCTGCTGCGGGCCCGGCTGGTGCGCTGCGCCGAGGACGAGCACGTGCTCGTGCTGGCGGTGCACCACATCGCCACCGACGGATGGTCGGTGGCCGTCCTGGGCCGGGACCTGGGCGAGCTGTACGCGGCGGCGCACGAGAACCGCGGCCCCGGGCTGCCCGCCCTGCCGGTGCGCTACGCCGACTACGCCGCCTGGCAGCGCTCCCGCACCGACCGGGCCGAGGCGGACCTCGCCCACTGGCGCCGGACCCTGGACGGCTCGGCCCCGCTGGAGCTGCCCACCGACCGGCCCCGGCCCGCCGTGCGCACCCGCGAGGGCGCCCTGGTCGCCTTCACGCTGCCGGCCGAGCTGACCGAGCGGCTGCGCGCCCGGGGCCGGGAGGCCGACGCCACCCTCTACATGACCCTGCTGGCCGCCTGCCAGGTGCTGCTCGCCCGCTGGACCGGCCAGCAGGACATCGCCGTCGGCACCGTCACCTCCGGCCGGGAGCGGCCCGAACTCGCCGACGTGGTCGGCATGTTCGTCAACACCCTGGTGCTGCGCGGCACGGTCCGCCCGGAGCTGTCCTTCCGCGAGCTGCTGGCCGAGGCGCGCGACACCGTCCTGGACGCGTTCGCCCACCAGGAGGTGCCCTTCGAACGGCTGGTGGACGCCCTCCAGCCGGAGCGCGACACCAGCCGCACCCCGCTGTTCCAGGTGATGGTGGCGCTGCACAACCTGGGCGCCGAGGTGCCCCGGCTGCCCGGCCTGGAGGTGGAGCCGGTGGCGCCGCCGATCCGGCACGCCGGCTTCGACCTGGCCTTCGACTTCGTCGAGCGCGACGGCGCGCTGACCGGCTACCTGGAGTACAGCACCGGCCTGTTCGACGCGGACACCGCCGAGCGGCTGGCCGCCCGGCTGCGGACGCTGCTGGAGGCCGCGGCCGAGGACCCGGGCACCGCCGTCGGCGCGCTGCCGCTGATGACGGCCGACGAGCAGCGG
Source organism: Streptacidiphilus sp. PB12-B1b (assembly GCF_014084125.1). Lineage (NCBI taxonomy): Bacteria > Bacillati > Actinomycetota > Actinomycetes > Kitasatosporales > Streptomycetaceae > Streptacidiphilus > Streptacidiphilus sp. PB12-B1b. Next base: position 3,230,885 of record NZ_CP048405.1, on the reverse strand, counting down.
CTGGTGCTCCGGCAGAGCCGGGGCGGATCGGTGCCCGTGCCGGACACCGACTTCGCGGCCCTGTTCGAGGCGCAGGCCGCCCGCACCCCGCACGCCACTGCCCTGGTGGCCCGGGACGCCACCCTGGACTACGCCGCGCTCAACGGGCGGGCCAACCGGCTGGCCCGCCACCTCGCCGCCCTCGGCGCGGGCCCGGAGCAGGTGGTCGCGGTCCGGCTGCCGCGCACCTCGGAGCTGCTGGTGGCGCTGTTCGCGGTGCTCAAGGCGGGTGCCACGCTGCTCTGCCTGGACCAGGAGCTGCCCGAGGAACGGGTCCGCCACCTGCTGGAGGACGCCCGGCCGAGGACGGTGCTGACGGCGGACGCGCTGCGCGAGGTGCCCTGGGAGCAGCTGCCCGCCCACGACCTCACCGACGCCGACCGCACCCGCCCGCTGCTGCCGCAGCACACCGCCTACATCGTCTACACCTCCGGCTCCACCGGTCGGCCCAAGGGCGTCGCGGTGGAACACCGCCACCTGGTCAACCTCTGCCAGGACCACCGCGAGGGCCTGGTCGCGCCGCACACCGGGGACGGGCACCGGCTGCGGGCCGCGCTCAGCGCCTCGTTCTCCTTCGACACCAGCTGGGAGGGGCCGGTCCTGCTCGCGCTCGGCCAGGAGGTGCACCTGATCGACGAGGAGGTGCGCATGGACCCGGAGGCGTTCTGCGCCCAGGTCGCCGAGAGCCGCCTGGACCTGGTCAACGTCACCCCCTCCTTCCTGCGCGAGCTCACCTCGGCCGGGCTGCTCGCGCCCGGGCGGCACCACCCGCGGCTGCTGCTGGTCGGCGGCGAGGCCGTCCCGGCCGCCGCCTGGCCGGGGCTGTGCGCGGTGCAGCAGCTCGGCGTGACCGCCTACAACATGTACGGGCCCACCGAGTGCACCGTCGACGCCGTCTACGGCCGCTGCACGGACCGCCCCGACCGCCCGGCCATCGGCCGCCCCGGCCGCAACCTGCGGGCGTACGTGCTCGACGGCGCGCTGCGGCCGGTGCCGCCCGGCGTGCCCGGCGAGCTGTACCTGGCCGGGGCGCAGGTGGCGCGCGGCTACCTGAACCGGCCCGGCCTGACCGCCGCCCGCTTCCTGCCCGACCCGTTCGGGCCGCCCGGTGAGCGCATGTACCGCACCGGCGACCGGGCCCGCCGGGACGGGGACGGGCTGCTGGAGTTCCTCGGCCGGGTCGACGAGCAGATCAAGATCCGCGGCTTCCGCATCGAGCCCGGCGAGATCGAGGCCGCCCTGCTGGACCACCCGGACGTCGCCGACGCCGTGGTCACCGCCCGCGAGCACGCCGGCCGGCTGATGCTCGTCGGCTACCTGGTGCCCGGCGCCGACCGGGTGCCGCCCGCCGAGGAGCTGCGGGCCCGGCTGCGGCGGACGCTGCCGGACCACATGGTGCCCGCCGCGTTCGTCCCACTGGACCGCATCCCGCGCACCACCAGCGGCAAGACCGACCGCCGCGCGCTGCCCGCCCCGCCCGAGCAGCCCGACCGCGCCACCCCGTACACCGCACCGCGGACCGGCACCGAGGAGCGGCTGGCCGCGATCTGGGCCGAGGTGCTGGGCCTGGAGCGGGTGGGCGCGCAGGACAACTTCTTCGCGCTCGGCGGCGACTCCATCCTCAGCATCCAGATCGTCTCCCGCGCCCGTGCCGCCGGGCTCGCGCTCACCACCAAGGACATCTTCCGCTACCAGAGCGTGGCCGAACTGGCCCTGCGGGCAGGCGAATCGGCGCCGGTCCGGCCGGACGCCGACAGGGACGCCCCGCCCGCCGAGGCGCCGCTCACCCCGATCCAGCACTGGTACCTCGACGGCCGCCGCCCCGGCGACGCCCTGCGCTTCAGCATGACCCAGCGGCTGGAACTGGCCCCCGGCACCGACCCGTCGGCGCTGCGCCGGGCGGCCCTCGCCCTGGTCCACCACCACCCGGCGCTGCGCACCCGCTTCCGCCGCACCGGCGCCGACTGGCGGCAGGAGGTCACGGACGGGTCGGCGGACGCCGTCTTCACCCGGCACGACGTGGCCGGCCTCCCGGCGGAGGCGCTGGAGGCCGAGGTGCGACGCGCCACGGACCACGCCCGCGCGTCGCTCGACCCCGGCGCGGGCCGGATGGCCCGGGTGCTGTTCTTCGACCGCGGCGCCGAGCAGCCGGGCCAACTCGTCGTCACTGTGCACCACTTGGCCGTGGACGGCGTCTCCTGGCGCATCCTGCTGGCCGACCTGGAGGCGGCGTACCGGGCGGCCGAGGCCGATCGGCCGGTCGAGCTGCCCCCGGCGGGCACGTCCTACGGCCGCTGGGCCGCCCGGCTGGAGCAGCACACCCGCTCCGGCGCGCTGGCCGCCGACGCCGACCACTGGGCCCGCACCTGCGCGGCCCCGGCCGAGCTGCCCGCCGGGCGGCCCGGCCGCAACACCCACGGCGCCGCCGCCACCGTCACCGTGGCGCTGGACCGGCAGGCCACCGACGCGCTGCTGCGGCAGCTGCCCGAGGTCTACCGCACCCAGGTGAACGACGTCCTGCTGAGCGCCCTGGGCCGGACCCTGGCCCGCTGGTGCGGGCGCGACACCGTGCTGATCGGCGTCGAGGGCCACGGCCGTGAGGATCTCTTCGACGACGTCGACCTGTCCCGGACGGTGGGCTGGTTCACCGCCGAGTTCCCGCTCGCCCTGACCGTCGCCCCCGACGCCGGCTGGCACGACACGCTGCGCTCGGTCAAGGAGCAGCTGCGCGCCGTCCCGCTGCACGGGCTGAGCCACGGCGCGCTGCGGTACCTGCTGCCCGACAGCCCCCTGGCCGACGCCCCGGCACCGGCCGTGGGCTTCAACTACCACGGGCACTGGAACACCGGCTCCGGCACGGACTCCCCCGGCCTGTACCGGGGCTCGCTGCCCCCGGCCGGCGGCGACACCGACCCGGACGAGCCCCGCCCCTACCTACTGGACATCACCGGGGCGGTCCAGGACGGAAGCCTCGAACTGGGCTGGACCTACCCGGCGGACGTCTACGACGAGGCCACCGTGCGCCGGCTGGCCGAGGAGATGTGCGCCGCCCTGCGCGACATCGCGGCGCACTGCGCCCGCCCCGGCAGCGGCGGCCGCACCCCCTCCGACTTCCCGCTCGCCGGGCTGGACCAGGACCGGCTGGACCGGCTGGTCGGCGACGGGCGGGAGGTCGCCGACGTCCTGCCGCTGACGCCGCTGCAGTCCGGGATGGTCTTCCACGGGCTGGTCGGCACCGAGGGCGCCTACGTCGACCGGACCGCGATCCGGCTGTCCGGGGTGGCCGACCCGCTGGCGTTCGCCACGGCCTGGCAGCAGGTCGCCGACCGCACCCCGGCGCTGCGCACCAGCGTGCACTGGCGCGGCCTGCCGCACCCGGTGCAGGTCGTCCACCACCGCGCCGACCTGCCCGTCACGCACCTGGACTGGCGCGGTCTGCCGCCCGAGCGGCGGGAGCAGGAGACCGAGCGGCTGCTGGCCGAGGAGCGGGCCACCGGCATGGACCTGGCCGCCGCCCCGCTCACCCGGCTCACCCTGGCCGCCCTGGACGGCGAGGAGGTACTGCTGCTGTGGTCCGCCCACCACCTGATCCTGGACGGCTGGAGCACCGGGCTGCTGCTCACCGAGGTGTGCGAGGCGTACGCCGCGCTGACCGGCGGCCCGCAGCGGCCCCGGCCCGCCCGACGGCCGTTCGCGGACTTCCTGCGCTGGCTGGACGGGCAGGACCAGGAGGCGGCCGAGCGGCACTGGGCCGACGCCCTGGACGGCTTCACCGCCCGCACCCCGCTGCCGTACGACCGCACGCCCGCCGAGGCGCACCGGGCCCGCTCCACCGAGGCCGTCCGCCACGAGCTGGACGAGACGGTCTCCAACCGGCTGCGGGAGACCGCCGCCCGCGCCGGACTGACCGTCAACACCGTGCTGGAGGGTGCCTGGGCGCTGCTGCTGGCCCGCTACAGCGGCAGCGACGACGTGGTGTTCGGCACCACCGTCTCCGGGCGCCCGGCGGAGCTGCCCGGCGTCGAGTCGATGATCGGGCTGTTCATCAACACCGTGCCGACCCGGGTCCGGATACCCGCCGGCGGCGTGCGGCCCTGGCTGCGGGAGCTGCAGGAGCGGCAGAGCGACAGCCGGCGCTTCGACCACCTGGCGCTGACCCGGGTCCAGGCGCTGAGCGGCGTGCCGTCCGGCGAGCCGCTGTTCGACAGCATGCTGGTGTTCGAGAACTACCCGGTCGACGAGTCGGCCGCCGCCCGGACCGGCGTGCACGTGCGGGAGGTGCGCGCCGACGACGCCACCACCTTCCCCTGGTGCCTGCGCGCCCACCTGGCCGAGCGGCTCGGCTTCGACCTGGCCTACGACCCGGCGCTGTTCGACCGCGCCACCGTGGAGCGCGCGGCGGAGCGGCTGGCCGTACTGCTCACCGCCCTGGCCGACGGCGTCGACGGCGACCTCGGCGAGCTGGAGCTGCTCACCGCGGCCGACCGGGAGCTGCTGGCGTCCTGGCAGGCCACCGCCCGCCCGGCGGCCCCCGGCAGCCCGGTGCAGGTCTTCGCCGAGCAGGCCCGGCGCGCCCCCGGGGCGGTCGCCCTGCGGGACCGCGACCGAGAACTGACGTACCGTCAACTGGCGGACTGGTCCGACCGGCTGGCCTCCCGGCTGCTGGCCGACGGCCTGGCAGCCGAGGACCGGGTGGCGCTGGCGATGGACCGCTCGGCCGAGTTGGTCGTCGCCCAGCTGGCGGTGCTCAAGGCGGGCGGCGCCTACCTGCCGCTGGACACCCGGGCCCCCGAGGAGCGCCGCCGCGCCCTGCTCGCCCAGGCGGGCGCGCGGGTCCGACTCACCGCCGACCAGGTCGCCGCCGCACGCACCGACGCCGCCACGGAACCGGCCCGCCCCGCGCCTGCGGCCGACCCGGACCGGCTGGCGTACGTGATGTTCACCTCCGGCTCCACCGGGCAGCCCAAGCCGGTGGCGGTCCGCCACCGCGACGTGGCCTCGCTGGCCACCGACAGCCGCTTCGCCGACGGCAGCTGCGCCCGGGTGCTGCTGCACTCGCCGACCGCCTTCGACGCCGCCACCTTCGAGGTGTGGGCCCCGCTGCTCAACGGCGGCTGCGTGGTCGTGGCCCCCGACGGGCCGCCGGACGCGGCGCTGCTGCGGCGGCTGTGCGGTGAGGGCGGGCTGACGGCGCTGTGGCTGACCGCCGGACTCTTCCGGCTGCTGGCCCAGGACGCGCCGGACTGCTTCGCGGGCCTGCGCCGGCTGTGGACCGGCGGCGACGCGGTGCCCGCCGCGGCCGTGCGCCGGGTCCTGGCCGCCTGCCCCGGCCTGAGTGTGGTGGACGGCTACGGACCCACCGAGACCACGACCTTCGCCACCTCCTTCGCCCTCGTCGACCCGGCGGCGGTGCCCGGCACCGTGCCCATCGGCCACCCCCTGGACGACACCCGCGTGCACGTCCTGGACGGACGCCTGCGGCCGGTCCCGCCGGGCTGCGCGGGCGAGCTGTTCGTTGCGGGCGAGGGCCTGGCCCGGGGCTACCTGGGCCGCGCCGGCGACACCGCCGCGCGCTTCCTCGCCGACCCCGCCGGGCCGCCCGGCGCCCGCATGTACCGCACCGGCGACCTGGCCCGGCGGCGTCCGGACGGCGCCGTGGAGTTCCTGGGCCGCGCGGACGACCAGGTGAAGATCCGCGGCTTCCGGGTGGAGCCCGGCGAGGCGGAGGCCGCGCTCGCGGCCCACCCGGACGTCGAGGACGTCGCCGTGCTCGCCCGCGAGGACCGGCCCGGTGCCAAGCGGCTGGTGGCGTACGTGGTCGGCCCGGCCGCGGACGACCCGGAGGAGCTGCGGGCCTTCGCCGCCCGTACGCTGCCGGACTACCTGGTGCCCTCCGCCTTCGTCCCGCTCGCCGCCCTCCCGCTGACCGGCAACGGCAAGGTCGACCGGGCGGCCCTGCCCGCGCCGGAGCCGGACCCCGGCACCGGCCGCGGCGAGCCGGTCGCGCCGCGCACCGAGGCCGAGCGCCGCACCGCGCAGGTCTTCGGCGAGGTCCTGGGCATCCGGCCGCCCGGTGTCGAGGACGGCTTCTTCCAGCTGGGCGGCGACTCCATCCTCAGCATCCGGCTCACCTCCCGCCTGGCCGAGGAGTTCGGCACCGACCTCACCCCCGGGCGGTGTTCACCCACCCCACACCGGCCGGGCTGGCCCGCCTGCTCACCGAGCGGCGGCAGCAGGGCGGCGGCGCCATCGTCCCGGTCGCCCGCGACGCGGCGGCGCCCCTGTCGTACGCCCAGCAACGGCTGTGGTTCCTGGAGGAGTTCGCGCCCGGCGGCACCGAGTACACCACCGCACTGGCGCTGCGGCTGCGCGGCAGCACGGACACCGGCGCGCTGGGCGCGGCCCTGACCGCGCTGGCGGCCCGGCACGAGTCGCTGCGCACCACCTTCGACAGCGCCGACGGCCGGGGCGTGCAGACCGTCCACCCACCGCAGCCGCTGCCGCTGCCGCTGCACGACCTGTCCCATCTGCCCGAGGAGCAGCGCCGGTCGGCACTGCGCCGGCTGCTGGCCGAGGAGCGGGCCCGCCCCTTCGACCTGCGCCGGGGGCCGCTGCTGCGCACCGCCCTGGTGCGGCTGGCCGAGGACGAGCACGTACTGGCCCTCAGCCTGCACCACATCGTCACCGACGGCTGGTCGACCTCCGTCCTGCTGAACGACCTGGCCCATCTCTACCGCGCCGAACTCGGCTCCGCCGAGGGCCCGTTGCCGCCGCTGCCGGTGCAGTACGCCGACTACGCGCACTGGCAGCGCAGCAGCGGCGGCTCCGACGACCAGCTCGGCTACTGGAAGCAGCAGCTGGCCGGGACCGAACCGCTGCGGCTGCCCACCGACCGGCCCCGGCCCGCGGTGCGCACCGGCAACGGCGCCGCCACCCGGCTGGAGCTGCCCGCCCGGACCGCCCGCCGCCTGGCCCGGATCGGCCGCGAGCAGGGAACCACCCTGTTCACCACGCTCGTCGCCGCCGCCCAGGCGTACCTGGCCCGGCTCAGCGGCGACGACGACATCGCCGTCGGCACCGTCACCTCCGGCCGCGACCGGCCCGAGACCCGGAACCTGGTCGGCTTCTTCGTCAACACCCTGGTGCTGCGCTCGCGCGTCCAGCCCCGGCAGCCCTTCACCGGGCTGCTGGCCGACGTCCGGCAGACCGTGCTGGACGCCTTCGCCCACCAGGACGTGCCGTTCGAACGGGTGGTGGACGAGGTGCAGCCGGCCCGGGACACCAGCCGCACCCCGCTCTTCCAGGTCATGGTCGTGCTGCAGAACACCCCGTCGGCCGACCTCGACCTGCCGGGCCTGGAGGTCACGGACGTCGAGACCGAGCTGGAGCAGGCGGCCTTCGACCTCACCCTGGAGTTCGCCGAGGCCGAGTCCGGCGCGCTGCACGGCCTGATCACCTACAACACCGACCTGTTCGACGCGGCCACCGCCCAGCGGATGGCGGACCAGCTCGGCGCCCTGCTCACCGCCGTCGCGGAGGACCCGGCGCGCCCGGTCGGCGCGCTGCCGCTGACCTCCGACGCGGAGCTGAAGGCCCTGCTGGAGCAGGCGCAGGGCACCTTCCGCCCGGTACCCGAGGCGACCCTGCCGCAGCTGTTCGAGCGCCAGGCGGCCCTTACCCCGGACGCGCCGGCGCTGCTGGACGGCGGCCGGGAGCTGACCTACGCGCAGCTGGACCGGGCGGCCAACCGGCTGGCCCACCGGCTCATCGGGCAGGGCGTGGGGCCGGAGCGGCTGGTCGCGCTGGCGCTGCCCCGCGCGGCGGAGATCGTGCTGGCGCAGCTCGCCGTCGCCAAGGCCGGCGGCGCCTTCCTGCCGGTGGACCCGGACTACCCGGCCGGGCGCCGGGAGTTCATGGTGCGGGACGCGGGTGCCTTCCTGGTGCTCGACGACCCGGCCGGGCTGTGGGCCGACGACGGCCCGCAGACGGCGCCCACCGACGCCGACCGCACCGCCCCGCTCACCCCCGGCCACCCCGCCTACGTCATCTACACCTCCGGCTCCACCGGCACGCCCAAGGGCGTGGTGGTGACCCACCGGGGGCTGGCCGGCTTCGCCGCGGCCGCCGCCGAGCAGTACGCGGCGGGCCCCGGCGACCGGGTGCTGCAGTTCGCCTCGCCCAGCTTCGACGCCTCCGTGCTGGAACTGTGCGTCTCCCTGCTCAGCGGGGCCGCGCTGGTCACCGGCGAGGAGGGGCCGCTGGTCGGCGAGCGGCTGGCCGAGGTGCTCGCCGAGCGGCGGATCAGCCACACGCTGATCCCCCCGGCCGCGCTGGCCACCGTGGAGCCGGGGACGGCGGGCGCCCTGCCCGCCCTGCGCACCCTGATCGTCGGCGCCGAGGCCTGCCCGGCCGACCTGGTCGACGTCTGGGCCCCCGGCCGCCGGATGATCAACTCGTACGGTCCCACCGAGGCCACCGTGGTGGCCACCTGGACCGGCCCGCTGGCACCGGGCGCGGGCGCGCCGCCGATCGGCCGCCCGGCCGGAGCCGCCCGGGGGTACGTCCTGGACACCGCCCTGCGGCCGGTCCCGCCCGGCGCCACCGGCGAGCTGTACGTGGCCGGTCCCGGCCTGGCCCGGGGGTACCTGGGCCGCCCGGGCCTGACCGCCCAGCGGTTCCTCGCCGACCCGTTCGGCGCGCCGGGGGAACGGATGTACCGCACCGGCGACCTGGTGCGCCGTCACGCCGACGGCGACCTGCGCTTCGTCGGCCGTCTGGACGACCAGGTCAAGCTGCGCGGCTTCCGGATCGAGCCGGGCGAGGTCGAGAGCGCGCTGCGGCGCAGCCCGCTGGTGCGCGACGCGGTCGTCACCGTGCGCTCCGACGCGCCCGGCGAGGGGGCGGCGGCGGGCCCCGGCCGGCTGGTGGCCTACGTCGTCCCGGCGGACGGCCCCGACCCGCTGCCGGAGCGGGCGCCGGTGCTGGAGCTGCGCGCGCACCTGGCCGCGCTGCTGCCGCCGCACATGATCCCGTCCGTGTTCGTGCCGCTGGAACGGCTGCCGCTGACCCCGAACGGCAAGACCGACCGGCGGGCCCTGCCCGACCCCGGCCCGGCGCAGGCCGCCGCCGGGCCGCGGGTCGCGCCGCGCACCGACACCGAGCGCCGGGTCGCCCGCATCTGGGCCGACGTCCTGGGCGTCGAGGGGATCGGCGCCGACGACAACTTCTTCGCCCTGGGCGGTGACTCCATCCTGAGCATGCAGGTGGTGTCGCGGCTGCGCAGGGACGGCCTGCACCTGGCCACCCGGGACCTGTTCACCCACCAGACCCTGGCCGAGCTGGCCGCCGTGGTGCGCGCCGCCCCGCAGGGCGGCGGCGAGGGCCCGGTGACCGGAGAGGTGCCGCTCACCCCCATCCAGGAGTGGTTCCTGACCACCCCGCGCGCCGCGCACCGGCACTTCAACCAGTCGACGCTGCTGGAGCTCGGCGCCGACCCCGACCCGGACGCGCTGCGCGCCGCCCTGGACGCCCTGCTGGAGCACCACGACGCCCTGCGGATGCGGTTCACCCGGGACGAGGACGGCTGGCACCAGTTCAACCCGCCGCCCGCCCGCACCGACGACGTCCTGGTCCGGCACGACCTGACCGGACTGTCCGCCGAGGAGGCCGACGCGGCCGTGCAGAAGGCCGCCGACGAGCTGCACACCGGCTTCGACCTGGCCACCGGCCCGCTGCTGCGGGCGGCTCTGTTCACCGGCGACCCCGGTCGGCCCGCCCTCCTGCTGCTGGTCGCGCACCACCTGGTCGTGGACGCCGTCTCCTGGCGGGTCCTGCGCGACGACCTGGAGAGCGGCTACCGGCAGGCCGTGCAGGGCGGCCCGGTCGCGCTCGGGGGGCGCGGCACCTCCTTCCGGGAGTGGGCGCTCGGGCTGGCGGCCCACGTCGCCGGGGGCGGCCTGGACCACGAACTGCCCTACTGGGAGCAGGCGGTGGCCGCCGAGGCGGTCGCGCCGGACCGCCCCGCCGGGGCTGTCCCGGCCGAGACCGCGGCGGTGACCGTGGAGCTGGCGCCGGAGGACACGGAGGCCCTGCTGCGGGCCGCCCCGACCGCCTACCGCACCCGGGTCAACGACGTGCTGCTGGCCGCGCTGGCCCTGGCCCTGGCCCGCTGGACCGGGCGCGACCTGGTCCGGCTGGACCTGGAGGGCCACGGCCGCGAGGACGTGCTCGACGGCGTGGACCTCTCCCGCACGGTCGGCTGGTTCACCACCGTCTACCCGGTCGCCCTCCAGGTGCCCGCACCCGACGACTTCGGCCCGGACCGCGACTGGCGCTCGCTGGTGAAGTCGGTGCGGCGGCGGCTGCGCGAGGTGCCCGGCAACGGGCTGGGCTTCGGCGCGCTGCGCACCTTCGGCCCGCCCGAGGTCCGCGAGCGCCTCGCCGCCGGTGGGCAGGGCGGGGTGGTGTTCAACTACCTCGGCCAGTGGGACAGCCGCCCGGAGGCCTCCGACGGCGGCGGCCTGGTCCGGGCCGAGCACGGCTCCTTCGGCCAGGACCACGACCCCAGGGACGGCGGCTCCCACCTGGTGGAGGTGGTGGGCGCGGTGCAGGACGGCCGCCTCGCCTTCACCTGGCACCACCGCCCCGCCGTCCACGACACGGCGACCGTGCGCCGCGTGGCCGAGGAGTTCGCCGAGGCACTGCGTCACATCGCCCGGCACGCCCGAGGGGCCCGATGACGCCTCCCCCGCCGAGCGCCGGGGCGCCGGGCGCGGCCCGCGCTCCCCCGCTGCTCCCCCGCGCACCGCAGTGACGACACCCGAACAACGACACGCCGATGACGAAGGAACGCGACATGGACGAGAACACCCGCTACCAGGTGCTGCGCAACGACGAGGAGCAGTACTCGCTGTGGCCGGTCGACATCGAGGTTCCCGCGGGCTGGCAGCCCGTCGGCAAGGAGGGCACCGAGGCGGAGTGCTCCGCCTACGTCGACGAGGTCTGGACCGACATGCGCCCGCGCAGCCTGCGCGAGCGCATGGAGAACACCGGGGCCTGACCAGGCCGCCGCACGGGGGCGCCGTCCGCACGCCGCGGCCGGCGCCCCCGGCCCGCCCCGAACGCCACCGCCCGACGTCCGCAGCCCGCCGCCCCGCCGTCCGGACACCCCGCCGTCCGAACACCGCACCGCACCCGCACCCCACTCCCGACCCCCGACACCTCCGAGGAGCCCGCCATGACCCCCGCCCTGCGCACCGAGCACCTGGATTTCCTCCCCTACCGGGCCGAGGACGAGGACGTCTTCACCGCCCTGCTGCGCAACGAGGACGTGTGCCGCTGGATGGGCCAGGAGCTGGCGCCCGAGCCGGACATCCGCGCGCTGTTCCGCGCGATCCTGACCGACGTCTACCCCACCCGCAGATTCGACGTGTGGGGCCTGTGGCTGGACGGGGCGTACGCCGGGCACGCGGAGGTGAAGCGGACCGGAAACGTCGACGGCCACGAACTCGTCACGGCGCTCGCCCCGCAGTTCTGGGGCCGGGGGCTGGGCAGCGAGGTGATCCGCGGCCTGCTGCGCCACTCCGCCGAGGACCTCGGGCTCACCGAGGTCTACGGGATGGTGGGCGCGGAGAACACCGCCAGCCTGACCATGTGCCGCCGCCTGGGCTTCCGGCACCTGCGCGACGTCGTCGGCGACGACGGCTCGGTGACCAGGATGCTGGTCGTCCCCACCACGGCGCCGGCCGTCCCCGCGACGGAGCCCGCCTGATGCGGCCCGCCACCGAGGACGCCACCGACACCCCGGCCGCCGACCCGTCGCCGAGCCTGTGGCGCAACCGCGCCTTCAACCTGCTCTGGACCGGCCAGTGCCTCTCCGACGCGGGCAGCGCCATGGCCGGGCTGGCCCTGCCGCTGCTGGTGCTGCAACTGACCGGCTCCCCGACCCAGGCCGGTCTCGTCGGCACGGCCGCGCTGGTCGTCACCACGGTCTGCCGGCTGCCGGCCGGCGTCCTGGTCGACCGCTGCGACCGGCGCCGGCTGATGATCGTCTGCGATGCCTTCCGGGTCGTCGCGTACGCCGTCCTCGCCTGCGCGGTGGTGACCGGCGTGGCCGACCTGGCGGTGATCCTGGCCGTCGTGGCCGGGGGCTCCGCCGCGACGGCCGTCTTCAGCACCGCCGAGTACGCCGCGGTCCGCAGCCTGGTGCGCCCCGACCAGATCGTCTCCGCCGTCGCCCGCAACGAGGCGCGCTCCTACGGCACGTCGCTGGCCGGACCGCCCCTGGGCGGCCTGCTGTTCGGGCTGGCCAGGGCGCTGCCGTTCTTCGGCAACGCGCTGACCTTCCTGCTGTCGCTGGTGGCCGTGGTGTGCATCCGCCGACCCCTGCAGCAGCCCCGGCCGCAGACCGCGCCGTCCGCGGACGCGGGCGGCTGGGAGGGGCTGCGGTTCGTGCTGGGCAATCCGTTCCTGCGGGCGCTGCTGGTGATCGCCGCGCCGCTCAACATGGCGTTCACCGGCATGATCTTCGCCATGACCATCTCGCTGCGGCGCTCCGGGATGTCCCCGGTCCTCGTCGGCCTGGTCACCACGGTCCTCGGGGTGGGCGGCTTCCTCGGGGCCTTCGCCGCGCCGTCCCTCCAGCGCCGGCTGCGCCTGCCCGCGCTGATCACCACGATCTGCTGGTCCACCGCCGTGCTGATGGCGGTGAGCGTGCTGCTGTCCCCCAGCGTCGTGACCGCGGTGCCCCTGGCCGCCGCGGTGTTCCTCGGCCCCACCGCCAACGCCGCCCTCTTCGGCTACCAGGCGGCCATCACCCCGGACCGCCTCCAGGGCCGGGTGGTCAGCGTGATCCTGCTGGCCGCCACCTCGGCCGCCGCCCTGGCGCCCGCCCTCGCGGGAGCGCTGCTGGCGCAAGTCCCCGGCCGTGCCGCGATGCTGGCCTTCCCGCTGCTGGTCGCCGCCTCCGCCCTGGCCGCCACCTTCGGCCGGGGCCTCAGGTCGCTGCCCGCCCAGCAGTGAGGTTTGTCATGGGTGTTGGTGACGGTCCGCACTGCCCGGCGCGCTCCGCCGGCCCGAGGCTTGGAGCATGGACAACGGAGCGAAGGTGATCGAGGCCGCCGGTGCGCGCCGCCGTTACGGGGGCGGCTTCGAGGCGGTACGAGGGGTGTCGTTCTCGGTGGGGCGGGGCGAGTTGTTCGCGCTGCTGGGGACCAACGGGGCGGGCAAGACGTCCACCCTGGAACTGCTGGAGGGGCTGGCCCGGCCGAGCGACGGCACGGTCCGGGTGCTGGGCCGGGATCCGCACACGGAGCGGGCCCTGGTCCGTCCGAGGACCGGGGTGATGCTCCAGGAGGGCGGATTCCCGGCCGAGTTGACGGTGGCCGAGACCGCGCGGATGTGGGCCGGCTGCGTCAGCGGCGCCCGGCCCCGGCAGGAAGCGCTGGACCTGGTCGGGCTGGGCGGCAAGAGCGGGGTGCGGGTCAGGCAGCTGTCCGGCGGCGAGCGGCGCCGACTGGACCTGGCGCTGGCACTGCTGGGCCGACCGCAGGTGCTGTTCCTGGACGAGCCGACCACCGGCCTGGACCCGGAGGGCCGGCACCACACCTGGGAGCTGGTCCGCGCGCTGCGGGCCGAGGGCACCACCGTGCTGCTGACCACGCACTACCTGGAGGAGGCGGAGGCGCTCGCCGACCGGCTGGCCATCATGCGCCAGGGCCGGATCGTCGCCCTCGGCACCCCCGCCGAGGTGACCGGCGCCCGCCCGGCCCGGATCACCTTCGACCTGCCGCCGGACCGGCACCCCGGCGACCTGCCGCCGCTCCCGCAGATCGGCGTCCTGCGGCACGAGCTGCGCGACGGCCGGATGGTGCTGCACACCGACCGGCTCCAGCACACCCTCACCGCACTGCTGCGGTGGGCCGAGCAGGCGCGGTTCCCGCTGGACCGGCTGGACGCGCGGACGGCCTCGCTGGAGGAGGCCTTCCTGGCCATCGCCGGGGACACGGCGGACGACCTGGCGCCGGACACGGCAGCGGAAAGGGCAGGACGATGACCGCCGCCACCCGGGTACGCGCGCTCGGACGCGCCGAGCTGACCCTGCTGCTGCGCAACCGCACCGCCCTCGCCGTCGCCCTGCTGCTGCCGGTCGGCTCGGTCGCGGCCTGGCGGCCCGCCATGGGACAACTGTCCGGCAGCGGGGCGATCGGGCAGCTGAACCGGCAGCTGACGATCGGCGGCATCGGCCTGGTGCTGCTGTACGTCGTCTACTACAACCTGGTCACCGCCTATGTCGCGCGCCGGGAGGAGCGGGTGCTGAAGCGGCTGCGCACCGGCGAGCCGACCGACCTGGAGATCCTGGCCGGAACCGCCGTCCCGGCCGTGGCCGTGGCACTGGCCCAGTGCCTGGCCCTGGTCGCCGCCGGGACCGCGCTGCTGCACCTGGGCCTGCCCCGGCGGCCGGACCTGCTGCTGGCGGCGCTCGTCCTGGGCATCGTGATGCAGGTCGTCCTGGCCGCCGCGTCCTCGACCCTGACCCGCAGCGTGGAACTGGCGCAGCTCACCACGGCGCCGCTGCTGGTGCTCTCGGCGGTAGGCTCGGGCCTGCTGATCCCGCTGGCGTCGATGCCGCAACTGATGGGGGAGGTCTGCCGGTGGCTCCCGCTGACCCCGGTGCTGGACCTGGTACGGGCGGGCTGGGTCGGCGGCGCGGCGGCCGGTCCGGCCCCGGTGCTGCGCGACCTGGGCGCCGCGCTGGCCTGGACGCTGCTCTCCGGCTACGCCGTACGCCGCTGGTTCCGCTGGGAACCGCGCCGCTGATGACCCGTCCGCCGACGACCCGCGCCGCCGACGACCCGTGCCGCGACCAGGCCCCGGAGGGACCGATGGCAATCCTGACCGGCTGGTGGCAGCGGCGGAGCGACCCCGCGCGGATCGAGTTGTACACCCGGTCCTCGTTCCACTTCTTCGCCCTGTCCGAGCTGGGCATGCTGGCCGGCTCGCTGATCGGCGGCGCCCCGCCGGGGGCGTGGATCGGGCTGCTCGGGCTGGTGGCGGCGCACGCCGCGCTGTGCGCGCTGCTCTCCGCCAGGGGCCTGGACTGGCTGACCGGCCGCCGGGAGCGGCCGGTCCGGCTGCTCGTCGCCGTCGCCGCCTTGTCCGTGGCGGGCGCGGTGCTCGCCCTGGCGCTGCGGACGAGCGGCGTCCTCGGCCGTGGCGTGGACGTCGCGGTCCTGGCCGTGGGCCTGATCGGCTTCGGTCTGGGCGCGATGGTCCTCGGCATCCACGGGCTCCGCGAGCTGGTGTACTGCCTGCTGGGCGCAGCTGCCCTGCTGGCCGCGGCCTGCGCCGCGCTGGGACTGCCGGGCGGGGCGGTGGCCGGATTCGCCGCCGCCGCGCTGGGCACGGGGGCGCTGATGATGTTCACCAACGGCTGCTCGGTGTGGCTGATGAGCGTGGTCCGGGAGCTGGATGCGGCCCGGGAGCTGGAGTCGCAGCTCGCCGTCGCCGAGGAGCGGCTGCGCTTCGGCCGCGACCTGCACGATGTGATGGGTCGGAACCTGGCGGTGATCGCGCTCAAGAGCGAGCTGGCGGCGCAGCTGGCCCGGCACGGCCGGGCGGAGGCGGTGGAGCAGATGATCGAGGTGCAGCGGATCGCCCGGGAGTCGCAGCGCGAGGTGCGCGCGGTGGTCCGCGGCTACCGCCGGGCCGACCTGGCCACGGAACTCACCGGGGCGCTGTCCGTGCTCCGCGCGGCGGGCATCGACGGGCGGGCCGAGGGGCAGGACGGCGATGCGCTGCCGTCCGAGGTGCAGGCCGCCCTGGGCTGGGTGGTCCGCGAGGCCACCACCAATGTGCTGCGCCACAGCGAGGCCCGTAGCTGCACCATTCGGCTGACCACGGACGGCGCGGCCGTGCTGTCCGTGGTCAACGACGGGGTGCCCGCCGACAGCCGCGCCCCGTCCGGCTCCGGCCTGGTCGGGCTCCGCGAACGGCTGGCCGTGCTCGGCGGCGCCCTGGCCGTCGAGGCGGGCGACGGCAGCTTCCGGCTGACCGCCGAGGTGCCCCTGCCAGAGGCCTCGCTGCCCGAGGATTCGGCGCCCGAGGCTTCGCCGGCGCGGCAGCGGAGCGCGGCCCTGTGAGCGAGCCGGTGCGGGTGCTGCTGGCCGACGACGAGCACCTGATCCGCGGTGCGGTCGCCGCCCTGCTGTCCTACGAGAACGACCTGCTGGTGGTGGCCGAGGCCGCCTCCGGCCCGGAGGCGCTGGCGATGGCCCGGGCGCACCGGCCCGACGTGGCGGTACTGGACCTGCAGATGCCGGGCGGGCTGGACGGGGTCGCGGTGGCCGCCGCGCTCCACGCCGAACTGCCCGGCTGCCGGACGCTGATCGTCACCAGCCACGGACGTCCCGGGCACCTCAAGCGGGCCCTGGCCGCCGGGGTGCGCGGCTTCGTCCCGAAGACGGTGTCCGCGGCCCGGCTGGCCGAGATCATCCGCAGCCTGCACGCGGGTGGCCGCTATGTGGATCCGGAGCTGGCCGCCGACGCCATCAGCGCCGGTGACTCCGTACTGACCGCGCGTGAGGCGCAGGTCCTGGAACTCGCGGCGGACGGCGCGCCGATCGCCGAGGTCGCCCGGCGCGCCTCGCTCTCGCAGGGGACGGTGCGCAACTACCTGTCCGCCGCCACCGCCAAGCTGTCCGCCGACAACCGCCACACCGCGGTCCGCATCGCCCGGGAACGGGGCTGGATCCAGTAGTCCGGCGAACAAGTAGTGGCAAGGAGAGCCCTCTCCTTGCCACTCCCAACGTATAGCGCACCGGGGGGCTTGCCGCAAGGCCCCGGTCAGGGCGCAGAATCGTCGGCTGATGCCGCAACCTGCGGAAACAGGGCAGGCCGTGGGTGTGGTCAGAGGGAAGGCAGCAGGAGTGACGGAGCAGTACGTGCTGGATCTGCACGAGGTCGACGGGGATCAGCTCGCGCTCGTCGGCGGCAAGGGTGCGCAGCTGGGCGGGGTGGCGCGGATCGAGGGCGTCCGGGTGCCGGAGGGCTTCTGCGTGACGACGGACGCCTTCCTGCGGACCATGGCGCAGGAGCCGTCGATCGGCGCTCAGCTCGACCAGTTGTCGCGGCCGGCCCCGGACGACCAGGCGGCGGCCCGCACGCTCAGCGCGCGGATCCGCCGGACCATCGAGGGGGTCGCCGTCCCGGACGACATCGCGGCGGCGATCGTCCGCGCGCTGGCCGGGCTCGGCGAGCAGGCCGGTTACGCCGTGCGTTCCAGCGCGACGGCGGAGGACCTGCCGACGGCCTCCTTCGCCGGCCAGCAGGACACCTACCTGAACGTGGTCGGACCGGCGGCGGTCCTCCGGCACGTCAGCCGGTGCTGGGCCTCGCTGTTCACCGACCGGGCCGTGGCCTACCGCCGGCAGCACGGCATCGACCACCGTGCGGTCCGGATGGCCGTGGTGGTGCAGCGGATGGTGGTCCCGGACGCCTCCGGCGTCCTGTTCACGGCCGACCCGGTCACCGGCGACCGGACGGTCGCCACCGTGGACGCCGCCTTCGGCCTGGGCGAGGCCGTGGTCTCCGGCCTGGTGAACCCGGACGTCTTCCGGGTGCGCCGCGGCGAGGTCGTCGCCCGGACGATCGGCGCCAAGCAGCGTGCGGTTCTCCCGCTGCCGACCGGCGGCACGCAGCTGGTGGCGGTCGACGCGCAGCGGCAGCAGCAACCGGCGCTGACGGACGACCAGGTCGTGCGGCTGGTGCGGCTCGGGCGGCGGATCGAGGCGCAGGCCGGCCGCCCGCAGGACATCGAATGGTGCCTGGTCGACGACGGCTTCCAGGTGGTCCAGAGCCGGCCGATCACGACGCTGTTCCCCGTTCCCGAGGCCGCCGACCAGGAGAACCACGTCTACGTCTCGGTCGGTCACGGCCAGATGATGACCGATCCGATGAAGCCGCTGGGGCTGTCCATGTGGCGGCTGACGGCCATGGTGCCGATGCACGAGGCGGGCGGGCGGCTGTTCGTCGACGTCACCCGCCGACTGGCCTCGCCCGCGAGCCGCGCCGGTCTGCTGGACGCCCTGGGCAAGGGCGATCCGCTGGTCAGGGACGCACTGGAGACCGTCCTGGAGCGCGACGGCTTCGTCGTGCCGCTTCCGGACCCGGGCCCCGGCGGGCCGCCGTCCGGTGCTGTGCCCGCCCCGATCGAGACCGATCCGGCCATCGTCACCGGGCTGATCGAGCGCAGTCGGGCGTCCATCGCCGCCCTGGAGCGCGGCCTGCGGTCCACGAGCGGCCCGGCGCTGTTCGACTTCCTGGCGGAGGCCTTCGAGGAGCACAAGCGTGTTCTCGGCGATCCGCTGAACCTCCAGGTGATCATGGCGGGAATGGAGGCCACCTGGTGGCTCAACGACAGGCTGCAGGAGTGGCTGGGCGAGAAGAACGTGGCTGACACGCTGACGCTGTCCGCCCCCGGCAACATCACCTCGGAGATGGGGCTGGCGCTGCTCGACGTCGCGGACGTGATCCGCCCGCATCCGCAGCTGGTGGCGTTCCTGCAGGGCGTCGAGGACGAGGGCTTCCTGGACGGGCTGGCGAAGCTCCCGGGCGGGAGCGAGGCGCGCGACGCCATCGAGGCGTACCTCGACCGGTACGGCATGCGCTGCGTCGGCGAGATCGACATCACCCGGCCGCGCTGGCGCGAACGCCCCAGCACGCTGGTGCCGCTGATCCTGGACAACGTCCGGAACTTCGGGCCGGGCGCCGCCGAGCAGCGCTTCGAGCAGGGGCGGCGCAGGGCGCAGCAGAAGGAGCAGGACGTGCTGGCGCGACTGCGGGCCCTGCCGGACGGGGACCGGAAGGCCGACGAGACCAAGCGGATGATCGACCGGGTCAGGACCTTCATCGGCTACCGGGAGTACCCGAAGTACGGCATCGTCTGCCGCTACTTCCTCTACAAGCAGGCCCTGTTGGCGGAGGCCGAGCGCCTGGTGCAGGCCGGTGTGCTGCCCCGGCCGGAGGACGTCTTCCACCTCACCTTCCAGGAGTTCCGCGACGCCGTGCGCAGCAACCGGGTGGACGGCCGGCTCATCCGGCAGCGCAAGGAGGCGTTCCGGTCGTACCACGCGCTCACGCCGCCCCGGGTGCTCACCTCGGACGGCGAGGCCCTCACCGGGGCGTACCGGCGTACGGACGTGCCGACCGGCGCCCTGGTCGGCCTGCCGGTCTCGGCCGGGACGGTCGAGGGGCGGGCCCGGGTCGTCCTCGACCTGGCGCAGGCCGATCTCGAGGCGGGCGACATCCTGGTCACGACCTTCACCGACCCCAGCTGGTCGCCGCTGTTCGTCGGCGTCGCGGGCCTGGTGACGGAGGTCGGCGGCCTGATGACCCACGGCGCGGTGATCGCCCGGGAGTACGGCCTGCCGGCCGTCGTGGGCGTGGAGCAGGCCACCCGGCTGATCCGGGACGGGCAGCGGATCCGCGTGCACGGCACCGACGGGTACGTCGAGTTGCTGCCGTGATCCGCAGCGGCGGGGCCCAGGTGGTTCCCGTGGTGCGCCGGTCCGGCGCGGGTCTAGGCTGGCTTCATGACCGTGCTCGTACGCCGTCGCCATGTGGACTTCGGGCGCCTGTCCAGCGCCGCGTGTCGCGCTCACCGTTGAACACTCCCCCGCGGATCCCCTGAGCGTTCCCAAGGAGATGGTCATGACCGAAGCACGCACGAGCACCGAGCAGTACCTCGACAACAACACCGTCTACGCGTCGGACTTCACCGGCCCGCTGCCGCTGCCGCCCGCCCGCCACACCGCCGTTCTGGCCTGCATGGATGCGCGGCTCAACGTCTACGGCGTGCTCGGCCTGGCCGAGGGCGACTCGCATGTGATCCGCAACGCGGGCGGCGTCGCCACCGACGACGCCATCCGCTCGCTCGCCATCAGCCAGCGCCTGCTGGGCACGCGGGAGATCATCCTCATCCACCACACCGACTGCGGCATGCTGACGTTCGGCGACGACGCCTTCCGGGAGTCCATCCGCGAGGAGACCGGCATCAAACCGCCCTGGGCGGCCGAGGCGTTCGCCGATCTGGAGACCGACGTCCGGCAGTCGGCGGCCCGGATCAAGGCCAGCCCGTTCGTGCCGCACACCGACCAGGTGCGCGGCTTCGTCTTCGACGTGGCCACCGGAAAGCTCGACGAGGTGGTCCTCTAGCGGCGCGGGGGGCAGTGGTGTGACCGGGGCAGGGGTGTGACCGGTCGTCAGGTCGGCGCGGGTCAGGCGGCCGTGCCCAGTTCGCATCGGGAGGCGAGCAGGGCGCGGGCCCGCGCCAGGGCGGCGGCGGGTCCGCATGTGCCGACGGTGACGCAGAGGGTGTAGTACAGGTCTTCCCCGGACTGCGCTGCCAAGGCCCCGCTGCTCGGGGCGTCCGGCCGCTTGAGGTTCTCGAGTGCTCTGACCAGGCGGTGCAGCTCGTCGAAGTTGATCAGTGGCATGTCCGGCTCCGTCGTGTGCCGTGGGGGCAGTACGCCGGGGTCATCCCCGACCGCGAGGGACGCCTTCCCGCTGCGCGCGGATTTCCGCACCCGTCGCGGAATATTTTCAGCCGATCACCGCACGGAGGCAGCGGTCACTGTCTGTCGGCGTCACGCCCGCTGCTCGGCCGGCACGGCGGGTCGCAGCGCAGCGGTATGGGTCCGTGGAAGCTGGCGGTGACGGTCTTTCCGTGGGACTGCTGCTGGGCGCCCCAGGCGTCGGCGAGCGCGTCGACGAGCACGATGCCGCGCCCGCCCGTGGCGTTCTCGTCGGGGGTGCCGGTGGTCGGCAGGTCGCGGCAGCCGTCGTGGACGCTGACGTGCAGGTAGCGGTTGTCCCAGACGAGGACGAGCTGCGCAGTGCTGTGGGCGTGGAAGTGGGCGTTGGTCACCAGCTCGGAGACGGTCAGCTCGACCGCGTCGGCGATGTCGGGCGCCCACTCGTTCCATCCCAGGGTGTCCAGGTGGCGGCGCACCCAGCGCCGACTCGCCTGGACACCCCCCGAGATCGGGAACGACTGTGCCCAGCCGGTTGCTTTTACGGACGTCACGCGCATCGGGGGCTTCTCCTTGACCAGGGCCGTGGGAAAGAGCGCCTACCCGTCACAGAGCGTTCCAATGGTCCCGCCCCGGCCGCAGTCGTCCGCCGCCCCCGGTGTGCCGCCGTCCGAGCGTGGCTCACCGCCCGGGCGCGGCCCCCGATTCCGGTACGGCCTCCGGCCTCGGGGCGGTGGGGCCCTGGCGGTCCCAGCCCGGGGAGCGGATGTCCAGGCTGACGTCCGGGCCCCGCACCTCCGCCCCGCAGGTTCGGCAGGTCCAGGCCGCGTCCAGCGGGTGGTCGGGATGGTCCGGGTGGCCGGTCGGATGGTGCCGGAGCACCACCGGCGGCTCCGGCGTCACCCAGCGGTCGCCCCAGGCGAGCAGCGCCTGGGTGAGCGGGGCGAGGTCCCGTCCGGCCTCGGTGAGGTGGTACTCGTAGCGCGGCGGGCGCTCGCTGTAGGCGCGGCGTTCGACCACCCCGGCCTCTTCCAGGGCGCGCAGCCGGGCAGTGAGCCGGTCGCGCGGGGCACCGGTGTTGCGGACGATCCGGTCGAAGCGGTGGTTGCCGTAGAACAGCTCGCGCACGGCGAGCAGCGCCCACTTCTCGCCGAGGATCTGCAGCGCGGCGGCGATGGAGCAGGGGCGGCCCGGCAGCGGAGCGGCGGCAGGACGGCCTTCGGTGTGCTGGGGGTCGGTGTGCGGGGGGTCGGTGGGCTGGGTCACTCCACCAGCCTGCCACAGAGGGTTGTGTTCTCGGACTCACTACCGCTAGCGTTCCCGGGCATGGAGACAGTTGGAATATCAAACTCAGTAGCCGCACCGGCCGACCGGGACCGGCCGCACCGTCGGGCCGCGTTCCTGGTGGTGGCCGCCGCGGTGTTCGTGTCGAACCTCGACCTGTTCATCGTCAACGTCGCCCTTCCGGCGATGCAGCGGCACTTCCACGGCAGCAGCCTGGCCACCCTCTCCTGGGTGCTGAACGGCTACGCCATCGTCTTCGCCGCCCTGCTGGTCGTCGCCGGGCGGCTGGCGGACCGGATCGGACACCGCCGGGTGTTCCTCGCCGGGCTGGCCGTCTTCACCACCGCCTCCGCACTCTGCGCGCTCGCCCCGGCCGTCGGCTGGCTGGACGCCGCCCGGGTGGTCCAGGCGGCGGGCGCCGCCGCACTGATGCCGACCTCGCTGGCGCTGCTGCTGGACGCCACTCCTCCGGCCGAGCGCCCCTCCGCCATCCGGGCCTGGGCCTCGATCGGCGGAATCGCCGCCGGGTTGGGACCGGTCCTCGGCGGACTGCTGGTCGAGGCCGACTGGCGCTGGGTGTTCATCGCCAACGTCCCGGTCGGCGCAGCCGCACTCGCCGTCGGTGCCCGTGTGCTGCCCAGGCTGCGCGGCCAGGAGCAGGGACCGCTGCCGGACCTGTTCGGCGCGGGGCTGCTCACCGCCGCGATCGCCGTTCTCGCCGTGGCCCTGGTCAAGGGCGACGACTGGGGCTGGGGCTCGGCCCGGGTCCTCGGCGGCCTGCTCGCGGCCGTACTGCTGACCGCCTGGTTCCTGCGCCGCTCGGCCGGCCACCCCGCCCCCGTCGTCGAACTGCCGCTGCTGCGGGTGCCCAGCTTCGCCGCGGCCAACACCGCCGCACTGCTGTTCACCGTCGCCTTCGCCGGGATGCTGCTGACCTCGGTCCTGTGGTGCCAGCAGGCATGGGGGTACTCGGCGCTGCGCACCGGACTGGCCATCGCCCCGGGCCCGCTGCTGGTGCCGCCGGTCGCGCTGGGCAGCGCCGCGCTGGTGCGCAGGCTCGGCCCCGGGCGGTTGGCCGCGCTCGGCACCCTGCTGTTCGCCGCGGGCATCGGCTGGTGGGCGTCCGCCATCGGCGTCAGGCCCGGCTACA
The DNA here is from genome assembly GCF_014084125.1 of Streptacidiphilus sp. PB12-B1b. Classification (NCBI taxonomy): domain Bacteria; kingdom Bacillati; phylum Actinomycetota; class Actinomycetes; order Kitasatosporales; family Streptomycetaceae; genus Streptacidiphilus; species Streptacidiphilus sp. PB12-B1b. Next base: position 3,207,884 of record NZ_CP048405.1, on the reverse strand, counting down.
CCGCCGAACTGCTGCCCGGCATGCTGCTCACCGGCCTGGGCGTGGGCCTGACCCTGCCCACCCTGATCGGCTCCGCCGCAGCGGCGCTGCCGCCCACGCGGTTCGCCACCGGCTCGGCCGTCACCACGATGGCCCGGCAGATCGGCGCGGTGGTGGGCGTGGCGCTGACGGTCAGCCTGATCGGCACCCCGCACGGACCGCAGAGCGCGCTGGACGCCTTCCGGCGCGGCTGGACGGCGGTGATCGTGGCGGCGCTGCTGGCCTCCGCGGCCTCCCTGGTGCTCGCCGCCGCCCAGCGCCGGGCAGCGGCAGGGCAGCCCTAGCCGGCCGTCAGCCGGAGCCCTTCGGCCTCGCGGCTGCGGCCAGGCCCGGCTGGAGCCGACGGGCGACGTCGATGTGGTCGCCGGTCCAGATGATGCGGACCGCGGTGCCCGTGGCCTGTCCGCGTTCGTCGCTCAGGTCGTGGCGGACCGACGCGACCAGGCGGGCCAGGGCTGCGGCGTCGGTCGGCACCGGAGCCGGGATGTCCGCCTCCCGGTCCAGGCCGGCGGCCAGGCCCCGGTACCAGTCGGTGACGCGGGTGGCCGCGCCCAGGATCTCCAGGCGCGCGTCGGTCCGCTCCACCTCGGTGCGCCCCTGCGCCGAGTGCCGCCACAGGGAGACGACCGCGTCCGCCACCAGGCGCAGGCCGACGACGCCGGTCACCAGCGCGGTCAGGTTCGCCAGCGGCATCGGCTTGGAGCCGCGTTCGGCGAGGTAGCTGCGGAAGGCGTCGTCGAGCCTGCGGGCCGAGGCGGCGGCCTCGCGTCCCTGCGGCACCGGAGCGGAGGTTGCGGCCGGGTCGGCGGTGCAGTGGCCGACGGCGTACTCCACGGCACCGGCCAGGTAGCGGGCGCTCTCCCGGTACGCGTCCGCGAGGGCCCGCTCGACGGCGGCCCCGGCGCCGCGCGGCCAGAAGAACAGCGCCACCAGCACGCTCACCCCGCAGCCGAGCCCGATGTCCTGGACGCGCAGCAGCGCGATGTGCCAGTCGGGGTTGTGGCCGATGTTGAACAGCACCACCAGCGTGACGGTGAACGCGGCCTGGCCTGCGGTGAAGGAGATGGCGGCGGGCGCGATCCCGGCCAGCAGGATGGCCAGGGGCAGCAGGAACCACAGCAGGGTGCCGTGGTGGCCGATCAGTTGCAGCAGCCCGGCTCCGATGATCGAGCCGGCGACGGTGCCGAGCACGGCGCGCATGGCGTTCTGCCCGGTGTTGAGGGCGCTGGAGCGCAGGACGGACAGGGTGCCCAGCACGATCCAGAAGGAGTGCTGGACGGCCGTGACGTCGGCGAGCGCAACGGCGATGCCGAGGCCGACCGCGCCGCGCAGGCTGTTGTGCAGCCACACCGAGTGCGGCTGGAGGTGGGCTGCGGCCCGCTCGCGGGCGGCGGCCAGCGGCTCGGTCAGGGCGCCGGGCTCCCGGCCGAGCAGGCGCTCGGGCCAGCTGCGCTGTTCGGCCGCGGCGGCGAGGTGGATGTTGCCCGCGATCTGCAGCACCGCGAACCCCAGCTCCTGCGCCCGGAAGGAGAGGTCCAGGGTGGCGACGAAGGCGTCCACGTCCGTCCGGGCGGCTGCGGTGGGCCGCCGCACCGGCAGCAGGCCGGTCGAGCTGCGCTCCATGCGGACGACGGCCGCCCGCAGCCCGTCGGAGGCGAGCCGGAGCCGTTCGGGGTCGGCCCGCAGGTCCTCGAGCAGTTCGGCGGCGCGGTCCAGGACGTCGGCGAGGGCGCGGCGTACCGCCGGGGCCGCCGGGTCGCAGGGCGGCGGGTCGTCCGTGGACGTCGGGGTGTCGGCCAGGACGCGGGCCAGCCAGGTGAGTTCGTCGATCAGCCGGACCAGGGCCCGGGAGGTGATCGACAGGCCGGTGGGCCGGTAGGGGGTGGCGTCGAAGGCCCGCCGCAGGTCGACCCCGGCACGCGCGGCCTGCTCGGCGGCGGCCCGGCACTGCTCCGCGCCCGGGGCGTCCGCTCCGTGGTCCAGCCGGGAGGCCTCGGCGCGGATCCGGGCCGAGGCGGCACGGCAGACGCGGGCCGCCGGCGCGCAGAGCGGGTCGACGGAGGGCCGGGGCCACAGCAGGCAGACCGCCAGCACCGCCGCGGCCGTGGCCAGGCCCGCACCGGCCAGCCGGTCCGGTAGCACCGACAGCGGCGCCGGGCTGGTCACCGGCAGCACGAACGCCAGCAGCAGGGCGGTCGCCGAGCCGGCCAGGACCGAACTGACGATGCCGGAGAACAGCACCAGGAAGCCGACCACGACGGTGACGGCGACCCCGAGCCAGGTGCGGTGGGCCACGAGCGTGCCCAGGCAGATCAGCACGCCCCAGGACACGCCCAGGCTCAGATGGGCCCGTACGCGCTGCACCATGGTGCCCGGGAACTCCACCAGCAGCAGCATCGAGAAGGACCCGAACGCGGCGAAGCTGGCCATCGCGGGCGAGTGGAACACCTCGGAGCACAGCGCGAACAGGGCGGGCATCACCAGCGCGGTGCGACCGGCCCGGCGGGTGGCCGCCAGCCCGGGGTCATGGGCCCGCAGCCACGCCACCACCCATGCGATCCAGCCCGGTACTCGCACGGCTCCGCACACCTCCGTCGGCAGGCAGTATTGCCCCGTTCCGGCAGGGTAACGGCTGCGCCGCGGCGATGCGCCGACGGGCCGACGCAGCCCGACCGGGACAACCCGGTCGGCCGGTCACCGCCCGGGGCCAAGCGGCCGGGCGAGACGGCGTTCACGCGCACAGGCGCGGGCTCGACGGCAAGCGCGGCTGGCCGAGGCCTTCGACCGCGCGCGGCATTCAGGGCGCCCACGCCGACGGCACCGGGCATCGCCGCCCGGGCGGCAACCGCACCGACGACCGCGACAGACACCGTCGTCTTCGGCCTCATCCGGTACCGGCAGAACGTCCGGCCCGTCCTCAACCTGCTGCGGGCGGATCGCTGACCGTGGGGGCACGTGCGCCCGCGCCGGTCATCCACGACCGTGGATGTCCTCAACACCGTTTTACCGCAAGGGAGTTCGCTCAAGTGGCGGGAACCCGACAAGGCAGTCGAAACCGTGGCGAGTGGGTCGACGCCGGGCACCGCCGCCTGGATACTCGGAACCAACGGCCGTTCTCTGCTTCGAAGTTCAGTAATTCGACAAGCACAGACGGCCGTTGGTCATGTCTGCTTCCGTTCGGACCAGGATGAGGAGACCCACGACATGCGTAGAGCACTGCGCAATCTGGCGATGGCCGCCGCGGTGTTAGCGAGCACCGCACTGGTGGGCGCCCAGACGCCCTTGGCAGCCGCGGCGACCACAGCGACCACGGCGGCGTCCGTCACGGTCCACGCCACCCGGGGCTGCGCGGGCGCCGTGGTGCGCGCGCCGCGCGCCGGGCAGGCGATGACCGCCGCGGACGCGGGCGCCCCGTCCGCGCTGGACGGCTTCTTCGCCAAGGCCGCCGAGCACCACGTCACCTGGCTGACCGCGATGACCTGCACGACCTCCACCGTGAACCACCGGCTCCAGCCCGTGGCCGCCGCCCACGGCACCGCGAACACCGTGTACCAGAGCGGCAACTGGTCCGGCTACCAGATCACCCAGCCCGGCGTGCAGGTGGCGCAGGCCGGTTGGACCATCCCGGCGGTCACGGTGCCGAGCCCGGGGTACTCGTCGAACGGCGCGTACTACTCGTCCACCTGGTCGGGCGTCGGCGGGGGTTTCAACTCCGGCTCCGGGGCGCTCGTCCAGGCCGGTACCTCGTCGGACATCTCGGTCGGCGGGACCGCCCAGTACTACCCGTGGTGGGAGATCGTCAACGGCACCGGTGACACCGGCGGCGAGGTGCGGATCACCAACCTCGCGGTCCACGCCGGGGACACCGTCTCGTCCACCCCGTACTGGGCCCCGATCAACGGCGGTCTGGCCCAGTTCGCGGTCTGCAACATGACGCAGAACGTCTGCGTCGACTTCGCCCACGCCTCCTCGGCGCCGGGCACCACCGCCGAGTGGATCCAGGAGGCGCCGACGGTGAACGGCAGCGTCGCGTCGGTGCCGAACTTCGGCTCGCTGACGTTCACCACCGCCTGCTGGGTGCAGACCTGGCCGGGCAGCTGCGTCCCCGCGGCCACCGGCGGCAGCCTGGCCTCGATCGACCTGTACCTCAACGCGCTCAACAGCGAACAGCTCGTCTCCTACCCGGGAGCCGTGAGCGCGAGCGGCTCCCAGTTCACCGTCTACTACCGCCAGCCGTAGTCCGGCTCCCTCGCTGACGCGGGCGTCCGACCCCCTCCCCGGCGGCCGGACGCCCGCCCATCCGGCGGGATCAAATCAGGGCCGCAGGCAGGCGAGCAGGCTGCGGCGGGCGGAGTGGACGTGCTCCTCGGCGCGGCGGGCCAGGGTCTCGTGGTCGTCGGAGCGCAGCAGCTCGGCGAGTTCGCGGTGCTCGTCGACGACGCGGGCGCGGTAGTGCTCGTAGCCCAGGTCGATCCGGCGCAGCTGGAAGAGGTAGGTCTGCGAGCGGACGGCGCGCCAGGCCTCGTCCAGCCTGCGGTTGGCCGCGGCGTCGTAGATCCGGTCGTGGAAGGCGATGTCGAGCGCGAGCAGCCCCGCCCCGGACGCCTCGCCGGCGGTCTCCTGCTCCATGGCGCGGACCAGGCCGTCGAGGCCGTCCAGTTGTTCGCCGGTCGCGTTCCGCTGCGCGGTGGTGGCTGCCAGCCGGTCCAGCGCGGCGCGCACGGCGTAGACCTCCTCGACGTCCCGCGCGGCGACGTCGATGACGGTGGTGCCGCGGTGCCAGGCGCTGTGGACGAGCCCTTCGCGTTCGAGCGCCGCGAGCCCCTCGCGCACCGAGCCTCGGCTGACGCCGAGCGAGGCGGCCAGGTCGACTTCGCGCAGCGGGGATCCGGGCGGGAAGTGACCGGCGAAGACGGCCTCGCGGATGAGGTCGGCCGCCTGGTGCGCCAGGCCGCGGCGGGTGGCTTTGGGGAGCGGTGCGCTGGTCATGGGCCAATGTTGACATTCGACATTGCGTGCTACAAGGTCGGAGCCGCCATCGATCGAGTCGAAGGAGCCCCGCATGTCCGTCAGCCCCGGCGTCCGCCCCGCCTTCCACCTGGCCATCCCCGTCGACGATCTGGACGCCGCCCGCCGGTTCTACGGCGGGGCCCTGGGGCTGAGCGAAGGGCGCTCGACCGACCACTGGGTCGACTGGGACCTGCACGGCCACCAGCTGGTGACCCATGTCGTCCCCGGCGGCTCCGCGCCCGCCGGGAGCAGCGAGGTGGACGGGCACGCGGTGCCCGTGCCGCACTTCGGCCTGCTGCTCCCCGAGGGCGACTTCCACCGGCTCGCCGACCGGCTGGGGGCGGCAGGAACCCGGTTCGTCATCGAGCCCTACCGGCGCTTCCCCGGAGATCCGGCCGAGCAGTGGACGATGTTCCTGCTCGATCCGGCCGGCAACGCCCTGGAGTTCAAGGCGTTCCGCGACGAGTCCCAGGTCTTCGCGCGATGAGGCGGGTGCTGGTCACGGGGGCGTCCCGGGGCATCGGACGAGCGGTGGCCCTCGCCTTCGCCGGGCGCGGGGACAAAGTGGCGGTGCACTACGCGTCCCGCCGCCAGGACGCGGAGCAGACCCTGGCCCTGCTGCCGGGGGACGGCCACGCCCTGGTCGCGGGCGATCTGGGCGACCCCCGGGCGGCCGGGCGCATCGTCGAGGAGGCGGTCGGGGCGCTGGGCGGGGTCGACGTGCTGGTGAACAACGCCGCCGTGGCACCGGCCGCCGACACCCGGCACGCGGTGGCCGAGGTGTCGTACGCCGACTGGCAGCGCGTCTGGCATCGCATGATCGACGTCAACCTGCTCGGTGCGGCGAACCTGACCTACGGCGTCGCCCGGCACCTGATCGGGCGCGGCGCGCCGGGCAGCGTCGTCAACATCGGCTCGCGCGGGGCCTTCCGCGGTGAGCCGGAGTTCCCCGCGTACGGCGCGAGCAAGGCCGCGCTGCACGCCTTCGGGCAGTCGATGGCCGTCGCGCTGGCACCGCACAGGATCGCCGTCACCTCGGTGGCGCCCGGCTTCGTGGCGACCGAGCGGCAGGCGGCGAAGATGGACGGCCCGACCGGCGACGCGCTGCGGGAGCAGAGCCCCTTCGGACGGGTCGGCACTCCGCAGGAGGTGGCGGCCGCCGTGCTCTACCTGTCCTCGCCGGAGGCCGCGTGGTCCTCGGGCACGGTCCTGGACCTCAACGGCGCCTCCTACCTGCGCACCTGAAGCCGCCCGGCCCGCCTCCGCGGCGGCACCGGGACGTCTCGGCCCCGCCGGTGGGCCCGCCGGGGCGGGAACCACAACCTCCCGTTGTGTGCCTATGATCGGCGCATGGACCTCGACGCCGTGCGTACCTTCGTCGCCGCTGCGGACGCCGGCCGGTTCCAGGAGGCCGCCGCCGCGCTCTCGATCACCCAGCAGGCCGTCTCCAAGCGCATCGCCGGGCTGGAGAAGGACCTGGAGGTGCGTCTGTTCACCCGCACGGCCCGCGGGGCCCAGCTCACCATCGACGGCCTGGCCTTCCTGCCCCACGCCCGGGAGCTGCTGCGGGTGGAGGAACGGGCCGACGCCTCGGTCCGCCCCGGCCGCCGGGCGCTGCGCGTCGACGTGGTCAGCCGGCGGATCGCGTCGGCCGTGCTGCTGCAGGACTTCCACCGCGCGCATCCGGAGATCGAGCTGGACGTCGTGGCCCTGCTGGACGCCGACGTCGATGCGGCCGTCGCCGCCGTCGCGGCCGGGACGATCGACGCCAGCTTCCACGCGGTCGCCCCGCAGCAGCAGCTGCCGGACGCCGTCAGGACCGCCCGGGTGATCGACGAACCGCACCAGCTGCTGGTCGGGCCCCGCCACGCGCTCGCCCACGCCCGCTCCGTCACGCCCGCACAACTCGCCGGACACCGGATCTGGATGCCCGGCATCGCCGCCGGCACCGAGGTGGCCGGCTACTTCGACGAGCTCGCCGCCACCTTCGGGCTCACCCTCGACCGCGTCGGGCCGGTGTTCGGCTACGAGGCGCTGCTGGCCGAGATCGCGGAGTCCCCGGAGCTGGCGACCCTGGTCGGCGAGGGCTCGCGGTACCTGTGGCCGGACAGCTACGACCTACGGCGCATTCCGGTGCGCGGTCCGGCGCTGGTCTACCCGCTGTCGCTGATCTGGCGCGACGACAACCCGCACCCGGGCCTGGCCGCGTTCCGCGACTACCTCGGCACCCGACGGCCGAGCCCGCCCGGCACCGAGGTCTGGACGCCCACCTGGGCTCAGTGGTCGGCCGCCCGGGCCTGACCAGGGCCCTGACCAGTGCCCCGACCCGGCCCCTGACCGGGCGCCAGGGTGCGGCGGACGGCGTTGCGAAGCCAGTGGTGGGCCCGGTCGGCTGCATGGCGGGGGTGCCAGGCCATGCCGACGGTCAGGGGCGGCAGCTCCACGGGCATGTCCAGCAGGTGCAGCCCGAGCGCGACGGCGTCGCCGGTCAGGGGTGAGGCGGCGGCGCCGGGAAGTGCGGCGGGCACCAGGCAGACGATGTCGCTCCGGGCGGCCAGGGCCATGGCGGCCAGGTGGCTGGGGAGGACGACGCTGACCCGGCGCCGGAGGTCCTGACGGGCCAGGGCGGTGTCGAGCGGGCCGGTGAACCGGCCGCGGCGGCTGACTGCGACGTGGTCGGCGGCCGCCAGCCGGGTCGGTGTCAGTGCGCCTTCGGTCAGCGGGTGGCCGGGCCGGACGGCCGCCACCATGCGCAGGCTGACCAGCTCCTCGACCCGGGTCTCGGGGTCCACGTGGTCGATGGACCCGACCTCCAGGTCGATCCGGCCGTCGCGCAGGGCCGGGCCCGCCTCCAACTCCTCGGCCCGGAGCCGGAACGAGACCCCCGGCGCCTCCTGCTCGGCCAGCCGCAGCAGGCCGGGGGCCAGGGCCGCGCCGACCAGGTCGGCGGCCTGGAGGGTGAAGGTGCTGCGCAGGGTGGCGGGGTCGACGCCGGTGTCGGGGCTGAGCAGGGCGCCGAGGCGCTGCACCACGGCTGCGGCCTCCTCCCGCAGGGCCTGGGCGCGCGGGGTGGGGACCATGGTCTGTCCGGCCCGGACCAGCAGCGGATCCTGGAGGGTGCGGCGCAGCCGGGCGAGGGTGCGGCTCATGGCGGCGGGCGAGGTCTGCAGGCGGGCGGCGGCCCGGGTGACGCTGTGCTCGGCCAGCAGGGCGTCCAGGGCCACGGCGAGATTGGCGTCCAGGGCCGAAGCTGCCGTATCCGGGCTGTTCACCAGCGGTATTCCATTTCCGTCAATGATTCCGTGCCGACGTTCCCATTGTGGCAGCACCGGGATCCTCCGCAGGATGAGGGGTGTACCGACCAGCACGACCTACGAGGTTTTCATGATCGTTATTACCGCTCCCACCGGCAACATCGGCCGCCACCTGCTCCCCCTGCTCCTGGAGTCCGCCCCCGCCGCGGGCGAGGAGCTGCGCGTGATCGTGCGCGATCCCGCCCGGCTACCGGACGCGGTGCGCGGACGCGTCGAGGTGGTCACCGGCTCGCACGGGGACGCCGAGGTCGTCGACCGGGCCTTCGCGGGGGCCGACGCCGTATTCTGGCTCGCCCCGCCGGACGCCACCCTGACCCCGTACGACGCCTACAGCGGCTTCAGCGGCCCAGCCGTGAGGGCCCTCGCCGCCCACGGCGTGGGCCATGTCGTCGGCGTCTCCGCGCTCGGCCGCGGCACCCCGCTCGCCGACCGGGCCGGGCTGGTCACCGCCTCCCTCGCCCTGGACGACCTGATCGCCGGGACCGGTGTCGCCTACCGGGCCCTGGCCAACCCGTCCTTCTTCGAGAACCTCCTGGAGGAGGCCGACTCGATCCGCGAGAAGGGCGTCTTCACCGACTCCGTCGACGCCGACCGCCGGGCCCCCTTCGTCGCCGTCGCGGACATCGCGGCCGTCGCCGCCGGCCTGCTGCTGGACCGCTCGTGGACCGGCACCGACAGCGTCCCGGTGCTCGGCCCGCGGGACCTCTCCCCCAACGACCTGGCCCGCATCATGACCGAACAGCTCGGCCGACCCGTGCGCTACGAACGCCAGCCGCTCGACGAGCTGTACACCACCCTCGTCGGCTACGGCCTGAACGAGGAGTTCGTCCAGGGCATCGTCGACATGAAGCGGGCCAAGGACGAGGGTCTGGACGCCGGCGTGGCCCGCACCCTGGGCACCGCCACGCCCACCGGCTTCGAGCACTGGTGCGCCCGGACGCTCAAGCCCGCTGTCCTCGGCTGAGGGCGCACCGCCCGCACCGTGCACACGCACAAAGCACCAGCGCACCAACGCACCAACGCACCACGATCACCTACCACTTGGGGAACCCCTGATGCCCGCTGAGGAAACCGAACCGCCGGTCACGGCGTTCATGCTGGTCAAGACCACGCCCGAATGGCTCGCCCTGACCGTCCAGGAACGCGTGGACGCCTTCGCCACCGAGGTGCTGCCCGCGATCAAGTCCCGTACCACCGGCGTCCGTTCACGCTTCTACGACACGGAGTTCTACTCCGCGCGCGTGACCGACGTCTGGGTCTGGGAGGCGGACGACCACCGCGCCTACCGGCTGCTGATCGACGCGCTGCGCGAAACCCCGTTCTGGGACCGCTACTTCGAGGTCGTCGACCTGCTCGTCGGCACCGAGAACGGCTACGCCCGCAGCTACGGCGTGGAGACCGTCGCCACCATCACCACCTGACGCACGGCCTGCGCACGGCCTGCCGCCGCTCCCGGGATGGTGCTCCGGGAGCGGCGGCAGGCCGTTGCCGTGGGTCAGTACCGTGCGAGCGGCGCCCAGCCCTTGACGGCGAAGGCGTCGCCGCTGTGCTCGACCTCCAGGGCGCTGTGTCCGCTGAAGTGGGCGGGCAGGACCAGGGCGTGGGTGTCGGCAGCCCAGCCGAGCAGCCTGCGGCGGGTGGTGCGGGCGGCGGCCGGGTCCTGGCAGAAGCAGCTGCTGTGGTCGGGGTGCACGACCTGCAGCGGCGTGTGCAGGATGTCGCCCGCGAACAGGGCCCGGTCGGCGCCGGAGGCCAGCGTGACGACGCTGGACCCCGGGGTGTGGCCGGGAGCGGCCTCCAGCCGCAGATTGCCGTCGATGGTGTGGCTGTCCTCCCACAGCCGCACCTGGCCTGCGGCGTGGACGGGGGCGATGCTGTCCTCGTAGGCGTTCTCGTTGACGCCGCCGGCGACGTCCGGGTTGCCGGCCGGGTTCCAGAACTCGAAGTCGGCCCGGGGCATCAGGTAGACGGCGTTCGGGAAGGTGGGCACCCACGCGCCGTCGACCAGGCGGGTGTTCCAGCCGATGTGGTCGGCGTGCAGGTGGGTGTTGACCACCACGTCGACGTCCTCGGGCCGCACGCCGGCCCGGGCGAGGTTGGCGAGGTAGCCCGACTCCAGGCCGGTCCAGGACGGGACGCCGGGGCGGCTCTTGCCGTTGCCGACGCCGGTGTCGATCAGGATGGTCCGGCCCTCGCTGCGCAGCAGCCAGGTCTGGAAGGCGGTGTGGACCATGGCGTCGTCGGCGCCCAGGTGGTCGGGCACGAGCGCCTGCCGGTGCTCCTTCCACGCCTGCTCGGGCAGGTCGGGGAAGAACTGGTCGGCGGGCATGATCGGGCCGTGCATCTCCTCGATGCGGGTGACCGTGACGTCGCCGAGCGTGAGCTCGTTCATGGATGGCTCCTTGCGTGGTTACGGGTGAACAGCGGGGCTGCGCGGGTCAGTTGTTCAGGTGGGCGAGGACCAGGTCGGGGTCCGTGCCGGTGAGGTAGGCGGCGCTGAGGACGGAGACGGTGTCGCCGCGCAGCGCGATGGAGGTCGGTCCTTCCAGCCCGTCGGCCGCGGTCAGCACGATGGAGTGGCTGCCGTCGGGCTGGACCAGTGCGACCTGGTTGACGGTGTCGAGGGCGGCGAGGATCTGGTCGCCGCGCCCGGTGAAGGCGAAGTCGTCGATCCCGGTGAGCCCGGTGGCGGTGACCCGGGCCTGGCCGGCGCTGCCGTTCGGCAGGACCGGGATGCGCACGATGGTGCCCCGGTCCAGGTTGGTGACCCAGACCGCGCCGTCGCGGAGCTTCAGGCCGTTGGCGCCGAGGAATCCGGACGGGGCCAGCGCCGGGTCGGTGGACCACGACTGCGCGGCGCCGCCGGAGGTGGGCACGCGCCACACCGTGCCCAGTGCGGAGTCGGCGACGTACAGGCTGCCGGTGCGGGCGTCCAGGGCCAGGCCGTTGGGCAGGCTGTCGGCGGGCAGCGCGGCGATCCGCTCGGGCTGTCCGCCGGGGCGCAGCCGCCACACGCCGGTCAGGTCGGCCGTGCCGGTGGCGTACAGGAAGTACAGCGTCCCGTCGTGGCCGCGGACGATGCCGAGGGTCAGCGGGAAGCCGAGGGCCGGGGTGTGCACGCCGCCGTCGGCCGGAAGCGGCAGGGTCGCCAGGACCCGGATCGTGCCCGTGCGGGAGACCTCGGCGACCTGGCGGGCCTTGGCGAAGGTGACGTAGCTGCCGCCGTGCGGGGCCGGCGCGACGTTCTCCGGCGTCTGGCCGGCGGCCAGGTCGAAGTGCACGGCGACACGGGCGTCGCTCAGCGGCGCCGAGGCCGCGGAGGCGCTGGGGACGGCCAGGGCGGAGGTGGCCAGGACGGCGGCGGCGGACAGGCCGACGGCGGACAGGGCGGCCTTGGAGAGCTTGGTGAACATGGTTCCTTCACTGTTTTCGGGCATGCGGCAGCCACACGGCGGCGCATGGGTGAAAGGTGCGTCCGGCCAGGGCGCAGGCGCCCATGGCGGGTTGGGGCAGCGGCCGACGGTCGGCCGTTCCCGGGGGGAGTGATCGCCCGCCGCCGGCTCAGTGCGGGCGGCGGGCCGTGACGGGGGTCAGCCGGGGCTGACCTGGGCCCCTCGTCCTTCCGGGGCAGATGTGGGGGCAGGGGTGACGGCAGCGGTGGCGGGCCGGTCGATGGCCTGGGAGAGCAGGTCCAGCGCGGCCCGCGAGGGCGAGCCCGCCGCCGCGGTGGCGACCACGACGTTCGGGCCGGGCCCGTGGCTCAGCGTCTGCTGGGTGACGGTCAGCGAGCCGACCAGCGGGTGCCGCATCTCGTAGGCGGCGACCGTGCAGTCCTTGACCCGGTGGTCGGCCCACATCGAGGCGAAGTCGGGGCTCTTGGCGCTCAGTTCGCCCACCAGCGTGTGCAGTGCCGAGTCCTGCGGGTACTGGCCTGCCACCAGGCGCAGATTGCCCACGACCGCCTTGGCCTTGCTGGGCCAGTCCGCGTACAGCTCGCGGGTGTGGGCGTCGAGGAACACCAGCCTGGCCATGTTGGGGCGCCGGGCGGGCGACTCGGCGGCGTCCGGCTCCAGGTGTCCGGCGAACAGCGCGTGCCCCAGCCGGTTCCAGGCCAGGACGTCGCTGCGGCGGCCGATCACCACCGCGGGGACGTCCGCCAGGGCGTCCAGCAGCTGGCGCGCCGCGTCGGTCACCCGCTCCGGAGCGGGCCGCCGCCCCCGGCCGCGCTGACGCTCCGGGCGGGCCAGGTCGTGCAGGTGCAGCCGCTCGGCCTCGTCCAGCCGCAGGGCCCCGGCGATCGCGTCCAACACCTCGGGCGAGGCGTTCAGCGACTGCCCCTGCTCCAGCCGGGTGTAGTAGGACACGCTCACCCCGGCCAGCAGCGCCAACTCCTCGCGCCGGAGGCCGGAGACCCTCCGCCGCTCGCCGTAGGTGGGCATCCCGATGTCCTCGGGACGGAGCTGGGAGCGACGGGCCTGGAGGAACTCGCCGAGTTGCGATGTGCCGTTCATGGAATTCAGTATGTGCGGTCGCGCGGCGCGCAGCCTGCCCCTGCCATGGGTAGGCAGCGCCGGGTGGGGCGGCCCGGCCGGCGGGCGGCTCAGCCGAGGGTGAGCAGCAGCCCGGCGAGCTCGGCCGGCTGGGTGACCATGCAGTCGTGGCCGGTGGCCAGTTCCCGTACCTGCGCCGGGGCGCCGTTGGGCTGGGTCGCGGGAACCGGTCGGCGGGCGGGGCCGTCCGGCGGGCCGGCGACGCAGTGGATGTGCGTGCGCGGGATGGCGTCCGCGGCCGGGTTGCCGAGGTGCACCGGTTGCACCAAGCAGCGCACTGACTGGTCGGTGAGCAGCCCTTGCAGCCAGGCGGCGTCGGTCGGGTCGGTGACCCCGAACAGGCCGTGGGGCGGGGGCAGGGCGGGCAGCGGCGGTATCCGCCAGGGGCTGCCGGACGCGGCGGCCTGGTCGATCAGGGTCTGGGTCAGCGGGATGACGTCGAGCGCGCTCTCGCCGTCCTCGGGGACCATGGCGTCGAGGTAGACCAGGTGCGCGATCCGGTCCGGGATCTGGTGGGCGGCGGACGAGATGACCAGCCCGGCGTAGCTGTGTCCGACGAGGACCACCTCGGTGAGGTCCTGCCCGGTGATCAGCCCGACGACGTCCTGGACGTGCGTGTCGAGCCCGACCTCGGGGCTGAGCAGGTGGGCCCTGTCGCCGTGGCCGGTCAGCGAGGGGGCCAGCACCCGGTGTCCGGCGGAGGTCAGCAGCGGGACGACGCGCTCCCAGCACGCGCCGCTGTGCCAGGCTCCGTGCACCAGGAGGAAGGTCCGACCGGTCGGCATGCTCATGGGGATCTCCCTTGTCGGGGGTGTCTCGGCTGTGCTCCGCCCGTCCGCGGGATGCCTGCGGGAACCTTTCGGCGCATCAGTAATCTTTACCGACAAGCATTGAACTAATCACGGTTGGATCACTAAAGTCGGTCAGCGAACCACCGCGCTGTCGATCACCCGCCGGGTGGCAGCGGTGTTCCCGCCGAGTCCGAGGCGCGGCAGGAGAGCCGACAACTCGGAGCCGGGGAACCACTCGTTCCTCGGGGTGAATCGACGTCAGGCCGGTCACTGCCGGTGAGGCGCCGTAGGGCGATCTTCCAGCCCGAACCCGTCAGCTAACCCGGTAGGCGGGCGAGGAAGAAGGAGCTCGCCTTCGTGGCGTCCCATCGCCGTACCCCAACGCCCCACCGCACCCGGGTCACCGTGCTGACCGCCGTCGCCGCGACCACCGTGGCGATCACCGCCAACGCGCAGTCCGCGCAGGCCGCCCCGCCGCCCAGTACCGCCTCGCTCGCCGCCGAGGTGCAGGCCGACAACGTCGCCGCCGACGCGGCGGTGCAGCGGTACGACACCGCGCAGGAGCAACAGCAGCAGCTCCAGCAGCAGGTGACGGTCCTTCAGAACGAGATCGCCCGGCAGCAGGCCGCGATCAACGCGCAGGAGTCGCTGCTCGGGGCCGCCGCCGCAGCCCAGTACCGGGACGGGGGCACCATCGACCCGACCGTGCAGCTGATGCTCTCGGCCGACCCCTCCAACTACCTGGACCAGGCCTCCACCACCGTTCAACTCAACTCCAGCCAGGCCGAGTTGCTCAGCGGGTTGCAGGGCGCCGAGACCACGCTCGACAGGGAGAAGGCCACGGCCGAGGCCAAGCTCAGGGCGCTGGCCGCGTCCGCCGCCCGGCTGGCCGCCGCCAAGACCCAGGTCCAGCAGAAGCTGAGCGCCGCCCAGGCCCGGCTGAACTCCTTCACCGCCGCCCAGCGGCTCGCCGTCGACCAGGAGCTGAACGGCGCCCCGGCGACCACGACCGCCCACAACGGCAGCGGCGGCCACGGAGCCGGGGACGGGAACGGCGGCGGTGACAGTAGCGGTGGCGGCGCCCCGGTGGACCTGGGCCATGCCTCGGCCGGGGACGCGGTCGAGGCGGCGGCCTTCGCCGCGGCGCAGACCCGGCTCGGCGACCCGTACGTGTGGTCCCACACCGGCCCGACCACCTTCGACTGCTCCGGCCTGATGATGTGGGCCTACGACAAGGCCGGGCTGAACATCGGCCGCACCACCTACGACCAGGTCACCCAGGGCACCCCGGTCGCCAGCGAGTCCGACCTTCAGGTCGGCGACCTGGTGTTCTTCAACGACGACACGCACGTCGGCATGTACGCCGGAAACGGCATGATCCTGCACGCGCCGCACAAGGGCACGGTGGTGCGCTACGAGTCCATCGACACCGTCGGCACCGTCTACGCGATGCGGCACCTGTAGAGCCGACGCTGTTCCCCCGCCAGGCCCTTCGCCCCGCCACCCCGTGGCGGGGCGAAGCGCTGTCCGGGGCCCGGCCGGAGCCTGTCCATCGTTGTAACGCATCATTGAGCCGCTCCGGCGTCCGCGGCGTCAAGTACCGCCGCCGACAGCCGTGTCGAGCCTGCGCGCGCACCCATCCGACCGCGCCGGAAGCCTTGACAGGCCGGGAGAGCGCTGTCATCAATATTCCTGTTACATCGTTGGAATGCCCTCCCCGGGCCGCAGGCGGCCCGCTCCCGGCGGCCGCCTGCGGAACCATCCGCGGGGCACCCACCCACCTCCACAAGGATGTGATCGGCGTATGCACGCCATTCCCCTGCGCAGAGCCGTCCCGGCAACGGCCCTGGCTGCGGCCCTGTGCCTCGGCGCGAGCGCCTGCACCAACGCGGGCAACGCCACCGCCTCCGGCGCCGCCACCACCGGCGGGGCCGACACCGCCGCCGCCCAGCAGACCGTCGCCGCCTCCGCCCCGGCGGGCGCCGGCTCCGGCTGCACGTACCAGACCTACGCGGGCGGGGTGCCGAAGCTCGACATCACCGACGGCAGGACCATCGTCGGGTTCTCCCAGTCCGAGTCCACCAGCAACCCGTTCCGCGCCACCGAGACCGCGAGCATCACCGCACAGGCCAAGTCCCTGGGCGTGAAGCTGATCCAGCGCAACGCCAATGCCGACGTCAACGCGCAGAACTCGCAGATCGAGGACATGATCGCGCAGGGCGCCAAGGTGCTGATCGTGGCCCCGGAGAACTCCGCGGGCCTGGGCCCGGCGCTGGCCGAGGCCAAGGCCAGGAAGATCCCGGTGCTCACCATCGACCGCACCGCCAACGGCACCGCCTGCACCGACTTCGTCGCCTTCATCGGCTCGAACTTCTACGGCCAGGCCCAGACGGCCGCCGACGACCTCGGCGCGGCCACCGGCGGCAAGGGGCAGGTCGCGGTGCTGTCCGGAACCCCCGGCAACAACGTCTCCACCGACCGCACCAACGGCTTCAACGCCGAGATAGCCGCCAAGTACCCCGGGCTGAAGGTCGTCGCCTCGCAGACCGCCAACTTCGACGAGACCGACGGGCAGACGGTGATGGAGCAGCTGCTCCAGTCGCACCCCGGCATCACCGCCGTCTACGCCGAGAACGACGAGATGGCACTGGGCGCGATCCAGGCCATCAAGTCCGCCGGGAAGACCCCCGGCAAGGACATCAAGATCGTGTCCATCGACGGCACCCAGCAGTGCGTGCAGGACGTCGCCGACGGGCAGTTGGTGGCCGACATCGAGACCAACCCGAGATTCGGACCGTTGGCCTTCCAGTCCCTGACCGACTTCTACGGCGGCACCGGCGTCCAGCCGAAGGTGATCATCAAGGACAACCACTTCACCCCCGCCAACGCGGCGCAGGCGCTGTCCGGCGGCCTCGTCTACTGAGCCCGGTCCGCCGAGCCGGTCCACTGAGCCCCTGGCGGCGGGGCGCACCCCCAGCGCCCCGCCGCCTGCGGGCCCGATCCACAGCAAGGAGGCGGTGAGTGTCACCCCAGCCAGACGTTCCGGTGCCCGAGGCGGTCCTGGAGGTCACCGGAGTGAGCAAGAGCTTCGCCGGGGTCCACGCCCTGAGCGGCGTCGACTTCCGGCTGCTGCCGGGCGAGGTGCACGCCCTGGTCGGCGAGAACGGCGCCGGGAAGTCCACCCTGATCAAAGCGGTCACCGGCGTGCTGCGCCCCGACTCCGGGACGCTGCGCCTGGCAGGCCGGGAGCAGAGCTTCCGCAGCCCGCTGGAGGCGCAGGCGGCGGGCATCTCGACGATCTACCAGGAGGTGAACCTGATCCCGCTGATGTCGGTGGCGCGCAACCTCTTCCTGGGCCGCGAGCCGCGTCGGCTGGGCCTGGTGGACCAGCGCCGGATGAACCGCGAGGCGTCCCGGGCGCTGCGCCGCTACGGGGTGGACGCCGACGTCAGCCGCCCGCTGCACACGCTGGGGCTGGGCGCGCAGCAGATGGTCGCGCTGGCGCGCGCGGTCAGCGTGGAGGCCCGGGTGGTGATCATGGACGAGCCCACCTCCTCGCTCGAACCGCGCGAGGTCGAGACCCTGTTCACGGTCATCGACGGGCTGCGCGCGCAGGGCATCGCGGTGGTGTACGTGAGCCACCGCCTGGACGAGCTCTACCGGATCTGCGACCGGGTCACCGTGCTGCGGGACGGCCGGGCGGTGCACACCGGCGCGATGGCCGGGCTAAACCGGCTGCGGCTGGTCTCGCTGATGCTCGGCCGGGAGATGTCCGCCGTGCGGCGTTCCGGCACGACCGCCTTCAGCGAGGCCACGCACGCCCGTGACGACCAGGAACCCGTACTCACCGCAAGGAACATGACGGTCCGTCATCATCTGCACGGGATCGATCTGGACGTGCACGCGGGCGAGGTGCTCGGCCTCGGCGGGCTGCTCGGCTCCGGCCGGAGCGAGACCGCCAAGGCGGTGGTCGGCGCGCTGCCCGACGACACCGGGACGGTCCGGGTGGCGGGCGAGGAGCTGCGGCACCGCAGCCCGGCGGCGGCGCTGCGGGCCGGGGTGGTGATGCTCGCGGAGGACCGCAAGAGCGAGGGCATCATCCCCAGCCTGTCGGTGCGCGAGAACATCGTGCTGGCGGCGCTGCCACGGCTGTCGCGCGCGGGCGTGGTCTCCGCCGCGAAGCAGGACGCGGTCGTCCGGCTGTTCATGGACCGGCTGCGGATCAAGGCGTCCAGCCCGGAGCAGCGGGTCAGCGACCTGTCCGGCGGCAACCAGCAGAAGGTGCTGCTGGCCCGCTGGCTGTGCATGAACCCCAAGGTGCTGCTGCTGGACGAGCCCACGCGCGGCATCGACGTCGGGGCGAAGGCGGAAGTCCAGTCCCTCATCGAGGAGTTGGCTCTGGAGGGGCTGGCGGTGGTGCTGATCTCCTCGGAGTTGGAGGAGCTGGTCGAGGGTTCGGACCGGATCCTGGTGCTGAAGGACGGCCGGGTGGTCGGCCGCCTCGACGGCGCCGAAGTCACCGAGGAGGGCCTGTTGGCGGCCCTGGCCGCAGGCGGCGAGGCAGGCGGCGAGGCGGCCGACGCAACAGACCCCGCAGCAGACCCTGGCACAGGCGGGACAGCAGCCGGTGATCCGGTGGGAGCCGCCGAGCGCGGCGGGCACGAGAGGAGCGACAGGTGAGCGCCACCACCGCCGGGACCGCCAAGGGCCGCGGACTGCCGGAACGCGACCGGCTGCTGCACCTGCTCCAGGAGTACGGCATCTACGCCGCCCTGCTGCTGCTGGTCGTGGTCGCCACCGGGCTGGACGGCAGCTTCCTGTCCGCAGGCAATGCCCGCGTCCAGCTGTTCCAGGTGTCCCCCGCGCTGCTGGTGGCGCTGGGCATGGCCCTGGTCATCGGCACCGAGGGGATCGACCTGTCGGTGGGCGCGGTGATCGCGCTGGCGGCGGCCGTCGTCCCGCTGTACCTGGGCTACGGGCTGGGCGTGGCGCTGCCGCTGGCCCTGCTGCTGGGGGCGGTCAGCGGCCTGGTGGCCGGGGCGATGGTGGCCTTCGCCCGGGTGCAGCCCATCGTCGCCACGCTCTCGCTGATGATCGGGGTGCGCGGGCTGGCCGAGCTCGTCAACGGCGACTCGGCCAAGCCGGTGACCGACTCCGGGCTGCTGGCGCTGGGCGGGGACTGCTTCCTCGGCGTGCCGTGGATGGCCTGGATCGCCGGGCTGGCGGCCGTGGTGGTCGGCCTGGTGGTGCGCCGGACCACCTTCGGACGCCAGCTGGTGGCGGTCGGCGACAACCCCCGGGCCAGTCGGCTGGCCGGGCTGCCGGTCCGCCGGATCCAGGTCGGGGTGTACGTGGTCTCCGGGGTGCTGGCCGCGCTCGCGGGGGTGCTGATCGTGGGTCACGGGGCCGAGGCCGACCCCGCCAACCAGGGCCTGGACATGGAGCTGACCGCGATCACGGCAGTGGTGGTCGGCGGCACCCCGCTCAGCGGGGGCCGGATCCGGGTGCTCGGCACGGTCGCCGGGGCCCTGTTCATGCAACTGCTCACCGCCGTGCTGACGCAGCACAACGTCCCCGTCTCGTACACCCAGATCACCGAGGCGGCCATCATCTGCTTCGCCGTCTACGCCTCCCGGGAGCGTGGTACCCGATGAGCTCCACCGCAGCCCACCCCCGAGCCGCCGCACCGGCGCCCGGCACACCGCCCCCGGACGGCGGCCGGGCCGGACGGTTCGAGACCGTCGCCGCCCGGATCCAGCAGCAGGGGGCGCTGGCCGTGCTGGTCCTGGTGTGCGCCGCCGCGTCGTTCGGCTCCAGCACGTTTCCCAGCTGGTCGAACATCAGCAGCATCCTGGCCAACAACTCCTTCGTCTGGCTGCTCGCCCTGGGCATGACCTTCGTGATCACCACCGGCGGGATCGACCTGTCGGTGGGCTCGCTCTACGCCCTCGGCGGCGTGCTCGCCGCCAGGGGCGCGCAGACCGGGACGTGGCTGGCGGTGCTGCTGCCGATCGCGGTCTGCGCCGCCTGGGGCACATTGCAGGGCCTGCTGGTGGCGAAGGCCCGGATGGCGCCCTTCATCGTCACGCTGGCCGGGCTGCTCGGCGCGCGCGGGCTGCTGCAGGCCCTGACCGACCAGGGGTCCACCACCTACCTCGTGCCCGCCCACTCCGCCTTCCTGCGGCTGGCGGCGGGCGTCTGGCCGCCGGTGCTGACCGTGGCGGCGCTGTTCGCCCTCGGCTGGCTGCTGCTCACCCGGACCCGCTTCGGCGCGACCGTGACCGCGATCGGCGGCAACGAGAACGCCGCCGGGCTGATGGGCCTGCCGGTGACCCGGACGAAGGTGCAGGTGTACCTGCTCTCCGGCACCCTGGCCGGGCTCGCCGGGGCCATGAGCGGCTCGCGGCTGGGCTCCGGGGTGACCACCATCGGCGTCGGCTACGAGCTGACCGCCATCGCCGCCGTGGTGATCGGCGGCACGCTGCTGACCGGGGGCTCCGGATCGGTCGGCGGCACGGTCTGCGGGGTGCTGCTGCTGGCGGTGATCAACAACCTGATCGACCAGTACGCCTCGCAGTACGGGTCGGCGTTCACCGACACCGTCAACGGGGGCTTCCTGGCCGTGGTGGTGCTGCTGCAGACGCTGCTCAGCCGCGCCGGGCGGCCCGCCTGAGCGCGGACCGCCGCCGGGGGGAGCGGCCGGGCGCCGCCCCGCTCCCCCGGCCGGCCCGGACCGCCGGCCCGGCAGCGGCTCAGGGACGCCGGCGGCTGCTCTCCCGGACCACCAGCCGGTAGCCGGGGATGATCGTCCGGCCGGGCTCGGCGTGGCCGTTGGCGAGCCGGTCGAGCAGCGCCCCCACGGCCGCCTCGGCGATCTTCCGCTTGTCCGGTGCGATGGTGGTCAGCGAGGGGATGGAGTACTCGGCCTCCTCCACGTCGTCGAAGCCGACCAGCGCGATGTCCTGCGGGACGCGCAGCCCGGCCTCGTGCGCCGCGCGCATCGCGCCCAGGGCCAGCAGGTCGTTGAAGCAGAACACCGCGTCGGGGCGGTCCGGCAGCTTCAGCAGCCTGCGCATCGCCGCCGCCCCGTCCGGGCGGAAGTAGGAGCGGACCGGGGGGAACAGCGCCTGCTCGACCGGCAGCCCGGCCTGCTCCAGCGCCTGGGTGTAGCCGAGCAGCCGCTGCTGCGCGGTGGCCCGGGGGTTGGGGTCCTGCCAGCCGATCGCGCCGATCCGGCGGTAGCCCTGCTCGACCAGGTGGCCGGTGGCCGTCCGGGCGGCGGCCACGTTGTCGATCTGGACCCGGTCCGCGACCGGGCCGAAGTCCGTCTCCCCCAGCAGCACCAGCGGGATCGGCCGTTCCCGGGCGATCAGCTCGGCCTGGTCCAGGCCGAGCGGGCTGAGGATCACCCCGTCGATCATCGGGTCGCCCAGGCCCGAGGCGATGCGCAGTTCGGCCGCCGGGTCGCCGGCGGTGTCGTCCATCAGCACCGTGCAGCCGTGTCTGCGGGCCGCCGCGATCACCTCGACGGCCAGCTCGGCGAAGTACGGCGACGGCAGCTCCGGGAAGGCCAGCGCCAGCATGCCGCTGCGGCCGGTGCGCAGCCGGCGGGCCATCACATTCGGCTGGTAGCCGAGCAGGTCGATGGCCTGCTGGACCCGCGCCCTGGTCTCCACGGCCACGTGCACCGAGCGGTTGACCACGTTCGACACGGTCTTGACCGACACTCCCGCGGCCTCGGCCACGTCCTTCAGCGTGGGTGCGGTCGAGCCGCCCGTTCGCCCGTCCATTGAACCGACCTCTCGTCCCTGCGGTGCGTGCGGCGAGCCCGCTGAGGCCACAGCGGCATCAGCGGCTGTATTACAACGTTAGAATATCCGTTGTCGCAGCGTCTTCGGCAAGTGCCGCGAGACAGGATCAGGAGTCCGCCCGTGCTCTTCTCCGACCGATCCACCCACCGGCCGCAGCCCGCGCCGGTCCGCGACGTCTTCGGAACCCTGCCGGACGGCTCGCCCGTCCACCGCTGGACCCTCGACGACGGAGCGGGCATCACCGCCGCCGTGCTCACCCGCGGCGCGACGCTCCAGGCGCTGTACGTCCCCGACCGGGACGGCCGGGCGCTGAACGTGGTGCTGGGGCACCCCTCGCTGGACGGCTACCTGGTCCGCGGGCCGTTCTTCGGCGCGACCGTGGGCCGCTACGGCAACCGGATCGCCGAGGGCCGCTTCCAGCTGGACGGACGCACCCACACCGTCCCGCTGTGCGACCCGCCCCGGCGCAACGCCCTGCACGGCGGTCCGCACGGCTTCGACACCCGGCTGTGGCGGGCCGCCCCGCTCGACGGCGGCCCGGGCAGCGGCGTGCAGCTGACCCTGGACAGCCCGGACGGGGACCAGGGCTTCCCGGGCGCGCTGCGGGTCACCGTCCGCTACCTGCTCACCCCCGGCCGGCTGCGGATCGACTACCGCGCCCGCACGGACGCGCCCACCGTGGTGAACCTGACCAACCACTCCTACCTGAACCTGGCCGGCGAGGGCTCCCCCACCGTGCTGGACCACGAACTCACCCTGGCCGCCGCGGCGTTCCTGCCGGTGGACGCACAACTCCGGCCGCTGCACGGCCCGGTACCGGTCCACGGGACGCCGTTCGACTTCACCGCGCCCCGGCCGGTCGGGGCCCGGATCCAGGCTCCGGACGCCCAACTGCGGCTCGCCGGCGGCTACGACCACTGCTGGTGCCTGGACGGCGGCGCCACCCCGCGTCCGCGCCCGGTGGCGCTGCTCCGACACCCGGCCTCCGGAAGGGAGTTGACCCTGTCCACCACCGAACCCGGCATCCAGCTCTACACTGGCAACGCCCTCGACGGCACGCTCACCGGCCCCTCGGGGCGCCGCTACGGCCCGCGCTCGGGCCTGGCCCTGGAGACCCAGCACTACCCCGACTCCCCCAACCGCCCGCACTTCCCCAGCACCGAGCTGCGCCCGGGCCAGGAGTACCGCTCCACCACGCTGCTGTCCTTCACCGCCCCGGGCGGCCGGGCCGAACCCGGCGAGGCGTAGCGCACGGCCCGGCCGGGCGGATGGCAGCTGCACCACCCGCCCGGCCGGGCCGTCGGCTGCGTTCAGACGAACTGCCACAGATGGTCGGCGGTGCCGTTGTCCTCGAACTGGACGACCTGGGCGCTGTCGGCGGTGGACATCCCGGAAACCCCCAGCACCAGGCCGCTGTTGAGGTTGCGCACCCGGTACCAGCCGTCGCCGTTGTCGATCAGCGCCCACAGGTGGTCGGCGGAGCCGTTGTCCTGGTACTGCTGCACCGGGGCGCTGTCGGCCTGTGACATGGCGTTGACGGCCAGCAGCAGGCCGCTGTTCCGGTTGGCGATGCGGTACCAGCCGTTGCCGGTGTCGGTGAACTGCCACAGGTGGTCGGCGGTGCCGTTGTCGGCGTACTGGACCACGTCGGCGCTGTCGGCGGTGGACATCCCGGAAACCCCCAGCACCAGCCCGCTGTTCCGGTTGCGAATGCGGTACCAGGTGCCGGGCAGCACCACGGCCGGGGCGGCGGTGACGTTCCACTGCAGGATGCCGCCGGAGACCCCGCTCTGCAGCTGCACGGCCAGCCGCAGGCCGGTGGTGGTCACCGCGTCGAAGGCGGTGGTGTTGAAGGCGTCGGCGGCCGTCCCGTAGCCGGAGGCGCCGCTCACCGGGGTCCAGTCGCCCGCGGCGTCGAGGTACTGCACGCTCCACGACTGCGGCACCCGGCACTGGCCGCTGCCGGTGTCGTCGTACCAGTAGACCGACACGGCGGAGACGGTGACCGGGCCGGTGTAGCTGTACTGCACCCACTCGGAGCTGCCCAGGTGGTTCCACCAGGTGAACCGCGGGTGCGACTGGTCGTCCGAACTCGCCGGGTTGTAGCCGCTGTTGAGCGCGGCCACGGTGTCCCCGCTCCAGCAGTAGGAGGCGGACGGGGCGGCGGGCAGCTGCCACGGCCGCCCGCCCGCGCCGACCACCGGGAAGGAGGTGATCCGCAGCCGGGCCGCGCCCATCGGGATCAGCGTGACGCTGTGCGCGGGCTCGTCCGAGGCCACCGGGCTGGGCTGCAGCGGGGTGACCACGTTCTGGCTGTCGCAGGTCCAGTTGGCGATCGCCCGTGCGGTGGCGGTGAGTTGGACCGGGGCGCCGCTCTGGGTGAAGGGGTTGGCGGCGGTCGCGCCGGTGGACGACCTGGTGAAGGAGGAGGCCGGGTCCGACGCGTCCAGCACCAGCCCCTGGTTCCACGCCGAGGTGGGGTAGACCTCCCAGGTGGGCCAGGTGGTGTCGCCGGTGCTGTTGAGGTAGTTCTCGCCCACCTGCAACGAGTAGGCCAACGGCCCGTTGCTGACCGACACCGAGCCGTGGTTGGCGGTCCAGGTGGTCACCTCGGTCTGCATCGGCAGCGTGACCGTCACCGTGTCGCCGTTGCGCCAGGTGCGGTTCACCGCCGCCCAGGACGGCCCGGCCTGCGCGGCCACCGCCGCACCGTTCACCTGGACCGTGGGGGCCTGGCACCAGCCGGGGATGCGCAGGTAGAGCGGGAAGGCCACGGCCGTCGAGGTGGCCACGGTGAGCGTGACGGTGTCGCCGAACGGGTACGCGGTGCTCTCGGTGACGGTCACGCTCTGCCCCGAGGCCACGTCGGCGGTGACGGTGCAGGGCGCGTACATCGCGGCGGCCAGGCCGTTGTCGGCGGTGGCCAGCCACAGCGTGTCGGTGAAGTACGGCCAGCCCTGGCCGTAGTTGTGCGGACAGCAGCGGTACTGGTCGATCCCGGTCATGTACGCCTGGAGCGCGAAGCCGTCGTCGAACTGCCCCTGGGTCTTGGGGTAGTCGTCCAGCTGCATGCAGTTGGGGCTGCTGATGTAGTGGGTGCCCTTGCCCTGCGGGTCCAGCGCGGCGGGCAGGCCGTTGAACGCCAGCAGTTCGCAGGCGTCGGCCCAGGCCGGGTCGCCGGTGAGCCGGGTGAGCGTCTCATGGCTCTGCATGAACTCGACGATGCCGCAGGTCTCGAAGCCCTGCCGGGGGTCGGTGTATCCCGGGCGGCAGTTCTCGTCCCCGGCGAAGCCGCCGCCGGAGAACTGCCCGTACGTCCCCATGATCAGCTGGTAGTCCTGGTAGCTGGCCTGGAGCAGGCTGCTGCCGCCGCTGCGCAGCGAGTACTGGGCGGGTTCGGTGAAGCCCTGGGCCAGGTTGACGTTGTGCAGGGTCGGCAGGTTGCCGACGTAGTCCGCGCCGTTGGCGTGGATGGTGTCGGCCAGGGTGAGCAGGAAGCTCTCGCCGGTGCGGTTGTACAGCCACCACAGCGAGTCCAGGTTGGTGGCCCAACGGTAGGACGCCCAGCTCTGGTTGAAGGCGGACGCGCCCTGCGCGGCCTGGTAGCGGTAGAAGGCGGTCATGAAGGGGATGATCCTGCTGTCCCCGGTCGCCTCCTGGTAGGAGCGCATCGCCTGCATCATCGGCATGTACGGCCAGAAGTCCGGGCCGCCGCCGAGGGAGGTGCGCAGCGCGGTCGGTCCGAAGAAGCCGTCGGACGCCTGGGTGGCGAGGACGGCGTCGATCCAGCTGGCGGTCGTGGAGACGGTGTGCGCGTCCCCGGTGACGGCGCCGAGGTCGACGTACCCCCTGAGCCAGTAGGGCACCTCCTCCCAGCCGACCTGGGAGGGCACCGCCCAGCCGGTGGAGGACAGCTTGAGGAAGTGCGAGACGGTGTCCATCTGCCCGTTGAGACCGGCGAGTTGCAGCGACAGCTGCTCCTGGAGCCAACCGGAGGGCTTGACCGAGCCCACCGGCAGCCGCAGCAGCGGCGTCCGGGCCAGCGGGGCCAGGTTCGGGTGGTAGAGGCCACCGCCGGCGGTGCTGCCGACCAGGGTGATCGGGGAGGCGGACGCCGCATAGGCGGCCTGGCGGGCGAGCAGGCCGCCGAGACCGGCGGCGCCCAGCGCGCCCAACGAGCTTCGCAGGAAGGTACGACGGTCCACAGCGCCCCCAGCGGGATCAAGCGTTTTAACGTTGTAATTTCATGGCCCTGCCAGAGAACCCCCGTCCGCCCGACTCGTCAAGAGCCCGCGCAGCAGATTCGGCGCGGGGTTCGGCGGCAGGCCGCGTCGGTACCGCCGTCGGCGCCCATCACCCCAGATGGCAACGGTGTTGGCAGTCCACAGGACGTACGGGCGGCCGGATGGGGCGGGGCGGAGTGCTGCCGGGATTCTTGACAGTGCGCAGCAGGATGGCCCATCGTCCTCTACATCGTTGGAATCCCCGTCGTGGCGCCAGGCGAACCGAGTTGAGGTGACCTCATGCCGGACGACCGCACCTCCGCGCGCAGCGCTGCCGCAGGCAGCGGGGCCGGGCCCGGCTCAGCGGGAGCGGCGGCTGCTCTCCCGCACCACCACCCGGTGGCCGAGCGTGATCTGCCGGCTGGGGCCGGAGAAGCGCCCCTCGATCCGCTCGACCAGGCAGCGCACCGAGAGTTCGGCGATCTGCCGCTTGTCCGGCGCCACCGTCGTCAGCGAGGGGATGGCGTACTCGGCCTCCTCCACATCGTCGAAACCGACGATGGCGATGTCCTCCGGCACCCGCAGCCCGGCCTCGTGGACGGCCCGCAGCGCGCCCAGCGCCAGCAGGTCGTTGAAGCAGAAGACCGCGTCCGGGCGGTTGGGCAGCTTCAGCAGCCTGCGCATCGCGGCGGCCCCGTCCGGGCGGAAGTACGTTCGCACCGGCGGCAGCAGCGCCTCCTCCACCGCCATGCCCGCGGATTCGAGCGCTTCGCGGTAGCCCGCCAGCCGCTGCTCGGCCGTGGCCCGCGGCGCCGGGTCCTGCCAGCCGATGGCGGCGATCCGGCGGCAGCCTTCGTCGATCAGGTGCCGGGTCACCTCCCGGGCGCCGGAGACGTTGTCGATGTGCACCCGGTCCGCCACCGGCCCCAGATCGGCCTCGCCCAGCAGCACCAGCGGGATGTCCCGGGCGCGGGAGAGCAGCGTCAGCCGGTCCAGGCCCAGCGGGCTGAGGATCACGCCGTCGATCGTCGGATCGCCCAGGCCGGAGGCGATGCGCAGCTCGGCCGCCGGATCGCCGCCGGTGTCGTCCATCAGCACGGTGATGCCCTTGCGCCGGGCCGCCGCGATCACCTCCACCGAGAGTTCGGCGAAGTAGGGCGAGGGCAGTTCGGGGAAGGCCAGCGCGATCACGCCGCTGCGCCCGGTGCGCAGCCGCCGAGCGGTCGCGTTGGGCCGGTAGCCGAGCGCGTCGATCGCCTGCTGGACCCGCTGCCGGGTCTGCTCGGCGACCGGCACGGTCCCGTTGACGACGTTGGAGACGGTCTTCACCGACACCCGGGCCAGCTCGGCCACGTCCTTCAGCCGTGGTGCCGTGGACCAGCCGGTTTCCTCGGTCACGTGTTCCGTCCTCCCCTTGCGCCCCGACAACGAGAGCGTACAAGAGGGCAGCTCCCCGGCAGGGCGAGCCGGTGCGGCCCGGGGTCGCGGGCGCCGCCCGTGGGGGGCGGGGAAAGCCACTGGTCCAGCACCTTCGGTACCGACGCACAGCTCCCACCTACCCTTCGGAGCGCACATGTCAGGAAAGACATCCGCTGTCACCGGCCGGGGCCGCGGAACCGCCCGCCGGCTGCGGCGGGGACTACAGGCCCTGGTGACCGTCCTGGGCCTGGCGGCGGCGCTGCTGCTGGGCCTGCCCGGGACCTCCCAGGCCGCCACCCAGCTGCCCTGCGACATCTACGCCTCGGGCGGCACCCCCTGTGTCGCCGCGCACAGCACCGTCCGAGCGCTGTTCGCCGCGTACGACGGCCCGCTCTACCAGGTCACCCGCGCCTCGGACGGGGCCACGGACGACATCGGCCCGCTCTCCGCGGGCGGCTACGCCAACGCGGCCGCGCAGGACGCCTTCTGCGGCGGCACCAGCTGTCGCATCAGCAGGATCTACGACCAGACCTCGCACCACAACGACCTGACCCCGGGCCCGGCGGGCACCTCCGGCATGGGCGCGGACCGCGGTGCGGACGCGAGTGAGATCTCGGTGGTGGCCGGCGGCCACAAGGTCTACGGCGTGTGGATCTCCCCCGGCGTGGGGTACCGCTACACCGGCGCCGCGTCCGGCGTCGCGGTCAACGGCGCGGCCGAGGGCGCGTACATGGTCGCCAGCGGCACCCATGTCGGCTCCAACTGCTGCTTCGACTACGGGAACGCGGAGAGCAGCGCCGACGACTCGGGCAACGGCCACATGGACGCGGTCAGCCTGGCGACCACGTGCTACTTCCCGCCGTGCACCGGCTCGGGCCCCTGGGTCGAGGCCGACATGGAGAACGGCATGTTCCAGGGCGCGAACGGCTCCAACACCGCCAACGCCGGCAACAGTTCTCCGTTCGTCACCGCGGTCCTGGAGAACAACGGGCAGAACACCTACGCGCTGGCGGGCGGCAACAGCCAGTCCGGCGGGCTCTCCACCTGGTGGGACGGCTCGTTGCCGACCCAGGGCGGCTACGAGCCGATGCACCAGGAGGGCGGCATCATCCTGGGCACCGGCGGCGACAACAGCAACTGGAACATGGGCACCTTCTTCGAGGGGGTGATGGTCTCCGGGTTCCCGAGCGCCGCGACCGAGAACGCGGTCCAGGCGAACGTCGTCTCGGTCGGCTACTCGGGCGAGACCAACGTCCCCAACGGCCCGCAGGGCACCGTCACCGGGCCCGGCGGCCAGTGCGTGGACGTGGCCGCGGACGACACCGGCGTCGACGGCGCGGCGGTGCAGCTGTGGAACTGCCAGTCCTACGCCGAGGACCAGCACTGGACCCACAATGTGAACGGCTCGCTCAGCACCATCGGCCGGTGCCTGGACATCGACGGCGACGGCACGGCGGCCGGTACGCCGGTGGAGCTGTGGGACTGCAACGGCGTCGGCGGCCAGCAGTGGATCCAGCAGTCCAACGGCTCACTGCTGAACCCGCAGTCCGGGCTGTGCCTGGACTCGCCCAGCGACGCCACCGCCAACGGCACCCGGCTGCAGATCTGGACCTGCAACGGCACCGCCGCCCAGCAGTTCTCCGTCAACGGCGGCGGCCCGGTCACCGGGCCGGGCAGCCAGTGCGTGGACGTGGCCGGTGACGACACCGGCGGCGACGGCACGGCCGTGCAGCTGTGGAACTGCCAGTCCTGGGCGATCGACCAGCACTGGTACCACAACTCCAACGGGTCGTTGGAGACGCTGGGCCGGTGCCTGGACATCGACGGCGACGGCACGGCGGCCGGTACGCCGGTGGAGCTGTGGGACTGCAACGGCGTCGGCGGCCAGCAGTGGGTCCAGCAGTCCAACGGCTCACTGCTGAACCCGCAGTCCGGGCTGTGCCTGGACTCGCCCAGCGACGCCACCGCCAACGGCACCCGGCTGCAGATCTGGACCTGCAACGGCACCGCCGCCCAGCAGTACGCGCTGCACTGAGCCACGAACGCCGCGCACGCCGCATGCGCCGAGGGCGCTGAGCGCAGCGAGTCCCGGTCTCCGGTCCGCCGGAGGCCGGGACCTTCTGCGCGTCGGGGCGCGGGGCGCGCGGCGCCGGGCGCGGCAGGCGGCAGACTGTCGTACGCGCGGCAACCGCGACAGGCCGAGGCGAGAACGGAGCAGGGGATGAAGGCAGTGCGTTTCAACCGGTTCGGGGGCCCGGAGGTCCTGGAGATCGTGGAGCTGCCCGATCCGCAGCCGGGGCCGGGCCAGGTCCGGATCGCGGTGCGCGCGGCCGGCGTCAACCCGAGCGACTGGAAGAAGCGCCAGGGCCTGATGGACGAGGAGCTTCCGCAGACCCTGGGCTACGAGGCGGCGGGCGTCGTCGACCAGCTCGGCGAGGGCGTCGCGGACGTGGCCGTCGGCGACCGGGTGTTCGGCTTCTCCGCCGAGGGGGCGGCACAGGCCGAACGGGCGCTGCTGTCCTGGTACGCGCCGATCCCGCCGTCCCTGGACTTCGCCGACGCCGCCGCGCTTCCGGCCGCCGTCGAGACGGCCACCCGCGCGCTGGACCAGCTCGGCGTCGCGTCCGGCAGCACGCTGCTGGTCAACGGCGCCTCCGGGAGCGTCGGCAGCGCCGCGGTCCAGTTCGCCGTGGTGCGCGGCGCGCGCGTGATCGGTACCGCCAGTACGGCCAACCACGGCTACCTGCGCTCGCTGGGGGCCGAGCCGGTCGCCTACGGCGAGGGCCTGACCGAGCGGGTCCGCGCGCTGGCGCCCGGCGGGGTGGACCTGGCGCTGGACGTCGCCGGCAGCGGCAACCTGCCCGAGCTCGTCGCGCTCGCCGGCGGCCCCGGGCAGGTCGTGACGCTGGCCGACTTCGCCGGCGCGCGCGAGCACGGGGTGAGGTTCAGCAGCGGGGACGCCGGCCGCGCGCTGCACGCGATCGACGAGATCGGCGCGCTGGTCGAGTCCGGGCGCTTCTCGCTCCCGGTCGCGCAGACCTTCCCGCTCGCCGAGATCGCGCAGGCGCACCGCCTCAGCGAGGACGGCCGGGTCCGCGGGAAGCTGGTGCTGACCGTCGACGCGCCGTGATCAGTCCTTGACCACCTGGTAGATGCCGTAGATCACGCCGGGGATGTGGCCGAGCAGCTGCAGCAGGAACGCCCACAGGACCTTCAGGCACGGCCCCTCCTTGATCAGGACCGCCAGGAACGGGAAGACCAGGCACAACAGGACCAGCAGAACCTTGACCATGAGGACTCCTTCGACTGCGAGGGGGCAGCCGCTGCCCCACGCTGTCCCCTGCCCCGACCCCGGCGGTCCATGTAACGGCGGAGGTCGATGCAAGGACGGATTGGATCCGTCCCGGCCGGGCAGGGGCCGGGCAAGGGCGCATTCCCGTTCCCCGGGGACGCGCCCGCTCCCCCCTCCGCCCTCTCCTCCAGGAGTCGCCCAGTGGCCCTGCCCGAATCCGGTCCGGACGGTGTCGGCATACCGGCGTCCGGCCCGGCCGCTCCCCCGCCCAGACGTTCGTGGTTCGCCATGGGATTCCAGCTCAGCCTGGGCGCCCTGGTGGCCTATCTGCTGGTCGAGGCCGTGGAGGGGATCGCCAGCCTGGTCATGCTCTCGCTGCTCGCCCTGGTGATAGCGATCAGCGTCGACCCGTTCGTACGGGCGCTCACCCGCGCCGGGCTGCGCCGCACCTGGGCGGTGACGGTGGTGATCCTGGGGCTGGCCCTGTTCGTGGCCGCGCTGGCCCTGCTGTTCGTCACCCCCATCACCAACGAGATCAACGCCCTCACCCGCAGCGTCCCCGTCTGGCTGCAGCAGCTCCAGGACCACCACTCCACCCTGGGCCGGCTCGAGGACAAGTACCACATCGTGGAGAAGGCCAAGCAGGAACTGGGCTCCGGGGGCGGCGGCACCCTGGTGAGCGGGATCGTGGGCGCGGGTCAGCTGGTGCTGACCACGGTGACCGGGCTGTTCCTGGTGGTCACGCTGACCATGTACTTCCTCGCGGGGCTGCCCACCATCAAGGACTTCTTCCTGCGCTTCGTGCCGGGCAGCCGCCGCCCGCACGCCACCGAGCTCACCGACGAGATCCTGCTGCGCACCGGACGCTACATGCTCGCCAACCTCGCCACCTCGGTCATCGCCGGGCTGGCCACCTTCGTCTGGCTGCAGATCTTCGGCGTCCCCTACCCGGCCGCCCTCGGCGTGTTCGTCGCCGTGCTGGACCTGGTCCCGCTGGTCGGCTCCACCATCGGCGGAATCGTCGTCTCGCTCGTGGCGCTGGTGGTGTCCTGGCCGGTCGCCCTCGCCACCGCCGCCTTCTACACCGTCTTCCGCGTCGCCGAGGACTACCTGATCACCCCCAAGGCCATGAAGTACGCGGTGGCCGTCCACCCCCTGGTCACCATCCTGGGCGTGGTGATCGGCGGGGACCTGCTGGGCCTGATCGGCGCGCTGCTGGCCATCCCGGTGGCCGTCGCGGTGGGGCTGATCCTGGACGACGCCGTCTTCCCCAGCATCGCCGAGCGCTGAGGACGACGGCCCGTACGACCGCGCGCCCCGAGTTGCCGCCCCCGTGCCCGGAGCCACGATGAGCCCAACAGACAGGCGCGAGCCGCTCGGCTGCGCCACGGTCCGAGGAGCCGCAGTGGCCAAATACTTCGCGTCCTCCCAGGAATCGCTGGTGGCCGATGCCATAGCCGGCTTCTCCACCGTGCACAGCGGGCTGGTCGCCCACCATGCGCAGGACGGCTACGTACGCGCCCGGCACACCGCGCCCGCCCGCCGGGTCGGCCTGCTGTCCGGGGGCGGCTCCGGGCACGAGCCGATGCACGTCGGTTTCGTCGGCGCGGGCATGCTGGACGCTGCCTGCCCCGGGCAGGTCTTCGCCTCGCCGCACAACCGGCAGATCTTCAAGGCGTCCTGCGCCGTGGCCGGGCCGGAGGGCGTCCTGCACATCGTCAAGAACTACACCGGGGACCGGATCAACTTCGGGATCGCCGCCGAGCGGCTGGCGCACCAGGGCATCCCCTGCGCCCGGGTGCTGGTGGACGACGACCTCGCCTCCGACTCCGACGGAGTCGCCGTGGGGCGGCGCGGCACCGCGGCAACGGTGCTGGTGGAGAAGATCCTGGGCGCGGCGGCGGACCGGGGCGACGGACTGACCCAGTTGGCCGAGCTGGGCGCCCGGCTGGTCCGGCAGTGCCGGAGCATGGCCGTCGCAGCCGCCGCCCACACCGCCCCCGGCACCGGCAGGGCCGCCTACGCCCTGCCGACCGGGATGATCGAATTCGGCGTGGGCATCCACGGCGAACGCGCCGCCCGCTCCCTGCCGCAGGGCTCCCTGGCCGGACTGGTGGGGCGGATGGCCGAGGCGCTGACCGCCGCGCTGCGGCCGCCCCCGGGCGCGCCGGTGATCGTCCTGGTGAACGGGCTGGGCGCGGTCACCAGCCTGGAGCTGTACGCCGTGGCGCACGAGACCGTGCGGGCGCTGGAGGGGCGCGGGGTGCTCGTGGCCCGCTCCCTGGTCGGCGACTTCTCCACGGCGCTGGACACGCGGGGCTTCTCGCTCACGCTGCTGGTCGCCGACGAGGAGGTCCTCGGCCTGTACGACGCGCCGGTGCGCACACCGGCACTCGAGTGGTCCCGTCCGATGGTGAGGGAGTCGGTGGCATGACGAGCTTCGACGGCACCTTCACCCGCGCCTGGCTCCGGCGCTTCGCCGCCTCGGTGACCGCCACCGAGCCGGAGCTGACCGAGCTGGACCAGCGGGCCGGGGACGGCGACTTCGGCATCAACCTGCGCACCGGGGTGTGCTGCGCCACCAAGGCGCTGGACCGGCTGCCGGAGGCGGGCCTCTCCGCCGCCCAGCCGCTCCGGGCGGCGGCCGACGCCTTCCTGGACGAGGTGGGCGGCACCAGCGGCCCGCTGTTCGGGCTGGTGCTGCACCATCTGGCCGAGGCCGCCGTGCACCACGACCTCACCACGCCGGACCTGGCGCGCGGCGCCGCGGCGGGTCTGGCGGCCGTGCAGCGGGTCGGCGAGGCCGTCCCCGGCGACAAGACCCTGGTCGACGCGCTGGCACCGGCCGTCCTGGCGCTCCAGCTGTGCACGGTGGACACGCCCGTGGACCGCGCCCTCCCGGCGGCGGCGGACGCCGCCTTCCAGGGGGTGCGGTCCACCAGGGAGCTGTGCGCGCGCCGGGGCCGGGCCAGCTACCTGGGCGAACGGGCGTCGGGCATCCCCGACCCGGGCGCGGTCGGCGTCGCCCTGCTGTTCTCCTCGGCGGGAAAGCAGGTCACCACGCTCGTACCGCTGCTGGCGGAGCCCGGTCAGCACGTTCCGACGGGCTGACCGGGCCCGGCCCCAGCGGTCGGCCGCTCAGCCCGCGCGGCCGGTCAGACCGCGGCGCAGCGGGCCTGCCGTCCGGCGGCCCAGGCGCGGAGGGCGGGATCGGCCAGGGTGGTGACCCAGAGGTCGGCCATGGCGGTCTCCTCCTCGCCCGGGTGCGGCCCGACGCCGAGCACCCGCAGACCGGCGCTGACGGCGGAACGGATGCCGCAGGCGGAGTCCTCGACGGCCAGCGACTCGTCGGGGACCGCGCCGCACCGCTCGACGGCGGCCAGGTAGACGTCCGGCTCCGGCTTGGGCAGCAGGCCGTCCTGCGGCACCACGATGTGCGCGAAGCAGGACAGCAGACCGGCCTGGTCCAGGCTCGACTCGACGACGTCCAGCGGGCAGTTGCTGGCCACCGCCAGCGGAGCGAACTCGGCTGCGGCGAGGACGAGTTCTCTTGCGCCCGGGCAGGTGACCGGGTTCTCGGCGACGAGTTTGCGGAACACGTCCAGGAGTTGACGGGTCATGGCCTCGGCCAGCCCGGGGAATCCGGCCGTCTCGGCCATCAGCCGGCCGCACTGGGTGTAGTGCAGCCCCTTCGCCCGCGCCGCGAACAGGTCGTCGGGCGCGATTCCGTGGCCGCGGAGCACCAGCTCCCGGGCCTCCTGCCAGTGCTGCTCGCTGTCCATGAGGGTGCCGTCGCAGTCGAAGACCACAGCGGCGGGAGTCCAGGTGAGGATCGATTTTTTCGCCATGCCTCTACCGTTCGTGAGGGAAGGGAGGAGTACGGGGAGCGAATGCCGTGACCGATCGCGCAGGCGTGAGGGGAAACGCGGCGAACTCGCAGACCGCATATCCGGGCCGTTTTCGCATACGGGCCCGGCGAGAGGCCGTGCTGACGCGGCCTCGGAGTTCCGGCCTGTCCAGGAGCAGGCAAGAACATAACGCTCAGAACGTTATGTTCGCTACGGTTCGGAGTCAAACAACTCGCGGGCGTGTTCAGCCGCCGGTTTTCCGGAATACCGGAGCACGCCGACGGCGGTCGGTCCGGCGTCCTGCCGGATCCGGAACACGCAGGTGGTGCCGTGCACCGTGCACTCGACGGTCGCGGCCGGGCTGAACTCGGTGAAACGCAGCAGGCGCAGGCCGCAGCCGACCGGGCGCTGCAACCGCCCCTCGCTCTGGACCGCCACCGCCTGGCGCGCCGCCTCCAGCAGGGTCATGCCGGGCACGTGGTCGCTGTCGTGGTCGAAGAAGTACGGATGCCGGGGATCGGCCGGATCCACCCGGACGCCGTCCGGCGCGAGCGCCAGCATCACGTCCTGCGGCGAGGCCACACCCAGGCCCTCCGGCGCCGGACGCAGCCCGGCGGGGGCGCGCGGGTGTCCGTCGGGGGCGCCCGGGCGGCCGTCCGCGCCCGGTCCGGGCCCGCGCAGCGCCGTGTAGCCCTCGGCGTCCAGGATCCGCGCCCCGCCCTCGGCCTGCGCGAACGTCCGCCCTCCGGCGAGGAAGCGGGCCCGCAGCCGCATCCCCGACAGCGCGCCCGAGGCCGCCCGGCGGCGCACGTCGCCCATCTCCACCAGGCAGGTCACCTCGGTGGCGCCGTACCGGACCCGGGGCTCGGCGGCCGGATCCAGCTCGTAGGAGACGTCCGTGATCAGGAAGTGCGAGCGGGGCGGGACGCCGCAGTACCGCAGCGGCAGGTAGATGCCCAGCTGCCGGAGGGTCTCCACGATCATCAGCGGGTTGTGCAGGCCCTCCCCGCCGCGCGGGAAGGTGGGGTGGGAGAGCGGCCACTGGGCGGCGGCCGCGAAGCGCCCGGGCCCGGCCGGCAGCACATCGGTGAGCAGCACCTCGGCCACCGAGAGCCGGTGCACCGACTCCCGGGGCACCGTCCGCGACCAGGTGAGCGGGCGCGGCCCGTCCGCGGCCGAGCGCCCGCCACCCGTGCGCGGCACGGCGTCCCAACTATGCATACCAATAGCACATATCAAACCTTCGGAAAACGCATCCGCGATCCCGCGGCGGGCGGGGCAGAGCCGCTATGGTGACCCCGTCATTCGACGGCATCGACCGAGGCAGAGAACACGTGCAAGAACGGGCGGCGACGACGCGCAGAGCAGTCCTGGAGGCGGCAGCGCACCTCTTCGACGAAAAGGGCTACGCAGGGACAAGCATCGGCGACATCAGCGCGCTGTCCGGCCGTACCAGCGGGGCGATCTACTTCCATTACACGAGCAAGGAGAACCTGGCCCGGGCCGTCATCGAAAAGCACTTCTCCACCTGGCCGCAGCTCATCGACGGCGTGGCCGGGGGCGGCCCGCCCATGGAGCGGCTGGTCCTGCTGAGCTTCGTCGTGGCCCGGGCGTTCCGGGACGACGTCGTCGTCCGCGCAGGCGCCCGGCTGTGGTCCGAGCGGAAGGCCATCGACGCGGTCCTGCCGACGCCCTTCGTCGGCTGGATCGACACCGTGGCGGAGCTGCTCCGGCAGACCCGGGCCGAGGGCGGCCTGGCCCCCGGCGTCGAGCCCCGGCAGGCGGCGCACACCCTGGTCTGCGCCTTCTTCGGGCTGCACACCGTCTCCGACGCCCTGGACGGCCGACGCCGGATCGAGGCCCACCTGACCGGCCTGTGGCTGCTGCTGCTCCCCGCGCTGCAGGCGCGGCCGGAGCCGGTCGCGCTGCTCACCCGCGTCCGCGACCGGCTGCCACAGGCCCGGGCCACGGCCGATGACCAGGTCGAACTCGTCCGCTGACCGGTGTCCGGCCCAGGTCGGGGTAGGCGGGGGATCATGACTTTGAAACACCCAGCCGAGACCAACGGCGGCCAGCGCAGCCGGTTCGACCGTCTGGCCGAGCACGCCTCCAACTTCAGCAGTTCCCCGGCGTTCTTCCTGTTCTGCCTGGCCCTGGTGGCCGGTGTCCTGGGCGTGCACGCCGCCCGCCTGTCCACGGACACCAAGCTGTTGGCGGGCGACGCCATGACCGCGGTCACCCTGCTGCTGCTGGCCCTGCTCAAGAACTCCGAGCGCCGCTCCGAGCGCGCCGTGCAGCGCAAGCTCGACGCGATCGCCGCCTCCCTGCTGGAACTCCACGGCAACGCGGCCGGACCGGTCCGGCAGGACCTGGAGGCGGCCATCCGCATGGAGGACGAGCTTTAGCCGGACGGCAGACCGCAAGGCCGCCCCGCCGACCGCCGGTTCACGCCCGGGGCGGCCCGGAAGGGCGGGCGACGCCGAGCCCCTTGACCGGGGACGATCACGTCCGGGCAGGGCACGAGCCTCCTCGCGGCGTCAGCGGTCTCGGCGGCCCCAGCGGCGCTGTTCCGCCATCCGGCGCCGGATCACCAGCAGGTCCGCCACGGCGACCACCGCGCACACCGCGCAGACGACGGCCACGCCCAGGTTGACCGAGCGGTCCAGGTGCGGCCCCTTCGCCGCCAGCAGCGCGAAGGCCACGGCCCCCAGCACCATCAGCGGCGCGAAGACGCCCGCCAGCAGCCGCCGCGCCCGCAGGTCGCTGCGGGCCCACTGCGGCTCGGAGCCGTCGTGACGCCAGCGCCGGGCCGCCGCCCGGGCCCGCCGGTCCGCCGCATGCGTCTGCCACCACTGGCGGACGTGGTGCCCTTCGCTGTGCTGGTACGACATGGTCCCGGTCCCTTCCGGGTGGAGGCAGCCCCTGATCCTTCACCTACCCGTCCACCCGGCCGACCCCACCGCCCCGACCCCGATTCCCTGACCTCCTCCCGGTCCGGCCGGGCGGCGGTCGTCAGGCCGGTGCCTGGCCCTCGGCCAGGGAGGCGAACCAGGGCCGGGCGATCTGCACCAGCTCCGCCGGGTCGACGCCGCCCATCGCCGCCAGGTCCAGGAAGTGCCGGACGATGGTCAGCCCCAGCGTGCTGCTGACCGCCAGCAGCGCGCGGGCCTGCGCGTCCGGGCCGCCGCCCATGGACGCGGCGAGTTCGGCGACCCGCTGGTCGAGGAAGTCGCTGACCTGGCGGGACGCGTCCGGGGAGGTCAGCATCGACCGGAGCAGGGCCGCGGTCTCCGGCGGCAGCTCGCCGAGCTTGAGCGCCATCACGTCGCCCAGGTGGGCGGCGGCGTCACCGGGCTCGCCGGCGGCCAGTCCGGTGGCGGCGGAGAACAGGGCGTCCTTGGAGCCGTAGTGCTGGTGCACCAGCGAGGAGTCCACGCCCGCCCGGGCGGCGATGCTGCGGACCGTCGCGCCCTTGAACCCCTTGGCGCCGAACTCCTCGCGCGCGGCCTGCAGGATCCGCTGCGCGGTCGCCGCCCGTCGGGCGGCGCGGGTGGTCGTCGGCTGCTCCATGCGCCCACTCTAGCGTCACCAGCAACTTCGCTCCTCAATCGGTGAGCGAATGGTGTAGGGTTTCACTCATCACTGGATGAGCGAAAGGCGAGAGCCATGAATGCACAGCAACTGTTCGACGCGTGGGTGCAGGCCGTCCTGGTCAAGGACACCGACGCCATGGCCGACCTCTACTGCGAGGACGGCGAGCACCACTTCTCCTTCCGCGACGGCGCCCCCTTCATCAAGGGCCGCGAAGCCATCCGCGCCCACCTGGCCGCCACCTTCGGCGCGTCCCCCTTCACCTTCCAGCGACTCTCCGCCTGCACGGTGCACCGGACCACCGACCCGGACACGATCATCGTCGAGTGCACCTTCGAAGGCGCCGCCCCCGGCGGCGCCCCCTTCAACCCCTCGTACGTGGAGGTGCTGACCGCCCGCGACGGCCGCATCGCCCGGGTCCGCGACTACGAGAACCTCGCCTACCGCGCCGGTCGGCAGACCCCCGCCGCAGACGCGGCGCCCGCCGCGCCCTCCGCCTGATCCGCCTTCCGGCGGGTGCCGCACCGCCGACCGGGTCAGCCCTGGCCGGCGAGGAACGGCAGCAGGTGGGCGATGGTCAGTTCCGGGCGCTCCAGCGGGGCGAGATGGGAGGCGTCCGGGAGGGTGTGCAGCCGGGCGCCGGTGATGCCGTCGGTCAGCTCCCGGGCGGCGGCGAGCGGGGTGCTCGGATCGGACTCCCCCACCAGGACCAGGGTGGGGCAGGCGATCCGGCCGAGCCGGGGGGCGAGGTCCAGCTCGGCGACCATGTCCCAGACGGCGGCGTGCACCTGCGGGTCGTCGGCCAGCAGGGTGGTGGTGGCGCGGTCGATCAGCTCGGGCCGGTCCGTCAGGGCCTGCGAGGTGAACCAGCGGGCGAAGGTGGCCGGGAGCATGGCCTCCATGCCCTCGGTCCGGGCCTGCCGGGCGCGGTCCCGGATGGCGGCGCGCCCCTCCTCGGAGAAGGACGCGGCGGTGCCGATGAGTACGAGCGAGCGGACCAGCTCGGGCTCGGCGAGCGCGAGGGACTGCGCGATCATGCCTCCCACCGAGATCCCGACCACATGGGCGGCGGGGATGCCGAGGCCGCGCAGGAAGGCGGCGACGGTCGCGGTGACCCGTTCCAGCGGCCAGTCCCGCGGGCCGCCCGGGGAGCCGCCGTGGCCGGGCAGGTCCAGCGCGACCACGTCGTAGGCCGGGCGCAGGGCCGCGATGTGCCGGTCCCAGTAGCCGAGGTCCAGACCGGCCGGATGCAGCAGGACGACGGGCACTCCCCCGCGCGGTCCGGTGCGGAGGTGGTGCAGGGCTCCGGCGGCGGAGCTGGTGCGGGCGGTGCCCATGGGGATGCCTCTCTGGCGGTGGTGCGGGCGGTCGCGCCCGCACCACCAGCCTCGGGCCGACATACTTATGGTGTCCAACGAAGGATCACGATGGTATTCATCGATTCCGGACATCAATGGTGTCGGGCCGTGCGGGATGGCATGCGGGACGAGGGGCGGAGCATGGAGCTGCGGCATCTGGAGCACTTTCTGGCCGTAGCCGAGACCGGGAGCTTCACCCGGGCCGCGGAGCGCGTCCACGTGGTGCAGTCGGCGCTGTCGGTCTCGGTGCGCGCGCTGGAGGCGGACCTGGGCGCGCAACTGTTCCACCGGTCCACCCGCAGGGTGGAGTTGACCGAGGCGGGAACGGTACTGCTGGGCGAGGCACGGCGGACGCTGGAGGCGGCCCGCGCGGCGCGCGAGGCCGTCGCCGCCGTCAACGACGGCATGCGCGGCACGATCCGGGTCGGCATCATGCATGCCCTTCCCGGGATCGACCTGGCGGCACCGCTCGCCCAGTTCCTGGCGGAGCGGCCGCTGGTGCAGATCAAGCCCACGACCAATTCGGCGGGGTCGCGGGATCTGGTCCAGGCGGTCGCCGACAACCGGCTGGATCTGGCCCTGGCGGCGATGCCCGGCGCGCACCCGGCCGAGGTGGAGGCCATCGCGCTGTACCACGAGCCGATCATGCTCGCCTGCCCGCCGAACCATCCGCTCGCCGGACGGCGGCAGGTGCGGCTGGCCGATCTGGTGGGCCGGCCCTTCCTGGACGTGCCGGAGGGGTGGGGCAGCCGCATGAGCGTCGACTGCCTGTTCACGGCGCACGGCCTGACCCGCACCATCATCGTGGAGGTGGCCGACGTGGCGACCGTGTGCGAACTCGTCCGGGCCGGCCTGGGCCTGGCCCTGCTGGCCCCCTCGTCCGCCCCGGCCGACCAGCGGCAGCTGCTGGTGCCGGTACGGCCGCACGCCACCTTCACCGTCTCGCTGGTCCTGCCGCGCCACCGCACGCTCTCCGCCGCGGCCACCGCCTTCGCCGACCGGATCCGCGCCACCTACGGCCCCGCCCCGAGGCCGGCGGACGCCACGGGGTGACCCGCTTGACCA
This sequence comes from Streptacidiphilus sp. PB12-B1b, assembly GCF_014084125.1. Taxonomy (NCBI): domain Bacteria; kingdom Bacillati; phylum Actinomycetota; class Actinomycetes; order Kitasatosporales; family Streptomycetaceae; genus Streptacidiphilus; species Streptacidiphilus sp. PB12-B1b. The sequence goes on along the minus strand of NZ_CP048405.1, from coordinate 3,167,573 downwards.
AACGGAACGCTGATCCGTATCGTAACGGAACAACGATCCGTTTTCAGGCCGCGTCCGCACGAGGCGTTCCCCGAGCGACGCCGGCGGAAGGACAGACATCATGAGTGCTATGACGACGCCCGCGCTGGTGGTCGCCGGTGACCAGGACGCCTCTGCGCACCTGACGGTCGCGGGCCCGGCCTGGCACGCCGATCCGTACCTGCTCTCCCCCGGGCCCAAGTCCCTGCTCACGCTGTTCGGCGCGGAGCACGGCCTCGGCGGGGTCTCCGGATACGACGTCGCCGAGACCACCGACGAGAGCCCCGAGCGGGTGGCCGCCGTCCAACGGCTCACCTGGGCCTACCTGCGCAGCGCGCTCCACCCCGGCGATCCCGCCTGGCAGGCGGCCTGCGAGGCGCTGGCCGCAGCAGCCGAGCCCCTCGGACGAGTGCAGTCCGCGTAGCTCCCGCCAGGAGCAGAGGCGACGCCAACTGCCGTCCGACAGGCGGACGATGGCGGCGCGGTTCAGCTGTCCCCGGGCCGCCGACCAGGCCGTCTGCCGTGGACACGACGATTCGGGCGGACCGGTGCTCCGATTCGTCCCCCGAGCCGCACGGCTTCCTTCTATCGTCTGTACCACGGCAGTTCACATGGGGGAATGATGGATTCCGAGTTGGTCATGCTGGCGTCGACAGGAGCCACCACGGTGGTGGCGCTGATGGCGACCGACGCCTGGGAGCAGGCGAGGGCGGCCATGGTGTCGCTGTGGCAGCGCGTGCACCCCGACCGGGTGGCCACGCTTGAGGCCCAGCTGGCAGAGGGCCGTTCGGCACTGCTGGCGGCCCGGGAGACCGGGGAGGACACCGTCCCGCAGGCGCTGGTCAGCGAGTGGAACGGCCGGATCGGCCGCCTGCTGGCCGTCGAGCCGCAGGCCGCAGGCTACCTGCGGCAGTTGATCGACGAGCAGCTCACCCCGGCCCTGGCCGCAGTCGGCGGCGACCAGCACATCGCCGAGGGACCGGTCCAGTGACGGTCCAGGCATCCGCCTGCGCCGGAGGCCGGTGGACCGCAACCATGTGCGGGTCCTGTGAGTCCTTCAGAGCGATACGTGTCCTGTCCTGATATGAGCGGAGCAAAGTATGGGTCGAATAAAGCGCAGCGTCGGCGTGGCGGTGCTGGCGGGTGCGGTGCTGGCCGGGGGCGGGTTGTTTGCCGGTAGCGCGACGGCGGCGGTGACCACGGGTGCGAGCGCGCAGGCGGCCGTCAAGCCGATGCTGCTGAACTCGATCAGCCCGGCCACCGGATCGACCGTCGGTGTGGCCATGCCGATCTCGGTGGTCTTCACCGACCCGGTGGCGCCCTCGGCCCGGGCCGCGATCGAGCGGCACCTGAAGGTCACCACGTCGGTGCCGGTCACCGGCGCCTGGCACTGGTTCAGCGACACCCGCGTCGACTGGCGGCCCAAGGGCTACTGGCCGGCCGGGACGAAGGTCACGCTGGACGCCTCGCTGACCGGTGTCGCGGACGGCCACGGCCGCCGCGGCGTCCACGCGTACCGGCACACCTTCACCATCGGCGCCGACTTCGAGACCACGGTCTCCGCCTCGGGGCACACCATGAAGGTGACCCACAACGGCCGGGTGGTGCGCACCATGCCGATCGACGCGGGCAGCCGGACCTTCCCGAGCTGGGACGGCACCATGGCCGTGATCGACAAGCAGCGCTGGGTGCACATGACGTCGTGCAGCGTGGGCATCACCTGCAACCCGAGCAACCCCAACTACTACGACCTGACGCTCCCGTGGGACGTCCAGCTCACGTACTCGGGGACGTACGTGCACTACTCCACCGGCGACCCGTACCCGGGCCACAGCCAGGGCTCGCACGGCTGCATCCACCTCTCGTACGCGAACGCCGAGTGGTACTACAACAACATCAAGCAGGGTGACCCGGTGACCATCACCGGCTCGCCGCGCGGCAAGGCCGCCGGTGACAACGGCTACGCGGACTACGACCTGTCGTGGTCGCAGTGGCTGGCGGGCAGCGCGACCGGCGCCCAGACCGCCTGACGCTCCTGCCCCGAGCAGACCGGGAGGGTCCGACCGCGACTGCGGTCGGACCCTCCTCCGCTTCGGCCGGGTGCGTCCCGCCGGTCCGGCGCGGGTCAGCCGGGCGTCACGTCAACCGAGCGTCACGTCCGCCGAGCGGGACGGGACGGCGTCCAGGGCGGCGAGGGTCGCGGCGTCCAGCGTCAGCGCGCCTGCGGCGATGTTGGCCTCCAGGTGGGCCGGGTTCGCGGTGCCCGGGATGAGCAGCACATGGGGCGCGTGCTTGAGCAGCCAGGCCAGGCCGACCTGGGAGGGGGTGCTGTCCAGGGCCTGCGCCGCGGCCTGCACCGCCGGTTCGTCCACCACCTTCGGCATGGCGGGGAACGCTCCGCCGAGGGGGAAGTACGGCACCCAGGCGATGCCCTCGGCGGCGCACAGGGCGAGCATGTCCTCGTCGCCGCGCGTCACCAGGCTGTAGGCGTTCTGCACGCAGACGATGCCCGCGGGGAGCGCCCGGCGCAGGGTGTCGATGGTCACGCTGCTCAGGCCGATCGCGCCGATCTTGCCCTCGTCGCGCATCGCGGTCATCACCGCGAGCTGGTCGTCGACGCCGACCACCTGGTCGCCCTCGGCCCGCAGGCCGGGGCCGGTGTCCAGCCGCCGCAGGTTGACCACCGGGATCCGGTCGAGCCCGAGGCTGCGGAGGTTGTCCTCGACGCTGGCCCGGAGTTCCTCGGGCCGCTGCGCCGGGCGCAGCGGGATGCGGCCGCCCGGGTCGGGGTCCGCTCCGACCTTGCTGACCACGACGACGCCGTCCTCGGGGCGGAGCGCGTCGCGGAGCAGCTCGTTGACGAAGCCGTTGCCGTAGAACTGGGCGGTGTCGACGTGGTCCACGCCGAGTTCGACCGCGCGGCGCAGCAGCGCGACGGCGGCGGCGCGGTCGCCGTGCAGGCGTTCGAGCTGCATCGCGCCGTATCCGACGCGCGAGACGGTGTGGCCGGCGATCGTGCCGGGGCCGCCGGCGCGCGGAGCGCCGATGGCGGCGCTGGGGGACGAGGGGGTGTCGGCAGGCATGGCGATGCTCCGGTCCTGTGCGACCATAGGGTAAGCGGAGGACCCTCCGCTCCATCGACTGTAACACTAACGGAGGTTCCTCCGCTTGACCCCGCCGACCCCGGACCCCGCCGGCCCGCCCCGGCCCGCCGACTCCGCCGACTCCCCCAGCGGCGCCGAGCGCCCGCTCCGTGCCGATGCCCGACGCAACCGCGACACCCTGGTCGCCGTCGCGCGGGCTGCCTTCGCCGCCGCCGACGACACCGTCCCGCTGGAGGTCATCGCCCGCGAGGCAGGCGTCGGCATCGGCACGCTGTACCGCCACTTCCCCACCCGGGAGGCGCTGGTCGAGGCGGTCTACGCCGCCGAGCTCGACGACATCACCAGCAGCGCCCCGGCCCTGCTGGAAACGCTTGCGCCCGACGCCGCGCTCCGCGCCTGGATGGACCGCTACGCGCAGTTCGCCGCCGTGAAGCGCGGAATGGTCGACACCCTGCGCGCGGGCTGGGCCTCGGGGCGCATTGCCACGCCGACCACCCGGGAGCGCATCACCGCTGCGATCGGGACGATCCTCACCGCCGGGGCCGAGGCGGGCGTGCTCCGCGCGGACGTCGAGCCCGACGACGTCACCGCGGTCCTGCTCGGGGTGTTCATGTCCACGGCCACCAACAGCACCCTGGACCAGACCGGACGCCTGCTCGACCTGGTCGTCGACGCGCTGCACCCGGAGCGAGCTGCCCGGGCCACCCGCTGACCCGGACGGCTCCGGCCGCCCGGTCCGGGAAGCCGCCCGGGCCGGGAGCCGGCCGGGCGACGTCCGTCAGCGGCCGCCGACCGGGCCGGTGGCCGCGCCCGCGCCCGCGCGCAGCTGCTCCCGGCTCGGCGGGTCGGCGCCCGGGCGGGTGCAGGTGACGGCGGCCGCCCGGGCGGCCAGGGACAGCGCCGCGACCACCTCGTCGGCCGCCCGGGTCCGGCCGACCGCAGCCCGGAGCCGGGCGCGGGGGGCGGGCCCGGGACCCAGCATCCCGGCCTGGAGGAGTCCGCTGATCAGGCCCGCCATGAAGGCGTCGCCCGCGCCCACGGTGTCCACGACCCGGACCGGGATCGGCGGGACCTCGCGCAGGCCGCCGTCCCAGAAGGCCGTGGCGCCCTCGGCTCCCCGGGTCAGCACGACCAGCGCGGGGCCGCTGCGGGCCCAGGCGGCAGCCGCCTCCCGGGGGTCGCGTCCGGGGTAGAGCCAGGCCAGGTCCTCGTCGCTGGCCTTGACCACGTCAGCGGCGGCGACCAGCGCCTCGACGCCCGGCCGTTCCCCGTCGGCGGAGCGCAGCAGCGGGGGCCGGATGTTCGGGTCGTAGGAGACGGTGGCCGTGGCCCGGGCCGCCTCGACGGCGGCCCGCACCTGCGCGGCGCCCGGTTCGAGCGCGGTGGCGATCGATCCGGTGTGCAGGTGGGCGACGGCTCCGGTGCGGGCGGGCGCGGTGGCGGAGGGCGGCAGCGACCAGGTGATGTCGAACCGGTAGGCGGCCGCGCCCCGGGCGTCGAGGGTGGCGGTCGCGGTGGAGGTCGGGGCATCGACGACGGACCCCTCGGTGAGCCGCACCCCGCCGTCCCGCAGGTGGCGTTGGAGCGCCTCGCCGAAGGGGTCGGTGCCCACCCGGGTGGCCAGCTGCACGGGGTGGCCGAGCCGGGCCACGCCCAGCGCCACATTGACCGGGCTGCCGCCCGGGTGGGCCTGCCGGCGGCCGCCGGGGTCCACCAGGATGTCGGTGAGTGCCTCGCCGACGACCAGGGTCGGCGGTGGGGTCGACTGCATACGTGCTCCTTCGGGGCGGACGGCCGCCCCGGCTGTCGCGGGCAGGGGCGGGGTCAGGGCCGGGTGAGGGCCGGGTCAGGGCGTCACCAGGATCTTGCGGCCCTTGCCCGCCTGGAACTGCTGGAGCGCGGCGGCGTAGTCGTCCAGCGGGAGCCGGTCGCTGATGAAGACCTCCGGGTCCAGCACGCCGGTGGCGAAGAGGTCCGCCGCGCGTTCGTAGCTGTGCAGGACGGCCATGGAGCCGGTGATGGTGATCTCCTCGTTGTAGATGCGGTAGGGCTCGATGGTGGTGCGCGCAGCGTAGTTGGCCACGCCGAACTGCAGGTAGGTGCCGCCCTTGCCGACCCTGCCCAGGGCGTCCTGGATGGCCTGCTCGTTGCCGGTGGCGTCGATGACCACGTCCCAGCCGCGCGGGCGCTGGATCTCGTCGGCCGAGGTCGCGGTCCCGGAGCAGCCCAGCAGCCGCGCGGTGGCGAGCCGGTCGGCGTTGATGTCGACCACGTCCACGCTTGCCGCGCCGGTGCGCTTGGCCAGTTCCAGCATCATCAGGCCCATCGTGCCGGAGCCGTAGATGAGCACGTGGGAGGCGAGCCTGCTGCGCAGGATGTCGTAGCCGCGCACCGCGCAGGAGAGCGGTTCTATGAGGGCGGCGTCCTCGGTGCGGACGTGGTCGGGCAGTTTGACGCAGTTGGCGGCGGGGGCGACGGCGTACTCGGCGGCCCCGCCGGGCACGGTGACCCCGATCGCGGCCCAGCGCTCGCAGAGGTTGTTGCGGCCGATGCGGCAGTAGTGGCACTCGTGGCAGTAGAGCGACGGGTCGACCGCGACCCGGTCGCCGGTCGCCAGCCCGGTGACCTCGGCGCCGACGGCGACGATCTCACCGGCGAACTCGTGCCCCGGGACGATCGGCAGGGTGGGGGCGAACTCGCCCTGGAGGATGTGCAGGTCGGTGCCGCACAGGCCGCACACGGAGACCTTGACGACGACGTCGCGGGGGCCGGGCGCGGGATCGTCGACCGACTCGATGGCCACGACACCGGGCGCGCTGATGACGGCTGCTTTCATTTGACTGCCCCAAGGGAGAGGCCCTGGACGAGCTTGTCCTGGGCAGCGAAGCCGGCGGCGAGCACCGGCAGGGAGACGCAGACGGCGGCGGCGCACAGCTTGGCCAGGAACAGGCCTTCGCTGGTGACGAAGCCGGTGAGGAACACCGGCGCGGTGCCCGCCACGACGCCGGTCAGCACTTGTGCGAACAGCAGTTCGTTCCAGCTGAAGATGAAGGAGATCAGCGCGGTGGCGGCGATGCCGGGGGCGGCCACCGGCGCCACGATCCGGACCAGGGTGGTGAGCAGTCCGGCGCCGTCGATGGAGGCGGCCTCCAGGATCTCCTTGGGGACCTCGGAGAGGAAGGAGCGCATCATCCACACCGCGATCGGGAGGTTCATCGAGGTGTAGAGGACGACCAGCAGCCAGATGTTGTCCAGCAGGCCGGCGTGCTGCGCGATCAGGTACAGCGGCAGCAGGGCCGCCACCGCCGGGAGCATCTTGGTGGACAGGAAGAAGAACATGACGTCCGTCCACTTGCGCACCGGCCTGATCGACAGCGCGTAGGCGGCCGGGATCGCCAGGACCAGCACCAGCAGCGTCGAACCGACGCTTGCGGTCAGGGAGTTGATCAGCGGCGGCCAGGGGCTCACCCCGGTGCCGGCGCCGAAGAACTCCCGGTACCCCTGGAGTGTGAGCGGGGCGGTGAAGCTGGGCGGGTTGGTCGCCGCCGCCGGTTCGCTGTGCAGGGAGGTGAGCACCATCCAGGCGAACGGCAGCAGGAACAGCGTGCCGCAGGCCCAGGCCAGCAGGCTCAGCAGCCGGCCGTTGCGGCGCGCGGCCCGGGAGTGGCGGCCGGGCCGACTGGCGTGGACGGTCGCGCGGGCGGACGGGGGGACAGTGGCCGCAGTCATGACAGGGACTCCTCTCGGAACAGCGAGGAGACTGTCCGCAGGGCGAAGGTGGCGATGGCCAGGGAGAGGACGACCACGATCACGCCCTCCGCCGACGCCTCGCCGTAGTCGTGGCCCGCGTAGAAGGTCTGGTAGACGGCGTACGGGAGGTTGGCCGTCCCCAGGCCGCCGGAGGTCAGGGTGAAGACCGCGTCGAAGTTCTGGACCACGTAGATGCTGCCGAGCAGCGCGGCGAGTTCCAGGTAGCGACGCAGGTGCGGAAAGGTGAGGTAGCGGAACACCTGCCAGGTGCCCGCGCCGTCCACCCGGGCCGCCTCGACGACGTCGGTGGGCCGGCTCTGCAGCCCGGCCAGCAGGATCAGCATCATGAACGGGGTCCACTGCCACACCAGGGACGCCTCGACCGAGGCCAGCGGGAAGCTGGTGAGCAGGTCCGGCTGGGGCGGGTGGGTGCTGCCGAACAGCTTCCACACCCAGCTGAGCAGGCCGTCGACGAGCCCGAAGGAGGCGTTGTAGATGGCGTCCTTCCACAGCAGGGCGGAGGCGACCGGGACGATCAGGAACGGTGTGATCAGCATGGTGCGGACGATGCCGCGCCCCAGGAAGCGCCGGTCGAGCAGCAGCGCCAGGCCGAGGCCCAGCACCAGGCTCACCAGCACGACCGTGACGGTCAGTTCGACGGTGGTGAGGATGGCGGAGCGCAGCGCCGGATCACGGAACGCGTTGGTGTAGTTGGTCAGGCCGCCGAAGCCGACATCGTCCGGATCGAGGGCGTTCCAGCGCATGAAGGAGATCACCAGCGTTCCCACGAAGGGGAGTTGGGTGACGACGATCATGAAGATCAGGGCGGGCAGCAGCGGGGCCCGCCGGGCCCACGCGCCGCGCTGCCTGCCCGACTCGGCGGGTGCGCCGGAGCGGCGGGCCCGGGGGACGCGGGCGGTCCGGGTGATCGAGGGAGTACTCATGGGTGCCTTCTGGTGTCGTCAGTGGCCCGCATACCGGGCGCCGACCTTCGCGGCCAGGGCCTGGCTGTTCTTCAGCGCCGTGCCCACGCTGATCTGCCCGGCGATGGCGTCGCTGATCAGCTGCGAGACCTGGGTGCCCAGGTCCTCGAACTCGGGGATGCCCACGAACTGGATGCCCGGGGCGGGCCGCGGCTGCACGCCCGGGTCCTGCGGGTTGGCGGCGTTCAGCGCGGTCAGGGTGGGCCCGGCGAAGGCGGAGGCCGCGCTCAGGTAGCCGGGGTCGGAGTAGGTCGAGGCGCGCTTGCCGGCCGGGACGGACGCCCAGCCGAGGGTCGTGCCGACCAGGTCCTCGTACTGCTTGCTGGACGCCCAGGAGACGAACTTCCAGGCGTCGGTCTGGTGCTTGCTCGCCTTCTGGATGCCCCAGGCCCAGGTGTACAGCCAGCCGGAGCTCTTGGTCTGGTCGACCGGGGCGGGCACGTAGCCGATCTTCCCGGCCACCGGCGAGCCCTTGCCCTCCAGCGAGCCGGCCGCGGAGGTGGCGTCGTACCACATGGCGACCTTGCTCTGCTCCATGTCGTTCAGGCACTCGGTGAAGCCGTCCTGGGCGGCGCCGGCCTCGCCGTGGGCGCGGACCAGGTCGACGTAGAACTCGGTGGCCTGCTCGAACGCCGGACTGGTCAGCTGGGCCTGCCAGTTGTCGTTGAACCAGGTGCCGCCCATGGTGTTCACCACGGTCGTCAGCGGCGCGATCACCTCGCCCCAGCCGGGCTGGCCGCGCAGGCATATGCCCTTCATCCCGGACTGGGCGCCGTCGGCCTCGGCCGCCAGGGCGGCGACCTGCTGCCAGGTCGGGTGGGCCGGCATGGTCAGGTGCTTGGCCGCGAAGACGTCCTTGCGGTACATCAGGAAGGACGACTCGCCGTAGAAGGGCTCGGCGTAGATCTGGCCCTTGTAGGTCAGCGACTGCTGGATGTTGGGCAGGATGTCGCTCTGGTCGAAGGCCGTGTCGGACCGGGCGTCCGAGCTGAGCGGGGACAGCCAGCCGTCCTTGGCGAAGAACGGCGTCTCGTAGTTGCTGATGGTCGCCACGTCGTACTGCCCGGCCTGGCTGGAGAAGTCCTGGGTGACCTTGTCCCGCACGTCGTCCTCGGGCAGCACGGTGAAGTTGACCTTGATGCCGGTGGACTTGGTGAAGTACTGGGCCGTCAGCTTCTGCAGGTCCAGCATCTGCTGGTTGTTGACCATCAGCACGTTGATGGAGTCCGACGAGCCGGAGGCGGTCCCGGCGGAGCCGCCGGCGCCGCTGCAGGCGGCCAGCAGGGCGCCGCAGAGCACCACGGCCCCGATCGGAGCGGTTCTGCGCAGGAGGGAGTTGCTGGGTGGCATGGTGTTTCCTTCGGTCCTCGGTCGGTTCACGGGGAGCGGGCCGGGAGGGGCCCGCTGCGGGCATGGTCGGCTGGGCGCGCGTCGCAACGGCGCCGTACGGGTGGTGGTGTGGGGGCGTCAGACCCGGATGACGTGGGGGCCCATCAGGGAGTAGCGCTGGGCTTCGGCACTGGACAGTCCGGTGTCGGTGACGATCGCCTCGAAGTCGGAGACCTCGGCGAAGCGGCAGAAACTGCTGGCGCCGAACTTGCTGTGGTCCCCCATGAAGATCCGTCTCCGTGACACTTCCAGTGCCTTGGCCTTGACGTCCGCCACCACCGGGTCGGGTGTGGTGAGGCCGAACTCCCGGGAGATGCCGTTCGACCCCAGGTAGGCCAGGTCGATGACGAAACCCGAGAGCATCGCGCAGGCCCAGGAGCCGACGGTCGCCAGGGTGCGCGCCCGCACCCTGCCGCCCAGCAGCAGCACGGTGGTGTTGCTGGAGTCGGCGATGGCGGCCGCGGTGGACAGCGAGGCGGTGACGATGGTCAGCGGCCGGTCGGTGGGCAGCAGCGCGGCGAGGATCTGCGGCGTGTAGCCCTCGTCCACGAACACGGTCTCCGCGTCGCCGAGCAGGCCCACCGCCTCGGCGGCGATACGGCGCTTGTTCTCCACGTGGAGCGTGACCCGCTGGGCCAGATTGGTCTCGAAGCCCGCGCTCTCGACGGGATAGGCGCCGCCGTGGGTACGGCGGACCAGCCCCCTGCGCTCCAGTTCGTTGAGATCCCGCCGGATGGTCTCCAGCGCGACCCCGAAGTCGGCTGCCGCGACCGCGACTTCGACGCTCCCCTCCTGGCGGGCCAGGAGGAGGATACGGCGCTGCCGCTCTTCTGCCCTCATGAACAACCGCCCTGATCCCTCGTCAGACATTCGGGCATCCGAAGCCCGAATGTGCCCGCGAGAGATTTATACCGTCCTCCCCGAGCCGGGTGGTGCCCCATTACGGGCAACAGATTGGCCGATCGTGCCCGGATCCGGAGGGGGGGAGTCGCAGCGCCGGGGCGGCCCGCGGCGTCCCTGCCCGGGCGGCCCGGGCCTGGTTGCGGGCGATCCCTGCCCGGATGCTGTGGGATGCGCCGATCGCGGCGGAGTTTGCCCCCGGGGGCGCCGGGTACGCGTCAGCCACTTCAGTTTCCTGACTGTCAACCCCAGCGCGCCGGTTCCAACGCGCGGAGAACGCAACCGCCCGCAGCCCGGGCACGGTACGCAGGATTGGGAGGCCGCATCACATGTTCGGCTGGTATGTACTGGTAGCCCTCGTCGCCTACGTGCTGTGCTCGCTGGCCGTGGCCCGACAGGTGTACGGGATACAGCGGACGGCTCTCATCACCCGGTCCGGGCCCCGGGGCGGGCGCAGCTGCGCCGAGTACTTCCGCTCGCACGACCAGGAGCACGCGACCGCGCTCGCCCTGCTCGCCGGGCTGCTGTGGCCGGTGGCGCTTCCCGCCTGCCTGGCCTACCGCTTCTGCAAGTTGGCCATCACGGCCCGTCCGCCGCTGACCCCCGCCGAACGCCGGGAGCGGGCCTTCATCCTTCAGGAGCGCACCCGCGAGCTGGAGAGGGTCCTGGGGATGGCACCGGACGCCGAGTTCGGCTCCCCCGTGCCCAGCTCCACCCCATGACCCCGCCAGGGCCGGCCAGGACCGTCCGGCGCACACCACGGGCCGGGCAACAGCCGCCGGTGGCCCGGACGTTGTGCGTGTCCGGGCCACCGGCGCCGGAGTTCAGCCGGCCGGTACCAGCGCGACGGCGTTGACCAGCGGCTGGCCCGCCGATCCCGGCAGGAACTGCACGGTGACGTCACCGTTGGCGTCGGCGGTCGCGTTGACGTCCTCCTCCACCCCGATGTACGTGCCGTCGCCGCCCGCATTGCCCGCCGCCTGCACGATGTCGAAACCGGTCAGCGCCGGGGCGCCGTTGACGTCGACGTCGAAGACGCGCTTGCCGACCTGGGTGTTCTGCCAGTCCAGGAAGTACAGCCGCACCTGGTAGACGCCACCGGCGGTGAGATCGGGGATCTGGTACGTCGAGGCGGACGAGCGGAACGAGTTCCAGTCCGCCTGCGGAATCGGGTGCGCCACCGTCTTGAAGGTGGTGAAACCGTTCGACCCGGACGCGTTCACCCCCGCCGTACCACCGCTGTAGTACTCGTCCGCAGCGAATCCGCTGCCACCCGAACCGCTGCTGTCGACCGTGACGTCGACCAGTGACCACCAGTTGGTCCTGACGCTGTCGGTCAGCACGATCCGCAGGTAGCGCGCCGTCTGCGGGGCGAAGACGGCGGTCTCCGGCGAGCCGGTGCCGGTGTCGGTGGAGACGGTGGTGAAGGTCGTGCCGTCGTTGGAGACCTCGACCTGGTAGCCGCGGGCGTAGTCGGCGTTGAAGCCGCCGGAGTCCAGCTCGACCTCGTCGAAGCTCTGCGTCGAGCCCATGTCCGCCTGCCACCACATGCCGAAGGACTGGTCGGCGTCGGAGCTGAAGCGGGCGCCGGTGTTGCCGCTGATCGCGTTCTGCGGGGCGTCACCGGGGGCCGAGCTGGTGTTCGCGGTGGCCACCCAGCCGGTCTCGGGCAGCGCTGCCCCGGCCGGGACCGCGCCCCCGCTGTCGCCCTGACCGCCGGAGTCGACCGAGACGCCTTGGGCGTTCACCGCCACCGGTGCCAACGCGATGGCGTTGACCAGCGGTTGGCCGACCGGGCCCGGCAGGAACTGCACGGTGATGTCACCGTTGGCGTCGGCCGTCTCGTTGACGTCCTCCTCCACCCCGATGTACGTGCCGTCGCCGCCCGCGTCGCCCGCCGCCTGCACGGCGTCGAAGTTCTCCAGCGCCGGGGCGCCGTTGACGTCGACATCGAAGACGCGCTTGCCGACCTGGGTGTTCTGCCAGTCCAGGAAGTACAGCCGCACCTGGTAGACCCCGCCCACGGTGAGGCCGGGGATCTGGTACGTCGAGGCGGACGAGCGGAACGAGTTCCAGTCCGCCTGCGGAATCGGGTGCGCCACCGTCTTGAAGGTGGTGAAACCGTTCGACCCGGACGCGTTCACCCCCGCCGTACCACCGCTGTAGTACTCGTCCGCAGCGAAGGTCTGGTCGCCCGCCCCGCCGGAGTCGATGCTCACCCCGCCGGCGTTGGTTGCGGCCGCCGCCGCGCGGGCGGGCCCGCCGGCCCACGCCGGGGCGGCGCCGATGAGGCCCAGCACGAGGGCGATGAGCAGCACACTCCCCAAGCCTCGGTGTCGCCTGGTACTGGCTGAATTGGCGATCACGGAATTCCCTCCGCTGATCTCGTTGTTCGGGTGGGTTGGCCTCCGTCGACGGCGGCCCTGATCCGGAGAGCGCTCTCTTGATGAGATGGTCACGCCCGCGTAACACATGAGATGGTCACGCCCGCGTAACACACTGTCAAGTAGCGGCGCAGGGTGCGAACTTGTCCGCATCTGCCCGGTTGCGGGACAAACCCGGCGCCCGGCCCGGCAGTTGGTCCGGGGCACACAGAAAGGCCGCCTCCGCGCGCTGCGCGGAGGCGGCCCCTGGCGCCGGTCGCCCGGCCCGGCAGGTCAGTGCATGCCGGCGATGCCGTAGTAGGTGCCGACCTGCTCGTGGTAGGTCGGGTCGGCGACGTGCTTCTCCTTGTCGAACTCGGGGGAGTTCTTGATCTCCTCCTTGGTGCGGCCGACCTGGATGGTCTCGTTGACGGTGTCGATCAGGGTGATGGTTCCGGCCGGGAGCAGCACCTGCTTGCCGAAGATCCACACGCCGGTGTCCACGACGATGTACCCGGCGCCGACGTCCTCGGAGTACTTGTCGACCTTGCCGATGTGGCCGTCGGTGGCCTCGACCTTGAAGCCGGTCAGGTCGGTGCCCGCCTGGTAGCCCGCGTTGTCCTGGTAGCCCCACATGCCGTTCTCCACGGAAACACCCTCTTCTCTGTCAGCCGATCGGAGGCCGGAAGCCTCCCCACGGGTCGCCTGTCCCTGATCCGCGCGCCCATGCCGGGCGGATCGGCGGAACCCTGCGGACGCCCGGGGTGCACGGCAGGGCCGCCCCGCAGCCGTGCCGTCAGCTGCAGGGCACGCAGGTGCGCGCCGCCGGGCGGGCCTCCAGGCGTTCCGCGGGGATCGGCTCGCCGCAGCGCTCGCAGCGCCCGTACCCGCCGCTCGCCAGCCGCTCCAGGGCGCGGTCCACCTCGCCCAGCTGCTCCTCGGCGCGGGCCAGCAGCGCGGCCACATGGGCGCGCTCGAAGGCGGTGCTCGATCCCTCCGGATCGTGTTCGTCGTCGTTGGCCACCAGCGCGTTCGCCTCGACGATGCCGTCGTAGTCGCGGCTCAGCACGGCGATCTGCGCGCTCGCTCCGGCGCGCTCGGCCAGCAGCAGCTCCCGGGCGCGCTCGGGCCCGGGGGCCGGGGAACGGGAAGGACGGGTATTGCGGGACGAACCGCTCATCACCGCACTAACGCGGGCGCACCGGGCGGACATTCCCTCGCGGCCCCACAGCGCCCACAGCGGCCCCTCAGCGTCCGCCCGCATGTCATCCGTTCGGCGCGGCGCGCCTGCCGCGCCCGAGCCCTCCGCGCCACCGAGGCTGGAGGCTCGCCCTTCCCGGTGGTCGGCATGCACGCGAGAGGCTGAAGCGGTGTTCGAAGCGAATGACATCCGTGAGTACCGCGGCCACGACGTGGTCGACGTGGACAAGAAGAAGATCGGCGCCCTGGAGTCCGTGTACGTGGACACCGCCACCGACGAGCCCGCCTTCGCCACCGTCACGATCGGGCTGCCGACCCGGCACCGGCTGGTGTTCGCACCCCTGGCCGGGGCCCGCGTGGGCCCGGGCTACCTGCAGGTGCAGTATCCCCGGGCCCTGGTGAAGGACGCCCCGGCGATGGGGACGGACGACGTGCTGCCCGTGGAGGACGAGGCGGCGATCTTCGCGCACTACGAGCTGGCCTACGAGACCGGCGCGGCCGGGGAGCGGCGGCTGGCCCGCCGCTAGGCCGGTCGGCGACCGGCGGCCGGTCGGCGGCTAGCGCCGGACGTCGCGCCGCCCCAGCCTGATGCCGCCGTAGACGAGCGCGGCCACGAAGAGCACGCAGCCGATCACCAGGAGCCAGAGCAGGCCCTTGATGATGGCGCCGAGGAATCCGCAGACGACCGCGACCAGCAGGATGAACAGAACGACCGCCATGGTGCCTCCTCCGGGCTGCGGCGCCTCCGAACACGGTGCCCAGTGAGGTACGTCTGCCCGCTCAGCTCAGACCCTAGCGGGGCAGAAACGGAAAAACCGCAATAAAACGCTGATCATCTTGTCGGCGCGTCATCTCGTCGGCGCGCCGCCGGACGGAGCGGCGCCGAGGGCCGGAGCCCCCGTGCGGGGGGCGTGGCCCGGCCCGGCCGCGTGGGTGGCGGCCACAGGCGCGCCGACCAGGCAGATCAGCAAGATCATGTGCCCCAGAACATGCCCCAGCCCGTGACTGCTCCCGCGTTTGCCGCACGCCATGTCCACCCCTCGCCTCGACCGATGGCCGACGCCTACCCAGGCGCCGCCGCCGCAACGGTGCGAAGCCGAACCGGTCCCGGGTAACCGAATTCGCTCACATGTTCTATTCTGAAGCGACAACGGTCCCCACCACACCCCCGAGGAGGCGGCATGCGCTGGCAGAACCTCGGCGCCGACAGCAGCACCGCGCCGGCGCTCTTCGGCCTGGACGCGGTCACCCGCACCTTCGACACCCCGGAGTTCCGCGGCATCACCTTCCACGAGATACGCGCCCGGTCGATCATCAACCGGGTTCCCGGCGACTCCCACGTGCCGTTCGAATGGACGATCAACCCCTACCGGGGGTGCAGCCACGCCTGCGTCTACTGCTTCGCCCGCAAGACCCACAGCTATCTGGACCTGGACACCGGGCGGGACTTCGACAGCCAGATCGTCGTCAAGGTCAACGCCGTGGAACTGCTGCGGCGCGAGCTGGCCGCGCCGCGCTGGCGGGGCGAGCGCATCGCCATGGGCACCAACGTCGACTGCTACCAGCGGGCCGAGGGCCGCTACCGGCTGATGCCCGGCATCCTGAGCGCACTGCGGGACCGGGCCAACCCGTTCTCCATCCTGACCAAGGGCTCGCTCATCCTGCGCGACCTGCCGATCCTGGTACAGGCCGCGCAGGTCGCCGAGGTCTCCACCGCCGTCTCCGTCGGCTTCACCGACCACGGCCTGTGGCGCAGCGTGGAACCCGGCACCCCCTCCCCCGACAAGCGCCTGGAGGTCTGCCGCACGCTCACCGGCCACGGCATACCCTGCGCCGTGCTGATGGCGCCCATCCTGCCCTACCTCTCCGACTCCCCGAGCAGTTGAGCGCCACCGTCCGCGCCGTCGCCGCCAGCGGCGCGACCTCGGTCACCCCGCTCGTCCTGCATCTGCGGCCCGGCGCCCGCGAGTGGTACTTCCAGTGGCTCGCCGAGCACCACCCGGCGCTGGTCGGCCGCTACGAAGCGCTCTACCGCCGCGGCCCCTACGCCCCCGACTGGTACCAGCGCCGCATCACCCGCCAGGTAAGCGAGTTGGCCGCAGAGCACGGCATGGCCCCCGCCCGGCTCGGCCGCCCCGGCGCGGCGCCGCAACCGCCGCCCGACGAGGCGCCCGGGGAGTCCGACGGGCCCGCGCAGCTCCGCCTGATCTGACCCCGACGGCGAGCGGCCGCGCCCGGGCGCCATGTGAACGCGGTCACAGCGGGATTGGGATGCCGATTCCGGGTTACTCCTTGGTAGGTGGATGGTGTCGAGATAGCCGCACGCGGTCTGAGCGTGCGCGGGGCCCGGGGACCGGTCTTCGAGAACGTGGACGTCCAGGTGCCCCCGGGCGGCCTGCTGGTGGTGCACGGGACCGCACGGTCCGGGCGCACCTCGCTGCTGTTGGCCCTGTCCGGGCGGATGCGCCTGAACGCCGGAACGGTCCGGATCGGGCCCTACACCGTCCCCTCGCAGGCGCGGAAGGCCGCCGCCCTGGTCACCGTGGCCCGCGCCGAGCCCGCCGTCGCCCTGGAGGAGAGGCTCCGGGTCGGCGAGCTGATGTCCGAACGGTGCTGGACCTCCCGGGCGGTGACCCGCCAGGGCATCCGCGACGCCGCGTCCGCCGTCGGGCTGGAGCTGGACGAGCGGCTGCTGGTCGAGGAGTTGACCGCGCTGGACCAGACCCGGCTGGCGCTGGCGCTGGCCCTCGCCGGGCGGCCGGCCGCTCTCGTCATCGACGACGTCGACGCCGGGTGCACCGACGAGCAGCGCCGACAGGCCTGGCAGGCGGTGGCCCTGGCCCATGAGCAGGGCTGCACCGTGCTGGCCGGCGCGCTCCAGGAGCCCCCGCCGCAGGGCGAACCCGTCGAGCTGGTAAGCCTTCCGCAGCTCAGCGCCCACCGGCTGCCGCCCGCCGTCACCACGGACGCCCACCGGCTGCCGCCGGTCGTCACCGCAGAACCGAGGAAGGCGATCGCCGAATGACCGTGTTCCGACTCGCCTGGCTCGAACTGCGGCGCTTCCGCGGCCCCATGCGCCGCCTCGTCCCACTGCTGCTGTGCCTGATCCCGCTGCTCTACGGCGCCATGTACCTGTGGGCCAACTGGGATCCGTACGGCAAGACCGAGCGCATCCCGGTCGCGGTGGTCGACCAGGACCGCCCGGCCGAGGGGCCGCAGGGCCAGCCGGTCGACGCGGGCAGCCAGCTCGTCCAACAGCTCAAGGCCACACCGACGTTCGACTGGAACTTCGTGAGCGCGGCCCAGGCCAGGGACGGGCTGCGGCACAACCGCTACTACTTCACCGTCACCATCCCGGCCGACTTCAGCAGCGACCTGGCCACGGCCGGCACCTCCGCCCCCGAGCGGGCCGGCATCACGCTGCAACTGAACGACGCCAACAACTACATCGCCGGGATCATGACCGAGGTGGTGCAGTCCAAGCTCCAGGACCAGGTCGACTCCGCCGCCCACGCCGCCTACGTGCGCAGCATCTACGGCGAACTCTCCACCGTGCGCTCGCAACTGGACACCGCCTCCAGGGCGGCGGACCTGCTGGTCGCATCCACGCAGACGGCCCGCCAGGGCAGCGCCGCACTGGTCTCCGGAACGGGCGACCTGCAGAGCGGGGCCGCGCAGACCGCCGCCGGCGCCGACCAGATCTCCCAGGCAGCCGACAAGCTCAACGGCCTGTTCAACAGCCTGGACCAGAGCGCGGCCCAGCAACTGCCCACCGCCGCAGCGACGTTGGTGAATGCCGCCGGGCTGGCCGCGCAGGGCCTGGACGACATCCACAGCGCCACCGGCCAGGTCCACCAGGCGACTTCCAAGGCCGTCACCGACCTGACCGCCCTGGCCGACGCCCATCCCGGCCTGGCCGACGACCCGCTCTACCAGAACGCCCTCAAGGACGCCAAGAACCTCGACGCCACCGCCGGCCGTCTCGACGGCCAGGCCGCCACCGCGGCGGCCAACGCCCAGCAGGCGCTGACCCAGGCCGACAGCGTGCAGAGCGCCGCCAACGCCGTCCAAGGCCAAGTTCTGACCGCCCAGGGCGCGTTGAACCTCGCCGACTCCGGTACGGCGCAGGTGGCCGACGGCGCCGCGACGGTCAGCAAGGGCCTGGGCACGCTCAGCCAGGGCGCGCAGAGTTTCAACAGCGCCGCCGACGAGGCCCACAGCGGCGCCTCCAGCCTCTCCGGCACCATCAACCAGGCCCTGCAACGGATTCCCCCCACCAGCCCGCAGGACACCGCCCGCGCGGCCGACGTCCTGGGCTCGCCGGTGAACATCACCGACACCAACCTGCACCCGGCCAAGGTGTACGGCCGCGGCATGGCGCCGTTCTTCTTCGGCATCGCCCTGTGGGTGTTCGGCCTCTTCGCCTACCTCCTGCTGCGCCCGGTGAACCTGCGGGCCATGGCCAACCGGGTGAACGCCCTGACCGTGGCCGCCGCCGGCTGGCTTCCGGCCGCCTCCCTCGGCGGCGTCGCGGCGGTGGTCCTCTTCGGCGTCGTGGACGTCACGCTGGGGCTGGACCCGATCCACCCCTGGGCCACCATCGGCCTGCTGCTCCTGGCCGCGGGCGCGTTCACCGCGGTCGACCACTGCCTGCGGACCACCCTGGGCGTCCCCGGCGACGTGCTGTCCCTGGTGCTGCTGATCCTCCAGCTCACCGCCTCCGGCGGGCTCTACCCGATGCCCACCGAACCGGTGTTCTTCCAGACCGTGCACGGGCTGCTGCCGATGACCTACCTGATCGACGGGCTCCGGGTCACCATCTCCGGCGGCTCCACGGCGAGCCTGGCCAGGGACGCCGTGGTCCTGCTGGGCTTCACCCTCGCGTTCGTCGGCCTCACCGCCCTGACCGTGCGCCGCCAGCGGGTCTGGACCGTCGCCCGGCTGCACCCCGACGTCAGCCTCTAGCCCGGCGCTGCCGGCGTTCGGCGTTGCGGAGCACGCTGTAGGGGAGCAACAGCCAGCCGACCAGGAACCAGGCCAAAACGGCGCCGGCGATGGCCCAGGCCAGGGCGTCGTTTCCGGTGGCGACGCGGAGCAGGAGCAGCAGGGCGGTACCGATGGTCAGGCCCAGCAGACACAGGCCCATGGTGATCAGCCGTGCGCCGACCTTGATCAGTTCCGGCTTCAGGTCGTGGCCGGTGAAGAAGCGGTGGAACGCGACCGGGGCGATCAGGGCGCCCGTGGCGCAGGCGCCGAGGACCATGGTGACCACGTACAGGCCCTTGTCGAAGCCGCCCAGCCCGGCGAACCGGGGCGTGAAGGCGACGCTGAGCAGGAATCCGAAGAGGATCTGGGCACCGGTCTGGCAGACCCGGACCTCCTGCAGCATCTCGGTCCACAGCCGGTCTGCCCGCTCCTCGGGCGTCTCGTGCCTGCCCGGGCCGCCGCCCTGCTCGTTCGCGCCGTTCATCCAGGCTCTCCTCGCCCCCGCTCTGCCGCACCGTGCCGCGTCGCAGCTTCTGATCTTCGGCTACCCGGGCAGAAAACCCGCAACCGCCGCTCCCGTTATCGCAGGTCCAGCCGGGGAACGGTGTCGTTTGCCCGTTTTTGCTTCGGGTAGCCGCATGAGCGGGTCCACCCGCAGGACAGCTCCAGGGAGGCGAGGAACGTATGGCGGATCAGCTCGCAGCGTCCGGCAGGAGCGGGCTGCCGCCCGCAGGCGCGGTGCGGACGGGGGCGGCCGGATGAAGGCGGTCAGCTACCGCGCGTACGGCGGCCCGGAGGCGCTGGAGTACGGCGAGCGCCCCGATCCCAAGGTCGGCCCCGACTCCGTCCTGGTCAGGGTGAAGGCGGCGGCGGTCAACCCGGTGGACTGGAAGCTGCAGTCGGGGGCCATGGACGCGATCATGGACGTGGTCTTCCCGGTCGTGCCCGGCTGGGACGTGGCCGGGGTGGTCGAGAAGGTCGGGCCCGCGGTGATCGAGTTCTCCCCCGGCGACGAGGTCTTCGGCTATGTGCGTGAGGATCTGGTCGGCCGGGGCACCTTCGCCGAGTACGTGTCCGCGCCGCTGCGCACCCTGGCGCACAAGCCCGCCGGGCTCTCCTTCGAGCAGGCGGCGGGCGTCCCCCTGGCCGGCCTCACCGCCTACCAGGCGCTGAACCGGGGCCTGGAACTGCGGTCCGGCGAGACGCTGCTGGTCCACGCGGCCTCGGGCGGTGTGGGGTCGTTCGCCGTGCAGATCGCCCGGACGCTGGGCGCGCGGGTGATCGGCACCGCGAGCGAGGCCAACCACGCCTACCTGCGCTCGCTCGGAGCCGAACCGGTGCCGTACGGCGACGGTCTGGCCGAGGCGGTGCGCGGTCATGCGCCCGAGGGTGTGGACGCCGTGCTCGACCTGGTCGGGGGCGAGGCGCTGGAGGCGTCGTTCGGCCTGCTCCGCGACGGCGGCCACGGCCGCGTGGCCTCCACCATCGATCCGGCGGTCGCCGCCCGGGGCGGGCGCTACGTGTTCGTCCGCCCCGACCGGCACGACCTGGACGCGCTGGCGGCCCTCGCCGACGACGGACGCCTGCGGGTCGACATCGCCGCCACCTTCCCCCTGGAGCGGGCCGCCGACGCCCAGCGCTTCAACGCCGAGGGCCACACCCGCGGCAAGGTGGTCGTGACCGTCGCCTGAGCCCGACCCCGCCCGCCCCGACACACGGACACCGGGCACCCGAACACCTGGAACGCGAACACCCGACACCGGCGTACAGAGCCGAGGAGGCACACCATGAGCGACGACGACGCCTGGGGCGACGAGGTCTACCAGCCCGACCCCACCGAGGAGGAGCAGGACGACGTGGGCCTTCTGGACCCCGAGGACTCGCTGCTGGACCGCGGCGTGGACCAGGCCCTCGACGAGGGGTACTCCCCGCCCGAGCGGCCGCGGGGCGTGGAGCACTACGGCATCACCGCGGACGAGCAGCAGCGCGGCGAGAGCCTGGACCAGCGCCTCGCCGAGGAGGTGCCGGACGACAACCAGGCCACGGAGCAGGACGACGACCCGGGGGACGACGACGGCTACGTCGGGGACCGGCGCTCGGGGCGGCTGCTCTCCCCCGGCGAGGGCGCGCACGAGGAGCACGACGGCATGGTGGGCACCGACGTCGGCATCGACGGCTCCGCGGCCTCGGCGGAGGAAGCCGCCGTCCACATCACTCCGGACGGCGGCTGATCCCTCTCCGACTGCGGTGCTGGGCGGTCAGATGCTGCGGGTGAGCCTGCGGCGGCCGGCGGCCGCCCAGCGCTCCGGGAGTTCGGCATCGGTCCGGCTCAGCACGGACTGCTGGGCGGCGTAGAGCACGCCGTAGCCGAAGCCCTGCTCGCCGTGGGCGTGGGCGACGGCCGCGAGCCCGGGCAGGGCCCGGCGCGCCAGCACCGCGTCCTGCCGGTCGCCCAGCACGGACTGCACCGCCTTCATCCGTTTGGCGAAGCGGTGCGCCTTCCTGCCGACGACGGCCTCCGCCGCCTCGCCCACGTAGCGCGCCCGCTTGGCGGCCCGGCGGGCGGCGTGCAGGGCGCCGTCGCGTTCCTCCCCCGGCGGCAGGGCCTGCGCCGCGTCCATGCGCGCGGCCACGCGCTTCTGCTCGCGGGTGAGCACGCGCCGCACCTCCTTGCGCGCCCCTCGGTCCGCCGCGGACGCGGCCACGGGGGCGGCGGCCAGGCTCTCCAAAGCGGTGAGCAGCTGGTAGTAGCGGGCGCTGTCCAGGGCGGCGTCCAGCGGGATGCGGGCCTCCCGGCGGCGCTCGGCGGACCAGACCGCGATCCGGTGCCGTACGGGGCCCGGGCGGGCCGCCTTGGGCAGGTCCTTGGCCTGGGCCGCCAGCTGCTTGCCGAGGACCTCGCTGTCGCGGGCGTCGCCCAGGCAGTGCCCCAGCCAGCGCAGCTCCCCGGCCATGGCGTCGGCCGTGGCCCGGTCCAGCGAGCGCCGGTGGGCCCGGAGCGTGCTGCGGAGCCTGCGCACGGCGATCCGCATCTGGTGGACGGCGTCGGGCCGGTCCCGGCGTACCGCACCGTCCAGGTCCAGCACGGCGGCCACCTGCCCGGCGACCTGGGCGGTGAGCATGTCCCCGACCGAGGCCGGATGCTCGGGCGCCGCCGCAGCTGCGGCGACCACCGGTGCGTCGGCGTCGTCCCTGAGCGCGCGGGCCAGCTTCGAGGGCACGGCCGCCCGGGACAGCCCGGCGTCGACGAAGCGCTCCTCCAGGGCGTCCAGCAGGGCCACATCGCCCTCGTGCAGCTCGGCCTCCACCTCGCGCCACTCGCGCAGCACGACGATCTCGGAGCCGCGGGAGCGCTCGGGTACGCGCGCGCTGACGGTGTCCTCGGCGATCTCGGCCATCGGGCTGCCCGCCCCGTCGAGCAGCAGCCGGCGGTGCCGGTGCGTGTGCAGCCGGGCCACCGGACCGAGGGACTGGCCCCGGGCGTACGCACGGACCCGCAGCTCCAGGTCGGCCGGGACGTGGTCGGGGGCGCCGCCCGCGTCCACCGGGAGCTGTACCTCCCGTCGGCGGTCGGTGCCCTCGGGCAGCTTGAGGTGCCAGCCGGCGTCGTGGCCGCCGGTGCGGCGGCGCAGGGTGATGTGGTGGGCCAGGAGGCGGTGGTCGGCGGTGTCGTAGTAGACCGCGTCCAGCTCCTCCGAACCGGCCGGTTCCACGGTTCTGATCCCGGGGAGCCCGCTGAGGTCGGGCAGGACCGCATCCGATCCGCCGTCGAACGTCCTCTCGTGCTCCAGGTGGCTTGCCGTCACCGTACGACTCCTCTCGGCGCTGAGAGCTGCTTCGTCCCCTCCGCTCAGCGCCTACCCGGCGCCCGTGCCCTCACGCTCCCGGCAGGTCCTGCCGGAGGCCGGTTGCGGGGTCGGTACGGGGGACGGCGCGGGGGCCCCGGCTGTGGGCCAGCACCTCCAGCAGCGCGCCGACCGGCAGACCGGCCTCCGCCGGGTGCCGGAGCAGGGCGTCGGGCACCACCCGGTAGTGGTTGCGGCGGCCGACGCGCGAGCGCTCCAGGTATCCGGCGCCCTCCAGGTCGGCCACGATGGCCTGCACCGCCCGCTCGGTCAGCCCGCACACCTCGGCGACGTCGCGCAGCCGGGCGCCGGGATCCCGGGCGACCAGCGAGAGCACCCGCGCGTGGTTGGTGAGGAAGGTCCACGCCATGCGCGGCTGCCGTACAGACTCCATGCCCACCATCATACGATCTGCGATTCACGTATCAAGAGACGCGTACTATGCTTCAGGCGTTGCGCGACAGGTGCACTGTCCGACCGCACGATCGATGACGGAACCTCCTGGACGCCAAGGAGCAACCATGTGCCGTACAGACCCCGATCGGCGTGCCCTCCTCACCTCCCTGGCCGGCTGCCGGGCCGGTTCCGACGGCGACGCCGTGAGCATGCGCGTCGTCCGCTCCGGGACGGGCTCCCCCGCCGTGGCCGTCGGCGGCGACCTCGACCTGGACTGCGCGCCGGCGCTTCAGCAGCTCATCGCCGTCACCGCGTCCCGCTGCCCGGCCGGACAGCCGCTCGAGCTGGACCTGCGGGAGGTCACCTTCTGCGACTGCTCCGGCCTGCGGGTGCTGATGGCCGCCCGGGAGCGGCAGCTGGCCCGTGGCGGCAGCCTGTGCATCGTGGCCGCCGGCCCGGCCGTGCTGCGGCTGCTGGAGATCAGCGGCGTCGCGCACCTCTTCGCCATCGGCCGCCCCGACCCCCGGGGCGGGGCCGACCGCGCGGAGCAGCCGGAGCAGGGTCAGCCGGTGACCGGGCGCAGCACCGGCGGCGGCCCGGTCTAGCCGGGACCGGGGCGGGCGGGCCTGACTGGCCGGGTCGGGGCCCCACAGCACGACATGCCCGGGGGCCACCGCATGCGGTGGCCCCCGGGCATGTGGACGGTCTGCCTACCAGCGGTACCAGCGGCCCCCGCCCGACCCGCGGAAGACGAACCCGAGTATCCACAGAACCAGCACCACCAGCGCGACCCACCACAGGATGTGGACCGCGAAGCCCACACCGCCCAGAATCAGAGCCAGCAACAGAACCAGCAGCAATGCACCCATGCCGTCATCCTCCTTCGTTGAGACGCGTCTGCCCCCGCGCACGGCGGTCATGCAGCCGATCTGCCGCCGGACCGGCACCGGTACCGATTGGGATGCCAACGAACGGGCAGATAGTCAACAGATCTGGGCAATTCGGTCGTACCGGCCGCACCGCATCCGCGTCGGCCCGGGGACCGTCCGTCCCGGGAGAGCAGGGAGTCGCTGGTGGACCGCATGCATCCCGCTCAGTCGGCGGCCGGGGCGCCCGGCACGCTCCTGGACCGGCTTGCGGTGGCGGCGGTGGTGCTGGACCCGCACGGCCGGATAGTGCTGTGGAGCCCGGAGGCGGAGGGCCTGTTCGGGTACACCGCCGAGGAGGCCCTGGGCCGCCACGCGATCAGCCTGCTGGCCGACCCCGAGCACCAGGATCGCGTCTCCAGCGTCTTCGCGCAGATCATGGACCACCACGGCACCTGGGCGGGTGTCTTCCCGATCCGGCACAAGAACGGGACCACCCGGCTGGTGGAGTTCCGCGACATGGGCCTGGAGAACGAGCAGGGACGGCCGTTCGTGCTGGCGCTGGCCGCCGACCAGTACACCGTGCGCACCGTCGAGCGCGAGCGCGCGCTGGCCGTCAAGCTGATCGACCAGTCCCCCATCGGGCTGGCCGTCTTCGACCACGACCTGCGCTACGTCTCGGTCAACCAGGCGCTGGCCCGGATCAACGGCCTGCGGGCCGAGGCGCACCCCGGCAAGCGGCTGGGCGAGGTGCTGCCGTTCCTGGACACCGAGGCCATCGAGGACACCATGCGGCAGGTGCTGACCACCGGCACGCCCGTGCTGGACCAGCGCTCGCTCGGCCACACGCGCCTGGGCCGGCACGGCGTGCTGGCCCTGTCGGCCTCCTACTACCGGCTGGAGGACCCGGGTGACAGCGTCCTTGGCCTGGCCGTGTCCGTCGTCGACATCACCGAGCAGCACCTGGCCGCGGCGGCGGCCCAGCGCGCCCAGCACCGGCTGGCGGTCATCGCGGACGCCTCGGCCCGCATCGGCACCGCCCTGGACCTGTACCAGACCGCCGCCGAACTCGCCGACGTGGCGGTGGCCGGCCTGGCCGACATCGCGGCGGTGGACGTGCTGGACTCCGTCATCCCCGGGCGGCACGCCGGTCCGGACGCCGAGGGCGGCGCCCTGTTCCGGGCGCTGGCGGTCGCCGCCGCCGTGCCGACCGAGGCCCTGGCCGCGGCCGACCAGGCCGGCGAGATAGCCCGCTACGGGTCGGACCGGCTGGTCACCCGGTGCGTCCGCACCGGGCAGCCGGTGCACATCGCCCGGATCGGCCCGGGCGATCTGGCCTGCATCGCCCGCGACGCGGACTCCGCCGAGACCCTGGCCCGGGTCGGGGTGCACACCTACCTCGCGGTGCCGCTGGTCGCCCGGGGCGAGATCCTGGGCGTGCTCGACCTGAAGCGCTTCCGCAACGCCCAGGCCTTCGACGGGGACGATCTGCTCCTCGCCACCGACCTCGCCGCCCGCGCCGCCGTGGCCATCGACAACGCCCGCTGGTACCAGCACGCGCGCGACACCGCGCTCACGCTCCAGCGCAGCCTGCTCCCCCGCCCGCCCAACCGCATGCCGGGGCTGACCCTGGCCTCCCGCTACCTGCCCGCCGACGCCGCGGACGAGATCGGCGGGGACTGGTACGACGCGATCACCCTGCCCGGCGGCAAGACCGCCCTCACCGTCGGCGACGTGATGGGCAGTGGCATCCCCGCCGCCGCCACCATGGGCCGTCTGCGGACCGCGCTGGCGACGCTGGCGCCGCTGGACCTGCCGCCCGGCGAGCTGCTGCGGCACCTGGACACCATCACCGAGAACCTCGGCCAGTCCATCGCCACCTGCATGTACGGCGTCTACGACCCGCGCACCGCCCGCTGCTGCCTGGCCAGCGCGGGCCATCTGCCGCCGGTGCTGCTGCGCCCGGGGCGCAGCCCCGAGGTGGTGGACGTCGCCCCCGCGCCGCCGCTGGGCGTCGGCGGCCTGTCCGCGGTCGCCGCGGACTTCGACTTCCGCCCCGGGGACGCCCTGGTCATGTACACCGACGGCCTGGTGGAGACCCGTGACGCCGACATCGAACAGCGCCTGGCCGTCCTGGTGCAGACCCTGGCCGAGGCCGACGGCGCCTCGGCCGAGGAGCTGTGCGACCACATGGTCCGCGAGCTGGGCAGCACCGGCGCGCACGACGACATAGCCGTCCTGGTGGCCCGCGCCGACGCGCTCGAACCCTGACCGAGCGCCCCGGCTCGGACGACAGGTTGTGTGCTGAGCGTCGCCGGGGGTACGCGCACCGTCGGCAAGCACTCGACCCACTCTTGGGAGGCACGGCATGACTCAGGTTGTCGGTCCCGCCACAACGGACCCGGACGTCATCGCGGTACTGCTCGGGCAGCACGCCCGGGTGAAGAACCTGTTCGCGCAGGTGGAAGCCGCTACCGGCCAGGCCCGGCAGGAGCGCTTCGACGAGCTGCGGCAGCTCCTGGCCGTCCACGAGATCGGTGAGGAGATCGTCCTGCGGCCGGTGGCGGAGAAGGCCGCAGGCGAGCAGGAGGCCGACGCCCGCAACGCGGAGGAGAAGGAGGCCAACAAGGTCCTCGCCGAGCTGGAGAAGCTGGACGTCGACGGGGCGGAGTTCGCGGCCAAGTTCGCCGAGTTCCAGAAGGCCGTGCTGGCCCACGCGGAGCACGAGGAGCGCGAGGAGTTCCCGGCGGTACGCGAGCACTGCTCCCCGCAGGAGCGGCAGGAGATGGGCCGCCGCCTGCTGAAGGCCGAGGACAAGGCCCCCACGCACCCGCACGCGTCGGCCGCCGGATCGCCCACCGCGCAGAAGGTCGTGGGCCCCTTCGCCGCCATGGTGGACAAGGCCCGCGACGCCCTGTGACCGGGCCGCCCCCGGGCGGAGCACAGAACGGACGGCCGAGGGCCGTCGGTCGGCGTGAGCCGCAGGCCGACGGCCCTCGGCCTGTCGGCGCGCCGAAGAAGATCCCGGAGAAACCCATGGGAGCAGAGGGACGGGGCAGGCGATCGCCATGACTACCTCCATGACATACGTGCAGACAGCGGCCGGGAGCATCGGATCGGCGGGCGCGATCGCCCTCGTCGCCGGGATCGTCGTGGTGGCCGCGCTGATCACGGCGTTCGTCTGGGGAGCGCGCCGCAAGGAGAAGGAGCCGCCGCCGCTCACCCCTTCGGCCGAACGGCCGCCGCAGGAGGCCCGCCGCCCGGACAGCGGTTCGTGGTCCACACCGGCGTCCACGCCCGGCGAGTCGCCCCGTGGGGGCCCGACCCGTCCCGACGACGACCGGACCTGACCCGGATGGCCGATGCTAGCCCGCGCAGAACTGGGCAGAAGTGACCTATGTGGTTGATGCAGCCTCCTGGTGTGTACGCGGCCCAGGGCGATACGGCTCTGCTGATC
The DNA here is from genome assembly GCF_014084125.1 of Streptacidiphilus sp. PB12-B1b. Lineage (NCBI taxonomy): Bacteria > Bacillati > Actinomycetota > Actinomycetes > Kitasatosporales > Streptomycetaceae > Streptacidiphilus > Streptacidiphilus sp. PB12-B1b. Next base: position 3,140,316 of record NZ_CP048405.1, on the reverse strand, counting down.
GAGCATCTCGGACGGGAGAGCCTGAGCCCCGGCTGCCGGGTGCTCGACCTCGGCACCGGCAGCGGTGCGGTCGCCGTGGCGGCGGCACGCTGGGGCGCCGCCGTGACGGCCGTCGACGTCTCCCGACGGGCGCTCGCCGCCGCCTGGATCAACGGCGCGCTGCACGGCCGGCGGATCTCGGTACGCCACGGGGATCTGCTGGAGCCGGTGCGTTCCCGCCGCTTCGACGTGGTGGTGTCCAATCCCCCGTACGTCCCGGGCCTCAGTGAGCGGCTGCCGGCGCACGGCATCACCCGCGCCTGGGAGGCCGGGCCGGACGGGCGGACGCTGCTGGACCGGATCTGCCACCAGGTGCCGCAGGTGCTCGTCCCGGGCGGGGTGCTGCTGCTGGTCCAGTCCTCGATCTGCGGCGTGGAGCTGACGCAGAAGGCGCTGTCGGCGTCCGGGCTGGAGACCGCAGTGGTGGCCCGGGTGCGGCAGCCGTTCGGCCCGGTGATGGCCGCCCGGGCAGCCTGGTTCGAGGAGCGCGGGCTGATCGCCCCGGGGCAGCGCGCGGAGGAGCTGGTGGTGATCCGCGGTGTCCGGGCGGCGTGACGGCCCGGCGCGGGTGGTGATGCCCGGGGACAGCGGGCCGATCCTGGTGGAGGGCCCGGTCGAGGTCCAGCTGCCGGACGGCACGCTGCGGGTCAGCGAACGGCCGGTGGTGGCGCTGTGCGCCTGCCGCCGCAGCCGCCACTACCCGTTCTGCGACACCAGCCACCGACGGCGGTCGCTGCCGCCGTCGGCGCACACCCAAGCGGACGCCTCAGCGAACCCCGGCGCCTCAGCGGACCCCGGCACCGACTCCCCCGGCAGCGACCTCCGCGCCGGGCGCGTCGGCCAGCGGGACGCGTAGCGAGCTGCGGCCGCTGCGCCAGCTGCCGAGCAGGTGCTCGGCGAAGAGGTCGTCCACCAGGCCGCTGGCCGCCAGCCCGAAGGCGATGTCCGCCTCGAGTGCGGGCTCGTCCCGCAGAAGCGCCTCGATCACCCCGTGCCGCACCAGCTGCTCGTGGACGGCGTCGGCCTCGACGTGCTCCTGGTAGAACCGGACGCCGGCCGGGCCCGCGCCGAGCCGCTCCAGCGCCGAGGCCAGCCGCTCCGAGCCGGGCGAGGAGGTGATCTCCACCGCGGCGAACTGCCCGACCAGCGCGCCCCGGTGGGCGCGGTGCAGGCCGAACAGCGACATCAGGTTCACCACCGCCAGCGCCGGGGCCGGGGAGGCGTCCAGGTAGCGGCCGTACCCGGGGTCCAGCCCCAGGTCGGCCATCATCTCGGCGAACAGCCGGGCGTGGACCCGTTCGGGCCGCCCGCCCCCGTACTCGTCGTACTCGATGGCGACCAGCGCCGCCTGCGCGTCCCCGTGCAGCCGGGGGATGACCCACGCCTGCGGGTCCGCCTCCTTGAGGTGGTACAGCGAGCGCTGGGCGAGGTACTCGCGGGCCTGCCAGCGCTCGCCCTGCTCCAGCAGGTGGTACGACGGACCGGTGCCGGTGGGCGGCTCGACCAGCAGCGCGTCCAGCTGCTCGGCCAGGCCGGGGACGGGCCCGAGCCGCTCGCGCAGGGAGGCCAGGAAGGCGTCCTCCAGCTGTCGGCGCAGGCCCAGCAGCTGCGGATCCCACTCCCAGCGCGGGTCCACCCCGGCGAAACCGCGGTAGTGCAGTTCGTAGCAGAGGTACAGGGCGAGCTGGTGGTCGTCGCCCCACGGATCGGCCCCGAACGGATCGGCCCCGGGGGCGCTCTCCGGGCCGCCCTGCGGGCACAGCTCCGCTGCTCGCGGCGCGTCGGGGGCGCCGAGCAGCAGCGCGGTCAGCGCCTGGCTCAGCGGGCCGCGCGCGCCGGGCAGGGCGGGCGCCGAGGGGGCGGTGATACCCATGGTCCTGATCCTCCGATCAGCCGAGAGCGGTGCCGGGCCTGCGCCCGCCGGGAGGCCGGTGGTGGGCCCGCACGCCTGCGGGCCTCTCGGCGGTGCGTCCGGCGGGCCCGGCGGCGGGGGCGAGGGCGGCGTCGCGTAGTTCCAGCATGCAGCACTTGGGGCCGCCGCCGCCCTTGAGCAGCTCGCTCAGGTCGACGCCGATCGGTCGGTAGCCGTGCGCGGCGAGCCGGGCGGCCAGGGCGGTCGCGGCGGCGGGCAGGACGACATGGCGCCCGTCGCTCACCGCGTTCAGGCCGAAGACCGCCGCGTCGGCCTCGTCCGCCTCGATCGCCTGCGGGAAGAGGCTGCGCAGCCGTTCCCGGCTGCCGGGGCTGAACGCCTGCGGGTAGTACATGATCTGCTGCTCGTCCAGCACGGCGAGGGCCGTGTCCAGGTGGTAGAAGCGCGGGTCGACCAGGGTCAGCTCCACCGTCGGCCGGCCGAAGTAGCGGGCGGTCTCACGGTGCGACGCCTGCTCGGTGCGGAAGCCGTCGGCCGCCAGGATGTGGCCTCCGGCCAGCAGGTGGTCGCCCTCGCCCTCGTTCACCGAAGCGGCCCGGTGCACCTCCGGGTAGCCGTGGCGGCGGAACCAGGCGTCGAAGGCGTCGGACTCCGGGGCCCGCTGCGGGTGCCGGAAGGTGGCGACCAGGGCCCGGCCGTCGATCACCGTCGCCGCGTTGGCGGTGAACACCATGTCGGGCAGGCCCGGCACGGCCTCGACCAGCTCCACCCGGTGCCCCAGGGCGGTGACCAGGTCGCGCAGGTGCTCCCACTGCCGGGTCGCCACGGCGGCGTCCGCCGGCCGGCCGGGGTCCATCCACGGATTGATCGAGTACTCCACGGCGAAATGGGTGGGCCGGCACATCAGGTAGTGCCTGGGCCGCGCCGTGCGGGCGAGGGGACCAGCGAGCGACACGATCAGCTCCCGTCAGTCGGTGCGGCCGCAGGCGTCCGGTGCGGACGGGGATCCTCCGGCTCTGGGCGGGTACCCGTTCATCAGCAGGCCACACGCAGGCAACACGCGCGGCCCGCCTACAGACGTATCACCGGACCTGCTCCGCCGCCCCCGTGGCGGGGCCCTGTGAGCCGAGCGAGGAAGCCATGGCAGACCAGCTGCGCCAACCGCTCCAGTTGGGCGTCGAGGAGGAGTTCCTGCTCGTCGACCGGCACACCCGGGTCAGCGCGCCGCGCGCGGCGGAGGTCATCGCCGACGCCGCGCGGGTGCTCGACGGCCGGGTGCAGAGCGAGTTCTTCGCCACCCAGCTGGAGATCTGCTCGCGCCCGCAGACCTCGGCCGGGGCGCTGCGGGCCGACCTGGCCCACGCCCGGGCCACCGCGGCGCGGGCGGCGGCGGGCGCCGACTGCCTGCTGGTGGCCTCCCCCGCCGCCGTGCTGACCCGGCACCCGCTGCCGCTGACCGGCGGCGACCGCTACCAGCGGATCGCCCGCCACCTCGCCCCCACGGTCCGGGCCTGCCGCGCCGAGCTCAGCGGCTGCCACATCCACCTCGGCAGCCTGGACCGCGCCCAGGCGCTGACCCTGAACAACCACCTGCGCCCGTGGATGCCGGCACTTCAGGCGCTGGCGGCCAACTCGCCCATCTGCGACGGCCGCGACCGGGGCTGCGCGAGCTGGCGGGCGCTGCAGTACGACCGCTGGCCCACGGTCGGCCCGGCCCCGCTGCTGGACGAGAGCGGCTACGACGCCCTGGCCGACCTACTGGTCGCCTCCGGCACCATCCTGGACCGCCGGATGATCTACTGGTACTCCCGGCCCAGCGAGCACCTGCCCACGCTGGAGGTGCGGGTCGCCGACGTCAACGCCGACCTGGACACCACCGTCCTGCTGGCCGTGCTGCTGCGGGCCCTGGCCACCTCGCTGCTGGCCGACGCCCGGGCCGGGCTGCCCCCTCCCCCGGTCAGCGAGGCCCAGCTGCGGGCGGCGCACCGCGAGGCCGCGCTGCACGGCCTGGACGGCGCCGCCCGTGATCCGGTCACCGGCGGCCGGATGCCCATGGCGTCGCTGCTGCGCTCCCTGGTGGCGCGCGGCCGGGAGGCGCTCCGGGCCACCGGGGACCTCCCGCTGGTCCGGACCCAGCTGGCCCGGGTGCTGGCCGAGGGCAACGGCGCCCAGCGGCAGCGCGCCACCTACCGCGCGACCGGCTCGCCGACCGCCGTGGTGGACCAGCTCGCCGTGCCCGCCACCCCCTGCTGAACGGATGTCCTCCGTGCTCCGGGCGGGTGATCGCGCCCATCGGGGCTAGCCTCGTAGGGGGAGGGGGACACCGCAGGAGGTCGCCGTGGGACTCTTCGACTCCATCGCCAGAATCACCCACCACCGCCCGGACGGCGTCGTCACCATCACCGGTGCGCGCCCGAGCCGCTTCGACGAGGTGCGCCACCGCCAGCACCGCTACATGCTGACCATGGCGATACGCACCGTGTGCGTGATCCTGGCGATCGTCCTGTGGCAGGAGTCGCGGCCGGTCGCCGTGGTCGCCCTGGTCTGCGGAGGCGTGCTGCCGTACATCGCGGTGGTGTACGCCAACGCCAGGGAGGACGGCGGCGAGCAGCCGCCGGACGCCTTCGTGCCGCACCAGGCGCCCCGCTCGGACGACGGTCCGCCCGGGCCGGGCGGTCCGCCCGACACCACCGGGCGACGCTGACGCCGCGCCCCGCCGCCCGGGGCGGTCAGGCGCCCCGCAGCCCGGGCAGGACGCGGTCCCGGTAGAAGTCGAAGAAGCCCTGGTAGTGCTGGCCGATCTGACCGACGAAGACGTGGTCGAAGCCGGCGTCGACGTACTGGCGCACCGCGTCCAGGTGCTGCTGCGCGTCGTCGCCGCAGACGATCGCCTCCGCCACCTGCTCCTCGGTGACCAGCTCGGACGCCTGCTCGAAGTGGCGCGGGGTCGGCAGCACCTGGGCGAGCTCGCCGGGCAGCAGCTCGCTGGGCCACAGCCGGTGCACGGTCTTCACCGCCCACTCCCGGTCCGGGCTCCAGCAGACCTTGAGGCCGCCCAGGACCGGCTTGTCGCCGCCGCCGGACTCGCGGAAGGTCCGGACCAGGCCCTCGTCCGGCTGCATGGTGACGAAGCCGTCGCCGATCCGCCCGGCCAGCCGGGCCGAGCGCGGGCCGAAGCCGGAGACGTGGATCGGCACCGGCCGCTCGGGCGCGGTGTAGAGGCGGGCGTCCTCGACGGTGTAGTGGCGGCCGTGGTGGCTGACCTGCTCACCGGTGAACAGGGCCCGCATGACCTCGACGGACTCTTCGAGCATCTCGGCGCGGACGTCGTACTCGGGCCAGCGGTCGCCGAGGATGTGCTCGTTCAGGGCCTCGCCGGTGCCGACGCCCAGCGCGAAGCGGCCGTCGGTCAGCACGCTGGAGGTGGCCGCCGCCTGGGCGGTCACGGCCGGGTGCAGCCGAACGGTGGGGCAGGTCACCAGGGTGGTCACCGGCAGGTCGGTGACCTGCGCCAGCGCGCCGATGACCGACCACACGAACGGGCTGCTGCCCTGGGCGTCGTTCCACGGGTGGAAGTGGTCGGAGATCGCCAGTTCGGTGAATCCGGCCTGCTCGGCCAGGCGTGCCTGCTCGATCAGCTGCTGCGGGGTGAACTCCTCGCAGGAGAGGAAGAAGCCGAAGGACGTCATCGGACATCCCGCCTTTCGTGATGATGCGGACCGGTGTGCCTTCCGGACCGGCGCCCAGCCGATACCGCCGGGGGAAAACCTGCGGGCGCCGACCTGCCCGGGCCGGTCAGCGGTCGGGGGTGCCGAGCAGGCTGTCGGCCAGCCGGTCGGCCAGCTCGGCCGCGTCCTGGTAGACCTCGTCGGCGCCGGCCTCGAGCAGCTCGGCCCGGCTCACACCGCCGGACAGGACGCCGATGCAGCGCACGCCCGCGCGGTGCGCCGCCTTCACGTCCCAGGGCGTGTCGCCGACGAACACCGCCCGCTCGGGCCGGGCCCCGGCCTTGTCCAGCGCCTGTTCGACGATGTCGGGCGCGGGCTTGGCGGTGTCCACATCGTCGGCGGAGACCGCGTCGTCGATGGCGTCGTCGGCGTCCAGCGCGGCGCGCAGGGCGTGCAGCTCGTCCTCCTTGGCCGAGGTCGCCAGCAGCACCTGCCACCCCCGCTCGGCGCAGGCGCGCAGCAGCCGGGCCGCTCCCGGCAGCGGTTGCAGCGAGGGCCAGTAGGCGGCGTACAGGGCGCTGTGGGCCGCGGCCAGCTCGTCGTCGCGGCTCCGGTCGCGGTCCGGGCCCAGCAGCTGCTCCAGCAGCTGCTCGGTACCCAGGCCGACGGCCCGGTGCGCCTCGGCCATCGGGACGGTGTGCCCGGCCTGGCGCAGCGCCTCCCACCAGGTCACGGCGTGCAGGTAGGAGGTGTCGACCAGGGTGCCGTCCACGTCGAACAGGGCCGCGGCGGGTTCGGGCTGCTTGTCTTTCGTCATACTGGCTCCGATTCAGGATTCGACTTCAGGATTCGTCCGGTGGACGCACGGTCACCAGGCCGTCCACGACCTCGACGTCGAACACCGGCTGGGGCGAGGTGGCGGGCCCCTGGACGACCGCACCGTCGGCGAGCCGGAACCGGCTGCCGTGCCAGGGGCACTCGATGCAGCCGTCCTGGACCGTGCCCTCGGACAGCGGCCCGGACAGGTGGCTGCACGCCTCGGCCAGCACCCGCACCAGGCCGGAGGGCTCCCGCACCACCAGCACCGGTACGGTGCCCACCAGCCGCCGGGTGGGCTCGTTGACGGTGAAGTCGCTCAGCGGGCCCAGGGTGTGCCGTCCGGGCTCCGCCACATGGGCCACGTCCTCGGCGTGGTTGGCGCCGGCCGCCTGCCGGTACGCCAGGTGCCCGCCGAGCAGGCCGCCGAGGCCCACTGCGGCGAGCCCGGCGAAGCCCAGCGCGCGGCCGCGCAGCGACCGCCCGCGCACCCGGGCCACCAGCGAGGCGGTGTAGCAGGCCACGCCGACCGCGTTGGCGGAGGCATGCACCAGGCCCACGCGCAGCTGCCGCTCGTGCAGCTCCGACCAGTCCACCCAGCCGGCCCAGGCGGCCGGTCCGGCGCCGGCCAGGCCCACGGCCACCAGCACCGTGGCGGCGCGGCGCTGGCCCGGCAGCAGGTCGAGCACGGCGGCGCTGGTCCAGGCGCCCACCGGGATCTGCACCAGCGTCGGGTGCAGCGGGTGCCCCAGCCAGGTGCCGTGCAGCACGTCGCGCCAGCGGCCCAGCGGCAGCCCGCGCACCATCCGCTGCACGGGCGCGGCCACGGCGTCCAGGCGACGCCACTCCTCGATGCCGTCCAGCGCCTCGCGGACCGGCGCTCGGCCGGACGCGCTGTCCAGGGCCACCTGTGTGAGTTTCATCGGAACCGGCTTTCTGTGCGTGCGTCAGGCGGGAGCGGCGGGCGGTCCTGCCGGGGGCATGCCCGGCTGCCCGCCCGCGGTCCAGCCTGCGTCAGGCGGCGGACGGCCGCCACCGCGTCGCCACCCCGGCCGTGCCCGGCGTTACCGGCGTTCCCGCCGTGCTCGTCGTCCCCGGCGGTCATCCGGCGGCGGACGTCTCGTAGGCCGCCGCGCGCTGCTCGTCCAGGGTGAGCCCCAGGCCGGGCGCGCCGTCCTGTCCGGGGCGGATGCTGCCTCCGGCCGGGTCCAGCGTGCCGTGGAAGAGGGCGTTCTCGATCCGCACGTGGTCGTGGAACCACTCCAGGTGGCGGACGCCGGGCGCGGCGGCGGCCGCGTGGGCGTGGGCGTGCGGCGCACAGTGCCCGGAGAGCTGCAGCCCCAGGCCCGCCGCGACGGCGGCGACCCGCATCCAGACCGTGACCCCGCCGCAGCGCGTGACATCGGCCTGGAGGCAGTCGACCGCGCCGGACGCCGCCATCCGGGTCAGGTACTGCAGGTCGTAGCCGTACTCCCCGGCGGTCACGTCGGGCAGGACGGCCGCCCTGATCTCGCGCAGGCCGTCCAGGTCGTCCGAGGAGACCGGTTCCTCGAACCAGCGGACGTCCTGGTCGGCGAAGCCGGCGGCGATCCGGACGGCCTGCTTGCGGGTGTAGCCGCCGTTGGCGTCGACGTACAGCTCGCAGTCGGCGCCCACGGTCCGGCGGGCGTGGCGGATGCGGGCCAGGTCGCGGGCCTCCCGACCGCCCCAGGACTCGCCGATCTTGATCTTCACCCGCGGGATGCCCTGGCCGTGCACCCAGCCGGCCAGCTGCCGCTCGGTGGTGGCCAGGTCGTAGCTGGTGAATCCGCCGCTGCCGTACACCTCCACCTCGGCGCGCGCCGCGCCCAGCAGCCGGACCAGCGGCAGGCCGAGCAGCCGGGCCTTGAGATCCCACAGGGCGATGTCCACCGCCGAGACCGCCCCGGCCACCAGGCCGGGGGCGCCGGCGTTGCGCACCGAGCGGCGCATCGCCTCGTTGGCCTCGGGGACGTCCAGCGCGCAGCGCCCGAGGACGACCGGCGCCAGCTGGTCGCGGACCACCCCGGCGGTCGCGGGCGCGCCGTAGGTCCAGCCCAGGCCGGTGACCCCGGCCGCCTGGGCCTCCACCAGGACCAGGGTGGTGGAGTCCCAGGTGAGGGTTCCGTCCGCCTCCGGGGCGTCGGTGGGCACGGTGAACACCCGGGCGCGGAGCCGGTCCACAGCCGGGTCGGTCGCGGTCACGGGCGGGCCTGCGCCGGGTCGGCGGGGGCCCGGAGCCCGGCGCGGGCCCCGTCGGCCAGCCGTCGGGCGGCCCGGTCGACCAGCGCCATGATGGTGAGCGCCGGGTTGGCGCTGCCCTGGGTGGGCATCACGCTGCCGTCGGTGACCAGCAGGTTGCGGACGGCGAAGCTGCGCAGGTCGGCGTCGACCACGCCCTGCCGCTCGTCGGCGCCCATGCGGCAGCCGCCGACCAGGTGCGCGTAGCGTTCGATGGTCATCACCTCGCTGGCCCCGGCGGCGCGCAGCAGGTCCTCCATGACCGACCGGGCGGCCCTGGTCAGCTGCCGGTCGTTGTCGCACTGGGTGTAGGAGAAGTGGGCGACCGGCAGGCCGTAGCGGTCCTTCTCGTCGGCGAGGGTGACCCGGTTGTCCGGCTGCGGCAGCAGTTCGCACAGCGCGCCGAGGGTGGCCCAGTGGATGTAGTCGGCCATGTAGCGGCGCAGGTCACGGCCCCAGTGGCCCTGGGCGGCGACGTGCTCGGCCCAGGTGATGGGCAGCGGGGAGACGGTCTGGATGGAGAAGCCGCGCCGGTAGGGCCGGTCCGGGTCGGTCTCGTAGAAGGCTTCGCTGGAGACCTCGGGCGGAGGGGCCTTGTAGGCGCGGACCTCCTCGGTGAAGCGTCCCGCGGTCTGCGGCGCGCCCTGCACCATCAGGTACCGGCCGACCAGGTCGTAGTCGTTGCACAGCCCCTGCGGGAAGCGGGAGTTGGCCGAGTTGAGCAGCAGCCTGGGGGTCTCGATGGAGTATCCGGCGACGGCCACCGTGCGGGCGCGCTGGACGTGCTCCCGGCCGCCGCGCACGTAGCGCACGCCGGTGGCCCAGCGGCCGTCGGCGTCGGTCTCCACGGCGGTGGCCATGGCCTCGGCGCGGATCTCGACGCCGTGGGCCAGTGCGTCCGGTACGTGAGTGATCAGCGGCGACGCCTTGGCGTTGACCTTGCAGCCCTGGAGGCAGAAGCCCCGGTAGACGCAGTGCGGCCGGTTGCCGAACCGCCCGTTGGCGATGGCGACCGGTCCGACCCGGGCCTCGATGCCCAGGGCGGCGGCGCCGCGCAGGAAGATCTCGCCGTTGCCGCCGACCGGGTGCGGGGCGTACGGGTAGGGGTGCGGGTCGCCCCAGGGCCAGTACTGCCCGGCGACCGGGAGCTCCTGCTCCAGCCGCTGGTAGGAGGGCTTGAGGTCGGCGTACTCGATCGGCCAGTCGGCGCCGACGCCGTCCGCGGTGTAGGTGCGGAAGTCGGAGGGGTGGAAGCGCGGGGTGTAGCCGGCGTAGTGGACCATGGAGCCGCCGACGCCGCGTCCGGAGTTGTTGGATCCCAGCGGCACCGGGTCGCCGCCGGAGATGACCCGCGGCTCGGTCCAGTAGAGGTGGTGCGAGCCGGCTTCGTCGCTGACCCAGTCGGTGTCGGGGTTCCAGAACGGCCCGGCCTCCAGGACCACCACCGACCAGCCCTGCCGGGCCATGCGCTGGGCCAGGACGCTGCCGCCGGCGCCGCAGCCGACGATGACCAGGTCGACCTCGTCGTCGTCCCGGTGCCGGCGCATGTCGTGGATCAGCCGCTGGTCGAAGCGGGTGCCGTCGTTGGGCAGCAGCCAGGCGGACTCGTTGCGCTCGCGGACCCGGCGCTGCGAGGCGGTGGTCAGCCGCAGCGTCTCCCGGGCGGCCCGCAGCCCTGAGCGCCGCCCGGGGTCGCCCGTGCCCTGGGCCGGGGTCGGGGTCGGGTCCGGCGCCGGGTTCGCCGACGGCTTCGCCGACGGGGCGGGGGCGGGGGAAGCGGGACGGTCGCGGCCGGTCATGCGCTCTCCCCAGGGGTGCGGTGCGGGACGGGGTCGTCGGCGGGGGCGCGGTCGGCGACCTCCCAGGGTTCGCGGGCGTCCACGCCCAGCCGCAGGTAGCCGCGGGGGTAGGCGGGGCCGCCGAAGCCGATCTCGCTCCACGCCTGGGGGTGCGCGTAGTAGGCGGTGCAGGCGTAGCGGGTCCACAGGCTCCACACGTGCGAGGCGGGCAGGCCGTACCAGTGCTTGTCGCCCAGGCCCTGGACCGCCTCCAGCCGCGCGGCCTGCTGCTCCCGGGGCAGAGCGGCGAAGCTCTCGGCGTCGCAGTGGTGCTGGGCGTCGAGGTCCAGGGCGGTCAGCGAGCGCTGCCACGCCTGGTCGTCGGACGGCATGTCGGCGTAGCGCCAGCCGTCGGTCTGCAGTTCGGCCAGCCGGGCGTCGACCATCTGCAGGACCGGGACCGGCGGCCGGGGGTCGGTCGGCTGCCCCTGGTTCAGCAGCAGGTCGAACAGGGCCGCCGCAGTGGCCTGTTCGGCCGGGGTGAAGAAGCGCAGGGCGGGCTGCGGGCCGATCCGGGACAGGACCACCCCCTGGGTGGCCCGGTCCCAGTGCGCGGACTGGCTCAGGACGTCGTACCCGGGGAAGCGGTCCGGGTCCGGGGGCTCCGCCGGGTCCGGTGCGGTCGGGGTCATCGGCTGCCCTCCCGGCGCAGGAGGGCCGCGACCAGGCCCATGCCGCCGACCAGGCTCATCAGCGCGGGGGCGAGCATCGGCGGCCCCATCTCGATGTTGTAGCGGGCCATGCGCCAGCCGCCGGGTTTCTGGGCGATGCCGCGCAGGTGCAGGTAGGTGCCCTGGATGCCGTTGGCGGTGATCGCCGCCGAGGCCACCGGCAGCAGGGTCTTGGCGAGCCGCTCGTTGCAGACCCCGGCGACCCCGGCGACCGCGCCCACCGGCCCCAGCACCACCGGCCACCACATCATCCGGTTGCCGAACCCGGCGCGGTCGTGCTCGAAGTAGATCTCGGCCGCGGTGACCACCGCGCCGACCGCCGTGGCGAGCGACAGCGCCCGCTGGAAGCGGCCGGTGCGGACGTTCTCCAGCTCCGCGGCCAGCAGTCGGCCGCCCCTGGTGGCGTTCATGCGTCGTCCCCGTTGTCGCTCTTGCCGCCGCTGCCCGGCAGGAACTCCTGCAGCTTGGCCTTGGCCCCCTGCCGGATCATGCCCAGCCGGTCGCTGTCGCCGTGCAGCACGGCGGACAGGGTGGCCTTCATCTGGTCCCAGTCGGCGTGCGGCGGGATCGGCGGGACGCCGGGGTCGGTGCGGAACTCGATGAGGCAGGGCCGGTCGGCGGCGAGCGCCCGCTGCCAGGCCGCCTCGACCTGGTCGGGCTTGTCGACGCTGATGCCGAGCAGGCCGAAGTCCTCGGCGACCCGGGCGTAGGGGATGTCCGGCAGCTCCTGCGAGGGCAGGAACTGCGGCGCGCCCTCCATGGCCCGCATCTCCCAGGTGACCTGGTTCAGGTCGCGGTTGTTGAGGACGGCCACGATCAGCCGGGGGTCGCTCCACTGCGGGGCGTACTTGGCCGCGGTGATCAGCTCGGCCAGGCCGTTCATCTGCATGGCGCCGTCGCCGACGATGGCGATGGCCGGGCGGTCGGGGTGGGCGAACTTCGCGCCGATGGCGTACGGCACGCCGGGGCCCATGGTGGCCAGGTTCCCGGACAGCGAGCCGCGCATGCTGCCGCGCATCCGCAGGTGCCGGGCGTACCAGTTGGCGGAGGAGCCGGAGTCCGCGCTGAGCATCACGTCCTCGGGCAGCAGGGCGTCCAGCGCGTGCACGACGTGCTCGGGGTTGACCGGGTCGGCGGCCACGGCGGCGCGCCGCTCCATCACCTCCCACCAGCGGGAGGTGTTCTCCTGCACGGTCTGCTGCCAGCTGCGGTCGTCCTTGCGTTCGAGCAGCGGGAGCAGCCGGTCCAGGGTGGCGGCGGCGTCGCCGACGAGGTTGACCTCGAAGGGGTAGCGCAGGCCGACCATGAACGGGTCGATGTCGATCTGCACCGCCCGGGCCTGGTCGAAGTCGGGCAGGAACTGGGTGTACGGGAAGCTGGAGCCGATGGTCAGCAGGGTGTCGCAGTCGCGCATCAGCTCGTAGGAGGGGCGGGTGCCGAGCAGGCCGATGGAGCCGGTGACGTACGGCAGGGTGTCCGGCAGGACGTCCTTGCCGAGCAGCGCCTTGGCCACGCCCGCGCCCAGCAGTTCGGCCAGCTGCTCCACCTGCGGCCGGGCCCGGCGCGCGCCCTGCCCGACCAGCACGGCGACCTTCTGCCCGGCGTTGAGGACCTCGGCGGCGCGCCGCAGCTCGTCCTCGTCGGGCACGGCGGTGTACTGCGGCAGCCCCAGGCTGGAGGGGACCATCTTGAACGCGTGCGTGGGGGCGGAGTACTCCAGGTCCTGCACGTCGGCGGGGACGATCACGGCGGTGACGGTGCGCTTGCCGTAGGCGGTGCGCATGGCCCGGTCCAGCACGTTGGGCAGCTGTTCGGGGACGGTCACCATCTCGCAGTACTCGGAGGCGACGTCCTTGAACAGGCTGAGCAGGTCGACCTCCTGCTGGTAGGAGCCGCCCATGGCGCTGCGGTTGGTCTGGCCGACGATGGCCACCACCGGCACGTGGTCCAGCTTGGCGTCGTACAGCCCGTTCAGCAGGTGGATGGCGCCGGGGCCGGAGGTGGCCGCGCACACGCCGACCCGGCCGGAGAACTTCGCGTAGCCGACGGCTTCGAACGCGGCCATCTCCTCGTGCCGCGCCTGGACGAACTGGGGCCGGTCCTCGGCCCGGCCCCAGGCCGCGAGCAGGCCGTTGATGCCGTCGCCCGCATAGCCGAAGACGTGTTCGACACCCCACTCCCGCAGGCGTTGGAGTATGTAGTCCGATACCTTCACAGCCACAGCGGTCTCCTCGGTGATACGCGGTCGTCGGCCATGGACGGTCGTCGGCCCGGGGGTCTGCTGCTCGCCTAGCCGCTGCGGCGGCGGCGAAACCTGGCCGCGGCCCGCGCCCGCCGCCCGCCGCCACCCGTTGACCGGCCGAACGTTTGGCCGTTGACCAGCGGGAAGACGTAGCAACGACTCCTTTGGGCAGACAGATGGGCGGGAACCATGGCGGAAGAGGCACGCGGGGGCGGGCTGGACGTCGAAGGGCACCGGCGGGCGGTGGCGGCGGAGTTCACCCGGATGGTGGACGCCAAGGAGCTGGAACTGCCGCTGCCCGGGGCGGGCCACACCCGCTCCCGGTGGTCCACGCTCACCCGGATCGCCGAGGACGACCTCGCCCTGGCCCGGCTCTGCGAGGGCCACACCGACGCGCTGGCGATCCTGGCCGAGCTGGACGCGCTGGGGGTGGCAGAAGTGCCGCAGGCCCCGGCCGGCTCGCGCTGGGGAGTGTGGGCGGCGGAACCGCCGGGGCAGCCGCTGGAGGCGTCGCAGACCGCTACCGGCTGGAGCCTGTCCGGGCTGAAGCCGTACTGCTCGGGCGCCCGGGTGTGCACCGACGCCCTGGTCACCGCCCGCGTGGGCGAGCAGCGCCGGTTGTTCGCGGTGTCCACCGCCCAGGGGGTGGCGCCGGTCCCGGGCAGCTGGCCGGCGGCGGGCATGGCCGCCAGCGACACCCTGGACCTGCTGTTCGACCAGACCCCGGCGGTACCGGTCGGGGGCCCGGGCGCCTACCTGGACCGGCCGGGCTTCCAGCACGGCGGCATCGGCGTGGCGGCCTGCTGGTACGGCGGCGCGCGGGCGGTGGCGGACGCCCTGCTGCGCGCCGCCCTCGACCACGGCCCGGAGCCGCACACCCTGGCCCACCTGGGCGCCGTGGACAGCCGGCTCCAGGGCGTCGGCGCCCTGCTGGACCGGGCCGCCGCCGAGGTGGACGCCGATCCGCAGGACCGCCGCGGCGGGGCCGCGCTGCGCTCGATGCGGGTCCGGGCGGCGACCGAGGACGCGGCGGCTGCCGTCCTGCACCACGTCGGCCGGGCCCTGGGCGCGGGGCCGCTGGGCCACGACGCCGCACACGCCCGCCGGGTCACCGACCTGACCGTCTACCTGCGCCAGCACCACGGCGAACGGGATCTGGCCGGACTGGGCGCGGCCCTGCTGGACGCGGCGCGGGGGCAGCAGTGACCGCCGGGCCCGCCGACGCCATCCAGGCCGCGGGGACGCCGGAGGCCGCCTGGACGGCCTGGCCCGGCCTGGCCGCACTGCCCCAGCTGGACCTGTCCGGCCTGCGCCGGGTGCTGGTGGTGGCCGCCCACCCGGACGACGAGGTGCTCGGCCTCGGCGGCACCCTGGCCGCGCTGGCCGCCGCCGGAACCCGGCTGCGGCTGGTGGCGGTCACCGACGGCGAGGCGTCCCACCCGCACAGCTCCTCCCCCGTCGCCGCCGACCTGGCCCGGGTCCGGACCGACGAGACCGCCCGCGCCCTGGCCGCGCTCGGCGCGGACGGCGCCGAGGTGGTGCGGCTGCGGCTGCCGGACACCCGGGTCGGCCTGCACGAGGCCGAACTCGTCCAGCAGCTGGCCGAGTTGGCCGAGGGCTTCGACGTCTGCGCGGCGCCCTGGCGGGGCGATGTGCACGCGGACCACGAGGCCGCCGGACGCGCCGCGGTGGCTGCGGGCGCGCTGACCGGCGTCCCGGTGCTGCAGTACCCGGTCTGGGCCTGGCACTGGGCCCGCCCCGGGGACCTGCGGGTGCCGTGGCGGCGCGCGGCCCGGATCCCGCTGGACCGGGAGGCCCGGGAGCGCAAGCGGGCGGCCCTGGACTGCTTCGCCAGCCAGATCCGGCCGATCGGCGACGAACCGGCCGACGCGGCGGTCCTCCCCCCGGAGGAACTCGCCCACTTCGTGCGCGACTTCGAGGTGGTCCTGCGATGAGCACGCCCACCCCCGAGGACTACTTCACCCGCATGTACCGGGACGCCGACGACCCCTGGCAGCTCGGCAACCGCTGGTACGAGCAGCGCAAGTACGCGCTGACGGTGGCGGCGCTGCCCCGGGAGCGCTACCGCAGCGGCTTCGAACCGGCCTGCTCGGCGGGCGTACTGAGCGGGCTGCTGGCGGACCGCTGCGACCGGCTGCTCAGCTGCGACCGCTCCCCGCGCGCGGTCGCCGCCGCCCGGGCCAGGCTGGCCGGGCGCGGACAGGTACGGGTCGAGCAGCGGCTGCTGCCGGAGCAGTGGCCGGACGAGCGCTTCGATCTGGTGGTGCTCTCCGAGTTCCTGTACTACCTGGGCCCGGACGGGCTGCGGGACGTGCTGGGCCGCGCGGTGGCCTCGCTGGAGCCCGGCGGCTCCCTGGTCGCCGTGCACTGGCGGCCGCCGGTCGCCGAGCACAGCCAGACCGGGGACGCGGTGCACCGGGCCGTGCGCGGGACGCCGGGGCTGGTCCGGATCGCCTCCCACGCCGAACCCGACTTCCTGCTGGACGTCCTGGTCCGGTCGGCGCCGGACGGCCCGGTCGACCCGGCCGGGCTGTCGGTGGCCGCCGCCGAGGGGCTCCGATGATCCGCGCCGTGGCCGTGGTCGTCCCCGCCCGCGACGAGGAGCGGCTGATCGCCGCCTGCCTGGACGCGGTGGCCCGGGCCGCCGCCCATCCCGGCGTCCACGGCCTGCCGGTGACCGTGCTGGTGGTGGCGGACAGCTGCACGGACCGCACCGGGCCGCGCGCCCGGGCGCACGGCGCCCGCACCCTGGCGGTCTCCACGGCCAACGTCGGCGCGGCCCGGGCGCTGGGCACCGCGCACGTGCTTGAACTGCTCGGGGTGGACGGCGGTCCGGTGCCGGCCGAGCAGGTGTGGCTGGCCCACACCGACGCGGACAGCGTGGTGCCGCCCTGCTGGCTGGCCCACCAGCTGCAGCACGCGGCGGACGGCTTCGACGCGGTGCTGGGCACCGTGCGGGTCGCCGACTGGTCCGCGCACACCCCGCAGACCCGGGACCGCTACCTGCGCCAGTACCACCGCCACGTCAGGACGTTCGACCACCCGCACATCCACGGCGCGCACCTGGGCGTGCGCACCGACGCCTATCTGGCCGCGCGGGGCTTCCCGGCGCTGGCCGTCGGCGAGGACCGGGCGCTGGCCCGGGCCCTCGGCGCGCAGGGCAGCCGGATCATGCGCCGGGGCTCCTGCCCGGTGCTCACCTCGGCCCGGCGGCAGGCCCGGGCCCGCGGCGGCTTCGGCGACCTGCTGCTGGCCCTCGAGGCCGGCTGAGCGGGCCCCGGTCGCGGCCCGCCCGGCTGCCGCCGCAGCGGTTTTCGGGGCCGGGCAGCGGGCAGGCATGGGCCTAGCCCCACCCGGCACGGACCGAGACTCCGCGGTACGGCCGGCGGGCGAGGGAGGGAGAGTGCCGTGATGCCGCGGCTGACCACTCCGGTGCGCCCCCTGGAACCGCGACGCTTCCCCTGGCTGCGACGCGCCCAGCGGGTCTGGCAGCGCTCCTGGGCGCAGTCGGTCTTCGCGGCGGCCCAGGAGATCGAACTGACCAACCGGGCGCTGAGCTTCGCCGCGCAGGCCCTGGTCACGCTGGTGCCGCTGCTGATCGTGGTGGCCGCCGCCTACCCGGTGCGCGGCCAGGGGTTCGCCGCCTGGCTGGTGGACGGGCTCGGGGTGACCGGCGCGCCCGCCGACACCCTGCGCCGGCTGTTCTCCGCGCCGCAGCGCGTGCTCAGCGCCACCAGCGCGTTCAGCGTGGTCGCCGCCGCCGGCTTCGGCCTGTCCTTCGCCACCTGCGTCCAGACCGGCTACGAGCGGGTGTGGGCGCTGTCGCCGGGCCACTGGCACGCGGTGTGGCGCCGGGGCGCGGTGCTGGCCGCGCTGACCGGCGCGCTGTTCGTGGACGTGCACAGCGCCTCGCTGCTGCGCCACGGCTGGCTGCAGGGGACGGTGCGGGCGCTGTCGACGTACCTGGGCGCCACCGCCCTGTGCTGGTGGGGCCAGTGGCTGCTGCTGGAACGGCGGGTGGCCTGGCGTCAGCTGCTGCCCGGCGCGGTGCTGACCGCGCTGGGCCTGGCGGCGCTGCGCACCCTCTGCTCGCTGCTGCTGGCGCCGCTGCTGGCGGCCAACGCCGTCACCTACGGCCCGATCGGCGCGGTGCTGATGGTGCAGACCTGGCTGATCGGCGTCGGCACGGTGGTCTTCGGCGGGGCGCTGCTGGGACGCCAGTGGATCGAGGCCCGGGCGCCCCAGGAGCACACCCGCTACCGCCGACGGCTGGCGCGCCCGCCGGCCACCGCCACTGGCCGCCCCGGCGGCGTCCCGACCCGCACCGACCGCGCCGACCGCCCGGCTCGCCGGGCCCGGCCCACCCGGCCGTCGAACCCGGCGCGGCCCTGGGTGCGGCGGCCCGGCAGGCGCCGGCGCGGGCACCGCACCGTGCCGCCGGGCCCGGCCTGACCTGCGGCGTCCCCCGCCGTGCCTGCGGCGATCGTCCCGCCCGGTCGGCTAGCGTCTGGGGATACGGCAGCCCCCGGGACGCGCGCGGCGTTTGTTCCCGGCGCGCGGGGAAGACGCCCCCCAACACACCACGGAACCCGAGGAGAACGCCGATGCCGAGTCCCGGGCTGCGCCTGGCCGTCGAGCTGGCCGCCTGGTGGGCGCTGCTGTTCGGGCTCTACCTGGTCTTCGTCAGCACGGTCGCGCCGCTGGGGGCCGTGGTGGGGGCGGCAGCGTCCGCGCTCGGCGCGGCCGGGGCCTGGGCGGTGCACCGCGCGGCCCGGCCCACGCTCGGCCCGGCGGCCCACGCGCGCACGGCGGCCCGGGCCTGCCCCGGGGCGCTGCTCAGCGCCGCCGCGCAACCGACCCGGCCCAGCGCGGGCGTGGCAGCGGCCTGGTCTGCGGCGCTGCTCTCCGGGCCGCCGGTCGGCCGGGTGGCGCAGGTCCACCAGGCCGACGGCGCAGCGGTGCTGACGGCCCGTTCGCTCATTCCGCAGCGCTCCCGGCTGGAGCCGGTGCTGACCGAGGCGGAGGCGCCGTGAACGCCGGGCCGCCCGCCGCCGGGCTACTGCCGTCCCCGGGCCCCGGCCCGACCGCACCGCCCGGCTGTCGGCGGCCCTGCCGCCCTGCTCAGGCGCGGCAGCTTGACCCCGGCGCGCAGGGGTAGGCGTGCAGCGCGGCCGACCTGCGCAGAGGCAGCGGCCCGGAGCCGGGACCGGCGACAAAAGCAACGAAGGCACGAAGGCACCAAAGATTGAAGGAGGAGACGCAGCGATGACTTCCAGCCGACGACATGCCAACCGCAGCACGGACGTCAGCAGCGAGCTGAGGCAGGCGGCCAAGGGGACGCGCAGGCGCCTGGGCCGGGTGGTGGAGAGTGCGAGCGACCAGGCCGAGCTGCGGGCCCGGGCCAAGGCCACCGGCGCCGCCCTGGGCTCGCAGGTGAAGGACGCCGCCTCGGGGGCGCAGGAGACGGCCCGGCACACCGTCGCCCAGGCCGTGCACGTGGTCCACGGCGTGACCTCGCAGCCCGCGCTGGACAAGTCGGCGGCGGTGGCCTCCGGCCTCGGGGACCGCAGCACCGCCCTGGCGGCCAGGGCCCGGGCGGCCACGCCCGAGCAGGTGGGCGCGGCGGCCGACCAGGCCGGGGCCGTCGCCCGCCGCCACCCCGCCGCCGTGATCGCGGCGGCGCTCTGCATCGCGGCCGTGCTGGCCGCGCTCGTCCGCAGGGGGCGTCGATGAATGCCGCACGGATCGCCTACAAGCCCGTCGGGATGGCCCTGGGCGCCGTCAGCGGCCTGCTCGCCGGGGCCGTGTTCAAGCAGGCGTGGAAGCTGACCGGCCACGGCGACTCCGCCCCCGAGGCCACCGACCGCGAGCGCGGCTGGCAGGAGATCCTGCTGGCGGCAGCGCTGCAGGGGGCGATCTTCGCCGTGGTCAAGGCCGCCGTCGACCGGGGCGGCGCCGCCGCCACCCAGCGGCTGACCGGCACCTGGCCCGGCTGACCGGCCGCACTCCCCCGCGCCTGCCCGCCGCCCCCGGTCACCGGATCCGGAGGAGGGCGGGACGCGGGGGCCGCGGATTGATCTACAGTGCTCGGGTCAGTTCCCGTCATCCGACGACCCGAGGAGGACTTCCCAGTGGTGGCGACTGAGACGTTCGAGTTCCAGGTGGAAGCGCGCCAGCTGCTGCAGATGGTGATCCACTCGATCTACTCGAACAAGGACGTGTTCCTGCGCGAACTCATCTCCAACGCCTCGGACGCTCTGGACAAGGTGCGCCTGGAGGCCCTGCGCGACCAGGACCTCGGCGCCGACGTGTCCGACCTGCACATCGAGATCGAGGCGGACCGGGAGACGCGCACCCTGATCGTGCGCGACAACGGCATCGGCATGTCGTACGACGAGGTCATCCAGCTCATCGGCACCATCGCCAACTCGGGCACCGCCAAGTTCGTCAAGGAGCTGAAGGGCGCCAAGGACGAGGCCACCGCCGAGGGCCTGATCGGGCAGTTCGGCGTCGGCTTCTACTCCAGCTTCATGGTGGCCGACGAGGTCGAGCTGCTCACCCGGCGGGCCGGCGAGAGCGAGGGCACCCGCTGGACCTCCAGCGGCGAGGGCACCTACACCCTGGAACGGGTCGAGGAGGCCCCGCAGGGCACCACCGTGACCCTGCGGCTGCGCCCGGCCGACACCGAGGACCAGCTGCACGACTACACCGCGCCCTGGAAGATCCGCGAGATCGTCAAGCGGTACTCGGACTTCATCACCTGGCCGATCCGGATGGCCGCGCCGACCCCGCCGCCCGCCGCCGAGGGCGAGGCCGAGGAGGCGGACGCCGCCCCCCGCGAGCCGGAGACCCTCAACTCCATGAAGGCGCTCTGGGCCCGCTCGCGCGACGAGGTCACCGACGACGAGTACCACGAGCTGTACAAGCACATCAGCCACGACTGGAACGACCCGCTGGAGACCATCCGGCTGCAGGCCGAGGGCACCTTCGAGTACCAGGCGCTGCTGTTCGTCCCGGCGCACGCGCCGCACGACCTGTTCAGCCAGGGCTACCAGCGCGGCATCCAGCTGTACGTCAAGCGCGTCTTCGTGATGGACGACTGCGAGGCGCTGATGCCGCCGTACCTGCGCTTCGTGAAGGGCGTGGTGGACGCGCAGGACCTCTCGCTCAACGTCTCCCGGGAGATCCTGCAGCAGGACCGCCAGATCCAGCTGATGCGCCGGCGCCTGGCCAAGAAGGTGCTCTCCACGGTCAAGGAGATGATGACCGGCTCGCCCGAGCGCTACGCCACGCTGTGGGGCGAGTTCGGCCGGGTCCTCAAGGAGGGCCTGTTGAGCGACGACGACAACCGCGAGACCATCCTCGCCGTCTCCTCCTTCGCCTCCACCCACGCCCCGGAGGCGCCGACCACGCTCAAGCAGTACGTCGAGCGGATGAAGGAGGGCCAGGAGCACATCTTCTACCTGACCGGCGAGTCCCGGCAGGTCATCGAGAACTCCCCGCACATGGAGGCGTTCCGGGCCAAGGGCGTCGAGGTGCTGCTGCTCACCGACCCCGTCGACGAGGTGTGGGTCGAGGCGGTCACCGGCTTCGAGGGCAAGGAGCTGCGCTCGGTCGCCAAGGGTGAGGTCCCGCTGGGCGCGGAGGAGGAGCAGGAGAAGGGCGAGGAGCGCGAGCAGCGCCGCCAGGAGTACGCCGAGCTGCTCAGCTGGATGGGCGGACAGCTGGGCGAGGACGTCAAGGAGGTGCGGCTCTCCGCTCGCCTGACCGTCTCGCCCTCCTGCCTGGTGTCGGACACCCACGACGCGACCCCGGCCCTGGAGAACCTCTACCGCGCCATGGGGCAGGAGATCCCGCACAGCAAGCGCATCCTGGAGCTCAACGCCGACCACCCGCTGGTCAGCGGCCTGAACAAGGCGCACGGCGAGCGGGCGGACGAGCCGGCCCTGGCCGAGACCGCCGAACTGCTGTACGGCATGGCGCTGTTGGCCGAGGGCGGCCAGCTGGCCGACCCCTCGCGCTTCATCAAGCTGGTGGCGGAGCGCGCCGAGCGCGCCCTGTAACCGCGCCCGGCACTCTGCCCGCGGTGGCCGGTCGGCCCGACCTGCCGGCCACCGCGGGGCGTCGACCTTCCGACCGGACTGGTCGACTCCCCCGGAACTTGACACCCACAGGTGTGAGTGGTTGATTACTCCTATGAGTCCGGAACGCATCCGCCAGCTGTCCACCGCCGAGGAGCGCCGCGAGACCGTGCTGCGCACGGCGATCGGCACTTTCGCCACCCGCGGCTACTTCGGTACCACCACGACGGAGGTCGCCAGGGAGGCAGGCATCTCCCAGTCCTACGTCTACCGGCTGTTCCCCAACAAGGAATCGCTGTTCGTGGCCGTGGTCGAGCAGTGCTTCCGGCTGGTCCGCAGCTGCCTGGAGCAGGCAGCGGCCGAGGCCCCGGGCAGCAGCCCGGAGGCGGTGCTCGGCGCCATGGGCGACAGTTACGCCCGGCTGATCACCGACAGCGACCTGGTCCTGGTGCAGCTGCACGCGCAGGCGGCGGCGGTGTCCGAGCCGGCGGTGCGCGACGCCGTCCGGCAGGGCTACGCCCGCACGGTGGAGTACGTGCGCGGGGCCTCAGGCGGCAGCGAGCACCAGGTGCAGGACTTCTTCGCGCGCGGCATGCTGTGCCACCTGATCGTGTCCATGGGCGCGGACGAGGTGGACGCCCCCTGGGCGAGGACGCTGACGGCGGACATCCGGCACTACTGAACGCACCACCGGGCGGAGCAGCATGCTCCGCCCTGCCTTCGGGCCAAAGAGTGAGTGATCGACCACACAATCAATGCCGACAAAGCCAGGAAATCCACGGAGGTCTGTGATGAGGATCGAAGAGCGTGTCGAGGTCGTCCTACCCGGCGAGGTCGAGCCGGAGGGGCTGGAACTGCGGCTCGGCCCGGTGCCCGCCCCCGGTCCGGGCCAGGCGCTGGTCCGGATGGAGGCGACCGGGGTCTCCTTCGCCGAACAGCAGATGCGCCGGGGCCGCTACTACGACCAGCCGCCCTTCCCGTTCGTCCCCGGGTACGACCTGGTCGGCACCGTGCAGGCGGTCGGCGCGGGAGTCCCCGGCGGCCTGGCGGGCAGCAGGGTCGCGGCGCTGACCAAGACCGGCGGCTGGGCCAGCCACGTCCTGCTGGACGCGGCCGACCTGGTCCCGGTGCCGGAGGGGATCAGCGCGGCCGAGGCGGAGACCGCCGTCGTCAACGGCATCACCGCCTGGCAGATGCTGCACCGCCGGGCCCGGGTGCGCGCCGGGCAGACCGTCCTGGTGCACGGGGCCAACGGCGGCGTGGGCTCGATCCTGGTGCAGCTCGCGCTGGCCGCCGGGGTACGGGTCGTCGGCACCGCCTCCGCCCGCCACCACGACGCGCTGCGCGCCCGGGGTGTGGCGCCCGTCGACTACCGCGACCCGGACCTCCCGGCGCGGGTGCGGGAGTTGGCGCCCGGTGGCGTCGACGCGGCCTTCGACCACGTCGGCGGCCGGGGCCTGACCGACTCCTGGCACCTGCTCGCCCCCGGCGGCACCCTCGTCTCCTACGGCAGCGCCTCGACCCGCGACGACAGCGGCTCCAAGCAGTGGCCCGTGCTGAAGCTCCTCGGCCGGGTGTGGATGTGGAACGCCCTGCCCAACCGGCGGCACGCCTGCTTCTACAACGTCTGGGCCGGCAAGGCCCTCGCCCGGGACCGCTTCCGCGCCCGCCTGCGCACCGACCTGGGCCAGGTCTTCGCGGCCATGCAGCGGGGCGAGGTCACCGCGGGCATCGCCGCCGAACTCCCCCTGGCCCGGGCCGCCGAGGCGCTGCGCCTGGCCGAGTCCGGCACGGTCAGCGGCAAGGTCGTGCTGATCCCGCAACCGGCCGTGGCAGCGCCGCGAGGGACGCCGAGCGGAGCCGCGGCCCGCACCGGACGGGGCCGTCCGGGGCCGTCCGGGCGGGAGCCGCCCCGGGTCGGGAATGGGAGCCGCTCCGGGCCGGGTCAGCCGGGTTGCGGCACCATCCGGGCCAGGCCCTTGCGGTCGTAGTAGCCGGTCATCGCAAAGCCGAAGACGAGCGCGACCACGAAACCGACCGCGATCATGATCCAGCCCCGGGTGAGGCCGGCGTCGGCGCGCGCGTCGAAGTAGAGGATCGACCGGACGCCGCCGACCACCTGCCGCATGGGCTCGAAGGCCGCGAGGAAGTGGTAGAAGCCGGGGGTGGCCTCCAGCGGCACCGTGGCCCCGGAGGAGGGCAGCGCCAGCGCGATGAACACGAACATCGACACCAGCTGCCCGATCCCGCCGAAGGCGGCATTGATGGCCTGGGCGCCCAGCCCGACCGTCAGGCAGGCGCAGATCGAGAACAGCCACAGCAGCGCCTGGTGCGGGGCGTCCATGCCCAGCACGGCGATGGTCGCCACCATGATCAGGGACGTCGCCAGCACCGACAGGCCCGCCGTCATGCCCATCTTCACCAGCAGCGTCTGCGTCCGGTTGATCGGCACGGTGGGCCGCCGGGTGTGCCAGGGGCCGATCTCGCTGTCCGCGTAGCCGAGCGAGGTGTCCACCGCGCTGTGCACCACGTTGGCGCTGATGAAACCGCCCAGCACCAGCAGCAGCGTGTAGTAGAACGCAGTCAGCCCCAGGCCGCTGTGGGCGCCGATGGGGTGCCCGACCGTGGTCACGACCGCGACCGGATCCGCCAGCAGCAGCCGGGTGGTGGCGTCCGCCCCCGCCAGTGCGGGCGAGGTGCTCAGCTGCTTCCCGATGGCCGCCGACGCCTGCCCGGCCGCCTTCTGGGTGATCTGGCTGGCCAGCGAGGAGCCCAGGCTGCCCGAGCCGGGGTTGGTCAGCACCGTCAGCGTCGGCCGCACCGTTGCCTGACCGGTCGTCAGTCGGGCTACCTCGGCGGTGAATCCGGGCGGGATCAGCAGCGCCCCGTAGACCCTGCCGGACGCCAGCTGGTCCTGCGCCTCGGCGGCGCCGACCTGCCGCCACTGCACCTGCCCGGCCGGGCTCGATCCCAGGATGGCAGCGCTGACCTGGGCCCCGAGATCAGTGGCCTGACCCGGCAGCGGAGCGCCGGTGTCCGCGTCCACCAGGGCGATCGGCAGCCGGTGCAGGCTGCTGGTGGGGGTGAGGATGCCACCCATGTAGAGCAGCGACAGCAGCAGGACCGCCAGGGCGCTCAACACCCCTGGGGCGATCCACAGTTTCCAGCGACGCAGCACGCGTCCGGCGGACGCGTCCGGCCCGGGGGCGCGTGCGGGGAACCCGGTTGCCATACCACTCCACGAATCAGCCGCTTCCACGGGCACCGCCACCCGGCGCTGGACCACCATAGGACGAACCGCGCGCGGGAGCGGGGAACGACACTTGATGCAGCATCAGAACGACGTCACTCCTGCTCCTGCTCCTGCTCCTGCTCCTGCTCCTGCTCCTGCTCCTGCTCCTGCTCGTGGGCATCGGACGAGCCGCCCGACTGCTCCAGCACACGGGCCAGGAAGCGGGCCGCCGGGAGCGATCCGCGCTCGGCGGCGCCGGCGAACCAACGGTGCGGGCCGCCCGGTGCGCGGGGCGGTCTGCGCGCCGTTCAGCAGGCTCAGCCACTCGTCCCGGCGCCGGGTGCGGTGCCCGGGCGCCCCGGCAGCGGCCGCGCGTTCGGACAGGGCCGTGACCAGGAGCAGGAAGTAGGCCGAGTGGGTCGGGCTCGGGATGTGCTTCCCGGTGGCCCAGTCGTTCAGGGTGGACCTGGCCGGCTTCCGGGCGGTCACCCTCCGGCCCGAGCTGCGCTCCAGCGCGGCCCGCGCCTGCTCGGCCCAGCCGAACATCTCCGTCAGCGTCGGATCGCCCGCCGCGTGGAGCAGTGCCGCGAACTGCCTCGCAGCCGCTCCGCCGCCTCGTCCTGCACCGCTCCCCCAGTCCGCAGGTCGCCCCGGGCGTCCGGTGCGTCCGGCGCCCCGGACACCGGAAAGTGCCGGGCCACCAGCGTAGTTGACGCTCCGGACGGCGACCGGACGCGCCGGACCGCCGCCCGGTGGCCTGTGCTGGGGCCAACGCCGCCGGCACCACAGGCCGGCGGCCCGTCCTCTGGGAGTCCACCGTGCAGCTTTCCGTGTTGACCGTCCTGCTGGCCGTCATCGGCACCGTCCTGGCCCTCGGCCTGGCCGCCGTCCTCCGGGCCGACCCCTCCGACATCCCGGCCGTCCTGGACAGCCTCACCCACCTGGTCCGCGCCTTCGCCGCCGCGCGCTGACCGCACCAGCGGCGCGAGGCGGGCAGGGGTGGGGCGGGTTACCAGGTCCAGTAGTAGGGGTTGTCCGAGGCGTAGCCTTCGGCGCCGATGCCGATGCCGGAGACGCTGCCGTCGTACCAGACCTCGCCGATCGGGATGACGCTGTTGTTGCCGAGGCCGTAGATGTCGATCGGCTCCCAGGAGTTGCCGCCCATGTAGGTGTACCAGCAGGTCTTGGGCTGGACGATGGTGCTGGAGAAGCCGCCGCGGTAGGGGAAGACGATGTAGGCCGGGTAGTCGCCCTGGGCGCAGAGCTGCACGTAGCCGTTGCTGATGGTGGAGGCGGAGGCGCTGGTCGCGTTGACGCCGACGAGGGCCCCTGCCGCGAGCACGGAGCAGGCCAGGGCGGTGGTCAGGCGCTTGACGGAACGGGTGATGCTCATCCTGTCGTCCTTTCGGAGGCCGGGTCCGTCCAGCGCGGATCCGGACATGAGACTCTATCCATGGACACGACAGAATCTGGGATGGGTTCACCGTCCTGGCAGCCTGAATTCACTTTCTCTGCAAGCGAGTTGGTCATCACCGGCGGAACGCGCCGTCAGCCGGCCACCGGGTCGCAGGGGGCGGCTGCGGTGCGGTCGAGGTTCTCCTCGACCCAGCTGCGGAGCAGCCCGAGGGGGACGGCGGCGCTGCGGCCCAGCGGGGTGAGCGCGTACTCGACGTGCAGGGGCACGGCGGGGTAGACGGTGCGGGTCAGCAGGGCGGAGTCCTCCAGGCGGCGCAGGGTCTGGGTGAGCACCTTGGGGCTGACCCCCTGCAGCGTCCGCTGCAGCTCGCCGAAGCGCCGCGGCCCCTCTTCGAGCGCGCCGATGGCCAGCGCGGACCACTTGTTGGCCAGCAGGTCCAGCATGGCGCGGCAGGGGCACTGGGCGGTGTAGACATCGTGGTCGCCGTGCTGGCCGGACTCGCAGTTCATCGTCATGGGACACCTCTCACCAGGAAACTTCCCGATGGAAAGTAGTGGACCTTGCGGGTAACTATAGGCGCGGGGATACCGTCGCCGACATCACCGGGGAGGCCCAGGCCCGGGTCTCCCGCCGTTCCGCCTGTACTGGAGCTGCCGTATGTCCACTCCCCCGTCCACGCCCACCATGCGCGCCGTGATCCAGGACCGCTTCGGCGGCCCGGAGGTGCTGCGGGTGGCGCAGGTGCCCCGGCCCGCGCCGCTGCCGACGGAGGTCCTGGTGCGGGTGCACGCCGCCGGGATCAACCCGGTGGACTGGAAGACCCGCGCCGGCTCCGGCATGGCCCAGGTGCTCGGCGAGCCGCCGTTCACCCTCGGCTGGGACGTGTCCGGGGTGGTGGAGGAGATCGGTTTCGGGGTGACCACTCTCAAGCCCGGGGACGAGGTCTACGGCATGCCGTGGTTCCCCCGCGCGGCCGGCGGCTACGCCGAGTACGTCACCGCACCGGCCCGCCAGTTCGCCCGCAAGCCCGCCGCGCTCGGGCACGAGCAGGCGGCCGCCGTACCGCTGGCCGCGCTGACCGCCTGGCAGGCCCTGGTGGACACCGCCGACCTGCGTCCCGGCCAGCGGGTGCTGGTCCACGCTGCCGCGGGCGGGGTGGGGCACTTCGCCGTCCAGTTCGCCAAGCACCTGGGCGCGCACGTCATCGGCACCGCCAGCGCCCGGAGCCACGACTGGCTGACCAAGCTCGGCGCGGACGAGCTCGTCGACTACACCGCCGTCCGGTTCGAGGACGTCATCGACGACGTCGACGTGGTCATCGACCTGGTGGGCGACGGCCACGACCGCACCAGCACCCGCTCGCTCCAGGTGCTGCGCCCCGGCGGCCTGCTGGTCGCGGTCCCGGCCGGGGTCTCCGCCGAGCTGGGCGAGGCGGCGGAGGCTCGCGGCGTCCGGGTCAGTGCCTTCCTGGTGGAGCCCGACGGCCCGGCGCTGACCCACATCGCCGGGCTCGTGGACGCCGGGGCCGTGGCGGTGGAGGTCGAGGAGGTGTTCCCGCTGGAGCAGGTGGGCCAGGCCCACAGCCGGGGCGAGACCTGCCGCACCCGGGGCAAGCTGGTGCTGCGGGTGGCCCCCTGACCCCTGCCCCCTGACCCGGGCGCACCCGAGCCGGGCCGCCGCGCTGCCCCCGCACGGGCTGCCCCGCGCGGGGCAGAGCGGGCGGTCAGAGCGGGGTGGGGTGGCCGGGGTCGGGTAGCAGGACCGAGGGGAGTGGGCTGTCCGGGTGCATCCGCAGCAGTTGGTAGGCGATGCCGCCGACGCCGGGCAGCAGGCCGGGTGCGAAGGTGTCCCGGGCCAGGCCGCTGATCGGGCCGTACTCCTCCAGGCCGCTGATCAGGTGCGCGTCCAGGGCGGGACGGTCCAGGCCGACCGGGGCCACGCCGGCGGAGAGCGCGTGGTCGACCACCTCCCAGACGCCGAAGTCCCCGTGGCACAGGGTGTGGTTCCAGCCGACCCCGTCGGCCCAGCAGGAGGCGGCGGCCCGGCGCAGCACGTCGCGCCACCGGTCGCGGTGGCGGTCGGGGCCGCAGTCGGGGTCGCGGCCGTGCCGGATCAGGTCGACGGCGGCCAGGCCGATGCCTCCGGCGCCGTGGCACCAGGCGGCTCCGGTGTGGCCGGGGGCCCGCAGGTCGATCCAGCCGGCCAGGGCCGGGTCGTAGGTGCTCTCCTCGAAGGCGAAGGCCGCCTCGGCGGTCCGGCCGACGGCCGCGGTCACCTCCTGGACGCCGGTGTCCGCAGCGGCCAGCCGCGCCAGCGCCCAGCCGATGCCGGTCGCGCCGTGCGCCATGCCGCCGACGCCGTCCGGGAAGTGGGGGCTGCCCCAGCGGGCGGTACCGGCACCGGCGGTACCGGCTCCGGCGCTCCCGCCGCCACCGCCACCGGCCGATCCGGTGTCGGCGGCGCGGACGTCGGCGGCGCGCACCAGGCGGGTGCCGGTGTCGTCGGCCAGCGCCGACCAGCGGGGCTCGCCGGAGTACTGGGCCAGCCGCAGCAGCGGGACGACGGCCCCGGCCATGCCCCGGAACAGGTCGAGGGCGTCGTCCGCCGCGACCGCCTCGGGCAGGCGCCCGGCCAGGCGGAGCGCCCGGGCCAGCGCCTGCTCCGGTTCGACGCCACTGGCGTCCATGCGGCCCAGCAGCAGCCAGGCCCAGATGCGTGAGCCGAGGCCGACGAAGCCGCCGGGGGCGTCGGGCCGCAGCGCCATGCTCCCGGCCCGGTCGCGCTCCTCCTGGGCCTCGGTCGCGCGCAGGGTGCGCAGGGTGTCGGCGAGCAGGACGTCCAGGCCGTCGACGGCGTCGGCCCGGCCCCGGGCGGCTTCGAACCGGTAGGCGGCGAGCAGGACGGCCGCGCCGGACAGGCCGCCGTACAGGTCGTTCGCCATGGGCTGGATGGACCAGCCGGTGCCGTCGAGCACCGGTGCGATCCAGGCGACGGTGCCGTCGTCGGCGCGGATTGCGGCGTCCCGCAGCCGACGGACGATGGCGGACGCCTGGTCGCGTCGGCGCCGGTCCAGCTGCTCGGCGGTGACGCGGGCGGGCCGCATCGGCTTGCGGTCGGGCAGCCAGCCCTCGTTGAGGTAGGCGCTGACCAGGGTGCCCTGGATGACCTGCCGGTCCAGGACGGAGTCGTCGGCGCGCCAGCGTCCGAGGGTGTCGGCGATCAGGTCGCGGGCGGGTCCGAAGCCGGTGCCCCGGGGGCCGGTGAGCCGCCCCTCGCGCGGAGTGGTGGTGAAGACCGGTACGTCGCCGTCGAGCAGGTCGGCGACTTCGGCCTTGATCACCGCCAGGTCGCCGGGGGCGGCGGAGGCGTTGGCGGCGTGTCCGGCCAGCAGCGCGCGGGCCCGCTCGACCGAGGCGGGCTCGTCGTGCAGGGAGGCCGGGTGCCACAGCATCCGGGCGAGCTCCTGGGAGGTCTCGGTCGCCCGGACCACCACCCGGACCGGGCAGTCGGCGAAGGCGGCCAGCGGTTCGGCGAGGTGCCCGGAGCGGTCGAGCCGGTGCAGTTCCTCGGTCAGCCCGGTGAAGCCCTCGACCACCCGGTCCCAGTAGCGGTGCAGGACGGGATCGGGGCTCGGGTGGTTGCGGGAGGCGGCGATCGGCACCTGCGCGTAGTCCATGCGGGCCTCGTCGGTGCCGAGGCCGACGATGACCGGCATGGAGAGGACCGGCTGCTGGCCGGGCAGGGAGCCGACGGCGGAGAGGTCCACGCCGCGCCAGCCCAGGGCCTGGCCGCGTCCGGGCAGCAGTCCGATGCGCAGCACGCTGTCGCCGAGGAGCTCGGCGGCGCGGTCGACGGCGCGGCCGTAGCCGGAGGGGACGACGGCGGTGTGCGGGGTGAACAGGGTCTCGCAGTCCACGACCACGGGCACCGGGCCGGCCGCGATGACGTTCTCCGCGTGCAGGTCGCTGCCGCCGAGCAGGCGCATGACCGCGAGCCAGTGGCCGATGCCCAGGTAGAAGGCGTTCAGCTCGCGCTCGTCCGCGCAGTAGCGGTGCTGGACGTGCTCGGACCAGCCGTGGTCCGGCCGGGCCAGCACCTGCGGTACCCGGATCCGGGTACCGGCCGGGTGTCCGGCAATGACGGTGTCGAGCAGCCGGGCGAGCCGGGTGTCGACGTCGACGGAGCGCGGTTTGTAGACGACCTGCCCGGTCGTGGTGGTGAGCAGGGCGACGCTCTGTCCGCCGCGGTGGGTGTCGCCCGCGCCGAAGGTGATGCCGGTCAGCGTGCCGCTTCCGGCGCCGGGCAGCCGCGCCAGCGAGTCGCGGGCCTCGGCGAAGCGGACGCCGGTGGTGAGCGCAGCGTCGCAGGCGTTGCCGATGACCGCGCGCAGGCGTCGGAGCAGGCCGGGGTAGTGGTCGGTCAGCGCCTCCCAGAAGCCGGGGCGGCAGGCTTCGGCGATCCACTGGTCCCAGCGCGCGGCGGGGTCTGCGGCGGTGAGCCGTCCGGAGACGCGGGCGGCGTTGAGTTCCAGCAGCAGCACCCGGTTGACCTTGCGCAGCACGCTCGCGCCGAGGGCGCGGGCCGCGCCCTCGCGGATGGCGTCCTGCTCGCTCGGTTCCAGCCCGGGGACGTCCCCGAGCCGGGCCGCCAGGTCGGCAGAGGCCGGCTCCAGCAGGCGGTCCAGCACGGGTTCGAAACCGACGGGTGTCGGATCAGGCACGGGTGCTCAACAGCACTCGCGGCCCGCCGAGTACGAACACGCCGTGCCGCACTGGATGGTGCGTACCGCGCCCGACGCGGTCAGCTCCGACTCGGCGTACGCGCCGCTGGTGAACAGCGGGCCCGCCGGGCTGTGGTCGGCGGTGCCGTCGCGCCACGCGGCGACGGTCAGCTCGGCTTCCTCAAGAACGGTGTGCATGGGTGACTCCCCTCTTGGCGGATGGGTGTGCGCCGCCAGTCTCGCGGCTCACCGACGCCGACACCAGACCCCGGCGGCGATGACTTGATACAACGTCAGCAGCGGTGGGAGGCAAGTGAACTGGCGAATTCTCGACCCCGGCGGGCGCGGGCGCGGCGGCGGCCGGGACGACCGTTCGCATACCCTCCGATTTACGGACCTTGCCAGTCTCGTAAATCGTGCTACTGTTTTCGATACTAAGAAGTCTCGTAATCGCAGTGATCGGAAACTCCCCATGACCACACCCGCAGTCGATCCCACGGTGCACAAGCGCCGCTGGATGATCCTGGGCGTCCTGGTGCTGAGCCTGCTGGTCGTCGTCCTCGACTCCAGCATCCTCAACGTCGCCCTCAAGACCATCGCCGACCCGGTGAAGGGCCTCGGCGCGTCCGAGACCGACCTGGAATGGGCGACCAACGCCTACACCCTGGCCTTCGCCGGGCTGCTGTTCACCTGGGGCGTCCTGGGCGACCGGATCGGCCGCAAGAAGCTGCTGCTGCTCGGCATGACGGTGTTCGGCATCGCCTCGCTGGCCTCTGCCTACTCGCAGACGCCGGGCGAGCTGATCGGCGCGCGCATCCTGATGGGCGTCGGCGGCGCGGCGGTCATGCCCACCACGCTGGCCATCATCTCCAACGTGTTCGAGCCCAAGGAGCGGGCCAAGGCCATCGGCATCTGGTCCGGCGCCGTCGGCATCGCCATCGCCATCGGCCCGATCACCGGCGGCGTCCTGCTCCAGCACTTCTGGTGGGGCTCGGTCTTCCTGGTCAACATCCCGATCGTGGTGCTCGCCGTCGCGCTGATGGTCTTCCTCGTCCCGGACTCCAAGAACCCCAGGCCGGGCAAGTTCGACCCGGTCGGCGTGCCGCTGTCCATCGCCGGAATCACCGCCTTCGTCTACGGCATCATCCGGGCCGGCGACATCGGCTGGCTCAAGCCCGAGGCGCTCGGCATCATCGCCCTCGGCGTGCTGCTGCTGGTGCTGTTCGTGCTGTGGGAGCGCCGCACCGACCACCCCGCGCTCAACGTCAAGCTGTTCCGGCACCGGAGCTTCTCCGCCGCCGTGGCCGTCGTCGGCCTGGTCTTCTTCGCCCTGATGGGCATGACCTTCTTCCTCTCGTTCTACATGCAGGCCGTGCGCGGCTTCTCGCCGCTGAAGTGCGGTGTGCTGCTGATCCCGCTGGCGGTGGCCCAGCTGATCTTCTCCTCGCGCAGCGCCGGTCTGGTCAAGCGCCTGGGCCACAAGGCGGTCACCGCCACCGGCATGGCCCTGGTCACGCTCGCCCTGGGCTACTACGCCTTCGTCGGCACCGGCACCCCGATCTGGCGCCTGGAGATCGCCCTGTTCGCCATGGGCATGGGCATGGCCAACGTGATGCCGCCGGCCACCGCCGCGGTGATGGCCTCGGTGCCGCGCGAGAAGGCCGGTGAGGGCTCGGCCATCAACAACACCGTCCGCCAGGTCGGCGGCGCGCTGGGGGTCGCGGTCCTCGGATCGATCCTCACCTCCGCCTACCGCAGCCAGATCACCCCCGTGCTCAACTCCGTGCCGCAGCTGCACTCGAGCCCGGGCACGGTCAAGAACCTCTCCGGCTCGATCACCGCCACCCAGGCGTTCGTGGAGAAGGTCGGCCCCCGCGCCGAGCCGCTGCTCCGGCCCGCGAACGACGCCTTCGTCCACGCCATGCACCTGGCCGTGTACGGCTCGGTCACGGTCGGAGCGCTGGGCGTGCTGATCGCCCTGCTCTGGCTCCCCGGCCGCAACGCCCTGGCCCACGGCGCCCCGGGCGCGGCAGGCGTCCCCGCGCAGACGCGGGCCGACGAGAAGGTGCCCGTTGTCGACTGAGGCACCGGAACCCGGCGGCCGCCCCACCCGGGGGCGGCCGCGCAGTACCGATTCCGAACTCGCCATCCTGCAGGCCGCGCTGGACCTGCTCGCCGAGGGCACCGAGCTGGGCGACATCAGCATCAACGCCATCGCGGCCCGCGCCGGAGCCGGCAAGAACACCGTCTACCGGCGCTGGCCCAACAAGGACGCGCTGCTGGTGGACGCGCTGGCCTCGCTCAACCGGCCGGTCCCCGCCGTCACCGGGGCGAACACCCGGGAGAGGATGATCCTGGTGCTGAGCGCGCTGGTCACCCGGCTCCAGGACGTCCGGGCCACCCAGATCATCAACGGGGTGATGGCCGCCGGGCTGAAGTACCCGCAGCTGCGCGAACGCTACTACGCCGACGTGATCGAGCCGCGCCGGGAGGCGATGCGCCAGGTGGTCCGCGCCGGGATCGCCAGCGGGGAGCTGCGCCCGGACGTCGATCCGGACGCCATCGGCAACATGCTGTCCGGGCCGCTGATCACCCGCTCCATCGAGAGCTCGGTGCCCCAGGGCCCGGCCGAGGAGATCGCCGCCGAGCTGGTCGACGTGATCCTCTTCGGGATCTCCCGTACCCCGCGCTGACCTGCGGCGACGGCGCGGGCCAGGCGCTGCCGCGGGGCGGGCGGGCCGCAGGTCAGGCGTTGCCGCGGGTCAGGCGTCCGGTGACCAGCACCGCGGTGCGCCGGGGCACCAGCCGGACGGCGACGGCGTTGACGGCGTTGCCGAGGCCGCTGACGACGCTGGCGGGGCCGCTCCTGCGGTCGAGCGCGCGCAGCGCGGTGGCGACGACGGCGGCGGGCGTCTGCGTGCGTCCGACCCGCGCGGCCTCCCCGGCGATGTCGAAGAACTCGGTCTCGGTGGCCCCCGGGGAGATGGCCAGCACCCGCACCGGGGTGCGCCGGGTCTCCGCCCACAGGGCCTCGGTGAAGCTGAGCACGTACGCCTTGGTGGCCGCGTAGACGGCCATGTGCGGGACCGGCTGGTAGGCGGCGGAACTCGCCACGTTGACGACCGCCCCGTACCCGCGCCGGAGCATGCCGGGCAGGCAGGCGCGGGTCAGGTCGGTCAGGGTGGTGACGTTGAGCTGGATCTGCCCGGTCAGCCGGTCCGGGTCGGTGTCGGCCAGGTCGCCGTGGCTGGCGACACCGGCGTTGTTGACCAGGACGTCGACGCTCAGGCCGCGCCGCTGGAGCTCGGCGGCGAGCCGGGCACCGGCGCCGGGGGCGGCCAGGTCGGCGGCGACGACATGGGCGTCGTGGCCGTGGCGGGCGCGCAGCTCGTCGGCGAGGGCGTTGAGCCGGTCCTCGCGCCGGGCGACCAGGACCAGGTGGGCGCCGCGCGCGGCGAGCGCGTCGGCGAAGGCGGATCCGATGCCGGAGCTGGCGCCGGTTATCAGGGCGGTACGGCCGGTGAAGTCCATGGGTTCGGCTTTCTCGGGCGAGGGTGGCGGGACGGGGTCGGCGGGCCGCCGGTCAGCGGCTGCCGGGCAGTCCGGCGACGAGCAGGGTCACGCCCTGGCGCAGGCGGCGCAGCGGGACGTCCGGGTCGGCGCCGTGCACCTCCAGCCCGTGGGCCAGGGCCAGCAGCAGCTCGGCGAACTCGGGGGCGTCGGCGTCCGGCAGGTCGGCTTCGACGGCGGCGACCAGCTCCCGGCGCAGGGCGGCGTGGAAGTCCTCCAGCAGGTCGGAGGTCAACTGGACGCCCTCACCCAGGAGTTCCTGCGCGTGCGGGCTCTCCCGCCAGACCCGCAGGGTCAGGTCGACCTTGGCGCCGAGGGCCGCGACCAGCCGTTCGGTCGGCGAGCCGGCACCGGCGAGGGCCGCCCGGAACCTCTCCAGGGTCTCCTGGAGCAGGCGGGCGGCCAGGCGGTGGAAGGCGTCCTCCTTGTTGCGCACGTACTGGTAGACCACCGGCCTGGACAGCCCGACCCGCCGGGCGATGTCCTCCATGGTCGTACGCCGCACCCCGTGGATCCGGAAGCAGTCGTAGGCCGCGTCGAGGATGGCCTCGACCCTCTCGTCTTCCAACATGCAGACAATCATTGCATAGTTTGTCGGAACGTTCGAGAGCCCTCCGCCGCCGCCACCGGCGCTGCCGTCCGGCGGCGCGCTGCGGGCACCACCAGCGGGGCCCCTCCTCCGGATCCTCGATCACCCGGCAGGGCGGGTCGAAGGCCCGCTCGACCAGGTCGGCGGTGACGACGTCGCGCGGCGCGCCCTGCGCCACCACCCGGCCGTCGCGCATGGCGATCAGGTGCGTGGCGTAGCGCGCGGCCTGGTTTGTAGCCGCCGGGCAGGACGTCCGGGAACGGCACCAGCCGCCCGGCCCGGACCGCCGCGAGCTCCGTGAAGCCGCTCTGCGCGAACAGTTGCGGGCCGTCGTTGTGGGGCGTTCCGTCGTAGTCGGAGTAGAAACCGATCACGTCGGCGTCGGCCGGGACGTCGATGTCCTCGTAGGACAGCGAGCGGTCGCCGTTGCCCGGGCTGGCCGCGCGGCCGCGCGCGAAGCGCACCCCCGCGCCCGCCAGGATGCGTCCGGCGTCCGACTGCGGCCCGTAGAGCCAGTACTGACCGGTGTCGAAGCCGCCCTGGAGGATGTCCCAGCGGTAGCGGGCCGGCAGCGCGGCGTACCCGGTACGGATCGCCTGGCTGCGCTTGGCCAGTTGGGCGGCGAGGGCGTCCAGCCGGGCGCCGCCGCCGACCGCGTCCGCGACGGTGCGGGCGGTGTCCTGCCAGTCGTCGCCGGGTGCGATGACGGTCGGGGCGATCGCCGAGAGCTGGCTGGAGACGCTGGTGTTCCAGGCGTAGTCCACCCCGATGACCAGGTCGGGGCGGAGCGCGGCGACCTTCTCCAGGTCGATCTGGCCGCCGGTGCCGACTTTCGCGGCGGCCTGCCACCGCCCCCGGTAGCGCGGCGATATGTACTCCGCGCCCTGGTCGTAGGCGCCGACCACACCCAGGCCGACGTCCAGCACGGTGGCCAGCGCCGACGGCTGGATGGTGACGATCCGCCTCGGCGCCGCCAGGACGGTGACCCTGCCCGTGGCCGTGCCACCAGCCGGTTCGCCGGGGCCGGTCCGGACGCGGGCGCGGCGGCCCGGCTGCCGTGGCCGCTGCCGCAGGCGGTCAGGCCGAGCAGGGCGCTGCCCGCGACGGCCGAGCCGAGCAGGACGCGGCGGGTGGGCCGCAGAACGACGTCGGTGGCGGCGTCGGCGGTGGTGGTGGCGTCGGCGGTCGGCCGGGTGGGCGTGAGGGTGTTCACTGGGCGGCTCCTGCCGGTCCGGTCCGGCTAACCTCACCAGGAGGGGGCAGCGCAAGGGGCAGGGCGCGACCAGCGCGACGGTCCTGGCCGGGGCCGGGCACGACGGAGCCGACCCGGCAGCCAAGTCCTCGGACAGGGAAGGAGGTTGACCCGACGGCTGCTTCTGTCAGCCCGCCGACCGGGCCTCCTCGACAGCGGCGGGGAGGGCGGCCGGGTTCAGGCCCTTCTGCCAACGCTTCTCGACGTTGCCGAAGCGCCAGAAGGCGTAGGCGACGATCCAGGTGACGGCGAAGAGGATGGCGATGGCGAAACCGGCTTCGTTGATGTTGAAGTCGGCCATGAAGTCCCAGAAGCCGCCGGTCAGGTGCAGCTCGCTGGTGAGCACGCCGAGCACCTCGATGGTGCCGATGAGGAAGGCGGCGGCGATGGACAGGCCGGTGATGACCAGGTTGTAGTACACCTTGCGGACCGGCTTGGCGAAGGCCCAGCCGTAGGCGAAGTTCATGAAGCAGCCGTCGAGGGTGTCGAACAGCGTCATGCCGCCGGAGAACAGCAGCGGCAGGGTCAGCACGGCGTAGAAGGGCAGGCCGGAGGTGGCGGCGTAGGCGGTCGCGGCCAGCAGCACCACCTCGGTGGCGGTGTCGAAGCCGATGCCGAAGATCAGGCCGACGAAGAACATCTGGTAGGTGTGGTTGATGGAGCGCATGAAGCGTCCGAAGAAGCGCCACATCAGGCCGCGGGCCTGGAGCCGGCGTTCCAGCTCCTCCTCGTCGAAGGTGCCGCGGCGCATGTCGCGGAAGACCTTGGCGATGCCCGCCAGGACGATCAGGTTCAGCAGCGCGATCAGGTAGAGGAACCCGGCCGACGTGAGCGTGCCGAGCATCCCGCCGAGGGTCTCGTAGGTGGAGTTGGGGTCCACCACCGCGCCGAAGACCGCCTTGGCGGCGATGGTGATGCCCACCCCGACGGTGACCACGATGGTGGAGTGGCCCAGCGCGAAGAAGAAGCCGGTGCCCAGCGGGCGCTTCTTCTCGGCCATCAGCTTGCGCGTGACGTTGTCGATCGCGGATATGTGGTCGGCGTCGAAGGCGTGCCGGGCGCCCAGCGTCCAGGCGGTGAAGGCGACGCCGAGGCCCACGCCCAGCTTCTGGTAGTGGAAGTGGTGCGGCAGCACGGTGAAGATGAAGATTCCCCAGCCGAAGCCGTTCAGAGCCAGGATGACCAGGGTCATGACCCCGAGTCTGGCCCATTCGGACGGGTGCAGCGCGTGCACGATCGATCGGGTCTTGGCGGTCAGGGCTGACACTGGGCATCCTCCTCGGGATGCTCACGGTCGGGCGGGCCTGGACCAGCCGTGGCGGCCTGGGCCGGTCCCGCCCTCCTGCGAGGCGGGGTTCCGTGGACGCAGCCGCAGGCGACCGGACTCGTCCCCCTGGGCACAGGGCTGAGGGGGCTTCACCGTTGCGGGACAGTACCGGGTTCGAACCGGGCTTCGCTGAGGCTGCGCCGCCCCGACGGCGGTCGGGACCTCGTCATCGTAGGGGCTGCCGGACAACGCCTACAAGGCTGCATATCTGGTGAGGTGTTGAGCAGCCCGTGCGCCCGGGCCGGGCCGGACCGTGGCTACGGCCCGGCCCGGCCCCGGGGGCGGTCAGGAGGGCAGGCGGCGCAGCAGGTGGTCGACCAGGCCGTCGGTGAACGCGGGGTCGAGCGGGCCGCCGGTCACCAGCGCCCGGTAGTGGATCGGACCGATCAGCTGGTCGGTCTCGGCCTGGAGGTCGAAGCCGTCGGGGAGTTCGCCGCGCTCCCGGGCGCGTTGCAGCGGCAGGAGGTCGCGCCGGCCCTGCTCGTCCAGGTAGCGCTCGCGCAGCACGGCGGCGAAGGCCGGGTCGTGCTGCGCCTGCCCCAGCAGGGCCTTGAAGACGGCCCCGGCGTCCGACTCGCTGAGGAACACGGCCACCTGACGCAGGTGGTCGCGCAGGTCGCGGCCCAGGTCGCCGTGGTCCGGCGGGGTGAGCGACTCCGCCGCGTCCTCGAGGAAGGCGTCCAGGAGCACCTCGGTCTTGGTCTTCCACCAGCGGTAGATGGTCTGCTTGGCGACGCCCGCGCTCGTGGCGATGCCCTCCATCGTGACGCTGGCGAAGCCCTTCTCGACCAGCAGCCCGTCGGCGGCCTCCAGGACCGCCTCCCGGGCCTGTTCGCTGCGCCCGTGCCGGTTGCCACGGTGCGGGTGCCCCATGTCTCCTCCTTGTCAGCCGCGTCCGCTGCTGCGGTACGCGTCGACTCTACGCACCGGCCTGTCCGCTCAGGGCGCTGCGGTCACCGGTGTCACTGCGGTCGCCGAGGCCGCTGCCGTCACTGCGGTCGCGCAGCGCGAGGTAGCCCGCCGCGGCGGTGCCCGCGCACAGGGCCGCGGCGCTGACGCCGAGCGAGACGTGCACGCCGACGGCGGCGCCGAGCAGGCCCACGGTGAAGCCGCTGCCCGCGCGCAGCCCGTTGGCGGACACGCCGTACAGGCCGACGATGCGGCCGCGGTCGGCGGCCGGGGCGCGCAGCTGCACCACGGTCTGCCCGATGGACATGGACGCCAGGTTGGCCACCCCGCTGACCAGCAGCATCAGCAGCGCCAGCAGGTAGCTGGAGGTGACCGCGAAGACCAGCACGGTCAGGCCGTAGACGGCGGTGCTGGCGACGGCGACCGGCACGTTCGGCCTGATCCGGCCGGTGGCCTCCAGCAGGATCCCGCCGATCACCCCGCCGGCGCCGTTGGCGAACAGCAGCGAGCCGTAGGCCAGCCCGGCGCCGCCCGCGCCGAGGTCGTGGGCGAAGATCGGCATGGACGTCTGCAGCGACGCGCCGACGAAGAACGAGCCCAGTCCGGCCAGGATGATCATGCTGACCAGGGTGCGGTCGGAGCGGACGTCGCGGAAGACCCGCAGCGAGTCCAGCATGCCCACGCGCGCCCGGGCGACCACGCCGTCGCGCAGGTGCCCGGTGAAGCGGGTACGGAACAGGAACAGCGTCAGCGGCAGGTAGAAGGCGATGTTGGCGAAGATCCCGGCGGTGGGGCCGAGCCCCAGCAGCAGCGCGGAGCCGACGACCGGCCCGAACAGGATGCCCAGGCTGCGGAAGGTGGCATTGAGCCGCACCGCGCTGGGGAGGTCCTCCCGGCCGACGAAGTCGTGCAGCATCAGCTGCTCCCCCGGCCCCCACAGGGATCCGGCGCAGCCGTGCAGGACCAGCAGCACGCACGCCTCCCACACCTGGAGCGAGCCGGTCAGGAACAGCACGCCCCAGGCGGCGGAGACGAGCATGAACAGGACCTGGGCGCCCTGGATCAGCCGACGGCAGTCGTAGCGGTCGGCCAGCGAGCCGAAGTACACCGAGAACAGCAGGAACGGCACCCAGTGGCTGACCACTTCGAAGCCGGTCAGCGCCACCGAGTGGAACTTCTGCCACAGCACCCAGTAGGTGATGACGTGTTCGATGTTGTCGGCCATCATCGCCAGGGCGGCGCCGATCAGGTAGGGGCGGCAGTCGCGGTTGCGCAGCGCGGCGAACTTCCGCGAGGCCGCCGGCCCGGGCACCGGCGCCGGGGCCGGTGGCGGGGCCTCGGATTCGAGGATGTGGGTGGGTATACCGCAGGCCGCACACATCAGTGCTCAGCTCCCTGGAGGGCACGGTCGCGCCCCGGTCGACGTCGGAAAAGAAGGTGCGCCGCCCCGGGCGCGGACAGGAGCCCGGGGGTCACCGGGAACATTCTCGGGCCTGCCCGGCTCGCTGCCGCACCGCGGGCGGCTCCATGGCGCCTGAGGTCAGACGCGGCAGCTGATCTCCATCCCGTCCTCGACCGGGAAGGTGGCGTTGACGTAGCCGTTGGCCGGGTCGCGGACATGGGCGAGGTAGGGGGCGGTGCCGGCGAGGGTGATGTCGTCGGCCACCACCAGCGCACCGGGGCTGAGCCGGTCCTCGAGCAGCTTGAGCACCGGCAGGTAGAGGTCCTTCCAGCCGTCCAGCAGCACCAGGCCGACGGGGCCGGGGATCTCCGCCAGGGTGGCCAGGGCGTCGCCGGGCAGGATGGTGGCGGCGCCGCCCACCCCGGCCGCGTCCAGGTTGGCCCGTGCGGCCTGGACCTTGGCGGCGCTGAGCTCGGTGCTGAAGACGTGTCCGGCGCCGTTGTCGGTCACCGCGGCGGCCAGGTAGATCGTGGAGATGCCGAAGGAGGTGCCGAACTCGACCACGGTCTGCGGGCGGCAGGAGCGCGCGAGGGCGTAGAGCAGGTTGCCGCCCTGAGCCGAGATCGGCATGTACACGTCCTGCATGATCTCCGCCCGCTGCTGCGCGGAGGCGGACTCGTACGACACCCCCGCGGGCCACGGGGCGGGGGTGTCGTCGTCGCGGTCGGCCGCGGCGAACAGCCGGTCCAGCACAGCCTGAAGGGAGGGAGAGCTCAAGGAGTTCGTCATAGCCCTAGGCTAGACGCAACGTCTCGTCTCTTTAAGGCCCTGTCCGGTGCGCGGCGGCTACCGGCTGCCGAAGTCGACCCGGGGCGTCGGCCGGAAGTCCTCGGGACGCACCGCCTCGGCGCCGGTCAGCGACTTGGCGAAGGGCAGCGGGCCGCCCAGGCTCTCCGGGTCGGCCTCGACGTCGAACAGCGCGGTGTAGCCGGTGGCCAGGTACAGGCCCTTGGCCTCGGGCTGGCGCGGGCCGGTGGTCAGGTAGACCCGCTGGTACCCGGCCGCCTCGGCGGCCAGCTCCAGCTCCCGCACCACCCGCCGGGCCAGGCCGCGCCGCCGGTGCGCACTGTGCGTCCAGATCCGCTTCAGCTCGGCGGTGCGCGGGTCGTAGCGGCGGTACGCCCCGCCCGCGACCGGCTCGCCCGCCTCCAGCAGCAGGACCAGCAGGCCGCCGTGGGCGGGCTCGAACTCCTCGGCCGGGTAGCGCTCCAGCTCGCGGCCGGCGTCGGCCAGCGCGGGGTAGCGGGTGCTGTACTCGTACTCCAGCTCCCGCAGCAGCGGCTGGACCAGCGGATCCGACAGCACCGCCGGGCGCACCTCGAGCCCGTGCTCCCCGGGCCGGGGCGCGGTGGCGGCCCCGGTGCGGGAACGGGTCTGCGGGCTGCCGTCGGTGGCGGCGGTGCCGAGGGACTCGACGGGCATGACGGGCCTTTCCGGTGAAGGGGTTGCAGGCAGCGAGAAGTGATGGATCGTCAGAGCAGCGGGCGGACGCATTCGGCGAAGGTGTACGCCTCCTCCAGGTGCGGGTAGCCGGAGAGGACGAACTCGTCGACGCCAGCGGCACGATACTCGGCGATCCGCTCGGCGACCTCGTCGTGGCTGCCCACCAGCGCCGTCCCCGCACCGCCGCGGACCAGGCCGATCCCGGCCCAGAGGTTGGGCGCGACCAGCAGCCGGTCGCGGGAGCCTCCGTGCAGCGCCAGCATCCGGCGCTGGCCCTCGGAGTCCAGCGCCCGCAGCCGCCGCTGGCCGTCCGCGATCGCCCGGTCGTCCAGTCCGGTGATCAGCGCGTCGGCGTCCGCCCAGGCCCGGGCCGCGGTGTCACGGCTGAGCACGTGGATGCGCAGCCCGAACCGCGGCGTCCGGCCGGCGGCCTCGGCCCGCTCGCGCACCCGGGCGATCTTCTCGGCGACCAGCGGCACCGGCTCGCCCCAGGTCAGGTAGGTGTCGGCGTGCCGGGCGGCCACGGCCAGGGCCGGTTCGGAGGAGCCGCCGACGTACACCGCCGGGGCGGGCTCCGGCGGGCGGCGCAGCTACGCGCCCTGCAGCCGGTAGTACGCGCCCTCGTGGTCGAAGGGCGCGCCGCTCCAGGAGGCCCGGACCACGTCCAGGAACTCCCCGGCCCTGGCGTAGCGCTCGTCGTGGCCGAGCCGGTCGCCGTAGCCGCGCTGCTCGGCGTCGCTGCCGCCCACCACCACATTGAGCAGCAGCCGCCCCTGCGAGAGGCGCTGGAAGGTGGCCGCGGTCTGGACGGCGAGGGCGGGCTCGACCAGGCCGGGCCGGAAGGCGACCAGGAACTTCAGCCGCCTGGTCCGGGCGATCAGCGCGGCGGTGACGATCCAGGCGTCCTCGCAGTGCGCCCCGGTGGGCGTCAGCACGCCCTCGTAGCCGAGCTGGTCGGCGGCCTCGGCCAGCTGCGTGAGGTAGCCCAGATCGGCGGGGCGCTCCCCCGTGCCCCGCCGTGCGGCCGCGCCGCCCGCGCCGCCGACGGTTCCGTCCCCGCTGCCGTCCCCGCTGCCGTCCGCGCCGGTTCCGGCCGCGCCGATGCCCAGGCCGTGCACGGAACCGCCCAGCCGTCGGCCGTCCCCACCGGTCGGCAGGAACCAGTGGAAGGCCGTCGGCGGGCGGGCGCCGCTGCGGGGGTGCTCGTCTCCGGCCACTGCTCCGGCGTCTGCCACGGTGCTGTCGTCCTCTCGGGTCGGGATCGGTGGTCGGGGATCGGCGGGAACGGAGACGGCGGTCAAGGCCGGGGCGGCGTCGCGGCCG
This sequence comes from Streptacidiphilus sp. PB12-B1b, assembly GCF_014084125.1. NCBI lineage: Bacteria > Bacillati > Actinomycetota > Actinomycetes > Kitasatosporales > Streptomycetaceae > Streptacidiphilus > Streptacidiphilus sp. PB12-B1b. The sequence continues at coordinate 3,097,564 of NZ_CP048405.1, read as the reverse complement.
GGTGTCAGGTGTTGCTCAGCGGCAGGCCGGGCGGGTTGACCAGCGAGCTGGCGACGGCCTCGTTGCTGAGGTTCCAGGCGGCCAGCCACTTGGCGTAGTCGCCGTTCTTGATCAGGTAGTTGATGGCGTCGGCGGCCGGCTGCGCCAGCCCGTCGCCCTTCTTGGTGGTGGCGCAGATCAGCCCCTGCAGGGTGGCCCCGGCCCCGGAGTACTTGCCCGCGCTGCGGGTCGGGTTCGGCGTGCTCGCGGTGAGCCTGACGTGGTAGGCGACGCTGGGGTTGGGGGCGAAGTAGGCGTCGATCTTGCCCGAATCCAGGGCCAGATAGGTGGAGTTGGCGTCGGGGTAGTACTTGATGGTCAGCGTCTTGCCCTGGCTCTTGAGCGTGGCCTGCCAGGCTTCCAGGATCTTCTCCTGGTTGGTGCCCGCAGACACGGCCACGGTCTTCCCGGCGAGGCTTTCGGCGGTGCCGTCGAACTGCCAGCTGCTGCTCTTGAGGACCTCGAAGCCGACGTTGTCCTGCCGGTAGCAGGCGAAGTCGTACTTGGTCTTGCGCTGCTCGGTGTCGGTGATGTTGGAGAAGCCCAGCTGGTTCTTCCCGCTGTCGATGCCGACGAACAGGTTGTCCCAGGTCGAATTGTTCAACACCGGCTTGAGCCCGAACACCGCCGCGACCAGGCGGCCGAGGTCGGGCTCGGAGCCGGTGAGGGTCGACTGGTCGGAGCCGACGAAGCCCAGCGGCGGCGAGCCGGCGGGCAGCATGCCGACGCCGATGGCCAGCGTTCCGCCGCTGACCACGGAGGCGGGCAGCTCGGCTCGGATCGAGGCCACCTCGGGGACGGTGAGCGCCACCGGCGTCGCCGCACCGTTGGACAGGGCGCCGACGTCGACGGTGGTGCTGCCGGCGGGCGCGGCGGCACCCTTGCCGGCGGCGGCGGTGCTGGCGGTGGAGCTGCTCGCGCAGCCGGTCAGGCCCCCGGCGAGGGTGAGCAGAGCCAATCCGGCGGGGAGGATACGGACGCGTCTGAAGGCGGCGCGGGACATGGTTCTCCTGGGGTTGCTGGTTCGGGTGTGGCGGACAGGTCGGGTATGGCGGGCAGGAAAGCGGGTTCGGGGGAAGAGGGTTCAGAGCACCTTGCTCAGGAACTCCCGGGTGCGCGGGTGCTGCGGGTTGTCCAGCACCTCGGCCGGGGCTCCCTGCTCGACGATCCGGCCGCCGTCGAGGAAGACGACCAGGTCGGCGACCTCGCGGGCGAAGCCGATCTCATGGGTGACCACGATCAGCGTGGTTCCGCCGCGCGCCAGGTCCTTGATGGCGGACAGCACCTCGCCGACCAGTTCCGGGTCGAGCGCGGAGGTCGGCTCGTCGAAGAGGATCACGCCCGGCCGCTGGGCCAGCGCCCGGGCGATGGCCACCCGCTGCTGCTGGCCGCCGGAGAGCTGGCGCGGATAGGCGTCGGCCTTGTCGGCGAGCCCGACCCGGTCGAGCAGCTCCAGCGCGAAGGCGCGGGCCTCCTCCCTGGTGGCGCGGCCGGTCGCCACCGGCGCGGCGGTGACGTTCTCCAGCGCGGTCAGGTGCGGGAAGAGGTTGAAGCCCTGGAAGACGAAGCCGATCCCACGCCGCTGCGCCAGGATGGCCCGCTCGCTCAGCTCCTTGAGCCGCTCCCCGTGCCGGCGCACCCCGATCAGTTCGCCGTTGACGCTGACATGGCCGACGTCGAGCTTCTCCAGGTGGTTGACCGCGCGCAGCAGCGTGGACTTGCCCGAGCCGGACGGCCCGAGAATCACCGCGACCTGGCCCGGCTGGACGGTGAGGTCGACCCCGTCCAGCACGCGGTGCGCCCCGTACCACTTGTGCGCGCCGCGGACCTCCACGGCGGCGGCCTCGGCCGGGGCGAGAGTGGGAGTGCTCATCCGTTCACCGTTCCGAGTTCGGCGCGCTCGCGCAGTCGGCGGACGCCGGCGCGCAGCTTCTGCAGGGGGGTCGGCGGGATCGTCCGCAGCGCGCCACGGGAGTAGTAGCGCTCCACGTAGAACTGCACCACCGACACCACGCTGGTCAGGATCACGTACCAGACGGTGGCCACCATCAGCAGCGGCACCACGTCGCCCGGATAGGTGCTGCCCATGTTCTGCACCTCGCCGAAGAGGTCCAGCAGTGAGACGTAGAAGACCAGCGAGGTGCCCTTGACCAGCCCGATCAGCTGGTTCACATAGGCCGGGACGATGGCTCGCAGGGCCTGCGGCAGCACGATCCGGCGGAACTGGTAGCCCTTGGGCAGCCCGAGCGCGGCGGCGGCCTCGTGCTGGCCCTGGTCGACCGAGAGGATGCCGGAGCGCACCACCTCGGCCGCGTAGGCCGCCTCGCTGAGGCTCAACCCCAGCGTGGCGATGACCAGCTCGGTCGCCAGCGAGGACTCGCCGAAGTGCACGAAGCCGGGGCCGAACGGCACGCCGAGGCTGAGCGTCTTGTACAGCGCGCTGAAGTTGTACAGGATCAGCAGCACCACGATCAGCGGCACCGAGCGGAACAGCCAGATGTACACCCAGCTGACCGCCCGCAGCACCGGGCTGCGGGACTGCCGGGCCAGCGCCAGCAGGACGCCGCCGGCCAGGCCGAACACCGCGCTCAGTGCGGTGACTTGAAGCGTCACGCCCAGGCCGCGCAGGATCACCGGGCGCAGGAACCAGTAGTCGAACCGGCCCCACTGGTAGAAGGGGTTGCTCACCAGCCCGTGCGCGAACTGGGCGGCGAGCACCAGCACCACCAGCGAGGCGATCCAGCGCCCCGGGTGGCGCAGCGGCACGACCCGTTGCGCGGTCGCCGGTTGCTGCACCGGCGCCGGGCGGGGCGCGGCGGCGGCCGGTCTCTGCGCGGTCGAGACCGCGGGTACGGGGTCGGACATGTCGGGCTCCCCCGGTCAGAAGGTGGTGGGCGGGTTGACGACGGACGTGGTGACCCCGCTGCCGGTGACGCCCCACTTGGCCAGGATCCGGGCGTAGTCGCCGCTTGCGATCAGCTTGTTGACGGCGTCGCTCAGCGCCTTGGCGACCGGTGACCCCTTGGCGGTGACGAAGCCGACCGGCGTGGTGCTGATCTGGCCGAGGTACTTGGGCCCCGCCAGGTGCAGCGCCTCGTACTTGAGGCTCAGCGTCGGGCCGAAGTAGATGTCCTCCTTGCCGTTGGCCAGCCCGAGGAAGATCGGCGCGGTGTCGGAGAAGTACTGCACCTTGTAGGGGCTCTTGCCGGCGGCGGCGCACTTGGCGGCGCCGTCGGTGAGGATCTGCTGGAAGGTGGAGCCGGGGCTGGTGGCCACGTTGTAGCCGCAGAGGTCGGTGAGGCCGGTCACCGAGTCGGTCGGAATGCTCTTGGCGCCCAGGAAGGACTGGCCGTCGTCCAGGTAGGTGGCGAAGTCGACGATCTTCTCCCGGGCCTTGGTGGCACCGAAGTTGTCCTGACCGACGTCGTACTTCCCGTTCTGCACACCGGGGATGACGGTGGGAAAGGTGCCGTACTGCACGTCCCAGCCGATGCCGAGCACCTTGGCGACCGCGTCCCTCAGGTCGACGTCCAGGCCGACGGTCTTCCCGGTGGCGTCCTGGCCCGCGTGCGGCAGATTGGAGGTGCCCACGGCCTGGGTGGTGCCCAGGATGAGGGTGCCTCGGCTGCGCACCGCCGCGGGCAGCTCGGCCCGCAGGGCGGGGTCGGCCTGGATGCCGGAGACCACGTCCTCGGCGGGGATCGCCGTGGACGCCGCCGCGGGCGCGGCGGAGGCCGGGCCGGACACCGCCGGGGCTGCCGCGGCCGTGGTGGCGCTGCCGGAGCCGGAACCGCAGGCGGCGAGCAGGGCGAGGACGGCAGCGGCGGCGGTCGCGGTCAGAGCCGTACGCGAGACGTGGCGGGCAGGGCGTCCGTCGGTCGTCACGGGAGTTCCTTTCGGGGCTTTCGAGGGTGCGTGGCAGGTAGGTGACGGTTCGTCACAGGGCAAGCGGGTGGCCCGGAAGGGCGCTGCCGCCGGTGAAGGGAGGGGGGTCAGAGGACCGCGGACAGGAAGGCGCGGGCCCGCTCGTGGCGCGGCTCGGTCAGGACCTCCCCGGGGGCGCCGGATTCGATGATCCGGCCGCCGTCCAGGAAGACCACGGTGTCGGCGACCTCGCGGGCGAAGCCGATCTCATGGGTGACCACGATCATGGTCATCCCGCTGTCGGCGAGGTCCTTGATCACTGCGAGGACCTCCCCGACCAGTTCGGGGTCGAGGGCGCTGGTGGGCTCGTCGAACAGCAGCAGCTCCGGCTCCATCGCCAGGGCCCGGGCGATGGCCACCCGCTGCTGCTGGCCGCCGGACAGCTGTCGGGGGTAAGCGCCTTCGCGCCCGGCCAGGCCGACCCGGTCCAACAGCTCGCGGGCCCGGGCCGCCGCCTGCTTCCGCGGCACGCCGTGCACGGCGACCGGGGCCTCGACGAGGTTGTCCAGCACGGTCAGGTGCGGGAAGAGGTGGAACTGCTGGAACACCATGCCCACCCGGGCCCGCTGCCGGGTGATCGCCCGGTGGCCCAACTCGTGCAGCCTGCCGCCCTGGTAGCGGTAGCCGATGATCTCGCCGCCGACCTCGACGAAGCCCGCGTCGGGCCTCTCCAGGTGGTTGACGCTGCGCAGCAGGGTGGACTTGCCGGAGCCGGAGGGCCCGAGCAGGACGGCGACCTCGCCCCGGCGTACGTCCAGGTCCACCCCGTCCAGCACCGCGGTGGCGCCGAAGCTCTTGCGCAGGCCCCTGATCCGCACCAGCGGTTCGGCGGTGGCGCTCATGAGAGGCCCACCAGCGGCACATTGGCCCGGACGACCGCCCAGAACCCCTTGCGCGCGGTGCGGTTGCTGCCCCGGGCGTAGTACCGCTCGACGAAGAACTGCCCGATCGACAGCAGCGTGGTGAGGATGATGTACCAGAGCGTCGCCACCAGCAGCAGCGGGACGATCAAAAAGTTCTGATTGTAGATCAACTGCGCTGAGTAGAGCAGGTCCTGGACCGCGATGACGCTGACGATGGAGGTGGCCTTGAGCATTCCGATCAGCAGGTTGCCGGTGGCCGGGACGATGGCCGGCATCGCCTGCGGGAGCACGATCCGGCGGAAGATCCGGGCGTTGCCGAGGCCCAGTGCCTGGGCCGCCTCGGTCTGGCCGTGCTCCACCGACAGGATGCCGCCCCGGATGATCTCCGAGGAGAAGGCCGCGACGTCCAGGCTGAGCCCGACGAAGGCGGCCAGGATCCCGCTGAACAGGTGCGCCGTCCGGGCCGTGGCGAACTCCGGGCCGAAGGGGATGCCCAGCGACAACTGCGGGTACAGCGAGGCCAGTTCGTACCAGAAGAGCAGCTGGACCAGCAGCGGGACGGAGCGTACCAGCCAGACGAAGCCGAAGCTGAGCGAGCGCAGGACCGGGTTCCGGGAGAGCCGCATGGCGGCGACGCCCACCCCGAGCAGGTAGCCGGTGGCCATCACCGCCGCGGTGAGCCAGAGCGTCAGCTCCAGCCCGTGCAGGATCGAGGCGTTGAGGAAGTAGTCCCCCACGGTGCCCCACTGGAACCGGCTGTTGGTCAGCACCGTGTGCACGAACATGGCGAACAGGACCAGCAGGACCAGGGCGGAGGCCCACTGGCCGGGGCGGCGCAGCGGTACCGGCTTCGCGTCGAGCAGCTGATCGAGGTCGGGACGGCCGCCGGTCCCGGCCTGCGGGGCCGCCGGCGGCGGTGGTTCGGGCACGGCGGACGGCCGCGCGGAGGTTTCAGAACTGCTCATGAGGGTGTGCTTTCCGTCCCAGGGAAGTGCAGCACCACGCCATGGTGGGGACATGGCGGCGTGGCGGCGTGCGGGGGTGAGCGGGCGGGTCCGGGCAGGGCCGACGGCGTGCAACGCCGTACGGCGCGGGCGGTCAACAGACCGCGGACGTCCCCGGACACAGCGCGCTGCTCACCCGCAGCAGGTCGACATGGCGCCGGGCGACCCTGAGCCGGCCGAAGCCGTACGGGCGCGGCGTGCCGCCGTCGCCGGTGGTGCGTACCTGCATGCGGATCACCTCGCCCTCCTCAGGCCCCCGTGGGGCTCGCGCTTACAGGACGGCTGCGTCCTGTCGGGTCGTCACCTGGAGCACCCCGCCGCGTGGGAGGGTTGCCGATCAGCAAGCCAGGGCTTGACACTGATGCTCATAACCAGGGCACAAGTTATCCGCTCCACCGGCTTTCGGCAATGCCCGTCCACGGTTCGGACCCCGCCGCCCACGGCCCACCTGGGGGGATTGTGTTCGGGGCGCCTGCGGAGTTACGTTGGGGAGAGGTAACGAGCGTCAGCGGCAAGCCCTGGCTGGCTGACCAGCAACCCTCCTGCGCGGCGGGGTGCTCCAGGTGACGACCCGGCGGAGCCGAACCGGTGTCCGCAAGCGCGAGATCGAGCAGGAGGGGACCGCCGTGCGTCGAGCCATCGGTACCTACTCGCGTCGTCACATCGATCTGCAGCGCATCTCCAGCGCCCTCTGTACGGCGGCCTGAGCCCCGGCTCCGTCCGGCTCACCCGGCAGCCGCCGCACACCGCTGCGCCGCGTGCCGCCCCCGCCGGCCCCCTCCCCCTCGCCGAACCCTCCCCCGCCGACGCTGCCCCGGGCCACCGCCCGGCGCAGGTTCCGTCCGGCATGCCCGCAGCCCCGGTGGCACCCCCCTCCGCCCGAGCAGGAAGCGACCTCCCATGCCCCAACCGCACCGCACCGCACCACCGTTGCCGCCGCCGGGCGCAGCCGCCGTGACCGGCATCCACGGGATACCGGGGGCAGCGGCATGAAGTTCATCGCCATCACCCTGATCGTGCACGCGCCCGACCCGGTCACCGGCGTCCAGCCGTCCACCCAGGAGCGCTTCCGGCAGGTGGTCGACAGCGCGCTGCTCGCCGAGCAGCTGGGCTTCGACGGGTTCGGCGTCGGCGAGCGGCACGAGCGCCCGTTCATCTCCTCCTCCCCCACCGTCGTCCTCAGCCATGTCGCCGCGCTCACCCGGCGGATCAGGCTGTTCACCGCGGTCACCACGCTGAGCCTGCTGGACCCGGTCCGCGCCTACGAGGACTACGCCACCCTGGACCACCTCTCCGGCGGCCGGCTGGAGCTGATCATCGGCAAGGGCAACGGCACCGCCCAGCGCGAACTGTTCCAGGTCACCCCCGAGGACCAGTGGGACCGCAACGCCGAGTCGTACCAGCTGTTCCGGGAGATCTGGCGCAACGACAAGGTCACCGCCTCGCCGAAGTTCCGTCCGGCGCTGCTGGACGCGGAGGTCTGGCCCCGGCCGTACCAGCGGCCGGTCCGGGTCTGGCACGGCAGCGCCACCAGTCGCGAGTCGGTGGACCTGGCCGCCCGCTACGGCGATCCGCTGTTCTCCGCCAACGTGACCAACACGATCGAGCCCTACGCCGCCCTCGTCCGCTACTACCGCGAGCGCTGGGAGCACTACGGGCACGACCCGGCGCAGGCCGCGGTGGGCGCGGGCACGGCCGGCTTCTACGCCGCGCCGACCTCGCAGCAGGCCCTCGCCGACTACCGGCCGGTCTTCGAGGGCTACCTGGGCTTCCACCGGCGGCAGGGCCTGGAGCCGGTGTTCGCCACCCTGGAGGACTTCGTCGAACGCAGCTCCGCCCTGATCGGCAGCCCGGAGCAGATCATCGACAAGGTGCACCGCTACCACGAGCAGTTCGGCCACAGCGTGCTGCACCTGCACGCCGAGCCGGGCGGGCTGACCACCGCGCAGCACCGCGACTCGCTGGAGCTGTTCCAGTCCGCCGTCGCCCCGGTGCTGCGCCGCGACATCCCCGACCCGCCGTGGCCCTGGGCCCCGGTCGACCCCGCCGACACCGACACCGCCCGCTCCGACACCGACACCGCCCGCTCCGACACCGACACCGACGCCGCCTCCGCCTCCGCCCATCCGGAGGCCCCGCAGGAGGCCGGACCCCGACCGGCGTCCGCCCGCACCACCGCCGTCCGCACGCCGTGAAACCGCACCGAAGGAGCACCCCGTGAGCGTCGTCGTCCTCGTCGGCAACCCCAGGCCGCAGTCCCGCACCCGGGAGGCGGCCGAGCTGGTCGCCGGGAGACTGACGGACCGTCAACCCGACCGCACCGTGGAGCTGGCCGACCTCGGGCCGGCCCTGTTCGACCCGCAGGACCCGCGGGTGGCCGAGGCCGCCGCCGAGGTCCAGGGCGCGAGCCTGCTGGTGGTCGCCAGCCCCACCTACAAGGCGTCCTACACCGGGCTGCTGAAGCTGTTCCTGGACGGCCTCGGCTCCGGCTCGCTGGCCGGGGTGACCGCCGTGCCGCTGCTGCTGGGCGCGCACTGGCGGCACTCGCTGGCGGCCGAGCTGCAGCTCAAGCCCGTGCTGGTGGAGCTGGGCGCCACCGTTCCGACCCGGGGCCTGTTCCTGCTGGACGCGGACTACACCGCCTCCGAGGAGCTGGAGAAGTGGCTGACAGCGGCACGGCCGCAGGTGGCGGCGAGCCTGGGCGCCGAACCGGTCCGGGTGGTCTCATGAGCGTCGACCAGGCCCTGCACCCGGAGCAGCTGCGGCGCGTCTTCGGCGCCTTCCCGACCGGGGTGACCGCGGTCGCCGCGCTGGTCGACGGCAGACCGGTCGGCATCGCCGCCAGCTCCTTCACCTCGGTGTCGCTCGATCCGCCGCTGGTCTCGGTCTGCGTCGCGCACACCTCGTCCACCTGGCCGGTGCTGCGCGGCCGCGGACGGCTGGGCGTCAGCGTCCTCGGCGCGCACCAGGAGCGGGCCTGCCGACAGCTGGCCGGGCGCGGCCCGGACCGGTTCGCGTCGCTGGACTGGCGCGCCACCGCCGACGGCGCGGTCCTGCTGGAGGACGCCGGCGCGTGGCTGGACTGCAGCGTCGAGCAGGTGATCCGGGCGGGCGACCACGACATCGTGCTGCTGCGGGTGCACGAGCTGGACGCCGATCCGGCCGTCCCGCCGCTGGTCTTCCACGCCAGCGGCTTCCGCCGGCTCTCCGCCTGAGGGCGTCCGGGGCCTCCGGGGGCGCCCCGGGAAATGTGTTTGCCGGTGCATGGGCCCGGCCCTAGGGTCGGGCCCATGCATGAGGAGACGACGCGTGCCGAGAAGCTGCTGGACGCGCAGGCCAAGGCCGTTGAGCTGTTCGCCGAGCTGGAGCGCCGCGAGCTGATCACCCCCGGGCAGAGCGAGCGGGCGGTGAGCGACCGCGTCCGCGACCTGGCCAACGAGATGTTCGACGTGAAGCGCTACTGGCACAAGCGGATCATCCGCTCCGGCCCGAACACCCTGCTCCCCTACCGGGAGAACCCGCCGGACCGCGTCCTCGCGGAGGACGACATCGTCTTCGCCGACTTCGGCCCGCTCTTCGAGGAGTGGGAGGCCGACTTCGGGCGCACCTTCGTCCTCGGCGACGACCCGGTCAAGCACCGACTGCGCGATGACCTGCCCGAGGTCTTCGCGGCCGGGCGGCGCTACTTCGAGGCCCGGCCGGACATCACCGGCGAGGAGCTGTACGCCGAGGTGGTGCGGCTGTCCGAGGCGGCGGGCTGGACCTTCGGCCACACCCACTCCGGGCACCTGGTGGGCGAGTTCCCGCACGAGCTGATCGACGGGGACCGGATCCAGTCGTACATCGCCCCCGGCAGCGACGGGCCCATGCGCCGCACCGACCGCGCCGGGCACCGGGCCCACTGGATCCTGGAGGTCCACCTGATCGACCGCGAGGGCGGCTTCGGCGGCTTCCACGAGGAGCTGCTCGACCTCTAGGGCGCCCGGCCACGGCGCCCCGACGGGCCCACACCTACCACGCTGACCTGCGCGGACATGCGAAATGCCGGGTATCTCGGCATCAGGCTGTCACCATCGACCGAGAGTCGGCAGGAGCACAGCGCGGTGGAGGCGACGTGGTGTCAGGCGACGTGGTGTCATCGGACGTACCCCCAGGCGGCGCCTCCGCGGCGCGGCCGGCCGACCCCTTCGCGCCCCTGCGGGCCAAGGGGTATCCGGTGCTGCTGGTGCTCGCGGGGGTGCTCGGCGTCCTGCTGTCGGCGGGCGCGTACGGCTTCCTCCAGGCGGTCGACCAGCTCCAGAAGCTGCTGTACACGGATCTGCCCCGGGATCTCGGCTTCCACGGGGCGCCGGTGTGGTGGCCGCTGCCGCTGCTGGGAGCAGCCGGGCTGCTGGTCGGCTGCTCCGTCCAGTACCTGCCCGGCAACGGCGGCCACCAGCCGGCCGAGGGGCTGTCCACGGGCGGCGTCGCGCCCGCCGAGGAACTGCCCGGCATTCTGCTGGCGGCCCTGGCCTCGCTCTGCCTCGGCGCGGTGATCGGGCCCGAGGCCCCGCTGATCGCGCTGGGCGGCGGTCTGGCCGTGTACGCCGTACGCCTGATCCGGCCGGGCACCGACGCCAAGGTGCAGGCGGTGGTCGGGGCGGCAGGCAGCTTCGCCGCCGTCAGCGCCCTGCTCGGCTCGCCGCTGATCGGCGCCTTCCTGCTGATGGAGGCGTCCGGACTGGGCGGCGCGACGCTCGGGATCGTGCTGCTGCCGGGGCTGCTGGCGGCCGGGCTCGGCGACCTGGTCTTCATCGGCCTCGGCTCCTGGACCGGGCTCGGGGCGGGCACCCTGTCCATCCCGAAGCTGCCCGAGATCGGCCACCCCAATGTGGCGCAGTTCGGCTGGGCGCTGGTCATCGGGGTGGCCGCGGCGTTCGTCGGCACCGGCGTACGGCGGCTGGCGCTGCTCGTCCAGCCCCGGGTGAACCGCCGACGGCTGCTGCTGACGCCGCTCGCGGGGCTGGCCGTGGCCGGGCTCGCCATCGCGTACGCCGAGGGCAGCGGGATGTCTTCGTCCGAGGTGCTGTTCTCCGGCCAGAGCGCCCTGCCGCACCTGCTGCTGCACCAGGCGGACTACACGGTCGGGGCGCTGGCGCTGCTGCTCGCCTGCAAGTGGCTCGGCTACGCGGCCTCGCTGGCGGCCTTCCGGGGCGGCCCCATCTTCCCGGCGCTGTTCCTGGGCGCGACCGGCGGCATCCTGCTCGCCCACCTGCCCGGGCTGCCGGTCATCGCCGGGGCGGCCATGGGCATGGGAGCGCTGTCGGTCGCCCTGCTGCGGCTGCCGATGACGGCCGTGCTGCTGGCCACGCTGCTGCTGGGATCGGACGGGGTGACGGTGATGCCGCTGGTGATCGTGGCGGTCGTGGTCTGCCAGGTGACCGCGTCCAGGCTCACCCCGCCGCCGACCCGGGCGGCCTCGGCAGCACCGGCGGCGGCAGCGGCCTGAGCGGAGCGGGGCGCCGCGCCGGGGGCTCCGGAGCTCCGGGGCTCCGGGGCTCCGGGCGCGGCCGATCAGGAGCGCCGGGCCGGCTCCGCGCGGCGCTGACCGGGCGCGCGAGCGGTCTTGGTGGCGGCGTCGGTTTCGGTGGCGGCGTCCGTTGCGGCGTCCGTTGCGGCGTCCGGGGCGCCCTGGTCGGCGGTGCGGGCGGTTCGTGCTGCGCGCGGCTCTCGGCCGACACGACCGCGTCGGGAAGGATGTCTTCGATCAACGGGTGGTCGCCTCGGGCAGGATCTGGCGCAGTCCGGACGGCGCCCGGTCGCCCCGGCGGCGCCACTCGCGCGGGTAGCCCACCGAGACCTCCTCGAAGCGGACGCCGTCGTAGTGGGTGACCCGGGGGATGTGCAGGTGGCCGTAGACGACGGCGGCCACGTTGAACCGGGTGTGCCAGTCGGCGGTGGCCGTGGTGCCGCACCACTGCGCGAACTCGGGGTAGTACAGGACGTCGGTGGGCTGGCGCACCAGCGGGTAGTGGTTGGCCAGCACGGTCGGCACGGCCGGATCGCAGGCGGCGAGGCGCTGTTCGGTCGCGGCCACCCGGGCGGCGCACCACGCCTCGCGGCTCGGGTAGGGGTCGGGGTGCAGCAGGTACTCGTCGGAGCAGACCACGCCGGTCTCGTGGGCGCGGGCCAGGGCCTCCTCCTTGGTGGCGGTGCCGGCCGGTCGGAAGGTGTAGTCGTAGCCGATGAACAGCGGGGCGATCCGCACCGGGCCGTCGGGGCCGGGCCAGAGCGGGTACGGGTCCTCGGGGGTGTGCACGCCGAGCCGGCGGCATATCTGCACCAGGTGCTGGTAGCGCTCGACGCCGCGCAGCGTCACCCGGTCCGAGGGGTGGGTCCACAGCTCGTGGTTGCCCGGCGCCCAGACGACGGCGGCGAAGCGCTCGCTGAGCAGGCCGAGCGTCCACTCGATCTCCTCGACGACCTCGCCGATGTCGCCGGCGACGATCAGCCAGTCCTGCGGGGTCCGGGGCCGCAGCTCCCGGACGATGTCGCGGTTCTCCGGGTAGCTGATGTGCAGGTCGCTGGTGGCGAGGAGGGCGCCGCAAGGTCCGCTGGTGCTGCTGTTCGTCACGTGGTCTGGCCTTCCGGTACCGGTGCGTCAGCTTCTGGGCTTCAGAGCCGACTCCGGTTCGATCGTGGTCGCGGCGAGGTTCTCGACTGTGCACTTGGGTCGGCGCAGCAGTCGGTCCCGACCGACGATACTGATCCTCCGCACGCCCTGTCCGGCCAATGTCTCCACCACTGCGGGCCAGCGCATGGGGCGGGTGAAGCCGCGTCGGCCACCACGCTGTTCCACCGGCCGGCACCGACCTGCCCCCGCACCGCATCCTGCGCCAGGTGGACAGGCTGATCACGCAGGCCGACACCGGACGCCCGGCCACATGCCTGCTGGCGCTGCTGGATCCGGCACGCGGCCGCTGCACCTTCGCCGCCGCCGGGCACCTGCCGCCCGCCGTCTTCACCGCCGACGGCGTCGGCGAGCTCCTGGAGTTCCCGGTCGGGCCGCCGCTGGGCACCGGGTTCGGTGGGGTACGAGTCGGTGACCCGCTCCTTCAACCCGGGCGAGGTGCTGCTGATGTACACCGACGGCCTGGTGGAGCGGCGCGGCGAGGACATCGACGCCTCCCTGGCCCGTCTGGCGCGCACGCAGCTGTCCGTCACCGAGGACCTGGAGACGCTGCTGGACGCGCTCGTGTCCCAGCTGGTCACCGAGGAACCGGAGGACGACATCGCCGTTCTCGCCGCCCGGACGCACCCCGGCAGCCGTACTGAACGGCCCACCCCCGCCGTTCGGCTGCTTTCTCAAAGTTTCCTGTACGTCCGCCAACCAACCCACCCGCGGCAACGTCCTACCGATCAGATGACTGGCACATCTGAGCGATATCGGCACACGCCCCGGGCCTCGGGCGGTGAGACGGATACTGGTACAGCGACATGGCAGAAATCAGGATGGGCGGCGGACGGACCCGACGCAGCGCCGAACTCGCCGAGGCGGACCGCGCGTACGCGGACGTGCTGGCCGACCCGGGCGGCGGCGCGGGGCTGACCGGGGGGCAGGTGTCCCGGCGGGTCATGCTGTCCGTTGCCGGAGTGACCCTGCTCAGCGGGTGTGGAGGCGGCGGCACGGCGGTGAAGGCGGGTGCCTCCACCGCCCCGATCGCCGTCGTCCGCTCCTCCCCCTCGTCTCCTTCGGCGCCCCCTGCGCCGTCGGCCGGTGCGAAGGTGCCCACCCCGCGCCCGTCGAAGCCGGTGCCGCACCGCGCTCCGATCCCGGTGCAGAGCAAACCGCAGTACTACGTGGACGCCGGACCGAAAGTCATCGCCCTCACCTTGGACGACGGACCGAGCCAGTACACCGCGCAGATCCTGGAGATTCTCCGCGAGCACCGGATAACCGCGACCTTCTGCATGCTGGGCCAGCAGATAGCCCAGTACGCCGGTATCGTCAAGGAGGTGGCCGCGGCCGGGCACCGCATCACCAACCACACCTGGGACCACGCGGACCAGACCAAGTTGAGCCTGAAGGCGGTCACCGACGAGATCGACCGCACCAACCAGGCCATGGCGGACGTCGGCATCACCGCGACCATGTACCGTGCGCCCTACGGCGCGTGGAACCACACCGTCTTCGAGGCCGCGGCCAGTGCCGGTCTGCGTCCGCTGGACTGGTCCGTCGATCCGCGCGACTGGGCCCGGCCCGGCGTGTCGAGCATCGTGCGCAGCGTCATGAGTCACACCCACACCGGTTCGATCATCCTGGACCACGACGGCGGCGGCGACCGCTCGCAGACGGTCGCCGCGATGAGGATCTGGCTCCCCCGGCTGCTCGCCGCCGGCTACACCTTCACCACTCCCTGAATTCACCACTCCCTGATTCTCAGGCCCCGCCCGTCAGCATCTGATCAACCGTCACCAGGCTGTAGCCATCAGCCAGGAGGGCTTCGATGACGCCGGGCAGGGCGGCGACGGTCTGCGATCGGTCGCCACCGGCGTCGTGCATCAGCACCACCGAGCCGTTGCCGATCCCGGTCAGCGCATTGGCCCGGATCGCCTCGGCACCCGGCTGCGACCAGTCGTTGGTGTCCTGGCCCCACAGGACGGTGGTCAGCCCGTGGTCCGCCACCCATGCCATGGAGTCCGGGGTCTGCGCGCCGTAGGGCGGCCGTACCAGGGTGGGCTGTTGCCCGGTGACGTCGGCGATCGCCCGTGCGGTGGCGTCGAGTTGGAACAGCACCTCGTCCCGCGTCAGGTCCGGCAGGAAGGGGTGCGACCAGGTGTGGTTGCCGATGGCGTGGCCCTCGTCGGCGATGCGGGCCACGGTGGCGGGCTCGGCCTGGGCGTGCAGACCGACGCAGAAGAAGGTCGCCGGAACGCCGTAGTCGCGCAGTACGTCGAGGATGCGCCCGGTGTCGGCCCCGCCGGGTCCGTCGTCGAAGGTGAGCGCGACCTGGCGCAGGTGGGCCGGGCCGCGCTTCAGGCAGCGTCCCTCACGGGCCAGGGCCTCGGCGATCGTCGCGCTGGTGCGGTACATGTCGTCCAGGTCACGGCCCTTGAGCGAGCCGGACCGGGTGTCCGTCTCGGCCAGCCGCCCCTCGGCGGCGGCTCCGCGTCGGGCCAGCAGGTGCGCGGGCACCGAGCCGCCGGCCGGACGCGCGGGCAGCTCCCACGGGTCCGCGCGCAGCACCCGCAGGCCGGCGTCGCGCAGCGGGCCGTCGAGCAGCCCGTTGGTGCTGTCGACCACGCAGGTCACCCCGGTACCGCAGACGGCGTGCAGGTGGGCGACCATGCCCGTGATGTCGTTGGCCCGGAAGCGCGACGCCGGGACGGCCCGGCCGTCGGCGTGCAGGCAGGCGATCTGGTACCCGGCGCCGTCCCAGGCTATTCCGGCTGTCCACATGGGTTTCCTGCTCCGATCGGAAGAACGATGCCGGATGTGCGGAAGTGGCGTACGGGGGCATGGTAGTTCTCCGTGCCCGCGTCCGGGCGCGCATGCGGGAACGGTTGACGCCCCTGGCCCGCCAGGGTTAAATCACAGCCTGAACTAAGGGGGTCGTGTGCACCTCCGACGGACCGTCACCCCATCTGACCGCCCTGCACCGACGACACCAGGGCGCCGACAGCAGGAAAGGCGTGGCATGTCCACACGCTCCGCAGAAGCCACCGCACGCTACGGACCGCGCGGGGCGCGGCGGTTGGGATACGCACTGGCAGGGGTGGCCGGGCTGCTGGCCCTCGCCGTCGCCCCCGCGAGCACCGCCGGAGCAGCGCCGCTGATCACCCGGCCGGCCGCCGCGGTCGCCCCCTCCACGGACGGCGGCGTCCTCGGCCCCGACACCTATGTGTTCACCCCGAGCATGTCGCAGAGCTCCATCCAGGCCACCCTGGACAGCATCGCGGCCCAGCAGGTGGGCAACCAGTTCGGCACGCAGCGGTACGCGCTGCTGTTCGCCCCGGGCACCTACGGCTCCGCCGCCGACCCGCTGGTCTTCCAGGTCGGCTACTACACCAGCGTGGCCGGTCTGGGCCGCGATCCGGGCGACGTGGTGATCAACGGCTCGGTCGACACCTACAACCAGTGCGACGGCAGCAGCACCAACTGCAATGCCACAGACAACTTCTGGCGCTCCGTCAGCAATCTGACGGTGAACGTCGCCGGGGGCTCCGGCTGCTCCGCCGACACCGAGTTCTGGGCCAGCTCGCAGGCGTCGCCGCTGCGCCGGGTGCACATCAACGGCAATGTCAGCCTGATGGACTACTGCAACGGTTCGCCCGACTACGCCAGCGGCGGTTTCATCGCCGACTCGGAGTTCACCGGCGGCACCGTCGTCAACGGCTCGCAGCAGCAGTACATCACCAGGGACAGCGACCTGGACGGCTGGTCCAACGCCGTGTGGAACCAGGTCTTCTGCGGCGACCAGGGCGCCCCCGCGCAGAGCTTCGCCGGCAACTCCGGCGACAGCGGCGGCCCCAGCTCCTACACCACGCTGGCCACCTGCCCGAGGACGCAGGAGGAGCCGTACCTGTACCTGGACTCATCCGGCCACTACAACGTGTTCGTCCCCTCGGTGCAGAGCAACTCCAGCGGAGCCGGCTGGACCGCCGCCGGCACCCCGGGGGCCTCGCTGCCGCTCAGCTCCTTCTTCGTGGCCCGGCCCGGGACCACGGTGGCCCAGATCAACACCGCACTGGACCACGGGAAGAACCTGCTGTTCACCCCGGGCGTCTACGACGTCCCGCAGAGCATCGACGTGACCGCGCACGACACCAAGGTCATCGGCCTGGGCTTCCCCACGCTCATCCCGACCACGCGCAGGACCACCATGCGCGTGGCCGACGTGCGCGGCGTCAACGTCTCCGGCCTCATCTTCGACGCGGGCCCGGTCAGCACCCCGGCGCTGCTCCAACTCGGCAGCGCGGACAGCGGCAGCGGCAACTCCTCGGCGCGGGACATCGCCGATCCGGTGAGCGTGGACGACGTCTACTTCCGGGTCGGCGGCGCCGAGGCGGGCACGGCGGCGACCAGCTTCGTCGACGACATCAACAACTCGCTGATCGACGACGTGTGGGCCTGGCGGGCCGACCACGGCGCGGGCGCCGGCTCCTGGACCTCCGACCAGGGCGCCACCGGCGTCGTCGTCAACGGCGACCACGTGACCGCCTACGGCCTGGCGGTCGAGCACTACCAGCGGGACGAGACCGTCTGGAACGGCCAGCACGGCACCGTGGTCTTCTACCAGAACGAGAACCCGTACGAGGTGCCCAACCAGGCGGCGTGGATGGCCACACCGACCCAGGACGGCTACCCGGCGTTCTACATCCCGAACAGCGTCACCTCGTTCCAGGGCTACGGGATGGGCAGCTACTCCTACTTCGACCAGGGCGTCGACATCCACAACGCCATGGCGTTCCAGGCACCGGACACCCCCGGCGTCCAGTTCCACGACCTGCTGTCGGTCTTCCTCACCGGCTCCGGCGGCATCGACTCCGTCGTCAACGGTACCGGCGCGCCGGTGAGTTCGGCCTTCGGCGGGCCCAGCGACGTGGTCTCCTACCCGTGACCCGGACCTGGTAGGGGCACCGCCCCGCCCGTGAAACCGCCGGCTGAGCGCTGCGACGCGCGCTCAGCCGGCACCCATGCCCGCCTCCTCCAGATCCAGGTCGTGCTGCAGGGCCCGCCGGGTGGCGTCGCTGACCCGGTGCTGGTCGTACAGCCGACGCAACTCGGCGCTCTGGACGGCGATCACCTCGCGGCGCAGGCCCCGGTAGGCGGCCAGCAGCGGGGTGCCCTCCGGGCTCGGTTCCTCGGCCTGTTCCTGAGCGTGGTCCAGCCGGGCCCTGAGGATGCGCCGGGTCCGGTCCAGGACGGGTTCGGGGACGCTCTCCAGGTCCTCGACCTGGGCCAGGTGGGCCAGGCCCGCGCGGGCCAACGCCTGGCGGGCCTGCGCCTCCTCGCGGAGGGTGTGCTCGGGCTCCACGGCCAGCCCGGAGCGGTTGACCACCCCGGCCAGGCTCAGCCCCTGGACGATCAGGGTGAACACGACCACGGCCGTGGTCAGCACCAGCACCAGTGCCCGCCCCGGCAGCGTCCTGCCGTCGTCGGCGGCCAGCGGGATGGACAGCGCGGCGGCCAGCGGCATCACCCCCCTGGTCCCGGCCCAGGTCAGCACCCCCGCCACCGGGATCGAGGGCCTGCTGCGGCCGGGGTCGACGGCGGCGGACAGGGGCAGCATCCACAGGCTGCGCATCACGATCAGCGCGGCGGCCAGACCGGCGGCCTGCAACGGCCACAGGCCGCTGCCGCCGGGCAGGGCGCGTACCAGCGTGGGCAGTTCCAGGCCGACGATGCTGAACACCACGCTCTCCAAGCCGAACACCACCACCGCGTACACCGCGCCCACCTGGAGCCGGATCCGGGCGTCCGACAGCCGGTGCCCCGAACCGCCGAGCAGCACGCCCGCCACCACCACCGCGGTGACCCCCGAGGCGTGGACGGACTCGGCCAGCAGGTACGCGCCGTACGGGGTGGCCAGGGCGATCACCGTCTCCAGCACCGGATCGGCGGTCCGGCGCCGGATCAGCACCACCAGCCCGGCGACGGCCGCGCCGATCAGGCTGCCGCCCCCGGCGAGCAGCACGAACTCGCCGCCCGCCGTGCCCCAGCCGACGGCGCCGGACGCCACCGCGAAGCTCAGCGCGACCTTGAACAGCACCAGCGAGGTGGCGTCGTTGAACAGGCTCTCGGCCTGCACCAGCACCTGCACCCGGCCCGGCAGCGACAGCCGCCGCCCGAGCGCGGTGACCGCGACCGGGTCGGTGCTGGCCAGGACCGCGCCCAGGACGAAGGCCATGGCGCCGTCCAGCGGGGTGAGCACCCCCGCGAGCGCCGCCACCGCCGCCGCGGAGGCCAGGACCAGGCCGAACGCCAGCAGCGTCACCGGCCGCCACACGGTGCGCAGGTCGCGCAGCGACAGCTCCTCGGCGGAGGCGTACAGCAGCGGCGGCAGCACCACCAGGCCGATGGTCTGCGGAGCGATGTGCAGGGCCGGGGTTCCCGGCACCAGGGCCACCGCGAGCCCGGCGATGACCAGCAGGGACGGCGCGGGGATCCGCCAGCGGCGGGCGCCGGTGGCCACGACGGTCGCCAGCACCACCAGGGCGAGAACAGTCCCGACCGCGCGCATCGGCACACCTCTGATCCACTCCCGGGGGCGCCGCCGCACACCGCGACCGGCCGTCCCCCGCGCCGACCAGACTTCCCGGCACACCTGGGCCGTACTTTATCAACTCTTTAATATCCCGACCAGGCGGTCGTCAGCGGCCCTGCCTGTCCAGCAGCCCGGACGGGCTGCCGAGGCGCTCGACCGGGTGGCAGTAGTCCAGGCCGTCGAGGGACTGGCCGGTGAGGAAGCGCGCCACCAGGTCCACGACCTCCGCCGGCCGCTCGAGGTGGACCAGGTGGTCGGCGTCCCGGATGGTGGTGAAGTGCGCGTCGGCGCAGCCCTCGGCGGCCTCGCGGTTCAGGCCGGGCGTGGTCAGCGGGTCGTGCTCGCCGGTGGCCACCAGGACCGGGACGCGCACCTCGGCAGCGGCGGCCTGCTCGCGGTGGTCGAGCAGCCTCCGGGTGTTCTGCACGTACTGGGCCGCTCCGGCGTCGCTGAGCTGGTCCAGCGCGGCCGTCAGGCAGCGGACGACCGCGGCCCGGCGCATGATGGCCACCCCCGGCGCCAGGCACATCATGGCGTTCAGAACGCTGTCGACGAAGTCGCCGCGGCTGCCGTACCGCAGCTGGTGCAGGCTGTGCCGCATCCGGGCGCGGACCTCCTCGGGCAGCCGGGACATCGTCCCGATCAGGACCAGCCGCACCGTCCGCTCCTGGTTCTCCCGTACCCAGCGGTGCGCGACGGCGCTGCCGTAGGAGGCTCCGACGACGTTCACCGGGGCGTCGCCGAGGACGGACGTCAGCAGGTCGTCCAAGGCCGCCGTCAGGAAGTCCAGGCCGTAGCCGGCCGGCAGCGGGTCGGCGTCGCCCGCACCCGGGAGGTCGACGGTGATCAGGTCGGCCGTGCCCAGCAGCCCGCGTTCCACCCGGCCCCAGGCGTACTGGTTCTGGAACGCGCCGCCGATCAGGACGATGGGCGCGGTCCGCGCGTCCCGCCGGCGGATCACCCGGGCCCGGTAGGTGTGACCGTGGAAGGTCCGGGTCAGGGCTTCTTCGTAGGGGGCGCTCACTGTGGTCACGGCAGGTCTCCAGCTCGGCGGACGCCCCCGGCGGCGCGGCGGACGTGTCGGCCGTGCGCCACAGGGCGTAACGGGTGCGGCGGGGGCCCAGCTCGCCGATGGGACGTCGTCCCGGGCCGTCGGGGACGCAACCGGCCCCGGGGTACGCGGTCGAGCCGCTCAGCGGCCACCGCCCCCGGGCCGCCGCAGCGCGGGCCCCGCCGTCGCCTCGGCCATGATCGTCGCTCCCGCCTCTCGACACCGGCCCCCGCGCCGTGACGACGGAAACCCTCCCATGGCCTTCGTCCCCGACACCCCCGCCAACGGCCCGCCACCCCCGACATCACCCGATGGAGTGACCCCCACCGACCACCCCCGCTTCGCACCCCCACCACCTCCGTCCCCTCACCTGCGCATCTCACGCGCCTGCACCGCGCTCGCGGTCACCGGTTGCTCCCGACCCCGCACACCGCACACCGCACCGGCGCATACCACGGTCACCGCCACCGCGCGTCGGAGCGTCAGCACCGCGTCGACGGCCGCTGTCGGTGCGGGGTGGCGGCCGTTCGGCGGGTAGCGGTGGCAGGGGGTGCGGCGGCGGGGGACCGTCGTGGTCAGGGCCGTCGGTCCCGGCGCGCGGCGGGCGGGCGGGGACTGTTCGGCCCTGGTGGGAGCCGGGCGGCGCGGAGCAGTCTGGCGGCAGACCCCGATCCACCCCGCAGGAACGTCCGCCCCGAGGGAGCGAACCGACCATGAACGACACCGTCATCGGCATCTCGGACGCCGAGGTCCAGGCGCTGGACGCGCACTGGCGTGCCGCGAACTACCTGGCGGCCGGGCAGATCTACCTGATGGCCAACCCGCTGCTGCGCGAGCCGCTGCGCCTCGAGCACATCAAGCCCCGGCTGCTGGGCCACTGGGGCACCTCGCCGGGCCTGAACCTGGTGTACACCCACCTGAACCGGGTGATCAGCGCGCGGGATCTGGACGCCATCTGCGTCTGGGGCCCGGGCCACGGCGGCCCGGCGGTGCTGGCCAACTCCTGGCTGGAGGGCAGCTACACCGAGACCTACCCGGACATCACCCGGGACGGCCCCGGGATG
Organism: Streptacidiphilus sp. PB12-B1b; assembly: GCF_014084125.1. NCBI lineage: Bacteria > Bacillati > Actinomycetota > Actinomycetes > Kitasatosporales > Streptomycetaceae > Streptacidiphilus > Streptacidiphilus sp. PB12-B1b. The sequence continues at coordinate 3,076,372 of NZ_CP048405.1, read as the reverse complement.
GCCAGGCTGTTCCGGCAGTTCTCCTTCCCCGGCGGGGTGCCCAGCCATGTCGCGCCGGAGACGCCCGGCTCCATCCACGAGGGCGGTGAGCTGGGCTACTCGCTGTCCCACGCCTACGGTGCCGCCCTGGACAACCCGGGGCTGCTGGTGGCCTGCGTCATTGGCGACGGCGAGGCCGAGACCGGTCCGCTGGCGGCCTCCTGGCACTCCAACAAGTTCCTGGACCCGGTCCACGACGGCGCGGTCCTGCCGATCCTGCACCTCAACGGCTACAAGATCGCCAACCCGACGGTGCTGGCCCGCATCCCCGAGGCCGAGCTCGACGAGCTGCTGCGCGGCTACGGCCACGACCCGCTGCACGTCACCGGCGACGACCCGCACGCCGTGCACCGTGCCATGGCCGCCGCCATGGACATCGCCCTGGAGCGGATCGCGGCCATCCAGGACGGCGCCCGCCGCGGCGACAGCACCGAACGTCCGCACTGGCCGATGATCGTGCTGCGCACCCCCAAGGGCTGGACCGGCCCCGCCGTGGTCGACGGCCTGCCGGTCGAGGGCACCTGGCGGGCCCACCAGGTGCCGCTGGACGGCATGCGCGAGAACCTGGAGCACCTGGCCCAGTTGGAGGCCTGGCTGCGCTCGTACCGCCCGAGGAGTTGTTCGACCAGGACGGCCGCCCGCGCGCCCAGGTGCTGGAGTGCGTCCCGCAGGGCGCCCGGCGGCCGGGCGCCAACCCGCACGCCAACGGCGGCCTGCTGCTGCGCGACCTGCCGCTGCCCGATCTGGAGCTGCACGCGGTGCTGGTCGACAAGCCCGGCGCCACCCTGCACGAGCCCACCCGGGTCCTGGGCGACCTGCTGGAGCAGGTCATGGCGGAGACCGCCGCCCGCCGCGACTTCCGCATCGTCGGCCCGGACGAGACCGCCTCCAACCGGCTCCAGGCCGTCTACCAGGCCACCGGCAAGGCATGGCAGGCGCAGGTGCTGCCGGTGGACGAGCACCTGGCCCGCGACGGCCGGGTGATGGAGATCCTCTCCGAACACACCTGCCAGGGCTGGCTGGAGGGCTATCTGCTGACCGGCCGGCACGGCCTCTTCTCCTGCTACGAGGCGTTCGTCCACATCGTCGACTCCATGGTCAACCAGCACATCAAGTGGCTGCGCACCACCCGCGAGCTGACCTGGCGCGCGCCGGTCGCCTCGCTCAACTACCTGCTCACCTCGCACGTCTGGCGCCAGGACCACAACGGCTTCTCGCACCAGGACCCGGGCTTCGTGGACCACGTCCTGAACAAGAGCCCGCAGGCCGTGCGCGTCTACTTCCCGCCGGACACCAACACCCTGCTCTCGGTCGCCGACCACGTGCTGCGCAGCCGCGACTACGTCAACGTGGTGGTGGCCGGCAAGCAGCCCTGCTTCGACTGGCTGACCATGGACCAGGCCCGCGCCCACTGCGCGCGCGGCGCCGGCATCTGGGACTGGGCCGGCACCGAGGACGGCACCCGGGAGCCGGACGTGGTCCTGGCCTGCGCCGGAGACGTGCCCACCCAGGAGGTCATGGCCGCCGCCGACCTGCTCCGCACCCACCTGCCCGAGCTGGCGGTGCGGGTGGTCAACGTGGTCGACATCGCCCGGCTGATGCCCGCCGAGGAGCATCCGCACGGCATGCCCGACAGCGAGTACGACGCCCTGTTCACCCCCGACAAGCCGGTCATCTTCGCGTACCACGGCTACCCCTGGCTGATCCACCGGCTCGCCTACCGCCGCACCAACCACCCCCACCTGCACGTCCGCGGCTACAAGGAGTCCGGGACCACCACCACCCCGTTCGACATGGTGGTCCGCAACGACCTCGACCGCTACCGCCTGGTCATGGACGTCATCGACCGCGTCCCCGGCCTGGCCGTCCGCGCCGCCACCGTACGCCAGCAGATGGTGGACACCCGGCAGCGCCACCACGACTGGATCCGCGCCCACGGCACCGACCTCCCCGAGGTCACCGACTGGACCTGGACCACCTGACCCCGGCACGGGCCCAGGCGACTCGGGGGACGGTCACCAGTCGCGCCAGCGGTCGGTGAGTTCGCCGGGGCCCAGGCCGTGGCGCGCGGTGAGGGCGGGGACGTCGATGCCGTGCTCCTCCAGGGAGTCGTCGAGGTACTGGCAGAGGTCCTCCCGTTCGGCGGTCTCGTAGGCCGCGCCGTGGTGGGCGTCGTTGACGCGGTTGAGGGCGAGCACCACGCGCTCGACGGCGCCCAGGACCTCGGCGTCCCGGGGGTCGTCGAGCCGGGCGAGGTCGGCCTCGAACGCGGCCAGGACCGCGTCGGTCGCGGACAGCAGCGCCTCGGGGAAGAGGCTCGCCATATGCGCGCTGTCCACGTCCAGCCTCCCCGCCGCCACCTCCGCCGCCTGCCGGGCGACGCCTCCCCGCCATCTCGTACTGGGTTTCTCTGCCATGCCCGCACCCTGGAACGCGGGTCCGACAACCGGGCCCGGCCGTACGGCTACCCTGACCGCGTGCCCCACACCACGCCCCTGCTGCGAGCCCTCCACGACCCCGGCGACCCGCCGCTGCGCCCGCTCCCGGAGCGGGTGGAGGCGCTGCTGCTGGGGCTTGCGGCGGGCGCGGGCGGCGTCAGCCGAGGACGGCGGGTCGGAGCACCTCCCCGCACCACTGCCGGAAGGTGGTCGAGCCGGCCGTCTCCGGGGTGCGCGGCACACCGGCGTCGAGGCCCTCGTCCTTGGCGCTCATCATCTCGACCATGCCGTCCGCGAACGCCGGGGCGACCCCCCAGCCGACCATGTCCGAGCGGAGGTCCTCCAGCGACTGCCGCTGGTAGCGCACGGGCTTGCCGAGCACCTCGGACATGATGCGCGCCATGTCCAGCTGCGAGAGGTCCTCCGGGCCGAGGACGGCGACACTGCCGGTGCCGGTCCAGGAGCGGTCGAGCAGCAGCCCGGCGGCGGCCGCGGCGATGTCGCGGGTGGCGGCCGTCGGGGCCTTGCGGTCGGGTGCGGCGGTGTCGGTGAAGACGCCGGCCTCCCGGATCGATTCCACCTGGCGCAGCAGGTTGTCCATGAACGAGGGATTGGCCAGGGCGCGGTAGGCCACGCCCGTGCCTGCGATCAGGTCGTCCATGGCCAGCGAGGCGGTGACCAGCCCGGCGCGGTCGGCGACGGGGGTGCCCCGGCCGAGGGCCGAGACGCCGACGACGTGGCTGACGCCGTGGTCGGTGAACGCCCGCGCGGCGGCCCGGGTGAATCCGGAGTAGACCGCCTCCAGGCTGGCGGCCCGGCGGTCCGGCGGGGCGACCCAGAAGACGGCGTCCGCTCCGGCGAAGGCCCGGTCGACGGTGTCGGCGTCGCCGTGCGAGCCGGTGACGACGTCGACGCGGGTGCGGACCGCGTCGGGGAGCTTGGCGGGGTCGCGCACGATGACGCGGAGGTCCTCCCCACCGGAGGGGTGGTCGAGGAGGTCGGTGAGGAGCCGGCTGCCGATGTCGCCCGTGGGCGTCGTGATGACGATCATGAGTCCATCGTGCGGCGGTCCCCGGGCGGCGTCCAATACCTCTGGACGTCGATTGATACCCTTGGGGTATGGATCTGGATCTGCGCAAGCTGCGGTACTTCGCCGCCGTCGCCGAGCACCGGCACTTCGGCCGGGCCGCCGAGCAGCTGTACATCGCGCAGCCCGTGCTCAGCCGGCAGATCCGCTCGCTGGAGCAGGAGCTGGGGTGCGCGCTGCTGGTGCGGACCACCCGCAGCGTGCAGCTCACGGCCGCGGGCGAGCAGCTGCACGAGGAGGCGCGCGCGGTGTTTGCGACGGTGGACGCCGCCGTGCGGCGGGTCCACGACACCCACCGGGGGGTACGGCGGCTGGTGGTCGCCTTCGCGCCCGGGCTGCACGTCTCCGAGGCGGTCCGGGCATTCACCGCGGAGCACGCCGATGTCGCCATCGAGCTGTTCCACCTGCGCTGGTGGGAGCAGGACGCGCCGCTGCGGGACGGCCGGGCGCACGTCGGCTACCTGCGGCGGCCGTTCGACGACACCGGGCTGCGGGTCGTCCCGATCGGCAGCGACCCCAAGGCCGCCTGCCTGCCGGTGGGCCATCCGCTGGCCCGGCGCACGGAGCTGAGCTGGGCGGATCTCGACGAGCAGGAGATCCTGGACGCGCGCGCCCGGCGGACCTCCTCGGTCGAGGAGAAGTTCGAGCTCGTCGCCGCCGGGCACGGCGTCGCCGTGGTGCCCCGGAGCGTCGCCGAGTCGTACTCCCGCCCCGATCTGGTCCACCTCCCGGTGACGGACGCCGAACCGGTGGAGACCTGCCTGGTCGTGGCGGAGGACCGGCGGGAGCCGCTGGTGCTGGACTTCATGGCGGTGGCGGCGGAGACGCTGGCACACGGACCGCAGCGGTCGGTGTCCGCCGACTGACCGGGGGCGGGCAGCCGGGCCGGGCGCCGCGGACGTCCGTTCGAGTGAAGTGCCGTGCGGGTGGGCCGGTGACGGGTAGGTCTTCATACCCGCCCCGTGCCGCTCGGGCATGCGCCCATCCGACTGGGAGACCCCGTGCCCCGCATCGCCCGGTGGTGCTTCGATCACCGCACCCGCGTGCTGACCTTCTGGCTGCTGGCCGTCGTCGTCACGCTCGCGCTCAGCCACGCCGTCGGCAGCAGCTTCAACGAGAGCGTGAGCCTGCCGGGCACCGACTCGCAGGCCGCGGTGACGCTGCTCACCGAGAACTTCCCGGCGGCCGCCGGCGAGGGCGACCAGATCGTGGTCCGGGCCACCGGCGGGGCCAACGTCCGCTCCGCCGTGGTCCGGGTGCCGGTGACCGCCGCCCTGGCCAAGGCGGCGGCAGTGCCCGGGGTGGAGTCCGTGGTCAGCCCGTACAGCGCGGCCGGAGCCGGGCAGATCAGCCGGGACGGCACGATCGCGTTCGCCCGGGTGACCTGGGCCAAGAAGGCCGCCGAGGTCACCAAGTCCGACGCCAGGAACCTGATCGACGCCGCCGAGAGCGCCGACGGGCCACATGTGCACGTCTCCCTCGGCGGCCAGTCGATCTCCAACGAGGAGTCCTCGGGCCCGGGCCTGTCCATCGCGGTCGGCGTGGTCGCCGCCCTGGTGGTCCTGCTGACGGTCTTCGGCGGAGCCGTCTTCGGCTCGCTGATGCCGCTGCTGACCACCATCGTCGCGCTGCTCATCGGCACCTCGCTGATCAGCCTGATCTCGCACGGCATGGACACCCCGAGCGTCTCCACCGACCTGGCCGTCCTGATCGGGCTCGGCGTGGGCGTCGACTACGGCCTGTTCATCATCAGCCGGCACCGCAGCGCGGTGAAGGCGGGCCGGAGCTACCGGGACGCGGCGGTCGAGGCGGTGAACACCTCGGGCCGCACCGTGCTGTTCGCCGGGATCACGGTGTGCATCGCGCTGCTGGGCCAGTTCGCGCTCGGCATCGACTTCCTCTACGGCCTGTCGGCGGCCTCGGCCCTGACCGTCGCGCTGACCATGGCCACCTCGCTGACGCTGCTGCCCGCCATGCTCGGCTTCCTCGGGCCCAAGGCGCTCTCCCGGCGCGAGCGCGCCACGCTGGCGGCGGCCGGCCCGGCCTCCACCGACGCGGCCGGCTTCTGGCTGCGCTGGGCCTCGTTCGTCGAGGCCCGCCGGGTGTGGGTGGCGCTGGGCTCGCTGGCGCTGGTGGTGCTGATCGCGCTGCCCACCTTCAGCCTGCGGCTCGGCTCCGCCGGCGCCGGCAACGACCCCAAGTCCTCCACCACCTACCAGGCGTACACCGCCCTGGCGCAGGGCTTCGGCCCCGGCTTCAACGGCCCCTTCCAGCTGACCAGCGAGGTCGGCTCGGCCGCCGACGTCGCGGCGTTCAACCGGTTCCTGGCCACGGCGGCCCGCACCCCCGGGGTGGCGACGGTGACGCCCGCGCAGCTGTCGCCCAACGGCAGGGTCGTGCTCGCCGTCCTGTACCCGACCACCGGTCCGGGCACCAAGGGCACGGTGGCCCTGGTCTCCACCATCCGCGACGACCTGGTGCCGCCGGCCGAGGCCGGGAACGGCCTCGCCATCCACGTCGGCGGGGTCACTCCGACGAACATCGACTTCTCCCGGGTGCTGAGCCAGAAGCTGCCGGTCTTCATCGCCGTGGTCGTGGTGCTGGCGTTCCTGCTGCTGGTGGCCGTCTTCCGCAGCCTGCTGATCCCGCTGGTGGCGGCGGTCATGAACCTGCTCTCCGTGGGCGCGGCCCTGGGCGCGCTGAACGCCGTCTTCACCTGGGGCTGGGGCGGCTCGGTCATCGGCCTGACCGGTACCGGCCCGGTCGACGCCTTCATCCCGGTGCTGCTGTTCTCCGTGCTCTTCGGGCTCTCCATGGACTACGAGGTGTACCTGGTCAGCCGGATGCAGGAGGAGTGGCACCACGCCCGCGACCCGCTCGCGGGGGACGCGGTGGCGCTGCGCGGGCAGGCCGTGCGCCACAACCACCAGGCGGTGCGGTTCGGCCAGGCCAAGAGCGGCCGGATCATCGCGGCGGCGGCCGGGATCATGATCCTGGTCTTCGGTTCGTTCCTGCTCGGCGACGACCGGATCCTCAAGGAGTTCGGCTTCGGCCTGGCCTTCGCGGTGCTGGTCGACGCCCTGATCATCCGGGGCCTGCTGGTCCCCGCGCTGATGCACCTGATCGGCCCGGCCAACTGGTCCATGCCGGCCCGCCTGGACCGGATCATCCCCAACTTCTCGGTCGAGTCCGCCCCGGACGGCCACAGCTGAACCGGGAGCCAGTGACCGGCTGTTCCCGATCGCCGGAATCCGCGCCGTAATCGCCTGCCGCATCGGCAAGTTGGCGGCGCAGCCGATGTCCCGCACCTGACGGACAGTCATTCCGCCTGCCGCCGAGGGCATCCGGAACCCGCCGCTCCCCGCGGCTCAGGCAGGCTTGGTAGCGTGCCCCCGTGAGCATATGGACCTCCCTCGAACCCGCGTCCACCACCGTTGACCCCGGCAGCACCGCCGTCGTGCGCCTGCGGGTGCGCAACACCAGTGACGTGGTGGACGAGTACCGCTTCGTCCCGGTGGGCGACATCGCGCCGTACACCACCGTCGAGCCGCCGACCATCCGGCTCTACCCGGGCACCACCGGGACCGTCCAGCTCACCATCGCACCGCCGCGCTCCCCGGACGCCACGGCCGGGCCCAACCCGTACGCCGTCCAGATCGTCTCCACGGAGCACCCCGAGGCCACGACCGTGCCCGAGGGGAACGTCACCATCACGCCGTTCACCGAGGTGCGGGCCGAGTTGGTGCCGCCCACGGTCAAGGGGCGCTTCCGGGGGCGGCCCCGGCTCGCCGTCGACAACCTGGGCAACACCAGGATGACGGCCTCGGTCACCGGCAACGACAACGGCGGCCAACTCTCGTACGAGATGCGCCCGGCCAACATCCAGATCGAGCCGGGGCGCGCGGCCTTCGTCAGAGCCACGCTGAAGCCCCGTCAGATCATCTGGCTGGGCAGCAAACAGCAGCGGCCGTACCGGCTCTCGGTGCGCCGTTCGGGGGCCACGCCCCTGGACGTCGACGGCGTCTACGTGCAGCGCAACCTGCTGCCGCGCTGGCTCGCCGGGTTCGCCGCCCTGCTGCTCGCCCTAGGCGCGGCGGCGGTGGCGCTGTGGCTGAGCTACTCGCCGCATGTGACCAGCCTGGCCCAGGCGATGCCGCAGGCCGCCGTCAGCACCATCACCAGTCCGACCACCGCCCCCACGCCCGTGCCGAGCCCGCCCACGACCGCGCCCACCCCTCCGCCGACCACGGCGGCGGCAGCCCCGGCGACCACCCCACCCTCCGGCGGCGACGGCGGCGGGAGCGGCGGGAGCGGAGGCGGCGGCGGTTCGAAGCCGTCGCCCAAGCCCCCGGCCGACACCGCGGCCACCGCGGTCAAGCTGCTGGCCGCGCAGAGCCCCGGGCGGCACATCTGCTACCGGGCCTACGTGGTGGGCATCGGCTGGCAGGACCCGGTCTGCGACGGCACCATGGCCGGGACGACCGGGCAGAACCGGCCCATCGACTCGCTCGACATCGCCGTCTCCGGCGTCAACGGCACCGCGGCCAACGCCTTCCTCCAGGACACGGGGTGGAACAGCAAGTGGCACGCGTCGGTCGACGGCATCGACCTGTACATCGGCGGCACCGTCGACCCGCTGCCGATGATGGGCTTCGCCATCAATGTGGGCAACGGCTCCGTCTGCCAGAACACCATTGTCCACGGCGGCAGTTGGCAGGGCCTGGGCTGCGACAAGCCGGGCAGCTACATCTTCGGCGGGACGCTGGACAACTCGCTGTGGCTGGAGGCCGTCCAGTTCACCGTCTGACCCGCCCCGCCCCGCCGGGCGGCGGCGGAGCCTCAGACGTCCAGCTTCAGCTCGACCGGCCCGCCCCTGCGCCGCCGGACGACGAGGACGGCGATGCCGACGGCCAGCCAGCAGCAGCCGCCGATCTGGGCGTGGGCGCTCGCGTGGTACAGCACGTAGCCGATGATCACGAAGCCGATCAGCGGGACCACCAGGTGCATGCCGTAGCTGCGCTGCCGTCGGCGGACCAGGAAGTAGAAGCCGACCGACAGGTGCAGCAGCAGGAACGAGAACAGCGCACCGAAGTTCACCAGCGACGACAGCAGCGCCACCTGGCCGACCAGGGCGAGCCCCAGCGCCAGGCTGAGCACGGCGACCAGCAGCACGGCCCGGTCCGGCACCCGCCGCGTGGGGTGCACATGCGCCAGGAAGCGCGGCAGCCGGCCGTCCCTGGCCATCGAGAACAGCAGCCTGGAGGTGGCGGCCTGGGCCACCAGCGCGTTGGCCACGGCTGCCGCCAGCGCGCTGGTGACCGCCACCACGTCCTTGAACCAGACCCCGCCGGCGGTCCGGGCCACGTCGTAGAAGGCGGTGTTCTCCGCGGACTGCCCGGACAGGGCGGTCTGCCCGGGCAGCAGCAGCGCGGCCAGGTACGTCTGCACGACGAACAGCGCCGCCACCAGGCACAGCGAGAGCACCGTGGCGCGGCCGACCACCCGGGGCCCGCCCTGGACCTCCTCGGCGAGCGTGGAGATGGCGTCGAAGCCGAGGAAGGAGAGCGCGGCCACGGACAGCGCCGAGAACACCAGCCCGGCGGAGATCACCTTCGGGTTGTAGAGCGGGTCCAGGCTCCAGTGCGCTCCGCCCACCCCGCGGGCGATCGCCGAGGTGCTCAGCCCCACGAAGAGGGCCAGCACCACCAGTTCGGCCAGCAGGAACAGTTTGTTCATGGTCGCCGTGGTACGGATGCCGAGCAGGTTGACCAGGGTGTTGAACACCACGAACACGGTGATCCACAGCCACTGCGGGACGCCGGACACCACCGTCTGCAGCGCCACCGCCCCGGAGACGTACAGCAGCGTCGGCACGAGCAGGTAGTCCAGCAGGATGGCCCACCCGGCCAGGAACCCCGCCTCGGGGCTGAGCCCGCGCCCCACGTAGGTGTAGACCGAGCCCGCGATCGGGAACTCCCGGGACATGGCCCGGTAGGACAGCGCGGTGAACAGCATGGCCACCAGGCCGACGAGGTAGGTGAGCGCGACCATCCCCTTGGACAGGTCGAAGACCACGCCGAAGATGGCGAACGGCGCGATCGGCACCATGAAGACCATGCCGTAGATCAGCAGGTCACGCAGGCGCAGGCTCCGGCGCAGCTGCTGCTCGTAGCCGAAGCGGGAGATGTCCGCCTCGTCGCCGGGCCGATCTGGGGGCATGTCCTGCTGACCGGCCATCGACTGCCCTTCCGCGCTCGCCTGGGTGGGTGCTGCCATCCCACATCATTTGAGACGGCGGCCCCGCCCGGCGGCACCCGGCCCTTCCTCGGCGCGGCGCGGGCGGTGTGAGCGGCGCGGGCCGGGACGGGCCCCGCGCCCCCGGTCAGGCGATGCCGGGCGGAACGCCGTTGACCGAGTCGACCAGGGCCTGGTGGTCGCGCTCGTTCTGGTCGGCGTAGAGCTCCGCGAACCGGGCCAGGGCCTGGTCGAACACCTCGCTGCGGCCCAGGTAGGCGGCGATCGCCACACGGTCCCCGGAGCGGGCGTGGGCGCGGGCGAGGGTGGCCCCGCAGATCTCCCCGAACAGCAGCATGCCCTCTGGCAGCATGTCCTCCGGCTGGGCGATGCCCTTCCAGTCGCGCAGCTGGCGGACGTAGAAGTCGCGGACCCCGCCGTCGATGCCCTGGGCCCGCTGCCAGCCCAGGAAGATGTCGCTGGTGGCCTGCATCAGCCGCTGGCCGCTGACCACCCGCTCGCCCTGCTCCTCGTAGGCGCTGTCGCCGACGTACTCGGCCAGCACCGACCGGTCGGCCTCCTTGACCTGGAGGATCAGCGGATCCTCGTCGTCGCGGCCCAGCAGCAGCACGATCCAGCAGCGGGTGCCGACGCTGCCGACGCCCACCACCTTGCGGGCCAGGTCCACCAGCCGGAACTGCCGCAGCAGGTGCTGGTGGTCGGCCCTGAGGGTGCGGCCGTAGCTCTCGATCAGCCCGCGCAGCTGCTGTTCGAAGTCGGCCCGCTCCAGCTCCGGCAGCAGATCGCCGATCGGCACCACCAGCGGCGGGTCGGCGACGAACCGGCGCTCGCCGCCGACCACCCGGGTCAGTTTGGCGAACGCCTGCAGGCTGTCCCGGGAGCGCGCCTGGTCCATGGCCTCGGACAGGAGCCGGCGCCGGCGCTTGCCCAGCTGGTCGGCCTGGAGCGTACGCAACCGCTCCATGTCGACGGAGGCGTACCAGACGTCCAGGTTGCCCATCCCGGCGAAGCCGCGCATCCGCTCGCGGTAGGAGCGTACGGTGGCGCGGACGATGTCGGCCCGCTCGGTGTCGGTGAAGCCGTTGGCCCGCCCGGCGATCACCAGGCTGGCCGCCAGCCGCTTGACGTCCCACTCCCAGGGGCCCGGCAGGGTCTCGTCGAAGTCGTTGATGTCAAACATCAGGTGGCGTTCCGGGGAGGCCAGCAGCCGGAAGTTCAGCAGGTGGGCATCGCCGCAGAGCTGGGCGCGGATGCCGCTGGTCGGGGTGGGGGCGAGGTCGGCGGCCATGATTGCGGCCGCGCCGCGGTAGAAGCGGAACGGGGACTCGGTCATCCGGTCGTAGCGGATCGGCACCAGCTCCGGCAGCCTGGTCGCGGACTGCCGCGCGATGATCGCCAGCGGGTCGGCGCGCTTCGGCGACGGCGCGAACTCCGCGTGGCTCGACCGGGGCGCCCTGCCCCTGGCCGCCCTCCCCCTGGCGGCGCGGTCCTGCACGGACAGGTGCCGGTGCCCGGCCCGGATGAGGTCGGTGACGGTCGCCATGACAGGTCCTTCCGCCGGGGTGCGCGGGCCCGAGCGGCCCCGGCCGCGCCTGCGCCCGGGCTTGCACCGGCGCCCGGCCCCGGGCGGGGAGCCCGACGGCGCCCCGGACCGCGGCCTGCGGCCTGCTCCTCTCTCACCGTAGGTCCGAACCCCCCGGCCTGCCCGTCCGACCGGTCCGGGCCGGTCGCCTGCGGCTCCCGGCGGGCCGCGGCGGTCGGCAGCAGCCATTGACGCACTGTCGCTGATGCTCCGTCAAGACACCTTTCTGCGTTCATGAAGTGAAGGGAGAATTCGCCCACAGGGCACATCCGGCCCGCAGCGGGGGGCCTCACAGAAAGCCCCGCCGTACATCTGTACACGGCCCGAACGGTGAGCCTAGTGTGACGACTCGCTGGGAGCGCTCCCGGCGGGGCCTCCGGGCTCGTAGACCCAGCGGACAGGTCTCCGTCCCACGCACGGCGCTTCTGGGAGCGCTCCCAGAAGCTCTCGATCCCACCCTCGCAAGGAGTCTGATGTCATGAACCTGCAATCCCTGCCGGCCCTGCGCTCCACCGCCAGGGCCGTCGTCCTGGCCGTGGTCTGCGCGTTGCTGCCGCTGCTGGCGGCCCCCGCAGCCCGGGCCGACACCCAGGTGTGCGACCAGTACGGCACCGCCCAGATCCAGGGCGGCGCGTACATCGTGCAGAACAACGAGTGGGGCGACACCACCCCGCAGTGCCTGGACGTCACCTCCACCGGCTTCTCGATCACCACCGCCAACCACAACCTGCCGGACAACGGCGCACCCGGCGCCTACCCGTCCATCTACGCGGGCTGCCACTACGGGGCCTGCACCAGCAACAGCGGCATGCCGCTCCAGGTCTCCGCCTTCCAGGACCCGCAGACCAGCGTCAGCTTCAACACGGTCAACAGCGGCACCTGGGACGCCTCCTACGACGTCTGGTTCGACACCAGCCCCGATCCGTCCGGGCAGAACAACGGCGCCGAGCTGATGATCTGGGGCAACCACCTCGGCGGCTCCAATCCGGTCGGCTCCAAGGTCGGCACCGCCGACCTCGCCGGAGCGGTCTGGGACGTCTGGGAGGGACCGCTGTCCAACGGCGGCATCACCTGGAACGTCGTCTCGTACGTCCGGCAGACCGGCGCCAACGCGCTGAACCTCCACCTCAAGGACTTCACCGGCGACTCCGCCGCCCGTGGCTACCTGAACCCGGCCTGGTACATGACCAGCGTCCAGTTCGGCTTCGAGCCCTGGGTCGGCGGCGCCGGCCTGGGCGTCAACACCTTCTCGGTGAACGCCGGCGCGGCCTCCTCCGGCGGCGGCGGGGGCAGCGGCTCCGCGACCACCGTCGTCGGCCAGGGCAGCGGCCGCTGCCTGGACGTCCGGGCGGCCGGGACGGCCGATTCCACGCCGGTGCAGATCTACGACTGCAACGGCACCGGCGCCCAGCAGTGGCAGCACGTGGGCAACACCTTCGTCAACCCGAACTCGGGCAAGTGCCTGGACGTCACCGGCGCGGGCACCGCCGACGGCACTCCGGTGCAGATCTACGACTGCAACGGCACCGGCGCGCAGCAGTGGACCGTCAACTCCCTGGGCGACATCGTCAACACCAACTCCGGCAAGTGCCTGGACGTCACCGGCCAGGCCACCGCCGACAGCACCCCGCTGCAGATCTGGGACTGCGACACCAGCGGTCAGGCCAACCAGATCTGGACCATCGGCTGACCTGGCCGCGCCCGGCTAGACGGAGGGGGTGAACACGATCCGTCGGCCGGGCCCGGCGGGCGCGGTCCACGCCTGCTCGACCTCGGACAGCGGCACCGGCAGCGCGTCGGCGGTGATCGTGCCCGCCACCAACTGCTCGATCAGCGAGGGCAGTTCGGCGACAATCCCGGCGGCGGTGAGCGAGCCCTGGCCGCTGCCCATGATCCGCAGGTTGGCCGCGCGCAGCACGAACGAGGGCAGGGTGAGGTCCGGCCCGGCCATGGAGCCGATCTGGATCCAGTCCAGCGGCGCGCTGCGCTCGGCGCGGTGGGTGATCACCGTCGGGATGGCCAGCTCGGTGACCCGGCCCCAGGTGTAGTCGATGACCACGTCCACGTCGGCGGCGGCCTTGCCGAGCCGCTCGGCGGCCTGCGCCGGGTCGTCGCCGCCCAGCGGGACGACCGTGGTGGCGCCGAGGCCGGGCAGCAGCTCCAGCCGCTGCGGGTCGCGCCCGGCGGCGACCACCTGGTCCGCGCCCAGGTGGCGGGCGATCTGCACGGCCATCTGCCCGGCGTTGCCGGTGGCGCCGAGCACTAGCACGCTCTGCCCGGGCTGGAAGGAGATCCTGCGGCGCAGCGCCACCCAGGAGGACATGGCCGGGTTCATCGCGGCGGCGACGGTGGCCGGGTCGGCGTTCTCCGGCAGCGGGACGGCGCGGCGCGGGTCGAGCAGCGCCTGCTCGGCCATGGTGCCGGGGGCGTCGTCGTCGGCCACGAAGTAGACCCGCCGGCCGTTGGCCAGCCGGCCCACGGCATCGACGCCGGGGATCATCGGCAGCGTTCCGTCGCTGGTGTAGTGGGTGCCGTTGGCCCCGGAGCGGACCCGGGGGTGGAGCCCGGCGGCGAGGACGTCGACCAGCACCTGGTCGCCTTTGGGCTGGGGGGTGGCGAACTCCTCGTAGCGGGGCGGGTGGTCGAACGAGCGGACGACGGCGGCGTGCATGGTGCCTCCTCAGGCTTAGTACGTGACACAAACCAAATTAATTTGTTCCACGTACTACGTCAAGTACGATGAGCCCATGGCCGCAGAAACCGCTCCCACCGACCCCGCCGCCAACGATCTGGGCATCGTTGACGGCCTGGTCCAGCTGTCGTTCCTGGTCCAGGGCACGCTGGGGCAGGTCGCCGCCGAACACGGGCTGTCGATCGTCCAACTGCGCCTGCTCGGCGTCCTGCGCGACCGTGAGCCCGGTATGCAGGAGCTGGCCCGGCACCTGGGCCTGGACAAATCCAGCATGACCGGGCTGGTCGACCGGGCCGAGCGGCGCGGCCTGGTCCGCCGGGCCGCCTCCCCGCACGACGGCCGGGCGGTCCGGGTGTCGCTGACCCCGCAGGGCGTGGACCTGGCCCTCGCGGTCACCGCCGACGCCGGTCGGCGGATCCAGGACCTCGCCGCGGGCCTCGACGACGAGGAGCGCTCCCAGCTGTCCCGGCTGGCCGGCTCCCTGGTGGCCGGTACGTCAGCGGTCTGACGGCCTCCTCAGCCGGTGGGCAGGTGGGCAGCCCGGGACGCGGCGCTCGCGCGGCAGCCCTGCCAGGCCGACGGATCGCCCAGGGCCGCCACCGGAGCGGCCGCCAGCTGCGGGTCGATCGTCAGCTCGGTGACGCCCAGTGGCGCGGTCAGGCCCCGCAGCGCCGAGGCGGACAGCTCGACATGCTGCTGGGTGGGCCCGAGCACGGCGGTGAGCCGCTGCTCGTTGGTGAAACCGACCGCCGTCCGGCCGCCGAGCGGCGTGCGGAACAGGCGGAGCATGTCGCCGACGGGCCCCGACCGGACCGGGACGCAGAGCAGCCCGGCCGGGCGGGCTTCGTCCGGCCCGGCGTCGTCCTCACTCAGGTGCGTCATCGCTGCTGCCCTCCAGGTCGCCATGTCGCTCTGTCGCCATGTCACCGCCTCCCGGTGCGGAGGCGTTCGTCCCTCGGCCTTCCGTGGTCGGCCGGGGTGCGTCACCGACACTGTTCCCGCAGTTCCGGGGCCGCCCCTGGGCCATGACGCGTTCCTGACGCCGGCCGGGCCGATGTTGTCGCGCTGCTTCCGGGCCGGTGACCGCCGTCGCGCGCGGCGGCCGCACCGGTCGGCCGGGCCCGGCGGGGGCCCGGTCGGCGGTGCGGCCGTCGCGGCGTGCCGGATCGCGCGGTGGTTACGGGTCAGCAGTTCGAGGGCGCGGCGCGGCCGGCGAACCGCTCCGCGATCCACGACACGTACTCCTGCTGGGCCGTGAAGGGGATGGTGTTGTGCGTCGCCCCCTTGTAGGTGGTGTACTCCACCGGCTGGCGGAAGGTGCAGGCGCGCTTGACGTACTGGGTGGTGGAGTGCGGGTTGATGACGGTGTCCGCGGTGCCCTGCATGACCAGCACCGGCGCCACCGTGGTGGCGTAGCCCGCGGTGTTCTCCTGGAAGCGCCGGGTCCACGCCTCGGGCACGTCGCGTACCGGCTTGAACAGCGTGTGCAGCTTGTGCACGTCGGCCACGTTGCTCTGGACGACGTCCGCGAAGTGTTCGAGGCAGGCGGTGCCGTCGCCCTTCAGCGCCTGCAGGCCGGCCGGCTTGAGCACGTCGGTGGCCCGCAGCTCGGGGTAGGCGGCCAGGAAGCCCCGGTAGACGTTGACCCGCAGCGCGGCGCTGTGCGCCGGGGAGGAGGCGTTGCGCGGCCCGGGCAGGACGTGCCCGGCGAACTGCGGGCCCAGGTCCGCCGCGGGCGCCAGGGCGGCGACGCCCACCAGGCCCAGCTCCGGGGTGTACCCGCGGATGGTCTGACCGATGAACAGCGCCGCTCCACCGCCCTGGGACCAGCCGAGGACGGCCAGGCGGCGGCCCGCGTGCACCGGCTGGAGCCGACGCGCGGCCAGCACCGAGTCCAGCACGTTGTGCGTCTCGGTCGCGGCGACCACGTACTGGTGGATGCCCGGCGTCCCGAGGCCCTGGTAGTCGGTGGCCACCACGGCGTCACCGGCGGCCAGGAACGAGGTCAGGGCCGGAACCCCGACGTCGATCGAGTACGGGCTCTTGTAGGTGAAGTAGTCGACCAGGTTCTGGGCCGGGAACGGCGCGGCCGAGGGCGCGCACTGGCGCGGTCCGCCGACGGTGCCGTGGGCCCAGGCCACCACATTGCGCCCGGCGGCGGGCGCCGCGCCGTCCGGCCAGACGACCAGGCCAGAGACGGCGACCGGCTTGCCGTCGTGCAGGGTGGACAGGTAGAGGATGCGGCACGCCTGGGCGTGGGCGGGCCCGACGACGCGGCGGGCCCAGATCACGTCACCGTGCCGCCCCCGGGGGAGCGGCGTCGGGGGGGTGTAGAAGGCCGCGCCGTCCGGCCCGACGCGTACGCCGGGAGCGCACTGCGCCGACGGTGGACGGTCGATCCCCCGCGCAGCGGCGGCCGTGCCCAGCCCCGCCAGGGCGAGGGGGGTGGCAAGCGCAGCCGCAGTGACTGCCCGTAGCCAGGCTCTCATCAGCTTTCCCATCACTCGACGCCGGGAGCCACCGGTCGGCATCGAGGTCACGGCAGCGCTCAGCAGGCTTCTCATGCTGGAGCCGAGAGTACTGTGTTGTAACCATATGATCACTTATGGTGATAGTGCTGGCGTGTCGTCAGCACAGCGGCGCACTGGAGCGTTCGGCGGCGGGGCAGCGGGACCGCCCTCGGTTTCGGTCGTGCGGCGACCGCCTCCGTCGGTGCGCGGGCGGCCCGGAATCGAGGGGCGGGACCGGCCCCGAGGCGCGTCTGATATAGATCATGTGATGGAGAGCAGTACGTGTGTGGGACAGCGCCCGGCCCACACCCGCCCCTGACGGAGACATCGGACCATCGGAGACTGAGACATGGCTACCCCCTCCAGGCAACCCACCCGGCCGACGCCCGGCCAGCCGACCCCCGGGCGCGGGCCGGTACCGCCGCCGCGCTCCCGGCGCCGGGGGCAGCCCGCCGCCGAGCCCGCGCCGAGCGGCGCCCGCGCGTTCGCCGTCCGCGCCTGGCAGCTGCTGGTCCTGGCCGTGGTGATGGTGGTCATCAGCCTTGCCCTCAGCGGCATCTTCTTCGGCCTGGTCGGCCTGGCACTGGCCTTCGGCTGACCGCACCCGGACGACGGGAGGCCGCACCGGCGGCCCCGGCGCCCCCTGAGCAACCCGGGCGAGCAACCCCGACGACCACTGCGAGCGGACCCCGAAGGCCCTGCTCGGCGGGCCTTCACCCGAACACACCCCGGACCCGCGCCACCCGCGCCCGGCCCGGGCACGCACTACCGTCCCAAGGCCGCCCGGCGCGGCGTCCGACCCCGGCCGGTCAGTCCGCCTCGCGCCCGTCGTAGCGCGCCTGCGCGTCCAGCACCTGGGGCATCAGCGCCTCCAGGTCGGCGATCAGCCCCATGAGCTTGTCCGCGACCGCGACGCCGACCGGAGTGAGCCGGTAGACGACGTGCGGCGGAAGAGTGGCCAGCACCTCGCGCTCCACGAAGCCGTCCCGCTCCAGGGCCTGGAGCGTCTGCGAGAGCATCTTCTGGCTCACGCCGTCGACTCTGCGCGCGAGTTCGTTGAAGCGCAGCGGTCCTTGGGCCAGGCCGCCGAGGGTCAGCACGCCCCAGCGCCCGGTGATGTGCTCCAGGGTCGGCCGCGAGGGGCAGGCGCAGGCGAAGACGTCGAAGTGGTCCTCGGACGATCCCGCGTCCGGGCGACTGCGCCGCTGTGCCTGCTCGGTCTCCATACAGGGAAGGGTACCCCTGGCGCTGCACTTTCGAAAAGTTTGCGCTTTCGAAAAGTTACTGCCATGGTGAGAGCAGGCCCAGCGCCGACCCATCGACCGCCCGATCCAGGAGCCCTCTATGCCCAGCCCCGCCGTGCCCAGCCCCGTCATCTCCGTCGCCTACCACTCCGGTTACGGCCACACCGCCGTCCTGGCCGAGGCCGTGCGCGACGGCGCCGCCGACGCCGGCGCCACCGTCCACCTGATCAAGGTGGACGAGATCACCGACGCCCAGTGGGAGTTGCTGGACGCCTCAGACGCCATCGTCTTCGGCTCCCCCACCTACATGGGCACCGCCTCCGGCGCCTTCCACCAGTTCGCCGAGGACTCCTCCAAGCGCTGGTTCACCGCCGCCTGGCGGGACAAGCTGGCCGCGGGCTTCACCAACTCCGGCTCCAAGAGCGGCGACAAGCTGCACACCCTGCAGTTCTTCAGCGTCCTGGCCGCACAGCACGGCATGACCTGGGTCAACCTGGGCCTGCACCCGGGCTGGAACACCTCCGAGGCGTCGGAGAACGACCTCAACCGGCTCGGCTTCTTCCTCGGCGCGGGCGCCCAGACCAACGGCGACCAGGGCCCGGAGGCCGTGCACAAGGCCGACACCGCGACCGCCGAGCACCTCGGCCGCCGGGTCGCGCAGCAGGCGGCGGTCTTCGCGGCCGGACGCAGCACCACCACCACCGCCACCGCCGCCTGAGCCGGGGGCCGGAACCGGCCCGATCTGCCGGAGCTGTCGTCAACATGCGTCCACAGCAACACCCGTGGGAGTGAAGGCGGCACTGTACACGGACGGCAGCCGGACCGCACAGTTCTTCGACTTCTGGTCTCTGTGAGCAGATGGACGCATAGTGTGACCGGCCATGGGAAGCACCGACATTGCACTCAAAGAGATCATGACCATCGAGGGCGCCCTGGGCGTCGCCCTGGTGGACGTCACCAGCGGCCTGGCCCTGGGCATCCTCGGCGGCGGCAGGGACCTTGACCTGACAGCCGCCGCCGCAGGCAACACGGACGTGGTCCGGGCCAAGATGCGCACCATGGAGATGCTGAACCTCCACAACGAGACGATCGAGGACATCCTCATCACGCTCTCCGGCCAGTACCACCTGATCCGGCCGCTGACCTCGCGCAACGGCAGCGGCCTGTTCCTCTACCTGGCCCTGGACCGGAACCGCTCCAACCTGGCCATGGCCCGGCGTCAGCTGCAGCAGATCGAACGCAATCTCGACGTCTGACGCACGCAAGCCCGGTGAGCGTCCCGAAGCCGCCCCCTGACCCCGGAGCCGCCGCCCTGGGGTCAGGCGGGCGGCTTCGAGGCGTGGCCGTCGCGGACGCCGCAGGCTGCGAGAATCCTGCGGGACCGCTGCCTGCACGAAGGACGAACGATGAGCCGCACCGCCCGCATACCCGGCCGCACCACCGCACCCGCGGCCCCGGCACGCTGCACGGTGACGGTGTGCCGGGACTGCTGCTGCGGCACCCCGAAGATCCCGCGCCTGGACCACGACGCCCAACTGGCCGAACTGCGCACGGCCCTGGCCGGAACCGCCCTGGTCCGGCGCGTCGACTGCCTGGACGCCTGCGAGCACGCCAACGTGATGGTCGTCCAGCCCTCCCCGAGGGCCGCCGGGCGGGCGGACGACCGGTCTGGCTCGGCCTGGTCAACGACCCCGGCGCCGCCGCCGACATCGCCGCCTGGGTCCGCTCCGGCGGGCCCGGCCTGGCCCCGACCCCCGACATCCTCGACCTCTACACCTTCACCCCCTCCCGTCGGATCCGCGAATCCCTGGACCGGGGCGGTAACTGACCGGTCGTCACCGCATCAGCGCCATTGCGGGACAGGTCATGATTTTCCGGAGGGTTCGGCTGAAACTCTCTGCAGCAAGCGGCCGAAAACCCTAGTCTTGAGCCAGGATTCGACCGCATCTGGGGAATGGGTCCTTCTTTCAGCACGCCGTGCGCGATCCCGGGGGGCGATCAGTCATGGGCACGTTAGCGGGTGCAGCCACACCACAGCCGAACCAGCGGGGGGCAGGGGCCGAGAGCGGCCGGTTCACCGCCACCGACCTGCTCGGCTACCAGGCCGGGCCCGCCGGCGGGGACGCCACCCGCCATCTGTGCGCGGCGGCCTACCTCGACCGGGCCTTCCGCAAGGCGGCCATCTCCGAACTGGTCGAGGAGCAGCACCGGATCCCGGCCGCGTCCCCGGGCGTCGACATGGCGGCGGTGCTGGCGGCCTGCCTGCGGGCGCGCCGCGAGGGAGCGGTCGCGGGCGGTCTGGTCATCCTGATCGGTGTGGTGGGCCTGGCGCTGGCCCGGGCCGATGTGATCATCGATCTGGCGCTGATCCTGGTGGTACGCGGTTTCACCTGGTCGCTGGGGCCGATCTTTTCCCGACGGCGACTGCCTCCGGGCACGGCGTGGAAGGTGCTGCTCCGCCGGGGCCTGGTCGCCGCCGCCCTGTGCAGCCTCTTCCTGGCCGGGGTGATCTCCCTGGTCGTCGCCGCGATCAGCCACTCGTCGTCCTCCTCCGACGGCGGCTCGTCCGGTGAGTACTTCGGCGGGTCGGGGTCCGGGTCCGGGTCGGGCTTCGGCAGCGGCGGCGGTTCCACGGAGAACCCGACGCTGCTGGGCGTCCTGGTCCTGCTCGCCCTGTGGATAGCCGTCGGGGCGCTGCTGCGCTACCGGCGCCGACAGCGCCTGGCCGCGCTGCACCACCCGGTCCAGGAGGACTACGCGCGCAGCTTCCCGAGCCTGGCGCACGTCTTCGCGCGCCTGGTCGAGCGTCCCTCCGAGGCGGAGACGCTGTACAGCGACTTCTCCCCCTTCGTCGGCGCCGGCATGCGACTGGAGGCCGAGGGCTGGTCGTTCCCGATCGAGTTGCGTCCCGGCCCGCAGCACCGCGCCGACGGCAGCGCCGCCGACGCGCTCGAACTGCCCGCCGTGCACGCGTGCATCGCCGAGGGGTTGGGGCAGCTCTCCCGGGGCGAGTTGTATCCGGGTGATCTGCTGCACCAACTGACGGTGCGCGACCGGGTGTTCCGCAGCGGTCGGCGCCGGGAGGCGCGCAACGAGTGGTACGGCGCACTGAGCGTGCAGGACCCGGCAACCGGCGTGCAGTCCCTCGCCCCGGCCTGGGCCAACCTGCTGGACCTCGGTTCGCACGAGCGGATCCGGCACTACCTGGAGGTCCGCGCCGAGCTCTGGGAGAACCAGATCGTCGCCGCGATGTTCCTGCGCGCCAACGTCCAGGGCGGGCTGCTGCAGGTCGAGGGCATAGCCTTCCTGCTGCCGCCGGTGGCCGAGCGCTACCGGGCGGTGGACGACATCGTGCCGCCGGAGCCCTGGCCGGACGGCCTCGCCGTGCTCTGGGGCGCCCTGCGCGCCTTCGCCCTGGACGTCACCACCTCGCTGTGGGAGCCGTGGGCGATGATCCGGACGGCCGTGCGCACCGGCAACCGGCAGCGCTGGTACCGGCGGATGACCGCGCTCGGCCGCCCGGTCGACCACGGTCCGCAGCTCAGCCTGCGCGAGCTCGGCGCCGAACCGCACTACCAGCAGCTGTTCCAGGAGCTGGACGTACGCCGCTTCTTCACCAGCGTGCGGGAGCGCGCCTTCACCGCGGTCGTCGCCGAGCTGCGCCGCACCGGCTACGACACCTCGGAGTTCGAGCAGGCCGCGCAGTTCGTCTTCGCCGGGACGATGAACCTCAACACCGGCGCGGGCATCCAGAACGTCGACTCGCCCAACTGGGGCAACCAGGCGGCGGGCCAGGGCAACACGGTGCGGCAGAGCCAGCTGCTCTGACCGCCGCGCACCGCCCCGCAGCGCCGTACCGCCAACCGACCGGAGGGGGACTCCGTGCACGCCGACGCGCCCGAACCGAACTGGACCAACCAGTCCGGCATCGTCAACCAGAACTCGCCCAACAACGGCAACATGGCCGCCGGTTCGAACAACCGGATCGTGCAGACCATCGCCCCGGCCAGCCCCTCCACGCTGCCGGAGGAGGTGACCCTGGCGGATCTCAGAGCCGTGCTGGAGGAGGTGCGCCAGTCCCTGACCCGGCTGCGCGCCGACGCCCCCGACGCGATCGCGGAGGAGGACGCCGAGGACGCCGAGGAGCACCTCGCCCGCGTCGAGGCCGAGACCGGGAAGGACTCCCCCGGGGCCGGCGTCATCCGCCGCCGGGTGTCGATGGTGGTGGACGCGCTGGCCGCCGTGACGTCCGTGGCCTCCGGCGGCGGGGCCCTGGCGACGACGGCGACGGCGCTGGTCGGCTCACTGGCCCAGTTGCAGGCCGTGGTGCTGAAGCTGTTCGGCGGCTGAGCCCGGCCGAGCCGACAGGCACCGAACGCACGAGGGGGGACAGAAGCGATGACACGCTGGGAACTCGCGGTCGATCCGACCGCCGCGCTGCCCTGCGCCGCCGCCGGTGCGGACGGCCGGTTGAAGCCGGTGGACGTGTCCGGATTCCGGACCGCGCCACCCGACCCGGCCGCCGGGGAGGCGGAGCGGCTGGGCGCTTTGCTGCGGTGCGCCGCCGAGTCCGGGGCGGCCCGGCACGGCGGCGGCGGGCCCGGCCGGGTGGCCGTGGTGCATCCGCTGGGCTGGGACGAGGCGCAGTTCGAGGCGGCGCGCCGCCAGGCGCTGGCCGCCGATCTGCCCCCGCCCGTCTTCGTGGCGGCGCCGACGGCTTTGGCCCGCTACTTCCGGGCCCGGCTGGCGCTGCCGGAGTCCACCTGCGTCGCCGTCTACGACGCCCGGCCGGGGTCGGTGGCGGTGGCCCTGGTCCGCAACACCGCCGCCGGGCCGACACCGGTGTTCCAGGGCACCTCCCCGGCGCTGCCGTCCACCGGCGAGGGCCCGGCCGCCGAGGAAGCTGCCCAGGAAGCCGCACGGGCCCGGATCGTGTCGGAGCTGGCGGCGCTGGTGGAACAGGCCCGGCTGCGCACGGGCGAGCTGGCGGCGGTCTACCTGACCGGCGACGCGGCACGGCTCCCCGGCGCGGCCACGCGGGTGAGGCGGTCGCTGGGGCTGACCGCCTTCGTCACCGACCGGCCGGACACGGCGGCGGTGCTGGGGGCACTGATAGCGGCGGACGACGCCGAGTCCAGACTCGGCCCCACGCAGACGCCGCCCGGCCCGCTCACCGTGCCCGCACCGCGCACCGCACCGGCGGGCGGCGACGGGCCGACGGTCGACCCGGCGGCGGCGCTGGCCGCAGCCACCCTGGCAGCCGCCGCGCTGATGGGCAGAGCCACGACCGCGGCGGCGCTCGCCTCCCCGACCGACGCCACCGACAGTGACACCGACGGCCGGACAGTGGCCCTCCTCCGCCCGACGCCCCCCGTACAGGCGCCCGAGCCCGCCCTCGAAGCCGGAGCCGCGACGGTGGTGCTGGGGAAGGCCGCACCGCTCACCGCCGCACCGCAGGCCGAGGACACGGCCGAGACCCAGCCCCTGCACGCCTTTCCGTTCGCCCCGGTCCCCGCGGTCCCGGACGTGGCCGCGCCCGGCGGCTCGGCCGGGCTGCTGCACACGGCGCTCTCCGACCTGCCGGCCCCGTACCGGGACGGGCCGCCCGACGTCCCGCCGGGGCGCGGCAGGCGGCGCGGAATGTGGCTGCCCGCCGCGATCGTGGTGGCCGCTGCAGCGGGCGGCGTGCTCTCGTTCACGCTGCTGAACGGCCACGGCGGGCACACCGGCCCGCACCGGACGCCGCAGGCCGCGCCGCCGGTGAGCGTCTCCGCCGCGCTCCCGCAACCGGCCGCGCCCACCGGCCTCACCGGGAGCCCCTCGGCGTCCGCCTCGCCCTCGCCCACCGTCTCGTCCTCCCCCTCGGCGGGCACGCCCGCCGCCGTGCTCGATGCGTACTTCGCCGCGATCAACAGCCACGACTACCAGCAGGCATGGCAGTTGGGCGCCAAGAACCTGAACAGCGACTACGCCACCTTCGTCTCCGGCCTGTCCGGCACCGTCCACGACGACGCGATCATTCAGGACGAGAGCCCCACGGTGGCCGACGTCGATCTGACAGCCACGCAGGCCGACGGCAGCGTGAAGCAGTTCACCGGCACCTACACCGTGGTCGGGGGCGTCATCACGCAGGCGCACATGCAGGCCGCCTCCTGAGCCGCGCAGCACGGCCGGGGCCGACCGCCGACGGACCGGGCGCTACCCGAGGCCGATCCGCCCGTGCTGCGCTGGACGTACCGGTGGCCGCAGCCTACTGCGGGCGCAGTAGGCGCGGTCGCTGCAGCAGGCGGACGCGCCGCCGGGGGGCGGTTGGCCAGGGTGGCGGTGTGGACGGTGTGGACGGTTCCGCCTCGGCCGTCGGCGGCAGCCGCCGGCGCGGGGGGTGCGGTCCGCGGCAGCCGCAGCACCAGCCGTACGAGAGGACGTCATGCCAGGTTCGGTCAATCCGTCGAGGGCGAGGGCGAGGTCGAGGTCGAGGCGCGAGCCGCTGGCCGCGAAGGTCCCGGAGATCACCGCACTCTTCTGGGTCATCAAGATCCTGACCACCGGCATGGGCGAGGCGACGTCCGACTTCCTGGCGAACGGCAACGCGGCGGTGGCGGGCCTGGTCGGCGTGGGCGGTTTCGGCTTCGCGCTGTGGCTGCAGTTCCGCACCCGGCGCTATGTCGCCGCCGTGTACTGGTTCGCCGCGGTGATGGTGGCCGTCTTCGGCACCATGGCCGCCGACGGCCTGCATGTGGTGCTCGGCCTGCCCTACTACGCCACGACGGCCCTGTACGCGCTGTTCCTCGCCGCCGTCCTGGTGCTGTGGCACCGCAGTGAGGGGACGCTGTCGATCCACAGCATCACCACCCGCCGCCGCGAGGTCTACTACTGGTGCACGGTGCTGGCGACGTTCGCCCTGGGCACCGCGCTCGGGGACTTCTCCGCGACCACACTGGACCTGGGCTTCCGCGACTCCGGGCTGGCCTTCCTGGTCCTCATTGCGGTGCCGCTGGCGGCCTGGTGGAAGCTGCGGATGAACCCGGTGCCGGCGTTCTGGTTCGCCTACGTGGTCACCCGGCCGCTGGGGGCGTCCTTCGCCGACTACGCCGGCAAGCCCGCCTCGATCGGCGGACTGGGCTACGGCGACGGCACGGTCGCCGCCGCCGCGTCCGTGGTGATCATCCTCCTGGTCGGGTATGTGACCGTCACCCGCAGCGACATCCAGCGCCCGGCCGACGCCGCCGGACCGGTCGACGGCGGGCCGGTGGTCGCGGATGCCGCGCAGGTCGGCGCCATGGCCCGGCAGTACGACTGACCGCGCGCCGGAGGGTCAGCCCCAGAGCGCCTCGGCCAGGGCCCGGAACCCGGGCTCGGCCGGGGCGTCCTCGGCGGTGAGGAGTTGCACGGCGACCTCGTCGGCCCCGGCGTCGAGGTGGGCCCGGACGCCCAGCGCCGCCTGCTCGGTGGTGCCGTGCGCGACGAGCGCGTCGACGAGGGCGTCGCTGCCCTCCCCCGCCAGATCCGCCTCGCTCCAGCCGAGGCGGCGCAGGTTGCCGGTGTAGTTGGCCAGTTGCAGGTAGGGCGAGGCGACCCGGGGCCGGGCGACGGCCCGGGCCCGCTGGGGGTCGGCCTCCAGGACCACCTTCTGCTCCGGGGCCAGCAGCCGGCCCGGGCCCAGGGCCGTCCGGGCCTGCCGGGTGTGCTCCGGGGTGACCAGGTACGGGTGGGCGCCGCCGGCCCGTTCGCCGGCCAGCCGCAGCACCCGCGGGCCGAGCGCGGCCAGCACCCGCCGCTGCTGCGGCACGCCCTCGGCGTCCAGCACGTCCAGGTACTCGACCAGGGCGTCGTAGGGGCGGACGTACCGGTCGCCGATCGCCTCGCGGTGGCCCGCGCCGATGCCGAGCAGGAACCGCCCCGGGTGGCGCTCCTCCAGCCTCCGGAACGAGGCGGCGACGGTGACCGCGTCGTCCTGCCAGATGTTGACGATCCCGGTGGCCAGGCCGATGGTCGAGGTGGCGTCCAGGAGTTGCTCGGCCCCCTGGAGGTCGCCGGAGGGCGAGCCGCCGATCCAGATCCTGCCGTAGCCGAGGCGCTCCAGCTCCACCGCCAGCCCGGGCGTCAGCCCGCCGCCGTGCCGCCATACGCCGACCGTGCCCCGCTCCGCACCGACGCCTGCACCCATGGCCCGCTCCTTCCACACGTCGCACCCGACACGCTCCGGCTCGGACAGCCGGCAAGGCCGACAACCGCCGCCGGCCCGGGTGTTGTTCCCCGGTGCGGCCGATCGGGGCCGCCCCGGCCGGGATCGGCGGCGAGTGGCTAGACTCGTCCGGGTGTGTCAGCCGTTCATCCGCGCTGCACCGGGCTGGAGGGGGTTGGTGGACGCCGTGGGTCCGCTGTCGCTGGCACAGAAGATCGACCGGCTGTTCGACGTGGTGCACCGTCCGGACGGCACGCCGTACAGCAACGAGGAGGCCGCCCGGGCCTGCCGGGAGGCGACCGGCGAGAGCTTCTCGGCGACGTACCTGTGGCAGCTGCGCAGCGGCCGCCGGGACAACCCGACCAAGCGGCACCTCGAAGCGCTGGCCGGGTTCTTCCAGGTGCCGCCCGCGTACTTCTTCGACGACGACCAGGCCGCCGAGATCGCCGACCAGCTGCGGCTGCTGGGCGCCCTGCGCGACGCCGGTGTGCGCAGCGTCGCCCTGCGCGCGGTCAACCTCTCCCCCGAGGCCCTTGACACGGTCAGTGAGCTGATCGACATTATCGGTCGGCGCGAGGCGCTGCGGCGCCAGCCCCCGCAGGCCGCAGCGGAGTAGCCCGGCCGGGCTGACGCCGGCCGGTGGGAGGAGACGCGGGTGCGGGGCGATCGCGGGTACCGGCAGCTGCGCCGCCGGTGCCGCCGCCTGGCCGACGCGCTGCCGCTGCCGGTCCCCTTCGACCTGGACCGGTTCATCGAGGCGGTGGCCGCCGAACGCGGACGGCGGATCGACGTCATCCCGATGGCCACCCGGCCGCACGCTCCCTGCGGACTGCTGGCCACCACCGACGACGTCGACTACATCCTCTATGCGGACGACACCTCGCCGCTGCACCAGCAGCACATCCTGCTGCACGAGATCGCGCACCTGCTCTGCGGGCACCACACGGCGCCCCTGGCCACCGGGGTCGAGGCGGCCGGGCTGCTGCCGCAGCTGCCGCCGGCCCTGATCAACCGGGTGCTGGGCCGGACCGTCTACTCGCAGCCCCAGGAGCAGGAGGCCGAGCTGCTGGCGTCGCTGATCCTGTGCCGGGCCCGAAGCGCCGCGCCGGAGCCGGTGCTGCCGGAGGCGCAGAGCCTGCCGCTGCGCGGCCTGCTCGGCCTCGGGCCGCCCGGCGGCGACCGTGGATGACACCCTGGTCTTCGCGTCGGCCCTGATGGTGGCGCTGCTCGGGGCCTCGCGCTTCGTCGTGGCCAGGCATGCGGGCATCGCCCTGACGGTCCGGCACGGCACCTGGTTCGCGCTGACCCAGGCGGCCGCCATGGTGGTGTCCGCTCCGGCCACGGTGGCGCTGCTGGACCGCGCCTCCCCGGTCGGCAACTCCGGGGTGCTGCTGGGCGATCTGCTGCGGATGGCGGCGGTCCGCTCGCTGGCGCTGCTGGCCGACGCCCTGCCGACCGCGACCCCGGGCCTGGCTGCGCGGCGCGCACCGCGCCGGACCGGGCGCAGCCGGTGGCCGATCGTGGTCTCGGCCCTGCTGTTCCTGCTCGCCCGCACCAGCGAGGTGGGCAACGCCGAGGCGGTGAACGGGGCAGCCGGTCGGCTGCTGCTGGCCGGCCATGACGCGCTGACCGCCGGATACACCTGCTTCTGCCTGGCGGTCTTCGTGCTCGCCCTGGACCGCTGTGCCCGGGCCATGGCGCCGTGCCAGCTGCGGCAGGGCCTGGCGGTGCTGAAGGCGAGCGCGGTCGTCGGCGCGGTCTGGGCGGCCTGGGGCGTGGACGACGTGGTGGACATCCTGCGCAGCGGCGTCCAGAACGGCGGGGAGGACCTGGTCTCCGGAGTGCTGGGGCTGGCCTGCATCGCGCTGGCCGTGTGCGGGGGCACGGTCAGCCTGTGGCCGCCGGTGTTCCGGCGCGCGGGGCGGTGGTTGACGGACTACCGGCGGTACCTCGCCCTGGGGCCGCTGTGGCGGGCCTCCTACGACTCCCTGCCGGACATCGCGCTGCGCGCGCCCTCGCCCCGCTGGCTGGCCTGGCTGCCGCCCCGGGACGCCCAGTTCGCGCTCTACCGCCGGGTCATCGAGATCCGCGACGGGCAGCGGGCCCGGCCGCCGGGCGGTGCGGCGCAGGCCGTTCCGGCGGTGCCGGGCGGCCACCGCGCGGGCGGCGGCGCCGAGCCGGCGAGCCTGGAGGCGGAGACCGACAGCCTGCTGCGGGCGGCGGCCGCCCTGCGCCGCACCGGCCGTACGCCGGTCTGACGAACCCGCGCGGGGCGGCGAGTCGGAACCCGCCGCACGCCCGGGGGCGGTGTCCAATCGACGGGTGATCACCTCGTCCGCGCCGCGCCTCCGCCGGTCCTCGCTGGTCCGTACCGTCGCCCCGGTGCTCGCCCTGCTGTTCCCGCTGGTCCTGCTGGCCGGTCCGGCCGCGACGGCGGCCCCTGCCCGGTCCGCCGCGGTGGCGACCACGGCCGAGCGGATCACCGGCGAACGGGTGGTGGTGGCGGCACTGGATCGGCTGGGCACGCCGTACGCGTGGGGCGGCGGCAGCTTCGACGGGCCGACCCTCGGTTTCTGCGACGGCGTCAACGGCTACCTGGACGGCGTCTGCATGGCCGACCACACCGTCGGCTTCGACTGCAGCGGGCTGGCCCGCTACGCCTGGTACCAGGCCACCGAGGGTGCGGTGGCGCTGCCGCACTACAGCGTGGCCCAGCTGGCGGTCGGCCGACGCATCCCGCTGGACCAGGTCATCCCGGGCGACCTGCTGTTCTTCGCCGGCCGGGGCGGGCCGGTGCACCACGTCGGCATCTACGCGGGCAACGGCGCGATGATCCATGCCGAGCACACCGGGACGGTGGTGACCGTCCTGCCCGACGTGGCCCACGACCCGCTGTGGGGGCCGCAGCTGGTGGCCGCAGCCCGTCCGGTGCCGCTCCAGGTGCCGGGCGGCCTGCTGCGCAGCGCGCCGGTCCGGCGCCACGACCGCCCGGCCCTGCGGCAGCCGGCCGTCCTGCTCCGGCGGGCGCGGGAGCACGCGCGCGGCTGACCCTCCGCCGGACGCGTTGTCAGTGGCGGGTGCAAGGCTGTGCCCATGGGTGTTCTCTACGGCTACTTCGCTGCTGTTGACGACGACGACGCGCTCCGGGCCGTCGTCCGGGACGACGACGAGCCCAGCGGCTCGGGCTACGACCAGGTGGAGACCAAGGGCATCGGCCCGACGGTCGAACTGCTGCCCGCCGAGGCGCTGGTGACCGGCCTTCCGGCCGAGGAGATCCGGTCGCAGCCACGGCACGGCGGCCTGGTCGGCATATCCGAGGGCGGCGACCTGGTGGTCGTGTCGCTCACGGACGCCTTCCGGGACGCGCTGGCTGCCGCCGACGCGGCGTCGCTGCGCGGCGTCGGCGCCGCTTGGGCCGCCACCGAGGGCGCCTTCCACTCGCCGCCCGACGCCGGGGAGCTGGGCGGCTTCCTGGAGCAGCTGTCCGCGCTGGCCGGGCGCGCGGTCACGCGCGGACTCCGGCTCTACTGCTGGATCTGCGCCTGAAAAATCCGGGGCCGCGCCGACGGGGGCAGCGGTTACCATGCAGACGAACGGCGGGTGGCCGACCCGCAGCACTGGCAGATCGGGGGGATCATGCCGGAATCGATCCGTTACGGCTTACTGGGGGACGTGACGCTCCACCAGAACGGCTCCGTCCAGCGCGTCTCGGCGGTGCTGCCGCGCACCGTGCTGGCGGTGCTGCTGCTCAACGCCGACCGCACGGTGAGCGTCACTGCCCTCGCCGACGTCCTGTGGGGCGACCGGCCGCCGGCGTCCGCCCGGGCCTCGGTGCACAACTTCGTCCTGCGGCTGCGCCGCCGCCTGGGGCCGGACCGCGCGGCCCGGCTGCGCACCGTCACGGACGGCTACCTGCTGGAGGTGGAGAGCGGCGAGCTGGACCTCCAGGTGTTCACCGACCTGTGCCGGCGGGGCCGGCAGGCGCTCGCCGCCCACCAGTGGGCCTCCGGCCGGGACACCCTGGCTGAGGCGCTGGGGCTGTGGCGCGGCGATCCGGTCGCCGACGTCGAGCGCCCGGCGCTGGATCCGGCCGAGCGCCAGCGGCTGGAGGAGCTGCGGCTGCAGGCGGTGCAGGACCACGTCCAGGCGACGCTGCAGCTGGGACTGCACGCCGCCGCGCTGCCCGAGCTGCGGGCGCTGACCCGGCGCCACCCGCTGGCCGAGGGCTTCCACGGGCAGCTGATGCTGGCGCTGTACCGCAGCGGCCGTCCCGCCGACGCCCTGGCCGCCTTCCAACGCGCCCGCACCACCCTGGCGGACGAACTGGGCGCGGATCCGGGCCCGGAGCTGCAACGCCTGCACCAGCGGATACTGCGGCACGATCCGGCGCTGGACCTCGACCGGGGCACGGCCGCGTCCGCACCCGCCGTCCGTCCGCCCGACCCGGCCCCGGCGTCCGCGTCCGCGCCCGTGGCCGTACCCGCGCCGGGCACCCCGACGCCGCGCCAGCTGCCCTCCGCCGTGCCGTACTTCGTCGGCCGCGCGGCCGAGCTGCGCATACTCGACGCGCAGCTGACCCCGGCCGGGGAGCGGCCGGGCGGGTCCGCGCGCACCGCGCCGCCGATCGCCGCCGTCTGCGGCCTGGCCGCCACCGGCAAGACCGCGCTGGCCGTCCACTGGGCGCAGCGGGCGGCCGGGCACTTCCCGGACGGGCAGCTGTACGTGAACCTGCGCGGTTTCGATCCGTCCTGCTCCCCGATGGCCCCGGCCGAGGCGCTGTGCGGTCTGCTGGACGCACTGGGTGTCGGCTCCGCGCAGCGCCCGGTCGACCTGCAGGCGCAGGCCGCCCTGTACCGGAGCCTGCTGGCGGGCCGGCGGATGCTGGTGGTGCTGGACAACGCGCGCGACGACGACCAGGTGCGTCCGCTGCTGCCGGGGAGTTCCGCCTGCGCGGTGCTGGTGACCAGCCGCACCGATCTCACCGGGCTGGCGGCGGGCGAGGGCGCCGCGGTGGTCCCGCTGAGGCCGCTGGCGGCGGCGGAGTCCCGGGAGCTGATGGTGCACCGGATCGGCGCGGCCCGGGTGGCGGCGGAGCCGGAGGCGTCGGAGCAGCTGCTGGCGGCGTGCTCGGGGCTGCCGCTGGCAGTGGGCATCGTCGCGGCCCGGGTCGCGGCCCGGCCGGGGCATCCGCTGAACGCGCTGGCGGGGCAGTTGCGCGACGCCGGTCAGCGGCTGCGGGCGCTGGAGACCGGGGACGCGGCGACGGATCTGCGGACGGTCTTCTCCTGGTCGCTGGCCCGGCTGTCGGCCCCGGCCGCGCGGCTGTTCCGGCTGCTGGGGCTGCTGCCGGGCCCGCACACCTCGGTGGCGGCCGCCGCCAGCCTGGCCGGGACGCCGCTGCTGGACGCCGGGGCGGCCCTGGCCGAGCTGGCCCGCGCGCACCTGGTCGAGGAGTCCCTGCCGGGCCGGTACACCGCCCACGACCTGGTGCGCAGCTACGCCGAGGAGCTGGCCGAGCGCACCGAGTCGGACGGCGCGCGCCGGGCGGCGGAGCACCGCATCCTGGACCACTACCTGCACACCGCCTACCGGGCGCTGCGGATGCTGCACCGGCCGGTGACCGCGCTCGACCTGCCCGCCCCGGCGCCGGGGGTGCTGCTGGAGCGTCCGGCCGACGCGCAGGAGGCGGACGCCTGGGGCCGGGCCCACCGGACGGTGCTGGCCGCCGCCGTCGACCAGGCCGTCGGCGCGGGCCTGGACCGGCACGCCTGGCAGCTCGGCTACTGCGCCACCGGCTTCCTCGCCCACAGCGCGCACTGGCACTCGCTGGCCCGCGTCCAGCGGACGGCCTTCGACGCCGCCTGCCGCCTGGACGACCGGTTCGCCCAGGCGCTGACCGAGCGCACCCTGGGCTACGGCTACGGCCGCATGGGCGAGTACCAGCAGGCGCACGACTGCTTCCAGTCCGCCGCCAGGACGTTCCAGGCCCTGGGGCGGCCGCTGAGCCGGGGCGTCTGCCACCAGGGCTCCGCCTGGGTCCTGGACATGCAGGGCAAGCACGGCGACGCCATGGCCGAGGCCGCGCTGGCGCTGCGGATGCTGCGCGACTCCCCCGATCCGGACGCCTACGCGGGCGCGCTGAACACCGTCGGCCGCTGCCACACGCACACCGGCTGCTGCGAGAAGGCCCTCACCCTGTGCGGCCTGGCCCTGTCCCTCTACCGGCGCTCCGACAACCCGTTCGGGCAGGCCGAGACCTGGTACAGCATCGGCCTGGCCCAGCACGGCTCGGGCAGGTACGCCGAGGCCCTCGCTGCCCACCGCAGCGCCCTGGGCATCTTCCAGCGCCTGGGCGACCGCCACTACGTCGGCGAGACGCTGGCGGCGCTGGCGGACGCGCACGAGGCGCTGGGCGAGCATCCGGCCGCCGCCGAGCTGCGGAGGCGCGCGCTGCCGATCCTGCAGGACATCCGGCACCCGGACGCGGGCCGGGTGCGGGCCCGGGTGCGCACCGGGCGCCCGCTCCCAACCCGCTGACCGCCCGCTGACGGCGGCGGGTCACCGGTCCGGCTGCGCCAGTTCGGCGGCCAGGCGGGTCAGCGCCGCGCCCAGCGGCAGGTCGACGGTCACCGAGGCGTACCGGTCGCCGCGGGTCGGGCCCTGGTTGACGATGGCGACGGGGATGCCGTTCCCGGCCGCGCGGCGCACGAAGCGCAGGCCGGACATGACCGTCAGCGAGGAGCCGAGGACCAGCAGCGCGCTCGCGGAGTCCACCAGCGCGTAGCACTGCTGCACCCGGGGCTGGGGGACGTTCTCACCGAAGAAGACCACGTCCGGCTTGAGGATGCCGCCGCAGGCCTCGCAGGGCACGACCCGGAACCGCTCGACCAGTTCCTCGGGCAGCTCCACGTCGCCGTCCGGGTTGGTCCGCAGGCCCGCCCCGGCGCCGAGCGGGCCGTTGGCGGCGTGCAGCCGCCGGTCCAGCTCCTCGCGGCTGCTGGTGCGTCCGCACTGGAGGCAGATCACCCGGTCCAGGCCGCCGTGGAGCTCCACCGCGTCGTGGGTGCCGACCGCGCGGTGCAGGCCGTCCACGTTCTGGGTGATCACGCCGGAGACGTGGCCGGAGCGGCGCAGCGCCTCGACCGCCCGGTGCCCGTCGTTGGGCCGGGCCCGGGCGATGGTGCGCCAGCCGACGTGGCTGCGGGCCCAGTAGCGGCGGCGGCCCTCCTCGCCGGCGACGAAGTCCTGGTAGGTCATCGGGGTGTGGCGGCGCAGGCTGCCGGTGGCGCCGCGGTAGTCGGGGATGCCGGACTCGGTGGACAGCCCGGCGCCGCTGAGCACCACCACGCCGCGCCCGGCGAGCAGCCGGCCGACCTCCTCCGGACTGCCGTCCCGCCGCGCGTGTGCGTCGCCGGCCTGCCAGTCGATCATCGGACGCATGCGCATACGGGAAGTCTAGGACTTCTCGCCGCACCCGGGCGGTCGGCGGGCCCGGTGCCGCCGACCGCCCGCGCCGGGGGCCGGGTCAGGAGGTGCGCAGGCTGTAGTGCTTGGCGACCTGGGCGGCCGTCAGCACGGTCGGGTAGACGGAGGTCTCGGCGATGGAGCCCGCGAAGTAGGCGCTGGAGGGCGCCTGCGGCCAGCCGGTCACCGCGTCGCCGCCGACGTGCCAGTACCCGTAGGGGACGTAGCTGCTGGTCGCCAGGGTGGTGCCGCTGCCGACCAGGGCCCCGTCGACATAGAGGCTCATCCCGTGCGGACCCTGCGTGACGACGGCCTGGTGCCACTGGCCGTCGTTGTAGGACCGGGGCGAAACCACGGCGTGCGTACCGGAGTTGTAGGAGCCGAAGGCGACCTTCCCGGCGTTGGTCAGGTAGACCAGGTGGTCGCCGTAGGTCGGCCGGGTGGTGGTGGCGGTCTGCTTGTTGCTGAAGTCGAGCAGCTGGCCGCCCCTGGTGGTGGTCGTCTTGAACCACACCTCGGCGCTGTAGCTGGTCTGCTCGGTCTGCTGCACCTCGTCGTAGACGAAGCCGGAGCTGCCGTTGAAGGTCATGCTCCCGTCCGGCGTCCCGGTCATCGGACCGCCGGTGGCGTTGAGCGTCCCGCCGCCGTTGAACAGCCCGGTCTGGCCGCCGCCGGAGGTGTCCGCGACGAAGGCGGCATTGCCGTCGTAGCGCCAGAACAGCCGGGCGCCGTCGGCGAGCACCTGGTCGGCGTAGGCGTCGGAGCCGCCCGGCACGGTGGCGCCGACGGTGCCGGACACGGCGGTGTTCCGCCCGTCGGAGACCTTGACCTGGTACACCTGCACGGTGCCGGGGGTCAGCCCGGTGTCGGTGAAGCCGATCTGCGGGCGTGACCACCACTGCGAGCTCGCGGTGCCGGTCCACACCGGGGTGCTGCCGCCGTCCCGGTAGATGCTGTAGGTGAGGCTGGGGTCGTCCTCGTCGGTGGCGGTGCGGACCCGCACCTGGAGCTGGCCGGGGCTGCTGCCGGGGACCACGTTCAGCGCGGGCGCGGTCGGGGCGGCCAGGTCCGGTCCGGTGCCGAAGCGGGTCAGGCTCTGCTGGCCGACGCCGTTGACGCTGGTGAACTCCCCGGAGACCCAGAGGTAGGGCTCGCCGCCCTCGGTGGCGATGGTCATGGCGCGCGGGCCGACGCCCTCGACCGGGGGTATCCCGGGCGGCAGGGTGGTGCCGGCGGGCGGCCCGTCGTTGGTGTCCGGATCCCAGCCCAGCTCGGTGCCGGTGCTGGTGGGCTCGGCGATCAGGTGCTGGCGGCGGCCGTCCGGCTGCTCGCCCATGCTGGAGCAGTCGTGGGTGTGCGAGCCCGCGTAGAGGACGCCGCCGTACAGGGCGAGGGCCTGGGTGGCGCCCAGGCAGGTGTCGCGCCAGCGCTGGTTCAGCGTGGACCAGTCGATGGCGATCCGGCCGTCGAAGACGCCGCCGCCGGTGCCCTCGTTGGCGGTGTAGAAGCCGGTGCTGTCGCTGATGAGGTCCTTGACCACGGAGTTCTGCTCGATGAAGCCGAGCGGGTAGTCCTTGACCGTCGCGCCGGTGCCGGCGTTGACGATGCCCAGGGCGTGCGAGTTCCCGCCGTTGAGGGTGTTGAAGTCGCCGCCGACGACGACCTCGCTGCCGTCCGGCGAGAGCACCATCGAGCGGACGGTCTGGTCGGTCGTCGGGGCCCAGGCGGTCAGCGCGCCGGTGCTGCTCAGCTGAGCCAGGTGCTGCCGGTCGACGCCGTCGGCCGTGGTGAAGTCACCGCCGACGTAGAGCCCGGTGCCGGTCGGCAGGATGGTCCGGACGGTGGCGTCGAGGGACGGGGTGAAGCCGGTGTCCAGGCTGCAGCTTGCGATGTCGATGGCGACCAGGTTCTGCACGTAGGCGTTGTTGACGTGGTCGAAGTACCCGCCGACGTAGAGGGTGCGGCCGTCGGGCGAGACCGCGAGCGCGCGGATGGTCGGGGTTCCGCTGCTGACGGTGAAGTTCAGTCGGCAGCCGGTCGGGGCGCCGGTGGCGGCGTCCAGGACCATGAAGTTGGCTGCGGGCGTCTCGTTGACGCCGATGGCCGAGCCCGGCGGCCGGATCGCGGTGAACGTGCCTCCGGCGAAGACCAGGCCACCGGCCTGGGCTAACGCCCAGACCACTCCGTTGGTCTGCCAGGTGGGCAGGTTGTTCGCGGTGAACGCCACCGGCGCCACCGGGGCGGCGGCGGCGCCGGGCGCTGCCGCAGTGCCGGCAGCAGCGGCAAGGGCGATCGCCGCCAGCACCGCACGTGCACGGGACCTCTTCACGCGGTTCCCTCCTCTTCATCGAACCTCCACGGTTCGGCTAGATCAGGAGACTAGACGTGCGGGGGTCGACCCGCCCGGACTTCTGCAGGAACATTTCATTTCTGATGAATTGTCATATGCCTTGCCGAATAGGCGCAGTGGACCGCAAGGAGGGCCGCCGCGGGGCTGCCGGAGGCCAGCTCGGGGCCGAGTCGGAGCCGGAGCGGACCGTCAGCCGTGGCCCGATCGCCACCCCCGGCCGCTCCGCCGCACGCTCCGGGGCCGCCCCGCCGCGTCGATCATGGCGACCGCCGCCGTGATCATGGCCGAGTGGGGTCAGCCCGGACTCCGGACACCTCTCGGAACCCCTCGCCGCCCCCTCGGCGGCACCCCCGCCGACCCGCAGAGCATTTCACACGCTAAGCCAGTAAAACGGACATAAAGCCCACATGCCTTAGATATGTAGCTTTTGAGTGGCAAATAGGCACAAAACCATTACTTGACAGCCTACGAACCAGCCAATAAGAATCCGGAGCACCGGCCTCCGCCTCACCCAGAGGACAGCCGTACTCAGCGCCAGGACCGCCTGGCGTGATCCAGCGGTGGCACACCTGTCCGGTGCCCGCTGTTGCCCGCGAGGAAACATCCCCCGCCCGGGCATCTCCACACCTCCGTGCCGCCGTGTCCACCTGTCCC
The DNA here is from genome assembly GCF_014084125.1 of Streptacidiphilus sp. PB12-B1b. Taxonomy (NCBI): domain Bacteria; kingdom Bacillati; phylum Actinomycetota; class Actinomycetes; order Kitasatosporales; family Streptomycetaceae; genus Streptacidiphilus; species Streptacidiphilus sp. PB12-B1b. The sequence continues at coordinate 3,039,872 of NZ_CP048405.1, read as the reverse complement.
CGACCAGAGGCCTGCCTATGCCCGGCTCCATACGACCCGCGACCACTCACGCCCGCCCTGCCGTCCTCGGCATCGTGGGCGCCCTGATCGCGCTGGCCGTCCTGGTGTGCGCCACCGGATGCAGCAGCGCCTCACCCACCGCCGCGGCCGCCCTGACCGGCGCCACGGCTCCCCCGGCCACCACCGGCTCCGCACCGTCACCTGTCTCCGCTGTCCGGCTCACCGCCGCCCAGCTCCCCGACGGCGCCGCCGAGAAGTGGCAGTCCATCGCCCCGCCCCGCACCCAGACCGTGACCGGACGAACCATCCAGGTCAACGAGTGCGCCACTGTGCACGGCGCCGTCACCTGGCAGCAGCAGGCATACGCCAGCACCTTCCAGACCCCCGCGGAGCAGGACGTCTTCACCTTCGCCAGCAGCAGCGCCGCGCACGCCGCGCGGCTCAGCCTGGCGTCGCAGATGGACGGCTGCCAGACCCGGTCCCGCACGCTCCAGGCCGCGGCCCACATCGCCGTCGACGCCAAGGTCACCCGTACCGCGGCGACCGACGCCGGCAGTGCCTGGTCGCGCCAGTGGACCGGAGTCGAGGGTCTGTCGGCCGCCGGGCCGCAGACCGACCACCTCTATGCCGTACAGGTGGGCGACACCCTGGCCGTCATCCACTTCGACCAGTGGGCCTCGGCCCACCCGGTCGTCTACGACACCCGCGCCGACCTGTCCCTGCTCAGCGCCGTCACCCGACAGCTGAGCTAGTCGGCGGGGGCTCTCCCCCACCCCCCGTTTCACCCCCCACGGAACCCGGAGTCACCCATGCCCATGCACATGCCCTCCTCGCGCCGCTGCCTGTCCGGCCTCGTCGGGGCCGCCATTGCCTCTGCCTCCCTGCTCGCCGCTGTCCCCGCCCACGCCGACACCACGACGGGCGGCAGCATCTCGCGTGACGAGGTCATCCAGCGGGCACAGAGCTGGGTCAGCGAGGGCGTGCCCTACAACCAGGGCGCCTACTACTCGGACAGCAACGGCTCCTACCGTGAGGACTGCTCCGGCTACGTCTCCATGGCCTGGGACCTCAGCTCCAGCATGGTCACGCAGACCCTCCCCAGCGTCTCCACCCAGATCGCCAGCTCCGACCTGCAGCCCGGCGACGCCCTGGACTACACGGCCGAGCACGTGATCCTCTTCGGCGGCTGGGTCGACCAGTCCGCCGGGACCTTCACCTACTACGCCGAGAACAACCCCAGCGAGCTGACCAACACCTACACCGGCAGCCTGGACGCCAGCTCCCTGGACGGCTGGCCCACCAGCGACTACACGCCGCTGCGCTACAACAACATCACCGGCACCGCCAGCACCACCACCACGCCCGCGACCAGCACCACTGCCACCACGACCACCGGCAGCACCACCGCGAGCACCGGCACCACCGGCACCACCACCAGCAGCCAGGACACGGGCACGGCCACCCAGCCGAGCACCGGTTCCGACTCCTCCGGCTCCGGCTCGTCCACCGGCTCCGGCGACAGCGGCTCGCAGACCGGCTACAACGGCTCCGGCCGCTGGGCCTGGACCAGCGCGTACTCGCACTCGTCCTACTCGGGCTACGGCTACCACCGCTACGCCTACCACAGCTGGAAGTGACACCCGTCACGTAGTCCAGGCCACCGAGGCCACCGGCCCGCAGTCCCCGCACGGGGGCTGCGGGCTGCTCGCGTTCCGCGGCGCGGCGCCGCCGGGTCAGGGCTTGCGGGCCACGGCGGCGTAGCAGGACGCCTCGGCGTCGGTGATACCGCCGAGGTTGTCCTCCGGGTCGGGGCGCCACCGCTGGGTGGGCGTGACGCCGGGCTCCAGCAGGGTCCAGCCCGCGAAGAACGCTGTGAATTCGCTGAGAGTCCGGCTCGTGCCCGGGGTGCCTGCGGCCTTGTAGATCTGCACCAGCCGGTCGATCGACTCCGGGTCGAAATCCCCGGTCAGATGCGTGATCGTCAGCGTGCTGCCGGGGGCCAGCTCCTTCTTGAAGTACTCGACGATGTCGTGCGCCTCCTGGGCGCCGGGCACGAAGTGCAGCAGGGCGTTCAGGCTGAGCGCGACCGGCCGGTCCAGGTCCAGGGTGCGCCGGACGTCGGGCGAGTGCAGCAGGGCGGCCGGGTCGGTGACGTCGCCGGGGGCGTAGGCGGTGCGCCCCTCCGGGGTGCTGTGCAGCAGCGCCGCCGCATGGGCCAGGACGATCGGGTCGTTGTCGGCGTAGACGACCCGGGCCGACGGGTCCGCCCGCTGGGCGATCTCGTGCAGGTTGGGCGAGGTGGGGATGCCGGTGCCGATGTCCAGGAACTGGGTCATGCCCAGGGAGGTGAGGCAGCGGGTCGAGCGGTGCATGAACCGGCGGTTCGCCCGGGCGGCGACCAGCGCGGACGGGAAGGCCGTGATCGCCTTGCCGGCCGCCTCGCGGTCGGCCGGAAAGTTGGTGTAGCCACCCAGGTAGTAGTCGTACATCCGGGCGGAATGCGGCCGGTCAAGTTGCAAATCGATTCCGGTTTCCTGCTCCGCGGGCCGCCGGTCGCCGGTTTTCCGATCACTGATCATGTGCTCCCCCTGTGCGGTGCGGGCTTCGGTGGTGTCGTCCCGGGGGTGGCGCATATCTCCGCCCCGACCCGAGCCAGGGGTTCGCCAGGTTTCGCCACCCCCCGGCTTCCTCCCCGGCCCGCGCAGCCTACAAGCGCGCGACCCAGCCGAATTCACTCGCCATTACGCCCGTTTTATACCTTTTCTTGGCATTTGCCGCGCCGTTCTCCGGCCACCGGGCTCCCGCTGGGTAGCCGGACCCTCACCTGGAGCGAGAAAAAGTTCGATCCTGCTTCAACGGACGGGCCGCCCATCGGCTTTGCTGAGATGGGAGCGTGCAGCTTCCGACCGACGCCGCCTCCATCCGGGAGCGGCGCGGTGCCCGCGAGACTGGAATGCCCTTGATCAAGATCCGCGATGCCGTGGTCCGGGGAGCCGCCGCACGCCTGCTGACGACCGCCCCGAAGACCGGCACGCAGCCAGCCGCCTCCTTAGGCGTGCGGCCGGCGGCGCGTACGGCGGGCCCGGCCGGCCGGAAGGCGGCGACAGGATGAACCAGCCGATCCGACCGGACGACCTGCTGGCGGCCGCACCTGTGCTGGTCAGCCCGGAGCGGCTGGCGCAGCGCCGGGAGACGCTGACGCTCAACGCCTTCGTCACCTACCACCACAAGCTGTGGCTGCGCTACGCCACGCTCCAGGTCGTCGACGGCAGGCAGGCGGCCCAACTGGTGCGCCAGGTCTGCGAGCAGCTCGCCCAGGAGTGGGACGAGGTGTTGTTGAAGCCCTCGGTGCCGCAGTACGCGTGGACGGTGCTCAAGGACCACACCGCGGCCTGGCTCGGCGAGCGCTCGCGCACCCCGGTCGTCCCGGACACCAAGGAGTTCCGGGACGCGATAAGCCGGCTGCTGCTGCGCGAGGCCACGGGCGAGTTCGACGTCCTGGAGAGCGAACTGGGGCTGTACGGGGCCATCGCCGAACTGCCGGAGCGGCAGTACGACGTGATCACCCTGCGCTATGCCTTCGACATGGCGGACCACGACATCGCCGCCACCCTGGGCATCACCGCCGAGACGGTGCGCTCCCACGCGATGCGGGCCAAGAGGCGGCTCGCCGTCAAACTCAAGCACCTGCTCAAGGAGGAGACGTGAGCAACCGAGCGCCTCGGGGGGCGCAGGACCTCGACGCACTGCTGGAGGATCTCGACCTGCTTCCGGAGCGGGGCAGGCCGACCCGGGGGGTCTCCCCGGCCGGGCCGGACCGCGCCGGAGCCTGTCGGCACCACCGCCCGCCGCCCGTCGGCGCCTCGGCGGCCGAGGCCCGGGTGCCGGTCTGCGTGCCCGCCTGTGCCCAGTCCATCCGCCAGACCGCCGCCCGCGACGTGCACTTGGCGGTCTCGCTGGTGCTGGGCGACCCGCAGGCCGCGGACGCGCTGAACCGTTTCGCCGAACGCTGCGGCGCGGAGACCGAGGGCGCGCTGGTCTTCGGCTGCCTGCTGTTCCTGGCCGGGCACAGCGACGCCGCCGAGTACTGGTGGCAGTACGCGGCCGGGGGTGAGAGCCCGACCGCCGCTTTCTGCCTGTACCTGCTCCACCGTCACCAGGGCCAGCACCGCACCGCCCAGCTCTGGCGGCTGGAGGCCGACGGGCTGCAGACCGGCGACCGGCGATCGCCCGAGCACCGCCGCCCGGGCAGCCCCCCACTGCTGTCCAGCGAGGCCCGGCAGGCGCTGCTGGCCCAGTGCCGCCAGGGCAAGTCACCGCATCTGCCGCCCGCGGTGGAGGCAGCGGTCAACAGCCTCTACGGCAGCAGCCACCACCTGCTGGACCGCGAGGTCGACGCCTATCCGCTGCCGCACAGCGGGCTGCCGCAGCGGCTGGCCCAGGCCGCCTCCCGCTGAGGCCGCGTCGGACGGCGGCCCCGGCCCGGCGGCTGACCCCGGCCCGGCTGACCCGGCGCGGCCGGGCGCTCGCGGCGGCGGCCGGGCCGCTGCCGGGCTGCCGCCGTACCGGGGGCCGCCGCCCGATAGGCTGCCCTGCCTCGCTCCCACCGTTTCCCGGCCGCCTCGCCGACCGCCATGACCACACCTTCCAGGGGTTCCCTCCATGTCCGTGCGGCACGTCCTGATCCTGGGCGGCACCACCGAGGGCCGACTGCTCGCAGCCGAGCTGGCCGCCGATCCGACGCTGCGGGTGACCAGTTCGCTGGCCGGGCGGGTGGCCGCGCCCCGGCTGCCCGCCGGCCAGGTCCGCATCGGCGGCTTCGGCGGCAGCCGGGCCCTGGCCGACTGGCTGCGCGAACACCGCGTGGACGCCCTGGTGGACGCCACCCACCCGTTCGCGGGCACCATCAGCCACCATGCGGCCGAGGCCGCGGCCGCCGCCCGCGTCCCCCTGCTCGCACTGCGCCGACCCGGCTGGGCGCCGACCGCCGACGACCGCTGGCACCCCGTCAGCTCCCTGGAGCAGGCCGCCGCCCTGCTCCCCGCACTCGGTCACCGCGTCTTTCTGACCACCGGACGCCAGGGCCTGGCGGCCTTCGCCCCGCTGACGGACCTCTCCTTCCTGCTCCGCTCGGTCGAACCGCCACTCCCTCCAACGCCTCCGCGCATGCAGGTGCTGCTCGGCCGGGGCCCGTTCACCCTGGAGGGGGAGCGTGCGCTGCTGCGCGCACACCGGGTGCAGGTCCTGGTCACCAAGGACAGCGGGGGCGAGGCCACCGCGCCCAAGCTGGCCGCCGCCCGGGAGCTGGCGCTGCCGGTGGTGCTGGTGACCCGCCCGCCCGCGCCGCCGGGCGTGCCGGTGGCCACCGACGTGGCGGGCGCGCTCGACTGGCTCCGCCGCACCGGGGCGACGGACCTCACCGGGCTGACGGACCGCACCGGGCTGGCGGACCGCACCGGTCGGTAGCGGCCCGCCGGCTACTCCTGCTCGCTGGCCAGGGCGTTGACGGCGGCGGCGGCCATGGCGCTGCCGCCGCGCCGGCCGTGCACCACCAGGTGGTCCAGGCCGGACGGGTGCTCGGCCAGGGCCTGCTTGGACTCCGCCGCGCCGACGAAGCCCACCGGCACCCCGATCACCGCCGCCGGGCGCGGCGCTCCCGCCTCCACCAGCTCCAGCAGCCGGAACAGCGCCGTCGGGGCGTTGCCCACCGCCACTACCGCGCCGTCCAGCCGGTCCCGCCACAGCTCGACGGCGGCGGCGCTGCGGGTGGTGCCCAGCCGCGTCGCCAGCTCGGACACGGAGGGGTCGGACAGGGTGCACAGCACCTCGTTGCCCGCGGGCAGCCGGCTGCGGGTGATTCCGCTGGCCACCATGGTCACATCGCACAGGATCGGCGCGCCCGCGCGCAGCGCCGCCCGGGCCCTGGCCACCACCTGCGGGGTGAAGGCCAGATCGCGGACCAGGTCCACCATGCCGCAGGCGTGGATCATGCGCACGGCCACCCGGGAGACGTCGTCCGGCAGGCCGCCCAGCTCCGCCTCGGCCCTGATGGTGGCGAAGGACTGACGGTAGATGGCCGCACCGTCCCGCTCGTACTCGATCACGCAGTCCTCCTGGCCGCCGTTGCCCGGCAGCGAGCATACAGATGATCAGAGCGGCACCCGCACGGAGGGAATAAGCCAAAGTGAATTCGACTCTGATGCTCATCCATCTCAGTTGCTAGCCTCGGGGCCGTACCGCGCGATTCGTGTCCGTCCGATCGAAGGAGCGTGCCCGTGAACCGTCTCCGGCAGCTGTTACGCCGAGCCCTTGCCCTTCCCCTGGTCGCCGCGCTGGCGTTCTTCGCGCTCACCGTGCCCGGCGCCGCGGCCTCGCAGGCCGCGACCCCGAGGACGGTGACCTCGGTGTGCGCCAACCAGGCGTTCCCCACCGGCTACATCGTCACCGCCGTCTCCAACACCGGCTCCTGTCAGGGCTCGCTGCTGTACACGGTGGCGCTGCCTTCCAACGGCGCCAAGGCGTGCACCGTCGGCATCGCCTTCCCGGCGGGGTGGGTCGTCATCGCCGGGACCACTACCGGCCAGCCGCAGTGCGACGGCATCTACGAGACCCAGACGATCAACCAGCCGTACAACGGGATCCTGGCCTGCCTGGGCAGCTCCCTGCCCAACCCCTACGTGATCACCGCGATCTCCGGCGGCACCTACGCCCCGTGCAGCGGACAGTCGATGACCCTGAACCAGGAGACCCCCGGCATCGTCGCCTGCGCCAACACCTCCATCTGGAACAACTACGTGGTCACCGCCGTCAGCGGGGGCACCGCCTGCGCCGGCTACGGCCAGGAGACGCTGAACCCGGTCCACAGCGGCATCGTCGCCTGCGGCCAGGGCGTCGGCCCCGCGGGCTACGTGGTCACCGAGGTCTGGAGCAGCTACCCGGGGTGCGGCCTCACCGAGGGGCTCCAGTACACCACCCCGTACAACGGGATCGTGGCCTGCTCCAACTCCACCCTGCCGGCCGGCTGGTCCGTCACCTCCTACCGGACCGACAGCAGCTGCGCCCCCTTCGAGGGCGAGACCCTGCAGAACTGACCGCGCGGCAGCTGCCGCGCACCGACGGCCCCGCCCCGCCCGCGCCCCGACCGGCGGGGCGGGGCTAGGCGGGCTTGGCCGCGCCCGCCCGGCCGGGGGCGGCCTCGGGCGGGGTGGTCAGACCGGCCCGCACTGCGAGCGAGCCGGCGGCGATGGCGCCGCCGATGGTCACCAGTGCGCCCAGCATCACCGCGGCCGCCTCGCCCGGCCGGAGCAGGTGCAGCTGGGTGCCCAGGGTGGCCGCCGCCACCGGCACCCCCAGCTGGGCCGAGGCCAGCGCGCCGAGGCTGACCGGCTGGCCGCTCAGCCGCATGGCGGCGTGCACCGCGATCGCTCCGGCCCCCAGCGCCAGGCCCAGCAGCACGAACGAGGGATGGTGGACCAGCGCGCGCAGGTCCAGCGAGGCGCCCAGCCAGAGGAAGAAGAGCGGGCCGAGGAACCCCTCGCTCAGCGCGAACAGCTGCCTGGCCAGCCGCCGCGGCTCGCCGATGGCGGCGACGACCAGGCCGAACGAGAAGCCCGCCAGCATGATCGACACGTGCGTCCGCACCGCCAGCGCGGCCAGCGCGAACAGGACCACCAGGCTGATCCGCAGCTCCAGGGCGAACCGCCGCTCCTGGGAGAGCCGGTGCAGTCGGCGCCGGTAGCCGTCGCGTTCGAGTCGGCGCAGGACCACGAAGGCCACGGCGGCGCAGCCGATGACGGCCAGCGCGCCGAACGCCGCCCGGGCCGCGTGCCGGGGGTCGATGACCAGGGGCAGCGCCACGATGCAGACGGTGTCGGCGACGGCCACCTGCGGGAGCAGTTGCAGGACCGGGGGGCCGCCGAGCGAGAGCGAGTCCACGATCGGCAGGACCAGCGCGGCCGACGAGGACGCCATCAGCACCGCGTACAGGGCGGTGTGCCCGGTGTGGAACAGCCTGGCGGCGGCGAAGGCGGGGCCGACCGCGAGCAGGCCGACCGCTGCCGCGCGCAGCACGCCGGTGCGCAGCCCGGCGCGCAGGCTGGCGTCGCGCAGCGGCACCCGGGCACCGGCGACGAACATGATCAGCGCGAAGCCGATGTCGGCAAGGAACGTGAACGTACTGTTGCCCGCGTCCAGATAACCGACGACGCTGGGGCCGAGGACGATCCCGGCCGCCAGCTCCCCCAGCACGACCGGCAGGTGCCAGCGCTCGGGCAGCGCCAGCAGCGGCCCCAGCAGCGCGGCCAGGGAGATCACAGCCAGGGTCGTGAAGCTCACGCGCGCGGACCTCCGGTCGGGAAGGATGATCCGCAACGGTAGCGCGGGTCCGCAGCGGGTGCTTCACCCGCCGTGGCCACAAGCCGATACCGGGTTAGATCGTAAACAGGCATTCAAATGCGCCCATATGCCGCACACTGGTGAGGTGCCAGGCGATTTCGAGGTCCACAACGAGTTCGGCGGCTCCACTTCCGGCCCGGTCGTGCAGGCCGGCTCGATCAGCGGCGGGGTGCACTACTACGCTCCCCCGCGCACCGTGGTGGTGCCGCGTCAGCTTCCGGCCTCGCCGGGGATGTTCGTCGGCCGGACGCGGGAACTCGCGGCGCTCACCGCCGCCCTGGACGGCGCGGAGGCGGACGGCAGGCGCGGCACGGTCGTGGTGTCCGCGCTCTGCGGCATGGGCGGCATCGGCAAGACCTGGCTGGCCCTGCACTGGGCCCATCGCCATCTGGAGCGCTTCCCCGACGGGCAGTTGTTCGTGGATCTGCGGGGCTTCGACCCGGTCAGCGAGCCGCTGGCGCCGTCGGCGGTCGTCCGCGGCTTCCTGGACGCGCTGGGCGTCGACCCCTCGACCGTCCCGGAGGGGGCGCAGGCCGAGCGGTACCGCAGCGAGGTGGCCGGGCGGCGGATGCTGCTGGTCCTCGACAACGCCCGGGACGCCTCGCAGGTGGCCGAGCTGCTGCCGGGCAGTCCGAGCTGCACGGTGATCGTGACCAGCCGCAACCAGCTGGCCGGGCTGGTCACCGCGCACGGCGCGCACCCGGTCCTGGTGGACGTGCTGGACGAGGCGCAGGCCAAGGCCCTGCTCGTGCGGCGGCTGGGCGCGCGCGGGCTGGAGGCCGAACCCCGGGCGGTGGCGGAGGTGCTGGCCTGGTGCGAGGGGCTGCCGCTGGCCCTGGCCATCGTGGCGGGCCGGGCCCGGCTGCACCCCTGGTCGCCGTTCGAGACGATAGCGGCGGAGCTGGCGGACGCCTTCACCCGGCTCGAGGCGCTGGACGAGGGCGACTCCGAGGCCACCCTGAGCACCGTCCTCTCCTGGTCGTACGCCGCCCTGCCGGACGACCAGGCCGAGGCGTTCGGGCTGCTCGCCCTGGCGCCGGGACCGGACATCAGCGTCGCGGCGGCGGCTGCCGTGGTCGGCCCGCACGGCGCGGCCGGCCGGATACTGCGCGCCCTCGAACGGGTGTCGCTGACCCATGAGCACGCCCCCGGCCGCTACCAGATGCACGACCTGGTCCGGCTGGACGGCGGCGCCCGGGCCCGGCGCGAACTCCCGCCCGAGAAGCAGGAGATGGCGCTGCGTCGGCTGACCGACTTCTACCTGCACACCGCCGACGGCGGGGACCGGCTGGTCAACCCCTCGCGGGCGGCGATCGCGCTGGGCGAGCCGGTGCCGGGCAGTCGGCCGCTGCGCCTGCCGGACGAGGCCAGGGCGCTCGCCTGGTTCAAGGCCGAGCGCTCCTGCCTGCTGGCGGTGCGGCGGGCGGCCTCGGAGCAGGGCTGGCATGCCAAGGTCTGGCAGCTGGCCTGGCTGGTGGGCGACTCCAACATACGGCTCGGCTACCTCCAGGACCAGGTGGACTACTGGCGTGCGGGGCTGCACGCGGCCGAGCACCTGGCCGATCCGCTCACCCTGATCCGGTCGCACCGCCTGCTGGGCGACGCCCTGGCCCGGACCGACCAGCACGCCGAGGCGGTGGCGCACCTGCTCCGGGCGCTGGCCATGGCGGAGGCGGCGGGCTCGCGCAAGGAGGTGGCCAACACCCACCACTCCCTGGCCCGCGCCTGGGAGCGCGAGGGCGACGACCCGCAGGCGCTGGAGCACTCCGAAGCGGCCCTGGAGATCTACCGGACGCTCGACGGACGGCTCTGGGAGGCGTCGGCGCTGAACCAGGCCGGCTGGTTCCATGCCCGGCTCGGCCACCACGAGCAGGCCCGGCTCTACTGTGAGGCCGCGCTGGCGCTCTTCCTGGCGGCCGAGGACCGGGAGGGCGAGGCCGCCACCCTGGACAGCCTGGGCTACCTGTCGCACCGCATCGGCGACCACGACCGGGCGTTCAGCTACTACCGGCGGTCCCTGGAGCAGTTCCACCAGTTGGGCAACGACTACGAGGAGGCCGGGACGCTGGGGCGGCTGGGCCAGACCCACAGTGCGATCGGCGACCACCGGTCGGCCATGGAGTGCTACCGGCGGGCGCTCGAGCTGCTGCGCGGCCTCGGCAGCCCGTACGAGGAGGCCAACACCCTGGACCAGCTGGCCCAGGCCCACCTCGCCGTCGGCGAGCCGGAGCAGGCGCGGGAGGTCTGGCAGCGGGCCCGGCTGCTCTACCTCTCGCAGCACCGGGTCGCCGACGGCGACCGCATCGAGCGCCGACTGGCGGGCCTGGACCGCAGCAGCGACCGGCCCTGAGGCGACTTGCGGGGTCCGGCGCTGCGGCGTCCGGCCCTGCGGCGCTCAGTCCTGCGGCGCTCAGTCCTGCAGGGCCGCGAAGGCGGCGTGGACCAGCTGGGTCACATCGGTGTCGGCCCGCTCGGCCTCGGGCAGCTGGGCGTACGCGAGCCGGACCGAGCGCATCACCGCCACGCCCGTGCGGGAGAGCACGGCCACCCGCAGCGCGGTCGCCCGGTCGGCGGCCGGTACGTCCGGGGCCGGCGCCCCGGCGGCCCGCGCGTCGCAGCCCGGCAGCGGGGCGATCCCGTCGCCGGGCGGGCCGAGCCGGGCCAGGAACGCGGAGGCGACGGCCTCCTCCAGGTCGAACAGCAGGAACCGGTCGCCGCGGCTGGTGGGGTCGATCCTCGGCGGCAGGGGTCCGGCCAGCAGGATCGCCGGGTTGGCGCCCTCGCGCCGGGCGAGTTCCAGCACGGCGTTGCGCAGGGCGGTCAGCGGCGGCTCGGACGCCGGGCGGGCGCGGATCGCCGCCTCCAGCGACGGGATGAGATCCCGCACCTGCTGCAGGACCAGGCTCTCCTTGGAGGGGAAGTAGCGGAAGAAGGTCCGCTCCCCCACTCCGGCGGCGGCGGCGATGTCCCGGACGGTCACCGCCTCGAAGCCCTTCTCCTGGAACAGCTGTCCAGCCGCCTCGACCAGGGAGCGGTGCGTGCGCTGCCTGTTCTGCTCTCTGCGTCCTGGCGCGGGCCCGGCCGGGCCCGGCGCTGCCGTGTCTGTGCTCTCCACGCCTCGATCATCTCAGGCCAAAGCCACCCCAGAAAGGTGACAGTACTGCCACGTTTGCTAACGTGGCAGTACTGCCGGTTTCACTGCCGGCGGCGCGGAGACTTCCCGACCCCGGAGCCCTCATGCCCACCTTGCTCTACCGCCTCGGCCGCCTCGCCTTCCGCCACCGACGGCGGGTCCTGGCCCTGTGGCTCGCCCTGATCGCCGCAGTCGTCGGCTGCATGGTCGCCTTCGGCGGCACCGGCAAGCTCAACGACACCTTCTCCATCCCCGGCTCCGAGTCGCAGCAGGCGCTGGACCGGATGAAGACCGACTTCCCGACCTCCTCCGGGACCAGCGCCCAGGTCGTCTTCACCGCACCCGCCGGGCAGAAGATCACCGACCCCGCCGATCTGGACGCGATCCGGACCGCCCTGGCGAGCGCCGCCACCGCCCCGCAGGTCGCCAAGGTGATCGACCCGGCGACCGCGCACACCGTCTCCCCGGACGGCACCACCGCCGTCGCCCAGGTCCAGTACGAGGTCACCCCCAGCCAGCTGAAGCCGGACTCGCTGCCCGACCTGGAGAAAGCCGTCGGCAGCGCCAGGAGCTCCGGCCTGGACGTCCAGGTCGGCGGGGCCGCCTTCGGCTCGGGCTCGTCCAAGTCCGGCGACTCCGACCTGATCGGCGTCGCCGTCGCGCTGCTGATCCTGGCCATGACCTTCGGCTCGCTGCTGAGCGCGGGGCTGCCGCTGGCCAGCGCCGCCGCCGGGGTGGTCACCGCGATAGCGGGCGTGCTCTCGCTCACCGGGGCGGTGGCCATCTCCTCGACCGCGCAGAGCCTGGCCCTGATGATCGGCCTGGCGGTGGGCATCGACTACGCCCTGTTCATCGTCAGCCGCCACCGCTCCCAGCTCGTCGGCGGCACCGACCCGGAGGAGTCGGCCGCGCTGGCCGTCGGCACCGCGGGCAGCGCCGTCGTCTTCGCCGGTCTGACGGTCGTCATCGCCATGGCCGGGCTCTCCGTCATCGGCATCCCCTACCTGACCGTCATGGGCCTGAGCGCCGCCGCGGCCGTGCTGATCGCGGTCCTGGTCGCCACCACGCTGCTGCCCGCCCTGCTCGGCTTCGCCGGGCACCGGCTGACCCCCAAGGCCGGATCGCGCTCGCTGCGCCGGGAGCAGGCCGCCGCCAGTGACGACGGCGGCCCCGCCAACGCCGGGGAGCGCTGGTTCCGGCTGGTCACCCGGCGGCCGCTGCTGACCGTCCTGGCCTGCCTGGTGGCGCTGGGCGCGCTCGCCTGGCCGCTGCACAGCCTGCGGCTGGCCCTGCCCGACAACGGCACCGCGCCCGCGAGCTCCACCCAGCGGCTGGCCTACGACCGGGTGAGCAAGGAGTTCGGCCCCGGATTCAACGGCCCGCTGCTGGTCCTGGCCGACACCAGCCGCAGCGCCGACCCGCAGACCGCCGCCACGACCATCGCCGGGGACCTGCGCACCCTGCCCGGCGTCGCCGCCGTCGGCCGCCCGGTGGTCAACCCCGCCGCCCACGCCGCGCTGATCCAGGTCGTCCCCACCACCGCGCCCAGCGACGAGGCCACCAAGACGCTGGTCACCACCGTCCGCGCGGACCGGGCGACGCTGCAACGGCAGACCGGCGCCACGATCAGCGTCACCGGCAGCACAGCCGTGGGCATCGACGTCTCCGCGAAGCTCGACGCCGCGATGATCCCCTTCGCCGCGGTCGTGGTCGGCCTGTCGCTGCTGCTGCTCCTGCTGGTGTTCCGCTCGCTGGTGGTGCCGCTCAAGGCCGCGGCGGGCTTCCTGCTCTCCATCGCCGCGACCCTGGGCACCGTGGTGGGCGTCTTCCAGTACGGCCACTTCAGCGGGCTGATCGGGGTCGACCGGACCGGGCCGGTCAGCAGCTTCCTGCCGATCATCCTGCTGGCCGTGCTCTTCGGGCTGGCCATGGACTACGAGGTGTTCCTGGTCTCCCGCGTGCGGGAGGCGTACGTCCGCACCCGGAAGCCGCTGGAGTCCGTGCACAGCGGCGCCCGCCACAGCGCCCGGGTGGTCACTGCGGCGGCCCTGATCATGATCTCGGTGTTCGCCGCCTTCCTCGGCACCGACAGCCAGATGCTGAAGCAGATCGCCTTCGCCCTGGCCGTCGGCGTCCTCCTGGACGCCTTCGTGGTCCGGATGACCTTCGTCCCGGCCGTGCTGGCCCTCACCCGGCACGCGGCCTGGCGACTGCCGCGCTTCCTGGACCGGCTGCTGCCCGACCTCGACATCGAGGGCGAGCGGCTGCACCACTCCCGCGCCGAGGCGGCGGCGACGCTCCCGGCCCCGGCCACGGGAGTCGAGCCGGAGCCGTCCGACGGCATCGGCGCCGGGCCGCGCTGAGAGCGGCGGCGCCCGGGGCCCGGCGCGCCCACGCGTTCAGCCGAGGCTGAGGCTCTCCACCGGGTCGGCCGTCGGCGCCGCTTCGGCGGCGACGGCCGACCAGCGGATCTGCATGGTGCACAGGGAGACCAGGGCGGCCGAGGCGGCGACCGCACCCAGGCCCCAGACCAGGCTGGTGGCCCCGGCGATGAAACCGATCGTCGGCGGCCCGGCCAGCAGGCCGGTGACGCCCATGGCGGCGACCAGGTTCAGCGCGTCCGTGCCCTGCCCCGCCGCCGCCACGTAGATGCAGGGCGTCACCGCGGCGATGCCCAGGCCCACGCAGGCGAAGCCGATCAGCGCCGGTGCCACACCGCCGATCAGCAGGGCCAGGGCCAGCCCCACGGCGGCCAGTGCGCTGCCGAGGCGGACGATCCGCGCGTCGCCCCAGCGGCTGCGTCGGCCGTCGGCGAGCAGCCGGGCCAGCACCATCATCACCGAGACCACGGCGATGCCCATGGGCACCAGCTCCGCCGGGGCCTTGGCGACCTCCTTGAGGTAGAGCGAGGACCAGTCGTTCATGGCACCCTCGGTCACCGTGCCGAACACCATGGCGCAGCCCATCCACAGCGTCATCCGGGACGGCACGGTGAGCCGGAAGCGCCGCTTCGCCTTCGCCGGTTCCTCTTTTTTGGACACGACTTGACTGTCCGTCAGCAACCCGGGCGCGGCATATCCGGCCAGCAGCAGCAGGACGGCCGCCGCCACCGCGAAGTGCACCGTGACGGACGGGCTCACCAGGTTCATCCCGGAGGCGAGCAGGGCCGCAGCCAACGACCCTGCGCTGAAGGTGGCATGAAGCTTCGTCATGGCGTTGCGCCGGAAGACGACTTCGAGTGCCGCCCCCTGGGCGTTCATGGCGACGTTGAGGCAGCCGACCAGGACGCCGTCACAGGCCATGATCAGCAGGGCCACCGGGTAGTCCGGTGCGGCGGCCAGGGCCGGGAGCACCAGGGCCAGGCCGAGGGCCGAGAGCAGGGCGAGGCGGCGCGGGCCGAGCCGCCGGGTGCCCAGCGCGACCAGCGGGAAGGACGCCACCGCGCCGACGCCGGTGGCCATCAGCAGCAGCCCCACCTCGGCGGTGCTCAGGCCGAGCCGGGCGGTGATCGCGGGTATCCGGGAGGCCCAGGTGGCGTACTGGAATCCGAGCGAGCAGAACAGCGCGGTAATCGCCAACTGCGCCCTGCGGAAGTCGTCGTGCACGCGGAGCATGTGAGATCAGCCTACTTCGTCGGTCGGTGGTGACCCGTGCGGCAGGGCGCCGGACGGCCGTGGTTCCCCGGTTGCGTGCGCGCGTACCGCCCGGGACATGTAGACCGCGTGCGCGCCGTAGCCGGGCGGGGGCGCGGCGCCGTGGTGGGCGGTGAATCCGTTGGCCGACCAGAAGGCGTCGCTCCCGGCCACGGCGACCAGGGAGATGCGGTCGTACGCCTGCGCCGCGGCGGTCGCCGTCAGCTGCCGCAGCAGCAGCCGGGCCAGTCCCCGGCGGCGCAGCGGCCGGGCGACGACCAGGTCGTGCAGGTGCAGGTTGTCCGTGCGGTGGGTGCCGTGCTCCGGCCGGGCCAGGTCGGGGTAGTGGGCGTGCGGGTAGGGCAGGGCCAGCAGGTAGCCGGCGATCCGCCGGTCGCACTCGATGACGAAGCAGGTGCTCGGCGAGGCGTGGGCCCTGGATTCCAGTGCGGAGCGCTGCTCCGACAGGCCGAGGGCGGCGTAGGCGCCGGACTCCAGGGCGACGATGTCGTCCCAGTCGTGGTCGGTGATGTGTCGGATGGGTGTGTCGTTGCTCATCGGTGCACGGCTCCGTCCTCCGTGCCTGGGCCGGTGTCGGGGATGCAGCTGTAGGGCAGCGGCTCGAAGCCGTTGAAGCCCTGGGTCATGTAGCTGGTCGCGTAGGCGCCGCAGGAGAGCACCCAGACCGGATCGCCGGAGGCGGCGGCCCGGGGTACCCGGACCAGCCCGCCGGCGGCGTGGGCGTAGGCGTCGTCGCTGTCGCAGGTCGGTCCGGCGACCACGGCGGGCACGGATTCCGCGCCGGGGTGCGTGGGGAACACCAGGCGGTACTGGAGTTCGTCCATCTCGTAGAGGCCGTTGAACTTTCCGCAGCTGAGGTAGAGCCAGTGCTGGGGCTCGCCGCCCGGCTGCCGCCGTACGGACAGCCGGGAGACGTGCGCCCGGATGGCGCCGTGGTCGGCGACCAGGTGGCGTCCGGGTTCCATGACGAAGTCGAGCCTCCGCCCGGCCACGGCGCGGAGCTGCTGCATGCCCTCGCGGATGACGGCGAACATCTTGTCCAGCGGCGGTTCCAGCGCGCGGCCGGTCCGGTCCAGGCAGCCGAGGGCGGGCAGTCCGCCGCCGAGGTTGACGTGGTCCGGGTGGATACCGCGCAGCCGGAGGGCGGCCAAGGTTCCGGCGAGGCTGTCGAAGGCGTCGCGCCAGGCCCCGGCGGTCATCTGCTGCGAGCCGACGTGGACGGACAGGCCGGCCGGTGTCAGGCCGCTGGCCCGCGCCGCCTCCATGACGAGCAGGGCGTCCTCGGGCGTGCAGCCGTACTTCCGGGTGAGCCCCCACAGGGCGCCCACGCCGCTGGTGGCCAGTCGGCAGAACACCCGCGCCCCGGGGGCGTGCACGGCGAGGGCCGCGACGTCCTCCAGGCTGTCGGTGGCGAAGTCGCGGACTCCGAGCCGGTGGGCGTCGGCGATGTTCTGGTCCGACTTGATGGTGTTGCCGTAGTGGATGCTGCTGACGGGTGCGCCGGTCCGCAGTGCCTGGGCGATCTCGTTGGGGCTGGCCGCGTCGAATCCGGCGCCCTGTCCGGCCAGAAAGCCGAGCACCTCGTCCACCGGGCAGGCCTTCATGGCGAACCGGACGGCGATTCCCGGCAGTTCGCGCAGCAGGGTTTGGTACTGCGCTCGGATTCCGGTGAGGTCGAAGACGATCCGGTCGTCGGCGGCGGCTTCCAGGGCGGCGTGCATGCGCGCGTTCTCGAGCATGATGGGCGGTTCCGGCCTGGTCACCGTGGTAGCTGCTGGAAGCTCATGGCCTTGCTCGCCGCCACCATCGGCGCCCACGCCTCGATCAGGACGGCGAAGTCCTCCATGTCCTGTCGGGCCTCGTCCAGCAGCCGGCCGCTGCGCGCGGCGACGAGGTCGGCGCACTCCGCGTACCTTCCGCCCAGCGTCCGGTAGGAGCGGGCGAGGCTCTCCAGCCGGTGGACGTTCTCGCCCCGGTCGAGCCAGGTGCTCGCGCGGACGGACGCGGCGATCGCATCGGCGCGGACCCGGTGCCGGGCGTCCAGCAGCGATGCCCCCGCCTCGGCCATGTCGGCGTAGACGGCGTTGAGGTAGAGCATCGACAGGAAGAACTTCACCAGGCGCAGCTGGTAGGCGGTGAATCCCGGGCCGGTGCGCCGTTCCCCGGTGTAGAAGTTCACGATGTTGCGGTTGTGCAGCACACCGGGCAGGGTCGCCTTCTGGACCAGGTGGATGAGGAAGTAGTCGCTGCCGATGGTGTCGGTCGCCGGTGGCAGCGGCACGTCCTCGTGGACGCCGTGGAAGCTGATGTTGCACATGTCCACCCGCATCGGGTCGACCAGGCCGAGGATCGTCTCGTCCCCGGTGAAGGGTTCGTTTCCGGCTCCCCGGAAGGACTCGTCCACCAGGTCCTGCTTCTGCTGCGGGGTCCAGTCGCCCGGCGCCCACAGGCTGACGATGTCGAAGTAGACGTCGGGGTCCAGCCGTTGGACCTCGCCGATGTCCACGGACAGTTCACCGACGAACGAACTGCCCACCATCGCAACCGTTTTGTGCCCGTGCCGGAGGTCCAGTTCGCTCCGGGTGACCCCGTCCGCGGCGTCCACGGCACGCCTGCCGAGCGAGGCCAGCTCGTGCTGGATGGGGAACACCGGTGCGCCGTGCAGCAGTTGGTAACGGCTGTCGGAGTCCCTGCGGTGCACGGACCCGCAGCCCAGGGCGCCGGCCAGCAGGAACGCGCGATTGGTGCAGGCGCCGTAGGAGAGCCCGGCGGGCAGCATCAGCTCCAGGACCAGATCCGGTTTGGGCAGTGCGGCCCGCTGGATCACCTGCTGCAGGACGTCCCGCTGGGCCGCCTCGTCCAGGTGGTGCACGCTCACCCCGGGCGCCGCCGGGAGTTCGCGCAGGGCCCGGGTGTGCTCGGCGAAGTCCGGCGCCTCGGCGGAGTCCAGGATCAACAGGTGCACCTGTACGCCGAAGTGCTGGGCCGCGTAGGCGGCTTCGGCGTGGACGGCGGCGATCGTCGGCGCGCACGCCCGGTTGGTGGGCAGGGTCAGGCAGATGGGCTGCACGCTCATGCTCCCGTCGGCTGATCGGGTTCGCCGCCGTGTCCGGCGTCGTTCGGGTGCCAGGGTTCGAGGCCGAGCAGTTTCGCGCCCAGGTCGGTCAGCGTGGCGCTGCCGTAGCGCAGCGATTCGTGCCTGGTGGCGTCGCCGACCAGGGTGCCGTTCCAGTCGGGTGTGCTGAGGTCGCGCCAGGAGGCGATCCGGGAGCGCCGTAACTGCTGGTGGGCTTCCAGCGCGGGCATCATGGAGAGGTACTGGACCGCCCGGACGCCGTCGCGCGAGGTGTTGCGGGCCACTCCGTGGGCCAGCATCCCGTTCCAGATCAGCAGGTCCCCGGCCTTGAGTTCGGGCCGGACCACCGGGAACTCCGCGCGGTCGACGTCCGGCCTGATCGGGTCGCGGTCCTGCGGCTGCTCGATCCTCCACCGGTCGAAGC
This sequence comes from Streptacidiphilus sp. PB12-B1b, assembly GCF_014084125.1. NCBI lineage: Bacteria > Bacillati > Actinomycetota > Actinomycetes > Kitasatosporales > Streptomycetaceae > Streptacidiphilus > Streptacidiphilus sp. PB12-B1b. Next base: position 3,021,192 of record NZ_CP048405.1, on the reverse strand, counting down.
GGCGGAACAGCTCCGGGTTGCATTGGAATCCACCCTGCTCGGGCGTGGTGTCGTTGAGGGCGATGATTCCCTGGACCCGCTGCGGGAGGACGCTGAGCGAGGTGTCGACGTCCCAGTGGAGTTCGATGTCGAAACCGCTGTCCGTGGGCGCGATCAGCGCGCGGTCGCGGTTCCTGATGTTGGGCGGGTTGAGGTTGAGCCGGTCCAGGGTCACCCACAGCTCCTCGCAGTCCCAGACGTCCACGAAGGCGTCGTAGACGCGCTGGGCCTGCCGGCTGTCCCAGATGAGCTGGTGCTGGTACGCCTCGACGAAACCGTAGATGTGCAGTTCGCGGTCCAGATCCGAGCGGAAGGCGCGCTCCTGGTACCAGGTGTCCGGGCGGTCCGGGTCGAGTCCCTGGAACTCCCAGGCGAACTCCAGCAGGCGTTGCGCGGCGGCGGCGGGGATCGCCTGCGGGACCACGACGTAGCCGTAGGTCTGCCAGAAGGCGTAGTCCTCCTTGGACAGCACCCGGAGCTGCTGGGTCTTCCGGATGTCCTGCAACGGGATCTGCGCCAGGTACGCCTCGGCGTCGGCGCTGAAATACGGGGTGTCGGAGGCGGCTCGAAACAGGTAGCGGTCAGGCTTCGGCATGCAATCGCTCCAGGGATCGATTGTGCTGGGGCTGGACGGATCGCTCGGGTGGCTGTGTCGGCAGGAAAAGTCGTCGGTGCGGCGGCGGACACACGGGTGGTGAGCAACGCGCTCCCGGGAGCGGCGCACGCATGCGCAGGGATTCCGGCCCCACGCTTCCCTCGTGGAACTCGCGTCCCACCAAAAATGGACTAGACCAACTTGGAGTGTCAACACCGGGATTGCCGGGGCCCGCCGGTTCGCACCGCCGCCCGGGCCGGACGTTGGGGCAGAGCCGCAGGTGGGGGTGGGCGGAGGGGCCGCAGCAATATCCGTGCGGATTCCGGCGGACGCGCATGCCATCCGCTACCGAACGTGACCGGGCGCATGCCGAGTGATGACGCGCCCGCCACCGGCGCGGAAAAGGCCAGCTGACGTTTCATCAGCCCTGTTCGTTGACAGCCCAGATGAGTTCTTGACACTCCGGATCGGACTGGGTCATGATCCCATTGGTCTGAACCAATAATCACCGATGCGATTTCCCGCGTGGGCAACCACCCGCCGTCGCGGCGGCGAAGGGCCCACGCTTGCGCACGAACGGTCGTGCGGACGAGCCCGGAATTCCGGTGGCCTGCGTCACAGCCAGACGTCCGACAGCGTGCTGCCGCCCTTTCCCGGAGGGGGAACCGGGATCGATCATTTAGGCTGTGGGTTCGGACCGATTGGCTATCGTGCGGTGCTGCGGGAACTCCTGCAGGCTAGGAATCACGGCAGGACACGACGATGGAGAGTACAGCGGGAACAGGCCGCACCCTGGCGGGCAGGTACCTGCTGGGCGATCGACTGGGACGCGGCGGCATGGGCACGGTCTGGCGTGCCCAGGACCAGATGCTGGACCGCGAGGTCGCGGTCAAGGAGCTGTCCGTCGGCCACCTCGCCGAGGAGGACCTGCAGATCGTCCAGTCCCGGATGAAGCAGGAGGCCCGCGCCGCCGCACGCATCCGGCACCCCGGCGTGATCACCGTCCACGACGTGCTGGAGCAGGACGGCAAGCCGTGGATCGTGATGGAGCTGATCACCGGCCGCTCACTGGCCGAGCGCATCGACCAGGACGGCCCGCTCAGCCCGGCCGAGGCCGCCGGGGTGGGCGCGCAGGTGCTGGCCGCGCTGCACCAGGGCCACCGGGCCGGGGTGATCCACCGCGACGTGAAGCCCGCCAACGTGCTGCTGGAGCACGGCACCGGCCGGGTCGTGCTGACCGACTTCGGCATAGCCACCTACGAGGGCGACTCCGCGCTCACCCGGCCCGGCGATCTGATCGGCTCCCCCGACTACCTCGCCCCCGAGCAGATCCAGAGCGCCCGCCCCGGGCCCGCCTCCGACCTGTGGGGCCTGGGCGCGACGCTGTACACCGCCGTCGAGGGCCAGTCGCCGTTCCGCCGCGACTCGCCGCTGACCACCCTGGCCGCCGTCGTCTCCGAGCCGCTGCGGGAGCCCGGCCACGCCGGACCGCTGGCCCCGCTGCTCAAGGCCCTGCTCGCCAAGCAGCCCGAGGACCGTCCGGACACGGTCGAGGCGATACGCACCCTGGAGGGCCTGGCCGCAGGTACCGGTACCGACACCGGCGCAGACACCGCCACCGCAGCCCCCGGGCCGCAGGCGCATCAGGCCCACACCTCGGGCTGGTCCACCGCCACCGTCGGCGGCACACACCACAGCGACAGCAGCCACGGCGGCACCCCGGTGCAGCACTGGCCCACGACGGTCGGGCACGGGCAGCGGACCGAGGCCGGGCAGCGGCCCACCCGCCACCTCCCCGAGTCGGACCATCCGCACGAACCCATGGCACCGGTCACACCGGCCGAGGCCGAGCCGGCCCGCCGGGCCGGAGCCGCCACCTCGGCTCTGTCCGGCAACCACCGGGGCCGGCGCCGTCGCCGCAGCCGCACCTGGCCGGTCGCGGCCGGTCTGGCCGTGGTGCTGGCCGCCTGCGGTGTGGCGTACGAGGTCGGCCACCAGCCGTCGGGCACCCCGGCCGCCGCCGGCACCCCCAGCGCGCACCCGACCACGCCCCCGCCGAGCGCTCCGCCCGCTCCCCCGGGCTACACCCTGCAGCGCGACCCGGCCGGTTTCTCCTTTCCGCTGCCCACCACCGGCAAGCCCTGGGTGCGCTCCGCCGACGGCCTGAGCGCGATCCGCTACACCCCGGACGGCCAGGACCACCTGCTGACCTTCGGGGTGACTCCGGGGCAGGGCATCAGCCCGCTCCAGCACGCCCAGCAGATGGCCAAGGAGGTCGTCTCGACCTCCCGCACCTACCGGCTGGTCAGCCTGAACACGGACACCATCAAGGGCTACCAGGGCGCGCGCTGGGAGTTCACCTTCAGCGAGGACATCAACGGCAGCCTGCAGCAGCGCCATGCCATCGAGCAGTTCTACAAGGACAGCTCCGGCACCGAGTACGCCATCTACCTGGCCTGTCCGGAGTCCGACTGGAGCACCGGGTACGCCTGGTTCCTCCAGGTGGTCCAGGGGTTCACCGCTCCCTGAGCCCGGGCGCGCGGCAGCGCCGGTGGGAACCGCCGGTGCCGGTGGCGGGCGGTGGCGAAAGTGGCGCGGAATGCAAACCATGCGATAACGATCGCGCACGGCAGGGGGCAGATCGCCGCTGAGCACCTAGGCTCCGTGGCCATGTCGATCCTTGGACGTCGCAGTTCCTCCCCTCGCCTGCTGCCCGAGCTGGACGACATCAAGCTGGGCAAGACCTGCAAGCAGGTCGCCATGCCGTCGATCCCCGGCCAACTCGACATCCGTGTCGACCTGCTGGAGAAGGTGATCCGCGAGTGCGGCTCCGACTGGGACCGTCGCGGCCACCGGATGGTCCAGCTCGCCAGGGCCGCCGACGCCTCGATCGCCCGCGACTGGCTGCGTCGCAGGCCCCATGACCCGGATGCCCAACTCTTCTCCGCCTGGGCGCAGTTGGTGCGCGGCCGGTGGGACGGCGCGCTGGCCGACCCGCAGGCCGCGCTGGACTGCTGCCGCCGCGCGGCCGACCTCGCCCCGGCCGACCCCGGGCCGTGGGTGGTGCTGCTCGGGGTGATGCGGTTGCAACGCCGTCCGCACGCGGACGCGTTCTCGGTGTGGCGGGAGATCACCGCACGCGACCGGTGGAACCGCGAGGCGCACCTGCAGATGCTGGGCTACCTCTCGCCGGAGGAGTGCGGTTCGTACTCGCACGTGCTGCAGTTCCTGGACGCCGTGCTGCCCGCCATGCCCGCCGACGCCCCCTGCGTCGGCATCGAACTCACGGCGATGGTGGAGAACTTCCACCGGAGCCTGTCGGTGGGCGGCGTGGTCGCGCTGGGGGCCGGTCGGCACTGGACCCGGCGGTCCGAGACGGCCGCCCTGGAACGCGGCCTGACCAGCTGGTCGCAGCCGGATTTCCTGACCCATGCCGCCGCGCTGGCCGACCTGAACCTGTTGGCGTACGCGCTCACCCGGGCGGAGCTGGTGCCGCAGTCCGCCGCCGTGTTCCGCACGATCGGAACCGTGGTCACCCCGTGGCCGTGGGGGCTGGACGGCGATCCGTTGGAGGAGTTCTCGCACGCCCAGTCCCGGGCGCTGCGGGCGGCCCCGGCGCAACCGCGCCGCTGACCGCCCGCCCGGGCGGGCATTGCGGAGGCCGGACGGTCAGACCGCCGCAGCCAACGCCTCGAACTCGTCGTCGTCGAGGGTGATCAGCGCCGCCCGGGTGTTCTCCTCCACATGCGCGACGCTGGAGGTGCCCGGGATCGGCAGCACCACCGGCGAGCGGCGCAGCAGCCAGGCCAGCGCCAACTGCGAGGGGCTGGCTCCGTGCTGCTGCGCCGCCTGGTCCAACGGCCCGCCGGGGCGTGCGAGTTCGCCGGTGGCCATGGGGAACCACGGGATGAACGCGATGTTCTCGCGCTCGCAGTGGTCGAGCACCGCCTCGGCCGCGCGGTCGGCCAGGTTGTAGCGGTTCTGCACGGAGACGATCTCCACCAGCGCGCGGGCCTGCTCGATCTCCTCGACGCCCACCTCGGACAGGCCGATGTGGCGGATCTTCCCCTCCTTCTGCAGCAGCGCGAGTTCGCCGATCTGGTCGGCGAACGGCACCTTCGGGTCGATGCGGTGCAGCTGGTAGAGGTCGATCCGGTCCAGGCCGAGGTGGCGCAGGCTGAGCTCGGTCTGCTGGCGCAGGTACTCGGGCCGGCCGACCGGGCGCCAGTCGCCCGGGCCGGAGCGGGTCAGGCCGCCCTTGGTGGCGATGACCAGGTCCTCGCGGTAGGGGTGCAGGGCCTTGCGGATCAGCTGCTCGCTGACGAAGGGGCCGTAGGAGTCGGCGGTGTCGATCAGGTTCACCCCGAGTTCGACGGCCCGGCGCAGGACCCGGACCGCCTCGTCCGGATTCTCGGGCGCGCCCCAGACGCCGGGGCCGGTGAGCTGCATGGCGCCGTAGCCGAGCCGGTTGACCCGGAGGTCGCCGCCGATCACAAAGACGCCGGAGGCGTCCGCGGGCCGGGTGGAGGTCTGCGCGGTCATCGTGGTCCTTTCGGGGGACTGCCGGAAGCCGAAGCGTCTTCGAGCCTAGTCCTCGGCCCCGGACGCCTGCCCGCGCCGATCGGGCGGGGTCGGCCGAAGGGGTGCATACCCCAGATATCGGTCCCGATTAACCGGCAATCCGGACATACAACGCGTCTGTCTCGTGACGGTGCTCACAGGCCGCAAACCCTCCACGACTGGCGGTAGTAGATCCACCCGGCGGGTTCGGGGCCGTGGCCGGAGGCCGACACGAGAGGCACCCGGCCCACCCGGGTCGCAGATCCAACGATTTCGCATTCCCGCAGGTCAGGACGGTGCGCCGAGATGTCGAAGATTTTTCCCAACGCGTGTTTGGGGCCCGTGGAGGCCGGGTAACGGGAGCGTCCGACCGGCCCGCCGTGGTGGCTCGTCCTACGATCGGGGGTCGTATCAGGGGGTCTTGGAGTTCGTCCCGGGGCCCGCTAACAATGGCTGAGTCGAACGACGCCGCGGCGCTCCCGCCGCAGGTCATCCGCCCGGCACCCACCCCTCTGCGGTGGTGCCCCGTGTCCCGCCCCGCACCGTGCGGCCCTGTCTGCCGCACGGAACACCCCTGGGCGAGGGCACCGCCTACACCCTGAGGTCTGACTCTCCCATGAAGCTGCTCAACACCCGCCTGCGCACCTCCGCCGCGCTGCTCCTGTCCGCCGCCAGCATCGTCTCCATCGGCGCGGCCATCGCCCCCTCCACCGCCTCGGCCACCACCCCCCAGGCCATCGCCGCCCAGATCGTCCCCGCCTCCCAGCTGGCCTCCTTCGACCAGATCATCTCCCACGAGAGCGGCTGGAACGTCACCGCCACCAACGCCTCCTCCGGCGCCTACGGCCTGGGCCAGGCCCTGCCCGGCTCCAAGATGGCCTCCGCCGGCGCCGACTGGCAGACCAGCGCCACCACCCAGATCAAGTGGGCCCTGGGCTACATGGACAGCCGCTACGGCAGCCCCAACGCCGCCTGGTCCTTCTGGCAGGCCCACAACTGGTACTGAGCAACCCCCACTCACACCAGCACCACCCCGCACCACCCCACGGCGCGCCCGGTCACACGACCGCGGCGCGCCGCCGCACACCCGATGCAGGTCAGCGGTAGGCGGTGGTGATGCCGACGGTGGAGAGCACGCCGCCGCCGGTGTTCTGGTAGCGGATGGTCCAGCCGGCCGCCGAGGTGTCCGGGAAGCCGAAGAGGAAGCCCCGCTGGCAGGCGTACGACAGCGGCAGGCTGGAGGTGGCCCGCTCGGCGCCGGAGTTGCGCAGGCAGAACTGGCCGTCGGCCAGCACCAGCGCGAACGGCGCCACCTGCGGCGTCCCGGTGCTGCCTGCGGGCAGCGGCGCGGTCAGCTTCACCCGCAGGAAGCGGGTGGCCGAGGGGCCGTCGACGCACAGCACCTGGTCGCCGGGCGGCGTGGTCTGCGGGGAGAAGCAGGGATCGTAGATCAGGTTCCCGGTCAGGCAGCGGTAGGCGTCGTGCCGGGTGCTGGCGATCGACGGTGCGAAGCAGTGCCCGGAGGCGCTGCCGGTGACGGTGATGTCCGACGCCGGTTCGGCGCCCTTCCACGGCTCGACCACCACCACCCGGGTCGGGGTGGCGGAGGTGGCCGCGGCGGGCGCGGCGGCGGCCGCTGTCCCGGCCGAGGTGACCGAGGCCGTGGTCGAGGACGAGGCCGAGCAGGCGGACACCGCGCCCGCCGCGATCACGGCCACCGCGGCCAGGCCGGCCAGCCGGTTTCGGGCGCGGCCGACGGTACGCGGCCCACGGCCTTCTCGCTGGAGCATGACTGCCTCTTCCCTCGGGGTGGTCCGCCCGGGCGGAATCCACACGAACCGCGCGAAATCCCTGCCCTCTGATTGTGCGCGCACCGACCGGAACGCGCTCCCGAGGCCGCCGCGCCCGCCCGGCGCGTCGCGGCAGGGGCGGCCGGGGGCGGACGCGATGATCGGCCCATGCATGCCCTGAACCTCTACGGCACCTTCATCGCCTTCATCGCCGTTGTCGGTCCGCCCAAAGTGCTGCTGTCGTTCGCCCATCTGAGCCGCACCCGTTCGGTACGCGAGGTCTCCCGGATCGCCCTGATCGGCTCCGGCATCGCCGCCCTCGTGGGCATCGTGGTGGCCTACACGGCCCAGGTGCTCACCAGCTTCTTCCACATCAGCCACCAGTCGCTGCAGCTGGCCGGCGGCACCATCTACTTCATCTACGCCATCGCCCTGGTGATGGGCATCCACCTGGGCGCGGGTGAGGACGAGATCGAGGGCGAGGAGGGGGACAGCCCGCTGATGGCGGGCATCCGCGAGCTGATGCTGCCGTTCGTGGTGAGTCCGCTGGCGATCACCGCCCTGCTGGCGCAGTCGCTGGACGAGAACACCTGGCGCTGGCGCAGCACGGTGGCCGGGGCCTACCTGGCGGTGGTGGCCCTGGACTGCATCTGCGTGCTGTTGCTGGTCAAGGTGATGAAGTACCTGCACTCGGCGACCCTGGAGGTGCTCTCCCGGCTGCTGGGGCTGCTGCTGGCGGCGGTCGGGGTGGAGCTGGTGCTGCGCGGCCTAGGCGATCTGGGGCTGCTCCCGGCCCAGGCCCTCAACCGGGAGTGACCGCCTACCGGGCGTTCCCGTGCGCGAGGGAGGCGGCGGTGCGCCAGGCGGCGGTGACCGCCGTGTGCGCCTGGGCGGTGGCCTCGGCCAGGGAGCCGCTCAGCCGGACCGGCGCGCCGAAGTGGACGTGCATCCGGGGGCGGCGCAGCGGCGCGGTGCACAGGCCCGCCAGCTGCTTGGTCCGGCTGCCGGAGGTGATCCGGCGGGCGCCGGCCTGCCCCAGCGGCACCACCGGCGCGCCGGTGGCCAGGGCCAGCCGGGCGACGCCGGTGCGGAAGTACTCCGGCTCGCGGTCGGCCGAGTCCCGGCGTCCGGGGAGCCGCCCTTCGGGGTAGAGCACCACGATCCGGCCGAGCGCCAGCGCCTCGGCGGCCCGGTCCAGCGATTCGGCGGCCTGCCGGTGGCCGCGGCGTACCGCGATGTGCCCCTCGGCCCGGAGCCTCCCGCCGAGCACCGGTATCCGCCAGAGCCCGGCGGCGGCCAGCACCACCGGCCGGTCGACATCGCGCCGGGCGAGCGCGGCCAGCACCAGCCCGGGGTCGATCAGCGAGCTGTGGTTGGCGGCGACGATGGTGCCGGGGACCAGGCCGGCGGTCTCGTCGGCGGTGACGTCCAGTCGGCCGAGGACCGGGACGACGCGGGTGGCGATGGCGGTGAGCATGCGCATATGGTGGCCCGCCCGCGCGCCCGGCACCTGAGTACGGGTACTCAACATCGCCGGGCTGCGGCCGGGGGCCCGCCGGGCGCTCAGTCCAGGTAGCCGACGCCCGCACGGCAGTGCGCGGCGAAGCCGGTGAGCCGGCCGTCGTCCGGCTCGGCCTCGGCGGGCTCCGGCGGCGGGCAGGGGGCCGCGGACACCGGGGCAAGCTGGACGGGGCGGCGCAGGACCGCGGTGCCGCCGGGGGTTGCGTCGCCTCCGGCGACGACACGCACACTGTGGCTCATGGCAGTTGGTTCCTTCCTGGGAGCCCCGGGAGCGGATCACCACGCCCGCTCCCCCACGATGGAATCCCCCGCCCGCGCCGGTGACCACGTCCGTTGACGCACTGGCTACGCCCGGCCCGCCTGCCCTGACGCGGCTTTGACGACCCGGCCGGGCGGGTAGGCGTGAGATCCTGGCCGGGTGACCCAGGCGTTCGGTGTGGTGGAGTTCGAACTGGTGCTGCTGCGGCGGATGGCCGACTTCCAACCGGCCCTGGTGGACCGCGCCCGGGCCGGGCTGGGCTTCTCGGCGACCGGGATGCGCCAGGTCAACGCCGACTGGCAGCGCTTCGTCCGCTCCCGGACGGCGCCGCGCGGGGTGGCCCGGCTGGTGGCGGTGCTGGGCCCGCAGGAGTCGGTGCGCGAGCAGCGCACCGGGGACCTCACCTGCCGGCTGCACCAGTGGCGGCTGCCGCTCTGGCCCGGGCTGCGGTTCGAGGCGGTGGAGGGGCCCGGCGGCGGGGTCTGGCAGGAGTGGCTGGTCCGGGCGGCGGGGACGGCACCGCCGCCGCCGGCCGGGGGCGGCGAGCCGGAGCCGTGGGCGTACGTGGTGGGCGATCTGCAGCTGCTGTACCCGGGGGTGCGGCACCTGCCGCAGGACGCGCCGAGCCGCTGGGCCAGCGAGTTCACCGCCCCGGACGGCTCGGGCGGGGTGCGCGTGCGCCGCGCCCGCTTCGTCCACGGCCTGCTGCAGGAGGTGCTGCCGGTACCCCCGGCCGGGCCCTGACCGGCCGACGCGGGCCAGGGCCGTCCGTCGGGCCGCTCAGGCGGCGTCGGCTCGGCTCAGGTGTAGAGCCGGACGACGGTCTCGGCGACGCAGGCGGGCTTGGCGCCGCCCTCGATCTCCACCGTGATCTGCGTGGTGATCTGGTAGCCGCCGGTCACCTCCTCGGCCGACAGTACGGTCACCGAGGCGCGGACCCGCGAGCCGGACCTGACCGGGGCGGGGAAGCGCACCTTGTTCAGGCCGTAGTTGACGCCCATGCGCACGCCCTCGGTCCGGTACACGTCCTGGACCAGGACCGGGATCAGCGAGAGCGTCAGGTAGCCGTGGGCGATGGTGCCGCCGAAGGGCCCCTCGGCGGCCCGCTCGGGGTCTACGTGGATCCACTGGTGGTCGCCGGTGGCCTCGGCGAACAGGTCGATCCGCTTCTGGTCGACGCCGACCCAGTCGCCGGTGCCGATCAGCGTGCCGACGGAGGCGGCCAGTTCGGCCGGGGAGGCGAAGGTCCTGCTGGTCATGTCGCTGCTTCCTGTCTCTGCGGGGATGGGGTGCTGGCCGGATCCTCGGCGCTGAGCATCCGCAGCACCAGGTCCGCGTACTGGCGCCCGAGGGTCCTGGGCGAGGTGCGCATGCGCTCGTCGTACCAGCGCACGACGTCGACGCCGAGTGAGAGCACGGCGCGCGCCGCCGCCTTGGTGTTGGGGACGTGGAACACCCCCGCCTCGACGCCCTCGGCCACCAGGTCCTGGACGATCTGCTCGGTCTGCCGCCGCATGCCGCGCATCACCCGGCGCTCCTTGTCCGGCAGCGCGTGCTCCTCGTACTCGACCACCCGGGCCACGGTGTGGTGCAGCGCGTGCCAGGAGGTGAACTCCTCGACCAGGCGGCGCATCCGCTCGGCCGGGTCGCCGCCGCGGGCGAGCACGCCCTCGACCATGGCGCGGGAGAGCTGCTGGCCGCTGCGGCTGATGGCGAACAGCAGGTCGAGCTTGGAGGGGAAGTAGACGTACAGCGCGGCCGAGCTCATCCCGGCGGCGGTGGCGATGTCCCGGGTGGTGGTCGCGTGGTAGCCGCGCTCGGCGAAGCACTGCAGCCCGGCCAGCATCAGCCGGCGGGCCGCCTCCGGCCGGACGTCGAGCCACAGGTCGGGCGGGACGGCGATGGCCATGGTCGCGTCCCTTCCTCGGCGGCTTCCCGGCAGCGACATACTAAGCAGTCGGTAAGTCGCTGTCCAGGTGTTGACGCGGCCCCCACCTGCCCATATGGTCGCCATGCCGCGCTGGGCGGAGCCTGTGACGTGCAAGAAGACACCCCACCGGAGGGTCCTGCAGTGGAATCGTTCAAGGACCGCGTCGCCCTGGTCACCGGGAGCAGCCGCGGAATCGGCCTGGGCATCGCCCGGGAGCTGGTCGCCCGGGGCGCCAAGGTGTGCCTGACCGCGCGCAACGCCGAGCCGCTGGAGGCCGCCGCCCGCGAGCTGGGCGACCCGGACACGGTGATCGCCGTCGCCGGGAAGGCCGACGACCCGGCCCACCAGCAGGACGCGGTGGCCCGGACGATGGCGGCCTTCGGCCGGCTGGACATGCTGGTCAACAACACCGGAATCAACCCGGCCTTCGGCCCGCTGCTGGAGCTGGACGACGCGGTGGCCGCGAAGATCCTGCAGGTCAACGTGCTCGCTCCGCTGGCCTGGACCCGGCTGGCCCACCAGGCCTGGATGCGGGAGAACGGGGGCGCCGTCGTCAACGTCTCCTCGGTCGCCGGGCTGGCCGCCTCCTCCCCCGGCATCGGCATGTACGGCGTCAGCAAGGCCGCGCTGAGCCGGCTCACCGTGGAGCTGGCCACCGACCTGGGCCCCGCCGTCCGGGTCAACGCGGTGGCCCCGGCGGTGGTCAAGACCGACTTCGCCGCGCCGCTGTACCTGGGCCGGGAGGAGCAGGTCGCGGCCGGCTACCCGCTGAAGCGGCTCGGGCTGCCCGAGGACGTCGCGGGCGCGGTGGCGTTCCTGCTCTCCGACGCGGCCTCCTGGATCACCGGGCAGACCCTGGTGGTGGACGGCGGGGTCACGGTGACCGGCCGTGTCTGAGCCCGGCGCGGGCCCCGGCGCGGGTCCTGACTCCGGCGCGGGCCTGGCGGGCAGGCGGGTGGTGGTCACCGGCGCGGGCGGCGGGATCGGCGCCGCGCTGGCCCGGCGGTTCGCCGCCGGGGGCGCCCTGGTGGTCGTCAACGACCTGGACGCCGAGGCCGCGCACGCGGTGGCGGCGGAGATCGGCGGCACCGCCGTGCCCGGCGACGCGGCCGGGGCGGCGGGCGTCGCCCACCTGGTGGCCGAGGCCCGGCGGGCGCTCGGCGGCATCGACCTGTACTGCGCCAACGCCGGGATCGGCGCCAGTGGTGAGGCGGAGACGGCCGAGCGGGACTGGGCGGTGTCCTGGGAGGTCAATGTGATGGCCCACGTCCGGGCCGCGCAGGAGCTGCTGCCCGAGTGGCTGGAGCGCGGCAGCGGGCACTTCCTGGCAACGGTGTCGGCGGCCGGACTGCTCACCATGCTGGGCTCGGCGCCGTACTCGGCGACCAAGCACGCCGCGCTCGCGCACGCCGAATGGCTGTCCGCGACCTACCGGCACCGCGGCGTCACGGTGCAGGCGCTGTGCCCGCAGGGGGTGCGCACCCGGATGCTGGAGGCCAGCGGCGCGGCCGGGGAGCTGGTGCTCGCCGGTACCGCGATCGAGCCCGAGCAGGTGGCCGACGCGGTGGTGCAGGCGCTGGCCGGGGACCGGTTCCTGATCCTCCCGCACCCGGAGGTGGCCGAGTACTTCGCCGCCCGGGCCGCCGATCCGGACCGCTGGCTGCGCGGGATGAACAAGCTGCAGCGCACCCTGGAGCAGTCGGCCTGACCGGCCCGGCGGCGCAGGCCGCGTTCGGGCCTGCGCCGGGGGCGGGTGTCAGCGGCGGCCCGGCTGGGCCGGGGACAGCCGCAGCAGCCGCCCCAGGCAGGTGTGCACGATGGCGCTCGGCCAGACCGTGTTCACCGCCTGCGGCAGCCCGGCCAGTTCGTCGCTGACCACCATCAGCACCCGGTCCGCGCCGCGGTTCCGGATCTCGGTCAGCAGCCGGATCCAGTACGGTGCGGCCGAGCGGGCGTCCTGCGCCCACAGCCCGAGGACGTCGCGGCTGCCCTCGGCGGTGACCCCGAGCGCCAGGTGCAGCGTCCGGTGGGCGGCAGGGGCGGTGCGGGCGGCGACCCGGACGGAGTCGATGAAGACGACCGGGTAGACGGCGTCCAGCGGCCGGTTCTGCCATGCGGCCATACCGGCCAGGACGCTGTCGGCGATCATGGCGATGCTGCCGCCGGGCATCTGCGCGCCGTAGCGTTCGCGCAGGTGGGCGATGACCTCATGGTGGGTCAGGCCCTTGGCGGAGAGCGACAGCACCATCTCGTCCACGCCCCCGAGGCGGCGCCGCCGCTTGCCGAGGAGCTTGGGCTCGAAGGTGCCCCAGCGGTCCCGGGGGACGGCGATCTCCACCCGCCCGGCCTCGGTGGTCACCGCCTTGGAGCGGTAGCCGTTGCGGCGGTTGGGGACCTCCCGGGCGGTGGCCGCCCCGGCCCGGGCGCGGCGCAGATGGTCGGTCATCTCGCCCTCCAGCGCCGACTCCAGGACCCGCCGGGTCAGTTCGGCCAGCGGGCCGCCCTCCCCGGCCAGGCTCATCCCGGCGGCGGTGGCCCCGGCGGCGGTGGCGCCGGGGCCGGGCCGGCTTCCGTTCGACGGATGCGGATGGGTCATCAACCGTTGCTCCCTATCGGGTGGGTACCGCCGTTCACCACGTCCAGGAAGCGGTTGCGGTCCAGCGGGGCGGGGCGGCGGTCCAGCCTGGCCGAGAGCAGCCGGGCCGCCTCGTCCGTGCGCCCGGCCCGGGCCAGGGCGTGCAGCAGCGTCTCCTCGACCACCTCGCGCTGCGCGGCGCTGCCGCCCAGTGCGCCGAGCCGGGGCAGCAGCGGCCGCAGCAGGTCGGCGGCGAGGTCCCAGCGCTGCTCGACCACGGCGGCCAGGCCGTCGCACAGCCCGGCCAGGGTGGTGTGGAAGACCGGCCGGGCGCGCCCGAGGAAGCTGCGCCGCAGCCGCCGCAGCCGGTCGACGTCGCCGGTGGCGGCCAGCGCCAGGGCGCTGTGCAGCGCGGCGAACGGGGTCGGCGGGGCGTCCAGCCAGCCCTCGGGCGCGGCGTCGCGGACGGCCTCGCCCGGGATCGGGCCCTGCCAGCGCTCGGTGACGTGGCAGCGCCAGAGCAGCGAGCCGGAGTCGATCAGCGCCCGGCAGCCGGTGATCGCGGGCGGTGCGAGCTGGGCGTCGTAGCGGCGGCGCAGCGCCTCGGGGTTGTCGAGCATCAGCTCGTGCAGGGCGGCGTGCCAGGAGAAGTGCACGGCGTGGAACGCCTGGGCACCGTGCCGGCGCAGCCAGTCCTCCAGCCAGTCCAGGCCGGCCCGGTGCTCGCCGGTCTCGTACAGCACGTGGGCGCGGGCGTGGACGGCGTGGCCCGAGGCCGGGTCGGCGTCCAGGGCGCGTTCGGCCAGCGTCGCCGCCTCCCGCCATCGGTTCTGCTCCTGCCGGACGAAGGCCAACTGGCCCAGGTACCAGGGGTCGTCGCCGTACAGCGGGGCCAGCGACTCGATCAGGGCCCAGGCCTGCTCGCCCTGGGTGACGCCGTTGGAGGTGATGGTCGGCACGGCGGCGTTGACGCTGAGGGCGTCCAGCGGGTGGGCCCGGATGTGCCGCAGCAGCCGCGGGGTGGTGCCGGGTCCGTCGCCCGCACCGGCGGACGCCTGGACGGTGACCGCGTCCACGAAGCTGCGCTCCCGGTCGTCCAGGCGGGGGCCGGCGGCGCGGCGGGCGGCTTCCAGGGCGGCGGGGACGTCGGTGTCGGCGGCGCCCGCGTGGCCGAGCAGGGCGAGGGCGGCATGGCCGAGGGCGAAGCCCGGATCGGCCCGGACGGCCTGGGCGATCAGCCGGTCGGCGCCGGTCTGCACCCGCAGGAAGCGCAACAGGCCCTGGTTGTAGGCGCCGGCCGCCTCGGCGGTGGTGGTCAGCGGCAGGCCGTAGGGGTCACGCGGCCTGCGGTCGGCGGCGGCGGGGGCGCCGCTCGGCCGGTGCTGCATGGCCTACCGCCCTTCACCGGGCCGTATGCCGGAGGCGGTTGGCAACTCGGTCAGCAGGTCCTCGGCGGTCTCCATGCCGGGGCGCCAGACCGACCGGGCGATGATCTTGCTGAGGTCGACCCGGTGCCGGTAGCGGCGGGCGATGTTGGTGCACTCGTCGAGCAGGCCCTCGGACAGGGTCGTCGGCTCCAGGCCGAGGGCGAGGAAGCGGTCGTTGCGGACCACCAGGTCGTTCTCGACGGCCTCCATCCGCGGGTTGGGCAGGTTGGCCACCGGGGCCCCGGTCAGGCTGCTGACCAGTTTGGCCAGGTCGCGGACCCGGAAGGTCTCGGTGACCTGGTTGAAGACCATCGGCTTGTCCCCCGCGTCGGGCGGGTTGCCCAACGCGATCTCGATACATCGGACCGTGTCCTGGATGTGGATGAACGCGCGGGTCTGGCCGCCGGTGCCGTGGACGGTCAGCGGGTGCCCGATGGCGGCCTGCATCAGGAACCGGTTGAGCACGGTGCCGTAGTCGCCGTCGTAGTCGAAGCGGTTGACCAGGCGCTCGTCGCGGACGGTCTGCGCGGTCTGGGTGCCCCAGACGATGCCCTGGTGCAGGTCGGTGATCCGGACCTGGTCGTTGGCCGCGTAGAAGGCGAACATCAGCTGGTCGATGGTCTTGGTGAGGTGGTAGACCGAGCCGGGGTTGGCCGGGTGCAGGATCTCCCGCTCCAGGTCGCCGTCGGGGGTGGGCACCTTGACGGTCAGGTAGCCCTCGGGGATGGGCGCCGAGCCGGACCAGCCGTAGCCGTAGACGCCCATGGTGCCGAGGTGGACCAGGGCGGCGTCGGTGCCGGTCGCCACCAGCGCGGCCAGCAGGTTGTGGGTGGCCCGGACGTTGTTGTCGATGGTGTAGCGCTTGGAGTCGGTGCTGCGCATCGAGTAGGGCGCCGCCCGCTGCTCGGCGAAGTGCACCACCGCGTCCGGACGCACCTCGGTGAGCAGCGCGGCCAACCGGTCGGCCTCGGTGGCCAGGTCGAGCCGGACGAAGCCGATCTCGCGCCCGGAGACCTCCCGCCAGGCGCGCAGCCGCTCGCCGAGCGGCCGGACCGGGGTGAGCGACTCGACCTCGAGTTCCAGGTCGATGGCGCGGCGGCTCAGGTTGTCGACGATGGTCACGTCGTGGCCGCGATCGGAAAGATGGAGTGCGGTCGGCCAGCCACAGAATCCGTCGCCGCCGAGGACAAGAATGCGCATGTAGCCACTCCCGGGTGAATGGTGCGAGTACGAACACGGTTCGGTGCAGAATGACCCTTGGAACGGTGCCGTCAAAAGCGGTACCGCACATCGCGCCGGCCTCCGCACAATTGGCCGCGGCTCCGCCGAATACAGGCACGGGTGCGGCCGGCCCGGGTGTGAACGCCGGGTAACCAGTGACTCTGGCACAGGAAGACTGGCGTGTCCAGTACACATCGTATGCGACCATTGCCCCCGCTTAAATTCGATGGACTTGCATATCCGCAGGTCAGAGCTGTCACCACTGGTGAGGGGTGGCATCCTCGAAATTCTCTGTTTCGACGGCCGTGAAGACAGGCCGCCGACCGCCCCCCGCGTCACAACCGCCCCACCTCGCACGATTCCCGCGGGCCGCTGATTCGACAGGGATAAACACACAGCAGACCGGGCGGCGGCGCGCACCCTGATTCGATGGACATAAACGTAAACGTTTGGCAAGAAGCCTCGGGCCCGGATGTATTTTCGAAGCGCGCCTCTGGTATCACTGGGACCACAGAAAGGAGGGCTCCCATGGAAAAGAGAGCCAACGCGGAAGAGGAATCGACGGCGTCCCCGCCCATTTCCGCCGCCGAACTCCGCGCGCTCGCCGACGAGGCCGACGCGCGTTTATCGGAGGCCGACGCCGCCGACATCGTCTCCTGGGCCCACCACACCTTCGGCCCCCGGCTGGTGGTCGCCTCCTCCATGGCCGACACCCACCTGGTGCACCTGGCCCAGGCCGTCGCCCCCGGCGTGGCGGTGCTGTTCCTGGACACCGGCTACCACTTCGCCGAGACCGTCGGCACCCGCGACGCCGTCGCCCAGGCCTACCGGGTGGACCTGCTCTCGCTCACGCCCCGGCAGACCGTCGCCGAGCAGGACGCCGCCCACGGCCCCCGGCTGTACGAGCGCGACCCGGACCTGTGCTGCTCCCTGCGCAAGGTCGAGCCGCTGGAGCGCGGGCTTCTGCCCTACACCGCCTGGATCACCGGCATGCGCCGCGCGGACTCCCCCGGCCGCGCCCGGCTGCGGGTGGTCGCCCACGACGCCGCGCGCGGCATGGTGAAGATCTCCCCGCTGGCCCGCTGGACCGAGGACGACGTGCAGTCCTACACGGCGCGGCACGGCGTCCTGACCCATCCGCTGCTGTCCGAGGGCTACACCTCGATCGGCTGCCAGCCCTGCACCCGGCGGCCGCTGCCCGGCGCCGGCGCCCGCTCGGGCCGCTGGGCGGGCCGGGCCAAGACCGAATGCGGGCTGCACCCATGAGCGCCGCGAGCGAGGCCCTGCTGCTCCCCGACCACCCGGCGCCGCGGCTCTCCCAGCTCGACGTGCTGGAGTCGGAGTCGGTGCACGTCCTGCGCGAGAGCGCGGCCCAGTTCGAGCGGCCCGCGCTGCTGTTCTCCGGCGGCAAGGACTCCATCGTCATGCTGCACCTGGCGCTGAAGGCGTTCTGGCCCGCGCCGGTCCCCTTCGGCCTGCTGCACGTGGACACCGGGCACAACTTCCCCGAGGTCATCGGCTTCCGCGACGCGGTGGTGGCCGAACACGGGCTGCGGCTGACGGTGGCCCGGGTCCAGGACTTCATCGACGACGGCCGGCTGCGCGAGCGCCCGGACGGCACCCGCAACCCGCTGCAGACCGTCCCGCTGCTGGACGCGATCGCCCGCGGCCGACTGGACGCGCTGTTCGGCGGCGGACGCCGGGACGAGGAGAAGGCCCGCGCCAAGGAGCGGGTGTTCTCGCTGCGCGACGAGTTCGGCGCCTGGGATCCGCGCCGCCAGCGCCCCGAGCTGTGGTCGCTCTACAACGGCCGGCACGCCCCCGGCGAGCACGTCCGGGTGTTCCCGCTGTCCAACTGGACCGAGCTGGACGTCTGGGAGTACATCCGCCGCGAGCGGATCGCGCTGCCCTCGATCTACTTCAGCCACAAGCGCGAGGTGTTCCGCCGCGACGGCATGTGGCTGACCGCGGGCGACTGGGGCGGCCCGGTCGGCGAGGAGACCGCCGAGCGGCGGCAGGTGCGCTACCGCACCGTCGGCGACATGTCCTGCACCGGCGCGGTCGACTCCGCCGCGGCCACCGTCGACGAGGTGATCGCCGAGGTCGCGGCCTCGACGCTGACCGAGCGGGGCGCCACCCGCGCCGACGACCAGCTGTCCGAGGCCGCCATGGAGGACCGCAAGCGCGAAGGGTACTTCTGACCATGACCGCCCGCCCCACGGCCCCCGCTCCCACAACTCCCGCTGAATCAGGGCCCGCTGACGCCACCGCCCAAGAAACCTCGCTGCTGCGGCTGGCCACTGCCGGTTCGGTGGACGACGGCAAGTCCACCCTGGTCGGCCGACTGCTGCACGACTGCCAGGCGGTGCTGTCCGACCAACTCGCCGCGGTGGAACGGGTGTCCCGCGCCCGCGGGCAGCTGGCGCCGGATCTGGCGCTGCTCACCGACGGCCTGCGGGCCGAGCGCGAGCAGGGCATCACCATCGACGTCGCCTACCGCTACTTCGCCACCCCCCGACGCCGGTTCATCCTCGCCGACACCCCCGGGCACGTGCAGTACACCCGCAACATGGTCACCGGCGCCTCCACCGCCGAACTGGCCGTGCTCCTGGTCGACGCCCGCAACGGCGTCACCGAGCAGACCCGCCGCCACACCGCCGTGGCCGCCCTGCTGCGCGTCCCGCACCTGGTCCTGGCCGTCAACAAGATGGACCTGGTCGACCACGCCGAGCCGGTCTTCGCCGCCATCGCCGAGGAGTGCGCCCGGTACGCCGCCGCGCTGGGCGCGCCGCCGGTCGTCCCGATCCCGATCAGCGCCCTGAACGGGGACAACGTCGTCCACCGCTCGCCGTCGACCCCCTGGTACCACGGCCCGACGCTGCTGGAGCACCTGGAGTCGGTGGACACCGGGCAGGGCCGGGCCGGGCACCCGGCGCGGTTCCCGGTGCAGTACGTGCTGCGCCCGCAGACCTCCGGCGGCTTCCGCGACTACCGGGGCTACGCCGGGCGGCTGGCCTCCGGGGTGCTGCGCCCCGGCGACCCGGTCACCGTGCTGCCCTCGGGCGAGCGCTCGGTCATCGCCGGGATCGACCGGCTCGGCGAGCAGGACGTCGCCTACGCCGTCGCGCCGCAGTCGGTCACGCTGCGGCTCGCCGACGAGCTGGATGTCTCCCGGGGGGACCTGATCGTCCCTTCGGACGCCCCGCCGAGGCTCGCCGACCGGCTGACCGCCACCGTCTGCCACCTCTCCGACCGGCCCCTGCGCGCCGGGGACCGGCTGCTGCTGCAGCACGGCACCGGCACCGTCCGGGCGCTGGTGCACTCCCTGGACGCCCGGCTGGACCTGGGCACCCTGGCCGCCGAGCCGGCCCCGCAGAGCCTGTCCGCCAACGACATCGGCCAGATCACCCTGCGGACGGCGGCCCCGCTGCCGCTGGACGACTACCGCGCCGACCGCCACACCGGCTCCTTCCTCCTCGTGGACGAGGCGGACGGGGCCACCGTGACCGCCGGAATGGTCGGCGCACTCGACACCCACACGGAAGCTGAGAGGCGATGACGAGCAAGGTTCCCGTCCGGGTGCGCGGCATGAACGCCGCCGCCGCCGTCAACGACGATCCCGCGGGCCGCGCCCCGGAGCCGCGCCGCCGGCTGCCGCACGCCTCGCTGCGGCAACTGCTGGTGGCGGTGGCGCTGCTGGCGGTCGGAGTGGTGCTGGCGCGCTACACCTTCACCGAGGTCACCGGCGGCCCCACCGGCTTCGCCGGGACCGTCGAGGCGCAGAGCTCGGTGAGCCTGGACTTCCCGCAGACCGGCCGGGTCACCCGGATCCTGGTCAGCACCGGCCAGACCGTGCGCCAGGGCCAGCCGCTGGCCACCCTGGACCAGGGGTACGCGCAGGCCAGCCTGCAGGACGCGGAGGCGGTGCTGGCCGCCGACCAGACGGTGGTGAAGTCCCTGGAGTCGCCGAGCCTGTCGGCCGCCGGGAAGCAGAACCTCGACCTGCAGGTGGCCGCCGCCGACCAGCAGCTGTCCAGCGCGCAGCAGGCGTCGCAGGACGCCGTCGCCCAGGGCAGCTCGCAGATCGGCCAGGCCCAGCAGACCGTGGACAACGCCCAGGCCGCGCTGCGGGCGGACACCGCGCAGTACAAGTCGGTGTGCACCGCCCGGGCCGAGGCGCCCCGGGCGGTGCCCGGCACCGCGCCGGAGGCCGCCCCCGGCCACGACCAGGGCTTCGGCCCGGTCGGCGGCGCGGGACCGGACCCGGTCGGCGGCGGATCCGGCCGGTCCTCGCTTCAGCCGACGCCGCTGCTGCCGACGCCGCAGAGCAGCCCGCAAGCCACGCCCAGCGGTTCGCCCGAGCAGTACTGCCTGACCCTGCAGTCGCAGCTGCAGAAGGACTCGGCGGGCGTCGACAGCGCCACCGCCGCTCTGGCCAACGCCCGGGCCGACGCCGCGCAATTGCAGGACACCGCGGCACATGCGGCGTCCAGCGCGGGCGCGGCGCTGGCGCTCACCCGCAACCAGGAGGCGGTGGCGACCGCCCCGGCCTCCGCCGCCCAGCTGTCCACCGCCCAGGCCAACGAGGCCGCCGCGCAGACCACCGTGGACCAGGACCGGCAGAACCTGGCCGCGCTGACGCTGGTGTCGCCCATCGCCGGGGTCGTCGCCGACGTCGGCGGGATCGTCGGCGACCTCGACGGCACCGGCGGCGTGCACGGCTTCTCCGGCCCCAGCGGCGCGCAGGCGACCTCCGGTCCGGCGTTCAGCCTGTTCCCGCCGGCCGCCGGCACCGGCGCCACCAGCTCCGGCTCGTCCGGGCAGCAGCCGCTGATCTGGCTGGTCTCCGCGCAGAAGTACGTGCTGGCCCAGGTCAGCGAGAGCGAGGTGGCGTCGCTGCACGACGGCAGCCGGGCCCGGATCACGGTGAACGCGCTGGGCCGGACCGTGGACGCCACGGTGTCGCAGATCAGCCCGATCCCGGTGGACCAGAACGGCAGCGTGCAGTACCCCGTCCGGCTGGCCGTCCCCTCCTGGCCGCAGGGGACCATGACCGGGATGAGCACCAATGTCGTCTTCCCCTGACCCGGCCGCCACCGCCGACCCGGCCGCCCCGACCACGACCCGCCCCGGGAGGGACTGAGTGCTCCGGCTTCCTGGCCTGCTGATGTTCGTGCTCGACCTGGCCGTCCTGGTCGGGATCGTGCTGCACGCGCTGCGGCGGCGCTTCGACGACTCCGACCGGGGCGTCGGCAACGTGGTGGTGCTGCCCAAGCCGCACCCGCCCTCGCTGCCCCGGGTGGCCCTGTTCGTCGGGCTGACCGTGCTGGGCAGCATCGCCCTGACCGGGCTGCGCACCCCCGACCTGTCCAAGGCGTACCGCTCGGTGGTGGCCCTGTCCACCACCCAGGTGCTGCCGGAACCGGCCGTCGTGGACGCCTACGTGTCGCACCTGCGGCCGGTGATCCCGCTCAGCTTCCTGGCGTTCACCATCGCGCTGGCCGTCTCCGTGCATGCGACCTGGGGGCGGCGGCTGATGATCGTGGCGCACGCCCCGCTGGCCTTCGTGGCCGCGATCGCCGCCGACACCGTGCTCAGCGTCATCGGCGTCGAGAGCGGGATCTCGCTCGGGCGGTTCCCGCTGATCAGCATTCTGATGCACTACCTGATCGCCTATGTGCTGGCCATGCGGCTGGCGCTGACCACCTACAAGCTGCCCCGGCCGACGCAGGTGCCGATCCGGCGCACCGGCGACGTCCTCGACACCCTGATCATGGCCACCGTGCTGCTGGTGGTCTCGGTGTTCGTGGCCGTGGGCGCGGACTACCTGGTCCACGTCTCCGGCGACGACCCGGTCGCCTACACCTTCGTGCTGATCGCCGTCCCGGTGTACCTCAAGTTCGGCATCTACGTGGTGCTGTGCGTGCTGCGGCTCTGCGGCGGCGCGAAACTGCCGCAGCCGGGGCCGGAGCGGCCGCCGATCGACGTCATCGGCCCGGCCTTCAACGAGGAGACCAACATCGTCCGCTGGGTCGAGTGCATCGACCGGGCGGCGGCCGTCTACGGCGGCCCGGTGCACCTGATCCTGTGCGACGACGGCTCGCAGGACGCCACCCGGCGGCTGGCCGAGGAGGCCATGGCCCGGGCGGTGGCGGTGCGCGGCGAGGTCATCGCCGGATCGCACGTCGGCAAGGCCACCGCGCTCAACCTGGCGCTCACCCACTGCACCTCCGACTACGTCATCCGGCACGACACCGACTGCGAGGTGCACCCCGACTCGTTCCTGTACACCGTGCCGTGGTTCGAGTCGGATTCGCGGATCGGGCTGGTGGGGGCGTTCATGTTCGTCAAGCAGCCGTTCACCACCTGGGTGGACCGGATGCGCTCGATGGAGCTGGCGGCCGGCTTCGGACTGCCCCGGCTCGCCTACGCGGTGGTCGACGCGCAGCCGTGCGTCCCCGGCAACTACACGGCGGTGCGCCGGGAGGCGGCGCTGGAGATCGGCGGCTGGCCCGAGGGCATGCTCGGCGAGGACATCGACTTCACCTGCAGCCTGGCCCGGCTCGGCTACCGGGCCGTCTACGACCGCCGGATCTGGGCCTACGAGGACGTCCCGGAGGACGCCGCGCAGCTGCGGCTCCAACGCCGCCGCTGGAGCCAGGGGTCGATCTACAACTTCGCCCGCTTCGTGCCGTTCGCCTCCGGCTCGGCCGGGCCGCGGTTCTGGTTCGCCGAGTTCTTCAAGGGCGCGCGCCGCCTGGTCCAGCCGATGCAGTTCGCCGCCTACCTGTTCGCCATCCAGGGGGCCGTGTTCGACACCGGCGTGCGCCGCAACCTGCTCCACCTGGCGGCGTTCTTCCTCATCGCCAAACTGCCGATGCTGGTGCTGGTCATGTGCAGCATGTTCTACCGCGGGCTGTGGCGCACCTTCCTGTGGTGGCCGCTGTTCTTCGGCTTCATGATGATCAAGCGGCTGGCCAACGTCGAGGCGCTGCTGCTGCTGCAGACCAGGCCGGTGTCCGTGCCCTGGCTGCACCCGGTCCGGCGGACCGCGCCGGACGCCGACATCACCTGGCCGGTGCTCCGGCCGCGCTACCTGCCGGAGGCCGAGAGCCCGTGACCACCACCGCGCGCACCCGCCGCGTCATCGGCCTGCTCACCGCCGCCGCCCTGGTCGCGGCCGGGCTGGGGACGGCCGCGCTGGAGGGGGCGTTCTCCTCCGGCCGCTCCCCGGCCGGCTCGCCCGCGCCGCCGCCGTCCGCGACCGCCGGCGGCGGTGGCGTCGGCGCGTGGACGGCCCCGGCTGCGGGCGGCGCCCTGGCCACCGACCCGACATCGGAGTTGACGTCCAGTCAGATCACCTTCCTGCGCCAGGTCGCGGCCCGCACCTGGAGCTTCCTGTCCGGCCCGGATCTGGATCCGGCGACCCACCTGCTGCTGGACAGCGTCCCGCTGGCCGGGCAGCCCGGGCCGGACGCCGCCCTGCAACCCCCGGCCGCCGCACGGGAGTACACCAATCCGGCACTGATCGGTACCTACCTGTCGGCGATCGTCGCCGCCCGGGATCTCGGCCTGGCCACCCCGGCGCAGGCCGAGGCGGACGCCGCGGCGGTGCTGGCGCAGATCGAGCGGATGCCCAAGTACCAGGGCTTCCTGTTCCGTTGGTACAGCACCCGGAACGGCGCGGCGATCGCCACCCCGCAGGGCGAGCAGGACCCGGCCGGATACGTCTCGACCGTGGACAACGGCTGGCTGGCGCAGGGGCTGCTGGTGGCCCAGGGCGCCTTCCCCGCCCTCTCGGCCCGGTTCGGCGCGCTGCTCGGCGGCATGCAGTGGGGCTTCCTGTACGACCGCGCCGCCGACGTCCTCTACAACGGCTACCAGGTGGGCGGGAGTTACTCCAAATCCACCTACCAGAACGCCTACTCGGGCCCGCGGATCGCCGAGTACACGGCCATCGGCAGCGGCAAGGTCCCCGGCGCCCTGTGGTGGGGGATGAACCGGACGCCCCCGGCCGGGCACCGGCAGCGGCAGACCCCGCAGGGACGGACGGTGGTCTACAACGACCCCCAGAACCACCGGAGTTACCCGGTGTACGAGGGGCACTACGTCTTCGACGGGATCAAGTTCGTCCCGACCTTCGACGGCAGCCTCTACCAGGCGCTCGCGCCCGACCTGGTCTTCCCGGAGCAGGCCATGGCGCCCAACAGCCTGGGCCTGAACGACCGCAACACCGCGCTGGCGCAGGGCGCGTACGCCGACGGCACCGGCTCGCCGGTGTGGGGCTGGGCCCCGGCCACCTCGCCGAGCGGGGCCATCAAGTACACCAACTACGGCGTGCCCGACCTCGCCAGCGACCAGGGCACGGTCTCGGCCGCGGCGGTCGCCCCGTACGCCGCGTTCCTGGCGCTGCCGGTCATCCCGCAGCAGGCGTACGCCGACATCTCCCGCCTGGTCGCCGACTACCCCGCGCTGTACACCCGGTACGGCTTCCTGGACTCGGTCCAGCCGGACGACGGCCGGATCGCCGACCGCTACATGGCGGTGAGCCAGTTGACGATCCTGATGTCCATCGACGACGCGGTCGACCACGACCGGCTCCAGGGCTATGCCGCCGCCAGCGGCTACGGCCGGGCCCTGGCGCCCTACTTCGGGCTGGAGACCTTCTCCATCCAGGGGCTGGGCCCGAGTACGGGCCCGACCGCCGCAGCGGGCGGCACCCGTACGCCCCGGCCCAAGCGCTCCCGGCCCAGGCGCCGCCGCCGCACGGGTTCATGACGGTCCGTCGGCAACCCCGCCGATCGGTGGTGCACCCCCGCCGATTGGCGGGGTTTCCATGGTCATTGACCATATATATCCCGGTCTATATGGGAATCTCCCCTGTCGTCCATCTTGTTTGGTCATGAACTCGTCAGTAGCCTTCTCGCACATTGCCGCCCACCCCCATACCAGGAGGCAGAACAGATGCATACCGCCCCCACCTCCCAGCTCCGGCGCTGGACCGTGCTCCCGCTGCTGGGCTCGGCCGCGCTGGCGGCCACCGCCCTGGTGGCCAGCACCCCCGCCAGCGCCCAGACCGCCCCCGCCGCGGCCACCTGGGTGCGCTCCTGCGCCGTGCCCCGCACCGTCGGCCAGATGGCCTGCGACGCGCTGCGGGTCACCGACACCACCGAGCACGTCAACGCCTTAGGCACGACCCCCAGCGCTGCCCCCTCCGGCTTCGGCCCGAGCGACCTGCTCAGCGCCTACAACCTGCCCGCCAACGGCGGCGCCGGCGAGACCGTCGCCATCGTGGACGCCTACAACGACCCCAAAGCGGGAGCCGACATGTCGGTCTACCGCAGCCAGTACGGACTGCCCGCGTGTACCAGCGGGGACGGCTGTTTCCAGCAGGTCAGCCAGACCGGGACGAGCACCCTGCCGAAGAACAACAAGGGCTGGTCCGGGGAGATCTCGCTGGACCTGGACATGGTCTCGGCGATCGCCCCCAAGGCGCACATCATCCTGGTCGAGGCCAAGTCCGCGAGCACCGCCAACCTCGGCGCCGCCGTCAACGAGGCGGTCAAGCTCGGCGCCAAGTTCGTCTCCAACAGCTACGGCGGCTCGGAGTCCTCCTCCGACCCGACGTACGACACTAAGTACTACGACCACCCGGGCGTGGCGGTCACCGCCTCCTCCGGCGACAGCGGCTACGGCGTCGAGTACCCGGCCGCCTCGCAGTACGTCACCGCCGTCGGCGGCACCTCGCTCAAGACCGCCTCCAACACGCGCGGCTGGACCGAGTCGGTCTGGTCCACCTCCTCCACCGAGGGCGCCGGCTCCGGCTGCTCCGCCTACGACGCCAAGCCCAGCTGGCAGACCGACAGCGGCTGCTCCAAGCGCACCGTCGCCGACGTCTCCGCCGTCGCCGACCCGGCCACCGGCGTCGCCGTCTACGAGACCTACGGCGCCAGCGGCTGGCAGGTCTACGGCGGCACCAGCGTCGCCTCCCCGCTGATCGCGGCCGTCTTCGCCGACGCCGGCACCCCGACCGCCGCGTACCCGGCGGCCGACCTCTACGCCCACCCGTCGGCCCTGAACGACGTCACCAAGGGCAAGACGGCCACCTGCTCGCCGACGTACCTGTGCGAGGCCGGGACCGGCTACGACGGCCCGACCGGGCTCGGCACCCCGAACGGCCTCACCGCGTTCACCGGCTGACCCTCCCCGGCTGACCTCCCCGGGCTCCCGGACGGGGTTCCGGCCGCCGCCTCCCCGGCGGCCGGAACCCCGCCAGACTCGCAGCCCCCGGCGCGCCCCCGGCGCCGCGCTGCACGGACGAATGCCAGAGAGAGACATGTCGAATCCGATAGCGCTGGAGCCGCCGCTCCTGCAGGACGGCCTCCTCCCCCGATGTCCGCCGGTCACCTCCGCGGAACTGTCCGAGGCGGACGCAGCCGCCATGGCACTCATGTTCAAGGCCCTGGCCGACCCGGTACGACTGCGACTGTTCTCCAAGGTCGCCTCGCACGCGGGCAAGGAAGCCTGCGTCTACGACATCCAGGACGTCGGCGTCTCCCAGCCGACCGTCAGCCACCACCTGAAGAAGCTGCGCGAGGCCGGGCTGCTCTCCTGCGAGCGGCGCGGGACCTGGGTCTACTACCGGGTCGAGCCCGGCGTGCTGGCCGCCATGTCCGCCCTGCTGGCCACCCCCCGCTGACCGCTCACCCGGTGCGCCCGGCGGGCACGAAGACGACCCGGTACATGGCCGGCCAGAACTTCCCGGTCAGCAGGAACTGCGGGCTGCCGGGGATCGCCGCGATCCCGTTGAGCACCGCCTCGCCGGTCCGGTCGGCCGGTCCGGGGGCGGACGGCCGCAGCGCGGAGGCGTCCGCGACGGCCGTGACCCGGCCGCTGGCCGGGTCGATGCGGAGCAGGTCGTCGCTCTTCCAGACGTCGGCCCAGACCGAGCCGCCCGCGCACTCCAGCTCGTTCAGGTCCGGGACCGGCCGCCCGGCGTCGGTCACCGCGACCGCGCCGAGCCGGGCGAAGCTCGCCGGGTCGCGGAAGGTCAGCCGGGCGCTGCCGTCGCTCATCACCAGCCGCCGCCCGTCGTAGCACAGCCCCCAGCCCTGGCCGGGGTAGCGCGTCTCGCCGAGGACGGCCAGATCGGACCGGCGGCGCGCCAGCGCGATCCCCTCGCGCCAGGTCAGCTGCCAGATCCGGTCGCCGACGACGGTGAGGCCCTCGCCGAACAGCCCGTTCGGCAGCGCCGACTGGGCCAGCACCGCCCCGCCGGGCCAGGCGGTGGCGGTCACGGCCGAGCGGCCGTAGAGCCCGCTGCTCTCGTAGAGCACCCCGTCGCGCAGTTCCAGGCCCTCGGTGAACCGGGTGCGGTCGTGCGGCAGCACCGCCAGCACCCGGACCGCCAGCCGCTCGGGCGCGGGCGCGCCCGGGGGCGCGGTGGCCGGTCCGCAGGCGGCGAGCACGGCGGCCGCACAGACGGCGAGGGCGGTGACGAGGGCGGCGAGGGCGGCTGCGCGGGTTCGTCGCCCGGGGCTCACGAGGCGGCGACGGCGCGGTAGTAGAGCGCGGCGATGTCGGGGCCGAAGTAGCTGCTGTAGGAGACGTCGGCGGTGGCCCCGCCGTGCTCGTGGCCGCCGAGCACACCGATCAGGGTGCCGCTGCCGCCGGTGGCGGTGCCCGCGTCGGCGAGCCAGGGCGAGCCGCTGGTGCCGCTGGTGAAGTCCGGGCAGTAGATCCACAGTTGGTGCTCGTCCAGCTGGTGCACGCGGTTGACGCAGCTGTGCGGGGTGTCGGCCCCGGTCGGATAGCCGATCAGGCCGACCGGTCCGGCGGCCCGGCCGAAGGCGATCGGGTTGCCGCCGACCATGTCCTGGATGTTGCGGCCGTCGCGCGGGCTCATGATCACGAAGGCCACGTCCAGGTCCGGGTCGGCCCTGCTCATCCAGCCCGCGTCCACCACGGTCCGCTCGGCCCACCACAGCCCCGCCGGGCCGTGGCCGGTGCTGTCGCCGGGCGAGAAGGACAGGCCGGTGCGGTAGTCGCGGTCGGGGCCGTCGTAGACGCAGTGCGCGGCGGTGACCAGCAGGTTGTGGTGCGGGCTGGCGACCACGCCGGCGGTGCAGAAGCCGTGCTCGGCGCCGCCCGGCGGCAGCAGCGCGCCGATGCGGTAGTCCGAGGGCAGCGCCAGCGTCCGGCTGCGGTCGCTGCTGCCGGGCGTCAAGGCCCGGTCGCGCGAGGGGGCGGCGGCGCGGCGGACCGGGCCGGGGGCGTGCTGCGGCGCGCCGACACCGGCCAGCGCCGTCCCTGTGGCGAGCAGCGCGCAGGCGGCGCGGCACAGCGCCAGGCGCAGCGACCCGGGAGCGGACCGCACGCGCTCCCGTCGGAAGCCCATGCAGCCAACAGTGCGACAAGCTGCTTGTCCGAGAGCGGCCGACACGCCCCCGGTCACCCGTTCGGCAGCCGGGTCCGTTTCAGCGGCGGGGCCCGTTCAGCGGCGGGGCCCGTTCAGCGGGGGTGCTGCGGCGACCGGGCGGCGGGTGGTCCGGGGCCGGTACTCGACCAGGGCGAAGGCCAGCGCGACATAGTGCTCGACCAGGTCACGCTGGGTCAGCTCGCCCTCGGGCCGCCACCACTGGGCGATGGCGTTGCACATGGCGATGACGGCCCGGCGGGCGTCGTCCGGGTAGGGGGTGGCGAACAGGCCGCCGTCCACGCCCTCCTGGATGGCCTGCTGGAACTGCCGGGTGCCGCGCGCCACGCCGGCGCGGTAGGCGCGCAGGTTGTCCGGGTCCAGGCTGCGCTCCTCGGTGAGGGTGATGCTGCTCTTGACCGGGTACTCGGTGCGGAACCGGACGGTCGCGGTGACCAGCGCCTCCAGCCGCTCGGCCGGATCGCCGCCGACCTCGCGCAGGGCCTCCTCGCAGGTGGCGAAGTAGGCGGCGACCCCCTCGTCCAGGATCGCCACCAGCAGGTCCTGCTTGCCCGGGTAGTAGTGGTAGAGCGCGGACATGCTCATTCCGGCCCGCTGCGCGATGTCCCGGATCGACACGGCGGCGTAGCCGCGCTCCACGAACTCCTCGCGGGCCGCGTCGATGATCTGCTGCTGGCGGGTGGGGCGCATAGGCCGAATCATAGGCGGGCCGGGTGGCCGCGACCGATGGACAGCGGAGCCCCCGCGCCCTAACTTAGCGAATGTTCGAATTCTTTGCCGGGAGGAGCGATCAGGTGTCCGAGGACGTCCCCACCCCCGCCGCCACGGCTCCCGTCGGCGGCCCGCTGGCCGGGCTGACCGTGGTCGAGCTGGGCGGCCTCGGACCGGGGCCGTTCGCCGGGATGCTGCTGGCCGACCTCGGGGCCGAGGTGGTCCGGGTGGACCGCCCGGTCGAGGCCGGGCGGCCGTCGATCTTCCCGGTGCTGCACCGGGGCCGCCGCTCGGTGGCGCTCGACCTGAAGCACCCGCAGGGCGCGCAGGCGGCGCTGCGGCTGATCGACCGCGCCGACGCGGTGCTGGAGGGATTCCGGCCGGGCGTCGCCGAACGGCTGGGCCTGGGCCCGGAGACCTGCCTGGCCCGACGCCCGCGGCTGGTCTACGGCCGGATGACCGGCTGGGGCCAGGACGGACCGCTGGCACCGCAGCCCGGCCACGACATCAACTACATCGCGCTGACCGGCGCGCTGCACGCGATCGGCCCGGCCGACGGCGACCCCGTCGTCCCGCTGAACCTGCTGGGCGACTTCGGCGGCGGCGGCATGCTGCTGGCCTTCGGCATGGTCAGCGCCCTGCTGCGGGTGGCCAGGGGCGGCGCCGGGCAGGTGGTGGACGCGGCCATGACCGACGGCTCGGCGCTGCTGATGGCGATGGCCTACGGCTTCCTCGGCCAGGGCGTCTGGCAGGACCGGCGCGGCGTCAACCTGCTGGACGGCGGCGCCCCCTTCTACGGCGTCTACCGCTGCGCCGACGGCGGCCATGTCGCGCTCGGCGCCCTGGAGCCGCAGTTCTACGCCGCCTTGGTGGACGGCCTGGGCCTGGCCGGGGACGCGGACTTCGCCGACCAGGGCGACCAGGAGCGCTGGCCGGCGATGCGCGCCAAGCTGACCGCCGCGTTCGCCGCCGCCGACCGGGACCACTGGACCGGGCACTTCGCCGGGACGCCCGCCTGCGTCACCCCGGTGCTGACCATGGCCGAAGCCCCGCTGGACCCGCACAACCGGGCCCGGGGCACCTTCCGCACCGGCTCCGGCGGCGCCGCCGAGCCCGCCCCGGCTCCGCGCTTCAGCGGCAGCCCCGCACCCGATCCGGCGGCTGCGCCCATCGTCGGCGCCGACACCGACCGGCTGCTGCGGGCCGCCGGGCTGACCGCCGACCTGATCGCCGAACTGCGCCGGGAGGGCGTCGCGGGCTGACGCCGAGCGCCCGGCGCGCGGGGGTCGGCGTCCGGCGTGGGAGCGTGGTGGCGTGGACGGCGCGGGCGGCCTGGACCATCCTGGACAGGGCACCCGCACGGCGCTAACTTATCGATCGTTCGAACGGCCTCGGCCCGGCCCCACACCGTTCCCCCTCTCCCGTTCCAAGGAGCACTCCATGCGTGACGCAGTCATCGTCGACGCGGTCCGTACGCCGGTCGGCAAGGGCAAGCCCGGCGGCGCGCTGTCCGGCGTGCACCCGGTCGACCTGTCGGCGCACGTGTTGAAGGCCCTGGCCGAGCGCACCGGGCTGGACCCGGGCACGGTGGACGACGTCATCTGGGGCTGCGTGTCGCAGATCGGCGAGCAGACCGCCTGCGTGGGCCGCTACGCGGTCCTGGCCGCGGGCTGGCCCGAGCACGTCCCCGGGGTGACCGTCGACCGCCAGTGCGGCTCCTCGCAGCAGGCGGTGCACCAGGCCGCGGCGGGCGTCATCGCCGGGCAGTACGACATCGCGGTGGCCGGCGGCGTGGAGTCCATGTCCCGGGTGCCGATGGGCTCGACCTTCGCCGGCGGGCACTTCGGCGAGCCGTACGGCCCGCTGGTCGCCGAGCGCTACCACCACCACCGCTTCGACCAGGGCGTCGGGGCGGAGATGATCGCCGCGGAGTTCGGGCTGACCCGCGCCGACCTGGACCAGCACGCGCTGGACTCGCACGCCCGGGCCGCCCGCGCCATCGACGAGGGCCGCTTCAAGGGCCAGATCGCCCCGGTGACGGTCACCGGCCCGGACGGGGAGCAGCGGGTCTTCGACACCGACGAGGGCGTCCGCCGGGGCGGCACGCTGGAGGCGCTGGGCGCGCTGAAGACCCCGTTCAAGCCGGACGGCGTGGTCTCCGCCGGGAACGCCTCGCAGATCTCCGACGGCTCCGCCGCGCTGCTGATCACCACCAGCGAGATCGCCGCCGCCAACGGCTGGACGCCGATCGCCCGCTTCCACACCGGCGTCGTCGTCGGCGCGGACCCGGTGACCATGCTCAAGGGCCCGATCCCGGCCACCGAGAAGGCGCTCAAGCGGGCCGGGCTCTCGCTCGACGACATCGGCGCGTTCGAGGTGAACGAGGCCTTCGCCTCGGTCTCGCTGGCCTGGCTGCGGGCCACCGGCGCGGACGGCGCGCTGCTCAACCCCAACGGCGGCGCCATCGCGCTGGGCCACCCACTGGGCGGCTCGGGTGCCCGGCTGATGACCACCCTGCTGCACCACATGCGCGACCGGGGCATCCGCTACGGCCTGCAGGCCATGTGCGAGGGCGGCGGCATGGCCAATGCGACCGTGCTGGAACTGATCTGACCAGAACGGTCTGTGTCCGAACTCACCTGTCGGCGACCTCACACCGGCCCGGCTCCCAAGCCCTCATATGCCCTCCCACCAGCCATTTCACCGGCCGGCGGGAGGGTATTGCGGGTCACCGGGGGCGCCGGTCGGTTTGCGTCACGGGGGAGCCCTCACGCAGGATCGCTGGGCACCGGGCCTCGGAGCTGTTCCTGTCGACGGCGGCCCGGTCTGCCAGTCAACGGGGGGTACGAAAGGTCTCCCACAGCATGTTCAAGCGCAGCGAAGCGAAGCACCGACGCCCGGTCTCCCGCACGGCGAAGAGTCTGGCCGCCGCGGGGGTCGCCACCGCCGCCATCGCCGCGGGCGCCACCGCCTGGGCCCAGCCCTCCTCCACGCCCGCCACGGTGACCGTGGACTCGCTCTCCGTCTCCCCGGCGTCGCCCTCGGCGGGCTCCCCGGTGACCGCGACCGCGCACCTGCACGCCGACCGCAGCCTGGACGTCGCCGGGCTGGCCATCGGCGTCCGCTCGGCGAGCGGCGCGCACGACGACTTCGCCGGGGCCGTCCCGGCCACGCTCGGCACCTCGGAGACCACCTTCGTGTCGCAGAGCCGGACCTTCCCGGCCGGGACGTACACCTACTTCGTCGCCTACGAGACCGGCGGCTCCTGGCACACCCTCACCCCGGTCGGCACCTTCACCTCCGGCGGACCCCGCCCCGCCGCCGCACCCGCTCCGGCCGACGGCAGCGCCACGGCCAAGCCCTCGGCCGCGCCCTCCACCAAGCCTTCGACCGAGCCGCCGTCCGCGACCAGGTCGGCCGCCCCGGCCCCGGCCGAGCCCAGGCTCACGGCCACGGCCCCCGTACGCGCCGCCGCCGGTGCCCCGGTCGCGTCGGCCGCCCCGAAGCCGCCCGGCGCCACGCCGACCGCACCGACCGCACCGACCGCACCGACCGCACCGACCAAGGCCGACAACGACGCCGCCGCAGCGCAGGCCGCCGCGCAGGCGGCGGCGCGCGGCAGCCGAGTCCGCCTACGCGGCGGCGACCGCCTCGCCGTCCGCCGCCGCGTCGCCCCTAGCGTCGGCTCCGGCCTCGGCGGCGACCGGCAGCAGCCAGCCGACCCCGTGAGCTGGGCGGGCGACGGCGTACCGGCGGCCGCTCAGGAGTCGTAGGAGGGCGGGGCCGCCGCCGGGTCCGAGGCCCAGCCGGGGTCGGCGGTGGTGCCCAGGTCGAAGTCCAGCCGTCCGCCGTTGCGGATCGCCTCGGCGGGGGCGTAGGCGCGGTCCCAGCGGCTGCCGTTCCACGTGGCCGCGTGGACGTAGGGGGCGTTGTCGGCGGCGCCCCGGCCGGTGACCACCAGCCTGCCGCCGGACGGCAGGGTGATCTCCGCGCTCGGGAAGAGCGGGCTGCCCAGGGCCAGGTCGGAGGTGCCGGGCGTCTGCGGGTACATGCCCAGCGCGGACCAGACGTACCAGGAGCTCATCTCGCCCAGGTCGTCGTTTCCGGCCAGGCCGGAGGGGCTGTCGGTCCAGATCTGGTCCTGCACCCGGCGGACCGCCCGCTGGGTGCGGTAGGGCGCGCCGACGTAGTCGTACTCCCAGGGGATGTCCAGGCTGGGTTCGTTGCGCAGGTCGGTGTGGCCGTCCGCGCCGGTCAGCGAGGACAGGTCGGTGTCGAGGAACGCCGCCATGGCGGAGTCGCCGCCCATGGCCCCGGCCAGTCCGTGCAGGTCGAACGGCACCATCGGGGTGTACTGCCAGGAGTCGCCCTCGACGAAGTCGGTCCCGGAGGTGGGGGAGAATCCGGGCGTCCAGGCGCCGGAGGCGTCGCGCGGCTGGATGAAGCGGCTGCCGGGGTTGAACAGGTGCCGCCAGTCCTGGGCGCGCCGGGCGAAGGCCGTGGCGTGCGCGGTGTCGCCGAGGGCGCGGGCGAGGGCGGAGACGGCGAAGTCGGCCGAGTCGTACTCCAGGGTGGTGGCGGCCGGTCCGTAGAAGTTGCAGCAGCCGTAGTGGCCGTCGCTGGGCAGGTAGCCGAGGCGCTCCAGGTAGTCCAGGCCCGGGCGGTTGCCGGTGGGGGTCTCGGCCTCGGCGACCATGCCGGTCAGGGCTTCGGCGCTGTCGAAGCCGGTGGCGCCGAACGCGTGGTAGTCGGCCAGGATCTGGTCGGCCGGATCGCCGACCATGACGTAGCTCTCGCCGTTGTTCTCCGACCACTTGGGGAACAGCCCGGTCTGGCGGCGGTCGTCGACCATGGACTGCGCGGCGTCGGCCGCCGCCTGCGGGTCGACCAGCGCCTCCAGTTGGGCCTGCGAGCGGTAGATGTCCCAGCCGGAGAAGTTGGCGTAGGCGGCGCGGTGGCCCCGGTCGACGGTGTGCACGGCCGCGTCGAAGCCGGGGTACTGGCCGTTGCTGTCGCTGATCACGTTGGGGTGCAGCAGCGCGTGGTAGAGCGCGGTGTAGAAGACGATCTGCCGGGCGCGGGTGCCGCCGGAGATCCGGATCCGGCCCAGCTCGGTGTTCCAGGCGCGCGCCGCCGCGTCGCGCACCGCGTCCAGATCCCAACCCGGGTTCTCGGCCACGCGGTTGGCGACGGCGTTGGCGGCGGACACGTACGACAGGCCGACCTTGGCCTGCACCGTGCGGGGGTGCGGGCCGGTGGTGTCGAAGCTCAGGTAGCCGTCCTGGAGCGTTCCGGTGGCGCCGCCGGTCCGCTGCGCCGCCGGGGCGGTACGGCCGTGCAGCACCGGCCGGTTGACCGGCTCCGGCGCGTCGGGCGGGACGTCGGCGGCGGGCGCGCTGGGCCGGGCCGCCGGGACGGCGAGCGGGCCGCCGCCGCTGAACGGCCGGTCGAAGACCATGTCGAAGTAGACGGTGTAGCGGTTGTGCGCGCCGCAGAAGCGTCCGCTGGTGACCTGCCCGCTGACCTCGCTGCCGTTGACCACGGTGAACCGGGCGCCGGTGGCCCGGGCCTGCCCGGCGGACAGCTTGAACACCAGGCCCGCCGCGGAGCCCGCGGGGAAGGTGAACCGGGCCATGCCGCTGCGGCGGGTGGCGGTCAGCTCGGTGGTGATCCCGTCGTCCAGGGCGACCGTGTAGGAGCCGGGCCGGGCCGACTCGCGGGCGTGCGAGAAGCCGTCCACCGCCGTGGTGTCCGCTGCGCCGAGGGTCGGCAGGACCGGGACGTCCCCGGCGGCCCGGCAGCCGGGCCCGGCCAGGTGGGTGAGGCTGAAGCCGGTGATCGCCGAGTCCCGGTAGTCGTAGCCGCCGCCGTCCGGCCGGGAGGGGGTGTCCGGGCTCCACTGGACCATGCCGAAGGGCAGATCCGCCCCGGGGAAGTCGTCCGCCGCGTTGGTGGTCCCGATGAAGGGGTCGACCAGCCCGGCGGGCGCGGCCACGGCGGCGGCAGCCGCGGGCGCCGCCGGGAGCGGCGACGTCCCGGCGCCCACCGCCAGCGCCGCGCCGACCGCCAGCAGCCGCAGGAGCGTGCCGTGCCGTCCACCCGTTCGTGCCATCCTCGGACGCTCCCTCATGACGCAGGCGGTCGGATCGCGGCGGCGGAGCCGGTCCGCCGCCGGATGTGAGCGTCTCGTCCAGGGCCGGGCTTCAAACGGCCCAGTGTTCATGATCACCCGCATGGGGTCGCGCGCCGGGCGGGGGCCGGAGCGTTTGCCCGGCGTCCGGGCACGGGCGCACGCTGAAGGGGTCACCGGTCCCGTCGGCGGGCCCGGGACGCGCACCGCGAGGAGGCGGCCATGTCCCCAGCGAGCATGTCCCGGCCGGGCACAGCCCGACCGGGCGACGAGACCCGCGACACCGGCCCGGTCACCGGTGCCGAGGCCGAGCACGAGGCCGAGCCGGACGCCATCGAGGCCGCCGAGGACGGGGGCACCTCCGACCAGGTCATGCACGCCCAGGAGGAGTCCAAGGCCGAGGGCGACCGGGACGGGGCCGGATGACCGCCCTGGAGCAGCGGATCGACGTCCACGCCCCGGCCGCAGCGGTCTGGGAGCAGCTGCACCGCGTCGGCGAGTACCCGCGCTTCGTCGAGGGCCTGCGCCGCGCCCGGGCCCACGGGCGGCACCGGGCGTCGCTGGACGTCGGCGACGGCGGGGGCGGGTGCTCGCTGGAGGCCGCCATCGACGACCGGGGGCGCGGGCGGCTGATGCGGCTGCGCACGGTGGACGGCCCGCCGCTGCGGGCGACGCTGGCGCTGCTGCCGCGCGACCCGCAGCACACCACCGTGCACCTGCGGCTGGAGTACGACCCGGCCGGGCTCGGCGCGGCCTTCGGCGGGCCGCGGGGCGAGGCGCAGGCCGACGCGGTCGAGCAGGCGGTGCGGGCGGATCTGCGCCGGTTCAAGGCGCTGGTGGAGGCCGACTGAGCGCCTGGGCGGGCCCGGTCAGCGGCGGTGCGCGCCGGGCGTCCGGTCAGCCGTGCGCGCGCTGGGCCTCGCGCAGCTCCACCGTGCAGTCGGGCCCGGGGTAGATCAGGCCCTCGTGGCCGTCCTCGAAGCGGACCAGGTACGGCGGCTCGCCCTCGGCGGCGCGGACCTCCAGGATCTCGCCGACCCGGTCCGGGGCGCCGACGTGGGCGCCCCTGATGTGAATACGGTCGCCTGCCTGCGCGTGCATCTCAGCGTCCCTTCGGTCCGGTTCCGTCCGTTCCCCCCTTCCACGGTACGACCGGGCCTTCCACGGTACGACCGGGCGCGGGGCCGCCGGGGAGGAAGGTCGGCGCGGGTTCGGGGAGAGTGGTAGACAGGCCCCCGCAGGGGGCGACAGGAGGTTGACGGCCATGATCAACGGTGCTCATGTGGTCATCCACAGCCACGATGCCGAGGCCGACCGGGCCTTCATCAGGGACGTCCTCGGCTTCTCCGGGGTGGACGCGGGCGGCGGCTGGCTGATCTTCAGGCTGCCCCCGGCCGAGGTGGCGGTCCACCCCACCGAGGGCTTCGCCCGGCACGAGGTCTACCTGATGTGCGACGACCTGGAGGCCACGCTCGCCGCCCTGACCGCCCAGGGGGTGGCGGTGGCGCCGATCGAGGAGCAGCGGTGGGGGCGGCTGTCCTCGATCACCCTGCCCAGCGGGGCGCAGCAGCCGGTCTACCAGCCGCTGCACCCGCTCCCGCAGGACTAGCCGAACAGCGGTCGCAGGCCGGCCGGGGCGAAGTGGCGCTCCACGGCGGCCCGGTCCACCTCGGCCAGGGTGGGCGGGGTCCAGTGCGGCGAGCGGTCCTTGTCCACGACCTGGGCGCGGACGCCCTCGACCAGGTCCGGCCCGGTCAGGGTGGCGCAGGAGACCCGGAACTCCTGCTCCAGCACCTGCTCCAGAGTGTCCAGGCGGCGGGCGCGGCGCAGCGCGGCCAGGGTCACCTTGAGCGAGGTGGGCGACTTGGCGGCGATCAGCCCGGCGGCCTCCTTGGCGTCCGGCTCGTCGCTGTCCAGCAGCCGGGCCAGGATCTCCTCGACGGTGTCGGCGCTGTAGCAGGCGTCGATCCAGGCGCGCTGTCCGGCCAGCCGCCCGGGCGGCGCCTCGCCGGAGTACTGCCGCAGCGCCTGCTCCACGTCCTGGTCGGCCAGGGCGGCCGCGAACTGCGGCAGCCGCGCGGCGGGGACGAAGGCGTCGGCCAGGCCGCACAGCAGCGCGTCGGCCGCGCCCACCGGGGCGGCGGTGAGCGCGAGGTGGGTGCCCAGCTCGCCCGGGGCGCGGGAGAGCAGGTAGGTGCCGCCGACGTCCGGGACGAAGCCGATCGTGGTCTCCGGCATGGCCACCGCCGAGCGCTCGGTGACCACCCGGACGCTGCCGTGCGCGGAGATCCCCACGCCGCCGCCCATGACGATGCCGTCCATCAGCGCGACGTAGTGCTTGCCGTGCGAGGCGCTCCCGGCCCGGCGGCCGAACCGGGCGATGCGGGCGTTCAGCCGGTACTCCTCGCGCCAGAAGCTGCGGCTGGCCTCGCCGCCTCCGGCCAGCACGTCCGCGCGGATCGCCCGGACGTCGCCCCCGGCGCACAGGCCGCGCTCCCCCGCGCCGCTGACGACGACGACCGCCACCGAGGCGTCCCGCTCCCAGGCGTCGAGCGCCGCGTCGATGCGCCGCACCATGGCGAGGTCGAGCGCGTTGATGGCACGGGGGCGGTTGAGCACGATCCGGCCGGCCCGGCCGTCGCGGTGCAGCAGCACCGACTCCTGCTGCGCGTCCGGTGCGGCGGCGGTGGTCTCACCCATGTGCTCACCCATGTGCGTGGAGCTTCCCTTCGGGGCGTGCGGCGGTTCGCGGCGGTCGGCGGCGGGCGGCGGCCGTGCCGGATCCGGCGGACGGTTCGGTCACACCGTAGTCGGTGGCCGACGGGCGGCGTCTGCCAGACTCGTCCCCGCCCGCCTCAGCAGCCTCCCAGCGAACGGACCCCCATGGACGAGGAAGCCTGGAACACCGTCGACACCCTCGCCGCCTGGCTGGAGCAGGCCAGCCACCTGCCGCCGGAGACGGGCACGCTGCTGCAGATCATGAAGATCACCGAGGAGGCCGGCGAGGTCGCCGAGGCCGTCCTCGGCGCCACCGGCCAGAATCCGCGCAAGGGCTACTCGCACACCTGGGAGGACGTCCAGAACGAGCTGTGCGACGTCATCGTCACCGCCATGGTCGCCCTCACCCGGCTCAACCCGGACGCCCGCAGCGTCTTCGCCGCCAATCTGGCCCGCATCCACGACCGCGCCCTGCCCCAGGCCCGCAGCAACGGCTCCGCGCCCGACGCGGCGAGCTGATCGGGCTGAGCGGGCGGAACGGGCTGAGCGGTCGCCTCGCTCAGGCCGGCTGGTCGGCCGGGGTGTCCAAGGCGGTGTCGGGCTCGGCCGGGGGCAGCGGGGTGGCGGCCAGGTGGCCGGCCGCGCCGCGCAGGCCGAGGACGTACCCGGCGACGCCGACGGCGGCGACCGCCACCGAGTCCCAGGGCGCGGGGATGACGTGGTGGCCGCCGAAGCTGCCGAGTGCCGAGAGCAGCAGCAGCGCCAGCAGGTAGAGCACCAGCCAGGCGCCGTTGGCCAGGTCGCGGCGGTCCCGGTCGTAGCGCAGCTGCTGGTAGGCGTAGAGCGCGACGGAGATCAGCAGCAGCGGCAGCGCGATCCGCAGGTTGGTCCAGCCCGCCCAGTAGAAGATCAGGGTGGCGACCACGAAGGCGACCGGGGCGATGATCCGGGTGCCGCGGACCCAGTTGGCCATCCGGGCCGGGTCGTTGCGGCGTACGGCGGCCTCGGCGACCAGGCTGATCGAGTAGGCGAACAGGCCCAGCACGCTGGTGGCGGCGACGATGGACTGCCAGTTGCCGAAGGGCAGCAGGAAGGCCGCGCCGACGACGAAGTTCAGCAGCAGGGCACGGCGGGGCACGCCGCTGCCGGGGTGCAGGGCGGTGAAGGAGCGCGGCAGCAGCCGGTTCTGGCCCAGGCCGTAGACCTCGCGGCTGGTCTCGGCGGTGAAGACCATGGCCGATCCGGCGGGCGAGACGATGGCGTCGGCGTACAGCACCCAGCTGAGCCAGGTGAGGTTGAGCGAGGTGGCGAGCTGGGCGAACGGCGAGTCGAAGTCGATGCCCTGCCAGCCGTGCACCAGGTCGGCGCCGGGTACGGCGCCCAGGAAGGCGAGTTGCAGGGCCAGGTAGACCACCATGGACAGCAGCAGCGCGGTCAGCACCGCCCGGGGGATGTCCCGGCGCGGGTTGCGGGCCTCGGCGGCGAGGTCGATCGGGCCCTGGAAGCCGGTGTAGGCGTAGATGACGCCGGCGGTGGCGATGGCGGACAGCGGCGCGGAGTAGCCGTAGGGCGCGAAGCCGCCGTGGCCGGCGCCGGTGACGTTGTGCGCGTGGAAGCCGGTGGCCAGCAGCAGCACCACGGTGAGCGCGGGCACGGCGAACTTGGCGATGGTGACGGCCAGGTTGACATGGGCGAACAGCCGCACGCCGAACCAGTTGAGGGCCACGAAGACGGCCATGAAGGCCAGGCCCAGCAGGATGCCGAGGGTGGTCAGCCGCCCGCCGCTGAACAGGCCGGGGACGTACTTGCTCATGTACTGGAGCATCGCGGCCGACTCGCTGGGCGGGTTGGTCGCGTAGGCGATCCAGATGCCGGTGCCGACCAGGGTGGCCACCAGCCGTCCCGAGGTGTGCAGCGGCCAGCGGACCAGGCCGCCGGCGACCGGCATGGTGGCGCCCAACTCCACCATCACCAGGGCGATCAGGACCAGCGCCAGGCCGCCGACCACCCAGGTGACCAGCGAGGCCGGTCCGGCGGCGGCCGCCGCGTGCATCGGGCTGAGCAGCCAGCCCGAGCCGATCACCCCGCCGAAGGCGACGGCGGTCAACTGCCAGAAGCCCAGGTGCCTGCGGAAGGAGCCCTCGGCCGGCGCGTCGTCACTCGCTAAATGAGTTGTCATCCCCCACCGCTACCCGCGCCGTCGCGCGGGCATTCGCCCGGGTGCCGCGGCTCTTGACTTCTCCCGGCCGCGGTCCCAGTTTCATGACTGACGGTCCATCAGCTGATGGGGCGTCAGGCATACTCCCCATACTGGCAGCCAGACGTGCGGAGGCACCCGGCCATGGCACACTCCCGACCCGAACCGGCCCCCGGCACCGGCCGCGACCCGCAGCTCTCGCGCCGCGCGCTGCTCGGCGGGGCCGCCGGGGCGCTCGCGCTCAGCGCCCTGCAGTGGAGCCCGCTCGGCCGCATCCCGGCCGCCGACGCCGCCTCCACCCTGGCCGTGCCACCGGACTTCCCCGACGGCATCGCGCTGTACCAGCAGACCTTCCAGAACTGGTCGGAGGAGGTCACCGTCGACGGCGTGTGGACCTGCGCCCCGAACAGCCCCGAGGACGTGGTGACCCTCGCCGACTGGGCCCGGGCACAGGGCTGGCGGCTGCGGCCGCTGGGAGCCGCGTACAGCTGGTCCCCGGTGGTGGTCGACACCGCGACGCCGCCGCAGGTGGTGCTGGTGGACTGCACCCAGCACCTCACCGCCGTCAGCGTCGCCCCGGGCACGCCCGCCGCCGTCACCGCGCAGCCCGGCGTCACCATGGACGCGCTGCTGGCCACGCTCAAGGCGGCCGGATACGGACTGACCGCCTTCCCGGTGCTGGGCTACGCCACCCTCGGCGGGGTGCTGGCCACCGGGGGCCGGGGCACCGGCGTGCCCGCGGTCGGCGAGACGCCCCTGCCGGGCCACACCTACGGCTCGGTGGGCAACCTGGTGACCAGCCTCACCGCGGTGGTCTGGGACGAGGACGCCTCCGCCTACGCGCTGCGGACCTTCCAGCGCACCGATCCGCAGATCCAGGCGCTGACCACCCACCTCGGCCGGGCCTTCGTCACCGAGGTCACCCTGCGCGTCGGCGCGGACCAACGGCTGCGCTGCCAGAGCTGGTTCGACGTGCCGGCCACCGAGATCTACGCCCCGCCGGCCACCGCCGGGCCCCGGTCGCTGGCGAGCTACCTGCACGACTCCGGCCGGGTGGTGTGCATCTGGTTCCCCTTCACCACCTCGCCCTGGCTGCGGGTGTTCACCCCGACGCCGGACCAGCCGTGGACCAGCCGGGCGGTCGGCGCCCCGTACAACTTCCCCTTCAACGACATCGTCCCCAAGTCGGTCTCCGACCTGCTCTCACAGATCGTCGCCGGGGACGCGGCGGCCACGCCCGGTTTCACCGCCGCGCAGATGGACGCCATCAGCGCCGGGCTGATCGCCACCGACAGCTGGGACCTGTGGGGCTGGTCCGCCGACATGCTGGCCTACGTCCGGCCGACCACCCTGCGCATCACCTCCACCTGCTGGAACGTCGTCACCAGCCGGGAGCTGGTGCAGCAGGTCGTCAGCGAGTTCTTCGCCGAGTACTCCGCGCAGCTCGCTGCGTACCAGGCGCGCGGCCTGTACCCGATGAACGGCCCGCTGGAGATCCGGGTCACCGGCCTGGACCAGGCCGCCGACTGCCTGGTCCCCGGAGCGCTGGGGGCGCAGCTCTCGCCGCTGCGCACCCGCCCGGACCATCCGGAGTGGGACACCGCGGTCTGGTTCGACATGACCACCGTCCCGATCACCCCCGGGAACCACGCCTTCACCGCGCAGATGGAGCAGTGGATCCGCGCCACCTACACCGGCTCGTACGGCGCGGTGCACGCCGAGTGGTCCAAGGAGTGGGCCAACACCCCGGCCGGGGCCTGGACCGACACCGCCGTCATGGGCAGCGACATCCCCGACTCGTACCGGGCCGGGCAGGCCGCGGACGACGGCTGGGACGCCGCGGTGGCCACCCTGGACGTCCTGGATCCGGCGCGGGTCTTCAGCAGCGCCTTCCTGGACGGCCTGCTGCGCTGAGCCGGGCGGGGCCGGGCCGCCGCGACGCCCTGCGCACACCGCTGCTGACGGCGCAATCGGCCGTAAGAAGGAGGCCGCCGTAGCGGAAGCGTGAACTCCGATCAACACAGAGTCATTCGCCTCCGGCAACCGCCATCCGGCTTTCCGAGCTGGCCGGTCGCCTCAGTAGAGTGTCCCGTACGGACCTTGGAGAGGACTCGGCTGGGAGGAGTTCCGGCGATGCTCGAGCTGTTCCCGCACACGGATCCGGACGGACATCCGCGCAGGCAGGCGACGCGCGCCGGTGCCGTCGATCCCCCGCGCACCACACCCGCCCGGGCGAGCTGGAGGACTCCCGCAACACCGAGTCGGTGCTGGAGCTGGCCGCCGCGCTCCAGCGCAGCCTGCTGCCGCAGCTGCCGTCGCAGCTGCCGGGCGTAGAGATCGCCTACCGCTACCTGCCGAGCAACGACGTGATACAGGTCGGCGGCGACTGGTTCGACGCCATCATGCTGCCGGGCAAGCGGATCGGCCTGGTCGTCGGCGACGTCATGGGGCACGGCGTCGCCTCGGCCATGATGATGGGCCAGCTGCGCACCGCCGTGCAGACCCTGGCCGTGCTCGGCCTGCCCCCGCACGAACTGCTGCGGCACCTGGACGAGGCCGCCCGGCGGCTGTCCGACACCCACCTGGCGACCTGCCTGTACGCCGTCTACGACCCGGTCAGCCGGCGCTGCACCCTCGCCAACGCCGGCCACCTGCCGCCGGTGCTGGCCCGCCCCGGCGAGCCCGGGCGGATCCTGGACATACCCACCGGCGTGCCCATCGGGGTCGGCGGGCACGCCTTCGACGCCGTCGAGTTCGACATCGACGACGGCGAGACCCTGGTGCTGTTCACCGACGGCCTGGTGGAGACCTCCAAGCGGGACTTCAGCGACGGCCTGGAGATCCTGCGCGCCGCCCTGCCGCTCCCCCGGGTGCCGCTGGAGGACGCCTGCGACACCGTCATCGAGGCCCTGGACACGGCCCCGCGGGGGGACGACGCCGCGCTGCTGATGGCCAGGTTCCGCTCCATCCCGGCCGCGAACGTCGCCCGGTGGTCGCTGGAGCCCGCGCCGCGCGCGGCCGGACAGGCCCGGCGGCTGGTCCGGCGCGCACTGGCCCGCTGGGATCTCGGGCACCTCTCCCCGGTGGCGGAGCTGCTGGTGACCGAGCTGGTCGGGAACAGCATCCGCTTCGCCTCCAGGCCGATCGGCCTGCGGCTGCTCCACACCGACACATTGACCTGCGAGGTCCACGACGACTCGCACACCCTGCCCGTCCCCAGGACGCCGCACGAGCTCAGCGAGAACGGGCGCGGCCTGTCGATCATCGGCTCGCTGTCGCACCGGTGGGGCACCAACCGCACCGACACCGGGAAGATCGTCTGGTTCGAGCTCGAACCGGGCCTGCCCGCCGCCGAACGGCCCCCGGGCCAGTGACCAGCCGAAAGGACACCATGACGGACCAGACGTGGATCCCCGCGGACGTCGACCCGGAGCGTCCGAGCATCGCCCGGATCTACGACTTCTACCTCGGCGGCAACCACAACCTGCCGGCCGACCGGGAGGCCGCCCGGCACGTGGTCGAGACCATGCCGGAACTCCCGGAGATCATGCGGGTCAACCGCGCCTTCCTGCGGCGCAGCGTCCGCTATCTGGTCGAGACGGCCGGCATCAGCAACTTCCTGGACCTGGGCTCGGGCATCCCCACCGTCGGCAACGTGCACGAGATCGCCCAGGCGTACGACCCGACCGCGCGGGTGGTGTACGTGGACAACGACCCGGTCGCGGTCGCCCACAGCCGGGAG
Source organism: Streptacidiphilus sp. PB12-B1b (assembly GCF_014084125.1). NCBI lineage: Bacteria > Bacillati > Actinomycetota > Actinomycetes > Kitasatosporales > Streptomycetaceae > Streptacidiphilus > Streptacidiphilus sp. PB12-B1b. The sequence continues at coordinate 2,977,341 of NZ_CP048405.1, read as the reverse complement.
ATCCTGGCCGGGAACGACCGCGCGCTGATGGTCGCCGGGGACCTGCGGGACGCCCGGGCGGTGCTGGACGACCACGAGGTGGACCGGCTGCTCCTGCTCGGCCTCGGCGAGCCGATCGCGGTGCTGATGAGCGCCGTGCTGCACTTCGTCCCGGACGACGCGCAGGCCGCCGCGCTGGTCGCCGCCTACCGCGACGCCATGGCCCCCGGCAGCTACCTGCTGGTGTCCCACGCCAGCCGCCGGGTGGAGACCGGCGAGCACGTCAGGCGCGCCGCCGAGCAGTACTCGCAGACGGTGGCGCCGATGAAGCTGCGCTCGCTGGAGGACGTCACGGCGCTGCTGGACGGCTTCGAGATCCTCGACCCCGGCGTCGTCTACTGCGCCCAGTGGCGGCCCGACCCGGCCGACGGCCCGGTCCCGGCCGACCCGCACCCGCAGGTCTGCGCGCTGGCCCGCAAGCCCTAGCCGCCGGGCCGTACCGGGCCCGCCGGGCCCGCCGACTGCGCCATGATGGTGCCCAGCGGGTCGGACCGGCCGGGAGGGGGCTGTGATGGCGGTACGGGTGCACGGGCGCCGGTCGCAGGGGGCGGGCGGCCGGATGACGCTGGCGATAGCCCACCGGGGCGACCCGCTGCGGTTCCGCGAGAACACCCTGCCCTCGCTGCGCTCGGCGGTCGCCGAGGGCGCGGACTGGATCGAGGTGGACGTCAAGCTCACCCGGGACGCGGTGCCGGTGCTGCTGCACGACGACACCCTGCAGCGGCTGTGGGGCCACGACCGCCGCGTCGGGGCGCTGACCCGGGCCGAGCTGGACGCGCTCACCCGGACCGACCCGTACCGGATACCGGATCTGGCCGAGGCGCTGCGACTGGGCCGGGACAGCGGGGTGCCGCTGATGCTGGACACGGTGCGCCCGGCCGAGGGCCTGGCCGCGCTGGAGCTGGCCCGCACGCTGGGCTGCCTCGCCGGGACGGTCTTCACCGGGCCGCCGGAGGCCATGGCCGCCGTGCGCGCCGCCGCGCCGACGGCGGTGATCGCCATGAGCTGGGAGTCGCCGCTGCCGCCGCGGCCCGGGCTGCTGCGGCTGGTCCGCCCGGAGTACGTCAACCCGTACTACCGCTGGCTGGGCCCGGGACGGATCGCCCGGCTGCACGCCCGGGGGGTGAAGGTGTCCACCTGGACCGTCGACCGGGCCCCGACCATGGCGGCGCTGGCCGCCGCCGGGGCGGACGCGATCATCTCCAACGACGTGCGCACCCTGCGCCGCGTCCTCGGCCGCGCGGACGCGGGCCGCCCGGCCGCCGAGCATGGGGCGGGCACAGGGGTGACCGCAGGGCCCTCGGCCGGTTTGGACCCCGTCGACGGGGCGTGATCCACCGCTGCCTACACTCGGCCGGGTGACGAAGCTCTTCCTGATCCTGCATATTGTCGCGGCCATTGTCGCCATCGGTCCGGTCGCCGTCGCGGCCAGCATGTTCCCCCCAGTCGCGCGGCGCGCGCTGGCCGCCCCCGGCGAGGGCGACTCCGCCGCGACGCTGGGCGTCCTCAACCGGATCTGCAAGGTGTACGCGCTGGTGGCGATCGCGGTGCCGATGTTCGGCTTCGCCGCCGCCGGGGTGATGAAGGTGACCGGGCAGACCTGGGTGGTGGTCTCGATCGTGCTGACCGCGGTCGCCGCCGCCGTGCTCGGCGCGCTGGTGCTGCCCCGGCAGACCGCGCTGCTCAGTGCGGACACGGCGACCGTCAAGGGCACCAAGCAGCTGGCGATGGTCACCGGTGTCTTCAACCTGCTCTGGGTCGCGGTGACGGTCATCATGATCGTCCGGCCGGGGTCGACGCTGGGCCACTGATCGCGCCGGCCGGGCTGACCGCGCCGACCGGGCACCGACCGCCGGGGCCCGGATCGGCTCGGCCGACCGGGGCCGCCCAGAGGCGGCAAATGCCGCATAGGTACTACGGTAGGGCCATATGTCTGTGTTCATGTGCGCCCGCGCCGCGACCCGGCGCCCGCCCGCGCACCGGAGTGCGGAAGGGGCCGCCGGATGGGCAGCCAAGCCGACGGCGGACCCGCGCCGCTGCGGCCGGAGGAGGTGCTCGGCGCCGCCGGTATCGGCGTGTGGCGCTGGAACCGCCCCGGTGACCTGCTCGAACTTGATCCGGTCTGCGGGCGGCTGCTCGGCCTCGAGCCGCCGTCGGCGCAGCTGCCCGGCCGCCGGCTGCGCTCCCTGCTGCACGTCGAGGACTTCATCCGGCTGAGTGAGACGGTGCAGTTGGCCGTCGCCGAGCAGCGGACGTTCGAGGCCCGGGTCCGGGTGCTGACCGACCGGGGCGCGCTGCGCCGGGTGCTGCGGCTGCTGCTGGTGCCGGGCCCGCCGACCGGGCCCTATCCGGTCCAGGGCACGGCGGTGGAGGGCCGCTGGAGCGACGACCTCGGCCCCGGCCCCGCCCTGACCGGGCGTCCGGCCCCCGGCGGCGGCCGGAACGGCACCCGCCCGCTCGGCCCGATGATCCGGGACGGCGGCGGCGACCTGGCCGACGAGCTGCGGCAGATCGACGGGCTGAACCGGGCCCCGGGCAGCCTGTCCGCTCCGGCGGCGGTGCCCGCGCCGCAGCAACCGGCCGCCCCCGGGCCGGTGGTGCGGCCGGAGCGGGCCGACGCCCCGGTGGGCGACCTGCGCCGCTCCCGCGAGGCGTTCCTGCTCGACGCCGGGCGGGCGCTGGCCGAGGCCAGCACCACCAGCGAGGTGCTGCGGGTGGTGGCCTCGCTCTCCATGCCCGGCTTCTCGCCGGACGGCCTGGCGGTGTTCGGCGTCGAGGGCGCGATGCTGACCGTGGTCGGCCAGCACGGGCACCGCGAGGGCGACGAGGCGCCGTTCCGGATGTCGCTGGACACCGACTACCCGGCCGCCGAGGTGGTGCGCACCGGCCGCCCGGTCTACCTGGCCACGCCCGAGGAGTACCGCGCCCGCTACCCCACCACCTGGCCGCTGGCGGCGGGCTTCGGCCGCAACTCCTGGGCCTTCCTGCCGCTGGTCACGGCCGGGCGGACGATCGGCACCTGGCTGGCGGCCTTCCGCGAGCCGGTGCGGTTCACCCCCGACGAGCGCTCGGTGCTCTCCACCGTCGCCCGGATGCTGGCGCACGCCCTGGAGCGGGCCCACACCAACGAGTCGGAGCGGGCGCTGTCGCTGGGGCTGCGCCGCAGCATGGGCCAGAGCACCCCGGCGATCGAGGGGATGACCGTCGCCAGCCGCTACGTGCCCACCGGCGGCGGGCTGATGGTCGGCGGCGACTGGTACGACGTCATCGACCTGCCGGAGGGTCGGCTGGCGCTGGTCATCGGCGACGTCCAGGGCCATGACGTGCACGCCGCCAACCTGATGGCGCAGCTGCGGACGGCGGTGCACGCCTACGCCGCCGAGGGACACCACCCGGACGCGGTGCTGGCCCGCACCTCCCGCTTCCTGGCCGCGCTGGACGACGACCGCTTCGCCACGTGCGTCTACATCGAGGCCGATCCGGTGCGCGGGACGCTGGCCATCGCCCGCGCCGGGCACCCGCACCCGGTGCTGCGGATGCCGGACGGCACCTGCCTGATCCGGCACGTGGCCGGGGGGCTGCCGCTGGGGCTGATGCCGGAGGAGGAGGACTACCCGGTCACCACCATGGAGCTGCAGGTCGGCGAGGTGATGCTGCTGTGCACCGACGGGCTGATCGAGACCGGCGGCCACGACATGTACAGCGGCTGGGTGCGGGTGCGCGACACCATGTCCCCGGGGCCGGCCGACGATCTGGAGGGCATGGCCGACGCGCTGATCCGGGCCGTGCACGGGCCTGCCTCGCACCTGGGGCCCGGGCATCTGGCCGACCGCCGCGAGGACGACATCGCGCTGTTGCTGCTGCGCCGCGACCCGGTCGGCCTGGGGCCGGAACCGCCCGCCCGGCAGCTGGTGCTGACGGTCGGCCAGGACCAGCCGGAGCGGATCGCGGCCGTCCGCGCGGAGCTGCGGGCGGTGCTGCACGACTGGGCGGTGGAGGACCACGTGGACGCCGCGCTGCTGCTCGCCTCCGAGCTGCTGGCCAATGTGCTGGTGCACACCGACCGCGAGGCGACGCTGGTGGCGGGGGTGTACGGGCAGCCGGGCGGGCGCCGGCTGCGGCTGGAGGTCGCCGACCAGAGCGACGAGCTGCCGCACCGGCGTACGCCGGGCGAGATGGCCTCGTCCGGGCGCGGGCTGATCCTGCTGGAGCTACTGGCGGACCGCTGGGGCATGCAGCCGCGCGGCCAGGGCAAGTCCATCTGGTTCGAGCTGGACGAGGCGGGCGGCGCGAGCGGCGGCGGGCCGGGCGCGGAGGGCTGACTGCCGCTCCGGGCCCGGCCCACGGGGTGCCTGTCCCGCTGTGCGCCTGCCCGCTGTGTGCCTGTCTTGCTGTGGGCCCGTCCGGCTACTTGCCCGGGCGGCGGGTGGCCGGCCGGCGTCCGCGCGGCTGGCCGGGCTCGGGCAGGTGCCGCACCGGCGGCAGCTCCCCGGTCAGCGGCTTGTCCGTGGTGAGCACGAAGCTCTCGCCGCAGTGCCGCAGCTCCAGCGGCTCGCCCTCGGCGAGGGTGTAGACCGCCCCGTCGGGGGTGATCTCCACCCGCAGCCGGCGTCCGCGGAACTGCAGCCGGAAGGCGATCCGGGTGAGCCGCTGCGGCAGCTGGGGGGTGAAGCCCAGGGACTCGCCCAGCAGCCGCATGCCGCCGAAGCCGAAGACCAGGGCGGTCCAGGTCCCGGCCAGCGCGGCGATGTGCAGGCCGTCACGGGTGTTGTGCTCCAGGTTGTCGAGGTCCATCAGCGCGGCCTCGCCCAGGTAGTCGTAGGCGAGGTCCAGGTGGCCGACCTCGGCCGCGACCACGGCCTGGCAGTAGGCCGACAGCGAGGAGTCGCGCACCGTCAGCGGCTCGTAGTAGGCGAAGTTCCGCGACTTCTGCTCGGCGTCGAAGGCGTCCCCGCGCAGGTACATGGCCAGGACCAGGTCGGCCTGCTTGACGACCTGCTTGCGGTAGAGGTCGAAGTAGGGGAAGTGCAGCAGCAGCGGGTACTGGTCGGGGTCGGTGTGCTCGAAGTCCCAGACCCGGTGCCGGGTGAAGCCGGCCGCCTGCTCGTGGACGCCCAGCTCCTGGTTGAAGGGCAGCGAGACGGCCTCGGCGGCGTCACGCCAGGCGGCGGTCTCCTCCTCGTCCACGCCCAGCGCCGCCGCCTGCTTGGAGTGGCGTTCGGCGGCGTCGGCGGCGGCCCGGAGGTTCGCCTGGGCCATGAGGTTGGTGTAGACGTTGTCGTCGGCGATGGCGCTGTACTCGTCGGGCCCGGTGACGCCATCGATGTGGAAGGCCCCGACGTGGTCGTGGTGGCCCAGGGAGCGCCACAGCCGGGCGGTCTCCACCAGCAGTTCCACGCCGGTCTCGCGCTCGAAGTCGGTGTCGCCTGTGGCGGCGGTGTACCGCGTCACGGCCTCGGCGATGTCGGCGTTGACGTGGAAGGCGGCGGTGCCGGCCGGCCAGTAGCCGGAGGCCTCGTCGCCGTTGATGGTCCGCCAGGGGAAGGCGGCACCCTTGAGGCCCAGCTGCCGGGCGCGCTCCCGGGCGGCGGGCAGGGTGCTCTGCCGCCAGCGCAGCGCCTGCGGGACGGCCTCGGGCAGGGTGCAGGTCAGCACCGGCATGACGAAGGTCTCGGTGTCCCAGAAGGTGTGCCCGTCGTAGCCGGAGCCGGTCAGCCCCTTGGCGGCCAGCGCCCGCTCCTCGGCCCGGGCACCGGCCTGCAGCACGTGGAACAGCGCGAAGCGGACCGCCTGCTGGATCTCCGCGTCGCCCTCGACCTCCACGTCGGCCCGCTCCCAGAAGGCGTCCAGGTAGGTCTGCTGCTGGTCGACCAGCCCCTGCCAGCCGGTGCTGCGGGCGCCCGCCAGTGCGGCCTCGACCTGGTCGCGGACGGCGGTCAGCGAGCGTTCGGCGGACCAGCCGTAGGCGACGAACTTCTCCAGCCGCAGCCGCTCCCCCGGCCGCAGCACGGAGGTGACGGTGAGTCGGCTGAGGTCGTCCCCGCACTCGGCCGAGGCGGTGGTGGACGGCGGGCCGTCCAGGATGTGGTCGGCGGAGGCGGCGACCCGCAGGCCGCTGCGGACGGTGGAGTGCACCAGGCCCAGCCGCATGCCCTGGGCGAAGGAGCCCTCCGAGCGCAGCGAGGCGTCCAGCGCGGCAGCCACCCGGGGGTCGCCGTCGCTGCTCGGCAGGGTCTCCCCGGCGACCAGCTCGGACTGGACGACGACGCGCACCTCGGCGTCGACCGGCTCGACCTCGTAGGCGACGGCGGCGACCGAGCGCTCGGTGAAGGAGACCAGCCGGGTGGAGCGGACCCGGATGGTCCGCCCGGCCGGGGAGGTCCACTCGCAGGTGCGGCGCAGCACCCCGGCCCGCAGGTCGAGCACCCGCTCGTGCGAGACCAGCCGGCCGTAGCGCAGGTCGAAGGGCTCGTCGTCGACCAGCAGTCTGATGATCTTGCCGTTGGTGACGTTGACCACGGTCTGCCCGGACTCCGGGTAGCCGTAGCCGGCCTCGGCGTAGGGCAGCGGGTGCAGCTCGTACACCCCGTTGAGGTACGAGCCGGGCAGGCCGTTGGGCTCCCCCTCATCCAGGTTGCCGCGCCAGCCGATGTGGCCGTTGGAGAGCGCGAACAGCGACTCGCTGTGCGGCAGGACGTCCAGGTCGAGGTCGGTCTCGCGGAGCAGCCAGGGTTCGACGGTGAAGTTGGGGTGGCTGATCACTGCTGCTCCACCGCCGGTCCGTCCAGCAGCTCGGCGAGGTCCTGGACGACGGTGTCGGCCCCGTGCTCACGCAGCTCCTTCGCCTGGCCGACCCGGTCGACGCCGATGACGTGGCCGAAGTGCCCGGCCCGCCCGGCGTCCATGCCGACCAGGGCGTCCTCGAAGACCGCCGCCTGGGCGGGCTCCACCCCCAGTTCGCGGGCGGCCTGGAGGAAGGTGTCCGGCTTGGGCTTCCCGGCCAGTCCCAGCCGCTCGGCCACCACCGCGTCCACCCGGACGTCCAGCAGCTTCTCGATCCCGGCCGAGACCAGCACGTCCTTGCAGTTGGCGCTGGACGACACCACGGCGGTGCGCAGCCCGGCGGCGCGGACCGCCTCGACGTAGCGGACCGAGCCCGGGTACGCCTCGACGCCCTGGGTGCGGATCTTCTCCAACACCAGCCGGTTCTTGCGGTTGCCCAGGCCGTGCACGGTGTCGCGCTCCGGCGGGTCGTCGTCGGAGCCCTCGGGCAGCTCGATCGAGCGGGAGGCGAGGAAGGAGCGGACGCCCTCGGCGCGCGGCCTGCCGTCCACGTACGCGTCGTAGTCGGCGACCGGGTCGAACGGGCGGAAGCCGGGGCCGTCCCGGCGCTGCAGGAAGTCGTCGAACATCTCCTTCCAGGCGGCGGCGTGCACCACCGCGGTGCGGGTCAGCACGCCGTCGAGGTCGAACAGGCAGACCGTGATGCCCACGGGGAGGCCGAGCGTCGTCATGGTCGGCGCATTCCCCGTCCGCCCGGCCGCATACCCGGACCGTCGCCGACGTTCATCCGAACTGTCGTCAGCGGGAGCGGCGGCGGCGCATCCGGCGCGGGCGCGGGGCGTTGTCGGCCAGGAAGCGCACCAGCCGGCTGGAGTCGCGCAGCCGGTCCATCCGCTCGCGCTGCCGCATCGAGGCCCGGTCCAGCTCCTCCATCAGCCGCCGGGAGCGGTGCTCGGGCGAGAGCTCGTCCAGGATGCGGTCCACCTCGGCCAGCAGCGAACCGTGCAGCTGCCAGGCGTGCGGATGCCGCTGGACGGTGTGCAGCAGCATCTGCGCCACCCGCTCGCGGCTGTTCCAGGCCGCGGCCAGCTCCTCGGCCAGCCGCGTCTCGGCCTGCTCGGCGTTGGCGCTGACCTGGGTGGTGACCAGGACCGCGAAGCTGACCAGGGCCGAGCCCAGGTGCTCGAAGAGGTCCTCCAGCGCGGCCGCCACCTCGTGCGGGAACAGCGCCTCGTCCGATTCGCGGCGCTTGGCCAGGTCGGTCAGCGAACGGGCCATCACCCGGACCACCACCACGCAGATCTCCAGCGTGTCCAGGCCGGTGCGCAGCACCAGCCTGGACAGCAGCCGCTCGCTGATCCGCGGGTTCAGCCGCAGGCTGTCCTCGGCCTGCCGCAGCGACGCGTCCACTTGGGCGATGTCCTGGTCCAGGTCGCGGGCCTCGTGCAGCCGGGCGGCGGCGCGCTCGACCGGGGCGGGGGCGTCGAGCTGCTCGGCGATGCGCAGCAGCAGGTGCCGGACCCGGCGGGCGAGGTCCTCCAGCGAGTCGCCGGCCGTCTCCACCCACACCGGCGGGGCGAAGAACAGATTGAACAGCAGGCCGACGCCGGCTCCGATCAGGGTCTCCAGCACCCGGTCCCACGCCTGGCTGGCCAGCCGGGTGACGCCGAGCACCAGCATGGCGCTGATCGCCACCTCGTTGACGAACTCGTCCACCCGGACGTAGCGGCCCACGATCAGCGCCGCCAGGATGATCAGCCCCAGGCTCCACCAGGTCAGGCCCATGACCGCGCTGAAGCCGATGGCGATCAGCACGCCGACCACCACCGCCACCACCCGGCGGACGCTGGTGACCAGCGTCGAGTACAGCGTGACCTGGACCACCAGCAGGGCCGTCAGCGGCGCGGTCAGCGGGGCCTGTTCGCTGCTGAGGCGTTCGGCGACGATGTAGGCGATGGTCGCCGCCACCGTCGCGCGGAGGGTCTGGGCGACGACCGGGTCCTTGCGTCGTTGCAGCAGTTCGGACAGCAGGCGGGGAGTGGCAGGCACGCTGGTCGTATTCCCAGCGGGCCGCCGGGCAGACACCGATATGACATGGCGCACACCCGAATGCCGCTGCGCCGGTGCGGCTGGTGTGGCCGCACCGGCGCAGGGGCCTGTTCAGGCTTTCCGGGTCAGGGCGCGAAGGCCTGGAGTTCGGAGAGCTGTCCGGCGGGCCAGGCGGTGTTGCCGGTGAAGGTCAGCCGCAGGTACCGGGTGCTGCTGCCGGACGGCAGGGTGATCGTCACCGTGTTGCCCGAAGCGGGATCGAAGGTGTAGCCGCTGGACCCCACCAGCGTGCCGAAGGACGAATCGTCCGTGCTGCCCAGCACCGACAGCGTCTGCGTGCGCGCACCCCACGCCGAGGACGGCGGCAGGTCCAGCACCAGACGGCCCACCTGCCTGACCGCACCCAGATCCACGGTGATGCTCTGCGGGAACGCACCGTCCGTGCTCTCCCAGTACGTCCCGGTGTTCCCGTCCACCGCATTGGACGCCACATAGTTCTGCGTGTGCCCGGTGTCCACCACCGGCTGGTTCAACGCCAGATCCGCATTGGCCGGAGCCGTGGGCGTGGGCGTGGGGGTCGGGGTCGGCGTGGGCGAGCTGCTGCCGGAGGGCGCGAAGGCCTGGAGTTCGGAGAGCTGTCCGGCGGCCCAGGCGGTGTTGCCGGTGAAGGTCAGCCGCAGGTACCGGGTGCTGCTGCCGGACGGCAGGGTGATCGTCACCGTGTTGCCCGAAGCGGGATCGAAGGTGTAGCCGCTGGACCCCACCAGCGTGCCGAAGGACGAGTCATCGGTGCTGCCCAGCACCGACAGCGTCTGCGTGCGCGCACCCCACGCCGAGGACGGCGGCAGATCCAGCACCAGACGGCCCACCTGCCTGACCGCACCCAGATCCACGGTGATGCTCTGCGGGAACGCACCGTCCGTGCTCTCCCAGTACGTCCCGGTGTTCCCGTCCACCGCATTGGACGCCACATAGTTCTGCGTGTGCCCGGTGTCCACCACCGGCTGGTTCAACGCCAGATCCGCATTGGCCGGAGCCGTAGGCGTGGGCGTCGGGGTGGGCGTCGGCGTGGGCGTGGGTGTGGGGGTCGGTGTGGGGCCGCCGCCACCGCCGCCGTTGCCGGGGCCGGTGGGCGGCAGGCCGACCGGGGTCGGGAAGGCGGTCAGCACCGGTGTGGTGCTCCAACCGCTGTTGCCGCTGCCGAGGTTGAAGGCGAAGGTGCCGGCCGTGTCGTTGGGGTAGCCGTAGTCGTAGGCGCCGGCCACGCCGACGTTGGAGGCGGTCAGGCCGCTGACCGAGGCGGAACCGGTGGTTTCGGCCTGGAACACCGTGGTGCCGGTCCAGTTGACGGTGTCGTTGGTGAAGTTCAGCCCGTTCACGGCGTATCCCTCACCGCCGCCGCCGACTATCTCGAAGGCGCTGTAGGGGCTGTCGTCCACGGCGTTGCCGCTGACGTTGACCGTGACGTTCTGGAACGCCGAGTCGTAGGCGTCGAACCGCATGGCGCCCATCGGGTGGCCCCAGTTGGGGTTCATCGCGCCGGTCCGGATGAGCGTGTTGCCGGACACGGTGATGGTCCCGGACAGCGGGGTGAACGGGGTGAGGAACTGCTGGTTGGAGATGGCCAGGCCGCTGCCGAGGGAGTTGGTGTCGGCGATGACGTTGTCGGTGATGGTGTTGTTCGAGCCGCCGTAGTCGGCGATCCCGTTGGCCAGCGTGGGCTGGACGATGGTGTTGTCGCTGAGGGTGATCCCGGAGTCGGCGGCGGGATAGGACCACAGCGCCAGGCCGTCGTCACCAGTGTTCCGCAGGAAGTTGTTCTCCACGGTGTCGTTGCTGGCGTTGCCGTTGAAGTTCAGCCCGTCCGCGTCGGTCGACTCGACCACGCAGTTCTCCACGGTGATGCCGGTGTTGCCGTACTGCAGCCAGAATCCGACGTTGGTGTCCTGGATCCACAGGCCGTTGACGACCGAGCCGGTGCCCAGCGAGCCGTTGATGGCGTTGGCGGTGCTGTCGTCGTGGCGGCCGACGGTGGAGCCCAGGATGGCGAAGCCGCTGAGGTTGACCGGCCCGGAGACGACCGAGGTGTTGTCGATGAACTCGTTGGTCTTGAGTTGCGAGTACCAGTCGCCCGCGCCCTCGATGGTGGCCTTGTTGACCTGGAGCGCGGAGCTGATCAGGAAGGTCCCCTGGGGGATCCACACCGGGACGCCCGCCGCGGCGGCGGCCGAGATGGCGGTGCGGAAGGCATTGGTGGAGTCGCCCGCGCCGGTCGGGTCCGCGCCGTCGCTGACCACCGAGATGGAGCCGGCGGGCTGCGCGGCGGGCGCGGGGACGTCGTAGAAGTCGGCGACGTCCAGGGTGTACGGCTCGGCCGTGTCTCCGGCGTCCACCTGGAACTTCACCGTCGATCCGGCGGCGATGGTGGAGGGCAGCAGCATCCGGGCGTCGTCGTAGAACTTGTGCTCCTTGCTGCCGCCGATGTTGCCGGTGGTGATGTAGCTGTACGCGGAGGTCAGCGCCAGCGTCTGGCTGAGCTTGCTGCCGTTGACGTAGACCGAGAGCGCGCCGGAGGCCCCCTGCGGGACGGCGTAGTGCAGGTCCAGCGCGTTGGCCGGGGCGGTCAGGGTGAACTGCACGTACTGGCCCTGCGCGGTGAGCTGCACGGCCTGCCGCCCGGACGCCTCGGTGGCGAGGTCGCTCTGGGTGTAGTCGGGGCCGATCACGGTTCCGTTGGTGCTGGCCTGCGGGCCCTCGGCCTCGTACTCGGTCATGCCGGGCAGGCTGGCGCCGGTGCCGTTGGCGGCGCCGGCCGCGAACGGCGTCAGCCCGGCCGGAGCGGTCGCGGCCGCGGCCTGGTGCGCGGGGGTGGCGAACAGCAGCCCGAGGGTGGCGGTGGCAACGGCCGCCACGCCGGCCAGGGCCTGGGTTCTCCGGTTGCGTCGGGGCGGGGGTGGTGCCGTGGATCGGCGGTACGTCATCGCGTACGACCTTCCTGGTGGGGTGGGGTTGCGGAGGTGGGGACCGCAGCTGTGGAGAGCTGCCGTGTCAGGGCCCTGACACGGAACAGCGCGGCTTCCGTTGCGGCGGATCGTATCCACGGCAACATGTCGCCGCAATACATCAATCAATTTGCGCAAGAAAGCCGCAAGAAGCGTGCAAATGCTGCCGGGCAGCCGACATGACGGCCTCTCAGCAACCGTGGCCCGCCGGGCGCGACCGCCCCGGGGGCACGGTTCGGCCGAACGCCGCACGGCGGTAGCCCATCCGGCGCTGACGACACCCCCGCGTGCGCGCGTGGAGTCGCGTAGCGCCCCGCCCCGTGCGACTGTCGCGTTATGTACACAGTTGATATGTCGGGAAGGGGCTGACCGAGCTGTGGCCGGCTTCATCCAGCACTACGCCGTAGACCTGGGCAGTACCACCCTGCGCGTGTACTCCGACCGCGCCCGGGAGGTCCGCACCACCCCCAATGTGGCGGTCCTGGACCGTGCGGGGGGCATCCGCGCCCGAGGGGTGCGCGCGGTGGCGCTCCAGGGACGCACCCCGGTCGGCTTCGAGGTGGTGCGGCCGGTCGGCCGCAGCGTGATCACCGATCAGCCGGTCGCCGTCCGGCTGCTCCGCGAGGCGCTGTGGGAGGCCGCGCCCTGCCGGATCTGGGAGTCGGCGCGGGCCTCCGTCTGCGTCTCGGACGAGAGCACACCGGTGGAGCGGCAGGCGCTGCTGGCCGTGTGCCAGGAGGCCGGGCTGCGGGCGGTGCAGCTGGTGCCCGCCTCGCTCGCCGCCGCCGCCGGGGCGGGCGTCGAGGTCCGCGACACCTCCGGCGCGCTGGTGGTGGACGTGGGCACGGAGAACGTCACCGCGGCGCTGATCTCCGCCGCCTCGGTGGTGCTGGTCCGGTCGATCCCGCAGGGCGGGGCGGCCGTGGACCGGCGCCTGGTCCGGCACCTGTACGAGGAGCACGACTTCGCGGTGAGCGTGGCCGAGGCCGAACGCGCCAAGATCCGGCTGACGTCGCTGCCCGGCGAGGACTCCACGCTGACTCTCAAGGGGCGGGAGCTCGACCGCGGCCTGCCGCGCACGCTGACGCTGTCGGCCGCCGACCTGACCCCGGCCCTGCACGAGGTGGCCGACGACATCGCCGAGCTGATCCTGTCGGTGCTGGTCGACGGGCCGGAGGCGCTGGTGCACGACGTGTGCGAACGCGGCGTGGTGCTGGTCGGCGAGGGCTCGCGGCTGCGCGGGCTGGAGGAGCGGGTGCGGCGGCAGGCGCAGGTGCCCGTGCACACCCCGAGCCGGCGCGGCGAGGCCGGGGCCGTGGGGGCCTGGCGGCTGATGCGCTGGGCCCGGGCGCGCGGCGCGACCATGGAGCCGCACCGCACCATCGCCTCGGTCGCGCCTGTGCCCTCGGCCGTGGTCTCCGGCCCGGGGTCGGGGCTGGGCGGCGCGGTCGCCGAGCCCGAAGGGGCCTGATGCGGGCCGCACACAGCATTCTTGACGCTGCGTCAGAATCGACGGCGGGGTGACGATGGCTCAGCCCACCTGCCCGGCCGGGCCGCAGGCCGTGGTCTCGGGGCTGACCAGCGCCGCGGTCATCCTGGTGCTGACCATCGATCCGGGCGGCGAGCAGACCGTGCGGGAGCTGCTGGCCGACCTCTCCGGGCTGGAGCGCTCGGTCGGTTTCCGGCTCCCGGACGGCGGTTTGAGCTGCGTGGCCGGCATCGGCTCGAACGCCTGGGACCGGCTGTTCGACGGCCCCCGCCCGGCCGGGCTGCACCCCTTCCGCACCTTCGCCGGGGAGCGCCACCGGGCCCCCTCCACCCCGGGCGACCTGGCGCTGCACATCCGTGGCCCGCGGATGGGCGCCTGCTTCGAACTGGGCGCGCAGATCACCGCCCGGCTCGACGGCGCCGCCCGGGTGGTGGACGAGACCCACGGCTTCCGCTCCTTCGACATGCGGGATCTGCTCGGCTTCGTGGACGGCACCGAGAACCCCGCCGGACGGGCCGCGGTCGAAGCGGTGGTGGTCGGGGACGAGGACGCCCGCTTCTGCGGCGGCGCCTACCTGGTCGTCCAGAAGTACCTGCACGACCTGGCAGCCTGGAACGCGCTGCCGGTGTCGGAGCAGGAGCGGGTGATCGGCCGCACCAAGGCCGACAACATCGAGCTGTCGGACGAGGCCAAACCGGCCGACTCGCACGTCGCGCTGAACACCGTGACCGGCCCGGACGGCGGCCAGCTGCAGATCCTGCGGGAGAACATGCCGTTCGGGACGCTGGGCCGGGGCGAGTTCGGCACGTACTTCATCAGCTACTCGCGCACCCCCGAGGTCACCGAGCGGATGCTGGAGAACATGTTCGTCGGCAACCCGCCCGGCGTGTACGACCGCATCCTGGACTTCTCCACGGCGGTCACCGGCGGCCTGTTCTTCGCGCCCTCCGCCGACTTCCTGGACGACCTCCCCGACCCGCCCGCGCCCGCCGCCGCCTCGGCGGCGGACCGCACCGCACCGCCCGGAACCGCACCGTCCGACACCGCACCACCGCCCGACAGCGCGCCGGACGACCGCCCGCCGCCGGGCGACGGGTCACTGGCCATCGGCAGCCTGCGAAGGAGCACCCAGCCATGAACAACCTGCACCGGGACCTCGCCCCCGTGTCCGCCGCCGCCTGGGCCGAGATCGAGGAGGAGGCCCGGCGCACCTTCAAGCGCCACGTCGCCGGACGGCGGGTGGTGGACCTGGAGGGCCCCGAGGGGCTCGACCTGTCCGCCGTCGGCACCGGGCGGCTGAGCGAGATCACCGCGCCCGGGCCCGGGGTCCGCGCCCGGCTGCACGACGCGCAGGCCGTGGTCGAACTGCGCATCCCGTTCACCGTGGACCGCTCGGCCGTGGACAGCGTCGAGCGCGGGGCCAAGGACGCCGACTGGCAGCCGGTCAAGGACGCGGCCCGGCAGGCGGCCTTCGCCGAGGACCGGGTGATCTTCGACGGCTTCGCCGACGCCGGGATCACCGGCATCCGCCAGGGCGCCTCGCACCCGGCGATGCCGCTGCCGCCGGACGCCCGCGACTACCCCGAGGCCGTCAGCCGGGCGTTGACCGCCCTGCGGCTGGCCGGGGTGAACGGCCCGTACACGCTGCTGCTCAGCGCCGACGCGTACACCGCCGTCAGCGAGACCGTGGACCACGGCTTCCCGATCCTCACCCACCTCTCCCGGCTGCTGGACGGCGAGATCATCTGGGCGCCCGCGATCGACGGCGCGGTGCTGCTCTCCAGCCGGGGCGGCGACTACGAGCTGCACCTGGGGCAGGACCTCTCCATCGGCTACCTCGACCACGACGCCGACAGCGTCCGGCTGTACCTCCAGGAGACGCTGGCCTTCCTGCTGCTCACCCCCGAGGCCGTGGTGCCGCTCACCACCTGAGGCCGTTGCGGTCACGTTCCGCGATCCGGAGCGGCCTCCCAGGATTCAGGTGTCCGCCTGTCGGGAAGACGGCGACTGGTCCTTCGCGGTGACCGACGACGGCGTGGGCATCAGCCCTGAGTATGCGGAGAGAGTGTTCGTGAGCTTCCAGCGGCTGCACACCAGGGATGCCCGCCCGGGCGACGGCACCTGCTCCGGCACGCCCCGCGCCGGAGCGGCAACCGCGGCCGGGCCGCACACCCCCGGGCCCCGCAGCGCCGCCGACGGCGAGGCCACCAGCTACCGCATCCTGCTGGTCGAGGACGACTCCGGGGACGCGCTGCTGGTGCAGGAGCTGCTGGCGGACACCGGCCTGACGCACACCCTGCGCTGGGAGACGTCCATCGCCGGCGCCCTGGCCGAGCTGGAGCGCAGCCCGGCCGACTGCGTCCTGCTGGACCTGAACCTGCCCGACGCCTCCGGCACCCCGGCCGTCGGCGCGGTGCAGAAGGCGTGCCCGGCGGCGGCGGTGATCGTGCTGACCGGCCTGGCCGAGCCCCGGGCCGGGAGCCGGGCGGTCGCCGACGGCGCCCAGGACTACCTGGTCAAGGGCCAGGTGGAGCCGGAGCTGCTGAACCGGGTGCTGCGCTACGCGGTGCACCGCAAGCAGGCCGAGCGGGCCGGGGCCGAGCTGCGCGAGAACCAGCTGCGGGCGCGCGAGAACACCCGGCTGGAGCGCGGGCTGCTGCCCGCGCCGCTGCTGCGCGCCGCCGACGTCACGGTGGCCAGCCGCTACCTGCCGGGCCGCGAGCGCGCGCTGCTCGGCGGCGACTTCCTGGACGTGGTGCAGACCGCCGACGGCACCGTGCACGCGGTGATCGGCGACGTCAGCGGCCACGGCCCGGACGAGGCGGCGCTGGGGGTGTCGCTGCGGATCACCTGGCGCGCCCTGGTCCTCGGCGGCCACCACGGCGCGGAGCTGCTGGACCTGCTGGAACAGGTGCTGGTCGCCGAGCGTCCGCGCGCCGACATGTTCGCCACCTGCACCACCCTGACCCTGGACCCGGCCACCGGTCTGACCACGATGTTCCTGGCCGGCCACCACGCGCCGCTGCTGTGCGGGGAGGGCGCCGCCCGGGAGCTGGAGGAGGCCGAGCACGGCCTGGCGCTGGGCATCATGCCGGGGCTGGGCGGCTGGGCGCCGAGCACGGTGACGCTGCCGCAGGCGGAGGCGCTGATGCTGTACACCGACGGGCTGGTCGAGGGCCACAGCGGGCCGGGACGCGAGCGGCTGGGCTCGGACGGGCTGATCGAGCTGGTCACCCGCGCCCCGGACGGCGCCGCCAACCGGCTGCTGGACCATCTGGTCACCACCGCCCGGATGCTCAACGCCGGGCGGCACGCGGACGACCTCGCCATCCTGCACCTCGCCCGCCGCTGACCCGCTGCCGGACCTGACCCTCGAGTAGGGTCCGCCGCCGGGGAAGCCGCAGGCCGGGCCGGGGGCGGCCGCGACAACCCTGTCCGGTATGTGAGATGCCTCACCGGCTGCTCATTGACATGTTTCTGCCACTCCCTTGTGGCACCCGGGGCGCCACCCCTAACTTCCCTGGAAGGCAGCGCTGCCCGAACGACCGCGACCGCGACGGCGCCCCGGCCCACAAGGCCGGTGCCGCCCCACGGCCGCGCCTCCGGCTCCACCCCCACGGACTGGCCACAGAGGAGACCCATGTCCCCGTTCCGCCGCTCCCTCAGCCTCGCCGCCCTGCTCCCCCTCGTCGCCGCCCCGCTGACCGGCGCCGTCGCCCTGCCCGCGGCCGCCGCCGCCCCGCTGCTGCAGGCGCCGATGCACCACACCGGCGGCGCCGCGCCGTTCTTCATCAGCCACGGCGGCGGCCTCAAGCACACCACCGTGACCAGCGACAACTGGTCCGGCTACGCCGCCACCGGCTCGACCTACACCAGCGTGTCGACCACCTTCACCGAGCCCGCCGTCAACTGCTCCAGCGGCGACGGCTACTCCAGCTTCTGGGTGGGCCTCGACGGCTACAGCTCCGAGTCGGTCGAGCAGACCGGCACCGAGGCCGACTGCTCCGGCGGCCAGGCCACGTACTCCGCCTGGTACGAGATGTACCCGGCCTACCCGGTGACCTACAGCAACCGGGTCCGGCCCGGCGACGTGATCACGGAGACGGTCAGCTACGCGTCGAACACCTACACGCTGACCCTCAAGAACAGCACCGAGGGCTGGACCAAGACCACCACCAAGAAGGAGAGCGGCCTGGCCCGCTCCTCCGCCGAGGTCGTCGCCGAGGCCCCCTACTCCGGCGGCGTGCTGCCGCTGGACAACTTCGGCACCGTCAACTTCAGCAACTCGACGGTCAACGGATCGAGCCTCAGCTCCACCAGCCCCACCGGGATGAACATGGTCTCCGACTCGGGCGTGCCCGAGGCCACCATCTCCTCCCTCTCCGGCGGATCGTTCTCGGTCACCTGGAACAGCCTGTAGCCACCGGCTGACGGGTGCCGGGCCGCCGCGCCCGCGCACCCCCACCGTCGCCGAGCGGGCAGTCGCCACCACACGGCTGCCCGCTCGTGCCCCCTACCGGCCCCCGGCACCGGCCTCCGGGCCCTCGCGGTCGGACGGCTCGGGAAGCTCCGAGGGCTCCGGGAGCGCAGGCGGCTCGGGCGGCTCGGGCGGCTCGGGCAGGAGAGCGGTGTCCAGGAAGAACGCGTCGATGCTGCGCACCGCGCCGACGAAGTCGTCCAGGTCGACCGGCTTGGTGATGTAGGCGTTGGCGTGCCGCTGGTAGGCCGCGCGCACGTCCGCCGGGGCGTCCGAGGTGGTCAGCACCACCACCGGGATGGCCTTCAGCCGCTCGTCGTCCTTGAGCACGGTCAACAGCTCGCAGCCGTTCATCCGGGGCATGTTGAGGTCCACCACGATCAGGTCGGGGCGCCCGGCACCCGGGCCGCGCAGAAACTCCAGCGCGGCCACGCCGTCCGGCACCCAGACGAGGGTCCGGGCGGCGCCGTGCTCCCGCAGCGCCTCCTGGACCAGCATGGCGTCGGCGGTGTCGTCCTCGACCAGGAGGATGTCGCGGCTGCGCGGGGGGTCGCTGGGCATGGGATTCAGCGTAGGTCCGGCGTCAGGGGCGGACAACAGCCGCCCCGGGGTCGCGGCCGGGCACCCTGCGGCAGGCCACCGGGCGGCGCAGCACCTGCCGGGCGCTGGTGGCGATCATCCGGACCTCGCCGCGGTCGCTGATCTCCGCCCGGACCGTGCCCCCGGCGTCCACGTAGATCGGGTGGCCGCCCGAGCCGAGGAAGTCCGTGCGGTGCACCCGGACGGTGCCGGCACCGGCCTCGGCGGACCCGGCGGGCGCCGGCTCGAACGTCAACTCGTACGCGGGGATCGTGGTGCTCGCCTTCACGGAGTCCGTCCTGGGAGGTCATGGGGGTGCGGGGGCCGGGCCGCGCCCGCCCGCAGGCGGGGTACCGGTCGTGCCCACCACATTCGGTCCCCGGTCGGCGGCGTGCAACAGCAGTCCGCCGCGCCGCGCGGCGAAGCCACCGTTCCGGGCGTGTCCGGGGCCCGGTCCGGGCTGTCGGCAGGCGGGCGCGGCGGTTTCCTGGTGGGATCGTAGGTACCGGCATGGGAGATCCGGATGGAAAGCCCCCGGCCGGGCACGCGTGTCCCGAGGAGGAAACGTGAGCGACGACATGACGGGTGACACGGTCTACCAGCCGGATCCCGACAGTGAGGTGCAGGACGACGCCGGGCTGCTGGAACCGGAGGACACCCTGGTGACCAGGGGTGTCAGCGAGATCCTCGACGAGGGCTACTCGCCTCCCGACTGGCCGCCGCCGGTGTACCGCATGGGGCTCACGGCCCAGGACGAGTGGCGCGGCGAGAGCCTGGACGAGCGGCTCGCCGAGGAGCTGCCGGACGTCCGCCCGGCGGACGGCGACGGCCTCGGCGACAGCGTGGACACCGACGGCGAGATCCTGGACGACGAGGTCGGCAACGGCCGGGCGGGCCGGCTGGTGTCGCCCGGCGAGGGCGCCCACGACGAGCACGACGGGATGGTCGCCTCGGACAAGGGCATCGACGGCGCGGCGGCCTCGGCCGAGGAGGCCGCGGTGCACATCGTGCCCGACCAGGAGCCGTAGCCACGCCCCGCCCCGGCGCGACAGCGCAGCGTCGCCGTTGCACTCTGGACGAGTGCCCAGGTCGTACTGATCCGTACTGACCGCAGAGGAAGAGGACACCACCGGACGAGGCAAGGAGTGAACGTGGACGCAGTTCCCAGCATCACCCTCAACAACGGGGTCCTGATCCCCCAGCTCGGCTTCGGCACGTTCCAGATCAAGCCTGCGGACGCCAAGGAGGCGACGCTGACCGCGCTCAGGGTCGGCTACCGGCACATCGACACCGCCGAGATGTACGGCAACGAGCGGGAGGTCGGCGAGGCCATCCGGGAGTCCGGGCTGGAGCGGCAGCAGGTCTTCGTCACCAGCAAGCTCAACAACGGCTACCACGCCTACGACGACGCGCTCAAGGCGTTCGACCGGACGCTCGCCGACCTCGGCTCGGACTACCTCGACCTGTTCCTCATCCACTGGCCGCTGCCCAACGTCGGCGACTTCGTGGAGACCTGGCGGGCCATGGAGGAGATGTACCGCTCCGGGCGGGTGAACGCCATCGGCGTCTCCAACTTCCAGTCGCACCATTTGCGCCGGCTGCTGGACGAGACCGAGATCGTCCCGGCCGTCAACCAGATCGAGGTCCACCCCTACCTGACCCAGGACAGCCTGCGGGCGTTCAACGCGGAGCACGGCATCGCCACCGAGGCGTGGTCGCCGATTGCCCAGGGCAAGGTGCTGGACGACCCCACCATCACCCGGACAGCCCAGCGGCACGGGCGCTCTCCGGCGCAGGTGGCGCTGCGCTGGCACCTGCAGCGCGGCGACATCGTCTTCCCCAAGTCGGTCACCCGCTCGCGGGTCGAGGAGAACTTCGCGGTCTTCGACTTCGAGCTGACCGACCAGGACATGGCCGCGATCACCGCCCTGGACCGGCACGACCGCACCGGGCCGGACCCGGACAAGTTCAACTACGTGCCCTGACCGGCGCGGTCCCGCGCCGGGGGGCGCGGGTGGCGGCTCGCGCGCGGCGCGGCGGCCGGGCGGAGCGCGCCCGTAGCATGGGCGCATGGCCCTCGACCCGTCCGCGCCCGGCGACGCCTACCTCGCCTTCTGGCGCGAGCGCCACCTGTGCACGCTCAGCACCCGGCGTCCGGACGGCACGCCGCACCTTGTCCCGGTCGGCGTGACCTACGACCCGTCGGCCCGACTGGCCCGGGTCATCGCCGACGGCGCCAGCCGGAAGGTCCGCAACGTCCGGGCGGCCGGTCCGGCCGGGATGCGGGTGGCGGTCTGCCAGGTGGACGGCGCCCGCTGGGCCACGCTGGAGGGCACGGCCGTGGTCCGGGACGATCCGGCGGCCGTCGCCGAGGCGGTCCGCCGCTACGCCGAGCGGTACCGGGCGCCGCGGCACAATCCGGCGCGGGTGGTCATCGAGATCTCCGTGGACCGTGCCCTCGGGCACGGCTGAGGGGCCGTCCGGCCGCGGCCTGTAGGGTCTGGAGTCCTCGGCACGGTCCAGTAGGGGCCGCGTCCAGGCGCTGCGGCGGAGGCAGTTGTGAGCGAGCACCTGGTGGTCATCGGCGCCGACGCGACCGGCATGTCGGCCGCGTCCCAGGCCAGGCGGCGGCGCGGGCCGGAGCAGCTGCGGATCACCGCCTTCGAGCGCGGCGGCTTCAGCTCCTACTCGGCCTGCGGCATCCCGTATTGGGTCGGCGGCGAGGTCGCCGAGCGCGACGCGCTGGTCGCCCGCACCCCCGAGGAGCACCGCAGCCGGGGCATCGACCTGCGGATGGGCACCGAGGTCACCGAGATCGACCTGGACCGGGGGCGGGTGCGCACCCGCGAGCTGGACGGCGGCGCCGAGGCGTGGACCGGATTCGACCAGCTGGTCGTCGCCACCGGCGCCGAGCCGATCCGTCCGTCGCTGCCCGGCTTCGACGCGCCCGGCGTCCACGGCGTGCAGACCCTGGACGACGGCGCGGAGCTGCTGGCCACGCTGGAGCGCGACTGCCACCGCGCGGTGGTCGTCGGCGGCGGCTACATCGGGGTGGAGATGGCGGAGGCCATGGTGCGGCGCGGGCTGCAGGTCACCCTGGTGCTGCGGTCGGCCGAGCCCATGCCGACGCTCGACCCGGACATGGGCAAGCTGGTGCGGGTGGCCATGGAGGGCATGGGCATCGAGGTGGTCCCCGGTGCGGAGGCGCTGGAGGTGCTGCTGGGGCCGGACGGTCGCCCGCGCGAGGTGGCCACCACCGCCGGGCAGTACCCGGCCGATGTGGTGGTGCTCGGGCTGGGGGTGCGCCCGCGCACCGGGCTGGCCCGGCAGGCCGGGCTGCCGCTGGGGGCCTCGGGCGGGCTGCGGACCACCCCGGAGATGCGGGTCAGCGGCGTCGACGGCGTCTGGGCGGGCGGTGACTGCGTGGAGGTGCTCAACCTGGTCTCCGGCGGCTACCAGAACATCGCGCTGGGCACCCACGCCAACAAGCACGGCCTGGTGATCGGCACCAACATCGGCGGCGGCCGGGCCACCTTCCCGGGTGTGGTCGGGACGGCGGTGAGCAAGGTCTGCTCGCTGGAGATCGCCCGTACCGGGCTGGGTGAGCGCGAGGCCACGGCGGCCGGGGCGGCCTGGGAGTCGGCCGTCATCGAGTCGACCAGCCGGGCGGGCTACTACCCCGGGGCGGCGCTGATGACGGTGAAGATGATCGCCGAACGGGACAGCGGCCGACTGCTGGGCGTGCAGATCGTCGGCAGGGAGGGCGCCGCCAAGCGGGTGGACGTGGCGGCCGTGGCGCTCACCGCCGGGATGACGGTCGATCAGGTGGTCTCGCTGGACCTGGGGTACGCGCCGCCGTTCTCCCCAGTGTGGGATCCGGTGCTGGTGGCCGCGCGCAAGCTCGCGGGCCGGGTGGGCTAGCGGCGAGGGCGGACCGGGCCGACAGGCGGCGGACGACGAGCGGCGGGCGCCCGCCGCCCCGGCACCGCCGCGCCGGGGTGGGGACGCCCGCCGGAGCGGGACCGCCTGGGGTCAGGGCAGGTTCCACTTCTGGTTGGCCCCGCCGGTGCAGTCCCAGATCTGCAACTGGGTGCCGGGCGTGGTGGACCAGCCGGTGTCGTCCAGGCACTTGTTGGACTGCGGGTTGTACAGCGCCCCGTCCGACTGGGGTTCCCAGACCTGGGCGGCGGTGTTGTTGCAGTCGTAGAGGTCGACGGTGGTCCCGTCGGCCGTCCCGCCGCCGTTGATGTCCAGGCACTTGCCCAGCACGTGCAGGGTGCTGCCGGCCTCCACCACGGTCCACTGCTGGGCCGCGGTGCCGTTGCAGGTGTAGACCTGCACCGGGTTGAAGTCAGCGGTGCTGGAGGAGCGGTCGTCCACGCACAGGCCGTCGTAGCCGGTGATCGGGCCGACCCCGGTGCCGCCACCGCCGCCGCCTCCACCGCCACCGCTGCCGGTGGTCTCGTAGGCGGCGACGTAGGCCACGCTCATGCTGGCGCCGGAGGTGGTGGCGCCGGTCGGCGAGGTGCAGCCGCACACGCCGTTCGGATAGCCGCCGCCCATGGCCAGGTCGAAGATGATCGAGAAGTTGTGGTCGACCGCCGCCTGCCAGGTCGAGGCGCCCACCTGGGACTCGCTCACGCTGTAGAACTGGTTGCCGTCGAGGTACCAGGTGATCGACTCGTCGGAGGTGTTGGTCCGGTTCACGATCGCCGTGTACGTGTGGTAGCCGGTCTGGCAGCCGGAGCAGGACTGCAGCCCGCTGCCGAGGCCGTCGGTCTCGTTGCAGGGACCGCCCGGGTCGGTGCCGCAGTGGAACGTCCCGGAGTGCTCGGAGAGGGCGTTGACGTCCTCCAGGATGTCGATCTCGCCGTTCTCCGGCCACTGGCCGGGGCCCAGCATCCAGAAGGCGGGCCAGTACCCGGTGCCGCTGGACGGGTTGGGCTGCTCGATGGAGGCGGTGACCTCCAGCTCGCCGCCGGCCGGCGCGCCCACGTTGGCGGTGGGCGTCTGGATGCGGCCCGAGGTCCAGTTGCTGCCCGAGCCGATGGCGGTGATGTCCAGGTCGCCGTTGCCGTCCAGGTGGACGTTGTTGGTCGAGTTGGTCATGGTCTCGATCTCACCGGTGCCGAAGTTGGAGCCCGGGCCGGTGTCGTAGATCCAGTTGGACGAGGAGGGCGCGGAGCCCGCGGCCCCGTTGAAGTCGTCGCTGAACACCGTGGACCACCCCGAGGGCGCGCCCGGTACGGCGGCGCCGGCGGGCGCGGCCGAGATGCCGACGACCGAGATCATGGCGGCGATCGGCGCGAGCACGCCGATGAAGGCGATCCGCCGGAGCCGCTGCCGGGCCCTTCGCCGCGCCCGGCCCTCGGGTCTGCGGCCCTGTGGACGCCCGACCGGGGCGCCGTACTGCTCTGCTGGCATGGCTGTGCTACCTCCGAACAGGAATGGCTCCGAGCAGGAATGGCGAGGGAGCGCTCTCTGCGACAGCCCGTCTCGCCGGTCGCCTTTCCTCGGGTGTGGTGGGGGTTGCCGCTCCACGGCCCCACCGAGCGGCTTCCGCCGCAGTGGTGTGGACCAGTGGTCCGGAGTATGGAGTTCGATTTGACATGACGTCAAGACACGTCACGAAACACTGACCGAGTCATGCCATATTCGCCGACGACCACTCACTTCCGTGCGCCCACGGCCCCGGTGCGGCGCAAAGGCGCAGGTGGGACGCGGGCGGCCGCCGCCTGCGGCCCGAAGCCTTGACATGCTTGAGACACAGGCGTCACGCTGCATGAGAGCGCTCTCACCCCGTCCGCCGGAGGCTCGCCGATGCGCATCCAGCCCACCCCCTGCCGCAGCCGCGCCGGGCCGCCGTCCGCCGACGGCCCGGGAGACGGGCTACGCCGACGCTTTCACGACGTGCGGACCCGGCGCAGCAGGTAGGTGTCCATGATCCAGCCCTTGCGCTCACGGGCCTCGGCGCGCAGCTCCAGGATGCGCGGGGCGACCTCCCGCAGCAGGCCGGAGACCAGGATCTCGTCCGGCGTGCCGACGTAGGCGCCCCAGTAGATCAGCACGTCCTCCTCGTCCGGAACGCCGGCGAAGGCGGTGCGGGCGTCCAGCATCACCGCGACGTCGTCCGGCAGTTCGGGCAGCGTCCCGGCCAGGCGGCGGCCGGTGGTGATCCGCACCGGCTCGCCCACCCGGTTCAGCCCGGTCCGGTGCTTGGCCGCCAGCGCGGAGACGCTGCTGATGCCGGGGACGACGGCGTACTCGAACCGCACCCGGCCGCGCTCGCGGACCTCCTCGACGATCGCCAGGGTGCTGTCGTACAGGCTGGGATCGCCCCAGGCCAGGATGGCACCGGTCTCGTCCTCGCCGAGGTCCTCGCGCAGGAAGTGCTCGTAGAGGTCGGCGCGGCGCGAGCGCCAGTCCTCGACGGCCTCGGTGTAGGCGGCGCTGGTGCGGTCCCGGTCGGGGTCGGCGACCTCGACCACCCGGTGCCCCGGGCGGGCATGGCTCGCCAGCATGGCCTGCCGGAGCCGCACCAGATCCTGCTTCTCCTCCCCCTTGCCCAGGACGAAGAAGGCGTCGGCGCGCCCGATGGCCTTGACCGCCTGCAGGGTGAGGTAGTCGGGATCGCCGGCTCCGATGCCGATGACAAGCAGATTCTTCATGGCGGCGAGTCTGCCGCACCGGCGGCCGGCGCCGCCGCCGGGGTCGGCCGCACCCGCCGCGCGGCTGCGGGCACCGGCGCGCGGGCCGACAGCGGGGCGCTCGGCGGCGACGGCGCGCCGACACCCCGTGCGCAGCACCTGTCGCAATTGCCCCTCGAGCACGTATGGTGGTCCCGAAGGCCCTGCCACATCCCCCCGATGGCAGGGCCTTCTTGCTGCGCCGGATGTGCCTGCGCCGGTTTTCCGGCGGGGCGGCGACCCGCCGGGAGCGGGGGTCATTGCACATACCAACCACCGATTTTATGATGATCAGGTGCGTGCCACCGGAAAGTCGCCCAGTACCGCGCAGCCCGCGTCCGGCCGGACGCGCCAGGATTCGGGCTACAAGTGGGTGGCCCTGTCCAACACCACACTCGGCGTGTTCATGGCCACCCTGGACGCGTCCATCGTGATCATCGCCATGCCCGCGATCTTCCGCGGCATCGGCCTGGATCCGCTGGCCCCCGGCAACATCAGCTACCTGCTCTGGATGATCATGGGCTACCTGCTGGTGACCGCCGTGCTGGTGGTCGCCCTCGGACGGCTCGGGGACATCTACGGCCGGGTCCGGATCTACAACCTGGGCTTCGCCGTCTTCAGCGCCGCCTCGCTGGCGCTCTCGCTGGACCCGTACCGAGGCTCGGCGGGCGCCCTGTGGCTGATCGCCTTCCGGATCGTCCAGGCCCTCGGCGGGGCCATGCTGATGGCCAACTCCGCCGCCATCCTCACCGACGCCTTCCCCACCGAGCAGCGCGGCATGGCCCTGGGCGTCAACCAGATCGCCGGGCTGGCCGGGCAGTTCCTCGGGCTGATCGCCGGGGGCCTGCTGGCCGCCGTCGACTGGCGCGCGGTGTTCTGGGTGAACGTGCCCATCGGCGTCATCGGCACGGTGTGGTCCTACCGCAGCCTGCGCGAGATCGGCAGCAGCAAGCGGGCCCGGATCGACTGGGCCGGGAACCTCACCTTCACCTGCGGCGCGCTGGCCCTGCTCGCCGGGATCACCTACGGGATCCAGCCGTACGGCGGCCACCCCACCGGCTGGACCAACCCGCTGGTGCTTACCGCGCTCGGCTGCGGCATCGTCCTGCTGGCGGTCTTCGCGCTGGTGGAGTCGCGGGTCGCCGAGCCCATGTTCCAGCTGTCGCTGTTCCGGAACCGCGCCTTCGCCGCGGGCAACGCCGCCGCGCTGCTCACCGCGGTCGCCCGGGGCGGCCTGCAGTTCATGCTGATCATCTGGCTGCAGGGGATCTGGCTGCCGCTGCACGGCTACGCCTACACCGACACCCCGCTGTGGGCCGGGATCGCGCTGCTGCCGCTCACCGCGGGCTTCCTGATCTCCGGACCGGTCAGCGGCTACCTCTCCGACCGCTTCGGCGCCCGGGCCTTCGCCACCGGCGGCCTGCTGCTGATGGCCGCCTCGTTCGGCGGACTGCTGCTGCTCCCGGTGGACTTCTCGTACCCGGTCTTCGCGGTGATCGTCTTCGCCAACGGGGTCGGCCAGGGGCTGTTCTCGGCCCCCAACACCTCGGCCATCATGGGCAGCGTGCCGCCCGAGCGGCGCGGCGTGGCCTCCGGCATGCGGGCGACCTTCCAGAACTCGGGCATGGCGCTGTCGATCGGCATCTTCTTCTCGCTGATGATCATCGGACTGGCGGGTACCCTGCCGCACGCGCTCAGCAGCGGGCTGCAGGCGCAGGGCGTCCCGGCGGACGTGGCCGGGTCCGTCGCCACCCTGCCGCCGGTGTCCACCCTGTTCGCGGCGTTCCTCGGGCAGAACCCGGTGGGCCACCTGCTCGCGCCCTCCGGCGTGCTGCACACCCTCCCGGCGCACAACGCCGCCACGCTCACCGGTACGCAGTTCTTCCCGCACCTGATCTCCGCGCCGCTGCACCACGGGCTGGCCGTCGTCTTCACCGCGGCCATCGTGATGGCCCTGGCCGGAGCCCTGGCCTCGGTGCTGCGCGGCGGCAACGACACGCCCGCCCCGGCAGCGTCCACGCCCCGCACCGCCCGCGGGGCCGGACGCGGCTGACCCCCGCCCGCTCCGGCCCGACCTCGGATCGCCCCGACCCGGCCTCGGACCGCCCCGGCCCGGCCGGTCAGCCGATGCCGATCTCGAGCGGGGTGCCCCAGCGTCCGGCGTAGAAGGTCTCGTCCAGCGGACGGCGCTCGCGCGCGGCGACCTCGCGGACGCGCAGGGCCTCCGGCAGCAGGTCCGCGTGGGCGTTGGCGCCGACCGCTATCACGGCCAGCGGCAGCAGGCCCTCCGCCGGGATGTCCAGCGCCTCCAGCAGCCGGTCGGCGACATAGCCGCCCATCTGGTGCGTGTGCAGTCCCAGCGCGTGGGCCTGCAGGGTGAGCTGGGCCACGGCCAGCCCGGTGTCGTACGCCGCGTACGGGTTGCGGCCGCCGTCCGGGAGCCGCTCGTCGGCGACGGCGGCGATCAGCAGCGAGGCGCTGCCGGCCCACAGCTGGTTGCCCTCCATCAGCGACGCGAAGACCGCTTTGAAGGTCGCGTCGCCGCGACGGCCGACGATGAACCGCCAGGGCTGCCGGTTGCTGGCCGAGGGGGCCCAGCGGGCCGCCTCCAGCAGCGCCGCGAGCTGCTCCTCGTCCACGGTGTGGGCGTCGTCGAAGGAGCGGGGGCTCCACCGGTCGGCGAGCAGCGGGTGCACGGGGACGGACGTGGCGGCGGTACGGGACATGCCGGGTCTCCTGGGATCGCGGTCGGTCGGGCGCGTCGCGGTTCGGGCGCGGTTGCGGTCGGGCACGGTTGCCGTCGGGCACGGTTGCCGTAGGCCGCACCCGGGTGGGTGCACCGTGCCGGAACGCGGCCGGGTGCGGCTGCTATTCCGGGCGCGGCGCGGCAGGCGGCAGATGTCACACGACTGCAATACGGGTTGCATACGGGGTTGGCGCCTACGGGGGTTTGCGGCCCGGGCTCAGGCCAGCAGCGCCTGCCAGTCGGGTACGCCCGGATCGCGTCCGCTGCCCTCGGCCAGGACCGGCAGCCGCTCCCAGTCGTCCGACGGCTCCGACGGTTCCGGCGGCCCCGGCGGGCGGCCGCCGGGGTCCGCCCGGCCGTGGATCAGGTAGTGCTGCGGGGCCATCGCCGTCTCGTGCTGCGGCAGCGCGGCCATCACCGCCCGGTGCACGCGCTGCGGGATCAGCTCCGGGTCCTCCCCCGCCCCGGCGGCGGCGTGGTACGCGATCCGCGCCACCAGCCGCCCGCCCTCGATCCGCACCCGTGACCCTCCGGTCACCCCGCCCAGCGCCCCGGCCAGCAGCGCACGCACCGCGTCCAGGTCGATCCAGGAGTTGTCGTGCTGCTGCCAGTCCCCCGCCCGGACGCCGGGGCTCAGCCGCGTCAGCCCGCCCAGCCCGGCGAGCGGCACCGGGCCGTGGGCCGCCTGCCGGACGATAGCCAGCAGCCCGCGTACGAACTCCTCGGCCTCGGCCCGGTCCAGCACCTGCGGGCAGCTGAGAAGCGCGAACTCCAGCCGCCCGGGCACGCGGAGGATGTTGAACATCAGCCGGGCCGGGACGGGCTCGTCGGGGAACCAGCTGATCTCGGGATCGGCCGTGGGCGCCGGGCGGGCTTCGAAGACCTCGTCCGGGATGGTCAGGCTGAGGTCGTTCACCACGATGTGGCGGGCGAACCGGGCGCCGCGCAGGTGGGCGGTGTCCTCGATCATCTGCCAGATCTTCTCGGCGTCGAAGGTGCTGTTCAGGAATCCCGCCATGGACGCGGCCTTGGTGCGGCCGATCAGCTCGTCCAGGTCGGCCGCACCGGCGTCCAGCGACAGCAGGCCGTCCTGGGCGATGGTGCCCACATGGTCGGCGAGGCCGGGCCGGTGGCGGTTGGCGGAGAGCGCGGCGATCACCAGGCCGGGCTGCGCCGCGCGGTACGCCGCCAGCGCGGCGAAGGCGGCCAGCAGCACGGTGGAGGGGGTGGCGCCGGTGCGCCGGGAGGCCGCGTCCAGCGCCTCGGCGCCGGTCCGGGAGCGGGCGATGAGGACGGAGACCGGGCTGGGCGGCCCGGTCAGCCGGGAGTCCGCGAAGACGGCGTGCGGGCCGGTGCGCAGGATGCGCTCCCAGTGCCGCAGCGAGGTGCGGGCCCGGCGCAGCCCCTGCCGGGTCCGCTCGGCCTCGGCGACCTGAAGCGGGGTGCGCGAGCTGACCGGCGGGAGTTCCTTCCCGGCCGCGAGCAGCGCCCACTCCTGGACCAGCAGGGCGGTGGCGGCCCCGTCGGCGGCGGCGTGGCAGACGGCCACGATCAGCCGGAGCAGTTGCCCGCGCCGGGTGAGCAGGGTGCAGCGCAGCGGGAAGTCCACTGCCAGGTCGAACGGCAGGGCGTTGCTGGCGCGGCCCAACTCGTCGGCGAGGAGGTCGAGTTCGAGGTCGTCGGTGAGGTCGGTCTCGATCGCCTCGACGGTGAACTCGCCCTCGGCCCTGACCTCCTGTCGCACCGGGAAGCCGCCGGGGTCGTCCGGGGCCGCCGGGAAGACGGTGCGCAGGGTTTGGTGCCGCTCGGCGAGCGTCCGCAGCGCCGCCAGTGCGGCCGGGAGGTCGGCCGTGTCGGGCACCGGCCAGGTGCCCTGCTTGTTGATCTGGTCCGGCTGGTCCTGCCGGATGCAGCGGATCATGTTGTCCTGGCCGAAGGTGAGCGGTCCGGTCCCGCTGGTGCCGCCGTCGTAGCGGATGGTGATCCTGGTCCGTGTCACGCAGCACGCGCCCTTCGGGTCGCCCGTCTCGACGGGTCTGGGACCAACGGAGCCGTCGGAGCGGGCCGCTCCGGGGGCCCGGATCGGGACGCTACCACCCGGCTCCGACATTGGTCTACACCAAACGAGAAGGACTGACGCCTGGTCACACTCGTTGTGCAGCAGGCGAGTTGAGCATGTCTATGCCAACAGGTACACCATGGTCGGCCTCCTGCCAGACCCTGCGCCGTACCCGGAACGGCTGCACGCCCTCGACCGCGACCGCCGCCCGGAAGCCGGGGAAACCCGGCGGCAGCGGGACGTCCCGAACCGAGCACCCCCGGCCGCCGCCCAGCTGGCCGGTGTCCGGCAGCCGCACCGTCCCCGGGCCGCCCACCGGCAGCCGCAGGCCCTGCACCAGCCGCCCGCCGAAGACCTTGACGCACGCCTCGCGGCGGCACCACAGCCCGGCGAACCGGGCCGCGCGCACCGCGGGCGACTCCCCCGACGCCACGAACCCGGCGTCCTCGGGCGGGAAGAACCGCTCGGCGACCCGGATCGCAACCCGCTCCGGCGGCAGCTCCTCGACGTCCACGCCCACCCGTCGGCCGCCCGTGGCCAGTGCCAGCACCGCCAACACCCCGGAGGCCGAGTAGTTGAGCTGCAGGCCGCCCGCCGGACGGCCCGTCGCCACCGGTTCGGGTTTGCCCTGGGGCCCGCGCCGCCAGCGCAGCCCGGCGGCGGGCACGCCCAGCCGTTCGGCGGCCAGCAGCCGGACCACGCCGTGCACCACGGTGAACCGGTCGCGGCCGACCGGATCGGCGAGGCCGCCCGCCCGTCCGCGCTCCCCCGCGTCCAGCAGGCCCGCGAGGCGGGCGACCACGGCGGGCGGCTGGTCGGTGCGGACCGTCCAGAACTCCACCTCCGCGCCCGGCTCGACCTCCGCGCCCGGCGTCACCGCCCGGCCACGGACGCCACCGCCGGGGGCTCGGCGATCACGGCGGTGGCGGCACTCGCGGTGTCCACGGCGGCCCGGTGCGTCGGCGCGGTCGGCAGGCCGACGGCCAGCAGGCCGAGCCGTCCCAGATCCGGGTCGTAGTCGGCGACCAGCACCGGCCGCCGCTGCTCCCGCCAGCCCGGCAGGCCCAGTGCCAGCTCCGACCAGACGCCGGTCATGGGCTGCCCGGCCGGGGCCGACACCGTCCGCTCCGCGCCCCACCCGGAGCCGGAAGGCGGTGCGCCCACCCCCGGACCGGCGACCAGCACCGCCTCCGGCCCCAGCAGTGCCAGCCGGTCCGCGACCGCCTCGGCCACCGACCCCGGAGCGACCTGCGACTCCTGACGGATACTCAACTCCGTTACCGGTGACTCCTCGCAGACCAGCAGCACCGCCCGGTGACCGTCCGGCACGCGTACCGGCACCGGCGGGGTGTAGTGCAGCGACGCCTGTTCCAGCACCAGCACCGCGGCCCTGCGCGCGGCCCCGGTGCGCTGGTAGTCCTGGGCGATCCGCAGCGCGGTGAACGCGGCGGCCGGGCCCTGGTCGTTGACGGCGAAGGCAAGCGGCGCGCCCGGGCAGTAGCGGCTCAGGTACACCGCGGTGGAACGGCCCGGGCGGACGTCGGGAATGGCGACCGCCAGCACCAGCAGATCCACCGGTTCGCCGTCCGGCAGCGACTCGCGCAGCAGGCCCTCCGCCATCTCCCCGTACGAGTGGCCGACGCCCTGCTCCAGCAGGTCCTCGCGGAGCGGCACCCCGTACGGGCGGGCCAGATCGGAGACGAACACCCGCAGATCCGGGTCGAGCGAGGTCTCCGACCTGCCGTCGAACGCCCGGCTCAGCACCCGGCTGATCCGCAGCCCGCGGCCGTCCGGCTCGCGCAGGTACGGCTCGCGGGTGTGCGCCCCGGTGGCGGGCACCGGTCAGTCCTCGGCGATGACGTGGCCGGCGACGAAGTCGGCCAGGCTCGACACCGAGCGCAGGTCGTCCTCGCCGATGTCCTCCACGTCCACCTGGATGTCCAGCGCCTCCTCCAGTTCCAGGATCAGTTCCAGGGTGCCGGCCGAGGTGAGGCCGAGGTCGTCGAAGAGGCAGGCGTTCTCCGGGATCTCCGGCAGTTCCTTCTTCAGCACCCGGGGCAGGAGTTCGCCGATGCTGTGCAGGATCTGCCCGCGCAGTGCGGAGTCGGGCTCGACAGCGGTTTCTTCCACGGGTTTCCCGTCCCATCGTGAGAGCGCGGCACACCGGCCGCGAACGTGCCGGAGCCCGGCTCGGGCGAGCGGGGGCGGCGGCCGTTCCACGTCCAGGGCTGCGCGGTAGCTGCGCGATAGCTGTGCGGTGCGAGGCATCCGGACCTGATGGGGCGTCAGTGTTCGACGACCATGGCCGAGAAGGTGGCCCCGATGCCGGATGCGGCGATCAGGTAGCGGTCGCCCTGCCGGAGCAGACCGCGGGTTGTGGCGGTGTGGAGGTTGATGAAGGCGTCCGCTGCGAAACTGTGCCCGACCGACGGCACGTTGTCCAGCACCATCCGATCGAGCGGTATCCCCAGGCGGCGGCTCAGACCGCGCCAGGAGACCTGGTTGACGTTGTGCGGCAGTACCAGGGCCAGTTCGGACCGGGTGGTTCCGGCCTGCTCCAGGGCGGCGTCGATCGCCTCGGCCATCAGCGCCGGGTACTCCCGCTGGTAGCGCCCGGCCAGCTCCGGATCCTCCGCCAGCCGACCGTCGAACTCGCCCCGGTGGCGCACCGCGTAGGACAGCACCCGGTTCCGTGCGCCCCCGGTCCGGATCAGGCAGGCGGCCGCGCCCTCACCGAAGATGCCGGTCTCCGGCACGAGTTGGGCGTCCCTGGTGAAGGTCTTCTCGCCCGCCAGGACCAGCGCCAGGGCATCCGGATCGGACTCCCCGGTCAGCAGCCGACCAGCCAGGTCGATCGCCAACAGCCCAATGGCGCAAGCCTGGTGGGAGACAGTGAAGGCGTTGGCGTGGCCGAGCCGGTAGCGGTCCAGCAGGTCGTGCAGCGGGTTCAACGGGTACGGCGAGGCCACCGGCATGCTGCGGGCGTGGATCACGAAGCGCACCCGGTGCTCGCGTCCGCGCAGGTCGTGCAGGGCGTCCAGGGCGCCTCCGAGCAGGTCGGCCAGGCTTCCGTCCGGATCCAGGCGCACCTGATCCAGGCCGTGGAAGCGTCGGAAGAGTTGATGTTGACGTGGGGTCAGGCCGATCCGCTCGCCGACCGCCTCGATGGGGACGGCGGTGTCGGGAAGGTGGACGGCCACTGCCTCCAGTGCGGTCACGCGGGTTAGTATTCACGCGCCCGCCGGGCCGCACAAGACGCGTCCGGCCCTGTCTGCGGGCCCCGCCCCCGTGCTGTCGAGCAGGTGGAGCCTCTCTTGGACGAAACCCGCACCCCCGTCGCGCCTGTCCGTCCGGACCTGGTCGCACTGCTGCTCACAGCGGCCCAGGCGCCGCCCGCGTGGGCCGCACGGATCACCACCGACGCCCGGCTGGACGCCGATCTGTGCCTGGACGAAACCGAACTCGCCCTGCTGGCAGGCCTGGTGCGCGAGCGGTTCGGTCCGCGGGCGGATCTGGCCGGGCTGCGGGCCGGACTGGATCTGGACGGGCTGATCGCGCTCACCGTCGGCGACCTGCAACGCCACCTGGACGGCGGCCCCGAGCGGGTCGGCGACCAGGCCGCCGGAGGCCCGCGATGAGCCGGTTCCTGCTGGTGGTGCCCCCGTTGACCGGCCACGTGCTGCCGACCGTGGGCATCGGCCGGGAGCTGGCGGCCCGTGGCCACCAGGTGGCCTGGACCGGTTCGGAGCCGGTGCTGCGGCCGCTGCTCGGGCCGCAGGCGGAGATCCTGCCGACCGGCAGCCGGCTGTTCCGGGCGCAGGGCGGGCACGGCCTGGCGGCGGTGCGCTCGCTGTGGGAGGGCTTCGTCGTCCCGTACGCCCGGTTCACCGCCAAGGCCCTGGACCAGGCCGTTCAGGACTACCGGCCGGAGGTGCTGCTGGTGGACCAGCACACTCCGGCCGGGGCGCTGGTGGCGCACCGGCACGGCCTGCGCTGGGCGAGTCTGGCGCCCGGGGCGATGGAGCTGGGGCGGCCGTTCCGGGCCCTGCCGAGGGTCGAGCAGTGGATGGAGGACCAGCTGCGCGGCCTGTGGCAGCGGGCGGGCCTGCCGGCCGGGGAGTTCGTCGACCCCCGGTTCTCGCCGGAGCTGGTGCTGGCCCTGACCGGCCCGGCGCTCACCGGCGCGGAGCCGTTCCCGGCGCACTACGCGCTGGTCGGGCCGGTGCTGGCGGAGCGGCCCGCCGATCCGGGGTTCCCCTGGGAGCGGCTGGAGCCGGGGCGCCGGCGCGTGCTGCTCACCATGGGCACGCTGGCTGCGGACGTGAGCGCGGACTTCCACGCCCGGGCGCTCGAGGCGCTGGCCCGGTGCGGCGAGGACGTCCAGGCGGTGATCGCCGCACCGCCGCAGGCGCTGGGCCGGCTGCCGGAGCGGGCCGTCGCCGTGGAGCGGGCCCCGGTGCTGGAGCTGATGGCCCGGGGGCTGCTGGACGCGGTGGTCTGCCACGGCGGGATGAACACCGTGGGCGAGGCGCTCAGCCACGGGATTCCGCTGGTGGTCGCGCCGATCCGGCACGACCAGCCGTTCGTGGCGGCGCAGCTGGCGGCCGCCGGGGCGGGGGTGCGGGTGCCGTTCGACCGGGTCGCCCCGGACGGCCTGGCGGCGGCGCTGCGCAGCGTGCTGGACGATCCCGGCTACCGCGAGGCAGCTGTCCGCACCGGAGCCGATCTTCGGTCAGGCGGCGGCGCACACACCGCAGTTGACCGGCTGGAGCAGCTGGCGGCGGCCCCGAACCGGAGAAATCTACTGGTCTAGGCCATTGTTTCGGAGCCGCCCCAGACCCTAGGGTGGCGCACGGCACCACTTTCCCGGCTGCCTCTGGCGCCCCATCCCCCCTTATCGGGAGCCCTGGTTGATCGAGACCAAGGGACTGCGCAAGTCCTTCCAGTCCCGGAACCGCCGCGAGACCACCACCGTTGACGCCGTACGCGGCATCAACCTGTCCGTCCCCGCCGGGGAGATCTTCGGCTTCCTCGGCCCCAACGGCGCAGGGAAGACCACCACGCTGCGGATGCTGGCCACGCTGATCCGCCCCGACGGCGGCGAGGCCACCATCGCCGGCGCCGACCTGCGGACCGACCCCTCCGGGGTGCGCCGCAGGATCGGCTACGTGGCGCAGGGCGGCGGCACCACCGACGCCGTCAGCGCCCGCGAGGAGCTGGTCCACCAGGCGCGGCTGTACGGCAGCGGCAAGGCCCGGGCACGCGAGCAGGCCGAGGCCGCGCTCAAGTCGTTCGACCTGGGCGACTACGCCGACCGCCCGTGCCGGACGTACTCCGGCGGGCAGCGCCGACGGGTGGACATCGCCCTGGGGGTGATCCACAGCCCCCGGGTGCTGTTCCTGGACGAGCCCACGGTCGGGCTGGACCCGCCGAGCCGCACCCGCGTCTGGGAGGAGATCCGCAGGCTGCGCACCGAGGGCATGACCGTCTTCGTCACCACGCACTACCTGGACGAGGCGGACGCCCTGTGCGACCGGGTCGCCATCATCGACCACGGCGAGATCGTCGCCGAGGGCACCCCGGACGGGCTCAAGCGCGAGATCGCCGGGGACGTGCTGCTGGTCGGGCTGGAGCCCGGCGACGGCAGCGGCGACGTCGACGCCAGGGCGGCCGACGCGCTGCGCGGCGAACCGTACCTGCACCGGCTGGAGCCCCAGGAGGGCGGCGGCCTGCGGCTGTACGTCGAGAACGGCGCGACGGCCATCCCGCAGATCCTGCGCACCCTGGAGGGCGCGGGCGCGGCGCCGACCACCGTGCAGCTGCAACGGCCCAGCCTGGACGACGTGTTCCTGGCCCGGACCGGCCGTTCGCTCCAGCAGTCCTGACCGCACCGAACCGAACCGAGTCGAGGCATCGATGAAGCTCGCCCGCGACACCTGGCTGATCTTCCAGCGACAGCTGCTGCTGATGGCCCGCACCCCGGTGTGGATCGCCGTCGGGGTCATCCAGCCCATCTTCTACCTGCTGCTCTTCGCACCGCTGCTGAAGACGGTGCTCGCCCCGATGGGCGCGACCACCTACGCGGAGACCTACCAGATCTACGTGCCGGGCCTGTTGGCCGTGCTGGTCATCTTCGGCGGCCTGTTCACCGGTTTCAGCCTGCTCGGCGAGTTGCGTGCGGGCATCATCGAACGCTCCCGGGTGACGCCGGTGAGCCGGTTGGCGCTGCTGCTCGGACGGGCCCTGCGGGAGGTGGTGGCGCTGCTGGTGCAGGCGGTCATCATCACCGTGCTGGCGCTGCCGTTCGGGCTGCGGGTGCAACCGGTCAACCTGCTGCTGGCGTACCTGCTGCTCGGCCTGCTGGCACTGATGACCTCCTCCGTCTCGTACGGCATCGCGCTGCTGGTGCGCAGCGACTCGGCGCTGGCGCCGGTGGTCAACACCGTGGCGCAGCCCATCGCGCTGCTGTCGGGCGTGCTGCTGCCGTTGGCGCTGGCGCCGCACTGGCTGCAGTCGGTGGCGCGCTGGAACCCCTTCTACTGGGCGGTCCAGGGCATGCGGGCGCTGTTCTCCGGCAACGGCGGGGCGCCGGCCGTGTGGGAGAGCCTGGTCATCGTGGTGGCCTTGACGGTGCTGGCGGTGGGCTGGTCGGCCCGGCTGTTCGCCGACCGGGTGCGCTGACGGCGGCACCCACCGCGACGGGCCGGCCTCCTCCCCGGGTTCGGGGAGGGGGCCGGCCCGTGCGCGCGTGGGCGGGTGTCAGCGGTCGGCCTCGACGTAGACGGTCTCGTCGGTGCGGAACGGGGTGTCCAGGTCGGCGACGTCCGCGCGGAGGCCGGTGCGGTAGCCGCAGTGGCGGACGTCCTCGGCCGCGAACCCGGCGCGCACCAGCACGTGCCGCAGCTCGTCCAGGTCGTAGATCCACTGGTGGCCGTAGTAGCGGAAGATCTGGTTGACCAGGAACGCCTTGCGCTGCGGCATCGGCGGCCCGAAGCCGAGCATGCCGAGCCGCCGCCGGTGCCGGGCCAGGAAGCCGTCGTCGGAGGCGTAGCCGTTGAGGTAGCGGGCGAGGTCGGGGGTGGTCAGCCGGAGCACGCCGCCGGGCCGCAGCACCCGGCGGACCTCGCGCAGCCAGCCCACGGCGACCGGCATGGTCACGTGCTCGATGAGGTGTTCGGCGTAGACCCAGTCGACGCTG
This sequence comes from Streptacidiphilus sp. PB12-B1b, assembly GCF_014084125.1. Taxonomy (NCBI): domain Bacteria; kingdom Bacillati; phylum Actinomycetota; class Actinomycetes; order Kitasatosporales; family Streptomycetaceae; genus Streptacidiphilus; species Streptacidiphilus sp. PB12-B1b. The sequence goes on along the minus strand of NZ_CP048405.1, from coordinate 2,940,234 downwards.
GCGTCGGCGAAGGGCAGCGGTTCGGAGATGTCGAGCTGGGTGAAGCTGCGCTCGCCGTCGACGCGGTAGAGCCGACCGGGCTCGCTGGTCAGCTCCGGGCTGCGCAGCGGCGCCAGATCGGTGCCCAGGCCCTGACTGTGGGCGGTTTTGAAGGCGGCGAACTCCAGCCCGGTCAGGCCGAGTTCGAGGAACTCCCGGCGGTTTGCCGGAAGGGCGCCGACCGGTTCGAGTTTGTCGCAGGTGGCGACATCCGCACTGAAGTCGTCGAGGTGCACGGAGAGGCCGTCCGGGTCGTCCCAGTCCCAGCCCGGAAATGACGGCTGCGCTTTTGACATATACATGTCCTATTCTTGGTATCCGGTCGAGCGTCACAGCTGGAGACGTCCGCGCTCAGGCCAGTCCTGGATTGGCAGCGTAGAAGGTATGGACACATTGGTATAGACCTTGATTTGACGATTCGTCTGTGCCAGGGTCTGCATGCGGAATTGACCGCTTTCCTTGTGAACCGACGTCCATGATTTGCTCCTTGATGCGTGGAGTGGCGTTGACCGGTTTTCCCTTTCCCGACACCGCGGAGGCCCCGCGGAACTGGGTGGAACTTCTCCTGCTGGCAGGCCCGGACCAGGACGAGTGCCTCCGGTTCGGGACCACGATCGACCGCAGTACCCTCCGGGCACTGGTGGGCGAGCAGCACGAGCGGCTCGCCGCCGCCGGCCTCACCGCCGGGGGCACGGTCGCGCTGCGGCTGCCGCCCTCCCTGGGCTATGTGGCCGCACTGCTCGCCGGTTGGCAGCTGGGCGCCCAAGTGGCCTTGCTGGACTACCGGTTGACCGAGCACGAGGTGCAGGCGGCGCTGGCCCGGCTGGCGCCGCAGGTGCTGGTACGGGCCGACCGCACCGGCCCGGGCTCGCTGCGCGGCTTCAGCGAGGCGCAGCCGGTCGTCGTCCCGCTGCCGGACGGCCGCCCGGCGGCGACCCCGCACGCCGTGGTCCAGCTGAGTTCGGGTTCCACCGGACCGTCCAAGGTGATCGGCCGGACCGCGGCCGACCTGCTGCGCGAACTCGACTGCTACCGGCGGCTGCCGGAGTTCCCGGCGGCGGGCGAGCGGGTGGTGCTGCTCTCCTCCACCGTGCACGTGCTCGGGCTGGTCGGCGGGCTGCTCCACAGCCTGCACACGCAGGCCCCGCTGACCGTGCCCGAGCGGATGACGGCGGCCGGCATCCTGGCCGCCGTGGCGGCGGACGACCGTCCGACCACGGTGATCGGCGTGCCGTTCCACGCCGAGCTGCTGGCCGGCGTCCAAGCGCCGCCCCCGCTACCGCAGTTGCGGCGGATGGTGGTGGCCGGCGAACTGCTGCGCCCGGACGTCCCGCCCGCCTTCGCCCAGCGGTACGGGGTCCCGCTGGGCACCATGTACGGGATGACCGAACTCGGCGTCATCGCAACCGATCTGAGCGGACGTCACCACCCGTCGGTGGAGCCGGTGCACGGCATGGAGCTGCGCGAGCGCGACGGCGAGCTGCACATCCGGGTCGCCGCCTCGCCGTACCTGGGCGACACCGCGCCGGACCGCTGGTCCGACGGCTGGCTGCACACCAGGGACGCCGGGCGGGTGGACCAGGTCACCGGGCTGGTCACCGTGCTCGGACGGCGCGACTCGCAGGTCTCCGTCGGCGGCCTCAAGGTGGACCTCACCGAGGTCGAGCAGACCCTGGCCGCCCTGCCCGGCGTCCGCGAGGCGGTGGTGCTCTTCGCCGACGGCGCCATCGAGGCGTTCCTCTGCACCGAGGCGCAGGACGCCGGTACCGAGGCGGACGTCCTGGAGCGGATCGGGGAGCGCCTGGCCGCGTACAAACGCCCCCGCAGCACCGCCTTCCTGCCCGCGCTGCCGCGCACCGCCACCGGCAAGCTGCTGCGCGACGCAACCGCGCTCCACGCCGCCGCCGCGGCGCACCCCGCACCTGCCGCCCGCTGACGGCAACCCGTTCACGGCGCACCATCCGTCCTTCCCCCGAACGCCCGAGGAGCTGCCATGCAGGACCGGATCCGCACCTTCGTCCTTGCGACGCTGGCCGAGATGAACTACGACGTCTCCGAGGTCACCGGCGACACCGACCTCGGCCCGGCCGGGCTGGACCTGGAGTCGCTCGCCCTGGCCGACCTGTCGGTCCAGGTCGAGGACGAGTACGGGGTGAAGTTCGACCTCGACGAGATGGAGTCCACCGCGCTGATGACCCTGGACGAGTTCACCGCCGACGTGGCCGCCCGCATCGCCGCGGCCGGCGGCGCCTCCCCCGCGCCCGCTGCCTCCCCCGCGCCCGCCGGCAGCGCGGTGTGATCAGACCGCCGCTGCCCGACCGCTCCACGGTCGTGGCCATGCTCGCCCGCTACGGCGACCGCGCCCCCGAATCCGTGCACGAGAGCCTGGGCTCGCTCGAACTCACCTGGCTGATAGCTGAGTTCGAGCAGGCCTACGGCATCGAGCTGGACCTGGACGACGAACGCCTGGACGCGGTCCGCAGCGTCGACGACGCAACCGGCCTGCTGCGCGTGGCCGTCGAGGCGGCCGGGGCCGCGCAGTCATGACCGGCGACTCCACACCTCCGGCCCGGCCCGTGGTCACCGGCCTCGGCGTGCTCTCGGCCTGCGGTCGCGGCCTGGCGCCGCTGGCCGAGGCCACCGTGCACGGCAAGCCCGCGTTCGGCGCGGTGACCCGGTTCGACGTCTCCGCGCGGCGCACCGGCCGGGCGGCGCTGCTGCCGGACGCCCCGCCGCTCGCGCAGGCCGTGCTCACCGTCGTCGGCGACGCCTGCCGCCAGTCCGGCACGGACGGCGCGGGCACCCCGCTGCTGCTGGCCCTGCACAGTGACCTGGGCACCGCCGAGGCAGTCGCCCGGGTCGCCGACGGCGCGCGGCGGCGGTGGGGGTTTCCCGGGGTCACCCGGGTGTACACCGGGGCCTGCGTCGCGGCGGGGACGGCGGTGGCCGACGCGGCCGCCATGGTCTGCGCCGGACCGCACCGGCGGGTGGTGGTCGCGGCCGGACACCTGGTGCAGCCGGGGGTGTTCGCCGCGTTCGACGCCGGACGCGCGCTCTCCCGGGACGGCGAGGTCCGCCCGTTCAGCGCCGGGCGCAGCGGCACCCTGCTCGGCGACGCCGCCGCGGCCGTGGTGCTGGAACGCTCGGACGACGCCGCGCGGCGCAGCGTCCCGGCGCTGGCGCGGATCGCCGGCTGGGGCAGGTCGGGCGACGCCCACCACGTCTGCCGTCCGGCACCGGACGGCGGGGGGCTGGCCCGCGCCGTCGCCGCCGCGCTCGCCCGCGCGGGCATCGCACCGGAGGAGGTGGGCTATGTCAACGCCAACGCCACGGGGTCGCCGCTGGCGGACCAGGCCGAGGCGAACGCACTACGGCTGGTGTTCGGCGAGTTCACCGGGCGGCTGCCGGTCAGCTCCACCAAGGGCGTGCACGGGCATGCGCTGGAGGCCTCCGCCCTGCTCGAACTCGCGGTCACCATCGCCGCGTTGCGCGAGGGGACGCTTCCGGTGAACGCCGGCTGGGCCGGACCGGACGAGGACTGCCGCCTCGATCTCGTGCTGGACCAGCCGCGCACCGGCCGCCCGCGCTACGCGCTCAGCCTGAACTCCGCCTTCGGCGGCGCCAACACCGCACTCCTGGTGGCGGCCTGATGGGTTCTCAGCCGCTGACTGTGCTGGCGCGGGCGCGTTGGCCCGAGTCGGACGACGACCGGCTGCCGCCCCTGGCCGGCTTCACCGCCTCCTCCTTCAACCCGTTGGTGGCCGAGGCCGCCGAACGCTGCCTGCGGGCGCGGTACGGGCCGCCGCCGGGGCCGGGGCCGACCCGCACCGCGCTGCTGCTGGCCAGTTGCAGCGGCGACCGGGCCACGGCCGCGGCGATCGACGCGGCCGCCGCCTCGCAGCGGCGGGTGCCGCCGCTGCTGTTCTTCCAGTCCAACCCGAACGCGGTCCTCGGCCACATCGCGGCCCGCTGGGAGCTCACCGGGCCGGTCGTGGCCACCAGCCCGACCACCCCGCCGGGCCCGGACGGCGTCCCCGCCGACGCCCTGGAGCTGGCGGCGCTGCTGCTGGCGGACGGCGACGCCGACCAGGTGCTCGTCATCGCCGCCGAACAGGCCCTGCCGGGCGACAGCGACCACGCCGTCGCCCTGCTGCTGACGCCGTCCTGACCGGACGCGCCCCGCACCCGCCGGACCGGCACCCCGTTCACCCCGGCACGCCCACTCATCCGCACGCCCACTCATCACACCGGTATGGCCAGCGCCATGAGAGGACCAGCACCGTGAGCATCCGCAGTATCCGAGCGCTCCTGGCGGACGATCCGAAGGTCGGCGCCGGCAACGTGCTGACCAGCAGAATCGCCCTGGGGATCGGCCTCGACGAGCCTCTGCTGACCTTCGACACCCCGGTGGACGGCCGTGCCGCCTGGCAGCCGTTCACCCTGCGCGAGCTCGACCGATCGGTGCGGGCCCGGGCCGCCGCCCTGCACGCCCTCGGCGTCGGCCGCCGCGACCCGGTGGTGATCTACGCCTCCCACGCCGCCGACCACGTCCTCGGCTACCTGGCGCTGACCCGCCTCGGTGCGATCCCGGCGCTGCTCAACCCCAACATCGAGGGCGAGCGCGCGGCCCGCTACATCCACCGCCTCGGCGCCACCGGCGTCCTCGCCGACGCCGCCCACCAGGCGGTACTGGCCGGGCACGACACCGGGACGCCGCTGCTGCCGGAGGTCGGCGGCCTGGGCGCGGGCGATCCGGACGCCGCGCCCGAGCCGTTCCAGCACGCGCCGGGCGATCCGGTCGCCATCACCCACTCGTCCGGTACCACCGGCATGCCCAAGGCAGTGGTGCACTCGCACGACAGCCTGTACGCAGCCGTCCGGCACCGGCTCTCGCTGCCGCGCCCGCAGGGCTCCGAGCGGATGCTCAGCGCCCTGCCCGCCCCGCATGTCGCCACCCTGATCGCGGTGGCTCTGGCGCTCAGCTCGCAGGCCCAACTCGCGTTGCTGTCAAGGCAGTCCGGGGAGGGTGTGCTGGACGCGGCGGAGCGCTGGCAGCCGCGCGGGGTGATCGGGTTCGCGGCCACCTGGGCCGAGCTGGCGCACCACGACCTGACGAAACGTCAACTCGGTTCAGTGGCGCTGTGGTGGAACACCGGCGACTGCGCGCACGAGGCGCACATCCGCCGCCTGGTGGCGGTCGGTTCGCGCGAGGGCATCACCAGCGCCGGGCGCGCCCGCGTCCCCGGATCGCTGTTCGTGGACGGCCTGGGCTCGACCGAGATGGGCCACTCGCACTTCTTCATCACCCACACCCCGGACAGCGACCGCTACGGCCGCTGCGTCGGGCGTCCGCACGCCTTCGTCGACTGCGCCGTACTCGGGCCGGACGGGCAGGAGTTGGGCCCGGGCGAGGTGGGCGAGCTGGGCACCCGCTCGCCGACCCTGGCCCTGGGCTACTGGAACGACTCGGTCACCACCTACCGCACCCGGCTGCGCGGCTACTTCCTCACCGGCGACCTGGTGTACCGGGACGAGGAGGGCTACTACTACCACGTGGACCGGGCCGTGGACGCGGTCGACCTCGGCGGCGGGCGGCGGCTGTTCACCGCCCTGTCGGAGGAGCGCGTGCTGGCGGCCTGCCCCGACGTCGCCGACTGCACCGTGGTCGCGGTGCGCGACAGCGGCCGGGTGGTCGCGGATGTGCTGCTGCTCCTGCGCGCCGGGGCCGATCCGGAGGCCGACCGGAGCAAGCAGGTGGCGGCCGCGCTGGACGCCGACACCGCGCGGACGCTGCGGCAGGTGCTGGTGGTGGACGCCGCGCAGGTACCGCTCGGCCCGACCGGCAAGGTCCGCAAGGTGCTGCTCCGGGAGCGCCACCTGGCCGGGCCGGTGACCCGGTGAGCCGCCCGACGGGTGTGCCGGCGCTGCTCCGGGAGGCGGCCGTGGTCACCGGGATCGGCCTGGTCACCCCGGTCGGCCGGACACCGGACGCGTTCTTCGGCGCGCTGACCGGCGGGCGCGGCGGCGTCACCGCCGTGCCCGAGGGCCATGCCGCGCACGGCTGGCTGGAGGCCGCCGGGATCGCTCCGGCGATCGACGGGCGCGAGGTGCTGCCGCCGACCGAGGTCCGCTGCGTGGACCGGTTCGTGCTGCTGGCGCTGGCCGCCGCGGACGACGCCCTGGCCGACGCGGGGCTGGTGGTCGGGCGCGACGTGGACCCGCGCCGGGTCGCGGTGGTGCTGGCCACCGGGGGCGGCGGCCTGGAGACCTTCGAGCAGCAGTCGCACCGGCGGCTGGAGCGCGGCCGTCCCGGCGTCAGCCCCTATCTGCTGCCGGGCATGCTCTCCAACATGGCCACCGCCCGGGTCGCCATCAAGCACGGCATCCGCGGCTACAGCTCGGCCGTGGTGACCGCCTGCGCGGCCGGGGCCCAGGCCGTGGCCGAGGCGCTGCGGCTGATCCGGGCGGGCGACGCGGACGTGGTGGTGTGCGGCGGCAGCGAGTCCTCGCTGCACCCGACCATCGCCGCCGCCTTCACCAACGCCCGCGCGCTGGCCCACGGTTGGCAGGACGCCGGGCGGGCGAGCCGGCCGTTCGACGCGGCCAGGAACGGCTTCGTCCTGGGCGAGGGCAGCGCGGTGCTGGTGGTGGAGCGGGCCGCGCACGCGGACGCGCGCGGCGCGGCCGGGTACGCCGACCTCACCGGCTGGGGTGCCTCCACCGACGCGCACCACCCCACCATGCCCCGGCCGGACGGCGAGGGCGCGGCGGACTCCATGCGCTCGGCGCTGGCCGACGCCGGGCTGGAGCCGGCCGACGTCGGCTATGTCAACGCCCACGGCACCGGAACCAGGTTGGGCGACGTCGCCGAGACGGCGGCGCTGCGGGCGGTGTTCGGCGCGGACCAGCCCGCGGTCAGCTCCACCAAGGGCGCCACCGGGCACCTGCTCGGCGCGTCCGGGGCGGTCGAGGCGGTGGTCGCCGCGCTGGCCGTGGCCCGGGGCCTGCTGCCGCCCACGCTCAACCTGGACGACCCCGACCCGGCGTGCGCGCTGGACCACGTCCGGGGCCGGGCCAGGGCCGCGCCGATCCGCGCCGCGCTGTCCAACTCCTTCGCCTTCGGCGGCCACAACGTCAGCCTGACCTTCGGCCCGCCGTCCACCCGCTCCAGCCGACAGCCCATCAGACACCATTCCGGGGAGCCACGTTGACCGTCCAGGGCATCGCCCACATCGAGTACCACTGCGCCGACGCCGAGCAGGCGGCGGACGATCTCGCCACCGGCTTCGGCTTCGCCCGCGAGCGGGCGCAGCCCGCGGACCGGGACGGGCGGCGCAGCGTGCACCTGGCCCAGGGGCGGATCCGGCTGCGGCTGGTCTCGGCCCTGCGGGCCGACCACCCGGTGGCGGAGTTCGTCCGTCGGCACGGCGACGGCGTGGCCGTGCTGGCGCTCGGCTGCACCGATCCGGACGCCGCCCTGGACCGCGCGGTACGCCACGGTGCGACCGTGCTGGGGCCCGGCCTGGTGGCCGGTTTCGGCGATGTCGCGCTGCGGTTCGTCACCGCCGGGGAGCCCGCCGGCGGGGAGCCCGCTCTCGGCGACGGCCTGCTGGAGGCGCTGGACCACACCGCGATCTGCGTGCCCGCCGGGGAGTTGGCGCCCGCGGTGCGCTTCTGCGAGGCCGCGCTGGGCTTCCACCGGATCTTCGGCGAGTACATCGAGGTCGGCGCGCAGGGCATGGACTCCAGCGTGGTGCAGAGCGCCTCCGGCGAGGTCACCTTCACCCTGCTGGAGCCGGACACCGGGCGCCGTCCCGGCCAGATCGACACCTTCCTCGACGCGCACCGGGGCACCGGCGTCCAGCACCTGGCCTTCCGCACCCCCGGCATCGCCGACGCCGTGCGGACGCTGCGCTCGCGCGGCGTGGAGTTCCTCACCACGCCCGGCACCTACTACGACGGCCTGCTCGAACGCCTGGGCTCCACCGCCATCCCGGTGCAGACGCTGCGCGAACTCGACGTGCTGGTCGACCAGGACCACGGCGGCCAGCTGTTCCAGATCTTCACCCGCTCCGTGCACGCCCGCCGCACCTTCTTCCTGGAGCTGATCGAACGTCAGGGAGCCGGCACCTTCGGCACATCCAACATCAAGGCGCTGTACGAGGCCGTCGAGCGCCAGAACGCCGCCGCCACCGTCTAGACCGCGCACCAGGAGGAACGGACGCCCGATGCCGACCACCACCGAATTCCGACTGACCGACGCCGAACGCCAACTGCTGCCCACCGACGAGGAGGTCGCCGACTACGCCCTGCGCGGCTGGCACCTCTCCCGGCGGCTCTTCAGCGACCAGGAGCTGGACGACCTGCAGGCCGCGACCGAGGCGTACTACGCGGGCCACCGGGACCGCGCCCTGCCGGTGCGCCCGCCGAACCTGGCCTCCTGGACGCCCGCCGACGGGCCGGTCCAGCGGCACAACGACTACGTGCACTACGAGAGCGACGCCATCGGCGCGATCCTGCGCAAGCCGCTGGTGGGCGCGGTGGCCGCGCGGCTGGCCGAGGCCGAGCAGATCCGGGTGTTCCAGGCGACCCTGATCTACAAGCCGCCGGTCCCGGAGGAGCCCAGCAACCAGGTGCCGTGGCACTTCGACCGCCACTACTGGCAGACCTGCACTTCGGACCGGATGCTCACCGCCTTCATCCCGTTCCACGACTGCGGCGTGGAGATGGGCACCATCACCATGGTCGACGGCAGCCACCGCTGGCGCGAGCTGGACACCGGCGAGGACTCCAGCCGCCACTTCGCCCAGCGCGACCGCACCCAGCTGGAACAGGTGCTGGAGCAGAACGCCCGCTTCAACGGGCAGCAGCTGCGCAAGGTCCCGGTGGTGATCCCGCGCGGGCACGTCAGCTTCCACCACTGCCGCACCTACCACGGCAGCGGCGCCAACCTGTCCGCCGCCCCGCGCCGCGCGGTCTCGCTGCACCTGCAGGACGGCGACAACCAGTACCGGGCGTACCACCGCGCCGACGGCAGCCAGGTGGTCTACAACCACGACGTGCTGGTCCGCCGGACGCCGCAGGGCCTGCCCGACTACGCCGACCCCGACATCTGCCCGACCCTGTGGTCCGGTCCCCGGTGACCGCAGAACTGACGGAACGTCAAGCCACCGGCCTGGAGGACCCGCAGGGCCGCTACCGGATGCTGCGGCTGATCCGCGGCTTCGAGGAGCGGGCGCTGGCCCTGGTCAGGTCGGGGGTGATCGTCGGCGGCATCCACCCGTACATCGGACAGGAGGCGGTCGCGGTCGGCGTCTGCGCCGCGCTGCGCCCGCAGGACCGGATCACCAGCACCCACCGGGGCCACGGGCACGTCCTGGCCAAGGGTGCCGACCCGGGCCGACTGCTCGCCGAACTGGCCGGGCGCAGCGCCGGGTTGAACCGGGGCCGGGGCGGCTCCATGCACGCCGCCGACCTGTCGCTGGGCATCCTGGGCGCCAACGGCATCGTCGGCGCGGGTGCGCCGATCGCCGTGGGGGCCGCCTGGGCGGCCCGTCAGGCCGGCCAGGACCGGGTGGTGGCGGCCTTCTTCGGTGACGGCGCGCTCAACCAGGGCGTGCTGCTGGAGTCGTTGAACCTGGCCGCGATGTGGCGGCTGCCGGTGCTGTTCGTCTGCGAGGACAACGGCTATGCGACGACGCTGGCGGCGTCGGTCGCGGTGGCGGGCAGCGCGGTGGGCCGGGCGGCGGCCTTCGGCATCCCGGCGGTCGAGGTGGACGGGATGGACACCGACGCGGTGCGGGGCGCCGCCGCCGAGGCGGTGGCCCGGGCCCGGTCCGGCGCCGGGCCGAGCTTCCTGGAGTGCCGTACCTATCGCTTCGAGGGGCACCACACCATGGAGCGCCGGAGCAAAGTCGTCTACCGCCCGGCCGAGGAGGTGGCGGCCTGGCGTGCGCGTGATCCGCTGCCGCGCGCGGCGGCGGCGCTGGATCCGGCGGTGCGCGCGCGGACCGAACTGCTGGTGGCGGAGGAGCTGGAGCGGGCGGAGCGGTTCGCGCTCGCCGCCGGTGAGCCCGATCCGGCCGGGGCCTGCGACCACCTGTACGCCAGCGGGCTGCGGCCGAGGCCGGGGGCGGTGTCATGAGCAAGCTCTCCTACACCAAGGCGCTGAACCGGGCGCTGGAGGACGCGCTGGCCGGGGATCCCTCGGTGTGCGTCTTCGGCGAGGACGTCGGCGCGGGCCTGGCCGGGCCGACGCTGAACCTGCAGAAGCGGTTCGGCGCCGACCGGGTGGTGGACACCCCGCTGTCGGAGCAGGCGTTCACCGGCATGGCGATCGGCGCGGCGCTGTCCGGCCGACGGCCGGTGATCGAGTTCCAGATCCCCTCGCTGCTGTTCCTGGTGTTCGAGCAACTGGTGAACCAGGCACACAAGTTCTCGTTGATGACGGGTGGTCAGGCCAGCGTCCCGCTGACCTGCCTGGTGCCCGGATCGGGCTCCCGCGACGGCTGGGCCGGGCAGCACTCGGACCACCCGTACAGCCTGTTCGCGCACGCCGGGGTGAAGACCCTGGTGCCGTCCACGCCGTGCGACGCCTACGGGCTGCTGGCCTCCGCGATCCGCGATCCGGACCCGGTGGTGGTGTTCGCCCCGGCCGCGGCGCTGGCCCTGCGCGAGGACGTCACCCGGCCGTTGGCGCCGGTCCCGATCGGCGAGGCCCGGGTGCACCGGACCGGCGGCGAGGTGACCCTGGTGGCCGTCGGTCACCTGGTGCACGACGCCCTGGCGGTGGCCGAGGAGCTGGCCGACGAGGTGTCGGTCGAGGTGTTCGACCCCCGGACGCTGTACCCGTTCGACTGGGCGGCGCTCGCCGCCTCGCTGGAGAAGACCGGGCGGCTGATCGTCGTCGACGACTCCAACCGCAGCTGCGGGATCGGCGCCGAGGTGGTGGCGACCGCCGCCGAGGAGATGCGGCTGATCGCGCCGCCGCGCCGGATCACCCGCCCGGACGGGGCGGTCCTGCCGTTCGCCCTGGCCCTGGACCGCAGCCTGCAACCCGGCCGCGAGCAACTGCTGCACGCGGTCCGCAGCGTCATCAAGCAATCCCCGCAAGCACGATGAGGAGCAGTCAGATGCCGACCAACCGCTACCACTGGGACCGTACCCACCCCGGCCTGTCCGGCCTGCAGCAGGCGATCGAGCCGCTGCGCCGGGAGGTGGTGGAGCACCCGGTCTACCGCGAGCTGAACAGCATCGAGCGGGTCCGGGCCTTCCTGGACCGCCATGTCTTCGCAGTCTGGGACTTCATGTCGCTGCTCAAGAGTCTGCAGCGGGAGCTGACCTGCGTGGAGGTGCCGTGGGTTCCGGCCGGTCCGACCGCCAGCCGCCGGCTGATCAACGACATCGTGCTGGTCGAGGAGAGCGACGAGCTCGGCGAGGGCTTCACCAGCCACTTCGAGCTGTACGTCGAGGGCATGCGGCAGGCCGGGGCCGATCCGGCGCCGGTCTCCGCCTTCCTCGACCTGCTGCGCGCGGGCACCGCCGTCCCCGAGGCGCTGAGGGCGGCCGGGGCCCCGCAGGCGGCGGTCGCCTTCACCGGCGCCACCTGGGAGATCATCGAGAACGCGCCGGTGCACTGCCGCGCCGCCGCCTTCGCCTTCGGCCGCGAGGACCTCATCCCGGAGATGTTCGAGCAGGTCATCCGGATCGACGACGCCGACGGCGTGCTGAGCGTCTTCAAGGACTACCTGGCCCGCCACATCGAGGTGGACGGCGAGCAGCACACGCCGATGGCCATGCAGATGCTGATCGACCTGTGCGGCGACGACCAGGCCAAGTGGACGGCCTGCGCCGAGACCGTCCGTGCCGCGCTGCGGGCCCGGGTGGCCCTGTGGACCGCCGTCCTCGACTCGTTCGCGGAACTGCCCTCCCCCGCCTCGGTCTGACGCATCGTCATCTCCATGCGGAAGGCCCTGGCGCTCGGCGGGAGGGGACTCGCCGGGCGCCAGGGCCGCTCACTGCTGGCCGAAGGGCCTACCGGAAGGAGTTCAGGTAGTTCTCGTCCGGCGAGCCGACGCCGGTGGCGTCGTCGTAGCCCTTGGTCGCGGCCAGACCGTAGTCACGGCCGAAGGCCACCAGGCGGACCTTGAGGCTGCCGGAGACCACGCCGAAGTCGGCGACGGCGCTCAGCGGCTGCTGCCCCTTGCCCAGGGTGTTGTTGACCACGTCGTGGAAGTCGGCGCTGCCGGCCCGCTCGTAGATCGAGGGGTTGGCGAAGCCGATCGCGCGACCGTGCCGGGCCTGGATGGCGTCGGCCTGGATGCCGGAGAACTCCGGCGCCGAGACGCTGGTGCCGCCGTAGCCGCCCTCGCTGTACGGGCTGCCGTCGGACATGCCGACCAGCACCGAGGTGTACAGGTCACCGTTCATGGCGACGTCCGGGGTGACCCGCTGCGCGGTCTTGCTGGTCGCGCCGGTCATCAGCGTGTGCGCCAGCTTGCTTGGCACGACCGGGCCCTGGTACCACGGCTGGGCGAAGTCCTGGCTGGTACCGCCGCCGCCGCCGAAGTAGAAGGTGCCGGGGAACGGCGTCCAGCTCTTGCCGTCCGGGCTGAGCGCGGAGCGCAGCGTGCCCATGTCGGTCTCGAAGCCGTAGCTGCCGCCGGCGTCCTTGATGCCCAGGGCGGTGCCGCCGACGTCGGTGACCCAGGTGTCCGCGGACGGGAAGCCGGCCTGCGCCTCGGTGCTGGTGCTGTCGCAGTTGGCGCCGGTGGCCGCGGCGGCCGGGGACTCGTTGCCGCAGTCGCCCGCCGAGAAGTCGAAGCCGATGCCCTCGGTCGCGCCCTGCTGGAAGATCTGTTCGTACGCGGCGATCGTCGCCGGGCTCTCGTCGCCCGAGGTGGTGTGCATCAGCCCGGACCAGGAGCTGGAGACGACGTCGGCCAGGTGCTTGTCCACGATGGTGCTGAGCGCCGCCATCAGGTCCTGGTCGGAGCAGGAGTTGGCGCCGACGTAGACGACATCGGCGTCCGGGGCGAGCCCGTGCACCATCTCGACGTCCAGCGCCTCCTCGCCGGCCCAGCCGGCCGGGCCGCCGCCGCAGCCGTCGTTGGGACCGGTCTGGGTCCACAGCTTCGGGGTGAGCACCTCGGTGTACTGCCCCTTGCGGAACGCCTTGTCACCGTGGTTGACGGCGAAGTGGTTGGCGTCGGCCAGCATGGTCGAGGAGCCGTAGGCGTCCACGATGGCGACCCGGGCGCCCTTGCCGGTGAGGCCGGAGGCGGTGACGCCGTACGCCTTGCGCAGCTGGGACGGGGTGAAGGAGCACTGGTCGAAGGTGGTGTTCGCGGTGTACGCCTTGGGGGCGCCGCTGACCTTCTTCTGGCCCCAGTACGAGGAGCAGGTGGCGACCGTGGGCAGCCCCGGCTTGGGGGCGGGCTTCGGCTTGGGCTTCGGCTTGCCCTTGGCGTCGACGGCGACGCCCTGCAGCGGGTTGATCGGCTCGGCCTGGGCCCGCATGGTGGGCGCGTTGTCGCTGAGCCCGGTGACGCCGAGGACGGCCGAGGCGACCGCGGCGGGGATGACCGCGTTGGTGGCGGGGGCCTTGAGCAGCTTGCCCTGCACCGCGTACTCGTGCAGGTGGGTGCCGAAGGCGCGGTCGACGTCGGCGGCGGAGCCGTGCACGTCCAGGTAGTGGGCGTTGCTGCCGACCACGCTGAGGCCGGCGCCGGTCGCCCACGCGCGGACGGCCGCGACCTGGGCCGGGGTCGCGCCGAAGAGCTGCTGCTCCCGGGTGGGGCTGAGGAACTGGTCGTACTGCGCGGTGCCGGGCGAGGACACCGCCTTGGCGTACGCGGCCAGCCCGGCCGGGTTGCGCCCGGCCAGGTAGACCCGGGCGGTGAGCTGGTCGTTGGCGGGCGTGGTGCCCTTGTCGACCGAGGCCGTGGCCCAGTCCGGATGGGTGCCGGCCAGGGTCCGGGCGGCCGGGGCGGGCGCGGACGCCTGCGAGGGCGAGGCCAGGGCCACACCCCCGGCCACCATGGCCAGGGAGGCGGATATGACGGCCGCTATACGGCGGCGACGACCGCTGGAGGGCAGGATGTCGGAAATGACGACTCCAGGGAGTGAGTGCATGAAAGGCGGGACAGAGCATCTCGGGAACCGCAGGGAAAAGGCAGCCCGGAACAACCCTGAGTGATGTGTACACGCGCCGGGAATCACCGCGCAAGGGTTTTCTGAGAATTTGCTTGGGGTTATCTGAAAACGGGCACGTTCACGTTCAGCGGCGGACGCGGACCCTGCGTGCCCGACTCCGCCGGACGGCCACCCCCCGACCGGGGGTGGCCGGACATTGAGCTGACGGAACGTCAAAGTGACTGCCCATCAAGCAATATGCGCATGTCACGGGCGTGGTGGCGACCACGTCCGACCGGCGGGACGGGAGCGCGTCCCCCCATCCAGCGGGTACGGGCCCGTCTCCTGGGGGTTCACCCGGGCAGCCGCCACCCCGGAGAATGGGGACACGAACAGAACCGGCGTCGATCGGCGCTCTGCGAACACCGAAAGCCCCCGGATATGCGCACGGGCGGCTTCCGCCGGATATTCCCGGTGAATTACCGGTCTTTCCGGCGCGTCCGCAATGCACCGGAGTCGGTCTTTCGCCGCCCCGGGGAGCCCGTTCCCGCCTAGACTCGGGGTATGACGCGACGCATCGCCACCAACACCGCGGTCGACCGTGACGCCCTGCTGGAGTTCGTGGGCTCCCGGCACCACGGCCTGCTCATCACCACCCGTACGGACGGACGCCCGCAGGCCTCCCCGGTCTCCTGCGGGGCGGACGGCTCCGGTCGGATCGTCGTCTCCACCTACCCGGAACGGGCCAAGGCGCGCAACGCCCGGCGCGATCCCCGGGTGAGCATCGTGGTGCTGTCCGACGACTTCGACGGCCCGTGGGTGCAGGTGGACGGCGCCGCCGAGGTGATCGACGCCGTGGAGGACGTGGAGCCGCTGGTCGAGTACTACCGCTGCATCGCCGGTGAGCACCCGGACTGGGACGAGTACCGCGCAGCCATGGTCAGCCAGGGCAAGTCCCTGCTCCGGATCACCCCCGAGCGGTGGGGCCCGATCGCCACCGGGGGCTTCCCGGCGGCCCTGGCCGAGGGCTGACGCCGGAGGCGCGGGTGGACGCCGCCGGAGGGACCGCGTCCACCTGGGGGCCGAGGTGGCGCACCGACCCGTCTGGTTATGGTGATCAGGTGACTAGGAACCTGCCGTGAGCGCGGCCCTGGCCGTGCTCGCGGTGAACCCCACGAGTGGATCATCGCTGCTCTCGGCCTTCGGCGCACTGGCCGTCCTGGCGGTGACCTTCGCGGAGGCCGGGCTCCTGGTGGTCGGCTTCTTCCTGCCCGGCGACACCCTGCTCTTCCCGGCCGGGGTCTTCTGCGCCGCGACCGTAGGCAACGGTCCGCACCTGACCCTGTGGCAGGTGCTGCTGAGCGCGGCCGTCGGCTCCATCGCCGGAACCCAGTTCAGCTACTACCTGGGCCGTCACGGCGGCCAGGCCGCGCTGGCCCGCAGCAGCAACCGCCGGTTGAAGGCGGTGATGGCCCGTGGCGAGGAGTTCCTCGCCCGCTACGGCCGACGCAAGGCCATCCTGATCGGCCGCTTCGTGCCCATGGTGCGCAGCGTCCTCGGCCCGGTCGCCGGGATGCTGCGCGTCCCGGCGCCGACCTTCACGCTCTGGCAGGTGATCGGCGGCCTGGCCTGGACCCAGACCCTGGTGCTGCTGGGCTACTGGCTGGGCGCGGCGGTGCCCGGTGTGGAGAACTACCTGCTGCCGCTGGTCGCGGTGGTGGTCGCGGTCTCGCCGCTCCCGGTACTGCTGCAGCGCCGGAAGCGGACAGGCAAGCCCTCGGCACAGCAGGACAGCCCCGCGAAGGACCAGCCGACCGGCCCCGCCCCGGGCCGTGACGCTGACCCCGACCCCGGTCCCGACCGCGAGCACGACGGCCCCCGGCGCGGCGGGACCGGGCAGGCCCCGCCCCGCCGCTCCGGGGAGTGACCGGACCCGACGCCACGGGCGTCCGCCCGGACGACAGCCGCCCGGCCGGACGGCCCTGCGCTCAGCCCGTGCCCTGCAGCACGGCCGTGACCAGCTGCCTGGCCTCGTCCTGGACCAGGGCCAGATGGTCCGGGCCCTGGAAGCTCTCCGCGTAGATCTTGTAGACGTCCTCGGTGCCGGAGGGGCGCGCCGCGAACCAGGCGTTCTCGGTGCACACCTTGAGCCCGCCGACGGCCGCCCCGTTGCCGGGCGCCCGGGTGAGCACCGAGGTGATCCGCTCCCCGGCCAGCTCCCCGGCCGTGACCTGCTCCGGCGAGAGCGCCGCCAGCACGGCCTTCTGCGCCCGGTCGGCCGGGGCGTCCACCCGGGCGTAGGCGGGCGCGCCGAAGCGCTCGGTCAGCGCCGTGTAGTGCTCGGAGGGGTGCGCCCGGTGACCGCGGTGATCTCCGAGGCCAGCAGGGCCAGCAGGATGCCGTCCTTGTCGGTGGTCCACACGCTGCCGTCGCGCCGCAGGAACGACGCCCCGGCGGACTCCTCCCCGCCGAAGGCGAGGCTGCCGGAGAGCAGCCCGTCGACGAACCACTTGAAGCCGACCGGCACCTCGACCAGCTCCCGGCCGAGGTCGGCGGCGACCCGGTCGATCATGGACGAGGAGACCAGGGTCTTGCCGATCCCGGCCGCCTGCGGCCAGCCCTGGCGGTGCCGGTAGAGGTAGGAGATGGCGACGGCGAGGTAGTGGTTGGGGTTCATCAGCCCGGCGTCCGGGGTGACGATGCCGTGCCGGTCGGCGTCCGCGTCGTTGCCGGTGGCGATCCGGTACTCGGAGCGCCGGCCGATGAGCGAGGCCATGGCGTGGGGCGAGGAGCAGTCCATCCGGATCTTGCCGTCCCAGTCCAGCGTCATGAACCGCCAGGTCGGGTCGGTCAGCGGATTGACCACGGTCAGGTCGAGCCGGTGCTGTTCGGCGATCCGGCCCCAGTAATGGACGGAGGCGCCGCCCAGCGGGTCCGCGCCGATCCGCAGCCCGGCCTCGCGCACCGCGTCCAGGTCCAGCACGTTCGGCAGGTCGGCGACGTAGGCGCCGAGGAAGTCGTAGCGGCCGGTGGTGTCGGCGGCCAGCGCCCGGCGGTACTGGACGCGCTTGACCTCGCCCGGGCCCTTCTCGATCAGGGCGTTGGCGCGGTCCTGGATCCAGGTCGTCGCCGCCGAGTCGGCCGGGCCGCCGTGCGGCGGGTTGTACTTGAAGCCGCCGTCGGCGGGCGGGTTGTGCGAGGGGGTGACCACGATGCCGTCGGCCAGGCCCGCGCCACCGGGGGCGCGGCCCCGGTTGTGGGTGAGGATGGCGAGCGAGACGGCCGGGGTGGGCGTGTAGCCGTCCCCGGTGTCGATCAGCACCCGGACGCCGTTGGCGGCCAGGACCTCCAGCGCGGTGGCCCGGGCGGGCTCCGAGAGCGCATGGGTGTCGATGCCGAGGAACAGCGGCCCGGTGGTGCCCTGGGCGGCGCGGTAGTCGCAGATCGCCTGGGTGGTGGCGGCGATGTGCGCCTCGTTGAAGGCGGTCGCCAGGGACGATCCGCGGTGGCCCGAGGTGCCGAAGGCCACCCGTTGCCCCGGGTCCTCCAGGTCGGGGACGAGGGTGTAATAGGACGTCACCAGCCGTGCGACGTCCACCAGGTCACTCGGCTGTGCCGGTTGTCCGGCCCGTTCATGCACCATGATCGCTCCTTCCGGCGCTCTGCCCCGATCCTACGGCCTGGGGGTGTCGGACCGGCCGCACCGCGGGCAGCGCGGCGTCGTGCGGCTCGCTCGTGCGGCTGGGTCGTAAAAAAGGCAGGTCGTGCGGCAGGTCGTGCGGCGGAAAGGGGCCGGGCCCCGGCCGCGCGAGGCGGCCGGGGCCCGGAGGTGCTGCCGGGGTGGTGCGGGGCTCAGAAGGCGCCCAGGCCGTTCGGCGTGCCCAGACCGGTCGGGCCGTCGTAGCCGACCTCGGCGGTGCACAGGTACGCCGGGGAGCAGCTGGCGGTGGAGCCGGTGGTGACGTCGTTCAGCGAGCCGGTGTGGGCGTACGGCAGCGAGGACGGGTAGCTGACGGTCGGGGTGCCGGCGTCCGCGTAGACGGCCGCGATCAGCGGGGAGGCGACGCTGGTGCCGCCGAAGACCTCCCAGCCCGGGTCGCCGCCGTAGGTGTCGTAGACGGCGACGCCGGTGGCCGGGTCGGCCACGGCGGAGACGTCGGCGACGGTGCGCTTGGAGCAGCCGGTGTCCTTCTGCCAGCTGGGCTTGGCGTCGTCCTTGGAGCAGCCGGAGCCGGCGCCCTCGGAGCTGCTGGTGGACCAGACCGACTCGGTCCAGCCGCGGGCGTTGGAGGCGGTGGACAGCGAGGTGCCGCCGACGGCGGTCACGTACTGCGAGGCCGCCGGGTACTCGACGCCGTAGCCGCCGTCACCCGAGCTGGCGGTGATGACCACGTCGGGGTGGTTGTAGTACTTGGTGTCGTACGACGAGTCGGAGGAGGACTCCGAGCCGCCGTAGCTGTTGGAGACGAACTTGGCGCCGAGCTTGACCGCCTCGTTGACGGCGGTGCCCAGGTTGGCGGTGGTCGCCGACTTGGCCTCGACCAGGATGATGTGGGCGTTCGGGGCGATCGCGGAGACCATGTCGAGGTCCAGCGACTCCTCCTCGGCCCATCCGGCGTCGGCGCTGGGCAGGGTGCTGGTGCCGGTCTGGCTGACCTGCTTGAAGCAGCCGCTGGCGACGGTGCAGGCCGGCAGGCCGAACTGGCTTCTGTAGGTGGCCATGTCGCTGGCGGCGTTGGGGTCGTTGTTGGAGTCCACGATGGCGACGGTCTGGCCCGCGCCGCCGTTGGCCGGCAGGTTGTAGGCGCTGAGCAGGCTGCTCGGGCCGTAGCCGGAGGGGGCGGCGTTGGCGGTCAGGCCCAGGGCGTGGACGTGCTCGGTGGTGTTGGTGACGCGCAGCGCGTTGCAGGCCATCTCACCGGCGGCGTGGACCACGGCACAGGAGCGCACCCAGGTGGCTCCGCCGTGGGCGGCGGGGGTCTGGGCGCCGGCCGGGGCGGCGGCGAGGATTCCGCTGACGGCCAGGGCGGCCGTGCCGAGCAGGGGAAGCGCGATCCGTCGGGCGGACGCGAACTTCGAGTGGGTACGCAACGTACTGCCTCCAGATATGGATGAACCGGGGGACGAGCGAGGAACGCCGCGCGAGCGAGGTGGCGCCTGCGAGGGTCTGACGCAGGTGGTACCTGCTGCCTCCCCGGTCCGGGGTGGCAGCTTGGCGAGGACTCTAGTGAGTTGACCAGGACTCGACAAGAGACAAATGGGAAGCAGATCATCTGGTTGTATGCAGGCGGCGGCCACCCTCCGTTCACCACCGCATCCTTCGTGTACCCGGACTCCGACTCCGGCCGACGGCGAGGGAGTTCGGCGTCCGCCGGGTCGCCGGGCTGCTCCGCCAGACGCGCGAACCTCGCCCCCGGCTCCGGCGTGGCGGTCGGCCCGAGCAGTCCGCCGCAGGTCAGCGCGGCAATGATGGCGCCATGCGACTCGACCACGTCTCCTACGCGGTGGCACGGGACAGCTTCGTCTCCACCGTCCAATGGCTCGGCTCCGCGCTGGGCGCGTCCTTCACCGACGGCGGGGTGCACCCGCGCTTCGGCACGCGCAACTTCGTCCTGCCGCTGGCCGGCGGCACCTATGTGGAGGTGGTGACGACGCTGGACCACCCCGCGGCGGACCGCGCCCTGTTCGGGCGGGCCGTCGCCGAGCGGGCCGCGCAGGGCGGCGGCTGGCTCGGCTGGGTGGTGGGCGTGGACGACATCGCGCCGATCGAGGCCCGGCTCGGCCGGACCGCCGACGAGGGCCACCGGGTCCGCCCCGACGGCTTCGACCTGCGCTGGAAGCAGATCGGCGTAAGGGAGTTGATCGAGGACCCGCAGCTGCCGTACTTCCTGCAGTGGCTGGTGGAGCCGGACGAGATCCCCTCGGCCGCGCCGCGCACGGCCACCCGGATCGAGGGCCTGTCGATCGCCGGGGAGTCGCAGGCCGTGCTGGAGTTCCTGGGCGAGCCGGTCGAGCACCCGCTCGACCGGACGAAGGTGACCTGGGTCGAGGCGGCGGACGAGGAGACCGGCCTGGTCGCCGTCGAGTTCGCCACCGCCCGCGGCCCGGTGACCATCTGACGTTCCGTCATTTCCGTTGCATCTCAGTACTGGTGTCCGAAGCGGACGCCCTCCAGCGGCAGCTCCCGGGCCTGCGCATCGACACGCCGCGGGCCCGGGTCGCGCGGCGGCGCGTCGGTGATCACCGGGGGCTTCTCCCCCACCAGTTCCATCCAGCGCAGCAGCGCCGCGCGCAGCTCGTCGGCGATCCCCCGGTGGGACTCCAGCCGGATCAGGTTGTCCAGTTCGTACGGGTCGGCGTCCAGGTCGTACAGCTCCGACTCGGTGTAGCGGTCCGCGCCCGGATCGTGCCAGGGGTGGACGCCGGGCGCGGTGACCGCGTACTTCCACCGGGCGGTCCGCACCGCGCGGCCCACCTGCGATTCGCTGATCTGCACGAACACCTCGGCCGGGCGCCCCGGGTCGGTGCCGCCGCCGACCAGTGGCAGGAACGAGCGGCCCTGCACCGTGGCCGGTACCGGCAGCCCGGCGGCCTGCAGCAGCGTCGGCATCAGGTCGACGGTGCCGACCGGCTGCCGGACCACCCCGCCGCCGGTGAAGCCGGGGCCGGTCAGCACCAGCGGAACCCGGATCGAGGCGTCGTGCGCCGAGCGCATGTACTCGTCGTTGCGGGTGCGGAAGTGCGAGCCGTGGTCGGAGGTCCAGGCCAGGACGGTGCGGTCGGCCAGATCCAGGCTGCGCAGCGCGTCCCGGAGCCGGGCCACGCCCTCGTCCACCCGCTTCAACTGGCCCAGGTATCCGGCGAGATGGCGGTGCGGGCTGCCGGCCGGGTCGTTGGGGTCGGCCAGCGCGGCCAGGTCCGGCGGCAGCCAACTGCCCTGGTAGCGCTCGGCGTAGCCGTCCGGCGCGGGGTAACTGTCGGTCTCCGGTTGGTGGTGCGGCTCCAGCAGCGAGACGAACAGCAGGAACGGCCGGTCGTGGTGGTCGGCGACGAAGCGCACCGCGGCGTCGAACAGGGCGTCGGAGCGGTAGCCGACCAGCCGCACCGGCCGGCCCTCGCCGTCGAAGACGACGGTCCGGTAGGCGTCGGAGGTGGTCTCCAGCAGTTCGCTGGACAGCCACTCCCGGTAGCCGCCCCGGGCCTCGGCCGGGACCGGGCCCGGCTCGCACTCCTCGCCCGCCAGCTGCCAGCTGCCGATGTGCCCGGTGGCGTAGCCGGCCTCGCCGAACACCCCGGCCAGGGTCGGCAGATCCCGGGGCAGCGGCAGTCCGTTGCGGAACACCCCGTGCACGGTGGCGTAGCAGCCGGTCTGCAGGGCGGCCCGGGCCGGGGCGCAGACCGGCTGCGGGCTGATCGCCACCTCGACGCTGGTGCCCTCGCGGGCGATCCGCTCCAGCTCGGGGGTCACTCCGCGGACGTCCCACCGTTGCTGGTCGGTGAGGACGACGACGACATTGGGCTGGGGTGCGGTCACGGTGCTTGGTCCGGTTCGGTGAGTCGCGGGGGTGCCGGGCAACGGCGCTGACGGAGCGTCAGCGGGCGGCACAGATGGCGCTGGCATGGCGACAGAAGTCGACATACCGGCAGCACACGAGGGTGACCCCGGATCTCATGCGGTCAGGATGGCAGCGCGATCAAGAGAGGGTCAATGTATGTCCACATACAAAGATCCCGCGTCCCACCGATCGGAGCGGCCCCCCGCGACCGGGCCGGTCACGGTCGCGGGGGCGCCGGTCAGCCCTGCTTCAGCGAGGCCAACTGCTCGGTGAGGGTGGGGATGTCGCGGAAGGTGAGCCCCAGCGCGGCGATGTGCTTCCAGCGCAGCACGCCGTCGGCGTCGACGATGAAGACCGAGCGCCGGACCAGGCTGCCCAGGCCGATGCCGTAGGCGGCGACGGCCTCCCGGCCGGTGTCGGCGAGCAGCGGCATCCGCAGGCTGTACTTGCGGGCGAAGCTCTCGTGGCTCTCGATGTCCTGGGTGCTGATGCCCCACACCGTCGCGCCGAGGTCGGTGAACGCCTCCAGCCCCGAGGAGTACGAGCACAGCTGCTTGGTGCAGACGGAGGTGTCGTCGCCGGGGTAGAAGGCCAGCACCACGGGGTGGCCGCGCTCCGCCGAGAGCGTGCGGTCGCTGCGGACCGCCTCGCCGTCGACGAACTGCACGGACGGCAGGGTGAAGTCGGGGGCGGGCTGCCCCAGTTCGGGCGACTTGGCCATGGTGGGAACTCCTGGCGTCGGGGCTGAGGGTGGGCTGCGGAGCGCTGGTGCGTCGCACACCTGGCTCGCTGTGCCTGATGCTACGGCCCTCGGCGACCCCCGGTGACCAGCCCCGGCGACCAGCCCCGGCGACCGGGCCCGGCGGCCGGGCCTCGGGCGCCGCGTCAGTCGTCCGGCCCGGACAGTTCGGCGGCGGCCCGGGTGAGCCAGTCGATCCAGTGCGTCTCCAGGCCGATCCCGGCCTCCAGGACGAGGTGGTGCAGCCGGGCCCGGGCGTCCGGGCGGTCGCCGCCGAAGTCGCGGCGCTCGATCTCCCGGTACTCGGCCAACTGCTGCCGGTGCAGCTCGAGGTGGCGCCGGAACTCGGCCTCCAGGCCGTGGACGCTGTCGCCGCCGACCGCCGCGGCCGCGCGCAGCCGCAGCAGCAGGGCGTCCCGGTGCGGCTTGGGGTCCTGGTCCTCGGCGATCCAGCCGATCAGCTCGGCCTGCCCGGCGGGCAGCACCTCGTACTCCTTGCGCTGCCCCCGGGAGGGCTGTTGCGGCAGCGGCCGGATCAGCCCGGCCTGCTCCAGCTTGCCCAGTTCGCGGTAGATCTGCTGGTGGGTGGCGGACCAGAAGAAGCCGATCGAACGGTCGAACCGGCGGGTCAGCTCGAGGCCGGACGACGGCCGCTCCAGCAGGGCGGTGAGGATGGCGTGCTGGAGCGACATGGGCCGGGTACCTCTCGTTGCCTCGGGGCGGGGGCCCAGCTTCTCAGATCCGCGCCGGTCAGATCTCCGCGGCCAGCTGCGTGCCCTGCTGGACGGCCCGTTTGGCGTCCAGCTCGGCGGCGACGTCCGCGCCGCCGATGAGGTGGGCGGTGCGTCCGGCGCGCAGCAGGCCCTCGTACAGGTCGCGGCGCGGCTCCTGGCCGGTGCAGAGCACCACGGTGTCCACGGCCAGGGTGTGCTCCCGGCCGTCGACGGTGATGTGCAGGCCGTCGTCGTCGATGCGCCGGTAGGTCACCCCGGGGAGCATGGTCACGCCGCGGTGCTTGAGCTCGGCGCGGTGGATCCAGCCGGTGGTCCGGCCCAGGCCGGCCCCGACCTTGCTGGTCTTGCGCTGCAGCAGGTGGACCTGGCGCGGCGCGGGCTCGCGGCGGGCCCCGCCCAGGCCGCCGCGCTCCTGGTAGCCGGTGTCCACGCCCCACTGCTCGAAGAAGACGCCGGGGGTGAGCGCGGCCCGGTTGCCCGGGTCGGTCAGGTACTCGGCGACGTCGAAGCCGATGCCGCCCGCGCCCAGCACCGCCACCCGCGCGCCGACCGGGGCGCCGTGCCGGAGCACGTCCAGGTAGCCGACGACGCTGGGGTGGTCGGCGCCGGGGATCTCCGGGGTCCGCGGCGTGACGCCGGCGGCGATGACCAGCTCGTCGAAGTCCTCGGCGAGCAGGCCGTCCACGGTGGCGGTGGTGTTCAGCCGCAGCTCGATGCCGTCCTCCTCGGCGATGCGGGTGCGGAAGTAGCGCAGGGTCTCCTCGAACTCCTGCTTGCCGGGCACCTGGCGGGCGGTGTTGAGCTGGCCGCCGATCTCGGCGGCGGAGTCGATCAGGGTGACCGCGTGGCCGCGCTCGGCGGCGGAGACGGCGAACGCCAGACCGGCCGGGCCCGCGCCGACCACGCCGATCCGCTTGCGGGTCCGGGTGGGCGCGAGCACCAGCTCGGTCTCGTGGCAGGCGCGCGGGTTGACCAGGCAGGAGGTGATCCGGCCGCTGAAGGTGTGGTCCAGGCAGGCCTGGTTGCAGCCGATGCAGGTGTTGATGGTGTCGGGCCGTCCGCGCCGGGCCTTGGCGACGAACTCGGGGTCGGCCAGCAGCGGGCGGGCCAGCGAGACCATGTCGGCGACGCCGTCGGCGAGCAACTGCTCGGCCAGCTCGGGGGTGTTGATCCGGTTGCTGGTGATCAGCGGGACCGAGACCGATCCCATCAGCCGCTGGGTGACCCAGGTGTAGGCGCCGCGCGGCACGGAGGCGGCGATGGTGGGGATGCGCGCCTCGTGCCAGCCGATGCCGGTGTTGATCAGGGTGGCGCCCGCCGCCTCGATCTCCTTGGCGAGCTGCACCACCTCGTCCAGGCTGGAGCCGCCCTGGACCAGGTCCAGCATGGACAGCCGGTAGATCAGGATGAACTCGGGCCCGACCGCGGCCCGGATGCGGCGGACGATCTCCACCGCGAAGCGGATGCGGCCGGCGTAGTCCCCGCCCCAGCGGTCGGTGCGGTGGTTGGTGGCGGCGGCGATGAACTCGTTGATCAGGTAGCCCTCGGAGCCCATCACCTCGACCCCGTCGTACCCGGCGAGCCGGGCCAGCCGGGCGGCCCGGACGAAGTCCTCGACGGTCTGCTCGACCTCGTCGTCGGCCAGCGCGCGCGGGGTGAACCTGCTGATGGGGGCCTGCAGGGCGGAGGGCGCGACCAGATCGGGGTGGTGCGCGTAGCGGCCGAAGTGCAGGATCTGCAGGGCGATCCGGCCGCCCTCGCGGTGGACGGCGGCGGTGACCGCCGCGTGTTCCTCGGCCTCCGCCTCGGTGGTGAGCCGGGCCCCGCCGACGCCCGGGCGGCCGGCGTCGTTGGGGGCGATCCCGCCGGTGACCATCAGGCCGACGCCGCCGCGCGCGCGGGTGGCGTAGAACTCGGCCATCCGCTCGAACCCGCGCGGGGCCTCCTCCAGCCCGACGTGCATGGAGCCCATGAGCACGCGGTTGGGCAGGGTGGTGAAGCCCAGGTCCAGCGGGCTCAGCAGATGGGGGTACGCAGTCATGGGCCTACTCCTCGCGCGGTCTCGTTGTGCCAGTTCTAGACCAGCCCCACGAGTTTTGCAACAAGGTGCACAATGAGCTGCGCCACTCCGCGCGCCCGCACGCCGCCCGGCAGCGGCCCCTCAGTCCTCCCCCGACAGGTCGCCCCCGCCCGTTTCCAGCTCCCGGCGGGCTTGCTCGGCCAGGCCGTCCGCCGCGCAGGCCCGGGCCAGCTCCAGCGCCCGGCGCAGCTGCTCCCCGGCCCGCCCGGCCTGCCCCTGTGCGCGCAGCGCCCGAGCGAGGTCGAACACCGCCAGCGCCTGCTCGTACGGGGCGGAGCAGCGCTCCATCAGCCGCACCGACCGCTCCAGCAGCGCCAGCCGCTCCCCGCCCCCGGCCAGCTCCGCGCAGGAGCGCAGCTCCATGGCGACGGCGGAGGCCGCGCCGAAGCCCTCGGCCCGGGCCAGCGCGTCCTGCGCGATCGCGCGGGCCAGATCCGGCCGGCCCAGGGCGGCCTGGGCCGAGGCCAGCCGCCGCTGCCAGCTGCACCAGCCCGGATTGCGCATCTCCCGGGCGTCCAGCCGCTCCCCGGCCTCGGCCAGTTCGGCGACGGCGCCCGCGTGGTCGCCCAGGGCGCTCAGCAGCACGCCGCGCACCGTCTGCGCGTCCGGGAAGACCACCGCCGCCGAGTAGGGGGCGTGGAACCCGTAGCGCCGGGCCAGCGCCGCCGCCTCGTCCACGCTGCCGCGGGCGACCAGCACCGCGATCAGCGTGCCGACCGCGTACCAGTGCACCGGCAGGCCCTCGCCGACCCGGTTGGCGATCTCCAGGCCGAGCCGGGCACTGCGCTCGGCCTCGGCCAGGTTGCCGCAGCGGTAGCGGGCGTAGCCGAGGATGGTGTGGGCGAAGGAGAGGTGCGCGCCGCGCCAGCCCGCCTCCTCGAACTCGGCGATACCGGCCGCGAACAGCTGTTCGCACCGCTCCGGGCGGTCGGCGTACATGTAGCCCAGCGCGGTGAGCACCGGCACCTCGAAGGCCCAGTCCCGGTCGGTCCAGCTGAGGCCGCCGGCCAGCGCCAGGTCGGCGAAGTGCAGCACGGTGTCCCGGTGCTCGCCGCGCACCACCGCGTCCCAGGCCCGCAGCCCCAGGACGTAGCGCCCGGCGACGGAGGTGTCCTGCTCCTCCTCGATCCGCGCGGCCAGCTCCGCCAGCCGGGCCGAGCGGGCCGCGGAGCCCTGCTCGGCGGCGTCGAAGGCGCACCACATCAGGTTCCACACCTGGAGCCGCAGCCAGTCCCGACGGGACTCGGCGGTGCGGGCGGCCTCGGCGGTCACCCGCTCCGCCTCCAGCAGCTGGTTGCTGTGGGCCAGCGACTGGGCGAGCCAGACGGTCACCCCCACCCGCAGCTCCTCCGGCAGCCCGGGCTCGGCGAGCGCGGCCCGCAGGTGACCGGCGGTGGACGCCGGGTCGTACAGCAGGGTGGAGCAGCCCAGCTCGAACAGCACCCAGGCGCGCTGGTCGCGGCGCGGCGGCTCCTGCAACGCCCGGGCCAGGCAGCGCTGCGCGGTCTCCGGTGCCCCGGCCTTCATGAACAGCCCTGCGGCCTCGCGGAGTTGGTCCACCACGGCGTCGTCGCCCTGCGGCGGCACCTCGAACCAGTGGCGGGCGGCCGTCACCGGGCCGCGCCCGGCGTCCAGCACGGCCCAGCCCGCACGGGCGTGCATCCCGGTGCGCAGCTCGCCGGGAATGCTCCGGTAGACCGAGGTGGCGATCAACGGGTGGACGAACTCCAGTATCTGACTGCCGGTCAGGATGCGTGCGGTGCGCAGCCGTTCGGCCGCGTCGGCGGCCTCCGCGGGGGTCTGCCCGGCGACGGCGGCGGCCAGGTCCAGCGGGGTGTGGATGCCGAGCACGGCCACCGCCCAGGCCAGCGCGGTCGCCGCGCTGCCCAGCCGCTCCAGCCGGGCGATCAGCCCGCTGCCCTGGGTGGCCGAGGCGGCCTCGCGCAGCTGCGGGCAGGACGCCTCCACCGGCGGCAGGCCGCGCTCCTGGGCCTTGGCGACCAGCTCCACCGTCTCGAAGGGGTTGCCCGCGGTGACCGCCCAGACCTCGCGGCAGAACGCCTCCGTCGCGGACGGCACGCCGTACATGGCGTGCACCATCGCCGAGACGGCCTCCGGCGTCAGCGCCGCCAGCCCGATCGGGCGGCTGCCGTTGCGGGCCGCCATCTGCCTGAACGCCTCGGCGCCGGGCGGCAGTTCGTCCGGGCGGTAGGCGGTGGCCAGCAGCACCGGCAGATCCTCGGCCCGGGCGGCGAAGGAGGCCAGCCAGGCCAGCGACTCGGCGTCGGCCCAGTGCGCGTCGTCCACCACCAGCACCAGCGGCCCGCGCGAGACCGCCAGGTGGGTGACCACCCAGTCCAGGCCGTCGCGGACGCCCTGCGGGTCCGGCGCGGCCGCCGGTGCGTCGCCACCGTCGGCGGCCAGCCCCACCGCCACCGCGAGGATCTCGTACCAGCCGCCCAGCAGTTCGCGCTGCCCCGCCTCGCCGACCTCGCCGAGCAGCGGCCGCAGCAGGCTGCGGACCACGTGGAACGCCGACAGCTGCTCCTGCTCGCCGCCGCGCGCGGAGAGCACCAGCAGCCCCCTGGCAGCGGCGCCCCCGTGCACCCGGTCCAGCAGGCTGGTCTTGCCCAGCCCGGCCGCGCCGGTGTACACCAGCAGCCCGCCGCCACGGCCGCCGGACCGGGCCGCCAGGGCGTCCAACGCCCGCTCGGCAGCCGCGAGTTCGGCGTCCCGCTCGAGAAGCCCGGTGCCGGTCGCGGTTGGTGTCTGCTCTGCCACCCTCAGGAGCCTAGCGCCCGGAAGTTGCCTGCACACGGGGTTGCGGCGGACTGGTCCCGGCGGTCCGCGCGACCCCGGGCGGGCCGCCCTGTCCCGATTCCGGGGCGCTCAATCCCGACCGGGCCGAATTCACCTATACGAGCGGCGCCGCAGGGCGTCCGTTGTCCACCGCGGCAGCCGGACCTACCGTTGAGCCGGACGACGATCACCCCCGGCCGCCGCTCCGGGCCGCACCGAACAGTTCTTGACGGACCATCAGTGGATCACGTGAAAGGTACTGGCGTCGATGCCGCAACCGTTCCAGCTCCCCGCCTTCTACATGCCGTACCCGGCACGGCTGAACCCGCACCTGGAGAGCGCCCGGACGCACTCCAAGGCGTGGGCCCGGGAGATGACGATGATCGAGGGCTCCGGCATCTGGGACGAGCGGACCTTCGACGCGCACGACTACGCCCTGCTGTGCGCCTACACCCACCCGGACTGCGACGCCGAGGCGCTCGCCCTGGTCACCGACTGGTACGTGTGGGTGTTCTTCTTCGACGACCACTTCCTCGACATCTTCAAGCGCAGCCGGGACATGGCCGGCGCCAAGGCGTACCTGGACCGGCTGTCCGCGTTCATGCCGCTGGACGGGGTGGCACCGGCGTTGGAGCCCACCAACCAGGTCGAGGCGGGTCTGGCCGACCTGTGGGCCCGCACCGTGCCGTCGATGTCGCAGGGCTGGCGCGCCCGCTTCGCCGAGAGCACCCAGCACCTGCTGGAGGAGTCGCTCTGGGAGCTGAACAACATCAACGAGAACCGGGTCTCCAACCCGGTCGAGTACATCGAGATGCGGCGCAAGGTCGGCGGCGCGCCCTGGTCGGCCGGGCTGGTCGAGTACGCCGTCGGCGCCGAGGTGCCGGACGTGATCGCCGCCAGCCGCCCGATGCGGGTGCTCAAGGACACCTTCTCGGACGGCGTGCACCTGCGCAACGACCTGTTCTCGTACCAGCGCGAGGTCGAGGACGAGGGCGAGATGGCCAACGGCGTGCTGGTGCTGGAGCGCTTCCTGGGCTGCACCACCCAGGAGGCCGCCGAGGCCGTCAACGACCTGCTCACCTCCCGGCTGCACCAGTTCGAGCACACCTTCCTGACCGAGCTGGCCCCGCTGTTCGCCGAGCACGGCCTGGACCCGGCCTCCTGCGCGGACGTCATGGCGTACGCCAAGGGCCTGCAGGACTGGCAGTCCGGCGGCCACGAGTGGCACATGCGCTCCAGCCGCTACATGAACGGCGGCGGCGAGACGGCCGGCCCGGTGGAGCGGCTGCTGGACGGTCCGCTCGGCCTGGGCACCTCGGCGGTGCGGCTGCTCGGCTCCATCGCCGCCACCATGCCCGCCCGGCTGCGGGCCCACAGCCACGTGCCCTTCCGGCCCGTCGGCCACCTGCCGCTGCCCGACTTCCACATGCCGTTCACGGTCGCGCTCAGCCCGCACCTGGCGGCGGCCCGGGAGCACACCGCCGACTGGGGGCGGCGGATGGGCCTGTACGACGACCTTCCGCAGGTCTGGGACGAGGCCCGGCTGCGCGCCATCGACCTGCCGCTGTGCGCGGCCGGCATCCACCCGGACGCCACCCCGGAGCAGTTGGACCTCACCTCGGGCTGGCTGGCCTGGGGCACCTACGCGGACGACTACTACCCGGTGGTCTTCGGCCGCACCCCGGATCTGGCCGCCGCCCGGGCCTGCACCGAGCGGCTGGCCGCCTTCATGCCGCTGGACGCCGGAGCCCCGCCGCTGGTCCCGGTGAACGGCATGGAGCGCGGCCTGTCCGACCTGTGGACCCGCACGGCCGGTCCGATGGCCCCGGAGGCCCGGCGCGCCTTCCGGGCCGCCGTCGTGGCCATGACCGACAGCTGGCTGTGGGAGCTGGCGAACCAGAAGGAGAACCGGGTGCCGGACCCGGTGGACTACATCGAGATGCGGCGGCTGACCTTCGGCTCGGAGCTGACCATGAGTCTGTGCCGACTGGCCCACGGCCGGACGGTGCCGCCCGAGGTCTACCGCTCCCGGGCGGTCACCGAGATGGAGAAGGCGGCGGCCGACTACGCCTGCCTGATGAACGACGTCTTCTCCTACCAGAAGGAGATCCAGTTCGAGGGCGAGATCCACAACTGCGTGCTGGTGGTGGAGAACTTCTTCGACTGCGACCGCGACCAGGCGATGGCCGTCGTCAACGACCTGATGACCAGCCGGATGCAGCAGTTCGAGCACGTCTCCGAAGTCGAACTCCCGGCGCTGTACGACGACTTCGGCCTCAGTGCCGAGGCCCGGCAGACCCTGGACGGCTACGCCGGGGAGCTGCGCAACTGGATGGCCGGAATCCTGGGCTGGCACCTCGGCTGCTCCCGCTACGACGAGGCGACGCTGCTGCGCAACGCCGAGCCCCGGGTGCCCGCGCTGCCCGGCTTCGCCGCCACGCTGGGGATGTCCGCCGTCCGCTTCTGGGAGACGCCCGCACCGGCCTGACCGCACCGGCCTGACGCCTGCGGCCGGGCCGCCGCTGCCTGCCGACCGCTGCGGCCCGGCCGCCCGGAAATCCGTTCGCGTACCAGCGGTGCCGCTGGGATGATCGCGGCATGTCCGATTCCTTCGAGGCCCTCGTCGCCGAGGCCGGCTCCGTCGGCGTCGACGGCTGGGACTTCTCCTGGCTGGACGGCCGCGCCAGCGAACAGCGTCCCAGATGGGGCTACGCCCGGCTGATGGGCGAGCGGCTGGGCCGCGCCCGGGCCGCGCTGGATCTGCAGACCGGCGGCGGCGAGGTGCTGGCCGGGGCTCCCCGGCTGGCGCCGCTGACCGTGGCCACCGAGTCCTGGCCGCCCAACGTCGCCAAAGCGACCGCACTGCTGCACCCGCTGGGCGCCGCGGTCGTCGCGCACGAGGACGGCACCCCGCTGCCGTTCGCGGACGCCGCCTTCGACCTGGTCACCTGCCGCCACCCGGTGGACGTCCACTGGTCCGAGATCGCCCGGGTGCTGCGGCCCGGCGGCTGCTACCTCTCCCAGGAGGTCGGCCCGGCCAGCGTGTTCGAGCTGGTCGAGTTCTTCCTCGGCCCGCAGCCCGAGGACGTCCGCGACTCCCGCCACCCGGACCACTCGGTGGCGGGCGCGCGGGCCGCCGGGCTGACCGTGACCGACCTGCGCTCGGAGTCGCTGCGGACCGAGTTCCACGACATCGGCGCGGTGGTCTACTTCCTGCGCAAGGTCATCTGGATGGTCCCGGGCTTCACCGTCGAGCAGTACCGCGACCGGCTGCGCGAGCTGCACGAGCAGATCACCGCCGAGGGGCCGTTCGTGGCCACCACGACCCGGTTCCTGATCGAGGCCCGCAAGCCCGGGCAGGACTGACCGGGGCCCGGCCGAGGCGAAAACCCGGCCGAGGGCGGCTCACCCGGCGAACTCCCCGGCGAACTCGGTCCGGTCCGGGTAGAGCACCATCCGCCCGGGCGGGGTCCGCCCGGTCCAGCCGCCGCCCGGGCCGTGGTAGCGCGGGCACGCCAGCGACCAGGCCAGATTGCCGCTGAGCATCTGCGCCCAGGCGTCCAGGTAGGGCCGCAGCTCCGGGTGGTCGCCGCCGTGGGCGGCGTCCAGCGCGGCGGCCTCGGCGAAGAAGGCGTCCTCGGCGGCCCGGAGCCGGGCGCACAGCTCGTCCACGGCGGCCTGCAGCCCCAGGCCCCGGGTGCGGCGCAGCACGCCGACGGCGTTCATCGGCTCGTCGGCCGCGTACTCCTTGCGGTAGGAGAGCAGGTCGTTGACGAGGATGGTGTGCTCGAAGCAGGCGTCGTGGAAGGCCGCGAGCCGGGCCGGTTCCAGGGCCAGGTCCAGGCCCAGGCCGTGTTCGATGGCGACGCCGACCAGGTCGAAGGCGGCGTCGGCGCGGCGCACCGCCAGGTAGCCCGGGTAGTCGCGGACCGGCGCCGCGCTCTTGGCCGCGGCCCCGGCGATCACCTCGGAGAAGCCGGCCACGAAGCGGGCCCACAGCCGCGCCGGGACGCCCTCGCGCACCCGGGTCAGGGTCCGGGCCAGCAGCCGCAGGTGCGCCGAGCCGCCCTCGGCGTCGGCCCCGGCCAGGACGGCCAGGTACTGGTCGGCGCGGCCGGTCTCGGCGGAGTCGCCGTCGGTGACGTCGTCGAGCAGGAACAGCACCGAGGCGGCCAGGCAGATGCCCAGCAGCCGTTCGGCGTCGGCCGCGGGCAGCACCCGGCACATCAGGCTGACGCCCTCGCACTCGGCGAACAGCCGCTGCTCGGCGGCCAGTCCGACGCCGCCGACGCGCTCCCGGAACCAGGCGTCGTGCAGCTGCCGCACCTGCTGCCGGGCCGGGTGGTCCAGCGCCGCCGGGAGGCGCCCGGCGGGCAGGGCCAGCGCCAGCGCCAGGCCGGTCGCGGGCAGCGGCTCCCGGGGCAGCGGCTGGGGCGACGGCTCACCCGGCGGCGGCTCACCCGGCGGCGCGGGCAGGGGGTCGGGCAGGGAGGCGGTCGTCGTCATGGGCTGACCTCTCGTCGCCGCTGCTCCGACCCGCCGTCGAAGCGCTCCTGCTGACGATGATGCAGGCGCCCGCCGCCGGACCGGAACGGCCGGGCGGCGCAGGGCGCCCGAATTCACCGGTTCGCGGAGCCCCGCGCAGCCGACCGGGTGTCAGAGGATGTCGCCCGGCGTGTACTTCGCGGCCTCGGGGTATGCGGCGGCGACCGCCTCGACCCGCCGGACCACCTCGGCCACCTGCGCGGAGGCGGCGCCGGTGAAGGACAGCTTGTCGGCGAGCAGCGCGTCCAGGCCGGCCCGGTCCAGCGGGATGCGGTCGTCCTCGGCGAGGCGCTGCAGCAGCTGGTTCTCGCGGACCCCGGCGCGCATGGCCAGCGCCGAGGCGACGGCGTGCTCCTTGATGGCCTCGTGCGCGGTCTCCCGGCCGACGCCCGCGCGCACCGCCGCCATCAGCACCTTGGTGGTGCCCAGGAACGGCAGGTAGCGGTCCAGCTCGGCGGCGATGACGGCGGGGAAGGCGCCGAACTCGTCCAGGACGGTGAGGAAGGTCTCCAGCAGGCCGTCGAAGGCGAAGAAGGCGTCCGGCAGGGCGACCCGGCGCACCACCGAGCAGGAGACGTCGCCCTCGTTCCACTGGTCGCCGCCCAGCTCGGAGACCATGGAGGCGTAGCCGCGCAGGATCACCGCGAGGCCGTTGACGCGCTCGCAGGAGCGGGTGTTCATCTTGTGCGGCATCGCCGAGGAGCCGACCTGGCCCTCCTTGAAGCCCTCGGTGACCAGCTCGATCCCGGCCATCAGCCGGATGGTCTTGGCCAGGCTGCCGGGCCCGGCGGCCAACTGCACCAGCGCCGACAGCACGTCGTAGTCCAGCGAGCGCGGGTAGACCTGGCCGACGCTGGTGAAGCCCTGCTGGAAGCCCAGGTGCTCGGCGACCCGCTGCTCCAGCTCGGCCAGCCGCTCCTGGTCGCCGCCGAGCAGGTCCAGCATGTCCTGGGAGGTGCCGACCGGGCCCTTGATCCCGCGCAGCGGGTAGCGGGCGATCAGCTCCTCCAGCCGCCGGAAGGCGACCAGGATCTCGTCGGCGGCGCTGGCGAAGCGCTTGCCGAGGGTGGTGGCCTGGGCGGCGACGTTGTGCGAGCGGCCGGTCATGACCAGCTCGCTGTGCTCGGCGGCGAGCGCGGCCAGCCGCACCAGCAGCGCCACCGTGCGGTCCCGGACGTGCTCCAGGGACTGCCGCACCTGGAGCTGCTCGACGTTCTCGGTGAGGTCGCGCGAGGTCATGCCCTTGTGGATCTGCTCGTGTCCGGCGAGGGCGCTGAACTCCTCGATCCGGGCCTTCACGTCGTGGCGGGTGATCCGCTCGCGGGCGGCGATCGACGCCAGGTCCACCTGGTCCACGACCCGCTCGTAGTCGGCGACGGCCCCCTCGGGCACGTCGATCCCCAGGTCGGCCTGGGCCTTGAGGACGGCCAGCCACAGCTGCCGCTCCAGGACGACCTTGTGCTCGGGGGACCACAGGCGGGTCAGCTCACCGGAGGCGTAGCGGGAGGCAAGGACATTGGGGATCTTCGGCTTCGCGGTCACGCTGAGCAAGCCTAACAGTCCAGGTGGGAGCGGTCCGCCCGGGCTCAGCGGGCGCCGGGGACGGCAGGGGCGCCCGCCGCCGGGAGCCCGGCCGCGGTGGCGTCGGCCAGGGCGCGGACCAGCGGCGCCAGCTCGGGGACGTCCCCGGCGGCGGCCAGCGCCCGGCTGAGCGCCGCGTCGTGGGTCGGCCGGGCCTCGGCCAGGCGTCCGCGCCCGGCCTCGGTCAGCTCGGTGTAGATGCCCCGGCGGTCGGTCGCGCACAGGTGCCGGGCGAGCAGGCCGTCCGCCTCCAGCCGGGTGACCAGCCGGGTGGTGGCGCTCTGGCTGAGCACCACGGCATCGGCCAGCTGCTGCATCCGCATGTGCCACTCGTCCTGCCGGGAGAGCACGTCCAGCACCGCGTACTCGCTGACGCTGAGCCCGTGCGCGGCCTGCAGCGCGCGCTCGATCTCGCCCTCGATCCTGGCGTGCAGCGCGGCGAGGGCACGCCACCCCTGCGCTCTGGTCTCCGCGGCTCCGTCGGACAGTGCAGTCATGGGCCCCACCGTACCGGGCGCGGGAAACCCCGCGCGCCCGCAAGCGGCGTCTGCAACCACCCGACCGCCCGCAGCCCGACCGCCCGACCGCAGCCGTCCAACCGCAGCCGTCCGACCGCAGCCGACCGCCCGGGCCGCCGCTACCGGACCAGCTGCTCCAGCAGCCGGGCCGCCTCGCCCTGCGGGTCGGCGGTCAGGCCGCAGTGGACCGGCCCGGGCTGGACGACGGTGCTGCGCGGCGCGGTCAGCCAGCGGAACCGGCGGCCCGGGTCGTCCGCCTCGGCCTGCCCGGCCGCGCCGCCCCCGGCGCAGACGTCGGCGACGGCGGCCAGCGCGGCGCGCACCGCGGCCACGTCCGCCTCCGGGTCCAGCGCCAGCAGCCGGGCCTCGTCCAGGTGGATCTCCGCGCGGACCAGGCCCGCCGGGCGGCAGTAGACCAGCACCCCGGCGTTGATCTGCTCGCCGCGCTCCACCCGGGGCACCACCCGCACCAGGGCGTACTCGAAGACCACCGGCGTGGTCAGCCCGCCCGTGACGTCGCTCATGCGGCCACCTCCGGGAGCCAGTCGCGGGGCCCGGCGGCCCGCCCGGCGAGCTGCGCCAGGTACGCCTCGCGGACCGAGTCGGCGGTGGCGAAGCCCGCCTCGTCCAGCAGCCACTCGTCCGGCACCAGCCCGAGCACCTCCCACAGCAGCCCGGTGGTGACCCGCTCGCCCAGCTCGGCGTCGGCGGCCGCCAGGTCCGGGGAGAAGCGCAACAGCGCGTGGTCCGAGGCGTCGTAGGGCCTGCGGGCGGAGGCGGCGGCGCGCGGCCAGTTGTGGTGGAAGATCAGGCTGGCGCCGTGGTCGATCAGCCACAGCTCGCCGCTGCGCACCAGCAGGTTGGGGTTGCGCCAGGAGCGGTCGACGTTGCCGATCAGGGCGTCGAACCAGACCACCCGCCCGGCCAGCTTCGGGTCCACCGGGAAGGCCAGCGGGTCGAAGCCGAGTGCCCGGGAGAGGAAGCCCATGCCCAGGTTGGTCCCGCCGGAGGCCTTGACCAGCTCCTGCACCTGCTGGTCCGGCTCGCCCAGGGCGATCACCGGGTCCACCCGGACCCGCAGCAGCTCCGGCACCGGCAGCCCGAGCCGCCGGGCCAGCTCACCCGCGACCACCTCCGCGACCAGCGCCTTCCGGCCCTGGGCGGCGCCGGTGAACTTGGCGACGTACAGACCGCCGTCGTCCCCGCCGACCAGGCCCGGCAGCGACCCGCCCTCCCGAAGGGGCGTCACATAGCGGACCGCCCGTACCTCACGCAGCATGGGGCACACCTTACCCATTCGTCCCGGGCACACCCGGACGCCTCAGCGCCACCGCCTGCAGTGGCACAGCCCTTGTGTGCGTGCGAGGGTTGCGGGCAGGAGACGACCCGGAGCCGTGGCGGCCCCGAGCCCGCGTGCGCGGAACGCCGCAACGGCCGGAAGCCCTGTCGAGCAGACCTGTGAGGGACGGCAACTATGGAACGACCCCGGATCCTGGTGGTCGGCGGCGGATTCGCCGGCGTCGAATGCGCACGACGGCTCGAGCGGCTGCTGACCCCGGGCGAGGCGGACATCGCCATCGTCGCCCCGTTCAGCTACGAGCTGTACCTGCCGCTGCTGCCGCAGGTCGCGGCGGGCGTGCTCACCCCGCAGTCGGTGGCGGTGTCGCTGCGCAGGATGCTGCGGCGCACCCGGATCATCCCCGGCGGCGCCATCGGCGTGGATCCGCAGGCCAAGGTCTGCATCATCCGGAAGATCACCGACGAGGTCATCGACGAGCAGTACGACTACCTGGTCCTGGCCCCCGGCAGCATCACCCGCAGCTTCGACATCCCCGGTCTGACCGAGCACGCGCGCGGGATGAAGACGCTGGCCGAGGCGGCGTACGTGCGCGACCACGTGATCAGCCAGCTCGACCTGGCGGACGCCGCGACCAACCGCGAGGAGCGGATCTCCCGGCTGCAGTTCGTGGTGGTCGGCGGCGGCTACGCCGGCACCGAGACGGCGGCCTGCCTGCAGCGGGTGACCACCTCGGCGGTCAAGCGCTACCCCCGGCTGAACCCCAACCTGATCAAGTGGCACCTGATCGACATCGCCCCCAAGCTGATGCCGGAGCTGGGCGACAAGCTCGGCCGGGACGCCCTGGACGTGCTGCGCGGGCGCGGCATCGAGGTGTCGCTGGGCGTCTCCGTCGCCGAGGTGAGCGAGACCACGGTGACCTTCACCGACGGCCGGGTCATCCCCTGCCGGACGCTGATCTGGACGGCCGGGGTGGCCGCCAGCCCGCTGGTCGCCACGCTGGATGCGGAGACCGTGCGCGGGCGGCTGGCCACCACCGCCGACATGCGGGTGCCGCAGTTCGACGGCGTCTTCGCGCTGGGCGACGCCGCCGCCGTGCCGGACCTCGCCAAGGGCGACGGCGCGGTCTGCCCGCCGACCGCGCAGCACGCGCAGCGGCAGGGCAAGGCGGTCGCCGACAACGTCGCGGCCACCCTGCGCGGGCAGACCCTGCGGCCGTACTACCACAGGGACCTCGGCCTGGTGGTGGACCTCGGCGGCGCGGACGCGGTCTCCAAGCCGCTGGGCATCGAGCTGAAGGGCGTCGCCGCGCAGGGCGTGGCCCGGGGCTACCACCTGATGGCGCTGCGGACCAACGTCGCCAAGGTGCGGGTGATGACCAACTGGGTGCTGAACGCCACGGCCGGGGACGACTTCGTCCGCACCGGTTTCCTGCAGCGCCGCCCGGCGACGCTCCGGGACTTCGAGTACACCGACAGTTACCTGACGCGGGATCAGATCAAGGAGCACACGGCGGCGTTGAACGCCAGGCAGTAGCCCGACGGGGCTCCCGCGGGCTCAGCCGGCCGCGTCCGGGAGCCGGGCGTGGTCGGCGAAGCCCGGGGTCCACCAGGCCCGGCCGTCGTCGAGCACCGCGAAGCCCTCCAGGCCCGGCTGCCGCTCCAGCCAGGCCCGGGCGTCCGGCCCCAGCGCGAAGGCGGTGGTGGCGGCGATGTCGGCCCGGGTCAGCGAGCGGCCGACGACCGAGACCGAGGCCAGGCCGTTGCGGACCGGCCGGCCGGTGCGCGGGTCGAGGATGTGCGCGCCGCGCTCGGCCGTGCCGGAGGTGGCCAGCGCGATGTCCCGGCCCCGGACCACCGTGGCGTACGACCCGGGGTGCAGCGGGTGCGCCACGCCCAGGCCCCACGGACGGCCGGGCTCCGGCTCCCCGGCGGTCTGGATGTCGCCGCCACCGTTGACGCTGTGCCGCTGCGATCCGGCCTCCCGCAGGAGGGCCGATGCGCGCTCCACGGCCCAGCCCTTGACCACCCCGGACGGGTCCAGCGCGCCGCCCGCGCGCAGGCTGAACGCCCCGGCCCCGGCCCGCTCGGCCGCCGCGCCGAGGGCCAGCACCTCGGCGACCTCCGGATCGCAGTCCCCGGGCCCGATCTCGCCCCGGGCCAGCCGGCTGATCTGGCTGCCCGGGCGGTAGGTCGAGAACACCCGGTCCACCCGGTGCAGCCAGGCGACGGCGCGCCGCAGCCCCTGCTCGACCCGCGCGCGGCGCTCCCCCTCGCCCGCGTCGCGGACGTCGAAGGACACCACCGTGCCCATCACCGGCTCGGCGTGGCGCAGCGGCCCGTCCGCCGGTCCCGCCGGTCCGGTCATGCCCGTCCTCCCTCGCGTCCGCCCCCGTGGCGCCCTCCCCGCGACCGGGGGCGACCCGGGCGGGCGTCGCCCGTCGGGCGCACCCGGCCCACTCGTACGGGTGATCGCCCCCGTCCCCCGGTCCCACCATCGTCGCAGCTCAGGCTGAGTGCGCCGACCGCCACGCCGCGCCCGCGCCTCAGCGGCGGGCGTCGGGGGCGAGATTAACGTGACCGAACCATGCGCCCGTACCTCACCGCCGGCCCCGACCGGCCCCGCTCCCGACGGTCCTTCTCCCGACGGTCCCTGCTCTCCACCGTCACCTGCGCCGCGACCGGCGCCACTCTGCTCGGCGCCGCCCCGCTCCCGGGCATCACCACCGGCCCCTGGGACGGCTCCGGCCGCTCGATCCCGTCCGCCGACGTCGTCGCCGAGCAGGTGCGGCAGGAGTACCTGCACGGCTGGCTCGGCTACGTCGGCCGGGCGTGGGGCTACGACGAGTTGCGGCCGGTCACCGGCGGGCACCACGACTTCTTCGCCCCCGGGTACAGCTTCGGGCTGTCCATCGTGGAGGCCCTGGACACGCTGTACCTGATGGGCGAGGACGCCGAACTGGCGCGCTGCTGCGACTGGATCGACGCCCACCTCGATCCGGCGCAGAACGTCGACACGCACGTCTTTGAGGCGGTCATCCGGATCGTCGGCGGACTGGTGGCGGGCTACCAGGCGACCGGGCGCGGCAGCCTGCTGGCGCGGGCCCGGGAGTTCGCCGACCGGCTGCTGCCGGCCTTCACCAAGTCCCCCACCGGGGTGCCCTACACGCACGTGAACATGCGCACCGGCGCGGTCCGGGGCACCTCGGTGCCGCTGGCCGAAGCCGGCACCAGCGTCATGGAGTTCGGGATGCTCTCCCGGCTCACCGGCGACGCGCGGTACTACGACGCCTCCATGCGGGCCTACCGGGCGGTGCTGGACCGCCGCAGCTCGCTGGACCTGCTGGCCGACACCATCCACGCGGAGTCGGGCCGCTGGCTCGACTCGGTCTGCTCCACGCCCGATCCGCCGGTCGACTCCTTCTACGAGTACCTGTGGGGCGGCGGCGCGCTGCTGGCGGACCGTCAACTCACGGACTGGTACCGGCTGACGACCGCCGCCACGCTGCGGCACCAGGCCGTGGTGTCGTCCGGGCGGCTGTGGTTCCGCGCGGTGGACTACCGCACCGGCCGCCCCTCGGGGCCGCCGCGCCAGTCCGAACTGGGCTCGTTCTACGCCGGGTTGCTCGCCAAGGGCGGCGACCTGGAGCACGGCGCGGCCTACTACCGTTCCTGGACGGACGCGTTGGACCGCTACCCGGTACTGCCGGAGACGCTGGACTTCACCGACCTGCGGGCGGTGGACCGGGGCAACCAGCTGCGCCCGGAGTACCCGAACTCGGCGTTCGACCTGTGGCGGATCACCGGCGACGACTACTACCGGCAGACCGCCTACCAGTGGTTCCTGGGCATGCGCGGCAACCAGCGGGTTCCGGGCGGCTACACGGTGGCGGGCGACGTGACGGCCCCGGGCATGCTGCTGGGCGACCTGACCCCGGCGTACTGGTTCGCGGAGAACCTCAAGTACCTGTGGCTGATGTTCTCGGCGACCCCGCGCTTCGACTACCGCAACGGCATCCTCTCCACCGAGGGCAAGGTGCTGCGCGGCCTGAAGGCATGAGCGACGACGGCACGGTGACATGTTCCTGCAACACTGCCGCGCCGGGAGCTGGGCCGATGGCGGTGCGTCAACAGCCGCTCACGCCGCGACCCTTGACAGTGAAAGCACAGCCGGTGAAGCTTGGCGAAACCTCGTTAGGAAGCTTTCCTAACGAGAGTGCCGCTTCTTCCCCAGCGAAAGGGCCCCCCGATGAGTCTTCGGATACGCGCCGCCTGTACCGCCGTCGCCGTCGTCGCCACCGGCGCGGGCTTCGGCGCCGCCGGCTCCGCCTCGGCCGCGACCCGCCCGGCGACCGTGCGCGCCGCCGCGTCGACGATCAAGCTCACCAACGCCCAGCAGTACGCGGTCGACGAGATCACCAACGTCTTCGAGAACGGCGACATCACCAGCGGGTTCGCCGACATCGAGGACTACGGCGACGGCTGCGGCTACACCGCCGGCTACATCGGCTTCTGCACCCAGACCGACGACGACGTCAACCTGGTCACGTACTACGACTCGGTCGCGCCCGGCAACCCGCTGCAGACCTACCTGCCCGCGCTCAAGAAGCTGGCCGCCGCGGGCAGCGACGCGCACACCGGCCTCAGCGGCTTCCCCGCCGCCTGGCAGAAGGCCGCCAAGGACCCCAAGTTCATCCAGGCCCAGTTCGAGCAGGCGCACACCTACTACCTGGCCCCGGCGCTGGCCGAGGCCGAGAAGGTCGGCATCACCACCCCGCTCGGCGTGGCGGACTTCTTCGACACCGCGGTGGAGATGGGCCCCGACGGCGCGCCGGACAGCCCGGACGGGCTGCTGGTGCTGGTCGCCGAGACCACCAAGGACGAGGGCGGAACCCCGGCCAGCGGCGTCAACGAGCACACCTGGCTGGCCAAGTTCAACGTGGTCCGCACCGCCCACCTGAAGAACCCGAAGACCCCCGGCCGCAAGTCCGACTGGCCGGAGTCGGTCGACCGCGTCCAGGCCCTGCAGGCCATGGCCAGCGCCAACGAGTGGACCCTGCCCACCCCGCTCAAGGTCGGCGCCGACTTCGACTTCACCATCCCGGCCTACACCTCCGGCAGCCCGGTGTAGCATCCGGCCTCCCCGCAGCGACGCGGCGCCGCCCCTCCCCGGGCGGCGCCGCGTCCGCGCGCGGGCTCACACCTGCCGGGTGCGCCCCTCCCAGTACGGGTCGCGCAGCCGGCGCTTGTAGAGCTTGCCGTTGGGGTCGCGCGGCAGCTCCGCCACGAAGTCCACCGAGCGCGGCCGTTTGAAGCCGGCCAGCAGCCGCTCGCAGTGGGCCAGGATGTCCCGCTCCAGCTCCGGGCCCGGCCGGTGGCCGTCGGCGGGCTCGACCACCGCCTTGACCTGCTCGCCCCAGTCGTCGTGCGGGATGCCGAAGGCGGCGGCGTCGGCCACGCCGGGGTGGGCCAGCAGCGCGGACTCGATCTCGGCCGGGTAGATGTTGACGCCGCCGGAGATGATCATGTCGATCCTGCGGTCGCGCAGGTAGAGGTAGCCGTCCTCGTCCAGCAGCCCCAGATCGCCGACGGTGAAGAAGCCGCCCACCCGGTTCTGCCGGGTCTTGGCCTCGTCCTTGTGGTAGCTGAAGCCGCCGGTGTTCATCTTCAGGTAGACGGTGCCGAGTTCACCGGCGGGCAGCCGTTCGCCCGCGTCGTCCAGGACGGCGATCTCGCTGATCGGCCAGGGGCGGCCGACCGTGCCGGGCCGGGCCAGCCACTCCCGCGCGGTGGCGAAGGTGCCGCCGCCCTCGCTGGCCGCGTAGTACTCCTCGACGCACTCGCCCCACCAGCCGATCATGGCGCGCTTGACGTGGTCCGGGCAGGGCGCGGCGCCGTGGATGGCGTGCCGCAGCGAGGAGACGTCGTAGCCGGCCCGGATCTGCTCCGGCAGCGCCAGCAGCCGGTGGAACTGGGTGGGCACCATGTGCGTGTGCGTGACCCGGTGCCGGTCGATCAGCTGCAGCATGGACTCCGGCGTCCAGCGGTCCATCAGCACCACCGGGTGGCCCAGGTGCAGCGAGGCGGCGGCGAACTGCAGCACCGCGGTGTGGTAAAGCGGCGAGCAGACCAGGTGCACATGGCCGTCGCCGGGGGTGATGCCGAAGATCCCGAGGAAGCCCCCGAGCGGCGTCTGCTCCGGCGGGCAGCCGGGCAGCGGGCGGCGGATGCCGCGCGGCCGCCCGGTGGTGCCGGAGGTGTAGTTCATCACCCAGCCGGTGGTGCGGTCGGCCGGGGGCGCCGCCGACTGCCCGGCCGTCAGCTCCTGGTACGGGCGGAAGCCGGGCAGCTCCCCCACCGCGTAGCGGCGCTCCTTGGCCAGCCCGGCCTCGTCGGCGGCGGCGGTGGCCGCCTCGGCGAAGCGCCCGTGGGCGATCAGCACCCGGGCCCCGCTGTCGGCGACGATCCAGGCGATCTCCGGGCCGACCAGGTGGTGGTTGACCGGCACCAGGTAGAACCCGGCCTGGGTGGCCGCCAGGTGGGCGGCGAACAGCTCCGGGCCGTTGGGCAGGACGACGGCGAAGGCGTCCCCGGCCGCCAGCCCGGCCTCGCGCAGGCCGTGCACCAGCCGGTTGGCGGCGGCCAGCAGCTCGCCCGCGTTCCAGGGCGTGCCATCGGGGGCGTACAGCGCGACCCGGTCGGGGTCGGCGGCGGCCTGGGCCCAGAAGCCCGGGGTGGGCGCGGCGAGTCCGGTCGTGGTCATGGCTCCTCCTCGGCGTCGTGCACGGCGGCGGCT
This sequence comes from Streptacidiphilus sp. PB12-B1b, assembly GCF_014084125.1. NCBI lineage: Bacteria > Bacillati > Actinomycetota > Actinomycetes > Kitasatosporales > Streptomycetaceae > Streptacidiphilus > Streptacidiphilus sp. PB12-B1b. The sequence goes on along the minus strand of NZ_CP048405.1, from coordinate 2,897,418 downwards.
CCGGGGCCGGGGTCGGGGCCGGACCGGGCGGCGATCCGGTCGAGCCGGGCGACGGCCCGTGCGAAGCCCCGGGTGAGCTCGTCCATCACGGCGGCCACCGGCCGCTCCTCGGTCATCGACCCGACGATCTGCCCGACCGGCGTGCCGATCAGCTCCGGCGTCTCGTACGCCTGGATGCGGCTGACCGCGTCGGCGACCAGCAGGCCCTGCAGCGGCATCGGCAGCGGGCCGGGGCCGGCCGGCTCCTCCCAGGCGTCGGTCCAGCGGGTGCGCAGCTGGCGGGCGGGCTTGCCGGTGAGCGCGCGCGAGCGGACGGTGTCGCCGGAGCCCGCGGCCAGCAGCTTGGCCCGGAGCACCGGCGAGGCCAGCTCGGACTCGGTCACCGTGAGCCAGACCGAGCCCAGCCAGACCCCCTGCGCGCCCAGCGCGAACCCGGCGGCGGCCTGCGCGCCGGTGCCGATGCCGCCCGCCGCGAGCACCGGCAGCGGGGCGACCGCGGCGGCGATCTCCGGGACCAGTACCATGGTGCCGATCTCGCCGGTGTGGCCCCCGGCCTCGTGGCCCTGGGCGACGACGATGTCGATCCCGGCCCCGGCGTGGTGCCGGGCGTGGCGGGCGCTCCCGGCGAGCGCGGCCACCAGCACCCCGGCGGCGTGGGCCCGGTCGACGATGTCGGCGGGCGGCGGCCCGAGGGCGCTGGCCAGCAGCCGGACCGGGTGCGCCAGGGCGACGTCCACGTGCGAGCGGGCGACGTCCTCCATCCAGCCGGTGATCCGCCAGCCGCCGTCCCGGCCCTCGGGCAGCTCCGGGACGCCGTAGCGGGCCAGCGTCTCCCGGACGAAGGCCCGGTGCCCCTCGGGGATCATCGCCTCGACGTCGGCGACGGAGACGTTCTCGACCTTGCGTGCGGGCATGACCACGTCCACCCCGTACGGCGCGCCGCCGACGTGGGCGTCCATCCAGTCGAGGTCCTTGTCCAGCTCCTCGGCGGCGCCGTAGCGGACGGCCCCGAGGACGCCGAGTCCGCCGGCCCGGGTGATGGCGGCGGCGACGGCCGGAAACGGCGTGAAACCGAAGATGGCGTGCTCGATGCCGAGCCGCTCGCTGAGTTCCGTCCTCATGCCCGGCAGCATGGCGCAGCCGGGGCGAGACCGGAAGAGATTATCTGACAGTTAGTCAGATCTGTTGCGGCGCAGCCTGCCTCGGCCAGCGGCGGGTCAGCTCGGCCACCCCGCGGACCTCCGGCGTCACGCGCACCAGGGTGACCGGCACCGGCCCCATCGCCCGGGCCCACGGCGGCAGCGCGCCGGCCTGGGTGGGCTGCGGGGCGGCGACCGCATTCAGGCTGCGCAGCACGGCCATGGCGTCGGCGGGCCGGTCCTCCGGGTCCTTGGCCAGCAGCGCCAACACGATCCGCTCCAGCGCCTCGGGAATCCCCGGCCGCAGCTCCCGGGGCGGCCGGGGCGGGGTGTCCCGGTGGTCGAGCATGATCACCAGCGGGTCGCCGACGGCGAACGGCGGCGCGCCGACCAGCAGTTCGTACAGCACGCAGCCGAAGGAGTAGAGGTCGCTGCGGGCGTCGAGGTCGTCCGAGTTGATCTGCTCGGGCGACATGTACGGCGGGCTGCCGACCGGGCTGGCCCCGCCGCCCAGGCGCGAGGTGGGCCCGCCGACGCCGCCGCCGCGCAGCCGGGCGATGCCGAAGTCGCAGATCTTGATGCTGCCGTCGGTGGTGCGGATCAGGTTGGCGGGCTTCAGGTCGCGGTGGATCACGTCCCGGGCGTGGGTGTAGGCCAGGGCGGAGGCGATCTGCCGGGCGGTGTCCACGGCCGTGGACACCGGCATCCGCCGTCCGGGCAGGCCGTCCAGGACCTGCCCCAGGTCCATGCCGTCCAGCAGCTCCATCACCAGGTAGGGCGCGCCGTCCGCGTCGCCGAAGTCGTGCACCACGGTGACGCCCGGGTGCTGCAGCCCGGCGGCGACCCGCGCCTCGCGGCGGAACCGCTCCCGCTGGAGCTCGGCCTGGCCCGGATCGTGCTGGACGAGTCCGGCGCGCAGGCACTTGACCGCGACCTGGCGCCCCAGCGCCTCGTCCTCGGCGCGCCAGACCTCCCCCATGCCGCCCCGGCCGAGCAGCCCGATCAGCCGGTAGCGCCCCTGGACCAGCGTTCCTTGCTCCACCGCGCGCGTGCGGCAAGCGCATGTCCGGTTCGCTGCGCTGCCTGCCCCCTCTCGCCAGCAGCGTACGGGCTGCGCCCCGCCGCCCGCACAACCCCTCCCCCGGCGCCGGGGGGCTAGCGGCGGACGCGGGGCATGCCCAGGCCGATCCAGGAGATGATCTCGCGCTGGATCTCGTTATTGCCGCCGCCGAAGGTGAAGATCACCGCGCTGCGGTAGCCGCGCTCCAGGCTGCCGTGCAGCACCGCGCCCGAGGAGCCCTCCTTGAGCGGACCGGCCGCGCCGACCACCTCCAGCAGCCAGGCGTAGGCGTCCCGGCGGGCCTCGCTGCCGTAGACCTTGACGGCGGAGGCGTCCTGCGGGGTGAGCGCGCCGCGCCGGACGGCGTCGACCATCTGCCAGTTGAGCAGCCTCATGGCGTCGAGCCGGATGTGGGTGCGGGCGAGCCGCCCGCGCACCCACGGCAGGTCGGCCACCCGCCGCCCGTCGGACAGCTCGGTGGCGCGGGCCCACTGCTGCACCTCGGCCAGGGCGCGGTTGGCCATGGTGGTGTGGGCGGCCAAGGTGACCCGCTCGTGGTTGAGCTGGTTGGTGATCAGCCGCCAGCCCGCGTTCTCCGCGCCGACCCGGCGGCCGACCGGGACCAGGACGTCCTGGTAGTAGCTGGCAGTGGTGTCGTGCCCGGCCAGGGTGCGGATCACGGTGGTGGAGTAGCCGGGGTCGGCGGTGTCGACCAGCAGGATGCTGATCCCCCGGTGCGGCGGGGCCCCGGGGTCGGTGCGCACGGCGAGCCAGACCCAGTCGGCGGTGTCGCCGTTGGTGGTCCAGATCTTCTGGCCGTTGACCCGGTAGTGCGCGCCGTCGGGCTCCAGCACCGCCCGGGTCCTCAGCGCGGCCAGGTCGGTCCCGGCGTCCGGCTCGGAGTAGCCGATGGCGATGTCCAGCTCCCCGGCCAGGATCCGGGGCAGGAAGTACGCCTTCTGCTCGTCGGTGCCGAAGGCCATGATCGAGGGGCCGACGGTGTTCAGCGCCATGATCGGCAGCGGGACGCCTGCCTGGGCCGCCTCGTCGAAGAAGATGTACTGCTCGACCGGGCCCATGCCGCGCCCGCCGAACTCCTCCGGCCAGCCCACGCCCAGCCACCGGTCCGCGCCCAGGCGGCGGTTGACCTCGCGGTAGAACTGCTTCTGCCGACCCGGGTCGTTGAGCCGGCCGTACGCCTCCGGCGGCATCAGCTCGGCGAAGTAGGCCCGCAGCTCGTTCCGGAGCCGCTGGTGCTCCGGCGTGTGGTCCAGGTGCATGGCGGTCTCCCGACGGGTTTCTGACGAAGCGTCAGCCAGCACAGTAGAACACGTTCTACCATTGTGGAAGCGCCGGGGCCGGTCGTCCGGGGCCGGTCGTCCAGGTCCGGTCGTCGGGAGCAGACCGTCCGGGCCGGGCCGTCCGCCGCCCGGCGCAGCGCGGCGGGCGGGCCGGGGCCGGGCGACCTACGCTGGCCGTGACCGGCGGGACGGCTTCCGAGGCGAGGAGCGGCAGGGATGGCCAGTGGGACGCGGGGTGCGGCGGCGCTGCACCCGGTGGGCGACGCCCCGGAGCCGGCGGACCGGCCGGGCTCGGGCGCGCCCTCGGAGCAGGCCCTGCGCGGGCTGCCGCTGCCGGTGCTCGACCGGGTCGGGGTGGTGCTGGTGTCGCACAGCCAGGCGGTGGCCGAGTCCGTCGCCAGGCTGGCCGTCTCCCTGCTCGACACCGGCGACCCGGGGCCGGTGGCCACGGCGGGCGGCAACCCGGACGGCGACACGGGCACCTGCGAGAGCCGGATCGTGACCGCCACCCGGGGCGTGGACCAGGGCATGGGCGTCGCCGTGCTGGCCGACCTCGATGGATCGGTACTGGCGGTGCGGGGGCTGCTCGCGGACGCCGAGGCCAACGGCCTGCCGTTCCCGGTGCGGCTGGCCGACGCCCCGTTCGTGGAGGGCGCGGTCGCCGCCGTGCTGACCGCCTCCGCCGGGGGCGATCTGGCGGCGGTGATGGAGGCCGCCGAGGACTGCTACCGGGTGCGCAAGCTCTGATCGGCGCCGACCGCGCGGGCCGGAGCACCGGCCGGGGCCGGGGGCAGGACTAAGGCCGGTGCTCGGCCCCGACGGCGAGGCCGAGGTGGTCGGCGAGGTCCTCGACCGAGTAGGCGAAGAGGCCGTCGGCGGGCTCGGCGGAGCCGACGAACTGACCGAACAGCTCGAAGCTGATCAGGCCGAACACCTGCGCCCAGGCGGCCATGGAGCGGGCCAGCAGCACCGGATTGAGATCGGGGGCGATCAGCGCGGCGAGGTCGGCCATCTGCTGGGCGAGCAGGCCGCGCAGCGGCCTCGGGGCCGTCTCCAGCCGGAAGCCGCCGACGTTGTCGCCGAGCATGGCCATCACGGCCAGCGGAACCCGGGCGGCGGGGGCCACCGTCTCCTGCGGGGCGGTGTAGCCGGGCACGGGGGTGCCGTAGACCAGGGCGTACTCGTGCGGGCTGGCGATCGCCCAGGAGCGGGCGGCGTTGCACAGGGCGGCCCAGCGGGCGCGTACGTCATCGGCGGGGGCGGCGGCGACGGCCGCGTCGACCCGGTCGCCGAGGGCGTTGTAGGCGTCGATGATCAGGGCGGTCAGCAGGTCGTCGCGGCTGGGGAAGTAGCGGTAGAGGGCGGAGGAGACCATGCCCAGCTCCCTGGCGACGGCGCGCAGCGAGAGCTTCTGGGCGCCCTCGACCCCGAGCTGGCGGCGTGCCTCCGCCTTGATCTCCCGGGTGAGTTCCTCGCGTGCTCGCTCACGAGCGGTTCTGATGGCTGCCATGGGCGACAGTCTGCCACAAACGAGAGCGCCGCATCGAATCGAGAGCACTGCTCTTGACTCGGGGCACTGATCGCGCCATAGTCATAACCAAGAAACGAGAGCACTGCTCTCGATTGTGAACTCTGCTCACCCAGGAGCCCGCCATGTCCGACTCAGGATCCATCGCCCACGCCACCACCGCCCCCGGCCCGCGCACCACCGCCGCCGCGGACCCGGCGACCCGTCTGGTCGTCCCCAGCGGCGCCGAGGCCTGGCTGCTGGATCGCGTGGCCAACCCGCTGATGCGGGCCCTGGGCCGCCTCGGCATCAGCGTCCTCGGCTCGCGCACCCTGGCCGTGCGCGGCCGCAAGAGCGGCGAGTGGCGCACCACCCCGGTCAACCTGCTGACCATCGACGGCCGCCGCTACCTGGTCGCGCCGCGCGGCCACACCCAGTGGGTGCGCAACATGCGGGCGGTCGGCGGCGGCGAGCTGCGCCTGGGACGCCGGGTCGAGCCCTTCCGCGGGGTCGAGCTGTCCGACGACGAGAAGCCCGCCGTGCTGCGCGCCTACCTGCGCCGCTGGGCCTGGGAGGTCGGCATGTTCTTCGAGGACGTCGACGCCGACTCCCCCGAGAGCCGACTGCGCGAGATCGCCCCCGGCTTCCCGGTCTTCCGCGTCGTCACCGACTGACCGCGCCCCCTCCGCCCGGCCCGCTCATCCGCCCGGTCCGCTCAGGCCGGCAGGTTCTCCTCGACCCACCGGGCCAGCTCCCGGGCGCAGTCGTCCACCGACTCCCGCCAGGCCTTGGCCGCGCCCTCGCCCGCCTCGTCGCTGACGTGCTTGATCAGCCGTACCGGCAGTCCGGCCCGCCGGGCGACGCTGGCCACCGCGTAGCCCTCCATGTCGACCAGCTGGGCCTGCCCGGCCAGGCGCCGACGCGCGGCCTCCTCCGAGACGAACAGGTCGCCGGTGGCCAGGACCGGGCCGTCGCCGCCGGGCAGCAGCTCGATCGGCTCGCCGACCTCCGCCCCGGTGAGCGAGCGCAGCAGCTCCGAGTCGAGGTCGTGCTGCAGCACCGTGCGGACCTCGTGGGTGCCGGTCCAGCCGGAGTGCAGCGCCCCGGCCGTGCCCAGGTTGACCAGGGAGCCCGGTCGGACCGCACCGGCCAGGACGGTCGCCACCGAGGCGGCGGCGTTGACCTTGCCCATGCCGGTCAGCAGCACCGGCAGGCCGCCGTCCAGGTGCGCCGCCTCCTCGGCGAGGGCGACGACGAGCAGCGGGCCGCTGGGGGTGATCTCTCCGATGAGGCGCATGGCGCCCATCCTAGGGAGTGATCACAGCGGCCTGGAGGGCGCGGTAGGTTGCGTTCGAACGGCATGTCAGCGATGAACGAGGAGAGCAGAGATGAGTTCGCACGAGACCTGGGACGCCGTCGACGCCTACATCACCGAGACGCTCGCCCTGCGTGATCCGGCCCTGGACACGACGCTGAAGGCCAGCGCGGCGGCCGGGCTGCCGCCGATCGCGGTCTCCGAGCCGCAGGGCCGGATGCTGCAGCTGCTGGCCGCCGTCCAGGGCGCCCGGTCGATCCTGGAGATCGGCACGCTCGGCGGCTACTCGACGATCTGCCTGGCCCGGGCGCTGCCCGAGGACGGCCGGCTGACCACCCTGGAGTACGACCCGGCCCACGCCGAGGTGGCCCGGGGCAACATCGCCGCCGCCGGGCTGGCCGACCGGGTGGAGGTGCGGGTGGGCGCGGCGCTGGAGACCCTGCCGCAGGTCCAGGCGGACGGGCTGGGCCCGTTCGACCTGGTCTTCATCGACGCCGACAAGGTCAACAACCCGTCCTACGTGCGCTGGGCGCTGGAGCTGAGCCGCCCCGGGACGCTGATCATCGTCGACAACGTGGTGCGCAACGGCAAGGTGTCGGACGCCTCGTCCCAGGACCCGGCCATCCTCGGCACCCGGGCCGCCCTGGAGTTCATCGCGGCCGAACCCCGGCTGGTCGGGACGGCGGTCCAGACCGTCGGCAGCAAGGGCTACGACGGCTTCGCGCTGGCCCGCGTCGTCGGCTGACCCGGCCGCTTCGGGAGGCCGCCGCCGCGTCGGGGCCGCCGCCGTCACAGGGCGAACGCCCCCTCCGGCGGCGGCGGGGAGGGCGCGGCGGTGGCGTCGGTCACCGGCCGCGCCCGGCCGGTCAGCAGCTCCAGCCGGTCGCCGTGGACCACCCGGGCCGGGAAGGGGTCGGCGGCGGTGCGGCGGGCCAGCTCGGCGGCAGGCAGCTCGTGGTCGGCGGCCAGGAGCACCAGGTTGCCGTAGCGCCGTCCGCGCAGCACGGACGGCTCGGCCACCAGGCAGACCTCGGCGAAGACGGCGCGGACGGTGGCCAGCTGCCCCCGGGCGAAGTCCAGCGGCGCACCGTCGGCGAGATTGGCGGCGTACAGGCCGCCGGGGCGCAGCACCCGGGCCGCCTCGCGGACGAACTCCACCGAGGTGAGGTGCGCCGGGATCCGGGAGCCGCCGAAGACGTCGGCGACGACCAGGTCGGCGCTGTCCTCGGGCGCGGCGGCCAGGAACTGCCGGGCGTCCGCCGCATGCACCCGCAGCCCCGCACCGGGCACCGCCCCGGACGCCGACCCCGCCCCCGGCCCGGAGCCGGACCCCGAAGCCCCCGACCAGGGCAGGTACTCCCCGACCAGCGCGCTGAGCCCGGCGTCGATCTCGACGGCCTGCTGCCGGGAGCCGGGCCGGGTGGCGGCCAGGTAGCGCGCCAGGGTCAGCGCGCCGCCGCCCAGGTGCAGCACGTCGATCGGCTCCCCGGAGGCCGCCGCCAGGTCCGCCGCGTGGGCGAGCCGCTGCACGTACTCGAACTCCAGGTACAGCGGGTCGTCCAGGTCGACGTAGGACTGCGGGGCGTCGTCCAGGGTGAGCAGCCAGCCGCGGGGCCGGTCCAGGTCGGGCAGCAACCGGGCGAGGCCCAGGTCGACCCGGCGTTCCACGGGCACGGGGTCGGTGATCGGATCGGCCATGCGTCCCATTGTGGCGGGCGGCGCGGCCCCCGGGAAAGTTTGTCCCTCCGGCCGTACAACCTTCCTCGCCGGATGCGGGTCTTCCTTACATCGAGCGACACGGCGGCGTCCTCCATCCCTCTGGGACACCGCTCGACGCGACGGAAGGGAAGTCCGTGCGACAGTCGAACATCATGACCATTCCCCGTGCGGTGCGGCAGCCGGGGCAGGCTCCGGACGAGGCCGCCCGACGGGCGCCAGGCGGGCCGCTGCAGCTGCCGCGCGGGCGGGCGTCGCGTCGGCTGGCGGTGCTGACCTTCCACGACGTCGACGACGCTGCGGTGTTCCGGGCGCAGCTCGACCGGCTGCGGCGGACCGCCAGCCCGGTCTCGCTGGGCGAGGTGGAGGCGGCGGTGCGCGGGGGCGCCCCGCTGCCGCCGCACGCGGTGCTGGTCAGTTTCGAGCTGGGCCACCGGACGGCGGCCACCACCGCCCTGCCCGCGCTGGCCGCGTGCGGCGTCCCGGCGGTGGCCTTCGTGGTCGCCGGGCTGGTCGACACCGAGCAGCCGTACTGGTGGAACGAGGCCGAGTACCTGGTCGAGCAGGGCGGCTGGGCGCGCGGGCTGTCCTCGCGGCCGCAGGGCCTGCCCGGCGGCCCGGGGCGGGCCGGCGGGGTCGCGGCGGCGCTGGCGGCGCTGCCCGACCCCGACCGCCGCCGCAGCCTGCAGGAGCTGCGGGTGACCGCCCGCCGCCAGGCCCCGGGGACGCCGCAGCTGACCTCGGCGGACCTGCTGGCGCTGCGGGACGCCGGGGTGGTCCTGGGGAACCACTCGCTGGGCCATGCCCGGCTGGACTCCTGCGACGACTACGTGGTCCGCGAGGAGGTCCAGGGCGGGCACCACCGGCTGGCCCGGCTGACCGGCGAGGAGCCTCGGGCCTTCGCCTATCCGGACGGCGTCTTCGACGGCCGGGCCGAGCCGCTGCTGCGCGGGCTCGGCTACAGCAGCGCCTTCCTCACTGACGGCGCCCTGTTCGACCTGCGCGGTGCGAGCGGCGGGCGGCCCGATCCGCTGCGGATCAGCCGGCTCCAGGTGAACACCGGCACCCCGCGCGGCCTGTTCGACGGGGTGCTGTCCGGCTGGAACCCGGCCGCCCGCAGGCTGCGCGGCGCGGTCGCGGTCTGACGGCCCGGGCGCGGCCCCTGGGCGTCCGCCCCGGTCTCTGGCACGGTGGGGCCCGCTGCGGTCGGCCCCACCGGCCGCGACAGGACGCGACAGGGAGGCGACCGCGGGCATGCCGCAGTTCGGTGACTACCAGAACGAGATCTACCTCAACGCCCTCTTCGGGGTGGTGCCGAAGTACCCGATGGCCTTCGCCGGCTGGGAGCAGGCCGCGCAGGCGGCGCTGCCGCCGTCGGTGTGGTCGTACGTGGCCGGGGGCGCGGGCGACGAGCTGACCCAGCGGGCCAACGTACGGGCCTTCGAACGCTGGGGGCTCATCCCCCGGATGCTGGTCGGGGCCGCCGAGCGGGACCTCTCGGTCGAGCTGTTCGGGCAGCGGCTGGCCTCCCCGCTGTTCCTGTCGCCGGTCGGGGTGATCGGGCTGTGCGCCCAGGACGGGCACGGCGACCTGGCCACCGCCCGGGCCTCGGCGCGGACCGGCGTCCCGATGGTCGCGTCCACGCTCAGCATGGACCCGCTGGAGGACGTCGCCGGGGAGCTGGGCGCCACCCCCGGCCTGTTCCAGCTGTACACCCCCACCGACCGCGAGCTGGCCGCCAGCCTGGTGCACCGGGCCGAGGCGGCGGGCTTCCGGGGCATCGTGGTCACCCTGGACACCTGGGTCACCGGCTGGCGGCCGCGCGATCTGAGCACCGGCAACTTCCCGCAGCTGCGCGGCGCCTGCCTGGCCAACTACACCTCCGACCCGGTCTTCCGGGCCGCCCTGGCCAAGCCGCCGGAGCAGGACCCGGGCGCGGTGGTGGCGCTCTTCTCGCGGATCTTCGGCAACCCGCTGACCTGGGACGACCTGCCCTGGCTGCGCTCGCTCACCACGCTGCCGCTGGTGTTGAAGGGGATCTGCCACCCGGACGACGTGCGCCGGGCCAGGGACGCCGGGGTGGACGGCGTCTACTGCTCCAACCACGGCGGCCGACAGGCCAACGGCGGGCTGCCCGCGCTGGAGGCGCTGCCCGGGGTGGTGGCCGCCGCCGACGGCCTGCCGGTGCTGTTCGACTCGGGCGTGCGCAGCGGCGCGGACGTCGTCAAGGCGCTGGCCCTGGGCGCCACCGCCGTCGGCGTCGGCCGCCCGTACGCCTACGGCCTGGCCCTCGGCGGCGCCGACGGCATCGTGCACGTGCTGCGCTCGCTGCTGGCCGAGGCCGACCTGCTGATGGCCGTCAACGGCTACCCGGGCCTGGCCGACCTGCCCGCAGGCCTGCGCCGGGTGCCGGACACCGGCGCCTGACCGTACCCGGACGCCGATCCGTACCCGGCGCCCGACCGCGTGCCCCGGGGGCGGCTGCTACGGCCGGGCCGGGGCCGTGGCCAGGGCGTCCAGCAGGCGGCCCTCGGGGTAGGCGAGCGCGGCCGGGAGCTGCTCGCCGACCCGGCCGCTGCGCAGCACCAGCAGCGAGCCGCCGCCCTGCCGCGCGACCGCCTCCGGCGCCACCCGGCGCAGCGCCTGGACCGCCACCGCCTGCGCGGAGCCGTGGAGGGTGAGGCCCTCCGGGTCGCCGAGGGCGGCCCGGATGCGGTCCCGGACCAGCTCGTAGTGGGTGCAGCCGAGCACCAGCGCGCGGACTCCGGCCGGGGTGCGGGCGCAGGCGGCGGCGACGGTCTCGGTGATCGCCTGCTCGTCGGCGCGCTCGACCGCGTCGGCCATGCCCGGGCAGGGCACCTCGACGACCTCGGCACCGGCCGCGAACTCCTGGATCAGGCCGCGCTGGTAGGCGCTGCCGGTGGTGGCCGGGGTGGCCCAGATCGCCACCGGTCCGCCGCCGGCCGCAGCGGGCTTGACCGCCGGGACGGTGCCGATCACCGGGATGCCCGGCTCCAGCTCGGCCCGGATCGCGTCCAGCGCGTGCACCGAGGCGGTGTTGCAGGCGACGACCAGCGCGTCCGGGCGGTGGGCGGCGGCGGCGCGGGCGCAGGCGAGGGCGTGCCGGGTGACGTCGGCGGGGGTGCGCGGGCCCCAGGGCATGCCGTCAGGGTCGCAGGTCAGCACCAGATCGGCGTCGGGGCGCAGGGCCCGCAGCGCGGCGGCGGCGGCCAGCAGGCCGATGCCCGAGTCCAGGAGTGCGATCTTCACAGGTACTGACCTTAGTCGATGGGTCCGGAGCGGGCAGCGGGGCTCCCGGCGCGGGTGGCGGCCACCCGCCCCGGGTCGGTGACGCGGCGGGCCCGGTGCGCCAGACTGGGCGCCGTGTCCGTACTCGTGATCATCGCCTCGCTGTCCCTGCTGTCCTGGCTGTGGCTGACCTTCTGTCAGGGCTGGTTCTGGCGGACCGACGTGCGCCTGCCGTCCCGCTCCGGGGCGCAGGGCCGCCCCTCGGTGGCCGTCGTCGTCCCGGCCCGGGACGAGGCCGAGGTGCTGCCGCTGAGCCTGCCCTCGCTGCTGGCGCAGGCGTACGGCGGCGACGCGCGGGTGATCCTGGTGGACGACGGCAGCAGCGACGGCACCGGCGAGCTGGCCCGGGAGCTGGCCGCCGGGGGCGGCCTGCCGCTGACCGTGACCTCGCCCGGCGAGCCGCCGCAGGGCTGGACCGGCAAGCTGTGGGCGCTGCGGCACGGCGTGGAGCTGGCCGGGGAGGTGGAGTACCTGCTGCTCACCGACGCGGACATCGCCCACGGCGACCGCTCGCTGGACGAGCTGGTGGCCGCCGCCGAGGCGCACGGCCTCGACCTGGTGTCGCAGATGGCGCGGCTGCGCACGGAGACCCGCTGGGAGCGGCTGATCGTCCCGGCGTTCGTCTACTTCTTCGCCCAGCTGTACCCGTTCCGGTGGAGCAACCGGCCCGGCTCACGGACGGCGGCCGCCGCCGGGGGCTGCACGCTGGTGCGCCGGGAGGCGCTGGAGCGGGCCGGGGGCGTGGCCGCCATCCGGGGCGCGGTGATCGACGACGTCAACCTGGCGCGGCTGGTGAAGCGCGGCGGCGGACGCACCTGGCTGGGCCTGGCCGACCGGGTGGACAGCGTCCGCCCGTACCCGGAGCTGGCGCAGCTGTGGCGGATGGTCTCCCGCAGCGCCTACGCGCAGCTGCGGCACTCGGTGCTGCTGCTGGCCGGGACGGTGCTGGGGCTGGCCCTGGTCTACCTGGTGCCGCCGGTGGCGCTGGCGGCCGGGCTGGCCACCGGCGACGCCCCGGCGGCGGCCGTGGCCGGGGCGGCCTGGGCGCTGATGGCGCTGACCTACCGGCCGATGCTGGCGTACTACGGCCGACCGGCCGCCGAGGCGCTGCTGCTGCCGTTCACCGCGGGGCTGTACCTGCTGATGACGGTGGATTCGGCGGTGCAGCACTGGCGCGGCCGGGGCGCGGCCTGGAAGGGCCGCACCTACGGCGCGCCGGAGGCGGCGGTGCCGCTCCCGGCGGCGGAACCGGCACGGGCCGAACGGGACTGAGCGGAACGGGGCTGAAAGGGACTGAGCGGAACGGGACTGAGCGGTGCCGGGCCGAGCGGAGCCGGGCCCGGCACCGGTGTCAGAGCGCGACGCCGAGCAGCGCGTCCACGGTGCGGGAGATGACGCCGGGGGCGCCGGTGTCATCGCCGCCCCGGGCGTCCTGGGCGGCGGCCCAGGCGTCGATGACGGCCAGCGCCCGGGGGGCGTCCAGGTCGTCCGAGAGCGCCGCGCGGACCTCGGCCAGCACCCCGTCGGCGGCCGGGCCGTCCGGCCGGGAGACGGCCGCGCGCCAGCGGGCCAGCCGGTCCTGGGCGCGGAGCAGGTCGGCGCCGGTCCACTCCCAGTCGCTGCGGTAGTGGTGGCCCAGCAGGGCCAGCCGGATGGCGGCGGGCTCGACGCCCTCCTTGCGCAGCCGGGAGACGAAGACCAGGTTGCCGCGCGACTTGGACATCTTCTCGCCGTCCAGCGCGACCATCCCGGCGTGCACGTACGCCTTGGCGAACGGGTGCAGGCCGGTGGCGGCCTGGGCGTGCGAGGCGCCCATCTCGTGGTGCGGGAAGGCCAGGTCGCTGCCGCCGCCCTGGATGTCGAAGGCCATGCCGAGGTGGCCGAGCGCGATGGCGACGCACTCGATGTGCCAGCCGGGGCGGCCGTGGCCCAGCTCGGTGTCCCAGGCGGGCTCGCCGGGGCGGGCGGACAGCCACAGCAGCGGGTCCAGGCTGTGCTTCTTGCCGGGGCGGTCCGGGTCGCCGCCGCGCTCGCCGAAGTAGCGCAGCATCTGCTCCGGGCCGAGCCGGGAGACCTCGCCGAAGTGCGGGTCGGAGGCGATCGAGAAGTAGATGTCGCCGTCGAGCTCGTAGGCGGCGCCCTGCGCGAGCAGGTCCTTGACGATCGGCACTATCGAGGGGATGGCCTCGACCGCGCCGATGTAGTGGGCGGGGGCGAGCATCCGCAGCGCCGTCATGTCCTCGCGGAACAGCGCGGTCTCGCGCTCGGCCAGCTCGGTCCAGTCCTCGCCGGTGGCGATGGCGCGCTCCAGCAGCGGGTCGTCCACGTCGGTGACGTTCTGGACGTAGACGACCTCGTGGCCGTTGTCCCGCCAGACCCGCTGGATCAGGTCGAAGGCGTTGTAGGTGGCGGCGTGGCCGAGGTGGGTGGCGTCGTAGGGCGTGATGCCGCAGACGTAGAGCCGGGCCGTGGGGCCGGGGTCGGTGGTCCGCAGGCCGCCTGCGGCGGTGTCGAAGATGCGCAGGGGAGTCCCCTGTCCAGGGAGCGCGGGAACCTCAGTGGCAGGCCAGGCATACATACGGATGACTCTAACCGGCCGCAACTGATCTTCGCACCAGTGCCTCCGGGCCGGTCGGACCGGCGGCCGCCGGCGGCCGTCAGATCGGCGGCCACGGAACGGCCGGCCACTCCCCGGACGGCAGCGGGTGCAGCCCGGTCCGCAGCAGCCCCGCCACCCGCTGCCGTACCGCGTCCACCTCGGCGGCGGTGAGCAGCGCGGCCAGCCGCTCGCCCAGCGGCCCGTCGAGCTGCTCGCGCAGGCCGGTCAGCGCCTCGGCGGCCTCCGCCGGGAGCGGCTCGCCCGCCCAGCCCCAGAGCAGGGTGCGCAGCTTGCCGGGGACGGCGAAGGTCACCCCGTGGTCGATGCCGTAGATCCGGCCGTCCACGGCCGGGAGCAGGTGGCCGCCCTTGCGGTCGGCGTTGTTCAGCACCGCGTCCAGCACCGCCAGCCGGCGCAGCCGGGCGTCGTCGGCGTGCACCAGCAGGGCGGTGCGGCCCTCGCCGACCTCGGCGCGGCCGATGGCGCACCAGCCGGGCTCGGCGTCCTCGGCGTCCTGCAGGGCGAGCAGCTGCGCCTCCGGATCGGACTCCACCCAGATCTGGCACATGCCCTCGCCGTAGGGGCCCTCGCGCAACACCGTGGGCGGCACCAGGTGCCAGCCGGTGGCGGCGGACACCTCGTACGCGGCGACCTCGCGCCCGGCCAGGGTGCCGTCCGGGAAGTCCCACAGTGGGCGCTCGCCGCGGACCGGCTTGTAGACGCAGACCGCTCGGCCGTCGCCGTCGGCCCCGGCCCCGCCGTCAGTCCCGCCGTCGACACCGCCGACCGTGCAGTAGAAGGCGGCGTTGGACGCCTCGGTGAGCCGGCCGTGTATCCGCAGCTCGCCCTCGCGCAGCAGCGCCAGGGCCCGGGCCGGGTCGGCGGCCAGCGCGGCCGAGGCGGCAGGGTCCACCTCGGGCAGCGGCTGCTCGACCGGCGCGCTCAGCGCCGGTATCCGTTCTGGCGGGGGCAGACGTGCCCCTGGGGGTCGAGCGGCAGGCTGCAGAAGGGGCACGGCGGCCGTCCGGCCGAGACCAGCTCCAGCGCCCGCTTGGCGAAGACCCGGGCCATCGCGCCGCTGAGCCGGACCCGCAGCATCGGCGGGCCGTTCTCGTCGTCCTCGAAGGGCTCGGTGTCCTCGGGGTCGTCCGGGTCGGTCTCGATCAGCGCCTGCGCCTCGATGATCAGGCGCTGGACGGACTCGTCCCAGGCGAGCGCCATCGTCCCGACCCGGAACTCCTCCAGGACGGGCTGGTCGAGCGGGGCGCTGTCGATGAGGTCGGCCGGGGCTACGGCCGGGACCTCGGTGCTGCCGGCGGCGCGGCGGACCACCTCGTCCAGCAGCTCCTCGATCCGCTCGGCGAGCGCGGCCACCTGGGTTTTCTCCAGGAGGACGCTCGTCACCCGGCCTTGGGTGCTGGCCTGCAGGTAGAAGGCGCGCTGACCCGGCTCGCCGACCGTTCCGGCCACGAAGCGCTCGGGGGGATCGTAGAAGAACACCTGGCGGGGCACGTGGCTGCTCCAGAACTTGACGTCGCTGTTCGATCCCACCCTACCCAGCCGTCACCGTACGCCGGTGTCTCCCCCGACGACTGCGTCCCCGTCGCGGGCTCCGTCGGCCGCCTGATCGCCGGTCGCCGGGCGCGGCGCGACGCCTCCGAGCTCGCCGGTGTCGCCCAGGCGCAGCAGGAACGGGCGCTGCGCGGTGTAGCGGATCACGGTGACCGAGCAGGGCTCGACCGAGATCCGCTGGAAGTTGTCCAGGTGCAGCCCGAGCGCGTCGGCCACGATCGCCTTGATCACGTCGCCGTGGCTGCAGGCGGCCCAGACCGCGTCCGCGCCGTGCTCGCGCTCGACCTCGGCGTCCCACTCGCGGACGCTCTCCACCGCGCGGTGGCTCATCTCGCGCAGCGACTCGCCCTCGGGCCCGGGGAAGGTCGCGGCGGACGGCTGGGCCTGGACGGTGCGCCACAGTGGCTCGGTGGCCAGCTCCGCCAGCGGGCGGCCGGTCCAGTCGCCGTAGCGGCACTCGCCGAGCCGCTCGTCCAGCCGCAGGCCCAGCTCCGGCCGGGCGGCCAGCAGCGGCGCCAGGGTCTCCCGACAGCGGTCCAGCGGGCTGCTGACGGCCAGCGCCAGCGGGATGCCGTCCAGCCGTCCGGCCAGTCCGTCGGCCTGCTTGCTGCCGTGCGGGTCCAGGTGCACGCCGGGGCTCCACCCGGCCAGGACTCCGGCGGTGTTGGCGGTGGATCGGCCGTGGCGGACGAGCAGCAGGGTGGGCATGGACACCAGCCTAGAGGGCCCCGGCGGCGGGGCCCCCTTCGGTAGGGTTTGCCGGGGAGCTGGGCAGCAAGGGGGCAGCGATGTTCAGCAGGGAGTCGAGGCGGCGGGTGCTGCGGCGGCAGGAGGGGCCCGGGGCCCCGATGGGGCTGCCGGGCACGGACTGGTCGCCGTTCGGGCGGCTGGAGGGCGCGGCGGAGGCGTACTTCCTGCACCCGGACGTGGCGCTGGAGGCGATCGGCGGCGTGCTGGGGCGGCGGCGGGTGCGCGGCTTCACCCTGGAGCGGGTGGTGGACCTCACCGACGCGGGCGCCTCGGTCTGGCAGGAGGCGGCGGTCTGCGACGGGCGGCGGCTGATCCTGTGGCACAGCGAGGAGATCGCCGACGGCAGCGCGCCCGGCGGCACCGTGCTGGACTCGTCCATCCAGGTGCTGCCGCTGTCCGAGGTGCGGCATGTGGGCATGCGGACCCTGGTCGGCCGGGACAGCGGCGGCGCGCGGGTGCGCCGGGGCGTGTACGTGGTGGTCACCACCGGGGCGGTGCAGGAGCTGAGCGCGGTGCCGACGGACGAGGGCTCGGCGGGCACCGCCCGGTTCCGCCCGGAGGCGTTCCGCTTCAGCAAGTCGCTGGACGACGGCGGCCCGGGCCAGATGGACCGGCTGCTGGCCTTCGGCGAGCTGCTCGGACGCCTGGTCCCGGCGCAGCGCTGAGCCGGGACCAGGCGTCCTCCGGGCGGCGGCTCAGAAGTCGAAGACGGCCCCGGCGGCGCGGAGCATCACGCACTCGTTGGTGTAGGTGCGCTGGAACGAGACCCGTTGTCCGTTCCACACGCCCATGGCCTCGGCGGTGACCGGCAGGTAGATCTGCGGGCACATGCCGTCACCGGCCGGCAGCGCGGCCGGGTCGCCGCCGACCCGGTCCAGGGCCGCGCAGGCGGCGGCCGCGTCGGGGTGGTCGCCCGAGGCCTCCGGCGTACAGCCGAGCGTGACCGCCTGCTCGACACCGGACGAGGCGGTGACGCCGGGGCCGGACACGGCCAGCACCAGCGCCTGGGGCTCCTGGAGCATGGGGGCCGCCTGCGCCTGCGGCACGGCCGTCCCCGCCAGCGCGCCGGTCAGGGCGGTGGCGAAAGCAGCGGTGGTCAGGGCGGTGGCAAGGGTCTTCCGCGTACGCATCGTGGACTCCTTCGTCGGGGGTGCGCGGTCAGAACCCCGGCAGTCTTACCCACAGGTTTCATTCGTGCACAATCCGTGATGGACCGTGCACGATCTTCCGGCCCTTGGGCGGCTGCGGCCGGACGTCCGGAAACCGCCTTCCCCCGCCCGCGTCGGCGGGATCGGGGCACCCGTGCCCGGTGGGACCAGGCCTCCCGGGCGGGCCACGGCGGGCCACGGCAGGGCTCCGACCGGGACCGGGCCGGGACCGGACATGGCGCGGGGTGCCCGGGCCCGATCCGGTCAAGTCGGCGCCGTCGGCCGCCGGACGACGGCTGAAACCCGGCTGCCCCCGCCGTCCGCCCCGATACGCTCCCCCGGGCCTGCTCCGACTCCCCGCCGCCGACGCCGCGCCGGGCAGCCGGAGGCTACTGCCGAGCGTGGGGGTAGTGCTCGGAGCGATGCTGGAAGGAGAGGATGGCCGGGTTCTGCACGACCCCGTCGCGGATCTCGACGGCCCGACGGATGGTCGCGTCCCGCTCCCAGCCCTGCGGGCCGTCCAGCACCGAGCGCAGGTACGGGGCCAGCGCCTCGCTGTTCTCCCACGTGGCCGAGTTCCACAGGTAGGAGGGGCTGTGGTCGACGCCGTAGTAGTGCACGTTGTCGCCGACGGTGAACATCGGCTCGGTGAAGCTGGTGGGGCGGGCCCAGCTGAAGCCCATGCCCTCGTCGCAGGAGACGTCGATGATCAGCGTGCCGGGCGCCAGGGCGGCGAGGTCCTCGTCGATCAGGAACGTCAGCGGCGCCCGGGTGTCCTGCAGGACGCAGTTGACGATGATGTCGTGCCCGGCCAGGAACTCGGCCAGCGGCTGGCGTCCCTCGTCGGTCAGGGCGTGGCTGCGGCGCGGGTCGGTGGTGTCGTCCGCCTCGTCGTGGTCGAACTGGACGATGCGGGCGGAGTGGATCGGTGAGCTGACGGCGGTGACGCCGCGGGCGGTGAGGACGTCGACGTCGTGCACGCCGAGGGCGTTCAGCGCGGTCACGGCGCCGCGGGCGGTCGCGCCGAAGCCGATCACGACGGCGCGCAGGCGGCGGCCGTAGTCGCCGGTCGAGCCGCGCAGCTGCATGGCGTGCAGCACCGAGGAGTAGCCGGCCAGCTCGTTGTTCTTGAGGAACACGTGCAGGTTGAACGCGCCCTCGCTGGTCCAGTGGTGCATCGCCTCGAAGGCGATCAGGGTCAGCCGCCGGTCGATGGCGATCTGGGTGACCCGGTCGTCCTGGACGCAGTGCGGCCAGCCCCACAGGATCTGGCCCTCGCGCAGTTCGGCCACGTCCTGCGGCATCGGCTTGCCGAGCAGCACCACATCGCAGGCGGCGATCAGTTCCGCGCGCGGCAGCAGACCGGCGACCAGGGGCGCGAGCTGCGCGTCGGAGAAGCCGAAGCCCTCGCCGTAGCCCTGCTCCAGGTGGATGCGGGCGCGCAGGTCGGCGTCGATCCGCTCCAGGTGGGCCGGGTGGACCGGCAGCCTCTGCTCGTTCTCCTTGTAGGACCTGGCGATGATACCGAGCTTCAGCTGGTGCAAAATGCCCCTTTGGTTACTGCATGTCTAGCACACCTGTGCCCATGCGCCTAAAGGAGCGCAGGCCGCCCGGCCCTCCGAATCGCTGCACTACGCGTGCAACTTGGCTCCGCCGCCACCGCCTCGTAGCGTCGCGTGTGTGCGCAGGACGCGCGCGGCAGCGGGAAGGTGCTCATGATCAACGTGGAACGGACCTTCGTCGTCGGCAGGCCGGTGGCCTTCGTCGTGGACTACCTGAAGGACTTCTCCCGGACCGAGCAGTGGGATCCGGGCACGCGCAGCTGCACCCGGCTGGACGCGGGCCCGGTCCGGGCGGGGTCGACCTGGCGGAACGTGTCGGAGTTCAAGGGCCGGGAGACCGAGCTCGAGTACGAACTGACCCGGCTGGAGCCCGCCCGGCTGGTCTTCGTGGGCCGGAACCGGACCGCCGGCACCACCGATGACCTCGCCTTCCGGAGTGTGGACGGCGGCGCCACCGAGGTCCGCTACCGCGCCGGGATCGAGTTCCACGGCGTGGCCAGGCTCGCCTCGCCCTTCCTGCGCGGCGAGTTCGAGCGGCTGGGCGACGCGGTCGCCGAGCGCATGCCCGCCGTCATCCAGGCGCTGTAGCCCCGCCGCCCTGCGGGGGCCGCGCCTCCAGGTCGGCGAGGTAGTCCTGGGTGGTCTCGGCCGCAGCGGTGACGAACCGCTGGATGGCGGCCAGCTCGCGCGGGTCGAACTGGGCCAGCACGGCGTCGGTGCGCTCGGCCAGGGGGCCGAAGAAGGCCGAGCCGGTGGCCCGGCCCTGCTCGGTGTGGCGCAGGTGGACGATCCGGTTGTCCGACGGGTGGTCGCGGGTCCGGCGCAGGTGGCCCGCCCGCTCCAGCCGGTCGATGACCAGGCTGGTGCCGCCCGAGGACAGGCCCAGGTGCCGCCGCAGCGCCCCCGGGGTGAGCGGGGCTCCGGCGCGCTGGGCCCCGAGCACGGCCAGTAGGGCCTCCAGGTCCGCGCTCTGCAGGCCGTTCCGGGCGGAGAAGGCGTGCCCCAGACGGGTGGTCTCGATGCTGTAGCGGCGCAGCGCGTCGACGATGTCCCGGCGGGTCCGGGCGGGATCGTCCTCGCGTGCGCTGTGGTCGTCGGTCATCCGGTGCTCGTCCTTCCAGGCATCCCCTCGGAGACAGGATAGTCTCATCGAATGAGTAGTTCATTGAGTGAGCAATCATCGCCCCGCGGGGTGACCCGGGTGGCCGCGTGGTCGCTCGCCCACCGCCGACTGGTGGTCCTCGCCTGGATCGTGCTGGCCCTCCTGGGCGGCCTGGCCGCCGCCCGGTCGGGTTCCCGGCTGACCTTCACCTTCGACCTGCCGGGGCAGGCGGCCTACGAGACCAACACCGCCGTCGTCAAGGCGTTCGGCACCGGCGGCGACAACCCGCCGCTGGTGGTCGTCGTCCGGCTCCCGGCCTCCGTCGGCGTCGACTCCCCCGGCGTGAAGGAGCAGTTGGACGGCGTGTTCAGCCGGGCCGAGCGGGCCCTGCCCGGAGCCCGCGCCGCGTCCTGGCCCTCGACCGGCAGCCGGGACTTCGTCTCCGCCGACGGCCGGACCGCCTTCGAACTCCTCTACCCCGTCCCGCGTTTCGGCAGCAGCGACCCCTACGCGCAGGCGCTGCCCGCGGTCACCGGAGCCCTGGCCGGCGCCCGTGTGGACGGTGCGCCGGTGCACGTCACCGGGGCCACCATCCTGGCTTCGGGCGGCAGCTCCGGCAGCAGCAGCGTCCTGCTGGAGACCCTGTTCGCGGGGGTCGCGGCGCTGGTGGTGCTGGCGGTCGTCTTCGGCTCGCTGGTCGCCTTCCTGCCCCTGCTGATCGCCGGGGTGGCGATCCCGACCGCGTTCGTCTTCATCTACGCCCTGACCTACGTGACCACCATGTCGACGCTGGTGCAGAACATCGTCGCCCTGGTCGGCCTGGGCGTGGCCATCGACTACGCGCTGCTCATCGTCACCCGCTGGCGCGAGGAGCGCGCGGGCGGCCTGGACAACCGGGACGCCGTCCTCAAGGCGTCGTCGACGGCCGGGAAGTCGGTGCTGTTCTCCGGGCTGACGGTGACCGTCAGCCTGGCCGCGCTCGCCCTGACCAGCGTGCCGTTCCTGCGCAGCATCGGCCTGGCCGGGCTGCTGATCCCGCTGATCAGCATCGCCGTGTCGGCGACCCTGCTGCCGGTGGTACTGGACGCGGTCGGCCCCCGGATGGAGTGGCCGCGCCGCAAACCGGCCGGCACCGTCAGCGCCCTGTGGACCCGCATCGCCCGGGTGGTGGTCGCCCACCGGGTCTGGGCCACCCTCGGTTCGCTGGCCGTGCTCGCCCTGCTGATCACGCCGGTGTTCTCGCTCAACCTGGGCGAGCCCCAGGCCACCGCCACCGCCGCGACCGCACCCGCCGAGGCCCGGGCCGGTCTGGCCGACCTCACCGGGGCCGGGATCGGCCCCGGCGTGCTGCGCCCCACCGAGGTCCTGGCCCCGGTCGGCCCGCAGGCGCTCGACGCCGGGCCGGGCATCACCTCCGTCGCACCGCAGGCATGGACCCGCGGCGGCCTGCGGGTGATCGACGCCTGGTCCGGCGCCGACCCGTCCAGCGCCGCCGGCAAGGCCGCGCTGGACCGGATCCGCACCGCCGCCGCGCGGCTGCCCGGCGCCGGCGTCGGGGGCGCCCCCGCCCAGGACGCGGACTTCATCGACGCCCTGTACGGCCCGGACCTGTGGCTGATCATCGGCGCCATCGTGCTGGTCACCTTCGTCCTGCTGGCCCGCGCGCTGCGGTCGGTGTGGCTGCCCGTCAAGGCGCTGCTGCTGAACGCCATGTCGCTGGCGGCGGCGTTCGGGGTGCTGACCTTCGTCTGGCAGGAGGGGCACGGCACCGAGGCCCTCTTCTCCAACCCGGCCACCGGCGCGGTCACGCTGTGGGTGCCGCTGGCAGTGTTCGCACTGCTGTTCGGGCTGTCGATGGACTACGAGGTGTTCATCCTCACCCGCATCAACGAGGAGTACGAGCAGGGCCACGACACCGACCAGGCCGTCATCCGGGGCATCGGCCACACCGGACGGCTGGTCACCTCCGGGGCGCTGATCCTGTTCCTCGCCTTCGTCGCCCTCGGCGGCGTTCCGCAGACGGACGTCAAGATCCTCTCCACCGGCCTGGCCGCGGGCATCATCCTGGACGCCACCGTGATCCGAGGCGTCCTGGCCCCGGCCCTGGTCGCCCTGCTGGGCCGGATCAACTGGTGGCTCCCGACCCCGGTCGCCCGGCTGCTGCGGATCGAACCGCTCACCCAGCCGCCCGCCGGGCCCGATCCGGACCGTACCGCCCCGGGGAGCGACTGCTGACACCCGGCGCCACCAGGTCGACACCATGAACCACATGCCCTATTTGCGTTTTATGTCCTGATAGCTTCGTCAGCCTGTAGATCACCTCAGAGCAAGCCCGGCCCGGCTACGGACCGGCTGCTCCAGGACGGAGGCACAGTGTCTGATCCGAGCGCAGGTCCGGAGAGCCGACCGGTATCCCCGGTCAGCCGCAGGGGGTTCCTTGCTTCGGCCACCCTGGCCGCCACCGGCCCGGTCGTGCTGGCGGCCGGTGCGGCGGCGGCGCCCGTCTCCGCGTCGGTCGGCGACGCCGGGGCCGTCCCCCGGCTGATGGCGGTGCGTGCCGACCGGCGCGACATCCACTGGCTCAGGACGGCGCTTCAGGCCGCGGTGGAGCTGGAGTTCGCCACCATCCCCCCGTACCTGTGCGCCTGGTGGTCCGTCCGGGACCGGACCCAGCCGGCGGCACAGCTGATCCGGCGCGTGATCAGCGACGAGATGTACCACATGGGCCTGGCCTGCAACCTGCTGGCGGCGGTCGGCGGCCGTCCGCGCTTCACCGACGCCGTCCCGGCCTATCCCGGCCCGCTGCCCGGCGGAGTACGGCCCGGGCTGCGCGTCTACCTCTCCGGGCTCACCAAGGCGTACGTCCACGACGTGATGATGGCCATCGAACTGCCGGAAAAGCCGCTTGCCCGCGCGGCGGGCGGACCGCCGACCATCGGTGCCTTCTACACCGCGCTGCTGGACGCGTTCCACGACGTGCAGCCCACGCTGTCGCCCGGAAGGCAGCTGGCCGCCGCCATCGGCCCGGACCGGCTGAAGCCGGTGAGGACCCTGCCCGAGGTCGAGCAGGCGATCGAAAACATCAAGGAGCAGGGCGAAGGCACCTCGGACTCCCCCGACATCCCGTTCGACCCCGAGACCCCCGCGCACTACTACGCCTTCGGAGAGATCTACCACGAGCACCGACTGCGCACGGTCGACGGCGTCCGGGAGTTCACCGGAGAACACATCCCCTTCCCGCAGGTCCGACCGATGGGCGTGGTCCCCAAGGGCGGCTGGCCGAACCCGGCCCCCGCCGCCGAGAGGCTGCTCCGCCAGTTCGACGCCACCTTCACCGAACTGCTGCGCCGCCTGGAGAGCGCCTGGACCACCGGTGACCCGGCCCAGCTCAACGCCGCCGTCGGCACCATGCGGGCACTGGAGGCCCCGGCCCTGGGCCTGATGGCGATCCCGCTGCCCACCGGCGAAGGCGTGTACGGACCGCAGTTCCGCACGACCACCGCCTGAGCGGAGGCCACCGCCGGGGCCGGGGCCGGGCTGTGGGCTACTGGCTGAGCACGGCCCGGAGGCGGGAGGCCTCGGAGGTGTGGCCCATGGCGTGCAGGAGGTCTGCCATCGTCGACAGCGCGTCGCGCAGGAGGCCGCCGTAGGCACGGGGCATCGTTCGGGCCAGCCGGTCGAAGATGGCTACGGCCTCCGTCAGTGCCTCCAGCGCCTGGGGCCAGACCCGCCCGCCGCCCGGCAACTGGCCACTGGCGAAGGCCGACAGGGCCATGGCGAGGTTGGGTTCGTAGGCGGCCGGGTCCGCCGCCGCCAGCCGCCGGTAGACCGCCACGGCCTCCTGGGCCGGGGCCAGCGCCTCCTCCCGCCGCCCGGCGTCGGACAGGCAGGCGCCGAGGTTGCTCAGCACCAGGGCGAGGCCGGGCTCGTAGACGGCGGGGTCGGCCGCCGCCAACCGGCGGGCGACCTCCACCGACTCCTGCACCGGAGTCACGGCCTCCTCCCGGTGTCCCAGTTTCGACAGGAAGACGCCGAGGTTGCTCAGCGCCTGGGGAAGGTAGTGCTCATAGGCGGCGGGGTTGGCCGCCGCCAGCCGCCGGTAGACGTCCAGGGCCTCCCGCACCGGAGCCAGGGCCTCCTCGCTCCGCCCCGCCTCCGACAGGCGGATGCCCAGGTTGTTCAGCGCCAGGGCGAGATGGCGCTCATGGGCGGCGGGGTTGGCCGCCGCCAACCGGCGCCGGACGGTCACGGCCTCCTGGGTCGGGGCCAGTCCCTCCTCCCAGCGCCCGGCCTCCGACAGGAAGGCGCCGAGGCTGCTCAGCGCCGAGGCGAGGCCGGGCTCGTAGGCGGCGGGGTTCGCCGCTGCCAACCGCCGGTGGACCTGCACGGACTCCTCCGCCGGGGCCAGCGCCTCCCCGCGCCGCCCCACCTCCGACAGCCGCAGGCCCAGGTTGTTCAACGCCGTGGCCAGGCGCGGTTCGTAGGCGGCGGGGTCGGCCGCCGCCAACCGCCGGTAGACCCCTACCGACTCCTCCACCGGAGCCAGCGCCTCCCCCCGACGCCCCACCTCCGACAGCCGCAGGCCCAGGTTGTTCAACGCCGTGGCCAGGCGCGGTTCGTAGGCGGCGGGGTCGGCCGCCGCCAACCGCCGGTAGACCCCTACCGACTCCTCCACCGGAGCCAGCGCCTCCCCCCGACGCCCCACCTCCGACAGGAAGACGCCGAGGTTGCTCAGCGCGCTGCCGAGGCTGGCCTCATGGGCGGCGGGGTCGGCCCGGGCGAGGTCGCGCCAGACGGGCACGGCATCGGCGGCGGCGGCGAGCGCTTCCGCGCGCAGTCCGGCGTAGTACAGGCGCTCGGCGAGGCCGTCGCAGATCCGGGCCCGGGCCAGGGGGTCCTCGGTGCGGGCCAGGCGGTGGCGGGCCAGGCGGTCGGCGAGGGCGGCCGAGCCGGGGTCGAGGTCGGTATGGCGCCCGGCGGGCAGCCGGGATTCGACGGCTTCCAGGACGGCCAGGGGCAGGTCGGGCAGGGTCGAGAGGGCGGCCAGCGCCGCGCCGCCCGCCTGGAGGGCGAGTTCGGGGCGGGCGGTGAGCAGCGGGGTGAGCTGGCGCTCGACCAGGTGCGGCCAGCGCTGGGCCGCCGCGATCAGCACCGTCAGGGCGTTGCGGGTCCAGGCGGGGGGACCGTCGACGCCGCTGAGCAGGCGCCGGGGGACGTCGGTGGCCCAGGGGTCGGGGGTGTAGCCGGCCAGGGTGTGGCCGGGGGTGGTGAGCGCAAGGTAGTCCTCGGCGAGGCGGTCGGGCTGGAGCGGTTCCAGGAAGGTCGTGCCCTCGCCGCCGGGGGCCTCGGGGTAGGGGACGGCGTGGTCGCGCAGCAGGCGGTCCGGGGGCTCGCCGGTGGAGCCGGGCGCGGCGCGGATGATCGCGTCCAGGGCGCGGGGGTGGGCCTGGGGGCCGGTCAGGGCGGCGGTGTAGGCGCACTGGCCGATCGCGTCGGCGTCCGCGCGGATCCGCTGCTGGGCGTGGAGCTTCTGCCAGTGGGCGCGTTCGCGCGTCAGCAGGTAGGCGGAGACCTCGGCGGGCGTGCCGAGGGCCGGGCCCGGCCGGTCCTCGGTGCTGCGGCGGTGGCGGGCGTCGACGGCGGCCAGGGCGGCCATGTGCACGGTCAGGGCCTCGCGGAAGCCGGCGTCCGCGGCGGGCGGCGGCGCGGGGACGTCGGCGGAGACGTCGGCGGGGACGTCCAGGGCGGCGGCGAAGCAGTCGCGGGCCGCCGTGAACAGGGCCAGGACGCTGGTGCTGTCCTCGTCGGCCAGCGGGCCCAGGGCGAGTCGGTCGGTCTCGATCTCCAGACGGTCCAGCTCGTTGCCGGAGAGCGTCTGCCACCACACCCCGGCCGGGCGGGCGACCAGCAGCACCCGGGTGCGGTGGGGCCGGCGGGTGGCGTCTGCGCACAGCTCCAGCAGGTCGGCGGTGGGCCAGCGCTCGGCGTAGTCCACCACCACCAGCGTCCCGGGGGCGCGCTCGTTGGGGGTCTGCGCCGTGGCGTCGCGCCGGGGGCCCGGGGCGTGGTCGGTGGCGTGCCGGGCCTGGAGCACCCGCCAGCCCGCCGCCGCGCTCGCCTGCGCGAACTGTGCGGCCAGCCGGGTCTTGCCCTGCCCGCCCGCGCCGTGCAGCAGCAGCGCCGACACCGGCCCAGCGCTGTCGCGCCAGGCGGCCAACCGCGCCGACTCGGCGGCGCGGCCGGTGAATCCGACGATCGCATAGCGGGCCTGGAGCAGCAGCGCGGGCTGCTCACGGGCCCGCTTCACCGACAGCGCCGGGGGTTCGTCCGGGTACTCCTCCAAGCGGTACAGCGCCCGCTCGTGGTGCACGGCCACCTCGACGTCGCCGGTGACCCCGCTGATCTGGACCACGGAGCCGTGGACGACGCTGTCGGCGACCCACTGCCCGCGCCGCAGCCAGCGCCTCCCGGAGCGGCTGCCCGGGCTCACTGCTCGATCTCCACGTCACCTTCGGCGCCGCTCACCTGGTCCACCGGCCCGGCCACGGTCGCCCCCGACACCCGCTGCCCGCCGCCCTCGAACGGCGTCCTCCCGGACGCGCCCTCCGCCGCCGTGTCCGGCGCCTGCGGCTCCTCGGGCGGGAGGCCGGTCCCGGCCGTCCGATGGCTGATCTTCACCCTTCCCGCGCCGGAGACCTGGGTGAGCCCGCCTCCGATCCGGGAGTTCTGCACCACCTGTGCGGCCGAGCCGGAGCGGCCCTCGCCGGCGGTGGCATAGCCCTTGCCCCACAGCGCGGCCAGTGCGGAGGCAGCCGTCCCGGCCCCGAAGCCCCAGCCCAGCCGGTCCGCCGCGTCATGCACCCACAACGGGGTCACCCCGTCCGCGAAGACCCATGTGACCACGGCGAACACCGCGACCGTCACCAACCCGGCCACCCACCACCTGCCCCCGAGCGCATGCCAACCCCCTGTCCGCAGCCACGTCCGCCATCCGTCCACGCCACCGAACCCACCGGCGCACCAGCGCGCCCCCATCATCCCGGCTCCCCCCGCGCCCGCGCAGCCGATTCCGGTTCGGCCGCCGTCCTGCCGGTGGCGCCGAGCGGAATGCCCTCGGCCCGGTGGGCGCCCCGGCTACGGCCCGGTGGGACCGGCGCAGCGGAAGCCGGTGTTGCCGGAGGAGGACTCGGGGGTGTTGCCCATGCGCGCCGAGACCCGGTAACGGCGGCAGTAGGAGGCGTGGCAGAGGTAGGAGCCGCCGCGCAGGGCCCGGGCGGTGCCGGTGGGCGGCCCGGCGGGATCGGTCCGGGAGCCGGTCGCGTGCCAGGTCGGGTGGAACCAGTCGGCGGTCCACTCCCACACGTTGCCGGTCATGTTGGACAGGCCGTAGCCGTTGGGCTCGAAGGCGTCCACCGGGCAGGTGCCGAGGTAGCCGTCCGCGCGGGTGTTGTGCTGGGGGAAGGCGCCGTTCCACACGTTCATCCGGTGCCGGCCGCCGGGCCGCAGCTCGCTGCCCCAGGGGAAGGGCATCCCGTCCAGGCCGCCTCGGGCCGCGTACTCCCACTGCGCCTCGGTGGGCAGCCGCCGTCCGGCCCAGGCGCAGTAGGCGGCTGCGTCGTTCCAGGACACGTGCACCACCGGGTGGTCGTCACGTCCGGACAGGTCGGACTGGGGGCCCTCCGGGTGCTGCCAGTCGGCGCCGGGGACCTCGCGCCACCAGGGCGCGGCCGCGACCGCGCGGGTGGGCGGGAAAGCGTCCGGGAGCAGCCCCCCGAACACGAACGAGGCCCGGTAGCGCTCGGCGTCGGTGAGGTAGCCGGTGGCCTCGGCGAAGACCCGGAACCGGGCGTTGGTGACGCAGTGCGGATCGATGGCGAACGGGCTCAGCAGGACCCGGCGGACCGGGCCCTCGCCGTCGTCGGGGTAGGCGAGGGCGTCCTCGCTGCCCATGGCGAAGGAGCCGCCCCCCAGAGGGACCGACGCCACGCGCTCGCCACCGGCCGTCGCATCGGGGTGTGCCGCTCGGGCATCGGCCGGGGCCGGGGCCGGGGTGGCGCGGCCGGGGGTGCAGCAGGCGGGACCTTCGGGTTTCATCCTCGGGGGTGGCCTTCCGGGGTGGGCGGCCTTCCGGCCCATGGGCTCGACAGGGTGTCCGGCCCTGGCATTGTCCGTCGGCCGCGACCGGCTTCCCGGGAGGGCGGCCCGGTCGGCGTGGCGGGCCGTCGGGGAGCGGACGGGGAGCGCGGGTCAGGTGGAGTGCCGGATGATCCACTGCGCACCCCGGACGGCGCCCGCGCAGCGGCAGCGGACCCGCTGCGAGGGCCCGGGCGGCGGTTCGCCCCGCGTCCGGTCGGCTGCGGCGTTCAGTTCACGGGTCCGGCGCTGGAAGTCCTGGAGCAGCCCGGGCTCCGGCCGCTCCGCTGCCATCAGGCGCCGGTAGGCCGCCTCGACGGCGGCCAGCGCTGCCTCCAGGTCCGGTGCCGCCGTCTGCGGACGGTGTTGAAGCGTCGCCATGTCTCCTCCAGCGTCTCGAAGGCCCACGGAGATCCCCCGGTGCCCGGCCACTGTCCCCCGGCACGGCCCGCGGCGGCTCACCCGCCGGGGGTGAACCGGCCTCACTCGGGGAGTTCCCGCATCTCCAGTACGTGCAGGCCGAGCGCCTGGAAGCGGACCAGCAGGCCGTACAGGTGGGCCTCGTCGGTCACCGGACCGAAGAACAGGGTCTGTTCGGTGACGGGGGTGCTGTCGAACTCGGGAAAGGCTTCGGCGAGCGTCTCCGACACGGTTCCGACGACCCGGAATTCGTAACGCATGCGAGAACCTCCCTCAGGCCGAGGCTGGGATCTGCCGGCTCCTGCCGCCATCGTCCGCCCGGCCGTCGGCGGGCCGCATCGCCCGCGGCGGGCGACCCCGGTCGGGCGGGGGGCCGACCGGCCGGTCACAGCAGCCCGAGGTCCCGGGCCCGGCGGACGGCGTCGCCGCGCCTGGTGACGGAGAGTTTGCGGTAGACGCTCTTGAGGTGGGTCTTGACCGTGTTGACGGACAGGTACAGCGCGGCTGCGATCTCCTCGGTGGACAGCAGCTGCGCGGCCTGGCACAGCACCTCGACCTCCCGCTCGGTCACCGGGGCCACCAGCGCCGCCCGCCCGGGGCGCGCGGGGTGGCCCGCGCCGCCGCTGGGCAGCCACGGATGCGCACGGGCCAGCTGCGGGTCCTGGCGGAGCAGGCGGCGGACGCACGGACCGCTCTCGACGAAGACCCGGCGCAGCTCCTGCGGGCGGGCCTGGCCGAGGGCCTGACGCAGGAAGCGCCGGGCCTCGCGGGCGGAGCCGTTCTCGGCGGCGCCCTGGGCCTGGACCAGGCATGCCCGGACCCGGCCCGCCGTGCTGATCGGGGCGTCGGCCGGCAGCTCGGCCAGCAGGTCCATCGCGCGCCGCCGGTGGCCTGCGGCCAGGAGCGCGCGGGCCAGGGCCACCGTGTGCTCCGGCCGATCGCAGGCCGCCGCCTCCAGGAGGTCCAGGGCGGCGCCCGGGTCGCCGTGCGCCAGGTACGCGGAGGACTCGGCGATGGCCAGGTCGTCCACGGCCCACCGGGGCAGCCGCCGCGCGTGGGCGGCCGCCCCGGGGGCGCGGACCTCGGCGAGTGCTTCCTCCAGGTCGCCCGCCGCGGTCGCCAGTCGGCAGCGGATGACGGCCGCCGCAGCGGCGGCGACGGGCTCCGGCAGGGGGCCTGCGGACGCCGCGGCGAGGTCGAGCTCGGCCCGGGCCGTTGCCAGGTCGTCGTGCTCGGTCGCCACCCCCGCCAGGACGAGGTGGTCGATTCCGGCTGCCCGCGGCGGAAGCAGCGCGGAGCGCTCGGCGACCGCGAGCGACCCGCGCGCGTGCTCCGCCGCCTGCTCCAGGCGCCCGCGCACCAACTCGACCAGGGCCAGCGACCCGAGTGCCTCGCACAGCGGCTGCTCGGTCCCGGGGCCGTCGCACGCCTCGACGGCGGCGCTGAGCCTGGCCTCGGCGCGGTCGAACCGTCCGGCGCCCAGCTCCACCGCCCCCTGGCTCGCCAGCAGCAGTGCGCGGATCTCGGGGCGGCGCCCGGGCAGGAGCTGCGGACAGTCGTCCAGCAGCCGGGTGGCGTCGGCCACCGCCTGCCCGGTGGCGGCCAGGTCACCGCTCAGCCGACCGGCGCGGGCCCCGACCAGTGCGCGGCTGAGCCGGGTCGCGGGGGCGGCGGACTCGTCCAGGTACTCGTCCGCGCGCCGCAGTTCGCCGACGCAGCCGTCGAGGTCCTGACCGGCGAGCCGACAGGCCGCCGCCACGACGGCCGGTGCCGCACCCGGCAGCCCCTGCGGCATGGCGGCGAACGTCCGGGTCAGCCGTTCGCAGTCCAGGCCGGTGAAGAGGCGGTCGACGGCCAGGCGGTCGACCAGCAGACCGGCCGCGAACTGCCAGTCGCCCCCGGCGGCGGCCTGCGCCACCGCGTCGGTGAGCCGCCCGGTCCCGGCGAGCCACCGGGCCGCCCGCCGGTGGAGCCCGGGCTCCAGCCCGGGGTGGCGATGGCGCAGATGCGCGTGCAGCACCTCGGCGAAGAGGGGGTGCAACCGGTACCAGGCCGATCCGTCGACCTGTTCCAGGAACGCGTTGGCGCGGGCCAGCCGGGCAAGCGTCCAGGCGGCGTCGTCACGGCCGGTCAGGGCGTCGGCGAGGTCCGGATGGATGGGGTCGGTGACGCTGGCCCGCAGCAGCAGCTCCTGGGTGGACGGCGGTTGTGCGTCCAGGACCTCGGTGAGCAGGTAGTCGGCGATGGTCGTGCGGCTGGCGGCGAACTCACGGACGAAGGCCTCCGGATCCTCACCGGCCTGCATCGCCAGGGCGCACAGCCGCAGCCCGGCCGCCCAGCCGCCGGTCCGGTCGGCCAGGACCCGGACCGCCTCCGCCGACAGCTCCAACCCGTGTTCCCGCAGGAGCAGCCGGGTCTCCGCAACGGTGAACCGCAGGTCCGCGTTGCGGATCTCGGCGAGTGCACCGGCCGCCCGGTAGCGGTGCATCGGCAGCAGCGAATCCGTCCGCCCGGTCAGCACCAGGCGCAGCCCTCCGGCGCAGTTGCGGAGCACGAACTGCAGACCGTCGGTGATCTCGCGGGCGCAGTCGGCGTCGAACTGGTCCAGGACCAGGACCACCGGCTGTTCCGACTCGGCCAGCCCCTCGGCGATGCGCACCAGGAACGAGCGGTCCACCCCCGCGGCGCGGGTGGGCCGACCCGGCGCGGTCGCCAGCTTCACGCCGTGCCGGTCGAACGCCTCCAGCACATAGGCCCAGAACGCGCCGGGAGCGTCGCCCGGCTCGACGGTCAGCCAGACGGCCGGGCCCGGCACCGGGCTCTCGGCGAGCCAGGCGGCGGCGAGCATCGTCTTCCCCGCCCCGGCCGGGCCGTTGACGAGCGTGAGCGGCCCCCGGGCACCGGCCGTCAGCCTGCTCAGCAGGGCCGGACGGTGCACCCGGAGCCGGGGCAGCGGCGGTACGGCGAACCGTGCCGCGAGCATCGGGTCGCCGGAGGGCTCCAGGCACCGGCGGCCGGGTGGGGGTGGTCCTGTGCGATTCACCATTCGGGTCACCGACGCCTGCGGGAGGGGACCTGCGATCGGCCGACCCCTCCACTGAACCCCCGCGGACCGGTGATCGCCAGTCGGAGTCACCCGGGCCGGGTGATGCGGGCCGCCGGGCAGCCTCCGAGGCTGGAGGTCGAACCACGTGTGAGGAGACAGCCATGGCCAAGCCATTCCGGGGCGTCGTCAACCTCGACATCCGCGACTCGGTCCCGGACTGGGGCCCCTACGAGCAGCCCAAGGCCCCGCCCGGGTCGCCCAACATCCTGTACATCGTGCTGGACGACGTGGGCTTCGGTGCCATGGGCTGCTACGGCGGCCCGATCGACACCCCGAACATCGACCGGATCGCCGCCAACGGCCTGCGCTACGGCCAGTGGCACACCACCGCGCTGTGCTCCCCCACCCGGTCCTGCCTGCTCACCGGCCGCAACCACACCACCAACGGCATGGCCTGCATCAGCGAGTGCGCGGTCGGCTTCCCCGGGGCCAACGGGCACATCCCGCCGGAGTGCGCCACGCTCGGCGAGATCCTGGTCGAGCGGGGCTTCAGCACGGCCCTGGTCGGCAAGTGGCACCTGTGCGCCGAGGACGAGATGAACCTGGCGTCGACCAAGCACAACTGGCCGGTCGCCCGCGGCTTCGAGCGGTTCTACGGCTTCCTCGGAGCGGAGACCAGCCAGTGGTACCCGGACCTGGTCCACGACAACCACCCCGTCGAGCAGCCGGCCACCCCCGAGGAGGGCTACCACTTCGGCGTCGACATCACCGACAAGGCCATCGAGTTCATGAGCGACGTGAAGGCGATCGCACCGGAGCGCCCGGTCTTCCTGTACTACGCGCCGGGCTGCGCCCACGCGCCGCACCAGGTGCCGCACGAGTGGGTCGAGCGCTACCGGGGCCGGTTCGACGCGGGCTACGAGGCGCTGCGCGAGCAGACCATGGCCCGGCAGAAGGAGATGGGCCTGATCCCGCAGAACACCGAACTGCCGCCGCTCAACCCGATCGGCACTCCCGAGACCCGCACCGGCCCCGGCGGGGAGCCGTTCCCGCCGCTCGACTACACCCGGCCCTGGGACACCCTCTCCGCCGACGAGCAGCGCCTCTTCTCCCGGATGGCCGAGGTCTACGCGGGCTTCCTGTCGCACTGCGACGACCAGATCGGCCGCCTGCTCGACTACCTGGAGACCAGCGAGCAGCTGGACAACACCATCATCGTGGTGGTCTCCGACAACGGAGCCAGCGGCGAGGGCGGCCCCAACGGATCGGTCAACGAGAACAAGATCGCCAACGGTGTCCCGGACGACCTGTCCGAGAACCTGGCCATGCTGGACGAGCTGGGCAGCACCAAGACCTACAACCACTACCCGAACGGGTGGGCGATGGCCTTCAACGCCCCGTTCAAGATGTGGAAGCGCTACTCGTTCAACGGCGGCACCTGCGACCCCTGCGTCATCTCCTGGCCCGACGGCATCGCGGCCCGGGGCGAGACCCGGGACCAGTACCACCACGCCGTCGACCTGGTGCCGACCCTGCTGGACTGCCTGGGCATCGAACTCCCCGACACGGTGAAGGGCCACGCCCAGCACCCGATCGAGGGCGTGAGCATGCGCTACAGCTTCGACGCCGCCACCATCCCCACCGCCAAGCACACGCAGTTCTACTCGATGCTCGGGTCGCGCGGCGTCTGGCACGACGGCTGGAAGGCCGTCACCACGCACCCCACGCTCAGCGGTTGGAGCCACTTCAACGACGACACCTGGGAGCTGTACCACACCGCGGAGGACCGGGCCGAGCTGCACGACCTCGCCGCGGACGAGCCCGGCAGGCTGGCCGAACTCGTCGGCATGTGGTTCCACGAGGCCGGCGCCTACCAGGCGTACCCGCTGGACGACCGCTCCGGCGTGGAGATCATCACCAACCCGCGCCCGCAACTGGCCCCGCCGCGCGCCCGGTACGTGTACCGCCCCGGTGGCGCGGAGGTCCCGGAGTCGGTCGCGGTCAGCATCCGGGGCCGCTCCTACTCCATCGGGGCCCTGGTCGACCTGCCCCGCCCGGGAGCCTCCGGTGTGCTGTTCTCGCACGGCGGCCGGTTCGGCGGGCACGCCCTCTACGTCAAGGACAACCGGCTGCACTACGTCTACAACTTCCTCGGCAGCCAGGAGCAGCGGATCAGCGCCACCGAGGAGCTGCCCGTCGGCGACCAGCTGATCCTGGCGGCCTCGTTCGACAAGGACGCCGAGGACCCGCCCGGCACCGCCCACGGCGTGCTCAGCCTGTACTACGGCGACCGCAAGGTCGGCGAGGGACGGATCAGGACCCAGCCCGGCAAGTTCAGCGTCGCCGGCGAGGGCCTCAACGCCGGACGCGACGGCGGCGACGCCGTCACCGACGACTACCCCGGCACCCGCCCGTGGGCCTTCACCGGCGGCACGCTCGACCGGGTGGCCATCGACGTCAGCGGCGAGTCCTTCATCGACCTCGAGCGGGAGGCCGCCGCCATGCTGTCCCGCGAGTAGCCGGACGGCGGGATGTGCCCGGGGCGGGACAGCGGGTCAGGGACGTGGAGGTGCGGCCGTGGGCCTCGGCATGGTGGTCCAGGCGGTGGGCCTGTTCGCCGCCACGAACGTCGACGGCCTCCTCGTCCTCTCGCTGTTCTTCGCCCGGGGGGCCAGCCGCCGGGGCGCGGTCGCCAGGACCGTCATCGGCCAGTACCTGGGATTCGCGGCGATCCTCAGCGTCTCCCTGCTCGCGGCCTCCGGCAGCGGCGTCCTGCCCGGACCGGTCCGCCCGCTGCTCGGGCTGATTCCGCTGGCGCTGGGGCTGCGCGCGGCCTGGCAGGTCGTGCGCAGGCGCCGCCGGGCCGGGGCGGAGACGTCCGACACCGGGGTGCACCGGGGTCCGGGCGCCTTCGAAGTGGCCGGGGTGACCCTGGCCAACGGCGGCGACAACGTCAGCGCCTACGTCCCGGTGCTGGCGGCTGCCGGGACCGGGGGCCGCATGGCCTACGCGGCGGTCTTCCTGGTCCTGGTGGCGGTGCTGTGCGCGGTCGGAAGGCTGCTCGCCGTCCGTCCCGTGGTCGCCCGGACCGTCAGCCGCTGGGGCCATGTGCTGCTGCCGCTGGTCCTCGTCACGGTCGGCCTGAGCCTGCTGGCCCGCGTCGGCCTGCCCTCCTGAGCGCGGGCGGGCAGCCGACGGGCACCACCGCGCCCGTACGCGGGAGCGGTGGTGCCCGTGCCTGCCGACGGCGGCGGTTCCGGCCCCGGGGGTGCTGCTCGGGGCCGGACCGGGCTCAGGCGAGGCCGGCCTGCTCCAGGGCCTCCAGGGCGGTGCGCAGCGCCAGGACCCGCTCGTCCAGCGTGAAGCCGACCGGCGAGAGGTTGACCGTGGTCACCCCGGCGTCGGCGTAGGCCCGCAGCCGGTCGGCGATGCGGTCGCGGGTGCCGAGCAGCGCGGTGGAGTCGATCAGCTGCTGCGGGACGGCCGCGGCCGCCCCCGCCTTGTCCCGGGCCATGTACTTCTGCTGGATCTCGTCGGCGGCCTGCTCGTAGCCCATCCGGCAGGCGATCCGGTTGTAGAAGTTCTGCTCCTTGCTGCCCATGCCGCCGACGTACAGCGCGGTGTAGTCGCGCAGGCTGTCGGCGGCCGACGCCAGGTCCTCGGCACTGTCGCTGGCGCTGACCACGACCGGGACGTTGGGGGCGACGTCGAAGCCGTCGAGGGTCCGGCCGGCCTTGGCCCGGCCCGCGCGCAGCGCGCCCAGCGACAGCTCGGCCTGCTCGGGGGCGAAGAAGATGCCCAGCCAGCCGTCGGCGATCTCGCCGGTCAGCTCCAGGTTCTTGGGGCCGATCGCGGCGATGTAGAGCGGGATGTGCTCACGGACGGGGTGCACGGTGAGCTTCAGGGCCTTGCCGGGGCCGCCGGGCAGCGGCAGCGTCCAGTTGGCGCCGTCGTGGGCGACCCGCTCGCGGGACATGGCCTTGCGGATGATCTCGACGTACTCGCGGGTGCGGGCCAGCGGCTTGTCGAACTTGACGCCGTACCAGCCCTCGGAGACCTGCGGCCCGGACACGCCGAGGCCGAGCCGGAACCGGCCGCCGGACAGGGCGTCCAGGGTGGCGGCGGTCATCGCGGTCATGGTGGGCTGGCGGGCCGGGATCTGGAAGATCGCCGAGCCGACGTCGATCCGCTCCGTCCTGGCCGCGACGTACGCGAGGACGGTCGCGGCGTCGGAGCCGTACGCCTCGGCGGCCCAGCAGGCCGAGTAGCCGAGCCGGTCCGCCTCCTGGGCGACGGCGATGTTGTCGGCGTCCATGCCGAGGCCCCAGTAGCCGAGGTTGATGCCGAGTCGCACGGTGCTGCCTCCGATGGTCCGTCCCGCCAGGTGGGGTGGCGGCGCTGCCGAGGAGCCTATCCGGGCGGCGGCCGGAAATGCTACTGGTGAGTATCTTCGGTGGCCGCGTCCTCCGACACCCGGCCCGGACAGGCTCGCCGCGCGCCGTGCAGCCCCTACGATGCGCATAGCCCCGGCACGTCCCGGGCTGCCGCCCCCGGCCCCCTGGAACAGCGAAGGGTTGCTCTGTGGAACTACGACACCTGGGCCGGACGGGGCTCCGCGTCTCCCGGATCGGGCTCGGCACCATGACCTGGGGCCGCGACCTGGACGAGCACGACGCCGCCGAGCAGCTCAAGGCGTTCGTCGGCGCCGGGGGCACCCTGGTCGACACCGCCGACGTCTACGCCGACGGCGGCGCGGAGTACGTGCTGTCGCGGCTGCTGGAGGACCTGGTCCCGCGCTCGGAGCTGGTCATCGCCACCAAGGCGGGCAGCGTCCCGGACCAGGACCGGCGCTTCGACGGCTCGCGCGGGCACCTGCTGTCCGCCCTGGACGCCTCGCTGCGGCGGCTCGGCACCGACTACGTCGACCTGTGGCAGGTGCACGCCTTCGACCCGGACACCCCCACCGAGGAGACCCTGCACGCGCTGGACCTGGCGGTCAGTTCGGGCCGGGCCCGGTACGTGGGCGTCTCCAACTTCTGCGGCTGGCAGCTGGCCAAGGCCGCCACCTGGCAGCGCGCGGTCCCCGGGCGCACGCCCCTGGCCGGGACGCAGATGGAGTACTCGCTGCTGCAACGCGGAATAGAGCGCGAGGTGCTGCCCGCCGCGCTGGACAGCGGCATGGGCCTGCTGGCCGCCTCCCCGCTCGGGCGCGGCGTGCTCACCGGCAAGTACCGGCACGGCACTCCCCCGGACTCGCGCGGCGCCTCGCCGTACTTCTCCGCGTTCGTCCAGCCGTACCTGGACGAGCGCGGCCGCAAGATCGTGGACGCCGTCGCCACCGCCGCCGACGGGCTCGGCGCGACCCCGTTGCAGGTGGCCCTGGCGTGGGTGCGGGACCGGCCCGGCGTGGTCGCGCCGATCGTCGGCGCCCGCAACGCCGCGCAGCTCGCGGCGGCACTGTCAGTGGAGTCCCTTACTCTGCCGGAGGAGATCCATCGGGCGCTGGACGACATCTCGGCGCCCGTGCACTACTACCCTGACCACGACTGGAGCGCCCTATGAACCCGGAGAGCGCGGCCACCGCAGCCGCCGCCGCGGAACCGGCCCCGACCCCGCCCGCGCAGACGCCCGCCGAGCTGGCCGCACTGGCCGAGGCGATGCGCGCGGTGGCTGCCGGCTCCAGCACCGGCAGCCCGTCCGCCGGCCCGGGCTCCGGCCCGTCCGGCGCGGGCGGCCCGGACCAGGGCGCGGCGGGGGCGGCCGTGCCCGGCCGGGCCGAGGCGCTGCGGGCGACCGCCGAGGTCCTCGCCGCCGGGGGCGCGCCCGCGCAGCTGCTGGACGCCACCGTGGCCGCCCTCGGCGAGGGCGCGCCCGCGCTGCTGCGCGAGGACCCCTGGTCGATCCTGACCGTGCCCGGCGTCCGCCCCGAGCACGCCGACGGCTTCGCCCGGGGGCTGCTCGGCGCGGACTGCGGCCCGGGCGACCCGCGCCGCGCCCAGGCGCTGGCCGTCTGGCTGCTGGAGCAGGCCGCCCGCTACGGCCACACCGCCGTCGAGCTGGCCGGACTGGCCGCCGGGCTGGACAAGCAGGGCGTCCCCGACGCCGAGGAGGCGCTGGCGGCGATCCTGGGCGAGGGCCGGGTGATGGCCTTCCAGGAGGAGGAGCAGCCCGCCGGCGGCCGCCGGGCGGACGAGGACGAGGAGCCCCCGGTCCGAGTGCTGCTGGCGCTGGACCGGCTGGCCCTGGCCGAGGAGAGCCTGGCCGACGGCCTGGTCCGGCTGATGTCCACCTTCGAGGGCGACCCGCAGCCGTCGGTCACGGACGGTTCCGGGGACGCCCCGGAGGGCGGCTCCGAGGGCGACGACCCCGCGGTCGAGGGCTCCGCGGTCGAAGCCCCCGACGGCGACGGCTCCGAGGGCGACGGCTCCGAGGGCGGTGCCGACGCGTCCGCCGTGGACGACGAGCCGGCCGTGCTCGACTGGGCCGGGGCGGCCGACGCCGCGCCCTCGCCGTCCGCCGCCGCGCTGATCCGGGCGGTCGCCGAGGCCGGGCTGGTGTTGCACACCGGCGGCCTGGCCGCCCGCGCCGAGCCGGTGGCCCTGGTCCGCGCGGCGCGCGCACTGGGCCTGCGCGCCTGCGTCACCGCCGCCACCGAGGACGGCCGGCGCGCCCTGGGCGACGAGCAGGCGGTGACCCTGAGCGGTCTGCTCGGCGGCGCCGAGGGCCCGGGCCGGGTGGACGGCGCGCTGGCGCTTGACCTGCTGGTGGTCTGCGACGCGCCCGCCCTGGACGTCGAGACCGCCGCGACCCTGGTGGAATCGGTCGCCGACGGCGCCCGGCTGGTGCTCAGCGGCGACCCGTCCGAGCTGTGGTCCGCCGGACCCGGGCGGGTCTTCGCCGACCTGCTCGCGGCCCGCGCCTGCCCGGTGGTGGCCTCCCGCACGCCGGACTTCGGGCCGATCGGCGAGCTGGTCTCCGGCATCGGCATCGGCGAGCTGCTGCCGGTGGAGGCCCCCGACAAGGAGGTCGTGATCGTCACGGCCAGGGACGCGGAGGAGACCGCGCACCGCGCGTTGCAGCTGGTCCGCGACTCCATCCCGCGCGCGCTCGGCATCCCGGCCGACCAGGTCCGGGTGGTGACCCCGGCCCACGCCGGGCCCGCCGGGACGCGGGCGCTCAACACCGCGCTGAAGCAGCTGCACAACCCCGGGCCGGGCGCCTTCGGCGGCTTCGACCCGGGCGACCAGGTGGTGCACTCCCCCGCGCCCGGCCTCAGCCGCCCGGCGACGGTCCGCTCCGGCGGCCCGGAGGGGCTGGTGCTGGACTGCGAGGGCCAGGAGCTGCGGATCCCGCGCGAGCAGGTGGCGGGCGTGCTGCGGCACGGCTGGGCACTGACCGCGCACCAGGCCGCCGGGCGGCGCTGGCCCGGCGTCGTGGTGCTGCTGCCGCCCGAGGCCGCGCCGGAGCTGACCCGGCAGTGGGTCTACTCGGCGTTCAGCCGCGCCGAGCGGCACCTGTCGGTCGTGCACGCGGTCGGCCCGGCGCTGCCGCAGGCGGTGACCGGCGTGCCGGCCCGGCCGAGGACGACGCGTCTGCGCGGCATCCTGGCCGAGCAGACGGCCGACCTCGACGGCTGACCTGACCGCTTGCCTGAACGGCTGACCGGCGGCCGGGCCCGGGGCTCAGTGCTCCGGGTCCAGCGCCTCCAGCTCGTCGTCGTACGCCTCGCTGACGTCGAAGCGGCAGATCAGCAGCTCCGGGTCGGCCTCCTCGAAGGGCTCGGCCAGCCAGTCGCCGGGCTCGGCCGGGTCCGCCGCGGTCACCCAGAGCGTGGAGTCGCCCTCCTCCAGGCCGAGCTCCTCGGCCCGGCCGGCGATCTCGTCCGGCTCGTACTCGGCGAACAGGGCGCCCAGGGCGGAGCTGACGCTGGCGGCGGACTCCGGGGCGCTGTCGACCCGCAGCGCCGCCGCCCGCAGCCGCAGCGGGTCGGTGATCAGGTAGTCGCGGCGGATCAGCACGCTGATCGCCTCGGGCTCGTCGGGGTCGGGGAAGCTGGTGGCCCCCCGGTGACCGGGCACCTCGAAGGGGGTGACCTCGTCATGGGCGTCGTAGAGGACCTCGTCGTAGGCGTCGGCAGCCAGCGCCAGCGCCTCGTAGGCGGCGGCCACCCCTGGGTCGTTCTCTCCGGTCCGGGCTTCGACGGCGGCGAGATGGCGGTCGATGGCGGCTTTGACCGCCTCCGCTGCGGTGCGTACCTCGGCGATGGTGGGCTGCGCGGCATCAGACATGAGGCAGACGCTATCCGCACTTGGGCCCGCAGTGCACAGAAGTTATCCCCACAAGCAGGATTCGGGACGAACTCAGTCGATCGGAGCGCGTCACCCGACCGTGGTCTGTCCCTGCGGCGCCGTTCGTGGCAACCTGTCCTGACCAGGTTCGGCACCGGGCTGAACCCCTGTCAGACCCGCCAGTCGTAGGCTTGACCACGACCGCTCTGCAGGAGGCACCCTCTTGGCCCCACCCAAAATCGTCCAACAGCCCGAGTACGAGTTCCGCTCGCTGCTGCTGCCGCGCGACGTGTCGCGCAACGAGGCGCGGCGACTGCTGACCGAGGAAGCCGAATACGGGCACTGGGAACTCGACCGGCTGCGGCTGTTCCCCGACGGGCGCCGCAAGGTCGTCCTGCGCAGAAAGATCATCCGACAGGTGCGGGGCTGGTCCTTCATGGCCGACCACCTCTCGGACTGAGCGCTCGGCGCAGCCACGGCAGGCAGGACGCGGGTGCCGGGCCCGGCAGGCCCGACGGGAGACTCAAAGGGGCGGTGCGATCCTTCGCACCGCCCCTCCCACGTCACCTCGGACGCCGACTCACCCCGGGCTCACCCCGGGGGGCTCACCCCGGGCGCGCCGGAACGGCGCGCCGGGTCAGCGCTGACCGGGGCGGGACCTGCGGTAGAGCACCCCGCCGCCCAGCACCAGCGCGGCGGCGGCCGGAACCAGCACGTCCAGGTCGTCGGAGGCACCAGTCGAGGCCAGCACCGCCGTGTGCGCGACCGGCGCGGACGCCGGGACCACCTTCGCCGGGGGCGGCGGGCTGTGGTGCGTGACCGGCGGCGGAGGCGTCTGCTGCGCCGGAGGCGTCGGCGGGCAGGGCTTGGTCGGGGTCGGCGCCGGCGCCGGCGCGCTGTGGTTGGCGCAGTGGTTGCCGAAGGCCGGGTTGAGCGCGCCGACGACGTCCGCCGAGTTGCCGCAGGCGTTGACCGGGGCGGAGACCGGCAGCTGCAGGGTGTTGCCCGAGCCCACGCCGGGCGAGCCGTGGCTGCCCCCGGTGGCGGTGCTGCCGCCGCCCCAGGCGCCGCCGGGGTGGCCGACGACGGGACCGGCGCTGCCGGTGGACCCGCCGCCGTTGCCGGAGCCGCTGGAGGCGCCCGTCGTGCCCGAGCCGGAGCCGCTGTGCGAGCCGGAGCCCGCCGACCCGCCGGCGGCGGCGCCGTGGTGTGAGGCGTTCTTACAGGTGTTGCCCATGGCCGGGTTCAGCAGCCCGACCACGTTGACGGTGTTGCCGCAGACGTTGACCGGCACGTTGACCGGCACCTGGACGTTGTTTCCCGAGCCCACGCCCGGGGAGTCGGACGCGGCACCAATGGCACTGGCGTCCGCGTAGGCGTAGCCGGCGGTGGATGCCAGGACGCTCCCGGTCGCCATGACCGTGAGGAGACCGCGCGTGGCAGCTTGTCGCATGAATTGCCCTGCCCTCAGTTTGTCTTTCTTGCTTACGAGACCTAGACCCGCACCCTCCGTAACGACGCGGGTGGGTCCATGTGCCGTGCTGTGGGCGGCTTTCATTCGTCCGAGTGACCGCCGCCGCAGAGCCCGTGAACGACGCGGTCCCGGGAGGCGAGGCTCGCCCCCCGGGACCGCGGTGGATCAGAGGTCCGGAATCACTCCGGAGCCGCTCAGAAGTTCTGGCAGCTGTCGCCGAAGGCCGGGTTCAGCAGCCCGATGACGCTGATGGTGTTGCCGCAGACGTTCACCGGGATGTGCACCGGCACCTGGATGGTGTTGCCGGAGACGACACCCGGGGAGTTCCAGGCAGCACCCTCGGCCTGGGCGCCATGGGCCGAGGCGACACCGGCACCCGCGAGAACGATTCCACCCGTGGCAGCGGCAACCGCAACGATCTTCTTGACCTGCATGACGTCCTCCTGGTTGACAGTGCAGCCCGTTCGGCGGGCTGCATATGGGTGAACGACACTGCGGCAAACGGGGTACGTGCGGTCTGATGGATTCACCCGTGACGGTGAGCCGGACGAACGCCTGACCGGTACGGCGGCAGGTCAGCAGGCGTCGATGAAGCGGTCCAGCACCCGGACGCCGAACTGCAGCGAGTCCACCGGGACGCGCTCGTCCACGCCGTGGAACATCCCGGCGAAGTCCAGCTCCGGGGGCAGCCGGAGCGGGGCGAAGCCGAAGCAGCGGATGCCCAGCTCGCTGAAGGACTTGGCGTCGGTGCCGCCGGAGAGGCAGTACGGCACCGCGCGGGCGATCGGGTCCTCCGCCTTCAGCGCCAGCTGCATGGCCTCCACCAGCGCGCCGTCGAAGCTGGTCTCGACGGCCTTGTCGGTGTGGACGTCCTCGCGGCGCACCCGCGGGCCGAGCACGCTGTCCAGCTCGGCCAGGAACTCCTCCTCGAAGCCGGGCAGGTAGCGGCCGTCCACGTGGGCGGTGGCCTGCCCGGGGATGACGTTCACCTTGTAGCCGGCGCCGAGCATGGTGGGCTGGGCGGTGTTGCTGAGGGTGGCGCCGATCAGCTTGGCGATGCCGCCGAGCCGGGCCAGCGTGGTGTCCATGTCCTCCGGGTCCAGCTCCACCCCGAGCGCGTCGGAGAGCTCGTCCAGGAAGTGCCGGACGCTCTTGGTGATCCGTACCGGGAACTTGTGCCGCCCGAGCCGGGCCACGGCCTCGCACAGCTCGGTGATGGCGTTGTCCTTGTTGGTCATCGAGCCGTGCCCGGCGGTGCCGTCCACGGTGAGGCGCATCCAGTGCATGCCCTTCTCCGCGGTCTCCACCAGGTACAGCCGGAGGTTCTCGTTGACGGTGAAGGAGAAGCCGCCGACCTCGCCGATGGCCTCGTTGACGCCTTCGAACAGGCCGCGGTGGTGGTCCACCAGGTGGTGGGCGCCGTAGACGCCGCCGGCCTCCTCGTCGGCGAGGAAGGCCAGCACGATGTCGCGCGGGGGCTTGCGGCCGGTGCGCAGCCGGTCGCGGACCACGGCGAGGGTCATCGCGTCCATGTCCTTCATGTCGACCGCGCCCCGGCCCCAGACGCAGCCGTCGGCGATCTCGCCCGCGAACGGGTGGTGCGTCCAGTCGTCGGCGTTGGCCGGGACGACGTCGGTGTGCCCGTGGATCAGCAGGGCGGGGCGGGACGGGTCCTCCCCGGCGATCCGGGCGACGGTGCTGGCACGGCCCTTGGCGGACTCGAAGATCTCCGGCTCCAGGCCGAACTCGGCGAGCTTCTCGGCCACGTACTCGGCCGCGGCCCGCTCGCCCGGGCCGGAGCCGTCCCCGTAGTTGCTGGTGTCGATGCGGATCAGGTCACGGCAGAGGTCTGCCACCTCGCTCTCGCCCGTGGTCGCCGGTGTCGGTGTCGGTGTCATGCTCGACTCGGTCACGTCAGTCAGCCTCTCCCTGGTCGCCCCCAGGCATCCCCCCGGGCGCGGTCACCCCCATCCTCCCCCCAAGCCCTCGCGTCAGGCCCGGGAAGGGGGCGCCCCGGCCCGGCCGGGCCGTGCGTCTGCGCAGGTCCCGCCCGGAATAAGCGGTTCGGAACCCCGGCTGATCTTTGCTATGGTTGGCTCCGTCAGCACGGCGGCGACGCGGTGCGGACGACACGATGCGCGGGTGGCGGAATGGCAGACGCGCTAGCTTGAGGTGCTAGTGCCCTTCGGGGCGTGGGGGTTCAAGTCCCCCTCGCGCACGCATCGGGTCGTGAGACGACTCTCCACAGCTGTGGCCCCTGATCGAGGATCGGGGGCCGCAGCTTTTGTGTTCCCGGGGCCGGTCGGGGCCGTGGCCGAAAGCTACGCATGAGTATGGTCGTGACGCCCAGCGATGTAGCATCCACTATCCAGATAAGGTTCCTCACTTTCCCCGGAGGAGATTCGCAATGGCGCACTCGCGGCGCACCGGCACAACGGTCACCAGCGGATCGGTGTCCGGTACGCAGA
Organism: Streptacidiphilus sp. PB12-B1b; assembly: GCF_014084125.1. NCBI lineage: Bacteria > Bacillati > Actinomycetota > Actinomycetes > Kitasatosporales > Streptomycetaceae > Streptacidiphilus > Streptacidiphilus sp. PB12-B1b. The sequence goes on along the minus strand of NZ_CP048405.1, from coordinate 2,853,509 downwards.
GTGTCGAACGGGCGCTCTCCCTGCTGGAGCACTTCACCGAGGAGCAGCCCGAGCGCCGTATCGCCGAACTCGTCGAGCTCAGCGGGCTGGGGCAGTCCACGGTCTCCCGCCTGGTGGCGACACTGGAGTCGCTCGGCTACCTGTTCCGGGATCCGCGCAGCGGCCTGCACCGGATCGGCCCGCGGGTGGTGACGCTGGCGGGGGTGGCGCTCAACCAGTCGCCGCTGCACCGGGCGGCCCGGCAGGTGGCGCAGAACCTCGCGTACGAGCTGAAGCTGGGTGCCAACGTGGCGGAGCGCCACGGCAGCGAGATGTTCTACCTCTGCCACTTCGAGGGCCCGCTGGCCCCGAGGACCTTCACCCTGACCGGCCGGACGGCCCCGCTGCACGCCACCGGCATGGGCAAGGCGCTGCTGTCGGACCTCACCCCGGACCAGGTGCGCGAGGCGGTGGGCGCGGCCTACCCCGCGTACACGCCCCGGACGATCGTCTCGCTGGACCGGCTGCTCAAGGAGCTGGACCAGGTGCGTTCGAGCGGATACGCCACCGAGGTCGAGGAGTTGGCCTTCGGCCGGGCCTGCGTGGCCGCGCCGGTGCGGGACCGCTCGGGGGCGGTGGCCGGTGCGCTGTCCATCTCCGGTTCGCTGTCGGCCCTGGACCTGGACAACCGGCAGGGCGCCCTGGCGGACAAGGTCATCGAGACCGCCGACCAGATCTCGATCAGCCTCGGCTTCATGGGGCCGTCCGCGCACCGGGTCGGATAGCGACGACGACGACGGATGCGGGAGCCCTTCGGGGCCCGGCATCCGCCGCCGTCGTCCCGGGCGCCGTCCGGCGGCGGCCCGGGCGCCGTCCGCCGTCGTCCCGGGCGCCGTCCGGCGGCGGCCCGGGCGCCGTCGGCTCAGCCGAGCGCGTCGATCTGCACGCCGGAGACGCCGAACGACTGGTGGTAGCCCTTGACGCCGACACCGCCGGTGATGAAGGTGCTGTCGTCGGCCGTCACCACCTGGGTGCCGTCGACGTAGCCGGTGAGGGTGTCGTCCTTGATGGTCAGCTTGAGGTCGTACGGGGTGCCGGTGGCGATCGCCAGCGGCGCACTGGCCAGGGTGGTGACCGTGGCGCCGGTGCCCGGGTCGGTCTTCTTCACCAGCGAGACCTGCTGCGTGGTCGGGTTCAGCTGCAGGTAGTAGTAGTTCTCGTCGTTCTGGTAGCGACCGAGCAGGCCCGCCCCGGCGCCGGTGGAGTCGAGCGTGAGCGTGCCCTCCACGCTGGTGTTGCTCCAGGTGGGCACGTAGGGCAGGTCGTTGGTGGGCAGCCCGAAGGTGGAGATGGCGTCGCCGCTGGTCGAGGACTGGCCGTAGGTGTCCACGCCGCCGCTGGAGGTGACCGTCCAGGAGCCCACGCCGTCGGTGGTCCACTCGTGCGCGTTGTCGCTGAAGTCCTGGGTGACGGCGGGGGTGTCGGCGGGGACCGACGAGACGTCCGGGGTGGTGGTCGGGGTGACGCCGCCCGGCGCGTAGTAGGCGACCCAGTCCACGTCGAACGTGCCGTAGCTGTGGCCGACCGGCTGCGAGCTGTCCAGGTCGGCGGCGTTGGTCGGAATGGCCGTGAGCCACAGCGACATCGGACTGTCGGGCAGCGACGGGTTCGGCAGCGGACTGCCGACCTGCTTGCCGTCGAGGGTGTAGGTGAGCGAGGTCGCCGTGTAGAGCAGGCCGAAGGTGTGCCAGGAGCCGAGCGGGCTCGGACTGCTCGCCGTGGGCTGCCACTTGACCCGGGCGGAGTGCGACAGCTGCACGTCGGCGCCCTGCGCGTTGTTGTCCCAGGCGAAGTCGCCGGCGTCCAGGTAGGTGGTCTTCACACCGGCGACCGTGGTCGGCTGGTTCTCGAGGACGTCGAGCTCGGTGAAGTCGGTGTTGTAGACGGCCTGGGCCTGGCCGCCGTCCCATATCTGGGTCCAGAAGGCGGGGTGCCAGCCGGGCAGGCCGGCCGGGACGAAGGCGCGGACCTCGTAGTAGCCGTAGCCGAAGTACTGCTTGGAGGAGATGCCGCCGCCGCGGTAGCCGTCCAGGCCGGTCGAGGTGCTGACCCGCTCCATGTTGACGTGGAGCTCGCCGCCCGAGACGGAGACGTTGGAGTCGTTGGACTGGGCGGTCTGCCGGTCGTTCCAGACGCTCGTGTCCAGCGACGATCCCGAGAAGTTGTCGACGAAGACCGAGGAGTACCCGGCGGGCGGGTACGAGTCCGTGGGCGGGTCGGCCTGGGCGGCGGTCACGCCGGGCCCGGCGACGGTGAGCAGGCCCATGACTGCGGTGACGCCGATCAGGCCCGTGAGGAGCCGGTGGATCCGGGGGCGGGTGGATCTCGTACGCAGAGCCGGCATCACTGCCTGCCTTTCGGGGGTGGCCGATGTTGCCCATATGCTGGCTCTAACATTCACTGATTGCAAGAGTCATGCGGAAAATCATGCGGAGGCGCCGCTCGGCCATGCCGAGTACCCCGAACCGGCTATGGCTATTCACTGCATGCACATGGCAGAGCACCTCGTGAAGCCGTCATCCATTTACTAGATATGACTTCTGCGATACGGTTCCGTGTCATCACAGTGTGAGGAGTTAACATGTCGGTCACCACCGAACCCACACCGGCGCGGACCATCTCGCCCAGCGCCCCCGTGCGGCGGCGGCGCGGAACACTGGGTGCCCGGGACCGCACCTTCGGGTTCATGCTCGCGGCGCCCGCGGTCGCCCTCTTCCTCGTCGTGGCCGTCTATCCGCTGGTGGCCGGCTTCGGTACCAGCCTCTACGATCAGTCCCTGATCTGGCCAGGTCGGAAGTTCGTCGGCTTCGGGAACTACGCCGACGTCTGGCCCGACTTCCTCGCCCGGCTGGGCACCACGCTGGAGTTCTCCGTCCTGGCGACCGTGTGCCCGCTGCTGATCGGCGTGGCCGTGGCGGTGCTCCTCAACGCCCGCCTGCGGGGCCGCAACCTGCTGCGCGGTGTGCTGATGCTGCCCTGGCTGCTGCCGGGCGTCGTGGTGTCCTTCCTCTGGGCGTGGATCTTCAACGACAGCTACGGCGTCATCAACCACGTCCTGACGCAGCTGCACCTGCCGCAGGTGAACGTCCTCGGCCAGCCGTCCACGGCCATGGCGGCCGTGGTCGTCGCCAAGACGTGGAACTCCTTCCCCTGGGTGATGGTGGTGGTCCTGGCCGTCCTGCAGACCCTGCCGCGCGAGCAGTTGGAGGCGGCCGCGCTCGACGGGGCCTCGCGCCGCCAGCGGTTCCGGCACGTGTCGCTGCCGCACCTGATCGGCCCGGTCGCGCTCATCTCCATGCTCGAGTTCATCTACAACTTCGGCTCGTTCGACATGATCTTCGTGATGACCGGCGGCGGTCCCGGCACATCGACCATGACCCTCGCGGTCACCCTCTACCAGTACGCCTTCACCGACTTCGACCTCGGCAAGGCCGCTGCCATGGGCGTGCTGTGGCTGGGCGTCCTCTCCCTCGTCTGCGGGGGCTACTTCCTGCTCAACAAGAAGCTGGAGTCGTGACCATGTCCGCTCTCTCGTTCCCCCCGCCGCGACGCCGCTCCCGCGACGTCGGCGAGGGCATCACCTCCCCGACCCTGGGCGTCGGCGGCAGGATCGGGCTGACCGTGCTGGCGCTGTTCGGGCTGCTGCCGGTCTACTGGCTGGTCGCCACCGCCTTCATGCGCCGCGAGGACGTCTTCTCGGTCGACCGGCCGTACTTCCCGATGGATCCGACCCTGGCCAACTTCCGTGAGTTCTTCGACAATTCCACGCTGCTCAAGGACCTCGGCAACTCCCTGGTGGTCTCGGCCGGGACCGCGGTCGTCTCCGTGCTGGTGTCCGGGCTGACGGCCTATTCGCTGTCGAAGTTCCGCTACCGCGGCCGGAACATGATCATGGTCATGTTCCTGGTGGGACAGCTGGTGCCGGGCGCCCTGCTGCTGGTCACGCTCTACCTGATGTTCAACTCCGCCGGGCTGCTGTACACCTACACCGCGGTGATCCTGGCGTTCACCACCTTCACCCTGCCGCTGTCGGTGTTCCTGCTGAAGGGCATCATCGACGCCCTCCCGGACGAGATCCTCGAAGCCGCCAAGGTCGACGGGCTGTCCAACCTGGCCATCCTCTTCCGGATCGTCTGCCCGCTCATCGTGCCGGGCCTGATCACCACGGCCATGTTCGCCTTCATGCGCGCCTGGAGCGATCTGCTCTTCGCCCTCACCCTGGCCGGCCCGGACAAGCAGACCCTCACCGTCGGCATGACCACCGCCTTCATCCACGACGGCGCCGCCGACTGGCCCGGCCTGATGGCCGCCTCGGTGATCACCTCCCTGCCGCTCGCGGTGATCTTCGTCGTGCTGCAGCGCTACTTCGTCTCCGGCCTGGCCGCCGGGGCCGTCAAGGGCTGACCCCTCCCCTCCTGCCGCAGTTCCCCGCACCCCACCCTCACTCCCCAGGAGCTGTCATGACCCACACCCCCCTCCCCGACCGTCCGGTCTCCCGCAGAGGCGTCCTCGCAGGCTTCGGCGTTCTGGGTGTCCTCGGCGCCCTCGGGGTCGCCGGGTGCTCGACCACCACCCCCGGCGGCGGCTCGGCCAAGGGCGCCGCGACCGAGACCGACTCCATCAAGTTCTACGGCAACGCCCTCGGCGAGGACGCCCAGAAGGCCGCCTGGCAGGCCGTCGTCAACGGCTGGGAGAAGCAGTCCGGCAAGACCGTCAAGCCGGTCGTCTTCCCCTACGACCAGGCGTCCACCCAGCTGGCGCTGGCCGCCAAGTCGGGCGACTTCGACGGCGTCGGGCAGGGGCCGTGGCAGGTGCTGGTCCCCACCGGCATCCTGGCCGACGTGTCCGACCTGGCCAGGACCATGAACCTGCCGGGGAAGATCGTCGACTCCTTCCTGATCAACGGCAAGCTCTACTTCATCCCCGTCAACGCTTCCGGCATAGGCATGGTCTGCGACGGGCGGGTGGCCGACGAGGTCGGCCTGAAGGACGCCATGAGCGTCGAGGACTTCGCCGCCGCCCTGGAGAAGATCAAGGCGCAGGACCCCAAGGTGATCCCCTACGCGGCGGTCACCGAGAACCCGGACCTCAAGGACGCCGTCCACTGGATGTGGGGCTGGGGCAGCGAGGTGGTCACCGACAACCTGCAGTGCACCATCGGCGACGCCGCCAGCGTCGCGGCGATGACCTGGTACAAGGGGCTGCAGGACGCCGGGCTGGTCAAGGGCGGGGTGGACCGCAGCGACGCCCGCATCCTGTTCGCCCAGGGCCAGGCCGCGATCTACGACGACGCCCCGCTGGCCGACAGCTTCGTGAAGACCAACGGCGGCAGCGCCGCGCTGCAGGCCGCGATCCGGCCGCTGCAACGGCCCGTCTTCCAGGCCAACCCGTCCTACAACCGGTTCTGGGGCAGCGGGTTGTTCTGCAGCGCGGGCGAGGGCGAGGCGACGAGCAAGGACTTCATCGACTACGTGGCCACCAACGTCTCGGCGGCGACCGAGCTGTACAAGGAGTCCTCACTGGCCCCGGCCGACGCCACCGTCGCCGCCCGGGTGCCGGGGCTGGACAAGGACCCCTTCCAGAGCGCCTTCCGCACCGCCGTCGCCGACCACGCGCGGGCCTCGGCCTGGGACAAGCTGGCCAGCTCGGCGGAGATCGACACCGCGATCGGCCAGGGCGTGGCCGGCATCCTGGCCGGCCAGACCGGTGTGCAGAACGGCCTCAACGCCCTGCGCAAGAACGTGCAGAGCATCCTCAGCCAGAACAACTGAGCAGCGGACGCACCGTCGGCGGGCCCCGTCGGCGGTGCGCTTCCGCCTGTCCCGACCAGTCCACGCAACCGTGGAGCACACACAGGAGGATCATGGCCACCGAGTCCACCGCCGGAACGCAGGCGGTCGAGCGCGCCATGTCGCTGCTCGTCTGCTTCTCCGACGAGCACAGCGAGCTGCGGACCTCGGAACTCTCCGCACGGACCGGGCTCGGGCAGTCCACGGTGTCCCGGATGATCTCCTCGCTGGACCGCCTGGGGTTCGTCGTGCAGGACGCCCGCACCGGCCTCTACCGGCTCGGCCCCACGGCCGTGACGCTGGGCTCGGTCGCGCTCAACAGCTCCTTCCTCTTCCGCGGCGCCCGGCAGATCGCGCAGAACCTCGCCCACGCCACCGGGCTCGGGGTGAACCTCGCCGAATTCCGCAACGACCAGTTGTTCTACCTGTGCAATTTCGAGGGCGCCCGATCGCCCAAATCATTCACCATGGCCGGGCGCACCGCCCCGCTGCACGTCACCGGAATGGGAAAGGCGATTCTCGCGGCCAAGGGCCCGGAATACGTCCGGTCCTATTACGCCCGGGGCCTCGGCCACGCGTACACCCCGCACACCATCACCGACGCGTCCCGGATGGAGCAGGCGCTGGCGGAGGTCCGCAACCGGGGCTACGCGACCGAGATCGAGGAGCTGGCCTTCGGCCGGGCCTGTCTGGCCGCGCCGATCCGCGGGCGCAGCGGCGAGGTGGGGGCCGCGCTCTCGCTGAACGGCCCGCTGTCGGAGCTGGACCTGCCGGGGCGGCAGCAGGAGCTGGCGCTGCTGGTGATCGAGGCGGCGGACGAGCTGTCGGTCGCGCTCGGCTTCACCGTGACCCGGACGCCCCAACCGCGGCTGCCGCTGCCCGCGCCGGAGCCGGCCTCGTGAGCGCCGCGGTCGTCCGCACCCCGCTGCCCCGGGCGCTGCTCGGCGAGGCCCCCCGCTTCGACGCCGCCGACTCCAGCCTGAGCTGGGTGGATCTGCTGGCCGGCCGGCTGTGGCTGGCGCGGCTGCGGCCGGACGCCCCTGTCGACGCCCCTGTCGACGCCCCTGCTGACGCCTGGGCCGACGACGCCTGGACGGCGGCTCCGCGGCTGCTGGCGGAGTTCCCCCGGCAGCTGAGCTGCGCGGTCCGGGCCGGGGGCGGTGACGACTGGCTGCTGGCGCTGGGCGGCTCGGTGGTCCACTGGCGGCCGGACGCCGGGCCGACCGTCCTGGCCGAGCTGGAGCCGGACCCGGCGCACAGCTGCCTCAACGACGGCGCGGTGGACCCCGCCGGGCGCTTCTGGGTGGGCTCGATGGGCGTCCGGCGGCCGTTGGGTCCGTGGGGACGGCTGTACTCGGTCCGGCCCGGCGAGGCGCCGCAGCGTCCCGGCGTGCTGCTGGAGGGCCTGCTGGCGGCCAACGGCATCGGCTGGAGCCCGGACGGCGGGACGGCGTACGTGGTCGACAGCGGCCGCCGGCTCATCCACCGGCTGCGGACCGGCGCCGAGGGCCCGCTGGAGCCGGCCGGTGCGCCGCTGGGCGTGCCGGTCGGGGTGCCCGACGGCATCGCCGTGGACGGCGAGGGCTGCCTGTGGGTCGCGCTCTGGGACGGCGGCTGCGTCGTCCGGCTGGGGCCCGGCGGCGAGTTGCTGCGGCGGATCGACCTGCCGTGCTCCCGCCCGGCCGCGTGCGCGCTGGTGGGCTCCCGGCTGGTGGTGACCACGGCGACGGTGCCGGGCGAGCCGGGCTCCGGCTGGACGTACGTGGTGGAGGCGGGCGTCGGCGGCCCCCCGGCGCCCCGGGCGTCGGCGGTGGCCGTCCCGGGCTGAGCGGCCGGGACGGCGCGGGCACGGCGCCTGCGGGCACGGCGAAGCGGCGGGCCCCCTCCGGAGGGGGCCCGCCGCTTCGCCGTCTCCCGCACCGCGGCGGGTCAGCCGTCCGCGGTGCGGTTCTGCAGCAGCCGGTCGTGCAGGTCGGGGCGGAGGAACGCGGCGGGCGAGGCGATGGACAGCCCGCCGTCGACCGGGAGGACCGCCCCGGTGACGAAGTCGGCCGAGGCCAGGAACAGCACGGCCTCGGCGACGTCAGCGGGCCGCCCGACCCGGCCGAGCGGATAGCCCTCGGTGACCCTGGGCAGGTCGGCGTTGCCGATCATGCCCGGGGCGACGGCGTTGGCGCGGATGCCGCGCACGCCGTAGTCCAGGGCCAGCTGCCGCACCAGCCCCTCCACCCCGGCCTTGGCGGCGGAGTAGCCCGGCAGCCAGGGGGCGGCCAGGGTGGCGTTGACCGAGCTGACCGCGACGATGCTGCCGCCGGGCGGCAGCACCGGCAGGGCGGCGCGGGCCGGGAAGAACGCGGCGTGCAGGGTGTTGTCGATCGCCCGGTGCCAGTCCTCGGGGGCGGCCCGGTGCGCCGCAGCCGGGGCCATCACGGCTGCGGCGAGGACCAGGACGTCGAGGCTGCCGAGCCGTTCCACGGTGCGGCGCACGGCCTCGTCGGCACCCTCCGGGGTGCCGGCGTCCAGCGCCAGGCTCTCGGTGAGGGCGGCATCGGCCTTGCCGTCGAGGGAGACGCCGACCACCCGGTCGCCCTGCCGGGCGAAGCCGTACGCGATGGCCTGCCCGATCGGGGAGGAGCTGCCGATCAGCAGGACGGAGCGGCTCATGCGGGGACCTTCCGCCAGGCGGGCAGCCGGAGGTCGTCCACGATCTCGCCGAGGGCGCGGGACGTCAACGGGTCGAGTTCCTGGGCCGGGAGCCGGACCGCGCCCGAGGCGATGATGCCGCGTCGGCGCAGCACCTCCTTGTGCACGGCCCACGCCTGGCCCGGGCGCATGCCGAGGTGGATGAGCGGCAGCAGCCGGGCGAAGGCGGCGCGGGCGTCCGCGCGCCGGCCGACCGCCAGGTCGTCCAGGACGCGGCGGAGCAGGTCGGCGAACTCGCAGGCGGGCATGGTGCCGACGCTGCCGTTGTCGTACTCCTCGATCAGCGACAGGGCGTTCTGGCCGCCGAGGACGGCGAAGCCGCCGGGGGCGGCGGCGACCACCGCCGACACCTTGATCGGCGTCGGCGGGGCCTCCACCTTGACCGAGGTGATGCCGGGGGTCTCGGCCAGGGTGGCGATCGCGGCCACGTCGATGGCGACGCCGGTGACGCCGGGCGCGTCCTGGAGCATGACGCTCGCCCCGGTGGCGGCCGCGACCTCGCCGAAGAAGTCGATGACCTGCTGCCGGCTGGGCTTGACGAAGAACGGGGGGAGCACCATCAGCTGGTCGGCGCCGCCGGCCGCGGCCTGCCGGGCCTGCTCGACGGCGACCACGGTGCTGGTGCCGTTGACGCCGGCCACCAGCGGCAGCTCCGGCCCGGCGACGTCGCGCACCTCGCGCAGGACGGCGGCGCGGTCCTCCGCGGTCAGCGCGAAGCCCTCGCTCGCCATGCCGAAGACGGCGAGGCCGTCGACCCCGGCGTCGAGCTGGAACTCGACCAGGGAGCGGAGCGAGGGGGTGTCGAGCCGGCCGGAGTCGGTGAACGGGGTGGCCAGGATGGGTATCAGCCCGGTGGGGGCGCTGGATGTCACGATCGGCTCTCCTTGGCGAGCGTGAGGACGGTTTCGCGGTCGACGTCGATGCCCAGCCCGGGGCCCTCGGGGAGGGTGAAACCGGTGGGTCCGGCGGTCAGCGGGGTGCGCAGGATGCGCTGGGCGAACGGCAGCGGGGTGTGCTGGAACTCGAAGTAGGGGCAGTTGGGGGTGGCCGCGGAGACGTGCAGTCCGGCGGCCAGGGCCACGCCGAGGCCCACCGAGTGGTGGCAGGCCACCGGGACGTTGTGGGCGTCGGCGAGGGTGGCGATGGCGACGGCCTCGGTGATACCGGTACGGGCGACGTCCGGCTGGGCCAGGCCCAGGGCGCGGCGGGAGAGCCAGTCGCGGAACTCGTAGCGGTTGCGCAGGGACTCGCCGACCGCCACCGGGGTGGTGATGCGTGAGGCCAGGTCGCGGTGGCCCTCGGTGTCCTCGGGCGCCATCGGGGCCTCGAAGAACAGCGCGCGGCGGCGGTCGAGCTCGCGTCCCAGCTCCAGCGCCTCGGACAGCGGGTACACCCAGTGCGCGTCCACGGCGATGCGCAGGCCGGGGGCGGCGGCGGCCACCGCGTCGTAGGTGGCCAGGTCGGCGTCGACGCCGTTGCCGACGGCGAGCTTCACCGCGAAGGCGCCCCGCGCCTGCCAGTCGGCGGCGAGCCGGGCCCGGCCCTCGTCGGTCGGTTCGGGCAGGCCGGAGACGTACGCGGGGATCTGCTTGCGGTAGGCGCCGCCCAGGAGTTCGGCGACCGAGAGCCCCGACGCCCTGCCGGTCAGGTCCCACAGCGCGATGTCGAGCGCGGCCAGGGCGTCGGCCTGGTGGCCGACCAGGTGGCCGCGCTCGCGCATGAGGTCCCGCATGCCGTCCCAGAGCGGACGCACGGCGCGGGGATCCCGGCCGATCAGCCACGGCCCCAGCATGCGGTCGATGATGGCGGCGACCACCTCCGGGCCGACCGGGGCCAGCGCCTCGCCCCAGCCCTCCAGGCCGTCGTCGGTGGTGACGGCGACCAGGACGGTCTCCATACGGGCGGAGTAGAGACTGCGCCACGGCGGGCGGACGAAGTATCCGCGGTCGGCCTGCGGTGCGGTCCCGTGCTCGAGGTTTCCGAGGTATGCGGTCTCCGTGGGCTGTTTGAGGATATAGGTCGTCACGTGAGTGATACGCATGCGGCTCTCCTGGGGTTGGCTGATCGTATTATGACGCAGCACTTGCGTATATTGAAAGTAGCATCCATTCTTTCGGGATAGCTCCGGAATACGGGGCACACACACCATCGGAGGGGCTGTGGACCTGCTCGCAGAACTGACGGAGCGCCGGGTGCTGGCCATCGTCCGCGCCGACGGGCCGGAACGGGCGCTGGCCTGCATACGCACGCTGGTGGACGCCGGGATCACGGCACTGGAGGTCTCGCTGACCACCCCGGGCGCGCTGGAGGCGGTCGCCCGGGCCCGGGCGCGGTACCCGGCGTCCGTGCTGATCGGGGCCGGCACCGTGCTCACCGCCGCCCAGGCCGAGGCCGCTGCGGCCGCGCAGGCCGGCTTCGTGGTCACCCCGGCGATCACCCCGGGCGCGCGGCGCAGCGTCGGGCTCGGCCTGCCGCTGCTGTGCGGGGCGCTCACGCCGACCGAGGTGGTCACCGCGCTGGAGGCGGGCGCGCTGGCGGTGAAGGTCTTCCCGGCGAGCGTGCACGGGCCCGGCTACCTGCGCGAGCTGCTCGCCCCGCTGCCGGACGCGCCGCTGATCGCCGTCGGCGGGGTGGACGCGGTCACCGCCCCGCAGTACCTGGCGGCCGGGGCCCGGGCGGTGGCCGTCGGCTCCCCGCTGCTGGGCTCCGCCGGTAGGGGCGGCCCGCTGCCCGAGCTGGCGGCCCGGGCCGCCGCGCTGCTCGCCGCCACCGGCGCCCCGACCCCGAACCCACCGGCCCCCGCAGCACCGGCCCGCGACACCGCCCCCGAGCACCGCCCGTGACCGAGATGCCCGCCACCGGGACGCCCGCGACAGGAACAGCACCCATGACCGATGTACTCACCCTCGGCGAGGCGATGGCGTCGATCCGCACCCGGGCGCCGATGCGGCTGGGCGGCACGGCGCAGCTCTCCGTGGCCGGCTCGGAGTCCAACGTGGCCATCGGCCTGGCCCGGCTGGGCCATCACGTCTCCTGGGTCGGCGTGGTCGGCGACGACCAGCCGGGCAGCCTGATCCTTAGGACGCTGCGGGCCGAGGGCGTGGACACCCGGTTCGTCCGCTCCGCGCCGGGCGCGTTCACCGGGTTCGTCGCCTTCGACCAGCCGGCGCACGACATCACCCGGGTCAGCTACCACCGGGCCGGCTCGGCCGGGTCCGCGCTGACCGCGCAGGAGTGCGTCGCCGCCGTCGCCGCGGCGGCGCCGAGGCTGCTGCACCTCACCGGCATCACCCCGGCCCTGTCCGGCACCGCCCGGGCGGCGGCGCTGGCCGCGGCCCGGGCCGCCCACGCCGCGGGCGTCCGGGTCACGCTGGACGTCAACTACCGCAACCGGCTCTGGTCCCGGGCGGACGCGGCGGCGGCGCTGCGCGAGCTGGCGACGTCGGTGCACACGGTCTTCGCCTCCGAGGACGAGTTGGACCTGCTCAGCGCGGCCCCGGACCCGGTCGCCGACCTGCTGGCGCGCGGCGCGGCGGAGGTCGTGGTCACCGCGGGCGCGGACGGGGCCCGCTGCCACACGCCCGAGCGGAGCCTGCACCGGGCCGCCGTGCCGGTCCCGGTGGTGGACAGCATCGGCGCCGGGGACGCCTTCGTCTCCGGTTACCTGTCGGCGGCCCTGGACGGCCTCGACCCCGAGGGCAGGCTCGACCGGGCCGTCACCGCCGGCGCCTTCTGCGTCGGAGCGCACGGCGACTGGGAGGCGCTGCCGTCCCGGACCGGCCTGGCCCTGCTCGCCCGGGGCAACGGCACCGCCCTGCGCTGACCCCCCGTACACTGCTTCCAGCTCCCTGGAGGGTTTCTGACGGACCGCCGGTGACGCCGGGCGGGCGCTGGCACGGCGCACCCGCGTGACCACTATCTGCCACCACGCGCAGTTGTGAAGATCCGTGAAGTGGTTGGCGCGGGCCCGCTCCTGGTGTAGGCATATAACTGTGCCTGAACAGACCATGCCAAAAAAGACGTCGGAACCCTCGCCGACCGCCTCGCTCTGGCGCCACCGCGACTTCACACTCCTGTGGACCGGTGGCGCCGTCAGCGATGTCGGCTCCGCCGTCTCCACCCTGGTCCTGCCCCTCATCGCCGTACAACTGCACGCCAGCACCTTCCAGGTGGCGCTGCTCGGCGTGATGGGCAGGTTGCCCTTCCTGGTGCTGTCGCTGCCGGCCGGGGTGCTGGTGGACCGAATAGACCGGCGCACGCTGATGATCTGGAGCGACGTCGGCCGGATGGCCGCCATCGGCTCCATCCCCCTGGTCTCGCTGACCGGCACCCGGGTGCCGATGTGGCAACTAGTGGTCGCCGCGCTGGCGGTGGCGTCCTTCCGGGTGGTCTTCGACGTCGCCGACCAGAGCTACCTGCCGGTGCTGCTGCCCCGGGAGCGCCTGGTCGACGCCAACGGCAAGCTGGGCTCGACCGAGACCTTCGCCGACTCCATCGGCCCCACCCTGGGCGCGACCCTGGCCGGACTGGTCGGCGCCGCCCGGGCCATCGCCGCCGACTCGCTCTCGTACGCCGTCAGCGTGGTCAGCCTGCTGCTGATCCGCACCCGCGAGCCGCGCCGGACCGCGACGGGCGGCTCGGAGCGGGTGACCTTCCGGGCGGCGATGAGCGAGGGGCTGCGCTTCGTCCTCGGCGACACCATCCTGCGCTGGATCGCCCTGTGCACCGCCACCGCCAACCTCGGCATCAGCCTGGTCACCTCCATCGAGGTGGTGTTCCTGATCCGCTCGGTGCACTCCACGCCCACCGAGGTCGGCCTGGTGCTCGGCCTGGGGACGCTCGGCGGCGTCGCCGGCAGCCTGGTCGCCCGGCGGCTGGCGGAGCTGGTCGGCTCGGCCCGGGTCATGTGGGTCGCCCTGGTGGTGCCCGCCCCGCTGGTCTTCCTGATGCCGCTGGCCCAGTCCGGCTGGGGCGTGCTGGCGTACGCGGCGGGCTGGGCGGCGTTCAACGCCTCGGGTGCGGTCTACAACACCGCCCAGGTCTCCTACCGGCAGTCGGTCTGCCCGCCGGAGCTGCGTGGCCGGATGAACGCCTCGATCCGCTGGGTCATCTGGAGCACCATGCCGGTCGGCGCGCTGCTGGGCGGCGCCCTGGGCACCTGGTTCGGGCTGCGCAGCGCGCTGTGGATCGGCGCCACGGTGATGGCGCTGACCGGGGTGTGGCTGCTGCTGTCCCCGCTGCACGGCATGCGGGACATCCCGGAACCGGCCGTCTGACCGACGGTCGCACGGACGAGCGGCCCAGGCTGGGAGTCCGGCAAACAGCAGGTTTCGGAACTATCAAGAAAACATCTGATTTGTTCAAAACTTCCGGGCACCAGGCGTTGCGATTCGACTACGGACAGCAATGGGCAGCAGGCTGGAGCCCATGGCAACGACAGCGGTCCGCCCGGACCAGATCCGCACCCCCCGTCAGCAGCCCGGCCCCCGCCACGCGCGTCCGGCGCTGATACTGATCGCCGCCGTCGCCGCGCTGCTGTTCACCTGGGACATCGGCCGCGCCTCGTACCACCCGTTCTACGCGGACGCGGTCCGCTCCATGACCATGAGCTGGAAGGCGTTCCTGTACGGCTCCTTCGACCCGGGCAACACCATCACCCTGGACAAGCTCCCCGGCTTCCTGTGGCCGCAGGCGCTGTCCGCGCGGCTGCTGGGCTTCCACCCGTGGGCGCTGGCGCTGCCGCAGGCGGTCGAGGGGGTGCTCAGCGTCCTGGTGCTGTACCGCGCGGTGCGCACCTGGGCGGGCACCAACGCGGGCCTGCTGGCCGCCGCGGCGTTCACGCTCACCCCGGTCGTCGCCGGGCTGTTCCGCACCTCGGTGGAGGACCCCGCCTTCACCCTGCTCCTGCTGCTGGCGGCCGAGGCCGCCCAGCGCGCGGCCCGCGACGGACGCACTCGGACACTGCTGCTGTCCGGGCTGTGGGTGGGCCTGGCCTTCCAGGCCAAGATGCTGGAGGCCTTCGCCGTGCTGCCGGTGCTGGCCTGCGTCTACCTGCTCTCGGCGCCGCCCGCGCTGCGCCGCCGACTGGCCCAGCTGCTGCTCGCCGGGGCGGTCGCGCTGGCCGTCTCGGCCTCCTGGGTGCTGCTGGTCTCGCTGACCCCGGCGCACGACCGCCCCTACGTGGACGGGACGACCGACAACTCCGCGGTGAGCATGGTCGTGGGCTACAACTTCCTCAACCGCTTCTCCTCGGTGGGCCTGAGCGCCGAATCCACCGGCAGCGTCTCCGCGGTGCGCAACGGCGGCGGCCCGGGCGGGGCGCCCGCGGCGGGCGCCAAGGCGGGTTCCGCAGCCGGTGCCGCGGCCTCTGCCGCGCCCGGTTCTGCGGCGGGCCCTGCGGCGGGCCAGGGCTTCGGGCCGCAGGCGGAGGGCGGCTGGGGCAAGATGCTGGCCGGTCCGCTGGCCACGCAGACGGGCTGGCTGTACCCGCTGGGCGTGCTGGCCTTCGGCTTCGGCCTCTACCAGCGGCGGCGGACGCCCCGCACCGACGTCACCCGGGCCGGGTTCCTGCTCTGGGGCGGCTGGCTGGCGACCTACCTGCTGGTCTTCAGCGCGGGCAGCGTCGGCGGCCACACGTACTACATGGGCGTGGTCGCCGCGCCGCTGGCGGCGCTGGCCGGGGCCGGGCTGGTGCTGCTGTGGCGGGCCTACCGGTCCGGCGAGCGGGCCGGGTGGGCGCTGCCCGCAGGCGTCGCCGCCTCCTCGGTCTGGGGCGCGCTGGTGGCCCGGGACTACCCGGGGTTCCTGCCCTGGCTGGCCCCGGCCGTGCTGGTCCTGGGCCTGGCCTCGGTGCTGCTGCTGGCCGTGCCGCTGCGGCGGGCCCGGCGCGCGGGGCGGAACTGGCCGGCCTCCCCCGGGCGGGCGATCCGCACCCGGGTGCGCGGCCTGGCCGCCTTCGGCCTGGCCGCCGGGCTGGCGGCGGTGCTGCTGGCACCGGCCGCGTGGAGCGCCTCCGTCTTCAACCCGAAGTACGGCCACTCCGGCATGGGCGCGGTCGGCCCGGTCTCGGTGATGCACCGGCACCTGCCGAAGGCGGGTGGGTCGGCGGCCGCCCGGTCGCAGGCCGAGGCGGCGGCGACGGCCGCGCGGATCTGGGGCCCGGGGGCGCAGCGGCTCAGCGGCGGCCAGCGGGCGCTGATGGACTACGTCCGCTCGCACCGGGGCGGCGCGCAGTACCTGTTCGCCACCACCAACTGGTCGGTGGCCTCGCCGTACATCCTGGCGACCGGCGCCCGGGTGCTGCCGATGGGCGGCTTCACCGACCAGGTCCCCTCCCCCACGCTGAGCGCCTTCGAGCGGTCCATCGCGGCCGGCCGGCTGCACTACGTGCTGCTCGGAGGGGCCCCACTGATGGGCGGACCGGTCCCGGCGGACACCGTCGCCGCCCGGGCCGCCGCCTGGGTCTCGCACAGCTGCCAGGAGGTGCCGGTCGGCGCGTACGGCGGCGGCGTCGCCGGGCAGCGGCTGTACCGGTGCGCGCGGAGCGCCTGACCGTCCCGCACCCGGCCGCTCCTGACCGCCTCCGGACGCCCCGGTCGCCGCTCTGCCGCTCCGCGCGGCCGGGCGGCGGCCGGGGCGCCGGGCGTCAGCCGACGGCGTCGGCGTCCGCATCGGCGTTGTCGGCGTCGATGCGGTCGAGCACCCGCTGGGCGACGCCGAAGGCGGCGTTCGCGGCCGGGATGCCGCAGTAGACGGCGCTCTGCAGCAGCACCTCGCCGATCTCCTCCCGGCTGAGGCCGTTGCCGAGGGCGGCCCGGAGGTGCACGGCCAGCTCGTCGTGGTGGCCGAGGGCGACCAGCGCGCCCAGCGCGGCGCAGCCCCGGGCGCGCCGGTCCAGGCCGGGGCGGGTCCAGATCTCGCCCCAGGCGTAGCGGGTGACGAAGTCCTGGAAGTCGGCGGTGAAGCCGGTGGTGCGGGCCACGGCCCGGTCCACATGGGCGTCGCCGAGGACGGCCCGGCGCGCGGCCATGCCCTGCTCCCAGCGGTCCTGGGCCTGGTCGTCGCCCCCGCCGGGCGCGCCGAGGTGGCCGCGCAGCGCGGCGAGGACGGCCCGGGGGCGCTCGGCGGGGGCGAGGTGCGCGGCGGCGGCGATCTCCAGCAGGCTCGCCCCGGGGATGGCGTCGGCCAGCTCCCGGGCGTGCGCGACCGGCGTGGCCCGGTCCTGGCGTCCGGCGACGACCAGGGTGGGCGCGGCGATCCGGTGCAGGTCGGCGCGCAGGTCGTAGCGGGCGAGGGCGTCGCAGCAGGCGGCGTACCCGGCGGCCTCGGCCGCCCGCAGGTCGCCGACCAGCCGGGCGGCGGCGGCCGATCCGGCGAAGGCCGGGGTGAACCAGCGCCCGGCGGCGGACTCGGCCAGCGGGGCGGTGCCCTGGTCGCGGACGAGGGCGGCGCGGTCGCGCCAGCCGCCGGGCTCGCCGAAGCGGGCCGAGGTGCAGACCAGGGCGAGCGAGGTGACCCGCTCGGGGTGGTGCACGGCCAACCAGGCGCCGACCGCGCCGCCGAGCGACACCCCGGCGTAGCCGAAGCGGCACAGGCCGAGGTGGTCGGCGAGGGCCAGCACCAGGCGTCCGAGGTCGGCGACGGTGGTCCGGCCGGGGGCCGGGTCGGGCAGCACCTCGGTGGGCGTGCCGCCGTGGCCGGGCAGGTCCCAGCGGATCACCCGGTGCGTCCGGGACAGGCCCTGCACCTGGGCCCGCCACAGCGCGGTGGAGGTGCCGATCGCGGGGCCGAGCAGCAGCGGCGCGGCGTCGGCCGGCCCGTCGGCGCGGTGGTACGGCAGGGGCGGGGCAGCGGTCACGGGACGTCCTGGGGTCGGCGCGGGGTGTTCGGCAGGCGGGGGTGCGCGGCGGCGGTGCACGACGGGCGGGGTGCGTGGCGGACCGGGGATCTGATCATGCGTCAGTATCGCCCCGGGCGGCGGTCCGGCGGCGCCGAGCGCCGGGCCCGGGCGGTCAGCTGCCGTGGTCGCCTGCGCGATCAACTCCAGTGCTCTATCGTGCCCCGGAGCACCCGCGGCGGTCGGGTTACCGCAGCGGCCGGTCGCTTGTCCAGGTGTGGTCGATCACGCCGGTGTGCGGGCGGCGCCTCCGGTGCGCCGGTCGTTGGCGCAGGCCGCTCGTGTGAGGATTGCCCTGTGTCAGCTGCACCGACACGGAGCAGAAGCACAGGGCGGACGCACCGGGCAGAGGCACGGCGCAAGCACAGCCCCAGGCCACTGAGGAGTACCGATGGGTGACGTGATCCTGATCCGGCACGGCGCGACCGAGTGGAGCCGCGACGGACGGCACACCAGCTACACCGATCTCCCGTTGCTGCCCCAGGGCGAGGAGCAGGCCCGGGCGCTGGCCCCGATGCTGGCGCGGCACGACATCGGGCTGACCCTGTGCAGCCCGCTGGAGCGCGCCCGCAGCACGGCCAAGCTGGCCGGACTGGACCCGGTGCGGATCGAGCCGGACCTGCACGAGTGGGACTACGGCGGCTACGAGGGCGTCACCACCGTCGACATCCACCGCACCCGTCCGGACTGGAACCTGTGGACCGACGGCGTCACCCCCGGCCCGGAGGGGCACCCCGGCGAGACCCCCGAGCAGATCGGGGCCCGGGCCGACCGGGTGCTGGCCACCGTGCACGCCGCGCTGCGCGAGTCGGAGCGCGACGTCGTACTGGTGGCGCACGCGCACATCCTGCGCGTCCTCACCGCGCGCTACCTCGGCCTGCCGCCGTCCGCCGGGGCGCTGTTCCTGCTGGCCACCGGCACCATGAGCCGCCTGGGCGCCGAGCACGGGCAGGCCGCCGTGGCCGCCTGGAACGAGCGCCCGCGCTGACGCCGCCGGGGCGGGGGCGCGGACACCGGGCGAGCCGGGGGCGGCATCGGCGCGGGGTCGGCCGGGCCGCCCTCTAGGCTCTGGACATGCCCTGGTCCCCGGCCCTGAAGTCCAGCCTCCGCTCCGGCCTGCACCTGGAGCGCACCGTCAACGAGCCGCTGCAGGTGCTGCGCGGGATGCTGGGCGTCGGCATCGTGCTGTTCGGGGCGCTCTGGCTGGGGCGGCCGTCGCTGGCGACCTCGGCCGCGCTGGGCGCGTTCATCGCCGGGACCGCCACCTACCAGCGCAGCTTCCGTCCGCGCCCGATCCTGGCGCTGTACGCCGCCGCCGGGCTGGCCGCCAGCTCCTTCGTCGGCTACCTGGCCTCCCCCTGGCCGCCGCTGTTCGTGCTGGTGCTGGCGCTGTGGGCGTTCGCCGCCGGGCTGGCCTGGGTGCTGGGGCAGACGGCGGGCGTGGTGGCGTCCACCACGGTGTCGGTGATGCTGATCATCGTGACGCTGCCGGAGAACGTCGCCCAGGCGGCCGAGCACGCCGGCTACGTCGCCGCCGGCGGGCTGGTCCAGGCGACGCTGGCGGCGGTATGGCCGGGACGCCGCTGGGCCGCCCGGCGGGACGCCCTGGCCGACGCCTACGCCTCGCTGGCGGACTACGCGCGGCGGCTGCGGCACGACCCCTTCGCGGCCTTCGACCCCGATCCGCTGATGAACGCCCGCCGGGCGGCCGCGCTGAGCCCCGCCCAGGCCCGCCGCCGCCCGGCGGAGCTGGCCGGGATGCGCAGCTACGCCGAGCGGATCCGGCCGGTGCTGGCCGCCATGGCCGACCCCCGGGTCGGCGCGGACGAGGAGGGCCCGCAGCGCGACCGGGCCCGGGAGCTGATGGGCGCGGCGGCCGAGATGCTGGACGCCGTCGCCCGCTCGATCCGCACCGGCCGCCCGGCCGCCGTCCCCGAGCGGACCTACCGGGCGCTGACCGTGCCCAAGTCCGGGCCGGTGCTGGAGGGGGCCGGGCGGCAGGCGGCGCTGAAGCTGATCGGGCTGCTCGCCGAGGCCGCCGACGCGGTCGACGCGGTGGACCGGGGCGACCCGGTCGGGGGCGGGGCCGCCGCGCCCGGCCACCTCCCCCGGCCGTCGCTGCGGCAGCTGCTGCCGGCGCTGCTGCACGCCCTGCGGCGGCACTGGGACTGGTCCTCGCCGGTGCTGCGGCACGCCGTGCGGCTGGCGGTGGTGGCCGCGCTGGGGGAGATCCTGGGCCGGTCGCTGCCGGTCTCGCACGGCTACTGGGCCCCGATGACGGCGGTGATGGTGATACGGCCGGACTTCTCGCAGACCTACACCCGGGGCGTGGCCCGGGTCGCGGGCACGGTGCTGGGGGTCGCCGTCACCACCGCGATCATCCTGGCCACCCACCCGAGCGTGTGGATCTGCGCGGCGCTGGCGGTGCTCTCCATCGGCGGGGCCTACCTGCTGATGCGCTCCGGCTACGCGGCGATGAGCACCTGCATCACCGGGTACGTGGTCTTCCTGCTGGCCATGGACGGCACGGGGATCACCTCGACCGTCGCCGACCGGGTGCTGTTGACGCTGCTCGGCGGGCTGATCGCGCTGGCCGCGTACGCCGTCTTCCCGACCTGGCAGACGGTTCGGCTGCCGGACCGGCTGGCCGCCTACGTCGAGGCCGGGGGCGCCTATGCGGCGGCGGCCGTCGACGCCTACGCGGAGCCCTCGGCCAAGGGCCCGGCGGTGGTGCGCGAGGCGCTGCTCGGCTATCGGCAGACCCGGAGCGAGCTGGGCACGGCCAGCGACCAGGCGGCCGTCGAGCCGGTGCGCCACCGCGGCCTGGGCACCGCCCAACTGGCGGACGCCCGGGCGGCCATGGCCGCGCTGGGGCGCGCCGTCATGCTGATGGAGGCGCACCTCCCGGCGGCGGACGCACAGCCGGTCCCCGGCGCGGCGCGCTTCGCGGCGGGCCTGCGCGAGCAGACCGCGCGGGCCGCGCGGCAGATCCGGGCGGGCGGCCCGGTCGACCTCGGGCCGGTGCGCGCGCAGTACGAGGAGTGGGCGCGGGAGCTGCCCGCCGAGGACTCCGATCCGGCCTCGGCCTCGCCCGGCGCGCTGCTCCACCGCGATGCCGGGCTGCTGGCCGAGGCCCTGGAGGGCCTGTCCGGCGCGCTCGCCGACCAGTGACCGGCAACTTCGCCCGACTCCCCCACCAGTGAAGGAAAGTGCCGGACCCACGGCCACGGCCGCAGGCATGCTGGTGGCATGACCGAACCCAGCGCACCCGTCAACATCGCCGAGAAGCTCGCCCGGTTCAGCGACCTCTGGGCGCAGAAGAAGGTGGCCGATCTCAACGACTACGAGGTCAAGCTCGCCAAGCTGAAGGGCGAGTTCATCTGGCACACCCATGCCGAGACCGACGAGTTCTTCCTGGTCATCAGCGGGCGGCTGACCATCCGGCTGCGGGACGGCGATGTCGTGCTGGGGCCGGGCGAGCTGTACGTGGTGCCCCGGGGCGTCGAGCACTGCCCGGTGGCAGAGGAGGAGACCGCGATCCTGCTGCTGGAACCGGCCGGTGTGCTCAACACCGGCGACCAGGGCGGGCCGCTGACCAGGGCGGCCGAGATCCTGGGCTGAGCCCGCACGCCGACCGGGCCGCGGCCGCCGCCGGTACCGCCGCCGAACACAAGCTTGCAGTTGCAATAAACAGCGTGTGCAACTAGCTTGGCACGGTGCCCGCCGCACCGCGACACCGGTGCGGACGCCAGCTGCGAACGAAGAGAAGAGACGCCCAGATGACCATCCCCGACGTCACCCTCAACAACGGCGTACGGATCCCCCAGCTCGGCTTCGGCGTGTTCAAGGTGCCGGACGGCGAGACCGCCGAGGCCGTCGGCACCGCTCTGCGCGCCGGATACCGCTCCATCGACACGGCCGCGCTGTACGCCAACGAGAAGGGCGTGGGCCGGGCCATCGCCGAGTCCGGGATCGCCCGCGACGAGCTGTTCGTGACCACCAAGCTGGGCAACAGTGCCCACCGGGGCTACGACAGCGCCCTCGCCGCGTTCGACGACAGCCTGGAGCAGCTCGGCCTGGACTACGTCGACCTGTACCTCATCCACTGGCCGCTGCCCGCCCGGGACCTCTACGTCGACACCTGGCGCGCCTTCGAGAAGCTGCTGGCCGACGGCCGCACCCGGGCCGTCGGCGTGTCCAACTTCCAGCCCGCGCACCTGCGTCGGCTGCTGGACGAGACCGGCGTGGTCCCGGCCGTCAACCAGATCGAGCTGCACCCGTGGCTGCAGCAGGACGAGCTGCGGGCGTTCCACGCCGAGCACGGCATCGCCACCGAGGCGTGGAGCCCGCTGGCCCGCGGCACGCTGCTGGACGACCCGGTGATCACCGCCATCGCCGCGCGGCTGGGCCGGACCCCGGCGCAGGTGATCCTGCGCTGGCACCTGCAGCTGGGCAATGTGGTGATTCCCAAGTCGGTGACCCCGGCGCGGATCAGCGAGAACGCCGACCTCTTCGGCTTCGAGCTGACCGCCGAGGACCTGGCGGCCGTCGCCGGCCTGGAGCGCGGGCTGCGCACCGGACCGCACCCGGACACCCTCAACTGAGCCTCTACATGAGGTAGTTCAGCCCGACACCCGGCGCTGCGCCCGCGCGGCCTCGTCCGCCGCACCGCCGCGGCCGACGAGCCCGCGCCGGGCGGCGGCGCTCTCGCGCAGCCTGGGCTCCAGCCCGCGCAGCTTGATCGGCGCGAACCGGCCCAGGAACAGCGGGATCTGACCGCGCATCAACTGGTAGCCGCGCAGCCAGCCCTGGGCGTAGACATGGACCGAGCGGCGGGCGATGCCGTCCGCGATCCGCTGCACCGCGGGCTCCAGCGGGTAGGTCCGGTTGGTCGGCCACGGCAGGCTCGCCCGCATGTCCCGCATCACCTCGTCCTCGTCGGCGCCGCGCACCATGTCGGTGTCGGTCCAGCTGAGGTAGCCGACGCCGACCCGGACGCCCTGGTTGGCGACCTCGGCACGCAGCGCGTGCGCGAACGCCTCCACGCCGGACTTGCTGGCGCAGTAGGCGGTCATCAGCGGCGCCGGGGTCATCGCCGCCAGCGAGGCGATCTGCAGCAGGTAGCCGCGCGAGGCGACCAGCGCGGGCAGGAACGCCCGGGCGGTGGTGGCGCTGCCGAGCAGGTTGACCTCGACCACGCGCCGCCAGGTGTCCATGTCGGAGTCCTGGAACAGACCGCCGGCGGCGATGCCGGCGTTGGCGACCACCACGTCCACCCGGCCGTAGCGCTGGGTGATCTCGGCGGCGGCGGCGGACATGGCCTCGGCGTCGGTGACGTCCGCCTGCCACCAGTCGGCGTCCGGGCCGCAGGCGGCGGCGGTGGCCTTCAGCTCCTCGGGCTCCAGGCCGACAAGGGCGACCCGGGCGCCGCGGGCGGCCAGGGTGCGGGCCAGCTCCGCGCCGACGCCGCGGGCGGCGCCGGTGACCACGGCGACCTGGCCGGAAAGCGAGTCTGTGCTCATGGGGGGGTGGGTCCTCTCAGGCGCGGGCGGGCTCGGCGTCGACGGCGCTCGCGGCGGGCGGGTTCCCGGCCGGGGCGGCGTCGCGGATGCGGTCGTACTCGGACAGGTCGATCCTGCGGGTCTCGCGGCGGAAGTGTGCGGTGGTGCTCGGCCAGAGCGAGGTGTTGCGCCCGTTGGCGTCCAGGTACCAGCTCTGGCAGCCGCCGGTGGTCCAGACGGTGCGGGTCATCCGCCGCTGCACCTCGTCGTTCCAGCGGCGCTGGGCGCCGGGGGTGGCGTCCAGGGCGCGCAGCCCGTGGGCGTCCAGCGAGCGCAGGTAGTCCGCGAGGTAGTTCAGCTGCGACTCGATCATCAGCACCATCGAGCTGTTGCCCAGGCCGGTGTTGGGGCCGATGACCATCAGCAGATTGGGGAAGCCGCTGACGGTGGTGCCGCGCAGCGCGGCCATGCCGTCCTTCCACTCCTCGGCCAGGGTGCGGCCGGAGGCGCCGGTGATCCGCGAGCCGATCGGCATGTCGGTGACGTGGAAGCCGGTGCTGAAGACGATGGCGTCCACCTCGTGCTCGGTGCCGTCGGCGGCCACCACCGTGCTGCCGCGCACCTCGCGCAGGCCGGAGGCCACGACGTCCACATTGGGCTGCGCCAGCGCCGGGTAGTAGGTGTTGGACAGCAGCACGCGCTTGCAGCCGAAGCGGTAGTCCGGGGTGAGCCTGGCCCGCAGCGCCGGGTCCTTGACGTGCTGGTCGATGTTGCGCTTGGCCAGCGCCTGGGCGGCCCGGAGCAGGCCCGGGCGCTTCACGAACGCCCCCACCTGGTACTCGCGCAGGGTCCACAGGGCGGTGCGCAGGGCGCGCTGGGCGGCGGGGACCCGGCGGTAGACCCAGCGCTCGGCGGAGGTGATGTCGCGGTCCATGCGCGGCATCACCCACGGCGGGGTGCGCTGGAACAGCACCAGCCGGCCGACCTGCGGCTGGATCATCGGGACGATCTGGATGGCGGACGCGCCGGTGCCGACCACCGCGACCCGCTTCCCGGCCAGGTCGTAGCCGTGGTCCCAGCGGGCGGAGTGGAACACCTCGCCGGGGAACTCCGCCAGGCCGGGCAGGTCGGGCACGGCCGGGTCGGACAGCGGCCCGCAGGCGGCGACCAGCACGTCGGCGCTGTAGCGGCCGCGGCTGGTCTCCAGCTGCCAGCGCGCGGCGGCGGCGTCCCAGCGGGCGGCCAGCACCTCGTGCTCCAGGCGCAGGTGGCCGCGCAGGTCGAAGCGGTCGGCGATGCGCTCCAGGTAGGCCCGGATCTCCGGCTGGCCGGAGAAGGTCCGCGGCCAGTCGGGGTTGGGCGCGAAGGAGAAGGAGTACAGGTGCGAGGGCACGTCGCAGGCGCAGCCGGGATAGCTGTTGTCCCGCCAGGTGCCGCCGACGGAGGCGGCCCGCTCCAGGACGACGAAGTCGGTGACGCCCTCCTGGCGCAGCCGCACGGCCGCGCCCAGCCCGCCGAAGCCGGAGCCGATCACCGCCACCCGGACGTGCCGGACCGGCTCGCCGCCGGGCGCGTCGCCCGGGGTGGGGGCCGTCGCGGGGCCGGGCGTTTCGCTGCGCGCCATCGGGTGCCTCCTGCCGGGTCGACATCGCTGATTGTGCCAGTAATCAGTGGCACAATCAGGAGAGTAGGGCACGCGCCCCGACACGGGAAGAGTCGGGGCCGCCCCGATCCGGCGGTCAGCCGATGGACTCCATCCGGCCCAGCGACACGCCCGGGGCGCGGCCGAGTCCGGCGAGCATCCGCTCCAGCACCTGCCCGGCCTCCTCGCGCGCCAGGTCGTGGTCCTCGGCGCGGGCGATGTACAGGCTGGCCTCGGAGATCAGCGCCGCCAGCATCCTGGTCAGCGGCGCGACCGGCATCGGCTCGACGTTCCCCTCGGCGATGGCCTCGGTCAGCGCCTCGGCCAGCAGCACGTAGCCGTGCTCCTCGACCAGCGCGTCCCAGGCGCTGTGGCCCAGCACGGCCGGGCCCTCCACGAGTACGATCCGCTGGAAGTCCCGGTCGTTGCAGGCGTCCAGGAACGACTGGAAGCCGCTGCGCAGCAGCTGCCAGGCGTCGCCCTGCTCCTGCTCCGCCCGGGCCGTCTCCTGGGCGACCAGGCGCTCCGCCATCTCGGCGGCGCACTCGGCCATCACCGCCCGGAACAGGTCGGCCTTGTCCTTGAAGTGGTGGTAGAGCGCACCCCTGGTGACGTGCGCGGACGCCACGATGTCCTCCGTGCCGGTGGCGGCGTAGCCGCGCTCGGCGAACAGCTCGCGCGCGGCGCACACCAGCGCGCGCCGGGTGTCCGCGACATGGTCCGCGCGACGACTCCGCCGTATCCGGGGTACCGACATACCTTCATCCTGTTCCATACAGTCTGTATGTTAGTGGAGGGCACCGACTCCCGGGGCCCGGGGGAACGGAGACATGGATCATGGGACTCCCACTTAATCTGACCGTCAAGATGGGCACATACCTCCTCAAGCAGAAGGTTCTGCGTCGGGACAAATTCCCGCTGATCGTCGAGGTCGAACCCCTCTTCGCCTGCAATCTCGCCTGCGCCGGATGCGGCAAGATCCAGGAGCCGGCCAGCATGCTCAAGCGGCGCATGCCGGTGCAGCAGGTGGTCGACGCCGTCGAGGAGGCCGGGGCGCCGATGGTCTCCCTGGCCGGCGGCGAACCGCTGATGCACCCGCAGATCGACGAGATGACCCGAGCGCTGCTGGCCAAGGGCAAGTTCGTGGTGCTCTGCACCAATGCCGTACTGCTGCCCAAGCACCTGCACAAGTTCAAGCCGCACCGGAACTTCGCCTGGATGGTCCACATCGACGGGCTGCGCGAGCGGCACGACGAGTCGGTCAGCAAGGACGGCGTCTTCGACCAGGCGGTCGAGGCGATCCGGCAGGCCAAGGCCGCGGGCTTCGCCGTCTTCACCAACTCGACGTTCTTCAACAACGACAGCCCGCAGGACGTCATCGAGGTGCTCCAGTACCTCAACGACGACCTCAAGGTCGACCGGATGCAGATCTCCCCCGGCTACGCCTACGAGAAGGCCCCCGACCAGGACCGCTTCCTCGGCGTGGAGCAGACCAGGCAGCTGTTCAAGAAGGCCTTCGCGGACGGCCGCCGCAAGCACTGGCGGCTCAACCACTCGGCGCTCTACCTGGACTTCCTCGAAGGGAAGACCGACTTCGAGTGCACCCCGTGGGCGATCCCGTCGTACTCGCTCAAGGGCTGGCAGAGGCCCTGCTACCTGATGGGCGACGGCTACACCGAGACCTACAAGGAGCTGCTGGAGACCACCGACTGGGACACCTACGGCCGCGGCAAGGACCCGCGCTGCGACAACTGCATGGCGCACTGCGGCTACGAGCCGACGGCGGTGCTGGCGACCATGGGCTCGCTCAAGGAGAGCCTGCGGGCGATCACCGCGGGCTGAGGCCCGGCCGGTCCCGACCGCCGCCCCGGAGCGCGCACACCGCACCGCTCCGGGGGCGGCGGCGCGCGGGCCGGTCTTTGGTTCGTCCACCACTGGTACATCCAGCCGCGCCGTCACTACGATGTGTCGACCTCGACGGGCCCACTCGCCCACGGAGGACCGACTCACGAAGGGGCGGGGCGCCATGGCCGACGACGACGGCGCGTTCTACGTGCTCAGCGCGCTGCTGCTGACCCCCGGGCAGTTTCCCAGCGTCCTCGGGGACGACTACCCCGACGCCTGCGAGGCGCTCGGCCTGGAGCCCTGGGCCGACGGCTACGGCCTGCTGTTCGGCCAGGACGCCGACGGCGCCCGCTGGACGGTCGTCTCCGACGACGCCGCGCTGGTCGGCTGCGCCATCGCGGCCTGGGACTGCGGCATGCCCTACGACCTCACCCCGCCCGACCGGACCGTGGTGGACTCCGTCCCCGGCTGGCCTCTGGCCCTGTCGGTGAGCACCCCCGGACTGCCCGAGCCGCACGACCCCGCCGACTCCGACGGCGACCGCCCGCTGCTGTGCCCGCCGGCGCCGGACGCGTGGGGGCCGGCGCAGCGCCGGCTGGGCGCGGACGAGATCGCCGCCCAGTGGGCCGCCTGGCGCAAGCAGGTCACCGACACCGTCACCTTCGACGAGAGCGCCCCGCCCGCGCCCGAGAGCCGGGTGGCCACCGTCCTGGCCGAGGCGCGCGAGTACACCCGCACGCCCCCGCCCGCCGGACGGGTCCGCTCCCGGCCCGCCACGGACGGCGCGCGGCTGGTCCGGGCGGACGGCCCCGGCTGGAGCCTGGCCGCCCGCACCGACGACATCGCCCTGGTGCTGCTGGACGACAAGCCGCACGAGATCCTGCCGGTCGGGCGCGGACCGGAGCTGCCCGCCCTGCTCCACGCCCTGGACCGGATGGCCCGCGCGTCCAGCTGACCGCGCGGGCTCAGTGGGCGGGCACGGCCGCCTCCGCGCCCTCCATCGAGGCCAGCTTCTTCTCCTTCAGCACGAAGGCCAGCACCAGCGCGACCACGATGAACGGCGTACCGGCCAGGAAGAGGTCGCCGATGGCGTGCGCGAAGGCCGCCGTGACGTGTTCCTTGACCGGCTGCGGCAGCTTGTGGATGGCCTGGATGTTGTTGACGTCCAGGGTGCCCACGCCCTTGGCGCCGCCGGGCGCGCCCGCGAACTCCTGCTTCATGTAGTGCGTCATCCGCGTGGTCAGCACCGTGCCGAAGATCGCCGTGCCGATGGACGCGCCGATCTGCCGGAAGAACGTGGCCGAGGCCGTGGCCACGCCCATGTCGCTGAAGTGCACCGAGTTCTGGATCGCGGTCACCACCGTCTGCAGCGTCATGCCCAGGCCCGAGCCGAAGACGAAGGCGTACACCGCGACCTGCCAGTAGGGCGTGGTGTTGGTCAGCCCGCTCAGCAGCACCAGCGACAGGATCAGCAGCAGCGCCCCGGCTATCGGGTAGATCTTGTACTTGCCGGTCTTGGCCATGATCCGGCCGGAGACGATCGAGGTCGTCATGATCCCGGCGATGGCCGGCAGCATGCCCAGCCCTGACTCCATCGCCGACATGCCCTTGACGGCCTGCAGGTACAGCGGCAGGTAGATGATGCCGCCGAACATCGCAAAGCCCGCGAAGAAGCCGAAGCTGTTGCCGACCGAGAAGATCGGGTTCCGGAACAGCCGCATCGGCAGGATCGGCTCGGCCGCGCGCAGCTCGATCGCCACGAACGCGCCCACCAGCAGCAGCGAGCCCAGCAGCAGCGCCAGGCCCTGCCAGGACGCCCAGCCGTAGGAGGTGCCGGCCCAGTTCAGGTACAGCAGCAGGCTGGTGACGGCGGCCACGATCGCCCCCGCGCCCAGGTAGTCGATGGAGTGCTCGCGCCGGTTGACCGGCAGCCGCAGCGCGAAGGAGCAGACGATGAACGCGCCTATGCCGATCGGCAGGTTGATGTAGAAGATCCAGCGCCAGCCGATGCTGTCGGTGAACCACCCGCCGAGCAGCGGCCCGGCGACGCTGGCCAGCCCGAAGACCGCGCCCATCAGGCCCATGTAGCGGCCGCGCTCGCGCGGCGGGATGACGTCCCCGATGATGGCGAACGCCAGCGACATCAGCCCGCCGCCGCCGATGCCCTGCAGCGCGCGGAAGCCGATCAGCTCGCCCATGTTCTGGCTGAGCCCGGCCAGCGCGGAGCCGACGAGGAAGACCACGATCGCGGTCTGGAAGATGATCCGGCGCCCGTAGAGGTCGGAGATCTTGCCCCACAGCGGCGTCGCGGCGGTCGAGGTGAGCAGGTACGCGGTGACGACCCAGGAGAGCTTGTCGATGCCGCCCAGCTGGCTGACGATGGTCGGCAGCGCGGTGCCGACGATGCTCTGGTCGAGGGCGGCGAGCAGCATGCCGGCCATCAGGCCGCCCATCACCACCATGATCTGCTTGTGGCTCAGGTAACGGGGACCGTCCGGGGCGGCGGCAGCGGCCGCGTCCCCGGCGGGGTTGGGTTCGGGGGTCGGTTCGGCCGAGGTGTCGACCGGGTTCTCGGACATGGGGGCAGGCTCCAGGGTGCATCGCGTACAGCGCTCGGATCCGAGCATGGGGAACCGTACCGTGTGCCACTGACAGCCCGCGCACAGGGCTAGCCTTACGGCAGGTAAGCGCCCACGGCCACCGCCGGAGGCACCCCACGGGCGCCCGGCGATACGCCCGCGGTGCCGTCAACAGGATCGGTGCCGGCCCCGGAGCGCGGCGGTGATCCGCTTGGCCACCAGCGGGTTGATCAGCCGAGGTGCTCCGGCCCGCCGCCGAGGGCTGCTCGAACGCGGAGATCCGATGACCTCCTGGGACGGCCCCCGCTGAGCCCGCCGGCGCCCCGGCGGGCTCCCGGCCGTCAGGGGCCGGGGGTGGGCAACGGGGGCGCCTCGCCTGCGGCGGACGAGACCGTGGGGTCGGCCATGAGCGCGGCGTACTGGCGCTTGAGCGCGTCCTGCACCGCTGCGCGGTCGGCCTTGCCGGGGGCGTAGACGTCGATGGTGACGGCGATGTCGCCGACCACGCCGTACCCCTCGGTCCAGATGTTGCCGTCGCTGTCCAGGCCGGGGTGCTCGTAGGCCATGGTGTCGCCCGCCCCGGGGACGGCGTACGTGCCCGTCCTGCCGACCTCGTCGCCCGCACCGCCCTGGTAGCCCAGCGTGAAGCTCTGCGCGCCGGTGGCGGAGGAGAACTGGAGCAGGACGACGTCCGCCTGGACTCCGTCCGAGGCGATCCAGTTCTCCCGGACCGCATACTGGAAGCCCCGGTCGGTCTCCTCGTCGATGACCTGCGACCGGTGGGCGGGGTCGGCGAAGCGGGTGGCGAACTGCTGCAGCGTCAGCACGCCCGTGGGCCCGTTTTTGCCGGTGGAGGCCCACGGCTGGGCACCGCTGGGCCGGGAGACCAGATCGCCCTGGAGCCGGCGGCGGTCGGCGGCCGTGGCGGTGGCCTGCCGGGCCGTGGGCCGCGCCGTGGCGGACGACGACGGAAGCGGCGAGGGCGTGGTGACGTTCCCGGTCAGCCGGGCGTACTGGTCCTTGGCGAGCTGTGTCAGTTGCGCCGTGTCGGCCGTCCCGGGCGCGTAGAAGTGCAGATCGACGGCGATGTTGCCGACCGAGTACCAGGCCGTCTGACGGATGTCGCCGGCGCTGTCGATCGCACCGGCGGTCCAGCTCTCGCCGCCGGGTATGCCCGGGATGGCCGACAGGGGCTCGCTGGGGCTCTCCTGCTCCGAGGTCCCCTCGGACACCCCGCTGACGTAGTCCTGGGCTCCGTCGGCGGTGGCGAACTGGACCAGGAAGACATCGGCCTGGGTGCCGTCCGAGGCATCCCAGTTGGCCTGGACGGCGTACTTGAAGCCGTCCTGGTCGACGTCGCCCTTCTCGCTGACTCGCTGGCTCGTGTCGAACAGCCCGTCGACGAACTGGTCCCGGGTCAGGATGCCGCCCGGCGCCAGCGTGCCCCGGCCGAACGGCTTCGACCCGATCGGCGCGGTGAGCAGCTCACTCTTCAACCGGCCCGCGGGCAGGGTCTTCTGCGCGGGCACAAGGGACAGGGAGCTGCATCCGCTCAGCCCGGTCAGGGCGGAGGAGAGAGCGAGCGCGGCGACGACCGCGCGGGGGACGTGCTTGACGTGCTTGGGCACCGTGAACCATTCAAGATCGCAGAGGCAAGGCCGAACATCGTTGCGCATCCAGATCACGGGGATATCGCGGGCGGATCAAGCTGCGGCGGCTGATCATCCCCGGCGCGGCGCCGGGCGGCCGGTGTGCTGTGAGCGAACGTCGGCGTGGCTCGGGGGTCGGCGGCGCGGGTTGCGGTCAGAGTGGGGCGCCGCCTGGCCCCGGAAGGTGTCGGGAGCGTGCAGAATTGATCACGATTTAGTTTCATGTTCATGACAATAACCCCGTCCTGCCACCCCGCCGAGTGGTGTTCACGCCCGCGACCTCGGAGAAGTCCTCCTGCCCCGCCCTGCTCCCGGCTCCGTCAGGTTGTGGACAGCTCTTGCCAAAGCAGGGACCTGCGCCACTACGGTTCCTTCATGCATACGGACGACAGACGCGCAGCGGACCTGGAAGAGCTCGGCCTCACCAACTACGAGGCGCGGGTCTACCTCGCCCTCATCCGCCGCGACGTGTTCACCGCCGCGGAGGTCGCCCGC
Source organism: Streptacidiphilus sp. PB12-B1b (assembly GCF_014084125.1). Classification (NCBI taxonomy): domain Bacteria; kingdom Bacillati; phylum Actinomycetota; class Actinomycetes; order Kitasatosporales; family Streptomycetaceae; genus Streptacidiphilus; species Streptacidiphilus sp. PB12-B1b. The sequence goes on along the minus strand of NZ_CP048405.1, from coordinate 2,822,371 downwards.
GAGGCGCAGGTCCCCCGGCAGCGGGTCTACGACGTGCTGGAGGGGCTGACCCGCCGCCAGCTCGCGGTGCTGCGTCCCGGGAAGGTCGCGGGCTACTCGGCGGTGGCGCCGGAGACCGCCGTGCACCGGCTGATGGAGCAGCAGCGGCGCTCCCTCGGGCGGCTGGAGCGGCTCTCCGGCGAGCTGGCCCAGGAGCTGCTGCCGACCTGGGACAGCGGTCGGCAGCACACCGACCCGCTGGACTACGTCGAGGTGCTGCGCGACGCGGCCGACATCAGCGAGCGCTTCGCCCGGATCCAGTCCGAGGCCGAGCGCGAGCTGCTCAGCTTCTCCCGGCCGCCATGGGTCAACCCGCCGGCCGAGAACCTCGCCGGGATCGAGGCGTCCGCCAGACTGCACGCGGCCGGACGCACCATCCGCTCGCTCTACAGCAGCGACGTGCTGGAGGATTCCGAGGTCCTGGACGTGGTGCGGCGCTTCGTGGACGTCGGCGAGGAGATCCGGATCGCCGAGAACCTGCCGCTGAAGCTGGTCATCGCGGACGGCTCGACCGTGCTGTGCGACATGCCCGACCCGGTGGCGCGGGCCGGGGCGACGACCTCATTGGTGATCCGGCACCCCTCGCTGGCCGAGGCGCTGCGGCTGGCCTTCCACGCGGTCTGGGACGAGTCCCCGACCCTGGAGGAGGCGTTGAAGCTGCGCGAGGCGGAGCAGGCCGCGGCGGCCGAGGCGGCGAGCCGGGCCGAGGCCGAGGCCGCAGCGGCGGCGGCCGCCGAGGCCGGGTCGGGCGGGGACGCCTGACCCGGGCCCGCCCGGCCGTCAGTCGCGGTGCTCGTCCCGCAGCACCCGGCGGAGCACCTTGCCGAGCAGGTTGCGGGGCAGCGGGTCCACCCGGAACTCCACGATCTTGGGGACCTTGTACGCGGCGAGCCGTTCGGAGCAGTAGCTGATCAGGGTGCGCTCGCTCAGTCCGCGCCCCTCGCGGACGATCACGTACGCCTTGACGGTCTCGCCCCGGTACGGGTCGGGGACGCCGACCACCGCCGCGTCCGCGACCGCCGGGTGGGCCAGCAGCACGTCCTCGATCTCGGTGGGGAAGACCGAGAAGCCGCTGGCGATGATCACATCGCGCTTGCGGTCGATGACCGTGACGTAGCCGTCCGGGCTCATCACCGCGATGTCGCCGGTGAACAGCCAGCCGTCGTGCAGCATCCGGGCGCTGTCCTCGCGCTCGTGCCAGTACCCGGCGAAGACCTGCGGGCCGCGCACCACCAGCTCACCGGCCTCGCCCGGGGGCTGCTCCCGCTCCGGGTCGTCCTCGTGCACGATCCGCACCTCGGTGCCGGGGAGCGGGACGCCGACCGTGCCGGGGCGGGCGTTGGCGTTCAGCGGGTTGGCCAGGACCACCGGGGACGCCTCCGACAGGCCGTACCCCTCGACCAGGTGGGCGCCGGTCAGCTCCTGGAACGCGTCGATGGTCTGCGGCTCCAGCCGCATCGCGCCGGAGATGCAGTAGCGGACCGAGCGCAGACCGCGCAGCCGCTCCCGGCCCTGCGCCATCAGCGCCTGGTACATCGGCGGGACGCCGGGGAAGAGGGTGGGGCGGTGCCGCCGCAGCTCGCGGGTGACCAGGTCGATGTCGAAGGCGGGCAGCAGCACCGTGCGCGCCCCCGCGAGCGAGGCCACGGTCAGGCACATGGTCATCCCGTAGACATGGAACAGCGGCAGCGCCCCCAGCAGCGTCTCCCGGCCCTGGCGCAGCTGCGGATACCAGGCGCGGACCTGGTGGGCGTTGGCGACCAGGTTGCGGTGGGTCAGCATGGCGCCCTTCGGGGTGCCGGTGGTGCCGCCGGTGTACTGCAGCACGGCGACCGCGGTGCGCGGGCTGACCGGCCCGGCGGCGTCGGCCTCGACCCGGCGGCCGCGCGCCACCGCGGTGAAGGGGACCGAGCGGGCCCCCTCGGGCAGGCCGGGCGCGAGCCGCCCGCGCAGCGCGCGGGCCCGGGCCAGCGGCAGCCGCAGCAGCAGCCGGGAGCGCAGCGGCAGGGCGTCGGCGAGGGAGGCGGTGACCACCTCGCGCAGCCCGGTCTGCGTCCGGACCGCGTCCACGGCGGCGAACGCGCCCTCGTAGGTGACGGCGACGACCGCGCCGGAGTCCTTCAGCTGGTGGGCCAGCTCGGACTCGGTGTACAGCGGGTTGGTGGGCACGGCGATCGCGCCCAGGCGCAGCACCGCGTAGAAGGCGATGACGTACTGCGGGCAGTTGGGCAGGACCAGCGCCACCCGCTCGCCGCGGGCCACCCCGAGCGCGGCCAGGCCGCCCGCGAAGCGGTCGACGGCGCCGCGCAGGGCCCGGTAGCTGGTGCGGCGGCCGAGGAAGACCAGGGCGGTCCGCCGCCCGTGGCGCCGGGCGGCCTCGTCCAGCAGCCCGGTCACGGGGATGTTGGGGATGCTGATCCTGTGCGGCACACCGTCGGCGTAGAAGCGGTGCCAGCTGCGCGCGGTGCGGTCGGTCGTCGCCATCGGGACGCCCCCTCCTGGCCCTGGGAGCGGCGCGGGCGCGCGGTTGCTGACGCCCGGTCTCACTGGTGGGCAAGATCGTGGCAGCGCGCTCGGTCATCTGTCCAGAGGGCGGAGGCAACTCCCGGGGGCTCCCCGGGCGGCCCCGGGGGCGGCCCCGGCGGGTGCTTGGCGGGGGTCAGTACCAGTTGTGCGCCTGCCAGAACGACCAGGCCGCGTTGGGGCTGCCGTAGCGGCTGTCCATGTAGTCGAGCGCCCACTTGATCTGCGTGACCGGGTTGGTGCGCCAGTCGGATCCCATGGAGGCCATCTTGTCGCCGGGCAGCGCCTGGCCCAGGCCGTAGGCGCCGGAGCCGGCGTTGACGGCCTCGGGGTTCCAGCCGCTCTCGTGCGAGATGATCTCGCTGAAGGAGGCGAGCTGGTCGGCCGGGACCAGCTGGGCGGCGATCTGCCGGGGGCTGCCGGAGGGGGTGGCGGCCTTCTCGGCGGCGGCCTTCCTGGCGGCGGCGCGGTGCTCAGCCTGCTTCTCGGCGGCCTGGTGCTCGGCGGCGGCCCTGGCGGACGCGGCCCTGGCGGCGGCCTGCTTCTGTTCGGCGGCCTGCTGCGCGGCGGCGGCCTTCCTGGCGGCGGCCTGCTGCGCGGCGGCCTTGGCGGCGGCGTCCTTGGTGGCGTTGAGCTGCGCGGTGATCTGCGAGGCGTCGGCCGCGGCCTTGGCGGAGGCGCTCGCGGAGGCCGAGGCGGACATCTGCTGGAACTGCACCAGGGCGTCGGGCTGCGCCGTGGTGGCGGCGGACGCGCTGGTCGCGGTGGCCGCGTCGGCGGCGCCGGAGGAGTCGACGGCGAAGGTGCCGGCAATCACGAGACCGGCGGCGGCGGCCACGGCTGCGGCGGTGCTCTTGCGCACACGCAGGGAGGGGGCGGGCATGGGAGGGACCTCAATCGGCTGGCTCTCGGCAGCTGCCGGCTGGGTCCGTGCGGCGGGACAGGTGCCGCACGGAGCCGGACAGTCGCTGGGGACTCCGCCATTCTTAGCGGGCGGGTCAGCCGTGGCCAAAGCCCCGTCTACTATCGGGGTCCGTAGTGGAACACCGTACGCCGAGCCGTGCGACGCGACGGATTACCCGCCCGAAAGCGGGTCGGGCCACGAAATCCGCAGAATCGGCGACGTTCCTGCGCGCCGCCTGTGAGCTGTGGATAAGCAGGTGCGACGGGGCGGCGCCGCCCCGGGGCACTCCGCCCGGGCGTGGAGTGGTTGAAGCTTCCAGCACCCGCCGGAAGTGGATCAACTATCGGGCGTAGTCGACGCCTCGGGCCCTGTGGCGGGCCTCACTCGGACGCCGCGGAACCGTCCGGGCGGATCGCCCGCAGAACCGCGCTCCCCGGTCAGCGGCGGCGCCTGCCGTCCCGGTAGCGGACCAGGAACCAGCCGATCAGGATCCCGGCGAGCAGGATCACCGCGAGCACCACCCACAGCGGCGAGGTCACCACCGAGATGCCCCAGAGGTGTATCCGCACCGAGGCCGTGTTCATCAGGATGAACCAGACCGCCAGGGCGGCGATCACGGCGCCGCCGACGAGCCTGGGGCTCACTGTCACACGCCCGGCCCTGCGCGGGGCCGGTGCGTCGCTCTTCTTGGCCATGGACCATTCTGTGCACACCGCACCGGCCCCCGCCCGTCGGCGTTCGACCGACGGACGGCCGACGCCTGGGCGGGCGGGGTTGGGCGAGCGGAGCCCGCCGAAAAGTGGCACATGCCAAAATCCGGCAGCCGGGCGGTCAGTCCTGCGCGGTCAGCCGGGCGATCACCGTGAGCAGCGCCACCACGCTCTCCCGGGTCTCCTCGTCCAGCGGCTCCAGCAGCTGCCGCTGGACGCCGTCGACACCCGCCCTGACCTGGGCGAGCAGGTCGGTACCGGCCGGGGAGAGGGCCAGCAGGTTGCGGCGGCCGTCGGCCGGGTCGCGTCTGCGCAGCACCAGGCCGCGTCGCACCAGGCGGCTGATCAGCTCGGCCATGGTCGCCTTGTCCAGCGACGCCCGCTCCCCCACCGTCCGCTGGTCGATGCCCGGCTCCTCGGCCAGGGCGTCCAGGACCGCGAACTGAGGCGCGGTCAGCTCGCCCGGGACCAGCTCGGTCCACAGCCGGGTGTGCACCTGCTGGGCGACCCGGATGAGATATCCGACCACCCTGGGCGCATCAAGAATGGGACGTGACTCCTGCATAGTCTCCAGAGCCAGCGGATCTATCCGCGCCAGCCTCCCGAGGCTGGACATGAGCGCGACGCGCTGTGTCTCGTCCAGCGGTTCGAGCAGTTGCCGCTGCACGCTCGCCACCCGCGGCGAGACCTGCTGCAGCAGCTGGTTGCCGGCCGGGGAGAGAGTGAGCAGCTTGCGGCGGCCGTCGGCCGGGTCGCGTCTGCGCAGCACCAGGCCGCGCCGCACCAGGCGACCGACCATCTCGGCCATGGTCGCCTTGTCCAGCGACGCCCGCTCCCCCACCGTCCGCTGGTCGGCGCCGGGTTCCACGGCGAGCGCGACCAGTGCGGCGTACTGCGGAGCGGTCAGCTCGGTGCCGACGTGCTCGGTCCACAGGCGTGTGTGGACCTGCTGTGCGATCCGGATCAGCTGTCCCGGTGACTGGGAGAGGCGGAGTGGTACACCCGTCATGTCGATCTCCCCCAGCATCATTGAACCGTCCTGTCTGAGCCCTCACGGCTGCCCTTGCGGGAGGGATGGCACGGCAGTGGCAGCGGCGCTCCCGCTGCACGCGTGCCCTGTGGGAGGCCGCGCGTGAGGGGACAAATCGCCGAGCAGCCGACGGCTGCTGGCGCACACTATACAAAGTGCCGGGTTCAACTAGATACGTCGCTGCGACCTGCGGCCCAATCGTGATCCTGGCGCCGCGACGCCCGATTCACCAGGGCATTCCCGGTTCGTTCACAGGTTCGCATCCGTGGCAGCGAGCCCCCTGAGCAACAGGTCGGCAAAGGTCGCCCCGATGGATTCGGGCGTCAGTTCGCCGTCGGCGTGGTACCAGCTGCCGAGGTGGTGGACGCCGCCGAAGAACTGGTGGGCGGCGAGGTCCGGGGATACATCGGAGCGCAGCGAGCCCTCCGCCTGCCCTTGCTCGATCAGCGCCCGGAACCGCTCGTGGTAGCGCCTGCGGTCGGCCCGGACGGCGGCCAGCCGGTCCGGCGGCAGCATGTGCATGGACCGCCAGGACACCATGGCGTCGTCCAGGTGCTCCAGCGTGCTGACGACCACGTCGGCCGCGGCGTCGCGGAGCCGGTCGCGGACCGGCCGCCGCGCCTCGTCGGCTATGGCGGCCAGCCGCACCGACTGGAGCGCCAGCAGCCGGGTGTAGATCTGCTGCAGCAGGTCGTCCTTGGAGGTGAAGTAGTGGTACATGGCGCCCTTGGTGACGCCCGCGTGTTCGACGATCTCCTGGACGGACGTCAGCGCGAACCCGCGCTCGGCGAACAGCCTGCTGGCGGCGGCGAGCAGCCGCTCCTGGACCGGCGCCGCGGCGTCGGCGCCACCCTCCGGGGCGCCCGGCGTGGTGCCGCCCGGCGGTTCGGCCTCGCGGGCGGTGGCGCGACCGCGCCTGCTGCCGACTGCTCTACGCGCTGGTGCCGCCACGTGCTTTCCTCTTCCCCGCTGCGCCGTCGATCCGCCGCCCACCGTACGGCCCCGCCGCGGTCCGGTGTGTCCCAGTCCACTCTAGCCGACATACCTACCAGTCGGTATGGTGGCGGCGACGGCCCCGCCGACGACGACGGCGAGTCAGCCCCATACGACCCCAGGAGGTCTGCATGTCCGAGCAAGCCGGGCCCCGGCCTTCCGGCGCCCCGCACCCGCCCGGCCTGGACCTCGACCGGCTGCGGGAGTACCTCGACCGCGCCCGCCCGGGGATGGTCGAGGGCACGCTCGCGGCCGAGCTGATCTCCGGCGGCAAGTCCAACCTGACCTACCGGCTGCACGACGACGCGCACCGCTGGGTGGTGCGCCGCCCGCCGCTCGGGCACGTCCTGGCCACCGCCCACGACATGGGCCGCGAGCACCGGGTGATCTCGGCGCTGGCCGGCACCGGCGTCCCGGTCCCCGGCGTCCACCTGCTGTGCACCGACCCGGAGGTCCTGGGCGCGCCCTTCTACGTGATGGACGAGGTGTCCGGCACGGTCTACCGCACCGCCGAGGACTCCGCCGGGCTGGGCGCCGAACGCGCCCGGGCCATCTCCTTCGCACTGGTCGACGTCCTGGCCGACCTGCACGGCATCGACCCGGCGGCGGTCGGCCTGGCCGACTTCGGCCGCCCCGAGGGCTACCTGCGGCGGCAACTGGACCGCTGGCTGCGGCAGTTCGAGGCGTCCCGCAGCCGCGAGATCGAGGGCATGGCCGAGCTGCAGCAGCGGCTGGCCGACCACCTGCCCGCCACCCAGCGCAACACCGTGGTGCACGGGGACTACCGCCTCGACAACGCCATCGTCGCCGGGGACGACAGCGTCGCCGCCGTCCTGGACTGGGAGATGGCGACCCTCGGCGACCCGCTGGCCGACCTCGGACTGTTCAAGGTCTACTGGGAGATCACCGGCGAGATCCCCGGCAACCCGGTCTCACAGGCCGTCAGCCCCGCCGCCGGATTCCCCCGGATGGACGAACTGGCCGAGCTGTACGCCGCCCGCACCGGCCTGGACCTGGCCCCGCTGCCCTGGTACACCGCCTTCGCCGGGTTCAAGCTCGCGGTGATCTCCGAGGGCATCCACTACCGCTACACCCAGGGCAAGACCGTGGGCGAGGGCTTCGCCCACATCGGCGCGCTGGTGCCGCTGCTGGTCGCCACCTCCCTGGAGACCCTGCTCAAGCTGGAAGGGAACAACTGATGGACTTCCTGTACGACGAGCGCACCCGCGAGCTGCAGCAGCGGCTGCTCGCCTTCATGGACGAGCACGTGTACCCGGCCGAGGCGGTGCACGCCGAGCAGTCGGCGTCCGCCGACAACGAGTGGGCCCGGCTGCCGGTGATGGCCGAACTGAAGGCGGAGGCCCGCCGGCGCGGACTGTGGAACCTGTTCTTCGTGGACCAGCACAGCCTGCCCAGCGCCGGGCACGGCGCGGGGCTGACCAACCTGCAGTACGCCCCGCTCGCCGAGATCACCGGGCACAGCCCGTTCCTCGCCCCCGAGGCGCTGAACTGCGCCGCCCCGGACACCGGCAACATGGAGGTGCTGGCCGAGTTCGGCACCCCCGAGCAGCAGAAGCGCTGGCTCGAACCGCTGCTGGAGGGCGAGATCCGCTCCGCCTTCTGCATGACCGAGCCCGAGGTCGCCTCCTCCGACGCCGCCAACATCGCCACCCGCATCGAGCGCGACGGCGACGAGTACGTGATCAACGGACGCAAGTGGTGGTCGTCCGGCGCGATGAGCCCGGAGTGCGAGATCCTCATCGTGATGGGCCGCACCGACCCGAACGCCCCCAAGCACCGGCAGCAGAGCATGATCCTGGTGCCCCGGGACACCCCCGGCGTGGACGTCCGCCGCGGCATGCACGTCTTCGGCTACACCGACGGCCCGCACGGCGGCCACGCCGAGGTCGTCTTCGACAACGTCCGGGTGCCGGCCTCGCACCTGATCGCCGGGGAGGGCGAAGGCTTCGCCATCGCCCAGGCCCGGCTCGGGCCCGGCCGCATCCACCACTGCATGCGGCTGATCGGCATGGCCGAGCGCGGCCTGGAGCTGATGTGCCGCCGGGCCGTCTCCCGCACCGCCTTCGGCAAGCCGCTGGCCGACCAGGGTGTGGTGCAGGAGTGGATCGCCGAGTCCCGGGTGCGGATCGAGCAGCTGCGGCTGCTGGTGCTGAAGACCGCCTGGCTGATGGACACCGTCGGCAACAAGGGCGCGCACACCGAGATCCAGGCCATCAAGATCGCCACCCCGTCCACGGTCGAGTGGATCCTCGACAAGGCCATCCAGGCACACGGCGGCGGCGGGGTCTCGCAGGACTTCCCACTGGCCCAACTGTGGGCCAACGCCCGCACCCTGCGCTTCGCCGACGGCCCGGACGAGGTCCACCGGCGCTCGCTGGCCCGCCGCGAGCTGCGCCCCTACCTCGCCCCGCCCGTATCCTGACGTGGCGTCACCAACCAACGCCAGCAACGCACTCACCTTCGTCAGGCCCATCCCCGAGCAAAGGAACGACACCAGCCATGACTGACCAGACCCCTCGCGTAGCCATCGTCACCGGCGCGGCGCGCGGCATCGGCGCCGCCACCGCGATCCGCCTCGCCGCCGACGGCTTCGCCGTGGCCGTGGTGGACCTGGAGGAGTCGGCGGGCAAGGACACCGTCGAGAAGATCACCGCCGCCGGCGGCCGGGCGCTCGCGGTCGGCGCGGACGTCAGCAACGCCGAACAGGTGGCCGCCGCCGTCGAGCGGATCGCCGCCGAGCTGGGCGCGCCCACCGTGCTGGTCAACAACGCCGGCGTGCTGCGCGACAACCTGCTGTTCAAGATGTCCGAGCTGGACTGGGACACGGTGATGAGCGTCCACCTCAAGGGCGCCTTCCTGATGTCCAAGGCGGTCCAGAAGCACATGGTGGACGCCGGCTACGGCCGCATCGTCAACCTCTCCTCCTCCTCGGCGCTGGGCAACCGGGGCCAGGCCAACTACTCCGCCGCCAAGGCCGGCCTGCAGGGCTTCACCAAGACCCTGGCCAAGGAGCTGGGCAAGTTCGGCGTCACCGCCAACGCAGTGGCCCCGGGCTTCATCGCCACCGACATGACCGCGGCCACCGCCGCCCGGGTGGGCATGGACTTCGAGGACTTCAAGGCCGCCGCCGCCACCCAGATCCCGGTCGCCCGGGTTGGCGTCCCCGAGGACATCGCCCACACCGTCTCCTTCCTGGTCAGCGAGGGCGCGGGTTTCGTCTCCGGCCAGGTCGTCTACGTCGCCGGCGGCCCGCTCGACTAACCCCTCCCGACCGGTCCGCGGCCCGGCCCCCCACCCGCGCCGCGGACCCCCGCCCCTCCGTCGCCCTTCCCGGGCATCCGGCACTGCCTGGCGCGGTTCGGGCGTTAGGGTCGGGGCATGGCTGCCGTGGAGGAGACGAGTGTTCGCGTCGATGCCTGGATCTGGGCCGTGCGCCTGACCAAGACCCGGGCGGAGGCGGCGGCCGCCTGTCGGGGCGGGCATGTGCGGGTGAACGGGACGCGGGCCAAGCCGGCCGCGCCGGTGCGGCCCGGGGACGAGGTGCGACTGCGCGCGGGGGGACGCGAGCTGGTGGTGGTCGTCTCGCGGGTGCTCCGCAAGCGGGTCGGTGCGCCGGTCGCGGCGGAGTGCTTCGTCGACCACAGTCCGCCGCCGCCCCCGCGCGAGGAGCTGGCCGTGGCCGGGGTCCGCGACCGGGGCGCGGGGCGCCCGACCAAGCGCGACATGCGGGAGCTGGCCCGGCTGCAGGGGCGCCCCGTCAACCGGACGCCCACCCCGGAAGAGTGGCGCAAGCGCTGAGCCGTTGACGCCTCTGGCGCCGCACGGGTGTTCGCCCGCGGATCCGCGGGGGCGCGGGCCCCGCCGGGAGCCCCTCGGAGCCGGTCGGCGGGCTGCGCGGCCGGACTGAATTGCCAATGCCGGAAATTGAATACTCCTGCGAGCGGGCAATGGCCGGACGCTTATCCCCCGGCCGATTCGGGGGCCACTCGACGGGATATTCGAATAATCGTCACAGCGCCACATCTCATGGAATTCTTACCGCACCGACGATTCGGACAAGGCATGACAAGTACCCGCAATACGGCCAGGCCGGGCCCTGTCTCAGCCTTCGGGATCTGCCTGCAGACACAGATCTGACGCATATACAAACCGCATCACGGCACGTGGGGAGTACTTATATCGAACTTACAATCAGCCAGGTCACATCGTCATTACGAATGCGCTCTGCGCACCGGTCACATCCGACCCACCCTGTAACGTCGAAGGGGTGCGTAACCAGAGGAATGAGGTCGCCCTACTAGAGCGTCCGCAGACGACAGCGACAAGGCAGCCGACCGGGCGGGAACACCGGTGGCCGCCGCTGAGCCGCGCCCACAAGGCCCTCATCGCCTCCACCGCCGCCTTCTACCTCGCGGTGATCATCGCGGTGCTCACGACCTCCCGGCTGGTGGCGGTCGACTGGTCGGTGATGATGTTCAAGCCCTACCAACACTGGCCGGGCATCCAGCAGTTCATGAACATCTACGTCATCGCCGGCCAGCGCGGCCCCTCCGCGATCGTCGTCTCGGCCTGGCTCACCTGGCGCTGCTGGCGGACCAGGAGCTGGCGTCCGCTGCTGGCGCTGGGCGTCGCCCTGGTGCTGCTGAACATGTCGGTGGGCGCCGTCAAGATCGGCATGGGTCGGCTGGGCCCGCACTACGCACACGTCGCCGGATCGAGCGAGCTGTTCCTGGGCGGCGGCATATTTCCCTCGGGGCACACCGCCAATGCGGTCGTGACCTGGGGAATCCTGGCATACCTGGCCTCCCGCTGGCGCCGCTTCGGCGGCGTGGTGGCCGGCTTCATGGGCGTCACCATCGGGCTGACCACGCTCTACCTGGGCACGCACTGGGTCAGCGACGTGCTCGCCGGGTGGGCCGCCGGAGCCCTGGTGCTGCTGGCGCTGCCGCTGTTCGAGCCGGTCATCGTCAGCGCCGACGAACGGATGCAGGCCGCCTGGGCGGACCGGCAGGCGCTGGCCGCCCGACTGCGCGCGTTCCGCCCCGCCGACCTGTTCCGGCCCTCGGACCTGTTCGGCGCCACGGCCGGGCCGGTCGCGCCGGGCCGCAAGGCGCCCGTCGCCGCCCCGGCGCGGGCGGTCGCCGCTGCCCCGGTGCCCCGGCCCGCCAGGGCCGCCACGGCTGCCCCGGCCGCCGGGAAGGGCACACGCCCGGCCGTCGTCCGCGGCGCCGCTCCGGCGGGGGCGACCAGGGTTCCGCGCCCGGCCGGCGCGACCGGCGCCCGGGCCACCGCGGGCCGGGCCGGCAAGCCACCGCGCGGATGAGCTGTAACGTTCCTCACGTTTGAAAGACGACCACTCTCGATCAGTGCCCGGAGATTCACCGGCGGGACCGGTCCCATGCGGCCGGATCCCGCCTGTCGGGCCCGACAGCGGACCAATCGGGACCGCCTGCCCCGCTTCTGGCCTTCGAAACCGCTCTGTGCTGGCCGCGCGACTGCATTCGGCTGCCGCGATACGCCTATAAGAGGGTTCTCATCCGAGCGGACAGGCGTCGAATGGACATCGAACGATCACCAGATGGTCATTTCCGATCGTTTCGCAGGCTTCTCTTACGGTGCTCCGATCACTTCCGTCCAAGTGGCCTGATACGTCGTCCACGGAACCTACTGTCGGCAGCAGTGCAGCGGCCGACAAGGGCCCCGCTGCCGGATCCCGTTCGAGAGGACGCCCGGATGGCAAACATGGAGACCGCGCTCAAGGAGACCATGGCGATCGAGGGGGCGGTGGGCGTCGCCCTGGTCGACTACAGCAGCGGCCTGGCCCTCGGCACCCTCGGCTCGTCCAACGAACTGGACCTCAACGTCGCCGCCGCCGGGAACACCGACGTGGTCCGGGCCAAGATGCGCACCATGGAGATGCTCAATCTCCACAACGAGACCATCGAGGACATACTGATCACCCTCACCGCGCAATACCACCTGATCCGGCCGCTGACCCACCACACCAGCAAGGGCATCTTCCTGTACCTGGTGCTGGACCGGCAGCGCGCCAACCTGGCCATGGCCCGGCACCAGATCCGCCGCATCGAGGAGCACCTGGAGATCTGACCGGCCCGGCCGCGCCCCGGGCGGAGGGCGCGGCGGGCCGGGGGCAGCCCCGGCGGTGGCCGCTAGCGGTTGGCCACGGCCTGCTTGATCAGCGTCTTGCCGAAGTCGCGCATCAGCCCGGTGCCGCTGTGGGCCTCGTCCATCACCTCGGTGAAGGCGTCCACGAAGCGGTCCACCTCGGCCTCGCCGATGGTCAGCGGCGGGATCAGCTTGATGACCTCCAGGAAGTCGCCCGAGACCTGGGTGAGGATCCTGTGCCGCTGGAGCAGCGGCACCACCACCATCTGCGCGAACAGGCCCTTGCGGGCGGCCTGCAGCGCGGCCCAGCCGGTACGCAGCTTCAGCGACTGCGGGCGGCCGAACTCGATGCCGATCATCAGCCCGCGCCCGCGCACGTCGGCCAGCATCTCGTACTTGGGCATCAGCTCGGCGAGCCTGCCCCGGAACAGGTCGCCGACCCGCCGGGCGTTGGCCACCACCTGCTCGTTCTCCATCACGTGCAGCGTGGCCAGGCCCGCGGTCATGGCCTGGGCGTTGGAGCCGAAGCTGGCGGAGTGCACCAGCACCCGGTCCATCGAGGAGTACACCTTCTCGAAGATCCACGCCTTGCCCAGGGTCGCCCCGATCGGCACGTAGCCGCCGGAGAGCGCCTTGGCGACGCACACCAGGTCGGGCTCCACGCCCGGTTCGTTCTGGTAGGCGAGGAAGTCGCCGGTGCGGCCGATGCCGGTCTGCACCTCGTCGGCGATGAGCAGCGCCTTGTGCCGGTGCAGCAGCTCCTGCGCGGCCTTCAGATAGCCGGGCGGGGTGGCGTGGACGCCCTTGCCCTGGATCGACTCGACGATCAGCGCGGCGACGTCCCCGCGCTTCAGCTCGCGCTCCAGCGCCTCCAGGTCGCCGAAGGGCAGCTGGGTGTCCGGCAGCAGCGGGGCGAAGCCCTTGCGGAAGCCCTCCTCGCCGTTGACCGAGAGCGAGCCGGTGGTCAGCCCGTGGAAGCCGTGGTCGCAGTAGAGCACCCGGCGCCTGCCGGTGGCGTAGCGGGCGAACTTCAGCGCGGTCTCGACCGCCTCGGTGCCGCTGTTGCCGAAGAACACCCGGTCCAGGCCGGGGGCGTGCGCCAGCAGCTTCTCGGCCAGCAGCCCGGGCAGCGGCTGGCAGTCGAAGCGGGTGAGGTCGGCCAGCTCCAGGTCCATGACCTGGTGCAGCGCGCCGCGGACGACCGGGTGGTGGCGTCCGAGCGCGAAGATGCCGAAGCCGGCCAGCATGTCGAGGTAGTCGTTGCCCTCGGCGTCGTAGAAGTACGCCCCCTCGGCGCGCTCGTAGACCTTGTCGAAGCCGATGGTGTGCAGCATCCGCGGCAGCTGGTGGTTGAGGTACCGGCTGTGCAGCTGGTAGCGCTCGGCGCCGCGCTCGGCCAGCAGGGCCTGCACGTCGAAGCCGGCGCCCGCCGCTGCGGTGCCCGCGTCCGGCGCTGCGGCGCCCGCGTCCGGACCGGGCCTGGCCGCCGTACCGGGCGTGTCGATGGTCACGCTGGTTCCCCTCCTCCGAAGCCGCTGTGCACGGCCGACGCCTGATCAGTGCCCGGCCCCACCCGTCCGACCGCCTTGGCGAAGCCCGCGGTCTGCGCGGCGATGCCGGGGCCGGTGAGGCCGATGTCGTCCAGGATCTCACCCCGGGCGGCGTGGGCCAGGAACTCCTGCGGAATCCCCAGCTCCCGTGTCGGTACGTCGATGTCGGCGTCGCGCAGGGCCTGGGCCACCGCCGTGCCGACGCCGCCGACGCGTCCGTTGTCCTCGACCGTGACCACCAGCCGGTGCCGGGCGGCCAGCCCGGTCAGCGCCGCCGGGACCGGCTTGACCCAGCGCGGATCGGCCACGGTGGCGGTCAGCCCGTGCGCGGTGAGCAGCGCGGCGGCGTCCAGGCAGGCGGGGGCCATGGTGCCGACGGCCACCAGCAGCACGTCCGGGGCGATGCCGGGCCCGGCGGTGCGCAGCAGCACGTCCACTCCGCCGATGCTCTCCACGGCGGGGATCGGCGGGCCGACCACGGCCTTGGGGAAGCGCAGCACGGTGGGCGCGTCGTCGACGTCCAGGGCCTCGCGCAGCTGGGCGCGGAGCTGGTCGGCGTCGCGCGGGGCGGCCAGCCGCAGGCCGGGGACGACCTGCAGGACGGACATGTCCCACATGCCGTTGTGGCTGGCGCCGTCGGTGCCGGTGACCCCGGCCCGGTCCAGGACGAAGGTGACGCCGCAGCGGTGCAGTGCCACGTCCATCAGCACCTGGTCGAAGGCCCGGTTCAGGAAGGTCGCGTAGACCGCCACCACCGGGTGCAGCCCGCCGGTGGCCAGCCCGGCCGCGCTCACCACGGCGTGCTGCTCGGCGATGCCCACGTCGAAGATCCGCTCCGGGAACTCGCGGGCGAAGCGGCCGAGGCCGACCGGCTGGAGCATGGCGGCGGTGATGGCGACGACGTCGGGGCGCTCGCGCGCCAGCTCGACCAGCTCGCTGCCGAACACCGAGGTCCAGGAGGTGCCGCCGACCGGCTGCAGGGGTTCGCAGGTGACCGGGTCGATGGCGCCGACCTGGTGGAAGTGGTCGGCCTCGTCGAGTTCGGCCGGGCGGTAGCCGCGGCCCTTCTCGGTGAGGCAGTGGACGATGACCGGGCCGCCGAAGCCCCTGGCCCGGCGCAGCGCGGACTCGACGGCCTGCTCGTCGTGGCCGTCGATCGGGCCCAGGTACTTCAGGCCGAGGTCCTCGAACATGCCCTGCGGGGCGAAGGCGTCCTTGAAGCCCTTCTTGGCGCCGTGCAGGGCGTCGTAGAGCGGCGCGCCGACGCCGGGGGTGCGTTGCAGGGCCTCCTTGCCCCAGGACAGGAAGCGCTCGTAGCCCTGGGTGGTGCGCAGCGTGGCCAGGTGGGTGGCCAGGCCGCCGATGGTGGGGGCGTAGGAGCGCTCGTTGTCGTTGACGACGATGATCACCGGGCGGTCCTGGGCCTCGGCGATGTTGTTCAGCGCCTCCCAGGCCATGCCGCCGGTCAGCGCGCCGTCGCCGATGACGGCGACCACGTGCCGGTCGTCCAGGCCCTGGATCTCGTTGGCCTTGGCCAGGCCGTCGGCGTAGCCGAGCACGGTGGAGGCGTGCGAGTTCTCGATCACGTCGTGCTCGGACTCGGCCCGGGAGGGGTAGCCGGACAGGCCGCCGCGGGACTTCAGCCGGGTGAAGTCCTGCCGGCCGGTGAGCAGCTTGTGCACGTAGCTCTGGTGGCCGGTGTCGAAGAGGATGCGGTCCTTCGGGGAGTCGAAGACCCGGTGCAGCGCGATGGTCAGCTCGACCACGCCCAGGTTGGGGCCGAGGTGGCCGCCCGTGCGGGTGACAGCCTCGATCAGGAAGTCGCGGATCTCCTCGGCCAGGAGGGGCAGCTGGTCGGCGGCCAGCCCGCGCAGATCGGCTGGGTCGTGGATGGACTCCAGGAGGGACATGGGATCACCTTCGTTCCACGGGGGGGCGGTTGGCTGGTGGGGGTGGGCCGGACGGGTCAGCCGACGTCGACGGTCGGGGCGCCGGGGGCGGCTCCGGTCGCCTGAATCGTTTCTGCCAGCTTGAGCGCCTCCTCGATCAGCGTCTCCACGATCTTGGACTCGGGCACGGTCTTGACCACCTCGCCCTTGACGAAGATCTGCCCCTTGCCGTTGCCCGACGCCACCCCCAGATCCGCCTCCCGCGCCTCACCCGGACCGTTCACCACACAGCCCATCACCGCCACCCGCAACGGCACCTCCATCCCCTCAAGCCCCGCAGTGACCTCCTCCGCCAGCTTGTACACATCCACCTGCGCCCGCCCGCACGACGGGCACGACACGATCTCCAACCCCCGCTGCCGCAGGTTCAACGACTCCAGGATCTGGTTCCCCACCTTGATCTCCTCCGCCGGCGGAGCCGACAGCGACACCCGGATCGTGTCCCCGATCCCCTCCGCCAGCAGCGCCCCGAACGCCACCGCCGACTTGATCGTCCCCTGGAACGCCGGACCCGCCTCGGTCACCCCCAGGTGCAGCGGATAGTCGCACGACGCCGCCAGCAACCGGTACGCCGCGATCATCACCACCGGATCGTTGTGCTTCACCGAGATCTTGATGTCCCGGAACCCGTGCTCCTCGAACAACGAGCACTCCCACAGCGCCGACTCCACCAACGCCTCCGGCGTCGCCTTCCCGTACTTCTCCAGCAACCGCCGGTCCAACGACCCCGCATTCACCCCGATCCGGATCGGCACCCCCGCATCCGACGCCGCCTTGGCGATCTCCTTCACCTTGTCGTCGAACTGCCGGATGTTCCCCGGATTCACCCGCACCGCCGCACACCCCGCGTCGATCGCCGCGAACACGTACTTCGGCTGGAAGTGAATGTCCGCGATCACCGGGATCTGCGACTTGCGCGCAATCGTCGCCAACGCATCCGCATCGTCCTGCGAGGGACACGCCACCCGCACGATCTGGCACCCCGACGCCGTCAGCTCCGCGATCTGCTGCAACGTCGCATTGACATCCGAGGTCAACGTCGTCGTCATCGACTGCACCGAGATCGGCGCATCCCCACCCACCGGCACACTGCCGACCATGATCTGACGACTCTTCCGCCGCACAGCGAGCGGCTTGAGCGGAGCGGACGGCATTCCCAGCGGGATCGCGGTCATGACGGGCACCGGTCCTTTCTGATGCGGGTGCGGAGTACGTGGTGCGGAGGTGACGTACCGGCGGCCGACGGGCGGGCGGCTAGGGCGTCCAGGCGGCGAGCACGGGCGCGGCGGCGCGCAGCGCCCGCCAGGCCCGCAGGCCGTGGACGAGGGTGCCGGGGCGCAGCAGCTCCTGATCCGGGGTGTCGACGACGACGCGGACGGCTGCCGCGGGGAGCCCCGGCGGGAGCCGGTGCAGGGCGGCGGCGGTCTCCATGTCGACACACAGGACGCCGTCGCGGTGCAGGGTGTGCCGCTGCGCGCCGCGGACGACGCGCTCGGAGGTGTGGAGGGGACCGGAGTGCACGGTCAGGCCGGCGCGTTGCAGGCTGTCGGCGAGCGCGGCGCAGTCCGGGAGTTCGACCGGTCCGCCCACGGTATCGCGCACCTCGGTGGCAACGACCAGGTCTCCGGGATTTATTCCGGGCCCCACAGCCGCGCCGAAGCCCGTGAAGACCAGCGCGCGGGGGGCGTGCGCCCCCTGCGCCAGGGCGCTGCTGACGGACTGTCCGGCCCGCCGCGCACCCATGCCGGTGCGCAGCAGCCGGACCCCGCCGGTCCGGGCGGCGCGCCGCAGCGCCCACTGCTCGGCGCCCAGGGCACAGGCGAGCAGCAGCGGGCCCTGCGGTGCGGCGGTCATCCCCGCGGCCGCCCGTTCAGGTACCGGCCGAGCGCGGTCACCGGGAAGACCAGCCGGTACAGGTTGTAGTTGATGGAGAAGTCCCAGGGGAAGCCGGTGCCGGTGAACTCCGGCTCGTCCCAGGTGCCCTCCGGCAGCTGGGTCGCGGCCAGCCAGCGCACGCCCCGGTCGACGGCGCTGCCGCTCTCCCCCGCCGCCAGCAGCGCCATCAGCGCCCAGGCGGTCTGCGAGGCGGTGGAGGTGCCCCGCCCGGCCCAGCTGCGGTCGCTGTAGGAGCGCATGTCCTCGCCCCAGCCGCCGTCGGCGTTCTGGTGCTGCTCCAGCCAGCGCACGGCGCGGCGGACGGCCGGGTGCGATCCGGGGATGCCCGCCTCGGCCAGCGCGGGCAGTACCGAGCCGACGCCGTAGATGTAGTTGGTGCCCCAGCGGCCGAACCAGGAGCCGTCCTCCTCCTGCTCGCGCAGCAGCCAGTCGATGCCGCGCCGGATCCGCGGGTCCGCGGCCAGGCCCGCGCCGGCGGCCATCTCCACCACGTGTGCGGTGACGTCGGCCGAGGGGGGTCGATGACCTCGCCGAAGTCGCAGAACGGCAGTTTGTTCGGCAGGGTGCTGGTGTTGTCGACGTCGAAGGCGGCCCAGGCGCCGTTCTTGGACTGCATGCCCAGCGTCCACTCGATGCCGCGGGCGACGGCGGCGTCGACCCGCGCGGGGTCGGGGTGGGCCACCCGGCGCAGGGCCAGCACGACCTCGGCGGTGTCGTCGATGTCCGGGTAGTTGTCGTTGTCGAACTCGAACGCCCAGCCGCCGGCGGCGAGCTTGGGGCGCTGCACGGCCCAGTCGCCGCGCTTGGTGATCTCCTCGTCCAGCATCCAGTCGGCGGCCCGGACCAGGGCTGGATGGTCCCGGGGCAGACCGGCGTCGCTGAGGGCGATGGCGGCCAGGCAGGTGTCCCAGACCGGGGACTGGCATGCCTCGATCCAGCGGTGGCCCTCGTCGGTGTGGACGGTGAAGCTGTCGAAGGCGGCCAGGCCGGCCTTCATCACCGGGTGGTCGAGCTCGTACCCGAGCAGGTGCAGGGCGATCAGCGAGTAGACGGCGGGCGGTTGGATGCCGCCCCAGCAGCCGTCGGCCTCCTGCCGGTCGATGATCCAGCGGGCGGCCTGCTGCAGCGCGTTCTTCCGCAGCGGCTGCACCGGCAGCCGGTGGTAGAGGTGGAGCAGCCGGTCGAGCCGCTCGAAGACGCCGTCCCAGGTGTACGGGGCCGAGAAGGGCCGGCTGGGGTACGGGTCGGCCGGGTCGCTGTGCAGCTCGGTCAAGTCGAACGGGGCCGGGCGGACCGGGCGGTGCGCCGACACCACGGTGAGCGGGACGATGGTCTGCCGCGCCCAGCAGCCGAACGAGTAGATGTTCAGCGGGACCTGCCGGGGCAGGAAGATGATCTCCGGCGGCAGCTCCGGCAGCCGGTCCCAGGGCCACCAGCCGAACAGGGCCAGCCAGATCCGGGTGAACACCCGGGAGGCAGCGATCCCGCCCTGCTCCCGAATGTACGCGGCGGCCCGCCGCATGTGCGGGGCCTGCGGGTCGTCGCCGACGAGCTTGAGCGCGACGTACGCCTCGACGGTGGTGGACAGCTCCGGGGGGCCGCCGTAGAAGGTGGCCCAGGTGCCGTCCGGCTGCTGCTGCGAGCGGATCCAGTCGCCGGTGGCGCGGCTCTGCTCGGGGGTCCGGATGCCGAGGAACTGGCGCAGCAGCAGGTCCTCGGCGTCCATGGTGACGTTCGTCTCCAGGTTGCCCTTCCACCATCCGGCACTGTCCTGCAGTCCGAGCAGATGGTCGACTGCTCGCTCAAGTGTTCCGGCGGCGAGGTCGGCGGTGCTTGTCGCTGAGGCGGGGATGTCCCGCTCAGCCTCCTCTGTGGTGCTCTCCGCGGCGGGCTCAGGATCGTACTGTGGTTCGAGCCTGCCGTCCGCGGTTGCTGTCATTGCGTCACCTCTCCCTGACCACGACGAATTCGGCGAGCGCGGCGAACTGCTCCCTTACTCCGACCGGCATCGGCACCTCGTCCAACGCGGCCAGCGCCGTCTTGTGCTGCCGTCGCGCCTCGTCGGCGGTCCAGGCCCGTCCGCCCGCCTCTTCGATCAAAGCCGCGCGGACCGCGAGTTGTTCCTCGTCCTCGTGTCCGCGGCCCTCCGGGTCGGCCAGCAGCTCGGCCAGGCGCCGCGAGGCGGCGTTGTCGTCGGCGAGCGCGGCCGCGACCGGGAGGGACTTCTTGCGCTGGCGCAGGTCGCCGAAGTTGGGCTTGCCGGTGACCTCGGTGGCGCCCCAGATGCCCAGCAGGTCGTCCACCGCCTGGAAGGCCAGGCCCAGGTGGTAGCCGTAGCGCTCCAGGGCGTCGGCCGAGGCGTCGTCGATGCCGGCCAGGACCGCGCCGACCGAGGCCGAGGCCGCCAGCAGGGCGCCGGTCTTGTTGCCCTCCATCTCCAGGCACTCGACGACGGTGACCCGGTCGCGGTGCTCGAAGGAGAGGTCCTGGGCCTGGCCGTCGATGAGCTTGCGGGTGGCCAGGGTGAGCCGCTGCACCGCGCGCCCGGCGTCCACGCCGGTGGTGGTGCCGAGGTCGGCGGCCTCCAGCAGCACCTCGTTGGCGAGCGCGAACATGGCGTCGCCGACCAGGATCGCCTGCGCGGGCCCGAAGACCGTCCACACGGTGGCGCGGTGGCGGCGCTGCTCGTCCCCGTCCATCAGGTCGTCGTGGAGCAGCGAGAAGTTGTGCACCAGCTCCACCGCGACCCCGCCGGGGATGCCGATCTCCGCCGGCGCGCCGGCGGCCTGGGCGGAGAGCAGCGCCAGCGCCGGGCGGACGGCCTTGCCGCTGTCGCCCTCGGTCGGGCGGCCCTCGGCGTCGGTCCAGCCGAAGTGGTAGGCGGACACCCGGTCCATCGGCGGCGCGAGCCGGCCCACGGCCTCCCTCAGGACGGGAGTGCAGAGGGTTCTTCCTCGTTCGAGCAGGGACGACACGTCCACATGGTCCACCGTCTGTGCCTCTTCGGGGCGCGAAACCACGCTTGGTCCCTCTCCGTTCGTCTGCCGGGCTGCTGCTGTCGCTGTCATGTCCCACCTGCCTGCCGTTGCGTCAACACGTCATGGGGCGGCCGCCAGGACCGCTCGGGCGGCCGCGTTTCCGCTGCGCACGGCGCCCTCCATGGTCGCGGGCCAGCCGGTGGCGGTCCACGATCCGGCGAGGAGGACGCCGGGCGTGCGGGTGCGCGCGGAGGGCCGCAGGCGCGCGGAGCCGGGGGCGGGCGCGAAGGTCGCGGTGCGCTCCCGGGTGACGAAGAACTCGGTGACCCGGGCGTCGCGGGCGGCGGGCAGCAGCCGCTCCAGCTCGGGCAGGTAGCGGCGCCGCAGCTCGGCGACGGGGAGGTCGATCTCGTCCCGGGCCGCCGACTGCGACAGCGCCAGGTACTGGCCGGGGCCGCTCGCCCCGGAGTGCGCGGTGCGGTCGAAGACCCACTGCACCGGGGAGCCGAGGGCGGCCAGGAAGGGCCGGTCGAGGACGGTTCGGTCGTAGCGGACGTGGATGTTGAGGATCGGCGCGTAGTCGAGTTCCAGCAGCCGCTCCGGGTGGTCCAGGCTGCCCGGCGGGAGCAGGTCGTGGGCGGCGTCCTGGGGCACGGCGAGCACCACGGTGTCCACCTGCTCCAGCTGCTCGCCGCCGCCGTCCAGCCGCTCGCCCTCCAGCAGCACGGTGTGCCGGCCGGCCTCGCCGGGCTTGATCCCGGTGACCCGCGCGCGCAGCAGCACCCGCACGCCGGCGCGCTCCAGGGCGGCGCGCGCCGCGTCGTCGTGCAGCGCGCCGAGCGGGACCTTGGCGAAGCCGATGTCGGAGGCGCCCGGGTCGGACAGCAGCCCGGTCTTGAACACCATCGCCGCCAGCGCCAGCGAGGACTCGTCGGCGGTGGCGTTCAGGGTGGCCACGCCGACCAGGTCCCACAGCGCCTCGACGGCGCGCGCGGACTGGCCGTGGCGGCGCAGCCAGTCGCCGAAGGACTCCTCGTCCAGCGCCGGGTCGTCCAGGTCCAGGCCGCGCAGGGCCAGCGCGGCGCGGCCGGTGGCCAGCCGGTCGGCCAGGCTCAGGTGCGGGTAGGACACCAGGCTGCGGCCCAGGTGCAGCGGCACCGGCAGCGGGTCGCGGCGCAGCGTGCCCAGCCTGCCGGTGGCGACGTCCCGCACCGGGACGTCCAGCCGGGGCTGGATCTCGACCTGGTCGCTCACGCCGAGCCGCTGCAGCAGTCCGCGGTAGGCCGTGCAGCAGCGCAGGAAGACGTGCTGGCCGTTGTCGACCCACAGCTCCCCGCGGCGGAACGAGAAGGCCAGGCCGCCGAGCCGGGGCCGGGCCTCGACCAGGGTGACGCCGACCCCGGCGTCGGCCAGGCGCAGCGCCGCGGTGATCCCGGCCAGCCCCCCGCCGGCCACGACCGCGCGGGCGCCCACGGCACGCGTGCTCATCCTGCCCTCCCCGAACAGTTACTGCTCCCCGTGGTTTCCCAGCTACCCTCCGCAACAAACGGGAGGGGCGGGACCAGCCGCGCGTTCAAGAAGCACGCCCTCCGGCGAGGCCGGACAGGGCCACATATGCCTTCTCCCAGGCGGGGAGCGACATCCGGCCGCGCAGCACCGCCTCGGGCTCGGCGGCGATCCGCTCCAGCAGCCGGTGGTAGATGCCCGACATGGCGGCGACGCACGCCCGGCTGCGCCGGTCCAGCATGGGCAGCAGCAGCAGGCCCTCGTCGAAGGCGGCCTGGGCCCGCTCGGCCTCGAACAGCACCAGGCCGCGGAAGTCCCCGCCGCTCGCGCCGGGGCGGGCGTCGGCGAAGCCCTGCTCGCAGCCGAAGCGGGCGAGGTCCTCGGCCGGGAGGTAGGTGCGGCCGTTGGCGGCGTCCTCGCGCACGTCGCGCAGGATGTTGGTGAGCTGCAGGCCGAGCCCCAGGGTGTCGGCGTACTCGGCGCCGCGCTTGGGGTCGGAGCAGCCGAAGACGCCCAGCGAGAGCCGGCCGACGGTGCCCGCGACGCAGCGGCAGTAGACCCGCAGCTGCTCGAAGGTCTGGTACTCGGTGCCCCTGACGTCCATCTCGACGCCGTCGATCAGCTCGTCGAAGGCGTCCAGCGGGATCGGGAACAGCGCGGCCGAGTGCGCCAGGGCGACCTTGACCGGGTCGGTGTCCTCCGCCTCGACCGAGCCCTCGCGGATCTCGTCCAGCAGGGCCCTGGTCCGGCCCAGGTGCTCGGCCTTGCGTTCGAGCGGCCAGTCGCCGTCGCCGATGTCGTCGATCCGGCGGGCCAGCGCGTAGATGGCGGACATGGCCCGCCGCTTGGCCTGCGGCAGCAGCCGGATGCCGTACGAGAAGTTGCGCGCCTGTGCGCCGGTCACCGCCTCGCAGTACGTGTAGGCAGCGATGACCTGCGGGGAGACCCGGGAGATGCCCTCCATTCGCCGACTCACCTTCCTTTCACCAGCGTCACTGCCGCCTCGCGCAGCAGGCGGCCCTTCCGGGGCTTGGGAGCCCCGGCCAGCACATCGTTTCCGGCATCGGCGACGGCCTGCAGCGCGGCGCCGCCGCCGGCCACGAAGCCCGCCAGCAGCAGCCGCAGCCGCCCGCCGACGCTGCCGACCAGCGGCGCGCCCTCGGCCAGCAGGGCGCGGGCGCGGCCGGCCTCGTACTCGACCAGCGCGCGCAGGGCCGGGCCGGCGTGCGGGGCGTCCAGGTCGGCCTCGGCGACGCCGAAGCGGGCCATGTCCTCGGCCGGGAGGTAGATCCGGTCCCGGGCACGGTCCTCGGCGACGTCCTGCAGGTGCTCGACCACCTGCAGGGCGCTGCAGACGGCGTCGGAGCGGCGGACGCGCTCGGGCGTGGCGAGCCCGGCGAGCTGCAGCACGAGCCGGCCCACCGGGTTGGCGGACAGCTCGCAGTAGCCCATGAGGTCGTCGAAGGTGGCGTAGCGGCTGGTCGTCTGGTCGACCCGGTTGGCCTGGATCAGCGCCCGGAACGGCTCCGGGGTGAGTCCGTGCAGGTCGATCACCGGGCACAGGGCGGCCAGCAGCGGATGGCGCGGGGCCTGCGTGCCGGGGGCGCCCAGGACGGTGTCGAACGCGCGGTCGAGGTCGCTCTCGATGGCGTCCAGCAGGGCGAGCCGGGCGCGGGTCTCGGCCTCGTCCGGCGCGGCGGCGCCTGCGGCTGCGGCCGGGGACGGCACGGGCTCGGGCGCGGTCCGGGCCAGGGCGGGCTGCGGCTCCGTCTCCGGCAGCGGGACGCCCAGCAGCCGGGCGGTGGCCCGCGGGTCGGCCAGGTCGCCGTCGCCGACGTCGTCCACCAGGCGGGCGAAGCCGTACACGGCCATCAGCCCGGCACGCATCGAGCGGGGCATGAAGAAGGGGGCCACGGGAAAGTTCTCCGCGCCCGCCTTGTCGAGTACCGCTCCCTGCTCCAGGCTCACCGGTGCCGACCCGTCAGGGCACGGACCTGTGCGGCGCAGGAGCCCGATCCTGCACGCCGACGAACTGTCATGACCGCCACCCCCCCGTTCTACACCGATCTTGACGACCTGCCCACAGCGGACACGCCCGGGGTGCACCGAACACCGGCACCTCCCTCGCCCTGACAGCCCCCACCAGGACGAACGCATGGGCGACCGTCCGGATACCAGTGGGATCGCAGGGATCTTGCGCTTAGCTTAGGACTTCGGTGTGACAAATACTCGTCGGGGGTGGCCGCCGATGATCCGGTTCTGCGTCATCGGCGGCCCCCGTCGGCCCGCTCCCGGCTTCCGCCGGGGTTCCCACTGAGGTCAGCCGGGGTCTAGCGGGACTTCATGTAGCTCTCGTACTCGGCGACCACGTCCTCGGTCGGGCCGTCGGCGCGGATCACCCCGGCCTCCAGCCAGATCGTCCGGTCGCAGGTGTCGCGGATCGACTTGTTGTTGTGCGAGACCAGGAACACCGTTCCGGCGTCCTTGCGCAGCTCGCGGATGCGGTCCTCGCTGCGCTTCTGGAAGGCGGTGTCGCCGGTGGCCAGGGCCTCGTCGATGAGCAGTACGTCGTGGGTCTTGGCGGCGGCGATGGAGAAGCGCAGCCGGGCGGCCATACCGGAGGAGTACGTCCGCATCGGCAGCGAGACGAAGTCGCCGCGCTCCTGGATGCCGGAGAAGTCGACGATGTCCTGGTAGCGCTGCTTGACCTCGGCCTTGGACATGCCCATGGCCAGGCAGCCCAGGACCACGTTCCGCTCGCCGGTGAGGTCGTTCATCATGGCGGCGTTGACGCCCAGCAGCGAGGGCTGGCCGTCGGTGTAGATCGCGCCCGACTCGACCGGCAGCAGCCCGGCGACGGCCGACAGGGTGGTCGACTTGCCGGAGCCGTTGGAGCCGATCAGACCGATCGCCTCGCCCTTGTACGCGGTGAAGCTGATGCCCTTGACCGCGTGCACCTCGGTCAGCGCCGGGGAGGTGCGGCGGCTGATGATCCGGGACAGGGCGGAGGTGGCCGAGCCCTTGCCGACGCCCGCGCCGTAGATCTTGTAGACGATGTGGATGTTGTCCACGATCACGGTGGGAGTGCGGCCGAACTTGGCCTGCTTGGCGGCGCGGTCGGCGCGCTCCTGCTCCAGCACCCGGCGGCGCTCGAGCTGCTCGGGGGTCAGCTCGACCAGCAGCTTGCCGTCGGGGCCGGTCAGCAGCTCACCGTCGGGGCCGCTCTGGCCACTGTCCAAAGTCACGTCATCCACGGCCGTACTCCTCCTCGGACAACCAGAAGAACACATATCCGCCCAGACCGAACAGCAGGGCCCAGCCCAGTGTGATCAGCCACACGTGCGCGGGCAGGATGCTCTCGGGGACGGACGTCATCAGCGCGTAGCGCATCAGGTCGTTGAAGATGAGCGCCGGGTTCATGTTCAGCAGCACCGCGGCCCAGTGCGGGGCCTTGGCGGTGAAGGTGCTGACCGCCCAGAACACGCCGGAGAGGTACATCCAGGTGCGGATGACGAACGGCATCAGCTGCGCCATGTCGGTGGTCTTGGCGCCGATCCGGGCCATGATCATGGCCAGGCCGGTGTTGAACACCGACTGCAGCACCAGGATCGGCACGATCAGCAGCCAGTGCAGCGTCAGCGGCTGGCCGCTGACCAGCATGATGACGCCGAGGACGCCCATGGAGAAGATCAGCTGCTGGAGCTGGATCACCGTGAACGCGATCGGCAGGCAGGCCCTCGGGAAGTGCAGCGCCCGGATCAGCCCGAGGTTGTCGGTGATCGAACGCGTGCCGGAGAGGATCGCCGACTGGGTGAACTGGAAGACGAACACACCGCAGCACAGGTAGGCGATGAAGTCCGGGATGCCCCGGCTCTGGCCCAGCAGCAGACCGAAGACCAGGTAGTAGACGCCCGCGTTCAGCAGCGGCGTCATGACCTGCCAGACCTGGCCCAGCTTGGCGGTGGTGTACATCGCAATCAGTCGCGCGGTGGCGAAGGAGACGATGAACTGGCGCCGACCCCACAGCTGCCGGCTGTACTTCAGCAGCCCGGGGCGCCTGCCGCTCACGGACAGTCCGTGTTTGGCCGCGAGTTGGGCGGGACTCAGTCCCGCGTCCGGGTCGACACCGGACGTACCGGTCACCCGTTGTTCGAATACCGTGGACACGCTACTCCCAAAGCTTCCGCCCCCGACTGAACCACAACGGAACGCTACCGTCTCGTCGTGAGAAGACGTTAAAGGGTCCGACGACGCAACGCAACCGTTCCGTCCTGACGCTACACTGGCGGCATGCTGACAGGGAAACCCGTGCGAGCGGAGCGACCGAAGGCCGCGCAGGGCGCCCCCGAGACCAAGCGGGCCCCGGCCGGAGCGGCCGTGCTGCGCGACGACGTCACCGAGGCGATCCGGCTCGCCGTGTTCGAGGAGCTGGCGGCCACCGGTTACGCCCGGCTGTCGATCGAGGCCGTGGCGCGCCGGGCCGGTGTCGGCAAGACCGCCGTCTACCGCCGCTGGCGCTCCAAGCTGCCCATGGTCATCGAGGTGGTCTCCGAGGTGGCCTCGCTCGGCCTGGTGCTCCCGGACACCGGCTCGCTCCAGGACGACCTGCGGATGTTCGTGCACGTGGTCGCCCGGGTCCTGCGGCACCCGCTGGCCGCCCAGATCGTCCCCGACCTGCTGGCCGAGGCCGCGCGCAACCCCGAGATCGCCGAGACCCTGGCCACCGCGCTGCGCGAGGCGCAGCGGGACAGCAGCGCGGCGCTGGTGCGCAAGGCCGTCGCCCGCGGCGAGCTGCCCGCCGACACCGACCCGGACCTGGCGCTGGACCTGATCGCCGGGCCGCTGTACTGGCGGCTGCTGGTGGCCAGGACCGCCATCTCCCGCGACTACCTGGACCGGTTGGCGGTGGCCATCGGCGCCGCGCTGGCCGCCGGGCACGGCTGACCGCAGGCCCGGGGCCGCCGCCGGTGCCCGGGCGCGATCGTTCTCGGGCCTGCCGTGCTCGGGCCAGGTGCGATCGGGGCCCGGTGCGATCGGGGCCTAGTGGTGGAACGCGGTGGACATCTCCGGCCGGTGCAGCGGGCCGGGCTGCTCCTCCAGCTCCGACAGCAGCCGGTTCAGGTCGGCGATCAGCAGGTCGGCCAGGTCGGACGAGAAGCCGTTGCGGCAGACGACGCGCAGCGCCGCCAGGTCGGTCCGGTTCTCCGGAAAGGTGTACGCGGGCACCAGCCAGCCGCGCTCGCGCAGCCGCCGGGAGACGTCGAAGACGTTGAACGCGGTGACGTGATCGGCGGTGGTGAAGGCGAACACCGGCAGCTCGTCGCCCCGGCTCAGCAGCCGGAACTGGTGCATCGCGCCGATCCGCTCGGACAGCGACATGGCGACGTCCCGGCTGGCCTGCTGGACCGCGCGGTAGCCGTCCCGGCCCAGCCGCAGGAAGGTGTAGTACTGCGCGACCACCTCGGCCCCGGGGCGGGAGAAGTTCAGCGCGAAGGTGGGCATGTCCCCGCCGAGGTAGTTGACCCGGAAGACCAGCTCCTCGGGCAGCGCCTCGCGGTCCCGCCACAGCGCCCAGCCGACGCCGGGGTAGACCAGGCCGTACTTGTGGCCGGAGGTGTTGATGGAGGCCACCCGGGGCTGCCGGAAGTCCCACTCCAGCTCCGGGTCCAGGAACGGCGCGACCATCGCCCCGGAGGCGCCGTCCACGTGCACCGGGATGTCCAGGCCGGTGCGCTGCTGCAGGTCGTCCAGGGCGGAGCAGACGTCCCAGACCGGCTCGTAGGAGCCGTCGAAGGTGGAGCCGAGGATGGCCACCACGCCGATGGTGTCCTCGTCGCACAGGGCGACGGCGCCGGCGGCGTCCAGGTGGTAGCGGTCGCCCTCCATCGGCACGGTCCGGGCCTCGACCTCCCAGAAGTTGCAGAACTTCTCCCAGCACACCTGCACGTTGACGCCCATGACCAGGTTGGGCCGGGCCCCGGCCGCGTAGCGCTCGCGGTTGCGCTGCATCCAGCGGCGCTTGAGCGCCAGCCCGGCCAGCATGCACGCCTCGCTGGAGCCGGTGGTGGAGCAGCCGACGGTGTTCTCCGGGTCGGGGGCGTTCCACAGGTCGGCCAGGATGGCCACGCAGCGCCGCTCCAGCTCGGCGGTCTGCGGGTACTCGTCCTTGTCGATCATGTTCTTGTCGAGGCACTCCGACATCAGCGCGTCGGCCTGCGGCTCCATCCAGGTGGTCACGAAGGTGGCCAGGTTGAGCCGGGCGTTGCCGTCCAGCATCAGCTCGTCGTGGACGACCTGGTAGGCGGAGTCCGGCGGCATGGGGCCGTCCGGCAGCCGGTGCTTGGGCGGGGCGGTCTCCAGGCCGGGGACGGGGTTGGCCGCCCCCAGGAAGGGATTGACCGCCAGCAGGCGCTCGCCGTCGGCGTCCTGGTGCTGCCCGGTGTGCAACGACATCTGCGGTCCTCTTCCTGGTTCGGCTGTCGCGGCTCTCCTCCCCCCGGCCCGCCCCGGGCGAAACCCCGGCCCGGCCGCGCCGCCCGCGGCGGGGACACTCCGACGCTACGCACGCAGGTCCGCCCCCGCCTGCCGTGCTACGCCGTTCCGGGCCCGCCGGCGCCCCGCAGGGGCCGTTCGGCGCATCCGGCGGCTTTGCCCCCGGCCGGACCCGTCCGCCCGCCCGCCCGCCCGCCGAGAGGGCGTACAGCCCCGGTCCCGGACCGGCTCCACGCTGATCAGCACGCCCGGCGGACCACCGCGCCGCCGCCGATCCGCAACCCCGTCCGTCACCACCGAGCCGGGGCCCGGCCCGGCCACCGCGTGCACCGCGTGCACCGCTGCCGCCGATCCCCTCGAACTGCTCGGGCGCGTAGGGGCGTTGGGGCCTGCCGGTTGAGGACGCCCACGGGCACGTGGACCAACAGGTGGACGAACACCCTTGCCCGCGCGAGCAGTTGCACCACCTCAACCCGAGGCGTCAGCCAACTCGGCGGACAGCGAACGGAGTTCGAGGTCTGCCTCGCCGGTCCCGATCCTGCGCGGGGGTTCTCATCTCGGACCGGGCTGCGCACACTGGGCCGATGCTGACGCTGCAGGAGATGTCGGACCGGATGGAGATCGCGGATCTGATGGTCCGCTACGCGCACGCCGTGGACACCCGCGACTGGCCGCTGTTCCGGGAGCTGTTCACCCCGGACGCGGTGGTGGACTACGGGGCCTTCGGCGGGCCCAAGGGGTCGGTGGAGGAGGTGGTGGCGTTCCTGGACTCGGTGCTGCCGCTGTTCACCGCCACCCAGCACCTGGTGGCCAACTGCGCGATCGCCCTGGACGGCGACCGGGCCGCCGTCCGGACCATGTGCCACAACCCGATGGCACTGCCGGGCGCGGACGGCGCCGAGCCGGGACTGCTGGTGTGCGGGCTGTGGTACCGGGACACCGTGCTGCGCACCCCGCAGGGCTGGCGCATCAGCGAACGGGGCGAGGACAAGGCGTACCAGATCGGGCTGGGCTGAGCGATCCGGGCGGGCGGCCCCGCACGCGGGCCGACTGCGCGCGGGCACAACAAACCCGGCCGTGACCTGAAGGCCACGACCGGGTCGGGGGACGACCTACCTGCGACCGCCGAAAAGCGAGCGGGTGAGGCGCTTGAGCGGCGCGAGCAGCACCATACGCGCCCCACGGTTGGGGCGCGCCTCCGGGGAGGCGAGCCCTCGGGGCGTCAACTCCCTTATGAGGCCGACCGCGTCTGCCACATCCACCTGCGGGAGCGCAGGTGCGCCCAGTACGGCGAGGTGACGGTCGAGCCGTCGGCTCGCCGCGCCCGTGCCGCACTGGACCGCGGGAACCCGCGGCCTGCTGCGCACATGCTGCATCTGATTCATATCCCACCCCTTGGAAGGCACCAGGGCCGTGGAGCGAAGACTATCGGCCTGGGGAGGTCGGTGTGCAACTGTCGGTCCACTGGCACACCGTACTCCCACGCGCCGGGCCTCGCGCGAGCAGGTCCGTACAAGGCTGTTCTGCACCGTCCCGGGCGCCAGGAAACCCACGGACGTGTGAAGCCGCGCGGCGCGCGATTCGCCACGGGGGGCGCACGGGGCGCTAGTTCACGACCGACGGTGCGCGGGCGACCGCCGGTGGCGGCGGGGACAGCAGCGGCGCCAGGCCGAGCCCGGACAGGCCCATCCCCAGCAGCAGCGTCAGCGCCGCCACCACCGCCCACGCGGCCGGGGAACCCCAGTGCACGGAACCGGCGTACCGCAGCATGCCGACCAGCCCGAGCAGGCCGGTGAGGACCAGCGCCACCATGCCGTGCCGGACCCGCCGCAACTCCCGCTCCCGGTGCGCGAGCAGCATGGCGACGCCGAAGGCGAGGCTCCAGGCGCCCAGCATCCGGACATCCAACTGGCTTGCATGCCAAGCCCAGTGACGGGCCGTCAGAGCCGGTTCGACGAACAGCCAGAGACCGGTCGGGCCGAGCAGCGCCGCGGAGGCCAGCATCGGCGCGGACACCCAGCCGGGCAGCGGTTCGGGCCGGGGCGGCTCGGCGCCCCGCGCGTACCACTGGAAGCCGAAGGCGACCAGGCCGATCAGCGGGGCGCAGAGGTGGACGCCGAGCCAGCCCCAGGCGGCCAGGACCCCGCTGAGATCCCCCGAGCGCAGGTGCAGGGTGCCCCGGCCGAGCAGGGTCGCGGCCAGCGCCAGCAGCATGAACAGCGAGCTGGTGGCCACGGTGACCCGGGCCCGGGCCCACTGCTCGGCGCGGGCGGCGGCGAGCCAGAGCATGGCCCAGCTGCCCGCGTAGGCCGCGCCCAGCAGGACGGCGGTGACCGGCGACATCGTCCACGGGAAGAGCGCCCGGGTGAGGGAGGGGGCCAGGGTCAGCACCAGGGCGGTGTATCCGGAACCCACGGCCAGCGGCGCCAGCACGGCGAAGCGGACTGCCGGGCTGAGCGGCCGGGGGCGGGCGCCGGGGCCGGGCGCGGGGGCGGATGCGGCGGCGGGACTCATGACTCCCCTCCTTATGAGACATTGCGTCAGCATAGGGTCCGGGACCGCGCCGCCCAAGGGGTCGGCAGCGGCTTTCCGGTCCGCGACGCCAAGAGAACATGAGCAACGCTCGCATTCCTCTTGTGTTCCGTCGCCTGCCGGAGCAGCATCGACGACCGGCCCCGCTGCCCTGTCCCCTCCCCTGTCGAGGTGTCCCTTGCGCATCCGCCGTACCGCCGCCGCGATCGCCCTGACCCTGGCCGCCGCCCTGCCTGCCGCCACCGCCCCGCTCGCAGCCGCCGCAGCCGCCGTCCGGGCGCCGGACTTCCCCACCGGGACGGTCACCGCCGCCGACGGGCGGACGCTGTTCGCCGACCCGGCCGGGCGCAGCCTCCAGCTGCGCGGCTTCAATGTCGACAAATACGACGAGGCCACCGAGGCGGACCTGCGCTCCATCGTCGCCCACGGCTTCAACCTGATCCGCCTGGACATCACCTGGGCCCGGCTGGAGCCCGCCCCGGGACGCTACGACGCCGCCGAGTTGGCCAGGCTCCAGCAGCTGATGGGCTGGGCCGACCGGTACGGGCTGCTGGTCCTGGTCGACTTCCACCAGGACGTCTACGGCCCGGCGTTCGGCGGCGGCCAGGACGGCGTCCCGGCCTGGGCGACCGACGACGACGGGCTGCCGTTCACCCCGGACCCCGACGACTGGTTCGCCGAGTACTTCGAGCCCTCGGTGCAGGCCGCCTTCACCCACCTCTACGACGATCCCGCCCTGCGCCGGGCGCAGACCGACTTCTACACGCACATCGCCCGGACCCTGCGCGGCGATCCGGCGCTGCTGGGCTACGACCTGTTCAACGAGCCCAGCGGGCCGTTCGACGGCGACCCGACCGATCCGGCCGTCCAGGTCTCCTCGGTGGCGGCGCTGGAGACCGGGCGGCTGGCGCTGATGTACCGGCGGCTGATCGCCGCCGTGCGCGCGGTGGACACCCGCTCCTGGCTGTTCGTCGAGCCCACGGTGCTGGTGGGCGAGGGCGTGCCGACCCTGCTGCCGGGCTTCCGGGATCCGCGCCCGGGCGCCGCGCGGATCGGCTACGCGCCGCACTTCTACGACACCGCCGTCGAGGACGGCGGCGACTGGAACCCCTCGGACGGCTTCATCCAGGCCTACACCGCCGCCGTCACGGCCTACCCGCGGGCGCACCGGATGCCGGTGGTCGTCGGCGAGTGGGGCCCGCCGGACGCGGACACGCCCGGCAACACCGAGCTGGTGCAGGCGCAGGTCACGGCCATGGAGGGGTTCGCCGGCGGCTGGACCATGTGGTACTGGGGCGAGGGCACCGGCGGCTACACCCCGCTGGACCCGCAGGGCGCGCCGCACCCGGGCGATGCCCCGGTGTTCGGCCCGTACGCGACGGCGGTCGCCGGGCTGCCGCTCGCCGAGGCGTACACCCCGGCGACCGGCGGCTACACCCTGCGCTACACCGTCGGCGGCAGCGGCGCGAACACCCGGATCGTGCTGCCGCCGACCGCGTACCCGGCCGGGGCGCGGCTCCGGGTGGCCGGGGCCGGGCGGGCGCTGGTCCGGCTGCGGCAGCCCCGGGGCGGTACGCCGGGCAGCGCGCTGATCGCCGTGCCCGGCGCCCGCCCGGGCGCGGCGGTGACGGTCACGCTCACCCCGGCCTGAACCGGCCTGCCTCGGCCGCTCCCCCGGGCCGCCCGCCGGTCTACTGCCCCGGCCGCCAGCCCGGGACCGGGACGGCGGCGCGCAGCGCCCGGGTGTACTCCTCGGCCGGGGCGTCCAGGACGGCGGCACAGTCGCCCTGCTCGACCACCCGCCCGCGCCGGAGCACCAGCACGGTGTCGCACAGCTGCCGCACCACCGCCAGATCGTGCGAGATCAGCAGGTAGGCGATGCCGGTCCGGTCGCGGATGTCGGCGAGCAGGTTGAGGATCTGCGCCTGGATGGAGACGTCCAGGGCCGAGACCGCCTCGTCCAGGATCAGCGCCCCGGGCTCGGCGGCCAGCGCGCGGGCGATGGCGACCCGCTGCCGCTGGCCGCCGGAGAGGTCGCGCGGGCGGGCGTCGGCCTGGCGCGCGGTCAGGCCGACCTGGTCGACCAGCTCGCCGAGGCGCGCGGCGCGCGGCCCGGCGGGGAGCCGGGTGTGGTGCCGCAGCACCTCGTCCACGGCGGCCCGGGCGCTCTGGCTGGGGTCCAGCGAGGTGTACGGGTCCTGGAAGACGATCTGCAGCTCCCGGGCCCGGCGGTTGCGCTCGGCCGCGCCCCGGGCGGGGGTGGAGCGGTCCCGGCCGAGGACGGCCATGGTGCCGCCGCTGGCCCGCTCCAGGCCGACCAGCATCCGGGCGACGGTGGTCTTGCCGGAGCCGGACTCACCGACGATGCCCAGCGAGCCCCCGGCCGGGACGCTGAAGCTGACGTCGTCCACGGCGGTGTGGCGGGTGCGTCCGCCGGCGCCGCCGGGCACCCGGAAGACCTTGCTGAGCCCGGAGACGGTGACGGCGGGAGCAGCGGCGGCGGCGTTCGGGGCGGCGGTGGCCGTCATGCGGGTGCCTCCTGGAGGGCGGTCTCGGACGCGGTCTCGGCGGCCCGGTGGCAGCGCACCAGGCCGCCCCGGAAGGGCTCCAGCTCGGGCCGGACCTCCCGGCAGACCGGGCGCACATGGCCGCAGCGGTCGGCGAAGGCGCAGCCGGGGCCGGCCTCGAAGGCCGAGACCGGACGCCCGGGGATGGCGCTGAGCCGCTCGGCCCGCTCCTCGATCGAGGGGCGCGAGCCGAGCAGGCCCAGCGTGTAGGGGTGGGCGGCGCGCTGGTGCAGCCCGGCGGCCTCGCGGATCTCCACGATCCGCCCGGCGTACATCACCGCGACCCGGCCGCAGACGGCCAGCGCCAGGTCCAGGTCGTGGGTGATGAAGACCATGCCGAGGCCGCGCTCGCGGCGGAGCCGGTCGAGGATGGAGACCACCTCGGCCTGGATGGTGACGTCCAGGGCGGTGGTGGGCTCGTCGGCGAGGATCAGCCGGGGCTCGGCCAGCAGCACCGAGGCGATCATGACGCGTTGCAGCATGCCGCCGGACAGCTCGTGCGGGTACTGGCGCAGCCTGCGGGCCGGGTCGTCGATGCCGACCTCGGCCAGTACCGCGGCGGCCCGGGCCTCGGCCTGGCGGCGCGGCACCCGGCGGTTGCGGACCAGCGCCTCGGTGAGGAAGGCGCCGACGCGGCGGGTGGGGTTGATGTGCGCGCGGGGGTCCTGGAACACCAGCCCGACCCCGGTGTCGCGGTAGCCGCGCAGCTCGGCCGGGGACATGGCGGTGACGTCCCGGCCCTCGAAGCGGACGCCCCCGGCGAGCCGCGCGCCGGGCGGCAGCAGCCGGGTGACGGCCCGTACGGTCATGGACTTGCCCGAGCCGGACTCGCCGACCAGGCCCAGGGCCTCGCCGGGGGCCAGGGTGAGGTCGATGCCGTCCAGCACCGGCCGGGGCGCGTCCGCACCGCCTGGAGCGGAGGCTGCGCCGCCGGCCGGACCGCCGGTGGCGGCGAGGTGCACGGTGAGGCCGCTGAGTTCCAGCAGAGGTGTCGCGGCGGTCATGAGGCGGCTCCGGTACGCGGGGGGCGGGGCGCGCGCGGGGTGCGGCGTCGCAGGTACGGCTGGGGGCGCTCGCCGCTGATCCGCGCGCCGAGGACGGTGAGCGACAGCACCGACAGCACGATCAGTGCGCCGGGCGCGAGGATCGGCAGCCAGTACCCGCCCATCAGCGCGTTGCTGTCGCTGACCATGACGCCCCAGTCGGCGGTGGGCGCCTGCACGGCCAGGCCGAGGTAGGAGAGCGAGGCGAGGTCGAGCAGGGCGTAGCCGAAGGCGATGGCGGCCTGGCCGACGACGACCGGCGCGATGTTGCGCAGGATGTGCCGGACGGTGATCCGCACGACCCCGAAGCCCTGGACGGCGAGCGCGTCCACGTACGGGCTGACCCGCTGCTGGCGGGCGGCGGCGAGGACGATGCGGGCCAGGAACGGGACGTAGGCGATGGCCAGGGCGGCGACGGCCGGGACCAGGCCGGGCCCGAACAGGGCCACCGCGAGCACCGCCAGCAGCAGCCCGGGCAGGGCGTAGACCAGGTCGAACACCCGGGCGACGACGGCGTTGACGGCGCCGCCGAACCAGGCGGCGGCCAGCGCCAGCGGGATGCCGACCAGCAGCGCCACGCCGACCACCAAGGCCGGGCCGAGCAGGCTGGTGCGGGCGCCGAACATCAGCCGCGAGGCGATGTCCCGGCCGAGGCTGTCGGCGCCGAGCAGGTGCGCGGCGGACGGCGCGGCGTAGGAGTCCAGCAGCGACTGGGCGTCCGGGCTGTAGGGGACCAGCAGCGGCGCGGCCAGCGCGACCAGCAGCACGACGGCCAGGAACAGGGCGGCGGCGATGCCGGAGCCGCCGAGGGCGGCCCGGGCCCGGGCCAGCCGCCGGAGCGGGGCGCGCCGCGCGGGGGCGGCGGCGGGTGCGGCGGGGAGCGTCGTGGTCATGTGGTCCTCCCGGCGGTGCGCAGCCGTGGGTCGACCAGGGCCTGGACGAGGTCGCTGGCGGCGTTGCACAGCACGAAGGCGGCGACCAGCAGCAGGGAGACGGCCTGGACGACCGGGAAGTCCTTCTGCTCGACCGAGGTGATGGTGAGCATGCCGATGCCGGGGACGGCGAAGGCGGTCTCCACGACCAGGGTGGAGGCGAAGGTGCCGGAGGTGAGCAGGGCGACGGCGGTGACGATCGGCGGCACCGCGTTGCGGAACACGTGGTCGCGCAGGACCGCCCAGCGTGGCAGTCCGCGGACCAGCGCGGTCTGCACGTGCTCCAGGGCGAGCTGCTCGCGCAGCGCGTTGCGGGTGATCCGGGCCAGGAAGCCGCAGTTGATCACGGCCAGGGCGCAGGCGGGCAGGGCCAGGCCGCGCAGTTCGCCGAGCGCGCCGGTGCCGGTGCCGGACGCCGGGAACCAGCCGAGGTGCACGGCGAAGACCGAGATCAGCAGGGTTGAGGCGACGAACGGCGGCACGGTCACCGAGACCGAGGTGACGGCGTTGGCGGCGGCGTCCACCGGGCCGGGCCGCAGCGCGGCGGCGGCGCCGAGGCCCACGCCGAACAGCACCACCAGGACCATGCTGAGGGCGACCAGGGACAGCGTGGTGCCCAGGCCGTGGCCGACCCGGTCGGCCACGCTCTGGCCGGTGACCATGGAGCGGCCGAGGTCGCCGTGGAGCACGCCGGTGAGCCAGTCCCAGTAGCGGACCGGCAGCGGCCGGTCCAGGTGCAGCCGGCGGGCGACGGCGGCGCGGGTGGCGGCGGAGGGGGTGCGGCTGCCGAACAGGACGTCCTCGGGGCTGCCGGGCGCCAGGTAGAGGCTGCCGAAGATGACCGCGCTGGACAGCAGCAGCGTGGTGACCAGGCCGCCGAGGCGGGCGAGCACCAGCCGCCCCATCAGGGCGCACCCACGGACGCGGCCCAGGCGTTGTCCATGTAGGAGAAGGTGAGCGGTGCGCCGGTGACGGCCTTGTTCTGGAACAGCAGCGCGCGCGGGGCGACGATCGGTATCCAGGGCAGGTCGCGGGCGATGACGGCCTGCGCGGCGGTGACGTCCTGGGCGCGCTGCCGGACGTCCTCGGCGCCCTGGGCCTTGAGCAGCTCGGACTCGACCACGGGGTTCGTGTATCCGTTGAAGTTCTGCAGCCCGCCCTTGGTGGCGTAGCTGGTGTACATGTCGGCCGCCTCCGGGTATTCCAGGTAGTTGATGGTGAGGAAGGAGTCGTAGGCGGCGCGGGCCTTGGGGTCGATGAAGAGGTTGCCGTACTGCTGGTCCGGCAGGCCGACGATGGCGACCTTGAGGCCGATGGAGTCCCCGGTCTGCTGCAGCACCTCGGCGAGCTGGGCCTGGTCGGGGCTGTCGGCGGCGTAGCCGATGGTGAGCCGTCTGCCGGTGGCCCCGGCCTGGGCGACCAGCTTGGCGGCGGCGGCGGGCTGCGGCGGCTGCACCAGCTTCCGGTAGGCGGCGGCGTAGACCGGTTCGGCCGGGCTGGTCTGCCAGAAGCCGGGCCCGGCGACCGCGTACAGCGGGTCGGCGGTGCCGTCGAACAGGGTCTTGGCGATCCCGGCCCGGTCGATGGCCATGGACAGCGCCTGGCGGACCCGGACGTCGCCGAGGGCGCCGGTGAAGCGGGAGACGATGAGGTCGATGTTCTGCGTGGTGGAGCCGGTGGCGCCGACGTAGAGCCGGCCGTCGGTGGCCTTGGAGAGCTGGGCGACGGTGGAGGGCGGCAGGTCGAAGCCGCCGTCCAGGCTGCCGGAGCCGAGGGCGTTGGCGATGGCCGAGGGGTCGGACAGGAAGCGGAAGGTGAGCGAGGCGGCCTTGGCGGCGTGGGCGTGGTCCCAGTAGCCCGGATCGCGGGTGAGCACCATGGTGTTGGTGCCGTCGAACGAGGCGATGGTGTAGGGGCCGGAGCAGACCACGCCGGTGCCCGCGCTGCCGAAGTTCTGCCCGGCCTTCACCGCGAACGCCTTCTCCACGACCGCCCCGGCGAGGATGCCGAGGTTGCGCACGAACAGGTAGTCGGGCCTGCTGAAGGCGACGGTGACCTGCTCGGCGCCGGTGGCCCGGATCGACGTGACGTCGTTGTAGGAGTCGGCGTAGTTGCTGGCCACGGCCGGGTCCTGGTTGCGCTGCAGGCTGTAGACGACGTCGGCGGGGGTGACCGGGTGACCGTCGCTGAAGGTGGCGCGCGGGTCCAGGTCGAGCACCAGGTGCTCGGCGTCCGGCTGGCTCCAGCTCCGGGCGATGCCGGGGTTCAGGCTGTAGTCGGCGCCGGTGCGCAGCAGCGGCTCGCAGACGTTGCCGAGGATGGTCTCCTCGGGGTAGTCGGCGGTCTTCAGCGGGTCCTCGGAGTACGGCGCGCGGTAGTCGCCGTACCAACTGAGGCTGCTGAGCGGGCCCTTGGCGGGGGCGGTGGAG
Source organism: Streptacidiphilus sp. PB12-B1b (assembly GCF_014084125.1). Classification (NCBI taxonomy): domain Bacteria; kingdom Bacillati; phylum Actinomycetota; class Actinomycetes; order Kitasatosporales; family Streptomycetaceae; genus Streptacidiphilus; species Streptacidiphilus sp. PB12-B1b. Next base: position 2,784,151 of record NZ_CP048405.1, on the reverse strand, counting down.
ACCTGGGCGGTGCTGAAGTTGCTCCGGGCGGCGGCCTTGGCGGCCGGGCCGCCGCCCGCGCAGGCGCTGGTGAGCAGCGCGGCGGCCGCGAGCGGGAGCGCGGCGCGCAGGGTTCTTCTCCGCATGGTGGTGCCTCTCGTCGGTGCGGCGTACGAATGCGGGTACTGCCGAGTGCGGGTACTGCCGGATGCGGGGGCCCTGGGCGGCCCCCGGGGGCTACTGGGCGGCGTGGACCAGGTCGCCCTCGACGTAGGTGCGCAGCACCCGGGTCTCGCCGATGGCCTCGGCCGGGCCGGCGAACGGGTCGCGGTCCAGGACGACCAGGTCGGCGTACTTGCCGGTCTGGACCGAGCCGGTGACGTCGTCCAGGTGGTTCACCCGGGCGCTGCCGGCGGTGTAGGCGGCCAGTGCGGTGCCGAGGTCGAGCCGCTCCTGCGGGCCGAGGACGCGCACGTCCTGCTCGCCGGGGGCGCGCCGGTTGACCGCGACGTGGATGCCGAGCATCACGTCCGGGGTGCTGACCGACCAGTCGCTGCCCGCGGCGAGCATCGCGCCGGAGCGGGCCAGCGAGCCGAAGGGGTACTGCCAGCCGCTGCGGCGCTCGCCGAGGAAGGGGATGGTGAGCTCGTCCATCTGCGGCTCGTGGCAGGCCCAGAGCGGCTGCATGTTGGCGGTCGCGCCGAGCTGCCGGAAGCGCGGGACGTCCTCGGGGTGGACGACCTGCAGGTGCGCCAGGTGGTGCCGGTTGCCGCGCGGGCCGTTGCGGCGCAGGGCCTCCTCGACGGCGTCCAGGGCGCTGCGCACGGCGCGGTCGCCGAGGGCGTGGAAGTGCACCTGGAAGCCCTCGGCGTCCAGCTCGCTGACGTGGCCGCCGAGCTTCTCCGGGTCGATGAAGTCCAGGCCGGAGCTGCCGCTGGAGCAGCCGCAGCCGTCCAGGTAGGGCTCCAGCATGGCGGCGGTGTGGTTCTCGGCGACGCCGTCCAGCATCATCTTGACCGTCCCGGCGCGGAACCGGCCCGCGCCGTCGCGCACGGCGGCGGCCTCGGCGCGGCGGGCGGTGAACTCGTGCAGCTGCTCCAGGCCGCCCTGCCGGTCCCACCACTGGGCGGCGCGGACCCGGGCGGTGAGGCTGCCGTCGGCGGCGGCGGCCAGGTAGGCGCCGTAGACGTCGCCGGGGCCGAAGGCGGAGCCGACTCCGGCGTCCTGCCAGCCGGTGATGCCGAAGCCGTGCAGGTAGCGCTGGCCCTCGATCAGGCCCTGCCGGAAGTCGTCCTCGCCGGTGGCCGGGATGTGCCGGGTGACCAGGTCGGCCGCGCCCTCCTGGAGCATGCCGGTGGGCAGGCCGTCGGCGTCGCGTTCGATCCGGCCGTCGGCGGGGTCGGGGGTGTCCCGGGTGATCCCGGCGATCTCCAGCGCGCGGCTGTTGGCCCACACGCCGTGGCCGTCCCGGTTGGGCAGGGCGACCGGGCGGTCGGGGACGACGGCGTCGAGCAGCTCGCGGTGCGGGGTGCCGCCGGGGAACGCCTCCATGCTCCAGCCGCCGCCGGTGATCCAGGCGCGGTCGGGTTCGGCGGCGGCGTAGGCGGCGACGGCGTCCTGGTACGCCTGGGCGGTCTCCAGGTGGTGCAGGTCGCAGCTGCGCATGGTGACGCCGCCGAGCACGGGGTGCACGTGGGCGTCCTGGAAGCCGGGCAGCAGCAGCTTTCCGGCGAGGTCGACGACCTCGGTGCGGGCGCCGATCAGGTGGCGGACGTCGTGGTCGGCGCCGACGGCGACGATCCGGCCGTCGCGGACGGCGACGGCCCGGGCCCAGGAGCGGGCCGGGTCGACGGTGTAGACGGGGCCGCCGGTGAAGACCAGGTCGGCGAAGTGGTGGTCGCGGGGCACGGGCCCTCCGTAACAGTGCTCGGTTCGTCCGGCCGGGGGCGACACGGCCGGATGAGTGAGCATCACACTCGATGACACTGGCGATGTCAATGGCATTGACAGTGGGCTGCCGTTACGATCGGATCAACGGAGCCGGGAGCCGTCCCGGCCCGGAGCGGGAGGAACCGCAGTGGCGGAGCAGGGCACGACGACGGGCGCGGCGTCCGGGCCGGCGGCGGCCGAACCGGCCGCCAGACGGCGGGCCGCGCTCACCCGGGAGGCGATCCTGGAGGCGGCCATGCGGCTGTGCTCGCCCGAGGGCGGCGGGGTGCTGACGTTCAGTCGGCTCGGCAAGGAGCTGGGCGCCGACCCGACCGCGGTCTACCGGCACTTCCGCGACAAGGACGACCTGGTCCTGGCGCTGACCGAGAAGCTGATCGACGAGGCGGTGCGGCTCGCGTCCGCCACCGAGCCGGCCCCCGACCAGTGGCGGGAGTGGCTGGCGCTCACCGCCCGCACCATCCGCCGGGTGCACCTGGCCCGCCCGGCGCTGGCCGTGCTGGCGGCGGTCCGCACCACCGCCAGCCCCTCGGAGACCGAGCGGGTCGAGGAGATCATCGGCGTGCTGCACCGGGCCGGGCTGCCGCCGATCGAGGCGGCCGAGTGCTATCGCATGCTGCTCGACCTGACCCTGGCCTTCACCCAGGCGTCCGCGGCGTTCATGATCCTGGAGCCGGAGGTGCAGGCCAAGGACGACGCCGCCTGGGCGGTCAAGTACGGGCTGCTGCCGGCCGACCGGTTCCCACTGCTGCACGCCGGCTCGGCCCGGCTGACCGAGCTGTTCCGCAGCGACGACGAGGTGTTCGAACTGGTGCTGCAGACCTTCCTGGACGGCATCGCGCTGCGCATCGAGCGCGCCCGGCAGGCGGATTGACGTAGCGTCAATCTTGTTCCGGTTCCGATGAGTTCGGGTCCGTTCCCTTGGCCCAGCTCGGGCCGGGACGGGCCGCCTCGCGCTCGGCCCGCTCCCACAGCGGATGGTGGCGCCGCGCCCAGGAGCGGGCCACCCGGCCGGTGCGCATCCCGTGCCGGGACTCCGGGTCCTTCATCGCCATCCGGATGTGCCCGAGCACCAGCACCCCGATGACCAGCGCCAGCCAGTCGTGCACATAGCTGGCGCCGGTCCGCAGGTTCAGCGGGGCCAGGCCGGTGAACCACATCATCAGCCCGGTGCCGACCATGACCACCACCGTCCCGGCGATCAGCGCGGCGTACAGCTTCTGCCCGGCGTTGAACTTCCCGGCCGGGCCGGCCGTGCCCGAGCCGTGCCGCATCGCCCGCCACACCCAGCCCTTGTCCTGCGGGACGAAGCGGTTCAGGCTGCGCATGTCGGCCCGGACGCCCTTGAAGAACAGCCCCACCGCCAGCGGCAGCGGCAGCAGGATGCCCGACCACTCGTGCACGACCACCAGCAGCCTGCGGCGGCCGACGATCTCGGCCAGCTCCGGCAGGTAGAGGCAGAGCGCGCTGATGATCGCGGTCAGCATCAGCGTCGAGGTGGTCCGGTGCACCCAGCGCTCGGCGGCGGTGAACCGGCGCATCTCCTGCACCTGGTGCGCGGTGGGCTGCCGGGCGGTGCCGTCCGGGGTGCGGTGGGGGGTGGCGTCGGCCATGTCACTCGCCGTCGATCGGGGTGTCGGTGCGGCCGTTGGAGCGGCCGACCCAGGCTTCGACGTCGTAGCCGTAGTGCTCCCAGTAGCCGGGCATCACCCGGTCGGTGACGGTGATGCCGGACAGCCACTTGGCGGACTTGTAGAAGTACATGGGTGCCACGTACAACCGCACCGGGCCGCCGTGGTCACGGGTGACCGGGGCCCGGTTCATCTGGTGCGCCACCATCACGTCCGGACGGCGGGCCTCCTCCAGGGTCAGGCTCTCGCTGTAGACGCCGTCGAAGCAGGTGAACCGCAGCGCCTTGCCCTCCGGCTTCACCCCGGCCCGGTCCAGCAGCTGCGACAGCAGCACCCCGCCGAACTCGGTGTTCGGCACCCGCCAGCCGGTCACGCACTGGACGTCCTTGACCAGCGTGGTCTGCGGCAGCGCCTGCAGCTCGGCCAGGGTGTAGCTGCCCGGGCGGTCGACCAGGCCGTCGACGGTGAGCCGGTAGTCGGTGTCGCTCCTGTACGGCAGGGAGGAGGCGACGTTGTAGAACTGGAAGCCCCCGCCGCCGGGCAGCAGCCCGGTCAGCCCGGTCGGGTCGTGCGCGCTGATGGCGCCGAGCACCCCGTTCAGCCCGCTCTCGATCTGCGCACCGAACGCCACACCGAGCGCTCCCAGCGCGGTGACCCCCAGCACGACCCGCCGTCCAACGGGCTTGCCCGCGCCTCCGCCGTCCCTGTCCATACCTTGATTGCACCACTCGAACCCGTCCGCCGACCAGCAAGGACCTGGTTCTGTCAGGGTTCGGTAAGGTCCTGCGCCCCGGGCAGCCCGGGCGGCCACGGCCCGGGGCGCCGCCCGCACGGGCTCAGATGCCGACCAGGTCCCCGGAGCCGGACGCGGGCACCGGCTCGGACGGGGCTCCGGCGACCGCCGCGCGGCGGCGGGCCGCCAGCCTGCCGGAGCAGCGGTAGCCGCCGCCCATCAGGGCGACCACGGCCAGCGTCTCCAGCGTGCCCCACACCCAGGTGGAGTCGGTGGCCTGCTTGGGCTTGAGCTTCGGCAGCTCCTTCGCCGGGACGGCCACCGCGGAATGCTCGGCGACCCTGGCCTGGTACGCCTGGTTGCGGGCGGAGCCGTGCAGGAAGGGCGCCACGAACAGCAGCGCCATGCCGAGCACGACCTCGGCCGCGACCACCGCCGGGAACCGGCGCAGCAGCATCGTCGCCGGCGGCCGCTGGTCGCCCCCGGCGCGCAGCGCCTCGATCCGCGGGTGCAGCCAGAACTGGTTGAACACGCCGAGCAGCAGCAGCGCGCCGAAGATCAGGATCTTCACACCGAGCACCCGGCCGTACATGGTGGTGAGCAGCTGCGTCGGGCCGTCCACGTGCTCCCAGTACAGGAACAGGCCGGAGAGGGTGATGGCGGCGACGGAGCCCATGGCGCAGACCGAGAACCGGCGGATGGCGACGGACCAGAAGGCGGCGCGCTCCCCGGCGGGCAGGACCCCGGGGGCGGCGAGCAGCAGCAGCCCGGCCAGTCCGCCGAGCCAGACGCCGCCGCCGACCAGGTGCAGCATCCACATCAGGGTGGAGAAGACGGTGCGGCCCCAGTTGCCGGCGGCGGGCACGGCGTCGGGGAACCGGGTGCTGCCGAGCGCGATGACGCCTGCGGCCAGGCCGGTGCCGAGCAGCCACCGGCGGGCCCGCCCGGCGGCGAGCGAACGCGCCGTCAGCGGTGCCACCAGGGCCGCGCCGACCAGGGAGAAGGTGATCTCCAGCCCGGACAGCCGGCCGTCGTTGCTGCCGTCGTAGAGGGAGTTCCAGGCCGCCGCGTAGTCGTAGCCGCCGGTCTTCGAGGCGGCCTGGGCGAGCTCGGTGAGCACGGCCGGGACCGCCAGCAGGCCGACGACCAGGGCGGCCCGGGAGAGCCGTGCGGTGACGGCGTCGAGGGCCCCCGGCGCGGTGCGCGCGGCGGCCGGTCCGGCAGCCAGCAGTGCGAGGGCGGCCAGCCCGACGAACCCCATCAGGGTGACCCAGGTCGTCCAGGCAACGGCACTGTCCCCAAAGGGGCCGAGCGGCGTCGAGGGCGCGGCGGCGGCCGTATGGGACAGGGCCGGATGCGTCAGGGCAGGGGTCATCAAGGGCAGGGGCATGGACGGCCTTCTTCGCTCGCGCATCGGGGCTCACACAGCAGGAATGAAACTTAGGTTAGCCATACCTAAGTAGCCCTGGCAATCAGGCTGCTCTCGCTCGCTCGAACCTGCGTCCGGGATGCGCATGCCCTCCCGCTGCTACCGTTTCTGCCGATCGACCGCATTGGGTTACGGGGGGCCATGTGGCAGCGCTGCTGTTCGACTTCGCTCAAGTGGAGGAGTACCGACAGGGCGTGCTGTCCACGGCCGCCGCCCTGGCCGGGCACATCGCCGAGATGGACGACGCGGTCCGCCGCGCCTCCGCCAGCTGGTCGGGCACGGCCGCCGACAACTTCGCCACCACGTACGCCGCTTGGCGCCAGGCCGCGGCGGCGATCCACGAGGACCTCGGCTACCTGCACCAGATCGTGTGCACCAGCCAGGGCAACTTCGCCTCCGCCCAGAGCGCCGTGCAGACCATCTGGGGTGACGGCGCATGAACACGCCGCCCCCGGACCCCGGCGGCTCCCGGCTGCCGCAGCCGCGCCCCTCGCAACCCCCGGCCACCACACCGCCCGCCACGCCCCCGGCCACACCGCCCGCCACACCGCCCGGCGGCGGGCTGCCCGCGCCGAGGACCGGCAGGCCCCCCGCCACCACCGACCCGAGCCCGCCGCAGACCGGCGGGCAGCAGGGCGGGCCCGCCGCCCAGCCGTTCGACCCCACCGGCTCGTGGGCGCCGCCGCAGGCCACGGGCGTCCTGGAGGTCGATCCGGAGAACCTGTGGGCCGCCGCCAAGCAGATGACCAGCCTGCGGGACGACTTCATCACCGCCTGCCACGGCTACGCCCGCACCCTGGCCGGCACCGCCAACATGGCCGGCGAGGACTACGTCGGCATGTACTTCGCCAGCCTCTACGACCCGCTCGCCCAGGACGTCATGACGGCACTCGGGGACCTGATGGACTCCGTCGGCGGCGTCGTGGAGGGCCTGATCACCTCGGCCAACACCTATGCGGCGGCCGACTACGCCTCGACCCACGGCGCCACCGGCGGCCCGGCGTCCGTCCCGGTGCCGGCGTACGGCCCGGAGACCTTCGCCCGCCCGGCCCCGGCCACCCTCTACGGCTACCAGGACCTGCTCTCCTGGTCGAACAACCCGGCCAGGACGGCGCTGTTCCAGCCGCTCAAGGACCCCCTCGGCGCGCTGACCGCGTGGTATCCCAAGGGCCACCAGAACCTGCTGGCCACGGCGGCGGCCGCATGGCGCGGCATCGACGCCTCGGTCGTCTCGCTGGCGCAGTCGCTGAACGCCGTGCTCACCGAACTCACCGTCGACTACTCGGTGGTGAAGACGCCGCGCGGCGGGGCCTACCCGGGCCTGGTGGCCCGGCCGCAGGTGGACCAGTGGCACGCGGCCATGAGGAAGTTCTGCGACAGGATCTGGGGGTCGGCGCCCTGGGGCGGCAAGGGCCTGCCCGACCACCCGCTGGGGCTGGCGGCCGTGTGCGCCGAGAAGCTGGCCGCCATGTGCGACACCCACCGCGCGGCGATCGACACCACCCGCAGCGCCATCGAGACCCGGGTGGCCGGCTCGGTCCTGGCCACGGTGATCGGCGCCATCCTGAGCGAGGTGACCCTGGGCATCAGCGACTACCTCGCCGAGACCTTCGACGAGGACATGATCATGGACTGCATCCGCATCCTGGTCACCGACTACTACCAGCCGATCGAACAGATCGAACAGGGATGGGACCTGGAGACCGCCAGGTCCTCGCTGGAGCAGGCGCTCAAGGGCGCGCCGACCATCCAGTACATGGAGGCCCAGGCCGAGTCGGTGGGGACGCGCAGCCTCCACGACTTCGGCTACCCGGGGATGAAGGCCCCGCCCGTCGGCGGCAAGTTCTCCACCAAGCAGTACTCCGGCTGGGGCGACCCCTCCACCATGGGGCCCTACCCGATCAGCCTGGTCGGCCAGGAGGGCACCGGCAAGTCGCACGTGCTGACCATGCACACCGGGCTCACCGACGCGCAGCTGCTCTCCCGCGTCGACGGCAAGGACCTGTCCAATCCGGCCAACGGATCGAGCGGCTTCAGCACCACGGCCTCCGCGCAGACCCTGGTCCAGGGGGACATCGACTCCCCCGCCAACCAGCAGCTGATCGCCGCCTGGCTGGCCGGGCCGCACAACGGCCCCGCCTCCCAGGACCAGCTGACCGTCAACGACCCCGGCACCGGCACCGGCCCGGCCACCGGCCGGATCGTGGTGGACCGGAACGGCACCCACCAGGTGGTCGATGCCTATGGTGTGAGGGCGGTCCTCAAGTACAACAAGGACCTCGACCCGCCGTTCTACGTCTACACCGCGTTCCCGACCGGATAACCGACGCGGCCACGGCCGACAGCAACCATGACCCCGACGGCAGCAACCGACAGCACGGACGAAAGCAGGAACAGCCATGCGGGACCAGGCTCCCCGGGACCGGTCCGCCTTCCTCGCGGCCCTGGGCGTGCCGGACGACAGCAGGCAGCGGGCGCTGCTGCAGATCCGGCTGGAGGTGCTGGCGCACTCCCGGGCCCGCGCGACCGCCGACGGCTACGGCCCGGTGGACGTCCTGGTCGAGTTCCTGTGCGGCGCCGCCGTGACGGCCGCCTCGGAGCCGCTGCGCGCCTTCCGGTCCTGGTTCCTCGGCGCGCTGTGCCGGGCCGGGGCGGGCTCCGGGCAGTCGCCCCGCGACACGGCGCTGCAGCAGGTGCGGCAGCTGTTCGGGCGCCCGGCGCAGGAGCTGGCGGAGCAGTTGGACCAGCTGCTCCAGGAGTGCGCCGAGAGCGGCGCGCCGCTGGACAGCCGGGCCGTGCGCGAGCTCTGCCCGGAGGCCGCCCAGCTGGCCGAGGAGTGGGCGTTCGCCCTGGACGAGGACGTCGAGCGCCCGGGCGGTGCCCCGCGCGCGCACCAGCAGGACGAGGGGTACGCCACCGAGGCCGTCGTCCTCGGCGCCGCACCGCCGGGCGCGCCCGGGGCGGAGCGGCTCGCCGTCGGCGGGCTGGTCCGCGAGAGCGCCGAACTGCTCGCCCTGGACCGGCGGGGCCTGGTCCCCTGGTCGGACTGGAACGGGCGCGCGCCCTCGCTGGGCTGGCCGGTGGTGCTGGCGCAGGTGCAGTACCGGCTGCGCCAGGACGCCGTCTCGTCCGGGGACGGCGACTGCCCGCTGGTCACGGCCGCCCCCGCCGGGCCGTGCAGCGCCGGGCCGTCCGCCGGGGGCCGGGCGACCGGACCGGGCGGGCGCTGCGGCTGCTGGACGCCTACGACGGTGCCACCGAGGGCCTGACCGAGGACAGCCCGGGGGACGGCTTCCGACGCATCCGCCGCTCGGGCCGCCGGGCCATGGCCCACGCCGAGCTGCTGCAGGTCGCCGACCTGCTGCACGCGCTGCCCCCGGACGACCCCCGGGCGGGCGCGCTGGCGGTGCTCCGGCGCTGCCTGGGCGTCCTGCTCGATCCGCAGGCCGGCCCGCTGCCCGCGTGGTGGACCACCCGCGCCCCGGACATCACCGAACTCCCGCTGAACGGATGGGAGTTGCGGGAGCACTTCGGTGAACTGCGGGAGCTGCTGCGGCTGTACCGCGCCGTCGTCGACGAGCAGCGGTACGGCGAGGACGAGGACCCGGACACACTGGTCCACCTGGTCTGCGAGCGGTACGCCGAGGCCCGCCGCCGGACCCCGCTGTCGCTCCCGGCGCTGGTCGGCGAGATCGCCGGGGTGTGTGCGCTGTTCACCGACGACGCCCGGCTGGACCGGGCGCTGCGGCACCTGGGCGCGGAGCCGCGCCAGGCCGAGGCGCCCTGGTGGGACGAGCTGACCTGGCGCTCCTGGCTGCGCTCGGCGTCCGGCGCGCTGGTCGCGCGTACCTCCCGGCGCTGACGCGCCCCCACCATCCGAGAGGTCGATCCCGGTGACAGTGTTGCGAGCCTCCAGTTTCAGCAGCGCGAGCGCGGCCCAGACGTACGTCCAGCGCGTCGTGGACCGGAACCGCGACCGGATCGCGCAGTGGCTGGAGAGCGGTCCGGGCGACCGGCTGGTCCTGCAGTCGCACTTCGCCGGGGAGGTCACCGGGCGGCTGCTGCCGGTCGGCATGGTCCTGGCCGGGCGCGGCCCGGTGGAGGTCTCCTCGGTCCGCGTGCTGCTCCAGCGGGACAGCCTGGACCGGGGGCGGTTCACCGTGCGCTCGGCCTATCCGACGGAAGACTGAGAGAGCCCGCATGAGCGACCCCGAGACCTGCCGCCCCGCTCCGTGCCACTGCCGCTGTGGCACAGCAGCTACGCGGCCCTGCGCGAGCTGTTGGAGGCGTACGCGGGCCTGGCCGCCGACGACGAGCCCGGCCGCCCCGGCATGGCGCGGGCCGCATACCTCGACACCATGCGGCAGGTGTCCCCGGCGTCACCGGCCGTCGCGGCGATGCAACTGCGACGGCTCGTCGAAGCCGGTCGGCTCTCCGCGGCGGGCGAGCAAAGGCGGGACGCACCCGACGGAGCAGACGCCGTCGACACCGCCGCCGTCGCCCTGCTGCCCTGGCCGGAGACGGCCGACCGGGCCGCCTGGGCGCAGCTGCTGGTCGCCCTGCTGGAGTCCGGCGGCGGGCGCGCGGCGTCCGGCGGCGTCCCCCGGAGCCCCTGGGCCTGGCGCCGTCGGTTCCCCCAGTTGCACCAGCTGCTGGCCGGTTACTTCGGGCAGGACTTCCCGGAGGAGCACCCCGGCCTGGACGCGGTCGGGGCCGAACGCGCGGCGCTGGAGCAGCGGCGGGCGGGCACCGACCGGGCCACCGCAGCCCGGACCCTGGGCCAGCTGCACGAGCTGGCCGCCCTGCGCCTGGACCGCGCCGAGCTGGAGACGGCGCTGGGGGCGCTGGGGCGCGACGTGGAGCTGGTGTTCGATCCGCAGCTGTGGCTGCGCCGACTGGCCGCCCGCATCGAGAGCGCCCACCTGGACGGCTGACGGCCTCCGGCGGCGCAAGGCCGTTGACGCTGTGTCATGCCCGGCAATACCGTGGGGACAAGTGATTGAGCAGTCGCTCAAATCAACTGTCGGAACGGGGGCCCTGATGAGGCCGTTCGATCGTCCGGAGCCCGGGCAGAGCGCGACACTGCTGGTCGGCGTGGCCGTGGGGTGGGGGCTGCTGCTCTTCGTCCTGGCCTGGTTCCTGCCCCTGGTGACGCCGCAGGATCCGCCGACGTACGCCACCGCCGCACCCACCGCCCTCGCTACCGCTCCCACCTCCCTCGCCGCTCCCCCGGCGCAGGCCGGTGGCGTGCTGGTGGCGGACCCGCGGGTCAGCCTGGTCGCGGCCGACGGGCACGGCGTGCTGCTGCTGGTGGCGCTGCCGTTGCTGGTGTCGCTGCTGGTGGGCGGGCTGCTGCGGCTGGCGGTGCACCGGCGGTCGGCGCCCGCGGCGGTGGCGGCGTGGGCGCTGGCCGGGGCTGCGCTGGCGGCGGCCGCCGTCGGCTCCGTCACGGTCCTGGTCGGGATCTTCGCGGCGCCGGTGGGCGCGCTGCTGCTGGCGGCCTGCGGGCAGGCCGGTCGCCCGCTGCCGCCCCCGGCGGGCGCCCGCCCTGCTTAGGGCAAGATAGAGCGGTGACCCTGACTGATCTCATCCCCGCCGAACCGCTGCCCGATGATCTCTTCACCGCTTTCGCGGGCTGGGCGGAGGAGCGGGGGATCACCCTCTACCCCGCGCAGGAGGAGGCGCTGATCGAGATCGTCTCCGGGTCCAACGTCATCCTGAACACGCCGACCGGCTCGGGCAAGAGCCTGGTGGCCGCCGGGGCGCACTTCGCGGCGCTGGCGCGCGGCGAGCGCACCTTCTACACCGCGCCGATCAAGGCGCTGGTGTCGGAGAAGTTCTTCGACCTGGTGAAGATGTTCGGCACCGCCAACGTCGGCATGATGACCGGCGACGCCAGCGTGAACCCGACCGCGCCGATCATCTGCTGCACCGCCGAGGTGCTGGCCAGCATCGCGCTGCGGGACGGCGCGGACGCGGACGTCGGCCAGGTCGTCATGGACGAGTTCCACTTCTACGCCGAGCCGGACCGGGGCTGGGCCTGGCAGGTGCCGCTGATCGAGCTGCCCCGGGCGCAGTTCCTGCTGATGTCGGCGACCCTGGGCGACGTCCGCCGGTTCGAGGCCGACCTGAAGCGCCGCACCGGCCGGCCGACGACCACGGTGGCGTCCGTGGAGCGCCCGGTGCCGCTGTTCTACGAGTACCAGCGCACGCCCATCCACGACACCCTGGAGCAGCTGCTCTCCACCGGCCAGGCGCCGGTGTACGTGGTGCACTTCACCCAGGCCGCGGCGGTGGAGCGGGCGCAGGCGCTGATGAGCATCAACATGTGCTCCAAGGCCGAGAAGGACGCCATCGCGGCGCTGATCGGGAACTTCCGCTTCACCACCAAGTTCGGCCGCAACCTGTCGCGGTTCGTCCGGCACGGCATCGGCGTGCACCACGCCGGGATGCTGCCCAAGTACCGCCGCCTGGTCGAGCGGCTGGCCCAGGCCGGGCTGCTGAAGGTGATCTGCGGCACCGACACCCTGGGCGTGGGCGTCAACGTCCCGATCCGGACGGTGCTGTTCACCGCGCTGTCCAAGTACGACGGGCAGCGGGTGCGGCTGCTGCGGGCGCGGGAGTTCCACCAGATCGCCGGGCGGGCCGGGCGGGCCGGCTTCGACACCGTGGGCACGGTGGTCGCGCAGGCCCCGGAGCACGTCACGGAGAACGAGAAGGCGCTGGCCAAGGCCGGTGACGACCCCAAGAAGAAGCGCAAGGTGGTCCGCAAGAAGGCCCCGGAGGGCTTCATCTCCTGGGGCGAGGAGACCTTCAACAAGCTGATCGACGCCCAGCCGGAGCCGCTGGTCTCGCGCTTCAAGGTCAGCCACCTGATGCTGCTGTCGGTGATCAACCGCCCCGGCAACGCCTTCGAGGCCATGCGGCACCTGCTGCTGGACAACGACGACGACCCGAAGGCGCGCCGCCGCCACATCGGCGAGGCCATCGCCATCTACCGCTCGCTGCTGGCCGGGGGCGTGGTGGAGCGGCTGGACACCCCGGACGAGACCGGGCGCATCGTCCGGCTCACCGTCGACCTGCAGCAGGACTTCTCGCTCACCCAGCCGCTGTCGACGTTCGCACTGGCCGCGTTCGACCTGCTGGACGTGGAGTCGCCGTCGTACGCGCTGGACGTGCTGAGCGTGGTCGAGTCGACGCTGGACGACCCGCGGCAGATCGTCGGCGCGCAGGAGAACAAGGCGCGCGGCGAGGCGGTCGCGGAGATGAAGCGCGACGGCATCGAGTACGAGGAGCGGATGGAGCGGCTCCAGGAGATCACCTATCCGAAGCCGCTGGAGGAGCTGCTCGGACACGCGTACGAGGTGTACCGGCGGGCGCACCCGTGGATCGGCGACCACCCGCTGCGCCCGAAGTCCGTCGCCCGGGACCTGTACGAGCGGGCGATGACCTTCGCCGACTACGTCGGCTTCTACGAGCTGGCCCGCACCGAGGGCCTGGTGCTGCGCTACCTGGCCTCGGCCTACAAGGCGCTGGAGCACACCGTCCCGGACGACCTGAAGTCCGAGGACCTGCGGGACCTCAGCTCCTGGCTGGGCGAGCTGGTCCGGCAGGTCGACTCCAGCCTCCTGGACGAGTGGGAGAAGCTCGCCAACCCGGAGGACGAGGAGGAGCGCGAGCGGGAGATGCTGGACGAGAAGACCGCCCCGGTCACCGCCAACGTCCGCGCGTTCCGGGTGCTGGTGCGCAATGCCATGTTCCGCCGGGTGGAGCTGGCCGCGCTGGAGCGCTACTACGACCTGGGCGAGCTGGACGCCGAGGACGGGGGCTGGGACCAGGACCGCTGGGCGGACGCCATGGACGCCTACTGGGACGAGCACGACGACCTGGGCACCGGGCCGAACGCGCGGGGCCCCAAGATGCTGATCATCGACGAGGAGTCGGTGCAGGGCGCGTGGCTGGTCCGGCAGATCTTCGACGACCCGGCCGGGGACCACGACTGGGGCATCAGCGCCGAGGTCGACCTGGCCTCCTCGGACGAGGAGGGCCGGGCCGTCCTGCGGGTCACCGCCGTGGACCGGATGTAGCGCGGTCAGGCCGGGCTGCGGCGCACCCGGCGGTGGCCGGCCAGGCGGTGCCGCGCAGCAGCCGCTTCGGTTGCCGGGCCGGGGTCGGTGGGCGAGCAGCAGGCCGCTGTGCACCAGCCAGGCGTCGGCCGGGGCGGCGAAGCCGTCGTCGGGCAGCTGGCCGCCGACGCCCGGCTGCACGGCGCCGACCCTGGGGTACAGGTACGGGCGCAGCTGGTACAGGGCCAGCTCGACGGCGGTCTGCACCGCTCCGGTGACCAGGACCGCCGCCAGGGTGGAGCGCAGCAGCAGCCCCAGGACGGTGCCGAGGGCCAGGGCGAGGAGGGCGTAGGCGACCGGGACCGCGCCGAGGGCGTTGTAGGCCGTCGGGCCGTAGGCGTAGCTCTGGATGCCGCCGCGGACGACGTAGTCCCGCCAGAACCAGTCGGAGAGTCCGGTGAGAGCCGCGGTGGCCAGGCCGACGACGGCTGCCGCCGCTCCCAGCCGGGCGGCGAACCAGCGCACCGCTCATCGGCGCGGGCCTCGTCGGTGACCAGCGCCGGGGCCTGCGGCGAGCGCAGGTAGGCGAGCAACAGCTCCTCCCTCGCCCTCGGTGGGCGTCAGCAGGCAGGCGGCGAGGGCGAGCAGGGTGCTCTTGCCGGCCCCGTTGGGCCCGACCAGCCCGCACACCCGGCCGGCCGGGATCCGGAAGGAGCAGTCGCGCAGCGCCCAGCCCCGGCGGTAGCTCCTGCCCAGCCCGACGGCCGCCACGGCCGCCGGCGCGGCTGTCACGTCGTTCATCGGCCCCCTCGATGTCTCGGATATCCCGGATGTCGCGGCTGCCCTGGACGTCCCGGGCGTCCTGCGCAAAGGTCCGGTCGGGCGCGGAGGCGACCATGGCGGCCACGTCCTCGCGTTCCAGCCCGGCCTGCAGCGCCCGGTCCATCCAGGTGCCCAGCTCCGCGCGCAGCGGCCCGTCCGCGCCCGCCTCGGCCCGCGCCAGCGAGCGGCGGACGAAGGTGCCCAGGCCCGGGCGCGGCTCCACCAGCCCCTCCCGGTCCAGCTCGCGGTACGCCTTCAGGACGGTGTTGGGGTAGATCGCCGTCGCCTCGACCACCTCGCGGGCGGTCGGCAGCTTGTCGCCGGGCTGGAGCAGCCCGAGCCGCAGCGCCTGCTTGGTCTGCTGGACGATCTGCAGGTAGGTGGCGACCCCGCTGCGCCGGTCGATGCGGTACTCGATCATGCCCGCCTGCTGTCAAGGAGGACAGGTCGGAGCCGGTCGGCTAGGGGTGACGCAGCAGGATGACGCCGTCCCGGTCGGCGACCACGCGGTAGCCCTGGGACTCGTACCGGGCGACCATCAGCCCGGACTGCCCGGCCGGGCAGGGGCCGGTGCCGGTGTGGTCGGTGCTGTCGTCCAGCACCCAGCCGGGCGGCGGCGGGGGCGGCAGGGCCGGATCGGCCGCCTGGCAGAGCTGGCTGACGGTGGCCCGGTCGGTCAGCTGCGCGGCGATGTGGTCGGAGGTGGCGACGGTGGCGCCGTCCGGCACCAGCGCGGCGACCTGCTTGGCGGCGCGGACGTGCGGCGAGGTCGTCCACACCGCCGGCATCAGCACCTCGTGCAGCGGGAAGACCGGGATGGTCGCCACCGTGAACACCGTGCTGGCCACCAGCACCGCGCGCACCCGCCGCCGGGGCAGCCGCCGCCGGGCCGGGTCCAGCGCGTCCACCAGGCCGGCGAAGACGATCGGCATCAGCACCGCGCTGTAGTGGTAGCTGACGCCCCAGTAGTGCGGGTTGTCCGAGGTCAACCGCCAGGCCAGGGTCGGCAGGCAGATCAGCGTGAGCGGCGAGCGCAGGCCCAGGAAGGCGGTCGGCAGCGCCAGCATCAGCAGCAGCAGCACCTTGATCGGCGGCCAGACCAGGTGCGGCAGCGCGAACAGCAGCTGGTGGGTGGTGCCACCGGCCCCGGCGGCGGTGCCGGGCAGCTGGTTCAGGTAGGCGAAGCTGCCCTGCGGGTTCACCGCGGGCAGGATCAGGAACATCTCCACGGCGGTGGCCGCCAGGCCGGTCACCGCCAGCCCGATGCCCAGCCGCCGCGCGCCCTGCCAGGCGATGATCGCGCCGATGGCGGCCACGGTCAGCCCCAGGTCCTCCTTGACCAGCACCAGCGGCAGCGCCCACAGTGCGGCCGCGCGTTGGCGGCGCTGCCCCAGGGCGGTGACGCTGAAGGCGATCAGCGGCACCGCGAAGGCGATCTCGTGGAAGTCGAAGGAGGCCGCCTTGACGATCCCCCAGGACGCGCCGGTGCCGCAGCCGACGACCAGCGCCGCCACCGGCCCGCGCAGCTCGTGCGCCCAGCGGGTGAGCGGCACGCAGGCCAGCGACATCAGCGCGGCCTGCGCGACGAGCAGCGTGACCGGGCTGGGGAAGACCCGGTAGACCGGGGCCAGCAGCACCAGGACCGGGCTGAAGTGGTCGCCCAGGATGTTGTAGCCGGGCCCCTTGAGCGCCACGATCGGCGCGTGCAGGTGGGCGTAGTTGCGGATGGCCTCTTCGAAGATGCCCAGGTCGTACCCGGCGGTGATTATTCGCTCGTGGCGACGTATCGACACAGCGGCATAGAGCACGAAGAACAGCCCGGCCGTGCCCCAGGCCAGCGCGCGCGGGGGCACCCGGTCCAGCAGGGCGCGCAGCGGGTGCCGGACGGGCGCGGCGGGGGCGGTGGTCGGCTGGGCGGTACTGAGCTGGGTCAACGGTCGTCGCTTCCGGTCCGTGCATCGGGCGGCCGTCGGGGCGGCCCGTCAAGGGGGGTCAGATGGCGCGGGCCCTGAAGGCGTCGGTGACGGCGACCATGTCGATCCCGCCGCCGTGGGCGTCCAGCACCTCCCCGGTGCGGCGCAGCACCTGCTCGCGGAGCTCGTCGGGCAGGACGCGGTAGCGCGAGATGGAGTCGAGGTAGCCCAGGTAGTGGGCGGTGCTGTAGTGCTGCGGGCGCAGGTGCCGGGTGGAGAGCAGGTCGGTGAAGCGGCCGTCGCGGCGGCACTGGGCCTGCGGCCAGCCCTTGGCCTCGGTCCAGCGCTCGCCGCCGTCCTCGGGGTCCAGCTCGGACGCCAGCACGGTGTGCGGCGGCCGCAGGTCGTGGCCGCCGGTGTCGACCTCGGCCAGCGCGGCGTGCAGGGCCGGATCGACCACGGTGGTGCCGTTCCAGAACAGGGCGATCGCGCCGCCCGGCGCCAGGGCGGCGTGCGCCAGGTCCCAGCGGCGCTCCGGGTCGGTCCAGTGCCAGGAGGTCGCGGCGTAGAGCAGGCCGAAGCGCCGCCCGCCGGGCTGCCACTCCTCGAAGGTGCAGACCTCGACCCGCACCGACGGGTGGCCGGCGACGGTGCGGCGCAGCACCTCGGCCATCCGGGCGTCCGGCTCGACGCAGGTCAGCCCCAGGCCGCGGGCGGCGAACGACACGGTGGCCTTGCCGGTCCCGGCGCCGACCTCGACCACCGGCCTTCCGGCCGGCTTCGCATAGTCGAGGATGTCCGATATCAGCTCATCCGGATATCCCAGCCGGGAGGCGTGGTAGCCCTCGGCGACCTCGCCGAATATCTGGCTCTCCGCGCGCTGCTGCGCACCCATGTCGTCCCCCCATGCTCGTGTTCGAACCAGCCGCCATGGTAGCCAGCGGCTAACTGGTCCTGACCACCACCCTCACCCGGCCGGCCGGGACGACCAGGTCGGAACCGGCCAGCGGGACCGTGACGTCCCGGTCGTTGTGGTTGATCAGGAAGTCGAACTCGGCGCCGCCCTCGGCCACCCGGCGCACCGCCTCCAGCCCCTCGGGTCGCCCCACCGGCAGCGCCACGCCCGCGTCGGCGCAGGCCGCGCGCAGGATCGCGGTGAGCGTGCCGGCCTCGGGGGCGGTGGCCACGTACCAGGCGGTGCCCTCGCCGAAGCCGTGCCGGGTCACCGCCGGGCAGCCCGCGGCCGGGCCGTCGGCGTGCCGCAGCACCGCGGCGGCGCCGTCCAGGTGCAGGTCCTCGGCCCAGCGCGAGGCCGAGCCGCCGGGCACCGCCGCGGACTCGGAGGCCAGCCTGGTCTTCTGGCCGGAGCGCAGCGGCAGGAACTCCTCCGCCCGCACGCCCAGGATGTCCCGCAGCGCGCCCGGGTAGCCGCCCAGGTGAACCGCCTCGTTCTCGTCCACCACGCCGGTGAAGTAGGAGGAGACCAGGGTGCCGCCGCCGCGCACCCAGGCCCGCAGGTTCTCCGCCCAGGCGGCGCGGGTGTGGTAGAGCGAGGGTGCCAGCACCAGCCGGTAGCCGGACAGGTCGGCGCCGGGGTGGACGAAGTCCACCGTGACGCCCAGGTGCCAGAGCCGCTCGTAGTAGGCGTCGATCCGCTCGCGGAAGCCCAGGTCGGTCGAGGGCTTGTTGCCGCAGTCCAGGCCCCAGCGGGACTCCCAGTCCCAGACCAGCGCCACCTGCGGGGCCTGCACCCGGCTGCCGCAGACCTCGTCCAGCTTGCCCAGCCGGGTGCCCAGCGCCACCACGTCGCGCCAGTGCCGGGTGTCCGTCCCGGCGTGCGGCACCATCGCCGAGTGGAACTTCTCGGTGCCGGAGCGGGACTGCCGCCACTGGAAGAACATGATCCCGTCGGCGCCCCGGGCCAGGTGCGCCATGCTGTTGCGGGCCATCTCGCCGGGGCGCTTGGCGATGTTCCGGCCCTGCCAGTTCACCGCCGAGGTGGAGTGCTCCATCAGCAGCCACGGGCCGCCGCCGGCCAGCGAGCGGGTCAGGTCGGCCGCCAGTGACAGGCCGATGTGGTTGTCGCTGCGCTCGGCGGTCAGGTAGTGGTCGGTGGCGACCACGTCGACCTCCTCGGCCCAGCGCCACAGGTCCAGGTTGTCGGTCAGCCCGGCCATGAAGTTGGTGGTGATCGGCACCACCGGGTCGGCCGCGCGGACGATGTCGCGCTCGCGCCGGTAGCACTCCAGCAGCGCGTCCGAGCTGAACCGGCGGAAGTCGACCTGCTGCGCCGGGTTGCAGGCGGCGGGGGCGGTGCGGGGCGCGTCCACCTCGTCGAAGCTGCCGTAGAGCTGGCCCCAGAAGGCGGTGCCCCAGGCGGCGTTCAGCCCCTCCACGGTCTTGTAGCGCTCCTCCAGCCAGACCCGGAAGGCGGCCACCGACTGCTCGCAGTAGCAGCGGGAGATATGGCAGCCGTACTCGTTGTGAATATGCCACAGCACCACCGCGGGATGTCCGGCGTAGCGGCGAGCCAGCTCGGCGGTGATCCGGGCGGCGGCTTCGGCATATTCCGGCGAGCTCGGGCAGTAGGTCTGCCGGGCCCCGTAGCCCAGCACCGTGCCGTCCACCGCGACCGGGCGCACCTGCGGGTGGGCCTTCTGGAACCAGGCCGGGGGCGCGGCGGTCGGCGTCGCCAGGTCGATGCTGATCCCGCCCTCGTGCAGCAGCGCGATGATCCGGTCCAGCCAGCCGAAGTCGAACACCCCCGGCTGCGGCTCCAGCCGCGCCCAGGAGAAGATGCCGAGACTCACCAGGTTCACACCGGCCTCACGCATCAGCGCGACGTCCTGCGGCCAGACCTCCTCGGGCCACTGCTCCGGGTTGTAGTCGCCGCCGTAGGCGATCGAGCCGAGGTCGAACCGGGGCCGGTCTGAGCGGGGCTGTCCGGACATGCACATCTCCTGGTACTCGGTACGCGCAGAGGCAGGGGCACTCGTTCGGGCGTGGCCGGTCCAGCGCCGGCCGCTCGGCCGCGGCCCGCCCGACGGCTACAGCCTACGGCGCTCCGGGACGGCGACGGGGACGAGTGGGCCGCGCTCTCGTACTCTCATAACGGAACCCGGGGACGCAACGGCTGGGGCCGCAACGGCGTCACAGTCAGTGGCGGCGCCCCGGCAGCGGCGGCGCCGCAGACCGTCCACCGCAGAAGTCCATCGCGGACACGCGTATGAGCAGCACCGAGGAGAGATCACGTTGATCCGTGTGGTCGTCGTCGACGACGAGACACTCGTACGGTCGGGCCTGAGCCTGATCGTGGGCTCGGCTCCCGACATCGAGGTCGTCGCCACCTGCTCCGGCGGCGAGGCCCTGGAGACCGTGGACCGCCACTCCCCCGACGTGGTCCTCCTCGACATCCGGATGCCCGACGTGGACGGCCTGACCGTGCTGCGGACCCTGCGGGCGCTGCCCCGGCCGCCGGCCGTGGCCATGCTCACCACCTTCGACACCGACGAGTACATCGGCACCGCGCTGCGGGCCGGGGCCGGGGGCTTCCTGCTCAAGGACACCGACCCGGAGCACCTGAAGCACGCCGTGCGGGTGCTGGCGGGCGGCGGCCGGGTGCTCTCCCCCGCCGTCACCGACACCGTCATCGCCGGCTACCTGGACTCCGGCCCCGACCGGCACACCGCCGACCGGCTGCGCTCCATGACCACCAGGGAGCTGGACGTGCTGGCGCTGCTCGGCGAGGGGCTGTCCAACGCGGACATCGCCGCCCGGCTGTTCCTCAGCACCGGCACGGTCAAGGACCACATCAGCGCCATCCTGGCCAAGCTGGGCACCGCCAACCGGGTGCAGGCCGCCGTCTTCGCGCACCAGGCCGGGCTGCTCGGCGGCCCGGAGCAGGCGGCGGGCGGCGGTCCGGGCCAGCCGGGCACGGCGGGCCAGCAGCCGGGCACGGCGGGTCAGCAGCCCGGCCAACCGGGCACCCCGGGCGCGTCCGGAGGCGGCTCCGGCGCGCCGGGGCGCCGGTCGTGAGCGACTCCCCGCGCTGGTACCTGCGGTCCTGGGTGACCCTCCCGGTCCCGGCCGCGCTGGCGGTGCTGGACGCGCTGCTCGCCAACGACCTCGGCTCGTTCGTGCAGATGTCCACCTCGCTGCTGGCCGCCGCCGCCCTGCTGCTGCGGCGGCGCCGACCGGTGCTGGTGCTGCTGCTGACCATGCCCGGGATGCAGCTCAGCTACATCTGGCTGGCGCCCATGCTGGCCCTCTACACGGTGGCGACCTGCGTCCGCAGGCGCTGGGTGGTGGCGCTGTGCGCGCTGCTGGTGGCGCTGGTGCAGTTCGTGCCCTGGCCGGTCTTCGACTACTCCATCGGCTGGGACCGGACCACGGTGCTGTCCGCGCTGTACTCGCTGCTCACCGCCGCCGCCCCGGTCGCCCTCGGGCTGCTGGTCCAGACCAGGCAGGAACTGGCGGTCCGGCTGGACGAGTTGACGCGGGGTCAGGCGCGGGAGCAGGAGCTGCTGGCGCAGAGCGTGCTCTCCATGGAACGCGCCCGGCTGGCCCGGGAGATGCACGACGTGGTCTCGCACCAGGTCAGCCTGATCTCCATCCAGGCGGGCGTGCTGCAGGTCCGCGCGGACGATCCGGAGGCCACCGTCGAGGGCGCGCTGACGATCCGTCAACTGTCGGTGAAGACGCTGGAGGAGCTGCGGCAGATGGTCGGCGTGCTGCGCGCCGCCGGGGGCGGGGGCCGGGAGCTGAGCCCGCAGCCGACCCTGGCCGACCTGCCCCGGCTGGTGGCCGCCGGCGGTGTCGACGCCCGGCTGGACTCCGCGCCGGACGTCACCGCGCCGGCCCGCTGGCCCGAGCCGGTGGAGCGGGCCGCCTACCGGACGGTGCAGGAGGCGCTGACCAACGTCCGCAAGCACGCGCCCGGCTCGGAGGTGGTGGTGCGGCTGCGGGCGCAGGGCGGCGCGCTGGTGGTCCAGGTGCGCAACGGGCCGCCCGAGCCGGGCGCGGAGCCGCTGCTGCTGCCCGGCGGCGGCCACGGGCTGATCGGCCTGCGCGAGCGGGCCCAGCAGCTCGGCGGCACCCTGGACTGCCGTCCGACCTGGAACGGCGGCTTCGTGGTGCAGGCCGTGCTGCCCGCCCGCGCGGCAGCGGCGGACCGGGCGGTGGCGGACCGGGCTCCTGCGGACCGGGCGGCGGACCGGGCGGCCAGGGCCGACCGGGTCACCCGGGTGGACGCCGTCCCGTCGGCGCCGCTTCCGGCGCCGCTCGCGGCACACAGCGCAGAAGCCGACCGCCTCCACCGGTAGGGCCGGGCCGGGCCTGGGCAGGCCCGGCGGGGCTCCCCGGGACCGGGCCGCCCACACGGCGTCGGTCCCGTCCGGTGGAGGACGGCCGGTGCACCCCGGCGCGGGACGGCGGCGGCTGCCACCGCCCCGCGCCGGGCGTTCAGGCGGCGCGCTGCAGCACCGGGGTCTCGGCCGCGGCCTCGGCCCGGTGCCGGCGGCCGAACAGCGAGGGCAGCCGGGGCGCGGTGATGAAGCCCTCAGCGCAGGCGTTGACCAGGGCGATCCTGGGCAGGTCGCGGCTGCGCTCGAACAGCAGGTAGCGGGGTTCCCAGCGCGGCCGGTACTTGGCGTTGGCCCGGTACAGCGACTCGATCTGCCACCAGCGCGACACGAACAGCAGCACCGAGCGCCAGGCCCGCAGGAACGGACCGGCCCCCAGCCGGGAGCCGCGCTCGAAGACCGCGCGGAACACCGCGAAGTTCAGCGAGACCCGCTCGATGCCCAACTGCTGCGCGCCCAGCAGCAGTTCGATGACCATGAACTCCAACAGGCCGTTGTCGGCCTCGCGGTCGCGGCGCATCAGGTCCAGCGAGAGCCCGTGCTCGCCCCAGGGGACGAAGCTCAGCAGCGCCCGCAGCCGGCCCTCGCTGTCCCGGCACTCCAGCATCGCGCACTGGCCGTCGCCCGGGTCGCCGAGGCGTCCCAGCGCCATCGAGAAGCCGCGCTCGGTCTGCCCGTCCCGCCACTGGTCGGCCAGGTGCAGCAGGGTCTCCATCTCCTCGTCGCGGATCTCGGCGTGGCGGCGCAGCATCACGCTGTAGCCCGCCCGGCGGACCTTCTTGTGTGCCTGGCGGACGTTGCGCATGGCCCGCCCCTCCAGGGTGAACTCGGAGACCTCGACGATGGCCTCGTCGCCCAGCTCCAGCGCGTCCAGGCCGTGCCGGGCGTAGACGATGCCGCCCTCCTCGCTGGCCCCGGTGACCGCCGGGACCCAGGCGTTCTCGCGGGCCTGCCGCAGCCAGCACTCGATCGCGCCGGGCCACGCCTCGACGTCCCCGATCGGGTCGCCGGAGGCCAGCGACACCCCGCCGAGAACCCGGTAGGTGACGGCGGCCTTGCCGGACGGCGAGAAGACCACGGACTTGTCGCGGCGCAGCGCGAAGTAGCCCAGCGAGTCGCGGTCGCCGTGCCGCTCCAGCAGCTCGCGCAGCCGGGCCTCGTCCTGCGGGGCGAGGTACTCCTTGCCCTTGGGGGCGCGGAACAGCGCGTACAGCACGGCGAGCAGGACGCCGACGCTGAGCACGTTGACCGAGACGTCCACCCAGCGCGGCACGTCTACGTGCAGGTCCCCGGGGCCGTTCAGGCCCAGGGTGACCACCCGCAGCAGCACGTAGCGCAGCCGCTCGCCGAGGGTGGAGCCGCTCTCGCTGTTGGTCAGCCCGACCAGCAGCGCGCCGACCGCCAGGATCAGCGCGCTGCCGAAGGCCAGCACGCCCAGCGCCAGACCGGGGTTGGAGCGGTCGCCCCTGGCCCGGAAGTCGCGGCGGCCGATCAGCAGCGCGACCGCGAACAGCAGGGTGGCCGCCGCCGTCATCCAGTTGAAGGGGTGCTCGCGCACCGAGGGGTGCCGCACCAGGGCCACCGCCAGCTCCAGCAGGAACAGCCCGGAGAGCACCGCGTTGGCGATCCAGGCCGCCCGCTTGTGACGGTTCATCATGACCGACAGGAACAGCGCGAAGGCGCCGGAGGCGAATCCGGCGGTGAGCAGGAACGGCGTGTAGAAGTCGCCGACGTTGTGGTCCTGGACCTGGTCGCGGAAGGACGCCGACACCCCGCCGAGGATGTTGAGGCATCCCACCAGGCGCAGGTACCAGACGGCCGTGAGGGCGCCGGCGCGCTGGGCAACGGGCACGGCTGCGGCTTGAGACATCTGCTACGGCTCCGGTGCGAGGTCTGCAGGGAAAGAGGCGGAGGGGGACGGCGACGCCGGGCTGATGCGGCCGCGGCGGGTGGCGCCGGCAGGCGGTGGGGCATTCGCGTTCCCGTTACACCAGCATGGCGGCGGCGGCGGGCCGATCGCGTCCCTCCAGGGTCTGGGCCACCCCCGCCGATCGGCGGGTGGGAGTGAGCTGAAAGGAGGCTGAACGGCGCGAAGGGCAGATCCGGGGAACCACCGGCCGCCGTGGGGCGTCACACTGTCACTCAGAAGGACGTCCTTTCCGGACGGTCCGACACGACGACGAGCAACGGCCGGGGGACCCATGCGGAGAGCAGTGACCAGCAGACGCGGCGGCAGGCTGCTGGCGGGAGCGGCGCTGACGGCGGCGCTGACGCTGGCCGGAGCGGCCGCCTGCGCCCGGCACACCGGCGGCACCGGCGGCACCGCGCTGGTGTCCGCCCGCAGCGGCACCCCGGCGGCGGTCGCCTCCGCCCGGCCGGGCACCGGCCCGGGGCCCGGGCCGTCGCACAGCGCCGGGCACGGGCGGTCCGGCGGCCACGGCCGACGCTCCGGCCACCGGCCCGGCGCCGGCTCCAGCCCGGCCCAGACCCCGGTCGCCGGGGCCGGGCTGGACGCCACCGCGCAGCGGCTGGCGCCGTACCTGCAGCGGAACTTCGGCACCGCCTACGCCTCGATCCTGGTGGACGACCCGCACGGCCAGCTGGTGGTCTTCCGGCTGCCCGATCCCCGGCTGGACGCCGCCGCGCGCCGGCTGGCCGGTCCGACCCGGCTGGCCTTCGTCACCGCCCGCTACTCCTACGCGCGCCAGCACCAGCTGCTGGCCCGGATCACCCAGGACCTCGGCTACTGGCGCGGCCACGGCGTGGTGGTCAACTCGCGCGGGACCACCAACGGCGTCCACTGCGCGGTGATCGTGACCACCGACACCGGCAGCGCCGCGCAGCAGCGGGCCTTCGACGCCCGCTACGGCGCGGGCGTCGTCAAGGTCGTCGAGGGCGGGGCGATCGTCTCCAAGTGACGGCCGCCCGGTCAGGCGTGTACGGCCGGCTGCGGCGCGGTCAGCGTGCCGCCGCCGACGGCGGTGGAGCCCGCCGGGGCGCCGCCGCCCGGGGTCTGCGGGGCGGACATGGCGGAGCCGCCGGTGTAGTCGCGCCAGTCGGCCGGCTTCTGGCCGACGTTCAGCGTGCGCAGCTTGGCCAGCACCTGCGGGTCCTGGGCGTCCAGCCACTCCACCAGCTGACGGAACGACACCAGCCGCACGTCGGGCTTGGAGGCGATCTCGCGCAGGGCCTGCTCGACGGCGTTCATGTAGATGCCGCCGTTCCAGCTCTCGAAGTGGTTGCCGATGTACATGGGCGCGCGGTTGGTGGTGTACGCGCGGTTGAAGCCGGCCATGTACGAGCCGTACGCCTGCTGCTGCCAGTAGGGGCGCATCGCCGGGTCGCCGTTGATGCTGGCGTTGGACTGGTTGGCCATCATGTTGTAGTCCATCGACAGGACCTCGAAGCTGTGGCCCGGGAACGGGATGCCCTGCAGCGGGAAGTCCCACAGGCCGCCGCGCTTGTCCGGCCAGACCTGCAGCCCGCCGGGCGAGCTGGCGTCGTACTTCCAGCCGAGCGCCCGGGCGGTGGGCAGCAGCCGGTCCTGG
Source organism: Streptacidiphilus sp. PB12-B1b (assembly GCF_014084125.1). Taxonomy (NCBI): domain Bacteria; kingdom Bacillati; phylum Actinomycetota; class Actinomycetes; order Kitasatosporales; family Streptomycetaceae; genus Streptacidiphilus; species Streptacidiphilus sp. PB12-B1b. The sequence goes on along the minus strand of NZ_CP048405.1, from coordinate 2,758,723 downwards.
CCGAGCAGGCAGGGGGTGCGGCTGCCGATCAGCTCCTTGCGGTAGTCGAAGGGCAGCGCCTCCATGTCGCTGAAGCCGGTGTTGGTCTTCCAGTTGGTGACGAAGCCGACGGCCTGTTCGATCTCGCTGTGCCACTGGTCCGGGGTCCAGTTGCCGACGCCGTTGCCGGCGTCGCAGAAGTGCCCGTTGAAGTGGGTGCCGATCTCGTGGCCCTCCAGCCAGGCCGGACCGACCTGCTGCAGGGTGGCCCGGATGTGCTCGTCCTTCAGGTAGCCGATGGCGGAGGCCCCGGGCTGGTGGCCCGGCGGCAGGTACATGTCCTTCTTGCCCTCCGGGAGGACGTAGATCCCGGAGAGGAAGAAAGTCATGGTCGCGCCGGTCTCCTGGGCGACCTTCCGGTAGTGCGAGAACAGCTGCTTGCTGTCCTCGCCCGCGCCGTCCCAGGAGAAGACCACGAACTGCGGCGGCTGCTGGCCGGGCTCGAGCCGCTCGGGGACGGGCTGGTGCGGCTGCGGGCCGGTGTCCGAGGTGGAGCCGTCGCCGATCAGCCGGACGGCGGGCCGGGGGCTCCCGGCCGGGTGGCGCGGGGTGGTCGCGTCGCCGGGGCGGGCGTCACCGGAGGCGGTGCGCTTGCCGTCGGCGCAGCCGGACACGCCGAGGGCGGCTGCGGCGGCCACCGCACTCCCGGTCAGGACGTTCCTGCGCGATAGCGAACCCATACGGTGTCACCAGGCCTTCCCTTGCTGCGACTGCGTACCGCAGATGCTTACCGGTACGACTGTGTGACTGTGTGTCTGCTGTGACGCAGACACCGTACCCATCGGTTCGCAGTAAACAGTCCTGATTTGGGCATGCATAGGGAAGGATCCACCCCTATGGCCCGAAAACCACCCCGACACCACAGGCGTCGGGGCGTCCGCTGCCCGAACGAGTGGTGTACCGGGCCGACCCGAACGCGCCTTCGCCCGCAGCGCGCCGGTCAGGCCAGGTCGGTGAGCTTGCGCAGCGCCTCGGCGGTGGCGAAGAGGTCGGCCCGGCGCTCCTTGGCGTGCTCCACCAGGTCGGCCAGGGCGAAGCTGTTGGGCAGCTGCTCGATCCCGGCCATGACCAGGTAGGAGCGGGTGAGGGTGGCCGCGTAGAACTCGTTCATCGGGCTGTCCAGCGGCGGGCACACGGCCAGGGTGTGCAGCAGGGCCGCCGCGCGCCAGCAGATGTCGCGCGGCTCCTCGTCGGCCACCAGCACCACGTCGCTGGCGTGCCGGGCGATCGCGGCGCTGATGCCGGACGGATCCCACACCGTGGGGTCGGACGGCAGATGGTGCGCGAGGACGTTCCAGGCCCAGGCTTCGTCCGCTTTCACGCGCTCTTCCGCCCGAACCGCTCCTGGAAGTAGGCCCAGTTCTCGGCGGTGTTGAACTCGGCGGCGGCGTCCAGGAAACGCTGCCGGTCGGCGTCGAGCTCGCGCTTGGCGACCGCGGTCACCAGCGCGGTGATCGTCGTGCCCTCGGCGGCGGCGCGGGCGGCCAGCCGGGCGTGGAACTCCTCGTCCACCCGGATGGTGATGTGCTTCGACATGTCTTCAGCGTACAGCTCGTCCGCTGTACGCGGGACGGGTTCGCAAGTACCGGTTCGGCTCCGGCCCGAGTCCGCCACCGCGCCCCTCAGCGGTGGTCCAGCCGGCGGCCGCCCCGGGCCGACAGGCCCACCAGCGCCTCCAGCGGAACCCTGCGGACCGCGGCGATCAGGGCCTTGTACTGCGCCCCGGGGACGCTCACCGACCGGCCCCGGGCCAGGTCGCGCAGCGCCTCGTCCACCACCTGCTCCGCCGAGAGCCACATCCAGCCGCGCAGCCGGGTCATGTCGATCCCGCCCCGGTCGTGGAACTCGGTGCGGGTGAAGCCCGGGCACAGCGCCATCACCCGCACGCCGCTGCCGGCCAGGTCGCGGGCCGTGCTCTGGCTGAAGCCGACCACCCACGACTTGCTCGCGCCGTACGTCCCACGCGGCACGAAGGCCGCCACCGAGGCGACGTTCACCACATAGCCGCGCCCGCGCCCGCGCATCCCCGGCAGGACGGCGCGGGTGAGCCGCAGCACCGCCTCGACGTGCAGCTTCACCATGGCCAGCTCGTCGTCGAGGTCGGACTCCAGGAAGCTGTCCCGCAGGCCGAATCCGGCATTGTTGACCAGCAGGTCGACCGGGCGCTCCGGATCCGCCAGCCGCGCCTCGACGGCGGCGATGCCCTCGTCCCCGGCCAGGTCGGCGGCGAGCACCTCGACGGCCGTGCCATGGCGCCCGGACAGCTCGGCGGCGGTCCGCGCCAGCCGCTCGGGATCGCGGGCGACCAGGACCAGGCCGAGGCCGTCGGCGGCCAGGCGACGGGCGAAGGCCGCGCCGATGCCGGCGCTGGCGCCGGTGATGAGTGCTGTGGGCATACCCCGCACCCTAGACGACCGGGCCCCGGCGCGGCACCGCCCGCGCGCGACGGCCGACGGCCCGTCAGGCCCGGGGCTCAGGCCACCAGCGCGGACAGCCGGCGCAGCGAGTCGTCCAGCGCCACCGTCGTGGCGTCCTTGATCCGGGCCGCCATCAGGTTGACCGCGGCGCCGGTGAAGGTGCTCTGCACGGTCACCCGGGTGCCCTCGCCCTCGGGCTCCAGCAGGTAGCGCTGGCCCAGGGCGATGCCCATCGGGCCCTTGCCGGCCAGCGCCAGCTCGCGGCCCGGCTCCAGCGCCGCGACCGTCCAGGACACCTCGGCGGGCATGCCCATCAGGGTCATCCGCTCCGCGTAGACCGTGCCGACCGCCGGCGCGGCCGGGGCGCCGCCGGGGAAGGCGGCGTGGACGGCGTTCCACTCGCCGAAGCGGGCGAGGTCGCCGAGGACCGCCCAGACCTTGTCGGCGGGGGCGGGCAGGACCGCGTGGACGGACACCTCGGGCATGGCTGCTCCTCTCGGGCCCGGAACCGGCCGGACCAGGGGAGGCTAACCAGAATCTGACGAACCATCAATAACTGCGGCAGCCCCGGCCTCCCGACCCCCGATCCGGCCTGCGGGCCGACCGGGCGCCGGGGTGGCAGACTGCCGGTGTCACGTCCGCCCGGGCCGGAAGGGCCGCCGCCGCATGCAGATCACCGCCGCCCAGCGCCGGGCCCGGCTCGCCACCCGCCACCTGCTGGCCCCCGCAGCCCGGGCGGACACCCCGGAGCAGGTCGCCGACGCGCTGGTGGGGCTGCACGCCACCGACCCGGCCACGGTCTACCTGGCCGCCGCCGCCCGGCTGGCCGCACCGGCGCCGGACGCCGTGGAACGGGCTCTGTACCAGGACCTCACCCTGGTCCGGCTGCTGGCCATGCGCCGGACCATGTTCGTGGTCGGCCGCGACCTGGCCCCGGTGGTGGACTCCGCCGCCGCCCGGGCCGTCGCCGCCCGCGAGCGCCGGAACCTGCTGGCCCACCTGGCGGACGGCGGCGGCTGGGACGCGGCCTGGCTGGCGCGGGCCGAGCAGGCCGTGCACGCCTGCCTGGCCGAGGGCCCGCCGCTGACCGGCGCCGAGCTGGGCGCGGCCGTGCCCGCCCTGCGGGAGCGGGTGGCCGTGGCCGTCGGCAAGCCCTATGAGACCACCCAGACGGTGGCCTCCCGGGTGCTGCGGGTGCTGGCCGCCGAGAACAGGATCCGGCGCGACCGGCCGGACGGCTCGTGGACCTCCAGCCGGTTCCGCTGGGCCCCGGCCGAGCCGCTGCCCGAGCTGCCCGCCGCCGAGGCCCGGGCCGAGCTGGCCCGCCGCTGGCTGGCCGGCTACGGCCCGGGCACCGAGGCGGATCTGGGCTGGTGGACCGGCTGGAACCGCGGCGACACCCGCCGGGCGCTGGCCGCCGTGGACGCCCGGAGCGTCCGGCTGGACGAGGGCGACGGGTACGTCCTGCCCGGGGACGAGCAGCCGCCCGAGCCCGAGCCGTACGCCGCGCTGCTGCCCGCGCTGGACCCGACCGCCATGGGCTGGCAGCAGCGCGGCTGGTACCTGCCGCCGCAGCACGCCGCGCAGCTGTTCGACCGCACCGGCAACGTCGGCCCGACCGTGTGGTGGGGCGGCCGCGTCGTCGGCGGCTGGGCCCAGCGCCCCGACGGCGAGCTGGTCTGGCGGCTGCTGGAGGACGTCGGCCGGGAGGCCGGGGCGGCGGTCGCGGCCGAGGCCGGGCGGCTGGCCGCGTTCGTCGGCGCCGCCCGGGTCACCCCCCGCTTCCGCACCCCGCTGGAGCGCGCCCTCGCGGCCGGGTGACGCCCCGAGCCGGTATCCGCCGCCGGATATCCGCCGCCCGGCCCGGTCAGCTGCCGCCGTAGCGGGCGGTGTACCACTCGTACAGCGGCTGCCAGCGCTCGACCAGGTCGCGGTCCCAGTCGGACCAGTCCACCGGATCGCCCTCCAGTGCCTCCGCCAGGTAGTCCAGGTGCAGGTGCCAGCCCGCCAGCTGGGTGGGCAGCCGCTCGACCGGCGCGGGCAGGGTCACCTCCAGCGCCAGCGCGGAGCCGCCGCCCTCGTCCTGCAGCTCGATGTGGATCCGGCCGTGGGTATCGGTGTCGTACTCGATCAGCGTCGGCGGGTCGTAGCCGCTGACCCTCCCGGTCGCCACCGAGGAGCGGCCCAGGTCGTCGGTGTTCAGCCAGCGCAGCACGACCGCCCCGCCCTCGGCCGGCTCCAGCGTGTCGGCGGCGGCCAGCCAGCCGGACAGCAGCTCCGGCCGGACCAGGTAGGGCCACACCGACGCGACCGGGACGTCCAGGTGACGGCGGAAGCACAGGGTCCGGTGGTGGACGTCCCGGGTCTGCACGATGCCGTCGAAGTCGATGTCGAAGTCCAGGTCGGCATCGCTGTCGTGATCGGGGTCGGACTGCGGGTCGGTCACGTGCTGCTCCCTGCGGACGCGGTCGGCGGCGGTCGTCGGCGGCGGTCGTTGGCGGCCGTCCTCCGATGGTCACACGGGCCGCGGACGCCTGCACTCCGGTCGGCGCAGGGGGATGACGTCCCCTCAGCCGGGTGGCCTGGCGCGGGTCGCCCCGCCGCCGCTCCGGCCGCCCGGCCGGGGTCACGGCTGCGCCGGGCCCGCCCCGTCCGGGTCTTCGGCCACCCAGGCGGCGGCGCCCGGCGACAGCTCCTGCAGGACGTCGGCAGCGCTGCGGCGGGCGAAGCCGCGCCCGTCGAAGTCCCAGCCGCGGGCGACCGGGCCGCGCTCGGGGCACTCCCCCAGCAGCAGCACGCTGCCCGGCAGGCCCAGGGCGAAGCCGGTGCACAGCAGCGCGCCCAGCACGTCGAGATCGGCGTCCTCGATCCAGAGCACTGCTCCGCGGTCGAGCTCCAGCTCGGCCCAGACCTCCACCGGGCCCTCCGGCGGGCGCAGCGCGGCGACGATCCGGTACCGGCCGGTCCCGGCGGCGGCCAGCATCCGCCGCAGCGTCTCGGTGCCGTGCTGGTGGGCCTGGACCAGCAGCTCCAGCGGGAAGACCCCGGTCTCGGCGGCCTCGGCCGTCTCGCTGAGCAGCCGGTCGAGCTGCCGGTGCACCAGGGCGCGCTCGCGGGCCCTGGCCAGCCGCCGCAGGAACTGCGGCAGCGGCTCGCCCTGGTGCCGGACCCACTCGGCCTCGGCGGCCGGGTCGCCGATGTAGGCGTTGTGGCTCTGCGGGTCGGCGACCGGCAGCCCCCGGCGGGTGCAGTAGTCGACCAGGTCGCCGCAGTGGAAGGCCCGGCCGCTGACCGCGCCCCCGGCCTCGACCAGCGAGGCCAGCAGGGCCTCCATGTCGCGCAGGTAGTCCCGGTACGCGGGGTACTCGGTGCCGCCCGCGCTGCGCAGCGCCTCGAAGTCCGCCGCGCTGGTGACGATGCCGAGCAGCGTGGGCGCGGGCGCGCTCAGGTCTGCGCGCGCCGGCTCGCGCAGCCCGTGCACCCGGCAGGGCACGGAGCGGGCGGGGCGGACCGTCGAGCGGATGCGGGCGTTCCTGGCCATGGGCTTCTCCTCGGAGCTGCTGAGCTGCGGTACTGCCGCGGCCCTAAGGCCGACACAGCCGTCCTCCCCGCCAGCGCCTGCCCCATGCGGACTCTCTGTAACAGGAATGTCACCAAACATCACCAGCAGTGATCCCGCGCCCGTACCGGTCACCCGCCGTCACCGTCAGCCGCCGTCACCGTCAGCCGCCGTCCGGCAGCGGACAGCACGAAGCCCGGCACCTCCCCGGAGGGGGTGCCGGGCGTGGCCCGGCCCGGGCGGCGGACCGCCAGGTCAGTCGCGGGTGGCGCGCAGCGAGGGCTTGAGGTCCTTCAGCCGGGCCAGCAGCCCGTTGACGAACGCCGGCGACTCGTCCGTGGAGAACTCCTTGGCGATCTCCACGGCCTCGTCCAGGACGACCGCGTCCGGGACGCCGTCCTCCCAGATCAGCTCGTAGGCGCCCAGGCGCAGGACGTTGCGGTCGACGATGGGCATCCGGTCCAGGGTCCAGCCCACGGCATAGGTCGCCAGCAGGTCGTCGATCCGGGCGGCGTGGGCGGTGTAGCCCTCCACCAGCTCCATCGTGTACTCGCTGACCTGCGGCGTGCCCTCGTCCGGCGTCCGGGAGCGGCGCACCCAGTCGGCCAGGACCGACTGCGGGGCCACACCCCGGTGGTCCGCCTCGAAGAGGATCTGGAAGGCACGCGTGCGGGCCTTGTTGCGGGCGGTGGACACGGTTAGGAGTTCACCCGGCCGAGGTAGTCGCCGGTGCGGGTGTCGACCTTGATCTTCTCGCCGGTGGTGATGAACAGCGGCACGTTGATCTCGTAGCCGGTCTCCAGGCGGGCGGGCTTGGTACCGCCGGTGGAGCGGTCGCCCTGGACGCCGGGCTCGGTGTACTCGATGACCAGCTCGACCGAGGCCGGCAGCTCCACGTACAGCGGCGCGCCCTCGTACATCGCCACCGTGACCTCGAAGCCCTCGAGGAGGTAGTGGGCGTTGTCGCCGAGGACGGCGGGGCTGATCTGGATCTGGTCGTAGGTGTCCATGTCCATGAACACGAAGTCCTCGCCGTCCTTGTACGAGAACTGCATGCCGCGCTTGTCGACGCTGGCAGTCTCGACCTTGACGCCGGCGTTGAAGGTCTTGTCGACGACCTTGCCGGAGAGCACGTGCTTCAGCTTGGTGCGCACGAAGGCCGGTCCCTTGCCGGGCTTGACGTGCTGGAACTCGACGACGGTCCACAGCTGGCCGTTGTCGAGCTTGAGCACCATGCCGTTCTTGAGGTCGTTGGTGGAAGCCACGGTCGCACTAACTCCTGCATATCGCTGTCAAGGAACCAAGATGCGGTGTCCACGGACCCCGGCGGACCGGGATCACAGGGCGAGGAGCTCCTTGGTCGTGATGGTGAGCAGCTCGGGGCCACCGTCCTCGGACGGTCGAACGACGAGCGTGTCCTCGATCCGGACCCCGCCGCGACCCGGGAGATGGACTCCCACGGCAACAGTGACCGGCACACGGTTGTCCAGCTTACCCAACTCCTGGAGTCCCAGACGCGGAGCCTCCGCGATCTCCAGCCCGATGCCCTGCCCGGTGACCTCCCCGAGCAGCCCGGCGGCGTCCAGCACCCGCCGGGCGGCCAGCTCGGCGCTGTCCGGCGCGGCGCCCGCCACCAGGCTCTCCCGGGCCGCCCGCTGGGCCTCGAAGACCTGCCGGTGCAGCTCGACCTGCCAGTCGGCGGGAGCCAGGCCGACCACGAAGGTCCTGGTCGCCGAGGTGCGGTAGCCCCGGTAGCAGGCGCCGAGGGCGACCGTGACGAAGTCGCCGTCCTCGACCCGGCGGTCGGTGGCCCGGTGCCCGGCGCGCCCGGAGTGGTCGCCGCTGCCCACCCGCACCGGGTAGGCGGCGCCGTCCGCGCCGTGGTCCACCATCCGGCGCTCCAGCTCCATCGCCAAGTGCCGCTCGGTGCGGCCGACCAGGATGGACTCCAGCAGCTCGCCCAGCGCCTGGTCGCCGATCTCGGCCGCGATCCGCAGCTGGGCGATCTCGTCCTCGTCCTTGACCGCACGCAACCGCTCCACCGCGCCCTCCAGGTCGGTCAGCCGGGCACCGGTCGCGGCGGCCACCGCGTGGTGCCGCAGTACGGTCAGGTCGTGCGCCTCGAAGCCCAGCACCGCTCCGCGGCAGCGGGCGGCCAGCAGCGCGGCGGCGTCCGCCCCGGGGGCGGCGCGCAGCAGCTCGACGCCCTCGGGCTGGTCGGCCGCCGCGCCCTGCTCGGGGTGGACGCCCTCGGCGGGGGCCAGGACCACGCCGTCGCGGGTCAGCAGCAGCGCCTGCACCGCGTCGGCGCCGGTGAGCCAGCGGACGTTGACCGGGCGGGTGACCAGCGCCGCGTCGATCCCGGCCGCGGCGCACCGCGCCCGCAGCCGCTCCCGCCGTTCCGTGTGCACTTCGGCCATGGGCACGAGCCTAGGTTCGGACGCTCCGGGCCGCCGCTCGGGCGGGCCGTACGGCGGCCGTACGGGACGGCTACCAGCCGCCGCGGTGGTGCGCCAGCACCCCGTCCAGGGCGGCGGCGGTGGCCGGGACGTCCAGCCGGGAGTTGTCGATGATGGGCAGCCCCGAGCCGTACCAGCCCGCCATCCGGCCGTGGATCAGCGCGACCGTCTCGTCGCTGAGCCGGCGGTTGCCGCTGCGCTCGGCGTTGCGGGCGAGCACCACGTCCAGCCCCGGCAGCAGCACCACCGGCAGCAGGCCGGGGCCGACGTGGCGCTTCCAGCCGCCGAGGCCGACGGCCGGGCGGTCGGGGAAGACGGCGTCGTCGATCACGCAGGAGATGCCGTTGGCCAGGTGGTTGCGGGCGGCGAAGCCGCAGGTGCGCCGGGCCAGCCGGTACTGCGCCTCGCACTGGTCGTTCCAGCCCGCCTGCGGGTCCGCGAAGCCGGAGCGGACCCACTCGCGGACGTCGTCCAGGCTGATGTGCGCGGTGGGCTCGGCCCGGTGGTCGGCCCAGTAGCGAGCCACCGAGGTCTTGCCCGCCCCGGCCGGGCCGATCAGCAGCACCGCGGTCGGCCCCGGCGCGGCCGCGTCCGGGGCGGGCAGCCGGAAGTGCCCGGTCGGCACCGGCGGCGCGGGGTGGCGGCCTGCGGGCTGCCCGGCCTCCGGCGGCGGCCCGTCCTGGCGGCGGGCGGCGCTCTCGGGCACCGCGCGCAGCCGCAGCGTCGCCCGCGGCGGCCCGTCCGGTGCGGCGGGCAGGGACGGGTACTGGCCGTCGCTCACCGCGTCCACCTCTCGTACCGGCAGCCGAGCCTGACCGGCTGACAACACCAAAGATACCGTGCGGTACGGCGCGGTTCGCCGGGCGTCGGGTCGGTCGCCGGGCGTCAGGCGTCGGCGAGGGCGCGCAGGGCCAGCTCGTAGGAGCCGATGCCGAAACCCGCGATGGTGCCGGAGGCCACCGCCGAGATCACCGAGGTGTGCCGGAACTCCTCGCGCGCGTGCGGGTTGGAGATGTGCACCTCGATCAGCGGCGCGGTGCGCTGCGAGGCCGCGTCCCGCATGGCGTACGAGTAGTGGGTGAACGCGCCGGGGTTGATCACCACCGGCAGCCTTCCGTCGGCCGCCTCGTGCAGCCAGCGGATCATCTCGCCCTCGTCGTTGGTCTCGCGGACGTCCACCGCGAGGCCCAGCTCCTCGCCGAGGCTGGTGCAGCGCTGCACCAGCCCGGCGTACGAGGTCGAACCGTAGACGTCCGGCTCGCGGCTGCCCAGCCTGCCCAGGTTGGGGCCGTTGAGCACCAGCACCTTCTGATGCTGCGTCACTTCCCGACCTCCGCATAGGCGGCGACCAGCAGCGAGGGGTCCGGGGCCTCCAGCACGGTCGGCTTGGCGAGGCCGTCCAGCACGATGAAGCGCAGCATGTCGGCGCGGGACTTCTTGTCCAGCCGCATGGTCTCCAGCAACTTCGGCCAGGCGTCCGCCCGGTAGCCCAGCGGCAGGCCGACCGAGGCCAGCACCGCGCGGTGGCGGTCGGCCGTGGCATCGTCCAACCGCCCGGCCAGGCGCCCGAGTTCGGCGGCGAAGACCATGCCGACGCTGACCGCCGCGCCGTGCCGCCACTTGTAGCGCTCGTTGCGCTCGATGGCGTGCGCCAGCGTGTGGCCGTAGTTGAGGATCTCCCGGCGGCCGGACTCCTTCAGGTCGCCGGAGACCACCTCGGCCTTGACCTTGATCGAGCGGACGATCAGCTCGGTGGCGTGCGCGCCCTCGGGGCTGGTGGCGTCCTGCGGGTCGGACTCGATCAGGTCCAGGATCGCCGGGTCGGCGATGAAACCGGTCTTGATGACCTCGGCCAGGCCGCTGATGTAGTCGTTGCGCGGCAGCGTGTCCAGCGTGGCGAGGTCCGCCAGCACCCCGGCCGGCGGGTGGAACGCGCCCACCAGGTTCTTGCCCTCGGCGATGTTGATGCCGGTCTTGCCGCCCACGGCCGCGTCCACCATGCCCAGCACCGTGGTCGGCATGGCGATCCAGCGCACCCCGCGCAGCCAGCTGGCCGCGACGAAACCGGCCAGGTCGGTGGTGGCGCCGCCGCCGACGCCGACGATGGCGTCGGTGCGGGTGAAGCCGGTCTGCGCCAGCACCGACCAGCAGTACGCGGCCACCTCGGCGCTCTTGGCCTCCTCCGCGTTGGGCACCTGCAGCGCGAACGCCTGGTAGCCCTGCGCGGCCAGGTCGTCGCGGATGGCCTCGCCGGTCGCCGACAGCGCCTCGGGGTGGATCACCGCGACCCGGCGCGCGCCGATGCCGATCAGGCCGGACAGCTCGCCCAGCAGGTTGCGGCCGACCAGCACCTGGTACGGGTCGGTCCCGGCCGAGCCGCCGACGGCGATCGTGGTGATGTCCTGACTGTGCGTCATGCCTTCTCCAGCTCCAGTGCTTCGAGGACCGCGTCGGCGACCTGATCGGGCGTCAGGCCGTCGGTGGCGACCACCGCCCGGGCGACCTCGGTGTACAGGGGGCGGCGCTGCTCCATGAGCTCCCGCCAGCGCGCCCGGGGGTTGCCGATCAGCAGCGGACGCGGGGCGTCCAGGCCGACCCGCTTGATCGCGTCGTGCTGGCCGACCTCCAGGAAGGCCACCCGGTGCCCGGCCAGCAGCTCGCGGGTGTCGGCGCGCAGCACCGCGCCGCCGCCCAGCGCCAGCACGCCCGCGTGCCCGGCCAGGGCGGCGCGGACCGCCGCCGCCTCCAGCTCGCGGAAGTGCGGCTCCCCGTCGTCCACGAAGATGTCGGCGATCGGCTTCCCGGCCGCCGCGACGATGTCGGCGTCGGTGTCGCGGTACTCCGCGCCCAGCCGGGCGGCCAGCACCGCGCCCACCGTGGACTTGCCGGACCCGGGCGGCCCGACCAGCACCACCACCGGTGCCACCGGCTCCACCGGCTCGCCGCTCATCGCACGATCAGGTGGTCGAGGTAGCCCTGCACGTTGCGGCGGGTCTCGCTGACGTTGTCGCCGCCGAACTTCTCGCAGACCGCGTCGGCGAGCACCAGGGCGACCATCGCCTCGGCGACGATCCCGGCGGCGGGCACCGCGCAGACGTCGGAGCGCTGGTGGTGGGCCTTGGCCGGCTCGCCGGTGCGCACGTCGATGGTGGCCAGCGCGCGCGGGACGGTGGCGATGGGCTTCATCGCGGCGCGGACCCGCAGCAGCTCGCCGGTGGACAGGCCGCCCTCGGTGCCGCCGGAGCGGCCGGAGGCGCGGCGCACCCCGTCCGGGCCGGGGAGGATCTCGTCGTGGGCCTGGGAGCCGGGGACGCGGGCCAGCTCGAAGCCGTCGCCGACCTCGACGCCCTTGATCGCCTGGATGCCCATCAGCGCGGCGGCCAGCCGGGCGTCCAGCCGGCGGTCCCAGTGCACGTGCGAGCCCAGGCCCGGCGGCAGGCCGTAGGCCAGGACCTCCACCACGCCGCCCAGGGTGTCGCCGTCCTTGTGGGCCTGGTCGATCTCGGCGACCATGCGCTTGGCGGCGTCCGCGTCCAGGCAGCGCACCGGGTCGGCGTCCAGCCGGGCCTCGTCGGCGGGCAGCGGCAGCACCCCGGCGGGGGCCTTGGCCGCGCCCAGCTCCACGACGTGCGAGACCAGCTCGATGCCGCAGGTCTCCTTGAGGTACGAGCGGGCGACCGCGCCGAGCGCGACCCTGGCGGCGGTCTCCCGGGCGCTGGCGCGCTCCAGGATCGGCCGGGACTCGTCCAGCGAGTACTTCTGCATGCCGGCCAGGTCGGCGTGGCCGGGCCGGGGCCGGGTCAGCGCCTCGTTGCGGGCCAGTCCGGCCAGGATCTCCGGGTCGACCGGGTCGGCCGACATGACCTGGTCCCACTTGGGCCACTCGGTGTTGCCGACCATGACCGCGACCGGGCTGCCCAGGGTCAGGCCGTGCCGCACGCCGCCCAGGAAGGTCACCTGGTCCTGCTCGAACTTCATCCGAGCGCCGCGGCCGTAGCCCAGCCTGCGACGCGCCAGCGCGTCGGCGACCACCTCGGAGGTGACGGGCACACCGGCCGGAAGGCCCTCCAGTGTCGCCACGAGTGCGGGGCCGTGCGACTCTCCCGCCGTCAGCCAGCGCAAGGTACCCAACGGAGCTCCTCATCGATCCTGATCGTCGTCGCCTCGATCCTCCCACGACACGACCCGGAGCCGGGAATCCGTCCAGGCTACGGACCCGCCAGCGCCGCCTCGCCGGCCGCGCGCATCGCCGCCAGCGGTCCCGGGCGGACTCCGGTGAACTGCTCGCACTGCAGAACGGCCTGGTGGACCAGCAGGTCCAGGCCGCCGAGGACGGTTCCGCCACGCTCTGCCCAGGCGGCGGCCAGCGGCGTCGGCCACGGGTGGTAGAGGACGTCGAACAGGGTTCCGGGGCGCTCCGGGAGCGCTCCGGCGAGCGCGTCCGTCGCCCCGACCGGGGTGGTGGAGACGGTCAGCGGGCGGTCGAACGCCTCGGCGGCGCGCTCCCAGGGCGCGGTGGCGACCTTCACGCCCAGCCGGTCGCCCAGCGCCTGCATCTGCGCCGCGCGCTCCGGGCCGCGCACGTACGCGGTCACCTCGCCGTCGCAGACCTGACCCAGGGCGGCCAGCGCCGAGGAGGCGGTGGCGCCCGCGCCGAGCACCGCCGCCGACTCCACCCGCCGCACCCCGCGCTCGCGCAGCGCCGCCACCAGCCCGGGGACGTCGGTGTTGTCGCCGGTGCGGCGGCCGTCGGGATGGAACACCACGGTGTTGACCGCGTCCACCGCCAGCGCCACCGGGCCGACCTCGTCCAGCAGCGGGATCACCGCCCGCTTCAGCGGCATGGTCAGCGACAGCCCGGCCCAGCCCCCGCCGCCGGTGTCCAGCGCGGCGAGGAAGCCGGGCAGCCCGGCCTCGTCCACCTCGAACCGGTCGTAGCGCCAGTCGGCCAGCCCCAGCGCCCGGTAGGCGGCGCGGTGCAGCACCGGCGAGAGCGAGTGGGCGACGGGCGAGCCCAGCACGGCGGCGCGCATCAGTCGCACGCCCCCGCGACCGGGTCGAAGCCCTCGTGGTTGGCCGTGCAGTACTGCTGCACGTACACCTTGAACTGGGCGAAGGTCTCGGCGAACTGGGTGTTGGTGGGGCTCATGGCGATGAAGTAGGCCCAGTTGCCCGGCGTCGGGTTCAGCACCGCCTGCAGCGCCTCCTCACCCGGGTTGCTGATCGGCCCGGCCGGCAGCCCGGCGCTGACGTAGGTGTTGTAGCTGGAGGTGATGGTGTTCTTCTGCGCGTTGGTGAAGTGCGGGGCGTTCAGGTAGTACTCCAGTGTGGTGTCCAGCCCCAGCTTGCCGTAGGTGACGTTGGTGTTCAGCCGGTTGTAGAGGACCCGGGCGATCTTGCCGAAGTCGGTCACGTTGTTGCCCTCGGCCTGCAGGATGCTGGCCTCGATCAGCACCTGGTAGCCCGACTTCAGCTTCACCGCGGAGGCCCCGGCGTCCAGGTTCAGCGTCTGGTACTCCTGGACGGCGTTGGACACCATCGCCTTCAGCAGGTCCAGCGGCTTCATGCCGGGGCTGACCGGGTAGCGGGTGGGCCACAGGAAGCCCTCGATGTCGCCGTTGGCGTAGGAGGGCAGGTTGAGCTGGGCCACGTCCGCCTTGGCGACGGCGGCGGTGGTCCCGGCCTTCACGCCGAGCTTGGCGTCGACGAGCGTGTAGATCTGCGACGCCCGCTTGCCCTCGGGGATGATCAGCGTGTCCCCGCCGTTCTCGCTCAGCAGGAAGGTGATCGCGTCGGCGGCGGACATGTGCGTGGGCACGGTGTAGGTGCCGGACTGGATGCCGGTCGCGTTGGAGTTCTTGTTGTACGCGGCGACGAACGCGCCGACGCTCTTGACCACCCCGGCGGAGAACAGGGCCTGGCCCATCTGGGTGCCGGTCGCGGAGACGGGGATGTCCACGGTGACCTTGCCGACGCCCTGGCCGACGTAGTCCGGCGGCGGGCCGAAGCGCTTCTCGTAGAAGCGGTAGCCGTAGAAGGAGGCGCCGCCGAGGGCGACCACCAGCAGCAGCGACATGCCCAGGCAGGCCACACCGCTGCGCTTGCGCTCGGCCCGGCCGCTCTGCTTGCGGCGGCGCTCGCCGGTGCGGCTCTCGTCGGGCGCGCGCAGGAAGGGGGTGTAGCCGTCCGCGTCCTCGTCGTAGCTGTCGTGCTGGGAGTCGTCGTACGACTCCGGGGCGGCCTCGCCGGGCTCGCCGGGCTCGCCGTAGTCGTCGGCGGAGTCCTCCGCGGGGGCGCCCGCGGCCTCCGCCTCCAGCGCGGCGGCCTCGGCCTCCCAATCTATGCCGTCGGGCCCGAGCACCGGGGCGGCCGGCGGCTGGGCCTGGGCCTGGGTCTGGGTCTGCTGGGGCTGCGGCGGCTGCTGGTGCTGCGGCGGTTGCGGCTGCTGGACCTGCTGGGGCTGGGGATAGCCCTGCGGGTAGCCCGGCTGGGGATAGCCGGGCTGGGGATAGCCCTGCTGCGGGTAGCCGGGCTGGACGTACTGCGGCTGCTGGGGGTACTGCGGCTGCTGGTACTGGGGGTGCTGCGGCTGCTGGGGATGCTGCGGCTGCTGCGGGTGCGGCTGGCCGGGCTGGCCCTGGTACGGGCCGGGGCCGTACGGTCCGCCCTGGCCGGGGGCGGCCTGGTACGGGTCGGCGGCCTGCACCGGCGCGCCCCAACCGGGGTGCGGCTGCGGCGGTCCGACGGGAGCGGGTACCGGTGGGACACCGTTGCCGTACGGGTCCTGGCCCCACGGTTCGGAGCCGTAGCCCCGGCCCTGGTCGGTCATGCTTCCCCTTGGACGACGTGGCGACCGGCATCCCCTCCGGTCGGACGGGACCTCCCCGCCGACTGTTCGAACCGACGTGCCATCGGCCCGTCGTGAACCGGAACGTTACCCTAAAGGCCCGTTCGGCCAGGACTGCGGTTCTCCGAAATGATCCGACATGTGACCGCCCCGCCGCCCCCCGACGCCCGAATTCGTCCCCGGATCACCCGTATGGCCCTGTAACCGGCCATATCTAAGGATCATGACCACTCCCGGGCGCGCCCGGCCCGCCCCCGCCGGGCGGCCGCTCAGCCCACCGGACCGACCAGCTGCCCCGGGGGCCGACCGCTGGTCTTCTCCCCCTCCAACGCGCTCTGCAGGATCACCACCGCCGCCGCCTGGTCGATCACCGAGCGGCCCTTCTTGGACTTCACCCCGGACGCCCGCAGCCCCTGGGCCGCGGTGACCGTGGACATCCGCTCGTCCACCAGCCGCACCGGCACCGCGTCCGGACGGGCCGCCAGCAGCGACGCCAGCTCCGCCGCGTACGTCCGGACCTTGGCGGCGGCCGGGCCCTCGCCCCCGTTGAGCGAACGCGGCAGCCCGACCACCACCTCGACGGCGTCGTACTCCTCGGCGATGGCGACCAGCCGCGCCTGCGAGCCGGGCCCGGCGGGGACGGTCTCGACGGGGGTGGCCAGCATCCCGTCGGGGTCGCACGAGGCCACCCCGATCCGGGCGTCGCCCACGTCCACGCCGATCCGCCGCCCCCGCCGGAAGCCGGAGCCCTGCCCGGAGTCCTGCCCGGAGCCGGAACCCTGCTCGGTCACGCCTGGCCGACCTGGTGCCGCACGGCCGCGACGGCCTGGTCCACGGCGTTCGGGTCGGTGCCGCCGCCCTGGGCGACGTCGTCCTTGCCGCCGCCGCCCCCGCCGAGGGCCTTGGCGGCGGTGCGGACCAGCGCACCGGCCTTGATGCCGCGCTCGCGCGCCGGCTCGTTGGTGGCGATCACCGCCAGCGGGCGGCCGTTGGCCACGGTGAACGCCGCGACCACGGCCGGGCGCCCGCCGCTCAGCCGCTGCCGGACGTCCAGCACCAGCTTGCGCAGGTCGTCCGCGGAGGTGCCGTCCGCCACCCGGGCGGCGACCAGCGCGGTTCCGGCCACGTCCTCGGCCTGCGCGGCCAGCCCGGCGGCGGCCTGCAGCACCTTCTCGGCGCGGAAGCGCTCGATCTCCTTCTCGGCGTCCTTGAGCTTGCCGAGCATGCCCGAGATCTTCTCCGGCAGCTCCTCCGGACGGCCCTTGACCAGCTCGGTCAGCTGCGCCAGCACGGTGTGCTCGCGGGCCAGGAACCGGTACGCGTCCACGCCGACCAGCGCCTCGACCCGGCGCACGCCCGCACCGATGGAGGACTCGCCGAGCAGCTTGACCAGGCCCAGCTGCGCGGTGTTGGCGACGTGCGTGCCGCCGCACAGCTCCTTGGAGTAGTCGCCGATGGTGACCACCCGGACCGCGTCGCCGTACTTCTCGCCGAACATGGCGATCGCACCCTGCTTGCGGGCCTCGTCCATGGTCAGGATCTCGGCGGTGACGTCCAGCTCGCGCGCCAGCACCTCGTTGATCTTCTGCTCGACGTCGGTGAGCACCGAGCCGGGGATGGCGGCCGGGGAGCCGAAGTCGAAGCGGAAGCGGCCGGGGGCGTTCTCCGAACCGGCCTGGGCGGCGGTCGGGCCGAGCGCGTCCCGCAGCGCCTGGTGGGTCAGGTGCGTCGCCGAGTGGGCGCGGGAGACCGCGCGTCGGCGCTCGTCGTCCACCTGCGCGTACGCGGAGGCGCCCAGCACCACCTCGCCGACCAGCACCGTGCCCTTGTGCACGGTCAGCCCCTTGACAGGCTGCTGCACGTCGCGGACCTCGACGACGGTGCCGGAGTCCAGCCGGATCCGGCCGTGGTCGGCCAGCTGGCCGCCGCCCTCGGCGTAGAAGGGGGTGCGGTCCAGGATGACCTCGACCTCGTCGCCCTCGTGCGCGGCCGGGGCCGGGACGCCGTCCACCAGCAGGCCCACCACGGTGGCCTCGCCCAGGACGCCGGTGTAGCCGATGAAGTCGGTGGTGCCGGAGGCGTCGGCCACCTCACGGTAGGCCGAGACGTCGGCGTGGCCCATCTTCTTCGCCTTGGCGTCGGCCTTGGCACGGTCCCGCTGCTCCTTCATGAGCCGGCGGAAGCCCTCCTCGTCCACGGAGACGCCCTGCTCGGCGGCCATCTCCAGGGTGAGGTCGTAGGGGAAGCCGTAGGTGTCATGCAGCTGGAACACCTTGTCCCCGGCCAGCACCGAGCCGCCGGAGGACTTGGTCTCGGCGACGGCGCCGTCCAGGATGGTCGTCCCGGCCTTCAGCGTCTGGTTGAACGCGGTCTCCTCGCCCAGCGCGACGCTCTCGATGCGCTTGCGGTCGTTCTCCAGCTCCGGGTACTGCTTGCCCATGGTGCTGATCACGGTGTCGACCAGCTCGCCGACGACCAGCCCGGGCGCGCCGAGCAGCCGCATGTTGCGGATGGCGCGGCGCATGATCCGGCGCAGCACGTAGCCGCGGCCCTCGTTGCCGGGGGTGACCCCGTCGCCGATCAGCATCACCGAGGTGCGCATGTGGTCGGCGACCACGCGCAGCGAGACGTCCGAGGCGTGCGCGGCGCCGTACCGGACGCCGGTCAGCTCGGTGGCGGTGTCCATGACCACCCGCAGCGTGTCGGTCTCGTACATGTTCTGCACGCCCTGCAGGATCATCGCCAGGCGTTCCAGGCCGAGGCCGGTGTCGATGTTCTTGGCGGGCAGGTCGCCGAGGATCGGGAAGTCCTCCTTGCCGTCGCCCGCACCGCGCTCGAACTGCATGAAGACCAGGTTCCAGATCTCCACGTAGCGCTCGTCGTTGACGGCCGGGCCGCCCTCGGCGCCGAACTCCGGGCCCCGGTCGTAGTTGATCTCCGAGCAGGGACCGCAGGGGCCGGGGACGCCCATGGACCAGAAGTTGTCCTTCTTGCCCAGGCGCTGGATCCGCTCGGCCGGGACGCCGATCTTCTCCCGCCAGATGGTCTCGGCCTCGTCGTCGTCCAGGTAGACGGTGATCCACAGCCGCTCCGGGTCCAGCCCGTAGCCGCCGTCGTCGAGCGGGAGGGTGAGCAGGTCCCACGCGTACCGGATCGCCCCCTCCTTGAAGTAGTCCCCGAAGGAGAAGTTGCCGCACATCTGGAAGAAGGTGCCGTGCCGGGTGGTCTTGCCGACCTCCTCGATGTCCGGCGTGCGGACGCACTTCTGCACGCTGGTGGCGCGGCTGAAGGGCGGCCTGACCTCGCCGAGGAAGTACGGCTTGAACGGCACCATGCCGGCCGGGACCAGCAGCAGCGTCGGGTCGTCTGCGATCAGCGACGCCGAGGGGACGACGGTGTGGCCGCGCTCCTCGAAGAATCGCAGCCAGCGGCGGCGGATCTCAGCCGACTCCATGGGAATCCTCATTCCGGTCGTACGGGGCGGTGTAGGGGGTGATGTCCGAAGTATGGTGCACCGGGGCGGTCAGCTCGACCGGTTTACCTGCGCTGGTCAGGGGGGTCCTGGCGTCCTGCGCGCGGCCCCGCAGCAGCGGTCCGGCGGAGCCGCCGGGGGCGGCCAGCACGCTGCCGTCCAGGCCGAGTTCGCGGTTCAGCTCCAGCTCGCGCTGGAGCATTCCGGCGCGCACCTCGCCCGCGAAGGAGCGGGCGGCCGCGCCGAGGTCGGCGGCGCCCCGGGCGGCGGAGTCCGCCAGGCTGCCGGGGGTGAGGCTGCGGGCGACCTGGTTGGCCTTGTTGATGGTCCACACGGTCGCTCCCGCGCCCACGGCCATCCAGAAGATCCGGCGCACCGGGATCATCCCCTCTTCGTGAGCAGGCGGGCGAAGATCCCGCGCTTGGCGGTGGCGGCCCGCACCTCGGCCTTGACCATGCGGGCGATCAGCTCGCGCTCGGTCTGCTGCGGCAGCAGCCGCTCCGGGTTCCCGGCGGCGCGCTGCCTGGCGACGGCGCTGCGGACCCCGTAGCTGAAGGCGGAGAGCTTCACCAGCGGCCCGCCGAGCGTCGCCGCCATGGTGGAGGAGAGCGCGTGGGCGTTGGCGGCGGCGTCCTGGACGTCGGCGGTGATCGCGTCCACCCGCACCAGCTGGTCGTTGGCGGCCCGCAGGGTCTCGGCGGCCTCGTCCAGCAGCGGCACCGTCCGCTCGGTGACGGCGGCGACCAGCACGGTGGCCTGCCGCAGCGCCCCGGCGAGCCGGACCAGCACCACGCAGAGCAGCGTCACCAGCACGGCCCAGAACACGGCGACGACGAGGCCCGCGACCTCTCCACCCGACACCTTGGCGCTCCCTCGCTCGCTTGCTTCCGACCGGTCGCGCACACCACCAGCGGTGATGGGGACCGGGTGCTGGAACCCTATCGCGGCCGGGCCCGCTTTCCCGACCGGACCGGCCCGGGGCCACCCGGCGGGCGGCCGACGTGACCTCGTGCCCGCCGCCTCGTTAGGCCGGGTGAGGTGCGCCCTCCGCACGTACCAGAGGGGGACAGATGATCGACCGCGCCACCCGCAGCGTCGGCAACCTGCCGTCCCCGACCACCGAGTTGGTCGGGCGGGCCGGTGAACTCGCCGAGACCGCACGCCTGTTGACCGAATCCAGGCTGGTCACGGTGGTCGGCCCGGGCGGCGTGGGCAAGAGCCGGCTGGCGCTGCGGGCCGCAGCCCTGGCCGCGCCCGGCCACGCCGACGGCGCCTGGGTGGTGGACTGCTCAGCGATCCGGGACGCCGCGCTGCTGGGCCACGCCGTGGCCGAGGGCCTGCGGCTCACCGACGGCACCGCCCGGCCCCCCGCCGACGTGCTGGAGGACCACCTGGCCCGGCGCGAGCTGCTGCTGGTGCTGGACGGCTGCGAGCAGCTGGTGGACGCCTGCTCGGCGCTGGCCGCCCGGCTGTTGGCCGCCGCGCCCGGCCTGCGGGTGCTGGCCACCAGCCGGCAGCCGCTGGACGCCGCCGGCGAGCACCTGCTGCCGCTGCTGCCGCTGCCCGCCGACCACCCCGGCGCGGACGCGGTCACGCTGTTCGTCCGGCGCGCCCGCGCGGTCGTCCCCCGCTTCCGGATGACGCCCGCCAACCAGGACGCGGTCACCGCGCTCTGCCTGCGCCTGGACGGCATCCCGCTGGCGCTGGAGCTGGCCGCCGGGCGGCTGCGGGCGCTGTCGGTGGAGCAGATCAGCGAGCGCCTGGACGACCGCTTCCGGCTGCTCACCGGCGGTTCGCGCTCGGCCGTGCCGCGGCACCGGACGCTGCGCACCGCCATCGGCTGGAGCCACGAGCTGTGCAGCCCGCAGGAGCGGCTGCTGTGGGCGCGGCTGTCGGTGTTCGCCGGCAGCTTCGACCTGGACGCCGCCGAGTACGTCTGCTCCGGGCGCGGGCTGCAGGCCGACGAGGTGATGCCGGTCCTGGCCGACCTGGTCGCCAAGTCGGTGGTGCTGCGCGAGCAGGCCCCGGCCGACGGCGCGGGCGGCGGCATCGGCACGGCCGGGCGCGAGGAGGGCTACGACGGCGGCTACCGGCTGCTGGACACCCTGCGCGAGTACGGGGCGGGCTGGCTGCACGCCTCCGGCGAGGAGCAGCGGCTGCGCAGGCTGCACCGCGACTGGTACGTCGGCCTGGCGGCCTGGGGCGAGATCGAGTGGTTCAGCCCGCGCCAGGCGCTGACCAGCGGCCGCACCCACCGGGCGCACGCCAATCTGCGGGCGGCCATGGACTTCTGCCTGGGCGAGCCCGGCGAGGAGCAGTTGGCGCTGCACCTCGCCGGGAGCCTCTGGTACTACTGGGTCGGCTGCGGGCACCTGGGCGAGGGCCGGCACTGGCTGGAGCTGGCGCTGGCGGCCGGGCCCGAGCCCACCGAGGCCCGCGCCAAGGCGCTGTGGGTCACCGGCTACGTGGCCACCCTCCAGGGCGACCTGCTCCGGGCCCGGCCGGTGCTGGAGGAGTGCCGTCGGCAGGCGCTGGCCACCGGGGACGACCGGGCGCTGGCGTACGCCGTGCACCGGCAGGGCTGCGCCGCGCTGATCGGGGACGAGCTGCCGCGCGCCGCCGAGCTGTTCCAGGAGGCGCTGTGGCACTACGAGAAGCTGGGCGAGCTGAACAGCAATGTGCTGATGGCCATGTTCGAGCTGGGCCTGGCCCTGCTGTTCCAGGGCGAGCAGGCGCAGGGCGAGGGCTGGATGGCGCGGGTGCTGGCCCAGTGCGAGCTGCACGGCGAGCAGTGGGCGTACACCTACGGGCTGTTCGCGGCGGCGTACGCGGCCTGGCTGAGCGGTGACCTGGAGACCGCCCGGGAGCGGGCCCGGGAGTGCGTGCGGCTGAACCACGTGTTCCGGGACCTGGTCGGGACGGTGCTCGGGGTGGAGG
The DNA here is from genome assembly GCF_014084125.1 of Streptacidiphilus sp. PB12-B1b. Lineage (NCBI taxonomy): Bacteria > Bacillati > Actinomycetota > Actinomycetes > Kitasatosporales > Streptomycetaceae > Streptacidiphilus > Streptacidiphilus sp. PB12-B1b. The sequence goes on along the minus strand of NZ_CP048405.1, from coordinate 2,736,993 downwards.
TGCTGGCGCTGCTGGCGACCGAGCCCGGGCCCGACGGCAGCCCGGGCGACCTGCGCGAGGCCCGGCTGCTGCAGGGCGCCGCGCACACCATCTGGGGCCGGGTGGGCATCCCGCTGTTCGGCTCGCGCAGCTTCAACGCGGCGCACGCGGAGTGCGAGTCCCGGGTGCTGGCCGGGCTGTCCGGGGCCGAGGCCGCCGAATCGTTCCGCCAGGGCACGCTGCTGGAGCTGGAGGCCGCCGTCCGCCGGGCGCTGGACGGCCCGGAACGCACCGCGCCCCCGACAGCCGTGAGGCTGCCGGGGGCGCGGCGGCGGTGAGCTGCCGAGGGCGCTCGCGGGTCAGCGCGAGTAGTACTCGACGACGAGCTGCTCGTCGCAGATGACCGGAACCTCGCGCCGCTGGGGCGCGCGGTCCAGCCGGAAGGCCAGGGCCTTCAGGTTGACCTCGAGGTACTTCGGGGTCTGGCCCTCGCCGGCGTTGCCACCCTCGCGGGCGACCTGGAAGGGGGTCTTCTCCTTGGAGCGGTCGCGGACCGTCACCACGAAGCCCGGCTTCAGCTGGAACGAGGGACGGTTGACCTTCTGGCCGTTGACCTCGATGTGGCCGTGGACGACCATCTGGCGGGCCTGGTAGATGGTGCGGGCGATGCCCGAACGCAGCACCAGGGAGTCGAGACGGGTCTCGAGCTCGCTGATCAGCGCCTCACCGGTCTTGCCCTCGACCTTGCGGGCGCGGTCGAACGCGCGGGCCATCTGGGTCTCGCTCAGGTCGTACTGCGCGCGCAGACGCTGCTTCTCGACCAGACGGACCTTGTAGTCCGAGTTCTGCTTGCGCCCGCGGCCGTGCTGGCCGGGCGGGTAGGGGCGGGCCTCGAAGTACTTGACGGACTTCGGGGTCAGCGGGATGCCCAGGGCACGGGCGATCTTGACCTTGGGGCGCTTCTGGTTCGCCATGAACCAAACCATCCTTAACTTGTGACTGGCTCACCGGTGTTGAAGGAGGTCGCCTTACGCGGTCCGGGGAAACCGTCCGCCGTGCGGCGGGGCGGTCTGCCGTTCTCCGGTACCGGGCACATAGTGCAGCACACGACAGGCCCACCGCCGTTGAGGGTGGTGGGCTGCACGCGACACCCGAGGGTGCGCGACGCTCCTGGAGGCACCCCGCGGACGGAGGGCTCCCTGTGTGACGTCCCGCTGGTGAAGCCTGGGCTCCGACCGAGGTCGGGCGCCCGGGCACGGGCGTCTCGCTCCGGCCAGTGTACGGGGTGCGCGGAGCGCCCGTGACCACGGCTCCGGAGCACCGGCCTGCGGTCAGGGGCTCAGGGCCCTCAGGCGCCCGACTCCCCGGCCAGCCGGGCGCGCACCCACTCGGCGATGTCCGCGTAGCGGGCCTCGGCGCCGTGCCGGGTGGGCTCGTAGTAGCGCCTGCCGTGCACCGCGTCCGGGGCGTACTGTTGCGCGGCAACGCCCTCGGGCAGGTCGTGCGGATAGACGTAGCCCTGGGCGTGGCCGAGCTTCTTGGCCCCGGCGTAGTGGCCGTCCCGCAGGTGCGGCGGCACCGGCCCGGCCAGGCCCTGGCGGACGTCGGCCGTGGCGGCGGCGATGGCGGTGGTGGCGGAGTTGGACTTGGGCGCCAGGGCCAGCGCGATCACCGTGTGCGACAGGGTGAGCGCGGCCTCCGGAAAGCCGATCATGGCCACCGCCTGCGCCGCGGCCACGGCCAGCGGCAGCGCGTTGGGGTCGGCCAGGCCGATGTCCTCGCTGGCGGAGATCATCAGCCGGCGGGCGATGAAGCGCGGGTCCTCCCCGGCCTCGATCATCCGCGCCAGGTAGTGCAGGGCGGCGTCGGCGTCGCTGCCGCGAATGGATTTGATCAGCGCGCTGGCCACGTCGTAGTGCTGGTCGCCGTCGCGGTCGTAGCGGACGGCGGCCTTGTCGACGGCCTGCTCCACGTCGGCCAGCCGGACCTGGTCGGCACCCAGCGCCAGTGCCGTCCCGGCGGCCGCCTCCAGTGCGGTGAGCGCCTTGCGGGCGTCGCCCCCGGCGATCCGGACCAGGTGGTCCTCGGCGTCCTCGGCCAGCGCCACCGCCCCGGCCAGCCCGCGCTGGTCGGCGACGGCGCGGCGCAGCAGCTCCCGGATGTCCTCGTCGGTCAGCGACTCCAGGGTCAGCAGCAGCGAGCGGGAGAGCAGCGGGGAGATCACCGAGAAGTACGGGTTCTCGGTGGTGGCCGCGATCAGCGTGACCCAGCGGTTCTCCACCGCGGGCAGCAGGCTGTCCTGCTGGGCCTTGGAGAAGCGGTGGATCTCGTCCAGGAACAGCGTGGTCTCCCGGCCGGAGGCGCCGACCTCGCGGCGGGCGCTCTCGATCACCGCGCGGACCTCCTTCACCCCGGCGGTGATGGCGGAGAGCTCGACGAAGCGCTTCTCGGTGGCCTGGCTGATCACATAGGCCAGGGTGGTCTTGCCGGTGCCGGGCGGCCCGTAGAGGATCACCGAGGAGGTCGCGGCGGGCCCGGCGGCGCCGGCGACCAGCCGGCGCAGCGGCGAGCCCTCCCCCAGCAGTCGGCGCTGGCCGGCCACCTCGTCCAGCGTGCGCGGCCTCATCCGCACCGCGAGCGGCGACCGCCCCGGCTCCTTGGCCTGGCGTTCCTCGGCGGCGGCGGTGAAGAGATCGGGTTCCACTCCCCCGACACTAGCGGGCCGCTCCGACAACACGCCCCCGCCGACCCCCGGGCACCGTTGACGAGCCCCTGCCACACCCGCTTCACTGGTCACCGTACGCACACAACCCGTCACGGAACACATCCAAAGGGGGATCATGCGCATCCGCAGGAACCTGGCGACCCTGCTCACGACCGCCGCCGTACTGGCGGCCTCGGCGCTCACCACCGGCGCGGCCCCGGCACAGGCCCCGGCGTCGGTACCGGCCGCGACCGCCGCCGCAGCCGCCGCGCCCGGCAGCGCCGCGACCGCGCTCGACGCCTGCTCGGCCGCCTTCTTCGACGGCGACTCCCGGCTCGGCCCGCAGCAGCTGCCGGTGTTCGGGCCGGTCGGCGCGGAATTGTTCGGCTACCACCGCTCGGGCGACCTGACCGACGCCCAGCTGCTGGCCCAGTACTACAGTCCGACCGCCAACGGCGGCGCACCGGGCTGGATCTACCCGCCGGACAACGGCTATGTGATCGCCGGGGACGGCAAGCCGATCGAGACCACCCAGACCCTGCGGCCCGGGCAGGACATCGACCGCTACGGCAGCGAGTACGGCTCGTTCCTGGCCCCGGCGGGCCTGTCGTACGGCGCCCGCTCCATCCCGCCGTCCAGTCTGGACGGCACCCCCGCGGCAGGCTGCAACTACCACGACTACCGGGTGGTCAAGGCGTTCACCGTGGACGCCGGTCCGATCGCCCCCTGGTTCGGCCAGCCCGGTCACGGCTGGCAGTACCAGCTGGACGGGTCGCTGGTGCCGGGCGCGCCCGCCCAGCTCAATGTCATGTGGCTGGTCGGCAACGGCTACCTGGACCGGGTCTGACCGCTCCGGTGGGCCGCAGGGTCCGGCGCGCCAGGCCGCGCCGGACCCCGTCCGAGGGGGTGCGCGGTCAGGCCTTGACGCTCCCGGCGATCAGACCCGAGCGCCAGAACCGCTGCAGGAACAGGAACATCGCCACCAGCGGGACCACCGAGACCAGGGCGGCGGTGATCACGATGGTGAACGGCACCGACGCCTGGCCGATGCCGCGCTGCGCCTGCCAGCCGACGATGCCCACGGTGACCGGCTGCAGCCGGTTGTCGGCCAGCATCAGCGCGGGCAGCAGGTAGTTGGTCCAGATCGAGACGAACTGGAACAGGAAGACCGTGACCAGGGCCGGGGACATCACCCGCAGCGCCAGGGTGGCGAAGATCCGCAGCTCCCCGGCGCCGTCGATGCGCCCCGCCTCCAGCAGCTCGTCCGGGACGGACGCCGCCGCGTACACCCGGGACAGGTAGACGCCGAACGGGCTGACCATGCTCGGCAACAGCACGCTCCAGTAGGTGTTCACCAGGTGCACCGGCGAGAACATCAGGTAGAGCGGGATGGCCAGCAGCGGCTGCGGGATCAGCACCGCGCCCAGCACGATGTTGAACACCGCCTCCCGGCCCCGGTAGCGGAACTTGGCCAGGGCGTACCCGGCCATGGCCGCGACCAGGGTGGAGACCGCCGCGCCGCCGACCGCGTACAGCGCGCTGTTGGCCAGCCAGTGGGCGTAGATGCCGCCGCTGCGGGTGAACACCGACCGGACGTTGGCGAACAGCTCGAACCGGGCGAACCAGAAGCCATTGGTGGAGTACAGCTGGTCGTTCGGCTTGGTCGAGTTGACCAGCAGCCACCACACCGGCAGCAGGAAGTAGACGGCGGAGAGCAGCATCCCGGCCAGGATCACCCAGCGGGCGGGCGAGAAGCCGCGGCGGGGCCGGGCGGGCTCGCGGGTGGCGGCCGCGGCGGCCGGACGGTCGGTCAGGTGCAGGCTCACTGGGTGTCCCCCCGGCGCTGGACGAGGCGCAGCAGACCGAACGACAGCACGAAGGTCAGCAGGGCCACGATCACGGAGTCGGCGGCGGCGCGGCCGAAGTCGTTGTCGTTGACGGCGTTGTAGGCGGCGAAGATGGGTGTGTAGCTGCTGCTCAGGGTCGGTGCGATGTTCTGCAGCACGGCCGGCTCGTTGTACAGCTGGGCGGTGCCGATGATGGAGAACACGGTGGTCAGCACCAGTGCCGAGCGCACCGCCGGGATCTTGATGTGCCAGGCGATCCGCCAGGGGCCGCAGCCGTCCATGGTGGCGGCCTCGCCCAGTTCGGCCGGGACAGCCTGCAGCGCCGAGTAGATGATCAGCATGTTGTAGCCGGTCCAGCCCCAGGTGACCATGTTGCCGATGGAGGGCGCCAGCATGGAGCCGGAGACGAAGTCCACGTGCAGGCCGAGGTGGGCCAGCGCGGAGCTGAGCGGGCTGAGCCCGGGCGCGTACAGGAAGGACCACATGATCGCGCCGATCACCCCGGGCAGCGCGTACGGCAGGAAGAACGCCAGCCGGAAGAAGCGCTTGAACAGGGTGGTGCGGGCGTCCAGCAGCAGCGCCAGGGCGAGGGCCAGGCCCAGCATCAGCGGCACCTGGACCACGCCGATCAGCAGCACCCGCAGCAGCGAGGAGCGGAACGCGGCGTCGCCCAGGGCCCGGGTGTAGTTGGCGAGGCCGCCGAACACCTGGGTGGGGGCGGTCAGTCCGAGCCCGGAGCGGTGCAGGGTGAACAGGCTCTGGTAGACGGAGTAGCCGATCGGCGCCAGGTAGAGGCAGACGAACAGCAGGACGAACGGGAGCAGGAACCCGGCGGCGGTGCGGCCGGGGCGGTTCCGCCGCGCGGCGCGGCGCGGTCGGCGGCGCGCCGCGACGGGTGCGGGCAGGGGTGGCGAGGTGGTCACGGAGCTTCTCCTACGTGCGGTGCCCGGTCTGGTGCCGGTGCCGGTGCCGGGGCGGCGGGGCCGGGTGCGGCGCCCCGGCGGCGTGCGCCCCGGCGGCGTGCGGTCGGTCAGCCGACGCTGAGGCCCTGGTTCTTCAGCTCGGCCACGGTGGAGCTCTGGACGCTGCCGAGGACGCCGGGCAGGGTGCTGCTGCCGCTGCCGGCCCGGCCGAGGCCGGTGCCGAGGTCGGTGGAGGTCTGGGTCATGGTGGGGCCCCACTGCCAGCTGGTGTCGATCTTCGGGGTCTCGTCCCGGAAGACGTCGTAGATGACCTGGTTGCCGTAGAAGGCGTCGGGGGCGTTGAGTTGCGGGTTCTGCAGCCCGGAGGTGGCGGCCGGGTAGATGCCGGTGACCTTGATCAGGTTGCTGACGCTGGCGGCGTCGGTGCTCATCCACACCGCGAACTCGGTGGCGGCCTTGGGGTCGGCGCAGCCCTTGAGCACGGCGGTGGCCGAGCCGCCGTCGTTGCCGTAGACCGGGTCGGCGGCGTTCCAGACCGGCATGGGCGCGACCGCCCAGTCGCCCGAGGTCGACTTGTCGACGCTGGAGGCGATGATCGGCGCGTCCCAGACCGCGTTGACGTCGGAGAGGACGGTGCCGTCGCCCATGTCCTTGTAGAGCGAGGCGTCGTAGCTGGGGTCGGCCTTGAGCAGGTGCTGGGCCAGCAGGCCCTGCCAGTAGCCGGCCACCTTGGCGTTGGCCGGGCTGTCGATGCTGACCTGCCAGGCGTCGCCGCTGGTGCCGAACCACTTGGCGCCGGCCTGCCAGGCGAGCCCGGCGTACTGGTAGGCGTCGTTGCCGAAGTCCCCGAGGTAGACCTTGGGGTCGGCGGCGTGCACCCTGGCGGCGTCGGCGGCGTACTGCGCCCAGGTCTGCGGCGGGGCGGTGATGCCGTACTTGGCGAACAGGTCCTTGCGGTAGAGCAGCGCCATCGGCGCGGTGTCCACCGGTATGCCGTAGACCTGGCCGCCGATGCCGACCTGGTTCCAGGTCCAGGCGGCGAACTGCGGCTTGGCGGCGTCGGCGTAGGCGGAGACGTCCTGGAGCGCCCCGGCGGCGGCGAAGCTGGGCAGCGTCTCGTAGCCCACCTGGGCCAGGCACGGGGCATTGCCGGCCTTCACGGCCGTCAGCATCTTGGTGTAGCCGCCCTTGGCGCCGGAGGCGGTGGTCTGGAAGGTGACCCGGATGTCGGGGTGGGTCTTGTTGAACAGGGCGACGGACTGCTGGTAGCCGGGCGCCCAGCCCCAGAACTGGAGGGTCACGGGCCCGGCCGCGCTGCCGGTGCCGCCGGAGCCGCCGGGGGTGCTGCCGCCGCAGGCGGTGAGGGCGGCCAGGGTGGCGGCGGCGAGGCCGGCGGCGCACATCCGTCGGGACGTCACAGGGAACTCCTCGGGGGTTAGAGCTTTCGTTTCTGCGCATCCTTAGGGCAAACTGAACACTAGTCAACAGCTTCTGCGGGGAAACTTTGCAGAAACACACAAACCAGCCCCTGGTCGTGTGCTCATATGTGCGTGAATCGAACCCGATGGAGGCAGGGCGTGCGCCAGCAGGACACCGAGACCACCGAGGCCGCCGACACCCGTGGCGGCCCGGTCCTGGAGATCGCCCCCGGCGGGTTCACCCTCGGTGGACGCCCGCTGCGGCTGCTCTCCGGCGCGCTGCACTACTTCCGCAGCCGGCCCGAGCAGTGGCCGCACCGGCTGCGCACGCTGCGCGCCATGGGCCTCAACACCGTCGAGACCTACGTGCCCTGGAACCTGCACCAACCCCGGCCCGACGTCTACGACTTCGGCGGCATCGCCGACCTCGGCCGGTTCCTCGACCTGACCGCCGAGGCCGGGCTGCACGCGGTCGTCCGCCCCAGCCCGTACATCTGCGCCGAGTGGGAGAACGGCGGCCTGCCCTGGTGGCTGCTGGCCGACCGCGACCTGCGGCTGCGCACCGCCGACCCGCGCTTCCTGGCGCTGGTGGACCGCTGGTACGACCGGCTGGTGCCGATGATCGCGCAGCGGCAGACCACCCGCGGCGGCAACGTGCTGATGGTCCAGATCGAGAACGAGTACGGCTCCTACGGCACCGACCGGCCGTACCTGGCCCACCTGGCCCGGGCGCTGCGCGACCGCGGCATCGACGTCCCGCTGTTCACCTCCGACGGCCCGGACGACTTCTTCCTCACCGGCGGCTCGCTCCCCGGCCACCTGGCCACCGTCAACTTCGGCAGCCGCGCCGCCGAGGCGTTCGCCGCGCTGCGCGCGCACCGGCCCCAGGACCCGCCGGTGTGCATGGAGTTCTGGAACGGCTGGTTCGACCACTGGGGCGAGAAGCACACCACCCGCCCGGCCGAGGACGCCGCGGCGGCCCTGCGGGAGATCCTCGACGCCGGGGCCTCGGTCAACCTCTACATGGCGCACGGCGGCACCAACTTCGGCACCTGGGCCGGGGCCAACACCGCCGACCCGGTCACCGGGCACGGCTACCAGCCGACCGTGACCTCCTACGACTACGACGCCCCGGTCGACGAACGCGGCGCGCCGACCGCCAAGTTCTGGGCCTACCGCGAACTGCTGGCCGCCCACGCCGACCAGGCGCCGCCCGAGCCGCCCGCCCTGCCCCCGACGCTGCCGCCGACCCGGGTGGAGCTGTCCGAACGGCTGCCGCTGGCCGACGCCGTCCGCAGCCTGAGCACCGGCACGGTGCACGCGCCGGTGCCGCCCTCGTTCGAGGAGATGGGCCTGGAGCACGGCCTGGCGCTCTACCGCACCCGCGTCCCCGGCCCGCGCCGCGCCCACCCGCTGACCGTCCAGGGCCTGGCCGACCGCGCCCATGTGCACCTGGACGGGCGGCTGTTGGCGGTGCTGGAGCGCGACGACCCGCAGCAGCCGGCGGTGGAGTTCGCCGTCCCCGGGCCGTCGGCGGAGCTGACCCTGCTGGTGGAGTCCATGGGCCGGGTCAACTACGGGGCCGGGCTGGGCGACCGCAAGGGCGTCGCGGGCGTGCTGCACACCCAGCAGTACCTGCACCAGTGGACGGTGGAGCCGATGCCGCTGCGCGACGGCACCCCCGGCGTCCTGCCCTGGCCCGGCGGCGAAGCGGCCCGGGACCACGCCCCCGGCGACGCGGCCACGGCCCCCCGCGGCACGGGCCCGGCGTTCCACCGCGGCCGGTTCCAGGTCGACGAGCCCGCCGACGCCTACCTGGCGCTGCCCGGCTGGACCAAGGGCTACGCCTGGATCAACGGCGTCCTGCTCGGCCGCTACTGGGACCGCGGCCCGCAGCGCACCCTCTACCTGCCCTGGCCGCTGCTGCGCCCCGGGAGCAACGAGCTGACCGTGCTGGAACTGGACGCCGCCCCGCCCGCACGCACGGCCGACCTGCGCGGCTGCGCCGAGCTGGGATGACAGCCGTGTCCGCCGCCCCGGGCGGGGTGGCGGACACGGTACTGCGCGCTGCTGCCGGGCCGTTCAGCTCTCCGCCTGCTCCTTGGCCTTCGGCTGGGCGTCGACCCCGGCCTCCTTGCGCTGCTGCGCGGTGATCGGCGTGGGCGCACCGGTCAGCGGGTCGCCGCCGGTGGAGGTCTTCGGGAAGGCCATCACGTCGCGGATGGTCTCGTAGCCGCCGAGCAGCGCCACCAGCCGGTCCAGGCCCAGCGCGATGCCGCCGTGCGGCGGCGGGCCGAAGTCGAAGGCGTTCAGCAGGAAGCCGAACTGCGACTGCGCCTCCTCCTCGGACAGGCCGATCGCGTCGAAGGCCCGCTTCTGCACGTCCTTCTGGTGGATACGGATCGAGCCGCCGCCGATCTCGCTGCCGTTCAGCACCAGGTCGTAGGCGTTGGACAGGGCCGAGCCCGGGTCCTTGTCGAAGGTGTCCAGGGATTCGGCGGTGGGCGCGGTGAAGGGGTGGTGCACCGCGTGCCAGCCCTGGAACTCGCCCTTGTCGTCCTCGATCGGCTCGAACATCGGGAAGTCCACGACCCACAGGAACGCCCAGGCGGACTCGTCGATCAGGCCGCAGCGGCGGCCGATCTCCAGCCGGGCCGCGCCCAGCAGCTCCTGCGAGGGGGTCTTCTTGCCGGCCGCGAAGAACACCGCGTCGCCCGGCTCGGCGCCGGCCGCCTCGGCCAGTCCGGCCAGGTGCGCCTCGGAGAGGTTCTTGGCGACCGGGCCGCGCAGCTCGCCGGTGTCGGCGTCGACCAGCACGTACGCCAGGCCGCGGGCGCCGCGCGCCTTGGCCCAGTCCTGCCAGGCGTCCAGCTGCTTGCGCGGCTGCGAGGCGCCGCCGGGCATGACCACCGCGCCGACGTACGGGGCCTGGAAGACCCGGAACTCGGTGCCGGCGAAGTACCCGGTGAGGTCCACCAGCTCGTTGCCGAAGCGGACGTCGGGCTTGTCCGAGCCGTAGCGGGCCATGGCGTCCGCGTAGGTCAGCCGGGGCAGCGGCAGCTGCACCTGGTGGCCGTGGACCTCGCTCCAGATCCGGGAGACCAGCTTCTCGCCGAGCGCCAGGACGTCCTCCTGGTCGACGAAGGACGCCTCGACGTCCAGCTGGGTGAACTCCGGCTGCCGGTCGGCGCGGAAGTCCTCGTCCCGGAAGCAGCGCGCGATCTGGTAGTAGCGCTCCATCCCGGCGACCATCAGCAGCTGCTTGAACAGCTGCGGCGACTGCGGCAGCGCGTACCAGTGGCCCGGCTGCAGCCGGACCGGCACCAGGAAGTCGCGCGCGCCCTCGGGGGTGGAGCGGGTCAGGTACGGGGTCTCGATGTCGAGGTAGTCGTTCTCCTCCATCACCGTACGGATGATGTGGGTCGCCTTGGACCGCAGCCGCAGCGCCTTGGCCGGGCCCTCGCGGCGCAGGTCCAGGTAGCGGTAGCGGAGCCGGACCTCCTCGTTGACCGAGCCGGGCTCGTACTCGGCCACCTGGAACGGCAACGCGGCGGACTCGGAGAGCACGGTCAGCTCGCTGACCACGACCTCGATCGCCCCGGTCGGGATGTCCGGGTTCTCGTTGCCCTCGGGCCGCACCCGGACGTCGCCGACGACCTTGACGCACCACTCGGAGCGCAGCTCGGAGACCGCGTCCAGGTCGCGGACGACGACCTGGACGGTGCCGGAGGCGTCGCGCAGGTCGATGAAGGCGACACCGCCGTGGTCGCGGCGGCGGGCGACCCAGCCTGCGAGGGTCACGGTGGTGCCGGCGTGCTCCGGGCGGAGCGTGCCGGCTTCATGGCTGCGGATCACTTCAGCTTCTCCTTCAGGGTGGCGACGAGAGCGTCGAGGGCGACCGGGGTCTGGTCGCCGCTGGTGAGGTCCTTGAGCTGGACGAGCCCCTCGGCGAGGTCCCGTTCCCCGGCGACCAGCGCGAACCGCGCGCCGGACCGGTCGGCGGCCTTCATGGCCGCCTTGAGCCCCTTGCCGCCATACGCGAGGTCGGCGCTGACGCCCTCCCGGCGGAGCCCGGTGACGGCGCCGAACAGCACCTTGCGGGCCTGCTCGCCGAGCGGCACGGCGAAGACGTCGCTGCTGGGCGCGGGCTCCCGGACGACGCCCTCGGCCTCCAGCGCCAGCAGCGTGCGGTCCACGCCCAGCGCCCAGCCGACGGACGGCAGCGCCGGGCCGCCGATCATCTCGGACAGGCCGTCGTAGCGCCCGCCGCCGCCGACGGCGGACTGCGAGCCCAGGCCGTCGTGCACGAACTCGAAGGTGGTGCGGGTGTAGTAGTCCAGGCCGCGGACCAGCTTGGGGTCGTCCTCGAAGCCGACCCCGGCCGCGGTGAGCAGCTCGCGGACCTGCTCGTGGTACGCCTTGCAGTCCTCGCACAGGTAGTCGGCCAGCATCGGCGCGCCCACCAGCTGCGCCTGCACCGAGGCGCGCTTGTCGTCCAGCACCCGCAGCGGGTTCAGCTCGGCCCGTCGCACGGTGTCCTCGTCCAGCTCCAGGCCGCGCAGGAACTCCTGCAGCGCGGCGCGGTAGACCGGGCGGCACTGCCGGTCGCCGAGGCTGTTCAGCAGGATGCGGAAGTTCCGCAGGCCCAGCGAGCGGTAGGCGTCGTCGGCGAGGATGATCAGCTCGGCGTCCAGGGCCGGGTCCTCGGCGCCGATGGCCTCCGCGCCGACCTGCCAGAACTGCCGGTAGCGGCCCTTCTGCGGGCGCTCGTAGCGGTACTGCGAGCCGGAGTACCAGAGCTTGACCGGGAGGTTGCCGGTGCGGTGCAGGTTGGCCTGGAGCGCGGCGCGCAGCACCGAGGCGGTGCCCTCGGGGCGCAGCGCCAGCTCGTCGCCGCCGCGGGTGGTGAAGGCGTACATCTCCTTGGAGACGATGTCGGTGGACTCGCCGACGCCCCGGGAGAACAGCGCGACGTCCTCGAAGACCGGGGTCTCGATGTAGCCGTAGCCGGCCCGGCGCAGCGGCGCGGCCAGGGCCTCGCGCACGGCCAGGACGGTCGCGGAGTCGGGCGGCAGCAGGTCGTACGTGCCCTTGGGGGCGGAGAAGGTGCTCATCTGATTGTCTGTCACATTCCTCGCCGCGGTGCGGCGGTGCCTTCGGCGGTCGCGCCCGCGACCTGCAGCAGGTACGGGTTGGTGGCGCGCTCGCGGCCGATGGTGGTCTGGTGGCCGTGTCCGGAGAGGACCACGGTCTCGTCCTGGAGCGGCAGGCACACGCGTGCCAGCGACCGCAGCAGGGCGGCGTGGTCGCCCCCGGGGAGATCGGTACGTCCTACGGAGCCGGCGAAGAGCAGGTCCCCCGAGAACAGCACCGGCGGCAGGTCCGGCGCGGCGGGGGTGCGGAAGGTCACCGACCCCCCGGTATGGCCGGGGGCGTGGTCGACGGTGAGCCGCAGCCCGGCCAGCTCCAGCACGCTGCCGTCGGTGAGCAGCCGGACGTCGTCGGGCTCGCCGACGGTCAGGTCGCCCATCAGCTTGGCGCCCAGCGCCCGGCCGAGCGCCCGCTCCGGATCGGCCAGCATGTACCGGTCCTCGGGGTGGATCCAGGCCGGGATGCCGCGCGCGCCGCAGACCGGGACGACCGAGGCGACGTGGTCGATGTGCCCGTGGGTGAGCACCACCGCGACCGGCTTGAGGCCGTGCTCGCGGACCGCCTCCTCCACCCCGGCGGCGGCCAGGTGGCCGGGGTCGACGATGACGCACTCCTCGCCGGCCGCCGGGGCGACCAGGTAGCAGTTGGTGCCCCAGGCCCCTGCGGGGAAGCCGGCGATGAACACGTGGGTCCTTTGCACGTCGGAGGCGGTCTCGGCGGTGCGCTCGGCAGCGCGGGAAGTCTGCCCGCAGCCTACCGGCGGGGCGGGGACGCGCGCGAACCGATAGCACCGGACGCCGCCGACTGTGAATTTCTGGACCTGAGGGCGCATTTAAAGATTTGCTCCCTACACTGAGCGCCCAACGAGTGGAGAGATCCCCACCGGCGAGGTGCGGGGACGTCAGAGGGAGTGACTGTCGGTGGCCAGCAGGAACACGACGAAGCCGCACCGGCCCGCGCTGTCGAAGGACAAGGAGAAGCGGCAGCGCCAGCTGGCCCAGCTCAAGTACGAGCGGCAGATGAGGGCCAGGGCCGAGGCGGTGCGCCGGGCCCGGCGGAACGCGCTGATCGCCGGTGCGGCGGTGGTCGCGGCGGCGCTGGTCGCCGGCGGCATCTGGTGGGGCGTGGGCTCCGGCGGCAAGAAGAGCGTCTCGGCGGACAAGGCCGCGGCCTCCCCCACCGCGTCGCCCTCCGCCTCGCCCTCGTTCACGGTGCCCAAGAACAGCGGCAAGCAGTGGAAGACCGCCCCGGCGATGACCATCGACACCAAGGCCAAGTACGACATCGCCATCGACACCAACCGCGGCGCGGTCTCGCTGCAGCTGAACCCGGCGGTCGCCCCGGTCACCGTCAACTCGTTCGTGTTCCTGGCCGACCAGCACTACTTCGACAACGTGGTCTGCCACCGGCTCACCACCACCGGCATCTACGTGCTCCAGTGCGGCGACCCGACCGGCACCGGCTCCGGCGGCCCGGGCTACAACTTCAAGGACGAGAACCTCAAGGCGTTCGGCTCCGGCGCCACCGTGACCTACCCGGCGGGCACCGTGGCCATGGCCAACTCCGGCCCCAACACCAACGGCAGCCAGTTCTTCCTGGTCTACAAGGACAGCCCGCTGCCGCCGTCCTACACCCCGTTCGGCACCATCACCGGCGGCATGAACGTGCTGGACGCCATCGCGGCGCAGGGCACCGACAGCCCGAGCACCGGCGACGGTCACCCGAAGGAGAGCGTGATCATGCAGAAGGTGACCGCGACCAAGGCCTGACCGGTCCGCCCCGGGACGCGGCACAGTTTTCGCCGCCGGGATACGGACAGCACCAGTACCGGTCGCCTATGTTGGCGTCTTGTAGGGTGCCTTGACCCCGGTGGCCAGTCTGAGCCAGGCCGGGCAACGAACTGTGGAGGGTGGCCCTCCCCCAGCGGAGGGCCGCCATATGGAGGAGGCGCTGTGACCAGCGACCCGTGGGGCCGTGTCGACGACGAGGGGACCGTCTACGTGCGGACGGCCGAGGGCGAGCGCGTCGTCGGCTCGTGGCAGGCAGGTTCCCCCGATGAGGCCCTCGCCTACTTCACCCGGAAGTACGACGGCATCGCCGTCGAGATCGGCCTGTTGGAGCGCCGGGTGCGCACGACCGACCTCGCCGCGAAGGACGCCCTGACCGCCGTCGAGCACCTGCGGGCGCAGGTGGTCGAGGGCCACGCGGTGGGCGATCTGGCCGCTCTCGCCAAGCGGCTGGACGCCCTGGTGAGCGAGGTGGAGAGCCGCCGCGAGGAGCGCCGGGCCGCCCGCGCCAAGGCCCAGGAGGAGGCCCGGGGCTCCAAGGAGGCCCTGGTCTCCGAGGCGGAGCAGCTCGCCGAGTCCACCTCCTGGCGCGAGGCCGGGGACCGGCTGCGGGCCCTGGTGGACTCCTGGAAGGCGCTGCCCCGGCTGGACCGCAAGGCCGACGACGAGCTGTGGCACCGCTTCTCGCACGCCCGCTCGACCTTCTCCAAGCGCCGCAAGGCCCACTTCGCCACGCTGGACCAGCAGCGCGACGAGGCCAGGCAGCAGAAGGAGAAGCTGGCCAAGGAGGCCGAGTCGCTCTCCGGCTCCACCGACTGGGGCGCCACCGCGGCCCGCTACCGCGAGCTGATGACCGAGTGGAAGGCCGCGGGCCGCGCCCAGCGCGAGGCCGAGGACGAGCTGTGGGCCCGGTTCCGGGGCGCCCAGGACGTCTTCTTCCAGGCGCGCTCGGCCGTCTTCGACGAGCGGGACGCCGGTGAGCGGGAGAACCAGACGCTCAAGGAGGCGCTGCTGGTCGAGGCCGAGGCGCTGCTGCCGATCGGCGACCTGAAGGCCGCCAAGGCGTCCTACCGCTCGATCAGCGAGCGCTGGGAGGAGATCGGGCACGTGCCGCGCGACGCCCGGCCGAAGCTGGAGGCCCGGCTGCACACGGTGGACCGGGCGATCCGCGAGGCCGAGGAGGCCGAGTGGCAGCGCAGCAACCCGGAGGCCCGGGCCCGCGCCGAGGGCATGACCGGGCTGCTGCAGGCGGCCGTGGACAAGCTGGAGAAGCAGATCGAGGCGGCCCGCGCCAAGAACGACTCCTCCCGCGTCGCCAAGCTGGAGGCCGAGCTGTCCGGCCGCCGCGAGCTGCTGGACCAGGCCCGCAAGGGGCTGCAGGAGTTCGGCGGCTGACGCCCGCTGCCGCGAGCACGGCGAGGGGCCCCCACCGGCCGGTGGGGGCCCCTGTGCGTACCGCTGCTAGCGCTGCCGGGCGCTGGTGACCCGGTAGACGTCGTAGACGCCCTCGACGCCGCGTACGGCCTTCAGCACGTGCCCCAGGTGCTTGGGGTCGCCCATCTCGAAGGTGAAGCGGCTCATCGCCACCCGGTCCCGCGAGGTCTGCACCGCCGCGGACAGGATGTTGACGTGCTGGTCGGACAGGACCCGGGTGACGTCGGACAGCAGCCGGGACCGGTCCAGCGCCTCCACCTGGATGGCCACCAGGAACACCGAGGACTGGGTGGGCGCCCACTCGACCTCGACCATCCGCTCCTGCTGCTGGGCCAGCGAGTCCACGTTGACGCAGTCGGCGCGGTGCACCGACACGCCGTTGCCGCGGGTGATGAAGCCGACGATCGGGTCGCCCGGCACCGGCGTGCAGCAGCGCGAGAGCTTCACCCAGACGTCCGCGACGCCCTTGACCACGACGCCCGGATCGGCGGCGTTGCGCCGGTTGCTGCGCCGTCCGGCGCCGGTGGACGGGGTGGTGGTCTCGGCGATGTCCTCGGTCGCGCCCTCCTCCCCGCCCAGCGCCTGGACCAGCTTCTGCACGATGGTCTGCGCGGAGACGTGGCCCTCGCCGATGGCGGCGTAGAGCGAGGAGATGTCCGGGTAGCGCATCTCGTGCGCCAGCGTGACCAGCGAGTCGCCGGTGAGGATGCGCTGCAGCGGCAGGCCCTGCTTGCGCATGGCCCGGGTGATGGCCTCCTTGCCCTGCTCGATGGCCTCCTCGCGGCGCTCCTTGGAGAACCAGGCGCGGATCTTGTTGCGGGCCCGGGGCGACTTGACGAAGCCCAGCCAGTCCCGGGAGGGCGCGGCGGTGGCGGCCTTGGAGGTGAAGACCTCCACCAGGTCGCCGTTGTCCAGGGTGCTCTCCAGCGGCACCAGCCGGCCGTTGACCCGGGCCCCTATGGTCCGGTGGCCGACCTCGGTGTGGACCGCGTAGGCGAAGTCCACCGGGGTGGCGCCGGCGGGCAGCGCGATGACGTCGCCCTTGGGGGTGAAGACGAAGACCTCGTTGTTGGACAGGTCGAAGCGCAGCGACTCCAGGAACTCGCTCGGGTCCTCGGTCTCCTTCTGCCAGTCCAGCAGCTGCCGCAGCCAGGCCATCTCGTTGACGGTCTCGGCCTTGGCGCCCTTGCCGGTGGGCGTGTCGGTGCGGACCTTGGACGCGCCCGCCACCGCCTGCTGCTTGTACTTCCAGTGCGCGGCGATGCCGTACTCGGCCCGGCGGTGCATGTCGAAGGTGCGGATCTGCAGCTCGACCGGCTTGCCGCCAGGTCCTATCACCGTCGTGTGCAGCGACTGGTACATGTTGAACTTGGGCATGGCGATGTAGTCCTTGAACCGCCCCGGCACCGGGTTCCAGCGCGCGTGGATGGTGCCCAGCGCCGCGTAGCAGTCCCGGACCGAGTCGACCAGGACCCGGATGCCCACCAGGTCGTAGATCTCGGCGAAGTCGCGGCCGCGCACGATCATCTTCTGGTAGACGCTGTAGTAGTGCTTGGGTCGGCCGGTGACCGTCGCCCGGATCCGGGCCGCCCGCAGGTCGCCCATGACCTGGTCGGTGACGGTGGTCAGGTACTCGTCGCGCTTGGGCGCGCGCTCGGCCACCAGCCGGACGATCTCGTCGTACATCTTGGGGTAGAGGATGGCGAAGGCCAGGTCCTCCAGCTCCCACTTGATGGTGTTCATGCCCAACCGGTGCGCCAGCGGGGCGTAGATCTCCAGCGTCTCGCGGGCCTTCTTCTCCTGCTTCTCCCGCTTGAGGTAGCGCATGGTGCGCATGTTGTGCAGCCGGTCGGCGAGCTTGATCACCAGGACCCGCGGGTCCTTGGCCATGGCCACGACCATCTTGCGGACCGTCTCGGCCTGCGCGGCCTCGCCGAACTTGACCTTGTCCAGCTTGGTGACGCCGTCCACCAGCATGGCCACGGTGTCGCCGAAGTCCCGGCGCAGGGTGTCCAGGCCGTACTCGGTGTCCTCGACGGTGTCGTGCAGCAGCCCGGCCATCAGCGTCGGCGAGTCCATTCCCAGCTCGGCCAGGATGGTGGCGACCGCCAGCGGATGGGTGATGTACGGGTCGCCGCTCTTGCGCTTCTGGCCGCGGTGCCAGCGCTCGGCAATCTGGTACGCCCGTTCGAGGGTCGGCAGGTCGGCCTTGGGGTCGTTGCTGCGGACGATCCGGAACAGCGGCTCCAGCACCGGGTTGAAGGCGCTGCTGCGCTGGCCGCCGAGGCGGGCCAGCCGGGCCCGGACCCGGCTGGGCGAGGCCGCCCCGGGGCGCGGGGCGGTGGCGTGCGCCCCGGCGGTCGCGGCGCTGCGCACCGCCGCCGGGGCGGGCGGCCGGACGACCGGGACGGGCGGCGGGGGCGGCGTGGGCGTGCCGGGGGCCGCGCCCTGCGCCTGGTCTGCGGCGGGGGCGCCGTCCTGCGCATGGGCAGTGGTGGGCACGACCTCTTCGGGCAAGTGCACTCCTAGGGCGCGAGTCGCGGATCTCCATGGTACCGAGCCGCGCGGACAGCCGTTCTCCGGGACGCCTCGGGCGGGTCACCCGGTGTTCCGGTGACCCGCCCGAAGGTGTGCTGCGACCTGCGCCGTGCTGTGCTGCGTGCCCGAGCTGTGTGCCCGGGCTGCGCCCGGAGGCGTCAGACCAGGATGACCGACTCCAGCGGCGCCCCGCCGAGGGGACCGGCCAGCCGGTCGCGGCCGCCGAGGAAGCCCAGCTCCATCAGCACCGCCACACCGGCCGGCCGGGCGCCGCAGCGCTGGACCAGCTCCAGCGCCGCGGCCACCGTGCCGCCGGTGGCCAGCACGTCGTCCACGACCAGGACCCGCTCGCCCGGGGCGAAGGCGTCCTGCTGGACCTCCAGCACGGCCGAGCCGTACTCCAGGTCGTAGGCCTGCGCGTGGCAGGCCCCGGGCAGCTTGCCCTGCTTGCGGACCGGGACGAAGCCCGCCCCGGCGGCGTAGGCGGCCGGGGCCGCCAGGATGAACCCGCGCGCCTCCAGGCCGACGACCTTGGTCGCCCCGAGCGCCCGGGCCCGCGCCGCCAGGTGGTCGACCAGGGCCGTGAAGCCCTGGGTGTCGGCCAGCAGCGGGGCGATGTCCTTGAAGACGACCCCGGGCTTGGGGTAGTCCGGAACGTCCCTGATGTGCGCCGCGAGCAGCCCGGCGAGATCGGTGGTGGTCACCCGCCCGCCCTAGTTCCGCTTGCCGGTGGAGCGGCGGTCGCTGCGGGTGCGGTTGACCGGCTGGCGGCGGGTGCCGCCGGTGCCGGAGCCCGCGCCGACCGCGTCGCCGCGGCCCTCGGCGTCGCCCAGGGCGTCGCCGGAGCCGTCCTGCGCCTCCGGCACCCGGCCCTCGGCCAGGGCCTTGGCCTCGGCGGCGCGCCGCTTGGCGACCCGCTTGGCCAGCTCCCGGTTCTCCGGCTGCTTCTCCTTGAGCCAGGCCACCATCGGGGTGGCGACGCAGATCGAGGAGTAGGCGCCGGCGCTGAGGCCGACGAACAGCGCCAGCGAGATGTCGTTCAGCGTGCCCGCGCCCAGCATGGCGCCGCCGATGAACAGCAGCCCGGCGACCGGCAGCAGGGCCAGCACGGTGGTGTTGATCGAGCGCACCAGGGTGCCGTTCAGCGCCCGGTTGGCGGCCTCGCTGTAGGTCTCCCGGCTCTGGCTGTCCAGCTTCCTGGTGGCGTCCTTGAGGCCGTCGAAGACGACCACGGTGTCGTACAGGGAGTAGCCGAGGATGGTCAGGAAGCCGATCACCGTGCCGGAGCTGACGGTGAAGCCGAGCAGCGCGTAGATGCCGACGGTGATGAGCATGTCGTGCATCAGCGCGGTGAGCGCGGCGATGGCCAGCCGCCACTCGAAGGCGAAGGCCAGGTAGAGCGTCACCAGGACCAGGAAGACGATCAGGCCCTCCAGCGCCTTCTGGCTGATCTCCTTGCCCCAGCTGGCGCCGATGGACTGGGTGCTGATCTTGGTCGGGTCCACCCCCAGGCCGGCGGCCAGCTTGTCGGTGACCGTGGTGACCTCGGTCTTGCCCGGCTGCACGGCGATCTTGGTGGCAGCGTTGATCTGGACCGTGATCTCCTTGCCGCTGCCCTCGGTGGTGACCGACTGGACCACGGCGGAGTCGTCACCGGTGATCGAGTTGGCCACGGACTGGGCCTGGCTCACGGTGACGTTGGACTGGTTGATCTGGTAGACGTCGCCGCCCTTGAACTCGATGCCGAGGTTCAGGCCGCGGGTGCCCAGGCCGACCACGGCGGCGAGCAGGATGATGCCGGAGATGATCAGCCACAGCTTGCGCCGTCCGACGAAGTCGAAGCTGACGTCGCCGACGTAGAGCCGGTGGCCGAGGTTGCTGAAGCGTGACATCTGGTCAGGCCTCCTTGGTCTCGGCGGGACGACGACGGCCGCCGCGAATGGGCGGACGGGCACCGAGCCGCTTGGGGTCGAGTCCGGACATGGGTCGGCCCTCGGCGAAGAACTTGCGCCGGGCCAGCAGCGTGATCAGCGGCTTGGTGAACAGGAAGATCACGACCACGTCGAGCAGGGTGGTCAGGCCCAGGGTGAAGGCGAAGCCCTGGACGGTGCCGACGGTGAAGAAGTACAGCACCGCCGCGGCCAGGAACGACACGAAGTCGGAGACCAGGATGGTGCGCCGGGCCCGGGGCCAGGCCCGCTGCACGGCCGGCCGCAGCGAGGAGCCCTTGCGGACCTCGTCGCGGATGCGCTCGAAGTAGACGACGAACGAGTCGGCGGTGATACCGATGGCCACGATGGCACCGCAGACCGCCGGCAGGTTCAGCGCGAAGTGGATGGTGCCGCCGAGCAGGCTCATGATCGAGTAGGTGAGCACGGCGGACAGCCCCAGGCCGCCGATCGCCACCAGGCCGAGGCCGCGGTAGTAGACCAGCGAGTACAGGATGACCAGCGCCAGGCCGATCGCACCGGAGACCAGGCCCGCGGTCAGCTGGCTGCTGCCGAGCTGCGGCGAGACGGTGGTGACGTCGAGCTGCTTGAACTTCAGCGGCAGCGCGCCGTAGTTCAGGCTGTTGGCCAGCGCCTGGGCCTGCTGCTGGGTGAAGGAGCCGGTGATCTGCGCCTGGCCGCCGGTGATCGCCTGGTTGACGGTGGGCGCGGACTGCACCAGGCCGTCCAGCACGATGGCGAAGCCGTTGGTCGGCGCGGGCGCGGAGACCAGGCTGGTGGTGGTCTTGGCGAACTGGCTGGTGCCCTTGGAGTTGAAGGACAGGTCGATCTCCCAGCCGCCGCTGGTGCTGACGTTGGCGGCGGCGCTGGAGACCTCGGTACCGGCCACGGCCACCGGGCCGAGCGCGTACTTGATGTACAGGCCGGTGGTCGGGTCCTTGTCCTGCGCGCAGGCGACCGCGTCGCTGGTGGGCGCGCCCTGGTAGTCCTGGCGCTGGCCCGCCTTGGAGCAGTCGATCGAGTCGAACCGGCTGGTCAGCGCGGCCGGGACGGTGCCCTGCAGGCCCTGGGTCGCGGTGTTCACCGGGGCCGCGGGGGCGCTGGCCGTGGGCTTGGGGGTGGCGGTGGCCTTGGCGGTGGACGCCGCCTTGGCACCGGCCGAGGAGCTGGGGGTGGCCGGCTTGGTCAGCGCCTGGCTGAGCGCGTCACCCTGGGCCTTGCTCGCCGACGGCGACGGGGTGCCGCCGGCCGCCTTGAGCTTGGTCGTGACCGAGGCGGACGGCGACGGGGTCGTCTTGGCACCGGCCGAGGCGGAGGGAGAGGGCGAGGCAGGGGGCGTCGGGAGGTTCCCCGAGAACGCGTAGGCGATCACCGGCCGGAAGTACAGCAGCGCGGTGTTGCCGATGTCGTTCAGGACTTCCTGGTTGTTCTTCTGCGATTTGGGAACGGTCACCACGATGGTGTCGTTGCCCTCGGTCTGCACGGTGGCGTCGGACACCCCAAGACCGTTGACCCGCGCGGTGAGGATCCCGACAGCCTGGTTCATGCTGGTCGGGTTCACCGAGCTGGCGGGCTTGCCGGCGGTGGGGGAAGCCTTCAGCGTGACGCTGGAGCCGCCGGCGAGGTCGATGCCGAGGTGCGGCGTCTTGTACCCGGTGGCGAACATGATGGCGACAAGCGCCACCGCGATCGCCAGGATCAGACTCAGCGCACGCCCCGGGTATCCGTCACGCGGACGGGATTTGGGTGATGCCACCTTCTCGATTCTCTCTGTCCATGCCGTGGGTTGGGTCGCGCCACCACCACCGGGGTTCGGCGGACAGGGTGTGGCGCGGCAACGACGCAGCGGTCCTGTGGGGCCGTCCGGAGTCAGCCTCCGGCGTCTGCCGTACGGGGCAGGCTACTTGCTGGAGACGGCCTTGTCTCCGGCGCCGGTCTCGGCGGCGACGGCGGGGGCCTCGGCGTCAGCGGGGGCCTCGGCGGCGTCGGCCTTGCCGAGCAGCACCGGGGACTCGGCCGCGGCCTCGTCGGCGGGGGCCTCGCCGGACTCGCTCTCCTCGTACTCGGGGAGCAGGTCCTCGGGCTCGTCGCCGTGGACGATGCGGTTGTACTCGACGCCGTCCATCACGGTGGCGATGGCGTTCTTGGCGTAGATGGCATGCACACCAGGTGCGACCTCGAGCTCGACGGCCTCCTCGCGCACCTCCTTCACCAGCGCGTACATGCCGCCGATGGTGCGGATGCCGACGCCCGGCTCGAGCTT
This sequence comes from Streptacidiphilus sp. PB12-B1b, assembly GCF_014084125.1. NCBI lineage: Bacteria > Bacillati > Actinomycetota > Actinomycetes > Kitasatosporales > Streptomycetaceae > Streptacidiphilus > Streptacidiphilus sp. PB12-B1b. The sequence continues at coordinate 2,715,000 of NZ_CP048405.1, read as the reverse complement.
GTTGCGCATCTGCTGCGCCTGCTGCTGCTTGTTCTTGGAGGAGCGCATCATCAAGAACAGCATGCCGCCGATCAGAATGATCGGGAGGAGAGAGACGATACTCACGACTGACGAGTCCTTTGCGAGGCCGCAGGACGCGGCCGGTCATTTCGGTGGCGGACCGCCCCGGGGGAAGGGCGGCTGGCGGATTCTAGGTCACACGCCTTGGTGGAACAACGTCAAGCATTGCATCCCAGTTCCAACGAAAGCGAGTCCCCGGCACAGGACGGTGTGTACTCATCCTTCGGTGAAGAGGTCCGGCTGGGCCGGGAGCGGCCCGTTCGGCGGGGTGAGACCCAGGTGCTGCCAGGCGGCAGCGGTCGCAATCCGCCCGCGCGGGGTGCGTGCGAGCAGACCTTCGCGGACCAGGAACGGTTCGGCGACCTCCTCCACTGTCTCACTCTCCTCGCCGACCGCGACGGCCAGCGTGGACAGGCCGACCGGTCCGCCGCCGAACAGCCGCAGCAGCGCGTGCAGCACCGCCCGGTCCAGCCGGTCCAGGCCGCGGGCGTCCACCTCGTACACGGCCAGGGCCGCCTCGGCGATCTCCCTGGTGATCACGCCGTCATGCCTGACCTGCGCGTAGTCCCGGACGCGGCGCAGCAGCCGGTTGGCGATGCGCGGGGTTCCGCGCGAGCGGCCGGCGATCTCGGCGGCCCCGGCGGTGTCGATCCGGACGTCCAGCAGCCGGGCGGAGCGGTGTATCACGCGCTCCAGCTCGACCGGCGCGTAGAACTCCATGTGGCCGGTGAAGCCGAAGCGGTCGCGCAGCGGCGGCGGCAGCAGCCCGGCCCGGGTGGTCGCGCCGACCAGGGTGAACGGCGGCAGCTCCAGCGGGATGGCGGTGGCGCCCGGGCCCTTGCCGACGATCACGTCGACCCGGAAGTCCTCCATCGCCATGTACAGCATCTCCTCGGCCGGCCGGGACATGCGGTGGATCTCGTCCAGGAACAGCACCTCGCCCTCGGTCAGCGAGGAGAGGATCGCGGCCAGATCGCCCGCGTGCTGGATGGCCGGGCCGGAGGTGATCCGGATCGGGGCGTTCATCTCCGCCGCGATGATCATCGACAGGGTGGTCTTGCCCAGCCCGGGCGGGCCGCTCAGCAGCACGTGGTCCGGGGTGGCCGCGCGGTGCCGGGCGGCCTGCAGCACCAGCGAGAGCTGCTCGCGGACGCGCTCCTGGCCGATGAACTCGTCCAGGTCCCGGGGGCGCAGCGCGGCCTCGACGGCCCGGTCCTCGCCGTCGGCGGCAGAGGTGACCAGCCGGTCGCCGGGGGCTTGGGGGTCGTCGTGCAGGCTCACGGGCTTCCTCAGCAGGGGGACGGGGTTCTCGGGCCGGGCAGGGGCTGCTCGGGTCGGGCCGGGCTCCCGACGGGCGGGCAGGGCTCCCGGCGGGGCTCAGCGGGTGCGGTTGCGACTCTGCAGGGCGCTGCGCAGCAGGGCGGAGACGTCCGGCCGCTCCTGGGCCTCGGCCTCGGGGGTGACCGCGGCCACGGCGTCGTCGGCTTCGCGCGGGGCGAAGCCGAGGCCGACCAGGGCCGCGTGCAGCTGCTCGGACCACGGCGCCGGGCGGGCGGCCAGGGCGTGCTGCTGCGCCGGGACGGCCCCGGTGGGGGCGCCGAGCCGGTCCTTCAGCTCGATCAGCAGCTTCTGCGCGCCCTTGGGGCCGATGCCGGGGACGGCGGTGAGGGTCTTGGCGTCGCCGCGGGCCACCGCGACCCGCAGCGCCTCGGGGCTGTGCACGGCCAGCATGGCCTGGGCGACCTTGGGCCCGATGCCGCTGGCGGTCTGCAGCAGTTCGAAGGTGAGCCGCTCGTCGTCGTCGGCGAAGCCGTAGAGGGTGAGCGAGTCCTCGCGGACCACCAGCGAGGTGGCCAGGCGCGCGGGCTCGCCGATGCGCAGCGCGGCCAGGGTGGCGGGCGCGCAGTGGACCAGCATGCCGACGCCGCCCACCTCGACCACGGCGGAGCCGGGGCCGACGGCGGCCACCGGGCCGCTGACGAAAGCGATCATGCGCGGTACTCCTTCGGACGGCCGCCGCGGGGGCCGCGGGCGGCGGGGGCGGTGCGGGCGGCGGCGACGGCCCCGGCGATCCGCTCGGTGGCCGCGCCGCGCCAGATGTGGCAGATGGCCAGGGCCAGGGCGTCGGCGGCGTCGGCCGGCCTGGGCGGGGCGTCCAGCCGCAGCAGCCGGGTGACCATGGCCCCGACCTGGTCCTTCCCGGCCCGGCCGCTGCCGGTGACGGCGGCCTTGACCTCGCTGGGGGTGTGCAGGGTGACCGGGATGCCGCGCCGGGTCGCGCACAGCATGGCCACGGCGCTGGCCTGGGCGGTGCCCATCACGGTGCGGACGTTGTGCTGGGCGAACACCCGCTCGACCGCGACCAGGTCGGGCCGGTGCTGGTCGAACCACGCCTCCAGGCCCTGCTCGATGGCCAGCAGCCGGCGCGGGACCTCCTCCTCGGCGGGGGTGCGGACCACCCCGCAGGCCACCATGTGCAGCGGTCGGCCCGGCGCGCCGTCGACCACGCCGACGCCGCACCTGGTCAGGCCCGGGTCCACCCCCAGTACGCGCACGCGCGTTCGCCTCCGCTCGGTTGGACAGTGCTGCGGTGAGGCTACCGGTCGCCGCCGACATCGCCGCCCCGGACATGCCGCCGCCCGGCGGCCGCGGGGGCCGCCGGGCGGGCGTGGAACGGGCGCGGCCCGCCGAGGGTTCTACTCCTCGTCGTCCAGCTCGGCCACGACGTCCGGCGAGAGGTCGAAGTTGGCGAAGACGTTCTGCACGTCGTCGCTGTCCTCCAGGGCGTCGATCAGCTTGAAGATCTTGCGGGCGCCGTCGGCGTCCAGCTCGACCTGCACGCTGGGCACGAAGCTGGCCTCGGCCGAGTCGTAGTCGATGTCCGCGGCCTGCAGCGCGGTGCGCACCGCGACCAGGTCGGTGGCCTCGCTGACCACCTCGAAGGTGTCGCCCTGGTCGTTGACCTCCTCGGCGCCGGCGTCCAGCACGGCGTCCAGGATGGTGTCCTCGTCCAGCTTGTCGCCCTTGGCCACGACGATGACGCCCTTGCGGGTGAACATGTACGACACCGAGCCCGGGTCGGCCATCGAGCCGCCGTTGCGGGTCATGGCCACGCGCACGTCGGAGGCGGCGCGGTTGCGGTTGTCGGTGAGGCACTCGATCAGCACGGCGACGCCGTTGGGACCGTAGCCCTCGTACATGATCGTGGAGTAGTCGGCGCCGCCGGCCTCGGCACCGGAGCCGCGCTTGACGGCGCGGTTGATGTTGTCGATCGGCACCGAGCTCTTCTTGGCCTTCTGGATGGCGTCGTAGAGCGTCGGGTTGCCGGCCGGGTCACCGCCGCCGGTGCGTGCCGCCACCTCGATGTTCTTGATCATCTTTGCGAAGAGCTTGCCGCGCTTCGCGTCGATGGCGGCCTTCTTGTGCTTGGTGGTAGCCCATTTGGAGTGGCCGGACATCGAATGACTCCTTCACGCAATACCAACGAAAATGGAACAGGGAGATCCTACCGTCGCGGCAACCCGCGCACGGTCAGCCCCGGGGCTTCGGACCGGCCTCAGCCCGCCGAGCGGACCATGTCGACGAAGTACGAGTGCACCCGGTGGTCGCCGCTCAGCTCCGGGTGGAACGAGGTTGCCAGCAGGTTGCCCTGACGGACCGCCACGATCCGCCCGCCGCCGGTCGCGGCGTCCAGGTCGGCCAGCACCTCCACCCCCGCGCCCACCGACTCGACCCAGGGCGCGCGGATGAACACGCCGTGCACCGGGCCGCCGGGAACGCCGCGGACGTCGACCGGCTGCTCGAACGAGTCGTTCTGGCGGCCGAAGGCGTTGCGGCGGACGGTCATGTCTATGCCGCCCACGGTCTGCTGGTCGTCCCGGCCGTCGAGGATCTTGTCCGCGAGCATGATCATGCCCGCGCAGGAGCCGTAGACCGGCATCCCGGCGGCGACCCGCTCCCGCAGCGGCTCCATCATCCCGAAGATCAGCGCCAGCTTGGACATGGTGGTCGACTCGCCGCCGGGGATGACCAGGGCGTCGACCTCGGCCAGCTCCTCGGGACGGCGGACCGGGCGGGCCAGCGCGTCGGCCTCGACCAGCGCCAGCGCGTGCTCGCGCACATCGCCCTGCAGGGCCAGGACGCCGACGACGGGGTTACTGATGGACACGGGGGACGACCTCTTCACTCGGGACAGTACGGGAGATGGGGAGCGCGGGAGTGCTCCCGTGCTCCCCACCTGTGCGTGCGCCGCGCTGACTACCAGCCGCGGTTGGCGTAGCGCTCGGACTCGGGCAGGGTGTCGCAGTTGATGCCGACCATGGCCTCGCCCAGGCCGCGGGAGACGTCCGCGATGACCTTGGGGTCGTCGTAGAAGGTGGTGGCCTTGACGATGGCCTCGGCGCGCTTGGCCGGGTCGCCGGACTTGAAAATGCCGGAGCCGACGAAGACGCCCTCGGCGCCCAGCTGCATCATCAGCGCGGCGTCGGCCGGGGTGGCCACACCGCCGGCGGAGAACAGCACGACCGGCAGCTTGCCCAGCTCGGCGACCTCCTTGACCAGCTCGTAGGGGGCGCGCAGCTCCTTGGCGGCGGCGTACAGCTCATTGTTGTCCAGCGCGCGCAGCCGACCGATGTCGCCGCGGATCTGGCGCATGTGGCGGACGGCCTCGACCACGTTGCCGGTGCCGGCCTCGCCCTTGGAGCGGATCATGGCCGCGCCCTCGGCGATGCGGCGCAGCGCCTCGCCCAGGTTGGTGGCGCCGCAGACGAAGGGGGTGGTGAACGCCCACTTGTCGCTGTGGTTGACCTCGTCGGCCGGGGTCAGCACCTCGGACTCGTCGATGTAGTCCACGCCGAGGGACTGCAGGATCTGCGCCTCGACGATGTGGCCGATCCGGGACTTGGCCATCACCGGGATGGACACGGCGCTGATGATGCCGTCGATCATGTCCGGGTCGGACATGCGGGCCACGCCGCCGTCCTTGCGGATGTCGGCGGGGACGCGCTCCAGGGCCATGACGGCCACGGCACCGGCGTCCTCGGCGATCTTCGCCTGCTCGGCGTTGACGACGTCCATGATCACGCCGCCCTTGAGCTGCTCGGCCATGCCGCGCTTCACGCGGGCGGTGCCGACGGCAGGCTGGTCGACGGGCGCAGGGGTGTTGGTGGACACGAAAGACCTCACTGAAGACACGGACAGTGCAGTGGTACGACAAGCCAATGGTAGGCCCGCTCCGACCCTAGCCGATGCTCCACAGAGTCCAGCTCCCAGGAGCGGACCCTGCCACTACGGAGTGGCGCGACTCACGCCCCCGCCGCCGTCACAGCGCCGTGGGCGGCTCGTCGTCCATCTCGAACGCCTGCGGGAAGGGCGCGTGCCCGGCCAGCCGGCACAGCCGGACGATCCGGTGCCGCCGCACCGCGCGGGCCGCCCGCACCGAGTCGTTGTGGAAGCGCCGGGCCATCGGCACCCGGCGCGCCGCCGCCCGCAGCTCGGCCACCGCCTCCTCGCCGCCGGGCAGCAGGGCCAGCTCCTGTGCCTGCTCCGGTTCGGCGAACACCGCCCGCAGCGACTGGCTCAGCTCGCTCTCGGCCACCTCCTGCCGGTCGGCGTCGGCGGTCCGGGCCGCGTGCGCCACCTGGTACAGCAGGATCGAGGAGGCCGGGTCCAGCAGCGTCGAGGTGGCCAGCTCCAGCGCCGCCGAGGAGCGCCGCAGCAGCTGCGCGTCCAGCGCGGCGCGGGCGGCGTCGATCCGCACGTGCAGCCGGTCCAGCCGGCCCGCCGTCCAGCTCAGGTACCAGAAGACGAGGACGGCCGCGACCGCGACCCAGATCCAGATGCTCACGGGCGGTCACCCTATCGGCAACCCGCCCCGATCAGTCGCGGGCCAGGCCCAGCCGGTTCCACCAGCCGCCCCGGTCGTCCTCGGCCACCGCCGCCGCGCCCACCGCCACCGTCTCGTACACCGACAGGATGTCCGCGCCCACCGTCGCCCAGTCGAAGCGCCGCACGTGCCGGGTCTCCGCCTCGCGCAGCTCGGCCCGCCGCTGCGGATCGCCCAGCAGCCGCACCGCCGCCTGCGCCAGCGCGGCCGCGTCCTCCACCGGGAACAGCTCCCCGGCCGCGCCGCCGTCCAGCACCTGGCGGAATGCGTCCAGATCGCTGGCCAGCACCGGCGCGCCCGCCGACATGGCCTCGACCAGGATGATGCCGAAGCTCTCGCCGCCGGTGTTGGGCGCGACGTAGAGGTCCACGCTGCGCAGCAGGGAGGCCTTCTCCTCGTCGCTGACCATGCCGAGGAACTCGATCCGGCTGCGGATCTCCGGCGGCAGGCCCTTCACCGCCTCCTCCTCGTCGCCCTTGCCGGCCACCAGCAGCCGTACCCCGGGGCGCTGCGCGACGATCAGCGGCAGCGCCTCCAGCAGCGTGGGCAGGCCCTTGCGCGGCTCGTTGATCCGGCCGACGAAGCCGATGGTGTCGCCGCTCCACTCCGGGCGCGGCTCGGCCCCGGCGAAGAAGCCGACGTCCACGCCGTTGGGGATGACCACGGCGTCGCCGCCGAAGTGCTCGACCAGGGTGCGGCGGGCGTACTCGCTGACCGCTATCCGCGCGCTGATCTTCTCCAGCGCCGGCTGCATCAGCGGCTCGGCCGCGATCATCGCCCGGGAGCGCGGGTTGGAGGTGTGGAAGGTCGCCACGATCGGGCCGGTGGCGGCCCAGCAGGCCAGTATCGACAGGCTCGGGGTGACCGGCTCGTGGATGTGCAGCACCTCGAAGCCGCCCTCGCGCAGCCAGCGCCGCACCCGCGAGGCCGACAGGAAGCCGAAGGTCAGCCGGGCCACCGAGCCGTTGTACGGCACCGGCACGGCGCGGCCCGCGGCCACCACGTACGGCGGCAGCGGGGTGTCGTCGTCGGCGGGCGCGAGCACGGAGACCTGGTGCCCCAGCGCGATCAGGTGCTCGGCCAGGTCCCGGACGTGGAACTGCACCCCGCCGGGGACGTCCCACGCGTACGGGCAGACGATGCCGACCTTCACCGGGCGACCTCCGGCCCCGGCTCCGGCGCGGATGCCCCGGCGGCGGGCGCAGCGGCGGGCCCGGCGGCGGGCTCCGCAGCCGGGCCCGGCACCGACGGCGGCTGCTCCGGCTGCTGTTGCTTCGGCTGCTGCTGCGCGGGCTGCTGCTGCGCGGCCGCCTCCGGCCGGGGCTCCAGATCCGCCAGCCAGAACCGCTGCAGCATGTGCCAGTCCTGCGGGTGCTCGAAGACGCCCTGGCCCCACACCCGGGCCATCGCCTGGGTCATCGCCGCGATCCGCTCGCGCTTGGACCCGGCCTGCGGCTGCACGACCTCCTCGTGCACCCTGCCCTTCATCACCGGCGTGCCGTCGTACCAGAGCGTCACCGGCAGCAGCGCCGCACCGGTCTGCACCGCCAGCGCCGCGGGCCCGGCCGGCATCCGGGTGGCCTCGCCCAGGAACTCCACCTCGACGCCGGACGCCGACAGGTCGCGGTCCCCCACCAGGCAGACCAGCCCGCCCGCGCGCAGCCGCTGCGCCAGCGTGCCCAGCGTCCCGGCGCCGCCGGTCAGCGGCAGCACCTCCATGCCCAGCCCCTCGCGGTACGCCACGAAGCGGTCGAACAGCTTCTCCGGCTTGAGCCGCTCGGCGACGGTGGTGAACGGCACCCGGGTGACCACCACCCAGGCCCCGGCCAGGTCCCAGTTGCCCATGTGCGGCAGGGCCAGCACCACGCCGCGCCCGGCGGCCAGCGCCTGGTCCAGCCGGTCCACGTGCTCGGGCTCGAAGGAGGCGGTGATCCGCTCCCGGCCCCAGGTGGACATCCGGAACGACTCGCACCAGTAGCGCATGTAGCTGCGCATCCCGGCCCGGGTCAGCTCCGCGATCTCGGCGTCAGGGGCCTGCGGGCGCACCCGGCGCAGGTTGGACTCCAGCCGCAGCACGCTCTTGCCGCGCCGCCGCCAGACGAAGTCCGCGATGGCGTCGAACAGCCGGGTCGCCACCGGCTCCGGCAGCCGCTTGACCAGGGCCCACCCCGCCGCGTAGGCGGCGTCGTTCAGTCGGTCCTTCACGCGCCGGCACCCCCCGTCGCCTCCTGCGCCGCCTCCCGACGCACCGTCAGGATCCGCTGCATCACCGTCACCAGGCTGCCGGCCGCGATCAGCCACAGCGCGATCGGCAGCAGCCAGTCGATGTACGGCACCCCGAAGCCGTGCAGCCCGGCCAGGCCCGCCGCGACCAGGGTCACCACCAGCCGCTCCGCCCGCTCCACCAGGCCGGAGACGTCGCACTTGAGGCCCAGGCTCTCGGCCCGCGCCTTGGTGTACGACACCACCTGCCCGCAGGCCAGGCAGAACAGCGCCACCGCGCAGAGCAGCAGGTTGTCGCCGCGGCCCGCGTACCACAGCGCGATCCCGGCGAACACCGCCGAATCGGCGACCCGGTCCAGGGTGGAGTCCAGGAAGGCCCCCCAGACGCTGGAGGTCCCGGCCTGGCGGGCCATGTTGCCGTCCACCAGGTCGGAGAAGACGAAAGCGGTGATCACGATGGTGCCCCAGAAGAAACTACCCTGGGGGAAGAACACCAGAGCCCCGGCGACCACGCCGGCCGTACCCACCAGGGTGACCACGTCCGGGCTGATCCCGGCGCGCAGCAGCATCGCGGCGAAAGGGGTGAGGACCCGCGTGAAGAAGGCCCGCGCGTATTTGTTGAGCATGGGATCTGCCGACCGCTCCGAATCTGGCTCCGCTTACGGCCTGGCGTCGGCCGGGACTTCGCGCCGAGGGACGCACCGCAATCGTATCGGGACGGCAGGACCCGCTCGGGCGCGGGCACGCCCGCGGACCGCCCCTGCCGGGGTTATGGACCCCGGGGCGGCGCGGCGCCAAGCTCACCATCACCGCGGGTGGTGCTGTGCCCACTCTGCGCGGTCCCCCGTGGCGTCAGTCGTGCGCGCTCGCGCCCACCCTCGCGGGAGGAGAAGACCATGAGCGACAGGTCCGCAGGACGTGGTGGTACCGCCGGCAGGGATACGGCGGCCGACCAGCCGGTACGACCCCCGCAGATACGCAACGTGGTGCTGGTCGGCCACAGCGGAGCAGGCAAGACCACCCTCGCCGAGTCCCTGGCGCTGGCCACCGGCGCGGTGAACCGGCCCGGACGGGTCCAGGACGGCACCACCGTCAGCGACTACGACGAGATCGAGCACCGCCAGCAGCGCTCCGTCCAGCTGGCGCTGCTGCCGCTGAACCACGCCGGACTGAAGATCAACCTGCTGGACACCCCCGGCTACGCCGACTTCGTCGGCGAACTGCGCGCCGGACTGCGCGCCGCCGACGCCGCCCTGTTCGTCGTCTCCGCCACCGACGGCATCGACGGCTCCACCCGGATGCTCTGGGACGAGTGCGCCGCCCTGGCCATCCCCCGCGCCATCGTCATCACCAAGCTCGACGCCCCGCAGGCCGGCTTCGCCGCCGGCGTCGACCTGTGCCGCGAGGCGTTCGGCCGGGAGAACCCCGAGTCGATCATGCCGCTGTACCTGCCGCAGGGCCTGCCCGGCCCCGGCTCGCTGCTCCCCCTGCTCGACGGCCGCTCCCCCGGCGCCCGGCAGCACCCCGGCACCGGCGACGACACCGGCACCGGCGACGACACCGGCGGCCGGGCTCCGGACGACGCCGAACTGCCGCTGGAGGCCGAGACCGCCCGCAACCGGCTGATCGAGGCCGTCATCGCCGAGAGCGAGGACGAGGAGCTGATGGACCGCTACCTCTCCGGCGACGCCATCGACCCCAAGACCCTCACCTCCGACCTGGAGCGCGCCGTCGCCCGGGCCGCCTTCCACCCGGTGCTCGCCGCCCTCCCGCCGCACGACAGCGCCCACCCCGGCTTCGGCTCCGCCGAACTGCTCGACCTGATCGCCCACGCCTTCCCCTCCCCCGCCGACCGCCCCCAGCCGGTCGTCACCGGCCCCGACGGCAGCCCCAGGCCCGCCCTGGCCTGCGACCCGCAGGGACCGCTCGCCGCCGAGATCGTCAAGACCAGCGGCGACCCGTACGTCGGCCGGCTCAGCCTGGTCCGGGTGTTCTCCGGCACGCTGCGCCCGGACGCCCCCATCCACGTCTCCGGGCACGGCCACAGCGACCGCGGCCACGAGGACCACGACGTGGACGAGCGGGTCGGCGCCCTCACCAGCCCGCTCGGCAAGACCCTGCGGCACATCCCGCAGGCCGTCGCCGGGGACATCGCCTGCGTCGCCAAGCTGGCCCGCGCCGAGACCGGCGACACCCTCTCCTCCCCCGCCGAGCCGCTGCTCGTCGCCGCCTGGGAGCTCCCCGACCCGCTGCTGCCGGTCGCCGTCGCCGCCCACAGCAAGACCGACGAGGACAAGCTCTCGCAGGGCCTGGCCCGGCTCGTCGCCGAGGACCCCACGCTGCGACTGGAGCAGAACCCGGACACCGGCCAGCTGGTGCTGTGGTGCCTCGGCGAGGCCCACGCCGACGTGCTGCTGGAGCGGCTGCGCAGCCGCTACGGCGTCAGCGTGGACCCGGTGCCGTACGTGGTGCCGCTGCGGGAGACCTTCGGCGCCACCGCCCGCGGCCGCGGGCGGCACGTCAAGCAGTCCGGCGGGCACGGCCAGTTCGCCATCTGCGAGATCGAGGTGGAGCCGCTGCCCACCGGCAGCGGCTTCGAGTTCGCGGACCGGATCGTCGGCGGCTCGGTGCCCCGGAACTTCATCCCCTCGGTCGAGAAGGGCGTCCGGGCGCAGCTGGCCCGGGGCGTCGGCTCGGGCTTCCCGGTGGTGGACGTCCGGGTCAGCCTGCTCGACGGCAAGGCGCACTCGGTGGACTCCTCGGACGCGGCCTTCCAGACCGCCGGGGCGCTGGCCCTGCGCGAGGCGGCGGCGGGCGGCGTGATCCGGCTGCTGGAGCCGGTGGCGCAGGTCTCGGTGCTGGTCCCGGACGAGTTCGTGGGCGGCGTCCTCAGCGACCTGTCCGGGCGGCGCGGCCGGGTGCTGGGCACCGAGCCGGTGGCCGAGAGCGGCCGGACCCTGATCCGGGCCGAGGTGCCGGAGTGGGAGATGGTCCGCTACGCGGTGGACCTGCGCTCGCTCTCACACGGCGCGGGCACCTTCACCCGGGCCTACGCCCGGCACGAGGTGATGCCGGAGGCGGTCGCCGCCCGGATCGTCAGCTGACGCCCCCGGCGTCCGGCTGCGCCGCCGGGGCCGGTCGGCGAGCGGCGAGCGGCAGCGCGCAGGCGGGCGTCCCGCCGGGCATCCGCTGCCGGTTGTCCGCCACCAGTCGGTACACCCCGGCCGCCGCCCAGCTCACCGGCGGCACGGTCAGCAGCGCGCCCAGCACGCTCCACAGCGGGCGGCGGGTGCGCAGCAGCAGCCGCGCCGCCGCCTGCGCGCCGCCGTGCACCCGGGCGTCCGGCGTGATCCACAGCACCTCGTGCTCGCACCGGGCCGCGGTCACCCGGCCGCCGGTGAAGGCCGCCAGCGCCTCCAGGTCGGCGAACTGGAATGGCACGGCCCGCCAGCGGGCAGCATCGAAGTGCCGCTCGGCGAAGCGGACCGACGAACTGCAGAAGGCGCAGTCGCCGTCATACACGAGTACCGGGTTCGGGGCGTGGGTCTCGGCCATATTCCGATCCTCGCACGCCCGGTACGAAGGAACGATCGCCAATGCCCTGACGCGGGCTGATCGGCGGCGATACGCTGACTGCCGCAGCTTCATGACATCGTTTCAGCGGATGATCATCGCGGCGGGCGGTCCGGGAGAGCGCAGCCATCGGGAGGACCTTCGGTGTCGATAGCCTTTGACTTCAGTCCGGGCGCGCAGATTCCGCGCATGGACGGGATCACGCACACCGCCGTGACCGCCGCGCTCTCCACCGCCGCCTACCGCGACGGCTCCAGCGAGCCGCTGGCCCAGCTGAACCCGGGCGTCGCCCAGAAGCCGGGCCGCTTCGCCATGCTCGCCCCCAACTTCGGCGAGGCGTTCTGCCAGGCGGTGCTCGCCCGCACCCTGGGCGCCACCCGCAAGCCGCTGGTCCGTTCGTTCGGCATAGACCCGCGCATCGTCGTCGAGCACTGCCTGGAGGCCGAGGAGCTGCGGCACCAGCGGGACAAGCGGCTGACCGGCGTCTCGCTGGTCTTCGGGCTGCTCTTCCTGCCCGGTACCCTGCTCTGGCTGGGCGCGTTCGAGTTCCGCCGCCGCAGCCACCCCGAACGGCAGTCCCTGTTCGGCGCGCTGGCGATGGCGGTGGCGCTGGGCATCGCCGTGCTGCTCGCCGTGCACCCGTACGCCCACGGCTTCTGGAACGTCTACCTGCGGATCGTGATGATCGCGCCGGTGGTCGGCTGGTTCCTGGCGCAGCGGATCTGCCTGCGCACCGCCCGGCAGCTGCGGGAGCGCTGGGGCGCGCTGCTGGACGGCGGCGCGGTCGGCCCGATGGTCCCGGGCGCGGTGCCGATCGGGCCCGAGGACACCAAGGCCGAGGCGCTGCGCAAGCAGCTCACCGCGCTGGTCGCCGAGCAGGAGAGCAACATCCTGCACTACGCGGGCCCGAACGGGATCCTGGGCCTGGGCAAGCGCTGGGGCTCCTGGCAGATGGCCGAGCAGCTGGACCCGCGCGCGGGCATCGACGAGATCCGTCCGTTCCACCCCTGGGACGTGGTCCGCAAGATCGAGGACCACCTGGGCCGGATGACCCGCAGCTCGGTGGCGACCGGCGGCATCCCCTCCATCCTGGTCGACAACTGGACGGTGCAGGCCGTCGGCGCGGGCGCCGACGAGATCAGCCGCCCCACCGGCCCGGAGATGGACGGCTCGCGGATGCGCGCCTCCGCCATCGCCGACGTCGCCAACCGCCAGCAGTTCGGCCGGGGCCCGCGCCACTACCTGGGCGCGCAGTTCGTGCTCTGGGACGGCAACCTGGTGGTCACGCTGCTGATCTCGGTCACGGTACTGCACCACACCCTGCGGGTGGAGGTCGCCGGGCACGCCCTGGGGCCCGTGCCGGGGGCGTTCACCGGCAAGCCCAAGGCGCCGACCGTGACCGTCACCAAGACCGGCAAGTTCTGGGAGGAGACCACCAAGAACCTGCCGATCGTCACCAACCAGGAGGTGGTCCGGCTCGCCGTGCGCGCCCCGTTCACCTGGAACCAGTCGATGCTGAACTGGGTCGGCGGCAGCTTCAAGCTGCCCGAGCCCTTCGGTCTGCGCTCGGCCTGGGCCGACCGCCCGTGGACCAACCGCTTCATGGCGGACGACGCGCTGCGGGTGGCCACCCCGGTGCTGCGGGCGGTGCACGCGGCGACGCTGGAGGTCCTGATCGACCACGACGTGGACGTCGACCGCTTCAAGAACCGCTCGATGCTGCTGGGCGCCGAGGTCCAGGGCGCGCGCCCGTCCAAGGTGGACGAGATCGACCCGGAGTGACGCGGGCGGCGCCACCCCGGGCCGTGCGCCCGGCAGGATCGGAGGGCGAGGGCGCTAGGCCGACGGCCAGACGTCGGCGAGCATCTTGCGGGTGTCGGCCAGCAGCTGCGGCAGCACCCGGGTCGCGCCGATCACCGGCATGAAGTTGGTGTCGCCGCCCCAGCGGGGCACCACGTGCTGGTGCAGGTGCGCGGCGATGCCCGCGCCCGCGGCCACGCCCTGGTTCATCCCGATGTTGAAGCCGTGCGCGCCGGAGGCCGTGCGCAGCGCCGTCATCGCCTGCTTGGTCAGCGCGGCGACGTCGGCGGTCTCCTCCGGGGTCAGCTCCGTGTAGTCGGCCACGTGCCGGTACGGGACGGCCATCAGGTGGCCGGAGTTGTACGGGTAGAGGTTCAGCACCGCGTAGGCGTGCCCGGCCCGGTGCAGGATCAGGCCGTCCTCGTCGGACATCGCCGGGATGGCACAGAACGGACAGCCGTCGGTGGCCGCCGGGCCGGTGGGCTTGTTCTCACCCTTGATGTAGGCCATCCGATGGGGAGTCCACAGGCGTCCGAATGCGTCCGGCACGCCCACTCCGTTCTGCTGCTCCGGCTCCGTCGTCATGTGGATCAGCATAGGCGCAGGGGCGGCCCGGTAGGGACCGCCCCTGGCATGCCCGCCGCGGCGGGAACGGGTCAGACCTGGACGCGCCGCTCGACCGCGTCGGCGATCTCGGCGAGGGCCTGGTCACGGGGGATGCCGTTCTTCTGCTCGCCGTTGCGGTAGCGGAAGGAGACCGTCCCGGCGGCCATGTCGTCGTCGCCGACGATGACCATGAACGGGGTCTTCAGCTTCTGGTGGTTGCGGATCTTCTTCTGCATCCGGTCGTTGGAGGAGTCCACCTCCACCCGCAGGCCCTTGGCCCTGGCCTCGGCCGCGAACTCCCGCAGGTAGTCGACGTGGGCGTCGCCGATCGGGATGCCGACCGCCTGGACCGGGGCGAGCCACGGCGGCATGGCGCCGGCGTAGTGCTCCAGCAGCACCGCGAAGAAGCGCTCGATCGAGCCGAACAGCGCGCGGTGGATCATCACCGGGCGCTGGCGCGAGCCGTCCGCCGCGGTGTACTCCAGGTCGAAGCGCTCGGGCAGGTTGAAGTCCAGCTGGATGGTGGACATCTGCCAGGTGCGGCCGATGGCGTCCCGGGCCTGGACGGAGATCTTCGGGCCGTAGAAGGCCGCGCCGCCCGGGTCGGGGGTGAGCGGCAGGCCCTGCTTCTCGGCGGCCTGGCGCAGCACCTCGGTGGCCTCCTCCCAGGCGTCGTCGGTGCCGACGAACTTCTCCGGGTCCTTGGTGGAGAGCTCCAGGTAGAAGTCGGTGAGGCCGTAGTCGCGCAGCAGGTCCAGCACGAAGGTCAGCAGCGAGTCCAGCTCGTCGGCCATCTGCTCGCGGGTGCAGTAGATGTGCGCGTCGTCCTGGGTGAAGCCGCGGGCGCGGGTGAGGCCGTGCACCACGCCGGACTTCTCGTAGCGGTAGACCGTGCCGAACTCGAACAGCCGCAGCGGCAGCTCGCGGTAGGAGCGGCCGCGCGCGTCGAAGATCAGGTTGTGCATAGGGCAGTTCATGGGCTTGAGGTAGTAGTCCACGCCCTCGTCGAGCTGCATGGGCGGGTACATGCCGTCGGCGTACCAGTCCAGGTGGCCCGAGGTCTCGAAGAGGGTGCCCTTGGTGGCGTGCGGGGTGTAGACGAACTCGTAGTCCGCCTGCTCGTGCCGGGTGCGCGAGTAGTCCTCCATGGCCCGGCGCATGACGCCGCCGCGCGGGTGGAAGACGGCCAGGCCGGAGCCGATCTGCTCGGGGATGGAGAACAGGTCGAGCTCGGCGCCGAGCTTGCGGTGGTCGCGCTTGGCGGCCTCCTCCAGGAAGTCCAGGTGCGCCTTGAGGTCGTCCTTGGTGGCCCAGGCGGTGCCGTAGATGCGCTGCAGCATCGGGTTCTTCTCGCTGCCGCGCCAGTAGGCGGCCGCGCTGCGCATCAGCTTGAACGCCGGGATGCGGGTACTGGGCAGGTGCGGGCCGCGGCACAGGTCGCGCCAGCACAGCTCGCCGCTCTTGGGGTCCAGGTTGTCGTAGATGGTCAGCTCGCCGGCGCCGACCTCGACGTCCGCGCCGTCCTCGGTGGAGGCGCTGCCCTTGAGGCCGATCAGCTCCAGCTTGTAGGGCTCGGCGGCCAGCTCCTCGCGGGCCGCCTCGTCGGTGACCACCCGGCGGGAGAACCGCTGGCCGCGCTTGACGATCTCGGTCATCTTCTTCTCGATGGCCTTGATGTCCTCGGGGGTGAACGGCTTCTCGACGTCGAAGTCGTAGTAGAAGCCGTCCTTGATCGGCGGGCCGATGCCCAGCTTGGCCTCGGGGAAGATCTCCTGCACGGCCTGGGCCATGACGTGCGCGGTGGAGTGGCGCAGGATCGACAGGCCGTCGGCGCTGTCGACGGCGACCGGCTCGACCTCGTCGCCGTCGGCGAGGACGTGGGCGAGGTCCCGCAGTTCGCCGCCGACGCGGGCGGCGATGACGGCGCGCTCGCCGGGGAAGAGGTCGCCTGCCGTGGTGCCCGTCGTCACCACGCGCTCTTCCCGATCGGGTTCGCGGCTGATGATCACACGGACGTCCGACACCGGACTCTCCTGACTCTCGGCTTGCATGCATGGGCAGCGGGTGTGCTGCGATCACGATGGTACCGAGAGCGCGGGCCCGTCCGCGCACGGATATCCCGCGCCCCGGACCAGCCGCGCCCCGGTCAGCCCTCGGCCGTGTCGGCCACCCGCAGCGCCTTCAGCATCCGCTCGCGTTCGGCGTCGTCCAGCTCGACCGGGGCCAGCCCGGCGGGCTCGCTGAGCCGGCGGAAGCCGCCCTTGCGCTCCAGCCGCCCGCGCAGCCGTACCGGCACCCCGGCCAGGTGCGCCTCCACGGCGGTGCGGTAGTCCGCCTCGTCCAGCCGTACCCGCACCTCGTCCACCTCGGCCCCGGCCAGCAGCCGCAGCCGCACCACGCCGCTGCCGCCGGGCTGCTGCCGCTTGAGCCGCACCACCGCGCCGGTGACCTCGACGTCCACGGCGGGCTCGATGCGCTCCAGCCGCTCCTCCGCCGCCTCCAGGGCGGGCAGGTCCCCGGGCGAGAACTCCAGCAGCAGCCGACGGTTGCCGAAGCCCTGCGGCACGCCGACCGCGGGCGACCAGGCGAGGGTGATCCTGGCTCCCTCGCTGCCGCGCACCAGCTGCACCACGGAGGCGATCAGCTCCCGGCTGACGCCCAGCATGACGCCGTCGTCGAAGGCGTCGACGCGGCCGGTGGCGCGCTGGAAGTCGACCGCGTCCCGGGTCGCCTCCAGCGCCCGGACCAGGGTCTTGGCCGAGGCCCGGTCCTCGGGCGCGGGGGTGTAGGCGGTGAGCCGCCCGGCGCCGGTGCCGGGGGCGACCACCAGCACCCGGTCCAGGAACTCGGCGGCGAAGGTGTCCAGCCGGGCCCCGAAGTAGGCGGCGCGGGTGCGTCCGGCCTTGGCGGCGGCGGAGAGCATGGCGGTGGCGGCGGCGCGCAACTCCTCCTCGGCGGCCCAGGGCACGGCCCCGCCGACGCCGGGGGTCTCCCGCCGCCAGTGGATCTCGTCGCCGGGGACCAGCAGCGCCGCCAGGATGGCGCGGGCGGAGGGCACCCCGGAGCGGGCCAGCGCGCCGACGGCCTCGTCCAGCAGGTCGGCGCTGTCCTCGAAGGAGCGGTCGGCCGGGACCAGCACGCTGGTGTCCGGCTCCCGGTCGTCCGGCGGCGACCAGCGGCTGTAGCGGCCCTCGGCGCCGCCCCGGCGGCACCAGCCGTGCCGGACCAGCAGCGTCAGCAGGACGTCCGGGTCGACGCGTGCCGGATCGGGCAGCGCGGGGTCGTCGGACGTCTCGGCCCCGGCCCGGCGGACGCGGGTGGTCCGCGCCGTCCGTGCCGGTACGGGGGCCGTGGCCTCCGGTCGGGTGTCGCGCCGCATCTCCGTCACACCTTCCCTCCCGTGGAGGCCGGTTCCCTCATGGTCGTCCACCTGCCCCCACACGCGCCATGATGGCGCACAGGGCCCGGTCATCGAAGACCTGCTCGGTCGGGATCCGGACATTCGTCCGGCGCTTGCCGGTGACCGGGTGCCCTGCCAGGTTGACCCAGTAGCAGCAGTGGCGCAGTTCCAGGCGGTCCGGCCGGGCGAGCAGCCACTGGTCCACCTCGCGCGGGGCCAGCATCACCACCAGGATCTTGTGCACGGCGACCCGGGCGTGGGCGAGTTTGCGCAGGTGGTCGTTGTCGAGGGTGAAGCTGAACGCGGTCCCGCCGGGATGGGGCGGGATTTGGTAGGTGCACTTCAACTGGACCTTGATGGTGGCCTCGTCGTCCTCGCTGTGCTCGGGACTGCCGTGGCTGACGTGCCAGTCGATCCCGTTGTCCGGGAAGGGCGAGGCGAGGGCGCAGCCCGCGGCTGCGGCGACCGCGTGCAGGTATCCCACTTGGAGCGTCTCCATGCAGGAGGTGACTGCGAGTTGACCCCGCATCGATTGCCCCGGCCCGGCTCCGCCCCACTGCGGAGGTGGCGCGTCCGGTCCGGGTTGTGTCAGCGCCATGGCCGCCGTCCCCGTCCAGCGACGACCGTCCGTCCAGACCGGACGGGCCGTCACCTGGTGTCATCTCCGCTCCGGGGACCGGCGAAACTGCCTGGCGGTCACGAGGGTTGAACGCGGCTGGTGACCGGGTATCAGCAGGGTGTGACCACCACGGGGGTGGCCGCTCGCGGGGGAGGCCGCCATGACGCACTGGTACGAGGGGCCGCTCGCCTCCTTCGACACCGAGACCACCGGCGTGGACGTGGAGCAGGACCGCATCGTCACCGCGGCGCTGGTGACGCAGGTTTCGGCGGGCGCGCCGGTGCTGCGCCGGGAGTGGGTGGCCGATCCGGGCGTGCCGATCCCGGCCGGGGCCACGGCCGTCAACGGGCTGACCGACGACTGGGCGCGGCGCCACGGGCGTCCGGCGCGGCTGGTGCTGGAGGAGGTCGCGCGGGCGCTGGCGGAGGCGGCGCGGCTGGGCCTACCGCTGGTGGTGATGAACGCCCCCTACGATCTGACGCTGCTGGACCGGGAGTTGAGGCGGCACCAGGGGGCTCCGCTGGGGCAGTACGTGAGCGGCGCGCCGCTGCTGGTGCTGGATCCGCGGGTGCTGGACAAGCACCTGGACCGCTACCGCAAGGGCCGGCGGCGGCTGTCCGACCTGTGCGAGCACTACGGGGTGGCGCTGCAGGACGCGCACGACGCGGCGGCGGACGCCACAGCGGCGATGGAGCTGGTCCGGGCGATAGGCCGACGGCATGCGGAGCGGCTGGCCGAACTGACCCCGGCCGAGCTGCACCTGCGGCAGGCGGTGTGGCACGCGGCGCAGGCGCGGGGGCTGCAGAAGTGGTTCAGCAGCAGCGGTTCGGCGGAGGTGGTGGACACCTGCTGGCCGCTGCGCCGACAGCTGGACCAGGCGGCCTGACGGGCCGCCGGTTCCGCAGAGGCATCGGAGACGGGCGAAGGCCCCTCGCGTGCGAGGGGCCTTCGGTGTTCCGCGGTGCGCAATGCTGGGTTCGAACCAGCGACCTCTCCGGTGTGAACGGAGCGCTCTCCCACTGAGCTAATCGCGCGGGGCAACGGAGAGAACATTAGCATTGCCGCAGCAGAGATCGACAATCGGCTTCCGATCGGGGGCGCGGCAGATAGGTGCCGCAGATAAAAGCACAAATCCCCGCAGATATGGATCTGCGGGGATTTGTCCCGATGTGCGCAATGCTGGGTTCGAACCAGCGACCTCTCCGGTGTGAACGGAGCGCTCTCCCACTGAGCTAATCGCGCGGGCGCCGCCTGGGCACAGAGAAAACCCTACCGCATCCGGTGCCGTGCTCCTGACCTCGCTGCTCAGGCCCGCCCGGCCGCACCGGCGGAGGTGGCGGAAACCGTCTCGGCGGAACCCCGCCTCGGCCCGGCCCGGGCCCTCGGCGGACCGGCCCGGAGCGCCTGCCGGGACCGGAACCGTTGCGGCAGAGGGCAGCTGGGGGCTGCGGAGGGTCAGGGCGCGCATGCAGCCGGTGGGACTGATGCGCCGGAAGGGGTACCAGGTGCGTACTAATCGGGACAGAGGGGTTTACAGCGGTCTCCCAGGTGGGATGGTCCGTTCGCCGACGTGCGATCCCCGAGCGCACACTGAGCGAAAGGCCCTGGCGCTTATGAACACCACGGTCAGCTGCGAGCTGCACCTGCGCCTCATCGTGTCTAGCGAGTCTTCCTTGCCCGTCCCCGCGGGCCTGCGCTACGACACCGCCGACCCCTATGCCGTGCACGCCACCTTCCACACGGGCGCCGACGAAACCGTCGACTGGGTGTTCGCCCGTGACCTCCTCGCGGAGGGGCTGCATCGGCCGACCGGGACCGGTGACGTCCGTGTCTGGCCCTCCCGCAGCCACGGACAAGGCGTCGTCTGCATCGCCCTGAGCTCTCCGGAAGGAGAGGCCCTGCTGGAAGCCCCGGCGCGCGCGCTGGAGTCCTTCCTCAAGCGGACGGACGCCGCGGTGCCCCCCGGCACCGAGCACCGTCACTTCGATCTGGACCGGGAACTCTCGCACATCCTCGCGGAGAGCTGAAACGGTCCTTCCCTCCTACCGTGCGCAGCCGTGCTACTCGGGGGCACGGACCGCACAACCACCGGCGCCGCCGACGTCCGCCCGGGACGACGGCGGCTTCGGCGCGCCGCCGCCCGCCCGGGGGTAGAGTCACCGCTCCAGGGCCCGGCCATGAGAGGCCACGGGCGTGACGCCGCCAGGGAGTCCCGACGTGTTGATCACCCACGACACCGAGTACGCACTCGACACGCTCGTGGTACTGCTGAACACCGCCCCGGAGGCCTGCGGGCACGAGGGGCTGCCGGACGTGGCCGCACTGCGCCGCTTCGTCGTGGAGCGCGACGTCAGCGAGGTCGGCGAGCTCGGCGGTGGCGATCTGGAGGCCGTCCGGCGGGTCCGGGACGAGTTCCACGGGGTGTTCCGGGCGCAGTCGCCGGAGGCGGCGGCCGAGCTGGTCAACGCCCTGGTGGCGCGGGCCGGCACCACCCCCCGGCTGACCAACCACGACGGCCACGGCTGGCACATGCACTACTTCGCCCCCGGCGCGGGCCTCGCCGACCACCTGGCCGCCGACGCCGGGATGGCGCTGGCCTTCATCGTGGTGGCCGGGGAGCGCGAGCGGCTGCGCCGCTGCGAGGCGCCGGACTGCTCCCACGTCTTCGTCGACCTCTCCCGGAACCGCTCGCGGCGCTACTGCGACAGCCGCACCTGCGGCAACCGGCTGCACGTCGCCGCCTACCGGGCACGCCAGCGCACGGCGGCGGACGCGGCCGACGCCGCCGCCCCGGCCGGGGTCACAGCCCGCGGCGCCTGAGGATCTCCTCGACGTCGGAGAACTCGCCGAACTCGTCGTCGGCCTGCTTCCTGGCGGCCTTCGCGCCCTTGGTCGCCGCCGGGGCTCCGGCGGCCAGGGCGCCCGGGGCCGGGCCCGCCCCCGTCGGCACCGCACGCGCGTTCCCGGCCTGCTCCACGGCCCTGGCCCTCCTGCGGCGGCGTCCCACCGCGGTCGCCAGCCCCAGCAGCACGGCCGCGCCCAGCATGACCACGCCCGTCCACACCCGGGGGTCAAACACCAGATCGGCCGCCCAGTCGGCGATGGCGTGGCCGATCCGGGTGAACATGGTCAGCAGCCCGGTCAGGTAGAGCCCGGTCGGCACCAGGGCGACGGCCACCCAGCGCACCGCCCGGCGGTACCGGTGCCGGGTCGCCGACAGGACGGCGATGACCAGCGCCGCCGCCGTCAGCGCCACGCACACGATCGCAGTCATCAGTCCCTGCCTCCTTCGCCGACGCGTCCGCCTGCGCGCACGCGGATGCGGTCACCTCCATGCTGCCCGCAAATGGGAGACTTACCGCCATGAGCGAAGGTTCCCTGCCCCGAGTCGAATACTGGTGCGAGCTGCAGTGCCCCGACTGCGCCACCGCGCTGGACGACGTCCGGGCGCTGCGCGCCGCGTACGGCGACCGGCTGGAGATCGTGCTGCGGCACTTCCCGCTGGAGCGGCACCAGCACGCGTTCGCCGCCGCCCAGGCCGCCGAGGAGGCGTTCGAGCAGGGCAGCGGGTGGCCGTACGTGGAAGCGGTGCTGGCCAGGACCGGGGAGCTGGCCGGGCGCGGCGAGGAGCTGCTGCTGGAGGTCGCCCGCGAGCTGGGCCTGGACGCCGAGGAGATGGACACGGCGCTGATCGACGGGCGGCACATCCTGGCCGTGGACGCCGACCACGCCGAGGGCAAGGCGCTGGGCGTGACCGGCACCCCGACCTACCTGGTCGCGGGCGTCCGGCTGGACGGCGGCAGCAGCCAGCAGGGGCTGCGGGAGCGGATCACGGAGCTGCTCGGCGCGCCGTGACCCGCCCTGCCGGCCGGGCTAGAGCTGCTTGTACAGGACGTGCCGGAAGGTCCGGTAGCCGAGCGAGCGGTACAGGGCGTCGGCCGGGGCGTTGTCGACGAAGACGTTCAGGCCCAGCCGGCGCAGGCCGACGTCCAGGCACTCGCGCTCGGCGAGCAGCATCAGCGCCCGGCCGTACCCCCGGCCCCGCTGGGCCTGGTCGACCCGGACGTCGAACACCCAGCCGAGCTGGAGCCGGTCCGGCGAGCGGCCGACGTCGGTGTTGAGCCAGACGCTGCCGACGGCCTGCCCGGCCGCCTCCAGTCGGCGCAGCAGGGTGTTCGGGCTGGCCATGCCGAAGGGCAGCACCCGCCGGTGGTCGGCGTCCGACCGGGCCCGGGCCTGTTCGGGGCTGAGGCCGTTGCGGATCTGCAGCTCGGCGTAGTCCTGGGACTCGGCGGCCAGCCACCCGGGGAACTCCTCGGCGGTCATCGGCCGGCCGTGGGTGCCGGACGGCAGCTGCGGCAGGCTGTCCGGGAGCACCTTGAGCATGTTCCTGGACCGCGCGGTGTAGCCCAGGGCCCCGGCGAAGCGCAGCACCCGGTCCGGGTCCTCGCCGGGCTGCTCGGCGATCTCGACGTCCACCCGGGCGCAGCCCCAGCCGCGCAGCACCTCCTCGGCGGCGAGGGCCGCGATGGTGCCCCGGCCGCGCCCCCGGTCGGGCGGGTCGATGCCGAGCGCGGTGATGGCGCCCACCCGCGGGCCGGGGCCGCCGTGCACGGTGGCGGTGACCCGGCCGACCGGGCGGCCGTTGACGCACACGGCGAACAGCCGGCCCTTGCCGCCGTCCGGCGTCGGCTGCTCCGGTGTCAGGGGGCGCAGCGTGGTCGTCATCGTGGTCAGGGCTCCAGGTCGGCTGCGGAGCGCTCGGCGAAGACGGCCATCAGCCGGGCGGTGACCGGTCCCGGCGCGCCGGGCAGCTCGCGGTCGTCCACCCGGGAGACCGCCTGGACGTCGCGCAGCGAACCGGTGAGGAACACCTCCTCGGCGTCGTGCAGGACCGACAGCGGCAGGTCGGCCTCCTGCGCGTCGCTCCACTGCAGCACCAGGGCGCGGGTGATCCCGGCCAGGCAGCCGGAGGACAGCGGCGGGGTGAGCACCTGCCCGTCGAGGACGACGAAGATGTTGGAGCCGGTGCCCTCGCACAGCCGTCCGGCGGTGTTGGCCAGGATCGCCTCGCTCGCCCCGTGCTCCTGGGCGCGGGCCAGGGCGATGACGTTCTCCGCGTACGAGGTGGTCTTGATCCCGGCGAGCGCGCCGTGCTCGTTGCGGGTCCACGGGACGGTGACGACGGCGGCGGTCTCCGGGCGGGGCTCGCTCGCGCTGAGGGCGACGACCAGGGTGCTGCCCTCGCCGCTGCGCTCGGAGCCCAGCGGGCCGAGGCCGCCGGTGTAGGTGATCCGCAGCCGTCCGAGCGGGACCGGGTCGGCGGCCAGCACCTCGGCGCAGGCGGCGCGGACCAGCTCGCGGTCGGGCGCGGGCAGGCCCAGGCCGCGGGCGGAGCGCTCCAGCCGGTCGAGGTGGCGGCCGAGTGCGAAGGGGCGGCTGTCGACGGCCTTGACCGTCTCGAAGACGCCGTCGCCGACGGTCAGGCCGTGGTCGAGGGCGGACACCGTCGCCTCGGCCGAGTCCAGCAGTTCACCGTTGACCCAGATCCGCACGGCCGGGCTCCTTTCTCGTCGGTCGGCTGTCCCGTCGGTCGTCCGTCCCGTCAGCCGCCTGGCGTGGACGCTACCGCAAGCAGCCGGGATGCCTTGAGTTCCGTCTCCTCCCACTCCCCCTCGGGGTCGGAGCCCCAGGTGATCCCGGCCCCGGTGCCGAAGCGCACCGCGGGCCCGCCGGGGTCGGTCCGGTCCAGCCAGAAGGTGCGGATGCCGACGGCCAGCGCGGCCTCGCCGCGGTCGGCGTCCACCCAGCCCACCGCGCCGCAGTAGGGGCCGCGGGCGGCGGTCTCCAGGGCGTCGATCACCCGGAGCGCGCTGGACTTGGGCGCGCCGGTGACCGAGCCCGGCGGAAAGGCGGCGTCCAGCAGCGCGGGCCAGCCCGCGTCGGCGCGCAGCCGGCCCTCGACCGTGGACACCAGGTGGACCAGGCCCGGGTGCTTCTCGACGGCGCACAGGTCGGGCACGCTGACGCTGCCGACAGCGCAGGCCCGGCCGAGGTCGTTGCGGACCAGGTCGACGATCATGACGTTCTCGGCGTAGTCCTTCTCCAGCAGCTCCGCCTCCGTCCGGGCGGTGCCCTTGATCGGGCCGGAGGCGACGACGCCGTCCCGACGGCTCAGGAACAGCTCGGGCGAGGCGGTGGCCACCTCCACCCCGTGCCCGGGCAGCCGGACCGTGCCCGCGTAGGGGGCGGGGTTGCCGTGCGCCAGCAGCGTGCTGAGGGCGTCCACGTCGGCGCGGTCCGGGTCGGGCAGCGCGGCGGACAGCACCCGGCAGAGGTTGACCTGGTAGACCTCGCCGGCGGCGATGTGCTCGCGGATGCGGCGGACCCCGGCGGTGTACCCGGCCCGGTCCAGCGAGCTGCGCCAGGCGGACCGGGCCGGGCCGTGCCAGCCGTCGGCGGGGGCGTACGGCCGGTCGGCGCGCAGCTCGGCGAAGCGGGCGCAGGTGAGCCGGCCGTCGAAGCCGGCGACGACGGCCCAGAAGCCCTCGCTGTCCAGGGCGGCCGGGTCGTCGGTGACGTCCAGCAGTCCGGTGGCGACGCGCCCGCCGAAGCGGGCCATGGCAGCGGGCGGCGAAAGGGGGTGCATCACGGTCGGCTCTGATTCTGTGCGGGGGAGGCGGGGTCGCCGCGCTGCCGAAGTCTAGGTTCCCGCCGCTGGGAGCGCCTGCGACGGGTGTCCGCCGGGCTCCGGGGAGGGCTCGCCGCAGGTCGCCGGGGATACGGAATTTGAGCTGGGCGGGGAATCCGCTAAAGTTCAACACGTCGCCAGGACGCGGACCGCAAGGAAGCGAGCGGAACGCCGAACGGAGATCACGCGGATGTGGCTCAGTGGTAGAGCATCACCTTGCCAAGGTGAGGGTCGCGGGTTCGAATCCCGTCATCCGCTCGGTAGAGGGCTGTAGGTTGGCTCTTGACTCGGTGGAGTGGCCGAGAGGCGAGGCAACGGCCTGCAAAGCCGTGTACACGGGTTCAAATCCCGTCTCCACCTCACAGTAGGATCGAGACAAGCAGTACCGGCAGCGTCGTCACTGCTGTCGTCCCGCGCGATTAGCTCAGCGGGAGAGCGCTTCCCTGACACGGAAGAGGTCACTGGTTCAATCCCAGTATCGCGCACGTCCCCCGCTCTGCGGGGCTTTGCAGTACCGCACCACGGCATCACCACCCGCGCGATTAGCTCAGCGGGAGAGCGCTTCCCTGACACGGAAGAGGTCACTGGTTCAATCCCAGTATCGCGCACGTCCCCCGTCCTGCGGGGCTTTGCAGTACCGCACCACGGCATCACCACCCGCGCGATTAGCTCAGCGGGAGAGCGCTTCCCTGACACGGAAGAGGTCACTGGTTCAATCCCAGTATCGCGCACCACAGCAGGCAGGAAAACAGCAGTCAGGCCGCCCCGGTCCTCCGGTGGCGGCCTTCTTTGTTTCCCGTTCTCGTGTTCCCTGCTGCCCCGATCAGCGCCCCATCAGCTGGACGACCGAGGTGGCCTGGGTCTCGAACTGGGACCAGCCGCCGAAGGCGAAGGCCAGCAGTGCGGCGACGGGCAGGGCGATGGCGAGCGCGACCAGCGGGTTGCGGGGGCCGTCGATCCTCCGGCGGCGGCGTACTCGTCCTTCCAGCTGCACGGACACGGCATCCCAACTCTCGTCATCTGCTTCATGGTCAGCGGCGGCGCGGCGCCGGCGGAGGTCGCGGCGGGTGGGGCCTCGGGGGACGAGTTCCCCGCCCACCGCTGCTCCTACGCTACGGCGGCGCGCCCGCCCCTGGCGTCATGCGCGGGGACCGTCCGTACGGCATACCCGGGGAGGAGAGGCCGGGTCCGGGCCCTCCTCCCCCAGGCGGAGGCCGGGCGGCCCGGTCCTCGGGGCAGCTCAGGGTCGACCCCTAGGCGTCCCCTACAGTAGGAGCACGCAACCGGTGTATCTGACAATCCGACAGGGCCCTGGGGTGTTGCGAACCAGCGCCGCGTGCGACGCAGTCCGTAAGCTGTCGCCTGGTAATCAGAGCTAGTCCCGGCACGGGGACCTGACGGCGGGACAGGACATTGGCGATGGTGCGGCTCCGGCGGGAGGACCCGCGCGTCGTCGGCCCCTACCGGCTGCAACGGCGGCTCGGCACGGGCGGCATGGGCGTGGTCTACCTCGGCTCGGACCGGCGCGGGCAGAAGGTCGCGCTGAAGCTGATCCGCGCCGAACTGGCGGAGGACCAGGAGTTCCGGACCCGCTTCGCCCGCGAGGTGGCGGCGGCGGCGCGGATCCGCGGCGGCTGCATCGCCCGGTTGGTGGCCTCCGACATCGACGCCGAGCGGCCCTGGCTGGCCACCTCCTACGTGCCCGGGCCCTCGCTGTACAAGCGCGTCGGCGACGAGGGGCCGCTGCCCTGGTCCGAGGTGGCCGCGATCGGCGCGGCGCTGGCCGACGGCCTGGTCCACGTCCACCAGGCGGGCGTGGTGCACCGGGACCTCAAGCCCTCGAACATCCTGCTCTCGCCCAAGGGCCCGAGGATCATCGACTTCGGCATCGCCTGGTCCACCGGCGCGAGCACGCTGACCCACGTCGGGACGGCCGTCGGCTCCCCCGGCTTCCTGGCCCCCGAGCAGGTCCGGGGCATCGCGGTGACCGGCGCCACGGACGTCTTCGCGCTGGGCACCACGCTGGCGTACGCGGCGACCGGGGACTCCCCCTTCGGCTCGGGCAGCTCCGAGGTGATGCTCTACCGGGTGGTCCACGAGGAGCCCGACCTCGGCGAGGTCCCCGGCGCGCTGACGCCGATCCTGCGGGCCTGCCTGGCCAAGGAGGCGGTGGACCGGCCGACCACCATCCAGCTGCGGGACCGGCTGCGGGAGCTGACGGCGCGGGGCGCGGCCATCGGCCGCAGCCAGCTGCCGCAGCCGCTGGCCCGGCAGAGCCGTCCGGCCCAGGCCGACCAGCCGCAGGCGGCGCGCGGACCGGCCGCCCGGCCGCCCGGCCGGCGGCCGGTCATGCCGCCGACGCTGCGCGAACCGGCGCCGCCGATGCCCACCTCGACCTCGGCCCCCACCGTCGTCGTCCGCAGCCCCGGCCAGGGGCACGGCAGCCCGGCCGGGTCGGGGCAGACGGCCCACGGGCCGTCGGGGCACGAGCGGACGGGGCACGGGCCGTCGGGGCACGAGCGGTCAGGGCACGGGTCGTCCGGGCACGGGTCGTCCGGGCACGGGCAGGCGCACGGGCAGGGCGCGGCGGAGTCGGCGGCCCGGCCGCAGGTGCCGCGCCCGGCCGCCCGGGAGGCGGCGACGCCGGTGGCGGCCCGGCGCACCCCGCCGCCCGGCCGTCAGGGCCGGTCGCCGTCGCGCCGACTGCTGCGGCAGCGGTTCTTCGTCTTCATCACGGTCACGCTGATCGTCGCGGTGGTCATCGCCGTGGCCCAGGGCTGCCAGGGCCGCAGCAGCCGGGGCTCCGGCCCGGCGGCGCCTGCGCCGTCCGTGCGGGTCTCCGGCGCCCCCGGCTCCTCCCCCGGTCCGCAGGGCACGCGCAGCGCCGGGGCCGTCCCGGGCACCGACGAGGTGAGCAGTGGGCCGGACGGCAGCCCCGGCGCGCAGCCGCCCGCCCAGGGCGCGGCCAGCCTGGTGGGCGCGGACACCGCGCAGACCCTGACCGCCGCCGGGTCGGTGCCCGCGGTGGACTGGGCCGACCGGCGCTTCCCCGACCCCAGCGACGGGTCCATGATCCTGCTGCAGGACGGCCGCTCGCTGGACGGCGGCTCGCCGGTCGCGCTGACCGCGGTGCTCCCGGCGCAGTTCCGGGGCGCACCGGCCGCCGTGGTGGTGCTCACCCGGCAGAGCGGGGGCGCTCCGGAGGACCTGGTGGAGCTGTTCGGCCTGGGCGGTGCAGAACCGGTTCTGCTGGCCTCGCACGCCTCCACCGGCACCCCCCAGTCGACCAGCAGCTGGCGCATCGCCGGGGGCGCGGTGCTGCGCGAGGAGCACACCCAGGCGTCGGGCGGCCGCCCGGTCGGCACCACCCGCTACTCACCGCTGGACGACGGGACGATGAGCGAGAGCTGGCCCGGCAGCGGCACCGTCGCGGACCAGTCCGGCTGACCGGCTGACCGGCTGACCGGGGCGGCTACCGCTGCGGCTGCCGCTCCTGCTGCTGGGCCAGGGCGTAGAAGCTGACGGCGGCGGCCGCGGCGATGTTCAGCGAGTCGATGCCCTGCGCCATCGGGATGCGTGCCCAGGCGTCGGCGGCGCGCAACGCCTCCGTGGTCAGGCCGTTGCCCTCGGAGCCCAGCAGCACCGCGCAGCGGTCCAGCAGCTTGGGCTGGACCTCGGGCAGCGGCACGGCGTCGGGGTGCGGGGTGAGCGCGAGCAGCGAGAAGCCGGCGTCGCGGAGCGTCTCCAGGGCGCGCGGCCACGGGTCGAGGGTGGCGTACGGGACCGAGAAGACCGTGCCCATGGACACCTTGACGGCGCGCCGGTAGAGCGGGTCGGCGCAGTCGGGCGAGAGCAGGACCGCATCCATGCCCAGCGCGGCCGCGCTGCGGTAGACGGCGCCCATGTTGGCGTGGTCGACGATGCCTTCGAGCACGGCCACCCGGCGCGCGCCCGCCAGCAGCTCCCCGGCGTCGCGCAGCGGCTTGCGCTGCATGGAGGCCAGCGCGCCCCGGTGCACGTGGTAGCCGGTGACCTGCTCGGCCAGCTCCGGCGCCACGGCGTAGACCGGCGCGGGGACCTCGTCGATGACGTCCCGCATGACGTCGATCCACTTGGCGGAGAGCAGCATCGAACGCATCCGGTAGCCGGCGGCGCGGGCCCGGCGGATGACCTTCTCGCCCTCGGCGATGAACAGGCCCTCCTCCGGTTCGCGGCGGCGGCGCAGCTCGACGTCGGTCAGGGCGACGTAGTCGTTCAGGCGGGGGTCGTTCGGGTCCTCGATGGTGATGAGTTCGGCCACGGGTCGATCCTGCCCGCTCGCGGTCAGCCTGCCAAGCCGACGACGTCGCCGACCACGACCACGGCCGGGGGCCGGATCTGCTCGGCCGCGACGACGTCGGCGACGGTGGCCAGGGTGGCGTCCACCCGGCGCTGGTTGGCGGTGGTGCCCTCCTGGACGACGGCGACCGGCGTCTGCGGGGAGCGCCCGCCCGCGACCAGGGCGGCGGCGATGGCGGCTATCCGCTCCACGGCCATCAGCAGCACCAGCGTCCCCTGCATCCTGGCTGCGGCGTCCCAGTTCACCAGGGAGCGGGGGTCCTCGGGGGCCACGTGGCCGGAGATGACGGTGAATTCGTGCGTGACGCCCCGGTGGGTGACCGGGATGCCGGCGGCGGCGGGCACGCTGATGGAGCTGGAGATGCCGGGCACGACGGTGACCGGGATGCCCACCTCGGTCAGCGCGATCAGCTCCTCCATGCCGCGGCCGAAGACGTAGGGGTCGCCGCCCTTGAGCCGCACCACGAACTTGCCCGCCTTGGCGTGCTCGATCAGCGCGGCGTTGATGGCCTCCTGGGCCATGTAGCGGCCGTACGGGATCTTGGCGGCGTCGATGACCTCGACGTGCGGGCCGAGTTCGTCCAGGAGCTCGCGGGGGGCCAGGCGGTCGGCGATGACCACGTCGGCCTCGGCGAGCAGCCGCCGCCCGCGGACGGTGATCAGATCCGGGTCGCCCGGGCCGCCGCCGACCAGGGCCACGCCCGGGGTCCGGCCGCGGTGGCGGGCGGCGGCCAGGGTGCCGTCGCGCAGCTCGCCGACGATGGCGTCGCGCAGCGCGGCGGAGCGGCGCGGGTCGCCGGAGAGGACGGCGACGGTGGTGCCGTCCTGCCGTCCGCTGGCCGGGGTCCAGGCGGTGGAGCCGGCGGCGTCGTCGGCGCGGGCGCAGAAGGTGCGGTCGGCCTCGGCCTCGGCGGCGACGGCGGCGTTGACCTCCGGGTCGCTGGTGGCGGCCAGCACGTACCAGCTGTCGGCCAGGTCGCCGGGGGCGTATCCGCGGGCGTGCCAGGTCAGCTCCCCGGCGTCGGCCATGGCCTGGACGGCGGGGGTGGTGTGCGGGGAGATCAGGTGCACCTCGGCCCCGGCCGCGAGCAGCGCGGGCAGCCGACGCTGGGCGACCTGTCCGCCGCCGAGGACGACGACTCGGCGGCCGGCCAGCCGCAGACCTACGGGGTAGGGGGCGGCAGCGTCGTGGTGCATGGGGGCTCCTGTCGTCCTGGGTACGGCGGGCGGCGTGTGGCGGGCGGCGTCGGGCGGGCGGGCGGATGCGCCGGGGCGGGGCGGGGTGGGGGCGCGCGGTGATGCCCGCGCGCCCGTGATGGCGTGCGGGGAACCGCGGGTACGGCGGAGGGGCGCCGCCCGTGCGGCGCCCCTCCGTGCAGCACTAGTGCTTCTCGGTGACCCCGGCCGAGTCAAAGGTAGCTACATCGTGCATCGCCCGGGCGGCGGACTGCACCAGGGGAAGGGCCAGCAGCGCGCCGGTGCCCTCGCCGAGCCGCAGGTCCAGATCGATCAGCGGGCGCAGGCCGAGCTTGGCCAGGGCCGCCTTGTGGCCGGGTTCGGCGGAGCGGTGCCCGGCGATGCAGGCAGCCAGCACCTCGGGCGCGATGGCCTTGGCGACCAGGGCGGCGGCGCCGGCGATCACCCCGTCCAGGATGACCGGAGTGCGCAGGCTGGCCGCGCCCAGCAGGAACCCGGCGATCGCGGCGTGCTCCAGGCCGCCGACCGCCGCCAGCACGCCGACCGGGTCGGCCGGGTCCGGCTGGTGCAGTTCCAGCGCCTCGCGGATCACGGCCACCTTGCGGGCGTGGGTCTCGTCGTTGATGCCCGTGCCCCGGCCGGTCACCACGGACGGGTCCTCGCCGGTGAAGACGCAGATCAGCGCGGCGGCCGCGGTGGTGTTGGCGATCCCCATGTCACCGGTGACCAGGGCCTTGTTCCCGGCCGCGACCAGATCGCGGGCGGTCTCGATGCCGACCTCGATGGCCTGCAGGGCCTCCTCGCGGGTCATCGCCGGGCCGGTGGTCATGTCGGCCGTGCCCGGGCGGACCTTGCGCGGCAGCAGGCCGGTGGTGCGGCCGGAGTCGATGGCGTCCGGCAGCTCGGAGGCCACGCCGACGTCCACGACGCACACCTCCGCGCCGAGCTGGTTGGCGAAGGCGTTGACGACCGCGCCCCCGGCCAGGAAGTTGCCCACCATCTGGGCGGTCACCTCCTGCGGCCAGTGCGTGACGCCCTGGGCGTGCACCCCGTGGTCGCCCGCGAAGACGGCGACGCAGGCGGGCTCGGGGATCGGCGGCGGGCACTTCCGGGAGAGCCCGCACAGCTGCGCGGAGATTATCTCCAGCATGCCGAGCGATCCGGCGGGCTTGGTCATCCGCTTCTGCCGGTCCCATGCCTCGCCGAGCGCCTTGGCGTCCAGCGGCCGGATGCCGCGCAGGGTCTCCTGCAGGACGCTGCGCGGCTCCTCGCCGGGCAGGGCGCGGCGGCCGTAGGTCTCCTCGTGCACCACCCAGGACAGCGGGCGCTTCTTGGCCCAGCCGGCCTGGGCCAGCTCCGGCTCGGCCGGGAACTCGTTGACGTAGCCGACGCAGAGGTAGGCGACGACGTCCAGGTGCTCGGGCAGGCCCAGCTCGCGGACCAGCTCGACCTCGTCGAAGAAGCTGACCCAGCCGACGCCGAGCCCCTCCGCCCGGGCGGCCAGCCAGAGGTTCTCCACGGCCAGGGCGGCGGAGTAGGGGGCCATCTGCGGCTGGGTGTGCCGACCGAGGGTGTGCCGGCCGCCCCGGGTGCGGTCGGCGGTCACCACGATGTTGACCGGGGTGTCGAGGATCGCCTCGATCTTCAGTTCCTTGAACTGCTTGGCCCGGCCCTTGGGGAGCGACTCGGCATAGGCGTCGCGCTGCCGCTCGGCCAGCTCGTGCATCCGGGTGCGGGTCTTCGCGGAGCGGATCACCACGAAGTCCCAGGGCTGGGAGTAGCCGACGCTGGGCGCGGTGTGCGCGGCCTCCAGGACCCGGAGCAGCACGTCGTGCGGGACGGGGTCGGGGCGGAATCCGTTGCGGATGTCGCGGCGCTCGCGCATGACGCGGTGCACGGCCTCGCGCATCCCGTCCTCGTAGCCGGGAGCGGCGGGGCCGTCGAAGGCGCCGGGCTCGTCCGCTTCGGAGGCAGCGGCGTCCGGGGCGTCGGCCTCGGGGGCCGCCTCAGGAATGGCGGCCTCGGGGGCGGCGTCGGCGGCCGGGGCGGCGTCGGGCAGGGGCGCGGCCTCGGGCGCCTCCTGTACCTCGGCTTCACCTTCAGGTTCGGCTTCGGCTCCAGGTTCGGCTTCGGCTTCAGCCGCGACTGCGGTGGCGGCGGCTTCCGGTGCGGCCTCGGCGAGGGGTGCGGCCGGGTCGGCGGGGGTCTCCGGCGCAGCAGCGGGCTCCGGCTCGGGAGCGGGGGCGGCCGGGGCGGCTCCGGTGAGCAGGCCGGAGCCGACGGCGGTGGCATCGGCGGCGGGCGGCTCGGCGACGGGCGCCTCGGTCACGGCTGCGGCAGGGGCCTGCGCGGGCGCGGGCTCCTGGGCCTCGGCGACCGGCTCGGCGGCCGCCACGGGCTGGGCGTCGGCAGCAGGCTCGGCGGCCACGGGCTCGGCCTCGGGCACGGGCACGGGCTGGGCAGTGGGCTCGGCCTGGGCGGCGGGCTCGGGGAGCAACTGCGGGGCCGGGGAGGCCATGAACGCCGCGATCCGGCCGCCGCCACCGGCAGTCGGCGGCGCGGGCGGCGCCGGAACGATGGGCTCCGCCGAGGCCGGGACGGCCTGCGGCTGAGTCTGATCCTCGACCTGAGCCTGAGGCTGGGCCTGCTCCGGGACCTGCAACTGCTCCGGCGCCTGGACCTGCTCGGGCGTCTGGGCCGGGGCCTCGACGGGCTCCTGGGCCTGCGGCTGGGCGTCCGGCTGGATCGGTTCTGCCTGCGGCGCGGCCACGGCCTCGGCCGCCGGAACAGCCTCCGGGGCGGGCAGCGGTTCGGGCGACGGCTCGGTCGTCGGCTGGGGCTGTGCCTCGACCGGCTGGATCGGCTCGGCGACGGGCGCGGCGGCCTGCGCCGGGACGGGGGCCGACACGGCGTCAGGCACCGGCGCGGGAACGGGCGCGGACAGCGGCGCGGGCTGCTCGAACGACGGCGCCTGCTCCGGCTGCACCACGGCCGGGGCCGGGGTCTGCTGACCGCCGAGGGTGCTGGCCGGGGAGGGCAGCTGCACCGGAACGGTGGGCAGCGGCTCCGGGGAGGCCGCCACGGCCGGGGCCTGGGCCTCCGGCTGGGCCGCTGGGGCGGCCGCCTCGGCGGCGGGGTGGTCCAAGTACTCCGGTCCGGGGTGCGGGGCGACCGCCGAAGCGGTGGGCAGCACCGAGTCGCCGTGGCTGGAGGGGCCGCGGTCGGCGAGCGAGCGCACCGGCACCTGGCCGGTCATCATCGAGGGGTCCGGGATGGGCGGCCCGGCGTGCAGCGGACGCCGGGGGGCCGCCACGACGGGCTGCTCCGGCGCCGCCTGCTGGGCGGTCGGCGGGTTGAGCGGCGGCCAGGAGGGGGCGATGGGCTCCCCCTGCGGCTGGGCGGCGGCCGGTTCCGGATCGGCGGGCGCGGCCGGGGCGGGCACCGACGACAGCAGCACCGTCTGCTCGGGCTGTGCCTGGACGACCGGCTCGCGCGTGGCGGACTCGCTCCAGGAGCCCTGCGGCCCGGGCATGAGCAGCTCGTCCTCCTCCTCGTCCATGCCGTCCGGCAGGTCGAGGAAGGTGTACGGCGGCCGGACCGCGCCCTGGGGCTGGGATCCGTCGGCCCCGAAGGGGACGTGGGTCGCCTGGTCCCCGGCGGGAGGCAGCCCTCCAGTCGAGACGTGGCCGGTATCGCTCATGTCACTAGCTCCTTCCAGGGCCGCGTGACGTCATCGGCGGCACGGTCACAGACCGCATCGCCCAACGTTCCAGTCCTCGCCTCATGGTGACGAGGCGATGGGCACCGGCCTGCTACCTACAACAACGACTAGACCCTGGCAACCGGCACGATCGCCACGGACGTAACGGCATTCTTCCGGTCCGTCAGGGGCCGACGCGCGCACACGGGCGCGGTCGGCATGTGGCCTGCACCACGTTCGACGCCCGGATCGCCGGAAGCCGGAGAACCAGAGGTCGGCAGGGCGACAGGAGCCGGGTTCAGCCTACCTTCCACCACTGACGGCGCTGTCAGCGGTCGCCCCACAGGACGAACACGGGTGCGAGCGGGTGGGGCTCCCGCTCGGCCCGGCCACCGGCTCCGACCAGCGGCGCAAGCGGCGTCGACTGCACCAGCGCGCCGTCGGTCGCGTAGCCGACCTCGGCCAGCACCCGGCGCACGGCCTCGACCTGCTCCAGGGTGCGCGGCAGGGCGACGACGCGTTCCGGGCGGCGGCCCAGACAGGCCCGCAGCACCGACGCATCGCCCCGGACCAGGACCACATCGGGCTCGGGCAGGTCGGCGAGGACGGCCGGGGCGGTCCCGTGGACCGTCCGCACCTCGACACCGTAGCGGCGGGCACTGACATCGATCCGGGCGCAGGCGTCCGCGTCCTGGTCGACGGCCAGGACCGCCGCCCCGGCGCGGGCGGCGTCCACGGCCAGGGAGCCGCTGCCGGCACCGACGTCCCAGAGCAGGTCGCCGGGGCGGGGCCCGAGCCGGGCCAGCACCAGCGAGCGGACGGCGGCCGGGAGTTCGAGGCGCGGCTCGGGCAGCTCCTCCGGGGCGGCCTCGGCCCCGCGGACGTCGGCCGGGGCCACCGGCTGCCCGGCCTCGGCCGCCCAGCCCCGCTCGATCCCGGGGAAGTCGAGCGGACGCCCGGCCAGCCAGCCGGAGGCGGCGTCCGGGCTGTGCGGTCCGCCGCCGATGACGATCACCACGTTGGGGTCGCGCCACAGGTGGTCGGGCACCCGGTCGGAGGTGAGGACGGTGATGTTCTCGTCCGGGGTGCCGAGCGCCTCGCAGATGACGAAGGTGCGGTGGACGTCGCGCAGCATCAGCGCCAGCTCGGAGGGGCCCGCGCCGGGCGAGGTGAGCACGCCGACCTTGGGATTGGCCCGGCAGACGTTGGCGGCGCGCCGCAGCCCGCGGCCGTGGGTGCTGACGACCTGCGCGTCGTCCCAGGGCATCCCGGCGCGGGCGAAGGCCGCCGCGACCGAGGAGACGGCCGGCAGGACCTCCAGCTCCAGCCCGTACTCGGGGCGGCGCAGGGTGCGCACCACGCCGAAGAAGCCCGGATCGCCCTCGGCGACGACCACGGCGGCGCCGCGGTGGTCCGCGATCCGCCGGGCGACCAGCGTGACACTGCCCAGCGCCATGCGCTCGGCCCCCGGAGGCAGCCGCAGGTCGCGGAGCTGGTTGTTGCCACCGGCGACCAGGGTCGCCGCGTCGAGCGCCGCCTGTGCGGCCCGGGTCAGTGGCGACCCGTCCCAGCCGATCACCGTGACCCGGTCGGCCATTGCGGCTGCTCCCCCCTGATGCGTCGTGCTACTGCGTCGTCCGTGCGGACCGATCGGCCAGGGGCACCCTATCCGCTGCGATCACCAGTTCGGGTCCGGTTCCGCCTCGGAGGGGTCGATCGCGTCCAGGTCCTCGGGCAGCAGGCTCCACAGGATCAGGTCGGTACGGGCCCGGCCGGCCGACTCGCCGTCCCGGACGATCCAGGCGCTGCGCAGCACTCCCTCGCTGATGCAGCCCACTTTCTGGGCGACCTGCTGGGCCGCGCTGTTCCCGGCGGCGGTCCGCAGCTCCAGCCGTTCGAACCGCTGGGCCTCGAACAGCCAGCGCGCCACGCCGCGCAGGGCCTCACCGGCGTAGCCCTCGCCGCGGGCCCAGGGGGCGGTGATGAGCTCGGCCTCGGTGGAGCGCAGCCGCCAGTCGGTGGCGCGCAGCCGGACGCTGCCGACCAGGCGCTGGGTGAGGAACTCGTGCACGGCCAGGACCAGGCCCCGGCCCTGGGTGCGCTCGGCCGGGGCGAGCAGCGAGACCCAGGCGGCGGCGTCCTCGGCGGTGTAGGAGTGCGGGACGGTGGTCCAGGTGCGGACGAGCTCGTCGGCCATCATGTCGGTGAGCGCGGGCACGTCCTGCGGCTCGAAGGCCCGCAGCACCAGGCGATCGGTGCTGATCGAGATCTCGGGGAAGCTGGACGTCATCACCACTGCTCCTGACTTTCCCCGCCTCTTCGGCGGAGCTACAGGAACGATCATGCTCCAGGGAGGGCGTCCCCGTCATCCCTTTGGCGTGGCGCGCCGGTTCACACGTCACGCCGCCGGGAGGGACGGGTCGGGGCTAGGCCGTGGCGGCCAGCGCCTGCACGGGCTTCTCCAGGCCGATGAAGCTGAGCCTGGTGTTGACCTCCTCGATCTGGGTCCTGCGGTAGCCGAGGCGCTCGTAGAGCCTCAGGTTGCCGTGGCTGAGGTGGCCGGTGAACAGCCGGTACGCGTGCACCGGCTGCTCGCCCTCCGCCAGGCGCTGCTCCATGCCGCGGACCAGCCGGCTGCCGAGGCCGTGGCGCTGCATGCGCGGGTGGACGCAGAGGCGGCCGATGCGGCCCACCCCGTCCGAGTCCGCCCAGCCACGAACGCTGCCGACGACCTCGTCGCCGAGTCGGGCGACGAGCACATGACGTTCCTTCAGCTCCGTGCGGAGGCTGTCGAGGGTCTGCGTCAGCGGCTCGATGGCCCAGTCGCCGTACAGCTCCGCCTCGCTCTGGTAGCAGAGGTACTGGAGTTTGAGGATCCGCTCGGCGTCGTCTTCGGTGGCTATCGAGGTGGTTACGCTCATGCCCATGCGCGCATTCCTCCCTTTCTGTGTACCCCGGTCACGAGGATGAGGGGATGCGACCGGGTGTGCCCTGACCGGAGGCAGGTCGGCCCCTCCCGGGGCCGGGCGTACGTTTCACAGCCCACTACCCATCCGTTTGCCCTTTTCAACCTACGGATTCACGGCGTGTAGGCCGTCACGACAACTGGATCTGCTCGGTCTTCGGGCGAGCGTACCCACTGCTCCGGCGCGGGCGGCCGGCCCGCCCCAGCGGCCACCAGCGCATCGGACGTGCCGATCTGTCGGCGCGGGGCCCAAGGCGCAGTCGGCGGCGGGCGATCCGCGCCGCGCGACCGCCTGCGGCCGGGCCGGAACGGGGCGGCGGTGAGGCCAAGCTCACACCCGGCCCAGCGGCCGGGGCGGAAGAGCACCCGTTCGGCCGTACCCGGTGTGCGGGCGCGCCGGGTCAGCGGGCGGCACGCACCGGCCGGGGCGGGTGCTCGGGCCGCCCGTACCCGGCCCGCAGCAGCAGCCGTCGCAGACAGGCCAGGCAGCGGGCACGGGTGGGCCCGATGCTGCCGCGCGGTATGGACAGCTCCTCCGCCAGCTCCTGATAGCCCGGCACCGGTGACTCCAGCAGCGCGGCGACCAGGTCGGGGCAGCGGGACGGAAGCCGGGCGGCGGCCGCGCGCAGCGCCCGGGCCTGGTCGGCCGCCAGCGCCCGGTGCTCGGGGGATGCCTCCTCGGGCGCGGCCCGGGCCGGTCGGCCCTGCGCCGGGCAGCACCGCGTCAGCGCCTCGGCCTCGGCCTCGGCGCGGGCCC
This sequence comes from Streptacidiphilus sp. PB12-B1b, assembly GCF_014084125.1. Taxonomy (NCBI): domain Bacteria; kingdom Bacillati; phylum Actinomycetota; class Actinomycetes; order Kitasatosporales; family Streptomycetaceae; genus Streptacidiphilus; species Streptacidiphilus sp. PB12-B1b. Next base: position 2,677,187 of record NZ_CP048405.1, on the reverse strand, counting down.
GCTGGAACTCCTGCAGGGTCAGCGCCCGGAGCCGGGCGACCGGGAGCGACGCCCGGGGCTCGGCGGCGGCGCGCAGCCACACCTGCTGCTCCAGGTCGTCCGGATCGAGCCGGTGGGCGGCGGCGAGCGTCCGCAGCAGGCCCAGGAAGGTCTCCCGCAATGCGGGATCAGCGCCGGTCGGCGGCGCGGCAGCGGGGGCCGCGGCAGCCGGGTGGGCGCCGGTGGGGGGCAAGGCGGTGGGAGGCAGGGCGGTGGGAATCATGGGTGCTCCCGGCGTCCTCGGGCGCCCCTGGTACGGGGTGCCGGGTGGAGTGGTCTGTCACCTTGAGGACGCCCGCGCCGCGCCTCCCGCTGCACCGGTCCGCGCAGACCACCCGCACGGGTGAAGGCCGCCGCACCGGCCCCCGCCTGCGACGACACACCGACAGGAGGGCGCCGGTCCCCCGACGCCCTCCCCCGCACTGCCGTGCCCGGCGCCGCCGGTCAGCGCTTGGCTTCCACCCACTCCAGCTGCGCCGCGAGGTCCGCCTTGACCTCGGCGAGCTGCGCCGCCACCGCCGAGGGCGCGGTGCCGCCGCGGCCGTCGCGCGAGGCGATGGCTCCGTGCACGGTGAGCACGGTGCGGACGCCGGGGGTCAGCAGCGGCGAGATCTCCGCGAACTGCTCGTCCGTCAGGTCGGACAGCTCCAGGCCGCGCGGTTCGCAGAACTTCACGCACGCCCCGGCCACCTCGTGCGCCACCCGGAACGGCGTGCCCTGCTTGACCAGCCACTCGGCGATGTCCGTGGCCAGCGAGAACCCGGCCGGGGCCAGCTCCTCCAGGCGCTCGTCGTGGACGGTGAGGGTGGCCATCATCCCGGTGAAGGCCGGGAGCAGCACCTCCAGGGTGTCGCAGGAGTCGAAGACCGGCTCCTTGTCCTCCTGGAGGTCCCGGTTGTAGGCGAGCGGCAGCGCCTTGAGCGTGGCGAGCAGCCCGGTGAGGTTGCCGATGAGGCGGCCGGACTTGCCCCGGGCCAGCTCGGCGATGTCCGGGTTCTTCTTCTGCGGCATGATCGACGAGCCGGTGGAGAAGGCGTCGTGCAGGGTGATGAAGCCGAACTCGCGGGTGTTCCAGATGATCACCTCCTCGGCGATTCGGGAGAGGTTGACGCCGATCATCGCGGTGACGAAGGCGAATTCGGCGACGTAGTCGCGCGAGGCCGTACCGTCGATGGAGTTGGCCGCGGAGCCGCCCTCGAAGCCGAGCTCGGCGGCGACGAACTGCGGGTCGAGCCCCAGCGAGGAGCCGGCCAGCGCGCCCGAGCCGTAGGCCGAGACGGCGGTGCGGGTGTCCCACTGGCGCAGCCGTTCGGCGTCCCGGCCCAGCGCCTGCACGTGGGCGAGCATGTGGTGCGCGAAGAGCACCGGCTGGGCGTGCTGGAGGTGCGTGCGCCCGGGCATGGCGGTGTCCGGGTGGGCCTCGGCCAGGGCCACCAGGGCCTGTTGGAGGTCCAGCACCAGGCCGCCGATGATCCGGGCGTGGTCGCGCAGGAACATCCGGCCGAGGGTGGCGATCTGGTCGTTGCGGGAGCGCCCGGCGCGCAGCTTGCCGCCGAGCTCGGGGCCGAGGCGCTCCAGCAGCCCGCGTTCCAGGGCGGTGTGGACGTCCTCGTCGGCGACGGTGCCGGTGAAGGCTCCGGAGCGGACGTCGGCGAGCAGGGTGTCCAGGCCGTCGAGCATCCGGCCCAGTTCGTCCTCGGAGAGGTGTCCGGCCCGGTGCAGGACCGTGGCGTGGGCCTTGGAGCCGGCGATGTCGTAGGGGGCCAGCCGCCAGTCGAAGTGGACCGAGGCGGAGAGCCGGGCGAGGGCCTCGGAGGGGCCGTCGGCGAAGCGGGCGCCCCAGAGGCGTACGTCGTTGGTCATGGTGGTCAGCCCTGCAGCTCTCGCTTGGCGGCGATCTTCGAGGAGAGGCCGAAGATCTCGATGAAGCCCTTGGACAGCGACTGGTCGAAGGTGTCGCCGGTGTCGTAGGTGGCCAGGTTGAAGTCGTACAGCGACTGCTGCGAGGCGCGGCCGTTGACCACGGCCCGGCCGCCGTGCAGCACCATCCGGATGTCGCCGCTGACGTACTGGTTGGCCTCGTCGACGAAGCCGTCCAGGGCGCGCTTGAGCGGGGAGAACCACAGGCCGTCGTAGACCAGTTCGGCCCAGCGCTGCTCGACCTGGCGCTTGTAGCGAGCCAGTTCGCGCTCGACCGTGACGTTCTCCAGGGCCTGGTGCGCGGTGATCAGCGCGATGGCGCCGGGGGCCTCGTAGATCTCCCGGGACTTGATGCCGACCAGGCGGTCCTCGACCATGTCCAGTCGGCCGACGCCCTGGGCGCCGGCCCGGCGGTTGAGCTCCTCGATGGCCTGCAGCACGGTGACCTTGCGGCCGTCGACGGCGACCGGCACGCCCGCCTCGAAGGTGATGACGACCTCGTCGGCCTCGCGCGGGACGGCCGGGTCCTGGGTGTACTGGTAGACGTCCTCGATGGGGGCGTTCCAGATGTCCTCCAGGAAGCCGGTCTCGACGGCGCGCCCGAAGACGTTCTGGTCGATGGAGTACGGGTTCTTCTTGGTGGTGACGATGGGCAGGTTCCTGGACTCGGCGAAGGCGATGGCCTTGTCGCGGGTCATCGCGTAGTCGCGGACCGGCGCGATGCAGGTGAGGCCGGGGGCCAGGGAGTTGATGCCGACCTCGAAGCGGACCTGGTCGTTGCCCTTGCCGGTGCAGCCGTGGGCGACGGTGTCGGCGTTGTGCTTCTGGGCGGCGGCGACCAGGTGCTTGACGATGACCGGCCGCGACAGCGCGGAGACCAGCGGGTACTGGCCCTGGTAGAGCGCGTTGGCCTTGAGCGCGGGCAGGCAGTACTCGTCCGCGAACTCCTCGCGGGCGTCGGCGACCTCGGCCTCGACCGCGCCGCAGTCCAGCGCCCGCTGGCGGATGGCGTCCAGGTCCTCGCCGCCCTGGCCGACGTCGACGGCGACGGCGATGACCTCGGCGCCGGTCTCCTCGGCGATCCAACCGATGCAGACGGACGTGTCCAGACCGCCCGAGTAGGCGAGCACGACGCGGTCGGTCATTGACTCTCTCCATTCACAGGGTGCGCGACATTCATGCACTGCTTGGAATAATTATGCATGAGAGCGCATGCCTTGCCAACTCGCGGCGCACCATCAGGTGCCAGGTCGCGGTGCGCGTCGGCGATCAGATTGTTGGGGCGGCTAGGACTCGGCGAGGCCGAGCAGGTGGTCGGCGACGGCCTGGCCGCCGGCCGGGTCGCGGCTGATCAGCAGGACGGTGTCGTCGCCGGCGATGGTGCCGATGATCTCGTGCAGGCCGGCCTGGTCCAGGGCGGAGGCCAGGAACTGGGCGGCGCCGGGCGGGGTGCGCAGCACCACCAGGTTGCCGGAGGCGGTCGCGGAGACCATGAGCTCGCCGCAGAGCCGCGCCAGTCGGCTCTCGTTGGCGGACTCCCCCATCGGCGCTTGCGGGGTGCGGTCGCCGCCCTCGGCGGGGACGGCGTAGATCAGGGTGCCGTACTGGTTGCGGATCTTGACCGCTCCCAGCTCGTCGAGGTCGCGGGAGAGCGTGGCCTGGGTGACGGCCAGGCCGTCGTCCGCGAGCAGCTTGGCCAGCTGGCTCTGCGAGCGGACGGGCTGGCGGGTCACCAGCTCCACGATCCGCCGGTGCCGGGCCGTCCGCGTCTGCGGCAGCTGCGGCACCGGCCCCGTGGCGGGGACGGGCGGGAGGTCGTCGGTCATGGAGTAGATCTTTCCCTATACGACACCGGCCTGTCGTTCCATCGGACTGTCGTTCTGTCGCGTCGTGCTACCGACGTGATGTGGGGTCGTGCTACCGGATGGCCCGCAGGATGCCGGGGAGCACCGCGAGGAAGGTGTCCGCGTCGCGCTCGGTGAGGATCAGCGGCGGGGCCAGCCGGACCGTCTCCGCCGTGCAGGCGTTGACCAGGAACCCGGCGCGCTGCGCGGCGGCCTGGAACGCGGCGGCCACCGGCTCGGCCAGCACGATGCCGAGCAGCGTCCCGGCGCCGCGGACGTGGTCCACCAGGGGGTCGCCGACCGCCTCGATGCCGGTGCGGAGCCGGTCGCCGACCTTGGCCACCTGGTCCAGCAGCCCCTGCGCGTCGATGGTGTCGAGGACGGCCAGCGCCGCCGCGCACACCACCGGGTTGCCGGAGAAGGTGGAGCCGTGCTGGCCGGGGTGGAGCAGCCGGGCGGCGTCGCCGAAGGCCAGGGTCGCACCGATGGGCAGGCCGCCGCCGAGGCCCTTGGCCAGGGTGACGACGTCCGGGTCGAGGCCCTCGACGGCCTGGTGCGCGAACCAGTGGCCGGTGCGGCCGATGCCGGTCTGGATCTCGTCCAGGACCAGCAGGGTGCCGGTGGCGCGGGTGATCTCGCGGGCGGCCCGCAGGTAGCCGTCGGGCGGGACGACCACGCCGTTCTCGCCCTGGACCGGCTCCAGCACCAGCAGCGCGGTCTCGGTGGTGACGGCCGCCCGCAGCGCCTCCACGTCGCCGTAGGGGACGTGGCTGACGTCCCCCGGCAGCGGCCGGAACGGGTCCTGCTTGCCGGGCTGGGCGGTCAGCGCCAGGGCGCCCATGGTCCGGCCGTGGAAGCCGCCCTGGGCGGAGACCATGTGGCTGCGGCCGGTCAGCCGTCCGATCTTGAAAGCGGCCTCGACCGCCTCGGCGCCGGAGTTGGAGAAGTACACCCGGCCGTCCGGGCGGCCGCTCAGCTCGATCAGGCGCTCGGCCAGCCGGATCGTCGGCTCGGCCATGAAGAAGTTGGAGATGTGGCCGAGCGTGCCGATCTGCTCGGTCACCGCGGCCACCACGGCCGGGTGGGCCTGGCCGAGGGCGTTGACGGCGATGCCGCCGAGCAGGTCGGTGTAGCGCTTGCCGTCGGCGTCCCACAGGTGCACGCCCTCGCCGCGGACGAACGGCACCCGGGGGGTGCCGAAGTTGTCCATCAGCGCGCCCTGCCAGCGGGCGGCGAGCTGCTCGTTGCCGGTCTGCGTCGCGTTGCTGCTCATGCCAGCCCCCCGGTGATGATCGGTTCGTTGTCGTTGTCGGGCACGACCATGGTGCCGATGCCCTCGTCGGTGAAGATCTCCAGCAGCAGGCTGTGCTGGACCCGGCCGTCCAGCACCCGCGCGGTGCCGACGCCCTCGCGGACGGCCCGCAGGCAGCCCTCCATCTTCGGCAGCATGCCGCTGGCCAGCGTCGGCAGCATCTTCTCCAGCTCGGTGGCGCCGAGTTGGCTGATGACGTCGTCGCTGGCGGGCCAGTCCGCGTACAGGCCCTCGACGTCGGTGAGGACGACCAGCATCTCCGCGTTGAGCGCCACGGCCATGGCGGCGGCGGCGGTGTCCGCGTTGATGTTGTAGACGTGGCCGTCCAGGCCGCGGGCGATGGAGGAGATGACCGGGATCCGGCCGTCGGCGAGCAGCGCGTTCACCGCGCCCGGCTCGACGTGGGCGATGTCGCCGACCAGGCCGATGTCGACCGGCGAGCCGTCGACGTTCGCGTAGCGCTTGACGGCGGTCATGGTGTGGGCGTCCTCGCCGGTCATGCCGACCGCGAACGGGCCGTGCTCGTTGAGCAGGCCGACCAGCTCCCGCTGCACCTGCCCGGCCAGCACCATCCGGACGACGTCCATGGTCTCCGGGGTGGTGACCCGCAGCCCGGCGGTGAAGGAGGACTCCAGGCCGAGCCGGTCCAGGTGGGCGCTGATCTGCGGGCCGCCGCCGTGCACGATGACCGGGCGCAGCCCGGCGTAGCGCAGGAAGACGACGTCCTGGGCGAAGGCGGCCTTGAGCGACTCGTCGACCATGGCGTTGCCGCCGAACTTGATGACGACGGTCTTGCCGTGGAAGCGCTCCAGCCAGGGCAGCGCCTCGATCAGGGTGAGCGCCTTCGGGAGTGCGGTGTTGTTGCGGGCCTGCTCGCCCTTGGGTGCGATCTGCACGGCGGTGCTCCCCCTCAGCTGGAGTAGGCGCTGTTCTCGTGGACGTAGTCGGCGGTGAGGTCGTTGGTCCACACGGTGGCGGCGGCGTCCCCGGCGTGCAGGTCGGCGGTGATGACGACGTCGCGGTCCTTCATGCTGACCAGCTCGCGGTCCTCGCCGACGCTGCCGGCCCGGCAGACCCAGACGCCGTTGATGGCGACGTCCAGGGCGTCGGGCTCGAAGGCGGCGCCGGTGGTGCCGATGGCGGCGAGCACCCGGCCCCAGTTGGGGTCCTCGCCGTGGATGGCGCACTTGAGCAGGTTGTTGCGGGCGATGCTGCGGGCGACCTCGACGGCTTCGGCCTCGCTGTGGGCGCCGACGACGTCGATCCGGATGTCCTTGCCCGCGCCCTCGGCGTCGCCGACCAGCTGCCGGGCCAGGTCGGCGCAGACGGCGCGGACGGCCTCGGCGAACTCGTGTTGCGCGGGCCTGACCCGGGAGGCGCCGGAGGCCAGCAGCAGCACGGTGTCGTTGGTGGACATGCAGCCGTCGGAGTCGACCCGGTCGAAGGTGGTGCGGGTGGCGGCGCGCAGGGCGGCGTCCAGGCCGGGGGCGTCCACGTCGGCGTCGGTGGTGAGCACGACCAGCATGGTGGCCAGGGAGGGGGCGAGCATGCCGGCGCCCTTGGCCATGCCGCCGACGGTCCAGCCCGTGCCGTCGGCGGCGGCGGTCCGGTGGACGGCGGTCTTGTGGACGGTGTCGGTGGTCTTGATGGCGACGGCGGCGTCCTGCCCGCCGTGCTCGCTCAGCTCGGCGGCGGCGGCGTCGATGCCGGGGAGCAGCTTGTCCATGGGCAGCCGGACGCCGATCAGGCCGGTGGAGGCGACGGCGATCTCGGCGGCGTCCAGGCCGAGCGCCTCGGCGGCGCGCTCGGCGGTGGCGTGGGTGTCCTGGAAGCCCAGCGGCCCGGTGCAGGCGTTGGCGCCACCGGAGTTGAGCACCACGGCGGACAGGTGCCCGGCCTTGAGCACCTGCTCGGACCAGAGCACCGGGGCGGCCTTGACCCGGTTGGCGGTGAAGACCCCGGCGGCGGCGCGGGCGGGGCCGTCGTTGATGACCAGGGCGAGGTCGGGGGCGCCGCTGGCCTTGATCCCGGCGGCGATCCCGGCGGCGCGGAAGCCCCTGGCCGCCGTGACGCCGACGCCCGCGCTGTCGCCGGCTGCGGTCGGATGGGGGCTGGTCACGGTGCGACTCCAGTCTGCGGAAGGCCGAGCTCCTCGGGGAGGCCGAGGGCGATGTTCATGCTCTGCACCGCGCCGCCGGCCGTGCCCTTGGCGAGGTTGTCGATGGCGCTGACGACGGTGATGCGGTGGACGCTCTCGTCCAGTGCGACCTGGACCAGGGCGTGGTTGGAGCCCAGGACGGCGGCGGTGGCGGGCCACTGGCCCTCGGGCAGCAGGTGCACGAAGGGCTCGTCGGCGTAGGCGGCGGCGTAGGCGGCGCGCAGCGAGGCGCGGGTGGTGCCGGGCCGGGCCTTGACGCTGCAGGTGGCCAGGATGCCCCGGGACATGGGGGCGAGGGTGGGGGTGAAGGACACCGCGACGTGCTCGCCGGCGACGGCGGAGAGGTTCTGCGTCATCTCCGGGGTGTGCCGGTGGACCCCGCCGACGCCGTACGGGCTCATCGAGCCCATGACCTCGCTGCCGAGCAGGTGGGTCTTGGCGGCCTTCCCGGCGCCGGAGGTGCCGGAGGCGGCGACGACCACGGCCTCGGGCTCGGCCAGCCCGGCGGCGTACGCGGGGATCAGCGCCAGGGTCACCGCGGTGGGGTAGCAGCCGGGCACGGCGATGCGCTTGCTGCCCTTCAACGCCTCGCGGGCGCCCGGGAGTTCGGGCAGGCCGTAGGGCCAGCTGCCGGCGTGCGGGGAGCCGTAGAACTTCTCCCAGTCGGCGGGGTCGTGCAGCCGGAAGTCGGCGCCGCAGTCGACGATCAGCACCTCGTCACCCAACTGCGCGGCGACGGCGGCGGACTGGCCGTGCGGCAGGCCGAGGAAGACCACGTCGTGCCCGGCCAGGGTCTCGGCGCTGGTGGGTTCGAGCACCCGGTCGGCCAACGGCCGCAGGTGCGGCTGGAGTTCGCCGAGGCGGGTGCCGGCGTTGGACGCGCCGGTGAGCACGCCGATCTCGATCTGCGGGTGGTTCAGCAGCAGGCGCAGCACTTCGCCGCCCGCGTACCCGCTCGCTCCTGCCACTGCTGCCCGGAATGCCATGGCTCCTCCTCCGCTCCGCGACAACTATACGGAGCCATGCATATTCATGCAATCAGCCGGAGGGATCAGCTGTAGGAGGCCAGGACGTCGTCCAGCAGGTCCACCGGGCCCAGACCGCGCTCGACGCTGCGTACCGCTTCGCGCACCGCACCCGGATGGGCGACGTCCGCGGCGAGTGCGACGCATCTCACTCCGTTCCGGACGCAGGCCCGCAGGGTGCTGGTCAGGGTCTCCCGATGGCGTCCGAGCACGGCCAGGTTCATCCCCTCCTCGGCCAGGCCCAGCGCGATCTCCCGGCCGATTCCCCGCCCGGCCCCGGTGACCAGGGCCACCTGCCCTTCCAGCGTTCGCATGGTCATGGGGTCATTGTCGATCCCCGAACGGACGTTCAGTCCGATGGACACGCGGAAACCCGCCGGTACGGAGGGGTAACGTCGGAGCGGCAGCCACGGAGGTCCGTGGCCACGAACGAAGGACGATGAAAAAGTGAGCGACATCGCGCGTGTAGGGGTCGTCGGGTGCGGCCTCATGGGCTCGGGCATAGCGGAGGTCTTCGCCCGCGCGGGCCTGGACGTCAAGGTCTCCGAGGCCAACGGCGAGGCCCTGGAGATCGGCCGCGCCCGGCTGACCGGCTCCCTGGACACCGCCGTGCGGCGCGGCAAGCTCACCGAGGACGACCGGGACGCCGCCCTCGCCCGCATCGCCTTCACCACCGAGCTGGCCGACTTCGCCGACCGCGACCTGGTCATCGAGGCCGTGGCGGAGCGCGAGGACGTCAAGACGGCGATCTTCCAGACCCTCGACGCGGTGGTGCAGCGGCGCGACGCCATCCTGGCGTCCAACACCTCCTCCATCCCGATCGTGAAGCTGGCCTCGGCCACCTCGCGCCCGGAGCAGGTGCTCGGCGTCCACTTCTTCAACCCGGCGCCGGTGCAGAAGCTGGTCGAGATCATCCCGACGCTCACCACCTCCGCGCAGACCGTGGGCCGGGCCGAGGAGTTCGCCCGCGAGGTGCTCGGCAAGGACCCGATCCGGGCCCGCGACCGGGCCGGCTTCGTGGTCAACGCGCTGCTCGTGCCCTACCTGCTCTCCGCCGTGCGGATGTTCGAGACCGGTGTGGCGACCGCCGAGGACATCGACAAGGGCATGGAGGCCGGCTGCGCCCACCCGATGGGGCCGCTGCGGCTGTGCGACCTGATCGGCCTGGACACCATCGTCTCCATCGCCGAGTCCATGTACCACGAGTACAAGGAACCGCTGTACGCCGCCCCGCCGCTGCTGCAGCGCATGGTCGACGCCGGCCTGATGGGCCGCAAGTCCGGCCGGGGCTTCTACCAGTACTGATGCCGGTGCCGGTCAGCTGAGGCTCCAGTCCTCCGGGCCGCCGCCGGTCCAGGTCACCGTCGCCGGGTCGTCCAGGTCGGCGTCGGCCAGGCCGGCGCGGCGGCAGAACTCGTCCACGTCGGCGGGCCCGTAGGCGCGGCCGACCTCGTGGCCGAGGATCATCACCCGGCGGTAGGGGCGGTCGTCGGCCACCAGCGGGCCGACCACGACCGGCGGCGTACGGCTGTTCATGCTCCCAGACTGCAACGGCTCAGCCGGGCGCGCCTCCCGGGCCGCCCGGCGCGGTCCGGGGGCCGCCGGTGAGCAGCAGGGCGGCCCGGGTCAGGGCGCCGGGGCCGAAGCAGGCGGCGGCCCGGTCCATCACCGGGTCGAGCCTGCGGCGCAGCTCAGCCCGGCGGTCGAAGCTGAGCTGGACCGTCGCCGACTCCACCGGGCGCAGCGCCTGGGCCCGGACGGTCATGGCGCGCAGCCGGGCGCGTTGCAGGCCGAGGCTGTCGTGGAGGTCGTAGAGCAGGGTGTGCAGGGTGCCGGTGTGGTCGGTGGCCTCGCCCAGGGCGCGGGATCGGCCGGTGCTGGAGCGGTCGGCGAGGCGGATCTCCAGTTCCAGGCGGCCGGCGACCTGGCCGCCGGTGCGCAGCCGGGCCCCCAGCTCCAGGGCGCAGGAGAGCAGGGCCCGGCGGACGGTGTCGGGGTCGACGGTGTCGCGGCCGAAGTCGCGGCGGGCGGTCAGGAGGGCGGGCGGGCCGCCCGGCTGGACGGTGCGCGGGTCGTGGCCGCGGGCGCGCTCGGCCAGCAGCCGCCCGGTGCCGGCGGTGGTGATCCGCTGCAGCGTGGCCCGGGGGACGCCGCGCAGCTCGCCGACGGTGGCCAGCCCGTACGCCGCCAGGGTGCGGCTGGTCCGGGGGCCGACGTCGGGCAGGGCCCGGACCGGGAGCGGGTCCAGGAAGGCGGTGACCGCCCGCGGGTCGTCGGGCAGCACCTGGACGGTGGTGGGGTCGGCGGTCTGCGCGGCCAGGGTGGCGAGCATCCGGTTGGGGCCGATGCCGACGGTGCTCTGGACGCCGAACCGGGCCGCCAGCCGCAGTTGCAGCAGCGACGCGAGCTGGGCCGGGTCGCGGTCGAAGTAGCGCAGCGCGCCGGTGAGGTCCAGCAGCGCGGCATCGGCGGGCAGCGCCTGGACGACCGGGGTGATGCCGGCCAGCACGGTGAACAGCTGCCGGTAGGTCTCGTCCCCGGAGCGCGGCAGGTGCAGGTGGACGTGGGCGATGGCGCGGCTCATCCGGCGCTCCCGGGGCTGGAGGTCCACAGTTTGCGGGTGGCCGCGGTGCCCTCGCCCGCCGGTTGCAGGTCGGCCCAGGGGGCGAGGGTGTAGCCGCTGGGCAGGGTCAGCACCCGGTGCGGGGGCTGCGGACCCCCGGCGTCCGGGGCGGCGGTGTCCGGGGCGGCGGTGAGCAGTCGGCGGACGGCGTCCAGGCCGCCGGTCTCGCGGGCGGCGGCGAGGTCGGCGAGGTTCCACGCCTGGGCGCCGACCACGCTGAGGCTGCGCGGGCCGCGCCGGGCGATGGCGCCGCGCACCACCAGCAGGAAGCTGTGGAACACGGTGTGGGCGCAGTGCTGGGCGTCGTCGAAGAAGGCGAGGTCGACCAGGCCGGTGCCGTCGTCCAGGGTGGCGAACAGGATGCGCCGACCGGTGCGGTTGGGCGGGGTCTGGTTGGCGACCTTGGCCCCGGCGACCAGCACCTGGGCGCCGGTCTCCAGCTCGGCCAGGCGGTGGGCGGGGATGACGCCCAGCTCGGCGAGCAGCCGGTGGTGGTCGGTCATCAGGTGCCGGGAGACGTCCAGGCCCAGCACCGACAGCTCCGCGCCGAGCTCCTCCGCGGCGGTCATCACCGGCAGCCCGGTACCGGCGGACGCGGCGGCGTCGGGCCCGGCGTCGGTACTGTGGGCGGCCAGGGTGAGCTGGGTGGGGACGGCGGTGGAGCGCTGCTGCCGGTGCAGCTCGGTGACCTGCAGCAGCAGGTCCCGGCGGGGCAGGCCGGGGGCGAGGGAGGCCAGCGCGCCGATCCGGGCCAGCCGCTCGGCCACCGGCAGCGCCGGGCGGGCGCGGGTGAACCAGTCCGAGACCGAGCCGTAGGGCTGGCCGGCCGCGATCCGGGCGGTCTCCCCCGCCGAGATGCCCTGCACCCCGGACAGCGCCAGCCGCACCCCCCACCGGCGGCCCTGCGGGGTCTCCACCGGTTCGGTGCGGTAGTCGGCGGCGGAGTGCTGGACGTCCAGGGGCAGGATCGGCACCCCGCGCCGGCGGGCGTCGGCCAGCAGCAGCCGGGCCGGGTACATGCCCGGGTCGTGGGTGAGCAGCCCGGCGTAGAAGGCGGCCGGGTGGTGGGTCTTGAGCCAGGCGGACTGGTAGGTGGGCACGGCGAACGCCACCGCGTGGGCCTTGGCGAAGCCGTAGGAGGCCATGGCCAGCAGGATGCCCCAGACCTCGTCGACGACCTCGGGGCGGTGGCCCTTGGCCCGGGCCTGCTGCCGGAACCAGTGCTCGACCCCGGGCAGGCGCTCCTTGTCGCTCATGGTGCGCCGGACGACGTCCCCGCGGCCGAGGTCGCAGCCGGTCATGACCTGCAGGATCTGCATGACCTGCTCGTTGAAGACGACCACGCCCAGCGTGCCCTCCAGCGCGGGCCTCAGCTCGGGGTGCGGGTAGTAGGGACGCCGCCTGCCGTGCCGGGCCTCGATGAACGGGCTGATCATGTCCGCCGCGACCGGGCCGGGGCGGAACAGGCTGATGTCCACGACCAGGTCGTGGAAGTGCTCCGGTTGCAGCCGCCCGATCAGCTCCCGCTGGCCGGGCGACTCGATCTGGAAGCAGCCCAGGGTCTGGGAGCTGCGGATCAGTTCGAACGTCGCCGGGTCGTCGGGCGGGACCTGGGCGGGGTCGTCCAGGTCGATCCGGTGGTCGGTGGTGCGGGCGATCTCGGTGACGGCGTGCGCCATCGCGGACTGCATCCGCACGCCCAGGACGTCCAGTTTCAGCAGGCCAAGGTCCTCGACGTCCTCCTTGTCGAAGACGCTCATCGGCAGGCCCTCGCCGGGGGTGGGCAGCACCGGGGTGCGCCGCAACAGGGAGTCGTCGGAGAGGATCAGCCCGCAGGGGTGCATGGCGGTGCCGCGCGGCAGCGCGTCCAGGCCCTCGACCAGGTCCCACAGGGGGCCGTAGCGGTCGGCGTCGGCGGCGACCGCGCGCAGCTCCGGGAGCTCGGCCATGGCCGCGCGCACGTCGCGGGCGCGGATGTGCGGGAACGCCTTGGCCAGGCGTCCCAGCTCGTCCGGGTCGATGCCGAGGGCGGCGCCGGCGTCGCGGATGGCGTGCCGGACCCGGTAGGTCTCCGGCATGGCCACCGCCGCGACCCGCTCCGCGCCGAAGCGTGCGAACGCGGCCCGGTAGACCTCCAGTCGGCGGGCGGACTCCACGTCGATGTCGATGTCCGGCAGCGCGCGGCGGTGCCGGGAGAGGAAACGTTCCATCAGCAGGCCGTGCTCCATCGGGTTCGCACTGGCGATCCCGAGCAGGTGCACCACCAGCGAGCCGGCGCTCGACCCCCGGGCGGCGGTGCGGATGCCCAGGTCGCGGGCGTCGTCGACCACGGCCGCGACGGTGAGGAAGTACGTCTCGAAGCGCCGGTCGCGGATGATCCGCAGCTCGTCCTCCAGCCGCCTGCGGGTGGAGCCGTCCCGGTGGTAGCCGCGCCGCAGCATGGCGGTGACCGTCCGCGAGCGCAGCACCTGGTAGGCCGGGCGGCGCTCCGCGCCCACCTTCCCCGGTTCGGGCAGCCGGGCCTCGATCCGGTCCGCCTCCGGGCGGGTCAGGCCGAGGTCGGCGTACGGGTCCACCCGGCACTGCTGGGCGGTGCGCTCGGTGGCGGCGAGCAGCCGGGCCGCGCCGCCGTGCTCCTGCCCGGCGGCCGCGGCGACATGCTCGGCGATCAGCGCCATGACCGGCTCGGGCTTGAGCCAGCGCTGGCCCCGGTCGCGGTGGCGCTCGTCGATCGGCAGCAGTCGGCGGGCCGCGTCCAGGACGTCGGCGATCGGGGCCTGAGCCGGGTCGGCGTAGCGCACGGCGTTGCTCAGCACGGCCTCGATGCCGAGGTCGGCGGCCAGGCCGACGGTACGGGCGGCCAGCCGCAGCGAGCCGGGACCGGCGTCGCCCCGGTGGAGGGCGACCGCGGCCAGCCGCAGCCGCCCTTCGAACAGCTGCCGCCAGGGGGCGAGCAGGGCGGCGGCGCGGTCCGGGCGTCCGGCGGCCAGGGCCCGCAGCGGCTCGGAGTCGGGGCCGAGCAGCACGGTCAGGCCGTCGCCGTCGGCCTGCTCCAGCGCGGACCAGGGCAGCAGCGGCCGCCGGGAGGCCGGGTCGGCGTGGGCGGCGGTCAGCAGCGCGCACAGCGCCGCCCACCCCGCCCGGTCCCGCGCGAGCAGGGTGACCCGGGGGGCGGACTCGTCCACGAACGCCCCGCCGCGCGCCGGCGTACGGCGCCCGGACGCCGTGCTGCGCGGCTGTTCGAACGCGGCGACGGCCAGGTCCGCGCCGAAGACCGGCCGGACCGTCACCTCCGCACACGCCTTGGCGAAGCGCACCGCCCCGGCGACGGTGTCGCGGTCGGTCAGGGCCAGTGCGGCCATGCCCTGACCGGCGGCCCGGCGCACCAGGGCGTCCGGGTGGGAGGCGCCGAAGCGCACGGAGTAGCCGGACGCGACCTGCAGATGGGTAAACACACCGCCACCGCCTCCCTCCTTCCCGTCGGTCGATGTCCGACATATCCCTTTCGATATCCCGAGCATACGCTCGCTATCGAACAAGCATTCGACACCAAGGGTAATAGTGAACCATCCGGTCGAGCAGCGCGGTCCTATCTCCCACAGGCTTGTTCGTTCGAACGCCAGCATGTTAGAAAGTGGGCATGGGAGTAGCGAATCGTTTGGACCTCACCCTGCGGCTGGTCCAGGGCACGGCCCGGGTCTCGGTCGCGGAGCTGTCCCGGCGGCTGGGCGTGTCGGAGATGACGGTGCGCCGTGATCTGGACGAGCTGGAGCGCCAGGGGCTGGTCAAGCGGGTGCACGGCGGCGCGGAGGCCACGCGTTCGAGCGAGGAGGAGTCCGGCTTCGCCGCGCGGGAGGGCTGGCAGGCGGCGACCAAGGAACGCCTCGGGCGTGCGGTGGCCGAGCTGGTGCCACCGGGCTCGACCGTGCTGCTCGACGCGGGCACGACCACCGTGCACGTCGCCGAACACCTGATCGCCCGCGCCCCGCTGACGGTGGCCGTGCTCAGCCTGCAGGCGGCGGTGCGGCTGGCGGACCGGCCCGGCATCCGGCTGCTGGTGATCGGCGGCCTGTCCCGTCCGGGCGAGCGCTCCCTGGTCGGCCCGCATGCGCTGCGGACCCTGGAGACCATGGCCTTCGACACGTTCGTGATGTCCATCGGGGGCGTCCACCCCCGGTACGGATGGTCGGAGTTCGCCCTGGACGACGCCGCCGTCAAGCAGACCGCACTCGCCCAGGCCGCCCGGACCGTCGTCGTGGCCGACGCCACCAAACTCGGCGTGCGCGCCTTCAACCGGGTCGCCGCCCTGGACCGGGCGGACGTCTTCGTCACCGACACCGCCGCCGACGACGCCGCCACCCACCCCCAGGGGCCGGAGACGCTCGCCGCGCTGCGCGACGCGGGGGTCGGGATCGTCCTGGCCTGACCCCCGACCGCCCCCGCCCGCCACCCACCCGCGTACGGAGTGATGCCCATGTCCGCCGCCCCGCTGTCCACCGCCCCGCTGCCGACTGCCCCGCGTCCGCTGATGGTCCTGGTCGCCGGCCCCTACCGTTCGGGCACCGGCGACGACCCGGCCCGGCTCGCCGCGCACGCCCGGGCGATGCACGAAGCCGCCCTGGACCTCTTCCGCGCCGGGCACCTGGCCGTGACCGGCGAGGCCCTGGCCCTGCCGCTGCTGGAGGCGGCAGGCGGCGCCCGCCCCGGCGACGCCGCCTTCGAGGAGATCTTCCACCCGGTGGCGGAGCGGCTGTTGGCCCGTTGCGACGCGGTGCTGCGCATCGGCGGCGCCTCGGCGGGCGCGGACATGATGGTGCGCCAGGCCCGTGCCGCGGGCAAGGCCGTCTACACCAGCGCCGACGAAATACCCCGCCCCGAAGGGGACTTGAGCCCTGACCCGATCTCCAACCCCGACGAAATCAAGGCCGCCCGGTGACCGCCGGAATCGACACCCCCGACCGCCGCGGGCGCACCGGACTGGACCGGCACGGCCGCGACCTGACCGGCAACCCGCGGGTGCGGGTGCGGGAGGTGGAGCTGCTGTCCTGCGACTGGTACGTGCTGCGCCGGACCACCTTCGACTTCCAGCACCGGGACGGCCGTTGGAGCCGCCAGCAGCGCGAGACCTACGACCGGGGCGACGGCGCCACCGTCCTGCTCTACGACCCGGACCGCAGAACCGTCCTGTTGACCCGTCAGTTCCGCTTCCCCGCCTACGCCAACGGCCACCCGGACGGCATGCTGATCGAGACCGCGGCCGGACTGCTCGACGGCGAGGCCCCCAGCGAGGCGATCCGCCGGGAGGCGGCCGAGGAGACCGGGCACACCGTCGGCGAGGTGCGCCACGTCTTCGACGCCTACATGAGCCCCGGTTCGGTCACCGAGCGGCTGCACTTCTTCGCCGCCCCCTACAGCCCGGCCACCGCCACCGCCGACGGTGGCGGGATCGCCGCCGAGGGCGAGGACATCGCCACCGTCGAACTGCCCTTCAGCGAAGCGCTCGCCATGGTCCGCAGCGGAGCCGTCGAAGACGCCAAGACCATCATGCTGCTGCACTGGGCCGCCCTCGACGGCCCCTTCAGCCCTGCCGCCGAGAATTATTGACGGTACGTCAGTTCAGGCCGCGGACGCGGGCGCCGAGCCGGGTGAGGCCGAGCAGGGCGTCCACGCTGGGGGTGGGGACGCCCACCAGGCCGCCGATCTCCCGTACCGCGCCGACCAGGGCGCCGAGTTCGAGGCTGCGCCCGGCGTCGGCGTCCTGCAGCATGGAGCTGCGGAACGCGCCCAGCTCGCGGGTGAGCCTGCTGCGGTCCTCGGGGAGTTCGGTGATCGGGCAGCCGATCGCCGCGCCCACCTCCGCCGCCTCCCGCATGGCCGCGTGGCAGAAGTCGCGCACCAGCTCGTCGTCCAGGATCAGGTCGGCGGTGGCCCCGGTGAGGGCGGAGACCGGGTTGATGGTCATATTGCCCCACAGCTTGTACCAGACGTCCCGCTGGATCTGCCGGGAGACGGTGGCCTCGAAGCCGGCCGCGCCCAGCAGCGCCGCGATCTCGCGGACCCGGGGCGAGTCGCCGTTGTCCGGCTCGCCCAGGATCAGGCCGCTGCCGCCCGAGTGCCGCACCAGGCCGGGTTCGGGGACGCTGCAGCTCATGTGCACCACGCAGCCCAGGACCTGCCGGACCGGCACCGCCGCGGCGATCCGCCCGTGCGGGTCGACACTGGCCAGCCGCCGCCCCTCGCAGGGGCCGCCGAAGCCGTCGAAGAACCACCAGGGCACCCCGTTGAGTGCGGCGACGACCACGGTGTCCGGGCCGAGCAGCGGGATCAGGCTCGGCAGGGCCGCCTCCAGCGACTGGCCCTTGACGGCGAGCAGCACCACATCCTGTTCGCCCAGCTCGGCGGCGTCGCCGACCGCCCGCACCGGGGCCGTCAGCAGGCCCTGCCCGGACCGCACCCGCCAGCCGTGCTCCCGCAGCGCGGCCAGGGTGGCGCCGCGCGCCACCGCCGAGACCTCCAGGCCGGAGGCGGCCAGCCGCGCGCCGACGAAACCGCCGATGGCCCCTGCACCCAGTACACAGATCCGCATGGCCGCCAACCTATCCCCCGCCCGGCCGCACCCGGCAGCCCGGCCCCGCGCGGCCGGGGTTCAGCCCTTGACGTGCTGCAGCCAGGTCGGGCGACCCGCGAGGGCGGCGGCGCGGCGCTGCGCCTCCTCCCGGGCCAGCTGCTCCGGGGTGGCGAAGCCCTCCGGCAGCCATGCCTCGGAGCAGGAGGCGCGGGCGGACAGGTGGGCGACGTACGCCTCCCGGAGCCGGGCGGGCGAGTCGAAGCCGGGCTCGTCCGCGAGCCACTCGTCCGGGACCAGGCCGAGCACCTCGGTCAGCAGCTCCTCGGTGACCAGCGGCGCGAGCGCGGCGTCGGCGGCGGCGACGTCGGGGGCGAAGCCGCCGAGCGCGTGCGCGCTCATCGGGTAGCGCTTGACCACCGACTCGGCCGCCGCCGACCAGCGGTGGTGGAAGATCAGGGCGGCGCCGTGGTCGATCAGCCAGAGCCGACCGTGCCAGAGCATGAGGTTGGGGTTGTGCAGCGTCCGGTCGACGTTGCCGACGAGCGCGTCGAACCAGACCACCCGGCCGGCCTCGGCGGGGGTCGGCGCGAACGACCGGTCCGGTCCGCCCGGGCGCGGGGCGGTGAGCTCCTCGGCGGTGAGGTCCCGCGCGCCGGGCAGGTAGTCCATGCCCAGGTTGCGCCCGGCGCTGGCCAGCAGCAGGTCCTGGATCTCCGGGTCCGGCTCCGCGACCGCCACCGCCGGGTCGAAGTCGACCAGCACCAGCTCGGGCACGCGCAGGCCGAGCCGCCGCCCCAGCTCGCCCACGACGACCTCGGCGACCAGCGCCTTGCGCCCCTGCGCGGCGCCGGTGAACTTCACCACGTAGGTGCCCAGGTCGTCGGTCTCGACGATGCCGGGGACCGAGCTGCCGGACCGCAGCGGGTGCAGGTAGCGCAGCGCCACCGTCTCGGCGAGCCCCGCCGGACCGGCTGTTTCCGAAGCCACCCGTTCCGCCTCTCCTCGCGGGAGGGTCCAGCCGCCTCCCAGTACCCACTCCAGCATCCGCCAGGCCGCCGCGTCCGCCCGCTGCGCACTCCGCGCCGCCCGGACGTCCGCCTCGGGCTCAGCCATGGCCGGGCGGCCTGGTCCGGCCGCCTTCCAGGTCGGCCAGCAGGTCGGCGAGCAGGTCGAAGCCGCCGTCGGCCCAGCGCGGGGCGGCGAAGACGTCGGCGGCGACCTCCTCGGCGGTGCCGAGCATCTCGGTGAGCCGCTCGCGGCCGGTGTCGGTCAGCGCCGCGTACGCCACCCGGGCGTCGCGCGGATCGGGCTCGCGGACGACCAGGCCGATGCGCTCCAGCGGGATCAGCCCCCGGGTCACCCCGGAAGCGGTGAGCCCGAGCGCCTGGGCCAGGTCCACCCGGCGCATCCGGCCGCCCTCGGCCCGCCCGAGGTGCAGCAGGATCAGCAGGTCGGCCAGGCTGACGCCGTGCAGCGAGGCGAGTCGGCCGTCGAACCGCTTGACCAGGGCGCTCTGGGCGCGGACCAGCCGCAGAGAGGCTTCGAGTGCGTCGTTCACCACTCCAGGCTAGCAGATGCTTGAGTACTCAAGTATGCGTGAAGCAATCGTCAGTACGTCCGCGCGACACAGGAACACATGAACAGTCCTTCAATCGTATGACGTACCATGGCGGCCATGGGTCCTGACACCGCGCCCCCCGAGACCGTGCCCCCGGCACGACTGGACGCGGGCAACGCCGCCAAGGTCGCCGCCACCATGCAGGCACTGGCCACGCCCTCCCGGCTGCTGATCCTGGCCCGGCTGCGCGAGGGCCCCTGCCCGGCCAGCGAGCTGGCCGCCGCCGTGGGCATGGAGCAGTCCGCCTGCTCGCACCAGCTGCGGCTGCTGCGCAACCTCGACCTGGTCATCGGCGAGCGCCGGGGCCGGTCCGTGGTCTACGGCCTCTACGACCACCATGTCGCGGAGCTGCTCGACCAGGCCGTCTACCACGTCAACCACCTGCGGGCCTGACCCGGACCCGGCCCGGCCTGACCCCGACCCGCCCCCTGCGCCAACGGCAGCGGCGGCCCACCCCCGAGGGGGCGGACCGCCACTGCCGTGCGTCGTGACCGCGTATCAGCCGCGCAGCACCGCGCCGGTGCGGGCGACGGCCTCGGCGATGGCGGCGTTCCGGGCCGCACCGGCCTCCTCCGCCGTCAGCGTGCGGTCCGGGGCGCGGAAGCGCAGCGCGTAAGCGAGCGACTTGCGGCCCTCGCCGAGCTGCTCGCCGGTGTAGACGTCGAACAGCCGCAGCGACTCCAGCAGCGGGCCGGCGCCCTGCCGCAGCGCCGCCTCGACCTCGGCGGCCGGCACCGCGCCGTCCACCACCAGGGCGACGTCCTGGGTGGCGACCGGGAAGCCGGAGATCCTCGGGCCCTCGACCCGCGCCGCGCCGTCCGCGGTGAGCAGGTCGACGTCCAGCTCCATCGCGCAGGTGCGGTCGGGCAGGTGCAGCGCCTTGACCACGCGCGGGTGCAGCTCGCCCGCGTGGCCGACCAGCCGCTCCCCCGCGTACAGCGCGGCGCAGCGGCCGGGGTGCCAGGGCGCGTGCTGCTCCTGCCGGACGGTCAGCTCGACACCGGCGGCGGCCGCCACCGTGCGGGCGGACTCGACCGCGTCGGCCCAGCTCGCCGGGCGGCCCTTGCCCCACCAGCCGTCGGGCTCGCGGTTGCCCGCGAGGACGGTGGCGACCCGGCGCGGCTGGCGCGGCAGGGCGGCGTCCAGCTCGGCGATCTCCTCGTCGGTGGGGCGCCGGTCGACCGGCAGCCGCGGGGCCTTGAACAGCCGCTCGGGGTCGGTGCCGTCGACGCGGAAGACCAGCCCCTGTTCGAACAGCGCCACGTCGGTCGCGCCCCGGCCGGTGTTGCGGCGCAGCGCGGCGAGCAGTCCCGGCAGCAGCGTGGTGCGCAGCGCCGGCTCCTCGTCGGAGATCGGGTTGGCCAGCCGGACCGCCCGGCGGCGGTCGTCGTCCGGCTCCAGGCCGAGGGCGTCCAGGGCGGCTTCGCCGACGAACGGGTAGTTCAACACCTCGACGTAGCCGGCCCCGGCCAGCGCCAGGCCGGTGCGTCGGCGCAGCCGCTGGGCCTCGGTGAGGCCGCGCCCGGCCGGGACCCTCGGCAGGGTGGAGGGCAGCTCGGCGTAGCCCTCCAGCCGGATGACCTCCTCGGCCAGGTCGTTGGGGTCGGTGAGGTCGGGCCGCCAGCTCGGCGGGGTGACCACCAGGACGTCGCCGCCCTCGACGGTGCAGCCGACCTCCTGCAGCCGGCGGACCACGGTCTCGCGGCCGTACTCCTGCCCGGCGACCCGGTCGGGGTGGTCGGCGGCGATGGTGATCGAGTAGACCGGGTAGTCCACGGCGTACTCGGTGACCCCGCCCTCGGCGGTGCCCCCGGCGACCAGGACCAGCAGGTCCACGGCGCGCTGCGCGGCGGCCTTGCCGGCCTGCGGGTCCACGCCGCGCTCGAAGCGCTTGGCCGCCTCGGAGGGCAGCCGGTGGCGGCGCGCGGTGCGGGCGATGGAGACCGGCGCGAAGTGCGCGGCCTCGATGACGACCTGGGTGGTACCGGTGACCCGGCCGGTCTCCGGGTCCACCGACGGGGCGGCGATCTCGGTGCCCGCGCCGCCCATGACCCCGGCCAGGCCGATCGGCCCGGAGTTGTCGCAGATCAGCAGATCCTCGGGGTCGAGGGTGCGCTGGACGCCGTCCAGGGTGGTGAGCTTCTCCCCGGCCTCGGCGCGGCGGACGATGATCGGGCCGTCGATGCGCGAGCAGTCGTAGGCGTGCAGCGGCTGGCCGAGTTCCAGCATCACGTAGTTGGTGATGTCGACGGTCAGCGAGATGGGGCGCATCCCGGCCTTCTGGATCCGCCGCTGCAGCCAGATCGGCGACAGCGCCTCGGGCTCCAGGCCGACGACGGTGCGCGCGGTGAAGCGGTCGCAGCCGGCCGGGTCCAGCACCTTGACCAGCGGGCCGTAGGCGTTGGGCGCCGGGGTGTCCAGCAGCGCCGGGTCGCGCAGCGCCAGGCCGTAGGCGATGGCGGCCTCGCGGGCGACGCCGCGCACCGACAGGCAGTAGCCGCGGTCGGCGGTGACGGCGATGTCCAGGACCTCGTCGACCAGCTCCAGCAGCTCGACGGCGTCGGTGCCGGGCTCGAACTCCGGCGGCAGCACGATGATGCCGTCGTGCTCGTCGCCCATGCCCAGCTCGCGGGCGGAGCAGATCATGCCCTCGGAGGTGTGGCCGTAGGTCTGCCGGGCGGCGATCGGGAACGGACCGGGCAGGACCGCGCCGGGGAGCACCACGACGACCTTGTCGCCGACGGCGAAGTTCCGCGCGCCGCAGACGATGTTCTGCGGCTCGCCGGTGCCGTTGGCGTCGCCGACGTCCACCTGGCAGTAGCGGATGGGCTTCTTGAAGCCGGTCAGCTCCTCGATGGCGAGGACCTTGCCGACCACCAGCGGGCCCTTGAGGTCGCCGCCGAGCTGCTCGACGGTCTCGACCTCCAGACCGGCCCGGACCAGCCGGTCGGCCACGTCACGGCCGGTCTCGCCCGCGGGCAGGTCGACGTACTCCCGCAGCCAGGAAAGCGGGACGCGCATCAGATCTCCATCCCGAAGGGAAGGGTGAAGCGCACGTCACCCTCCACGATGTCTCGCATGTCCTCGACGTTGTGCCGGAACATCAGCAGCCGCTCGATGCCGAAGCCGAAGGCGAAGCCGCTGTACTTGTTGGGGTCGATCCCGCAGGCGACCAGCACCCGGGGGTTGACCATGCCGCAGCCGCCCAGCTCGATCCAGCCCTCGGACGAGCAGGTGCGGCAGGGCCGGTCGGGGTTGCCGACGGACTCGCCGCGGCAGTGGAAGCACACCATGTCCATCTCGGCGGACGGCTCGGTGAAGGGGAAGTAGTTGGGCCGCAGCCGGGTCTTCATGCCCTCGCCGAACAGCGAGACCACCATGTGGTCCAGGGTGCCCTTGAGGTCGGCCATGGTCAGGCCCTCGTCCACGGCCAGCAGCTCGATCTGGTTGAAGACCGGGGTGTGGGTGGCGTCCAGCTCGTCGGAGCGGAACACCCGGCCCGGGCAGATCACGTAGACCGGCGGCTCGGCGCTGGCCAGCAGGGAGCGGATCTGCACGCCCGAGGTGTGGGTGCGCAGCACGACGGAGTCGGCGCCCTCCAGGAAGAAGGTGTCCTGGGTGGAGCGCGCGGGGTGGTCCGGGCCCATGTTGAGAGCGTCGAAGTTCAGCCACTCGGCCTCGACCTCGGGGCCCTCGGCGACGGCGTAGCCCATGGCGGTGAAGATGTCGGCGAGCCGCTCGGAGAGCGTGGTGAGCGGGTGCCGGCCGCCGCGCGGGGCGCGGTCGTACGGCAGCGTGACGTCCACGGCCTCCTCGACCAGGACGCGCGCGTCGCGCTCGGCCTCCAGCTCGACCAGCCGGGCGGCCAGCGCCTTGTTGACCGCGCCCCGGGCCTGGCCGACGCGCTTGCCCGCCTCGGCCTTGGCCTGCGGCGGCAGCGCGCCGATCTCGCGGTTGGCCAGCGCCAGCGGGGAGCGGTCGCCGCAGTGCGCGACCTTGGCCTCCTGCAGGGCGGCGAGGTCGGCGGCGGCGGCGAACGCGGCCAGGGCCTCGTCGCGCAGGCGCTCGATCTCCTCGGGCTTCAGCGCCTCGACCTCGACCGGGTCGTAGGACTTGTTCGGTGCGGACATCGCTCTCTTCCGTGCTCCAGCGGTGTGCTGCTCGGGTGGGCGGTGGGGACCGGCCGCGCGCAGTCCTGCGGCGGGCATCGCGGCCCGGGGTCGGGCGGGGTGTCCGCGGCGGGGCCGCGAGAGGCGTCGGACAACGCCAATGGCCGAGTCTACCGGGATCGACGAGGGCCGTTCCCGGCCGTGCGGCGGCCTGCGGGGGTCGAGCGGTCGGCTGTTCAGACCATGAACTCGGGGATGCCCGCAGGCAGGATGAATCGGAACCGGGCCCCGCCCTCGGGCACCCGGTCCACGGCGATGCTGCCGCCGTGCGCCTCCACGATGCCCTTGACGATGTACAGGCCCAGGCCGGTGCCGCCGCGCTTGCTGCCGCGCCAGAAGCGGGTGAAGACGCGCGGGATGGATTCCTCGGGGATGCCGGCGCCCTGGTCGCTCACCGTCACCACCGTCCACTCCCGTACCTGGCCGGGGGCGAGGGCTGCCTTCTCCGACTGGACCTCGATGGTGACAGTCCCCTCACCGTGGCGCACCGCGTTTTCCAGCAGGTTGCCCAGCACCTGGTCGATCTTGTCGGCGTCGGCCCACAGCGGCGGCAGCGGCTCCTGCACCCGGATGGCGAACCGCTCCGGCGCGACCCCGGCCGCCGTCTTGCCGTCCACCTGGTGCCGGATGGCGGCGGGCAGGTCGACCTGCTGGCGGCGGATCTCCAGGCGTCCGGCGTCGATCCGGGAGATGTCGAGCAGCTCCGCGATCAGCCGGGTGACCCGGTTGGCGTCGGCGTCGACGGTCTCCAGCATCAGCCGCTTCTGGTCGTCGGTGAAGCGCTCCCACTTCTGCAGCAGGGTCGCGGTGAAGCCCTTGACGCTGGTCAGCGGGGAGCGCAGCTCGTGCGCGACGGTGGCGATCAGCTCGGCGTGGCTGCGCTCGGTGCGCTGCCGGGCTTCGGTGCCGCGCAGCGCGACCACGACCCGGCAGACCGGGCCGGTACGGGCGTCGGCCCGCAGGTAGCGGGCGGAGACCAGGACCTCGCGGCCGCCGGGCAGCAGCAGGTTGCGCTCGGGCTGGCGGGTACGGGTGGCCAGGCCGCCGTACGGGTCGGTCAGCTGCCACCAGCGGCGGCCCTCCAGATCCTCCAGCGGCAGCGCCTCGGCCAGCGGGCGGCCCAGGGCGGAGGCGGCCGGGATGCCGCTGATCCGGACGGCGGCGGCGTTGAAGCAGACCACCCGGCCGTCGGCGTCGGCGACGACCAGGCCGTCGGGGAGGTCCTCGACGTCCAGCCGGCCCGGCTCGGCGGCGGCCGATGGACGGGGCTCGTCGGCCGGTGGACAGGGCGCGGGCTCGTCGGCGGCGGGGGCGGACCCGGCAGGCAGTATCGCTTCGCGGCTGCGTTCGGTACCGGACATCGCCACCCCCTCAGATGGCCACCTTAGCGAAAATAACATCAGCCGCGGCACCCGCCGGAGGCGCGCTGGGCGCGCGCGGAGGCGTACAGGCACACGGCGGCGGCGGTCGCCAGATTGAGGCTCTCGGCGTGCCCGTGGATGGGCACGCGCACCACCTCGTCCGCCAGTGCGCGGGTCTGCTCCGGCAGGCCCCACGCCTCGTTGCCGAACACCCAGGCAGTGGGCCCGCCGAGGGCGTGGTCGTCCAGCTCGGCGTCCAGATCCCGCCCGCCCGCGCCGTCGGCGGCCAGGATGCGCACCCCGGCGGCACGCAGCCCGGCGACCGCCTGCTCGACCGGCACGCCCACGGCCACCGGCAGGTGGTAGAGGCTGCCGACGGACGCGCGCACGGCCTTGGGGTTGTACAGGTCCACCGAGGCGTCGGTGAGGACGACCGCGTCGGCCCCGGCGGCGTCGGCAGTCCGCAGCACCGTTCCGGCGTTCCCGGGGTCGCGGACGCTGGCGAGCACGGCGACCAGCCGGGGGCGTCCGGCCAGCACCGTCTCGAACGGGGTGTCGACAAAGCGGCAGACGGCGGCGATGCCCTGCGGGGTGACGGTCTGGCACACCGCCGCGACCACCTCGTCCGTGGCGGTCAGCACCGGCACCCGCGCGCCGTGGGCGTCCGCCAGCAGGTCGGCGTGGCGCTCGGCGGCCTCGGGCGTGACGTAGATCTCCACCACCGCGTGTGCGCCCCCGCCGCCGGGGATCCGGCCGTAGGCGACGGCCTCACGCACCGCCTGCGGCCCCTCGGCGATGAACCGGCGCTCCTTGGTCCGCTGCACCCGGCGGGAGAGCCGACGGGCGGCGCTGACCCGGGGCGAGCGCAGCGAGGTCAGCTCGGGGTACTGCTGCTGGGGCATCGTCTCTCGCTTCGGCGCTCGGGTCTTCGCAGGGACATGAGGGGCTGGCTGGTGCTGGGGCGTCATTCCGGGCGCGCTCGACTCAAGGGGCACCCGAGGGGCATTCAAGGGCCGCTCGAGGGGCGTCACCCGACAGAACGGGCCCGCAAGGGGTGATCCCCCTGCGGGCCCGGGATGCGTCGCGGCGCTCGCGCGCCACTACCGCGTGACGCTCGCTCAGGCGGCGTCGGCGGCGACGCGGGGCGCGTTCACGTCGGCCGGGAGGGCCTTCTGCGCGACCTCGACCAGCGAAGCGAAGGCGCCGGAGTCGTGGACCGCCAGCTCGGCGAGCATCTTGCGGTCGATCTCGACGTTGGCAGCCTTCAGGCCCTGGATGAGGCGGTTGTAGGTCATGCCGTTCGCACGCGCCGCAGCGTTGATGCGCTGGATCCACAGCTGACGGAAGTCGCCCTTGCGCTTCTTCCGGTCGTTGTAGTTGTAGGTGAAGGAGTGGAGCAGCTGCTCCTTCGCCTTGCGGTACAGACGCCCGCGCTGGCCGCGGTAACCGCTGGCCCGCTCGAGGACTACCCGGCGCTTCTTGTGGGCGTTCACTGCCCGCTTGACGCGTGCCACGTTGTTACTCCTTGGTGAGGACCGCGGGCTGATTCACGCGATCCGGTACGAATGGGTCGAGGGGATCCAGTGCGCTGGGCGCAGGATCACTTGCCGAGAAGCTTCTTGACCTTCTTGGCGTTGGCGGGGGCCACCTCGACCGTGCCGGCCAGGCGACGAGTCAGCGTGGACGACTTGTGCTCGAGCAGGTGACGACGGCCGGCCTGCTGGCGCATGACCTTGCCGGAGCCAGTGATCTTGAAGCGCTTGCTGGCACCGGAGTGCGTCTTGTTCTTCGGCATGTCGCCGTACTCTCCTCGTCGGTCCGCTCCCGCCCGTGCGCCGGGGCGCGGGCGGGAGCGCTGGTGGATCTCCAGGGCCCTCCGGCGGGTGCCGGGGGGCCGGGGGTGGACGCGGCAGCCTAGCTGGCTGCAGCCTCCGAGGCGTCGGCGGTCGCGTCGGCCTGCTCGGCCTGCGCGGAGTCCGCTTCGGTCTCCTCAGTCGCCTCGGGCGCGTCGGCCGATTCGGCCGGAGCGTCCTCGACGTCCGTCTCGTCGGCCGAGCGGCCCTGACGCTCGGCCTTGCGGACGGCAGCCGCCTCGCGGGCCTCGGCCATGGCTTCGGTCTTCTTCTTGTGCGGGCCGAGAACCATGATCATGTTCCGGCCGTCCTGCTTGGGGTTGGACTCGATGAAGCCCAACTCCTCAACGTCGGAGGCGAGTCGCTGCAGCAACCGGAAGCCCAGCTCGGGCCGGGACTGCTCGCGGCCGCGGAACATGATCGTGATCTTGACCTTGTCGCCCTGCTTGAGGAACCGGACGACGTGACCCTTTTTGGTGTCGTAGTCGTGCGGGTCGATCTTCGGGCGGAGCTTCATCTCCTTGATGACCGTGTGGGCCTGGTTCTTGCGCGCCTCACGGGCCTTCATGGCGGACTCGTACTTGAACTTGCCGTAGTCCATGAGCTTGCACACCGGCGGCCGGGCGGTGGCCGCGACCTCGACCAGATCCAGGTCGTACTCCTGCGCAAGTTCCAGGGCCTTGGCAAGCGGCACGATGCCGACCTGCTCGCCACTGGGACCGACGAGTCGCACCTCAGGGACGCGAATCCGGTCGTTGATGCGGGGCTCGGTGCTGATGGATCCTCCTCGGTTGCACCTCCGCGGCTGCCGTCGGCAGTCGCGTGAACAGCGGACTGGTTACCGCCACACAGGGCTTCATTCGTGCCGCGGTGCCGCATAGGGCGCTACCGCGGGCACGAAAAAAGCCCCGCATGACAGGCAGGCGGGGCTCCACGAACCGGGTACGCTGCCGCCGACGGTGACGTCTGCGGCGTGCACAGGGCGGAATCGCGGGTATGAAGCGCGAACCGCCTGACCGGAACCCGACGACCCTCGGGTCGATGCGGGTGGGAGGGAGCCTCCACTTGCGGGCCGGGAACCTCCGCTGTCACCCTCGCGGGGACGTGGCTGTACCTGGCCGGTCTCCGCAAGCATAGCAGCGACCGGCGCTAGCGCAGAATCCGTGCGTTCGTGGCTCTTTTTCCGAGCCCGCGCGGCCATCGGGCAGACTTCGGAGAGACATCCATCTGCAGCGAGGCGAATTTTCCATGAGCAGCCAGCCCGAGACCCCCGACCTGCCCGTCGCCGACGACGGCCCCCGCTTCGACGACCTCACCCGCGACATCGCCGACGTCCCGGCGGTCGAGGTCATCACCACGGTGGCCGTGCACCTGATGAGCGCGGCGGCGGTCAACCTCGGACTCGCGGAGGGCGGCGAGGCCCACAAGGACCTGGACGAGGCCCGCAAGCTGATCACCGCCCTGGCCGGGCTGGTCACCGCCGGCGCGCCGGAGATCAGCAACTTCCACGCGGCCCCGCTCCGGGACGGCCTCAAGTCGCTCCAGCTGGCCTTCCGCGAGGCGTCCCTGGTCCCGGACGAGCCCGGCACCGGCCCCGGCGAGAAGTTCACCGGCCCGGTCTACGGCTGACCCGCCGATCCGTACGCCGGGGGTCCGGGGGTCGCCCCCCGGGCCGGCACAGTACCGGCCCGGTCTACGGCTGACCCGCCCGCCTGTACGCGGGGGTCCGGGGGTCGCCCCCCGGCGCCCCCGGCGGGGCGGCTTCAGGGGGCGCGGGTGTAGAGGGGGGTCGCGGGTTCGGAGGGGAGGCGGCGACGACCGCGAGGTCCAGCCCCCGGTCGAGGCGGATCCGCAGCAGCTCGTCCGCGCCGAGCGCCTCGGCGACCCGCTGCACCGCCGGCCCGAGGCCCTCGCGGTCCACGGCCGGGTCGGGCACCAGCGCCAGCAGCGCGTCCGTCTCGGTGCTGGGCAGCAGGTGGGCGCGGAGCACCACCGGGTGCGCGGCCAACAGCGTCCGCACTGCCTCGGCGACCTCCGGGTCGCGCAGCGGATCGACCATGGCGCGGCCCTCGGCGACAGCGCGCATGGCCGCGCCGGACAGCTCGTAGAAGGCCGGACCGGCCAGGTCGATCAGCAGCGCGTCGGCCTGCTCCGACCAGGCCGCCTGCACCGCCTGCCGGGCCGGGACCGGCGCCGGGCGGGCGTCGGCCCGCCAGCGCGCCATGGCGTCGAGCGAGGTGAACGCCGGGAGGCCCTTGCGTCCGTCCGGGGCGTCGATGGTGGGGACGGCCATGTCGCTGGACTTGTCGTGCTTCAGGCCGTCGGCGTCGGTCTCGACCTCGCCGAGGATTGCCACGATCGGCACCATCAGCCGCGCCCCGGCGAGGAGCGCCACCAGCTCGCGCTCGGTCTCCGGGGAGGGCTCCGCCGCGTGGCGGGCCAGGGCTGCGGCGAGCAGGGGATCGGCGGAACCGTCGTCGCCCGCGAAACCGGGGTCTGGAATGTTCTTGCGCTGCACCCGGTGAGCCTAGTCGATGACTGGTAAGGGCGAAGTATCAGGAAACGCCCATACTGTCTTCAGGCTGCTCAAAGCGCCGCTCTCTAGCGTCACCGTCATGTCGATGCGAAGTGTCTCCCTGACGAGGATGCTGACCCTGGTGAGCGTCCTCACAGCTGCGGGCATCATCACCGTCCTGCTGCTGCAAGGGCATTCCAGTGCGGCCGAGAGCCACGCGAGAATGTCCTCCGTGGCCGACTCGACCTCTTCTTCCGCAGCTCCCGCGTCCGCCGCAGCCCCCGCGTCCGCGAAGCCGTCCGCCAAGCCGAAGCCCTCGGCAACCGCCCCGGCCGCCCCCGCCGCGAACGCCGCGCTGCGCAGCGCCGTGGCCGGGGCCAACGGCGCGGTCTCGGTCTCGGTGACCGACCTGGGCACCGGGCGGTCGCTGACGTACGGCGCGCCCGGGCACGGCTTCGCCACCGCCAGCATCGTCAAGCTCGACATCCTGTCCACGCTGCTGCTGCAGGCCCAGGACCAGGGCACCGTGCTGACCGCCGCACAGCGCAGCCTGGCCACCACCATGATCGAGAACAGCGACAACAACGCCGCGACCGCCCTGTGGAACCAGATCGGCCAGGAGAGCGGTCTGAACACGGCGAACCGGCGCTTCGGGCTGGTCTCCACCTCGGGCGGCACGGACGGCAACTGGGGCCTGACCTCGACCACCGCCGCCGACCAGGTGCGGCTGCTGCGCCAGGTCTTCACCGGCGACTCGCTGCTGTCGTCCGCCTCGCGCAGCTACGTCCAGGGGCTGCTCGGGCAGGTGGAGAGCGACCAGCGCTGGGGCGTGAGTGCGGCGGCCAGCGGCAGCGACTACGCGGTGAAGAACGGCTGGCTGCCGCGGTCCGCGACCGGCCTGTGGGTGATCAACAGCATCGGGATGGTCCAGCGGGACGGGCACGAGCTGCTGATCGCGGCGGTCTCGGACGGCAACCTCAGCGAGTCCAGTGGGATCGCGCTGGTGCAGTCGGTCGCCCGGGCGGCTGCCGATTCGCTGAACGGCAGCTGAATCCGGGCCCCTCGGGGCGGGCGTTCGCAGGGAACGCGCAGCCTGCGTGAAGGCCCTACCCGTGGGTAGTGGACGTGTGGCAGTCTTCGCGCATGGTGACCCTTTCTGTCGACCGCGCCCGCTACGACCGTGCCACCGCCCACCTCGACGCGCCGCTGGCGATCGTGGATCTCGAGGCTTTCGACGCCAACGCGGCCGACTTGGTCCGCCGTGCCGCCGGCAAGCCGATCCGGGTGGCGAGCAAGTCGGTGCGCTGCCGGGCGCTGCTGGAGCGGGTGCTGGGCCTGGACGGTTTCCAGGGGGTCATGAGCTTCACCCTGGCCGAGTCGGTCTGGCTGGCCCGGGCGGGCTTCGAGGACATCCTGCTGGCGTACCCCTCGGTGGACCGGGCCGGCTACGCCGAGCTGGCCGCGGACGCCAAACTGGCCGGGACGATCACCGTGCTGCTGGACGATCCGGCGCAGCTCGACCTGATCGACGCGGCCCGGGGCGAGGCGGGCACCGAGGAGATCCGGGTCTGCCTGGAGCTGGACACCGCGCTGCACCTGTTCGGCGGCCGGGTGCGGGTCGGCGCGCGGCGCTCCCCGCTGCGGACGCCGGAGGCGCTGGCGTCCTTCGCCGAGCTGGTGCAGCAGCGTCCGGGCTTCCGGGTGGTCGGGCTGATGGCGTACGAGGGGCATGTGGCCGGGGTCGGCGACTCCGTCGCCGGGCGGCCGCTGCGCTCCCGGATGATCCAGCTGATGCAGGCCAGGGCCCGGGCCGAGCTGGCGCAGCGGCGGGCGGAGACGGTGCGGGCGGTGCGCCGGGTGGTGGATCTGGAGTTCGTCAACGGCGGCGGCACCGGCAGTGTGGAGTCCACGGTCGCCGAGGACGCGGTGACCGAGGTCGCGGCCGGGTCGGGGCTGTACGTCCCCCGGCTGTTCGACAACTACCGCTCGTTCCACGGCCGTCCGGCCGCGCTGTTCGCCCAGCCGGTGGTGCGGCGTCCGGGCGTGGGCGTGGTGACGGTGCTCGGCGGCGGCTACCCGGCCTCGGGCGCGGCGGGCCCGGACCGCTCGCCCGTGCCCTACCTGCCGCCGGGGCTGCGCTACGACCCGCAGGAGGGCGCGGGCGAGGTGCAGACGCCGCTGCTCGGCGCGGCGGCGGACGACCTGCTGATCGGCGACCGGGTGTGGTTCCGGCATGCGAAGGCGGGCGAGCTGTGCGAGCGCTTCGCCGATCTGCACCTGGTCGAGGGCGACCGGATCACCGCGACCGTCCCGACGTACCGGGGCGAGGGCCGGACCTTCCTCTGAGGCGTCCGATGAACGCACGGCGCAGCGCCGCCCGCCGAGGGGAGTCGGCGGGCGCGCTGTGGTTCTGCGGCCCCGGTCGGGGCCGACCGGTCAGGAGGTCGTGCCTCCGCCGGTGCCGCCGCCGGCCGCGCCGCCGCTGTAGTCCTGGATGCCGGAGATGATGCTGTCCATCACCGACACCGCCGGGGCCTTGCTGGCGATGTCGAAGCCCAGGTGGACGGCGATCAGCTTGGTGTTGGCGCTGTTGGGGAAGACGACGTCCTCCACCGTGCCGTTGTTGCCGACCTTGGCGTCGACCTGCCAGCGGATGAGGTAGCCGGAGCGCCCGGCCACGGTCACCGCCTTCGCCTCCAGCTGCTTGTGGCCGGTGATCGTGCCGTAGGACTGGCTGACCGCCGTCGCCATGTCGGCGGTCGCGGCCGCCTGCGCGCCGCCGCTGACCGGGGCGGTCAGCGTGCTGGTGGAGGCCCCGGCCAGGGAGCAGGTGCCGCCGCTGGAGCCCGAGCAGGTGTAGCTGCCGTACGAGAGGTAGGCGTCGCCGTTCTGGTCGGTGCCGCCGGTCCAGCCGGTGCCCGGGTCCGGGAGGGTGATCCCGTTGGCGACGTCCACCGCGACGTTGCCGGAGGAGCTGCCGCCGCCCGAGCCGCTGCCGCCGGTGCCGCCGCCGGTGCTGCCCGAGCCGCCGGTGCTGCCGCCGGAACCGCCGAGGCCGTCCGAGCCGCCGCCGTTGCCGCCGAAGCCGCCGGCCGGGTTGCGCGCGGCCGAGGAGGCGCTGCTGGACGCGTGGTCGTTGTGCATGATCAGGTACGTGGCGAGTGATCCCACCCCGAGCCCGAGGACGGCCGCGACCGAGGCAGCGACCAGCACGGGGCGGCGCTTGCGCGGCTTCTTCGGCTCGACCGCGACGGCCGCAGGGTCCAGGGGGTGGGCCGGGGCCGCCGGATAGGCCGGGTAGGCGGCCGTGGAGGCGGTCAGCACCTCGTCCGTCTTGGTGCTGACGGTCCAGTCGGTGCCGTTCCACCACCGCTTACCGGGGTTGGCAGGATCGCTCGGCTTCGGGTCCGGGTACCAGCCGGCAGGTGTTGTCGTACTCACGCAGCAGAATCTAGGCCGTCGGCGTTAAACGCGCGGTCAACCCCGTCTGAGGATCAGCTGAGAATGGTGTGAGGCAGGAAGCGCGCGTACTCATCGGTGACCAGGCCGCAGGACGCGCGTAGGCCCGGACCTGCGGGTTCGCCGTCCACCACCCAGGCGCCGAGGACCACCCGGTTGCCGTCGAAGTCCGGCAGCGGCGCGAACTCGACGGTGGCCTGCCAGCCGGGGCGGAGTTCGATGCGGTGGCGCTCCACGGCTGCGGATCAGCCGCCGTGCGAGCCGCCGCCGTGCGAGCCGCCGCCGTGCGACCTGCCGCTGTGGCCGCCCCTGCTGACGCCCTTGCCGGTCGAGCCCTCGTCGCCGGACGAGCCGTCGCCGGAGGAGCCCCCCTTGCTCCTGCTGCGGGACGTCCCCGAGCCGCCGCCGAACCCGCTGCCGCTGCTGCCGTAGTAGCGGTGGTAGCCAGTGACGTGGGTGGAGTTCCCGCCCTGCTGGTACCACTGGTAGCGGTCGGCGTCGGAGTAGCCGTTGTCCGGCTCGCTGTTGCACAGCCGGTCGGCGACGACCTTGTACGTACTGGTGTCCAGGCAGCGGGTGTCCGGCGTGCTGCCGCACGAGGTCAGCGCCACCGCGAGGCTGCTCACCAGCCCCAGTGCCACCGCTCCGGAGCGCATTCTGCGCGCAGTCGTCCCGTCCACCGGCCCGTCCCCCGTCTTCTCGCACCCTGACAACCGGAGCCCAAGCCTACGGATCGCCCTGCGGACGCCTTCACCGGGGTGCCGCCCGTCCAGACCCGGGTCGGGATCACCCGCCGGGGGTCACTCGTAGCTGAACAGCCAGTAGTAGCCGCGCGCGTGCGACACCGGACGGATCACCCAGCCGCAGCGCTCGACGTGCTCGAAGAAGGCCCGCAGCTCGTGATCGTACTCGGGCAGTTCGTCGAAGTAGATGAGGTCGCCCGGCTTGATGTGCTTCTCCAGGGCCTGCAGCACCGTGGCGGTGCTGGAGTACAGCGTGCAGTCGATGTTGACCACGAGCTGGTCGTGCTCGGGGAGTTCGAAATCCCGCAGGGTGTCGGCGAACCAGCCGACCTGGAACGACACCCGGTCGTCGTCGATGGCCGGCGGCCGGCCGACCGCGAAGGTGCCCGGCGGGTAGTCGGGGCGCCACTGCTCGGGCAGCCCCTCGAAGCTGTCGAAGCCGACGAACCGGGCGCCCGGCTGCTTCAGGTGCTCGGCCCACCAGCGCAGCGAGAGCCCCTCCCAGACGCCGAACTCCAGGTAGAGCGGCGTCTTGCCGGTGACCATCGCCACGGCGTCCTGGTAGACGCCGGTCTTCTCCGGGTGCTTGCCGATGACGCCGGTCACCGACGGGTGGTCCGCCAGCCACCGGCCGAGGGCCAGCGCTCCGAGCACGTTGCGTGCGTCGTGGAGCCGCTCCGTCCCCAGCCTGCCCCCCAGGCGTATGAGCGCCTGCCGGGCGTGAGCGCGCAGGTCGAGCTTCATCACCGAATTCCCCCCTCGTAAGGACCCTGCGCACGGTTGTACCACCTCAGTGGCGGTATCACCCGACGCTTCGCCCCCTTTGATATGGAACTGAGCGCAACGCGCGCCCCCCGCGCACGCCCCGGCACCGATTCGTTGATCGGAGTACCCGCCCCCGACCGCCGTTGTCGGTCGCGGAAGCGCGGACGACCGACATTCAGAGGTGGGGACATGCCGGAGAAGGTGGACGTGCACGGCGTGGTGGCGCCCGGATTCGGCCTGGGCTTCGAACGCCCGGCGACCGAGTTCCCGGGCCTGGGCCCCGACGCCTTCGGCCACTGCGGCGCGGCCGGCGCCCTCGGCTTCGCCGACCCGCGCAGCGGTCTGGCCTACGGCTACGTCCGCCGCCGCTTCGCCTGCCCCGGCGGCACCGCCCCGGAGAACGCCCGGCTCGTCCAGGCCCTCATCGACGCGGCACGGTCCGCTCACGCAGAAAGCCGACCAGCAGGTCGGTGATCGCCGACGGCCGCTCCAGGCTCGGGAGATGGCCCGCCCAGGGAAGCTCCACATGGCGGGCGTCGGCGAGCAGCGTCGGCAGCCGGGCCGCGATCTGCCGGAAGTCCGGCAGATCGTGCGCGCCCGACAGGGCCAGGCAGGGGGCGCGTACCGCCGCCGGGTCGTACGCAGCCTCGATCGGCTCGAACCGTGCGGCGGCGGCCAGTTGGACGTCGAAGGCCCGCCGCTGCATCCGGCGTACGGCCTCCCGGACGGCCTGGTCGGCGTCCGGTCCGAGCCAGGTCCCGACCATGAGTTCCACCGCACCGGCGACGTCCCCCGCCTCGATCAGCGCGTCCTCGCGCGCACCGACAGCGGCCAGTTCGGCGGAGGGCTCGTGCCCGGCCAGCGCGGAACAGAGCAGCGCCAGAGCGCTCACCCGCTCCGGTCGGCGCGCCGCGATCTCCAGGGCGACGCCGCCACCGTACGAGGCCCCGACCAGCGCCGCCTGGCCGATGTCGAGAGCGTCCAGGAGTTCCAGCACGTCATCGGCATCGCTGTGCGGCCGGTCCGGGGCCGGGGTGCTGCCGAAGCCCCGGAAGTCACAGCGCAGCACCCGGAACCCGGCGTCGATCAGGGGGGACCACTGGGCGTCCCACATCCGCCGGTCGCACACCCCGGAGTGCAGCAGGACCAGGGTGGGGCCTTCTCCGGCCAGGTCATGAGAGAGCGTCATCCGGCCGACCCTACCCCCGGCATCTCACCCACCGGGGACCACGAATCAGCACGCGCGTGCTGTCTACGACGTGAAGCGTCCACTCTTCACGTCGGCGACGAACGCCGACCACGCCTCAGCTGTGAAGCCGAGGACCGCGCCAGCACCCTGCGCCTTGGTGTCGCGGACAGCAACCACGTCGAGCCCGAGCGGGAAAGTCCCAACCTCGACACACTCGTTCTGGTTCGCACTCGCGCTGGCCTTGTGCCAGCCGTACGCTCCCTGATCGAACCAGTTACCTAGGAAAGTGGAGGCGCACTCGTGGCACTGCCCAAGTACGAGCAGATCGCGCAGAGCCTGCGCGGCAGCATCGTTCGGGGCGAACTCGTCCCCGGCGACACCATTCCGTCCGTCCCGGAACTCTCGCGGACGTGGGAGGTGGCCAAGGCCACGGCCGAGAGGGCCATTGCGGTGCTGCGACAGGAGGGCCTTGTCGACAGCCGCCAAGGGGTCGGCACGGTTGTACGCGAGCGCGTCCTCCTGGCGTACACCGCTGGTGAGCGCTATCAGACCGCCCGGGCCACGGGCAACATCTACACGTCCGGCGAGCACGCCGAAATCCTTGGCGCAGAGCGCGCGGAAGCCTCCGAGGAGGTCGCGGCGGCGCTGGGCGTCGAGCCGGGAACAGCGGTGGTCTGGCGTCAGCGCGTGACTCTGGAAGGCCAGTTGCCCACCGGTACGTCCATCTCCTGGTTTCTCGCGGACCTGGCCACACAGTGCCCGCGCCTGCTGATGCGGGACCGCATCCGCGAGGGCACGACGCGGTATCTGGAGGTGCAGACCGGGCGGCGCCCGTCGTCGGGACGCGACACCTGGACGGCACGTCTTGCCACTCCGGAGGAGTTGACCCTGCTTCAACTTGAAGCTCCAGCAGCCGTTTCGGAAACTCGGCACACCGTGTTCGATGCGGACGGCAACCCCCTGGGCTACGAGGTGGGTGTCATCCCGGCCGGCCGTTGGGCGCGCGTGGAGGAGTACGCCCTCTAGAAGCGAGTTGCAGGGCGTCTGTTCGGTCGACCGAGCAGGCGCCCTTTCTGATGCGCGCTCACAGACCTCACCTTCGTACGGCACATCGAGCAGAACAGCGGGCCCGGGTTCCCCGTGCTGATCTGCCGGGACGACCTGGCCTGTCGGCTGCTGTTCGCGCGCTGCGAGGCCAGGGACACCGGCCGGGAGGACGGGCACACTCCCGACCTGGCCCCCCTCGTGTGAGTGGCTACCCCCGCTCCCGCCTTCGCCGGACGGGCGATCGGGAGCCGCGGTAGCCTCCTCCGATGAGGATCTTGTTCACCTTCATCGGCGGCAGCGGCCACTTCCATCCCCTCGTCCCCATCGCCCGCGCCGCCGAGGCGGCCGGGCACACGGTCGCCGTGGCCGGTGGCGGAAACCTGGTCCCCACGATCGAGGCGGCTGGGTTCACCGCGTTCGCCACGAGCGAGCCGCGGCCCCGACCGCAGGAACCGGACCGCACGCCGCTGGAGCCCGTCGACGCCGAGGGCGACGACCGCGGGCTGCGGGACGGCTTCGCCGGGCGCGGGGCGCGGCGGCACGCCGGGGCGATTCCGGACATCGTCCGCGCATGGCGGCCCGACGTTGTCGTCCGGGACGAGGTCGACTTCGGCACGGCGGTCGCGGCCGAACTGCTGGGCCTGCCGTGCGCGACCGTGCTCGTCCTCGCGGCCGGGACGTTCCTGCGCAAGGATCTGGTCGCCGCTCCGCTGCACCAACTGCGGTCCGGCCTCGGGCTTCCGCCGGATCCGGGGCTCGCCATGCTCGACCGGGACCTGGTCCTGTCGCCCTTCCCGCCGAGCTTCCGCAGCCCCGACGCGCCCTTGCCGTCCACGGCGTTCTCGTTCCGGACGGCGTCCGTGCCGCCACCGGGCGCGGCCTCGCGGCGACCGACCGTCTACTTCACCCTCGGCACCGTCTACACCCACCCCGAACTGCACGCGCGCGTCCTGGCCGGGCTGCGACAGCTGCCTGCGGACGTGGTCATGACCGTGGGCGCGGGCATCGATCCCGCCGAGTTCGGACCGCAGCCGGACCACGTCCGGATCGAGAGGTTCATCCCCCAGGACGAGATCCTGCCGCGCTGCGACCTCGTCGTCTCGCACGGCGGTTCCGGCAGCCTCGCCGGAGCCCTCGCCCATGGCCTGCCGTCGGTCCTGCTTCCGATGGGCGCCGATCAGCCGCACAACGCGAGACGCTGCGTCGCACTCGGCACCGGACGGGTCCTCGATCCGGTCACCGCCTCCCCCGAGGACGTACGCGAGGCGGTGGCGACCGTCCTCGCCGATCACGCCTACCGCCGCGCCGCCGGGCGGCTCCGCGACGAGATCAACGCCCTGCCCGGGGTGGAAACGACCGTCCCCCGCATCGAGCAACTCGGGCAGGGCACAACCCGGTTGGCCCCGGCCGGGTAGCCGGGGCCACAGGCGGTCGGCCTACAGCGGGGTGACGTACGCCCCGCCGATACCGCCGTCCACGAGGAACTCGTTGGCGGTCATGAACGAGGAGTCGTCGCTGGCCAGGAAGGCCACGGCGGCGGCGATCTCCTGCGGCTCGGCGAAGCGGCCGAGGGGGATGTGCACCAGGCGGCGGGCGGCGCGCTTCGGGTCCTTGGCGAACAGCTCCTGCAACAGCGGGGTGTTGACCGGGCCGGGGCACAGCGCGTTCACCCGGATGCCCTCGCGGGCGAACTGCACGCCCAGCTCCCGGGACATCGCCAGCACCCCGCCCTTGGACGCGGTGTAGGAGATCTGCGAGGTGGCCGCGCCCATCACCGCCACGAACGAGGCGGTGTTGATGATCGAGCCCTTGCCCTGCCGCTGCATGTACGGCAGGGCCGCCTTGCAACACAGGTAGACGGAGGTCAGGTTGACCTCCTGGACCCGGCGCCAGGCGTCGATGCCGGTGGTCAGGATGGAGTCGTCGTCGGGCGGCGAGATGCCGGCGTTGTTGAAGGCGATGTCGACGCTGCCGTAGGTGTCGTACGCGGCCTTGAACAGCGCCTCGACCTGGTCGGCGTCGGTGACGTCGACCCGGACGAACAGCCCGCCGACCTCCTCGGCGGCGGCCTTGCCGGCGGTCTCGTCGATGTCGGCGCAGACCACGTTCGCGCCCTCACCGGCGAGGCGGCGCGCGGTGGCCAGGCCGATGCCGCTGCCCGCGCCGGTGATGACGGCGGTGCGGCCGACCAGGCGTCGGCAGACGATCTCGTTGTCGGTCATGGGTGGGCTCTACTCCTCTGTGCTGATGAAGACGTTCTTGGTCTCGGTGAAGTGCGCGAGGGCGTCGGGGCCGAGTTCGCGGCCGAGGCCGGACTCGCCGAAGCCCCCGAAAGGGGTCCAGTAGCGCACGGAGCTGTGGGAGTTGACCGACAGGTTGCCCGCCTCGACGCCCCGGGCCATCCGCAGCGCCCGGCCGAGGTCGCGGGTCCAGATGGAGCCGGAGAGGCCGTAGCGGGTGGCGTTGGCCAGGCGCAGCGCGTCGGCCTCGTCGGTGAAGGGCAGGACGACGGCGATCGGCCCGAAGATCTCCTCGACGGCGGCGGGGCTGCCGGGGTCGTCGGGGGCGAGCAGCGTCGGCGCGCACCAGAAGCCGGGCCCGGCGGGGGCCTTGCCCTGGGCGGCGACGGGTGCGTCCGGGGTGAGGTAGCCGTTGACCCGGGCGAGCTGGCGGGCGGAGATCAGCGGGCCCATCTCGGTGGCGGGGTCGGCCGGGTCGCCCACCCGCACGGCCTCGATCGCGGGCGCGACCAGTGCCAGGAAGTCGTCGTAGACCTCGCGTTGGACCAGGATGCGGGTGCGGGCGCAGCAGTCCTGCCCGGCGTTGTCGAGGAAGGCCATGGGGGCGCTGGCGGCGGCGCGCTCCAGGTCGGCGTCGGCGAAGACGATGTTGGGGCTCTTGCCGCCGAGTTCCAGCGTGACCCGCTTGAGCTGCCCGGCGCAGCGGGCCATGATCTCCTTGCCGACCGGGGTGGAGCCGGTGAAGACCACCTTGCGCACGCCCGGGTGGCCGGTCAGGGCGCGGCCGGTGACCGTGCCGTGGCCGGGGAGCACCTGCAGCAGGTGCTCCGGAAGCCCTGCGGTGAGGGCGAGTTCGGCCAGCCGCAGGGCGGTCAGCGGGGTGGTCTCGGCGGGTTTGAGCAGTACGGCGTTGCCTGCGGCCAGCGCGGGGGCGAAGCCCCATGCGGCGATGGGCATGGGGAAGTTCCAGGGTGCGATCACCGCGACCACGCCGAGCGGCTCGTGGAAGGTGACGTCCAGGCCTCCCGCCACCGGGATCTGATGGCCGATCAGTCGCTCGACCCCGGCGGCGGCGTACTCCAGCAGGTCGCGGACGTTGCCCGCCTCCCAGCGGGCGTTGCCCCGGGTGTGGCCGGCCTCGCGCACCTCCAGCTCGGCGAGTTCGTCGAGGTGGGAGTCGACGGTGTCGGCGAAGCGGCGGAGCAGTCTGGCCCGGTCGGCGGGGGCGAGGGCGGCCCAGCCGCGCTGGGCCTGGGCGGCGCGGGCGACGGCGGCGTCCACCTGTTCCGGCGTGGTGCCGGGGACGGTGGCGACGGCCTCTTCCGTGGCCGGGTTGAGCACGATCAACGGGCTCTGCTCGTCGGTCATCTGACGATTGCTCACATTCGTTCGAAGGAGCGCTTGCGCTCCCAGTCGGTGACGGCGCTGTCGTAGGCGTCCAGTTCCACCTGAGCCATCGTCAGGTAGTGCTGGACGACGTCCTTTCCGAAGGCCGCCTCGGCGATTTCACTGCCGGACCACAGTGCGGCGGCCTCGCGCAGGGTGCCGGGCAGGTGGGCGTAGTCGGCGGTGTAGGCGTTGCCGGTACAGGGCTCGGCGGGCTCCAACTGCCGTTCGATGCCGTGCAGTCCGGCGGCGATCATCGCGGCCACCGCCAGGTACGGGTTGACGTCGCCGCCCGGGGCCCGGTTCTCCATGCGCAGCGAGGGGCCGTGGCCGACCACCCGCAGCGAGCAGGTGCGGTTGTCGCGCCCCCAGGCGACGGCGGTCGGCGCGAAGGAGCCGGGCCGGAAGCGCTTGTAGGAGTTGATGTTGGGCGCGTAGAAGAGGGTGAGCTCGCGCATGGCGGCCAGCTGCCCGGCCAGGAAGTGCCGCATCAGCGGGGACATCTCCCCGTCCGGTCCGGCGCAGACCGGCATCCCGGAGGTGTCGCGCAGCGAGAGGTGGATGTGACAGCTGTTGCCCTCGCGCTCGTTGAACTTGGCCATGAAGGTCAGCGAGACGCCCTGCTGGGCGGCGATCTCCTTGGCCCCGGTCTTGTAGACGCTGTGCTGGTCGCAGGTGGTGAGCGCGTTGTCGTAGCGGAAGGCGATCTCGTGCTGGCCCAGGTTGCACTCGCCCTTGGCGGACTCCACGACCATCCCGGCCGCGCCCATCTCGTTGCGGATGCGGGCCAGCAGCGGCTCGATCCGGGCGGTGGCCAGCAGCGAGTAGTCGGCGTTGTACTGGTTGGCCGGGGTGAGCTCGTGGTAGCCGCGCTTCCAGGCGTCCTCGTAGCTGTCGCGGAAGACGATGAACTCCAGCTCGGTGCCGGCCCAGGCGGTGAGCCCGTGCTCGGCCAGCCGCTCCAGCTGCCGACGCAGGATCTGCCGGGGCGAGGCGGTGACCGGCGCGCCGTCCAGCCAGGCGAGGTCGGCGGTGACCAGGGCGGTTCCGGGCTGCCAGGGGGTGCGCCGGAGCGTGGACAGGTCGGGGACGAGGGCGAAGTCCCCGTAGCCGGTGTCCCAGGAGGCCATGGGGTAGCCGTCGACGGTGTTCAGCTCGACGTCGACGGCGAGCAGGTAGGCGCAGCCCTCACTGCCGTGGGCGAGCACCTCGTCCAGGAAGAAGCCGGCCGCGAACCGCTTGCCCTGCAATCGGCCCTGCATGTCGGTGAAGGCGAGGGCGACGGTGTGGATCTCCCCCGAGACGACGAGGTTGCGTAGGTCGTGAACGCTCAAGGGTGGTTGGCGTTCGCTCACGGTGGCGCCTCCAGGCGTGTGCGGGCAGGTGGGGCTGTCCAAAGGTATGTCCTTGTACCATTGAAGCGGAAGGGGGTGGCCATGACGGACACCGTGGGCCAGGACCCGCTGGCGGGCGCGTTGCGGCCGATCCGGTCGGGCAACGCGTTCGAAGAAACCATTCACCGGCTGCTGCAGCTCATCCACCTCGGACTGGTGTCCGAAGGCGAGCGGCTGCCGTCCGAGCGCGACCTCGCCGAGCGGCTCCAGGTGAGCCGGGTCACCCTGCGCGAGGCCCTGGCGGTGCTCAAGGACACCGGCATGGTCGAGATCCGGCGCGGACGCTACGGCGGGGCCTTCGTCCGCCACGCGCCGGACGCCGCCGCCCCCCGCACCGGCACCGAACTGCGCTGCCGGGCCTCGCAGCTCGGCGACCGACTCGAGGACACCCTGCTCTTCCGCGAGGTGCTGGAGGTCGGCGCGGCCGAGCTGTGCGCGGCCAGGCCCCCGGTCGGCGCCGACGCCCAGCGCCTGCGGGACTGCCTGGCCGGCACCCGCGCCGCCGGGCTCGGCGACTACCGCCGCCACGACACCCGGCTCCACCTCGCCATCGCCGACCTCTGCGGCTCGCCCTCGGTCGCCGCGCAGTACGCCGCCGTCCGCGCCACCGTCAACGAGCTGCTGGACTGCATACCGCTGCTGCCGCCCAACCTGGAGCACTCCGAGCAGCAACACGCCGAGCTGGTGGACGCCATCCTCGGCGGCGACCCCGACCGCGCCCGCAGCACCATGCGGGAGCACCTGGCCGGCAGCGCCGCCCTCCTGCGCGGCTTCCTCAGCTGACCCCGTCGACGCGACGCCCGACGACCCCACCGCCCCGACGACCCGACGACCTCCGACACCTTCGGGAGATCCCTGCCGTGCCCCGTCCACTGATCGGTGTCTCCACCTACTTCGCCGAAGCGAGCTGGAGCGTCTGGCAGCAGCAGTCCGCCGTGCTGCTGCCGGTCCAGTACCCACGGCTGGTGCAGGAGTCCGGCGGCATCGCCGCGCTGCTGCCCCCCGACGACCCGGCCGTCGCGGACGAGGCCGTGGCCCGGCTGGACGCCCTGGTCATCAGCGGCGGCCCGGACGTCGACCCGGCCCGCTACGGCGAGCAGCCCGGCCCGCACACCGACCACCCGCCCACCGCCCGCGACGCCTGGGAGCTGGCCCTGCTGACCGCCGCGCTACGGCGCGGCCTGCCACTGCTGGGCATCTGCCGGGGCATGCAGCTGCTCAACGTGGCCCTCGGCGGCGACCTCACCCAGCACCTGCCCGACCTGGTCGGGCACGACGGCCACTCCCCCAGCTACGGCGCGTACGCGAGCCACCCGGTCACCCCGACCCCGGGCACCCGGCTGGCCGGGGTCCTCGGCGAGGCCGCCCTGGACGTCCCCACCTACCACCACCAGGCGGTGCGCCGGCTCGGCGACGGGCTGGTCCCCTGCGCCCGCGCGCTGGACGGCACCACCGAGGCGGTGGAGCTGCCGGGCGGCTTCGCCCTGGGCGTCCAGTGGCACCCGGAGCAGGGCACGGACCTGCGCCTGACCCGGGCCCTGGTGCAGGCCGCAGGCGCAGGCCCAGGCGCCGCCCGGCCGGAGGCGGCGCAGGCGCAGGCGACGCCGGCACAAGCGCAGGCGACCGCGGCGGTTCACGCGTAGGCGACGCCGGTCAGCTGCTCCGAGACCGTCCAGAGCCGTTCCTGCACCGCCTCGTCGTGCGCGGCCGCGGCCGCCGCCTTCAGCACCGGCCAGCCGCGGATCTCGAACGGCCCGTCCGGGCCGTAGTAGTGGCCGCCCATGGCCCGGGGGTCGGTGGCCGCGCGCAGCGGGCACAGCGCGCCGCGCTCCGGCGGCTGCGAGACGGGCCCGAGCATCATCCGGTTGGCGGCCTGCAGCGGCTTGGGCAGGTAGCGGGTCAGCTCGGTCGCGGAGTAGCCGGGGTGCGCGCCCAGCGCGATGGTCCGGGCGTCCGAACCGGCCAGGCGGCGCTGCAGGGCGTACATGAACATCAGATTGGCCAGCTTGGACTGCGCGTACGCCTCCACCCGGTTGTAGCGGCGCTCGTACTGCAGGTCGGCGAAGTTGATGCCGTGCCGGGCGATCCGGTGCGCCAGGCTGCTGAGCACCACCACCCGCGAGCCGGGGACGTCCCGCAGCAGGTCCAGGAGCAGGCCGGTGAGCGCGAAATGCCCCAAGTGGTTGGTGCCGAGCTGGAGTTCGAAGCCGTCGGCGGTGCGCCGGTGCGGCGGGACCATCACCCCGGCGTTGTTGACCAGCAGGTCGAGCCGGTCGTGCCGGCGGTGGAGTTCCTCGGCCGCCGCCCGGACCGACGCCAGCGAGGCCAGGTCCAGCTCCAGCAGCTCGGTACGGCCGCCGATCCGGTCCGCCGCCTCCCGCGCCCGGACCGGGTTGCGGCAGGCCAGCACGACCGTCGCACCGCGCTGCGCGAGCACCGTGGCGGTCGCCAGGCCCAGACCGCTGTTGGCACCGGTGACCAGGGCGACCCGCCCCGACTGGTCGGGCACATCGGCTGAGGTCCAGGGCATGGGGTTCGTCCTCCCGAAGCGATGGTGTCGCCGGGTGGGTGTCGTACCCGTGCGGCATAGTTGCAGTCTATGACCGCTCCTGCCCCCAGGCTCATGCTTCTGGACTCCGCCAGCCTGTACTACCGCGCGTTCTTCGGCGTCCCCGACTCGATCCGCTCCCCCGACGGGCAGCCGGTCAACGCGGTGCGCGGGCTGCTGGAGTTCATCACCCGACTCGTCCAGGACCACGCCCCCGACCAACTGGTCGCCTGCTGGGACGCCGACTGGCGCCCGCAGTGGCGGGTGGACCTCATCCCGAGCTACAAGACCCACCGGCTCGCCGCCGACTCCCCGACCGAGGGCGCGGAGGACACCCCCGACACCCTGGCCCCGCAGGTGCCGGTGATCGAAGCGGTCCTGGACGCCCTCGGCATCGCCCGCGTCGGCGTCCCCGGCTACGAGGCGGACGACGTCATCGGCACCCTCGCCACCCGCGCCCCCGGCCCGGTCGACGTGGTCACCGGCGACCGGGACCTGTTCCAGCTCGTGGACGACGCGCGCGGGGTGCGGGTGCTCTACCCGCTCAAGGGCGTCGGCTCGCTCCAACTCACCGACGAGGCCCTCCTGGTCGGCAAGTACGGCGTCACCGGCGCCCAGTACGTCGACTTCGCCGTCCTGCGCGGCGACCCCAGCGACGGCCTGCCCGGCGTCGTCGGCATCGGCGAGAAGACCGCCACCAAGCTCATCGCCGAATACGGCGACCTCGCCGCCATCCAGACCGCCGCAGCCGACCCCACGTCCAAGATCACCCCCGCCCAACGCCGACGCCTCGCCGAAGCCACGCCCTACCTCGCCGTCGCCCCCAAGGTCGTCGCCGTGGCCACCGACATCCCCCTCCCCACCTACGACCCCACCCTCCCCCACGAACCCCTCCACCCCGCCGCCCTCGACGACCTCACCGAACGCTGGAACCTCACCACCCCCGTCAAACGCCTCCTCGACACCCTCGCCGACGCCGGAAAGTAA
This sequence comes from Streptacidiphilus sp. PB12-B1b, assembly GCF_014084125.1. Lineage (NCBI taxonomy): Bacteria > Bacillati > Actinomycetota > Actinomycetes > Kitasatosporales > Streptomycetaceae > Streptacidiphilus > Streptacidiphilus sp. PB12-B1b. The sequence continues at coordinate 2,632,424 of NZ_CP048405.1, read as the reverse complement.
ATGGACACAGCCGCGAGGTTGAAAACCACAGGCGCACCCACATCTTCTGCATGGGGACCGGCTCACACTTTGACGACAGTCACACCGGAGCCGCCGAGCATGAGCAGATCTTCAGGGTCCGACGTCAGGACCGTTATTCGGCGAGCGGCAGCCTGCCTGGACGCCGCCGTCCCGGGTGGCGACCCCGGCGACGGCCTGCCCAGCCGCCTACGGCGACCCGAGGCCGGTTTGGGCTCGGGTCGCCGCGCGGGGTGGTTCTGGTCGGTGAGCGGTTCCCGTGCGCAGGGGTGCGCCGGGGGCGGGACGTCAGGGGGGCGTCAACGGCCCTGGAGGGTCTTGACGTTGTCACCGAAGGTCCAGCCCAGTGAGCCGTCCCAGTTGATCGACCAGGTCATGAGCCCCTTCAGCGCGCCGCCGAAGGCGTTCCATGACTGGCTGACCAGGCTCGGTGTCATGTAGCCGCCGCCCGCGCCGGATTGGGCCGGCAGACCAGGCACCTGCTCGTCGTACGGCACCTTGATCGTGGTGCCCTGGATGACCAGGCCGTTGTTCAGGCACGTGGTCTGCGCGGTGAAGCCCTGGACGGTACCGGCCTCGTAGGAGTCGCCGGAGCAGCCGTACATGCTGCCGTTGTAGTACTGCATGTTCAGCCACCACAGCTGCCCGTTGTCGGCGTACTTCTTGATGATCGGCAGGTAGGCGCCCCAGATCGAGCCGTAGGTGACGCTGCCGCCGGTGACGTACGCGGTTTCGGGAGCCATCGTCAGGCCGAAGCCCGCGGGCATCTGGGCCAGCACGCCGTCGATGATGCGCTCCAGGTTGGCCTGGGAGGTCGAGAGCGTGTTGACGTTGCCGCTTCCGGTCAGGCCGGTCTCGATGTCGATGTCGATTCCGTCGAAGTTGTACTCCTTGAGGATGGGGACGAGGGTCGCCACCACCCGGTCGGCGACGGTACTGGAGCTCAGGTCGATGCCGGCGCTGGCGCCGCCGATCGACATCAGGACCGTCTCCCCGGCCGCCTTGGCCTGGCACATCTCAGCGGGGGTCGGGACCTTGACGTTGGTGTCCATGCCGTCCTGCCACTCGACGGTGCCGTCCGAGAGGATCACCGGGAAGGCGGCATTGATGACGTTGTAGCCGTTTGCGGCGATCCGGCTGTCCGTGATGGGGATCCAGCCCAGGCCGGGATGGACGCCGTTGAGGGCGCCGTCCCAGTTCTCCCAGTAGCCCTGCAGGACCTTGCCCGTCGGCTTGGGCTTCGCGGCGCAGGTGGCGCCCGGCGGCGGCGTGGTCGGCGGAGCCGTAGTGGGCGGAGCCGTAGTGGGCGGCGCGGTAGTGGGCGGGGCCGTGGTCGGCGGCGCGGTGGTCGGCGGGGCCGTGGTCGGCGGCGCGGTAGTGGGCGGCGCGGTGGTCGGCGGGGGGCTGCTGCCGGCGGGGCCGGTGAGGGCCACGTCGTCCGCGTAGTAGGCGGGCTGCCCGTACCAGCCGTGCAGGTAGACGGTCACCGAGGTGGTGGTCGACCCGGTGGTGAAGCCGACGCTGAGCTGGCTGTACGACGAGCTGCTGGGCGTCCAGGTGGACGGGGCGCTGGTGAGGCCGGTGCCGGTGGCGCCCAGGTAGATGTAGCTGCCCTGGACGTAGGAGCTCAGCGTGTACTGGGAGTTGGGCTGCACGCTGATGGTCTGGGCGCACTGGGCGTCGTCCTGGCCGGTCGGCGTGGCCTGGAGTGCGGAGGCGCCGGAGTGGACCGGGCTGCCGACGGTGGTGCCGGAGCCGCTGGAGCAGGTCCAGCCAGAAAGTCCGTTCTCGAATCCCGGGTTGGCCACCAGGTTGGTGGTGGCAGCCCCGGCCGTGACCGTACCGGCCACGACGGTGCCGGCGCCGATGACGACGGCGGCGGTCACCCCGGCGAGGGAACGAATCAGGACGGCCGGTCCGGGCGTGTCGCGGCCGGTCCGCTGCACCTGCGACGCCGGGTCCACCGTCGCCCTCTGCGGGCGAGCAGCTCGGAGCGGCTCGCTCCCGGCCCGGTCGCCACCGATGCGGCCGGGATCCGGGCTAGGGCGGAGACCACCCGACAGACGTAAGGTTCTCGACCTCCGACGGAACATGCTGCGCTCCCTTCCCGCCGAGCGTCATGGACATGACCGACGCGTGGGGGCGTGACGCCCGGCTCTGGGTGAGGTGGGGACATGTGGGGGCTGTACCGGACCGGAGCGTATGAGGGGCGGCGGGCCCCGTCAATAGGTCTGGACCAATGGCAGGGCGCAGGGTGCCTCAGCGCGGTCCGAGCCGTCGGCGGGGGCACGGCAGCCGTCGACGTCACGGGGTGGCGTAGAGGGCGGTGATCTCGGCGGCGGCGGTGGCGAGTTCGGTGCGGGCTTCGGGCGGGGTGAGGATCCGGACGTCGGCGCCGAAGACCAGGAGGGCGCGGACGGCGCGCAGGGCCGGGAAGCCCAGGTCGAGTTCGGGCCAGTCCGGGTCCGGCGCGGGCTCGGCGGGCGGGCCGAGCAGGTTGGCGGACTGGAGCCGCAGGAACATGTCCAGCTGTGGCCGGTGGACCCGGCAGCGGACCAGGATCTGGTCCGAGGGGCGGCGCTCCACCTGGTCGCGCAGGGCGGACCAGACCTCGGACAGGCCCTGCCGGGGGCGGCGGCGGACCGGCTCGGCCGAGGTGGCGGCGGAGTGCACCCGGTCGGCCCGGAACAGCCGTGGCTCGCCCTCCCGGTCGGCGACCAGGTACCAGACGCCGGCCTTGCTGACCAGGCCGTACGGGTCCACGGTGTAGCGGTGCAGCTCGGTGCTGCCACTGTGGCGGTACGTCAGTTCCAGGCGTCGGTCGGTGAAGACCGCCTGCTGCAGCTCGGCCAGTTCGACCGTGGCGGGCGCGGCCGTGCGCCAGCGCACCGGATCGACCAGGATGCGCTCGCTGGTGCGTTCGGCGTCCGCCCGGTAGGGGGCCGGGAGCGCCGCCATGACCTTGCGCAGCGCCGAGGCGACGGCGCTGCCGAGGCCGAGCGCGTCGTAGGTGCCCTCGGCGGTGAGCACGAACAGCGCCCGGGCCTCGTCGCTGGTCAGGCCGGTGACGTCGGTGCGGTAGCCCTCCAGCAGCCGGACGCCGCCGTTGCGCCCCTGTTCCGTCCAGACCGGCACCCCGGCCGCCGAGAGCGCCTCGACGTCCCGGTAGACCGTGCGGACCGAGACCTCCAGCCGTTCGGCCAGCTCCACCGCCGAGACCCGGCCCCGGGTCTGCAGCAGCAGCATGATCGAGAGCAGTCGGTCGGCCTTCATGGAAGTCAGCATAAAACCTGACGGACGATGTCAGGTTTCAGCGGGATGGTGGTGCCGGCAACAGAGATCAGCCCACCCCGGAGGACAGCCCCATGCCCGCACCCACCGCCCCGCACCGGTCCACCGTCACCCTGCACCTCCCGGCCCGGCAGCCCTTCGACTTCGGCGCCTCGCTCGCGTTCATCGGCTCCTTCCCGGCGATGACCGGGCAGCAGGACGCCGAACAGGCGGCGCGGACGCTGACGCTGGCGCTGCACGAGAACGGCACCACGCTGGCCGCCCGGCTCATCGCCGCAGGTTCGGGCCCGGGCCTAAACTGCGAACTGACGGCGGAACGGCCGATCGACAGCGCGACAGCGGACGCCGCCGCCGACCGGCTGAGCTTCTACCTGGGCCTGGACGACGACCTGGCGCCGCTGCACGCCGCCGCGCGGCGCGACCCGGCGTTCCAGCGGATCGCGGACCGGCTGCGCGGCTACCACCAGGTCAAGTTCCCCTCGCCGTTCGAGCTGCTGTGCTGGGCGATCCTGTGCCAGCGCGTCCCGATGCCCGTGGCCAGGACGATGAAGCAGGCGCTGGTGGAGACCGTCGGCAACCGGATCGACCTGGACGGCCGGGAGCTGTGGGCCTTCCCGGACGCGCAGCAGCTGGCCGCGCTGAGCGAGGCTGAGCTGGCCTCGCTCATCGGCAACCAGCGCAAGGCCGGCTTCCTGCACGGCTCGATCAGCCGCTGGCTGGACCTGGACGAGGGCTTCCTGCGCAGTGGCGACTACGACGAGGTCCGCGAGCGCGTCCTCGCGCTGCCCGGCATCGGGCCCTGGTCGGCGTCGTTCCTGCTGATCCGGGGGCTGGGGCGGATGGAGCACATCGCCTACGACCGGGAGGCCGCCCGCGCCGCCACCCGGGCGTACGGCCACCCGGTGGACGAGCCGGAGTTCCGGCGGCTCGCCTCCGGCTACGGCGAGCTGCAGGGCTACTGGGCGCACTACCTGCGGGTCGGCGGCTGACGGAGGTCGGCCCCGGCGGCCCCGGCGGACGGTCGCGCTGCGCCGGGGCCGGGTGTGGGGCAGATTGGACGGGGGCCACCTCACTCAGGAACGTAGGACGGAGTCCGTCATGAGCAACCACACCTACCGGGTCACCGAGATCGTCGGAACCTCGCCGGAGAGCGTCGACGCCGCGATCCGCAACGGGATCAACCGGGCCTCGCAGACCCTGCGCGGCCTGGACTGGTTCGAGGTGACCCAGGTCCGGGGCAGCATCGAGGACGGCGGCGTGAGCCAGTTCCAGGTGGGGCTGAAGGTCGGGTTCCGGTTGGAGGACACGGCGGGCTGAGCAGCGGGCAGAGCTGCGGGCTCGACCGTACCGGGAGGTGTCGCGCGGTCTGCGGTCGTACGGTGGAGGCAGCTCGACCAACGAGGAGGCAGACATGCCCGGATCCGTCACGATCGGCCACTTCCACCCGTCGGTCACGCTCGGCCACGACGACGCCGAGCGGTTGGAGGACATGCTGGCGCGGATGTCGGCCATGCTGGACTCGACCGGCCCGGACCGCATCACCGACGCGCAGATCGACGCCTTGTGCGCGGGGCAGGCCGACGGCCGCTCGGAGCTGGCCACCTGGACCGACCGGCTCACCCACCGGTTGCAGGCTCACCTGTAGCAGAGGCCCGTGGTAACCGCCGGTGGCAGCCGGGCCGACCGGGCTCCGGCGGCTCGGGGCTTCCGGCGGCCCGGAGCTCGGCACAGAGTCCCCGTGTGGCCAGTGCGCGGACGACTCAGTCGGCGAGCGCGCGCTCCAGGTTCTCCAGGTTGGCCACCTCCGCCCGCGCCAGGTTGGTGATCAGCGGGCGCAGCGCCAGCAGCGGACCGTGCAGCGCGATGTCGAGCACGAAGGTCACCTCGGTCTCGCCCGGGGCCACCTCCCGCAGGACGAAGCAGCCGGTCGGACGGGCGGGCCCGGCCGTCACCTCGAACTCGATCCGGCCGGGCGGCTCGCACAGCGTCAGCCGGTAGTCCCCGGCGATGGAGTGGCCGCCCATGCCGGTCATGGTCTGCGCGTACCGCGCGCCTGCACCCTGCCCCGAGACGTGGCGGACGGCCGTGACCTCCGGCCGCCACCGAGGGTTGTTGGTCCCGTCGAGGAGGAAGGCGTAGACCTCGCCGACCGGACGGCGGACGGTGACCGTGTGCTCGGCATGGGTCATCGGGGCCTCCCTCGCAGCCGCGCGGCCCGGGACGCCCCCGGGGCCACAGCCCAATCTGCCACTGTCCGAGCAGGTGCGGGCACCCCGGACACGCCGACAGCAGCACGGGCGCGCTGGCACGGGCGTGCGGACCGGCCTCCGCCGCAGTGGGCGCGGCGCCCGGGATGGGGTCAGGATGGAGTAACGGGGAGCGGCCACACTCGTCCCAGGAGGCCAGCCGTGAAGACCGCACAGGAGATCATGCACTCCGGCGCCCAGTGCATCACCGAGCACCAGACGCTCGCCCAAGCAGCCAGGATCATGCGCGACCTGGACGTCGGCGCGCTGCCGATCTGCGGGGACGAGGACCGCTTGATCGGCATCGTCACCGACCGCGACATCGTGCTGAAGTGCGTCGCCGAGGGCCTCGACCCGGACACCACCACCGCCGGGGATCTCGCCGTGGGCCGCCCCATGGTGATCGAGGGCGAGGACGACGCCGAGCAGGTGCTCCGGGTGATGGAGCAGTACCGGGTGCGGCGGCTGCCGGTCATCGACCACCCCGACCACCGGCTGATCGGCATGATCACCGAGGCGGACGTGGCCCGGCACCTGCCGCAGGCGCGCGTCGCCGAGCTGGTCTCCTCGATCTGCGCCGAGTAGCGCCGAATGGTTGGGGCGGCGACCCATCGGGCACGGCTGTTCGGATCGCGCCGGAAGCGCGCTGGTCCGACACGATGCGCAAGCGAGGCCCTAGTCTGACTCCTGTCGTCAGACGGCCCGCGGTGCCCAGGGGGGTACGAAAGGTTCTCCCTCAGCCATGCGCATCCATGCGAAGCTCCGACGCCCCTCGTCGACCGTGCGGCGGTCCCTGGCCGCCGCCGGGCTCGCCACCGTGCTGTCGGTGAGCGCCGCGGCTGCCTGGTCGCCGCCGCCGGAGACCGCCGCCCGCGCCCTGGCCGCCGCCCCGCCCGGCAGCTCCCCGCTCGGCATGCCCGGCTACTGGAACCCGGTCTTCGACGACGAGTTCGACGGCACCGCCCTGGACACCGCCAGCTGGACGCCCAACTGGCTCGGCTGCCCGGGCTGCACCACCGCGCCGGTCACCCTGAACGAGTCGGAGGCGTACGCCCCCTCGCAGGTCAGCGTGGGCGGCGGCTACCTGCACCTGCAGGCCGCCGCCCGGCCCACCACCCTGGACGGCACGACCTATCCGTACCTCTCCGGCATGGTGCAGTCCGACGGCAAGGTGCAGTTCGCCTACGGGGCGTTCGAGGCCCGGATCTACCTGCCGCCGTCCGGCCGCTCCATCGCCAACTGGCCCGCCTTCTGGACCGACGGCCAGAACTGGCCGATCGACGGCGAGATGGACGTCATGGAGGGCCTGGGCGGCAGCGCCTGCTTCCACTTCCACTCGCTGCTCGGGGGCCCCGGCGGCTGCGCCTTCGGCGACTTCTCCGGCTGGCACACCTACGGCGCCGACTGGGAGCCGGGCTCGGTCACCTACTACTACGACGGCACCGAGGTCGGTCGGATCACCTCCGGCATCACGCCCTCGCCGATGTACCTGATCCTGAACTACGCCGTCGGCGGCTCGGGCGGCAGGACGGTGGTCCCGGCCGCCATGGAGGTCGACTACGTCCGGGTCTGGCAGCACTGCGTGTGCGTGCGCGGACCGCTCGGCCGCGCCTGCCCGTGCGGGGTGGCGCAGCCGCTGCCGACCACCGGCCCCGGGCTGTTCCCGTCGCTGGTACTCCCCGGCGGCGGGTGACGCCCGGGGCCCGAGGCGGTCGGATCTCCCCCGGTCAGCCGACCGACGAGTAGGCGATGATGCCGCGCCGCAGCCCGTCCACGGCCTTGCGGGCCGCCTGGCGGACGGTGCCGGTCTCCGGCGCGGCGTTGGCGATCTGCCCCAGCACGTCGATCAGCTGCCTGGTCCAGCGGACGAAGTCGCCGGCGGGCATGTCGGCCTCCCGCAGCACCGCGTCCAGCTGGTGGCCGGAGGCCCAGCGGAACGCCGTCCAGGCGAAGCCCAGATCGGGCTCGCGCTGGCCCCAGTTGTCCATGGTGGAGAGCTTGTGCTGCTCCTCCAGGTCGTTCAGGTGGCCCCACAGCCGGACCATCTCGCCGAGCGACTCGCGGGCCGAGCCGTCCGGCAGCTTGGGCGCGCCGCTCTCGTCGTCCCCGCGCCGCGACTCGAAGACCAGCGCCGAGGCGCAGGCCGCCAGCTCGGCCGGGGTCAGCCCCTCCCAGACCTGCTCGCGCAGGCACTCGGACGCCAGCAGGTCCAGCTCGCCGTAGAGCCGGGCCAGTCGGCGGCCGTCCTCGGTGACGGTGTCGCCGGAGAGGTAGCCGAGGTCGGTGAGCAGCGCGCAGACCCGGTCGAAGGTGCGGGCGATGGTGTGGGTGCGGGACTTCATCCGCTGTTCGAGCTGCCGGGTGTCGCGGTTGAGCCGCTCGTAGCGCTCGGCCCAGCGGGCGTGGTCCTCGCGCTCGTCACAGCCGTGGCAGGGGTGCTGCCGCAGGGCGGCGCGCAGCCGGGCGATCTCCGGGTCGTCCGCGGCGGCCGACCGGCCCCGGCGGACCCGCCCCGGCTCGAGGTGCCCGGCCTTGGAGCGCAGGGCGGAGGCCAGGTCGCGGCGCGACTGGGGGCTGCGCGGGTTGAAGCTGCGCGGGATCCGCAGCCGTTCGACGGCCTCCACCGGCACCGGGAAGTCGATCATCGCCAGCCGCTTGACCTGGCGTTCGGCGGTGAGCACGACCGGGCGCGGCCCGTCGCTGTGCTCCTGCCGGTGGCCGTGCCGGCTGACCGGCGGGATGCCCGGGTCCAGCACCAGCGCCAGCCCGGCGAAACGCCCGGTCGGGACGTGGATGACGTCGCCCGGCTTCAGCTTCTCCAGCGAGTCGGCGGCGCTGGCGCGGCGCTGGCTGGCGCCCTCGCGGGCGAGCCGGTTCTCCCGCTCCTTGAGGTCGCGCCGCAGGTCGGCGTACTCCTGGAAGTCCCCCAGATGGCAGGCGATGGCCTCGCGGTAGCCCTCCAGGCCCTCCTCGTTGCGGCGCACCTGCCGGGCGATGCCGACGACCGAGCGGTCCGCCTGGAACTGCGCGAAGGAGGTCTCCAGCAGCTCCCGGGACTTGTGCCGGCCGAACTGCGACACCAGGTTGACCGCCATGTTGTAGGACGGCTTGAACGAGGAGCGCAGCGGATAGGTGCGCGCGCCCGCCAGCCCGGCCAGCGCGGCCGGGTCCAGGCCGGGCTGCCACAGCACCACCGCGTGGCCCTCGACGTCGATGCCGCGCCGCCCGGCGCGCCCGGTGAGCTGGGTGTACTCGCCCGGGGTGACGTCGGCGTGGGTCTCGCCGTTCCACTTGACCAGCTTCTCCATGACGACCGAGCGGGCCGGCATGTTGATGCCCAGGGCCAGCGTCTCGGTGGCGAAGACCGCCTTGACCAGGCCGCGCAGGAACAGCTCCTCGACGACCTCCTTGAAGGTCGGCAGCATCCCGGCGTGGTGGGCGGCGACGCCGCGCTCCAGCGCGTCCACCCACTCGTAGTAGCCCAGGACGTGCAGGTCCTCGTCGGGGATGGCCGCGGTGCGGGCCTCGACCAGGGCGCGGACCTCGGCCCGCTCCGACTCGCTGTTCAGCCGCAGCCCGGAGTGCAGGCACTGCTGGACGGCGGCCTCGCAGCCGGCCCGGCTGAAGATGAAGGTGATCGCGGGCAGCAGGCCCTCGTCGTCCAGGCGGCCGATGACCTCGGCCCGGCTCGGCGTCCAGGCCCGGCCCGGACGCCCGTTGGACATGGAGCGGCCCCGGCCGCGCTTCTCGAAGCGGTCCCGGCCGCCGTAGCGGCGGTCCTGCTCGGCCCGGGCCAGGCGCACCAGCTCCGGATTGACGTCCACCTCGCCGCCGCGCACCCCGTCGCGTCTGCGCCCGGAGGCGCGCTCCTCGGCGACCCGGCTGCCGCCCCGCTGCTGCACGAACAGGTCGTACATCCGGTTGCCCGCCAGCACGTGCTGCCACAGCGGCACCGGGCGGTGCTCGGAGACGATGACCTTGGTGCCGCCGCGCACGGTGTCCAGCCAGTCGCCGAACTCCTCGGCGTTGGAGACCGTCGCCGACAGCGAAACCAGGGTGACGGACTCGGGGAGGTGGATGATGACCTCCTCCCAGACCGCGCCGCGGAAGCGGTCGGCCAGGTAGTGCACCTCGTCCATGACCACGTAGCCCAGCCCGGAGAGGGTCTGCGAGCCCGCGTAGAGCATGTTGCGCAGCACCTCGGTGGTCATCACCACCACCGGGGCCTCGCTGTTGACCGTGTTGTCGCCGGTCAGCAGGCCGACCTTGTCCGGCCCGTAGCGCTTCACCAGGTCCGCGTACTTCTGGTTCGACAGCGCCTTGATGGGCGTGGTGTAGAAGCACTTGCGGCCCTCGGCCAGGGCCAGGTGCACGGCGAACTCGCCGACGATGGTCTTGCCCGAGCCGGTCGGCGCGGCGACCAGGACGCCCTCCCCGCCCTCCAGCGCGGCGCACGCCTCGATCTGGAACTCGTCCAGCGGGAAGTCGTACAGCTGCCGGAAGGCGAACAGCTGGGTCGCCTGCTCCTTGGCCCGGCGGCGGAAGGCGGCGTAGCGCTCGGCGGGGCTGAGCTCCTCGTCGTCGGGCTGGCCGGAGGTGTCGTTCTGGGGGGCGGCGGAGGTCATCGCGGCACCATCCTCCCGGTTCGGGCGCACGGGAGCGCGGTGGGCGGCGGCTTCAGCGGTACCGGCAGCGGTGCCGCGGACGGCGCACAGGTCTTGATCGTCTTCGATGTGCATCTCACCCAGAGGCTACCCGCCCGCACCGACACTCGACCCAGCAATTTTCCCCGGCCCGTGGCGGTGGCCGCGGGGGCGCGTCAGGTGACGTCGTCGTCCGAGTGGTAGACCATCGGCTCGCGGGAGGCCAGCTCGGAGGCGGTGACGCGCTCCAGCGGGCCGGTGCCCTGGGAGGGGACCTCGGAGGGCGCGAGGTCGAGGGTGGAGGCCACGTCGTCGTCCAGCAGGCTGTCCGGGTCCTCCAGCGCGCGGCGCTTGGCCTTGGACCTGTCGTGGAGGGTGGCCACCCCGAGGGCGACGAAGAACAGCAGGCAGATCGGCACGGCCAGGACGGTCATGGTGAGCGGGTCGCCGGTGGGCGTGGCCACGGCCGCGAACACGAAGATGATGAAGACGATCGCCCGCCACCAGCTGCGCAGCTTGGCCGCGCTGAGGATGCCGATGAAGTTCAGGCCGACCATCAGCAGCGGGATCTCGAAAGAGAGCCCGAAGACCAGGACCATACGGATGAAGAAGGTGAGGAAGTCCGCGCCCTGGATCATCTGCGCCATGCCCGGCGGCACGAAGCTCAGCAGGATGCGGATGGCCTTGGGGAAGACCCAGTACGCGATGGCCGCGCCGCCCAGGAAGAGCGGCACAGCGGCACCGACGAACGTCAGGCCGTACTTCCGCTCCTTCTTGTACAGACCGGGGGCCAGGAACGCCCACAGCTGGTACGACCACACCGGGCTGGAGATGATCACGCCGAGCATCATCGAGACGTCGAAGCTCAGCGACAGGCCGCCGAGGGGACCGTCGACCACCAGCACGCCGTTGGGGCATCCGGGGGTCGACGCGGCGACTCCGTGCAGGGCCTTGATCGAACAGATCGGGCCCGTCATCTGGTGCAGTATCCAGTTGTGAACGAGAAACCCGAGCACCGTCCCCACCAGAAGCGCGAGGATCGATACCGCCAACCGGTTGCGCAGCTCGCGGAGGTGGTCCGCGAGCGGCATGCGTCCTTCGTCGTTCTTGGACTGCTTCTGCCTGCCGGCGGTCTGATGCCGAGTCCCCTGGGTGTCGCTCACCGTGCGGCTTTCAGTCCCTGCGTGAAGGTGGATGGAGAGGGCCCGCGGTCAGCCGCAGGCCGAAGACGGCGCCGTCAGCCCTGGACGTGGGTCTGGGCGTCGGCGACCGGGCGGGCCGTGGCGGACTCGCCGGGCGCTGCCTGAATGGTCTTCGGAACGGCGACGGTTTCGGCTTGGTTGCTCTGGGCCGTCTGCGCCTCAGGCTTGTCGTCGGTCTTCATCGCCCCGACCTCGGACTTGAGGATGCGCAGCGACTTGCCGAGCGCACGCGCCGTGTCGGGCAGCCGCTTCGCTCCGAAGAGCAGCAGCACGATGACCGCCAGGATGATGATTTCAAGTCCGCGGTTCTCGAGCATGGGATTCCCTCTTCGTCTGTCGTCTCTGCGCTGATGATACGCACTCCAGCCGCCGGGGGGTCCAGATGCGGGAGCAGTTCCTGTGTTATCCACGCATGTTCGATCCTACGTCGGCCCTGGTTCACCGAGCAGGAGGTCACCCGCACGGCGGGCGACCGGTTCGGCGGCCCGCTCCACTGCGACCGCCGCCTGGGAGATACGCCGGCCGGCCGCGTCCAGTTCACCGGCGAGTCGGGCCGCCTCGGCGTACACGCGGACCGCGAGTACGCCCAGGACCAGCAGTCCGGCTGTGGACAGGCCGACGACGGAGACGATCACCCAAGGCATGCCGTCAGCCTACGGTACCTTCGGCGACTGCTCACCGAGGTGCAGGCGCATGGTGCGTACGCCCGCGCCGGTCAGCGCCTCGACGATGCGCTCGCCCGCGGTGCGGCGGACGGCCGTGCCGCAGTCGGGACAGGTGAAGGTGTAGAACGTGCGTTCGCGGGTGCGTCCCACGGTGAGCCGGAACTCGTCCACGTCCAGTTCGGTGGCGGCCCTGCACTCCGTGCAGGCGGCCCGGAAGCGGGTCGGCGGCGCGGCGCTCACGCGGCGCCCCCGGCGACGGCCCCGGCGTCCTGCGGCTCGTCGCCGTAGAGCGCCAGCGCCTCCGCGGCCGTGGCCCTGGCCTGGGCCGCGAGCGCCGCCGGGGCGGTGATCCTGCCGTCCGCGCCGAGCCGCAGGGCCAGCCGCAGCAGGCCCGCCGGGTCCGGCGTGCGCAGGGTGATCCGCAGGCCGCCGTCGGGCAGCTCCACCGACTCCTCGTGGGTGTAGTACTCGGTGACCCAGCGCCCGGCCGGGCCCACCTCCAGCACCACCTGCGGATCGTCGGCCGCCGGGCGCACCAGCCCGTCCGACAGGTCGCGCAGCTCCAGCGGCGGCGGGTCCGACTCGACCCCCAGCACCCGGATGTCGGCGATCCGGTCGAGCCGGAAGATCCGCCGGTCCTCGGAGAGCCGGCACCAGCCCTCCAGATAGGTGTGCCCCTCGGTGACCAGGCGGATCGGGTCCACCTCGCGCTCGGTCATCTCGCCCCGGCCGGAGGAGTAGTACTGGATCCACAGCCGGCGGCGCTCGGTGAGCGCCCGGTCGACGTCGGCGAAGACGCTGCCCTCGGCCTCGAAGGTGACGCCGACCCGGGCGCTGCCCTCGGCCGCGTCCCCGGCCGCCGCCTCCAGCTTGGCGACGGCGCGGGTCAGCGCCTCCCGGTCGCGCTCGCGCAGCCCCGGCAGTCCGGCCACCGCGCGGGCGGCGACCAGCAGCGAGATCGCCTCGTCCGAGGCCAGCCGCAGCGGCTGGGCCACGTCGTCCGGGTTGTGCCACCAGATGTGCTCGCCGTCGGTGTCGATGTCGAGCAGGTCGCCGCCGCGGAAGCTGGTGCCGCACATGGGCAGCACGTTCAGATCGCCGACCAGCTCGCGCTCGGAGATGCCGAAGGCCCGGGCCACGTCGCCGACCCGGGCGCCGGGGCGCTCGCGCAGGTAGGTGACCAGCGAGAGCATCCGTCGGGTCTGGTCGATGGCGTTGCTCACAGCGCTGCTCCCTCACTGGCGGGCCGGTCGGCGGCTTCGGCGGCGCCGGCGTCGGCGCGGTCGGCGGGCCCGGCGACGGCGCGCAGCCGGGCGATGACGTCGGAGCGCAGCTCCGCCGGGGCGACGACCAGCACGGCCGCGCCGAACTCGGACAGGTCGGCGGCGAGGCCGTGCCCGAACGGGACCTCCAGCTCGTCCCAGTCGGCGTCGACCGGATCGATGGACAGGGCCTTGGTGCGCAGCGGGAAGGCCGCGCCGCGGCGCAGCCTGATCCGGGCGGTGGCGGTGGCGCCCTCCCCGGCGAACCGGGCCACGTGCTGGCGGACGTCCACGTGGTCCGGGACGTCGGCGGTGAACGCCCCGCCGCGGACCCTGACCCGGTCGGTGATCCGGCTGAGCCGGAACACCCGGACGTCCTTGCGGTCCCGGTCCCAGCCGGCCAGGTACCAGTGGCCGTGCCAGCACTCCAGCGCCCACGGCTCCACGCTGCGCGGCTCGGCGGCGGAGGCGCCGGACTTGCGGTAGCCGAAGGTGACCGGACGCCGGTCGCGGGCGGCTGCCAGCAGCGGTTCGAAGGCGGTCTCCCGGGCGGGGATGCGCGGCTCCAGCGCGGTGTGCGCCTCGGCCGCCTCGGCGCCCTCGGCCAGCACCCCGGCGGCGCGCAGCTTGTGCAGGGCGCCGCTGGCCGCACCGGCGAGCCGGGCCTGCCGCCAGACCCCGGCGGCCAGGCTCAGCGCGGCGGCCTCCTCGGCGTCCAGCGAGATCTCCGGCAGCCGGTTGCGGTCGCGCCGGGCCAGGTAGCCGGACTCGCCGTCGAGCGGGTTCTCCTCCACGTCGATGACCAGGCCCAGTTCGCGCAGGTCGTCCTTGTCCCGCTCGAACATGCGGTTGAAGGAGTCCTCGGTGCCGCTCTCCGCGGCCTCCTGGTACGCCTCGATGGAGTCCCGCAGCTCCCGCTTGCTCAACGGGCGCCTGGTGTTCATCAGGCACAGCGCGAGGTTCATCAACCGCTCGGACTTGGCGATGGGCACCGCTCACCCCTCCCTGCACGCGAACACTCCGTGTGCCCGGCGAACCCGACCGTACCGGTCCGGCGGCCAGCGGCAAAAGCGCGGCCCCGCCCGACCACTTCCGTGGTAGGGCGGGGCCGTTGAGATGCCGTGGGTCAGACAGCCAGCAGGTCGACGACGAAGATCAGCGTCTCGCCGGGCTTGATCGCCGCACCGGCGCCGCGGTCGCCGTAGCCGAGGTGCGGGGGGATGATCAGCTCGCGCCGACCGCCGACCTTCATACCGGCGACGCCCTGGTCCCAGCCGGCGATGACCCGGCCGCCGCCCAGCGGGAAGCTGAAGGACGAGCCGCGGTTCCAGCTCGCGTCGAACTCCTCACCGGTGCTGAAGGCCACGCCCACGTAGTGGACGCTGACGCTCTGGCCCGGCTTGGCCTCCTCGCCGTCACCCACCCAGATGTCGCGGATCTGCAGCTCGGCCGGCGGCTCGCCACCCGGGAAGTCGATCTCCGGCTTCTCGATGCTCAAGGTCTTGATCTCCTCATCAGTGCGACCGCCGATCAGCGGCCGTCCGACCCTACGTTACGCGTTACGCGGCACCCAGGATGTCCACCACGAACACCAGCGTGGAGTTGGCGGGGATGCTGCCCTGGGCGCTGCTGCCGTAGCCCAGGGACGGCGGGATCACGATCTCCACCCGGCTGCCGACGGTCTGGCCGACCAGCGCCTGGTCCCAGCCCTTGATGACCTGGCCCACGCCGATGGCGAAGGAGGCCGCGCCGCCGTCGTTCCAGGAGGAGTCGAACACCTTGCCGTCGGCCCAGGTCACGCCGGTGTACTGGGCGATGATGGTCTGGCCGCTGGCGACCTTCGGGCCATTGCCCTTGACCAGCACCGCCGACTGCAGCGCGGTGGGGGCGGTCGCGCCCTTGGGGATGGTGATGGTCGCGGCCTTCGCGTCACAGGCGTTGACCACCGGCAGGCTGGCCGCGACCGACTTGGCCGCCGTGCCGGACGCCTGGCCCTTGCTGGACACCGCGCCGGTGATGTCCACGACCATCACCAGGGTGTCCTTGGCGCTGACGCCCAGGCTGGACGAGCCGGACTGGGCCTCGGAGGCGGCCAGCTGCGAGGCGGCGTCGGCCGGGGGCGCCACCACCAGCATCCGGCTGCCGATGGCGCGGCCCTGCACCGCGGCCTTGAGCGCCGGGATCATCCCGCCGGTGCTGCCGACCAGCGGGGCCTTGCTGGTGTACGAGTCGCTGACGGTCTTGCCGGTGTTCCAGTCCTTGACCAGGACGTCGGTGATGGCCGTGTCGCCGGTGCCGATCACCGCGCCGGTGCCCTTGGTCACGGTGTTCACGACCAGCTTGTCGGTCGGCTTGCCGGAGGTGGCGATGGTGGCGCTCTTGGCGAACACCCCGCCCACGGTCGGCATCGGGTCGGCCGAGTCCACCGTGCCGCCGACCACCGGCGTGGCCGTGGGAGCGGTCGAGGCGGGTGCGGCGGGACAGGACACGGGGGCCACCGTCGTCGCGTCCGCGGTGCCGGCCTTGGTGCTGCTACCGCACCCGGTCAACAGCAACGCGGGCACGAGGAGCAGCGCGGCAGCAGCGGTGGTTCGGCGCACGGTCGTCCTTAGGAGTGGGAGGGAGGGGAACCTACATTCCGCGCCACTCTACGACCTCGCTCCCCTTACCGAACACAGAACTCGACCCCCGCGCCGTCACAATCGGGACACGAGGGTCGAGAGCTGGACAAATGCCATGGATATGGGTAGAGGACGGGCGCCTGCGGGCTGCATGTGCTGGGCGCGCGGCTACATGCCGGCGATCAGCTTCTCCACCCGCTCGTCCACCGAGCGGAACGGGTCCTTGCACAGGACGGTGCGCTGCGCCTGGTCGTTGAGCTTCAGGTGCACCCAGTCGACGGTGAAGTCGCGGCGCTGCTCCTGGGCCCGGCGGATGAAGTCCCCGCGCAGCCGGGCCCGGGTGGTCTGCGGCGGGACCGACTTGGCCTCGAAGATCTTGAGGTCGGTGGTGACCCGCTCCGCCTGCCCGCGGTTCTGCAGCAGGTAGAACAGCCCCCGGCGGCGGTGGATGTCGTGGTAGGCGAGGTCGATCTGGGCGACCCGCGGGTGGGACATGCTGATCTGGTTCTTGGCCCGGTAGCGCTCGATCAGCTGGTACTTCATGACCCAGTCGATCTCCCGCTCCACCAGGGTGAGGTCCTGGCTGCGGATCGCCTCCAGGGTGCGGCCCCACAGGTCCAGCACCTTGGCGACGGTGCCGGTGCGCAGGCCCCTGGCGTCGGCGAACTCGGCGGCCTTGGTGAAGTACTCCTCCTGGATCTCCAGCGCGCTGGCCTCGCGGCCGTTGGCCAGCCGGACCTGGCGGGAGCCGGTGAGGTCGTGGCTGACCTCGCGGATCGCCCGGATCGGGTTCTCCAGGGTGAGGTCCCGCAGCACCACACCGGCTTCGATCATGCGCAGCACCAGGTCGGTCGCCCCGACCTTGAGCAGCATGGTCGTCTCGGACATGTTGGAGTCGCCGACGATCACGTGCAGCCGGCGGTAGCGCTCGGCGTCGGCGTGCGGCTCGTCGCGGGTGTTGATGATCGGACGGGAGCGGGTGGTCGCCGAGCTGACGCCCTCCCAGATGTGCTCCGCCCGCTGGCTCACGCAGTACACCGCGCCGCGCGGGGTCTGCAGCACCTTGCCCGCGCCGCAGATCAGCTGGCGGGTGACCAGAAACGGGATGAGGATGTCGGCCAGCCGGGAGAACTCGCCGTGCCGGGCCACCAGGTAGTTCTCGTGGCAGCCGTAGGAGTTGCCCGCGGAGTCGGTGTTGTTCTTGAACAGGTAGACGTCGCCGGCGATGCCCTCCTCGTGCAGCCGCCTCTCGGCGTCCACCAGGAGTCCTTCGAGGATGCGCTCCCCGGCCTTGTCGTGGGTGACGAGTTCGGTGACGTCGTCGCACTCCGGAGTGGCGTACTCCGGATGCGAGCCCACGTCGAGATAGAGACGGGCGCCGTTGCGCAGAAACACGTTGCTGCTCCGGCCCCATGACACGACACGGCGGAAGAGGTACCTGGCCACCTCGTCCGGGGAGAGTCGCCGCTGCCCCCGAAACGTACAGGTGACGCCGTACTCGTTCTCCAGCCCGAAGATTCGGCGGTCCATGATTGGACTTTACGCTTTTAGTCGCTGTCTGAAACCGTTTCGACGCGAGGTTTCGGATCATTCCTCGATGACGCGGAAATGCCGTGAGGACGTGCCGAAGCACGCCCTCACGGCAGATCGGAACCGGGTCGGAATCGGGAGGATCAGCCCTCGTCGGAGCTGCCCGGCTCGTCCTCCACGTCGCCGGTCGCGGTCTCGTCGCCCGCCAGCAGCCGGTCCAGCTGGCCGCCGACGAGGCGCTTGAACTTGCGCTGCTGCCAGCGGCTGCGGTCCAGCACCGCGACCTCCAGCTGGTCCTGGGTCAGGGTCCGCGGGCTGCCGCCGTTGGGATCCCTGGCGAGGGCGTCCACGGCCAGCTTGAGGGCCTCGGGGAGGCTCAGACCGGCGGTGTGGTGCTGCGTCAGGTAGTGGCCGATGGACTCGGCGTTGCCGCCGACGGCGACCGTGCCGCGCTCGTCCGCGACGGAGCCGTCGTGGGTGAGCCGGTAGATCTGGTCGTCGTCGGGCGACTTGCCGACCTCGGCCACGATCAGCTCGACCTCGTAGGGCTTCTCGCCGGCCGAGGAGAAGATGGTGCCCAGGGTCTGGGCGTAGACGTTGGTCAGGCCCCGGGCGTTGACGTCGGCCCGGTCGTAGGAGTAGCCGCGCAGGTCGGCGTAGCGGACGCCGCCGATCCGGAGGTTCTCGAACTCGTTGTAGCGGCCGACCGCGGCGAACGCGATGCGGTCGTAGATCTCGGAGACCTTGTGCAGCGCCCGCGAGGTGTTCTCCGCCACGAAGACGATGCCGTCGGTGTAGGTGAGCACGACCACGCTGCGGCCGCGGGCGATGCCCTTGCGGGCGTACTCCGCGCGGTCGGCCATGGCCTGCTGGGGTGAGACGTAGAACGGCGTCGACACCGGCGGTCGCCCCTTCTGGTCGAACGGTCAGGGTAGATCAGGAGTCTTCAGGAGTCAGCTGTGCGGGTCTAGAGCAGCCCGGCCTGCGGGCCGTTGGGGAACTCCAGGCGGTGGTCGAGGATGCTGCGGGCCAGCGCCCCCACCTCCTCGTCGGGAAGGCGGCGGAAGCCGTCCTCGGTGATGACGCCCACGATCGGGAAGATGCCCCGGGTGAGGTCCGGGCCGCCGGTGGCCGAGTCGTCGTCGGCGGCGTCGTACAGCGCCTGGACGACGGCGGTGGCGGCCTGCTCGGCGGTCAGGTCGGGGCGGTAGAGCTTCTTCAGGGAGCCCTTGGCGAAGAGCGAGCCGGAGCCGGTGGCGGCGAAGCCCAGCTCCTCGGAGCGGCCGCCGGTGACGTCGTAGCTGAAGATCCGGCCGCGGCCGAGGTCCAGATCGTAGCCCGCGAACAGCGGGACCACGGCCAGACCCTGCATGGCCATGCCCAGGTTGCCCCGGATCATGGTGGTCAGCCGGTTGGCCTTGCCCTCCAGTGAGAGCTGGGTGCCCTCGATCTTCTCGTAGTGCTCCAGCTCCAGCTGGAACAGGCGCACCATCTCGACCGCGAGCCCGGCGGTGCCGGCGATGCCGACGGCCGAGTACTCGTCGGCCGGGAACACCTTCTCGATGTCCCGCTGGGCGATCAGGTTGCCCATGGTGGCCCGGCGGTCACCGGCCAGGATCACCCCGCCGTCGAAGGTCACGGAGACGATGGTGGTGCCGTGCGGGGCCTCCAGCGGCTGCTGCGCGCCTGCGGGCAGGACCCGGCGGCCGGGGAGCAGCTCCGGCTGGTGGTCGGCCAGGAATTCGACGAAGGACGACGAACCCGGTGTCAAGAAGGCAGCCGGTAGACGCCCGGTGCCACGAGTGTTGGCTTCCACACGTTCCCTTCCAGATAGTCGGCCCCACGCCGGAGCAGCTCGGGCCGGTCCTTGAACTGACCCGGTCCGCCGTCGCAGTTGGAGCAGAGGATGGCTCGGACCCTACCCGTTTTGCGGTCGTGATCAACATGCCCGGAGCAGGATCGGCGCGGTCGGCGCGGACGCCGGGTGGAGAGGCCCGCGAACGCGGTTCGCGGCAGGTTCGCGGCACGGCCGGAAAGCACACCGCCGCAGGGCCGGGGCCGACGACAGCTCGTACACCTATCGCCTGCGCGCCCGTGGAAACCCGGGGAAAGCCGGGATTTCCACGGGTGGATTCCCGCACGCCCCGCAGGGGGGCTACTCGCCGCCCTTCTGCACGTAGCTCCGGACGAAGGATTCGGCGTCCGACTCCAGGATCTCGTCGATGTCGTCGAGTACCGCGTCCACGTCGTCGTCGAGCTTCGCCTTGCGCTCCTTGAGGTCGGAGGCTTCGTTGGCCTCGACCTCCGCCTCCTCGACCTCCTCGGAGGAGCGGTTCGCCCGCTGCTGGCCGCCGCCGGTGTCCTTGGTCGCCATGTCCCTCACCCCGCTCGGTTGACGGCGCATCGCTGCGCACGGTTGGGCCCGGTGCTACCCGGTACTCCTGGTCAGACCTTATACACGAGGTGTGACAGTTGCCTCGTGTTTTCCTTCACCGGTGCAACGTCCGGTGCTGTTCCGATGATGCCCAGCACGGCCGCATTCACCCGTGGTGATCCGTCGCTACGCTGCGGTTACGCCGGAAGCGGACAGATGTTCAGCCGCCGGAGAGCACCCGGACCAGCTCCTCCGCCGTGCGGCAGCGGTCCAGCAGCGCCTTGACGTGCTTCCTGGTACCGCGCAGCGGCTCCAGCGTGGGCACTCGCTGCAACGAGTCACGGCCGGGCAGGTCGAAGATGACCGAGTCCCAGGAGGCGGCGGCCACGTGGTCGGCGTACTGCTCCAGGCAGCGGCCGCGGAAGTAGGCCCGGGTGTCCTCCGGCGGCTTGTGGGCCGCCCTGAGCACGTCGGCCTCGTCCAGCAGGCGGTCCATCCGGCCGCGGTCCACCAGGCGGTTGTAGAGGCCCTTCTCGGCCCGTACGTCGGCGTACTGGAGGTCGACCAGGTGCAGCCGGGGGTTGTCCCAGCCGAGGCCGTCGCGGGTGCGGTAGCCCTCCAGAATCTCCCGCTTGGCGATCCAGTCCAGCTGCCGGGACAGGCTCATCGGATCGCGCTCCAGCCGGCCGAGGACGTCCTCCCAACGGTCCAGGACGTCGCGGGTCTGCTCGTCGGCGTCGGCGCCGAAACGGTCCTCCACGTACTTGCGGGCCAGCTCGCAGTACTCCATCTGGAGCTGAACGGCCGTCATCTTCCGCCCGCTGCGAAGCGACAGCAGGTGGCCGAGGTCCGGGTCGTGGGAGACCTTGTGCAGGGTGCGCACCGGCTGGTCCACGGCCAGGTCCACGCCGATGAAGCCGTCCTCGATCATCGACAGCACCAGCGCGGTGGTGCCCAGCTTGAGGTAGGTGGAGATCTCGGAGAGGTTGGCGTCGCCGATGATGACGTGCAGCCGGCGGTACTTCTCGGCGTCGGCGTGGGGCTCGTCGCGGGTGTTGATGATCGGGCGCTTGAGGGTGGTCTCCAGCCCGACCTCGACCTCGAAGTAGTCGGCCCGCTGGCTGATCTGGAAGCCGTTGACCGAGCCGTCCTGGTTGATCCCGACCCGGCCGGCCCCGGTCACCACCTGCCGGGAGACGAAGAACGGGGTGAGGTGCCGGACGATGTCCGCGAACGGCGTCGCCCGCTTCATCAGGTAGTTCTCATGGGTGCCGTAGGAGGCGCCCTTGTTGTCGGTGTTGTTCTTGTACAGGTGGATCGGCTGGGCACCCGGCAGCTGCAGGGCGCGGTTGGCCGCCTCCTCCATGATCCGCTCGCCGGCCTTGTCCCAGAGCACGGCGTCGCGGGGGTTGGTGACCTCGGGCGAGCTGTACTCGGGGTGGGCGTGGTCCACGTAGAAGCGGGCGCCGTTGGTGAGGATGATGTTGGCCAGGCCGATGTCCTCGTCCGTCAGCTGGCTGGCGTCCGCGGTGTCCCTGGCCAGGTCGAATCCCCGCGCGTCGCGCAGCGGGTTCTCCTCCTCGAAGTCCCAGCGGGCCCGCCTCGCCCGGTGCATGGCCGCCGCGTAGGCGTTCACCACCTGGGACGAGGTGAGCATGGCATTGGCGTTGGGGTGTCCCGGGACAGAGATCCCGTACTCCGTCTCGATGCCCATCACGCGCCGTACAGACATGCGGCCCTCCTTCAAAGCTGCCGCTGACGAGCCGTCCGTCGACGGTCGGCCCGGTGCGGTAACCCGAGCCTAGGACTGCGCACTGACAACCGGGAGATCGCGGCCCGGGTTACTTTCACTTCGTGCCGCCGGACGCCTGCCGAGGCGGGGGACGGCGTCCAGACGCCAGCGTCCGGCTACGGGCCGACGGGCACCCGTAGCCGGACGGTGGCGGTGCTGACCTACAGGTACTGCCCCGTGTTGGCGACAGTGTCGATCGAGCGGCCGGATTCGGCCCCCTGCTTGCCGGTGACCAGCGTGCGGATGAAGACGATCCGCTCGCCCTTCTTGCCGGAGATCCTGGCCCAGTCGTCCGGGTTGGTGGTGTTGGGCAGGTCCTCGTTCTCCTTGAACTCGTCCACGCAGGCGGCGAGCAGATGGGTGACCCGCAGACCTCTCTGGCCGTGGTCGAGGAAGTCCTTGATCGCCATCTTCTTGGCCCGGTCCACGATGTTCTGGATCATGGCGCCGGAGTTGAAGTCCTTGAAGTACAGGACCTCCTTGTCACCGTTGGCGTAGGTGACCTCCAGGAAGCGGTTCTCCTCGGTCTCGGTGTACATCCGCTCCACGACGGCCTGGATCATGGCGTCGACCGTGCCCTCGACCGACGAGCCGTGCTCCTTGACGTCGTCCGGGTGCAGCGGCAGGGAGCTCTTCAGGTACTTGGAGAAGATGTCCTTGGCCGCCTCGGCGTCCGGGCGCTCGATCTTGATCTTGACGTCGAGCCGTCCCGGGCGCAGGATCGCCGGGTCGATCATGTCCTCGCGGTTGGAGGCCCCGATGACGATGACGTTCTCCAGGCCCTCCACGCCGTCGATCTCGGCGAGCAGCTGCGGGACGATGGTGTTCTCCACGTCCGAGCTGACACCGGAGCCGCGGGTGCGGAACAGCGACTCCATCTCGTCGAAGAAGACGATGACCGGCGTGCCCTCGCTGGCCTTCTCCCGGGCCCGCTGGAAGACCAGGCGGATCTGCCGCTCGGTCTCGCCGACGTACTTGTTGAGCAGCTCGGGGCCCTTGATGTTGAGGAAGTAGCTCTTCCCCTGGGGCTGTCCGGTGACCTCCGCCACCTTCTTGGCCAGGGAGTTGGCCACCGCCTTGGCGATGAGCGTCTTGCCGCAGCCGGGCGGGCCGTAGAGCAGGACGCCCTTGGGCGGGCGCAGCTCGTACTCCTTGAACAGCTCGGCGTGCAGGTAGGGCAGCTCGACCGCGTCGCGGATCTGCTCGATCTGGCTGCCGAGGCCGCCGATGCGGTCGTAGTCGATGTCCGGGACCTCTTCGAGGACCAGCTCCTCGACCTCGCTCTTGGGCACCACCTCGTAGACGTAGCCCGAGCGCGGCTCCAGCAGCAGGGCGTCGCCGGAGCGCAGGGTGAGGTCGCGGAGCGGCTCGGCGAGCCGGACCACCCGCTCCTCGTCCGTGTGCCCGGTGACCAGGGCGCGCTCGCCGTCCTCGAGGACTTCCTTGAGGGTGACGATGTCGCCGATGCTCTCGAACTCCATCGCGTCGACGATGTTGAGCGCCTCGTTCAGCATGACTTCCTGGCCACGCTGGAGCTCGTCCAGCGGGACGCTGGGGCTGACGTTCACCCGCAGCTTGCGGCCGCCGGTGAAGATGTCGGCGGTGCCGTCCTCGTTGGCGGTCAGGAAGGTGCCGAAGCCGGCCGGCGGCTGGGCGAGCCGGTCCACCTCCTCCTTGAGGGCCACGATCTGGTCGCGGGCCTCCCTCAGGGTGGAGGCGAGCCGCTCGTTCTGGGCGGTGACTCCGGACAGATTGGCCTGCAGCTCGGCGATGCGCTCCTCGAGGATTCTCGTGTGGCGCGGCGAGTCTGCGAGCTTACGGCGCAGGACAGCAATCTCCTGCTCAAGAAAGGAAACCTGGCTGAGGGCTTCCTCAGAACCCCGTGCGGGCCTGCCGCCTCGGGCGTAGTCGTCATCGTGGGCTGCCACGGTCCTCACCTCCTCCGGGGGAGCTGAACGCTTTCAGACCCTACCTGTGCCTGACAGCGTTGAAACCCCTAGATCAGAAAGTCGGAAGGGGGTGTGTCCGATCTTCACCCTTGCGCACGTCCCCTCGCTCACTGGGATACCCACTCGAAGACGCTCGAAAGCGACCAGTTGTTAGAGTCGGACGGGTCAACAGCGATCGGGTTGCTCCGACAGGGTTCGATGTGTGTACCGATGGCGGGAATAGCGGGCGTCCTCCGGGGCCCCGGCGACCAGGAACGGCGGGCGGATGTCCAGCGTGGACGACAGTGCGGGCGAGCCTCTGGAAGTGTGGATCGACCAGGATCTGTGCACGGGCGACGGCATCTGTGTGCAGTACGCACCCGAGGTATTCGAACTCGACATCGACGGTCTGGCCTATGTGAAGGGCGACGACGACGAACTGCGCCAGGCCCCGGGCGCGACCGTCCCGGTTCCGCTGACGGTCCTTCAGGACGTGGTGGATTCGGCCAAGGAGTGCCCCGGGGACTGCATCCACGTGCGGCGCGCCCGGGATCTGGTCGAGGTGTTCGGCCCCGACGCCGAGTAGGCCGTTCGAGGACCGGCCCGCCCTGTGACCGAGATCACAGGGCGGGCTGACGCGCTCTCAGCCCGGGCTCAGGTCTCGGCGTCGGGGGTTGAGACCGTACGGGTGTATCCGGCGCCGTGCGGCGTCCAGGTGAAGGTCTCGTGCACGTCGGCGCAGCAGCGCGGGACGTCCGGCGAGGAGTAGCCGTCCACGTCGGCCAGGATGCTGCCGTCGCTGCGCACGGTCACGCTGCGGACGGTCAGGTCCTGGCCCGGGGTGATCAGGGTGACCGCTATCCGGGGGCGTCCGCCGGGGCCGCCGGCCCGCAGGATGTAGAGGCCGTCCGGCGGGGTGCCGGTGGCGGACAGGCAGTGGGCGGCGGCTACGGTGGCGTCGGCGCCCCGGCCGGTGAGGTCGGCGCTGAAGCTCTGCGAGACCTTGACCGGCAGGCCGTCGCAGCCCAGCGGGTAGGCGGCGCGGGCCGGGTCGGGGGCGTCGGCGGCCGGGAGCGCGTGCGGGCCGTCCGGGACGGGCGCGGTGGCGTCGGCGGGGGCCACCGCCAGCACCGCGGCGACGAGGGCGGCCAGGGCGGCGGCGGTGCCGAGCCAGTGCGCGGCGCGGGCGCGGGCGTGCGCGGGGCGCTGCGGCCCGCCGGGGGCCGCTCCGGGCCGCGGTGCCGTGTCCGGTCCTGGCGCCTGCTGTGCCACCTGAGCACTCCCCTTCCGCATTGCACGCCCGAGCCGCGCCGGGGCCGTTCGCGGGCCGTGCCGGGGCGGTGGCGGCCGGGCGGTGGGCAGCATCGTCCCACACCGGCGGGGGTGCCCCGGCGGCGGGTACGGGCTCCGGGGTGCGGCTGTCCGGGGGTGCGGCCGGTGCGCGGCCGGGGAACGGGCGAGGGCCCCGCGCGATGGCTGCGCGGGGCCCTCGGGCCGGTCGTCGGGGCGGTGCGGGACGGCTCAGTCCTCGGCCGGGCCGTCCTCGTCCGGGCGGCCGTCGGCGGCGGCCTCGGCCAGCTTGAGGAAGCGGCCGGGCTGCGGGGCGATCGGGGCCTCCACGTCGCCGTAGGCGCCCTTGGCGGGGCGGCGGCGGCGCAGCGGGGGCTCGACCCCGTCGGCGAGCCGGCGGGAGGTGAGCAGGAAGCCGGTGTGGCCGATCATGCGGTGGTCCGGGCGGACGGCCAGCCCCTCGACGTGCCAGTTGCGGACCATCGACTCCCAGGACTGCGGCTCGGTGAAGCAGCCGTGCTCGCGCAGCGCCTCGACGGTGCGCGACAGCTGGGTGGTGGTGGCCACGTAGCAGCAGATCACGCCGCCGGGGACGAGCGCCTTGGCGGCGACGTCCAGGCACTCCCAGGGCGCGAGCATGTCCAGGACCATGCGGTCGACCTCGGTCTCCACCAGGTTGTCCTGGAGGTCGCCGACGGTGAGCCGCCAGGCCGGGTGCGGGCTGCCGAAGTAGCGCTCGACGTTGGTGCGGGCGATCTCCGCGAAGTCCTCGCGGCGCTCGTACGAGGACAGCGAGCCGTTGTCGCCGACGGCGCGCAGCAGCGAGCAGCTGAGCGCACCGGAGCCGACCCCGGCCTCGACGACGCGGGCGCCGGGGAAGATGTCGGCCATGGTGACGATCTGCCCCGCGTCCTTGGGGTAGACCACCGCGGCGCCGCGCGGCATGGAGAGGACGTAGTCGGAGAGCAGGGGGCGCAGCGCGAGGTACTGGATGTTCCCGGTGGTGCGCACCACGGAGCCTTCGGGGGCTCCGATCAGCTCGTCGTGCGAGAAGGCGCCCTTGTGGGTGTGGAACGCCTTGCCGGGTTCGAGCGTGATGGTGTGGTGGCGACCCTTGGGGTCGGTGAGCTGGACCTGGTCCCCGACCTGGAAGGGCCCGCGGCGGCGGGCGGCGCCGGTCGGTTCTGACATGCGGCACAGTCTAGTGCCCCCGGGCGGTGCTCCCCGCCGGGGCCTGGCGCGGACGGTCAGGCGGGGCCTGGCGCGGACGGGCGCGGGCGGTCAAGCGGGGGTGCCGGTGGGGACCGGCGGGAGCGGCGCCTGGCCGGCCATGGCCCGGGCGAAGGCCAGTTCGACGTCCTGGGCGGCCAGGACGCCCAGCGGGCTGCCGTCCCGCTCCACGACCAGGTACTCGGCGGCCGGGTTGGCCCGGAGCGTGTCCAGCAGCTCCTCGCCGACCAGGTCGGCGGGGATCATCAGGCCGGGCTCCAGGTCGCGGGCGACCGCGGCGACCGCCGTCCAGGGCCGCCGGTGCTCGGGGACGGCCCGCACCGCGGCCTCGCGGACCAGCGCGACCGGCTCGCCGCGACCGTCGGCGATCACCACGGCGCGTGCGCCCTCGGCCTCCACCCGCCGCAGCGCCTCGGCCAGCGGGGTGTCCTGGACCACCGTGACGGCCGTCCTGGCCAGGCCCCGGGCGCTCAGCTGCGGCAGCCGTTCGCGCAGCCGGGCGACCCGGACGCTGCCGGCCGCGCCGTTCCAGATGATGGCGGCGAGGATCGCGCCGAGGACGGCGTCCACCAGCAGGCCGCTGAAGCCGGAGCCGGGCGCCTGGTAGGCGGCCAGGGTGGGCATGCCGACCAGCACGGCCAGGGCCAGCAGCCGGCCCACCCAGGCGGCGGCGACCGTACCGGCCATGGGGCTGCCGGTGGCCTTCCAGACCACGGCGCGGAGCATCCGGCCGCCGTCCAGCGGCAGGCCGGGCAGCAGGTTGAAGGCGGCCACGACGACGTTGCTGAGCATCAGCGCGGTCAGCAGCACACCGGGCACGGTGGCGGACTCGACCAGCTGCATGCCGCCGAGGAACACCGCGCCGAGCAGCAGCGAGAGCAGCGGCCCGGAGAAGGCCAGCCAGAACTCGCGGCCGGCGCTCTCGGCCTCCTTCTCGATCTCCGAGACGCCGCCGAAGAACTGCAGCTGGATCCGCTTGACCGGGAGCCGGTAGCGCAGCGCGACGACGGTGTGGGCGAGCTCGTGGATCAGCACCGAGCCGTAGAAGGCGAGCGCGAAGAACAGGGCGACCAGGTAGCGGGCGGCGCCGAGGCCGGGCAGCACCCGGTCGATCTGGCCGCCGAACAGCCAGGTGATCAGGCCGGTGATGAGGAACCAGGTGGGGGTGATGTAGACCGGTACGCCGAAGGGGCGGCCCATCAGCAGCGCGCCTGGGGGGCGGTCTTCCTTGGTGTCGCTCACTGCGGCCCCCTCCGTACCGTCGGATCGGCGTGCGGGTGCGCGCCCCCGGCCTCAACCTACGCGATCTCCCAGGGGCGGAGGCCACGGGCCCGACCGTTCGATGGGTGTCTACCCGCGCGGAGCCGCGCCTACCGGTGACGGGCTCCGGACGGCGGCCGCGGGGGTGCGTCAGGGGGTGCGTCCCGGCGTGCCTCACGGCAGGCGTCGGGGCGTAGGTCGGCGGACTGTCGGTGCCGGGCCCTAGGCTCGCCGTATGCACCCGTCCGGTCCGCTCCCCGATCCCGCGTCCGCCCCCGACCCCGCCGCATCCGCCGCCGCACCCGCCGCCGTGGCGCTCGCCGCCGCCCCGGCCGGGGTGCCGGTGGCGCTCTCGCCCTCGCGGGCGGGCGACTTCATGACCTGCCCGCTGCTCTACCGGCTGCGGGTGATCGACAAGGTGCCGGAGCCGCCGAGCCCGGCCGCCACCCGGGGCACGGTGATCCACTCCGTGCTCGAGCGCCTGTTCGACGCTCCGGCCGGGCAGCGGACGCCGCAGGCCGCGGTGGCGCTGCTGCGCCCGGAGTGGGCGCGGATGCTGGAGAAGCGTCCGGAGCTGGCCGGGCTGTTCCCGGACGACGCGGACGGCGCGGAGCTGGCCCGCTGGCTGGCCGAGGCCGAGCGGCTGATCGAGGGCTGGTTCCGGCTGGAGGACCCGAACCGGCTGGAGCCGGCCGAGCGGGAGCTGTACGTCGAGACCGAGCTGGAGTCCGGGCTGCGGCTGCGCGGCTACGTCGACCGGGTCGACGTGGCGCCGACCGGCGAGGTCAGGATCGTGGACTACAAGACCGGCCGGGCGCCCGCGCGGGACTTCGAGGGCAAGGCCATGTTCCAGATGAAGTTCTACGCGCTGGTGCTGTGGCGGCTGCGCGGCGTGGTGCCGCGCCGGCTGCAGCTGGTCTACCTGGGCGGCGGCGGCTCGATCGTCAGCTACGACCCGGATCTGGACGATCTGCGGGCGGTGGAGCGCAAGCTGCTGGCGCTGTGGGCGGCGATCCAGCGGGCGCTGGCGGCGGGCGAGTGGCCGGCCACGCCCAACCGGCTGTGCGACTGGTGCGCCCACAAGGCGCTGTGCCCGGCCTTCGGCGGCACTCCCCCGCCGTACCCTTTGACTGTGCCGACCGCCCCCGGCGCGGGGGGAACCGATGAGTGGAGCTAGTTGTGGCGATCCGAGTGCTGCTGGTCGATGACCAGCCGCTGTTGCGTACCGGGTTCCGGATGATCCTGGAGGCCGAGGCGGACATCGCGGTGGTCGGCGAGGCCGGGGACGGCCAGCAGGCACTGGACCAGGTGCGGGTGCTGCAGCCGGACGTGGTGCTGATGGACATCCGGATGCCGCGGATGGACGGTGTGGAGGCGACCCGCCGGATCGCCGGCCCCGGCCGCGACGGCCCGGCCAAGGTGCTCGTGCTGACCACCTTCGACCTGGACGAGTACGTGGTCGAGGCGCTGCGCGCGGGCGCCTCCGGCTTCCTGCTGAAGGACGTCCCGGCGGAGGAGCTGGTGCAGGCGATCCGGGTGGTGGCGGACGGCGCGGCGATGCTCGCGCCCAGCGTCACCCGGCGGCTGCTGGACATGTACGCGGGCCGGCTGCCCTCCGGCGACGAGGCCCCGCCGCCCTCGCTGGCGACGCTGACCGAGCGCGAGGTCGAGGTGCTGAAGCTGGTCGCCCGGGGATGTCCAACTCGGAGGTGGCCGGGGAGCTGTTCGTCAGCGAGACCACGGTCAAGACCCATGTGGGCCATGTGCTGACCAAGCTGGGCCTGCGGGACCGGGTCCAGGCGGCGGTGTTCGCCTACGAGAGCGGCCTGGTGCGGCCCGGCGCGGGCTGACCGGCGACGCCCGGACGCGGCGACGGCGGCGGGCCGGGCGGAACCTCGGGGGGTCCGGCCCGGCCCGCCGCCGTCGGGGGCGCCGGGGGTCAGTTCTTGCCGACCATCCAGAAGCGCATGATGCCGGCCGTGTCCAGGGTCAGCGGGACGCCGGTGACGTCGGCCTGGGTCACCACGTACTGCTTGTTCTGCCACAGCGGGATGTAGGCCGCGTCCTTGGCGAACTGGGTCTGGATCTTGCCCAGCTCGGTCTGCAGGTCGGCGCTGCTGCGGTCGCTCTGCTGGAGGGTCTGCGGCACCAGCGTGTTGCTGATGTACGCGTTGGTGTAGTAGCTGCCGAAGGTGCCGGGCGCGCCCAGGAACGGGGAGACGTAGTCGTCCGGGTCCGGGTAGTCGGAGGACCAGCCGGAGACCGACGCCTCGACCTTGCCCGTGCCCCACTCGCCGATCAGGTCGTTCAGGTTGGCCACCGGCTTCAGGTTGACCTTGAAGACGCCGCCGGTCTCCAGTTCCTGCTTGACCAGCGCGGCCTCGGCGTCGGCGCCCGGGGAGGACTGGGCGTAGGAGTAGTCGAAGCTGATCGGCAGCTTGACCCCGGCGTTGTCCAGCTGCCTGCGGACCTCGGAGGCGGCGGTCGGGTCGGCGCCGTAGACGTCCTGGTAGGCCGTGGTGGCGTCGCCGATGCCGCCGGGGATCACCGAGTACAGCGGCACCACCGTGCGCTGGTAGACCTGCGAGGCTATCGCGTTGCGGTCGACCATCTCGGCGACCGCCTTGCGCGTCGCCGGGTTGCTGAACGGGCCGTTCTTGACGTTCAGCACGATCATCCGGGTCTGGGTGCCGGCGCCGGTGTCGACCTGCAGGCCCTTGCCGAGGATCTGGGCGCCCTCCAGCCGGACCAGGTCGCTCGAGGCGATGTCGGTGCTGGCGTTCATGTCGATGGCGCCGCTGTTCAGGGCGGTCATCATCTGCGCGGGGGTGGTGTAGTAGTTCAGTTGGACGCTGGAGTTCAGCGGCTTGCTGGTGGCGGTGATCGCCTGGCCCTTGTAGTCGGCGTTCAGCGACATCGAGACCGACTGCGGGTTGGCCCGGCCGCCCTGGGGCTGGCCCAGCTTGACCGAGTCGACCTGGTAGACGCCGGAGCCGACCGGGTTGTCGCCCTGCAGCAGCGAGGTCGCCGGGAAGGTCTTGGGGTCGACGATCGAACCGACGCCGGAGGCCAGCCGGTCGGGGAAGGTCGCGTCCGAGGTGTTCAGGTGGAAGGTGATGCCCAGGTCGCCGCTGGTGGTCACCGACTGCACGGTGCTCAGCAGGACGCTGACGCCGGAGTCGTTGTCGCGCTTCAGCTTGCCGATCTGGATGACCCGGTCGATGGAGTACTTCACCGCGGCGGCGTTCAGCGGGTCGCCGTTGGAGAAGGTCAGCCCGGACTGCAGGGTGCAGGTGTAGACCGTGTCGGTGCTGTCGGCGAACGAGCAGTTCTGCGCCGCGTCCGGGGTGGGGATGGTGGCGCCCGGGGCGTAGCTCATCAGGCGCTGGTAGATGTTGTAGAACACCAGCCAGGACCCGGTGTCGTAGGCACCGGCCGGGTCGAGCGAGCTGTACGACTCGATCGTGCCCATGGTGATGGCGGTCTTGGGCGCCCCGTCCACCCCGCCCGACGAGGAGCTGGAGGAGGAGCAGGCGGACGTTGCGGCGAGCAGGCCGACGCAGCCGAGCGTCGCCAGTCGTTTGGCTGCTGACATGACTTCCTTCGTTTCCTGGCCGGCGCTGTGGACGCCGTACCAAGGTCGTACGACCGCGCCACTGCCCCGGAACGGGGTGTGCTCCAGGGCGCATCAGCACGGCGTGAGGGGGCGGCCGCGCAGCACACGACACCACGCACGGGGGTGACGCGTGATCCACGCTAGGGTTCGATCGCCTGTAGCGTCCCATACGATGTCACGAAGCCCCAGGGCAGCTGACCCAGGGTTCGCCCACGCCGGTGCGTCTTGTTCGCCAATGGGCCAGAATGACCGATTTGGCGTTAGCAGGTAGTTACCTTGATGCCCTGTCAGTACCAGGGACGAGCCCGCGCAGCAAGGCCACGCTGACCCCCTCCAGCGACTCCAGCACCGTGCGCCCCGGAAGGGCCTCGATCGGGGTCACCGAGGGCACCGCCAGGACCCGGCAGCCCGCGGCCTCGCCGGCCCGGACGCCGGTCGGGGCGTCCTCGATCACCACGCAGCGGGCCGGGTCGGCGCCCAGCCGGGCTGCGGCCAGCAGGTAGGGGTCGGGGTGCGGCTTGGTCCGCTCGACCTCGTCCCCGGCCACGGTGAAGCCGAAGGGGTGGCCGCCCAGGCTGCGCAGCACCAGGTCGATGATCCGCCGGTGCGCGGCGGAGACCAGGGCGGTCGGGACGCCCTCGGCCGCCAGCTCGGCCAGCAGCGCCGCCGCGCCCGGGCGCAGCGGCACCCCGCCGGCGATCATCTGGGTGAAGCGCTCGTTGATCATCGCGCTGAACAGCTCCGCGGTCAGGTCCGCCCCGCTGACCGCGAGCAGGTGCGCCACCACCCGGCTCATCGGGCCGCCGACCACGGCCTGCCGGTCGGCCGGGCCGAGCACGTGGCCGTGCTCGGCCAGCAGCGAGCACTCCGCCTCCCACCAGAGGTCCTCGGTGTCCACCAGCGTGCCGTCCATGTCCAGCAGGACGGCCTGTAGGCCGGTGGACTCCCGGTCGGGGGAGACGGTGGAGGCGTACGTCGTCACGGGCGGCCTTCCTGGTCGTGGAGAGACCACGATAGGCCGCCCGGCCCGCTCCGCCGCACGTTGCGCGCGGTGTTCACCTCGCGTTGAAGTACTTGGCGTCCGGGTGGTGGATGACGATGGCGTCGGTGGACTGCTCGGGGTGCAGCTGGAACTCCTCGGAGAGGTGGACCCCGATCCGCTCCGGGCGCAGCAGGTCGGCGATCTTGGCCCGGTCCTCCAGCTCCGGGCAGGCGCCGTAGCCGAGCGAGAAGCGGGCGCCGCGGTACTTCAGGGCGAACATGTCGCGCATCTCCGCCGGGTCGTCGCCGGAGAAGCCCAGCTCGGCGCGGACCCGGGCGTGCCAGTACTCGGCCAGGGCCTCGGCCAGCTGCACCGACAGCCCGTGCAGCTCCAGGTAGTCGCGGTAGGAGTCGGAGGCGAACAGCTCGTTGGCGGCCTCGGAGATCCGGTTGCCCATGGTGACCACCTGGAAGGCGACCACGTCCTTCTCGCCGGACGACTCGGGGCGGAAGAAGTCCGCCAGGCAGAGCCGGCGGCCCCGGCGCTGCCGGGGGAAGGTGAACCGGGTCCGCTCCTCGCCGTCCTCGCCGAGCACCACCAGGTCGTTGTCCTGGGAGACGGCCGGGTAGTAGCCGTAGACCACGGCCGCCTCCAGCAGGCCCTCGGTGCGCAGCCGGTCCATCCACATCCGCAGCCGGGGCCGGCCCTCGGTCTCCACCAGCTCCTCGTAGGAGGGGCCGCCCGCCCGGCGCCCGCCACCGCCCTTGTCCGAGGCGCCTTGCACCGCACCCCCTTCACGGGCCGCCTTCAGCCCCCACTGGCCCTTGAACAGCGCGTCCTCGTCCAGCCAGGAGGCGTAGTCGTCCAGGCGGACGCCGGTGACCAGGCGGTCGCCCCAGAACGGCGGCACCGGCACCGGGTTGTCCAGGGCCACGTCGGAGCGCTCGGTGCTCTCCTGCGGCTCCTCGACCTCGACCCGGGCGTGCCGGCGCTGCTTCAGCTCGGGCAGCGCCGCGCCGGGCACCCCGCGCTTGACGCCGATCAGGGCGTCCATCAGCCGCAGGCCCTCGAAGGCGTCCCGGGCGTAGCGGACCTCGCCCTCGTAGATCTCGTGCAGGTCCTGCTCGACGTAGGCGCGGGTGAGCGCGGCGCCGCCGAGGATGACCGGGAAGTCCGAGGCCATGCCGCGCTGGTTCAGCTCCTGCAGGTTCTCCTTCATGATCACCGTGGACTTCACCAGCAGCCCGGACATGCCGATGACGTCGGCGCGGTGCTCCTGCGCGGCCTCCAGGATCGCCGACACCGGCTGCTTGATGCCGAGGTTGACCACGGTGTAGCCGTTGTTGGACAGGATGATGTCGACCAGGTTCTTGCCGATGTCGTGGACGTCGCCCTTGACCGTGGCCAGCACGATGGTGCCCTTGCCCTCGTCCTCGGACTTCTCCATGTGCGGCTCCAGGTAGGCCACCGCGCCCTTCATCACCTCGGCCGACTGGAGCACGAACGGCAGCTGCATCTGGCCGGAGCCGAACAGCTCGCCGACCGTCTTCATGCCCTCCAGCAGCACCGTGTTGACGATGTCCAGGGCCGGCATGGCGGCCAGCGCCTCGTCCAGGTCCTGCTCCAGGCCCTTGCGCTCGCCGTCCACGATCCGCCGCTGCAGGCGCTCCTCCAGCGGCAGCGCGGCCAGCTCCTCGGCCTTGCCGGCCCGCACCGAGGCGGCGCTGACGCCCTCGAACAGCTCCAGGAAGCGCTGCAGCGGGTCGTAGCCGGGGTCGTCGCCGGAGGCCGGGCGGCGCCGGTCGTAGACCAGGTCCAGGGCGGTCTCGCGCTGCTCCTCGGGGATGCGGGCCATCGGCAGGATCTTGGCGGCGTGGACGATCGCCGAGTCCAGGCCGGCCTCGGTGCACTCGTGCAGGAAGACCGAGTTCAGCACCATCCGGGCGGCCGGGTTGAGGCCGAAGGAGATGTTGGACAGGCCGAGCGTGGTCTGCACGTCCGGGTGGCGGCGCTTCAGCTCGCGGATCGCCTCGATGGTCTCGATGCCGTCGCGGCGGGACTCCTCCTGCCCGGTGCCCAGGGTGAAGGCGAGGCAGTCCACCAGGATCGAGGACTCGGGGATGCCGAAGCGCTCGCCGAGGTCGCTGATCAGCCGCTCGGCGATGGCGACCTTGGTCTCGGCGGTGCGGGCCTGGCCCTGCTCGTCGATGGTCAGCGCGATCAGCGCGGCGCCGTACTCGCGGGCCAGCGCGGCGATCCGGCCGTAGCGCGAGTCGTCGGCGTCGCCGTCCTCGAAGTTCACCGAGTTCAGCACCGCCCGGCCGCCGAGCAGCTGCAGCCCGGCCTCCAGCACCTGCGGCTCGGTGGAGTCCAGCACGACCGGCAGCGTGGAGGCCGTCGCCAGCAGGCCGGCCAGCTGCTTCATGTCCTGGACGCCGTCGCGGCCCACGTAGTCCACGCACAGGTCGAGCAGGTGGGCGCCCTCGCGGATCTGGTCGCGGGCGATCTCCACGCACGCCTGCCAGTCGGCGGCGAGCATGGCCTCGCGGAACTTCTTGGAGCCGTTGGCGTTGGTGCGCTCGCCGATGGCCAGGTAGGAGGTGTCCTGCCGGAACGGGACGGCCTGGTAGAGCGAGGCGGCGGCGGGCTCCGGCCGCGGGCTGCGGGCGGCCACCTGCTGCCCGCGGACCCGCTCCACCACCATCCGCAGGTGCTCCGGGGTGGTGCCGCAGCAGCCGCCGACCAGGCCCAGGCCGTACTCCCGGGTGAACACCTCGTGCGCGTCGGCCAGCTCGCCGGGGGTCAGCGGGTAGTGCGCGCCGTCCTTGGTCAACACCGGCAGGCCGGCGTTGGGCATGCAGGACAGGCCGATCCGGGCGTTCTTGGCCAGGTAGCGCAGGTGCTCGCTCATCTCGGCCGGGCCGGTCGCGCAGTTCAGCCCGATCATGTCGATGCCCAGCGGCTCCAGCGCGGTCAGCGCGGCGCCGATCTCCGAG
This sequence comes from Streptacidiphilus sp. PB12-B1b, assembly GCF_014084125.1. Taxonomy (NCBI): domain Bacteria; kingdom Bacillati; phylum Actinomycetota; class Actinomycetes; order Kitasatosporales; family Streptomycetaceae; genus Streptacidiphilus; species Streptacidiphilus sp. PB12-B1b. The sequence continues at coordinate 2,597,478 of NZ_CP048405.1, read as the reverse complement.
CCCAGCAGCATGGTGCCGGTGGTCTCCACCGTCACGTGCACGATCACCGGCAGGTCCAGCCCGGACTCGCGCAGCGCCTCCTTGCAGCCCAGCACCGCCGCCTTGGTCTGCAGCAGGTCCTGGCTGGTCTCCACCAGCAGCGCGTCGGCGCCGCCGGCGATCAGCCCGGCGGCGTTCTTCCGGAAGCCGTCCCGCAGCAGCGCGAACGGCAGGTGGCCCAGGGTGGGCAGCTTGGTGCCCGGCCCGATGGAGCCCAGCACCCAGCGCGGGCGGTCCTCGGTGGCGTACTCGTCGGCGACCTCGCGGGCGATCCGGGCCCCGGCCTCGGAGAGCTCGAAGACCCGCTCGGCGATGTCGTACTCGCCCAGCGCCGCGTGGTTGGCGCCGAAGGTGTTGGTCTCGACGCAGTCCACGCCGACCGCGAAGTAGGCGTCGTGGACGCCGCGGACGATGTCGGGCCGGGTCACGCTGAGGACCTCGTTGCAACCTTCCAGCCCCTGGAAGTCGTCCATCGAAGGGTCCTGAGCCTGCAGCATGGTTCCCATGGCGCCGTCGGCGACGACGACGCGGGTGGCGAGCGCTCGGCGGAGCGCATCCGCCCGCTGCTGCTGGGACTGGTGGGCGGCGGTCGTGGTCATGCTGCTGCTCCCTGGGTGCGACGGCTGTCGACTGCGCGCGAGTCAGGCGCGCCCGGCCAGCCTAGTCGCTGGGCCATGAGCCCCGCTGGAGTGACTGCAGGTTGGACGGGAACGGATCGGGGCGGGGAATGGCAGACGGGACAACGGGTGCGCGCCGGGCTTACCGGCTCGCCGGGCGCTGGGCCGGACGGCTGACCGTGACGCTGGCGCTGGCGCTGGTGGGCGGCCTGATCGGGGGCGCCGGCGGGCTGTGGGCCGACGACGCGGGCACTCCCCCGGCGCACGCCCGCAGCCGGGGCGGGGACGCCGTGTGGCTGGGCCACGCCTGGGTGGACGGCCGCAAGGACGAGGCCGACGTGCTGGCCCTGGCCGCCCGGCTGCGCGGCACCGGGGTGCACGACCTGTTCGTCCACACCGGCCCGCTGGCCGACGACGGCACGCTGGACCCGGCGCTGTACCCGCGCGCGGCCTGGCTGGTGCGGGCCCTGCACCGGGCGGCCCCGGGGATACGGGTCCAGTCCTGGCTCGGCGACACGGTGGACTCCGAGGGCCCGGGCCTGGACCCGGACCGGGTGGACCTCACCGGCGCGGTCGGACAGGTGCTCGACGCCGGCTTCGACGGGGTGCAGCTGGACCTGGAGCCGGTGCACTCGGGCGATCCGGGCTTCCTGCGGCTGCTGGCCCGGGTGCACGCCCTCACCGGGGCCCGCGGCCGGGTGCTGTCGGTGTCCGTCCCGCAGATCGACCCGCTGCCCGGGCTGCACGCCGTGGCCGGGCTGCTGACCGGGCACCCCAAGTGGTGGTCGTCCGGCTACCTGGCGCAGGTGGCCGCGCGGGTGGACCAGGTAGCGGTGATGGCCTACGACACCGGGATGCCGCTGCCGAGCCTGGACTCCGGCTACGTCGAGCAGCAGACCGCGCTGGCGCTGGACGCGGTACCGCCCTCGGTCGACCTGCTGATCGGGCTCCCGGCGTACCACGCGGACGCGCTCGGCCACGTGGCCTCGGCGGAGACCGTGGCCGCGGCGATCCGGGGGGTGCGGCTGGCAGACCGGGGTCGGGCCGGGTTCGGGGTGGCGCTGTACGCGGACTTCACCGCCACCGCGCAGGACTGGGCGGCGTACCGGGCGGACTGGGTCCGCTGACCGACACCCGTCGGCCGTGCGCGGTTACTCCCGGACCTGCGGGCATTCTTCGCCGTACGCTGGGCACTTAACCATCCGTGGAACAGCTGGTTCCACGGCAAGCGGAAGGAGGCCCGGGTGGTCGAGCTCGAGGACGTGCCAGAGCTCATCGACCCGGTCATGGTGGCCGCGTTCGAGGGCTGGAACGACGCGGGCGACGCCGCGTCGTCGGCGGTGGAGCACCTGGACGAGATCTGGGGCGGGAAGGTCTTCGCCGCGTTGGACGCGGAGGACTACTACGACTTCCAGGTGAACCGCCCGACCGTGTGGATGGACGGCGGCGTGCGGCGGATCACCTGGCCCACGACCCGGTTGTCGGTGGTGCGCGTGACCGAGCCCCGGACCAGGGACCTGGTGCTGATCCGGGGCATCGAGCCGAGCATGCGCTGGCGGACGTTCTGCCAGGAGCTGCTGGGCCTGGCCCACGAGCTGGGCGTGGAGATGGTGGTGATCCTCGGCGCGCTGCTGGGCGACACCCCGCACACCCGCCCGGTGCCGGTCAGCGGGGTGACCTCGGACGGGGACCTGGCGCGCCGGCTGGACCTGGAGGAGAGCCGGTACGAGGGCCCGACCGGGATCGTCGGCGTGCTGCAGGAGGCGTGCGCCCACGCGGGCATCCCGACCGTGACCTTCTGGGCCGCGGTGCCGCACTACGTCGCCCAGCCGCCGAACCCCAAGGCGACGCTGGCGCTGCTGAACAAGGTCGAGGACCTGCTGGACGTGCGCATCCCGCTGGGCGAGCTGCCCGAGGACGCCCGGGCCTGGCAGCTGGGCGTGGACCAGCTGGCGGCCGAGGACAGCGAGGTCGCCGAGTACGTGCAGCAGCTGGAGGAGGCCAAGGACACCGCGGAGCTGCCGGAGGCGTCCGGCGAGGCCATCGCCCGCGAGTTCGAGCGGTACCTGAAGCGGCGGGACAACCAGCCGCCCGGGAAGGCCTCCGAGGGCGACCCGGCGGAGTGAGCGCCCGGCGGACGCGGAGCGTGAGCGCGCGGGCGCGGACCGGTGGTCCGCGCCCGCGCGTTCGGGTGAACGGCCGCGCTGATCAACGCGGGGCGGACGGCCGTACGAGGGGCCGTTTCCGGCAGGCAGGCGAACAGCTACCCGGTTAACGTTCTGTGAAGATGCAGGATGAACAGGGGGTGCGCCATGCCGGGATCTGACCTTTTTTCATACTTTCGACCGGCCGAGCGGTACCCCGGCTCCGAGAACGCTCCAACTCCCTGCCGTGACACTCTCCTCAGCAGGCACATTGTGGGCTTACCGTATGCGTCATGACCTCCCCTCGCCGCTACGACGGAGTCGGTTACTACGCTCCGTCTTTTGCTTCGGACACCCCGATCTACGACAGCCTGGTCGCCGAACGGGGCGTTCCGCAGATCGCTCCGATCAACGTGCCGGCGGCCCTGCCGCCCGCCTACGACAACGGCTACCGCCCCAGCACCTTCGGCGGCAACCTCCCCGCGCTGCCCGCGCCCCGGCTCGCCCTGGGCCCCGGCCCGAGCAGCCCCGGCTACAGCGCGCCGGGCCAGCCGCAGCCGCAGTACGCGGCGCAGCCGTTCCCCTCGCCGCAGTACGGCGCCCCGCAGTTCGGCGCGCCGCAGTTCGCCCAGCCGCAGTACGGCGCCCCGCAGCCGCAGATCCCGCAGCAGCAAGGCCCCGGGCAGCAGTTCCCGCAGCAGCCCGCGCCCGCCCCGGCGTACCAGCGCCCGGTGGCGCCGGTCGCGCCGCTGCGCCCGGTGCAGTACCAGGAGCAGTACCCGCAGCAGCAGCGGGGCGGCTACCAGGGGTTCTGACACGTCCGGGGGGACGAGGACAACAGGCAGGTCATCGGGGGCCGATCAGCGACGCGCTGATCGGCCCCTTCACGCACCCGGGCGCCCCGCGGCCGACCGCCGCCGCGGCGGCTGCGGCATCATGGGGCCATGCGCGTCACGGATCTCCTGGTCTACCCGGTCAAGTCCCTCGCCCCGGTCGTCGTGCCCGAGGCCGCGGTGGAGCCCTGGGGGCTGGAGCACGACCGGCGCTGGATGCTGGTCGGCGCCGACGGCGAGATGGTGTCGCAGCGGCAGGACCCCCGGCTGGGACAGCTGCGGGCGACCCCGGGGATCGCCGGGCGGCCGGGATCGCTGCTGGTGGAGGCGCCGGACGGGCAGTCGCTGGAGATCGAGGCCCCGGTCGGCGAGCCCCGGCCGGTGACCATGTTCGGCGACCCGATGGAGACCGTCGAGGCCGCGCAGGAGGCGTCCGCCTGGTTCAGCAAGCTGCTCGACGCCGACCTGCGGCTGGTCTACCTGGACGACGCCGCCCGCCGCCCGACCGAGCACCTGGTCAGCCTGGCCGACGGGTACCCGCTGCAGCTGGCCAGCACCGCCTCGCTGGACGACCTGAACCGGCTGATCGCCGGGGACCATCCGGACGACCCGGTCCGGGGCGCGCCCGTGCCGATGGGGCGGTTTCGCCCCAACGTGGTGGTCGAGGGTGCGGGCGCGTGGGCCGAGACCGGCTGGCTGCGGCTGCGCATAGGAGCGGTGGAGTTCCGGGTGGCCGAGCAGTGCGGCCGCTGTGTGATGACCACGCTGGACCCGGCCACCGGCGACCGGCGCGGCCCGGAGCCGCTGAAGGCGCTGGGCCGGCACCGGAAGTTCGGCCGGACCCTGGGCTTCGGGATGCTGCTGGTCCCGGTCGGCGAGCTGGGCACGATACGGGTCGGCGACCGGGTCACCGTGCTGGAGCAGGGGCCGCTGCCGGAGCCGGACCGGCGCGCTGGTTGACGGCGCGTCAGCGGGGATCGGCGGTGGAAGGCGACCGATCGGCGTCCGGCTCGTTGTACCCGTCGGGGCGGGGCCGCGGTGCGTGACGCAGTACCGTTGGGCGGGGCGAGACAGCGGGGGGCCGCGGTGTCCCGGGGGTCCGGGGGTCGTCCCTCGGGAAATGGGAGCACCATGGGAGCAGGCGTAGTACGGGTGACGCTGGACGGGGCCTCCCGGTGGCGGCGGCGCTCGGGCGAGTACGGCAGCATGGCCGAGGCCATGGCCGCCGCCGAGAACGGCGACACCGTGACCATAGGGCCCGGGGTCTTCCGGGAGAACGTGCTGGTCGACAAGGCGGTGACGGTGCGTCCGGCCGAGGGGCCGGGCTCGGTGCGGATCGAGCCGGCGGCCGGGACCGCGCTGACGCTGCTGGCCTCGGCGTCGGTGCAGGGGCTGGAGCTAGAGGGCCAGGACGGCTCGGCCCCGGCGGTGCTGGTCGAGGCGGGCGAGCCGGAGCTGGCGGACTGCCGGATCGCCACCCGCTCCTCGGTGGGCATCGAGGTGCGCGGCGACGCCCGCCCGGTGGTGCGCCGCTGCACCGTGGACAACCCGGGGGGCCTGGGCGTCCGGGTGGCGCTGGCGGCGTCGGCGTCCTTCGAGGACTGCGAGGTCCTGGCGGCCGGCCAGGCCGGTCTGGTGGTGCGGGCGGGCGCCTCGGCGCGGTTCGAGCGCTGCCGGGTGCACCACGCCTCCGGGGCGGCGCTGGTGCTGACCGGCGAGGGCACCGCGGTGGACGCGGTGGACTGCGAGTTCTACGAGATCAACGGCAACGGCGTGCAGGCCGAGGACCGCGCGGTGGGCCGGATCAGCGGCTCCACCGTGCACCGGGTCACCGACAACGGCCTGGCGCTGGACACCGAGGCGGTGCTGGAGTTGACCGACTGCCGGGTGCACGACATCCCGGAGAACGGCGCCGACCTGCGCGGGCGCTCGGTGCTCCGGATCCAGGGCGGCAGCCTGCGCTCGTTCGCCCGCAACGGCCTGTCGGTGTGGGATCCGCAGACCCGGGTGGAGGCCGTCGGCTGCGAGATCCGCGAGAGCACCGGCGACTACCCGGCGGTGTGGGTCAGCGACGGCGCCTCGGTTCAGCTGACCGACTGCCGGGTGCACGACGTCCCGGACGCGCTGTTCGTGCTGGACCGGGGCTCCGCGGCGCAGGCCGAGGACTGCTCGTTCACCCAGGTCCGCAACACCGCCGTGTCGGTCCGCGACGGCGCCACGGTGCGGCTGGACCGGGTCCGGATGCAGGACGCCGGGACCGGCCTGTGGTTCCGCGACCACGGCAGCGGCGGACTGCTGACCGAGGTGGAGATCGCCGACGTGGCGACCGGCGTGATCGTCACCAAGGGCGCCGACCCGGTGCTGCGGCGCTGCTCGGTGCGCGGCAGCACCGAGGCCGCGGTGTACGTGTCGGCGGCGGGCCGGGGCACCTTCGAGGAGTGCTGGGCCGGCAACGGCAAGGGCTTCGGCTTCCACGTCATCGACGGCTGCCGGACCGTGCTGACCCGCTGCCGCGCCGAGCAGAACGCCCGCGGCGGCTTCGAGTTCGCCGAGCCGGGCCCGGTCGTCGACGGCTGCGTCTCGGACGACGCCGCACCTGCCCCGGCCGCCGAGCCGGTGCGCGCGACCACCGCCGCGGCCTGGCGGGACGCCCCGGCGGCCCCGGCCCGGACGGCCGTCCCGGCGGCCCGGACCGAGGCGGCGGCCGAGGGCCCGCCCGCCCGGGCGCTGATCGCGCCGCTGCCGGACTGCCGCCCGGCCGAGGAGTCGCTGGCCGAGCTGGACTCGCTGATCGGGCTGGAGACCGTCAAGCAGGAGGTGCGCACCCTGATCGACCTGATCTCGGTGGGCCGCCGGCGCCAACAGGCCGGGCTGAAGGCGCCCTCGCTGCGGCGGCACCTGGTCTTCACCGGCTCCCCCGGCACCGGCAAGACCACGGTCGCCCGGCTCTACGGCGAGATCCTGGCCTCGCTGGGGGTGCTGCAGCGCGGCCACCTGGTCGAGGTGGCCCGGCTGGACCTGGTCGGCGAGCACATCGGCTCGACCGCGCAGCGCACCTGGGAGGTGTTCCAACGGTCGCTGGGCGGCGTGCTGTTCATCGACGAGGCCTATGCGCTGGCGCCGGAGGACGGCGGCCGGGACTTCGGCCGGGAGGCGATCGACACCCTGGTGAAGCTGATGGAGGACCACCGCGACGACGTGGTGGTCATCGTCGCCGGGTACACCGCCGAGATGGAGCGCTTCCTGGCCTCCAACCCCGGTGTGGCGTCCCGCTTCTCACGCACCGTCAGTTTCGCGGACTACTCCGCGGCGGAGCTGGTCGAGATCACCCGCAGGCAGGCCGCCGACCAGGAGTACGAGCTGGCGGAGGCGACCGTGGCCGCGCTGCTGGGGCACTTCGCGGTCCTCCCCAAGGGGCCGTCGTTCGGCAACGGCCGTACCGCCCGCCAGGTCTTCGAGACCATGGTCGAGCGGCACGCCGTCCGGCTGGCCCAGCTGCGGGACGTCACCACCGAGCAGTTGCAGCTGCTGCTGCCGGAGGACCTGCCGCCCGCCGCAGCCGCCCTCGCAGCTTCCGCCGCTACAACTGCCGCAGCAGCGAGTCCCGTTCGCGGATGAACTGCGGGTCGTCGCGGTAGTTGGAGTGGGCCTGGATCGGGACCGGCAGCGGGTGCGCCGCGTCCCGGTCGTAGGCCAGCGGGTCGACGAACGGCGGTGCGTCCACCGACCGCTCCCCGGTCGGCACCGGCACCCGGACCGGGCCGCCGATCGGGTCGGTGACCCGGAACAGGTTGCGCCAGTACGGCGTGGAGCGGTGCAGCTGCCGCAGGTCGCCGGTGCCCATGAAGCCGGGGAAGAACCGGCCGTACAGCCGGTGCAGCGGGCAGCCGTAGGTCAGCAGCGCGACCCGGGCGCGGGTGCCCGGGGCCAGCTGCCACAGCGCGGCGGCGGCCAGCACCGTGCCCTGGGAGTGCCCGGAGAGCACCAGCCGCCGCCGGTCGTCCCCGGCCAGCCAGGTGCGGATGCGCCAGTCCAGGTCGGGGACGGCGCGCTCGGCGTAGCAGGGCGGGGCGAAGGGGTGGGCGGCGCGCGGCCAGAAGGTGCCGATGTCCCAGAGCACGCCGACGGTGCGGCGGGTGGAGAGGTTCTTGTAGGCGCGTTCGCCCAGCGCGACCAGGGCCACCGCGAAGGCCGCCACCAGCCAGCCGCCGAGCGCCTGCAGGCCGGTCGCCGCGTAGCGGACGACCGTGGGCGCGTGCGCGGCGGCCAGCGCCGGGGCGCGGCCCGCGCCGAGCGCCCCCGCGGCGGAGCCGGCGGCCAGCGCGAACGCCAGCGTCGCCAGCGAGCCCACCAGCAGCGGGCCGCCCTCCAGCAGCCTGGCCCGGGCCAGGGCGGCGGCTATCTGCGCGGTGCGGGTGCGGCTGCCCCGGGGGCCGGTCGCGTACGCGCTCTCGATCTGCGGCTCCAGCGCGTGCTTCTGACGCAGCATCCGGACCAGCAGCACCCCGGCCGGGGCCAGGAACAGCAGGGCCAGCACCGGCAGTCCGGTGCTGTGCCAGGTCAGCAGCGGCGGGGGGCCGGGCAGCGTGACGCCCAGGGTGCCCTTGCCCATCAGCCACTGGGCCGCCCAGACGGTGCTGCCGGCGGTGAACAGGTTGCCCAGGCCCACCCCGAGCATGGCCGTGACCGGCCCGCCCAGGCCGTGCAGCACCGCGCCGTCCGGGCCGCCGAACGCCTCGTCGCCGCCGGGCACGGACCGGCCCGGGCCGGGGACGAGCACCTCGGGAACGGTGACGAGCGGGTCGCTGACGGCCGGGTCGGTGACGACCGGGTCGGCCGCCGGGGGCGCGGCCGCCCGGCCGGAGCGGCGCAGACCGAGCGCGGCGGCGGCCAGCAGCAGCACCAGCGCCAGTTGCAGCAGGCACAGGGCGTCCACCAGGGCGGCGACGCCGGGCAGGTGCCCGGCGGACTGCCAGCCCCGGCGGGACCAGGCGGCGTCCAGCAGCACCAGGGCGAGCAGCCCGAGCGCGGTCCAGTGCAGGGCGCGCAGGGGCAGGGAGTCCGGGCGGTCGTCCTGTTCGGTCTCGGTGCGGGTGCTGCGGACCAGGGCGGCCAGCGCGCCCACCGCCAGCGCCGCCAGCAGCGCCGCCAGCGTCCAGTCGGCGGCGGCCAGGGCCGAGCCGGTGCGCCGGTCCTCGGCGAGCACCGGCAGCAGCACGGCCAGGGCGGTGGTGACCAGCCCGGACGCGACATGGACCACGCGCAGCCGCCGGACCAGGCGCATCCCGTACCAGAAGCCGGGCATCTGCATCGGCGGCACGTCGGTGCGGCTGCCGCCGGAGGCCGGGCGCTGGGCCTCGTAGCCGGCCCAGGTGAGCCGGGAGAGCCACCACAGCACGGCGACCAGGGCCAGCGGCCCCAGCGCGGCCAGCGCCAGCCGCCGCCCGGGCCGGCCCCACCAGCCGCCGTGCGTCGCGGCGGCGAAGCCGAGCCAGGAGTGCCGGGCGGCGCAGCCGGACACCCCGGCGCACTGCCAGCCGATCAGGTCCAGGGCGACCTCGCAGGCGCAGGCGGTGAGCAGCACGGTCAGGCTGAGCGCGATCAGCCGCACCGCCAGGTCGTAGTGCTTCTGGGCGGGCGCGCTGCGGGGCGCGGCCGGGCGCATCCAGTGGGCCAGGTTGGCCAGCATGAAGGGGAGCAGCAGCAGCCACAGTGCGCGGCCGGCCGAGCCGGAGGTGAGGCCGCCCCAGGAGTACGCCTCCTCGACCGCGCCGTCGCGGTACTGGTCCGGGTGCTGCTCGGCGTGCCGGTCGGACCAGCGGCGGTAGGTTCCGGCCACCGTGTCGCCGGTGAGCTGGACGATGTGCGGGTCGTCCAGCATGGTCTCGGGGGTGGTCCCGCCGACGCCGTGGACCAGCAGTTCCAGGGCGAGCGGCGGCCCGGCGGCGCCCGCCCCGGCGGCTCTGCCGGCTCTGCCGTCGCCGTCCCTGGTGTCGTCGGTTCTGCCCGCGCCGTCGGTGTCGCTGCCCGTGCCCTGCGGCATCGTCTCCCCCTCGTTCGTGCTGCCCACTCGTTTTCTCCCCGTGCCGGAATCCCGGCACACGCTGGTGCGCGGGTGCATGCTCTCGCGTTCTGCCCGCGCGCGCACGGCATCGGCATGGTCCTGTGTCGGACCGGCGTGCGAGGATGGCCGGAAGCGGGGGGCGGCAGGAGGAAGGAAGGGCAGCAGGCGGGTGGCCGAGAACAGCAATCTTCTGGCCGAGCAGCGGCGGGCGGTGATCCTGGACGAGGTGCGCAGGCGCGGTGGGGTCCGAGTCAACGAGCTGACCCGGCGTCTGAACGTCTCCGACATGACGGTCCGTCGGGATCTGGACGCCCTGGCCCGGCAGGGCATGGTGGAGAAGGTCCACGGCGGGGCGGTGCCGGTGCTGGAGGCCAGCACGCACGAGCCCGGCTTCGAGGCCAAGTCGGCGCTGGAGCTGACCGCCAAGGAGGACATCGCCCGGGAGGCAGCGCAGTTGGTGGCGCCGGGCAGTGCGGTGGCCCTGTCGGGTGGGACGACGACCTACGCCCTGGCGCACCACCTGGTGCAGGTCGAGGGGTTGACGGTGGTGACCAACTCGGTGCGGGTGGCCGACGTCTTCGAGCACGCCCTGCGGCACGGCGGCACCGGTGGCCAGGCCGCGACGGTGGTGCTGACCGGCGGGGTGCGCACGCCCTCGGACTCGCTGGTGGGCCCGATCGCCGACCGGGCGATCCGCTCGCTCCACTTCGACCTGCTGTTCCTCGGCTCGCACGGCATCTCGCTGGAGGCCGGGCTGTCGACGCCGAACCTGGCCGAGGCGGAGACCAACCGCAGCTTCGTCGCCTCGGCGCGACGGGTGGTGGCGGTGGCCGACCACACCAAGTGGGGCACGGTGGGCCTGTCCACCTTCGCCTCGCTGAGCGAGGTGGACACCCTGGTGACGGACGTCGGGCTGCCCGCCGAGATCCGCTCGGCGGTGGCCGAGCAGGTCCGCTCGGTGATCATCGCGGGCACCGGGGACTGACCCCGCACCGCCCGGGCAGGTTCGCCTGACGCGGCGTCAACTAGACTGGTGCGCATGGCGAAGCGACTGCGTCCGGTGAGCGCGGAGTTCCTGGGGACGGCCCCGGCCCGGCTGGTGTTCACCGCCCGGCTGCGCAGCGGGCCGGAGGCGGTCTTCCGGGAGTTGACGGAGGACGCCTCCACCATGCCGCTGTGGTTCCGCGAGGTGCGCTCGGCGGCGTACACCGGGGCGCCGCCGTTCGGCGTGGGCGCGGGCCGGTCGGTGACGCTGCGCGGGGGCGCGCACTTCGTCGAACGGGTGGTCGCCTGGCGGGAGCCGGAGCGCTTCGTCTACCGGGTCGAGCAGACCTCCCTGCCGGGGGTGCGGGCCTGGATGGAGGAGTGGCTGCTGGCGCCGGGGGCCGACGGCGGCGCGGTGCTGCGCTTCACCATCGCGGCCGACGCCGCCCCCGCGCTGCGGGCCGCCCTGCGGCTGGGCCGTCCGGGCGTGGCCCGCGCCGTCAGGCAGGCGGTCGCGCGGCTGGACGAGCGCTGCGGCGCGGCCCGCCCGCGCCCGCCGGAGTAGCGCCGCCGGTCAGGCCGTCCAGGCGCCGGTGGCCAGGAACGCGGCGATGGCGGCGGCGTGCGGGGCGATGTCGATGCCCTGCTCGGCCAGCCAGGCGTCGGAGTAGTACTTGTCCAGGTAGCGGTCGCCCGGGTCGCAGATCAGCGTGACCACGCTGCCCTGCTCCCCCGCCGCGAGCATCTCGGCGACGAGGGTGAAGGCGCTCCACAGGCCGGTGCCGGTGGAGCCGCCGGGCTTGCGGCCCATGGCCGCGGCCAGCGCCCGGACCGCGGCCAGCGAGGCGGCGTCCGGGACCTTCATCATCCGGTCGATCGCGCCGGGGATGAAGCTGGGCTCCATCCGGGGGCGGCCGATGCCCTCGATCCGGGAGCCGCGCTCGCAGGTGACGGCCGGGTCGGCGGCGACCCAGCCGTCGAAGAACACCGAGTTCTCCGGGTCGGCCACGCAGATCCGGGTGTCGGCCTGGGTGTAGTGCACGTACCTGCCCAGGGTGGCCGAGGTCCCGCCGGTTCCGGCGGTGGCCACGATCCAGGTCGGCACGGGGTGGCGTTCCAGGCGCATCTGGGCGTAGATCGATTCGGCGATGTTGTTGTTGCCGCGCCAGTCCGTCGCCCGTTCGGCGTAGGTGAACTGATCCATGTAGTGGCCGCCGGACTCCTCGGCCAAACGGGCGGACACCTCGTACAGCGTCCGGGTGTCCTCGACCAGGTGGCAGGCCCCGCCCTGGGCCTCGATCAGGCTGATCTTCTCCTGGCTGGTGGTGCGGGGCATGACCGCGATGAACGGCACCCCGATCAGCTTGGCGAAGTACGCCTCGGAGACGGCGGTGGAACCGCTGGACGCCTCCACCACCGGGCGGCCCGGCCGGACCCAGCCGTTGCAGAGCGCGTACAGGAACAACGACCTGGCCAGGCGGTGTTTGAGGCTGCCGGTGGGGTGGGTGGACTCGTCCTTGAGGTAGAGGTCGACGCCCCACTCCTCGGGCAGCGGGAAGCGCAGCAGGTGGGTGTCGGCGGAGCGGTTGGCGTCGGCCTGCACCTTGCGGACGGCCTCTTTCAGCCAGGCCCGGTATCCGGCGTCACTGCGGTCCACGTCGACGGTCTTCATCTGCGCTGCTTTCCCTTGCTGCGGCGGTGCTGGCGCTCGCATCGTAGCCGCAGGTAAATCCATACAAATCTTTGGAATATGCCATACGGCAGCTCATATTCCAGAACTCCTCGTGTTGGAGCGGTTACGCTGATGGAGTCCGGAGTGCAGCATGGTTCCGGACCACCCGAACGTCGCACGCCCCTGTCCCCCGACATGGGAGGAGCCGACCGGTGCTGTCAGATCCTGGAAAGCACTACGAACTGCGCATCGTGGCCGAACCGCACCGATTCGCCGCGGTCCGCAAAATCGTCCAGGCGCATCTGCGCCATTGGGAGCTGCCCGAACTGGTGGCCGCCGCCCAGCTCGGCGTGACCGAACTGCTCGGCAACGTCCACCGGCACGTGGGCCCCGGCCAGGAGTGCCGGCTGCGGATGGAGGCGCACCAGGGCGGCCTGCGGCTGGCGGTGCGCGACCCCAGCCCGGTGCTGCCGCAGCTGTGCCACCCCGACGTGGACGACCTCAGCGGCCGGGGCCTGGCCCTGGTCGCCGCGCTCAGCAAGGAGTGGGGCGCGGAGCCGGACGGCAGCGGCAAGACCGTCTGGTTCGCCCTGCAGACGCCGGTACGGCTCGACCCCGCCCCGGGCGGGGCGGGGTCGGACGCGCGGACCGGGCCGCTCGCGCCGGACGATCCGGATCAGGACTTCGCCGAGGCCGCCTCGGCCGGGGCCGGGTCGGCCGGGTCGCTGCTGGCCGTCAGCAGGTCGTAGCGCTGGCGGTACTCGAACTCGTCGATCTCGCCGTCGGCGTACTTGCGGTTGAGCGTCTCCACCGGGGTGGGCGCGGCACCGGGCCCGTAGCCGCCCCAGCCGTGGCCGCGGCCCATCCCGGGGCCCGCACCGAAACCGGGGCCGAAGCCGCGGCCGGGGCCTCGGCCGAAGCGACGGCGCAGCACCTTGCGGACGACGATGCCGACGCTGATCCAGAACAGCGGCACCAGCAGGATCCACGGGCCGGGCCCGCCGCTCCACGGGGCTGCCAGAAGGGTTGCGTGCATCTCGGGCTCCTTGGTCGTGCGCCGCGTCCCTCGCGGCGCACTACCGAGGATCACCCGTTGGGGGGTACCGGGTCGTCGTGCCTGGGCGGGCACCCGCCCTGCTCCCCGGGGAGTACGGCGCGCCCTTCCGGCTCCTCCCCGCGGCCCGGTCGCCCGGTCCCGCGTCTCGGGGTGGCCGCTCCGCTCGGGTGCCCGGTCCGCTCAGGGCGCTCCTGCCGCCCGAGGCGGGTGCGCCGGTCCGCCGAGCGCCTCCAGCGGGTCGGCCAGCACCGGGGCCCAGGCGAGCTCCGCCGCCCCGGCCAGCTCCGGGCGGGCCAGCGCGGCCGGGACGATCGGGACCTCCCCGCAGCGCCCCCAGTGCGAGCGGCGGGCGACGACCTGGGGCAGCCGCTCGGGGGCGGCCGCGAGCAGCGCGCTGTGGAAGGCCCCGAGGACGATCCGGTCCGGGTTGAGGATGTTGATGACTCCGGCGATGCCCAGGCCGAGCCGGTCCACCACGTGGTCGATGGCGGCCTGGGCCCGGGCGTCCCCGGCGGCGGCGTCCGCGAGCACCGCCCGGGCCTGGTCGACCATGGTGCGGGCGGGGTCGGCCTCGCGTCCGGCGGCTGCCAGCAGCGCGGGCGGGTCGGCCTCGACGTCCAGGCAGCCGATGCTGCCGCAGGGGCAGCGGCGGCCGTTCGGGTCGACCGTCAGCTGGCCGACCTCCAGGGCCAGCCCGGCGCTGCCGGTGTGCAGCCGGCCGTCGACCACCAGCGCGCCGCCGACGCCGCGGTGGCCGGAGGTGATGTACAGCAGGTGCCGGGCGCCGCGTCCGGCGCCGTGGCGGTGCTCGGCGAGGGCGGCCAGGTTGGCGTCGTTGGCCAGCTCGACCGGCACCCGCAGACCGGCCTCGGCGGCGGCGCGCTCCAACTCCTCGCCGATCCGGGCGCCGGAGGGCCAGTCCAGGTACATGGCGGCGACGGCGGTGCGGTCGGGCAGGGCGACCGGGGTGGGCACGGCCAGGCCGAGGCCGACGCAGCGCCGGTGGTCGGCTCCGGCCTGCCGGACGGCCTCGCGGACGACGGCGGCCAGCACCCGGGCGGGGCCGGGATCGTCCGGCATCGGCAGGTCCACCGGCTCGGCCAGCCGCCCGCCGAGCCCGGCCAGGGCGACGGTGAAGCCGTCGGCGTGGATCTGGGCGGCGGCCACCACCGGCCCTGACGGGTCGACAGCGAGCCGGTGCGAGGGCCTGCCCCTGGTGCCGCCGGCGGGCCGGGCGTCCACGGTGATCAGCCCGAGCGCCTCCAGCTCGTTGGTGATCGCCCCGGCGGTGGCCCGGGTCACGCCGAGGGCGCTGGTGAGCACGGAGCGGGTGGGGGCCGCGCCGCTGTGGATCAGGGCGAGAGCGGGCCCGAGGGCCGCGCGTCCACGGTCGGGACTTGTCTGGGTACGCTGCACACTTCTATTCTGACTTTGTGCCGCAAATAAACAAAACAGCTGCCGCCGAAACACCCAGGTCCTCGACCAACGCCCGGTCTGCAACAGCCCGGTCCGCAACAGCCCAGCCCACGACTGCCCGGCCCGCGACCCGCTGGCCCGCCGCCCGGGCTGCGGTCACCGCCTTCTTCGCCCTGGACGGCTTCGTCTTCGCCGCCTGGGTCGTCCGCATCCCCGCCGTCAAGGCGCAGGTGCACGCCTCCGCCGGGGTGCTCGGCCTCACCCTGCTGTGCGTCTCGGCCGGGGCGATCGTCGCCATGGGCCCGGTCGGCCGGCTGTGCCTGCGCCACGGCACCCGCGCCGTCACCGTCGGCGCCTCCGTCCTGCTGTGCGTCGCGGTGGCGCTGCCGGCGCAGGTGCACTCGGCGGCCGGGCTCGGCGGTGTGCTGCTGCTCTTCGGCGCGGGCTTCGGCGCCATGAACGTCGCGCTCAACAGCGCGGCCGTGGAGCTGATCGCGGCGATCCGGCGGCCGGTGATGCCCGGCTTCCACGCGGCCTACAGCCTCGGCGGGCTGATCGGCGCGACCCTCGGCGGGCTGCTGGCCACCGTGCTGACCGCCGCTCAGCAGCTGGGGCTGACGGCGGCCTTCGGCCTGGCCGCCACCACCGCGCTGGCCGTGCCGCTGCTGCGCGGCGGCCGCCCCTCGCCCGCGCTCCCACCGGAGGCGGCCCCGGGCCCGACGGCGTCCGCGACCGGTGCCGGTTCGGGGGCCGTACGCGGACCGCTGCTGCTGGTGCTGCTGTTCGGGCTGGTCGCGCTGTGCGACGCCTACGGCGAGGGCGCGTTGGCGGACTGGGGCACCCTGCACCTCACCGCCGACCTGCACGCCGACGCCTCGCTGGCCGCCGCCGGGTTCGCCGCCTACTCGCTCGCCATGACCGCCGGACGCCTCGGCGGCACCCGGCTGGTCGAGCGCTTCGGCACCACCCCGGTGCTGGTCGGCGGCTCGGCGGTGGCCGCCGCGGGCATGCTGGTCGCCGCGCTCAGCCCCTGGCTGCCCGCGGTGCTGGGCGGATTCCTGCTGGTCGGCCTGGGCCTGGCCAACATCTTCCCGCTGGCGATCAACGGCGCGGGCTCGCTGGACGGGCCGAAGGGCGTGGCCACCGCCTCCATGCTCGGCTACGGCGGCATGGTCCTCGGTCCGCCGGTCATCGGCTTCCTGGCGCAGGCGATGGGCCTGCCGGACGCGCTGCTGTCGGTGGCGCTGCTGGCGGCGCTGTCCGGGGTGGCCGCGCTGGCCGTCCGGCGCGCGGCCCCCGCGACGCCCGCCTGACCCCGGCGGCGCTCCCCCGACCGGGCGGGGTCAGCCCACCGGGTCCGGATCCGACTCCTGCACCCCCGGCTCGGCGTCCTTGGGCGGCCGCAGGTCCCAACCGATCAGCGCCACCAGCTGCTCATGGGTGATCCCCGGCGGGATTGGCTTGGGCGCCACCGTGCGGATCGGCGGCTGCCAGCCCTCCTCCGGGGTGTACCGGCGGACGATCCGCGCGGGCGCCCCGGCCACCACGCTGTGGTCCGGGACGACGCCCCGCACCACCGCGTTGGCGGCCACCACCACATTGCGGCCGATGGTGGCGCCGGGCAGGATCACCGCTCCGGTGCCGATCCAGCTGCCGGAGCCGATCGACACCGCCTCGTTGCGCGGCCACTGCTTGCCGATGGGCAGGTCGGGGTCGTCGTAGGAGTGGTTCTCGTCGGTGACGTAGACGCCCGGGCCGGTCCAGACGTCGTCGCCGAAGGTGATCGAGTGGTGCCCGACGATGTGGCTGTCGCGGCCGATCACGCAGCCGCTGCCGATCTTCACCACCGGATCGGGGCCGAGGTCCAGGCCGGGCAGGAAGCCCGCCGAGAGGGAGACGCCCTCGCCGATGATGCAGTGGGTGCCGAGGTGGATCCACTGCTCGTTGAAGACCGCGCCCAGCGGGAAGGTCAGCCGGGTGCACTCGCCGATCGCCCCGAAGCGCAGCCGCCCGGGACGCTCGGCGCTGACCGATCCGGCCTCCTGGACCCACTGCCAGCCCCGGTGGACCAGTGCGGTCGCGGCCCGGCGGGCCCGCTGCCGGGCAGCGGCGCGTATCTTCTCGGCGAACGGCATGCGGACACGGTAACCGGCGGCGGCCCGGTTGATCGTCCCGGGGCCGCCGCCGAGGCCGCGCGCCGGGGCTGCGGGCGCGGTCGCCGCCCGGCCGGATAATGCCTGCCGTGGCCAAAGGATCACTGTATGTTCGACAGGCAACACAACCGCTGCTGTTGACCACTCGGCCGCGCCGAGTGGACGCCGGGGGACGGCGCAGCAGCGGCCCGGTACCCCTGGCCTCGGCGGATGCCAGGGGGTACCGGTGCCCGGCCGGACGGCGGGCTCAGCAGACGGGCCCAGCACACGGTTCAGCCCACGGGCCCGGCACACGGTTCAGCCGGTGCAGGTGCCCTGCTGGTGCAGGGTCTCCCCGCGGATCTCGTAGTACCCGGCCTCGGCCTCGGCCCGGTCGATCTCGGCGCGCACCAGCTCCACCCGGACGTCCGCGTCGACCTCGGCCTGGATCCCGGCGCGCAGGAAGACCTCGGCGTGCACCCGGTCGAACACCGCGCGCGGGTCCACCCCCGCGCCGCGGAGGATCTCGGCGGCGCGGCAGGAGGCGTCCCCCGCCAACTGGGCCAGCAGGTCGAGCGCGTCGGCCTCCCGGCCGGTCCTGGCCAGGGCGGTCCGGGACGCCTGTTCCAGGGCGTCCCCGGCGGACCTGCTCCAGCGCAGTCTGTCGCGCTCCTGTGCCCGGTGCGATCCGGCGCCCTCGCTGGAGGTCCACCCCCGGCCGAAGCCGATGCTGCGCTGCGCGAGGTAGCCCATCAGCCGCGCCGCCTGCGCGGCGCGCGGGGCCACCAGGTCCAGCGCCCGGTCGTCGGACTCCAGCAGGGCGTGCAGCAGGTGGCCGGTGTCCACCTCGGCGTCGCCCGACCGCACGGCGCGGCGCCGGGCTCCGGCCGCGACGCGGCTGAGGGTGCCGGGGGCGTGCGCCCGGTCGGGGTCGCGCAGTTCCGGCTGGTACAGGTGTGAGTACACGTAATCCACCGCATCGTCAGGGACGGGGAGGGATGCCGAAGCAGAACAGCCAGGTGGTCGAGGGAAAGTGACGGTCTGTCGGGTCGCCGTCTCCGGGTAGTCTGCTGCGCTGGGTGAGCGGCAGTCAACCCACAGATACGATCTTCCCACCACCCCCGGCGGACGCCGGGTGCCCGCCACCCCCAGGAGCCCCGGCCGCACGGCGCCGACCAGGCGCGACACGGGTGCGCCTGGGCTGCGCGCCATGATTCGCCACCCCGCGCACTGGCGCAGCTCCGGGCGTGCGGCGGCCCCTCGCGCCCCCGGGGTGCGGCGGCCGTCAGCGACCGCCGCGCCGCTGCCCCCGTCCGGGGCTCACGCCTCCTCGGCGAGGATGAGGTAGAGCTTCTTGCGGGCGTCGGCGAGCACCGCGAGGGCCTTCTCCCGCTGCTCGGCGCTGCCGGTCATGACCACCTGCCGCAGTGCGTCCCGCACCGCGCCCTCGGCCTGGCCGAACTCGCGGACGATGCCCCAGTGCTCGCCCTGGCCGGCTTCCTCCCAGGGGGCCTCCGGGCCACCCTCGGCCTCGGCGCGGCCGGTCTCGGTGAGGTTGAACAGGCGCTTGCCGCCGGTCTCCTCACTGCTGATCAGCCCTTCCTCCTCCAGCATCTGGAGGGTGGGGTAGACCGATCCGGGGCTGGGCCGCCAGCTGCCGCCGGAGCGCTCCGCGATCTCGCGGATCATCTCGTAGCCGTGCATGGGGCGGTCCTTGAGCAGGGCCAGCAGCGAGGCGCGCACGTCTCCGCGGCGCGCCCGGCCGCCGTGGCGGCCACCGCGCCCGCGCGGTCCGCCGCCGTGGCCGAAGGGTCCGAAGCCGGGCCCGAACGGGCCGGGGCCGAAACCGCCCCGGTCGGACGGGCCGAAGCCGCCGAACGCCTGCCGGAACTCCGGGCGGGGGCCACGGCCCCGGTGCCCGCGTTCTCCGCGCTCACCTCGACCGGGGCGGCCGGGCTGCGCTGCGTCAAAGGGGATTCCTGATCGCATGGTTCTCGTTCCTTTCTGAACGGTTCTCGGGTCAACGACTGTCCCGATGGCTCAACGATATATCGGCATGACTCGTTCGGCAAGCGCTAACGACAGTCGGATTCTCGGGATGCGAGACCGGCCGCCGTGGGTGAAGGTCAGGGAGGAGCCCACGACGGGCCCGCCAACGGAAACGCAACGGAATCGGAGTCTGCGATGAGCGACATGTCGAACAAGGCCAAGGACGTCACCGGGAAGCTCAAGGAGAAGGCCGGGGACGTCACCGGCAACGACAGGCTCAAGGGCGAGGGCCAGGGCGACCAGATGGAGGCCAAGGCCACGCAGGCGGCCGACAAGGCCAAGGGGGCGGCCAAGGGCGCCGCCGACCGGGCCAAGGGCATGATGAACCGCTAGGAACCACCGAACGGACCAGGCCGGGCGCCTGGTGATCCGGCGGCCGGGCGCTCCTGCGCCCGGCCGCCGCAGCTCGTAGGCTGCCGCCCATGCGGATACGAATCGTCGACGCCTTCACCGACCGCCCCTACGCGGGCAACCCGGCCGCCGTGCTGGTGCTGCCCCCCGGCCCCTGGCCCTCGGACGACTGGATGCAGCGCCTGGCCGCCGAGGCCAACCTGTCCGAGACCGCGTTCGTCCGGCCGCTGCCGCAGGACGAGCGCCCGGGCACCTGGGGGCTGCGCTGGTTCACCCCCAGCCTGGAGGTCGACCTGTGCGGGCACGCCACCCTGGCCACCGCGCACCTGCTGCACAGCACCGGCGCGCTGGGCGAGCCGGTCGGCGGCGTCTGCGAGGTGGGCTTCCGCAGCCGCAGCGGGCTGCTCACCGCCTCGATCGCCGCGGACGGCTCGATCACCCTGGACTTCCCGGCCAACCCGCCGCGGCCGGTCGACGTCCCGGACGGGATCGCGGCCGCGCTCGGCGCACCCGTACTGGCCGCATACGACACCGGGGCGCTGGGCGACCTGCTGGTCGAGCTGGCCGACGAGAAGACCGTCCGGACGCTGGCCCCCGACCACCGCGCGCTGCAGGCCGTGCCCGGCCTGCGCGGGGTGATCGTCACCGCCGCCCCGGAGGCCCCCGGCGGCGGCTACGACTTCGTCTCACGCTGGTTCGGCGCGGGCGCCGGCATCGGCGAGGACCCGGTGACCGGCAGCGCGCACACCGCGCTGGCCCCGCTGTGGGCCGCTCGGCTGGGCCGCGACGAGCTGGTGGGCCGCCAGCTGTCGGCGCGCGGCGGCAGCGTCGCGGCCCGGCTGTCGGGCGAACGGGTGCTGCTCACCGGCCGCGCGGTGACCGTCCTGGATGGCGAGCTGGCCCCGGCCGCCCGGCCCTGAGCCGCAGCCCTGAGCCCCGGAGCTGAGGCGCGGAACTGAGCCACGGCCCGCGTACGGACCGGCCGGTCAGGTGGGCAGCCAGCTCACATGGCCGGCCAGCAGCACGTAGCCGACGAAGGCCACCGAGTCGATCAGCGTGTGGGCGGCGGCGAGCGGGGCTACCCGCCGCCAGCGCCGGTACAGCAGGCAGAAGATGACGCCCATCACCACGTTGCCGACGAAGCCGCCCACGCCCTGGTAGAGGTGGTAGGAGCCGCGCAGCAGCGAACTGGCCGCGACCGTCGCCGGCCAGGACCAGCCCAACTGGCCCAGTCGGCGGGTCAGGTAGCCGACCACGATCACCTCTTCGACCACCGCGTTCTGCGCGGCGGAGAGGATCAGCACCGGGATGCGCCACCACACGTCCGGCAGCGAGCTGGGGACGACGGTGAGGTTGACCCCGGCCGCGTGCGCGCCGAGGTAGAGCGCCAGCCCGGAGCCGCCGATCCCGGCGGCGACCAGCAGTCCGCGGCTGAGGTCGAAGCCCGGCCGGGTCAGGTCGAAGCCCAGCGCCCTGATGGAGGAGCCCTCGCGCAGCAGCAGGTAGCCGACCAGCGCCACCGGCACCAGCGCGGTGCCGATGTTGAACAGCTGCAGGCTGAGGTCGACCCAGGGGCGGCCGGGGGCGAGCGAGCCGTTGAGGTTGGCGGTCTGCGTCTTCAGCGCCGTGGGCGCGGTCAGCGAGCTGACGAAGCTGATGTAGGCGTACAGCGCGCTGGCCCCGAGCGACAGCCCGAGGACGATCAGCGTCTCCTGTCCGAGCAGGCGTCGGCTGAGCCCGGACGGGGCCGGAAGGGTCTGGGTGGTGGTCACTGGGGTGTCTCCCACGCGGGCGCTATGTTCGGACGATCATCGCACAGCGCCCTGTGGGCCACGGGCCAGCGCACCGGGCCCCGGGAGGGGTGCCGGCCGGTGTCAGCGCACCGGCCAGGTGTGCACCGGCTCCCCGGTCCGCATCAGCTCCATGTAGCGGCGGGTCATCGCAGCCAGGGCGGGGGTGCGCTCCATGCCGAGCCGGTCCCGGCGGTCGTGGTAGGCGGCGCTCTGCCAGGCCGCGCCGTTCATGTTGCGCAGGCAGCGCTGCTCGATGATGCCGAGGTAGCGGTCCCGGTCGTGCGGCTCCACCCCCCAGGCGTCCAGCCCCCGGTGGGCCAGCGGCAGTAAGTCCTCCAGCACCAGCTCGCGGACCGGCACCCGGGAGACCCCGCCGCCGCCGCGCACCCCCGGGCCGCGCGGCCCGAAGCGCCCGGCGCGCGGCCACCACAGCTCGGCGTCCAGCCCGTACCGGGCGGCCAGGCGGAAGTTCTCCGCCGCCAGCGCGAAGGGCAGCCGGGTCCACACCGGCCGGCTCTGCTCGGCCAGCGAGCGGACCAGCCCGTAGTAGAAGGCGGCGTTGGCGAGGGTGTCCACCACGGTCGGCCCGGCGGGCAGGGCCCGGTTCTCCACCCGCAGGTGCGGCACGCCGTCGACGACGTCGTACACCGGCCGGTTCCATCGGTAGATGGTGCCGTTGTGCAGCCGCAGCTCGCGCAGGGCCGGGACGCCCCCGGCGGCGAGCACCTTCAGCGGGTCCTCGTCGTCGCAGATGGGCAGCAGCGAGGGGAAGTAGCGCAGGTTCTCCTCGAAGAGGTCGGTGACCGAGTCGATCCAGCGCTCGCCGAACCAGGTGATCGGGCGGACGCCCTGGGCCTTCAACTCGGCCGGACGGGTGTCGCACGCCTGCTCGAACAGAATCGGCCGGGTCTCCCGCCACAGCTCCCGGCCGAACAGGAACGGCGAGTTGGCGCCCAGCGCCAGCTGCGGACCGGTCATCGCCTGGGCGGCGTTCCAGACGCCGGCGAAGCGGTCCGGGGTGACCTGCAGGTGCAGTTGCAGCGAGGTGCAGGCGGCCTCGGCGACGATGGAGACGGCGTCCACCCGGAGCCGCTCGACGCCCTCGATGTCCAACGCGATGTCCTCCCCGCGGGCCGCCAGGATCCGGTCGTTCAGCAGCTGGTACCGGTCGCCGCTGGAGAGGTTGTCGAGGACGGCGTGGTCGTCGGCCAGGGTCGGCAGGATGCCGACGGTCACCAGCCGGGCGCCGCACTCGCGCGCCTTGCGGTCGGCGTAGCGCAGCCCGGTGTCGATCTCCTCGCGCAGCTCCTCGAAGACCCGGCCGTCCAGCTGGTGCGGGGCGATGTTGACCTCGATGTTGAAGCGGCCCAGCTCGGTCTGGAAGTCCCCGCTGGCGATGGCGGCCAGCACCTGTTCGTTGAGCATCACCGGGTGGCCGGAGTCGTCCGCGAGGTTCAGCTCTATCTCCAGCCCCATGCGTGCCCGCGGCCGGTCGAAGCGGCGCTCCGCCAACAGGTGCTCCAGCGCCTCCAGGCACTGCCGCACCTTCTTCCGGTACAGCTGACGGTCGGCAAGATCGGCGCTGCCCGCCACGACCTTCTCGCCCATGGGCGCATTCCCTCCCTCGGTCGGCGCAGCCCGCCCGGCCGGACCCGCCTGTGCATCATGCCCAGCCCCGGAGATCGATATCCCGGGTTCTGGCATGTGCCAACTCGCCCCTGCGCCTACGAACCGCCCGGAATATCCCTTGCGGCCGCATACCGACGGTAGTAGAAGAGTCACGCATCGCATTTGTTCGGTTAGACTCGCAAGAAGGTACGAGATGCACTGCCCGCAGGCCCTCGCGCCGCAGGGCACGGTCCGGCCGTCCGCAGCGGTCTGACCGGGTGCACCCGAACTTCCGGAGAACTCACTGAGAACTCCCAGGCCAGTGACGACCTCCCCCAGCGTTGCCGGTACCTGAGCTCGTTCCCGCACCGCCTGTCTCTGCCACGAGAGGCGAACACATGTCCCTGTCGCTCCCCCAGCCCCTGCCGCCGCGCTGCGCGCCGTCCTCAGCGCGTTGGACTCCCCCACCGCTGTCCGCGCGGTGCGAACCTCGGCCATGCGGCACCGGCGCGGGCAGCTCGCGCCCGCGCACGCCCTCCCGGTCCACCTGCTCGACCCGGTGACTCCGCAGCCGGTCGCCCCACTGAGCGGGGCGCACGCCCCCGACGGCCTGCTGGCCGGGGCCCGGCGCACCGGCTGGCGCTTCCTGATCCGCGACGGCGAGGAGGTGGTCGCCGCGGCCGAGACCCGCGAGACCGCCGACGGGCACGTCTTCGCGTACTTCGCCGAGGGCCCGTACCCGGCCTCCACGCTGCGCGCGCTGCACCAGGCCCGGGCCCACACCGCCGTGTCGCCCACGCCCTACGTGCCGCGGCTGCTGTCGGTGCCCGGCCGCTACATGACGGCGCTGTGGCTGCACCCGGTGCTCGATCCGGCCCGCAGCCGCGACCTGCTGATCCCGCTGGCGCCGGCTCCGCTGGGGGTGACCGCCCATGTGGCGCACGACGCCGAGGAGTTGCTGGCGCTGCTGGCGAACGGCAACGGCAGCCTGCTGACCGCGGCCAGCTGACGGGGAGCGGCGGCCGGACGATCCGGGGGCCAGGGAATGACCGAAAGAACCAGGTGAAGCCATCCGAAGTGACCATGCGTGGCATGGTCACTTCGGCATGCCCGGCTGCCTGCCGGGGTCCGAACGGGTGGTCCGGGTTGCGGACTCGTGACGCATGTCACCAAATGGCTGCGGGAGGGCCTCAGGACGTCGACACTGGGACCAGCGCGGGCGGCATCAGCCTCTACCCGCTTCGGGGGTGGTTCACACCTCCGCGGCGGACCGCGCGGTGACCGCAACTCCGAATCGAGGGTACGCGCATGTGCCAGCACAGTCCTGTCTGCCCGTCAGCCGACTCGCCCGACCGGGAGGCCGCCGTGGTCGTCGCCGGCCATCCCGAGCAGGGCTGGAGCCTGCTGTGCAACGGGGTGCTGGTGTTCGAGGACACCGGCGAGATCCTCCCGGACGGCCGGGTGATCGCCCCGCACCGCCCGCTCGCCGCAGCCGCCTGACGCACCGCGCGCACGCCGACGCCCGGGGCACGCGCCGACGGGGCGCCGCCGCCGGGAGGACTTCCCGGTGGCGGCGCCCCGTCGGCATGACGTGACGGCCGCAGGTCACTCCCCGTAGGAGTCCAGCGGCGGGCAGGAGCAGACCAGGTTGCGGTCGCCGAAGGCGCCGTCGATCCGGCGGACCGGCGGCCAGTACTTGGCGGCCGGGTTCACCCCGGCCGGGAAGACCGCCTCCTGCCGGGTGTACGGGTGCTCCCAGGCACCCGCCAGCAGCGCCGCGGTGTGCGGGGCGTTGCTCAGCGGGTTGTCCTCGGCCGTCCACTCACCGGCGGCGAGCCGGTCGATCTCGCCGCGGATGGCGATCATGGCCTCGCAGAAGCGGTCGATCTCACCGAGGTCCTCGCTCTCGGTGGGCTCGATCATCAGCGTCCCGGCGACCGGGAACGACATCGTCGGCGCGTGGAAGCCGTAGTCGATCAGGCGCTTGGCGACGTCGTCCACGCTCACGCCCGCCGACTTGGCCAGCGGACGCAGGTCGATGATGCACTCGTGCGCGACCAGCCCGGCCGGGCCGGTGTAGAGCACCGGGAAGTACGGCGCGAGCCGCTTGGCGATGTAGTTGGCGCTGAGCACCGCCACCTGGGTGGCGCGCTTGAGGCCCTCGCCGCCCATCAGCCGCACGTACGACCAGGAGATCGGCAGGATCGCCGCCGAGCCCCAGGGCGCGGCCGAGATCGGGCCGACACCGGTCTCCGGACCGGCCGCGGGCTGCAGCGGGTGGTTCGGCAGGTACGGCGCGAGGTGCGCGCGGACCGCGACCGGGCCGACGCCGGGGCCGCCGCCGCCGTGCGGGATGCAGAAGGTCTTGTGCAGGTTCAGGTGCGAGACGTCGCCGCCGAACTTGCCCGGCTTGGCCAGCCCGACCATGGCGTTCAGGTTGGCGCCGTCCACGTAGACCTGGCCGCCCGCCTCGTGCACGGCGGCGCAGATGTCGCCGATGTTCTCCTCGAACACGCCGTGGGTGGAGGGGTAGGTGACCATCAGCACCGACAGCTGGTCGCGGTGGAGGGCGATCTTGGCGGCCAGGTCCTCCACGTCCACGTCGCCGTCGGCGAGGGTCTTGACCACCACCACCCGCATGCCGGCCATGACCGCGCTGGCGGCGTTGGTGCCGTGCGCGGAGGAGGGGATCAGGCAGACGTCGCGCTGGGTGTCGCCGTTGGCCAGGTGGTAGGCGCGGACCGCGAGCAGGCCGGCCAGCTCGCCCTGCGAACCGGCGTTGGGCTGGATGCTGACCTGGTCGTAGCCGGTGACCTCGGCCAGCCGCTGCTCCAGCTCGCGGATCAGCGTCAGGTAGCCCGCCGCCTGCTCCTGCGGGGCGAAGGGGTGCACGTCGGCGAACTCCGGCCAGGTGACCGGCTCCATCTCGGTGGTCGCGTTGAGCTTCATGGTGCAGGAACCCAGCGGGATCATGCCCCGGTCCAGCGCGTAGTCCTTGTCGGCCAGCGAGCGCAGGTAGCGCAGCATGCCGGTCTCGGAGCGGTGCGTGTGGAACACCGGGTGGGTCAGGAACTCGTCGGTGCGCAGCAGCGCCTCGGGCAGCCGGGCCCCGGCGGCGGCGTCCAGCGCGTCGATCTCCGGGCCCTGGGCGGCGGCCGGGACGTCGAAGGCGGTCCAGACCGAGAGCAGGTCGGCGCGGGTGGTGGTCTCGTCGCAGGCGGCGGAGACCAGGTCGGCGTCGATCTGGCGCAGGTTCACCCCGGTGAGCCGGGCGGCGTCGACGACCGCGGCGGCCCGGCCGGGCACGCGCGCGGTGACGGTGTCGAAGAACGCGTCGTGGACGATCTCGACCCCGCCCGCGCGCAGGCCCTCGGCCAGGGTGGCGGCGTAGCGGTGGGTGCGGGCGGCGATCGCGGCCAGCCCGTCCGGGCCGTGGTAGACGGCGTACATGGACGCCATGACGGCCAGCAGCACCTGGGCGGTGCAGATGTTGCTGGTGGCCTTCTCGCGGCGGATGTGCTGCTCGCGGGTCTGCAGCGCCAGCCGGTAGGCGCGGTTGCCGTCGGCGTCGACGGAGACGCCGACCAGGCGTCCGGGCAGGCTGCGGGCGTACTCGGTGCGCACCGCCATGTAGCCGGCGTGCGGGCCGCCGAAGCCCATGGGGACGCCGAACCGCTGGGTGGTGCCGATGGCGATGTCCGCGCCCAGCGCGCCGGGCGAGGTGAGCAGCGTCAGCGCAAGCAGGTCGGCGGCGACGGTGACGACCGCGCCCAGGCCGTGCGCCTGCTCGATGACCGGCTTGAGGTCGCGGACCGCGCCGGAGGCGCCCGGGTACTGGAGCAGCACGCCGAAGACGCCGCGCTCGGCGATCTCGGCCGGAATGCCCTCCGACAGGTCGGCGACGACGGTCTCGATGCCCTGCGGCACGGCGCGGGTGTGGATCACGGCGGCGGTCTGCGGCAGGGTGTCGGCGTCGATGACGAAGACCCCGCCCTTGACCTTGCCCATGCGGCGGGCCAGCGCGACCGCCTCGGCGGCGGCGGTGCCCTCGTCCAGCAGCGAGGCCCCGGCGGTGGGCAGCCCGGTCAGGTCGGAGACCACGGTCTGGAAGTTGATCAGGGCCTCGAGCCGGCCCTGGGAGATCTCCGGCTGGTACGGCGTGTACGCGGTGTACCAGGAGGGGTTTTCCAGGACGTTGCGCAGGATCACCGGCGGGGTGAAGGTGCCGTAGTAGCCCAGGCCGATCATGGAGCGCAGCACCTGGTTGCGGCCGGCCAGCGAGCGCAGCTCGGCCAGCACCTCGGCCTCGGAGCGGGCGGCCGGCAGGTCCAGCGCCTCCAGGCTGCGGATCGTCCCGGGCACCGCGGCGGCGGTCAGCTCGTCC
Source organism: Streptacidiphilus sp. PB12-B1b (assembly GCF_014084125.1). NCBI lineage: Bacteria > Bacillati > Actinomycetota > Actinomycetes > Kitasatosporales > Streptomycetaceae > Streptacidiphilus > Streptacidiphilus sp. PB12-B1b. The sequence continues at coordinate 2,570,335 of NZ_CP048405.1, read as the reverse complement.
AGGGTGGAGTAGCCGACCTGGGCCAGCATCTTCGCCTGGGCGTCGGTGTCGGGGCCGATGTGGCGGTTCTCGAACGGGCTGGACTGCTCGAGCCCGGCGAGGGGTGTCGTCAGCGGGGATGTCATGGCGGGGTGGCCTCCTGGTCGGACCCGAGTGGCGCATGCGGATGCGCCGGGACGACCTCCCCCTCTGTCATCGAGTACCTGAGAGCTTCACCGGCGGCGCCGGGCCCGCCCGCGGGTGCGGACCGTCCGGCTCCACCGGTTTTCACCGTCGGTGAGGACAGTCCCGGTCGCCCGTTCCCATCCTGCTTTCCAGAGTGACCCAGCGCGCGCGGTACGGGTGCCTGAGAGATTCCGGGGAGGATTTGCTCCTTCGGCGCCGCCTCGACGTGCGGACTCTCCCGCGCGCACTCATCGGTCCCTGCCAGGTTACCAGCGCGGACTCGCGTCCCACCGGGGTCCTGCTGCCCCGGTTGGCCCAGCGACACACCCACTCGGAGCGCCAGAACTCGACAATGTGATCTTTGTGGACTTTTGTATGACTTGACCATATTGTCCCTGCGCGCGGGCGCGAGCGGGGATGCATCCCCGCCGTAAGGAGTGGACGAGCCGTGCAGACCGAGATCGACCCCAGGGACCTGATCGGCCACAAGGCTGTGGACCGCAACGGCGACAAGATCGGCACCATCGACGAGGTCTACCTCGACGACGCGACCGGCGAGCCCGAGTGGGCCGCCGTACGGACCGGCCTGTTCGGCCGCGACGCCTTCGTCCCGCTCACGACCAGCGAGTTCGTGAGCGAGGAGCTGCGCGTGCCGTACGAGAAGTCGCAGGTGAAGGACTCCCCTGACTTCGGTGTCGGCCAGCACCTCTCCCCCGCGCAGGAGTTGCAGCTGTACCGCTACTACGGCCTGGAGCTGCCCGCGGGCGTGGGCCACGACGGCACCGGCAACGGTTCCGGTTCGGGCGGCGGCAACGCCGCGACCGCCGGGGCCGGAACCGGGGCCGGAACCGGGACCGGGACCGGGGACGCGGGTGCTGCGGCGAAGCCCGGCGCTCCGGCAGTGGGGACGGCGGCGGCGGGCGCGGCGGCTGCGGCGGGCGGCGCCATGGCGGCGGCCGACCTCTCCAAGCAGACCGACCGGGCGGGCGCGCAGCCGGCGGCCGAGACCACCCAGGCCATGCCGACCACCACGTCCGCCGCCGCGGGCGGCCGCACCGCGGCGTTCATGTCGCCGCCGTCCGCGGACCGGCCGACCACCCCGTCCGCCACGGCCCCGTCCACGGCCGCGCCGTCCACCACCGCCGGTTCGGCCGCCCAGCCCATGGCCGCGTCCGCCGCGGCGGCTTCCCTGGCTTCCCCGGCTTCCCCGGCTTCCTCGACGGCCGCGTCGGCTGCCGACAGCGGTGAGCCGGCCCGGTCCGCCGCGCGCCCGGCGGCGCCGATGGGCCGCAGCGCCGCCGAGTCGTCGGCCGACGCCCGGGGCGGGCAGGGCGTCGCGGGCGACGTCGCCGGTACGCCGGTGCCTGAGCCGATCGAGTTCGTCTGCCGGGAGGAGCGGCTGGACATCTCGACCGAGTGGAGCGTCCTCGGCCACGCGCGGCTGCGCAAGTACGTCACCACCGAGCAGGTGGAGCGCCGGGTGCCGGTGGTCCGCGAGCGCATCCGGGTGGAGCGGGTGCCGGTGGGCGCGGACGAGCGGGCCCAGCTGACCGACCAGGAGATCGCCGAGGCCACCGAGGAGGTGACGCTGCACGAGGAGCGGGTGGTCGTCCGCAAGGCGGTCGTGCCGGTGGAGCGGATCCGGCTGGTGACCGAGCGGTTCACCGAGGAGCAGATCGTCCGGGACGAACTGCACCGGGAGCACATCCAGGTGCAGGACAGCACCCGGGTCGCCGGACCGACGGCCGTGCCCGGCGACCCGGCCGGATCGTCCCAGGGCTCCTCCCCGCAGGGCTCCTCCGCGCAGGGTTCGTCGGCCCAGGGCGGCGGCCAGGGCACGGCCCCGTCCATGGCGGCGCCGACCGCCATGCGCCCGGAGCCTTTCCCCCGCACCGGCGACACCGGCCACGCCATCGGCGCCTGACCTGCGGTACCCGGGAAGCGCCCGGACGGCCCCCGCCGTCCGGGCGCTTCGCCGTGCCGGGGCCAGCGGCCCTCACCGGCCGGCGGCGCGGGGGGCGGCGCGGTCGGCCGCTGGCGGGGCGGTGCGGGGGGTGCCCGCCAGCGGCAGCGCGGTGGCCGGGGCGAGCGCCGGATCCTCGACCGCGAAGGTGCGGACCCGCCCGGGCGCGCCCCACGGGACCTCGAACCGCACCGTCACCCGGCCCACGCCACTGCCCTGGACCCAGCCCCGCCCCTGCTCGGCGTGCTCGACGTCCTGGCCGGGCATCCAGCGGCGGGCCGGGGCCGCGCCCGGGTGGAAGGCGCGCGGGGCGGACGGCCCCCCGTAGGCGGCCTCCTGCTCGTCCCGGCCGTCCGCCGCGCCGTCCCGGCCCGCCCCGGCGCCGCCCGTCTCCGGGCCGTCCGCTTCCGCACTGCCCGTGTCCGCACCGCCCTCGGCCTCGCGCTGGGCCTGGGCGAAGAGGTCCTCCTGGGTGAAGTCGGCCAGGCCGGACACGCCCACGCCGAGCAGCCGCACCCCGCCGGCCAGCGCCACCTGGGCCAGCAGCCGGCGGGCCATGGCGGAGATCACCAGCGGGTCGTCGGTGGGGGCGGGCAGGGTCTCCGAGCGGGTCAGGGTGGAGAAGTCGAAGCGCCGGACCTTGACCACCACCGTCCGCCCGGACCGCCCGGCCGCCCGCAGCCTGCGCACGCAGCGCTCGGTGAGCCGGTCCAGCTCGAAGCGAATGCGGTCGGCGTCGTTCAGGTCGACCTCGAAGGTGTCCTCCACCGAGACCGACTTGGCGTCCCGGTCGGCGACCACCGGGCGGTCGTCGCGGCCCAGCGCCAGCGCGTGCACCCCCGCGCCGTGGGCCCGTCCGAGCAGCCGCACCAGCTCGTCCTGCGAGGTCCGGGCCACCTCGGAGATCCGGGTGAGGCCGATCCGGCGCAGCGTCTCGGCAGTGGCCGGGCCGACGCCGGGCAGGGCCCGCACCGGCAGCTCGTCCAGAACCTCGCGCTCGCGGCCCGGCTCGATCAGCACCAGGCCGTCCGGCTTGGCCTGCTCGGAGGCGATCTTGGCGAGGAACTTGGTGCCGGACAGGCCCACCGAGGCGGTCAGCCCCACCCCGGCCAGGATGTCGGCGCGCAGGTCCTCGCCGACCGCCCGGACCAGCTCCGCGCCCTCGGCCGGGCCGCCCGCCCGGAGCAGCTCCCCGTAGGGCCCGGCCTCCAGGTCGACGAACGCCTCGTCCACGCTGAGCGGCTCGACCAGCGGCGACAGCTCCCGGAGCAGACCCATGACGACATCGCTGACCTGCCGGTACAGCTCGAAGCGCGGCACCAGGAAGGCGGCGTTCGGGCACAGCCGCCGGGCCTGCGCCATCGGCATCGCCGAGTGCACGCCGAAGCGCCGCGCCTCGTAGGAGGCCGTGGAGACCACCCCGCGCCCGCCCAGACCGCCCACGACCACGGGTTTTCCGCGCAGACTGGGCTTGGACGCCTGCTCCACCGCGGCGAAGAAGGCGTCCATGTCGAGGTGCAGGATCGACGGCACGGACCGCATACGCCGATCATCGCGCACGGGTACGACAACCGGCGGCGCCCGCGCCCGGCGGCGGCTACCGCCAGCGCGCCAGCGCGGTCACCGGCGGGCCGAGGAAGGTCGGGTCGGGCCGGACCAGCACGTCGTACAGCGCCTCGGCGGCGGCCGGGAGCTCGCGTACGCCGCCGTAGTACCAGGTGGTGTCGTGCGCCTGCTGGTCGCCCACCCCGTAGGCGTCGATCCCGGCGGCGCGGCACAGCGCCACCGCCCGGCGGATGTGGAACTCCTGGCTCACCAGCAGGGCGCTGCGCACCCCGAAGACGCGCCGGGCGCGGTCGCAGGAGTCCCAGGTGTGGAACCCGGCATAGTCGCGGACCACCCGGTCGGCCGGGACGCCGTGCCGCAGCAGGTAGGTGCGCATGGCGTCGGGCTCGTCGTAGTCGGCGCGGTCGTTGTCGCCGGTGACCAGGAACGCCTTGGCCTTGCCCAGCCGGTACAGCTGCAGCGCCGTGTCCAGGCGGCCGGCCAGGTACGGGCTGGGCGTGCCGTCCGGGTTGAGCCCCGCGCCGAAGACCACCACCACCGGCTCGGACGGCGCGTCGGCGACCGTCCGCAGCCGGCTGTCGGTGCTCAGCTGGAGCCAGGTCGCCGGCAGCAGCGCCAGTACGGCCAGTGCGGCGAGCAGTTGGACCGCCCGCCGCTGCCCGCGCCGGGTGCGCAGCGCCCGGCCCAGCCTCCGCCCGGACCGCCCCGGCCAACCGCGCCACCCCGCCCGTGCCCGCATGCCGAACCTCCCGCGTGCCGTCTCCCCTGACGACCTGCGGACGCGCGGATCAGCCCGCGCGGTTGCGGCGCCGGGCCAGTTCGTCCTGCGGGTCGTATCCGGGGAGGGTCTCGCCGGTGTCGGTGCGCTCGCCGTGCAGGGTGCGCAGGGTGGCGTCCAGCTCGCGCCAGGCGGCCCCGAGCGCGATGCCGAACACGCCCTGGCCGCCCTCCAGCAGCTCCACCACCTGGTGCGGCGAGGTGCACTGGTAGACCGTGGCGCCGTCGCTCATCAGCGTCATGCCGGGCAGCTCGTCGGCGTCGCAGGAGGCCAGATGGGTGACGGCGGCGCGGATGCTCTGCAGCGACACCCCGGCGTCCAGCAGCCGTTTGACGACCTTCAGCACCAGCACGTCGCGGAAGGCGTACAGCCGCTGGGTGCCGGAGCCCTGGGCGGCGCGGACGCTGGGCTCGACCAGACCGGTGCGGGCCCAGTAGTCGAGCTGCCGGTAGGTGATCCCGGCGGCGGCGCAGGCCGTCGGGCCCCGGTAGCCGACCAGCACCGAGGTCGGCTCGGGCGCGGCGGCCGCCGCAGGGGCCTGACCGGCCGCGGCCGGCAGCTGCTCCCGGCCCGCCCGGGGCTGCGGAATGGGCTGGGCCCTGACCGCGACCGCCTCCCAGCCGCCGCGCGCGGACCGCTGCGCGACGGTCTGGGCAGCCGGGGTATGGAGGGGGCAGGAGCCACCCGCGGCTGTTCTGTCGCCGGTGCTGCTCACGCGGCCCTCCGTCCACTCGTCCATCTGGGCCGCCGAGCGGGATGCGGAGAGCCGCACCCAGGACGTCCACACCCGACGGTAGGCAGTTGGTGCACGTGCGTCAACGATCGCCACGCTGGGCATGGCGGGTGATGTCAGCCCCACGAGTGGTTTAGCGTGACCCCGGCCGGGGTATGCGGGCCCGGATGGCCAGGGGGACGCTACTGGTTGCTGCTGCCGAAGTCCTCCGGCGAGATCTGGTCCAGGAATTCCCGGAACCGCTCGACCTCGTCCTCCTGCTCGTCCGGGATGGCGATCCCGGCCTCGTCCATGACCCCGTCGCTGCCGTAGATCGGGGTGCCGGTGCGCAGCGCCAGCGCTATCGCGTCCGACGGGCGGGCGCTGACCTCGACGCCGCTGGCGAAGACCAGCTCGGCGTAGAAGATGCCCTCGCGCAGGTCGGTGATCCGCACGGCGGTGAGCTGCTGCCCGACCGCCTCCAGGACGTTGCGGAAGAGGTCGTGCGTGAGCGGCCGGACCGGCGTCATCCCCTGCTGGGCGAAGGCGATCGCGGTGGCCTCCCCCGGCCCGATCCAGATGGGCAGGTAGCGGTCACCGCCCACCTCGCGCAGGAGGACGATCGGCTGATTGGAGGGCATCTCCACCCGGACACCCACGACGTCTAGCTCGTTCACACCTGCAACCCTAGGGTGCGGCGGCCCGATACTCCAGTTCTCACGAGTTCTCGCGGACGCGGGTCTCCCTGCGGACGGCGGCGCGGAAGCCGTGGGAGCGGTGCGGTCAGCCGCCGATCCTGGCCCGCAGCCCGGCCTGGACCAGCGCGGCGTGCAGCCGCACCGACAGCGTCGCCAGCTCCCGTGCCATGGCCGCCGCATGGGCCCGGGTCTGCGGGTTGCGGTGCCGCCGCAGCGGCGCCACCACCTGTTCCACCAGCCCGACCTCGCGGTCGGCGGCGGCCTTGACCGCCCGCAGGTGCCTCGGCTCCAGACCGAACCTGCCCAGCTCCGAGACCAGCCGGGCGACCTGCAGCATCTCCGGATCGAAGCCTCCGTCACCGGCGCAGGCCAGCAGGCCGTAGGACTCCCAGTCGGCCAGCTGCTGCTCGCCGATGCCGGCGGCCGCGATCAGCTCCGCCCGGCCCAGCCGGGGGCCGGGCACCGCCGAGGCGGTCAGGACCGTGCCGTCGCCGCCCTCGGCGGCCTGGCCCGGCAACGGCAGGCCGGCGTCCAGGGCTCGGCCCTCGGCGCCGGGATCGACCGAGGCCCGCTGGTCCGGGCCGGGGATCGCCGGGGGCGCCTCACCGGCGTCCATGGCGTCCAGGTGCTCCCGGATGACCCGGAGCGGCAGGTAGTGGTCGCGCTGCAGCCGCAGCACGTGCGCCAGGCGCTCGACGTCCCCGGCGGTGAACTTGCGGTAGCCCGAGGGCGTCCGCTGCGGCTCCACCAGCCGCTCCGCCTCCAGGAAGCGGATCTTGGAGATGGTGACCTCGGGGAACTCCGCCCGCAACACGTCCAGCACCGCCCCGATGCTGAGCAACTGCCTACCTGCCGCCTGCGTCTGCACCTCGGTTCACACGCTCCTCACAGCTGCTCAGAAGCCGCGGCGGCTTTCGAAGAACACCACGCGGTACTTGCCGATCTGGACCTCGTCGCCGGTGCTCAGCGGCACCTCGTCGATGCGCTCACGGTTGACGTACGTGCCGTTGAGGCTGCCGACATCCGCCACAGTGAACCCCTGCGGGGTGCGGCGGAACTCGACATGCCGACGCGAGACGGTGATGTCGTCCAGGAAGATGTCACTCTCGGGGTGCCGCCCCGCCGTGGTGACCTCGGTGTCCAGCAGAAAGCGGCTGCCCGAGTTCGGGCCGCGGCGCACCACGAGCAGCGCCGAGCCCGGCGGCAGCGCCTCCACGGCGGCCTGCGCCTCCGGGGAGATGGTCGGCTGGACGTTCTGGGAGACCTCGGGGTCGTACGCCTCCAGCCCCGAGATGGAGATGGTGGACGTCTGCTCCGAGGGACGCTCGGCGGCGCCGCGAGCGCCCAGCGGCGCGCCGCAGTAGGAGCAGAACCGGGCCGCCTCAGGATTGTTGCTCCCGCACCGGTTGCACACCGCCATGCCTGTGGCCTCCGAATCACCCACCTGGGCCTGCACCGAGGGATCGCCGGGGAACCCTCCACCAGAGGTTGAGGCTACCGCCTCGGGTGCTATCCGCGCCCCACCGGTGCCGTCAGCGTGTCGGACGCCCTCGCGGAACAGGGGGCGCTCGGTCGCAGGTGCGAAGGACTCCCCCTGGGCGGGGGCGCGCATCTCGGGCACGGCCGAGCCGTAGCCCTCCTCGTCCGCCCTGCGGTGCCGGGCCGTCGGCGCCTCGACGGCTCCCTGACGGGACTTCCGGCCGAACAGCTTCGAGAAGAGACTCACGGACGATTCCCCTTGCGTGACACGAACCCGCCCCAGGGGCAGGGTGAAGCCATCATGGACGTTGGACGAGAAGACTTGTCGACAGGGCCGTCGCCGACCCGGATGGCCGTCATGGCTGCGCCGAGTGAGCGTAGTCAGGAGTGCCACGTTGGATCAAGACGGACCCGGGCACCGCGGCGGTTCCGGAACGCGTCGGGATCCCGGCCGCGGACCGGCCGTCCCGCCCCACGCATACCTGGTCGATCCGAACCGCCTCCACCCCCGCCCTCCGCAGTTCCACCAACGTGGTGCGCAGCATATCCGTCCGAACGGCGGAAGCGGGCACGCCCACGCGGCACGTCCCGCCGGTGCGGGCGGCGGCCCCGGGCCGTCCCGATCCCCTGCCGCTGACCACTGCCACCTCGTCCCCACCGCTCCCGACCTGCGCGAATCATCCTGCCATCCGTCGTACCCACCCGAACGACCGGGTGCACCACCGGACCGCAGAAAGCCGATCCGGGGTGCTCCAGGGTGGCCGAACACACCCTGAAGAGGTGACGGCCGCAGCCGTCCGACAGGTGGCAGGATGATCCGCGCGGGGCGGGCTGCAGGGGTCAGGTCTCCGTGGTCGACTCCACCACCCGGGACCACTCGTCCAGCAGGGCCTCCGTGGAGGCGTCGTCCGGGCCCTCGGCCCACAGGTGGGTGACGGCCTCGGCCGGGTCGGGCACCACCATCGTCCAGCGGCCGTCCGACTCGACGACCCGGACACCGTCGGTGGTGTCGACATGGCGGTCGCCGGCGGCCTCGACCACCGAGCGCATCACCAGGCCCTTCGCCGACCACGGCGTGGCCAGGTCGCGCCGCTGGACATGCGCCCGCGGAATGCGCGCGTCGATCTGGCTGAGCGTCAGCTGGGTCCGGGCCACCAGCCCGACCAGCCGGACGAAGGCCGCCGCGCCGTCGAAGACCCCGCTGAACTCGGGGATCACGAAGCGGCCGCGCCCGTCGCCGCCGAAGATGGTGCCCTCGGCGGAGGCGGCCCTGGTCAGATCGTCGGGCGAGGTCGTCGTCCAGGTCACCTGGGTGCCGTGGTACGCCGCGACCTGCTCGGCGATACGGGTCGTGGTCACCGGCAGCGCCACCCGCCCGCTGCGGCCCTCGGCCGCCACCAGGTCCAGCAGCACCAGCAGCGCCCGGTCGTCCTCGATGATGTGGCCGCGCTCGTCCACGAAGGACACCCGCTCGCCCACCGGGTCGAACCGCACCCCGAAGGCCGCCCGGGAGGAGGCCACCAGCGAGCCCAGCCGGATCAGCCCGGCCCGGCGCTCCTCCGGGGTCTCGGTCGGCCGGGCCTCGTCCATGCCCTGGTTGACCGTGTGCGACTCGACGCCCAGCCGGCCGAGGATGCTCGGCAGCAGCATGCCGGCGCTGCCGTGGGCGGCGTCGATGACGACCTTCAACTGCGCCTCGGCCACGCCGCTGGTGTCCACGGCGCGGTGCAGGGTGCCCGCGTAGGAGTCGAAGACGCTGGCCGGGAAGGTGAGGTCGCCGATCTCGCCCGGGAACGCCCGGCGGTACTCCTGCCGCGCGTACACCCGGTCGAGCTTGCGCTGACCGGCCTGGGAGAGGTCGGCGCCGCGCTCGTCGAAGAACAGGATGTCGAGCGAGTCCGGGATCCCCGGCGTCGTCCGCAGCATGATGCCGCCGGCGCTGCCGCCTCGGGCGGTCTGCTGCCGGGCGACCGGCATCGGCACGTTCTCCAGGTCACGCACGTCGATGGCGCTGGCCTGCAGGCCGGAGATCATGGCCCGCTTCAGCGCGCGGGCGCCACGCGAGTGGTCACGCGCGATGGTGACCGTGGCGCCCTTGCGAAGCGTGGTGGCGTAGGCCCCGGCGAGGCGCACCGCCAGCTCCGGTGTGATCTCGACGTTGATGATCCCGGAGACGCCGCGTACCCCGAAGAGTTTCTCCTGGCCGCGGGACTCCCAGATCACCGAGGTGTTGATGTAGGCGCCGGCCTCGATGGTCTTGAAGGGGTACACGCGGACATTGCCCGCGATGATCGACTCCTCCTCCACCAGGCATTCGTCGCCGATCACCGCCCCGTCCTCGATCCGGGCGGCCCGCATCACGTCGGTGTTCTTGCCGATCACGCAGCCGCGCAGATTGCTCTGCGGCCCGACGTAGACGTTGCTGTGGACGATCGCCCGGTGCAGGAACGCGCCGCGCTTGACGACGACGTTGCTGCCCAGGACGGTGTTCTCGCGCAGCTCCACCCCGGCTTCGACCTTGGCGTAGTCGCCGATGTAGAGCGGGCCGCGCAGCACCGCCTCCGGATCGACCTCGGCGCCCTCGGCCACCCAGACGCCCGGGGAGATCTCGAAGCCGTCGATGTCGACGTCGACCTTGCCCTCCAGGACGTCCGCCTGGGCCTTCACATAGCTCTCGTGGGTGCCGACGTCCTCCCAGTAGCCCTCGGCGACGAAGCCGTAGATCGGCTTGCCCTCCTTGAGCAGCTGCGGGAAGACGTCGCCGGACCAGTCGACGCTGGTGTCGGCCGCGACGTAGTCGAAGACCTCCGGCTCCATCACGTAGATGCCCGTGTTCACGGTGTCCGAGAAGACCTGGCCCCAGGTCGGCTTCTCCAGGAACCGCTCCACCCGGCCCTCGTCGTCGAGGATGGTGATCCCGAACTCCAGGGGGTTGGGCACCCGCGTCAGGCACACGGTGACCATGGCGCCCTTGGAGCGGTGGAACTCCATCAGCTCGGTGAGGTCGAAGTCCGTGAGCGCGTCACCGGAGATGACCAGGAAGGAGTCGTCCTTCAGCGCGTCCTCGGCGTTCTTCACGCTGCCGGCCGTGCCGAGCGGGGTCTCCTCGTTGGCGTAGGTGAGGTTCATGCCCAGTTCCTCGCCGTCGCCGAAGTAGTTCCGGACCAACGACGCGAGAAACTGCACGGTCACCACGGTGTCGATCAGCCCGTGCCGCTTCAGCAGGCGTAGTACGTGCTCCATGATCGGTCTGTTGACGACCGGCAGCAGGGGCTTGGGCATGCTCGATGTCATGGGGCGAAGGCGCGTGCCCTCGCCGCCGGCCATCACAACGGCCTTCATGTCGGGTGGACCCTCCTCGAGGCGGTAGCTACATCAGTAGCTACCTCAGTCTCTCAGTCGACCGCAGCCCCCGCCCGGACAAGCTGGCGGGTCTGGACTGCGTACAGGATCCCTGCCCACCAGTAGAGCGCTGTACCCCACCAAACGAACGCCCATCCGATGATGAATGCCACAGTTCCGAGCCATCCATGCGCGGTGGTCAGCAGGAGCAAGGGAAACGCGTACATGAGGTTGAAGGTGGCGGCCTTGCCCAGGAAGTTCACCTGGGGCGGTCCGTAGCCGTGGCGCCGCAGGATCGGCAGCAGCGCAGCGATGAAGACCTCGCGGCCCAGCAGCACCACGGTGAGCCACCACGGCATGATCTCGCGCCAGGTCAGACCCACAATGGTGGACAGCACGAACAACCGGTCGGCAAGCGGATCCAGCAGTTGACCCAAACGGCTGATCTGGCCCCACCGGCGGGCGAGCTTGCCGTCCAGATAGTCGCTCACCCCGCTCGCCATGAGGATGGCGATGGCCCAGCCGTCGTTCTTGGGACCGTTGAACTCGGGCCACAGCACCAGCCAGAGAAACACGGGGACGCCGACGAGACGTGCCACGCTGAGCACGTTGGGGATGGTGAGGACACGGTCGGTCTGGACGCGTGTCTCCTGTACCTCCACCCGGGGGCCTCCTGAAAGCTGCAAACGGTGTACGGCGACCCTACCGTCCCAGGTCAGCTGCTCACACCGGGTGGCTCGGAGCACGGGTGCCCGTGAGGGTCCGGGAATGCGGAAAGGCCCTCCGACTCGAGGTCAGAGGGCCTTTCACGAAAGGTTGTTCGGCGGTGTCCTACTCTCCCACAAGGTCCCCCTTGCAGTACCATCGGCGCTATGAGGCTTAGCTTCCGGGTTCGGAATGTAACCGGGCGTTTCCCTCACGCTATGACCACCGAAACACTATGAAGTTGACCCGCACTCCCCGGCATGACGCTCCCGGGGAGGGGTCGTTGCTTCAGAACAACACAGTGGACGCGTAGCAACTATGGACAAGCCCTCGGCCTATTAGTACCGGTCAGCTCCACCCCTCACAGGGCTTCCACACCCGGCCTATCAACCCAGTCGTCTACTGGGAGCCTTACCCACTCGATGGTGGTGGGAGTCCTCATCTCGAAGCAGGCTTCCCGCTTAGATGCTTTCAGCGGTTATCCCTCCCGAACGTAGCCAACCAGCCATGCCCTTGGCAGGACAACTGGCACACCAGAGGTTCGTCCGTCCCGGTCCTCTCGTACTAGGGACAGCCCTTCTCAAGACTCCTGCGCGCGCAGCGGATAGGGACCGAACTGTCTCACGACGTTCTAAACCCAGCTCGCGTACCGCTTTAATGGGCGAACAGCCCAACCCTTGGGACCTACTCCAGCCCCAGGATGCGACGAGCCGACATCGAGGTGCCAAACCATCCCGTCGATATGGACTCTTGGGGAAGATCAGCCTGTTATCCCCGGGGTACCTTTTATCCGTTGAGCGACGGCGCTTCCACAAGCCACCGCCGGATCACTAGTCCCTGCTTTCGCACCTGCTCGACCCGTCGGTCTCACAGTCAAGCTCCCTTGTGCACTTACACTCAACACCTGATTGCCAACCAGGCTGAGGGAACCTTTGGGCGCCTCCGTTACATTTTAGGAGGCAACCGCCCCAGTTAAACTACCCACCAGACACTGTCCCTGATCCGGATCACGGACCCAGGTTAGACATCCAGCACGACCAGAGTGGTATTTCAACGACGACTCCACAACCACTGGCGTGGCCGCTTCACAGTCTCCCACCTATCCTACACAAGCCGAACCGAACACCAATATCAAGCTATAGTAAAGGTCCCGGGGTCTTTCCGTCCTGCTGCGCGAAACGAGCATCTTTACTCGTAATGCAATTTCACCGGGCCTATGGTTGAGACAGTCGAGAAGTCGTTACGCCATTCGTGCAGGTCGGAACTTACCCGACAAGGAATTTCGCTACCTTAGGATGGTTATAGTTACCACCGCCGTTTACTGGCGCTTAAGTTCTCAGCCTCGCCACACCGAAGCGCAGCTAACCGGTCCCCTTAACGTTCCAGCACCGGGCAGGCGTCAGTCCGTATACATCGCCTTACGGCTTCGCACGGACCTGTGTTTTTAGTAAACAGTCGCTTCTCGCTGGTCTCTGCGGCCGGCCACAGCTCAGGCAGCACGTGCCATCACCACAACCGGCCCCCCTTCTCCCGAAGTTACGGGGGCATTTTGCCGAGTTCCTTAACCATAGTTCACCCGAACGCCTCGGTATTCTCTACCTGACCACCTGAGTCGGTTTGGGGTACGGGCCGCCATGAAACTCGCTAGAGGCTTTTCTCGACAGCATAGGATCATCCACTTCACCACAATCGGCTCGGCATCAGGTCTCAGACTATGTGAACGGCGGATTTGCCTACCATTCGTCCTACACCCTTACCCCGGGACAACCACCGCCCGGGCTGGACTACCTTCCTGCGTCACCCCATCGCTCACCTACTACCAGCTCGGTTCACCGGCTCCACCACTTCCCCTTGTCCGAAGACTCCGGGACGGCTTCACGGGCTTAGCATTACCGGGTTCGACGTTGGCGCTTCAAAGCGGGTACGGGAATATCAACCCGTTGTCCATCGACTACGCCTGTCGGCCTCGCCTTAGGTCCCGACTTACCCTGGGCAGATCAGCTTGACCCAGGAACCCTTGGTCAATCGGCGCAAGAGTTTCCCACTCTTGTATCGCTACTCATGCCTGCATTCTCACTCGTATACCGTCCACGACTGGCTTCCGCCGCCGCTTCACCCGGCACACGACGCTCCCCTACCCATCACAGCCCCCGTTAGGGGTTAATACTGCAATGACACGGCTTCGGCGGTGTACTTGAGCCCCGCTACATTGTCGGCGCGGAATCACTTGACCAGTGAGCTATTACGCACTCTTTAAAGGGTGGCTGCTTCTAAGCCAACCTCCTGGTTGTCTCTGCGACTCCACATCCTTTCCCACTTAGCACACGCTTAGGGGCCTTAGCCGGTGTTCTGGGCTGTTTCCCTCTCGACCATGGAGCTTATCCCCCACAGTCTCACTGCCGCGCTCTCACTTACCGGCATTCGGAGTTTGGCTAAGGTCAGTAACCCGGTGGGGCCCATCGCCTATCCAGTGCTCTACCTCCGGCAAGAAACACACGACGCTGCACCTAAATGCATTTCGGGGAGAACCAGCTATCACGGAGTTTGATTGGCCTTTCACCCCTAACCACAGGTCATCCCCCAGGTTTTCAACCCTGGTGGGTTCGGTCCTCCACACGGTCTTACCCGCGCTTCAACCTGCCCATGGCTAGATCACTCCGCTTCGGGTCTTGGGCGCGCTACTATGTCGCCCTATTCGGACTCGCTTTCGCTACGGCTACCCCACACGGGTTAACCTCGCAACACACCGCAAACTCGCAGGCTCATTCTTCAAAAGGCACGCAGTCACGACCAGTCGTCCGAAAACGCTGGCGACGCTCCCACGGCTTGTAGGCACACGGTTTCAGGTACTATTTCACTCCGCTCCCGCGGTACTTTTCACCATTCCCTCACGGTACTGTCCGCTATCGGTCACTAGGGAATATTTAGGCTTAGCGGGTGGTCCCGCCAGATTCACACGGAGTTTCACGGGATCCGTGCTACTTGGGAAAAACTCAAGAGAGCCGCACAGGTTTCGTCTACGGGGGTCTTACCCTCTACGCCGGACCTTTCGCATGTCCTTCGACTACCCATACGGTTTCTGACTCTCCGACCAGCCGGCAGACCGATCAAGAATTCTCCCACGACCCCGAAGTGGCAACCCCTGCCGGGTCTCACACCACAACGGTTTAGCCTCATCCGATTTCGCTCGCCACTACTCTCGGAATCACGGTTGTTTTCTCTTCCTGCGGGTACTGAGATGTTTCACTTCCCCGCGTTCCCTCCACACTGCCTATGTGTTCAGCAGCGGGTGACAGCCCATGACGACTGCCGGGTTTCCCCATTCGGACACCCCCGGATCAAAGCTCGGTTGACAGCTCCCCGGGGCCTATCGTGGCCTCCCACGTCCTTCATCGGTTCCTAGTGCCAAGGCATCCACCGTGCGCCCTTAAAAACTTGGCCACAGATGCTCGCGTCCACTGTGCAGTTCTCAAACAACGACCAGCCACCCATCACCCCCACGAGCACACGCTCACAGAGTTCACTGGGGCCGGCGCTGAAGACCAGCCTTGCGGCCGTGCCCTCAGGACCCAACAACGTGCCCGACCCGATCCACCCGACCCCGCGTTCCACACACCCCGAAAGATGCAGTACTAGCGGCGACAAGCCGATCGTGCCGAATAGTCAACGTTCCACCCATGAGCGAACCACCGTCAGACATGCGCTGACGATATGGCCCTCTGACCGCCGAGAGGCGGTAAGAAGTGCTCCTTAGAAAGGAGGTGATCCAGCCGCACCTTCCGGTACGGCTACCTTGTTACGACTTCGTCCCAATCGCTGGTCCCACCTTCGACAGCTCCTTCCCTTGCGGGTTAGGCCACCGGCTTCGGGTGTTACCGACTTTCGTGACGTGACGGGCGGTGTGTACAAGGCCCGGGAACGTATTCACCGCAGCAATGCTGATCTGCGATTACTAGCAACTCCGACTTCATGGGGTCGAGTTGCAGACCCCAATCCGAACTGAGACCGGCTTTTTGAGATTCGCTCCACCTCGCGGTATCGCAGCTCATTGTACCGGCCATTGTAGCACGTGTGCAGCCCAAGACATAAGGGGCATGATGATTTGACGTCGTCCCCACCTTCCTCCGAGTTGACCCCGGCAGTCTCCTGTGAGTCCCCGGCATAACCCGCTGGCAACACAGAACGAGGGTTGCGCTCGTTGCGGGACTTAACCCAACATCTCACGACACGAGCTGACGACAACCATGCACCACCTGTATACCGACCACAAGGGGGCGACCATCTCTGGCCGTTTCCGGTATATGTCAAGCCTTGGTAAGGTTCTTCGCGTTGCGTCGAATTAAGCCACATGCTCCGCTGCTTGTGCGGGCCCCCGTCAATTCCTTTGAGTTTTAGCCTTGCGGCCGTACTCCCCAGGCGGGGAACTTAATGCGTTAGCTGCGGCGCGGACCACGTGGAATGTGACCCACACCTAGTTCCCAACGTTTACGGCGTGGACTACCAGGGTATCTAATCCTGTTCGCTCCCCACGCTTTCGCTCCTCAGCGTCAGTAATGGCCCAGAGATCCGCCTTCGCCACCGGTGTTCCTCCTGATATCTGCGCATTTCACCGCTACACCAGGAATTCCGATCTCCCCTACCACACTCTAGCCTGCCCGTATCGAATGCAGACCCGGAGTTAAGCCCCGGGCTTTCACATCCGACGCGACAAGCCGCCTACGAGCTCTTTACGCCCAATAATTCCGGACAACGCTCGCACCCTACGTATTACCGCGGCTGCTGGCACGTAGTTAGCCGGTGCTTCTTCTGCAGGTACCGTCACTTGCGCTTCTTCCCTGCTGAAAGAGGTTTACAACCCGAAGGCCGTCATCCCTCACGCGGCGTCGCTGCATCAGGCTTTCGCCCATTGTGCAATATTCCCCACTGCTGCCTCCCGTAGGAGTCTGGGCCGTGTCTCAGTCCCAGTGTGGCCGGTCGCCCTCTCAGGCCGGCTACCCGTCGTCGCCTTGGTAGGCCATCACCCCACCAACAAGCTGATAGGCCGCGGGCCCATCCCAGATCGCCGGAGCTTTCCACGCACACCCCATGCGGAGATGCGTCGTATCCGGTATTAGCACCGGTTTCCCGGTGTTGTCCCAGAATCTGGGGCAGGTTGCCCACGTGTTACTCACCCGTTCGCCACTGATCCACCCCGAAGGGCTTCACCGTTCGACTTGCATGTGTTAAGCACGCCGCCAGCGTTCGTCCTGAGCCAGGATCAAACTCTCCGTGAATGATTTCCCGACTGTGCTTAATTAAAAGCGCGGGCCACCACCCGCGAAAGAGCGGCACGACAGTCAGCGGAACAGCCGACCTCGTGCACTGCGTCCTCGCTAGTGTTTTGTGCATCAAAGGAACCACGTCCAAAAACGGACGGGGTATCAACATATCTGGCGTTGACTTTTGGCACGCTGTTGAGTTCTCAAGGAACGGACGCTTCCTTCAAGACCCTTTCACCGGTCTCTCCGGGCACTTCGTTCTTCGTTGTGAAGCCTACCAGACCGTTTTCGCGGCCCGTTCCGACGAGTGAAACTCTAGCGGAATCACGTCACCGACGCGAATTCCCCGCCCCACTCGCACACACTCTCAATTCCCGGAAAAGCGCACGACAAAATCGGCCGTACGGGGTCTGATCTGGGGATTGGCCGCCTCCGTCGTGCGCAGGCACGCAGGGCAACCCGGAGAACACTACGCATGCCGACCAGCAGTGTCAAACCGGCTCCGACCCCTGGGGCAGCGCTCGCGGTCAGCGTCCGGCGAGGGCGTCCAGCCGGGGGCGGTCCAGGCCGGTGGCCTTCTCCACCTCGGTGGCGTCGACGGCGCCGCAGTCCAGGCCGCGCAGCAGGTAGGAGCTGAGGGCCTTGGCGGTGGCGGGCTCGTCCATGACGTCGCCGCCGGTGCGGGTGACATAGGCGTGCAGGCGGGCGGCGGCCTGGTCCAGGCCCTCGCGGTAGAAGGAGTAGACGGCCGCGTAGCGGGTGGGCAGGTGGCCGGGGTGCATGTCCCAGCCCTGGTAGTAGGCGCGCTCCAGCGAGCGGCGGACCAGTCGGTGGTGCAGCCGCCAGGCGTCGTGGACCTGGGCGGCCGAGCCGACGGGGATGACGTTGGTGGAGCCGTCGGAGAGCCGGACGCCGGTGCCGGCGGCGGCGACCTGCATGACGGCCTTGGCGTGGTCGGCGACCGGGTGCTCCATGCTCTGGTAGGCCGCGCCGACGCCGCAGGAGGCGCTGTAGTCGAAGGTGCCGTAGTGCAGTCCGGTGGCGCGGCCCTCGGCGGCGTCGATCATGCGGGCGACGGTGGCGCGGCCGTCGGCGCCGAGGATGGCCTGGGTGGTCTCGATCTGGATCTCGAAGCCGATGCGTCCGGCCGGGAGCCCGGCGGCGCGCTCGAAGTCCTCGACGAGCCGGACCATGGCGCCGACCTGCTGCGGATAGGTGACCTTCGGCAGGGTCAGGACCAGCCCCTCGGGCAGGCGGCCGGCGCCGGCGTCCAGCAGTTCGGTGAGGAAGAGGTCGAGGGTGCGGATGCCTCGGGCGCGGACGGCGGATTCCATGCACTTCATCCGAATCCCCAAGTACGGGGGTGCGGTGCCTTCGGCGACGGCGGCGGCGACCAGGCGAGCGGCCCGGACGGCGGCGGCGTCCTCCTCCGCGTCGGGGCGGTTGCCGTAGCCGTCCTCGAAGTCGATGCGCAGGTCCTCGACGGGTTCGCGGTCGAGCTTTGCCCGGACCCGGCTGTAGACCTCGGCGGCGAGGGCGTCCGCCGGGCGGCCGAGGACGGCGGCGAGCGAGGCGGCGTCCGGCGCGTGCCGGTCGAGCAGGCGGGTGGCCTGGCTGCCCCAGTCGCGGACCAGGTCCGCGACGGTGGTGCCGTCGAGCGCGTCGGCGGGGACGTAGACGGTGTGCACGGGCTGGCGGGTGGCGGGCTCGCCCGGGTAGCGGCGCCGGAGTTCGTCGTCGACCTCGGCGAGGGCGCTCTCCACGTCGTCGCGCACGGTTCGCGTGAATGTGGTGCCCGAGTCGTCCTGGCGCGCCATCACGTGCCCCTTTCCCCGTCCGTCTTCAACAGTTTGTTGAGGCGAAGGTATCCGGGCCCCCGCGTCGCGTCAACGGGCGTCCACGGGGCGTGCGTGGACGCCCTCGGGCCGATGTGATCGAAATATTCCGTTGCGAAATATTCCGTTGACGGGCCGGGCTCGCCGGGTCAGAGTCCCGTCCATGTCCCCACAGCCGTCGCCGCCGCCGTCCTCCCCCTCCGAATCGGCTGGGCGGTCCGCGCTGGCGCCGCTGCGGCACCCGGCGTTCCGGGCGCTGGCGGCGGGGCGCGGCATCAGCCTGATCGGCAACGGGGTCGCCCCGATGGCGCTGGCCTTCGCGGTGCTCGGCCTCACCCGCTCGGTCAGCGATCTGGGACTGGTCGTCGGTTCGCGTTCGCTGTTCAACGTGCTGTTCCTGCTCTTCGGCGGGGTGCTGGCGGACCGGTTGCCGCGCCACCTGGTGCTGGTCGGCTCAGGCCTGATGAGTGCGGCCACGCAGGCCGCGGTGGCCACGCTGGTGCTCACCCACCACGCGACGATGCCGCTGCTGATGGCGCTCTCCGCGGCGAACGGGGTGTTCGCCGCGCTCGCGCTGCCCGCCTCCTCGGCGCTGGTACCGCAGACCGTGCCTGCCGAGCTCCGGCAGTCCGCCAATGCGCTGAACCGGATGGCGGCCAACTCCTCGCAGATCCTGGGCGCTTCGCTGGGCGGCATCCTGGTCGCGGCGGTGGGCCCGGGGTGGGGTCTGGCGGTGGACGCCACCAGTTTCGCCGTCTCGGCGCTGTTCTTCCTGCGGGTGCGGATCCCGGCGGCCGGTGCGGCCGGTGCGGACGGGCCTGCCGCCGCAGTGGTGAAGCGGCCCGGGCTGGTCAGCGAACTCCGGGACGGCTGGACCGAGTTCGCCTCCCGTACCTGGGTCTGGATGATCGTGGGGGCCTTCGGTTTCATCAACGCCGCCTATGCCGGGGCGGTGCAGATCCTGGGGCCGAGCGTTGCCGTGCGCACTTTCGGCAGTGCCGGTTGGGGTTTCGTGCTGGCCTCGCAGACGGCGGGCATGGTCGTCGGCGGGCTGCTCGCGCTGCGCATCCGGCCGCGGCGGCTGCTGCTGGTCGGGGTGGCCTGCATGGCGGGGTCGGCGTTGACGCCGTTGGGGCTGGGCTTCCAGGTGCCGGTGTACGCGCTGGCGCTGGCGGGTTTCGTGGGCGGTCTGTGCGCCGAGCAGTTCGGCGTGGCCTGGGAGACCTCGCTGCAGCAGGAGATCCCGCAGGCGAAGCTGGCGCGGGTCTACTCGTACGACATGCTGGGGTCGTTCGTCGCCATTCCGGTGGCACAGGTGGCGACCGGTCCGCTGACGCAGGCGCTGGGCAGCCGGGCGACGCTGTTCGGCGCGGCCGGGGTGATCGTGGCCGGGACGGCGGCGATGGTCTCCGTCCCGGACGTGCGCCGGCTGCGGGCCCGCCGCGCGGAGCCGGTGGCCGAGCCGGAGCCGGTGGGCGTGGCCGACGCGACGGCCTGAGGTCAAAGCCCGGGACGGACAGAGGAGCGGGACAAAGGAGCGGGCCCGGGAACGTAGCCAGTTCCCGAGCCCAGAGGTGCCGCCCATACTGGGCACGCCGGCACGTTTAAAGGGTGCGGATCAGTTTGACGACGCCGTGTTCTGCCATTGAACTACCGTTGCATGAAGGTGAGTTGAAAGCGCAACGGGCTGGATTTGAACCAGCATCCGACGACCGGGCCCGCGCCCGATCGATCCGGCGATCGGCGGCGAATGCTGAAGCTGGAGCAAGAGTCTGAGATTGATCGCGGGTGCCTCTGCCTGCTTGGGCTACCCGGGCGCGGAGTGCCCGGGGGAGGAGTCGAACCTCCACTGTCCCGCGTTCGTCACGACAAGCCTCAGTTTCAGCTTGCGCTCCTCGCGCACCCGTCGCACAAGGGCGACGGGATCCTATGACACTATCCGAAGAGGTAGCCGAAGACGGCGTCACCGACGCGTTCGTCCTGGACCTCGGCTCCGTTGGCCTCCTCGCGTGCGTATTTGACGGCCTGTTGGAGCTTCTCGACCCGCTCGGCGAGCTCGTTCACGCGGCGGGCGGGGAGCGCTCCGGAGAACTTCACGGTCGTCCAGTAGCCGACCGGGACGTCCTCGTAGTAGACCTCGACCTGGGCCGGGTGCTTGTCCGTGGCCTCGGCCTTGACGTGGTTGCGGGGCACCTTCCTGGTGCGGATGGTGCGGACCGTCTCGGTCTTCCACCAGTCCGTGGAGGGGTCCTGCGTCCACGACTCGGCGCCGTCGAGCACCGGCAGCTTGCGGACGAAGGTGTACAGGTCGACCAGCTGCTTCTCCAGGAAGAGCAGGTAGGACACCGGCACGTCGCGCAGCAGCACCCGCCCCTCGACGGTCACGTCGGCGCGGGCGACGCAGTTGGCCCAGTCCTTGGTGGCGGTCACGTCGAACAGCCGGGTGAGCGCCTTCGCCGTGTCGCGCAGTACGTCCTCGGCCTTGAGCTGCACCCGGGTGGACTCGGGCGGCAGCTGCTCGCCCTCCTCGTCCTTCGGCTGGTAGGTCCGGGAGATGCCGCTGAGCAGCGCAGGCTTCTGGACGTCCTGGTGCGCGCTGGTCAGCTCCTGCTGCGCCTTGGCCTTGACGCCCTTCTCGACCGCGATGATCTGGTTCAGTTTCGCCACGGGACGGACCCTAGCAGCGCCGCTCCCCCGCGTTCGAAGGGTTTTCGAAGATCGCCCGATACCTCCGTGTCCGGACATATGAAGGATTCTTCATGTATTCGGGTACAGTGGCAGGCGTCCCTGCGGCTGCACGACCCGGCCGTGCCGCCCCGAACGAGGAGGTGCCTGGTGAGCCAGGTCCACGAGCACGAGCACGAGGGGGCCGCCCACGACCACGGGAGCTCCACCGGGCCCGGCCACGACGACCACGGCCACAGCCACGGCTCCGGCTCCGGCGGGCACGCGGGGCACAGCCACGGCGTCTCCGCCGACGCCGACCGGCGGTACCTGCTGGGGGCGCTCGCGCTGATCGCCGCGTACATGGTGGGCGAGGTCATCCTGGGCTTCCTGGCCCATTCGCTGGCGCTGATCTCGGACGCCGGGCACATGCTCACCGACGCCGCCTCGCTGCTGCTGGCGCTGCTGGCGATGCGGCTGTCGGCGCGTCCGGCGCGCGGCTCGCTGACCTTCGGGCTGAAGCGGGCGGAGATCCTGTCGGCGCAGGCCAACGGCATCACCCTGCTCGCACTGGGGGCGATCTTCAGCTACGAGGCGATCCGGCGGCTGCTCGCGCCGCCGACGGTGGAGGGCGGGATCGTCCTGGTGACGGCCCTGGTCGGGATCGTGGTGAATGTGATCGCGGCCTGGCTGATCTCCCGGGCCAACCGCAGCAGCCTCAACGTCGAGGGCGCGTACCAGCACATCCTGAACGACGCCTGGGCGTTCATCGCCACCGCCGCCGCCGGTCTGGTGGTGCTGCTGACCGGCTTCACCCGGGCCGACGCGATCGCCACCCTGGTCGTGGCGGCGCTGATGTTCCACGCCGGGTACGGCCTGGTGCGCGAGTCCGGGCGGATCTTCCTGGAGGCGGCCCCGGCCGGTCTGGACCCGGACGCCATCGGCACGCAGCTGGTGGCGGAGCCGGGCGTGGTGGAGGTCCACGACCTGCACGTGTGGACGATCACCTCGGGCTATCCGGCGCTGTCCGCGCACGTCCTGGTCCGGGACGACCTGGACTGCCACGCGGTGCGGGCCCGGCTGGAGGCGTCGCTGCGGTCGGACCATCACATCCAGCACACGACGCTGCAGGTGGACCACGCCACCCCGGAGCTGCTGCAGCTCGGCGCCGAGCCGGACGCCCACTGCGTGGACCCGCACGGGAGCGCCCACCGGGCCGGTGGCGAACGGTAACCGGTGCGCGGCGCTGGGCAGGCGCACAGGAAGGCGCGGCGGCCGTCCCGTTACCAATCTGTGATCATCTTATATTGGACATAACGGTAGAAATCAGAAGATCAGGTCTCCCCAACCCCGGCACACTTGCAGGACGCTTAGGCGCCCACCTACTAACGTGACCGGCGCGGGGATGCACAGCCATCCAGGCTGGCCGGAGCTACTGAGGACCGATGACACAGAAGAAGCCGTCGAACACCGAGCGGCGCCGAATAGCCCAGGAGAAGATCGCCGCCCAGCGGAAGGCCGAGGCCCGACGCCAGCGGACCGCGACGATCGCCTGGGTCGTCGGCGGTGTGATCCTCATAGCCGGTGCCGGCACCGCCGCGTACTACGGGATCAACTCGACCAACAAGGCCCACGCCAAGGCCGCGGCCAGCGCCCAGGCGTCGGACCCCTCCATCGACAAGAGCGCCTCGCTGCTCGCCACCACCGCGCACCAGTCGGACGGCGCGACCGTCGACGGCGTGGTCGGCAGCAACGAGATGGAGAACCTGGCGTACCACATCCACGCCCACCTGACGATCTACGTCAACGGCGTGCAGAAGAACCTCCCGTACGGCATCGGCATCATCCCGCCGTACAGCCTGGACACCTCGTCCGGCAGCCCGTTCGTCAGCGGCGGCAGCGCGTACTACTACCTGCACACGCACGACGAGACCGGCATCATCCACATCGAGTCGCCCAACAACCACGTCTACACGCTCGGCAACTTCTTCGACGTGTGGAAGCAGCCGCTGAGCACCACGCAGGTCGGCCCGGACAAGGGCACGGTCACCGTGTACGTCGACGGCAAGACGTTCACCGGCGACCCGAAGACGATCACCCTCACCAAGTACAAGAACATCCAGCTGGACGTCGGCACCAATGTGCCGTTCAAGAACTTCAGCTGGCCCTCGGGCTACTAGGACGACGGGGCGGGGACCGACGTGGAGGACGACCGGCAGTCGCACGAGCCGACCGGCGCCGACGAGGAGGCCGACGCCGAGCTCGAGGCGCTGGAGCAGGAGGCCGCCGATCTGGCGGCCCGCGCCGAGCAGCGCGGCGGCCTGCGCGGCTCGCGGCGGCTGCTGGTACTCCAGGCGCCGATCCTGATCGCGGTCGCGGTGGTGCTGCTGCTCTGGAGCAGGGGCACCTCGGTGTCGGCGGCCGCGGCCTCCGCCCCGCCGGCCGCCGCCCCGGCCAAAATCGGCATGGTCAACGCCTATCTGACCGCGCCCAGCGACGGCACGGTCCGGGCGTACGTGGTGATCAAGAACAACGGCGGCACCGCGGACCGGCTGGTGGGCGCCTCCAGCCCGTGGGCCACCAGCATCTCGCTGGCCGAGGGCTCCTCCCCGGCCTCGTTGCCGTGGATCACCATCCCGGCCCACAGCACCGTGACGCTCAAGCCGGGCGGCTACAGCGTCCTGCTGTCGGGGCTCACCCGGACGCCCAAGGCCGGGGACACCATCCAGCTGAACCTGAACTTCGCCGCCTCCGGCACGGTGTACGTGTTCGCGCCCGAGGGCCCGGCCAGCAGCCTGACCGTCCAGGACGTGATGGACGCGATGAAGCACATGGACAAGCTGCCGCCGCAGTAGCCGCGCGACCGGAAGGGGATATAGGGAGCCTGGCTCACTATTAGACGGAATAAAGGTGAGCTAGAGTCTGTTGTGCGGGTCAGGCATGCCCGCCAACCGATCCCCACCCTCCCCGGAGCCGCCCGTGAGACCCCAAGGACCCAACTGGACTCCCCCGCCCCGCACCAAGGGCGAACCCGTACCGCCAGCCCAACTGGGCCGCATCGTCCGCCTGTTCCGCCCGTACCGGGGCAGGCTCGCCGCCGTCGGCCTGTTCGTCGGCCTCTCCTCGCTGGTCTCGGTCGCCTCGCCGTTCCTGCTGCGGGCCGTCCTGGACACCGCCATCCCGCAAGGGCGCACCGGACTGCTCGGCCTGCTGGCGCTCGGCATGATCGCGGTCGCCGTGGCCAACTCGGTCTTCAACGTGCTGCAGACCTACATCAGCACCAGCGTCGGCCAGCGCGTCATGCACGACCTGCGCACCAGCGTCTACGCGCACCTGCAGCGGATGCCGCTGTCGTTCTTCACCCGCACCCGCACCGGCGAGGTGCAGTCGCGGATCGCCAACGACATCGGCGGCATGCAGTCGACCGTCACCAGCACCGCCACCTCGCTGGTCTCCAACCTGACCACGGTGGTGGCCACGATCGTGGCCATGGTCGCGCTGGACTGGAAGCTGACCGTCGTCTCGCTGCTGCTGCTCCCGTTCTTCGTGTGGATCAGCCGCCGGGTCGGCAGCGAGCGGCGCAAGATCGCCACCCAGCGGCAGAAGCAGCTGGCCGCCATCTCCACGATCATGCAGGAGTCGCTGTCGGTCAGCGGCATCCTGCTCGGCCGCACCATGGGCCGCTCGCGCGCGCTCACCGAGGACTTCGCCCGGGAGTCGGACGGGCTGGCCGATCTGGAGGTCCGCGCCGACATGGCCGGACGCTGGCGCCAGTCCACCATCCAGATCGTCATGTCGGCCATGCCCGCCGTCATCTACTGGTCGGCCGGGCTCACCGGGCACCGCGGCGCCGAGGTGTCGATCGGCACCCTGGTCGCCTTCACCACGCTGCAGCAGAGCCTGTTCCGCCCGGCGGTGCAGTTGCTGCAGGTCGGCGTGTCGGTACAAGTGTCGCTGGCGCTGTTCACCCGGATCTTCGAGTACCTGGACCTGGTCCCGGACATCACCGAGCGCCCGGACCCGCTGACGCCCGGGCGGGTGCGCGGGGACCTGCGCTTCGAGCACGTCGGCTTCCGCTACGACCCGGCGCAGCCGAGGCCCACGCTGGCCGACGTCGACCTGAGCGTCCCGGCCGGGAGCAGCCTGGCGATCGTCGGCGAGACCGGCTCCGGCAAGACCACCCTCAGCTACCTGGTGCCGCGGCTGTACGACGCGACCGAGGGGCGGGTCACCATCGACGGCATGGACGTCCGCGACCTGGGCTTCGAGGCGCTGGCCGACGCGGTCGGCGTGGTCTCCCAGGAGACCTACCTGTTCCACGCCTCGGTCGCGGAGAACCTGCGCTTCGCCAAGCCGGACGCCACCGACGAGGAGCTGTACGCGGCCGCCCGGGCGGCGCAGATCCACGACCACATCGCGGCCCTGCCCGAGGGCTACGACACGGTCGTCGGCGAGCGCGGCTACCGCTTCTCCGGTGGCGAGAAGCAGCGGCTGGCCATCGCCCGGACCATCCTGCGCGACCCGCCGGTCCTGGTCCTGGACGAGGCGACGAGCGCGCTGGACACCCAGACCGAGCTGGCGGTGCAGACCGCGCTGGACACCCTGTCGCAGGGCCGGACCACGGTGACCATCGCGCACCGGCTGTCCACCGTCCGCGACGCCGACCAGATCGCCGTGCTGGATGCCGGGCGGGTCGTGGAGCTGGGCACGCACGAGGAGTTGCTCGCCGCGGGCGGGCACTACGCCGCGCTGGTCTCCCGGGACGGAGCCATGGCGGACGTGTGATTGTCGGACCGGATGAGTGCATCCGGCGGTCCGCCCGGGGATCACTGCCCAGGTGACGGGAGGTCAGTTCCCGTCCGGCCGGGCGGCGACGATCCGAAGGGCACCACTCATGGCATCACCCCGTTCCACCACCGCGCGGCGCGCCGCCGCAGGACTGCTCGGCGGCGCGGCCCTGACCGCGCTGGCCCTCGCCGGCCCGGCGTCCGCCGCAGGCCGCCCAGCGCCCGGACCAGCGGCCTCGCACCCGGCGGCCCGCCCCGCAGGCCGCCCGGCAACCGCGCCCCGACCGCCCGCCGTCCGCCCGGCGACGCCCGCCGCCGCCCGTCCGGCGAGCCACCCGGCCCCGGCCATCGCCGCGTCCGCAGCCGCCGCGCGGTCCGCCGTCGGCGGGGTCTGCGCCTCGGGGGCGCACCCCGCGCTCGCGGAACGCCTCGGCGCGGACATCACCGCCGCGCTGCGCGGCCGCGACGACAGCGTGGGCCTCACCGTCAAGGACCCGGTCACCGGGGTCACCTGCTCACTGCACGCCTACCGCGCCTTCGACTCGGCCAGCGCGGTCAAGGCGACGGTGATGGCCGCGGTGCTGCGCCGGGCGCAGGAGCGGGGGCGGGAGCTGGACGCCTGGGAGACGGCCAAGCTGCATGTGATGATCACGTATTCGGACAACGACGCGGCGACCGCCCTGTGGCGGGACCTGGGCCGGGACCGCTTCGCGGCCTTCCTGCGGCTGGCGGGCATGGCCGACACCGTGCCGGGCCCCGGCGACTACTGGGGGCTGACGCGGATCGACGCCGTGGACGAGATGCGACTGCTGGACGTGCTGACCGACCGCCGGGACGTCCTCTCGGCGCACTGGCGGGCCTACGCGCTGGGGCTGATGGCCGGGGTGGATCCGGCGCAGCGCTGGGGCACGCCGTACGGGACTCCGCCCGGGGTGGTCGCGCACGACAAGAACGGCTGGCTGCCGCGCGCCTCGCGCGGGTGGCGGGTGCACAGCCTGGGGGTCTTCACCGGCAGCGGCCGGGACTACCGGATGGTGGTGCTGACCGACTCCAACCCGACCATGGAGTACGGCGTGCAGACCATCCAGCGGGTGGCGCTGGCCGTGCACCGGGATCTCGGCCGGGCCCGGGCGTGACGGTGGCGGGGCCCGGGCCACGACGGGTGGTCCCGGGCCCCGCCGTCCGGCTGTCGCCGGACCGGGGGCGGTCCGGCTCAGCCGGGCCTGTCTCAGCCCAGCTTGTCTCAACCCAGCTTGGCGAGCGCGATGTTGAGGTCGAGCACGTCCACCCGGGGCTGGCCGAGGAAGCCGGCGGTGCGGCCCTGGGTGTACTTCGTCACCAGCGCCCGCACCTCGCCCGCCGGCAGGTCGCGGGCCCTGGCGACCCGGTCGACCTGGATGGCGGCGTACTGGGGGCTGATGTCCGGGTCCAGGCCGGAGCCGGAGGAGGTGACGGCGTCCGGCGGGACCTGGCTCGGCGCGACCCCGTCGAAGGCCGCGATCGCCTTCTTCAGCGCGGTGTAGTCGGTGACCAGGACGGCGCTGTTCGGCCCCAGGTTGGTGGCGGCGGAGGCGGCCGCGTCGTAGCCGTCGGCTCCGGCGGCGGAGGGCCGCGACTGGAAGTACTTCGGGTCGGGGCTGACGGTCTTGCCGTCCTTGCCGGTGACGGTGAAGTTCTGGCCGAGCAGGCTGGAGCCGACGACCTTGCCGTCGTACTTCACCAGCGAGCCGTTGGCCTGGGAGGAGAAGGCGACCTGGGAGATCCCGGTGATCGCCAGCGGGTAGAGCAGTCCGCAGACGACGGTGAACAGCAGCAGGATGCGCAGACCCGTCAGGTGGTTCCGCACCGGGGTGGGAAGGGGCTTGGCCATGGTGACGTCAACTTCTCTCAGTGCAGACCGGGGATGAACTGGACGACCAGGTCGATCAGTTTGATCCCGACGAAGGGCAGGATCAGCCCGCCGACCCCGTAGAGCCCCAGGTTGCGGCGGAGCAGCGACTGGGCGGAGGAGGGCTTGTAGCGCACCCCGCGCAGGGCGAGCGGGATCAGGCCGACGATGATCAGGGCGTTGAAGATGATCGCCGAGGTGATCGCGGACTTGGGGCTGTGCAGGTCCATGATGTTGAGCGAGTTCAGGCCCGGGTAGACGCTGGCGAACATGGCCGGGATGATCGCAAAGTACTTGGCGACGTCGTTGGCGATGGAGAAGGTGGTCAACGCACCACGGGTGATCAGCAGTTGCTTGCCGATCTCGACGATCTCGATCAGCTTGGTGGGGTTGGAGTCCAGGTCCACCATGTTCCCGGCCTCCTTGGCGGCCGAGGTGCCGGTGTTCATGGCCACGCCGACGTCGGCCTGGGCCAGGGCGGGGGCGTCGTTGGTGCCGTCGCCGGTCATCGCAACCAGCTTGCCGCCCTCCTGCTCCTTCTTGATCAGGGCCATCTTGTCCTCGGGCGTCGCCTCGGCGAGGAAGTCGTCGACCCCCGCCTCCTCGGCGATGGCGGCGGCCGTCAGCGGGTTGTCGCCCGTGATCATGACGGTCTTGATGCCCATGGCGCGGAGGTCCTCGAAGCGCTGCTTGATGCCGGGCTTGACGACGTCCTTGAGGTAGATGACGCCCAGCACCCGGGCCGGTTCGCTGCCGCGCTTCTCGGCGACGACCAGCGGGGTGCCGCCGCGGTTGGAGATGCGCTCGACCGCGAGGTCCAGCTCGGTGCCGGTGCTGCCGCCGTTGTCGCGGACCCAGGCGGCGACCGATCCGGCGGCGCCCTTGCGGATGCTGTGCGTTCCTGACGGTTCGTCAAGATCGACGCCGGACATCCGGGTCTGCGCGGTGAACTCGATCCAGACGGCGTGCCCCAGCTCGCCCTGGGCGCGTTCGCGCAGTCCGTACTTCTCCTTGGCCAGGACGACGATGGAGCGGCCCTCGGGGGTCTCGTCGGCGAGCGAGGAGAGCTGCGCCGCGTCAGCCAGTTGGGCGTCCGTCACCTGATTGACCGTCAGGAACTCTGCGGCCTGGCGGTTTCCGAAGGTGATGGTGC
The DNA here is from genome assembly GCF_014084125.1 of Streptacidiphilus sp. PB12-B1b. NCBI lineage: Bacteria > Bacillati > Actinomycetota > Actinomycetes > Kitasatosporales > Streptomycetaceae > Streptacidiphilus > Streptacidiphilus sp. PB12-B1b. The sequence continues at coordinate 2,541,342 of NZ_CP048405.1, read as the reverse complement.
CGGTCTTGTCGAGCAGCAGGGTGGAGACGTCGCCGGCCGCCTCGACCGCGCGTCCGGACATGGCCAGCACGTTGCGCTGGACCAGCCGGTCCATGCCGGCGATGCCGATCGCCGAGAGCAGTGCGCCGATGGTGGTGGGGATCAGCGCGACCAGCAGCGAGACCAGGACCACGATGGTCTGCTCGGCGCCGGCGTACTTGGCCATCGGCTGAAGGGTGACCACGGCCAGCAGGAAGACGATGGTGAGCGAGGCGAGCAGGATGTTCAGCGCGATCTCGTTCGGCGTCTTCTGCCGGGAGGCCCCCTCGACCAGGGCGATCATGCGGTCGATGAAGGTCTTGCCGGGCTCCGAGGTGATCTTGACGACCACCCGGTCGGAGAGCACCTTGGTGCCGCCGGTGACCGCCGAGCGGTCGCCGCCGGACTCGCGGATGACCGGGGCGGACTCGCCGGTGATCGCCGACTCGTCCACGCTGGCCACGCCCTCGACGACGTCGCCGTCGCCGGGGATGGTCTGTCCGGCCTCGACGATGACGTGGTCGCCGAGCCGCAGCTCGGTGGCGGGCACCTGCTCCTCGGGCACCGAGGTCTGCCCCGGGGACCAGGCGCCGGCGACCCGGCGGGCCACGGTGTCGGTCTTGGTCCGGCGCAGCGTGTCGGCCTGGGCCTTGCCGCGGCCCTCGGCCACGGCCTCGGCCAGGTTGGCGAAGACCACGGTGAGCCACAGCCAGGCGGTGATCACCCAGGCGAAGACGCTGGGCTTCTCGATCGCGGAGACGGTGGTGAGCAGGGAGCCGATCTCGACCACGAACATCACCGGGCTCTTGAACTGGACTCTGGGGTCCAGCTTCCTGAGCGCGTCCGGGAAAGAGGTCAGCAGCTGCTTGGGGTCGAGCAGGCCCGCCGACAGCCGGTGTTCGGGCTCACCCGCCGGCTGCTGCGTGTCCGGCTCGGCCGCCGGGTTCTGGAGGGTGGGGGTGGTCATCAGTGGAGACCTTCCGCGAGCGGCCCGAGTGCCAGGGCCGGGAAGTAGGTGAGCCCGACGACGATCAGGATGACGCCGGAGAGCATCCCGACGAAGAGCGGCGTATGGGTCTTGAGGGTGCCCACGGTCTCGGGCAGGGGCTTCTGCCGGGCCAGCGATCCGGCCAGGGCCAGCACGAACACCATCGGCAGGAAGCGTCCGAAGAGCATGGCCAGGCCGAGGGCGATCTGCCAGTGGGTGCTGGTGACGGTGATCCCGGCGAAGGCCGAGCCGTTGTTGTTGGCGGCGGAGGTGAACGCGTACAGCACCTCGGAGAAGCCGTGCGGGCCGGTGTTGAGCATGCCGCCGCCGTGTCCGGCCTTCAGCGACATCGCCAGCCCGGTGCCGCAGAGCACGATCGCCGGGGTGGCCAGGATGTAGAGCGAGGCGAACTTCATCTCCCGGGCGCCGAGCTTCTTGCCCAGGTACTCGGGGGTGCGGCCGACCATCAGGCCGGCCACGAAGACGGTGACCACGGCCAGGATCAGGATGCCGTACAGGCCGGAGCCGGTGCCGCCGGGCGCGATCTCGCCGAACATCATGTTCAGGATCGCGGTGCCGCCGCCGAGCGCGCTGTACGAGTCGTGCGCGGAGTTGACCGCGCCGGTGGAGGTCAGCGTGGTGGACGCGGCGAACAGCGAGGAGCCGGAGATGCCGAAGCGGACCTCCTTGCCCTCCATCGCGGCCCCGGCGATCCGGGCGGCGGCGCCCGTGTGCTGCCACTCGAAGAAGCTGATCAGCGCGGCCGAGGCGATCCAGTACAGGCCCATCACGGACAGGATGGTGTAGCCCTGGCGGTTGCTGCCGACCATCCGGCCGAAGGTGCGGCACAGCGCGAACGAGATCACCAGCAGCAGGTAGATGGCCAGCAGGTTGGTGAACGGGTTCGGATTCTCGAACGGGTGCGCGGAGTTGGCGTTGTAGAAGCCGCCGCCGTTGGTGCCCAGCTGCTTGATGACCTCCTGCGAGGCCACCGGGCCGCCCGGGATCGACTGGGTGCCGCCGGAGAGCGTGGTGTAGAGATGCGCGGCGTGCAGGTTCTCCACGACGCCGCCGGAGACCAGGACGAGCGCGAAGACCACCGAGATCGGCAGCAGCACGCGCAGGGTGATCCGGGTGAGGTCCACCCAGAAGTTGCCCAGCCGGTCGGTCCGGTTGCGGGTGAAGCCCCGGATCAGCGCCGCGACGACGGCGATGCCGACGGCCGCGGAGAGGAAGTTCTGCACGGCCAGCCCGGCCATCTGGACCAGGTGGCCCATGGTCGACTCACCGGCGTACGACTGCCAGTTGGTGTTGGTGACGAAGGAGGCCGCGGTGTTCCAGGCCATCGCCGGGCTCACTGCGGGGAAGCCCAGCGAGAGCAGCAGGTGCTCCTGCAGCCGCTGGAAGGCGTAGAGGAAGAGGACGGATATGGCGGAGAAGGCCAGGACGCTGCGCAGGTACGCGCTCCAGCTCTGCTCCGCGTCGCCGTCGACGCCGATCAGTCTGTAGATGCCGCGTTCGGCGCGCAGGTGCTTGGCGCTGGTGAGGGTATGCGCCATGAAGTCGCCCAGGGGGCGGTACGACAGGGCCAGGGCCGCCACCAGTGCCAGAGCCTGCAGGAAGCCCGCGAGGGTTGGGTTCACTAGAACTTCTCCGGGAGGATCAGGGCGGCGATCAGGTAGCCGACGAGAACGACGGCCACGACCAGTCCCACGACGTTGTCGGCGCTCATCGCACGGCCTCCACGGCGGCGGTGAGGACGGGCTGGGCGGTGGAGTGGCTGGTCACAGCTTCTCCACCCCCTTGACGATCAGAGCGAGGACGGCGAACACGAGGATCGTCATCCCGACGAAGAGCACGTCGAGCATGAGGGTCACACCCTGGCTGTTGTGGGGTTCCAGACCGCTGCGGAGGGCTCCCCAGCGGCGCCGGTCCGACCGGCAACGTAAGGAAAGCGCACGTCACCCGGGTGCAGGGGGTTCGTTAACGCCCCTCTTGCGCGGTCGCCCCGGGCATTGACACGCCCTTGACGCCGGGCAGGGGCGCGGGCCGCCGCCGGACGCACCGGGTTCGCTGCCCGGCGGGTGTTCCCGTCGTCGCACCCGGACTGTATGCTCGATTCTGCTCAAAGCATGATGCTAATGAGCAGTTTCAATCAAAGGAGTGGACTGGTGTCCTGGACCGCGCAAGAGATCGCCTCCCAGCCCGACTGCTGGCAGCAGGCCCTGGACCGGCTGCCCGCGCTCGCCCCGCTGCTCCCCCGCCCCGGCGAGAGCGTCGCCGTCGTCGGCTGCGGCACCTCCTGGTTCATGGCGCAGTCCTACGCCGCGCTGCGCGAGCAGGCCGGACACGGCCGCACCGACGCCTTCGCCGCCTCCGAGGCGCCGGAGCTGGGCTCCCCCACCGGCCGCCGCTACGACCGGGTGCTGGCGCTGACCCGCTCCGGCACCACCACCGAGGTGCTGGAGCTGCTGGAGAGCGTGCGCGGGCGCACCGCCACCACCGCCACCACCGCGATCACCGCCGACCCGGCCACCCCGGTCGCCGACCTGGCCGACGACCTGGTCGTCCTGGACTTCGCGGACGAGCAGTCGGTCGTGCAGACCCGCTTCCCCACCACCCAGCTGGTGCTGCTCCGGGCCCACCTCGGCGAGGACCTCGGCGCGGTGCTCGCCGACGGCGCGGCGGCGGCAGCAGCCCCGGTCGCCGACGTCCTGCTGGACGCCGAGCAGATCAGCTTCCTCGGGCGCGGCTGGACGTACGGCCTGGCCCGCGAGGCCGCGCTCAAGGTCCGCGAGACCTCCGCCTGGTGGACCGAGTCGTACCCGGCCATGGAGTACCGGCACGGGCCGATCAGCGTCGCCCGCCCCGGCCGGGTCGTCTGGAGCCTCGGCGACCTGCCCGACGGCCTGCCCGAGCAGATCGCCGCGACCGGCGCTCACTTGGAGCGGCGCACCCTGGACCCGGTCGCCGAACTCGTCCGGGTCCAGCGCCTGGGCGTCGCGCTGGCCGCCAGGCTCGGCCGGGACGTGGACAGCCCGCAGCACCTGAGCCGCTCGGTCGTGCTGCCCTCCGCGACCGTCCAGCAGTGACCGGGGCGCCGGCCGGCGGCAGAACCGGGGCGGGCCGGGCCGGGATCGTGACGGTGACCCTGAACGCCGCACTGGACGTCACCTACCGGCTCGACCGGCTGCGGCTGGGCGAGGCCAACCGGATCGCCTCGGTGCACGAGCGGGCCGGGGGCAAGGGCGTCAACACCGCCCGGGTGCTGGCCCGGCTCGGGCGGCGGACCCTGGTGACCGGCCTGGTCGGCGGCGCCACCGGCCGCCAGTTCCGGGAGGACCTCGACCGCTCCTCGCTCCCCTACCTGCTCACGCCCATCCAGGGCGGCACCCGGCGCACGGTCGCGGTCGTCGACGGCCCGGCGCAGGGCGAGGCGGTGACCGGCCTGTGGGAGCCCGGGCCGCAGGTCTCGGCCGAGGAGTGGTCGCGCCTGGTCGAGCGGGACTTCCCGGCCGCGCTGGCCGGGGCGTCCACGGTCGTGCTCTCCGGCAGCCTGCCGCCCGGCGTCCCCGAGGACGCGTACGCGACGCTGTTGCGGCTGGCCGCCCGCGCGGGCGTGCCCGCCGTGCTGGACGCCGACGGCGCCGCCCTGCGTGCGGGCCTGGCCGGACAGCCGGCCCTGGTCAAGCCCAACGCGGAGGAAGCCGCCCGGGCGACCGGCGCGGACGACCCGGCCGAGGCGGCGGCCCGACTGTGCGCCCTGGGCGCGGCGGCGGCCGTCGTCACCGCCGGTGCGGACGGCCTGTTCGGGCACACCGCAGCGGGCGCGGCCTGGCACACCCCGGCGCCGCGCCGGGTGCACGGCAACGCCACCGGCGCGGGCGACGCCGCCACCGCCGCCCTGGCCGCAGCCCTCGCCGACGCACGCCCCTGGCCCGAGGCCACCGGCGACGCCGCCGCGCTCGCCGCCGCAGCCGTCGCCTCCCCGCTCGCCGGGGACTACGACCCCTCCCTCTACGTCGAACTGACGTCACATCAGCAATTGACGACCAGTCACAAGGAGAACTGACGCCGTGCCGCTCACCCCGACCGCGCAGATCCTGCGCTCCGCCGTGCACGGCGGTTTCGCCGTCGGCTCGTTCAACGTCATCCAACTGGAGCACGCCCAGGCGATACTCGCCGGCGCCCAGCAGGCCAAGGCCCCGGTGATCCTGCAGATCAGCGAGAACGCCGTGCGCTACCACGGCGGTCTGGCCCCGATCGCCGCCGCCGCCCGCTCCGCCGCCGAACTCGCCGGCGTCCCGGCCGCACTGCACCTGGACCACGCCACCGGCTTCGACCTGATCCGCGAGGCCGCCGACTGCGGCTTCGGCTCGGTGATGTACGACGGCTCCCGCCTGCCGTGGGACGAGAACGTCCGCACCACCGCCGAGATCGCCGGCTGGTGCCGTGCTCAAGGCCTGCTGGTGGAGGCCGAGTTGGGCGAAGTCGGCGGCAAGGACGGTGCGCACACCCCGGGCGTGCGCACCGACCCGGCCGAGGCCGCCGCGTTCGTCGCCGCCACCGGCGTGGACGCGCTGGCCGTCGCCGTCGGCTCCTCGCACGCCATGACCGTCCGCGAAGCCGCCCTGGACCTGCCGCTGATCGCCGAACTGCACGCGGCCGTGCCTGTCCCGCTGGTACTGCACGGCTCCTCCGGCGTCCCGGACGCGACACTGCGGGAGGCGGTCGCCGCCGGCATGCGCAAGGTCAACATCTCCACTCACCTCAACCGCCTCTTCACCGAGGCCGTCCGCGAAGCCCTGACCGCCGACCCGGCCCTGGTGGACCCGCGCCGCTGGCTCGCCCCGGCCCGCGACGCCGTCGCCACCGAGGTCGCCCGACTGATGGGCGTCCTGGGCGCGGAGGGACAGGAGTAACGACGGCCGATTCGTTCAAGACCGGGGGCGGCGGCGGTGCCTATCGTCGGAGCATGACACGGCTCACCGCACCCATGCTGGCCCGCGCGACCGACTTCATCTGGCTCACCGGCCGGGTGCTGGAGCAGCGGCGCCTCGCCTTCCTGTTCGCCCCGGCACCGGCTACCGGTACGTCGGCTGCCGGTGCAGCGGCCGCCGGGGTGCTGGCCGCGCTGGACGCCTACCGGAGCACGGACGGCGGCTACGCGTACGGGCTCGAACCGGACGTCCGCGGCCCCGCCGGCCAGCCGGTCGCGCTGCCGACCGCACTGCGGGTGCTGGACCAGGCGGGCGCGCTGGACCAGGCGACTGCCACGCGCGTCTGCGACTGGCTGGCCTCGGTCACCGCGCCCGACGGCGGAGTCCCGGCGGTGCTGCCCAGCCTGCGCGACTACCCGCGCCCGCCCTGGCTGCCGGTGCCGAACGAGCCCCGCGGCGACCTGCTGGCCACCGGCCCGATCGTCGGCCTGCTGCGGAAGAACGCCGTCGGGCACCCCTGGCTGGAGCGGGCCGTCGACTTCTGCCGGGACGCCGTCCAGGCCCTGGACCGGACCCACCCGTACGAGGCGCAGGCCGCGCTGGCGTTCCTCGAGCACGCGCCGGACCAGGCCCACGCCGCCGAACAGACCGCCCGGCTGGGCTCGTTGGTGCGCGAGCAGCGGCTGGTGCTGCTCGACCCCGACCACCCCGAGCAGGCCCGGCCCGCCCCCGGCTACGCGCCCGGCGAGCACCACCTGCCGTACGACTACGCGCCCACCCCGCAGAGCCCCGCCCGCGCCTGGTTCACCGATGCGGAGCTGGCCCGGGGCCTGGACGCGCTGGCGGCAGCCCAGGAGCCGGACGGCGGCTGGCCGATCCGCTGGGCACAGTGGGCCCCGACCACGGCAGTCGAATCCCGCCCCGGGGTGACCCTGGAGGCGCTGCTCACCCTGCGTGCCTGGGACAACGCCGCCCCCGCCGACTAGGCCGCGCTTGAGGCGGTGGCTTCCCAGGCCGCCTTGATCATCCGGAAGACCTCGTCCACGGTGGCCCCGGGATCGTCCGCCCGGCAGGCCAGCGCGTAGGCGTCGATGGCGAACCGCGCGGTCGCCCGGCAGGCGGTCGCGCTCCGGGACAGGCGGGGATCGGCGGCCAGCGCCGCTGCCAGCGCCTGTGCGTGACGCAGGCTCATCGACTCCTCGTACTCCCGCAGGGCGGGTGATCCCTCGATCATGCGTCGGACGGGGGCGCTGCCCTCGGCCGTGCAGTGCCGCACCAGGGCCTGGACCTCGCGGTGCAGCGCCGGGATGAGCGGCTCGTGCGCAGGCCGGTCGGTCACCGCTCGCGTGAGGCGCTGCTCGAAGTCCTGGTCGCGTTCGAACACCAGGGCCTCTTTCGAGGCGAAGTGGGCGAAGACGGTGGTGACGGCCACGTCGGCCTCGGCCGCCACGTCACGGATGCCCACGGCGTCGTACCCGCGCTCCAGGAAGAGGCGCAGCGCGGTGTCGGCGATCTTCTGACGGGTCGCGGCCTTCTTGCGTTCGCGGCGTCCGGACGACTCGATCATGGCCTGACACTACCAGATAGGAATACCTAACCGTTGTGAAACCCTAACGGTTAGGGCTATCTTCGGCTGCATGAGGAAAATCAGCTTCACCGAGTTCGGCGGTCCCGAGGTCCTGCAACTGGTGGAAGCCGAGGAGCCGCACGCGGGCCCCGGTCGGATACGCATCGCCGTACGGGCGGCGGGTGTCAATCCCGTCGACTGGAGGATCCGGGAGGGCCAGGTCCTGGGAGCCCATCCGGTCGAGCTGCCGGCCGGGGTCGGACTGGACGCCGCCGGGGTGGTGGATGAGGTCGGCAAAGGCGTCCAGGGGATCGAGGTCGGCGACCGCGTGTTCGGCGAAGGCGCCGACACGTACGCCGAATTCGCCGTGCTGTCGGCCTGGGCCCGGATGCCCGAGGGACTGGCCTTCGAGGAGGCGGCCGGGTACCCGTCCGTGGTGGAGACCGCGCTGCGCATCATCCGCGAGGTCGGCGTGCGGCCCGGGCAGACACTGCTGGTCAGCGGCGCGTCCGGCGGCGTCGGGTCGGCGGTGCTGCAGATCGCCCGCGCGCGCGGCATCACGGTGATCGGCACGGCCGGGGCTGCGAACCAGGACTACCTACGCGCCCTGGGCGCCCTCGCCACGACCTACAACGAGGGCTGGGTCGAACGGGTGCGGCACCTGGGCCGGGTCGACGCGGCCCTCGACCTGGCCGGCTCGGGCGTGATCCGCGAACTCGTCGAGCTGACCGGGGATCCCCGCAAAGTCGTCTCCATCGCCGACCTCGGTGCGCCGCAGCTGGGCGTCCGGTTCTCCGGCGTGGCCGGGAGCGTGCCGGACGCGCTCGCCGAGGCCGTCGACCTCATCTCCCGGGGCAGGCTGCACATCCCGGTCGAGAAGTCGTACTCACTCACCGAGGCAGCGGCGGCGCACGCCGACAGCCGCGCCGGCCACACCCGGGGGCGCCGGGTCCTGGTCGTCCGAACCGCATCCCGCCCGGCGTCCCGCGCCGAACGGCCGGTCACCAGCGGGTGGTGAAGCAGCGGCGGGCAGCCCGCTCGGGGGCCGGCCGGAGAAGCGGCGCACCTCCCGCGCGAGGTGGGGCTGGTCGGCGTAGCCCGCCTCGGCCGCCAGACCGGCCCAGTCACGGGCGGCCCGACCGCGCGCGGCCATGCGCACCCGCTGGAAGCGCAGCACCGCCTGCAGCGTCTTCGGGCCGTAGCCCACGGCGGCGACCGTCCGGCGGCGCAGCTGCCGTTCGGAGAGGCCCAGCTCCGCCGCCAGTTCGCGCACCGACGGCGGCCGGGGGCGGTCCAGCAGGACCGAGGCGCGCAGGACCGCCCGGTCCGGGACGAAGCCGGGCAGCCGACCGCGTACCGCCTGCTCCAGCAGGGCAGCCGCCTCCCGGCTGCCGGGCCCGGTCGACGCCAGCCGCTCGGCGAGGGCGACGGCGTCCGGCCACAGCTCGGCCAGAGCGATCCGACGGTCGCGCAGTTCGTCGGCGGGCACCGGACCGAGCAGCAGCGAGGCGGCGCCCGGCCGCAGCCGCAGCCCGGCGGTCACCCCGCCGGGGACCGGTCCGACGGCGCGCGGCCGGGTGTCCGGGCCTGCGACGTGCAGGGCGCCGCCGCTCCACAGCAGGTCGACGCAGCCGTCCGGGACGACCAGCACTCCGCCCGCGCCGCCGGGCGGCTCGCGGCGCACCCAGACGCAGCGGACCCACTCCGCCGGCCCGGCCCCGGCGGGGCGCTCGCGGTAGTGCGGCGCAGAGGTCATGGCCTCAGCCTAGGGCGGCCGGCTTCGCCGTACCGTCCTGCTGAGCGGGGCAGGACGGGGCGGCGCGGCCGGACCGACCCTCAGCGGCTGGTGGCCGCCTCGGTCGGATCGGCGTCGGCGGGGGCCGGGTCGGCGATGACTGCGGGGACGCCGCGCAGGGCGAACAGCGTCGCCGCCGCGCCCAGCGCCAGCAGCACCGCGCCGATCAGGGTGGTCAGGTTCATCGCGTGCACGAACGCGTGCCGCGCGGCGGCGATCAGCTCGGCGCCCTGCGGCGCGGGCACGGCCGCTCCCGCCGCCGTCGCGCCGCCCACGGTCTGCCGTGCCGCCGAGGCCGCCGCCGGGCCGACGCCCGCCGGGAGGTGCAGCCCCGAGCGGTAGCAGGCGGTGAGGACGCTGCCGAGCACGGCGATGCCCAGCCCGCCGCCGATCTCCATGGCCGTCTCGCCGATCGCCGCCGCTCCGCCCGCCCGCTCCTTGGGCGCGCTCGCCATCATGGTGTCGTTGGTGGTGCCGAAGACCAGGCCCATGCCGATGCCGTTGACGACGACGGCCGGGGCCAGCACCGCGTACCCGGTGTGCGGGCCGATCAGCGAGAAGCAGACCATGCCGGCGGCCATCAGCCCCAGGCCCAGGGCGACGGTGCGAGCCCGGCCGATGCGGCCGATCACCAGGGCGCAGCAGGGCCCGCCGATCATCGCCCCGGCCGGTCCGGCCAGCAGCGCCAGCCCGGTCTGCAGCGGTGACCAGCCGCGGACGTCCTGGAAGTACTGGGAGAAGGCCAGCGACAGCGCGGACACCGACAGGATGGCCACCACGTTGGCGCCCAGCGATCCGGCGAAGGCCCGGCTGCGCAGCAGCGGCAGATCGATCAGCGGGTGCGCGATCCGGGCCTGGCGCAGGCCGAAGAGGAGCAGCGCGGCAACCCCGACCACCGCCGCGCCGAGCACCTGCGGCCGGGCCGGGCCGCTCTGCGCGCCGGTCTGGACGGCGTAGATCACCGCGACCAGTCCGACGACGGACAGCAGCAGGCCGGGCCAGTCCAGGCGTCCGGGCGCGGGGTGGCGCGACTCGACCAGCAGCACCGAGCCGCAGCCGACGATCAGCAGCATCACCGGCACATTGACCAGGAAGACCGAACCCCACCAGAAGTGGTTCAGCAGCAGCCCGCCGACGACCGGGCCGAGGGCGAAGCCGGCCGCGCCCCCACCGCCGGAGATCCCCATGGCCAGGGTGCGCTCCTTGGGGTCGGTGAAGGTCGAGCGGATCAGCGAGGCCGTGGACGGCATGATCGTCGCCCCGGCGACGCCGAGCAGCGCCCGGGCGGCGATCAGCAGCTCCGGACTGCCGGAGTAGGCGGTGAGCAGCGAGGCCAGGCCGAAGCCGGTCGCGCCGACCAGCAGCAGCCGCTTGCGGCCGATCCGGTCGCCGAGACTGCCCATGACCACGAGCAGGCCGCCCAGGGCGAAGCTGTAGGCGTCGGCGATCCACAGGATCTGGGACGAGGACGGGTGCATGGCTGCGACCAGCCGGGGGACGGCGAGGTTGAGGACGGTGTTGTCGATGCCCAGGAGCAGCGCCGCCGCCGCACAGATGGCGAGGGTGCCCCACTTGCGGGCGGCGGAGACCGGCACGGCCGGGGCGCGGTGCGAGGGCGGCGGAGCGGCGGCGAGGGCGCCGGAGGTGTCAGCGGTGTCTGCGGTCATGCCCGGAACCTTCGCGCGCACCGCTGACCGCCCGCGCACCGCGCCCGCACCGCCGTACCGCGCGCCTGACGGTCGCGGCCGGGGTGTCCCAACCCCGGCAGACGGAGGGCGGCGGCCGGACGCCGCGCGGGGCCTGCCTAGCGGGCTGGGTCTGTCCGCCGGCTGGAGTCCCCGGTCGGCGGGGGCTGCTGCCGCTGGGCGTGGGAGACCAGTGCGGCGACGGCTTCGGCCGGGATCAGGGCCGCGCCCCGGGCGTGGGCGCGGGCGTAGTCGGCGTCCCCGAGAGCGGCCCGCGCCTGGGCGCGGAAGCGCTGGTGGTCCTGGTCGGCGGGGGCAGCGCCGCGCCGCAGCGCCTCGGACACCCCCTGCAGGCGGGCGGCGTGCGCCGGCTCGCCCTCGACCAGCGCGAGCCCGGCCAGGGCCTCGGCGGCGTCGGCCAGGGCCGGAAGGTTGCGTACGTCCACCCCCGGCGGCAGCGCCTCGCGGAACCAGCGGTGCGCGGTGGCTGCGTCGCCCGCCGCCAGGGCGATGCGCGCGAGTTCGACCCGGGCATCCACCCGCAGCCAGACGCCGCCGAACCAGCCGGGCGGTGCGGCGTCCAGGGCGGTCCGGCAGAGCGTGGCCGCGGCGTCCAGATCGCCGCGGAGCCGGGCGGCGGCGGCCTGGCAGAGCCGGGCCCGGGGAATGCCGGCGGCGGAGCCGATGTGCTGGAACAGCCCCACCGCCCGCTCGCAGTCGGCCTCGGCGGCGTCCACGTCCCCGTCGCGCAGGGCGCGTTCGGCCCGGCCGCAGAGCAGATCGGCGATGTCCTCGGTGGAGCCCAACTCCTCGGCCAGCCGCAGCGCCTCGGCGGACAGCATCCGGGAGCGGGCGCGGTCGCCCGAGGCGTGGGTGACGACCGAGAGTTCGTTGAGGCCCAGGATCTGGCCCCAACGGTCGCCCAGCTCCCGGTAGAGCGCGACGCAGGCGCCGAACTCGCGTACGGCGGCTGCCGAGTCGCCGTTCAGGTACCAGTGCCGGAAGCCGCCGCTGAGGTGGACCAGGCCCCGGTGCCAGGGATCGGCCGACCACAAGTCGGCTTCCTGCGGGGTGAGTTGGTCGAAGTCCTCGGGGATTCCGCTGTACGGGGCCCAGAGCAGCACCAGGGTGGGGTTGCGCCGGGGGGTGCGGCGCAGCTCCAGCATCAGCCGCTCGCCGGCGGCGAGATGGCCGGACAGGGCCCCGTGGTCGTCCTCGATGGAGACGGCGAGGATGACGCAGATGGCGTACTCCTCCTCCAGGCCGGGCACGGGGCCAGGATCGAGCGCCTCCAGCACCCGGCGGGCGTGCGACGCACCCTCGTAGCGCAGGCCGCGCAGCATCCAGTAGGGAGAGAGTTCGCCGACCATCCGCAGGGCGGTGCGGGTGTCGGCGCGGCGCAGCGCCGCGTGCAGGTTGTCGTCGTCGGCGGCGAGCCGGTGTAGCCAGTCGAGTTGCTCGGCGGTGCGCAGAAGCGGATTGGCGGTGGCGGCCAGCCCCAGGAAGTGCTCCAGGTGGGCCTGTTCGGCACGCTGCCGCTCGCCGGACTCGTCCAGCCGTTCGGCGGCGTAGGCACGGACGGTCTGCAGCAGCCGGTAGCGCACCTCGCCCCCGGGATGCTCCGGCTGCTGAGCGGTGACCAGGGACTTGTCCACCAGCGCGGCGATCAGCGCGAGCACATCGTCCGGTCCGACGCCCGGCCCGGCACCGGCTTCGGCACCAGCGTCGGCGCAGACGGCTTCGGCGGCCGTCAGCGTCCACCCGCCCGAGAGGACCGACGCCCGGCGCAGCACCGCGCGTTCGGCCTGCGGCAGCAGTTCCCAGCTCCAGTCGACCACGGCACGCAGGGTCTGCTGCCGGGGGCGGGCGGTGCGGCTGCCGCCGGTGAGCAGCCGGAACCGGTCGTCCAGTCGGGCCACGATCTGACGTGTCGTCAATACCCTGAGCCGGGCCGCCGCCAGCTCGATGGCCAGCGGAAGCCCGTCGAGCCGGTCGCAGATCTCGGCGACCGGCTCGGCCTCTCGCCTGGGGTCGAAGTCGGGCTGTACGGCCGTGGCGCGCTCATGGAACAGCTGGACGGCGGCCTCCCCCGGCAGCGGCGGCAGCGGCAGCAGCTGTTCGCCGGTGATGCCGAGGGCCTCACGGCTGGTGGCCAGGATGCGCAAGCCGGGGCACGCGGCCAGGAGTTCGGCGGCGAACCGGGCAGCGTCCGCCACCAGGTGCTCGCAGTTGTCCAGCACCAGCAGCAGGTGACGATCGGTCAGCGCGGCGGTGAGCCGGGCCTGCGGGGTCGGCCCCTCGGCCTGGCCGCGCAGGGCCGAGCCACGCAGTCCGAGGGCGCCGAGGACGGCCGTCGGCAGGCTGTCGCCCTCGGTCAGCCCGGAGAGGTCGGCGAAGCAGCTGTCGCCCGGGTGGCGGGCGGCGGCCTCGACCGCGACCCGGGTCTTGCCCGCGCCGCCGGGGCCGGTGACCACGAGCAGCCGAACGCGCTGCAGCAACTCCTGGATCCGGGCCAACTCCCCTGCTCGCCCGACCATCCCGTTGAGCTGCACCGGCAGCGACAGATGACGGTAGGTCACCTCCTTTGTCTCCGGATCCTGTTGCTGGCCACCGCGCAGCACGACGAGCTGGGCTTCCGCCAACTCGCTTCCGGGGTCGGCCCCGAGGGCGTCGACCAGGGCGTCCCTGGCCTGCGCGTAGGCGTCCAGCGCCTCGGCCCGGCGGCCGTCACCGTGCAGGGCCAGCACCAGCAGGGCGCTGAGGCGTTCGCGCAGCGGGTGGGCGGCGACCAGCTCGCGCAACTCGGCGACGGCCTCGTGGTGACGCCCGAGGGCCAGCTCCGTCCGCAGCAGGTCCTCGGTCGCGGTCAGCCGTGCCTCCTCCAGCCGGATGGTCTGCGCGGCGGCGAACGGGGCGTCGGCGATGTCGGCCAGGGCCGGGCCGCGCCACAGCGCCAGCGCTTCGCCCAGCAGTGCGGAGGCGGTGGCCGGGTCGTCCGCGAGCAGTGCCCGGCGGCCCTGCGCGGCCAGCCGGACGAAACGGTGGGCGTCCACCGCGTCCGGCTCGACGGCGAGGCGGTATCCGGCGCGGTCGCCGACGATCGGGTCGGGCTCGCCGGGGCGGCGCAGCGCGGCGCGCAGCCGGGAGACCTGGGACTGCAGCGCGTTGCCGACCCCGGCCGGCGGCCGCTCGCCGTACAGGCCGTCGACCAGGCGCTGTACGGGGACGGTCCGCCCGGCGTCCAGGGCCAGCAGGACCAACAGGGCCCGCCGCCCGCTCCCGCCGAGGGCTGCGGCATCGCCCGCGCCGGTCCAGGCCCGGGTGCTGCCGAGGATGCCGAATCTCACCCTGCGATCATCCCACCCCGCCGGGGGACGCAGCATAGCTGTTCCGTTCCTGCCCCGCACAGAGATTCCCGTACTCTGTGCGCCCGTCCGAACACGTGCGGTATCCATGGGGCGGGGAGGAATCCATCGTGCTGTTCCAGCGAACCGTTTTCAAGCGGCGGCGTCCCGCCGCGTCCGGCTCCGGGCCGAGACCCGTGCCTGCGGCCGAGGCGGCCGGGACGGTCGGGGCGGGCGTGGCGGTCGGGGCGGACACCGGTGGCGGGGTCGCGCACAAACCGGTACCGACGGCGGCGGGAGCCGGTGACTCCTCGGCCGAGGCGGTGCTGGCAGCCGCCGAGGAGTTCGTCCGCCACTTCGACCGCGAGGGCCCGGTGAACGGCGAGACCGGCTACCCGGACGGCGTCGAGGCCCGGCTGCGCGAGGTCAGGGCCGCCGTCTCCGCCCACGGCAGCTACGAGCACACCCCGGAGGAGCTGACCTTCGGCGCCCGCGTCGCCTGGCGCAACTCCGCGCGCTGCATCGGACGGCTCTACTGGCACAGCCTGACCGTGCGCGACCTGCGCTGGGCCCGGCACCCCGACGACATCGCCGAGCAGTGCAGCGAGCATCTGCGGCTGGCCACCAACAAGGGCCGGATCAGGCCCGTCGTCAGCGTCTTCGCCCCGGACCGGCCGGGCCGTCCGGCGGCCCGCATCCTCAGCCCGCAACTGGTCCACTACACCGACGACCCGGACAGCGCCCGGCTGCTGGCCCGGGCCCGCGACCTGGGCTGGCAGGGCGGCAAGGAGCCGTTCGACCTGATGCCGCTGCTGGTGCAGGCCGCGCCGTACCGCCGCCCCGAGCACTACGACCTGCCGCCGGACGCAGTGCTCGAAGTCCCGCTCAGCCACCCGCACCACGCGGGCTTCGCCGACCTCGGCCTGCGCTGGTACGCCGTCCCGGCGGTGTCGGACATGACCCTGGAGATCGGCGGGATCAGCTACCCGGCCGCCCCCTTCAACGGCTGGTACATGGGCACCGAGATCGGCTCGCGCGACCTCGGCGACGTGGACCGCTACGACCTGCTGCCGGCCGTGGCCGAACTCTTCGAGCTGGACACCTCCAGCCCGCGCAAGCTGTGGCGGGACCGCGCCCTGGTGGAGCTCAACCTGGCGGTGCTGCACTCCTACCAGGACGCCGGGGTGACCATCTCGGACCACCACACCGAGTCGGTGCGCTTCCTGGCGCACATCGAACGCGAGCGGCGGCACGGCCGCCCCGTCCCCTCCGAGTGGAGCTGGATCGTCCCCCCGCTCTCCGGCTCGGCAACGGCCGTCTTCCACCGCACCTTCGACCCCCCGGACCCCAAAGCCCGCCCCGCCTACCTCCGCCGCTCCCCGACCGACCCCTGGGGGCCTGCTCTCTGAGCGGATTGACGCGTCGTCAGCCCTTGTTGGCGCCCAGCGTCAGCCCGGAGACGAACTGCTTCTGCAGGAGGAAGAAGACGATCAGGGTGGGGACGGCGACGATCAGGGCGGCGGCGGAGATGAGGTTGTTGTTGACGAAGAACTGGCCGGCGAGGTTGTTGAGGGCGGCGGTGATCGGGCGTTTGTCGCCGGTCTGCATGAGGACGGTGGCCCAGAAGAAGTCGTTGTAGATCCAGGTGAACTCCAGGGTGGCCAGCGCCGCGAGCACCGGGCGGCACAGCGGCAGGATGATCTGCCAGTACTGGCGCCAGGCCGAGGCGCCGTCGACCACGGCGGCCTCGCCGAGTTCGGTGGGGATGGTGCGCATGTAGTTGGCCAGGACGAAGGCGCAGAAGCCGGTCTGGAAGGCCACGTGGATGAGGATCAGGCCGAGGTAGGAGTCGTCCATCTTGCCGGAGTCGGAGAGCCACAGCGGCAGCGGGATCAGCTGGTAGATCTTGTAGAGCGGGGTGATGATGGCCTGCTGCGGCAGCAGGTTCCCGGCGGTGAAGACCATCAGCAGCGCCACATTGATCCGGAACCGGTAGCGGGAGACCACGAAGGCGACCATGCTGGCCAGGAACAGCGTCAGCACCAGCGCCGGGACGGTGATGAGCACGGAGTTCCAGAAGTACAGCGGCAGGTCGGCCTGGCTCCAGGCGGCGGTGAAGTTGCCGAAGCCGTAGTGGCCGCCGACGGAGACGTAGCCGTACTTCTCGGTGTCGGTGTAGGGCCGCAGCGCGGTGTAGAAGGCGTACAGCAGCGGGGCCAGCCAGATGACCGAGGTGCCGACCAGGAAGAGGTGCAGGCCGAGGCGGCCGATCCGGAGCGGGCGGCGCGGCGTGGGCCCGGCCGGGGCGGCAGCCGTCGGGGGTACGGCGGTTGTCGCGCTCATTCCTCTCCGTCCTTCCGGAAGATGGTGATCAGGTAGGGCACGATGAAGGCCATCGAGATGAGCAGCAGGATGGTGGCCAGCGCCGAGCCGAAGCCGATGCGGCTGGCCTCGCCGATGATGTTGTCGGTGACCAGCACCGACAGCAGCTCCAGCCCGTCGGTGCCCTGGTTGATGACGTAGACGATGTCGAAGGCGCGCAGCGACTCGATGACGGTGATGACCAGGACGACGACGTTGATGGGCCGCAGGGCGGGCCAGACCACGTGCCGGAAGGTCTGCCACTGGCCCGCGCCGTCCAGCGCGGCGGCCTCCTTCATCGAGGGGTCCACGCTTTTCAGCCCGGCCAGGTACATGATCATGACGTAGCCGGTCTGCCGCCAGCAGGCCATCAGCAGCACCGCCCAGATGTTGAGGTGCGGGTTGCCCAGCCAGTCGATCATGTCGTTCTGGGCGGCGTGCCCGGTGAGGTTGTTGAGCAGGCCCTGGGTGGGCGAGAAGATCAGCTCGGTCATGAACCCGATCAGGGCGAGCGAGAGCACCACCGGCAGGAAGAGCACGCTCTGGTAGACCCGGGAGAAGCGGATCTGCTTGTCGAGTTGCACGGCCAGGAAGAGGCCGGCCGGGGCGGGCAGGCAGAAGAAGACCAGCAGCCAGATCAGGTTGTGCTGGAGCGCCGGATAGAACTCCGGGTAGATGGTGAAGATGTTGTGGTAGTTCTGCAGGCCGACCCACTTGATGGACGAGACCCCGCCGATGCCCGGCCAGCTGGAGAAGGACAGGACGATCGACAGCAGGGCCGGAACCCAGACGAAGGAGAGGGTGAGCAGCAGCGGCACCCCCGCCATCAGCGTCAGGACCACCCGGTCGGCGCGGGACAGGCGTCGGCGCCGGGTGGGCCGTCCGGTGGCCCTGCGGGTGGTCGGCCGGGTGCGCCGCCGGGGGGCGGCGTCCGTTACGGTCATGCGAACCTCATTACAGTGCGCTCCCGCTGGAGAAGGACCCGCGGCGGGCGCCGGGGGCGGCGCCCGCCGGATTCTGACGTACCGTCAATCGAGCGGTGTGCGTCAGCCGTTGCTGGCCCAGATCGACTTGGCCTGCTTGTCGATGTTGGAGAGGATGCTGCCGATGTTCCCCGGGTTGTCCAGGAACTGCTGGATCGCCGGGAGCATCACCGGGTCGGCGAAGTCGGGGCGGGTGTCGCGGTCCATGAACTGCGAGATGTGTGAGGCTTTCTGAATGAGCGTCACGGAGTCGGTCTGCGGCTGGGTGTACTTGGAGGTGTCCACGCCGTTGGCGGTGGCGATGTCGGCCGGGTCGGCGGCCAGCCACAGCTGCTGCGCGGGGGCGGTGCCCAGGTACTCCAGCAGGGCGACCGCGCCGGCCCGGTTCTTCGGCGACTTGGACAGCATCATGCCGTCGATGGGCGCCTCGACCGAGTCCTGGCCGTAGGCCGGGTTGATCTCCGGGAAGGCGAAGAAGCCCAGGTCGTCGGCCTTGGCGCCGGTGAAGATGGTGCCGATCTGGTCGAGGCCGAGCACCATCATCCCGGCCTGCTTGTTCAGCAGTTGGGTGGCGCCCTCCTGCCAGGTCAGGCCCAGGAAGCCCGGCGAGTAGTAGGGGATGAGCTGCTTCCACTGGTCGAAGACGGCCTTGACCTGCGGGGTGTTCCAGCTGGTGCCGTTGCGCATCAGGTCGATGTGGAAGTCGTAGCCGTTGATGCGCATGTTCAGGTAGTCGAAGGTGCCCATCGCGGGCCAGCCGTCCTTGTCGGTGAAGGCCAGCGGGATCAGCCCGTCGGTCTTCATCTTGGCAGCCAGCGTGATGAATTCGTCCCAGGTGGTGGGCGCGGTGTAGCCCTTGGCCGCCCACAGGCTCTTGCTGTAGTACACGGCCCACGGGTAGTAGTCGAACGGGACGAAGTAGTAGTGCCCGTCGCTGCCCTTGCTCTGGGCCTTCATGGCGTCGGTGTAGTTGCCGCCGATCTTCGCCCAGACGTCGTCGATCTGGTCGCAGAGGCCCTGGGCGGCGAAGAACTGCATCCGCTCGCCGGCGAACCAGTCGAACGCGTCCTGCGGATTGCCCTGCAGGTAGGTGGTGATGTTCTGCTGGAAGGTGTTGTGGTCCACCCAGTTGACGTCCACGGTGTAGCCGGTGACCTTCTGGGCCTGCGCGAACAGCGTCTCGTAGGCGCCCTTGGGCTGCGGGACGGCCGCATTGGAGCCGTAGGTCACCACCTTGCTGTTGCTGCCGCCCCCGCCGGCGCTGGACGTCCCCTTGCCGCAGGCGGTGAGCAGGGACGGGACGGCGAGCGCTCCCGCGCCCATGAGCGCGCCGCGGACGACGGAGCGGCGGCTGAACGGTCGGCCTGCGGCGGGGAATAACCCTGTCGGACGTGTACCAGTCGGCTGGTTGCTGCTGTTTGAGCGTTGCACCATAACCCCTCCCCAGGGGCGCGAATGAAAACACAAACGAACGTGAGCGTTCAGATATCACCAACAGCAGGGAGGGCTGTCAAGGTTTCTCACAAGAAAAGCCCAAGGCGGTGTTGGAGAGTGTTGATTCCCGATCGCCCGTGTCGCCCGTGTCACCCGTGACCCGAGCGGTCCGGCTGGTCCGCGTGGTCCGGCCCGCCGCTGCCTGCCCGTACGGCGGCCGGGGGAACCGGCTCAGCCGTTGCGGCCGGGCGCGCCCAGCCGGGCGTACTGCAGCGTCAGACCCTCGACCAGCGCGGACAGTCCGGCCTCGAACGCGCCCTCGTCCACCTGCCGTTGGCGCTCGGCCAGCAGGTGGGCCTCGCCGAGGTGCGGGTAACCCTCGGAGTAGAGCTGCCGGTCGTCGACGAACCCGGCCGCGAACGAGCCCAGCGCAGAACCGAACACGAAGTAGCGCATGAGCGCGCCGATCCTGGTGGCGTCGGCCTTGGGCCACCCGGCGTCGACCAGGCCGCCGAAGACCGCGTCGGCCAGCCGGAGCGCGTTGGCGCGCCGGCCCGGCCCCTGGGCCAGCACCGGCACCAGGTTGGGGTGCGCGACCAGCGCCGCCCGGTACGAGCGGGCCCAGGCCAGCAGCGCGCCGCTCCAGCCCGTTGCCTCCGGGACGCCAGGGCCCTGCCACATGGACAGGTCCACCTCGCCGACGACATGGTCCACCACCGCGTCCAGCAGGGCGTCCTTGGTGGCGAAGTGGTTGTACAGCGAGGGGCCGCTGACGCCCAGACCGGCGGCGAGGCGGCGGGTGGAGAGCGCGGCCAGGCCCTCGGCGTCGACCAGGTCCAGCGCCGCGGAGACGATGCGCTCACGGCTCAGCAGTGGGTTGCGCGGCCGGGCCACGGCACCTCCTCGTTCGGCGGTTCGGCAGGGTTTGTCAGTGGACACCCGCTTCCCTCGGCCCGCAGCAAGGGGTTAGAGTCCAAAAACTTGCACCGCTAGTTTATCGGGGTGGCGGCCCTCCCCACCACCCCCGCGACCGCGAGCGCCGCTGGTCACCGACACCGCCGAGGAGCACCGTGAACCTGGAGCTGGGCGAGGAGCAGGCCGCCGTACGCCGGTTGGCCGCCGACTTCGTCGACCGCGAGATCGTACCCAACGCCGCCGCCTGGGACCGGGCCGAGGAGGTCGACCGGGGAATCGTGAAGAAGCTCGGCGCGCTCGGCTTCCTGGGGCTGACCATCCCCGAGGAGTACGGCGGCTCCGGCGGCGACCACCTCTCGTACGTGCTGGTCACCGAGGAGCTGGGGCGCGGCGACTCCTCCGTGCGCGGCCTGCTGTCGGTCTCGCTCGGCCTGGTCGCCAAGTCGATCGCGCACCACGGCACCGAGCAGCAGAAGCAGCACTGGCTGCCCCGCCTCACCTCCGGCGACGCCCTCGGCTGCTTCGCCCTGACCGAGCCCGGCACCGGCTCCGACGCGGGCAACCTGCGCACCCGGGCCGTCCGCGACGGCGACGACTGGATCATCGACGGCGCCAAGATGTTCATCACCAACGGCACCTGGGCCGAGGTCGCCCTGGTCTTCGCCCGCACCGGCGGCGACGACCCGGAGCGGGCCGGACACAAGGGCGTCAGCGCCTTCCTGGTGCCCACCGACTCCCCCGGCCTGACCCGCACCACCGTCCACGGCAAGCTGGGCCTGCGCGGCCAGCCCACCGCCGAGCTGGCCTTCGACGGCGTCCGGGTGCCGCACGCGGCCATGCTCGGCGCGGAGGGCAAGGGCTTCGGCGTCGCCATGTCCGCGCTGGCCAAGGGTCGGATGTCGGTGGCGGCGGGCTGCGTCGGCATCATCCAGGCGTCGCTGGACGCGGCCGTCGCCTACTCCGTCCAGCGCGAGCAGTTCGGCCGACCGATCGCCTCGCACCAACTGGTGCAGGAGATGATCGCCGACATCAAGGTCGAGCTGGACGCTGCCCGGCTGCTGGTCTGGCGGGTCGCCGACCTGATCGAGCGCGGGCAGCCGTTCGCCACCGAGTCCTCCGTCGCCAAGCTCTACGCCTCCGAGGCGGCCGTCAAGGCGTCCAACACCGCGTTGCAGGTCTTCGGCGGCTACGGCTTCATCGACGAGTACCCGGTCGGCAAGTATGTCCGCGACGCCCGGGTGATGACCCTGTACGAGGGCACCAGCCAGATCCAGAAGCTGCTCATCGGCCGGGCCCTGACCGGCGTCAACGCCTTCTGACCCGCTCGCCCGCCGGTACCGC
Organism: Streptacidiphilus sp. PB12-B1b; assembly: GCF_014084125.1. Taxonomy (NCBI): domain Bacteria; kingdom Bacillati; phylum Actinomycetota; class Actinomycetes; order Kitasatosporales; family Streptomycetaceae; genus Streptacidiphilus; species Streptacidiphilus sp. PB12-B1b. Next base: position 2,519,971 of record NZ_CP048405.1, on the reverse strand, counting down.
CGCACGCCCCCGCCCACCCGAAGGAGCCCAACGATGCGCCCCGTCTACTTCGCCGCCGCCCGGCGCACCCCCGTCGGCCGCCTGCGCGGAGCCCTGTCCACCGTCCGCCCGGACGACCTCGCCGCCGCCGCGGTCCGGGCCGTGCTGGACAGCGTCCCGGCCCTGGACCCGGCCAGGATCGACGACGTCTACTGGGGCGCCGCCAACCAGGCCGGGGAGGACAACCGCAACGTCGCGCGCATGGCCGTGCTGCTGGCGGGCATCCCGGACAGCGTGCCCGGCGCCACCCTGAACCGGCTCTGCGCCTCCGGCATGGAGGCGGTCACCGCCGCCGCCCGCACCATCGCCGCCGGCGAGGCCGAGGTGGTCCTGGCCGGCGGCTCCGAGTCGATGAGCCGCGCCCCCTTCGTGCTGCCCCGCGCCGAACAGGCGCTGCCGCTGGGCGCGGAGATCTTCGACACCAAACTCGGCTGGCGGATGACCAACCCCCGGATGCGCGAGCTGCACGGCGTGCTCTCCATGGGCGAGACCGCCGAGGAGGTCGCCGTCCGCCACAACATCACCCGCGAGCAGCAGGACGCCTTCGCCCTGCGCAGCCACCAGCGGGCGGCCGACGCCCGCAAGGACGGCCTGTTCGACGCCGAGATCGTCCCGGTGACCCTGGCCGACGGCTCCGTCGTCAGCGAGGACGAGTCGATCCGCCCGGACACCACGCTGGAGAAGCTGGCCACGCTCAAGCCGGTCTTCCGCAAGGGCGGCACCGTCACCGCGGGCAACTCCTCGCCGATGAACGACGGCGCGGCCGGCCTGTTGCTGGTCAGCGAGGAGGCCCTGGCCGACCTCGGCCTGGAGCCGCTGGGCCGCTATGTGGCGGGTGCCAGCGCCGGGGTCGACCCGGACGTCATGGGCATGGGCCCGGTGCCGGCCGTACGCCGGGTGCTGGACCGCACCGGGCGCAGCGTGGACGACCTCGGCACCGCCGAGTTCAACGAGGCCTTCGCCGCCCAGGCCCTGGCCTGCGTACGGCAGTTGGGGGTGGACCCGGAGCTGGTCAACCCGCAGGGCGGCGCCATCGCGCTGGGCCACCCGCTCGGCGGCTCCGGCGCGCGCATCCTCACCACACTGCTGCACCGGATGGGCCGCACCGGCGTCCGGCACGGCCTGGCCACCATGTGCGTGGGCGTCGGCCAGGGCACCGCGGTTCTGGTGGACCGTGACTGACGGATCGTCAACTCTCATCCACACCCGAGTCCCGCCCCAAGTCCCGACCAGTACAGGAGAATTCAGATGACCCGCTTCACCGGCAAGGTCGCCGTGGTGACCGGCGCGGCCCAGGGCATCGGCGCGGCCACCGCGCTGCGGCTCGCCTCCGAGGGCGCTGCGGTCGCCGTGGTGGACCTCACCGCCGAGCGCGCCCAGGGCACCGTCGACGCGATCACCGCCAAGGGCGGCACGGCCAGGGCGTACGGCTGCGACGTGTCCGACCATGACGCCGTGGAGGCCGCGTTCGCGCAGGTGGTCGCCGACCTCGGCGCGCTCCACATCCTGGTCAACAACGCCGGGATCACCCGCGACAACCTGTTCTTCAAGATGCCGAAGCAGGACTGGGACGACGTCATCACGGTCAACCTCACCAGCGCCTACAACTGCTCCCACGTCGCCCAGGCGTACATGTGCAAGCAGCGCTACGGCAAGATCGTCTCGCTGAGCTCGCGCTCGGCGCTGGGCAACCGGGGCCAGGCCAACTACGCCGCCGCCAAGGCCGGGATCCAGGGCCTGACCGCGACCCTGGCCATCGAGCTGGGCCCGTTCAACATCAACGTCAATGCCGTCGCCCCCGGCTACATCGCCACCGGCATGACCGCCGCCACCGCCGAGCGCGTCGGGGCCACGGCCGAGGAGCACCAGGAGCAGGTCGCCGAGCGCACGCCGCTGCGCCGGGTCGGCCAGCCCGAGGACATCGCCTCGGTGGTGGCCTTCCTCGCCTCCGAGGACTCCTCGTACGTGAGCGGCCAGACGCTGTACGTCAACGGCGGCGCCCGCTGAGGAGCGCCGCGCGCGGCGTCGCCGAGGCGGCGCAGGGGTGACCACCGTCCCGGCCGGGAGCCTGCCCGGCCGGGACGGTACCGCCGCCCGGCCCCGGCCCCGGTCGCGCCGCGGCAGCAGCCTCAGCTGGTGCCGGGGCCGCAGGCTCAGTCGGACCGGGGCCGCAGGCTCAGTTGTGCTGGGCCTGCTGGGCCTGGGCGCGCCAGGCGTCCGCGCCCGCGCGGGAGGCGTGCTTCGCCTGCCGCAGCGCCCGGACCGCCATCTCGGCCGGTGCCACCTCCATCTGCTGCACCCAGCCGCGCCCGGCCGTGACCAGGGTCGTGCCCGCGATCACCGTGCCGACGAGCGCCAGCAGCGCCCCGGTCCCGGTGAGTGCGGCGCCCACGACGAGCATCCGCCGGTTGACGTTGAAGTTCAGTCCGCTCATCCTCGTGTCATTCGCCATGTCAACCACTCTGGTCGCTGACGCGCCGGTCCGCGCGTCGTGGCGGCCGACCGGGTGCCCCGCCGCCCCGACGGGCACGGTTCGGGCACGGTTACCGTCGCGGTTTGGGCCCAGGGGCCCGACCTGCGTAAGGTGTCGCAGTTGGCACGGCGGCACTCCGGCCACCGCACCCCTCCAGCAGTGACCCCAGCAGTGACCCGAACCCACCAGCGACCCACGAACGGCAGCGGCATGAGCGCAGGACTCGACGGCGGCACCACCCTCCTCGCCGAGGAGCCCACCGGGGACGACGTGCCCGGCATCGACCCGGCACGCCTGGCCCTCGCCCTGGAGGTCCTCGCCGAAATCGACGAGCTGCCGATCGACCACCCGGACGCCGTCGCCGTCCGCCGCGCCACGGCAGGCGTGTACCGGCAGGTCAAGCACCGTCGCCGACAGGAGCGGCGGGCCGCGAAGACCGCCAACGACCGGGCCGTGACCGAGTCCACCGCGACCGGCGCCGCCGACCGCATCGACGACGAGACCCAGGGCCTGCAGCTCACCAGCGGGACGGCCGGGCCGATCGCGGGCGTCCTGGAGCGCCCGCGCTCCTGCTACATCTGCAAGACCCGGTACGTCGAGGTGGACGCCTTCTACCACCAGCTCTGCCAGCCCTGCGCGCACGAGAACCGGGCCCGCCGCGACGCCCGCACCGACCTCAGCGGCCGCCGGGCACTGCTCACCGGCGGCAGGGCCAAGATCGGCATGTACATCGCGCTGCGGCTGCTCCGCGACGGCGCGCACACCACCATCACCACCCGCTTCCCCAACGACGCGATCCGCCGCTTCACCGCGATGCCGGACAGCGCCGAGTGGCTGCACCGGCTGCGTGTCGTGGGCATCGACCTGCGCGACCCCTCGCAGGTCATCGCGCTCGCCGAGTCGGTGGCCGAGCAGGGCCCGCTGGACATCCTGATCAACAACGCCGCGCAGACCGTGCGCCGCAGCGCCCAGGCGTACACCGAGCTGATCAACTCCGAGGACGCGCCGCTGCCCGCCGGCGAGCTGCCCGAGTCGGTCGTCCTCGGCCGCTTCGACCTCAGCCGCCAGCCCGCGCTGCCCAGCCAGACCCGGGGCAGGCACAGCGCGCTCAGCGCCCAGGCCCTCACCGCGCTCGCACTGACCAGCGGCTCCGCCGCCCCGGCGCTGATCGAGGCCGGGACGGCCATCGACGCGGGCGGCCTCGTCCCGGATCTGGACCCGGTGAACAGCTGGAGCCAGAAGGTCGACGAGGTGGACCCGATCGAGCTGCTGGAAGTGCAGCTGTGCAATGTCACCGCGCCCTTCATCCTGGTCAGCAAGCTGCGTCCGGCGATGGCGGCCTCCCCGGCGCGGCGCAAGTACGTGGTGAACGTCTCCGCCATGGAGGGCCAGTTCAGCCGGGGCTACAAGGGCCCCGGCCACCCGCACACCAACATGGCCAAGGCCGCGCTGAACATGCTCACCCGCACCAGCGCGCAGGAGATGCTGGACAACGACGGCATCCTGATGACCGCCGTGGACACCGGCTGGATCACCGACGAGCGTCCGCACCCGGACAAGATGCGCCTCGCCGACGAGGGCTTCCACGCCCCGCTGGACCTGGTGGACGGCGCGGCCCGGGTCTACGACCCGATCGTGCGCGGCGAGGCGGGTGAGGACCTGCTCGGGGTCTTCCTCAAGGACTACGCGCCGTCGCCGTGGTGAGCCACGACACCCTGATGTGGGAGGTCCGGGCCGCGCCGGGCCGTCTGGCCGAGCTGCTGGCCTGGGTGGAGCAGCAGCTGCCCGCCGCCGTCGCGGGCGGCGCGCAGGCGGACGTCTACACGGCGGCCGACGACCGGATCGTGGTCATCCTGCGCTCCCCCGGCGGCGACGACGTTGCCGACCTCGCCGGGGACTCCGGCGGCGGCCTCGGCGGCGACCGCCCGGCCCGGCTGCCGGACCCGCCCGCCGAGCTGCTGGCCCGGCCGCCGCACCAGTGGCCGTTCGGCTTCCACGGCCACTGGAGCCCCCGGCCGGACGCAGCCTCGCCGGACGCCGACTGACCGGAGGCCGCCCCCGACCGGACGCCCACCGACCGGCCCGCACCGGCGGGTTCCGCCGTCCGGGGGACGGCCGAACTGGTGTCCACCCGGACGGCTGCCTGAGGCGTCCCGGCGCCGGTGCGGCCCGCCCTGCCCGGGCCGGTACTCCGGCCGAAGCCGGTGAGCGGCGCCCGCACCGCCGCCTCCCACCCCGTGCCGGTCCACTTGCCGCCGGGGTCCGGACGCCGGGCCGGGCGTACCGGGGGTGGGTAGGCTGCGGTGGTTCACAGGTTTCCTGTAGGAGGTGGCTCCGTGCCCGGTTCCCGCCCATGGCACTCCCGCATCACCGGTCGGCGTCCGGCCGCCTTCGGCGCCGAGCCCACCGGTGAGCGGCTCGCGCGGATCGAGCGTTCGCCGAACTTCGTGGACGGGTCCTTCCGCAACCCCGTCCCCACGCGCCGCCTGGTGGAGGGTTCGCTGGCCGGGGGGCTGCGCGCCACCTTCGCCAAGAAGGGCAGCAAGCCGGTCGGCAGCATCCCGGTGCACCCGCTGACGGCCGGGGAGTTGGCCGTCCCGCCGGTGGACGGGCTGCGGCTGACCTGGATGGGCCACGCCACCGTGCTGGCCGAGATCGCCGGCCGCCGGGTGCTGTTCGACCCGGTCTGGGGCGAGCGCTGCTCGCCGTTCTCCGGCTTCGGGCCGCGCCGGCTGCACCCGGCTCCGATCGCCCTGGACGACCTGGGCCCGATCGACGTGGTGGTGGTCTCCCACGACCACTACGACCACCTGGACATGCGGGCCATCCGGGCGCTGATCCGCTCCGGCGCGGACTTCGCCGTCCCGCTCGGTGTGGGCGCGCACCTGGAGCACTGGGGCGTACCCGCCGAGCGGCTGATCGAACTGGACTGGAACGAGTCCGCGCGGGTCGCCGGACTGACGGTGACCGCGACCCCGGCCCGGCACTACTGCGCGCGCGGCCTGCGCACCGGGACGCACCAGCTCTGGGCGTCCTGGGTGGTGGCCGGCCCGGAGCACCGGCTGTTCCACAGCGGCGACACCGGCTACTTCCCCGGCTTCGCCGAGATCGGCGCCCAGCACGGGCCGTTCGACGCCACCATGATGCAGGTCGGCGCCTACAGCGAGTTCTGGCCCGAGGTGCACATGACCCCGGAGGAGGGCGTCCGCGCCCACGGTGACCTGGGCGGCGGCGCGGTGCTGCTGCCGATCCACTGGGCCACCTTCGACCTGGCCCCGCACCGCTGGGAGGAGCCCATCGAACGCACCCTGGCGGCGGCCCGCGCGGCGGGGTTCACCGTCGCCGCCCCCGTCCCCGGCGCGCCCTTCGAACCGGCCTCCGTCACCGACCCGCACCCCTGGTGGCGCGCCATCGCAGCGGCCCCCACCACCACCGCCCTCGACACCCCGCCCCGCCCCGACCCCCACCCGGAACAGGTCCGCGTGTAGCCGCCACCCCCACACCCCGACCCCTGGCAGGTCTGGACCATTCGCGCTCGGCTCCCCTAGGGTTCCGGTTGTCCCACCGTGGGCCGCCGATCGGAGAGCGACAGCATGAGCGCCTGGCCGGAACTGCGCGACACCCGCACCGTCCGCGCCCAGAGCACGACCGGCACGGTGGTGCGGTGCGGGCTGGTGGACACCATGCTGGCGGACCTCGCGGTGTCCGTCGTCTACTTCTTCGAGCGGCCCCTGGACGAGGAGCGGCTCGCGGAGGGCCTGGCCCGAGCGCTGGAGCTGCTGCCGACCTTCGCCGGGCGGCTCCGCACCCGGGACGACCAGTTGGAGATCGTCTGCGACAACTCCGGTGTGCCGCTGGAGGTCTACGACGTCGGCGACACCCTGGCCGAGGCGATGGGCCGGGTGACGCTGCCCGGGTCGGGCCTGGTGGACCAGGTCGACGCCTCGGCCGCGCGCTCCGGCGGACTGCCGCTGCTCACCGTCCGGCTCAGCCGACTCGGCGACGGCGCTGCGGCGTTGGGCTGCTCCTGGCACCACGCGCTGGGCGACGTCCAGACGTTCATGCTGCTGATGCGGGCCTGGTCGGCGGCGGTCGAGCAACTCCCCTTGCCCGAGGCAGTTCTGGTGCAGGATCAGGACGCCTACCTGGAGCGGGTGCTGCCCCCGCAGGACTGCGGACGGCCCGGCTTCCGGCTGCCGTCGCCGCAGGAGGCGGCCGTCCTTCGGCGCGAGTTCGAGTCGGCGACGCGGGCCAACCGCACCGTCCAGGTGTACTTCGGCGACGCCGAGATCCGCCGGATGCGCGAGGAGTTGAGCGCGGCGGCCGGGCAGAAGCTGTCGGTGGGCGACGTGCTGTGCGCGCACGCCGTCAGCACGATCCGCAGGCTGGACGAGGACACCGAGGCCCGCCATCTGACCATGCCGGTCAACGTCCGGCGGCCGTTGGACCTCCCGGCCGCGACCGTCGGCAACCTGCTCAGCGAGATCCACCTGCTGTGCCCGCCGCAGGCCCCGCCCGAGCAGATCGCGGTGGCGATCCGCTCCGCGGTCGAGGACTTCACCCGCTCGCACCTCAACCTCCGCGCCAACCTGGCGTTTCTGGAGGCGATCGGCCGCTCCCGGTTCCGCGACTGCGTCCCGCTGGGCTTCGACCCCGAGCGGCGGCGGTTCACCTTCTCCAACTGGAGCCGCTTCGGCGCGTACGAGGCCGCGTTCGCCGGGCAGCGCCCGGTGTTCTTCAGCCCGGCCGGCAACCTCCCGCTGCCGTGGGTCTCCTGGATGGTCGAGGGCTTCGAGGGCACCGGCGCCCTGTTCACCGTCGTCCTCCCCACCCGCCTGGCCGCCCGCCTGCGCACCCCCGAGGGCCGTGCCGCCCTGCACCGCTTCCGCGCCCAAGAGGACCCCCTCCCCCAGGGCGCGGAATCCGTCCGCAAAGTGCTGTGACCCACTGCCGGGCGGTGGTCAGCGGATGGGGAGGCCGGAGAGGGTGCGGGCGATGACCAGGCGCTGGATCTCGCTGGTGCCTTCGAAGATGGTGTAGATGGCGGCGTCGCGGTGCATGCGCTCCACCGGGTACTCGCGGGTGAAGCCGTTGCCGCCGAGGATCTGGATGGCCTGGGCGGTGACCCACTTGGCGGTCTCGCCCGCGTACAGCTTGGACATGGAGCCCTCGGCCGCGGTGAAGGGCTTGCCGTTGTTGGCCATCCAGGAGGCGCGCCAGACCAGCAGCCGGGAGGCGTCGATGCGGGTGCGCATGTCGGCGAGGGTGAAGGCGATGCCCTGGTTGTCGATGATCGGGCGGCCGAACTGCTCGCGGGTCTTGGCGTAGTCCAGCGCGACCTCGTAGGCGGCCCGGGCGACGCCGACGGCCTGGGCGCCGACGGCGGGGCGGGACGCCTCGAAGGTGGCCATGGCAGCGTTCTTGACCTTCTCGCCGCGCTCGCCGCGGGCCTCGGCGGCGGCCCGCTCGCGGGCCCGGGCCAGCCGCTCGTCCAGCTTGTCCTTGCCGCCGAGCAGGCAGTGGCCGGGCACCCGGACGCCGTCCAGCACGACCTCGGCGGTGTGCGAGGCGCGGATGCCGTGCTTCTTGAACTTCTGGCCCTGGCTCAGCCCGGGCGTCCCGGGCGGGACGATGAAGGACGCCTGGCCGCGCGCGCCGAGGGCCGGGTCCACCGAGGCGACGACGACGTGGATGTGGGCGATGCCGCCGTTGGTGGCCCAGGTCTTGGTGCCGTTCAGGACCCACTCGTCGGTGGCCTCGTCGTAGACGGCGCGGGTGCGCATCGCGGCGACGTCGGAGCCGGCGTCGGGCTCGGAGGAGCAGAAGGCGGCGAGCTTGACGTCGTCGGGCGTGCCGAACATCTGCGGGGCCCAGGTGCCGACCTGCTCGGGGGTGCCGTTGGCGACCACGCCCACGGCGGCCAGGGCGCTGCCGACGATGGCCAGGCCGATCCCGGCGTCGCCCCAGAACAGCTCCTCCATGGTGATCGGGATGCCCAGGCCGGTGGGGTCGAACTGCTGCTGGGCGAAGAAGTCCAGCGAGTAGATGCCGAGCTTGGCCGCCTCCTGGATCACCGGCCAGGGGGTCTCCTCGCGTTCGTCCCACTCGGCCGCGGCCGGACGGATGACGTCGGCGGCGAACCCGTGCAGCCAGTCGCGCACGGCGATCTGGTCCTCGTTGAGGTCGAGGCTGAAGCCGGTCGTGACGGCGTTCTCGGACATGTGTATCCCCAACAGGCGTGATGGCCGGTGATGACAGCCATGGGCGGGCGTACCGGCAGTGAACCGGCGGTGAACGGACGAGCTTGGTGTTACCTTCGGTAACTGCGTACCAATTTTGTTACCCCGGAGTAAGGAAAGTCAATGGCCGATCGCCGCAGCGAACTCCTGGACGCCGCCGACCGGGTCGTACGCCGGGACGGGCCGCGCGCCAGCATGAACACCATCGCCGCCGAGGCGGGCATCACCAAGCCCATCCTCTACCGGCACTTCGGCGACAAGAACGGCCTCTACCGGGCACTGGCCGAGCGCCACACCACCGGGCTGCTGGCCTCCGTGCGGGCGGCGCTGGCGCAGCCGTTGGAGCGGCGCGACCGGGTCGAGGGGGTCATCGACACCTACCTCGCCGCGATCGAGGCCCAGCCGCAGGTGTACCGCTTCCTCACCCATCCGGACCCGGCCGCGGACGGCCTCTCCCCCGCCGGGCCGCTGGCGCCGGCGCTGCGGCTGATCGCGGACGAGCTGAGCCGCTCGATGCGCGAGGAGGTGGACCTGGGCCCGGACAGCGCGGTGGTGGCCGAGGCATGGGGCCAGGCGATGACCGGGATGGTGCTGGCGGCCGGGGACTGGTGGCTGGAGACCCGGCCGTTCCCGCGCGAGCGGATGGTGCAGACGCTCGCCGACCTGCTCTGGGGCCGACTCGCGGCCGCCGCCCAGCGGCCGGTCCCGGTCGCCCAACCGGCCGCCGCCCGGCCGCAGGAGCCGGAGTCGGAGTCGGGGCCAAAACAGGAGCAGGAACGGGAGCCGCAGCCGCAGCCGGGGCACCGCCGGCCCGGGCAGCAGCCGCACGCCACCGCCTCCGGCTGACCGCCGGGTCAGCCCGTGCCCGCGGGCCGGTACCAGTCGGCGCGGCGCAGGGCGCGCAGCGCGCGGGTGCGGCGCAGGCCGGTGAGGCGGTCGAGGAAGACGCTGCCGTCGAGGTGGTCGGTCTCGTGCTGGAGGCAGCGGGCGAAGAAGCCGGTGCCCTCGACCTCGACCGGCGCGCCGGTGAGGTCCTGGCCGCGGACCAGCGCCCGGTCGTAGCGGGGGGTCCGCGCGCGCAGCCCGGGCAGCGAGAGGCAGCCCTCCTCGCCGCGCACCTCGACCCCGTCGGCCTCGACCAGCACCGGGTTGACCAGGTGTCCCAGATGGCGGACGTCCTCGTCGTCGGGGCAGTCGTAGACGAAGACCCTCAGCCCCACCCCGATCTGATTGGCCGCCAGCCCGACCCCGTCCTCGGCGTACATGGTGGCGAACAGGTCCTCGACCAGGCGTGCGAGCGTGCCGTCGAAGGCGGTGACGGTGGCGCAGGCGGTGCCGAGCACGGCGTCCGGCCACGCGGTGACGGGGTGGACGCTGCCGGTGCTTCCGGGGATGCGGGACATATTGGAAGATCGTACGGCGGGTGTACGGCACTGCGGAATTCCCAGTGCCGGTAGGCTGAGCCCGTCTGTACCGAGGAGGAGAGCGACCCTGATGCCAGCGAACCCCGAGTCGTCCGGCCCTTCGGCCACGCTGCCCCCGCGCGCCAAGCTCGCCGTCACGGCCGGCAAGGTGGCCGCCGCGGTCTCCCGGACGGCCGGACGCGGCAGCGGTTCGGTGATCGGCGGCAAGGTCGCTCTGCGGTTCGAACCGGATCTGCTGCGCGCGCTCGCCGAGCACCTGGACGTGGTCCTGGTCTCCGCGACCAACGGCAAGACGACGACGACCCGGCTGATCGCCGAGGCGCTCAAGGCCGCCGGTCCGGTGGTCTCCAACGCGCTGGGCGCGAACATGCCGGCCGGCATCACCTCGGCGCTGGCCGACGGCACCGACGCCCGCTTCGGCGTGATCGAGGTGGACGAGAAGTACCTCGCGGGCGTGGCCAGGGACACCTCCCCCAAGGCGATCGCCCTGCTGAACCTCTCCCGGGACCAGCTGGACCGCTCCTCGGAGACCCGGATGCTCGCCGAGAAGTGGCGCGAGGGCCTGTCCGGCTCCGAGGCCGTGATCATCGCCAATGCCGACGACCCGCTGGTCACCTGGGCGGCCTCCTCCTGCCGCCGGGTGGTCTGGGTGGCCGCCGGGCAGGCGTACCGCGAAGACGCCTGGTCCTGCCCGAGCTGCGGCGGCGTGATGCAGCGCCCCGGCGAGGACTGGTTCTGCCCCTCCTGCGGCTTCCGCCGCCCGCAGCCGCACTGGGCGCTCAACGGCGAGCACGTGATCGACCCGCAGGGCTCGGCCTGGCCGATCCGGCTGCAGCTGCCCGGGCGCGCCAACCTCTCCAACGCGACCAGCTCGGCCGCCGTCGCGGCGGTGTTCGGGGTGCACCCGCAGGTGGCGCTGCAGCGGATGGAGGCGGTCCAGGCGGTCGCCGGACGCTACGAGTCGGTCACCTTCGGCGGCCGCGAGGTGCGGCTGCTGCTGGCGAAGAACCCGGCCGGTTGGCTGGAGACCTTCACCCTGATCGACCCGCCGCCCTCCCCGGTGGTCCTGTCGGTGAACGCGCTCAGCGCCGACGGCACGGACACCTCCTGGCTGTGGGACGTCGACTACGAGCGCCTGGTCGGCCACCCGGTCTTCGTCATGGGCCAGCGCAAGCTGGACCTGGCCGTGCGGCTGGAGGTCGCCGGCGTGCACTTCCAGGTCGTGGACTCGCTGGCGCAGGCGGTGGCCGCCGCCCCGCCCGGGCGGATCGAGGCCATCGCCAACTACACCGCGTTCCAGCAGCTGCGCCGCGACGTGCGCGGCTGACCCCGGCTGCTGACGAAGAGGACTGAACTCATGAGCGAGAGCGCACTGCGTCTGGTCTGGGTCTACCCGGACCTGCTGAGCACCTACGGCGACCGCGGCAACTGCCTGGTCGTGGAGCGGCGCGCGCGCCAGCGCGGCCTGGACGTGTCGCGGATCGACGTGCGGTCCGACCAGCCGGTGCCGACCAGCGGCGACATCTACCTGATCGGCGGCGGCGAGGACCGGCCGCAGCGGCTGGCCGGGGAGCGGCTGCGGGCCGACCCGGGGCTGCACCGCGCGGTGGAGAACGGCGCCATCGTCTTCGGCGTCTGCGCGGGCTACCAGATCATGGGCCACGAGTTCATCGACGACCGGGGCCAGCGCACGCCGGGCCTGGGCCTGCTGGACGTGTGGAGCACCCGGGGCGAGGCACAGCGGCACGTCGGCGACATCCTGGCCGAGCCCGACCCCCGGCTGGGCCTGCCGACGATGACCGGCTTCGAGAACCACCAGGGCGTCACCCACCTGGGCCAGGGCGTCTCGCCACTGGCGCGGGTGACCGTCGGCGGCGGCAACGGCACCGGCGACGGCACCGAGGGCGCCTGGCGGGACACCGTCTTCGGCACCTACCTGCACGGTCCGATCATGGCCCGCAACCCGGCCGTGGCGGATCTGCTGATCAAGCTCGCGCTGGATGTCAGCGCGCTGCCGCCGGCCGACAACACCTGGTACGACGCGCTGCGCGCGGAGCGCATCGCCACCGTCCAGCAGCCGGCCTAGCGGACACCGTCGCCGTGCCGGCGCCCGGGAGCAGGGACGCTCCCGCCAGGGGCGCAGGCGCGGACAGCAGGGACGGCGCGGCGCCGTCCGGGCTCGCGGGGCGACCACCGTCGTCCCGGCCCGGGCGGGGCACTGCTCCGGCTCGAGCGGCTCGGCGCACACTGGGCACAGGCCCCCGAACGGCGGGGGCCCGGTCCGGCCGTGCGCGGGACCGAGGCTGAACCACTCCCCGCGCGGGCGGCGAAGGCGCCGACCGCGTCCGCCCCGACCTGACCGGAGGTCAGCGGGCGGTATCATCACGATGGGGTAAAAAGTCCGATTTGCCATAGCTCCCTTCACCCGGGCGAAACCTCCACGCCAACCGTTCGTGGACACCGCCCTGTACGGTGGCGTGGTTGTCGGGCAAAGAAGTCCGGTCGTCCGGTTCTGCTCGGGAGTTGCAAAGCGATGCGTATTGGTGTGCTGACCAGCGGCGGGGACTGCCCAGGTCTGAACGCCGTGATCCGCTCCGTGGTCCATCGCGGTGTGGTGGACCACGGCGACGAGATCATCGGCTTCCAGGACGGCTGGCGCGGCCTGCTGGAGGGCGACTACCGCGAGCTGACCCTGGACTCCGTCAGCGGCATCCTCGCCCAGGGCGGGACGATCCTGGGCTCGACCCGGGTCCAGCCGAGCCACCTGCGGGACGGCGTAGCCCGCGCCAAGGAGTACTGCGAGGAGCTCGGCCTCGACGGCATCATCCCGATCGGCGGCGAGGGCACGCTCAAGGCCGCCCGGCTGTTGTCGGACGGCGGGCTGCCGATCGTCGGGGTGCCCAAGACCATCGACAACGACATCGCCTGCACCGACGTCACGTTCGGCTTCGACACCGCGGTGTCGGTGGCCACCGAGGCGCTGGACCGGCTGAAGACCACCGCCGAGTCGCACCAGCGGGTCATGGTGGTCGAGCTGATGGGCAGGCACACCGGCTGGATCGCGCTGCACGCGGGCATGGCCGCCGGCGCGCACGCCATCATCGTCCCGGAGCGGCCGTTCGACATCGACCGGGTGACCGCGGTCGTCCGGGAGCGCTTCGAGCGCGGCAAGAAGTTCGCCATCGTGGTCTGCGCGGAGGGCGCCAAGCCCGAGCCCGGCACCATGCACTGGGAGGAGGGCACGGTGGACATCTACGGCCACGAGCGCTTCACCGGTGTGGCCAACCAGCTGTCCATGGAGCTGGAGCACCGCCTGGGCAAGGAGGCCCGCCCGGTCATCCTCGGCCACGTCCAGCGCGGCGGCACGCCCACCGCGTACGACAGGGTGCTGGCCACCCGCTTCGGCTGGCACGCGGTCGAGGCGGTGCATAAGGGCGCGTTCGGGCACCTGACCGCGCTCCAGGGCACGCAGATCAACCTGGTGCCGCTGGCCGACGCGGTGGCCGATCTGAAGACCGTCCCGGCCGAGCGCTACGCCGAGGCCGAGACCGTCATCTGAGCCCGCGGGCCATCCGGGCATCCGGGCGGGCCCCGACCGCCATCCATCCGGATTGCCCGGATTGTCGGGTCGGGGCTCCTCCCTTAGCGTGACGTCCATGGAGATCCTCGCCTACGGCGTGCAGGCCGATGAGAAACCGCTGATCGAGCTGGCCTTCGAGGGCCGGCACGGGGTGCACTGCCTGGAGGTCTGCCTCGACCCGGACACCGCGTCGCTGGCGGCCGGCCACGAGGTGGTCAGCACCAGCGTCAACGCCCGGCTGGACGCCGCCGTGCTGCGGACGCTGGCGGCGGGCGGCACCCGGATGATCGCCCAGCGCTCCACCGGCTTCAACAACATCGACCTCGGCGTCGCCGCCGAGCTGGGCCTGACCATCGCCCGGGTCTCCTACTACTCCCCGCACGCCGTGGCCGAGTTCGCCTGGACGCTGGCGCTGGCGGTGAACCGCCGAATCGCCCGCGCCGCCAACCGGACCCGCGAGTTCGACTTCCGGCTGGACGGGCTGATGGGCCAGGACATCCACGGGATGACGGTCGGGGTCGTCGGCACCGGCAAGATCGGCGAGTGCTTCGCCCGGATCGGCAGCGGCTTCGGCACCACCCTGCTCGGCTGGGACGTCGCCGAGAACCCGGCCTGCCTGGACCTCGGCATGAAGTACACCTCGCTGGACCACCTGCTGGCCGAGTCCGACCTGATCACCCTGCACGTCCCGCTGCTGCCGGACACCCACCACCTGATCGACGGCTCGGCGCTGCAGCGGATGAAGCCGGAGGCCATCCTGATCAACTCCAGCCGGGGCGGCCTGGTGGACACCGCCGCCCTGGTGGAGACGCTGCGGGCGGGCCGCCTCGGCGGCGTCGGCCTGGACGTCTACGAGGAGGAGACCGGGCTGTTCTCCTTCGACAAGTCGCTGGAGGTCGTCACCGACGACACCCTGGCCCGGCTGATGACCTTCCCGCAGGTGCTGGTCACCTCGCACCAGGCGTACTTCACCCGGACGGCGGTGACCCAGATCGTCGAGGCCACCGCGCGCAACGTCGACGACTTCCTGAACGGGCGGCGCAGCGAGAACACCCTGATCCCGCGCGACTGACGCGCGACTGTCGAGCGGCGGGCGGTCGACGGGCAGGTCGGCAGGCGTGGGGCGGCGGGGCAGGGGGGCGCGTACGGGGTGCAATCCGGACAGTTCTACTCTGGTCCGGGCGGTGCCTGCCGGGGCCGCCGCGCGCCGCCACCAGGAAAGCAGGAACCGCCGATGGGCACCATGCCGGGTATGCCGGGCATGTCGCAGGATCTGCCGCCGTGGACCGTGGGCCGGGTCCTGGCCCTCCACCCCTCGGCGAACTGGCCGTTCCTGATCGGCTGCGTCCTGCTGCTCGGCCTCTACCTCACCGGCGTGGTCCGGCTGCGCCGCCGCGGCGACAGCTGGCCGCTGGGCCGCACCGTCGCCTGGGTCCTCGGGGTGCTCACGGTCGCCCTGGTGACCTGCACCGGGCTGGACGAGTACGGCATGCAGATGCTCAGCGCCCACATGCTGCAGCACATGGTGCTGTCCATGCTCTCCCCGATCATCCTGCTGATGGGCGCGCCGATCACGCTGGCGCTGCGCGCGCTGCCGGCCGGTGGCCGGGGCGGGCACGGCCCGCGCGACCTGCTGGTCTCGCTGCTGCACTCGCGCTACGTGAAGGTGGTCTCGCACCCGGCGTTCACCCTGCCGCTGTTCATCGCCAGCCTGTACGGGCTCTACTTCACGCCGCTGTTCGACTTCCTGATGCGCTCCACCCTCGGGCACGAGCTGATGATGGCCCACTTCCTCGCGGTGGGGCTGCTGTTCTTCTGGCCGATCATGGGCGTGGACCCGGGGCCGCACCGCCCGGGCCACCTGCTGCGGATGCTGGAGCTGTTCATCGGGATGCCGTTCCACGCCTTCTTCGGCATCGCGGTCATGATGTCGTCCGGGCTGATCGTGAAGACCTTCGCCCACCCGGCGGCCTCGCTGCGGGTGAGCCCGCTGGCGGACCAGCACATGGCCGGCGGCCTGGCCTGGGCGTTCAGCGAGATCCCGACCTTCATCGTGCTGATCGCGCTGACCTTCCAGTGGGCCAAGTCGGAGGAGCGGCTGTCGCGGCGCAAGGACCGCACGGCGGACCGCGACGGCGACAAGGAGCTGAACGCCTACAACGACTACCTGGCCACCCTGCAGCGGCGGTCCGGGGTGCAGCAGCAGAGCTGAGCGGGGAGCACCGGCAGCGTCAGCGCGGGAGGCGCGGGACGTTGGGGACGTAGCCGAGGTCTATCGGCTCGGCCGGGGGGCCGTCGCGGCGCAGGTCGGCCATGAGCTCGGCCAGCTGCGGCGGCCAGAGCAGCTCCGGGCAGTCGGCCAGCTCCTGCGGGGTCCACCAGCGGCAGGTCAGGATGCCGTCGGCGGCGAAGGAGTCGGCGAGGTCGCCGACCGGGTCGCGGCGCGGGCCCTCGCCGAGGAAGATCACTTCGCGCTGGCGGGTGGGCACGCCCTTGCGGGTGTAGTCGTGCTCCCAGATCCACAGCGCGGGCCCGGGCAGGACGTCCGTCCAGCCGGTCTCCTCGACCGTCTCGCGCAGGGCGCCCGCGCGTTCGTCCTCCCCCTCGTCCAAGCCGCCGCCGGGCAGCACCCAGTGCAGCCCGACCTCGACGTCGTCGTGCAGTTGCAGGAAAACGGCGCCGTGCGGATCCAGCACCAGGACCCGGGCGGCGCGGCGGGGCGTTCGCTCGATGCTCATGGCCAGACTCTACGACCCGGGTCCGACAGGGCCGTCGGTTTTCGGGCGACCGCCCCCGATTTCCGGACCGGAACAGTGCGCCGGAGCGCATTCGGCCATTGGGGGCAATAGCGGCGCAGTGACGTTTCGGCGCGCGCGCCGCGAATCGGTGCAGCCGGAAGGAGGCCATCCGGAAACCTTCGGCGGCCCTCGTCGGCAGATCACTCCGCCGGGTGATGGAAGATTGCGGACCATTCCGCTCCACTTCCCCTCATCTGCATCATCACAGCAGCTCAGAGCAGGTTCTTGGAATGGTTGGGATATTATTCAGGACAGCTGGATATTCACCCGTACCGCCCAGCCGGAACCCGGAAATGTGCTTCTTCGGCCCCCTGGAAACCCAACGTGACAAGAATCACAGAATCGCGTCCCGGCATGAAGAACGCCTAAAAACGTGCCAATACTGTCGCCCGAACCAAGAAGTCCTCGCCGCCGTGGCGAGGCGGTCCGACCGGACGCCGAATCCCGTCACCGGTCGGACGCCAGGTGCACACACACCTGACAGACGGGAGCGGGAGACCCAGGCAGGCCGGGACGGTCCCCACCGTCCCTTGGGGTGAAGCCACCGCGGTGGCAGGGCAGCTTTCGGAGCCCAAACCCGACAGGGAGACTTCCGCAGGCGGTTCCGGAAGGGCCCGCATGACTGCGTCCGTGCACACCCATGCCCCAGTCCCGATCCAGGCCGGCAGGCACCACCAGAACAGCGCGCAGGGCGACCCGGCGCAGACCGCCGGCGACAACCCCGACCGGCACCACGACCGACGACCGGCCGGAACCCCGCAGCCGCGCCGTAGACCGGGCCGCTGGCGGGCGGGCGTCACCGCCGCGCTCACGCTGGCGGCGGTCGCCGGGGGCACCCTGCTCAGCGCAGGGCCCGCGGACGCCGCCACCATCGAGGTCAGGGCGCTGATCATCGCCGCATCAAAACACGGCGACCCCTACCGCTGGGGCGCGTCCGGCCCGGACGCTTTCGACTGCTCGGGGCTGACGTACTACTCGTTCCAGCACGCGGGCAGGCGGCTGCCGCGCACCGCGCAGGCCCAGTACGCCAGCGTCGAGCACATCGGCAGGGACCAGCTGCACCCCGGCGACCTGGTCTTCTTCCACTCCGGCGGCGAGGTCTACCACGTGGGCATCTACGCCGGGCACGACGCGATCTGGCACTCGCCGCACCCGGGCGCCCGGGTGCGGCTCGAACGCATCTGGACCGGCGAGGTCTGGTACGGCCGGATCCGCTGAGCGCGGCCGACCGGCCCCGGGACTACTCGCCCGGGTAGCGGACCCCGGTCCGTGCCCGGGCGGTGTCCAGCGTCCGCATGACCTCCAGCGTGCTGCTCCAGGGCACCAGCGGGCTCTCCAGCAGCCCGGCGCGCAGGCAGCGCATGGCCTCCTCGGCCTCGTGGACGTAGCCGCTGCCGCTGTAGGGCACCTGCACCAGCTCCGGCTCCACGTCGTCGCCCTGGCCCCGGTACAGCAGGAAGTCGCCGGGGCGGAAGAACGGCGAGGGCAGCTCGATCCGGCCGAGCGAGCCCGAGACGTACGCCCGGAACGGCGTCCCCGAGACGATGCCGCAGGTGAGCGTGGCCACCGCGCCCGAGTCGTAGCCCAGGATCAGCGCGGTGTTGGCGTCCACGCCCTCCGGGGTGAGGCTGGCCCACGCCTGGATGCTGTCGGGGACGCCGAGCAGCAGGTGGGCCAGGGTGACCGGGTAGATGCCCAGGTCCAGCAGCGCCCCGCCGCCGAGCCCCGGATCGCGCAGCCGGTGCGAGGGGGCGAACGGGCCGGCCAGGCCGAAGTCCGCCTGCAGGGTGCCGACCGTGCCGATCGCCCCGGCCGCGATCAGCTCGGCGACCCGCAGCACGGCCGGGTTGCACCGCATCCACATGGCCTCCATCAGGAACCGGCCGCGCTCGGCGGCCAGCTCGGTCAGGGCCCGGGAGTCGGCGGCGTTGAGCGTGAACGGCTTCTCGCACAGCACCGCCCGCCCGGCCTCCAGGCACAGCCGGGCGGCCTCGTAGTGGGCGTGGTGCGGGGTGGCGACATAGACGATGTCGACCTCCTCGTCCGCCGCCAGCGAGGCCCAGCTGCCGTGGACCCGGGGGATGTCGAAGCGCTCGGCGAAGGCCCGGGCGGACTCCTCGCTGCGCGAGCCGACGGCCACCACCTCGGCGTCCGGCAGCAGCTGCAGATCGCGGGTGAACGCCTCGGCTATGGCGCCGGTGGCCAGGATGCCCCAGCGGATGCTTTTGTTCATGCGCCAATCAAACTCCCTGGCGGGGGCTCCCGTCGAGGGGCGGCCGGGACGACGGACCCGAACCCAGGCCCGGCGTCGGCCCCGGCCCGGCGTCAGACCTCGGGCTCGGTGCGGGCGATCACGTCCACCGCGAAGTCGATCTCCGCGTCGGTGAGGTCCGCCCGGGCCGTCAGCCGCAGCCGCGACCAGCGGTCGGGCACCGACGGCGGCCGGAAGCAGCCGACCGCCAGCCCCTTCTCCCGGCAGGCCGCCGCCCAGGCCAGCGCCGAGCCGGGGGCGTCGACCCGGACCGAGACCACCGCCGCCTGCGGGCTGCTGACCGGCAGTCCGGCGGCGGCCAGCCGCTCCGCCAGCGCCCGGGCCACCTGCCCGGCCCGCTCGGCGCGCTGCGGCTCCTCGCGCAGCAGCCGCAGCGCGCCGAGCGCGGCGCCGACCGCGGCCGGGGCCAGGCCGGTGTCGAAGATGAAGGTGCGGGCGGCCTGCACCAGGTGCTCGACCACCCGGCGCGGGCCGACCACCGCCCCGCCCTGCGAACCCAGCGACTTGGACAGGGTCACCGTGGAGAGCACGTCCGGCGCGCCCGCGAGCCCGGCGGCGGCCTGCGCCCCGGAGCCGCCCGGGCCCAGCACGCCCAGCCCGTGCGCGTCGTCGGTGAGCAGCGCCGCGCCGTGCTCACGGCAGACCGCGGCCAGCTCGGCGAGCGGGGCGGCGTCGCCGTCCACCGAGAAGACCGAGTCGCTGACGACCAGGGCCCGGCGCTCCGGGGCGGCGGCCAGGGCGGCGCGGACGGCGTCCGGGTCGCGGTGGGCGGCGCGGACGACGCGGGCCCGGGAGAGCCGGCAGCCGTCGATGAGCGAGGCGTGGTTGAGCGCGTCGGAGACCAGCACGGTGTCCGCGTCGGTGAGCGCGGTCAGCGCGGCCAGGTTGGCGGTGTAGCCGGAGGAGAACACCAGCGCGGCCTCGGCCCCGCAGAACGCCGCCAGCTCGGCCTCCAGCTCGGCGTGGAGCGCGGTGCTGCCGGTGACCAGCCGGGAGCCGGTGGACCCGCCGCCCCAGCGCAGCGCGGCGTCGGCGGCGGCGCGGGTCACCCGGGGGTGCCGGACCAGGCCCAGGTAGTCGTTTCCGGCCAGGTCGAGCAGGTCCTCCCGGGCCGGGCGGTGGCGCAGGGTGCGCACCAGGCCGGCCCGGCGGCGGGCCTCGGCGGCGTCGTCCAGCCAGGCGAAGGGGTCCGCCGGGGTGCGGCCGGTGCCGACCGCGCCGCCGTCCGTCGTGCCGTCCATGGTTCTGCTCCCTGTGCTGTCCGCTGCGGCGCGGGGCCCCGCACCGCCCGCCCGGCCGTCCGCCGCCGTGCTCATCCCGAGCAGGCCCCGCGCTGGGCCTGCTGCCAGGCGCAGCGCGGGCACAGCGGGGCGCCGCCGGTGTCGGCCGGGTACTCGGTCGGTTCGCCGCACAGCACGCAGTCGGCGGAGGGGCCGTCGCCCGGCGCCGCGGCGGGTACGGGCGGCTGGGGCGGGCTGGTGTCGCAGTAGGTGTCGTCGGGCTCCACGGGCCGATCCTAGCCGGGGCCCGCGCCGGGGCTCACTGCCAGGCGAGCTTGGCGCCCACGGTGTAGGCCAGGTACCAGGTCGGGGTGGAGAGCGCCGCGGCGACGGCGGGCTGCGCCCCGGCGGCGGCCGACTCGATGACGTCCACGGCGCTGCCGACGGCCTCGACCCGCTGCTGCACCTGCGGCGCGGCGGGCGCGGTCGGGGCGCCGGAGCCGGACGCGGCGTCGGGCTGGACGCCCGGGGAGGACGCCGGGGCCTGGTCGGCGGCCGGGAGCGCGGCGTCCGGCAGCCCCGCCTCCGGCTGCTGGAAGGTGACCGCGCCGGTGGCGGCCGGGGTGTTCAGCGCCTTGGCCGCGCGGGCGGCGGTGGCGGCGTCCGGGTAGACGAAGACGGTGACCGAGGTGTAGACGCTGCGGTCCTGCTCGACGTAGTCGGCGGTGAGGAAGCCGGTGCAGCCGGTGGAGGCGGCGGCCGGGGCGGTGATGGTGAACGCCTCGGCGCAGTCGTCGCTGCTGCCGCCCTGGTAGCGGGTGGCCAGGTAGCCGTCGGCGCTGGTCGGGGTGGCGGCCTCGGCGACGGTCGGCGGCAGGACGTCGTTCAGGCGCAGCGCCGCGACGTCGTCCACGGCGTCGCCGGTGCCCGAGCCCTGCATGCTCACGCCGTCCTGGACCGCGGTCCCGCCCCCGCCGCCGACGTGGCTGCGCACGTCCCCGGCGTAGCGGACCTCGCCCCAGGTGGCGCCGGCCGCGCCGACCGCGAGGACCAGGAGCAGGGCGGCGGTCCGGGGGCTCCGGCTGCGGGCTCCCGGTTCGGCGGCGCGGTGCTCACCCCTGGTGTTCATTCCGCAGAGTCTAGAGGGCGATCTTGTGCGGGGGCAGGGGGTGGGGCCGTCCACATGCGACGCACAGCCTGGTGGCGGCGGGCGTCCCGGCCCGGTCGACTGGTCGATTTGGTGCTTCTGTGACATCCAGGCAAAGCATCCGTGCGATCTTCTGGAAGGTTCGGCACTGGCGGCGCGGGGCCGGGAAACGGCAGGATCACCCGCATGGATCTGCTCGACTCCCTCACCGCCAAGGGCCTGCGCCGCGAACTCCCGACCCGGGAGGAGGCCCTGGCCGTCCTGGCGTCGTCCGACGACGAACTGCTCGACGTGGTCGCGGCCGCCGGGCGGGTGCGCCGCCAGTGGTTCGGCCGCCGGGTGAAGCTCAACTACCTGGTGAACCTCAAGAGCGGGCTGTGCCCGGAGGACTGCTCGTACTGCTCGCAGCGGCTGGGCTCGAAGGCGGAGATCCTCAAGTACACCTGGCTGAAGCCGGACGAGGCCGCGGCGGCCGCCAAGGCGGGCGTGGCCGGCGGCGCCAAGCGGGTGTGCCTGGTGGCCAGCGGCCGCGGCCCGACCGACCGGGACGTGCAGCGGGTCGCCGACACCGTGGACGCGATCAAGGCCGAGAACGAGGGCGTGGAGATCTGCGCCTGCCTCGGGCTGCTCTCCGACGGCCAGGCGGAGCGGCTGCGCGAGGCCGGGGTGCACGCGTACAACCACAACCTGAACACCTCCGAGGGCACCTACGCCGACATCTGCTCCACCCATGACTTCACCGACCGGGTGGAGACCGTGCACCAGGCCCAGGAGGCCGGTCTGTCGGCCTGCTCCGGGCTGATCGCGGGCATGGGCGAGAGCGACGCCGACCTCGTGGACGTGGTCTTCGCGCTGCGGGAGCTGAACCCGGACTCGGTGCCGGTGAACTTCCTGATCCCGTTCGAGGGCACCCCGCTGGCCAAGGAGTGGAACCTGACGCCGCAGCGCTGCCTGCGGATCCTGGCGATGGTCCGGTTCGTCTGCCCGGACGTGGAGGTCCGGCTGGCGGGCGGCCGCGAGGTGCACCTGCGGTCGATGCAGCCGCTGGCGCTGCACCTGGTGAACTCGATCTTCCTGGGCGACTACCTGACCAGCGAGGGGCAGGCCGGCCAGGCCGACCTGGACATGATCGCGGACGCGGGCTTCACGGTGGAGGGCGCGGAGGAGGCGACCCTGCCCGCCGAGCGAGAGGCCGCGGTGACCGTCCGCCGCCGGGGCGCCGGCACCGACCTGCCGCCGAACGCGTGAGTGCGGGCCCCGACGCCCGCCCGATGACCCCCGAGCAGCTGCTGGAGCTGGACCGCGCGCACGTCTGGCACCCGTACGGCGCCATGCCCGCGCCGCTCGCGCCCTACCCGGTGGAGTCGGCGCGGGGGGTGCGGCTGCGGCTGGCGCGGCCGGTCGAGGGCAGCACCGAGCTGATCGACGGCATGTCCTCGTGGTGGTCGGCGATCCACGGCTACCAGCACCCGGTGCTGGACGAGGCGGTGCGCGACCAGCTCGGCCGGATGAGCCATGTGATGTTCGGCGGGCTGACCCACGAGCCCGCCGTCCGGCTGGCCGCCACGCTGGTGGAGATCACCCCGGAGCCGCTGCGCCACGTCTTCCTGGCCGACTCCGGTTCGGTGTCGGTCGAGGTCGCGGCCAAGATGTGCCTGCAGTACTGGCGTTCGCGCGGACGTCCGGAGAAGCGGCGGCTGCTGACCTGGCGCGGCGGCTACCACGGCGACACCTTCCACCCGATGTCGGTGTGCGACCCCGAGGGCGGGATGCACCAGCTGTGGACCGGCGTGCTGCCCCGGCAGCTGTTCGCGGACGCCCCCACCGACGGCTACGACACCCCGCTGGACCCGGCCTACACCGCCCATCTGGACGAGCTGATCGGCCGCCATGCGGCGGAGACCGCCGCCGTGGTGGTGGAGCCGGTGGTGCAGGGCGCGGGCGGGATGCGCTTCCACTCCCCCGCGCTGCTGCGGGTGCTGCGCGAGCTGTGCGACACCCACGGCGTGCTGCTGGTGTTCGACGAGATCGCCACCGGCTTCGGCCGCACCGGCGAGCTGTTCGCGGCCGGGCACGCCGGGGTCTCGCCCGACGTGATGTGCGTCGGCAAGGCGCTGACCGGCGGCTACCTGACGCTGGCGGCGACGCTGTGCACGTCCGAGGTGGCGCACGGGATCAGCAGCGGCGAGGTGCCGGTGCTGGCGCACGGCCCGACGTTCATGGGCAATCCGCTGGCCTGCGCCGTCGCCAACGCCTCGCTCGGGCTGCTGCTCGGCCAGGACTGGCGCGGCGCCGTCGGCCGGCTGGAGTCGGGGCTGCGCGCGGGCCTGGCCCCGGCGGCCGGGCTGCCGGGGGTGCGCGAGGTGCGGGTGCTGGGCGCGATCGGCGTCGTCCAGCTGGACCACGAGGTGGACGTGGCCGCCGCGACCCGGGCCGCCGCCCGGGCCGGGGTGTGGCTGCGGCCGTTCCGCGACCTGGTCTACACCATGCCGCCCTACGTCACCGGCGACGACGATCTGGCGGCGCTGTGCGCCGGGGTCGTGGCCGCCGCGGAACAGGGTTGAGAGAACAGGGTTGAGGAACCAGCGTTGAGAAGGGCCGGAGAGATGGCTACCACCGGACGGGTGCTGCTGGTCAGCGGCACCGGCACCGAGATCGGCAAGACCGTGGCCACGGCGGCGGTGGCCGCGCTGGCGGTCGCCGAGGGACTGCGGGTCGCGGTGCTCAAGCCCGCGCAGACCGGGCTGACCCCCGGCGAGCCGGGCGACGCCGAGCAGGTGCGGCGGCTGGCCGGGGACGCGGTGACCTGCTCCGAGCTGGGGCGCTTCCCCGAGCCGCTGGCCCCGGCCACGGCCGCCGCCCGCAGCGGGCTGCCGCCGGTGACGCCCCGGCAGACCGCGCTGGAGGCGGCCCGGCTGGCGCGGACCCACGACCTGGTGCTGGTCGAGGGTGCCGGGGGGCTGCTGGTGCGCTTCGACGCCGACGGCGGCACGCTGGCCGACGTCCCGGCCGAGCTGCGGGAGCTGGGCCTGGAGGCGCCGGTGCTGCTGGTCACCACGGCCGGGCTGGGCACGCTGAACACCACCGCGCTCAGCGCCGAAGCGCTGCGCACGCGCGGGGTGCGGCTGCTCGGGCTGGTCATCGGCGCCTGGCCGGCCGAGCCGGACCTGGCCTCCCGCTGCAACCTCGCGGACCTGCCGCTGGTGGCGGATGCCCCGCTGCTGGGCGCGCTCCCTGAACGCTCCGCGCCCGGCAGCGGGGGTACGGCGGCGGATCCGGCCGGCGCCCGGTCGGCGTTCCTGGCCACGGCCCGCTCGGCGCTGGGTCAGATCTTGGTGAAGATCTTCGAGTAGGCGTAGCCGTCGCCCTTGTCGTAGCCGTCGACCTCCCAGAACGACAGCTCCTGGACGCCGTTGGACTTGGCGAAGGACTCCAGGGTGGAGGCGTTGGACTGGGTGAAGTCCTCGTTGTCGTCGTTCTTCCCGGCGATCGGGGTGAGCCCGAGCCGCGCCCAGTTCTGCGCGGAGCTGCCGCCGTAGATGCCCGCGAGCTGCTTCTCGGTGGCGGTGGCCGCCGACTCGGCGTCCTTCAGGGCGTTCTGGCCGTCGCCGAAGTCCATGGTCATGATGTTGACCAGGTTGACGCTGACGCCCTTGCTCTTGGCGTCCTTGAGCAGCGCGGTGGCGTCCGACTCCAGCCCGGTGGGGTCGACCGGCAGGGTGTAGTCGACCTGGACCGAGGGGTCGGCCTTCTGCAGCGCCGCCAGCGCCTGGTCGCGGCGGGAGTTGGCGGCGGTGTTGTCGAGGTAGTCGCCCTCGATGTCGAAGTCCAGCCGGGTGACGCCGTAGGTCTTGACGACGTTCTCGTAGGCGGCGGTCAGGCTGCTGACGGAGGTACAGGTCTCGGCGATCTCGCCGCCGGACTCGCCGCCGAAGGAGATGATGACGTTGCCGCCGGCCGACTTGAACGCGTTGACCTGTGAGGTGAAGGCGCCCAGCGAGTCGTTGCCGTCCTCCCACATCGGGGTGCAGCCGGACTTGGGCACCAGGAAGGCGAGCGTGTAGAACCTGTCGCCGCTGGCCTTCAGGTCGGCCGACAGGTCGCCGGTGTCGCCGCTGGAGATCTGCAGGTACGGCGCCGCGTACTGGGCCGGGAACGAGGTGGCGGCCTGGGCCTGGGACGCCCCGGCGGTGAGCACCAGCGCGGGGGCGACCGCGGTGGTGAGCGCGGCGGCGACCAGGGTGGCGGTGCGGCGGGCCGAGGTGGTGGTACGCGCGGTGGACTTGGTCATGATGACCTCTCAGATCCGGTGCGTCTCTAGTTAGGAAGGTTTCCTAACGCGTTGAACGAGGATCGTGCCGGGTTGCCGTGGCGCTGTCAAGAGCCCCCGGCAGAAGGGCAGGTCCGGCCCCGGACCGCGGCGACACCCCGGCCGGCGGGCCCGCGCTCGGTACCATGGCGCCCGGGAGGTGCCAGGTGGCCGGGAGGTGCCAGGGGGCGGATGCGCCGCTGCTCGCCGAACTGATGCCGTGGTCCGTCCCCGGCCTGCGCCTGGGCCGGGGCTGGGTGCGCTCCGCCCACCCGGAGGTGCTCGCCGCCCGCTGGCAGCGGCTGGCCGACGCCGCGCCCGACGCCCGGGCGGCCCTCTTCGGCGCCAGCCGGGCCCGCACCCTGGACAGTGCCGTCGGCCAGCTCCCCGGCCAGAGCGGCTCCACCGGAACCCTCGCCCGCGACCCGGGCCCCTGCCCGCCGCCGGTGCGCATCCGGCACGGGGCCTTCGACCGGCTCTGGCTGCTGCCGGACCAGCGGGTCCTGGACGCCGCCCGGCCCGAGCTGTGGCGGGTCGCCGACGAAGCGCAGCTGTTCGCCTGCGTGCAGCCGCACGCCCCCGGCCCGGCCGTGGCCTTCTCCGCCGAACTCCCGGACGGCCACCGGGAACGCGGCCTCGGCCGGATCCATCCGCTCTACCGGCGGCCCGGCGGCCGCGAACCCAACCTGGCCCCCGGCCTGACGGAGTACCTGGGCGCGGTCCTCGGCACCGGCGTCACGGCCGAGGCGCTGCTCGCCTGGATCGCCGCCGCCGGTCGGCCCGCCGACGGCGCCCCGGGCGCCCGCACCGGCGAGGAGGTGCCGATCCCGCTGCCCGCCTCGGCCGGGACCTGGGCGGAGGGGGTCGCCCTGGGCCGCCGCATCCTGTGGCTGCACACCTTCGGCCTGCGCGGCGCGCCGGAGGCGGGCAGCCCGCACGCGGGAAGCCCGGACGCGGGCGGCGGGCGCCCGCGGATGCCCGGCGGACGACGGCCCTTCGTCCGCGAGCGGGTCCAGGGCCTGCCGGACGCCATCGGACACGACGCCGACACCGAGTCGCTGCTGCTGGGCTCCGGGCGGATCGCGCCCGTCCCGCGCAGCGTCTGGGAGTTCCAGGCGGCCGGGCAGCCGGTGCTGGCCGGGTGGTTCGCCCGGCGCACCGCCGACCCCGGGGCCCGGCCGGGCAGCCTGGAGGCGCTCGGCCTGTCCGCCTGGCCCCAGCAGTCCACCGCCGACCTGGTCGAGCTGGCCACCGTGCTGGCCCTGCTGGCCGAGCTGCGCCCGGCCCAGGCCGCGCTGCTGCGCCCGGAGCGCGGGCCGTGGATCAGCGCCGCCGATCTGGCCTCGGCCGCCGTGCTCCCGGCCCCGGCCTGGACCAGGCGCCCGGCGTCCGTCCTCTCGCACCAGGAGGAGGGCCCCGGCGGACAGTTCGCCCTGCTCTGACGCCCGTGCCTTAGGGCCGCATTATGTCCGGCTCATGGCCGCCCCATGTCCGTGCGGGGACGCCCGACCGGCGTCCGCCCAGTGTTGCCGTTTGATACCGAAGCCCGTGATGAGCTGCACAGACGCTCGCCGCGCCGGACCGCCCACCGATAGCATCCGGCTACCTCCCGGTAGCGTCGCCGGGGGCCCGATCGGCAGCCAGGGCACCACAAGCACCGGCGACAGGGAAGGCGGGAGTGTTGGCACAGCTCACCGGTGGGGACTCCTCACTGCTGCGGCGGATCAACTCCGCGGTGACCCTGCACGCGCTGCGCGGCGGCGACGCCCTGACGCTCACCCGGCTCGTCGGCGACACCGGGCTCTCCCGCCCCACCGTCGAGGGCGTCATCGAGGGCCTGATCGAGTCGGGCCTGGTGGTCGAGGTGGTGCCGGAGTCCGACCCCAAGCGCGCCGACAGCACCCGCCAGCGCGGCCGCCCGGCCCGACACTTCCGGTTCCGGGCCGAGGCCGGGCACCTGCTCGGCATCGAGATCGGCACCCACGGCGCCCGCGCCGCCCTGTCCGACCTCACCGGGCGCATCCTCGGCTCGTACACCCGCCCCATCGACGAGGCCACCGGCGCGACCGAGCGGCTGGCCCTGGTCCGGGCCACCGTCGCCGAGCTGCTGCGCCGCTCCGGCGTCTCCCGCGACACCCTGTGGGCGGTGGGCGTGGGCACGCCCGGCGTGGTGGACGCCGAGGGCGTGGTCCGGCTGGGCACCGCGCTGCCCGGCTGGACCGGCCTGGAGCTGGGCGCGCGGCTGCGCCGCTCGTTCCGCTGCCCGGTGCTGGTGGAGAACGACGCCAACCTCGCCGCCATCGGCGAGCACTGGAAGGGCGCCGCCGTCGGCATGGGCGACGTGGTGTTCGTGCTGGCCGGGCTGAGCCCCGGCGCGGGCTCGCTGATCAACGGCAGGCTGCACCGCGGCTTCGGCGGCGCGGCCGGGGAGATCGGCTCGCTGCACCTGCTGGGCCGCGAGTCCAACCCGGCGCAGCTGCTGTCCGCGCCGAGCAAGCCGATCGACCCGCTGGACGAGGCGGCGGTGGCGCGGGTGCTGCGGATGGCCGAGCAGGGCGACCAGGTGGCGCTCGACGTCCGCGACCGCTTCCTGGCCCGGCTGGTGCGGGACGTGGCGGCGCTGGTGCTCGCCATCGACCCGCAGATCGTGGTGATCGGCGGGTGGGCGGCGGGTCTGGACGGAGTCCTGGAGCCGTTGCGGGCGCAGCTGGGCCGGTTCTGCCTGCGCCCGCCGGAGGTGCGGCTGTCGGCGCTCGGTGACGACGTGATCGCCACCGGCGCCCTGCGGCTGGCCCTCGAACACGCCGAGGAGCAGCTGTTCTCGGTGGATCAGGAGGCGGCGCGGACCTCGGCCGGGGCGGGGGCGGCGACCGGGGCGACCTCGACCATGCCGGACTCGCCGAAGGTCAGCCGGCAGGTGTCGGCCCGGTAGGTGGAGACGCCGACGACGGCGACCCGGCCCTGCGCGCGGTAGCGGGCGGTGACCACCAGCACCGGGATGCCCGGCGGGCGCTCCAGCAGGCGGGCGGCCTCGTCCTCGGCGACGCCGAGCTCCACCGCGCGGGACTCGCCGTCCGGCTCCAGCCGCTGGAGCTGCCGCAGCACCGAGCGGGCGCGGCTGGACTCGGCGAGGCTGTGCTTGATGTAGGAGCCGGGGGGCTGCGGCACCACCGCGTCCGGGACGTACAGGGTCTCGGCGCCGATGGCCTGGCCGCGCATCATCCGCAGCCGGCGGACCACGTGCACCGGCTCGTCGGCGGCGACGCCCAGGGCGGCGGCGACGGCGGCGGGCGCGGCGGCGTAGTCGGCGTCGACGATCCGCCAGCTGTCGCGTCCGGCGCCGAAGTGGTTGTCGGTGGCCTCGACCATGGGCACGCCCATGCGCGGGGCCGCGACCAGGGTGCCGATGCCGCGGCGGCGGACCAGGCGGCCCTCGAGTTCGAGCTGGTCGAGCGCCTGCCGCAGGGTGGCGCGGGCGACGCCGAAACGCGCGGAGAGGTCGCGCTCGTTGGGGAGCACCTCGCCCGCGGAGAACTCGGTGTCGAGCGCGCGCACCAGCACGGTGCGCAGCTGCCAGTACTTGGGCTCGGGGGTCGTCTCGACTGCCGTGCCGCCCGCGACCTGTGTGCTCCCCACCCTGTCCTCCGCCTGTGACCTCGGGTGCAGTATTTATGCGCCCTTATTTCTTAAAGGACCCTGCACTATGGGCGACCATAGGGCCACCCCGGTCATTGGTCAAGACCAATGCGTGGGGTGCTCGGCAGGTGGGCAGGGCTCTCCGCTCCCGTTCACGGCCGGAATCGCCAGCGTCCTTGCGGGGCCGATCAGTTGGCGCACCCGGGGGCGGCGGGGCCGGGTGGGGCGGCGCGCGGCCGCCCGCCCGGGGCGGGCAGGCCCCGGGCGGACAATCGTGATGGAGCAGGTGTACCACTCATATCGGGTACAGAGTATGGCATGGGCATGCTGTACCTGTCCCCCGGGGCGATGCCAAAGCCCCATCGCCGAAAGGCAGCTGACGTACCGTCGGCCGCTGTCGCGAGCGGCCGTGACCGGCCGGGGTAGCGTGCAGTCGACACCGACCAGCCGACGCCCGCCGGACGACACCGGCCGCCCGCCCCGGGAGCACCGCCATGACCGAACCGCACACCCCCGCCGCCGCACCTGCCCCCGCCGTGCCCGTTCCCGCCGCACCTGCCCCCGCCGCCCGCCCCGGAGCGCTGGTCGCGCCGGTCTGCGGGCGCACGCCCGAGGTGCACGACGACGCCTTCGTCGCGCCGACCGCGGTCGTCCTCGGCTCGGTGAGCCTGGCCGCAGGCTCCGGCGTCTGGTACCACGCCGTGCTGCGCGGCGACTGCGAGTCGATCACCATCGGCGGGAACAGCAACATCCAGGACAACTGCACGGTCCACGCCGACCCCGGCTTCCCGGTCGTCGTCGGCAGCGGCGTCACGGTGGGCCACAACGCGGTGCTGCACGGCTGCACCGTCGAGGACGAGGTGCTGGTGGGCATGGGCGCGACCGTGCTCAACGGCGCCCGGATCGGCACCGGCTCGCTGATCGCGGCCGGGGCGGTGGTCCCGCAGGGCATGCAGATCCCGCCGAACTCGCTGGTCGCCGGGGTTCCGGCCAAGGTCAAGCGGGAGCTGGGCGAGGAGGACCGGGCCGGGATCAGGCTCAACGGCGAGCACTACGTCCTGCTCGGCCGGGAGCACCGCACGGCGTTCTGACCGGCGCCGGAGCGGTTCGGCGCGGGGTTGGTGTCCGGAAGGGCCGATCAGGAGATATCTTGATGTCGAGAAACGTTGGAGACGTGAAGCGGAGTAGCGGTGACTGACTCGACCATCATCTATACGCACACTGACGAGGCCCCGGCCCTGGCAACGTATTCGTTCCTGCCAGTGGTCCAGGCGTACGCCTCGACAGCGGGCGTCCGCGTGGAGACCCGCGACATCTCCCTGGCCGGGCGCATCATCGCGGGCTTCCCGGAGCGTCTCACCGAGGCGCAGCGCATCGACGACGCCCTCGCCGAGCTGGGCGCCCTGGCCAAGACGCCGGGCGCCAACATCATCAAGCTGCCGAACATCTCGGCCTCCATCCCGCAGCTCAAGGCGGCCATCGCGGAGCTGCAGCAGCAGGGCTACGCGCTCCCGGCCTACCCGGACGACCCGAAGACCGACGAGGAGCGCGACATCCGCGCCCGCTACGACAAGGTCAAGGGCAGCGCCGTCAACCCGGTGCTGCGCGAGGGCAACTCCGACCGGCGCGCCCCCGCCTCGGTCAAGAACTACGCCAAGGCGCACCCGCACCGGATGGGCGCCTGGTCGTCCGACTCCCGGACCAACGTCGCCCACATGACCGCCGAGGACTTCCGCTCCACCGAGAAGTCCGCGGTGATCGCCGAGGACGGCTCGCTGCGCATCGAGCTGGTCGGCGCGGACGGCAGCACCACCGTGCTGCGCGAGTCGGTCCCGGTGCTGGCCGGCGAGGTCGTCGACGCCTCGGTGATGCACGTGGCCGCGCTGCGCGCGTTCTTCGCCGCCCAGGTGGCCCGGGCCAAGGCCGAGGGCGTGCTGTTCTCGGTGCACCTCAAGGCCACCATGATGAAGGTCTCCGACCCGATCATCTTCGGCCACGTGGTCCGCGCCTTCTTCCCCAAGACGTTCGAGCAGTACGGCGCGGTCCTGGCCGCCGCCGGGCTCAGCCCCAACGACGGCCTCGGCGCCATCCTGGGCGGCCTGGACGCGCTGCCCGAGGGCGCGGCGATCAAGGCGTCCTTCGACGCCGAGCTGGCCGAGGGCCCGGCGCTGGCGATGGTCGACTCCGACCGCGGCATCACCAACCTGCACGTCCCCAGCGACGTCATCGTGGACGCCTCGATGCCGGCCATGATCCGCACCTCCGGCCACATGTGGGGCCCGGACGGCAAGGAGGCCGACACCCTGGCGGTCATCCCGGACAGCAGCTACGCCGGGGTCTACCAGGTCGTCATCGACGACTGCCGCGCGCACGGCGCCTTCGACCCGGCGACCATGGGCTCGGTGCCCAACGTCGGCCTGATGGCCCAGGCCGCCGAGGAGTACGGCAGCCACGACAAGACCTTCGAGATCGCCGCCGAGGGCACGGTCCGGGTCGTCGACGCCGCCGGGAACGCCGTGCTGGAGCAGCCGGTCGCGGTCGGCGACGTGTTCCGCATGTGCCAGACCAAGGACGTGCCGATCCGCGACTGGGTGAAGCTCGCGGTCAACCGGGCCCGGGCCACCGGCAACCCGGCCGTGTTCTGGCTGGACCGGGACCGCGCCCACGACGCCAACCTGATCGCCAAGGTCGAGGCGTACCTGCCGGAGCACGACACCGACGGGCTGCAGATCGAGATCCTCACCCCGCAGGAGGCCACCGCCTTCTCGCTGGAGCGCATCCGCCGCGGCGAGGACACCATCTCGGTCACCGGCAACGTGCTGCGCGACTACCTGACCGACCTGTTCCCGATCCTGGAGCTGGGCACCAGCGCCAAGATGCTGTCGGTCGTGCCGCTGATCAACGGCGGCGGGCTGTTCGAGACCGGCGCCGGCGGCTCCGCGCCCAAGCACGTCCAGCAGCTGCTGAAGGAGAACTACCTGCGCTGGGACAGCCTGGGCGAGTTCTTCGCGCTGGCCGCCA
The DNA here is from genome assembly GCF_014084125.1 of Streptacidiphilus sp. PB12-B1b. NCBI lineage: Bacteria > Bacillati > Actinomycetota > Actinomycetes > Kitasatosporales > Streptomycetaceae > Streptacidiphilus > Streptacidiphilus sp. PB12-B1b. Next base: position 2,487,813 of record NZ_CP048405.1, on the reverse strand, counting down.
GCTTCGAGCACCTGGCCCAGAGCACCGGCAACGCCCGCGCCCAGGTCCTGGCCGACACGCTGGACCGCGCCACCGGGACGTTCCTGGAGGAGGACAAGTCGCCCAGCCGCCGCCTGGGCGGGATCGACAACCGCGGCAGCCACTTCTACCTGGCCCTGTACTGGGCCCAGGAGCTGGCCGGGCAGACCGACGACGCGCAGCTGGCCGAGGCGTTCTCGGGCCTGGCCAAGACCCTGGCCGAGCAGGAGCAGGCCATCGTCGGCGAGCTGATCGCGGTCCAGGGCTCGCCGGTCGACATCGGCGGCTACTACCAGCCCGACCCGGCCAAGGCCGAGGCCGTGATGCGCCCGTCGGCGACCCTGAACGAGGCCCTGGCGACCCTCGGCTGACGAGGCCGCCGCAGGTGAGCAGGTAAGCAGCACCAGGGGCCCCGGCCCGGCACACCGCCGGGACCGGGGCCCCTGCGCGTCCCGGGCGCGGCTGGATAGGGTCGGCGCATGACTGTTTCCGCCGACGGCCTCGGGCCGTTCCGCAGCATGGTCGCCGTGGGCGACTCGTTCACCGAGGGCATGTGCGACGAGGTGCTGGGGGACGGTGAGTACCGGGGCTGGGCGGACCGGGTGGCCGAGCGGCTGGCGGCGCAGGCCGGGGGCGGCTTCCGGTACGCCAACCTGGCCGTGCGCGGCAAGCTGATCGGCCAGATCGTGGACCAGCAGGTGGACCGGGCCGCCTCGCTGGGCGGGGAGCTGGTGACCCTGGCCGGCGGCCTGAACGACGTGCTGCGGCCGGGCTGCGACGTGGAGGCGGTCTGTGCGCAGCTGGGCGAGGCGGCAGGGAAGCTGGCGTCCGGCGCGCGGCTGCTGGTGCTGTTCCACAGCACCGACCCGAGCCGGCGGATGGCGGGCGGCTCGCGGGTGCTCCCGGCGATCCTGCGGCTGAAGCGGTTCGTGTCGGAGCTGGCGGAGCAGCCGGGCGTGGTCGTGGTCGAGCTGTTCGACGCGCCCTGCTTCGACGATCCCCGGCTGTGGGCGGAGGACCGGCTGCACCTGTCGCCGGAGGGGCACCGCCGGGTGGCGGAGGCGGTGCTGCAGGCCGTGGGCCAACCGCCGGAGTTCGACTGGCGGGCGCCGCTGCCGCCGGTCCCGCCGCCCGGCCGGGCGCGTCGGCTGGCGGACGATCTGCGGTGGCTGGGACGGCACTTGGGGCCGTGGGTGATGCGGCGGATCCGGGGCACCTCGTCGGGCGACGGCCGCAGCCCCAAGCGCCCGGAACTGTTGCCCTACCCCTAGACGTGGTAACTCCTGACAGCCTGTCTTCGCCAGCAGATTCGGACAAATGACTAATAACCAGTCTTTACGTCCTGGTCATGATCCGTTCGTGATCACGAAACACCGCTTCGGCAGGATTCGCAGCATGGACAAGTTGACTCGCCACGCCTCCGCCTCCGCCCGCTCCGACACCCGCAGACAGCACTGGCGCCGCGAGACGGTCGAGCTGGCGTCGGTGTTCGTCGCCGTCGCCCTGGCCGACCTGATCGCCAACGTGGTGGTGCACGGCCACGACGGTCCGTTCCTGCTGATCGCCTCCGCACTGGCGCTGATGGCCACGGCGGCTTGGCACGGCTGGTGGTCGCACCGCCACCCGCACGCCCCTCCCGGCCCGGCCCCGGGCGACATCGTGTCGTCCTCCGCCGGGGAGCCCGGCGCCGCGGCGCTGCCCTCGCCGCTGCCGCCGCAGGACCGGGCGCTGTGGCGGATCCGGGCGACGGTCACCGACGCGCCCGGCAGCCTGGCCGCCCTGTGCCGGGCGCTGGCCGACCTGCCGGTCAACATCATCTCCATGCAGGCGCACCCGCTGGCCGACGTCACCATCGACGAGTTCGTGGTCCAGGCCCACGCCGACACCCCGGCGCAGGACATCAGCCGGGCCGTGGTCGCGGCCGGGGGCACCGAGGTGTGGCTGGAGCGCGCCGACGCCCACGACCTGGTGGACGTGCCCACGCGGATCCTCAACCTGGCCACCCGCACCGCCTTGGACGCCGCCGAACTCCCGCTGGCGCTGCGGCAGTTGTTCGGCCGCTGCACCATCCGCTCGCTGCCCGCCGAGATCGACGAGGACGACCTGGACGGCAGCACCATGCGGCTGCGCGACCCCTCGGGCGGGGTGCTGGTGGTCACCCGCGACGAACCGCCGTTCACGCCCACCGAGTTCGCCCGCGCCCGGGCGCTGATCGAGCTGGACGGCCAGCTGGGCCCGCGCGTCCCGGACACCCGGGACCTGCTGACCCTCCCGGCCGGGAACGAGCTGACGGTGCGCCGGGCCGACCCGTCCGACCGGCAGGCCGCGCTGGCGCTGCACGAGCGGTGCAGCACCCGGACGCTGCGGCTGCGCTACCACGGCCCGGTCGGCGACGCCGACCGCTACATCGGCCACCTGCTGGAGCCCCGCTACGGCCAGACCCTGACCGTGGAGACCGGCGACGGCGACCTCGTCGCGCTCGCCCACCTGATGTGGGACGACGGCAGCGCCGAGATCGCCGTGCTGGTCGAGGACGCCTGGCAGCGCCGGGGCCTGGGCGCGGAGCTGGTGCGCAGGCTCGCCGAGCTGGCGCGGGACGCCGGCATCGGCGAGGTCTACGCCGTCACCACCTCGTCCAACACCGGGATGGTGGCCACCCTGCGCCGGCTCGGCGTCCCGCTGGACTACCAGGTCGAGGAGGCCACCCTGGTGATCACCGCGCACCTGGCCCCGGAGCCGGCGGCTACTCGACGGTGACGCTCTTGGCCAGGTTGCGGGGCTTGTCGACGTCCCGCTCCAGCGCGACCGCCGCGTAGTAGGCGAACAGCTGGAGCGGGATGCCGAGCAGGATCGGGTCGAGTTCCGGCTCGTTCTTGGGCACCAGGATCGCGTCCTCGGCCAGCTTGGCGTCGGGGGCGGTGTGGCCGACCATCAGCACCTGGCCGCTGCGGGCGCGGATCTCGCCCAGCGCGGTGAGGTTCTTGTCCAGCAGCTCGTCGTCGGGGACGACGGCCACGGTCGGCAGCTCCGGGCCGATCAGCGCCAGCGGGCCGTGCTTGAGCTCGCTCGCCGGGTACGCCTCGGCGTGGACGTAGGAGACCTCCTTGAGCTTCTGCGCGCCCTCGCGGGCCACCGGGTAGCCGCGCACCCGGCCGATGAACATCATCCCGGCGTGGTTGGCGTACTTGGCGGCCAGGTCGGCGATCTGCTTCTCCTGGGCCAGGATCTCCCGGATCTGGTCCGGCAGCGCCTTCAGTCCGGCGCAGATCCGGCTGCCGTCGGCCGGCGAGAGGTCGTGCACCCGGCCGAGGTGCAGCGCGATCAGCGCGAAGGCCACGGCGGTGGAGGTGAACGCCTTGGTGGAGGCCACCGAGATCTCCGGCCCGGCGTGCAAATACATGCCGCCGTCGCACTCGCGGGCGATGGCGCTGCCCACGGTGTTGACGACGCCCAGCACCCGGCCGCCCTTGCGCTTGATCTCCTGGACGGCGGCCAGCGTGTCGTAGGTCTCGCCGGACTGGCTGACCGCGATGTACAGGGTGTCGGCCTCGATCACCGGGTTGCGGTAGCGGAACTCCGAGGCGGGCTCGGCGTGGGCGGGGATGCGGGCCAGCTCCTCGATCAGCTGCGCGCCCAGCTCGCCCGAGTAGTAGGCGGAGCCGCAGCCGAGGATCTTCACCCGACGGAACGCCCGGGCCTCGCGGGCGTCCATGTTGAGGCCGCCCAGGTGCGCGGTGGAGAAGCGCTTGTCGACGCGGCCGCTGAGGGTGCGCTCGACCGAGGCGGGCTGCTCGTGGATCTCCTTGAGCAGGAAGTGGGCGTGGCCGGCGGTGTCGTAGGACGCCTCCTCCCAGTCCACGATGGAGGGCTGCTTGGCGGTGGCCCGGGCGTCCTCCTGGGTGAAGGTGTTGAAGCCGTCGGCGCGCACGGTCGCCAGCTCGCCGTCGTCCAGGTGCACCACCTGGCGGGTGTAGCGGACCAGCGCGGAGACGTCGGAGGCGGCGAACATCTCCTTCTCGCCGATGCCCAGCACGATCGGGCTGCCGTTGCGGGCGACCACGATCCGGTCGGGCTGCTGGGCGTCCAGGACGGCGATGCCGTACGTCCCGACGATCCGCTTGAGCGCGGCGCGGACGGCGTCCTCCAGCTCGACGCCCTCGGTGGCCAGGCTGGCGATCAGGTGGCCCAGGACCTCGGTGTCGGTCTCGGAGGTGAAGACCACGCCGTCGGCCTCGAGCTTGGCGCGCAGCTCGTCGGCGTTCTCGATGATGCCGTTGTGGACGACCGCGATCCGCCCGGCCTGGTCCAGGTGCGGGTGCGAGTTGGCGTCGCTGGGCACGCCGTGGGTGGCCCAGCGGGTGTGGCCGATGCCGGTCCGGCCGGCGAAGCGGGCCGGGACCAGCGCGGCCAGGTCGGCGACCCGGCCCTTGCTCTTGCGGACCTTCAGCGTCGCCGGGGCGGCACCGTCGGACTGGGCCTGGGCGCCCTGGGCCTTGGCGGCCACGGCGATCCCGGCGGAGTCGTACCCCCGGTACTCCAGGCGCTGCAGGCCCTCCAGCAGGATGGGCGCGGCGTCACGGGAACCGATATAGGCGACGATGCCACACATGGGCGGTGCTCCTTCTAGCTCGGGTGGTGGTCACGGACTGCTGCCGGGCGGCCGTCAGCCGTAGACGGTCCGGCGCAGCTGGCGCGCCGAGAGTTCGGCCGCGCGGACCCGCCGCTGCGGCAGCTCCTGCGCGATCCGCTCGAAGATCCGTTCGTTGGTCAGCCCCTTGGCCTGCAGTTCGCCGTGGCGCCGGCGCACGTACTCCTCGGTGCTCTCGGAGAAGTACGCCAGCACGTCGGCGACGACCCGAGCCGCCTCGCTGGGACCGAGCGCGGTGGTCCGCGCCAGGTGGTCGAGCAGCTCCTCGTGCGGATGCGCAGGTCGGGGCGCTCCCGTCGGGTGCGTGCTGGAGGCGGAGGGACTGGACACGAGGTGAGACCTTACGCAGCCCCTTCGCCGAATCCAAGAATCCTGCCCGAAATCGGGCAGAACACCGCCCGAGTGGAGCCCTAGCCCTCCGATCGGGTTGCGCGAGCGGCCCGCCTGCGGCGTCCGGCCCAGGCCCGGCCGCCCCAGAGCGCCGCGCTCAGCGCCACCAGCAGGCAGCACAGCGTCGGCAGCCAGTTGCCCCAGCGGTCGTACAGGGTGCTGCCGGTCGCCAGCGGCACCCGGTAGACGGTCGCCCCCCGGTCGGCGGTGGTCAGCGGCTGTCCGACCTGGCGCCCGAAGGGGTCGTAGGCGACGCTGACGCCGGTCAGCGTCGCCTGGACCACCGGGCGCCCGGTCTCCGCCGCCCGCAGCGCCGCCAGCGAGGCGTGCTGCTCGGGCGCGGCGGTGTCCTGGAAGGTCGAGGTCGAGGACTGCACCACGATCACCTGCGCACCCCGGTTCACCAGGGTCCGGCTCATGTCCGGGAAGGCGGACTCGAAGCAGATCAGCGGGCCGACCCGGAGCGTGCCGCCGCCGGGCTCGGCCACGGTCATCACCACGTTCTCCGTGCCCCGGCGCCGGTCCACCGCCGCCGCCTTGGAGAAGGAGGTGATCCAGCCGAGCACCGGCCGCAGCGGAACGTACTCGCCGAACGGCACCAGCCGGATCTTGGCGTACTGCTGGCCGGTCAGCCCGTCCGGGCCGACCAGCACCGAGGTCTTGTAGATGCCGCCGCTGCCGCCCTGCGCCGCGTCCACGTTGACCAGCAGCTCCGCCCCGGTCTGCCGGGAGAGCGCGGCGATCTGCGCGGTCAGCGCCGGGTCGGCGCCCAGGTCGTCGGTGAGGCTGCTCTCGCCCCACAGCACCAGGTCGGGACGGTCCCCGACCAGGGTGCGGGTGAGCCGCTCGCCGCGCGCGGTGCGGTCGGCGTCGTTGGCGCTGCCGCCCGGCTGGACCACGCCGACGGCGGCGGTGGCCCCGGTCAGCCGGGGCTGCGGGGCCCAGGCGCAGACCGCGGCCACGCAGGCCGCCAGCGCGGCCAGCGTCCCGTAGCCGACGACGGAGCGGCCCCAGGCCGCGACCAGCACCACCACGGCGGTGTTCACCGCGACGATCAGCAGGCTGTCCAGCCACACCCCGCCGAAGGACGCCAGCACCAGCGCGTCGTGCTGCCGGTACTGGCTGGCCCCGAGCAGCCCCCAGGGGCCGCCCAGGTACTGCCAGGAGCGGACGGTCTCGATGACCAGCCAGCCGCAGGGCACCAGCACCACCGCCGCCAGCGCCCGCCCGGCGTCCGGACGGCCGCGCAGCAGCCGCCACACCAGCCAGCCCCAGGGCGCCCAGAACAGGCCGAGCAGCGCGGCCAGGGCCACGATGGCGACGCTGAGGGTGGGGATCAGCCAGCTCATCACCCCGATCAGGAAGCCGATCCCGCCGTACCAGCCGAGCTTCAGCGCCCGGCGCGGCGTGGGCGCGGTGCGCAGCACCAGCATCAGCGGCACCAGGCACACGTAGGCGAACCACCACCAGCCGATGGTCGGGAAGATCAGCACCGGCAGCGCGCCGGTGGCGGCGGTGAGCAGCGGCATCCGGCTGTTCCGGGCGGCCCGCCGCAGCCGGCCGCCGCCGCCCGCAGGGTCGGGAGCGCCGTCCGGGCCGCGCTCCGGCTCGGTGTCCGGGCCGCGCTCCGGCTCGGTGTCCGGGCCGCCCGCGGCCTGCGCCGCGTCGCCGTCGCCCCCCGGCGCGGGCACCCCGCCCCCGCCCTTGGGCGCCCTCCCCGCGACAAAGCTCACGTTCCCGCCTCTCGTCGGACAACTCTCCCAGTGTCCGCACATTCCCGCAGTTCAGCACTTCGAACACCGGATTCGGTTGCGAACGGCACCGAAGGGAGGCACCCCGGGCGGCAGCGCGGACGCCCCGCCCTCACACCTCCGCGGCACCGTCATACCATCTGGCGCATGAACGACTTCCGTGCCGCCGGGCACTCCGCCGTCGACCTGCTCGCCGACTACCTCGGCGGCCTGGCCGACCGCCCGGTCTGGCAGCCCGTGGAACCGGCCGCCCGGGAGCGGCTGCTGGGCCTGCCGCTGCCGGTCCGGGGCCGGGGGCTGGAGGAGCTGGTCGCGGAGATCGGCCGCGAGGTGCTGCCGTACCCGATGGGCAACGGCCATCCGCGCTTCTTCGGCTGGGTGAACGCCGCGCCCGCGCCGGCCGGGGTGCTGGGCGCGCTGGCCGCCGCCGCGATGAACCCCAGCTCGGCCGGGGGCGACCACGCCGACGTGCACCTGGAGCGCACGGTTGTCCGCTGGATAGCCGAGCTGGCCGGGTTCCCGCACCCGCCCGGCGCCGGGCTGCTCACCTCCGGCGCGTCGATGGCGACCATCGTCGCCCTGGGCGCGGCCCGCAGCCGGGCCGCGCTGCGGCTGGGCGCGGACGTCCGCGAGCAGGGCCTGGCGGCGCTGCCGACGCTGACCGGCTACGCGGGCGTGGAGAGCCACTCCTGCGTCCGCAAGGCCGTCGAGCTGCTGGGGCTGGGCAGCCGGAACCTGCGCACGGTGGCCTCCGACGCGGGCGGCCACCTCGACCCGGCCGCCCTGCAGGCGCAGGTGCGGGCCGACCGCGCGGCCGGGCTGGCGCCGTTCCTGGCGGTGGCCTCGGCCGGGACGGTCAACACCGGCGCCGTCGACGACCTGGACGCCATCGCCGACGTCTGCGCCGAGGAGGGGCTGTGGCTGCACGTGGACGGCGCCTACGGGGCCTTCGGCGTGCTCGACCCGGTGGTGGCGCACCGCTACGCGGGCCTGGACCGCGCCGACTCGCTGGCGCTGGACCCGCACAAGTGGCTGGGCGTGCCGGTGGACTGCGGCTGCGTCCTGGTCCGCGACCCGGCCGGGCTGCGCGCGACGTTCAGCCTGGTGCCGTCCTACCTGCGGGACGACTCCGGGGACGGCCTGGGCTGGTTCTCCGAGTACGGCATCGAGCAGACCCGGCCGTTCCGCTCGCTGAAGGTGTGGGCGACCATCGCCGCCGCCGGGCGCGAGGGCATCGCCCGGAATGTGGCGCAGTGCACCGCGATGGCCCGGCGGCTGGGCGAACTGGTCGAGGCAGAGCCGGAGTTGGAGCTGCTAGCAGCGGTGGAGAGCTCGATCACGGCCTTCCGCTGGGCCCCGGCCGGGGTGGACGCGGAGCTGCTGGAGCGGGTGAACCAGGCGCTGCCGGCGGCCGTCCAGGAGCGCGGCCGGGCCTTTGTCACCGGGACGGTCCTGGCCGGGCGGGAGGCGGTCCGGGCCTGCCTGATCAACCCGGCCGTCACCGAGCCGGACCTGGCGGTCCTGGTGGCGGAGGTGCGCGCGGCCGGGGCGGAGCTGCTCAAGACCCTCGGCGGCTGACACCCGGCCGGGTTCGGACGGCGGGCTGGGCTCGGACGCCGGGCCGGGCTCAGCGCAGCCGCCAGGGCGGCCGGACGCCGGAGGCGAACGCGGCCTGCCCCTCGGCCAGCGCGGCCGGGTCGTTGCCGACCTGCACCAGGGTCTTGGCCACCTGCAGCGCCTGCCGGTAGCCGAGTTCCTGCGCGTACCAGACCGCCCGCACGGTGGCCTGCACCGCCAGCGTCGGCTGCGCGGCGACGGCCGCGGCCACCCGGGCGGCGGCGGCCCGCAGCCCGGCGGCCGGGACGACCTCCTGCACCAGGCCGATCTCGTAGGCGCGGCGGGCCGAGAGCCGCTCGTACGCGCCGGTGAGCTGCATCCGCATCACCTCGCCCAGCGGCATCCGCTGCAGCATCGCCATCGACTCGAAGACCGAGGCCATGCCGTAGCTGGTGTGCGGGTCGAAGAAGGTGGCGTGCTCGGCGGCGATGATGAACTCGACCTGGCCGAGCAGGTAGAAGGCCCCGCCGCAGGCCATGCCGTTGACCGCGGCGATCACCGGCTTCCAGAGGTCCCCGGCGGTCTTGGGGCTGATCCAGTCGCCGGGGTCGTCGAAGTGCAGCGGGGTGCCGCCGCGGGTGCCGATGGGCAGGGCGGGGTCGGCCAGGGCGCCGCGGTCGACGCCGGTGCAGAAGGCCCGGTCGCCCGCGCCGGTGAGCACCACCGCCCGCACCTCGTCGTCCTCGCGCAGCTCCCGCCAGAGCGTCCGCAGCTCCCGCATCATCCGCAGGTCGAAGGCGTTGTGGACCTCGGGGCGGTCCAGCACCACCCAGGCGACGTGGTCGCTGACGTCGCAGCGCAGCGTGGCGAAGTCCTGGCGCACGGCGGTCCTCCGGTCGGTCGCGGCTCTGGCCTTTCCGACAAGAACACGTTCTACTCTTGCCGGGGTCATCCTCCCGCCCCCGCGCCCGTACAGGAAGAGGCCCGACATGAGGCAGGACACCCGGCCGGACGCCGCCCGCGCCGCCGCCGAGCAGCGCCACGGCCGCCGGATCATGATGACCCCGGCCGAGCGGGACGCCTTCCTGGCCGGGCGGCGCACCTGCCGGGTGGCCACCGTCGCCGCCGACGGCCGCCCGCACGCCACCCCGCTGTGGTTCGCCTGGGACGGCTCGGCGCTGTGGCTCTACTCGGTCACCCGCAGCCGCCGCTGGTCCGAGCTGGCGGCCGACCCGCGGATCGCGGTGGTGGTGGACGACGGCGAGGAGTACGGCGAGCTGCGCGGCGTCGAGCTGACCGGCGAGGTGCGGCAGGTCGGCGAGGCCCCCAGGACCGGGCTGGACGTGGCCGAGCTGGAGCTGCCGGAGCGGCTGTTCGCCGCCAAGTACGGCTTCGGCCGGGCCATGGTCCACGACGGCCGGCACGCCTGGCTGCGGCTGGACCCGCGCACCGTCACCAGCTGGGACTTCGCCAAACTGGGCGGGCGGTTCGCAAGGTAACGCACGTCACAGCAGGTCACCGCGGGCCCGGCGGCCGGGCCGGGGCCCCGGTCTGCGACGATGTCCCGATGGTGGACGCGACCGGAGTGACCGACCAGCAGCCCAGCACCATCTCCAGCTTCGTGGACCTGCTGCGGCTCGACGACATCGACCTCAACCTGTTCCGGGGCTGGTGCCACGCGGGCGCGCCGCTGCGCGCCTTCGGCGGTCAGGTCGCCGCGCAGGCCCTGGTCGCGGCCGGTCGCACCGTCCCGGCCGGGCGGCTGGTGCACTCCCTGCACGGCTACTTCATGCGCCCCGGCGACCCGCGCCGCCCGCTGGTGTACGAGGTGGAGCGGCTGCGCGACGGCCGCTCGTACGCCACCCGCCGGGTCACCGCGATCCAGCGCGGCGAGGCCGTGTTCACCCTCTCCGCCTCGTTCAAGGTGCCCGAGGAGAGCCCCGAGCGGCAGCGCGCCGTCCCGCTGCTGCCCGATCCGGAGCTGCTGCCCGACCCGTACGCCGACTGGGCCGACGACGGCACCGGCGGCTACTGGGCCACCACCGGGCGGCTCACCCTGGACATGCGCACCGTGCCCAGCGGCTCGACCTCGCTGCCCGGGCGGCAGACCGGGGTGGAGGAGCAGTACGTCTGGCTGAAGTCCGCCTCCCCGCTGCCCGGCGACGACCCGCTGATGCACGTCTGCGCCCTGGCCTACCTCTCCGACCTGACGCTGGCCTCCACCGCCGCCATGCACCTGCAGCGCCCCCGGGCCGAGCGCAGGGGGCCGTCCCGGATCAGCCTGGCCTCGCTGGACCACGCGATGTGGTTCCACCGGCCGTTCCGGGCCGACGAGTGGCTGCTGTTCGCGCAGCGCAGCCCCAGCGCCGGGGACGGACGCGGGCTGGCGCAGGGCGAGTTCTACACCCGGGACGGCCGACTGGTCGCCTCGGTGGTGCAGGAGGCGCTGGTCAGGGAGCTGCACCAGGGGGCGTCCGGCGGCAGTTCGAGCTGATGGGGTGTCATACACCTGCCGCACCGTTCCCGGTACCATGACAGCGTGTCCAAGGTAGACCTGTCCCCCAGGCCGGTCGAGGCAATGTCTCCCCGCCAGTTGGAACGTCGGCAGTACCTGATCAGGGCAGCGCTCGAGCTCGTCTCGGAGATCGGCGTCGAACGCGTCCAGATGAAGCAGGTGAGCGAGCGCTCGGGGGTCGCCCTCGGGACGACGTACCGCTACTTCTCCTCCAAGGACCATCTGCTGGCCTCGGCCGTCTCCGACTGGCGCGGCAAGCTGATGGCCGACCTGGCGACCGAGCTGCGCGCCCCGGCCGCCCTGCCGAGCGCGGTGGACACCGGGACGGCGGACCGGGTCGTCCGCTTCGTCCACCGGGGCATGCGCGCCTTCCAGCGCCAGCCGAACCTGGCGCACCTGCTGGTGTCGGTCACGGTCTCCACCGACCCGTTCGCCAGCGAGGTCGTGGACGCCATGGCCGCTGCCGGGCGGGCCTCGCTGCTGGCGCTGATGCCGGAGGTGCCGCCGTCCGCCGGCACGGTGCTGCCGATGCTGATCGACAGCGCCTGGCACAGCGAGCTGGTCGCCTGGGTGACCGGGCGCAACACCCTCGCCGACGCCTTCCTGCACCTGGACGAGATCATCCGGCTGCTGCTGGCCCCCTACGCCCGCGGCTGACCGCCGCCGGGCCCGGCGGCCGGGCTCAGGCGCCGACCGGGCGGCGGTCCACCGGGGTGTGCGGGGTCACCTCGGCCTCGGCGGTGCGGCGCGGGCCGGACCACGGCGCGGGCACGGCGTCGATGTCGTACGCCAGCCGGTAGCCCAGCGCCTCGTAGTTGACCCGCCAGCCGCGGAAGTGCGGCCATGCCTGCTCCGGGGTGCGCTCCATCGGGAACCCCTGCTCGGCCATCCGCTCCACGCCCTTCAGGAAGGTCTCGTAGGTCAGGTCGATCGGGTCGTCCGGCAGCGGGTCGGCGTTGTAGGCGATGCCGCGCACGTCGGCGAGGTCCCGCATGCAGACGAAGCCGGCCCGCAGCGCCAGCCGCACCTGGGTCTGCGGGCTGGACGGGTTGAACGCCAGGTGCAGCGCAGCCGCGTCCAGCACCGCGATCAGCGCGACCAGCCAGTTGCGGCCGGCCCGGGCCGAGCGGAACTGGATCAGCACGGCGTAGGTGGTGTGGCTCTCGGCCACCTCGGCGCTCCACCGCTCCCAGTTGGCGAACAGCTCCAGCAGCGAGTCCAGCAGGTCGACCTGGGCGAAGCGGGCCAGGATCTCCGGCCCCCAGGGCGGGCTCCCGGCCCGCGACTGCAGCAGCGTCACCTCCGCCTCGCGGCGGGCGTACGCACCGTACAGCGAGGGCAGGTAGCCCACCTGGAGGGCGATCACGATCGGCCCGGTGGCGGCCGCGCAGAAGTCCACGGCCGTCAGCGCGCTGCGCCTGCTGCTGGCGAAGCCCAGGGTGAACAGCGAGGATCCGGCCTCGCTCAGCGAGGCCTTCACCCCGAAGCCGCTGACCGAGGCCTCCAGCAGGGCGTAGCCGACCATGAAGGACGCCAGCCACAGCACCAGGGTGACCAGGATCGACAGCGGGGCCACCGGCGCCAGCACCCGGTCCTTGCGCTCGGCGGTGGCGCAGCGGTCGGCGACCGCCTGGTAGGGCACGAACAGCACCCGGCGGACCAGGCTGGTGAAACTGGAACGCGAGGGCCGGGGCAGCACCAGGGTGCGGACCACCGACGAGAACACCCCGGCGACCACGAGCACGCCCAGCACGCCCAGCACGATTCTCACCTGCATGTCCCCTCTGCCCAGCGGACCGGATGTCCGGGATCAGGGTATGACCGCGGGCCCGCCGCCGCGCCCGCACCGCCGCCGCACCGCCGCGGCCGTGCCTGCGCAACCCGCGCCTGCGCGGCTGTCCGGATGTCAAGTTGCCGTCAGGGCAACCGATTTGAAACGGTAGGGTGGGCTGGCGCGGTCATACGACATTTCCCCTCATGGCCCTGCTGTCACGTCAACTCCCCCTGGCACCAGCGTGTCGGCCGCTCCCTGCGCCGAGCGCTACGAGGATCCGATTGATGTCTGTTCAGAGGTCCGCCCATGCGCCGGACTTTCCCAGGGCGCGCTCCCTCCTGCTGGCCCTGGTCGGCGCCGCCGTCGCCGGCGGCCTGTGCCTCTGGGCGGTCCAGCGCGCCGCCTCGGCCGACCGGTGGCCGATCGCCTGCTTCGGCGCGGCTGCCGCGCTGCTGCTGGCGGTGGTCCCGCCGCTGGCCGCCTCCCGCTCCCGGGCCGTGCACCGGCTGCGCGACGGCGAGTCGCTGCGCGCGGAGTCCGCCCACGCGGCTGCCGCGCAGACCGACGCGGCGCACCGCGTGGCGGCGGAGGCCGAGTCGGCGCGCAGAGCCGCGGTCGCGTCCGAGAACTCGCTGCGGACGGCGCTGGCCAGGGAGCTGGCCCGGTCCGCCGCGCTGGAGGTCGAGCTGCGGGAGCTGGCCGCGGACAGCGGCCGGTCGACGGCGGCGGCCGAACGCCTCGCCGGGCAGGTCATCCCGGAGGCGGTCAAGCACCTGCGCGAGGGCGCCTCGGCCTCGACCGTGCTGGCCCAGGCCCCGACCGACCTCGACCGGGCCCACCTGCGGATCCTGGAGACGCTGGTGCAGGAGGTCGGCACCAGCGAGCGCCTGCGCGCCTCCTCCATGGCCGCCTGCGCCAACGCCGCCGGACGCGTCCAGGCGCTGGCCACCGGCATGCTGGCCGACCTGCGCGAGATGGAGAACCGGCACAGCGAGGAGGTGCTCGGCGACCTGCTGCAGCTGGACCACGGCACCGCCCAGGCCGGGCGGCTCGCGGACAGCATCGCGGTGCTCACCGGCGCCCGCTCCGGGCGGCGCTGGACCAAGCCGATCGTGATGGAGAGCGTGCTGCGCGGCGCGATGGGCCGGATCAGCGCCTACCAGCGGGTCCGGCTGCACTTCTCCAGCTCCGCCGCGGTGGCGGGCTACGCGGCCGAGGGCGTCATGCACGTCCTGGCCGAGCTGATGGACAACGCCGCCAGTTTCTCGCCGCCCACCGAGGAGGTGCACGTCTACGCCCAGGAGACGCAGACCGGGGTGGTGGTCACCGTCGAGGACGGCGGACTGGTGATGGCCGCGGCCACCCTGGCCCGCGCCGAGCGGCTGGTCTCCGCCGAGCCGCTGGACCTGACCACGCTCTCCGGCACCCGGCTGGGGCTGGCGGTCGTCGGCTGCCTGGCCCGCAAGCACGGGCTCACGGTGTCCTTCCGGCCGTCCTCGCGCGGCGGCACCGGCGTGGTGGTGCTCATCCCGCAGCGGCTGCTCACCCGTCCGCAGGAGCAGGAGCAGGACCAGGCACCCGGCGGCCGGGACCGGCCCACCCCGGCGGCAGCCGCCCCGACCCGGCAGCCCGCCCCGACCCGGCAGCCCGAGCCCCGGGCACTCCCGGCCCCGGCCGCCCCCGGCGTACCGGCCGCACCCGCCGCCCTGGTCACCGCCCCGGACGCCGCCGCGACAGAAGCCGCCGAAGCCGCCCCGGCGGCAGCCGCGAGCGCCCCGGCCGAGCTGCCCAAGCGTCCGCGCGGGCAGACCCTGGCCGCGTCGGTCCGGACGCCCGCCCCGGCCGTCGACCCGGACCGGACCCGGGAGATCCGCCCCCGGCCGGACGCCGGCGCCCGCTTCGGCGCGTTCCAGGCGGCCGTCCGCCAGGCCCCGGACGCCACCGACACCGACCCCTCGTCAGCGCAGAACGGACAGGACACCCCACGATGACCACGAGCACGACCGACCGCAGCCTGGACTGGCTGCTGGAGAACCTGCTGGAGAAGACCCCCGGGGCCCGGCACGCCCTGGTGCTGTCCCGCGACGGCCTCAAGCTCTGCCTGACCTCCGGGCTGTCGGTGGACCAGGCGGACCAGCTGGCGGCCATCGCCTCCGGGATCCAGAGCCTGTCCCACGGCGCGTCGGTCGAGTTCGGCGACGGCACCGGCGGGGTCCGCCAGTCGATGACCGAGTTCCACGGCGGCATCCTGTTCATCGTGGAGGCCGGGGTCGGCGCGCACCTCGCCGTCATCGCCGACGACGACGCCGACGCGGGCGTGGTCGGCCACAACATGAACGAGCTGATCGAGCAGATAGGCGAGCATCTGCGGGCCGAGCCGAGGCAGCAGGCATGATCCGCCGCCCGGTCGACAGCGGCGACCCGGACCGGCTGTACACCGTCACCGGCGGCCGCACCCGGTCCTACGAGCGGTCGTTCGACCTGGTCACGCTGATCGTCAAGGAGAGCGGTCCCGCCCCCGGGATGCAGTCCGAGCACATCAGGATCCTGCAGCTGTGCGCGCGCCCGGTGGCCGTGGTGGAGCTGGCCTCGCTGCTGGACCTCCCGGTCGGCGTGGTGAAGATCCTGCTGTGCGACCTGCTCGACTCGGGCCGGATCACCGCCCGCCATCCGCAGTCGTCCGGGCGGGGAGCCAGGCTCCCGGCGCCCGAAACCTTGAAGAGGGTGCTCGTTGGCCTCCAGAACCTCTGACCCGGACACCGCCGGACCGCGTCCGGACGGGCAGCCGCTGCGCACCTCCGCCAGCGACGGGCTCAAGATCGTCGTCGTCGGCGGCTTCGGCGCGGGCAAGACCACCCTGGTCGGCTCGGTCAGCGAGATCCGCCCGCTCAGCACCGAGGAGGTGATGACCCAGGCGGGCGTCGGCGTCGACGACAGCGAGGGGGTGCGGACCAAGTCCACCACCACCGTCGCCTTCGACTTCGGCCGGATCACCCTGGACGACGAGATGGTGCTCTACCTGTTCGGCGCGCCCGGCCAGGAGCGCTTCTGGTTCCTGTGGGACCGGCTGTTCTCCGGCACCCTGGGCGCGGTGGTGCTGGTGGACACCCGGCGGCTGGCCGACTCCTGGTACGCCATCGACCGGCTGGAGCACCACGGGCTGCCGTTCGTGGTGGCCCGCAACAACTTCGAGGAGCCCGAGCACTCGCTGGAGCAGGTCCGCGAGGCGCTGTCGCTCAACCCGGACGTGCCGCTGCTGGACTGCGACGCGCGCAAGCGGGACTCCAGCCGGGACGTGCTGATCGCCCTCGTCCGCCACCTGCAGGACCTTTCCGCACAGGAGACCATGTCGTGACGACCCATCAGGAACCGTCGGCGGCCTCGGCCCCGGCCGCCGCCGCGGGCTGCCCGGCGCACCGGGGCGGGGAGGAGACCGGCCCGGACGGGACCGCCCGGATGCACTCGCCCCGCTTCCAGAGCGACCCCGCCGAGCTGTACCGGGCGCTGCGCCGCGAGCACGGACCGGTGGCGCCGATCCTGCTGGACGGCGACATCCCGGCGTGGCTGGTGCTCGGCTACCGCGAGGTGCACTACGTCACCAGCAACTCCGAGCTGTTCGCCCGCGACTCCCGCCGCTGGCACGCCTGGGACCGCATCCCGGCCGACTGGCCGCTGCTGCCGTACGTCTTCTACACCCCCTCGGTGCTGTTCAAGGAGGGCGCCGAGCACCAGCGGCGGGCCGGGGCCATCACCGACGTGCTCTCCGAGGTGGACCTGTTCGAGCTGCGGGCCGACAGCGAGCGGGTCGCCGACGCGCTCATCGACGGCTTCGCCGGAGCCGGCTCGGCCGAGCTGATGGCCGACTACGCCGCGCAGGTCCCACTGCGGGTGGTGGCCGGGCTGTTCGGGCTGGCCCGGGAGGAGATCTTCGACCTGGAGCGGGACATGGTCGCCTCGCTGGACGACGGGCCCGGCGCGGTCGAGGCGTACCAGCGGATCCACGACTGCATGGCCCGGTTGCTGCAGCGGGGACGCCGCCGGCCCGGCCCCGACGTCGCCTCGCGGATGCTGGCGCACCCGGCCGGGCTGGAGGACGAGGAGATCATCCAGGACATGATCTCCATCATCGCCGCGGGCCAGCAGCCGACGTCCAACTGGATCGGCAACACGCTGCGGCTGATGCTGACCGACGACCGGTTCGCGGTCACCCTCTCCGGCGGCCGGCGCAGCGTCAGCCAGGCGCTGAACGAGGTGCTGTGGGTGGACACCCCGACGCAGAACTTCGTCGGCCGCTGGGCCGCCCGGGACACCTCGCTGGCCGGGCAGAAGATCCGCAAGGGCGACTGCCTGGTGCTCGGGCTGGCGGCGGCCAACACCGACCCGGCGGTGCAGCCGGACTTCACCGCGGGCTCGGTGGGCAACCAGGCGCACCTGTCGTTCAGCCACGGCGAGCACCGCTGCCCGGTCCCGGCCCCGGAGATGGCCGAGGTGATCGCCCGGGCCGCGGTGGAGGTGCTGCTGGACCGGCTGCCGGACGTGATGCTGACGGTGCCCGGCTCGGAGCTGCAGTGGCGTCCGTCGGTCTGGATGCGCGGCCCGGCGGCGCTGCCGGTGGAGTTCACCTCGCTGTGAGGCGGCGCCGCGCGGCCCGGGTCAGGCGGCCCGGGTCAGGCGGCGGGGGTGAAGCGGACCCGGAGCGAGCCCGGGCCGCGGGTGAACAGGCCCTGCTCGTCCGGGATCACGCTGTCCTCGGGGGCGATGTCGGGCAGGGCGTCCAGCAGTTGGTTGACGCCCACCTCGATCTCGGACTTGGCCAGCAGCGCGCCGACGCAGAAGTGCCGTCCGAGCGCGAACGCCAGGTGGTCGGCGGCGGCGGAGAAGGCGTTGGCCGTGGTCAGGTCCGTGCGGAAGATGTCGAAGGTGTCCGGCTCGGCGTAGCGCTCGGCGTCCCGGTTGGCCGCCGCGATCAGGCAGGTCACGGTGGCGCCGGCGGGCACGGTGCCGCCGCTCAGCCGTACGTCCTCGGAGGGCTGACGCATGATCATGTGCACCGGCGGGGTGAACCGCAGGGTCTCGGCGAAGGCCGCCGGGACGAGGTCGCGGTCCGCGCGGACGGCGGCGAGCTGCTCCGGGTGGGCCAGCAGGTTGCGGAAGACCCCGGCGATGGCCTTGTCGGTGGTCTCTCCCCCGGCGGCGAGCAGCAGGCTGACGAACGCCTTGATGTCCTCGTCGCTCATGGCGGTGCCGTCGATCTCGGCCGTGCACAGAGTGGAGAGCAGGTCGTCGCCGGGGTTGGCGCGGCGCTCCCGGATGACCGGAATCATGTACGCGGCAAGCTCCTCGCGGGTGCGCAGGCCGGAGGCGGTGACCTCCGGGTCCTGGGTGAGGTTGCCGAGGAAGCCGATGACCGAGGTGTACCAGGCGTGGAACCGGGCGTGGTCCTCGCGCGGCAGGCCGAGCATGTCGACGATCACGTTGATCGGGAACCAGGTGGCGAACTGGCCGACCAGGTCGGCCCGGCCGTCGCCGCGGAAGCGCTCGATCAGCTCGGCGGCGTTGCGCTCGATCACCGGCAGGAACTTCTCCTGCAGCTCCTTGCCCCGGAAGGCGGGGGCGACCAGCGCGCGGCGGACCGAGTGCTCACGTCCGCCCATCTGCAGGATGGTGCGGCCGTGCACGGGCTCGATCTGCCAGTCGTAGTTGTCGCTGGTGAAGACCGGGTCCTTGAAGGCCCGTTCGACGTCCTGGTAGCGGGAGACGATGTAACTCTGCATCCCCTCGTGCCAGATCAGCGGGTACTGCTCGCGCATGGTCCGGTAGGCGGCGTACGGGTCCGCCGCGAACGCTGCGGACAGGATGTCCGGTGCCTGCGGGCCAGTGGTCACGGCGAACTCCTCGGGGCGGCGGGGCAGCGGGGCGGGGCGCGGCCCGGTGCGAGGCGACCGGGCGGCGGTTCACCCTACTGATCCCCGATGATCATAGGAATGAATGGGATCTTCTTTCGGCCACCGCTCAGCCGGAAGCTCCGCGCCCTCCCGGGCGTTACTGAGAGCATGAGGCGGCATCCATCGCCCGATCCGGCCGGGAGGCCCACCCGTGAAGCTCACCGACGACCTGCTCGCGCTGCTGAACGCGCCGAGCACCTGCTACGTGGCCACCACCATGGCCGACGGCTCGCCCCAGGTCACGCAGACCTGGGTCGACACCGACGGTGAGCACGTGCTGGTCAACAGCGTCCAGACGCACCTGAAGGTCAGGAACCTGCAACGGGATCCGCGGGTGGCGCTGGCCGTCTCCGACCCGGACAACCCCTCGCGCTACGTCCAGGTGCGCGGCCGCGTGGTCGAGGTGACCACCGACGGCGCGGTCGACCACATCGAGAAGCTCGCCCAGCGCTACCTGGGCGGCCCCTACCCCTGGTACGGCGGCCGCGACCAGGTGCGGGTGATCCTGGTGATCGAGCCGGAGCGGATCAGCGGCACCGGCTGACCGTCCGTCCCGTCGCCGAACGTGAACCACGACCCGTTGTGAACCGTGCAGTTGTGAACCGTGACAGAGAGGCCCGGCCATGACCGACAAGCCCGTCCTGCAGCCCAGCCCCGCCCACCCGATCACCGTCGACGCCAACCCGGCCCGGGTGGTCGTCTCGGTGGCCGGGCGGGTGGTCGCCGACACCCGCAACGCGCTGACGCTGCGTGAGGCGTCCTACCCGCCGGTCCAGTACATCCCGCTGGCCGACGTGGACCGCTCCCTGCTGGAGCGGACGGACACCACCAGCTACTGCCCGTTCAAGGGCGACGCCAGCTACTACAGCATCCCGGCCGGCGGCGCGCGCTCGGTGGACGCCATCTGGTCCTACGAGGCGCCGCACGCCGCCGTCGCCGAGATCAAGGACCACGTGGCCTTCTACCCCGACCGCGTGGACTCCATCACCGAGCAGCCCGCCGACTGACCCCGGCGGGCTCCGCCGCCCGTCAGGCCCCGGAGAACTCCGGGACGATGCCGCTGCCGTAGGCGTCGATCACCTCCTCCACCGCGTCGTGCATGGCGTACACGGCGAACTGGTCGACGCCCAGGTCCCGCAGCTGCTCCAGCCGGTCCCGGTGCGCCGACAGCGGGCCCAGCAGGCAGAAGCGGTCGACGATCCCGTCCGGCACGAACGCCGTGTCGGGGTTGTCGGCCCGGCCGTGGTGGCTGTAGTCGTACCCCTGCCGGGCCTTGATGTAGTCGGTGAGGGCCTCCGGCACCAGCCCGGAGTGCTCGCCGTAGCGGGCGACCAGGTCGGCGACGTGGTTGCCGACCATGCCGCCGAACCACCGGCACTGCTCCCGGGCGTGCGCCAACTGCTCCGGGCTGCCGTCGGTGACGTACGCGGGCGCGGCCACGCAGATGGTGATCGAGGCGGGGTCGCGGCCCGCCTGCTCGGCGGCGGTGCGCACCGACTTGACCATCCACTCGGTCAGGTACGGGTCGGCGAGCTGCAGGATGAAGCCGTCGGCCTGGCGGCCGGTCAGCTCCAGCGCCTTGGGGCCGTAGGCGCCCATCCACACCGGCAGCGCGCCGTCGCGGACCCACGGCAGCCGCATGGCGGTGCCGTCGACCTCGGCCTCGCGGCCCTCGGCCAGCTCCTTGATGGCGTGCATGGCCTGGCCGAGCCGGGCCAGGGTGGCGGGCTTGCGCCCGGCGACCCGCATGGCCGAGTCGCCCCGGCCGATGCCGCAGACGGTCCGGTTGCCGTACATGTCGTTGAGGGTGGCGAAGAGGGAGGCGGTGACCTCCCAGCTCCGGGTGGAGGGGTTGGTCACCATCGGGCCGACCGTCAGCGTCCTGGTCTCGGCCAGGATCCGGCTGTAGACGACGAAGGGCTCCTGCCACAGGACGACCGAGTCGAAGGTCCAGCCGTGGCTGAACCCGACGGCCTCGGCGCGCTTCATCCGGTCGACGAGCAGCCGGGCGGGCGGGTCGGTCTGCAGGACGAGGCCGAAGTCCACTGGGGCTCCAATCGCTGGGGGTTCGTCAGAGGGGTGGCGGGCGGGTTTCCGGCCGGTCAGATCAGGTACTGGCTGGTGCCGCGCGGCAGGTAGACGCCGTGGCCGGCCCGGCCCACGTACGCGCCCCGGTCGACGACGGCGGTGCCGCGCGACAGCACCGTCCGCGCCCGCCCGGTGACCTCGCGGCCCTCGTAGGCGGAGTAGTCGACGTTCATGTGGTGGGTGGCGGCGGACATGGTGTAGCGCTCGCGCGGGTCGAAGATGACGATGTCGGCGTCGGCGCCGGGGGCGATGGTGCCCTTGCGCGGGTAGAGGCCGAACATCCGCGCCGGGGTGGCGCAGGCCAGCTCGATCCAGCGGCGGCGGCTGAGGTGGCCGTCCAGGACCGCCTGGTGCAGCAGGTCCATCCGGTTCTCCACGCCGGGCATGCCGTTGGGGATCTTCGAGAAGTCGCCCCGGCCCAGCTCCTTCTGCCCGGAGAAGCAGAACGGGCAGTGGTCGGTGGAGACCACCGACAGGTCGTCGGTGCGCAGCCCGCGCCAGAGCGCGGCCTGGTGCTCGCGCGGCCGCAGCGGGGTGCTGCAGACGTACTTGGCGCCCTCGAAGCCGTCGGCGCCGGGCTCGGCCAGGTTGTCGGTGGACAGGAACAGGTACTGCGGACAGGTCTCGCCGAAGACGTTCAGCCCCAGGTCGCGGGCGGCGGTGATCTCCGCCAGCGCCTGCTCGGCGGAGACGTGGACGACGTACAGCGGGGCCCCGGCGACCCGGGCCAGCTGGATCGCCCGGTGGGTGGCCTCGGCCTCCAGCAGCTCCCGCCGGACCTCGCCGTGGTAGCGCGGATCGGTGCGCCCGGCCGCCAGCGCCTGCTGGACCAGGACGTCGATGGCGATGCCGTTCTCGGCGTGCATCATGATCAGGCCGCCGTTGCCCGCCGACCGCTGCATGGCGCGCAGGATCCGGCCGTCGTCGCTGTAGAAGACGCCGGGGTAGGCCATGAACAGCTTGAAGGAGGTGACGCCCTCCTCCACCAGGACGTCCATCTCCTTGAGGCTGTCCTCGGTGACGTCCGACATGATCATGTGGAAGGCGTAGTCGACGGCGCAGACGCCCTCGGCCTTGGCGTGCCAGGTGTCCAGGCCGTCGCGCAGCGAGCGGCCGACGGACTGCACGGCGAAGTCCACGATGGTGGTGGTGCCGCCCCAGGCGGCGGCCCGGGTGCCGGTCTCGAAGGTGTCGGACGCGGCGGTGCCGCCGAACGGCAGCTCCATGTGGGTGTGCGCGTCCACGCCGCCCGGGATGACGTAGTGGTCGGCGGCGTCGTACTCGGTGTCGGCGGTCCAGGCGTGCGCGGCGCCGCTGCCGGTGGCGGCGATGGCGGCCACCCGCTCGCCCTCGATCAGGACGTCGGCGTGGACCTCCTCGGCGGCGGTGATGACCAGGCCGTTGCGGATGACGGTGCGGCGGGTGCTCACTGGTGGTCCTCCTGGGCCGATGTCTGGTGCTGGGCTCGGCGGAGCGCCTCGATCAGCAGCTCGGCGCCCTCAGCCGCCTCCTCGGCGGTGAGCGACAGCGGCGGCGCGATCCGCAGGGTGTTGCCGAGGGCCCCGCCCTTGCCGATGAGCAGTCCCAGCTCCCTGGCGTGCTCCAGGGCGGCGGAGGCGGCCGCGGGCGAGGGCTCGCCGTCGCCGTCGACCAGCTCCACCCCGATCATCAGCCCGCGCCCGCGCACCTCGCGGACGATCGGCAGCCCGGCCGCGCGCAGCCGCTCGGCGAGCAGCGCGCCGGTGCGCCGGGCGTTGCCCTGGAGGTCGTGGTCGAGCAGGTGGCGCAGGTTGGCCAGGGCGCCGACGACGGTGACCGGGCTGCCGCCGAAGGTGGAGATGGAGTTGGCGCCGAGGCAGTCCATCACCTCGGCCCGGGCCACCACCCCGCCCATGGACAGGCCGTTGCCGATGCCCTTGGCGAAGGTGAGCACGTCCGGCGGGCCGGCCTCGGCGTGCGCCTGCCAGCCCCAGAAGTGGTCGCCGGTGCGGCCCCAGCCGGTCTGCACCTCGTCGCTGATCCAGAGGATGCCGTGCCGGTCGAGCACCCGCTTGAAGGCGGCGAACAGCCCGTCGGGGCCGGAGGTGAAGCCGCCGACGCCCTGGATCGGCTCGGCGATCAGCGCCGCGACCGACCCGCCGACCTGGCTGAGCAGGTCCTCCAGGTCGGCGGTGCAGGCGGCGATGAACTCGGCGTCCGACAGGTGCGCGAACGGCCCCCGGGTGCGGACGCCGCCGTGCACGTAGAGCGTCTGCAGCGGCGACAGGCTGGTCGGCGACCAGGAGCGGTTGCCGGTGATGCCGACGGTGGTGAACGACCGGCCGTGGTAGCTGTTGCGCATCGCCAGCACCTGGTTGGAGCGGCGGTAGGCGGTGGCCAGCAGCAGCGCGGCGTCGTTGGCCTCGGTGCCCGAGGTGGTGAAGAAGACCTTGGCGTCGGGGATGCCGGACAGCTCGGCGATCTGCTCGGCCAGCTCCACCATGGGCGTGGACAGGTACAGCGTGGAGGTGTGCAGGATGCGCCCGGCCTGCTCGGCGACGGCCTTGGTCACCGCGGGCAGGGCGTGCTCGGTCATGGTGGTCAGGATGCCGCCGAAGAAGTCCAGGTAGCGCCGCCCCTGGGCGTCCCAGACGTGGCGGCCCTCGCCGTGCGTCAGTTCGATGGGCTCGTCGTAGTAGACGGCCAGCCAGGCCGGGGTGACGGCGCGGTGGCGGCGGACGAGTTCGGTCATACGGCTCGCGTCCCCTTCCGGGAGTCGTGCGGGGGGTGGTGCGGCGCGGCCCGGGGCCGGTCCGGGCCCGGTCAGGCCTGGCTGAGCGGCCCGTACGCGTCGGGGCGGCGGTCGCGGTAGAAGGCCCACTGGTGCCGGACCTCCTCGATCAGCCCGAAGTCGAGGTCGCGGACGACCAGCTCGGCCTCCTTGTCGGAGGCGACCTCGCCGACGAACCGGCCGCGCGGGTCCACGAAGTAGCTGGTGCCGTAGAAGTCGTTGTCGCCGTACTCCTCCACGCCGACCCGGTTGATGGCGGCGACGAAGTACTCGTTGGCGACGGCGGCGGCCGGCTGCTCCAGCTGCCACAGGTAGGCGGACAGGCCGCGGCTGGTGGCGGAGGGGTTGTAGACCAGCTGCGCCCCGGCCAGGCCGAGCGCGCGCCAGCCCTCGGGGAAGTGCCGGTCGTAGCAGATGTAGACGCCGATCCGGCCGACGGCGGTGTCGAACACCGGCCAGCCGAGGTTGCCCGGCTTGAAGTAGTACTTCTCCCAGAAGCCCTTGACCTGCGGGATGTGGTGCTTGCGGTACTTGCCCAGGTAGCTGCCGTCGGCGTCGATCACGGCCGCGGTGTTGTAGTACACGCCCGGCTGCTCGACCTCGTACACCGGGACGACGATGACCATGCCCAGCTCGCGGGCCAGGGCCTGCATCCGGGTCACGGTCGGCCCGTCGGGCACGGCCTCGGCCCAGCGGTAGTGCTCCTCCTCCTGCACCTGGCAGAAGTAGGGGGCGTTGAACACCTCCTGGAAGCCGATCACCTGCGCGCCCTGGGCGGCGGCCTCACGGGCGTAGCGCTCGTGCAGGTCGATCATGGATGCGCTGTCGCCCGTCCAGGCGGTCTGGACGAGGGCGGCGCGGACGGTCTGCGACGGTCCGGCCGACGCCGGTGCGGGGCTGCTGCTTGCGGATTCCGACATGACACACCCTCACCCTCGGCCGGGAGCCGGCCCGGGCGGATCCGGACGGCGTCCCGGAGAAGCATGTATCTACGTGCGTAGAACGTAGATCGTGACGACCGGCATGGCAATACGTCCGGCGTAACGCGCCAGAGTCGTTCTGGTTTCGCACCTTCCCCACAGTTCACTCGTACGAGTGACTCCGGAGCCGGTCAGGACGGCCAGAGCGAGAGCACCAGCGCTCTCAGCGAGGCCGCGAACAGGGCGTCCGGATCGGGCGGGGCGGCCAGGGCGGCGGCCAGCTCCCGGTCCTGCTCCGAGGTCTCGGCGTCCCACAGCTCCGGCTCGCCGGGGTGCTGCCGCGGGGCGCGCTCCCGGTTGCGCTCCACCAGCACGAAGCCGACCGCCTGGAACTGCAGCGCCCGGACGGCCTGCGCCGCCCGCCCGCCGCGCAGCCCGGCCGCGTGCGCCTCGTGCACCAGGGCGCGCTGCGCCGGGAGCATCATCAGCTCGGTCAGCCCGCGCTCGTGCACCAGCGCGATCAGGTGCGGCCGCTCGCGCAGCTTGCGCCGCAGCTCCAGGGCGACCGACTCGGCGCGCAGCGCGGGCGTCGCACCCACCGCCTCGATCCGGCCCATCTCCCGGACGGTGCTGGCGACCACCTCGTCCAGCAGCGCCTCGCGGTTGCCGACGTGCCAGTAGATGGCGGTGACGGCGGCGCCCAGCTCGGCGGCCAGCCGGCGCATGGTGAGCGCCCCCGGCCCGTCCCGGCGGACCAGCTCGGCCGCGGTTGCCACCACCGATTCCCTGGTGAGCTGACTGTCCGTCATATACGGCTGCCCGCCGTCGAAATGAACTTCCGCATGCGTCTTCACCCTTCGCGCGGACCGGAGTAACAGTGTTACAGACAACCCCCGGCAGGAACGGCGGAAGGGTGGAACAGCCATGGCACGAGTACGGTACGGCCCGCGCACGGAGGCGGACACCGCGGCGGCCGGCGCGGGCCGCGGCGCCCTGCCGGACATCTGGTCCACCGGCGTGGCGGCGGTGTGGGAGAGCGACCCGGACGCGGTGGCGCAGGTGCTGCCGCCGCCGCTGAAGCCCGCCGGGCGCCCGCTCGTGCGGGTGAACATCAGCCGGGTGGACCTGTTCGGCAGCCCGCTGGGCGCGGGCTCGTTCGCGGTCGGCGCCCAGCACGGTCCGCACGCCGGTTGGTACCCGCTGGTGATGCCGATGACCACGGAGCGGGCGCTGACCGGCGGCCGGGAGGTCTTCGGCGAGCCCAAGAAGCTGGGCGAGGTCGCTGTGGAGCGCACCGCCGACCCGGCGGGCGACCGGATCACCGCCCGGCTGGCCCGGCACGGCATCGCCTTCGTGGAGGTGCGCGGACGCGTCAGCGGCGCCCTGCCGCTGCCGGAGCCCGCCGAGAAGCTGGACTTCTACTTCAAGTTCCTGCCCGGCGTCGACGGCCGGGGCTTCGACCTGGAGCCGGTGCTGGTCCACTGCCTGCGCACCGAGCGGGTGCGCAGGCTGGAGTCGGTGGAGGGCGAGGTGCTGCTGCGGGAGTCGCCGTTCGACCCGGTCGCGGACCTGCCGGTGCGCCGGCTGCTGGAGATCACCGTCGGCGAGAAGAGCTCCGACCAGCGCGGGCGGGTGGTCGAACGGGTCGACGCGCAGGCCCTGCTGCCCTACGTGCACCAGCGCTACGACGACGTCCAGCAGCTGCTGGACGCCCCGGCGCCCCCGTCGTCCGCCGAGGAGGAGTGATGGAACTCGCCACCGGGCAGGTCGCCGTGGTCACCGGCGCCGCCAGTGGGATCGGCCTGGCCATGGCCGAGCGCTTCGCCGCCGAGGGGCTGCGGGTGGTCCTGGCCGACGTGGAGGAGGCCGCCCTGGACAAGGCCGTCGCCGGTCTGCGCGAGAGCGGCGCGCAGGCCGTCGGGCAGGTCACCGACGTCTCCGAGCGCGACGCCGTGGAGGAGCTGGCGGACGCCGCCTACCGGGCCTTCGGCGCGGTGCACGTGCTGTGCAACAACGCCGGGGTCGGCTCCGGCGCCGAGGGCCGGATGTGGGAGCACGACCCCAACGACTGGCGGTGGGCCTTCGCGGTCAACGTCTGGGGCGTCTTCCACGGCGTCCAGGCGTTCGTGCCCCGGATGCTCGCGGCAGGTGGCCCCGGGCACCTGGTCAACACCTCCTCCGCGGACGGCGGCATCGCGCCGCTGCCCACCGCCTCGGTGTACGCCGTCACCAAGTCCGCCGTGGTCACCATGACCGAGTCGCTCTACGCCCACCTGCGCGCGGAGCGGGCCCCGATCGGCGCGTCGGTGCTCTTCCCCGGCCCTCACATGCTGCGGACCGGGCTGTGGGAGTCGCACCGCAACCGCCCCGAGCGCTACGCCAAGCAGCGCCCGCGCCGGACGCCCTACCGCAGCCTGGCGCAGTGGGAGGCGGCGATGGCGGCGGCGGGCCGACCGGTCGAGTTCACCCCGGTGGAGGAGGTCGCGGCCGCCGTCGTGGACGGCATCCGGGCCGACCGCTTCTGGATGCTGCCGCCGAGCGGGCACAGCGACCGGCAGATCCAGGCCCGCTCCCGCTCGATGCTGGACCGCAGCAACCCCGGCTACCTGGAGCACTTCATCCTGGAAGGGCAGGAGGAGACGTGACCGCCGCACCGCAGCAGCAGGAGCCCTACCTGGTGGTCTCCTCCGACTGCCACGCCGGGCTGCCGACCGAGCAGTACCGGCCGTACCTGGAGGCCGCCCACCACCGCGCCTTCGACGAGTTCCTGGCCCAGGCCGAGCACCGCCGGCAGGAGGCCACCCGGCTCGGGGTCCGCAACGAGGAGTACGCCCGGAAGTGGTTCCAGGAGCACGAGGAGGGGCTGCGCGGCGGCTGGGATCCGGCGCAGCGCGACAAGGAGCTGGACGGCGACGGCGTCGCCGGGGAGGTGGTCTTCCCCGACGCGGACGCCGTGGACAGCAGCACCGCCGCGCCCTTCGGGGTGGGCCTGGGGCTGCGCGGCGACCAGGACCCGGTGCTGGGCATGGCCGGGGCCCGGGCGCACAACCGCTGGCTGGCGGAGTTCGTCGCCGCCGGGGCCGTCCCGGAGCGGCGCTGCGGGGTGGCGCTGCTGCCCATCACCGGGGAGGTGCCGGAGGTCGTCGCCGAGGTCCGCCGGGCGCACGCCTCGGGCCTGCGCGCGGTGATGATCCCGTCCATGTGGGTGGACCGGGCGCCGTACCACGATCGGCGCTACGACCCGGTCTGGGCGGTCTGCGAGGAGCTGCGGATGCCGGTGGTGACCCACTCGGGCGCGGCCCCGCGCCACGAGTACGGCGACCACCTGGGCATCTACGTCACCGAGGTGACGTTCTGGCCGTCGCGTCCGCTGTGGTTCCTGCTCTGGTCCGGGGTGTTCGAGCGGTTCCCGGGGCTGCGCTTCGGCGTGGCCGAGTCCGGCTGCTGGTGGCTGCCGAACCTGCTGTGGTTCATGGACCGGCTGTACCTGGGCGCGCACGGCGGCAAGAAGCTGTCGCCGTTCCCGGAGCTGACCATGGCGCCCAGCGCCTACGTGGACCGCAACTGCTTCGTCGCCGCCACCAACACCAAGCGCCGGGAGCTGGCCCAGCGGTACGAGACCGGCGTCGGCAACATCTGCTGGGGCAGCGACTTCCCGCACCCCGAGGGCACCTGGCCGGACACCCGGCGGTGGATGCGCACCACCTTCCACGACGTGCCGGTCGAGGAGACCCGGCTGATGCTGGGCCTGTCCTGCGCCGAGGTCTTCGGCTTCGACCTGGAGCGGCTGGCGCCGATCGCCCGCCGGATCGGCCCGACCCCGGCCGAGCTGGGCCAGCCCGAGGACCAGGACGCGGTCCGCGCCGCCTGGGCCCCCTCCCGCGAGGTCGGCCGGCACTGGCTGACCGGGCACGACTTCCCGTTCACCGGCACCGCCGCGCCGACCCCGGGCAGCACGCTGTGACCGGGCCGCGCGCCGCGTCCGGGCCGGAGGCGCAGCCGGAGCACCTCACCGTGATCTCCGCCGACTGCCACGCCGGCGCCGACCTGCTGGACTACCGGCCCTACCTGGAGGCCCGGCACCACGACGCCTTCGACGCCTGGGCGGCCTCGTACACCAACCCCTACGCCGACCTGCAGGCCCCGGAGGCGGAGCGGAACTGGGACTCGGACCGGCGGCTGGCCGAGCTGGAGCAGGACGGCATCGTGGCGGAGGTGGTGTACCCCAACACCGTCCCGCCGTTCTTCCCCAGCGCCTCGCTGGCGGCGGGCCACCCCGTCGGCGCCGAGTACGAGCTGCGCTGGGCCGGGCTGCGGGCGCACAACCGGTGGATGGCCGACTTCTGCGCGCTGGCCCCCGGGCGCCGGGCCGGGACCTTCCAGGTGCTGCTGGCCGACGTGGACCAGGCCGTCGCCGAGGTCCGCCGCTGCCATGCGGCCGGGCTGACCGGCGGCATGGTGCTGCCGGGCGTCCCGCCGGGCTCGCCGGTGCCGGAGCTGTACTCCCCGGCGTACGACCCGCTCTGGGCGGTCTGCGCGGAGCTGGGCGTGCCGGTCGACCACCACGGCGGCTCGGCCGGTCCGGAGCTGGGCGCGGAACCGGCCGCGCGCGCGGTGTTCATGGTGGAGACCACCTGGTTCTCGCACCGGGCGCTGTGGCACCTGCTCTTCGGCGGGGCGTTCCGGCGCCACCCCGGGCTGCGGCTGGTGCTGACCGAGCAGGGCTCGGGCTGGATCCCGGGCGTGCTGGACATGCTGGACTACTACCACCGGCGGCTGGTCGGCGCGTCCGGCCGGGCGGCCACCGCCGAGTCCAAGTTCGGCGCGGGCCTGGCCGAGGCGGTGGGCGGGAGCCCGAGCGAGGTCTGGCGGCGCAACTGCTTCGTCGGCGCCAGCTTCATGCGGGCGCACGAGGTGCCGCTGCGCGGGCGGATCGGCCTCGACAAGATCATGTGGGGCAGCGACTACCCCCATGACGAGGGCACCTGGCCGCACACCACCGAGGCGCTGCGCACCGCGTACGCCGGGCTGCCGTACCGGGAGGTGGCGGCCATGGCGGGCGGCAACGCGGCGACCGTCTACGGCTTCGACCTGCCCGCGCTGGACGCGCTGGCGGCGACCGTGGGCCCGCTGGTGGCCGAGGTCGCCGAACCGCTGGAGTCGCCCCCGCCGGGCGCCACCAGCCCGGCGTTCGCGCCCGGCTCCTCGGTCCGGGTCTGGTGACCGGCCCGGCGGCGTGACGCGGGTGCACCGTGGGGCGGCTGCGCCGGGGCCCGGCGCAGCCGCGTCGGCCGGTTGTCCGATACCGGTCGGTAACAGCCTCTAGCCAGGGCCGATCCGCCGAACTACGCTTCCGGCCATGCCGAATCTGCCCAATGCCGTGCTGTGGTCGATCCCCGCCTTCGTCCTGTTGACGGTCATCGAGATCGTCTCCTTCCTGATCCACCCTGACGAGGACGAGCAGGGCTACACGGGCAGAGACACCGCCACCAGCCTCACCATGGGGCTGGGCAGCCTGGTCACCAACCTGGGCTGGAAGATCCCCGCGTTCGCCCTCTACAACGTGCTGTACAGCCTGACCCCGCTGCGGGTGCCGGTGCTGTGGTGGACCACCGTGCCGCTGATGCTGCTCGGCCAGGACTTCTGCTACTACTGGTCGCACCGCAGCACGCACCGGGTGCGGCTGCTGTGGGCGCAGCACGTGGTGCACCACTCCAGCCGGAACTACAACCTCTCCACCGCGCTCCGACAGCCCTGGACCGACCTGACCTTCGGCCTGTTCTACGCGCCGCTGGTGGTGCTCGGCGTCTCCCCCGCCGCGGTGGCGTTCTGCTCCTCGGTGAACCTGGTGTACCAGTTCTGGATCCACACCGAGCGGATCGACAGGCTGCCCCGCCCGGTCGAGTTCGTCCTCAACACCCCCTCGCACCACCGGGTGCACCACGCCTCGCAGGGCGGCTACCTGGACCGCAACTTCGGCGGCATCCTGATCGTCTGGGACCGGCTGTTCGGCTCCTTCACCCCGGAGACCCAGCGGCCGGTGTACGGGCTGACCAAGAACATCTCCACCTTCAACCCGCTGCGGGTGGCCACCCACGAGTACGCCGCCCTCGGCCGCGACCTGGCCTCGGCCCGCGGCTGGCGCGAGCGGCTGGGCTACCTGTTCCACGGGCCGGGCTGGCAGCCGGGCCGGGTGTCGCCCGCGGCCGAGCCGACGGCGGACGTCCAGGTGGCGGCGTGACGCCTGGCCGGGGGCCGGTCGCCGGGTACGCGGCGCTGTCCGTCGGATACCTGGCCTGCGTCCTGGCCGGGCTGACGGCCGTCCAGGACGCCACCAAGCCGCTGCTGATGCCGCTGCTGGCGCTGGCCGTCGGGCTGCGGGCGTCCGTGGTGCGCCGCGGCGGGCCCGGGGGCGAGCCGCCGGTGCGGTCGCGGCTGCTGCTGGGGGCGCTGCTGGCCTCCTGCGCCGGGGACCTCTTCCTGCTGTTCGGCGGCGCCTGGTTCCTGGTCGGCATGGGCGGCTTCGCGGTCGCGCACGTCTGCTACATCACGCTGTTCGTCCGTGACGGCGCGCTGCGGGACCGGGCCGGGGTGCTGCGCGCCGCCGCCGGGTACGGCCTGGTCTGGGCGGTGCTGATCACCCTGCTGTGGCCGGACCTGGCGCCGGGGCTGCGGATTCCGCTGGCCGGGTACAGCCTGCTGCTGGCCGGGACGGCGGTGACCTCCGCCCGGGCGGGCCGGCGCACCGGCGCCGGGGGCGCGCTGTTCCTGCTCTCGGACAGCCTGATCGCCTCCGGCCTGGCGCACTGGCCGCAGCTGCCGGCGGCGGACTTCTGGGTGATGGCGACCTATCTGACCGGCCAGTACCTGCTGGCCTCGGGCATCGTCGGCGCCGGGCCGCTGCCCGGGCCGCAGCCGCCCCGGCGGCCCGCCGGGGTCGCGGAGGTCGCGGAGGCGGCCGGGCCGGTCGGCTGAGCCGGGGTCAGGGCCGGTCGGGCCGTCGGGGCTGCGGGTCGGGACTGCGGCCGGGGCTGCGGCCGGGCGCCGACGCTCAGGGCTTGCGGGCGACGCCGACCGCGGCCAGGCGCAGCACCGGGTGCTCGGTCACCGCGGGGGTGTCGGCGTCCGGGCGCCACTCGGTGACGGTGACCACGCCCGGCTCCAGCAGCTCCAGCCCGTCCAGGAACGCCGCGACCTCGGCCAGGCTGCGGAACTGGCCCCGGCCCACCCCCTGGCGCAGCGCGGCCTCGGCGGCGGTGGTGCCCTCGTCGGCGCTGTCGCCGGGGGTGATCAGGTGGTGGATGAACACGTAGCTGCCCGAGGGCAGGGCGTCCACCAGCTGCTTGACGATCAGCGCGGGCTGCTCCTCGTCCAGGACGTAGTGCAGGATGCCGCACAGCAGCAGCCCGACCGGCTGGTCGAAGTCGATGTGCTCGCGCAGCAGCGGATCGGCCAGGATGGCCGCCGGGTCGCGCAGGTCGCCGACGGCGACCACGGTCTCCTTGCGGTCGGCCAGCAGCGCGCGGGCGTGCGAGAGCACCACCGGATCGTTGTCGACGTAGACGACCCGGGTGTCCGGCTCGATCTGCTGGGCGATCTGGTGCACGTTGTCGGCGGTGGGCAGGCCCGAGCCGATGTCGATCAGCTGCCGCAGCCCGGCCTCGGCCACCAGGTGCCGGACCACCCGGCGCAGCACCGCGCGCTGCTGGCGCACGCCGAGGTGGACGGCGGGCAGCGCCTGCTCGATGCGGCTGCCGACCTCGCGGTCGGGCGCGTAGTTGTCCTTACCCCCGAGCAGATAGTCGTATATGCGTGCGATATTCGGCTGCGGTGTGTCGAACTCGGTCACTGCGGTCCTCCCCGGACGTGTCCCTGGCCCCCGGGGCATGATCATAGGACAGCCCTCCGCGGAAGCGTCCGGCCGGACCGGCAGCTGTCACAGCGTCAGATCGACCACCACCGGGGCGTGGTCGGAGGTGCCCTTGCCCTTGCGGGCCTCGCGGTCGACGTACACGTCGGCGACCGCGGCCGCGAAGGGCTTGTTGCCGTAGACGAGGTCGATCCGCATGCCCCGGTTCTTGGGGAAGGCCAGCGCCCGGTAGTCCCAGAAGGTGTAGGCGCGGTCGTACTTCAGCGCGCGCGGGTGGACGTCGGCCAGGCCGGTGTCGCGCAGGTCGGCCAATGCCTGGCGCTCGGGCGGCGTGACATGGGTGAGGCCCTCGAACAGGGCCGGATCCCAGACGTCCTCGTCGGTCGGGGCGACGTTGAAGTCGCCGAGGACGGCGAACGGGCGCGCCCCGGCGGCGTCCTCCCGCACGGCCGCGGTCAGCGCCTCGAACCAGCGCAGCTTGTAGGCGTAGTGCGGGTGGCCCACCTCGCGCCCGTTGGGCACGTACACCGACCACACCCGGAGCGGGCCGCAGGTCGCGGCGATCGCCCGGGCCTCCTGCTCCGGCTCGGGCGCGATCAGGGCGTCCTCGGCGGCGGCCTCCTCGGCGAGGTAGCCCGGCTGCCCGGGCAGCCCGCGCACGACGTCGTCCAGGCCGATCCGGGAGAGCACGGCCACGCCGTTCCAGCGGCCGGTGCCGTGCGCCGCCGTCTCGTAGCCGAGCTCGCGGACCGCCTCGTGGGGGAAGGCGTCGGCGGCGCACTTCAGCTCCTGCAGGCAGACGACGTCCGGCGAGGCGGAGCCCAGCCACTCCAGCAGCTTGGGCAGCCGGGCGTTGACCGAGTTGATGTTCCAGGTGGCGACGCGGACAGTCATCTGGGCGCTCTTCCGTGCGTGGTCGGGCCTGCGG
Organism: Streptacidiphilus sp. PB12-B1b; assembly: GCF_014084125.1. NCBI lineage: Bacteria > Bacillati > Actinomycetota > Actinomycetes > Kitasatosporales > Streptomycetaceae > Streptacidiphilus > Streptacidiphilus sp. PB12-B1b. The sequence continues at coordinate 2,454,639 of NZ_CP048405.1, read as the reverse complement.
GAGACGGATCCAACCTACCGCCCGGCACCGACAACGGCGGGCGCACACCGCCCGGGCGCCGCTACCGGGGGGTCGGTGGAAGATCGCGCCGCCGCCGGGGGCAGAATCAGCTGTCGGGCCTGCCGGGAGCGGCGGCCCGTTCGGCGAACGGATCGGCGTGGTGAGCGTGCAACTGGCAGCGGCGGCAGCGGCGACGGGCTACGCGGGGCCACCGGCCTGGACCTTCGGCCGGGTCTTCAGCGAGTGGCAGGCCGAGCCGGTGGTCCTGGCGATCGCGGTGCTGGGCACCGCCGGGTACCTGCTCGGCCTGGCCCGGATGCGCCGCTCCGGCACCGGCTGGGCCTTCGGCCGGACGGCGGCCTTCCTGCTCGGCATGGCCCTGTGGGTCTTCACCACCTGCTCCGGCCTGGGCGTCTACGAGAAGTACCTGTTCACCGACCGGGCGGTGCAGTCGGTGGTGCTGCTGATGATCGTCCCGCTGCTGCTGGCCATGGGCGCGCCGGTGACGGTGGCACTGGAGGCCGCGCCGGAGCGGTTCCGGGGGCGGCTGCGGGCGGCGCTGCGCGGCCGGGCGGCCCAGGTGCTGATGTTCCCGCTGGTCTCCACGGTGGTGCTGATCGTCCCGCCGTGGCTGCTGTACTTCACCTCCTGGTACCGGCTCTCGCTGACCACGGACGTCTGGAACATCGCCTTCCATGTGGGCTTCGTGCTGTTCGGGCTGGCGTACTTCTGGCCCCGGCTGCAGATCGACCCGGTCGGCCGGCACTACCACCCGCTGCTGGGCGTGGTGATCACCGTGGCCGAGGTGATCTTCGACGCGGCCCTGGGCTTCATCCTGGTCTTCGGCTCGCACATGCTCGTCCCGGACTACTGGGCCTCGCTGCACCGGCCCTGGGGCATGTCGCCGCGCACCGACCAGTCCTGGGGCGGGGCGGTGCTCTGGGGCCTGGGCGACATCGCGGGCGTGCCGTTCCTGGTGGCGCTGATCATCCGGGTGGTCCGCGAGGACCGGATCGAGACCGCCGCCGTCGACCGCCGCTTGGACCAGGAGGCGGTCGCCCGCAGCGCGGTGAACGCCGCCGCCGAGCGCGCCGTGCTGGCCGACGACGCGGCGGCCGACGCGGCCGGGGACGCCCCGCAGCCGTCCGCGCCCGCCGCCGACCTGCACGAGCAGGAGATGATGCGCCCCTGGTGGCTGGACGACCCCAACCTGGCCCACCGCTACGGCGGCCGCCGGGAGGAGTAGCCCCGGGCGGCGTCAGCCCCGGCCGTACTCCTCCTCGGCCCGCCAGAAGAAGACGTACCCGGCCAGGCCGACCAGCAGCGCCCAGCCCGCGGCGATCACCCAGACGTGCGACGGGAGCAGCGAGGCGGTCACCGACTCCATCAGCGCGTAGCGCATCAGGTCGTTGAAGATCAGCGCCGGGTTGAGGTTCAGCACGGTGGCGACCCAGCGCGGCGCGTCCGCGGTGAAGCTGCTGACCGCCCAGAACACCCCGGACAGGTACATCCAGGTGCGCAGCACGAACGGCATGAGCTGGGCCATGTCGGTGGTCTTGGCGCCGATCCGGGCCATGAACAGCGCCAGCCCGGCATTGAAGACCGACTGCAGCAGCAGCACCGGCACGATCAGCAGCCAGCGCCAGGTCAGCGGCTCCCCGGTGGCCAGCACGATCACTCCGAGCACCCCCATGGAGAAGATCAGCTGCTGCAGCTGGATCACCGTGAAGGCGATCGGCAGGCAGGCCCTCGGGAAGTGCAGCGCCCGGATCAGGCCGAGGTTGTCGGCGATCGAACGGGTGCCCGCGAGCACTGCCGACTGGGTGAACTGGAAGACGAACACGCCGGTGCAGAGGTAGGCGATGAAGTTGGGGATGCCCCGGTTGGTGCCCAGCAGCAGTCCGAAGATCAGGTAGTAGACGGCCGCGTTCAGCAGCGGCGTCATCACCTGCCAGATCTGGCCCAGCCGGGCCGCCGTGTACATCGCGGTGAGCCGGGCGGTGGCGAAGGCGACGATGAAGTGCCGCCGCGACCACAGCTGCGCGGTGTAGGCCGCGAGCGAGGGGCGCCTGCCGCTGATGGTCAGCCCGTGGGCGGCCGCCAGCTCGGCCGGGCTCGGGGCCGAGGCGGTGTCCACGCCGCCGCTGAAGTCGCTCACCCCTCGACGTTCTCACGGCGGTGGCCGTGCGGCAGCGTGGACACACCCCCGGATTCCCGGGGCCGGAGCCCTCAGATCACCGGCGGACGGCCCAGCCTGGTCATCCGCCAGACGGTGCGCCAGCTCATCGGGCGGCGCGGGCCGCAGGGCGCGCGCCAGCCCTCGCTGAAGCCGCCGAACCACGCCTTCAGCGCCTCGCCGGAGGGCCGCCGGGCCAGCGTGAGCAGCAGCCAGGTGCCGGTGTAGAGCGGCACCAGCAGCGCCGGCAGGTTGCGCCGGGCCAGCCAGACCCGGTTCCGGGCGATGTTGCGGTGGTAGACGGCATGCCGGCTGGGGGCCGTCTTGGGGTGGTGCAGCAGGACGTCCGCGCGGTACTCGATGTCCCAGCCGGCGTCCAGGGCCCGCCAGGCCAGGTCGGTCTCCTCGTGGCCGTAGAAGAACTCCCCGGGGAGCTGCCCGGCCTGCTCGAAGACCTTGCTGCGGACGGCGCTGGCGCCGCCGAGGAAGGTGGTGACCTTCGAGGAGTGCAGCGGGTCGGCGGCCCGCAGCCGGGGCACGTGGCGGCGCTGCGTCTCGCCGCTCTCCGGGTCGGCGATGCGGAAGCTGACGATGCCCAGGCGGGGATCGGCCGCGAAGGCGGCGCGCAGCTTCTCGGCGTCGTCGGCCTGCGGCAGCAGCCCGTCGTCGTCCAGGAAGAGCACCACGTCCACGTCGGAGCCGTTGGGCCCGAACGCCTCGATGCCGACGTTGCGGCCGCCGGGGATGCCCAGGTTCTCGTCGGTGCTGATCCCGCACACGCCCGGGGGCAGCTGCGGCACCTCGACGCCGTTGGCCACGACCACGACGTCGATGGCCGGGCCGCGCTGGGCGGCGACCGAGTCGAGCAGCGCCTTCAGCTCGACCGGGCGGGTGCCCTGGGTGAGGACGACCGCGCCGAGCTTCACGTCGTCGGACACCGGCGTCACCGGAGCCGACTGGAGAGGACGATGCTCAGCAGGTGCAGGCAGGTCTGCAGCACGGCGATGGCGGCCAGCACGGCGACGGCGATCCGGGTGAACAGCAGGTCGCCGTGGATCCGGTCGGCGATCCCGGCGGCGAGCAGCACCAGGGAGGCTTCGACGCCGCCGATGAGGCGGTGGAACTTCAGCGCGGCGGCGAGCTTGCGGGCCCGGGCGACGCCGGCCGCGCGCGGCACCGAGGCGGTGTCCTCGACGGCGGACAGGCCGCGGCGGATGCGGGCGACGTCCACCAGGTCGGTCTCGGCCTTGATCAGGATGGCGCCGAGCGCCGCGACCGTGCCCAGGAAGGCCCACATCCAGGCCGGGCCGCCGTGCCGGTCGAACAGGTCGGCGGCGCGCAGGCCAGCGCCGGTGAGCAGCGCGGCCTCGGACAGGTAGTGGCCGACCCGGTCCAGGTAGACCCCGGTGGTGGAGGTCTGCTTGCGCCAGCGGGCCAGCTCGCCGTCCACGCAGTCCAGGCCCAGGTACGCCTGGATGAGCAGGGCGGCCAGCACGGCCCCGGCGATGCCGGGGATCAGCAGGGCCGCGCCGCCGAGGATGCCGGTGAGCATCATCAGCCAGGTGAGCTGGTTGGGGCTGACCGGGGCGTCGATCAGGTGCCGGGTGATCCGGGAGGAGATCCGGCGCATGTAGATGCGGCCGGCCCAGTGCTCGCCGGAGCGCCGGTCGAGCAGGCCCTCGGGGTGGGCCACCGCGCGGAACTCGGCGAGGGTGGGCTTGGCTCCCTTGGGCCGGCCGGGCCCGTCGGGCTGCCCGGATCGTTCAGGAGCAGGAGCTGACGTGTTTGACATAGTCGGTGTACGCGTCCCGGATTGCGGAGGGGTCGAGGTCGAGGTGCTCCAGGATGGTGAACCGTCCTGGTCGGGTCTGTGGAGCGTAGTGCACCGCCGCGACGAACTCGTCGTCGCCGAAGCCGATCTGGTCCGCCGTCACCGGCAGCCCGTGCCGCCGCAGGACTCCGGCCATCTCTCCGGAGAGCTCGAGGTCGCCGCGCAGGTAGGTGGCGAAGGCCGCGCCCAGGCCGACCTGTTCGCCGTGCTGGGCGCTGCGGGTCGGGTACAGGATGTCCAGCGCGTGGCTGATCTCGTGGCAGCCGCCGCTGGAGGGGCGGGTGCTGCCGGTGATGTTCATCGAGATGCCGGACAGCACCAGCGACTCGGCGAGGGCGATCAGCAGCGCGTCGTCCGCGATGGTCCCGGGGTGGCGCAGCAGCAGCTCTCCGGCGCTGCGGGCCATGGCCACGGCCAGGCCGTCGACCTGCTCGCCGGTCACCCGCTTGGACAGCTCCCAGTCGGCGCAGGCGGAGATGTTGGAGATGACGTCGCCGATGCCGGCGGCGACGAACCGGCCGGGGGCCTGCCGGATCACGTCCAGGTCGGCGATCAGGCCGATCGGGCTGGGCACGCCGTAGGAGCCGCGCCCGGCGTCGTTGTCCAGGGTGGAGACCGGCGAGCACAGGCCGTCGTGGGCGAGGTTGGTGGCCACCGCGACCATGGGCAGGCCGACCCGGGCGGCGGCGTACTTGGCGGCGTCGATGATCTTGCCGCCGCCCAGGCCGACGACCGCGTCGTAGTGGCCCGAGCGCATCTGGTCGGCCAGCAGGACGGCCGCGTCCAGGCTGCCCCCGGCCACGGAGTACCAGTCCGCGCCGGGCAGCTGGGGTTCGAGCCGCTCGCGCAGCGCCGCCCCGGAGCCGCCGCTGACCGCGACCGCGATCCGGCCGGAGGCGGAGATCCGCTGGTCGGCGAGGACCACCCCGAGGTCGTCCAGGGCGCCGGCGCGGATGTCCACGACGAGCGGCGAGGGAACCAGCCGGGTCAGTACTGGCACGCGATCTCCCGTCCCCGGGCGAGGTCCTCGTGGTTGTCGATCTCGACCCAGGAGACCTCGCCGATGGGCTGCACGTCGACCCGCTGCCCCCGGTCGACCATCTCCTGGTAGCCGTCCTCGTAGTACAGCTGCGGGTCGCGCTCGAAGGTGGCCTGCAGCGCGGAGGCCAGGTCGCCGGCGGCGGAGGGGTTGATCACGGTGAGCCCGATGTACTCGCCGGTGGCCTCGGACGGCTCCATCAGCTTGGTGATCCGGCGGACGCCGGTCTCCGGGTCGACGACGACCTTCATCTCCTCGTCGGCGAGCTTCTTCACCGTGTCGAGGGCCAGCAGGACGCCGGGGGCGCGGCCCTCGGCGGCGAGCCGGGCGTTGGCGTCCAGCATGGTGCGCTGCACCGAGGCGGGGTGCACGGTGTCGCCGTTGGCGAGCAGCAGGCCCTCGGAGAACAGCTCACGGGCGCACCACAGGGAGTAGGCGTTGTTCCACTCCTCGGCCTTGTCGTTGTCGACCAGGTGCAGGGTGAGACCGTACTGCGCCTCCAGGGCGGCCTTGCGCTGGTACACGGCCTCGGCCCGGTAGCCGACCACGATGGCGACGTCCTCCATGCCCACCTCGGCGAAGTTGCCCAGGGTGAGGTCGAGGATGGTCCGCTCGCCGTCCACCGGCACCAGCGCCTTGGGGAGGGTGTCGGTGTACGGGCGCAGACGGCGTCCGGCGCCGGCGGCCAGAACGAGGCCGATCATGGGGTGTCTCACTCTCTGTACTTCGTGCGTCTGTCCATCGGGCAACGGTGCAAGCTACCCGCGATCGTAGGCGAATGTGAAGGTCATGCGGGACGCGGGCCCCTCTTGGGGGCGTCCCGCTGAGGCGGGGGGCGCGGGTACGGCAGACTGTCGAGAGCGTTTTGACCGGCCGCGCCGAGCCCGGCAGCCACGAGCCGAAAGGTCCTCATCCATGCCGACCAGCGAACCGACGACCCTGACCGCGACCGAGATCCTGCTGGAACTGGTCGACGCCGAGGGGCGCACGATCGGTACCGCCGAGAAGCTCTCCGCGCATCTGAGTCCCGGTCGGCTGCACCGCGCCTTCTCGGTGTTCCTGTTCGACCCGCAGGGGCGGCTGCTGCTGCAGCAGCGCGCGCTCGGCAAGTACCACTCCCCCGGCGTCTGGTCGAACACCTGCTGCGGCCACCCGTACCCGGGCGAGTCCCCGTTCGTCGCGGCCGCCCGGCGCACCGCCGAGGAGCTGGGCGCGGGCCCGGTCCGGCTGCAGCAGGCGGGGACGGTCAGCTACCACCACCCGGACGAGGCCACCGGCCTGGTCGAACGGGAGTACAACCACCTGTTCGTCGGCATCGCCGAGCCCGAGCAGCACCCGGCCCCGGAGGAGGTCGCGGACATCCGCTTCGTGACCCCCGCCGAGCTGGCCGAGCTGCGGGCCGCCAGGCCGTTCTCGGTCTGGTTCGGCACGGTGCTGGACGCCGTGCTGCCGGAGGTCCGCCGGCTGCTGCCGGAGGCGGGCTGGTAGCGCGGGCGCCGGGGCTCCGGCCGGAATTCATCCGCCGGCCGGGGCCGATACGCCCGACCCGCCCCGTATTTCTTCCCCGGGACACTTGTGACGTGGGATAACGACAGGGCACGATGGCGTCATCCCGCCCCCGTGGCGATGTCGTGACCTTCCTGCCTGCCCTTGTTCCTGTGCCGATTCCGGACGCAGCCCCGCTGGAGGACCCCTTGGCTCTTGCCTCCCCCGGGAAATTCAGCGTCTTCTCAGACGGCTCCCATCGGGATCCCATGGCCCGTGCACAGACTCCAGGGGTGAGAACTCCGCGACCGCCCGCCGCCTGGGCCGCCACCGCCCGGTGGACGCTGACCGTCCTGGCCTGGCTGATCGTCATGTCGGTCGGCAGCTCGACCGCGGTGGCGCTGGACCCGGTGGGGCTGGGCAGCTCCGGGACGGCCGCGGCCTCCCCGGCCACGGCCCGGATCGGGGCGCTGTTCGGCGCCGGCATCGGCAGCGGGCACTACTGCACCGCGAGCGTGGTGGACAGCCCGGCCGGGGACCTGATCGTCACCGCGGCGCACTGCCTGTCCGGCGATCCGTCCGGCACCGTGTTCGTCCCCGGCTACCGCAACGGCTCCGCGCCGTACGGGGTCTGGAAGGTGCTGCGCGCGGTCGAGAACGCCAACTGGACGGCCAACACCGACCCGGACTACGACGTGGCCTTCGCGGTGCTCGCCCCGCTGCACGGCAAGGCGATCCAGCAGGTCGTCGGCGGCAACAGGCTGGGCGTGAACCAGTCCCCCTCGCAGATGGTGACCCTCACCGGCTACCCGGACAGCGCCAGTGCGCCCATCACCTGCGACAACTACACCGCCCCCTACGGCTCCACGCAGATGCACATCACCTGCGCCTCCTACACCGACGGCACCAGCGGCAGCCCCTGGGTGATCCCGGGCGCGCACGGATCGGGTACGGTCCTCGGCGTCATCGGCGGCTTCGAACAGGGCGGCTACACCCCGGACGTCTCGTACAGCGTCTACTTCGACGACAGTGTGGGCAGCCTCTACCAGCAGGCCGTCACCCTGGTCAGCTGACCTCGTCCGACAGGGCCGGCAGAGCGGGGCCCGGGGCCTGCGCTGCCTCGGCCGTCGGGGGCACGTCGGCCGTCGGGGCTTCCGTCTGCGCTGCCGTCGGGGCTAAGGAGGCCGGGGATATCGGCTCGGGGTCATCCTCCCCGGCCGCCTCGCCGCCGCGGCGGACGGCGTCGAGGTGGGACAGGCCCACGGCCCCCAGCAGCACCAGGCCCGCGCCAAAAACCTGCGGCAGCAGCCACCAGCCGGTCCGCACCGACTCGTTGTAGAGGGTGACCCCGAGCGAGAGGCTGATCAGCGCGTCGCCGAGGGTGAGTGCGGGCTGCGAGGCCACCAGCGGCCCGGCCTGCATGGCGTTCTCCAGCAGGAACAGCGCGCAGACGCCGACCACGGCGAAGCCGTAGGTCTGCCAGGACTCGAAGAAGGCGGCGACGCCCTGGTGGTCCAGGGTGTCGGTGGCGGACTTCATCAGCGCCGCCGTCAGCGCGTAGCCGATGGCGGCGGCCGTGCCCAGGCAGACGGCGCGGGCCGAGCCCACCGGGCGGCGCAGCGCCGCCAGGGCCAGCAGCACCATGGCACCGCCACAGCTGGCGACCGCCAGCACCCACAGCGCCATGGAGGGCTGGAGGTCCCCGCCGCGCGGGGAGGCCGCGAACAGCGCGGTGCCCAGGCCGACGACGATGGCGGCCACCGAGAGCCAGCCCCGGCGCGGCATCCGCTTGTGGAACACCACCCCGGAGATCAGCAGGGCGAACGGCAGCTCCAGCACGAAGATCGGCTGCACCACCGCCAGCGGGCCGGTGGTCAGGGCCAGCGCCTGGAACACCGCGGCGAAGATGACGCCGAGTATGCCGCCGAACCAGACCGGGGTGCGCAGCAGATCCAGCATCAGCCGCAGCCGGAAGCCGTTGGACTGCGGCACGATCAGTGCGGCCCGGCGCTGCAGGACCGTCCCGAGCGCGTTGCTCACCGCGGCGCACACCGCGAAGACCACCGACAGTACGGCTGTCATGCTCATTGTGCTGGTCACCCCCCTGTCGTCGGCTCCTCCCTACCCTGCGTCCGTCACCGCGATGCTACCGGCCGCCTCCGACAGTGCGTGGGATCGGATGCGGGCGGCGGCGGACGCGTCGCGCCCGCTCAGCCGGGCGGCAGCGGGACGGAGACCACCATGGTGAGCCGGGCGGTCTCCGTGCCCGGATTGCGGTAGCCGTGCGGCCGGGCGGCGTCGTAGGTGACCGTGGTGCCGGCCGGCACGGAGTGCTCGACGCCGTCGACCACCAGCAGCAGCTCCCCCGCGTCCACCCGGACGATCTCGGTCGCCCCGGCCGGGTGGGCGTCGGAGTCGTGCCCCTCACCGGGCCGGATGGACCAGTGCCAGAGCTCCAGCGGCCCCGGCGACTCCACCCCGGCCAGCAGGACGGCGGCGCTGCCCTGCGGCGTGGACCAGAGCGTCACCGCCTCCTCCTGCGGCACCAGCCGGACGACCGGGCCCTGGTCGTAGTCGAGCAGCCGGGCCAAACTGACCCCGAGCGCGTCCGCGACCCGGACGACCGTGCCGACGCTGGGATTGGTGCGCGCCTGTTCGATCTGGATGAGCATGCCCCGGCTCACCCCGGCCCGGGCGGCCAGGGCGTCCAGGGTCAGGGCGCGTTCGGTGCGGAACTGTCGCACATTGCGCGCGAGGGCCTGGGCGACCAGGTCGAGGTCGGGCATGGACCGTCCAGAGGAGGCAGGGTTCATCATCATGAACTAGTAAGTTCATCAGAATGAACTACAGTGGGGTGTACCAGCAATGCACTCCACTGTACTGCGAGGCTCCGTCCATGACTGCCCTGTTCGCCCTGGTCAGCAGCGCCCTGTGGGGCATCTCCGACTTCGGCGGCGGCCTGCTCACCCGTCGGCTGCCCGCCCTGGTCGTCGTGGTCGCCTCGCAGGCCGCCGCGGCGGCGGCGCTGCTGGTCGCGGTGGCCGCCACCGGCGGATTCGACACCGGCTCGGCCCGGCTGCTGTACGCAGCGGCAGCGGGAGTCGTCGGCACCGTGGCGATGATCGCCTTCTACCGGGCGCTCGCCCTCGGCCCGATGGGCGTCGTCTCGCCGCTGGCCACCGTGGGCGTGGTGGTGCCGGTCGGCGTCGGCCTGGCCATGGGCGAGCGGCCGGGGCTGCTGCAGGCGGCCGGGATCGCGGTGGCCGCGGTCGGGGTGGTGCTGGCGGGCGGACCGCAGCTGCGCGGCGCCCCGGTGCAGCGGACGTCGGTGCTGCTGACCTTGGTCGCGGCCTTCGGCTTCGGCACCGTCATGGCGCTGATGTCCCAGGCGTCCACCGGCGCGTCCGGGCTGCTGCTCGCCCTGCTGGTGCAGCGGGCGTGCAACCTGGCCGTGGGCGGCGGCGCGCTGCTGCGGGCCGCCCGCCGCGAGCCGGAGGCGTACCGGCTCGCGGACCTCGCCGGGGCCGGTCGGCGGACCTTCGCCGGGCTGGCGGCCGTGGGCATCGGCGACGTCTCGGCGAACGGCGCGTTCGTGCTGTCGAGCCAGTCCGGCTCGGTGGCGGTCGCCGCCGTGCTCGCCTCGCTGTACCCGGTGGTCACCGCACTGTCCGCGCGGTTCCTGATAGGCGAGCGACTGCGGCCGGTGCAGGCCGCCGGCTCCGGGCTCGCCCTGGCCGGGGCGATCCTACTGGCGGCCCGCTGAGCGGGGGCGGCGGCGCGCCCGCGCTCAGGCCTGCAGCTCGGCGTCCTCCTGGTCGTCCTTGCGGTCCCTGCGCGGGGCGTCCTTCTGGCCGCCGGGCCCCTGACCGCCGCCCTCGGCGGCGTCGGGGCCGGAGGCCTCCCGGGGCTCGGCGGCGGTGACGGCCGCATCGGAGTCGGCTTCGGCGTCGACCGGGGCGGCGGCGTCCGGATCGGTGATCCGCGACCGCCCGATCGGGTTCTCCGGGGCGGGCTTGTTGCGGGTGGCGATGAGGAAGGCCACCGCCACCAGGAAGACCACCAGCGAGGTCCAGTCGTTGAGCCGAAGCCCGAGGAAGCGGTTGGCGTGGTCGTCCCGCAGCGCCTCGATCCAGCCGCGGCCGGCCGTGTAGGCGGCGGCGTAGAGGGCGAACAGCCGGGCCGAGTGCATGCTCCAGCGGCGGTCGGCCCACAGCAGCAGCAGGCAGCAGCCGATGTCCCAGATCGACTCGTACAGGAAGGTCGGCTGGTAGACGCCCAGGCTGGGGGTGGCCGGGGGGCGGTGCGCCGGGTCGATCAGCAGGCCCCAGGGCAGCTTGGTCGGGTCGCCGTACAGCTCCTGGTTGAAGTAGTTGCCCCAGCGGCCGATGGCCTGGGCCAGGATCAGCCCCGGGGCGAGCGCGTCGGCGAAGCCGGACAGCGGCACGCCCTTGCGGCGGCAGCCGATCCAGGCGCCGACCGCGCCCAGGGCCACAGCGCCCCAGATGCCGAGGCCGCCGTCCCAGATGTACAGCGCCCGGATGGGCTGCTCACCGGCCTTGAAGTACAGCTCCGGGTCGGTGATGACGTGGTACAGCCGCCCGCCGACGATGCCGAAGGGGACCGCCCACAGGGCGATGTCCAGGACGTCGTCCGGATTGCCGCCGAGCTTCACCCACCGGCGGCGGGTCAGCCAGAGGGCGGCGGCGATGCCCGCGAGGATGCACAGCGCGTAGGCGCGGATCGGGATCGGACCGATGTGCCAGACGCCCTGGGAGGGGCTGGGGATGTACGCGAGTTCCATCAGGCGGGCCGTTTCCCTTGCGAACGGGCGGGCTGTTCCACCCGCGTATGCGCGGCCAAGACTACAACGGCGGTTCTCCCGGGCCGCCATCCCGCGAACCCTGTGGATACCCGTTGACAGCCGTGCGGCGCGGGCCTGACCCCGCCCGGGGCGGCGGCGTGAGCGGCGGACGGGCGGCGCGGCCTGAGCCGTGGTCGGGCGGGCTCAGGCGTCGGGCGGGCCCTGCGGTGCCTGCGGCGCCTCGGCGACGGTGTCGCGGATCAGCGCCAGCAGCTCCCGCAGCCGGGCCCGCTCGGCCGGGGCCAGCCGACCGGTCGCGGTGGCCAGCGCCTGGCGGTCGACCTCCTCGGCCTCGGTGTGCCTGGTCCTGCCCAGCGGGGTGAGGCTCAGCAGGAAGGCCCGGCGGTCCTCCGGGTGGCGGACCCGCTCGACCAGGCCGTCACGCTCCAGGGAGTCGACCAGTGCGGTGGTGGTGCGGGCGGCGACGCCCAGCATCTCGCTGAGGTCGCGCATGCGCAGCGGCTCGGCAGAGGAGGCGAGCATCCGCAGGGCCCGCAGCCGCGCCACCGAGGCTCCGTGGACGCGCAGCCGGGCGTTCACATAGGTCTGCAGGCGGTGAGTGGTGGCGAAGAGCTCGTCCACCAGGATGTCGCTGCTCCCGGGAGCTGCCATGCACCGATCCTCGTTCCACATATTGTGAGGCGCATCATAATGAGTATGCTCACTATATGTCGGCCGACGGCGTGAACCGGTCCGACGCGTCCTCATGATGCCCTGCCACACCTCTGGACCGAGCCCGTGCCCCACCGCCTCAGCCAACGCACTGTTGTGCCCGTCATGGTGGCTTCGACCATCTTCCTCTCCATAGTCGACGGCGCGATCACCACCGTCGCCCTGCCCTCGATCGGCAGTCAGTTCCACCTCGCCCCGACCGGTCTGGACAGCGTGGTGGTGGTCTATCCGGTGTGCGTCGGGATGACCATGCCCGCCTCCGCCTGGCTGGGCGACCGCTTCGGCGGCAAGCGGGTGCTGCTGCTGGCCCTCGCCCTGTTCACCCTGGCCTCGGCGCTCTGCGGCTCCGCCGACGGCCTCGGCCAGCTGGTCGCCTACCGGGCGCTCCAGGGCTGCGCCGGGGGGCTGCTGCTGCCGGTCGGCAGCACCATGCTGTTCCGCACCTTCTCGGCCAGCGAGCGGGTCCGCGCGGGCCGGCTGATGATCTTTCCGCAGCAGGTGGCCCCGGCCCTGGCGCCCATCCTCGGCGGCATCCTGGTCACCAGCTTCTCCTGGCGCTGGGTGTTCTACGTCAACCTGCCGGTCGGGGCCGCGGCCACGCTCTTCGGCCTGCTCTTCCTGACCCCGCACCGGGACCACGAACCCGATCGGCTGGACGTCCCCGGGCTGGTGCTGTCCGCCGCCGGGCTGGCCTCGCTGATGTACGGGGTGTGCGAGGGCGCGCAGCAGGGTTGGTCCGCACCGGCGGTGGACGCGGCGCTGGCGGGCGGGGTGGCGCTGCTGGCCGCCGCGACCGCGGTGCAGCTGCGGACCCGTGAACCGGTGCTGCGGCTGCGGCTGTTCGCCGACCGGCTGTTCCGCGACACCAACCTGATCTGCCTGGTGGGCTTGGTGGCGATCATGGGCGCCATGTTCCTGGGGCCGCTGTTCATCCAGGAGGCCCAGGGCCGGAGCGCGCTGGCCTCCGGCACCAGCACCTTCACCGAGGCGTTCGGCGTGGTGCTGACCGTCCAGGTGGCCGGGGCGCTGTACGCCAGGGTCGGGCCGCGCCTGATCATCGCGGCCGGCATGGGCGGGGTCGCGGTGGTCCTGTTGCTGCTGTCCGGCTGCGGTCTGCACACCAGCCTGTGGACCATCCGGCTGTACATGTTCCTGCTGGGCGTGAGCATGGGCGGGGTGTTCATGCCGACCACGGTGGCATCGCTGAGCACGGTGGACCGGGCCGACGTCGGGCACGCCTCGACGCTCAACACGGTCGTCCGGCAGACCGCCGGCGCGCTCGCCCCGGCCGTCGTGGCCACCCTGCTGGTACTGGAGAGCAACCGCCCGGCCGGCGCCCCACCGCAACTGGCGGCCTATCAGGACGCCTATCGTGGGCTGGCGTTGATCGCCCTGGCTGCGGCCCTGTTCAGCCTCACCATGCCGGACGCCGCAGCCCGTCGAGCCGCCCTGGGCGAACCGGAACCGAACGCCGCGGCGGACCTGCCGGAGCAGCGCGCCAGCGAGCCACAAGCGGTCACCCCACCGCCAGGCGCAGCTTCCTGAACTCGGCTGCGATGCCGTCGAGGGTGTAGTGGGCGTTGAGGCCGCTGGGGTTGGGGAGGACCCAGACCTGGGTGCCGTTCAGGTCCTCGGGCTGGCGGCCGACCGTGGCGCGGGGGCGGGCGAAGGCGGAGCGGTAGGCGCCGATGCCCAGCACGGCCAGCGCCCGGGGCCGCAGCCGGGCGACGCGCTCGGCCAGCTCCTGGCCGCCGGTGCGGTACTCGTCGGCGGTCAGCTCGTCGGCCCTGGCGGAGGCGCGGGCGACGACGTTGGTGATGCCCAGGCCGAGGGCGGGCAGCTGGTCCTGCTCGTCGGGCCGGAACTGGCGGGGCGTGAAGCCGGAGCGGTGCAGGGCGGGCCAGAAGCGGTTGCCGGGGCGGGCGAAGTGGTGGCCGGTGGCGCCCGACCACAGCCCCGGGTTGATGCCGCAGAACAGGACGTGCAGCCCCGGCCCGACGACGTCCGCGATGGTGGTGCCGTGGGCCAGGGCCAGTTGCTCGGCGTTGGGCCGGAAGGGGACGGCCGGGCCGGCCGGGGGCTTGGAGTGCACCCGCCCAGTCTGCCAGGGCCGTCCGTGCCCCGGGGCCGGTGTCAGGCGCTCTTGACCAGCGAGAGGTCGAACTCCAGCACGATCTTGTCGCCGACCAGCACGCCGCCGGTCTCCAGCGGCGCGTTCCAGGTGATGCCGTAGTCCGCGCGGCTGATGGTGTGCGTGCCCTCGAAGCCCAGGCGGTGGTTGCCGAAGGGGTCGGTGGCCGCGCCCTGGTAGTCGAAGTCGATGGCGATCGACTTGGTGACGCCCTTGATGGTGAGGTCGCCGGTCAGCGTGACGCTGTTCTCGCCGCGCAGCTCGGCGGCGGTGGAGGCGAAGGTGATGGTGGGGTAGGTGGCGGCGTCGAGGAAGTCGTTGGTGCGCAGGTGGCCGTCGCGGTCCGGGTTGCGGGTGTCGATGCTGGCGACCTGGATGGTCACCTGGGCGGAGGACTTGGCCGGGTCCTGGGCGTCGACCGTGACGGTGCCGCTGACGTCCTTGAACGAGCCGCGCACCTTGGTGACCATGGCGTGGCGGGCGACGAAGCCGATGGTGGAGTGGGCGGGGTCGATGGTGTAGCTGCCGGACAGGTCGGGGGTGATGGCGGTGGTCATGGACGACTCCTCGGCGGTAGGGCTCGCTGCTAGTTAGTTGAACCTTCACCTACAGCGTAGCGTGATTCGATGACACGTCAACCAATGTAGCTAGAATGGTCCGATGAGCAGCCCCGACACCAGCACCGACACCGCCTGGCTCGACGACACCGAGGCGCAGGCCTGGCGCTCCTTCCTGCGGATGCACACGCAGCTGATGGCCCGGCTGGGGCGTGAGCTGCAGACCGACTCCGACCTGTCGCTGGCCGACTTCGACGTCCTGGTGCAGCTCACCGACATACCCGGCGGCCGGATCAGGGTGCTGGAGCTGGCCAGGGCGCTGCGCTGGGAGAAGAGCCGGATGTCGCACCACCTGGCCCGGATGGTGAAGCGGGAGCTGATCGTCCGCGAGGAGTGCGCCAACGACCGGCGCGGCTCCTTCGTGGCGATCACCCCGGCGGGCCGGGCGGCGATCCGCACCGCCGCGCCCCGGCACGTGCGGACGGTCCGCCGGCTGGTCTTCGACGCCATCACCCCGG
Organism: Streptacidiphilus sp. PB12-B1b; assembly: GCF_014084125.1. NCBI lineage: Bacteria > Bacillati > Actinomycetota > Actinomycetes > Kitasatosporales > Streptomycetaceae > Streptacidiphilus > Streptacidiphilus sp. PB12-B1b. The sequence continues at coordinate 2,439,369 of NZ_CP048405.1, read as the reverse complement.
AGCAGGTGGCGGCGCTGGCGGGGCTGTCCGAGGAGGTGCTGCGGCAGCTGGAGGAGGAGCCGGTCGACTGAGCGCCGCCCGGGGCCGGTGCGCCGCGGGCGCGTCACCCGGCCGGTACCGGCGGGGTCGCGCGTTACGCCAAGGCGGTTAATGCTGGAGCAGTCCGGGCAGGCGTGCCCTGCCGCCCACCGACGGATCCGGAGCGAACCCGTGAGCCAGCCGCCCGAGGTGTCCGACGTACCCGCCTCCCACCGCTACGAGGCCCGGTTCGGGGAGACCCTGGCCGGGTTCGCCGAGTACCTCCGCGCGCCGGGGGCCATCGCCTTCACGCACACCGAGGTGGACCCGCGGTTCGAGGGCCGCGGTGTTGCCGGGGCCCTGGCCCGGGCCTCCCTGGACGAGGCCCGCGCGGCGGGGGCGACGGTCGTCGCCTCCTGCCCGTTCTACGCGGGCTGGATCGAGCGGCACCCCGAGTACCGGGGCCTCCTCGGCTCGGCGGAGGCCCAGGCGGAGGCCCAGGCCGCCGACTGACCCGGCGGGCGCACCCGGAACGGGCACACACGGAACACGGAGACCGAGGAGCATCCCATGGCACAGGACACCAATCCCGACTACCGCCCGGTGGTCTTCCGGGACCGTTCCGCCGGCTACGCCTTCCTGACCCGGTCCACCGCGGCCAGCGACCGCACGATCGAGTGGGACGACGGGAAGACCTACCCGCTGGTGGACGTGGAGATCTCCGCGGAGAGCCACCCGTTCCACACCGGCCGGGCCCGGCAGGTCGACCCCGAGGGCGAGATCGCCAAGTTCCAGCGCCGCTACGGCGGGGCGGACGACCAGCACCTGGTGCGCACCCCCGGGCCGGACGAGGTCACCCCGGACGCGGTCCTGCACACCGGCGCGGAGGGGGAGGTGTCCGCCGAGGACCTGGTGCTCGCCAGCGGACGCGACCTGAACCCGGCCAACCTGGAGTGGGCCCGGCGGCGGCTGGCCGCGGAGGGCAGGATCGCCGTGGAGAAGCAGCTGCCCTGACGCCTCCGCGTCCGTTCAGTGCCCGCGGGCGATCCACTCGGCCAGGTGCGGGGCCTCCGCGCCGATGGTGGTGGACTCCCCGTGCCCGGTGTGGACGACCGTGGAGCCCGGGAGGGTGAGCAGCCGGTCGCGGAGGGAGTCGATGATCGTCGGGAAGTCCGAGTAGGAGCGCCCGGTCGCTCCCGGCCCGCCCCGGAACAGGGTGTCGCCGGAGAACAGCGCCCCCAGCTCGGGCGCGTACAGGCAGACCGCGCCGGGGCTGTGGCCGGGGGTGTGCAGCACGGTGAGCGCGACCCCGGCCGCTTCGATCCGCGCCCCGGCGGCCAGCGGGCCGTCCGGCTCGCGGTGCGGGTGGGTCTGCTTCCACAGCGGCAGGTCGTCGGGGTGCAGCAGCACCGGCGCGCCGGTCAGCTCGGCCAGGGCCGGGGCGGCGTCGATGTGGTCGTTGTGGGCGTGGGTGCAGACGATCGCGGTCAGCCGGCGGGAGCCGACCGCCGCGGCGATGGCCGGAGCGTCGTGGGCGGCGTCGATGACCACCGCCTCGGTGTCGTCGCCGATGATCCAGACGTTGTTGTCCACCTCCCAGCTGCCGCCGTCCAGCTCGAAGACGCCCGAGGTGACCAGGTGCTCGATCCGCGCGGAGGTCACAGCACCACCACCGAGCGCAGCACCTCGCCCTTGTGCATGCGGGCGAACGCCTCCTCGACGCCGTCCAGCGGGATGGTTTCGGAGACGAAGGCGTCCAGGTCGAGCCGGCCCTGCAGGTACAGGTCGATCAGGGTCGGGAAGTCGCGGGAGGGCAGGCAGTCGCCGTACCAGGACGACTTGAGCGCGCCGCCGCGGCCGAAGACGTCCAGCAGCGGCAGCTCCAGGGTCATCTCCGGGGTGGGCACGCCCACCAGCACCACCGTCCCGGCCAGGTCGCGGGCGTAGAACGCCTGCTTGTAGGTCTCCGGGCGGCCGACGGCCTCGATGACGACGTCCGCGCCGTGGCCGCCGGTGAGCGCCCGGACCGCCTCGACCGGGTCGTCGGTGCGGGAGTTGACGGTGTGGGTGGCGCCCAGCCGCAGCGCCGTGGCCAGCTTGCGGTCGTCCACGTCGACGGCGATGATCCGGGACGCGCCCGCCAGCCGCGAGCCCATGACGGCGGCGTTGCCCACGCCGCCGCAGCCGATGACGGCGACGCTGTCGCCGCGCGAGACGCCGCCGGTGTTGACGGCCGCGCCGAGCCCGGCCATCACGCCGCAGCCGAGCAGCCCGGCGGCGGCCGGGGAGGCGGCGGGGTCGACCTTGGTGCACTGCCCGGCGGCGACCAGGGTCTTGTCCGCGAAGGCGCCGATGCCGAGCGCCGGGGACAGCTCGGTGCCGTCCTCCAGGGTCATTTTCTGGGTGGCGTTGTGGGTGCTGAAGCAGTACTGCGGGCGTCCGCGCCGACAGGCCCGGCACTGGCCGCAGACCGCGCGCCAGTTGAGGACGACGAAGTCGCCGGGGGCGACCTCGGTGACGTCCGGGCCGACGGACTCAACGACCCCGGCGGCCTCGTGCCCGAGCAGGAACGGGAAGTCGTCGTTGATGCCGCCCTCGCGGTAGTGCAGGTCGGTGTGGCAGACGCCGCACGCCTGCACCCGGACCACGGCCTCGCCGGGGCCCGGGTCGGGCACCAGGACCGTCTCGATCCGGACCGGCTCGCCCCTGCCGGGCGCGATCACACCGCGTACTCGCTGGGCCATGGCTGCTCTCCCTCGTCTGTCCGGGACGCTTGTGTCCGGGCGCGGACGGCAGGGCCGCCAGGATGGCCCCGCCGTCCGCTGCTCCCACTCTGCCCGATCCGGCTGTGGATCACGACGTTCCCGGCCGCACTGGTGCGTCCGATCCCCGCTCGCGCGGGCTCGCGGCGGACCGGGGCGGGCCGTGCGACGCGATTAGGGTGGACCGCATGACACCCGAGTTCATCACCCGCCTCCGCGCCGCCGCCGGGCAGCAGCTGCTCTGGCTGCCCGGGGTGAGCGCCATCGTCCTCAACGACCGGGGCGAGGTCCTGCTGGGGCGGCGGGCCGACACCGGGCGCTGGGCGACCCTGGCGGGCATCCCGGAGCCGGGCGAGCAGCCCGCCGAGACCGCGGTGCGCGAGGTCTTCGAGGAGACCGCGGTGCGCTGCGTCGCCGAGCGGGTGGTGATGGTCGAGGCGCTGGCCCCGATGACCTACCCCAACGGCGACCACTGCCAGTTCATGGACATCACGCTGCGCTGCCGGGCGGTGGGCGGCGAGGCCAGGGTCAACGACGACGAGTCGCTGGAGGTCGGCTGGTTCGCCACGGACGACCTGCCGGAGCTCACCGAGCACTCGCTGACCCGGATCCGCCGGGCGCTGGCCGACGAGCCCACCTGGTTCGCCGCCCCGCAGCTCCAGCGCTGACCGCCCGCGCGGGCGGCACGGCACTTCCGGATGCCGGTCAGGCGTGGTACCCCTGACCGTAGATGACGGTGCGTCAGCTGGAGGTGTCCCGGTGACGGTGACGACGCTGCGGTTCAACCAGGTCGCGCCCGGGCTTGACCGGGACGGGATCGCCGCCCGCTACCGGGCCACGGTGGAGATGGCCGCCTTCGCGGACGCCCGGGGCTTCGACCTGATCAGCCTGGAGGAGCACCACGGCGCCGACGACGGCTGGAGCCCCTCGCCGCTGATCACCGCCGGGGCGCTGTTCGGCGCGACCAGGCGGATCGCGGTGATGCTCTGCGCGGTCATCACCCCGCTGTACGATCCGCTGCGGCTGGCCGAGGATCTGGCCGTACTGGACCACCTCGGCGGCGGTCGGCTGACCGTGGTCGCCGGGATCGGCTACAGGCCCGAGGAGTACGCGCTGCTCGGCCGGGAGTGGTCGGAGCGCGGCCGGGCCCAGGACGAGGTGCTGGCCGCGCTGCTGGCGGCGTGGACCGGGGAGCCCTTCGCGTACCGGGGGCGGACGGTGCGGATCACCCCGCCGCCGCTCACCCGGCCGCATCCGGCGCTGATGGTCGGCGGCTCCTCGCGGGTCGCCGCGCGGCGGGCGGTCCGGCTGGGCCTGCCGCTGTTCGTCGCCGCCCACCTGCCGGAGCTGGTCGGCTACTACGACGAGCTGGCTGCGGCGGCGGGCCTGCGGGACGGCTTCGCGCTGCTGCCGCCCGAGCGGACCCGGATGATCCACTGCACCGAGGACCCGGAGAAGGCCTGGGAGCGCTACGGCGAGCACTTCCTGCACGAGGCCCGGACGTACGCGGGCTGGCAGACGTCGGCGGTGGAGTCGGTGGTCCGCTCGGCCGCACGGACCCCCGCCGAGCTGCGCGCCGAGGGGATCTACAGCTGCCTGACCCCGGATCAGTGCCTGGAGGAGGCCCGGCAGGCGGGGCCGCTCGGCAGCCTGCTGCTGCACCCGCTGTGCGGCGGGATGCCGGTGGAGGCGGGCTGGGAGAGCCTGCGGCTGTTCGCCGACGCGGTCCTCCCCCGGCTCGCCCCGCGGTAGCGGCCGCACGGACGGCGGCGGCCGCCCGGCGCCTCCCCTCCGGCGGCTCGCTTCCGGCGGCTCGCTTCCGGCGGCTCGCTTCCGGCGGCTCGCTTCCGGCGGCGGCTACTTGGCCAGTCGGCCCAGCAGCGCGGAGGCGGCCAGGATGCCCAGCAGCGCCGCACCGGCCAGCACCGCGAAGTCCGTCCCCAGGTGCGCCGGGGTGCCCAGCAGCAGCCCGCGCAGGGCGTCCACCTGGTAGCTGAGCGGGTTGCACTTGCTGATGGCCTGCAGCCAGCCGGGCATGACGCTGACCGGGTAGAGCGCGCTGGAGCTGAAGAACAACGGCATCGTGATCGCCTGGCCTATGCCCATCAGCCGGTCGCGGGTGAGCACGATCCCGGCGATGGTCATCGACAGGCAGGAGAAGAAGGCCCCGCCGAGGATGACGACCAGGGCGACCGCGATCAGCTTGAGCGGGTTCCAGGTGAGGCCGACGCCGAGGATCGCGGCGATGACGACCACCACCACCGCCTGGATGGTGGCCTTGACCCCGGCGGCGAACGCCTTGCCGGTGATCAGCGCGGCCCTGGGGGTGGGGGTGACCAGCAGCTTGGTGAGGACGCCGGCGTCCCGCTCCCAGATGATCATGATGCCGTAGAAGATGGCGATGAACATGGCCGACTGGGCGATGATCCCCGGGGCGAGGAAGTCCAGGTAGGGGATGCCGCCGGTGGGTATCGCATGCAGCCGGGTGAAGGTCTCCCCGTAGATCAGCAGCCACAGGGCAGGCTGGATCGCCCGGGTGTACAGCTCGGTGCGGTCGTGGCGCAGCTTCTGCAGCTCCACGATGCACATCGCGCCGACCCGGGCCGGGACGACCCGCCAGCCGGTCCGCGCCCGGGGCGGGGTGAGCAGCAGGGTCAGCGCCGGAGCGGAGCCGGGGCGGGTCGCGGCGGCCGGTCCGACGGCGGCGGCGGCGGCCTCAGCGGACACGGTTCGCGGTGTTGCGGGTACGGCGGACATCGCGGAAATCCTCTCCATCGGACTGGCCGTCGGCGCCCTGGAGGTCGCTGCCCGCGTAGTGGCGGAAGACGTCCTCCAGGGTGGGAGCCGTGGACTCCCCGGGCAGGTCGGCCTTGAGCTGGTCCGGGGTGCCCAGGGCGCGGACGCGGCCGCGGTGCATCAGCGCCACCCGGTCGCAGTACAGCTCGGCCTCCTCCATGTAGTGGGTGGTGACCAGGACGGTCATTCCAGTGGCGTCCTTGATCTCGCTGATGCGGTCCCAGACGCTGGTGCGGGCGATCGGGTCCAGGCCGATGGTGGGCTCGTCCAGGATCAGCAGTCGGGGCGCGCTGACCAGGGCCTGTGCCAGCTCCAGGCGGCGGACCATGCCGCCGGAGAAGGTTCCGGCGAGCCGGTCGGCGGCGTCGGTCAGGGCGACCGCCTCCAGCGCCTCGGCGACCCGGGCCGCGCGCTCCCGGCGGGGCACGTCGTACACCCGGGCGAACAACGCGACGTTCTCCCGGCCGGTGAGGCCGGAGTCGGCGGAGAGCTGCTGCGGGACGTAGCCGAGGAGTCGGCGGACGGACATCTTGTCCTCGGCGACGTCGGCCCCGAACACCTTGATCATGCCGACCGGGACCGGCAGCAGCGTGGTGATGGCCCGGATGGCGGTGGTCTTGCCCGCGCCGTTGGGGCCGAGCAGGCCGAAGATCTCCCCGGTGCGCACGGTCAGGTCGAGCCGGTCGACGGCCCGGGTGTCGCCGAAGGCGTACTCCAGGCCGGTGCACTGCACGGCGGCGTCCTGCGGTGAGGCGCTCCCCGGGTCGACGCCGGACGGCTGTACGGCGGTGGACTGGTCTGTGGTCATGCCCCCTCCAACTCTTCGTGCAGGCTCTCGGCGAGCCTGCGCAGTGCGGGAACGGCCCCGGCGATGGCCGCCCGGTCCTGCTCGGACAGCCCGGCGACCTGTCGCCGCACCAGTTCGCTGCGGCGGGCGTCCCAGTCGACCAGCCGCTCGGCGGCGGCCGGGGTGACCGTCAGATTCACGGCCCGGCGGTCCTGCGGATCCGTCCGGCGCACCAGCAGACCGGCCGCGACCAGCTGGTTGACCAGCGTGGAGACCGAATTCCCGGCCAGGTGCAGCTCCTTGGCCGCGGCGGACACCCCGATCCCGGGGCGGGCCGCGACCAGCCGCATCAGCTCCACCTGCGCGCCGCGCAGCCGCGGGCCGTCCAGATCCTGCCGCAGCCTGCGGCGGACCACCCGGTGGATGCCGACCAGCAGCTCACCGAGATCATCAGGCAGTTCAGCCTCAGCCATACCGTAATTTTAACTCTTGATAAGAGCTAACTGTCCAGAGGGCGCACGAATCCGGGCGCACGCAGCGGCGTGCGCCCGGATCGGTTCGGCGCGGGAACGGCGGGGTCGGCGCGGGTCCGGCGCGGGGTCAGCGCTCGGCGGCGCTCACCTGGATGTCGGGGTTGCGGAACCAGGAGCCCTGCACCGCCCACTGGATGAGCATCAGCACCAGACCCAGCACCAGCGAGCCGACGCCGATGACGGTCACCCCGCCGGTGTCGCCGACGATCGGCAGGTTCACCGAGGTGAAGCCGTAGTTGGGGTCGGCGTAGACGTCGAAGGCCGCGTAGCAGAAGAAGTACAGCAGCATCAGGCCGCCGAGGCCCGGCAGGATGCCCTTGAGCCAGAGGTCCTTGGCGCTGCGGGTGAGCACCTTGCGGAAGTACCAGACGCAGCAGAAGCCGGTCAGCCCGTAGTAGAAGGCGATGCCCAGGCCGACCGAGGAGATGGAGTCGGAGAGCACGTTGCTGCTGACCTTGACCAGCAGCACGTAGAAGGCGATCGAGACCAGGCCCATGGCCACGGTGGACCAGGTCGGGGTGAGGAACCTGCGGTGCACCTCGCCGAACTTGGCCGGGATGGCCTTGTGCACGGCCATCGAGAAGCTGGTGCGGGCGGTGGGCAGGATGGTCGTCTGGGTGGAGGCCGCCGAGGAGGTCAGCACCATGAAGATCAGCAGCTTGGCCTCGAAGTAGCCGAAGCCGTGGGTGCCGAAGACCGCGCTGCCCAGGCCGGAGAGGACGTCCCCGGAGTTGTTGGGGTTGGCCAGGCCGATGCCCTTGGTGCCGACCCCGGCGAACGCCTGCGCCGAGGTGGACACCAGCGCGTAGATGATCAGCAGCAGCACGGTGGAGATGACGGCGGCGCGCCCGGGCGTGGTCTCCTTGTCCTCGGTCTCCTCGTTGACCGAGACGGCGGTGTCCCAGCCCCAGTAGATGAACACGGCCGCCAGGATGCCCGAGGTGAAGGCGCCGGCCGAGCCGACGTCGAAGGGGTTGAACCAGGAGCCGGCGATGTGCAGCGAGCCCGCCGGGGCGTTGCCCGAGTACGCCTTGACCAGGGCGGTGATCGAGAACACCGCCAGCATGAACACCTCGACGCACAGCAGCCAGCGCTGCAGCGCCGCCGAGACCTCGATGCCGACGTAGCAGATCGCCGTCATCACCACGATCCAGATGACGCCCGCGACCGTGGTCCACAGGGTGCTGCCGGCCAGCCCCGGGAAGCCGAACAGCTGGAAGCCGTAGGCGCCGGCGATCTGCGCCAGGTTGGCCATCACGATCACGTCCGCGATGATGATGCCCCAGCCGCCCATCCACCCGGTGCGCGGCCCGAAGGCGCGCGCCCCCCAGGCGAAGGTGGTGCCGCAGTCCGGGTCGATCTCGTTCAGTTCCTTGTACGCGTAGGCGATCAGCAGCATCGGGATGAACGCCAGGATGGTGATGATCGGCGCCTGCAGGCCCACTCCGGCGACGATCAGGCCGAGGGTCGCGGCGAGGCTGTAGGCGGGCGCGGTGGAGGCGAGCCCGATGGCGACCGAGGAGAACAGACCGAGCGCGTTGCTCTTCAGGCCCTTCTCCCCGGCACCCGAGCCGGAGGTGGTGACGGAGGGGAGCGGGTCGAGCGGTGAGCTCATCGTGGACCAGTGCCTTTCGCGGTCGGACCGGGGCGCGGACGGCAGAGCGCGGCGCCGGCCTGGCATCTTGATTTCTGGACCAGGTCAGTGAACGGATGGTAGGCCCGGATGGCCGCCATCCGGCAGAGGCAGGGCGCTGCGGGATGCGCACGGGTGCACCGGAACCGCCGAGTGGCCCACGCGTCCCGCCCGCACCTGTGGTCAGGACGCCGGGCGGGCCCGGACCCGGGCGGCGGCCGTGGCGGTGATCGCCGAGGGCTCGCAGCCGTAGCGGATGGCCGCGCCGAGGAGCCGCACCGCCGGGCGGTCCAGCAGCAGTTGTACCGGGGCCGGGCGGCGCACGCCCAGCATTCCGGCCGCCCACGCGGGCAGCAGGTCGGCGGCGCCGTTGGTGAGCAGCCGGATCGCGGCCCGCTCGGCCGGGTCGCCGCCCGCGCCGGTGAACCCGTGCAGGAAGCGCACCGCCTCGGCGGCCGCCTCCGAGCGGACCAGCTCGGGCCGGACGGCGGCCAGGTAGGCGCGGACCTCGGCGAGCGAACCGGGCACCCGGGTGGCGCCCAGCCGCTCGGCGACGACGGCCGCCTCGCGGAGGTAGTCGTCGCACTGGGCCGACGTCAGCGGCGCCCGGCCGTAGCGCTGGTGGCCCGCCAGGAAGCAACAGGACTCGGCGACATGGACCCAGCGCAGCAGCTCCGGATCGTCCGCCGCGTACCGGCGGCCGTCCGGGGCGGTGCCGCGCACCACCGTGTGGATCCGGCGCACCCGGGCCAGCGCCGACTCCGCCGCCTCGGTCGAGCCGAAGCTGGTGACCGAGACGAATCCGGCCGTGCGGTGCAGTCGGCCCAGCGGGTCGCTGCGGAAGTCCGAGTGCTGGTCGACGCCGGCGATGGCCAGCGGGTGCAGCGACTGCAGCAGCAGGGCGGCGATGCCGCCGGTGACCATGCCGGGGAGGTCGCCGTGCACCCGCCAGACGACGCTGTCGGGACCGAACAGGCCCCGGTCGCCCGGCGGGTGGTCGTAGCGGGAGAGGTCGATGCCGTCGCCGTGCACGGTGGCGTTGACCCGCCTGCGGATCCGCGAGCGCACTCCCCCAGCCATCCCCGCTGCTCCCTCCGCCCGTCGTCGGGCGCCGCCGGTGCGCGCCGCATCCGACCCTACGCGGATCCGGCGCACCCGGCGGCGCTCGTGCGCGGCGGGTCAGGGATCGAGGGCGTCCAGGGCGGTACCGGCGTCCCGGGCGTCCAGGGTGGTCGCCTCGGCGTCGGTGAGCAGCCGGGAGCGGATCAGGAAGCGCACGCCCTCGGGGGCCTCCAGCGAGAAGCCGCCGCCGCGCCCCGGCACCACGTCCACCGTCAGGTGGGTGTGGCGCCAGAGCGCGAACTGCGCCTTGGACATCCAGAAGGTCACCGGCTCCGGGACGCCGTCGATCCTCAGCGCGGCGAGCCGCACGTCGGAGGCGCCGGTCCGGAACTCCCCCTCGACGTAGCACATGGGCGAGCTGCCGTCGCAGCAGCCGCCCGACTGGTGGAACATCAGCGGGCCGTTGGCCGCGTACAGGGTGCGCAGTACGTCGGCGGCGGCGTCGGTGACCGCGACCCGGGAGACCTCGGAGGTGTCCATCGTCGTGGCCTAGAAGAAGCCGAGCTTCTTGGGCGAGTAGCTGACCAGCAGGTTCTTGGTCTGCTGGTAGTGGTCGAGCATCATCTTGTGGTTCTCCCGGCCGATGCCGGAGCCCTTGTAGCCGCCGAAGGCCGCGTGCGCCGGGTAGGCGTGGTAGCAGTTGGTCCAGACGCGTCCGGCCTGGATCGCCCGGCCCGCGCGGTAGGCGGTGGCGGCGTCCCGGGTCCACACGCCCGCGCCCAGCCCGTACAGGGTGTCGTTGGCGATGCGGATGGCGTCGTCGTAGGTGGCGAACGGCGCCACCGACACGACCGGGCCGAAGATCTCCTCCTGGAAGATCCGCATGGCGTTGGTGCCCTCGAAGACGGTCGGCTCGACGTAGTAGCCGCCGGCCAGCTCGCCGGGCAGATCCGCGCGCTCACCGCCGATGAGGATCTTGGCGCCCTCCTGCTGGCCGATGTCCAGGTAGGAGAGGATCTTCTCCAACTGGTCGTTGGACGCCTGCGCGCCGATCATGGTGGTGGTGTCCAGCGGGTGGCCCTGGACGATCTGCCGGGTGCGCTCGACGGCCGCGCCGAGGAAGTCGCTGTAGTGGCCCTCCTGGATCAGCGCGCGCGACGGACAGGTGCAGACCTCGCCCTGGTTGAGGGCGAACATGGTGAAGCCTTCGAGGGCCTTGTCGAGGAAGTCGTCGCGGGCGGAGCTGACGTCGTCGAAGAAGATGTTCGGGCTCTTGCCACCGAGCTCCAGGGTGACCGGCTTGATGTTCTCGCTGGCGTACTGCATGATCAGCCGCCCGGTCGTGGTCTCGCCGGTGAACGCGACCTTGGCGACCCGGGCGCTGGAGGCCAGCGGCTTGCCCGCCTCGACGCCGAAGCCGTTGACGACGTTGACGACGCCGGGCGGCAGCAGGTCGGCGACCAGGCTCAGCCAGTAGTGGATCGAGGCCGGGGTCTGCTCGGCGGGCTTCAGCACCACGGCGTTGCCCGCGGCCAGGGCGGGCGCGAGCTTCCAGGTCGCCATCAGGATCGGGAAGTTCCACGGGATGATCTGGGCGACCACGCCCAGGGGCTCGTGGAAGTGGTAGGCGACGGTGTCCTCGTCGATCTCCGACAGCGAGCCCTCCTGGGCCCGGATCGCACCGGCGAAGTAGCGGAAGTGGTCGATGGCCAACGGGATGTCGGCGGCCAGGGTCTCCCGGATGGGCTTGCCGTTCTCCCAGCTCTCGGCAACGGCGAGGGCCTCCAGGTTGGCCTCCATCCGGTCGGCGATCCGGTTCAGGACGTTGGCGCGGTCGGCGGCCGAGGTGCGGCCCCAGGCGGGGGCGGCGGCGTGGGCGGCGTCCAGGGCGCGCTCGACGTCCTCGGCGGTGCCCCGGGCGACCTCGCAGAACGTCTGGCCGGTGGCCGGGGCCGGGTTCTCGAAGTAGCGGCCCTGCGCGGGGGCCACGTACTCGCCGCCGATCCAGTGGTCGTAGCGTGCCTGGTAGGCCATCTTCGCGCCGGGCTCGCCCGGTGCGGCGTATCGGGCCATGGTGGTGACCTCCGTCGGTCTCGACTGCCGCCCTCCGTTGGACGGTCAGGAGATGGTCCGCAGGCTAGTTCCGGTCACGTTGCACAAAGGTTGCACCGCGGACGGAGCGTAGCCGGGCGGCTGCGCAGGTGGTGGTTCGGGCGCCAGCAGGCCGTACTCGGAGCGCAGTTGCCGTGCCCGGGCGGCGGCCACAGCCCGGTCCGGGGACTGCCGGGGCGCGATCAGCGCCAGCCGCTCCCACACCTGGAGGTCGCCGAAGCCGCCGCGCTCGGCCCAGGCCCGTACCGGCGCCGGATCGGAGCAGCTGAGTGCGGCGGCGCGGAGCTGGGTGTCCAACCACTGGCGCTGGGCGCACACACCGGGCGCCTCGGAACTGGGCAGCAGCGGGCCGGTGTAGGCCGTGACGGCGGCGGCCAGATCGCCCCGGCGCAGCGCGGCGGCGACGTCCAGGAAGTCGGCGCCGACCTCCCGGGTCAGCCGGTAGGGCCGGGAGGCCAGCAACTCGCCGACGATGCCGCGCAGTCGGGACAGCTCGACCCGCAACGTGGTGGAGCAGGTCTGGTCCTGGTACAGCAGGTCGGCCAACTGCTCTCCGGTCAAGCCGTTCTGATGCAGGATCAGCATGGTCAGGATCTCGGCGTGCCGCCTGCTCAGCCGCAACTCCCGTACCTGCGAAGGCCCCTGGACCGGCACCGGGAGCCGCAGCAGGCCCTCGCCACGCCCCAGGGCCAGCAGCGCGGCGGTGCCCTGTGCGCGCGGCAGCCACAGGTGGCTCTCGGCGGCCTGGGCCGCTGCCCGGACCAGCGCCAGGCTGTACGGGCTGGCGACGGTGTCGCCGCCGGTGACGTCGACCACGCCGAGGATCCGCCCGGTGGCCGGGTCGTGGATGGGCGCGGCGGCGCAGGTCCATGCCTGGACCTGCGGGCGGAAGTGCTCGGACGCGAAGATCTGCACCTCGTGGTCGAGGGCCAGGGCGGTGCCGGGGGCGTTGGTCCCGGCGTGGGCCTCGTCCCAGAGCGCGCCCTCCACGAAGCTCATCCGGGCCGCGCGGGCCCGGGCGGCCCGGCCGCCCTCGACCCACAGCAGGCGGCCGTCGGCGTCGGCGACGGCCATCAGGTGGTCGCCGTCCCCGGCGGCGGCGCCGACCAGCTGCCGCAGCACGCCGATGACCCGGGCCAGCGGGTGCGCGGCGCGGTAGGCCGCCAGCTCGGCATCGGCCAGGGCGACCGGCGGGTCGGCGTCCGGGCCGACCTGGGCGTCCGAGGAGCGCAGCCACGACTGGGCGACGACCTCCCGCAGGCCCGGGGCGGCGGGCAGTCTGCGGGTGGCCACGAACGCGGAGTGCGCCCGGGCGATCTCGCGGGCCCGCGCCTGCGGGTCCACTCCGACCTCCGCCAGCCAGCCGTTGCGCATCGGCGTCACCTCCGGTGTCTGCCTCACTCGATACTGTCGCCGCCGGGGGCCCGGCGCAACGGCAGTGCGGGCGTCAGAAGTGGCCGGCCGGGCCGGACGGCGGGGCCGGGGCCAGGCCGGTGGCCAGCGGCAGGGTGTGGGTGAAGGCGAGGTGGTGCTCGCGGTCGGTCCACTCCAGTTGCAGCGGGGCGTCGGCGGGCAGCGCCCGGCGCAGCTCCTCACGGGCCGACTGCAGCTCGGCCGGGGTGCGGGCGCTGACCGTGACGTACCCGGCCGCCGTGGGCTCCTGGCCCGCCGCGCAGCCGACGACCACCGCCACGGCGCGCGGCAGCGGCAGGCGCGGCAGCCGCAGCGGTGCGGTCAGGTCGAGGCCGTCGGCGCCGCGCGGCCAGGACTTGACCCAGGCGGTGGCGTGGTACCAGCCGCCGGCCGGGCCGCCCTGGGCCTGGACCGCCGCGCCGGTGCCGCTGCTGGTGCGCAGGTGGCGGTGGTGGGTGGCGTCGATCTCGGCGGGCCACGGGGAGCCCTCGGCGATCCGGGGGCCGCCGCCCTGGCCGGGGTCGTAGCGGGAGCGGATCAGCGCGGCCAGGCCAGGAGTATCGACAAATCCACTGATGGATATGTCGCAGTCGGCGAGGTGGCGGCACAGGTCCAGGGTGGCCCGGCCGGCCAGCAGCGCCAGCCCCTCGCCGGGCCGGTCGTCCACCGCCGCGGCCTCGGCGGCCAGCGTGCGGGTCAGCGGCAGGGCGGCGACCAGGTGGGCGTGTTCGGACCGCCCGAGCGGGCGGGCGCTGCTGAGCAGCTGCAACCGGGACAGCGGCGCGTCCGCGCGGGCCAGCCGGTCGAGCAGCCGCCGCAGCGCGGGCCCGGGCTGCTCGGCCCCCGCCGCCGGGGCCGCCGCCGGACCGTACGGCCGGACGTCGGCGAGCAGCGCGGCGGACGCCGGGGGCAGCTCCAGGGCGACGGTGACCATGCCGCGCTCCGGGTGCAGCAGGACCGCCAGCGGCCGGTCCAGGACCCTGGTCCGGTACCAGCGCAGATGGCCGACGCCGGGCGGCGGCCCCTCCAGGACCACATCCGGGTCGGCCCGGTGGCTGCGGCGCGGCGGCCGGGGGCCCGGCCGGGACTGCGGCTGTGGCTGCGCCCCGGGGCGGGCCGGTGGTTCGGGCCGCGCGGCGGGGTCGGCCGGTGTCGGGCCCTCGGCCTGCGGGCCGGTTGCGGGGCCGTCCGCCGCGCCCGGGTCGGCCTCCCAGGGCCGACGCGGCGCCGCGAGCAGAGCGCGGTAGGCACGCCGCGAGGACATGGCCATACTCCGCTCCTTCCGTGCCGCCGTGCGGGGCGGCCCGGTTCAGCCGTGGTGACCGCCGCCGAACCCGCCGCCCGAGTGTTCATGCCCGCCACCGAACCGCCCACTCGCGCCGTCGTGGTGGTCGTGATGGTGGTGGTGCCCGCGCGCTCCCCCTGTCGTCCCCTCGCCTGCGGGCGGTTCCGCGCCGGGACCGCGCCGCGAGGCTGCCGTGCCTCTGCGCCGCCGCGCGCCGTCGACCACCCCCACCTGCGCCAGTACCACGCCGATCAGAAAAGCGACCAGAAACCCGGCAATCGCCATCATGGCAGCCCCTTCCCCCGTACGGCAGGCGATCCGCCGTGCCGCTGTGACGTCAGCCTCCCCCGGCGAGCCCCGTTCCTCACCGGACTTGACGCACTTCTGAGCCTCACCGGCCGTACGCATCCGGGATGCAGGCTCCGCTGCCGCCACCGATGCTGGAGGCATGGACACTGCGTACGAGGGCCACACCATCGAGGTCCGCCCGGCGGCCGACCCCGGATCCCGCACGCTGACGGCCCAGGTCTACGACCAGGACGCCCGCGCGGTCGACGGGGAGGTGCCCGTGGCCACCTGGGCCCAGGTGGAGCTGCTGGAGGAGAAGTACCACGTGCACAGCGGCGCCACCCAGGTGGCGGAACCGGCCCGGATCATCCTGGACGAGAACTCCGGGACGACCACGGCCTGAGGCGCGGGGTGGGGGCCGGGCCGGATTCCGGGCCGCTAGGCGCCGTCGTCGCCCCGGTAGCTGAAGACGCGCAGCAGCTTGTCCTTGTGGTCCTTGTAGGAGCCCGTGTCCCGGTAGACCCGGGACACCCCGGGCGCCTTCCGGGAGGGCAGCGTCAGGCTGACGCCGAAGACCGCGCTGAGCGTTTCGCCGTCGAACTCCCCGCCTTCGAGGATTGAGTCATCGGACGCTCTCATACGTCCATGAGACGGGCCGCCGCGCCGGACGGCAACCTCAGTCCAGCGTCACCCCGTGCTCGGCCAGCCAGCCGACCGGGTTGACGTCGGAGCCGTACCGGTCGGTGGTGTCGATCTCGAAGTGCAGGTGCGGGCCGGTGACGTTGCCGGTGGCGCCCGAGCGCCCGATGGTCGTCCCGGCGGCGACGGTGTCGCCCAGGCGCACGTCGAAGACCGACAGGTGCGCGTACAGGCTGTAGTCGCCGTCCGCGTGGCGGATCTTGACCAGGTTGCCGTAGTCCCCGCCCCAGCGCGCGAAGACCACCGTGCCCGCCGCGACCGCGTGCACCGGCGTACCGACCGGCACGGCCAGGTCCACGCCGGTGTGGTGACCGGCGATCCACGGCCCGGGCACCCCGTACGGCTCGGATATCTCCACATGCCCGCTGATCGGCGCGGTGTAGGCGCTGTCGGCGGCGGTGTGGTGGTGGATGATGCTGCGCCCGAAACCGGGCAGCCCGGTCGGCGGCTTCACCACGGCGGCCAGGGTGTGCGCGGTGGCGCTGCTGCCGATGGCCGGGGACCAACTGAGGTGCTGGCCGGGGTGGATCAGGTCCGGGTCGCCGCCGACCACGGCCCGGTTCTGCGCATACAGCGGCTGCCAGCCGCCGGGGACGCCGAGTTCCTGGGCGATGCCGGACAGCGTGTCGCCTGAGCGGACGGTGTGGTGCCGGGTGGCGGTGGCTTTGGCGGCGGTGGTTGCGGTCGGCTTGGCGCTCTTGGCGGACTCGGGCGCGGACTTGGGCGCGGACTTGGCGGGCTTGGGTGCGGGCTTGGCGGGCTTGACGCTGTCGTCCAGCTTGACGGTCTCGGCGGGCGCGGGGGCCGCGCCGCCGGCGCCGTCGGTACGGGTGAGGCCCGCGCGGACCGAGCACACCGGCCACGCCCCCGGCCCCTGTTCGCGCAGGACGCGCTGGGCGATGCCGATCTGCTCGGCCTCGGAGGCCCGGTCGGCGGTCGGCGCGTAGGCGTCGCCGCCGTAGGCACTCCAGGTGGAGGCGGAGAACTGCAGGCCGCCGAAGTAGCCGTTTCCGGTGTCGGCCGACCAGTTGCCGCCGGACTCGCAGGCGGCGACCTTTCCCCAGACGCCGGGGGCGGCCGCGTATCCGGCGCCCGCCGTGAGGACGGGCAGGGCCGCGCCGACGGCGGTCACTCCCGCCGCCTTGGCGAGGGTGACTCCGCCGGTCGGGGCGGCGGGTCGGCGGTGACGTCCTTGGTTGGTTGCCATGGCACGGCTCCTTTCAGGGGGCGGTGGCGTGCGGGTTCAGCGGGTCGGGTGGGCGGTCAGGTCGCCGATCAGGGCCAGCGTCTCCGGGGAGAAGTCGCACCCGAGCGAGGCGTTGACCTGGGCGAGCTGGTTGATGGTGGCGGCCAGGTGGTCCCGCTGGCCGGTGGTCGCATAGAGCACCATCAGCCCCCGGTGCAGGATCTCCGCCTCCGGGACGGCTCCCAGCCCGCTGTGCAGCGCGGCCTCGCAGCCGGAGTAGTCGCCGCCGGCCAGTCGGCGCTTGGCGAGTTCGTGCGAGGCGTCGATGATCGCCGAGATCATGTCCTGCCGGTACGGCTCCGCCCACGGGTACAGCCCGTAGGCGGCGTCGAAGGGACGCCCCCGGACCAGGTCCAGCGCGCGGCGCAGGGCGGCGTCGGCGGCGGGGGTGCGCCGGTGCATGCCCTGCCGGTACAGCTCCTGGAAGTCGGCCCAGTCACTGGTGACGGCCGGGTGCAGCCGCCAGCCCGCGGGCGGCAGGCACAGCATGCCGTCGGGGGCCTGGCCGAGCCAGTCCCGCAGTTTGCTGAAGGCGGAGGCGCGGCTGCGCAGCGAACCCTGGCTGGTGTTGCCGCCCGGCAGCGCGACGTAGAACGGGCTGGGTGCGAGCACGGCGTCGACGTCATGCGGATCCGGATCCGGACGGAGCGTCAGCAGTGCTGCCAGAGCCGTGAGTTGGCTGATCCGGGAGGGGTCGGCGGTGCCGTTGGTGGCGATCACCCGGACCTGCCCGAGGAGCAGGACGCGCGGGCCCGCCGCCGAGGGCGGGCCGCTGCGGGGTGCGGGCGCCGGGGCACTGATGTCGTAGCCCTGGGTGAGGGCGTTCAGCGGCATGACGCGCGGATCGACGCGCCGGATCGGCGGTGGGGGCGGCGTGGGGATCGTCGGCGGCGGCGGGTACAGCGGCGCGGGCGCGCCGGGGGCGTCCTGGCCGATCAGTGGGACGGCGGTGATCGAGGAGGGGTCCGCGCCCGCCGTGGACTGGGCGTTGGCGGCCAGGACCGGGATGTAGAAGGGGTCCGCCTCCGGGGCGGTGACACCCGGATCGCCGAGCGGGTCGCGCAGGTCCGGGTCGCGGACGTCCGGGTCGCGCAGGTCCGGGTCGCGCAGGTCGGCGTCCAGCAGGTCGCCGCTGCCGTCGCCGTGACCGGCGGGGTCGCCCGGGTCGGCGGCGTCGGGCGCACTGGGGGTCTCCTCCTCGAAGCCGTGGCCGGTCCACTCCGGGGGCAGGACGTCCGGGGGCAGTTCGCTGGTGGCGAGGACGCTCAGGGCGGAGGCGAAGTCGGTTTCGCTCATGCGCTGCAACTCCACCGCGAACGGCAGGTTGCTGGCGATGCGGTAGTGCCCGGGCCGGGCGTCCAGGTGCCAGCCCGCGCCCTGGGTGGCCGGGGTGACCGCCGCGATGCAGCGGTGTTCGCGTCCGGCGAGGACCCAGCCGAGTTCGTCCAACTGGTCCTGGTTCAGCACCTGGTCGGTGCAGAGCAGCACCGACACCCAGGTGTCGGTGGCCACGCCCTGGGAGCGCGCCGCCCTCGGGTGCGGTACCTGACACTCCGTCAAAGCCTGGTCCAGGGATTCCCGGTGGGCAATCAGGTCGGCCAGGGCCTGTTCGGGCTGCTCGCGGGTGCGGATGCGGTCCACGCCCAGCCGGCCGACCAGCGGGGAGGCGCTGCCGAGGACGATCAGCCGCAGGTGGTCGGCGATGGGACTGGCGGCGAGTTCGGCGACCAGGGCGCGGGTGACGGCGGCGACCTCCTCCGGGGTGCCGTCCAGGTGCAGATGGCGCACGGTCTCCAGGTCGGCGAGGACCTGGACGTCGTCCGGGGTGCGGCCGAGCGTCACCAGTGCCGGGTAGGGGGCGGGGATGTCGGCGGCCTGCGCGGCGGAGAGCAGTTCGGCCTCGCCGGTGCGGCAGCGCCACATGCGCCCGTTGGGCGAGGCGGTGAACGGCGCGAGGGCCGGGGTCGGGCTGGGGTCGATCAGGTACAGGTCGACGGTGCCGCCGGGGCGCAGCGCGACGGCGGCCAGGGCGGGCAGTTGGCCGCCGTGGGTCAGGCAGGTCAGGGCCAGGGTGCGCAGCGTCCGGTCGAGCAGGTCGAGGCCGGAGGGGTCGGCCATGGCGCGCAGGTACGTCTCGTACTGCTGCTCCTCCATGGTCGGCATGGGGATGCGCCGCCGGGGCGGGCGGCGGCGCTGCTGGAGGATGCGGTTGCGGCGCAGGACGCCGAGCAGGCCGGCCGCGAGCAGGCCGCCCACGCCGAGGGCGGGGAGCAGGATCAGATCGTCGTCGCCGCTGTCCTGGTGCCCGGACGACGCGGTCGGCGCGGCGTGCACGGTGCCGGTGTCGGTCGGCGGCCGGGCGCCGGAGACACCCGCCGGTTCGGTGGCGGGCGCGGACGCCGGGGCGGAGGGCCCACCGCCCGCGCGGTCGGTGGGCGCGGGCGTGGGCGCGGCCTCGGAGGCGGGCGCGGACGGGGCGGCCGAGGGGTGCGTCTCGGGCGGGGCGGTGGCGGCCGGCGGGGTGGCGCTGCCGCTGCCGCCCTCGGCGGGCGGCGCGGGCGTGGTGACCGGCGCGCCGCCGGCGCCGGGCGGGAGGGCGAGCTGCTCGCCCGGGTGGATCAGATCCGGGTCCGCGCCGATACGGGCACGGTTGGCGTCGTACAGCGCGGGCCAGCCGCCGGGGACGTGGTACTCCTCGGCGATCGCGCTGAGCGAGTCGCCCGGGTGGACGGTGACCTCACCGGCGCTGCGCGCGGCGGGGCGCGGCGCGGCGAGGGGTGCTGCGGCGGCGTGCGGCTCGGCGGCGTGCGGGGCGGTGACGGTGTGCGGCTCGGCGACTTGCGGGACCACGGCGGCGTGCGGGGCCACGGCCGGGGGCGGTGTGGTGGCGTGGGGGGAGACGGCGGTGCGAACGGCCGTTGCCGGGTGGGTGGTTGTGGGGCTGTCGCTGGGCATGAGGAGGTTCCAGCCCGGCTGGATGGTGCCTTCGGCGTGGAACACCCGGCCTTGGGCGTCCATCGTCCGGCCCTCGTTGAGCCGGGCGATGTCCTTCCAGCGCTCGCCGCTGCCCAGGTGCGTCTCTGCGATGGACCACAGCGACTCGGCCGGCCGGGTGGCCTTCACCGTGTACGTCTGCTCGCCGGAGCTCCTACCAGAAACCAAAACTGACTGCTGCTCAGACGAATGGGCCACCGCCGTCGGGTCGGTCCGCGCGGGGGCGGTGGCGACCGTGGGCGCGGCGGTGGCCGGGACGGCGGTGGCGGCGAACGCGCCGGTGGCCGGGAGCAGGGCGAAGATCGCGCCGATCAGTCCCGCTGCGGTCCGCTGCGACCAGCCCATCGCCGGGAGCCGGCGCGGCATGCGCCCGCGCAACTGCGCCGGGATCTCCACGACGACGCTGACGGCGAAGCAGCCCCAGGCGGTCCAGCCGACGGCGACCAGCGCCCAGGCGAACAGTCCCCCCTGGTCCGGGCTGGTGAGCAGGGCCGGGATGCTCTCGTGCACCGGCAGCGGGTTGCTTCCGGCCAGGGTGAAGGTGCCGTAGAGCAGCCCGGCGGGCAGGGCGACCAGCAGCAGGGCGAGCAGCAGCAGGCTGAAGGCGGCGCGCAGGAGGGTGGCCGGCAGACCTCGTCTGCGGCGTGGGAGCGGGTGTGGGTGCGGGGCGGCGGCGGCCCTGGTCTTGGTCATGGCTGCTCCGAGGTGGGCTGCTGCTGGCCGGTGACGAGCGTGGCCGTCCCGGAGGCGGAGATCGGGAAGCTGTCGATGCCGATGATCGAGAGCAGTTTGGTGCTGTACGTGGTCTTGACGGTGACGGCGACGGTGGTGGCGGTGCAGCCGGAGACCGTGCCGGTCATGGTGACGCCGCTCTGCCGCAGGTCGGCGAAGTAGGCGCTGACGGCGGCGGGCGCGCCGGTGGCCTTGTCGCAGTCGACCTTGATGGCCTTGCCGCTGACGGCGTCAGCGGTGTCGATCCGCTGGATTCCTGCGCGGGCGGCCTCGCTGGCGTACTCGTCGGCGTTGACACCGGCGTCCAGGCGTCCGCCGGCGTCGAGGATGAGGCCGATCACCAGCACCATCCCGGTGAAGATGACCGCGACGAACAAGGACAGCGCACCGCGCTGCCCGTCGCCGTGGGCGACCCGGCGGCGGAGCGCGCCCACCGCCCGGCACTCATGTCGCATCCCCCTGTTCCCCCTCCTGGTAAACATGGTGACGGTCAATCAGTTGGACCGGTAGCTGTCGACGACGGAGGTGAAGGTGTCCTTGACCGGCACGTGGCCGGTCAGTCCGCTCCACAGCAGGTCGGACACCGGGACCTCACAGAGGATCGTCGCCTGCACGGTGCCGACCTGCCCCGGGGCCGCGTTCAGGTGCGGGACGACGGAGACCTGGCAGGTCAGCCCCTGGTTGCTGAGCGTCGCCGCGCCCGCGCGCTGTCCGGCGGCGACGGCGTCGGCCGGGGCGACCAGCGAGGCCGCCCGGGCGGCGTCGCGCGTCGCCTCGGCCACCGCGCCGTCCACCGTGCGGACCCGCCCGGCGGCCACGACCAGCGCGATGAGCACGATGAACACCGGGACGAGCATCGCCGCCTCGATGGCCACCGATCCCCGCTCCGTTTCGCTGCGCCCGGCACCGCCGGCTCCCACCCTCACGGCAGCCACGCCTCCTTCGGACTGGTGACACCGGTGGTGATCCACGTCCCGGCGACGAACGGCAGCACCGACTGCGCCTGGACGTGGACCGTGACCTCGACCTCGCCCGCCTTCGGCACCCCCTCGGTGGAGGGCCGCACGGTCAGACCCCCGCCGTACTGCCGCAGCACCAGATCGGCCTGGGCCGCCCCCGCGTCCGGAGCTGAGCGGTAGGAGCGGGCCACGCTCGATCCCTCCCTCGCTGCGGCCAGCGCCACGTCCCTGGCCCACCACAGCAGTCCCCCCTGCACGACGAGCAGGACCAGCAGCAGGATGACCGGGAAGACCATGGCGAAGCTGATGGACGTGGTCCCGCCGTCGTCCCCCCGCAGCCGTTCGAGCGCAGCGGGGAGGCGGGGCGGGCGGAGCCGGGTCACTTACCGTTCGGGACGGTCGGGGTCTTCACCTCGCCGGCCAGGTTCTTGACCACCAGGCCGATGGCGGTGAGGACCACCACGGCGAAGGCGATCACCGCGATGGTGATGATGGCCTGCTCGATGGAGACCGCCCCCTTCTCGCCGTCCCTGCGGGCCTTGCGGGCCCGCTCGGTCACGGAGAGGAGGACGTTGGCGGCCAGCATCACCGGCACGAACTCCAGCGGCAGTGGCACGTTCCTCAACGCGCCGAGCCGGTCCTTGACTGCGCTCATGGTGCTGCTCCTTCGGTCGGGTCGGGGTCGGACGGGTTGCGTTCTCAGATGCCGCCGCCGCTGAACATCTCGGCGACAGCGGGATAGGCGATCAGCAGGGTCATCAGCATCACCAGGACGGTGCCGGGGATGACCATGCGCTCGGACTCCACCGCCGCCCGGGCCTGTTCGGCGGCGAGCAGCTCCGAGCGCAGGTTGTGGGCGCGGGCGCGCAGCGCCGTGTAGATGGAGGCGCCGTCGGCCCCGGAGACCTGCATGATGTCGGCGAGGTCGGTCAGCGCGGTCAGCCCGAGCCGCTGACCGAGGGTGTTCAGGCCGACCCAGGGCGGCTGCCGGTCCAGCGCGGCGCCCTCCATGGCGGTTGCGAACTGCCGGAACGCGGGCGAGCGGCCGACGGTGGCGGCGCGGCGCAGCGACTCGGCCGGTCCGTGGTCGGCGGCGCGTTCCATCGCCACCAGCTCCAGGTAGGCCGAAATGGCGTGCAGGTACTCGGTCCTGGCCTCCTCCGCCTGGCCCTTGAGCGACCAGTCGGGCAGGAACCACAGCACCCCGGCCAGCACCAGGGCGCCGCCCAGGGAGAGCAGCAGCGACACGTGGACGCCCAGCAGTACGGTGAACAGTTGCAGGTAGGGCGGGACGGCCAGGCCGATCAGCGCGCACAGCACCTTGGTCGCCATGAACCGGCTCGGGGTGCGCCCGGTCAGCGCCAACTGCTGCTCGGGGATGCGCACTCCGCGCACGGTGACCAGCGGCAGCCCGATCCGGTCGAGCAGCCCGGCCGGGGCCGCCGGGCGTCCGAGCCCGGCCCGGGGCTGCATCCGCTCCAGTACCGTGCCCAGATCCGGTGGCGCGGCCCGGAGTTGGGAGACGATCAGGGCCAGCCCCAGGCCGACCACGGCGCCTGCGACGATCAGCCAGGTCAGTGGGGTCATCGCCGTCCCTCCCCGGCGCGGCGGGCGGCCGCGCTGAACGCCGGTGCGCCCGGCCCGGAAGCGGGTGCGGAAGCGGGTGCGGCGGCCTCGGGAGCAGCGGCGTCCGGCAGCGGCGTGCCGGGCGCGGGCAGTTTGACGGTGCTGCGCCGGTCGGCCTCCAGGAACCGCGGGACGGGCCGCTGCGAGGCCATGGACTGCATCCAGGCAACCACCGCGACCATGGCCACCCCCACCCCGACCAGCACCAACTCGCCGGTGACAGTGGAGTAGGGCCGGATGTAGGAGCGGTCGAAGGAGCCGGCGACCACGACCACCAGGATGATCACCGTCAGCCAGCGCACCGTGACCCGGTGCTTGGCGCGGTCGGCCTCGATGGCGCGGCGCTGCCGCACCTCCTCCCGCACCGAGGCGGCGAGGTCCGTCAACGCCTGTGCCAGGCCCGGGCCGTGGTCGTTGGAGCGGAGCACCAGCGCGGCCAGCACCTTGTCGGCGGTGGCGTCGGCCAGCTCGTCCCCGAGCAGCCGCAGCGCGTCCTCCAGCCGCCAGCGGGCCAGCAGTCGGCCGGAGAGGTCGTTGATCTCGTTCTCCAGGGCGGCCGGGGCGGTGCTGCGGCTGGTGGCGATGACCTGCTCCAGGCCGCCGCCGGCCACCAGCCGGTCGGACAGCCGCTGCGTCCACTCGGCCAGGGCCTCCAGCCGGACGATCGGGCCGTCGTGGGAGCTGGTGGACGCCAGGAACCACGGGATCACGAACACCAGCGCCGGCACGATCAGCACCGCCAGCGGGATGCCGCTGGCCAGCCAGCCGCCGGGGCCGCCCACGGCCGCCAGGGCGAGCTGGATGCGGCGGCGGCGCACCATCTCCGGCGCGGGGACGCCGACGCTGCCGAACCAGAGGGTTCGGGCGCGCAGCGCCAGCCGACTGGGCGCACCGGGGGCGTCGTCGGGCGCGCCCACGAAGAACAGCACCAGGCACACCAGCCCGACGGCCAGGGCGACGCCGCACAGCAGGTAGTCGGTCAACGCCTGCCTCCGGTGATCCGCAGGTCCAGCGGGCGGCCCCAGGCGCCGTACGGGCTGTCCAGCAGCGTCGCGTCGAAGCCGACCCGGCGCAGGTCGTCCAGGCAGGCGGGCGGGGTGGTCGGCACGCCGCGTGGCTCGACGCCGCTCGGGTGCGGGCCGAAGACGGTGTTCATCGAGGGGCGGCCGTTCTCGCCGATGCCGGTCAGCTCCAGCACATGGGAGACGTGGCGGTGCAGCCGTCCGCCGACCGGCGTCTCGTCGATCATCGCCACATGGACGATCAGGTGCACGCCGTTGGCGAGCAGCCGGTACGCCAGGCCGTCGTTGACGTTGGAGCCGTACTCGGCGCACAGCTGGGCGACCCGGTCGGGGACCATGTACGGGGTCTGCGCGTGCAGGGTGGCCATGCCGCCGACGCCGTTGGTCATCGCCTGCAGCATCGGCATGACCTCGCGCGAGCGGACCTCGCCGACGATGATCCGCGACAGCGACATCCGCAGCGCGGCGGGCATCAGCTCGGTCAGCGTCAGTTCCCCCGAGGGGCGGCCGTCGATCCGCTCGCCGTTGCCCTGACGCTCCTCGATCGGCACGATCTGCCGCAGGTGGCCCAGGGTGTGCAGCCACAGCTCGTACTCGGACTCCATGGTCGCCACCCGCTCGTCCGCGGGGATCTCGGCCGCCAGGGCGCGCAGCAGCGAGGTCTTCCCGGCCCGCTGCACGCCGGTGACCAGGATGTGCTTGCGGGCGCGGACGGCGGCGGCGAGGAAGGCCGCCAGGGTGGAGTCGATCGCGCCCAGCCGGACCATGTCGCCGAGCGTCGCCGAGGCCACCCGGTGGCGGCGGACGGTCACGTACGGCCTCGGCGTGACGCCGGTCATCACCTGGACGCGCATGCCGCCCTCCAGCCGCATCGCCAGGTTGGGGTTGGAGGTGGAGAGCGAGCGCTCGCCGCCGCCGTGCCGCCGGGCCAGGTCCTGCAACAGCTCGACGAGTTCCTCGTCGCTGTCGGCGACCGGCGGCACCTGCTGCAACGGCTGGTTGGCGCGCAGGATCGACACGTTGTCGCAGCCGTTGATGTAGATGTCCTCGACCGACTCGTCGTCCAGGTAGGGCTGGAGCCGTCCGGCCCGGAACATCAGGTCGTAGACGGCGTCGGCGAGGGCCCGGTCCATCTCCCGGGTCGGGGAGATGCCGTGGGTCTGCGCGTAGGCGTCGGACCAGCGGGCCACCACGCTCTCGATGACCGCGCGACCGCGCTGGCGGCGGCTCTCCTGGTCGGTCGCGGAATCCCCGGCGGCCTGCTCGTGCAGCTCGTCCGCGACCAGCTTGCGGACCTGCCGGACGGCGGCGTGGTCGACCGTCGGCGCGGGCTGCGGGTACGGCTGGGGCTGGGCGTACGGCTGGGGGTAGGGCTGCGGCTGCGGGTGGTGCGGGTACGGCTGGGGCTGGAGGTGCGGGTGCGGCTGCGCCTGGGGCTGCGCTTGTGGGTGCGCCTGGGGGTGCGGCTGCGGCGGGAACGGGCGCAGCGGCGGCGGGGGGACGGTGACCAGCCGGGGCTGGCCGGTGGCGTACCCGGCGTGCCGCCCGGGCGGCGGCGGATACGCGCCGGGGTAGGGCTGCTGCCAGCCCTCCGGCCCGGCCGGGGCCTGCGGCTGGGCGTGGGCCTGCTGCGCCTGGGCCTGGTCCGGGTGGGGCGGCTGCGGCTGGGCCTCCTGGGGCGGTGCCGGCTGCGGGCTGGGCGGCAGCGGGGGCAGCGTGAGCGGGGCAAGTGGCAGGTGGTTAGCGCGCATGGCCCACCACCTGCACATGCAGCTCGCCGTTCGGCCCGGGGGCCGGGGCGTGCGCCGCCGGGGCGTGCGCAGTGGGGATCGGGGCGGTGGGAATCGTGGCTCCGGGGGTCGGTCCGCTGGGGGCGGGCGCGGTCGGCATGGGCATTGGGGCCGGGGGCGAGGGCGGCACCGGGCCGGGGAACGGGCCGGACATGGGGCCGGGCCCGAACCCGGGCACCGGGTGCCGTACCGGCTGCGGCCGGGAGCCGGGCCCGTGGCCGCTGCCGCCGTCGGGGCGGGCGCCGGGGCGGGCGTACGGGTGGGCCTGGTCCGGCGTCGGCGCGGGCGCGGGTGCGGGGGCCGGGCCTGCGGTGGGCCCGGGTATCGGGCCGGGCTGCTGCTCCCCCTGCCGCTCCGGCTGCGGCGCTGGCTGCCGCTCCGGCTGTGGCGCCGACTGCGGGGGCGTCAGCCGCACCCGGCGTCGGGCCACCTGCGTGCGGACCTCGTCGATGACGGTGCGCGACGCCCGCAGCAGCGGCGAGCGGACGAACCGGCGGTCGTGGCTGTTGCCGCCGTCGGAGAGCACCAGCGCGGTGGCCGGTGCGAACGGCAGCAGGCCGACCACCGGCGTCCCGAGCTGCGCGCTGACGTCGGACGCCTTGTACGGGCCCTCCTCGACCATGACCAGGCCGAGCGTGTCCGAGCCGCCGCCGTGCGCGTCCAGGTCCGCCCGCAGCGCGGCCAGCCGGGGGTGGGCGGTGGTGAGCGAGCGCAGCGTCGATCGGACGACCATGAGCACGGCGTCGGCGCGGTGCGCGAGGACGGCGCCGGGGCCGCTCGCGCCGGAGCGGCCGAGGTCCACCAGCACGTCAACGCCCTGGCCCTCCAGGGCGAGCAGCAGGGTGGCCAGCGACTCCCAGACGTACGCCAGCCCCGAGTACTGGGCCGGGTCGCTCACCCCGGGCAGCAGCAGCCGATCCGCGGTGCCGCCCGGCGAGACGTCGGTGAGCTGCGTCATCAGCGCCTGCGCCAGCTGCCCGCGGCGGTCGGCGACGCCCAGCTGGCCCAGGCCCCGGCTGCCGTCCAACCGGCCTTCCAGCGCGCCGGAGAGAATCACCCCGCCGTCCGGGTCGCACTCGGCCAGCAGCACCCGCTGACCGCTCTGCAACGGCCAGGCGTGCAGCATGGCCAGGGCGGTGACGGTCGCGCCGGGAGCGCCGTGGCCGCCGACGACGGCGTACAGGGCCATCTCAGCCACCTCCCTGCGGCGCGAACACCACCGCGAACCCGCCGGAGGCGGCCAGGACGGCGAGTTGCGGGCCCTGCGCGGTGGGCACGGCGACGTCGATCACGGAGGTGCCGCTGCTGTCGACCGCGCCCACGGTGATGACCGTGGCCGCGATCTGGGCACCGACCGGCGGCAGTATCGAACCGCCGGAGGAGCTGCCGCCGGCGCTGTCCGAGCCGCCGCTGCCGCTGTCGTCCCCGGTCGAGACCACCACCACCCTGGTGCCCGGTTCAAGTACTGCAGCGGGCAGTTGGGAATCCTTGGTGGGCAACCCCACGACCTGCTGCCCGGCTTGGACCAGCGAGGTGCGCGTGACGTCGGTGACGGTGAGGAACTGACCGGTCTTCAGATCGGCGGTGGCGCGCATGCCGACCACGTTGGCCAGGCTGGCCGCGCCGACCGGTTGCAGCGAGGGGTCCAGCGAGATGTGCGCGACCACCAGGTCGGCGGCGGTGATCGACGCCCCGGCCGGGACGTTCTGGGCCAGAGCCAGCACGGCGCTGCGCTGACCGGTGGCGTTGTAGAGGACCGCGCCGCCGAGCCCCCCGGCCGCGACCAGGGCGACGGCCAGCGCCAGCACCGCCGGGCTGCGCCGCCGGGCCCGGGGCGCGCGCGGCGGGGTGGGCACGGATCCGGTGGCCGCTCCGGGAACGGGGGGAAGTGTCGTCGTCATGACGGTTACTCCTCGGGCGCTGTGTTCAGGGCCTGCGCCTGGTCGATGGTCAGCCGGATCCGCGACGGTTCGTCCACGATCGCCGGTACGGGGTTGTCGATGCCGATGTTGCTGGTCCAGGTGACGCCCCAGACGCTGGTCGCGGTCACCGTGTAGTCGCCCGCGGCGCGGTACCCGGCCGACCGGCCGCATGCCGGGGCGGTGGTGGCGCCGTCGCTCGCCTGGTAGGCGGTGTTCACGTGGGCGCAGGTGAAGCTCGCGCTGCCGTCGCCCAGGCTCCAGGTGATGTGCCCGATGGCGGCCTTCATGGTGACCGAGACGTCGCCCACGGTGGCGGTGACGGCGGGCAGTTGCAGATTGCTCCTGGTCCACAGCCACACCGGCAGCCCGACCAGGCCGGTGCCGCCGGACGCCGGGGCGGAGTCGATGGCGACCCCGTAGAGCTTGAGGTTCTTCATCATCTCGGCGGCGATCTGGCCGGGGCTCTCCTGGTCCGGCTGGCCGGGCGGCGGGGTGGGCAGGTACGCCTGGAAGTAGACGATCCCGGCCGGGCCGCCACCGTAGGGGCAGTACTGCCAGTAGATCGCGCCGCCGTCGGCCGGGTTGTGCCCGTACCAGATGACCGCGTTGGCGGGCGGCTGCGGGTTCTCCAGCTCGTCGTAGCAGCCCTCGCCGTCCCAGTAGCCGTATCCGGGCAGCTCGCAGGGGACGGTGGTGCCCTGGTAGGAGCAGGTGCCGCCGCCACCGCTGCCGCCGGAGCCGCCGCCGGAGCTCCCGCCGCCCGGCGACGCCGGGGTGGAGGCGCCGACCCCGCAGACGCCGGTGGTCGGGTTGCACGAGCCGCCGCCACCGCCGCCGGAGGCCCCGTCGGCGGCGGCCCCGGGGGCGGACAGCACGCCGAACAGCAGCGCGCTCGCGGCCGCCGCGGTGGCCGCGCCGAGCCGTCCGCCGGTGAGGTGTCGTGTCAGCACGGCCTGCTCCTGTCCACGTCGGTCTGGGTGATCCGCCAGCCGTCCGGGCCGAGTTGGGCCTGCGAGACGGAGACGAAGCTGGCGTGGGCGGAGGGCGCGGTGACGTCCTTGCCGGTGAACTCGTCCACCAGGTGCCAGCCGCTGACGTTCATGCAGTCGGTGACGGTGGCCGTGGGCGGGGCGGCGGCCAGGTCCAGCGCGGTGACCTTGGGGTCCAGCACCGGCAGCCCGACCATCACCCAGTCCTGCGCGGCGTTCTGCCCGACCGCCGCACTGATCTGGACCAGCGCCTTGCCTGTGGCGTAGGAGCCGAGCGAGACGTTCTGGGTGGTCCCGGCGGCCTCCGCCTGCTCCTGCGCCTGCCGCATGCCGGTGTACGCGGCCAGGACGGCGGCGGTGGCGGTACGGGTCGGGTCGGCGGCCGGCGTGGCGGCGGCGGTCGCGGCCGGGGCGGCGGCGATCTGGGCGACCTGGCCGTGGGCCGCGCACCCGGCCAGGGCGGTCAGCGCGGCCACGGTGGCTACCAACGACGCGAACTGACGCTTCGTCATGAATCCTCCCGCTGGCTCCGGGTGCGCCGCAGGGCCTGCTGCAGGGCGATCGGCAGGGCGTCCACGGGCAGGACGCCCCGGCCGGAGGCGCGGTTGCGCAGGTGCACCGAGCCGGTGCCGGTGGCGAACCGGCCCAGGGCCAGGCCGCCGCCCTCCGGCGGCTGCGCGGCGGAGCGGTAGAGGATCTCGGGGGTGAGCACGGCCGGGGCCCCGGGCAGCCCGTCGCGCAGTTGCACGGTGACCGCCTCGGCCCAGGAGCGCCCGGCGGCGTCCCCGCGGCTGCGCCGACCGGCGGCCGGCCGCACCTGGCCCCAGAGCGAGGCGCCGTCGGCCAGCAGCCGGTCCACGCCGGTCCAGGAGCTGTCCGGCGCGGCCTCGTTGACCAGCGCCCAGGCCCGGGGGTCGGCCTCGACGTCGACCATCAGCAGCCTGACCGGGGCCACCGAGCGGCCGATCGCATGGGTGATCCACTCCCAGCGCACGCCGAGCAGGTGGGCCAGCCGCAGCGGCAGTCCGGGGGCGGTCAGGTACAGCTGTTCGTCACCGCCGAGGGCCAACTGGCCGGTGGCGTAGACGATCAGGCTGCGGGCGTCGGTGTCGGCGGCGGCCTTGAGCCCGGCCAGCAGCCGGTCGGCGTCGCGGCCGTCCGGGGTGGAGACCCGGCACTGGCCCGCGCCGTCGAACAGGCCCGCGGGCAGCGCCACGCTCATCGCGGCCAGCCGGGCCACATGCCGCTCGGGGTTGACCCGGGTGCGGGCCGGGTTGCTCGGGAGCAGCAGCACGATGCGGTGCGGCGGCGCGACATGCCTGATCAGCGTGGGGACCGCGGTCTCGGCCGGCGGCGTGCGCCAGCCGAAGCTCGCGGTACCGGTACTGTCCATCGACTGCTCCTCCCTTCCTCGCTCGGCCCGGGCGTTCCGGGTGCTCCGGCCGTCCCGGGTGGTTCCCGGGTGTCCCCGGCCGGTCCGGCGCCGGGTCTGCGCCGCTAGGCCTCGGCTCCCCCGGTGGCCTGCCGCCGCAGCAGCGTCCCGGCCAGTAAGGCGACCTGGCACTGCATCGCATAGGTGACGCTGCCCATGTCCACCTCCCGGCTGGTGCTGAGCGCCAGCACCGAGTGGTGGCCGGCGGGCAGGGCGAAGACGTACCCGCGGCCGGTCTCCACCACGATCTGCCGGACCAGGGCGTCGGGGTCGCCGCTGAGGGCGGAGGCCAGCGCGCGGGCCGCGCCGCGCAGGGCCGACATCATCGCCGAGGCGCACTCGGCGGCCTCCCGGCTCAGGCTGGAGGAGGCCCCCCAGACCATGCCGTCCGAGGTGACCACCAGGCCGTGCTCGACACCCGGGAGCACCAGCAGCGGTTCCAGCGCCCATGAGGCGTCCTCGTACACGTCGGCCGCACCCTGGGCGTACGCCATCACCGGATTCCCTCGTGGTCGCTCCGGGTGGAGTACGCGTCGGCGAAGCGGTGCTCGGCGGCGGCGCGGCCGGACTCGGTGCCGCTCTGGAAGGCGCTCCACACCGCGCTGCTGCCGCGCAGCCCGGCTGCCGCGGGCTGCGGCGGCGGGCTCGGCGGCGCCTCCTGCGGTGGTGCCTCCTGCGGTGCCGGGCGCGCCCAACCGGGCTGCTGCTGCGGGCGCCCGGGTCCGGCCTGCGGTGGCTGCGGGGGGACGCCGCGGGGGTCGGGCTGCGGGCGGCGTCTGGGCTGGAACCAGTCGGCGGAGCTGGTATGCCGGTCCGTTCCGGGCTGCGCCTGGCGGGTCCGGGCGGCCACGGCGGCCACCTGGTCCAGCAGGACGAGGTGGTCGGCCTCCAGGGCGGTGCCGGTGAACTGCGGGTGCAGCGGGCCGGGCACCGGCAGGTGCGGGAAGGTGAGCCGGGCCAGCACGGCGGGGACGCGCACCTCGACCAGGTGGTGCGTCTCGGCGGCGAGGGCCAGCAGTTCGGCGGCGCCGGCGGCGGCCTGCCGGTCCAGGGCGGCGGCGTGCTGGCGGGAGCGGAGCCACAGCGGGGTGGTGACCAGGCTGGAGAGGGTGCCGGCGGCCAGCGCCGCGGTGAACGCGTCGGCCAGCGGACTCACCGGACCGCCTCCGGCGTGCGGCGGGGCCGGGCGAAATGCCCGGAATCAGGTACTCCGCTTGTGGAGGGCATGTCAACTCGAACTCGTTGACGGGTGACCTGATGCATGGCTCCCCTCCCTAGCGCTGCCGACTCCCTCGGCACTGCTGACAGCACGCGCCCCTACAGCACCCCCTGGCGTCGTGCGAGAGAAGGGAATCAGACATCGGAGGCCGACCAACAGCGCGCACAAGGACGCGTAGTTGTCACAAGCCCGCGCAGAACACGCGCATTTACCGGCCGTCAGAATGCCCATTCGCCCGCCGCGTACGATCCGGCAGCATTACCTTTCGTGTATGAGCCGTCACGCGGATCCCCGGCCGGACCACGAGCCGACCCCGAACATCCAGCTCAGCGGCCTGCTCGAGGAAGCCAAGATCTCCAACATGGCCTTCGCCCGGGAGGTTCGGGCCACCGCCGCGCACCACGGACACATCCTCGCCTGCGACCACAACCACGTCCGCCGCTGGCGCGAGGGCCACGCCAGCCGGGCGGTCCCGCCGCAGTTCATCGCCGAGGCGCTGTCCCGGCGGCTCGGCCGGGGCCTCTCGCTGTCGGACGTCGGCATGGACACCCAGGGCCGCGTCCCGTCCGCCCAGGGGATGCTGGAGTTCGCCGCCTCGCCCGCCGCGATCCTCTCGGCCACGCACGCCCTGTGCGGACAGCCCGAGTCGCTGGACCGCACCCAGCCGACCGTGCCGCTGACCGTGCTGGCCCCGGCGGTGCTGCGCTGGCTGGTCGTCCCGCCGCCCAACGCGCCCGCCCGGCACCTGCCCGGACGGCCCGTCACGGCCGGGGACATCGACCGGGTGCGGAGCACCATGGGCGCGTTCGACCAGATCGACCGGCGCAGCGGCGGCGCGGTCGCCCGGCTGCCCGCCGTGGAGTTCCTGCGGGTCGGCGTGGAGCCGCTGCTGGGCGCGCACTACACCGGGCCGACCGGGCGGGACCTCTTCAGCGCGGCGGCGCTGTGCGCCTACGGCATCGCCCGCTACACCTTCGACGCCGACCTGCCCGGGCTGGCCAGCCGCTACGCGGTGCTGGCGCTGAGCATGGCCCACCAGGCCGACGACCCGCTGCTGGGCGCGTACGTGGTGGTCCTGCTGGCCGAGCAGGCGCTGCTGGCCGACTCCCCGCAGATCGCCCTGACGTACGTCAGCGCCGCGCTCACCGCCACCGGCGATCACGGGCCGCGCGCCCGGGCCGGGCTGCACGCCGTGGAGGCCCGGGTGCACGCGCAGTTGGACAACCCGGTGCCGGCCAGGGCGGCCGTCGCCAAGGCCGAGCGCGGCCTGGCCAAGCCGCCGGGCGCGCCGCTCCCCGCCTGGCTGGAGCACTACGACCACGGCCTGGTCGCGCAGAGCGCGGCGCAGTGCGCGCTGGCGCTGGGCAACGCGGCCACCGCCCGGCGCCGGGCGGAGCAGGCCCTGACCGCGATCCCGGCCGACCGGGTGCGGGACTCGGTGGTGATCCGGCTGCACCTGGCCGCCGCGCTGGCCCGGCAGGGCGGCGTGGAGGAGTCCTGCGAGCAGGCCGAGGCGGCCCTGCTGCACGCCGACGGCATCCAGTCCAACGCCGTGACCGCCTCGCTGCGGCTGCTGCTGGGGGATCTCCAGCAGCACGCGCCGGCTCCCCGGGTGGCGGCGCTGATCACCAGGGTCACCAAGGCGACAAGTCGGCAACTGGCGCTGACGGTGTGAAGAAATTGTCGATTTTTCAGCTGATCGACTGCGGTGAACAGGCCATTCCCCCAGCCGCATATGCCACGGGCCCATCCGCTCACCAACGGCGGCGATTCCCGGTCCATACTGGGCCGCCACCACCCAGAGCACCGCACAGCCCAGGGGGCAGCCATGCATCACCTCACCCACCAGCCAAGGCAGCAGGACGAGTTGGCGGCGCGCCTGAACCACCTCTTCTCGGTCGTGCACCCCCGCATCGCCCGCCGTACGGCACTGCGGAGGTCGCCACCGCGATCAGCGCCACCGGACGCACCATCATCTCCGCCAAGTACCTGGGCGAGCTGCGCAGCGGCCACCGCCGCCACCTGCCCGAGGCGCGCGCCGCCGCCATCTGCGACTTCTTCGGCGTCCCGCAGCGCTACCTGACCGACCGGGACACCGCCGAGGAGACCGACCAGGAACTCGCGCTGCTGGCGGCGCTGCGCAGCGAGCCGGTGCGGCTGCTCGCGCTGCGGGCCGCCCGGCTGCCGCCGGAGGAACTGGCCGACGTCATAGCCGGAGTGGAGCGCTGCCTGACCGCGGCCGGGGAGGCGCCCCGGTGATCGCCGACGGGCGAGCTGCCAGACTGGTCCGGTGACCAGCACCAGCCCCTTCGCCGACCGCGAGCCCGAGCCCGACCGCGAGCCGGACCACGGGCCCGAGCACGACCGCGACGCCGCGCCGCAGTACGTCCTCCCCCTCGTCGTCCGGATCGAGCGCACCGACCCACCCGCCCACACCGACGCACTGGAGACCGCCGCCCGGGCCGTGCTCGCCCTGCTCGACGACGCCCGCGCCACCGAGCCGGACGGCGAGTGGACAGAGCGGGTGCACGCCTGGCAGGACGCCCGGATCCGCAAGGTGGTGCGCCGGGCCCGTGGCTCCGAGTGGCGGCGGGCGCAGGAGCTGCCGGGGATCACCCTCACCGGGGTCGGCGCCGAGGTGCGGGTGTTCCCGCCGGTGCCGCTGGACGGCTGGCCCAAGGAGCTGGCCAAGCTGCAGGTGTCGGGCACCGAGCTGGAGGACCCGCAGCCGCCGGGGGCGCCCGATCCGCTGCTGCCGGTGCTGTGGTTCAACCCGGACGTCCCGATGTCCACCGGCAAGTCCATGGCCCAGGCCGGGCACGGTGCGCAACTCGCCTGGTGGGCGCTGTCGGAGGCGGACCGCGCGGCCTGGCGGGAGTCCGGCTTCGCGCTGGCGGTGCGCACCGCCACGCCGGAGCGCTGGTCCGCGCTGACCGCCTCCGGCCTGCCCACGGTCCGCGACGCCGGTTTCACCGAGGTCGCCCCCGGCTCGTGCACGGTCGTCGCGGAGCACCCCGCGCTGCTCCGACCGGGCGGGCGAGCAGCGGTATGACTACCTGATGGATGCGTCCGGTTGCGGAGGGTGAGACGGGGGGTGACGGTGATCCAGGTATCACCCCTCTGTTTGAACGAAGGAACGAGCATGACCCTGCATCGCACCCGCGTCCTGGCCACCAGTCTCGCCCTGGCGGCCGCCGTGTCCGCGGGATCCCTCAGCACCGCCTCCGCGCAGGCGGCCGCCCCGGCCGCCGTCGGCTCCAGCCGGGCGGCCCTCCCGGCGGCCGCGCCGAGCGCGTCCACGACCCTCGGCGCGCTCGGCGCCCTCGGCGGCGTCACTCAGCAGGTGGCCGCCCTGGTGGCGGCCGCGACCGCGACCCCCGCCTCCAGCCCGGCCGACCTGCAGGCCAAGGTGGCCGCGCTGACCGCCGCGGTCCAGACGCTGACCTCGGCGCTCCCGGCCACGCCGGCCACCCCGGCCCTCCCGGCCGGGAGCCACGCCGGTGCCGTCTCCGGCGTGCGGGACGTCGTGCCCCCGCTGCCGGTGTCCGTGCCGAGCACCCTGCAGACCGCGCTGACCAAGCTGCAGACCGACGTCACGGCGCTGCTCACGGCGGTGACCTCCAAGGACCCGGCGCAGATCCAGACGGCGCTGACCACGCTGGCCACCGACACGCTGGCCGTGGTCACGTCGACCGTCACCTCGCTCGGGGTGGCCGCACCGCCGGTGTGACCCTGACGGGTGCGCGCCCCGCACCCGCGAACGGCGTGGACCGCAGCCGGGCCCGGCTGCGGTCCACGCCGTTCGCGCGCCAGGCGGGCGGCGCGAGGAGGATGGCGGTATGACGAACCGACGGCCCGTCCGGCGGCCCGCCGCTCCGGGCGCGGACGCCGGGCCGGTGCTGCGGCGGTGGCGGGAGTCGGACGCGGCGGCGGTGCTGGCCGCCTTCTCCGCGCCGGAGCCGGCCCTGCAGTCCGGGCGGGCGGTCCGCGACGAGGAGGGCGCGGCGCTCTGGCTGCTGGACCGGCTCCGCGACTGGGAGGCGGGGACCGGCTACTCCTGGGCCGTGGTGGACCAGCGCGCGGTACTGCTCGGCGGCGTCGCCGTCACCTCGGTGGAGTACCGGCACGGCTCGGGCTGGGTGTCGTACTGGACGCTGCCGGAGGCACGCGGGCGGGGCGTCGCCGTCGCGGGCGCGCGGGCGGCGGCCCGATGGGCCTTCGGGGAGCTGGGGCTGGTCCGCCTGGAGCTGGGGCACCGGACCGACAACCCGGCCTCCTGCCGGGTGGCGCTGCGGGCCGGATTCCCGGTGGTGGGGCTGGAGCGGGCCCGGCTCGGCCACGACGGCCTGCGGTTCGACGTCGAGCGCCACACCCGCCTGGCCGCCGACCCCGACCCCGATCCCTGGCCCGGCCCCGGCCCCGGCTGACCGACAGCCGACGATCCGCCCCAGCGCCTCGCCGGGGGCCGCGCCGGAGGGACCGGGCGGCGGTGCGGTGACGGGCTGTGCACGAGCAGAGCGGTCGGGCGCGGACGTACACACGCGTGGTGCGGACGTACGCGCGCGCGGCGCGGCGGAGAGGGACGCCCCCGGCCGCCGCGGCGGCCGCTGTGTGGGAGCCGAGGCAGGGCGCCAGCCGATCCGCCCGGTCAAGGGTGTGCGGGGGCGGCCGTCACCGCCGGGCGCGGGCCTCGGCGGGGGCGGCGGACGGGCCGGACGGCCCCAGGTGCTCGGCGAAGAACGCCTCGATCCGCTGCCAGGCGTCGGCGGCCGACTCCGGGTGCGGGCCGACGCCGGCGATCCGCATCAGCGGGCGCAGCACGCGCGGGCCGACCTCCGCGTCGTTCAGGAAGGAGTGGCCGGCGCCGGGGTACTCCTTGCAGTCGTGCGGGGTGCCGACCTGGTCCAGCGCCGATTCCAGCTTGGCGGTGGCGCCCTTGAGGCCCCGGTCGCGCGCTCCGTAGGAGGTGACCAGCGGGCAGCTGTCGGCCGCCGCGGCGCCCAGGTCCTTGGGCAGCATGCCGTAGTTGACGGAGGCGGCGTCGAAGCCGCGCCCGGCGGCCAGCAGGGCGAAGCCGCCGCCCATGCAGAAGCCGAGGACGCCGACCCGGCCGGTGCAGTCGGCTCGGCCCAGCAGCCACTGCCGGGCAGCCTCGATGTCGGCGAAGGGCCGGCCGCGCCCGGCGCCCATGGCCCGCATGGTGGAGACCAGGCAGCGGCGGGCGCCGCCCTCGCTGTACAGGTCGGGCATGAGCGCCAGGTATCCGGCGCGGGCCAGGCGCTCGGCCTGACGGCGCATCACCTCGTCCATGCCGAAGGCCTCGTGGATCAGCACGACGCCGGGCCAGGGGCCCTCCCCGTCCGGGAGCGCCAGGTAGCCGCTCAGGCGCGGTGAGCCGCCCTGCTGCCGCGCGACTGCGGAGAGGTCGACGTCTGCCATCGCGGGCCCTTCTGCGTGCGGGGGGGTGCGGGAGGTGCCGGGAGTGCCAGGGGTACGGGGAGGTGCGCGGGGCGCGCGCGGCCGTCGGCGTCGGCCCCGGACACGGGTCTACCAGAGAGTAACCGCATCGCGCCAGCACGCCTCCCCGCACGGAGCAGTGCGCGACGGCGCCGAGCAGGGCGTCTGACTATCTGTCACCACGCACGGCGCCAGGCCCGAATTCGTCATTCCTGTCGGATTTCATTGAGCTCTTGCCCACTCCGATAAGGCTTCGCTATGTTCATCCCCCGGACACCACCAATCGTGGTGGCAGCCTGCCCGCATGGCTGTCATGTCCATGAATATGACGGAGCGCCCGCACCGCCCTGTTCCGCGGCCCGGGGTCCGTCCCACACGTACGGCGCAGCCCGTTCCAACGCACGCGCACGTGTTCCCTCGACCCCGGTACGGCGCACGGTCCGGTATCCGCCGGTCCTCCCCCGCGCCGTCCCCGTCCCCCTCATGGGAGGGCCGTTCGTTGCATACCCCCAAGTCGTCCGCGCTCAGATTCGGACTCCGCAGGATCGTGGCCGCCGGTGCATCGGCCGCCACGCTGGCCGTGTTCGGCCTCGCGGCGACAGCCGCCCCGGCCACCGCGGCCACCAGCCACACCACTGACTACCGCGCGGCCTGCCCCGCGGCGCCGGTCGGCGATTCGTCCTGCAATGCGCTGGTCCGCACGAACATCACGCCGCAGCTGGCCCACCGGGCCGCCAACGGCGCGGTGGAGCCCTCCGCGACCGTCTCCGGCTACGGCCCGACGCAGCTGCAGTCGGCGTACAACCTGGCCTCGGCCGCCGCCGCCAACGGCACCGGCGAGACCGTCGCCGTCGTCGACGCCTTCGACGACCCGAACGCCGCCAGCGACCTCGCGGTCTACCGCAGTCAGTTCGGGCTCCCCGCCTGCGGCACCGGCTGTTTCACCAAGCTGAACGAGAACGGCCAGACCAGCCCGCTGCCCTCGCCGGCCCCGGCCGACGACGACTGGACCGGTGAAGAGGCGCTGGACGTCGACATGGTGTCGGCGATCTGCCCGCTCTGCCACATCGACCTGGTCGAGGCCAGCTCGGAGAGCAACGACGACCTGGGTGCGGCCGTGAACGCGGCCGTCAACGCGGGCGCGAAGTTCGTCTCCAACAGCTACGGCGGCAGCGAGGCGTCCAACGACACCACCTACGACTCCGAGTACTACGACCACCCGGGCGTGGCGGTCACCGCCTCCTCCGGTGACAGCGGCTACGGCGTCGAGTACCCGGCGGCCTCGCAGTACGTGACCGCCGTCGGCGGCACCTCGCTGTCCACCGCGTCCAACACCCGCGGCTGGACCGAGTCGGTCTGGTCCACCAGCAGCTCCGAGGGCGCCGGCTCCGGCTGCTCCGCCGACGACCCGAAGCCGTCCTGGCAGAAGGACACCGGCTGCTCCAAGCGCACCGTCGCCGACGTCTCCGCCGTCGCCGACCCGGCCACCGGCGTCGCCGTCTACGACACCTACAACAGCGAGGGCGGCTGGAACGTCTACGGCGGCACCTCCGTGGCCTCGCCGCTGATCGCCTCGGTGTACGCGCTGGCCGGCACCCCGGCCGCGGGCACCACCCCGGCCTCCTACCTGTACGCCCACACCTCGTCGCTGAACGACGTGACCACGGGCGAGACCACCACCTGCTCCCCGACCTACCTGTGCGAGGCGGGGCCGGGCTACGACGGCCCGACCGGTCTGGGCACGCCGAACGGCACCACCGCCTTCTCCAACGGCACCTCCACCGGCAACACGGTGACGGTGACCAACCCGGGCAGCCAGACCGGCAAGGTCGGCACCGCCGCCTCGCTGCAGATCAGCGCCAGTGACTCGGCCTCCGGCCAGACCCTGACCTACAGCGCCACCGGCCTGCCCGCCGGCCTGTCGATCAACGCCTCCACCGGCCTGATCTCCGGCACCCCCACCGCCTCCGGCAGCTCCTCGGTCACCGTGACCGCCAAGGACGGCACCGGCGCCACCGGCAGCGCCTCCTTCACCTGGACGGTCAGCGCCGCCACCGGCAACACGGTCACGGTCAGCAACCCGGGCAACCAGACCGGCACCGTCGGCACCGCCGCCTCGCTGCAGATCAGCGCCAGTGACTCGGCCTCCGGCCAGACCCTGACCTACAGCGCCACCGGCCTGCCCGCCGGCCTGTCGATCAACGCCTCCACCGGCCTGATCTCCGGCACCCCGACCGCCGCCGCCACCTCCTCGGTCACCGTGACCGCCAAGGACGGCTCCGGCGCCACCGGCAGCACCAGCTTCACCTGGACCGTCAACTCCGCCTCCGGCGGCGGTTGCAGCGCCTCGCAGCTGATCGGCAACCCCGGCTTCGAGACCGGCAGCGCCTCCCCGTGGACCGCCAGCTCGGGTGTCATCAACAGCGACACCACCGACGAGCCCGCCCACTCCGGCAGCTGGGACGCCTGGCTCGACGGCTACGGCACCACCCACACCGACACCCTGTCCCAGACCGTGACCATCCCCTCCACCTGCGTCAACGCCGCCTACTCCTTCTGGCTGCACATCGACACGGCGGAGACCAGCAAGACCACGGCCTACGACACCCTCAAGGTCGAGGTCGTCAGCGGCGGCACCACCACCACGCTGGCCACCTACTCCAACCTGAACAAGGCGAGCGGCTACACCCAGCACTCCTTCAGCCTCGCCCCCTACATCGGCAAGAGCGTGACGCTGACCTTCGTCGGCGCCGAGGACTCCAGCCTGCAGACCAGCTTCGTGCTGGACGACACCGCGCTGAACGTCTCCTGACGCCTCGCCGCTAGCCCCACCGCAGCACCCGTAGTACCCGTCACGGCCCCGGTCGCCACCAGCGACCGGGGCCGTCCGGCTGCCCGAACCGTCCGGCTGCCCGGACCGGCGCCCGAGTCGGCGCCCGGCGCGGTGGCAGGATGGGGCCATGGACCTGCGCATCTTCACCGAGCCCCAGCAAGGGGCCTCCTACGACACGCTGCTGAGTGTGGCCAAGGCCGCCGAGGACCTGGAGTACGGCGCCTTCTTCCGCTCCGACCACTACCTGAAGATGGGCGACGCGGACGGCCTGCCCGGCCCGACCGACGCCTGGATCACCCTGGCCGGGATCGCCCGGGAGACCTCCCGGATCAGACTGGGCACGCTGATGTCGGCCGCGACCTTCCGGCTGCCGGGCGTGCTGGCCATCCAGGTCGCCCAGGTCGACCAGATGTCCGGCGGCCGGGTCGAGCTGGGCCTCGGCGCGGGCTGGTACGAGGAGGAGCACACCGCGTACGGCATCCCCTTCCCGCAGGCCAGGATCGGCCGGCTGGAGGAGCAGCTGGCGATCGTCACCGGGCTGTGGGGCACCGCGCTGGGCGAGACCTTCGACTTCGACGGCGCCTACTACACGCTGAAGGACTCGCCGGCGCTGCCCAAGCCGGTGCAGTCGCGGATCCCGGTGCTGGTGGGCGGCGGCGGCCCGGTGCGCACCCCGGCGCTGGCGGCCCGCTTCGCCGACGAGTTCAACTCGGCCTTCCAGTCGGTCCAGGACAGCGCCGAGCAGTTCGGCCGGGTCCGGGCAGCGGTCGCCGAGGCCGGGCGCAAGCCGTCCGAGCTGGTGTACTCCAACGCCCTGGTGGCCTGCGTGGGCAAGGACGACGCCGAGGTGGCCCGGCGTGCCGAGGCCATCGGCCGCAGCGTGGAGGACCTCCGGGAGAACGGCGTCGCCGGGACTCCGGACGAGGCCGCCGAGAAGATCGCCCGCTATGCGGCGGTCGGCTCGCAGCGGATCTACCTGCAGATCCTGGACCTCGACGACCTGGACCACCTGGCCCTGATCGCCGAGCGGGTGCGTCCGCAGCTGGGCTGACGCCGGGTCGGCGGTGTCGGCGCAGGGGGCCGCCGCGGGGCGTGGATCAGGGGAACGGCCTGTCCGATATGTCAGTGTTGGGCCATGTCCGACACTCCTCGCTCCCGGTGGCTGTCCTGGACGGTCGTCGCACCGCTGGTCGCCCTCGTCGTGCTGGTGCTGACCTGGGGCCGGCACATCCCCGTGTGGGTGGCGGTGTGCCTGGCCGCGGTCCTGGCCGGGGCGGTGCTGGCGGCGGTGCACCACGCCGAGGTGGTCGCCCACCGGGTGGGCGAGCCGTTCGGATCGCTGGTGCTGGCCGTCGCCGTCACCATCATCGAGGTGGCGCTGATCGTCACGCTGATGGTCACCGGAGCCTCGGACACCGCCTCGCTCGCCCGGGACACCGTCTTCGCCGCCGTCATGATCACCACCAACGGCATCGTCGGGCTCTCGCTGCTCACCGGCGCGCTGCGGTACGGCGTGGCACTGTTCAACCCCGAGGGCACCGGCGCGGCGCTGGCCACCGTGGCCACGCTGAGCGCGCTGAGCCTGGTGCTGCCGAGGTTCACCACCAGCACCCCCGGGCCGAGGTTCTCCGGCACCCAGCTCACCTTCGCCGCGCTGGCCTCGCTCGCCCTGTACGGCATGTTCGTGTCCACCCAGACCCGGCGGCACCGCGACTTCTTCCTCCCGGTCACCTCGCCGGTGACCGCCGTGCCGACCACCGCGACCGTGGCCGCCGCGACCTCCTCCACGACCGCCGAGAGCGGCTCCTCGGCCGCCCACGACGAGCAGCACCCGACCGCCCCCAGCGCCAGGGCCGCGCTGTTCAGCCTGGGCCTGCTGCTGCTGGCGCTGGTGGACGTGGTCGGGCTGGCCAAGGTGGAGTCGCACGCGATCGAGTCGGCGGTCCGCGCCGTGGGCTTCCCGCCCTCCTTCGTCGGCGTGGTCATCGCGCTGCTGG
This sequence comes from Streptacidiphilus sp. PB12-B1b, assembly GCF_014084125.1. Taxonomy (NCBI): domain Bacteria; kingdom Bacillati; phylum Actinomycetota; class Actinomycetes; order Kitasatosporales; family Streptomycetaceae; genus Streptacidiphilus; species Streptacidiphilus sp. PB12-B1b. The sequence continues at coordinate 2,397,763 of NZ_CP048405.1, read as the reverse complement.
TGCTGGCCCCGGAGACGCTGGCCGCCGTCCGGGCCGCCCGGCAGGAGCGGGTGCAGATCAGCCTGAACCTCGGCTACGGCTCGGCGATGGCCAGCATCGGGCTGACCATCCCGGCCATCGCGGTCGCCTCGATCTGGCTGAAGGGCCCGCTGCTGCTGGGCCTGGGCGCCACCCAGCTGGTCCTGCTGGCACTGACCGTCGTGGTCAGCACGCTCACCGTGGTGCCCGGCCGGGCGACCCGGCTGCAGGGCGGCATCCACCTGGTCCTGCTGGCTGCGTTCGTCTTCCTCGCCATCAAGCCGTAACGTCTTGCGCCACACCGGTTCTGACGTAGCCTCAGCAAGTCCCCGAGGTCAGCGGGCCTTCGACGCGCCGCCGTCATCCGCCCGCTCCCCCGCGTTGGTGCGGGCTTCGCCCGCCCGTTCCCCTCCCGCCACGGCGCGTTCCCGCAGCGCCGCGATGCTGTGCCTCCACCCCTCGCTCCGCCTCGGACGACCCAGGAGGCACCCGTTCCATGACTGCCCTCAACCGTCGGCGCTTCATCCAGCTGGCCGGCGGCACCGCCGCCTTCTCGATGCTCTCCACCAGCATCGCCCGCGCCGCGTCCATCCCCGCCGCCCGCCGCACCGGAACCCTCAAGGACGTCGAACACATCGTCGTCCTGATGCAGGAGAACCGGTCCTTCGACCACTACTTCGGCACGCTGCGCGGCGTCCGCGGCTTCGGCGACCCGCGCCCGGTGACGCTGCCCAGCGGCAAGTCGGTCTGGTACCAGTCCGACGGCACCAAGGACGTCCTGCCGTTCCACCCGGACGCCCAGAACCTCGGCCTGCAGTTCCTGGAGGACCTGGCGCACGACTGGAACACCGGCCACCAGGCGTGGAACAACGGCGCGTACGACCAGTGGATCCCGGCCAAGACCGCGACCACCATGGCGCACCTCACCCGTGAGGACATCCCCTTCCACTACGCCCTGGCCGACGCCTTCACCATCTGCGACTCGTACCACTGCTCGCTGCTGACCTGCACCGACCCCAACCGCTACTACATGTGGACCGGCTACACCGGCAACGACGGCAAGGGCGGCGGCCCGGTCCTGGACAACGCCGAGGCCGGCTACGGCTGGACCACCTACCCCGAGCGGCTGGAGCAGGCCGGGGTGTCCTGGAAGATCTACCAGGACATCGGCACCGGCCTGAACGCCGACGGCTACTGGGGCTGGACCGACGACGCCTACATCGGCAACTACGGCGACAACTCGCTGCTCTACTTCGACCAGTACCGCAACGCCCAGCCCGGCGACCCGCTCTACGACAAGGCCCGCACCGGCACCAACGCCTCCGCCGGGGAGGGCTTCTTCGACCAGCTCAAGGCCGACGTGCTGGCCGGGAACCTGCCCCAGGTGTCCTGGGTGGTCGCCCCCGAGGCGTTCACCGAGCACCCCAACTGGCCTGCCAACTACGGCGCCTGGTACACCGCCCAGCTGCTGGACGCGCTGACCGCCAACCCGGAGGTGTGGAGCAGGACCGCGCTGTTCATCACCTTCGACGAGAACGACGGCTTCTTCGACCACATCGTGCCGCCGTTCCCGCCCACCTCGGCCGCGCAGGGCAAGTCCACCGCGGACGTCTCCGCCGACCTGCTGCCCGCCGACTCCGACGGCTTCGTGGCCGGTCCGTACGGCCTGGGCCAGCGGGTGCCCATGCTGGTCGTCTCGCCGTGGAGCAAGGGCGGCTGGGTCAACTCCCAGGTCTTCGACCACACGTCCATCATCCAGTTCATCGAGCAGCGCTTCGGTGCGCACGAGCCCAACATCTCGCCCTGGCGCCGCGCCGTCTGCGGCGACCTGACCTCGGCGTTCGACTTCGGCCTGGCCGACAGCAAGGTACCGGTGCTGCCCTCCACCAGCGGCTACCAGCCGCCGGACCAGGACCGGCACCCGGACTACGTGCCGACCCCGCCCGCCGATCCGGCGCTGCCGCAGCAGGAGCCCGGCACCCGCCCGGCCCGCGCGCTGCCCTACCGCCTGGCGGTGGACGGCACGCTCGGCAAGTCCGGCGAACTGACCCTGGACTTCGCCAACCACGGCACGGTCGGCGCGAGTTGGCTGGTCACCTCGGCCACCCACGCGGGCGGCCCGTGGAGCTACACGGTCGGCGCCGGGCAGAGCCTGACCGGCAGCTGGGACGTCGCGGGCGACCCGAAGGGCGCATACGACCTCACCGTGCACGGCCCCAACGGCTTCCTGCGGCGGCTCACCGGCAGCATCGCCCAGGCCGGACCGGAGGTGACCGCCGCGCAGGTCGGCCGCAACGCCGAGATCCGGCTGGTGCTGCGCAACGACGGCCCGACCACGGTCGAGCTCACCGTCTCCGACGCGTACGGCAACGGCCGCCCGAAGACGTTCCGGCTGCGCCCCGGGGCCGACACCGTGCACTCGATCGACCTGCGGCCGGGCCACGGCTGGTACGACCTGACCGTGGTCTCCGCCCAGGACGGCGGCTTCCTGCGGCGGTTGGCGGGCCACGTCGAGACCGGCAAGCCCAGCATCAGCGACCCGGCGATCGGCGCCCACGCCGGCTGACCGGCCGCGCCCCGCACCCCGCACCCCTGAGACGGACCGGCCGTCGGCAACGGCCGGTCCGTCTGCTGCTTTTGCGCGGGTTCCGGTTCCGCGTCGCCACCTTGTCGCCGACGCGGCACCCGGGCGTCGCCCGCAGGACACCTACGGGCGACAGGGTTCGCACGTCCCCGCCGGGCGGTCCCCGTGAAAGGCAGCGCCTCCCCATGACTGGCAGCAGATCCCACCCCGCTCCCCCGCTCCGATCGATCCGCCGGACGGCCCTGGGAGTGCTCCTGGCCGGCGCCGCCGCGCTCGGACCGGCGGCCCTGCCGGGCTCGGCCCACGCCGCCGCCTCCACCGCGTTCACCGCGGGCGACCTGGTGGTCTACCGGGTCGGCGACGGCAGCACCTCGCTCAGCGGCTCGTCCGCGCCGGTCTTCCTGGACGAGTACGCGCCCGGCGGGACGCTGGTGGAGTCCGTGCCGCTGCCGACCACCGCGAGCGACACCGGCAACGCGTTCACCGACGCCGGAACGGCCAACTCCGACGGCGAGTTGACGCTGTCGGCCAACGGCCAGTACCTGCTGGCCGCCGGGTACGACAGCCCGGTCGGCACCGCCGGTGTGACCTCCACCGACGCGGTGACCGTGGCCCGCGCCGCCGCCGACGGCACGGTGGACACCTCCACCGCGCTGCCCTCGTTCGCGGCCGGCAACAACGTCCGCTCCGCGGTGAGCAGCAACGGCACCGACATCTGGGTGGCCGGCGCGGCCGGAGGCATCGCCCACACCACCCTGGGCGCGACCACCGCCACCACGCTCAACAGCAGTGATCTGAACTTCCGTCAGTTGGAAATCGCCGACGGGCAGTTGTACGCCTCCTCGAACAAGAACTCGCTGACCGTGGCCGCCGTGGGCACCGGCCTGCCCACCACCGCCGGGCAGAGCATCGACAACCTGCCCGGCAATCCGGACTCCGGCGGCGACCCGTACAGCTATGCGCTGTTCACCCTGGGCAGCGGCTCCGCCCCGGATACCCTCTACATCGCCGACGCCACCGCCGGGAAGATCCTCAAGTACGGCCTGAGCAGCGGCAAGTGGAAGGCCGAGGGCTCCGAGAAGGTCTCCTCGGTGACCGGCCTGACCGGCACCCTGCACGGCAGCACGGTGCAGCTGTACGCGACCGGCAGCGGCTCGTCCGGCGCCTCCGGCACGCTCTCCTCGGTCACCGACACCTCCGGCGCGGGCGGCAGCATGAGCGGCAGCGTCACGACGCTGGCCTCCGCCGCCTCCAGGACCGCCTTCCGCGGCGTGGCCTTCGCCCCCGGCACCGCCGTGGTGACCGCGGTCAGCCCGCCGCCCACCATCAGCACGCCGCAGGCCGGCCTGCCTGCCGCGCTCGGCGACAGCACCAACGCCGCCATGCCGGTGACCGTGGGCGACGCCGCCTACGGCGCGGCCGGCGTCACGGTCACCGCCGCCTCCTCCGACACCGCCGTGGCCCCGGCCTCCGGCATCAGCGTCACCGGCAGCGGCGCCACCCGCACGCTCACCGTCACCCCGGCCGCCGTCGGCTACTCCACCCTCACCCTGACCGCGACCGCCCCCGACGGCACCAGCGCCAGCACCACCGTCGACTACGGCGTCTCGGCCGCCGTCGCCGCCGACCCGAACGCCCGCTACTACTCCGGCGCGGGCAACGGCTCGACCATCATCGACGTCGGCGGCGGCTACATGCTGGTCGGCGACGACGAGTCCAACGTGCTCCGGCTCTACCAGGAGGGCGTCTCCGGGCCGCCGGTGAAGACCTTCGACTTCACCGGTCTGCTGCCGTACGGCAGCACCGAGATCGACATCGAGGCCGCCGCCCGGGTCGGCAACCGGATCTACTGGACCGGCTCGATGAGCAACAGCTCCAGCGGCAAGCTGGAGCCCGCCCGCAGCACCCTGTTCGCCACCGACATCACCGGCTCCGGCGCCTCCACCACGCTCAGCTACGTCGGCAGCTACACCGGCCTGCGCAGCGACCTGATCGCCTGGGACCAGGACAACGGCCACGGCCTGGGCGCCAACGCCCTGGGCTTCGCCGCCTCCGCCGCCTCCGGCGTGGGCGGGCACACCGCCGAGTCGTTCAACGTCGAGGGCCTGGAGTTCGCCCCGGGCAGCACCACCACGGCATACCTGGCCTTCCGCGGGCCGCTGGAGTCCACCAGCACCCGGAACCAGGCGCTGCTGGTGCCGGTGACCAACCTCGACCAGCTGGTCACCGGCGGCAACCCGGGCACCCTGCACGCCGCCTTCGGCGCGCCGATCGAGGACAACCTCGGCGGCCTGGGCTTCCGGGAGATCCGCAAGAACGCCGACGACCAGTACCTGATCATCGCCGGAGCCGCGGACGAGACCGACAGCTTCGCGCTGTACTCCTGGGACGGCCGGCCCGGCGACGCCCCGGTCGCCACCCACACCGCCCTGCCCGCCGGAGCGGCCGACGGCTCCTGGGAGTCGATCGGCGCCGTCCCCGACCCGCTGACGTCCGGCAGCACCGTCTCCGTGCTTCAGGACAACGGCGACACCGTCTGGTACGGCGACGGGCTCGACTCCAAGGACGGCATCCCCGCCGACCTGCAGAAGGACCTCGGCGACAGCGTCACGTACACGCCCTGACCAGCCGCGCACCGATGCCGTCGGCCGCCGGGACCAACCGGCGGCCGACGGCATCAGCGTTCCTATGGGGCGCATAGGCGCGCCTATGCCGCACGGCCGGGGATCGCGCCCTACGGTCGTAGCGAACCCACCCTCCCCGCACGAGAGCGAGCACCCCATGGCGACCATCCTTTTCGTGGTGACCGGCGCGGACCACTGGACCCTCAAGGACGGCAGCAAGCACCCGACCGGGTACTGGGCCGAGGAACTGGTGGCGCCGTACCGGCTGTTCACCGCCGCCGGGCACACGGTCGCGGTGGCCACCCCCGGCGGCACCGTGCCCGTCGTCGACCAGGGCAGCCTGGCCCCCGAGTTCAACGGCGGCCAGGAGCAGGCCGACGCCGTCCGCGCCGAGCTCGACGCCATCGCCGAGCTGCGCTCCCCGCTGCGGCTGGCCGACGTCGACCTGGCCGACTACGACGCGGTGTTCTACCCCGGCGGCCACGGCCCGATGGAGGACCTGGCGGTCGACGGCGTCTCCGGCGGCCTGCTCACCGCCGCGCTCGACTCCGGCAAGCCGCTCGGCGTGGTCTGCCACGGCCCGGCCGCGCTGCTGGCCGCCCGCCGCGCCGACGGCTCCCCCGCCTTCGCCGGCTACCGGCTCACCGGCTTCACCAACACCGAGGAGACCCAGGCGGGCCTCGCCGACCAGGCCCCCTGGCTGCTGCAGGACCGGCTGGTCGGCATCGGCGCGGACTTCCGCGAGGGCGAGCCCTGGGCCCCGCACACCGAGGTCGACCGCAACCTGTACACCGGCCAGAACCCGGCCTCCTCGGCCCCGCTCGCCGCCGAACTGCTCAAGGCCCTGGGCTGAGACCGGGATCGAGACCGGGGCCGGGGCCGGGGAGCGTCACCAGTCGCGTGCCGCCTGCAACAGCCGCTCGCGCACCATCGCGGTGTGCGGCGGCTCGTGCGCGCCGGTGCGCTGGACCAGGTAGATCGTGTTGATCGGCGAGTCCGGGATCTCCAGCAGCTGCACCAGCGCGCCCGACTCCAGCTCCGCCCGGCACAGGTAGCGCGGCAGCACGCTGGCCCCGGCCCCGGCGGCCACCGCCGCCAGCACCGCCCGCAGATCCGGGACGACCACCGCCGCCGTCCCGGTCGGGCGCACCCCGAAGACGTGCCGCCAGTACCGGCGGACGATCGGCAGCTCCTCCGAGTAGGTCACCAGCGGCACGCCGCGCAGCGCGGCCGGGCCGCCGTCCGCGACCCGGCCCGCGCCGATGCGCTCGGCCCAGGCGGGGGCCGCGACCAGCACGAACTCCTCGTCCATCAGCGGGACCGCGGTCAGCGCCCGGCCGCGCGGGCGGATGCTGGAGACCACCAGGTCGTGACTGCCCGCCTGCAGCCCGGCCAGCAGCTCCTCGGCCAGGCCCAGGCTGATCCGCAGCCGCAGCCCCCGCCCGACCAGCGGCGCCAGCGCGGGCAGCACCAGCAGGCCGAACAGCTCGGCCGGACCGGCCAGGTGGACGGGCGCGGCGGTCGTCCCCTGCCCGGCGCCCCGGCCGCGGTCGTCCAGCGCCGCCAGCGCGTCCAGCGGCGCGGCGATCTCCGCCGCCAGCTCGTCGGCGATGGCGCTGGGAGCCGCCCCCGTCGGCAGCCGCTCGTACAGCGGACGGCCCAGCTGCCGCTCCAGCGCCCGGATCTGCAGCGTGACCGTGGGCTGCGACAGCCCGAGCAGCCGGGCCGCGGCGGTGAACGACCCGGTCCGGTAGACCGCCAGGAAGGTGCGCAGCTGGTTGAGGTCGAGCGCGCCGGTCAGCCCGGCCGCGCCGCCGCCGGACGCGCCGCCCGGCGCGCCGCCCGGCGTGCTGCCTTCCGACGCACCCGCACCGGCTGCGTCGGCACCGGCTCCCTTGGCACTGACTCCGCTGGCACTGGCTCCACTGGGGGACATAACGGTCACCCTATGCGAAGCGGCGTCACGCTCCCCAGGTGCCGCGCACCAGCGGCATCCCGGAGACCCCGCCGGCCGCGTTGCGCACCGCCAGCACCTGGTTGACGCCGATCGCGTTCTGCTCGAACGCCAGTGCCGAGGCGGCCATGTAGAGCCGCCACACCCGGGCCCGGCCGGGCGAGACCAGCCGCAGCGCCTGCTCCCAGTTCTGCTCCAGGTTGGACACCCAGGACCGCAGCGTCAGCGCGTAGTGCTCGCGGATGGACTCCACGTCCCGCACCTCGAAGCCGGCCCGCTCCAGCAGCGTGACGGTGGTGCCCACCGGGGCCAGCTCCCCGTCGGGGAAGACGTAGCGGTCGATGAACTCGTCGATCACGTACGCCGACTCGTCGGCCTGCGGGCGGCGGGCGATCTGGTGGTTGAGCAGTCGCCCGCCCGGGCGCACCAGCCCGAACAGCTGCTCGGCGTAGATCCGGTACGCCTCGGTGCCGACGTGTTCGGCCATGCCGATGGAGGAGATGGCGTCGAACGGCCCGTCGTCGATCTGCCGGTAGTCCTGCACCCTGATCTCCACCCGGTCCGTCAGCCCGGCCTCCACCACCCGCTTGCGGGCGAGGTCGGCCTGCTCGGTGGAGATGGTGACGCCGACCGCCTCCACCCCGTAGTGCTCGGCGGCGTGCAGCACCATCGAGCCCCAGCCGCAGCCGACGTCCAGCAGCCGCTGCCCGGGGCGCAGCGCGAGCTTGCGGCAGATCAGGTCGAGCTTGGCGGCCTGCGCCTGCTCCAGGGTGGTGGCGTCCGGGTCGGCCCAGTAGCCGCAGGAGTAGACGAGGGAGGGGCCGAGCACCAGCGCGTAGAAGTCGTTGCCCACGTTGTAGTGGTGGCTGATGGCCTCGCGGTCGCGGCGCAGCGAGTGCTTGACGCCGTGGCTGGCGGGGGCCTCCTCCGGCGGGGGCGGCGGCGGCAGCGACGGCCCGGCGAGCGCCAGCGCCCTTCCGGCCAGCCGGAACAGGCGGGGATCACGCAGCGAGAGCCGCTCGGGCAGGTGCTCGCCGTGCTGCCACACCACCGGCGCCATCAGGTCCAGCGCACGGTAGAGGTCGCCCTCGACGGTGATGTCGCCGGCCACCCAGGCCCGGGCGAGGCCCAGCTCGCCGGGCTTCCACAGCAGCCGGTGCAGCGCCCGGCGGCTGCGCAGGACCAGGACGGGCGTGTCCGTCGGCCCGGTCTCGCTGCCGTCCCAGGCCCGCAGCCGCAGCGGCAGCGGCGCCCCCAGCACCTCGCCCACCAGCGCGGCGAGCCGACCGGCTGCATCAGCCATGAGTACCAGCCTCCGAATCATCACAAGCGTCAGAGCGGCGACATGTCACGCGACACGGGATCCTCCAAGGGAGCAGACGCGTCCGGACCCGGCGGTATTCCCCGCCGACCCCTGCAGCCCCGTGCATACGTTGTTATCTACATCTAGTTGCTCCACAGGCGCAACCATGCCTCTTCGGGGGCGGGCGACGCGGGCATGCGAAAGGGGCCGGTCCGAGCGGCATCATGCCACTCCGACCGGCCCCTGCATTCTGTGCGCGAGGGGGGACTTGAACCCCCACGCCCCGAAGGGCACTAGCACCTCAAGCTAGCGCGTCTGCCATTCCGCCACCCGCGCATCGGGCTTGTCAGCGCTGTGCTGCCGTCGCGCTGACAGGGAAAACAATACCAAGGAAACAGAGTGCTCCCGACCGCGCTGCGCGGCGCCCGGCCCGGCGTCCGCCGGGCGGTGTGCGGGCGCGTGCAGGCGTCGGCACGGCTTGCCGCCGAGAACGTCCGAAAGACGCCGCGGGGCGGGCGCAGCCTGTCAACGGCCGCCAAGAAGCGAGCACTTTGTGCATCTGCACGGATGCACAGGGTGATCACCGCTCTGATGTCTGATGAGCCGACCGGAGCGGAGTCCGAGGACCGTTCGGGGCTCGTACGCACAGAGGATGGCGGCACCAGAATGCACGTCCGAGGAGACGCCCCGCACGATCCCGTCCCAGGACCGGTCCCCGCACCGGCGGCGCCGCCGCCCGCCCGGGAGCCCGCCGCCGCAGCCGGACCGCCGGGGGTCGAGGGCGTCTGGCGGTTCGCCGCGCCCGCTGTGGACGTCTCGGTGCCGCAGGCCCGGCACGCGGTACGGGACCTGCTGACCGCCCAGGGGCTGACCGGCCCCCGCTACGCCGGGCTGGTCGAGGGGCTGCTGCTGATCGTCTCCGAGCTGGTCACCAACGCGGTGCGGCACGCCGCGCTGCTGTCGCCGCAGATCGTGGTGGAGGCGGTGATCGGCGCGGGCTGGGTGCGGCTGTCCGTGGAGGACAGCCACCCCTACCGTCCGCAGCCGCTGCAGAACGACTTCGCCCGCACCGGCGGCCGGGGGCTGCTGCTGGTGCGGGCGATCACCGAGGAGGCGGGCGGGGTGTGCGACGTGGAGCGCACCCCGTCCGGCGGCAAGATCGTCTGGGCCTCGCTGCCGCTGCCGTGAGGCCGTGAGGACGTGAGGCCCTGGGCGCCCGCCGCGCCGCCGCGCCGCCGGGGTCAGACGACCGCGCGCCACCAGTGGTCCAGCTTCGGCGGCCGGGCCACCTCGATCCGCTCGCCCGGGCGCGGCACGGCCACCTGGACGCCCCGGGCGTCGGCGTCGGCGCAGAGCCGCTCGACCGGCTCCGACCAGTCGTGCAGCCCGAGAACGAAGGTGCACCAGTGCACCGGCACCATCAGCCCGCCGCGGACGTCCAGGTGGGTGCTGACGCCCTCCTCGGGCGTCATGTGGATGTCCCACCAGTGGTCGCTGTAGGCGCCGATCTGCACCAGGGTGAGGTCGAACGGGCCGTGGGCCTCGCCGGTGGCCGCGAAGCCGTCGAAGTAGCCGGAGTCGCCGCTGTAGAACACCCGGTGCTCGGCGCCGACGACCGCCCAGGAGCTCCACAGCGTCCCGTTGTTGGCGAAGCCTCGGCCGGAGAAGTGGTGGGCTGAGGTGCAGACCACGCGCAGGGCGCCGATCTGCGCCTCCTCCTCCCAGTCGAGTTCGTCCACCCGGGCGAGGTCGATGCCCCAGCGCTCCAGGTGCGCGCCCACGCCCAGCGGCACCAGGAAGCGGGTGTGCGGCTGGGTCCGGGCGATCGCCCGGACGCTGTGCATGTCCAGGTGGTCGTAGTGGTCGTGGGAGATGACGACCGCGTCGATTCTGGGCAACTCCTCGATGTCCAGCGGCGGTTGGTGCATCCGGCGGGGCCCGGCCGACTGCGAGGGCGAGCAGCGCTCGCTCCACACCGGGTCGAGCAGCAGCCGCTGCCCCTCGATCTCCAGCAGCGCGGTGGAGTGCCCGAACCAGGTGACCGCCAGCTCCGGGTCGGCCTCGGAGTCACCGACCACCCCGCGCACCACCGGGATCGGCCGGGAGGGGTGCCGCAGCTGCTTGCCGAGCAGCAGCTCGCGCAGGATGGCCGCGCCGCCGCCGCCGGACGCGGCCGGACGGGCCGGGGCCGGGGGGTTGTGGAAGACGCCGTCCCGGTAGCGGGGCGAGTTCCGCATCCGTTCGCCGCGTGCGCCCCTGGTCGGGTCGCCTCCCATCGCCACAGGAACCTCGCGCGCGGCCCGGGCCGCCGCGGCTCCCGCCGTGACCGCGCCCAGTGCTACCGCTATGGCGCCCGCTCGTGCCCGCCGCATCTTCAGCAACCTCTCAGTCGGTGCATTGCACCCCCTCAACGGTCCTGCGTCGTGGACCGTTCCCCCGGCCGTCCGCCGTCTCTGCGCTGATCAGCCTCTGCGCTGATCAGCCGACGGTGCTCAGGAAGTCGTCCAGCACCGCCGCGCCGAAGCGCAGCGCCTCGGCCGGAACCCGCTCGTCCACGCCGTGGAACAGCCCCTGGAAGTCGTAGCCGGGCGGCAGCCGCAGCGGCGAGAAGCCGTAGCCGGTGATGCCGAGCCGGGAGAACTGCTTGGCGTCGGTGCCGCCGGACATGCAGAACGGCACCACGGCCGCCCCGGGGTCGTGCGCCAGCAGCGCCTCGCCCATGGCGGCGAAGGTCGGCGAGTCGACCGGCGCGGTCAACGCGGTCTCCCGGTGCAGGTAGGACCAGTCGACGTCGGGCCCGGTCAGCTCGTCCAGGACGGCCTCGAACTCGCCCGTCAGGCCCGGCAGGGTCCGCCCGTCGATCTCGGCGACGGCCAGCCCGGGGATGACGTTGGTCTTGTAGCCGGCCTGCAGGACGGTCGGGTTGGCGCTGTTGCGGACGGTCGCGGCGATCAGCTTGGCCGCCGCCGGGTCGAGCTTGGCCAGGTAGCCGTCGGCGTCGAAGCCCGGGTCGTCCACCTCGTCCGGCTCCAGCGGGACGCCGGTGGCCGCGCCGACGGCGAGCAGCGCCTCCCGGACGGTCGGGGTGATCCGCACCGGCCAGGCGTGCTCACCGATCCGGGTGACCGCCGCCGCCAGCCGGGTGACCGCGTTGGCGTGGTTGACCTTGGAGCCGTGCCCGGCGGTGCCGCGCGCGGTCAGCCTCAGCCAGCCGGTGCCGCGCTCCCCCGCCGCGACCGGGTAGAGCCGCTGCCCGGCGCCGGTGTGCACGGTGTACGCGCCGGACTCGCCGACCGCCTCGGTGCAGCCCTCGAACAGGTCGGCGTGCTGCCGCACCAGCCAGTCGGCCCCGGCCGCCGCGCTGTCCTCCTCGTCGGCGGTGAAGCACAGCACCACGTCCCGGCGCGGGCCGCGCCGCTCCCGGGCCCAGGCGCGGACGACGGCCAGCATCATCGCGTCCATGCCCTTCATGTCGACCGCGCCGCGCCCCCACACCACGCCGTCCCGGATCTCGCCGCTGAACGGCGGCACGCTCCAGTCCTCGGCCTGCGCCGGGACCACGTCCAGGTGGCCGTGGACCAGCAGCGCGGGCAGGCCGGGCTCGCTGCCGCCGATCCGGGCGACGACGTTGGCGCGGCCCGGTGCGGACTCCAGCACCAGCGGCGACAGGCCCGCCTCGGCCAGCCGCTCGGCCGCGTACTCGGCGGCCGGACGCTCCCGGCAGTCGCCGCCGCCGCGGTTGGTCGTGTCGATCCGGATCAGCTCGGAGGTGAACCGCACCGCCTCGTCGCCGCGCCGGTCGCCGTCGGTGCCGCCGCCCCGGCTGCCGTGGTTGCCGTGTGTGCCGTCTGCTGTGGCCATCTCCCGACCTCTTCCTCACGCTCACGCTCGCCCCGGGACCGCCGGGCCGTGCTCGGCCCGAGCCGATCATGCCGCACCCGGCCCGGCCGGGGCCCGCAGCCGCTGCCGATAGGATCGGTGTCCTGATGACTGCCACCCTGGTCGCCAAAGACCTCACCGCCGGACACGGTGACCGTGTCCTCTTCTCCGGCCTCGACCTGGTCGTCGCCCCCGGCGACGTGGTCGGCCTGGTCGGCGTCAACGGCGCCGGCAAGTCCACGCTGCTGCGGCTGCTGGCCGGACTGGACGCGCCCGAGGCGGGTTCGCTGCGGCTGAGCCCGCCCGCCGCGAGCGTCGGGCACCTGCCGCAGGAGCCGGAGCGCCGCCCGGGCGAGTCCGTGCGCGCCTTCCTCGGCCGCCGCACCGGCGTCACCGGGGCGCAGGCCGCGCTGGACGCCGCCACCCAGGGCCTGGTCGACGGCGACCCGGGGGCGGACGACGCCTACTCCACCGCCCTGGACCGCTGGCTGGACCTCGGCGGCGCGGACCTGGACGAGCGCGCCGAGGAGGTCGCCGCCGACCTCGGCCTGACCGTCAGCCTGGACCTGCCGATGACCGCCCTCTCCGGCGGCCAGGCCGCCCGCGCGGGCCTGGCGTCCCTGCTGCTCAGCCGCTACGACCTGTTCCTGCTCGACGAGCCCACCAACGACCTGGACCTGGACGGCCTGGAGCGGCTGGAGTCCTTCGTCACCGGCCTGCGCGCGGGCACCGTGGTGATCAGCCACGACCGCGAGTTCCTGGCCCGCACCGTCACCCGGGTGCTGGAGCTGGACCTGGCCCAGCAGCAGGTCAACCACTTCGGCGGCGGCTACGCGGCGTACCTGGAAGAGCGCGAGACCGCGCGCCGCCACGCCCGCGCCGAGTACGACGAGTACGCCGACACGGTGTCCTCGCTGGAGGCCCGCGCCCGGATGCAGCGGTCCTGGATGGAGAAGGGCGTCAAGAACGCCCGCCGCAAGTCACCGGACAACGACAAGATCGGCAAGGCGTTCCGCAGCGAGTCCACCGAGAAGCAGGCCGCGAAGGCCCGGCAGACGCAGCGGCTGATCGAGCGCCTGGACGTGGTCGAGGAGCCCCGCAAGGAGTGGGAGCTGCGGATGGAGATCGCCGCCGCACCGCGCTCCGGCGCGGTGGTGGCGACGCTGCGCGGCGCGCAGGCCCGGCGCGGCGACTTCGCCTTCGGGCCGGTGGATCTGCAGATCGACTGGGCGGACCGGGTCGCCATCACCGGCGCCAACGGCTCCGGCAAGTCCACGCTGCTGGCCGCGCTGCTGGGCCGGCTGCCGCTGGACTCCGGGCAGGCGGCGCTCGGCCCGGGCGTGGTGGTCGGCGAGGTGGACCAGGCCCGTGGACAGATCTTCGGGGGTCACGGCACGGACGACCAGCCGCTGATCGACGCGTTCGGCGCGGCCGTCCCCGACCTGCCGGTCGCCGAAGTGCGCACCCTGCTGGCCAAGTTCGGGCTGCGCGCGGCCCATGTACTGCGCCCGGCCGCCAGCCTGTCGCCCGGCGAGCGCACCCGCGCCGCGCTGGCGCTGCTCCAGGGGCGCGGGGTGAATCTGCTGGTGCTGGACGAGCCGACGAACCATCTGGACCTGCCCGCCATCGAGCAGTTGGAGTCGGCGCTGGACTCGTACAACGGCACGCTGCTGCTGGTCACCCACGACCGGCGGATGCTGGAGGCAGTCCGGACCAACCGCCGGATCAGGGTGGCCGACGGGCGGATCAGCCAGGAATGATCCGCCCGTCGGCCTGATCAGGCGTCACCTGGTGCTGGCCGGAACGTACTTGTAGCCGACCCGGCGGACGGTGACGATGCCCTCCCGGTGGCGTCCCAACTTCCGCCGCAGCCGGGCGACATGGACATCCACCGTGCGCCCGTCACCGACGTGGCCGTAGCCCCACACCGCCGAGACCAGGTGGTCGCGGGTGTGCACGCGGTGCGGGTTGGCGGTCAGGTGGGCGAGCAGTTCGAACTCCAGGTAGGTGAGTTCGAGGAGTTCGCCGTCGACCCGGGCGATCCGGCGCTCCAGGTCGAGGTCGATGCCCGCGCCCGTCCCGGCCCGGCCCTGCGGCTGGGCGGCGGCCTGGAGCGGATGCGCGGCCGGCTCCGTCGGCTGCGCGTGCGGGTACGCGTACGGCTGCGGTGCGGGCTGCCGCGCCGGGACGGCGGTCACGTCCAGCTCGGTGCCGACCGGGACGAGGACCAGGTAGCCGACCATGCCGGCGTCCGGCGTGGCGTCCGGCAGCCGGTAGACGCCGGCGGCGGTGGGCGTCGCCAGCGCGACCGACGGGATGGCCGCGTGCAGCGGCGCGGTCAGCTGCGTGGGCACCGCGCGCAGCCGGGGCACCGAGCCGTCGGCGGTCGCGGCGGCGGGCTCGGCCTCGCCGAGCAGGGGGTCGAGCAGGGCAAGCGGGGAGACGTGGGGCATGACGGGACTCGCTTTCGCACGAGAAGAGGACGCTGGTGGTCGTCTGCGCGCGTGCGGTCGCCCTGTGGGAGGACTACAGACCCTGCGCGCCGGTCGAGCGACAACAGGTCTCGTCGAAATGGAACGGCTGCCGGGACGGCCAGAACGGTTCGAGGTCGAGGTGCCTCGCTCCCCCGTTCAGGGCTTCGTCGGCTGCGTTGCGGTCCATGGGTCCATTGAAGCAGATCACGTCCGTGCAAGGACAGTCGCCTACCCCTGCCGAACAGCTTCCCTTCTAATCTGACGGACTGTTAGATAATCGTCCGCGCATGACCGCCCCGGGCCCTGCGCACCCCAGCCCCGAGGAGCCGCACGTGTCCTCCGCCCAGGCCCCCGAACCGCAGACGCCCCAACCCCCGCCCCCCGCAAGGGAATCCGACCCACCGGCCGGTCCTCAGTCGGAGGCCCGCCTGGCGGGCGCCTCCCGGCTGCGGATCTTCGCCGTCATCGGCGTCGTCGTGCTCTTCGCCGAGATAGCGGCGCTGCAGTACACCATGGTCGCCTCGGCGGCCCGGGACATATCCCCCTCCTTCCCCGGCGTCGGCGCCAACATCAGCTGGATGGTGATCATCTTCGGTCTGGTCGGCGGCGCGACCACGCCGCTCTTCGGCAAGATGTCCGACCTGTGGGGAAAGCGGCGGATGATGCTGGTGGCCGGGGCCTCCTTCACCGTCGGCACGCTGGTCTGCGCGCTCACCGGCTCCTGGGCGCTGTTCCTGGTCGGCCGCGCGCTGGAGGCGGTCGCCATCACCGCGCCCACGGTGGCGTACGGGCTGTTCCGGGACATCCTGCCGCGCCGCTACATCCCCGCCTCGATCGGCGTCATCGCCACCGGGCTCGGCATGTCCGCCCTGTTCGCGCCGCTGCTGGGCGGCTGGCTGCTGGACCACTACTCCTGGCGGTCGCTGTTCTGGTTCATGCTGATCTTCGTCCTGGTGATGCTGCCGCTGCTGGTGCTGGTCGTGCCCGAGTCGCCGCTCCGCAACGACCAGCGGCTGGACGTGGCCGGGGCGCTGCTGCTGGCCGTCGGCGTCGGGCTGGTGCTGCTGTACCTGTCCAACGGCGCGGGCTGGGGCTGGGGGCGGCCGACGGCCTGGGCCTGGCTGGTCGGCGGACTGCTGCTGCTGGTCGCGTTCGTGCTGGTGGAGCGCCGGAGCGCGCAGCCGATCATGGATCTGGCGCTGCTGTTCTCGCCCAAGGTCGGCCTGGTGCTGATCGCCGCGCTGTTCGGCAGCATGGTCATCGGCGTCCAGGGCTACTCCATCCCGTACATGCTGCAGACGCCCAGCCACGCCCAGCTCACCCATGTCGTCCTCGGCCAGGTCATCGCCGGCTCCGGCGGACGCGTCACCAGCGCCATGGCGCCGATCCTGCACATCGGCTTCAATGCGCCGCTGGCGTACGGCCTGGGCGCGACCCTGCTCGGCTACGGCCTGCACTCGGCCGTGTTCTCCGGCGGCACCGGCATGCTCTCCGGCGGCGGGGGCGGCGAGTGGTCCCGCAAGGTCGGCCCCCGGCTGCCGCTGATCGGCGCGATGGCGACGTTCACCCTCTCCACCGTGCTGTACGCCTTCTACTCCCACTCGGCCTGGCAGTACGCCCTGTTCGCGGTGGTCTTCGGGATCGGCTTCGGCGCCTTCTACGCCTCCGCGCCCAACCTGATCGTCGAGGCCGTGCCCGCCGCCCAGCAGGGCATCAGCGCGGGCATGCTGGGCGTCGTCAACAGCCTCGCCACCTCGGTCGGCACGGCGGTGCTGACCGCCTGCCTGGCCGCGAACGCGCTGAAGTTCAAGGTGACCGTGCCCGGCGTGCCCGCCTCGGTCACCGGCGGCTACTACACCGTCCCGAACCTGTACACCGACGCCGGCTACCGGGAGGGCCTGCTGGTCGCCGCCGGGGCCGGGGTGCTCGGCCTGGCCGTGGCCGTGGCCATGCGGCACGGCCGCACCCCCGCGACCGGCGGCGAGGCCAGCGGCTGACCGGGCCGTACGCCGCCGGGCGGCACGCCGCCGCGCCGGGCACCGCCGGGTCGGACGCCAGCGGGTTGGACGTCAGCGGGCCGGGCCCCACCAAGTCGGACGCCGCCGCGCCGGGCCGTGCGCGTCACCCCAGCCGCAACAGGCTCCCCTGCGGATCGATCCGGTCCGCGCCGTCGTCGTCGAACCAGATCCCGCCGGTGGCCAGGTACCGGAACCGGTGCTCCCCCGGCGGGAACGACACCGTCACGGTCCGGGTGCCGTTGCGCCGGCGGACCAGCTCGGCCGCACCCGGCTGCCAGCCGTTGAAGTCGCCCACCACGCTCACCGTCCCCTGCGGCTCGTCCGCCGCCAGGCGGAACGTCACCCTGGTCCTGCCACCGAACAGCCGAGTACGCGTCAGCACAACCGTCCTCCCCATTCTCGCGTCGCCCCCCGTCCAACCGATCCGCCCCCCTGCCCCCGGCGCCCCCGTCCGTTCCAGCGCCGGGCCGGCAACGACAGCATGGCCGATGCACGCCGCCCGGAAAAGCCCGACCCCTCCCCGGCGCGTGCCGCACCCGGTGGCGCGTCCGCGAGAATGGGGGCCGACCGCAGCCCCCGACCCGCAGCAGGGACAGATGAGCACCACCGACTCGCTCACCATCAGCACCGCCAACGTGAACGGCCTGCGCGCCGCCACCGGCAAGGGCTACGTGGAATGGCTCGCCGCCACCCGGGCCGACGTGGTCTGCCTGCAGGAGGTGCGGGCCGAGCCGGAGCAGCTGGCCGCGCACGTCCGCGAGCCGGAGGGCTGGCACACCCTGTGGGCGCCCTCCGCCGCCAAGGGCCGGGCCGGCGTCGCCCTGCTCTCCCGCGCTGAACCGCAGGCGCGGCGGATCGGCTTCGGCTCGGCCGAGTTCGACGCCTCGGGCCGCTACGCCGAGATCGACCTCCCCGGCATCACCGTCGCCAGCCTCTACCTGCCCTCGGGCGAGGTCGGCACCCCGCGCCAGGACGAGAAGGAGCGCTTCCTGGAGGAGTTCCTGCAGCACCTGAAGCAGCTGCGCGAGCGCGCCGCCGCCGACGGCCGCGAGGTCGTGGTCTGCGGCGACTGGAACATCGCGCACCAGGAGGTCGACCTGAAGAACTGGAAGACCAACCAGAAGAACGCCGGCTTCCTCCCCGAGGAGCGCGCCTGGTTCACCCGCGTCCTGGACGAGGCCGGCTACGTGGACGTGGTCCGCCGCCTGCACCCCGAGGGCCCCGGACCCTACACCTGGTGGTCCTACCGGGGCCGCGCCTTCGACAACGACGCCGGATGGCGCATCGACTACCAGCTCGCCACCCCCGCCCTCGCCGCCCGGGCCACCTCCGCCCTGGTCGAACGCGCCCCCACCCACCCCGCCCGCTGGTCCGACCACGCACCGGTCACCGTCACCTTCACCGCCTGACCGCCTCCTCCGCAGCGCGCACGAAAGCCCCCGCCCGAGCAGACGAGCGGGGGCTCGATGTCATGCCTGCTACTCGTCCTCGGCGCGTACTCGCTCAACGGTGCCTCCTCCCGCCGGGGCTCTGCCTCATGGGGCGGGGGTGAGGGGGAACAGGGTGCTCAGTTTGAGTAGGCGGCGGGCGGCTTCGGGGTGGTCGTGGGCGGTCTGGGGTTCGATGGTGGGTCCGGCGGCGGCGGGGTGGGTGTCGCGATGGGCTTCCAGGGCGTCGTGGAAGTCATCCTGGTCGCCGGTCGCCAGCTCGTAGGCTTCCGAGGCGGCGTAGTCCAGCGTCTCCCAGCCGGGCCAGTCCTCGCCCCAGGTCGTCCAGTGCCGACCCGCCAGGGCCAGGACCTCGGGGGCGTCGGCCAGGGTGTCCGGGTCGAGGAGCGCCCGCCGGTACGCGTCAGGTCCCAGCCCGATCAGCCAGAGGCCGAAGTACTCGAGGTCGTCGTCCGTGCAGCGGCCGCCGAAGATCCGCCGGGCCGCGGCCGCCAACTCCCCGGTGAGCGCCTGGGCGGCCAGCTGCTCCAGGCAGAGCTGGAACCCGATGATCTCCGGCAGCGGCCTGCGGGACAGGTCGGCCTGCAGCCAGGCGAGCCGCGCCTGTCGGCCCTGCGCCTGTCGGCGGCACGCTTCCATCAGTTCCCAGAAGGCTTCAACAGTCACGCGGAGCACACTGCCAGACGCCGACACCGGACGGCGGAGCTTCAGCGCAGCGGCGGCGAACGGACGGCGGACGGCGGACGGCTGGCCGCTCGGGGGCATGGGCTCGCCCGTTCGGCGCAATGGGGGTGGGCCGCCGCCGTAGCGGCTGTGGCGGCGGCTTCGGGGCGGGAAGGGGCCCCGCGCCGGCGGGAAGCGGCCCCGCGCCGCGCTCCGCGCGGATAGCGTGTGCCGCACATGAGCGGTCCGCGCCATACGTGGGAAGATGTCAGAGCGGAACGACGACCTCCGGGTGGTTTCCTGACCATGCGCACCAACGGACAGAGCACGGGCGCTGGCTCCCGCCGCACGGCGGGCGAGGAGGCGCGCGACAGCGGTCTGCTGATCATCCCCATTGCGACAGCGCTGATCGGGGGCGACGGCCGGATCCTGCACTGGAGCGACGAGGCGCAGGCCCTGCTGGGCTTCTCGCCCGCCGAGGCCGTGGGCCGCTACGCCGCCGACATCCTGGTGACCGAGGAGCAGCGCTCCGACGTGCTGGACCTGTTCGCGGCGATCCTGGCCGGCGCCCCCTGGTCCGGGGTGTTCCCGGTGCGCCACCGGGACGGCCACACGGTGAACCTGGAGTTCCGCACGTATCCGGTCGCCGGGCCGGACGGCCAGCCGCTGGTGCTGGCGGTGGCCTCGGACGTCCGGGCGGTGCGTCGGCTGGTGGGCGATCTGGCCGTGCTGGACAGCTTCTTCTCGCAGGCCCCGGTGGGCATGGCGGTCTACGACACCGATCTGCGCTTCGTGCGGCTGAACGACGCCCTGGCCCGGATCAACGGCATCCCGGCGGAGGAGCACCTCGGGCTGACCACGGCCGAGGTGCTGCCCGGCATCAACGGCGCCGAGGTGGAGGCGGTGGTGCAGCAGGTGCTGGAGACCGGCGAGCCGGTCATCGACGCCCGCTCGCACGGCCGTACCCCGGCCGATCCGGACCACGACCGCGCCTGGTCGGCCTCCTACTTCCGGCTGGCCGAGCCCGGCGGGCGGATACTCGGGGTCAGCTCCACGATCGTCGAGGTGACCGAGCGGTTCCAGGCCGAGTCCCGGGCGGCGCGGGCCCGGGAGCGGCTGGAGCTGCTGGTCGACGCCACCTCCCGGATCGGGACCACGCTGGATCTGGAGCAGACCGCCCGGGAGCTGGCGTCCGCGCTGGTCCCCCGGTTCGCGGACCTGGCGGGGGTGTTCGTGCTGGAGCGGCTGTTCGCCGGGCTGGCGCCGGAGTCCGCCGATCCGCGCGGCAACGAGCAGGTGCGCCGGCTGGCGCTGGCCGGGTCCAGCTCCAGCTACCCGCAGGCGGTGATGCCGACCGGCGCGATCTACAGCATCCCGGTGGACTCGCCGTACGCGCGGGCCATGGCGAGCCGGCAGACGGTGGTCGTCCCGGCGCGGGACCTGCCGCCGCTGGTCGAGTCGCCGGCGGCGGTCAACCAGGTGCAGGCGTTCCTGGACTTCGGCTCGCGCTCGGTGCGGGTGACGCCGCTGGTGGCCCGGGGGACGGTGCTGGGCATGGTGGTCTTCAGCCGCGAGGCCGCGCGCGGCAACGGCGGCGACGGCGGCGACGGCGGCGACGGCGACGGGGAGGACACCCGGACCGCCTACGAGGGCGAGGACCTGGCGCTCGGGGACGAGCTGGCGGCCCGAGCAGCGGTGGCCATCGACAACGCCCAGCTCTACCTGCGCGAGCACCGGACGGTGCTGGCCCGGCAGCAGGCCCTGCGCGAGGCCAATGCCGCCCGGGAGCGGCTGGCGCTGCTGAACGAGGCGTCCACCCGCATCGGCACCACCCTGGACCTGCGGCAGACCGCGCTGGAGCTGGCGCAGGTGGCCACGCCGAAGCTGGCCGACACGGTGGTGGTGGAGGTGGTGGACGCGCTGCTGCGCGGCGAGGAGGCGCCGGGGCCGCCGGAGCGCTCGGCGGTGCTGCGGCGGCTGGCCTTCCACACGGTGGAGAACTCCGGGATGGACCCGGTGGCGCCGGTCGGCGACGTCCAGCGGTTCCATCCGACGACGCCGTACGCCTGGTCGGTGGTGCACCGGCGGCCGGTGCTGGTGCCCCGGCTGGACGAGTCGGCGCTGGCCTGGTTCGCGGACGACGCGCTGCGGCGGGCGGCGGTGGTGCAGCAGGGGGTGCGCAGCTTCATGGTGGTGCCGCTGATCGCCCGCGGGTCGGTGGTGGGCGTGGCGTCGTTCTACCGGACGGTGACCGGGGAGCCGTACGCCGGGGAGGATCTGGCGCTGGCCACCGAGCTGGCGGCGCGGGCGGCGGTGTCGATCGACAACGCGCTGTTGTTCACCCGGGAGCGGGACGCCTCCCGGGAGCGGTTGAAGGCGCTGGACGAGGCCCATGCCGCCCAGGAGCGGCTGGCGCTGCTGAACGAGGCCAGCACCCGCATCGGCACCACGCTGGATCTGCACCGGACCGCCGAGGAGCTGGTGGAGGTGGTGATCCCGCGGTTCGCCGACTTCGTCACCGTGGACCTGCTGGAGACGGTGGTGGCCGGCGGCGAGCAGGACCAGGCGCCGGTGCCGGACGACGGCCGGGTGCAGATGCGGGCCGTCGCCATCGGGGAGATCACCGAGGCGGGGATGGTCGGCGCGGCGGACGAGGTGGGGCAGGTCTCCTGGTCGGCCAAGCTGTACGCGGAGAGCCTGCGCACCGGCCGCTCGATCCTGGTGCCGGAGGTGGACGAGGCGGCGCTGCACAGGATCGTCGCCTACCCCGAACGGGTGCAGCCCAGCCTGGACGCGGGCGTGCACTCGTACCTGATGGTGCCGCTGCTGGCCCGGGGCACGGTGCTGGGCGGCGCGGAGTTCGTCCGGATGGGCAATCCGGAGCCGTTCAACCCGGCCGACCAGTCACTGGCGGAGGAGCTGGCGGCGCGGGCGGCGGTCTGCATCGACAACGCGCGGCTCTACCGGCGCGAGCGGGACACCGCGCTCACGCTCCAGCGCAGCCTGCTGCCGCAGGAGGTGCACCGCTCGCCGGGGCTGGAGATCGCCTACCGCTACCTGCCGAGCAGCGTGGTCAGCGAGGTCGGCGGCGACTGGTTCGACGTCGTGCCGCTGACCTGCGGCCGGGTGGCGCTGGTGGTCGGCGACGTGATGGGCCACGGCATCCGGGCCGCCGCCACCATGGGCCAGCTGCGGACGGCCGCGCGGACCCTGATCACCATGGAGCTGCCGCCGGACCAGCTGCTGCGGAGCCTGGACGAGACGGCGTCGGCGATCGGCGAGGGGCAGTTCGCCACCTGCGTCTGCGCGGTGTTCGATCCGGCGGACAGCAGTTGTGTGATCGCCTGCGCCGGGCATCCGCCGCCGGTGGTGACCGAGGCGGGCGGGGCGACCCGGCTGCTGGACGTCCCACCCGGCGCGCCGCTGGGCGTGGGCGGGGTGCCGTTCGAGTCGGTGGACTTCACCCTGGCCGAGGACAGCGTGCTGGTGCTGTACACGGACGGCCTGATCGAGCGCCGCGACCGGGATCTGGACGAGGGCCTGGAACTGCTGTCGCAGGCCGTCGCCGAGCGGCACGACTCCCTGGAGGAGGGCTGTGACGCGGTGCTGGCGGCCATGACGGCCGGGGACAGCGACGACGACATAGCGATGATCATGGCGCGGGTGCTGCCGGTCGACGGCGACTGGATCGCCACGCTGCCGCTCTCCAACAACCTGTCGGTGGTCGGCGAGGCGCGCCGCTTCGCCCGCCGGACGCTGGCCGCCTGGGGCCTGTCCTCGCTCACCGACTTCACCGAGCTGCTGGTCAGCGAGCTGGTCAGCAATGCGCTGCTGCACGCGGGGACCCCGACCCAGCTGCGGCTGTTCCGGAACCGGGTGCTGACGGTGGAGGTCGCCGACGTGGACGACCACGCGCCCCGGCTGCACCGGGCCTCCTTCGAGGACGAGGGCGGCCGGGGCATGCACCTGATCAACGAGCTGGCGCACCGCTGGGGCAGCCGCGCCACCCGGGACGGCAAGGTGGTCTGGCTGGAGCTGGAGCTGCCGCTGGGCTTCTCCCCGTCCTGAGCCCCCGCTCTGCCAACCACGCGCCCGAAAGCAAAAAGATCAAACAATTACCCGAGTTGTTTCGCCCATACTGCAACAGATATTGACTTCGCCGCCGCACCGGAGTTGAGTTCACTCGCCCCGGGCATGACACGCCGCCACCCCCGCGTCGCCGCGCTCCGGGGCCGCCCCCGCACCTCCCCGTTCGGGCACGCCGAGGATGGAGAGCACACCCATGCGTCCGACAACCCCGAGGACCCCGGGAATCCCCAGGACCCTGCGCACCACCAGGCGGCTGGTCGCGGCTCTGACGGCGGGAGCGGCCGCGGCCGCCCTGGCCCTGCTGCCGACGGCCCCCGCCCAGGCCGAGAGCAACGGCGTGGGCCTCACCCCCGCGCTGGGCTGGAGCAGTTGGAGCTTCGTCCGGCACGATCCGACGGCGGCCGTGATCGACGCCCAGGCCGACGCCATGAAGAGCAGCGGCCTGGCTGCGGCGGGCTACCAGTACGTCAACATCGACGACTTCTGGTACCAGTGCCCGGGCAGCCAGGGCCCGGCCGTGGACCAGTACGGCCGCTGGGCGACCGACACCGCCGAGTTCCCGTCCTCGGGGGCGGAGAACGGCATCGCGGTCGTGGCCGACCATGTGCACGCGGACGGCCTGAAGTTCGGCATCTACGTCACCCCCGGCATCTCCAAGCAGGCCGTCGCCGAGAACACCCCGATCCAGGGCACCTCCTACACCGCCGACCAGATCGCCACCAGCTCCTCCGAGGCCAACTACAACTGCGGCGGGATGGTCGGCATCGACTACAGCAAGCCCGGCGCACAGGCGTTCATCGACTCCTGGGCGGACGAGTTCGCCTCCTGGGGCGTGGACTACGTCAAGATCGACGGCGTGGGCACCGGCGACGTCGGCGACGTCCAGGCGTGGTCGGCGGCGCTGCAGCAGACCGGGCGCCCGATCCACCTGGAGCTGTCCAACGGCCTGGCCATCGGCAGCGCGAGCACCTGGGCGCAGTACTCCAACGGCTGGCGCACCGGCGGCGACATCGAGTGCTACTGCGGCTCCAACGGCAGCAGTTACCCGCTGACGGACTGGGGCAACGTCCAGTCCCGCTTCGGCCAGGTGTCCGACTGGCAGCCGTACGGCGGGCCGGGAGCGTTCAACGACTACGACTCGATCGAGGTCGGCAACGGCGCCAACGACGGGCTGACCGCGCCGGAACGCCAGTCGCAGCTCAGCCTGTGGGCGATGGGCGCCTCGCCGCTGATCCTCGGCACCGACCTCACCGACCTGGACCCGACCGACCTGGGCTACCTGAAGAACAGCGCGGTGCTGGCCGTGGACCAGGACTCCATCGACGCCTCACGCATCGTCAACAACGGCAACCAGCAGGTCTACAGCAAGACCGAGCCGGACGGCAGCGTCGTGGTGGCGCTGTTCAACTACTCCGGCAGCTCCGCCCAGACCGTCAGCGTGAACCTCGCGGACGCCGGCATCACCGGCTCGACCACCGCCACCGACCTGTGGTCCGGGCAGTCGGTCGGCAGC
Source organism: Streptacidiphilus sp. PB12-B1b (assembly GCF_014084125.1). Taxonomy (NCBI): domain Bacteria; kingdom Bacillati; phylum Actinomycetota; class Actinomycetes; order Kitasatosporales; family Streptomycetaceae; genus Streptacidiphilus; species Streptacidiphilus sp. PB12-B1b. Next base: position 2,373,196 of record NZ_CP048405.1, on the reverse strand, counting down.
ATCGGCGGCACCTACAGCGTCAACCTGGGCCCCGGCGCGGTGCAGTTGCTGCGGACCGCCCCCGGCGCCAGCACCGCCACCGAGTTGGTCAGCCCCGCCTCCGGGCGCTGCCTGGACGACCCGAACGCGACGACCACGCCCGGCACCACGCAGGAGGTCTGGGACTGCCACCACGGCCAGAACCAGGAGTGGACCTACACCGGCGGCACCCTGCAGACCCTCGGCATGTGCCTGGACGCCTTCAACCAGGGCACCACCGCCGGGACTTACGTCGATCTCTACACCTGCAACGGCCAGACCAACCAGCAGTGGAAGCTGAACGGCAACGGCACCATCACCGGCGTCCAGTCCGGGCTGTGCCTGGACGTCAGGGGCGGCGGCGACAGCGGCGACGGCACCCCGGTCGAGATCTGGACCTGCAACGGCGGCAGCAACCAGCAGTGGAGCAGGGTCTAGCAGCCGTGGCCCGGCGGCCGTCAGGCGGCCGTGCCCCAGGTGAATCCGCCGTGGTGGGCAGCGACCAGCGCGACCAGCACCACCAGATCGGCGACGCCGAGGGCCATGCCCAGCAGGGCGCGCCCTCGGCGTCCGGTCCCCCGGGCCAGCGAGACCCCGCCGAGGGCCAGCGCCAGCGGGCCGAGCGCGATGTTGAAGAAGAACAGGCCCAGCAAGCCCAGGACGAACGACGCCACGGCGATGTCGTCGCCGCTCTCCTTGGGCAGCGGGGCTTCCTCGGCGAGCGGGTGTGCGGCGTTCATGGTCAGACCCCCCGCACGGTGCGGCGGCCGGTGCGGGCGAGCCGCTCGCGGACGGCGAAGACCAGCAGCCAGGCGCCGATCACGACGCAGGCCACGGCCAGGACGGGCGGGCTGACGTAGGAGGCGGCGCCCCAGAGCGTGGCGCTCAGGACCAGCAGTGCGAGGAGGACCATGGTTCCTTCCGTTCCCGAGGGTGCATCCCGAACGGCATTGGGAGCACAGTTGTTCACTGACAATTCGAGCCTACCCCCGCCCAGCGCTCGCCAAGACCGGAGAACAGTTGTTTACTGCATGAGATGAGCCACACTCCCGGACCACGCCAGTCCCAGAAGCAGCAGACCCGGCAGTCCCTCCTGGACGCCGGGCTCCGGCTGCTGGAGCACCAGAGCCTGAGCAGCCTGGGCCTGCGCGAGGTCACCCGGGAGGCCGGGATCACCCCCAGCGGCTTCTACCGGCACTTCCCGGACCTGCCCGCGTACGGCATGGCCCTGGTCGAGGAGTCCTTCGGCAGCCTGCGCACCCTGATCCGGGCGATCCGCGCCGAGCAGGCCGCCACCGACGAGGTGATCGACCGCAGCATCGGGGTGATCGCCTGGTACGTGCACGAGCACCGGGCCCGGCTGCGCTTCCTGGTCCGCGAGCGCCACGGCGGGGTGCGGGCGGTACGGGACGCCATCGCCGACCGCATCGGCCAGTTCGCCGACGACCTGGCCGACGACCTGGCGGCGCAGCCGCAGTCCGTCGGCTGGAGCCCGACCGATGTCCGGATGCTGGCCGACCTGTACGCCGACCACACGGTCAGCACGGTCGCCGCGCTGATGGAGGCCGAGGGCGATCCGGAGGCCGAGCGGCGGATCACCGCCACCGCCCGGCAGCAGCTACGGCTGATCAGCATCGGCCGCAGGCACTGGCTGCACGACTGACGCCCCGGGTGCCCGGCGTGCAACGGACTCCCGCGACGCGGGCGACGCGGGCGACGCGGGCGGCTACAGCGAGGCGGCCTCGTCACCGGAGTCCGTGGTGTCCTCGGGCCGCTCCGGCTCCAGCGGGGCCGGGGCCGGGGGGCCGGGGGTGACCCGGCGGCTGACGACGGTGGTGGCCGCCGCCGCGCTCACGGTGAAGGCGAGCAGCACATAGGCGCCCCGGTCCAGCCGGTGCCGGGTCAGGTGGTCCAGCGAGAAGCGGCCCGCTCCGGCCAGGCCGATCGCGGCGGCGGTCAGCCCCAGGACGGCCGGGTACTCGAAGCCGCCGCTCTGGGCGAAGAAGCCATTGGGCGAGTGCACCGCGATGGCCCCGGCCATGGTGCCGGCCGCGGCCGCGCCCGCCACCGGGGTGGCCAGACCGAGGGCCAGCAGCGCGCCCCCGCCCGCCTCGCCCAGCCCGGCCGCCAGCGCGCTGGGGCGGCCCGGGACGAAGCCCATCCGCTCCATGCCCTGGGCGGTGCCGTCCAGCCCGCCGCCGCCGAACCAGCCGAACAGCTTCTGCGTACCGTGGGCGAACAGCACGCCCCCGGCTCCGAGGCGCAGGGCGAGCAGACCGACATCCTTACGGCTGACAAGGGACATGGCGGGGGGGCCTTCCTCGGGAGGGTGCCTGGACCACCCAGTCTCCGCGCCCGGGCCCCGCAGCAACAGCCCCGGCTAGCCCATCCGGGCCCCGACACCGCCGTCGTCCACGGCCCGGGCGTCCGACAGCGCCCGGGCGTCCGACGGCGGTGCCGGTGCGGGCACCGGCAGCGGCTTGGCCAGGCAGACGCACTGCTCGTGTTCGCGGTACACGCCGAACTTCCGGGTCGGCAGGTAGCCCTCGGCGGCGTACAGCGCCAGCGCCTCCGGCTGCTCGGTGCCGGTCTCCAGCACCATCCGGCGCCGTCCGGCGGCCAGCGCCTGCTCCTCCAGGAACCGCAGCATCCGGCGGGCCAGGCCCCGGCCGCGCGCGGAGGGCACGGTGTACATCCGCTTGATCTCCGCGTCGCCGTCGGCCAGCCCGACGTCATTGGCCTCCCGGGCCCGCCAGGCCCCGGTGCCGACGGGCTCGCCCCGGTCGTCGTAGACCACCGCGAACAGCCCGGCGGGCGCGTCGAACTCGGCCGGGTCGACCGGGGTGACGTCGATGTCGCCGTAGCGCACCACGTACTCCTGCTGGACCTCGGCGATCAGCCGCTGCGCATCCGGATGGGCGTAGCCCACGACTCGTATGTCCATGGCCGCATGCTAACGGGCTGGTCAGCGCGGGCCGAAACGCTCCACCAGCTCGGTGCGGCCGAACATCCGGGCGGTGTCGGCGGCCGAGGGCAGCCCGGCGTGCGGATCGGCGCCGCCGGCGAGCAGGGCCTCGACGACCTCGGGCTCGCCCTTGAAGACGGCCCCGGCGAGGGGCGTCTGGCCGCGGTCGTTGGCACGGTCGGCGTCCGCGCCGCGCTCCAGCAGGGCGCGGACCGCGTCGGCGTGCCCGTGGTAGGCGGCGAGCATGACCAGGGTGTCGCCGCGCTCGTTGCACAGGTCGGCGGGCACCCCGGCGTCCAGGTAGGCGGCCAGGGCGGCGGCGTCCCCGGCGCGGGCGGCGGCGAAGACCCGCCCGGCGAACTCCACCAGCTCGGGGGTGGCCTCGTCGGGCCGCACGGGCTGCACGGCGTCGCTCATCGGCTCCACGTCCTCGTCCTCCTCCTGCGCTGTCGTGCTGCTGCACTGTCGTGCCCCTGCGCTGTCGTACGCGTGTGCTGTCGCGTCCGGACCATTCTCCCCAGCCGCACCGATGCCCGACAGCCCGGTCCGGCGTCCGGCCGCCACCCGCCGGGTCGGCACCCGTCCGGGCTAACGTGCCGCGCGCCGTCCGACGACGGGGGCGGGGCCGGGACACGATCGGCTACGGGCCGCCTGCGGGCCCCTCCACCGGGGCAGTCGCAGCGGACCCGGAGCAGAACCACCCGTTTGCGCACTATGCCATGATCTTACTTTTTGTCACCATATAGACACATTCTGTGAGAATGCACGGTACGGCCCGGCGGTCCCACCGGGTCGGCCCGCCCCGATACCCGAGGAGCTCCCCGTGATCCTCTCCATCTCCGGAGTCGTCCTGCTCGGCATCATCGCCTTCCTGTTCTTCCGCAAGGACGGACTGAAGGTCTCGCACGCCGTGGTCTGCGCGCTGTTCGGCTTCTACCTGGCCGGTACCGCCGTCGCGCCGAGCATCAAGGCGGGCGGCGCGAGCATCGCCAGCATCCTCGGCGGCTTCAAGTTCTGACCGGCCCCCGCGGCCCGCAGCACGCGTCCGTCGCCGCCCAGGCGCCTTCCGTCCCAGCACCGCCCGTCCCAGCACCGCCGCCGGAGAACCCGATGACCTTCACCGAGCACCTCGCCCGCGGGCGCGACTTCGCACGCACCGCCGGGGACCACGCAGCCGACATGTTCGGCCCGCTGATCACCATCGGCCGGGGGCTGCGCTCGCACGGCCGCTGGACCCTGGGCAAGTGGAACGACACGCCCAAGGACAAGCGCGGCCCGGCCCTGCTCGCGGTGGTGGCCGTCGGCGCTGCGGTGGCCCTGCTGCCGTACGGGCCGCTGCTGGCGCTGGTCGCCCTGATGGGCAGCGCGGCCTGGGTCGGCCGGGACCGCGGACCGGCCGCCGAGCCGGCCCCGGACACCTCGCAGCTGAAGCTGGCTGCGATCTACATCGCGCTCACGCCCTACCTGGTGCACGACTCGGACCCGAGCCCGCTCTACAGCCACGGCGGCGACTTCAAGGAGGCCTTCAACTCCTGGGAGTTCGACGCCGAGGGCCGGCTGACCGCGCTCGACCTGCGCTACCCGGCGTACTTCACCGACACCGAGCCGCACGCCCGGGCGCGGATCGAGCACGTGATCCACAGCAAGGCCGGGCGCAGCCGCGAGTACCGGTTCACCTGGGACGAGGAGACCAACCACCTCCAGGTCGCGGCGCTGGCCCCGCTGCCCACCGACATCGTCGCCCAGCGCTTCGTGACCGCGCAGGGCGAGCTGGTCCTCGGCTTCACCGACACCACCAGCACCAGCCGGATGATCCCGGTGCACCAGGGCAGCGGCACCACCCACCAGCCGCCGGTGCTGTGGCGCACCGGCCCGCGCTCCCCCGAGCCGCACCTGCTGGCGCTGGGCACCCACGGCCACGGGACGTCGAGCCTGCTGCGCTCGCTGGCCCTGCAGGTGCTCCCCTACGCCGACATCGTGGTCCTGGACGGCGCGGGCAGCGGCGAGCACGCCTGCCTGGTCGGCCGTCCGGGCGTGTACACCGTGGAGACCAGCCTGCACGGGGCGCTGGCCGCGCTGGAGTGGGCCGCCAACGAGACGCAGCGCCGGCTGGACGCGCACAACCTGGCCAAGCGCACCGGCACCGCTCCCCCGGCGGACGCGGTACGGCCGCTGTGGCTGCTGCTGGACCACCCCGCCGAGCTGAGCGAGCTGGCCCAGGCGGAGGACCGGACCGATCCGCAGGACCTGCTGGAGCTCCCGCTGCGGCACGGCCGCACCGCCCATGTCACGGTCGTGGTCGCCGAGTACCTGGACGCGCTGGGGCGGCTCAAGCCGACCCTGCGGTCGGCGGCCCGGGCCCGGCTGGTGCTCGGCCCGCTCGACCCGGACCTGGCCCCGGAGGCGCTGGGCACCGCGCTGGACATCACCCCGTCCAGCCACACGCCGCCCGGGCGCGGCTACGCCCGGCTGGGCAACCAGCCCCCGGTGCGGCTGCAGGTCCCGGCCACGCCGGACCCGCTGGACGAGGAGACCCCGGCCGACCAGCGGGACGCGGTGATCGCGCTGCTGCCGCACGCCGACACCCGCACCGAGGCCCCGGCCCCGACACCGGCCCCGCTCTCGCTGGCCAAGCCCGAGCTGCCGACCGTTCCGGAGTGCGAGCGCACCGGCGAGCTCGACTCCCCCGGCACCGCGGTGCTGCGCTTCCTCTGACGCCCCGCCACCACCCCGCACGACAGAGGGCCCCGCTTCGGTCGAAGCGGGGCCCTCGGCGTACGGCCGCCCGGGCCGGCCAACGGTCAGGGCCAGAGCAGGGTCCTGGCCCAGACGGCGGGGGCGTCGACCGGGCCGGTGCGCACATAGAGCAGCCGGATGTGGCGGCGGTCGGCGGAGCCCTGCCAGAACTCCACCTCGCGGGCGAGCAGCCGGTAGACGGTGTGGCCGGGGGCGACCAGCTCCGGGGCGACCTCGGTCAGCGCCTGCGCCTCCCGGACGGCCTCGTCGTAGGCGGCCAGCGAGCCCAGCGGCTCGCTCTGGCGGCCGACCAGCTCGGCGACCCGGGAGGCGGGCGAGCGGCTCAGGAACTCCGCCGCGGCCTCCTCGGGCCCCGCCTGCTCCACCCGGCCCCTGATCCGGATCTGCCGCCCCATCGGCGGCCAGTACAGCGTCATGGCGGCCTCGGCCCGGACCGCCAACTGCCGGCCCTTGGGGCTGTCCGCGTCGCCCGCGAACACCCACGCCCCGGCCGGGACGTCCACGTCCCGCAGCACCAGCATCCGGGCGTCCGGGGCGCCGTCGGCGTCCACCGTGGACAGCGTGACCACCTGCGGGTCGTCGACCCCCTCGGCCACTGCCGCGGTCAGCCAGTCGACGAACAGCTGCCCCGCCCCGGCCGGCGCCCGATCGGGGTCGAAGGACGGCAGGTCACGGTCCATCGGCGGCCGACCGAGGAGCAGCTCGGCCACGGGCCTGTCGGACATGAGCGGGGGTTCCCTTCACAGCGCGGGTGGTGATCCACACCCTACTGATCACTACCCGTACGGGCGCGCGCCGAAGCAGCGGCGGCGGGCCTGTCGCGGACCTGCCGGGCGGTGACGTCCCGCAGGTTCTCGGGCACCTAGGGTGACATTCGCGTCTAGATGTGACAAATCGGGCGGCGGTGGGTACAAACAGGGACGGCACGACGGAAGACGTACTTCCCGGCGGGACCACCCCCGGGAATCTTCGACGGCTGCCGCACGTTGCACAGACCGACGAAGACAGCGACATCCAGTCCTGTGGGCCATAAGCCCGGGAGGCACGATTCATGAGTGAGCGAGCTCTCCGCGGCACGCGACTCGGGGCCACCAGCTACGAGACCGACCGCGGCATCGACCTGGCCCCGCGCCAGACAGTCGAGTACGCATGCCAGAACGGACACCGGTTCGAGGTGCCGTTCTCCGTAGAGGCCGAGATCCCGACCATGTGGGAGTGCCGCTTCTGCGGCAGTGAGGCACTACTCCTCGACGGCGACGAGCCGGAGGCGAAGAAGGCGAAGCCCGCCCGTACGCACTGGGACATGCTGATGGAGCGGCGGACCCGCGAGGAACTGGAGGAGGTGCTCGCCGAGCGGCTCGCAGTCCTGCGGTCCGGCGGTATGAACATCGCCGTCCACCCGCGCGACACCCGCAAGACCGCCTGAGCGGGACCGGCAGGCAGGCAGAGAACCACCGCAGGACCTGGGAGGCGGCACCGGAGAGGTGCCGTGTCCCAGGTCCTGCGGTCGTTTCGGGGCATCGGTGGGCCGGGGGGGCTGGGGCCGGGCGGTGGGCCGGGCGGTCAGCCCAGCCGGTCGGGGCGGCCGTAGTCGTAGGGCCGGGCGTCCCCGGCCTGCCCCGGCTCCACCACCTCGCCGACGATCACCTCACCGGGGACGACCCTGCCGTCCGGCCGGTGCATGCGCAGCTGCTCCTGCAGCCGGTAGGCGTCCCCGATCGGTCCGCCGCTGCGGCGCAGCAGCCGGGCCGGGAGCCGCCGCAGCAGCGAGGCCGTGGGCGGGAACAGGCAGGCGAGGCCGAGCAGGTCGGAGAGCAGGCCGGGCAGGATCAGCAGCAGCCCGCCGGCGATGCCGACCACCGTGCCCGGTTCGGCCTTGCCGGCGGCGGTGGCCCGCAGCGCCCGCAGCCCGGCCCGCTTGACCACCCAGCCGCCGAGCGCGGCCGAGGCGACCAGCAGCACGAACAGCCAGAACCACCCGATCAGGTGACCCACCTCGATCAACAGCCAGATCTCCAGCACCACCCAGGCGGCCAGCACCAGGGGTACGAATCGCAGCGGCCCCCTCGGCCTGGCCTGCCGGGCCTGACCCGGCTGGTCCGCTGCGCTGCTCGCTGTCGTCCGGCTCACGGCACTGCCCACTTCCGTCGATCTCGCGCGTCGGTCCGCGCTGGTCCGCGCCCTGGTCAACGCGCGGCGGCCGGGAGGTGTTCCGCGCGTGGACCAGTCGGACGGTGCGGCGGCGGGCGTCAGCCCTCGCGGTCGGGGACCGGCGCCGGGATCTTGCCGAGCCGGCTCTGGATGCCCCAGACCGTGACGCGCTTCAGCGCCTCGCCGACGATGTTGCCGCTCATCTTGCTGGCCCCGAACTCGCGCTCGACGAAGGTGATCGGCACCTCGGTGATCCGGAAGCCGGCGCGGGAGGCGCGCCAGGCCAGGTCCACCTGGAAGCAGTAGCCCTGCGAGGCCACCTCGCTCATGCCCAGGCCCAGCAGGGTCTCCTTGCGGAACGCCCGGTAGCCGCCGGTGACGTCGCGCATGGGGACTCCCAGCATCAGCCGGGAGTAGGTGCTGCCGCCGCGGGAGAGGAACTCCCGGCTCTTGGGCCAGTTGACCACCTCGCCGCCGGGCACCCAGCGCGAGCCCAGCACCAGGTCGGCCCCGCGCAGGGCGGTGAGCAGGCGCGGGAGCTGCTCGGGCTGGTGCGAGCCGTCGGCGTCCATCTCCACCAGCACGTCGTAGCCGTGGTCGATGCCCCAGCGGAAGCCCGCCAGGTAGGCGGCGCCCAGCCCCTCCTTGCCCTTGCGGTGCAGCACCTGCAGGTTGGGGTCGGTCGCGGCCAGCTCGTCTGCGGCCTGCCCGGTGCCGTCCGGGCTGTTGTCGTCGGCCACCAGGATGTGCGCCTCGGGGACGGCGGCCCTGACCCGTCCGGTGATCCGGGAGATGTTCTCGATCTCGTTGTACGTCGGGATGATCACCAGGATCTTGCCGAGGTCACCAAACGTCTCGGTGTCCTTCGTGGTGCTGTCCGTCACGGACCGGCCCCTTCTTCCGCATCATCGTTTGCTGTGGCTGGAACACGATTCCGCCGACCGGCGTACATGGCAAACGCACAGGCCAGCAGTCCGACCATGGCCAGGGCCCACTCGGGGGCGGCGCCGACCCGGTCCGCGACCGTCGGTGAGTCCCGGAGCGGGACCCGTGCCTCCAGCTCGGCCGCGGTGGCCAGCTGGGTGCGTTCCACCACCCGCCCGTCGGGTGCGATGACGGCGCTGATGCCGCTGGTCGAGGCGATGACCACGGCCCTGCCGCTCTCGACCGCGCGCAGCCGCGACATGGCGAACTGCTGGTCGGGCTGGTCGGTGTGCTCGTAGGTGGCGTTGTTCGTCTGCACGACCAGCACCCGGCCGCCCTTGGCGACCGCGTCGTGGACGATACCGTCGTAGGCGACCTCGAAGCAGATCACGTCGCCGATCCTGGCCGGGCCCACCTGGAGAATACCGGTGGTCCTTCCGGCGTAGAAATCGACCGGAATGCGCTTCAGTTCGCTGAAGTACGGGGTGAGCAGCGAGCGGTAGGGAACGTACTCGCCGAAGGGCACCGGGTGCTGCTTGGTGTAGTGCGCCCCGGGCCCGGTGGCGGGCGACCAGACGATGCCCTCGTTCTGGATGTGGCTCGCGTCCGGGCCGTTGACCAGGGCGCCTACCAGGATCGGCACCCCGATGCGCTGCACCGTCTGCTGGATCAGGTCGAAGGCCGCGGGGGTCAGGAAGGGGTCGACGTCGGAGGAGTTCTCCGGCCAGACCACCAGGTCCGGCCGGGGCGTGCGGCCCGCGTCGACGGCGGCGGCGAGCTTGTCGGTCTCGGCGACGTGGTTCTCCAGAACCTCCATCGGACGACCCAGAAAATTCATCCCTGCGTGCGGCACATTTCCCTGGATCACGGCGATCTCGGCGGAGGCCGGACCGCCGGAGGTCTGGCCCGCGGTCGGCACCGGCACGGTGTACCCGACGACGGCGCATATCAGCGCGGCGGCGGCGCACGCACCCGCGCGCACTCCCCGGCGTGCTCCTTCGCGCCCGCGTGCGGTGATCAGCGCCGCGGCCAGCAGGGCTCCGCTGAGCGCCACCCCGAAGCTGACCAGCGGCGCGCCGCCGATCGCCGCCAGCGGGGTGAACGGCGAGGAGGTGTTGGCGAAGGCCAGCCGGCCCCAGGGGAAGCCGCCGAGCGGAACCCGGTCCCGGGCCCACTCCTGGGCGACCCACAGGCAGGCGGTCCACAGCGGCCAGGCCCGCAGCCGCGAGGTCAGCGCCTGGCCCACGGCCATGGCGGCGACGAACAGCGACTCGAACAGCGCCAGCAGCAGCCAGGCGTCCAGGCCGATGACGTTGAGCCAGAACAGCAGCCAGAGCAGGAACGGCGCACCGAAGACGAAGCCGGTCCAGGCGGCCTGCCGCGCGGTCCGGCGGTGGGTGAGCAGGCTGAGCCCGGCCACCGCGAGAACGGACAGCGGCCATAGGCCGTACGGGGGAAAGGAGAGCGCCAGCAGGACCCCGCAGAGCACGGCCAGGACGGTCCGGGGCAGCCCGGCACGCATCAGCGCCCACCGGCTCCGCGCCCATCGACGGGGGCCGCGCGGCGCTGCGGCCTCCGGCTCCGGGCGGACGTCCGCCGCGGGGCGGACGGGGTCAAGGGGCAAGGCCACGTTCGCCACTTTCACTCACACGGGACATTCGGTCGTCGCCGCGGTGCGGTGCACACTGCACGACGTTGGACGACGGTACAGCGTGCGGGCGTCCGGGCAGGAGTCCAGGGGCCCGGTGCGGGGAATCCACACCCGAACCCGAACCTGGCCGCCGTTCCGACTGCGCGCCGCAGTCGGGCCTCCACTCAGCGTCCGACCGCTCCGCGCCAGGCGCGGCCGGGCAGCACGGGCGGGACGGGCGGCAGGCCCCGGTCCCGGTCCAGGTCCTGCTGGACGGCCTCGCCGAGGTAGAGCGGCCCGCGCAGGCCGAACGCCTGCCAGGTGCGGCGGCCGATCCGGTCGAGATCCAGGCAGTCGGCGAGGGTCAGCCGGACGCAGAAGAAGCGGATGTGCCGTCCGCAGCCGTCGAAGTCGAAGACGGTGCCGGACAGGTGCGGCCCGCAGGCCGGGATGCGCGGCTCGGGCTCGTCCAGGTAGTGGTAGCCGTTGGCCTCGAAGACGTTCAGTGGTGCTGCCATGGTTCCGGTTGTCCCACAGCGTGCGCGCGGAACAAAGGACCGGCGGCCCGGCGGCCGCCGCCGTTCGCCCTTCCGGCGGCAGCGGCGCGGTGGCCGGGGCCGGAACGGGGTCGGTCGGTCGTGGGGGGTGTGCAGCGGGCACGGTCCGAGCGTTCTTCGGTCCGACCTGGGGTCCGCTGGCTGCGGATCGACCGAGGGCCGTTGTCTACTGAACGTTCGGGCCGTGCCCGGGTCGCACCTGCCGACCGGACCCGGTTGGCCTGCCGGCGCCCGCGCTCCCCGGGCCTGGAGGACTGGACCTGGCTGCCTGTCGGTGTCCGGGGACGCCGCTCGTTGGCCCAGTTGTGGTCTCGGGTTTTGCGTGGAGGTGTTCCGGTCGGTCGGTCCTGCGGAGGATTCCGGAAGGTGGACGCGGCCGAACCTACCCGCCTGCGGCCACTGCCTGTCAACTGCCCTCCGACCTGCCACGATGAGCCGTCGTAGCAGGTCAGAGCAGCAGTGGCAGGGCCTCCGGGGCGGTCAGGACGCCCATCGTTCGGCGGTATCCGGACACCGATCGCCACTCTTACGGAGGAAATTCACCCCAGGTGGTGCAAAAACGATCGGAAAGGTTGACCCGCTCGATCAGCCCCGCTCGATCAGCCCTGCGCGGCCGAGTGCTCCGCGCGGTGCACGGTGCGGCCCCGGACGACGGTGGCCAGGCACTGCGGCAGCGGCGCGCCCGGGGACAGGTCCGGCAGCCCGGGGACGCCCGCGCGCGGGTCGGTGGACCAGTTGGCCACCCGCTGGTCCGGGGCCTGCACCAGCAGCTCCCCGGAGGACCAGACGGCGTAGCTCGCCGGGGCGCCCGGCAGCAGCACCCCCGCGTCGTCCCGGCCCAGCGCCCGCCAGCCGCCCCGGGTGTGGGCGGTGAAGGCCGCGCGGACCGAGATCCGGTGCTCCGGGGTCCGGTGGAACGCGGCCGCCCGGACGGTGCCCCAGGGGTCCAGCGCGGTCACCGGGGCGTCGGAGCCGAAGGCCAGCGGCACCCCGGCCCGCAGCAGCGCCGCGAAGGGGTTCATCGCCCGGGCCCGCTCGGCCCCCAGCCGAGCCGCGTACATGCCCTCGGGGCCGCCCCAGGCGGCGTCGAAGGCGGGCTGGACGGAGGCGGTCAGACCCAGGTCGGCGAAGGCCGCGACGGCGTCCGCGTCCAGCATCTCGGCGTGCTCCACCCGGTGCCGCAGCGCCCGGACCCGGTCCAGGCCGAGCTTGTCGGCGACCGCGCGCACGCCCTGGACGACCGAGGCCAGCGCGGCGTCGCCGATGGCGTGGAAGCCGGCCTGCAGCCCGGCCTCGGTGCAGGCGGCGACGTGGTCGGCGATCTGCGCGGCCGACACGTACTCCGCGCCCTCGCCGGCCGCGTCGCTGTAGGGGGCGTGCAGGCAGGCGGTGTGCGAGCCGATCGCACCGTCCACGAAGAGGTCGCCGCCGGCCCCGACCGCGCCCAGGCGGCGGGCGGTGTCCACCGCGCCCAGCTCGCCCCAGTAGCCGAAGACCTCCGGGCCGCGCCCCTCGGCCGCCAGCGACAGCAGCGCGGTCAGGTCCTCCGCCGAGGAGATGCCCGGGCCCGCGCACTCGTGCACCGCGCCGATGCCCAGCTCGGCGGCGCGGCCCAGGGCGGCCCGCTGCGCGGCGTCGCGCTGACCGGCGCTCAGGTGGGCCAGCGCGGCGCTGCGGACGGCGTGGTGCGCCTCGCGGCTCAGCGGCTGCTCCGGGTGGTACCCGGCCAGCGCGGCCAGCCCGGCGCCGCCCCCGGCGCCCTCCTCGGCGAGGGTGCGGTCGGCCAGGGCCCGCAGCGCGCTGGACGCCAGTGCGGAGTGGACGTCGGTGCGGGAGAGGTAGACGGCGGCCCCGGCACAGGCGGCGTCCAGCTCGGCGAGCGTGGGCGCCCGGCGCTCGGGCCAGCCGGTCTCGTCCCAGCCGTGGCCGACGACGACTCCCCCGGCCGGCTGGGCCCGGACGAAGGCGGCGATCCGGGCCAGCGCCTCGGCCAGGCCGGGGCAGCCGGTGAGGTCCAGACCGGTCAGGGCGAGGCCGGTGGCGGTGGCGTGCACATGGGCGTCCACGAAGGCGGGGGTGACCAGCGCCCCGCCGAGGTCCACCACGGCGTCCGCGTCCCGGGCGTAGCTGTCGGCGGCGCCCTCGGAGCCGACCCAGGCCACCGTGCCGTCCTGGACCAGGACGGCGGTGGCGAAGCGGTCGGCCGGGCTGTGGACGCGACCGCCGCGCAGCAGCAGGGTGCGCACGGCGGGGTCGTCCGGGCCGGGCAGGAAGGGGGCGGGGGTGGGGCGCGTGGTCATGCTGAACAGTCTGCACCGCCTGCCCGACCGGCCCGGCGGCGGGCAGCGCGGGCGGCGGGAGCCGGGCGGCTAGGGCAGCCGGGGCGGGCGGGCCTCGTAGGGGGTGCTGAGCACGACCGTGGTGCGGGTGGAGACCCCGGCCGCGGTGCGGATGCGGGCCAGCAGGTGCTCCAGCTCGCCCGGGCCGCCGACGCGGACCTTGAGGATGTAGTTCTCCTCCCCCGCCACGCTGTGGCAGGCCTCGATCTCCTCCAGGTCGGCCAGGCGCTCCGGGGCGTCGTCCGGGGCGCTGGGGTCGAACGGCTTGACCGAGATGAACGCGGTCAGCGGCAGGGCCACGGCCTCCGGGTCGACGATCGCGGCGTAGCCGCGGATCACGCCGCGCTGTTCCAGCCGCCGGACGCGCTGGTGCACCGCCGAGGTGGACAGGCCGGTGGCCTTGCCCAGGTCGGTGTAGCTCATCCGCCCGTCGCCGACGAGCAGCTGCACAATCTGACGGTCCAGTTCCTCCACGACAGGCGAGGCTATCCGAATATGCCGGGTGCGCGCCGGGCGTACGCCCTGATCCGGGGCAAGAGCCCCGCCCGAGCTGTGACGAAGACCACACCGGCCACATGGCGGGATGGCGGGTCTCAGGATTATTCGGCTCGGCGGGAGGGAAGTCCTGGCAGTGACTCCTCCGTGGTCCGGGGACTTCCGCACGGAGGGGGTCACCAGTTCATCGTCCGAGGGGGATCACATGTCTGCCATCAGAGAGCTTCCGCACGCCGATGCCGACACACCCGGGGCCGAGCCCGAGCTGACCGGCATCGACCCCGGTCTCGACCCCGGCGACGGCGAGACCTGGGACATCTTCCGGGTCCGCTGCCCCGAGTGCCACCGCCCGATCGCCCTGCTCGGCGACGAGGAGCGGTTCCCGCTGCACGCGCAACTGCCCACCGCCTGGCACCCGTTCTCCCCCGCCGTCTGCGTCGGTTCGGGCCGACCGGCGGCCGAGGCCGACGAGTTGGAGGAGGAGCCGGACTTCGACCCGGAGCCCTCGCTGGAGTCGCTGCTGGCCCTGCCGCCGGAGCTGGACTGGCGTCGCCAGCCGTTCTCGCACGTCGGCGGCGCGGGCTCGCGCCCGGTGCGGATCGCCCTGCACCGTTCCTGATCTTATTCTGACCTGTCGTCAACCCCGGCTGTTCGCACGGGGGTTCACCGGCCGCGTCGGTCCAGCATGGCCTCCAGCGCGGGCCGGTGCAGGATCAGCCGGTCCACGTCTGCGCCGGTCGGCTCGTCCGGCAGGGCGGCCTCGCCGAAGTGCAGCCGTCGGTAGGCGATGCGGAGCATCACCACGGCGTGCCGCAGGGCGGCGTACAGGGTGTGGAACTCCAGGTCGCGCGGGGTGTGCCCGGTGAGGGCGGCATAGCGTTCGGCGACGCGTCCGGGCTCCAGGAAGCCGGGCAGCCCGGGCAGGCCCGACGCCTCGGTGAGGTCCTGGAAGAAGCGGTGCAGGAACACCAGCCAGGCCAGGTCGAGTTCGCGCGGACCGAGCGAGGCCATCTCCCAGTCCAGCACGGCCACCGGGGTGAACCCCTGGTAGACGATGTTGCCGATGCGGGCGTCGCCCCAGCTGAGCACGGACGGCCCCTCGTCCTGCGGCCACAGCTCCTCCAACCGGGCGAAGGCGCGCTCGATCAGCGGTGAACGCGGACGGCCGCGCACCACCCAGGCGTAGTAGCCGCGCTGCTGCTCGACGTGCCGGCGCAGCGGGGTGGCGCCGGCCAGTCCGTCGGTTGCCGCGGGTGCGAGGAAGGCCGCGAGGCCGTCGGCGGGCAGGGTGTGCAGCGCGGCGAGCACCTCCAGCGTGGCCTGCTCCAGCCGGTCGCGCTCCGCGTCGGTGGCCGTGAACAGCCAGTTCCCGCCGTAGGTGTAGGGCATGACGTCGGGCGGGACGCGCCCCTCGACCCGCTCCATGACGAATCCGGCCGCGCCTAGCGGGCCGGGGTCGGTCTCCAGCCACAGCAGCCGGGGCACCGGGGCCTTGGTCCGGGCCGCCACCAACTGCATGACCCGGTACTGGCGTTCCATGTCGTAGTGCGGGAACACCGCGTAGGCGTCGGGGTCGGCGGCCAGCCGCAGCACGCAGTCCTGGGCGGTGCCGTCCGGCCGGACCAGGTCGAACAGCACGGTCTCGCTGGACATGCCGTTGGACGGCGGGACGCTCAGCCCGCGCACGGTCGCGCCGGGCTGGCGGTCGGCGATCCAGGCGGCCAGGCGGCGCTCCAGCTCGGCCGGGTCGCGGGTGGTGGTGCGCGGGCGGGGGGCGCCGGGGGCGGACATGGCGGCCGTACCTCCTCGGGTCAGCGGGGCCCAGCGGGCGGTCAGCGGGGCTCGGCGAGCGGTCAGCAGGCGGTCAGCGGGCGACCGGGTCGAAGCCGGTGAAGCCGCTGGGGTCGTGCCGTCCGAAACTGCCGTGCTCGAAGATGCCGTGGCCGACCTCGCCGTCCAGCACGAAGCGGGCGGCGTGGTCGGTGACGCCGTAGCCGGCCGGGCCGAGGTCGGCCGGGTCGGTGAGGTCGTAGCGGCGGCGGTCGCTCCAGCCGCGCCCCTGCCAGGTGCCGTGCTGCCAGTCCGCGGCGGGCGGGTAGCCCGCGCCGACCGCCAGCGGGCTGCCGGTGAGCATCCGCGCCTGGATCTCCAGCGGCTTGCGGGCGGAGTCGGTGAGGTGCAGCACGGCCGCGCGCGGGCTCCGGCCGCCGGGAATGTAGTCGATGTCGACGTAGGGCCAGCCGAGTTGCTCGTCCGGGCGTTCGCTGCCGACGGGGTGGGCGAGCACGGCGTCGCCGAGGGTGCGGTAGCCGTCCGGCTCCTCCTGGAGCAGCACCATGACGAAGCGGTCGCGGAACCGGATCGGGCACCACACCCAGTGGAACCCCTCGGTGCGCTGCTCGTCGGCGGCGCGGCCGGGCTGCTCGCCGGGGATCGGGCGGACGCCCCAGCTGCGGTCGCGGGTGGCGGTCCAGCCGGAGCCGTTGACGGTGTGCTCGACCCCGGCGGCGCGCAGCGTGCCGGTGGGCGCCCCGGCCTGGACGAAGCGCCGGCCCTCCAGGGTGAGCCGGTCGCCGGTGCGGGCGGTGTGGTGCGGCTCCCAGACGGCGGGGAACTCGGCCTGCCAGGTCAGGTCGAAGCTGAGGCCGCCGGGGTCGTCCGGGTCGGCCTCGCAGACCAGCCGCAGCGTGGAGAGCGGTTTGCGGACCTCGATCCGGAGCGGTCCGACCCGCAGCCGCATCCGGTCCTCGCCGAGCGCGTCGGAGGCCCGCACCGCGTACAGCCGGTCACCGGTGCGCAGGGTGGCGTAGGCGTCGATGACGCCGGTGTTGGGGTAGACCCCGAGGCCGGTGACCAGCAGCGCCCGGCCCTCGTGGTCGAAGACGTGGAAGATGCAGCGGTCGTAGGCGTTGCGGTCGCCGGTGGCGACGTACCGCATGGAGAGCGGCACCTGGTGCACGGGGTACTCGTCGAGCGGGACCGGACGCTGGGGCGACGGCATGCGGATGGCCTCCCTGCAGATCGACGAAGTCTGACGGTACGTCAGAAACCCTGCGGGAGGCCATAGCCCGGCACCGGTCGGTCGGTCAGTCGGTCAGTCGGTCAGCCTGCGGCCGATGACCATCCGCTGGATCTGGTTGGTGCCCTCGACGATCTGCAGCACCTTCGCCTCGCGCATGTAGCGCTCCACCGGGTGGTCCGCGGTGTAGCCGTAGCCGCCGAGCACCTGGACCGCGTCGGTGGCGACCTTCATCGCCGCGTCCGTGCAGAACAGCTTGGCCATGGCCGCCTGCTTGCTGAAGGCCAGCCCGGCGTCGCGCCGCCGCGCCGCCGCCAGGTACAGCGCCCGGCCCGCCTCCACCGCCGTGGCCATGTCCGCGAGCATGAACGACAGGCCCTGGAACTCGGCGATCGGGCGGCCGAACTGGGTCCGGGTACGGGCGTAGTCGACGGCGTAGTCCAGCGCGGCCTGGGCCACTCCGATGGCGCAGGCCGCTATCCCCAGCCGGCCGGAGTCCAGCGCGGACAGCGCGATGGCGAAGCCCTGGCCCTCGGTGCCGATCAGCCGGTCCGCGGACACCCGCGCGCCGTCGAAGTGGACCTGCGCGGTGGGCGAGCCCTTCATGCCCATCTTGCGCTCGGGCAGGTCCGCGGAGACGCCGGGGGTGTCGGCCGGGACCAGCAGCACGCTGATGCCCCGGGGGCCGTCCTCGCCGGTGCGCACCATGGCGCTGTAGAAGTCGGCGACGCCGCCGTGGGTGATCCACGCCTTGGTGCCGTCCACGGTGTAGCTGCCGCCATCGGCCTCGCGCACCGCGCGGGTGCGCAGCGCGGCCGCGTCCGAGCCGGACTGCGGCTCGGAGAGGCAGTACGCGCCCAGCTGCTCGCCGCCGAGCATCCCGGGCAGCCAGCGCCGCTGCTGCTCCTCGCTGCCGAAGGTG
This sequence comes from Streptacidiphilus sp. PB12-B1b, assembly GCF_014084125.1. Taxonomy (NCBI): domain Bacteria; kingdom Bacillati; phylum Actinomycetota; class Actinomycetes; order Kitasatosporales; family Streptomycetaceae; genus Streptacidiphilus; species Streptacidiphilus sp. PB12-B1b. The sequence continues at coordinate 2,355,419 of NZ_CP048405.1, read as the reverse complement.
GCCAGGGCGTGGCAGGAGAGGGTGTGCACGCTGACGCCGAGGCCCACCGTCAGCCGTCCGGCCGCCAGCTCCTCCAGCACCTGCAAATAGACCTCGTACGGCTGCTCGCCGCCGCCGTACTGCTCGCCGTAGGGCAGGCCGAGGAGCCCGGCGCGGCCGAGGAGCCGCATGGTCTCGCGCGGGAAGACGCCGTCGGCCTCCTCCTGCGCGGCGTGCGGGCGCACCTCGCGGTCGACCAGGTCACGGGTGAGCGACAGCAGCTCACGCGCCTCCTCGGTGGGCAGCTCGCGGTCGACTGGCTTCGACGTCGGGACGGAACTCATGGCTGCTCGGCCTCCTGCGATCATCTGCGCGGACGCCTCCGGGTCTTGGACGTCGCCCGGCCACAGGCGCCGCACCGGGTCTCGGTGAACGCTCGCTAACATGTGGCGAAAGGAGTATCCCCCATGACGCGCCGTGCGTCACCCGCACCGGCACGAGGCATGCCGGGCCGTGCGACGCCCGGGGCCGCCCCGTGGCGTCACCGGCCGCGCGCGACCGCCTACGCTGGGGGATCATGCCCCCCAGCGACCTGCCGCCGCTCGGCCCCCTCGCCGCCCGCCTGCGGGCGCTGCCGCCCTCCTGCGGGCCGGTGCGGCTGGTCGCCGTGGACGGGCACGCGGGCTCGGGCAAGACCACCTTCGCGGCAGCCCTGAGCCGCGCCCTCGGCGGCGCAACCGACAGTACCCCGGACAGACCACCCGGCGGGTCGGACGCTGCGCCCGTCGTCCACCTGGACGACCTGGCCACCCACGAGCAGCTGTTCGCCTGGACCGGTCGGCTGCGGGCCGAGGTGCTGGAGCCGCTGTCGCGCGGGGAGACCGCGCGCCACCGGGTGTACGACTGGACGGCGCGGCGCTTCGACGCGCTGCGGGAGATCCCGCCCGCGCCGGTGGTGCTGGTCGAGGGGGTCGGCTCGGGCCGCCGCGAGCTGCGCCCGCTGCTGGCGGCGCTGGTCTGGATGGACCTGCCCGCGGCCGTCGCCCGGGCCCGGGGCGAGCAGCGGGACGGCCCGGCGCTGGCCGGCTTCTGGCAGGGCTGGGCCCGGGCCGAGGCGGCGCACTTCGCCGCCGACCCCAGCCGTCCGTACGCCGATGTCCTTGTGCACGGGGCGAGTTGGGAAATCCGCGGACAGGCCGATCCGTCCTCCGGCCACTCCCGGTAATCAGAACAGCCTGGCGTACGTTGGCTGTCCGACAACCAACGTAGGCGCCGACCGCCGCGCCCCGGCCGCGCCGGTACCGGCGCCGGGCAGCGCGGGCCGGGCTGCCGGGATCCCCTTGACCAGCGTTGCGGACAGCAACTACGTTCTCCTCAGCGCAGTTGGAGGCATGACAGCGCTCCGCGATCGCGGGGCGTCGGCCGTTCCCCCGTGGCCGACGCCCCGTCCCCTTTCCCGCGCCCGGCGGGCACCGCGACCGTGACTCCCCGTGTTCGCCCGGTATCCGGCGCCCCGCGGACACGACCCCGACTACCGGCCACACTGCGCCGATCACGGCGCGACACCCTTTCGGATCAGCACCGCCCCGGTACGATGCCCTCAGAGCGTACGGGCGACTGGCGTGCGCTGGTGGGCCGTCACAGATGTTTTGCCTGCAGGGTTCCGGTACGCGCGGCCGTGGTGCTCAGCGACGCGCGGGGCCTTGGTGCTTGGGTCGGGGGCGACCGATACGGCAACGCGCAGCAGGGGGCTGACCGGTGGGGACTGAGGTAAGCGACAGCAGGGGGTCCCGCAGCCTGGCGGACCGGGCCTGGCTGCGGGCCATGGACGCCTACGCCGCAGGCGCGTACACCCGCGCGGAGGAGGAGTTCCGCGCCGCCGTGCGGATCGATCCGGGGATGGCCGATGCCTGGCTGGGCCTGCACGCGCTGCGCTCGGAGACCTCGGCCGCGCTGCTGGCGATGCAGCGCAACCGGGACCGCTTCGGCGAGCAGCGCCGCCGCCACCGCCGTCCGCTCAGCTCCTGGTACTGGCTGGGCTGGTGGGTGCAGCCGGTGCTGGAGGACTCCCGGGACCTGGCCCTGGCCCACGCCTCGCACTGGCTGGACGGACGCCACCTGCCGGAGCTGGAGCGGGCGCTGTCCGAGTGCCCCCCGGCCGACCACGACCGCTCGGTGCGGTTCCTGCACGCCTGCCGCTCCTACCTGTTGAAGGACTGGGAGCAGCTGATCCGGGACACCGACAGCCTGCTGGACGACTCGCTGCTGGGCATCGAGGCGGGCCTGTTCGGCGGCATGGCGCGGGTCCGGCTGGACATGTGCGGGCAGGCCGAGCTGCCGCTGGCGACCTCGCTGGCCCGCTGCCGCTCGGAGCAGCCGCAGCGCAAGGAGCTGCGCTACTGGCTGGCCCGGGCGTACGAGGGCGGCGGGCGCAGCGCGGCGGCGGTGTCGCTGTACCGGGCGGTGCACCGGGTGGATCCGGGGTTCATGGACACCTCGGCGCGGCTGGCCGCGATCACCGCCGAGGACGGCGTGGATCCGGCGCTGCTGGAGGCCCCGGCCCCGCCCGGGTTCCAGCGCCCGCGCCACGCGGGCGAGCCCGGCGCCTCCGGTCCGCGCCCGCTGCCCGGCGGCACCGGCCCGGGCCCCGACCTGGGCCCGGACCTGGGCGGCGAGTTGGGCGGCGATCTCGGCGGCGACCTGGGCGGCCTGGGCGAACAGCCGTACGAGGGCGGCTACTTCGACGCGCTGACCGATCCCGGCGCGGGCGAGGGCCCGCTGCTGCCGGGGCTGCTGGACTCCCCGCCGGCGCCGCCGGTGGCCGATCCGGACGCCCCCGAGGAGCCCTCGGCGGGCGGAGCCGGGGCCCGGCACCGGGCGGCGCTGTCCGCCGCCTCCGCGCCGCCGGGGCCGGGCCTGCGCCCGGAGCGGCCGGGGCTGGACGCCGCGCTGGCGGAGCTGGAGCGGATGGTCGGCATGGAGCCGGTCAAGCGGCAGGTGCTGGCACTGTCCGCGCAGCTGCGGATGGCGCAGTTGCGCAGCGAGCAGGGCCTGCCGGTGCAGCCGCCGAAGCGGCACTTCGTCTTCTCCGGCCCCTCGGGCACCGGCAAGACCACCGTGGCCCGCATCCTCGGCCGGGTGTTCTACGCGCTGGGGCTGCTCTCCGGCGACCACCTGGTGGAGGCCCAACGGGCTGATCTGGTGGGCGAGTTCCTGGGGCAGACGGCGGTGAAGGCGAACGAGCTGATCGACTCGGCGCTGGACGGCGTGCTGTTCGTGGACGAGGCCTACAGCCTGGCCAACTCCGGCTACAGCAAGGGCGACGCGTACGGCGACGAGGCGTTGCAGGTACTGCTGAAGCGCGCCGAGGACAACCGGGACCGGCTGGTGGTGATCCTGGCCGGCTACCCGGAGGGGATGAACCGGCTGCTGGCCGCCAATCCGGGGCTGAACTCGCGGTTCACCAGCCGGGTGGACTTCCCCAGCTACCGTCCGGCCGAACTGACCTCGATCGGCCAGGCGCTGGCCGGGGCCGACGGCGACTTCTGGGACGAGGAGGCCACCGAGGAGCTGCGCTCCATCTGCGCGCACGTGGTCCGCGAGGGCTGGATCGACGAGCTGGGCAACGGCCGCTTCATGCGCACCCTGTACGAGAAGTCCTGCGCCTACCGGGACTTGCGGCTGTCGATGATCAGCGAGCCGCCGACCAGGACCGACCTGGCGACGCTGCGGCTGCCCGATGTGCTGCAGGCGTACGGGGAGTTGATCGACGGGCGGGGGTGAGCCGTCTCCCCCCGCCCGCGCCCGATCACAACTGACGCGACGTCAGGCCGCCTTCAACGCCTCCCGAAGCGGCACCCGGGAGCCGCTGCGCAGCACCGAGTTGCGGTAGATCCGGGCCGCGAAGCGCAGCAGCAGGACGGCGAACACCACCGCCAGCGCCAGTGACAGGGCGATCTGCCAGGCCGGCGCGACGCCCATGGCGATCCGCATCGGCATCAGCACCGGTGCGAACGGCGGCAGCATGGACAGCCAGGTCACCAGGGTACTGCCGGGGTCGCTGGGCACCACCGAGATGCCGACCACCCAGGCCAGGATCAGCGGCGCCACCGCCGGGAAGGTCAGCCCCTGGACGTCCTCCTGCCGGGAGACGGTGGCCCCCAGCGCGGCGAAGACCATGGCGTAGATGGCGAAGCCGACCACGTACCAGAGCAGCGCCCAGGCGACCGTGCCCAGCGAGCTGCCCAGGGAGATGCTCAGCTGCCCGGTGCCGACGCCGACCAGCACGCCCAGCACCGCCGGGACGCCGATCTGGAGCAGGCCCAGCAGGCCGGTGCCGATGACCTTTCCGGCCAGCAACTGCCAGGGGCGGATGGCGGCCAGCAGCAGCTCCACCACCCGGCTGGACTTCTCCTCGACCACGCCCTGGGCGACGATCTGCCCGACCAGCATCAGCGACATGTACATCAGCAGGGCCGCGCCGATGGCGATGATGATGTGCTGGCCCTGCTGCGGGTCGTTCGCCTTCAGCGGGGTGACCTGCACCTGGGAGGCGGAGGCGGCGCCGAGCGCCCGCTGCGCGTCGGCCGGGGCGATGCCGAGCCGGGCGAACTGCGCGCCGAGCACCTGCTCCTGGTCGACGACCTGCAGCAGCTGCCGGGTGGAGTCGCCGAGGGTCTTGTCGACGGTCGCCTGGATGGAGCCGGACGGGCCGGTCTCGGCGAGCACCGACACCGTCCCGGCGCCGACCTCGGCCACTCCGGCGCTGTGGTCGGCGACGGTGCTGACGGTGACCTTCTGGCCGAGTTCGGCGGCGGTGGCGCGCAGCGTCGCCGACAGCGCGGTGTCCGAGCGGACCACCGCGATCTTCGTCGGCCCCGGGGTGAGGTTGACCAGGTGCAGGATGATCGGCAGCGCCACCGCCGCCAGGGCGGTGATCACCAGGGTGATCAGGTACGCCTTGGAGCGGATCCGCACCCGGATCTCGCGGGCGGCGACCAGGGCGACCGCCTCCCGGGAGCCCAGCTCCAGCCCTGTCGAGTCGCTCATGCCGCCGCCCCCGTCTGCTCGGTCCGGTCACTGTCGGCTGCGCCGCTGTCGGCCGGGTCGCTGCTGACCACGTGACGGAAGAGGTCGGTGAGGGTCGGCAGCCGCCGGGCGAACTCCCGGACCGGCCCGGTGGCCAGGGCCGCCCGGAGCACCGCTTGGTCGTCCGCGCCGTCGGCGAGGGCGAGCAGCGTGCGGCCGCCCTCGCGGCCGGTGACGGTGACCCCGGCCAGGCCGTCGGCCCAGCCGTCGGCCGCCTCCGGCGCATCCACCACCAGCTCGGTGGTGCCGCTGCCGCGCAGCTCGGGGACGGTGCCGTTGGCGACCATGGAACCGGCCCGGACGATGCCGACCCGGTCGCACAGCCGCTCGACCAGCTCCAGCTGGTGGCTGGAGAAGATCACCGGCACCCCCTCGGCGCACTTCTCCTTGAGCACCGCGCTCATCACGTCCACAGCCACCGGGTCCAGCCCGGAGAAGGGCTCGTCCAGCACCAGTATCTCGGGGTCGTGCACCAGCGCCGCCGCCAGCTGGACCCGCTGCTGGTTGCCGAGGCTGAGCTTCTGCACCTCGTCGCCGACGCGGTGGTCCACGCCGAGGCGCTCGGTCCAGTCCCGGGTGGCGCGGGCCGCGTCGGCGCGGCTGAGGCCGTGCAGCCGGGCGAGGTACTCCAGCTGCTCGCCGACCTTCATCCGCGGGTAGAGGCCGCGCTCCTCCGGCATGTAGCCGATCCGGCTGCGGGTCCGCAGGGTGACCGGCGCGCCGTCCCAGCGCACCTCCCCCGCGTCGGCCGCCAGCACCCCCAGCATGATCCGCATGGTCGTGGTCTTGCCGGCGCCATTGCTGCCGACGAAGCCGAAGATCTCCCCGGCTCCCACCTCGAAGGTCATCTCCCGCAGCGCGACCGTCTCGCCGTAGCGCTTGGAGAGCCCGTCGACTGCCAGTTTTCGATCACTCACGTGCTGTTCCTCGTCCCCCATGGCGTCCCCCATGGCCGTCCGCTCACTCCGCAATCGGGATCCGATCAGGCACGATCATCCCCCACCACCCGCACTGGTGTACGGCATTTGCGCGCCCGGGTCATGTTCAGCGGGCGGCCGGCTGGTGGTCCGGGTCGTGGACCTCGCCGACCAGCTCCTCCAGCACGTCCTCCAGCATGACCAGGCCCAGGGTCGCCCCCTCGGCGTCCACCACCGAGGCCAGGTGCGAGGCGGCCCGGCGCATGGCGCCCAGGGCGTCGTGCAGCGGGGTCAGCTCGGGCAGCGCGATGATCCGCCGCCACAGCCGCGGCGGCACCGGGGCCTCCCGGTCGTCCAGCTCCAGCACGTCCTTGACGTGCAGGTAGCCCAGGAATCCCGCGCGGTCCGCGCCCCGGTCCGCGCCCGCGTCGACCAGGGGGAAGCGGGAGAAGCCGGTGCGCACCGCCAGCTCCTCGATCTGCCGGGGCGTGGCCGAGGGCGCCGCGGTGACCAGCTGCCCCGGCGCCATCAGCACCTCGCGCACCGGCCGCAGGCCCAGCTCCAGCGCGTCCTCCAGCCGCTCCTGCACCAGGCTGCCGAGCAGTCCGGCGTCGTGCGAGTCGTGCAGCAGGTGGGCCAGCTGGGTGCTGGTGTAGACGGACTCCACCCCGTCCTTGGACTCCACCCCGATCAGCCGCAGCAGCAGGTCGGCGCAGGCGTTCAGCAGCCGGATCACCGGCCGCAGCGGGCGGGCCAGCGCCGCCAGCGCCGGGCCGAGCAGCAGCGCGGAGCGCTCCGGGCCGGCCAGCGCGGCGTTCTTGGGCACCATCTCGCCGACCACCATGTGCAGGGTGACCACGATCGCCAGCGACACCGCGAAGGCCAGCGGATGGCTGAGCCCGTCCGGGACGCCCAGCGCGTGGAACGGCCCCTCCAGCAGGTGGGCGACGGCCGGTTCGGCGAGCGCGCCCAGCAGCAGCGAGCAGACGGTGATGCCGAGCTGCGCGGTGGCCATCATCGCCGAGAGGTGCTCCAGCGCGTACAGCACCGTCCCGGCGCGGCGGTCGCCCGACTCGGCGACCGGCTGGATCTGGCTGCGGCGCACCGAGACCAGGGCGAACTCCGCGCCGACGAAGAAGGCGTTGCCGAGCAGCAGCAGCACCGACAGGCCGATCTGCAGCGCGCTCACCGCTCCCGCTCCCGCCCGGCCGGGGCCCCGGCGGCGTCCGCCGCGCGGACCAGCAGCACGCTCTCGGTGCGGTGCCGGTCGACGGCCTGCACGGTCAGCCGCCAGCCGGGCAGCTCGCAGTACTCGCCGGGCTCGGGCAGCCGCCCGAGCAGGTCGGCGACCAGTCCGGCGACGGTCTCGTACGGGCCGGGCGGGGCGTGCAGGCCGATGGAGCCCAGCTGGTCCACCCGGCAGCGGCCGTCCGCCTCCCACGCCTCCCGGCCCCCGACCGGCTCGACCGGGCGCAGCTCGGCCCGCTCGGCGGCGTCGTGCTCGTCCAGCACCTCGCCGACCATCTCCTCGATGATGTCCTCCAGCGTGGCCACCCCGGCGGTGCCGCCGTACTCGTCCACCACCACCGCCATGGGCTGGGCGCGCCGCAGCAGTTCCAGCAGGCGTTCGGCCGGGAGCGTCTCCGGGACCAGCAGCGGCGGCGCGGCCAGGGCGTCCACCAGCACGGCGGGCCGGCGGTCGACCGGGACGGCGAGCGCGTCCTTGAGCGTGACCACGCCGATGACCTCGTCGATGCCGTCCCGGTAGACCGGGAACCGGGAGAGGCCGGTGGCCCGGGTGAGGTTGAGGACGTCGGCGGCGGTCGCGGACTCGTGCAGCGCCGAGACGTCCACCCGGGGGGTCATCACGCTCTCGGCGGTCAGCTCGCCCAGGCCGAGGGTGCGCACGAACAGGTCGGCGGTGTCCTCCTCCAGCGCGCCCTCGCTGGCGGAGTGCCGGGCCAGGGCGACCAGCTCCTCGGCGCTGCGGGCGGACGCCAGCTCGTCGGCGGGCTCCATGCCCAGGGCCCGGACGATGGCGTTGGCCAGGCCGTTGAGCAGCACGATCAGCGGTCGGCAGACCGTGGAGAAGACCCGCTGCGGACCGGCGACGGCGCGGGCCACCTGGAGCGGCCGGGAGATCGCCCAGTTCTTCGGGACCAGCTCGCCGACGACCATCTGCAGGACGGTGGCGAGCAGCAGCCCGAGCACCACCGCGACCGGGTGCACCGCGCCGCCGGGCAGGCCCGCCGCGGTGAGCGGCGGACCGAGCAGCCGGGCCACGGCCGGGTTGGCGAGCATGCCGACCAGCAGCGAGGTGACGGTGATGCCGAGCTGGGCGCCGGAGAGCTCGAAGGAGAGCGTGCGCAGCGCGGCCAGCACCCTCCCGGCGCGCCGGTCGCCCCCGCCGGCCGCGCGTTCGACGGCTCCGCGCTCGACGGTGACCAGGGAGAACTCGGCGGCGACGAACAGCCCGTTGGCGAGGATCAGCAGCACGGCCACACCGAGCAGCACCCAGGCGGTGGTCACAGAGGTCCTATTCGAGAGTTTTTCCTACAGAACATGCAGATATGGAAGCGTCATCATTTTGACATATGTCGGATCATCGGTGCCCGGTCCGGGGTCAGCGCCGCGCGGTCCCGTAGGCGTCGACGCAGGCCCGCAGCTCGCGGGCGGCGCGGACGGCCTGGCGCCGCCCGGAGCCGGGCTGGATGGCGACCACCGCCAGGGTGCCGCCGTCCGCGAGGTCGAGCACCACCCACGGATCGCCCTGGCGCAGGTTGACGCCCAGGATCTGGGGCCACTCCAGGCGCCGCCGCCGGACGAAGTTCACCACCGTCACCCCGTGCCGGTCGGCCCGGGCCACCGGCCGCGCCAGCACCGCCAGGACCAGGGCGAACAGCAGCCCGGCGACGGCGATGCCGACCCGGTCGTGCAGCTGCCAGTCGTCCGGGCCCAGCGCCCCCATGCCGCTGAAGAACACCAGGCAGAACAGGGCCGAGCCGAGCAGGACCACCCGGGTCAGCACCGGCTTCCAGCTCCTGGGCAGCGCGGGCGGTCCCAGGGTCGTCCGGCTCGGCTGGACGCTCATGCGGGGCCTCCTCGACGACGGGGACCGCGGGACCGCCGGACCGCGGGGCTGCCCGGGCGCGGGGCTACAGGCGGCAGGCGTGGATGTTGGTCACCAGGATGGCGCGGGCGCCGATGGCCCACAGATCGTCCATGATCCGCTGGGCCTCGCTGCGCAGCACCATGGACCGCACCGCGACCCAGCCCTCGCTGTGCAGCGGCGAGACCGTGGGCGACTCCAGGCCGGGGGTGAGCGAGACCGCTTCCGCGACCCGCTCGGCACGGATGTCGTAGTCCATCATCACGTACCGGCGGGCCACCAGGACACCCTGCAGACGCCGCAGGAACTGGTCCACCCGGGTGTCGGCCTCGGCCCCGGTCGGGCGGACCACCACCGCGTCCGACACCAGGATCGGTTCGCCGAAGACCTCCATCCCGGCGTTGCGCAGGCTGGTGCCGGTCTCCACGACGTCCGCGATCACGTCCGCGACGCCCAGCTGCACGGCGGTCTCCACCGCGCCGTCCAGCTTGGTCACCGCGGCGGCGGTGACGCCGTGCTCGGCCAGGTGCTGGGCGACCAGTCCGGTGTAGGAGGTGGCGATCCGCCGCCCCTCGAGGTCCTTGACGTCGGAGGCGACCCCGGCGGGCGCGGCGAAGCGGAAGGTGGAGCCGGCGAAGCCGAGCGCCAGCACCTCCTCGGCCTCCGCGCCCGAGTCCAGCAGCAGGTCGCGGCCGGTGATGCCGACGTCCAGCCGACCGGAGCCGACGTAGATGGCGATGTCGCGGGGGCGCAGGAAGAAGAACTCCACGCCGTTCTCCGGGTCGACCAGCACCAGCTCCTTGGAGTCCTTGCGCTGGCGGTAGCCGGCCTCATGGAGCATCGCGGACGCCGGCTCCGAGAGAGAACCCTTGTTGGGGACGGCGATGCGCAGCATGGGAGTGACGCCTTTCGTGGAGGGGTGTGCGGGATCCGAACATGCGAAGAGCGGGGCACCGGTACGTGCTCGGTGCCCCGCTCCCGTGAAACCCAAGGGCGGGGTCTACAGATGGGTGTAGACGTCCTGCAGGGTGAGGCCGCGCGCGACCATCATCACCTGAACGTGGTAGAGCAGCTGGGAGATCTCCTCCGCGGTCCGCTCGTCCGACTCGTACTCGGCGGCCATCCAGACCTCGGCGGCCTCTTCGACGACCTTCTTGCCGATGGCGTGCACGCCCTGCCCGACCAGCTCCGCGGTGCGCGAACCCGGCTCGCCGGTGGCGGCCTTCTGCTGGAGCTGGGTGAACAGCTCCTCAAATGTCTTCTGAGCCATGATGCGTCACACCCTACGCGCTCCGTTCCCCGGGACGCGCGGGCGTCCCAGGGAACGGACGGCGACGCCTCAGCGGGTCGGCGCGCCCAGGCCGCGCAGCAGCGCGGCGGTGGCCAGCGCGGCGGTCGTGGCCTCGAAGCCCTTGTCCTCGCGGGAGCCCTCCAGCCCCGCCCGGTCCAGCGCCTGCTCCTCGTTGTCGCAGGTCAGCAGGCCGAAACCGACGGGGACGCCGGTGCTGACGGAGACCTCGGTCAGCCCCATCGTCGCCGCCTCGCACACATAGTCGAAGTGGGGGGTGCCGCCTCTGATGACGACGCCGAGGGCCACCACCGCGTCGTAGCCGCGCTCGGCCAGGCCCTTGGCGACCACGGGCAGCTCGAAGCTGCCGGGGACGCGCAGCACCGTCGAATCCTGGACGCCGTACTCCTTCAGCGCCCGGCGGGCGCCGTCGATCAGCCCGCCCATGACCTGCTCGTGCCACTGGGACGCGATCACCGCGACCCGCAACTCCCGGCAGTCGTCCAGCTCCAGCCGGGGTGCTCCCTCGCCGCTCACGGGTGTCTCCTTCGTTCCGTCGTCTCTGGTCAGTGCTGTGAAAGCCGGTGGTGCCGTGTGAAAGCTGCCGGGGCCGTCAGGCGAGCCAGGGCAGGTCGTGGCCCATCCGGTCGCGCTTGGTGCGCAGGTAGCGCAGGTTGTGCTCGCCCGCCGGGGTCTGCACCGGCTCCCGGCCGGTGACCTTCAGCCCGTGCTCCTCCAGGGCGAGGCCCTTCTCCGGGTTGTTGGTCAGCAGCCGCACCGAGCGCACGCCCAGGTCGTCCAGCATCCGGGCGGCGGCGGCGTAGTCGCGGGCGTCGGCGGGCAGCCCCAGCTCCAGGTTGGCGTCGACGGTGTCGTGCCCGGCCTCCTGCAGCTGGTAGGCGCGCAGCTTGTGCAGCAGGCCGATGCCGCGCCCCTCGTGGCCGCGCAGGTAGAGGACGACGCCGCGGCCCTCCTCGGCGATCCGTTGCAGCGACGCCTCCAGCTGCGGGCCGCAGTCGCAGCGCAGCGAGCCGAAGACGTCCCCGGTGAGGCACTCGGAGTGGACCCGGACCAGGACGTCCTCGCCGTCCGGCAGCCGCCCCTCGGCGTCCAGGCCGCCGGCCACCAGGGCGATGTGCTCGACGCCGTCGGGCTCGCTGAGGTAGCCCAGCGCGGTGAAGGCGCCGTGCGCGGTCGGCAGCGCGGTGACGGCGGCGCGGGTGACCGCCCGCTCGGTGCGCCGCCGGTAGGCGATGAGGTCCTCGATGGAGATGATCGCCAGGCCGTGCCGCCGGGCGAACGGCACCAGCTCGGGCAGCCGGGCCATGGTGCCGTCGGCGTTGGCGATCTCGCAGATCGCCGCGACCGGGCGCAGCCCGGCCAGCCGGCACAGGTCGGGACCGGCCTCGGTGTGGCCGTTGCGGGTGAGCACGCCGCCCTCCCGGGCGCGCAGCGGGAAGATGTGCCCCGGGCGGGCGAAGTCGTCGGCCACGCTGGACGGGTCGGCCAGCAGCCGCATCGTCAGCGCCCGGTCGGCGGCGGAGATGCCGGTGGTGGTGCCCGCCTTGGCGTCCACGGTGACGGTGAAGGCGGTGCCGTGGCTCTCGGTGTTCTGCTCCACCATCTGCCCCAGCCGCAGCCGGTCCAGGTCGGCGCCGGTCATCGGGACGCACACCAGGCCGCGGCACTCGTTCATGGCGAAGGCGACCAGCTCCGGGGTGGCCAGCTCGGCGGCGAAGACGATGTCGCCCTCGTTCTCCCGGTTCTCGTCGTCCACCACGACCACCGGGCGCCCGGCGGCGATCTCGGCGATGGCCAGCTCGACGCTGTCGAGCCGCAGGTCCTCCTGCGGGGCCCCGCGCTGCGCGGACAGGACGTCGGTGAGGGCCTCAGGCAGTTCGGTGACGGTACTCATACCGTGACTCCTTTCGGTGCGGCCACGCGCGGCTGCTGCGGGGTGCGGGTGCGCAGCCACCAGGAGCGCATCCCGGCGACCACCAGGACGAAGTAGACGATGTACACCAGGCCGGAGAAGGCCAGGCCGCTGTGGAAGGCCAGCGGCACGCCGACCACGTCGACGGCGAGCCAGGCGAACCAGAACTCGACCCAGCCGCGGCCCTGCGCGACCATCGCCGCCAGCGTCCCGACGAAGATGTAGGCGTCCGGCCAGGGCGCCCAGGACAGGTTGTAGTGCTGGAACAGCAGGGCCGTGCCGACTGTTCCGGCGGCGGTGCCGGCGACCAGGGCCGCGCGCTCGCCCCAGCCGGCGAAGCGGACCGCCAGCCCGTCCCGGCTGCCGCCGCTGCCGCGCTGCCACTGCCGCCAGCCCCAGAGCGAGACCACGACCACGACGACCTGCTTGCCGACGCCGCCGCCGAGGTGCGCCGAGGCGTAGGCGGCGACCAGCACCAGCCCGGAGAGCAACTGCACCGGCCAGGTGGCGAGCGACCGGCGCCAGCCCAGCGCCAGCGCGGCCAGGCCGAGCAGGTTGCCGATCATGTCCGACCACTTGATGTGCTCGCCCAGCAGGACGAACGCCTGGCTGTTGAGGTCGTTGACGAAGCCCATGCCGTCAGGCCCCCGTCCCCGGCGCCGGTGCCGGCGTGGAGTCCAGCGTCGCCGCGCGGTCGCCGAGCAGCCGCTCCACGTACTTGGCCAGGACGTCGACCTCCAGGTTGACCGGCTCGCCGACCTGCTTGGCGCCCAGCGTGGTGTGGGCCAGGGTGGCCGGGATGAGGCTGACCGTGAAGGAGTCGGCGGGGGCCTCGACCACGGTGAGGCTGACGCCGTCGACCGTGATGGAGCCCTTCTCGACCAGGTAGCGGGAGAGGTCGGCGGGGAGGCTGAAGCGCAGCACCTCCCACTGCGGGCTGCCGTCCGCGCCGGGCTCGCCGGGGCTGCGGGAGAGCAGCACCGCGGTGCCGTCCACATGGCCCTGCACCAGGTGCCCGCCGAGGCGCGCGCCCAGCGCCATGGCGCGTTCCAGGTTGACCCGCGAACCGGGGCGCAGCGCGCCGAGGCTGGAGCGGCGCAGCGTCTCGGCCATCACGTCGGCGCTGAACTCGCCCGGCGCGGCGGCCAGTTGCTCGTCGGTGTCGAGGACGGTGAGACAGACGCCGTTGACGGCGATGGACTGTCCCTCACGGGCGTCCGCGGTGGTCAGCGGTCCGCGCAGGCGGATGCGCGAGGAGTCCCCCAGGTCCTGGATCGACAGGACCTCGCCCAGCTCTTCGATGATTCCGGTGAACATGCTGCTCTCCTCCGCAGGGCCCGAAACGCGGCTCCGGGGCTCTGGGAAGAGAGAAAGCGGACGGCACGGTATGCCGCGGGCACGGTCGCGCGGGGGCGGAAGCGGTCGTCCGGCGACCCCGCGAGCGGGGAGGCGGACGCGCGCACACCGCGTGCGACACAGCCCTGTCCGCCGCGCACTGCCTCCCATCCGGACTTTCACCGTCGGTCCAGGAATTTCACCTGGTCAACCGGCCGCTGGAGGCGGTCGGGTCGCGGACTGTACCGCCGGTTCGGAATTACACCGACCCCGGAGTGCGCAAACGTCTACTACACCGGCCAGTCTGCCATGATCCGGCCGTGCTTGGGCAGGCCCCCGGCGGCCCGGGCGCTGTGGAGTGCGTCACCTCTCGCCGGGGCGGACCAGTCCGGTCTCGTAGGCGAGCACCACCAGCTGCGCCCGGTCGCGGGCGCCCAGCTTCAGCAGCGCCCGGCTGACGTGGGTCTTGACGGTCAGCGGGCTGACCGCGAGGTCCTCGGCGATGTCGTCGTTGGAGGCGCCGGTGGCGACCAGGGCGACGATCTCCCGCTCGCGGTCGGTGAGCACGGACAGCCGTTCGGGCGCCGGGGTGGGCCTGCGGTCGGGCTGCGCCAGGAACCGCGCGATCAGGCTCTGGGTAGCCAGCGGGGACAGCAGCGACTCGCCCCGGGCGACCACCCGGATGGCGTCCAGCAGGTCGCCGGGCTCGGCGCCCTTGCCGAGGAAGCCGCTGGCCCCGGCGCGCAGCGCCTGGAACACGTACTCGTCCACCTCGAAGGTGGTCAGCACCAGCACCCGGACCCCGGCCAGGTCGTCGTCGGCCATGATCTCCCGGGTGGCGGCCAGGCCGTCCAGCTCCGGCATCCGGATGTCCATCAGCACCACGTCGGCGCGGGCCGAGCGGGCCAGCCGCACCGCCTCGTGGCCGGTCGCGGCCTCGCCGACGACCTCCAGGTCGGGGGCGGAGTCCACCAGGACCTTCAGACCGGCCCGGACCAGGATCTGGTCGTCCGCCAGCAGCACCTTGATCGTCATGCGCTTCCGTTCACCGCAGTCATCCGAACGGCCTGCGCCGTCCGGGCCAGGGGCAGGTCGACCCGCACCCGGAACCCGCCGTCGGGGCCGGGCCCCGCGCGGAAGCTGCCGCCGACCGAGGCCGCGCGCTCGCGCATCCCGATCAGACCGTACCCGGTGCGGTCCGGCGAGCCGGACGGGCCCGGGCCGCGGTCCTCCACCTCGATGCTGAGGGCGTCCCGGCGGTAGGCCAGCCGCAGCGTCGCCGCGGACGTCCCGGCGTGCTTGCGGACGTTGGTCAGCGACTCCTGGACGATCCGGTAGGCGGTGAGGTCGACGGCGGCGGGCACGGCCCGGCGCTCGCCCTCGTCGTGCCGGTCCACGCGCAGCCCGGCCCGGTCGAACGACTCCAGCAGCGAGGGCAGTTGGCCCAGTCCCGGCGCGGGCTCGTTGGGCGCGTCGCTCTCGTCGTTCTGCCGCAGCACGCTGACGGTGGCGTTCAGCTCCGACAGCGCCGCCCGCCCGGCCTCGCGGACGTGCGCCAGCGCGGCCCTGGCCTGCTCCGGCTGGCTGTCCAGGACGTGCGAGGCGACCCCGGCCTGGACGTTGATCAGGGCGATGTGGTGGCCGACGATGTCGTGCAGCTCGCGGGCGATCCGCAGCCGCTCCTCGGCGACCCGGCGCCGGGCCTCCTCGTCCCTGGTGTGCTCGGCCCGGCGCGCCCGTTCCTCTATGGCGGCAACGAAGGCCCGGCGGCTGCGGACCGCCTCCCCGGCGGCGACGGCCAGCGCGATCCAGGCGAAGGCGACCGCGTTGACGGTCTGGTTCCACGCCTCGGTGGAGCGGTCCCAGCTCATGATGCCCAGCGCCAGCACCGACAGCCCGCCGACGGCCAGCGCCAACCGCCGCTCGACGGTGGAGGAGACGGTGTAGACGGCCAGCGCCGAGCCGAACAGGATCGGCCCGCGCACGGTGCCGACCACCATGATGCCGAGGGTGCCGACGACGCTCACCGCGAGCACCGCCACCGGGTAGCGGCGGCGCCAGACCAACGGCCCGAACACCGGCACCCCGCCCACCGCCAGCACGCTGCTCGGGTCCAGGTCGGACCATTCGCTCGGGTGGCCCCAGACCGGGGCCACCAGCATCACGACGTAGAGCGCGACTGCCAGGATCCCGTCCGTCCAGTACGGGTGCGCGCGGGCGAGCGCGCGGCAGCTGCGGAGGAGGTGCATCCCCCTACCGTAGCCACCCGGGGCAAACCGCTCCTCCGCCGCGACGCCGAGGCGGCCGTACTTCAGGTGGCGTACGCCCGGCCCACGGCAGCGACCACCGCAGTAGTCAGCGCCACCAGCTGCCGGGGGTCCAGCTCGACCTCCAGCCCGCGGCGTCCGGCCGAGACGAAGACGGTGGGGTGGTCCAGCGCGCTGCCGTCGACGACGGTGCGCAGCCGCCGGCGCTGGCCCAGCGGCGAGATGCCGCCGCGGACGTAGCCGGTGCTGCGCTCGGCGGCGGCCGGATCGGCCATGGCGGCGTGCTTGCCGCCGACGGCGGCGGCCAGCGCCTTGAGGTCCAGCTGCCCGGCGACCGGGACGACCGCCACCACCAGCGCGCCGTCCACCTCCGCCAGCAGGGTCTTCAGGACCCGGCCGGCGTCGACGCCCAACACCCGTGCGGCCTCCTCACCGTAGGAGGAGGCCGCCGGGTCGTGCTCGTACGCGTGGACGTCGAACTCCACGCCCGCGGCCTCCAGGGCCACCGTCGCCGGGGTGCCCTGGCCGCCGCGCTTCGCCTTCTTCGCCATGCCGGTACGGTACGGGCCGGCCGGCGCCGGAGCGAAGCGGTTTCGGCGCGACGCGGTCGGCCGGCGGTCGGCCGGGGACGACCGGGGTCGGCTAGGGGACGGTCACCCCCTGCAGCACGACCGGGCCGAGGGTGCTGTCCAGCTCGGTCGCCTGGGAGACGCCGGGCGGGGTGAGGGTGTCCATCACCTTGGCGACGCTGCCCGGGTCGGCCGAGCAGATCGGCTGCGCACCGCCGGCCGGGCAGACCCCGAAGGAGTAGGGCTGCGCGGTGGCGGTGAAGGCGCGGGCCAGGTCGGGGCTGTAGCCGTCCTGTCCGGCCAGCGCCAGGGTGAAGGTCCAGCCCGGGCCGGGGGTGCCGAACTCGGCCTCGGGCAGGGCGATGGTGATGGTGTCGGACACCGTCGAGGCGACCACCGCGCTGACCGTGCCGACCTGGTTGTTCGCCGCGTCCACCCAGACCGGGGAGGCGAAGCCCTGGACCTCCAGCCGCTGGCTCCAGGCGTCCGCCGGGGCGATGGTGTAGTTGCGCGAGGGATAGGGCGCGGCCGTGGAGGTGGCGGTGGCGGCGGGGTCGTGCACGTACACGTCGAGCAGCTGCGCGCCCATGGTGTTGCCGAAGGTCGGGGTGAGCGACTTCAGCGTGGTGCGCAGGTAGACCGTGCCGCCCTGGGTGACCACCTGGAACCGGGTGAGGTCGAAGGAGCCCGGGGTGAAGTCCGCGGCGGTCGGGTACTGGTAGGTGCCCGGGCCGTTGTCGTCCCCGGCCGGGTCGGCGACGTCCAGCACGGTGGTGCCGCCGGTGATGTCGCCGACGACGGCGGTCTGCGCGTAGCCGGTGGCCCCGGCGGCCGTGGTGGCGGCGGCGGTGATCTCGTCGGTGCCGAAGCCGATGCCGACGACGGCGCTGAACGCCCCGGTGGCGTCGGCGGTGGTGCTGACGGTGGCGGCGGGCGCCCCGGTGTCGGTGTCGTCGGCGTCGATGACCACGGACGCGCCGGGCGCGGCGGTGCCGGTGACGGTGGCGGTCGAGGCCTCCAGGGTGGTGCCGGAGGCGGGCGAGGTCAGCGTGAGCGGGGTCGCCGCGGGGGCGCCGTGCGTGACGTAGCGGGCGGTGGTGAGCTGGGGCCGGTCGACGGTACGGCCCTGGCCGAGGTCCACGATCAGCCGCAGCTCCTGGGCCTGGGCCCAGGTCAGCGGCGAGGCCGAGCCGGCCGCCTGGCCGTCGGTGAAGCCGATGGAGGCGCTGGTCGGGTCGCTGCCGTAGGGCGAGGCGGGCAGATCCGGGTCCTCCCAGACCTGCTCGGGCACCAGGCCCACGCCCGAGGCCGACTTGATCATGAAGGAGAGCAGTGAGGCGGCCGTGCTCCGGTCGCCGGTGGCGATGGCGGACTCGGCCCGCTCGCCGGAGAGCACCGGCCACAGGTGCCCGGTGCCGACGTCGGTGGTCGGCCAGGGCTCGCCCGGGGTGGTGCAGGAGGTCTGGCTGAGCGTGGTCGAGCAGTCGCCGTAGCCGTCGGCGCTGCCGTCTGACGCGGCGTCACCATAGCGGTAGTAGCCGGTCCCCGAGGGGGTGCTCACCGCCAGCTGCTTGTCCAGCACGCCCAGCGAGTTGGTGAAGTCGGCGTCGGTGGCGGGGAGTTCGCCCAGCCGTACCAGCTCCTGGAAACCGCCGTCCACGACTGCGTCCTGACGGAGCGTCGGGGCGCCGTTGCCGAGGCTGTAGCTGGTGGAGGCGTTCGGGTCGCCGGTCTTGGACAGCCGGATGAAGTAGGGCGAGCTGCTGTCCGGGCCGGTGCCGGTGACTGTCCAGTTCTTGATGTTGCGCTGGAAGTCGTCGGCGGCGGCCTGGTAGAGCCGGGCGTCGGCGCTGTCGCCGTGCTGCCGGGCGATGGCGGAGGCGGCGGTCAGCCCGGCGATCTCGGCGGCGATGGTCGAGGGCGAGTAGCCGGACTGCTCCTCCCAGCGCTCGACGCCGTAGGAGGGGCCGTGCGCGACCAGGAAGTCCGCGGCGGGCTTGATGTGCTGGGTCCACAGCGCGCTGTCGCCGGACAGTCCGGAGAGGTACGCCATCAGGATCGGGTACGCCGTCTCGTCCAGCTGGTCGCCCCCGGTGTCCGGCGCGGCCTGGCCGTTGACCAGCGAGTTGCGCGGCAGCTCGCCGTCGGGCAGCTGCTGCCGGTCGAAGAGGAACAGGGTGGCGTCGCGGGCGGTGGCCACGTCGCCGTCGGCCATCAGCCCGGTGAACGCCTCGTACAGGTCGCGGCCGAAGACCTCGCGGTAGGAGCCGTAGTACACCGGCTTGCCGTTGACCAGCGTCCCGGCGTTGACGGCCTGCCCCCAGGGCGAGGCCAGCGAGGCCACGACGGCCCCGGGGAAGGTCTTGTCCTCGCTGGCCTTCAGTACGTCGGCGTCCAGGAAGTACGTCCGGCGCACGGTCGCGGCGGGGATGCCCGGCAGCGAGGCGGGCGGGTGCGCCAGCGAGCTGTCATAGGCCCGCCAGCCGTCGGTGTAGGCCCGCTCGACCTGGCTGAACGGCGTGCGCAGCGAGGCGGCGGCGGTTGCGGTGGCCTGCGCCTGGCTCCGTCCGAAGCCCAACGCCAGGGTGATGTCGTCACTGTGACGTGGCGTCACTTCTTCGGTGGCGACGATGTGCCCGTCCGGCGCGGAGGTGGAGATGTCACCGGGGGTGAGCGCGTGGTCGGCGTCCAGCTGGGTGAGGCCGTCGCCGGCGGTGCCCGCGTAGCCGACCGAGGCGGTCCCGGCGGTGCTCGCCGCCAGGTCCATGTAGGTGGGCACGGCGTAACTGCGGTTGCTCGCCTCGGTGGCGGTGTTGGTGCTGAAGACGACCGGGGTGCGGGTGGCCGCGTCCACCACGCCGGTGTTGGCCCCGGCGTTCTGCTGCCCGCCGCCGCCGTCGCCGTTGACGTGCGCGTCCAGCCGGGCGTACACGTGCAGCGCGCGGACGTCGACCCGGCTCCCGGGCAGGGCGCTGAGCTGGGTGTGCATCAGCACGGTGTCGCGGGCCGGGTCGGTGACGTAGACCGTGCGCAGCCGGTAGCCGTGCTTGGCGTCGGTGGAGGTGACCGTGCAGGCCATGCCGGAGTCGTCCGACTGGACGGTGTAGCTCATGTCCCGGGTCTGCAGGTCGGTGAAGGTCGAGCCGTCGGTGACGACGTACTGCAGCGTGCTGACGTCGGTGTTGTCGACCGTGGGCTCGTAGACGTCGGAGAGCACGCCGTCGGCGACGGTGTACCAGACCTTGGAGGCGGTGTTCCGGGCGGTGCCCAGGCAGTCCTTGCGGGCGAGGTCGAAGTACGAGGCGGCGCCCGGGCCGCCGGCGGCCGTCGCGCCGGGCGCGGTGGCGGCGGCCGGTGCGGCTGCGGCGGCCGGTGCGGGCCGGGCGGTGGGGGGCGCGGCGTGGGCCGCTCCGGCCCCGGCGGCGAGCAGCGCGAGCGCGGCGCCCGACGCCAGCGCGGCCGCCCGTCGTGGGTGTCGAATCATGGTTCCCCTAGGAGTGAGGGTGGGACTCGCAGAAGGGCAGGCTGGGTGGACCGCTCTGCGGTTGGAGGGGGAACCGCAGCTCTTGCGTAAGCCGTTGCAAGAACCGTCATGAAGGTACTCGGGTGCCGACGGCGCGTAAAGAGACTCGCGCGTAAGAGGCCGACGCGTAAGGCGTGCAGGCAAAGAGACCGGCCGTCAGTTCCGGTAGGCGTCAGTTCCGGTAGGCCGTCAGTTCCAGAAGGCGGAGTGCGTGCGCGGCGGCGGCACCGGGCGGAACGGCTCCAGCGACGCCCGGCGCAGTCCCGCGGCGACCGCCGGGGCGCGCAGCCGCGCCCCGGCGGCCCGCAGGTGCGGGGCGAGCGCCGCCAGCAGCCCGCCCGCCAGTCCGGCCGCGACCAGCAGCCCCAGCCGGGTCGCGTCCAGGGCACCGTCCCAGCCCAGCACGCCCGAGCGGTGCACCACGAAGCCGTCCCAGAACAGCCAGAACACCGGGCCGACCACCAGGCTCGGGCCGGGTCGGCCCAGGCAGCCGACCGCCAGCGCGGCAGCGGCCAGCAGCGCCGGGGCCACCGTCTGCGCGAACACCGGGTCGCGGCTGCCGCCGACCACCGCGAGCAGCATCGAGAGCGGCGCGGCCACCGCGAAGGCGACCACCAGCAGCAGCGGGGCGCCCAGCGCCGCCCGCCGCCCGACCGGCGCGGAGACGGTCCCGGCGCCACCCGCGCCGGTTCCGAGGAGTACGTCCTGCATGGGAGCCTCCGCATCGCTCGTTCTGACCACTTCCCTCCATCACAGACCGTGGCGCGTCCGGCGGCGGCCGCGTTGACGGGCTCCATACACCCGGGGCGCCGATCCATACGCGTTCTTGTCGCGTTCCGCGCGGGCGTCCCACACACGCGTTCCGCACGGGCGCGGGCGCGCGGCACACTGGAACCATGTGCCGCAGCATCAAGACCCTCCGCCCCCCGGTGACGCCCTCGGTCCAGGACGAGGACATCCGCGCCGCAGCGCTCCAGTACGTCCGCAAGGTCTCCGGCTTCCGGGCCCCGGCCGCCCACAACCGGGACGCCTTCGAGGAGGCGGTGGACGCCGTGGCCGAGGCCACCCGCCGACTGCTGGACGAGTTGGTGGTCCGGGGCGCCCCGGCCGGGCGCGCCGGCTAACCCTGCGCGCCGGGCAGCCCCGCCGCGCCGGGGGCCGGGCTCGGGGGCCGGTCGGTCCCGGCCTCGGAGCCCAGGCCCTGCGCGTCCGGGTGGCCGGCCAGGCGGCGGTCCAGCGCCTGGCTCCAGTGCCTGCCCGCCTTGTCGTCCAGGGCGGCCAGCCGCACCCGCAGCGCGACGGCCTGGTCCGCCGAGCAGAGCCAGGCCAGCCGTTCGAACAGGGCCCGCAGCCGCCGTTGCACCTGCATGCTGTCGGCGGAGAAGTGCCGGATCTCGTCGGTCCCGGCGCAGACGTAGTCGGCCCAGGTCCGGACCGGGAGCCGCAGCAGGGCGTCGCCGACCAGGCCGGAGCCGGAGGGGGCGAGCGGCTGCAGCAGCACCAGCAGATCCTCGATGTGGTCGACCGCCTGCACCGCCCGGGTCGGGTCGTTGACGGCGGGCGACAGCGCCTTCAGCGCGACGTCGACCAGGGTGCGCAGCGCCCCGGCCGGGTCGGCCTCCGGGCTGTAGCACTCGGCGAACAGCAGGCAGCCCAGCAGCCGTCGGGCGTCGACCCGGTCGGCCGGGCCGTGGACCAGGAACACGGTGCTGCGCAGCGCCACGAAGTCACCCGGGCAGGCGCACAGCTCCAGACCGACGCCCCACTCCGCGGCCAGCCGCCGCAGCCGCGCCTCGTTGCAGGCCAGCAGCACCTGGCCGGTGCGCGGGGAGTGGTCCAGGGTGATCTCGACCGGGTCGGGGTCGGACGGCGGCAGCGGGCCGGTGACCGGCGGCCGCAGCCGGCCGACGGCGCGCCGCCCCTGCCCGGCGACCCAGCGCAGCAGCGCGCTGGAGTTCAGCACCTGTCCGACCCGGGCCACCACGGCGAAGAACAGGCAGGCGCAGACCACGGTCAGGCCCAGCGCGAAGAAGGTCGACAGCACCGGCCGGTAGTCGGACTGCCGGACGGCCAGCCGGATCGCAATCAGCAGGGAGTACAGGAAGGTGGCCATGAAGGTGCCGGTCGCCCAGCGCATCACCCGGTCCTGCTGGAGCATCGGCACCACCCGTACCGACAACTGGGTGGCGCCGTACTGCATGGCCAGGGTGGTCGCGGTGAACACCAGGCCGGTCAGGGTGATCATGCCGCCGGCGATGGCGCCGAGCAGCGCGGCCATGCCGCCGCTGTCCAGCAGCGGGAACAGCTTCTCGCCGTACCGCTGCTCCAGGTGGTGCAGCGAGCGGTCCAGCGCGGGCAGGGCCCAGGAGAGCAGCAGCGCGCAGCCGAGCAGGGTCACCGGCAGTGTCCAGACCTTGCGCTGGCGCAGCCTGCGGCGGTCGCGGCGCCACTGCGAGCGCGCGCCGGGCGGTGCGCGCCGGGGCGTCCGGCCGAGCGGCGCGCTCACCGGGCGGGCCTTCCGCCGCCGTTCCGCGCCCTGCCGAGACCCAGGCCCACTGCCGTACCCCCCGCGCCGGTCCCGATATGTCCCACCATCACACTATTCGGGATCCGGGGCCGTGGACGGCGGCCCGGCCGTGCCCCGGCCCGCCGGTCCCCCGTCCGGCGGATCGCCGCCGGCGTCGGGAACGGCCACCCTTGATCCATGACCACCAGCACCCTGCCCGCCGCCGGGACCGGCGAGGTCGCCGCCGAGGTCGCCGATGTCGCCGGACGCCTGCGGCAGCTGCTCACCGGGCTGCCGCCGCAGGACGGGGTGGCGGTGTTCGGCCGGGTCTACCTGACCGTCACCGAGGCGGTGCGGGCGCACCTGTCGTGCGGCGACGTCTTCCGGACCCCGGCCGACATCGCCCGGCTGGACGTCCTCTTCGCCGGGCGCTTCCTGGACGCCCTGGCGCCCGACCAGGCCCCGCCCTCCTGCTGGCGTCCGCTGCTGGAGCTGCGGCTGCACCCGGGCATCCGGCCGCTGCAGTACGCGCTGGCGGGGATGAACGCCCACATCGAGCACGACCTGCCGCTGGCCGTGCTGGACACCTGCGCCGCGCTGGGCTGCCCGCCCGCCGAGCTGTCCGGCGACTTCCACCGGGTCAACGACGTGCTGGCGCAGGTCGAGGAGCAGGTCAGGGAGCGGCTGCTGCCCTCGCTGGAGGAGCTGGACGTCAGCGATCCGCTGCTGCACCTGGTCAGCGCCTGGAGCATCGACCGCGCCCGGGACGCCGCCTGGGCCAGCGCCCTGACGCTGTGGGAGCTGCGCGACCGCCCGGTCGCGCTGTCGGCCGCGACCGACGCGCTGACCGGAGCCACCGGCCTGGTGTGCCGCTGCCTGCTCACCCCCCTCGGCGACCTGCGCGGACGGCGGTGAGCAGGCAGCGGGCCGGGTGCTACCAGCTGGCGTGCAGCGGCTTGCCCTCGGCGTAGCCGGCCGCGCTCTGGACGCCGACGACGGCCTTGTCGTGGAAGTCCTCCAGCGAGTGCGCGCCCGCGTAGGTGCAGGAGCTGCGGACCCCGGCGACGATCGAGTCGATCAGGTCCTCCACGCCCGGGCGGGCCGGGTCGAGGAACATCCGCGAGGTGGAGATGCCCTCCTCGAACAGCGCCTTGCGGGCCCGGTCGTAGGAGGACTCGTCGGAGGTGCGGTTGCGCACCGCGCGGGCGGAGGCCATGCCGAAGCTCTCCTTGTACTGGCGGCCGTCGGCGGTGGTCTGCAGGTCGCCGGGCGACTCGTAGGTGCCGGCGAACCAGGAGCCGATCATCACGTTGGAGGCGCCGGCGGCCAGGGCCATGGCGACGTCGCGCGGGTGCCGGACCCCGCCGTCGGCCCAGACGTGGCGGCCCAGGCGGCGGGCCTCGGCGGCGCACTCCAGCACGGCGGAGAACTGCGGGCGGCCGACGCCGGTCATCATCCGGGTGGTGCACATGGCGCCCGGCCCGACGCCGACCTTGAGGATGTCGGCCCCGGCCTCGACCAGGTCGCGCACCCCGGCGGCGGCGACGACGTTCCCGGCCACGATCGGCACCTGCGGGTCCAGGCCGCGCACCGCCTTCAGCGCGCTGATCATGGACTCCTGGTGGCCGTGCGCGGTGTCCACGATCAGCACGTCCGCCCCGGCCTCCAGCAGCGCCTTGGCCTTGCCGGCCACGTCGCCGTTGATGCCGACGGTCGCCGCGATCCGCAGCCTGCCGTTGGCGTCCACCGCGGGCGTGTACAGGGTGGCGCGCAGCGCGTTCTTGCGGGTGAGCAGGCCGACCAGCTCGCCCTTGGCGTCCACCACCGGCGCCAGCTTGCGGTGCGCCTCGCTGAGCCGCTCGAACGCCTCGCGCGGGGCCAGGGCCTCCTCCAGCAGCAGCAGATCGCGGGACATCACCTGCGCGAGGCTGGTGAAGCGGTCCACGCCCTGGCAGTCGGACTCGGTGACCACGCCGACCGGCTTGCCGTCCTCGACCACGACCAGCGCGCCGTGCGCCCGCTTGGGCAGCAGCGACAGGGCGTCGGCGACGGTCGCGCCCGGGTCCAGGGTGATCGCGGTGTCCACCACCAGGTGGCGCCGCTTGACCCAGTCGACGACGTCGGAGACGACCTCGATCGGGATGTCCTGCGGGATGGCGACCAGGCCGCCGCGGCGGGCCACGGTCTCGGCCATCCGGCGGCCGGCGATGGCGGTCATGTTGGCGACCACCAGCGGGATGGTGGTGCCGGTGCCGTCGTTGGAGCTGAGGTCCACGGCCTGGCGGGAGCCCACGGAGGAACGGCTCGGCACCATGAACACGTCGTCGTAGGTCAGGTCGTACGGCACCGCGGGGCGCTCGTCGTAGCTGCCGGTCTGGGGGTTCAAGAAGCGCATGAAGGGTGGGGGCTCTCTGCGAGTGGCGGGACCTCGGATGCGGTCGGGGACGCACGTCAGAGCGACCCGAACCCAACGTTCGATTGTCGTACACCCGGCGGAAAGGTGCCAGCTCAGCGGCGCATCCTGCAGGTACGCACAGTCGTCCGGCCCGACCCGCCGACCGGGCTCGTAGCTTCCTACAAGCCCGGCCGGGCGGCGCGGTTCGGGCGCGGCGGCGGCGCAGGTCAGGGCGGCGCAGGTCAGCCCGGGCGGACCCAGGGGGCGCGCTCGGTGGCGGCGCGGGCCTGCTCGCGCAGGGCGCGCACGGCCTCGGCCGGGTCGTCCGCGCCGTAGACGGCCGAGCCGGCGACGAACACGTCGGCCCCGGCGTCGGCGCAGCGCTCGATGGTGTCGGCGGACACCCCGCCGTCGATCTGCAGCCACAGCGCCAGGCCGTGCCGGTCGAGCAGCTGCCGGGTCCGGCGGATCTTCGGCAGCACGACGTCCAGGAAGGACTGGCCGCCGAAGCCGGGCTCGACCGTCATCAGCAGCACCATGTCCAGCTCGGGCAGCAGGTCCTCGTACGGCTCGATCGGGGTGGCCGGCTTCAGCGCCATGGACGCCCGCGCGCCCAGCGACCGCAGCTGCCGGGCGAGCCGGATCGGGGCGGCCGCGGCCTCCACGTGGAAGGTCACCGAACCGGCCCCGGCCTCGGCGTACTGCGGGGCCCAGCGGTCCGGGTCCTCGATCATCAGGTGGCAGTCCAGCGGGATGTCCGTGGCCTTGCGCAGCGACTCGACGACCGGCAGGCCCAGGGTGAGGTTGGGCACGAAGTGGTTGTCCATGACGTCCACGTGCAGCCAGTCGGCGCCGCGCACCGCCTCGGCCTCCTCGGCGAGGCGGGCGAAGTCCGCGGACAGGATGCTGGGGCTGATCTGAGGGCTCATGCGGCCAGTATCCCGCGCGGCCCGCCCGGCGCCCGGCCCGGCCCCGCCCAGCCCCGCCGGGCCCGCCCCGCCGGTTCAGCCCTTCTTGCGCAGCAGCGCCAGGTACATCGCGTCGGTGCCGTGCAGGTGCGGCCACAGCTGCACGTCGGGGCCCTCGCCCAGGCCGGGCAGGCCCGGCAGCAGCGGCCGGGCGTCGATCCACTCCAGGTCGTCCCGCTCCCGCATGACGTCCTGGACCACCACCCGGGTCTCCGCCAGGTGCGGCGAGCAGGTCGCGTAGCAGACCACGCCGCCGGGGCGGGCCGCCTCTGCCGCCGAGCGCAGCAGCCCGCGCTGGAGCGGGCCGAAGGCCGCCACGTCCTGCGCGCTGCGGCGCCAGCGCGACTCCGGCCGCCGCCGCAGCGCGCCCAGACCGCTGCACGGGACGTCCACCAGCACCCGGTCGAAGCTCCCCGGACGCCAGGCCGGGCGCAGCCCGTCGGCGGTGACCACGGCGTACGGGCCGGGGTTGCCGTCCAGGGCGCGGGCCACCAGCGCGGCCCGGTGCGGCTGCGCCTCGGAGGCCACCAGCGCCGCGCCGCGCTCCGCGGCGAGGGCGGCGAGCAGGGCGGCCTTGCCGCCGGGCCCGGCGCAGGCGTCCAGCCACAGGCCGTCGCGGCCCGCCAGCGGGGCGGCCGCCAGCGCGGTCGCCACCAGCTGACTGCCCTCGTCCTGGACCCCGGCGCGGTTCTCCCGCACCGCCTCGACCAGGCCCGGCTCGCCGCCCTCGACCAGCCGCACCGCGTACGGCGACCAGCGCCCCGGCTCGGTCTCCTGCTCGGGCAGCGAGGCCCGCAGCTCGCGGGCGGTGGAGCGGCCCGGGCGGGCGACCAGGGTCACCGCGGGCCGCTCGTTGTCGGCGGCGAGCAGCTCGGTGACGGCGGCACGGCCGCAGTGCTGCGGCTGCCAGACGCCGAGGGAGTCCCACAGCGCGGAGACCACCCAGCGCGGATGCGAGTACCGGACCGCCAGGTGGTCCTCGGCGTCGTCCTCGTACGGCGGGGCGACCTGCTCCAGCCAGGTGTCCAGGTCCTGGGTGGAGATCTTGCGCATGACCGCGTTGACGAACTTGGCCCGGCCGTCGCCCAGCACCACCCGGGCCAGCTCCACCGTCGCGGAGACGGCGGCGTGCGGCGGGATGCGGGTGGCCAGCAGCTGGTGCGCGCCCAGCGACAGCACGTCCAGGACCGGCGGGTCCAGCTTGCTCAGCGGACGGTCGATGCAGGCGCCGATGATCGCGTCGTAGCTGCCGCGCAGCCGCAGCGTGCCGTAGACCAGCTCGGTGGCGAAGGCGGCGTCGCGGCGCTCGAAGCCCTCCTGCCGCTCGGCCTTGCGCAGCAGCGACGGCAGGATCAGGTTGGCGTAGGCGTCGCGCTCGTCGACCGCGCGGAGCGCCTGGAAGGCGACCATCCGGGCCGGGTCCTTCTTCGGCCTGCGGTGCGGGCGCGGGGCCCTGCGGGCGGCGGGGGCGCCGTCGGGGGCGGTGGGTGTGCTCATGGCGGACCTCACGACAAAGTGCTGGCGTTGGCTATGGCGGGGGCGGCCGGACGCGGCCCTGCCCTCGCCGCAATCCTCCCCCGCCCGCCCGCCCCGCACCAAACCGGCGCCGCGCTAGCCCAGGCGCTCGCCGGGCTCCAGGCGGGAGCCGCGGGCCCAGTCGCCCGCCGCCATCATCTTCTTGCCCTGCGGCTGGACGTCGCCCAGCTCCACCTCGTGGCTGCCGGTGCCGACCCGCACGGTGTTCCTGGCCACCGCCACCTCGCCCGGGGCCAGCTCCGAGCGGCCCACCGCGAGCCGCACCGGGCCCAGCTTCAGCCGCTCGCCGCGGAACAGCGTCCAGGCGCCGGGAGCGGGGGTGCAGCCGCGCACCACCCGGTCCACCCGCAGCGCGGGGGCGTTCCAGTCCACCCGGGCGTCCTCCACCGCGATCTTGGGGGCCAGGCTCACCCCGTCCGCGGGCTGCGGGCGCGCCTCCAGTCCGCCGTCCTCGATGCCGTCCATGGTCGCCACCAGCAGCCGCGCGCCGGAGCGCGACAGCCGCTCCAGCAGGTCGCCGCTGGTGTCGTCGAAGCGCACCTGCTCGGTGACGGTGCCGTAGACCGGGCCCGAGTCCAGGCCCTCCTCGATCAGGAACGTGGACGCCCCGGTGACCTCGTCCCCGGCCAGCACCGCGTGCTGCACCGGGGCCGCGCCGCGCCACGCGGGCAGCAGCGAGAAGTGCAGGTTCACCCAGCCCAGCCGGGGCACGTCCAGCGCGGCCCGGGGCAGCAGCGCGCCGTACGCCACCACCGGGCAGCAGTCCGGGGCGATCTCCGCCAGCCGGGCCAGGAACTCGGGCTCGCGCGGGCGCCCCGGCTTCAGCACCTCGATCCCGGCCTCCTCCGCCCGCTGCGCGACCGGGCTGGCCACCAGCCTGCGCCCGCGCCCGGCGGGGGCGTCCGGGCGGGTGACGACGGCGGCCACCTCGTGCCGCGACTCGATCAGCGCCTCCAGCGCGGGCAGGGCGACCTCGGGGGTTCCGGCGAAAACAAGCTTCATACGGTGCGTGGCCTCTCGGGCGGGGTGCGGGCGGGACGTGGGGGTGCGGGCGGTGCGGCCTGCGAGGATGCAGGCTAGAGCGCCCGGCCGAAGGTGCTGTGCGGGGAGACCTTCACCTGCGGCGGCGCGCCCTCGCCGGCCCAGTCGGCCTCGCGGATCGCGCGCAGCGCGGCCTTGCGCTGCTCCCGGTCGAGCCGGTCGATGAAGATGACCCCGTCGAGGTGGTCGGTCTCGTGCTGGATGCAGCGGGCCAGCCGCTGCGTGCCCTCGATCCGGACCGGGTCGCCGTACTCGTTGAAGCCCTTGGCGACCACGCCGAAGGCGCGGCGGCAGTCGAAGGTGAGCCCGGGCAGCGAGAGGCAGCCCTCGGGGCCGTCCTGCTCGTCCTCGGTCAGGTCCAGCACCGGGTTGATCAGATGACCGGTCACGCCCTCGACGTGGTAGGTGAAGACCCGCAGCGAGACCCCGATCTGCGGGGCGGCCAGGCCCGCGCCGGGCGCGTCCTTCATGGTCTCGGTCAGGTCCCGGACCAGCGTCCGCAGCTCCTTGTCGAAGACGGTCACCGGCTGTGCGGTGAGGCGCAGTACGGGATCGCCGAAGAAACGGATGGGCTGGATCGCCACGTGCGGGCTCCCGTCGGTCTGGCTCAGGTCAGCTGGCGGCGTGCAGGGGCTGGAGGCGTGCAGGGGGACGTCGTGCACCGGCCGAACAGTCTACCGAGCGCATCGGCTCCCCTCGGCCGTTCGCGCACGTACGCCCGCTCAGCCGATGGTGTGCCACCGCGCGTCCCCGCCGTGACCCGACGGGCACTTGTGCCGTTGGTCAAGGCAGATTGACCGCCGGTTTCGAAAGGCTGAACTTCATCATGGCCGAACACGCCACTCACGACGCCCGCGCCAGGGCCAGCCTGCACCTGCTGGTGCGGGACATCGAGCGGGTGCGCCGCCAGGTGGACGCCCTGCGCACGCTCACCGCCCAGCTCGGCAACGTCTACCGGCCACGCCGCCCGACCACCGCGGCGGGCTTCGTCGTCTACGGCCGCGCCCCCGCGCCGACCGTACGGCTCGCCCAGGAGCTGCGCGACAGCGTCGAGGGCCTGGTCGCGGCGGCGGTCGAGTTCGACCGCTCGCTGGGCTTCTCCTGGGATTCCGTCGGCTCCGCCCTGGGCGTCACCAAGCAGGCCGTGCACCGGCGCTACGGCGTCCGGCGGGGCAACCCGGAGAGCGAGCAGGTCGCCGGGCAGCGCACGGCCGGGGACGCCCTGGCCGAGGTGCTGGCCGGAGCCGCCGGGCAGTCGGCCGGGCAGCCCGGCACCGCGCCGGGCGCCGGTACCGGTGCGGGACAGGCCGCCGAAGGCGCGGTCGGCGTCCCCGGCGGCCTGTCCCGCACCGTGCCCGCCGCCCGGCGCGAGCCCTCCGGGGCGACGGCGGCGGCCGCGGGCGCGGCCGGTGCGGTCCGCCAGCCGGCCGGCCCCACCACCGAGGGCCGCTGACCGCAGGCGCCGCCCGGGCCCACGGGCCGCCGTCGGCCGGTCCGGCCCCGGCGTCAGCCGATGTCGAGCGGGTCGATCCGGATGCGTACCGGATCGGTCTGCTTGCGGGCCAGCCGTGCCGCGTACGCCGCCTTCACCGCCGCCGCCAGCGCCGCCCCCCGGCCCGGGGCCACCCGCAGCAGCACCCGCTCGGTCCGCTCCTGCGGTCCCGCGGCGGGCCCCGCCCCCGGCGTCCCGGCCTCCACCTCGACCGGCCCAAGCACGTCGGCGCCCTGCGGCAGCCGGATCAGCGACAGCAGATCCGCCACCGCCGCCGGGCTGCCGGTCAGCGACGCCATCCGGGAGACCGGCGGAAAGCCCAGCTCGGCCCGCTCGGCCAGCTCGGTGTCGGCGAAGCCCGCCGGGTCCCAGCGCACCAGCGCCTGCACCGGGCGCAGCGTCGGCTCGGCCACGACCACCACCCGGCCGCCGTCCTGCTGCGGGCGGACCAGCGCCGCCGCGCCCAGCCACCGGCGCAACGCCTCCTCACCGGCCCGCAGGTCGGGACGGTTCAGCAGGGCCCAGGCGTCCAGCAGCAGCGCGGCCGCATAGCCGCCCTCGGCGACCGGCTCGGCCCCCGGGGTGGACACCACCAGCGCCGGGGCGCCGGGGACCGACGCCAGCACGCCGTCCCGGCCGGAGGTGCGCACCGGCACCGAGGGGAACGCCCGGCCCAGCTCCTCCGCCGTCCGCCGGGCGCCCACCACCTGCGCCCGCAGCCGGGTGGAGCCGCACTCGGGGCAGCGCCAGGCCCCCTCCGGACGCCCGCACCAGCCGCAGTGCAGCACGCTGTCCGCGCCCCGGGCCTCCAGCGGCCCCGCGCAGTGCCCGCAGCGCGCCCGCTCCCGGCAGCGCGCGCAGGCCAGCCGGGGCACGTAGCCGCGCCGGGGCACCTGCACCAGCACCGGGCCCTGCTCCAGCGCCTCGCGCGCGGTCCGCCAGGCCAGCGTCGGCAGCCGGGCCGCGTGCGCCGCGCCGTCGGACGCCAGCTCCTGGTCGCCGACGGTGCGGACCAGCGGCGCCGAGCGCCGCAGCTGCTCGCGCTCCGGCGCCAGCGCCCCGGCCCAGCCGGTGCGCAGCAGCTGCGCCGACTCCACGCTCACCGCGAAGCCGCCGATCAGCGCCGCCGCCCCGGCCTCGGCCGCGCGCAGCAGCAGGACGTCCCGGGCGTGCGGGAAGGGCACGTGCCGGTCGCTGTAGCCGCTGTCGCCGTCGTCCCACACGGCGACCAGGCCCAGCTGTGCCAGCGGGGCGAACATGGCCGCGCGGGTGCCGACCACCGCCCGCACCGAGCCCCGGCTGACGGCCAGCCAGCGCCGGTAGCGCTCTCGCGGGCCCAGCTCGGCGGTGAGCGCCACATGGTGCCCGGAGCCGAGCAGCTCCAGCAGCGCGGCGTCGAGCCGGGCCGCCGCCCTGCCGTCCGGCACCAGCGCCAGCGCGCTCCGGCCGGACGCCAGGGCGGCCGCGACCGCCCGGGCCAGCTCCTGCGGCCAGCCGTCGCCGGGCAGCGCCGTCCACACCGCGCGCGGCGAGCCGCCGGAGGCCAGCGCCGCCAGGAACTCCGGGCCCTGCGGGTAGCGCGCCCAGCCGCCGGGGGCGGGCGGCTCCGGCGCGGGCAGCGGATCGGCGGCGGGCTCGGCCTCGGGCTTGTTGTGCTTGGGCGGGATGGCCAGCTGCAGCACGTCCGCCAGCGGCCCGGCGTAGCGGTCGGCCACCGACCGGCACAGCCGCAGCAGCTCCGGGCTGAGCACCGGCTCCGGGCTGAGCACCTGCGCCAGCGGCGCCAGCGGCCCGGGGAAGTCGCTCTCGGCCAGCCGCTCGACCACGTAGCCGTCGATCAGCGTCCCGCCTTCGCGCCGGCCCTGGCCCTTGACCACCCGCCCGCCGAAGCGCACCCGCACCCGTACGCCGGGCTGCGCCGCCTGGTCCAGGCGCGCCGGGACGGAGTAGTCGAAGAAGCGGTCGAGGTGGGAGAGGCCCTTGTCGACGACGACCCGGGCGACCGGCAGCCGCCCGGCGGTGGCCGCCGCCCGGGGCCGGGCCTTGGCCTTCCGCAGCTCGGCGCGGACCAGCTCCAGCTGCACGGCGGGGCCTTCCCCTGGTGGAGCCGGTGGCGGTGCGGGAGTGGGGTCGGTGGCGGCCATCGGGTACCAGTCCTATCAGAGCGGGCCGACATTCCTGATGCCGAAGCATCCCGGCGGCGGCAGAATGCGTCCCATGGCAAACATCGATGATTACGGCGGCGGCCAGCACAGCTCCGACGTGCTGGTGGTCACGACCAACGACATCCCCGGATACCGGGTGGACAAGGTCATCGGCGAGATCTTCGGGCTGACCGTGCGCTCCCGGCACATCGGCACGCAGATCGGCGCCGGGCTGAAGTCCCTGGCCGGGGGCGAGCTGCGGGGGCTGACCAAGACCCTGGTGGAGAGCCGCAACCAGGCCATGGACCGGCTGGTCGAGCAGGCCCGGGCGCGCGGCGCCAACGCCGTGCTGGCGATGCGCTTCGACGTGACCGAGGCGGGCGGCAACGGCACCGAGATCTGCGCGTACGGCACCGCGGCCGTCATCAGCGCCACCGGCTGACGGCGGCAGCAGGCAGCGCGAGGGCCCCGCCCGGAATCCGGACGGGGCCCTCGCGGCGTTCGGCCGGTGCGGAAGCGCTACCGCACCGGCCGGTTCAGCGGTTCTGCTGCCGGTTCAGGCGCCGACGACGCGCTTGAGCTCCTCGGCGCGGTCGGTGCGCTCCCAGGTGAAGTCCGGCAGCTCGCGGCCGAAGTGGCCGTAGGCGGCGGTCTGGGCGTAGATCGGGCGCAGCAGGTCCAGGTCGCGGATGATGGCGGCCGGGCGCAGGTCGAAGACCTGGGTGACGGCTTCCTGGATCTTCTGGACCGGGGCGGTCTCGGTGCCGAAGGTCTCCACGAACAGGCCGACCGGCTCGGCCTTGCCGATGGCGTAGGCGACCTGGACCTCGGCGCGGCTGGCCAGGCCGGCGGCGACGATGTTCTTGGCGACCCAGCGCATGGCGTAGGCGGCCGAGCGGTCGACCTTGGACGGGTCCTTGCCGGAGAAGGCGCCGCCGCCGTGGCGGGCCATGCCGCCGTAGGTGTCGATGATGATCTTGCGGCCGGTGAGCCCGGCGTCGCCCATCGGGCCGCCGATCTCGAACCGCCCGGTCGGGTTGACCAGCAGCCGGTAGCCGTCGGTGACCAGCTCGATGCCGTCGTCGGCCAGGGCCTTCAGCTCGGGCTCCACGACGAACTCGCGGATGTCCGGGGTGAGCAGCGACTCCAGGTCGATGTCGGAGGCGTGCTGCGAGGAGACCACCACGGTGTCCAGCCGGACCGGCTTGTCGCCGTCGTACTCGATGGTGACCTGGGTCTTGCCGTCCGGGCGCAGGTACGGGATGGTCCCGTTCTTGCGGACCTCGGAGAGGCGCTTGGAGAGCCGGTGCGCCAGCGTGATCGGCAGCGGCATGAGCTCGGGCGTGTCGTCGCAGGCGTAGCCGAACATCAGGCCCTGGTCGCCGGCGCCCTGCCGGTCCAGCTCGTCGTCGTCGCCCTCGACGCGGTTCTCGTAGGCGGTGTCGACGCCCTGGGCGATGTCGGGCGACTGCGCGCCGATGGACACCGACACGCCGCAGGAGGCGCCGTCGAAGCCCTTCTTGGACGAGTCGTAGCCGATCTCCAGGATCTTGTCCCGGACCAGCGCGGCGATCGGGGCGTAGGCCTTGGTGGTGACCTCACCGGCGACGTGCACCTGGCCGGTGGTGATCAGGGTCTCGACGGCGACCCGCGAGGTGGGGTCGTCCTTGAGCAGGGCATCGAGGATGGTGTCGCTGATCTGGTCAGCGATCTTGTCCGGGTGACCTTCGGTCACGGACTCCGACGTGAAGAGGCGGCGAGACACAGCGCTCCCTGGGTTGCAGCGGCTGCTGACTGAACAGTCCGAACGCGTGACCGGACTGTCCGGAAAGACTTGAGAGACATTTACTGACCGGAGTGTAGCCAACCATGCCCGGCGCAGGTCCACCAGTCTCAGATTTTGTGTCTCTTCGCGGACGGAGAGTCGGTCGGCGGCATCAGCCGAGCCGGGCCGCCACCAGATCCCACAGGGTGTCGGCGAGCTGCGCCTTGGGGCCGTAGGGCACCGGCACCTCGGCGCCGTCAGCGGCGATGACCACCGCCTCGTTGTTGGCGCTGCCGAAGGCCCGGTCCGGGCCGACCTCGTTGACCACCAGCAGATCACAACCCTTTCGGGTGATTTTCTCCCGCCCGTGCCGCAGCGCGTTGTCGGTCTCGGCGGCAAAACCGACCACGATCTGACCGGGAACGCTCCGATGGGCGCTCAACTCCGCCAGCACATCCGGATTGCGCACCAGCGCCACCGGCGCGGGCTCCACCCCGTCCACCTTCTTGATCTTGACCGGGGCGAACTCGGCCGGACGGAAGTCCGCCACCGCCGCGGCCATCACCACCGCGTCGGCCCCCTCGGCCGCCGCCAGCACCGCCTCGCGCAGCTCCAGCGCCGTGCCGACCCGCACCACGTCCACCCCGGCCGGGTCCGGCAGCTCGGTGTTGGCGGCGACCAGCGTCACCCGCGCGCCGCGCGCCGCCGCGACCCCGGCCAGCGCGTAGCCCTGCCGCCCGGAGGAGATGTTGCCGAGGAAGCGCACCGGGTCCAGCGGCTCCCGGGTGCCGCCGGCCGAGACCACCACCCGGCGCCCGGCCAGGTCGGCCGCCCCGGCGTCGGCGCCGCGCGCCAGCACCCGGCGGCACAGCTCGAAGACGGCCGACGGGTCGGGGAAGCGGCCCTTGCCGGTGTCCGCGCCGGTGAGCCGGCCCACGGCGGGCTCGATCACCACCGCCCCGCGGCGGCGCAGCGTCGCCACGTTCTCCTGCGTCGCCGGGTGCTCCCACATCTCGGTGTGCATCGCCGGGGCGAACACCACCGGACAGCGGGCCGTCAGCAGGGTGTTGGTGAGCAGGTCGTCGGCCAGCCCGTGCGCGGCCTTGGCCAGCAGGTCCGCCGTGGCCGGGGCCACCACCAGCAGGTCCGCGTGCTGGCCGATGCGCACATGCGGGACCTCGTGGACGCTCTCCCAGACCTCGGTGGAGACCGGGTTGCCGGACAGCGCCGACCAGGTGGCCTCGCCCACGAAGTGCAGCGCCGAGGCGGTCGGCACCACCCGCACCTGGTGGCCGGACTCGCTGAACAGCCGCAGCAGCTCGCACGCCTTGTAGGCGGCGATGCCCCCGCTCACACCCAGGACGACGTTCATTCCGGCTCCACTCCCCTGCTGCTCCGCACCGCATGCGCGCATGACGACGCCGCGCCCCGCGCGGCAGCCCTGGGCTGTGCGCGGGTCGCGGCGTCCGTCCGTCTACTGACCGGGGGCCCGCCAGGGGCCCCGGGGACTACTGGGCGTCGATCGCCTCGGCGGTGAGCATACCGGCGTTGATCTCGCGCAGCGCGATCGACAGCGGCTTCTCGTGCACGTGCGTGTCGACCAGCGGGCCGACGTACTCCAGCAGGCCCTCGCCGAGCTGCGAGTAGTAGGCGTTGATCTGCCGGGCACGCTTGGCCGCGTAGATCACCAGGCTGTACTTGGAGTCGGTGGCCTCGAGCAGCTCATCGATCGGCGGGTTGATGATGCCTTCGGGCGCTGTCATCGAAGAGGACACGCGGGAACCTTCCGGAAGAAGAACACAGAAACTGCGTGCGGTATGAAAAGAGATCAGACCACATTGAGCAAGGCTAGCAGCTCGGCCGCTACACCCTCGACCGAGGTGTTGACCAGCGTGGTGTCGAACTCGCTCTCGGCCGCCAGCTCCACCCGGGCCGCCCGCAGCCGCTCGTCCACGACCTCCTGCGGCTCGGTGCCGCGACCGGTCAGCCGCCGCACCAGCTCCTCCCAGGAGGGCGGGGCCAGGAACACCAGCTGCGCCTCGGGCATCGACTCGCGGACCTGGCGGGCGCCCTGGAGGTCGATCTCCAGCAGCACCGGCGCACCGGAGGCCAGCCGGTCCAGGACGGCCTGGCGGGGCGTGCCGTAGTGGTTCCCGGCGAAGACGGCCCACTCCAGGAGGTCGCCGTTGGCGACCATCTTGGCGAACCGGTCCTCGTCGACGAAGTAGTAGTGCACTCCGTCCTTCTCACCCGGCCGCGGCCTGCGGGTGGTGGCGGAGACCGAGAGCCATACCTCGGGGTGCTGGGCGCGCAAAAAGCTGACGACCGTGCTCTTGCCGACACCGGAGGGGCCGGAGAGCACGGTCAGCCGCGGACGTTCACTCATGTACCGATTATCCAGTAACCGGGAGGGTTTCCGAACCATCGGGACCGATCAGGCGGAAGCTCCGCCGAACTCGCGCTCCAGGGAGGCGATCTGGTTCGTACCGAGGCCGCGCACACGACGCGACTCGGAGATGCCCAGGCGCTCCATGATCTGCTTCGCCCGGACCTTGCCGACGCCGGGGAGGCTCTCCAGGAGGGCGCTCACCTTCATCTTGCCGATGACGTCGTTCTCCTGGCCGGCCTTGATGACCTCGTGCAGGGATGCGCCGCTGTGCTTGAGCCGGTTCTTGATCTCGGCGCGCTCCCGGCGAGCCTCAGCTGCCTTGGCGAGCGCAGCGGTGCGCTGCTCAGGGGTAAGGGGCGGAAGTGCCACGCCGTTCACCTCAGTGATTTCGAACGAATGGGACAGGACAGTTTTGGACCGCCGAGGAACCTAGCGGCTCTGACCTGCGAGAGCAACGAGGAATCATCCCTTGGTGGACCTAACGCCGGACACTACCCCTCCCGGTCGTCCGCGTCAGGAAAAACAGCAGAAAAGTCCTGGTCAGCCTCGGCTGACCAGGACTTTTCCGGACATAACCCCCGGCTCTGAGCGAGGTGACTCACGCAGGTGAGTGGGAACTGCGGATCCCTGCCCGCGCAGGAACCGGGTTCCGGCGGTATCCGCAGGTCAGACCATCACACGCCATTCACGAAATCATCACACCCACGGGCGACAAGGTCGAACTTTCAACCGATCGCCGCGCGCACCTCGTCCACGAACCGTGCCGACGCCTCGCGCAGCGCCGCGACCGAAGGACCGTGCCGCAGAACGTCCCGGGAAACGCTCGGGACGACATTGGCGGCGGCGGCGCCGAAGACCGCCGGAATGTCGGCCGGGGTGGCCCCCTGGGCGCCGATGCCGGGGGCCAGCAGCGGCCCGTTGATCTCCAGGTCGGCGGCGACGCCCTTGAGGGTCGCGCCGACGACCGCGCCGAAGCTGCCCAGCGGCTGCGCCCCGGCGTTCTCGGCGGCCAGCTGCCGCAGCACCGACTGGGCCACGGTCAGGCCGTCCTCGCCGACCGCGTGCTGCACCTCGCGGCCCTCGGGGTTGGACGTCAGCGCCAGCACGAACAGCCCGGCCCCGGCGGCGCGGGCCGCCTCGACGGCCGGGCGCAGCGAGCCGAAGCCGAGGTAGGGCGAGACCGTGACCGCGTCCGAGAACAGCGGGCTGCCGGGGGCGAGGAAGGCGTCCGCGTAGGCGGCCATGGTGGAGCCGATGTCACCGCGCTTGGCGTCCATCAGCACCAGCGCGCCCGCCGCGCGGGCGTCCGCGACGGCCTGTTCCAGGACGGCCACGCCGCGGCTGCCGAAGCGCTCGAAGAAGGCGCTCTGCGGCTTGAGCACGGCCACCCGGTCGGCCAGCGCCTCCACCACCGTCCGGGTGAAGCGCTCCAGGCCGGCGATGTCGTCGTCCAGCCCCCACGCCTCCAGCAGCGCCGCGTGCGGGTCGATGCCGACGCAGAGCGGGCCACGGGCGTCCATGGCCGCGCGCAGGCGGGCGCCGAAGGGCACGGTAGTCATCAGGGGTCTCCTCTGGGCGTGGGGCGTGCGGGGGTTCGGGGTGTGCTGTGTGCGGGGGTTCAGGGCGAGGGTTCGGGCTCGGGGCGGTGGGCGTAGCCGACGGCGTCGGCGAAGCAGCCGAAGCCGCGCTCGGCGAGGGCCTGGCGCAGCTCGGCCAGGACCCGCAGCGGCGCCGAGGGGTCGTTGAAGACGGTGGTGCCGACGGCGACGCCGGACGCCCCGGCCAGGACGAACTCCAGCGCGTCCAGGCCCGTCCTGATCCCGCCCATGCCCATGATCGGAAGCTCGGGGACGGTCCCGGCGCGCATCGCCGCGTGCACCTGGTAGACGCAGCGGACGGCCACCGGGCGGATCGCCGGGCCGGAGAGGCCGCCGAGGGCCCCGGCCAGCGCCGGGCGCATGGTGGTGGTGTCCACGGCCATCCCCGACAAGGTGTTGATCATGGACAGGCCGTCCGCGCCGGCCTTGCCGCAGGCGGCGGCGATCTCGGTGATCGAGGTGACGTCGGGCGTCAGCTTGGCGTACACCGGCAGCGCCGGGTCGGCGACCTCCTTGACCGCCGCGATCACGTCGAAGGAGGTGGCCGGGTTGCAGCCGAAGGGCAGCCCCCGGGTGGCGGCGTTGGCGCAGGCGAGGTTGGCCTCGATGCCGACCACCCCGGGCCGCCCGCTCAGCTGCTGCACGGTCTCGGCGAACTCCTCGACCCGCTCCCCGGCGACCGAGACGATCACCCGGGCGCCGCGCTCGGCGAGCCAGGGCAGCTCGTGCTCGACGAAGTGCTCGATGCCGGAGCCCTGCAGGCCCACCGCGTTCAGCATGCCGCTGGGGGTCTCGGCCAGGCGCGGGGTGGGCCCCCCGGACCGCGGGTAGGGCATGATCGTCTTGGTGGTGATCGAGCCCAGCTCGGTCAGCGGCTGGAACTTGGCGATCTCCCGGCCGTAGCCGGCGCAGCCGGAGGCCGTGGTGACCGGGTTGGGCAGGCTGCCGCCGCCGAAGGGCGCGGTGAGGTCCACCTCCTGCGCGTCCACTAGCTCTCCCCCATCGCTGCCGCGCCGTACAGGTCGGCCGGGACGGCGCCGATGTCGGACCAGCGCACCCGGCTGCCGTCGAAGCAGGGGCCCTCCACGCAGGAGCGGACGAAGCGGCTGACCCCGTCCTCCCCCACCACCGGCAGGACACAGGTCATGCAGACGCCCACGCCGCACGCCATGGGCTGCTCGACCGCGCAGAAGCTGCGGGCCCCCTCGGCGTTGGCGATCCCGGTGACCGCCTCCAGTACCGGCGCAGGACCGCCGGCGTACACCGCCTCCGCGCCGATCGCCTTGAGCGCCTCGGCCAGCGGCAGGGTGACCCGGCCCTTGATGCCGCTGGACCCGTCCTCGGTGGTGACCAGGACGTCCGGGGTGAGCGCCTGCGCCTGCTCCACCCCGTACAGCCGGTCGGCGGTGGCGGCACCGAGGATGAAGCCGACCGAGCCGCCCTGCTGCCTGATCCGGTCGGCCAGCGCGAACAGCGGGGCGCCGGCGTGCCCGACCGCCACCAGCAGCGCCGTCAGCGGCCCGGGCGGCAGCGGGAAGGCCGTGCCCAGCGGCGCGACCAGGTCGATCCCGTCGCCCGGACGGCCGCGCAACAGCTCCCGGCTGCCGGGCCCGTCGGGGGCGACGACCAGCGAGAGGGTGTCGGCCTCCGGGTCGGCCCGGTGGATGGAGAGGGACCGGCGCAGCAGCGTCGAGGAGTCCGGGCCGCCGACGGCCAGGGCGGCGAAGTGCCCGGGCAGGGCGCGCCCGGCGATCCCGGGGGCCCGCAGCAGCAGCTGCCGGTAGGCCCCGACCGGGGTCAGTTCCAGGATCTCCGCCCGGGTCTGGACGGGATGCGCCATGCCATCACCCTCTCGTGGAAGCGCCGACTGCTTCGCTCAGGGTGCCATGGCCGCTGGCCCGCAGGTGGGCGGAGAGCCCCTGGTGCAGGCGGCGGCACCAGAAGGGGCCCTCGTAGATGAAGGCGCTGTAGCCCTGGACCAGGGTGGCCCCGGCCAGGATGCGCTGCCAGGCGTCGTCGGCGGTCTCGATGCCGCCGACGGAGACCAGCGTCAGCCGGTCCCCGGTGCGCGCGTACAGGCGTTCGAGCACCTCCAGCGCGCGGGCCTTGAGCGGGGCCCCGGAGAGGCCGCCCGCTCCGGCGGCGGCCACGGTGGCGGGGTCGGTGCGCAGCCCCTCGCGGCCGATGGTGGTGTTGGTGGCGATGATGCCGTCCAGGCCCAGCTCCAGGGCCAGGTCGGCGACGTCGTCGATGTCGGCGTCGGCCAGGTCGGGCGCGATCTTGACCAGCAGCGGGACGTGGCCCTTGCCCGAGGCGGCGTCCAGGGTGGTACGGACGGCGGTGAGCAGCGGTCGCAGCTGGTCCACGGCCTGCAGGTTGCGCAGCCCGGGGGTGTTCGGCGAGCTGACGTTGACCACGAAGTAGTCGGCGTGCCGGGCCAGCCGCTCGGTGCTGGCGATGTAGTCGGCGACGGCCTCGGCCTCGGGGACGACCTTGGTCTTGCCGATGTTGACGCCGACGACCGTCCGCGAGCCGCGCGGGCGGGCCGCCAGCCGGGCGGCGACGGCGGCGGAGCCCTCGTTGTTGAAGCCCATCCGGTTGACCAGGGCGCGGTCCTCGACCAGCCGGAACAGCCGGGGCGCCGGGTTGCCGGGCTGCGGCTGGGCGGTGACCGTGCCGATCTCGACGTAGTCGAACCCGAGCATGGCCAGGCCGTCGATGCCCACGGCGTTCTTGTCGAAGCCGGCCGCCAGGCCGAACGGGCCGGGCAGCTCCAGGCCCAGGGCGCGGGTGCGCAGCGCCGGATCCCGGGGCGCCAGCACCGCCGCGACCAGGCTCCGCAGCCCGGGCACCGAGGAGGCCAGCCGGATCCAGAAGAAGGCCAGGTGGTGGGCCTTCTCCGGGTCCATCCGCCGGAAGACGAGGTTGAACAGCAAGCGGTACACGGCTTCGCCTTCCAGCGGTTTCAGAGGTGGTTCGGGTGCGGCTGCCCAGGCCCGGGCCGCGCCGCCGGCCGGCGGCGGTGCGGTCCCGGGGCCCGGGTGCGGCTCAGCGCGCGGCGTTCAGCTGCGCCGCGTACTCCTGCAGGCTGCGCACGGCGACGTCGCCCCGGATCAGGGCGTCGATGCCCTGCACGGCCGCGCCCATGGCCTGCACCGTGGTCAGGCAGGGCACCGAGCGGGCGACGGCGGCGGTCCGGATCTCGTACCCGTCCAGGCGGCTGCCGGTGCCGTAGGGGGTGTTGATGATCAGGTCGACCTCGCCGTCGTGGATGAGCTGGACGATGGTCCGCTCGCCGCCCTCGCCCTCGCCCTCGCTGTGCTTGCGCACGACGGTGGCGTCGATGCCGTTGCGGCGCAGCACCTCGGCGGTGCCGGAGGTGGCGAGCACCTCGAAGCCGAGGTCGACCAGCGCGCGGGCCGGGAACACCAGGTTGCGCTTGTCGCGGTTGGCGACCGAGACGAAGACCCGGCCCTTGGTGGGCAGCGCGCCGTAGGCCCCGGCCTGGGACTTGGCGTAGGCGGTGCCGAAGGTGGTGTCGATGCCCATGACCTCGCCGGTGGAGCGCATCTCCGGGCCGAGCACGGTGTCCACGCCGCGGCCGTGGATGTCGCGGAAGCGGCTCCACGGCATGACGGCCTCCTTGACGGCGATCGGCGAGCCGATCGGCAGGGTGCCGCCGTCGCCCTCCCGCGGCAGCATGCCCTCGGCCCGCAGCTCGGCGATGCTGCTGCCGAGCGAGATCCGGGCCGCCGCCTTGGCCAGCGGCACCGCCGTCGCCTTGGAGGTGAACGGGACGGTGCGCGAGGCGCGCGGGTTGGCCTCCAGCACGTAGAGGATGTCCCCGGCCATGGCGAACTGGATGTTGATCAGCCCGCGGACGCCGACGCCCTTGGCGATGGCCTCGGTGGAGGCCCGCAGCCGCTTGATGTCGTAGCCGCCGAGGGTGATCGGGGGCAGGGCGCAGGCGGAGTCGCCGGAGTGGATGCCGGCCTCCTCGATGTGCTCCATGACGCCGCCGAGGTACAGCTCGGTGCCGTCGTAGAGGGCGTCCACGTCGATCTCGATGGCGTCGTCGAGGAAGCGGTCGATGAGCACCGGGTGCTCGGAGATCAGCCCGGCGTGGCGCTTGAGGTAGTCGGCCAGCGAGGGCTCGTCGTAGACGATCTCCATGCCGCGCCCGCCCAGCACGTAGGAGGGGCGGGCCAGCACCGGGTAGCCGATCTCGTCGGCGATGGCCTTGGCCTCGTCGAAGGAGAAAGCGGTGCCGTGCTTGGGCGCGGGCAGTCCGGCCTCGGCCAGCACCCGGCCGAAGGCGCCGCGCTCCTCGGCCAGGTCGATGGCCTCGGGCTGGGTGCCGACGATCGGCACGCCGTTGTCCTTGAGCGCCTGGGCCAGGCCGAGCGGGGTCTGACCGCCGAGCTGGACGATGACGCCCGCGACCGGGCCGGCCAGGGTCTCGGCGTGGACGACCTCCAGCACGTCCTCCAGGGTGAGCGGCTCGAAGTAGAGCCGGTCGGAGGTGTCGTAGTCGGTGGAGACGGTCTCCGGGTTGCAGTTGACCATGACGGTCTCGAACCCGGCGTCGTGCAGCGCGAAGGAGGCGTGCACGCAGGAGTAGTCGAACTCGATGCCCTGGCCGATGCGGTTCGGGCCGGAGCCCAGGATCAGCACCGCGGGCCGGGTGCGCGGGGCGACCTCGCTCTCCTCGTCGTAGGACGAGTAGAAGTACGGGGTCTTGGCGGCGAACTCGGCGGCGCAGGTGTCGACGGTCTTGAACACCGGGCGGATGCCCAGCGCGTGCCGGACCTCGCGGACGACGTCGGCGGACAGGCCGCGGATCCGGCCGATCTGCAGGTCGGAGAAGCCGTGGCGCTTGGCGTGCCGCAGCAGCTCCGGGGTGAGCTTGTCGGCCTCGGCGATCTCCACGGCGATCTCGTGGATCAGGAACAGCTGGTCCACGAACCAGGGGTCGATCCGGGTGGCCTCGAAGACCTCCTCGGGGGTGGCCCCGGCCCGGATGGCGTCCATGACGGTGTTGATCCGGCCGTCGGTCGGCACCTTGGCCTTGGCCAGCAGCTCGGCCTTGTCGCCGGTCCCGCCGGCGAAGTCGAACTGCGAGCCCTTCTTCTCCAGCGAGCGCAGCGCCTTGTTCAGCGCCTCGGGGAAGTTCCGGCCCAGCGCCATGGCCTCGCCCACCGACTTCATGGTGGTGGTCAGGGTGGCGTCGGCGGAGGGGAACTTCTCGAAGGCGAAGCGCGGGACCTTGACCACCACGTAGTCGAGGGTGGGCTCGAACGACGCCGGGGTCTTCTCGGTGATGTCGTTGGGGATCTCGTCCAGGGTGTAGCCCACGGCGAGCTTGGCCGCGATCTTGGCGATCGGGAAGCCGGTGGCCTTGGACGCCAGCGCGGAGGAGCGGGAGACGCGCGGGTTCATCTCGATGACGATGACCCGGCCGTCCTCCGGGTTGATGGCGAACTGGATGTTGCAGCCGCCGGTGTCCACGCCGACCTCGCGGATGATGGCGATGCCGATGTCGCGCAGCCGCTGGTACTCGCGGTCGGTGAGGGTCATCGCCGGGGCGACGGTGATGGAGTCGCCGGTGTGCACGCCCATCGGGTCGAAGTTCTCGATCGAGCAGACGACCACGACGTTGTCGTTGCGGTCGCGCATCAGCTCGAGCTCGTACTCCTTCCAGCCGAGGATGGACTCCTCCAGGAGCACCTCGGTGGTGGGCGAGAGGGTCAGGCCCTGCCCGGCGATGCGGCGCAGGTCCTCCTCGTCGTGGGCGAAGCCGGAGCCGGCGCCGCCCATGGTGAAGGAGGGGCGGACCACGACCGGGTAGCCGCCGAGGGTGTCCACCCCGGCCAG
Source organism: Streptacidiphilus sp. PB12-B1b (assembly GCF_014084125.1). Classification (NCBI taxonomy): domain Bacteria; kingdom Bacillati; phylum Actinomycetota; class Actinomycetes; order Kitasatosporales; family Streptomycetaceae; genus Streptacidiphilus; species Streptacidiphilus sp. PB12-B1b. The sequence continues at coordinate 2,311,703 of NZ_CP048405.1, read as the reverse complement.
GACCTCGTCCATGGTGTGGCAGATGACCGAGCGGGCGGACTCGCCGTAGCCGATCTTCGCCTTGACGGCCTCCACCACGCCCTTGAACAGCTGGCGGTCCTCGCCCTTGTTGATGGCCTCGACGTTGGCGCCGATCAGCTCGACGTCGTACTTGGCCAGGGTGCCGGCCTCGTGCAGCGAGATCGCGGTGTTCAGCGCGGTCTGGCCGCCCAGCGTCGGCAGCAGGACGTCGGGGCGCTCCTTGGCGATGATCTTCTCGACGAACTCCGGGGTGATCGGCTCGACGTAGGTGGCGTCGGCGATCTCCGGGTCGGTCATGATCGTGGCCGGGTTGGAGTTGACCAGGATCACCCGCAGGCCCTCGGCCTTGAGCACCCGGCACGCCTGGGTGCCGGAGTAGTCGAACTCGGCCGCCTGGCCGATGACGATCGGGCCGGAACCGATGACCAGTACGGACTGGATGTCAGTGCGCTTAGGCACGCTGGCCCTCCATCAGGGAAACGAAGCGGTCGAACAGGTAGGCGGCGTCGTGCGGACCGGCCGCCGCCTCCGGGTGGTACTGGACGCTGAACGCGGGCTGGTCCAGGCACTGCAGGCCCTCGACCACGTCGTCGTTCAGGCATACATGGGACACCGTGACGCGGCCGTACGGGGTCTGCGACTCGCCGTCGAGCGGGGCGTCCACGGCGAAGCCGTGGTTGTGCGCGGTGACCTCGACCTTGCCGGTGGAACGGTCCTGCACCGGCTGGTTGATGCCGCGGTGGCCGTACTTCAGCTTGTAGGTGCCGAAGCCCAGGGCCCGGCCGAGCAGCTGGTTGCCGAAGCAGATCCCGAAGAACGGGGTCTTCCGGTCGAGCACCTCGCGCAGCAGCGCGATCTGCGTCTCGGCGGAGGCCGGGTCGCCGGGCCCGTTGGAGAAGAACACGCCATCGGGGGCGACCGCGTAGACGTCCTCGGCGGTGGCGTCGGCGGGCAGCACGTGCACCTCGATGCCGCGCTCGGCCATGCGGTGCGGGGTCATGCCCTTGATGCCGAGGTCGACGGCGGCCACGGTGAAGCGCTTGGCGCCGATGGCCGGGACGACGTAGGCGCGGTCGGTGGCGACCTCGCCGCACAGGTCCGCGCCCTCCATCTGCGGGGCCCGGCGGACCCGCTCCACCAGCGTCGCGTCGTCGGCGACGGCCGGGCCGGAGAAGATGCCGCAGCGCATGGCGCCGCGCTCGCGCAGGTGCCGGGTCAGCGCGCGGGTGTCGATGCCGCTGATGCCGACGACGCCCTGGGCGGTCAGCTCCTCGTCCAGGGTGCGGCGCGAGCGCCAGTTGGACGGGATGCGGGCGGGGTCGCGGACGACGTACCCGGCCACCCAGATCCGGGAGGACTCCTGGTCCTCGTCGTTGACGCCGGTGTTGCCGATCTGCGGCGCGGTCATCGCCACCACCTGGCGGTGGTAGGAGGGGTCGGTCAGGGTCTCCTGGTAGCCGGTCATGCCGGTGTTGAAGACGGCCTCGCCGAAGGTCTCGCCGACGGCGCCGTACGCCTGGCCGTGGAAGACCCGGCCGTCCTCGAGGACGTAGACCGCCGGGACTCGCTCCCGGCGCTTCGCCGTGGGGGTGGATGCCGGTGCGGTCATCATGCGCCTTCCTTGCTCGTGCTGATCGTGCTCGTGCCTGTGCTCGTGGTGCTGTGGCCGGTGCTGCTGTGGGGTGCGGCGCCGTCGCTCGCGGCGTCCGCGGTCACCTTGGCGTGGGCCTTCATCAGGACCTCGATCGCGGTGACCCAGTTCTCGTGCTCGGACGGGTGGTCGGCTCGGAAGCCGCTGTCCAGCAGGGTGCCGCCGTGCTCCCAGACGACCACCAGCAGGCCGCCCTCGGGGACGACCTTGCCGACGATGCGCTGGTCGGTGCGGGCGCCGCGGAGTGCGGCGACCGGGATGAAGAAGTCCGCCGAGGCCGGGCGGACCACCGTCAGGCCCTCGGCGGTCAGGGTCAGCTCGACCAGGCTGCGGGCACCCAGGTGGTGGGCGACGACGCGGTCCAGCCAGTTCCCGGCGGTGGTGGTGCCCAGGTAGCGGCCCTCCAGCTCCAGGACGGGCTCGGTGGTCCGCCCGGGCGCGACCGGCAGCTCCGGCAGGCCGGACTGCATGGTCCGGCGCCACTGCCAGCCCTGGCGCATCAGCCAGTAGACGATGCCGACCACGATGACCAGGCCGATGGTCCAGCCGATGTAGCCGCTGACGTGGGTGACCGGCGCGGAGTGCGGGGCGTCCGCCAGGCGGGTGGGCGCCAGCCGGGTCAGTGCGGAGGCGGCGGTCATACCAGCTCACCGTCCAGCACCGTGGCACGGCCGCGCAGGAAGGTGGCGACCACTCGTCCGGGCAGGTCAAGACCGCGGTAGGGGGTGTTGCGGCTGCGGGTGGCAAAGGCGTCGGGGTTCACCGTTCCACGGTACGCGGGGTCCACCAGGACGAGGTTGGCCGGTTCGTCCACCGAGACGGGGCGGCCGTGCCCGGTGAGACCGCCGATGGCGGCCGGCTTGGCCGACATCCGCTCGGCGACGTCCGCCCAGGTCATCAGGCCGGTGTCGACCATCGTCCGCTGCACCACGGACAGCGCGGTCTCCAGGCCGACCATGCCCATGGCGGCAGCGGCCCACTCGCAGTCCTTGTCCTCGGAGGGGTGCGGCGCGTGGTCGGTGGCGACGGCGTCGATGGTGCCGTCCGCCAGGGCCTCGCGCAGCGCCAGGACGTCGGCCTCGGTGCGCAGCGGCGGGTTGACCTTGTAGACCGGGTCGTAGGAGCGGACCAGCTCGTCGGTGAGCAGCAGGTGGTGCGGGGTGACCTCGGCGGTGACGTCCCAGCCCTTGGACTTGGCCCAGCGGATGATCTCCACCGAACCGGCCGTGGACAGGTGGCAGACGTGCAGCCGTGAGCCGACGTGGGCGGCCAGCAGCACGTCCCGGGCGATGATCGACTCCTCGGCGACGGCGGGCCAGCCGGCCAGGCCCAGCTCGCCGGAGACCGCGCCCTCGTTCATCTGGGCGCCCTCGGTCAGCCGGGGCTCCTGGGCGTGCTGGGCGATGACGCCGCCGAACGCCTTCACGTACTCCAGGGCGCGGCGCATGATCACCGCGTCGTCCACGCACTTGCCGTCGTCGGAGAAGACCCGGACGGCGGCGGCGGAGTCGGCCATGGCGCCCAGCTCAGCCAGCTGCTTGCCGCCCAGGCCCACGGTGACCGCGCCGACCGGCTGCACGTCGCAGTAGCCGGACTCGCGGCCGAGCCGCCAGACCTGCTCCACCACGCCGGCGGTGTCGGCGACCGGGAAGGTGTTGGCCATGGCGTGGACGGCGGTGAAGCCGCCCCGGGCGGCGGCGCGGGTGCCGGTGAGGACGGTCTCGGCGTCCTCCCGGCCCGGCTCGCGCAGGTGGGTGTGCAGGTCGACCAGGCCGGGCAGGGCGATCAGGCCCTCGGCCTCGACGACGGTGTCGCCCTCGGCGGCGGCCAGGCCGGTGCCGATCTCGGCGATCACGCCGTCCTTCAGACGCAGGTCCTGCGGTTCACCGCCGAGGATGCGGGCGTTGCGGATCAGGTAGCTGGTCACTTGGCGTGCTCCTCGGTGGTGCCTGCGGGCTGGGTCGTGGAAGTCGCGGAGGTGCTGATGGCCGGCTCGGAGCCGCCGAGCAGCAGGTACAGGACGGCCATCCGGACGCTGACGCCGTTGGCGACCTGCTCGACGATGGTGGAGCGGGCCGAGTCGGCGATCTCCGAGGCGATCTCCATGCCGCGCACCATCGGGCCGGGGTGCATCACGATGGCGTGGTCGGGGAGGGTCGCCACCCGGGCGGCGTCCAGGCCGTAGCGGCGGGAGTACTCGCGCTGGGTGGGGAAGAAGGCGGCGTTCATGCGCTCGCGCTGGACCCGCAGCATCATCACCGCGTCGCTCTTGGGCAGCGCGGCGTCCAGGTCGTAGGAGACCTCGCAGGGCCAGGTCTCCACCCCGAACGGCATCAGCGTCGGCGGGGCGACCAGGGTGACCTGCGCGCCGAGGGTGTGCAGCAGCCGCACGTTGGAGCGGGCCACCCGGCTGTGCAGCACGTCGCCGACGATGGTGATCCGGCGCCCGTCCAGATCCCGCCCGCGGCTGCCGCCGGGGCCGCCCGGGCTGAGGTGGCGGCGCATGGTGAAGGCGTCGAGCAGGGCCTGGGTGGGGTGCTCGTGGGTGCCGTCGCCGGCGTTGACGACGCTGCCGTGCAGCCAGTCCGAGTCGGCCAGCCGCTTGGGCGCCCCGGAGGCGCTGTGCCGGATGACGACCGCGTCCGCGCCCATGGCCTGCAGGGTCAGCGCGGTGTCCTTGAGGGTCTCGCCCTTGGAGACCGAGGAGCCCTTGGCGGAGAAGTTGATGACGTCGGCGGAGAGCCGCTTCTCGGCGACCTCGAAGGAGGTGCGGGTGCGGGTGGAGTCCTCGAAGAAGAGGTTGACGACGGTGCGGCCGCGCAGCGTCGGCAGCTTCTTCACCGCCCGGGTGGAGATCTGCGCCATCTCCTCGGTGGTGTCCAGGATCAGCAGCGCGTCGTCCCGGGTGAGGTCGGCGGTGGAGATGAGGTGGCGCTTCACTTGGTGCTCCCGGCGTTCTTGTCGTCGCTGTCCTGCCCCTGCTGCCGCACGCCTCCCCCGTCCTCGCGCTCGCCCAGGAGCACCGCGTCCATGCCGTCCATCTCGTCCAGCTTGACCTTGACGGCCTCGCGCAGCGAGGTGGGCAGGTTCTTGCCGACGTAGTCGGCGCGGATCGGCAGCTCGCGGTGGCCCCGGTCGACCAGGACGGCGAGCTGGACGGCGCGGGGGCGGCCGAGGTCGCCCAGGGCGTCCAGGGCGGCGCGGATGGTGCGGCCGGAGAACAGCACGTCGTCCACCAGGACGACCAGCTTCCCGTCGAGGCCGCCGGCCGGGATCTCGGTGTGCTCCAGGGCGCGGGCGGGCTTCAGCCGCAGGTCGTCCCGGTACATGGTGATGTCGAGGGTGCCGATGGGGATGTCCCGGCCGGTGATCTGGGCCAGCCGGGCGTGCAGGCGGCGGGCGAGCAGGACTCCGCGGGTGGGGATGCCCAGGAGCACGACGTCCTCCGCGCCCTTGGCGCGCTCGACGATCTCGTGGGCGATGCGGGTCAACGAGCGGGAGATGTCACCCTCGTCGAGCACCCGCCGCTGGGCACCGGCCCTGTCGCCATTGGTGCCGCCGGTGCCGGTGGTGCTGCCGTTGCTGGGACGTGCGTCACGAGCGGTCATGCCGAAGCCGACCTCCTTCCCCGCCTCACTGGACGGGCCTTAAAGGATGCCTGGGGATGGCCGCCGCGGTCCTGGCGGAGGCCGTCGTCAACCCTACCAGGGCGGTCTTCGCGTCGGCGTTCGCACGACTGCCCCATTCGGCTTGACGAACTCATATCACTCTGCGTAACCTCACAGTGAGTTACGGCCGGGCGACGGAGCCTCTCACACCCCTCGTGGTGGTGTCTCACGGACTCGCCGTCTCAGGCAGATCACGCGCCATTCGATTCACGTCCGGGGAGACCATTTGTCCAGCGACTACGCGAAGCAGCTTGGTGGCAAGCTGCGTGCGATCCGCACCCAGCAGGGGCTGTCCCTGCACGGCGTCGAGGAGAAATCCCAGGGCCGCTGGAAGGCCGTCGTGGTGGGCTCCTACGAGCGCGGCGACCGCGCCGTCACCGTGCAGCGCCTCGCCGAGCTGGCCGACTTCTACGGCGTCCCGGTGCAGGAGCTGCTGCCCGGCAGCACCCCCGGCGGAGCGGCCGAACCGCCGCCGCGCCTGGTGCTGGACCTGGAGCGGCTCTCCCAGGTGCCCTCCGAGAAGGCAGGGCCGCTGCAGCGCTACGCGGCGACCATCCAGAGCCAGCGCGGCGACTACAACGGCAAGGTGCTCTCGATCCGCCAGGACGACCTGCGCACCCTCGCCGTCATCTACGACCAGCCGGCCTCGCTGCTGATCGACCAGCTGATCACCTGGGGCGTCCTGGACGCGGACGCCCGCCGCGCGGTGCGGGACGACGACGCGGTCTGAGGCCGTCCAGCCCCTTCCGGGGCAGCGCAGAAACGTCACGGCAGCGGGTGCCCCGCCGGAGACTCCGCACCGGAGCCCCGGAGGGCACCCGCTTGCCGTCCCGGGCGGAGCCGGAGGCTAGGCCGACGGCCGATCGGTGGCCGTCCGGCCCGTACGCACATGGCCGAGGTGCGTCCGGACCAACCGGCGGGTGCCGTCGAGGTCACCGGCCAGCATGAGCTCCAACAGCCGCTCGTGCTCCACGGCGGAGGCCAGGAGCCGCCCGTCGCCGGCCGCGTCCGCCAGACCGAACAGCCGTGAACGCTTGCGCAGCTCGCCGACCGTGGCCACCAGGTGCCGATTGCCGGTGAGCGCCAGCACCCCCAGATGGAAGCGGCGGTCGGCCTCGACATAGCCGATGACGTCACCCGTCCGAGCCGCCTCCACGGTCTCCTGGGCGGGAGCGCGCAGCTGCTCCAGATCCTCAGCCCGGGCCCTGCGGGCGACCTCCACGGTGGCCGGGATCTCGATCAGTTCGCGCACTTCGGTGACATGGTCGAGATCCTGATCGGTGATCCCGACGACGCGGAACCCCTTGTTGCGGACGGTCTCCACCAGACCCTCGCGGACCAGGTCGAGCATGGCCTCGCGCACCGGCGTCGCCGACACCCCCAGCTCCTCGGCCAGCACGGGCGCCGAGTACACCACACCGGGACGCAGCCGGCCGGTGATCGTCGCGGCCCGCAGCGCCCGGGTGACCTGGTCCCGCAGGCTCCCGCCCATCTGCCCGTCCGGCAGCCCAGCGGGCAGCCCGCCCGGCAGTCGGAGAGCGCCGAAGCTCTGCGGATGCATCGCGTCCTCCTGGTACTGGTAAGCCTACGAATCGGTTCGCCCTCATCCTGCACCATGGGCATTCCACGACCACAGGGGGGACAAGCATGCCGACCACAGCCCAACACGCCCGGCTGCAGGCCGCTTTCGCGCAATTGGCGGCCGGACGCGGTCCTGGCGTGTTCGCACGCATCACCCAGGACGGCGAGGAGGTGTTCAGCGCCGCCGCAGGCACCGCCGACACCGCCGCGCCACGGCCCATCACCGCCGACGACCGCTTCCGCATCGCCAGCGTCACCAAGACCTACCTGGCCGCCGTCGTCCTGCAACTCGCCGCCGAGGGGCGGCTCGCGCTCACCGACACCGTGGAGCAGTGGACCCCGGGACTGGTGCCGGGCGGCGACACGATCAGCGTGGACCAGCTGCTGCGGATGGTTTCCGGCCTGCCCGACTACGCCTGGGCCGTCCTGGGCGACCCGCCGGACATCGGCCGGCTCCAACGCACCTTCACGCCCGAGGAGTTGGTGCGCACTTCACTGGCCCGGCCCGACCGGCGGGAGCCCGGCCGGGCCTGGCGCTATTCCAACACCGACTACGTCCTCCTCGGGCTGATCACCGAGGCCGCCACCGGCCGGACCCTTCAAGAGGCGTTCCAGGAGCGGATCTTCGACCCGCTCGGACTCGGCCGGACCTACCTGCCCACCAGCGAGCGGCACCTCCGAGGAGCGCACACCCGCGGATACCTCCGGCTGGACGCCGAATCCGGCTATGCCGACACCACCGAGTTCACCCCCTCGGAGAGCTGGGCGAGTGGCGCCATCGTCTCCACCCCACCCGAGGTGGCCCGCTTCCTCGACGCCCTCCTGGGCGGCAGCCTGCTCCCGGCAGCCTCCCTGGCCGCCATGCGCACCACGCAGCCCGCACGCAGCGACATGGAGTACGGCATGGGCCTGTTCAGCTACCGCCTCCCCGGCGGCACGGTGCTGTACGGGCACGGCGGCAGCCACTTCGGCGTGGACTGCTACGCCTTCCGCTCCGACCGGGGGCGTACGGCGGTGATCTACCAGAACAGCTGGGACCGGGTCACCCGCGGCATCCCGCCGCAGAATCCGCTGGTGCACGCGGCCTTCGCGGATTCCTAGAAGGTCACAAGGTCCAGATATGCGGAAAGGCCCTCTGACTCGAGGTCAGAGGGCCTTTCACGAAAGGTTGTTCGGCGGTGTCCTACTCTCCCACAAGGTCCCCCTTGCAGTACCATCGGCGCTATGAGGCTTAGCTTCCGGGTTCGGAATGTAACCGGGCGTTTCCCTCACGCTATGACCACCGAAACACTATGAAGTTGACCCGCACTCCCCGGCATGACGCTCCCGGGAAGGGGTCGTTGCTTCAGAACAACACAGTGGACGCGTAGCAACTATGGACAAGCCCTCGGCCTATTAGTACCGGTCAGCTCCACCCCTCACAGGGCTTCCACACCCGGCCTATCAACCCAGTCGTCTACTGGGAGCCTTACCCACTCGATGGTGGTGGGAGTCCTCATCTCGAAGCAGGCTTCCCGCTTAGATGCTTTCAGCGGTTATCCCTCCCGAACGTAGCCAACCAGCCATGCCCTTGGCAGGACAACTGGCACACCAGAGGTTCGTCCGTCCCGGTCCTCTCGTACTAGGGACAGCCCTTCTCAAGACTCCTGCGCGCGCAGCGGATAGGGACCGAACTGTCTCACGACGTTCTAAACCCAGCTCGCGTACCGCTTTAATGGGCGAACAGCCCAACCCTTGGGACCTACTCCAGCCCCAGGATGCGACGAGCCGACATCGAGGTGCCAAACCATCCCGTCGATATGGACTCTTGGGGAAGATCAGCCTGTTATCCCCGGGGTACCTTTTATCCGTTGAGCGACGGCGCTTCCACAAGCCACCGCCGGATCACTAGTCCCTGCTTTCGCACCTGCTCGACCCGTCGGTCTCACAGTCAAGCTCCCTTGTGCACTTACACTCAACACCTGATTGCCAACCAGGCTGAGGGAACCTTTGGGCGCCTCCGTTACATTTTAGGAGGCAACCGCCCCAGTTAAACTACCCACCAGACACTGTCCCTGATCCGGATCACGGACCCAGGTTAGACATCCAGCACGACCAGAGTGGTATTTCAACGACGACTCCACAACCACTGGCGTGGCCGCTTCACAGTCTCCCACCTATCCTACACAAGCCGAACCGAACACCAATATCAAGCTATAGTAAAGGTCCCGGGGTCTTTCCGTCCTGCTGCGCGAAACGAGCATCTTTACTCGTAATGCAATTTCACCGGGCCTATGGTTGAGACAGTCGAGAAGTCGTTACGCCATTCGTGCAGGTCGGAACTTACCCGACAAGGAATTTCGCTACCTTAGGATGGTTATAGTTACCACCGCCGTTTACTGGCGCTTAAGTTCTCAGCCTCGCCACACCGAAGCGCAGCTAACCGGTCCCCTTAACGTTCCAGCACCGGGCAGGCGTCAGTCCGTATACATCGCCTTACGGCTTCGCACGGACCTGTGTTTTTAGTAAACAGTCGCTTCTCGCTGGTCTCTGCGGCCGGCCACAGCTCAGGAGGTAAACCCCATCACCACAACCGGCCCCCTTCTCCCGAAGTTACGGGGGCATTTTGCCGAGTTCCTTAACCATAGTTCACCCGAACGCCTCGGTATTCTCTACCTGACCACCTGAGTCGGTTTGGGGTACGGGCCGCCATGAAACTCGCTAGAGGCTTTTCTCGACAGCATAGGATCATCCACTTCACCACAATCGGCTCGGCATCAGGTCTCAGACTATGTGAACGGCGGATTTGCCTACCGTTCGTCCTACACCCTTACCCCGGGACAACCACCGCCCGGGCTGGACTACCTTCCTGCGTCACCCCATCGCTCACCTACTACCAGCTCGGTTCACCGGCTCCACCACTTCCCCTTGTCCGAAGACTCCGGGACGGCTTCACGGGCTTAGCATTACCGGGTTCGACGTTGGCGCTTCAAAGCGGGTACGGGAATATCAACCCGTTGTCCATCGACTACGCCTGTCGGCCTCGCCTTAGGTCCCGACTTACCCTGGGCAGATCAGCTTGACCCAGGAACCCTTGGTCAATCGGCGCAAGAGTTTCCCACTCTTGTATCGCTACTCATGCCTGCATTCTCACTCGTATACCGTCCACGACTGGCTTCCGCCGCCGCTTCACCCGGCACACGACGCTCCCCTACCCATCACAGCCCCCGTTAGGAGTTGACACTGCAATGACACGGCTTCGGCGGTGTACTTGAGCCCCGCTACATTGTCGGCGCGGAATCACTTGACCAGTGAGCTATTACGCACTCTTTAAAGGGTGGCTGCTTCTAAGCCAACCTCCTGGTTGTCTCTGCGACTCCACATCCTTTCCCACTTAGCACACGCTTAGGGGCCTTAGCCGGTGTTCTGGGCTGTTTCCCTCTCGACCATGGAGCTTATCCCCCACAGTCTCACTGCCGCGCTCTCACTTACCGGCATTCGGAGTTTGGCTAAGGTCAGTAACCCGGTGGGGCCCATCGCCTATCCAGTGCTCTACCTCCGGCAAGAAACACACGACGCTGCACCTAAATGCATTTCGGGGAGAACCAGCTATCACGGAGTTTGATTGGCCTTTCACCCCTAACCACAGGTCATCCCCCAGGTTTTCAACCCTGGTGGGTTCGGTCCTCCACACGGTCTTACCCGCGCTTCAACCTGCCCATGGCTAGATCACTCCGCTTCGGGTCTTGGGCGCGCTACTATGTCGCCCTATTCGGACTCGCTTTCGCTACGGCTACCCCACACGGGTTAACCTCGCAACACACCGCAAACTCGCAGGCTCATTCTTCAAAAGGCACGCAGTCACGACAGCTGTGTGCAAGCACACGCTGCGACGCTCCCACGGCTTGTAGGCACACGGTTTCAGGTACTATTTCACTCCGCTCCCGCGGTACTTTTCACCATTCCCTCACGGTACTGTCCGCTATCGGTCACTAGGGAATATTTAGGCTTAGCGGGTGGTCCCGCCAGATTCACACGGAGTTTCACGGGATCCGTGCTACTTGGGAAAAACTCAAGAGAGCCGCACAGGTTTCGTCTACGGGGGTCTTACCCTCTACGCCGGACCTTTCGCATGTCCTTCGACTACCCATACGGTTTCTGACTCTCCGACCGGCCGGCAGACCGGTCAAGAATTCTCCCACGACCCCGAAGTGGCAACCCCTGCCGGGTCTCACACCACAACGGTTTAGCCTCATCCGATTTCGCTCGCCACTACTCTCGGAATCACGGTTGTTTTCTCTTCCTGCGGGTACTGAGATGTTTCACTTCCCCGCGTTCCCTCCACACTGCCTATGTGTTCAGCAGCGGGTGACAGCCCATGACGACTGCCGGGTTTCCCCATTCGGACACCCCCGGATCAAAGCTCGGTTGACAGCTCCCCGGGGCCTATCGTGGCCTCCCACGTCCTTCATCGGTTCCTAGTGCCAAGGCATCCACCGTGCGCCCTTAAAAACTTGGCCACAGATGCTCGCGTCCACTGTGCAGTTCTCAAACAACGACCAGCCACCCATCACCCCCACACCCGAAGGCCGTGGAGTTCACTGGGGCCGGCGCTGAAGACCAGCCTTGCGGCCGTGCCCTCAGGACCCAACAACGTGCCCGACCCGACCCACCCGACCCCGCGTTCCACACACCCCGAAAGGTGCAGTACTAGCGACGACAAGCCGATCGTGCCGAATAGTCAACGTTCCACCCATGAGCGAACCACCGTCAGACATGCGCTGACGATATGGCCCTCTGCCCGACCGTGGTCGGGAGAAGTGCTCCTTAGAAAGGAGGTGATCCAGCCGCACCTTCCGGTACGGCTACCTTGTTACGACTTCGTCCCAATCGCTGGTCCCACCTTCGACAGCTCCTTCCCTTGCGGGTTAGGCCACCGGCTTCGGGTGTTACCGACTTTCGTGACGTGACGGGCGGTGTGTACAAGGCCCGGGAACGTATTCACCGCAGCAATGCTGATCTGCGATTACTAGCAACTCCGACTTCATGGGGTCGAGTTGCAGACCCCAATCCGAACTGAGACCGGCTTTTTGAGATTCGCTCCACCTCGCGGTATCGCAGCTCATTGTACCGGCCATTGTAGCACGTGTGCAGCCCAAGACATAAGGGGCATGATGATTTGACGTCGTCCCCACCTTCCTCCGAGTTGACCCCGGCAGTCTCCTGTGAGTCCCCGGCATAACCCGCTGGCAACACAGAACGAGGGTTGCGCTCGTTGCGGGACTTAACCCAACATCTCACGACACGAGCTGACGACAACCATGCACCACCTGTATACCGACCACAAGGGGGCGACCATCTCTGGCCGTTTCCGGTATATGTCAAGCCTTGGTAAGGTTCTTCGCGTTGCGTCGAATTAAGCCACATGCTCCGCTGCTTGTGCGGGCCCCCGTCAATTCCTTTGAGTTTTAGCCTTGCGGCCGTACTCCCCAGGCGGGGAACTTAATGCGTTAGCTGCGGCGCGGACCACGTGGAATGTGACCCACACCTAGTTCCCAACGTTTACGGCGTGGACTACCAGGGTATCTAATCCTGTTCGCTCCCCACGCTTTCGCTCCTCAGCGTCAGTAATGGCCCAGAGATCCGCCTTCGCCACCGGTGTTCCTCCTGATATCTGCGCATTTCACCGCTACACCAGGAATTCCGATCTCCCCTACCACACTCTAGCCTGCCCGTATCGAATGCAGACCCGGAGTTAAGCCCCGGGCTTTCACATCCGACGCGACAAGCCGCCTACGAGCTCTTTACGCCCAATAATTCCGGACAACGCTCGCACCCTACGTATTACCGCGGCTGCTGGCACGTAGTTAGCCGGTGCTTCTTCTGCAGGTACCGTCACTTGCGCTTCTTCCCTGCTGAAAGAGGTTTACAACCCGAAGGCCGTCATCCCTCACGCGGCGTCGCTGCATCAGGCTTTCGCCCATTGTGCAATATTCCCCACTGCTGCCTCCCGTAGGAGTCTGGGCCGTGTCTCAGTCCCAGTGTGGCCGGTCGCCCTCTCAGGCCGGCTACCCGTCGTCGCCTTGGTAGGCCATCACCCCACCAACAAGCTGATAGGCCGCGGGCCCATCCCAGATCGCCGGAGCTTTCCACGCACACCCCATGCGGAGATGCGTCGTATCCGGTATTAGCACCGGTTTCCCGGTGTTGTCCCAGAATCTGGGGCAGGTTGCCCACGTGTTACTCACCCGTTCGCCACTGATCCACCCCGAAGGGCTTCACCGTTCGACTTGCATGTGTTAAGCACGCCGCCAGCGTTCGTCCTGAGCCAGGATCAAACTCTCCGTGAATGTATTCCGGATATCCGGAGCACACCCGCGAAAGAGCGGCACGACAGTCAGCGGAACAGCCGACCTCGTGCACTGCGTCCTCGCTAGTGTTTTGTGCATCAAAGGAACCACGTCCAAAAAACGGACGGGGTATCAACATATCTGGCGTTGACTTTTGGCACGCTGTTGAGTTCTCAAGGAACGGACGCTTCCTTCAAGACCCTTTCACCGGTCTCTCCGGGCACTTCGTTCTTCGTTTTCCAGCTTATCAGACCGTTTGACCGGTTCTGCCCCGCTGGCGGGTTCCTGTCTGTGTTCTGTCTTCGCAGGTCATCGCCCGTTCCGACCAGCGAAACCTTAGCGGGTCACACCCCGAAGTACGAAATCGAGGTGAACGGCCGCCGCCCGGTCGGAGGCGTTCCGGCCGGGCGGCGCAATCAGCAGGGCAGCGGGGCGTCAGCCCTGCTTGGCCATCTCCTCGGCGATCGCCGCCGCGAAGGCGTCGATGTCGGCCTCGGTGGTGTCGAAGGACGCCATCCAGCGGACCTCGCCGGTGTGCTCGTTCCAGAAGTAGAAGCGGTAGGTCTTCTGGAGCCGCTCGCTCACCTCGCGCGGGAGCAGCGCGAACACCGCGTTCGCCTGGACCGGGCGGACCACCTCCACGCCGTCGACACCGCGCACGGCGGACTCCAACCGCAGCGCCATGGCGTTGGCGTGGGAGGCGCTGCGCAGCCACAGGTCGCCGCCGAGCAGCGCCTCGAACTGCACGGAGATGAAGCGCATCTTCGAGGCGAGCTGCATGGAGGTCTTGCGCAGGTACTGGATGTTGCGGACCGCGTCGGGGTTCAGCACCACCACGGCCTCGCCCAGCAGCATGCCGTTCTTGGTGCCGCCGTACGAGAGGACGTCCACGCCGGCGTCGGTGGTGAAGGCCCGCAGCGGCAGGCCCAGGGTGGCGGCGGCGTTGGCCAGCCGGGAGCCGTCCATGTGCACCAGCATGCCGCGCTCGTGGGCGTGGTCGCAGATGGCGCGGACCTCGTCGGCGGTGTAGCAGGTGCCGAGTTCGGTGCTCTGGGTGATGGAGACCGCCAGCGGCTGGGCGCGGTGCTCGTCGCCCCAGCCCCAGGCCTGCCGGTCGATCAGCTCGGGGGTGAGCTTGCCGTCCGGGGTGGGGACGGTGAGCAGCTTGATGCCGCCCATCTTCTCCGGCGCGCCGCCCTCGTCCACGTTGATGTGGGCGGTCTCGGCGGCGACGACGGCGCCCCAGCGCGGGAGCAGCGCCTGCAGCGAGACGACGTTGGCGCCGGTGCCGTTGAAGACCGGGAAGGCCTCGGCGCGCTCGCCGAAGTGGCGCCGGAAGACGTCCTGCAGGTGGGCGGTGTAGTCGTCCCCGCCGTAGGCGACCTGGTGGCCGTCGTTGGCGAGGGCGATGGCGGTGAGGATCTCGGGGTGGATACCGGCGTAGTTGTCGCTGGCGAAGCCGCGAACGCTCGGGTCGTGCCGTCGCTGGGCGTCGGTCATCGGGGCGTCAGCCACAGGTGCTGTCCGTTCAGGTCGTTGGCGGGGCGGTTCCACAGGTCGACGACGGTCTCGGCGAGGTCGGCGACGTCGGTGAATCCGGCGAACTTGGCGTTCGGCTTGGCCTCGCGCATCTCCGGGGTGACGAGGGCCTTGATGACCAGGATCGCAGCAGCCGTCCGCTGCGGCTGCCCCTCGGGGTCGGATTCGGCCAGGGTGCGGAAGGAGTCGGCGAGCGAGAGCGTCCAGGTCTCGGCGGCGGCCTTGGCAGCGGCGTAGGCGGCGTTGCCCGCAGTGGGCTTGGCCGCGCCGGCGGCGGAGACGATCACGAAGCGGCCCTGGGGGCTGCGCCGCAGGGCGTCGTGGAAGCCGAGGCTGGTGTGCTGGAGCGTGCGGACCAGCTGGTCGTGCAGGAAGTCCCAGTCGGAGAGGTCGACATCGGTGAACTTCTTGCCGCCGCGCCAGCCGCCGACCAGGTGGACCAGGCCGTCGACGCTGCCGTGTTCGGCCTCGATGTGGTCGGCCCAGTCGCCGGCGGCCTGCGGGTCGAGCAGGTCGAGGACCTGGCCGACGACGACCGCGCCGGGCACGGCCCGGCGGGTGGCGTCCAGGACCAGGTCCAGCCGGCGGGCGTCGGTGCCGGAGCAGGCGACCGTGGCGCCGGCCGCAGCCAGGTGGCGCACGGTGGCGCGCCCGGCCGGGCCGGTGGCGCCGGCGACCGCGACGACGCGGCCGTCGAGGGGGCGGGCGGTCACGCTGCGGCCTTGATGACGCTGGCCCCGGTCATGCCGGAGGTGGAGGCGATGACGCCGGAGAGCTTCTTCGACAGCGCCTCGAAGAACATGCTGAGCGGGAACTCGTCCGGCAGGACGGCGTCGCACAGCGCCTTGTTCAGCGGCTTGCTCTCGGTGTACTCGGAGAACGGCAGGGCGTCGGCGCCCTTGGCCCACACCGAGGCGGGGTGCGGGGTGAGGTAGCGGGAGACCAGCTCGTAGGCGGCGAGCCAGTGGGCGGTCTTGGGCCGGTCGATGCCCTCGCGGTAGAGGGTCTCGATCTCGGTGCACAGGTCGGTGGTGACGGTGGCGACCCGCTCCCAGTCGATGCGCAGCCGGTTGTCGGTCCAGCGCAGCGCGTCGTGCTTGTGCAGGTACGCGAAGAGCAGCTGGCCGCCGAGGCCGTCGTAGTTGCGGACGCGCCCGCCGCTGACCGGGAAGCGGAACATCCGGTCGAAGAGGATGGCGTACTGGACGTTGCGGCCCTGCTCGCGGCCCTCGGCCTCGAGCTGGACGGCGGCCTTGAAGGCGGTGAGGTCGCAGCGCAGCTCCTCCAGGCCGTACATCCAGAACGGGCTGCGCTGCTTGATCATGAAGGGGTCGAACGGCAGGTCGCCGTGGCTGTGGGTGCGGTCGTGGACCAGGTCCCACAGCACGAAGGTCTGCTGGGCCAGCTCCTGGTCCTCCAGCAGCTTGGCGGCGTCGGCGGGGATCTCCAGGCCGAGGGTGGAGACGGCGGCGGTGGAGACGGCGCGGAAGCGGGCGGCCTCGCGGTCGCAGAAGATCCCGCCCCAGGTGAAGCGCTCGGGGGCCTCGCGGACGGCGACGGTCTCGGGGAAGAGCACGGCGGAGTTGGTGTCGTAGCCCGCGGTGAAGTCGGTGAACGTGATCGGCACGAACATCGGGTTGTCGAAGCGGGTGCGCTCCAGCTCGGCCAGCCAGTCCGGCCAGACGACGTTGAGCAGGACGGCTTCGAGGTTGCGGTCCGGGTTGCCGTTCTGGGTGTACATCGGGAAGACGACGAGGTGGGCGAGGCCGTCCTCGCGCTGTCCGGCGGGCTGGAAGGCCAGCAGCGAGTCGAGGAAGTCGGGGACGGCGTAGCCGGAGTCGGCCCAGCGGGTGAGGTCGGCGACGACGGCGTCGAGGTAGGCGGCGTCGTGCGGGAAGGAGGGGGCCAGCTCGCGGACGCTCGCGGTGATGGTGCCGAGGAGGGCGTCGGCCTCGTCGCGGGTGGTGGCGCCACGGGAGTTGAGGTCGATCGAGCCGTCCTTGGACTGGAACGGACGCAGTTCCTCGACGGCGGACTTCAGCGCAATCCAGGCGGGGTGAGCGCCTGTCTCGACGGCCGGATCGCCTGCTATCGCGGGAGTCAACGAGAGATTTTGCATGGGAACCCTGCCTAGGCCGAAGGAACTGTCGTTAAGACACGGTATATACAGAAGGTTGTCCCGTTCAAGGGTGGGCTGACGACCGCGCACCCTTTGCGGCTTTCAGCCTACTTTCTCCCCTGCCCTCCGACGGTGCCAGGCGGGCGGGCGTGCATCCATGGCCCATTGGTTGTATAGTACAACTTGAAGTTAAGTTGTAAATGCCAACCTTCTGGAGGTAGGGCCGATGTCCGCCGGGCAACGAGCTGAGACGACCGAGCTGCGCCACGTGCTGACGCACCTGCTGACCCCGCTGCTGATGTGCCTGGGGATGGGCCTCGCCTACCTCGGTGCGTTCGCCTCACCCGCGCCGCACCACCTGCCGGTCGCCGTGGTCGGCAGCGGCCCCTCGGCCACCGCCCTGGCCCGCACGCTCGGCCAGGACGCCGGGCAGGCGCTGGACGTCCGCACCGTGCCGGACCGGCAGGCCGCGGTGACCGCGCTGATGCACCGGGACATCGCCGGGGCGTACCTCCCCGGCAGGGCGCCGCAGCTGCTGGTCGCCTCGGCCGGCTCGGACACCGACGCGACCGCCGTCGAGAAGGTCTTCACCCCGCTGGCGAGCGCCCAGGGCGCGCCGCTGGCCGTGGACGACGTGGCCCCGCCGGCCCCCGGCGACCCGACCGGGCAGGGCCTGTTCTTCCTGCTGGTGGCGGTCAGCATCGGCTCGTACGCCTCGGTGGCGGTGCTCGGCGGGGCGGGCGGGACGCTGCCCATGCGGGTGCGGGCGCTGCTGGTGGTCGGGGTGTCCTTCGCGGTGAGCCTGCTCGGCGCGCTGTTCGCCGGACCGCTGTTCCACATCGTCGACCACGGGCTGTGGGGCGTCTGGGGCATGTCCTGGCTCTACTCGGCCGGCATCCTGTTCGTCGGCGTCGGCCTGCACACCTTCCTGAAGCGGTGGACCACGCTCGGGGTGATGGTGCTGTTCGTCATGCTGAACTTCACCAGCTCCGGCGGGATCTTCCGGCCCGAGCTGCAGAACGGCTTCTTCGGCGGGCTGCACGCGTTCTGGAACGGCGCGGGCTTCGTCGAGGGCGCCCGCGACCTGGTCTACTTCGGCGGCCACGGCCTGGACCGCAACCTGGTCACGCTGGCGCTGTGGCTGGTGGTGGGGCTGCTGACGACCGCGCTGGCCCGGTTCGCCGAGCAGCGGCGGGCCCGGGCGCTGACGGCGGCGGGCGACGCGGAGGCGGCCGCCGAGGAGGAGATCGAGGAGTCGGTGGCCGTCTGAGGCCGCCCTGCGCAACGCGACGACGGCGGTGGCACCCCGGAGATCCGGGTGCCACCGCCGTCGTCGGCTCAGGGCCGTGGGTCAGCGCCGTGGGCTCACGCCGTGGCGAGCCCGTGCCGGGCCAGCGGGCCGACCTTCCAGCCCTGGGCCTCGCAGTGGTCCAGGATGCGCGGCAGGGCGCTCAGCGTCGCCGTCCAGGACGCCGGGGCCGAGGTGCAGTCGGAGTCGTGCAGCAGGATGGTGCCGCCGCCGTCGAGGTTGCCGGTGACCGTGTCGTAGACGGAGGTGCCGGTGGCTCCGGAGCGCCAGTCCGCGCCCCAGCTGGTCCACAGCACCGGGGTCATGCCCAGCGAACGCGCCGTGGTCAGCGCCGAGGTGGTGGCGATGCCGTACGGGGGGCGGTAGAAGCGCGGGGCCTCGCCGGTCGCGGTGGCGACCAGGTCCCGGGCGCGGTGCAGGTCGTCCCGGGTCTGCCGGGGGGTGCGCACCAGCATCGGGCGGTGCAGGTAGCCGTGGACGGCGATCTCGTGCCCGGCGGCGGCGATCTCCCGGCCGAGGCCCGGATCGCGTTCCAGCATGAAGCCGAGCAGGAAGAAGGTGGCCTTCAGCCCCCGGCTCTCCAGCAGCTTGAGGAAGCGCGGCGTGGACAGCGGGTCGGGGCCGTCGTCGAAGGTGAGCGCGACATGGCCGGGGTCGCCCTTGCCGCCGTAGCCCGGGAAGAACCGGGTGCGCAGCGGCTCCAGCGGCTGGATCGAGGTGAGCGCCGGGGCGGCGTGCGCGAGTGCGAGCCCCCCGGCGAGAGCGGCTGCGGTCTTCAGTGCTCGACTCAACGGACGTACTCCATCGGGGCGTTGGCCTTGTCTGCGGGGTGCCCGGCGACAGCGACGGCAACGGCCGCGGCGGCGGTCGCTGCGGCTGCGGCGTGGTCGGCCGCGATCCGGGCGGCGCCGGTGCGGGCGGCCGGGCGGTCCAGGCCGGCGCTCTCCAGCAGCAGGTCCACGACGTCGACGCCGGGCAGGGCCACCACCCGGGCGCCGTCGGCGGCGGTCGCGGCCCGGCCGGAGCTGACCGCCTGGCCGAGGGCGTCCGCCAGCTCGCCCTGGGCGCGGACCCAGCGGGCGACGCCGGCCTCGTCCAGGGCGGCCGCGTTGGTCAGGCCGTGCCCGGGTATGGAGCGGTAGGTGATCACCGGCAGCCCGGCGGCGACGGCCTCCAGGACGGTCATCCCGCCCGCGTTCTGGACCAGGACGTCGGAGGCGTGCATGAGGCTGGGCATGTCGTCCACCCAGCCGTAGGCGTGCCGGACGCCGGCCGCCAGCAGCCGCTCGCGCAGAGTCTCGTTGCGGCCGCAGACCACGACGCAGGTGATGCCGGGGTCGGCGGCCTCGATGTCGCCGACGGTGCGCTCGATCTCGCCCGCCCCCCAGGAGCCGCCGACCAGCAGCGCCAGCCTGGCGTCCTGCGGCAGGCCGAGGCGGGCCCGGGCGGCGCGGCGCAGCCGGGGGGTGACCGGGGTGAAGCGGCGGTCCACCACCGGGGCGATCACCGAGACGCCGCCGCAGCCCGCGCCCCGGGCCTGGGCGGCGGGGACCTGGTGGATGGCGAGGTGGGAGTCGACGTCGGCGCAGGTCCACAGCGCGTGCACGGAGAAGTCGGTGAGGTAGGTGTGCACCTTCTGCTCGACCTTGCCGCGCCTGCGCAGGCGTCCCAGCACCTGGCTGGCGAGCGGGTAGGTGGAGACGATGATGCTGGTGTCGGCGGGGAGGAGGGCCTTCATCCGGCGTCCGGCCAGGAAGGTGAACAGGCCGGCCTGCATGGCGACCCCGCGCCGGTTGTCGAGGCTGCCGTAGAGCAGCTTCCAGCTCCACGGGGCGCGCTCCAGCATCCGGTGGTAGGAGCCGACCAGGATGCGTCCGGCCGGGCCGGGCAGCACGTCCAGGAAGTCGTGGCGGTCGACGACGACTCCGGCCTCCTCCAGGCGGGCGGCCAGTTCCCCGGCGACGGCGTCATGGCCCGCGCCGACACTGGCGGAGACGATCACTGCACGCGGCGGGGTGGGGAGCTGTGCTCCGGCGCGGCGCTGCATCGGGAGGCGAAGGAGTCGTCCCATGGGTGTGTCGTCCGTCCCTGCTTCGGTTGCTTTGTCGCTGACGCAGGGGCTGACGCAGGGCCTGCCTGCCATTCGCCTGACGACTCGGGCCGGTCAAACGTAACGAGCGCTTTCGCCAGGGAAGACAGACCCGGGGATGATTAACGGCCTGTCGGTTCGTAGTCCCGACGGGGCACAGCGGTGGCGGCGTACTCCCATCGGAGTACGCCGGGCCTCGGGGGTCGGCCGCAGATCCTCCGTAGGGAGGAGTGCGCTGCGAGCGTGCGCCCCCCATTGCGCCCTGTAGTTCTCCTGTGCCGCCCGTCATGGTGGAGGCAGCGCTCGAGCGCTGTGTCGAGAGGGGCCCGGATGCATGGTTCCAGCGTGGTGGACTGGCTGCTGACCGGACTGATGGGGATGACGGGCCTGTACTGCTTGGTACGGCTGCTGCGGCCCGGGACGGCGCGGGGCGAGCGGCAGCTGGACGCCTCCGAAGCCCTCAAGGGGTTGGGCATGGCAGCCATGGCGCTCCCCTACGGGCTGTCCCGGGGGGTTCCGGTGGCGGTCTGGGCGGTGCTCTTCGGCGGGGCGGCGGCCTGGTCGCTGGCCGAGGGACTGCGGCCGGCCAGCCGGGACGGCGCCGCCCGGGCACCGGAGGGGGCCGGATCGACCGGCCATGCGGGCCATCGCGGGCACCACCTCTACCACGCGGTCGGGCACCTGGCGATGGTCTACATGGCGGTGGTCGCCGCCTCGACCGTGCCGGGCATGGCCGGGATGGCGGGCGGCGCGGGCTCCGCCGGGGCGCCGCTGCTGACCGGCGGCCTGCTGCTGTTCTTCGGCGGGTACGCGCTGGTCAGCGGCGTCCAACTGATCGGCGCCCCGGCCGCGGGCGCAGCGGCGGGGGTGGCGGGGGGTCCGGTCGGCGGCGCGCGCGGCTCCGTGGCGCGGCGGCTGCTGGGCGCGCCGGAGCTGCCGCAGGCGTGCCGGATGGTGCTGGGCATGGGCATGTTCGCCATGCTGCTCACCATGTGAGCGCCGGGAGGTCCGGGCGCGGGGGCAGCCGAGTGGCATCCGTCACGGAACGGGTGATCTGCTGACGCGCCCGCCCGCCCGCGTCTACGTTGGGGGACGTACGCCGTGTCGCGTGCCGTCGGACCTGCCAGCGGAGGGCCCCGTTGAACGTCCTGCCAGCCCTGCTGGTGCTCGGCCTGCTCCTGGCCACCGTCGGGCCGCGCCTGCTGGCGCGGGCGAGCTGGGTGGAGCGTGAGCCGGTGCTGGCGCTGTGGGCCTGGCAGTGCCTGGTGGTGGCGGTGCTGCTGTGCTGCGGCCTGTCGATGCTGCTGACCAGCACGGCCGCCTGGCCGGAGATCGGGCGGCTGCTGTTCCTGGGTGCCCCGCGCGGGGTCGAGGCCGCGTACCGGCTGCCGTACGCCCGCCCCTGGGCCGTCGCCGGGACGCTGCTGCTGGCGTACGGCGGGGTGCGCACCGCGCAGTCGCTCACCGCCGAGGTCCGCTCGGCCCGGGCGCTGCGCCGCCGCAGGCAGCGGGAGCTGACAGTGCGGGCCCCGGAGCTGCCGGCCGGGCTGGGCCGGGAGCCGGCCGCCCGGGAGCGACTGGTGGTGCTGGAGAGCGCCCGGCCGCAGGCGTGGTCGCTGCCCGGGCCGGACGCCCGGCTGGTGGTGACCACCGGGGCGCTGCACCGGCTGAGCGACCGTGAGCTCGCCGCCGCGCTGGCGCACGAGCGCGGCCACGTCCGGGCCCGGCACCACTGGCTGATGCAGTGCGCCGAGGCGCTCAACACCGGCTTTCCCGGGGCCCGGGTGTTTGGGTTGTTCCGCTCGCAGGTGGGCCGTCTGGTCGAACTGGCCGCCGACGACTCCGCCGCCCGCCGGCACGGGCGGCTGGCCACCGCGATCGCCCTGGTGGAGCTGAACCCGGACCACTCCCCCACCTGTCCGGCGCCGTTCGCGGAGGTCCCGCGCCGGGTCGACCGGCTGCTGACCGGCGAGCCCCGGCTGCCGGTGGCGGTCCGGCTGCGGCTGACCGCGACCGCCCTGGTGGCCCTGGGCGCCCCGGTGGTGCTGGCCTTCGCCCCGGGGCTGCGCGCCCTGCTCTGACCCCGGCCCCGGGCTCCGGCCGCGCGACCCGCATCGGGTCCTGGCCTCGGCGCTGACCTGCGCGGACGTCCGGCAGCAGCGAGTGCGCGCGGACGCCGGGAGGCGGGCCGGGGGCGCTGCCCGGGGGCTGCGGGAGGCCGGTCGACGCTCAGGCCGTTCTCATCGGACCGCGCTAGGCTGCCGATGAAGGAGCTACGCCCGGACTCGTCCGGGCTGCACTGGATGTTGGGTGGCTCATCGTGACGGTCTTTCTGCTCGGATTGGGCGCGGCCTGTCTCCTCGGCCTCGGCTTCGTGCTCCAGCAGCACGCGGCGCAGCAGGCCCCGGCCTCGGACATGCTGTCGTTCCGGCTGCTGCTGCGCCTGATGCGGCAGCGCGAGTGGCTGCTGGGGATCGCGTTCATGGTGGGCGGGCAGGTGATGAGCGCGGTCGCGCTGTCGCTGGGCCGGATCTCGCTGGTGGAGCCGCTGTTGGCGACCAATCTGCTGTTCGCCATGGGCCTGGCCCGGGCCATCACCCGGCAGACGCTGGGCCGGTCGGGCTGGGGCGGGGTGCTGCTGCTGGGCGCCGGTGTGGCCATGTTCATCCTCGGCGGGCAGCCGACCGGCGGCGGCACCGAGGCCGGGGAGCTGCGGCACTGGCTGGTGTTCGGGGTGGTGGCCGGGGTGGCGCTGCTGCTGGTGTCGATAGCGAAGCGGCTGCCGATGCTGGAGGAGGCGACGCTGCTGGCGCTGGCGGCGGGGCTGCTCTACGGACTGCAGGACGCCCTGACCCGGACCTCCGGCCAGCGCTTCAACCGCGGCGGGGTGGAGCTGCTGCTGCACAGCTGGCAGCTGTACGCGGTGGTGGCGATCGGGGTGGTGGGGCTGGTGCTGGTGCAGAGCGCGTTCGAGGCCGCGCCGCTGCGGATGTCGCTGCCCGCGCTGACCGCGGCCCAGCCGCTGACCGGCATCGCCTGCGGGGTGGCCTTCCTCGGCGACCGGTTGCGGGTGACCTCGGGGGCGCTGGCCTGGGAGGGCGTGGGCCTGCTGTGCATCGTGCTGGGCGTGATCATCATCGGACGGCACCCGGCGATGCCGGACGCCTGCCCCACCGCGCAGACCGGGCCGAGCGTCCGCACGCCGCCGCGCGAGAACAGCAGCCGCCCGCGCACCCCGCTGCCGCGCTGAGGCCCGGCCCGCGGCCGTGGAACGCCGGCCGTGGAAGGCCGGGCGGAGGCGGTGCGGGCGGGGGTGGTGCAATGGAGGCGGACCGTAGTGGAGACGGACCGGACCGGTTCGCCGATCCCCCGTGTCGGCGATCCGGCCCGGTCCCGCGCGGCCCAGGGTCGCGGCCGTATATTGGCTCGAAGCCAATGATCGCAGGAGCACCATGTCACCCCGAGCGGCAGCAGTCAACGAGGCGATGCGCGCCCGCTCCCGGGCCCGCATCATGCAGGCGACCGTGGATCTGGTGGACGAGCGCGGCTTCGAGGGCACCACGCTGGGCGACATCGCCGAGCGGGCCGGGCTGGCGCGGGGCCTGGTGTCGTACTACTTCCCGGGCAAGCGGATCCTGCTGCAGACCTCCATGCACCGGCTGATGCACCAGACGCTGGGGGCGGCGCTGGCCGGGCTCGGCGAGGACGACGCGCCGGACCTGTGGCTGGCGACGTCCATCGACACGGTACTGGGGCTGGCGGCGGCGCGGCCGACGCTGATGCGCACCCACCTGTCGCTGATCCTGGCGCCGAGCGCCGAGGGGTTCATCCAGGACGCCGAGCAGAAGCGCTTCGGCGGGCTGCTGCAGCAGGTGCTGGGGCGGCGCGGGGCCGAGGACCCGGCGGCGGAGCACGCGGTGCTGCGCAGCGCCCTCATGGGGGCCTGCATGGGCCTGCTGCTGCCCGGCGCGGAGGCCGAGCCCCGCATGATCAGGGACGACCTCTTCGTCCGCTACGGGCTCGATCCGCTGCTGCGGCCGAGCCCGTTCAGGACTCCTTGAGCATCTCGCTGAGCAGCTCGACGCTGCTGGCGGGGGTCTGGCTGTCGACGCTGAGCCGCTCCATCACCTGGAGGTACTGGTCGACGTCGTCGCGCTTGTCCAGGTAGAGGGCGCTGGTGAGCTGCTCCAGGTAGACCACGTCCGGCAGGTCCTGCTCGGGGAAGCGCAGGATGGTGAAGGCGCCGCTCTCGGCCGCGTGGCCGCCGAAGCGGAACGGCATGACCTGGAGGATGACGTTGGGCATGTCGGCGGCCTCGATCAGCCGCTGGATCTGCGCGCGCATCACGGTGGGGCCGCCGACCGGGCGGCGCAGCGCGGCTTCGTCCACGATGGCCCACAGCCGGGGGCCCTCGGCGTCCTCGACCAGCTTCTGCCGGTGCATCCGGACGTTGATCCGGCGGTCGACCTCGGTGCGGTCCAGGTTGGGGCGGTTCAGCGTCATCAGCGAGCGCATGTAGTCCTCGGTCTGCAGCAGCCCGGGGACGAACTGGACCTCGTAGAGCCGGATGAGCGCGGACGCCTCCTCCAGGCCGACGTAGGTCTGGAACCAGTTGGGCATGGCGTCGCTGAAGCTGTGCCACCAACCGGCCTGGTTGGCCTCGCGCACCAGCGTCAGCAGCGCGGCGCGCTCGGTCTCGTCCTCGACCCCGTACAGGCTGAGCAGGTCCGTCACGTCACGCTCCTTGAAGCTGACGCGCCCGAGTTCCATGCGGCTGATCTTGGACTCGGAGGCACGGATCGTGTAGCCCGCGTCCTCGCGTGTGATGCCCTTGCCCTCACGGAGCCGGCGCAACTGGGAGCCGAGGAGGATCCGGCGCACCATCGAGCCGCTCCCCGGCTGAACTGTGGTCATTCCGTTGAACCTCCACCCTGGAATTCAGCGCACAGTCTGCCACTAACCGGCCCCGAAGGGTGCATGTACAGGCACGACGGTGCCCTCGGGTCCGCGACTGCTGCTGCGTGCTACCGGAAGACTACTCCGTGCATACGCAGATGCACGTGCATCTGCCTTCCGCGCACATGCACGTGAATCCACTCTTGCATCTGACGTATGCGAAGAGGACCATGGTGCACGTGCACCTGCACGCCCACTGGCAGTCCTGCGGGGACCACGCTCCCCCCTCGTGCCACGCCGATCTTCCGCCTCGTGCGCCCTTCGGGGACGAGGCGGTGACAGGCGTCGCAGCGCCTTTATGGGAGGAGCTCTTCATGAGCCCGAGCTCGACGGTGGCCGCCGTGGCCACCGACTCCGACGTGGTCAGCTGCGCGCTCGCGCCACGCCATGAGTCGGTGCGCACCGCCCGGGAGTTCACCAAGCTCACGCTCAACCGCTGGCAGCTCACCGATCTCTTCGACGACATCGCGCTGGTGGCGAGCGAGTTGGTGACCAATGCGCTGCGGCACGCGCTCGGGCCGGCCGCCGCGCAGGCGCCGGCGCAGCGGACCAGCTGTTGGGGGCGCAGAGGCGCGCAGGACCCGATCAACCAGCAGCTGGACGCCAGCCACACGCCGTCCGCACTGATACGCCTCAGCCTGGTCCGGCGGTCGCCGCAGGTGGTCTGCGCGGTGAGCGACCCGAGCACCAGCGGCCCGGTCGCCCGGGAGGCGGACTTCATCGCCGAGTCCGGCCGGGGACTGCACCTGGTGGACTCCTTCAGCCAGTCCTGGGGCTGGCACCCCGTAGCCGCCGGCAAGGTGGTCTGGGCCCTGTTCGACCTGTCCGGCGGGGAGGGCTGACGGCACGACAGGGCGGCCGTCCGGACGGACCCGGCCCCCGCCGTACCGTCAGCGCCCGCACGGGCCCCGGTGCACGCCCGCACACGCACCCGGGCCGCCGCCCCCGTTCCGGCCCGCACCACGCCCCGGACGCACTCGCCACGCCCGGACCGGATCGGCGCACCGGCCCCCCGTTCACAAGCGCCCCCCGGTGCCACCGGAGGGCGTCGGCGGATCCCCGCTCACTCGGCCAGGTGGTCGAACTCGCCTTTCTTGACCCCGTCCAGCAGGGCCGCGATCTCCGCCCGGGTGTAGATGAGCGCGGGCCCGGACGGGAAGCGGGAGTTCCGCACCGCGATGTCTCCGTCCGCCAGGCGGGCCAACTCGACGCACTGCCCCTGCGAATTGCTCAGGCGGCTCTTCTGCCAGACCACGCCGTCTATATCCGTGGCAGCCATGCCGTTGTACGTGCGACGCATAGGTGTCTCCCGAAAGTGCGAGTGGTGCTCCGCGAGGCAGCGGGTAGCCTCACTGCACGTAATGGTATCGCCAGTGCAGGTGCACGTGCAGCTGCCAATGCGTGTGCACGTGCGTTCACCACATGTGACAACTGCCGCTCCGGACGCGCGACCTGACCTCGCAAAGCCGGACATAGCGGTACAGGCCCGCGACCCTGGGCGACAGCGACGGTGCGGTCAGCGGCAAGATCGACGGCATGGAACGCGGCAGTAACACACAGTCAGTAACCATTTGTACGACTCACCTATGTGACGCTGCTCACCAGCGGAAGGTTCCGGCCATCCGGCCACAGGCCGCCCGCAGGCCCCGCGCAGGCGCTCCGCAGCCTCTGCGCAGGCCGGGGACAGTGCGAGCGGGGCCGACGCGGGGTCAGTTCCGCGCCACCGGTGCGGGAAACCGGCCCGGTGAGGGGCCGGTGAGAGGATGCCGACCGCAGGTTTAGCCACTGCCGTTCGGCGGAATGGGAATCCGATCCCCGGCGAACCCCGGCAAATACCGACAAAGGGTCGGGAGTTCACCCGTGCAAAGCGGGAGCCCGTCTCCCGGTGTCCGCACGTATGACCTACGATCGTCCGACATGAGCTCTGCCGCCACTCCCAGCACCCCGCTGCCCGTCCGCACCCCCGGCTCGCGGGCGCGTGGCCGCCACCGTCGTCCCGAGCGACCCGAGATACCCGCGGGTGCTCCCGCGCTGCTCCTGGCCGTCCCCAGCGAGGCCACCGCGGCCGCCCAGCAGATCGCCGACGAGCTGGTTTCGCTGGTCCGCGCGGAGCAGCCCGGCATCGACGCCACCGCCGTCTACCTGGCCGCGGAGACCGTCCTGACCGGCGACGACGCCCCCGCCGAGGGCCAGGAGGCCCTCTCCGAGGGCGAAACCGCGCCGACCCTGGCCGCCGTGCTCGCGCGCGACGCCGAGAAGCGGGCGGCCGGCAGCGAGATCGCCGCGCCGGTGGTCGTACCGCTGCTGCCCGGCGCCAGCGCCGCGCTGCAGAGCGTCCTCGCCTCGCTGGAAGGGGAGTTCACCGTCACCGACGCACTCGGCCCGCACCCGCTGCTGGCCGAGGCGCTGCACGTGCGGCTGTCCGAGGCCGGACTGGCCCGGGCCGACCGGGCCCGGCTGTTCGCCGTGAACACCTCCGCCGACGGCGTGGTGCTGGCCACGGTCGGCGGCGAGGAGGCGCTGCAGCACGCCGGGATCACCGGGGTGCTGCTGGCCGCGCGCCTGGCCGTGCCGGTGGTCGCCGCCTCGCTCGACCAGCCCGGCTCGGTGGCGGCAGCCGTGGCCGAGCTGCGCGGGGCGGGCTGCGCGCAGCCCGCGCTGGCGCCGTACCTGGTCGGCCCCGAGGTCGAGGCCGACCTGCTCAAGTCCGTTGCGGCCGAGGTGGACTGCCCGGCGGCGGAGCCCCTGGGCGCGTACCCGACCATCGCCCGGCTGGCGCTCGGCCTCTACCTGGGCGCACTCGGCATCGCCCGCGACGCCGAGCTGGGCTGACCGGCGCCGGCGGTACCGCGGCGGGTCTTCCACGGCGGCGGAGGCAGGGGCGGCAGCGCCCGGGCCTCCGCCGCCGTCGCCGTGCCCGCCCCGGGCGGGCTCGGGCTCAGCCGCGCGGGGGCGCGGCGGCCGTCGAGCCGCGGACGACCAGCTCCGGCTGGAAGACGAACTCCCCGCGCTGGGCCGGGTTGCCGCTGATCTCCTCCAGCAGGACGTTCACCGCCGCCGCGCCCATGGCCTCGACCGGCTGGCGGATGGTGGTCAGCGGCGGGTCGGCGAAGGCGATCAGCGGCGAGTCGTCGAAACCCACCACCGAGACGTCCCTGGGCACGGCCAGCCCCCGGGCGCGGACGCCGCGGATGGCCCCGAAGGCCATCAGGTCGCTGCCACAGACGATCGCGGTACAGCCCCGGTCCAGCAGCGCGGTGGCGGCGGCCTGGCCGCCCTCCACGGTGAACAGCGAGTGCTGGACCAGCTCGGCCACACCGGCGGCGTCCAGCCCGAAGGCGGTGCCCATGGCGTCGGCGAAGCCCTCCAGCTTGCGCTCCACCGGCACGAACCGGGCCGGGCCGACGGCCAGGCCGATCCGCTCGTGGCCGAGCCCGGCGAGGTGCTGCACGGCCATGTGCATGGCCGCACGGTCGTCCGGGGAGATGAAGGGGGCGCTGATCCGGGAGCTGTAGCCGTTGATCATGACGAAGGGGACGCCCTTGCCGTTCAGCCGGGCGTAGCGCTCGGTGTCGGCGGTGGTGTCGGCGTGCAGACCGGAGATGAAGACGATGCCGGTGACCCCGCGCTCGACCAGCAGCTCCACCAGCTCGTCCTCGGTGGAGCCGCCCGGGGTCTGCGTGCACAGCACCGGCGTGTAGCCGTACCGGGTCAGTACCTGCTCGATGACCTGCGTGAACGCCGGGAAGATGGGATTGCTCAGCTCCGGGGTGATCAGGCCGATCAGCCCGGCGCTGCGCTGCCGCAGCCGTACCGGGCGCTCGTAGCCGAGCACATCCAGCGCGGCCAGCACCATCTGCCGGGTGGTGGCGGACACCCCCGGTTTGCCGTTCAGCACGCGGGAGACGGTGGCCTCGCTGACCCCCGCCTGCGCCGCGATGTCCGCCAGCCGTGCTGTGTTCACGTAGTCGTCCCGTGTGTCGGCCGGATTCGCTGTCCGGGCAAGACTATTGCACGGGGGCAACCTGACCGGGCAGTACGGCAGCTTCCGGCGATCACCGCCTGCCGGGGCGGCGGGTCGTCCCGGTCAGCCGCGCGGGCGGGCGGCTCCGGTCGAGCCGCGGACGACCAGTTCGGGCTGGAACACGAACTCGTCGCGGTGCGTGCCGTTGCCGTTGATCTCCTCCAGCAGGGCGTCCACCGCGGCCGCGCCCATGGCCTCGACCGGCTGGCGGATGGTGGTCAGCGGCGGGTCGGCGAAGGCGATCAGCGGCGAGTCGTCGAAGCCCACCACCGAGACGTCCCCCGGGACGCTCAGCCCGTGCTGGCGCACGGCGCGGATCACGCCGAAGGCCATCAGGTCGCTGCCGCAGACCACCGCCGTGCAGCCCTGTTCCAGCAGCCCGGCGGCGGCCGCGTGGCCGCCCTCGACGCTGAACAGGGTGTGCCTGACCCGCTCCGCGCTCTGCTCCGGCTCCTGGCCCAGGAGGTCCCGGCAGGCGGCGGCGAACCCCTCCAACTTGCGCAGCACCGGCACGAACCGGCGCTGGCCCAGGGCCAGGCCGATGCGCTCGTGGCCGAGTTCGGCCAGGTGCTGCACGGCCATCCGCATCGCCAGCCGGTCGTCGGTGGAGACGAACGGCGCCGGGATCAGCTCGCTGTAGCCGTTGATCAGCACGAACGGCACACCCCGCGCGGCCAGTCGGGCGTAGCGCCCGGTGTCGGCGGCGGTGTCGGCGTGCAGGCCGGAGACGAAGACGATGCCGGTGACCCCCCGGTCCACCAGCATGTCCACCAGCTCGTCCTCGGTGGAGCCGCCCGGGGTGCGGGTGCAGAGCACCGGCGTGTAGCCGTGCCGGGTCAGCACCTTCTCGATGACCTGGGCCAGCGCCGGGAAGATGGGGTTGTTCAGCTCGGGCATGATCAGGCCGACCAGCCCGGCGCTGCGCTGCCGCAGCCGTACCGGGCGCTCGTAGCCGAGCACGTCCAGCGCCGCCAGCACCGTCTCCCGGGTGGTGGCGGACACCCCCGCCTTCCCGTTGAACACCCGGGAGACGGTGGCCTCGCTCACCCCCGCCTGGGCGGCGATGTCGGACAGGCGGGGCGCGGGCACGGCCGCCGGTCGGCCTGATGCCATGTCAGCAGGTCCACCAGACGGTCGAGTCGGCCGGGAGCAGGACGTCCGCGCCGGGCACGGTCGGGGCCAGGTCGGCGGAGGCCAGCAGCAGCCGTCCGGGCGCGGGCAGGGCCAGCGGGGCGGCGGAGGTGTTGACGGTGCAGACGAACACGCCGTCGGAGGTGCTGCGGCGGAAGGCGAGCGCGCCCTGCGGGGCGTCCAGCCACTCGACGCTGTCGCCGGTGCCCAGGGCCGGGTGTGCGCGGCGGGCGGCCAGGGCGCGCCGGTACAGCTCCAGCGTCGAGGAGGCGTCCCCGGTCTGCGCCTCGACGCTGAGCTTGGCCCACTCGGCGGGCTGCGGCAGCCAGCTGGGGCCGCCCTCGACCGGGCCGAAGCCGTACGGCGCGACCGAGCCGGACCACGGCATCGGCACCCGGCAGCCGTCCCGCATGCCCTCCTGGCCCTCGGCGGCGGTGCCCCGGGCGCGGGCGAAGGCCGGGTCCTGGCGGGCGGCGTCGGGCAGGTCGAGCACCTCGGGCAGGCCCAGCTCCTCGCCCTGGTACAGGTAGGCGGAGCCGGGCAGGGCCAGCATCAGCAGGGTCGCGGCGCGGGCGCGGCGGGTGTCCTGCTCGCGGTCGCCGTGGCCGAAGCGGGTGAGGTGGCGGACCACGTCGTGGTTGGACAGCACCCAGGTGGCCGGGGCGCCGACCGGGCGCATGGAGTCCAGCGTGGCCTGCACCACCGCGCGCAGCGGCTCGGCCTCCCACGCGGTGCCCAGGTACTGGAAGTTGAACGCCTGGTGCAGCTCGTCCGGGCGCAGGTAGTTGGCGGTGCGCTCGACGCTCGGGGTCCACGCCTCGGCGACGGCGATCCGGCGGGTGCCGGGGTCGGTGCCGTACTCGTCCAGGATGCGCCGCCAGTCGCGGTAGATCTCGTGGACGCCGTCCTGGTCGAAGAAGGGCAGCACGTCGTTGCCGAGCAGCCGCAGCTGGTCGTGCAGGCCGATGTCGGGCAGTCCGGCGGCCTTGACCAGGCCGTGGGCGACGTCGATGCGGAAGCCGTCGACGCCGAGGTCCAGCCAGAACCGCAGGATGCTGCGGAACTCGTCGGCCACGGCCGGGCTGTCCCAGTCGAAGTCGGGCTGCTGCGGGGCGAAGAGGTGCAGGTACCACTCGCCGGGGGTGCCGTCCGGGTTCTCGGTGCGGGTCCAGGCCGGGCCGCCGAAGATGGACTCCCAGTCGTTGGGCGGCAGTTCGCCGGTCTCGCCCTTGCCCGAGCGGAAGTGGAAGCGCGAGCGCAGCGGCGAGCCGGGGCCCTCGCGCAGCGCCTGCCGGAACCAACTGTGCTGGTCGGAGGCGTGGTTGGGGACGATGTCGACGATCACCCGCAGGCCCAGCGCGTGGGCGTCGGTGACCAGGCCCTGCGCGTCCGCGAGGTCGCCGAACATCGGGTCCACCACCCGGTAGTCGGCGACGTCGTAACCGGCGTCGGCCTGCGGCGAGCTGTAGAAGGGGGACAGCCACACGGCGTCCACGCCCAGCTCGCGCAGGTAGGGCAGCCGGGAGCGGATGCCGGCCAGGTCGCCCATGCCGTCGCCGTCGGCGTCGGCGAAGCTGCGCGGGTAGACCTGGTAGATCACCGCGTCGCGCCACCAGCCGGGTCTGCGCGCGGCGTCGGCGGCGGCCGGGGTGGCGGCCTGCCCCTCGGCGGTCGGCAGGTTCAGGGCGGCAAGGTGCTGGGTCATGGAATCCCTTGGGCTCAGGCGGTTGACGGTGAGCAGTTGACGGTGAGCAGCAGTTGATCAACGTGCGTGGGGGCGTGAAGGGCACGCGCGGGGAGCGCGGGGCCGGCGCCGCGCGGGGGTCAGCCCTTGGTACCGCCCGCGGTGAGGCCGGTCACCAGGTGCTTCTGCACCAGGTAGAAGACCAGCGCGGCCGGGATGGCGACCAGGACGGCCATGGCGGCCATCAGGTTCCACTGCTGGTTGTACTGGCTGACGAAGGTCTGGATACCCACCGCGAGCGTGTACTTGTCGGACGAGAGCATGAACACGGAGGCGTAGGCGACCTCGCCCCAGGCGGTGAGGAAGCTGTAGAAGGCGGCGACGGCCAGTCCGGGGCGGGCCAGCGGCACGATCAGCCGCCAAAACACGCCGAAGGGACTGAGCCCGTCGATCCGGCCGGCCTCGTCGATCTCGACCGGGATGGTGTCGAAGTACCCCTTCATCATGAAGGCGCAGAACGGCACGGCGGTGCTGCAGTAGATGATGATCAGGCCCTGGTAGCTGTCCAGCAGGTCCAGCTTGCCCATGATGTTGTAGAGCGGCACCAGCAGCACCGCGACCGGGAACATCTGGGTCACCAGGAAGGTCCACATCAGCTGGCGGTGCCCGGGGAAGCGCATCCGGGAGACCGCGTACCCGGCGCTGGCGGCCAGCAGCACCCCGAACACCATGGTGCCGACGCCGACGACCACGGAGTTGGCGAACCAGGTGAAGAAGTCGGTGTGGAACAGCACGTAGCCGTAGTTGGACAGCGAAGCCTTGCCCAGGATGCGCCCGGGGTGCAGGAAGTCGTCCGTGCCGGGGCCGAGCGAGATGTACGCGATCCAGGCCACCGGGAAGGCCGCGACCAGGCTGGCCAGGGCGAGGGTGCCGTGCAGCAGCAGCGAGGCCCCGCGGCTGCGCCGGCCCCGGAGCCGGGGCCGACGCCCCGGGCCGGACGCGGACGCCGGTGCGGACGCCGGTGCGGCGGTGACGGCGGCGGTCGCGGTGCCGGGTGCGGCGGGCGCCGTGCCGGGCTCGGCGGGCGCGGGCACCGGCACGGTCGCGGGCGCGGCGGGCTCGGACGCGGGCGCGGCGGGCTCGGACGCGGGCGCGGCCTCGGCCTCGGTGGTCGTGGCGCCGGTGGTGCGGGGTTCGGCTCGGTCGGCGACGCTCATGGCGGCTCCTGCTGCTGCGGCCTGCGGGTCGGGGGTGCTGGCGGTCTCGCTGCTCATGACGCGGCCTGCTGCTCGTTGCGGGCCAGCCAGCGGCGGTAGAAGCCGGTGAAGACGATCAGCATCGACAGGATGATCACGCCGTACGCGGCGGAGTCCGCGAAGTCCTGCGGCTGCTGGGCGTAGAACAGCTGGTAGGCGTAGGTGACCAGGATCTGCACGCTGTCGCTGCCGGTGCTGCCGAAGAGCAGGTTGATCACGTTGAACTGGTTGAAGGTCCAGATCACGCCGAGCAGGATGATGGTGCTGCTGACCGGGCGCAGCCCCGGCAGCGTGACGTGCCGGAACCGCTGCCAGGGGGTGGCGCCGTCCATCTCGGCGGCCTCGTACAGCTCGCTCGGGATGGCCTGCATGCCGCCCAGCAGCGAGACCATCATGAACGGCACGCCGACCCAGGTGTTGACCGCGATGGCCGCGACCTTCTGCCAGAGGGGCACGCTCAGCCAGCTGGGGGTGGGCAGGTGCAGCAGCGAGAAGAGGTTGTTGACCACGCCGTTGTCGGTGAGCATCAGCCGCCACGAGAAGATGGTGACGAAGGTGGGCACCGCCCAGGGCAGCACCAGCAGCACCCGGTACAGCGTGCGTCCCCGGGCCTGCCGGTTGAGCAGCACGGCCAGGCCCAGGCCCAGGCCGTAGGTGAGGACGACGCAGCCGACCGTCCAGACGATGGTCCACAGGAAGTGCGGCCAGAACTCGTGGTCGGCGCCGGAGAGGATCTGCTCGTAGTTGTGCAGT
Source organism: Streptacidiphilus sp. PB12-B1b (assembly GCF_014084125.1). Taxonomy (NCBI): domain Bacteria; kingdom Bacillati; phylum Actinomycetota; class Actinomycetes; order Kitasatosporales; family Streptomycetaceae; genus Streptacidiphilus; species Streptacidiphilus sp. PB12-B1b. The sequence goes on along the minus strand of NZ_CP048405.1, from coordinate 2,277,593 downwards.
CCGACCCAGGAGTAGCTGTCGGGGATGTGGTTCACCCCGATGGTGCGGCCGACGTTGAGGCTGGTGGCGTTGGTCAGCGACAGGTAGATCCCGCGCGCCAGCGGGTAGAGCACCACCAGGCCGATGACCAGGGCGACCGGGGCGGACATCGCCCAGGCGTACCAGTACCGGTCGTAGGACTGCCTGATCCTGGCGAACGGCCCGCGCCGGGGCGCTCGGCCCCGGCCCTCCTCAAGGGCTCCGCCCTGGACGGCGACGGTCATCCGCGACACCTCATTCATGATTCCGGTCGTACACAGTCGTCTGCTCTGCTCGCTGCCCCTGGCCCCGCGGGTGCTGCGTCCGGCGGTGGGGACGCCGGTGGCCGGCCGGGCCGCTCAGGGAGGTGCGGCCCGGCCGGCAGCTTCTTTACTGGGCGGCGTACGAGGGGAGCAGCTTGGAGATCGCCTGGGCGGTGGAGTTCAGGCCGCTCTGGACGCTCTCCTGGCCGGCCAGGATCTTGGTGTAGTCGACCCCGAGCGGCGTGTAGAGCGAGCTGTACTCGGGCAGGGCCAGGCGCGGCACCGAGTCCTTGAGGATGGCCTGGTAGCCGGCGATGCCCGGGTTGGCCTTGACGGCGGCCGTGTAGGCGTCGCTGCGGGTGGGCAGGGTGCCGTTCTTCAGCGCGGTCAGGGTCTCGCTGGAGGCCGAGGTCATGAAGGCGATGAACTTCTCGGAGGCGGCGAGGTGCGCGGCGTCGGCCCCGGCGTAGGCGACCAGGTTCTGGCCGCCGGTGGGGGCTCCGGCGGTGCCGGTGGAGCCGGCCGGGACGGGGGCGATGCCCAGGTTGGCCTTGTCGGTGAAGGCGGAGCCCGCGTAGACGTTGGTGATGTCCCAGGGGCCCTGGACGACCATGGCGACCTTGCCGCTCTCGAAGGCGTCCATGATGTCGGTGTCGGCGTTGGCGGTGATGTCCAGCTTGGACACGCCGGGGGCGCCGACGATGCTCTTGGCGGTGGTGATGGCCTTGACCGCGGCAGGCGAGTTGATGGTGATCTTGCTGGTGGTGGCGTTCACCATGTCCGTGCCCTCGCCGAAGAGGAACGGCATGGCGTAGTAGGCGGACGCCTCCAGGGCGAAGCCGTCGGTGCCGGACTTCTGCTTGATCAGCGCGGCGTCGGACTTCAGCTGGTCCCAGGTGGTGGGCGCGGCGGTGATCCCGGCCTTGGCGAAGAGGGCCTTGTTGTACATCAGGCCGAGGGTGTCGGTGACCTGGGGCGCGCCGTAGACGTGGCCGCCGTAGCTGGCCTGCTTGATCAGGCTGGCCTCGAAGGAGGACTGGTCGGCCATGGCCGGGGTGCCGTCGAGCGGGGCCAGGTAGCCGGCCTTGGCGAAGGCCGGGGTCCAGCCGATGTCGGAGCGGAGCACGTCGGGCGCGCCAGAGCTGCCTGCGGCGGTCTGGAACTTGGTCTCGGCGGTGCCGAAGGGCACGTTGACGTAGTCGACCTTGATGCTGGGGTTGGCCTTCTCGAAGTCCGCGACCAGCAGCTTGTAGGTCGGCGCCTCGTTGGTGGCGTCCGAGGTGTCCCACCAGGTGATGGTGACCGGGCCGCCGGCCTTGGTCGACGAGCTGCCGCTCGAGCTGCTTCCGCAAGCGCTTGCAGAAACCGCTATCGCCGTTGCCAGAACAGCTGCCGCAATGCCACGACGCATTGTGCACTCCTTGGAGGGTGGGTATGCCCAAGTGGGGGTTGGCTCGGTCCTTCGCACAAGGCCCTCGCCCAGCCGACGCTCCGGTACTGCCGTCGGGCTTGGGGAGGAACGTAACAGGGGTGTCATCGTGCTGGAAAGTCCTTGCAGCAACTTTCTGCAAGGTCAGCTGATCGTTACATGCGCGTGTCCGGAGAGTTGCCGACAGGCGATCCGGCAGGCCGCGAGTGCACCACGGACGGCCCGGGCATTCCTCGACCGGGCGTTCCTTGACAGTGCGGGGGTCCGCGCCATGGGATTGAGCCGAGGCCCCTACCGGGGCGTCAGCCCTGGCCAGTGTCGCTCAGGAGGCGAAAAGTGGCGTACTACCGCAGCACCGGGTCGGTCCCCCCGAAGAGGCACACCCAGCACCGGGATCCGGACGGGCGGCTCTACTTCGAGGAGCTGATGGGCGAGGAGGGCTTCTCCTCCGACTCCTCCCTGCTGTACCACCGGCACCTGCCGTCCGCGCTGGTCGACAGCCGGGTCTGGCAGCCCGCCGAGGACAAGCCCGAGCCCAACCACCCGCTCAAGCCCTACCACTTCCGGCTGCACGACCTCTTCCCCGGTGAGAGCTGGCGGCAGGCCGACCCGGTCCGCGACCGCCGGGTCGTCCTCGGCAACGCCGACGTCCGCATCGCCTACGTCGCCGCCGGGCTCCCCTCCCCGCTCTACCGCAACGCCATCGGCGACGAGTGCGTCTACCTCGAGTCCGGCTCGGGCGTGATGGAGAGCGTCTTCGGCAGCATCGAGGTCGGCGAGGGCGACTACGTGGTCGTGCCGCGCGCCACCACCCACCGCTGGCTGCCCACCGGCGACGCGCCGCTGCGGCTGTACGCCATCGAGGCCAACAGCCACATCACCCCGGCCAGGCGCTACCTCTCCAAGTTCGGCCAACTGCTGGAGCACGCGCCGTTCTGCGAGCGCGACCTGCGCGGCCCGGTCGGCCCGCTGCTCAGCGAGGAGCCCGGCGACGTCGAGGTGTACGTCAAGCACCGCGTCGGCGGCGACATCGGCGGAACGGTGCTCACCACCCCCGAGCACCCCTTCGACGTGGTCGGCTGGGACGGCTGCCTCTACCCGTACGCCTTCAACATCCGCGACTACGAGCCGATCACCGGCCGGATCCACCAGCCGCCGCCGGCGCACCAGGTGTTCGAGGGCAACGGCTTCGTCATCTGCAACTTCGTGCCGCGCAAGGTCGACTACCACCCGCTGTCCATCCCCGTCCCCTACTACCACTCCAACGTGGACAGCGACGAGGTGATGTTCTACTGCGGCGGCGACTACGAGGCCCGCAAGGGCTCCGGCATCGGCCAGGGCTCGGTCTCGCTGCACCCCGGCGGCCACACCCACGGGCCGCAGCCCGGCGCGTACGAGCGCAGCATCGGCGCCGAGTTCTTCGACGAGCGGGCGGTCATGGTCGACACCTTCCGCCCGCTGGACCTGGCCGAGGGCGGCCGGGCCGGCGACGACGGCCGGTACGCCTGGAGCTGGAGCGGCCGCGGCCCGCAGGGCGAGCTGCCGCCGCAGGGCGAACTCCCGCCGCAGGGGGACCGTTCGTGAGCTGGGTTCCGGTACCGGACGGCTGCGGCTTCACCGCCGACACCCTGCCCTACGGCGTCTTCGAACCGCTGCGCGGCGGCTCCGGCACCGGCCCCCGGGTCGGCGTCGCCATCGGCGGGCACGTGCTGGACCTGGCCGCCATGTGGGCGGGCACCCCGCTCGGCGCGGACCTCGCCACCGGCTCGCTCAACCGCTTCCTGCGGCGCGGCCCGCGCGAGTGGGCGTACGTCCGGGCCCAGGTGCGGCGGATGCTCACCACCGACGAGCGGCGCGGCTTCTGCGAGCGCAACCTGCACCCGATCGACGAGGTGGCGCTGCGGCTGCCGGTGGAGGTCGCCGACTACGTCGACTTCTACGCCTCCGAGGCGCACGCCACCAACCTCGGCCGGATGTTCCGCCCCGGCGGCGAGGCGCTGCTGCCCAACTGGAAGCACCTACCGGTCGGCTACCACGGCCGCGCCGGGACGGTCGTCCCCTCCGGCACCGCCGTGCGCAGGCCCAGCGGGCAGCGCGGGGCCGGGGACTTCGGCCCCAGCCGCAGGCTCGACATCGAGGCCGAGATCGGCTTCATCGTCGGCGCGCCCTCGCAGCTGGGCACCCCGGTCGGCACGGACGCCTTCGCCGAGCACGTCTTCGGCGTGGTGCTGGTCAACGACTGGTCCGCCCGGGACATCCAGTCCTGGGAGTACCAGCCGCTCGGCCCCTTCCTCGGCAAGTCCTTCGCCACCTCGGTGTCGCCCTGGGTGGTGCCGCTGGCCGCGCTGGAGCACGCCCGGGTGGAGACCCCGCCGCAATCGCCGGAGCCGCTGCCGTACCTGGCCGAGAAGCAGCCCTGGGGCTGGACCTGGAGCTGGAGATCCGGCTCAACGGCCAAGCGGTCTCCCGGCCGCGCTACCGGGACACCTACTGGTCGCCCGCGCAGATGCTGGCCCACATGACCGTCAACGGCGCCTCGCTGCGCACCGGCGACCTGTACGCCTCGGGCACGGTCTCCGGCACGGCGGCCGACCAGCGCGGCTCGCTGATCGAGCTGAGCTGGAACGGCACCGAGCCGCTGCGGCTGGCCGACGGCTCCACCCGCAGCTTCCTGGAGGACGGCGACACAGTCACCATCACCGCCACCGCCCCCGGCCCCGCCCCGAACGGCCCCCGCATCAGCCTCGGCGAGGTCACCGGCACCATCAGCCCACCACCCGCCTGACGACCTGAGCGGCGCCGCCGACAGGCGTCGGCGGGGTCAGGCCGGGGGGTGGGGGAGCGCGCTGGCGGCGGTGTCGGCGCTCTGCTCGGCGGCGGCCCGGCGGCGGAAGGTCAGTACCGTCCGGTAGGCGACGGAGGCGGTGCAGGGCGACAGCTCCGGGGCGGGCCAGGCGTCCAGCCGCCGGTCGTGGACGTCCACGAACACGCAGTCCCCGGTGACGCCGATCGCCACGACGGTGTCACCGGGCCGGAACTGGGTGTCGACGGTGGTGCTCGACGGCAGCCCCAGCCCGGCGACCAGCGTGGCCACGCCCTCGCCGGTGCCGGGCACCGCCTGCCGTGCGGCGGGCAGCGCGTTCAGCCGCGCCGCCAGCACCACCGCGGAGCTGCTGCGGCCCGGCCGGTGCGCCAGCACCCCCGCCAGCTGCCCGACCGCGACCAGCGCCACCACGCTGAGCAGGGTGATGCCGCAGCCGAGCCCGGACCGCCAGGACCCGCGCCGGTAGGCGCCCGACCCCCGGTCGTCCCGCGCCGTCCCGGCCCCGGCCGTCCCCGTCCCGGCCGGTTCCTGCCCCGGCGCGTGCCTCCCCCCGCCGCCGGGATCCGCTCCGGGCCGCGCCGACGCTCCCGCCACTGCTGCCACCACCGCCCCGCCTCACCCCCCGATGTGCCGATCCCGTGAAGACCTATTGTGCGGCTTGTATGACCGGTTCCATGGAGGAATCCCTTATTCCGCAGATCTGTTGACGCCGCATCAGCCAAGTCGACCCTCGCTCGCGGCGGCCCCGGCATCCTGAATCATGCGCCCAACTGCCCCTCCCCGATCAGCTCCACCCCGACGCCGCCACCCACCGCCGCATCGGCGAACGCTTCGCCGCCCACGCCTTCGCCCCCACCGGCCCCTTCCACGCACCGCCCCGCTGACCCGACTGCACGGGCGTCCGCCACCCCGGGCCTGACCGCACCCGTCGGCGGGTATCGTCCGGCCGGGACCACTCACCCGGAGGACGACAGCATGGCGCCGAACACCCACCCCACCGCCGTCCAACCCCCGTCAGCGGCAGGAAGGTTGCCCTACCGTGGGCTGATTCTCGACTTCGTGGGCGTGCTGACTGCCGACGTCGGAGCAGCCCACCGGGGGTGGTGCACCGACCAGGGCCTGGATGCCGGAGCGTGGCACCGGGTCCTCGGCACCCACCCCGAGATACGGCGGCTCTATGCCGACCTGGAAAGGGGCCTGATCACCCAGGCGCACTGGAACCGGCTGACCGCGCCTGTCCTCGGGGTCGCCGACCACGACAACCTGATGGGCCGGGTCTGGGCAGCGGTGGGCGCCGATCAGGGCATGGTCGCCCTGGCGAAGGCGGCCAGGACGGCGGGCTACACCGTCGCCCTGCTGTCCAACTCCTTCGGCCTGGACCCCTACAACCCGTACCTGGCCTTGGGGGTGGAGGACCTCTTCGATGTGGCCGTGGTCTCCGGGCACGAGGGAATCGCCAAGCCCGCCCCGGAGATCTACCGCCGTACGCTCGCCCGCATGGGGCTGACCGGAGGCGAGTGCGTCTTCGTGGACGACCAGCGGGCGAACCTGCCGCCCGCCGAGGCCCTGGGCATCACGACCGTCCTGGCCGACGGCACGGACGACACGCTCACCGCCCTGGCCTCCCTGCTGGGGATCACGGGGTCACCCGCACCCGCGAAGGGGTAACGTCCGAAAGAGGCCACCCACGGACGGAGACGCATCCCATGACGCAATGGTCCGACTACTCCACCGGCCAACGCATCAAGATGCTTCGCGCCGGAATGACCCAGGAACAACTCGCGGACGCCGCAGGGGTTTCCCCGGCGACGGTGCGCAAGGCCGAACGGTCCCAGGGCGGCGGCATCGGCCTGCCGTCCCTGCTCAAGCTCTCCGCCGCGCTGCACGCCGACGTGTCCGTGATCCTCGGTCAGCAGGCCCCGCGCCGGTCGGCGCTGATCGGCGATCGGGCGATGCTGCGGGAGCTGTCCCGCACCGTCCACGACACCGCTGCCGGAGTCGGCATCCCCGGCGAGCCGCCCCGCACAGCCGAGCTGGCCTCCGAACTCGCAACCGCCTGGGCGGACTACCGCGCCGGGGACTACACCCGGGCAGGCACGCTGGCCGCTCCTGCCGTCGTCCAGGCCGCCGCCCTGCTGAACGCCGCCGCAGAGGACCGGCGGTGCGCAGCCCACGGCCTGCTGGCCGACGCCTACCGCCTCTCGGCCTATGCCGCGCAGTTCCACGGAGCACGGGATCTGGCGTACGCCGCCATCGGTCACGCCCGTCACCACGCCGAGAGGGCGGGCGACCCCCTGCGCACCGCCATGGTCGACTGCGGACGCTCGTGGATCTACCTGCGCGACGCCCGCCTGGACCAGGCCGCCGGCACAGCCGCCCTCGCCTACGAGTCGATCGAGCCCCGTTACGCGGACCATGACATGGAGCAACTCGCCGCCTACGGATGGCACGTCACGTTCGCGGCCGTGGTCGCCTCACGCAGCGGCCACAGCGACCGCGCCCGGGACCTGCTGAGCCAAGGGCGTGCGGTCGCAGCCCGGATGGGGCGCGACGTGATGATCAACGGCACCTCGTACGGCCCGACGACCGTCACCGCCCAGGCCATCGGCATCCACACCGTGCTGGGGGAACCCGGCAAGGCACTCACCCTGGCCCGGTCGCTGGGCGACCTCACCCCGCTCGCCCAGGCCGGGCGCAACCGCCTCGCCCTGGACATCGCCCTGGCCCAGGCAGACACCCGCCAGCACGACGCCGCCCTGGACACCCTCCTGGACGTGTGCAGCCACCACCCCGACTGGGCACGCCACCAGGCGCTGCCCGGCGCGATCATGCAACGGTCCGGCCACGCAAGCACCACCCGGGTCCGCAGGCTGGGCGGCATCCTCGGTATCAGCCTCTTCACCCGCTGAACCCGTCGTGCTACGCCACGTATCATTCGGGCCCGGTACGACTTCAGGAAGTAGCACTCCGCAGGCGTTCACGCCCGGGAAGTCCACCGTCACCCTGGATGCATGACGATCCATCACACCCGCGCTGAACGCGCGCGGGACACCTTGACCGCTGCCCTGGCGGAAAGCCCCTGCGTGGCCGCGCCGCGAACGACCGACGCCGTGAACGCCGTGAACGCCCTGGACCGCCTGGCCGGTCTCGCCGGTGCGACCGTCACCGTGACGGGTGGTTTCGGACTGGTCGGCAGTCGCATCGTGCACAGGCTTCGGGGCATCGGGGCCAATCCTCTGGCCGTGGGCCGGCTGGACGCCTACGGCTCGTCCGTCTACTCGACGGTGTTCGGCATCTCCCCGGCCGATCCGGATGTGATCGCGGGCGACATCACCGACTCCGCATTGATGGACGACCTGGTCTCACGCAGCGACTACGTCATTCACGCCGCCGCCCTGGCCGACGTCGCCCAGTGCACCCGCAACCCGTCGGCCGCCCTGCAGGCGAACATCAGCGGGACTCAGACCGTGCTGGACGCCGCAGCCAGGCACAGCGGCACACTGGACAGGTTCGTCTTCGTCTCCTCCGCCAGCGTCTACGGCATCGGCGGCGCTTCGTGCGACGAGACTGCGCGGTTCAGCGAGAACGACCCGCTCGTGCCTGTGTCCGTATATGCCAACACGAAGGTCTGGGGAGAGCACCAGACGGCCTTGAGCCTTGTCGGGGGCTCGTACGCGATCACCCGGTACTTCTCGGTCTACGGCGAGCCGCAGGTGGTCAAGGAGAACTCGCACAGCTGGGTGGTCGCCTGGTTCGGCATGCGTGCCTCCCTCGGGCTGCCGCTGCTCCTGAACGGCGGCGGCCACCAGGTCCGCGACTTCGTCCACGTGGATGACATCGCCGACGCGACCCTTCTGGCGGCCGTCACGCCTCGCGCCCACCGGTCCACGGTCAACATCGGCACGGGACAAGCCACCTCCATCCGGCAGGTCGCCGAACTCGTGCGCCGGCACTACCCCGGCAGCCGGATCCTGGAGGCCCCTCAGCCTCAGGGCGACCCGCTGGGCGCCTGCGCGGACACCACCCGGATGGAAAGCCTGCTGCGCTGGTCCCCACGGGTCGGCATCGAAGACGGGGTACGGCGGTACGCGCAGTGGCTGGAACGGACACCCGAAGCGCTCCCGGACTGGCTGCGCGACCAGTCCGCCTGAGCGCGTCAGATCACCGGCGGACGGCCGAGTCTGGTCATGGTCCACACCGTGCGCCAGCGCATCGGCCGGCGGGGGCCGCAGGGCGTGCGCCACCCCTCGGCGAACCCGGCGAACCACGCCCGCAGGCCGGCCGGGTCACGGGTGCGGGCCAGCGTCAGCGCCACCCACACCCCCAGGTAGACCGGGACCAGCAGGGCGGGCAGGTGCCGACGGGCCAGGTACACCCGGTTGCGGGCGTTCACCCGGTAGAAGAAGGAGTGCCGGGCCGGGGACGTGCGGGGGTGCTGGAGCAGCAGGTGCGGCTCGTACAGCACGCGCCACCCCGCATCCAGAGCACGCCACGCCATGTCCGTCTCCTCGTGTGCGAAGAAGAACGCGTCCGGCCAGCCGCCGACCTGCGCCAGCATCGTCGTGGACAGCACATGCGCACCGCCGAGGAATCCGGTGACGTAGCCGCCGCGCAGCGGATCCCCGGCCTGCAACCGGGGGACGTGGCGACGCGCCGTGGCACCGGTCTCGTCCGCGATCCGGAAGCCGACGATTCCGAGCCGGGCATCGGCCTGGTACAGGGCGGTGATCCGGGCGAACACGTCATCGGCGACCAGCAGCCCGTCGTCGTCCAGGTCCAGTACCAGATCCATGTCGCGCAGGTGCTCCAGCGCGACGTTCCGGCCGCCGGTGACCCCGAGATTCTCCGCCAGCTCCACCGTCTCCACCCAGGACGGCAGCCCCGCCGGCAGGGGGCACCCGTTGCCGATCAGCACCGTCCGGGCGGCAGGAGCCGTCTGCGACCCGACCGACGCCAGCAGCGCGGCCAGCTCCTTCGGCCGCGTGCCCATCGTCAGAATCGCCACACCCAGCTTCACGCCCACATGTACCTGTCTCTTCGAGGAACCCATGCCCTCACCCACGCTGCGGCAGCTTGCCGAGGACCGCCGCCTACCAGCCCACCAGACGATGGACCAGGGCACACTCGACTGGATCCTCCGGAACCGGCCCGCATGCGCCTCTGCCGGTCCCAGCCTCCCACGCCGGGCGAGGATGCTGGTACCGGAGGTCACCTGGTTCGCGGACAGCCGCCTCGCCGACTCCCTCCACGGCGTCCGCCACAACGCCCGCGTCAGCCTGCTCGCCTCCCTGCTCGGCCACGGGGCCGGGCTCGACAGTGATCAGACAGCAGGGCTGTGCACGGCAGCGGCAGTCCACGACTGCCGACGCCACGACGACCGACAGGACCCCGGCCATGGATGGCGCGCGGCGTCGTGGCTCCTGCAGAACGCAGACACCGTCACGTCCGTACTCGACGTCCACCCGTCCAGGCGGGCCCTGCATGAGGCAGCAACGGCCGTAGCCCTTCACGACGTGCCGTACGACGCCTTCACCGCCGATCAGGACCGGGCCTACCGGCAGGCCCCGCATCTGATCGATCTGCTCAAGGCAGCCGACTGCCTGGACCGCTACCGGCTCCCCCGCACCCGCTGGTGGCCCGACCTCACCAGGCTTCGGGTTCCGGTGCCCGGCTGGCTGCACCACGTCGCATTCGACCTCGTACTCCGCAGCGAACAGGCCCGGCTCGACGGCGCCACCCATCAGCAGGCGCTCGACCACGCCCTCAACGCCCTGACACCCGACGAGGGAAGGCCCTTCCATGACCAGTGACTGGGACGACGCCCACCACGACCACACTCGCGCCGCCGACCGACCGGTCCCCGCAGGGTTGGCCGAAAGTGACGCCGACTGGCGCCACCGCCTTGAACACCACACGCCGGGGGGTGAGTTGCTTCGGGACAACTCCATGACCGAGATGCTCACCAGCGGACGGCCCATCCACCTGATGCACACCACCGTCGCGCTGGACGCCATCCGTGCCAGCGGCCAGCTCTACGCCTCCACCGGCTGTCTCGTCGCAGCCGTCTACTGTGCCCCGCTCGTCCCGGAGGCCGCCGGGCTGCGCCCCCACAACCTGGGCTCCTATCTGCTGGAGACCAAAGCGCACACCAGCACCCTGGTCTTCGAGGTCACCCCGAGCGCTCCCGTCCCGGCCAGGGGGATCGACTACCTGCGGCTGGGCCGCATCCACCTGCGCACCTATCTCCAGCACCGCAGCCACCTCACCCCCTCCGAGGACGTCCGGCTCCGCCAGACGGCGACCGGCAGGGTCCGGGCGGCGGCCCCGTTCCTCGACGTACTCCTCGCCAACTCCACCGGCAGACGGACCCCGCCTGCCCTGTTCGTCGACCAACTCGCCTCCACGGTGCCGAGCTTCCCCTTCCTCGGCTACCTCTACTTCGAGGTGCTGTCGGAGTACCTGATGCTCCACTCCACGTCCCCCCAGACCAGGAAGTACGGCCAGGACGGCGAGTTGAACAACCGGCTCTACAAACGCCTGGCGTTCAGCGCCGTGGAGGACATGGGCAGACTCTTCGACCTGACCCGCTTCCACCCGTCACACGACCGCCTCATCGAACTGATCGGCCAGCTCGAGCCCGAACTGGCGCACGGGGTCGCCGAGTACTGCAGGGATCGCCTCGCGCATCTGTTCACTGCCGTGGCACTCGACCCCTCCCAGGACGCCTCGGCCTTCACCTTCCGCAACGCGAGCTTCGACGTCCTGGCCACGGCCGCGCCGTCCCTGCTGGGACAACTCGTCTTTCGTGAGATGCGTACCATCGGACGCTATCCACAGCTGTACCTGGCCTTCGAACAGGCGAAGGCACTGGAGGCATGGACCTTCTGGAACGCAGCGGGGATTCCGACGCCCTTCAACGGCTTCCTCCCCAAAGGCGAGATCGGCATCAATCCCGCCTATCCAAGGGCCAGTTGCACGGTATGGGTCGCGGAGACATGCGAACGCGGCCTGCTCCACCCACGCGAACAGCTCGATGTGACTCCCGTTCCCCGTCTCGTCGACCTGAGCCTGACTGCCATGCGGAGGGACGCGACGGGAAGGGCCGCCGGCCACCTACAGATTCCCGGGCCCTTGTGAGCGACGACGAGCTGGGGATCGAGATTCCCGACCTCGGTCTGCCTGACCTGAGTGACGGGCAGATCGAACGGGCGCTACGCGGGCTGGGCGGTGGGGAGGGAGAGTTCTACGACGGAGACCAGGACCTGTTTGACGGAGTCGCGGACGCGGGCGTCGCAGAGGAGGACGGGGATGGCGGGGTCGAGGTCGAGGGCGGTGCGGACCTGGTCGGGGGGGTAGGTCCGGGCGCCCTCGAAGCAGTTGACGGCGACCACGAAGGGGATGCCGCGGCGCTCGAAGAAGTCGACCGAGGGGAAGCAGTCCTCCAGCCGCCGGGTGTCGGCCACGACGATCGCGCCGAGCGCGCCCAGCGCCAACTCGTCCCAGACGAACCAGAAGCGGTCCTGGCCGGGGGTGCCGAAGAGGTAGACGGCGAGGCCCTCGCGGATGTCGATGCGGCCGAAGTCCATGGCGACGGTCGTGGTCGCCTTGGACTCCACGCCGGTGAGGGAGTCCACCGGGCGCCCGGCCTCGCTCAGGCGCTCCTCGGTGCGCAGCGGGCGGATCTCGCTGACGGCGCCGACCAGGGTGGTCTTGCCCGCCCCGAAACCGCCCGCGACCAGGATCTTCAGCGCCACTATGGAGTCCACGGGCGTGATCCTAGTGGGCCGGTCAACCCCCTGACAGTTGGGCGAAGCGGGCGAGGCTCTGGGTGTACGCGATCGCCGTGACGTGGACCGGCCCGGTGTACGGGTGGGTCATGTGCAGCACCATGAAGACGGCGAATCCGACGACCGCGCCGACCAGCCCCAGGGCCACCGACTCGCGCAGGCTGAAGGTGAGTCCGGCGATCGGCGCGTACAGCAGCACCAGCAGGCCGGTGGCGATCAGCGCCGGGTACAGCGGCGCGGGCAGGGTGTCGGAGGTGTCGGCGAGCCGGATCTGCCGGGTGGTGTAGACGTCGTCCAGATCGCTCAACTCCTGGGTGCGGGCGGCGGAGGCGGGCTCGGCGTCGACGTGCTCGCGGACGGCGTCCAGGTCGTGCCAGGTGTAGTTGTCGGCGTGGCCGTGCTCCATCGTCCTGAACTCGCCGTGGATGACCGAGGTGACGTAGTCGCGCAGCAGCGGGCGGGTGGTGGTGTCGGCGTCGGTGTAGGCGGCGTTCAGGGCCCGGGCCTCGTCGAAGGTGTGGCCCTTGGCGGTGTTGATGTTGGACCAGGACCCGGCGATGAGGAAGGCCGCGACCAGCACGAAGGACGACAGCGAGGCGGAGCCGACGAAGCCGAGCGCGCCGCCGGAGAAGGTGCCCTCGCGGGAGCGCGGGGTGCGTCCGAAACCGGCCAGGACCAGGACGGCGACCAGGGCCCCGCACAGCGCGAAGATGATGAATCCGAGGATCAACGGTGCCTCCCGATGGCGTGGCTGAGGAATCCGGCCCCGGCGGCGACCAGGGCGGGGAGGGTGACGGCGACGAAGACGAACGCGGCCTCCGGCGAGGCCGACGGCACCGTCGTGGAGCTGTGCACGATCACCGGCGGGGTGACCGGGGCGGCGGCGGTGGCGTGCAGGTGGGTGGGGGTCGGCCTGGGCGGCAGCACGGCCTGCGGGTGCCGGGTCGGAGTCGGGGGCGGGGGCGGCGGCGGCGGTTGCGGCCGGTAGGCGGCCTTCGGCCGGACCGGCGCCACGCAGCGCGGCGGGTCGGGCAGGCGCGGCAGCCGGGGCAGGCGCGGCGCGGGCAGGTGCGGGAACGTTCCGCTGTGCCCGGCCGGGGGCGGCGCCTGCGGCGGCGGCACCGCCGGGGCCCGGGGCGCGGGCGGATGCACCGGCAGCGCCTCGCAGGGCCAATCGTGGTGCGGCAGGATGGAGTTGCTGTCCATGCGCAGGGACTGCCCAGCGGCGCTCGACCGCAGCGGCGGTGACCCGCCAAACGCCCCATCCGTGTGCCGGTGCGGCGCACCGGTGCGAACAGCGGTTCCACCGCCGAACGGCCGTGGCCCGGAGCGGGCGCGGTGGCGCGGGCGGGGCAGGGGCGCGGGCGGTGCGGGGCCCGCGTGACGCGGGCTGCACAGCGCGGGCGGTACGGGCGGGGTGGGGTGCCTGGCGAACGGCCTTGGGGCGGGCGTGGGGTCAGAGGGCGCGTAGGCCCTGGATGACTTCGCGGAGGATGTGGACGTCGGGGAGTTGTGCGGGTGGGACGGGGCGGCTGACGGTGATGAGGTCGGCGTCGAGGAGGTCGCCGAGCAGGATGCGGACCACGCCCAGCGGCAGGTCGGTCTCGGCGGCGATCTCGGCGACCGACAGCGGGCGGCGCTGGACCAGCTCCAGGATGGCCTGGTGCTCGGGGTCCTCGGCCAGCTCGCCGTCGGCGGGCTCCCGGCCGTCGGCCGCGTCAGCGCTGTCGGCGCTGTCGGCGGCGGAGATCTGGGCGATGACGTCGAAGGCGTCGCTCTCGGCATGCCAGGTCCGGCCCCGGGTCAGCGTGTACGGCCGTACCAGCTGCGCCTGTTCGGCCTCGTCGTCGGCCCAGGCGTCCTCGGCCCAGGCGTCGCCGCCCCAGACGTCGTTGCCCGGCCGCTCGCCCCAGCGGCCCCCCGCTCCCCCGTGCACCGCGCTCACCGCTCTGCGGGCAGTCCGGCTCGCGCGTCGGTGCCGAGGTGCTCACCGACGCGCCGCACCAGCAGCGCCATCTCGTAGGCGACCAGGCCGACATCGGCCTCGGCCTCGCTGAGCACGGCCAGGCAGCTGCCGTCCCCGGCGGCGGTGACGAAGAGGAACGCCTGCTCCAGCTCGATCATGGTCTGCCGGACCTCGCCGACCTTGAAGTGCCGGCTGGCGCCCTTGGCCAGGCTGTGGAAGCCGGAGGCGACGGCGGCGAGGTGCTCGGAGTCCTCGCGGCTCAGGCCCGCCGAAGCGCCGGTGGCCAGACCGTCGCTGGACAGCACGACCGCGTGCCTGATCTCCGGAACCCGGCGGACCAGGTCGTCCAGGAGCCAGTTGAGGTCGCTGGAGGGCTTCGTCGGTGCGGTCATCTGACCGGTCCTTCCGCTGGTGCTGTGCCTGTCTGGGACGGCTCGGACGATTCTGACGGCTGCGAGGACCGCGGTTGCTGCGACGGCCGCGACGGCTCCGGTGGTTCCGGTGGCGGGACGGCCGCGCCCCGGCCCCGGCTGACGCCGCGCTGGTAGGACGAGAAGGTGGCGCGGACCTCCTCGGGGGAGCGCTCGCGCGCGGGCGGGGCGTCCGGGGCCGGATCGCCGGCCCGGCGGCGCTCGGCGGCCTCCCGCAGCTGCGGGGCCAGGCTGGCCTGGCGGATCCGGCGCGGCAGCAGCTCGGACACCACCGACGGTGCGGCGGCGGGCGCGGGCGTCGGGGCGGCGGAGGCGGCGGACGCCGGGGCCTTCTCGCGCGCCGCGAGGTAGCCGTCGGCGCGGGAGGTCAGTGCCCGGCGGCGCGGCAGTCCGCCGGTGCCGTCGTCCTCGACCGGTGCCGGGCGGGGACCGCCGGAGCCCGAGTGCGCCGTCAACTGGGGAGCGCTCTGCGGCAGTTCACGTCCGAGCCGCATGCGCGCCGCAGGCAGGACGTGCTCGGAGGTCTCCTCGACACGGACGTCGGAGCTGCGCGCCACCGCAGCCGTCAGCAGTTCGCGCGGCAGCAGCACCACCGCGGTCGTGCCCCCGTACGGGGATCTTCGCAGCGAGACCCGGATGCCGTGCCGGCCGCTGAGCCTGCTGACCACGAACAGGCCCAGCCGGTCGGTGTCGCCCAGGTCGAAGTCGCCGCTGCTGGAGAGGCGTTCGTTGGCGGCGGCCAGGGCCTCCTCGCCCATGCCGAGGCCCCGGTCGTCGATCTCCAGCACGAAGCCGTTGGCGACCTCCTCGCCCTGGATCCGGACCTGGGTGCGCGGCGGGGAGAAGACGGTGGCGTTCTCGACCAGTTCGGCGATCAGGTGGACGACGTCGGAGACCGCGCCGCCGACCACCGCCACCGGCGGCATCCGGTGCACCCGGACCCGGGCGTAGTCCTCGACCTCGCCGACGGCGGCCCGCACCACGTCCAGGACGCGCACCGGGCGGCGCCAGGAGCGGCCGGGGGCCGCGCCGGAGAGGATGATCAGGCCCTCGGCGTGGCGGCGCATCCGGGTGGTGAGGTGGTCCAGCCGGAACAGGTCGGCCAGCTCGTCGGGCTGCTCGGCGCGGCGCTCCATCTCGTCCAGCAGCGTCAGCTGGCGGCTGAGCAGGGCCTGGCTGCGGCGGGCGAGGTTGACGAAGACGGCGGCGATGCCGCGCCGCAGCTCGGCCTGTTCCACGGCGGCCTCGACGGCGGCCCGCTGCACGGCGTTGAAGGCCCGCCCGACCTGGGCGATCTCGTCGCGTCCGCGGGTGTCCCCGGCCTCGACCTGCGGGACCTCGGTGGCGAGGTCCACCCGCTCGCCCTCCCGCAGCCGCCGCATGACCTGCGGCAGGCGCTGCCCGGCGAGGTCGAACGCGGAGTCCCGCAGCCCGACCAGCTCGCGCACCAGGCTGCGGCCGACGCGGACCGACACCAGCAGCGACAGCAGCACCGCCAGCAGGCCGACCGCGCCGACGATGCCCTGCTGGGAGATGACGCCCAGGGCGTAGGAGCGGGCCTCGGCCCCGGCCAGGGCGGCGGCCTGGACGTCGATGGCGCTGAGGTCCTGCAGGGTGGTGTTGAGGGTGGTCTGCCAGCTGACCGCGGAGATGTCGCGGACGGACGCGGTCTGGCCGAGGTCGGAGACCCGGTTCTCCAGGTTGGTCAGCGCGATGTACTCGGTGCCGCCGGTGAACTGCTCGAACAGCTGCGCCTCGTCGGCCGGAAGCTGCGCCTCGTGCACCTGGTAGAGCAACTGCTCCCCGGCGGCGGCGGTGAGGAACTGCTGGAACTGGGCCTGGCTGAAGGAGCCCGCGGCGCGGGCCCCGGCCATCAGCGCGTCCTCCTCGGAGATGTACTCCCGGGCCCGGACCAGCTCGATCAGGTCGCCGGTCTGCCGGGTGAGGTTGCCGACGGGCATGGTGCTGAGCGCCAGCCGCAGCGTGAAGAAGGGGCTCTGCGCGCCGGTGTAGTCGAGGTACACCTGCGACCAGTCCAGGGTGTGCTGTTCGACCTGGGCCCGGCCGGACTGGATGTACTCGATCTCCTGCAGCACGCCGCTGAGCGCGTCGAACTGGGCGCTGCTCAGGCCGTGCAGCTTGTGCCGGTCCTTGGCGTGCGCGGTGAAGACGCCCGCGGCCTGGTCGGTGGCCTGCTCGGCGCGGTGCAGGGTGACCAGGTCGCCCCGGCCCAGGGGCGCGGCGGCGAAGGCGACGGCGGCGCGGCGCTCGTCCTGGACGGCGCGGGAGAGGTCGTCGGCGGGGGTGCCGAACCAGGTGTACTGGGCGCTCAGTTGGGTGAGCGACCAGACCTGGTGCACCGAGACGGCGGTGGTGTACGTCCACAGGCTGATCAGCGAGACCAGCGGGACCAGGAGCAGCGCAACGACCTTCGCGCGGATGGATCTGCTGCGAAAGCGCATGGACTCCCCCGGACAGACCGGCTCAGGACCGACCGACCGCACAGGTGCTGGCGGACACGGACGCGACACGACGACAGGTTCGGGCGCACAAGCTACCAGTGATTCGCGGCGAGCCTACTCCTCACCTGTGCGCCGGTTCGAGCCCGGGACGAGGATTCGACGGAGCCCGCGACGGCGGCGGGCGGCGGTTCGTCCACGAGCCGACGACGGCCCCCGGCGGCACCGGACGACAGCGGGCTGGGCTGCGGAGATCGCGTGGAGAGATCGGTCGTACCTCTGCCCGTCGTGGTTAATCTCCAGTAACTTACAAGCCCTGCCGCAACGGTGCGGCAGGGCTCGGTGACTGAGGGAGAGCGCCCGTGCGGGAGTTTGCGACACCGGCGCTGGCGGAGCCGCTGCGCACCGGCGGACTGGCGGACTCCGTCTTCGCCGCCGCCGCGGAGACCCCGGACCGGGTCGCCCTCGCCCGCCGTGCGGAGGACGGCAGTTGGCTCCGGGTCAGCGCGGCCGGCTTCCGTGACGAGGTGCTCGCCATCGCCAAGGGGCTGCTGCACCAGGGCGTCCGCTTCGGCGACCGGGTCGCGCTGATGTCCCGCACCCGCTACGAGTGGACGGTGCTGGACTACGCCCTGTGGACCATCGGGGCCCAGAGCGTCCCGGTGTACCCCACCGCCTCGGCCGAGCAGGTGCGTTGGATCCTGGCCGACTCGCAGGCCGTGGCCTGCGTGGTGGAGCACGAGGAGCACGCGATGACGGTGGGCGCGGTCTGCGACGCCCTGCCTCGGCTGCGCAGCATCTGGCAGGTGGACGCGGGGGCCTTCAAGCAGCTGGCCAACGCCGGGCGCGGGGTTCCGGACGAACTGGTGCACCGGCACCGGTACTCGGTGGCACCGCAGTCGGTGGCGACCGTCATCTACACCTCGGGCACCACCGGCCGCCCCAAGGGCTGCCTGCTGACGCACGCCAACTTCGCCGCCGAGGCCGACAACCTCATCGCCCGCTACCAGGACATCTTCCGCCAGCAGGGGTCGGAGGTGCCCTCGGCCCTGCTGTTCCTGCCGCTGGCGCACGTCTTCGCGCGGATGGTGCAGGTCACCGCGTTGCGGGCGGGCATCTGCCTGGCCCACGAGCCCAGCCTGGCCCCGGACCGGCTGGTGCCCGCGCTGGCGTCGTTCCGGCCGACGTTCCTGCCCGCCGTCCCCTACGTCTTCGAGAAGCTGCTGCAGCGGGCCCGGATGGCCGCCGAGGAGGCGGGCCGGGCGGGGGCGTTCGAGAAGGCGGTGGAGCTGGCGGTGCGCTACGCCGCCGCCGTGGAGCGGCACGCCTTCGGCGACGGGCCGGGCCCCTCGCCGGGGCTGCGGTTGCAGCACCAGGTGTACGACCGCCTGGTGTACAGCCGGATCCGGGCCGCGCTCGGCGGCCGGACCAGGTACGCCATGTCCGGCGGCTCGGCGATGAGCCGCGAGCTGGGGCTGTTCTACGCGGGCGCGGGCATCACCGTGTACGAGGGCTACGGCCTGACCGAGTCCACCGCCGCCGTCACCGCCAACCCCCCGGACCGCACCCGCTTCGGCACCGTGGGCAGACCGGTGCCGGGCACCACGGTGCGCATCGCCGACGACGGCGAGGTCTGGGTGCACGGCGGCCAGGTCTTCCAGGGCTACCTCGGGCCGCCCGAGGCAACACAGTTGACGCTGCGTCAAGGATGGCTGGCCACCGGGGACCTGGGCCACCTGGACGCCGACGGCTACCTCAGCATCACCGGCCGCAAGAAGGAGATCATCGTCACCAGCAGCGGCAAGAGCGTCGCCCCGGCGGTCCTCGAGGAGCGGGTCCGGGTGCATCCGCTGGTGTCGCAGTGCATGGTGGTCGGCGACAACCGGCCCTATGTGGCCGCGCTGCTGACCCTGGACCGGGACGCGCTCGCGCACTGGCAGCGGCAGCGCGGCAAGCCGCAGCTGCTGCCCGCCGACGCCCGGCACGACCCGGATCTGCACGCGGAGCTGCAGCGCGCGGTGGCCGCCGCCAACACCGCGGTCTCCCGGGCCGAGTCCATCCGCTCGTTCCGGGTGCTGCCCGGGGAGTTCACCCAGGGGGACGGGCTGCTCACGCCGTCGCTGAAGCTCCGCCGCCGGGCCGTGGCCCGGGCCTGCGCCGCGGACATCGCCGCGCTCTACGCCCCGCAGCCGGGCCCCGGCCAACGCCCGGGACGCGCGGGTCAGCCGCCCGCCGGGCTGCCGGGCTCGGCGTCCGGCCCGGCCGCCGCGCTGCCGCCGGGCCCGGGCTCAGGGACAGGCTCAGGGACGGGCTCGGGCTCGGCGTGGACGACCTCCAGCTCGAACCCCTGACCGTCCACCAGGTGCACGGCGCGGTCGGTCTCGGTCCGGACCGTCCAGCCCGCCGCCAGCGCGGCGGCCAGCACCGGCGCCCGCTCGCCGCGCACGGCCAGGTGGTTGATCCCGGCCCGGAGCCGGTCGTGGCCGCCGGGCCGCAGGTCCGGCGACTGCTCGAACACCACGTAGCTGCCGTCCCGCCGCCAGCTGCGGCCGACGTCCCAGTGCTGGTACGGCTCGCAGCCGAGCGCCAGCAGGACGGGGCCCCACTGGCGCTCGGTGGTGGACAGGTCGTCCGTCCACAGCTCGACATGGTGGATGAAGGCCGGGCGGGCGGAGGCGCTGTCCTGCTGGTCGTGGGTCACACCCCAGTATCCGCGGGGTGGCCCGAGCGCTGCTACCCGGCAGCCGCGGTGAAGACGGGCAGGTAGCCGTCGGCCTGGCCGGTGGAGGTGGGGTGGTAGGACTCGTCTATGGGCAGCGTGGTGCTGTGCAGCCAGGCGCTGTCGGAGCAGATCTCGTGGTTGTTGAAGGCCGAGCGCACGTCCGCGAAGGTGAAACCGGCGGCGGTGGCCTGGGTGTCGATGACGCTGTCCAGGGTGTCGGCGGCGCCGTTGATGGCGTTGCGCGAGGTGTCGCTGATGCCGAACAGGCAGTCGCCGGGCACCTGGTAGAGGTGCGGGTAGTCGAGGACCACCACATGGGCGTTGGGGGCGTCCTTGCGGATCGCCGCGTAGACGGCGGCCAGCTTGGCGGGCAGCTGGGTGGTGGCGAAGTTCTCGGCGGTGGCCACGGCGCTGAGGCAGGAGCTGGTGCCGTCCAGCACGCAGGTCTCCATGGTGTCGGAGAAGCCGGCGTCGTTGCCGCCGATGCTGATGCTGACCAGCCCGGTGGAGGAGTTCAGGCCGGAGAGCTGGCTGCTCAGCACGTCCGAGGTGGTCGCGCCGGAACAGGCGGCGAAGTCGAACGAGGAGGGCTTGTTGGCCTTCTGCCACAGGTAGGCGTAGGCCAGGGTGCTCTGTTCGCAGTCACCGCTGGAGCTGATGTAGCTCCCGGATCCGACGCCGGAGGAGTAGGAGTCCCCCAGGGCCGCGTAGCCGGTGGCGGCGGCGTTGGCCGGGGCGG
Source organism: Streptacidiphilus sp. PB12-B1b (assembly GCF_014084125.1). Taxonomy (NCBI): domain Bacteria; kingdom Bacillati; phylum Actinomycetota; class Actinomycetes; order Kitasatosporales; family Streptomycetaceae; genus Streptacidiphilus; species Streptacidiphilus sp. PB12-B1b. The sequence continues at coordinate 2,256,955 of NZ_CP048405.1, read as the reverse complement.
CGGCCAGGCCGGTGACGCCGAGGACGAGGACGGAGAGGGCGGCGGCGCTGGTGGTGCGGAGAGAGCGTGCGCGGGGTCTGCGCATGGGGGCCTCCACGGCGGGAATGTGACACCGGATCAGGTGCCACACTCTTGATACCAGTCAGTAACGTCCCCGCAAAGTGTTCATGCCAAGAATTCCCACCCACGTGTCATGCGCAGCCGGGCAAAACGCCGCGAAACGTCAACGGCGGCGCGGCGGGCGCGGTTCAGCCGAGGAACGAGAGCCGCACGGTACGCCTGGGGTTGTCGCCGTTGGTGTCCACCAGCACCACCGACTGCCAGGTGCCCAGCGCCATCCGGCCGCCGACCACCGGCAGCGTGGCGTGCGGCGCGACCAGGCCGGGCAGCACGTGGTCCCGGCCGTGGCCGGGGCTGCCGTGCCGGTGCTGCCAGCGGTCGTCCGCCGGGAGCAGCGCGCGCAGCGCCGCCAGCAGGTCGTCGTCGCTGCCCGCGCCGGTCTCGATGACGGCGACCCCGGCCGTGGCGTGCGGGACGAAGACGTTCAGCAGGCCGTCCCCGCCGGGCGCGACCTCCCGCAGGAAGGCGGCGCAGCGCTCGGTGATGTCCACCGTTGCCTCGCGGCCGCCGGTGGTGAGTTCGAAGGTGGTCGTGGAGAAGGCCATGCGTCCATTCTCACCCGGCGCCGGGGCTGTCGCTGTCGGGGCCGTCGCTGTCGGGGTCGTGGTCGAGCAGTTCCCGCAGCAGTTGTTCGTCGTCCGGGCTGAGGCCGGAGACGAAGCGGGCCAGGACGGTGGCCCGGTCGGCGGTCCGCTCCAGCTCGGAGCGCATCCGGCGGGCGGCCAGGCCGGGCGCGTCCTGGGCCTCGCGCGCCGGGGCGTAGGCGTAGGCGCGGCCGACACGCGTGCGGGTGACCACGCCCTTGCCGTGCAGCCGGGTGAGGATGGTGTTGACGGTGGTGCGGGCCAGCCCCCCGCCGAGGGCGCGCTGGATGTCGCCGGGGGCGAGCGGGCCGTCGGCGGACCACAGCACGGCCAGGACCCCGGCCTCCAGCTCGCCGGGGTGCCGTCGCTGCGGTCCGACCATCACCAAGGGACTCCCGCCTCCCGGACCGCCCGGACCCGCCGGTGACGGGGACGGCCGCTGACATCAACTACAGTGGCACGGATCGACTACACGTATGTAGACGACAAGGCCGGGCTGTCACCCGGCCACGGAACAGTGTCCACCACGGCAGGAGTGTGACGTCCATGGCCCCGGACCCCACGGCGCTGATGCATCTGGCGGTGAACCCGCTGAGCGCGAACTCGCTGCTGGCCGCCTTCGGCGCAGCGGGCGTGTTCTTCATCCTCTTCGCCGAGACCGGGCTGCTGGTCGGCTTCTTCCTGCCCGGCGACTCGCTGCTGTTCACCGCCGGGCTGCTGTGCACCACCAGCAGGGACGGCGTCCACCTGAACCTGCCCGCGGTGCTGGCCTGCGCCGTCGCCGGGGCACTGCTGGGGGCGCAGGTCGGCTACCTGATCGGGCAGAAGGGCGGCAGGCCGCTGCTGGCCCGCAGCGGCAACCGGCACCTGCGGGCGGGCGCGGAGCGCGCCGAGGAGATCCTGGCCACCTACGGGCACGCCAAGGCGATCGTGCTGGGCCGCTTCATCCCGGTGGTGCGCACCGTGCTCAACCCGATGGCCGGTGCGCTGAACGTGCCGCTGCGGACCTTCACCGTCTGGCAGATCGTCGGCGGCGCGGTCTGGGCGGTCGGCGTCACGCTGGCCGGGTACGCGCTCGGCAACACCATCCCCAACATCGACACCTACCTTCTGCCGATCATCGCCCTGATCGTGCTGGTGTCGGTGACCCCGATCGCGCTGGAGCTGCTGCGCAGCCGCAAGCCCGCCAAGTCCACGGAGTAGACGACACGTGACCGAACTCGCCCTGGACGGCTCCGCCATCGACGGGGGCCTCTACCACTGGTTCATCACCCGGGCGGCCGACGCCCCGCACTGGTTCGACTCCCTGGTGTCCGGCTACGCCAGTTTCGGCCTGGGCGTCTTCGCCCTGCTGATGGTCGCCGGCTGGTGGCGGGCCCGGCAGGCCGGCAGCGCCGCCGCGATGGCGGCGGCGCTGGCCGTGCCGGTCGCCGTGGTGGCCGCCTACATCGTCAACGACCTGGTCAAGAGCGTCTTCGACGAGGCCAGACCCTGCCAGGTGATCACCTCGCCGCTGACCATCCAGCCCTGCCCGGGCGTCGGCGACTGGTCCTTCCCCAGCAACCACTCGGCCATCGCCGCCGCCTCGGCTGCCGCGCTGTGGCTGGTCGGCCGCCGGCTGGGGGCGGTGGCGACGCTGTGCGCGCTGGCCATGGGCTTCGCCCGGATCTGGGTGGGCGCGCACTACCCGCACGACGTGCTGGCCGGATTCGTCCTGGGCGCGGGCGTGGCCGTGCCGGTGCTGCTGGCCGCCAGGCGCTGGGGCCCGCCGCTGGTGGTACGGCTGGAGTCCGGGTTCCTGCGCCCGTTCCTGACCTCGTCCACCGCCGGGTAGGCCCCGGCGCGGGCGTCAGCCCAGGTCGACGCTCTCGCCCGGGGCCAGCCGCCGGTAGTCGGTCTCCTTGGCGAACATCCCGACGAAGTTCTGCACCAGGCCCAGGCCGACCTCGCTGAGCAGCACGTCGTGCAGGGCGAAGGCCCGGGAGGCGCCGACGGCCCGGGCGTAGTCCACCACCTCGGCCGTCTTGGACCAGGGCGCGTGCACCGGCAGCAGCAGCGTGCCGATCTCCCGCTCCGGGACGGTCAGCGCGTCGCCGGGGTGGAACACCTCGCCGTCCACGGCGAAACCGACATTGCCGATGCGCGGGATCTCCGGGTGGATCTCGGCGTGCCACTCGCCGTGGACCTCGACGTCGAACCCGGCGGCGGTGAAGGCGTCCCCGTGGCCGACCCGGCGCACCCGGCCCTCGCCGAGCCCGGTGAGCTGGTCGGCGACCGCGCCGTTGGTCCAGATCACCAGCGCCGGATTGGCCTCGGCGGCGGCCCGCAGCCGGGCCTCCTCGAAGTGGTCGGCGTGCTCGTGCGTGATCAGGACCGCGTCGGCCCCGTCCAGGGCGTCCGCCTCGCTGAAGACACCGGGATCCAGGACGAGGACGCCCCCGTCCTTCTCCAGCCGTACGCAGGCGTGGCCGAACTTGGTGAGCCGCATGGTGCTGTCCTTCCCTCACAGACGATCTTCCGCTGCCATCCTGCCCCAGCGGCCGGCGTCCGTCCGACGAACAGGGGGGTACTTCCTGCACCACCCTGCGCAGGCGGCGGCTCCGATCAGCGGCGGCGGTCAGTGGTGCGGGCGCTCGACCCGGCTGCGCTTGACCGTGCGGAACCGCCGGGCCACCTGCCGGGCCAGGTCGGCCGCGCCGACCAGGCCCGCCTCGTTGCCCAGCTGGGCCAGCACGATGTCCGCCTCGGGCCGGAAGCCGCGCCCGGTGAGGTTGCGCCGGAACGCCTCCCGGGCCGGGCCCAGCAGCAGTTCGCCCGCGGCCGACACGCCGCCGCCGATGACGAACCGGCCCGGGTCGAGCGCCGCGGCCAGGTTGGCGATGCCCAGGCCCAGCCAGTGGCCCATCTCCTGGAGCAGCTCGACCGCGACCGCGTCGCCCTGCTGGGCGGCCTCGGTCACCAGCGGCCCGGTGATCGCGGAGGCGTCGCCGCCGACCCGGTCCAGCAGCGGCTGGGCCACCGGCGACTCCGCGGCGGCCAGCTCCCGCGCCTCCCGGACCAGGGCGTTCCCCGAGGAGTACTGCTCCCAGCAGCCCCGGTTGCCGCACGGGCAGCGGTGCCCGCCGGGAACCACGGTCATGTGGCCGAACTCCCCCGCCATGCCGTGCCGACCGCGCTCGACCCGGCCGTCGCGGACGATCGCGCCGCCGATGCCGGTGCCCAGGTTGACCATGACCAGCTGGTCCTGGCCCGCGCCCGCGCCGAAGCGCCACTCGGCCCAGGCCGCCGCGTTGGCGTCGTTCTCGACCACGACCGGCAGCCGCAGCCGGGCGCTGAGGGCGTCCCGCAGCGGCTCGTTGCGCCAGGACAGGTGCGGGGCGAACAGCACCCGGGCCCGGTCGGCGTCCACGAACCCGGCCGCGCCGATGCCCACCGCGTGGACGTCGTGCCGGTCGGCGAGGTCCAGCACCAGTTCGGTGATGGTGTCCTCGACCACCTTGGGGCTCTTGGAGCGGTCCGGGGTCTCGGTGCGCAGCTGCTCGCGGATGCGGCCCTCGCCGTCCACCACCCCGGCGGCGATCTTCGTGCCGCCGATGTCGATGCCGACGGTGGGCAGCCGCAGCAGGCCGGGGCGGGGAGCGCCGTCGCGCCGGGTGGACGTGCGCACCGTGCGCCTGGTGCCTGTCCGGGTGTACGCGCCGCTCACGTTCCGTCCCTTCCGCCGTCGTCTGCCTGCCATCCTGCCCGGTTCCGGCGGCGGACGCGGACCCGGGGCCCGTGCCCGGGCGTGGCGGCGGCCGTCAGGACAGTTCCAGGGCCAGGTAGAAGTCGACCCGGTCCTCCAGCCGGGACAGGTCGCGGCCGGTCAGCTCCTCGATCCGGCCGATCCGGTAGCGCAGGGTGTTGACGTGGACGTGCAGGGCGGCGGCGCAGCGGGTCCAGGAGCCGTCGTAGCGCAGGAACGCCTCCAGGGTGCGGACCAGGTCGGCCTGGTGCTCGAGGTCGTAGCCGACGACCTTGTCCAGCAGCCGGCCGCGGAAGGCCCGGCGGACCTCGTCCGGGACGGCCGCCAGCAGCAGCACGTGCGAGGCCAGCTCCTCCGGGCCGGAGACGCAGATCCGGCCGACCCGGGCGGCGGCGATCCGGCGGGCGTGCCGGGCCTCCTCCAGCGCGCCGCGCAGGCCCCCGGCGGAGCCGGCCGGGGCGCTGGCGCCGAGGGTGAGCCGCCCCTCCGGGCCGAGACCGGCCTCCAGCGGGGCGAGCAGGGCGCGCAGCCGCTCGGCCACGCCCGCGCCGCCGGGGGGCTGCGGCAGCAGCAGGACCGCGCCGGAGCCGCCGCCGCCGATCAGCGAGCGGTCGTCCTCGCCGGTCAGCGCCTCGACCAGGGCGGCCCGGACCGCCCCGTCGGGCAGGCCCAGGCTCTCGGCGGAGACCACCACCCAGGCGTCCGGGAAGCCCTCGCCGCTCTCGGCCATGGCCAGCGACGCCTCCAGGGCGCGGCGCAGCTCGTCCGGCGGGGCGTCGTGCTGGAGCAGGGTGAAGACCTCGTCGGCGAGGCGGCTGCGCAGCCGGCGGCTCTCGTCGCGGCGGGTGCGCTCGGCACCGGCCAGCCGGGCGAGGTTCTCGGCGAGCTGCCGTCGCTTGGGCGTCCACTCGGTGATGTCGCCCTCGACCGCCAGCAGCCACTCGGAGAGCAGGCGGGTGCCGGGGGTGGTCCCGGTGGCGACCGGGAGCAGCGAGAACTCGCGGGCGCCGATCCGGGCGCGGGCGGAGGGGCCGCGGCGGCGGCGGGCGTCCAGGTGGGCGCGGATCAGCTGGTCCCGTTCGGCGGCGCTGAGCCGTTCGGGTGGTCCGGCGACCACCCGGCCGCTGGGGGTGAGCACCCAGCAGTCCAGGTCCAGGTCGCCGCCGAGCAGCTCCAGGACGGCGTCCAGGCCGGCCCCGCCGGTCGCCGAGACCAGCGCCCGGTGCCGGTCGACCAGGGCGGACAGGTCGGCGGCGCGGTCGGCCGAGACCTGCCGCACCACGAACTCGGTGACCTCGGCGAAGGCGACGTCGTCGGGGACGGCGAACAGCGGCATCCGGTGCCGCTCGCAGGCGGCGACCAGGTCCTCCGGGACGGGGCCGACCTCGGCCTCCCCGGCGGCCAGGCCGACCGTCCCGGCGGCGGCCAGGACCCGGACGAAGCGCTCGGAGTCCTCCGGGGCGGTACGCCAGAGCATGCCGGTCAGGACCAGCTCGCCGCCGTGCAGGTAGCGCCCGGGGTCGCGCAGGTCGGTGGTCATCACGCCGGAGACCACCCGGTCCAGCTCGTCGCGCCCCGCGAGCAGGCGCAGCCGGGGTGCGGGTGGGGCGAGCAGCGCGCCGATCCGCAAGGTGCTACCTCCGTCTGCGAGGGTGGGGGCCCGGGGGCCCGGGGGCCTGGGGACCATGGGGCCTGAGGGCTGGGGGTTTGGGGAGTGAGCGGGCGGGGCGGCGGCCGGGCGCCCGGCGGCGGCGCATGTCCGCGGTGTTGCCGCACGTTACCCGACTGCGCCCGCCGGGGGGCAACCCCGGCGGGCGCGGACCGGCCCCGGTCAGCCGCTGAGGCCGCGCCGCGCGAGCAGCGGCGCGATCTCCGGGGCGCGGCCGCGGAAGCCCGCGAACGCGGCCATCGGGTCGGCGCTGCCGCCCTTGGCGAGCAGCTCCCGGCGGAAGATCTCGCCGCTCTCGCGGACGGTCCGGCCGTCCTCCTTGAACCACTCGACGGTGTCCGCGTCCAGCACCTCGGACCAGATGTACCCGTAGTACCCTGCCGCGTAGCCGCCGGTGAAGATGTGCGCGAAGTAGCCGGTGCGGTAGCGCGGCGGGATGGCGTCCAGCTTCAGGCCGTGGCCCTCCAGCACCGCCTCCTCGAAGGACTCGGCGTCGGCGGGCTCGGCTCCGGCCGGCAGGCTGTGCCAGGCCCAGTCGAGCAGGGCGGCGGCCAGGTACTCGACGGTGCGGAAGCCCTCGCCGAAGGTCTGCGCCTGCGTCATCCGGGTGACCAGCTCGGCGGGCATGGGCTCGCCGGTGACGTGGTGCCGGGCGAAGTGGGACAGCACCTCGGGCCACTCCGCCCACATCTCGTTGACCTGCGACGGGTACTCGACGAAGTCGCGCGGCACCTCCGTCCCGGCCACCAGCGGGTAGCGGACGTCGGAGAACAGGCCGTGCAGGGCGTGGCCGAACTCGTGGAAGAGGGTGGTGACCTCGTCCCAGGTCAGCAGCGCGGGCTCGCCCGCCGGGGGCTTGGCGATGTTGAGGTTGTTGACCACCACCGGCTTCTGCCCCAGCAGCCCGGACTGCGCCACCAGTTCGTTCATCCAGGCGCCGCCGCGCTTGGACTCGCGGGCGTGGTAGTCGCCGATGAACAGGCCCAGCGGGCTGCCGTCGCTGTCGGTGACCTCGAAGACCCGGGCGTCGGGGTGGTAGGCGCGCAGGTCGGGGCGCTCGGTGAAGCTGATGCCGTAGACCAGGCCGGCCGCGTGGAACGCGCCGTTCCACAGCACCGACTCCAGCTCCAGGTAGGGGCGCATGGCCGAGGCGTCGATGTCGAAGCGGGCCTTGCGGACCCGTTCGGCGTAGTACTGCCAGTCGGCGGCCTCGATGCCGTCCACCCCGGCCTCGGCGGCCAGCGCCTCGGCCTCGCGGAGGGCGTTGGCGACGGCGGGGGCGACCAGGCGTCCCAGCATCCCCTCGACGGCGTCGGTGGTGCGCGCGGTCTGGTCGGCGACCTCGTAGGCGGCGTGGCTGGCGAAGCCCAGCAGGGCGGCGCGCTCGGCGCGCAGCACGGCCATCCGCCGGGCCAGCGGGCCGTTGGACTCGAGGCCGCGGGCCAGCGAGGCGGCCAGCAGCCGGCGGCGGACGGCCGGGTCGTCCAGCGCGGCCAGCTCGGTCTGGTTGGAGAAACTCTTCAGGCTGATCACGTACGAGCCGTCGCGGCCCAGGGCGCGGCCGTTCTCGGCGGCGGCGGCGACCGCGTCCGGGGAGAGCCCGGCCAGCTCCTCGGCGCTGTCCAGGACCAGCGCGGCGGCCCGGGTGTCGGCGAAGACGTTCTGCTCGAAGGCGGTGGCGGCGCCGGCCAGCTCGGAGTTGAGGGCGCGCAGCCGCTCCTGCTCGGCCTGGCTGAGCCGGGCCCCGGCGCGGACGAAACCGGCGTGGTAGCGCTCCAGCACGCGCCGGGACTCTGCGTCCAGGCCCAGCTCGTCGACGCGCCGGTGCAGGTCGTCGATGCGGGCGAACAGCGCCTGGTCCAGGTGGACGGCGTCGCTGTGCTCGGCCAGCGCGGGGCTGATCACCGCCTCGATCTGCTGCAGGCCGGGGGTGGTGTCGGCGGAGGACTGGTTGTAGAAGGCCAGCTTCGCCCGGCGCAGCACCGCGCCCGACCGCTCCAGCGCCTCGACGGTGTTCTCGAAGGTCGCCGGCGCCGGGTCGGCGGCGATGGCCGCGACCTCGGCGAGCTGCTCGCGCATGCCCAGCTCCAGGGCGGGCAGGTAGTGCTCCTCGCGGATGTCGGCGAACGGCGGGAGTTCGTACGGCAGGGTGCTGGGGCTGAGGAACGGGTTGTCCCTCGTCGTCTCCGTTGTCATCCGGCAGACACTACGCCGGGCGGTGCCGGCCCGGCGGCCGGGTCCGCCAAGCCTTCACGGCCTCCCCGGGCCGCCGCACCGACGGCGGGTGAACCCGCGGCGACGGGCAGCCGACCGGCAGCCGTCGCCCCGGCTTGGAGAAACGTACAGCCTCGGCGACGGACGCCGGGTCAGGTCTTCATGGCATCGGTGACTGCCTCGACCCGCCCGGACGCTTGTCTACTGGCTCACACACCGGGACCTCGCCGACGCGGACGACGCTCCGGGCGCAGGTTCCCGGCGGGCACGGCCCATGAGCCTGACAGTGGACCAGCACGCCAGACATCACACGAAGGAGTCACCGCATGGAGTTCCTGCGGCCCGCCACCTGGGACGAGGCACTCGCGGCGAAGGCCGAGAACCCGTCCGCAGTGCCGATCTCCGGCGGCACCGACGTGATGGTCGAACTCAACTTCGACCGCCACCGTCCCGCCGCGCTGATCGACCTGAACCGGATCGGCGAGCTGACCGAGTGGGAGTCCGGCCGCTTCGAGGGCCAGCAGGGCGAGGTGATCCGGCTCGGCGCGGCCGTGCCGTACGCCCGGATCACCCGGGAGCTGTCCGGCCCGCTGCCCGGCCTGGCGATCGCGGGCAACACCGTGGGCTCCCCGCAGATCCGCAACCGGGGCAGCGTGGGCGGCAACCTCGGCGGGGCCTCCCCGGCCGGCGACGCCCACCCGGCGCTGCTGGCGGCCGGCCCGGACGTGTTCGTGGAGGCCGCCTCCGTGCGCGGCACCCGGCTGATCGCCATCGACGACTTCTACGTCGGGGTCAAGCGCAACTCGCTCCAGCCCGACGAGCTGATCCGGGCGGTGCGCATCCCGGTCGCGGACGGCCCGCAGCAGTTCTCCAAGATCGGCACCCGCAACGCCATGGTCATCGCCGTCTGCGCGTTCGGCTTCGCGCTGCATCCCAAGGACGGCACGGTCGGCACCGGCATCGGCTCGGCCGCGCCCACCCCGCGCCGCGCCGCCGAGGCCGAGGCGTTCCTGGCCGGCGAGCTGGCCGAGCGCGGCCTGTGGGCCGGTGGCGGCCTGCTCGGCCCGGCCGCCGTCCAGCGCTTCGGCGAGCTGGTCGCCGCCGCCGCCTCGCCCATCGACGACGTCCGCGGCAGCGCCGCCTACCGCCGCCACGCGCTCGCGGTGATGGCCCGCCGCACCCTGACCTGGACCTGGAACGACTACACGCAGTCCCTGAGGAGCGCAGCATGAGGGTGACCTTCACCGCCAACGGCCGCGAGGTCGAGGCGGACGACGTGTGGGAGGGCGAGAGCCTGCTGTACGTGCTGCGCGAGCGGCTGGGCCTGCCCGGCTCCAAGAACGCCTGCGAGCAGGGCGAGTGCGGCTCCTGCACGGTCTACCTGGACGGCGCGCCGGTCTGCAGCTGCCTGGTGGCGGCCGGGCAGGTGCAGGACCGGGCGGTCCGCACCGTCGAGGGCCTGGCCGACCCGGAGCACGGCCTGGACCCGGTGCAGCAGGCGTTCATCGACGCCGGGGCCGTCCAGTGCGGCTTCTGCACCCCGGGGCTGCTGGTGCAGACCCACGACCTGCTGGAGCGCGAGCCCCAGCCCAGCGACAACGACATCCGCGAGGCGCTGTCCGGCAACCTGTGCCGCTGCACCGGCTACGAGAAGATCATGGACGCCGTCCGGCTCGCCTCCGCCCGCGTCTCCAGCACCCCGGAGGTGTCCCGGTGACGGCCCGCAACGCCACGCGGACCATCCGCGGCGAGAAGAACCTCCAGTCCATCACCACCGCGCACCCGGACGGCATCGGCGGCTCGCCGCTGCGCCCGGACGGCACGCTGAAGGTCCGCGGCGAGTTCGCCTACTCCTCCGACCTGTGGCACGAGGACATGCTGTGGGGCATGGCGCTGCGCGCCCCGCACGCCCGGGCCAGGATCATCTCCGTGGACATCTCCGGCGCCCTGGCCACCCCCGGCGTGCACGCCGTGCTCACCCACGACGACATCCCCGGCAGCAAGTACTACGGGCTGGAGATCCAGGACCAGCCGGCCCTGGCCATCGACCGGATCCGGTACCACGGCGAGGCCGTGGCCATCGTCGCCGCCGACCACCCGGAGACCGCGCGCCGCGCCCTGGCCAAGGTCAGGGTGGAGTACGAGGTGCTGCCGCCGATCACCACCGAGGAGCAGTGCCTGGACCCGGAGACCTACGGCTACGTGCACGAGCCGCACGAGTACAAGGCCCACGCCTCCGGCAACATCGTCCACCAGCAGAAGGTCGTCTCCGGCCGCGGCGTGGACGACGAGGTGCGCGCCCTGGCCGACGTGGTCGTCAGCGGCGACTACGAGGTCGGCATGCAGGACCAGGCGTTCCTCGGCCCGGAGTCCGGCCTGGCGGTGCCCGCCGAGGACGGCGGCATCGACCTGTACATCGCCACCCAGTGGCTGCACGTGGACCGCGAGCAGATCGCGCCCGTCCTCGGCCTGCCGGAGAACAAGGTCCGGCTGACGCTGGCCGGCGTCGGCGGGGCCTTCGGCGGCCGCGAGGACCTCTCCATGCAGATCCACGCCTGCCTGCTGGCGCAGCGCACCGGAAAACCCGTCAAGATCGTGTACTCCCGGGAGGAGTCGTTCTTCGGGCACGTCCACCGGCACCCGGCCCGGCTGCACTACGAGCACGGCGCGACCCGCGACGGCAAGCTGGTCTACATGCAGGCCCGGATCGTGCTGGACGGCGGCGCCTACGCCTCGGCCTCGCCCGCCGTCGTCGGCAACGCCTCCTCGCTGTCGGTCGGCCCGTACGAGATCCCCAACGTCGACGTCCTGGCCGTGGCGCTGTACAGCAACAACCCCTCCTGCGGCGCGATGCGCGGCTTCGGCGCGGTGCAGGCGTGCTTCGCGTACGAGAGCCAGCTGGACAAGCTGGCGGCGGCGCTGGGGATGGACCCGGTCGAGCTGCGGCAGCTGAACGCGGTCTCGCAGGGCTCGTTCCTGCCGACCGGCCAGCAGATCGACGCCCCGGCGCCGGTGGCCACGCTGCTGCAGAAGGTCAAGGACCTGCCGCTGCCGCCGCCGCTGGACCTCGCCCACCCCGACATCCGGGAGATGCCCGGCGCACTGTCCAACACCTCGCACGGCGAGGGCATCGTGCGCGGGGTCGGCTACGCCGTCGGCCTGAAGAACGTCGGCTTCTCCGAGGGCTTCGACGACTACTCGACCGCGCGGGTCCGGCTGGAGGTCATCGGCGGCGAGCCGGTGGCGATGGTGCACACCGCGATGGCCGAGGTCGGCCAGGGCGGGGTGACCGTGCACGGGCAGATCGCCCGGACCGAGCTGGGCGTCGAGCGGGTCACCATCCACCCCGCCGACACCGCCGTCGGCTCGGCCGGCTCCACCTCCGCCTCGCGGCAGACGTACATGACCGGCGGCGCGGTGAAGCTGGCCGCCGAGGCGGTCCGGCAGGAGCTGTTCCGCCTCGGCCGCAGCCGCTACGGCTGGACCGGCAACGACCTGTCGCTGGTCGGCGGGAAGGTGGTCTCCGCCTCCGCGGGCGTGCTGGTCTCCATCGCCGACCTGCTCGGCGACCGGGCCATCGACCTCACCCGCGAGCACCACCACCGGCCCACCGTGCCCTTCGACAAGGAGACCGGGCAGGGCTTCGGCCACGTCCAGTACACCTTCTGCGCGCACCGCGCGGTGGTGGACGTGGACGTGGAGCTGGGCCTGGTCAAGGTGGTCGAGCTGGCCGCCTGCCAGGACGTCGGCAAGGCGCTCAACCCGCTCTCGGTGGTCGGCCAGATCCAGGGCGGATCGACGCAGGGGCTGGGGCTGGCGGTGATGGAGGAGATCATCACCCGCGAGGGCAAGGTGCGCAATCCGTCCTTCACCGACTACCTGATCCCCACCATCCTGGACACCCCGCCGCAGCCGGTGGAGATCATGGAACTCGCCGACCCGCACGCCCCGTACGGGCTGCGCGGCGTGGGCGAGGCGCCGACGCTGTCGTCCACCCCGGCCATCGTCTCGGCGATCCGGGCGGCGACCGGCCTGGCCCTGAACCGGGTACCGGTCCGGCCGGAGCACCTCACCGGCACCTGACGGGCAGTCAACCCCACGGCCGCACACGAGTTTCCCCGGGGCGGAGTCCATGTCTTCCCGCATCACACCGCCCCGGGGATGCACCACCGCAGCACGCAACACCGTTTCGCAGCACTGCTTTGCAGCACACGACTCGGGCACACCGGATCACCACCGCCGTACGCCGTCCTCGCCGGGGCGGCGTACACCCAGGCAGCCCCACCAAGCGCGCCGCACCGTCCCCTGCCACCCCTACCTGACGGGTCATCAGGCCGGCCGCGAGCCCCACCCCAACCCCCTATGAACCTTGGGAGTGGAACCCGTGACCCAGATCCCCACGGAATCCAGAGTTATCAGCGCCACCGACGCGCAAGGGCCGAGAGCGCCGAAAGGCGCGCTCGACGCCTACTTCAAGATCAGCGCGCGCGGCTCCACCATCGGGACCGAGATCCGCGGCGGCCTCACCACCTTCATGGCGATGGCCTACATCATCGTGCTCAACCCGGTCCTGCTGTCGGGCGCCGACTTTAACGGCCACCACCTGGACGCGGGCCAGATCACCACCGCCACCGCGCTCGCCGCCGCGGTCACCACCATCGCCATGGGCCTGATCGGCAACGTGCCGCTGGCCGCGGCCGCCGGGCTGGGCGTCTCCGCCGCCCTGTCCACCATCATCGTCCCGCACTGCTCGTGGCCGGAGGCGTTCGGCTTCTGCGTCATCTACGGCGCGCTGATCGTGCTGATGGTGGTCTCCGGCCTGCGCGAGAAGGTCATGAACGGCATACCGCTGCCGCTCAAGCACGCCATCACCATGGGCATCGGCCTGTTCATCGCCTTCATCGGGCTGGTCAACGCCGGTTTCGTGGGCCGGAACCCGGCCAACCCGGTCCAGTTGGGCACCAACCCGGCCGGGCACCTGGAGGGCTGGCCGGTCGCGCTGTTCGCCTTCACCCTGCTGCTGATCTTCGTGCTGCAGGCCCGCAGGACGCCCGGCGCGATCCTGATCGGCATCGTCACCGGCACCGTGCTCGCCGTGGTCGTCAACGCCACCTGCCGTGTCTCCGCGGCGGCGTGGGGCGGCACCGGCTCCGTGCCCACCCTGCACGGCAGCCCCTTCTCGGCGCCCGACTTCGGCCTCTTCGGGCACATCAGCGTCTTCGGCGCGTTCCGCGGCGGCCACCACGGCATGGGCTTCATCAGCGCCTCGGTCGCCGTCTTCACCCTGGTGCTGGCCGGCTTCTTCGACGCCATGGCCACCATCATCGGCGTCGGCACCGAGGCCGGGCTGGCCGACGAGCAGGGCCGGATGCCGGGCCTGACCAAGGCCCTGCTGGTGGACGGCGCGGGCGGCATGGTCGGCGGCCTGGCCGGGGCCTCCGGCAACACGGTCTTCGTGGAGTCCGCCACCGGCGTCGGCGAGGGCGCCCGGACCGGGCTGGCCAGCGTGGTCACCGGCGGCGTGTTCGCCCTGATGCTGTTCTTCTCGCCGCTGGCGCAGGTCGTGCCCGGGCAGGTGGCCGCCGCCGCGCTGGTGGTCGTCGGCTCGATGATGATGGCCCAGGCCCGGCACATCCCCTGGGCGGACCGCGAGATCGGCGTCCCGGCCTTCCTGATGTGCGCCGTGATGCCGATGACGTACTCCATCACCGCCGGCGTCGGCGCGGGCGTCGTCTCCTACGTGGCCATCAAGGCCGGAACCGGCAGGTGGCGCGAGCCCGGCGCCCTGATGTGGGGGCTCACCGCGATCTTCCTCGTCTACTTCCTCATCGGCCCGATCCAGCGCGTCCTCGGCGTCCACTGACCGGACGCCTGAACGGACGCCGCCCCGCCCAGCAGCCCCCACCGCCTCGGAAACGCACGAAGGAGCGACCATGCAGGACATCGCCGAGCAGCTCAACGCCTGGCACCGGGCCGGTCGCTCCTTCGCCGTGGCGACCGTGGTGTCCGTCTCCGGGAGCGCCCCGCGCGACCCCGGGGCGGCCCTGGCCGTGGACGCCGACGGCGAGGCCGTGGGCAGCGTCTCCGGGGGCTGCGTGGAGGGGGCGGTGTACGGGCTCTGCCAGGAGGCGCTGGACACCGGCCGCCCGGTGCTGCACCGCTTCGGCTTCAGCGACGAGGACGCCTTCGCCGTCGGCCTGACCTGCGGCGGCGTCATCGACGTCTTCGTCCAGCCGGTCACCCCCGGCGCCGACGACGCACTGGACACGGGCCTGGCCTACATCGGCTCGGGCACCCCGGTGGCGCTGGTCCGGGTGATCGAGGGGCCGGATGCGCTGCTGGGCGCGGCGCTGGCGGTCACCGGCTCCACCCACCACGGCTCCCTCGCCCGCGGCGGCGCGCTGCCGCACGGCGGAGCGCTGGAGGCCGCGGCGGTGCGGCAGGCCCGCGCCATGCTGGACGCCGGCCGCACCGGACAGTTCACCCTCGCCCCGGACGGCCGCCCGTGCCAGCCCTCGGCGGCGGAGGCGGACGCCGGGGGTGAGGGGAGCGTCGGGAGCACCTGGGGCGCCACCTTCTTCGTGGAGGCGCACGTGCCCGCGCCGCGCATGATCGTCTTCGGGGCCATCGACTTCGCCGCCGCCGTCGCCCGGATCGGCGGCTTCCTCGGCTACCGGGTCACCGTCTGCGACGCCCGCCCGGTCTTCGCCACCCGACGCCGCTTCCCCACCGCCGACGAGGTCGTCGTCGACTGGCCGCACCGCTACCTCGACGCCGAGGCCGCCGCCGGGCGCCTGGACGCCCGTACCGCGCTGTGCGTGCTGACCCACGACGCCAAGTTCGACATCCCGCTGCTGGAGCGGGCGCTGCGGATGCCGCTGGGCTTCGTCGGCGCCATGGGCTCGCGCCGGACCCACGACGACCGGCTGAAGCGGCTGCGCGAGACCGGCCTGACCGACCTGGAGCTGAACCGGCTGCGCTCCCCCATCGGCCTGGACCTCGGCGCCCGCACCCCCGAGGAGACCGCGGTGGCGGTTGCCGCCGAGATCGTCGCCCACCGCCGGGGCGGCGGCTGCCTGCCGCTGAGCGCCCACTCCGGCCCCATCCACCACGACGTCCAGCACGACCGTCCCCGGCAGAACCGGCCCCGGCGCATCGCCTGACCGCCGTTCCCGGCAAGGGAATTGAGACGAAGGGTCGATGATCGGCCAGTTGACCTGCAACTGTCAGCAGAGATGGGGATGATCTGTATCATCGGCACGCAACTGCCGTCCAGCAAAGGCCACATGGACCATGTCTGAAGCTCAAGCGGAAACCCCCCTCTGGCTCCAGGGGCGCGAGGCGGTCATCGCCGCTGCCGCGCCCGGGGACTGGCGTGAGGAGACCCCCGACTACCACCTGTCGCACACGGTGATGCCGGGCGAGCGCACCACGCACCACGCCCCCGGGACGCTCGAAGCCATCGCCGAGAGCATCGTCCAGGTCTTCGAGATGGAGGTCTCGCACAAGAAGGACCCGGCCACCTGGGTCTCCATGGTGACCGACCGGTTCCGCACCCGCGTCAACGGCGGGCAGTGGGCCAGCGCCCAGGACATCGCCGACATCGGCAGCTACAACATCCTGATCGGCGACAGCATCTTCTACCCGAAGGGCTCCGAGGACTTCGAGTCCTCGCACCACGTCTTCCACCAGGCGTTCCCCCAGGGCTTCTACTGGGAGGTCCTGGACGTCCTGTCGCCTCCCCCCACCGTCACCTTCCGCTGGCGGCACTGGGGCACCTTCTCCGGCGAGTACAAGGGCTTCCAGCCCACCGGCGAGAAGGTGGAGATGTTCGGCGTGAGCATCGCCAAGGTCAGCGACGACCTGCGGCTGCTGGAGGTCGAGCACTTCTACGACCCCAACGCCTTCCTCGGCACCCTGACCGGCGGCTGCCCGGTCGCCCACACCAAGTAGCCGCAGCCGGCGGCGCGGACCCCGCCCAGGGCGCCCGCGCCGCCCTTGCCGTCAGGCGCGGACCGCCCCCTCCGCAGCCCCGGCCGGAACCGCACGGCCCTGCGGGGGCGGCGCGGGCAGGCCATGGGCCCGGCGGCAGGCGCTCCACCAGTCGGTGAGGGTGTCGAGCTTGGTGTCGAACTCCGGATCACGGGCGATGGCGCCGATCCCGCCGTCCACCGGGGCCGGGAGCCGGGTGGAGCGGCCGTCCCCGGTGTGCAGCACCACGCAGGTCGCACCCCAGCGCCGCCGCAGCTCCATCCGGTCGACGTCGAGCCAGCGGATGGTGCGCGTGCGCCCAGCGAGCCGCACCTGCACGCCGTCGTACCCCAGCCGGGTACGGCCGCTGCCCGGGATCAGCGCCGTGAGCAGGACGAGGGCGTCGTAGAACAGTAGGAACCACAGGGCCTCTGGAGGCGCCGGCGGATGCAGCAGCGGGACCAGCGAGTACACGTCGAACAGGGCCACCGGGGCCAGCATCGACAGGAAGCGCTGCAGCGGGGTGGGCCGGAAGTGGATCGACAGCACCACCGGGGCGCCACCGTTCGGGGCCGATGTCTGCGTCACGCCGTTTCGCCAGGTCACCGGCACAGTGTGCCGGTCGGCGCGGCCCGGCGCCAGAGGGGGCCGCACCCGTCCGGTGAGGTCAGGACGGGTGCGGTGCGGGCTGGGGGCGGGGTCAGTCGGGCTGCTTGGGGGAGATGACGGAGAAGACCGCGCCCCAGGGGTCGCGGATGGTGGCCATCCGGCCGACCGGGGTGTCCTGGGCGGGCATGATCACGTCGGCGTTGCGCTTCACCGCGGCGTCCAGGGTGCTGTCGACGTCGTCCACGGCGAAGTAGGACAGCCAGTGCGAGGGCAGCTCGGTGCCGAACGCCTCCTCGGACATCTGCTGGAGCCCGCCCACGGTGCGCCCGTTGACCTGGATCTCCTTGTACGAGGGCATGAACTCGGCGTCGTGGAAGCCGATGCCGAAGACCCTGGAGTAGAAGGCGGTCGCAGCCGCGGCGTCCCGGGTGTTGCACTCGTTCCAGATCAGCGCGCCGGGCTCGTTGACGATCTGCGCGCCGATGAAGTCCTTGGGGCCCCAGATGCCGAAGACCGCTCCGGCCGGGTCCTCGACCACGGCCATCTGGCCGAGGGTCATCACGTCCATCAGCTCGGTCAGGGTCCTGCCGCCGGCGGCGGTGACGGCCGAGAACGTGGCCGGGGCGTCGTCGGTGGAGATGTAGGTGGTCCAGACGGTGGGGGCGTCGGGGGCCATGACCGGGCCGATGCCGGCCACCGGGCGGCCGTTCTTGGTGCAGACGGAGTATCCGCCCTGCTCTGCCGGGCCGATCTCGCCCTCCCAGCCGAACAGGTCGCGGTAGAAGTCGAGGGCGCCCTGATGGTCCGGTGCCATCAGGTCGATCCAACAGGGGGTGCCGGTCGCGTAGGGTTCGTTGACCTCGGGCATGGTGGCCTCCGGGGACGGGTCGAGGGTGGGGGTGCGGCTCGGGGCAGACGGAGTCCGCCCAGGCAACACTCTTCACCGAACGGTGTCGTCCCGCTACCGGAGCGCGGCTCCGCAACGCCCGCCGCGCCCGCGCCCGCCCGCCCGCGCCGCTCCCCCGCCTCCGCCGGGCCGGGTCGGCGGCGTGGACGCGGGGCAGGACGCGGGCGGCGGTGTCGCCGTCCTCGGCGTGCGCGGGGGCGCGGGAGGGGCGGCGGCTGCCGGGCGGGCCGTCGTCGTCAGACGCCCAGCAGCCGCCGGATCGCGGCCCGGCGGCGGGCGGTCTCCGCGCCGTCGGGGCTGTCGGCGGGGGCCAGGGCGGCCACCGCGGCATTCACTGACGGAGCGTCAACCAGCGGACGGGCGGCGGCGACCGCCTGCGCCTCCGGGGCGGTGAGCCCGGCCTCGGCCAGCGCGGTGCGGGCCTCGGCCGCCGGGACGGCGTTCAGCCAGCGCAGGGCCAGGGCGGTGTGCCCGGCGCCGGTGAGCCGGCCGGTGAGCCGCAGCCGGGCGACGCCGCCGTCGGGGAAGACGTCCAGCCGGACGGCATCGACCGGGCGGCCCGGCCCGATCCGCAGCCGGTGCCGGGTGTCGGGCTGCAACCGAATGCGCGGCAGCAGTTCGAACCACTCCCCGGCCTCGTCGCGGCCCTGGAGCGCGGCCCAGCCGGGGCAGTTGGCGATGAAGTGGGTGGTGTCCACCTCGACCGCCAACGGCTCGCCGGTGCCCGCGAGCCGGATCTCGACCCAGTCGTTGTCCCGGTCGCGGCGGCGGCGGGTCTCCCAGCCCTCGCCCATGACGGCGGCGCGGCCGAGGGAGTTGAGGTTGTGCGGGGAGGAGAAGTAGCGGTCGGAGGCGCCGGTGGCGACCCCGCCGTGCTCCTGCGCGGCCAGGTCGAAGCTGAGGCCGTCCAGGTCGCGCGGGTCGGGCACGACCTCGCCGTACACCCGCAGCCGGGCGACGCCGCCGTCGGGCCAGATGTTCAGCCGGACGTGGGTGAAGCGCTGGTCGGAGCCGACCTCGAAGGCGTGGGCGGTGTCGCCCTTGAGCGCGGTGCGCGGCACGATCTCGACCCACTCGGCGGCGGCGACCTCGGCGGGCGAGGGCAGGCCGGGCACGGAGGCGGCCTCGACCGAGGCGCTCTCCGGGTAGTTGCCGGTGAAGTGGGCGGTGTCCACCACCACTCCGCGCACCAGCCCGGCCGCGCCGAGCCGGACGACGGCCCAGTCGTGGTCGTCGTCGGTGGGGTGCGGCTGCCCGGCGGAGGCGCCGCGGCGGCGGCGGGTCTCCCAGCCGTCCATGATCTGGCCCTTGTGCCCGAAGGTGTGCGGCCGGAACTGCGGGGCGGCGGCGACGATCAGGTTCTCCTTCTCGGCGAACAGCTCGTCGTTGGCGTCGACGACCCCGGCGCCCAGCCCCCGGGCCGCGAGGTCGACCAATTCGGTGAAGGCGGCGGCATTCTGACGGTCGGTCATGCTTCTCCTCGGGCTATCAGGCGGCCGGTGGGCTCGGCGTCGGGGGCCAGGTCCACCACCCGGCCACGCAGCCATGTGGTGCGGACGGCGCCGGTCAGCGCCCGGCCCGCGTAGGGGGTGACGGGGTTGCGGTGGTGCAGGCCCTCGGGTTCGACGGTGAACTCCGCGTCCGGGTCGAAGGCGACCAGGTCGGCGTCCATGCCGGGGGCGATCGCCCCCTTGGCGGACAGTCCGGCCAGGCCGGCCGGGCCGCTGCTCATCCAGCGCACGACGTCGGCCAGGGCGAACCCCCGGCGGCGGGCCTCGGTCCAGACCGCGGGCAGGCCGAGCTGCAGCGAGGCGATGCCGCCCCAGGCGGCGGCGAAGTCGCCGCTGCCGCCGTGGCGCGGCAGGTGCTTGAGGTCGGGCGTGGAGGGCGAGTGGTCGGAGACCACGGCCGCGAACTCGCCGTCGGCCAGGGCCTGCCAGAGCTGCTCGCGGTTGGACTCGTCGCGGATCGGCGGGCAGCACTTGAAGGCGGTGTCGCCGTCGGGGACGCCCTCCGCCGCCAGGGTCAGGTAGTGCGGGCAGGTCTCGGCGGTGACCCGGACGCCCTCGGCGCGGGCGCGGCGCAGCAGCGGCAGTACGGCCGCGGAGGAGACGTGCAGGATGTGGACGCGGGTGCCGGTCCGGGCGGCGGTCTCCAGCAGCGTCGCCACGGCCGTGGCCTCGGCGTCGTCGGGGCGCGAGGCGAGGAAGTCGGCGTAGTGCGGTCCGGCCCGGTGCGGTGCGGCGTCCAGTACCGCCGGATCCTCGGCGTGGATGATGGAGAGCGCCCCCAGCCGGGACAACTCCAGCATGGCTTCTTCGAGTTGAGCTGCCGTCAGATGGGGGAACTCGTCCACGCCGGAGGGCGCCAGGAAGCTCTTGAAGCCGAACACCCCGGCCCGGTGCAGCGGTTCAAGGTCGGCGGTGTTGCCGGGGACGGCGCCGCCCCACAGGCCGACGTCCACGAAGGTCTGCCCGGCCGCCGCCTTCTGCTTGGCCTCGAGACCGGCCATGGTGGTGGTCGGCGGCAGCGAGTTCAGCGGCATGTCGACGACGGTGGTGACCCCGCCCGCGGCGGCGGCCCGGGTGGCGGTGGCGAAGCCCTCCCACTCGGTCCGGCCCGGCTCGTTGACGTGGACGTGGGTGTCGACCAGCCCGGGCAGCAGGGCCAGCCCGCCGAGGTCGAGCACCTCGCCCTCGCCCGCGCCGTGCGGCAGGACCGAGGTGATGCGACCGCCTTGGACGACGACGTCGGCGGGGCGCTCGCCGCCGGGGAGGACGGCGCGGCAGGAGCGGAACACGGTGTTCGGCGAACCGGTCAACGGAACCTCCGGGCTGGATCGGCAGGATGCCCGCGCGCGGGCAACGGCACGGCATGGCTGGGAAAGCTGCGGGTGGGCAGCCGGAACAGCCGGGCGGTTTCAGTAGGGCGAGCCTAAGTCCGGCTTCAACAAAACGTCAACGTTCGGCGGCGGGCACGTCCGCCGGGGCGACCGGGCGGGCTCAGCGCAGGAAATCCCGGGCCAGCCGCTCTCCGGCCCGCTCGGCCAGCTCGGCCGCCCGGCCGAGGGCGGCCCCCTCGGGCGCGTCCGGCCCGAGCAGGTCGACCAGGGCGTAGGCGGCGGCGAAACCGGCCCCGCGCCACTGCTCCTCGGTCAGTTCGAGGCGTCCGGCCACAGCGGCCACCGGAACCCCCGCCCCGGCCGCCGCCGCGGCGACCCCGGCGGGTGCCTTGCCGTGCAGCGTCTGCACGTCCAGGCAACCCTCGCCGGTGACGACCAGGCGGGCTCCCCGCACCGCCCGGTCGAAGCCCAGCAGTTCGAGCAGGAACTCGATCCCGGGCCGCATCCGCGCCCCGAGCAGGGCCACGGCCGCGAAGCCCAGGCCCCCGGCCGCGCCCGCGCCCGGGGCGTCGCGCAGGTCGGAGCCGGTGAGCGCGGCCACCGCGTCCGCCCAGTGGCCGAGCGCGGCGTCCAGCTCGGCCACGTCGGCCGGGGTGGCGCCCTTCTGCGGGCCGTAGACGGCGGCCGCGCCGCGCTCGCCGAGCAGCGGATTGTCCACGTCCCCGGCGATCACCAGCTCGACCCCGGCCAGGGCCCGGGGCAGTTCGCCGAGGTCCAGCGAGCCCAGCCCCGCCAGGGCGGCCCCGCCGGGGGCCAGGTCCGCGCCGCGGGCGTCCCGCAGCGAGCCGCCGAGGGCCTGGACCAGCCCGGCCCCGCCGTCGGTGCAGGCGACGCCGCCCAGGCCGAGGACGATCCGGGTGCAGCCCAGCTCCAGCGCCCGGGCGATCAGCTGCCCGGTGCCGCGGCTGCCCGCGGTGCGCGGCGCCCGGACCCCGCCGGGCAGCAGCGCCAGGCCGCTGGCCTGGGCGGCCTCCACGACGGCGGTCCGGTCGCGGACCGCGAGCAGCGCCCGCACCGGCTCGCCGGTGGGGCCGTCGACGGTGGCCGTCTCGCGCCGGTAGCCGGCCGCGAGCGCGGCCAGCACGGTGCCCTCGCCGCCGTCGGCGACGGGCAGGGCGCGGAGCTCGGTGTCCGGCGCGACCCGGCGGATGCCGGCCGCGATCCGCTCGGCGGCCTCGGCGGCGGTGAGGCTGCCCTTGAACTTGTCGGGCGCGATGACCACGTGTCCGGTCGTGATCCGCTGCTGGGCCATCGTCGTCCTCACGTTCGGGGTCGTTGCGGGTCTCCTCCCGGCGATGCGGGCACGACCGGATGTTCCCACCTGGGGAAGGGTCACACCGCCGGGAGGAGGCATGGTCCCTCCCCGGGGCGGGGGCGCGACGGGCTGCCTTCGCCGGGCGAAGGGGTCCCGCCCCGGGGAGGTGGCGCGGTCTCCCCCCGCCGACGGGCACGACCGGATGGGATCAGCCGGCGGGGGGAGGGTCTTCGGGGCCGAGCGGGCTCAGCCGAGGGTGTTGCGCAGGGCGGTGGGGGCGTCCGAGGCCAGCGCGGCGACCGGCTCCCACTCGTTGACCTGGTCGATGTCGGCGGCGGCCATGGAGACGTTGGTGACCCGCTCCAGGATGACCTCGACCACGACCGGCACCCGGAACTCCGCGGCCAGCTTCCCGGCCTGCTCGAAGGCGGCGGCCAGACCGTCCGGCTCGAACACCCGGATGGCCTTGCAGCCCAGGCCCTCGGCCACCTTGACGTGGTCCACGCCGTAGCCGTTGAGCTCGGGGGCGTTGACGTTCTCGAAGGACAGCTGGACGTGGTAGTCCATGTCGAAGGCGCGCTGCGCCTGGCGGATCAGGCCCAGGTAGGCGTTGTTCACCACCACGTGGATGTACGGGATGTTGAACTGCGCCCCGACCGCCAGCTCCTCGATCATGAACTGGAAGTCGTAGTCGCCGGAGAGCGCGACCACCGTACCGCCGGGGTCGGCCGTGGCGACGCCCAGCGCGGCCGGCAGGGTCCAGCCCAGCGGCCCGGCCTGGCCGGCGTTGATCCACCGGCGCGGGCCGTAGACGTGCAGCAGCTGCGCGGCCTGGATCTGCGAGAGGCCGATGGTGGTGACGTAGCGGGTGTCCCGGCCGAAGGCCCGGTTCATCTCCTGGTAGACCCGCTGCGGCTTGACCGGGACGTCGTCGAAGTCGGTCCGGCGCAGCAGCTCGCCCTTGCGGGCCCGGCAGCTGTCGGCCCAGGCGGAGCGGTCCGCCATCGTCCCGGCGGCCCTGCGTTCGCGGGCGGCCAGGACGAACAGCTCCAGGGCGGCCCGGGCGTCGGAGACGATGCCGTAGTCCGGCGCGAACACCCGGCCGATCTGGGTCGGCTCGATGTCGACGTGGACGAAGGTGCGGCCCTCGGTGTACGTCCCGATGCCGCCGGTGTGCCGGTTGGCCCAGCGGTTGCCGATGCCGAGGACGAAGTCCGACGCCAGCAGCGTGGCGTTGCCGTAGCGGTGCGAGGTCTGCAGGCCGACCATGCCCGCCATCAGCCGGTGGTCGTCCGGGATCGAGCCCCAGCCCATCAGCGTCGGCACCACCGGGACGCCGGTCAGCTCGGCGAACTCGACCAGCAGGTCGGCGGCGTCGGCGTTGATGACGCCGCCCCCGGCCACGATCAGCGGCCGTTCGGCGGCCGCCAGCAGGTCGAGCGCCCGGTCGATCTGGGCCCGGCTCGCGCTCGGCTTGTAGACCGGCAGCGGCTGGTAGGTCTCGATGTCGAACTCGATCTCGGCCAGCTGGACGTCGATCGGCAGGTCGATCAGGACCGGTCCGGGGCGGCCGGAGCGCATCAGGTGGAACGCCTGCTGGAAGGCCCCGGGCACCTGGGCCGGCTCCAGGACGGTCATCGCCATCTTGGTGAGCGGCGCGGCGATCGCGGTGATGTCGACCGCCTGGAAGTCCTCCTTGTGCAGCTTGGCGACCGGCGCCTGGCCGGTGATGCACAGGATCGGGACGGAGTCGGCGCTGGCCGAGTACAGGCCGGTGACCATGTCCGTCCCGGCCGGGCCGCTGGTGCCGATGCAGACGCCGATGTTCCCGGCCCTGGCCCGGGTGTAGCCCTCGGCCATGTGCGAGGCGCCTTCGACGTGCCGGGCCAGGATGTGGGTCAGCCCGCCGTCGGTCCGCATCGCGGAGTAGAACGGGTTGATCGCCGCGCCGGGCAGGCCGAAGAGGTGCGTGACGCCCTCGGCCTTGAGGATCTCCACGGCGGCCTGCGCCGCTGTCATCCGTGCCATCTCAGTTGACCTCCCGTCCGGCGAGCCGCTCGACGCCGCGGAGCAGCGCGGAGTGGTCCAGCGAGCCGTCGCCGTTGGCCCGGGCCGAGGCGACCAGCTGGGCGGCGAGCGAGCCGAGCGGCAGCGGGGCGTCCACGGCGCGGGCGGCCGAGGTGACGATGCCCATGTCCTTGTGGTGCAGGTCGATGCGGAAGCCGGGGGCGAACTCGCGGCCGATCATGTTGGCCTTCTTGCGGTTCAGCACGGTCGAGCCGGCCAGGCCGCCGGCCAGGACGTCCAGCGCGGCCTTCAGGTCCACCCCGGCGTTCTCCAGGAAGACCACGGCCTCGGCCAGGACCTGGATGTTGACGGCGACGATCAGCTGGTTGGCGGCCTTGACGGTCTGGCCGGAGCCGGCCGGGCCGACGTGGACGACGGTGGTGCCCAGCGCGGCGAACAGCGGCTCGGCCTCGGCGAAGTCGTCCGCCGCGCCGCCGACCATGATCGAGAGCACCGCCTCGACCGCGCCGGCCTCGCCGCCGGAGACCGGGGCGTCCAGGGTGCGGACGCCCTTCTCCCGCGCGGCGGCGGCGACCTTGAGGGAGGTCTGCGGGGTGATGCTGCTCATGTCGATGAGCAGGGTGCCCGGCGCGGCGTGCTCCAGGACGCCGCCCTCGCCGAGGACGGCCTGCTCGACCTGCGGGTCGGCCGGAACCATGGTGATCACGACCTCGGCGCCGGCCACGGCCGAGGCGATGCTGTCGGCGCCCCGGCCGCCGGCGGCGACGAGCTTGTCGATGGCGTCCTGCTGCAGGTTGTAGCCGGTGACGGTGTGCCCGGCCCGGACCAGGTTGGCGGCCATGGGGCTGCCCATGATGCCGAGGCCGATGAAGGCGATCCTGCGGGGGGTTGCGGCGGACATGCGGGTACTCCTACGGGTCGGATGCGGGTCCGGGTCGATGCGGGTGCTGCTCGGAGGCGGGGTCGGGCGGTGCCGGAGTGCGGGCGCGGGCGCCGTCAGCGGGCCCGGGTGCTGGTGCGCAGCTCGCGGGGCAGCCAGCCGAGGGTGTCGGCGCTGGCCACCCCGGCGGCGGGCTTGTACTCCAGGCCGATGAGGCCCTGGTATCCGGCGGTGTCCAGGCGGCCGAGCAGGTCGGCGAAGTCCAGTTGGCCGGTGCCGGGCTGGTTGCGCTGCGGGGCGTCGGCGATCTGCACGTGGCCGATGCGGTCCGCGTACGCCTCGATGGCCTGCGGCAGGTCCTCGCCGTTGCGGGCCAGGTGGTAGAGGTCGCACAGGAAGCGGGCGTTCCCCAGGCCGGTGGCCCGGTTGACGGCGTCGACCACAGCCACCGCGTCCTTGCTGGAGAGCAGCGCGTACTGCGGGGCCTCGGGCGCGTTCAGGGCCTCGACCAGCAGGATCGCGCCGACGGCGTGCGCGGCCTGGGCGGCCAGGGCGAGGTTCTCCAGCGCCAGCCCGTCCTGGACGGCGGGGTCGAGGCCCTCGACCCGGTTGCCGTAGAGGGCGTTGAGCGCCTTGCAGCCGAGCGAGTCGGCGAGGCCGACGGCGACCGCGATGTTGTCGCGGAACTGCTGGGAGCCGTCCGGGCGGGAGAGCAGACCCTTGCTTCCGGCGGCCATGTCGCCGGCGTCGAAGTTGAGGCCGGTGAGCTGGACCCCGGCGTCGGTGAAGGCGCGGCGCAGCGCGTCCAGCTCGGCCTGCGGCGGGGTGGGGCCGTCCAGCGTCCACCAGATCTCGGCGGCGTCGAAGCCCTCGGCCGCCGCGGCTGCGGGCCGCTCCACCAGCGGGACCTCGGTGAAGAGGGTCGAGAGGTTGACGGTCCAGCGCTGGTCGAGCCAGGCGTGTGCGGCGGCGGTCGTCATGCGGTCACCCATCTAATTCCACAATGCGGAAGCAAGTTTCTGCTTGACGGAACTATGGCATGGCAGCCTCCGGAACTGTCAAGGCCCGAAGCAACATTTTGTTGAAGCGGCCCGGCCGCCGCCGCGGACGACCGGATAGGCTGCGGTTGTGCGATTGAAGGTGGAGTTCACGACAGAACCGTTCGAGCTGGACGGCTTCCCCGACCATGCCCGGGCCGCCAGGCGCGTCGTGGACGAAGCGGGCCTCAGCGTCGACGTCGGCCCGTTCGGCACCAGCGCCGAGGGCGGCGCCACGCAGGCACTGGCCGCGGTCTCCCGCCTGCTCCAGGAGGCCCTCGCCCACGGCGCCACCCGGATCTCGCTCCAGGTCAGCGCGCTGGACGAGACCGGCGCGGCGGTGGCGGACGCCGAGGGGTCCGGATGAGCGAGATAGAGCACCCGCTGGCCGCGGCCATCAAGCCACTGCTGGACGCCGTCGGCGCGGGCGCGGTCCGCCCGGAGGAGGCCCGCCCGGACGACGTGCTGCTGGAGTGGGAGGGCGCCCCGGCCGTCGCGGTCCGGCTGCCCGGCCTGGAGAGCGCGCTGGACCGGCTGCTGTCCGACGTGAAGCGGCAGTTCGGCGGCGGCGAGCTGGCCGCCCTGGACCGGGCCGGCAAGCAGCGGGTGGTGGCGCTGCTGGAGGAGCGCGGCGCGTTCACCGTGCGGCACGGGGTGGAGACGGTGGCGGCGGCGCTCGGCGTCAGCCGGTTCACCGTGTACAACTACCTGAACCGCCAGCAGAGCGGCCAGAAGCCCTGAAGCCGCCGCAGACTTCTTCAACAAACTGTTGACGTGACGGTGCCGTCGATCTAGCTTGTGGATGTCCCCCTCCCTGGAGGTCATCCGTGACCCAGCCCGACGCCTCTGCCGACACCGCCCTGCGGGGGCTGAACCAACTGCCCGACGAGGAGCTGGACAGCGTCCTCGCCGAGGTCTGCTCCAGCCCCGCCTGGACCGCGCTCGTGCGCGCCACCCGCCCCTGGGCCGACGCCGGGGCCCTGCACGCCGCCAACCTCGCCGCGATGCGGCGGCTCGGCCCGGACGACTTGGCCGACGCCATGGCCGGGCACGCCCGCATCGGCGCGCCCCGGGACGGCGACGCCGCCTCCCGGCGCGAGCAGGCCGGCGTGCACGGCGCCGACGCCGCACTGCTGGCCGAGCTGCGCGTCGCCAACGCCCGCTACGAGGAGGCCTTCGGCCACGTCTTCCTGATCTGCGCCACCGGCCGCACCGCGGCGTCCATGCTGGCCGCGCTGCGCGAGCGGCAGGGCAACGACCCCGCCGCCGAGCGCGAGATCGTCCGCGGCGAACTGCGGAAGATCAACGACATCCGGCTCGACCGGCTGCTGCAAGCCAACTGATGCACCGACACCTGACGGGGAACCATGACCACTGTCTCCACCCATGTGCTGGACACCAGCACCGGCCGCCCGGCCGAGGGCGTCCCGGTCCAGCTGGCCCAGCGCACCGCCGACGGCTGGGCCGTCCTCGGCGCCTCGCGGACCGACGCCGACGGCCGGTGCAGGGACCTGCCGGCCCCGGACGTGTCGCTGGGCAGCGTGCTGCGGCTCACCTTCACCACCGAGGGGCCGTTCTTCCCCGAGGTCTCCGTCGTCGTCGACGTGGACCCGGCCCAGGCCCACTACCACGTCCCGCTGCTGCTGAACCCGTTCGGGTACTCCGTCTACCGAGGAAGCTAGGACCACCATGGCTCACGTGCTTGGCCAGAACCAGTACGGCAAGGCGGAGACCCGCGTCGTCCGCGTCCGCCGCGACACCGCCCGCCACGAGATCAAGGACCTGAACGTCTCGGTGGCCCTCTCCGGGGATCTGGACGACGTCCACCTCACCGGCTCCAACGCCAACTGCCTGCCGACCGACACCACCAAGAACACGGTCTACGCCTTCGCCAAGGAGCACGGCATAGAGTCGGCCGAGGCCTTCGGCATCCACCTCGCCCGGCACTTCGTGGACGACAACGAGCCGATCCGCCGGGCCCGGATCCGGATCGAGGAGTACGCCTGGGACCGCATCCCCACCCAGGACGACGCGGGCCCCGGCCACTCCTTCGTCCGCAGCGGCGGCGAGGTGCGCACCGCCGAGATCGGCTACGACGGCAGCAGCTTCCAGGTGATCACCGGACTCAGCGAGCTGACCGTGCTGAACTCCACCGACTCGGAGTTCTGGGGCTACATCAAGGACAAGTACACCACCCTGAAGGAGGCGTACGACCGTATCCTGGCCACCCAGGTCACCGCCCGCTGGAAGCACTCCTGGAGCGGCGCGGAGACCCAGCCGCCCTGGGAGCAGTCGTACGCCGAGGTCCGCCGCCACCTGCTGGAGGCGTTCGCGCAGACCTACTCCTACTCGCTGCAGCAGACCCTGTACGCCATGGGCACCCGGGTGCTGAACAACCGCGCCGAGGTGGACGAGGTACGCCTGGAACTGCCCAACAAGCACCACTTCCTAGTGGACCTGGAGCCGTTCGGGCTGAAGAACGAGAACGAGGTCTACTACGCGGCCGACCGCCCGTATGGTTTGATCGAGGGCACGGTCCACCGCGAGGGCGTCACGCCGGTCATCCCGGTCGCCTGAGCCCCGCCAGGACCACCGGCCGCGCGGCAGCAGCGACCGCCCAGGGATTCTCCCGCCGTCCCGCCCTGGGCAGCACCATCCGACGGCGGTCACTCGACGGCAGCGCGGCCCACCCGCCGCACCTGCCGGACACCGCCGAGGAGCACCCATGAGCATCCTTCCGCCCCCCGCCGACGAGCGCATCGTCATCGAGAACGCCGCGATCGCCACCGTCGACGCCGAGGACCGCGAGTACCGCAGCGGCCATGTGGTGATCGCCGGCAACCGGATCGAGTCGGTCGGCGAGGGCCGCGCCCCGCAGTGGCTGCAGGGCGTCACCCGGCGCGTCAACGCCGAGGGCCACCTGCTCACCCCGGGGCTGGTCAACACCCACCACCACTTCTACCAGTGGATCACCCGCGGGCTGGCGCAGGACGACATCCTGTTCGACTGGCTGGTCGCGCTCTACCCGACCTGGTCGCGCATCGACGAGCGGCTGGTCCACGCCGCCGCCCAGGGCTCGGCCGCCGCGCTGCTCAAGTCCGGCTGCACCACGGCCATGGACCACCACTACGTGTTCCCGCAGGGCGGGGGCGACATCCTGGGCGCCGAGATCGAGGCCGTGGCCGAGCTGGGGCTGCGCTTCACCGCCACCCGGGGCTCGATGGACCGCGGCCGGAGCGACGGCGGCCTGCCGCCGGACCACGCCGTGGAGACCACCGAGGCCATCCTGCTCGCCTCCGAGGCCGCCGTGGACCGCTACCACGACGCCTCCTCCGACTCCATGCTGCAGATCGCCATCGCCCCCTGCTCGCCGTTCTCGGTGACCACCGAGCTGATGCGGGAGTCGGCGCTGCTGGCCCGGCGCAAGGGCGTCCGGCTGCACACCCACGGCTCGGAGACGGCCGAGGAGGAGCAGTTCTGCAAGGAGCTGTTCGGGATGGGCCCGACCGACTACTTCGAGAGCGTGGGCTGGCTCGGCGAGGACGTCTGGATGGCCCACTGCGTCCACATGGACGACTCCGACATCGCCAAGTTCGCCGAGACCGGCACCGGCGTGGCGCACTGCCCCTCCTCCAACGCCCGGCTGGCGGCCGGCATCGCCCGGGTGCCCGCCATGCTCGCGGCCGGTGTGCCGGTGGGCCTGGGCGTGGACGGCACCGCCTCCAACGAGTCCGGCGAGCTGGGCACCGAGCTGCGGAACGCGCTGCTGATCAACCGGCTGCACGGCAGCCCGTCCGCGCTGACCGCGCGCTCGGTGCTGCGGCTGGGCACCATGGGCGGCGCCCGGGTGCTGGGCCGACAGGACGACATCGGCTCGATCGAGGTCGGCAAGCTGGCCGACCTGGCGCTGTGGAAGGTGGACGGGGTGATGCACTCCTCGATCGCCGACCCGGTCGCCGCGCTCGCCCTGGGCGCGCTGCCGCCGCTGTCGCTGCTGCTGGTCAACGGCCGCCCGGTGGTCGAGAAGGGCCTGCTGACCACGGTGAACGAGGACCGCATCGCCAAGGCCGCCGCCGACGCCGCCCGGGAGCTGGCCTCCCGCGGCTGAGGCGCCGCACCACCCCCCGGCCCGCACCACCCCCGTACTCCGGGCGCGCACTGGACGGTGTGCCGCCCGGGCCCCGGCGCGCCTCCGCGCGCGCAGGGGAGCGGCCCCGGACCCACGGCGAGGGTCCGGGGCCGCGGCATGCCCGCGCTGTCCCCGCGACATACCAGCCGGTATGTTGGCTCCAGGACGACAGCGCGGACCCAAGCGAGGAGCGGCAATGCGGGCAGTACAGATCACCGAGTTCGGCGGCCCCGAGGTACTGCGGCTGGTGGAGCTGCCCGATCCGGTGGCCCAGCCGGGGCAGCTGCTGATCGAGGTGGACGCGATCGGCGTGAACTACGCCGACACCCACGCGGTGGAGGACTCCTACCTGTCCAGCAGCACCCTGCCGATGGTGCCCGGCGGCGAGGTGGTCGGGCGGACCGCCGACGGCCGCCGGGTGGTGGCGCTCACCGCCACCGGCGGCTACGCCGAACGCGCGGTGGCCTGGGAGCCGATGGCGCTGGACGTGCCGGACGGGGTCTCCGACGCGGCGGCGCTGGCCCTGGTCGTCCAGGGGCTGACCGCCTGGAACCTGCTGCGCACCTCCGCCAAGCTCGCCCCGGGCGAATCGGTGGTGGTGCACGCGGCGGCCGGGGGCACCGGCTCGCTGGCGGTGCAGCTGGCCAAGCGCTTCGGCGCGGGCCGGGTGATCGCCACCGCCTCCACCAAGGAGAAGCGGGAGCTGGCGCTGGAGCTGGGCGCGGACGTCGCGGTGGAGGCCGAGGGCGAGGGCCTCAAGGAGCGGCTGGTCGAGGCCAACGGCGGCAAGAAGGTCGACATCGTCCTGGAGATGACCGGCGGCCCGGTGTTCGACGCCTCGCTGGCGGCGCTGGCGCCGTTCGGCCGGCTGGTCGCGTACGGCATGGCCTCGCGCACCGCGCCGCAGCCGATCGTGGCGGCCTCCCTGATGGCGCGCTCGCGGGCGGTGGTCGGCTTCTGGCTGATGCACTGCCTGGGCCGCCCGGAGTTGCACGCCGAGCCCATGGCGGAGCTGCTGCGGCTGGTCGCGCAGGGCGAGTTGAGGCCGCTGACCGGCGAGGCCTACCCGCTGTCGGAGGTCGCCCGGGCGCATGAGGACCTGCGCGCCCGGCGCACCACCGGCAAGCTGGTGCTCGACCCGCGCGGCTAGTTCGACCCGCGCGGCTGGTTCGGGGTGACCGACAGGTCGGCGAACTCGGCCGGGAGGTAGCTCCCGGTGCCGAGGCCGACCTGTCCGGTCCGGTAGCCGTCGGCGTCGGTGACCGCGCCCACCTGCTCGCCGTCGATCGAGGCGGTGATCCGGTCGCCGCTGAAGGACAGCGCCAGCCGGTGCCAACTCCCGGTGCCCGCAGCCGAATCCAGGGTGCCCTGGTCCAGGGTGACCGGCGCGCCCGTGCTGCTGGTGCGGACCAGCGTCCAGGCCCCACGGTCCGTCAGTTCCAGCCGGTAGCCGTCGATCTGGGCCGGGTCGAAGCGCTTCTGCTGCCCGACCCGGCCCAACAGCTGTACCGAGCCCGGCTGTTGCAGCAGCGTCTCGGCCGAGACGGTGTAGTCGCTCCAGTCGAGGCCGCCCAGCAGCGCGTACGGGGTGCTCGGCCGGTCCCAGGTGATCGGCGGGTCGGTGTCCATCTGCCGGACGCAGGTGCCCGGGCGGCCACCGGCGCAGGGCGCGCCCTCGAACGCGCCGTTCATGTCCGCGAGGTAGCGGGCCTCGCCGCCCACCGGGACGCCGCCGAAGCTGTCGGCGTACGGCAGCGCCAGCGGCGCGGGCGCGGGCCCGGCGGCGGTCCCGGCGCCCTGGCCGGTGGTGGTGGTGACGGTGTACACCCGCCCGGGCAGCAGGGTCAGCCGGTAGCGGCCGCCGGTCGGCTTCAGGTCGGCCTGCCGCACCAGGTGGGCGCCGTGGCCGGCCCGGGCGGCGCGGGTGCCGGTCAGGTCGGTGGACCAGACGTGCAGCGCTCCCCCGGGCAGTCCGCCGGAGACGGACAGCTCCAGCGTCTGCGCCGCCTTGGCGTCCAGGGTCTCCAGCACGGTGCTCCAGGCGGCCTTGCCGGGGGCCCGGTAGCTGACGTAGCTGCCGTTGTCGCGGTCGCCGCCGAGGTAGCCGCTGCCCGAGTCGACATAGCGCCAACCGGGTTGGGTGAACTGGGTGGTCTGGGCGATCGCCCAGGTGCTGGCGCCGACGGTGTAGGCGCCGCTCCAGGGCTGGTCGGCGGTGAGCAGGCCGTCGGTGCGGTACGGCAGGTTCTGGTAGAGCGAGGCCACCAGCGGCCAGTTGACGAACGCGCTGAGCCTGGCGTCCAGATAGCCCCGGTTGATGGCCCGGGCGATCGGCGCGGCCCCGGCCTGGAAGTCCTCCGAGCCGTTCTCGCTGGCCCACAGCTGCTTGCCGGTGGCGTCGGCGTCGGCGTTTCCGGTGCACCTGGTCATCGCGGACAGGTAGGTGCACGGGTAGTGCACGCCGATGACGCCGACCGCGGCGGCGAAGGCCGGATCGCCGCGCAGCGCGCCGGCGACCTGCCAGGTGGAGTCGGCGCCGACGATCTGCGTGGAGCCGTAGCCGTGGGCGAGCAGCGCGGCGTGCAACTGCTCGTACCAGGCGGCGTTGTAGCCGCGTTCGTTCCAGCCGCCGAGGTAGTCGATGGTGAGCCCGTGCTGCCGGGCGCAGCCCAGCCAGGTGACCAGGTAGTCGACGGTGTCGGTGGACCAGAACGAGCCGTGGCCGATCCAGCCGGGCGCGCCCCAGGCCAGCCCGTACAGCTTGACGGCCGGGTTCAGCGCCTTGGCCTGCTCCATCAGCGGCCACTCGTAGCCCGCGTCGCAGTCCACCGTGCCGCGGGTGTGCTCGATGCTGGGCTCGGCGCCGTCGGTGGAGTTGGTGTCGCCGCCGATCTCGACCTTGAGGATCTGCAGCGCGGCGCCGTAGCCGGGCTTGAACAGGTAGTCCATGATCTGCGCCCGCTGGGCCGCCGGATAGTCGGCCAGCAGACGGGAGTTGCCGCCGCCGCCGCTGATGGCGCCGATGCCGTCGAAGGTCCGCCCGGGGCTGTCGCCGTCCACGGTGACCCGGGTGACCACTGGCCGCGGCGAGGCGTCGTAGGCCATCGACACCCCGAGCAGCAGGGTGGCCACGGCGATGACGGCGGCGGCCGTCGCGGGCCACGGGACGGCGGGGCGTTGCATGCGGTGCTGGTCCTTCGGCGGGCTCGGAGGCGGGGGCCGCGCACGGACGGGTGGGTGTACGGCGGCGGAGCACACCCTAGCGTGCGCCCGGCCGCCCGCCGGTCAGGCCGCGCGCTCGGGCTGCCGGGCGCCGCCGCCGTCCGGGTGGCGCTGTCGAGCGGCGGCGGCCCGGGCGGACCTCCCCAGGTGCCCGGGCCGCCACCGCCGGTCCGCGAGGGCCGCCGGGGCGGCCGTCAGTCCAGCAGGGCGTAGCCGGGCAGGGTCAGGAAGTCGACGAACTCCTCGGCCAGCGAAACCTGTTCGAAGAGGTCGGCGGCCGCCTCCCAGCGCCCGGCCGCGTAGGCGTCCTCGCCCAGTTCGGCGCGCAGTTCGGCCAGGTCGGTCGCCACCAGGTCGCGGACCAGCTCCGGGGTGACCTTGGCGCCGTTGTCCAGGACCACGCCGTTGTGGATCCACTGCCAGATCTGCGAGCGGGAGATCTCGGCGGTGGCGGCGTCCTCCATCATGTTGAAGATGCCGACCGCGCCGAGTCCGCGCAGCCACGCCTCGATGTAGCGCAGGCCGACCTGGACCGCGTTGTGCAGCCCGGCGGCGGTGCAACTGCCGCCCGCGCCACGGACGTCGAGCAGCTCGGCGGCGGTGACCGTCGTGTCCGGAAGGACGTCCTTCTGGTGCGGGCGGTCGCCGAGGACGGCGTCGAAGGAGGCCCTGCAGACCGGGACCAGGTCGGGGTGGGCCACCCAGGAGCCGTCGAAGCCGCTGCCGGCCTCGCGCTCCTTGTCGGCGGTGACCTTCTCCAGCGCGGCGGCGTTGACGGCCGGATCGCGCCGGGAGGGGATGAACGCGGCCATGCCGCCGATCGCGTGGGCGCCGCGCCGGTGGCAGGTGCTGACCAGCAGTTGGGCGTACGCGCGCATGAACGGCGAGGTCATGCCCACGGAGTTGCGGTCGGGCAGGACGAACGCCTGCCCCGCGTCGCGGAAGTTCTTGATGACCGAGAAGAGGTAGTCCCAGCGTCCGGCGTTGAGCCCGGCGGCGTGGTCGCGCAGCTCGTAGAGGATCTCGTCCATCTCGAAGGCGGCGGTGACGGTCTCGATCAGCACGGTGGCGCGGACGGTGCCGTGCGGGATGCCGAGCGCCTGCTGGGCGTGGGTGAAGACCTCGTTCCAGAGCCGGGCCTCGAGGTGGCTCTCGGTCTTCGGGAGGTAGAAGTACGGGCCGGAGTTGGGGTCCTGCGGGCCGCGGGCCAGCAGCCGGGCGGCGTTGTGGAAGAAGTACAGGCCGAAGTCGAACAGCGCGCCGGCCACCGGCTCGCCGTCGACCCGCAGGTGCGCCTCGTCCAGGTGCCAGCCGCGCGGGCGGACGACCACGGTGGCCAACTCGGCGTCGGGGCGCAGGGCGTAGGACCTGCCCTGCGGGGTGGCGAAGTCGATCCGGCGCTCGAACGCGTCGATCAGGTTGAGCTGGCCCTCGACCAGGTTGCGCCAGGTGGGCGAGGTGGCGTCCTCGAAGTCGGCGAGCCACACCCGGGCACCGGAGTTGAGGGCATTGACGACCATCTTGCGGTCGGTGGGGCCGGTGATCTCGACCCGGCGGTCCTGGAGCGCGCGGGGGGCCTCGGCGACCGTCCAGTCGGCGGCGCGGACGTCGGCGGTGGCCGGGTCGAAGTCGAGGGTGCCGGTGGCGGCGATGCGGGCGCGGCGCTCCTGGCGCAGGGCGAGCAGTTCGCGGCGGCGGGGGTCGAAGCGGCGGTGCAGGTCGGCGACGAACGCGAGGGCGTCGGGGGTGAGGACCTCCTCGCCCCGGTCGACCGGCACGCCGGTGACGGTGACGGAGGGGAGGTCTGGGTCCTGCGGTCCGGCCATGGTCCTGAGCTCCTTCAAGCAGGGGACGTGCACGCGGTGGACGGCGGGCGGCGGCGGATGATCGAAACAGTCGTCGCACACGCCGTGCTTCTGTAAGGTGGAGGCTAGTTTCCGCGATGCAGAAATTCAACACTTTGTTGATGTTGCTCGCGGCACACCGTACCCCTCCCGCGCAGGAAGGCAATCCCGTGGCCGCACCCCCCGCCTCGCTGGACGCCGCGGCGGCCGACCGCTCCGGCGGCGTGCAGTCCGTCGAGCGCGCCTTCCAGCTGCTGGAGGCACTGGCCGACTCCGGCGGCGTCAGCACCCTGAGCGACCTGGCGACGGCGTCCGGGCTGCCCATGCCGACCATCCACCGGCTGGTCCGCACCCTGGTGCAGCAGGGGTACGTCCGGCAGGACACCGCGCGCCGCTACACCCTCGGCCCCCGGCTGATCCGGCTGGGCGAGACCGCCGGGCGGCTGCTGGGCAGCTGGGCCCGCCCCTACCTGGCCGAGCTGATGGAGGCGACCGGCGAGACCGCCAACCTGGCCGTCCTGGAGGCGGGCGAGGTGGTGTACGTCGGACAGGTGCCCTCGCGGCACTCCATGCGGATGTTCACCGAGGTCGGCCGACGGGTGCAGCCGCACTGCACCGCCGTCGGCAAGGTGCTGCTCGCGCAGCTCCCGCGGCAGGAGGCGGCGGCGGTGCTCGGCCCCGGCCCGCTGCCCGCGCACACCGAGCACACCGTGACCGCGCCGGGCAGCCTGCTGGCCCAGTTCGACGGTGTCACCGACGCGGGCTACGCGGTGGACGACCAGGAGCAGGAGATCGGCGTGCGCTGCATCGCCGTGGTCGTCCCGGGCGCGCCCACCCCCACCGCCCTGTCGGTCTCCGGCCCGGAGGCGCGGGTGCGGGCGCTGGAGGCGCGCAGCGGGCGGGGCGGGCTGATCCCGCAGATGCAGGAGATCGCCTCCCGGCTCGGCCAGGCCCTGGCCGCCAGCGGCTGACACCGGGCCGCTGCGGGCCGCTCAGGGCCGGAGCTGCTCAGGCCCGGGCCCGTTTCAGGCCCGGGCCGCCGTGAGGGCCGCTGCGGGCCGCTCAGGGCCGGGCACCGGACCAGGCGGCCCACGCCTCGGCGGTGTCCACGTCGTCCGGCACGGCCACGTCGCCGCACTCGACCAGGGCCAGCTCGGCGGCGTGCGCGCGCAGCAGCTCCCGGGCGCCCGCGTCGCCGACCGCGCCCGCCGCCGCCTCGGCCCAGTACCGGGCGCCGATCAGCACCGGGTGCCCGCGCCTGCCGCCGTAGGCCGCGGCCGCCAGCTCCGCCCCCGCCCGCTGGGCGTCCAGCAGCCGGGCGACGGCCGCCGGGGTCACCCCGGGCGTGTCCACCAGGCCCACCAGCGCGGCCGGGGCCCCGGGCGCGACCGAGTCCAGCGCGGCCAGCCCGGCGCGCAGCGAGGAGCCCATCCCGGATGCCCAGTCCGGGTTCCGCACCACCGTGCAGCCGCCCAGGTCGGCCCGGGCCGCGACCTCCGCCGCGCCCGCGCCCAGCACCACCACGGCCCGGGCACACCCCCCGGCGCGCAGCACCCCCAGCGCGTGCTCCACCAGCGGGCGCCCCCGGTACGGCAGCAGCGCCTTGGGCCCCAGGCCGAGCCGGCGGCCCGCACCGGCGGCGAGGAGCAGGGCGACGGGTCCGGGCGGCGGTGGCTGCATGCGTCCAGTGTGGCCGGAGCGGCCCCGGGAGCGGAGTTGGAGGATTGCACAGGCGCGCCGCGCGGCCCCGCCGGGTTCACCGGGGCTTCGCCCGCTGGACCACGGGCGGCCGCTGCGGATCTACTGGCCCCATGCCCACCACCGCACTCCCGGACGCCGCCCCGGCCGTCCGGCCGCTCCAGGACCGCTTCGGCCGGGTCCACACCGACCTGCGGGTCTCCCTCACCGACCGGTGCAACCTGCGCTGCACCTACTGCATGCCGGAGGAGGGGCCGGGCTGGCTGCCCAGGCCGGAGCTGCTGACCGACGACGAGGTGGTGCGGCTGGTGCGGATCGGCGCGCAGCGGCTGGGCATCCGCACCGTCCGGCTCACCGGCGGCGAGCCGCTGCTGCGGCGCGGCCTGCCCGGGCTGGTCGCCCGGCTGGCCGCCCCGGCGGACGCCCCCGAGCTGTCGCTGACCACCAACGGCGTCGGCCTGGCCCGCAGCGCCGCCGCGCTGCGCGAGGCCGGGCTGCGCCGGGTCAACGTCAGCCTGGACACCCTGCGCCGCGACCGCTACCGCGAGCTCACCCGGCGCGACCGGCTGGCGGACGTGCTGCTCGGCCTGGCCGCCGCGCGGGCCGCCGGGCTGGCCCCGGTGAAGGTCAACGCGGTGCCGGTGCGCGGGGTCAACGAGGACGAGATACCGGAGCTGGCCGCCTTCGCCGTGGAGCACGGCTACCGGATGCGCTTCATCGAGTCCATGCCGCTGGACGCCCAGGGGGCCTGGCAGCGGGAGCGGATGGTCACCGCCGACGAGATCCTGGAGCGCCTCGCCGGGCGCTTCGCGCTGGAGCCGGTGCCGCGCGCGGGCAGCGCCCCGGCCGAGGAGTGGCGGGTGCTCGGCACGGACGCCGTCGTCGGCGTCATCGCCAGCGTCACCCGGCCGTTCTGCGGCGGCTGCGACCGGGTCCGGCTGACCGCCGACGGGCAGTTGCGCAACTGCCTGTTCGCGACCGCCGAATCGGACCTGCGGGCGCTGCTGCGCGGCGGCGCGGACGACGCCGCGATCGAGGACGCCTGGCGGACCGCCGTGGCCGGCAAGGGCCCCGGGCACGGCATCGGCAGCGCCTCGTTCCGCCGGCCGGACCGCCCGATGTCGGCCATCGGCGGCTGACCGCCCCGGCGCCGTCCGGACCGGCGCTGTCCGGACGGTGCGGCCGGACCCTGCCAGCGATCGCTGTCCGCGACAGGCACTCCCCGAACCGGCGGGTTTCGGCGACGATGGACGTGCACGTGTCCCCTGTCGATCGGACGGTCCGCCATGCCCGCCACGCCGCAGCCCGACAACCCCGGCCAGTCCCCCGCGGTGGGGCCCGTGCGCTGCCCGTCCTGCCGCCGCGAGCACAGCTACGAGCCGCCCGGCCTGCCCTGCGCCTGCGGGGCGACGCTGAAGGTGCCGCTGCTGCGCGGCGGCACCCCGGTGCAGGTCCGGCACCGGTCCTGGTCGGACTCCTGGCTGAGCATGCGCTGCCCCTCCTGCGGGCGCTCCGAGGAGTGGCCGCAGCCGGAGTTCACCTGCGGCTGCGGCGTGACCGTGCGGCTGCCGGTGGACACCGCCCGCAGGGCCGTCCCGGTCACCCCGGCCGCGCCCGCCGCCGTCCCGCCGAACCGCCCGGCGCCCGCGCGCCCGGCGCAGGCCGCCCACCCGGTGCAGCCGGTCCGCCCGGTGCAGCCGGTGCAGGCCCGGCCGCAGCAGCCGGCCGGGCGTCCGCCGTTCGTCCCGCACCCGGTGCGCACCCCCGACGACGCGGTGATCGCCGCCGGGCGGTTCCTGGAGTGGCTCGGCCACGGCTCGCTGGAGGTCTCCGACTCGCAGGACCGCGAGGGCGTGTGCCTGCTCGGCCCGAGGATCGTGGCGCAGGTGGACACCTGGACCGAGCCGGTCGACCTGCGCGCCGTGGAGTGCCTGTGGCTGAACACCCTGCACGCCGACGAGCTGCAGCCGGTGATGTTCACCCTGGCCGGGTACAGCCAGGAGTCCCGCAACCGCGCCGACCAGCTGCTGGTCGCCCTGTTCGACCTGGACCCCTCCGGGAGCCCGCAGCCGGTGAACTCCGCCGCCCGCGAGTTCCTGCGCACCGGCGCGGGCAGCTAGCGGACGGTCGGGCGGCGGCGGGAACGGGCGGCAATCGCAACCGGACCCGTCCGCGATCTGGCGCGGCTCCCCGGGCGCGTGTTGGAATTCCGTCACCACCCGCCAGCAGCACGGAGGGGAGCCGTCCTTGTCGGACCAGCGAGGTACCCGGATCGAGGACCCGTACGACGCTGCCCGCCGGGGCGCCGGGCCGGCCCCCGCCGACACCGGACCGGCCCCGGACACCGTCTGGCTGCTCCGCTCGCGCGGCTGCTGGTCGATCGCCGCGGCGCTGCTGGAGCCGGCCGCCGCGCACTCCCCCGCCGCGGCCCTGGACCGGGCCGAACTCCTGATCGAGCAGGCGCTGTTCACCGGGGACGGCTGGGCCGCCGCCGAGGGTGCGCTGCGGCTCGCCGAGGCCGGTGCGCACACCGACGAGGAGCGCTCGGCCGCCGCCTGCGCCCGTGGCCACCTGGCGTACTGCGCCACCCTGCTGGGCGTGCACGACCGGCTGGACGAGGCCCAGGCCGCCCTCGGTCGGGCCTCCGCGC
This sequence comes from Streptacidiphilus sp. PB12-B1b, assembly GCF_014084125.1. NCBI lineage: Bacteria > Bacillati > Actinomycetota > Actinomycetes > Kitasatosporales > Streptomycetaceae > Streptacidiphilus > Streptacidiphilus sp. PB12-B1b. The sequence continues at coordinate 2,217,491 of NZ_CP048405.1, read as the reverse complement.
TGCTGCCGCCGGGCGCGCCGGGCCGCCCGCTGCTGGACTTCCGGCGCGGCCTGGTCGCCGAGAACCTGCTGAAGGACCCGGCCTCGGCCAGGACCGCCTACCGCCGCGCCCACGCCGGGGCCGAACAGCTCCAGGACGACCTGCTCCTGGCCGACACCTGGCGGCGGCTGGCGTCCATCGCCCGGCAGGACGGCAACCTGGCCGGGGCCCGGCACGGCTTCGCCGAGTCGCTGCGGCTGCGCGAGCAGAACGGCTTCGCCGTCGGCCTGGCCCCGGCGCTGGCCTCGCTGGCGGACGTCTCGCCCAGCGCCGAGGCGGCGCTGCTGCGGGCTCAGGCGTCGCGGCTGATGCGGGCCTTCGGCGGCGTCCCGGTCCAGTCGGCGGCCGAGCAACTGCCGGGCCGCGCATAGGCGGTGACGATCCGGGCGCGGTTCGGCATCCGCGCGGCGGCAGCCCGCCACCCACCGCGAGCCAGGGCGCCGCCTGCGGGCTCGCTGCTGCCGCTCATCGGCGGACCTCCGCGGCGAGTTCGTCCAGCCGGGCGCTGGTGAGTTCGAGCCAGCGCAGGTCGGCCTCGAGGTGGAACAGGGCGTGGTCGCAGACCAGTTGGTCGGCGAGGTCGCCGTCGAGCTTGCGCCGGGTCAGCTCCCGCATCAGCCGCAGGTGTTCGCCGCGCTGGGCGTCCAGGATGTCGGCGGCCGGGCGGCGGGTGAGCAGGGCGAGCACCACCTTGGTGTAGAGGGTGCTCTGCAGGTAGGGCTCGGGCGCCTCGGGGCGGCCCAACCACTGCTCGACGTCGGTGACTCCGGCTTCGGTGACGGCGTAGCGCTTGCGCTCCGGGCCCTCTCCGGCCTCGACGGCGTCGACCTCGACGAGCCCGTTCTTGAGCAGCCGGGACAGGGTTGCATACACCTGTCCGTAGTGCAGCGCACGATCGTGACCAAATTGTTCATCGTAGGCGCGTTTGATGTCGTAGCCGTGGCGGGGCTGCTGTTCCAGCAGGCCAAGGATGGTGTGACCGAGTGACATGGGGCAACTGTACACACCATGTATACGCCGAGTGTATACACCCGTCCTGGTGTACTCCGCCGCAAAAGCCCCACCCGAGCAGCGGAGTTGAGCCAGTATGGTTTCCGCCTCGGCGTCTGCCGAGGGGAGCACTCACTGGCGGTACATCAGGCGGGGCGGTTTCATGAGACTTTCCGACATAACGCTGGGGTGGGGGATCACCGCTGTCGCGGCGGTCCTCGCTGTCGCCGGCGTGGCGACCCTGCTGCGCTCGCGCGGCTCGGCGGCGCGGGACAGCACCGACTCCTGGGAGCGTGGCGAGGAGCGCCGCCGCAAGAAGGAGGCTCTCTACGGAAGCGCCTCCTACGTGCTGCTGTTCGCCTGTGCGTCGGTCGCCGCCGCGCTCTCCTTCCACGGCCTGGTCGGCTTCGGCGTGGAGAACCTCAACCTGAGCGGCGGCTGGCAGTACCTGGTGCCGTTCGGCCTGGACGGCGCGGCCATGTTCTGCTCGGTGCTGGCCGTCCGCGAGGCCAGCCACGGTGACGCCGCGCTCGGATCGCGCATCCTGGTCTGGCTGTTCGCCGCCGCGTCGGCCTGGTTCAACTGGGTGCACGCGCCGCGCGGCATCGACCACAACGGCGCCCCGCAGTTCTTCGCCGGGATGTCCCTCTCGGCCGCGGTGCTGTTCGACCGCGCGCTGAAGCAGACCCGCCGCGCGGCCCTGCGCGAACAGGGCCTGGTGCCGCGCCCGCTGCCGCAGATCCGGATCGTGCGCTGGCTGCGCGCCCCCGGGAGACCTTCGCCGCCTGGTCGTTGATGCTCCTGGAGAACGTCCGGACGCTGGACGACGCGGTCGAGGAGGTCCGCGAGGACAAGCGGCAGCGGATGCTCGACCGGGACAAGCAGCGCCGGGACTCCCGCCAGGAGCGGGCCGAGCTGCGGGCGCTGAGCAGCCCCGGCCGGAGCTGGTCCCGGAGCGAGAGCCGCCGGATGGCCCTGCCCGCACTGCCGCACCCGGCCTCCGGCCAGGCGTCGGGCTCGACCACCGGCCCGGCTGCGTCCCCGGCCGCGGCCCAGGGCGAGCGCGAGCCGGTACCCGCCCCGGTCGCTGCGGAGCCCGTCATAGCCAGGACCTTCGACCTGACGGCCGAGGACGACACGCTGACCCTGCCCCGGCTGGACTCGCTGGAGCAGAAGCTCAAGGACCTGGAACGCCTGTACGGCTGACGGTCCGTCCGTGGTCCCCGGACCCGGCCCCGCACCGGCCCGCCCTGTCGGCCGCCGGAGGCGTCAGGCCGGGACCGGGGACCACGCCAGTTCGAACCACATCCGTTTGCCGGTCCCGCGCGGGTCCACCCCCCAGGCGTCGGCCAGCGCCTCCACCAGCATCAACCCGCGCCCGGAGGACGCCTGTTCGCCGGGCGTGCGGCGCTTGGGCCACATGTCGGAGTCGTCGTCCACCTCGACCCGCAGCCGGGCCGGGCCGAGGTTGTCGGTCTGGCTCTCCTGGAACAGCCGGGCCGTCAGCAGCGCGTCCCGGTCGGTGTGCACCAGCGCGTTGGTGATCAGCTCCGAGGTGAGCAGCTCCACCGTGTCGGCCAACTCCCCCACGCCCCAGCGCCGTACCGCGTCGCGCAGTTCGCGGCGCACCTCGGAGATCCGGGCCAGGTCGGCCTGCGGGACGCGCCGGCGCAGCTGCCGCGGACGCTCGCCGGACGGGCCGTCCCAGCGCAGCAGCAGCAGCGCGATGTCGTCGTCGCGCTCATGGCTCTCGGCCGCCGACTCGATCCGCTCGGCCAACTCCTCCAGCGCGCCCGGGCCCTGCGGCGACGGGCCGCCGATGGCCTCGCGCAGCCGCTCCATGCCGACGTCCAGATCCACCGAGCGGGTCTCGACCAGCCCGTCGGTGCACAGCAGCAGCAGTTCGCCCGGGTCCAGGGTGAACCGGGTGACCGGGTAGGTACCCTCGGGGTCGATGCCCAGCGGCAGCCCACCGGCCACCGGCTGCACCGCGCTGCTGCCGTCGGCCCGGCGCACCAGCGGGTCCAGGTGCCCGGCGCGGACCGCGTACACCGCGCCGTAGTCCACGTTGACCTCGGCGTACAGGCAGGTGGCGAAGTGGCCGGTGTCCAGGTCGGCGAGGAAGCGTGAGGCGCGCGCCATCACCGCGGCCGGGGGGTGGCCCTCGGCGGCGTAGGCGCGCAGGGCGATCCGCAGCTGGCCCATGACCCCGGCCGCGTGCACGTCGTGGCCCTGGACGTCGCCGATGACCACGCCGACGTGCCCGCCGGGCAGCGGCACCACGTCGTACCAGTCACCGCCGATCTGCAGCCCGGTCCCGGCCGGGAGGTAGCGGACGGCGCTGGTGAAGCCCGGCAGCGGCGGCACCCGGCGCGGCAGCAGCACCCGCTGCAGCCCGGCCGCCAGCTCGTGCTCGGCGTCGTGCAGCCGGGCCCGGGCGAGGGACTGCGCGACCATGCCGCCGAGGGTGCCGAGCAGCGTGCGGTCCTCCGCGTCCAGCTCCCTGGCCTCGTCGAAGCTGATCACGCAGACCCCGAGCGGCCGCCCGCTGGCGACCAGCGGCAGGAACACCCAGGAGCCCCGGTTGGTCGGCTCGACCTGCGGCCAGGCCTGCGGGAACCGCTCCTGGTACTCCTCGGGGCTGCCGATGAAGACCGGGGTGCGAGTGCGCAGCGCCAGCGTGGCCGGGTGGTCGGCGTCCATCGGCAGGTGGTCGGGGGCCCGGGCGTCGTCGCGGTAGCCGGTGGAGCGCTGGATCTGGATCCGGCCGTTCTCCAGCACCGCGAGCACCAGCCCGTCCGGCGGGATGCCCGGCAGCGGCAGCTCGGTGAAGACCCGGGCGACGTCGCGCACGCTCACCGCGTCCGACAGGGCGCGGGCGGTCTCCTTGATGAAGCGGGTGCGCTCCTCGCGGAGCACGGCCAGGTGGTCGGCGCGCAGCCGCTTGTTCAGCTCGACCGTGGCGTCCCAGACGAAGCCCACCAGGTGCGCGGGCAGCCCCTGCTCGTCCGGCAGCACCCGGCCGCGGAAGCGCACCGCGCGCAGGCCGCCGCTGTGCACCACCGTCCGGTAGTAGGCGCCGCACTGGCCCAGGTCCTGCACGGCGCGCTGCACCCGGCGGCGGACGACGGCCCGGTCGTCGGGGTGCAGCATCTCCAGGAACGCCCGGGCGTCGAAGCCCGCGCTGTAGTCGCTGTCCAGGCCGATGATGGTGCGGGCGCGCTCGTCCCCGACGATCACGTCGTTGCGGATGTCCCAGTCGAAGGTGCCGATGCCGTTGGCGGCCATGGCCGGTTCCAGCCAGGAGGCGGGGCCGCCGTCCAGGTCGGGCTCGCCCGGCGGGGTCATGCCCAGCGCCGACGCGCCCAGTGCAGGCCGGGGCGGCTGGGGTACCGAAACCATGCTGCTCCCGCCAGTGTCCGCCGCTCGGGCCCGGTCCAGCGCTGCCGGGACAGCGTCCGGGTCTACGTGTGTTTTATCCGCACTTCCGCACTTCATCCTGTCGGATGAAGTGCGGGACGGCAATGCCGACGCTGTCCGGATACCGGATCACCGGCATCACCGAACGGCCAAGGGCAGGTCACGGAACCATCTCGGCAAACCGGACGTCAGTAACCCAGACGGCGCCATCCGGGGCGCCGGGCGTCCGAAGGGGTGGGATTGACATGAAGGTACTGATTACCGGCGGGGCCGGGTTCATCGGCAGCACGGTCGCCTCCGCCTGCCTGGACCATGGGATCACCCCAGTCATCCTCGACAACCTGGTGACCGGCCGCCGCGAGTTCACCGGCGGCCGGGACTTCTACGAGGGCGACATCGCCGACGGGCCGCTGCTGGACCGGATCTTCGCCGAGCACCCCGACATCGACGCCGCCATCCACTGCGCCGCCCTGATCGTCGTCCCCGAGTCGGTCGCCGAGCCGCTGCGCTACTACCGGGAGAACGTCGCCAAGACCGTCTCGCTGCTGGAGCACCTCCAGCGCAACGGCTGCGACCGGCTGCTGTTCAGCTCCTCCGCCTCGATCTACACCCCGGGCGAGGACTTCACCGTGGACGAGTCCTCGGCGCTGGACCCGCTCAGCCCGTACGCCCGCACCAAGATGCTGATGGAGCTGGTCTTCAAGGACACCGCCGAGGCCAAGGGCATGCGGGTGCTCTCGCTGCGCTACTTCAACCCCATCGGCGCCGACCCGCAGCTGCGCACCGGGCTTCAGGCAGCCGCACCCTCGCACGCCCTGGGCAAGCTGATCGAGGCCCGGCGCAGCGGCGAGCCGTTCCGGATCACCGGCACCGACTGGCCGACCCGCGACGGCAGCGGCATCCGCGACTACGTCCACGTCTGGGACCTGGCCCGGGCCCATGTCGCCGCGCTGCAGCACTTCGACGAGGCGCTGCCCGCCGACGGCCCCGGCCGCTACGAGGTCATCAACCTCGGCACCGGCGAGGGCACCACGGTGCGTGAGCTGGTGGCCGCGTTCGAGACGGTGACCGGCGCCCCACTGCCCACCGAGGAGGCCGGCCCGCGCCCGGGCGACAACGCGGGGGCCTTCACCCGCAGCGACAAGGCCGCCCGGCTGCTGGACTGGCGGCCGGAGCTGAGCCTGGAGCAGGGCATCGCCGACACCCTGGCCTGGTTCTCCCGCCGCCAGGCGGTCCTGGCCTGACCGGCCGCCCGCCGGGCTGCGCCGCAGACACGCCCGGGTGCGCGGGCGTCCCCCTCCGGGACGCCCCCGCACCCGGGCGTGTCTGCTCTGCGGCAGCGCCCGTCCGGGGTCACGCTGGACATCGCCGCCGGGTGGGGGTGTAATGCATCCACATGTTTGAACGACGTTCTAAATCCTAGGGCGAGGCACCGTGCGACTGACACCGACCGAGCGGGACCGGCTGCTGATCTTCACCGCGGCGGAGCTGGCCCGCGCCCGGCGCGCGCGGGGCGTGCGCCTGAACGTCCCCGAGGCCACCGCGCTGATCGCCGACACCGTCTGCGAGGCCGCCCGCGACGGCCGCCGCCTGGCCGAGGCCGTCGAAGCCGGACGCACCGTGCTGACCGCCGACGACGTCCTGCCCGGCGTCCCCGACGTGGTCACCACCCTCCAGGTCGAAGCCGTCTTCGACGACGGCACCCGCCTGTGCGTCATCGACGACCCCTTCCGCGGCGCCGGCTCCCTCGGCCCGGACGCCCCCGGCGCGGCCCTGCCCGGCCCGGGCGAGGGCTACCAGCCCGCCGAGCCCGCGGCGCGGCTGCCGGTGCGCAACACCTCGCCGGTGCCGATTACCGTCACCTCGCACTTCCACTTCTTCGAGTCCAACCCCCGGCTGGCGTTCGACCGGGCCGCCGCATACGGCATGCGGCTGGCCGTCCCGGCCGGCTCCAGCGTCCGCTTCGACCCCGGTGCCACGGTGGAGGTCGCGCTGCTGCCGGTCGGCGGCGAGCGCGTCGCCGTGGGCTTCGCCGGGCTGGTCGACGGCCCGCTGGACGCCCCCGGCGCCCGCGAGGCCGCGCTGGCCAAGGCCCGCGCCACCGGCTACCTCACCAGCTTCGACCCGCAGCCCGCCGCCGAGGAGGACCACCAGTGAGCGCCAGCCGCTTCGACGCACAGGGCTGCCACGGCCGCCCCGGCGCCGTCCCCGCCGACAGCATCGACCCGCACGACTACATCGCCGTCCACGGCCCCCGCACCGGCGACCGCGTCCGGCTGGGCGACACCGGCCTGATCATCCGGGTCGAGTCCGACTCCCAGCAGCCCGGCGAGGAGTTCCTGGCCGGCTTCGGCAAGACCGCCCGCGACGGCCTGCACCTCAAGGCCGCCGCCGTCCGCGACACCTGCGACCTGGTCATCTCCAACGTCCTGGTGATCGACGCCGTCCAGGGCATCCGCAAGACCAGCATCGGCATCCGCGAAGGCCGGATCTGCTCCATCGGCCGCGCCGGCAACCCCGACACCCTCGACTGCGTGGACGTGGTCGTCGGCACCGGCACCACCATCGTCTCCGGCGAGGGCATGATCGCCACCGCCGGCGCCATCGACACCCACGTCCACCTGCTGTCGCCGCGGATCATGGAGGCGTCGCTGGCGTCCGGCACCACCACCATCATCGGCCAGGAGTTCGGCCCGGTGTGGGGCGTCGGCGTCAACTCCCCCTGGGCGCTGCGGCACGCCTTCAACGCCTTCGACGCCTGGCCGGTCAACATCGGCTTCCTGGCGCGCGGCTCCTCCTCCGACGACGCCCCGCTGGTCGAGGCCCTGGCCGAGGGCGGCGCCTGCGGCTTCAAGGTGCACGAGGACATGGGCGCCCACACCCGCGCCCTGGACACCGCCCTGCGTGTCGCCGACGAGCACGACGTCCAGGTCGCCCTGCACACCGACGGCCTGAACGAGTGCCTCTCGGTCGAGGACACCCTCGCCGTCCTGGCCGGACGCACCATCCACGCCTTCCACATCGAGGGCTGCGGCGGCGGGCACGTGCCCAACGTCATGAAGATGGCCGGCGTCCCCAACGTCATCGGCTCCTCCACCAACCCCACGCTGCCCTACGGCCGGGACGCCCTCGGCGAGCACTTCGGCATGATCGTCTCCGCCCACGACCTGAAGATCGACCTGCCCGGCGACGCCGCCATGGCCCGCGACCGCATCCGGGCCGGCACCATGGGCGCCGAGGACATCCTGCACGACCTCGGCGTCATCGCCATCACCTCCTCCGACGCCCAGGGCATGGGCCGGGCCGGCGAGACCGTCCGCCGCACCCTGGCCATGGCCGGGAAGATGAAACTCGAGCTCGGCCCGCTGGACGGCACCGGCTCCTACGGCGACACCGGCGGCGGCGACGACAACGAACGCGTCCTGCGCTACATCGCCAAACTCACCATCAACCCCGCCATCGCCCACGGCCTCGCCCACGAGATCGGCTCCCTCGAACCCGGCAAGCTCGCCGACATCGTGCTGTGGCGCACCGACCACTTCGGCGCCAAGCCCCAGCTCGTCCTCAAGGCCGGATTCCCCGCCTACGGCGTCACCGGCGACCCCAACGCCTCCACCGACCGCTGCGAACCCCTGGTGCTGGGACCACAGTTCGGTGCCCACGGCTCCACCCCCGCCGACATCTCGGTGGCCTTCGTCTCGCAGACCGCCCTCGACCACGGCGACCGGCTCCCCACCCGCCGACGCCGCGTCGCCGTCCGCAACACCCGCACCATCGGCCCGCGCGACATGATCCGCAACCACCGGCTCGGAGCAGTGGACGTCGACACCCGCACCGGACTGGTCTCCCTGGACGGCGAGCCGCTGCGCTCCGAGCCCGCCGACTCGGTCTCCCTCAGCCGTCTCTACTTCCTCTGAACCTCTGCCTGAACTCTCTGTCTGAACTCCCTTAAGGATTGCTACTCATGACCACCGATCAGACCCCGGCCGAGCTGGGCTTCGGCATGCCCGCCGAGTGGCAGCCGCACGACCGCACCTGGATGGCCTTCCCCACCGCCAACGAGACCTTCGGCGAGGACGAGCTGCACGCCGCCCGCGAGGCGTGGGCCGCCGTGGCCAACACCATCGTCCGCTACGAGCCGGTCACGCTGATCGCCAACAACGGTGAGGCCGACGACGTCCGGCGCTACCTCTCCGACCAGGTCGAGATCGTGGAACGCCCGTTGGACGACGCCTGGATGCGGGACATCGGCCCTACCTTCCTCACCGACGGCCAGGGCCAGGTCGCCGCCGCCGACTGGGTGTTCAACGGCTGGGGCGCGCAGGAGTGGGCCAGTTGGGAGTACGACCAGGACATCGCCGAGGAGGTCGCCAACCTCGCCGGAGTGCGCCGCTTCGCCTCCCGCCTGATCAACGAGGGCGGCGGCATCCACGTGGACGGCGAGGGCACCGTGCTGCTCACCGAGACCGTGCAACTCGGCGAGGGCCGCAACTCCGACTGGACCAAGGAGCAGGTCGAAGCCGAGATCCACGCCCACCTGGGCACCACCAAGGCGATCTGGGTGCCGCGCGGCCTCACCCGCGACTACCAGCGCTTCGGCACCCGCGGCCACATCGACATCGTCGCCGCCTTCCTGCGGCCCGGCGTGGTCGCCGTCCACACCCAGACCGACCCGGCCCACCCCGACCACGAGGTCACCCAGCAGATCGCCGCGCTGCTGCGCACCTCCACCGACGCCCGCGGCCGGCTCCTGGAGGTCGTTGAAATCCCGGCCCCCACCGTCCTGTTCGAGGAGGACGGCGAGCCGGTCGACTACTCCTACATCAACCACTACCTGTGCAACGGCGCGGTCGTCCTCTGCGCCTTCGACGACCCCCGCGACCAGGAGGCCGCCGCGATCTTCGCAGAGTACTTCCCGGACCGCACGGTCGAGTTGGTCGATGCCCGCGAGATCTTCGCCAACGGCGGCGGCATCCACTGCATCACCCAGCAGCAGCCCCGCGCCTGACTCGCCACACCCCGACACCACGCCGTGGAACACCCTCCCGGGTACCGCAGCGGACAACGGGTAGGCTCCCGTACGCCGCCGCAGCCCGATCCAGGGAGGGTTCCATGGCCGGGTACATCACCGTGCTGACCACCACCGACACCGCCGAGGGCGCCGCCGAACTGGCCCGCGCCGCCGTCGAGGCCCGCGCTGCGGCATGCGCCCAGATCGACGGCCCGATCCGCTCCGTGTACTGGTGGGACGGCGCGGTCCAGGAGACCCAGGAGTGGCGCGTCGTCTACAAACTCCCGGCCGCCCTGTACGACGCCCTCGAAGCCCTGATCAAGCGCGTCCACACCTACGACACCCCGGAGATCATCTCCACCGACATCCCCCGAGCCAGCACCGACTACCTCCGCTGGCTCACCACCGAAACCACGCCCCGCTAGGCCACGGCTTCTCAGATCCCCGCGACGTCCCAGGAGGCGGCGTGCCCGGCGGCGATCGCGTCGATGCGCTCGGCAAGGTTGAAGTCGGCGATCGTCAGCCGGTCGCCCGCGTCGTGGGTCGTGATCGTGAACCGCACCCCCTCGAAGGACAGGTGGACATCGGCGTGGTGCGCCGTGAGCCGCGAGACGTCCGCGACGTGCACGATCAGCGCCACACCCGCGTGGTACCGCACCGGTACGAGGCGCGGGGGCTCAGGCGTTGGTTGCGGTTCGGTGGGGGCCAAGGAAGTAGCAGAGCGCCGTCAGTGAGGGGCCGTCCGCAACCTGTCCGGCCGCGATGAGTCTGACCACCTCGGCTTCAGGTATCCATTCGATGCGAGAGGACTCGCTACGGTCCTTCGGCGGCCCGATGTACTCGCAGTCCGTCACGTGGAAGCTGTTGAACCGCATCGTGGAGATGCCGCTCAGCGCGTTGTAGGCGATCAGGGGGACGATCTTCCCCGGGCGCCACCCTGTCTCTTCCTCGACCTCCCTGCCGATCGCCCCGGCAGGGTCCTCGCCGGGGTCTGCCCAGCCCGCCGGAACCTCCCAGCCCCAGGTGTCGGTGATGAACCGGTGCCGCCACAGCAGCAGAAAGCGCCCCTGCTCGTCGGTGACCACGGACGTCGTGGATGGCCGGGGCATGGTGAGGACGTGGTGCTGCAACCGGCCCAGGCCCGGCACCTCGACATCGTCCAGCCACACGTTCACGTAGTCGCTGCCGTACACGAGGTGTCGTCCATGGCTAATCCAGCGCACCAGCGAAGTCCTCTCGGTGGAAGGTCTGGTGCGACTCTCTCATGCGGCCCGCGAGCCGGATGACCTGCGGCAGCGCCTTCCATGGCCGAAGGGACGCCTGGAGTGCCTGGGCTCGGATGATGGTGGGCCGTACGTCGCTTCCGGCAGCGATGTCGAGTGCCCGGTGGCCGAGTCTGCACGCCTCGTCGATGTCACCGGTGCCGACGCGGCAGTCCGCGAGGTCGTAGGTGAGCAGGGCGCGGCCCTTCGCGTCGGCCTGGTCGCGCCACGTGAGGGATGTCTCCAGGAGGGCACTGGCGGCGTCGTGGTCGCCCATCAGGAAGCGGGTCGTACCGGCGATCCCGTCGAGTCGGGCACCGGTGAAGAAGTCGATGCCGCCGATCTCATCGGAAACGGCGAGGAAGGCGGCGGACCGGTCGAGAGCGCGCAGGGCCGCGTCGCGTCTGCCGGTGGCGGCCTGCGCGCGGGCGAGGTTGGCGGTGACCCAGGCGCGGCGCCTGGGGGGTGCGGCTTCGGCGAGACGGTCGGCCCGGACGAGGAGTTCGCTCGCCTGGTCGACGCGATGGGCGGCGAACAGGCCGATGCTCTGCATGGTCAGCAGCCATGCGGTCAGAGCGTCGTCTTCGCCTTCGGTGGCCGCGATCTGGCCGAGGTGGATGAGGGCGCTCGACTGCACGGTGTCACCGGTGTCCAGGTAAGCGAGACCCATGAGGCCGCACAGGACCCCGAGAAGTTGTACGCAGCGGCGGCGGGCTGTGACGGCCTGGGGTTGGTCGAGCAGTCGGTGGAGCTTTGCGAGTTGCCGGGTCATCCCCGGGATGAGCCGGCCGGGAGGCGTGGAGGGGTAGAGGGTGGCGTTGTGAAGGACTGCGGCTTCGAGGTGGAGCAGGACGTCGGGGCTGACGGTGGAGCGGGTGAGGGTGTCCAGGATTTCCCAGGTCTCGGTGCTGATTGCGGTGCCGGGGAGGTCCTCCCGCCCTTGGTCGGCTTCCCAGGTGCGGCGGGCGAGTCCGAGGAGATGCCCGGGAATCCGGAGACCGTCGGCCACGCGTTCGATGACCTGGATGTTGGTGATGACACGGGTGCCGCTCAGGTATTCGGTGACGCGGCTGGTGGTGAAGCCGGTGAGTCTGGCGATGCGCGCAGGGTAGATCCCTGCCCGGCTTTTGAGGAGTTGGAAGACGTCACCGATGCGCCGGTCCTGGCAGGCGGCGATGAACGCCGGGTCGCCGAGGAGGTTCGCGGGGAGGGCGAAGGGTGGTGTCACGGCAACTCCCTGCCGATCGGCGAGGCTTGAGGGTCATCCGAGTATTGCGTACAGAGAGGGACGCCGTGGGTACTCACCGTGTCCCTGCTGCGGATGAGTCAAAGCGTCGATGCTGACTACATGCACGACAGAACCATCGAAGCCGCCCTGCCGATGCCCGACTCACCGGGACGACTCTTCACCGACGCCCAACTCCACGCCCGAGCCTGCATCGTCTGCGGCCGCCCCAGCGGCGAGCTGCTGCGTGCGGGCCACGTCCGCACCGAGGTCCGCCCGGGCGAGCATTTGGTGTGGGCCGTCGTCGCTTGCCCCGAGCACCGGGGGGCGGCGTCGTGATCGCCGAGCACCTGTCCGGCACGGTCGCCCTCAGCACCGGGTCCTTCGTCACCCTTCCCCGGTCCGGAATCCCCGCCGCCTGCGCACGCTGGATGCCGCGCCCCGCTTCAGGCCCCGACCTCACTGGCGCCCAGAGGCTCGCCGCCGCCTTCTGCACCCTCACCCCGGAGACCCCGTCATGACCTCGACCACCAGTCAGACCTGCCACTACTGCGGGCGGCCCGTCACCGGCCGGGCGATCCCCGCATACCCCGAGGACCGTGCGTCGGCCGCCGTCGTCGACGAGGGTCACGACCGCTGCGCGGGCGAGCTCGCTGCGTACATCATGAGCGGACTGGCGGTAGCCCAGTGAGCGATCCCAAGCAAGCCCTCGTACGCTCCACACCCCGGCAGGTCGTGCCGACCGGGATAGTCCATGACGTCAGCAGCGACCTGCAGCAAGCACAGCGGGCACTCGACCGCCTGGAGGCCAACGGGCACCCGGGCGACTATCGGATCGTTGTACAGCCCACCGTGGTCTGCTCCGGTCAGACACTGCTGGAGGCCATGGAGGACGCCACGGCCTTCGTGCGGCAGTCCCCGAACGCTGTGGTGCACTCGCTGGACCTGGCCGTAGTCCTGGGCCCGCTGGACGGGGAGCGGGAATTCCGGCTGTCCCTGTCGGTTTCGTACGCGGACCGGTTCGGCGAGACCACGGGGACGACCCATCACGAGCCGCGTGGCCCGCTGACGTGAGGGGACGCGCAAGCTGCCCACACCCACCGGATCCCGCCGGGGGGTGCCGCGATGCGGGTACGGGATCTGCGGGGGCTGGGGGTCAGGCGTCGAGATCGGGGTTGAGGCGGTGGAGGTGGGCCGTCCAGCGATGACGTCAGTCCTGCCGCATCTGGAATATGACACTGCGTCAGTTAGTGTGTGAGGGCCGACCGTACATCTCGGCACGATCACCGACAGCCGGCAGGCGCCGCCATGCCGCCCTCCCGCGTCCTTGCGCGGCGACCGCCGCAAGGAGCGGCCCGGGGCAGGCGGAAGGGGCGGTGGTCAGCGCCTGCGGGCGGCGATCCGCAGGGTGCCGTTACTGTGCGTAGCCGTTCGAGATGCGGTCTCGATGGGGTGCTGCAAGTGTGGTGCGAGCGCCGGATATGTCCGAATGCGGGCATGCGGTGCCCAACACATTCATGAACCGCAGGAGGCACAACCATGAGCAAGGTCAAGAACCGCGACCGCGCCAAGCCGAAGAGCGCCCTGAACACCACCGAGCACCGCGCCGGAGTCGATCCGAACTCCATGATGCCCGGCTCGGACGAGCAGATGCACATGCAGGGCGAGCACCAGCAGGGCAAGCAGATGCACTCCGAGAAGATGCACGCTGCGCCCCAGGCTCCGGCGCGCAAGAAGGACAAGCAGCGGTTCGGCCACAACTGACCTGTCGGAGCAGGCTGATGACAGCCGCGCACCGATGAGCCAGTGGGCGCGGCGGGGCAGTGCACCAGTCCGGTGCGCTGCCCTGTCGTGCGCCCCTACGTCCAACAGCACTGGTACGCGGGAGACTTGCTCTGGCGGACGCCTGCGCTGTTCGCACGTTGAGGGATTGACGACAGATCAGGTTGGCGAAGGCCCGAACCCCGGGTGGACGGCGTCCGGCACGCGGTACGGCTTGGCTCGTGGCTGGGCGCGCACCGCTCCCGCCTGCTGGTTAACTGGCTGCCTCACTGCCATCGACGGGGAACACGGACACGGACACCATGAGCGACCAGCCCGGCCGCCGCGCGGCGCGGCCACGCGAGGAGGTGCTCGCGGCGGCCATGGCCGCCATCGCCGAGCACGGACTCGCCGCGCTGACCATGGCCGGTCTCGGCCGCCAGGTCGGGATGAGCGCCGGTCACCTGCTCTACTACTTCGGCAGCAAGGATCAGCTGCTGCTGGAGACCCTGCGCTGGAGCGAGGCCCAGCTCGGGGAGCGCCGGAGGGCCGCACTGGACGCGCCCGCGTCCGCCGCGCGCCGGCTCGCCGCGTACATCGACCTCTACCTGCCCACCGGGGCCGGCGATCCGCGCTGGACGCTGTGGCTGGAGGTGTGGGGACGCTCCCTCGCCGACGAGCGGATGCGGATCGGCCAGGCCGAGATCGAGGCGGTGTGGCGGGCCGATCTGGTGGCGCTGCTGCGGCAGGGCATCGCCGCCGGCGAGTTCCGGCCGATCGTCCCGGAGCGGTTCGCGGTGCGCCTGAGCGCGCTGCTGGACGGCTTCGGCACCCCGATCGTGGTGGGGCTCCCCGGCACCGACCGGGAATTGGCTCTCAGCCATATCGGTGAGTACCTGGACGAGGCCCTCAACCTGCACGGATAACGGCCCGGGGGCCCGTTTGCGGGCCGGATGAATGCGTGGACGAATGTCAGAGCCGTCGCATAGCATCAGCCGCCACCCGCCGTACAGGAGCGGGTCGATCTGCTGGAGCCCCCGGTGCCTTGTCCGTCCTGCTCATCCGCATGCCTCGACCCGTACGGACGCTGCCCGGCCTGCGGTTTCGTCGGAGCACCGCCGGTGTACGCCGGGCCCGGGCCGATGGGGCCGATGGCGCCGATGCCGATGGGGCCGGTGGGTCCGGGGCAGCCGCCGAAGGCTCCCGGCGGGCTCTCCATCGCGGCGCAGATCCTGCTGGCCGTGGAGGCGTTCGGCAGCCTGGTCGGGCTGGTGGGGACCGTCCTGGTCCTGGCCTCGCTCAACGCACACGGCATCAGCGGGCGCGCCGGGACCTTCACCGAGGGATTTGCCACGCTGCTGACCGCACCGGTCTTCCTGGCCGCCGTCGTGGTGTTCATCATCTGGTTCCACAAGGTGCGCTCCAACATCGACGTGATCGCCCCGCAGCTGCGCCGCTCGTACGGCCGGGGCTGGGCGATCGGCAGCTGGTTCGTGCCGATCGGCTGGTTCTGGATCCCCCGGATCGTCGCCGGGGACGTCTGGCAGGCCAGCCTGCCGCTGGGCTCCGACCCGCGCCGGACCAGCACCCGATCGGCGCTGCTGAACACCTGGTGGCTGCTGTGGTGCGGGATGTGGGTGTTCGCCATCGCCGAGGCGGCGCAGTCGGACGCCGCCCGGATCGCGGCCAACGGGCCGAACGGCGACGGTACGGTGTCGCTCTCCTCGCTCGAGGCCGGGGCCGTGCTGGGCCTGATCGTCTGTGTGCTGCGCGCGGCGGCGGCGCTGTCCGCGCTGTTCGTGGTGCGCAGGATCACCACCCTCCAGCAGGTGCGGATCCTGCAGGGCCCGGGCGAGGGCCACCCGTACGCCGCCCCGGTCCAGCCGTACCCGGGCGCCTTCCAGCAGCCCTACCCGTACCCGTATCCGTACCCGCAGCCGCCCTACCAGCAGCAGCCGTACCCGGCCGGGCCGTACCCCGGCGGGTACCCGGCTCCGCAGCCGCTGCCCCAGCCGCTGCCGCAGCCGCAGCCGGTGCTGCCTGCCCAGCCGACGGCGCCCGCCGCGCCCGCACAGGCGCCCGCCACCGTCGTGGAGCCGCCGGCCGAGGCCCCGACCGCCGCCGTCACGCTCGCCAAGACCGCGATCGAGGCCAAGGCCGAGCCCGAAGGCGGGAGCACCCCGGCCGAGGACTCCCCCGCCTCCTGACCGGGACGGGCCCGCCCCGGTCCTCAGTCCTCCTGGTGCTCAGTCCTCCCAGACCGCCACCGCCGTCCGGTCCGCCGCGTAGCCCTTGGCGCGGACCTGGACGTGGCGCAGGAAGTCGACCGTGCCCGGCGGGTGCGGCTGCGACCAGTGGGCGGCGAGGAAGTCCGACACGGCGGGCTCCTCGCGCAGCGGCTGGACCAGCCCGTCGCTGCACAGCAGCAGCACATCGCCGCGCTCCGGCACGACCATGCGGAACCGGAACCGGCCGTCCTCCTCGGACCGCACCGCCCCGGACGCCGCTCCTCCCGCCGTACCAGCCCGCAGCTGACGCGGCGGCTGCTGGGCCAGTCGGCGGCCGGCGTAGGCGTCGTACCAGGCGGCGTCGCCCAGCAGCAGCAGGCCACCCGGCCCGACGCCGAAACCGGCCCGCAGCCTGCTGGTCGGGTCGAGCGGCGCGATCAGCGCATGCAGCGCGCCGCCGGCGTCCGATGCCTCGGCCTGCTCCGGGCCGCGCAGCCGCACGGTGGCGCGGGCGGTCAGCCGTTGCAGGCCGTAGCGCAGGCCCTCCTGGGCGCCCGTCCGCAGGTCGTCCAGCAGTTCGGCGCGGCTGCGGCCGACGCTGGCGGCCAGCTGTCGGCAGGCGTCGTCGGCGGCCGCCGGATCGTCCCCGGCGGACGGCGTGGCCAGGACGACCACCAGCAGCGCGTCACTGCCCTCGCCGAAGCGGGCGGCCAGCAGCCGGTCCCCTCGGACGCCCCCGCGATAACGCGCGGAGTCGCCCCGGACGGAGGCCGCGCGCAGCGTCATGGTGCCGTAGCGCGCGCCTTCCAGAACCGTGTCAGGCACCAGTTCGCCCAGGTGGTCGGGGTCGGCCGGGGGCAGCGCGGTGGGCTCGGGGTCGTACGTCGGCGGACGCTCGCCGACGTGCGGCAGGGGCGCGGTGACCGCCGTCTCGGACGCCGCCTCCGACGCCGTCTCGGCGGGCACCTCGATCGACGGCTCCGTCGGCGTGGCGCGGGCGGGGGCGGGGGCCGGGGCGGAGGTGCTGATCCGGGGGTCGGGCTTCAGCGCGGGAATCCGGGGCGGACGCACCGGCAACGGCGGCAGTTCCTCGACGGGGCCGAAGCCAGGCACGGCGGCGGGCACGTCCGGCTCGGGCACCGGCTCGCGCTTGGTGAACGACAGCGGCTCGGCGACGGGCTCCGGCTCCGGACCCGGATCGGGTTCCAGGTCCCGGTCCAGGTCGAGGTCCGGTTCCCGTACGGGAGCGGGTGCGGGTGCGGGAGCGGGAGCGGGCTCCGCCGGGGCCGGGGGGCGGGCGGAGGTGGACTGACGCGGGAGCCGGAGGGTGGCGTCCTCCACCAGCGTCGGCGGGCCACCGGTGCCGCCGCTGCGGCCCGCCGTGCCCGAGCTGCCGGGCTCGGCCCCGTCAGCCGCCACCGTGCTGCCCGCACCCGGCTCGCTACGCACTGGCTCGCTGCGCAGCGGCTCATTACGACTCGGCTCGCTGCGCACCGGCTCGCCCCGCACCGGCTCGCCGCCGTCCGCCGGGGCGGCGGCCGGTTCGCCGAAGACGCCGCTGAGCGAGTCGAACCAGTCGTCGACCGTCCCCCGGCGGGTGTCGGCGCGGGGGGTGTCCGGGATGTCGTCCCGGGGCCCCACGTAGACCTCGTCCCACCACGAGTCGTCCGGACCGCCCTGGCTGCTCATCGGCTCTCCCCCTCAGTGACTCCATCGACTCGGCTCGTCCCGGAACGGAGACGGGATCATTCTCCATCGCGTCTGCCCGCTCTCCGGGGCGAACCGTCGAATCGGGGCGCGCGTGGCGCGGTCCGCGCGCGCCACCGGTGTCGGTTGACTACCACCGGGCGGTCCGACCAGGCATGATGACCTGCGGTGCTTTCGCGCCATGGCAGGATTCGGCTGCCCCGCTGAGCAGCCGAAACCACGTCCCAGCAAGGAGATCACGTGCTCGGCTTCTTCGGTTTGGACGACGAGGTCGAGTCCGTCTACCGCGTGCTGATCGGTGACGGTGTGACCTCCCCGGCCACGGTCGCCGCGCAGCTGGGGCATCCGGTGGAGCAGGTGGCGGCCGCCATGCGCGAGCTGGAGCGGTTGGGGCTGGCGGCGCCCTGCCCGGAGCTGCCGGGGCGTTACCGGGCCGCGCCGCCCGCGATGGCGCTGGGCGCGGTGCTGTCGGAGCGTCGGCACGAGCTGCGGCAGGCGGAACTGGCGGTGGAGACGCTGACGCAGGAGTACCGGCGCAGCACGGTGGGGCTCGCGCTGAACGACCTGGTGGAGGTGGTGATCGGGGTGGAGGCGGTCCGGCACCGCTTCGACCAGCTGCAGCTCGGCGCGGAGCACGAGATGCTGGCGCTGGTCACCGGCGTGCCGGTGGCGGTGACCGGCATGGACAACGACTCCGAGCCGGTCGCGGTGGCGCGCGGGGTCTCGTACCGGGTGGTGCTGGAGCGGGCGGTGCTGGAGTCGCCGGAGGGCGGCCTGGCGCTGGCGGAGGCGCTGGACCGGGGCGAGCAGGTCCGGGTGGTGGACCGGGTTCCGACGAAGCTGATGATGGCCGATCGGGAGGTCGCCATGCTGCCGCTGTCGGCGCTGGACACGCCGGGGGAGCCGGCCGTGCTGGTGGTGCGGGCGGGCGGGATGCTGGAGGCGCTGGTCGGCCTGTTCGAGTCGGTGTGGCAGCACGCGCTGCCGATCCGGCTGTCCCTCTCCGGCGTGCCGCAGCCGGACACCGGCGAGCAACCCGACTCCGTCGACCTGCAGATCCTGTCGATGCTGCTGGTGGGGATGACGGACGTGAGCGTGGCCAAGCAGCTGGATCTGGGCCTGCGAACGGTCCAGCGCCGGGTGCGGCGGCTGATGGACATCACCGGGCTGACCACCCGGATGCAGCTGGGGTGGCATGCCTACGAACGCGGCTGGGTGGTCCGGCGCTGATTGTCGGACCAGGTGGATAGGGTGTCCGCATGCCTGAGTCAGCCACCACTCCCCGCGATCCCGACCCGGGCACCGCTGTCGTCGGTGCCGTCGACCCCGCGCAGGTCCAGCGCCTCACCGATGTGGTGACGCGGCTGCGCCGCGCCCTGCGCAGCAGCATCCGGACCGAGTACCCCTGGGAATCCCTGCCGATGGCCCAGGTGGAGCTGTTGCAGACGCTTGCCGTGGAGCCGTTGCGGGTGGGCGAGTTGGCGGCCCGCCAGCGACTCGCGCCGAACACCGTGAGCGGGCTCATCGGCAAGCTGCTGGAGTCGGGCTTCGTGGACCGGCAGGCCGATCCGGGCGACCGCCGGACGGCGCGGATCGCGCTGACCGAGGCCGGTTACAGACAGTTGGCGGACTGGCAGCGGGCCCACGAGCGGCGGATGGCGACCGCGCTGGCCGCCATATCGCCGCAGGACAGCGCTGCGATCATCAATGCCCTCGGCGGCCTGGAGCAGTTGGCCCTGGCCCTCGGCAACGACCCGGGCACCGGCTGAGCCAGGCCCGGGGCTGCGCGCCGCAGAGACCGGACGGACGGCTCGGACGGTTCGGTTGGCTCAGTCGAAGAGCGTCCGGTCGGCGGATTCGAGGCGCAGCAGCAGGCGCTTGGCGTCGAGCCCGGCCGCGAAGCCGGTGAGCGAGCCGTTGGCGCCGATGACCCGGTGGCAGGGGCGGACGATGAGCAGCGGGTTGGCCCCGATCGCCCCGGCGACGGCCCGTACCGCGCTGGGCGGCTGCCCGGCTGCGGCGGCGAGCTCGCCGTAGGTGGCGGTCTCGCCGTAGGGGACGCTTTCCAGCGCCTCCCAGACGCGGCGGCGGAACTCGCTGCCGCGCGGTGCCAGCGGCAGCGCGAACTCCTTGAGGTCGCCGTCGAAGTAGGCCGCCAGCTGCTCGACGGCGTCGGTGAACGGTGCGGGGTCCTGCTGCCAGGCGGGGTCGGGCCGGTTGACCTGGCCCTTGGTGCCGGGGGCGAGCAGCGCGGTGAGCGCGCCGTCCTCGTCGGCGACGAGCAGCAGCGGGCCGAGCGGCGATCCGGCGGTGGTGTAGCGGAGCGGCGGCCGGGCACCGCCCGGCACGGCCGTCCCGATGACGTCGGCGGGGTCGGCCTTCCCGATGGGGTCGGCGGGGTCGGTACGCGTGGTGAGGTCGGTGCGGCTGGTCTGGCTCATCGTCAGCTGTTCCTTGCGGCAGAGGTCAGGAGCGGGGTGGGGCGGGTCGTGTCCGGGGCCGGGCCGTTGGCGGCCCAGAGGTGGTGGACGGCGTAGGAGCGCCAGGGGCGCCAGCCGCCGGCGTCGAGGTCCTCCGGCGCGCCTGCGGCACGCAGGCCGTGGCGGACGCCGATGTCGGTCGGCAGGTAGGCGTCGGGGTCGCCGAGGGCGCGCATCCGCACGTAGGAGACGGTCCAGGGGCCGATGCCGGGCAGGGCGAGCAGGTCGGCGGCGGCGCGTTCGCGGTCCACGCCAGGGCTGAGGTCGACCGCGCCGGAGGCCAGCGCCGCACACAGGCCGCGCAGCGCCCGCCGCCGGGCGCCGGGCATGGCGAGGTCCTCGTCGGCGGCCCCGGCAAGCGCAGCGGTGGTGGGGAAGAGCCTGCTGAGGCCGCCGCTGGGGGCGGGCAGCGGTTCGCCGTAGCGTTCGGCGAGCCGCCCGGCCAGGGTGCGGGCAGCGGCCACGGTGACCTGCTGCCCGAGGACGGCCCGGACGGCCAGCTCCTGCGGGTCGACGTGGCCGGGCGAGCGCAGCCCGGGCCGGGCGGCGACCAGCGGGGCCAGCCAGCGGTCGGCGCCGAGGGCCCGGTCGACGGCGTCGGGGTCGGCGTCCAGGTCGAACAGCGCCCGGAGCCGCTGCACGGCGGCGGTGAGGTCGCGCAGGGCGGTGAGCCGCAGCCGGCAGTCCAGCCAGCCCTGGCCGGGGCGCGGCTGGTCCACCTCGGCGATGCCGGGGCCGCCGGGCAGAGCCAGGGTGCGGCGGTAGGTGCGCGCGCCGCCCGGCCCGGCGCTGATCTCCTCCACGCCGGGGACGGCGCGCACCGCGAGGAAGTCGAACAGCCGGACGGCGTCCAGCGGCTCGCGGTGGGCCAGCCGCAGCGGGATCGTCCCGGGGACGGCCGCCCGGCGTCCGGGCCGGTGCCGCAGCTCGGTCGGGGTGAGCCCGTACACGGCCCGGATGGTCTCGTTGAACTGCCGGACGCTGGCGAATCCGGCGGCGAAGGCGGCATCGGTGGCGCTGAGGTCGGTGGTCTGCAGCAGCAGCCGGGCGGTGTGGGCGCGCTGGGAGCGGGCGAGCGCCTGCGGGCCCGCGCCCAGCTCGGCGACGAGCTCCCGGGTGAGGTGGCGCTCGCTGTAGCCGAGCCGGGCGGCGAGCCCGGCGACGCCCTCGCGGTCCACCACGCCGTCGCCGATCATGCGCATGGCCCGGCCGACCAGGTCGGCGCGGAGGTTCCAGTCCGGCGAGCCGGGGACGGCGTCGGGGCGGCAGCGGCGGCAGGCGCGGTATCCGGCACCCTGGGCGGCGGCGGCCGTGGGGTAGAAGCGGACGTTCTGCCGCTTGGGGGTGGTCGCCGGGCAGCTGGGACGGCAGTAGATGCCGGTGGTGCGCACAGCCGTGAAGAACACGCCGTCGAAGCGTGCGTCGCGGCTGCTCACGGCCCGGTAGCTGGTGTCCTCGTCTATCACGTGGTCCAGTGTGCGCCACCGGGCGAGGGCGGACTGGCGGTCATCGGACACGGCGGTGGCGGCGCGGCCCTTGGCAGGATGTTCACGGTGATCGGCACGGGTGCCACTCGTGGCGGCCTCACCCCGGGCCCATGATCGAACCGGCCGACATCCGCGCCGACACCTGGCGCGTGGACCCGAGGAGACCGCCATGACCGTACCCGCCCCTGCCCCGACCAGCGCAGTCGCAGCCGCCGCCGGAACCGGCACCGCGCCCGCAGCTCAAGCCGCCGCCAGTGCCGTGCTCGGCGTCGCCGCTGCGGATCCGGCCGAGGCCGCCGCCCATTTCGCCGCCCGGCTGGCCTTCGAGGCCGACGTCTCCGATGTGCACGCCGATCTGGCCGCCGGGGTTCCCGGGCTGGTCGTGGTGGACACCCGCAGCGAGGCGTCCTGGGCGCAGGGGCACCTGCCCGGCGCGCTGCACCTGCCCACCGCGCGCATCGCCGAACTCGCGCCGGGGCTGATCGACCCGGCGCTGACCGTGGTCGCCTACTGCTGGGGGCCCGGCTGCAACGGCGCGACCCGGGCCGCGCTGGCCTTCGCCGGCCTCGGCTACCGGGTCAAGGAGATGCTCGGCGGATTCGAGTACTGGGTCCGCGAGGGCTTCGGCTACGAGACCGCCGAGGGGCCCGGGCAGCGGCCGGTGGACGACCTGACCGCGCCGCGCTCGGGCATCCCCTGCGCCTGCTGAGCCCCGCTCCCCCGCCCCACCGCAGCGGCGCCCCACCGCAGCGGTTACGTGTACGAGACGGTGACGCTGGTGAAGCCCAGCGAGCGGAGCAGCCCGCTCAGCATCGCGGTGGTGTTCTGCTGCGCGCGCTGGGTCAGGCCGCTGGCCGAGGCCGCCGTCTGGATCTTCGACGCCGCCAGGATGCTCAACTTCTGCTGGTCGTCCGGGTTTCCGGAGAAGAAGTCGCCGATGCGGTTGAACAGCCCCCGGTTCTGCGCGAAGACGTAGGTCTCCTTGGGGTTGAGCGCGGTCTGCCCGAGCTGGGCGGGCGGCAGGACGATGGTGGCGGTGCGCCGGTCGGCGGAGACCTTCACCGTGGCCTTGCCCAGGTTGACGTACGACTCGACGGTGCCGCCAGCGACGTAGAGCGTGTCGCTGCCGAGCAGCGCCGAGGGCAGGTAGGCCGCCTCCTGCTGCAGATTGATCACGATCTGGAAGTTGCCGGTCGCGGCGTTGTAGTTGCTCATGTTCTCGATGGACTGCAGCACCGCGGGCTGGCTGCGGTCCACGGTCGAGGTGGCGAACGGATTGGGCAGGCCGGGCAGCCAGTCGAACTTGCCGGCGGCCAGGAACAGAGCGACGATCACCGCGAAGGTGACCGGGATGCTGATGTACCACGGCACCCGCCGGGCCGGCGGCCGCTGTCTGACGGCCGGTTCGGGAGCGGCGGCGGTCTCCCTGGTCCCGTTCGCGGTACCACGCTGGGACCTCATGGTGGTCTCCCTCGGAGTCGGAATACGTCGGAGTACGTCGGAACGCGTCGGAGGTGCGTCGGGACGCGCAGAGTCCCCCGGCCGCACACCGGTGTGCGGTCGAGGGACTCCTACCCCGTGCCGGGGCTCCCAGTAGTGGCCGGGACGACCGGCCGGGGTGTCAGCTGTCGTACAGGTGGACGCTCCTGGCCCTGGCCCGGGCCAGCGCCCGCCCGGAACTGCTCCTGGCCTTCCAGGTCTTGAGCTGCTCGGCCCGCATCCGGGCGTCGGTGCGGGCCGCGATCCACGCGTTCTCGCGCAGCAGCTTGTGGTAGCTGTCGAACCGACGCTGCGTCAGAAAGCCTTCCTCCAGGGCCTCCAGGACGGCGCAGCCGGGCTCGGAGGCATGGCCGCAGTCCACGAAGCGGCAGCCCTCGGCGAGTTCCTCGATCTCGGCGAACGCCTGCTGGATGCCCTCGCCGGACTCGTACATGGCGGCGCCGCGCAGCCCCGGGGTGTCGATGAGGACGCCGCCGCCCGGCAGCAGCGCCAACTCCCGTGTGGTGGTGGTGTGGCGTCCCTTGCCGTCGCCCCGGGTCAGCTGCACCTCCATGGCGTCGCTGCCGATCAGGGCGTTGGCGAGGGTGGACTTGCCCACGCCGGACTGGCCCACCAGGACGCTGGTCCCGGGCAGGCAGCCGGCCAGGACCTTCATGCCGCGCCCGCCGGTGGCGCTGACCACCAGGACGTCCACGCCCGGGGCGAGGCGCTGGGTGTCCTCCCGGATGTGGTCGGCGTCGGCGGCGAGGTCGGCCTTGGTGAGCACGATCAGCGGCTGCGCGCCGCTGTCCCAGGCCAGGGCGAGGAAGCGCTCGATCCGGCCGGGATCGGGTTCGACGGCCAGCGAGACGCAGATGACGATGTGGTCGATGTTGCAGGCCAGCACCTGTGCCTCGGAGCGCCGGGAGGAGGTGGAGCGGACCAGCGCCACGCGCCGCGGCAGGTACGCCCGGACGAACAGCGGATCGCCGTCCGCGTCGACGGCGACCCAGTCGCCGGTGCACACGACCCGCATCGGATCGCGCGGCGTCACCAGCGCGGTGTCGGCCCGGACCGGGCCGGTCGGGGTGACGACGTCGCACTGGCCGCGGTCGACCCGCACCACCCGCCCGGGCACCAGGGCCCGGTCGGCGAACGCGGGGCGTGCGGCGTACGAGGTGAAGGCGGCTGCCCAGTCCTCGTCCCAGCCGTAGGGGTACAGCGGGTGCGCGGGAGAGGAGTCGGACACGTCGGAGAAAGCGTTGAGCAAGGGAGACCCTTCAACGGGCGGCCCCGGCGGCGCGCACAGGCGCGCAAGGTCACACGGTGTCAGCCGGAGGCCACGGGGGTGGGGAGGACGCACTTCTGGATGCGGGCAGCGCCCGTCGCAGTAACAGACATCACGGTCCTCACCTCCGGTATCCCGACAAGCCGACGACAGCCGACGACAACGGCCGGGCAGGGTCGACGCCCCTCCCGGACACCCGCGACCCTAACGGCCTCCCCCGGCCGGGCACCACCGGTTTTCTCCGGGCGGAAACCGGCCCGCGCGCCCGGCCCGAGGGCAGCGGCTAGCGGGCGCCGCCCGGCCCCTGCCCGTGACCGCCCGGGCCGTGACCGCCTTGGCCGTGACCGCCCTGCCCGGGCCCGCCCTGGCCGTCGTCGGGGCCGCCGAAGGGGTCGTGGCCGCCGAAAGGGTGCCCGTGGTCGGGGCCGCCGTGCTCGTGCCGGCGCCGGTAGCGCGCCCGCTGCTCCTTGGTCTCCTCCGGCGGCGGGTAGGGCCGGCGGCGCCGGGCCCCGCCGCCCCCGGCCTGGATCCGCCGCCGCAGCTCCGCCGGCGGCAGGAAGTCCGCCCAGCGCTCCGGGTACTCGGCCGGGGCCTCCCCCTCCGCCTCCTCGCCGGACGGCGGCGGGTTGGCGGCCCGGTTGCGGGCGGCGGTGCGGCGGGCCTCGGCGCGGCGGACCAGCTCGGCCGCCGCCTCCTCGCGGGCCCGCTCGTTCTCGGCGCGGGCCTGCTCGGTGGCGCGGCTGGGCCACATCCGGTCCACCGAGGCGTTCATGGCCGCGCCGATCAGCACGGCCAGCGCGGTCACCCCGATCCACAACAGCACCGCGACCGGCGCGGCCAGCGAGCCGTACACGGTCGGCCCCTCGACCGAGTGCACCAGGTAGAGCCGCAGCACCGCACTGCCGACGGCGAGCACCAACAGCGCCGCCAGCGCGCCCGGCAGGTCCTCCTTCCACGGAGTCCGCACCGGGACCGACACGTGGTAGAGCGTGGTGAGGAAGACGATGGACAGCACCGTGGCGGCGGGCCAGTACAGCGCGTGGATCAACCCGGTCGCGGCCGGGAGCGCGTCCTCGACCAGGCCGGGCCCGGCGACCAGCAGCGGCAGCACGATGGTGGCGACGACGAGCGCCACGATGTACAGGCCCAGCGACAGCACCCGGGTGTGGATGATGCCGCGCTGGCCCTCCAGCCCGTACATGATGGTGACCGTCTCCACGAAGACGTACAGCGCGCGCGAGCCGGACCACAGGGCGAGCATGAAGCCGATGGAGATCAGGTCCGGGCGGCCGGTGCTGAAGACGCTGTGCAGCAGCGGCTTCACGACCTGGTCGATGGAGGACTGCGAGAGCACCACGCTGGACGCGTTGAGGATGTCCGTCTCGACGACCTGGATGGTGCTGGAGCTGAGGTAGCCGAGGGTTCCGGCGACGCAGAGCAGCAGCGGCGGCACCGACATCAGCGTGAAGAAGGCGACCTCGGCGGCGAGCCCGGTGACCCGGTACTCCATGCACGTGTTGGTGGTGTCCTTGACCAGCTGCCAGACGATGTGGCGGTACGACGGGCCGGTTCCGCGCCTGCCCGCGCGACGGGAACGCCTGGCCCGGTGTCCGGACGTCCGTTGGGTCTCACCAGCTGGCTGCACACCCTTGAGCGTATCCAACCCGGGGCCCCGGTCGGCGCAGTGCCCGCCGCCCGCCCGCGTGCACCGGACGGACCAGTCCGGCTCGCGGGGACCGCCGCCGCTGCGCACGGTTGTGGCAGGAGGCCCCGGGGAGCGGAGGCCGTGGACGTGGACGCGAGGGCGGACCTGGTGAGAAGGATTCAGGCACGGGCCACGGCGCCGGGCGGGCGGGCGCGGGCGGCGGTCGCGGCGGCACTGGTGCTGGCCACCGGCGGGCTGGCGGCGCTGTCGGCGTGCGGGAGTTCGAGCAGCGGTTCGAGCGGCGCGTCGGCGGCGGCGTCCTCCATCGCCTCGGCGCTGTCCTCGGCGACGGCCCGGTTCTCCGGCGCGCCGCCGTCCGCGCTGGCCTCGCAGGCGGCGTCGGCGATCGCCTCGGCCTCGGCCCGGGTGTCCTCGGCGGCAGCGGCCGCCTCCTCGTTCGAGGCGTCGGTCTCGGCGGCGGGGGCGCAGGCCAGCGCCTCGGCGGCGGCAGCGCTGTCGTCGGTCAGCGGAAGCGGCAACGCCACGGCGGACGTGCAGCTCACCGGGGTGCCGCTGAGCACCTCCGGCGGACTGCACGCGGTGATCGTGACCATCACCAACCGCACCGGCTCCCACGCCTCGTACGCCGTGAAGATCGACTTCGACGACACCTCCGGCAAGACCGTGGACACCGCGATCGTCGGCACCGAGAACCTGGCCCCGGGCAAGACCGCCACCCCGGTCGCCTTCAGCCGCGAGCCCGGCTCGACGACGCTGGTCCCCAAGGTCGCGCAGGCCCAGCGGTACTGACGGCGCGACGGCGGCAGGGCGACGACGGCGCGGCGGCAGCGGGGCGACGACGGCGCGATGGCCGGGGCACCGGTCAGCCCAGCCGGGGGACGTGCACCGGCGCGCCCGGGCCGAGCGGGATGCCGATCAGGTACCAGACGGTGAAGAGGGCCATCCAGGCGGCGGCGACGACCAGGGTGTACGGCAGCATCAGCGAGACCACCGTGCCGACCCCGGCGTCCTTCCTGTACCGCTGCGCGAGCAGCACCACGAACGGCAGGTAGACCATCAGCGGGGTGATCAGGTCGACCGGCCCGTCGCCGACCCGGTAGGCGGCCAGCACGGTCTGCGGGGCGACGCCGAGGCGCAGGAACAGCGGCACGAAGATCGGCGCGAAGACGGCCCACTTGGGGATGGCGCCGGGGATGACGACGTCCAGCAGCAGGGTCACCGCGACGAGGGCCAGCAGCAGCCACAACGCGCTGACGTCGGCGCGCCCCAGGGCGTCGGAGAGGTGCACGGCGGCGATGGTGGCGATGTTGGTGTAGCTGAAGCAGGCGATGAGCTGGGCGAGCACCAGCAGCAGGAAGATCAGCCCGCCCAGCCCGGCGAAGGTCCTGGTGACGGCCGCCATCACCGCCGCGCTGCCCCGGAGCGTCCCGGCGCCCCTGCCGTAGCACAGGCCCGCGACCAGGAAGAGCAGCATGACGATGAAGATCAGGCCGTCCATGAACGGCGACTGGTCGAAGAAGCGGCCGGTGTCCGGGTTGCGCAGCGGCGCGCCCGGCAGGAAGGTCAGGAAGGCCACCACGACGACCACCGCCGCCGCGCCGTAGAAGGCCAGCCGCAGCCCCTGCGCCTCGGCCTGCGGGCCGCCGCCGGACGCCTGGGCGTGCTCGGCCTGGGCGTGCTCGACGCCGGTGGCGCCGGTCCAGCTGCCCAGGCCCGGTTCGACCAGCCGCTCGCTGACGACGGTGACCACCACGGCCAGGAGCAGCGTGGCGGCGATGCTGAAGTACAGGTCGGCGGTGAGTCCGATCGAGCGGCCGGGGTCGACCAGGTGGATCGCCTCGTTGGTGATCTCGGTGACGATGCCGTCGGCGGGGGTGGTGACGGCGTTCAGCCCGAAGCCGGCGCCGACCCCGGCGAAGGCCGCCGCCAGCCCGGCCAGCGGGTGCCGGCCGGCGCTCTGGAAGGCGACCGCGCCCAGCGGGACCAGCACCAGGAAGCCGATGTCGGAGACGGCGCTGGACAGTGCGCCCAGCAGCACGACGGTGAAGGTGAGCGCCGCGCGCGGGGCGACCGCGACCAGCCGCCTGACCAGGGCCGCGATCAGCCCGGCCTCGTCGGCCAGGCCGATGCCGACCATGGCCACCAGGATCACCCCGACCACGCCGAAGTTGTTCACGTTGTCGACGGCGGAGGTGAAGAGGAAGCGGATGCCGTCGGCCCCGAGCAGGTTCCTCACGTGCACGGTCTGCAGCACGATGTGCACCGGCGGGCCGTGCAGCGCCGCAGGCGGGAAGACCAGCGACGGCTGGGTCGTCACCCCGGGGTAGTCCGGTCGGCCGACCACCGGGCCGGGCGCGGCGGACTCGTAGGTCGCGTGCAGGCCGGTCCAGGAGAGCACCACCGACAGCGCCACCACCAGCAGGATCAGCCACAGGAAGAGGACGGCCGGGTGCGGCGCCCGGTTGCCGGCCTTCTCGACGGCGTCGAGCATGCGCTGGGCGAGGGACCGGCGGCCGGGGCCGTCGGCGGCGTGCTGGTCGGCGGCGGCTGGCTCGCCCATTGGAGACTCCCGAGACGCAGGTGGCCGCCCGGGGAGAGCTGAGCGGTCGTCATACCACCCTGGCACCACGGCCGTCGTTTGCCCCATATTGGACATTTCGTGTCACCGCAACCGGTGCGGTCCGATCAGCGCAGTGCGATCAGCGCAGTGCGGTCAGCGCGCTCCGGTCACCGCAGTCCGGTCACCGCAGTGCGGGCAGCTCCAGCCGCAGCGTCCCGGCGTCGGCGTCCAGCACGGCCGGGACGCCGAGCGGGACGGTGAGGCTGCTCGGCCCGTGGCCGAAGCCCAGCTCGCCGACGACCGGGACGCCCAGCGGCGCCAGCCGCTCCAGCATCAGCTCCCGGACCATGCCGGACGGTCGGCAGTCCTGCCAGGAGCCGAGGGCCACCCCGGCGACCCCGGCCAGCGCGCCGGTGCGGTGCAGCTGGGTCAGCAGCCGGTCCAGGGCGTAGAGGGCCTCGCCGACGTCCTCCAGCACCAGGATCGCTCCGGCGAAGCCGGGGCGGGCGTGCGGCGTGCCGCGCTCGGTGGCGAGCAGGGTGAGGCAGCCGCCGGCGGTGACCCCGCACGCCCGGCCGGGGACCAGCGTGTGGGCGGCGGCCGAGGTCAGGGTCTGCGCCTCCTCGGGCCGGAACAGCGTCAGCCGCAGGTGCTCGGCGGTGGCCGGGTCCGTCCCGAACACCTCGGTGGCCGCCATCGGGCCGTAGAGGGTGGCCAGCCCCAGCCGCAGCGCGAACGCCTCGTGCAGCACGGTGGCGTCGCTGTAGCCGAGCAGGACCTTGTCCGGGGCGGCGCGCAGGGCGTCCCAGTCGAGCAGCTCCACCATCCGCTGCGTGCCGTAGCCGCCGCGCGCGCAGACCACGGCGGCGACGCCCGGGTCCAGCCAGGCCCGTTGCAGGTCCTCGGCGCGCCGGGCGTCGTCGGCGGCCAGATAGGGCAGCCGCGGGTGCCCGGCCAGGACGTGCGGCATCACCTCGACCCGCAGCCCCCAGGACTCCAGCAGGGCGACGCCGCGCTCCAGCCGCGCGGGGACGATGACGCCGCTGGGCGCGACGACGGCGACCCGGTCGCCGGGCACCAGCCGGGGCGGGCGCCGCAGCGCGGGAACGGCGTAGGCGGCAGGCACGACGGCGACTCCCCCGGTGGTCGGAACGGCTCAGCCACCGTACCGCCGGAGCCCGGGCCGGGTCTGCGGCGGGCGCCGGACCCGCGCGCGGCGGCGGCCGGACGGCGGTCAGGCTGTCCGCATGCTGGGATTTCGTGTACCGGCAGCGCGCCCGTCCGGTCCGCCCGGAGCCGCGCGGCAATCGTCCGCCCCGCCACCAGAACCGCGTCCACCAGGGGCTTTCCCGAATGGCCGACCTCCGCCCGCCCGGCTCTGTCCGGTACCGATCTCGATGAGCAAGACGTATATGTTCAGATCGTGGACACCTGTGGACGCCAGAAAGCTCTACGTGCGACGCTTCTGCCATGTCTAGTGCCGGAACTGCCTTGGTCGGTCGACTTCACGTCGATCTCGGCCGCATGTCCAGCGCCATCTGTCCGGCGACCTGAGAAGCCCCAGCACCTCCCCTTCCGCTGCCGCGCCCACGGCCCGGTCAGCCCAGGTCTCCCCCGCTCGCGCCGCACACTCATGAGTGCAGGTCGACGCCGCCCTGCGGACCGGACACCGACACCGACCACCAGGCTTCCGCCTCTTGCCGAAGGACTGCACCCATGGCCCCCACCCCCACCCATGACGACGCCTCCGCGCGCCGCCCGGCGGCCGCCCGCAAGGCCGGCCGGCACCGCGGTGAGGGCCAGTGGGGCATGGGCCACTTCACCCCGCTCAACGCCAACGAGCAGTTCAAGAAGGACGACGACGGTCTCAATGTGCGGACACGCATTGAGACGATCTACGCCCACCGGGGCTTCGACTCCATCGACCCGGCCGACCTGCGCGGCCGGATGCGCTGGTGGGGGCTGTACACCCAGCGCAAGGCGGGCATCGACGGCGGCCGGACCGCGATCCTGGAGCCGCACGAGCTGGACGACGAGCACTTCATGCTGCGGATCCGGATCGACGGCGGCCGGCTGACCACCGCGCAGCTGCGCGCCATCGGCGAGGTCTCCGAGACCTACGCCCGGGGCAGCGCCGACATCACCGACCGGCAGAACATCCAGCTGCACTGGATCCGGATCGAGGACGTCCCGGCGATCTGGCAGAAGCTGGAGGCGGTCGGCCTGTCCACCACCGAGGCGTGCGGCGACTGCCCCCGGGTGATCATCGGCTCCCCGGTCGCGGGCATCGCCGAGGACGAGATCATCGACGGCACCCCGGCCGTGGACGAGATCCACCGCCGCTACATCGGCAACCAGGAGTTCTCCAACCTGCCGCGCAAGTTCAAGACCGCGGTCTCCGGCTCCCCGGTGCAGGACGTCGTCCACGAGATCAACGACATCGCCTTCGTCGGCGTGGTCCACCCCGAGCACGGCCCCGGCTTCGACCTGTGGGTCGGCGGCGGGCTGTCCACCAACCCCCGGCTGGCCGAGCGCCTGGGCGCCTGGGTGCCGCTGGACGAGGTCCCGGACGTGTGGGCCGGCGTCGTCGGCATCTTCCGCGACTACGGCTACCGCCGGCTGCGCACCCGCGCCCGGCTCAAGTTCCTGATGGCGGACTGGGGCCCGGAGAAGTTCCGCCAGGTCCTGGAGGACGAGTACCTCAAGTACCGGCTGGTCGACGGCCCGGCCCCGGCCGAGCCCAGCACCCGCTGGCGCGACCACGTCGGTGTCCACCCGCAGCGGGACGGCCGCTTCTACGTCGGCTTCGCGCCCAAGGTCGGCCGGGTGGACGGCTCGCAGCTGACGAAGATCGCCGACGTCGCCGCCGCCCACGGCTCCGACCGGCTGCGCACCACCGTCGAGCAGAAGATGATCGTGCTCGACGTCGAGGCCGACCGGGTCGAGTCGCTGGTGGCCGGGCTGGAGGCGCTGGACCTCCGGGTCACGCCCTCCTCCTTCCGGCGCGGCACCATCGCCTGCACCGGCATCGAGTACTGCAAGCTGGCCATCGTCGAGACCAAGGCCCGCGCCCAGGCGCTGATCTCCGAGCTGGAGCAGCGGCTGCCCGACTTCGACCAACCGATCAGCATCAATGTCAACGGCTGCCCCAATGCCTGCGCCCGGATCCAGACCGGCGACTTCGGCCTCAAGGGCCAGCTGGTGATGAACGCCGAGGGCGAGCAGGTCGAGGGCTTCCAGGTGCACCTGGGCGGCAGCCTGGGCTTCACCGCGGGCTTCGGCCGCAAGATCCGCGGCCTCAAGGTGACCGCGGAGGAGCTGCCCGACTACGTCGAGCGGGTGCTGCGCCGCTTCGACGCCGAGCGCACCGAGGGCGAGCGCTTCGCCGAGTGGGCGCTGCGCGCGGACGAGGAGGCCCTGGCATGAGCGAGCGCGCCGCCCCGTTCTACTGCCCGTACTGCGGGGACGAGGACCTGCGCCCCAGCGAGGAGGGCGGGCACGGGAGTTGGGAGTGCTCCAGCTGCCGCCGGGCCTTCTCGGTGAAGTTCCTGGGTCTGCTCTCCGCCCACCGATCCGCGTCCGGGGGACCATCAGATGACCGCACGGACTGACATACCCCGCTACTCGGCGGAGGAGCTCGAAGCCCTCGCCGCCGAGGCGGGGCGCACGTTGGAGCAGGCGTCCGCGCAGGAGGTGATGCGCTGGGCCGCCGGGACCTTCGGCCGGCGGCTGGCGGTCACCTCCTCCATGGAGGACGCCGTCGTCGCCCACCTGGCGTCCACCGCCCTGCCCGGGGTGGACGTGCTGTTCCTGGACACCGGCTACCACTTCGCCGAGACCATCGGCACCCGGGACGCGGTCGCCGCCGTATACCCGGTCAACGTCATCACCCTGACGCCGCGTCAGAGCGTGGCCGAGCAGGACGCCCAGTACGGGCCGCGGCTGCACGACCGCGACCCGGACCTGTGCTGCGCGCTGCGCAAGGTCGAGCCGCTCAACCGGGGCCTGGCCGGGTACGACGCCTGGGCGACCGGGCTGCGCCGGGACGAGTCGCCCAGCCGGGCCGGCACGCCCGTGGTCTCGTTCGACCCCAAGCGGCAGAAGGTCAAGATCGCGCCCATCGCCCGCTGGACCCAGGCGGACGTGGACGCGTACGTGGCCGAGCACGGCGTCCTGCTGAACACCCTGCTCTCGGACGGCTACGCGTCGATCGGCTGCGCCCCCGAATCCTGTACCCGGCGGGTCCTCGAAGGTCAGGACGCCCGCTCCGGCCGCTGGGCCGGGGCCGGCAAGAACGAGTGCGGCATCCACCTGTAGACCGGTTCCGTCCGTGTGGAACGGTTCACGGAGCACTCCCATCCCGGCACTCCCCCGGCCGCCGCACCGGCGGCCCCCACCCGATGGAGCAGACCAGATGACCACGACCGTCGACGCGCCGACCGCCACGGCGGCCGCCGTGCAGGAGCGCGGCGCCACCGTGTGGCTGACCGGCCTGCCCAGCGCCGGGAAGACCACCCTGGCCCTGGCCCTGGCCGAGCGGCTGCGGGCCGAGGGCCACCGGGTGGAGCTGCTGGACGGCGACGAGGTGCGCACCTTCCTCTCCGCCGGCCTCGGCTTCACCCCCGAGGACCGCGACACCAACATCCAGCGCATCGGCTTCGTCGCCGAACTGCTGGCCTCCAACGGCGTCAAGGTCCTCGCCCCGGTGATCGCCCCGTACGCGGCCTCCCGCGCCGCGGTCGCCGCCCGCCACGCCGGCCAGGGCACCGCCTACCTGGAGGTGCACGTGGCCACCCCGGTCGAGGTCTGCTCGGAGCGCGACGTCAAGGGCCTGTACGCCAAGCAGGCGGCCGGCGAGATCTCCGGACTGACCGGCGTGGACGACCCCTACGAGGCTCCCGTCTCGCCGGACCTGCGCATCGAGGCCCACACCCAGCCGGTGGCCGACT
The DNA here is from genome assembly GCF_014084125.1 of Streptacidiphilus sp. PB12-B1b. Classification (NCBI taxonomy): domain Bacteria; kingdom Bacillati; phylum Actinomycetota; class Actinomycetes; order Kitasatosporales; family Streptomycetaceae; genus Streptacidiphilus; species Streptacidiphilus sp. PB12-B1b. The sequence goes on along the minus strand of NZ_CP048405.1, from coordinate 2,183,939 downwards.
CCGCCGCCGCCCTGTACGCCCTGCTCACCGAGAGGGGGCTGGCGTGAACCGCGCCGGCGCCGACACCGAGGAGACCCTGTGACCACCGCTGCCGAGTCCCTGTCCCCCAGCGGGTACGGCAACCCCTACGCGCTCTCGCACCTGGACGCGCTGGAGGCCGAGGCCGTCCACATCTTCCGCGAGGTCGCGGGCGAGTTCGAGCGCCCGGTCATCCTGTTCTCGGGCGGCAAGGACTCCATCGTCATGCTGCACCTGGCACTGAAGGCGTTCTGGCCCGCGCCGGTGCCCTTCGCGCTGCTGCACGTCGACACCGGGCACAACTTCCCCGAGGTGCTGGAGTACCGCGACCGCGTCGCCGCCCGGCACGGCCTGCGGCTGCACGTGGCCTCGGTGCAGGAGTTCATCGACAGCGGCCGGCTGCGCGAGCGCCCCGACGGCCTGCGCAACCCGCTGCAGACCGTGCCGCTGCTGGACGGCATCGAGTCCCACCGCTTCGACGCGGTCTTCGGCGGCGGACGCCGGGACGAGGAGAAGGCCCGCGCCAAGGAGCGGGTGTTCTCGCTGCGCGACGAGTTCGGCGCGTGGGATCCGCGCCGCCAGCGTCCCGAGCTGTGGTCGCTCTACAACGGCCGGCACGCCCCCGGCGAGCACGTCCGGGTGTTCCCGCTGTCCAACTGGACCGAGCTGGACGTCTGGCAGTACATCGAGCGCGAGTCCGTGGAACTGCCGGGGATCTACTACGCCCACGAGCGCGAGGTGTTCGCCCGCGACGGCATGTGGCTGACCGCGGGCGACTGGGGCGGGCCCAAGGAGGGCGAGACCGTCGAACGCCGCCTGGTCCGCTACCGAACGGTCGGCGACATGTCCTGCACCGGCGCGGTCGACTCCGCCGCGGCCACCGTCGCCGACGTGGTCGCCGAGATCGCCGCCAGCCGGCTCACCGAGCGCGGCGCCACCCGGGCCGACGACAAGGTCTCCGAGGCCGCCATGGAAGACCGCAAGCGCGAGGGGTACTTCTAACCATGAGCACCGAACTGCACCGCGCCCCCAGCGCGTTCGAGACCGGCTCGGCGACCGCGCTGCTGCGCTTCGCCACCGCCGGATCGGTCGATGACGGCAAGTCGACCCTGGTCGGCCGGCTGCTGCACGACTCCAAGTCCATCCTCACCGACCAGTTGGAGGCGGTCACGCACGCCTCGAACCGGCGCGGGCAGGAGGCGCCGGATCTGGCGCTGCTCACCGACGGCCTGCGGGCCGAGCGTGAGCAGGGCATCACCATCGACGTCGCCTACCGCTACTTCGCCACCGCCCGGCGCCGGTTCATCCTCGCCGACACCCCCGGGCACGTGCAGTACACCCGCAACATGGTCACCGGCGCCTCCACCGCCGAACTGGCCGTGGTCCTGGTCGACGCCCGCAACGGCGTGGTCGAGCAGACCCGCAGGCACGCCGCCGTGGCGGCCCTGCTGCGCGTCCCGCACCTGGTCCTGGCCGTCAACAAGATGGACCTGGTCGACTACGCGGAGCCGGTCTTCGCCGCCATCGCCGAGGAGTTCGGCCGTTACGCCGCCTCGCTGGGCGTGCCCGACGTCACCGCCGTCCCGATCTCGGCGCTGGCCGGGGACAACGTGGTCGAGCCCTCCGCGCACATGGACTGGTACGGCGGCCCCACCCTGCTGGAGCACCTGGAGTCGGTCCCGGTGGGCACCGACCCCGGCACCGAGCAGGCCCGGTTCCCGGTCCAGTACGTCATCCGCCCGCAGAGCGGCGAGCACCGCGACTACCGGGGCTACGCCGGGCAGTTGGCCTCCGGCGTGCTGCGCACCGGCGACCGGGTGACGGTGCTGCCGTCCGGGCTGACCACCACCGTGGCCGGGATCGACGTCCTCGGCCGGGAGACCGGCGTCGCCTGGGCCCCGCAGTCGGTGACGGTCCGGCTGGCCGACGACATCGACGTCTCGCGCGGCGACCTGATCGCGGCGGGCGAACCGACGGCGCCCACCCAGGACGTCACGGCGACCGTCTCGCACCTGAACGAGCGGCCGCTGCGGGTAGGCGACCGGGTGCTGCTCAAGCACACCACGCGCACGGTGCGGGCGATCGTCAAGGAGATCCCGTACCTGATCGACATCGACACCCTGGCGCACGTCGACAGCCCGGACGGCCTGAAGGTCAACGACATCGGCCGGGTCGTGCTGCGCACCGCCGAACCGCTGGCGCTCGATCCGTACGCCGCCAACCGCCGCACCGGATCGTTCCTGCTGATCGATCCGACCGACGGCACCACCCTGACCGCCGGCATGGCCGGCGAGTCCTTCTGAGCCCGGAGCTATCGGAGCCATGACGAAGGGATCCACCACGATGAGCGGCGAGGCTTTCTCCCGCATGGCCAAGGAAGGCGGCCGCGTCGGCAGCGGCGCGCTCGGGTCGGGACAGGGCGGGATCGCCCAGTGTCGACTCGCAGAATGCTGACAAACTGCTGACAAACCGTCACCGAGCAATAAACTGGCTCGGTTTGACGCTGCGATCGCTTCAACTTACGCCCATACGTGAGGACTTCCCTGCCATGACTGCCTCCATCGCCAACTCCCCGGCGCGCGTCCGCGCCAGACGGACCGTCATCACCGCCGCTGCCGCGCTGGCCGCCCTCGGCCTGCTCAGCGCCTGCGGCGGATACGGCTCCAAGGCCACTAGCAGCAGCTCCGCCGCCGCCCCCGCAGCGACCGGCAGCGGTTCGGCAGCGCCGGCGCTGTCGGCGAGCACCGTGCACATCGGCTACTACGCGAACCTGACCCACGCGACGCCGCTGATCGGCATAGAGAACGGGCAGTTCCAGAAGGACCTGGGCTCGACCGCGATCAAGACCCAGATCTTCAACGCCGGACCGGCCGAGATCGAGGCGCTGAACGCGGGCGCCATCGACATCGCCTGGATCGGCCCCTCGGCCGCGCTCAGCGGCTACACCTCCTCCCACGGCGCCTCGCTGAAGATCATCGCCGGGGCCACCACCGGCGGCGCCGAGCTGGTGGTCAACCCCAAGAAGATCGCCGGTGTGGCGGACCTCAAGGGCAAGAAGATCGCCACCCCGCAGCTGGGCAACACCCAGGACGTGGCCCTGCTCTACTACCTGAAGACGCACGGCTACAAGGAGAACGCCGAGAGCGGCGCGGGCGACGTCTCGGTCCTGCGGATCGACAACTCGACCACCCCGACCGCCTACGCCTCCGGCCAGATCGACGGTGCCTGGGTGCCCGAGCCCACCGCCTCCAAGCTGGTCGCCGAGGGCGCCAAGGTGCTCATCGACGAGCGCACGCTGTGGCCGCAGCAGCAGTTCGCCACCACCAACGTGATCGTCTCGCAGTCCTTCCTCAAGGCCCACCCGGACGTGGTCGACGCCGTCCTCAAGGCGTCGGTCGACACCAACGCCTGGATCGTCGCCAACCCGGCCCAGGCCAAGACCGACGCCAACGCCGCGCTCAAGCAGCTCAGCGGCAAGGCCCTGTCGACCAAGGTGCTCAACTCCGCCTGGTCCTACCTCTCGGTCACCAACGACCCGCTGGCCTCGACCCTCCAGGCCGAAGCCCAGCACGCGGTGACGGCCGGACTGCTCAAGCAGCCCGACCTCAGCGGGATCTACGACCTGGCCCCGCTCAACCAGATCCTCAGCGCCGACGGCAAGCCGACCGTCTCCGCCGCCGGGCTCGGCCAGCAGTAGCCTTCCCGTCCCCCGCACCCCGGTGCCCGCCCCGGTCCACGTCGATGCCCGTCGCACGGACCGGGGCGGGCCCCGGCACCAACGCCAAGGAGGTGTCCGGATGGCTCCGGCAGCCACCCAGCATCCGGCCGAGGACACCCTCGGCAGCGGACAGCCCGCCGTCACGCTCGAACACGTCTCCAAGTCCTTCGGCCGGGCCGGGCAGGCCAACCCGGTCCTGGACGACATCAGCCTGACCGTCGCCCCCGGCGAGTTCGTCTGCCTGCTGGGCGCCTCCGGCTGCGGCAAGTCCACGCTGCTGAACCTCGTCGCCGGCCTGGACCGGCCCAGCAGCGGCAGCATCGCCGTGCCCGGCGGCCGGGCCGCGCTGATGTTCCAGGAGCACGCGCTCTTTCCCTGGCTCACCGCCGGACGCAACATCGAGCTGGCGCTGCGGCTGCGCGGCCTGCCGCGCGCCGAGCGCCGGGCCGAGGCCGAGCGGCTGCTGGCGCTGGTCCGCCTCGGCGGGGCGCACGACAAGCGGGTGCACGAGCTGTCCGGCGGCATGCGCCAGCGCGTGGCGCTGGCCCGCGCGCTCGCGCAGGACGCCTCGGTGCTGCTGATGGACGAGCCCTTCGCCGCGCTGGACGCGATCACCCGTGACGTCCTGCACGAGGAGCTGACCCGGATCTGGTCGCAGACCGGGGTGTCCGTGCTGTTCGTGACGCACAATGTCCGTGAGGCCGTACGGCTCGCCCAGCGCGTGGTGCTGCTGTCGTCCCGCCCGGGGCGGGTCGCCCGCGAGTGGCGGATCGACCTGCCGCAGCCGCGCCGCATCGAGTCCGCGGGTGTCGCGGACCTCTCCGTCGAGATCACCGAGCAGCTGCGTGGGGAGATCCGCCGCCATGTCCAGCACTGAGACGCCCGCCGAGACCGCCGCCGACGTCGCCGCACTCGGTGCGGGCCTCGACGCCCTGGAGACCCCCGACGTCGAGCGCACCCCCCTCGGCCGGCTGCTGCTGACCAAGGCCCTGCCGCCGGTGCTCGCCATCGGCATCGTGCTGCTGCTCTGGGAGGCCGCCTGCCTGGCCCACCTCAAGCCGCCCTACCTGCTGCCGAGCCCGCTGGTGGTGTGGGACAGCCTGTACGACCAGTGGTTGCAGGGCACGATCATCGGCACCATCTGGACCTCGTTGTCGCGCGGCATCCTGGGCTTCCTGGCGTCCGTCGTCATCGGCACCCCGGTGGGCCTGCTGGTCGCCCGGATCAAGCCGGTCCGGGCCGCCATCGGCCCGATCCTGTCCGGGCTGCAGTCCATCCCCTCGGTCGCCTGGGTGCCCGCGGCGGTGATCTGGTTCGGCCTCAGCAACGCCACCATCTACGCGGTGGTGCTGCTCGGCGCGGTCCCCTCGATCGCCAACGGGCTGGTCTCCGGCGTCGACCAGGTCCAGCCGCTGTACCTGCGGGCCGGGCGGACGCTGGGCGCGACCGGGCTGCGCGGCATCTGGTTCGTGCTGCTCCCGGCCGCCCTGCCGGGCTACCTCGCCGGGCTGAAGCAGGGCTGGGCGTTCGCCTGGCGCTCGCTGATGGCCGCCGAGCTGATCGCCAGCTCCCCGGCGCTGGGCATCGGCCTGGGCCAGGCGCTGGAGAACGCCCGCGAGATGCAGGACATGCCGACCGTGCTGGCCACGATCATCCTGATCCTGCTCGTCGGCGTCGGCATCGACCTGCTGATCTTCGCGCCGGTCGAGCGCCGGGTGCTGCGCTCGCGCGGCCTGCTGGTGGCCCGCCGATGACCCCCCGCCCCGGAGAGCGCCGCCCGGCCCGGCCGGGCCGGGCGGGCACGCTGCTGCTGGTCGCCCACGGCAGCCGCGATCCGCGCCACGCCGAGACCGTCACCGCGCTCACCGCCCGGGTGCGGGCGCTGCGTCCGGGGCTGCGGGTCACCGTGGGCTTCCTGGACCACTGCGCGCCCGGGATCGACCAGGTGCTGGACCGCCTGGACGGCAGAATCACCGCCCTGCCGCTGCTGCTCAACCGGGCCTTCCACGCCAAGCACGACATCCCCGGCGCGCTGGCGGCGGCCGCCGCCCGCAACCCGCGGACCACCGTCCGCCAGGGCCCGGTCCTCGGGCCGTCCCCGCTGCTGCTGGACGCCCTGGACCGGCGGCTGGCCGAGGCCGGGGTACGGCCCGGGCGGGGCACCGGCCTGGTGCTGGCCGCCGCCGGCTCCTCCGACCCGGCGGCCAACGCCGTCACCCGGCGGGTCGCCGCCGACCTGGAGCGCCACCACGGCTGGGCCGCGGTCGAGGTCGCGCACGCCTCGGCCGCGCCGCCGCGCGTGGCCGACGCCGTCGCCGCCCTGCGCGCCCGCGGCGCGCGCCGGATCGCCGTCGCCCCCTACCTGCTGGCCCCGGGCCTGCTGCCGGACCGCATCGCCGACCAGGCCCGGGCGGCCGGCGCGGACGCCCTGGCCGCCCCGCTGGGCGCGGCCCCGGAACTGGCCCGGCTGCTGCTGCACCGCTACGACCAGGCCCGGGCCGACGCCGCCCCGGTCGGCCTGCGGCTCAGCGCCTGACCCGCAGGCGCGGGCTCGGACAGCCGGAGGCGGACACCCCGGAGGAGACCGCCGGAGCGGTCGCGGGATCGTCGCCGCCGGACGGCGCCCCCGGCGTGGCCGAGGCCGGGTCGGCGGGACCGGACGCGGACGCCGTGGCGCCCGGCGGCGCGCTCCCCGGCGGAACGCCTCCCGGCGGGGCGCTCCCCGGCGGTGCGGAAGCGGGCGGCGCGGAGGCGGGCGGGCTCGCGTCCGGCGGGGTCACCGGCCCGGACGCCGGTGGCGAGGAGCCGGGCGGGGCGCTCGGCGGCGGTCCGGCGGCGACGGTCAGGGTCACCACCGCGCCCGGCGGTACCGCCGCCCCGGCCCGGGGGCTCTGCGCGGTGACCGTCCCGGCGGCGCTGCCGGGAGCGTCCCCGGCGGTCTGCACCACCACCAGTCGGCAGGGGCTGCCGTCGGCGGCCCGGACCGCGCCCAGCAGCGCGGCGGCGGTGGCCGGGCTGTCGCCGGTCACCGAGGGCAGTACGCAGGGCGGCGCGCCCAGCGAGACGGTGAGGACGACCGCTGAGCGGATGCCCAGCCGGGTGCCCGGCAGCGGGGTCTCGCTGATCACGTCCCCGGCCGGGACGTTCGCCGCATAGCCGTCGACGGTCGTCACCAGCAGCCCGCAGCCGGTGCCGCGGTCGTCGGCGACCAGCGCCCGCAGCACCGCCTGGACGGCCGTGGCGCTGCCCTCGGCCGGGGGCAGGGTGCACAGCGGCGGGTCCGGCGGCAGGCTGCCCGCCGCGCGCGCGGGGACCGGGCCGCTGGAGTAGACCAGGGTGACCTGGGTGCCGCAGGGCTGTGCGGTGCCGGGCGCGGGCCGCACCGAGATCGTCCCGCCGAGCGGGACGCCGACCGAGTGCTCGGCGATGTCCAGCCCGGGGAACCCGGCCGCCAGCAGCGTCTGCGAGGAGACCGGGTAGCGCTGCCGGGAGACGCCCGGGACGACCGCCGCGCCCCGGCAGGCGGTGCCGGGCGGCAGGCCCCGGGGCGTGGACGTCACCGGCTCGCCGAGCGGAAGCACCGCCCCCACCTCGGCCGCCGCGGTGACCACGGCCGAAGCCGACGCCGGAGCGGCCGCCGGGCCGCTCACGGCCCGCGCCGTCCCGCTCCCCGCGCCGCCGGTCGCGCCGGGCGGGCGCCCGGAGCCGCCGACGGAACCGCCGGAGTCGGGCCGCAGAGTGCTGCCGGAGGCCAGCGTCAGGCCGCCGAAGGCCAGGGCCGCCACCGCCATGGCACCGAGCGCGGTGGCCAGCGGCACCGGCAGCCAGGCGAGCCCCCCGGCCCGGTGCCGCGTCGGTGCGACCACGGCCCGCCGCCCCAACGGTCGGCCCCGGACGCCCGCCGCCGAAGGCCGGGCCCGCGCACCGGGCCCCGGCGGCGCTCCGCCCAGGGCGGTGCCGCAGCTCCAGGCGGCGCAGAACCGCGCCGAGTCGTCGTTGAGCGCCCCGCACAGCTGGCATTCGATCATGGCGGCTTCCCCCCGCGCCCCACGCCCGGCCCCGTACCCGTGCTGTCCGGGGATGCTGCCCCGGCGTGCTCCCCACACTCTCAGATCAACAGCACGGACGGGGAGCGCGCGCGGGGGGCGCGCGAGGCGAATGCAGCGGGGGCGCGCACGAGGGCGGGGCCGGACACGCCTGCTTCGGCATGTCCGGCCCCGCCCGGGGGTGCTGAGGCGCTGAGCGCGGGTGGCTCAGTGGCGGCTGCGGTCCAGCTCGGCGACGTCGTCGTCGCCCTGGGCGGCGGGCACCCGACCGGCCACCACGACGCTCTCGGCGTGCGTGGTGTCGTCCGCGCCGTGGCCCGGCCACCAGGCGGCCCGGCCGATGAGCGCGGTCAGCGCCGGGGTGAAGAACATGGCCATCACGAAGGCGGCCATGACGATGCCGAAGCTGATCGAGAAGCCCATCTCGCTGAAGAGGCTGTTCCCGGCCAGCATCATGCTGGCGAAGGTCCCGGCGAGGATCGCCCCGGCCGCCGCGACGGTCGGTCCGGCGTGCCGGATGGCCTGCCCGGCCGCCTCGCGCGGGCTGCGCCCGGCCCTGGCCTCCTCCCGCAGCCGGGAGATCATCAGGATGTTGTAGTCGGTGCCGATCGCCACCACGAAGAGGTAGATGAAGACCGGCAGCATGAACATCAGCCCGGACTGGTTCTGGATGTGCTGGAAGATCAGCACGGTGGCGCCGACGGTGGCGGCGAAGCCGAGCCCGACCGAGGCCATCAGGTACCAGGGGGCGACGACGCTGCGCAGCATCAGCCCCAGGATCAGCATGATCAGCAGTCCGGCGACCGGGAAGACCACCGAGTAGTCGTGGTTGATCGCCAGGTTGATGTCCTTGTAGATCGCGGTCTCACCGCCGACCAGGGCCTTGTCCCCGGCGGGCGCGGCGGCGTGGGCGACGTCGCGGACCTGCACGACGGTGTCCATGGCCTGCGAGCTCTGCGGGTCGGCGCTGAGTATCACCGAGACGTCGGCGGTGTCGCCGTTGGCGTTGTACTTGGCCGGGGAGACCGAGGCCACCCCGGGGACGCCCTTCAGCTTCTGCTCCAGGCCGGTGACCGCGGACCTGTCCAGCGGCGCGCCGTGGTCGCTGGACAGGAAGACCTCGGTGGGCGTGGCCGCACCGGCGCTGAAGGCCGTGGTCATGGTGGTCTGGACGACCATCGACTCCTTGGTCTTCGGCATGGAGGCCGAGGCGAAGTCGAAGCTGGCCTTGTAGCCGGTGGCGACCACGGCCAGGGCCACCATCAGCAGCCCGGCGACGGCGGCAACGGCTGCCGGGCGGCGCTGCACGGTGCGGCCGAGGGAGGCGAACTTCGAGCCCTGCGGCTCGACCGACCACTTCTTGGACGGGAAGAACAGGCCCCGCGGCGGGATCAGCGAGAACACCGCCGGGATCAGGGTGAGGCCCGCGATCAGCGTGACGCCGACGGAGATGGCCAGCGCCGGGCCCATCTGCTTGAGGAAGGAGACCGAGGAGAGCGTGAGCGCGAGGAAGGCGATGATGACCGCGCCGGCGGCGGAGGCGATGGCCTCGCCGACCTTGCCGACGGCGGTGATCATGGCTTCCTTGTGGTCCTCACCGGCCCGCAGCCGTTCCCGGTAGCGGAACATCAGGAAGAGGATGTAGTCGGTGCCGACGCCGAACAGCACCACGATCAGGATGCTGGAGACGGAGCTGTTGGATTCCAGTCCGAGCAGCTTGGTGACGTCCGCGATCAGGCCGTTGGCGGCGACCGCGACCACGCCGATGAGCAGCAGCGGCAGCAGGGCCATCAGCGGCGCCCGGAAGATGATCAGCATGGCCAGGACGATGATCACGAAGGTGCCCAGGCCGATGAGCTCACCGCCGCGCTTGGAGGCGTCCTGCTGGTCCAGCGCCTGCGCGGCGCTGCCGCCGACCTTGGCCTCCAGCGTGGTCCCGGCGGTCAGCTGCTTGACGTCGGTGCGCAGGGTCTGCGCCGCGGTCGACTGGGCGGGCTGCCCGGCGGTGGCGCTGTTCATCTTGACCAGGGCCAGGTCGTACTTGCCGTCCTTGGAGAACATCCCCGGGATGACGGCCTGCACCTGGTCGATCTTCTTCTGGCCCAGCTCGTTGGTGATCTTGAGCGCCAGCGCCTTGTCGGCCGTGGTGAGCGGGCCGCCGTCGACGCGCTGGATGAGCACCTCGGCGGCGGGGGTGAAGGCCGCCGGGAAGGCGTTCTGCTGCAGGTCCATCGCCTGGATGGACTCGTAGCTGGAGGGGAGGAAGCTGCTCTCGTTGCTGTTGGACGCGAGCGCCGGGGCGGTCAGGGCGATCACGACGGCCGCGACCAGCCAGGTCACGATCGTCCAGACCGGGTGGCGGACGACGGTGCGTCCTATCCGATGGAACATGAGGGCAGCCTCCAGGGCAGAGATCACCCCACCCTGGCGTCAGTGCACGGGCAGCGCGATCTGACCAGCAACCTAGCCGGTCGACAAGTAAGTTCAGTGTCAGCATCCTAGGAAGGTCACTAGCCGTCCGGCAAGTCAGTTCCCTCGACCGGGCGGTCCCCACAGCTGACTCGGATCCGACGCAACCCATCTTCGCCCGGCGGGAGGCCGCCGCACCTCGTCCCCCGGGTGGAGCCTCCTCCCCCTCAGGGCGGAGATACGTGGAGGCAGCACCAGGGGAAACCCCGGGTACCCGGCCCGGGGCGGGCAGCCCGGCCGCGCCGCCCCGCACGGCTGCGCCCCGCCCCCGCCCCGGAGTGTGGGCTTCGCCACACCTGCGCCGCCAACGGTCCGGCCCGAACCCGCTCAGCGCGCGGGCCAGCTGCCGTCCACGACCGCGGCCGGGTCCTTGCTCCGCCGCAGCCAGCTCTGCAGCCCCTCCGCCCACGCGCGGTACCAGCCGATCTGACGCTCGTGCAGCTCTGCCGGGTCCAGCCCGCCTATCTCCGCCGGGTAGGCCCTGCCCAGCGCCAGCGCCACCCGCAGCGCGGCCAGGGCGTCGTTCCCGGCCCGGTGCGCGCCGTTCAGCTCGACCCCGTAGTGGGCGCAGGCGCTCTGCAGCGTGCGCGAGCCCTTGCGGTACTTGTCGACGGCGCGGTCGATGGTGAGCGGGTCCAGCACCGGGCCGGGCTCGGCGCCGCCCAGCCGCTCGGACAGCGAGGCCAGGCCGTGCCGGGCGAGCTCGGCGTCGAGCAGGCTGAGGTCGAAGGGCTTATCCACGCACGACCGTGTCTCACGACCTCTCCAGTCGTTGCTGGGGCAGGGGGTGTGCTCAGATGGAGCTCTTCTTCACCGATCCGGAAGCTCTGGAGACAGCCGGGGTGAGCGATGCCCATAGGGCACTTGAACGGCACGGGTTGCACGCCAGCGCGCCTTTCATCCTCGAAAGCGACGGTCGGTACGACATCCAGCTCAACCGCTTCCTATGGTCCCTGCCGACCCTTGGCGTGCGGTCGGCGAACTCCTGGCGCGCCTACGCTCTCGATCTGCTGACCTGGGCACGCTTCCTTGAGGAACATCGATGCAAGACCGTTTGGCATGCCGACCGGGACGACGTGACTGCATTCCATCGAGCCAGGCGCGTCTCGCCCGATCCAACTCAGGTCGTCTCGGCCTCGACGTGGAACCGCTCCGTCGCGGCACTCGACAAGTTCTACTCGTGGGCCCTCGACGAGGGGCTGATCGACCAAACCCCGTTCAGGTACTCCGAGAGCTCCCGCCACATCGGCGGCGGAAATCAGGTGCGCGTCCGTAACAACCGCGCCATGGAAAAGGCCGCCAAGCGCGGGGATGTGCGGTTTCTCTCCGTCCCGCGCTATACGGCGTTTCGAGATGTCGGTCTACGCGGCCTACTCCCGGCTGGGGGCGACGACAGGACCTTCCGCGGCCGCAACGCGGAGCGCAACGTCGTCATGACCGAACTGTTGGTCACCACCGGGCTGCGCATCGAGGAGGCCGCGTCGCTCTGCTGGCCTGAGCTCCCCGCTCTCGACGGCCAAGGCAGCGCGAAGAGTGTCGCGTTCGACCTTGCGCCGCCAACTACCAAGCGAGACAAGGGACGCAAGATCCTGCTTCCGAAGCGGGTCCTCCGCGCATTGACGGACTACATTGAGATCGAACGGTCTCTGACGCTTGCCCGATGGCACGCTCACGGGTGTTCATTGCCAGCAGGTGCCGTTCTTGGGAGCCAGGCTGACAGGCGAGGTGTGCGGCTGCCCACGAAGGAGGGCCATCCGCGAAGAGTCCCCTGGTCACGAGTACCGCCAGAAGTGCGGGCTCGGCTGTACCTCGTTGACGAGCAGGGCCTTCCGCTCGGGCCTGCATGCGTATGGGTGGGCCAGGAGGCTCGACCCGTATCGCTGTCAGCCTGGGAATCGGTTTTCGTGCGGGCCTCGGAGCGATGCCGTGAACACGGAATCGATGTCGCTGCCACTCCCCACGTGCTGAGGCACACCTTTGCCGTTCATCTTCTGTCAGCGCTCATCCAAGAACAGATTGGCTCAGTGAACCGCCGAGAGCTGACCGACGGTGTGTATCGCCGGATCATTGGAGATCCACTCGATCACCTTCGGCGCCTTCTGGGCCACGCCTCGATCACCACGACCTACATCTACCTCGACTGCACCGACCAGGCCCAAGGGTTGATCGACGACGCAGTAGACGCCTGGACGTCCGAGGTAGTGGACACGGCCGTCAGGATTTCGCAGCAGACGCCTTCCTGTCCGAGCGCAGCAGCTCAGGAGAGCACGTGGTAAGCCGGGGACGACGCCGGGCCCGGTTGAGCGCAACCGACCCCCAGAACAGCGAGCTGGCACCGACCACGCTGGGGCCGCTCAGGATCGAAGTTGCGTTCCCCGACAACCGCACAGCCATTGTGGACTGGACGCGACAGCCCCAGCAGCGGCTGCTGCGGTCCCTCGGGGCCGAGTTGGCGGCGTCAACCGCTGTGGGACAGGGCACAGGTTCACCGCACACACTCAGCAATCGTGCCCGCTCCTGCCGGGAATGGGCACGCTGGCTGGACACCACGGAAGACGTGGAATTGCGCGTGTGCGATCTCCGCCCTCGCCACCTTGACGATTTCGAGAGCTACCTGAGAGAAAGGCACCCCGAGCACTCCCGAACCCCCTACTCCCGGATCGCCGACATCGTGTGGGTCCTGCGTCGGCTGGCTGACAAGGACTCCGGGCTGCCGGCGGACATGCTCAGGCGGCTCTCGCACACATCGGTCGGCCCGATCGGATCTTATGCCCCTCGCGATGCCTATCCGCCGCACGTGGTGGAACAGTTGCGCAGTGCTGCTCGGGCCGAGGTCGACCAAGCCGTTCGACGGCTGACCCTGGACGGGCCGGCTCTACTCGCGGAGGGGAGTGACCCGCGGACGGCGGGATGGGACTCCGACGCAAACGTGCTGTGGGAGATCAACCGCAGTAGGGGGACTGTCACCCGGCAGTCACTCGTCCCGACGATCGGCGACAAGGTGGCGAGTGCTCACTCCCCTGGGCGTCTTGCACCAATGCTGTATCCGACAAGCCGTGACATCTTCGCTCTGCTCCTGCTCTTCTGCCTTGAGAGCGGAATGGAGTTGGAAGCCGTCAGAGAGCTAAACCACGACTGCCTGAAGAACCCCAATCGGGGCTATGTGCACGTCGAGTATCTCAAACGGCGACGGCACGGCCAGGAATGGAACAGAATCCGAGTGCGGGACGGCTCACCCCGTTCGCCCGGCGGACTCCTCCGACTGGCTCTCCGCCTCACTGCCCAGGTCCGCGAAGTCACCGGTTCGCCGGCACTGTGGCAATACCGACAGGCGGCAGGCGTCCTGTGCACCCGCCTCAGCCCCCCGGTGGCGACGAGCATGGCCACTAGGTTCGTGGCAGCTCACCAGCTCAGTGACCATGGAGAACCTCTCGTCCTGAACCTGTCCCGGCTCCGCAAGACCTACAAGGCGGCCGTCTACAAAGCAACAGGCGGAAGGATGTCAGCATTCGTCCAGGGACATTCACCAGACGTCGCCGCGGCTCACTACGCGGACATCCCCTCGTTGCGTGATCTCCATGAGCAGGCCGTGGCCGATGCACTGCAAGATGCGCTCACCGACGCCCAGGCGCCCACGGTCCTGACGCCTCAAGAGGAAGCCCAGCTCGCCCAGCACCCCAACGATGCGGACGAGTTGCTCGGCATTCCCGCAGAAGATCTAGCACAGTTCCTGTCCGGCGAATCTGACCTGTGGTTGTCGTCTTGCCGTAGCTTCTTCGACTCGCCTTTCGGCGCCAAAGGCAAACCTTGCCCAGTCTCCTTCTTTGCCTGCCTGGGGTGCGGCAATGCTGTGATCACGCGGAGGAAATTGCCCGCAATCCTGGCATTCCTCAACCACATCGAGGCTGAACGAGCCAGAATGCCCGCAGCCGACTGGGCGGCGCGATTCGGCAAGGCTCATCAGCAGATACTGCAGCTGATTCTGCCGAAGTTCAGCGAGGTTGACGTCCTGAACGCCAAGGCGATCGCCGAGTCTTCTGAGCCCCTGCTCTTCCTGCCTAGCAATCTGCTGGGAGGCCACTGATGCCCGTACGATCACTTCGAGTTGAAACCCGTGTCGAACGCCCTGCCGACCCAACGCCCGTTCTATCCGGGCGCCCTCTCGCCGCCGACCCCTCTCTCGTTCCACGGTTCGGGGATCAGAAGTGGAACCTCGCCGTGGCGGGACACGCAGGGAACCGCTATGCCAGCGAGTTCCTCATCGACTTCGCGTCGCTCACCGATCCAGTCCGCTGCGAAGCTGCGCGCGAGTTCCTCTTCTGGCGACTCAACACGCGTCCCGTTCGTGGGCCACTCCCTTCTATCTCGACGGTAGCGGCGGAGTGGTGGAGTCTGCGGTGCTTCTTCCGTTTCCTCGACGCCGAGCACGACGGTCTTCGCCTGGACGAACTTCCTCAGCCCGTTCTCGACTCCTACCTCCATCATTGCCGCGATGAAGACATGCTGCCGTACAGCCTGCGCCATCGGCTGCAGGTCATCCGGCGTCTCCACCTGGCGGCAGAGGCGATGCCGACTGACCGGTTGGAGATCACCCCATGGAACGGTCGTGCCCTCTCCCGCGTCATTGGCAGCCCAGCCATAAGCAGACATGAGAATCGGACTCCCCGAATCCCACCTCAGGTCATCGCCCCGCTGGTCCAGGCAGCCTTGTTCTACGTTCAAACCGCAGCCCCCGACATTGTCAATGCCCGTGCAGAGCTGCAGGTTTTGGAAGAGTCCCTAGACGGGATCCGAGGGTTGTCGCTCGCCCTGTTGGAAAGCTATCTCGATGGCCTTGCGGCTGAGGGGAGAGGGGTTCCGGTGTTCGATGGCACTGGTCGCCAACCCCAGTTGGTCGGCACGCCCGCGTACTCCTACATCATGCGGAAGTCGGGGGCCGGGCGAGCGATTGCCGACGACTCCTACAGCGACCGCATCAACACTGCTCTGGAGCGACTCGGGCCCGAGCTCGGTGGGATGGACACACCAATCGCCCCGCACCCACAAACGGGGCGCCCATGGCGGGAGAGATTCAGTCCTCCCGCCGTTGGCCAACAGGAACGTCTCCTACGCGCGGCCTGCTACATCCTCATCGCCTATCTCTCCGGCATGCGCGACTCCGAAGTCAAGGGACTTCGTAATGGCTGCCACTACACAGAAATGAGCACAGACGGAGTCATCGTCCGGCACAAGGTGCGCTCGCAGCTGGTCAAGGGCGGCCGAGGGGTGCCGGAGACCTGGGTGGTCATCGGGCCCGTCGCGCAGGCGATCGGCGTCCTAGAGCAACTCCCCCACCAGGAAGTGCTCTTCTGCCGGCCGGTAGCAGGGCGACCGTATTCGACGGTCTCAGCGAACCGGATGAACGACAACCTGAACGAGTTCCTGGCGCACTGCATCAACGTCGGCTTTCCCGTACCTGACGTCGACGGGAAGCCGTGGAACCTCACGACCCGCCAGTTCCGCAGAACGGTGGCTTGGCACATTGCCCATCGCCCATACGGCACCGTCGCAGGGATGATTCAGTACAAGCATCTCTCCGTCGCCATGTTCGAAGGGTACGCCGGGACCGCTCCCTCCGGTTTCCGTGCGGAGGTCGCAGCCGAAGAAGCTCTCGCGCGCCTGGCAGACATTGTGGAGCGCTATGAGGACTTCAAAGCTGGTGTCCGCTCCTCCGCACCAGGCGGAACTCGGACTGACAACGAATTCGCCAAGGTCCAGCAGGAGCTCCAAGACTTCCCTGGGCGACTGGTTGACGAGCGTCGCCTCCAGGCCATGCTGAGAGCCTCTGCGCGGACCCTTCATGTCGGAACCCTGAACGACTGCTACTACCAACCCGAGACAGCACTGTGCCGAACGACAGGCGGCGAGGGAGGCCCGTTGCTCAACAACTGCCGCCCGGACCGCTGCGCGAACTCAACCGTCACCGCACGGCATCGTCCCGGGTGGGTGGAGGCCAGGGCTCAAACCGAGCAAGCGCTGGCGTTCATTGGCCTCTCCGAGCTCCAACGAACCGCCCTACGGGTACACCTCAGTGATGTCACCAACGTGATCGAGGGGATCGACTGTGGCCGCTGACTCCACTGAAGCCACACTCCGGGCTGCATGCGAACGGCTCCTCGGCGGAAGAGCCACGCGAACTGACGGTTCGCTCAGCGTCGCCGCACTCGCCGCCGAGGCCGGAGTCAGTCGTGCGAACGCCTACCGATATCCCCACGTACTGGATGAATTCAGGAAGCTACTTGCAGACCGGGAGGACGACGCCACTCCGACGGCCACCCTCCGACAGGAAATCCAGGCTCTCAAGGCCACCGAGCGAACGCTTCGCCAGCAGCACGCACAGGAAGTACGCGCGTTGCAGTCATCGATCAACACTCTCGCCCAGCACGTGCAGTTCCTCACGCTGGAGAACGAGTGCCTCGCTCAGGAGGCTAGGCGTCACACCCGACTCCCTCGCGTCGATCGGCGGTAATCATGCCCGTACCGCGTCCCGGCGCCGGCTGGTCAGAGCCCCGCTTCAGCAAGGATGAGATCCATCCTGGCCCTCGACAACGCGGCGTTGGCTGCCGCAGCATCAACGACCTTCGGTTCCGGCTCGGACAGCAGCAACTCCAGCAGGTCCGCCGTGACGTTGGGGTGGCGTGCCACGCCCGCCCGCAAGAACGGCTCCTCGCAAGTCCGGCGACAGCCCGGATGGTGTCGGGAAGGTGATCGCATCGTCCGTGATGGCGAGCGAGGGTGCGTCAGTTCTTCAGGTGGGCGATGCCGTGCTCGACCGGCATACGCCGGGAGGAGTGCGCGAAGCGGGTTTGTTCGTGATGGGTCATCAGCCACTGGACCTGCTTGAGGTACTTGCCGCAGCGCTTTCTGGGCAGGGTGACGACCTGCCCGCAGGTCTGGGCACCCAGGCCCTGGTAGCGGCGTCCGCGAGGATCTCCAGGTGGATCGTGTCGGCGAGCAGATCGACTAGGCCGACGTCGCGGCCCTGGGTGATGTCGGCGACGGATCCGGCCCGCGCCTCGCCGCAGAACAGCACACGTCCCCATCCATCGGTGACGACCAGTGCTTTCATGGCGTTCATCCGGCTCTTGCCCGAGACGAACCGGTTACGGTCGGGCCGGTTGGCCGCCGGACAGCGGACTCGGACCTCGGTCGCGTCGATGATCCCGGTCTGCCCGGTGGTGCCCAGGTGGGCGATCACGTCGGCGAGGGTGCGAAACCGTAGGCCGGGCGCCACGTGGCAGCCGCGCTCGGCCAGTAGCGGGCGGATCTCCCCGACGGCTCGGGTGACGGTGGAGCGGTCCACGCTGAACCAGCAGGCCAAGACGTCATGAGTGACGCCGTGACGCAACTGGACGAGGGTCGCCAGGAGCCGGTCGACGAAGATGAGCTTGTACTTTGCTCCGGCGCCGACCGCCCGCCGCCGCGGCCGGTCGCACAGCTCTGCTTCGCGTCATGCCTGCCACGCTGGCCCCAACTCGGCGACCAGGTCGGCGATCACGGCTTGCGACAAGCCGATGATCCAGCGCTCCGAGACGATCACTGAGCGTGTCGCGATCCCCACCACGGATCGTCCAACGAGCCGACAGCCCGCAGGCCATGGCTAACCATGCACGAGGTCGTTAGGGAGCGGCTGGCGACGGCGGCACAGGGGATCAAGCGCCTCCATGGGGAGGTCGATATGTTCGCACGTGTGGTCAACGTTCTTGAAGTCCAGAACGCGCAGTTCCGCAGCCAGCAGGATCGAGGACGAGCGAGCGTTGTAGCTCTTCCTCCGCCACCCCGTTGACGCAGCCAGTGCACGTCAGCCCAGCAGACGAGTAAGTCAGCTGGGCTGACACTCATGTCACGAATCCTGACGTTTGGGCAGACTTATGTCTCTACTGAGGGGACATAAGTCGGGCACCGCTAGCACGCCACGGTGGCGGGAGGACGGAGGAGGAGTCGTCAGCGCAGAATCAACGGTATGACGCCGACGGCTCCGGCTCCCGTCACATACGGGGCACCGCCCATGTCACGACCAAAAATCCTCTCGTATTTCGGCCATGTGGTCTTCTTGACGAGCGCGTTGATCCCAATGCTCTGAAATCTTCCGAAGCAACCGTTGAGTCCGGGGCCAGCGGTTTCCGATGTCTTGCGCAAACTGTTGATACTTGTCCGCGAGGGCTCTTTCCTGACCTCCTCCGGCGTCAAGCGACCGCCAGGTCGCCCCCCGACTGTTCATCACCGCGATTGCGAAGCCATTTTCGATGTTCTGGCTCCGAACATTTTCGATAATTTGGCGCACCTGCAACGGCGGCCATTCAGTCAATGAGCGAGAAGCGTGAAACAGGACCTCGCCAATGAAGGTATCACCGTATCGGAGCAGCTTCTTCTCCAGAAGCAGGGTTCTCACCTCGGAAACCCAAGCAGCCAATACAGGCCCCTCACCGTCCCCGTCAAGGCGAGGAGCACCCTTCCACGACTTCAGCAGGGCATACGCCTGATTGGCCTTGTTCCTCATCTCGCCTGTTACTTTGATCTCAGAATTCTCGCTGTCCTGGCGAGGATAGATCAAGGCGATCAGATCAACGAAGAACGAAGGATTCGCGGATAGTTCCTCGTGCAAGATCAAAGATGTCTCGTGCTGACCATCTTTCAAGACAGGTAGAAACTTCCACTCGACGTGCGCCAGAAGCTGTCGGTTAACTCCGGAAACTCCGCGAGCATGGACCAAGAGTTCCTTCACTTCGTAAATCAAATTGGAAATTGATTCCGAAGCGGTGCTGCTGAAAGACGTCCGGCGAAGTGTGTCGAGCATGACATCCGTGTCGAAATCTTCTCCCTTTTCCTTCATGATCCAGAATAGGGAAATAGCCTTTTCGAAGAGTCCAAACGCCAAGAGGGATTCCACGGCCTCGCGGCGATCTGAATCAGACTCGACATGGTACTCGTTGAAGCCACTCCAGTACGCCTTCTTCACTTCACCGCCGCACTGCCCAGCGAAAGTGAAAGTGGCGGACTCAGGGGGCAGAGCAAGCAAAAAATGGACTACTCGCCTGGATGGCCATGCCGTGAAGTTCTCGGACAATCCAGATACCCACGGCCAGCCCTCCTTGAAGAATCGAGAGTTGACGTAACTGAAGGCAACCCGTTGCTCCGCTTCCTTGTCCGACTCAAGCCTCCCCAGCATTTCCTCGTCAAAATCAGCGGAGACGGCCCCGACTGCGGCTCCGAGGAGATGCGGCGCTTTGCACTTGGATGCCAGATTCAAAATCCCATCAAATCCGAGATCGGAAACTATGCTTCGCGCGGCTTCCTCTTGCTTCTCCCGAACAGCAGTGAGGTAGTTGGAATCGGAGACATCGAGGCCGGGGACAGACGGACGGTAGGAAAACATCGAGACAAACGCCTCTGTGGGATCTTCACTAGTGAATCGATCGAACTCTTTCTCGATTCGTAGCACCTTCTCTTCGGGTAGCGCCCAAACCGCAGTTGCGTACTTCCGGTGCTGCTGAACCAGCTCCCGAAACTCACGGATCATTGCGTCCAAGCTGCCGCTTTCGAGCGAGGAGATATCCAGAGAACTGACGCATGCAAGTATTGCATCGAACTGCTCGTCAGGAAGCTCGGGCAATGCCTTAATTAGGCTTGTCCATCCCGCTTGATAAGCGCGGACATCCTCCAGGAGACGCCTTGCAAGCTCGCGGCAATGGCGGATAATCTCGGGTCCCGTTAGACCGATCGGCTCGTCTTCCGGCTGCCATTCTCTCCACCTTGGACTATATGTCATTTGCGCCATAAAATGCCGAGTAGGAAGAAGTGAAACCATCATATCCCAAGCGGCACGAGGGGCGACTTCTCGAATAGCATCCAGTACCGAATACCGTTCGTCGAAACTAGCTGCCGTCTGCGGATGAAATGGCTGAAAGATCTCCTTCAGACTGCCGGCCGGTCGGTTGCTCCACCGCCCACCAGGCTCTCGTTCCGCTAGGAGCGCGAGAATGACGGCAGCAGACCCCAGGTGCTCTGGTGCCCACGCCAATGCCTCAAGGCTCCAAAGCAAGCCAGTGTGCCTGGGATGCGAAAAGATCGTTTTTTCTGCCTCCGGGTCAAAAACAGATAGAAGACTGCCCTGGTCTAGAGCGCGATCCACCATTTCAAGAAACACGTCAGGTGATGCTTCTGCCAGCAACGGGAGCGCATAATCAAGGGAAGGCCATAGACGCTTAGATTCATCCGCTGTCGCTTGCCCCAGTACCTCTCGAACGACAGAGTCAGCGAATCTTTGACCATTCATCCCATTGGGAAATATAGTATCCCCAGTGCTAGTAGCGATTAGCGCCAGGCTTTCCACCACACTAGTCATGAGATTACTTGACCATGGCAGTGAACGGTCGTATAGACCTGCAGCCCAACGCTTATCGACCTCCAGCGAGAGAGAAGGATCGATGGTTGTCAACATCTTCACTGCAGCGGTACGAAAATTCGCCAGATTGCTCGCCGTAGCAAAACGCGCCACAAGTTCCCATGAGTCACGCTTCGACACGCAAAACCATTGCGTACTCTCTCGGCGCACCGGCATATCACTTTGTCCCGACCAGCGCGTACACGCGGCGCTCACATCGGCATAGGGCTTTGAACAGACTTCGCTTAGAAACTGCTCATCCCCGTCGGCTCCCTCCTGCCATGCTCCCGCAAGAACAAGGGGAACGATCTCGTCTGCATTTTCGGGAGTGGCCCAAGGGGGAGTACTACTAGCGTTTGCTGAAACCCGCCTACGAAACATGAGCAAACTTCGACGAGCGATACCTGCGAGCTCGTGAGCCTGCTGCTCAGGGACACCTTCGCTGATGAGAGCTTCAGCGGCCGGCTGGCGTTTAATGCGTGGAAGCGAAATGCGTGCGCCGGAAGTAGGCGTGTTCAGATCAACCGGAATGGCTACTTGGTGACCAATGTCCGATGCTTCAATTGCCGATGGCTGGCTGAACGTCGGGATCAGCAGCAATCGGGTATCTGAGGAGACTCTTGCGATGACCTCGTCCCACGCCTCAGGTGAGTGAACTGCAAGAGTGCGTTGGGTTACTACCTCCTGCGCATCCTGCGGAAGCGACAAGATCGTGGCGGCGACGAATGCAAACGACTCTTCTGGAGACTCGGCCTGAATAGTCATCACTGAGGGCTCACCCTGCAACCAAGCAATCAGTGACTCTGCCTCTGACTCGCGACCAGCCGTCACAAGGCCAGGAGGGACAGGCGGCAGGGCTGCGAGAGACCAGCGGTTCCACGCAGCCGAGAGGTCGCTAGCACCATCCGGGTCGCGGCCCAACATTTTTGTTACCCTCACGTGGACCGCAGGAGTGCTGTCGAGCCAAGCTTCAAGTGTGTCGGCATCGTAAGCCCGGACATCTTTCCAGATCTTCTCGCCTCGCTTGGTGGCGGCCCAATCATCTCTCTGCGGCCAGCGCCTCGGGCTTACAAATATGAATGTTGCCTCTGACGGCAAAACACCCTGTGGATCATCCGTGCGCGCAGCGTAGTCGGCGTCTGCCTTCGTGGTTACATCTTCGTTCGTTCCCATTTCCCAGACTGATTTTCCACCCGGGACCCAGGCGTTTCCGTGGACGGCATCCGCCTGGCCATCCCAGCCGGTCATGCCGATACCTTCGCCCGCACGAAAATCGACCGACCGCAATTCGTTTGTTGAACCAATGACGAGATTCCGAATCAGTCCGGGCAGTTCGTCGCGCGCTACTAGTCGCTCCGCCCATCCCTCAAGCTCTAGGGCGTCTACCAGCCAGCCACGGGTGCCCCGGAATCTCGTAGGCGGCGGTGTCTGAGGTGCCGACACCTGGCCGAGAGCGGCACGGACCTCATCGATGTTGAACCTGCGGTGCCCACCGGGAGTCGTGTCGAAAGGGATCCGTCCATTGCGGGCGTATGTCTGCACCGTCGCGGGACGCAGGCCCAGCGCAGCGGCCAACTGGGACGAGGATGCCTTACGCTCAAGAGCCATGAAAACACGTTATCACGGATTTCATGGTTTGACTGGAGGAGGCGGGTCGTGACGGTATGTGATCGCCTCCCGGCTTGCGTCCTGTGTCCGATACAACACCGCCAGACTTGACAGGGAAGACGTTTGCCTGGACAGCTGCATCGGCAAGGCAGCGCTCGTGGTACTCCGGCGGCACGACCGAGTGCCCGGAACGCGTTGCCGCTGCCCATACCCGGGGATCTGGATCGGAGAGCGGCGCGAGTTGGACGGCTATCGGTCGGTCCCAGCACACCTGGGCGACCATCGCACGCAGCTTCGGGTCCGAAGCACCTGCGAGTTCGGCAGGTGTCAGGTCGTAAGCATCTGCGAGATCTTCGATGCCCATGGTCGCCCCCGCTCCACCATGGTCCGGACAAAGGTCCGCGTGGGCATCGCGGATGGCCGCGTTGGGATGCTCGGCGATCCGGCGGCGCATCGCCGACGACACCCGCGGTCTGTGTATGAGGACAGCCGAGTCCCTACCACCGTGCGTCAGCAGGGCCTCGACCACCTGGTCGAGCAGCTGCCCCTTGCGCAGGGCCAGCCCGTGCCGACCCGCCTCGTGCGCGGCCAGACGCACCAAGACGTCCCCCGGGGCAGCGGGGTTCTACCCCAGGCCGGACAACCGCGGCTGCTTGAGATGGACCATGGCTTCACGCTACTCAGAAATCTGTGGCTCGGACGAAGAAGGGAGCCAGGCGATCAGTCACCTCTGCCGTGGAATAACAGGCCAAGCCTGCTCGACAACTGCCTCGGGCTTCCCAGTGCGCCGCAGGTACGCCTGCAAGGACGCGGACTGCTCGGCTGCGGCGCGCACCTGAAGATCATGTATGTCTGTCGACGCGATCAGCCCGACGGAGGGGTACTTCTCGCCCAAGCGTCGCGCCACGCGAGCCGCAGCCACCGCATCTGCGGTCGCGTTGTGCGCCTCTTTCAGTGAAACTCCATAGAGGGAACACAAGGCGTGAAGGGCCCGCGTGCCCTTCCGATACCGGTCCACGTGCTTGTCCAGCACCAACGGGTCGATCACAGGCGAAGGCGACGTGCCAAGCCGCTCACCGACCGACTTGACCTCGTACCGCCGGCATTCCCGATCCAGCAGCGACAGGTCGTACCGAGCATTCATGACGACCAGGGGTGTTACGGACCTCAAAACCTCGGCGACAGCGTCCGCGATCTCCTCGATCGCTCCAGCGGGCTCAGCCCCGTGCTCGCGGGCCCGGTCGGTCGAGATGCCATGGATCGCCGACGCCTGCTCAGGAATCGCTACCCCGGGGTTGAGTAGCCAGGTCCGCTCGTCGGATACCGATCCATACTCGTCCAGCCGAACAACGGCGGCGGTGACGATCCGATCGGTCTCGATGTCCGTACCCGTGGTTTCCAGGTCGAACGCCACCAAAGGCCCAGCGCTCCAGCTCATCACATGGCCCCCTGTCGGACCGCAGCAACCGATCCTCGGCCGGCGGCATCCAACCAGTCGGACCCTCCATCCCACTTCTTTACACGAGACACATGAGACGCCATCCGCGTGCGTGGATAAAAGGGCGCATTGAAGACGACCACCGGCACGCCCGCCCGCCAGTGGTAGCAGAGCGCCGCGGCGACCTCGTCGGCGACCTCGACGACGGGCCTGCCCTCGGCGACGGCGCGGGCGGTGGAGACGCCGTGGATGGCGGCGGCCTCCTCGGGGATGGGCACGCCGGGGTCGGCGAGCCAGCCGCGCTCGCGGACCACCTCACCGCCCTTGGCCTCCACCAGCGCCGCGGTGACGATACGGGACTCGGCCGGGTCGGTCCCCGTGGTCTCCAGGTCGAATCCGACCAGGGTTTCGTTCAGCCAGCTCATGTCGTGCGGTCCTCTCGTCCTGTTGCCGCACCATCATCGCCTGCACCACTGACAGCCCAGGGGGCGGCCCCGGGGCGGCAGCTGGGGCCGACGGAGGGCGGCTGAGGGCGGGGCGACCGTTCAGGACACCGGCCGGGAGTCGGACCAGACCCCCTCGAACTCCTCCTGGTAGACCTGGAACAGGCCCGGCTCGGGCGGCCGGCCGGAGAGGATCGGGCCGGGCGTGCCGCCGCGCACCACCAGCGCGGGCGACTCCATCCCCCGGGCCCGGCGCAGGTACGGCTGGACCACGCCGAGGCCGTCCGGGCCGTCACCGTCCACCAGATAGGCGGTGCAGCGCGGCAGTTCGTCGTAGACCCGGATCTCGAACGCCCCGGCGTCGCGCAGCCGGGCCCGGACCCGGCGGACGTGCATGATGTTGGTCTCCACCGACTTCGCCAGTTCGCCCCGGCCGATGCCCAGTTCGCGCTCCCGGCGGCGGACGGCGCTGCTGGCGGGGTTGAGGAAGAGCAGCCGGATGCGGCAGCCGGCGTCGGCCAGGCCGACCAGCCGCCTCCCGGTGAAATTCTGGCAGAGCAGGTTGAGGCTGATGCCGAGCGCGTCCAGCCGCCGGGCGCCCGCGAGCAGGTCCTCGACCG
Organism: Streptacidiphilus sp. PB12-B1b; assembly: GCF_014084125.1. NCBI lineage: Bacteria > Bacillati > Actinomycetota > Actinomycetes > Kitasatosporales > Streptomycetaceae > Streptacidiphilus > Streptacidiphilus sp. PB12-B1b. Next base: position 2,159,156 of record NZ_CP048405.1, on the reverse strand, counting down.
GCAGGTCGCGCTGGAGCCGGACCCGGTCCGCGTGCACGCCTATGACGTCGGCGTAGCGGTCGCCGACCAGTTCCTCCACCACGTCGACCGGCGCGCGCAGGCCGGGGGCGTCCGTGCCGCCGTCGAGCAGCGCCAGCAGCCGGGCCCCGGCGCGCTCGGCCTGGGCGAGGACGTTCTCCGACAGGGCGCGGTTGCGGGAGACGACGTGCCGGGCCACCTCCAGCTCGTCCAGGGCCAGTTCGACCTCGCGCCGGTCGGCCAGGAAGGGCTCGAAGCAGGGCCAGTGCTGGACCATCAGCTCGCGCAGCTGCGGCAGGGTGAGGAAGACCACCAGGCTGTCGTCGTCCGGGTCGAGCAGGTAGCCCTTGCGCCGGCTGACCTCGCGGACGGCCCCGGCGCGCTGGACCCACTCCTCCCCGGCGGGCCCGGCGGCGGCGATCACCCAGTCCTCGCCGTGCACCGGCTCGTAGACCGGGCGCAGCACCTCGGCGACGACCGAGCGCAGCCGCTGCTCGACCAGGTTGAGCCAGACGTAGGCGCGTCCGGCCCGGCGGACCCGGACCCGGGCCTCGTCCCAGGCGGCGGGCGGCCAGGCGAGGGAGGGTTCCAGCGGCCCCGGCTGGTGCGGCGCCGTCCGGCCGGGGCCGGTGCGGGCGACGAGCGTGGGGGCCTCGCCCCGCGCCGTGCCTCCTGCGGCACCGCCGTCGGGGACGACCATCCCGGACCTCACCATCCCTCGCGTGCTCGGTCTGACCCGCTGCTGCCGGAGCGGGGCGCGTCCACAACGTACCCTGTCGGGACGGAGCCGGTAGGCCATCCGGGTGACTCGGGACGATCAAGCGTACTTCGCTGCCACGCTGAGCGCAGCAGTTCGACACCGGGTGGCGGAGCGTCACCGTCCGTCTACCGGAGTTCCGTTCGGGCGACTCGCCGCGGAATCCGTCCGGGCCGCCCCCGGTGTGCGAGACGATGCAGGGGCGTGCGGTGCCGTCCGTGGACGGGAGACGGACATGGGCGACCCCGGGTCCGGGCATATGCATGGTTGAGCAGCTGACGGGAGTGGTGGAGGACGATGCAGGTCTGGCCGGGACATCCGTACCCCTTGGGAGCCACCTACGACGGCGCCGGTACCAACTTCGCCGTCTTCTCGGAGGTGGCCGAGCGGATAGAGCTGTGCCTGCTCGGCGACGACGGCTCCGAGACGTCCGTCGAGCTGCGGGAGAAGGACGCCTTCGTCCGCCACGTCTACCTGCCCGGCATCCAGCCCGGCCAGCGCTACGGCTTCCGGGTGCACGGCCCGTACAAGCCGCAGAACGGCGACCGCTGCAATGCCGCGAAGCTGCTGCTCGACCCCTACGCCAAGGCGATAAGCGGCAGCGTCGACTGGGACGAGTCCGTCTACGGCTACCACTTCGACGAGCCGGGCCGCCGCAACGACCTGGACTCCGCCCCGCACACCATGGCCTCGGTGGTGATCAACCCGTTCTTCGACTGGGGCAACGACCGGCCGCCGCGCACCGAGTACCACCACACGGTGATCTACGAGGCGCAGGTCAAGGGCCTGACGTACCTTCACCCGGGGATCCCGGAGGAGATCCGGGGCACCTACGCCGGGATCGCGCACCCGGCGGTGATCGAGCACCTGGCCAGGCTGGGGATCACCGCGCTGGAGCTGATGCCGGTGCACCAGTTCGTCCACGACCACCGGCTGGTGGACCTGGGCCTGAACAACTACTGGGGCTACAACACCATCGGCTTCTTCGCGCCGCACGGCGCGTACTCCGCCACCGGCGACCGCGGCCAGCAGGTGCAGGAGTTCAAGTCGATGGTGAAGGCGCTGCACGCGGCCGGGATCGAGGTGATCCTGGACGTCGTCTACAACCACACCGCCGAGGGCAACCACCTGGGCCCGACGCTGGCCTTCCGCGGCCTGGACAACTCCGCGTACTACCGGCTGGCCGAGGACCGCCGCTACTACGAGGACACCACCGGCACCGGCAACAGCCTGCTGATGCGCAGCCCGCACGTGCTCCAGCTGATCATGGACTCGCTGCGCTACTGGGTCACCGAGATGCACGTCGACGGCTTCCGGTTCGACCTGGCGGCGACCCTGGCCCGGCAGTTCCACGAGGTGGACCGGTTGTCCTCGTTCTTCGACCTGGTCCAGCAGGACCCGGTGGTCTCGCAGACCAAGCTGATCGCCGAGCCCTGGGACGTCGGCGAGGGCGGCTACCAGGTCGGCAACTTCCCGCCGCTGTGGACCGAGTGGAACGGCCAGTACCGGGACACCGTCCGCGACCTGTGGCGCGGCGAGAACGCGGCGCTGGCCGAGTTCGGCTCCCGGCTGACCGGCTCCTCCGACCTCTACCAGGACGACGGCCGCCGCCCGATCGCCTCCATCAACTTCGTCACCTGCCACGACGGCTTCACCCTGCGCGACCTGGTCTCGTACAACGACAAGCACAACGAGGCCAACGGCGAGGACAACCGCGACGGCGAGAGCCACAACCGCTCCTGGAACTGCGGGGTGGAGGGCGAGACCGACGATCCGCACGTGCTGGCGCTGCGGGCGCGCCAGCAGCGCAACTTCATCGCCACCCTGATGCTGTCCCAGGGCGTGCCCATGCTCTCCCACGGGGACGAGTTCGGCCGCACCCAGGGCGGCAACAACAACGCCTACTGCCAGGACAACGAGATCGCCTGGCTGCACTGGCCCGCCTTCGCCTCGCACAGCGCCTCCGCCCCGCACGCCTCGGCGCACACCTCCGCGCACGCCGCCTCGCACGTGGCCGCGCAGGGCGCACCGCAGGCCACCGCCCAGGCCCTGGACGACGACGACCCGGTGGCGCAGCTGCTGGAGTTCACCCGGCACATGGTGTGGCTGCGCCGCGACCACCCGGTGTTCCGGCGGCGGCGCTTCTTCCACGGCCGCCCGGTCTCCGGCACCCACGACGACCTCACCGACATCGCCTGGTTCACCGCCAGCGGCGAGGAGATGACCGAGGAGGACTGGCGGGCCTCGTTCGCCAAGTCGCTGATCGTCTTCCTCAACGGCTACGCCATCTCCGAGCCGGACACCCGGGGCGAGCGGATCACCGACGACTCCTTCCTGCTGCTGTTCAACGCGGGCTGGGAGCCGCTGGACTTCACCGTCCCGGTCAACCACGGCAAGGAGTGGCAGATGGTGGTGGACACCGCCCAGCCGTGGGCGATCGCCCCGGGCACCGGCCCGAAGGTCCGCGCGGGCGACGTACTGCACCTGACGGACCGCTCGATGATGGTTCTGCAGCGTCCGGCGTGACGGAGGCGGCGGCACGGGGTAGGGCTTACCCCATGACCGCCGCACCCGAGAACACACCGACGGCCACCTACCGGCTGCAGCTCCAGCCCGGCTTCGGCTTCGCCGAGGCCGCCTCGGCCGTGCCGTACCTGGCCCGGCTGGGCGTGTCCCACCTGCACCTGTCGCCGGTGCTGGAGGCCGTGCCGGGCTCCACCCACGGCTACGACGTGGTCGACCACGGCCGGATCAGCGAGCAGCTCGGCGGCGAGCCGGGGCTGCGGGCCCTGGCCGCGACCGCCCGGGCGCACGGGCTGGGCCTGATCGTGGACACCGTGCCCAACCACATGGCCGCGCCGGTGCCCGCCCACCTCAACCGCGCCTGGTGGGAGCTGCTGCGCGAGGGGCCGCAGTCGCCGTACGCCCGCTGGTTCGACATCGACTGGGCGGCGCAGGACGGCCGCGTGCTGCTGCCCGTCCTCGGCGGCCGGCTGGAGGAGGAGCTGCCGAAGCTGCGGGTCGAGGCCGAGGGACAGCCGGACGCGGCCCCGGTGCTGCGCTACTTCGACCACGCCTTCCCGCTGCGCCCCGGCACCGAGGCGCTGCCGCTGCCGGAGCTGCTGGAGCAGCAGTGGTACCGGCTGGCCTGGTGGCGGCAGGCCCGCACCGAGCTGAACTACCGGCGCTTCTTCACCGTCGCCGACCTGGTCGGGGTGCGGGTCGAGGACGAGGAGGTGTTCGCCGCCACCCACCGGCTGCTGCTGCGGCTGTACGCCGAGGGCGTCCTCCAGGGCTTCCGGGTGGACCACCCGGACGGCCTGGCCGACCCGCGCGGCTACCTGCGCCGGCTGGCCGAGGCGACCGGCGGCGGCTACGTGGTGGTGGAGAAGATCCTCACCGGCGACGAGGAGCTGCCCGAGGACTGGGCCTGCGCCGGGACCACCGGCTACGACGCGCTGCGCCGCGTCGACGCCGTGCTCACCGACCGGGCCGGGGCGCAGGCGGTGGCCCGCGTCTACGCCGACCACCTGGGCGAGGACGACCCCGGTGCGGACGCCAGCGCCCGGCAGGGCCGCAGCGACATGGTCGGCCCGCAGGGCGAGCTGGCCGCCGAGGTCAACCGGCTGGACCGGGTGGCCGCCGACACCCCGACGCCGCTCCCGCGCGCCGACATCGCCGCCACCCTGGCCGCGTACCCGGTGTACCGCCCCTACCCGGTGCCCGGCGAGCCCGACCGCCCCGAGGACGCCAAGCGGCTGGCCTCGGCGGCGGCCTCCCCCGAGGTGCTGGAGCTGGCCCTGGGCCGCCGGGGGCGCGGCCCGGCGCAGGACGAGTTCCGGGTCCGGCTGGCCCAGACCGCCTCCGCGGTGGCCGCCAAGGGCGTGGAGGACACCGCCTTCTACCGGCGCTACCCGCTGCTGTCGCTGAACGAGGTCGGCGGCGACCCGGCCCGGCCCGGCCTTGACCCGGCGGGCTTCCACGCCTACTGCGCCCGGATGCAGCAGCAGTGGCCGGCCACCATGACCGTGCTGTCCACCCACGACACCAAGCGCAGTGCCGACGCCCGGGCCCGGCTGGCGGTGCTGGCCGAGGTGCCCGAGCTGTGGCGGGCCGAGCTGGCCGACTGGACCGCGCTGGCCGCCGCCACCGCGCCGGACGGCGCACCGGCGCTTGACCCGCACACCGGCTACCTGCTGTGGCAGACCGCGCTGGCCGCCTGGCCGGTGGACGGCGACCGGCTGGCCGCCGCGGTGCTGAAGTCGGTCCGCGAGGCCAAGCTGCGCACCACCTGGACCGAGCCGGACACCGACTATGAGCAGGCCGTGGAGCGCGCGGCCCGGGCCGTCCCGGCCACCCCGGCGCTCGCCGCCAGGATCAGCGCCCTGGTCGAGCGCCTCGCGCCCTGCGAACGCGTCAACACGCTCTCCGGGACGCTGCTGCACCTCACCATGCCCGGCGTCCCCGACCTCTACCAGGGTAGCGAGTTCCCGCTGCACACCCTGGTGGACCCGGACAACCGGCGGATCGTGCGCTTCGGCGCCACCCCCGCGCCGGGCACCCTGGCCGCCGAGAAGCTGCACCTGACCAGGGTCGCCCTGGGCCTGCGGCGGGCCCTGCCGTTCGACGGCTACACCCCGCTGCCCGCCGACGAGCACCTGGTCGCGTACGCGCGCGGCGAGGACGTCGTGGCGGTGGCCACCCGGCTGCCGCACCGGCTGGAGCAGCGCGGCGGCTGGCAGGAGCGCACGCTGGAGCTGCCCGAGGGCAGCTGGACCGACGCCCTCACCGGCCGGGCGGGGCTCACCGGCAGCGCCGCACTGTCCGAGCTGCTGGCCGACCTGCCGGTCGCGCTGCTGGTCCGCGACCGGCCGCACGCCTGAGCAGCCGCACGCCTGAGCGGCCGTACCGTCCGCACGCCCGCCCGCACGTACCCGCGTCCACCCGCACCCCCGACCCGTACGGCAGGGAGCCCCGATGACCCCCCGTCACCCCGTCCGCCGATTCGAGCTGTGGGCCCCCGCGGCGCGCGACCGCGTCGAACTCGACGTGGACGGCGCCCGGCACGCCATGCGGCGCGACCCGGACCGGCCCGGCTGGTGGCTGGCCGACGCCCCGGCCGACCCGGGCGGCAGCCGCTACGGCTTCCGGCTGGACGACGATCCGGCGCTGCTGCCCGACCCGCGCTCGCCGCGCCAGCCGCAGGGCCCGGACGGCCCCTCGCAGCTGGTCGACCACGACGCCTTCACCTGGACCGCGCCCGCGCCCGTGGGCCGGCCGCCGCTCGGCGGGGCCGTCTACGAGCTGCACGTCGGCACCTTCACCCCCGAGGGCACCTTCGACGCCGCCGCCGCCCGCCTGGGCCACCTGGTCGACCTCGGCGTGGACACGGTCGAGCTGATGCCGGTCTGCCCCTTCCCCGGCGAGCACGGCTGGGGCTACGACGGGGTGTCGCTGTGGGCCGTGCACGAGCCCTACGGCGGCCCGGACGGGCTCAAGCGCTTCGTCGACGCCGCGCACCGGCACGGCCTGCGGGTGCTGCTCGACGTCGTGCACAACCACCTCGGCCCCTCCGGCAACTACCTGCCGCGCTTCGGCCCCTACTTCACCGAACGCCACCACACCCCCTGGGGCGCGGCGGTGAACCTGGACGCGCCGGGCTCGGACGAGGTCCGGGCCTACCTGATCGGCAGCGCCCTGGCCTGGCTGCGCGACTACCGGCTGGACGGGCTGCGGCTGGACGCCGTCCACGCCCTGGTGGACACCCGGGCCCTGCACTTCCTGGAGGAGCTGGCCGCCGCCGTGGACGGGTTGGCCGCCGCCACCGGCCGGACGCTGCCGCTGATCGGCGAGTCCGACCTGAACGACCCCCGGCTGACCACCCCGCGCGCGGAGGGCGGCCTGGGGCTGGCCGCCCAGTGGAGCGACGACTTCCACCACTGCCTGCACGCCGCGCTCACCGGCGAGGCCCAGGGCTACTACGCCGACTTCGCCGTCCGCCCGCTGCACGGCCTGGCCAAGACCCTCACTCGGGGCTGGTTCCACGACGGCACCTGGTCCTCGTTCCGCGAGCGCAGCCACGGCCGTCCGCTCGACCCCCGGCGCACCCCCGGCCATCGGCTGCTCGGCTACCTGCAGACCCACGACCAGGTCGGCAACCGCGCCACCGGCGACCGGATCTCGGCCGCGCTCGGGCCCGGGCCGCTGGCCGCCGGGGCGGCGCTGGTGCTGACCTCGCCGTTCACCCCGATGCTGTTCATGGGCGAGGAGTGGGGCGCGCGCACCCCCTGGCAGTACTTCACCGACCATCAGGACCCGGAGCTGGCCCGGGCGGTGCGCGAGGGCCGGCGCGGCGAGTTCGCCGACCACGGCTGGGCCCCCGAGGACGTCCCCGACCCGCAGGCGCGGGAGACCTTCCTGGCGTCCAAGCTCGACTGGGCGGAGCCCGGGCGCCCACCGCACGCGGCGCTGCTCGACTGGTACCGCACGCTGCTGGCGCTGCGCCGGGCACACCCCGCGCTGGCCGACCCGCAGCTGGCCGAGGTCGGCGTCGACTACGACGAGGACCAGCGCTGGCTGGTGCTGCACCGGGGCCGCTACCGGACGGCGGTCAACCTGGCCGACGCCGAGCGCACCGTCCCGCTGGGCGCGCCGCACCGGTCCACCCTGGCCGCGTTCGGCGCCCAGCCCACCGCCTCCGGCGAGCAGCTCACCCTGCCCCCTGGCTCAGCCGCCGTGCTCCTCACCGCAGCCCCGGCCTGACCGGCGGCCCGGGCCGGTCACCGGCCGACCGCCGGTCAGCCCGCGGCGCGCTCCCGCAGCTGCTGCCACAGGGCCCGCACCTGCGGCTCCAGCCGCTCGAGCGGGCCCTCGTTGTCCAGCACCACATCGGCCACGGCCAGCCGCTGCTCGCGGGAGGCCTGCGCGGCCAGCCGGGCCCGCGCCTCCCCCTCGGCCATGCCCCGCAGCCGCACCAGCCGGTCCACCCGGGTCGCGTCGGCCGCGTCCACCACCACGACCAGGTCGAACAGCGGGGCCAGGCCGTTCTCGGCCAGCAGCGGCACATCGTGCAGCACCACGTCCGCCGGGCCCGCCTGGGCCTCCAGCAGCGCCGAGCGCTCCCGCACCAGCGGGTGGACGATGGCGTTCAGCGCCGCCAGCCGGGCCGGGTCGGCGAAGACGATGCCGCCCAGCTTCGGGCGGTCCAGCGCGCCGTCCGGCAGCAGCACCTCCGGGCCGAACTCGGCCACCACCGCCGCCAGCCCGGGCGTCCCGGGGGCGACCACCTCGCGGGCGATCAGATCCGAGTCCACGACGACCGCGCCGTACGAGCCGAGCAGCCGCGAGACCTCGCTCTTGCCCGCCCCGATGCCACCTGTGAGTCCGACCTTCAGCATGGGCGCAGCATAGCCGCGCCGCTCAGGCGTCGGCCAAGGCGGGCCGGGCCACGGCGGGCTGGATCACGGCAGGCGGGGTCACGGCAGGCCCGGTCAGGGCAGGTGCGGCTGCGGACTCGGGTTCGCGCGGGGCGGGCAGCGGCGGGACGACCTCCAGCGGCGGCAGCGTCTGGTTGTCGTGCAGGCCCACCCGGGCGTGCAGCCGCCTCAGCCAGCCGGGGGCCCACCAGTTGCGGTTGCCGAAGAGGGTCATGGTGGCGGGCACCAGCAGCATCCGCACCAGCGTCGCGTCCACCAGCACCGCGACCGCCAGGGCCAGGCCGATCTCCTTGATGTCCAGCATGTCGCCGGTGGAGAAGCCCGCGAAGACGATGACCATCAGCAGCCCGGCCGAGGTGATGATCCGACCGCTGCGCTGCACCCCCAGCTCCACCGCCCGGCGACAGGGGTGCCCCTGCTCGTGCAGCTCCTTGATCCGGGAGAGCAGGAACACCTCGTAGTCCATCGACAGCCCGAACGCGAAGGCGAACACCAGCACCGGGATCCACGCCTCCAGGCCGCCGGTCGGCGAGAAGCCCAGCAGGCTGCTGAGCCAACCGTCCTGGAACACCAGCGTCAGCACCCCGAGCGAGGCCCCCAGCGACAGCATGTTCATCGCCAGCGCCTTCAGCGGCACCACCACCGAGCCGGTCATCAGGAACAGCAGCAGGAAGGTCGCCGCCGCCACCAGCCCCAGCGCCCACGGCCCCCGGGACGCCACCTCGTGCTTGAAGTCGACAACGGTGGCGGCGTCCCCGGTCACATAGGTGGTCAGCCCGTCCCGGTCGGCGCGCAGCTCCCGCACCACCTGCTGCGCGGTCGCGCCCTCGCCGCCGCCCCGGACGTCCACCCCGACGGCCACCAGCCGCCCGGTGGGCGCGGCGGTGGAGACCGCGGAGACGCCCGGCAGCTCGCGGATGTGCGCCGCGTACGCCTCGGCCTGGGCCCGGTCGCCCTGGACGGCCACGGTGATCGGCGACTGCTGCAGCGCCGGGAAGCGGCTGTCCAGGGCGTCGGCCACGGCCCGGCTGCTGAACGAGGTGGGCAGGACGTCCGCGTCGGCGTTCTGCGGGTGGGCGAAGGCGAACGGCGCGGCCATGGCCAGCAGCACCCCGGCGACGCCCAGCGCCACCGGCAGCGGCCGGCGCTGCACCCGCCGGACCGTCCGGGCGAACACCCCGTCGTCCTTCTCCGGCCGCAGCGGCGCCTTGATCTTCCCGCCGGCGAAGCCCAGCAGGGCCGGGACCAGGGTCAGCCCGGACAGCACGGTGATCACCACCACGCTCACCCCGGCCGCGCCCACCGCCCGGAAGATCGGGCTGACGAAGACGAACAGCCCGGACAGCGCGGCGGCCACGGTGAGCGCCGAGAAGGCGATGGTCCGCCCGGCGGTGGCGCTGGTGCGCTCGACCGCGGCGGCCATGTCCGCGCCGTGGCTGCGCTCCTCGCGGAAGCGGTTCACCATCAGGAGTGCGTAGTCGATGGACAGGCCGAGGCCCAGCACCGTGGCGATCGGCAGCACGCTGGTGTCGATCGGCATGATCCGGGTGAAGCCCAGCAGCGCCAGGAACGCCCCGCCGATGGAGGCGATCGCCCCGATCAGCGGCAGCCCGGCGGCCACGAAGCCGCCGAAGATCAGCACCATCACCAGCAGCGTCACCGGCAGCGTGATGAACTCGCCGCGCTCGGTGTCCTTCTCGGTCTGCTGCTGCACCTGCTGGGTGAGCACCTGCTCGCCGCCCAACTGCACGGTGGCGCCGGGGGCGTCGGCGGCGATCTCCTTCAGCCGCTGCGAGGCCGCGTCCAGGGTGCCGGTGCCGCTGCTGGTCAGATCCACCTGGATCAGCCCGGCCCGGCCGTCGGCGGACCGCAGTGCGGCGGCGCCGGAGGCGCTGTAGGCGTCGGTGACCGTGCCGACGCCGGGAATCCGGCCCAGGTCGGCTGCGGCGGCGGTGACCGCCGCCCGCACCTCCGGGTCGTCCACCGGCCTGCCCTGCACCAGCGCGGTGATGCCGCCGGAGGTCGGGTCGGCGGCGGCCAGCAGCGCCGAGCCGGTGGCCGACTCCGAGCCGGCCGCCTTGGGCGTGGGCGCGGCGGTGTCGAACACCCGGGTGCCGAAGACCAGTCCGGCCACCAGCAGCAGCGTCCACGCGCCGAGCACCCAGCGCCGGTGCCGGAAACTGAATCGCCCCACGGCGGCGAACGGGCCGCCGCAACGGGTGGAGGGTGCAGTCATGGGGCGTTACCTTGCAGCCGGAAACGGGACTGAAATCAACTTTGCCCGATTACCGCAGAATGGGAAGTTTAGTGATCTATGGGCTATGTCATACGGTCTCCGCTGAACAAAAGCCTGCTCACAGGAGCCCCGTCCCGGCAGACGAAAAGGACCCCCACCCGGTCACCCCGGGTGGGGGTCCTCTCAGTTACAGCCCGTCCAGACGCTCAGCGGCAAGCGCTCAGCTCTGGCCGCCCGCGAGCTTCTCGCGCAGCGCGGCGAGGGCCTCGTCGGTCGCCAGGGCGCCCGAGGTCTCGTCGCTGCTCGAGGAGTACGAGCCACCGGAGAGCGCACCCGCGCCACCGGCAGCGGCGGCGCCGGCCTCGGGAGCCGCACCCTCGCCGGCGGCCGCAGCCTCGGCGTCGGCCTCACGGCTCTTGATGACCTGGGCCTGGTGCTGCTCGAAGCGGGCCTGCGCCTCGGCGTACTGGCGCTCCCACTCCTCACGCTGCTTCTCGAAGCCGGGCAGCCAGTCGTTCGCCTCGGGGTCGAAGCCCTCCGGGTAGATGTAGTTGCCCGCGTCGTCGTACGAGGCGGCCATGCCGTAGAGGGTCGGGTCGAACTCGACCGAGGCCGGGTCCGCACCGAGCGACTCGTTGGCCTGCTTCAGCGAGAGGCTGATGCGGCGGCGCTCCAGGTCGATGTCGATGACCTTGACGAAGATCTCGTCGCCGACCTGGACGACCTGCTCCGGGATCTCGACGTGGCGCTCGGCCAGCTCGGAGATGTGGACCAGGCCCTCGATGCCCTCGTCGACGCGCACGAACGCACCGAACGGAACCAGCTTGGTGACCTTGCCGGGGACGACCTGGCCGATCTGGTGGGTCCGGGCGAACTGCTGCCACGGGTCCTCCTGGGTCGCCTTCAGCGACAGGGAGACGCGCTCGCGGTCCATGTCCACGTCGAGGACCTCGACGGTGACCTCCTGGCCGACCTCGACGACCTCGGACGGGTGGTCGATGTGCTTCCAGGACAGCTCGGAGACGTGCACCAGGCCGTCGACGCCGCCCAGGTCCACGAAGGCACCGAAGTTGACGATGGAGGAGACGACGCCGGAGCGCACCTGGCCCTTCTGCAGGGTGGTGAGGAAGGTCTGGCGGACCTCGCTCTGGGTCTGCTCCAGCCAGGCACGGCGGGACAGGACCACGTTGTTGCGGTTCTTGTCCAGCTCGATGATCTTGGCCTCGAGCTCCTTGCCCACGTAGGGCTGGAGGTCGCGGACACGGCGCATCTCGACCAGCGAGGCCGGCAGGAAGCCGCGGAGGCCGATGTCGAGGATGAGACCACCCTTGACGACCTCGATGACGGTACCGGTGACGATGCCGTCCTCTTCCTTGATCTTCTCGATCGTGCCCCAGGCGCGCTCGTACTGGGCGCGCTTCTTGGACAGGATGAGACGACCCTCCTTGTCCTCCTTCTGGAGAACAAGGGCCTCGATGCTGTCGCCGACCTTGACCACGTCATGCGGGTCGACGTCGTGCTTGATGGACAGCTCACGGGACGGAATGACGCCCTCGGTCTTGTAACCGATGTCGAGGAGGACCTCGTCACGGTCGACCTTCACGATGATGCCGTCGACGATGTCGCCATCGTTGAAGTACTTGATGGTCTCGTCGATCGCCGCAAGGAAAGCGTCTGCGTCGCCGATGTCGTTGACCGCCACCTGCGGGGTGGTGCGGGCCTCGATGCTGCTGGTCGTCATTAGGAAAAGGGCTCCGGTACGGACATGAAGTCGTAGGTACTACTACGCCGGGGACCCGTTATCGCTCCACCAAGGACCAGACAGGACAGAACCGGTGTATCGCCACTGTCAGGTCTCCTGGCAGCCGATACCCCGGGCAATGACTGTGGGGTCTTCAACAGATGCGAGCGCGACCTGCTCCGTCCGAGGCGCGCAGGCCCGCAGCGCAACTTGTAGCATACGGGGACAGCCATGCACGGTCAATGCTGGATGCCGCAGGTTGGGGAGGGTCACCGCAGACCGGCGCGAACCGGTCGGAAAGGGCCCTGCACCCGCTCCCGACAGCATGCGAGCACCCACCTCGACGGCGGCACCCGACGCTACTCGCCTAAGGTTACGCTACCCGCGAGATGACTGAGCACACCGCAGCCACCGACGCTGACGACGACGACACCGAGGCCGTGCGACGCCAGGCGGACACCGCCGAGAGCAGCCGGGCCAACCGCAGTTGGTGGGACCGCAACGCCGACGAGTACCAGGACGAGCACGGCGGATTCCTCGGCGACGCCCGGTTCACCTGGTGCCCCGAGGGCCTGGACGAGGCCGACGCCCGGCTCCTCGGCGACCCGGCCGACCTGCGCGGACGCCGGGTGCTGGAGATCGGCGCCGGGGCCGCCCAGTGCTCGCGCTGGCTGGCCGCGCGCGGGGCCCGCCCGGTCGCGCTCGACCTCTCCCACCGGCAGCTGCAGCACGCGCTGCGGATCGACCAGCACCTGGGACTGGTGCCGGTGCCGCTGGTGCAGGCCGACGCCACCGTCCTGCCCTTCGCCGACGGCGCGTTCGACCTCGCCTGCTCCGCCTACGGCGCGGTGCCCTTCGCCGCCGACACCGCGCGGCTGATGCGCGAGGTGCACCGGGTGCTGCGCCCGGGCGGGCGCTGGGTGTTCTCGGTGACCCACCCGGTCCGCTGGGCCTTTCCGGACGAGCCCGGCCCGGAGGGGCTGACGGCGGTCTCCTCCTACTTCGACCGCACCCCCTATGTGGAGGAGGACGAGCACGGCCGGGCCGTGTACGTCGAGCACCACCGCACCCTGGGCGACCGGGTGCGGGAGCTGACGGCGGCCGGCTTCCGCCTGCTCGACCTGGTCGAGCCGGAGTGGCCGCCGGGGCTCACCCAGGAGTGGGGCGGCTGGAGCCCGCTGCGCGGGCGGCACCTCCCGGGCACGGCGATCTTCGTCTGTGCCCGGGACTGATCCCCCGGGGGGCGCGGCTCAGTGGGCCGCGCTCTCCCAGTCCGCGCCGACACCCACCGACACGTCCAGCGGGGCGCGCAGCGGATAGGCGTCCGCCATCTCCCGGCGGACCAGCACCTCGACCCGCTCCCGCTCCCCCGGCGCCAGCTCCAGCACCACTTCGTCGTGGACCTGGAGCAGCATCCGCGAGGCCAGGCCCTCGGCGGTCAGCGCCGCCTGCACCTTCAGCATGGCGATCTTGACGATGTCCGCGGCCGAGCCCTGGATCGGCGCGTTCAGCGCCATCCGCTCGGCCATCTCCCGGCGCTGCCGGTTGTCGCTGGTCAGATCCGGCAGGTAGCGGCGGCGGCCGAGGACGGTCTCGGTGTAGCCGGTGTTCCTGGCCTCGTCCACGACCCGGCGCAGGTAGTCCCGCACCCCGCCGAAGCGCTCGAAGTAGGTGTCCATCAGCCGCCGGGCCTCGCCCGCCTCGATGCCCAGCTGCTGCGACAGGCCGAACGCCGAGAGCCCGTACGCCAGTCCGTACGACATGGCCTTGATCTTGCGCCGCATCTCCGCGTCGACCTGGGGGCGCTCCACGCCGAACACCTGCGCGCCGACGGTGGTGTGCAGGTCCTCGCCGCTGGCGAAGGCCGCCAACAGCGCCTCGTCGCCGGAGAGATGGGCCATGATCCGCAGCTCGATCTGGCTGTAGTCGGCGGTGAGCAGGGCGTCGAAGCCCGCGCCGACGACGAAGGCGCGGCGGATCATCCGGCCCTCCTCGGTGCGGACCGGGATGTTCTGCAGGTTGGGGTCGGTGGACGAGAGCCGGCCGGTCGCCGCCACCATCTGGTTGAAGGTGGTGTGGATCCGGCCGTCCGCCGCGACCGTCTTGATCAGGCCCTCGACGGTGGACCGCAGCCGGGTCTGGTCGCGGTGGCGCAGCAGGATCACCGGCAGCTCGTGCGTGGTCTGCGCGGCCAGCCACGCCAGCGCGTCCGCGTCGGTGGTGAAGCCGGTCTTGATCTTCTTGGTCCTGGGCAGGCCCAGCTCGACGAAGAGGATCTCCTGGAGCTGCTTGGGCGAGCCCAGGTTGAACTCGTGGCCGACCGCGGTGTGGGCCTCCTTGACCGCCTGCTGCACGGCGGCGCCGAACTGCACCTCCAGCTGGGTCAGCCACTCCAGGTCGGCCGCGATCCCGGCCCGCTCCATCCGGGCCAGCAGCGCCGAGATCGGCAGCTCCAGGTCCCGCATCAGCTCCAGCCCGCCGTCCTTGGCCAGCCGCTCCTCGAACACGTCGGACAGGTCGAGCACCGTCCTGGCGCGCACCATCAGCGCCTGTGCGGCGGCCACCGCCTCGTCCTCGGCGTCGTCGCCGAAGGCCAGTTGGCCGCCGTCGCCGGAGCCGGCCGGGTCGAGCTGCCGCCCGAGGTACTCCTCGGCCAGGACGTCCAGGCCGAAGGTGCGGCGGCCGGGCTTCTCCAGGTAGGCGGCCAGGGCGCTGTCGACGGCCACGCCCTCGATCTGCCAGCCGTGCTCGGCGAAGGCCCGCTGCACCTGCTTGGCGATGTGCAGCGCCTTGGGCCGCTCGGGGTCGGCCAGCCAGGCGGCGAAGGCCCGCTCGTCCGCCTCGGCCAGGGCGGAGGGGTCGGCCCAGGCCGCCGGGCCGCCCTCGGCGGCCAGCGCGAACGCGGTCACCTGGCCCTCGCCGCGGGCCCAGCTGTAGTCCGCCATCAGGCCGATCCGACCGGGCCCGGCGGCGTGCTCGGCCAGCCAGCCGGCCAGCGCGCCGTCGTCGGTCAGCAGTTCGCCGTCGACCTCCACGCCCGGACCGGCGGCGGGGGCGGCCTCCTCGGAGCCGCCCGCGCCCGGGTCGGCCGCGAACAGCCGGTCGCGCAGCGCCTGGTTGCGGAACTCCAGGGCCTCCAGCAGCACCAGGGTGGCGTCCCGGTCGTAGGGGCGGCGGTCCAGGTCGTCCAGGCCGAGCGGGAGTTCGACGTCGCGGACCAGCTCGGTCAGCTCGCGGTTGAGCTTCACCGCGTCCAGGCCGGCCCGCAGCTTCTCGCCGATCTTGCCCTTGACCTCGTCGGCGTGCTCGACCAGCTCGTGGAAGGAGCCGTACTGGCCGATCCACTTGGCCGCGGTCTTCTCGCCCACGCCGGGGATGCCGGGCAGGTTGTCGGAGGGGTCGCCGCGCAGCGCCGCCAGGTCCGGGTACTGCTCGGGCGTGACGCCGTACTTCTCGAACACCTTCTCCGGCGTGTAGCGGGTCATCTCGGAGACGCCCTTGGTCGGGTACAGCACCGTGACCTCGGGGCTGACCAGCTGCAGGGCGTCCCGGTCGCCGGTGAGGATCAGCACCTCGAAGCCCTCGGCCCGGGCGCGGGTGGCCAGGGTCGCAATGATGTCGTCGGCCTCGTACTCGGCCAGGCGCAGGTGCGGCACGCGCATGGCGTCCAGCAGCTCGCCGACCAGCTCGACCTGGCCGCGGAACTCCTCCGGCGAGGCGGAGCGGGTGGCCTTGTACTCCGGGTAGATCCCGGCCCGGAAGGTCTTCCGGGAGACGTCGAAGGCCACCGCGAAGTGGGTCGGCGCCTCGTCCCGCAGGATGTTGGCGAGCATCGACGCGAAGCCGTAGACGGCATTGGTCGGCTGGCCGGTGGAGGTGGCGAAGTTCTCGGCAGGGAACGCGTAGAACGCCCGGTAGGCCATGGAATGGCCGTCCAGGAGCAGCAGCCGGCGCCGCCCCTGCTTGCTCGTGCCCGTACTACCCGCCATAACCGCCACCGCTTCCGCCGCCTGAACACACAGCGCCCTGCGCTGCTACCGGACAAAATCCTAGGGCCCCGCACCGACAGCCCGGCTCCCTGACACCGGCCCGCCCCGGGCCGGGCCGTACGATCACAGGAAGATCAGCCCTCAGCGGCTGGGACTCCGACGCACAGGAGCAGCATGTCCGAGCAGCAGCCCGAACCCGGCATCAAACTGAACGTGCCCCAGGACGTCATCGACCGCTTCGCCAAGCTGGGCGTCCAACCCGCCACCTTCTCCGGCGGCGAGCTGGGCGACCGGCTCGGCATCCGGATCATCGAGGCGTCCCCGGAGCGCGTGGTCGGCACCATGCCGGTCGACGGCAACCAGCAGCCGTACGGGCTGCTGCACGGCGGCGCCTCGGCCGCGCTGGCGGAGACGCTGGGGTCGATCGGCGCGATGCTGCACGCCGGTCCGGGCCGCTACGCCGTGGGCGTGGACCTGAACGCGACCCACCACCGCTCGGCCACCTCGGGACTGGTCACCGGAGTGGCCACGGCCGTGTTCCGGGGCCGCACCGCGGCCACCTTCGAGGTGGCGATCACCGACGACCAGGGCCGCCGGATCACCAGCTGCCGGCTGACCTGCATGCTGCGCGACACCTGAGCGCACCCGGCCGGTGCGGGCGGGCGCGGGTGCGCCCCGGGCCCCGCCCGCACCACCATCGGCACATCAGTTCGAGGAGTCGCCCCCGGCCGCCTTCTTCTTGGCGTCCTGCGCGGCGCCCTCCTCGATGACCGCCTCGGCGACCGCCTTCATGGTCATCCGGCGGTCCATCGAGGTCTTCTGGATCCAGCGGAACGCGGCGGGCTCGGTCAGCCCGAACTTGGTCTGCAGCACGCTCTTGGCGCGGTCGACCAGCTTGCGGGTGTCCAGCCGCAGGCTCAGGTCGGCGATCTCCGCCTCCAGCGCGCGGATCTCGCTGTAGCGGGAGACCGCCATCTCGATGGCCGGCACCAGGTCGCTCTTGTTGAACGGCTTGACGATGTAGGCCATCGCCCCGGCGTCCCGGGCCCGGTCCACCAGCTCGCGCTGGGAGAAGGCGGTCAGCATCAGGGTCGGCGCGATGTGCGCCTCGTGGATCTGCTCGGCGGCGGAGAGGCCGTCCAGGATCGGCATCTTCACGTCGAGGATGACCAGGTCGGGGCGGAGCTCGGTGGCGAGCTTCACGGCCTCGGCGCCGTCCCCGGCCTCGCCGACGACGGTGTAGCCCTCCTCCTCCAGCATCTCCTTGAGGTCCAGGCGGATCAGCGCCTCGTCCTCGGCGATGACGACGCGGGTCGTCGTCGGCGGAACATGCTGCTCGGGCTGCTGGGGCTGCTCGGGCTGCTCGTCGTGGGCGGCGGTCACGGTGCTCCTCGTGTGGACGCGGCAGTTGCTCGCACGAGCCTACCCAGCTGCACGAATCGGCCCCGACACGGTACTCTGACCAAGCACATCCGGCCGGGTTGATGGAATCGGCAGACATGATCGCCTCAAAAGCGATTGCCTGAAAGGGCGTGCGGGTTCAAGTCCCGCACCCGGCACCCAGTTCTCCCTTGGTTTCCAAGGTCATCGCCGCTCTCGCGGCCCGCTGGCCGCTGTTTTCAGGGCCGCTCCCTTCCGCGACCCCTGCGCGCCCTCCCCGCGCGCCTTCCCGCGCACTCTCCCACGGCCGCCGTCCGGCCGCGACCGGTCGCGCCCGTCAATCACCCGTACGAATGACACGCGCCCGTATTCCGGGCAAACACGGCCGGGCCCGGCCGACCCATTCGGCCGATATTGATCCGACCATCATTCGATCACTATTTCTCCGAGCCCGAATCGGCGCCCGCCCCCGCCCCGCGCCCGGGCCTGCCCCAAACCGCCGACCTGACCGGCCGTCACCCCCGTTGCACCGGCGCTGACGTGCGCCGACGCGCCCCCGCCCGGCCACCCCCCGCTACCGCCAAGCGGGTGTGAACGCGCCCATTCGAACGCATCTATTCATCGTCAGAATCACCGCGCGCGAGTAATCTGCATCTCATTCCATGCAACTCTCAGCGATCTGCCATGAATTCGAGAGGCGCCCATCATGTCATCCACTGACCAGCTGTCCCCATCGGCCCTGCCCGGCCATAATCTCCGGCGGGAGATCGGCCTCATCGGACTGATGTGGGCGTCCGTCGGCTCGATCATCGGCTCGGGCTGGCTCTTCGGCGCGCAGAAGGCCGTCGTGGTCGCCGGGCCCTCGGCGCTCATCTCGTGGTGCATCGGAGCGGTGGCGATCATCCTGCTGGCACTGGTCCACGCGGAGCTGGGCGGCATGTTCCCGGTGGCCGGCGGCACCGCGCGCTACCCGCACTACACCTACGGCGGCCTGGCCGGGATGTCCTTCGGCTGGTTCTCCTGGCTGCAGGCGGCGACGGTGGCGCCGATCGAGGTCGAGGCCATGATCGGCTACGCCAAGCACTGGTCCTGGGCGGACGGCTTCCAGAACGCCGACGGCACCCTGACCGCCTCCGGCTTCATCGTCGCCGTGATCCTGATGGCCGTCTTCGTCGCCATCAACTTCCTCGGGGTGCGGCTGCTCGCCCGCACCAACAGCGCGGCGACCTGGTGGAAGATCGCCATCCCGCTGCTCACCATCTTCGTGCTGGCGATCACGCACTTCCACGGGACCAACTTCACCTCCCAGGGCTTCGCCCCGTTCGGCGCCAAGGGCATCCTGACCGCGATCAGCACCAGCGGCATCATCTTCGCCCTGCTCGGCTTCGAGCAGGCGATCCAGCTGTCCGGCGAGAGCCGCAACCCCAGGCGGGACATCCCCCGCGCCGTCCTCGGCTCGGTCACCCTGGGCTCCGCCATCTACATCGCCCTGCAGGTGGTGTACATCGCCGCGATGCCCCGCTCGGCCTTCGCGCACGGCTGGGGCAACCTCAACTACGCGGGCATCAGCGGTCCCTTCGCCGGCCTGGCCACCATCGTCAGCCTGGGCTGGCTGGCCTGGATCCTCTACGCGGACGCCATCATCTCGCCGGCCGGCACCGGCCTGATCTACACCACCTCCACCTCGCGCATCTCCTACGGCCTGAGCCGCAACGGCTACGCCCCGCAGCTGTTCGAGCAGACCGACCGGCGCGGCGTGCCGTGGTTCGGCCTGATCATGTCCTTCGTCACCGGCGTGCTGTGCTTCCTGCCGTTCCCCAGCTGGCAGCAGCTGGTCTCCTTCATCACCTCGGCCAGCGTGCTGATGTACGCCGGCGCCCCGCTCGCCTACGGCGTGCTGCGCACCAAGCTGCCCGACCGCGAGCGCCCGTACCGGCTGCCCGCCGGGCAGATCATCTCGCCGCTGTCCTTCGTCGTCGCCAGCCTGATCATCTACTGGGCCGGCTGGGACACCCTGTGGCGGCTGGGCATCGCCATCGTCCTCGGCTACGCGCTGCTGGGCTCCTACGCCTGGTACGCCAACTCCAAGGGGCTGCCCAACGCCCCGGAGATGAACTGGCGCTCCGCGCAGTGGCTGCCGGTGTACCTGGTCGGCATGGGCGTCATCTCCTGGCAGGGCAGCTTCTGCGAGACGGCCGGCTGCGGGGCCCGCGACAACCTGCCGCTGTGGTGGGACATCGGCGTGATCGCGGTGTTCTCGCTGGCCGTCTACTACTGGGCCCTGTCGGTCGGCCTGGGCCCGGAGGCGATCGAGCGGAACATCGCCGACGTCGAGGTCGTGGACGCGGGCGGCCACTGACACGACGTCAGCAGCACCCGGTAGACGACCGAGCCCGGTCGGCGGCGCAAGCCACCGGCCGGGCTCGGTCGTGTACTTGGTGATCATTCCGCGCAGCGCATGACCATGCAGGGCGGTGGCACGCGTTCGTACAGCCCCGAAGGCATAGCCGAACGCCCGCCCCGAACATTGCGACCAGATAGCCCCTGGAATGCCCGTACGTCAATACCGGGACCAAAACAATCGAAAGCTCAGAGATTCCTCAAGTCACAGAATGGGATCGATCGGGCTGCCAGGCTTGTCCGCCAAGGCGTCTACGAGGCCACCTAGATGGGCACTGACCTGCGCCGGGCGCCCGTCCTGAGATTTGTCTGTGTTACGGGGACGAAAAACGCCCGGGGAAATGTATCCATTCAGCATCGACGTCTATGCATGGAGACTAACTGCCCCTAGCCTGGGGCAACTCTCAACCTCCTGACCACACATTCGAGAGGTCAACTCAGCATGGCTACTGCAGACCAGCTGTCCCCGCCCACCGCATCTGGCCGCAATCTTCGGCGAGAGGTCGGCCTGATTGGGCTGCTCTGGGCGTCCGAAGGCTCGATCATCGGCTCCGGATGGCTCTTCGGCGCGAAGAATGCCCTGATCACGGCCGGTCCTGCCGCCCTGATCTCCTGGGGCATAGCCGCGGTCATCATCATCATCCTCGCGCTGGTCCACGCCGAACTCGGCGGGATGTTCCCGATCTCGGGTGGTACCGCCCGGTTCCCGCACTACTCCTTCGGCGGTGCAGCGGGCGCCTCATTCGGCTGGTTCTCCTGGCTGCAGGCAGCCTCGGTGGCTCCGGTCGAGGTCGAAGCCATGATCCAGTACGCGCAGCACTGGCACTGGGCTGACAGTTGGATGCACGTCAAGGGCGGCACCAACGTCCTGACCGGGCTCGGCATCGTGATAGCCGTCGTACTGATGGCGATCTTTGTCTCCATCAACTTCCTCGGCATCCGGATGCTGGCGCGCGTCAACACTGTGGCGACCTGGTGGAAGGTGGGTGCGCCGCTGCTTGCCATCCTCGTGCTGGCGATCAGTAACTTCCACGGCGGCAACTTCACCGCCGGCGGCGGCTTCATGCCCTTCGGCTTCAAGTCCGTCCTGCTGGCGATCCCCGGCAGCGGCATCGTGTTCTCGCTGCTCGGCTTCGAGCAGGCGATCCAGCTCGCCGGTGAGTCGTCTAACCCGAAGCGTGACATTCCGCGGGCGACCATCCTGTCCATCCTGATCGGCGCCGCGATCTACATCCTGGTCCAGGTCGTCTACATCGCGGCTCTGCCCGCTGCCACCTTCGTCAAGGGCTGGGCGAACCTGAGCTACGCCAACGACGCTGCCCCGATGGCCGGTCTGGCCACCCTGGTCGGCATCGGCTGGCTCGCCTTCATCCTCTACGCCGACGCGGTCATCTCCCCCGGTGGCACCGCGCTGATCTACTCGACCTCGACCTCCCGCGTGTCCTACGGCCTCAGCCGCAACGGCTACTTCCCCGAGGTGTTCGAGCGCACTGACCGCCGGGGCGTGCCGTGGTTCGGCATGATCATGGCCTTCGTCGCCGGATGTATCTTCTTCCTCCCGTTCCCGAGCTGGCAGCAGCTGGTCAACCTGATCACCTCCGCGAGCGTGCTGATGTACGCCGGCGCTCCGCTCGCCTTCGGCGCGTTCCGCAACCGGCTGCCGGAGCACTCGCGGGCCTACACCCTGCGCTTTGGCACGGTGGTCGCACCGATCGCCTTCATCCTCGCCAACCTGATCATCATGTGGTCGGGCTGGACCACCGTCTACAAGCTGGGCATCGCGATCCTGATCGGCTACGTGCTGCTCGCCATCACGCAGGTGTTCAAGCTGAACCCGATCAAGCCGCAGCTCGACTTCAAGGCCGCGCAGTGGCTCCTGCCCTACCTGCTCGGCATCGGCCTGATCACCTACCTGGGCAGCTTCGGGCCGAGGACGTCCCCGGTCCTCCACTTCGGCTGGGACATGGGCGTCGTCGCCGTGTTCAGCCTCGCCATCTACTACTGGGCGATGGCGGTCGCACTGCCGACCGAGCGCATCCAGGCCATGATCGACGAGGTCGTCGTCATCGAGGAGTCGGGCCACTGACCTCCCGATGCTCAGACGGCTGAGCCCGACCGGTGTGCCTACCGGTCGGGCTCGGTTCGTGTGCGGCTCCCGCGTGGGGTCAGTGGGCGGCCGGCGTGGACGAGTCGTCCTGGCCGACGTGGTGCACCCGGACCAGGTTGGTCGAGCCCTCGCGGCCGGGCGGCGAGCCGGCCGTGATCACCACGCGGTCGCCCGGCTCGCAGCGGCCGAGCTCCAGCAGCGCGGCGTCGACCTGGGCGACCATCTCGTCGGTGGTGTCGACCAGCGGGCCCATGAACGTCTCCACGCCCCAGCTCAGCGAGAGCTGGCTGCGGACGGCCGGTTCGTAGGTGAAGGCCAGCACCGGGATCGGCGAGCGGTAGCGCGACAGCCGCCGCGCGGTGTCGCCGGACTGGGTGAAGGCCACCAGGTACCTGGCGTCCAGGAAGTCGCCGATCTCGGCGGCCGCCCGGGCCACCGCGCCGCCCTGGGTGCGCGGCTTGTTGCTCTCGGTGAGCGGGGGCAGCCCCGCGCCGATGATGTCCTCCTCGGCCGCGCAAACGATGCGGGCCATGGTCCGCACCGTCTCCACCGGGTACTTGCCGACGCTGGTCTCACCGGAGAGCATCACCGCGTCCGCCCCGTCCAGGACGGCGTTGGCGACGTCGGAGGCCTCGGCGCGGGTCGGCCGGGAGGCGCTGATCATCGAGTCCAGCATCTGGGTGGCGACGATCACCGGCTTGGCGTTGCGGCGGCAGAGCTTGATGGCGCGCTTCTGGACCAGCGGCACCTGCTCCAGCGGCATCTCCACGCCGAGGTCGCCGCGGGCGACCATGACACCGTCGAAGGCGTCCACGATGCCCTCGAGGTTCTGCACCGCCTGCGGCTTCTCCACCTTGGCGATGACCGGGACGTAGCGTCCCGCCTTGGCCATGACGTCGTGGACGTCCTTGATGTCGTCCGCGCTGCGGACGAAGGAGAGCGCGATCATGTCGGCTCCCACACGGAGCCCCCAGCGCAGGTCGGCGACGTCCTTGTCGCTGAGCGCGGGGACACTGACAGCCACTCCGGGCAGGTTGAGGCCCTTGTGGTCGGAGACCATGCCGCCCTCGACGACGGCGCACTCCACCCGGGTGCCGTCGACGCCGACGACCTCCAGGGCGACCCTGCCGTCGTCCACCAGGATGCGCTCACCGGGGCTGACGTCGCCGCACAGCCCCTTGTAGGTGGTGCCGCAGCAGTGGCGGTCGCCGGGGACGTCCTCGGTGGTGATGGTGAAGCGGTCGCCGCGTTCCAGCAGGACCGGACCCTCGGCGAAGGTCTCCAGGCGGATCTTGGGGCCCTGCAGGTCGACGAGGACGCCGACGCTGCGGCCGGTCTCGTCGGCGGCCTTGCGGACCCGGCGGTAGCGTTCCTCGTGTTCGGCGTAGGAGCCGTGGCTGAGGTTGAGGCGGGCCACGTCCATACCGGCGTCGACCAGAGCCTTGATCTGGTCGTACGAGTCGGTGGCGGGGCCTAGCGTACAGACGATTTTTGCTCGGCGCATGACTCCGAGCGTAGGTCTTACCGGCCGGTAGTGACGAGGCCCTCCAGGGTCGCCGAGTGTACGCACGGCGAAGACCGGTGGAACTTCTCCGCGCGGCCCGCCGGGCGGCGCGCAGATGAACTCCCGTGGAACTCAAGGGGTTGAGCCGGATCTCGGGTTCCGGCGCTGGTGAGGCTTGCCTAACATCAGTCCCCGGTATCACTACGGAGCAGCAGGCGGGGTGCGGTGTGACGGAGTCCGAGGAGCCCGGGGAGCCCGGAGGGCGGCCGCGATGGCGGCGTCCCTGGCTGGTGGCCGGGGCCGCGGCGGCGGTGGTCGCGCTGGGGGCCGGGGCGGTGGCCTACGCGCACGGGTCCTCCCCGGCGAAGCCCGCCGCGCCGCAGGACGGCTACCCCGGGCTGCCGCACACCACGGTGGACATCGCGTCCGACACCTGCGGCCGGGGCTGGACCGCCCCGCACACCGGGCTGCAGGTGTTCGACCTGGTCGGTACCGGTCCGGTGGCCGCCGACGCCTATCTGGAGACGGCGGCGGGCGCGGTCGTCGGCGAGGTGGAGAGCCTGTCGCCGGGCACGACCCGGCCGTTCGTGGTGCGGCTGGCCGCGGGCAGCTACACCTTCCAGTGCCTGCCGCAGGACGAGGCCGCGGTCAAGGGCCCGGTGGTGAAGGTGGCCGGCAGCGGCGGCGGCTCGCCCGCGGTGGTGCCGGTGACCCAGCAGGACCTGATCCCGCCGACGCTGGCCTACGAGCACTGGGTGTCCACCCAACTCCCGGGCCTGGTACGGGATGTGGACACACTGCAGGCCGCGGTGGCGCACGGCGACCTGGCCGCGGCGCGCACCGACTGGCTGCCGGCGCACCTCGACTACGAGCGGCTGGGCGCGGCCTACGACGCCTTCGGCCCACTGGACGGCAGCATCAACGGCACCACCCAGGGCCTGCCCGACGGGCTGACCGACCCCGGCTTCACCGGCTTCCACCGGCTGGAGTACGGGCTGTGGCACGGGCAGTCGGCGAGCGCGCTGGCACCGGTCGCGGCCACGCTCGGCAAGGACGTCCGGGCGCTCCAGGCGAAGTGGCCGACCGAGCAGATGGATCCGCTGCTGCTGGGGCTGCGGGCGCACGAGATCGTGGAGAACGCCGTCCAGTTCGAGCTGACCGGGCGGACCGACTACGGCAGCGGCTCCAACCTGGCGACGGTGGGGGCCAACCTGCAGGGCACGCAGGAGGCGCTGACGCTGCTGAAGCCGCTGCTGTCGACCAGGATGACGACGCTGCCGCAGATCAACGCGGACATGGCCGCCGCCGAGGCGGAGCTGGCCGGTCTGGGCGGGGCGCCGCTGGGGTCGCTGCCGACCACCCGGCGGGAGCAGCTGAACGCGGTGTTCGGGCAGCTGGTGGACGATCTGGCACCGGTCGCGGCCGTGTGCGACGTACGGAGGACCTCATGACGGGCAGGGGTGGACAGGTGGACCGGCGGTCGGTGCTGCGCGGTGCGCTGGCGGCGGGAGCGGTGGGCGCGGCGACCGGCGCGGCGGTGGCCTCCTCCGCCGCGTCGGCGGCGGCCTCGGCGCCCGCGGCCGACTCCGGCCCGGCGGCGTCCTACCCGTTCGAGGGGGTGCACCAGGCCGGGGTGCTGACCGAGAAGCAGCGCTGCGCCGCCTTCGTCTCGTTCGACGTGACCGCGGCGGACCGGGCGGGCCTGTCGGAGCTGCTGGGTACGCTGACGCAGCGGCTGCGCTTCCTGACGGCGGGCGGGGTGCCGGAGCCGCTGGGGATCAGCGCGCCGCCGTCGGATTCCGGGGTGCTCGGGCCGGAGGTCCCGGCCGACGGGCTGACCGCGACGGTCGCGGTGGGCTCGTCGCTGTTCGACGGGCGCTTCGGCCTGGCGGCGCGCAAGCCGCTGCGGCTGAAGCCGATGACCTCCTTCCCGGACGACGACCTGGATCCGGCCTGGTGCCAGGGCGACCTGATGCTGCAGCTGTGCGCGAACAACGCGGACACGGTCGCGCACGCGCTGCGGGACCTGGCCATGCACACCCGCGGCGGGATGCAGGTGCGCTGGCGGATCGACGGCTTCAACTCGCCGCCGCGCCCCAGCGGCACCCCGCGCAACCTGCTGGGTTTCCGGGACGGCACGGCCAACCCGCCGGTGGACGACGCCCGGACGATGGACCAGGTGGTCTGGGTGGGCCCGGGGCAGGGCGAGCCGGCCTGGGCGGTGAACGGCTCGTACCTGGCGGTGCGGGTGATCCGGATGCGGGTGGAGTTCTGGGACCGGGTGTCGCTGAACGAGCAGGAGCGGATGATCGGGCGGCAGCGCTCCTCCGGCGCTCCGCTGGACGGCCAGCTGGAGACCGACGCGCCGCAGTACACCGCCGACCCCATGGGCGACGTCATCCCGCTGGACAGCCACATGCGGCTGGCGAATCCGCGCACCCCGGGATCGGACGGGTTGCGGATGCTGCGGCGCGGATACAACTACGACCTGGGGACGGACAGCAACGGCAACCTCGACATGGGCCTGGTGTTCTGCGCGTACCAGCAGGATCTGGACCGTCAGTTCATAGCGGTGCAGAACCGGTTGGCGGGCGAGCCGTTGATCGACTACATCTCGCCGTACGGCGGCGGGTACTTCTTCGTCCTGCCGGGTGTACGGAATGCCCGGGATTGGCTGGGGAGTTCACTGTTGGTGTGAGTCTGCAGGTTCTTCTCACCCGCCGTTCACGCTCCCTTCATCATCAGGCTCCGCGCGGGTCGTGCCGGGGCCCGAGGATGCGGGACGTGAGCGGCGGGTCGAGAGGTCGGCCGCTCTCCCCATCAAGCACTGGTGTGCCTGTTCCACTCGGTCCTGCGGAGGGCTCGGTATGTCGACATTTTCTGGTGGTGCCCGGTACGGGCGGCGTCTCGCCGCCCTGGCCGGCGCGGCGGCGCTGATCGCGGCGGCGGGGGCCTCCCCGGCGTGGGCGGGCAGCGGCCACGGCGGCCATGGTCACGCTGGTCGGACGAGCACGGCGACTCCGATCAAGCACCTGGTGGTCGTCTACGGCGAGAACATCTCCTTCGACCACTACTTCGGGACGTACCCGAAGGCGGCCAACACCGACGGCACGCCGTTCACCGCCGCCAAGAACACACCGAAGCGGATCACCACCGAGGCCAACGCCGGCCTGCTGACCAAGAACCCGAACCTGTACGCCCCGCAGCGGCTGTCCCCCTCGGAGGCGGTGACCTGCGACCAGAACCACAACTACAACCCGGAGCAGCTGGCGTACGACAGCGGCAAGGCCGACCTGTTCGTGCAGAACACCTCCCGCGACACCTGCTCGGGCGGCCTGTACGAGGCCCCGGGCCTGGCGATGGACTACTACGACGGCAACACCGTCACCGCGCTGTGGAACTACGCGCAGAACTACGTGCTGTCGGACAACTCCTTCGACGCCACCTACGGCCCGTCCACCCCGGGCGCGCTGAACCTGGTCTCCGGCCAGACCCACGGCGTGGTCTCGGACACCGGCACCGGCAGCACCACCGACCCGGTGCGGACCACCACCCCGGTCACCTCGGTCGTCCAGTCGCCGAACGCGCAGGGCGTGGGCACCATCAACGGTGACACCGACCCGGCCTACGACGACTGCTCCGACAAGGACCACACCAGCACCTCGGCGCTGGCCGAGATGACCGGCAAGAACGTCGGCGACCTGCTCAACGCCAAGGACGTGACCTGGGGCTGGTTCGAGGGCGGCTTCACCCCGAGCACCCCGTACGCCGGCGCCGGCACCTACGCCAAGTGCGCGGGCACCACCCACGCGAACGTCCTGGGCGAGGCGTCCGAGGACTACGTCCCGCACCACGACCCGTTCCAGTACTACGCCTCGACGGCCAACCCGCACCACCTGGCGCCGACCAGCCTCGCCGAGGTCGGCCACAACGGCCAGGCCAACCACCAGTACGACATGTCGTACTTCGACCAGGCGGTGGCCGCCGACGACCTGCCTGCGGTCAGCTTCCTCAAGGCCCCCTCCTACGAGGACGGCCACGCGGCCTCGTCCGACCCGATCGACGAGCAGAACTTCCTGATCAAGGAGATCAACGAGCTGCAGAAGTCGCCGGAGTGGTCCTCGACCGCCGTGGTCCTGGCCTACGACGACTCGGACGGCTGGTACGACCACGTCTACCACGCGCCGACCAACGGCTCGACCGACTCCACCCAGGACGCCGCCGCCTGCCAGGCCGGTCCGTCCGCCGCCGCCGGCTACCTGGACCGTTGCGGCCCGGGCCCGCGCCAGCCGCTGCTGGTCATCTCGCCCTACTCGCGCACCAACTACATCGACGACAAGTTCACCACCCAGGCGTCGATCACCGCGTTCATCGAGAGCAACTGGCGCACCGGCCACATCGGCGCCGGCTCCTTCGACACCACCTCGGGCTCGCTGTTCTCGGCCTTCGACTTCCAGCACCCGAACGACAAGCAGGTGCTGCTCAACGCCAACGGCTCGGTCGCCTCGGTCCGGCCGATCACCGTGTTCGACAACCAGGACACCGTGGCCAGCCTGCCGCTGCAGAACACCGCCTCGGCCACCAGCTCCTCCAACTCGGTGGAGCTGTCCGGCGCCCTGGGCGCGGCCGCGCTCGCGGCGATCGGCACCGGCTACTGGGTGGCCCGCCGCAACCGCCGCCGCCAGGTCGCCTGAACGGCGTCGTCCGACCGGCTCGCCTGACCGTCAGGCAGCGCACCAGGGGCCCGCGCCCGGGATTCGTCCCGGGGGCGGGTCCCTTCGGCGTACGGCCGGGCGTCCGCCGCGCGGGCGGGCCCGGACATGAAGCAGCACCTGCCTCTCACCTTGGTCGGGGACGAGAGGCAGGTGCTCATTGTTCTCCGCGGCGATCCGGCGGCGCTGGCGGGGACGCGGTAACGCAGCCTTCCGGGCTGCTCCCTCTACTGTGCCACAGGTGGCACGTCACACGGTGAGGGGGCGGTCCGTCGGGCGGATCGGGGCGGGCAGCGTCGAGGCGCGCCCGGAGAGGTAGCTGTCGACGGCCTTGGCGGCGGAGCGGCCCTCGGCGATGGCCCAGACGATCAGCGACTGGCCGCGCCCGGCGTCCCCGGCCACGAAGACGCCGTCGACGTTGGTGCCGAAGCGGTCGTCGCGGCCGACGTTGCCCCGGGCGTCGAGGTCCACGCCGAGCTGCTCGACCAGGCCGTTCCTGGTGTCGGTGCCGGTGAAGCCCATGGCCAGGGTGACCAGTTGGGCCGGGATGGCGCGCTCGGTGCCGGGGACCGGCTCGAACCGGCCGTCCTTGAACTCCACCTCGACCAGGTGCAGCTCCTGGACGTTGCCGTCCTCGTCGCCGGTGAAGCGGGTGGTGTTGACCGCGTAGACGCGCTCGCCGCCCTCCTCGTGCGCGGAGGTGACCTTGTAGACCATGGGCATGCTCGGCCAGGGCTGGTGCGCCGGGCGGTCGTCGCTGGGCCGGGGCATGATCTCCAGCTGGGTGACCGAGGCCGCGCCCTGCCGCAGGGCGGTGCCCAGGCAGTCCGCGCCGGTGTCGCCGCCGCCGATGACGATGACGTGCTTGCCGGCGGCGCTGATCGGCGACTCGACGTAGTCGCCCTCCTGCACCTTGTTGGACAGCGGCAGGTACTCCATGGCCTGGTGGATGCCGCGCAGCTCGCGGCCGGGCACCGGCAGGTCGCGGGCGGTGGTGGCGCCGGCCGCGATGACGACCGCGTCGAAGCGGTCCCGCAGCTGGCGGCCGGTGATGTCCACACCGGCCTCGACCCCGGTGCGGAACCGGGTGCCCTCGGCGCGCATCTGCTCCACCCGCCGGTTGACGTGCCGCTTCTCCATCTTGAACTCGGGGATGCCGTAGCGCAGCAGGCCGCCGACGCGGTCGGCGCGCTCGTACACCACCACGGTGTGGCCGGCCCGGGTGAGCTGCTGGGCGGCGGCGAGCCCGGCCGGGCCGGAGCCGACGACGGCGACGGTCTTGCCGGAGAGCCGGTCCGGCGGCTGCGGGGCGACCCCGCCGTTGTCCCACGCCTTGTCGATGATGGTGACCTCGACGTTCTTGATGGTCACCGGGTCCTGGTTGATGCCGAGGACGCAGGCCGACTCGCACGGCGCCGGGCACAGCCGCCCGGTGAACTCCGGGAAGTTGTTGGTGGCGTGCAGGCGCTCGATGGCGCCCTTCCAGTCGTCCCGGTAGGCGAGGTCGTTCCACTCGGGGATGAGGTTCCCCAGCGGACAGCCGTTGTGGCAGAACGGGATGCCGCAGTCCATGCAGCGGCCGGCCTGCTTGGTGATGATGGGCAGGAGGCTGCGTTCGACGTAGACCTCGTTCCAGTCCCTGATCCGGACGTCCACGGGGCGGCGGTCGGCGAGCTGCTTGGGCGTCGTCAGGAAGCCCTTGGGGTCAGCCATGGTTGGCGGCCTCCATCATCTTCGCAGTGGTGTCGGACTCGGAGAGTCCGTCTCGCTCGGCGGCGTCCTTGGCGGCGAGCACGGCCTTGTAGTCACGGGGCATGATCTTGGAGAAGCGGGAGAGCCCGCTGCCCCAGTCGGCGAGGAGTTCGGCGGCCACGGTGGAGCCGGTCTCCTCGTAGTGCTGCTGGACGGTCTCGCGCAGCCACTCGCGGTCGGTCGCGTCGGGGGCCTCGATGCCCACCATGCCGGTGTTGACGTTGTTGGGTCGCAGGTCGAGCACGTAGCCGATGCCGCCGGACATGCCGGCCGCCAGGTTGCGCCCGGTGGCGCCGAGGACGACCACCCGGCCGCCGGTCATGTACTCCAGGCCGTGGTCGCCCACGCCCTCGACGACCAGGGTGGCACCGGAGTTGCGCACCGCGAACCGCTCGCCGGCCTTGCCGCGCAGGTGGATGCGACCGGAGGTGGCGCCGTAGCCGATGGTGTTGCCGGCGATGACGTGGTTCTGGGCGTCGGCGCCGATCGCGGCCGCCTCCCGGGAGGGGCGGACCACCAGCACGCCGCCGGACAGGCCCTTGCCGACGTAGTCGTTGGCGTCGCCCTCCAGCCGCAGGGTGATGCCGCGCGGCACGAACGCGCCGAACGACTGCCCGGCGGAGCCGGTGAAGGTGACGTCGATGGTGCCCTCGGGCAGGCCCTCGCCCCGGTACCGCTTGGTCACCTCGTGGCCGAGCATGGTGCCGACAGTGCGGTTGACGTTGCGGATCGGCAGCTGGATGCGGACCGCCTCGCCGTGCTCCAGGGCCTCCTGGCTCAGCTCGATCAGCTGGTTGTCCAGGGCCTTGTCCAGGCCGTGGTCCTGGGCGGTGGTCCGGTGCAGCGAAGCGCCCTCGGGCAGTGCCGGGACGTGCAGCAGCGGGGCGATGTCCAGCCCGTTGGCCTTCCAGTGGTCCACGGCCTTGGCGGCGTCGATCAGCTCGGCGTGGCCGACGGCCTCCTCGATGCTGCGGAAGCCCAGCTCGGCGAGGAGCTCGCGGACCTCCTCGGCGATGAACTCGAAGAAGTTGACGACGAACTCGGGCTTGCCGCTGAAACGTTCCCGCAGCACCGGGTTCTGGGTGGCGACGCCGACCGGGCAGGTGTCCAGGTGGCAGACGCGCATCATGATGCAGCCGGAGACCACCAGCGGCGCGGTGGCGAAGCCGAACTCCTCCGCGCCCAGCAGCGCGGCGATGACGACGTCCCGGCCGGTCTTCAGCTGGCCGTCGGTCTGCACCACGATCCGGTCGCGCAGGCCGTTGAGCAGCAAAGTCTGCTGGGTCTCGGCCAGGCCCAGCTCCCACGGGCCGCCGGCGTGCTTGAGGCTGGTGAGCGGGGAGGCGCCGGTGCCGCCGTCGTGCCCGGAGACCAGGACGACGTCCGCGTGGGCCTTGCTGACGCCCGCCGCGACCGTGCCCACGCCGACCTCGGAGACCAGCTTCACGTGGATGCGGGCGGCCGGGTTGGCGTTCTTCAGGTCGTGGATGAGCTGGGCGAGGTCCTCGATGGAGTAGATGTCGTGGTGCGGCGGCGGCGAGATCAGGCCGACGCCGGGGGTGCTGTGCCGGGTCCGGGCCACCCACGGGTAGACCTTGTGGCCGGGCAGCTGCCCGCCCTCGCCGGGCTTGGCGCCCTGGGCCATCTTGATCTGGATGTCGTCGGCGTTGACCAGGTACTCGCTGGTGACGCCGAAGCGTCCGGAGGCGACCTGCTTGATCGCGGAGCGGCGCTCCGGGTCGTGCAGCCGCTCCGGGTCCTCGCCGCCCTCACCGGTGTTGGACTTGCCGCCGATGCGGTTCATGGCGATGGCCAGGGTCTCGTGCGCCTCCATGGAGATGGAGCCGTAGGACATGGCCCCGGTGGAGAAGCGCTTGACGATCTCGCTGACCGGCTCGACCTCGTCCAGGGGGACCGGCTCGCGGCCCTCGGCGTTGAAGCCGAACAGCCCGCGCAGCGTCATCAGCCGCTCGGCCTGCTCGTTCACCCGGGAGGTGTACTGCTTGAAGATGTCGTACCGCTTGGTGCGGGTGGAGTGCTGCAGCCGGAACACCGTGTCCGGGTCGAACAGGTGCGGCTCGCCCTCGCGGCGCCACTGGTACTCGCCGCCGATCTCCAGTCGGCGGTGGGCCGGGGAGATGCCGGAGACCGGGTACGCCTGGGCGTGGCGGGCGGCGGTCTCCTGGGCGATCTGGTCCAGGGTGATGCCGCCGAGCTTGGTGGTGGTGCCGGTGAAGTAGCTGTCCACCAGCTCCTGCGACAGCCCGATCGCCTCGAAGACCTGCGCGCCCCGGTAGGAGGCGACGGTGGAGATGCCCATCTTGGACATGACCTTGAGGACGCCCTTGCCGAGCGCGTAGATCAGGTTGCGGATGGCCTTCTCGGGCTCGGTGCCCTGGATGAAGGTGTTCTGCGCGACCAGGTCCTCGACCGACTCCATGGCCAGGTACGGGTTGACCGCGCCCGCGCCGTAGCCGACCAGCAGCGCGACGTGGTGCACCTCGCGGACGTCTCCGGCCTCCACGATCAGGCCGACGTGGGTGCGCTGCTTGGTGCGGATCAGGTGGTGGTGCACGGCGGCGGTGAGCAGCAGCGAGGGGATCGGCGCGTGCTCGGCGTCGGAGTGCCGGTCGGAGAGGACGATGATGCGGGCGCCCTCGGCGATGGCGGCGTCGGCCTCGTCGGCGATCTCCGCGAGCCGGGCGGCCAGCGCGGGGCCGCCTCCGGCGACCTTGTACAGGCCGGAGAGGGTGACCGCCTTCAGGCCGGGCAGGTCGCCGTCCTGGTTGATGTGGACCAGCTTGGCCAGCTCGTCGTTGTCTATCACCGGGAAGGGGATGGTGACGGAGCGACAGGAGGCCGCCTCGGCGTGCAGCAGGTTGCCCTCGGGACCGAGGTTGCTGGACAGCGAGGTGATCAGCTCCTCGCGGATGGCGTCCAGCGGCGGGTTGGTGACCTGGGCGAACAGCTGGGTGAAGTAGTCGAAGAGCAGCCGGGGCTTCTCGGAGAGCGCGGCGATGGGTGAGTCGGTGCCCATGGAGCCCAGCGGCTCGCCGCCGGTCCTGGCCATCGGCGCGAGGATGATCCGCAGCTCCTCCTCGGTGTAGCCGAAGGTCTGCTGACGGCGGGTCACCGAGGCGTGGGTGTGGGCGATGTGCTCGCGCTCGGGCAGGGCGTCCAGGGTGATCGAGCCGGCGTGCAGCCACTCCTGGTAGGGGTTCTCGGCGGCGAGGGCGGACTTGATCTCCTCGTCCTCGACGATGCGGCCCTCGGCGGTGTCGATCAGGAACATCCGGCCGGGCTGCAGCCGACCCTTGCGGACCACCTGGTCCTGCGGGATGTCCAGCACGCCGACCTCGGAGGCCAGCACGACCAGGCCGTCCTCGGTGACCCAGTAGCGGGCCGGGCGCAGGCCGTTGCGGTCCAGCACGGCGCCGATCCGGGTGCCGTCGGAGAAGGTGACGCAGGCCGGGCCGTCCCAGGGCTCCATCAGGTTGGAGTTGAACTGGTAGAAGGCGCGGCGGGCCGGGTCCATGGTGGTGTGGTTCTCCCACGCCTCCGGGATCATCATCAGCACCGCGTGCGGCAGGCTGCGGCCGCCGAGGTGGAGCAGTTCCAGCACCTCGTCGAAGGAGGCGGTGTCGGAGTGGTCCGGGGTGCAGATCGGGAAGATCCGGTTGAGGTCGCCGGGGATGGCGTCGGTGGCCAGCTGCGACTCCCGGGCCGTCATCCAGTTGCGGTTGCCCTTGACCGTGTTGATCTCGCCGTTGTGGGCGATGAAGCGGTACGGGTGGGCCAGCGGCCAGCTGGGGAAGGTGTTGGTGGAGAAGCGGGAGTGGACCAGGCCGATCGCGGTGGTGTAGCTGCGGTCGGACAGGTCGGGGAAGAACGGCTCCAGCTGCCCGGTGGTGAGCATGCCCTTGTAGACCAGGGTGCGCGCGGACAGCGAGGGGAAGTAGACGCCGCTCTCGCGTTCGGCGCGCTTGCGCAGCACGAAGGCGATCCGGTCCAGCTCCAGGCCGGTGCGCAGGCCGGCGCTGTCGCTGACGAACAGCTGGCGGAAGCGCGGCATGACCGAGCGGGCGGTGTCGCCGAGCAGGTCCGGGCTGGTCGGGACGTCGCGCCAGCCGAGGACGGTGAGGCCCTCCTCGGCGGCGATCGCGTCGATGGTGGCGACGGCGGCGGCGTCGGCCGCGTCGTCGTCGGGGAGGAAGGCGATGCCGACCGCGTAGGCGCCGGCCGCGGGCAGCTCGAAGCCGGCGCGGGCGCGCAGGAAGGCGTCCGGGATCTGGGTGAGGATGCCCGCGCCGTCACCGGAGTCGGCCTCGGCGCCGGTGGCGCCGCGGTGCTCCAGGTTGCGCAGCACGGTGAGCGCCTGCTCGACGATGCGGTGCTCGGCCTTGCCGGTGAGGGTTGCGACGAAGCCGACACCGCAGGCGTCGTGTTCGTTGCCCGAGTCGTAGAGGCCCTGCGGGGCGGGGCGCCCGTCGGCCAGGGCCTGGTAGGGGCGGGGGGCCCTGTCGTTCTGATGAGCAGAGCGCGGGGACGCAGACAGCATCGGCTCTCCCGTCGTGTCGTCGTGTTCGGCATGGTCGCAATTCACATGCGCATCCGGGACGACGCTGGCCCTCTGCGGTGTCGTGCAGGTTACATGATGCCCGAGATTCCACTAAGTGGATTCCAGAGTCCATCATGTGGACTTAGCCAGCAGGTCAGGCCCTGTTTGAGGCCATGCTCGGCAATCTCGAAACACGGCCCCCCTCGGTGTTCGAGAGCCGGGTGTGTTGTCGCAAGTGTGCCCGAACGACCCGGAGCCGAAACAGTGGGTTTACCTGATCACACGGTGTGAGTAACACCACCTGGACAGCGTCGACGACGCCGCTGCCGACCTCCTGCTGACCCGCCGCACACCCCCTGCGGTCAGCCCAGGTGCGCACCGATCAGCTGCCCCAGGACGAAGGTCACCCCGGCCGCGACGCTGCCCAGCGCCAGCTGCCGCAGACCGCTGAACCACCAGCTGCGCGCGGTGACCCGGCTGACCACGGCGCCGCAGCCGAACAGCCCGAGCAGCGCCAGCCCCAGCGAGGGCAGCAGGCTGGTGGTGCCCAGCAGGTACGGCAGCAGCGGCAGCAGCGCGCCCAGCGCGAAGGCCGCAAAGGACGAGCCGGCCGCCAGCAGCGGCGAGGGCAGATCCGCCGGGTCGATGCCCAGTTCCTCGCGGGCGTGCACCTCCAGCGCCCGCTCCGGGTCGGCGGTCAGCTGCTGCGCCACCTCGAACGCCAGCTTGGGCTCCACGCCGCGTTCGACGTACAGCTGGGCCAGCTCGGCCAGCTCCTCGTTGGGGTGACGGCGCAGCTCCAGCCGCTCCACCTCCAGTTCGGCCTGGACCAGCTCCCGCTGGGAGGCGACCGAGGTGTACTCCCCCGCCGCCATCGAGCAGGCCCCGGCGACCAGCCCGGCCAGCCCTGTCAGCACGATCGCCCGGTGCCCGGCGTCGCCGCCGACCACGCCCGCCATCAGCGCGAAGTTCGACACCAGCCCGTCCATCGCACCGAAGACCGCCGGGCGCAGCCAGCCGCCGCTGACGTCGCGGTGCGTGTGGGCGTACGCCTCGGCGGTGGCCGCTATGGAGTCGGCGGTCACCGTGGGGCGCGGGTCGGCGGCGGCGGAAGAGGCGGAGGAGTACGGCACTGTCGTGGTCACACTGCCGAAGTTAACGCGTTCGCTGATGCCGTGCCAGCAAGGCAGTACTGCCTAACCACCCCATCTGACCTGCAAGGTTAGCCTTTCCTATGCTCCTGCGCGGACCTCGCGGCGGCCCTTCAGCAGGCGGCGGCCGAGCCGCTGCCCGGGCAGTTCCACCCACCGGTGCAGCGCGTTGGCCAGCGCCAGCAGCACCACCAGGAACAGGGCCGTGCAGCCGAATTCGGCGGGCAGGTCGCGGTACGGGGCCCAGCCGATGTCCGTCAGCAGCCACTGCACGGCGTGCAGCAGCGGGACGTGCAGCAGGTACACCGCGTAGCTGATCGCGCCCAGCCGGCTCAGCCAGGCCGGGGTCCGCCGCCTGCGCAGCAGCATGCCCGCGCCGAACACCAGCCAGGCCGCCGCGAAGGCGGTGCACCAGCTGAAGGCGGACGTGGTCCAGATCAGGTTCAGCCGGGTGCCCGCGTACCGGTCCCCGGCCAGCAGCCCGGCCGTGAAGACGAAGGCGCAGCAGGCGACCGCGTACCGGCGGCGGATCTGCCCGCGCTCGGCCCGCTGGATGGCGGTGCCGGTGAACATGGTGGCCAGGATCATCGTGCTCTCGAACGCCGCCGAGCGGCCGTCCACCAGCACCAGCACCAGCCCGAGCAGTCCGAGCGCGGCCACGCCGCAGCGCACCGCCGCCCGGCGGCCGCTCAGGATGCAGGCCAGGGCGGCGACCACGGTCGCGGCGGCCACCGCGACCGTCCGCTCGGTGGCCGGAAGCGACGGCACCAGCAGCCCCACCGGCAGCAGCCCGCCGGCGAACAGCGCCGCCGCCGCGAAGCCGGACGCCGCCGGCGCGCTGCGCCGGTGCCAGCCGCACAGGAACAGGGCCGAGACCAGGAAGTAGAAGACCATCTCGTAGCAGAGGGTCCAGGCGACGTCGAGGCCGTTGGGCACGCCGAGGAGGTCCTGCAGCAGGATGCCGTCGGCCGCCAGGGACAGCCAGGGGTGCTGGAACACGGCGGTGCCGACTCCGGCGTGGGCGCGCGGCAGGAGCAGCAGGGCAGCGGCGAACACCACCAGGTAGAGCGGGTAGATCCGGAAGATCCGCCCGGCCCAGAAGGCCCGCAGATCGCCCCGGCGCTCCAGCGAGGCGGGCACGATGTACCCGCTTATCAGGAAGAACAGGAAGACCCCGAAGATCCCCGCGTCCAGGTACTGGTGGCTGTGCCGGTAGGCGTCGTCGAACAGGGTGGGCCCGGCGTGCTGGAAGACGACGGCCAGGGCCGCGATCCCGCGCAGCGCGTCGAGCCAGCCCAGCCGGGCGGCGGCGGGCCGGGCGGCAGCGGCCGCAGCGGCGGTCCCGTCGGCGGTCCCGTCGGCGGCGGGCGGCTGGACGGCGGGCTGGCCCTGGGCGGGGACGGTTTGCCTGACTCTTACCTGAATCACGCGAGGAGCCTAAGCCCTGCTTCTGAGGGATTCCTGAATCCGGTAGGAACATCACACGGAATCGGGGAACCGTGCGGCCGGTTCCAGACGTCCGTCCTGCATCGACAGCACCCGGTCGGCCCGGTCCAGCAGCGCGCGGTCGTGCGTGACCAGGAGCGTCGCAGTCGTGTGCTCCCGGGTGGCGTCGGCGAGCAGGGCCATGATCCGGGCGCCGCGCTCGTGGTCCAGCGCCGAGGTGGGCTCGTCCACCAGCAGCACCGTCGGGCGGGAGTAGAGCGCCCGGGCGATGTTGACGCGCTGGCGTTCGCCGCCGGAGAGCTGGTGCGGCCGGCGCTGCTGGACCCGGCCGGCCAGCCCGACCGAGTCCAGCAGCCGCTCGGCGCGGGCCCGGGCGGCGCGCCGGTCGCCGCCGGAGAGGTGGGCGACCACCAGCAGTTGCTCCACCGCGGTGAGCGAGGCCAGCAGGTTGGACTGCTGGAACACCACGCCGATGTGCTTCCGTCGCAGAGCGGTGCTCTGCTTCGCGGACAGTGCTCCGGTCTCCTGGCCGCCGACCAGCACCTGACCCGAGTCGGGGCGCAGCAGCGTGGCCGCCACCGCCAACAGGCTGGACTTGCCCGAGCCGGAGGGGCCGACCACGGCGGTCAGCTCGCCGGGGGCGACCGCCAGCCCCACCCGGTCCAGGGCGGTGATCCGGCTGCCGCCGTCCGGATAGCTGAGCACGACATCGCGCAGCACCAGCCCGGCGGCGGGGTCGGCGGCGGCGGGGCGAGTGCGGTCGGTCATCGGTTGGCTCCCAGCGCGGTCAGCGGATCGACGGAGGTGATGCGGCGGACGGCCAGCGCGGCCCCGGCCAGGCCCAGCCCGACCATGGCCAGGACCGGCACGGCCGCGGTGGCGGGCGTCAGCGCGAACGGCGGACCGCCGCCGCCCGCCGGGCCGCCCCCGGCCAGCGCGCCGCCCGCCAGCCCGGCCGCCGCGCCGCCGAGCGTGCCCAGCGCCAGCAGCACCAGGGCCTGGCCGAGGGCGTCCCGGACCAGGTAGCCGCCGGACGCGCCCAGCGCCTTGAGGACGGCGATGTCGGCCCGGCGCTGCACCGTCCACACCGTGAAGAAGGCCCCGACGACCAGGGCGCTGACCGCGAACAGGAAGCCCTGGATCAGCTGCAGGCTGCCCTGTTCGGCGGAGTAGCCGTCGATCCCGGCCAGGGCGGCGGAGCGGGAGACCGCGTCGGTGCCGACCGCCCGGTCCAGCGCGGCGGTGTCCGCGCTGCCCGCGCTGACCGCCAGCACGCTGGGCTGCGCGGCCCCGCTGAGCTGCTGCCAGGTGGGCTCGGTGGTCCACACCGTGGGCGCGTGGGCGTAGGAGCGGTCGGCGGTGATGCCGGAGACCAGCAGCGTCCGGGCGCCGACGGTGACCGTGCTGCCGACGGCGATCCCGTCGGCGGCGGCGGTGGCACGGCCGACCGCGACCTGCCCCTCCCCCGGCGCGCTGCCGGAGAGCAGCGGCGGCAGCAGCCGGGCGGCCGTCCCCAGGACGCTCACCGAGGCCGCCGCGCCCGCGCTGGTCATCCTGGACATGGCGACGCCCAGCGGCTCGACCGACCGCACCCCCGGCGCGGACCGCCAGGCGGCCAGCTGGGCCGGGCTGATGCCGCTGTCGCTGAAGGACACCTCGGGCACCGCCCCGGCCGGGGCGCCGAAGACGATGCCGGGCACCGGCAGCCCGGCCACGGCCGAGGTGGACCCGGCGGCCAGTCCCCCGGTGAGGCCGTAGAGGAACACCACCAGCATGGTGATCAGCGCGACCACGGCTCCCATCAGGGCGAACCTCCCCCGGGCGAAGCGGATGTCACGCAGGGCGACGAACACGGTGGATCCTCCGGTGGTGGGGTCAGGACGCGGGGTCGGACGCCGGGGGTCGGGCGTCCGGTCTCCACCGTGCCCGGGCGGCGACCGGCGGCCATCGGGGAGAGGGCTGGTCCCGGATCAATCGAACGGTTGATGCCGCCGGGCGCCCCGCCCCGGCCGCCCGGCCGTAGGCTCGACGGTTGTGAGCAGCACCGAAGCCCCCTCCTCCGCCCATCCGCCGACGCTGCGGCTGCTGCGCATGACGCTGCACGCCATGTTCTACGCGCTGCTGGCAGCCGGCCTGAGCGGCGGCGTCCACCCCGCCGACCTGGTCGTCGGGGTGCTGCTGGCGCTGGCCTACGCAGCGGGCGGCCTGCCGGCGGTGCGGGCGCGGCGGCCCGTCACCTGGCTGTGGCTGGCGGCGGTGACCGTGCTGTGGGTGGCGCTGGCCGCGCTCGACCCGGCCGCCGGGTACGTGGCGTTCCCGCTGTTCCTGCTCTACCTGCACCTGCTGCCGCCGCGCTGGTCGCTCCCGGCGGTGGCCGCGCTCACCGGCGTGGTGGTGGCGGCGCAGTCCACCACCCCCGGCGGGCTGACCCCGGCGAAGGTGATAGGGCCGAGCGTGGGCGCGGTGGTGGCGGTGCTCACCGCCTACGGCTACGCGGCGCTCTACCGGGAGAGCAGCACCCGGCAGCGGCTGATCGACGACCTGGTGCGGACCAGGGACCGGCTGGCCGAGAGCCAGCGCGAGGCCGGACGGCTGGCCGAGCGGCAGCGGCTGGCCCGGGAGATCCACGACACCCTGGCCCAGGGCCTGTCCAGCATCGTGCTGCTGGCCCGCTCCGCCGAGAGCGCGCTGCCGCCCGGCGGGGCGTCCGCCGCCGCCCGGGAGCGGATCCGCGAGATCGGCGGCACCGCCGCGGACAACCTGGCCGAGGCGCGGCGCTTCGTGGAGGCGCTCACTCCCCCCTCGCTGCGGGACGCGACGCTGCCCGAGGCGCTGCGCCGGATCGCCGACGGCGTCGGCCCGGTGCCCGAGGTGGAGCTGCGGATCGACGGCGAGCCCGGGCCGCTGCCGGTGGAGACCGAGGTGGCGCTGGTGCGGCTGACCCAGGAGGCGCTGGCCAACGTCCAGCGGCACGCCGCCGCCGACCGGGTCGCGGTCACCCTGTCCTACCTGGACGACCAGGTGGCCCTGGACGTCTACGACGACGGCCGCGGCTTCGACCCGGAGGCCGCCCCGGCGGTCGGGCGCCCGCGCTTCGGGCTGCACGGGATGCGCGAGCGCATCGCCGAGCTGGGCGGGGACTTCGCCATCGAGTCGGCGCCGGGCGAGGGCACCGCCGTGGCCGCCGCCCTGCCGCGCGGCGGGGCCGTCCGGTGATCCGGGTGCTGCTGGTGGACGACCACCCGGTGGTGCGCCGGGGGCTGCGCGCGCTGCTGGAGGAGCTGCCGGAGCTGGAGCCGGTCGGCGAGGCGGCCGACGGCGACGAGGCGCTGCGGCTGCTGAACCGGCTCCGGCAGGCGGGCGGGCCGCGCCCGGACGTGGTGCTGATGGACCTGCAGATGGGCGCGGGGATGAACGGGGTGGAGGCCACCCGCCGGATCACCGCCCTGCCCGATCCGCCCTCGGTGCTGGTGCTCACCGTCTACAGCACCGACGCCGACATCCTGGCGGCGGTGGAGGCCGGGGCCACCGGCTACCTGCTCAAGGACGCCCCGCCGGAGGAGCTGGCCGCTGCGGTCCGGGCCGCCGCGCGCGGCGAGACGGTGCTCGCGCCGCCGGTCGCGGCCCGGCTGATGGGGCGGGTGCGGGCCGGGCGTCCGGCGCTGTCGCCGCGCGAGACGGAGATCCTGGAGCTGCTGGCCGAGGGCCTGGCCAACCGGCAGATCTCCAAGCGGCTGTTCATCAGCGAGGCCACGGTCAAGACCCATCTGGTGCACGTCTACGACAAGTTGGGCGTGGACAGCCGGACCGCCGCGGTGGCCGCCGCCATCAGCTCCGGCCTGCTGCGCAGCCGTTGAGCCAGGCCGGACGCGCGGACGCCGCGCCCCGGGCAGGGGGGCGCGGCGTCGGCGGGGTCGGCCGGCCGGTCAGCCGGTGCTTCCGGCGGCGGTGGGCGAGGCCAGCGCGGAGGCGCCGGCAGGGGTCAGCGTGCCCAGCGGCTTGCCCTTGTTCGCGGCGTCCACCATGGTCACCAGGGTCTGCGGGGTCAGCCCGGTGCCGTTGTAACTCGGGTACGCGGAGGTGCCGTTGAGCAGGATCGTGGGCGTGGAGGTGAAGCCGGACTTGTCGAAGTCGGTCTCCACCGCCGTCACCCAGGGGCCGTAGCTGTTGTGGTCGACGCAGGACTCGAAGGCCGGGGTGTCCAGGCCGGGCACCTGCTTGGCCAGGGTGATCAGCTTGGACCGGTCGGCCCAGGCGTCCACGGTCTCGTCCGGCTGGTTGGCGTAGAGCACGTCGTGGTACGGGTGGAACCGGCCGACGTTCTGCGCGCAACCCAGCGCGTTGGCGGCGTTCTTGGAGCCGTTGCCCTGGTCGTGCCGGTCGATGAAGGACACCACGTGGTAGTGGATCTGCACCTTGCCCGCGCCCAGCAGCTGGTTCACCGTGGTGTGGAACGCCTTCTCGAACTCGCCGCAGGCGGGGCAGCGGGGGTCCTCGTAGATGGTCAGCGTCGAGGGGGCGTTGACCGCGCCGACCGGGACCACCAGGTTGTTGCCGCCGGTCGTGCCCGCCGGAGCCTGCGAGGCGGTGTAGGAGCTGGAGTTGCTGCTCATCACCAGGATCCCGACGACCACCGCCACCACCAGCACCACGACTGCCGCGCCGATGACGCCGAGCTTTCTCAGCCGCTTCTCTCTGGCCTGCCGGGCGGCCCGCTCCTCCTGCATCCGTTCACGCGCGCTGCGCTTGGCTTCGCCGTTCTTCTGACTCATTGTGCTCATATCTACCAACTGCGAGGGGACGGGGTGTGCCGACGGGACCGTCGGCGGCGCTCAGTCGGCGGCGAGCCACCTGTCGAGCGACAACTTGCTGGCGGGCCGCCACAGCAGCCAGGCCGTGAGCAGGAGGAAGCCTGTGTCCCGCAGGATCTCCTGGAGGTACTCGGTCTTGGACGCGGCCACCGCGCCGCCGCCGCCGAAGCAGCCGCAGTCGATGGCGATGCCGCGCGCCCACACCGAGGCGATGCTGGAGATGTAGACCAGCAGCAGCACGCCGGAGACGAAGGCGGCGATCCGGGTGCCGAGGCCGACCAGCAGCAGCAGCGCCACCGCGATCTCCAGGAACGGCAGCCCGTAGCCGAAGGGCTTCACCAGCGACTCCGGCAGGATGCGGTAGGCCCGGACGGCCTGGGCGGCGGTCTCCGGGTCGGTCACCTTGGCCAGCCCGGCCCAGGCCCAGACCACGGCCAGGCCGAGCCGGACGGCGGTGCCGATCCAGTCGCGCACCTGCGGCGTCAGCGTCCGGGCGAGCGGCCCGCCCTCGGTTGGCCGCACCGCCGGCTCCCCTTCCGTACCGCTGCGCTGACGAGTGATCATCTGACATCCCCTCCCGGTGATGTGTGCTTCAGCCCCGCTCTGCGGCACTGCGGACCAACGACTGTAGCGCCGCGGGGTCGGTGAGCAGCTGCGGTCGCGCGCCCAGGTCGACCTCCCGGCCGTCCAGCAGCATCGAGGGGGTGCCGAAGTGCACGCCCGCCCGGTCGTACGCCTGTTGCGCCCGGACGACCCACTGCCGGTACCACAGCCGGTGCACCTCGCTGTCGAAGGCGGCGGAGCGCAACCCGGGCACGGCCGAGGCCAGTTCGAGCAGCCGCCCCTCGGTGAAGCCGTCGACGTCCTCCGGCGGCTGGTTGGCGAAGAGCAGCGCGTGGTAGAGCGGGAACCGGCCGTGGGCCAGGGCGGCGCGGGCGGCGTTGGTGGCCAGCTGGGCGCCGGGGCCGGGGAGCCGCTCGTCCAGCGAGGACTCCAGCACGTAGCGGATCAGCACCCGGTGGGCGGCGGCCAGATCGGCCAGGGTCCGGCCCTGGGCGCTCTCGAAGCCCTGGGTGGTGCTGCAGCGGAAGTCCTCGAACA
This sequence comes from Streptacidiphilus sp. PB12-B1b, assembly GCF_014084125.1. Taxonomy (NCBI): domain Bacteria; kingdom Bacillati; phylum Actinomycetota; class Actinomycetes; order Kitasatosporales; family Streptomycetaceae; genus Streptacidiphilus; species Streptacidiphilus sp. PB12-B1b. The sequence goes on along the minus strand of NZ_CP048405.1, from coordinate 2,116,057 downwards.
GCGTCAGCACGGCCGGGGCGTCGCGGTAGCCGACCTCGACGGCGGATCCGTCGGCGCTGAGCACGGCGGGCAGGCCGAGCAGGGCGGCCCGCTGCGGCACGTCCGCGACCGGGCTCTCCCAGGCGTCGACGTCGGCGGCCGGGCCGGGCGCGGCGAGCGGGCCGGAGGCCGGGGCGGTGAAGGCGGCCCGCTGGACGCCGCCCTCGGCGAGGGCGCGGCCGACGCTGGACTCACCGCCCACGGCGGCGGCGAGCGCCACGACGGCGACGGCGACGCGGACCACCTGGGCACGGTGCACTGCGACCACAGCGGGACCTCCTCAGCTCGCGGTCGTGCGCACGCTCGGCATGCGCGCACGAGTGGCGTCGTCATGCGCCACCTGCCGGATCATCAACGAGGAGGAGTGCCGCTCGGGCACGCGCCACGCGGCGGCTCACCTGAACGGGTTACCGCGCGACGGATTCGCCCGCCCCCGCGCGGGGCGGGGGCGGGCGAAGGCGGTTCAGCGGGTGCGTACGCCCTTGGCCAGCTCGGCGGCCAGCTCGCGGACGGCCGCGTAGCCGGCGTCCTCGGTGGGCGCGTCCAGCAGCCGCTGGACGAAGGCGGAGCCGACGATCACGCCGTCCGCGAAGGCCGCGACCTCGGCCGCCTGGGCGGCGGTGGAGACGCCCAGGCCGACGCAGACCGGGGTGTCGGTGGTCGCCCTGACCCGCTTGACCAGGTCCTCGGCCAGCTCGCCGACCTGGTTGCGGGTGCCGGTGACGCCCATGACGGCGGCCGCGTAGACGAAGCCGGTGCCCTGGGCGGTGATGGTGCCCAGGCGCTCGTCCCGGCTGGACGGCGCGACCACGAAGACCGAGGCCAGGCCGTGCTCCCCGGCGGCGGCCAGCCAGGGACCGGCCTCCTCCACCGGCAGGTCCGGCAGGATGCAGCCGGCCCCGCCCGCGGCGGCCAGGTCGGCCGCGAAGCGCGCGGCGCCGTAGCGGTCCACCGGGTTCCAGTAGGTCATCACCAGCACCGGCACGGCCGGGTTGGCCGTGGTGACCTCGCGGACGGTCGCCAGCACGTCCCTGGTGCGGACGCCGTTGTGCAGGGCGATGTCGTCGGCGGTCTGGATGGTGGGCCCGTCCAGGACCGGGTCGCTGTGCGGCAGCCCGATCTCCACCACGTCGCAGCCGCCGTCGATCAGCGCCTGCACCGCCCGGGCCGCGCCGGGGATGGTGGGGAAGCCCGCCGGAAGGTAGCCGACCAGGGCCGCCCGCTGCTCCGCCCGGGCGGCCGCCAGCACGCTGTTGAGCTGCTCGTTCATCAGTTCTGCCCCGCCTCGTCGAGCAGGCCGAAGTACTCGGCGGCCGTGTGCATGTCCTTGTCCCCGCGCCCCGAGAGGCTGACCAGGATCACCGCGTCCGGGCCCAGCTCGCGGCCCAGCTCCAGCGCCCCGGCGAGGGCGTGCGCGCTCTCGATCGCGGGGATGATGCCCTCGGTGCGGGACAGCAGCCGCAGCGCCGACATGGCGGCGGCGTCGGTGCAGGGCCGGTACTCGGCCCGGCCGGCGTCCTTGAGGTAGGCGTGCTCCGGGCCGACGCCCGGGTAGTCCAGGCCCGCCGAGATGGAGTGGCTCTCGATGGTCTGGCCGTCCTCGTCCTGCAGGACGTAGGTGCGCGAGCCGTGCAGCACGCCCGGATCGCCCTTGGTGAGGGTCGCCGCGTGGCGCGGGGTGTCCGCGCCCTCGCCTGCAGCCTCCATGCCGATCAGCCGCACCCCGGCGTCCGGGATGAAGTCGTAGAAGATGCCCATCGCGTTGGAGCCGCCGCCGACGCAGGCCACCACGGCGTCGGGCAGCCGCCCGACCCGGTCCAGGACCTGCGCCCTGGCCTCGATGCCGATCACCCGGTGGAAGTCGCGGACCATCATCGGGAACGGGTGCGGCCCGGCGACCGTGCCGAACAGGTAGTGGGTGGAGTCGACATTGGCGACCCAGTCCCGGAAGGCCTCGTTGATGGCGTCCTTGAGGGTGCGGCTGCCGGAGGTCACCGGGACGACCTCGGCGCCGAGCATCCGCATCCGGGCCACGTTCAGGGCCTGCCGGACGGTGTCGACCTCGCCCATGTAGATGGTGCAGTCCAGGCCGAACAGGGCGGCGGCGGTGGCCGTGGCCACGCCGTGCTGTCCGGCGCCGGTCTCGGCGATCAGCCGGGTCTTGCCCATCCGGCGGGTCAGCAGGGCCTGCCCCAGCACATTGTTGATCTTGTGCGAGCCGGTGTGGTTCAGGTCCTCGCGCTTCAGCAGCACCCGGGCGCCGCCGGCCTCGGCGGAGAACCGGTGGACGTCGGTGAGCGGGCTGGGCCGCCCGGTGTAGTCCTTCAGCAGGCCCGACAACTCGGCGGCGAAGGCCGGATCGGCCTTGGCCTTCTCGTACTCGTCGGCGACCTGCTCGACGGCGGCGACCAGCGCCTCCGGGATGAAGCGCCCGCCGTACGCGCCGAAGTACCCGCGCGCGTCGGGGGTGATGTCGTGGGACGACATGTGATGGTTCCTCAGGGATGAGATCCGGTCAGGGGAATAGCGTGCAGCCTCAGCGGCCGGCGACGCTTCGCCATCGGCGTCCCTGCACCTGCCCGGGCTCGGCCCCGATCACATACCGCACCCGGCGGCCCAGCACCCGCCGCGCAGGCGCGCGGCAGCCCCGCTGGAGGACGTAGCCGATGCGCACCGGAGGGTGGGGGTCGGGTGCGAGGAACGAGTACCCGGCACCCGCCCGCAGGGCAGCGGCGGCGGCGTCCGACCCTCGACGCAGCAGGACGTAGCCGATGCGCACCGGAGGGTGGGGGTCGGGTGCGAGGAACGAGTACCCGGCACCCGCCCGCAGGGCAGCGGCGGCGGCGTCCGACCCTCGACGCAGCAGGACGTAGCCGATGCGCACCGGAGGGTGGGGGTCGTAGCCGATTCGCACCGGACGCCGCAGGGCGCAGCCGACGTGCACCGGAGGGTGGGCGTCGGAACGGGGGCGGGGGGTGGGGGTCATCGCGGGGGTCAGCCCCGCCCGTGCCGGATCGCCGGGTGGGCGCCGGCGGCGACCAGGTCGGCGACGGCGGCGCGCGGGTCGCGGCCGGTCACCAGGGTCTCGCCGACCAGGACGGCGTTGGCGCCCTCGTTGGCGTAGGCGATCAAGTCGTGCGGGCCGCGCACGCCCGACTCGGCGACCTTGACCACGTGGTCCGGGATGGAGGGCGCGACGTTGGCGAAGGTGTCCCGGTCGACCTCGAGGGTCTTCAGGTTGCGGGCGTTGACGCCGATGATCCTGGCCCCGGCATCCACCGCCCGGGCCACCTCCTCCTCGTCGTGCACCTCGACCAGCGGGGTCAGCCCGATCGACTCGGCCCGCTCGATCAGCGACACCAGCGCGGGCTGCTCCAGCGCGGCGACGATCAGCAGCGCCAGGTCCGCGCCGTACGCCCGGGCCTCCCACAGTTGGTAGGCGGTGACGATGAAGTCCTTGCGCAGCAGCGGGGTGTCCACGGCCGCGCGGACCGCCTTGAGGTCGGCCAGCGAGCCGCCGAAGCGGCGCTGCTCGGTGAGGACCGAGATGGCGGCCGCGCCGCCCGCCGCGTAGTCCGCCGCCAGCGAGGCCGGGTCGGCGATCGCGGCCAGCGCGCCCTTGGACGGGCTGGAGCGCTTGACCTCGCAGATCACCCGGACGCCCTCGCCGCGCAGTGCGGCGACCCCGTCCTTGGCCTGCGGTGCGCGCACCGCCATCGCCTTGAGGTCGTCCAGCGACACCCGGCTCTGCCGCTCGGCGAGGTCCTCACGGACGCCGGCGATGATCTCGTCGAGCACGCTCACGGGGCGCCCCCTTCTCGGGTGTACGGGTCGGCCGCCCGTTGACGGCCAGTGTCGATGCTAACGGCAGCGGCATTTGCTTTCGTTATCAGCAGCCGCCCGGTCTCGCCTGCCGGACACCGGGCGGGCCCGGCGCCGGACGCGGAGCAGCAGGTCGGGGCAGTCGCGGGCAGTTCGGGGGCGCGGCTCAGGGTGCCAGGAAGGCCCCGGCGGGCAGGTTCCGCAGGACGGTGAAGGCCAGCACCACCGCCGGCGCCCCGAGGGCCCAGGCCAGGCCCGGGCCGGGCAGCCGCAGCACGGTCCGCAGCCCGCGCGCCGAGCGGTACGTCCAGTGCGCCCAGACCAGCACCGCCGCCGTGCAGGCGAGCACGGCCAGGACGTTGTCGTGCACGGCCGTGGCCAGGTCTCCCCTGGTCAGCGCGTGGACGCAGCGCAGGCCGCCGCAGCCGGGACACCACCACCCGGTGGCCCGCAGGAACGGGCAGACCGGGTAGTGACCAGGCCGGCCGGGGTCGACCACCCCGACGTACGCCGTGGCCGAGGCGACCGCGGCGAAGGCCGCGGCCGGTCCGACCAGGCCGCGCGCCGCCGGTGAGGGCACCGGGGTGGTCAGACGCCGGAGCCGATCGGGGTCTGGTTCGAGGGGGCGGCGGTGTGGCTGCTGCCGGCCTTCTTGCCGAACCCGGCCATCGACATGACCTTGCCGACCACCGCGCCGAGGGCCGCGACGACCAGGCCCACAGCGACCAGCACGGGGCTGGGGACGACCATGGCCACAGCGGCGATGATGAAGCCGATGAACGAGACCCCGACACCGGTCCAGGCGGCGGTGGTGTGTCCGTGGGCGCTACCCGACATTACTGCTCCTTGGTTCTCTGGATGGCTCTCGTGGCCATTCTTCCGCATGCCGATCGGCGGTACCGGGCGGGGTGGCCGCGGGGCCGCGGGGGGCTACGCGGTCGGGTCCTCGCCCCGGTCGAGCGCCTTCCACAGGTCGGCCGGGGTGTGGTCCGGCCGGTTCGCGGCCGCGGCGGTGCCCGCCCCGACCCTACGGCGCTCGGGGGCCTCGTAGCGCGAGGACATGCCGGGCCAGTCCCGCCCGCGGGCGATCACCAGCAGCCCGGCGAGCAGCAGCAGCACCCCGCCGGCCGCCCCGGCCCACGGCCAGGCCGCGTGCGTGACATGCCCGGCGGTGGCCGTGCTGAGGCCCACGGCGGCGGCGGCCCGGCGGTCCAGGGCGGCGCTGCCGGTGGCGGCGCCGACGCAGGCGGCGACCACGGCGGCGCCGGCCAGCGCCAGCAGCCCGCCGACCAGGCGGCGGGCGTTGCCGCGCACCGCGAAGACGGCCACCGCGGAGGCCAGGGCGACCAGCGCCAGTGCGCTGGGCAGGCCGGTGGTCTGCGAGCCGGTGGCGCTGACGTGCAGCACCGAGCTCTGGAAGGCGACCTCGCCGCGGGCCCAGGTGCGTCCGGCGGCGAGCAGCACCACCGCCGCCCCGACCACCGCGAACAGCAGCATCAGCGCCAGGCTGCGGCGGTCCGGCGCGGGCCGGGCGTCGGCGGCGGTCGGCGGCACGGACGCGGCGGTCCCGCCGGTCTCGTCCTGCTGTTCGGTTCGGGGCTGCGGCAGAGCGGTCACCCTTCCAGTCTGCCCTGTGCCCGCTCGGCGGCCGGACGCAGGGTGCTCGCGGTGGCGACCGCGCGCAGCACCGCGGCGGCCTTGTTGCGGCACTCGGCGTCCTCGTTCTCCGGGACGGAGTCGGCCACGACGCCCGCACCGGCCTGCACGTACGCCACCTTGTCGCGGATCAGCGCGGTGCGGATGGCGATGGCGGTGTCGGCGTCCCCGGCGAAGTCGAGGTAGCCGACGCAGCCGCCGTACAGGCCGCGCCGGGTGGGCTCCAGCTCCTCGATGATCTGCATGGCGCGCGGCTTGGGCGCGCCGGAGAGCGTCCCGGCCGGGAAGCAGGCGGTGAGCACGTCGAAGGCGGTGCGGTCGTCGGCGACCCGGCCGGTGACGGTGGAGACGATGTGCATCACGTGGCTGTAGCGCTCGACGGTCATGAACTCGACCACCTCGACGCTGCCGGGCGCGCAGACCCGGCCCAGGTCGTTGCGGCCGAGGTCGACCAGCATCAGGTGCTCGGCCCGCTCCTTGGGGTCGGCCAGCAGCTCGGCGGCCAGGTCGGCGTCCTGCTCGGGGGTGGCGCCGCGCGGGCGGGTGCCGGCGATGGGGTGCACCATGGCCCGGCCGTCCTCGACCTTGACCAGGGCCTCCGGGCTGGAGCCGACCACGTCGAAGTCCTCGAACCGCAGCAGGTACATGTACGGGCTGGGGTTGGTGGCGCGCAGCACCCGGTAGACGTCCAGGGCGTCGGCCGGGCAGGGGGCCTGGAACCGCTGCGAGGGCACCACCTGGAACGCCTCACCGGCCCGGATGCGCTCCTTGACCGTCTCCACCGCGGCCCGGTAGGGCGCTCCGCCGAAGGGCGAGACCGCCTCCACCGAGGCGACCGGGGTGAAAGCGGCGGCCCCGGCGTCCACCGGGCGGGCCAGGTCGGCGGTCATGGCGTCGAGCCGGGCGACGGCGTCGGCGTAGGCGGCGTCCACGCCGGTGGGCCGGTCGTCCTGGTTGACCGCGTTGGCGATCAGCAGCACCGTGGCGTCGGTGTGGTCGAGCACCGCCAGGTCGGTGGCGAGCAGCATGGTCAGCTCGGGCAGGCCCAGGTCGTCCGGGGCGAGCTGCGGGAGCTTCTCCAGCCGGCGGACCACGTCGTAGCCCAGGTAGCCGACCATGCCGCCGGTGAACGGCGGCAGGTGCGAACTGCCGTGCAGGTCGCGGGGGGTGTGCAGGGCCTCGACGGTGGCCCGGAGCACCTGCAGCGGGTCGCCGTCGACGGGGATGCCGACCGGCGGCTTGCCGAGCCAGCGGGCGCCGCCCTCGGCGTCGGCGGTGAGCACGGCGGCGCTGCGGACCCCGACGAAGGAGTAGCGCGACCAGGAGCGGCCCTGCTCGGCGGACTCCAGCAGGAAGGTGTTGGGGCGCCCGGCGGCCAGCTTGCGGTACAGCGCCACGGGGGTGTCGCCGTCCGCCAGCAGTCGCCGGGTGACCGGGATGACCCGGCGGTCGACGGCGAGCTTGCGGAAGGTCTCAAGGTCGGGGGTGATCATGCCGGTGGTCATGGTCCTGGAGTCTAGACGGCGGACCCGCGGCTGGTGGGGGCTATTCGGCGGCGCTGCCGGACAGCGGCAGCGCGCCCGCGTCGAAGCAGGTCCGGTCGCCGGTGTGGCAGGCCGCGCCGACCTGGTCCACCTTGACCAGCACGGTGTCCGCGTCGCAGTCCAGCGCGACCGACTTGACCAGTTGCAGGTGGCCGGAGGTGTCGCCCTTGACCCAGTACTCGCTGCGGCTGCGGGACCAGTAGGTGCAGCGGCCGGTGGTGAGCGTGCGGTGCAGGGCCTCGTCATCCATCCAGCCCATCATCAGCACCTCCCCGGTGTCGTACTGCTGCGCGATGGCGGGCACCAGGCCGTGGGCGTCGCGCTTGAGGCGGGCGGCGACGGCCGGGTCGAGCGCGGTGCTGCCGGGGGCTGCGGGAAGGGCGGGGGCTGCGGGCATGCCCCCATTGTGCCAAGCCGTCCGACACCGGGCGCACGACGCGGCGCAGGACCGGCCGCCGGGCCCGCGCCGAGTCGTACGCTGGCTCCATGTCGAACTACGCGCGACGCGAACGCCTGCTGCTCGTCGATCTGTTGGAGGCCGTCGGCCCCGACGCGCCCACCCTGTGCACCGGGTGGAGGACCAGGGACCTGGCCGCGCACCTGGTACTGCGCGAGCGCCGCCCGGACGCGGCCGGGGGCGTGTTCATCAAGGCGCTGGCCGGGCGGCTGGCCAGGGTCCACGACGAGTACGCCGCCAAGCCCTACCCGGAGCTGCTGGAGCTGTTCCGCAGCGGCCCGCCGAAGGTGTCGCTGTTCGGCATCCCCGGCGCGGACGAGGCAGCCAACACCGTGGAGTACTACGTGCACGGCGAGGACGTCCGCCGCGCCCAGGAGGACGCCCAGCCGCGGGTGCTCGACCCGGACTTCGCCGAGCTGCTGTGGAAGCGGCTGGCCCGGATGGCGCCGCTGTCCGGCCGCCGCTCCCCGGCCGGCCTGGTGCTGCGCCGCCCGGACGGGCAGACCGCAGTGGCCCGCAAGGGCGCGCCGGTGGTGACGGTCACCGGCGAGCCGGGCGAGCTGCTGCTGTTCGCCACGGGGCGGCAGGCGCACGCGCTGGTGCAGGTGGAGGGCGATCCGGAGGCGGTGGCCCAGGTGCAGAAGGCGGAGCTGGGCATGTGACGCCCGGCGGCCGGGGCCCGCGTCTGCGGCGGCCTGCGCGGCCGGGCGGCCGTCAGCGGACCGGGTGCCCGGCCTCCCGCAGCGCCTGCTTGACCTCGCCGATGCGCAGCTCGCCGAAGTGGAAGACGCTGGCGGCCAGCACCGCGTCGGCTCCCGCCGCGACGGCCGGGGCGAAGTCGGCCAGCCGGCCCGCCCCGCCGCTGGCGATCACCGGCACCGCCACCCGGGCCCGGACCGCGCGCAGCAGCTCCAGGTCGTAGCCGTCCTTGGTGCCGTCGGCGTCCATGGAGTTCAGCAGGATCTCCCCGGCGCCCAACGCGGCCGCCCGCTCGGCCCACTCGACCGCATCCAGGCCGGTGCCGCGGCGGCCGCCGTGGGTGGTGACCTCGAAGCCGGAGGCGGTGGCGGCGCCGTCCCTGGTGCGGCGGGCGTCGATGGACAGCACCAGCACCTGGCGGCCGAAGCGCTCGGCGATCTCCCGGACCAGCTCCGGGCGGGTGACGGCGGCGGTGTTGACGCCGACCTTGTCCGCCCCGGCCCGCAGCAGCCGGTCGACGTCCTCCACCTCGCGGATGCCGCCGCCGACGGTCAGCGGGATGAAGACCTGCTCGGCGGTGCGGCGCACCACGTCGTACGTGGTCTCCCGGTCGCCGGAGGAGGCGGTGATGTCCAGGAAGGTCAGCTCGTCGGCGCCCTCGGCGTCGTAGAGCCGGGCCATCTCGACCGGGTCGCCGGCGTCGCGGAGGTTCTCGAAGTTGACGCCCTTGACGACGCGCCCGGCGTCGACGTCCAGGCAGGGGATGACACGAACGGCCAGCGTCATGCGGGGGTTGCTCCTAGTCTGCGGCCGCGCTCGCGGCCTTGCGGTACGCCTCGACCTCGACCTCCACGGCCATCCGGGAGTCGAGCAGGGCACTGACGACGACCATGGTGGCGGCGGGCCGCACCGCGCCGAACAGCTCCTTGTGGACCCGGCCGACGTCGTCGACGTCCCGGGCGTGCGTGACGTACATCCGGGTGCGGACCACGTCGGCGGCGGTCAGGCCGAAGCCGGCCAGGGCGTCCAGGGCCACGCCGAAGGCGGTGCGGGCCTGGTCGTGCGGGGAGCCCTCGAAGAGGATCCGCCCGTCGTCCCAGGCGGTGCAGCCGGAGACGAACACGAAGTCCCCGACGGCGACGGCACGGGAGAACCCGAACTGCTCCTCCCACGGACTCTGCCCGTTGACCCTTACCAGGGAGGCGTCCTGACGCTCTGTCGCTCGACGGTCGGTCATGCCGGGTTCATCTCCTTCAGGACACTGCTGCCAGCGCCTCTTCGAGGGTGAAAGCCTGTGCGTACAGGGCCTTGCCCACGATCGCGCCGTCGACACCCTGCGGGACCAGGGTGGCGATGTCCCGCAGGTCCTGGAGCGAGGACACGCCGCCGCTGGCGACGACCGCCCGGTCGGTGGCGGCGCAGACGTTGCGCAGCAGCTCCAGGTTGGGGCCGGCCAGGGTGCCGTCCTTGTCGACGTCGGTGACCACGTAGCGGGCGCAGCCCTCGGCGTCCAGCCGGGCCAGGGCCTCGTACAGGTCGCCGCCCTCGCTGGTCCAGCCGCGTCCGCGCAGGGTGGTGCCGACGACGTCGAGGCCGACCGCGATCCGGTCGCCGTACTCGGCGATGGCCTGGGCGACCCACTCCGGGGACTCCAGCGCGGCGGTGCCGAGGTTGACCCGGGCGCAGCCGGTGGCCAGGGCGGCCCGCAGCGAGTCGTCGTCGCGGATGCCGCCGGAGAGCTCCACCTTGACGTCGAGCCGGCCGGTGACCTCGGCCAGCAGGGCCCGGTTGTCGCCGGTGCCGAAGGCGGCGTCGAGGTCGACCAGGTGGATCCACTCGGCCCCGGCGCTCTGCCAGGCCAGGGCGGCGGCGAGCGGCTCGCCGTACGAGGTCTCGGAGCCGGAGGCGCCCTTGACCAGGCGGACGGCCTGGCCGTCGCGGACGTCGACGGCGGGCAGCAGGACGAGGCGGTCGGTGCCCGCGGGGTGCGTGCTCACAGCGTGGAGATCCAGTTCTTCAGCAGGGTCGCGCCGGCGTCGCCGGACTTCTCGGGGTGGAACTGCGTCGCGGACAGCGGGCCGTTCTCGACCGCGGCCACGAAGGGTTCGCCGTGCTCGGCCCAGGTCACCCGCGGCGGCCGGAGCTGCTCGATCGGCGGAAGCTCCCAGTGCCGGACGGCGTAGGAGTGGACGAAGTAGAAGCGGGCGTCGTCGTCCAGGCCGGCGAACAGGGCGCTGCCGTCGGCGGCCCGGACGGTGTTCCAGCCCATGTGCGGAACGATCGGGGCCTGCAGCGGCTCGACCGTGCCGGGCCACTCGTCGCAGCCCTCGGTCTCGACGCCGTGCTCGACGCCGCGGGCGAACAGGATCTGCATGCCGACGCAGATGCCGAGCACCGGGCGGCCGCCGGAGAGCCGGCGGCCGATGACCCGGTCGCCGCGGACCGCGCGCAGGCCCTCCATGCAGGCGGCGAACGCGCCGACGCCGGGCACCAGCAGGCCGTCGGCGTCCAGCGCGGTGCGGAAGTCGGAGGTCACCTCGACGTCGGCGCCGACCCGTTCCAGCGCCCGCTGGGCGGAGCGGAGGTTGCCGGAGCCGTAGTCGAGGACGACCACGTGCTTCGTCATGGCGGGTCCTTAGGGGGTGAAGGGGGGTCGTGGACGGCGGTTCAGGTGAGCTTCAGGACCCCGGTGGCGAAGCACATCAGGCCGGCCAGGGCCAGCAGCACGACCATGCTCATGGAGAGCTTCTGCTTCCAGAACGAGTACGCGCCGCCCATCAGGAAGAGGCCGGCGAAGATCAGTATGTAGACGAAGCCGTTCATGTGGCTCATGGCTTTACAGGGCGCCCTTGGTCGACGGGAGGATCCCGGCCGCTCGCGGGTCCAGCTCGCTGGCGTACCGCAGCGCCCGGGCGAGCGCCTTGAACTGGCACTCGACAATGTGGTGGGCATTGCGTCCATACGGTACGTGGACGTGCACGGCGATCTGCGCCTGGGCTACGAACGACTCCAGTATGTGCCGGGTCATGGTGGTGTCGTAGCTGCCGATCATCGGCGCCATGCCCTCGGGCTCGGTGTGCACCAGGTAGGGGCGGCCGGAGAGGTCGACGGTGACCTGGGCGAGCGACTCGTCCAGCGGGACGGTGCAGTTGCCGAAGCGGTAGATGCCGACCTTGTCGCCGAGCGCCTGCCGGAAGGCGGCGCCCAGGGCCAGGGCGGTGTCCTCGATGGTGTGGTGGGTGTCGATGTGCAGGTCGCCGTCGGTCTTGACGGTGAGGTCGAACAGGCCGTGGCGGCCGAGCTGGTCCAGCATGTGGTCGTAGAAGCCGACGCCGGTGCTGATGTCCGTCCGCCCCTGCCCGTCGAGGTCGATCTCGACCTTGACGGAGGTCTCCTTGGTGGTGCGCTCGACGCGCCCGACGCGGGTCATGAGGGCTGGGACTCCTTGAGCGTGGTGCGGAGGGCGTTCAGGAAGGCGTCGTTCTCGGCGGGTGTCCCGGTGGTGACCCGGAGCCGGCCGGGGATGCCGTTGTCGCGGACGAGCACGCCCTGGTCGAGCAGCGCCTGCCAGACGCCGTGGACCGAGTCGAAGCGGCCGAACTGGACGAAGTTGGCGTCGGAGTCGGTGACCTCCAGGCCCATCGCCCGCAGCTCGGCGACCAGCCGGTCCCGCTCGGACTTCAGCCGGTCCACGTAGCCGAGCAGGGTGTCGGTGAACTCCAGCGCGGCCAGCGCGGCGGCCTGGGTGACCGAGGACAGGTGGTAGGGCAGCCGGACCAGCTGGACGGCGTCCACCACGGCCGGGTCGGCGGCCAGGTAGCCGAGCCGCAGCCCGGCCGCGCCGAACGCCTTGGACATGGTCCGGGTGACCACCAGCAGCGGCCGGCCGTCGAGCAGCGGCAGCGCCGAGGGCTGGTGCGAGAACTCGCCGTACGCCTCGTCCACGACCACCAGCGTCGGCTTGACCGCCTGCGCGGCGTCGTACAGCGCGAGCACGGTCTCCTGGGCGACGGCGGTGCCGGTGGGGTTGTTGGGCGAGCAGACGAACAGCACGTCCGGGCGGTGCTCGGCGATCTCGGCCAGAGCCGCGCCCAGGTCGATGGTGAAGTCCTCGCCGCGGGCGCCCTGCAGCCAGCGGGTGCCGGTGCCGCGGGAGATCAGGTCGTGCATCTGGTAGGTGGGGGCGAAGCCCAGCGCGCTGCGGCCGGGGCCGCCGAAGGTCTGCAGCAGCTGCTGCAGCACCTCGTTGGAGCCGTTGGCGGCCCAGACGTTGGCCCGGCCGACCGGGTGCCCAGTGCTCCGGCTGAGGTACCCGGCCAGGGCCTCGCGCAGCTCGAGCGCGTCCCGGTCCGGGTAGCGGTTGAGGGTGCGGGCGGCCTCGGCGACCCGCTCGGCGATCCGGGCGACCAGCGCCTCGGGCAGCGGGTACGGGTTCTCGTTGGTGTTCAGCAGGACCGGGACGTCCAGCTGCGGTGCGCCGTACGGGGTCTTGCCCCTCAGCTCGTCGCGGATGGGCAGGTCGTCGATCTTCATGCCTGGGGAACCGTCCAGTCGAATCGCGCGCGCACGGCGTCGCCGTGGCCGGGCAGGTCTTCGGCGTCGGCCAGGGTCACCACGTGCGCGGCGACGTCGGCCAGCGCCTGGCGGGTGTACTCCACGACGTGGATGCCGCGCAGGAACGACTGCACGCTCAGCCCGGAGGAGTGGCAGGCGCAGCCGCCGGTGGGCAGCACGTGGTTGGAGCCGGCCGCGTAGTCGCCCAGCGACACCGGCGCCCAGGGGCCGACGAAGACCGCCCCGGCGTTGCGGACCCGGGCGGCGACGGCGGCGGCGTCGGCGGTCTGGATCTCCAGGTGCTCGGCGGCGTAGGCGTTGACCACGTCCAGGCCCTGCTCGACCGAGTCGACCAGGACGATCCCGGACTGCCGCCCGCCCAGCGAGACGGTGATCCGCTCGCTGTGCCTGGTCGCGGCGGTCTGCCGGGGCAGCTCCCGCTCCACCGCCTCGGCCAGCTCCACCGAGTCGGTGACCAGCACTGCGGCGGCCAGCGGGTCGTGCTCGGCCTGGCTGATCAGGTCGGCGGCGACGTGGACCGGGTCGGCGGTGGCGTCGGCCAGGATGGCGATCTCGGTCGGACCGGCCTCGGCGTCGATCCCGATGACGCCCTTGAGCAGGCGCTTGGCGGCGGCGACCCAGATGTTGCCGGGGCCGGTGACCAGGTTGACCGGGCGGCAGCGGCTGTCACCCTCGCCCGCGCCGTAGGCGAACATCGCCACGGCCTGGGCGCCGCCGACGGCGTACACCTCGTCCACGCCGAGCAGCGCGCAGGCGGCCAGGATCGAGGGGTGCGGCAGGCCGCCGAACGCGCGCTGCGGCGGGGAGGTCACCGCCAGCGAGGCGACACCGGCCTCCTGCGCCGGGACCACGTTCATCACCACGGAGGACGGGTAGACGGCCAGGCCGCCGGGCACGTACAGGCCGACCCGCTCGACCGGCACCCAGCGCTCGGTGACCGTGCCGCCGGGCACCACCCGGGTGGTGTGGTCGGTGCGGCGCTGCTCGTGGTGGACCAGCCGGGCGCGGCGGATGGACTCCTCCAGCGCGGCGCGGACCTTCGGGTCCAGCTCCTTCAGCGCGGTGTCGACGGCCTCCTTCGGCACCCGGATGTCGTCCAGCCGCACCCCGTCGAAGCGCTCGGTGATCTCGACGAGCGCCTCGACGCCGCGATGGCGGACGTCCTCGCAGATCGGCCGCACCTTCTCCAGTGCGGCCTCGACGTCCAGTTCGGCGCGTGGCAGGAACCCGCGCGGGTCGTCGGTGGAGCCCCTGAGGTCGATTCTCGAGATCACAGGCCCCAGTGTACGGAGCGCCCGGAGGCCCCGTCCGTGCTGACCACTCTCTGGGACACCACCGGGCACGGGGGCCGCGGCACCGGCCGGACGCGCCCGGCGAGCCGTCGGGGGGCGAAGTGGCCGTACTCTTACGCCCGTGACGGAACGGCTCCCCCTCTTCCCCCTCGGCACCGTGCTCTACCCGGGCCTGGTGCTGCCCCTGTCGGTCTTCGAGGAGCGCTTCCGCCGCCTGGTCGCGGACCTGCTGGAAGGCGCCGAGCCGCACCGGTTCGGTGTGGTGGCGATCCGCGACGGCCAGGAGACCGCGCCCACCGGCGTGGAGGGCGGCAACCCCGCCCTGGCCGGCCTGGGCGGCGACCCGGCGCGCTCGCTGTTCGACGTGGGCTGCGTCGCCGAGATCGCCTCGGTGGAATCCCGCGCGGACGGCGGCTACGACCTGCTGGTGACCGGCACCACCCGGTTCCGGACGCTGTCCTACGACTCCACCGGCCCCTATCTGACCGCCGAGGTCGAGCGCCTCAGCGAGGAGCCGGGAGCGGAAGCGGGGGCGCTCGCGCAGGGCGTGGAGCGGACCTTCCGCGCCTACCAACGGCGACTGGCCGGGGCCCGGGAGGCCAGCGTCGCCGGGGTGCAGGAGCTGCCGGACGATCCCATGGTGCTGTCGTACCTGGTGGCCGCCGCCTCGGTGCTGGCGATCGGGGACAAGCAGCGGCTGCTCGCCGCCGACACCGCCTCGACCCGGCTGGCCGCCGAGCTGGAGCTGCTGCGCCGGGAGACCGCGGTGCTGGCCAAGCTGCCCTCGCTGCCCGCGGTGGAGCTGGCCCGGCAGACCTTCAACCCCAACTGAGCGGGCACCCCCGACCGACCTGGCCCTAGCCGGTCACCTCGACCTGCACCGGCTGGGAGGTCGCCTCGGCGGACCAGAAGGTCGCCGGGGCGACCCAGGTGTAGGTGCCGGTCTGGCTCGCCCGGACGGTGGCGGTGAGGTCGCCCGCGGTGTCCGACTTGGCGGTGGCCACCACCGTCGGCCGGGTGCAGCTGCCGGCGCAGAACTCCAGCCGGACCCGCTCCCCCGGGTTGGCCACCAGCTGCTGCGAGCGCCAGTCCGGCTTGAGCACCTGGCCGCCGACGGTGAACGGCTCGCCCTTGGCGACCGGCGCGGTCACCCCGAAGATGGTCGCCGTCACCTGCTTGAGGATCTTGAACCGGCCGGCCTTGTCCTCGGTCCGCTTGTCGCCGTCGTTGGCGTGCGCGGTCGCCTGGACGTACCAGGAGCCCGCCATGTTGTCGAAGATCTGGTGCTCGGGCACGCTCACCGAGGACGTCCCGGTGCACACCGACTCGGTGTGCGACACCGCCGTGCAGCTCGCCTTGGACGGCACCAGGATGCCGTAGTTGGCGCTCCACAGGCCGATGCCGTCGACCGACCTGATGCCCGACTTGTCCTCGGCGGTGATGCTGAAGCTGATCGGCGAGGTGCCGGTGGGCCCCAGCACGATCGACCGGCCGCCGTTGACCACGACCCTGACGATGCGGGTGTCGCCGTGGGAGGACTGCTGCTGGATGGACGGCAGCAGGATTCCGCCCACCGCCAGCACCCCCGACACCAGAAGTGCCGCTGATCGTCTACGCATGGTCTCCGAGCACCCGTCTCCTCCGGCGGCTGTTCCGCCGGACGGCCGCCATTGTCCCCCGTACGAGTCGGATATGCGGTCACCGGGCTGGGTATGGGCATCGGAACAGCCCGGCAGGTGATCGCCGCGCTCCTGGGCCGGGCCGAACGGAAGAGGTGTTGGACGTGGACCGCTGCGTCGTCCTGGTGGATGCCGGCTACCTGCTCGGGGCCGCGGCGAGCCTGCTCGCCGGGGAGAGCTCGCGGTCGCGGATCTCGGTGGACCACGCCGAGCTGATCGGCCTGCTGCGGGAGCGGGCCGAGGCCGAGACCGGGCTGCCGCTGCTGCGGATCTACTGGTTCGACGCCGCCCCCGACCGAAGACCGATGCCGGAGCACCGGCGGCTGCGGGTGATGCCCCGGGTCACCGTCCGGCTGGGCGCGCTGACCCGCGCCGACGGCCGCTGGGTACAGAAGGGCGTGGACGCCGCGATGCACGCCGAGCTGTCCGAGCTGGCCCGCAACCGGGCCTGCGCCGACGTGGTGCTGGTCACCGGCGACGGCGACCTGCTGCCGGGGATGACCGCCGCCAAGGACTACGGCGTGGCGGTGCACCTGTGGGCGGTCCAGGCCGCCGACGGCGACTTCAACCAGTCCGAGGACCTGGTCGCCGAGGCCGACGAGCGCCGGGTGCTGGACCGGGAGTGGATCACCCGCTCGGTGGCGGTGCGGGAGCTCGCCCCGCCCTGCCCGCCGGCCGACCCGCGCCCGGACATCGCCAAGATCCTCTCCGCGCCGCGCCCGGTCGAACCGGTCTCGGACACCCCCGCCCAGCTGGCGGAGCTGGGCGAGCTGGACGCCCTGGCCGAGGACGACGCCAAGCCCGCGCCGCACCGGGTGCCCACCCCCAAGGAGATCGCCGACGGCCTCGGGCGCGCCCTGCCCGCCGCCCCCGCGCCGCAGCCGGCCGCGCCGTCCACCCTGCGCTGGTCCTCCGACCGCGGCTGGGTTGACCGCGCCTCGGAGAGCGGCGGCGCCGCCGACGGCCTGCCCACGCTGACCCAGCTGACCACCGCCGAGCAGAAGTGGGCCGACCGCGAGGAGGACATCACCGCCATCGGCGGCGACCCCACCGAGGTCGGTCAGGTCTTCGCGCACCGCTGGACCGAGCGGCTCGGCGACACCGCCCGGCTCTCCGCGCTGTGGACCGACTACCCGCGCATCCCGCACCGGGTCGACGGCGAGCTGCTGCGCTACGCCGCCCGCTTCGGCCTGCTCGCGCACAAGGACGACCAGATCGACGAGCACGACCGGTACGCCATCCGGGCCGGCTTCTGGCGGGAGATCGCCGCGCGCGTCCCCGGCGGCGAGGGCGTGGGAGCGGAGCACTGACGGCTGCGCTGTATCGTCGTCGCCTGTGATGCGCAGGGAGAACGTGGAGACGGACGACAGCTGCTGCCGCGTCCGGGACCTCGTCAAGACCTACCGCAGCGGGCGCGGCGCCAAGGCGCAGAAGGTCCGCGCCAACGCCGGGATCTCGCTGGACGTGCGGCGCGGCGAGGTCTTCGGGCTGCTCGGGCCGAACGGCGCGGGCAAGTCCACCCTGGTGCGCCAGCTCACCGGGCTGCTGCGGCCCGACAGCGGCAGCATCGACCTCCTCGGCCACGACATCGTGCGCCACCCCGAGCGCGCCTCCCGGCTGCTGGCCTACCTCGGCCAGGAGTCCACCGCGCTGGACGAGCTGACCGTGTCCCTGGCCGTGGAGACCACCGCCCGGCTGCGCGGCCTGGGCACGCCGCAGGCCCGGGCCGCGCGCGACGCGGTCCTGGACGAGCTGGCGCTGGAGCCGATCGCGCAGCGCACCCTGGGCAGGCTCTCCGGCGGCCAGCGCCGACTGGCCTGCTTCGCCACCGCGCTGGTCGGCGAGCGGCGGCTGCTGGTCCTGGACGAGCCGACCACCGGCATGGACCCGGTGGCCCGGCGCGCGGTGTGGTCGGCGGTGGAGCGCCGCCGGGAGAGCAGCGGCACCACCGTGATCCTGGTCACCCACAACGTGATCGAGGCGGAGACGGTGCTGGACCGGGTCGCGGTGGTCGACGAGGGCCGGATCATCGCCTGCGACACGCCCGGCGGCCTCAAGGCGCTGGTGGACGGCGACGTCCGGCTGGACCTGGTCTGGCGCGAGGAGCCGCCGATGGGGCTGCCGCTGGTGGCCGCGCTGGCCGGGCGCGCCGTACGCTCGGGGCGGCGGTGGACCGTCCGCGCCGACCCCGAGGAGGCCCGCGAGCTGGTCGCCCGGGTCACCACCGGCCCGGCCTTCGCCGCCCTGGACGACTTCTCACTCAGCACGCCCGGCCTGGAGGACGTGTACCTGCTGCTCGGCGGACGCCACGAAGGACTCGTGAAATGACGACCACGGCAATCCCGGCCAGAACCGTCGAGCTGGCCCCCCGGGCGGCGCTGCTGCCCGCGCTCGGCGCGGTCTACCGGGCGCAGCTGTCCCGCGCCCGGGTGTCCCGGATCCCGCTGCTGTTCGTGGCCACCTTCCAGTCGCTGGGGATCATGGTGATGATGCGCGGCGTCGTCGGCACCGGTCCGGCCGACACCGGCGCGGCCCGGGACGTGGTGGCCGGCTCCAGCGTGCTGGTGGTGGCGTTCGTGGCGCTGAACCTGCTGGCCCAGTACTTCGGCCGGCTGCAGGCCTCCGGCGGGCTGGACCACTACGCGACGCTGCCGGTCCCGGCCGCCGCGGTGGTGCTGGGGACGGCCGGGGCGTACGCCTCGTTCACCGTGCCGGGGACGCTGCTGACGGCGGCGGCGGGCTGCGTCCTGTTCCAGCTGTCCTGGCTGCACCTGTGGGTGCTGCTGCTGGTGGTGCCGCTGTCCGGGGCGGCGCTGTCCGGGGTCGGCGCGGCCTGCGGGCTGCTGGCCGACCGGCAGGAGATCGCCACCCTGCTGGGCCAGCTGGGGATGTCGGCGGCGCTGCTGCTGGGCGTGCTGCCGCCGAGCCACATGCCCGAGCCGATCCGCTGGCTGCGCGACCTGCTGCCCTCGACCTACGGCGTGGACGCGCTGGCCCGGACCTTCGCCGCGCGTCCGGACTGGGCGGCGGTCGGCGCCGACCTGACCGTCTGCGCGGTGGTCGGGGCGGCCTCGCTGGCGCTGGCCACCTGGGCCTACCGACGCGCCGCGACCAGGGCCTGAGGTCCGTGGGACGATGACGCCGTGACCGCACCGAACACGGACCCCGAGACCGAGACCGAGGCCCCCCGCCGGGCCCGGCCATCCGCCCGCGCCCTGCGGACCGAGCTGCTCGTCGGCCTGGCGCTGGTGGCCGGATCCGCCCTGCTGGGCCTGGTGATGGGCCTGGTGTGGCACTGGGTGGCGCCGAAGGTGCCGCTGTACGCGGACAGCAGCGACATCTACCTGCTGGACCCGGAGGGCGAGCAGTCGATCTCGGCCGACCTGTACTTCGCCGGCATCGGCCTGGTCTGCGGCCTGCTCACCGGCGGCCTGGCGTACTGGCGCTCGCGCGCCCGGCAGGGCGGGATCGCGGTGGCGGTCGGGCTGGCCCTGGGCGGCCTGGCGGGCGGGTACGTCGCCTGGAAGCTCGGCGTGGCGCTGGGCCCGAGCGGCAACATCGTCGCCACCGCCAAGTCGGTGCCGCTGGGCCGGACCTTCTACGGCCCGCTGGCGCTGACCGCCAAGGGCGTCCTGCTGGCCTGGCCGGCCGCCTCGCTGCTGGCGCTGGTGGCGCTGACCGGCCTGTTCACCCCCAAGCCCGCGGCGCTCCCGGAGTACCGGGAGGACGACGGGGAGCCGGCCGCGGAGCCGTTCCCGGAGCTGCCCGCGGATCCGCACCCGGACCGTCCGCAGCTGCGCGAGGAGCCCCGCCCGGAGCGCCGCGAGACGCCGTAGGGCCGCGCTAGGGTAGAGGCTTCCCCGCTTCGGACTCAGCCCAAGGAGTGCCCGTACCGTGGCCGACAGCTTCGTTCACCTGCATGTACACACCGAGTACTCGATGCTGGACGGGGCCGCCAAGAACGGCAAGCTCATCGCCGAGGTCGAGCGGCAGGGCATGCCCGCGGTGGCGATGAGCGACCACGGCAACATGTTCGGGGCGTACGAGTTCCAGCAGATCGCCAAGAAGACCGCCGTCAAGCCGATCATCGGGATCGAGGCGTACGTCGCGCCGGAGTCCCGGTTCCACAAGAAGCAGGTGTTCTGGGCCCCGGGCGGGCAGCGGGTCGCCAGCGCGGACGGCGAGGGCGGCAAGGACGTCTCCGGCGGCGGGCGCTACACCCACATGACCATGTGGGCGGAGAACGCCGACGGCTTGCGGAACCTGTTCCGGCTCTCCTCGCTGGCGTCCATGGAGGGCTACTACATGAAGCCCCGGATGGACCGCGAGCTGATCTCACAGCACGCCAAGGGCATCATCGCCACCACCGGCTGCCCCTCGGGCGAGGTGCAGACCCGGCTGCGGCTGGGCCAGTACGACGAGGCGGTGAAGGCCGCCGACGCGTACCAGCAGATCTTCGGGAAGGAGAACTACTTCCTGGAGCTGATGGACCACGGCCTGGACATCGAGCGCAGCGTCCGCGAGGACCTGCTGCGGCTGGCGAAGCAGCTGAACATCCCGCTCCTGGCGACCAACGACTCGCACTACGTCACCGAGGACCAGGCCGACGCGCACGACAACCTGCTGTGCGTGGGCGTGGGCAAGAACAAGGACGACCCGAACCGCTTCAAGTTCAACGGCTCCGGCTACTACATCAAGACCCCGGAGGAGATGCGCGAGCTGTTCCGGGAGCTGCCGGAGGCCTGCGACAACACCCTGGCCATCGGCGAGCGCATCCAGCCGTACGACGAGGTGTTCACCTACGTCGACCGGATGCCGCAGTTCGACGTGCCGGAGGGCGAGACCCAGGCGTCCTGGCTGCGGCACAAGATCGCGGAGGGGCTGCCCCGGCGCTACGGCGACAACCCGAGCCAGGAGGTGCTGGACCGGATCGAGCTGGAGATGGGCGTCATCTCGCCGATGGGCTTCGACGCCTACTTCCTCGTGGTCGCGGACATCTGCCAGTACGCCCGCGACAACGGCATCCCGGTGGGCCCGGGCCGAGGCTCGGCGGCCGGCTCGATCGTGGCCTACCTGACCCGGATCACCGAGCTGGACCCGCTCGAGCACGACCTGCTGTTCGAGCGCTTCCTCAACCCGGAGCGGATCAACCCGCCCGACGTCGACATCGACTTCGACGACCGCCAGCGCGACCAGATGGTGCGCTACGTCACCGAGAAGTACGGCGAGGCGTACACCGCGCAGGTCAACACCTTCGGCACGATCAAGGCCAAGGCCGCCGTCAAGGACGCCAACCGCATCCTCGGCTACCCCTTCTCCATGGGCGACCGGATCACCAAGGCGATGCCGCCGGACGTCATGGGCAAGGGCGTCCCGCTGTACGCGCTGTTCGACGAGTCGCACCCGCGGTACTCCGAGGGCGGCGAGATCCGGGCGATGTACGAGAACGAGCCGGACGTCCGGAAGATCATCGACACCGGCAAGGGCATCGAGGGCCTGACCCGGGGCACCGGCGTGCACGCCGCCGCGGTGATCCTCTCCTCCGCCCCGCTGCTGGACCTGATCCCGCTGCACAAGCGGGACAAGGACGGGGTGATCATCACCGGCTTCTCGTACCCGCAGTGCGAGGAGATGGGCCTGATCAAGATGGACTTCCTGGGTCTGCGGAACCTGGGGATCATCGACCATGCCATCAAGATCATCCAGGCCAACCGGGGCGTCGAGGTCGACACCGAGAAGATCCCGATCGACGACCCCACCACGTACGAGCTGCTGGCCCGCGGCGACACCCTGGGCGTGTTCCAGCTGGACGGCGGGCCCATGCGGGCGCTGCTGAAGCTGATGAAGCCGACCGAGTTCGCCGACATCTCCGCCGTCTCGGCGCTCTACCGGCCCGGCCCGATGGGCATGAACTCGCACACCAACTACGCGCTCCGCAAGAACGCCATGCAGGAGATCACGCCGATCCACCCGGAGCTGGAGGAGCCGCTCAAGGAGGTCCTCGGCCCGACCTACGGCCTGATCGTCTACCAGGAGCAGGTGCAGCGCGCCGCGCAGGTGCTGGCCGGCTACAGCCTGGGCCAGGCCGACCTGCTCCGCCGGGCCATGGGCAAGAAGAAGAAGGAGGTGCTGGAGAAGGAGTTCGTGCCCTTCCACGCGGGCTGCCAGGAGCGCGGCTACTCCGACGAGGCCATCCAGGCGGTCTGGGACGTCCTGGTCCCCTTCGCCGGCTACGCCTTCAACAAGTCGCACTCCGCCGCGTACGGCCTGGTCTCCTACTGGACCGCCTTCCTCAAGGCCAACTACCCGGCCGAGTACATGGCCGCGCTGCTCACCTCGGTGTCCGACGACAAGGACAAGATGGCGGTCTACCTGGCCGAGTGCCGCCGACTGGGCATCAAGATCCTGTCCCCGGACGTCAACGAGTCGGTGGTCGACTTCACCGCCGTCGGCGACTCGGTGCGCTTCGGCCTGAAGGCGGTCCGCAACGTCGGCATCCCGGTCATCGAATCCCTCGTCAAGACCCGCTCGGAGAAGGGCAAGTACACCTCCTTCGCGGACTTCCTGGACAAGGTGGAGCTGGTGGTGTGCAACAAGCGCACCGTCGACTCGCTGATCAAGGCCGGGGCGTTCGACTCGCTCGGGCACACCCGGCAGAGCCTGGTCGCCGTCTGCGAGACCGCGATCGACTCGGTGACCAGCCTGAAGAAGCAGCAGGCGATCGGCCAGGACGACCTGTTCGGCTCGATGGACACCGGGGTCGGGGACGCGCCCTCGATCGGGCTGGACTTCACCCTCGACGAGCGCGAGTGGCCGCGCAAGCACCTGCTCAGCCTGGAGCGCGAGATGCTCGGCCTGTACGTCTCCAGCCACCCGCTGGACGGCGCCGAGCACATCCTCTCCCGCAACCGGGACACCTCCATCGCGGACCTGCTGGGCTCGGGCCGCACCGAGGGCTACGTCAAGCTGTGCGGGCTGATCACCTCGGTCGACCGGCGGATCAACAAGGCCGGCAACCCCTGGGCGATCATCACCATCGCCGACCGCGACGGCTCGGTGGAGGTGCTCTACTTCCCCAAGGCGTACCAACTGGTCGCGCACGAGCTGATCGAGGACAACGTCATCTCGGTGCGCGGGCGGCTGAACGAGCGCGACGGCGCGATCAGCATCTTCGGCGAGGAGATGCAGCCGGTGGACATCTCCTCGGCCGAGCACGGCGGCAAGCCGCCGATCCAGCTGAACATCCCGGAGCGCAAGATCAACCCCAGGCTGGTGGCCGAGCTGAAGCGGACCATGCGCGCCCATCCGGGGGATGTGCCGGTCCGGCTGCTGATGTCCGGACACAGCCGGAACGTGCTGTTCGAGCTGGGCTTCCTGGTCGATCCGGAGAGCGGCTTCGCCAGCGACATCAAGAGCCTGCTCGGCCCGGGGGTCTGGGCGACCACGGCCTGACCTGCACAGACGCACCAAACATAAGATCCGCATAACGATATGGTCACGGCGTCGGATGTGTGTGTGAGTCAACCATGGAGGGGTACAGCCTGAGACAGATGACGGATTGTCCCCTTATAGGGAGGAAGCGACCACCATGTCCGACATCTCTCAGCGCCCCTCCAACGCCAGCTCAAGCCCCATGTCCAGCTCCAGCCCCACCTCCATGCACGACATCGACCGGCACCCGGACGTCCCCGAGATGCGCGAGCGGTACGAGCGGCTGCTGCGCGGCCGCGAGGACAGCGCGCTCGACGGGGCGGTCCTGCTGGCCGGTCTGTACGCCGCCGTCTCGCCCTGGATCGTGCACTTCAGCGGGTCCAACCCGGAACTGCGGATGAACAACCTGATCATCGGCCTGGCCGTGGCCGCCTTCGGCCTGGGGCTGACCCTGGCGCCGGAGCGGATGAGCCGCCTCGGCTGGGCCTGCGCCGCCGCCGGCGTCTGGCTGGTCATCGCGCCCTGGGTGGCCACCGTCGGCCACCACCCGACCACCGGCATGATCTGGAACAACGTCGTCGTCGGCGCGGTGATCGTGCTGCTCGGCTGCGCCGTCGGCGCCATCCGGATGGCCACCGGCAGGGCGGCCAGGCGCACCAGCACCATGAGCAGCGCCCACCCCAGCACCTGACCGCGCCGCCCGCGCCCGGCGGGGCCCGGTCCGCCGGGCCCCGCACAGGCGTCCCTCACCACATCCTCATCCGCTCTTCAGGAATCCCCGGTCCGCCCGCCCGCCCGTGCGTGGGAGGATGGACCGGTCGGCGAACCCGAGGAGCAGATCTGTGACCACCCGTGCGACACCCCTGCTCGCGCTGGTGCGCGCGCTGGTGTTCACGCTGCTCACGGTCGTCCTGTCGAGCGGCTCGCACGTGCTGATGACCAGCGAGCCGCTGCCCTGGCCGACGGTGCTGGCCGCCGCGGCGGGCAGCCTGCTGCTGGCCCTGCTGCTCGGGCGGCGGGAACGCTCGTACGCCGCCATCGCCGCGCTGCTGGTCCCGCTGGAACTGGCCCTGGACACCCTGTTCACCGACGGCCAGGCGCAGTGCTACCAGGCCACTGGCGGCGGGCCGCTGATCGGCCCCTGGCACTCGGTGAACACCCTGATCTGCGGCAGCGGCGGCCCCACCCCGGTGCTGCACGCCGCGGGCGGGGGCCTCTCCCCCTGGCTGGTCCTGGCCGCGCACCTGCTGGTCGGGCTGCTCGCGGCCTGGTGGCTGAGCCAGGGCGAGACGGCGGCGTTCCGGCTGGCCCGGGCCGTCGGCGCGGCGGCCGGGCTGTTCGCCGCCCCGCTGCGCCGGGCGCTGCGGCTGGCCGTCGCCGCGCTGCTCGCGCCGGAACCACAGCCCGGGCCGGGCCGCCGCCGTCCGGAGCGCACCGCCGCTCCGGCCCGGCCGCGACTGCGGCACACCCTGGCCCGCCGCGGGCCGCCGCCGCTCCCGCGCGCGGCCTGCTGCTGACACCACCGACCCGGTCCGCCGACCGGTCCCGGACGCCCGGGGCCGCACGTCTACGGCCGCGTCCCGCAGTACGCCGTGCCCGCCGAGCACCCCTCCCCCGGCACGCGAGCTGACAGGACACCTCCATGAGCACCAAGAACGACTCCGCCAAGAGCGCCGCCCGCGCCCGTATCGCCGAGGCCCGCGCCGCCGAGGAACTGCGGCTCAGGCGCCGCAAGGGCCTGATCGTCGGCGCGACCGCGGTCGCCGTGATCGTGGCCGGCACCGGCATCGGCATCGCCGTCCAGGACTCCCGGACCACCTCGCACGCGCCGTACGTGGCCCCGGCCCACGCGGACGGCACCACCATCGTCTACGGCAACCCGAACGCCAAGAACACGCTCCAGGTCTACGAGGACTTCCGCTGCCCGGTCTGCGACGGGCTGGAGAAGTCGGCCGGTCCGACCATCCAGGCGCTGGCCGACAACGGCACGTACAAGATCGAGTACCACATGGCCACCTTCCTGGACGGCAACCTGGGCGGCAATGGCTCGGCGGTGGCGCTGAACGCCGCGGCGGCGGCGCTCAACGAGAGCACCGCCAAGTTCAAGGCGTTCCACGACGTGCTGTACGCCAACCAGCCGCCGGAGACCACCGACGGCTTCAACAGCAGCGCCGAGATGCTGAAGCTGGCCGCGAAGGTCCCCGGCCTGGTGACCCCGGCGTTCACCAAGGCCGTGCAGGACGACACCTACGGGCCCTGGGTGGCCAAGGTCACCGACGCCTTCAACAACAGCGGGGTGAACGCCACCCCGACCTTCAAGCTGAACGGGCAGCAGCTGGCCGTCATCGGCAACAACGGGCCGGTGACGCCCGCCCAGTACACGGCGCTGGTGGACTCCGCCCTCGGCACCAAGTAGCCGGGGCACCGGGCCGTCCGGCCGGTCAGGTCGTCCGGCCCCGGCGGGGGTCGGGCGTCCAGCGCGCCCAGCGCCGCCGCTCGGACGGTAGGGCGGCGGCCGCCTCCGGGCCGACCGGCTCGACCGCAGGCACCGGGCCGGACTGCGGCTGCGACCCGGGCCCGGCCGGGGGCTGCGGGGCGGGCGGCGCGGACCGTGGCAGCGGGGGCAGCTCCGGCGCGTACAGCCAGGCGTTGAAGAAGGCGTGCAGCGGCTCGGCGGTGTGGCTCTGGGCGCGGGCGGTGAAGTCGGCGGTGGTCACCACGCCGCCCCGGTGCTCGGTGGCCCACTCCTTCAGCAGCGCGAAGAAGGCCGGGTCGCCGAGGACCACCCGCAGCGCGTGCACGGTCAGCCCGCCGCGCCGGTACAGCCGGTCGTCGAACATCAGCTTGCGGCCGGGATCGGCCAGCACCAGGTCCTGCGGCAGGCCGGAGAGCCGGGCGTGGGACTCGGCGGCGTGCTGGGCGGCGCTGCGGCCGCCGGAGCGCTCGGACCACAGCCACTCGGCGTACTTGGCGAAGCCCTCGTTCAGCCAGATGTGCCGCCAGTCGGCGACCGTGACGCTGTTGCCGAACCACTGGTGCGCCAGCTCGTGCGCGACCAGCCGCTCCGAGCCCCGGGCGCCGTCCACGTGGTTGGAGCCGAAGGTGGACAGCCCCTGGGCCTCGACCGGGACGTCCAGCTCCTCGTCGGTGACCACCACCGCGTACTCGCCGAACGGGTAGGGCCCGAACAGCTCGGTGAACAGCCCCATCATCTGCGGCTGGCGGGCCAGGTCGATCCCGCAGGCGGCGACCAGCCGGGCCGGGGCGTAGACGGTCTGCGGCACCGGGCCGCCGGCCAGGGCCAGCTGCTCGTACCGGCCGATCTGCACCGTCGCCAGGTAGCTGGCCGAGGGCGCGGGCTGCTCGTACACCCAGGTGGTGGCGCCGGCCCGGGCGGTGCGGGTGAGCAGCCGGCCGTTGGCGACGACGGTGTACGGGCTGGGCGCGGTGATCGAGACCTGGTAGGCGGCCTTGTCGGCCGGGCGGTCGTTGCACGGGTACCAGGAGGGCGCGCCGATGGGCTGGCTGGCGACCAGCGAGCCGTCCTCCAGCTCCTCCCAGCCGAGCCCGCCCCACTCGCTGCGGACCGGGCGCGGGTTGCCGCTGTAGCTGACCTCCACGGTGAACGCCGCTCCGGCGCGCAGCGCCCGGGCCGGGCGCAGCCGCAGCTTGCCCGCGCGCAGCGTCCAGCGCGCGGGCCGCCCGTCGAGCAGCACCCGGTTGATCCGGAACTCGGCGAAGTCCAGCGCGAGTTCGGTGAGCGCCTCGCTCCCGGCGAGGCAGGTCAGCCGGGCGCTGCCGGAGAGCCGGTTGGGCCCGGGGCGGTAGTCCAGGGCCAGTTCGTAGCGGTGGACGTGGTAGCGGGGGTCGCCGTGGCCGGGGAAGTAGGGGTCGGCGGGCAGGCGCGGCGACTGCTTGGGACTGCTCAACGCTGATCGGCTCCGACGTGGTTCAGGGGTTCCGCGGCCGGTGCTGCCGCGGGTCAGGTGCGTGGCCAGGCCGCGATGGGGTTGCCCAGCCAGCGGCTGTCCGCGGGCACGGACTCGCCGCGCATCACCAGCGACGCCGGGCCGAGGGTGGTGCGGGCCCCGATGGTGGTCCCGGGCAGGACGATACCGTGCGGGCCCAGGGTCGCACCCTCCTGGAGGGTGACCGAGTCCATCCGCATGATCCGGTCGTGGAACAGGTGGGTCTGCACCACGCAGCCGCGGTTGACGCTGACGCCGTCGCCGAGGGTGACCAGGTCGGCCTCGGGCAGCCAGTAGCTCTCGCACCAGACGCCGGTGCCGATGTGCGCGCCGAGGCCGCGCAGCCACAGGTTCATCAGCGGGCTGCCGGGCACCGCGCCCAGCAGCCAGGGCGCGGCCAGCACCTCGGTGAAGGTGTCGGCCAGCTCGTTGCGCCAGACGTGCCCGCTCCAGAGCGGGTGCTCGACGGCGGTGAAACGGCCGACCAGCAGCCACTTGGCGGCCAGCGAGACCAGGCAGGCGAGCAGCCCGGCGGCCAGCAGCACCGCGCCGGAGGCCAGGGCGGCGACAGCGTAGCCCTCGGCCCCGGCGAGGGCCCGGAGCGTGACCAGCACGCCCAGCGCCAGCCCGACCGAGAGCATCACCGGGACGATCCGCAGCACCTCGACGGCGGCGCGGCTCCAGCGCAGCCGGGCGGAGGGGGCGTAGGTGAGGCCCTGGTCGGCCTTGTCGGCGCGGCGCGGCAGCTTCATCGGCGGCATGCCCAGGTAGGAGCTGCCCTTCTTGGCCTTCTTGGGGGTGGCGGACAGCACGCCCACCAGGCCCCGGTCGGGCACGCTGCGTCCGGGCGCGGTCATCCCGGAGTTGCCGAGGAAGGCGCGTTCGCCGATCTCGGCGGCGTCGATGCGCAGCCAGCCGCCGCCCAGCTCGTAGGGGGCGATCAGGGTGTCGTCGGCGAGGAAGGCGCCGTCGCCGACGGTGGTCATGCTGGGCAGGGCGAGCACGGTGGACGCCTCGACGCCGCGGCCGACCTTCATGCCCAGCGCGCGCAGCCAGAACGGGGTGAGGGTGCTGGCGTACAGCGGGAAGAGGCTGCCCCGGGCGAGGTCCATCAGCTGGATCACGGTCCACGCCTGCCAGGCGTTGCGGCTGTGCAGGGCGTGGTGGCCGGTGCGCAGCCCGATGCCGAGCAGCCGAACGGCGGCCAGGACCAGCCCGGCGTAGGCGAGCGCGCCGGTGACGGTGGCGACCGGCACGGCGACCAGGGCGACCTGCCAGACCGAGGCGGACCACAGCGCGGCCAGCACGGCGATCCCGGCGGCGGCTGCCGCCAGCGGCAGGAGGGTCAGGCCGAGGCCGCTGGCGCCGTACATCATCGCCCAGCGGGTCTTGCGGGGCGGGCGCTGCCCGGGCCAGTTGTGGGCGGCCCGGCCGGTCTTGGCGGCGGGCGCCCCGGCCCAGCGCTGGCCGGTGGGGACCTGCCCGGTGACGGCGGAGCCGGCGACGATCTCGGCGCGCTTGCCGACCCGGGCGCCCGGGAAGAGGATGCTGCGGGTGCCGACGGTGGCGCCGGCGCCGACCCGGACCGGGCCGAGGTGCAGGACGTCGCCGTCCAGCCACCAGCCGGCCAGGTCGACGTCGGCCTCCACCGCGCAGCCCTTGCCGAGCCGCAGCCAGCCGGTGACCGGCGGCAGGGTGTGCAGGTCGACGTCGTCGCCGATCTTGGCGCCCAGGGCGCGGGCGTAGCGGACCAGCCAGGCGCCGGAGAGGTCGGTGGCGCCGCTCAGCTCGGCGAGCCGCTCGGCGGCCCACAGCCGCAGGTGGACGCCGCCGCCGCGGGGGTGCTCGCCGGGCCGGACGCCGCGCAGCAGCAGCCGGGCGCCGCCGGCGGCGATGGCGATGCGTCCGACCGGGGTCCACAGCACGGCGGCCGCGGCGGCGATCCACCACCAGGAGGCGGCCGGGGCCCAGCCGAGGACGGCGCACAGCGCGGCCAGGGCGACGGTCCAACGCAGGCCGACGACGGTGAGCAGGGGGACGGTCAGCAGCAGCTGGACCAGCCCGGCGCGGCGCGGGGTGGGCGCGATCTCACGGACGGCGCCGGTGTCCTCGGCGGAGGCGGCGAGCTTGGCGGCCAGGTCGCTCAGGACCGGGTGCTGGTAGATGTCGCTGACGGCGGCCTGGGCGTAGCGCTGCCGGATCAGCGTGACCAGCTGGGCGGCGCCGAGGCTGCTGCCGCCGCTGGCGAAGAAGTCGGCCCCGGCGTCGGCCACGGGCATGCCCAGGACCTGCGTCCACTGCTCGGCCAGCCAGGCCTCGGTGCCGTAGAGCTGCTCGGCGTCGCCGGGCTGGTCCAGGGCGGGCAGCGGCCAGGGCAGGGCGTTGCGGTCGACCTTGCCGGAGGTGCGCACCGGCAGCTCGTCCACCTGGGTGAGCAGCGGCACCATGGTGGACGGCAGCTCGGCGCGCAGCCGCTCGACGGCGGCGGCGCGGTCGAAGCCCTCGGCGGTGACCAGGTAGCCGACGAGCAGCTGGTTGCCGCCGCGGGCGGTGCGGACGGCGGCGGCGCCGCCGGTGACGCCGGGCAGGGCCTGCAGGGCGGCGTCGACCTCGCCGAGTTCGATGCGCCGGCCGCCGAGCTTGATCTGCTCGTCGGCGCGGCCGAGGAAGACCAGGCCCTCGGGCTGGGCCAGGACCAGGTCGCCGCTGCGGTAGGCGCGCTCCCAGCCGGTGGCCTCCAGCGGGGCGTAGGTGGCGGCGTCCTTCTCCGGGTCGAGGTAGCGGGCCAGGCCGACGCCGCCGATGACCAACTGGCCGCTCTCGCCCATGGGCACGACCTGGCCCTCGGCGTCCACCACGGCCAGCTCCCAGCCGTTCAGCGGCAGGCCGATGCGGACCGGGGCCGTACCGGTGAGCGGGGCGGCGCAGGCGACCACGGTGGCCTCGGTGGGGCCGTAGGTGTTCCACACCTCGCGGCCCTCGGTGGCCAGCCGCTCGGCCAGCTCGGGCGGGCAGGCCTCGCCGCCGAAGATCAGCAGCCGGACGTCGCCGAGGGCGTCGGCGGGCCACAGGGCGGCCAGGGTGGGCACGGTGGAGACCACGGTGATCTCCTGCTCGACCAGCCACGGGCCGAGGTCGGCGCCGCTGCGGACCTGCGCCCGGGGACGGTGACCAGGCAGGCGCCGTAGCGCCAGGCCAGCCACATCTCCTCGCAGGAGGCGTCGAAGGCCACGGACAGCCCGGCCATCACCCGGTCGCCGGGGCCGAGCGGCTCCTCCTGCTGGAACAGGGCGGACTCGGCGTCGACGAAGGCGGCGGCGCTGCGGTGGGTGACGGCGACGCCCTTGGGCTTGCCGGTGGAGCCGGAGGTGAAGATGATCCAGGCGTCGTCGTCCGGGCCGGGCCGGCCGGGGGCGCCGTGCGCCGGGGCGGCGGGGGTGATCCGGCGGTCGGCGCCGACCACGGCGCAGACCCGGGCCTCCCCGAAGACCAGCGCGGCCCGCTCGTCCGGGTCCTCGGCGTCGACCGGGACGTAGCCGGCCCCGGCGGCGAGGACGGCCAGGATGGCGACGTACAGGTCGGTGGTCCCGGAGGGGACGCGGATGCCGACCCGGTCGCCGACGCCGACCCCGGCGGCGGCGAGGGCGGCGCGCAGGGTGTCGACCTCAGCGGCCAGCGCCCGGTAGGTCAGCACGGTGCGGCCGTCGTCCAGCGCGGGCTCGTGGGGGTGGTCGCGGGTGGTGGCGTCGAGGATGTCGAGCAGGGTGCGCGGCGCGGGCGTCGGCCCCCCGGAGAACAGGGCGAGCCCGCTGGGTGCGGCGTCCAGCTCAACTGCGGAGCGGTACACGGCCGTGGTCATGGGTCCTCATCTCGTCAACGACCCGATCGATGCTACGTCGCGCGCGGCGTCGGCGACATCGGACGGAGCCTCACAACGGCGGCCCAGCAGAGCTTTTCTGACGTACCGTCACCACATAGGGGCGTTGCCGCAGCTCACTCTTGACGGTCCGTCAGCTGTTTTTGACGGACCGTCGGGAAAATCCGCAAATGAGACCCACGACACACTCCGGACACACCGGCGGCGACTGCGGGCATGGCGGATCTCCGGCAGAGTCCTATTTATACCACAAAAGAGTCATAGTAAGCAAAATATCTCCAAAACGGACAGGCGGCAGGCCGGCTACCGCGGATTGCTGCGCAGGTCCAGTTTGCGGATCACCCGGTCCACCAGCTCCGGATCGGCGCCCGGCTCCATCCGGGCCACCTGCATCTCCTGCCGCCCGGCCGCCAGCATCGCCTGCTCCACCTCGGCGAACTGCTTGACCCGGGACACCCGTTCGCGCAGCTCGCGCTGCTGCTCCTCGTCGTACATGTCCGGCCGGTGCCGGGCCAGCCGGTCGGTCTGACGCTGCTTCAGCCGGTCCACCAGGTCGTCCGGGATCTCCTCGGCCGCGGCCAGCTCCTTCAACCGGCGCAGCCCGGCCTTGGAGACCCGGTACCAGAGCTGGCGCTCGGCCGCGTCCTCGGCGTCCTGATCCCGGCTCAGACCGAGCCTGCGGACCACCGCGGGCAGCGTCAGCCCCTGCACCAGCAGGGTGAACAGCACCACGCAGAAGGCCACGAAGACGATCTCGGAGCGCTGCGGGAAGGCCCCGCCGCCGTCCACCGTGTACGGCAGCGCCAGCGCCAGCGCCACCGAGGCCACCCCGCGCATCCCGGACCACCACAGCACCACCGACTCCCGCCAGCCGATCGGCGCCGCCTCCTCCCGGACGCCGCGGGCCCGGTCCCAGCTGTGCGTGACCCAGGCCCCGGGCAGCAGCCACAGCAGCCGGACGCCCACCACCACCACGATCACCAGGGCCGCGTCGCCGATCATCGAGGTCCAGTGCCGGCCGACCGTGGACAGCACGCTGGCCAGCTCCAGGCCGATCAGCCCGAAGGCCATGCCGGAGATCAGCAGCTCCACCACGTCCCAGAACGCCTCGCCGACCAGCCGGTAGCCGACGTCGTCCGCGCCGACCGTCTGGTCGTTGATCCACAGCGAGCAGACCAGCACCGCCAGCATCCCCGAGCCGTGCAGCTCGTCGGCCAGGATGTACGCCGCGAACGGCACCAGCAGGCTCAGCGCCACCTGCAGCGTCGGATCGTGCAGCAGCCCCATCACCTTGCCGCTGAGCCAGCCCAGGCCCACCCCGAGGACCACCGCCAGCACCGCCGACAGCACCAGCCGCTCCACCGCCTCCAGGGTCGAGAAGCTGCCCTTGACCACGGCGTCCACCGCCAGCCCGTACACCACCAGCGCGGTGACGTCGTTGAACAGGCCCTCGGTCTCCAGGATGCCCATCAGCCGGCGCGGCAGCCCGACGCTGCTGGCCACGGCCGCCGCCGCGATCGGGTCCGGCGGGGAGACCAGCGCCCCCAGCGCGATCGCCGCGCCCACCGGCAGCGCGGGCACGATCCAGTGGCAGGCCAGCGCCACCGCGGCGGTGGTGACCAGCACCAGGAACACCGCCAGCAGCAGGATCACCCGGGAGTTGGCACGGAAGTAGCGGGTGGTGGAGCGCTGCGCGGCGGCGTAGATCAGCGGCGGCAGCACCAGCGGCAGGATCAGGTCCGGCGCGATGGTGACGTTGGGCACGAAGGGCAGGACCGCCAGCACGATGCCGATCAGCGTCATCAGCACCGGCTGCGGCACCCCGACCCGCTCGGCCACCGGGGTGCTGACGATCGCCGCCAGCAGCACGCAGAAGAGCAGGATGAGCTGCGTCATCGCCCCCGGACGCTCCTCTCCCAGCGGACCGCTGTCGCCTTCAGCCTGCCAGCGGCACGGGCATCGTGCGGTACGGAGTACCGCCGTCCAGGTAGCCGCTCAGCTCTCGGCGCTGATGATCCGCAGCGCGCGGGCCAGGTCCTCCGGGTACTCGCTGCGGAACTGCACCCACTCGCCGGTGGCCGGGTGCTCGAAGCCCAGCTCGACCGCGTGCAGCCACTGCCGGGTCAGGCCCAGCCGCTTGGCCAGCGTCGGGTCGGCGCCGTAGGTCAGGTCGCCGACGCAGGGGTGGCGCAGCGCCGACATGTGCACCCGGATCTGGTGGGTGCGGCCGGTCTCCAGCTTGATGTCGAGCAGCGAGGCCGCCCGGTACGCCTCGATCAGGTCGTAGTGGGTGACCGAGGGCTTGCCGTTGGCGACCACGGCCCACTTCCAGTCGCTGCTGGGGTGGCGGTCGATCGGCGCGTCCACGGTGCCGGACATCGGGTCCGGGTGGCCCTGGACCAGCGCGTTGTACTTCTTCTCCACCACCCGGTCGCGGAACTGCTGCTTCAGCGAGGTGTAGGCCGCCTCGGACTTAGCGACCGCCATCAGCCCGGAGGTGCCCACGTCCAGCCGGTGCACCACGCCCTGGCGCTCGGACGCGCCGGAGGTGGAGATGCGGTAGCCCGCGCCGGCCAGGCCGCCGATGACGGTCGGGCCGGTCCAACCGGGGCTGGGGTGGGCGGCGACGCCGACCGGCTTGTCCACCACCACGAAGTGCTCGTCGTCGTAGACGACGGGCATGTTGTCGATGCGCTCGGCGACGATCTGCACCGGGGCGGGCGGGGCGGGGATCTCGACCTCCATCCAGGAGCCGGCGATCACCCGGTCCGACTTGCCCACCGTCGAGCCGTCCACGGTCACCTTGCCCTCGGCCGCCAGTTCGGCGGCCTTGGTGCGGGAGAACCCGAACATCCGGGCGATGGCGGCGTCGACGCGCTCGCCTTCGAGGCCGTCGGGCACGGGCAGGCTGCGGAGCTGAGGATCGGTGGTCACTGGACGAGTATGCCGGACGGCGGCCGCGACGCCCGCCACGAGCCTCGGCGTCAGGCGTCCCGCTCGGCGCTCCCGCCGGGGCCGGGCCCGGCCCCGGGCTCCGCGCCACCGTCGGCGGGCGCCTGGGCGGAGCCCTGCACCGAGCCGTCCGGGTTGGTGCCCAGGAAGGACAGGACGACCACCAGGATGCCGCCGCAGACGATGGCCGAGTCGGCCAGGTTGAACACAGCGAAGTGCTTCACCGAGATGAAGTCCACCACCGCCCCGCGGAACACGGCCGGGGAGCGGAAGATCCGGTCGGTGAGGTTGCCGAAGGCCCCGCCGAGCAGCAGGCCCAGCGCGATCGCCCAGGGCAGGCTGTAGAGCTTGCGGGCCAGCCGGCAGATCACCACGACCACCGTGGTGGCGATGATGGTGAAGACGATCGTCATCGCCGCGCCCATACCGAACGCCGCACCCGGGTTGCGGGTGGCCTGCAGCATCACCCAGGTGCCCGCGATGCGGATCGGGTTGTGGTCCTCCAGCCGGGCGACCACCAGCAGCTTGCTGCCGAGGTCGAGCAGGTACGCGAGCAGCGCCACCGACAGCAGCACGCCGACCCTGCGCCTGCGCCGCACGCCGACCGCTGCCGACTCCGCGCCGTCGGCGGCCGACGGGGCCCCGCCCATCGGGGCCTTCTGGAAACCTGGGGTACTGATGATGCGCTCCGCTGCAGCGAGTCGGGTGGACCTTCGTCCTTGAGCCTACGGCACAGCCTCGCCCCAGGGAGGGGAGGAGGGGCCGCGGCCCGCGCCGCCGTACGCCGCTCAGCCTCCCCGCTTCGCCGCTCCTCCGCCGCTCCTCCGCCGGGCCCGCCGCGCTACCGGCGCTCCTGCTTCTGCTTGCACTGCACGCACAGCGTCGCCCTGGGGAACGCCTGCACCCGGGCCTTGCCGATGGGCTGACCGCAGGACTCGCACAGGCCGAAGCCGGTGCCGGCGAGCCGGGCCAGCGCCCGCTCGGTCTGCTCCAGCATCTCCCGGGCGTTGGCCGCCAGCGACAGCTCGTGCTCGCGGGAGATGTTCTTGGTCCCCGCGTCCACCTGGTCGTCGCCCGCGCCGTCGCCGGAGTCGCGCATCAGCCCGCTGACGGCCTCCTCGGAGGTCTGGATCTCGGTCCGCAGCCGGGCCGCCTCGCTGTCCAGCTCCTGCTGCAGCTCGGCCACCTCGGCGTCGGTCCAGGGGTCCTCCCCCGGGCGCACCGGCAGCGCGCCGGGCGCGGCGTCGGCCGACGCCACCGGCACGGCCACCGGCGCCGCGACCGCCCTGGCCCGGCCCGCGGCCGGCTTGGCGGTGGCCGCCCCGGTCTTGCGCCGCACTGCGACCGACTCGCCCGGCTCGGCCACGGACGTACCGGACGCCCCGGTCCGGCGTGCGCGAGCAGCCCCGCTTCTTGCCTTGTCCGCCATGCCTCAGACCCCTTCACGCCGCAACGGTTCAGTGCCGGAAAGATAATGCGTGACAAACGTCATCACAATGAGACATACCGCAGCACACCCCATGGCTTACTCCACGGATGTGTGCCCAGAACGTCACCCGATAATCGCCACCGGTCATCGTTACCGGCGCGTCGCCCGGCGCACGGGGCCGCCGCCGGAGCGGAAACCGGCTTGCCCGGCCCTATAGACTGGCCGCGCAAGGCGTGGATGGGGACGAGTACCGCCGTACGCAGCCGAGAGCGACCCAGGGCCGGTGGAAGCCTGGGGGTGTGCACAGCGGGAAGATCACCCCGGAGCCGTCGGAGGAAAGGCCCCGCCCGGGCCGAGTAGAACCGGCAGCACCCCTAATGAGGGGGCCGTGCGCACGCGCGCGGCCAAGGAGGGTGGTACCGCGGGGCCGTCGGCCTCGTCCCTCCGTCGGAAGCGAATGCTGAACGCCGCACCCACGCGCCCGCCGGAGGACGACCCAGATGACCCAGTATCGCCCCGTACCCGCCCAGGTGGACCTGCCCGCGCTGGAACACGGCATCCTCTCCTTCTGGCAGGAGAACAAGGTCTTCCAGCGCAGCCTGGAGCAGTCCGAGGGCCGACCCGAGTGGGTCTTCTACGAGGGCCCGCCGACCGCCAACGGCATGCCCGGCGCGCACCACATCGAGGCCCGGGTCTTCAAGGACGTCTTCCCCCGCTACAAGACCATGAAGGGCCACCACGTCGCCCGCAAGGCCGGTTGGGACTGCCACGGGCTGCCGGTGGAGCTGGCCGTCGAGAAGGAGCTGGGCTTCTCCGGCAAGCAGGACATCGAGGCGTACGGCGTCGCCGAGTTCAACGCCAGGTGCCGCGAGTCGGTGACCCGGCACACCGACGCCTTCGCCGCGCTGACCGACCGGATGGGCTACTGGGTCGACCTGGACGACGCCTACCGCACCATGGACCCGGACTACATCCAGTCGGTGTGGTGGTCGCTGAAGCAGATCTTCGACAAGGGGCTGCTGGTCCAGGACTTCCGGGTGGCGCCCTGGTGCCCGCGCTGCGGCACCGGCCTGTCCGACCACGAGCTGGCCCAGGGCTACGAGACCGTGGTGGACCCGTCCGTCTTCGTCCGCTTCCCGCTCACCTCCGGCCCGCTGGCCGGCGGCGACGGCGGGCCCGGCGCCTCGCTGCTGGTGTGGACGACCACGCCGTGGACGCTGGTCTCCAACGTGGCCGTCGCCGCCCACCCCGGGGTGGACTACGTCGTCGCCACCGACGGCACCGAGCGGCTGGTGGTGGCCGAACCGCTGCTGGGCAAGGTGCTGGGCGAGGGCTGGGAGGCCACCGGCGAGCGCTTCACCGGCGCCGAGATGGAGCGCTGGAGCTACGAGCGGCCGTTCGAGCTGGTCCCGGTCGACGGCGCGCACTACGTCGTCAACGCCGAGTACGTCACCACCGAGGACGGCTCCGGCCTGGTGCACCAGGCCCCGGCCTTCGGCGCGGACGACCTCGCCACCTGCCGCGCCTACGGCCTGCCCATGGTCAACCCGGTGCTGGCCGACGGCACCTTCGAGCCCGACCTGCCGCTGGTCGGCGGGCAGTTCTTCAAGAAGGCCGACGAGACCCTGGTCGCCGACCTGCAGGCGCGCGGCCGGCTGTTCCGGCACGTGCCCTACGAGCACAGCTACCCGCACTGCTGGCGCTGCCACACCGCACTGCTCTACTACGCGCAGCCCTCCTGGTACGTCCGCACCACCGCCGTCAAGGACGCGCTGCTGCGGGAGAACGAGGGCACCAACTGGTTCCCGGAGACGGTCAAGTACGGCCGCTTCGGCGACTGGCTGAACAACAACATCGACTGGGCGCTGTCGCGGAACCGCTACTGGGGCACCCCGCTGCCGATCTGGCGCTGCGAGGAGTCCCACCTCACCTGCGTCGGCTCGCTGGCCGAGCTGTCCGAGCTGACCGGCCGCGACCTGTCCGACCTGGACCCGCACCGCCCGTACATCGACGAGGTCACCTTCCCCTGCACCACCTGCTCGGCCCCGGCGGTCCGGGTGCCCGAGGTCATCGACGCCTGGTACGACTCGGGCTCCATGCCGTTCGCGCAGTACGGCTACCCGCTGAAGAACGCCGACCTGTTCGAGAAGCGCTACCCGGCGCAGTTCATCTCCGAGGCCATCGACCAGACCCGCGGCTGGTTCTACACGCTGATGGCGGTCGGCACCCTGGTCTTCGACAAGTCCTCGTACGAGAACGTCGTCTGCCTGGGCCACATCCTGGCCGAGGACGGCCGGAAGATGTCCAAGCACCTGGGCAACATCCTGGAGCCCATCTCGCTGATGGACCAGCACGGCGCGGACGCGGTGCGCTGGTTCATGGCGGCCGGCGGCTCGCCCTGGTCGGCGCGCCGGGTCGGCCACAACACCATCCAGGAGGTGGTCCGCAAGACCCTGCTGACCTACTGGAACACGGTCGCCTTCCAGGCCCTGTACGCCCGCACCGCCGGCTGGGCCCCCTCCGCGCAGGACCCGCTCCCGGCCGAGCGGCCGCTGCTGGACCGCTGGCTGCTGTCCGAGCTGAACATCCTGGTCCGCGAGGTGGACGCGGCGCTGGACGCCTTCGACACCCAGCGCGCCGGCAAGCTGCTCTCGGCCTTCGTCGACGACCTCTCCAACTGGTACGTCCGGCGCGGACGCCGCCGCTTCTGGCAGGGCGAGCCGGCGGCCCTGCGGACGCTGCACGAGGCGCTGGAGACGGTGACCCGGCTGATGGCCCCGCTCACCCCCTTCATCACCGAGCGGGTCTGGCAGGACCTGGTCGTCCCGGTGGAGCCGGCCGCCCCGGCCTCGGTCCACCTGGCCGACTTCCCGGTGGCCGACGAGGCCCTGATCGACACCGGGCTCTCCCGGCACATGGCGCTGGTCCGCCGACTGGTGGAACTCGGCCGGGCCACCCGCGCCGACTCCGGCGTGAAGACCCGGCAGCCGCTGTCGCGGGCGCTGATCGCCGCCCAGGGCTACGAGGAGCTGCCCGCCGAGCTGCTGGCGCAGATCGCCGAGGAGCTGAACGTCACCGCGCTGGAGCCGCTGTCGGCCGTCAGCGGGGACTCCTCGGCGGAGCCGGGCGAGGGCTCGCTGGTGGACACCACCGCGAAGGCCAACTTCCGGGCGCTCGGCCGGCGCTTCGGCAAGGGCGTGCAGGAGGTGGCCAAGGCGGTCGCCGCCGCCGACGCCGCCGAGCTGGCCGCCGCCCTGCGCGCGACCGGCAGCGCCACCGTCCAGCTGGACGGCGCGCCGGTGGAGCTGACGCCGGACGAGGTGATCATCACCGAGACCCCGCGCGAGGGCTGGGCGGTGGCCAACGAGTCCGGCGCGACGGTGGCGCTGGACCTGCACATCACCCCGGAGCTGCGGCTGGCCGGGCTCGCCCGGGACGCCATCCGGCAGGTCCAGGAGGCCCGCAAGAACAGCGGCCTGGACGTCGCCGACCGGATCGTGCTGCGCTACACCGGCACCGAGGCCGCCACGGTCGAGGCCCTGGCCGCGCACGCCGGACTGATCGCCGACGAGGTGCTGGCCACGGACTTCGCCGAGGGCGGCCCGGACTGGGCCGAGCCGGCGGCCTTCACCGACGAGGCGCTCGGGCTGACCTTCTGGCTGCGCAAGGTCTGACGCCGGGCCGGGTCCGGCGGCCGTGCCCGACGGCGGCGGGCCGGTGGAACCCTCCACCGGCCCGCCGCCCTCGGCGCCTGCGCGCCCGCTGCTTGCGGCTTGCGGCCTGCGGCTTGCGGAGCTTTTCGGGCCGGGAACGCCCTCGCCCCCTGCCGGAACGTTCCGGCAGGGGGCGAGCGGGTCAGGGCGTCAGGATCGGCGGGGCTGGCCGGCTGGGAAGCGGTCAGCCCTGGTCCCGAGCGGGGTCAGCGCCTGCGGGTGCAGGTCAGCCCTCGTCGTCCTGGTCGATCAGGAAGCCGCGCATGGGCTGCGGGGCCTGCTGCAGCGGGGGCTGCGGACGGACCGCGGCCATCGGCTGGGTCATCGCCGGAGCCATCTGCTGCTGGCCGCCGGCGCTCTGGTGCTGCTGGCCGCCGGCGTTGAAGTTGTTGCCGCCGAAGCTCGGCTGGCCGCCGAAGGTCTGACCGCCACCGCCGCCGAAGCCGCCCTGCTGGCCGCCGAAGGTCTGGCCGCCGCCCATGGGCGAGGCGCCGACCGGGGTCATCGCGGGCTGCGGGATCGACGCCGGGGGAAGCGAGGCCGTCGCGGGCTGGCGCGAGGGGGCGAGCGAGTCGTCCGCCTGCGACTCCAGCTGGCGCAGCTGGGTCTCCAGGTAGGACTTCAGGCGCGTCCGGTACTCACGCTCGAAGGCACGCAGGTCCTCGACCTTGCGCTCCAGCGTGGCGCGGGCCGACTCCAGCGAGCCCATGGCGACGCGGTGCTTCTCCTGGGCGTCCCGCTCCAGGGCGTCCGCCTTGGCACGGGCGTCGCGCTCCAGGCCCTCGGCGCGGCTGCGGGCCTCGCCGACGATCTTGTTGGCCTCGGAGCGGGCCTCGGCGATCGCCTGGTCGGCGGTCTGCTGGGCCAGGCCCAGGACGCGCGCGGCGCTGTCGCCACCGGGGCTCTGCTGCTGCGGGAACGGCGGCTGCTGCATCTGCTGCATCTGCGGCGGCATCTGCTGCTGCATCGGCTGGAGCTGACCGCCCATCTGCTGCGGCTGGCCCATCTGGCCGACGAAGCCCTGCTGGCCGCCCATGGTGCCGCCCTGGAGCTGCGGCGGGCCCTGGAGCTGCGGGGCGCCGGGGAGCTGCGGGGCGCTCGGCAGCTGCGGCGGGCCGGGGTGGCCCATCTGCTGCTGCTGGCCCATCTGCTGCTGTCCCTGCTGCATCTGGCCCTGCTGCTGCATCTGCGGCGGCATGCCCTGCTGCGGGACCGGCGGGCCGGATATGGCGGCCGGGACCGGCGGGCCGGACCGCTGGTGCTGGTCCTGTTCCTTGCGCAGGTTCTGCTGGTTCTGGGCGGCCGCGCGAGTGGCCGCGGCGAGCTTCGCGCGCAGGTCCTCGTTCTCGCGGAGCAGTCGCGTCAGCTCTCCTTCGACCTCGTCGAGGAAGGCATCGACCTCGTCCTCGTCATAGCCTTCGCGGAGGCGGACGGTCGTGAACTGCTTGTTCCGCACGTCCTCGGGGGTCAATGGCATCTCTTCACCTCAACGTGATCGTTCGGACTGCCGGACGTCTGCGTGGTTCACAGAACCTCCACGACGGCGATCAGGAAAAACACAGTGATCATCAGTACGAGGAAGGACAGGTCGAGCGCCACGCTCCCAAGCCGCAGCGGCGGGATGTGCCGCCGCAGGAACTTGAGTGGCGGATCGGTGACGGTGTAGATGCACTCCAGCACCACGATCATCGCGCGGCCGGGCTGCCAGTCGCGGGCCAGCTGGCGCACCCAGTCCATCACCAGACGGGCGAGCAGAACGCCGAGGAAGCAGTACAGCACGATGTACAGCACCTGCCATACGACGTTCACCGCCGCTCCCCTCGTCCGCTCGATCCATCCGGTCCTCCGCCCGCCCGCCGGGAGCAAGTTGATCGCTACCCGGCGTCACGTGATCCACACGTGTCGTCCTGCTCGGGTCAGCTCTGGTTGAAGAACCCACCCTCGGCAATCCTGGCCTTGTCCTCCGCCGTGACATCGACGTTAGCAGGAGAGAGCAGGAACACTTTCTGTGTCACGCGCTCGATGCTTCCATGGAGGCCGAAGACCAGTCCAGCCGCGAAGTCTACGAGGCGTTTGGCATCCGTGTCGTCCATCTCCGTGAGATTCATGATCACGGGGGTACTTTCGCGGAAGTGTTCCCCGATGGTACGGGCCTCGTTGTAGGTCCTTGGGTGCAGTGTCGTGATGCGGTAGGGCTCGCGCTCGGACGCGGCCTTGGACATGATCACCGGGGCGCTCTTCTCGACATGTCGACGTTCTGGTGTGATGGACGACACTGGAGCCATCCTCGGTTCGGAGCGCATGGGCGCCACGAAAGCGGCCGGCGCGGTGGGCGCGGGGACGGGTCGGGGCACCTCCTCGGTGCGTCCGGTCCGCAGCGGCTCGGGCTCGGGGCCGTAGTCCTCGTCGTCCGGGTCGTAACTCTGGACGTCGTAGCCATCGTCCTCCAAGAGGCCGAGGTAGATCGCCATCTTGCGCACAGCGCCGGCCATACTCCTGTCCTCCGCTCTGTGGTGGATCGACTCTGTCACCGGTACGCGCCCCGTCGGATGTCGCTCAGTGCGGCGGAGTGGTTCCACGATCCACGGTCTGCCCCTTTGATGAAGGGGAGATTCCTACTTGTCCTGATTTGTTCTGCGATCTGATCTTCTACCCGGTGACGTTACCCGAGGGGTGGCCGCGCACCCAGTACCGCCGTTCCGACGCGCACATGTGTCGCTCCGGCCGCGATGGCCTGTTCCAGGTCCCCGCTCATCCCTGCGGAGACCATCGTGGCAGCAGGATGCACCTCCCGTACACGGGATGAGATTTCCGCGAGCCGGGCGAAAGCGAGGTCCGGGCGGCCGGCCATCGGGCCGCGCAGCGGGGCCACCGCCATCACACCGTCAAGTCGCAGGCCTGGCGCGGAAGCCAGGGCCGCGGCCAGGTCCGGGACGTCGGCCGGGCGGGCGCCGCCGCGGCCGGGGCCGGAAGCGGATTCCGGGGCACCGGAACCACTGCCCCCGGATTCGCCGC
Organism: Streptacidiphilus sp. PB12-B1b; assembly: GCF_014084125.1. NCBI lineage: Bacteria > Bacillati > Actinomycetota > Actinomycetes > Kitasatosporales > Streptomycetaceae > Streptacidiphilus > Streptacidiphilus sp. PB12-B1b. The sequence goes on along the minus strand of NZ_CP048405.1, from coordinate 2,073,909 downwards.
CGAGATCGACCTGGATGAGGCAGCCCAATGGTTCCCGTTCCGCTTTCAGGACTCCGGCGGAGAGGGCTTCGATCAGTCTCAGCCGGTCCACCGAATGCACTCGGTCGGCGTACCTGAGAACGGAGCGGACCTTATTTGTCTGCAATTGGCCGACAAAATGCCAGCTGAGATTGAGTCCGCTGCATTCCTCGGCCTTTGGTGCCGCATCCTGATCGCGGTTCTCGGCGACATCCTCAACTCCGAGGCCGGAGAGCAGCTTGACGTCCGAGGCCGGGTAGGTCTTGGTGACCACCACCAGGGTGACCTCGTCGCGCGAGCGCCCGGCGGCGGCGCACGCGGCGGCGATGCGCTGCTCCACGGAGGCGAGGTTGGCGCGGAGTTGCTCCCGGCGCGCCGACTCGTCGGCGCCGGAGCCGTTCTGGCCGTCGGTCATGAACGGTCGCCTTCCAGCCAGACGTAGCCGGCGAGACGGCCGGTGCGCTGCTCGCGTCGGTAGGAGAAGTGGTCCGCCGACTCCAGCGTGCAGATGTGCGGCTCGGGCCGCACGCTCACGCCGAGGCGGGCGAGTTGGGCGCGGACCCCGGCCGGGAGGTCCAGCGCCGGGGTGCCCCAGCTGGTCTGCGAGCGGGTGTCGGGTTCGAGAGCACTGATCTCGTCGTGGAGCGCCGTAGGCACTTCGTAGCACCGCCCGCAGACGGAAGCACCGATCGCGGCGGTGATCCGCCCGGGCTCCGCGCCCGCCTCCACCATGGCCGCCACCGCCGCCGGCACCACGCCCGCGGCCAGTCCGGGCCGCCCGGCGTGCGCCGCCGCGACCACCCCGGCCACCGGATCGGCCAGCAGCACCGGCACGCAATCGGCGGTCAGCACCGCCAGCGCCAGCCCCGGAACCGCCGTGACCAGCGCGTCCACCCGCGGAGCCGAGCCCTCCGGCTGACGCCCGGTCACCACCGCGACCTCCCGCCCGTGCACCTGGTTCATCCAGACCACGTCCTGCGGGTCCAGCCCGAGCGCCGCCGCCGCCGACCGGCGGTTCTCCCGGACGGCGGCCGGGTCGTCCCCCACCGCGCCGCCGAGGTTCAGCTCCTGGAACGGCGACGTGCTCACCCCGCCCCACCGGTCGGTGAAGGCGAAGTGAGCACGGTCGCTACTGCTGTGCTGGCCGATCATGCAGATCAGCCTACTGGCTGCCGCTACTTCAGGAAGTCCGGGACGTCCAGCTCCTCGGCCGGCGAGTCCACGTACGGCGGGCGGGTCTGCGGAACGTGCGGCACCACCTGGGGCTCGGTGTGCCGCGGCGGCGCCGGGGGCTGCTCCTCGGCGCGCGGCACGCTGCCGATGGTGTGCACGCTGCGCCCGGCCGCGGTCGAACCGGAGCGGTTGAACTCGCTCGGCCGCTCGGGCGCCGGGGTCTGCGCCGGGCTGGAGCGGACCACCGGCTCGCGGACGATGGTCGGCGGCTGGCCGCCGTCGAACCCGGCCGCGATGACGGTCACCCGGACCTCGTCGCCGAGCGCGTCGTCGATGACCGCGCCGAAGATGATGTTCGCCTCGGGGTGCGCCGCCTCGGCCACCAGCTGCGCGGACTCGTTGATCTCGAACAGGCCGAGGTCGGAGCCGCCGGAGATGGAGAGCAGCACGCCGCGCGCGCCGTCGATGGAGGCCTCCAGCAGCGGGGAGGAGATCGCCATGATGGCCGCGGCCTTGGCCCGGTCCTCGCCCCGGGCGGAGCCGATCCCCATCAGCGCCGAACCGGCGTCCGACATGACCGACTTGACGTCGGCGAAGTCCAGGTTGATCAGGCCCGGAGTGGTGATCAGGTCGGTGATGCCCTGGACGCCGGAGAGCAGCACCTGGTCGGCGGAGCGGAACGCGTCCAGCACCGAGACCTGGCGGTCGGAGATCGACAGCAGCCGGTCGTTGGGGATCACGATCAGCGTGTCGACCTCTTCGCGCAGCTGCGCGATGCCGTCCTCGGCCTGGTTGGCGCGGCGGCGCCCCTCGAAGGTGAACGGGCGGGTCACGACGCCGATGGTGAGCGCGCCCAGCGAGCGGGCGATGTTGGCCACGACGGGCGCACCGCCGGTGCCGGTGCCGCCGCCCTCGCCGGCGGTGACGAAGACCATGTCGGCCCCCTTGAGGACCTCCTCGATCTCCTCGCGGTGGTCCTCGGCCGCCTTGGCGCCGACATCGGGGTTGGCCCCGGCGCCGAGGCCCCGGGTGAGCTCGCGGCCGACGTCGAGCTTGACGTCCGCGTCGCTCATCAGCAGGGCCTGCGCATCGGTGTTGATCGCGATGAACTCGACGCCCTTGAGCCCGACCTCGATCATCCGGTTGATGGCGTTGACGCCACCGCCGCCGATGCCGACGACTTTGATGACTGCGAGGTAGTTCTGGGGTGCTGCCACGTCGAAGGCCTCTCGCCTCGGATGTACGGTGCCGAAGGGGCGGGAACTCTTGCTCGTGAGGTCCGGACCCGAACCCTGACCGTGAGGTTTAGGGTTAATGCTCTGTCACTCTTCCATCATCTACTGTCACAGGACACTAGGTCTCCAGGCGAATCCATTCAACGGACACGCCGAGCCTGTCGATTTTTCTTGTGAGCCTATGTGATCAATCGTCCGTAGTTGAAACCGGGGTGGCCTGCCGGATTGCCGGGTCGGCCGATCCGGGCCGGCGGACGTCAGCCCCGCAGCGCCGGATCGTCCGGCGCGGAGACGTCGTAGCCGCCCGCCTTCTGCTTGAGCAGCGCGGCCAGCACCACCGCCTTGCGTGCGTCCCTTTCCGGACTTCCCCACAGAACCGTTGCGCCGCCTGCGAGTTGCAATTCCATGTCGTCGTACGAATGGACGACGACGGCACTGGTGGCCCGGGCGACCGAGGGCGGCAGCGCCTTGGCGATCTGCACTGCGGAGTCCACCAGCTCGCTCTCCGGGAAGTCCGCCAGGGCGGCCCTCCCGGCCGGGGAGAGCGAGAGTTCGACCACCGGCACGCCCGGCGGCGGTGTCGGCCCGGTGGCGAAGCGCACCCCGGCGAGGTCCACCAGGGTGTAGCGGCCGTCGGCGCCCCTGACCGCCGCCACCGCCACCCGCTCGGTGATCCGCACCCGGACGGTGTGCGGCAGCGAGGTGCTGACCTGCACCCGGGCCGCCCGGGGCAGCCGGCTGACCACCCGGGCCTGCACCGCCCCGGTGTCCAGCCGCTCCAGCGGGCCGCCCAGCGGGACCTCGGCCGCCGCCAGCACCTGAGCCCGGGTCAGCACCCGGGTGCCACTGACCAGCACCGTCCGCACGTCCAGCACCGAGGAGAAGTACACCAGCCAGCAGACCGTGCCGAGCAGGCCCGCCACCAGCGCCCCGAGGACGGCGAAGCCGCGCCGGGAGAGCCGCAGCCGCCCGCCCGGCCCCGCCGCGTCGCGCGCGGCGGGGCGGTCGGCGGGGCGGTCGGCGGAGACCGGCGCGGATCGGGCCGGACGGGTGCGGTCAGGCACGGCGGCGGGCGGCGATCGCCTCGTACACCATGCCGACCAGCAGGTCGTCGGCGTCGCGGCGGCCGAACTCGGCGGCGGCCCGGCTCATCTCCCAGAGCCGCTGCGGATCGGTGAGCACCGGCAGCAGGTGCCCCAGCACCCACTCGGGCGTCAGTTCGGCGTCCTCGACCAGCAGTCCGCCCCCGGCCCGGACCACCGGCTGGGCGTTCAGCCGCTGCTCGCCGTTGCCGATGGGCAGCGGCACGAAGGCGCCGGGCAGCCCCACGGCGGCCAACTCGGCGACGGTCATCGCCCCGGCCCGGCAGAGCATCATGTCGGCGGCGGCGTAGGCCAGGTCCATCCGGTCGACGTACGGCAGCACCCGGTAGGGCGGCATGCCGGGGATGTCGTCGATCCGCGGGATCTCGTTCTTGGGCCCGACCGCGTGCAGGATCTGCACGCCGTACTGCTGCAGCCGCGGGGCGATGGCCTGGACGGTCTCGTTGAGCCGGCGCGCGCCCTGGGAGCCGCCGGAGACCAGCAGCGTGGGCAGCCGCTGGTCCAGGCCGAAGTAGGCGCGGGCCTCGGGCCGGGCGGCGTTGCGGTCCAGGGTGGCGATGGTGCGGCGGAGCGGGATGCCGATGTAGCGGGAGTGCTGGAGCTTGCTGTCGGGGGTGCTGACCGCGACGAAGTCGGTGCAGCGGACGCCGTACCGGTTGGCCACCCCGGGCCGGGCGTTGGCCTCGTGCACCACGATCGGCACCCCGGAGCGCTTGGCGGCGTAATAGGCCGACATGGCGACATATCCGCCGAAGCCGACGACGGCGTCGGCCCGGGTGCGCTCCAGGACGTCCTGGACGGCCTTGACCGCGCCGCGCAGCCGCCCGGGCAGGGTGATCAGCTCGGGGGTGGCCTTGCGGGGCAGCGCGACCTTGGGGATCAGTGCGAGGTCGTAGCCGCGTTCCGGTACCAGCCGGGTCTCCAGCCCGCTCTCCGTGCCGAGCGCCGTGATGCCGACCGAGGGATCGGCCCTGCGCAGTGCGTCCGCGAGGGCCAGCGCCGGCTCGATGTGGCCGGCGGTCCCCCCGCCGGCGAGTACGACATGCACCTGAGTCACCGCTCCCTGCGCTGCCGGGCCTTCCCGAACCGCGCGATGGTCCGTTGGGGCAGACCGAGGAGACTGCCCCGAGCTCTTCTGTTCCGTGCGGCCAGGGCCGCCTTCGCGGCCGGTTCACTGCGTGCGAAGCAGAGCAGCATACCGACCGCGAACATGGCCGGGAGCAGCGCCGAACCCCCGTAGGAGAACATCGGGAGCGGGACGCCCGCAATGGGCAGAAGTCCCAGCACCGCACCGATGTTGATCACGGCCTGGGCCATGATCCAGGTGGTGGCGGCTCCCGCTGCGTACCTGGTGAAGGGGTCCTTCGTGCGTTCCGCCACGCGGATACCCGCATACCCTAGTGCCGCGAACAGGGCGAGCACCGACAGCGTGCCCGCCAGGCCCAGCTCCTCGCCGGTGACCGCGAAGATGAAGTCGGTGTGCGGCTCCGGGAGTTGGCCCCATTTCTCGATGCTGGCGCCCAGTCCGGTGCCGAACAGCCTGCCGGTGGCCAGGGCGTACACTCCGTGAACAGCCTGCCAACAGGAGCCGTCGGCGGGCATGTGGGTGGCGCCGATGCAGTTGAGCCGTCCGAGCCGGTGCGGCACCAGCACGATCAGCGCGGCGCTGAAGCCGAGGGCGACGGCGGTAGCCGCGCCGAACAGCCGCAGCGGGGCGCCGGAGATCCACAGCAGCCCGAACAGCAGCGCGCAGATGATCATCGCGGTGCCCATGTCGCCGCCGGCCAGCACCAGGGTGAGCAGCAGCACCGCCATCGGCGCCAGCGGGACGAGCAGGTGCTTCCACTGGTCCAGCATCTTGTGCTGCTGCTTGCGGGCCAGCAGGTCGGCGCCCCACAGCACCAGGGCGAGCTTGGCGAACTCGGAGGGCTGGATCTGGACCGGGCCGCCCAGCCGGATCCAGTTGCGGTTGCCGTTGACGGAGGTGCCGACGCCCGGCAGGGCGACCAGCACCAGCAGCGCGATCACCGCCAGCAGCAGCGGGTAGGCCAGCGCGCGGTGCAGCCGCACCGGCATCCGGGCGGCGACGTACATCAGGCCGCTGCCGATGAGCACCGAGGTGAGCTGCTTCTCGAAGAAGTACGCGAACGGCAGGCCGTCGTTGCGGGCCTCGATCTGGGAGGCGGAGAACACCATCACCAGGCCGAGGCTGAGGATCATCGCGGAGGAGCCCAGCAGCAGGTAGTACGGCGTCAGCGGGCGGGCCAAGCCGCGCTGGAAGCGGGCCCAGGCGGCTCCCGGGCGGCCGAGGCCGCTGCGGGAGCGGAACACCGCGACGCTGGTCTGCTGCGGGAGGGCGGCCCGGGCCGGGCGACCGGCGGCGGGCCGGGCGCCCGGCTGCGCGCCGCCGCGGCGCCCGGGCCGGGCGGCTCCGGCGCGCCCGGCGGCGGGGCGGTCCGCCGGGCGGACCCTGGCTCGGCCGTCGCCGGTCCCTGGCACGGCGTCCCCTCTCCCCTGGTACGTGCGGTTCGGGCTGGTACGTGCGGTCCGGGCCGGTCGCCCCTAGGCCAGCGCGCGGGCGGCGGCGGCGAAGAGGTCGCCGCGCTCGCCGTAGTCGGCGAACATGTCCATCGAGGCGCAGGCCGGGGCGAGCAGCACGGTGTCGCCGGGCTGGGCGAGCCCGGCCGCCGCGTGGACGGCGGCGGCCATCGCCGGTGCACCAGTCTGTCCGTCGGGCAGCTCGATGACCGGGACCTCGGGGGCGTGTCGCGCCAGCGCCGCGCGGATGAGCGAGCGGTCGGCGCCGATCAGCACCGCGCCGCGCAGCCGGTCGGCGGCGCCGGCCACCAGCTCGTCCATGTCGGCGCCCTTGGCCAGGCCCCCGGCGATCCAGACCACCGGCCGGTAGGCGGCCAGCGAGGCGGCGGCGGCGTGCGGGTTGGTGGCCTTGGAGTCGTCCACCCAGACGACCCCGTCGACCTCGGCGACCTGCGCGATCCGGTGGGCGTCCGGCCGGAAGGCGCGCAGGCCGTCGCGGACGGCGCGGGGCTCGACGCCGTACGCCCGGGCCAGGGCGGCGGCGGCCAGGGCGTCGGCGATGTTGTGCGGCGCCGCGGGCCGGACGTCGTCCACCGAGGCCAGCTCGGCGGCGTTGCGGTGGTAGTCGGGCGCGAAGGCGCGGTCGACCAGCAGGCCGTCGACGACGCCGAACTGGCCGGGGCCGGGCGCGCCGAGGGTGAAGCCGACCGCCCGGCAGCCCTCCACCACGTCGGCCGCGCGGACCAGCTCCTCGGTGGCCGGGTCGGCGGTGTTGTAGACGCAGGCGACCGTGTTGCCCTCGTAGATCCGGCCCTTGTCGGCGGCGTACGCCTGCATCGAGCCGTGCCAGTCGAGGTGGTCCGCGGCGAGGTTGAGCACCACCGCCGAGTGCGGGCGCAGCGAGGGCGCCCAGTGCAGCTGGAAGCTGGACAGCTCCACGGCGAGGACGTCGTACGGCTCCTCGGCCAGGACCGCGTCCAGCACCGAGACGCCGACGTTGCCGACGGCGGCGGTGCGCTTCCCGGCCGCGCCGAGGATGGAGGCCAGCATCCGCACGGTGGTGGTCTTGCCGTTGGTGCCGGTGACGGCCAGCCAGGGGGCGGGCTCGCCGGTGGACTCCAGCGGCCGGCGCAGCCGCCAGGCCAGCTCGACGTCGCCCCAGACCGGCACCCCGGCCGCCTCGGCGGCCAGGAACAGCGGGCTGCTGGGCGGCCAGCCGGGGGTGGTGACGACCAGTCGGACACCCTCGGGCAGGCTCGCGCCGTCGCCGAGCCGGACGGTGACGCCGAGCGCCCGCAGCTCGGCGGCGTGCGCCTGCTGCCGGGGGCCGTCGCCGCCGTCCACCACGGTGACCCGGGCGCCGAGCCCGGCCAGGACCCTGGCGGCGGGCACGCCGGAGATGCCCAGGCCGGCGACGGTGACCGGGAGGTCCTTCCAGTCGTCCGCCTGCGGCCACTCCGGCCGGTGACCGGTCGTCACGAGGCCACCCATCCGGCGTAGAAGATGCCCAGGCCGACGGCGACGCACAGGCCCTGGATGATCCAGAAGCGGACCACGATCAGCACCTCGGACCAGCCCTTGAGCTCGAAGTGATGCTGGAGCGGGGCCATCTTGAAGACCCGCTTGCCGGTCATCCGGAAGGAGCCGACCTGGATGATCACCGAGAGGGTGATCAGCACGAACAGGCCGCCCAGGATGGCCAGCAGCATCTCGGTGTGCGAGCAGATGGCGAGCCCGGCCAGGGCGCCGCCGAGGGCCAGCGAGCCGGTGTCGCCCATGAAGATCTTGGCGGGCGAGGTGTTCCACCACAGGAAGCCGAAGCAGGCGCCCATCAGCGCGGCGGCGACCACGGCCAGGTCCAGCGGGCTGCTGACCTGGTAGCAGTTGGCTCCGGCGGTCGTGGCCGAGCTGCAGGTCTCGCCGTACTCCCAGATGCCGATGAAGACGTAGGCGCCGAACACCATCACCGACGCGCCGGTGGCCAGGCCGTCCAGACCGTCCGTCAGGTTCACCCCGTTGGACATGGCCAGGATCATGAAGATGGCCCACAGCACGAACAGCACCGGGCCGAGCGACCAGGCGAAGTCGCGGACGAAGGAGAGGTCGGTCGAGGCCGGGGTGGTGCCCTGGGAGTCGGCGAAGTTCAGCGAGCCGACCGCGAAGACGATGCCGACGATCAGCTGCCCGGCCATCTTGGCCTTGGCCCGCAGGCCCAGCGAGCGCTGCTTGACGATCTTGATGTAGTCGTCCAGGAAGCCCACCAGGCCCATGCCGGTGAACAGGAACAGCACCAGCAGCGCCGAGGCCGAGGGCATGGAGCCGACGATGGCCTTGGTCATCCCGTAGGCCACCAGGGTGGCCAGGATGAACGCGATGCCGCCCATGGTGGGGGTGCCGCGCTTGCTGTGGTGCGCCTTGGGGCCGTCGTCGCGGATCATCTGGCCGTAGCCGTGCTTGGCCAGGATCCGGATCAGCACCGGGGTGCCGACCAGCGACAGCACCAGGGCGAAGGCCGCGGCGAAGAGGATCTGCCGCATCGGCGAACTGCTGGAGGACGCCAGTTCGACCATCGCGGGGCCGGGCCCCGCAAGGACGTGACTCACGAGGAGGCTCCGTCCACCGCACCGGGCACGTCGGCGAGCAGCGCCTCGGCGACCCGTTCCAGACCGACCGAACGCGATGCCTTCACCAGCACCACGTCCCCCGGCCCGACTTGCTCACGCAACAACCCGATCGCCGCATCCGCGTTGGACACCAGCACCGACTCCTCACCCCACGAACCTTCGTTCCTCGCGCCCAGCTCCATGCAGGCTGCTTCCCTGCCGCCCACCGCCACCAGCGTGGTGATGTTCAGCCGCACCGCCAGCCGGCCCACCGCGTCGTGCTCGTCGAGGGAGTCCTCGCCGAGTTCCCGCATCTCCCCCAGGACCGCCCAGGTACGGCGGGCCCCGGGCCCCCTGCCTCCGATCGCCGCGAGCGCCCGCAGGGCGGCCCGCATCGAGTCGGGGTTGGCGTTGTAGGCGTCGTTGATGACCGTGACGCCGTCCGGACGCTCCGTCAGCTCCATCCGCCACCGGGACAGGCTCCCGGCCTCGCCGAGCGCGGCGGCCGTCTCGGCGACGCCCAGCCCGCACTCCAGGGCCACGGCGGCGGCGCCAAGCGCGTTGGAGACATGGTGCTCACCGTAGAGCCGCAGGGCGACCGGCGCGGAACCGCCCGGTGCGACCAGGGTGAAGCGGGCGCGTCCGGATGCGTCCAATCGGACGTCCTGGGCGCGCACGTGCGCCTGCTCGGACTCGCCGAACCAGACCACCCGGGCCTTGGTGCGCGAGGCCATCGCCCGCACCAGCGGGTCGTCCGCGTTCAGCACCGCGACGCCCTCGGCGGTGAGCGACTCCACCAGCTCGCCCTTGGCCTCGGCGATGGCCTCGCGGCCGCCGAACTCGCCGATGTGGGCAGTGCCGACGTTGAGCACCAGGCCGATCCGGGGCGGGGTGATCGCGGTCAGCTCGGCGATGTGGCCCTTGCCCCGGGCGCCCATCTCCAGCACCAGGAAGCGGGTGGAGGGCTCCACCCGCAGCGCGGTGATCGGGAAGCCGATCTCGTTGTTGAAGGAGCCCTGGGTGAAGACCGTGGAGCCCACCCGGCCGAGCAGCTGCGCGATCAGGTCCTTGGTGCTGGTCTTCCCGGCCGAGCCGGTCAGGCCGATCACGGTGGTGCCGGTGGCGCGCGCGGTGACCGCGCGGGCCAGCCGGGCGAGGGCGTCCAGGACGTCCTCGACGACCACGGCGGGCACGCCGACCGGGCGGGAGGCCAGGACCGCCACCGCGCCGTCGGCGACCGCCGAGGCCGCGTAGTCGTGGCCGTCCACGCGCTCGCCGACGACGGCGACGTAGAGCGAACCCGGCTCCACCGTGCGGGAGTCGTGCACCACCGGGCCGGTGACCGGTGCCTGCGGGTCGGGCGTGTCGTACAGGGTCCCGCCGGTGGCCTGGGCCACCTCGGCGAGGGTCAGCGGGATCACGTTGGCTCTACTCCTTGGCGTCGCCGTGCAGCGGGAGCACGGCGTCAATGGTCGGGCCCGACCTCAGCATCGCCTCGCGCAGCACCGCACGGTCGTCGAAGGGTCGGATCTCGTCGCGCACGTACTGGCCGAGTTCATGGCCCTTGCCCGCCACCAGCACGCAGTCCCCGGCGTGGGCCAGGGCGATGGCGGCGGCGACCGCCCGGGCCCGGTCCGGCTCGACCAGGACCGCGCCGCGCTCCGCCTCGGGCACCTCGACCACGCCCTCGAACATGGCGGCCAGGATCGCCAGCGGATCCTCCGAGCGGGGGTTGTCGCTGGTGAGGACGGCGGTGTCGGCGTAGCGGGCGGCGATGGCGCCCATCGGGCCGCGCTTGAACGGGTCGCGGTCCCCGCCGCAGCCGATGACCACGTGCACGTGGCCCTTGGTCACCTCGCGCAGCGAGCGCAGCGCGGCCTCCAGCGCGTCGGGCTTGTGCGCGTAGTCGACCACGGCGACGTACGGCTGCCCGACGTCCACCCGCTCCATCCGCCCGGGCACCCCGACCACCCCGGCGACGCCCGCGGCGGCCGCCTCCAACGGCAGCCCGGCGCAGACCAGGGCGGTGATCGCGGCCAGCGCGTTGGCGACGTTGAAGGGCCCGGGCAGGGCGACCGAGGCGTCGGCGGACGCGCCGTCAGGCCCGGCCACCCGGAAGGTCGATCCGGCCGGTCCGAGCTGGACGTCCTCGGCCCGCCAGTCGGCGGCCGGATCTCCGGTGGCCGAGTAGCCGACGACCGGGACGCCCGCCTCGCCGGCCAGCCGGCGGCCGTAGGGGTCGTCCAGGTTGACCACGCCCAGGCGCGAGCGGCGGGGCTCGAACAGGCCCGCCTTGGCCCGGTAGTAGTCCTCCATGTCGGGGTGGAAGTCCAGGTGCTCCGGCGTCAGGTTGTTGAACACCGCGACGTCGTAGACCACGCCGTCGACCCGGCCGAACACCAGGGCGTGGCTGGAGACCTCCATCACCAGGGCGTCCGCGCCCTGTTCGCGCATCACCGCGAGCACCGCGTGCAGGTCGGTGGCCTCGGGGGTGGTGCGCTCGCTCTTGATGCGCCGGTCGCCGACGCGCATCTCCACCGTGCCGAGCAGGCCGGGGAACCGGCCCGCCGCCCGCAGGCCGCCCTCCACCAGGTAGGCGGTGGTGGTCTTGCCGTTGGTGCCGGTGACCCCGATGGACAGCAGCTCCTCGGCGGGGCTGCCGTACAGGGCGGCGGCCAGGGCGCCCACCCGGGCCCGCGGCTCTTCCACCACCAGCAGCGGCAGTCCGCAGCCGGCCGCCCGGCGGGCGCCCTCGGCGTCGGTCAGCAGCGCCACCGCGCCGCGCCCGGCGGCCTGGGCGGCGAAGTCCGCGCCGTGCGCGTGCGCGCCCGGCAGGGCCGCGTACAGGTCGCCGGGGCGCACCGCGCGGGAGTCGTGGGTGATGCCGGTCACCGCCGGGGAGGAGGCCCGCTCCGCCGCCTCGGGGAGCCCGAGCAGCGCCGCCACCTCGGCGAGCGGGACCGGGCGCGGGTCGGCCGGGCGGGGCGGGGAGCTGGAACGGCTCTCCGCCGCAGCCGTGCTGGGGAGGGGCTCCTGATCACGTGAGGGCACGGCGGTGAGGTTACCCGTACCGACCTGCCCGGGGCCAAGCGAGGGGCCCCCCGGGGCCGATCCGGCCACCCGGCCCGGCTCCTCGCCGGACCGTCCGCCCTCGGACGGTGTGACGGAGTTCATACCAGTACCCTCCACTCACCAGTTGACCGGCAGGTTCGCCGGGGCGCCGCCGGTCGGCGGCACCTGGAGGCTCTTCAGAGCGAACTCCATGACCTGTTTGAACACCGGCCCGCACAGTTCCCCGCCGAAGTGCCCGTCCACTGGGTCCTGCACCACGCAGGAGACGGTGATCCGGGGCCGGTCCGCGGGGGCGAAGCCGATGAAGGACGAGGTGTAGCCGCTGTAGCGGCCGGTCTGCGGATCGACCCGGTTCGCGGTGCCGGTCTTGCCCGCGACCAGGTAGCCGGGGATCTGCGCCATGATGCCGGTTCCCTCCTGGCTGGCCACCACCGACTGCAGCATTCCGGCCAGGGTCTTCGCGGTCTGCTCGCTGACCACCCGGGTCCGCGCGGGCGCGGGCGAGGGCACGAACCGCCCGTCCGGGCCGGTGACCCCGGCCACCAGGGTGGGCGCGATCCGCACCCCGCCGTCGGCGATGGTCGAGTACACCGAGGTGGTCTGCAGCGCGTTCACCGAGAGCCCCTGCCCGAACGGGATGGTGTACTGCTGCGAGCCGGACCACTGGGCGGGCGGCGCCAGGATGCCCTGGGTCTCGCCGGGGAAGCCCAGTCCGGAGGGCTGCCCGATGCCGAACTTGGTCAGGTAGCTGTAGAGCACCCGGTCGGCCTGGGCCTCGGTCGGCCCGAGCTGCTCGGCGGCCAGTATGGTGCCGATGTTCGAGGACTGGGCCAGCACCCCGCTCAGGGTGAGGTGCTCGGTGCCGTGGGCGACGTCGTCGTGGAAGACCGTCCCGGCCCGCAGCAGTGTGCCGGGCACGGTGACCCGGGTGGTCGGGGTGGCCACGTTCTGCTGCAGCACCGCCGCCATGGTCATCAGCTTGCTGACGCTGCCGGGCTCGTAGGCGTCCTGGAGCGCCGGGTTGCCCAGGTCGGCCGGATCGGCCCGGTCCAGGTCGTTGGGGTCAAAGCCGGGAGCGGTCGCCATGGCCAGGATCCTGCCGTTGGTGACGTCCTGGACGATGACGTAGCCCTTCTCCGCCTTGGCCGCCTTCACCTCGGCGGTGATGGCCTGCTGGGCCTCCCACTGGATGTCGCGGTCGAGGGTGAGCCGGATGTCGGCGCCGGGGACGGGCGCGGTCTCGGAGTCGCCCGCCGTGGGCACCTCCTGCCCGCCGGACTGGGCGTAGGTGGTCTTGCCGTTCCTGCCCGCCAGCAGGGCGTTGTACTGCTCCTCCAGGCCGCCCGCGCCCCGGCCGTCGGCGTTGACGAAGCCGAGGACGTTGGCGGCCAGGCCGCCGTCCGGGTACACCCGCCGGGTGTCCTTCTGGTGGAAGACGCCGTTCAGGACGTTGGCGCAGTCCTCGTCCACCCGGCCGGCCGCGCCCGCCTTCAGCGCCAGGTTGTTCTGGGTCAGGCAGGCGCCGCTCCACGCCTCGGCGACCAGCCGGTTCTCCATCGCGGTGATCTGGTTCCAGGTCTGCGGGGACTGCTGCTTGGCCAGCAGCGTGTACCGGTCGCCGGCGCCGGTGTAGGTCAGGTCGCGGGTCAGCGTGGCCACGTCCACCCCGAGCATCGGGGCGAGCAGGTCGGCGGCGCGGGCCGGGGCGTCCGGGATGTGCGCCTGCCCCGGCGTGAACATGTACGGGTCGGCGGTGACGTCGTAGGCGTCGACGGTGGTGGCCAGGACCACCCCGGAGTCGTCGGTGATGGTGCCGCGCTGCGCCGGAAGGGTGACCGTCTGGTAGAGGTTCACATTGGCCTCGGCGGCCAGCGCGGAGGAGTCCACCAGCTGCAGCTGCACCAGCCGGCCGGCGAACAGCGCGAAGGCGGCGCCGAGGGCGAAGGTCGCCGCCCGCAGCCGGCGCTTGGGCGAGCCCAGCCGCAGCGCCGCCGGGGGCGGCGGGGCCGGGCGGCCGCGGGCCCCGGCGGAGGGGCGGGCGCCCGCCCGGGCGGAGGGGCGGCGGGGCGGCTGGGGCCGGCGCGGGGTGCTCATCCGTTGCCGCCCGGGGCCGACGGCTGCGGGCTGAGCGGCTGCGGACTGCCCTGCACCGAGCCGTCGTCGCGCAGGAACGCCGGGACGCCGCCGGGGACCATGCCGAGCTGGCGGGCGCGGGCGGACAGGGCGTCCGGCGCGGACCAGTCGGCGATCTGCTGCTGCAGGCCCTGCTGCTCGTCGGTCAGCCGGGTGGTGGTCTGCTGCAGCCGGCTCAGCTGGAACGAGCCCTGGTTCAGGGCGGTGTTCAGCAGCAGCAGCCCGACCAGGCCGCCCGACAGCAGCAGCGCCACCAGCGCGGCGAAGGGGCCGCGTCCGCCCGGGCGGCGGCCCGGCCGCCGGGCCGCCCGCCCCGGCCACCTGCCGGTCCGGCCCGCCGCCGAGGGGCGCGACCGGGCCGGGACCGCCTCGCCCGCGACTCTTCCCACAGCCACCGCAGTCCCCTCCTGCCCGTCCGGACTACTTCTCTGTCAGCCTGATTCTCTCTGCTGCACGCAGCCGAGCCGGGGTGGCGCGACGGTTCTCGGCAATCTCTTGCTCGGTCGCCGTCTCCGCACCCCGGGTCAGCAGCTTGAAGCGGGGCTGGTGCTCCTCCAGCACGACCGGCAGGCCGGGCGGGGCGGTGACCGCCGCACCCGCCGCGAGGAACTGCTTGACCAGCCGGTCCTCCAGCGAGTGGTAGGACAGGACGGCGATCCGGCCGCCGACCGCGAGCACGTCCAGGGCGCCGGGTACGGCCCGCTCCAGCACCGCGAGCTCACCGTTGACCTCGATCCGCAGCGCCTGGAAGGTGCGCTTGGCCGGGTTGCCGCCGGTACGCCGGGTGGCGGCGGGGATGGCATTGCGTACCAGTTCGACCAGACGCGCGCTGGTGCTGAACGGTTCCCGCTCGCGCTCGCGCAGGATCACCGAGGCGATCTTCCCGGCGAACCGCTCCTCGCCGTAGACCTTGAGGATCCGGGCCAGGTCGCCGTGCGAGTAGGTGTTCAGGACCTCGGCCGCGCTCATCCCGGTCGTCTGGTCCATCCGCATGTCCAGCGGGGCGTCCTGGGCGTAGGCGAAGCCCCGGTCGGCCTCGTCCAGCTGCATCGAGGAGACGCCCAGGTCGAACAGGACGCCGTGGACCTCCGGGATGCCGAGGTCGGCCAGCACCCGGGGGATCTCGTCGTACACGGCGTGCACCAGGGTGGCCCGCTCGCCGAACGGCGCCAGCCGCTCGGCGGCCAGCCGCAGCGCCTGCGGGTCGCGGTCCACCGCGACCAGCCTGGCCTGGGGGAAGGTGCGCAGCAGCGCCTCGCTGTGGCCGCCGAGGCCCAGCGTGGCGTCGACGACGACCGCACCGGGGCGGTCGGCCAGGGCCGGGGCCAGGACGTCCAGGCAGCGCTGGAGCATCACCGGCACGTGCTTGGCCTCGGGGGCCTGGTGGCCGGTGCTCATGATCGCCTCTCTGGACTGCGTCTGCGGGGGACTGCTCGGCCTGGGCGGGGATCCGCTCCGGCGGCGTCCGCCCCGGCACGGGGGCCGGCGCGTCACGGCCCGCCCGGTGGCTACGGAACTGTACAGCAGCGCCGGGCCGCGCTCCGCGTCGGCGGACCGCGGCCGGGCGCCGGCACGCACTGCCTGGTCCCCGCCCGCTCACCTTGGGGAAGGGCCTTCTGGCGCCGGGGAAGGGGCGTCAGCGGGCAAGGAGCGGGTGGAGGCCGGGACGGTGCGTACGGGCAGCGCCCGGGGCGGACCACGCCGGGGCGAGCGGCGGCTCCCGTGGGCCACGGGAGGACACTCGCTCGATGGTGCGTCACTTTACTCCACGCCTCCCCCGGGTCAACCGGATGCGACGGCGCACGCCCCCCGGCGCGGCCCGGGAAAAGCGCAGGTCGCAGCCGGTTTTCCGAAGCTGTGGGGGCGCGCGGCGCTGCTCGGCGCGCCGCCCGCGCCGCCTCCGGACGCGCGGGGTGCCGGGGGGTGCCGGAGCGGCGTCCGGGGTCGTCCGGGCGGCGTCCGGGGCGGCGTCACGCCAATGGAGCAGCCGCCGCGCGGACGGCCCGCAGGCCGCGGCACCGCGGGCCGGCCGGGGTGCCGCCGCCGGGCCGCGCCTATGGAGTGCGTCACAGCGCCCCGCCACGCCCGCCCGCCGACTCACCGCGGGACTGCCGTTCCCACTACGGTCAGGGGTATGACTGCGACTCCTCCTCTGTCCCCCGCCACCGGCTCCGTCGGCGACGACACCGCCGAGCCTGCGTCCATCATCGACAGCTTCGTCGCCCGCAACCGCGTCTACGCCGCCGCCTACCGCGACGGCGGCATGGACGCCCGCCCGGTCCAGAAGGTGGCGGTGGTCGCCTGCATGGACGCCCGGCTCGACGTCCACGCCGCGCTCGGGCTGAGCCTCGGCGACTGCCACGTCATCCGCAACGCCGGCGGCGTGGTCACCGACGACACCATCCGCTCGCTCACGGTCAGCCAGCGGGCCCTCGGCACCCGGTCGATAGCGCTGATCCACCACACCGGCTGCGGCCTGCTCAGCCTCACCGAGGACTTCCGCCGGGAGCTGGAGGAGGAGGTGGGCATCCGGCCGTCCTGGGCGCTGGAGTCCTTCACCGACCTGGACCAGGACGTCCGCCAGTCCATGGCCCGGGTGCGGACCTCGCCGTTCCTGCTGCACCGCGAGGACATCCGCGGATTCGTCTTCGACGTCCGCACCGGGCTGCTGCGCGAGGTCGAGCCCACGGCCTGACGCGGTACCGTCAGACGTATGGCCGCATAGCGGACCAAACGCAACCGGCTCCTCTGCCCGAACGGACCCGGATAGCCCGGTCGAGTGACGGGAACCCCCTGTACAGGGAACAATGCGCTCACGGGTGGGCCCGAACCGGGGACAAGGTGACGGCCCCGTAATCGGGCCGAGGAGCAACCGGGTGACAACCTTCAACGAGCAGGCAAGTCTCGGCCAGCCCCGCGCGGCGGGGCTGGCGGAGCTCGGAGCCGTGGTGGAGCGCATCCGCTCCTCCGTGGAGAGCGTCATCGAGGGCAAGCCCGACGTCGTCAGACTCGCCCTGACCGTCCTGCTCGCCGAGGGCCACCTGCTGATCGAGGACGTCCCCGGGGTCGGCAAGACCATGCTCGCCAAGGCCCTCGGCCGCTCGGTGGACTGCACGGTGCGGCGCATCCAGTTCACTCCGGACCTGCTCCCCTCCGACATCACCGGCACCAGCGTCTTCGACCAGAACCGCCGCGACTTCGAGTTCAAGCCCGGCGCGATCTTCGCCCAGATCGTCGTCGGCGACGAGATCAACCGGGCCTCCCCCAAGACCCAGTCCGCGCTGCTGGAGTCCATGGAGGAGGGCCAGGTCACGGTGGACGGCACCAGCTACCCGCTGCCCTCGCCGTTCATGGTCGTCGCCACCCAGAACCCGGTGGAGATGGAGGGCACCTACCCGCTGCCCGAGGCCCAGCGCGACCGGTTCATGGTCCGGATCTCCATCGGCTACCCCAGCGCCGAGGCCGAGCTGCAGATGCTGGACGTCCACGGCGGGGTATCCCCGCTGGACGACCTGCGGCCGGTCGCGCATGCCGACGACATCGAGAAGCTGATCGAGGTGGTTCGCGGCGTGCACGTCGCGGACGAGCTGCGCCGCTACGCCGTGGCCATCGTCGGCGCCACCCGCACCTCCCCCGAGCTGCGGCTCGGGGCCTCCCCCCGGGCCACCCTGCACCTGCTGCGGGCCGCCCGCGCGGCCGCCGCCCTGGACGGCCGCCAGTACGTCATCCCGGACGACCTGCAGGCCCTGGCGGTGCCGGTGCTGGCGCACCGGCTGCTGCCCACCGCCGAGACCCAGCTGGGCCGGCGCACCACCGAGCAGGTCGTCCGCGACCTGGTCATGCAGCTGCCCATCCCCCGCCTGGGGCGCTGACATGGCGGCCACCCCCGCCTGGCGGACGGCCCTGCACGGTCTGACCACCCGCGGGCGGTCCTTCCTGGCCGCCGGGATCACCGCGGTGCTCTGCGCCTACCTGCTCGGACAGCAGGCGCTGCTCAGCATCGGCCTGCTGACCACCGCGCTGCCGCTGGTCAGCGCCCTGCTGCTGATGCGCACCCGGTACCGGGTCGCCAGCGGACGCCGGCTCTCGCCCAGCCGCACCCCGGCCGGGCAGGAGGCCCGGGTGCACCTGCGGGTGGACAACGTCTCCCGGGTGCCCACCGGGCTGCTGATGCTGGAGGACCGAGTCCCCTACGTGCTGGGCCCGCGCCCGCGCTTCGTGCTGGACCGGGTGGAGCCGCACGGCCACCGCGAGGTCTCCTACCGGGTCCGCTCCGACCTGCGCGGACGCTACCCGCTGGGGCCGCTGCAACTGCGCCTCGGCGACGCCTTCGGGATGTGCGAGCTCACCCGCTCCTTCAGCGCCTCGGACACCCTGACCGTCGTCCCGCAGGTCCAGCCGCTCCCGGCGATCCGGCTCAGCGGCGAGTGGACCGGCTACGGCGACAGCCACTCCCGCGCCGTCGCCCTGGCCGGGGAGGACGACGCGGTGCCGCGCGAGTACCGGCACGGCGACGACCTGCGGCGGATCCACTGGCGCTCCACCGCCAAGTACGGCGAGCTGATGGTCCGCCGCGAGGAGGCGCCGCTGCGCAGCCGCGCCACCGTGCTGCTGGACACCCGCGCCGCCGGGCACCGGGGCAGCGGCCCGGCCTCCTCCTTCGAGTGGGCGGTCAGCGCCGCCGCCTCGATCGGCCTGCACCTGCTGGAGCGCGGCTACACCGTCCGGCTGCTCACCGACGACGGCGACGCCGTCACCGGCTCCAGCGCCGGCAGCCTCGGCGGCGCCTCCGCCGAGGCCGCCGGGGTGCTGCTGGACTGCCTGGCCCTGGTCGACGCCTCCCCGGGGCAGGGGCTCGCGCCCGCCGAGGAGGTGCTGCGGCTGGGCGGCGAGGGCCTGGTGGTGGCGCTGCTCGGGCACCTGGAGGACGAGCAGGTCGCCGAGCTGGCCCGGCTGCGCCGCCGCGCCTCGGCGGCCATCGCCGTGCTGCTGGACAGCGACAGCTGGACACTGCTGCGCGGGCTGGGCCACACCGGCGCGGCCGGGCCGGGCATTCCGGGCGGCTCGCACGGCGGGCCCGGCGGGCCGGGCTCCGTCCGGGGCGACAGCCGCGAGGACGGCCACCAGCGGCAGCAGCGGCTGCTGCGCGAGTCCGGCTGGTCGGTGCTCAGCGCCCGCTCCGGGGACGCGCTCCCGGACCTGTGGCGGCAGGCCGACCGGGCCTCCGCCCCCGGGGCCCACTCCGGGGCCGACGCGTACTGGACGGAAAGGGAACAGGCGTGAACGGCCGCACCCGTATCGCGGTCCACGCGGCCGCCGCGACGGTCCTGACCTCGTTCTGCCTGTGGCCGCTGGTCAGCCCGGCCGGCTGGCTGCTGCAGGCCGCGCTGATGGTCGCCGCCGCCACCGGCGCCGGCCTGGGCCTGCGGCGGCTGGGCGCGCCCCGGCCGCTGACGCCGGTGCTGCAGCTGGTGGTCGTCATCCTGCTGCTCACCGTGACCTTCGTCCGGGGGCAGGCGTTCCTCGGCTTCCTGCCCGGGCCGGGCGCCTTCACCCGGCTGGGCGACCTGCTCAGCGGCGGCTTCCACGACATGGGCGAGTACGCCGCGCCCGCGCCCGCCCATGCCGGGCTGACCCTGATCCTGGTCGGCGCGGTCACCCTGATCGGGCTGGTGGTGGACACCCTGGCGGTGACCTACCAGCGGGTCGCGCTGACCGGGCTGCCGCTGCTGGCGCTGTACTCGGTCGGCACCGGGCTGCACAGCACCGGCCCGATCTGGCTGTGGTTCCTACTGGCGGCGTTCGGCTACCTGTCGCTGCTGATGGCCGAGGGCCGGGACCGGCTCTCGCGCTGGGGCCGGGTCTTCCACGGCACCCCGGCCACCCTGGCCGGGACCACCGGCGGCAACCCGTTCAGCGCCACCGGCTACCGCATCGCCTCGCTGGCGCTGGCGGTCGGCCTGCTGCTGCCGCTGGGCCTGCCGCCGCTGGGCGGCGGGCTGATCGGCGGGATCGGCCACAACGGCTCCGGGCTCGGCGGCTCCATCGTCACCGCCGTCAACCCGCTGGCCTCGATCGCGCAGACGCTGAACCAGCCCACCAACCAGACGGTGCTGACCTACACCACCAACTCCGACACCCCCAGCGACCAGTACCTGCGGATCGTGGACCTGGACGAGTTCAACGGCGTCGCCTGGACCACCAGCACCCACCAGGTGGAGAACCCGCCCTCGCCGCTGCCCGCCCCGGACGGCCTGGCCCCCGGCGTCCCGCAGGGCACCATGAGCACCGGCATCACCACCCAGCCGGGCTACTCCCAGCAGTGGCTGCCGATGCCGTACCCGGCCACCGGCGTCCAGGTGGCCGGGGACTGGAAGTACGAGCCGGAGGGCCGCACCCTGGTCGGCGGCGACACCGGCACCACCGCCGCCGACCTGCACTACACCGTCACCAGCCTGGTGCTGCGGCCCACCGGCCAGGAGCTGGCGGACGCCCCGGCGCCGCCCGCGTCGGTGCTGAAGACCTACACCGCGCTGCCCAAGGACCTGCCCGCCATCGTCCGCACCGACGCGCTGGCCGTGACCCAGGGCGCCACCAGCGCCTACGCCAAGGCGGTGGACCTGCAGGACTGGTTCACCACCACCGGCGGGTTCACCTACAACACGCAGGTCACCGGGGACACCGGGGCCGACGCCATGGCCGAGTTCCTGAAGAACAAGCAGGGCTTCTGCGTCCACTTCGCCGCCACCATGGCGGCGATGGCCCGCTCGCTGGGCATCCCGGCGCGGGTGGCCATCGGCTTCACCCCCGGCGCCCAGCAGCCCGACGGCACCTGGATCGTCGGCACCAAGAACGCCCACGCCTGGCCGGAGCTGTACTTCTCCGGCGTGGGCTGGCTGCGCTTCGAGCCCACCCCCACCATCGGCGTGGCCCCGGACTACACGGTCGACACCGCCGGAGCGACCGGCAGCGGCTCCGCCACCAGCCCGGCCGTGAACGACACCGCCCCCGCCGCCAAGCCGACCGGGTCCGCGATCTGCCCGCCGCACCAGGCCCGCGCGGGCGAGTGCAGCGTCACCAGGGCACCGTCGGCCACCGCCGGCACCGGCACCGACTCCGGGCCGGACCCGCTGGAACTGGCACTGGTCGCAGCGGCCGGGCTGGTGCTGCTCCTGCTGCTGGTCCCGATGGTCTGGCGGCTGGGCACCCGCCGGGCCCGGCTGCGGCCGCAGCCGGACCGGCTCACCGAGGCCCAGGTGCTGGCCGCCTGGCAGGAGATGGTGGACTCCGCCTGGGACCTGGGCATCCCGCCGGACGGCGCGGACACCCCGCGCCGCGCCGCCGCCCGGATCGCCGAACTGGGCGCGCTGGGCCAGGACCAGCGGGCCGCCGTGGGCCGGGTGGCCCTCGCCACCGAGCAGGTGCTCTACGCGCCGGACGCGTCCACCCCGCCCAGCCTGCAGCAGGACGTCCGCACCGTGCGCTCCGGGCTGCGCGCCTCCGCCGACCGGCGCACCCGGGCCCGGGCGGTGCTGCTGCCGCCCTCCGGGGCCCGGCTCAACCAGCGCGTCCGGGCCGGGGCCCGGGGGGCGCTCCGGCGGGCGGTGCGCGACCCGCTGCGCGCCGCCGGGGCCTCGGCCCGGGCGGGGGCGCGCCGACTGCTGCGGCGCGGCGGTACGGGCGGGAGCAGCGGTGCGGATCGGAACGGCGGCGCGGGCGGACACGGCTGAGCCCCGGCCGGAGGCGGTCGGGGCTCGGGGCGGTTCATCGGGCGGGGGCGGGCGCGAAGCGGACTGTGCGCCCGCCGCTGCGCCCGGTCGCGGCTGCTACTGGTCGTGCTGACGGCGCTGCCAGCGCTGCTCCATCCGGTCGACCACGGTGGTCCGGCTGGGCTTGCGGCGGCGCAGCGGCGCCCCGGTGCGGGGGTCGGCCACGCCCA
This sequence comes from Streptacidiphilus sp. PB12-B1b, assembly GCF_014084125.1. NCBI lineage: Bacteria > Bacillati > Actinomycetota > Actinomycetes > Kitasatosporales > Streptomycetaceae > Streptacidiphilus > Streptacidiphilus sp. PB12-B1b. Next base: position 2,052,095 of record NZ_CP048405.1, on the reverse strand, counting down.
GGCGCGGGGCCCGGCGCCAGCCGACGACGGCCAGTGCGGCGCTGCCCAGCATGACCAGCAGGCCGACCAGGCTGATCCAGTCGTGCTTGGTGACCGCTCCGCCCACCAGCAGGGCGACACCGACGACGAAACCGGCGGCGGCGCAGTAGACCGTCCGGCGGGTGCGGGCCCGCAGGCCCGTACCTTCGAGCGCTGTAGCGAACTTGGGGTCCTCGGCGTACAGCGCCCGCTCCATCTGCTCGAGCAGACGCTGCTCGTGCTCCGAGAGCGGCACGTCGTCCTCCTCCTCTGGTCGCCGTGGCGACCACCGCCGTCCCCGTCAGGACGGACGGTCTCCTCAGGATAGGCGCGGAGTCACCTCCGGGATACCCACCCCACTGCACACCGCCGCGGCCAGGACCGGGAACACACTCGTCGAGTCAACGAACCGCGCGACCCTGCGGATCCCGCTGTGTTCCGTATGCCCCAGGCGCGGGGCGGTCATGCGTTGCCGGCTTCACCCGAATCATACGTTCCGACCGGGGGTTTTCGGAGGGTCGGACGGCCGCTCAGCGCAGCTCGGCGAGCAGGTGCACCTGGGTGGCGACGGCGTGGAAGGCGGGCTGTTCGGCGGCGGCCTGCTCCAGCGCGAGCAGGGCCTCCAGCGCGCCCGGCTCGGTGTCCACCAGAACGCCGGGGACGAGGTCCGCGAAGATCCGCACGCCGTGCACCGAGGTGGTCTGCAGACCGGCCGCGTCGGCCAGGCCGCGCAGCTCCTCGACGGTGAAGCGGCGCGGCATCGGGTCGCTGTCGCCCCAGCGGCCGTCCGGGTCGCCGAGGGCGTTGCGGGCCTCGGCGAAGTGCCCGGCGATGGCGCGGGCGAGCACCACGCCGTTGCGGTTGGCCGCGAGCAGGCTGACCAGGCCGCCCTTGCGCAGGGTGGCGGTCAGCTGGCCCAGGGCCTCGGCCGGGTCGTCCACGACCTCCAGCACGCCGTGGCAGAGCACCGCGTCCACCCCGGCCGGCTCGACCAGGTCGGGCAGGGTCTGGGTGTCCCCCTGAAGGGCGCGGACCAGGTCGGTGACGCCGGCCTCGGCGGCCCGGCGCTCCAGCGCGAACAGCGCGTCCGGGCTGGGGTCGACCACGGTCACCCGGTGGCCCAGCCGGGCCACCGGCACGGCGAAGTTGCCGGTGCCGCCGCCGGTGTCCAGCACGTCGAGCACGGGTCGGCCCAGCTCCTCGGCGCGGCGGGACAGGGCCGCGCGCAGCACCTCCCAGACGACGGCGGTCCGGAGGGAGCTGCGGGGACGCGTCGGGTACACGGGATCTGCTCCTCGGCTGGGGCGGCGGGTGGCCCCCACTGTACGGGTTGCCGGGGTCGGATCAGCCGGTGCGGGGCATCCGGGACCGGTCCGCCCCCGGGGCGGTCCGGTCGGCCGGACGGCGCCCCGGCTCCAGCGCCAGCAGCCGTTGCACCATGCGGATGAACAGCGCGGTGTTGCGGATCAGGTCGTCGGCCTCGCGCGCGGACGCGGCGGAGGCGATCCCGGCGTCGGCGGCGGCCCGCTTGCCGGCCCCGGCGGCGTAGTAGACCGCCCACTCGGCCAGCTCCGGGGCGACCTCGGGCAGGACCTCCCAGGCGCTGCGGATGCGCTTGCGTTTGCGCGGGCCCTCCTCCGGGCGGGCGCGCACGGCGAGCACGGCGGCGGAGGCCCGCAGCGCCGCGAGGTGCGCGGTGGCGTAGCGCTCCAGCGGCCCTTCGAGCGTGCGGGCCTCGGCCAGGCCCCGGTTGGCCTGGGCGAGCAGGTCCAGCGCGGCGGGCGGGGCCCCGGCCCGCCGCAGCACCGGGTGGACGTCCTCGGCCGGGCGGTAGGGCCGGGCCGCGCTCGCGGTGCCGGATCCGCTGCCCGTGCCGGTGGTGGTCTGCAACGGCAGCAGCAGCACGTGCGCTGTGGAGTTCGCCTTCTCGCCCATGGTCGTTCAGCCCTCCCGTGCGATGACAGTCCAGCAGTCGACGGGGCCGTCAGGCCCTCACCGACATGCTGCACCCCACCACTGACAATGCCCGCCGGGAGCGGCTCCGCCACAGCTCAGGGGCGTAGTGCGGCCTCCACCGGCGGCTGTGCGGGCAGCGTCCGGGGCGGAGTAGCGGGCCCGGGCCGGGCCGGCTCGGGGACGGTGAACAGCGGCAGGAACAGCTGCACCAGCGGGCCGATGGCCAGCGCGTAGGCCAGCGTGCCGACGCCGACGCTGCCGCCCATCAGCAGCCCGATCAGCAGCACGGTCACCTCGATGGCGGTGCGGACCTGCCGCACCGAGCGCCCGGTCCGCCGGCAGACGCCGGTCATCAGGCCGTCCCGGGGGCCGGGGCCGAGCCGGGCGCCGATGTACAGGCCGCCCGCCACGCCGTTCAGCACGATGGCGGCGGCCAGCAGCACGGCCCGCAGCAGCACCCCGTGCAGGGCCGGGACGAGGGCGAGCACCTCGTTCACCGACAGCCCGATGACCACCACGTTGCTGACCGTGCCGAGGCCGGGCCACTGGCGCAGCGGGATCCACAGCAACAGCACGGCCGCGCCGACGATCATCGTGACCACGCCGAAGGACAGCCCGAGGTGGCGGGTCAGGCCCTGGTGGAAGACGTCCCAGGGGTCGAGTCCGAGGGCGGCCCTGATCTGCAGGGCCATGCTGGCCCCGTACAGCACCAGGCCGGTGTAGAGCTGGGTGAGGCGGCGGATCACGGGGTCCCCCCTTGGCTTTGGCTTGGTTCTGCTGCCATCCTGGGCGGCATTGGACCGGTACTCCATAGCCAATCCGTGGAAGGTGGACTGCTGATGACCGCACGGTCGTCGATCGGCGCGGCGCAGCTCGACCGGGCGCTGGGCGACTGGCAGCAGGGCCGGGAGAGCGCCTACCGCTCGCTCGGCGGGGCGCTGCGCACGCTGGTCCTGGACGGGCGGGTGCCGGTGCAGACCCGGCTGCCGTCCGAGCGCGAGCTGGCGGCGGCGCTGGGGGTGAGCCGGACCACCGTCGCTGCCGCGTACGAGCTGCTGCGGGCGGAGGGGTTCCTGGCCAGCCGCCGGGGCGCGGGCAGCTGGACGGCGCTGCCCGCCGGGCGGCCGATGCCGGTGGCCGGGCTCTCGCCGTTCCCGACCGACGGCGGCGGGGTGATCGACCTGGGCGTGGCCGCCTTGTCCGCGCCGGAGCCGTGGATCTCCGAGGCCATGGCGGCGGCCGTGGCCGAGCTGCCCAGCTACACCCGCACCCACGGCGACTTCCCGTTCGGGCTGCAGGTGCTGCGGCAGGCGGTGGCCGACCGCTTCACCCGGCGCGGGCTGCCGACCGGGCCGGAGCAGGTGATGGTGACCGCCGGGGCGGCCGGGGCGCTGTCCCTGCTGCTGCGGCTGTCCGGCCCGGCGGAGCGGATCGCGGTGGAGTCGCCCAGCTACGCCAACGCGCTGCAGGCCATCCGCTTCGGCGGGGCGCGGGCGGTGCCGGTGCCGCTGGCCGAGGACGGCTGGCAGCTGGACGCCTGGAGCCGGACCCTGCGCGAGGCCGCGCCCGCGCTGGCCTACGTCATCCCGGACTTCCAGAACCCGACCGGACTGCTGATGCCCGAGCAGCAGCGGCAGGAGCTGGTGGCGCTGGCCCGGGCCACCGGCACCCAGCTGATCGTCGACGAGACCATGGCCGAGCTGTCGCTGGAGCCGGACGGGCCGCCGGCGCCGCGCCCGCTGGCGGCCTTCGACCGGACCGGCAGCGTGATCACCATCGGCTCGGCCGGAAAGACCTTCTGGGGCGGCCTGCGGATCGGCTGGATCCGGGCCCGGCCTGAGCTGATCCGGCGGCTGGCGGCGGACCGCTCCAGCATGGACGTCTGCTCCCCGGTGGTGGAGCAGCTGGCGGTGCGGCACCTGCTGGCCGAGGCCCTGCCCGAGCTGCTGGCCTTCCAGCGGCGGCGGGTGCGGGAGCAGCGGGACGCGCTGGTGGCCGCGGTGCGGCAAGAGCTCCCCGGCTGGACGTTCCGGGTGCCGGGCGGCGGACTCTCGCTGTGGGTGCGCACCGACGACGCCGGCCCCGGCGGCAGCGCGCTGGCCACGGCGGCGGAGCGGTTCGGCGTCTGGATCGGCTCGGGCCCGCGCTTCGGCGTGGACGGGGTGCTGGAGCGCTTCGTCCGGCTGCCCTACGCGCAGCCCCCGGAGGTCTCCCGGGAGGCGGTCCGGCGGCTGGCGGCGGCGGCCGCGGGCGGCCCGTCGGCGAGCGTCCCCGGCGAGTTCAGCCTTCTCTGACGCCGACTGCGACTGCGGGCCGACCGACCGGGCCCGGCGGGCGGGCGTGCAGGAGCGGCGGTCGCGTCCCAGCGGAGAGTCCTCCGCCGGCGCGCAACCGCCGCTCCTCCCCCGTCCCCCCGTTTCCCCCCGGCCGCGGTGATCCCCCGTGCGCTCCCCGGCCGGGCTGCTGCTCCGCCGCCCCGTGTCGGCGGTGCAGTGCCGGGCCAGTCGCGCGGACCCGCGTTCGCCGACCCCCGTCGGACGCACCGTCGCCCCTGGTGTGGAGCCCCCCGTGTGCGTCCGCGACCGACGACCGCGGCCTGCCCGGTTGGCGGGCTCGGGGGGCCTCGCGGCCCCGGGCCCTTCCCGGTGGGCACCACTCTGCCCGTCCGGCGGGCGAGGGCATATCCGTACGGCTACTCATCCACTCGGATGGGTAGTCCTAGGTACTTCTACTCAGGGAGCCGGGCCCGGATGCGCCGGGCGGCGGATGGACGCGCACGCCCCCGCGGGCCGGGGTGCGGGCGGTCAGCGCCGGGTGCGGCCGGGCGGGCGGACCAGCCCGACGATGATCGCCAGCGCGGTGGCGATCAGCACCGCGCCCGCCTCCATGGCGGTGGAGACGCCGTGCGCGAACAGCGCGTGGGCGCTCTCCCCGGCGGCGGGGTGCCGGGTGGCCGAGGAGAACACGGTGAGCAGCACCGCGGTGCCCAGGGCCCCGCCGACCTGCTGCATGGTCTGCAGGGCGCCGGAGGCCGCGCCGGACTCCTCCGGCCGGACGCCGGCCAGGATGGTCAGGCTGAGCGGGACCATGGTGCACCCGGCGCCCAGCCCGAACAGCAGCATGGGCACCAGCACGCCCGGCGCGTACGTGGTGTCCGGGCCGATCCGGGTGAGCAGCAGCAGGCCGGTCAGTACGCTCAGCGGGCCGCCGACCAGGAAGTAGCGCACGCCGAAGCGCGGCACCAGGCGCGGCGCCAGCCGGGCGCCGGTGAAGATCAGCACGGCCAGCGGCAGGAAGGCGAAGCCGGTCCGCAGCGGGCTGTAGCCGAGGACCAGCTGCAGGTACTGGGTGACGAAGAAGAACATCCCGAACATGGCGGCCGCCGTCAGCAGCATGGCCAGGTAGCCGCCGCCGCGCACCCGCTGGGCGATGATGTGCAGCGGCAGCAGCGGCTGCGGTGAGCGGGCCTCGACCAGCAGGAACAGCGCCAGCAGGACGACGGCGGCGGCGAAGCAGCCGAGGGTGGCCGGTGACCCCCAGCCGGAGGTGGCCGCCCGGATGAAGGCGTAGACCAGGGCGCCGGTGCCGAGGGTGGCGGTGAGCGCGCCGGTGACGTCCAGCCGGCTGCGGTGCCGCTCGGGCTCGACGATCACCCGGGGCGCCAGCAGCACCACCGCCAGCCCGAAGGGCACGTTGATGAACATCACCGAACGCCAGGAGAAGTACGAGGTGAGCACCCCGCCGAGGATCATGCCGACGGCGGCTCCCCCGGCCGACATGCTGGAGAACAGGCCGATGGCGCGGGCCCGCTGGTCGAGCTCCCGGTAGGTGCTGACGATCAGCGCCAGGGTGCTGGGGGCGGCGGTCGCCGCGCCGATGCCCTGGACGGCCCGGGCGGCGAGCAGCTCGGCCGGGTTCTGGGCCAGGCCGCCGAGCAGCGAGGCGAGGGTGAACAGCGCGATCCCGGCGGTGAGCAGCCGGCGGCGGCCGAGGATGTCCCCGGACCGGCCGCCGAGCAGCAGCAGGCCGCCGAAGGCCAGCAGGTAGCTGTTCTGCACCCAGGAGAGCCCGGCGGTGGAGAAGTGCAGGGTGCGCTGGATGCCGGGCAGGGCTATGGAGACCACGGTGGCGTCCAGGATCACCATGAGCTGGCAGGCCAGGATCACGGCGAGGGCGAGGCCGGGCCGGTGCGGCCCAGGGGGCGGAGGTGGTGTCGTGAGCGGTGGTGATTCGAACTGCCGACGCAATTCACCCGCTCCGACGTCTTCGGATCGGGCGGTGCGGGGGGCGATGATGTTCTCGGACATGACTCTCCTGCGGAAGGGGCGGACACGGGGTCATGGCGAAGGAAGGGAACGCAAACGGAGAGATTCTCCGGTTCCACTGACGACGATACGGAGATGCCCTCCGTTTATCAACCCTGGGATGAGGCATGAACGAAGCCGACGTGCGCCGCACAGCCCCGGGGGCCGTACGCCCCCCGCGCCCCATGCGCGCCGACGCCCGCCGCAACTACGAACGGCTGCTGGCGGCGGCCACCCAGTCGTTCAGTGAGAACGGCGCCAATGCCTCGCTCGACGACATCGCCAAGCGCGCCGAGGTCGGCCCCGGAACCCTCTACCGGCACTTCCCCACCCGTCAGGACCTGCTGGAAGCCGTGATGGAGCAGTGGATGGAGTCGGTGCTGACCGAGGCCCAACCGCTGCGCGACTCCCCCGACCCAGCCGAGGCGCTGGCCGTCTGGCTACGGCGGCTGGTCGCCCATGTGGCGGTGTTCCGCGGGCTGGCCGCCGCCCTGCTGCCCACCGGCTCGCCCAAGGAGAGCCCCGGCAAGGTGCTCCAGAGCACCGCCGCGGACCTGCTGGCCCGGGCCCAGGCGGGCGGTCGCATCCGGGCCGACGTCACCGCCACCGAGGTGCTGATGCTGATCGGCGGCATCACCTGGGCCTGCGACAGCGGCAAGCAGGTGGACCCGGACCGGCTGGTGGACCTGGTCATGGACGGCCTGCGGACCCACCCCTGAGCGCGGGCGCCGGGCGCCGCCGCCGGGCCCCCGGCGGCGGCGCGCCGCCGCGCGCATAGGATCGCTTCCCATGGCACGCATCGTCGTCATCGGCGCAGGTATGGGCGGTCTCGCAGCCGCGGCACGGCTGGCCACGGTCGGGCACCGGGTCACCCTCTGCGAGGCCGGGCCCACCCACGGCGGCATGGTCGGGCAGTTCCAGCGGGAGGGCTTCCGCTTCGACACCGGCCCGACCCTGCTCACCCTGCCCGCCGTCTACCGCGACCTGATGCTCAAGACCGGCCGCACCCGGCTGGAGGACGAGGTCGAGCTGCGCCCGGTGGACCCGGGCAGCGTGCACCTGCTGCCGGACGGCACCCGCTTCGCGCTCGCCAACGCCTCCCGGGCCGGTGTGGTCCAGGCGCTGGACGACGCCCTGGGCGCGGGCGCCGGAGTCCGCTGGGGCGAGCTGCTGGAGCGCGGCCGCGGCGTGTGGGAGGCCACCCGCCGCCCGCTGCTGGAGGAGCCGCTGCCGGACGACCCCTCGGCGCTGCACCAGGACCCGTACCTCCCGGCCAGGCGCCGCCGGCTGCTGGGCCGCCCGGTCGCCACCCTCGCCGACGTGGCCGCCCGCGAGCTGCGCCACCCCGGGCTGACCGCGCTGCTGGACGAGTACGCGCTGCGCTTCGGCCTCGACCCGCGCCGGGCACCGGCCTCGCTGACCGGCCTGCCGTACATGGAGCAGAGCTTCGGCGTCTGGTACGTCACCGGCGGCATGCGGGCCCTGGCCGACGCCGTGCTGCGCCGCTGCGAACAGCGCCGGGTGGAGCTGCGCTTCGGCGCCCCGGTGGCCGAGGTGCTGGGCGGGAGCCGGGTCGAGGGCGTGCTGCTCGCCGGCGGCGAGAAGCTGGACGCCGACGCGGTGGTCGCCGACTGCCCCCCGGGCGCCCTGACCACCCAGGCCGGGCCACCGGCGCAGACCCCTACGGCGGAGGCGGCGGACGGCCCGGGGCGGTTCACCGTGCTGCTGGCGCTGCGCGGCGGGCGGCCCGAGGGCGTCCCGCACCGGACGGTGGTGCACGCCGCCGAGCGCGCGGACGAGCTGGACGCGCTGTTCCCGGCCGGGCCCGGGGAGCCCCGGCTGTGCTCCCGGCCCACCGTCCAGCTGCTGCGGCCGGACGATCCCACGCTCGCGCCCGCCGGGCACGAGGCGGCGCTGCTCACCGTCACCGTCCCCGGGCAGCAGCGGTACGACTGGACCGCGCCGGGCCGGGCGGACGCCTACGCCGACGCGGTGCTGGCCCATGCCGCGCCCGGGCTGCGCGAGCGGGTGCTGTGGCGGGAGGTCCGCACCCCCGCCGACACCGAGCGGGAGACCGGCGCGCCCGGCGGCTGGGTGCCGGGCCCGGCACTGGCCGGGGCCGGGGGCGCCTACCTGCACTGTGCCAACCGCACCGCGCTCCCCGGCCTGTACCTGGTCGGCGGCGCGGCCCACCCGGGCGGCGGGCTGGCCCGGGTCGGCATGTCGGCGGCGGTCACGGCGGAGCTGGTCGGCACGCCCTAGCGGGGCGGGCGGGCGCGGCGCCAGGCCGGGCGGTCGGGCGTCGGCGGTCAGCCGTAGTTCCAGGGCTCCGGCGCGGCGTACGGCGGCTGCGGCTGCTTGGGCTGAGGGGGCTCCGGCTGGTGGGCGTGGGGCTGGGGCTGCTCCGGCTGCCGCTGGTAGCCCGCCTGCTCGGGCCCCTGGCCCAGGTAGTCGTAGGAGTAGCCCGGCGCGGGCTGCTGGTAGCCCGCGGGGTCGTAGCCGCCGCCCTGCTGGTAACCGGGCTGCTGCCCGGGGACGGCCGGGTAGTACCCGCCCTGCTGCTGCGACTGCTGCTGCCCGGGGTCGTAGCCGTAGCCGGGGGCCTGCTGCGCGTAGTAGTCCGGCTGCGGGTACGGCTGCGCATAGGGCTGCGCCGGGGCCTGCTGGTCGAACTGCTGCCCGTACTGCTGCCCGTACGCCCCGGCGTAGTCCTGCCCCGGCTGCACCGGCTGTCCGGCCTGCTCGCCGTAGCCCTGCTGGTAGCCGGCGGCCGGGGCGTACTCCTGGCCGTAGCCGGGCGCCGGGTCCGGGTAGCCGCCGTACGGCTGGGGCTGGGGCTGGGGCTGGTACGCGGTCTCCGCCTGCGGCCCGCCGTAGTCCTGGGTGATCAGCTCCGGGGCGTCGGCGGCGGGGGCCGGGGCGTCGTCCTCCAGCTCGATCGGGCCGACCGAGCCGACCCGCGGGGCCGGGGCCGGGGCCGCCGGGCCCGGTCCGGACAGCTCGGCCGCCGGGAAGACCCGCTCCAGCGCCGGGACGCGGGCCAAGGGGCCGGGCAGCGCGCCGTCCCGGCCGCGCAGCGACCAGTGCGGGCCGCCGCCGCGCTTGACCGCGCGGGTCACCATGCCCTGCCCGGCGCCGAAGGCCAGCACGCCCGCGCCGATCTCCGCGGCCGAGCCCGACTGCACCCCGGCGACCAGCACCAGGAACCCAGCCAGGGCCAGGGCCCGCCAGTGCGCGGGCGCCCGGTGCTGCAGCAGCAGCTCGCCCAGCAGCCACAGTGCGACCACCGCGAACGCGGCGTCCAGCACCGCGAGTCCGACGTTCACAGGCGTACCTACCTCATGTGCTCAGCGGGGCGCGTGACGCACACCGTACCGGCTGGGCCTGAGCGGGGGCCTCAGCTGCGGCTGTGCAGTCCGAGGTTCTGGTAGATCTCCGACGTCACGGTGGAGAAGTTCATGGTCATGAAGTGCAGCCCGGGGGTGTCCTCGGCGATCAGCCGACGGCACATCTCGGTGGCGTACTCGATGCCGACGGCCCGGACCGCCTTGGGGTCGTCCTGGTGGGCGAGCATCCGGTCGGCGAACGCCCGGGGGAAGACGGCGGTGCTGAGGTCCGGGATCCGCCGCATCGAACGGATGGTGGTGACCGGCATGATCTCCGGGATGATCGGCGTCTCGCAGCCGGCCGCCGCCACCCGGTCCCGGAACCGCAGGTAGTTGTCGACGTCGAAGAACATCTGGGTAATGGCGTAGTCCGCACCCGCCCGGCATTTGTCGACGAAGTGGCGGATGTCGCTGTCCCAGTCGGGAGAGCGCGGGTGCATCTCCGGAAAGGCCGCGACGCCGACGCAGAAGTCGCCGGACTCCTTGACCAGCCGCACCAGGTCCGCCGCGTAGGTCAGCCCCTCCGGGTGCTGCACCCACTCGCCGAGCGGGTCGCCGGGCGGGTCGCCGCGCAGCGCCAGCACATTGCGTACGCCCTGGTCGGCGTAGTGGCCCAGGATGTTCCGCAGCTCGGCGACGCTGTGGTCGACCGCGGTCAGGTGGGCCACCGGGGTGAGCGTGGTCTCCTGGGTGATCCGCCCGGTGATGTTGACGGTGCGGCCCCGGGTCGAGCCGCCGGCCCCGTAGGTGACCGAGACGAACGTCGGCGACAGCGCCTCCAGCCGGCGGATGGCCGTCCACAGGCCGACCTCCGCCTCGGCACTGCGCGGCGGCATGAACTCGAACGAGTAGGAACGGTCCCCCGCCGCCAGCAGTTCGCGGATCGAGACCGCACTGTCTTTCCTTGTGCTGGAGATGCCGAGAGCCATAGGGGCAGGTTATCCGTCGCCCGCAGCGAATATGAATCGTTTGTCCACTTGCTGATACGGCCTGTCGCGGCGCTTCCGGGCGGGCGGTACGGGAGGGGTTCCCGAGCCGCCGGGGGCCGGGGGTTACGCTGGTTTTCCTCGTACCGCTCGGAGATCACCCGTGCCCCGCACCCGTACCGCCCACCAGCTGAGCGCCGACGCGCCGACCGCCGACGACGCCCCGGCCCTGGGCAACCCCGTGGACGAGGAGCGGCTGCGGCAGCGGGTGGACGGCGCGCTGGGCCGCTTCCTGGACCGCCAGGAGGCCACCCTCTCGGCGATCTCGCCGCAGCTCGCCCCGGTCGCCGCCACCCTGCGCGACTTCCTGCTGGACGGCGGCAAGCGGCTGCGCCCGGCGTTCTGCTACTGGGGCTGGCGCGGCGCGAGCGGCCGGGCGGACCAGGACGGCGCGGTCGCCGCCGCGGCGGCGCTGGAGCTGCTGCAGGCCGGGGCGCTGGTGCACGACGACCTGATCGACCGCAGCGACACCCGGCGCGGCCTGCCCTCGGTGCACCGGCGCTTCGAGGCGCTGCACGCCGCCGGGGGCTGGCGCGGCGACGCCGGGCGCTACGGCGCGGCCGGAGCGGTGCTGCTCGGCGACATGCTGCTGATGTGGAGCGACGAACTCCTCTGCGACTGCGGGCTGGAGCGCGAGGCGGTGCGCCGCGCCAAGCCGCTGTTCGACCTGATGCGGACCGAGGTCATGGCCGGGCAGTACCTGGACGTGCTGGAGCCCGCCGCCTCGGGGGCCGGCCGCCGCCTGGGCGGCGACCCGGTGGAACGGGCCCGCACGGTGATCCACTACAAGTCGGCCAAGTACACCGTCGAACGCCCGTTGCAGATCGGCGGGCTGCTGGCCGGGGCCGAACCGGCGCTGATCGCCGCCTACGGGGCCTTCGGGCTGCCGCTCGGCGAGGCGTTCCAGCTGCGGGACGACCTGCTCGGGGTCTACGGCGACCCGGCCGTCACCGGCAAGCCCGCCGGGGACGACCTGCGCGAGGGCAAGCGCACGCTTCTGGTCGCCGAGGCCCTGGCCACCTGCTCGGCGGCGGACGCCCGGCTGCTGGACGAGCTGCTCGGCGCGCCCGGCATGGACGAGCGGCAGGTCCGGATGGCGCGCTCGGCGATCACCCGCAGCGGCGCGCCGGAGCGGGTCGAGGCCCGGATCACCGGGCTGCTGCACGAGGCGCTGACCGCGCTGGACGGAGCCCCGATCGCCGAGCCGGAGGCCCGCCGGGTGCTGCACCGCCTCGCCGCCGCGGCGACGGCGAGGCGGTACTGACCCCGAGCCGGTACCGGCGAACGAGGCGGCCGGGGCGGCCGGGCAGGTCAGTCGCGTTCGCGGACCCGCCGGGCCAGCTCGGCCGCGGCGGCGTGCGGGTCGGCGGCGGCCGTCAGCGCGCGCACCACGACGATCCGCCGCGCGCCCGCGTCCAGCACCTGCTCCAGGTTGCCGGTGTCGATCCCGCCGATGGCGAACCACGGCCGCTCGGCGCCCGGCTGCTCGGCCGACCGCTTGGCGGTCTGCTCGGCCGCGTAGGCGACCAGGCCGAGGCCGGGCGCGGCCCGGCCGGGCTTGGTCGGCGTCGGCCAGACCGGGCCGGTGCAGAAGTAGTCCACGCCCGGCTGCACCAGCGCCGCGTCCACCTCGGACTCGGCGTGGCAGGAGCGGCCGATCAGCACGTCCGGGCCGAGCACGGCGCGGGCGGCCGGGACCGGCAGGTCGTCCTGGCCCAGATGCAGCACCTCGGGCCGGGGACCGAGGGCGGCGCGCGCGGCGTGGGCGACGTCGGCGCGGTCGTTCACCGCCAGCAGCCTGCCGTGCCGGGCGCAGGCGTCGGCGAAGACCTCCAGGAGCTCCAGCTCCTGCCGGGCCTCCAGGCCCTTGTCCCGCAGCTGGACGATGTCCACGCCGCCGGCCAGGACGGCGTCCAGGAACCCGGCAAGGTCTCCCTGCTCCCGGCGGGCGTCGGTGCACAGGTACAGCCGGGCGTCGCGCAGGGCGCCGTGGGTCACAGCGCCATCGCCTGGGCGCGGCGCTTGACCTCGGTGCCCCGGTTCTCGTTGAGCGCCTGGGCGGGGGTGCCCGGCAGCGAGGGGTCCTCGGTGAACAGCCACTCCAGGGCTTCCTCGTCGGTGAAGCCGCTGTCGCGCAGCAGCGTCAGCAGGCCGCAGATGCCCTTGACGGTGCCGTTGGGGCCGATGAAGGCGGCCGGGACCTGCAGGGCGTTGTTCTCGCCGCGGCGGACGGCGATCAGGGTGCCGTCGTCGACGAGTCGCCGCACCTTGGTCACCACCACCCCCCACTGCTCGGCGATGTCGGGGATGTACATCCAGGCGGGAATCAGGGCGTCAATCTTGGGATCAATCTGGCTCACCCCCCCAGACTGCCATCCCCGGCCCCCCGCGCGCACCACGAACTCCCGCCCGGTCGGCTCCGGCCGGGCCGGTTCAGCCGCCCACGGCCTCCTTGAGCGGCACCGAGGGGTCGGCCGCGCGGGCCCGGTCGACCGGCGTCCGGCGCTCGATCAGCCGCCGCCCCTGCGCCACGTCGCGCGGCCGGTCGACGGCGAGCAGCGCCACCGGGACGTCCCCGCGCAGCCAGAGCACGCTCCAGGCGGCGTCGCCCGCGGCCCCGCGCCACAGCGGCTGGTCGCCGGGGCCGTGCTGCCCGGCGTACTGCACCATCCGCCCGAACTGCTCGGACCAGAAGTACGGCACCGGGTCGTAGACCTCGTCCGCGCCCAGGGCGTTGGCGGCGGCCGTGCGCGGGCTCTGCAGGGCGTTGTCCCAGTGGTGGACGCTGAGCCGGGCGCCGTAGCGGGCGGAGGGGAAGGAGGCGCAGTCGCCGACCGCGAACACGCCCTCGGCCGAGGCCCGCAGCCGGTCGTCGGCGGCCACCGCGCCCCCGGCGTCCAGGGCGATGCCGGAGCCCTGCAGCCAGCCGGTGTCCGGCCGGGCGCCGATGCCGACCACGACCACGTCCGCCGGGAGCACCTCGCCGGAGGCCAGCCGGACCGATCCTTCGCTGAAGCCGCTGACGGCCGCGCCGGTCCGCAGCTCCGCACCGGCCTGGGCGTACCAGCCGCGCATCCGCTCGCCGACCTCGGCGGGCAGCGCGCCCGCCAGCGGCGTCCCGGCCGCCTCGACGACGGTGACGGCGCAGCCCAGCTGCCGGGCGACGGTCGCGGCCTCGGCCCCGATCCAGCCCGCGCCGACCACCACCACCCGCGCGCCGGGGCGCAGCGCGGCCTTCAGCGCGACCGCGTCGTCGTGGGTGCGCAGCAGGTGGGCGCTGCCGGGCAGACCGGGCAGCGCGACCGGGCGGGCGCCGGTGGCCAGGACCAGCCGGTCGTAGGGCAGCTCCTCGGCGTCGCCGCCGCCCGCCGCGGCCTCGGTGCGCAGGGTGCGCCGGGCGGTGTCCGGGGCCAGGGCGCGGCGCCCCAGCAGCAGTTCCACGCCCAGGCCCGGGTAGTCCACCTCGAAGCGGGAGTGCTCGGCCTTGCCCAGGAGCACGTCCTTGGAGAGCGGCGGCCGGTCGTAGGGCGGGTGCGGCTCCGCCCCGAGCAGGGTCAGCCCGCCGTCGTACCCGCGCTCCCGCAGGGCCAGCGCGGTCTGCATCCCGGCGATCCCGGCCCCGACCACGACGATCCGCTGCACCATCGGCCCTCCACCCCCACTGCGCTCGAACACCCCGTCACTGTACGGCGCGGGGCGCGACTACAGTGGGAAAGGCAATCACGGGAGCCCGGCGCACCGGGCTGAGAGGCAGGCGAGCGGGCGCAGACGCCCCCGGCCCGCGACCGTCCGAACCTGATCCGGGTCATGCCGGCGAAGGGAGCGCAGCAATGGCGGCACGCGTCCGTACGGCGGACGTCCTGGTCGTGGGCGGCGGCATCATCGGCCTGGCGGTGGCCTGGCGCAGCGCGCAGCGCGGCCTCGGCGTCACGGTGCTCGACCCCGATCCCGGGCGCGGCGCCAACCAGGTCGCGGCGGGCATGCTCGCCCCGGTCACCGAGTTGCAGTACGGCGAGGAGCCGCTGCTGCGGCTGGGCATCGCCTCCAACGAGCGCTATGCCGCCTTCGCCGCCGAGCTGTCCGAGGCCGCCGGGGCCGGTGTCGGCTACCGGGCCTGCGGCACCCTGGCCGTGGCGCTGGACGCCGACGACCGCTCCGAGCTGCGCGAACTGCACGCCTTCCAGCAACGGCTGGGGCTGTCGTCGGACTGGCTGACCGGGCGGGAGTGCCGTCGGCTGGAGCCCCTGCTGGCGCCCTCGGTCCGGGGCGGCCTGCTGGTCGGCGGCGACCACCAGGTGGACGGCCGCCGCCTGGGCGCGGCGCTGGTCGCGGCCTGCGAGCGGGCGGGCGTGCGGCTGCACCGCTCCCGGGGCGCCGAGCTGACCCTGGCCCCGGCGGCGGACCGGGCGACCGGCGCCCGCGCCGAGGACGGCACGGTGTTCGCCGCCGGGCAGACCGTGCTGGCGGCCGGCAGCTGGTCCGGCGAGCTGCCGGGTGTGCCGCCGGAGCTGCGGCTGCCGGTCCGGCCGGTGAAGGGGCAGGTGCTGCGGCTGCGGATGGAGAGCCCGCTCGGGCAGCCGTTCCTCTCCCGCAACGTCCGGGCGCTGGTCCGCGGCGGCCACCTGTACCTGGTGCCGCGCGCCGACGGCGAGCTGGTGGTCGGCGCAACCACGGAGGAGCAGGGCTTCGACACCACGGTCACCGCGGGCGGGGTGTACGAGCTGCTGCGCGACGCGCACGAGCTGGTCCCGGGGATCACCGAGCTGGAGCTGGTGGAGAGCAGCGCCGGGCTGCGGCCGGGCAGCCCCGACAACGCGCCGCTGCTGGGCCCGACCGCGCTGCCCGGGCTGGTCGCCGCGACCGGCCACCACCGCAACGGCGTGCTGCTGACCCCGGTCACCGCCGACGCCCTGGCCGCCTACCTGGGCACCGGCGTGCTGCCGCCCGAGGCCGAGCCGTTCAGCCCCGCCCGCTTCGCCGCCCCGGCGGCCGCCGCCGCACCCGTCCCGAACCGTCCGGCGCCGAGCCGTCCCGACCCGAACCGTCCCGACCCGAACCGTCCCGCCCAGAACCGATCCGCCCGCAGCCAGACCCCGGAGGCCGTCCGATGACGTCCCTGCCCCTGACCTCCCCCCTGCCGATCCGCGTCAACGGCGAGGCCCGCGCGGTGCCCCCGGGCACCACCCTGGAGCAGGTGGTGGCCGAGCTGAGCGCGGCGCCGACCGGGGTGGCCGCCGCCGTCAACGAGGCCGTCGTGCCGCGCGGCGCGTGGGCGGCCACCGCGCTCGCCGCCGACGACCGCGTCGAGATACTCACCGCCGTCCAGGGGGGCTAGGGCCATGGCCGACGACATCCTCACCATCGCCGACCGCTCCTTCGGCTCCCGGCTGATCATGGGCACCGGCGGCGCGCCCAGCCTGGACGTGCTGGAGCAGGCGCTGAAGCTGTCCGGGACCGAGCTGACCACGGTCGCCATGCGCAGGGTCAACCCGGCCGCGCGCGGCTCGGTGCTGGAGGTGCTGCGGCGCAACGGCATCCAGGTGCTGCCCAACACCGCGGGCTGCTTCACCGCGGGCGAGGCCGTGCTCACCGCCCGGCTGGCCCGCGAGGCCCTGGAGACCGACTGGGTCAAGCTGGAGGTGGTCGCCGACGAGCGGACGCTGCTGCCCGACCCGGTCGAACTGCTGGACGCGGCCGAGACCCTGGTGGACGACGGCTTCGTGGTGCTGCCGTACACCAACGACGACCCGGTGCTGGCCCGGAAGCTGGAGGACGTGGGCTGCGCCGCGGTGATGCCGCTGGGCTCGCCGATCGGCTCCGGCCTGGGCATCCGCAACCCGCACAACTTCCAGCTGATCGTGGAGCGGGCCGGGGTGCCGGTGATCCTGGACGCCGGCGCGGGCACGGCCTCGGACGCGGCGCTGGCCATGGAGCTGGGGTGCGCGGCGGTGATGCTGGCCACCGCCGTCACCCGGGCGCAGGAGCCCGCGCTGATGGCCGAGGCGATGCGGCGGGCGGTCGAGGCCGGGCGGCTGGCCCGCCGGGCCGGGCGGATTCCGCGCCGGTTCCACGCCGAGGCGTCGTCACCCATGGCCGGGCGCGCCGAGTTCGACCCGGAGGCCCCGGCCTTCTGACCGCCGCTCACCGCACGGGCGCGGCAGCGTTCGGCAACGATCGGGTCTCCCCTGCTCACCCGGCGGCCGCCGGGCCCCGTAAACTCACGAGGATGGACACGACCCTGCACGATCCGCTCCTCGGGCGGATGCTCGACGGCCGCTACCGGGTCGAGCAGCGCATCGCCGTCGGCGGCATGGCCACTGTCTACCGGGCGGTGGACACCCGGCTGGACCGCACGGTCGCGCTGAAGGTGATGCACGCGGGGCTCGCGTCCGACCCGGACTTCACTGCCCGCTTCATCCGCGAGGCCAAGGCCGTCGCCCGGCTGTCGCACCCGAACGTGGTCAACGTCTACGACCAGGGCAGCGACAGCGGCGTGGTGTTCCTGTCGATGGAGTACGTGCCCGGCTGGACCCTGCGCGACCTGCTGCGGGACCGGGGGGCGCTGAACCCGCGGATGGTCCTGGACATCCTGGAGCCGGTCCTGGCGGCGCTCGGCGCGGCCCACCGCGCGGGCCTGGTGCACCGCGACGTGAAGCCGGAGAACGTGCTGCTCACCGAGGACGGCCGGGTCAAGGTCGCCGACTTCGGGCTGGTCCGGGCGATGACCGGGGAGAGCTCGGTGACGACCGGTCAGGTCATGGGCACGGTCGCCTATCTGGCGCCGGAGCAGATCCAGCAGGGCGAGACCGACCCCCGCACCGACGTCTACGCCTGCGGGGTGATGCTGTTCGAGATGCTGACCGGCGCCAAGCCGCACACCGGCGAGTCCCCGATGCAGGTCATCTACCAGCACCTGAGCACGGACGTGCCGCCGCCCTCCACCCTGGTGCCGGGCCTGCCGCCGGAGCTGGACGCCATAACGCTGGCGGCGACCGCCCGGGACGCCCACCGCAGGCCGCACGACGCCGTCGCGCTGCTGGCCCTGCTGCAGCAGGTCCGGCGCAGGCTGACCCCGGAGCAGCTGGACGCCGAGCCCGCCGCCGCGCCGCCCCTGCGGATGCCGGACGCGCCCCCTCCGGGCGGCGACCGGACGACGGTGCTGCCCGGCGGGGAGCGGACGACGGTGCTGCCCCCGCCGCCCGGGGCCGCCCCGGTGGAGCGCACCAGCATCATGCCGGGCCTGCCCGAGCTGCCCCCGGAGCTGGTGATGCCCCGGCACGAGCAGCCCGAGGAGTTCGCCCCGCCGCCGCGCCGGGCCGGGCGGGCCGGGCGCGGGCGCGCCGGGCGGCGGAACCGCTGGGTGCTGCCGCTGTCGGTGGTGGTGGGGCTGGCCCTGGTGGCCGGGATCGTCGCCTGGGCGCTGACCGGCGCGCTGTACCTGACCATGCCGAACGTGGCGGGCCGGAGCCAGGCCGCGGCGGCGCAGTCGCTGCGCGCCGACGGCCTGGGCGTGACCGTGGTCCAGCAGTTCGATGTGACCGTCCCGGCCGGCCAGGCGATCGGCACCGTGCCCGGCGCGGGCGCCCGGGTCCGCAAGGACGCCTCGGTGGTGCTGGACGTCTCCAAGGGCCCGGACCGGCCCGCGGTCCCGGCCGTCGCCGGGAAGCCGCTGGCCGCCGCCAAGCAGGCGATCACCGCCGCCGGGCTGGTGGCGGGCAGCGTCACGCAGCAGAGCAGCAGCAGCGTCCCGCAGGGGGACGTGGTGGGCACCGACCCGGCGGCCGGCACCCGGCAGCAGCCGAACACCGTGATCCGTCTGATCGTCAGCACCGGTGTGCCTCCGGCGAACCTGCCGAACGTGGTGGGCGAGCCGGTGGCGCAGGCCATGGCCGACCTGCACGGCGCGGGCTTCGCCGTCCAGGTGGACCCGACCTATGTGCACTCCGGCGTGGCGGCCGGCTCGGTGGTCGGCCAGAGCCCGGACGGCGCGACCGCGGCGGCCGGCTCCACCGTGACGCTGACCGTCTCCTCCGGTCCGGTGCAGGTGACCGTGCCGGACGTCAGCGGCGACGACGAGGCGCAGGCCAGGAGCGCGCTGACGGCGGCCGGGTTCAAGGTCAAGGTGCACAAGTTCCTGCCGTTCGGCGACCCCACGGTGACCAGCCAGAGCCCGGGCGGCGGCTCGCAGGCCGACCAGGGCAGCACGGTGACCATCACGCTGTTCTGACCCGCCGCCCCCGGCCGCGCCGACGGCGGCCGGGACACGCCCGGCACGGCGGCGGCAGCCCCCGCCCGCAGCACGGCGGGGGCTGATCGGTAGGCTTCATGGGCATGAGCTCACCTGCCCCGGCTGACCTTTTCGAGAGCATGGCGACCATGAGCGCCATGCGCCGGCTGAGCACCGAACCGGTGCCGGACGAGATGCTGGCACGACTGGTCCAGGCGGCCGTGTACGGGCCGAGCGGGTCCAACGCCCAGGACTACCAGTACGTGCTGGTGACGGACCGCCAGGTGATGGCGAAGCTCGCGCCGCTGTGGTCGCGCTGCGTGGACGCCTACCTCGCCTCGGTCGGCCGCACCCTGGCCGCGACCATGGACGACGACGCCTTCGAGCAGATGCGCGCCGCGATCGAGTACCAGCGGGACCACTTCGCGGACACCCCGGCCCTGGTCATCCCCTGCTACCACCTGCCGAAGGTCAGCGCCGACCTGGACGGCCTGCGCGGCGTGGTCACCCAGCTCGGCACCGCCGGGCTGGGCCGGCTGGCGGCGCACGGCGGCCGGATCAGCCTGCTGGCGGAGGCGTCCAGCGTCTATCCGGGCACGCAGAACCTGCTGCTGGCGGCCCGCACCCTGGGCCTGGGCGCGAGCCTGACGATCTGGCACCTGATGCTGGAGCGGGAGTGGAAGGCCGCCCTGGGCATCCCCTCCGAGGTGCACACCTTCGCGGTGATCCCGATCGGCTGGCCGCTGGACGCGTTCGGCCCGGTGGACCACCGCCCGGTGGCGGAGGTCCTGCACCGCGACCGCTGGTGACCGGGCGTCAGCCCAGCGCCTCGGCGGCCTCGCGCCCGATCCTGGTGACGACGTCGACTCCGGAGTCGGCCGGCGCCGGGCGCGGCGCGGTGAGGCCGTCGCGCCCGGCCTGCTCGAGGCGCTCGGCCCGCCCGGTGCGGGAGACCAGGGTGTAGCCGAGGCGCCCGGGCACCGCCCCGCTGGGCCTGTTGGCCTCGTCGTAGTGGATCTCCACATGGGTGGTGCCGGTCAGCCGGAACGCCTCGCGGGTGAGTGCGGCGGCGGCCGAGGTCGCCAGGCCGCGCCCGGTCCAGCCGGAGTGCAGCCAGTAGCCGATCTCCAGGCCGCCCGGGCCGATCCGCCGCATCATGCTGCAACTGCCCACCAGGACGCCCTCGGTGGTGATGGCGTAGTTGAACGCCGCGCCGGACTCCCAGTCGAGCTGGGCCCGGTCCAGGTAGTCGGCCACGCTCTCCCGGCTGTGGGCGGCGGCCCAGGGCATCCACGGCAGCAGGTGCTCCAGCGACTCGCTGATGGCGCGTTCCAGCGCGTCCAGGTCGTCCGGGCGGTAGCGGCGCAGGACGACCCGGTCGCGGGTGAGGGTCTCGGCAGGCTGTTCCATCCCATGATCCTGCCGAACCGGCTCCGCCGACCGCAATCGGTTTGCCCTCAGAACTCCGGGCCGTCGCCGGGCTGCTCCTGGTAGGAGTAGCGCTGCTCGGCCCAGGGGTCGCCGAGGTTGTGGTAGCCGCGCTCCTCCCAGAAGCCGCGGCGGTCGGCGGTCATGTACTCGACCGCGCGGACCCACTTGGGGCCCTTCCAGGCGTACAGCCCGGGCACGACCAGGCGGACCGGGAAGCCGTGCTCGACGGTGAGCGCCTCGCCGTTGCGGTGGGTGGCGAAGACGGTCGACGGGTGGGCGAAGTCGGCCAGCCGCAGGTTGGCGCTGTAGCCGTACTCCGCCCAGACCATGACGTGGGTGGTGTCGGCGGCGGGCGGCACCAGGTCGAGCACGGTCCGCGCGGTCACCCCGCCCCAGTGGCTGCCCAGCATCGAGAAGCGGGTGACGCAGTGCAGGTCGGCGGTGACCGCGGTGTGCGGCAGGGTGCTGAAGCGCGGGTGGTCCCAGCTGTGCTTCTGCCCGTCGGCGGTCGCCCCGAAGACCTGGAAGTCCCAGCTGAGCGGCTTGAACCTGGGCACCGGACCGTAGTGCAGAACCGGCCAGCCGCGCTGTCGGCGCTGGCCCGGCGGCAGCTCGCCGGAGCCGCTTCCGTGGGCCCTGGCCTGGTCGTTCTCGGTCTGACCCATGCGTCCATGGTGACAGACGTCCGGAATCCGACGCGTGCCGGTCCGCGCGGCGGCCATCGGGGCGGCCGCCCGGCCGCGCCCGCTAGGACTCGGGCTGCTCGATCAGCTGCGCGATGTAGAGCGCGTCCCCGAGCTTCTCGACCAGCTCCAGCTGGGTGTCCAGGTAGTCGATGTGGTGCTCCTCGTCCTTGAGGATGTCCTCGAAGATGCGGGCCGAGGTGACGTCGCCCTTGGCGCGCATCAGCGCGATGCCGCGCCGGAGCCGGTCGATGGCCTCGATCTCGACCTGCCGGTCGGCCTCGAACATCTCCTTGACGGTCTGGCCGATGCGGATGTGGAACAGCCGCTGGTAGTTGGGCAGCCCCTCGAGGAACAGGATCCGGTCGGTCAGGATCTCGGCGTGCTTCATCTCGTCGAAGGACTCGTGCCGGGTGTACTCGGCGAGCTTGGTCCATCCGTTGTTCTCCTGCATGCGCGAATGCAGGAAGTACTGGTTGATGGCCGTCAGCTCGGCGGTCAACTGCTCGTTGAGGAATTCGATAACTTCCGGGTCACCCTGCACGGCAGCGTGACTCCTTTCCGGGGTAGCCGATGGTGGGCCGCATCCTCGCACCGCGGAGGAACTACGTCCAGTAAGCCCACGCTTACCCAGAGCTACCCGGAGGGGTGGATCAGGCGGCTTCCGCTGCCGTCTCGGCGGCGGGATCGACAGCAGGACCGGTGGCGGAAGCGGCGACGGCCAGCCCCAGGCGGGCGGCGAGCCGGGGGGTGGGGCACGGCCGGGCGCCCTCATGGCCGAGCATGGCCTGGATCCGCCGCACGCAGGAGCCGCAGTCCGTCCCGGCCTTGCAGCCGCCGGCGACCTGGCGCGGGGTGGTGGCACCCGCGGCTATCTCCTCGCGGACGCGCTGCTCAGTGACCGCATGGCACAGGCACACGTACATACGGGCAGCTCCTGTCGAGGGCGAGAATCAGCTAAGGCTAACCTTACCCAATGCTCCAGGATGCTCAAAGGTCCCCCTGGTTCCGTTCGACCGGAACCGGAGGGACCTTCGTCACATCCGGGCCCCGCGGGGCGCGCCGGACGGCCGGGCTCACGCCTGCCGGTACATCTCCGCCACCAGGAAGGCCAGGTCGAGCGACTGGCTGCGGTTCAGCCGGGGGTCGCAGGCCGTCTCGTAGCGCTGGTGCAGATCGTCCACGAAGACCTCGTCGCCGCCGCCCACGCACTCGGTGACGTCGTCGCCGGTCAGCTCCACATGGATGCCGCCCGGGTGGGTGCCCAGCGCGCTGTGCACCTCGAAGAAGCCCTTGACCTCGTCCAGCACGTCGTCGAAGCGGCGGGTCTTGTGCCCGGTCTCCGCCTCGAAGGTGTTGCCGTGCATGGGGTCGCAGATCCAGACCACCTGGGCGCCGCTGGCGGTGACCTTCTCCACCAGCTCCGGCAGCCGGTCGCGGACCTTGTCCTTGCCCATCCGGGTGATGAAGGTCAGCCGGCCGGGCTCGCGCTCCGGGTCCAGCCGGTCGATCAGGGTCAGCGCCTCGTCCACGGTGGTGGTGGGGCCGAGCTTGACCCCGACCGGGTTGCTGATCCTGGAGGCGAACTCGATGTGGGCGTGGTCCAGCTGCCGGGTCCGCTCGCCGATCCAGACCATGTGGCCGGAGACGTCGTAGAGCCGCCCGGTGCGGGAGTCGGTGCGGGTCAGCGCCGTCTCGTAGTCCAGCACCAGCGCCTCGTGCGAGGAGTAGAACTCGACCGTGCGGAACTCCTCCGGGTCCACCCCGCAGGCGTTCATGAAGGACAGCGCGCTGTCGATCTCCTTGGCCAGGCGCTCGTAGCGCTGGCCGGAGGGCGAGCTGCGGACGAAGTCCTGGTTCCAGGCGTGCACCTGGCGCAGGTCGGCGTAGCCGCCGGTGGTGAAGGCGCGCACCAGGTTCAGGGTCGAGGCGGAGGCGTTGTACATCCGCTTCAGCCGCTCCGGGTCCGGCCGGCGGGACTCCTCGGTGAAGGCGAAGCCGTTCACCGAGTCGCCGCGGTACACCGGCAGGGTCACCCCGTCGCGGGTCTCGGTCGCCTTGGAGCGGGGCTTGGAGTACTGCCCGGCGATCCGGCCGACCTTGACCACCGGCACCGAGGCGGCATAGGTGAGCACCACGGCCATCTGCAGCAGGGTCTTCAGCTTGTTGCGGATCTGGTCCGCCGACACACCGTCGAACGCCTCGGCGCAGTCGCCGCCCTGGAGCAGGAAGGCCTCTCCACGGGCGACGGCGGCGAGCCGGGTACGAAGCTGGTCGCACTCACCGGCGAAAACCAACGGAGGATAGGAGGCGAGATCGGCAAGGGACGCGCGCAGAGCCTCGTGGTCCGGCCATTCGGGCTGCTGCGCCGCGGGCAGGGACTGCCAGGAGTGGACCTGGTCCAGGGATTCAGCGTTCACGGTCACGGAGCCAAGGCTACGGGGTCGCGGAGCGGAACAGACCCGAACGCCCGATGGATGAGACGGCCGCCGGACAGCGCCCCCGGCGGCACCGGCCGGTCGGCGCCGGGGGCGTGACGACGGACACACCGGCCGCCCGGTGTCGGCGCCGCGCACTTTCCGCTGGTGGCGGAGCGGCCCCGGGGCTGCCCGCTGATCGCCCGTTTCCGGACGGGCCCGGCGGGCGCGCGGCGGGGCGGCCGTTGCGCGTCCGGCACGGAAACCGGCCCTGAACGGCCGGTGCCCTTCCAGCGCCGGACCGCCCCGGAGGGCGCGCGGCTGTGACCGACGCCACATCCGGATCCGCCGCTGCCGCAGTGCGGGCCGGACCGGTCCGGCCCGGCGGGCTCGGCTACCGGGCCGCGTCGATGGCGCTCTGGAGCGAGCCGATGTAGCCCTGGCTGGTGAAGGTCGCGCCGGAGACCGCGTCGATGTCCGCGTTCTGCGCCGCCAGCACCTCCTGGGTGAGGACCGGGATCGCCTGGGCGTTGATCTGCTCGTCGCGGGGGGTGCCGTCGGGCTCCTCCAGCACCGTGACGCCGGTGATCCTGCTGCCGTCGTACGCGACCCTGACCTGGACCGGGCCCAGCGGGGTGCCCACCGCGCCGCCGGTCACCGTGTGCACGCCGGTGACCGGCCCGCTGGCGCCCTGCGCGGCGACGACCGGGGCGGCGGCGGCCGTGCCGGTGTGGTGCGGCTTGGCGGCGAGCAGCAGCAGCACGCCGAAGGCGGTGCCGCCGGCGGTCAGGGCGAATCGGCGCATCACGTCTGCCTGCCTCTCCGGGGTATGGGGATCAGAACTCGAAGGACTCGTGGTGGATGCGGCGCGGCGGCACCCCGGCCGTGTCCAGGGCCTCGCGGGCGGTGGCGACCATCCCGGCCGGGCCGCACAGGTAGACGTCGTGGTCGCGCAGGTCGGGCAGCAGCCCGAGCAGGGTCCTGGTCTGCAGCGGCTCGCCGATCTCGGCCCGCGCCCCGACCAGGTAGTGCAGCCGGGCGCCACGGGCCGCCGCCACGGCCTCGAGCTCGTCCCGGAACAGCACGTCCTGCTCGCTGCCCGCCCGGTAGAGCAGGGTGAGCCCGCCGGGCGCGGCCGGGACGGTCTCGAACAGCGTGCGCAGCGGGGTGATGCCGACCCCGGCGGCCAGCAGCAGCACCTTGGGGGCGCTGCGCCGGTCGGCGGTGAACGCGCCGTACGGCCCCTCGGCGACGACCCGGGTGCCGGGCCGCAGCGTCCGCAGCGCGGCGCTGTGGCCGCCGCGCTCGCGGACGGTGATCCGCAGCGGGCCGCCGCCGGGCGGGGCCGACAGCGAGTACGGGTTGGCGGACCAGGCCAGGCCGGGGGCGAGGAAGCGCCAGCGGAAGAACTGCCCGGGCCGGGTGCGGGCGGCCAGCTCGTCCAGGCGGCGGCCGGTGACCAGCACCGAGACCACGCCCGGCGCCTCGGTGCGGACCTCGGCCACCCGCAGCCGGTGGCGCAGCGCGTCCCGGGCCGGGAGCACGAAGCGGAACCAGCCGATGGCCGCCGCCGCGCCCAGGTAGAGGCAGTACCAGGCGGCGCGGGCGGCCGGGTCGCGGAGGAACTCGTCGCCGTTGCTGAGCTGGTGGAAGAAGACCAGGACGATCGCCAGGTAGGTGGCCAGGTGCAGGTGGTACCAGGTCTCGTAGCGCAGCCTGCGGCGGGCGGCGCGGGCGGAGACCGCGGCGACGGCGAACAGCAGCAGCGTGCCGCAGACCGCCTTGAGCATGTCCGGGTAGTGGAAGACGATCTGCGCGGTCTGGTGCACGACGCCGCTGTCGTCGGTGAGCGAGTAGCCCCAGATGATCAGCGTCACATGGGCGATCACCAGGCCGACCATGTACCGGCCGCCCATGGCGTGCCAGCGGGCCAGCCGGTCGGTGCCCAGGGTGCGGTCGGCCGCCGGGATCCGCGCCATCAGCAGCACCAGCACCGGCGCGGTGTACCCGGCCAGCAGGCCGCACAGCCGGGCGCCGTTGGTGATCCACTGCCCGGCGCCGATGATCGCGCCGGTGTCGCTCCACCACAGCCAGAGCACGGCGGCCGCGCCCGCGCCGATGACGCCGAGCAGCGCCCGGGCGGCGGTGTCGGCGTGGCGCAGGGACGGCCCGGGGTCGGCGGCGGTGCGCGTCGCCACGGTGCTGGTCATAGGTCCTCCCGAACTGCTGCTGGGACGACACTCTGCCAGCGGTTTCTGTGGACAGGCCCAGAACCGGCGGCCCGGGCCGATCCATCGTATGCGCGCCGCCGGGCGGCCCCGGGGGCGGGGTGCGGCTCGGTCGGCGGGCGGGGTGCGGCTCGGTCAGCCGAAGAAGACGTCGAACTCGGCGTACAGCGCCGGGTCCACGGTCTTGATCCGGGCGGTGGCCTCGGCCAGCGGCACCCGGACGATGTCGGTGCCGCGCAGGGCCACCATCGTCCCGTAGGCGCCGTCGTGGACGGCGTCCACCGCGTGCAGTCCGAAGCGGGTGGCGAGC
This sequence comes from Streptacidiphilus sp. PB12-B1b, assembly GCF_014084125.1. Lineage (NCBI taxonomy): Bacteria > Bacillati > Actinomycetota > Actinomycetes > Kitasatosporales > Streptomycetaceae > Streptacidiphilus > Streptacidiphilus sp. PB12-B1b. Next base: position 2,026,149 of record NZ_CP048405.1, on the reverse strand, counting down.
CAGCGGTCGAAGGCGCTCGGGGTGCCGCCGCGCTGGATGTGGCCGAGGACGGTGGTGCGGGCCTCCTTGCCGGTGCGGGCCTCGATCTCGTGGGCCAGCCACTCGCCGATGCCGGACAGCCGGACGTGCCCGAAGGCGTCCCGGGTGTCGTCCTTGAGCACCATCTGGCCCTCGACGGGCATGGCGCCCTCGGCGACCACCACGATCGGGGCGTAGTTGATCCTGAACCGCTGCTCGACCCAGGCGCAGACCTGCTCCATGTCGAAGCGGTGCTCGGGGATGAGGATGACGTTGGCCCCGCCGGCCACGCCCGAGTGCAGCGCGATCCATCCGGCGTGGCGGCCCATGACCTCGATCACCAGCACCCGCCGGTGCGACTCGGCAGTGGTGTGCAGCCGGTCGACGGCCTCGGTGGCGATGTTGACGGCGGTGTCGAAGCCGAAGGTGTAGTCGGTGGCGTTGAGGTCGTTGTCGATGGTCTTGGGGACGCCGACGACGTTCACGCCCTGGCCGCTGAGGGCGGCGGCGACGCCGAGGGTGTCCTCCCCGCCGATCGCTATCAGCGCGTCCACCCGGTGCGCCGCCAGGTTCTCCTTGACCTTGCGGATGCCGTCGGCGACGGTGAGCGGATTGGTGCGCGAGGAGCCGAGGACGGTTCCGCCGCGCGGCAGGATGCCCCGCACCTCGGCCACGCCGAGGGGGGTGGTGGCGCCGTCGAGCGGGCCGCGCCAGCCGTCCCGGAAGCCGGTGAACTCGTAGCCGTAGACCTCGACGCCCTTGCGCACGATCCCCCGGATGACCGCGTTCAGCCCCGGGCAGTCCCCTCCGCCGGTGAGCACTCCGATCCGCATCTCCGTCCCCTCCCATGAGTGTGACGAACCGTCACTTCACGGTAGCGGCGGGTGCGTCCGGTGCACCCCGGCGTGTCAGCCCTCGTCGTCCAGGCCGCGTTCGATGGCGTAGCGGACCAGCTCGACCCGGTTGTGCAACTGCAGCTTGCCGAGGGTGTTCTGGACGTGGTTCTGCACGGTGCGGTGCGACAGCACCAGCCGCTCGGCGATCTGCTTGTAGGAGAGGCCCTTGGCGACCAGCCGCAGCACTTCGGTCTCGCGGTCGGTGAGTTGGGGCGCGGCCGGGGTGCGGACCCCGGCCGGGGCGGGTTCGGCCGCCAGCCGCCGGTACTCGCCGAGCACCAGCCCGGCCAGCCCGGGGGTGAACACCGGGTCGCCCTCGGCGGTCCGGCGTACCGCGTCCAGGAGTTCCTCGCGGCTGGCGGACTTGACCAGGTAGCCGGTGGCCCCGGACTTCACCGCCTCCAGCACGTCGGCGTGCTCCCCGCTGGCCGACAACACCAGCACCTTAGGGGATGGTTGACGGGCCATCAGCTGGCGGCAGACCTCGACCCCGGGCAGGTCCGGCAGGTTGAGGTCGAGCACGACGACGTGCGCGGCCGCCGCCGGGGCCCGGCGCACCGCCTCGCGGCCGTCGCCCGCGGTCGCCACCACCTCGCAGCCCGCGTCGGCGAGGTCGCGGGCGACGGCCTCGCGCCACATGGGGTGGTCGTCCACCACCATGACCCTGATGGCCTGCTCGTCGGCGCTCATCGGCCGCTGCCCTCCTTGCTGTCAACGTCGTTGCTGCGGGCACCAGTTGGCGGGTGCCCGGTGCGGGCGCCGCGCGGCACCCGGAGCTCCACCTCGGTGCCCTGGCCGAGCGTGGAGAAGAGGTCCGCGCTGCCGCCGAGGTCGCGCAGCCGCCCCTGGATCGACTGGGACACCCCCAACCGCCCCTCCCGGGCGGCCTCGTGCAGCCGGGCGGCGGCGTCGAAGCCGGGGCCGTCGTCGCGGATGCTCACCACCACCTCGCCCGGCTCGTCCTCGACCAGGATCCAGGCCCGGGCCTCGCCCGCGTGCCTGCGGACGTTGTCCAGCGCGGCCCCGACGGCGGCGCTCAGCTCGCGGACGGCGTGGCCGGGCAGCAGCACCGGGGTGCCGGGCGCGGAGACGGTCACCCGGGCGTCCGCCAGCGGGGCGAGGTAGGAGCGCAGGTCCTGCTCGGCGTCGGCGTCCGGGGCGTCGGCGTCGGCGGTCCGCCCGCCGACCGCACCGAGCCCGCCGACCGCACCGAGCCCACCGCGCGGCAGCACCGGCGCCACGTACGAGGGGTTGGGCGCCAGGCCCTCGGCGACCAGGGCGCGCAGCGCGATCTCCTGCTCCCCCGCCATCCGCCCCAGCTCGGCGGCCTCGCCGCCGACCTCCGCGCCGCGCCGCTGGACCATGGCCAGCACCTGCAGCACCCCGTCGTGGATGTCCCGGGCCAGCCGCTCCCGCTCCCGGGTCGCCGCCTGGATCTCCAGCGCCCTGGCCAGGGTCCGCTCGCTGGCCCGGGCCACCTCGATGACGTAGCCGATGGCGACGCCGGCCAGCATCAGGATGACGATGTTGTGCAGGTCGCTGGCGGTCACCCCGCCCGCCTCGACGATGTCGGCCACCCCGACCACCAGGCCGGAGACGGCGGCGGGCAGCCAGCCGCCCATCACCGCGAAGCCGAGGACGGCCCCGGCGGCGCGGATGGTCGGCAGCGTGGGATCGCCCGCGGCGACCCCGGCGTGCGCGTCGAAGGCCCGGGTGAGCAGGATGCCGGCCACCACGATCGCCAGGTCGGCGTAGAGCCACGGCCAGCCGCAGCGCTGCTTGGACGAGAAGGGCCGCACGGTGGCGAGCGTCCACAGCGCCAGCACGGCCAGGTAGGCCCAGGCGCCGGGCCGGTCGTGGTAGTGCCCGGCGGCCCGGGGAAAGGTGCCGACCGCGTACACCAGGGTCAGCAGCCGGAACGCCGACACCGCGCGCCACAGCGGCTGCTCCACCGAGAAGCCGCCGCCGGTCCTGCCCCCGGCCTGTATGCCCGTCCCCACCGCAAGCCCCCCGTCCTGCCCGGCCGTGCCCTGCCCCTGGTCGCTACTGGTCGTCGTCGCCCTGCGCGTCGCCCTGCTTCTTGGCCTGCTTCTTCGCCTGCTTGCCGGCGTCCTGGAGCCGGCGCTTGGCGGCCGTGGCGTAGATGTCCACGTACTCCTGGCCGGACAGCCGCATGATCTCGTACATCACCTCGTCGGTGACCGAGCGCAGGATGAAGCGGTCGCTCTCCATGCCGTGGTAGCGGGAGAAGTCCATCGGCGCGCCGATGCGGATGCCCGGGCGGATGCCGAAGTTCGGCTTGACCTGGCCGGGCGGCTGCAGCTTGTCGGTGTTGATCATGGCCACCGGGATCACCGGCGCGCCGGTCGCCAGCGCGATCCGGGCCAGGCCGCCGACCTTGCCGCGGTAGAGCTTGCCGTCGGGCGAGCGGGTGCCCTCCGGGTAGACGCCGAACAGCTCGCCGCGCTCGATCACCTCGATGCCGCTGCGGATCGCCGCCTCCCCCGCGCCGCGCACCCCGGAGCGGTCCACCGGCAGCTGGCCGACACCCCGGAAGAACGCGGCCGTCAACTTGCCCTTGATCCCCGTTCCGGTGAAGTACTCGGACTTGGCGATGAAGGTCACCCGCCGACGCATCAGCGCGGGCAGGAAGAACGAGTCGGAGAAGGAGAGGTGGTTGCTGGCGAGGATGGCCGGACCCTCCTCGGGGATGTTGTCCATCCCCTCGACCCACGGACGGAAGAAGATCTTCAGCAGTGGGGCGACGATCATCTTCATCAGTCGGTAGAACAACCCTGGCCTCCAGATTAGCGAACCATCCATGCACCTTAGTGCCTCTGCGCAGACTGAGCTGTACGGCTGCCGCGACGGCATGGGACGATGCGCTGACCCCCCATGCGGAAGGAAGCGCAGATGCCGCTCTTGCCCGGTGCCGAGCCGTACCGCCACCAAGGCGGCCGTGTCGGCGTGCTGGTCTGCCACGGGTTCACCGGCTCGCCCCAGTCGATGCGGCCCTGGGCCGAGGCCGCCGCGGCGGACGGGCTCAGCGTCTCGCTGCCGCTGCTGCCCGGGCACGGCACCCAGTGGCGCGACCTGAACGTCACCCGCTGGCCGGACTGGTACGCGACCGTCGAGCGCGAGTTCGACGTGCTCGCCAAGGAGTGCGACCAGGTCTTCGTCTTCGGCCTGTCCATGGGCGGCCTGCTGTCGCTGCACCTGGCGGCCGAGCGCGGCGCGGCCGTCTCCGGGCTGGTGCTGGTCAACCCGCTGGTGCGGATGCCCGGACAGGCGCACCGGGCGCTGCCGCTGGTCCGGCACCTGATCCCGAGCCTGCCGGGGGTCTCCGACGACGTGGCCCTCCCCGGGGTGAGCGAGCAGGGCTACACCCGCACCCCGCTGCACGCGGCGCACTCCATGGCGCAGCTGGCCCGGATCGTGCAGTCCGAGCTGCCGCAGATCACCCAGCCGCTGCTGCTGTTCCGCAGCACCCAGGACCACGTCGTGCCGCCGCCGAGCGGCGCGCTGCTGCTCTCCCGGATCTCCTCGACCGATGTCGAGGAGCGGCTGCTCGAGCGCAGCTACCACGTGGCGACGCTGGACTACGACGCCGAGACGATCTTCGAGGGCAGTCTCGACTTCGTCCGGCGGCTGACCACCCCGGCGGAGGTGTGAGCCCGGTGTCCGACCTCCCCGACCGGCCCGGGCCCGACCGGCCCGACCTGCCGGAGCACCCGGACCGCGCGGAGCACCCGGCCGATCCGGCCGGGCACGGCTCCGACGGGGCGGACGAGTCCGGCCGGGACGCCGGGGGCCCGGACGCCTCCGGCGCCGACCGGGCGGGCGCGGGGAACGGCACCGGCACCTCGGGAGAGGGGACGGGCACCGGCACCGGCGGGGACGCCGCGCCGGAGCCGGGCGAGGCGCGCCCGGCCACCGACGACGAGCTGTTCGCGCAGCTGATCGCCGGCTACGACGACCCGGTCGAGGCCGGGGACCGGACCTGGCCGGAGGCCGAGGACGTCGCCGACCTGGCGCCCGCGCCCCGCCCCCGGCCGTCGATCATGCGGCTGCCGGTGGTCCAGGCCCTGCCGCCGGTCGATCCGCGCGCCTGGAGCGCGGCCGAGGACCCGGACGACGACCACTTCGTGCCCCCGCCGCCGCCCCCGCTGCCCGCCACCGAGGTGCCGACCCGGCTGGCGCTGGCCGCCCTGGTCGGCGGGCTGATCCTGATCGGCCTGTACCTGGCCGGGCAGGTGCCGGGCCTGGGCGGGCTGCTCGGCGGCTGCATGTTCCTGGGCGGGACGGCGGCGCTGGTGGCCCGGATGAAGTCCGACGACGACGATGACGACCAGGACCCGCACCGCGGCGCGGTGGTCTGACCCCGGCGACCCTCCGAGCGGTCCGCCGCAGGCCGGGCCGCCGCAGGTCAGCCCGCGGCCGGGATGCGCAGCGTGGCCAGCACCGGCAGGTGGTCGGTGGCGGCGGTCAGGTCGGCGGCCCGCACCCCGGTCAGCCGGTCCGGCACCCCGCAGGCCAGCACGGTCACGCCGGGGGTGGCGAAGACCGCGTCCAGCCGCTGGTAGGGGCGCTCGGGGACGGACGTGTACTCGGAGCCCCACGGCGCGGTGGCCCAGCCGTCCTGCAGCCGCTCGTCCAGCAGCTCCCAACCGGCGTCGCCCGGGTGCTCGTTGAAGTCGCCGCCGACGATGCTGTGGGCCGCGCCGGAGCGGGCGCGCACCTGCTCCAGGTGGTCCAGCAGCATCCGGCACTGGGCGAAGCGCTCGTCGGCGTTGAGCGAGAGGTGGCAGCTGGTCAGCGAGAACGGCGCAGCCCGGCCGATCCGCAGCACGGTGGTGGCGAAGCCGCGCTGGTGCAGCCCCGGGGTGCGCGGCAGCAGCATGTCGTGGACCGAGAGCGGGGCCGCCCGCAGCCGCCCCAGCAGCAGCGGGCCGGAGGCGCTGCGTCCGCCGGAGAGCAGGAACAGCCCGGTGGAGCGGGCCAGCCAGGCCGCCTGCGGGCGCGGGAACCAGAAGCGCGGGGACTCCTGCACGCACACCAGGTCCGGGGCGCAGGCGCGCACCACGCGCGCCAGCGCCGTCCGGTCGTCGCGCAGGGAGCGGATGTTGTAGCTGAGCACGCGGACGACTTCGGAGCCGTCGGGCTGCGGACCACGGGCAGGGAGATCTTCGGCGACCATGCGCCAATGTTCGCAGCTCTCCCTGCCGTTGGGGACGAACGACAGCGCGGCGGTACGGCCGGGAACCGGCGTCCGGTCAGATCTGGCGGGCCAGGTCGGCCGCGCCGACGATGCCCGCCGCCGAGCCCAGGGTCGCCAGCACCACGTCGGCCCGGGGCCGGTGCACCCCGCCGATCAGGTAGGTCTCGAACGCCTTGGCGACCGGGTCGAGCAGCAGCGCGCCGGAGTCGGAGACCCCGCCGCCGAGGACGAACACGCCCGGGTCGAACAGCGAGGCCAGGTCGGCCATGCCGCGGCCGAGCCAGTCGGCGAGCTCCTCGTAGACGTCCAGCGAGAGCTGGTCGCCCTCCTCGGCGGCCTGGGTGATCTGGCTGCCGGTGATGGTGTCGGCGACGCCCTCGTTCAGCTCCAGCAGCCGCTTGCCGAGGACGGGCTCGGCGGCGGCGCGCTCGCGGCCGTAGCGGCGCAGGGCCCGGCCGGAGGCGTACTGCTCCCAGCAGCCCTTGCTGCCGCAGCCGCAGGGCAGGCCGTCGGGGACCATGTTGAGGTGGCCGATCTCCCCGGCGACGCCGAAGGCGCCGCGGTGCATCCGGCCGTCGATGACGATGCCGCCGCCGATGCCGGTGCCCACGGTGATCATGATCATGTCGTCGTGCCGGGCGGCCGCCCCGAAGCGGAACTCGCCCCAGGCCGCCGCGTTGGCGTCGTTCTCGATCACCGTCGGCAGGTGGACCAGGTCCTCTATCCGGGCCTTCAGCGGCTCGTTCTCCCAGTTGATGTTGGGAGCCATGAGGACGGTGGAGCGGCCTCGGTCGATGTAGCCGGGCGCACCGACGCCGACCGCGGTGATCTGCTGGTGCTCGGCGCGGAGCTCCTTGACCGCGTCCGCGATGGCGCCCACGGCCCACTGCGGATCCGCCGGTGTGGGCACCCTCGTCCGGGCCAGGATCGCGCCGTTCTCGTCGACGACTCCGGCCGCGATCTTGGTCCCCCCGACGTCCACGCCGATGGTCAGTCCCATGTGTCCCTCAGTCTCCGCTGGCTTCCCCGCTGGGCGGTACGGTACCCGCCCGCACCGGGGCCGGTACACACCTGTGCGTACATTAGCCGAAGACAGAGAGATTCAGTTAGCCTGGCTCGCCTTCAGAAGTCGTAGCCAAGGGCCCTTTCATCGCATACCCACCGGTAGCGTTCAGTCAAGATCGATGTGCTCGGTCCCGGAGGGCTTGCCGGCCGTCCAGCGGCGCTCGGAGGCGGCCACGGCGGCGCGGTAGGCGGCCAGCAGCTCACCACCCGCGGCGATCAGGTGTCCGTACACCTCGGGGTGCTTGCCCCGGAGCGGGGCGGCCAACTGCTGCAGCCCGCGGATGCCCTCGCCGGCCCCCAGCGCGGAGGCCGCCTCGTCCACCCGGTCGCCGACCGCGGCCGCGAACCGGCGCACCTCGTCGACCAGCGGCGCGAGTTCAGGGCCGAAGAGTTCGGCGGCCGGGGAGCGGCCGTCGGCGGCGGCCTCCCCGGCGGCCTCACCGGTCGGTCCGGCCGCCTCGGTCGGCTCCGGCTCGGCCGACTGCGCTGCGGTCGGCTCCGGCCCGGTCGGCTGCTCGGCCTGCTCGGCCTGCGCCGCGCCGCGGGCCTGCTCGGCCCGCGCCTGCGCCTGCTCCCGCTCCTGCTGCTCGGCGTCCTCGGCCACGGCCCGAGCCCACACGTCCTCGCCGTTGCGGTCGTCGGCGGTCGTCATAGTCTGCTCCTTCGGAGGGGGAGAGAGTCGCTCTCCTGCGACGCTACCCGAACCTGCCTGGCACGTCGGTGTTCTGGTGGCACTTCCCAGCCTGCCCGGCGGCCCGCCCGGCAAGCCCGGCGCCGGGCCGGTGTCAGCGCGGCCAGAGCCGGGGATCGGGGGCGAACCGCACGCCCAGCTCGCCGTCGCGCAGGGCGGCGCCGGCCACCGTGCAGCGTCGCAGCGCCGAGGGCAGCAGCAGGGTCCGCCGGTACGGGCCGACGGCCAGCAGCATCTCGTCGCCCCGGCGCACCAGGTCGAGCTCGCCGCGCTCGGCGCCGGGCAGCGGGATGCGCCACACCAGCACCCGCTCCTCGGTGCCGAGCAGGTCCTCCACCGGCCACCCGGCGGGCCCCGCGACCGGCTGCCCGGACGCGGGGGCGAGCCGCAGCGCGTCGGGGGCGGCCAGCGCCGCCAGGTCGGCCCAGCCCTGCGGCTCCCGGCCGAGGTGCGCCACCGGGTGCACCGGGACGTCCCATTCCCGCTCCAGCGCGGCGAGTTGCCGCTGCTGGGCCTGGTGCAGCGAGGCCAGGAACGGGTCCTCGCCGTCCGGCAGCAGCCGGTTGACGGTGACCGACTCGACCCGGGCGCCGTGCAGCGCCAGCCCGGCCCGGGCCGAGCGCAGCGCGGCGGCGGCCTGCGGCCCGGCGGCGGCGTCCACCACCAGCCGGACCGTGGTGCCGGGGGCGTCGACGACGGTACGGATGGCGGCCAGCTCGGCGGCGGCCCAGGCGCGGGCCTCGAACAGCCAGTCGGCGGGCATGGGCACCCCGGCGAAGGCGGCCAGCATGGGGCGCAGGGCGCGGGCGGCCTGGCGCTGCTCGTCCGGGAGCAGCCGGGCCAGGTAGCGGTCCAGCTGCTTGGGCAGCGCCAGCGCGGCCAGCAGTTCGGCGACCGGGGGCGCGTCCACGACCACGGCGTCCCAGGCGGAGCGGGTGCGCAGCGCGTCGAGCAGGGCCAGGTGCGCCGCGCCCGGGAGAGCACTGATCTCGTCCCGGTCCAGTGGTTCCACACCGAGCAGGTCGAACAGCGGCTTGGCCCGCCCCAGCAGCCGTTCGGCGGCGTCGCGGAAGGCGGCCTGCTGGTCGAGCCGGGCGGCGAACAGGCCCGGGCACAGCTCGGCCGGCTCCGGGCGCAGCTCGGCGCCGAGCAGCCGGTCCAGGGTGCGGTGCGGGTCGTCGGCGGCGAGCAGCAGCGTCCGCAGGCCGCTCTCGGCGGCGAGCCGCGCGGTGGCGGCGGCGAGGGTGCTGCGCCCGCTGCCGCCGCCCCCGGTGACCAGGACGGTGCTCGGGCCGGCGGCGGCCATCAGCCCTCGGACCCGGCGGGCCCGGTCGCGGCCGGACCGGCCGCGGCGGCCTCGGGGTCGGCGGAGCCGGCCGTCTCCACCCGCTTCTTCAGCCCGGCCAGGGCCCGGTCGATGATGACCTTCTCGGCCTTGCGCTTGATCATGCCCAGCATCGGGATCTTGACGTCGACCGCGAGCTGGTAGGTGACCTCGGTGCCGCCGGAGCGGGTGGCGGCGAGGGTGTACGAGCCGTCCAGCGACTTCAGCATCTGGCTCTTGACCAGGGTCCAGCTGACCTCGCGGTCGCCGTCCCAGGTGTAGGCGAGGACGTGCTCGTCCTTGATCGCGCCGGCGTCGAGCAGCAGCCGGACCTGCCGGGCGCGGCCGTCGGCGTCCGTGCCCAGCACCTCGACCTCCTTGACCTCGCCGGTCCACTCCGGGTAGGCAGCGAAGTCCGCGATGACCGCCATGACCTGGGCGGGTGCCGCATCGATCGTGGTGCTCGACCTGGTGTGCTCCGCCATCGGGTGGCCTCCGCGTCTCGACATGCCTCGCTTGACCCTGGAAGGCTATCGCGTCACCACTCCAGGACCCACGGCCGTCCCGTCGAGCGGAAGTGGCCGACGTTGACGCACTCGGTGCGGCCGATCCGCATCCGCTGCGCCAGCGGCTGGTGGACGTGTCCGAACAGGACGTGGCCCGGTCGGTTGCGGTGGATGGCGTCCAGCACGGCCTCGCTGCCGCGCTCGAACCGGCGGGCCACGGTGTCGTAGGTCAGCTCGGGCACGGCGGGCGGGATGTGGCAGCACAGCACGTCCACCGCGCCCACGGCGGCGATCTTGGCCGCGTAGGTCTCCTCGTCCACCTCGTAGGGGGTGCGCATGGGCGAGGGCAGCCCGCCGCCGACGAAGCCGAAGGTGCGCCCGCCCAGCTCGACCACCTGACCGTCCAGCACGGTCACCCCCTCGCGGGCGAACTCGGGCCACAGCCGGGGGATGTCGACGTTGCCGTAGGTGGCGTAGGTGGGGGTGGGGAAGGCGGCGAAGAGCTGCGCGTACTGGCGGCGGACGGCGGCCTCGGTGGCCTGCTCGCGGTCGACCGGCAGCGCGGCCCACAGCCTGCGGGAGAACTCCCGGGCCTCCTGGAACCGCCGGGCGTTGCGTAGGGCGACGATGCGGCCGGCGTTCTGCGCGCCGAAGAGGTCGGGGAAGATGCCCCGGGAGTGGTCGGCGTAGTCGAGGAAGAGGATCAGGTCGCCCAGGCACAGGGTGGCGTCCGCGCCCTCCCCGGCCCGCGCCAGTGCCTCGCTGTTGCCGTGTACGTCGCTGACCACATGCACCCTCATGGCAGTCACCTTAGGACGACCGGGACCTTGCCGTCGGGTCGGCTTCACACTGCCGTAATGTTCGCCCCGGACGCATGCGCGGCCGGGTACGGGCGCGGGGCACGAACCGTGAATGTTCCGGAAATGCGCCGCTCACGGGAATGTGACACTGGGAACATATTCTCGTGCGCCTCTATCCGCGCATCCCTACCCGGCAGTAACGTCCTGGCGTCCCGCAGCAGCGTCGCAGATCGAGGAGCAGCCGTGCGCGAGTTCAGCCTTCCGGCCCTGTACGAGGTGCCGAGTGGCGCAGACCTCACCGATCTCATCCACCGCAACGCGGAGCGCCATCCCGACGTCGCCGTGGTCAGCGGCAAGATCGACGGCCAGTGGCAGGACTTCACCGCGACCGAGTTCCTCGCCGAGGTCCGCGCCGCCGCCAAGGGCCTGATCGCCGCCGGTGTCGGCCAGGGCGACCGGGTCGCGCTGATGTCCCGCACCCGGTACGAGTGGACGCTGCTGGACTTCGCCATCTGGTGCGCGGGCGCGATCACCGTCCCGGTGTACGAGACCTCCTCGGCCGAGCAGGTCGAGTGGATGCTGGGCGACTCCGGCGCGGTGGCCTGCATCACCGAGCTGCCCCGGCACGAGGCCGTGGTGGGCTCGATCCGCGAGCGGCTGCCCGCGCTGCGCGAGGTGTGGCAGATCGAGGCGGGCGCGCTGTCCGACCTGACCCGGCTGGGCGCCGAGGTCGCCGACGAGGTGATCGAGGAGCGCCGCGCGGCGCTGGGCCCGGACACCATCGCCACCATCGTCTACACCTCCGGCACCACCGGCCGCCCCAAGGGCTGCCAGCTGACCCACTCCAACTTCATGTCGGAGCTGGGCAACATCGTCGCCCGGATGGAGGCGCTGTTCACCACCGGCGACTCCTCGCTGCTGCTGTTCCTGCCCGAGGCGCACGTACTGGGCCGGATCGCGGAGATCGGCGCGCTGATGGCCCCGATCCGGCTGGGCCACCTGCCGGACATCAAGGACGTCGTCACCGAGCTGGCGAACTTCAAGCCGACGCTGATCCTGGGCGTCCCCCGGGTGTTCGAGAAGGTCTACAACTCGGCCCGGGCCAAGGCCCAGAGCGAGGGCAAGGGCAAGATCTTCGACCGGGCCGCCGAGGTCGCCATCGCCTACAGCCGGGCCCAGGACACCGGCCGGGTGCCGCTGCTGCTCCGGCTCCAGCACCGGGTCTTCGACGCGCTGGTCTACGGCAAGCTGCGGGCCGCGCTGGGCGGCCGGGCCACCCACGCCATCTCCGGCGGCGCGCCGCTGGGCGAGCGGCTGGGGCACTTCTTCCGCGGCGTCGGCTTCACCGTGCTGGAGGGCTACGGCCTGACCGAGACCTGCGCGGCGACCGCCTTCAACCCGTACGACGCGGCCCGGATCGGCAGCGTCGGCCGCCCGCTGCCCAGCTCGGCGATCCGGATCGCCGACGACGGCGAGGTGCTGTTGAAGGGCCCGCAGGTGTTCACCGGCTACTGGCAGAACCCGGAGGCCACCGCCGAGGCGCTGCACGACGGCTGGTTCTCCACCGGCGACGTCGGCTCGCTGGACGACCAGGGCTACCTGACCATCACCGGCCGCAAGAAGGAGATCATCGTCACCGCCGGCGGCAAGAACGTCGCCCCGGCCGTGATCGAGGACCGCATCCGGGCGTACCCGCTGATCGGCGAGTGCATGGTGGTCGGCGACCGCAGACCCTTCATCGCCTGCCTGATCACCATCGACCCGGAGTTCTTCCCGACCTGGAAGAAGCTCAACAACAAGCCCGCCGGGGCCACCGTCGCCGAGCTGATGGACGATCCGGACCTGCTGGCCGCCGTCCAGACCGCGATCGACGACGGCAACGCGGCGGTGTCGCACGCCGAGGCGGTGAAGAAGTTCCGGATCCTGGACACCGTGCTGTCCGAGGAGTCCGGCCACATCACCCCCTCGCTGAAGCTGAAGCGGGCGATCGTGCTGAAGGACTTCGACGCGGACGTCGAGGCCCTGTACGCCTCGCGCTGACCGGCCGCACGGGTCGGCGGGGCCGGTCGGCGGCGGCTACAGCAGCGCCGCCAGCCGGCCCGCCAGCAGGTCCCAGCGCCAGCTCTGCTCCACCCAGGCGCGCCCGCGCGCGCCCATCCGCGCCCGCAGCGGGGCGTCCTGAACCAGCGTCACCAGCCGGTCCACCAGCGCTTCGGGGTCACGCCCGGGGACGACGTAGCCGGTCTCGCCCTCCAGCACCGCGTCCGGCGCGCCGCCGGAGTCCCCGGCGACCACCGGCAGGCCGGTGGCGGACGCCTCCAGGTAGACGATGCCCAGGCCCTCCACGTCCAGGCCGCCGCGCCGGGTGCGGCAGGGCATGGCGTAGACGTCCCCGGCGCCGTAGTGCGCGGGCAGCTCGGCCCAGGGCACCGCCCCGGTGAACCGCACCGAGCCGGCCACTCCGACGGCCTCGGCCAGCTTCTCCAGCTCCGCCCGGTAGGGCCCGTCGCCGACGATCAGCAGCACCGTGTCCGGCTCCTTCGCCAGCACCCCGGGCAGCGCCCGGATCAGCGTGTCCTGCCCCTTGCGCCGGACCAGCCGGGAGACGCAGACCACCACCGGCCGGTCGGCCAGCCCCAGCCGGGCCCGCAGCTGCGCGCCGCCGGAGTCCGGGTGGAAGGTCTTCTCGTCCACGCCCGGCGGGATCTGCCGCATCCGCGCCGCCGCCTCCGGGCCGACCGCGGCGGCGATCCGGGCCCGGGTGTACTCGCCGAGGTAGGTGAGGGCGTCGGTGCCGGCCCCGATCCGGCGCAGCAGCTGCCGGGAGCCGGGCAGCTGCGCCCAGGCCGCCTCGTGGCCGTGGGTCATGCCCAGCAGCCGCCCGGCCCCGGCCCGGCGCAGCGCGGGCGCGGCCAGCCCGAGCGGCGCGGCGGCGCCGAACCACACCGAGCCGCAGCCCTCCGCCCGCAGGATCTCGGCGGCGCGGCGGGTCACCCGGGGCGTGGGCAGCAGCATGGTGGTGCGGTCGCGGACCACCTGGAACGGCTGCTCGGCGTCGAAGCGGGCGGCCTCGCGGCCGTCGCGCCAGGTGGAGGCGTACACCACGATCTTGTCGGCGGGCATCCGCACGGCCATGTTGTGGACGAAGGTCTGGATGCCGCCGGGGCGGGGCGGGAAGTCGTTGGTGACGATGAGCGTCTTCTCCATGCGCTGGCGGCTTGCCCTTCGAGGTCCACGGTGCGGCGGTTGGTGATCCGTACGATAGGGCAGCACGGCCGCGGTGCGGCGAAGCCCGTCCCCAGACCCGGCGAGGACCCCCATCGGCAGCCACAGCGAGACCGGCATCGAGAGCGGCAGCCGCGAGCGCGGCGGCGGCAGCGGCCCAGGCACCGGCACGGGCGGCGGCCGGGCCCGGCGCTGGGCGCCGCTGCTGGTGTGGGCGGCCACCCGGGCGGTGGTGCTGCTGGCGGTGCTGGACGTGCTGCCGCTCGGCAGCCTGGCGCTGACCACCGACGTCAAGGTCATCTACCAGGGCTGGGCGCAGGTGCTGCAGACCGGCACCTTCCCGCTGGACGACATGACCTGGCAGTACCCACCGCTGGCGGCGGCGGTGATGCTGCTGCCCTGCTGGCTGCCCTGGTCGTACTTCACCGGCTTCCTGACCGTGGTGACCGCCTGCGACGCGCTGGCGGCGCTGCTGCTGGCGCGGGCCCGGCGGCGCGGCGGCAGCGGCGCCGGGCTGTGGCTGTGGGTGCTGGGCGTGCCGCTGCTGGGGCCGACCGTCTACTGCCGGTTCGACCTGGTGGTGACCGTGGTCGCGGTCGGCGGGCTGCTGGCCTCGGCCCGGCGCCCGGTGCTGGGCGGGGTGCTGGCGGGGGTCGGCGCGATGCTGAAGGTGTGGCCGGTGCTGACCGTGGTCGGCACGCCGAGGGGCCGCCGGACCAGGGACGCGGTGGCGGCGGTGGCGGTCTCGGCACTGGCGCTGGGCTTCGTCTTCGCGGTGACCATGAACGGCGCGTTCTCCTTCCTCGGGTTCCAGGAGAACCGCGGGGTGGAGGTCGAGTCGCTGGGCGCGCTGCCGTTCGAGGCGGCCCGGCTGCTGGGCTGGCACGGCACGGCGGCGATGAACTACGGCTCGGTGGAGCTGCTGGGCCCGGGCGTCGCGCTGGTCGGCCGGCTGATGGTGGCGCTGTCGGTGGGCGCGTTCGGCTGGCTGCTGCTGTGGCGGGCCCGGGCGCGGCGCTGGACGCCCGCGACCCCGGCGGACGCGGCGCTGACCGCGCTGCTGCTGTTCGTGGTGACCAGCCGGGTGATCAGCCCGCAGTACCTGGTGTGGCTGGTGGGCCTGGCCGCGGTGTGCCTGGCCTCGCCCAGGACGACGCAGCGTCCGGTGGCCTGGCTGCTGCTGGCCGCCGGGGCGTTCACCTTCCTGGAGTTCCCGCTGCTGTTCTCGGACGTGATGCACTTCCGGCTGCTGGGCAGTACCGCGCTGGTGCTGCGGAACCTGCTGCTGCTGGCGGCGGCGCTGGTCTCCGGCCGCCGGCTGTGGCGGGAGACGGTGCGCCCGGACGGGCCGCCGGTCAGCGCAGCGCCGCGAGAAGGTCGGCTCGCCACTGCGCGGTGAGCACGGCCGTGCCGGTGCCCAGGCTGCGGCGCAGCGCCTGTTCCACGGCAGCCTGCTGCCCGCCGCTGCCGCCGGTGGCGGCGAGGGCGCGGTAGAAGCCGACCAGTCCGGCCTGCCCGTGCCGCAGCACGATCGTCCGGCAGGCGAACCAGGCCTGCTCGTAGGTCTGCGCCAGGTCGGGCGCGGTGCCGTCGAAGGCGCTGTCCGGGGGCAGCTGTCCGGGTAGGTGTCCGGCGGCGACGGCGGCCTGCAGCTCCGGGCAGATCTGCCGGGGGCCGAGCCCGGTGCCCAGGTAGCCGGTCCAGTTGGCAGCGCCCTCGGCCAGCCAGCGCGGGGTCCAGGTGTCGGTGACGGCGCGGGTCGCCACGTGGGTCGTCTCATGGGTGGTGACGACCTGTCGGCCGAGCGCGGTGAGCTGGGCCCAGACCGGCGGGTTGACGGTGATCCGCTCGGTCCGCCCGGCCTCGGCCGCGCCGTACTCGCCACTGGTGACGGCGGCGGTCCCGGCGAAGCCCTGCGGGTCCACCCCGAGCAGGCTGCCGAACTGCTGGGTGGTGGACGGCACCAGCAGCACCGTGCGCCGGCCCCAGCCGTCGCCCCACACCGCGCTGACGGCCGGTACCGCCCGGTCGGCGAGCCGGGCGTAGGGCGGCAGCGCGGCGGCCGAGCCGAGCCCGAGGACCAGGCAGCAGCGGCCGTGCACGACGGTGACCGGGCCGAGGTCCCACAGCTGGACGTCGCCGCCGGGGTGGTCGGTGTCGGAGCCCAGGTACCAGGCGCCGCCGATCCGTTCGAAGGTCTGGTAGGCGGTGGCGGTGACCGGCTCGGTGTCGAACCCGGCCAGCCGGTACCGCAGGTGAACCCGCGCGGCGCGGCGCCGGCCGCCGCTCCCGGCGGAGCCCAGGGCGGCGGGCAGCGGGTAGGCGTCCAGCGCCTGCAGCCGGTACTCCCAGGCGGCGAGCGGCACCTGGGCCAGGTTGTCCAGCCAGGCGAGCTGCCGGGTGCGCAGCGCGGTGGCGCCGGGCAGCACGGTGGCCGCCAGCGCGGCCCGGTCCCGGCGCAGCACCGCCCGGGCGCGCCGGTCCAGCAGCCGGGCCAGGGCGGCGGCGTCCTGGTCGGGCCCGGTCCGGTCGGCGCAGCCGGCGGCCCCGGCGGCGAGCAGCGCGGCGGCCGTGCCGGTGAGCAGCCCGCGCCGGGATATCGGCATCAGACCCGGACCACCTCGGCGATCGGCATGTCGGTGGCGCGCTCGTACCGCACCCGGGCACCCGGGTAGGGGGCGTGGATGACCATCCCGTTGCCTGCGTACATGCCGACGTGGTGCATATCGCCGAAGTAGATCACAAGATCCCCGGGCCGGGCCTGGCTGAGCGGGATCCGCCGCCCGGCGAAGGCCTGCTCCTGCGAGGTGCGCGGCAGCACCACCCCGGCGTGCCGCCAGGACCAGTACATCAGCCCGGAGCAGTCGAAGGCGCCGGGTCCGGTCGCGCCGTAGACGTAGGGCCGGCCCAGGACGGACTGGGCGGCGGCCAGGGCGGCGGCGGCCCGGCTGTCGGCGGGCCCCTCGCCGGGCGGCAGCACCGCGGCGGCGGCCTGGGCGGCGGTGTCGGCAGCGCTGTCCTCGGCCTGCGCCAGCTGCTGGCGCTGGGCGCCGGAGAGGGTGGCCAGCAGCGCCTGGGCGCGGCCGATCCGGTGCTGGACCTCGGCCTTGCTGCCCGCGACCGTCTGCCGGACCTGCTCCAGCCGGGCCAGCTGCCCGGCCGCCAGCGCCCGGTCCCGGTCCAATTGCTGCTCCTCGGCCCGGATCGAATGCAGCGTGGTGGCGAGCGCGCCGTCCGCCTCGTCCATGGTGGTGGCCCGCTCCAGGTACTGCTCCGGGTCGGAGCTGAACATCAGTTGCATCACCGGGTCCATGCCGCCGCCCTGGCGGTACTGGGCGGCGGCCAGCGCGCCCATGCCCTGGGTGAGGTCGTCGACGTCCTGCTGTTCGGCGGCGATGTGCTGCTGGAGCTGCGCGGTCTCGCGCTGGAGGGCGCGCGCCTGCTCGACCGCGCCGTCGTAGCGCTGCCCGGCCACCTCGGCCTGCCCGTAGAGCGCGGTGATCTGCTGCTGGACGCCCTCGGGGTGGTGGGCGCGCCGGGGTCGGCGAGTGCGCTGCCGCCGCCCGCGAGGACGGCGGCGGTGGCGGCCAGCAGGCTGACGGCGGTGCGGGACAGCGCGGCCACGGCTGGGCCCTGGGCCGGCGGTCGGGCACGTCGATGGGACGCCACGTGGGCGGGCTCCGTTCGTCCGGTGCCGGGCCCGGGGCGCGACGTCGGCTGCGTCGGTACGGGCCTGGCGGCCCCCGGCGCCGCCCGGGGAGGGCGGTCGACGACACGGAGGGCCGAGGCCAGACGTTAGCGAGTCCGACGCGGCTAGTCCAAACCCCCACAACAGCGAAAATATTCGCCCATTTCGCACACATCGGCGGGGCCGCCCGCGACCTGGGCGGGGCCGGGTACGCCGACGGGCCCGCTCCCCGGTGGGGAGTCGGACCCGTGCCGCTGTTCGGTGCCACCGGAGGACCGGTGGCCCGCAGGCTAGAGGTGGCGCATCGCGTAGATGGAGCCGATGGTGCTGAGCGACTCGTAGCGCACCTCCGCGCCGGGGTGCGGCGCGTGCAGCACGATGCCGTTGCCGGCGTACATGCCCACGTGGGAGTCGTCGTTGAAGAAGATCAGGTCGCCGACCTGGAGGTCGGACACGCTGGACACCGGGGTGCCCACGTCGATCTGGTCGTAGGTGGTGCGGCCGATGTCCATGCCGGCCTTGGCGTAGGCCCACATCATCAGACCGGAGCAGTCGAAGGTGGTCGGGCCGGTGTCGCCGTAGACGTACGCGTCGCCGATGCGGGTCTGCGCGGCGGCGAAGGCGGCGGCCTCGACCGAGTCGCCGGGGGCGGAGTGGCCCAGGTCGGCGCTGCTGCCGTAGCTGCTGCCGCCACTGCCGACGTGCGCGGTGGTGGTGGCCGGCGCGGTGTTCAGGGCCACGTTGACCGCGGCGCGCTGGGCGGCGGTGAAGGAGTTCAGCTTGGCCTGCGCGGCGGCCAGCTTCTGCTGCACCTGGGCCTTGGCCTCGGCCAGCTGCTTGCTGGTGGCGTCCAGGGCCTTGAGCTTGCCCTCGGCGTCGGACTTCTCGTTGTCCAGGGTGGCCTGCTCGGTCTGCAGCGAGGACAGTGTGGTCGCCTGGTTGTTGTCCACCTGCTGGTTCATGGACGCCTGGTCCAGATAGTCCGTGGGGTCGGAGGAGAGCATCAGCTGCACCGAGGGGTCGATCGTGCCCTCGCGGTACTGCGCGGCGGCGGTGGCCCCCAGGCTCGCCTCCCGGGCGTTGACCGCGGCCTGCTGCCGGGCGATCTCGTTCTGCAGGGTGGTGACCTGCTTCTGCAGCTGCTGCTGCTGTTCCTGCGCCGCGTCGTACTTCTGCACGGCGGTGTCGGAGGCGGTGTTCAGCTGCTCGACCTGCGCCTTGAGCGACGCGGTGGTGGGCGTGGGAGCGGCCTGCGCGGACTGCGCGTTGGCGGCGATGGCCACGGCGGTGACCGCGGCGGCGGTGAGCACGGTCACCCGGGTACGACCCGGCGATTTGGGACGACGGTGGGACGCCACGAAGGCGGTACTCCTTCTTCCTACGTCCGCCTACCGGGTGAGCTGACGGGTTCGGGCTGGAAGATCGCCCTACGGCGCTTCACCGGCTGGGAGCCGGCCTGGCGTCGATTCACCCCGAGGAACAAGTGGTTCCCCGGCTCCGAGTTGTCGGCATCCCCTGTGGGCGGCGAGCGCCCTGCCACGCCTCGGACTCGGCGGGAACCTCCGCTGCCACCCGGACCGGGTGATCGACGTCGCGGTGGTTCGGCCCCCGACACTAGTGACCCAACCGTGATCCGTTCAAATCATTGTCAGGAAAATGTTTCTGACGCTTCGATTTCCTGTCGGAACAGCGACGCACCGCAGTCCCATGGTGACCGTATGCCGTCGACATCGCTGCCAAAACGGTCAGAACGGTCGAACCAGGGGGACAGATGTGGTAACAGTCACATCACGGGAGGGCAGCGTCAGATGCGGCGGACGGCGACGACCCCGCCGAAGTCGGAGATCGGCATGATGGAGACGGTGTAGCCGTACTCCGGGGCGTTCAGCAGCATGCCGTTGCCCGCGTACAGGCCGACGTGCGCGCCGTCCTCCAGCACCACGATGTCGCCCACCTGGATGTCCGACGGGCTGACGTAGCTGCCCACCGACTCGTCGGCGTAGGAGGAGTGCGGCAGGCTGATGCCGGCGTGCGCGTAGGCCCACATCACCAGGCCCGAGCAGTCGAAGGCGTCCGGCCCGGCGCCGGCCCACTGGTACGGCGCGACGCCGACCTTGCTGAGCGCCGCCCGCATCGCCGTCTGCGCCGCGGCGGAGATGCCGCTCAGGTCGACCTGGCTGGGGGACATGGTGGAGCCGTTGCGGTCGCCGCCGATCGAGCCGTACCCGCCGCCGCCACCGCCGTTCACCTGCGCCTGCTGAACCGGCGTCAGCGAGGCCATCACCGTCTGCGCCTTCTTCAGCTGGGACTGCGCGGCGGCCTTGTTCTGCTGCATCTGCTTGAGCAGCGCCTGCTCGGCCGCCAGCTCGGCGGTGGCCTGGGCCTTCTGCCGGTCCAGCAGCTGCTGCTGCGCCTCCACGCCCGAGAAGACCGCGGCCTGGCTGGAGTCCAGCTCGCCCTGGACCGACGCCTGGTTGAGGTAGGCGGTCGGGTCGGTGGAGAGCATCAGCTGCACCGAGGGGTCCACCGCACCGGTCCGGTACTGGGCCGCCGCCTCGGCGCCCAGCTGGGCCTCCTCGGTGTTGATGGTGGACTGCTCGCGGGCGATCTCGTTCTGCAGCAGCGCCACCCGCTGCTGCAGCGCCTGCTCCTGGCTCTGCGCCTGGTCGTACTTCTGTCCCGCCGCGTCGGCCGCCTGCCGGTCCGCCGCCACCTCCTTGGTGGCCTGGCTGAGCGTCAGCTTGGGCGCCGCCTGCGCACCGGCCTGCGCCGAGATCGCTACGGCCGTCGCCGCCGCAGCAGTGAGGACCGACACGCGGGCGCGGCTCGGTTGCTTCGGGCGGCGATGTGAGGCCACGAGGTCTCAGTTCCCTTCCGGCGACCGCCGAGGGGCCCGCGCCGCGACCCCCGCTGCGACGCCCGGGCACGGGCGGGAACCCCCGCATCACCCGGTCGGGCGATCGTCAGGACAGAGGTTCGAGAGCAGAGACTAGTGAGATCGATATCAATCTGTCGCCCTCAGGGCGAAAACAGTCAGCTAATGCGAAGAATGTCCGTCTCAGTAATCGGATGAAACGGACCTTCAGGTGCGGACCAGTCGCCGCAGCAGCATCGCCGAGGGCACCGGACGCGCCCCGGCCTTGCGCACGCCGTCCGCCACCTCGCGGTCGGTGGAGACCACCACCACCGGGCGCCCCTCCGGCTCGGCCCGCACCAGCCGCCGGATCAGCTCGTCGGCGGTCTCGCCCGAACGGCTGAACAGCACCCGCACCCCGCGCGGCGGCGCCATCGGCACCGGCGCGTCCAGATCCTTGCCGTCGAACACGCAGGTCACCTCGGCGCCGCTGTGCCGGGCCAGCAGCGACAGGCCGTTCAGCAGCCGGGCCCGCTGCTTCTCCAGCGGCAGCGTCGGATAGCCGCTCTTGGTGACGTTGTAGCCGTCCACCACCAGGTGCGCCAGCGGCAGCTGCAGCAGCTGGTCCAGCAGCGCCGGATCGTCCGCGTCCAGCGCCCTGCGGGCCACGTCGTGCGGGGAGGCCGTGGTCGGCGAGACCGCCTCCACCGACTCGGCCGGACGGCCGGACAGCGGCGGCAGGCCCAGCTCCCGCTGCAACCCCTGCGCGCCCTGCAGCACCACGTCCAGCAGCAGCCGCAGCCGCATGTCCTCCGCGCTGCGCCCCTCGCGCGAGGCCCGCTTGGACGCCTCCAGCGCCGACTCGGCCTCGGCCAGACGGTGCTTGAGCCGGCGCAACTCGCTGTCCACCGCGCCGCGTTCGGTCGCCCCGGACGACCGCAGCGCCTCCAGCTCGGCGGTCACCTTGCGGGTGACCGCCTCGGCGCGCCGGGTGTCCGCCTCCAGGCTGCGCAGCTTCCGGCGGAGCGAGTCGCCCTCCTTCTTCGCCGCGTCCAGCTCGCTGCGGCTGCGCTCGGCGTCGGCCCGGGCGGTGTCGCGCAGCGCCGACAGCTCCGCCTGGAGCTTCTCGACCAGCCGCGCGGACTCGGCCGCGGCGCCCTCCGACTCGACCCGCTCGACCTCCTCCCCCGCCTCGCCGACCAGCCGGCTCCAGCCCGCCGGGCGCAGCAGGTAGGCGACGGCGGCGACGTCCAGCGGATCGACGGCGGCCGGGACCACGCCCGACTCCAGGACGCTGACCAGGTCCGGCTGTCCGAGCCGGACCCGGTCCGCTATCCGCAGCCGGAACTGCGGGTCGGCCTCCAGCGCGGCGGCGATGGCCGTGGAGCCGCGCCGGGCCCGCTGGACCGGGGTGAACTTGGCGTACGGGCGCAGCCGCGGCGGCAGCTCGGCCGAGGGCACGGCCGCCAGGGCGTCGGCGGCGATGCCCACCACCCGCCGCCGCACCCCCTCCGGCAACGGCCGCTCCAACTGCTCCCCCGCCCCGGCCGCATCCGCCGCGGCCTCGGCGTCGGGATCGACCTCGGGCGCGGGCGCGGCGTCGGCAGCGGCGTCGGGCGCGGCAGCGGCGTCAGGTGCGGCGTCGGCAGCAGCATCGGGCTCGGCTTCGGCCCCGGCGTCGACGGTGGTGTCGGGTGTGGGCGGGGCGGGCCGGAGAGCGGTGTGCGGCGCGGGCAGCGCAGGGACCGGCGCCGCGTCGTCGAGCCGCTGCGGGCCCCCGGCGCTGTCCGCCCTGTCTGAATCCACCACGTCCTGTATCTCCGATCCGGTCCCCGGGCGTCGCCCGCCTGGTGACCATTCTCGCCCGTCCAGCCCCCCACTCGTCACTGCGCCACTACCCGAAGCCGGGTACTAGCCCTCGGAACGCTCCGCCTGCGCCGCCGCCTCGGCCTCCGCACCGGGCCGGTCGACCAGTTCCACCTGGTCCACCGCGCTGCACCAGCGGCACCGCACCGACTCGACGGTCTCGCTGAGCACCTCGCGCTCCTCGACCCGGGGCTCCCCCGCCAGGTCCAGGTGGACGAACTCGACCACCCGGGAGGAGCGCGTGACGTCGAAGCGGGTCAGGTTGCCGCACAGGGTGCAGCGCCACCTGGTCCCCTCGGTGGGCAGGGGGACGGTCATGGGGCGGTCCTCTCGGTTCGCGGGACACCCGGTCGTCCCGGATGCGGCTACCCCAGAACCCTATGGCCTACCCCCGCGCGCCGGGACGCCGTCCCCCACACGTCCCAGCCCAGCGCGGCCCTTTCGGCCCCGCCGGGCAATGCTGGGAGCATGGTGACACCGGTACGTGCCGAGAGCCCGCTCCGCAGCCTGCCGGTGGTGACCTGCCTGCTGATCGCGGTGAACGTCGCCGTCTTCCTGGTCGGGCCCGCCTCCGGGCTGGACCCGCTGTACGGCTCCGGGGCGCACCGGGCCGCCGTGGAGCAGGCGTACTTCCTGCACTGGGGCGTCGTCCCCCGGGAGCTGCTGGACAACCAGGCCCGGCCCGGCGAGTTCCCCGGCATCCCGGCACTGTCGGTGCTGACCGCCATGTTCGTCCACGCCGGCTGGATGCACCTGCTCGGCAACATGGTGTTCCTCTACGTCTTCGGCACCATGGCCGAGGAGCGCATGGGACGCCTGCCCTACCTCCTCTTCTACGTGGCCGTGGGCTACCTGGCGACGTACGGCTACGCCCTGGTCGAGCTGCACGGCGCCAGCGGCGGGCAGTCGCTGGTGGGGGCGTCCGGGGCGATCGCCGGGGTGCTGGGGGCGTACCTGCGGCTGTACCCCCGGGCGCGGGTGACCACGGTCGTCCCGCTGCTGCTGTTCCTGCCGCTGCGCTTCCCGGCGTGGGCGGTGCTCGGGCTGTGGTTCGTCATCCAGGGACTGTCGCTGCGCTCCCCCGGCGCGGCCTCCCCGGACGTCGCCTACGCGGCGCACCTGATCGGCTTCGCCGGAGGCTTCCTCTTCGCCTGGCTGCTCTACTGCCGCAGGCGCGGGCGCGGCTACGCTGGGCCCACCGCACTGCCACCCTCCCAGGAGACCTACCCGTGATCACCGCGATCGTGCTCATCAAGACCAGCGTCGACCGGATCCCCGAGATCGCCGAGACGATCGCGGCCCTGGAGGGCGTCAGCGAGGTGTACTCCGTCACCGGCACCTACGACCTGGTGGCGATGGTCCGGGTGCGGGCGCACGAGGACCTGGCGGACGTCATCCCCGGGCACGTCAACCAGGTGCCGGGAGTGGTCAGCACGGAGACCCACATCGCCTTCCGCACCTACTCCCGGCACGACCTGGACGCGGCCTTCGCCATCGGCCTGGACGAGTAGCGGACGCCACTCCCGCGGATGCCCCCAGGACGCGCCCGCGCCGCCGCCCGGGCCCGCCGCCCGGGCGGTCCGGTCAGCGGCGGGTGTCGGGGACGCAGCGGCCGCCCTCGGTGCGGTAGGCCCACTGCGCGCCCTGGGTGACCAGCTCCCGCACCGCCGCCACGAAGCGGTCGACGTGCTCGTCCGGGGTGCCCGCGCCGAAGCTGACCCGGATCGCGTTCAGGCTGCGCTCCCCCGGCAGCGACGCCTCCGGCGCCCCGCACTCGGAGGGCACGTTCTCCTCGCCGCCGAGCAGGGTCCGCACCAGCGGGTGCGCGCAGAACAGGCCGTCGCGGACGCCGATGCCGTACTCGGCGGACAGCGCGGCGGAGAAGTGCGAGCTGTTCCAGCCCTGCACCACGAAGGAGAGCACGCCGACCCGCGGGTGGTCCTCGCCGAACAGGGTCAGCACCCGCACCTCGGGCACGGCCGCCAGGCCCTCGCGCAGCCGGGCGATCAGCTGCCGCTCCCGGGCCACCAGCGCGTCGAACCCGGCCTCGCGCAGCGCCCGGCAGGCCGAGGCGATCGCGTAGGCGCCGATGACGTTGGGCGAGCCCGCCTCGTGCCGGGCCGGGCCGCGGTGCCACTCGACCGCGACCGAGCCGTCCGCCTCCCGGGCCACGGTGCGGCTGGCCCCGCCGCCCGCCAGGTACGGCTCGGCGGCGTCCAGCCAGTCGGCGCGCCCGGCCAGGACCCCGGCGCCGAAGGGCGCGTACAGCTTGTGGCCGGAGAAGGCGACCCAGTCGACGTCCAGCTCGCGGACCGAGACCGGGTGGTGCGGGGCGAGCTGCGCGGCGTCCAGGACGATCCGGGCGCCGTACCGGTGCGCGGTCGCGGCCAGCTCGCGGACCGGCCAGATCTCCCCGGTGACGTTGGACGCGCCGGTCACGCAGACCAGCTCCGGCCGCGGCCCGCCCGCGGCGTGCGCGGCCGCCAGCGCCTCCTCCAGCGCGGCGACCGCCTGCTCCGGGGAGCGCGGGGCGCGCAGGTAGGTGACGTCCAGGCCGCGACCGCGCCAGGGCAGCAGCGAGGCGTGGTGCTCGGTCTCGAAGGCGTACACCCGGGTGCCCGCGGGCAGCGCGCTCGCCAGCAGGTTCAGCGAATCGGTGGTGGCCCGGGTGAAGACCACCTGGTCGTCCTCGCGCAGCTGGAGGAAGTCGGCGACGGTGGCGCGGCTCTGCTCGAACAGGTCGGTGGACAGCTGCGAGAGGTAGCCCGCCCCCCGGTGCACGCTGCCGTAGTAGGGGGCGTAGGCGGCGACGTCGTCCCAGACCCGCTGCAGGGCGGGGGCGCTGGCGGCGTAGTCGAGCGCCGCGTAGGTCACCTTCTCGCCGCCGACCAGCGGCACCTCGACCTCGCGGCCGAGGACGTCGAGCGGACGGCAGGTGTCGACGGCGTTCGGGTACGAGGACATGACTACCCCTCCAGGGCATCCAGTGGATCCCTGGCAGCAGCCGAACGAGGGGATCCGCGCTTGCCCTGCGACGGGTCGTCGCAAGGCCCGGTCGTCACCTGGAAGCACCCCGCCACGGACGGAGGGTTGCCGGACAGCCAGCCAGGGCCTTTGCGGTGCATCACCGCGTGCTGTCACTCGTGACCTGCGGACGATTATGCCAGGGGTCCGCCCGCCGGGCGAACCCCTGTCCGGATTGCGAGACGCGGCATCCGGGGGGCGGACGCCGCCGCCCGGCTATGGCTGCCGGTGGGTGGCCTGCGCCCAGCGGGCCAGCACCTGCTCGGCGGCGCCGGAGTCGATGGACTCGGCGGTGCGCTTCATCGCCGCCCGCATCTGCTCCACCAGCGGCGCGTCGGTCTGGTCCAGCGCGACCAGCGCGGAGGCCGAGTTGAGCAGCACCGCATCGCGCACCGGGCCGGGCTCCCCGGCCAGCACCCGGCGGGCGACCTTGGCGTTGTAGGCGGCGTCGGCCCCGCGCAGGGCCTCGATCCCGACGTACTCGACGCCGACGTCGTGCGGGTCGAAGGAGAACCGCTCCACGGAGCCGTTCCGCACCTGCCACACGGTGGAGGTACCGGTCACCGTCAACTCGTCGAGGCCGTCGTCACCCCTGAACACCAGTGCCGAGGAGCCCCGCTCGGCGAGCACCCCGGCGATCAGCCCGGCCATCCGGGTGTCGAAGCAGCCGACCGCGTTGGCGCCGACCCGGGCCGGGTTGGTGAGCGGGCCCAGCAGGTTGAACGAGGTGGGCACGCCCAGGTCGCCGCGGGCGGTGCCGGCGTGCCGCATGGCCGGGTGGAACACCGGCGCCGGGCAGTAGGTGATGCCCGCCTCGACCGCGACCTGCGCGATGCGCGGCGCGGTCAGCCGTAGGTTGATGCCCAGCTGCTCCAGCACGTCGGTGGCGCCGCTGGCGGAGGAGGCGGCCCGGTTGCCGTGCTTGACCACCAGCGCGCCCGCGCCCGCGGCGACGATCGCCGACATGGTGGAGATGTTGACGGTCTTGGCCCGGTCGCCGCCGGTGCCGACGATGTCCACCGCCCGGCCGGGCACCTCGATCACGGTGGCGTGCGCGTACATGGCCTCGACCAGCCCGGTGATCTCGCCGACCGTCTCGCCCTTGGCCCGCAGCGCCACCAGGAATCCGGCCACCTGGCTGGTGGTGGCCTCGCCGGTCATCACCTGGTCCATGGCCCAGGCGGTCTCGGCGGAGGACAGGTCGGCCCCGGAGATCAGCGCGCCGAGGACGTCCGGCCACGAGCGGGCCTGCACACGGTCGCCTCCGCCGTCCGCAGGGTGCACGTTCGCCATGGCCGTGGCCTCTCAGTCGTCCTTGTAATGGAGAGGCCAGCCTAGCGACTGGGTACCGCCCGCAAACCCGGGATCTCAGCCGACGAGATGCCGGTGATCGGCCCGCAGCAGGGTGCTCGCGGTCTCGGCCAGCGCCACCGGGTCGACCGGTGCGGCGATGGCGGCGTCGGCGCGGCTCCAGACCGCCAGCCAGGAGTCCTGCGGGCGGCCGATCAGCACCAGCACCGGCGGGCAGCCGTAGATCTCGTCCTTGAGCTGGCGGCACAGGCCCATCCCGCCGACCGGGGTCGCCTCGCCGTCCAGGACCAGCAGGTCCAGCCGCCGGACGCTCTTGGCGTGCGCGTCGAGGGCCATGACCACGGCGGGGGCGGTGGCGCACTCCAGGTACTGCAGCTCGGCGAGGTCGGGGGCGGGGCGCCGGCCCAGGGCCAGCCGCACCTGCTCGCGGGTGTTGCGGTCGTCGCTGTAGACAAGAACGTTCAGTGCCATCGTCCGCATCCCCTGGGGTGTGATCGGGACCACTTAGGCGTCGACACGGATGCTACTCCCGTATCTGATGCCCCAACAGCAGGCCGGAGCGGCCGCGCCCGGTCCACAGCCGTCCGGCTGCCCCGGCTTCACCATTTCGGGCGACCCTGGGCCTGTCGCGGCAGCGGGCCCCGGGCCCCCCACCCCCTGCCGAACGGGCTACCTGCCAGGTCGCCGGTCCGCCGGAGGGTACGTCACCAGCCGGACACACCGAGGTACACCCCCGAGGTGAGGACGGAATAAGGGACCGACATAATGTCGGTCGTGGCGACAGCAACTGCAGTAGAAACCGGGCACGCACACGGATCGGTCAACCGGCCGAACCTCACCAGCGTCGGAACCATCGTCTGGCTGGCATCCGAGCTGATGTTCTTCGCGGCCCTCTTCGCGATGTACTTCACTCTCCGTTCCGTTACCGGGACGGCCTACTGGCACTCACAGAACCATGTTCTCGACGTTCCCTTCGCGTCGGTGAACACGACGGTCCTGGTGCTCTCCTCGTTCACCTGCCAGATGGGTGTCTTCGCTGCCGAGCGCGGCGACGTGAAGAAGCTCCGGGCCTGGTTCATCACGACCTTCATCATGGGCGCGATCTTCATCGGCGGTCAGATCTACGAGTACACAGACCTGGTCAAGTCGCACGGGATCTCCCTGTCCTCGTCCCCGTTCGGCTCGGTGTTCTACCTGACCACCGGCTTCCACGGGATGCACGTGACGGGCGGCCTGATCGCCTTCCTGCTGGTCCTCGGACGCACGTACGCCGCCAAGCGGTTCACGCACGAGCAGGCCACGGCAGCGATCGTCGTGTCCTACTACTGGCACTTCGTCGACGTGGTCTGGATCGGCCTCTTTGCGACCATCTATCTGATCAAGTAGGCAGGGTCGGACCGTCCCCTCGGCTCACCGCCGGGCGGTCCCCACAGACCGACCTGACGGTCATCCAGACTCCAGACGCTCCTGATCCTCACACCGGGGTTAATCCGTGAAAAAGCTCTCCGCACGACGGCGCCACCCGCTGGCAGCGCTCGTCGTCCTACTCTTTGCGCTGGCGACCACCGGGGGGCTGTACGCCGCGTTCGCGCCGACCAGCAGTGCGCAGGCCGACACCAGCCAGTCCCTGGCGATCGAGCAGGGCAAGAAGCTGTTCCAGGTCGGCTGCTCCAGCTGCCACGGTCTGAACGGCCAAGGCACCAAGGACGGCCCGAGCCTGGTGGGCGTGGGAAGCGCCGCCGTGGACTTCCAGGTCGGCACCGGCCGTATGCCGGCCCAGCAGCCCGGTCCGCAGATCCCCTCCAAGAAGGTGATCTACAACCAGGCGCAGATCGACCAGATGGCGGCCTATGTCGCCACCCTGGGCCCTGGCCCGTCCATCCCCACCGCCAGTCAGTACGCCCCGGGCAATGTGGCCGCGGGCGGGGAGCTGTTCCGTACCAACTGCGCGCAGTGCCACAACTTCGCGGGCTCCGGCGGCGCGCTCTCGGAGGGCAAGTACGCGCCCCCTCTGAAGGGCGTGAGCGCCAAGCACATCTACGAGGCCATGCTGACCGGGCCGCAGAACATGCCCGCCTTCCCGGACACGACCCTGCCCCAGCAGCAGAAGCAGGACATCCTCGCCTTCGTCACGCACACGACGGACCAGGCGAAGAACCCCAACTACGGTGGTCTCTCCCTGGGCTCCCTCGGTCCGGTGACTGAGGGTCTCTTCGGCTGGATCTTCGCGCTGGGCGCCCTGATCGGCTTCGCCATCTGGATCGCTGCCCGCACCCCCAAGGCCAAGAAGTCATGACGAGCCAGGACAACATGTCTGAAGAACACCTGCCGGAGGCCACAGGCCACCACGGCGGAGCAGTCGCCGTACACGACGACCCCTTCGCCGACCCGGGGCTGCCGCCCCATGAGCACCGCCGCACCGACATCGACGAGCGGGCCGCCCGACGGGCCGAGCGCCAGGTTGCCTCGTGGTTCGTGCTGTCGATGATCGCCACGATCGGCTTCATCGCCTCCTACGTGGCGATCAAGCCGTCCAACGGCAACGGCACCACCGGTGTCATCTTCATCTTCCCGATCGGTCACGTCAGCGCGCTGAACTTCGCGCTCGGCACCACCCTCGGCGTCTCCCTGTTCGCCATCGGCGCGGGCGCGGTCCACTGGGCCCGCACGCTGATGTCGGACGAGGAGCACATCGCCGAGCGGCACCCGATCGAGTCCACCCCCGAGGTGCGGGCGCAGGTCTTCTCCGACTTCCGCACGGGTGCGGCCGAGAGCGGCTTCGGCCGGCGCAAGCTGATCCGCAACACGATGATCGGCGCCATGGCGCTGGTCCCGCTGTCGGCGATCATCCTGTTCCGCGACCTGGGCCCGCTGCCGGGCAACAAGCTCGAGGTGACCGACTGGTCCGCGGGCAAGCTGCTCATGAACATGAACACCAACACCCCGCTGAAGCCCTCCGACATCGAGGTCGGCTCGCTGACCTTCGCCATGCCGCCCGGCCTCGACCCGGACAACCCGACCGCGGACCCGGACTTCCAGGAGGTCATTGCGACCTCGGCGCTGATGCTGGTCCGTATGCAGCCCTCCGACATCAAGGACGCCAAGTCCGCGTCCTGGGGCTACGACGGCGTCCTCGCCTTCTCGAAGATCTGCACCCACGTCGGCTGCCCGATCAGCCTCTACGAGCAGCAGACGCACCACGTCCTCTGCCCGTGCCACCAGTCGACCTTCGACCTCTCCGACGGCGGACGCGTGATCTTCGGCCCGGCCGGGCACCCCCTGCCGCAGCTGCGGATCTCCGTCAACGCCGACGGTTACTTCGAGGCCCTGGGCGACTTCAACGTGCCCGTCGGCCCGGGCTTCTGGGAGCGCAGCGCATGAGCACTCACACCACACCGGCGACCGAGGCCCACGAGGAGCTCCTCGGCCACAGCGAGGTAGGCGTCGAACAGGCCCACGCCGGCGAGAAGGCGGCCGACTGGGTCGACGGCCGACTGGGCATCTACGGTCTGGCCAAGGCCAACCTGCGGAAGATCTTCCCGGACCACTGGTCCTTCATGCTCGGCGAGATCTGCCTCTACAGCTTCATCATCATCATCCTGACCGGCGTGTACCTCACGCTGTTCTTCCAGCCGAGCATGGCCGACGTCGTCTACCACGGCAGCTACACGCCGCTGGACGGCATCAGCATGTCGCAGGCGTACGCCTCGACGCTGAACATCAGCTTCGAGGTCCGCGGCGGCCTGCTCATCCGGCAGATCCACCACTGGGCGGCCATCGTCTTCGTGGCGGCCATGCTGGTCCACATGATGCGCGTCTTCTTCACCGGCGCCTTCCGCAAGCCCCGCGAGATCAACTGGCTCTTCGGGTTCCTGCTGCTGTTCCTGGGCATGTTCGACGGCTTCATGGGCTACTCCCTCCCGGACGACCTGCTGTCCGGCACGGGTATCCGCTTCATGGAGGGCGCGATCCTGTCGGTGCCGATCGTCGGCAGCTACATCGCCATGTTCCTGTACGGCGGCCCGTTCCCCGGCGACGACATCATCCCGCGCTTCTTCACCATCCACGTGCTGCTGATCCCGGGCATCATGCTGGGCCTGCTGGTGGCCCACCTGATCCTGGTCTTCTACCACAAGCACACCCAGTTCGCGGGCCCGGGACGGACCGAGAAGAACGTCGTCGGCATGCCGCTGATGCCGGTCTACATGGCCAAGGCCGGTGGCTTCTTCTTCCTGGTCTTCGGCGTCATCGCCTTCGTCTCGGCGATCGCCTCGGTCAACCCGATCTGGGCGTACGGCCCCTACCGTCCCGACCAGGTGTCCACCGACGCCCAGCCGGACTGGTACATGGGCTTCTCCGAGGGCCTGATCCGCATCATGCCGGGCTGGGAGATCCGGGCCTGGGGTCACACCCTGGTCCTGGGCGTCTTCATCCCGCTGGTGGTCTTCGGCGGCGTGATGATGGTCATCGCGGCCTACCCCTTCCTGGAGGGCTGGGTCACCGGTGACAAGCGCGAGCACCACATCCTGGACCGCCCGCGCAACGCCCCGATCCGCACCGCCTTCGGCGTGGCCTGGATCGCGGAGTACATGATCCTGCTGGTGGCGGGTGGCAACGACCTGTTCGCCACGCACTTCCACCTCTCGATCAACACCATCACCTGGACCTGCCGGATCCTCTTCTTCGTCGGCCCGGTGATCGCCTTCACGATCACCAAGCGCTGGTGCATCGGCCTCCAGCGCAACGACCGCGAGAAGCTGCTGCACGGCCGCGAGACGGGCACCATCAAGCGCCTGCCGCACGGTGAGTTCATCGAGGTCCACGACCAGCTGCCGCAGGGCGAGCGGTTCCGGCTCACGGCGCACGAGCAGTACGCGCCGATCGAGCTGCCGTCCGAGGTGGACGAGAACGGCGTCAAGCGCAAGGTCGGCGTGCTGACCAAGCTCCGGGCGAAGCTGTCCCAGGGCTACTACG
Organism: Streptacidiphilus sp. PB12-B1b; assembly: GCF_014084125.1. Classification (NCBI taxonomy): domain Bacteria; kingdom Bacillati; phylum Actinomycetota; class Actinomycetes; order Kitasatosporales; family Streptomycetaceae; genus Streptacidiphilus; species Streptacidiphilus sp. PB12-B1b. The sequence continues at coordinate 1,994,689 of NZ_CP048405.1, read as the reverse complement.
GCGAGGCTGCGCAGATCCCCAAGCCGAGCGTCGAGGAGCACCGGGAGATCACCAGCGGCCACGGCCACCACTGATCCCCGCGGCGCCACCGCAGCAACCAGCAGCAGGGCCCCCGTCCGGTACGCCGGACGGGGGCCCTGCTGTCTGTCGTCCTGTCCTGCCGCCCCGCCGGTCAGGCCACCGGGCGGATGAAGCCGACGGTGGTGGCGGCGGCGCCGGCCGGGGCGGTCTGCACCACCCGGTGCAGCGCGCTGCCCTTCTGCCAGGCGGCCCAGGAGAGGTTCCAGTCGCCGTAGCCGTTTCCGAAGGGCGCCATGTCGTCCCCGTGGCTGTTCACCACCTGCACCAGGTCGCCGCGGTGGAAGGTGTCGAAGAACCACTCGGCGTTGGCCATGCTCATCCCGGTGCAGCCGTGGCTGACGTTGGAGACCCCCTGCGAGTCCACCGACCAGGGCGCGGCGTGGACGTACTCGCCGCTCCAGGTGACCCGGGTGGCCCAGTGCACCTCCAGGTGGTACGCGTTGCTGCTGCCCGGCGCGATGCCGACGGTGGAGGAGTCCATCAGCACCTCCGGCTCCTGTTCGAGCACCACCTTCATGCCGTTGCGGGTGTCGAAGCCGGGCTTGCCGGTGGTGACCGGGATGCTGTTGATCTGCTCCCCGTTGCGGTAGACGGTCATGTAGTCGCTGGCCGCGTCGGTGACCGCCAGCAGCTTGTCACCGGTGGCGAAGGAGATCCTGCTGGCCGGTCCGGCGAACAGGTCCCCCTGGATGCGCCGCCCGCCGAGGTCGTACGCGGCGCTGACGGTCGCGTGGGCCGGCCAGTAGCCCTGCGGGCGGAAGTGCAGGGTCTTGTCGTCCACCCAGTACCAGGCGCCCTGGACGGAGGGGGTGGAGTCCACGGTCAGGCCGCTCTCGACGACCTTGCGGGCGGCCGGGTCGTGCACCGGGACGCTCAGCGTGGCGGTGACGGGCTCGCCGACGCCGTACACGGCGTGGTCCCCCGGGGTGAGCTCGACGCCGAGGGTCTTCCCGGCCGGGGTGGTGGCGAACTGCTGGCTGGTGGTGCCGCGGGCGCCGTCGCCGTCGTCCGCGCTCACCTGCACGGTGTAGCGCTGACCGGCACTCAGCGTCCCGCTGGAGCGCCAGCTGCGGTCGTCGGCGGCGATGGCGCCGGGGACCATCCTGCCGTCGGCGGAGCGCACCGTGACGTCGGTGAGCCGGCCGCCGTGCACCGCGCTGACCACCACCTGGGTGGACGGGTCCACCGCGCCCCTGGGCGGCGCCTGCGGGCTCACCCGGACCAGCTGCGAGGCGTCCACCGTGTCCGGGGTGCGCCCGCCCCCGCCGCATCCGCACAGGGCCAGCGGAGCGAGGAGCACCGTGGCCGCCACGACAGTACGAGCCCTCATATGCATGGTCCCTTCCAGAATGCCGCGTCGTTGATCGACGTACCGTCATATTCTAGAAATACCGTGACATACCACACAGGACGACGCACCCCGGCGAGCGACGCGTTCCTGATACGCGGACAGGGCCGGACACCTCTGGGAAGGTGTCCGGCCCTGCCGGTGGTTCAGCGTGTCGCCACGCGGGTCACTGGGTCTGGTTCTCGCCCCGGTAGTACTCGAAGACCCAACCGAAGATGCCGATCAGGATGATGGGGAGGGAGAAGTACAGCAGCCACCAGCCGAAGATGACGCCCATGAAGCCCATGGCCCCGCCGATGCCGAGCGACAGCGGCATCCAGCTGTGCGGGCTGAAGAAGCCCAGCACGCCGGCGTCGTCGGAGACCTCGGCCTTGGGGTTGTCACCCGCGCCCGTGTCCACCCGGCGTGCGGTGAACAGCAGGTAGAAGGCGATGAAGGCGCCCAGCCCGAAGGCCAGGAACAGGCAGGTGGTGCCCGTCGGGTCGTGCGACCACAGGCCGTACCAGATGGCGATGCCGAGGACGAAGACGGCGAAGCCAAAGAAAATCTTGCCCTGTTCCCTCATCGGTCACCCGCCTCCTTCTCTTCCAGAGCGGACTTGGCTTCGAGCGCGGCGACCAGGTGCGCGGGCACCTCGCCGTGGTTCTCCAGGTAGTCCTGCGCCGCGATCTCCGGGTGGTGCAGGTCGAACGCCGGGGACTCGGAGCGGATGCGCGGGAGGGTGAGGAAGTTGTGCCGCGGCGGCGGGCAGGAGGTCGCCCACTCGAGCGAACGGCCGTAGCCCCACGGGTCGTCGACCTCGACCTTCTTGCCGTACTTGGCGGTCTTCCAGACGTTGTAGAGGAACGGCAGGATCGACAGGCCGAGCAGGAAGGAGCCGATGGTGGAGATGGTGTTCAGGGTGGTGAAGCCGTCGCTGGGCAGGTAGGTCGCGTAGCGACGCGGCATGCCCTCGGCGCCCAGCCAGTGCTGCACCAGGAAGGTGGTGTGGAAGCCGATGAACAGCGTCCAGAAGGTGATCTTGCCGAGGCGCTCGTCGAGCATCTTGCCCGTCATCTTCGGCCACCAGAAGTGGAACCCGGCGAACATGGCGAAGACGACCGTGCCGAACACCACGTAGTGGAAGTGCGCCACCACGAAGTAGGAGTCCGAGACGTGGAAGTCGATCGGCGGGGAGGCCAGCAGCACGCCCGTCAGACCGCCGAAGACGAAGGTCACCAGGAAGCCGACGGTCCACAGCATCGGGGTCTCGAAGCTCAGCGAGCCCCGCCACATGGTGCCGATCCAGTTGAAGAACTTCACGCCGGTCGGAACCGCGATCAGGAACGTCATGAAGGAGAAGAACGGCAGCAGGACCGCGCCGGTGACGTACATGTGGTGGGCCCACACGGTCACGGACAGGCCTGCGATGGCGATGGTCGCCGCGATCAGGCTCTGGTAGCCGAACATCGGCTTGCGCGAGAAGACCGGCACGACTTCGGAGATGATGCCGAAGAACGGCAGGGCGATGATGTACACCTCTGGGTGTCCGAAGAACCAGAAGAGGTGCTGCCAGAGGATGGCCCCACCGTTCGCCGGGTCGAAGACGTGCGCCCCGAACTTTCTGTCGGCTTCCAGTGCCAGCAGCGCGGCGGCCAGCACCGGGAAGGCGAGCAGCACCAGAACGGCCGTGAGCAGGACGTTCCAGACGAAGATCGGCATCCGGAACATGGTCATGCCGGGGGCGCGCATGCACAGGATGGTGGTGATGAAGTTCACCGAGCCGAGGATCGTACCGAAGCCGGACAGCGCCAGACCCATGATCCACATGTCGGCGCCGACGCCCGGCGAGCGGACCGCGTCCGACAGCGGGGAGTAGGCGAACCAGCCGAAGTCGGCCGCGCCCTGCGGGGTGAGGAAGCCGCCCACCGCGATCAGCGAGCCGAACAGGTACAGCCAGTACGCGAACATGTTCAGCCGCGGGAACGCGACGTCGGGGGCACCGATCTGGAGCGGCATGATCCAGTTGGTGAAGCCCGCGAACAGCGGGGTGGCGAACATCAGCAGCATGATCGTGCCATGCATGGTGAACGCCTGGTTGAACTGCTCGTTCGTCAGGACCTGGCCGTTCGGCTGCGCCAGCTGGGCGCGCATGGTGAGCGCCAGGACACCGCCGACCAGGAAGAACGCGAACGACGTCACCAGATAGAGGGTGCCGATCGTCTTGTGGTCAGTGGTGGTCATCCACTTGATGATCTGGGTGCCGGACTTGCGCTCGAGCGCGGGCTTCCGGCCCACCGCAGCGGTGCCGCCGCTGAGGCCCTGGGGTTCGTTGAGGATCGTCATTTCGCGTTGTTCACTCCCGTGGTCGTGATGCCCGAGGGCACCGCGCCGCTCTGGCCCAACGCACGCAGGGCTGCGATGTGGGCTTCGTACTGCGCCGGGGTGACGACCTTGACGTTGAAGAGCATCTGCGAGTGGTCGACACCGCACAGCTCCGTGCACTTGCCGGCGAAGGTGCCCAGCGAGGTGGGCGTCACCTCGAACTTGTTCACGACACCGGGAATGACGTCCATCTTCATCAGGAAGTCAACCGGCCAGAAACCGTGGATCACGTCACGCGAGGTCAGCTCGAACTCGACGGACTGGCCCTGCGGAAGCCACAGCGTCGGAATGTGGCCCGGGGTACCGATGTCGTACGCGCCGGGCCCGTTGTCGGTCAGCGTGCTCGACTGGTGCTGCGGATCGACCGTGTGCTCGTAGTTGAACGCCCAGCTCCACTGGAAGCCGACCACGTTGATCACGTGCTGCGGCTTGTCGATCTTGAGGAGGTAGTTCTCGTCGCGCGCGGTGTAGAAGAAGAACACCGACACCATGATCAGCGGAACGATGGTGAACAGTGCCTCAAGCGGCATGTTGTAGCGGAACTGCGGCGGTACCTCGACCTTGCTGCGGCTGCGCCGGTGGAAGATGACGCTCCACAGGATCAGACCCCAGACGAGGGCACCGACGGCCAGCGCCGCGATCCATGAGCTCTGCCAGATGAAGAGGACCGTCTTGCCCTGCTGGTCACGCGGAGTGGGCAGGCCGAGCCGAGGCAGTTGCGAGGACGAGCAGCCGGTGGCGGTGGCAAGGACGAGGCCCAGCGTCAGCGCTGAAAGCAGCTTCCGCCGCATCGAGCGCCGCGGCGAGCGGTCGGAGCCGTTGGGACTCACGTAGCGCCTTCCCGAAGTCTCGCCCGCTCACGCGCCAGTCGGGACTGTGGGGCCCGATGGCCCGGTCTGCGGGCAGGGTTTGGATGTTTATGCGGGCCAAACCCTACTCCAGGCGTATCGGAGCTTCGCGGGCAGGTCCGGCTAACGCGCCGAAGTCGCCCCCGGATGGCCCCCGGATGGGTGGAATCCCTGGTCAGATGGGCCCTGGCACGGGTCCGTCGGCCCTTGCGGAGAGCAGCCTGGACAGTTCGGCTGACACACCATAGGACACGTAAACGATCACCCGCCGGGCCGCCCCCTGACGTGCCGCCAGGCCCCCGGCCGGTAACGTGGGCAGGTGCCGTACTTCGACGCCGCGTCCACCGCTCCGCTGCACCCGCTCGCCCGGCAGGCGCTGCTCTCCGCGCTCGACGAGGGCTGGGCCGACCCGGCCCGGCTGTACCGCGACGCGCGCCGGGCCCGGATGATGCTGGACGCCGCCCGGGAGACCGTCGCCGCGGAGCTGGGCGCCCGTCCGGACGAGGTGGTCTTCACCGCCTCCGGGACGCAGGCCAACCAGCTGGGCGTGCTGGGCGCACTCGCCGGGAATCACCGGAAAGGACTCCGCCTCGTACATTCCGCCGTAGAACACTCGTCCGTCCTGCACGCGGCGGAGCAGCACCAGGCGCGCGGCGGCAACGTCGCGGCGGTGCCGGTGGACCGGCTCGGCCGGGTCGATCCGGAGCGCTTCGCGCAGGAGCTGCTCCCCGGCACCGCGCTGGCCTGCCTGCAGGCGGCCAACCACGAGGTGGGCACGGTCCAGCCGGTGGCCGAGGTGGGCGAGCGGTGCGCGCGGGCCGGGGTGCCGCTGCTGGTGGACGCGGCCCAGTCGGCCGGGCGGCTGGACGTCCCCGGCGGCTGGTCGCTGCTGACCGCCTCCGCGCACAAGTGGGGCGGACCGGCCGGGGTGGGCGTGCTGGCGGTGCGCAAGGGCGTCCGCTACCGCTCGCCGCTGCCCGCGGACGACCGGGAGTCCGGCCGGGTGCCGGGCTTCGTGAACGTCCCCGGCGCGATCGCGGCGGCGGTGGCGCTGCGGGCCGTCCGGCAGGAGGCGGCGCGGCTGAACCCGCTGCAGCACGCCCGGATCGACCGGCTGCGGGCCGAGCTGCCCGGCCTGGTGCCGGATCTGGCCGTCCTGGGCGACCCGGAGCGGCGGCTGCCGCACCTGCTGACCTTCTCCTGCCTGTACGTGGACGGAGAGGCGCTGCTGGGCGAGCTGGACCGGGCGGGCTTCGCGGTGTCGTCCGGCTCCTCCTGCACCTCCAGCACGCTGACGCCGAGCCATGTGCTGGCGGCGATGGGCGTGCTGACCGAGGGCAACATCCGGGTGTCGCTGCCGCCGGACTGCACCGACGCGGACGTCGAGCTGTTCCTGTCGGTGCTGCCCCGGGCGGTGGCGGCGGTGCGCTCCCAGCTGGAGCCACCGGCGGCGGGCGCGGGGGCGGCTCGTGCGGGGTCGGCAGCGGCGGCGGACGGGGCGGAGGACGGCGGCGGGGCGCTGGTGCTGGACACGCTGGGGCGGCGCTGCCCGATCCCGGTGATCGAGCTGGCCAAGCACTTCGCCGGGGTGCCGGTCGGCGGCCTGGTCGCGGTGCTCTCCGACGACGAGGCCGCCCGGCTGGACATCCCCGCCTGGTGCGAGATGCGCGGCCAGCGCTACGAGGGCGAGACGCCTTCGGACGCCTACGGACCAGGCGGCGGCAGCGCCTACCTGGTCCGCAGGCTCAGCTAGACGCTGCCTGCCCGGGTCAGGCCAGGTGCGCGGAGACCTCCGCGGCGGCGGCCTCGCCGTAGGCCGTGGCGAAGCGCTCCAGGAAGTGGCCGCGGCGCAGCTCGTACTCCTGGGTGCCGACGGTCTCGATGACCAGGGTCGCCAGCATCGAGCCGATCTGGGCGGCGCGCTCCAGGCCCAGCTCCCAGGTGACGCCGGCCAGGAAGCCGGCGCGGAAGGCGTCGCCGACGCCGGTCGGGTCGGCCTTGGCCTCCTCGGCGGGGACGGTGACGAAGATCGGCGGCTCGCCCTTGCGGTCGATCCGGGAGCCCTTGGCGCCGAGGGTGGTGATCCGGACGCCCACGCGCTCCAGGATCTCCTCGTCGGACCAGCCGGACTTGGTCTCGATCAGGGCCCGCTCGTACTCGTTGGAGAAGAGGTAGGCGGCGCCGTCGACCAGGGTGCGGATGTCCTCGCCCTCCAGCCGGGCCAGCTGCTGCGAGGGGTCGGCGGCGAAGGCGTAGCCGCGCTCGCGGCACTCCTGGGTGTGGCGGATCATCGCGGCCGGGTCGTCCGCGCCGATGAGCACCAGGTCCAGGCCGCCGATGCGCTCGGCAACCGGCTGCAGCTCGATGTTGCGGGCCTCGCTCATCGCCCCGGTGTAGAAGGAGGCGATCTGGTTGTGGTCCGCGTCGGTGGTGCAGACGAAGCGGGCGGTGTGCTGGGTCTCGGAGATCCGCACCGACTCGGTGTCCACCCGGTGGCGGTCCAGCCAGGAGCGGTACTCGGCGAAGTCCGCTCCGGCGGAGCCGATCAGGACGGGCGACAGGCCCAGCAGGCCCATGCCGAAACAGATGTTGGGGCCGACGCCTCCGCGGCGCACGTCCAGCGTGTCGACCAGGAAGGACAGCGACACGGTGTGCAGCTGCTCGGCCACCAACTGCTCGGCGAAGCGGCCGGGAAAGCTCATGAGGTGGTCGGTGGCGATCGAACCGGTGACGGCAATACGCACGGGGGTGCTCCCAGGCGAAGAGGACAGGCGACCGGCCCACGATACCGGCTGTCCGTGTCCGGTCACCGGAGAACGCCCAAGCGGTTACTTTCTGGTAGGGCTGGCCCGCTCCGACGTGCGGATCTAGGGTCGGAATCAGGGTTGCACCACCCTGCCACCCACCCCAGCACCGGGAGCGTCGCATGATGCCCAGGAACACCGCCCTCACCGTCCCGTCGCACCTGCGCGGCGAGGCCGGGCCCGACACGCTCGCCGCCCTGGTGGCGGACGGTCGGCGGATGGGTCTTTTCTGGCCGAAGCACACCGTCGGCGATCCGGTCGCCGAGGCCGGCGTCGGCGCTGGTCAGGACCGTCGTCCGGGCTCCGGCTTCCGGGTGCCCGCCAGCTCGGCGGCTCTGCTCGGGGCCTGGCTGGAGCGCGAGGGCTGACCGAAAACGCACCCCGCGCCCCGAAGACGGAACCTGAACCGCAACCTCCACGTCCCACTCTCGTTCAGCCAGGGACAGCACCAGGAGGCGGTACCGTGCAGATGGACTCGCGGAAGCAGAACAGGGCGTCGACCAGGCGCCTGGTCACCACGGCCGTCGTCGCGGCCCTGACCGTGGGCGGAGCGGCGGCGTGCCAGTCGGGCACGGCCTCGGCCAAGCCGTCCGCGACCCCGGTCTCCAGCATGTCCGGCGGCGCGCCGAGCACGCCCGTGAGCGTGCCGCCGAGCAGCACGCCGGGTGCGAGCGGCAGCCCCAGCATCCAGCCGGGCGGGACGATGATCCCCGGGCCGCCCACCGCCGGGCAGAGCTTCAAGGGCCTCGGCTACACCAGCAACGGCGACATCCTCACCGTGCGCTTCTTCGCGGGCGTCTGCGAGAAGTACGGGCTGCACGCCGACCAGTCCACACCGGGCAAGGTGCTGACGACCATCGTGGTCACCCAGCACCCGACGGCGGGCCAGCGCTGCCCGATGGTGATCACCCAGCAGCAGGTCAGCACCGACCTGGGCTCGCCGCTGGACGGCCGGGCAGTGGTGGACACCAGCAGCGACAAGCCGCTGCCGCAGCTGGACGCGCCCAGCGGGACGAAGTACTACTCCCCCGGCCCGGTGAAGGCCGGCGGCTGACTGCGGCCGTCCGGGCGACGGCAGACGGCGTCCCCGCCGCTTCCAGGGTTCCTGGTCGCGGCGGGGACGCCGTCGTGGTCAGCAGGTCGGCCGGTGGGGCCGGAGGTCAGCTGAAGGAGTCGCCGCAGGCGCAGGAGCCGGTGGCGTTGGGGTTGTCGATGGTGAAGCCCTGCTTCTCGATGGTGTCGACGAAGTCGATGGTGGCGCCGCCGAGGTAGGGGGCGCTCATCCGGTCGGTGACGACGTTGACGCCGCCGAAGTCCTTCACGACGTCGCCGTCGAGCGAGCGCTCGTCGAAGAACAGCTGGTAGCGCAGGCCCGAGCAGCCGCCGGGCTGAACGGCCACGCGCAGCGCCAGGTCGTCCCGGCCCTCCTGCGCCAGCAGGCTGCGGACCTTGTCCGCTGCGGCATCGCTGAGGAGGATCCCGCTCTCGACGTTGGTCTCGTCCTGGACGGTCATCTGTGTACTCCCGGGTTGTGACGACGGACTGCTACCGGCTGCAAACCGGCCGCACCCCAGAAGTATTCCGGGGATTGTCTCTACCGTCCCATGCTCGCACACCGCGCCGCGGTGGTCACCGGCTCCGGGGCGGGCGGCGCCCGGGTGCGGATCGGCCCGAATCCGTGGCCCGGCCGGGCGGTCCGGGCCAGACTTGGCCCATGATCCTGCGCCCGGTTCGTGACTCGGCCTCGGACGCCCGCGCCGTGACGGAGGTGTCCCGGGCGGCGTTCACCGCGATGGAGGAGTCGCTGGGGGCCGCCCCGCTCGCCTGGACCCCGGCCGGAGTGGCCGTGGCCGAGGCCCGGACCAGGCACCTGGCCGTCAGCGATCCGGGCGGCTGCTGGCTGGCGGAGGAGGGCGGGCAGCCGGTCGGGGTGGCACTGGCGCTGCGCCGCGAGGGGCTGTGGGGCCTGTCGCTGTTCTGCGTGCTGCCCTCGGCGCAGGGCAAGGGGCTCGGCAGGCTGCTGCTGGACCACGCCGCCGCCTACGGCCGGGGCTGCCTGCGGGGCATGGTCGTCGCGCCGCCCGATCCGCGCGCCGCCCGCCGCTACCACGCGGCCGGCTTCCGGCTGCACCCGACGATGGAGTTCCGCGGCCAGGTGGACCGGCCCGCGCTGCCGGACGCCGACGGCATCCCGGTCCACCTCGGCGACGCCTCGCACCGGCCGCTGCTGGACTCGGTGGACCGGCGGGTGCGCGGGGGCGCGCATGCCGAGGACCACCCGATGCTGCTGCGCGCCTGCGAGGAACTGCTGGTGGTGGACACCCTCGCCGGGAGCGGCTACTGCTACCGCGAGGGCGGTCGGATCGTGCTGCTGGCGGCCACCTCGCGGCGGCTGGCCGCGCGGCTGCTGACGGAGGCGCTGATCCGGGTGCCGACCGGGGTGGAGGCGGTGGTGTCCCACGCGACCGGGGAGCAGGAGTGGGCGGTGGACGTCTGCCTGGCGGCCGGGCTGTCCGTCGGCTCCCGGGGCTACCTGGCCCTGCGCGGCATGCGCCCGCCCGCCCCGTACCTGCCCTCGGACGCCTACCTCTGACGGCGGCCGGGGGCGCATCCGGGCCTCGGTGCTTCCGGGCCTCAGTGCATGGTGTCGAGGATCTCCCGGACCATGTCCGTGGTGGTGCCCGGGTGCAGGAAGGCGAAGCGGGCGACGACCTCGCCCTCCCAGCCGGTCGGGGTGACGAAGCCGGTCTGGTCCGCGAGCAGCTGCCGGGACCAGGCGTAGTAGTCCTCGGCGGCCCAGCCCCGGCGGCGGAAGACGACGCTGGAGAGCACCGGGTCGAGCACCAGCTCCAGGTCGGGGTAGGCGCTGCGGATCAGCTCGGCGGTCTCGCGGGCCAGGGTGAGGCCGGCCTCCACCGCCTCGGTGTAGGCGTCGGTGCCGTGGACGGCCAGGGAGAACCACAGCGGCAGGCCGCGGGCCCGCCGGGTGAGGTGGTAGGCGTAGTCGGTGGGGTTCCACTCCTCGTCGTCGCCGGTGTGCAGGACGTCCAGGTAGGAGGCGTCCTGGGTGTGCACGCCCTTGGCGAGGCGGGGGTGGCGGTAGATGAGCGCGGCGCAGTCGAAGGGCGCGAACAGCCACTTGTGCGGGTCCACGACGAAGCTGTCGGCGTGCTCGATGCCGTCGTAGCGCGCCCGGACCGAGGGGGCGAACAGCCCGGCGCCGCCGTAGGCGCCGTCCACGTGGAACCACAGCTCGCGCTCGCGGGCGACCTCGGCGATGCCGGCCAGGTCGTCGACGATGCCGGCGTTGGTGGTGCCGGCGGTGCCGACCACGCCGATCACCGGGATGCCGCTGGTGTCGGCGTCCAGCGCGGCGCGCAGCGCGGCGCCGGTCAGCCGGTGGCCCTCGGTGGGGACGACCAGCTTCTCCACGCCGATGATGTTGAGGGTGTTGGTGACCGAGGAGTGGGTCTGGTCGCTGACCGCGATCCGCATCCGGGCGCCCGGCGCCAGGCCGAGCCGGTGCCGCGCGGTGTCCCGGGCGACGACCAGGGCGGAGAGGTTGCCGGCCGATCCGCCGGAGACGAAGCAGCCGCCCGCCGTCTGCGGCAGCCCGGCGCGGTCCGCTATCAGCCGCAGCACCTGGTTCTCGGCGGCGATGGCCCCGGCCGCCTCCAGCCAGGAGATGCCCTGCAGCGAGGCGCAGGAGACCACCATGTCGAACAGCAGGGCGGCCTTGGTGGGCGCGCAGGGGATGAAGGAGAGGTAGCGCGGGCTGTCGGCGGAGATGACCGCGCGGGACAGCTCGTGGTCGTACAGCTTCAGCACGTCCGCAGGATCGTTTCCGTGGGCGTTCAGCAGGCCCTCCAGGGCCTGTCCGAGCCGTTCGCGGTCCCCGGGGTGGTCCAGCGGCACGGGGTCGTACTGGAGCCGTTCCCGCATGTAGTCGAAGACCAGGTCAACCGTTCTGGCGTCGTACTGGTGCATGCGCTCGGTCACGGGAGGGTCCTCTCAGGGCGGCTGCGACGTGATCAACCCTAGGCAGCAGGGCGGCCTCCCGGCACGTCGGAACCCTGCCCGGCGCGCAGCTTTCCTGCGGGATCGGGGCGCTCGGCGCAGCTTTCCGGACTGTCGGCGTCCGGGTCAGCCGATCAGCTGGCTGAGCACCACCGAGCTGCGGCTGCGCTGCACCCCGCGCTCCTTGCGGATGCGCTCGATCACGCTCTCCAGGTGCCGGGTGTCGGCGGCCCGCAGGTGCACCAGGGCGTCCGGGTCGCCGGTGACCGTCCAGGCGGCCACCACCTCCGGGAACTGCCGCAGGGCGGAGAGGATCTCCTCGGGCGAGGTGCGCTCCCGGCAGTAGATCTCCACGAACGCCTCGGTGCGCCAGCCCAGCAGCTCCGGATCGAGGACGACGGTGAAGCCGCGCACCACGCCGCGCTCCCGCAGCCGGTCCACCCGCCGCTTGACCGCCGTCGCGGAGAGGTTCACCAGCAGCCCGATCTCCGCGTAGGAGGCCCGACCGTCGCGGCCGAGCAGCTCCAGGACGCGGCGGTCGGTCTCGTCCAGCGCGGGGACGCGGCTCTCCGGCCGGTTCCCGGTGCGGCTCTCCGGCCGGCTCCCGGGCCGGTTCTGGCGGGGTGGCGTTCGTGGTGCGGACACGAGTACAGAACTAGCACATCCGGCCGGTCAGCCCGACAGATCGCGGTGGTACTGGATGCTGAGCCCCACGGCGACCGTGGCCGCGCACAGGAGCCCGGCCGTCAGCACCGCCCCCGCGCCGCCCACCAGGGTGGCGGCCAGGACCGCGACCGAGGCGGTCGGCAGCACCGCCTGGGCCGCGCCGCGCTTGGTGTAGCGCGAGTGCATCGCCCAGACGCTGAACAGGTAGACCGCCGTCGGCACGGTCACCACCGCGGCGGCGGCCCGGGCGGAGATGCCGGAGCTGCCGACCGCGTGCTCCACCGCCACCTCCAGGCCCGCGCCGATCGCCGCCGCCGACAGCAGCACCAGGTAGTGGCCGTAGCCCCAGAGGAACGCCTGCCGGTTGGAGCCCAGGTACTCGTGCACCGGCCGGGCGAAGTAGATCCACCAGGCGGCGAAGCAGATCAGCAGGCCGCCGGCGGCGATCGGCAGCAGCCCGCGCAGCGCGTCGTGCTCGTCCAGCGCCGACTGGACGGCGATGGTGGCCGCCGAGACCGACTCGCCCAGCACGATCAGGGTGAACAGGCCGTAGCGCTCGGCGATGTGCTCCGGGTGCCAGGAGGTGCGCTCGTGCCGCTCGGCGAGCGGCGGCACCGCCAGCTCGGCCACGATCAGCACCGGCAGCAGCGCGGTCTGCACCCCGTGCGGCAGGAACAGCAGCACCACCCAGCCGACCTGGACGCAGCTGACGCCGCAGGCGTAGCGCAGCGCGACGGTGCGGGGGGCGCCGGTGTTGGCGTGGGCGGCGCGCAGCCACTGGGCCACCAGGGCGCAGCGCATCACCACGTAGCCGAGCACCCCGACCGCCCGGTCGCCGTCGAACAGCCGGGGCACGCCGGCGGCGAGGATCAGCGCCCCGGTGATCTGCACCAGCGTCGCCACCCGGTAGGCGACGTCGTCGGTGTCGTAGGCGGAGGCGAACCAGGTGAAGTTGACCCAGGCCCACCAGATGGCGAAGAAGACCAGCAGGTAGCCGCTGATCCCCTTGCCCGGGTGCCCGGCGGCGAGCGCGTGCGCCAGCTGGCTGCCGGCCTGGGAGACGGCGACGACGAAGCAGAGGTCGAAGAAGAGCTCCAGCGGGGTGGAGGCGCGGTGCTCCTCGCCCCTGCTGCGGGGCAGCATCCGCCGCAGGGGGCTGCCTGCCCGCGTGGCCGCGTTCGACCCGTCGCTCATTCTCCGCGTACCCTTCCGCTCGCCCATCCGTTGCTTGTGAGCCTGTCGGCCCGGGGCGCGCCGCGCCAGCCGTATACGTCCATTGCGGCAGGAGCGGCGTCGATCACATTGCCACCTCGGCCGAGGTCGCAGCACCGGAAGCGGGTTATCATGGATAACGTCAGAAAGACGAAAAGGGTGCGGTCCCTCACCGCAGCCACACAGGAGGGCAGTCGCCCGTGACCATCACCTATCAAGAGCCCGCGCCCACCCCGCTGGCCCTGCTGCTGCTCGGCCGCGGGGCCGACCCGGCGAGCGAACGCGGTGTCGACTGTCCCGGAGACCTCCCCGCCGCCTCCGACCCCGATCTGGTCGAGCGCGCCCGCGCCGCCAAGGCCGCGCTCGGCGACCGGGTCTTCGTGCTGGGCCACCACTACCAGCGCGACGAGGTCATCGAGTTCGCCGACGTGACCGGCGACTCGTTCAAGCTGGCCCGGGACGCCGCCGACCGGCCCGGGGCCGAGTTCATCGTCTTCTGCGGCGTGCACTTCATGGCCGAGAGCGCGGACATCCTCACCGGCGCCGACCAGCGGGTGATCCTGCCGGACCTGGCCGCGGGCTGCTCCATGGCCGACATGGCCACCGCCGAGCAGGTCGCCGAGTGCTGGGACGTGCTCACCGACGCGGGCGTCGCCGACACCGTCGTGCCGGTCGCCTACATGAACTCCTCCGCCGACATCAAGGCCTTCACCGGCAGCCACGGCGGCACCATCTGCACCTCCTCCAACGCCAAGCGGGCGCTGGAGTGGGCCTTCGAGCAGGGCAGCAAGGTGCTGTTCCTGCCCGACCAGCACCTGGGCCGCAACACCGCCGTCCGCGACCTGGGCATCGGCCTGGACGAGTGCGTGGTCTACAACCCGCACAAGCCCGGCGGCGGGCTGACCGCCGAGCAGCTGCGGGCGGCCAAGATGATCCTGTGGCGCGGCCACTGCTCGGTCCACGGCCGGTTCTCGCTGGACTCGGTGGACGAGGTCCGCGCGCGCATCCCCGGCGTCACGGTGCTGGTGCACCCCGAGTGCCGGCACGAGGTGGTCCAGGCGGCCGACCTGGTGGGCTCCACCGAGTTCATCATCAAGGCGCTGGACGCCGCCGAGCCCGGCAGCAAGTGGGCCATCGGCACCGAGCTGAACCTGGTGCGCCGGCTGGCCAAGGCCCACCCGGACAAGGAGGTCGTCTTCCTCGACCGCACCGTCTGCTTCTGCTCGACCATGAACCGGATCGACCTGCCGCACCTGGTGTGGACGCTGGAGTCGCTGGTCGAGGGCCGGGTGCCGAACGTGATCACGGTCGACCCGCAGACCGCCGCGCACGCCAGGGCCGCGCTGGACCAGATGCTGGCCCTGCCGTAGCCGGAGCGGACGGACGGCGGCGGACGGACAGCCGCGGACGGACAGCCGCGGACGGACAGCCGCGGACGGACAGCCGCGGACGGACAGCCGCGGACGGACGAAGGACGGGCACCCCACCGGGGCGCCCGTCCTTCGTCGTCACCGCCCGGGGGCGGCGTGGTGCGAACCGCTCAGCCGGGGATCAGCCCGTCGTGGTGCAGCAGCTCCCTGACCTCGTCGACCGTGGCCTCCTCGTACGGCAGGGTCGCCTCGGAGGGCACCAGCTCGTCGTGCGGCACCGGCGTCCCACCGGCGCGCACCGCGGCGAGCAGGGCGGCCAGGCTGACCCGGAAGTCCGCCTCGTCGGCGGAGTCCAGGGCCGCCAGCACCGCGTTGTCCAGCTCGTTGAGCCGGTCGACCAGGGTCTCGGGAACCTCGAACTGGCCCTCCCCCATGATCCTGACGATCATGTGGCTCTCCCTACTTGTCGAAACGCGGCTGGTCTTGGGGAGTGTCCTGCTGGCCCTGCTCGATCGCCGGGGCGGCTGCGGAACCGCCCGACAGCTCGGCCTTCATCCGGGCCAGCTCGAGCTCCACGTCCGAACCGCTGGACATCCGCTCCAGCTCGGCCGTGATGTCGTCCTTGCGCATCCCGGTCGGGTCGTCGAGCGCGCCCGAGGCGAGCAGCTCGTCGATGGCTCCGGCCCGCGCCTGCATCTGCGCGGTCTTGTCCTCGGCCCGCTGGATCGCCAGGCCGACGTCGCCCATCTCCTCCGAGATCCCGGAGAAGGACTCGGCGATCCGGGTCTGCGCCTGCGCGGCCGTGTAGGTGGCCTTGATGGTCTCCTTCTTGGTCCGGAAGGCGTCCACCTTGGCCTGCAGCCGCTGGGAGGCGAGGGTGAGCTTCTCCTCCTCGCCCTGCAGGGCCTGGTACTGCGTCTCCAGGTCGGCGACCTGCTGCTGGACCCCGGAACGGCGGGTCAGCGCCTCGCGGGCCAGGTCCTCACGGCCGAGGGAGAGCGCCTTGCGGCCCTGCTCCTCCAGCGTTCCGGACTGCTTCTGCAACTGCTGGAGCTGGAGCTCCAGGCGCTTGCGGGACGTCGCCACGTCCGCCACCCCACGACGCACCTTCTGCAGCAGTTCGAGCTGCTTCTGGTACGAGTAGTCGAGTGTCTCTCGCGGGTCCTCCGCTTTGTCCAAGGCCTTGTTGGCCTTGGCACGGAAGATCATCGACATCCGCTTCATGATTCCGTCGCTCATGGGCCTCGCGCGCCCCCTTCTCCGGCCTGCCGGTTCTCGAACCCAAGACTACGGGGCGCGGGGCGTTCACCGCAGCGCACCAGACTGCAACAAGAGTGCTACAGCGACCCCCGTGGAGCGTCATCCGTGCGGCCGATTGGCTGAGACCCGCTCTCGCCCTCAGGACGGAGCCCGACCCCGAGCCGGACCGTCGGCATCCCGCTTCCCCGGGGGGCTAGGGAATACACCTTCTGACCACGTACTCTTGGGCACTGTGTTCCGACGAAGCTCCCAGGATGCCCCCGCCGACCCGGTCCAGCTGACCAAGCTGGACGAGTCCGCGCGCCCCTACGCCGAGGCCAAGAAGGGCCGGCCGACGCCCAAGCGCAGCGAGGCCGAGGCCAACCGCCGCGGCCGCGCCTACGTGCCGATGGACCGCAAGGAGGCCGCCAGGGCCGCCCGCGACGCCGGCCGCGCCGACCGCGAGCGGCAGCGGCTCGCCCTGCTCAACGGCGACGAGCGGGCCCTGCCCGCCCGCGACCGGGGCCCGGTCCGGCGTTTCGCCCGCGACTACATCGACTCCAGGTTCACCGCCGCCGAGTGGTTCCTGCCGCTGGCGGTGATCGTCCTGGTGCTGAACGTGCTGCCGAGCACCTCGCTGAAGAACATCTCGCTCATCGTCTGGGTGGCGATGATCGCGCTGATCGTCCTGCACTCGGTCTTCATGTCGCTCAGCCTGCGCAAGCAGATCGCGCTGCGCTTCGCCGGGCAGAACACCAAGGGCGCCGTCGTGTACGCGCTGCTGCGTTCGCTGCAGATGCGCCGGCTGCGGCTGCCCAAGCCCCAGGTGAAGCGAGGGCAGAAGCCCTGATCGAGACGTACAGCCCCACCGGCCACCTGCCGCAGCAGCGGTACGGCGGCTACGGCGCCGCGTCCGACGGCTGGCTGTCCGGCCCCGGCAGCCTGCGCGACGTCGTCCGCCAGGAGCTGGTGGCCCGGCAGCTGGCCGAGCAGATCACCGGGCACTTCGGCGACCGGCTGAGCGCGGGCGATCCGCTGCGGGTGCTGGACGCCGGCTGCGGGCAGGGCACGCAGGCGCTGCGGCTGGCCCGGGCCGGGCACCACGTCACCGGGCTCGACCCGGATCCGATGATGCTCGGCGAGGCCCAGCGGGCGCTCTGCGTGGAGCCGCCGCAGGTGCAGACCAAGGTCACGCTGCTGACCGGCCAGGGCGGCGACTGCGGCCGCTGGTTCGGCCCCGGCAGCTTCGACGTGGTGCTCTGCCACGGCATGCTGATGTTCCTGCCCGAGCCGGGACCGGTGCTGGCCTCGCTGGCGCGGATGCTGGCCCCCGGCGGGATGCTCTCGGTGATCGCCGCCAACGGCGACGCCCTGGCCATGCGGCCGGGTTGCGCCGGCGACTGGGCGGGCGCGCTGGAGGCGTTCGGCGGCGACACCTACGTCAGCCACCACGGCGTGCCCACCCGGGCCGACCGGCTGGAGCCGCTGACCAGGACCCTCGCCGAGCTGTCCGTCCCGCTGCGCGGCTGGTACGGCGTCCGGGTCTTCACCGACCAGGCTCCGGAGGGCACCCCGGCGCCGAGCGACCCCGCGCAGCTGGCCCGGCTGCTGGACGCCGAGGAGCAGGCCGGCCGCACCGACCCGTACCGCACCGTGGCCGCACTGCTGCACCTGGTCGGCACCCGCAGGTCCTGACCGGCGCGACGACCGGCGTAGGGTCGGCGGCATGGAGTTTCGTCATCTGGGCCGCAGCGGCCTGATCATCAGTGAGATCGCGTACGGCAACTGGCTGACCCACGGCTCGCAGGTGGAGGAGGACGCCGCCACGGCCTGCGTCCGCGCCGCCCTGGACGCCGGGATCACCACCTTCGACACGGCCGACGTCTACGCCGAGACCCGGGCCGAGGCGGTCATGGGCCGGGCGCTGAAGGGCGAGCGGCGCGAGGGCCTGGAGATCTTCACCAAGGTCTTCTGGCCGACCGGCCCCGGCCGCAACGACCGGGGGCTGGGCCGCAAGCACATCATGGAGTCGATCGACGGCTCGCTGCGGCGGCTGCAGACCAACTACGTCGACCTCTACCAGGCCCACCGCTACGACCCCTCCACCCCGCTGGAGGAGACCATGACGGCCTTCGCCGACGTGGTGCGCTCCGGCAAGGCCCTGTACATCGGCGTCTCCGAGTGGACTGCCGAGCAGATCCGGGCCGGCCACGCACTGGCCCAGGAGCTGCGCATCCCGCTGGTCTCCAGCCAGCCGCAGTACTCCGCGCTGTGGCGGGTGATCGAGGCCGAGGTGGTCCCGGCCTGCGAGGAGCTGGGCCTGGGCCAGATCGTCTGGTCGCCGGTCGCCCAAGGCGTGCTGACCGGCAAGTACCTGCCCGGCGCGCCGGTCCCGGCCGGTTCGCGGGCCACCGACGACAAGGGCGGCGCCACCTTCGTCTCCCGGCTGCTGCGCGACGAGGTGCTGGAGCGGGTCCAGCAGCTGCGCCCGCTGGCGGACCAGGCCGGGCTGACCCTGGCTCAGCTGGCGGTGGCCTGGGTGCTGCAGAACAAGAACGTCTCGGCGGCGATCATCGGGGCCTCCCGCCCCGAGCAGGTGGCCGAGAACGTCAAGGCGGCCGGTGTGGTGCTCGACGCCGAGCTGCTGAAGTCGATGGACGAGATCCTCTCCCCGGTCGCGGTGTTCGACCCGGCGAAGACGGCGGAGAACTCGCCGAAGACCCGCCCGTGAACGGCGCGGCGGCCGCTCCCCGCGAGGGGGCGGCCGCCGCGGCGGGGCGCTGCTGCCCGGGCTACTCGGCCGCGGGCTCCCCGGCGGGCTCGGCGGTCTCGGCCCCGGCGGGCTCGGCGGTCTCCCCGGTCTCGCCGTGCAGGTTCATCGGACCGTAGACCTTGTCGCCGTCCTCCAGCAGGACCACCTGGTCGATGCCGCCGTCCAGCAGCTCCTTCCAGGTCTCGCCGATCCAGGACTCGGCGTCGCCCTGGGTGGGGAACTCCTCCGTCCCGTTCGGCGCGGCCACCGTCGACCCGTCGGCCTTCTCGAACTGCCACGTCCACACCATGCCGGACTCCCTCTTACGCGCTGCCGTGTCCCGGCGAGACTACCCAGCCCGCTAGGCGGCGTACGCCAGCGCGCCCCAGCCGGAGGCCGATCCGGCGTGCGGGGCGACCGAGACCGTGACCGTGACCCGGGAGACCCGGCCCCGGCCGTCGGCCAGCCGGTAGCCGAAGACGTCGGTGCCGGTGAAGCCCGGCGCGGAGGTGTAGACGGCGGTGGAGTCGTCGCTGAGCACCACGTGCCCGTGGACCGGCTGTCCGGCCAGCGCCACCACCGCCCGGGCGTCCATGCCGTCGGCGAGCAGGTCGATCTGGACCGGACTGCCGGAGACGGCGTCCGCGCGGTCCTGGGCGACGGTGCTGCTGACGGCGGCAGGGGCGGCGGGGACCACCAGGGCGAGCCCGGCGGCGGGACGGTCGGGGGCCTCGGGGGCGGCGGGCGCCTGGGCGATGCGGCGGGCGTTGGCACGGCGCTGGCGGGCCACAGCGTTCATCTGGATTCCCCTTTTTCCCGAGGCACAGCGGCTGACCTATAAGGTCCCAAGAGCATAACAAATCGCAAAATCTGACCTTTATATTCCGCTGATGTGGTAGACACAACTACCCATGCGGATCTTCAGAGAGCAGTCCCAGCAGGGCTCCTGGCGGCTGGGCGTGGAGTTCCGCCCCCGGGCGGCAGCCCGGCGCACGCTGGTCCTCGGCGGTGCCCGCTCCGGGAAGTCCGTCACCGCCGAGCGGATGCTGGCCGGTCAGGACGGCGTCGTCTACGTCGCCACCGGCGGGCTGCGCGACGGCGACGCCGAGTGGGCCCAGCGGGTGGCCCTGCACCGGGAGCGCCGCCCCGCCGCCTGGCGCACCGCCGAGACCTGCGCGCTGGAGCCGCTGCTCGCCGCCGACGGCGGACCGCTGCTGATCGACTGCCTCGCCCTGTGGCTGACCGCCGCCATGGACGAGTGCGACGCCTGGTCCGACGCCGCCTGGGCCGCCACCGGCGAGGACCGGCTGCGGGCCCGCACCGGCGCCCTGCTGGACGCCTGGCGGACCACGCCGCGCCGGGTGGTCGCGGTCAGCAACGAGGTCGGCAGCGGGATCGTCCCCGCCACCGCCTCCGGGCGGCGCTTCCGCGACGAGCTGGGCCGCCTCAACGCCGCCGTGGCGGGCGCCTCCGAGGAGGTGCTGCTGGTGGTGGCGGGGCAGCCGCTGCGCGTCAAAGGCCAGGGACGGTAACGTTCCGCCGGTGAGCACCTTCGACAGCGCCCTCGACCTCGACGCGTTCTCCGCCCTGGTGGCCCGCCCGGACGACGAGTACCGGCAGGCCGCCGACGAGCGGTGGGCCGCGCTCGGTCAGCCGCGCGGCTCCCTCGGCCAGTTGCAGGGCCTCGGCAGCTGGCTGGCCTCGGTCCAGGCGAAGTGCCCCACCAGGCCGATCGACCGGGCCAAGGTCGTCCTCTTCGCCGCCGACCACGGCATCGCCGCGCTCGGCGTCTCCGCGCTGCCGCCCGGCAGCACCGCCCGCCAGGTGCACGCCGTGCTGGACGGCAGCGCCGCGGTGAGTGTGCTGGCGCGGCGCTTCGGCGCGCAGATCCGGGTGGTGGACGTCGGCGTGGACGCCGAACCGGACGCGTTCCCGGCCGGTGTCAGCGACCACCGGGTCCGGCGCGGCTCCGGCCGCATCGACGTGGAGAACGCGCTCACCCGCGAACAGGCCGAGGCCGCCTTCCGGGCCGGCATGGCCGTCGCCGACGAGGAGGCCGACTCCGGCACCGACCTGGTCGTCCTCGGCGACCTCGGGGCCGGCTCCACCACCGTCGCGGCCGTGCTGGTCGGCGCGCTGTGCGGCAGCGACGCCGCCGCCGTCACCGGGCGCGGCTCCGGCATCGACGACCGGGTGTGGATGGTGAAGTGCGCGGCGATCCGCGACTCGCTGCGCCGCGCCCGGCCGGTCCTGGCCGACCAGTTGGAGCTACTGGCGGCCACCGGCGGCGCCGACTTCGCCGCCATGACCGGCTTCCTGATCCAGAGCTCGCTGCGGCGCACCCCGGTCCTGCTGGACGGCGTGGTCTCGGCGGCCTGCGCCCTGGTCGCCCAGCGGATCGCCTTCCGCGCGCCCGAGTGGTGGCGTGCCGGGCAGGCCACCGGCGAGCCCGCGCAGACCAAGGCGTACGAGCGGATGAGCATCGACCCGCTGCTGGACCAGCGGGTCAGCCTGGGCGCGGGCACCGGCGCGCTGATGGCGCTGCCGCTGCTGCAGGCCGCCTCGACGCTGCTGGCCGAACTGCCGCTGGCGCCCGCCGCTGCCGCTGCCGCTGCCGCGAAGGACGCGTAGCGACGGTGTTCGCCGGGCTCCGCTTCGCCTTCGGCACGCTGTCGGTGCTGCGGGTGCGGGTGTCGCGCTGGGACCGGCCCACGGCAGGCCGGGCCATGCTCTGCGCGCCGCTGGTCGGGCTGGTGCTGGGGCTGCTCGCGGCCGTGCCCGGGGCGGCCCTGGACCGGCTCGGCGGCGGCCCACTGCTCGCCGCGGTGGCCTGCGTCGCCGCGCTCGGCGCGCTCACCCGGGGGCTGCACCTGGACGGCCTGGCCGACGTCGCCGACGGCCTGGGCAGCAACAAGCCCCCGGCGGCGGCCCTGGCGGTGATGAAGGCGTCGGACATAGGCCCGTTCGGCGTGGTGGTGCTGCTGCTGGTGCTGCTGGCTCAGATCGCCTCGCTGGCACGGGCGTTCGGCGTCGGGGCCGGGGCCGGGGCATTCGCCGTGCTGCTGGCCGCGACCGCGGGCCGGGCCGCGCTGCTGCTGGGCTGCCGGGTCGGCACCCCCTCCGCGCGCCCGGACGGGCTGGGCGCGATGGTCGCCGGGACGGTCCGCTCCCGGTACGCCGCCCTGGTGGCGCTGGCCGTCCTGGCGCTGCTGGGCGCGGGCGGCTGGGCCGTCGGCGGCCTCGGCGGGGCCGGCCACGGCGGCTGGGGGGCCCGGGCGGCGCTGGGGGCGCTGCTCGCCCCGCTCTGCGGACTGGCCTGCGCCGCCGCGCTGCTGACGCGCTGCGTGCGGCGTTTCGGCGGCATCACCGGCGATGTCCTGGGCGCGATGGTGGAGACCTCGGCCACCGCTGCGCTGCTGGTCTGGACGCTGTTCGCGGCCTCCTGACAGGATGCCACCCCAAGCCGTGGTGTCGGGATGCGCCCAGCGGGGCGCAACATCCCATCATGCGGACTACCATGCAGGACAGGTGTCGTGGCCCGAGTCGCGGACTGACGGTCCACCGGCACGCGAACCCTCGCCTTCCTCAGCACCCGGCCGAGGACCGCATACAGAACAGGACGCATTACGTGACTTCAGTGTCTCTGAGCACCTCCGCGGCCAACGCGCTGCGCGCGGACGCCGTCGTCGTGGCCGTGGCCAAGGGCCCCAAGGGCCTCGTGCTCGCCCCGGGCGCCGAGACGGTCGACGAGGCGTTCGACGGCAGGCTCGCCGCCCTCCTCACCACCCTGGGCGCCACCGGGGCCGAGGGTGAGGCGGTGAAGCTCCCGGCTCCCGCCGGCTTCAAGTCCCCCCTGGTCCTGGCCGTCGGCCTGGGCGAGGCAGCGGAGGCGGACCAGTACGCCGCCGAGGCGCTGCGCCGCGCCGCCGGAACCGCCGCCCGTACGCTGCAGGGCTCCAAGAAGGCCGCCTTCGCGCTGCCGCTGGCCGACGCCGCCGCCGTGGAGGCGGTCACCCTGGGCGCACTGCTCGGCGCCTACGTCTTCACCGCCTGCCGCAGCGAGGCCGACCTGGCCAACGCCAAGGCGCCCCTCGGCGAGGTCGCCCTGGTCGGCGGCAAGCGCGGGGACAAGGCGGCCAAGGCCGCCGTCGAGCGCGGCACGGTGCTCGGCGAGGAGATGAATCGCACCCGCGACCTCGTCAACCTGCCGCCGAACGACCTCTTCCCGAAGTCCTTCGCGGACCTGGTCACCACCGTCGGCAAGGAGCACGGCCTCAAGGTCGAGGTGCTGGACGAGAAGGCGCTCACCAAGGGCGGCTTCGGCGGCATCCTCGGCGTCGGCACCGGCTCCGCCCGCCCGCCGCGCCTGGTCCGGATCGGCTACACCCACCCCAAGGCCCGGCAGTCGCTGGCCTTCGTCGGCAAGGGCATCACCTACGACTCCGGCGGCATCTCGCTGAAGCCGGCCGGCCACAACGAGACCATGAAGTGCGACATGGCCGGCGCCGCCGCCGTCTTCGCCGCCGTGGTCTCCGCGGCCCGGCTCGGCCTGCAGGTCAACGTCACCGGCTGGCTGGCGCTGGCCGAGAACATGCCCTCGGGCACCGCCACCCGCCCCGGCGACGTGCTGCGGATGTACGGCGGCAAGACGGTCGAGGTGCTCAACACCGACGCCGAGGGCCGACTGGTGCTGGCCGACGCCATCGTCCGCGCGGGCGAGGAGAAGCCCGACGCGATCGTCGACGTGGCCACCCTGACCGGCGCCATGATGATGGCGCTGGGCGCCCGCACCTTCGCCGTCATGGCCAACCAGGACGCCTTCCGCGACACCGTGTACGCCGCGGCCACCGCCGCCGGCGAGCAGGCGTGGCCGATGCCGCTCCTGGCCGACCTGCGCAAGGGCATGGACACCCCCACCGCGGACATCGCCAACATGGGCGAGCGCATGGGCGGCGGCCTGGTCGCCGGCCTGTTCCTGAAGGAGTTCGTGGCGGAGGGCATCTCCTGGGCCCACCTGGACATCGCCGGCCCGGCGTACAACGAGGGCTCCGCCTCCGGCTACACCCCCAAGGGCGGCACCGGCTCCGCCGTGCGCACCCTGGTCCAGCTGGCCGAGCAGGCCGCCGAGGGCGCCCTGTAAGGCGCGGCTCCACGCGCTCCACGGGCGCCGCACACGCACGGCCGCAGGGGCGGTCCGCCGGGAATGGCGGGCCGCCCCTGCGCGTTCGCCATGAGCGCAACCGCAACCCCACGCGTGTCCCTGGACGACGTTGGGGCACGGCGGAGCACCCCCGGGCCGTCCACAGGGCAGCCCGGCGCATCAAGCACTCGCAACAAGTGCGAGGATGTATTTCCGGCACGACTGGTCTCCCCACAAGGGAGGACCCAAACCCGGCCGGTGATCGACCGGGACGATCCGCACCCATTTGCATGGAGGACGTGACGTGGCGAACGACGCCAGCACCGTTTTCGACGTAGTCATTCTCGGAGGCGGAAGCGGCGGATACGCCGCGGCGCTGCGGGCGGCCCAGCTGGGCCTCCAGGTTGCCCTCATCGAGAAGGACAAGCTCGGTGGCACCTGCCTCCACAACGGCTGCATTCCCACCAAGGCGCTGCTTCACGCCGGTGAGGTCGCCGACCAGACCCGCGAGAGCGCGGGCTTCGGTGTGAAGGCCACTTTCGAGGGCATCGACATCCAGGGCGTCCACGCCTACAAGGACGGCGTCGTCGCCGGCCTGTACAAGGGCCTGCAGGGCCTGGTGGCCAGCCGCAAGATCACCTACGTGGTCGGCGAGGGCCGGCTGTCGTCCCCCACCACGGTGGACGTCAACGGCGAGCGCTACACCGGCCGGCACGTGCTGCTGGCGACCGGCTCCGTGCCGAAGTCGCTGCCGGGCCTGGCGATCGACGGCAACCGCGTCATCTCCTCCGACCACGCGCTGCGGCTGGACCGCGTCCCGCAGTCGGTGATCGTGCTCGGCGGCGGCGTCATCGGCGTCGAGTTCGCCTCGGTCTGGCGCTCCTTCGGCGCCGAGGTCACCATCATCGAGGCGCTGCCGCACCTGGCCCCGCTGGAGGACGAGAACTCGTCCAAGCTGCTGGAGCGGGCCTTCCGCAAGCGCGGCATCAAGTTCGAGCTGGGCGCGCGCTTCGCGGGCGTCGAGTACACCGAGACCGGTGTCCGCGCCTCGCTGGAGAACGGCAAGCAGGTCGAGGCCGAGCTGATGCTCGTCGCCGTCGGCCGCGGCCCGGTCTCGCAGGGCCTCGGCTACGAGGAGGCCGGCGTCGCCACCGACCGCGGCTACGTCCTGGTCGACGAGTACATGCAGACCAACGTCCCCACCATCTCCGCCGTGGGCGACCTGGTGCCGACCCTGCAGCTGGCGCACGTCGGCTTCGCCGAGGGCATCCTCGTCGCGGAGCGGCTGGCCGGCCTGAAGGTCGTCCCGATCGACTACGACGGCGTCCCCCGGGTCACCTACTGCAACCCCGAGGTCGCCTCCGTCGGCATCACCGAGGCCAAGGCCAAGGAGCTGTACGGCGCGGACAAGGTCGTCACCGCCAAGTTCAACCTGGCCGGCAACGGCAAGTCGAAGATCCTGAAGACCGCCGGCGAGATCAAGCTCGTCCAGGTCAAGGACGGCGCCGTGGTCGGCGTCCACATGGTCGGCGAGCGCATGGGCGAGCAGGTCGGCGAAGCCCAGCTGATCTACAACTGGGAGGCGCTGCCCTCCGAGGTCGCCCAGCTGATCCACGCGCACCCGACCCAGAACGAGGCCCTGGGCGAGGCGCACCTGGCGCTCGCGGGCAAGCCCCTGCACAATCACGACTGACCTCCCCTCGCACTCCGCTTTCCCGCTCCCGGGGGGCCGCGGCGGCGCAGGCGGCAACCGCCGCGCCGCCGCTCCCCGGACGGGCCAACCATCCGCACGCACCACAAGGAGTAACTGAAGCCATGGCGGTCTCAGTAACACTGCCCGCGCTCGGCGAGAGCGTGACCGAGGGCACCGTCACCCGCTGGCTCAAGGCCGAGGGTGAGCGCGTCGAGGTCGACGAGCCCCTGCTGGAGGTCTCCACCGACAAGGTCGACACCGAGATCCCGGCACCCGTGTCCGGCATCCTGGCTTCGATCAAGGTCGCTGAGGACGAGACGGTCGAGGTCGGCGCCGAGCTGGCCATCATCGACGACGGCAGCGGCGCCCCCGCGCCCGCCGCCGCGCCGGCCGAGGCCGCCGCCCCCGCACCCGCGGCTCCGGCCGCCGCCCCGGCCGCGCCCGCCCCGGCCGCCGAGGCCCCTGCTGCTCCCGCGGCCGCCCCGGCGCCCGCCGCGCCCGCTGCCCCGGCCACCCCGGTCGCCGGCACCCCGGTGCTGCTCCCCGCGCTGGGCGAGAGCGTCACCGAGGGCACCGTCACCCGCTGGCTCAAGGCCGAGGGCGACACCGTCGAGGCCGACGAGCCGCTGCTGGAGGTCTCCACCGACAAGGTCGACACCGAGATCCCCGCGCCGGTCAGCGGCGTCCTGGTGAAGATCAGCGTCGGCGAGGACGAGACGGTGGAGGTCGGCGCCGAGCTGGCCGTCATCGGTGCGGCCGGTGCCGCCCCGGCCGCCGCCGCGCCCGCCCCGGCTGCGGCGCCCGCCGCCGCCCCGGCCCCGGCCGCCGCCCCGGCCCCGGCGGCTCCGGCCGCTGCGCCTGCTCCGGCCGCGCCCGCTCCCGCGGCTCCGGCTCCGGTCGCCGCGCCCGCCCCGGTCGCCGCTCCGGCTGCCCCCGCCCCGGTGGCGGCTGCTCCAGCCGCTCCGGCTCCGGCTGCCGCCCCCGTCGCGCAGGCCGCTCCGGCTGCCCCGTCCGCTCCGGCGGCCCCGGTTGCCGACAGCGGTGACGCGTACGTCACCCCGCTGGTCCGCAAGCTCGCGGCCGAGCAGGGCGTCGACCTGGGCTCGCTGCACGGCAGCGGCGTCGGCGGCCGCATCCGCAAGCAGGACGTCGTCGCCGCGGCCGAGGCCGCTCGCGCCGCCGCCGCTGCTCCGGCCGCCCCGGCCGCCGCCAAGGCGCCGACGACCGTCGCCGAGGTCTCCCCGCTGCGCGGGCAGACCGTGAAGATGACCCGCATGCGCAAGGTCATCGCCGAGAACATGCTCAAGGCGATGCAGACCACCGCGCAGCTGACCACCGTGGTCGAGGTGGACGTCACCAACATCATGCGGCTGCGCGAGAAGGCCAAGGCGGGCTTCGCGGCCCGTGAGGGCGTCAAGCTCTCGCCGATGCCGTTCTTCGTGAAGGCGGCGACCGAGGCGCTCAAGGCGCACCCGGTGATCAACTCCAGCGTCAACGACGCCGAGGGCACCATCACCTACCACGCCGCCGAGAACGTCGGCATCGCCGTGGACACCGAGCGGGGCCTGATGGTCCCGGTCATCCACGACGCGGGCGACCTCAACATCGCCGGCATCGCCAAGAAGACGGCCGACCTGGCCGCCCGCACCCGGGACAACAAGGTCAAGCCGGACGAGCTGTCCGGCGGCACCTTCACCGTCACCAACACCGGCTCGCGCGGCGCGCTGTTCGACACGCCGATCTTCACCCCGCCGCAGGTGGCCATCCTCGGCATCGGCGCGACGGTCAAGCGTCCGGTCGTGATCGAGAGCGCCGAGCTGGGCACCACCATCGCCGTGCGCGACATGGTGTTCCTGGCCCTGTCGTACGACCACCGGGTGGTCGACGGCGCCGACGCCGCCCGCTTCCTGGGCACCGTCAAGGCCCGCCTGGAAGAGGGCGCCTTCGAGGGCGACCTCGGCCTGTAGCACCCGCAGGAGCCCTGCACCGGCCCGTCCGGACCGCACGGCCCCGGCGCCGCTGCCCCTGTCCCGCTTCGGCGGGGCGGGGGCAGCGGCGCTTCCGGCGGCAGTGCCCGCGGCCGGACTGCCGCGCCCGCACGGCGCATTTCCCGTGCGCGCGGGGGCCGGGACGGCGATGCTGGGGGTGTGACGGACGAGACGGAGTTCTGGCAACTGATTGACGAGACGCGTGAGGCGGCTCAGGACGACCCGGTCGAACAGGCCGACCTGCTGGTGGAGCGGCTGGTGGGGCTGACGCCGGACGAGGTGATCGACTTCGCCCGGCTGTTCGAGGCGCGGCTGGCCCGCGCCTGGCGCTGGGACCTGTGGGGCGCCGCCGACCTGCTGCTGGGCGGCGCGGGGGACGACGCCTTCGACTACTTCTGCTGCTGGCTGATCGGCCAGGGCCGGGAGGTGTTCGAGGGCGCGCTGGCCGATCCGGACAGCCTGGCCGACCTCGTCCCGGACTTCGACGAGGAGGTGGACGGCGACGCGGAGGAGCTGGGCGACGCCGCCGACCGGGCCCACGAGCAGCTGACCGGGATGCCCCTGCCGGGCCTCGGGCTGTCGCCGAAGCCCGCCGAGCCGTTGGGCACGGTGTTCGACTTCGACGACGCCGGGATCATGGAGGAACGTTTCCCCCGACTGTGGGAGCGCTATGGCAGCTGACAGATGTCAGCATCTGTCAGCCGACATCTGACAGTCGTCAGCGGTCAGCGGTCAGCGCTCAGCCGTCCAGGGTCAGGCCCATGAGGACGTCGTCCACATAGCGCCCGTCCAGGCAGAACTCCCCCGGGCTCAGCCCCTCGACCACGAAGCCCGCCGACTCGTACAGCCTGCGGGCCGGGGTGTTGTGGCCGAGGACGCGCAGGGTGACCCGGCGCGCGCCGAGCCCGCGCGCCCGCTCCACCGCGGCCGCCACCAGCGCCCGGCCGACCCCGCGCCCGCGGGCCGCGTCGTCCACCGCCAGCCCGGAGATCTGCCGGACGTGGGCGTTGCTGGGCAGCGGGGTCGGCGGTACCAGCCGGATGTAGCCGACCAGCTCACCGCCGTCCTCCGCGACCAGGTAGTCGTCCGGCCGGTGGCGCTCGTCGAAGACCGTGCTGTCCGCGGTGGGCGGCGCCGAGCGCTCGGCGACCTCGCTCAGCGTGGACCAGGCGGCGTGGTCCAGGGCGTACAGGCGCGGGCCGTCCTCGGGTCGGGCGGTTCGGGTGTGCAGCGTGTCGGACATGTCCACCAGACTACGATCACCGCCCGGGCTGAGAGGATGTCAGCATGCGTATCGCAGTCACCGGCTCGACCGGCCTCATCGGCTCCGCCCTCGTCCGCTCGCTGCTGGACGACGGCCACCAGGTGGTACGACTGGTGCGGCGGACGCCGACCGAACGCCCCGACGGCAGCGTCGAGGTCAGATGGAACCCCCGGCTGCGGCAGCTCGACCGCAAGCGGCTGGAGGGCCTGGACGCCGTGGTGAACCTGGCCGGGGCCGGCGTCGGCGACCGGCGCTGGACCGACGGCTACAAGCAGGAGATCCGCGACAGCCGGGTCCTGGGCACCGGCGCCCTGGCCCGGGCCCTGGCGGAGCAGGACGCCCCGCCGAAGGTGCTGGTGAGCGGATCGGCCGTGGGCTACTACGGGCAGACCGGCAGCACCGTCATCGACGAGTCCGCGCCCGCCGGGGACGACTTCCTGGCCGGGGTCTGCGTCGAGTGGGAGGAGGCGGCCGCGCCCGCCGTGGCGGCCGGCATCCGGGTGGCGTACGCCCGCACCGGGCTGGTCGTCGGCAGCGGCGGGGGCGCCTGGGGCAAGCTGTTCCCGGTGTTCTCGCTGGGCCTCGGCGGGCGGCTGGGCAGCGGGCGGCAGTACTGGAGCTACATCTCGCTGCGGGACGAGGTGGCCGCCCTGCGGCACATCATCGACACCGAGGAGCTGCGCGGCCCGGTGAACCTGACCGCGCCGGTCCCGGTCACCAACGCCGAGGTGACCGCGGCGATGGGGCGGGTGCTGCACCGGCCGACGCTGTTCGGCGTGCCCGAGGCGGTGCTCAAGGCGGCCCTGGGCGAGATGGCCGTGGAGGTCGTCGGCAGCCACCGGGTGGTGCCCGGGCGGCTGCTGGACTCCGGCTTCCGGTTCACCGACACCACCGTCGAGCAGGCGATCCTGGCCGCCCGCTGAACGGAGCGCCGGGCTCCCGCCTCCGCCCCGGCGCAGCCGGAGCGCGGGGAGCGCGGACGAGTCGGCCGACGGGCGCAGGGGGGCATTCGCGGGGCGCACAGAAGCACTCCGTGACAGGGCGCAGCCGTGCGTCCACTTCCGGACACGCTCCGTGACCGGAACCCGCGCGGCTGCCGCCGTCGGCCGGATTCCCCTGTCTGACACCCGGCCTGACGGGGCATCACCTCGAGAAGCCGGCCGCGACCCGCGCCGACGGCCAGTGTCGATGGCCAGTGGAGAGTGCCGCGGGTCGGGCCACGGAGGGAGCCACCCCGTGCCTGCACCCACACCGCTCCACCAGCCCCCGCAGCACCAGCCCGAGCAGGGCCAGCAGTCCCCGTACCAGCAGAACCACCAGCACGCGCAGCACCCCCCGCAGTTCCAGCAGCACCCGCAGGGCCAGCCGGCGCAGTCCGCACGCCGGCCGCACCGGCGCCGGGCCGACGTGGTGGTCGTCGGAGCCGGGGTCGCCGGGCTGGCCGCGGCCCGGCGGCTGGCCGCCGCCGGGGCCGAGGTCACGGTCCTAGAGGCCGCCGACCGGATCGGCGGCCGGATGGCGGCCCACGAGCACCGGGGCTTCCGCCTGGACCACGGCGCGCACCTGCTGAACACGTCCTTCCCCGACCTCGGCGACGCCCTCGACCTGCACCGGCTCGACCTGCGCGCGCTCACCCCGGACGTCCTGGTGAACCGGCACGGCCGCCGCTACCGGGTCGGCCCGCCGACCGTCCCCCGGCTGGCGCTGAGCGCCTCCCGGGCGCCGATCGGCGGCCCCTGGGACCGCGCCCGGCTGGGCGCAGCCCTGGCCAGGCTGGCGGCCACGCCCACGGAGCGGCTGCTGGCCCGCCCCGAGCACACCACCGCCCGGGCGCTCGCCGAGCGCGGCATCCCCGCCCGCACCCTGGACGGCTTCATCCGCCCGCTGCTGGTGGCCCTGCTGGGCGATCCCGAGCTGGGGACCAGCAGCAGGGTGGCCGACCTGGCGCTGCGCGGCTACGCCCGGGGGCGGCTGTGCCTGCCCGCGGGCGGCGTCGGCGCCGTGCCGCTGCAACTGGCCGAGGGCCTGCCCGCCGGGACGGTCCAGCTGGGCGTGCGGGTCCGCTCGGTGTCGGCGGACGGGGTGGACACCGAGCGGCACGGCCGCTTCGGCTGCCGGGCGGTGGTGATCGCCACCGACGCGCGCAGCGCCGGCGGGCTGCTGCCCGGGCTGCACCAGCCCCGCCACCACCCGGTCACCACCTACTACCACGCCGCGGCCGAGTCGCCCTGTCCCGAGCCGCGGCTGCTGCTGGACGCGGACCCCGGCGAGCCGCTGTCGCACGCCCTGGTGCTCACCGAGATCGACCGGTCCTACGCGCCCGGCGGCGCGGCGCTGGTCGCCTCGACCGTGCTGGGCCGCCGCTCCTACGGCCCGGACGGCCCGGAGGCCCTGGAACCGCTGGTCCGCCGCCGCCTGGGGCGGCTGTACGGGGCGGACAGCAGCGGCTGGGAGTTCCTGGCCGTACGCCACCTGCCGGACGCCCTGCCGGCCATGCCGCCGCCGCACCACTTCCGCCGCCCGGTGCGGGTGCTGCGCGGCCTGTACGTGTGCGGGGACCACCGGGAGACCAGCAGCGCACAGGGGGCGCTGGCGTCCGGGCAGCGGGCGGCGGCGGCCGTCCTGCAGGACCTGGGGCTGGCCGGGACGGTGGTGGAGACCGGCCTGGCGGCCTGACGGCGCCTGACCGGCCGGGCGGCCGTCCGGCGGCCCGGCCCGGCCGTGCTGCGGCGGCGCGCCCCCGTACGCGCACCGCCGCAGGCCCGTGGCGCCGGGCGCGGGCGGCCCCGGCCCGACGTTGGCGCGGCCCCGGCCCGACCCCAGCCCGACCCTGGCGCGGCCCCCCGCTCAGATCACCCCGGCCCCGTGCGCGGCCTCCTCGAAGGCCCGCACCGCGGCATTGCCCCGGTACGGGGCCAGCCTGCGGCTGAACTCGCGGAGGTACTCCACCGCCCGCAGCGATCGCATCTCCGAGGCCCCGCGCAGCGCCTCGGTGGCCGCCGCGCACGCCTCGTCCACCTCGCCCATGCCGAGCCGGGCGGTGGCCAGCACCGTCCGGCAGAAGACCCGGCTGCGGGCGTAGGGGGCGGTGCGCAGCCGCAGCGAGCGCTCCGCGTGCTGGGCGCAGGGGCGCCACTGCTGCAGGTCGCGGTAGCAGTGGCCGAACTCGTCGGCGAGCTGGGCCTCGTCGAAGAACCGCGCCCAGCTGGGCAGTTCGTCGCCGGGGCGGGCGGCCTGCAGCGCCCGTTCGGCCCGGACCAGCGCGGTGGTGCAGGAGCGGGCGTCGCCGATCAGGCCGTGCCCGCGCGCCTCGGCGGCGTGCATCAGGGCCTGCACGGTGGTGGGCGCGACCGCGCCGACGCCCTGCTGGGCGACCCGGGCGAGCTGCACCGCCTCCCGGCCGTGGCCCAGGTAGACGGCCTGGCGGCTCATGGTGACCAGCACGTAGCCGCCGTAGAGCCGGTCGTTGGCGGCCTGGGCCAGCCGCAGCGCCTGGACGAAGTAGCGCTGGGCCAGCCCGTGCGCGCCGATGTCGTACGAGGTCCAGCCGGCCAGCCGGGTGAGGTCGGCGACCGCGCCGAACAGGGAGCGGCCGATGGCCTCGTTGTAGCGGCCGCGCAGCATCGGCTCGGCCTCGCTCTCCAGGTAGCGGATCAGCGCCTGCCGGGCGTGGCCGCCGCCGTAGGCGTTGTCCAGCGAGCGGAACAGGTCGCCGACGGCGCGGACGGCGGCCACGTCGCCGCGCCCGACGCGCTGCAGGCCGCGCGGCGGGGGCGGGGGCGGCAGCTGCCCGGTGAGCGGGCCCGGGTCGGTGCCACTGACCAGCGGGCGGCGGGACTGCGGCGGGACGTTTCCGCTGGGGGTTCCGCCCGGCCCGGCCGTACCGGGGGCGCCGGGCCCGCCGGGGCGCAGCGGGAGCCGCGCGGAGGGGGCGACGCCCAGGTCCTGGGAGGTCTCCCGGGCGACCCGGTCGTCGCTGCGGCCGATCAGCCAGTCGCGGCTGGGCACGACCAGCCCGGCCGGGGTGAAGGCGATGCGGCGCAGCTCGGAGTGGACGCCGGTGTCCTTGCGCCACATGCTGCTGACGATGTCCACCGCCTCGGCGGGCGACTCGGCGAACTCCAGGCCCGCGTAGACCGGGGCGCAGGCGTCCAGGCCGAGGTCCTGCGCGGACAGCCGGCGGCCCAGGCGGCGGGTGAAGACCTCGGCGATCAGCGCCGGGGTGGCGCCCCGGGGCTGCTGGCCGCGCAGCCAGCGGGTGACCGAGGTCTTGTCGTAGCGCAGGTCGAGGCCGTGCTCGATGCCGAGCTGGTCGACCCGACGGGCCAGCCCGGCGTGCGAGAAGCCCGCCTCCTCGATCAGGGCGGAGAGCCGCTGGTTCTGGGAGCGCTGGTCGGCGGCGCGCTGGTCGCCGGCCCTGGGGTCGCCGGTACGCGGGTCGCCGGTACGCGGGTCGCCCGCGCGCGGGTCGCGGGGTCTCTGTTCGTGCGGACGTCCGGCGGCGGGCCTGGGCGAGCCGGGGCTCGCCGGGGCGGACGGGCTCGCGGGTGACTCCAGAGCCCGGGTCGGGCTGATCCGCTGGTCGACGGGTCGGGACCGATCCGGAACCGCGGGGCGGTCCGGTCGCGGCTCGGTCGTCGGCCGGTCGGTTACTGGCCGTTGGGGCATATGCCACACACCTTCCGGGTGCCCGCCGCTCCCGGGGGATGCGCTCCCCGGAGTACGCCGCGAGCTCCCTACGGGAACGGCGCGAATGTAGCGAGCATTTGCCCCGTATGGCCGAGTACGCCTGTGCGTTCGTCCGATCGGGTGACAAGGACCGCCCGATCCGGGGACAGCACGGCCCTGCGTGGGTGCGCCGGGGCGCTCGCGCTCAGGCGCGGGCGAGGCCGCGCAGCAGCAGGTCCACCAGGGAGCCCAGCTCGGCCTCGGCGCCGGGGGCGGCCCAGGCGGCGGCGTATCCCGGATCGTGGAACCGGGAGGTGGCCTGGAACACCGCGCGGGCCAGGGTCCTCGGGTCCTCGCCGGCGGCGAAGAGGCCGTCGTCCTGGCCCTCCGCGATGATCGCCGCGAGCTGTGCTTCCAGAACCATCAGGTGCTCATCGACGAGAGCACTGCTCTCGTTCGCCAGCACCGAGAACGTCTCGAACAGCTCCGGGTCGTCCAGGGCCTTGTGCCGCTTGGCCTCGAACAGGGTCTCCAGCCAGATCCGCAGCCGCCGGTCGGGCGGCTGCGGACCGGTGGCGACGGCGGGCAGCGCGGCATGGGCGCGGTCCAGCCAGTTGCGGGTGACCGCGTCCCGCAGCGCGGCCTTGCTCGGGAAGTGCCGGTAGACCGTGCCATGGCTGACGCCCAGCGCCCGGGCCACGTCCACGACCGTGGCCTTGGCGGGGCCGAAGCGGCGCAGGACGTCCTCCGCCGCCTCCAGGATCTGCTCCGTGGTGAGCGCTGTTTCCGCCATGACCGCTACGGCCCCGCCTCTCGCTGTGACGTACCGGCTGCCGCCACGGCCGCCGTGCTGCTACTTCTCGCTGTCCAGATGCGCCATCTGGGCAGCAATGTACCGGTCACCCGCAGCCGCCCCGGCCGGGACGGCCTCCTCGACGGCCCGCAGGTCGGCGTCGTCCAGCCGGACGTCCAGCGCGCCCAGGGCCTCGGCCAGCCGCTCCCGGCGGCGGGCGCCGACCAGCGGGACGATGTCCTCGCCCTGCGCCAGCACCCAGGCGATGGCGACCTGGGCGGTGCTGGCGCCGCGCGCCTCGGCGACCGTGCGCAGCGCCTCCACCAGGGCCAGGTTGGCGTCCAGGTTGTCGCCGGAGAAGCGCGGGCTGATGCCGCGGAAGTCGCCGGGCGCCAGCGGGCGGTCGGCGCTCCAATGGCCGCTGATCAGCCCGCGGGAGAGCACGCCGTAGGCGGTGATGCCGATGCCCAGCTCGCGGGCGACCGGCAGGATCTCGGACTCGATGCCGCGGGAGATCAGCGAGTACTCGATCTGCAGGTCGGCGATGGGGTGCACGGCGTGGGCGCGGCGCAGGGTCTCGGCGCCGACCTCGGACAGGCCGATGTGCCGCACATGCCCGGCCTTGACCTGCTCGGCGATGGCGCCGACGGTCTCCTCGATCGGGACGGCCGGGTCCAGCCGGGCCGGGCGGTAGATGTCGACGTAGTCGGTGCCCAGGCGTCGCAGGGAGTAGGCCAGGAAGTTGCCGACGGCCTCCGGGCGGGAGTCGGTGCCGTGCCAGCCGCCGTCGTAGTCGCGCAGGGCGCCGAACTTCACGCTGACCGCGACCTCGCCGCGGTCGCGGCCGCTGCTGCGCAGGGCGTCGCGGATGAGCAGCTCGTTGTGGCCCATGCCGTAGAAGTCGCCGGTGTCGATGAGAGTGATCCCGGCGTCCATGGCGGCGTGGACGGTGGCGATGGACTCGGCCTCGTCGCTGGGGCCGTACATGCCGGACATGCCCATCGCCCCGAGGCCGATGGCGGAGAGGCGGGGGCCGGTGCTGCCGAGCTGGCGCTGGTTCATGGGGGAATCCTTTCGAGTACGTGATGACAACTATGGACTATGCACTGACAGATTTCAATATCTGTCATCCCGCCCCTGTCATCTGACTTCTGTCACCCCACCCCTGTCGCCCGTGCTCCCGGTGCCCGTCCGCGCCGCCGTACAGTTGCCGACAGGAGAACGACAGAACGGCCTGAAGGGGCGGCACCTGGTGAGCGGCGAGCTGCGTTTTGTACACCTGGGCATCGGCGAGCGCGCGGTCCCGTACGAGGAGGCCCTGGCCGAGCAGCTGCGGCTGCACGCCCTGCGGGTCGCCGACGAGATACCGGACACCGTCCTCCTCCTGGAACACCCGCCGGTCTACACCGCCGGCCGCCGCACCCGCCCCGAGGACCGCCCGCTCGACGGCACCCCGGTGGTCGAGGTGACCCGCGGCGGCGAGATCACCTGGCACGGCCCCGGCCAGCTGATCGGCTACCCGATCGTCAAGCTGGACCAGCCGATGGACGTGGTCGCCTACGTCCGCCGGCTGGAGGAGGCCCTGATCCGAGCCTGCGCCGAGTTCGGCGTGGCAACCACCCGGATCGAGGGGCGCAGCGGCGTCTGGGTGCTCGGCCAGGAGCTGCCGGACGCGGTCGTGGACGCCGACCGGGTGGTGAACGTCGGAGCGCTGACCCTGCGCATGGGCGCCAAGCTCGGCCTGGACCCCCGGCTGGCCGGCCCGGAGTACGCCGCCTCCAACGCCGGGCAGCGCGGCGACGACCGCAAGCTCACCGCGATCGGGGTGCGGGTCGCCCGCGGGGTGACCATGCACGGCTTCGCACTCAACTGCGACCCGGACATGACCTGGTTCGACCGGATCATCCCCTGCGGCATCCGCGACGCCGGCGTGGGCTCGCTCAGCACCGAGCTGGGCCGCGACGTCCCGGTCTCCGAGGCGCTGCCGGTGGTCGAGCGGCACCTGCGCGAGGTGCTGACCGCAGGCCCCGCCACCGGCACCGCAGGCGCACCGGCCCCGGCACCCGCCACCACGCCCGCCCCGGCACACACGCCCGCACACGCGTCCGACCGGGGCGGGAATCAGGCGGCCGCCGGCGCTGTTGCCGTCGAAGAGACCGCGACGGCGCAGCCCTCCCTTCGATAGCGGGAGCAACGCCCGGCGGAACCCGCGAAAGTACAGGCGTACCCTGGGGGCACCGCCTGTCGGTCAACATTGCAATACGCCAACCTTGAGGGAGCCGCTACGTGTCCGCTGTCGCACCCGACGGCCGGAAGATGCTGCGTCTGGAGGTCCGCAACAGCGAGACCCCCATCGAGCGCAAGCCGGAGTGGATCAAGACCCGGGCGAAGATGGGCCCCGAGTACACCGCCCTGCAGTCGCTGGTGAAGCGCGAGGGCCTGCACACGGTGTGCCAGGAGGCCGGCTGCCCCAACATCTTCGAATGCTGGGAGGACCGGGAGGCGACCTTCCTCATCGGCGGCGACCAGTGCACCCGGCGCTGCGACTTCTGCCAGATCGACACCGGCAAGCCGGCCGAGTTCGACCGCGACGAGCCCCGCCGCGTCGCCGAGTCCGTGCTCACCATGGACCTGAACTACGCCACCATCACCGGCGTCGCCCGCGACGACCTGGAGGACGGCGGCGCCTGGCTGTACGCCGAGACGGTCCGGCAGATCCACGCCGTCACCGCCGAACGCGAGAGCGGCCGGACCGGCGTCGAGCTGCTCATCCCGGACTTCAACGCGGTGCCGGAGCAGCTGGCCGAGGTCTTCTCCTCGCGTCCGCAGGTGCTGGCGCACAACGTCGAGACCGTGCCCCGGATCTTCAAGCGGATCCGCCCCGGCTTCCGCTACGAGCGCTCGCTCAGCGTGATCACCGAGGCCCGGGCGGTGGGCCTGGTCACCAAGTCCAACGTGATCCTCGGCATGGGCGAGACACGCGAGGAGGTCAGCGAGGCCCTGCGCGACCTGCACCAGGCCGGCTGCGAGCTGATCACCATCACCCAGTACCTGCGCCCCTCCCCCGGCACCACCCCGTGGAGCGCTGGGTCAAGCCGCAGGAGTTTGTCGAGCTGCAGCAGGAGGCCGAGGAGATCGGCTTCGCGGGCGTCATGTCCGGACCGCTCGTCCGTTCGTCCTACCGCGCCGGACGGCTGTACCGGCAGGCCCTGGAGCGGCGCGGCGCAACCGTCTGACCTGGGCCCCGGGGGAGGATGTGGGGAACAGCACACGCCGAGGCTTCATCTGGGTTTGACCCATGGGTCACCAGGCGGTAACACAATGTGGTGACGATGTGATGGCAGCCGCGCGGGGAATGTCCCCTCCGGGGAGCGCGGCACCACCGCCCGCAGCACGACCACAAGGGGAGTGGTTCCACCATGCAGCCGCAGTTCTCCGGCATCATCAAGGGTTCCCTGCTGGCGGGGGCCCTGCGCAGGGCCGAGTCCGTCCTGCTCAGCAGCGGCCAGCAGACCGCGCGCCGCAACGCCTGGGACGCGGTCTGCGAGAACCGCCGCCATGCCCAGGACCGGCAGGAGAGCGAGCGGACGCCGATCCGCGCGGTGCGCTGACCGCCCCGTCCGGCGTCACCCGTCCGGCGGCCGAGATCAAGCCGAGATCGACCCGAGACAGACCGGGGCACCCGGGCTTGGGCAACGGGCCCGGTGGCCACGTACGATGAGCCTCATGGCGAGGCAGGAAACCACCGACGAAAACTCCGGACGGCTCAAGCAGATTCGTCTGGCGTACACCATGACCAAACGGGTCGACTCGAAGATCGGTCTCATCACCGCCGGTACCGGGATCGGCACCTTCGCGGTGCTCCTCGCTATCGGGTTCGCAATCGGGCACCCGATCTACCTGGGCATCCTGGGCTTCGTGCTCGGCGTGCTGGGCGCGGTCATCATCTTCGGCCGCCGGGCCGAGAAGGCCGCCTTCGGCCAGATGGAGGGACAGCCCGGCGCCGCGGCGGCCGTGCTCAACAACATCAAGCGCGGCTGGAGCGTCACCCCGGTGGTCGCGGCCACGCGCCAGCAGGACGCCATCCACCGGGCGGTCGGCCGCCCCGGCATCGTGCTCGTCGCCGAGGGCAACGTCAACCGGCTGCGTCCGATGCTCGCCGAAGAGAAGCGCCGGATGAACCGGATGATCGGCAACGTCCCGGTGATCGACATCATCGTCGGCGACGGCGAGGGCCAGGTGCCGCTGAAGAAGCTGCACGTGCACCTCACCAAAATGCCGCGGACGCTTCCGGCCAAGCAGGTCACCCAGATCAACGACCGGCTGCGGGCGATGGGCGACCTGATGAGCAACGCGCCGATCCCGAAGGGTCCGCTGCCCAAGAGCGCGCGGATGCCCAAGGGGCGCTGACCCCTCCCGCGCTGCACCGCCCCCGCCGAATCCGGTCCCGTATCGGTACCGGTGCGCCGGGGAGCCTGCGCGACGGGGTCGGCCCTCCCCCACACGACGGACAGACAACGGCCCCGGCCGCGCCGCCTCCAGCGAGGCGCGCGACCGGGGCCGCTCGACGTCCCGGGCACTGCGGTCCGGGGCGGGGTCCGGTCGGATCCGGACCGCGACTGGGATCCGGACGTCGGCTCAGCTCCGGACCACGGCTCGGATCCGGACCTCGCTCAGATCCGGACCTCGACGGTGGCCACGGCCTTGTCGTGCAGGCCGCGCCCGTCCCGGTCCCAGACCAGCGCGGGCACGGCGAGCAGCAGCAGCACCGTCCGCAGCAGGATCTGGGCGATGCTGGCCCGGCCGCCGTCCAGCCGGACCACGCGCAGCCCGAGCAGGCGCTTGCCCGGGGTGCTGCCGACCGCGCTCATGGTGAGCACGCTCAGCACGAAGAAGACGAACATCGTCCAGTAGTTGGCCACCACCGGGTT
This sequence comes from Streptacidiphilus sp. PB12-B1b, assembly GCF_014084125.1. Lineage (NCBI taxonomy): Bacteria > Bacillati > Actinomycetota > Actinomycetes > Kitasatosporales > Streptomycetaceae > Streptacidiphilus > Streptacidiphilus sp. PB12-B1b. The sequence goes on along the minus strand of NZ_CP048405.1, from coordinate 1,955,511 downwards.
GCGGTGCGCGATGAGCCCGTACGAGATGAGCGCGCACAGCCACCAGTCGATGAGGACCGCGACCAGCCTGCGGCCGGTGGAGGCGATGGAGCCCGGGCCCTCCTCGGGCAGCCCCAGCCGACGGCCCCGGTAACCGAAGTCGGCGCCGAGCTGCTCGGCCCCGGCCCGGGGGCCCTCGATCCACGATCCGATGATTTTTCTGCTCTCGTCCACGGGCCCACAGTAGCCGCCCGAGGGATCCCGATTTGCGCCCGGGGGTCGTTCCCGGGACGGCCCCGGGGCTAGGGTGGAGGTGCCCGGGTGACGCCCGGTGCGGGCGAGGGGTGTGGTTCCGGCCGCCCCGGGCAAGAGGTATAGACCACCCTCCTGGGAGTGAACCCCGGCCCCGGGCGCCGCCCCCGTGGAAGCCAGGAACCGCAAGGGTTTTCCGCCCTTTGACCTGGAGCGCTTAACAGGCGTGAAACATTAGGGTCACCGGCGGGAAACGGCCTGTTCCTATGGTGGCCAGCACCGGCGCTGCCGACGGGACCGGCGGCCCCGCACCCGCAATCCTGGCGCTTGCCGGGTCGAGGAGGATGGATGTTCAGCAACGCCGACGAAGTGTCCGGCTACATTCGGGACAACGACGTCAAGTTCGTCGACGTCAGGTTCTGTGACCTGCCGGGCGTCATGCAGCACTTCACGGTTCCGGCGGAGGCCTTCGACCCGAGCGAGACCCTGATGTTCGACGGCTCGTCGATCCGGGGCTTCCAGGCGATCCACGAGTCCGACATGGCGCTGGTGCCCGACCTCAGCACCGCCCGGCTCGACGGCTTCCGCAAGGACTCCACCCTCAACATCAACTTCTTCATCCACGACCCGATCACCGGCGAGCAGTACAGCCGCGACCCGCGCAACGTCGCCAAGAAGGCCGAGGCGTACCTCGCCTCCTCCGGCATCGCCGACACCGCCTACTTCGGCCCCGAGGCGGAGTTCTACGTCTTCGACGACGTCCGCTTCGAGACCAAGCAGAACAAGTCCTTCTACGAGATCGACTCCGAGGCGGGCGCCTGGAACACCGGTCGCGTCGAAGAGGGCGGCAACCGCGGCTACAAGGTGCGCTACAAGGGCGGCTACTTCCCGGCCCCGCCGGTCGACCACTTCGCCGACCTGCGCGCCGAGATGTCGCTGGAGCTGGCCAAGAACGGCCTCCAGGTCGAGCGCCAGCACCACGAGGTGGGCACCGCCGGCCAGGCCGAGATCAACTACAAGTTCAACACCCTGCTCGCCGCCGCCGACGACCTGATGCTGTTCAAGTACATCATCAAGAACGTCGCCTGGCGCAACGGCAAGACCGCGACCTTCATGCCCAAGCCGATCTTCGGCGACAACGGCTCCGGCATGCACTGCCACCAGTCCCTGTGGCTGGACGGCACCCCGCTGTTCTACGACGAGCAGGGCTACGCGGGCCTCTCCGACATGGCCCGCTACTACATCGGCGGCCTGCTCAAGCACGCCCCCTCGCTGCTGGCCTTCACCAACCCCACGGTGAACTCGTACCACCGCCTGGTCCCCGGCTTCGAGGCCCCGGTCAACCTGGTCTACTCGCAGCGCAACCGCTCCGCGGCGATCCGCATCCCGATCACCGGCGCCAACCCCAAGGCCAAGCGCATCGAGTTCCGCGCGCCCGACCCGTCCTCCAACCCGTACCTCGCCTTCTCGGCGATGCTGCTGGCCGGCCTCGACGGCGTCAAGAACAAGATCGAGCCGCTGGAGCCGGTCGACAAGGACCTCTACGAGCTCGCCCCCGAGGAGCACTCCGCGGTCCCCCAGGTCCCGGCCACCCTCCCGGCCGTCCTGGAGGCCCTCGAGGCCGACCACGACTACCTCCTCGCCGGCGGCGTCTTCACCCCGGACCTCATCGAGACCTGGATCGACTACAAGCGCACCGCCGAGGTCGCCCCCATCGCCCTCCGCCCCCACCCGCACGAGTTCGAGCTCTACTTCGACATCTAGCATCACCACAGGTCACATCGGGCAGTTGCCCCTTGGGGCCACCGGGCCGTCGTTCGCGCCTCCCGCCAGGGGAGCGCGAACGACGGCCCTTCGCATGCACGGGCACAAGGCGCGGCGACCAACCGGGAGCCTATGGCATCCATGCTTGCAGCATCACAGCCATGGACGTACAGTTTGTTGTACGTCAAAGAAGGGCCAGCCATGAAGACGATGACGTATTCCGAGTCCCGCGCGCGGTACGCGGAGGTACTCAACTCCGTCAATGACGATCGAGAAGAGGTCGTCATCACCCGCGCCGGACACGATCCCGTCGTCATCGTGTCCCTGGAGGACTACGAGTCCCTCAAGGAGACGGCATACCTGCTGCGCAGCCCCGCGAACGCCCGCCGCCTGCTCGCGTCCATCGACGAGTTGGAGAACGGTGGCGGCACGGTGCGTGAGCTGGCGACCGACGAGTGAAGATCGTTTTCGCCTCCCGCGCCTGGGAGGACTACCTGTGGTGGCAGCTTCAGGACCGCAAGACCCTGAAGCGGATCAACGCCCTCATCGCCGACATCGCCAGCAACGGGAACGAGGGCATCGGCAAGCCGGAGCCCCTCAAGCACGGGTTCCAGGGCTACTGGTCGCGCCGGATCAACGACGAGCACCGACTGATCTACAAAGCCACCGACGACACCGTCCTCATCGCCCAGTGCCGCTACCACCACGAGTGACAACAGCCGTAGCCGGCAGGCCGCTCGGCGTCAGACAGCCAGGACCCGGACCTGCGCGGAGCCGCCGGTCCGCCCGAGGCCGGGGCGGTCCAACCGGTCGCCGAGCAGGGTGGAGATGTCGTCCACGTCCGGGGTCAGCACGGTGACCGGTTTCTCCGCAGCAGCAAGGGCGGTGGCGACGACCATGGCGTCGATCGCGTACTTGTGCCCGTGCAGACCCGCGTCCTTCAGGAGATTCGACGCGGTCCGGGCCAGTCCCTGAGTGAGGGGGACGGCAACCAGGCGGGACAGAGCCCAGTCGAGTCTTGCAGGATGCACCTTGACGTGGTCAGCCTCGACGATGGTGGCGGCGGCGATCACGACCCGGGTGTCGTCCTGGAGGGCCACCGCGAGGCGGGCCGTCATCTTCCGATCGGCCCGCAGGTAGAGCGAGAACGCTTCGCTGTCGAGGACCCGGGTCCCGCTCACGCGACCTCGCCGCGCGGGACCGCGCCGTGGATCTCCTCGCGGGCCGCCTGAATCTCCTCGGGCGTGAGTGCGCCGTGGATCTCCTCATGACCAATGAAGCCGAGGTACGTGGATCGTAATGCTTCCTCAACACACCACCGTCTCCGGTGGTCGGCAGCGGCCCCGGTCGAGCGGCGCGGCCCTGGCCGCGTGCGCCCTGGTGGTGCTCGGGCTCACTGCTTGCGAGCCCGGTTCCCAACTCACCATCCACAACGAACTGAACGTGCGGGTTCGAATCAGTCACCTCGACATCGGCACTCCCGCAGCCCTACCCGTCCCCGAGTCCCCTGGGCTGGTATACCCGGGGGCCAAGAATGTCTGGGCGGTCAACCTCGGGATTTCCAAAGGGTGCCACGATGACATCGAGTACATCGCAACGACGCCTTCGGGGAAGACCTACACGTACGGTCCACCGGTGTGCGTGGGCGGGACCTGGACCATCAAGGACAGTACTGGTTCGTCAGGAGGGTAACTGACCGTGCCGAGCTGCGGGTCCTGCCACTGGCAGGGCCCGCAGCAGTGAGCGCTGGTCATCAGCGATTATCAACCTCATGTGGAACGCATGCGGAAGGTGATCCTAAAATGCCTGGCTGAGCGTCAGTGATGATCCGGCCCTCGCTGTCCTCGATCGAGAACGGCGGGGGCCGGCCGCTGTATTCGGTCGTCAGGCCAGAAGGCGCGTGACAGCATCGTGGGCATGCCTGCTCGTACTCTCACCCATCACGGCCAGCGCTACTGCCTTGTCAGCACGTTCTCGCTCCCCGGCGACTGCTTCGTCGCTGTCACGGTCCCCGACGAGGACCCGGAGGCTGATCCGGCGATCCGTTTCTGGGGAGGCAAGGACTGGACATCCCTACGCGGTCATGTCCTGGTTCATGGAGGCAGCGGAGGCCGAGGTTCAGATGTGCCGAGCCGCCTTCAACGCCGGGGGAACAGGCTCCCATGACGGCTGACGGCCCAGCCGCTGCGCCTTGGCCCGAGGTGGACGCGCGGATCTTCAACGGGGAGATCGTGCGAGCTCTGATCCTCATACGCGAGCGCTACGCCTGCAGCATTCCCACCGCGATCGACCACGTCGCCGATCGCTACGAACGACTACGCATTGAGGAGCCCGTCCGCTTCACGGTGAGCCGTGAGGAGTTCGGACGCGGCTTTTACAGTTGAGTCCCCCGCAGGTGAGGAGGCGGCTGCGGGCTGGGTCGAGTTGGGCGCGCTGTGGGGGCTTGGGGAAAGGTGTGGGAACTCCTTGCTCGGTGCGGACAGGAGAGGGTGTGGAGAACTCCCAACGCACCCGGATACGCGCCGGGGACACGGCGGCTTTCGCCGCGCTCTTCGACAGCCATGGCCAGGCCATCCACCGGTACGCCGCGCGCAGCACCGGTGACTGGTCCGCCGCCGAGGACGTGGTCTCGCTGACCTTCCTGGAGGCCTGGCGGCTGCGGACCTCGCTGCACGAGGACGGCGGACCGCTGCTCCCGTGGCTGTTCGGCATCGCCACCAACGTGCTGCGCAACACCGCGCGTTCGGCGCGCCGGCACCGGGCGGCGATGGAGCGCATGCCGCCGCGCGAGCTCGTCCCGGACTTCGCCGACGAACTGGTGGACCGCATGCACGACGCGGCGAAATTGGCGGCGGCCCGGCGCGCGCTGGCGGCGTTGCGGCGCCCTGAGCGTGAGGTGTTCGCGCTGGTGGTCTGGTCCGGTCTGGACTACGTCTCGGCGGCGGAGGCCCTGGGCGTGCCGGTGGGTACCGTCCGCTCGCGCCTCTCCCGCGCGCGGACCCGTCTCCAGGCGCTCGCCGCAAAGGAGTTGGAACTCGCCCACAAGTCCGGACAGTACCGGGCAGGACGGGATGAGCCGTCCCCGTCGTACCAGAAGGGAACAAACCGATGAACGCCGCCCCGAGCCCGGAGGAGCGGGCCGAGCTGTCCGCACTCCTGCCCGCCCCCGGCGTACCGGCCCTCATGGACGACCGCCGCACTGCACTCAGGGGGCACCTGATGACCGAGATCCACCAGCCCGCAGCACCGTCGACCGCCCGTCGTGGGTGGCTGGCCGCAGGCGCGCTGACTGCGGCGGCTGCCGTCGTCGCCGCGGTGGCGCTGACCACCTCGGCCGGCGGCACCGCCGACCCCGGCGGCAGCACCAACGCGCTGATGGCCGTCGGCGAGCCCCTCACGGGTTCGCACCGGCAGGCGGTGGCGCTGCTGGACAGCATCGCCGACACGGCCTACAGCGCGAACAGCGGCGCCGTGCCGCGCAGTAACCAGTTCGTCTACGTGAAGACCATGGACAGCTCGTACGGCGGTGTGCAGGACGCCGGCGGCAAGGACACGGCCCGCGTCTACGCCCCGACGGAGCGGCAGCTCTGGCTCTCGGTGGACGGTAGCCAGGCGGGCCTGCTGGAGGCTCCGGACGCCACGCCGCCGAGGCCCCACCAGCCGCTGGCCCCGGTCACCCAGCCGAGCATCCAGACCCCCACCTACGCCTACCTGGCCACGCTCCCGACCGACCCGCACGCGCTGTTGAAGCTCATCTACGCCCAGGCCCAGGGCAAGGGGCACACCCCCGACGACGAGGCCTTCGTGGCCATCGGCGATGCGCTGGGCGGGACGGCGGCTCCGGCGGCGGTGAGCGCCGCCTTCTACCGGGCTGCGGCGCTGATCCCCGGTACCGAACTGGTGCCGGACGCCGTGGACACGCTGGGCCGCAAGGGCGTGGGCGTCGCGCGTGAGGACAGCTTCGGGGTGCGCACCGAGTGGATCTTCGACGCGAAGACCCACGCGTTCCTGGCTTCGGAGTCGGTCCAGGCGGTCGACAGCGCCACGGTGCCGAATCCGTCCGGCAACCCCACGCTCAGCGCGAGCGCGCAGAAGGACGTCTCTGACCCCGCCGTCAAGGCAGGCACGGTACTGAGCAGCACGGCCGTGATCACCCGCGCCGTCGTGGACCAGGCCGGGCAGCTGCCGTAGGCCGTGCGTGCACGGCGACGGGCCGCCGCCCGTCCGGTCCGGGTTCGGGTTCGGGTTCGGCTTCGGCTTCGGGTTCGGGGGAACTCGGTCGGGCGGCGGCAGATAGGCGGCAGGAGAGTGCACACGAAGTGAGTCAACTGCCTCCCTGGCGGGCGGGATTGTGCCTTGCGGCGGGTGACGGCGGCGTGCGAGGGTCTGCGAGGGGCCAGAACGTTTGCTTGCGAAAGGGTCACGTCGATGGGTATCACCCTCAGCCAGGGGCAGGTCGATTTCTACCGCGAGAACGGGTTCTGTGTCGCCGAGGGGATTTTCGACGCCGCGGTGATCGAGCAGGCGCGAGCCGTTGTGGACGGCCTGCTCTCCTCCGCGGACCTGGCCAGTGTGGCCGAGGCCGAGCCGGAGGACGGCTCCCGGGCCCGCCGCATCTGGGCACCCACCTCACGGGACAAGCTCTTCGCCGGCATCGCCGAGGACACCCGACTCCTGGACGCCGTCGAGCAGCTGATCGGCCCCGACATCGTCCTGCAGTACTCCAAGCTCAACGTCAAACCCCCGCGCGTGGGCAGCGTCGTGGAATGGCACCAGGACTTCGCGTACTACCCGCACACCAACACCGACCTGGTCGCCACCCTCATCTACCTGGACGACGCCACCCGCGAGAACGCCTGCCTGCGCGTGGTCCCCGGCTCCCACCGGCACGGCCTGTTCAAGCACGAGGCCGACGGCCACTTCGTCGGCAAGGTCGCCTCCCCCGCCGACGCCGGACTGGACGACGCCACCGTCACCGACTGCGAGGGACCGGCAGGATCGGTGGTCTTCATCCACCCCCTGCTCCTGCACAGCTCGGAGAAGAACCTCTCGGACATGTACCGCCGCGTCTTCATCCCCTCCTACCGCGCGGCCGACGCCCTGCCCATCTACTACGGCCCGCACGCCGCCCACAACGAGCCCACCGCCAAACTCGTCCGCGGCACCACCCCCAGGACCGTCCGCAGCGAACCCGGCCAGTGGCAGCTCCCCATCGCCGCAGCCGAGTTCAACTCCCTCTACCAGGTCCAGGAAGGCTCCCACCTGGGCAACGGGACCAAGACCCCCACCGGCTACTTCGCCCACGAAACCGACACCGACACCAGCACCAACGCCGGTACCGGCGCCTCGATGTGAACCAACACCGGCAGCCGAGCGTGTGACCTACGCGAGCAGCTGCCCTGCCGCTCCGGGCACGGCCGGCGTGGCCGTACGGAGAGTCCCCGTCCGCTGCCCCGGCTCCGCCGTCGGGCGACCGTCTGCGGCGGGGACGCCCGTCGTGTCGGCCGTCGCGGAGTGATGCGCGTCGGCACGGGCGAGGCGCCGCCGTCGCAGCGTACACAGAACGTGTTTATGGAGGTTGGACATGACGGTGGAGAAAATGACGGCGGACCGTGTCACGAGCGAATACCTGAGGCGCTGCCAGGCTGATGAACGACTGCGGTCGGTCATGGCGACCAGCCCCCTGCCGGAATCGTTCCAAAGCGCCTACGATCTCCTCCCCAGGCCGTTCTTCGCCGACCGGGGGACGATGGATGCGCTGGGCACCGACGTCAGGGACATTTTCGACATCATCGTCTCGCTGCCCGAGCGGCTGTTCCCCGGCGACCTCGGCGCGTACTGCTCCGCCCTCGGCATCGACGAGGAGCGCACCGCGCTGATCGGGCGGCTGCGCGATGCCGAGCCGCCGCGGTCGGGGCGCGCGGACCTGTATCTGGACGAGTCGGGGTTCAAGCTCCTCGAATTCAACGTGAACACCGGGCTCGGCGGCGCCGACATGGTGGAGGTATATCACGCCCTCACGGCAGCGGAATCCTTCTCCGGATTCGCCAGGGAATTCCACCTCGAATACACCGACATCATGGCGTCGCGGGCCGCTCTGCTCCGCGAGGCCGCCGCGCCGGTATCGGGCGGCCGGGAGCCGGTCATCGCCGCGATAGAGGCGGACGGGGGGATCTCGTCCTGGGAGAACGGCTTTCGGTCCATTCAGCACTCGCTGGCGAGGCACGGCATACAGCTTGTCCTCGGGGAACTCGGCCAGTTGAAGGAGAAGAACGGCCGGGTGTATCTGGACGACCAGCCGATCGATCTCATGCTGCGGTATTTCATGGTGGACCAGCTGATCGCCGACGTGAGCGGGCAAGCGGTCTACGACATGATCTGCCAGGTGCAGGAGCAGGGCAATCTCGTGCTGCACACGCCGCCCACGAGCCACCTCTTCAACGACAAGGCGACGCTGGCGCTGCTGTCCGACCACAGCTACCGGCAGTCGTTCTCCGGGGCCGAGCGGGAACTTGTCGACCGCATGGTCCCGTGGACGCGCGTCCTGCGTGAGGGCTGGACCCGGTACGAGGACGAGCGCGTCGATCTCATGAGCTTCTCGATCGGGCACCAGCAGGATCTGGTCCTCAAACCGGGTGCGGGCTTTGCGGGCAAGGGCGTCGTGGCGGGCTGGGAGACCGAGGCAGATGCCTGGGCGGAGCTGCTGCGTCGCAGCGCGGGCGGGCCGTTCATCATCCAGCAACGCGTGGACGCCCTTCCCGAGCTCGTGGTCGATCCCGACAGCGGGCGCCTGGAGCGCATCCTGCCGGCGTGGGGCATTTTCTTCTCGGAACACGGCTACGACGGCGGGTTCGTCCGGGGCGTGCTTCCCGAGGGCAGCACGGGAGTTGACGCCACCGCCGAGGCGAAGACCTCGATCACCGGGGGCCCGGGAACGCGACGGAACGGGCTGTTCACCTTCGATGCCCACGAAGCTGTGCCGCAGGCGGGGCAAGGGCGTTGACCGGGGGCAGGACGGCGAGGTCGAGCCGGTCCAGGCGGCCCGGGGCGGCGATGACCTCATAGCCGGCCACCCGCCCGGCCGCGACGTCGACCGTCAGCACCAGCGCCAGCCGCCCGTGCGGGGCGACGACCACCCCCACCACGCCGTCCACCAGCGCCGGTTCGGCGAAGCGGGCCCGACGGCCGAGGACCACCGTCTCCCGGGCCACCGAGGCGGCGCCGCGCACCAGGGCCGCCACCCCGGTCGGCAGCACTGCCGGATCGGCCCGGCGGACGACGTCCGGCGCCAGCACCGCCAGCAGCGCCGCCAGGTCCCCGCCGCGCGCAGCGCTGAGGAATGCCTCGACCACCCGCCGCTGCTCGGCGAGGTGGGCGCCGGAGACCGCCGGGGTGCCCTGGACCCGCAGCCGGGCCCGGCTGGCGAGCTTCTTGGTGGTGACCGGTGAGCGCTCCACGATCGGGGCGATCTGGTCGAACGGCACGGCGAACAGGTCGTGCAGCACGAACGCCACCCGCTCGGCCGGGGCCAGCCGGTCCAGCACCACCAGCAGGGCCCGGCCGACGGAGTCCACCAGCAGCGCCTCACTCTCCGGGCCGGCGTCGTCGTCGGCCTCGGCGACCCGCTCCGGGAGCTGCTCGCCGACCAGCTCCACCGGCCGCGTCCTGCGGGAGCGCAGCTGGTCCAGGCAGACCCGGGAGACGACCGTGGTCAGCCAGGCGGCCAGGTTCCCGATCTCCTGCGGCCGGACCCGGCTGAGCCGCAGCCAGGACTCCTGCACCGCGTCCTCGGCCTCGTCCAGCGAGCCGAGCATCCGGTAGGCGACGGCGCGCAGGCGGCCGCGGTGCTCCTCGAACTGCCGCGCCAGCCCGTCGTTCGCGTCCATCGGTCACCTTTCCTCGTTCCGGTCCGTCACCACCTTGACGAAGCCAACCATGACGACGTGACCGGGAGAGTGCTCCGATGACCGCTGACCGACCCGCCCTGCTGCACCTGGACGCCAGCCCCAGCCGCTCCGCCGACTCGGTCAGCAGGCAGCTGACCGCGCTGTTCGCGGACGCCTGGCGCGAGCGGCACGGCAGCAGCGGCTACCGCTACCGCGACGTCGCCGCCGACCCGGTGCCGCTGACCGGCGGCGCCTACGCCACGCTGGGCCGGCGCGTGGAGCGCCACGGCGCCGTTCCGCTGGACACGGTGGCCGAGCTGGTCGCGGACGCCGACGAGGAGCGGGAGTGGGCGCTGACCCTGCCGCTGATCAGTGAGCTGCTGGCGGCGGACACCGTCCTGATCGGCACCCCGATGTACAACCTTTCGGTGCCCGCCGCGATGAAGGCGTGGATCGACCGGGTGACCTTCCCCGGCGCCTACACCGATCCGGCGACCGGGGAGCACCTGCTCGCCCGGACCAGGGTGGTGGTCGTCACCGCGCGCGGCGGCAGTTACGGCCCGGGGACGCCGAGGGAGGGCATGGACTTCCAGCTCCCCTACCTCCGGTGCTACTTCCGTGGCCTGGGGGTGGCCGAGTCGCGGCTGTACCTGGTGAACGCCGACCTGACCCGGGCGGCGGACATTCCGGCGCTGGCCGGGTTCCAGGGGTTGGCGGCGGCCTCGCTGGCGGCGGCCACCGCGGAGGTGACCGCGCTGGCGGCGGGCGGGGTCCGCGCGGGCTGAGCCGCGCCCGGTAGGGGGCCGCTCGCTCTGCGGGCGGTCCCCGGGTGCCGTCGGACCGGCGGGCGGGCAGACTGGGGGGTATGCCTGAATTGCCGGAGGTGGAGTCTCTCAGCCGGTTCCTGGCGGAGCACGTCGTCGGGCGGACGGTCGAGCGGGTGTATCCGCTGGCGGTGCACGCCCTGAAGACGTACGACCCGCCGGTGACCGCGCTGGAGGGGCGGGAGTTCGACGGGGTGGGGCGGCACGGGAAGTTCCTGGACCTGCGGGCCGGGGAGCTGCACCTGGTGGTCCACCTGGCGCGGGCCGGGTGGATCCGCTGGTACGACGCGCTGCCGGAGGCGCCGCCACGGCCGGGCAAGGGGCCGCTGGCGCTGCGGGTGCGGCTGGCGGAGCCCGGGGGCGGCTTCGACGTGACCGAGGCGGGGACGCAGAAGCACCTGGCGATCTACGTCGTACGCGATCCGCAGGACGTGCCCGGGGTGGCCCGGCTGGGGCCGGATCCGCTCGCCGAGGCGTTCACGCCGGAGGTGTTCGGCGCGATGCTGGCCGAGGAGCGGCGCCAGATCAAGGGGGTGCTGCGGGATCAGACGGTGCTGGCCGGGATCGGCAACGCCTACTCCGACGAGATCCTGCACGTGGCCCGGATGTCGCCGTTCAAACTGGCCGCCCGGCTCACCGAGGAGGAGCTGGCCGTCCTGTACGCGGCGATCGGCAGCACGCTGCGGGACGCGATCGAGCGGTCGCGGGGGCTGGCGCTGCGCGACCTCAAGTCGGAGAAGAAGAGCGGGCTGCGGGTCCACGGACGCGCCGGGGAGCCGTGCCCGGTGTGCGGCGACACCATCCGGGAGGTGTCGTTCAGCGACTCGTCACTGCAGTACTGCCCGACCTGCCAGACCGGCGGCAAGCCGCTGGCGGACCGGCGGATGTCACGGCTTCTGAAGTAGCCCAAAGAGATTGACGCTCCGTCAGCACACTGGTGAGCCGAACCGCTGAACGGTACCGGCACACCGTTTGCGTTTGCCTGCCTGCGATGCGGCAAGTCGCCAGATGAGGAAGCGCGTTGCTCAGCCCGCGCCCCCATCGGCAGGAGAGGAACGGCATGTCCACAGGTGTGATCATTCTGATCGTGGTAGCGGTCGTCGTCGTGGCCGCGCTGGTCGCGTTCACGGCGGCGCGGCCGCGAATGCGGAGTCGGCGTCTCCAGGAGCGCTTCGGCCCCGAGTACGAACGCGAGTTGGCCGAGCACGAAGGTGATCGGGCCGCGGCCGAGAGCGAACTGGAGGAGCGGGTCAAGCGGGCCCAGAAGCTGGACATCCAGCCGCTGGACGCGGCGCAGCGCGAGCGCTTCCTCGCGGACTGGAACACGCTGCAGGAGCAGTTCGTCGACTCCCCCGCCAAGGCTGTCATAGGCGCGGACCAGCTGCTCAACGAGGTGCTGCGGGACTCCGGCTACCCGGAGGACGACCGCTACGGCGCCCTGTCCGTGCACCACAACAAGGCCCTCCCGGGCTACCGCGCCTCCCGCGAGGCAGCGGTGCACGCGCGTCAGGGCGAGGCCACGACCGAGGAGCTGCGGACGTCGTTCGTGGACGTCCGCAACACCTTCGACCTGCTGGTCGGCGCCGGCGAGGGCAGCGACCGGCAGCAGAGCCTGCCGAACAACCGGGTACCGGCACCGCGTCCGGCGCCTTCGTCCACCACCACTGAGGAGACTTCCTGATGCCCGACCGCAGGTTCGCCGAGAAGGGCGACAATCTCAAGGACCGCGCACGCTGGGACGCCGAGCCGGCCGAGGACACGACCGAGGCGGACAGAGATCCGGCGGAGGCGTCGGCCGACGTGGACGTCAACGGGGACAGGGGCCTCGACCGGGACGGTGTGGATCAGGACGGTGTGGACGGCGACCGGGACAGTGATGTGGACCTGGACGAGGACGGGGAGGACCGGCGGGCCGACATGGTCAAGCGCCTGGATGCCGACCGGGACGACGCCTACGGGACCGGCACCGGCACGGACGGCCTCGGCACGGACGGTCTCGGCACGGACGGCCTCGGTACGGACGGTCTCGGCGCCGACGGCGACCGGTCGGCTGCGGCGGGTGTGACGCCGGTGAGCGAGCCGGTGGCGGCGGGCGAGCCGGTGGTGGCGGACGAGGCGGTTCCGGCGGGCGACGTGGTTCCGGCGGGCGGGGCGATACCGAACGGTGAGGCGGTACCCGCTTCCAGCGACGCGCAGCCGGTCGCGGCCGGGACGGATGCGGCTACCGGGACCGGGACGGCGGGGTTCCTCTCCGGGGACGCCGTGGAGAAGCTGCAGGCGCGCTGGCAGACGGTGCAGGTCGGCTTCGTGGACGACCCGCGGCACTCGGTGGAGGAGGCCGACGCGCTGCTGGAGCAGGCGGTGACGCAGTTCACCGAGTCGGTGACCTCGGCCCGCAGCTCGCTGCGCGCGGGCTGGCAGTCCGGCGGCCCCGGCAGCGCGGCGGACGACAGCGGGACCTCCACCGAGGACCTGCGCGGCACCCTGCGCGAGTACCGTCGGCTGCTCAACCAGCTGTTGGCGAGCTGACGCAGGCGCTCGTCCGTTCGTTCGGCACTCGTTCCCGTCCTGGCTGCGCCCGGCGAAGGGGCGGGTGCCGATCTGCGTTCCGGGGCCGGGTGACGTGGGCCCGGGCGCGGGGTACGGTGCTGGGACGGTCGGCCGGACGGCGGCGGAATCGGCGGGGTGAGACTCCGGCGGCGGGGGAATGCTCCTTGTGCGCTCCCACCGGCCGGGGCGCCGCCCGCCCACCGGGGGGCCGAGCGACACGGAGAGCGGCGGACCGCTGGGGACGCCGTGGCCGGGAACGGCCCGTGCGCGTCGGCCGGAGCCGGGTCCGCAGGACCCGCTGTCGGCAGACGGGCCACCGGGAACGTACACTGGCTGCTCGCCGCGGACCGGGCAGCGAGACATCGAGCAGGGGAGTGACCACCGTGGCACAGGGACGAAGCGGCATTCGCGGGAGCAGGATCGGCGCGGGCCCGATGGGCGAGACCGAGCGGGGCGAACTGGCGGCCCGTACCGTCGTGTCGTTCTGGTGCGGCAACGGCCACCACATCCGGCCGAGCTTCTCCAGCGAGGCGGCCATCCCGGAGACCTGGGACTGCCCCAAGTGCGGGCTCCCGGCCGGTCCGGACCAGGAGAACCCGCCGGCGGCGGCCAGCACCGCGCCGTACAAGACGCACCTGGCGTACGTGCGCGAGCGGCGCAGCGACGAGGACGGCGAGATCCTGCTGAACGAGGCGCTGGCGAAGCTGCGCGGCGAGTTCTGACCCTCCTCTGCTGACGTTCCTCCGAGCCTTCATGGCGCAGGGCCCGAGCCGGTGCGGCTCGGGCCCTCGGTGCGTCCGGGGTCAGCCGACGGGCACGGTCAGGGTGCCGCCGTTGAACGCGTCGGTGGAGCCGGTCTGGTCGGCGTCCGCGTACAGCAGGTCCTTGGTGCCGACGACCAGGGCCAGGTGGTCTCCGGCCGGGACGTCGTAGGCGATGGCGTTGAGGTCCAGCGAGATGTGCAGCGGTGCGCCGGGGGTGGCGTCGAGGTAGGTGTAGGGCGCATGGGTGACGAAGGTGGCGTTGCCCAGCCAGTTGACGTCGTAGAGATAGGCGACGAGGGTTCCGCTGGACGCGCTGGGGGTCATGGTGAGCTGCGCGTGCGGGATGCCGCGGATGGCGGCGCCGGAGGAGAGCGTCGGGCCCTGCCAGACGGCGGCGTCCCAGCGGTCCACCAGCGGCAGCCAGATGGACGCGGGGGTGCCGGTGACCTGGGTGAGGCCGTTGGTCAGGAACGGCACGCCGGCGTTGGCGATCGTGTAGTAGCCCGAACTGATGCTGGTGGGCGACAGGTTGACGGTGTCGGTGCCGGTGGAGGTGCTCGCCCAGTCGGCGTAGTGCTGCTGGCTGCCGCCGACGGAGGTGAGGTTGACGCCGGTGGTGGCGGTGGAGCCGCCGCCGAGGTAGGTGCCGAACCAGTCGGCGACGTTGCTCCAGACGGTGTTGGGCAGACCGGCCAGGCCGGTGAGCTCGACCGTGGCGTGGTCGCCGGGGGCCAGGTCGAGCCGCTTGGGCCCGGTGTACTGGTTGAAGAACGAGACGACCTGGTCGGGCGCGAAGAAGCTGTCGCCGAAGGAGTTGGCGATGTACACGGCCGGGTGGTTGGCGTCGAGCTGGCTGAGGTAGCTGTCGGGCGAGCGGACGGCGGCCCAGGACTCGACCCAGGGGATGTCCGTGTTCGAACTGAGGTCGGAGAGCGCCTGGTTGAGCTGGGCGTCGGGGCGGCCGGTCAGCTGGCCGAGGAAGCCGAGCAGGTCGGCGGCGAGCAGGTGCCGGGTCTGGCTGCCGTACAGCGAGTAGGTGAGGTCGGTCCAGGCGCTCATCGCGGCGACGGCCTTGATCCGCGGGTCGTGGGCCGCGGCGAGCAGCGAGAGCCCGGCGCCGTAGGAGACCCCGGCGAAGCCGATGCGGTTGGGGTCGGCGCTGGTGTTGGCGAGCGTCCAGTCGATGACGGACGAGGCGTCGGCGACGTCCTGCGGGCTGGCGACGTGGATCTGGCCGCCGGAGTCGAGGAAGCCCTCGGGGTGTAGGAGACGACGACGTAGCCGTGGGAGGCCAGCGAGGTCTCCTGCGCGATGTACTCGACGTCGTCCAGGGACCAACTCGAGATGAACACAATCACCGGGTGGGGGCCGGGCGAGGTGGGTTGCATGACGTTGGCGCTGAGCCCTGTGCCGTCGGCTCCGGGGATGGTCAGGAACGTCGGTCCGGTGGTGCCGACGCTCGCCGCGGTGCGTGCCGGTGTTGCCGCACCGGCTGTCGGAGCCATACCGATCAGTGCACAGAACAGTGCTGTGACCAGCGACAACAGGGTGATGCGTCTGGGCATGGGGGCGCCTCCAGCGGGATGTTACTCGACGGAAACATCGTGGTTACTGGAAGGTAAGGTCTTTGTCAGTCAAGCACAATGAGCGCGACGGGATTTGTTGCAGAGAGCGCCGCCGAGGGCGGTCGGCGCGCCGTCCCGTCACAGATGGTTCATCCGCCGTCCAACAAAGATGTCCAGACAAGTGCTGGCCTTCTGGAGCACCTTTCTCGGTAGTCCCGACCCGTGAGCGCCGTGCGTTCCCCTGGTTCCGCGCGTCTTCGTACGGGCCCGCACGGCCCCGCACGCCCCCGAAGAAAGGTCCCCGCACATGTCCCCCATCTCCCGCAGGACACTGCTCGGCTCGGCCGCCGCCATCGGTGCGGGCGGCGCCCTCGGTGTACTCCCGCTCCCCGGAACTGTGCGCCGCGCCATGGCGGCCAGCACCGGCAGCGGCTCGCTCTCCTCGGTCAAGCACGTCGTCATCCTGATGCAGGAGAACCGTTCCTTCGACCACTACTACGGCACCCTGCAGGGCGTGCGCGGCTACGGCGACACCTCGCTGCTGCGCTTCCCCAAGGGCTCCAACGTCTGGAGCCAGTCGACAAAGGGATCCGCCTCCGGTGGAACGATCCTGCTGCCCTGGCACCTGAACACCGCGCTCACCGACGCCCAGCAGGTCGAGGACCTCGACCACTCGTGGAGCGGCACCCACGGCGCCTGGAACGGCGGGCTCAACAACAACTGGATCCCGGAGAAGACCGGGTACACCATGGGCTACTACAACCGCAGCGACCTGCCGTTCCACTACGCGCTGGCCGACGCGTTCACCATCTGCGACCAGTACTTCTGTTCCGTACAGGGCCCGACCAACCCGAACCGGCTGTACCAGTGGACGGGCATGATCGACCCGAGCGGCACCGGCGGCGGCCCGGTCACCGACAACAGCGAGGACGGCTACTCCTGGACCACCTACCCGGAGATGCTGCAGGACGCGGGCGTCTCCTGGCGCGTTTACCAGGAGGCGGACAACTTCGACGACAACCCGCTGGCCTGGTTCACCCAGTTCAAGAACGCCTCGACCTCCTCGCCGCTGTACACCAACGGCATGGCGCGGGTGGCCAGCATCAACGCGGCCATCACCGCCGACATCGCGGCCGGGACCTTCCCGACCGTCTCCTGGATCGTCGCCCCGACCGCGCAGTGCGAGCACCCGGCCAACCGCCCGGCCGACGGCGCCGACTTCGTCAACGGCGTGCTCTCGGCGATCGCCAGTAACCAGGCCACCTGGGACTCGACCGTCGTCTTCTACAACTTCGACGAGAACGACGGCTTCTTCGACCACGTCGCCCCGCCGACCGCGCCGTCGGGCACCGCCGCCGAGTACGTCGACGGGCTGCCCATCGGCATGGGCCCGCGCGTGCCGATGACGGTGATCTCGCCCTGGTCCACCGGCGGCCGGGTCTGCTCGCAGACCTTCGACCACACCTCGCCGCTGCAGTTCGCCGAGCTGGTGACCGGCGTGCAGTGCAGCAACATCTCGGCCTGGCGGCGCGAGGTCAGCGGCGACCTGACCAGCGCCTTCACCTTCGGGCAGAGCCCGGTGGCGTTCCCGACCAACCTGCCGAACACGGCCGCGCTGGTCACCGCCGCCAACAACGAGGAGTCGCTGCCCGCGCCGAAGGTCCCCGCCTCGGGCGCGCTGCCCGCGCAGGAGAGCGGCGACCGCCCGGCGCAGCCGATCGGCTACGCCTTCAACACCACCTCCTGGACCGACACCTCCACCGGCCGGATCTGGTTCGAGACGGTCTCGGCCGGCACGCTCGGCGCGGCGTTCACCGCGTACACCGTCAACGACCGCACCTACGACGCCTGGCCGTACACCTGCGCGGCCAACGGCTCCATCTCCGACTACTTCTCCGCCAAGACCTACGGCGGCGGCCCCTACGACATCGACCTGCACGGCCCGGACGGCTACCTGCGCGGCTTCCAGGGCAATGTGCTCACCTGGTCCAGCACCACCAAGGCGCACCCCGAGGCGTACGTGGTGGACAACAAGGACGGCGCGACGCTCGCCCTGACGCTGACCAACGCGGGCACGGTGTCAGCCGTGTTCACCATCAACCCCAACGTGGCCTACCTGGCCTCCGGTGGCTCGGCGACCACGGTCACGGTGGCGGCGGGCGGCAGCTACAGCACCACCCTGCACGCCACCTCGGCCGGACGGTACGACATCACCGTCACCGCCAACACCGGCGACGGCTTCGCCCGGCGCTTCGCCGGACGCCTGTACGCCTAGCAGCACGGCGGCACGGGGGAGTTCCCTGGCGGACCATGGAACTCCCCCGCGCAGCAGCCTTGCTGACGGTACGTCAGTCCAGCCCGGCGAGTCGGCGCAGCTCGGCCACCTCGTCCTCGTCCGCGCCCAACTCGGGTGCCTGCTCCAGCAGTTCGACGATGTCGCGGGGGCGCCCCCACTGCCGCAGGAACTCCGCATAGGCCAGCAGCGCCTGCAGGTCACCCGCCTCGACGCCGTTGCGGTAGCACTCCTCGGCGGTACGGCGGTCCTTGCGGTCCTCGTGGATCAACGCCAGGTTGAGCCAGGCGTTGGTCTCGCCGTCGGCGGCGGCGGCCTGGTACTCGGCGACGGCCTCGTCGAAGCGGTCGTGGTCGGCCAGGTACAGCGCGAAGTCGAAGTGCGCGCCCGGCTCGCCGTCCGCCAGCGCCCGGCGGAACTCGGACTCGGCGGTGGCCTGCTCCTGCGGAGTGCCGTGCTCGGCGCAGAAGTTGGCCCAGGCCAGGCGGGCGCCCTCGACCCCGTGGGCGAGCGCGTCGCCGAGGTGGCTGCGGGCGTCCTCCAGCCGGCCGAGCATCTGCTCGGCCTCGGCCATGGGCACCAGCACCGAGCGCACGCCCGCGTCCAGGCCGCGCACCAGCCACGGCAGGGCGCGCTCGGGCTCGTCGGACTCCAGGTGCATCCGGCCCAGGTTGCCCAGCGCCATCAGGTCGCCGCGCTCGACGGCCAGCAGCAGCACCTCCTCGGCCTCGGCCAGGCGGTCCGGGTCCTCGCTGAGGAAGACGCCGAAGTCGTTGAGGGCCTCGGTGTCGCCGGTGGCGATGGCGCGGCGGTACCACTCCTCGCCGCGCTCGCGGTCGCCCATCTCGTCGGCGAGCACCGCCGCCGTCCACAGCGTGACGTCGCGCCCGCCGCGCCCGGCGGCGTCCAGGGCCTCCAGGGCCTCCTCGGGCTCGTCGAGCTCCAGCAGCAGCACGGCCAGCGCCTCGTAGGCGGCGGCGACACCGCCGTCGGCGGTCTTCTGCAGGATCTCCAGCGCCGTGTCGACGTCCTCCCAGTCCTCGACCAGGTCGAGGAGCTTGTCCGCCACCTCGTCGTGCCTGCTGTCCCACGCTCGCGCGTACAACTCGAGGGCGGCGGCGTGGTTGCCCCGGGCAGCCTCTTGGTCCGCGCGCTGCACGAGAACCTGGTCGAGCATGGTGTGTCCCTTCCACGGTGGTGTCCCCCCAAGTATGGGGACTGTCCGCCGCTCCGGCGCCGCCGACCTGCGCCGCGCCCGTCGGGCGCGGACCGCTGTGGCACAGTGGCCGCATGAACGATCCTGCGGTGGGCGGCTGGCGCGAGGTCGCCGACCGGGTGTTCCAGCGGCGCTACCAGCCCTTCGACGTCACGGTGAGCGTGGTGGCGGGCGCGGACGGGCTCGCCGTGGTGGACACCAGGAGCAGCCTGGCCGAAGCCCGTGAGCTGCGCGAGGACCTGCGGCGGCTGTCGCCCGCGCCGGTGCGCTGGGTGGTGAACACGCACGTCCACTTCGACCACGTCTGGGGCAACGCGGAGTTCGCCGCGCCCCGGCAGGAGCCGCCCGCGCAGTTCTGGGCGCACGCGGCCGCGGTGGCGGCGATGACCAGGGCGGTACAGGGCCGCGACCCGGAGGCGTCCGCGTTCAAGGTGCGGCTGGCGGCCAAGAGCCCGCGGTGGGCGGCGAACATGGCCGAGCTGGAGGAGGTCGTGCCCGACCACGCCGTGGGCGGCGGCGGCCGGGCGGACCGGCACACGCTGGAGCTGGGCGACCGCGCCGTGCACCTGCTGCACCTGGGGCGCGGGCACACCGACGGCGATCTGGTGCTGCACATCCCGGACGCGGACGCGCTGCTCGCCGGGGATCTGGTGGAGCAGTCCGGCCCGCCCGCGTTCGGACCGGACTCCTACCCGCTGGACTGGGCGCCGACCCTGGACGCGCTGATCGCCACCGCCGTCGGGCCGGACACGGTCGTCGTCCCCGGCCACGGCGAGGCGGTGGGGCGCGCCTTCGTCCGGGCGCAGCGGGACGCGATCCGCTCGGTGGCGGAGCGGTGCGCCGTGCTGCACGCGGCCGGGGTGCCGGTCGGCGAGGCGCGGGCGGCCGGCGGCGACTGGGCGTACCAGCCGGACCAGCTGGACAACGCCGTCGAGCGGGCCTACGCCCAGCTCGACGGCGCGATCGACTGACGCAGCGTCAGCGACCCGGCTCCGCAGCGGAGTCAGCCGACGTCGATGAGCACCTTGCCGACTACGGAGCCCTGCACGGCGTCGTGGGCCTCGGCGGTGCGCGCCAACGGGTAGTGGTGCCAGGGCAGCCCGGCCTCCGCTCCCCCGCGCAGCGCGCCCTGGGCGACGGCGTCCTGGATCGCGGCGACGGCGTGCAGCTTGGCCTCGACCGGGACGGTGTAGATCAGCACGCCCTGCCAGCGCAGGTTGCGCGTCATCAGCTCGCGGACCGGAAGGGTCACCTCCGAGCCGTTGGTGTCCGCGTAGAAGGCGACCGTGCCGCCGTCGGCGAGCACCGCCACATCGAGGGCGGCGTTGCCGGCCGTGGCGACCTCCACCACCAGGTCCACCCCGGCGGGGGCGGCGGCGCGGACGGCGGCGACGGCGTCCTGGGCGCGGTAGTCGATGACGTGGTGCGCCCCGGCCGCCTCGGCCAGCTCGGCCTTCTCCGGGCTGCTGACCGTGGTGAGCACGGTGGCCCCGGCCCAGCGGGCCAGCTGGATGGCGGCGTTGCCGACCGCGCCGGCGCCGCCCGCGACCAGGACCGTCCGCCCGGCCAGGGCGCCGGGGGCCAGCCGCTGCGGGCCGTCGGCGCCCAGGGTCAGCGCCCGGTGGGCGGTCATGGCGGGGATGCCGAGGCCGGCGCCCAGCTCGAAGGAGGCGTGCTCGGGCAGCGGCACGGCCTGCTGCTCCGGCAGGGTCAGGTACTCCTGCGCGGTGCCGTCCGCGCGCTGGTAGGCGGCCTCCCACAGCCACACCCGCTGGCCGACGCGGGCCGGGTCCACGCCCGCGCCGACGGCGTCGACCACGCCGGAGCCGTCCTGGTTGGGGACCTGCTCCGGCTCGGCCCGGCCGGCGCTGCGGCTCTTCCAGTCGGTCGGGTTGACGCCGGACAGGCGGACCGCGACCCGCACCTCGCCGGGGCCGGGCTCGGGTACGGGGCGCTCCCGGAGCTCCAGGACGTCGGACCCGCCGCTCTGCGTGTACACAATTGCCTTCATGCCAGGAGCAAGCCGGGTGCTGCGGCATTTGTTCCCTCCCGGGGTGACGCCCGGCGGCCCGGCACCCGCCGGTCAGCAGGTGCGGACGGGCAGCTCGGCGTAGCCGCGCAGCAGCAGCCGGTCGTGCCGGCGTGGCGACAGCTCCGCCGCCGGTGCCAGCGCCGGGAAGCGGGCGAGCAGGGCCGGGAAGGCGACGGCCGCCTCCAGCCGGGCCAGCATGGCGCCCAGGCAGTAGTGGATGCCGGCGCCGAAGCTCAGCGGGGCGTTGTCGGCGCGCCAGGGGTCGAACCGCTCCGGTTGGTGGAAGCGCGCCGGATCGCGGTTGGCCGCGCCGAGCAGCAGCAGGACCTCCCCGTACAGCGGCACCGCTATGCCCTCCACGCTCGCCCCCTCGCGCAGCGCCATCCGCGAGGTCAGCTGCACCGGGGAGTCGTAGCGCAGCACCTCGTCCACGAAGGCGGACGCCTCCAGCCCGCCGGAGGCCAGGGCCCGGCGTACGCCGGGGTGCTGGAAGAGCAGTGCCAGGCCGTTGCCCAGCAGGTTGGTGGTGGTCTCGAAGCCGGCGACCAGCAGCAGCACCAGGTTGCTGATCAGCTCGGCGTCGTCCATCCGGGCGGCGGCCTCCCCCGCCTCCCCCGCCTGGGCGTCGACCAGCTGGACCAGGGCGCTGACCAGGTCGTCGCGCGGGCGGGCGCGGCGCTCGGCGGCCAGTGCGCGGAAGTACGCCTCCAGCTCGCGGGCGGCGCGGTCGGCCGGACTGAGGTCGCTGATAGTGGAGGCGAACTCGAAGGCGATGGTCAGGTCGTGGGACAGGCTGCGGAAGCGGTGGCGGTCGCCCTCCGGCACCCCGAGGAGCTCGCTGATCACCCCGACCGGCAGCCCGTAGGCGAACTGCTCCATGAAGTCCACCGGACGGCCGGACTCCCCCGCGTGCTCCAGGGCGTCCAGGAGCCGGTGCACGCTGCGTTCCACGGCGGGGCGGAGCGCGGCGACCCGGCGCGGGGTGAACACCGCCGCGATCGGCGCCCGCATCACGGCGTGCCGGGGCGGGTTGACCTGGAGTATCGACCGCCCCAGCAGGGTCAGCGAGTCGGCTTCGGGCTGCTCGCCCAAGACCGAGGCCCGGATCTCGTTGCCGAGGACCCGAAGTCGGGGCTGCGGAGCACCCGGTTGACCGCGCTGTGGCCGGTGACCAGGACCATCGAGTCGGTCACCGGGGTGGCCGCGCCGAGGCCGTGCGCGCGGGCGTAGAGCGGGTACGGGTCCGCCCGGCCCGCCGGAGTGTTCATGTGTTCGATAATTGCTAATGCATCCATGTGTACCTCCTCCAGGACAACCCCGGGAGGCGGGGGCTCAGTTCCCGCAGTTTCACCCGATTGCCCTCATCCGAACGGTGCCCGATCCGTGGAACGGACACATACTTGTCGTGTCAGCTTCTTGTGCCTGCCTTCGGGTCTGCTCGTCCGGCGGAGCGCACCACGCCCCTCGGCGAGCGCTGCCTGTCGGCGCGCACTCATCGGAAGGGGCACGTTCGATGTCCACCGTTCAGCAGCAGTCGCCACGCACTCCCGCACCGGCTCCGGCCGCCTCGACGATCGCCGACCCCGCCCCGCTCGGGCTGGCCGGTTTCGCCATGACCACCCTGGTCCTCAGCACCTTCAACGCGGGCTTCCTCGACAAGTCCGCCAGCGCCGTGGTGCTGCCGCTCGCCTTGTTCTACGGCGGCCTGGTGCAGCTCCTCGCCGGGATGTGGGAGTTCCGCAGGGGCAACACCTTCGGGGCCACCGCTTTCGCCTCCTTCGGGGCGTTCTGGCTGGCCTACTACGCACTGGTCAAGGACGCCCTGCCGAGCATGGCCGCCTCCAGCGCGGCCAACACCGGCAATGCGGTCGGCCTGTTCCTGCTCGTCTGGGCCGTCTTCACGCTGTACATGACGGTCGCGGCGCTGCGGGTGAGCCTGGCGGTGCTCGGCGTCTTCGTCACCCTGACCATCACCTTCGTGGTGCTGGCCATCGGGTCGTTCGCGGCCAACGAGAACATCACCAAGGCCGGCGGCTGGCTCGGCCTGCTGACCGGTCTGATCGCCTGGTACACCTCCTTCGCCGGTGTGACGGCGTCCACCTTCGGCAGGCCCATCCTGCCCACCTGGCCCGCCGAGTAGCCGACAGACGCCGCGAAAGCCGCGCAAGGCCCCGAAGCCCCGCTTCGGGGCCTTTTCCCTGCCCCCGCAGCGCCCCTGTCATCCGTACTGACGGGCCGGAGGGCCGCCGTGCTGCACCGGGCCGCGAAGGTCACCCGAACGGAGCACAGGGCGCCTCCCCCGGAGCGCCCGGCGCCGGGCCGTCCGGGGGCTGCCCGGGGCCGCTCCGGGGCCGTCCCGGGAGCCCCAGCGGTACCGGCGTACCCGCAGACACCTGGCAGTAGGATCGACAGAACGTTAGGAAAAGCTGTCCGTCCGGACAGTGGCTCCACGGGTTCGGCCCTGCGGCGACATACGCCCGTAGGACTTCAGAGGGATATCAGGCGGCGAATCCCCAACCAGAGGGTGATCAGGTCGCGGGAGGCTGCATGGCAGACTACTGCCCCATGGGGGAACCTGAGCGGGACCACAGCGGCAGTACGGCTGTCGCGGCGGTGCGCCCTGGTTCCGTCGCCCCCGACGGAGCCACACGTGCCGCTGTCAGCCGTCCGCTCCGGGTCCGCGTCCTGCGCGGTTGCCTGCGCCCGCTGATCGGGCACTTCCGCGATCCCGGGCGGCCCCGGGTCTGGTTCGAGCTGCTGCTGATCGGCATCAGCTACTGGATCTACTCGCTGGTCCGCAACGCCGTCCCGGAGATGGAGGCCCGCGCCCAGCGCAACGCGCACTCCGTCTGGAGCCTGGAACAGCACCTGGGCATCGCCTACGAGGACCGGATCAACCACGCCTTCAACTCGGTGACCTGGCTGATCACCGGCATCAACTACGACTACGCGACGCTGCACTTCATCATGACCATCGGCGTGCTGGTGTGGCTGTTCCGCAGCCATCCCGGCCGCTACGCCGCCGCCCGGCTGGCGCTGTTCGTGACCACGGCGATCGCACTGTTCGGCTACTACTTCTACCCGCTGGCGCCGCCCCGGCTGATGACCGGCGGGAACTTCATCGACACCGTCGAGCTGCACCACACCTGGGGGTCCATGGCCTCCGGCGACATGTCGCAGGTGTCCAACCAGTTCGCGGCGATGCCGTCGATGCACATCGGCTGGTCGCTGTGGTGCGGGCTGACCATCGCCTTCCTGGCCCGCAGGCGCTGGGTGAAGCTGCTCGGCCTGCTGTACCCGCTCAGCACGCTGATGGTGATCATCGCCAGCGCCAACCACTTCTTCATGGACGCGCTCGCCGGGGCCATGTGCACCCTCGTCGGCCTGGCCGTCTCCCGGCTGGCGTACGGCCGCTGGGCGTACGCCTTCCCGCAGCGCCGCGAGACCGCCGAGGCCGCGGAGGCAGCCGCCGCAGGCCCGGCCGACGGCCCGAACCCGGCCGAGGCTCCGCAGACCGCGGGGGCCTCGCAGGCCCCGGACGCCCCGACCGGGGAGCCGGTCGGGGACGCCGGGGCGCAGCCGAAGGCCGCCGGGGCGCCGCCGTCAGCCGGTACCGCGACCGACGACCGCCCCAAGGTGTCGGTTCACCCGTAGAACACCTCTTCCACCACCACCCGGGCGCGGCGCGCGCAGCGGCGGTAGTCGTCGACCATCTGCCCCGCGTGGCCGGTGCCGTAGCCGAGGTAGCGGGCCACGCCCGCCAGCTCCCGGGAGTCGCCGGGGAAGCTGTCGCCCGCGCGTCCCCGGACCAGCATCACCGCGTTGCGCACCCGCCCGGCCTGGAGCCAGGAGGCGTCCAGGTCGGCGGCGGCGTCCGGGTCGATCAGCCCGTGGGCGACGGCTGCCGCCAGCGCCGCCCTGGTCCGGGTGGTGCGCAGCCCCTCGATCCGGTGGCCGTGCCGGAGCTGGAGCAGCTGGACGGTCCACTCCACGTCGGCGAGGCCGCCCGGGCCGAGCTTGGTGTGGGTGGTGGGGTCGGCGCCGCGCGGCATCCGCTCGGTCTCGACCCTGGCCTTGAGCCGCCGTATCTCGCGCAGCTCGGCCTCGTCCAGGCCGTCGGCGGGGTAGCGCAGCGGGTCGATCAGGTCCACGAACGCCTGCCCGAGCGCGGCGTCCCCGGCGACCGGCCGGGCGCGCAGCAGCGCCTGGCTCTCCCAGGGCTTGGACCAGCGCCGGTAGTACGCGGCGTAGGACGCCAGGCTGCGCACCAGCGGGCCCTGCCGCCCCTCCGGGCGCAGGTCGGCGTCGATCAGCAGCGGGGGCTCGGTGGAGGGCAGCTGGAGCAGCCTGCGGACCTCCTCGAAGACGTGCCGGGCGGCGTTGCCGGCCTTGGTCTCGTCGGCGCCGGGCAGCGGGTCGTGGACGAACATGACGTCGGCGTCGCTGCCGTAGCCCAGTTCGCCGCCGCCGAAACGGCCCATGCCGATGACGGCCAGGCGGGTCGGCAGGGGCTCGCCCGCGGCCCGCTCGGTGGCGGCGGTGCAGGCGCTCAGCGCCCCGGCGAGAGTGGCGGTGTTGAGGCCGGTGAGGGCGTCGGCGGCGGCCTCGGGGCCGTCCTGGAGGCGTCCGAGGACGTCGGCGGCGGCGGTGCGGAACAGCTCCCGGCGGCGGACCGAGCGGGCCACGGCCACCGCCGACGGGGCCCCGGCCGCGCGGCCCACGGCGGACTGTATCTCCCGGTCGAGGGCGGCGTGGGTGCGCGGCTGGAGGCCGTCGCTGTCGCCGAGCAGGGCCACCGCCTCGGGGGCGCGCAGCAGCAGGTCGGGGGCGAGCCGGCCGGAGGAGAGGATCCGGGCGAGGTTCTCGGCGGTGGCGCCCTCGTCCCGGAGCAGCCGCAGGTACCAGGGGGTGGAGCCGAGGCTGTCGGAGACCTTGCGGAAGTTCAGCAGCCCGGCGTCGGGGTCGGCGGAGTCGGCGAACCAGCCGAGCATCACCGGCAGCAGGGTGCGCTGCAGGGCGGCGCGACGGCTGACGCCGGAGGCGAGGGCGGCCAGGTGGCGCAGGGCGTCGGCGGGGTCGCGGTAGCCGAGGGCGGCCAGCCGGGTGCGGGCGGCCTCGGCGCTGAGGCCGCTGCGCCGGTCGCCGTCCTCGCCGCCCGTGGTCAGGCCGCCGGTGAGCGCAGCCTCCTCGCCGCCGAGTCGGGCGACGGCCTCCAGCAGCGGGCGGTAGAACAGCTTCTCGTGCAGTCGGCGCACCTCGCGGGCGTGCCGCCGCCACTCCTTGACCAGCTCGTTCACCGGATCGGCGCGCATGCCCAGCGAGCGGCCGAGGCGGCGCAGGTCCTCCTGCGCGGTGGGGACGAGGTGGGTGCGGCGCAGCTGGAACAGCTGGATGCGGTGCTCCATGGAGCGCAGGAACCGGTACGCCTCGTCCAGGGAGGCGGCGTCGGCGCGGCCGACGTAGCCCCCGGCGGAGAGGTCGGCCAGGGCGGTCAGCGTGGTGGAGCTGCGCAGGCCCTGGTCGGCGCGGCCGTGGACGAGCTGCAGCAGCTGCACCGAGAACTCGACGTCGCGCAGCCCGCCCGGGCCGAGCTTCAGCTCCCGGTCGACCTCGGCGGCGGGGATGGCGTCCACCACCCGGCGGCGCATCTGCTGGACGTCCTGGACGAAGTTGTCGCGGTCGGCGGCGCTCCACACCAGCGGGGTGACCGCGTCCAGGTACGCCTGGCCGAGGTCGGCGTCGCCGGCCACCGGGCGGGCCTTGAGCAGGGCCTGGAACTCCCAGGTCTTGGCCCAGCGCTGGTAGTAGGCGAGGTGGCTGGCGAGGGTGCGCACCAGCGGGCCGTTCTTGCCCTCGGGGCGCAGGTTGGCGTCGACCGGCCAGATGGTGCCCTCGCGGGTGCTGTCGGAGCACAGCCGCATCAGTCGGGCGGCGAGCCGGGTGGCGGCCTGGACGGCGGTGGCGTCGTCGGCGGCGTGCTCGGGGGTCTCGTCGCCGTGGCGCGGCTCGGCGACGAAGACGACGTCCACGTCGGAGACGTAGTTGAGCTCCCGGCCGCCGCACTTGCCCATGGCGATGACGGCCAGCCGGCAGGCCGAGGCGGCGGCCGGGTCCTCCTCGCAGGCGATGGCGAGGGCCGCCTGCAGGGTGGCTCCGGCGAGGTCGGCCAGCTCGGCGGCGGTCTGGCCGAGCCGGGTGGTGCCGGAGAGGTCGCGGGCGGCGATGCCCAGCAGGCAGCGGCGGTAGCCGGTGCGCAGGGCGTCGGCGCGCTCTCCCGAGGACGGGTCGTCCCAGATGTGGGCGCGCAGGGTGCGCAGGAACTCGTCCGGGCCGGGGTGGATGTCGCGGACCTCGAAGGTGACCAGGGCGTGCCAGTCGTGCGGGTGCCGGGCGAGGTGGTCGCCGAGGGCGGCGCTGGCGCCGAGGACGCTGAGCAGCCGGTCGCGCAGCGGCTTGCTGGTGGTGAGCGTGTCCAGCAGGGTGTGCCGGTCGGCGGGGGCGCAGGCCTCGGCCAGCCGGGCGAGGCCGAGCAGGGCCAGGTCGGGGTCGGCGGTGGCGCCGAGGGCGTCGATCAGCACGGTGTCGGCGGCGTGCGTGGCCAGGGCGGGCTCGGCCAGGCGCCGGACGGCGGCCTCGGGGTCGGTGAAGCCGCGCCGGGCCAGCCGGGTGGCGGGGTTGATCCGCCGGGCGCCGCTGCCGGGCGCGGAGACCGGGCCGGGAGCCGGGCCGGGAGCCGGGCCGGAGGCCGCGGCGCGGGCTGCGGCGGGGCTGGTGGCGGCGGCCGTCGGCGCGGCCGGATCCGGTGCAGCTGTCACTCGGTCACTCCCTGCTGCGTCCAAGGCCATACCCCTCCGATGCGGGTTCGACTGTCGAACAAGATCCGAGACTACGTGCCCAGGACCGTTCTTCCCTCGTGGGCTGTGCTGACCCCTCCGCAGGCCGAACCGTTGCACCGGACCCGCCGGGCAAGGGGATCGCCCGGCAGCCCGCCCGGCCCGGAGTGCGCGGCGCCGGGGCGTGTGCCACCGTGGGCTGCATGCGTCCCGCGCTGCTGTCCCTGGCCCTGGCGGTGACCGCCCTGGTCTGGGGCACGGGCGCCGACCCGGCCGTCCACCACCGGGGCCGGTCACCGGCCGCCGCGGCGCCCACGACCGCGCAACCGCTGCCCGCCGTGCTGGCCGGGCGTCCGGTGGTCTTCCGCGAGGAGTTCGACACGCTGCGGCTGGGCCCGGTCTGGGGCTGGCAGACCGCCGCCTACGCGCGCTGCACCAGCAACCCGGGCCAGCACAAGCTGGACCTGCTGACCCGTTCGGCCCTCAGCGTCGCCCAGGGCGTGCTGACCATCACCGCCCGGCCCGGGCCGCGCGGGCAGTGGACGACCGGGCTGCTCTCCACCGGCGACACCTGCTCCTCCGGCGGCGACGGCGTCCGGGAGCGCACCGGGGACGTGGTGCTGGCCCACGTCCGGCTGCCGTCGCTGCCGACGCCGGGCGCGTGGCCGGCCATCTGGTCCTGGCGCTCGGGCGGGCGCGAGGTGGACCTCTTCGAGTGGCACGCCGACCGTCCGCACACCCTGGAGCTGGTCAACCACGTGCGCACGGCCTACACCTACTGGGACTCCCCGCAGGTCGCCGCCGGCGCCTGGCTGTACGTGGCAGTCCAGCTCGGCGCGACCGACACCACCTGGTACGTCGGGACGAGCCTGGCGGAGCTGCGGACGGCCTGGTCCGACCACCGGGGCGTGGGCACGGGCTTCTCCGCCTACCCGGTGGTCAGCCTCTCGGTGGACGACGGCAGCAACCACGCGGTGCCCGCCGACGGCACCCCGATCACCTTCGAGGTCGGCTCCTTCGCCGTCTACGGCCCCGCCGCCGGTCGCTGACTCCGGCACACCCGTCCCCGGGCGGCTGCGTCTATGCTGACGCGCAAGGAAGGTGCCGGGAATGCGTTGACGCACCGTGTCACTGCCGCACCGGCGCCTCTCAGTCCGCCGCCCCCCAGAAAGGGACCTCGTGCGCGCGCAAGACTCCGAGAAGTCCACCGCCCTACCAGCACAGCGCTTATCCCCCACCCGCCCCGACACCGCCGCCGCGCCTGCCGCAGGCGGCCTGTCGCCCCAGGCGGTGCTCGCCCTCCAGCGCAGCATCGGCAACGCCGCCGCCTCCCGCCTGATCGAGCAGTCCCGCCACCAGCACGGCGCGGGCTGCGGCCACCCGCAGGACTCCGCCCCGGTGCAGCGCGCCACGGCCCACGACGTCCTGCGCGGCGGCGGGCAGCCGCTCGACCCGGCCACCCGCACCGACATGGAGGCCCGGCTCGGCGCGGACTTCTCCGACGTCCGGCTGCACACCGGCACCACCGCGCAGCGCTCCGCCGCCGAGGTCGGCGCCCGCGCGTACACCTCCGGCAACCACGTCGTCATCGGCGACGGCGGAGCCGACAAGCACACCCTCGCCCACGAACTCACCCACGTCATCCAGCAGCGCCAGGGCCCGGTGGCGGGCACCGACAACGGCAACGGCCTGCGCGTGTCGGACCCCTCGGACCGGTTCGAGCGGGCAGCGGAGGCCAACGCGGCCAAGGTCATGGCGGCGCCGGCGCCCGGGCGCGCGGCCGAGGCGCTGTCCGGGCCGGTGGGCGCCCAGGCCCACGGCCACGGCCACGCCGACGCGGCACCGGTGCAGCGGATGCCGCAGGGCGACCAGGGCGGGGGGCGGTTCGCGCTGCAGGACCACTCCGAGCTCAGCGCCGAGGCCCACATCGCGTCCCTGCCCGAGGACAGCGAACAGGAGGTCATCCTGAAGCGCGGGGTGACGCCCACGCAGAAGAAGTACCTCCAGAAGGAGGTCATCCGCGGTTCCTTCGTCAGCCTCCCGAAGATCCTCCAGGCGCCCGACGAGAACGCCACCAAGCCCGAGGCCGATCACGTCCACGGATATCTGAGCCAGCACCGCAACGACGAGACCGCCAAGCTGATCGAGTTCTCCGCGGACGCCCAGATCGCCGCCAAGTTCGCCTCGGAGGCCCGGTTCGGGTACGTGCTCACCATCCGGATCAAGCGGAAGTACCTGGCGAAGGGCGCCACCGGCTCCGAGCAGGGCTGGATCGCCAAGCAGGGCGCGCCCTACGAGATCGTCGCCATCGAGCGCAGCGACTCGACGCAGCCGGGGATGGTCCGGCTGACCGAGCCGGAGTTGCGCGAAGCGGCCGCGAAGGAGGAGATGGCCGAGTTCCTGCTCAGCGTCCAGGACCCGGCCGCCATGGCGGCCCACCTCAGCCGTTTCGAGGGCCCGGCGAAGGCCGAGGAGATCAGGAAGATCCTCGGCTACAAGGCCGCGGTGTACGCCGAATAGGGCACCGGCCCCTGCCGTCGGCGAACGCCCCGGCCCGCGCGGACGCTGACGTCCGCCCGGGCCGGGGCGTTCGGCGCCGGACCGGCTACAGCACCGGGAGGTTCTTGCGGAGCTCGAAGGCGGTGACCTCGGAGCGGTACTCCTCCCACTCCTGGCGCTTGTTGCGCAGGAAGAAGTCGAAGACGTGCTCGCCGAGGGTCTCCTGGACGAGTTCGCTGTGCTGCATGAGGTCGATGGCCTCGCCGAGGTTCTGCGGCAGGGGCTGGATGCCCATGGCGCGGCGCTCCATGCTGCTGAGCGCCCAGACGTCGTCGTCGGCGCCGGGGGGCAGCTCGTAGCCCTCGGCGATGCCCTTGAGGCCGGCGGCGAGGATCACCGAGTACGCCAGGTACGGGTTGCAGCCGGTGTCCAGGGAGCGGATCTCGACCCGGGTCGAGCCCTGCTTGCTGGGCTTGTACATGGGCACCCGGACCAGCGCGGAGCGGTTGTTGTGGCCCCAGCAGATGTACGAGGGGGCCTCGCCGCCGGCGCCGGCGGAGCGCTGCGAGCCGCCCCAGATGCGCTTGTAGGAGTTGACCCACTGGTTGGTGATGGCGGCCGTCTCGGCGGCGTGGCGCAGCAGTCCGGCGATGAAGGAGCGGCCGACCTTGGACAGCTGGTACTCGGCGCCGGCCTCGTGGAAGGCGTTGCGGTCGCCCTCGAACAGCGACAGGTGGGTGTGCATGCCCGAGCCGGGGTACTGCGAGAAGGGCTTGGGCATGAAGCTGGCGTGCACGCCCTGCTCCAGCGCGACCTCCTTCATGACCGTGCGGAAGGTCATGATGTTGTCGGCGGTGGAGAGCGCGTCGGCGTAGCGCAGGTCGATCTCCTGCTGGCCGGGGGCGCCCTCGTGGTGGCTGAACTCCACCGAGATGCCCATCGACTCCAGCATGGTGATGGCCTGGCGGCGGAAGTCGTGGCCGACGCCGCGCGGGGTGTGGTCGAAGTAGCCGGAGTGGTCGGCCGGGGTCGGGACGGTGCCGTCCGTGGGCAGGTCGTTGAGGAGGAAGAACTCGATCTCGGGGTGGGTGTAGAAGGTGAACCCGAGGTTGGAGCACTTCTCCAGGGTGCGCTTGAGGACGTAGCGCGGGTCGGCGTAGGAGGGCGAGCCGTCCGGCATGAGGATGTCGCAGAACATCCGGGCGGTGCCGGGGGACTCGGAGCGCCAGGGCAGTATCTGGAAGGTGGACGGGTCGGGCTGCGCCAGCATGTCCGACTCGTACACCCGGGCGAACCCCTCGATGGCGGAGCCGTCGAAGCCGATGCCCTCCTCGAATGCCTGGTCCAGCTCTGCCGGTGCGACCGCTACGGACTTCAGAAAGCCGAGGACGTCCGTGAACCACAGTCGGACGAACCGGATGTCGCGCTCTTCGAGTGTGCGGAGAACAAACTCCTGCTGCTTGCCCATGGCGACAGTCTCACCTCTGCTCTTTTCGTCCGCGTTAACGGGGCGCGGCCTCCGGTGTCGGCGCGCCCGCGCCGAACTTGTCCGCTGGTCGCATCATCGCAGATCCGGCCCGGGATGCGGCAGGCCGGAGCGGGCGGCCCCGCTACCCATAGCGTCGCTCCGACGATTAGGGTGGGCGTGTGCCTTCCCTACGCCTTGCACTGAACCAGATCGACTCCACCGTCGGGGACATCGCCGGCAACGGCGACCTCGTGCTGCGGTGGACCCGCCACGCCGCCGAGCAGGGCGCCCACCTGGTCGCCTTCCCGGAGATGGCGCTCACCGGCTACCCGGTCGAGGACCTCGCCCTGCGGCCGTCCTTCGTGGACGCCTCGCGTGCCGCGCTGGTGGCGCTGGCCGAACGGCTGGACGCCGAGGGCCTCGGCTCGGTGGCCGTGGCCGTGGGCTACCTCGGCAGGTCGACCACCTCCTCGCCCCGGCTGGGGCTGCCGGTGGGCTCGCCGCAGAACTGCGCGGCGGTGCTGTACGGCGGCCGGGTGGTGACCCGGCTGGCCAAGCACCACCTGCCCAACTACGGGGTGTTCGACGAGTTCCGCTACTTCGTGCCCGGCGACACGCTGCCGGTGGTGCGGCTGCACGGTGTGGACGTGGCGCTGGCGGTCTGCGAGGACATCTGGCAGGACGGCGGCCGGGTGCAGGCTGCCCGGCAGGCCGGGGCCGGGCTGCTGCTGGTGCTGAACGCCTCGCCGTACGAGGCTGAGAAGGACGACGCCCGGCTGGAGCTGGTGCGGCGGCGCGCCGCCGAGGCGGACTGCACGCTGGCCTACGTGAACATGGTCGGCGGCCAGGACGAGCTGGTCTTCGACGGGGACTCGCTGGTGGTGGCGGCCGGCGGAGAGGTGCTGGCCCGGGCGCCGCAGTTCGAGGAGGGCTGCCTGCTGCTGGACCTGGAGCTGCCGCAGGCCGCCGCCGAGCCGGCCGAGGCCGCCGAGGGCAGCAGCCGCTTCGTCGCCGACGGGCTGGAGATCCTGCGCACCGTCCTGTCCGAGGAGCCCGCGGCCGAACCGGCCGAACCGGTGACGGCCGACCGGGCTCCGCGGCTGGGCGAGGAGGAGGAGGTCTACGGGGCGCTGGTGACCGGCCTGCGCGCGTACGTCCGCAAGAACGGCTTCCGCTCGGTGCTGATCGGCCTGTCCGGCGGCATCGACTCGGCGCTGGTGGCGGCGCTGGCGGTGGACGCGATCGGCGCGGAGAACGTGCACTGCGTCTCCATGCCCAGCGCGTACTCCTCGCAGCACTCCCGGGACGACGCGGCCGAGCTGGCCCGGCGCACCGGGCTGCACTTCCGGACCGTGTCGATCGAGCCCATGTTCGACGCCTACATGGGCGCGCTGAAGCTGACCGGGCTGGCCGAGGAGAACCTCCAGTCGCGGCTGCGCGGCACGCTGCTGATGGCCATCTCCAACCAGGAGAACCACCTGGTGCTCGCCCCCGGCAACAAGAGCGAGCTGGCGGTGGGCTACTCCACGCTCTACGGCGACTCGGTCGGGGCGTACGGGCCGATCAAGGACGTCTACAAGTCGCTGATCTTCCGGCTGGCGGCCTGGCGCAACCGGGCGGCGGCCGAGCGTGGCGAGACACCGCCGATCCCGGAGAACACCATCAGCAAGCCGCCGAGCGCGGAGCTGCGCCCGGGGCAGGTGGACACCGACTCGCTGCCGGACTACGACCTGCTGGACGCGGTGCTGACCGCCTACATCGAGCAGGACAAGGGGCGGGCGGAGATCCTGGCGCTGGGGTACGACCCGGCGGTGGTGGACCGGGTGGTCCGGCTGGTGGACACGGCCGAGTACAAGCGGCGGCAGTACCCGCCGGGCACCAAGATCTCGTCGAAGAACTTCGGGCGGGACCGGCGGCAGCCGATCACCAACCGGTGGCGCGAGAGCTGAGTTCTCGCCGGTGAGCGGTGCTCTCGTGAGCAGCGCTCCTGATTGTGAGCGGTGCTCTCGGTTGTGGCCTGCGGGCTGCGGCGAGAGCACCGCTCTCGTCCGCGGCCGCTGCTCACAGCTCGATGTGGGCGCCGATCGGCAGGTGGTCGCTGCCGGTCCGCGGCAGCGTCCAGGCGTCCGTCGGGGTGACCCCGCGGGTGAGGATCTGGTCGATCCTGGTCATCGGGAACTCGGCCGGATAGCTGAATCCGAAGCCGGACCCGGCCGAGCCCTGGGCCGACCGCATCTGCGAGGTGACCGGGGCCAGGCTGCCGTCGTTCATGGTGCCGTTGAGGTCGCCCAGCAGGATCACCCGGGACAGCGGCTCGGACGCCAGCGCCTGCCCCAGCGCCTCGGCGCTGGCGTCCCGCTGGTTGGCGGTGAATCCGCCGTCGAAGTGCACCCGCACCGAGGGCAGGTGCGCGACGTACACCGCGACGTGCCCCTGCGGGGTCTCCACGGTGGTGCGCAGCGCCCGGACCCAGCCGATCTTGATGTCCACCGGCTCGGTGTCGGTCAGCGGGTCCTTGGACCACAGCCCGACGGTGCCCTCGACGGCGCGGTAGGGGTACTTGGCCGCCAGGTCCTTCTCGAACACCGGCAGCTGGCTGCCGCTGACCTCGACCAGCGAGATGACGTCGGCGTTGGAGGCCTCCAGCACCGACACGGTCTGCGGGATGTTCTTGTTGTAGGCCCAGACGTTGTGCTGGACCACGGTGAAGTCCCACGCACCACCGCTCTTGTCGGTGAGCAGTGCTCCGAACAGGTTCACCCACAGCAGCGTCGGCACCAGCAGCGCCACCAGGGCCGTCGCCGAGCGGCGCAGCAGCGCGGGCACCAGCAGCACCGGGACGGCCAGCCCCACCCACGGCAGGAAGGTCTCCAGCAGGCTGCCGAAGTTGCCGAAGCTGTTCGGCACCTCGGTGTGGAAGGCCAGCAGGCAGGCGTCGAGCAGGGCCAGCACGGCGATGATCCAGCCGCGCCGCCAGGTGCTGCGGCCCTTGGCGTCGCGCCCCCAGCGCGCGGTGCCCGGCAGCCGCGCCCAGCGGCTGCGGCTTCCGGGCGCCGGCCTCGTGTCTACGTCTGCCATCGTGAACCCCATATGCCGTGCTCGTCCCTGTTGTCAGCGTATGAGGAGAAGGACGCCAGGCAGGGTGATCAGGTTCCGGATGTTACCGGTGCGATGCCCTGCGGAAGGGTGTCCACGGTGGCCGCCGGTGGAATGGGGGCCGTCTGGACGTCCAACGTTGCGCATACGTCCCGTCTCGTACCCCCTTCTGCCGCGGATCATCGTGCGCGACCCTTTGCGCACGGCGGGCGGCGTGTCAGCATGGAGGGGAATCCGGGGACGCCCTTGCGGCGCCACGAGACGACCCCTTACAGGAGACCTGTCATGCAGAACGGTTCGCTTTCGCCTGCCGTCGCACCTTCCGCTCCGTCCGCAGCAGCCCAGACGCCCGCCGTCGCCGAGAAGCCCCCGGCGAGCCTGTACGGCGGCGTCACCTCCCGCCGGGTGACCGTGCGGGATCTCGCCTCGGCCAAGCAGCGCGGCGAGCGCTGGCCGATGCTCACCGCCTACGACGCGCTGACCGCATCGGTCTTCGACGAGGCCGGGATCCCGGTGCTGCTGGTCGGGGACTCGGCGGGCAACTGTCACCTCGGCTACGAGACCACCGTCCCGGTGACCATGGACCAGATGGTGATGCTCTCCGCAGCCGTCGTCCGGGGCACCAAGCGCGCGCTGATCGTCGCCGACCTGCCGTTCGGCTCGTACCAGGAGTCCCCGGGTCAGGCGCTGCACAACGCCGCCCGGCTGATGAAGGAGGCGGGTGTCGGCGCGGTCAAGCTGGAGGGCGGCGAGCGCTCGGCGCCCGCCATCGAGCTGCTGGTGCAGGCCGGGGTGCCGGTGATGGCGCACCTGGGGCTGACCCCGCAGTCGGTGCACGCCCTGGGCGGCTACCCGGTGCAGGGCCGCGGCGACGAGGCGGCGCACCAGCTGCTGCGGGACGCCAAGACGGTCGCGGCGGCGGGTGCGTTCGCGGTGGTGCTGGAGGCGGTGCCGGCCGAGCTGGCGGCGCAGGTGACGGCCTCGCTGCAGATCCCGACCGTCGGCATCGGCGCGGGCGCGGACTGCGACGCGCAGGTCCTGGTGTGGACGGACATGGCGGGCATGACCGCCGGGCGGGTGCCGAAGTTCGTGAAGCAGTACGCGGACCTGCGGGCCGCCCTCGGCGACGCGGCCCGGGCGTACGCGGCCGACGTCATCGGCGGGGAGTTCCCGGCGGCGGAGCACACCTTCCACTGACGTATCGTCAGTTCTCGCGGGGCGTCCGGATTTCGGACGCCCCGCACCGCTCTCCGGCGCTGTCCGGACACCTGGATTCCGCACAGGGATTTGTCGCAAGCTTGTGACAGGGGACGGCCGGTTTGTCGCGCGGGCAGCGCGGACCAGGCACCTATCGTTCTGCCATGGCAGCTAAGCGCTTCGGTGTTCACAATCCCAAGGTCGGTTTCGGAGTTCGCATGCTGGGCGCCAGCGTGCTCGCGGGCGCGCTCGTCGCGGGCCTGGGCATACCCGCGGTGGGGGCCATCGGCCTGGGCGCCAAGTCCGCTGCCAACGACTTCAACGACATACCGAACGACCTGGCCATCCCGACCCTCGCGCAGTCGAGCACCATCTACGACGCGGACGGCGGGGTCATCGCCAAGGTCTTCCCGCAGGACGAGGACCGGACGTCGGTCCCGCTGGACCGGATCGCGCCGATCATGCAGAACGCGCTGATCGACATCGAGGACCACCGCTTCTACCAGCACGGCGCGATCGACCTGGAGGGCACCCTGCGGGCCCTGACGAAGAACGCCAGCGCCGGCGCCACCACCCAGGGCGGTTCGACCCTGACGCAGCAGTACGTGAAGAACGTGTTCATCTACGAGGCGGGCAACGACCCCTCCAAGCTGGCCGAGGCGACCCGGCAGACCACCGGCCGCAAGATCCAGGAGCTGCGCTACGCCATCAAGTTGGAGGAGACGCTGTCCAAGCAGCAGATCCTGGACGACTACCTGAACATCACCTACTTCGGCGAGCACACCTACGGCGTGGAGGAGGCCGCCGAGCTGTACTTCAGCGTCCACGCAAGCCAGTTGACGCTCACTCAGGCAGCCCTGCTGGCAGGTCTGGAGCAGTCGCCGTCGGCGTACGACCCGATGGTCTACCCCGCCACGGCGTTGCAGCGGCGCAATGTGGTGCTGGCCGCGATGGCCACCTACGGCACCATCACCCAGGCCCAGGCGGCCAAGGCGGAGGCCGCCCCGCTGGGCCTGAAGCCGACGCTGCCCCAGACCGGCTGCATCACCGCCGGGCAGGACGAGGGCTTCTTCTGCACCTACGTCGAGGACGTGATCCTCCAGGACCCGGCCTTCGGCAGGACGGCGGCGGCCCGGCAGGCGCTGTGGAACACCGGCGGCCTGCAGATCCACACCACGCTCAACCCCCGGGACCAGGCCGCCGAGAACAAGGCCGTCAGCGACAACGTCCGTGCCAGCAACCGGAAGGCGGCCGCCGCGACGACCATGGTCCAGCCCGGCACCGGCGACATCCTGGCCATGGCGCAGAGCCGCCCGTACGGCAACGGCCCCGACCAGACCGAGATCAACTACAACGCCGACGCGAACGACAACGGCGGCGAGGGCTTCCCGACCGGATCGGTGTTCAAGGCGATCACCGCCGCGACCGCGCTGGAGCAGGGCATCCCGCTCAGCTACACCATCGACGCGCCCGCCGTCGCCGACTACCCGGAGATGACGGACTGCTCGGGGACGGTCCACCCGGCCGTGAGCGGCGACATGAACGACACCTCCAAGGCCCCCGGCGAGATCAACATGGTGCAGGCCATGGCCGCCTCGGTGAACACCTACTTCGTGCCGCTGGAGCAGAAGGTGGGCCTGTGCAACGTCGTCCACATGGCGCAGAGCCTGGGCCTGAGCTACGCGGGCAGCCCCAACGGGCTGGTGCCGCTGGCCCAGGTGCAGGCGCTGACGCTGGGCGTGAACGCGCTCACCCCGCTGCAGATCGCCGACGCCTACGCGGCCTTCGCCAACAACGGGGTGTTCTGCAACGCGGTCGCGCTCACCAAGGTCGTCGACAGCACGGGCAGGAGCCTGCCGGTGCCGCAGGCCGACTGCCACCGGGTGATGCAGAAGAGCACCGCGGCCGGCGTGAACACCCTGCTGGCCTCGGTGGTCTCGGACGAGGGCACCGGCGCCACGGTCGGCATCCCGTGGTCGGACGCCGGTAAGACCGGTACCACCAACGACGACGACCAGGCGTGGTTCGCCGGCTACACCAAGCAGATCTCCGACGCGACGGTGATGTCCAACCCGGACAACCCGAACCACTCGCTGGACCCGTGGGAGACCATCGACGGCGTCTACTACCCCAACGCCTTCGGCTACCTCACCTCGGGCCCGATCTGGAAGCAGGCGATGTCCGCCTCCATGGCCGGCATGCCCGACATCCGCCTGGACTTCGCGCCGAAGCCCGGCGACGCGGCGAGCGGGCCCTCGGACGGCGGCACCGACGGCGGCACCGACAAGGGCAGCCCGGGCAAGGGCGGCGGCAGCAAGGGCGGCAAGCACCACGGCGGCGGCAAGGGCGGCCACTGACACCGCGCTGACACCGCCCTGACGGGCCCCCGCACGGGTGACGGACGCGTGACGGGGGCCTGACGGACCGGGCCGACACAGTGGTGGCATGACATGGAGCGCAGGAACTGCCCCGGCCGTCGAGGTACGGGGGCTGGCGAAGTACTACGGCGAGACCAAGGCGCTGGACGGCGTCGACCTGACGGTGCGGGAGGGCACCGTCCGGGGGGTCCTGGGACCGAACGGGGCGGGCAAGACCACGCTGGTCCGCATCCTCTCCACGCTGGTGGCGGCGGACGCGGGCAGCGCCACCGTGACCGGGTGGGACGTCGCCCGGCAGCCCCGGCAGCTGCGCCGGGCGATCGGGCTGACCGGGCAGTACGCCTCGGTGGACGAGTTCCTCTCGGGCTACGAGAACCTCTACCTCATCGGCCGGCTGCTGGACCTCTCGGCCAAGGGCGCCAAGGCCCGGGCGTGGGAGCTGCTGGAGCGGTTCTCGCTGACGGACGCCGCCAAGCGGCCCGCGAAGACGTACTCCGGCGGTATGCGCCGCCGGCTGGACCTGGCCGCCTCGATGATCGGGCAGCCGCGGGTGCTGTTCCTGGACGAGCCCACCACCGGCCTGGACCCGCGCACCCGTAACGAGGTGTGGCAGGAGGTCCAGCGGATGGTCGCGGAGGGCTCGACCGTGCTGCTGACCACCCAGTACATGGAGGAGGCCGAGCAGCTGGCGCACGACCTGACCGTGATCGACCACGGCAAGGTCATCGCCGACGGCAGCGTGGACCAGCTGAAGCGGCAGGTCGGCGGGCAGACGCTGACGGTGCGCCCGGCGCGGCCCGAGGAGCTGGAGCGCATGGTGCGCTGCCTGGCCGACCAGGGCGCGACGGCCGATCCGGTGGCGGGCGTGCTGCGGCTGGCCGTC
This sequence comes from Streptacidiphilus sp. PB12-B1b, assembly GCF_014084125.1. NCBI lineage: Bacteria > Bacillati > Actinomycetota > Actinomycetes > Kitasatosporales > Streptomycetaceae > Streptacidiphilus > Streptacidiphilus sp. PB12-B1b. The sequence goes on along the minus strand of NZ_CP048405.1, from coordinate 1,916,032 downwards.
ACCGACGAGGAGCAGCTGACCGCCGTGGTGGCGGCGCTGGGCGGCGGCGGCTTCGGCATCGCCGCGATCGAGACCCGGATGCCCAGCCTGGACGAGGTGTTCCTGTCGATCACCGGCGCCCCGGCCGCGGTGCCGGAGCAGCGGGCCGAACAGCAGCGGCCCGAACAGCAGCAGGACCGGCAGCAGCAGGCCGAGCAGCGGATGGAGCATGTGGCATGAGCGTGATGACGGCGGAGGCGACGGCCGCGAACCCGGCGCACACCTTCGAGGACCAGCGGATCGGCCTGCGGGCGTCGCTGCACCACATCGCCGCGCTGACCCGGCGCAACCTGATGCGGATCAAGGCCGATCCGGAGTCGATGGTCGACGCCCTGCTGATGCCGATCCTGTTCACGCTGATCTTCGTGTACGTCTTCGGCGGCGCGGTGTCGGGCAGCCAGAGCCACTACATCCAGTACATGGTGCCCGGGATGCTCGGCCAGATCGGGCTCAACCTGGCCATGGGCGTCGGTACCGGCCTGAACACCGACTTCACCACCGGCGTGATGGACCGGTTCCGCTCGCTGCCGATCGGCCGCAGCTCGGTGCTGATCGGCAAGCTGCTGTCGGAGAGCTGCCGTTCGCTGGTGTCGCTGGTGATCCTGCTGGGCTTCTCGATGACGCTGGGGCTGCGCATCCACACCGGGCCGGTGCAGCTGCTGGCGGCGCTGGGCCTGGCGATGGCGTTCGGCTCGGCGATGGTGTGGGTGTCGATGCTGCTGGGGATGTCGCTCAAGAGCGCGCAGGCGGTGCAGGGCGTCGGCATGCTGGTGATCATGCCGCTGCAGTTCGGCAGCTCGACCTTCGCGCCGACCAGCACCATGCCGGGCTGGCTGCAGGCGTTCGCCAAGGTCAACCCGCTGACGTCGCTGGCCAACGCCAGCCGGGCGCTGATCAACGGCGGCCCGGCGCTGCACCCGGCGCTGGAGGTGATGGCCTGGTCGGTCGGGCTGACCGTGGTCTTCGCGCCGCTGGCGGTGGCGAAGTTCAGGAAGAAGACCTGACCGCAGGCTCACCGGGGTCATCGGGGTCGTCGCCGCGCACCTGGGCGACGACCCCGACCGCGTCCAGGGCGGTGCCCTCGGCATGGGCGGCCTCGTACGCGGCATCGCCGAGCAGCGCGCGCAGACCGGCGGTGTTCGCCTCCAGGGCCAGCTGCTCCAGGTGGTGGTGGGCGCGGCGCTGGACGGTGTCGTAGGTGCCGATCAGGCGGGCCGCGAGCCGGGCGAGCTCCTGGTCGCCGCGGAGCCGGGCGCACTCCAGCAGGACGTAGCTGATGGACGGCGTCATCATGATCGCCAGCTGCTGCCCGGCCCAGGGCGCGGGCAGCGGGTTCCTGTTCATCCGGACCAGGCCCTGGCGCAGCCGCAGCAGCCCGCGCTCGGGGTCGCCCTCCTTGGCGTCCATCCAGGCGATCATGCCGTCGACCATGCCGCCGAGCTGGTTGGCCATGCCGAAGTCGGCCCCCTGCGGGATCAGCGGCTCCAGCAGCTCCCGGGCCTCCTGGTAGCGGCCCGCGTAGCCGTAGCGCATGGCCAGCATGCAGGTGCCGAAGAAGCCCGCGCCCTGGCCCCGGGGGCCGTGCACGCGGGCGTCGGAGATGCCGGTGATCAGGTGCTGCTCGCCCTCGTCGGTGTGGCCCAGGGAGATCAGGGCGTCGCCGAGGCGGACTTCGAGCAGGGGGATGTCCTGCTCGGCGCCGATGCTGCGGGCCAGCTCCAGGGCGCGCCGGCAGGCTTCGACGGCCAGTTGGAAGTCGCCGACGAAGCCGGCGTTCTCGGCCTGCCCGGAGAGCGCCTCGGCCATGCCCCAGCTGTCGCCCAGGCGGGTGAAGACGTCCAGGCTCTCCTGGGCGTCCTGGCGGGCCTGGTCCAGGCCGCCCGGCTGGTCGTTGGCCATCTTGCAGCGCATCTGCAGGACGAAGCCCAGCTCCCACTCCAGGCCCTGCTCCCGGCAGCCGTCGACCATGGCCTCGACGGTGTCGGTCAGCCGCTGGTAGTCGCCGGTGAACATCAGCGCGTACACCCGCAGCAGGGCCGGGAGCCGGCAGGACTGCGGCAGGTCCGGGCGGTACGAGTCGAGCAGCTTGCGGGCGGTGGCGACCGCCTCGGGGGTGGCCGGGCGGGTGAAGTCCTCCTGGGAGCTGATGAACAGCCACAGCGCGAGGCAGCGGCGGGCCTCGGCGAGGACCTCGGGCGACCAGGGCGGGGCGAGGTCGAGCGGGCCCAGCGGCAACGGGGCGTCCGACGGCTCGGCGAAGGGGTCCTGCGGGCGGATCGCGGCGACGGCGGCGACCCAGGAGGACCCTTCGGGCTCGTAGTTCCGCAGCTGCCAGAACCAGCACAGGGCCAGGCACAGGCACAGGGCCTCCTGCTCGGCGCCGGTGGCGACGGCCCGGCGCAGGGCGGCGCGCAGGTTGTCGTGCTCGGTCTCCAGCAGGGTGAGCGCGGCGAGCTGCCCGGAGCCGCGCAGCAGCGGGTCGGTGGTGCGGGCCAGCTCGCGGTAGTGACAGATATGGCGATCTGTCATCTGTGAACTGTCGGCTGATTCCTGAAAGCGCTCAGCCGCGTACTCGTGGATGGTCTCCAGCATCCGGTAGCGCGGCACGGCGGCGTCCAGCGACGCCTGCACCAGCGACTTGTCCACCAGCGAGGCCAGCAGCGCGGCGATGTCGGCGTACGGCAGCTGCTCGTCCGCGCAGATCTGCTCGGCGGCGTCCAGCGTCCAGCCGCCGGCGAACACCGACAGCCGGGCCAGCAGCAGCCGCTCCGGCTTGTCCAGCAGCTCCCAGCTCCAGTCCACGACCGCCCGCAGGGTCTGCTGCCGCGGCAGGTGGGTGCGGCTGCCGCCGGTCAGCAGCTGGAACCGGCTGTCGAGCCGATCGGCGAGCTGGCGCGGGGTCAGCGCCCGCAGCCGGGCCGCCGCCAGCTCGATCGCCAGCGGCAGCCCGTCCAGCCGGCGGCAGATCTCGGCGCACGCCTCCGGGTCGCGGGCCGGATCGACCGCGCCGCGCTCGGCCAGCAGCTGCAGCGCGGCCGGATCGGGCAGCGGCTCCACCGGCAGGACGGCCTCGCCGGGCACCCCCAGCGGCTCGCGGCTCGTCGCCAGCACGCTCACCCCCGGGCAGGCGGAGATGATCTGCTCGGTGAACTCGGCCGCCGCCTGGATCAGGTGCTCGCAGTTGTCCAGGACGATCAGCAGCCGCCGGCCCGCGCAGTGGTCCAGCAGCCGCGCCATCGGGGTCTCGGCCTCGCCGGGCCCGGCCAGCGGCTCGGTCTTGGAGGCGACGTGCAGCAGGGTCGCCCGCAGGCCGAGCGCGCTGAGCACCGCGCCCGTGACGGCCCGGGCGTCGTTCAGCGGCGCCAGCTCCACCAGCCAGACGCCGTCCGGGAAGCTCCGGGCCGACTGGGCCTCGGCGGCCTGCTGCGCCAGCCTGGTCTTGCCGCTGCCGCCGGGCCCGGTGAGCGTCAGCAGCCGCTGACCGGCCAGCGCCGACCGCAGCGCGGCCAGGTCGGCCGCCCGGCCGACGAAGCTGGTGAGCCGTGGCCGCAGGTTGGTGGCGAACCCGCCCTCCGGCTCCGGCACGGACGCGGGCACGGGGGTCGGCGGGGACGCGGGCGCGGACGGCTCGCGTTCGGGCCCGGGCCCGGTTTCGGGCTCCGGAGCCAGCAGCAGTTCGGCGTGGACGGCGCGCAGCTCCGGGCCCGGGTCGGTGCCGAGCTCGTCGGCCAGTCGCAGCCGGAACCCCTCGTACGCGAGCAGGGCCTCCGGGGCGCGCCCGGCCGCCCGCAGCGCGCGCAGCCGCAGCGCCTGAAGCGGCTCGTCCAGCGGGCGGCGCTCGACCAGCTCGGCGAGGTCCTGCAGCACGGCCTCCGCCCGGCCGAGGGCCAGCTCGGCGGCGAGCAGCCGCCGCTGGACGGCGTCGCGCTGCGCCTCGTAGCGAGCGGCAGCGTCGGCTCTGGCCGGGAGGTCGGCGAGGGCGGGCCCGCGCCACAGGGCGAGCGCGGCGCGCAGCGCGTCGGCGTCGTCGGCGGCCTCGCCGCCCGGGGCTTCGGCGGCGAGCGCCTGGAACCGCGACAGGTCGGTGTCGCGCGAGGTCAGCCGGTAGCCGTCGGGGGCGGAGACCACCTCGTCCGGGCCGAGCGCGCGGCGCAGCCGGGCGACCAGCGTCTGCAGGGCGTCCTGCGGGTCGGCGGGCGGCTCCTCCGCCCAGACGTCTTCGATCAGCGCCCACGCCGGGACGGCCCGGCCCGCGCGCAGCGCGAGCGCGGCCAGCAGCGCGCGCAGCCGCGGCCCCCCGACCGACACGGCCGTGCCGTCGTCGTGAAGCGCCTGCGTGGTCCCGAGGATGCCGTACTGCACCCGGCCATTCTCATGCATCCGCCCGCCCGCCCCGAACCGGACGCCGACACCCGCATGCCGGGGCTGCCGTCACCCGGGTCGCCTGCGGCGCGGAACGGGACGCAGAGCACACTGGCGGGCGGTGATCCGGGGTGGGCGGGTGGGTACCTGTGCTGTCGAGCCCCGTCTGACCGTCCGACGTCCCAGGGAGCCTTCTTGCCGGTCCACATCGTGTACGAGACGCACTCCACCACCACCGACAACGAGGCCGGGATCGCCACCGGCTGGCTGCCCGGGCGGCTATCGGCGCGCGGGCGGCTCCAGGCCCGCGAGCTCGGCGACCGCCGCTGCGACGACGACATCGACGCGGTGTTCAGCTCGGATCTGGAGCGCGCCGTGCAGACCGTCTCCATCGCCTTCGCCGGGCGGACGGACATCCCACTGCGCCAGGACCCGCGCCTGCGGGAGTGCAACTACGGTGATCTCAACGGCAGTTCGCAGGCCGAGCTGGACCGCGTCCGGGCGCTGCACGTCGACCGGCCGTTCCCCGGCGGCCAGAGCTACCGCGAGGTGGTGCACGCCACCGAGGCGTTCCTCGCCGACCTGGCGGCGGAGTGGGACGGCGGGCGGGTGCTGCTCGTCGCCCACTCCGCCAACCGCTGGGCCCTGGAGTGCCTGCTCAACGGCGCGCCCCTGGACGACGTCGTCCAGGCCCGCACCCCGTGGCAACCCGGCTGGCACTACACCCTGCCCGCCCGCTGACCCGTCCCGCCGGGCCCGCAGGCGGGCAGGACCGGTCAGGCCGGGTTCTCGGCGGCGTCCTTGACCAGCTGGTACGCGGCGGTGAGGCTGAGGCCGGGGGCGACGGTCCGCAGCGCCTTGACCGCCTGGGCGTCGTCGGCGACGGGGTCCGCGCCCGCGCGGTCCAGGATGTCCCGCACCCAGCTTCGCCGCACCTGGGCGTCGGACAGGGCGGAGGTCTGCTCCGCGATGCGCAACGCCCTTTCCAGGCCCGCTCGTTCACCCGCGTCGGCAGTCTCCAGCGCCGACCGCAGCGCGGCCGTCACCTGCGCGGTGTCACGGATGACGACGACGGGCTCTTCCTGACTGGCACTTCGGCCGAACAAGGACATCAACTCCAGCTCTGTACGGGCGGATTGGGGTCGTGCTGCCTGCGCACCGCGATCAGAAGCAGTTCGACTGGATGGCCGAGACCCCGAGGATGTTGAGCGCGGCGTTGCCCGCCGCCTGCTTGAACTCGGCCACGCCGCCTGCCTTGATCAGCAGCTCGGCGGCCTTGGTCACCCCGCCCAGGCCCTTGATCGCCTTGTACGCCTTTCCGGCGGGGATGAACGCCGCACCGACCGCGGCCACGCACTTGGTGTACTTCCAGGCGGTCCCCCAGAAGCTCATCGGCCGCACCATGTGCTGGCCGGTGACGGCTGCCGGGGCGATGTTGGCCAGCACCAGTTGCTGCGCGGCCGTGTCGCCCGGATACATCGCCGCGACCACCTGGGCGGTGGTGCGGTCGGCGGGCAGCGCCGCCAGCCGGTCGTCCAGCCCCGCTTCCACGATCTGCGGGACGGAGACGGAGACGGCGGCGGCGCGGGTACTGCGGGCGTGGGCGGCCTCGGTGGCGGACGCCATCGGCGCGGCGACCCCGAGCGCCATGGCGGCGACGGCGACGGTGGCGGCCATGCGTATGCCCGGACGGTTCATGTACGTGTCTCCCCTTACAGGGGGCCGTCAGAGGTCGCCCGTTCGGCGCCCCCCGCCCCGTTCACCGGTCGGGGCGCGTTGTGCCTGGTCGGCGCGCCGCAGAGCCGGTGGGGCCATTCTGTTCGTGGCCGACCGGTCTGCGGCACCCGCCCATCGGCGGTTGATCATCCGCCGATGGTCGGGCAGCGGATCATCCCTGCCCGCCCGCTGAGCCGCCTCGCCGGGCGGTCAGCCGTCGATGTGCATCATGCCGGTGTCCACCGCGCCCACGTCCATGCCTTCCAGCGCGTTGGCCAGGGGGCCGGAGGCTTCGCTGGAGGGGTCGTCCGAGTCGGAGTCGGTGTCCACGTCCCACGCCTTGCGGTGGGTGCTGCAGGCGTTGATGTACGTTCCGCCTGCCGACGTCACCGCGGCGTTGATGGTCGTGGCCAGCGCGGCGGCCTTCCCCGGCTCCTTGTCGAAGTTGGGGATGTCCGTGTTCGCGGCCGCGCTGCTCCAGTAGGGGCCCGGACGCGCGCCCGTGGTGCTGTAGAGACTGATGTAGCAGGCCACGCAGGGGCGCTTGGTTCCCGCCGTCGTCTCCGGCGTGACGACGGGCGCGGAGTCGCCCGTGCCCCGCTGCTTCCTCAGGTGTTCGTCGATCCGGCGCTCCGCGTGGAAGCCGTCGCGCTCGGCCTCGACCGCCGCCGGAACGTGGACTGCGGCGGACCGGAAGGCGGAGAAGTCGAATTCGAACTCCTTGTCCTCTTTGACGATGCGCTCGCGCGCCTTGCTCTCGTGCCGGACGTTGCGGGCGTGCCGACTGCTGTCCGGCAGTTCCTCCAGCATCTTCTGCACGAAGGGGCCGACGGTGCGCTCGCTCGTGGCCAGGGCCCTGAGTTCTTCGTTGGTGTTGTTCTTGTTCGACGAAATGTAGAACGCCCCCTGGTGGAAGCAGCCCTGTACCTCCTCACCTGCGCCCAGGTACTGCAGAGCGATGGTGGAGATCCAGCGGATGGCCTGCTTGTGGCGCTCGTCGGCGTAGGACCTGGCCGCGATGACGTTGTTGCTCTTCCCGTAGACCTCCCTGGTCTTCGGCTGCCTGACCTCCTCGGCGGACAGCTCCCGGTCGGCTGCCTGCGGCTTGTGGAGCGTCAGGTCCCGTGCGCCGCCGATCATCTTCCAGCCGTGGTTCGAAACCAGCTGTGACACGACGGCGCGGGCTGCGTCGTTGGAGATCAGGGCGGCCGTGACCTGCCGGTCCAGCGGGCCCGCGGTCGATGCCCGCTTGCGGGCCTTGGGGGTCTTGGCCCGCTGGACCGGCAGCTCACCGGCGGAGTGCGGGGCAGCGGCCGTACGCAGCGCGGCTCTCTGGACCGGGGCCGGACCGGCCATCACGCGGGTCGCGTTGGCCTCCGCGGCGCGCTCGAAGCGGTCGCCGGGGTCGGAGATCTTCAGTCCCCCGCCGTTGTCGGTGCCCGCCACCGCCCCTTGGCGCTGCTGGATGACGTGGGTCAACTCGTGCGCGAGGGTGTGCTTGTCGGCTCCGCCGTCGCCGATGACGACGTGGCTGCCGGAGGTGTAGGCGCGGGCCCCGATCTCGGCGGCCGAGGCGCGGGCGGCGCCGCCGGTGTGCAGGCGGACGTCCGAGAAGTCCGCGCCCAGGCGGGACTCCATGTCGGTACGGGTGGTGTCGTCCAGCGGCTGCCCGCCGCCGCGCAGCACGTCGTGCACGGCCGAGCGCTGGACCGGTGCCTGTTCCTGGTGGCCGCAGCCCGCACCGTGCTGGTGCGGCTCCGCCGCCCAGGGGTGTCCGGACTGGCGCAGTAGCTGGACGACGGCGGCATTGCCCGCGCTGCCCTGCATGGCCAGAAGGCGCTGGAGCGGCGTAGCGTCTGCACTCGCGGGCTGGCGCCCCGGCGTCCGAGCGTTCTGTACGTCGCTCTGCCTGGCGTTGTCGTGATCGTGCAAGGTGACTTCTCCTCCGCGCAGCTGTGGAACTCCCCCGTCCTACACGCCCCCCGACCGTGCGACCAGAAGCCCCGGGGCACAGTTGTCCGACCGAACGGGCAGGCCATTTCCTTTACCCATGCACGTATCAACGCATTTCCTGCCAATAAGGGGATAATGGCCGGGGAACGCGCCTGCTGTTGTGCGCCCCGGTCGTCCGGCCAGAGCCTGGCCCGCCGGAGGCTGCGGCGCGGCGCAGGACCGGGAGGTCCGCCATGCGCAAGATCGCCGACTGCCGGGACTACCCGAGCGTGAGCGGGTGCACCCTCACCATCTCGGGCGAGGAGGACGAGGTCGTCCGGGCCGCCACCGAGCACGCCGTCTCGGTGCACGAGCACACGGACTCGCCGGAGCTGCGCGAGCAGATCCGCGGAATGCTCAAGAACGAGGAAGTACCGCAGCACGCCTGAGCGGGGCGCGGCAGCGGGCGAGGAGGTGATTGCCATGGCTGCGGCCATGGACGAGGACAGAGTGATGGAGTTCCTGGGGCGGGTGGTGACGGACGCCGGGGCCGCGGTCGCCGGGCTGTCCACCTCGCTCGGCGACCGGCTCGGGCTGTACCAGGCGATGGCGGGCGCCGGCCCGCTCACCTCGGAGCAGCTGGCCGAGAGGACCGGCCTGGTCGAGCGGTACGTCCGGGAGTGGCTGGCCGGGCAGGTGGCCGGCGAGTACGTGCGCTACGACGCCGAGCACGACAGCTACCTCCTGCCGGACGAGCACGCGGCCGTGCTGGCGGACCCGACCGCGCCCACGTACGCGGCCGGATTCCTCACCATGCTGCAGGCGATGTACAGCAGCGAGGACGCGCTGATGTCGGCCTTCCGCACGGGCGAGGGCGTGGGCTGGGAGGAGCACAGCGCCGCGCTGTTCTCGGGCGTCGCCAAGTTCTTCCGCCCGGGCTACGGCGGCTCCCTGGTCTCCGAGTGGCTGCCCGCGATGGACGGCACCGTCGGCAAGTTGGAGCGCGGCGCGGACGTCGCCGACATCGGCTGCGGGTACGGCTACTCCACCATGCTGATGGCGAGCGCCTACCCGAACTCGACCTTCCACGGCTTCGACTTCCACCAGCCGTCGATCGAGGCGGCGCGGCAGATCGCCGAGGACCAGGGCATGAGCAAGCAGGTGAGCTTCGAGGTGGCGACCGCGCAGGACTTCCCCGGCGACGGCTACGACCTCATCACCTTCTTCGACTGCCTGCACGACATGGGCGACCCCGGCAGCGCACTCGCGCACGCGCAGGAAACCCTGAACGAGGACGGCAGTTGCATGATCGTCGAGCCCAACGTCTCGGCGGACATCCTGGAGAACGCCAACCCCATCGGCCGGACGCTGGCCGCCACCTCCGTGGCCGTGTGCCTGCCCTCGGCCGTGGCCCAGCACGGCCCGCTCACCATGGGCAACCACGCCGGCGAGGACGCCATGCGCCACCTCGCGGACGTCGCGGGCCTGCACCACTGGCGGCTTGCCGCCGAAACCCCGATCAACCGGGTCTACGCCGCCAGCCGCTGACCACCGGCGGCGCGCGATGGCTGCGCGCCGCCGACGGGCCTGCCGGGTCAGAGCGTCGGGAACTCCCCCGACTTGACGGCCGCCACGAACGCGGCGACCGCCTCCGCCGTGAACAGGAGCGCGGGGCCGTGCGGGTCCTTGCTGTCACGGACCGGCGCCACATCCCTGAGACCTTCACCGATCTCAATGCAGTCGCCACCGTTGGTGCTGCTGTAGCTGGCCTTGCGCCAGGTCACCGGCAGAGCACTCGCAACGTGCATGGAACCGGTCCTCCTTGTGGAGTCAGACGGTCGGGAACTCACCGGACTTGACGGCAGCCACGAACGCGGCGACTGCTTCAGGCGTGAAGAGAAGCGCAGGACCGTGCGGGTCCTTGCTGTCACGGACGGGGGCCACATTCGTGAGGCCCTCACCGATCTCGACGCACTCGCCACCATTGGGGCCGCTGTAGCTGGCCTTGCGCCACGTCACGGGCAGAGCACTGGCAACGTCCATGGAACCGGTCCTCCTTCAGGAGTCAGATGGTCGGGAACTCACCAGACTTGACGGCAGCCACGAACGCAGCAACCGCCTCAGGCGTGAACAGCAGCGCAGGACCGTGCGGGTCCTTACTGTCACGGACAGGGGCCACGCCCGCAAGCCCCACGCCAAACTCGATGCACTCTCCGCCATTGGTGCTGCTGTAACTGGCCTTGCGCCACGTGACAGGCAGAGCGCTAGCGACGATCATTACCTCAGTCCTTCCAGGTATCCGCCGATCAACTCGGCGGACTCATCAGGCGACAGGGAGACGGCCCGCAACAGATCATATGCGTGTACGGCCACCGCGACCTCCGCCGGATCCAACCCCATCCGCCCCTGCGAGAACCCGTCCACGTACAGCGCGTCGGGCACCTCCGGAGTAGTCAGAATGGTGAACGGGCCAGCTAGTCCAGGATGCGCCGCAACCCGCTCCGGAAGCACCTGAATTACCGTCCTGGGATCCATTCCAGCGGTCAGCAGTCGTTGCAACTGATCCCGCATGACCTCTGGGCCACCGATCCTGCGGCGAAGGACCTGCTCGTCGATCACGAACCACGCACGCGGAGGATCGTCTCTGTCGAAGATGGCCTGCCTGGACATACGTGCAGCGATCAGGTCCTCAAGGTTGTCCGGCCGAACAGCGGTCAGCATCGCCCGCGCGTAGCTTTCGGTCTGCAACAAGCCATGGATGACCTGAGTCTGGAATGAGCGAATGCCCGATGCGTCCCCCTCAATCTGGATGAACGGCAGGAACCATGGCGGGTAGGCGTACCGCAGAACCAGCGGGTGCAGGCGCTGGAAGTGGCCGCCGGTGTGGAACACCCGGTCCAAGTCGGCGGCCAGTTGGGCGGTCGGGACGCGTCTGGCCAGTTCGACGTAACTGATCATGGCCTGGGTGGAGTGGGCCTCCTTGGCCACCTGGCCCTGCGACATCCCCGCCTCCGCGCGCACGCGTCGCAGCTCGGAGCCGAAGAAGGCCAGCAGGGATGACTCAGGGTCAGGTACATCGGTCTCTTCAGCCATGACGATGACGCTCCCTCATGCATAACTCGCGGGCTTTTATGCGCTTCCCTCTGTCGAGCCTAGACGCGCATGGCAATCCTTGGAGTACATACACAGATACACACCGTAACGACGGACAGGACCGTGATGGATGAGGTAAAGGAGCGGCCGGGCGGCCCGGGGGCGGGGGCCGCTCCCGCAGGACAACCCGTTTGGCCCGGCCTGGGGCGGTGCGCCATGGCAAGCGGAGCGGTAGATGTGGGCAGAGACCGGAGCAGCGGCGAGAGCGAGCACAGCAGATGAGCCACCCACTCGTGGACGCGGCCTACGCGGCGTCCGTGCGATTCATCGAGGCGATGGAGTCGATCGACCTGTCGGTCACCACCGCCAAGGTCGTGACACCGGAGGGGAGGGAGCCGGGCGTGCGGGTCGGCACGATCAGCTCCGAGGACCTGGAGGAGCTGACGCGGCTGATCGTGGCCGAGGCCGCCCGGAGGTCCGGGGTGGCCGAGGAGGTACGGGCGTCGTGAGCACGGGCACGGAGCCTCCCTGCGTGGGAGCACTGATGCGGGACACCAGGCGGGACCGGGTGGGCGTGGTGATGGGCGCGTTCGGGGCCCGCGTCTACCTGCGTCCGGCCGGGGGCGGTGTGGAGTGGGATGCGGCCCCGGCGGATCTGGAGCCCGCCGACGGGCGCGCCGAGTTGCGGGCCCGGGTGGCGGAGCTGAACGCGGAGAGCAGCAGGGGGCTGGGGTGACCGGTGCCATGTCGTGGCAGCCGCCGCCGGACTTCTCGTACGGCCTGCCGATGCCCGTCCCGACCCCGGTGCCCGGCTGCGCGGACTGCGCCGACTTCGTCGCCCGGCACCGGGCCGCCCGGTACGTCCGCGACGGCAGCGCGGCGGCGGACGCCCGCGTCCTGATGCGCCGCCACCTGGACGAACGCCACAGGTGACACCCCAGCCCGAGCGGCCCGCAGCAGGGAACGCCTGACCGTGCACCCGACGCCGGCGCGGGGGCGGATGCCCGCAGCTGTCCGAACCGGCTCCTGGGAGCCGGTCGGCAGCGTCAGGCGTCAGGCGGCGCGGTGGACGGTGAGCATGCGGTTGAGGTTGCCGGTCGTGATGCCGTCGAAGTTGACCACCTGGATCGGCACGGTGCCCGAGCCGGCCTTGGCGGTGTACGCCACCAGCCGGATCCGCAGCTTGACGGTGTCGGTGGCGTTGACGCCGATCCCGTTGACCGTGAGGTTGCCCGCGTTGTAGCCGCTCAGGGCCTGCCAGTGGCCCTTGGCGGCCGAGCCGACCCACTCGTCGTAGGCGAGCCGGACCTGTCCGGCGAAACCCTGGCCGTCGTCGTCGATCACCGCTTCCCACGGCTCGTTGATCGCGGCACCGGTGTGGTTGGCGATGGTCAGGGTCTCCAGCGCGGGGCGGCCGGGGGCGACGCTGGGGGGCCGTGCAGCCAAGTCCGCTCGAGGGCCCGGTGGTTGATCGGCCCTTGCTCGGTGCGACCGGGAACAAGCTATCCAGCCCGGGTCGGGGACTTGTCCGGGCAGCGTCACAGCCGTGCAACAGGCACCCGGGCCGGAACGGGCGCGGGCGGCCGGACGTTCACCCGGTGTCGCTTGTCCGCAGGGAGCCGCAGGCGGGATGATCGGCACTCACCGAACCGACCGGAGCCCACCCGCCATGAGCATCACCAGCAACCGCCCCCACTCCGACCGGAGGGTCAGCACGATCTTCCTGGTGCTGCTCGCCGTCATGGGCGCCTCAGCCGGAGCGCTGTGGACCGACTGGGGCAATGCCCGCTTCGGCGTGTTCATGTTCGTGGTGGCGGGCTGGCTGGTCTCCCTCTGCCTGCACGAGTACGCGCACGCCCGCACCGCGCTGCACGGCGGCGACATCTCGGTGGGCACCAAGGGCTACCTCACGCTCAACCCGCTGAAGTACACCCACCCCGTGTACAGCTTCATCATGCCGCTGGTCTTCATCATCCTCGGCGGCATCGCGCTGCCCGGCGGCGCGGTCTTCATCGAGCGCGGGCGCATCCAGGGCAAGTGGAAGCACAGCGCGATCTCGGCCGCCGGACCGGCCGTGAACGCGGCCAGCGCCCTGGTGCTGCTGGTCGTGCTGGCCCTGGTGCCGACACCGACCGCCGTCGGCCCGGCGAACTTCTACAGCGCGCTGGGCTACCTGGCGCTGCTCCAGCTGATGGCGGCCATCCTGAACCTGCTGCCGGTGCCCGGCCTGGACGGCTACGGCATCATCGAGCCCTGGCTGTCGTACGACAACCGCCGGGCGTTCGCGGGCATCGCGCCCTACGGCATGATCATCGTGTTCCTGCTGCTGTGGAACAGCACCATCAACAGCTGGTTCTTCAACACCGTGATCTTCAACCTGATGCGGTGGTTCGGGCAGTCCTGGACGTACGCCCAGTTCGGCAACTACCTCTTCCACTTCTTCAACCTGAACCTCGGCGGCATCTTCGGGCACTGACGGCCGCTGCCCGGCCGGGGGCGCTCCCCGGCCGGGCAGGCGGACGCTGCGGCGTCCCTAGCCGCGGGTGATGAGCACGGTGTTCTCGCCGCGCAGGCCCGCCACGCAGACGAGCTGCGGCGCGCCCTCGGACCGGCAGGCGACGGTGGTCCGCCCGCCCGCGTCGATGCCCAGCTCGATGTGGAACGTCCCGCCGCTCGGGTAGCGGTAGTCGGCGAAGGACTCCCCGCTGACCAGGATGGTCGCCCGGATGTTCGGCATCAGCAGCACGTACGGGTATTCGGCGCCCTCGCTGCGGACCAGCTCCGCAGGCGGGTAGGGCAGGCTGGCGTCCGTCTCCAACGTCACCACGCGGGGTGCGGCCGCGCCCGCGCCCGCACCCACACCTACGCCGGAGTCCAGGCCGGGGGCGGTGCCGTCGCCCGAGCCGACGATGTTGGAGTGCCCGGCGCCGAAGACGTCACCGCTGACGATGGAGGTCGTGGCGTTGTTGAAGCTGATCGGCGCGGCGGCCGAGCGAGGGGTGTCCGCCAGCGCGGTCGCCGGCAGGCAGGCGACGGCGAGGGCGGTGGCGACGACGGCGGTGGTCCGGGCGAGACGGTTCACGCGGGGTTCCTTCCCAGGGGGTGTTTCCCGGGACGCTAGAGGCCGTGCGGCGCTCGCCCCGGGACCGTCGCCCGAAGGAGGTGTGTCGTTGCGCTGACCGCCGCCGGGGTCAGGTCTGCGACGCGCGCTCGGCGCTCAGGCGCCGGCTGCGGTGCGGGCGCGCCGCCACTGGACCCAGCCGATGTTGCTGGTGATGCCCGCGAGCAGGATCCAGCCCAGGCCGATCCAGAAGCCCGCCAGCACCGACACCACGGCGGCGACCAGGGCGAGCGCGGACAGGGCGAACAACAGGATCGAGAAGCGGGGCATCTTCGGACTCCACGGACGGGACGGGCCGGACACCGTCCATTGTGTCCGACGCCCGGCCCGAGCCGCGTCCAGGGGTGCCCCGGGACGGAACGTGTTTCAGATGTCGGTGATCCGCAGGCCGGCGTGCGCCTTGTAGCGGCGGTTCACCGAGATCAGGTTCGCCACCAGCGACTCCACCTGGTGCGCGTTGCGCAGCCGCCCGGCGAAGACGCCGCGCATGCCCGGCACCCGCTCGGCCAGCGCCTGGACGGCGTCGGTCGCGGCCCGCTCGTCGCCCAGCACCAGCACATCGATCTCCACCTCGTCCACGCTCTCGTCCAGCAGCAGGACCGCCGAGAGGTGGTGGAAGGCGGCGGTGACCCGCGACTCCGGCAGCAGCGCGGCGGCCTGCTGCGCGGCACTGCCCTCCTCCGGCAGCAGCGCGTAGGCGCCCTGCTTGTCGAAGCCCAGCGGGTTGACGCAGTCCACGACGATCTTCCCGGCCAGCTCGGTGCGGAGCGAGGCCAGCAGCTCGCCGTGGCCCTCCCAGGGCACGGCGACGATGACGATGTCGCTCTGCGCGGCGGTCGTCGCGTTGTCCGCGCCACGGACGCCGAAGCCCAGCTCCGCGGCCTTCTCCTCGGCACGCTCGGCGCTGCGCGAGCCGATCACCACCTGCTGACCGGCCTTGGCCAGCCGGTAGGCCAGACCGCGACCCTGCGGGCCGGTGCCCCCCAGCACCCCGACGACCAGGCCGGACACGTCCGGCCGATCGTGCGGGCTACGGGCGGGAGCAGGGGCGGAGGCGGCGGCGTTGTCTTCGGTTGCACTCATGGCCGCATCCTCGCACCCACCCCGCCCCGCCAGCCACGACACAACGCCGATGCGTCGAGCGTCACAACCTGCCTGCCACGCGGGGCGCGGGGCGCGGGGGTCAGCGGTGGGCGGTGGATTGGCGGAGCCAGAGGGCGGCGGCTACGGAGGCGGTGGAGGCGGCGATGGCCAGGGCGGCCAGCAGGCGGGCCCACGGGCCCGCCGTACCGACCGGCAGCAGGGCTGCCGCCAGCACCAGCGCGCTGCTGCCGAAGAACGCGACCAGCACCAGCGGTCGCCGCAGCAGCCGCAGCGCGGATGGGCCGCCGACGACGGCGTCCAGGCTGAGCAGGTAGCAGAGCAGCAGCGCGGTATCGCAGGCGGCGAGCCACCCCGGCGGCGGGATCAGGGCGGCCAGCACCACGCAGCCGACCACGAACAGGGTGTTCCGGTGCCGGGGTATCTGCGCCCGCAGGCGGGAGTCCCGGACGACCGGGCGGGCCGTCATCGGCCCGGCGGCGGCCACCGCGCCCGCGATGGCGAACACCGGCAGCAGGAGCCGGCCCAGGGAGCCGGAGAACCACCCGGCCGGGTCGGTGACGGCCAGGGCGAGGACGCAGCCGAGGAGCCGCAGCGGCCACTCGGGCCCGCCGAAGGGCCCGCCGGGGGCGGACGGCGCGGCCCACGCCTCCGCCTCCGGCGCGGGCCCGCCCGGCGCCACCGGCGGCCCCGGCACAGCCGAGCTGTTCGCGGTGCGCGCGGCGGGGCTCGCGGCGGCGGAAGCCACGTCCTCGGCGGGGGACGTGCCGGGGGTGGGGGGCGGGGTCATCCGGCTCGTCCTTGGATGCGGGTGCGGAGGAGGGGGGCGAGGGAGAGGTCGAGGGTCTCGCCCTGCCAGGGGACGACCGGGATGCCGCGTTCGACCAGGCTGTAGCGCAGCGCCTCGCGGTCCAGCCGCCACAGCCGCAGGGCGAGCTGCCCCACGGCGTCGTCCTCCTCGACGCGCGGGTCACCGACCGGCACCTCGACCACCACCACCGGGTTGCCGCGCTCGGCCAGGCCGCCCAGGACGTCCATGACCCGGCCGTCGGCCAGCGGGGTGACCGCGTACACCAGCGCGCTGTT
Organism: Streptacidiphilus sp. PB12-B1b; assembly: GCF_014084125.1. Classification (NCBI taxonomy): domain Bacteria; kingdom Bacillati; phylum Actinomycetota; class Actinomycetes; order Kitasatosporales; family Streptomycetaceae; genus Streptacidiphilus; species Streptacidiphilus sp. PB12-B1b. Next base: position 1,899,582 of record NZ_CP048405.1, on the reverse strand, counting down.
CGGGATCGCGGGGGGCGGCAGCCGGTTCAGGTCCGGCGTGTGGAACGCCAGATCGCGGCGGACGTCCAGGACGGTCTGCACCAGCCGGTAGAAGTGCGCGTCGCCGCTGCCCGGCTGGAGCCAGTTGAGCTTGCCGCCGACCGAGACGATGCCGACCCGGTCGTGGCTGCGCAGATAGGTGCGGATCAGCCCGGCGGCGACCCGCAGCGACTCGTCCAGGCTGGAACGCCCCGTCGCCGGGTCGGCGATGTCGGCGAAGGAGTCCAGCAGGACGACGGCGTCGGCGGCGCGCTCGGCGGCGAACTGGTTGATCTGGATGCTGCCGCGCCGGGTGGTCGCCGCCCAGTGGATGCGGCGCTGCCGCTCGCCCCACACGTGCGGGCGCACCCCGATCACCTCGATGCCCTCGCCGGTCTGCCGGGCGGTGTGCTCGCCGAGGCGGTCCGGCAGCCGGACCGGGATGGGCGTGAAGGCGCCGTCGACCGGCAGTGGGAAGACCTCGACCTCGCCGAGGTCCACCCGGACGGTGCGGCGGCTGAGGCCGCCCTCGTCGTACAGGTCCAGATCGACCACGCCGAGCGACCAGCGGCCCCAACGGGCGGCGGTGAAGCCGAGGGTGACGACGGCTCCGGCGGTCCGCAGCGAGACCAGCTCGCAGCCGGGGCCCGGCGAGACGCCCGGGTCGATCCAGCCGACCGCGCCGTCGAAGGCGGCGGTGACGGTCACGTCGATCTGCTCGCCGACGAAGCAGCGGCGCGCCGGGACGTCCGCGACCGCCTGCACCTCCTCGGGCCGGGGGCCGCCGGAGGCGGAGAGCACCAGCAGGCACAGCGGCCCGGCGGCGAGCGCCAGCAGCCACGGGCGTCCGGTGGCGACGGCCAACAGCGCGGCCACGCCCACCAGGGTGGCCAGCCGCAGCGTGCGCGGGCCGGCCCGCCAACCGGTCGGGCGCGGGCTCGGAGCCTCGGCGGCGCTCAGGCCGCCGGCGTCGTTGCCCAGCGCCCGCAGCACCTCCGGCGGCGGCGGGACGCCGGGCTCGGCGGGGCGGGTCATGCGGGGCGGGGGGTGGTGCGCGGGGTGGGCACGGTGTCGACCAGGGCGGCGACCACGTCGTCCGCGCTGACCCGGCGCACCCACAACTCCGGCCGCAGGCTGATGCGGTGGGCCAGCGCGGGCACCGCCACCGCCTTGACGTCCTCGGGGACGACGTAGTCGCGCCCGGCCATGACCGCGCGGGCGCGGGCCAGCTGCACCAGCGCCAGCCCGCCGCGCGGGGAGGCCCCGACCTGGATCTGGGCGTGCTTCCGGGTGGCGTCGATCAGCGCCACGATGTAGTCGATCAGGTCGTCGTCCACCTCGACCCGCTCCAGGCCGGCGCGCATCGCCAGCACCTCGGCCGGGCCGGTGTGCGGCGCCAGCACCGCCTCCGGCGCGGCCCGGTCCAGGCGGCGGCGCAGCATCGCGGCCTCGTCGGCGACCGGCAGGTAGCCCATCCGCACCCGCAGCAGGAACCGGTCGAGCTGCGCCTCGGGCAGGGTGTAGGTGCCCTCGTACTCGATCGGGTTGTCGGTGGCGATGACCACGAACGGCGACGGCAGCGGACGCGTCACGCCGTCCACGCTGACCTGCGCCTCGGCCATCGCCTCCAGCAGCGCGGCCTGGGTCTTCGGCGGGGTGCGGTTGATCTCGTCCGCCAGCAGCAGGTGCGTGAAGACCGGACCGGGGCGGAACACCATCTCGCCGCTGCGCTGGTCGTAGATGGGCGCGCCGGACACGTCCGAGGGCAGCAGGTCCGGGGTGAACTGGATGCGGCTGAAGTCCAGGCCGAGGACGGTCGCAAAGGAACGCGCGAGCAGGGTCTTGCCGAGGCCCGGCAGGTCCTCGATCAGGACGTGGCCGCCCGCGAGGATGCCGAGCATGACCAGCTCCAGCGCGGCGCGCTTGCCGACGACGGCACGCTCGACCTCGTCGAGGACGGCGTGGGCGCGGTCGCCCGCCTGCTGGGGCGTCAGGACGGCGGTGGCGTCCTGCTGGCTCACGGTGGACACGGTGCTCCTTGGCGGATGCGGATCGGATGCGGAGGGGATGCGGAAGGGAGGACGGCGGGCCGCCGCGGGTCACAGCTGCTCCAGGCGCTCGACCAGGGCGGTGATCAGCGGATCGGGCACGGCCGGGCCGAGCTTGGGATCGCGGGAGAGCGGTCGGCCGGTCGCGTCGACCGTCAGCCGTGGCCGGGAGGGGTCGATCCAGGGCCACAGCTCCGGGCCGATCAGCGCGGCGGCGCGGTCGGGCTGGGTCGCCAGGGAGACGCCGTGCCGCTCGGCCAGCCGCACCGCGTACAGGCGTTGCAGCAGCGGGCGCAGGTGCAGTTCGTAGCCGGAGAGGGACTCGCGGGCGTCCTCGATCGCGGCGTCCCAGTAGCGCAGGGTGGGTTCGCGGCTGCCGACCAGCCGCACCTGGCGGCGGTAGTCGCTGTCCAGGGCCTCGGCCCCGGCGATGTAGCGGGCGCCGAGGAGTGCCCCCACGGCCAGGACGACGGCGCCGCAGGCGACGGCGGTCAGACCGCCGACGACGGCCAGCAGCACCTCGGCGCCGACGGCGGCGCCGCCGAGGACGGCCAGCGCCTCGGGGACGATCGGCAGCCGGGGAGCTCGACGCGGGTTCACGGGGCCACCGCCTCCTGCCGGGACTCATGCGCGGCCTGCGCGGGCCGGTCCGAGGCGGCCGGGTCGGTCGGGTCGGTCGGGTCGGCCGGGTCGGCCGGGTGGGGTTGGGCGGGGGCGCTGCGTTGGTGGGCGGCGAGGGCGCGGTCGATGCCGTCGAGGGCTGCGCGGGCCTGCCGGAGCTGCTCGGGGCCCATCGGGTGCCGGGAGAAGCGGGCCTCGCGGAACAGGTCGGCGAGGAGTTCCGGCTCGGGGCCGGTGAGCACGCCCGCTCCGGACGCGCGGTGCAGCAGGTCGGCCGGGCTGTCCGAGGCCCGGCGGCCGACGCCCCCGGCCGCCAGCGACTCCTCCATGGCGGCGTAGCAGGCGATGACGGCGGCCCGGGTGTCCTCACCGCGCAGGGCCAGGCGTCCGGCGCTGACCGCGTCGGCGAGCCGGTCCTCCTCCGCCGCCCTGGCCAGCGGGGCGGACGGCACCAGGCCGGGGCGCCCGCGTCCGCGCAGCCACCCGGCCAACCGGTACCCCAGGAAGCCCAGGACCGCGGCGAGGGCCACGCAGACCACGGTGAGCAGCAGCGGCCGCAGGTCCGTCGGGTGGGTGTTGCTGTGCACCAGCTTGGACGGCGGCATGGTGTGCGCCGGCGGGGTGGCCGGCGGCTGGGACTGGGCGCGTCCGCCGCCCGGCAGGGTCGGCGCCAGGCTGGGCTGGCCGGTGCCGATCACCGACAGGTAGACCACGCTGCACGCCGCGACGGCGAAGACGCCGGTGAAGGCCGCCCGGGTGAAGCGCTGCTCGCGCTCGGACATCTCCGGGCGCTCCTCCTGCCGGAGCCGGTACTTGACGGCCAGTGTCGAGCCGCCGACACCGGCGACCAGGACCGCCGCGAACCACCAGTGGACCAGCGGCCCGGCGCCCACCACCCCGGCGGAGCCGCCCGCGTGCAGGCATATCGCGGCCAGCGCCAGGCCGACTGTGGCGGTCAGGCCCAGCAGCGGGGCCGCGGGCCACACCCGCACCCGACCGGACCGCCTGCCGTCCGTCCCGTCCGCCACGCCGCGCGCCCCCGTGCCTGTCCGCCCTCGCCTGCCCGGACACCATCTGTGCACGAGTCAGTTCCCTGGGCCACCCTGGCACGCGCGGCACCCCGCCGCCAAGGGCCTGCCGGGTTTGTCCGCTCCTGCCGGATTCGGGTCACTGCCAGCGCGGATCCTCGTCCCACGCCTCGTTGCGCTCGCGGGAGATCTCCAGCGCCCGGGCGGCGTCCGCCTCGGACGGGTACGGGCCCAGGCGGCTGCTCGAGGGACAGACCATGCCCTCCTCCACCCGCTTGTGCTTGAGGCAGTAGTACCACTCGCCGCTGCCCTTGTCGGTGTCGCTGCCTGCCATGGAGCTCCCCATTCGCTGATCGTTCGCCGGTCGGTCCCCGGTCGGTCGCCGGTCGTGGTCCCGCTGCATCCAGGATGCTGCCCCGGAAGGGTCGGCGCACGCTTCCGCCGCCGTCGATAGACTGCCGCCATGGCACCCTTGGTCCCCGGAACCCTCTCCCCCACCCGCAGCGTCCCGGCCCGCATCCCGCGGCCCGAGTACGTCGGCCGCAAGGCGCCCCAGCCGTACACCGGGCCCGAGGTGCAGACCGCGGAGACGATCGAGAAGATGCGGATCGCCGGGCGGATCGCCGCGCAGGCGATGGACGCGGCAGCCGCAGCCATCGCGCCGGGCGTGACCACCGACGAGCTGGACCGGATCGCGCACGAGTACATGTGCGACCACGACGCGTACCCCTCGGACCTGGGCTACCGGGGCTTCCCCAAGTCCATCTGCACCTCGGTCAACGAGGTGATCTGCCACGGCATCCCGGACTCGACCGTGCTGCAGGACGGCGACATCGTGAACCTGGACGTGACCGCGTTCATCCACGGCGTGCACGGCGACCTCAACGCGACCTACCTGGTCGGCAACGTCGACGAGGAGTCCAAGCTGCTGGTGGAGCGGACGCGGGAGGCCACCCGGCGCGGCATCGCGGCGGTCAGGCCGGGGCGGCAGATCAACGTCATCGGGCGGGTCATCGAGTCCTACGCCAAGCGCTTCGGCTACGGCGTGGTGCGGGACTTCACCGGGCACGGCATCAACACGTCCTTCCACTCCGGGCTGATCGTGCCGCACTACGACAGCCCGCGCGCCACCACGGTGATCCGCCCCGGGATGACCTTCACCATCGAGCCGATGCTGACCCTGGGCACCTACGAGCACGACATCTGGGCGGACGGCTGGACGGTGGTCACCAAGGACCGCAAGCGCACCGCACAGTTCGAGCACACGCTGCTGGTGACCGAGGACGGCGCGGAGATCCTGACGCTGCCGTGAGGCCCGCGCGGGCAGTGCCTCGGGGAGCTGTCAGCCGATGAACCAGCGCTCGCCGGCGGCGGCCGCGCCCACCGCGGTGCAGGCGTCGGCGAGCAGGTCCAGCACCCGCAGCGGATCCGGCAGCGGCAGCTCCGGCGGGCGCACCCAGGTGACGGCCGAGCCGTCGGTGAGCCGGGAGGGCGGCAGCAGCACGTAGCTGCCGCGGGTGTGCCAGCGGATGCCGGGGTGCTCGGCGAGGTCCTCGGGGTGGGTGTCCAGCTCGGAGGTCCACCACTCGTCCTCGTCCAGGGTGGAACGGGTCGTGGTGAAGAAGAGGAAACGATCCTCCCCGACTGCGGCGACCGGGCCGACCGGGATGCCCAGCTCGCCCATCCGCTGCAGGGCCAGCCGCCCGGCCTCGGCCGGGACGTCCAGCACGTCGTGCGCGCGGCCGGTGGCGGTGACCGCATTGGCCTGCGGATCGCGGGCCAGCCAGCGGGTGACCTGCTCGGCGTCGACGGTCGCCATGGACTGCCAGGCGAAGGAGAGCGGGTGCTGCGCCGGGGCCGGACAGCCCATGCGGTCGCAGGAACATCGGTAGTCGACGGCATGGGCGGCGGGCACCACCGGGAACCCGGCCCGGGCGGCGGCCAGGAGCTCGGCCAGCCGCGAGGCGCGCTGGTCCGCGTCGGCCGGACCTGCTGGATCGGCGTCCGTGCCGGACCGCCTGCGCCACCAGTTGCTCAGCCTGCCCGCGGATTCCATCGAGCCCCTCTCGCCTCTGTACGCACCCCAGGGTTACCGGAGTGTGTACTGAGCAGGATACGGGTGTGCAGGGCATGCGGTGAGCGCGGGTCGCGGAAGTGCGAAACTGACCGCATGCGACAGGCAAGGACCGAGTTCGTCGGCGGGCCGCTGGACGGCCGCAGGCGCCCGGTGACGGTCAACCTCGCCGAGCGGATCCCCGCGGAGTACCTGGTGGAGCTGCCCGCGCGCGGGGGCGCCCCGGCGCGGGTGGTGGTCTACCGCAGCCAGGCGGTGCACGGCCCGGACGGGCGGCGGCGCTGGCGCTACGTCTTCGTCAGCGAGTGACGGGCGGCGCCGCCGGGCCCGGGGGGTCGTCGTCGGCTAGCTGCTGACCTTCTGGGTGAGCTGGCCGGCCGAGGGCACCTGGTCGGTGACGTTGAGCCCGTTCTCCGACCCGGCCTTCTTGACGCTGTTGACCACGTTGTCGACCTGATTGAAGTCGGCGTCGGTGGCCTTGCCGCCCTTGATCTTGCTGGGCAGGTCCTTGAGGCTCGCCACCGCCGCCGTCAGCGCGCCGGTCGCCTTGGACAGCGTCGGGTCGCCCTTGGCATCGGTCAGCGCGGCCGACAGCCGGTTGTAGGTGAACGCCCCGGCCAGGCCGCCCTTGATCAGCGCCAGCGTCCGGCCCTTGGCGCCCTTCTTGAACGTCCCGGCCTTGAACGGCTTGTAGATCCACTGGTAGGCCGCGCCGGCGGCCAGGCTCGCGTTCAGCACGAACTTGGTCTTGGCCAGCTTGACCCGCTCCGCGCTGGTGCTCGGCGACGGCGAGTCGGCGACGGCGGCGACGCCCACCGCGTTGGTGGTGCCGGCGGCGTGGGTGGAGCCCGAGCCGGAGCAGGCGGGCAGCGCGAACAGGGAGACAGCGAGCGTCCCGGCGGCGACTGAGGTGCGCAGCGACGTGGTCGACACGGTGGGTCCTCCAGGGGTGTGCGGACGGTGACCCCACGCTCACACGGCGGCAGAGGCGCGGCGAGCCCCTGCCGTCCGAACGGGTGAGCGACCGCGCGTGCTAACCCTGCGGATCGGGCGCCTGGTCGGCCGCTGGGTCGGGCGCCGGGTCGGCTACGTAGCGGGCGCCGTGCAGCCGGGGCTCCAGGCCGATCCAGATGACCGACATCAGCCGCCGGGCGGTCTCCTCCGGCGGCTCCGGGCCGGTGTCCAGCACCCAGCCGGCCAGGGCGTCGGCCGCGCCGACGATGGCCTGGGCCACGGCGGCGGCCTCGCCCCGGTCCGGCCGGGGCGCGGCGGCGGGCGCGCCGCCGCCCGCGTGGGCGCCGTCGCGCTGCGGCGGCACCGAGGCCCGGGCGGCCCGGCGGACCAGCGCGGTGACCGCGTTGACGACCTGGCGGCGGGAGGCCGCCACCTCCTCCACGATCGGCTCGCCCTGGGCCCGGGCCTGCTGGTAGAGCACGATCCAGCTGTCCCGGTGCTCGGCGACGAAGGCGAAGAACGCGGTGAGCCCGCGGCGCAGCTGCTCCCCGGTCTCCAGGCCCGGCTCGGCGGCCTGGGCGACGGCGGCGATCAGCCGGTCGGCCTCGCGCCGGATGCAGGCGACGAACAGCGCCTCCTTGGAGCCCAGGTAGAGGTAGAGCATGGGTTTGGAGACGTTCGACGCCTCGGCGATCTCGTCCATGGACGCGGCGTGGTAGCCGCAGCGGGAGAAGACCCGCACGGCGGCGTCCAGCATCTGCTGCTCGCGCTGGGCCCGCGGCATCCGCTTGGTCTTGGGCGCTGCGGCGACACCGTCGTCCGCGGCGCCGGGTCGTACGTCCGATCGCATTGGCCGAGTCTATGGCTCCGGCAGCTCCGGCCGGGGCAGGCTACTTGCGCCCGCCGTCCTTGACGACATTAACTAGCGTCGCTAGTTAATCGCCGGCCGCCGGCCGACAGATGCAGCCGCGACGGAAGGACCATCTGGTGCAGGAGTACGGAGACCAGTACATCGGCGGTGCGTGGCGGCCCTCGATCGGTCGCGGCGCCATCCCGGTGCTGAACCCGGCCACCGAGGAGGCCATCGCGTCCGTCCCGGCCGGAACCGCCGAGGACGTGGACGCCGCCGTCGCCGCCGCCCGCGCGGCCGCCCGCGCCTGGGGCGCGACCACCGCCGCCCAGCGGCTGATCCCGCTGACCCGGCTGCGCGACGGGCTGGCCGCGCACCAGGCCGAGATCGCCGAGACCGTCACCGCCGAGCTGGGCGCGCCGATCGGCTTCTCCACCAGCGTCCAGGCCGGGCTGCCGCTCCGGGTCGCCGACTCCTACCTGGAGATCCTGGCCGACTACGAGTTCACCGAGCAGGTCGGCAGCTCGATCGTGCACGCCGAGCCCGCCGGGGTGGTCGCGGCCATCACGCCGTGGAACTACCCGCTGCACCAGATCGTCGCCAAGGTCGTCCCGGCGCTGGCGGCCGGCTGCACGGTCGTCCTCAAGCCCGCCGAGGACACCCCGCTGGTCGCCCGGCTGTTCGCCGGGCTGGTGGACCAGGCGGGCTTCCCGGCCGGAGTGTTCAACCTGGTCACCGGCGTCGGCGCGGTGGCCGGAGCGGCGCTGGCCGAGCACCCGGGGTGGACCTGGTCTCCTTCACCGGCTCCACCGCCGTCGGCCGCCGGATCGCCGAGGCGGCCGGCAGCGGCATCAAGCGGGTCGCGCTGGAGCTCGGCGGCAAGTCCGCCAACGTCGTCCTGCCCGGCGCCGACCTGCACCGCGCGGTCACCGCCAACGTCGGCAACGTGATGTCCAACTCCGGCCAGACCTGCACCGCCTGGACCAGGCTGCTGGTCCACCAGGACCAGTACGAGGAGGCCGTGGCCATCGCCGCCAAGGCCGCCGCCGGGTACGTCCCCGGCGACCCGACCGACGCCGGGACCAGGCTCGGGCCGGTCGTCAACGCCAAGCAGCGCGCGCGGGTGCGCGGCTACATCGAGACCGCCGTCCGCGAGGGCGCGCGGATCGCCGCGGGCGGCACGGAGGCCCCCGACGGCCTGGACACCGGCTACTACGTGCGGCCGACCGTCCTGGCCGACGTCACGCCGCAGATGACCGTGGCCCAGGAGGAGATCTTCGGCCCGGTGCTGTCGATCCTCGCCTACCGCGACGAGGCCGACGCCCTGGAGATCGCCAACAACACCGAGTACGGCCTGGCCGGCGCGGTCTGGGCGGCCGACAACGAGACCGCGGCGGCCTTCGCCCGGGGCATGGACGCCGGGCAGATCCACATCAACGGCGGCCGGTTCAACCCGCTGGCGCCCTTCGGCGGCTACAAGCGCTCCGGGGTCGGCCGCGAGCTGGGCCGGCACGGGCTGGAGGAGTTCCTCCAGCCGAAGGCGCTGCAGTTCTGACGCCCCACAGTTCTGACGCCCGGCAGTCCGACGCCCCGCAGTCCGACGTTCTCCAGCTCTGACGTTCCGTCCGTATCGACCGACAGGATGAGGTACACCATGGTCCGCGCCGCCCTGCTCCCCGCCGTCGGGGAGCCGCTCCGCCTCACCGAGATCGTCCTGCCCGAGCCCGGCCCGGGGAAGGTCCGGGTGAAGCTGGCCGCCGCCGGGGTCTGCCACTCGGACCTGTCGCTCACCACCGGCGTGCTGCGGCCCACCACCCCGGTGATCCTCGGCCACGAGGGCGCGGGCACCGTCGTCTCCGTCGGCGAGGGCGTCACCGGCGTCCGCCCGGGCGATCCGGTCGTCCTCAACTGGGCACCCGCCTGCGGCCGTTGCCACCTGTGCGGGCTGGGCGAGCCGTGGCTGTGCGAGAACCAGTACGCCGCCTCGGTGGAGACCTACGCCGCACTGCCGGACGGCACCGGCCTCTACCCGGGGCTGGGCGCGGCGGCCTTCGCCGAGGAGACCGTCGTCAACGAGAACGCGGTCATCCCGCTGCCCGAGGGCGTCCCGCTGACCTCGGCGGCGGTGCTGGGCTGCGCGGTGCTCACCGGCTACGGCGCGGTCCACAACGCGGCGCGGGTCCGGGCGGGCGAATCGGTGGTGGTGTTCGGCCTCGGCGGGGTCGGCCTGGCCGTGCTGCAGGCGGCGCGGATCGCCGGGGCCGCCCCGATCATCGCGGTGGACGTCAGCCCGGAGAAGGAGGAGCTGGCGCTGCGGCACGGCGCGACCGCGTTCGTGGTCGCCGACGAGCAGACCCCGAAGGCCGTGCGCCGGCTCACCGACGGCAACGGCGCTGACCACGCGTTCGAGTGCGTGGGGCGCGGCAGCACCATCCGCGCGGCCTGGTCCTCGACCCGGCGCGGCGGGAGGACGACGGTGGTCGGCATCGGCGGCAAGGACGACCTGGTGTCGTTCTCGGCGCTGGAGGTCTTCCACTTCGCCCGGACCCTCACCGCGTGCTGCTACGGCAACAGCGACCCGGTCAAGGACATCCCGGTCCTGGCCGAGCATGTCCGTGCCGGACGGCTGGACCTGGAGGCGCTGATCACCGACCGGATCACGCTGGACGGCATCCCGGACGCCTTCCTGCGGATGGCCTCCGGCCAGGGCGGCCGGTCGCTGGTGGTGTTCTAGGTCTGTGGGGACGGTGCGGGCTGTGGGGGGCTGGTCGCGCCGTTCCCCGCGCCCCTGAATGTGCGGGGGCGCGGTAAGGTGGTTTGTTCGTTCGCATCAGTCCAGGACCGAGGAATCACGTGAGCTACGACCAGCCCGCCACCGCGACCCAGGTCCTGCAGGAGGCGGACCGGCGTCGTACCTTCGCTGTGATCAGCCACCCGGACGCCGGCAAGTCCACGCTGACCGAGGCCCTGGCGCTGCACGCGCAGGCCATCACCTCGGCCGGAGCCGTGCACGGCAAGGGCGGGCGGCGCGGCGTCACCTCCGACTGGATGGAGCTGGAGAAGGAGCGCGGCATCTCGGTGACCTCCGCCGCGCTCCAGTTCGGCCACCGGGGCCATGTGATGAACCTGGTGGACACCCCCGGGCACGCCGACTTCTCCGAGGACACCTACCGGGTGCTCTCCGCCGTCGACTGCGCGATCATGCTGGTGGACGCCGCCAAGGGCCTGGAGGAGCAGACCCGCAAGCTGTTCTCGGTCTGCCGCCACCGCGGCGTCCCGGTGATCACCTTCATCAACAAGTGGGACCGCCGCGGCCGGGAGTCGCTGGACCTGCTGGACGACATCGAGAACGTGCTCGGGATCACCCCCGTCCCGATGGTGTGGCCGGTCGGCAACGCCGGGAACCTGCGCGGGCTGGTGCAGGCCGGGAACACCGAGCAGATGCTCCGCTTCACCCGCGTGCCCGGCGGCACCCACAAGGCGGTCGAGGAGCAGCTCACCGCCGAGCAGGCAGCCGCCGAGGAGGGCGAGCTGTGGCAGAACGCCCTGGAGGAGCTGGAGCTGGTGCTCTCCTCCGGCCCCGGCTGGGACGCCGAGGCGTTCCGGGCCGGGAAGATCAGCCCGGTCTTCTTCGGCGCGGCGCTCACCAACATCGGCGTCGGGCTGCTGCTGGACGCGGTGGTGGACCTCGCCCCCGAGCCCGGGCCGCGTCCGCTGGCCAAGGGCGACACCCGGCCGGTCGAGGCGGACTTCTCCGGCCTGGTGTTCAAGATCCAGGCCAACATGGACCCGGCGCACCGCGACCGGATCGCCTTCGTCCGGGTGTGCTCGGGCGTGTTCGAGCGCGGCATGACGGTGACCCGGGCCGCCAGCGGGCGCTCCTTCGCCACCAAGTACGCGCACACCGTCTTCGGCGCCGAGCGCACGGTCGTGGACACCTCCTACCCGGGCGACGTGGTCGGCCTGATCAACGCGACCGCGCTGCGCGTCGGCGACACCCTGTACGCGGGCAAGAAGGCCGAGTTCCCGGCGCTGCCCGCGTTCGCGCCCGAGCACTTCGCGGTGGCCCGGCCCAAGGACATCAGCCGCTCCAAGCAGTTCCGCAAGGGCATCTCGCAGCTGGACGAAGAGGGCGTGGTGCAGGTGCTGGTCTCCGACCGGCGCGGCGACCAGGCCCCGGTGCTGGCGGCGGTCGGCCCGATGCAGTTCGACGTGGTGCTGCACCGCATGGAGCACGAGTTCTCGTCCCCGATCGCGCTGGACTACCTGCCGTACACCATCGCCCGGGTCACCGACCCCGAGGGCGCGGCCACGCTGCACCGCTCCCGGCTGGTCAACGGCGAGGCGCTGACCCGGCGTTCGGACGACGTGCTGCTGGCGCTGTTCGCGGACAAGTGGCAGATGAACGGCTTCGTCCGGAGCAACCCGGACGTCAAGCTGGAGACGCTGATCGCCACGGCGGACTGACGCCGGGGGCGTAGTCGGGTCGTCACCGGGTAGGTGCGGACGGGGTGGTGGTAGCAAGCCCCGTGCCGCGCGGCTCCGAATGCCGGGGGTCGACGGCATAGCGCGCTCGGAAGGACACCCGTGACTCCCGAATTCAGGAAACCAGCGAACGACGCATCCGAGAGCGGGCCCGCCCGGCCGGAGCCGGTGGCCGCGCCGACCACGGTGCCGACGGCGCCACCGGTCACCCCGCCGGTGACGGAACCGGAGCCGTCCGGGCCCGAGCAGTGGCCGGAGCCTCTGGAGCCGATCCGGCGCACCCGGACCGGGGTGCTGTGGATGTCCATGGTCCTGGCGGCGGTGGTGCTCATCCTGCTGCTGGTCTTCATCATCCAGAACAGCGCCAAGGTGGACATCTCGTTCATGGGCGCGCACGGGCACCTGCCGCTCGGGGTGGCGCTGCTGCTGGCGGCGGTGAGCGGGCTGCTGCTGGTCGCCATCCCCGGCACCGGCCGGATCGTCCAACTGCGCCGCCAGGTCCGCCGCGGCCAGCGCACGCTTCGCGCCGGGGCCCGCCCCTCCGAGGAGCAGCTGCCGGAGCCGCGCCACCCGGCCGACCCGCACCAGGCGGGCTAGAAGGCCGACGAAGAGCTCAGGGGCTGTCTGTCCTTCGTGACTGTCAGGCTTCCCTGACTCCAGGGCGGGGACTGGTGCCCCCGCCCTGGTGCGTTCGTGGCCGGGTCAGGGCTGGATGTAGTAGCCCTCTTCGTCGACGACGATCTGGACGGAGCCGGAGCTGTTGTTGTAGATCTCGGCTCCGGTCTCGTCATCGGCTGCGTCGTGCAGGAGGGGGACGGTGACCAGGTTGGGGACGGTCTGGCCGGACGTGAAGTTGATGTTGGAGGAGGTCGGCCGCTTCTGGCCGTTGGCGTACAGGGTGAGGTCGCCGCCGGCCTTGGGCTGGGTTGCGGTGACGTTGAGCACCGCGCCGGTGGGCGTGGGGCAGCTGTCGAGGCAGGTGTTGATGTACTGGTAGGGCCAGATGGTGACGGTGGCGTGCGCGGGGACGGGGGCGCCGTTGCTGTAGGGCGAGTTCAGCCCGCTGCGGGTGTCCAGGTCACGGGTGGGGCCGTAGGGGACGTATGCCTGGGTGGCGCCGGAGGCGGCGGTGCCGAAGTAGCCCTCAAGATCAGCGATCAGGTGGGTGGTGCCGCCGCTGGCGTTGTGCAGGTCGACCTTGCCGTCGGTGACGGGGACGGTGACCAGGTTGGGGACGGTCTGGCCGCCGCTGAAGTTGAGGTCGGAGACGTTGGGCAGGGCCTGGCCGTCGGGGTAGGCGGTGAGGTGTCCCGCGGCGGAGGGCTGGGTGACGGTGAGGTTCAGGACCGCCGCTGTGGCACCGCTGGGGAGTTGCTTGGACAGGTCCAGCACCTGGGTGCCATCGGCGGGTATCGGCTTGGCCGCTGTGGCGCCCAGGCCGGCGCGGGTGTCCAGGACACGGGTGGGCGCCAGGGGCTTGAAGCCGTAGCCGCCCTGCCCGTAGAAGCCCTGGAGGTCCATCAGGATGTGGACGGTGCCGGAGCTGCTGTTGTGGAAGACCAGGCTGCCGTCGGTGACGGGGACGGTGACCAGGTTCGGGACGGTCTCGCCCTTGGTGAAGTTCAGGTTCGAGGCCGTGGGCAGGCTCTCGCCGTGCGGGTAGACGGTGAGGAAGCCGGTCGCGGTGGGCTGGGTGACGGTGACGTTGGCGACGACGGCGCTGATGTGGGCGGCCGGGACGCCGTCGATGGCGGGGATCGGCAGGACGACGTCGGCGCCGGGCGCGACCGGGGTCGTGGTGGCCACGCCGGTGGCGTTGCGGGTGTCCAGCAGTCGGGTCGGGGCGACGGGTGTGTAGTCGGCGCCCACGACGACGTGGGCGGTGCTGCCGCCGCTGGTGGTGATGGCGTGCTGTCCGGCTCGCGCGAACGCGTGGGTGATGCTGGGTGTGGTGCTGGTGACCGGGAAGGGGTCGTCGTCGAACAGGTAGCCGTAGGTGGGGGTGAGCGGTGCGTTGGTGGTCCAGGTCGGCGTCGGCTCGGTGGTGGTGACGGTGACCGCGAGTGGGTCGGCGGGTCCGACCGGCTGTACGGACATCTGGCCGCCGCCGTTCTGGGGGCCCTGGAGTTCCACGGCTCCGCGGTCGAAGTATCTGGTTCCTCCGGTGCCGGTGTTGGCGACCGCGGGGTCGTCCTGGCGCGGGTTGCCCAAGGTGTCGGTGGGCAGTTCTCCCGGTGCGTTCGCGTCGGCGGAGTCGATGGCGGGCGAGGTGGCGGCGGGGCTGAACCGGAAAACGTGCCCGCTCTGATCCCCGCCGCTGTCGCTGCCCGTCAGCTGGGGCGCGGCTGACAGGTCGGCCGCGCCCTGGGCGGTGGCGGAGGCGAAGGAGGCGGAGTCGGGGTAGCCGGTCCCGGCCCACGCGTAGAGGGAACTGCTGCCGCTGGCGGGGTCGACCAGGTTGTAGTCGACCGTGGTCCCGCTGGTGGAACCCGCTGCCACGTTGATCGCCGTCGCGTCTGCGGTCGCCTTGCACGCACCGGGGGTGCGGGCGGTGGAGGTACCGGTCTCGATGATGTTGTTCTCGACGCTCGCCCCGGACGAGGCACCGGCCAGGACCACGCCCGGGGAGCAGTTGGTGATCATCGTGTTGCTGGTGACTACTGTGCCCGGAGCATCGCTCACCAGCACAGCGCCGCCCTTGACGCCATCCGGGCGCAGAATGGTGTCGGTACTCACCACGGCACCGGTCACACCCGCATCGATCTGGACGCCCGCGCCGTCGGCGTCGCCGAAGTCCTGGACCGACAGACGGCTCACCGTCACCCCACTGGAGGTCCCGGTCACGTGCACGGCCGACGCGTTCGACCCGAACGCCGAGCCCTGGTCCAGCGTGACATCCGAAGAGTTCTCCACCAGGAAGCCACTGGCACTCTGGCCGCCATAGGCCTGGAAACCCCGCACCACCACATGCTGCGCACCGGAGAGGGTGAAGGCGGCACCCGAAACCCGTGTCGTATCGAAGTCGCCCACCTCGACATCGGCCTGGGACCAGTTCGCATCAGCTGCCAGCCAGTTGTCGGCCAGGAACGTGATCGGAGCCGAGGCGGTCCCCGACCCGGTGATGTCCACGCTCTCGTTGTACGCGCCCGGCGCCACCAGGACCGTCTGACCCGCCTGCACGACCGCGGCGGCAGCCGAGATCGTGCAGTACGGCTGCGTCTGCGTGCCGCTGCCGGAGTTCGAGCAACCGGAGATCCCGCTGACATACAGGGTGCTGGGCAGGGCGGGGCTGTCCGCCAGGGCGGTCGTGGACCCCGACACAGCGGGTATCACCGCGCTCAGCAGCAGGACGACGGTCGCCGCGCCGACGGCGTTGTTCGCACTTCTCAACGTGTGTTCCTTTGAAACGACAGAATGGCGCGGCCAGAGTTCCTTAGGCCTGCGTCAGCTGCAGTGTCGATGTGCCCCGTCGGAGGACAGGCTGCGCCAGGACCCTACCCTGCCCCCAGACCGTGGGCTGCGTCGGGGGCGCGGCCGGTCGAGGGGTTGGCGGCGAGGGCAGTCGTGCAGGTTGGCTGGTCAGCGCGCCTGGTCGGTGTTCGGGGCGGTGGCTTTGGTCGTGGTCGGCGTTGCGTCCGGGGCGAACGAGTGGTGGAAGGTGAAGGCGTGCGGCGCGGAGCCGTGGTCGTGGAGGTGTTCCAGCCGGGAGACCCCGTCCTGCCAGGTGGGCGTTACGCCGTCGGAGACCCACCAGAGCACGTGGCCCGGGTGTCCTGTCCTCTCGAACCAGTCGTAGCGCCTGTTCAGCGCCTCACGGTGGAGACCGGTGTAGACGGCGTCGAAGGCGGGGCGCTGGTCGGTCCACAGCGAGAGGGTCGCGGCCAGGGCGGTGGTCTCCGGCGTACGGCCCTTGCCGTACCAGGACGGTACCGCGAACGCTCCCCACCCACCCCAGTCCGAGTCGAAGAGTGCGCCCCGGCCGGGGTCTGCCGCTTCCGCGTGAGCGAGGTATCCGGGGTGATGGCTGATCTTCCGGTAGACGGCCTCGCCGGTGTCGTAGAACTCGCGTGTGAGAAGTGCGGGATCGGCGAGAGGCGACTTCAGGACGCCGAAGGTGTACAGCGCAAGATGGGGCATGCATCTCTCCCTGGTTGAGGAACTCCCGTGCGGCCGTGGGCGATCGCCGAAGACCAGGTGAAGGTAGCTGCTCCTGCGGACCATGTCGACGTTGCGTTTTCCCCGTCCCCGTGGCCCCTTGCACCGGTTCTGCGGGGGGCGGGTCAGGCGGATTCGCGGATGACCAGGGTGGGGTGGAAGACGGCGGACTGGAGGGCCTCGGCGGGGTCGCTGATCTGCTGGAGCAGCAGCTGCGCCATGCGTGCGGCCATCTCCTCCAACGGCTGGCGGACGGTGGTCAGTTGCGGGTCGCAGGCCAGGGCGGCGCTGCTGTCGTCGAAGCCGACCAGGGCGACGTCCTGCGGGACGCTGCGCCCCTCGCGTCCGAGCACCGGCAGGGCGCCCAGCGCCATCAGGTCGGAGGCGACGAACACGGCGTCGAAGTCCGGTGATTCGGCGAGCAGTCGGCGCATCGCGGCCGCGCCGCCGGCCTGGGTGAAGTCGCCCTCGGCCACCCCGGCTTCGGCGAGGCCGTGCGCGGCCAGCGCCTCGCGGAAGCCGGTGAGCCGCTCCTGGCTGGCGGGCATGTCCATGGGCCCGGCGATGGTGGCGATCCGCCGCCGCCCGGCCGAGACCAGGTGCTCGACGGCCAGCGCCGCGCCGGCCCGGTGGTCGGCCTCGACGAAGCTGATCGGGGTGGTCTGGCCCGGGCGTCCGGACAGCACCGCCGGAACCCGCGCCTCGGCGAGCATCCGGGGCAGCGGATCGGCGACATGGCCGCAGATCAACACCACGCCGTCGACGTGGCCCTGGCGCAGGTAGCTGACCAGGTTGGCGCGCGAGGCGGCGTCGTCCACCAGCATCAGCACCAGTTGCACGCCGCGCGGGCGGATGACCTCCATGACGCCGGTGACGACGCGTCCGAAGAAGGGGTCGGTGAACATCCGGCCGAGGAAGGGGTCGGCGACCGGGCGCTGTTCGGCCTCGGAGACGACCAGGGCGATGGAGTCGGTGCGGCGGGTGACCAGGGAGCGCGCCGCGCGGTTGGGCACGTAGTCGGTCTCCGCGACCGCGCGTTCCACGAGTTCGCGCATGGCCGGGTCCACCGTGGTGTTCCCGTTGATGACGCGGGAGACGGTGGCCCTGGACACTCCGGCTACCCGGGCGACGTCCTCCAGCGTGACCGACCCGGTGGACGGCGGCTTTCTGTTCATAGCGCAGTTATACCCAAAGAGTCCGTCATCGAGGGGGCGGCCGGGACAGCGGGGGCGTGCGCACCCGGATGGTAATGATCCTTACCCATAATTGGTCCAGACCCTTGACGCGAGCATGGCCCCCTAGTTCAATCACACCTTGAACAAAGAGCCATACAAAGATCCCGGCAGGTTCCACCTCTTGAACGCACGCGGCTCTCCCCCCACGCCGGTGCGCACCCTCCCCCACGCCTCGTCCCCGCAGGAGGACAGCCATGTTCCGGCCCCGTGCCAAGAGAACCGCCACCGCCGCCGCACTCCCGCTGGCCGCGCTGGGTCTGCTGCTCGGCAGCACCCCCGCCGCACACGCCGCCAGCAGCGCCTTCCCCGCCCACTACGCCGCGCCCTACCTGCAGATATCGAGCAGCGACGCGGGCGACATGGCCGCCGACATGAACGCCACCGGACTGAAGGACTACACCCTGGCGTTCCTGATCCCGCAGTCCGGCTGTACCCCGGAGTGGGAGGACGACGGCTCCGGGGTCGGCGCCTTCACCTCGCAGATCAACGCGCTGAAGGCGGCGGGCGGCAACGTCATCATCTCCTTCGGCGGGGCCGACGGCGGTGAGCTGGCGCAGACCTGCACCTCGGTGACCTCGCTCACCGCCGCGTACGCCAACGTGGTCAACACCTACGGGGTCACCCGGCTCGACTTCGACATCGAGGGCGGTGTGCTGGACGACTCCTCCGCCAACACCCTGCGCAACAAGGCACTGGCGGCGTTGCAGGCGGAGAACCCGGCCGTGCAGATCGACTACACGCTCGCGGTCGCGCCCAACGGCCTGCCCTCCGAGGAGCTGGGCGTGCTGCAGGGTGCCAAGAGCGCGGGCGTCAACGTCAGCACCGTCAACCTGATGACGATGGACTTCGGCGACGGCCAGAACGCGCTGGCCGACGCGGAGTCGGCCGCCACCGACACCGCCTCGCAGCTGGCCAGTCTGTACGGGATCTCCACCGCCGCCGGCTACGCCAAGGAGGGGCTGACCCCGATCGCCGGGCAGAACGACGACAACGAGGTCTTCTCCCAGTCCAACGCCTCCACCCTGGAGAGCTTCGCCGCCGCCAACGGCGTTCAGGAGCTGTCCTTCTGGGAGGTCGACGGCTACGACAAGCCGGTCGGCTACGCCTACTCGAAGATCTTCAACAAGATCACCGGCGGCAGCAGCGGCGGTGGCGGCGGCTCCACCGCGACCGGCCAGATCACCGGTTACGGCGGCCTGTGCGTGGACGACCGCTCGGCCTCGACCGCCGACTACAACCCGGTCCAGGTCTACACCTGCAACGGAACCGCCGCCCAGCAGTGGACGGTTGCCTCCGGCAACACCCTCCAGGTGCTGGGCAAGTGCCTGGACGTGGACGCGGCCGGTACCGCCAACGGCACCGCCGTGGACCTGTACGACTGCAACGGCACCGGCGCGCAGGTCTGGCAGCCGCAGTCGGACGGAGCCCTGTTGAACCCGGAGTCCGGCAAGTGCCTGGACGACACCGGCTGGTCCACCACCCCCGGCACCCAGCTGCAGATCTGGTCCTGCACCGGAGCCGCCAACCAGCAGTGGAACCTGCCCAGTTGATCCCGGACGCGGGCTTGTGAAGGAGGAACGGATGCACCACCCGACACCACGGACGGGCCGACTGCGGCCGGGCACCACCGGCGGCATCGCCCTGGCGGCGTTCGCGCTCGCCCTGGCCGGACCCGGCACGGTCACCGCCGCCCACGCCGCCGCGCCCGGCACCACCCACGCCGCCGCCCACGCCAAGGCACCGACCGCAGCTGCCAGGACCGCCACGGTCAAGGCCGCCGCCACCGGCGCCACCGGGCCGATCACCGGTTACGGCGGCCTGTGCGTGGACGACCGCTCGGCCTCGACCGCCGACTACAACCCGGTCCAGGTCTACACCTGCAATGGAACCACCGCCCAGCAGTGGACCGTGGCCTCCGGCAACACCCTCCAAGTCCTGGGCAAGTGCCTGGACGTGGACGCGGCCGGTACCGCCAACGGCACCGCCGTGGACCTCTACGACTGCAACGGCACCGGCGCCCAGGTCTGGCAGCCCCAGTCCGACGGAGCCCTGTTGAACCCGGCCTCCGGCAAGTGCCTGGACGACACCGGCTGGTCCACCACCCCCGGCACCCAGCTGCAGATCTGGTCCTGCACCGGAGCCGCCAACCAGCAATGGAACCTGCCCAGTTCGGGCGGCGGCGGTGGCGGCAGCGCCCCGAACCTCGGGCCGAACGTGCTGACGTTCACCCCGTCGATGTCCAGCGCCACCATCCAGAGCGAGATCAACAGCGTCTACAGCCAGCAGCAGTCCAACCAGTTCGGCACCAGCCGCTACGCGCTGCTGTTCGCGCCCGGCAGCTACAACGTCAGTGTGCCGGTGGGCTTCTACACCCAGGTGGCCGGGCTCGGACTGTCGCCGACGCAGACCACCATCACCGGCGGCGGCGTCAGCGCCGACGCCAGTTGGAACAGCGGCAACGCCACCGAGAACTTCTGGCGCTCGGCCGAGAACCTGACGCTGGACCCCTCCTCCGGCACCACCGAGTGGGCGGTGTCGCAGGCGTCCCCGCTGCGCCGGGTGAACGTCGAGGGCAATCTCGTCCTGGACGACAACGGCGGCTGGTCCAGCGGCGGCTTCCTCGGCGACTCGGTCGTCACCGGCCAGGTGAACTCCGGCAGCCAGCAGCAGTGGCTGTCCCGGAACGACCAGGTCGGCAGCTGGACCGGCTCCAACTGGAACATGGTCTTCGTCGGCGACAGCGGCACGCCCTCGACCAGCTTCCCCAACCCGCCCTACACCAGCGTGGCGCAGACGCCCACCAGCGCGGAGGCGCCGTTCCTGTACGTCGACGGCACCGGCGCCTACCACGTCTTCGTCCCGGCCGACCGGAGCAACTCGGTGGGCACCGACTGGTCCGGCGGCAACCCGGCCGGGACCTCGCTGCCGATCAGCGACTTCTACATCGCCACCCCGTCCGACACCGCCGCCACCATCAACGCGGCGCTTTCGGCCGGGAAGGACCTGATCTTCACCCCGGGCGTGTACCAGCTGAACGGCACCATCAACGTGAACAACCCGGACACGGTCGTCCTCGGCCTGGGCCTGGCCACGCTGGTGGCGAACGGCGGGACCACCGCCCTCTCGGTGGCCGACGTCAACGGCGTGAAGGTCACCGGCCTGATCATCGACGCGGGCAGCACCAACTCGCCGGTGCTGATGCAGGTCGGCCCGAGCGGCTCCAGCGCCGGCCACGCCGCCGACCCGACCGTCCTGTCCGACGTGTACTTCCGCATCGGCGGGGCGACCGTGGGCAAGGCCAGTGAGACGCTGCAGATCAACAGCAGCAACGTGATCGGCGACAACATGTGGCTGTGGCGGGCCGACCACGGCAATAGCGGAACCGTCGGCTGGACCACCAACACCGCCGCCAACGGCCTGGTCGTCAACGGCGCGAACGTCACGCTGTACGGGCTGGCGGTCGAGCACTACCAGCAGTACCAGGTGCAGTGGAACGGCAACGGCGGCAGCACGTACTTCTACCAGAGCGAGATGCCGTACGACCCGCCGAACCAGGCGGCGTGGATGAACGGCAGCAGTGACGGGTACGCGTCCTACAAGGTCGGCGCCGGCGTCACCAGCCACCAGGCGTACGGCCTCGGCGTGTACTGCTACTTCGACGTCAACCCGGCCGTGACGGCCGACCATGCCATCGAGGCCCCCGACACCTCCGGGGTCAAACTGCACGACATGGTCACCGTCTCGCTGGGCGGCACCGGGACGATCGACCACATCGTCAACGGGACCGGCGCCGCAGTGGACTCCGGCAGCACGGTGGCGGACCTGGTCAGCTACCCCTAGCCGGTGGAACGCGGATGCCCGGACGGGGAGTCACGACTCCGTCCGGGCATCCACGTGCGCGCTCGGCGCAGGCCGCGCTCAGCGGCGGCTGAAGCGGAGCGCCAGGACGACCGTGGTCAGGCCCTTCAGCATGCCGGCGCGGTTCCAGTCCATGCCGAAGTCGGCGCGGTCCACCGTCACCTCGCCGCTCAGCGTGACGTCGTCCGGCCCGGCGGCGGCCGTGCGGACGGTGAAGGCGAACGGCTTGGTGGTGCCCAGGATCGTCAGCCTGCCGGTGACCTCGGCGGTCCCGGCCGAGGCGCCGCTGCCGGGGACGACCCGGTCGGCGGTGAAGACGAAGGCCGGGTGCTGCTCGACCGCGAAGAAGTCCGCGGAGCGCAGGTGGGTGTCGAGCTTGGACTTGCCGGAGGCGACGGAGGCGGCGGCCACGGTCAGCGTGCCGTGCGCGGAGCCGTCGGCGGCCGTCTCCCCCTCCCCGCTGACCTCGGTGAACGAGGCGGCAACGGTGACCAGGCCCCACATCGACTTGTGCCGGATGCCGACCGTGGACGCGGGTGCGTCCAGGAGCCAGTGGCCGACGTCGAGCCGGGCGCCGGTACGGTCGGAGGAGTCGGACATGATGGTTCCCTTCGCAGCGGTGGTGCGGTCCGTCAGGCGGCGAGCTGGATCGCCAGCTCCTTCGCCTTGGCCTTGGCGTCCTCGTGGGCCTGGGCACGCGAGGCGTCGGCCTTGTCGACCAGCTCGGCCATGGCCGGGTTGGACCGGGCCATGGTCAGCTCCGGCACGATGAATTCGACCTTAAGCCCCAGCAGGCCGCTCAGCAGCTTCTCCAGGTAGTTCTGGACGAACTCGAAGCCCTCGCGCGGGGTGCCCGGGGCGTAGGAGCCGCCGCGCGAGGCCACCACCACGGTCGGGGTGCCCGCGGCGGAGGGGTTCTCCCCGGCGGTGCGGCCCATCAGGACGACCTGGTCCAGCCACGCCTTGAGGGTGGAGGGAACCCCGAGGTTGTACATGGGGGCGCCGATGACGATGGCGTCCGCCTGCTCCAGCTCGCTGATCAGCTCCTCGCGCACGGCGGCCGCGGCGCGCTGCGCCTCGGTGTGGGTGGCGGGGTCGGCGAAACCGGCGGTGATCCCGGCGGCGTCCAGGTGCGGCGGAAGGGTGGCGGCCAGGTCGCGGTAGACGACCGTGCCCTCCGGGTGCTGCTCCTGCCAGGCCGCCCGGAACGAGGCGGTGACCTCACGCGAGGCGGAGCCCTCGAAGAGGGCGGAGGAGTCGATGTGCAGCAGCGTGGCCATGAAAAGCTCCCAAAAGCGTCGTTCTTTTTCGTACGGAACTATGGGTTACACACTAGCTTACTTTTTCGCAGCGGCAAGGGGCGGTCGCGTAAGCTGTCCCCATGACGACGGAACAGGTACTGCCGGGCTCCGACCAGGGTGAGGCGTTCTGCACCGAGGCAGGCAGTGCCGTGGAGCGCGTCTTCAGGCTGCTCGGCAAGCGCTGGACCGGCCTGATCGTCGCCTCGATGATGGGCGGGCCGGTGCACTTCGCCGAGTTCCGCCGGGCCGTCCCCGGCATCAGCGAACGCGTGCTCTCCGACCGGCTGACCGAGCTGGCCGCCGCCGGGCTGGTGCTGCGCCAGGTCGATCCCGGGCCACCGCTGCGGGTCAGCTACCGGCTGACCGAGGTCGGGGCGGGGCTGCGCCCGGCCCTGGCCGAGTTGGGGCGCTGGGCCGAGGAGTGCCTGCCCTCGGACGCCGGCTGCCCGGGACAGCGCCCCACCTGCTGAACCGGCCCCCGGGCACGGGAACGGCGCCGCGCCCCGCGAAGGACTCGCGGGGCGCGGCGCCGTCGACGTACGGGCGCCGTCTGCGTACGGGCGGGTGCCGTCTGCGTACGGGCGGGTGCCGTCTGCGTACGGGCGGGTGCCGTCTGCGTACGGGTGCCGGTTTACTCCGGGCCGCGGCGGCGGATGGTGAGGGCCGAGACCGCGGCCACCGCCGAGCACCCGGCGCAGGCCAGGAACGTGTCCAGGTAGCCCTTGTCGCCGAGCATGCCGCTGTGCTGCAGGATGGCCGCCAGCGCGGCGATGCCGAGCGCGCCGCCCGCCTGCCTGGCCGTCATCAGCAGCCCGGTGCCGGAGGCGAAGCGCTCGGGCGGCAGCGAGCGGGCGGCGGCGGTGGAGAGCCCGGTGAGCGCCGCGCCGATGCCGACCCCGGCCACGACGCCGATCGGCAGCCACAGCGCCAGGTAGCGCTTCTCGGTGCCGAGCAGCAGGTACATCAGCGCGCAGGAGCCGGCGAAGAGGGCCGAGCCGGTCAGCACCGCCAGCCACTGCTTGGCCGGGCCGATCCGGCGGCCGACCACCATCGCCCCGGCCGCCGCGCTGAACGCGCCGGGGGTGACCGCCAGCCCGGCCTTCAGCTCGGAGTAGCCCCAGACGGTGTTCAGGAACAGCAGGGTGCTGAGCAGGTAGGCGTACATGGCCGCGCCGAACAGCAGCGAGGTGAGGTTGGTCCCGGCGAAGGTGCGGCTCTGCCAGAGGTCCCACTCGATGGCGGGCGAGACGTGGCGGCGCGACAGCGCCAGGGCCAGGGCGGTCAGCAGCGCGCCGCCGATCAGCAGGGTCAGCACCGAGCCGGAGCCCCAGCCCCAGGCGCTGCCCTGGGTGACGCCGAAGACCAGGCCGCTCATGCCGAGCGCCAGCGCGACGACGCCGACCGGGTCGGGCATCCGCCGCCCGCTGGGGGCGTCGGCGCTGACGCCGCGCACGGCCAGGCCGACGAAGACCACGCCCAGCGGCAGGTTGATCAGGAAGACCGCGCGCCAGCCCCAGACGTTGACCAGCAGCCCGCCGAGGCTGGGGCCGACGGCGGCGGCCATGCTGCCGACCGCGCCCCAGACGCCGATCGCGGCGGCGCGGCGGGCGGGCGCGGTGTGCGCCAGCACCAGGCCGAGCGCGGCCGGGATCATGCCCGCCGCGGCGATGCCCTGCAGGGTGCGGGCGGCGACCAGCGTCGGCAGGTTCGGCGAGACGCCGCTGAGCAGCGAGGCGACGGTGAACAGCGAGGTGGAGATGAGGAACAGCCGCCGCCGTCCGAGGATGTCGGCGACCCGCCCGGCGACCGCCAGCAGCGCCGCGAAGACCACGGTGTAGGCGGTGATGACCCAGGTCAGGTGGGAGAGCGGCTCGGTGCGGAAGTCGGAGCGCAGGCTGGGGAAGGCGACGTTGACGACCGTGGTGTCGAGCACGGCGAGGAAGGTGGCCCCGGAGGCGACCACGAGGGCCAGCCGGGAGGCGGCGGACGCCGGTGCGCCGGCCGTGCTGTCGCCGGTCTCCGGCCGGGGTGAGGTGGTCGTCATGCCGGGGGTTCCCTCCGTCGTCGGGCTGCGGATCGTCGGGTGTGCGCGGGCGAACGAACAGCACGAGGGTACTATGAAAACGAACGATCGTGCATCTATTCGTCCAGTGCCTTTTCGCGGCCCGGGCGGTCCAGCGCCCGATCGGTCAGCAGCAGCGCCGCGCCCAGGTAGCCGGACGGGTCCAGCAGGGCGTCCAGCTCCTCCGGGGTGAAGCGGCCCTTGACCTCCGGGGCCTGCGCCAGCACCTCCGCCAGCGGCCGGCCGTCGGCCGCGGCCTCGGCCGAGACCCGGCTCAGCACCTCCTTGGCGGTGACCTTGCCCAGCACCGGTGCGAGCACCGCGGCCGCCCGCTCGGAGACCACCAGGCCACCGGTCAGCCCCAGATTGGCCCGCATCCGCTCCGGGAAGACGCTCAGGCCGGACGCCAGCTCCCGCGCGGTGTACGCCGCTCCCCCGGCCAGCCGCAGGCACTCGCGCAGCGGCAGCCACTCCGCGTGCCAGCCGCCCGCCGAGCGCTCGTCCTCGGACATCAGGCACTGGCCCAACACGCTCGCGTAGGCCGGGACTTGGATGGCGGCCGAGCGGATCAGCGTGGCCAGGGCCGGATTGCGCTTGTGCGGCATGGCCGAGGACACCCCGCGCCCGTCGGCGGCCGGCTCCGCCAGCTCGCCGGTCTCGGTCCGCGCCAGCGACTGCACATCCACCGCGATCTTGCCCAACACCCCGGTGGCCAGAACCAGTTCGGCCGCCAGCGCGGCCACCGGGGTGCGGCTGGAGTGCCACGGCAGCTCCGGCGCGGCCAGACCCACCTCGGCGGCGTAGGCGTCCACCAGCCGCAGCGCGTACTCCTCCGGGGCGGCGCCGAAGCCGGGCTCCAGCCGGGCGTACTCCACGTACCCGGCCAAGGTGCCTGCCGCGCCGCCCAGTTGCACCGGCAGCCGCTCGGCGCGCAGCGCCCGCAGCCGGTCCGCGGCGTCGGCGACCGAGGCCCGCCAGCCCGCCGCCTTCAGGCCGAAGGTGGTCGGCACCGCGTGCAGCGCCAGCGTCCGGCCGGGCATGGGCGTGTCGCGGTGGGCCAGCGCCAGTCCGCGCAGCGCCTCGGCGGTGGCGTCCAGATCGGCCACCAGCAGGCCCAGCGTGCGCCGGGCCACCAGCATCAGCCCGGTGTCGAAGATGTCCTGGCTGGTCGAGCCGCGGTGGACGAACTCGGCTGCCTGCGGCGAGTGTTCGGCGACCAGCGCGGTGAACGCCCGTACCAGCGCCACCACCGGGTTGGCCGCGCCCCGGCTCGCCCGGGCGATCGCGGTCAGGTCCAGCAGTTCGGCGCGGGCCAGTCCGCTGATCGTCCGGGCCGCCTCCGGCGGCACCGTGCCCAGCCGTGCCTGCGCCCGGACCAGCCCGGCCTCGGCGTCCAGCATCGCCTGCAGCCATGCCTCGTCGGCGGTGGCCGCCTCGGCCGGGGTTCCGGCCCGCACCGGGCTCAGCAGTCCGGAGTCGGCGCCTGCGGGAAAGGTCATCGGGTCAGCTCCTCGATCGGGCGGCTCTCGCTGCTGCCGCTGCTCACGCGGCTCTCGCCGCCCCCGCCGCCGGACGGCTGCGGGGCGAGCGAGAGTACCGCCCGGGCGATGGCGTCGGAGTCCTGCAGGATCACCGAGTTGACCCCGGGCCGGATGCCGGCGGCGGTCGCCCAGTGCACCGACTCGGTCGGCACCCCGAAGGCGAAGCGGCGCGGGTGCGCCCGGCCCGCCGCGTCCACCAGCCGGTACGGCGAGGGGGTGACCGCCAGGCCGCCGGTCTCGTACCCGCCGCCCGCGGCGTCGCCGATCTCGTACGGGCGGCACTGGCCCTCGGCGAGCAGCCACAGCAGCAGCGGATCGGCGGTCTCGCGCAGCTCGATGCCCGGCAGCCGGGCCTCGACCAGCGCGGTGGCAGTGGTGCGCGAGCCGGGAACGGCGGCCGACTCCACCGTGAACACCCCTGCCGCGTCGTCCAGTTCGGCGCGCACCTCGGGGCCCAGCACCCGCAGCACCCCGGCCTCGATCAGCGCGATGGCCTGGGCGATGCGCTGCGCCGGCGGCCCGATCGACAGGAAGGCGTTCAGCGGGGTGTACCAGCCGTCCAGATCCCGGCGGTGCGAGTCGCCGGTCAGGCCGCCGTGGTCGACCACCTGCCGGACCTCGTTGCGCAGATCCCGCAGCACGTCCAGGGCGGCCTTGAGCGGGCCGTCGACATTGCCCGCGCGGGCCTCGTCCAGATCGCCGCGCAGATGGTCCAGCAGCCAGCCGTGGAAGTCCTCCGGGGAGCCGAACTTCCGCCCCAGGTAAGGCCGGGAGATCCGGGACCAGTCCCAACGCTGATCGGCGTCGACACCGAAGGCGTCCAGCAGCTGCGCCTCCGCGCCGCCCGCCTCGGCGGCCAGGTACCGCGCCCGCAGCTCCTCGGCCTCGGCCGCCCGGCCCTGCCGGGTCAGCAGCGCGGTGTAGTACACCGCCTCGACCTCCTTGGCGATCAGCGGCCACAGCTGGGTGCGGAAGTCCAGCCCGCCCTGCCGCCGGGCGCTGCGGCGCAGCAGCTCCACCGCCTCCGGGGTGAGCAGCGCCGGCAGGTGCCGCCCGTGCGGACCCTTCTGGTTCTCGCCGCGCGAGTGGAACGGCAGCCCGCGCCGGGAGCCGGCCACCATCAACGGCTCCAGCCCGGACGGCCGGTAGACCAGCCGCTCGCCGCGGTACTCGAACCGCCCGCCCCGGCCGAGCGTCAACAGGGCCGTGTAGTCGAAGAAGTTGAGGCCCAGGCCGAGCAGCGCCACGGTCTCGCCCGGGCGGACGGCGGCGAGGTCCACGTCGGCCGGGTTGGAGGGGGCGATGTAGGTCAGGGCGTGCCGCTTGGCGAAGTCCGCCCGCTCGGCCTCGGACGCCGAGCCGCGCGCGGGCAGGTGGCCCTGGGCCAGCACCACC
Source organism: Streptacidiphilus sp. PB12-B1b (assembly GCF_014084125.1). Classification (NCBI taxonomy): domain Bacteria; kingdom Bacillati; phylum Actinomycetota; class Actinomycetes; order Kitasatosporales; family Streptomycetaceae; genus Streptacidiphilus; species Streptacidiphilus sp. PB12-B1b. Next base: position 1,871,957 of record NZ_CP048405.1, on the reverse strand, counting down.
GCGTGCAGCCCGGACAGCCGGACGCCGTCCTCCAGCAGGACGCGCTGGGTGCCGTCCGCCTCCTCCTCCAGCGCCACCGCCCGGCTGCGGTGCGCCAGCACCCGCACCCGGCCCGGGGCGGTCCTGGTCACCCGCTGGAACACCCACTCCAGGTAGCGGCCGTAGAACGCCCGGGTGGGGTAGGAGTCCGGGCCCAGGGTGCGGGCCTCGGCCAGCACCTGCTCGCTGTAGCTGCCGCCGTCGATCGGGCCCATCAGGGTGAGGAACCTGGCCCACTCGTACAGGCTCGGGCCGGGCGCCAGCGGACCGGCCAGGGTCACGCTCTCGTCGGTGAACATGGTGACCTGCCCGGCCACGGTGTTCATCAGCAGGTGCGGCGACTGGCCGGTGCGCCAGACCTGTCCGGGGCCGGGCGGGAACGGGTCCACCACGTGGACGGTGACCGGCCCCTCGCCGACGCCGGCCGCCGCGTTGGCGCAGAGCCGCTCCAGGACCGAGAGCCCTCGCGGTCCCGCGCCGACGAGGCAGATCTCGAACTGCGGACTGTTCATGGTCACGGCCTCCACGGTGTCGTCGGTCGGTACGGGGTGCGTCGGCATCGGGGCGGCCTCAGAGCTGCGCGGCGGCCGCGCCGCTGAGCTGCCGCGTCTCGGCGGCGCGGTTCGGGTCGGCGCGGTTCGGGTCGGCGCGGTTCGGGTCGGCGCGGTTCGGGTCGGCGGCGCGGGCCGGGATCCGGGCCTGGCCCTGCGCGCCGCGCAGCAGCGCCGCGCCCAGCTCGGCGGTGCCGCGGTGGCGGGCCTGCGGGTCGTCGAGGCCGAGATCCCGCAGGGCGTCCAGCACCACGTGCAGGTCCAGCGCCAGATCGCCGAGGATGTCGGCGACGGCCGCGGCGTTGGAGCCGAGGATGTCGGTCCACAGCCGGCTGTCGCCGCCGGCGATCCGGGTGGTGTCCCGCAGGCCCTGCCCGGCCACCCGCAGCTGCGCCTCGTCGCTGTGCAGCAGCCGGGCCGCGAGCAGGCTGGAGACCAGGTGCGGCGCGTGCGAGGTGAGCGCGACCGCGCGGTCGTGCTCGGTGTGCTCCATGAACTGCGCCCGGGCACCGCACGCCTCCACCAGGGCCAGCGCGCAGCTCACCGCGTCGTCGTGGGAGTGCGCCGACGGCGTCAGGATCCACGGGCGTCCGTGGAAGAGGTCGGCCCGGGCGGCCAGCGGACCGGACCGCTCGCTGCCCGCCATCGGGTGGCCGCCGACGTACCGGGCCAGATCCACCCCGCGCTCGGCGGCCTCCTGCTGCGGACCGGCCTTCACGCTGGCCACGTCGGTGAAGTACCGCGCCAGCGAAGCCTGTTGGGCCTCGCGCAGCACGGCGGCGGTGTGCCGCGGCGGTACCGCGATCACCGCCAGATCGACCGGCGCGCCCGGCCGCCCGGCGGTGCCCGCGCCCGCCGCGGCGGCGGTCAGCGCCGCCTGCGGGTCGCGGTCCACCAGGTAGGTGTCCACGCCCCGGCCGGTCAGGGCCAGGGCGACGGAGGCACCGATCAGGCCGGTGCCCACCACCACGGCGCTGCGCATCAGCTGCTGCGCCACAGCACGGGGCAGAACTCCGGGTCGCTGTAGTCCGGGGCGCCGTCGGCGGTCCGCCGAACCAGGGCGTCGTGGTTGTACGACACCTGCGAGCCGTCCGAGCGGCGGAAGTCGCGGTAGCGGTTGTCGCCGTCCTGCAGGTGGAAGGAGATGGCCCGGCGCGGCCGGTCGCTGACGTTGGCCCCGCTGCCGTGGTAGGTGCGGCAGTGGTGGAAGCTCATGTGGCCCTTGGGGATGATCATCGGGATCTTGGTGACCGTGGTGCCGTTGAACTCGGCGTTGGCCACCAGCATGGCCTCCAGCTGGCTGCGGTCGCGCTCGGCGAAGTGCAGCGAGGTCTCGTCGTTGACCGAGGTCTCCTCCCAGCGGTGGCTGCCGTCCACCATGGTGATGGTGCCCAGCTCCTCGGTGCAGTCGTGGAACGGGATGAACGCGGTCAGCATCCGCTCCGAGGTGCAGTTCGCCCAGTAGTGCCGGTCGAAGTGCCAGGGCACGATGTTGGACTGCTCGCCCGCCACCGGCGGCTTGTAGATCAGCGTGGACTGGAACGCCCGGATCTCGTCGGCCTGCGCCAGCCGCGCGGCGACGGCGCCCAGCAGCGGCTTGCGGAGGATGCCCGAGATGGTGTCGTCCTCGTAGTGGATGTAGTCGTTGTGGCGCTGGACCTGGCCCTTGGCCGGCTCCCAGTAGGCCAGCTTCGGCGGGCGGACGGGCAGCGTGCGGTCGCGGTGGCCGGCGTAGAAGCGCTCGCTCGCCGCCTCCAGCAGCTCGACCTCCTCGTCGGTGAACAGCTTCTTCGACAGGTACCAGCCGTGCTCGGCGTACGAGGCCACCTCGGCGTCGGAGGGCAGCAGTTCGCGCTCCTCCTCGGTCAGCGTGAACAGTGCGGAATCCTGGACGGTCACGAGACTTCCTTCGGTGCAGTTGAGTTGACGGTCAGTCAGGCAGTGGTGCGCTCACGGGCGACGGCCGCGTACAGGGCCTTGATGTTGCCGCTGCCGAAGGTGCGGGCCCCGTGCCGGTCGATGACCTCCCAGAAGAAGGTCCGCCGGACGTGCATGGACTGGGTGAAGATCTGGAACACCTGGCCCCAGTGGTCCTGGTCCACCAGGACGTTGGTGGAGCGCAGGTCGTCGATGGCCAGCTCCGGGCGGCCGAGCCGCTGCTCCAGCTCCGAGTAGTACGCCTCGGGCGTCTCCAGGAAGCGCACGCCGCGCTCCTCCAGGGTGCGGACCGCGCCGACGATGTCGTCCCCGAGCAGCGCCAGGTGCTGGACGCCGGCGCCGCCGTGGCGGGACAGGAAGGCGTCGATCTGGCCGGGGTTGCGGTCGGTCACCGGCTCGATCACGGTGAAGGTGACCTTGCCCGAGGGGCTCTGCACCACCTTGGAGTCCATGGCCTGCTCGCCGACCTCGATGAACTCCTCGAAGATCTGCGAGAAGCCGAACACCCGCTGGTAGAACTCGACGGTCCGGCCCAGCTCCCCGGCCGGGACGCAGATGGCCGCGTGGTCCACCAGCGTCAGCAGGTTCTCGACCTGCTCCGGGTCGGGCGCGAACATGTCCATCGCGCCCGGCAGGAACACCTCGCGGTCGCCGGAGCGCTCCACGAAGCGGTGGCTGACGTCGCCGAAGCCGAGGACGGTGGCGGTGACCACCCGGTCCTGGCCGGCCTCGTACACCGCCGGGCGCTCGACCGGGACCGCGCCCAGGGAGACGGTCCGCGCGAACGCCTCGGCGGCGTCGTCCACCTCGAAGGCGATGGAGGCGACCCCGTCGCCGTGCCGGGAGACGTACTGCGCGGCCGGGTGCTGCGGGGTCAGCGCGGAGGTCAGCAGCAGCTGGATGCCGCCCTGGCGCAGCAGCAGCGAGCGCTGGTCGGTCAGCCCGGTCTCCGGGCCGGCCTGGCCGCAGAGCCGGAAGCCGAAGGCGGTGCACAGGTAGAACGCGAACTGCTCGGCGTCGCCGACGTAGAACTCGACGTGGTCAACTCCTTCGATCCTCATGCGTGTTCCTTTCGTTCCCCGCTGCCGTGAGCGCGGGTCCGGCGGGTGGAGGGTGCACCGAGCAGCAGGCTCACGTTGTGGCCGCCGAAGGCGAAGGAGTTGGACAGCACGGCCCGGACGTCCTGTCGGCGGGCCCCGCCGACGACGTGGTCCAGCTCGCAGGCCGGGTCCGGGTCGTCCAGGTTGTGGGTGGGCGGCAGCGCGCCCTGGGCGACGGCCAGCGCGCAGATCGCGGCCTCGACCGCCCCGGAGCCGCCGAGCAGGTGCCCGGTCATGGACTTGGTGCCGCTGACCGCCGGGGAGCGCTCGGCGAAGACCGAGCGGATGGCCTTGGCCTCGGCGATGTCGCCGAGCTTGGTGGCGGTGCCGTGCGCGTTGACGTAGTCGACGTCGTCCGCGCCGAGCCCGCCGGAGGCCAGCGCGGAGCGCATGGCCTGGGCTGCCCCCTCGCCGTCCGGCCGGGGTGCGGTGGGCCGGTAGGCGTCGGTGCTGACGCCCCAGCCGAGCAGGTCGGCGTAGCCGGACGCGCCGCGGGCGTCGGCGAAGTCGGCCCGCTCGACCACCAGCACGCCCGCGCCCTCGGACAGCACGAAGCCCTTGCGCCGCCGGTCGAACGGCCGGCTGGCCGCCTCCGGGTCGTCGAAGCCGTGGGCCAGCGCCCGGGCGTGGGAGAACGCCAGCGCGGTGGTGGCGTTCAGCGGCGACTCCGCGCCGCCGCAGACCACCACGTCGGCCTCGCCGTAGCGGATCAGCCGGGCCGCCTCGGCGACCGCGTGCGCGCCCGCCGAGCAGGCCGTGGCGATCGCCGAACTCCAGCCCCGGATACCGTACTTGATGGCGATCCGGGCAGCCGCCATGTTCGGCAGCATGCCGGGCAGCAGGTACGGGCTGACCGCGGTCGGGCCGCGCTCGGCCCGCTCCAGCGCCTGTGCCTCGTACGTGGTCAGGCCGCCGGCGCCGCTGGAGACCACCACCGCCACCCGGGTCGGGTCGACGTCGGCGCCGACCACGATCCCGGCGTCGGCGATCGCGTCGTCCGCGGCGGCCAGCGCCATCAGTGCGAAGCGGTCCACCAGCCGGCCCTCGCTGGGCGGCAGCACCTCGGCCGGGGTGATGCCGGGCGCCATGCCGACCGAGTCGACCACGCCGAACAGCGGGTGGTCCTCGGGCGGGCGGCGCAGCCCGGACTTGCCGTGGCACAGGGCGTCGAAGAGGTCGGCCGCGCCCCGGCCGAGCGGGGTGAAGGCGCCCAGGCCGGTGACGACGGCCGCGGGCCCGCTGCCGGCCGGGCTCATACGGCGGCCGCCTCGGCGGTGCCGGCGAAGACCGCGGCCCCGTCCTTGAGGAAGCTCTCGCGCAGCAGGACCTTGCGGACCTTGCCGGTCGGGCCGAGCGGGATCAGCGCCGGGTCCACCACGACGACCTGGGTGACGGTGGCGGCGACGTGCTCGTCCAGCACCGCCAGCACCTCGGCGGTGCGGTCGGCCAGCTGGTCGGCGGCCGGGTCCAGGGTCAGCAGCACCGAGCTGGTGACCCTGCCCTCGTCGCTGACGGCGACGACGGTGCACTCCAGCACGTCCGGGCAGCCGGCCAGCACCTGCTCCTCGGAGAACGCGGTGTACAGGGTGCGGCCGCCGCCCAGGTCCACCGAGTCCACGGCCCGGTCCACGTGGAAGTAGAAGCCGGCCTCGTCGCGGTAGACCAGGTCTCCGGTGAGGAAGTAGCCGTCCCGGCGGGTGCGGTAGGTGGTGACCGAGTCGTTCCAGTAACCCAGGGACAGCGTCGGGGCGTTGATGCCCAACTGGCCGATCTGCCCGGCGCCGAGCTTCTCGCCGTCGTCGTCCAGGACGGCCACGTCGGAGAAGGCGTGCGGTTTGCCGATGCAGCGGCCGTAGTGCGCGGTCTCCGGGGTGTGGGTGATGAAGAACTGCGAGTGGCCCATCTCGGTGGAGCCGAGGCCGTCCACGAAGTGCGAGCCGGGGCGGCGCTGACGGCCGCCGGGGGCGAGCACCTCGCGGGTGCCGACCGCGATCAGCTTGCGGATGTGCGTCTCGTGGGCGCAGTCGCCGGTGTTCCACCAGGAGCGCACCGAGTCCAGCGCGCGGGCCGAGAGGTCGTGCCCGGCCAGCTCGGACCAGGTGGCGGAGAAGCCCAGCACGCACTCCGGCTGCCAGCGCTCGATGGCGTCCAGCACCGCCGGGCCGCCGGGGTCGGAGACCACGGCCAGCTGCACCCGGTTGGCCAGCGCCTGGTTGACCGCGATCACGGTCGCCACGTGCGCGGAGGGCAGCGCGCCGAGCATCCGGTCCAGTCCCTGCGGCTTGGGCAGGCTCAGCCGGTGCCGGACGGAGGCGAACAGGTTGTGGTGCGCGTGGGCGACGGCCTTGGGCAGGCCGGTGGTGCCCGAGGAGTGGGTGATCACCACCGGCTCGTTGGCGTAGTGCCGGTACGGGCGGGGAGCCGCCGCCGGGTCGCCCCCGCCCAGCTGCTTGACGTCCGCCAGCAGCGGGGCGCCGGGGTCGAAACCGTCGAGCACCGCCCGGTGCGCGGCGTCGGTGAGCACGCCCACGGCCCGTAGCCGCTGGATGTAGCGGGAGGCCGGATCCCCGGCGAGCCGGCCGTTGACGAGCGCCGGGATCGCGCCGAGACGGGCCAGCGCAAGGTAGTTGAGCACCTGGTCGGCGGCGTCGGTGGTGAACACCGCGACCGGGTCGCGCGGCTTGACGCCCAGGGCGTGCAGCGCCGCCGCCCGCGCGGCCACCCGCTCGCCGAGCCCGGCGAGGGTGAACGCCTGCCAGGCCGGGTGCCCGTCCACGTCGGTGTCGAAGGTGAGCGTGGGCAGGTCGAGGCCGTGGCCCCGCTCGATCAGTGCGGTGAGGATGTTCCCGACGCCGAGCGTCTGGTCTGCTGCGAGTTCCGCGCGGTCGTTTCTGGTGTTCATACCGCTGACGTCACCTTTCTTCTGTCGTGTGGACCGTGGAGCGGGCCGGCGGGCGGCGGGCGCCCCGGCCGGTCAGGTGCCGGAGTGCCCGCCCGGTGCCGTTCGGTCGTCGGCGGTCGTGGAAGTCGTGTGCGGTCGTGGAAGTCGTGTGCGGTCGGTCGGCTGCGCTGCCCGGCGTCAGGAGGAGAGCGCGGCGGGGGCGGCCCGCTCGACGATCTCCTTGACCAGGCCGTCGACGGTGAGCAGTGCGACGCTCTCCATCTCGTCCTCGTCGAACTTCACTCCGTAGGTGTCCTCGACCTGGATGGCGATCTCGGCCAGCGAGAGCGACTCCATGTCCAGGCCGGCCGGGCCGAGCGGGGTTTCGCCGGTCACGTCGGCGACGTCGTAGTTCATGTTCTTCAGGGCCTCGATGACGAACTGGTGGACCTCGGCGGACATCTGGTTCACTCCGTTTCATGAGCATGGAAAGGCGCCCGGGACATGAGGGTTCGGGCCTGGTGACGGTGTTGTGGAACACCACGGACGGGGACGAGCGCAGCAGGGCGCGCCGACTGCTGCTGCACGGCGCGGCGGCGGAACTCGGTGTCCCGGCGTCCGAGATCTGGGTGGACCATGAGCCCGGCGGGCGCCCGCTGCTCTGCGGGGCCGCCTCGGGGCTTCAGGTCAGCGTCAGCCACGCCCGGCGGGCGCTGGCGGTGGCGCTGTGCGGTGGCGCGGCGGTCGGCGTCGATGCCGAGCCGGTGCGCCGACTCTCCGGCGCGGCCCTGGCCAGGGCGTGGCTCGCCCCGGCCGAGGCACAGTGGGTCGCAGAGCTGTCCGGGCCGGAACAACAGGCCCTGGGCTTCCTGTGGTTGTGGACGCAGAAGGAGGCGGCCGGAAAGGCGTTGGGGCGGGGCCTGCGGGCGGGCGGCATGAGCAGGCAGGTCGCCCTGCCGGAGGTCTGGCCTCCGGCCGTGGACGGGACGCCGGTGCTGCGGCCGCTGCCCGGTAACGAGCGGATCGCCTCCGGCGCCGCGCTGGTGGACGGGGGACGGCTGGTGCTGGGTGTCGCGGCGGAGGGGCCCGGCCCGGTCGGCCGGGTGGCGCTGCATCGGGCAGCCCTGCCGCCGGTCCATGCGGCCGATCTGACGACCAGTGACATGACGGTCAGTGAACTACGTTTGGATAAACGACCGTTGGATGACCCAGCGGGGTGAGTGCTCCGCTTCATCGGGCGGCCAGCGATCGGGCGGCGGCGCGCAGGATCTGCGCGTTGCGTATCGGCTTGCCGGTCGCGGTGCGAGGAAGCTCGGCCAGGACGTAGAGGTTGCGTGGCCGCTTGTAGGGGGCGAGCCGGCCGGCCAGGGTGTCGGCCAGGCTGTCCGGGCTGAGCGGCCCGGAGACGGTGACGTACGCCTCGATGCCGGACTCGTGCACCACCACCGCTTCGGTGACCCCGGGCAGGGCGCAGATCGACGCCTCCACCTCGGAGAGGTCCACCTTGAGGCCGCCGATGGACACCTGGGAGTCCAGCCGTCCGTGTACGGTGAGCAGTCCGGTGGCCGGGTCCAGGCTGCCGGCGTCCTTGGTGCGCAGCCAGCCGTCCAGGTAGCGGGCGGGATCCTCCAGCCCGACGTACGGGGAGTCCGTCAGGCCGAGCAGGATCTGCCCGTCCTCGATCCGGACCCGCATGCCCTCGGCCGGGGTGAGGCCGGGGCTGGTGGCGCCGGTCAGGTCGGTGGCGATGACACCGGCCTCGGTCATCCCGTACATGGCGCCCAGCTCCGCGCCGTAGCCCTTGGTGAAGCGCTCGCGGACGTGGTCCTTGAGCACCTCGCCGCCGGTCACCATGCGGCGCAGCTGCGGCAGCCGGGGAGGGTTGCGGGCGGTGGCGAGCAGCGCCGTCTGCGACGGCACCCCGAGCAGGGTGGTGGGCTCCGGTCCGGCGGCGACCGCCTTGACCACGCCCTCCAGGGTCTGCGTGGTCGGCAGCACCACCTGCGAGCCCCCGGCCAGCCCGTACAGCAGGCCGCCGACCAGGCCGAGGACGTGGACGATGGAGGCCAGCACGACGGTGCGTTCGCCGCGCCGGGGGAAGCCCTCCAGCCGCCCGTAGCGGTCGATCTCCTCCAGCAGGCTGCCGACCCGGCGGCCGATCACCTTGGAAGGGCCGGTCGATCCGGAGCTGAGCTGCAGCAGGGCGTGGTCGGTGGCGGCGACCGCGCGGCCGCCGTGCAGCGGGGTGATCCGGGTGCCGATGTCGACGTAGCCGCGGAACTTGCCGGTGATCTCGCCGTCCGGCTCGACCACCAGGCGGGGGCTGAGCCGGGCGACGGCCCGGCCCACCTCGTGCGGGGTCAGCCGGTAGTCGAGCAGGGCGACCTGCGCCCCGGCCCGCCACCCGGCCAGCATGGCGACGATGCACGCCAGCGACGGCGGGAGGCGTAATGCGATCCCGCCTCCGGGCTGCAGGCCGGCCTCCTGGTAGCGCGCCTGCTCCTCGGCGACCAGCAGCCGCAGCTGCCCCCGGCTCACCGGCTCCCCCAGGTGCAGTACGGCGTCCCGATCGGCTCCGCGGAGCAGGACCTCGTCGACCCAGTCGCACCCGGTGCTCGCGGGCCTGCTCGGCACTGTTCCCCCCACAGCGATCCCCACCCATCTCAGAATTCGGATGATTCCTTGCGGTGTTGCCCCGTGCTGCCCCCAGCCTTCATCATTGCCAGCGCGTTGACAAGTAAAGACTGACTGAATTCCTACCGGCGGGCAGATGGCAGCACATTATGGCCGATGAATTGATCGGGGCAGGCCGGGGCGCCGTCCAGCGCCCGCGCGGACAGTGAACGGAAAACTGCTCTTTCCTGACGGAATTGTGTGCGGTCCAGCCGCGTCCCGTCAGTCCCTGATCACGCCCGAACGGTCGAAGTCTGCGACGGCGGGCCTTCCCATCAGCGCCATCACCTCGTCGAACTCGTCGATCAGCCCCCGCAGGACGCCTGCCGCGCCCTCACTTCCGGAATGGGCGAGTCCCCACAGGACCGGGCGCCCGACGAATACCGCGTCAGCGCCGAGGCAGAGTGCCCGGGCAATATCGGCACCGTGCCGGATTGATCCGTCGAGAATGATCCGACATCGGCCGGCGACGGCGTCCGCGATTTCCGGGAGCACGTCGGCGGCAGCGGCCGCGAAATCGAGCTGGCGGCCGCCGTGATTGGAGACGACAATTGCCTGGACGCCGTGCCGCACGGCCAGCTCGGCGTCCTCGGCGGTGAGCACGCCCTTGAGCACCAGCGGCAGCGCGGTGAGCTCCCGGAGCCAGGCCAGATCCGCCCAGGTGATCGAGGCGTCGAACTGCTCGCGCGAGTGGCGGGCGAGCGCCGATCCCCCGGCCAGCTCCTGGTGCGCGGAGGACATCACCTCGGGATCGACGTTGACCGCGCTGATCCCCTCGGGGACGGCGAAGCCGTTGCGGGCGTCCCGGGGCCGGTAGGCCACCCTGGGCGCGTCCACGGTCAGCACCAGCGCCTCGAAGCCCGCCGCCTCGGCCCGTTTCACCAGCTCGGCCAGGGCGTCTCGGCGCCTGAGCCAGTAGAGCTGGAGCCACAGCGGGCCGGTCGCCGCGGCGGCGATCTCCTCCAGCGTGCGGCTGGCGAAGATGCTCACGGTGAACAGGGCGCCGACCGAGCCGGCCGCCTGCGCCGTGGCCACCTCCCCCTCGGGGTGGGCCAGCCGGTGGTACGCCATCGGCGCCACGCCGATCGGCGCGCCCAGCGCGGAACCGAGCAGAGTCGTCCCGGTGTCACAGCCAGTGACGTCGACCAGGCAGCGCGGACGCAGCCGCAGCCGGTCCAGCGCCGACCGATTGGCCGTCAGCATGGACTCCGTCCCGCTTCCGCCCGCGAAGAAGTCCCAGACCGGAAGGGGTAGTCGCGCCCGTGCCGCAGCCTCGTAGTCAGCGAGCGACAGCTGTGCCATTCGATGATCCCCCGTAAGGATGCTCGACGCCCCCGCGCAACAAAAAGTAACCGCACGCCCGTGCTGGTACTACAGTCTTGCATAGTGTCCGCACGGTCGTCCACTTAAGTATCCTTGTGCCAGTGGGACGGCCACAGCACGTGAGGGCCACATCCCCTTGAGAAGAGAAGAGGCGGCGCATGACAGGCGTACGCAAGGACAACCGGATCGAACGCGGCAACCAGACCAGGCGGCTGATCCTGGGAAGGACCGTGGAGATCGCCTCCGTGGAAGGTCTGGAGGGCCTGTCGCTGGGTCGGCTCGCCACCGAACTGGAGCTGAGCAAGAGCGGGGTCTTCGCCCTCTTCGGCTCCAAGGAGGAACTCCAGCTCGCCACTGTCCGCGCCGCCATAAAGATCTACATCGAGCACGTCGTTCAGCCCGCACGGGACGTCCCGCCCGGCCTCGGCCGGATCTGGCGGATGTGCGAGAGCTGGCTCACCTACTCCGAGCAGCGGGTCTTCCCCGGCGGCTGCTTCTTCTACTCGGTCACTGCGGAGTACGACGCCCGCAAGGGCATGGTGCACGATACGGTGGTCCAGGCCCGCAACAACTGGATCTCCTTCGTGGAGCAGACCATTGAGGACGCACGCGCCGCAGGCGAGCTGCACCAGGACACCGACGTCCCCCAACTCGCCTTCGAGATCGCGGCGTTCCTCGAAGCAGCCAACGCCGAGTCCGTCCTCCACGACGACCACACCAGTTACGCCAAGGCAGCAAGGGCCATCCTGAACCGGCTGCGCGCCACCGCGACCGATCCGTCGCAGCTGCCCGACAGTCCCTGACGTCGGCCGAGGTCCGCCAGGGCCCCGGCCCTGGCCGGAGAGACCCATGGCATTCGACCCGCAGTTCCACGCCCTGTACACGGCGCGGGCGGCGCACGACGTCCGCCCGCTGTACACCATGACGCTCGACGAGGCACGCGCGGCGGACCTCGCCGCCATCCAGGCCGACGCCGGGACGCCCGAACCGGTCGGCGCCGTCGCCGACCGCACCATCCCCGGGCCGCAGGGCCCGCTGCCGATCCGCGTCTACCGGCCCAACAGCGCGGCCCCGGAACCCGATCCGGGCAGCGGCCGGCTGCCGGTGCTGGTCTACTTCTTCGGCGGCGGCTGGACCCTCGGCAGCCTGGACACCAGCGACGCCATCTGCCGCAGCCTCACCAACGCGGCCGGCTGCCTGACCGTGGCCGTCGGCTACCGGCTCGCGCCCGAGGCCAAGTTCCCCGCCGCCGTGCACGACTGCTTCGCCGCAGTGCGCTGGATCGCCGACCACGCGGACGAGTTGGGCGCCGACCCGGCCAGGATCGCCGTCGGCGGCGACAGCGCGGGCGGCAACCTCAGCGCCGCCGTCACGCTGATGGCCCGGGACGCGGGCGGCCCCGCGCTGGCCGCACAGCTGCTGGTCTACCCCAACACCGACCACCTCGCCGACACCGCCTCCCGGCGCGAGAACACCGATCCGCTGCTGTTCAACGACAAGTCGGTGCAGTGGTACTGGGACAACTACCTGACCGACCCGGCCGACGGCGCCGACCCGCTGGCCTCCCCGCTGCGCGCCGCCGACCACTCCGGGCTGCCGCCCGCGCTGGTCATCACTGCCGAGTACGACCCGCTCCGGGACGAGGGCGAGGCGTACGCCCAACGGCTGCGCGAGAGCGGGGTGTTGGTGGAGCAGACCCGCTACCAGGGCGTCCCGCACGGCTTCTTCGCCATGTCCGGCACGCTGGACGCCGGGCGCAGCGCCCTGTCCCAGGCGGCGTCCTACCTACGCAACGCCTTCGCCGCCGACGCCCCGGCGCCCGCCGCAGCAGCAGCAGCAGCACGCAACGCCGCAGCGCCCGCCGCCGACCGCACCGATCCGAGAGGCTGACCGCCGTGCCCGCGACCTCCCCCGCAGCCGCGCTCGACATAGCCGAGCTGCACGGTTCGCTCACCGACCCGCTGCTCGACGCGATGAACTTCCTCAACGAGGCCGTGGGGCGCTTCCCCGAGGCGCTCTCGTTCGGCGCCGGACGCCCCACCGAGGGCGCGTTCGAGCCGGAGCAGCTGGCCCAGCACCTCCAGTCGTACATCAACCACTTGGAGCAGCAGCCGGGTTGGGACCGCGACCGGATCCGCACACTGCTCTACCAGTACGGCCGCACCAACGGCGTGATCCACGACCTGATCGCCCGCACCCTGGAGAACGACGAGGGCATCGTGGTGCCGCCGGAGTCGGTCGTGGTGACCACCGGCTGCCAGGAGGCCATGCTGGTGGTGCTGCGGGCGCTGTTCGCCCGGCCGGAGGACACCCTGCTGGTCAGCTCGCCCTGCTACGTCGGGGTGACCGGGGCGGCCCGGCTGCTGGACATCGCCGTGCGGCCGGTGCCCGAGGGCGCGTCCGGCCCGGACACCGAGGCGGTGCTGGCGGCGGTGCGCGCGGTCCGCGCGGAGGGCGGGCGACCGCGCGCGCTGTACCTGGTGCCGGACTTCGCCAACCCCTCGGGCGCCAGCATGACCGTGCAGGCCCGCGAGCGGCTGCTGCAACTCGCCGAGCAGGAGGACCTGTTGGTCCTGGAGGACAACCCGTACGGCTTCTTCGTCCGCACCGGTTCGCCCCGGCCGACGCTGAAGTCGATGGACCGCAACCGCCGGGTGCTGTACTTCGGCTCGTTCGCCAAGACCGCGCTGCCGGGGGCCCGGGTCGGCTATGTGGTGGCCGACCAGGAGGTGGTGGGTCCGCAGGGCGAGCGGACGCTGCTGGCCGACGAACTCTCCAAGATCAAGAGCATGACGACGGTCAACACCTCGGCCATCAGCCAGGCCGTCATCGGCGGCATGCTGGTGGAGAGCGGCTGCCGGCTGCGCGAGGCCAACGCCGAGGCGACCGCCTACTACCGGGCCAACATGGACACCCTGCTGGACGAGTTGGAGCGGCACTTCCCACCGGCCCGCCGGGCCGAGCTGGGGCTGCACTGGAACCGTCCGGACGGCGGCTTCTTCCTGGTCGTGACGGTGCCGTTCGCCGCCGACGGCAAGGCGCTGGAGCGTTCGGCGCGGGATCACGGGGTGCTCTGGACGGCCATGTCCGACTTCTGCTTCGACGGTGGCGGTCGCAACCAACTCCGACTCTCCTGCAGTGCCCTGACGCATGACCAGATCGTCGAGGGCATCGGCAGGCTGGCCCGGTTCATCGAGGAGGAGGCCGCCGTGGCGGGCGGCTGACCTCGGGTACGGCTGCGGGGCCCGGCGGCACAACCGCCGGGCCCCGCAACGTCGTTGTCGTACCGGATCAAGCGCCGACGGCGTGCACCCCGCCGTCCACGTGGACGATCTCGCCGGTGGTCTTGGGGAACCAGTCCGAGAGCAGCGCGACCACGCCGCGCGCGGACGGCTCCGGATCGCCCAGATCCCAGCCGATGGGCGCGCGGGTGGTCCACACCTCGCGGAACAGGTCGAACCCGGGGATGGACTTGGCCGCCGTGGTCCGCACCGGCCCGGCCGCCACCAGGTTGCAGCGGATGTTGCGGCCGCCCAGATCGCGGGCGAGGTAGCGGGAGGTGGACTCCAGCGCGGCCTTGGCCACGCCCATCCAGTCGTAGGCGGGCCAGGCCAGCTGCGCGTCGAAGTCCAGCCCGACGATGGCCGCCCCGCGCTTCTCGTCCACCAGCGGCAGGCAGGCCACCGCCAGCGCCTTGAGCGAGTACGCGGAGACCTCGACGGCGGTGGCGACCGAGCCCCAGCCGGTGTCCAGGAAGCCGCCGCCGAGGGCGTCCTGCGGGGCGAAGGCGATGGAGTGGACGATGCCGTCCAGGGTGGAGTCCGGGCCCAGGTGCTCGCGCACCCGGTCCGCGAGCGAGTCCAGGTGCTGCTGGTTCTGCACGTCCAGCTCGATCACCGGCGCGGGCTGCGGCAGCCGCCGGGCGATCCGCTCGACCAGGCTGAGCCGGCCGTAGCCGGTCAGCAGGACCTCGGCGCCCTGCTCCTGCGCGAGGCGCGCGGTGTGGAACGCGATCGAGGACTCCATCAGCACGCCGGTCACCAGGACGCGCTTGCCCTCCAGCAGTCCGCTCACCGGGCACCCGCCTCGCTCCGCGCCGGGGCAGCTATCCCGGCCACACCATCGGCCTCGGCTTCGACCCCGGCCTCGGTCAGGAAGTCCACGACCGTGGCGACGACCGCCGGATCGGCCAGGATCCGCCGGTGGCCCAGGCGGGCGGTGCTGACCAGCCGCGCCCGGCCGGCGTAGGCGTCGGTGATCCGCAGCGCCTGCGCGGGCGCCACCATCTCGTCGTTGTCGTCGTGCACCACCAGGATCGGCACCTGTACCTGCTCCGGCTCGTGGACCACGGAGAAGCGGTTCCAGATGTCCGGCTCCTCCGGGAACAGCTCGTGCTCGATCCGGTTGCGCAGTTCGGCCTGCAACTGCTCGCGCAGTCCCAGCTTGGCGCAGAACGCCTCGACCACGTAGCGGAAGTCCACCACCCCGCCGACGGTGGCGATCCGGCCGGCGCGCACGCCCTGGCGGAGTGCGAAGAAGGTGGCGGTGACGCCCAGCGAGTGCGCCACGATCGCGTCGAAGTCGCCGTACTCGGCGTGGAGCCGGACGATGATGTCGCGGTACTCGAGGATGGTGGTGGTCTTGCCGGTGGAGTCGCCGTGGCCGGGCGCGTCGAAGGCGACCGGGCTGTAGCCGAGCTCCAGCAGCGCGGCGGCGAAGCCGGCCAGCCGCGAGCCGCGCGACTCCCAGCCGTGCACCAGCAGCACCGGGCGGCGGCCGTCGCCCCAGTGGTAGCTGAGCACGGTCTTGCCGTTGACCTCCATCCGCCGCACCTCGGCCCGGTCCATCACCGGCTGCTCGGTCGGGCGGATCCGGCTCCGACCGAAGGGGTTGCGGAACAGGTTGAAGGCGCCCTTTCCGGCCAGCCGCCCCGAGACGACGGACGTACTGTTCAGGGCCGTTCTGACGACTGCCGCAGTGGCGTCCATGCCATGACCTCCTGGGTCGGCCGGTAATCGGCGGCGAAATAGTAGCACGACCGTTCGCTCAGTTTTATACTGGAAACCGGGCCGCCGACCGGCCCGCCGACTGTGGAGGCGAGACCCCTTGCCCGGCACCATCCCGAACCCCTTCTCACGGTTCAGCGCGAGCATCAGCGCCGGCCTCGCGCCGGGCAGGATCCTGAGCACGAGCTGGCGCTCCGGCCCGGAGGCGGACCGCTGCGCCACCGGCCCGGTGCTGGTCAGCGTCACCGAGTTCACCCCGCACCGACCCTGGGACACGGTCGGCGTGGTCGCCGCCGGGCTGCGGCTCCAGCAGTCCTGGCCCCGGACGGAGGGCGCGATCGGCATCCGGCTCTGGATCGACCCGCACCCGCTCCGGATGCGCTCGGGCGCGGTCTCCGCCTGGACCGGGCAGCCCGGCCTGGACGGTTTCGTCTCCCGCCCGGACCACCTGCGGATCGTCCGGGCGTTCCGCGGACGCGGGGCGGTCCGCTCCTACAGCCAGGAGCTGGACGCCTGGGAGCCCTCAGCCGCCTGGGAGTCGGCCCTACGGGCGCTGTCCGGCGAGGCGCCCTGGCCCGGCTGACCAGCCGCGCGGCACGCGACCCGGGTCCGCCCGCCCCCGACCGCCAAGGAGAAGAAAACTGCACGTACGGTCGTGCTAATATCCTGCCCGTCAGCTCTCCCCTGGAGGAAGACCATGGCTCTCACCACCCCGCCCGCCGACCTGCCGTCGCAGACCGAGGGGCCGAATCAGGAATTCAAGGACGAGCTGGACCGGCTGATCGACGAGCAACTCCTGCCGCAGGAGCCCGCCGTCCGCCCGTCCGCCGTTCGGCGTCCGACGACCGGGGCCGCATAGTCCATGGACATCCTGCAGCTCGACCGCACCGCCGTACTGGAGTCCGTCCGCATCCTCGAGGCCGCAGGCCCGGTGGACTGGGAACTCCCCACCCCCTGCAGCCAGTGGACGCTCCGTCAGCTGGTGGAGCACATGACCGCGCAGCACCACGGCTTCGCCGCCGCCGCCCGGGGCGAGGCCGACGAGCTGGCCGCCTGGCAGAGCGTCCCGCTCGGCGACGACCCGCTGGCCGGCTACCGCGCCTCGGCCGAGGCCGTCATCGCGGCCTTCGCCGAACCCGGCGTGCTGGTACGGCACTTCACCCTGCCGGAGATCACCACCGCGATCACCTTCCCGGGCCGGGTCGCCGTCGGCTTCCACTTCCTCGACTACGTCGCGCACTCCTGGGACGTCGCCGCCGCCCTCGGCAAGGCCGTCGAACCCTCGACGGAGGCCGCCGAGGCCGCGCTGGCCATCGCCATGAGCGTGCCCGACGACGAGCGCCGCCGCACACCCGACGCACAGTTCCAGCCGAGTCTGCAAGCAGCGCCCGGGGCAACGACGTTCGAGCTCTTCCTGCGCGCCCTCGGACGCTCGCCCGACTGGCAGGCCCGCTCCCAGTCCTCACCGCCACCACAGGAAGACGGCCATGCTCGCTGAGATCAGGACGAACATCGCACGCCGGCTCCAGCTCACCGAGGAGGAGGTGTTCGACGGCCGCACCCTCTCCGCCGTCCTGGTCGCCTCCCCCACCGCGATCAACTCCATCGACCTGCTGGACGCGTTCGCCGGAGCCCTCGCCGACGTCGGCGTGGACGACGACGTGGAACTGCCGACCATGACTCTGGACCACACCGCGGACGACGTGGTCAACGCGCTGCAGAAGCAACTCGCCACCGCCAGCTGAGCGTTCGCCACCACGCGATCGCCGCAAGGGCGTTCGCCGCACCGGCGACCGCCGCCCGAGCGAAGGAGTCACGTCCATGCCCACGCTGATCATGACCGACGTCGTCAAGGAACTCCGGGACGGCGCGACCATCACCGACGTCCTGCGGGTCCAGCAGAGCTACCACGAGCAGCGCCGCTGGTCCACGGACACGCTGTTCGAGGGCCGCAAGCTGTCCGACAAGGCGGGCGACGTCGACCGCGCCGCCCTGTGGCACTCCTCCCGCGCCGAACTCACCACCCAGCCCGCCGGCATCCGGCTGGCCGTGGACGGCGTCAAACTCGCCAACGAGCTGCGGGAGACCAACCCGCTGGGCGCCGATGTGCTGCACTGCGCCGCCGCCTGGTCCGCCCGCTACTGGCTGGAGGAGGAGGCCCACCACGAGGTCGCCTTCGGCCGGCTGCTGGACATGGCCGGCATGGACGCCATCGACGTGGACGACGTCGTCGAGCACCGCGGCCCGTTCCCGACCGACAACTACGCCCGGGTGTGCATCCTCCAGGCGTGCGTGGAGATCGAAGCCTGCGTCTCCTACGGCTGGGTCTCCCGGCAGAGCCAGGACCCGCTGGTCCGGGACGTCTTCCACACCATCATGAAGGACGAGGTGCAGCACCGGCAGTACTTCGCCTCCTTCGCCAAGGCCCTGGTCGACTCCGGCGTCTACCCGATCAAGGACGTCCTGTCGATGGCGTACACCTGGATCCGCCCCGACGGCGGCGAGACCTTCGGCTCGGCCCGCGAGGCGCAGACCGAGCGCCAGGGCTACGTCAACTGGTGGGAGCAGACCCGCGCCGGCGAGGACGAGTTCGCCCTCGGCGACGACGCGCTGCACGAGGGTTCGGTCCACTCCAAGAAGCTCACCAGCGTCTTCGCGCTGGTCCGGGAGACCACCGGCATCCAGACGGAATCCTACGATGACCTCAAGCGCGCCTACTTCGCCAGCCTCCGGACGAACGATGTCGACCGGATTCGATCTGCAGTCCGTGCCGGAGCTGCGCGCGAAGCCGCACTTGCTGGATAGCGGACTGGTCTTCACCGGCAGTGAGCGCGCTCACTGCCGGTCCCGGCCCGATCCGTACGCCTCCCTGGGCGGCCTGTTCGCCGCCAAGGAGGCGTTCGTCAAGGCCGTCAGCGCCCTCGGCGGGGCACCCGCCTACACCTTCCCGGACATCCGCGTGGTGCACGGGCCCGCAGGCCAGCCCCGGATCGAGCCGGACGGCGAGATCGGCCGCTGGTGCGCGCGGCGGCGGCTGACCGTCGAGCTGTCCATCAGCCACACCGGCGACCTGGCCGGAGCCGTCGTCGTGCTGCTCGCCTGCGCGGACGAGGACTCCTTGTGCCGCAGCCCAGTTGAACCCCATCGAGCCGAGCCGCAAGGGAGCGGAGCCGTGAGCGCGGTCGACCTGCTGGAACTCGTGGAACACCGCTGCGAGGTGGCCCTGCGTCCCAATGACTTCGACTGGGCCGGACACCTCAACAACAGCGTCTACCCGCAACTGCTGGAAACCGGGCGGTGGGAGTGGGGCCTGGCCAACGGCGTCGATGTGAGGAACAGTCACCTCGTCGCTGTGGTCGTGCAGTTGCACCTGGACTACCTGCAACCGGTGCTGTGGGATCCGGTCGGCCGGGTCAACGTCCGTACCGACGTGGTGGAGCAGTCCCCGTACAGCTTCACGCTCGCGCAGGACGTCGAGCAGGTGGACGGGACGGTGGTCGCCCGGGGCCGGGTGAAGCTGAGCCTGGTCGACCGCGACACCCAGCAGATCCACCGGGCCAACCGGCGGTCGCTCTTCGGCGTCCGGGCGGGTGCCGCATGAGCACCCCCGTATCCGCGCCGATAGCCATCCGCAGACCCGCATCCGTACCCGCGCCGCTGGTGGCGACGCTGCCGCAGGCGATCGCCGCGCAGGCGCACCGGGACGACGCCGCCGTCACCTTCGGCACCTCCGCGCGGCGCGAGCGGCGCGGCTTCCCGCAGTTCGCGGAGGAGATCGCGGCCGCGGCGGCGGGCTTCGCCGAGCAGGGCGTACGCCCCGGCGAGCGGGTGATGCTGCGGGCCACCGGCAGCCACGACGGGGTGCTGGCGCTGCTCGGGCTGATGCACGCCGGCGCGGTGCCGGTGTCGGTCAAGCCCAAGGTGCCCGGGGCGATCGCCGCCCAGTACTTCGCCACCGTCGCCGAGCAGCAGAGCATCCGGTTCGCCTTCCGGATGAGCGGCACCGGCCTGCGCGACCTCGACCTGAAGCTCTCCGCCAACGCTTCTGCGCATGAAGGCAGTTGGGCGTCCGACCCGGAGCAGACCGCCTTCGTCCAGTACACCAGCGGCTCCACCGGCTTCCCCCGGCCGATCCCGCTCAGCCACCGCGCGGTGCTCGCCAACGTCCGCGCCATCGCCGACGTCGCCGGGATGGAGCCCGGCCACACCGGCATGGTCGCCCTGCCGCTGCACCACGACATGGGCCTGGTGGGCATGTTGAGCACCCTGGTCCAGGGCATCAGCCTGGTGATCGAGGAGCCGGGCACGTTCCTGCGCCGCCCGATGGCCGCGCTGCGGCTGGTCCGCGCGTACGAGGGGGTGCACAGTGCTTTCCCCGACTTCATGCTGCGCTACCTCGCCGCGCGGATCGCCGAGACCGGCGAGCAGCCCGATCCCGAGCTGCTGGCCGGCTGGCGCACCGTCTTCTGCGGCGCGGAACCGATCCGCCGCGCCTCCGTCCGCACCTTCCTGGCCGAGGCCGAGCCGTGGGGCTTCGACCCCACCGCCCTGGTCTTCTGCTACGGGCTGGCCGAGGCGTCGCTGATGGCCACCGGCCACCGCTACCAGTCCGACGCCGCCTCCTTCCGCGAGGAGGGCCGCACCGCCGTCGCCTGCCTGGGCGAACCCATCCCCGGACTCGACCTGGCCCTGGTCGACGCGGACGGAAAGCCGTGCCTGGAAGGGGAGTTGGGGACGGTCCGGCTGCGCGGCGCAACCATGTTCAGCGGCCACGACGGCGTCACCGACCACCGCCGGGAGTGGTTCGACACCGGTGACCTGGGCGTCCTGCACGCCGGACGGCTCTACCTCAACGGCCGGCGCGGCGACCGGATGACGATCAACGGCGCCAACCTCTTCGTCACCGACATCGAGCAGCAGGTGACGGCCGAACCCGGCGTCGAGGAGTGCGTGGTGCTGCCGCACGGCGAGTCCTTCACCGCGCTGGTGGTGCCGGCCCGCAACGCCGGCGTCGACACCGCGCGGATCGCCGAACGGATCACTGCAGACTTCGGCGTGGCCCCGCTCTCCGTCCTGGAGACCCGGCACAGCGACATCGTCCGCACCGCGAGCGGCAAGCCCGCCCGTACACACATGACCGCAGAGCTGGAGAAGGGAGTACGGGTGTGACCGACACCGGCACCACGACGGGTGGCGGGCAGGGCGTGGGCATCGCCATCGCCTCCGGAATGCTCAAGGGGGTCTACGGCCACGGCGTGCTCTCCGCCTTCGAGGAGCGCGGACTGCGCGCGGACGTGTACGGCACCGCCTCCTCCTCCGTCCTCTCCGGCGGCCTGGCCGCCACCGGCAGGGCCCGCAAGGTCGGCGTGCGCTACTGGAAGCGGGCGGCGGCGGGCGCCACCGAGAAGGGCATGAGCCAGGTGGTGCTGGACAGCATCGCCGAGTACGGCCCCGGCCTGCGCGACGGGCTGTTCCGCACCGACGCCCCGGACTTCCTGCTCGCCACCAGCAAGGTCACCAACGCCGAGGCCGCCGAGGCCACCCAGGGCCCGGGCGCCAAGCAGCTCGGCCGCGACCTGCTGCGCAACGTCTTCACCGGCGACCGCAGCTGGGTCGAACAGAACCTGGCCACCGCCGTCTTCGGCAACCGACCCGGCCCCGGCCCGGAGGTGCGACCGCTGACGGCAGCCAACTTCGACGCCGTCTCCTACGCCTCCACCCGGATGCTGCACGCCTGGAAGATCCCGGCCGAGATCGACGGCGAGGCGTACGTCGACGCCTCCTACACCTGCGGCTGCCCCGCCCGCGAGGTCGCGGCGCGCGGCGTCGCCACCCTGATCGCCATCGGCGCGGACCCGTTCCCGCTGTTCCGCGACATCTACGCGTCCGAGGAGATCGCCGACGGCGCGACCCTGAACGGCGCCCGCGTCCTGGTCGTCAAGCCCGCCGAGGACCTCAAGCCGCTCGGCGTGGACTACGCGACCGCCACCGACGAGGGCCTGGACCGGGCCTACGCCCTGGGCCTGGAGGCCGGCCACCGGTTCGCCGAGGCCCACGCCGCAGCACTGACCGCGACCACCACCGGGAGCACCGCATGACCCACGTCGTCACCGAAGGCTGCGTGCACTGCAAGTACGCCGAGTGCATCACCTACTGCCCGGTCGCCTGCTTCCGCGAGGGCGACACCTTCCTGGTCATCGACCCGGAGGAGTGCATCGACTGCGGCAACTGCGTCGAGGCGTGCCCCACCGACGCCATCTACCCCGAGGACGAACTCCCCCCGGAGCTGCAGCCCGCCCTGGAGTGGAACGCCCGCCTGGCGCCGCTGCTGCCGCTGGCCACCACCCGCGTCCTGCCGCTGGCCGACGCCGACCACTGGAACGGCACCCCGGACAAGTGGCTCTCGCTGCCGCCGGACCAGGCCCCCGTCCCCGCCCCGGCTGGCTGACCCGGCCTTCCCGCCGCCCGCTCCGGCTGCTCCTGGCCCCTGCTTCGGCTGCTCCTTCCTGCTGCCGCCTGCCACCTGCCCCGCCGCGCCCGCGCGCCGCCTCCCGTCCCCGTCCGGACCGGGGGCGGCGCGCGGGCCGCCCGTCCGTGGTGCTGTCAGTGGTGCGCGCTAGCGTGGAGCCGTGATCGACCATCTGTCCGTCCACGTGACCGACCTCGCGGCGAGCGCTGCCTTCTACGACGCGGTGCTGACGCCCCTGGGAGCCCGCAGGCTCAGGGACTCCGGCGACGTGATCGGGTACGGCGACGACCGTCCGGCGTTCTGGATCGGCGCCGCGCAGACCCCGGGCGCGGCCCGGGAGACGCACCTGGCCTTCGCGGCGGCGAGCCGCTCAGCCGTCCGCGCCTTCCACGACGCCGCCCTGCGCGTGGGGGCGACCGTCCTGCACCCGCCGGGGCTGCGCCCCGAGTACCACGAGCACTACTACGCCGCCTACGTCCGCGCCCCGGACGGCCACAACGTCGAAGCGGTCTGCCGCCTGCCCGGCTAAGGCCTCCGACCCCTCTCCGGCTCCCCGACCCGCCCGATAATGCGTTGCCCGGCCGCGTTCGGGCGCTCTAGCCTCGGGGCAACGCGATGAGGGAGACGAGTACCCGCAGGTCCCGCGAGCCGAGAGAGCCGCCGAACGGTGTGACGGCGGCCTCGCGCCCTGAGGGGAAGACACTCCTGAGCGCGGGGAGGAAATGCCCCGCCGGCCCGCCCCCGTCATCGGGCCCGAACGAGGCCGTCACCCCGGTGGCGGCGAAAGCGTGGTGGCACCGCGAGTCGCCCTTCTCGCCCGCGCTTCCAAGGGATCAGCCGACGTCCCCGGAGGACTGCGATGATCCGCACCACACCCCGTGTCCTGGTCAGTGACCTGCGCGAACACCTGGGAGAGACCGTCTCGGTCTGCGGCTGGGTGAACACCCTGCGGCTGCAACGAACCATGCAGTTCCTGCTGGTCCGCGACCACACCGGCACCGCCCAGGTCACCCACCGGCGCGCCGACGCCGAGCCGCTGGCGTCCGTGATCGAGGGCCTCACCGCCGAGTCGGCGATCCGCGTCACCGGCCGGGTGGTGGCCAACCCGATCGTGAAATTGGGCGGCCTGGAGATCGTCCCGGAGACGGTCGAGGTGCTCAACCGGGCCGGCGCACCCCTGCCGCTGGACGAGCACAGCGGCCCGGAACACCGGCTCGACTGGCGCTTCCTGGACGTCCGCCGGCGCCCCGCCGCGCAGCTGCTGTTCGCCGTGCAGACCACGGTCGAGCAGGCCATGCGGGAGTTCGCGTACGCCGAGGGCTGCACCGAGATGCACACGCCCAAACTGATGGGCAGCGCCTCGGAGTCGGGCGCGGAGGTGTTCCGGCTCGACTACTTCGAGCGCAGCGCCTACCTGGCCCAGTCCCCGCAGTTCTACAAGCAGATGGCGATCGCCGCCGGCATCGACCGGGTCTTCGAGATCGGTCCGGTGTTCCGTGCCGAACCCTCGTTCACCTCGCGCCACGCCACCGAGTTCACCGGCGTGGACGTCGAACTGGCCTGGATCGACGGCGTCGAGGACGTCATGGCGTTCGAGGAGCGGCTGCTCGCGCACACCCTGGCCCGGGTCGCCGCGACCCACGGCGAGGCCGTCCGCGAACACTTCGGCGTGGAGGTGAGCGTCCCGGCCCTGCCGTTCCCACGGATCACCCTGGCCGAGGCGCTGGCCGTACTGCGGGCGCAGGGCTGGGACCAGGAGGGCGCCAAGGCGGACCTGGACCCGGAGGGCGAACGCCGGCTGGCCGCCCACATCCGGGAGCAGACCGGGCACCCGTTCGTGTTCGTCACGCACTACCCGGTCGGCGTCCGGCCGTTCTACCACATGCGCTCGGCCGAACAGCCCGGACTGACGCTCAGCTTCGACCTGCTGTGGAAGGGCCTGGAGATCACCACCGGCGCGCAGCGCGAACACCGCTACGACGTCCTGACCGCCCAGGCCGCCGAGAGGGGCCTGGGCACCGAGCCCCTGCGGGACTACCTGCGCTGCTTCCGCTACGGCTGCCCACCCCACGGCGGCCTCGGCCTCGGCCTGGCCCGCCTCCTCATGGTCCTCCTCGGCCTGGACTCCATCCGCGACGCCGTCTTCCTCTTCCGCGGCCCCACCCGCCTCACCCCCTGACCCCCGTCCACGCCAACGCCCCGGGCGACCGCACCGCCCGGGGCACCGACTCGTCGCCCACCCCTCGCCCCCGCCTGATTCCAGAAGGCGATGAGAGCAGCCAGCGCCTGAAGCACCAGCAACGCAACCGTGCCGGAAGCGCCTCGGTGGACGGCTCACGCAGAGTCCACGCCCGGGAGAGGCGTCGGGCCTCGAGCTCTGCGTGCCCGGGTCGGGGCGGAGGAACTGCGCAGCACCAGGTCAGACGGCGGCATTCTCGGCGGCCACCTCCTCGGGCACCGGGGTGGACGGCACGCGGACGGTGGTCTGTGCGATCGCCGCCACGACGAAGACGGCTGCAGACAACGACAGCATGGCGGTGCGGGGCCCGAAGGCCACCAACAGGCTGGTGACGATCGGGATGCACACCAGGCTGGCGAAGGGGGAGATCCCGGCCATCGCGGCGAACACGCGGCCGCGCTGCGACTCGGGGGTGGTGGCGCGCGCCACCCGGCGCGTGGCGACTGCCTGGACGCCGAGGCAGAACCCGCCGACAAGCCACAGCACGGTCTGCAGATAGATGTTCGGCCACGCCATCGGAATCATCAGGGCCAGTCCCATGACGACGCCCGCGGCCAGCACGCTGCGGGTCGAGCGGGCCGGGGTGGACCACAGCGAGTCGGGCCGGGTGCCCAGCCAGATGCCGATCGCCCAGGTCATGCCGAGGAAGCCGAGTGCGATGGAGCCGGCGTGCAGGACTCGGACGACGAAGTAGACGTCCACGATGTTGATCGCCACCGCGGCGGCGACGCCGAGGGACTGGACCAGAACGGCCGACCGCAGCACGGGCTGCATGGTGACTACCGTCCACTGCTCGCTGCCGGTGTCGGGGGCCTGAATGAGGCGATGTCGACCGCCACGGCGCTGGGCAGCGAACCGCGCTCGGCCTCCAGCAGTCTCCACGCGAAGTCCCGCACCGCCGCCTCGTTCCGGTCGCCCGCCAACAGAGCGGTGTCGAGGTGCCCGTATCGGGCGTAACGGCCACATCCGAAACCAGGACTGCGGTGTCGGGGCCGATGCGCTCACCCTGGCGCGGCAGTCGGGAACCGTCGGCGTAGACCGCCGCAGGGAACTGCTTGTCGCTGGGCGGCTTCACGAACATCGGACGGCGCAGTGTCCACGCCTGCGAGAGCGTCGTCAGCCCAACGCGGCGACCGGTGAACTCCTGAGGCAGTCCGGCGAGCCAGTCGTCGGCCGGCTCCAAAAGCGCCGGGCCCAGTCGGCCCGCGATCCGGTAGGCCGCGAGCGGTCCGCCGTACCAATAAATCTGACGATTCGTCATAGATGCGACGGCTGGAGGGCTTTCCAACACCACGGCGTCCGGGCCGCGCCGCGTGGCCGCCTGCGCCGACAGCCGTGACGTGCTGCTCTGCTACGGCGCGAGCAGCAGTGCCGGCCGGGTCGGCCCGGTCACGGCTGCGGGCGGAACTCGTGGACGACCTCGATCAGGCCGACGATGTGCCGGTTGAACTCCGGCAATTCCTCGGCAGGAACCCACAGCTCCAGGATCGTCGCCCCACCGGCCTGGCGGACCGGGTAGCGGGCGAGGAACGCGGAGTCGACCTCGAAGCGGGTCACGAAGCCGGCTCCGGACGCCGGGACGTTCCAGTCCCGTGCGATGCGGATCGCGTAGTCCTCGTTCATCACCGGGTAGAAGATCGGCTGCTCCGGCAGCCGTGGCGGCCAAGCACGCCAGCCCGACGCCTCGACCAGGGAGATCTCCTCCGGACCGGCCGGACGCCACAGCGTCGTCGTCACTGCCCCGCTCATCGCACCCCGTCCGCTCTCCGCCTGGTCGGCTGCCCACCGTAGTCAGCGCCCCGGCTCCACGGCCAGCGAATATCGTCGCCCCCAGCGCCGGCTGCCCAGCACCGACTTTTCAGCGCCCGCTTCGCCGCTTCTTCGACGGGGTTCGCCGACCGGCCGCGCGGGACCGCTGCTCGTCCGCGTAGAGCCGGCGCGCGGCGCGGGCAGCGCTCTCACCCGGGAACTGGGCGCGCAGCGTCGCCGTGAACATCGCCACCACCAGTCCGCCGGCGATGGACAGGAATGGCACGGCCAGGAGCGGGAGCAGTCGGCCGGCCAGGAACCCGGTCGGGGCCGGTTCGTCCAGCAACCGGTCCTTGCGGTAGCCGTACAGGACCAGGGAGCGGTACATCATCAGATAGGCGGCTGCCGCAGGTGCGAACCAGACGACCAGCAGGGCGATCTTGGCTATCAGCGGGATGTGCGCGTTGAAGGAGTAGCCCCTGCTGAACAGCAGGTAGGGGCCCAGGCCGAGGAACATCGAGCCGATGAAGCAGGCCAGCAGGAAGTACGCGAAGGTCAGCGCCAGGCGTCGGACCCAGTACGAGGCGCTGCGGGTCACCCAGGTGCGCCCCAGGTAGCCGATCTCGGGCTCCCCGTGCTTCGTGGCCGCGTAGGTCTGGATGAGCCACTCCCGGCGCTGCAGGTGGTCGCGCCGGGACCACTCACGCAGGAGGTTCCCCAGCCACTCGCTGTTGGAAGACATACTCGGCTTTCCTGGATCGGTGGGCACGGCCCGGATCAGAAGAGGCTATGCCACAGGCTCTTGACTGCCGCGACGGGGTGTTCCACGGATGCACCGATCTGCTCTCCGGCGCCTTTCACGTCGTTCTCCCAGAGGTCCTTGACTCCCTGCCCGACGCCCAGTCCGACACCGGCGACGACCCCATGGTTGTGGACGTCCAGATCCCACGGCACATTGTGGGTGTATTCGCTGAACAACGAGGTGACCGAGTACCCGATGACCGGGGCAAACGGCCCGGTCTCCGCACTCAGGATCTCCGCGCCGATGCCCAGGAGGTTCGCGCCGCCGTCCACGGCGACCGCGTGCGGCCAGCTCCAGCCGAGTTCGTGGTCGTACTTGGCCTGGGCGTACGTCCCGACCGTCGCGGCGAGCACGTCCAGGACGGGTATCTGGTCACCGATCTTGATGAGCCGGCTGTCGACCTTCTCCTCGTCCAGCAGGTCGGAGATGGTGGTGTTGAACCACTTGCCTTTGAGCCTCTCGGCCTCCAGCGTCTCCACAGCCGCTTGATCAGCTTTGAGTGACTTGACCACCTGACGGACGTCCGCGCGCGCCAGTTGCGCCTCACGCCGGGTCAGCGGGGTCTGCCCCGTCTTGAGGTCGTGGTAGTAACTCTGCAGCGACCCGATGTCCTTGGCCAGAGTGGCCTGCTTGCGGCCGGTGGGCAGGTAGAAGTAGTCGTGCATGAGGGCCGCGATCGACGACCCCTCCGCCGACCCCAGCAGGTCCGGGCTCGCGGCCGGGTCGAGGATGGCGAGCATGGCGGACAGGCTGGTCTTGGCGTCCTCGCGGGCCTGCTGGGCCTGGGCCTGCGCGGAGGAAACCGCACTCTGGTAGGTGTTCCAGGCCGTCAGTGCGGCTCCGGTCAGGCTCTGCCCCGGGACCGGATCGCCGGAAGGATCGAACCTCACCCCCGCCGCAGCAGCGACGCGCGCAGCGTTGTCGCAGTGGTTCTGGGCCTCGGTCAGCGCTCCGGTGAGCGTCGCCAACGCCGCGCAGGCGCTGGCGACGTTCGACGCCAGGATGCTGGTGGCCGCAGCGTCCTGCTCCCAGGCGCCGGTGAACAGGGTGGCCGCGTCGCCGTTCCAGCCGGTGTCACTGACGAGGTGCGCCACGACGCCGTCGACGGCGTTGACCACGTCGTCCAACGGCCCCTTGGCCTGGCCGAGTTGGAACCTGATGCCGTTCAGGCCGCCGATATCCCCCGCTATCTGCGTCATCTTCGCCCCCGTTAGGTGTACGCATCCATCATGGTCTGGAACAGCCGCAGCACGTCGGCATCGCTCCCGCTGTAGTTGTCGTGGCAGGTCTTCAGGGCCGAGCCGTGCGCGGCCAACTGCTTCACGATTCCGTCGTGGATCGCGCCGATCGAGATCAGCAGGTCTCGCAGGATGGTGTCAAGGGTCGCATCGCCCGTCTCAGCGGGGGCGGGCGAAAGGAATCCCAGAAGGGACTGGACTTCGGCCGACTGCGCGGTGAAGGTGCTCGCGGCGTTGGCGAGGTCGTGGAGGACGACCTGGTAGCTGGCGCCCACTCAGATCACCTGCTCGATCGCATCCCGCACATGCTGCGCGGTCCAGCGTGCGGTGCCGGGGTCCAACACGGGGTCGATCAGCACACGGTCCACCCGCAGGGCGTCGGCCAGGGCACTGAACAGCAGGGCGGGAAGGCCGATCCAGGGCTGATGCGGGCCGAGGGAGGCCACCAGGCGGCGGGGACTGCTGAAGCCGATCGCAACGACGGCCCCGGTCGAGAGACGCCGTAGTTCCACACCTGCTCCGATCGGCCCCACGGCGGGGTGGGCCGGAACGCAGAGGAGGTCGGAGTCACGCGGCAGTTCGGCGCCATCGACCGGGCCCTCCGCGGACACCCCCGACGTGGGCCCCCAGTGGCTCATACGTTCGTTCGACATCACGTGCTGCAGGATATCCCAGGGTGTTGTCAGGTGCGCGAGCAGCGGCGACAACCCCCTGAGGGCGCCGACGCGTTGGCGATAGCCCCTCGTCATGATGGCGTGCCTCGACCATGCGATCAGTGGTGGACTTCGTCGCCCCGGCGGCGCTGCCGCACTGGCGCCGTGAGCCGGTCACCGACAGGACGACAGTCGTACAAACAACCTGATCAGCCCAGCAAATCGGGATCTCACCCGGGACCGGCACGAGTGGATGTGGGCGAGCATTGGGGGCGATCCGCACGGCCGCCCCAGCGCTCGTCTCTGCGAGGGATTCTCGTCGACAACTGCCTAGAGGAACTCCAGGACATAAACAGCGAGGCCGACGATGGACATCAAGATCAGCGCTCTGCGGGCAGTCTTCTTCTGGGTAGGCGAGTCGATTTTCCCCTGCGGGTACGCCTCTCATGATGCCGAAGCAACGATTCCGTCAACGCTTAGGCAAAGCATGGCATTGCGAAGAGGAGATCCCGCGCAACGTCACCCGCAACGTCCGCATGGGCACCCCCGACCCCGCCGCTTCGAACCCCTCACCACCGAAGAGGCACGCGCGCTCCTGACCGCCACGGACGGGCACCGGCTGGGCGCGCTGTTCGAACTCGCCCTGCGCACCGGACTGCGCAAGGGCGAACTCCTCGGCCTGCGCTGGGAAGACCTCGACCTGGCCGGCGGAACCGCCAGCATCCGCCGCACCCTCCAACGCACCAACAGCGGCGGACTGACCGCCCTGCCCACCAAAACCCAGAGCTCAGAACGGCGCATCGCCCTGCCCACCGAATGCCCACACTCCCTCGAACAGCACCGCAAACGGCAAGCCCAGGAACGCGAAGCGGCAGGGACGAACTGGAAGGCGAGCGGCTACGTCTCCACCCGGCCCGACGGCAACCCGATCGAGGGAGCCACCCTCACCCGGCACTTCAACGCGCTTCTGCGCCGGGCCGCACTGCGCCGCATCCGCTTCCATGACCTCAGGCACTCGGCGGCGACCCTGCTCTTGGAGCAGGGCGTGGAGCTCGTCATCATCAAGGAGCTGCTGGGCCATGCCCACATCGGGGTGACCGCGACGGTGTACGCCCACGTCCGACTCCGCCTCCAGCGCGACGCCATCGACCTCCTCGGCAACGCCCTCCGCAACCCCGCCACACCCGCCGCCCGACCCGACGACGGCGACGAACCACCCCTTTGTGCAGCACCCGTCCGCTGACGTTGCCGTCAACTACTGCCGTCAGACACCCCCAGGGCCCCACCGGAATCAAATCCGGTGGGGCCCTGGGGGGTGTGCTGAGACTTGAGTTTTGGATTCCGATCTAGCTCCATTGAGAACGACCCGGAAGGCCAAACTACTATTCTCTTGATCGGCGAAGCCTCTCCTCAAGAGAGATTTGATTAGGCGGCCTAAGGATGAACTTATCCTTTCGCTCATCAAAGCAATCCAGGAAGCAGCTAACTCGATCTCCGACTCGATAGACATCCTCATCGTCAATGTAGAGAACATCGATTAGCCCGACCCTTGACAGACCCAGGTCCACGATGACCCCCCAGCGAAATACGGCCTCGACCTCCCCATCGACGATCTTGCCGATGAGGCTGCTTTCACCTGCGCTGAGCTGCTCGTCTGTCATTGTCCCACCAAGCTTCGAGGGTACTGATTGAGGGTGTCGAACGCGGTATTTGGAATGGCGACCTCTGTGCCGGGGAC
Source organism: Streptacidiphilus sp. PB12-B1b (assembly GCF_014084125.1). Lineage (NCBI taxonomy): Bacteria > Bacillati > Actinomycetota > Actinomycetes > Kitasatosporales > Streptomycetaceae > Streptacidiphilus > Streptacidiphilus sp. PB12-B1b. The sequence continues at coordinate 1,841,558 of NZ_CP048405.1, read as the reverse complement.
CCCATTGTGCGAGCCTACATACTGACTGAAGTGCTGATCGAAGTCCGCCTTCGGAATTCTGATCTCAATGACGCCACCGTCATACCCTCCGCGACTGGCGTAGTCGAGCGCAATCGTCTTGCCGTCGTCCGCCAGGCCGAAGTATGCCCGCCCATCCGGGTATCCATTACCAGATCCCGGGAAATCACTTTCCTTGAACCCGTCCTTAAGCAGCGTGTCCGTCATCCCCGTACCAGGAGCCTTGTATATGGAGACCGTTGGGCAGCCATCGGAATTGTGGACCAAGATCGGTGTGGTCCCGGCCAGTACATAGTACGTGTGGGTGACGGCGACAGTGAGGTCGTTGGTGCGCTGCTGCTGGTGGTAGTGGCGCACTGCGAGGATGCGGGTCGCGGTGCCGTCGGCGGTCAGCAGGGACATGCCCGGGGTAAGGTTCTTGGCTTCGACCCAGCCGTGGAAAGTCACCACCCAGAAGGGGTGGGTGTCGGTGGCGGTGAGGTGGGCGGGACCGTTCGTGGTGGCGATGGTCACGTCGGCGAAGCTCTTGTCCGTCAGCGTGGTGATGAGCTTCTGGACTGGACGTGCTTGCGTCTTCCCGGTTTCGGGGTCGGTCGCCAGAACCCGGTCGCCCGGTTTGACGTCCTTGATCGCTTCATGTTTGCCGCTTGCCAGCAGGACCTGCGTGTCGGGGAGGAAGCTGTGATTGCAGTCGCCCAGGAGCGTCTCCGCGTCATCGACCGCGGAGGCGTCGTCGACAGCCAATCCAGCTGCTTCGGCTCCCTTCAGGAAGTCCGTCCCAGGCAGCACATACGCGGCCAGTTGGAGGCAGTCGCCCACGCTCTTCCCACCGAGGCACCCCTCGACGTCGCTGACTCCCCAGGCGTCCTTGAAGAACTGCGCCGCCCCCGCCGGCAGTTCGTTCGAGTTCCACGCGTAGGTGGAGGCATAGGGGTCGTCGTTGGGATTCGTGTATTTCGGGGGGTCGCATGACGGATTCGACTTGCAGAGCAGGTATTCGTTCTGCTGTAGCAGCGTCTCGTAGTCGGACTCGGCGTTCGAGACGGCGTTGCCGCAGATGGTCTCCTTGTACAGCCTCGCGCCGAGCTGTGCCGGCATGTTCTGGCAACCGGCGATGACCTTGATGTCTTCTTGCATCTCCGGCGTGGCCATGATGGAAAAGCCCGAGCAGTTCAGGACTGTGCACTCGGATCCGTAACCGTGTGCGTTGGCCGCCTGCTGTGACACCCCGTTGTTGTTGTTCGGGTCGTATTTGGAGTTGTCGTTGCTGGGCGGCGCCGGTGCGGGTGCACTGCCACCGCCGTCCAAGCCCAGTGCGCTGCACTGAGGGCTGTCGACACCCATGGTGCACATGAGCCCGCTCGGGTCGCTGCCGGTGCTGGGGTCATCGGCGGCGTAGGTGTAGCCACCCATCTGATTGGGGTCCCCGGCCTCGAAGACAGGGTCAGGAGTGAGGAAGCGGCCTTCGGCCGGGTCGTAGTCGCGGGCGCCGAGGAGGTCCAGGCCGGTAGTGGGGTCTGCTGGTTGGCCGAGGTACCCCCGGTTCTCGCTCTTGTCCCCCCAGGTCGCCGGCTGGGTGCCGCGGGGGTTGCCGTAGGGGTCGTAGTAGCGGCGGGTGACTGCGTCCGTGCTGGCATTGACCAGTGCGGTGGCGGTGCCCTGGGCGTTGGCGAGCTGGTAGTTGACGGCCCCCGACTGGTCACGGGTGATGGTGGTTCCGTCGGGTCCGGCGTAGTTGCGCAGCGCGTTTACCGCGGTGTTGTGGTTGGCGGTGTACTCGGTGATCTGCTCCGCGCCGCCGAACAGATAGAGGATCTTGGTGCCGGGTCCGGTCTGTTCCAGCAGACCCCCGCCGGCGTCGTAGAGGTAGCTGGTGGTCTGCGGGCCGGCGCTTCCGGTCGTGGTGGTGACGCTGGCTGTGCGGCCTTCTGCGTCGTAGGTGAAGGTCTGGTTGCCCGCTGCGACCTGCGGTCCGGTGCTGGTGGTACTGCGGCTGACCGTATTGCCGCTGTTCACTCCGGCGGTGGGAGTGCTGCTGGGGTCGTTGTAGCCGGGCGTTGAGGTGGCGGTCAGCTTCTCAGCCGGGTTGCTCGTGGCGGTGGCACCGGCCTGGTCGGGATCAGTGGCGCTGGCCGTACCGTCCGTGCCCGGGTAGCTGGTGGTCTGGGTGGTGTCGTCCAGGGCATTGCCGGTGGTGTCGTGGTTGACGGTACTGGTTCGGTCACCGAGCAGGTCGTAGCTGTAGGTCTGCCAGTAGGGAGCGGGCCCGCCGATAGTGGTGGTGGCGATGGGGTTTGTCGCGGTGGTCTGCGGGGTGGCGGTGTTGCAGCCACCGACGGAACCGACCGTGGTGCTGCCGGGGTTGGTAATACCGGCGGTATCGGACCATGCCTGTGTCAGCCGTTGGAAGGCGTCGTAGGTGAAGCACTGGGTGTCGTGGACCGTTCCACCGCTCTGTGCGTCGTCGATCGCGGTGATCTGACCGGCCTGGTTGTAGCGGTAGCTGGTGCTGTCGGCGGTGGTGTTCGGCCCCTGCAGGCTGGCGGTGGTGCCGTCCAGCCGGTCAGTGGTGTCGTCGTAGGTGGCGGTGGTGGTCAGCTCCTCACCGCTGGTGCCGTAGACGGACTGGACGGTTTTCCCGAACGGGTCCTGGGAGGTGTTGTCGAGGTAAGCGGGGATGTTCCGCGCCGAGATCCATCCACCGAAGCCGGTCAGCTCGCCTGCGGTGTTGTAGGAGTAGCTGACGGTCTCGGCCGGCAGGCCGGCGTCGGCGTTGTACTGGGTGCTCGCCAGCAGGCCGGTGTTGGCGGTGTAGCTGGGGGTGACCGTGTAGGTGGTAGTGCCCGAGGGCGCGGTGGTGCCCGGGGGCTGTGGGAAACCGTCGCCCGAGGGGATGGAGACGGTCGTTCCCGTTGGCTGGTACCGGCTGTTGTAGCCAGTGACGGACTCGGTGTAGTCCTCCGTGGACGCGGCTGTCGTCTTGGTCGCCGGGACCTGCACGAACCGGGTGTTGGAGGTGGGGTAGCCCTTCTCCAAGGTGTCGTAGACGGTACCGGAGAGCTGCTTGGTCGGGTCGGGGGTGGACGACCAGGGACCGGAGTACTCGCCGATGACCCGGTTGTCCCAGTCGTAGTGGTACGACAGTGTCTGGCCGCGCGAGTCGGTGCTCTGCAGCAGGTTTCCATCGACGTCGTAGGGACCGTAGTTCGAGGTTCCGGTGTTCGGGTCGGTCTGCGAGGTCTTCTGCCCCAGCATGTTGTAGCCGTACGACCAGGTGTTCCCGGCGTTGTCCTTGATGGTCGCGATCCGGCCGGTCGGCTCGTAGGTGTAGCTGGTGGTGGAGTCGGCCACGGGGGCTTGGCCAGTGGTCTGGCTGCTCCAGACGCTGGTCCCGGCGCTGTTGTAGATGGCCAGGTCGGCGTCGTCCTGGAGTTTCAGGGTGGATCCCGTGGCCGCGGCCAGGCCGGTGGACCACAGCAGGGTGCCGGTGGTGCTGTAGACGGCGAGGTTGCCGTCGGCCCGGTACTCGGCCCATGCCCCGGCGTTGCCGGAGGTGCCGCTGGCCCAGGAGAGCGCCTTGCCGGTAGCCAGGCCGGTCAGGACCAGATTGCCGTCGGCCTGCATGGTCAGCCGTACGCTGCTGGAGGTGAGGGAGGTACCGGAGGGGATGACCTGGCCACCGGTCAGGGTGACTGCCGGGGTGGTGTTCTCGACCTCGCTGGACGTGGTCCGGCCCAGCGCGTCGGTGAAGGTCGCGGTGGTCGGACCACCAGCCGGGGCGGTGCTGGTGGTCTCGTCCGCCCCGGGATAGGCGGTGACGGTCTGCCACTGGAACACGCCCTGGTGGTACACCTCGTCGTTGGTCGGGCGTCCCATGCCGTCGTAGACGGTGACGGTCTCGGAGGGGACGGAGATTTCCTTGGCCACCGACAGGGTGGTCCCCGGGTTGGCGGAGTTGTCGTAGTAGGGACTGTAGGTGCGCACAGCCCAGCCGTGGGAGTCGAAGAAGGTGTCGGAGACCAACCGTGACCCGATGGGAGCGGGGGCTTCGCCGCTGGAGGTGGCCTGCGTCTCCCGAGCCTGGAGCATCCCGTCGTAGAGAACGATCGACGTGGAGTAACCGCCGCCCTCCTCAAGGGTGTTGGTGGTCACCGTGCTCGGCCCGCCCGGCGTGTTGACTGTGCCGTTCAGCCCGGGCTGGGCTCCCGGATTGATCGCGTAGGCAAAGGTCTCGTCGGGTGACTGGTTCGCGGCCTTGGAACGGCCCGGCATCCACACCGCGGTGATCCTGCCGAGCGCGTCGTAGGTGCTGCTGGTGATGGCGCCGTTGGCGTCGGTGCTTTGCAGGGTCAGCTGGCGCAGCGGGTCCAGGACTGCGGTCGTCTGCCACGTCTGCGAGTTGACGGTCTTCGTGCCGTTCGGCAACTCCCCGGCGGTGCCGCTGAAGGTCGTGGTCGCGACCCTCCCGTTGGCGTCCTCGGTCTTGGTGATGCGCCCGTAGCCGTCGTAGGTCGTGGCGGACATGGTGGTGGGCACCGGGGTGCTGCCGTTGTAGGAGGTGATCTCCTGAGTCGCGGTGACCTGGCCGGTGGAGCCCAATGAGCCCAGGGTGCCGGGGGTGGTGATGGTGCCGTTGCCGTCGTAGAAGGTGCGTTTGTCGGACAGTGCCGGTTTGCTGCTGGAGGGTGTGGTTCCGCAGCCGCCGGCGACGGTCACGACCTCGTCCGGGTAGTCCAGCATCATCGGGTTGCTGCTGGAGGATGCGTAGCTGGTGGTGGTGCACTGCTCCTGTGCGGGAACGCTCACGTCGCCGAGCGCGTCCACGGTCGACACCCGGCCCTGACTGTCGTAGCTGGTGACCGTCTTGGTCTCGCGCCAGGACCCAGTTGACAGCAGGGCGTACGTGCGGTTGGTCGCAGTTGCGGACCGGTAGGCGGTGAGAGGAGGCAGGGTGGACAGGGTCGACGGCGCCGGGGACTGGGAGGTCCAGGGGGTGCGCGGGTTGCTCTGGGTGGTGGTGAAGGTGTCCGGACCGGACACCGACTTGGTGGCGATACTGCCACCGGCCTCGGTGTAGGTATCGGTCTCCAGCGCGGTCCCGGCGAGTTGGTCGGCATCGGTGACGTTGTCGCCGACCGTGTCCGCGATCGTCACCGAACGCTGCTTGCCGTTCGCGAGGTAGTCGCCATCCATGCCCTGCAGGTAGGTGGTGACCTGCTGGGTGATCGGGTCGGTACCGGCGCCGGTGGTGACGGTCACGGTGCGGTACCCGCGGAACTGGTCCCAGGTGCGGTACTGGTCGTCAGTCAGGTCGGAGTCGTCACGGTGCCAGGCAGGCTGCTGATACGTGTAGTCGGTCACCTGCTGCGGTGATCCGGCGACGAGGTCGGTGGCGACCACGGAGGCCACGGTGGTCTTGTTGAAGTACTCCAGGACGGGAGTGCTTGCTCCCGGATTGGTCCAGTAGACCGGGTAGCAGGAGGAGGTGTTGCTGTCCGGTGCCGAGGGGGTGTTCGGTGCGGCGCAGGACGGCGGGGTGTAGCTCACCGCGATCGACTCACCGGTCTCGGTCTGGATGGTGGCGATACGTGGCCGGTATAGCGGCACCTCGCTGGAGGTGGTACCGGTCATGTCGTCGTTGGACCGGTTGTCGATCTCGGTACCGGTGAAGGTGACCTGGTTCAACTGGAGCGCGCCGGTGGCTCCGGCTGTGGTGTCGTGTCCAGTGTGCTGGATCGACTGCAGCCACAGCACGGCCTGCAACGCGCCCGCGTCCTTCGGGTCGATCGTTGTACCGGTCACCGGGTCGTTGCCGCCGGTGGCCGAGTACACCTGTCCGAGTTGGTAGCTGTCCACGGTCTGGGGTGTTCCGCCGACGGCGACCTTGGTGGTGATCGAGTCCAGTCGGGCCTCGGACCAGAACGTCGGGGCAGTGACGTAGCAGACCCCCGGTTGCGGGCCGGACAAGGTAATGGTCGTGCTGGTGGTGTCGGTCGAGGCACAACCCAGGTCGAAGGGGACGTCGGGCCAGTTCGGCGCGGTGGTCGCATTCAGGTTGGCGTAGGTGCACTGCGCGGCGGGGAAGGAAGCGGTGGCATTGCAGCGCGGTGCCGTGGCGAAGTCGACCTCGGCGGCGGGGACCTTTCCCGCGAGCTCGTCCGCGAGCTGGTAGCCGTAGGAGATCTTGGTGAGGTATCCGCCACGGGTGTAGGACGCCAGGGTGCCGGTGCCTCCCGAGGCCGCGAGCTGACCGCCGCCCCGGTTGTAGTAGCCGGTCTCCGCCGTGTAGTCGTAGCGCTGCAGGTTGCCGTTCAGGTCCTGCGTGAAGTCGAGGTTGAACTGGTACCCGAGGGTGGCGTTCGAGCTCGCCCCAGTGCTGCTGCTGTAGCAGGGGTCGCTGCTCTTGGGGCAGTACACAGGAACGCCCCAGGCCGAGTTGGTGGCGGCGTCTCCATGGTTTCCGACGGAGCCGTTTGCTGCCGGCACGTGGTTGACTCCGAAGTAGGAGACCTGACCGGTGGGCGTGGTGACCTTGAAGTAGGCGCCGTTGCTCAGGCCGTTCGCGGCCCCGGAGAACTCCTGGATCAGGGTCCCGTCGTCGCTCTGGAGTTTGAACGCCTGGAGTTCACCGGTCACCCCGGCCTGGACCCCGATCGGCACCAGTTGCCCGCTGTGGCCCTCGAACGACATGGTGCCGTTGAATCCGCCCCAGCATTCGTCGCCGGAGTCCGCCAATGAGCTGACGCCGTCGCTGGAGCAGGGCCGGAACGACTGCTCGATGAAGCCGGGCGAGTACGACCAGCCGTCACCGATCCAGGACGCCTGGGCATTGCGGGCCGAGGTCTCCCCGTCCTCGGACTGCGAGTCGTAGGAGAGGCTCACCGAGGGAGCAGCGCCGCCGAGGCTGGGTGGGACGTCGATCGGATAGCTGTAGCTGAACGCGCCGGTACCGGATTCGGACCAGGTCCCCGAGGGGTTGAGCGCGGTCGCGCTGTAGGAACCCTGTGATCCGGAGGTCCCCGCGACCACTCCGACCGCAGTGGTCGCGGGGGCGGCCTGCGTAGTGGCGAAAGCACCCGCCCGCGCACCGCCACGCGGAGTGGCGCTGGATGCCTGCAGAGGCAGGGTCGCTGTCAACTGCTGGGAGTCGAGGTGGTTGTCCGAGACCAGCGGGTGAGAGATACGGCAGGCGGAGACCTGCGGGTTGGTCAGGATGCAGGACGGGTAGACGACCAGGTACAGCCGTGAGGCCCAGTCGCCGCCGTATGCCTTGGCGATCGCCGCATAGTCGACGCTGAGCGCGACCTGGCCTCCGGTCGTGCGGCCGTCGGCGCGGGAGACTCCGAGCAGCATCCCGTCGACCCCCGCCTGCGCGGCCTTGGTATGCGACAGCACCTGCACCCGCACCCGGGCGGGTATGCCCGCGGCTTGGGCCTGGGCGGTGGTGGCGAACGAGCGCAGTCCCCCGCTGGCGTTCCGCGCCGCGATCGGCGCTACCGACACCGGCGACGAGCCGGCCCGCACCGGCGCGGGCACCGGCACCACGGCGGCGTCGGCTGCTGTGTGGCCGGTCGCCGGATGGGCGGTCGCGGCGGCCGTGGTCGCCGTCGTGGTCAGGGCGACGGTGTTGGTGGACGCCTCCGGCCACGCGGCGGCCCGAGGCGTGTAGACACCTACCGGCTTGTCGGCCTTGGGGAGGATCGTCCTTCCTGCGGCATGGAACGGCGTCCCGGTCAGACTCACCGCGGGCGCGACCTTCACCTTCGACCACAACGGCTGGGTGTTATGGAAGGGGCCCACTGAACCGTCAGCGACGGCGAAGGGCGTCGCCAGGGCCAGGACGCCCGCGATCGCGGTCGTCATGGTCAGCCTGCGCCCCCACACCCGCCTCGAACCTGCGAAGCCGCGCGTCTGCCAACCCATTGTCGATCCCCCCACCTGACACAGCGTCCACCGTGGTCCCCTAGACAGCTCAGGGGAGATCCACGGCATGATCACAGGGAAGGTATTGATCGCACACTGAAGGCGCAATAGCCTGCGGCGATGCCCCGGGGCGTCGCGCCTCATGGCCATTTTGGGCAGAGGCATACACAGCAGACATGACGTAATAGGTCGGCGACGTACGAAGCAGGACATAGGCTCCGCCGGCCAACCAGCCCCAGCAGCTGCAGAGCTGATCTGAAGTCATACATGACTCTTACTATCCGCGAGGCTTAATTGAGAATCCCTTTCCCGTCACGCCCAACTGCGCGCGGCATATCGCGCCGCCTGGGCGTGGCCACGGCTCTGGCGGCAATCCTGGTCGGCAGCATGGCCCTGCCCGCCGCCGCCGACACCGGAGAACCAGTCCTTCCCAGCGGTCCGATCGGGGCTCCACCTGTCAGCAGCGACCCCACCGAACAAGCCAGGCTCCAAGCGGTGTCAACCGGCGTGAGTGTCCCGATCCCCTCGCTGACCACCGCTGCCCAGACGACGACCGCCAACCCGGACGGCTCACTGACGACTCACACCGACACGATGCCTGCCCGTGTGCAGCGCAACGGCGTGTGGGTCCCCCTCGACGCCACGTTGAGCGTCGTCGGCGGCAGCGTGACTCCGGCAGCGACCACTGACGCGATCACACTTTCGAACGGCGGTTCCGGTCCGCTGGCCACCCTCACCGACCCGGCCGGGAACACGCTGGCCATGACGTTTCCGTTCGACCTCCCCGTCCCCAGCCTGGACGGGGACACCGCCCTGTACAGCTCGGTGCTGCCAGGCGTCGACCTCCAGGTCACGGTGGACGACCAGGGCGGCCTCAGCGACGTCCTGATCGTGCACTCGGCTCAGGCGGCGGCCAATCCAGATCTGGCTTCGCTGGCCATCGACACCACCACGCAGGGGCTGACCGTGCACCAGGGCGCCTCGGGGCTCACCGTGACGGCGGCCGACGGCAGCGTCTCCTACTCGGGCCCCATGCCGGTCATGTGGGACTCCACGACTCCCGCCACAACCTCGGCTGCGGACACGAAGAGCACAGCCCGGACCACCGCGAAGACTGCTCTCGTCGGGCGGTCGATGGCAGCGCGTACCGCGGACGACACTGACGGCACCACAGCGGCGGACTCCAGCGCGCAGGCCCCTGGTATCGCGGCCCAGATTGCACCGATCGCGGTATCGACCTCCAGCGGAGCAGTAACGCTGACGCCAAGTCAGAGCATGCTCACCTCGCCCACCACCCAGTGGCCGGTGTTCGTCGACCCGTCACTCGACCCGGTGACGACCACCGGCTACAAGTTCGACCAGATCTACTCGACCGGCCCGTGCAGCAGCGCTCCACAAACCGGTGTCCAGCAGGTGTACGGCGGCGAAGGCGTCGGCTACCAGCACTATCAGAGCACCTGCGGCACCACGCTTGAGCGGTCCTTCTACGAGATCAACACCTCGACCATCACCAGCGCGATGAAGGTCAGCTCTGCGATGCTGAACTTCCCCGAGACAGCTGCCTCGGCCTGCAAGAACACCACCGACATCCACCTGGTCACCACCGGATCCATCGACAACAACACCACTTGGGCGAACGCGCCCTCTCCCGTGGCCGGCTACCCGAACATCAAGCAGGCCGTCACCAGCGGCTCCGGTTCGAACTGCGGCGGAGGCAACCTCGCCATCCAGGTAGCGGACGCAGTGAACAAGTTCGCCGGAATCGTCTCCGACTGGACCCTGGAGCTGTACAACGACGACGAGACCCAGAGCGACAGCGACAACGACTTCATGCGTTTCAGCTCCGCCCCCACCATGGACGTCACGTTCGACGAGACCCCGAGCGTCTACGGTGCCCCGACCACCGACCCCAGCACTGGCGACACCTGCAACAACGCATCCACCGGCTGGATCGGCGCCACATCCCTGAGCGGCCATGGAAACACCGTCGACCTGCAGGCCGCGGTCACGACCCCGCTCAGCGGGGTGTCGGTCCACGCCGACTTCACCATCTGGGACAACAACACCGCGAACTCAAGCGGCGACGCCACCACCGAGAGCAACCCGGCGACCAAGCCCGCGGAGTCCAGCACCTCCCCGGTCTCGGCACCGATCGGGTTCACCCTCCAGGACGGCCACAACTACGGCTGGGCCGCAAAGGCCGACGACGGAACCCTGGTTTCGGACTGGATCTCGGAATGCCACTTCGAGGTCGACACGACCCCGCCGACCATACCCGCCATCACCGTCGACCCCGACTTCCCGCCCCTGGGCAGCCCCTCTCCCAACCCACTGGTCTACGCCGGCCCGACGACCAGCACGAGCTTCACCGTCACCGCCAGCGACCCCGAGCCCACCACCACCTGTGACCGGCTCACCTGCGACTCCAGCGGCATCGACCACTTCATCTACGCACTGGACTCCATCCCGGTGCCGGGCTCGTCGACCAGCAGCACCGGCACGCTGACGGCGGGCACGAAGAACGCCGATGGAAGCGTCAACACCAGCACCACCCTTACTGGCATAAAGATCGCCAACTGGGGCACGCACACCCTCTACGTCAAGGCCGTGGACAAGGCCGGCAACGCCTCCCAGGACGCTGCCAGCTACACCTTCTACGCCCCGTGGAACCCCGCCATGAAGGTCGCGCCGGGCGACCTCGACGGTGACGGCGTCCCCGACCTTCTGGGCACCACCAACACCGGTGATCTGGTTCTGATCCCAGGCGACAGCAACCCGTCTTCGAGTGCCGCCATCCTGTCCACCCCAGCGCAGAGCCCGGACGGAACCGCCTGGACCAACTACCAAGTCGCCCATCGGGGCAGTCTCACCGGCAACACCTGGGACGACCTGTTCGCCCTGCGCACCGGCTCCGCCAAGAGCCTGTACATCTACAAGAACGACCTCGACCCGGGAACCGGCGGAACGGGCACCGTCGGATTCACCAACCCCAAGAACGTCATCAAGGTGACCAGCAAGCCCGCCTGCCAGCCGGCCAGCGCCACTTGGTGCACTGGATACGACTCCACGGATTGGAACAGCACCCAGCAGATCGCCGCACCCGGCGACATCTACGGCAGCGGCTACGGAGACCTGATCACCGTCGAGGGTAGCCCAGGCAACGAACAACTCTGGCTCTACGAAGGCACTCCCGGAGGAGGCCTGACCAACCCCTACCTGCTCGGCACCGGCGACTGGACGAACACCACACTCATCACGCCCGGTACCGTCGGCACCACCCCCACTCTGTGGGCGCGCAACAATGCCACTGGGCAGCTCTACAGCTACCCGCTGACCCTGAACACCAGCAGCTTCCAACTCCCAGTGCTGACAGCCCCAGGAAGCAGCGCTGTTGCCGGAAGCAGCACGGAGGCCGGCACGCCCTTCGGCCCCAGCCTGCCCACCTCGACCTATCCGACCGTCGCCTCCCCAGGTGACGTCAACAGCCCGGGAGGCACCGCTGACGGCGCACCGGACCTCTATGTCACCAACGCCAATGGACAGCTGAGCGAATACACCGGCCTCCCCACCCCTGCCACCAGCACGGCCAACCAGGGGCCGGCCATCAACCTGGCCAATCACTGGTGGAACCTCAGCGACGGCGGCACGAACTCCACCCCGGTCGCCACCGCCGACAACGGCACCACTCTCACCACCGCGGCCAACCGGCCGCTGGCTCTCAGCAGCGCAGGCGCCAGCATCACCTCCGACCCGACCATCGCCTCGGCGGACACCGACCAGACGCAGATTGACACCGGCAACAAGGTCCTGACTTTCGACAGCAGTGGCACCGGATACGCGACCACCACCACAGCGGCGGTGAACACCGCCAACAGCTACACCGTTTCCGCCTGGATCAACCTGGCCACCGCCAACGGCGCCGACCAATGGGCAGTCGGCCAGGGCGACGCCAACCAACAGGCATTCCGCCTCGGATACAACGGGGCCACCAAGTCATGGGCGTTCGAGACCTCGACCAGCGACTCCACTACCCCTGCCTACGCCGGGGCGATCGCCACGACCGCAGCCAACGCCGGCGCCTGGACCCACCTCGTCGGTACCTACAACGCCGGCACCGGAACGGTTGCCCTCTACGTCAACGGACAGCTGGCGGGAAGCACGACCAACACCACCCCCCAATACGACGCGAGCGGCGGCCTGACGGTCGGCGCGCTCATGCCCGCAGGCAGCACCAGCCTGTCCGGACAGTTGACCGGCTCGGTTGCGGACATCCGCACCTACCCGACCTCGACCGGCGCCGGCGGTGGGCTGAGCGCCAATGCCACGCCACTGGGCAGCATCAACAACAACGCCACCCACTGGTGGGAGCTCAACGACAACAGCAGCACACTCACCGACAACGGCCACAACCCGATTACTGCCACGCTGACCAGCGGCGGTGCCACCTGGACCACTGACACCACCCTGACCAGCGCCAACCGCGCCCTGCTTGCCGCCAATCCCGGTAGCACCGTGCTGTCCCTTGACGGCACCACTGGCTACGCGGCCACCCCGGCGGGAGCTCCGGCCGTGAACACCACTGGAAGCTACAGCGTCTCCGCCTGGGTCAAACTCAACAACACCTCCACCTACCACACCGTCCTCTGCCAGCGCGACACGACCGGCGCCCGCTGCGCCTTCTACCTGCAGTACTCAACCGCCCTCGACGGCTGGACCTTTGTCGCACCCAGCAGCGATGACGCCACCCCCACCACCTACTACAGCGCGGGCCTCCACCAGCACGTCGCCGTCGGGGCCTGGACCCACCTGGTCGCCGTCTTCGACGCGAGCAACGGCGACATGAGCCTCTACGTGAACGGCCACCTGGCCGGCACCGGCAACAACCCCCACCCCTGGAGCGCCACCGGGCCCTTCCTCATCGGCGCGGCCGACAACGCCGGAACGGGTACAGAAGCAGCGTTCCCCGGCCAGATCAGCGACGTCCACGTCTACAGCGCCGCCCTCTCCCCCGCCGACGCAGCCGCACCAGGAGACGCCCCCGTCCTGACCCAACTCGACTGACCACCCTCAAACCCGCGGTGCCCGGGCCCCGTCCAAGGGCCCGGGCACCCATCCTGGCTCCTGATGCCTTCTCGAATATTCGATTTACACATGACCACAGGAGAGTTCATGCGCAAGTCCCTACTGACTGCCGGGGTCGCGTTCCTGCTCGTCGGATGCGGCAGCAGTGCGGTCACCGGCCATGCATCGGCCGGGCGGCCCCAGACCTCATCATCCTCGCCCCTGACAGTGACCACAGCGGCCAACCAGTTCCGCGACCTGTTCGCCGCCGCGGCCCGATCCGCCCCGAAGGGCTTCGACGCGCAGGCCGCAATCGAACGTCAACCCGCTCCCTGCCCCGCCGGTACGTCCATGGCGGACGTCACCATGACCCTCACCCCCTCTCGTACAGGGTGGACTGACCCCCGAGGCGCTGCGGAGGTCTTCCTCACGAGCCACGGATGGACCGTCGGCTCGTGGGGTCCGGTCGCGACCCCCCTTGTCAAGGCAGTACGCACCTGGGCAACGGAGGACGGCCGCACCGTCGACTTGTACTACGGGTCACTCACCGGGGTGCTGACGCTCGACGCACTCACCTCCTGCCTGCCAGGGACTCCAGCGCCGAATACCCCCATCCAGTAGTACTGCGGCCGACTGGTCGCAAGGCCGACGATATCCGTATCCCTCCGACGCCTTCGAGGTCGGCCATTCCTCAGTATTGGTCAATCGACACGGCAGCATGGAGGCGTGACGCAGCAGGGCATGCACTCGGCACGAGTGATGACGTGTTCACTTCCGGGCCTGGGCACTTCCTGTCGCCGACATTGGCTCGGGCGCGGTCGGGGCAAAGGGTGCTGCCCTTGTCGTGCCCGGGCCAGGGCATCCGCCGCCGGGACATGGTCACCGGCCGAGTGCTCTGGTGTTCCGATGGGCCACGGGCTGTCCATGCGCTCGCGGCCGCCTCACCGGCGGGCGGCCACCCGGCGGTGGCCGTGGCCACGGAGGAAGGCGTAATGCGGCTCGACGCACTGACCGGCAAGGAGCTCGACGGGTACGATGTGGCCGCTGATGACACCATCTGGGACGTGGCCACCGGGCTCACGCCGAACGGTCGCGCGCTTGTCGCCGGAGCCGGCCAAGGAGCGCAGGTACCGGCGTCCAGGTTGAGACGTCGTGCACTGCGGTGCCGAAGGGATTGTCGCGGGTCAGCGGCGCGATCCGAACTCCCAGGGGATACAGGCGGCGGACGAGTCGGCCTGTACGCCGGGTACAGACCGGATGGGTGATGATCATGCTCTGACCTGCGCCTTTGGACTTATTTTCGGCGATGACAGGCCCTCGGGGACTTCTCGGGGACTTTCAGGCCGCGCGGGCGAACCAGGCTTCGATGGCGGTCAGTCCCCGCGCTCCGGCCTGCGGCATGAAGTGAGTATAGGTGCGCAGCGTGAAGGCCGGGTCGGAGTGCCCGAGCCAGTTCGCCAGCGAGACGATGGACTCGCCGGCCTCCAGCATCACCGACGCGTAGGTGTGCCTCAGGACATGGAAGCCGTGTTCGCGGCTCGGCTCCCAGACGCGGGCGGCCTTCGCTCCTGGCTCCGGCTTGGCCAGCGGCGGAATCACTCCGGCCTGGGCCAGGGCCGGCTTCCAGGACTTGGTGTTCCAGGTGGTGCGGTTGATCGCGCCGAGCCGGGTCGTGGCGACCAGCAGCGGCACCGTGACGGTGCGCCGCTTCTCACGCGGAAGGTCGGGCTCTTCCGGATCGAGCCAGGGGAGAGTGACGAGTACCGGCTTGAACCGGTCCTGATGAGTCAGCAGCCGCTCGGCCAGTGCGGCCGTCAGCGGGACGTCCCGCTCCTTGCCGCCCTTCGGCGGCCCAAAGTACAGCTGGGAGCGGTGGCGGAGGATCTGCCGCTCGATGTGGATCGAGTCGCCCCGGACGTCGTCCGGGCTGAAGGCGAACGCCTCCCCCTGGCGCAGACCGCAGCCGATGCCGAGGTCGAGCGCGATCCGATAGCGCTCTGGAAGCTCTCGGCGCACCGCGTCGACCCGGGGCAGGTCCCAGGATCGCGCCTTCCGCTCTGGGCGCTTGGGTGGCTTGATGCTGCTGTTGCCCTTGCAGGGGTTGCGGAACAGGCGCTTGTCCTCGACTGCCGCCTGAAGGATCGCCTTGAGGTAGATCCACGCAACGTGCGCCGTCCCAGCGCCGACCCCGCGCTGCACGTCAGCGGACCACTTACGCAGCTCGGCGGTACCGATGTCGCGGAGCGAGATATGGCCGAGGTGCGGCAGCAGGTGCCCCCAGATGCGGTAGTGCATGCTCTCCAGCGTCTGCGCGGGATGGACCTGAGCCGGCCACCAGTGCTGCTCGACGTACTCCCGGAAGGTGATCTCCCCGTCGCGGACATCGACGAACTCCCCCCGACGAGAGTCCGTCTGGGCTTCCGCCAGCCACAACTTGGCGTCCGCGATCGTGTCGAACGACCGGTCCTGAACACCGGGTATCCCCTTCACCCGGTAGCGGGTCCGCTTACCCCAGGGCTCGGTGCGGTCGCGCTTCCCCGCCTCCTTGTTCGGCCGCTTCTTCAGCCACCGGTCTTCTATGTATCCCGCCATCTAGGGTCTCCTTGCTGTGGTGCAGGCGTGCGGCAGGGCGCTGTAGCGCGCGATGCTCAGCACACAGACGACTTCGTTCCGCAAGAAATTCCGCATACCGCGGAAAATCTCGGCTCGGATTCGACGGTGCAGAGCAGGTGCTTCACCGCTTCGGGCGAGCTCAGCGGCTCGCGCGTCGTGCAAGGTGCTGTGGCGCCATGGCGAGGGGGCTCAGCGCGGGGTTCGAACGTGAATCTGCTGCCTGCTGCTCCGTCAGCCACGCGTCGAGCAAGTCGCGGCGGTACATCACGCGACCGCCGGGACCCATTCGAAAGCTGGGCGGGCCTTGCCGCCGATGACGCCAGACATACAAGGTGTTCACCGAGATGCCCAGATACGTCGCAGCGTCCGCAACCGTAAGGAAGGCCGACTCGACGACGGGACGCTTGTTTCGCTGCTGGACCACTGCCGACCTCCGGAATCAACCATCACAACACCGGACCCGATCGGGACGGTGACTCGCTGGGTACACGGCGACGGACGAGACGCTGTGTCGGGCGAGTGGAATCAGGATGCGGAAGATCGCCGATTTGGAACGGCCGGAATGCAGTGATAGAGGGAACTTGCGGCCACCGCGGACAGACGCGAGCTTCGAGTATCAGGTGAAGATCCCCCGGCGCCAAATTTCTATGCTGCGGGGGCGAAGACGGGGCTGCAATGTGGTCCGCGTCCCGAGCGGGGCTGGGCACCGAGGCGCCTGCGGAGCCGGGTGCGGTCGTACTGATCTCTGTCGCCCGTGATGCCGTCAGCCAAGCCTGGAGGACGGCGCCGGCGCGAGGAAGCACGGCGCGCAGAGGAAGACTGGCCATCCTCCTCTGACGTGGGAGCCGGTGACATGAGCGATCCGCGAAGGCCGCTGCCAAGGACTACCAGTCAGTCTCCTTATGCAGCAGGGTACTTAGACGGCTACAGTGTCAACCTTCCACGCGAAGTTCGACAGGAGTGGCGCATGAGCAGTCTGCATGTCGGGTACGTCCGCAAGGCGATTGTGGACCGCTTCACGGACCTCATCGACATGTCGGACCAAGCACGTCTGCCCGACGCGCAGCGCCATCAGGCGTTCCTGAGTCGCGGCCTGGCCGCACTCGCCGTGCAGATCGAGCGCCCGTGCAGCGACCGCGCTGCCGCCGTCAGCGTGTTCGACGGCCAGGACGACCGCGGCCTTGACTCCGTCGCCGTGGAACTGCGGTCGTCGCAGCCGCGGATCTGCCTGACCCAAGCCAAGTGGAGCGACAAGGGCAACGGAGCGTTCGGCGAAACCGAGGTCCACAAGATGGTCCATGGGCTGAGCCTGCTGCTGGACCGCCAGTACACCAAGTTCAACAGTCGGTTCCAGCCGTTCGTCCCCCAAGTCGAGCAAGCCTTCGACCTGGGCACTCCGAAGATCACCCTGGTGCTTGCGCTGATGCGCACCGCACCAATCAGCTCAGACGTCCGCGACCTGCTCCAGGCGAAGGTCGATGAGCTGAACCAGGTCGAGGACATGGTCGACTTCAAGGTCCTCGATCTTCGTGACTTCCACCGCGCCATCCTCGGGGACGCGGCTGCCCCGCGCATTGATGCCAAGGTCCAGCTGCAAGGCTTCCTGCAGGAGTCGACACCTTACAAGGCCCTGTACGGCACGATGACCGTTCCCGACCTTGCAGATCTTTACGGGGAGCACCGCCGGGGCCTGTTCGCCCGGAACATCCGCGACTCCCTCGATCTGACGGACGTCAACATCAAGATCAGGAATACGTTGCTCGAACAACCAGAGCACTTCTGGTACTTCAGCAACGGAATCACCATGCTCTGCGAAACAATCAAACCGGTCGGCCGGGCCATCCCCGGTACGGTGGGTAACTTTCAGCTCACCGGCGTGAGTGTGGTCAATGGCGCGCAAACCGTGAGCGCCCTGCACAGGGCATACACGACTGACCCGGACAGCGCACAGATCGGCAGAGTAATGGTGCGCCTGATCTCCTTGGAGGACTGTCCCCCCGGATTCGGCGACCAGGTCACCACAACTACCAACACGCAGAACCCCATCGAGGATCGCGACTTCAAGTCCCTCGACAAGGGCCAGGTGCAGCTGCGCGACGACTTCGCCCTGCTGCTGCACCTCACGTACGTCATGAAGCGCGGCGAAGCCGCACCGCAGCCGGAACACGGGTGCACCATGACGGAAGCGGCGGAGGCTCTTGCGGCGACCAGCCCCAATGCCCAGCTGGCAGCTCTGGCCAAGCGGGACCAGCATCTCAGCGGCCTGTGGGTGGACGGCGTCTACGACGAGATCTTCGGCTCCTCGCCGAATGTGTACCGAGTATGGCGCTGCGTTCAGCTCCTGCGGGCGGTTCGTGCCCACCTGCTCACCCTCCGAGACGGGCTGCTTTCCCGCGCCGAGGCGGCTGCTTCCCACGGAGACCTGCTGGTCACCCACATCGTCTTCCGTCTCTTGGACACGCGCGGCATCGAGGAGCCGACCTTCGACTGGAACGCCGAACTAGCAAAGGTGCCCGATCTGGTACGCGACAGCATCGCCTGGTCGCTGGAGGCGATCGACCGCGAATACGGCAAGACCAGCCACATCATCGCCGCCGTTCGGAACACCGAGCGCATCGAGCGGGTGGTCAAGGCAGTCCTGCGCGGCCTGGACTCCGACCGCCCCGCCCCTGTTCTTGGCGCGGAGTATCAGGTCTCCGAGGGCGACAGCCCGGCACGGCAGGTCAACGCCGTGACCACACTCATCGCCGCCGGCCGGATCCCAGAGGACACGGTCCTGGAGTACCGACCCTACAGCAAGCCCGAGCGTCGCGACATGACCGAATGGCTGGCTACGGACCCGCGCCGGTCGCAGGCCACCTGGAGCAACAAGCACCGCCGGACCCCCCTGAAGTGGCACGCCGACGACCAGTGGTACTCGCCGAGCGGCCTGGCGCGGAAAATGCGAGTCGAGGCCGGCGGCGTGGACACCGCGGCGCAGGGGACGACCCGCTGGTTCGTACCGGGCGAGGGATCACTGGATGATCTCGCGCTGGCAGTCCGGTTGGACGACGGCAACGAACCCTCGGAGAGCTGACCCTGGGCGCACCACCGTGGCCCTAGGATCGCAGGTGGCAGGCGAGGCAGCGCCTGCCAAGAGCTCCCTGCCGCCTGAGCGCCACTCGCACGATCGAGCACATGGAAGAAGTCGCACGTCGATGAAGGAACTGACCTTGGACCTGGACCTCCCGCAGCAGCCCGACAACGGCGACGATCCTGCGCCGGAGGACATCCAGCCCCAGATCACGGCCCTCGAGGAGGGCCAAGTCATCGACTACATCACCGGTGAGGCCATCAAGGAGACCCCCAAGGAGAAAGTCAGGCAGCGGATCGCTCGCGCGCTTGTGCACGAGCACGGCATCGACCCGCACGACATGGCCCGTGACTTCCCGGTCACAGTGAGCGAGGAAGGCGCAGCGCGCAAGCGGACGAAGAAGGCCGATATCGCCATCTTCGAGTCCGAAACCGCGCATGTCGTAGCAAATCTACGTCGGGTCGTGGTCTGCAAGCCCGAGCCCAAGCGCGGCAAGAACGTCGTCAAGGTACGCGAGCCGGCGCAGGCCGAGAAAGACTTGGCCGAGCTCCAGGAACTCATGGGTAACGAAGACCGCCCCGGCTGCTTGGACGGCATGTGGACGGACGGAGTCGACTTCTTCTTCCTCAAGAAGATCGTCGGAGACTTCGGCGCGACCTTCGAGGACCGCAGTGACTGGGAGATCGCCGAGGGAACCCCCGGCAGCCGGACCGTGGCCTCGCACCAGCGGCTGCGCCAGGCCGACCCGGAAATGCTGAAGACTGCCTTCCGTCGCTGCCACAACTACATCCACGGCAACGAGGGGATGCCGAAGGACGCCGCCTTCTGGCAGTTCCTCTACCTACTGTTCGCCAAGATGTACGACGAACGAGTCAGCCGAGGCAGCGCGTACGGTCGATTCCGCACCGGTCTGAAGGAGATGTTCGAGGAGGACGGGCGGGCCGCCATCAGCGCCCGCGTCAAGGAGCTCTTCGAGGACGTCAAGGTTGAGTACAACGGTGTGTTCAAGCCCACCGACGAGATCAACCTGTCGGACCGGGCGCTGGCCTTCATCGTCAGCGAGCTCGCACCCTACGACCTCTCAGGCACCGACGTGGACGCCAAGGGCATCGCTTATCAGGAGCTCGTCGGCACCAACCTGCGCGGCGACAGGGGCCAGTACTTCACCCCGCGCGGCGCGGTGAACCTGATGGTGGAGATCCTCGACCCCAAGCAGGACGAGACCGTACTCGACCCGACCTGCGGCACCGGCGGCTTCCTCCAGGCAACGCTCAAGCACCTGCACCAGACCTGGAAGAAGGAAGCAGGTACCGTCGGCTTCCCCGACACTACCGAAGAGCGGGAGCGGTACGGCGACTGGCTCCGGAAGTACGCAGAGGACCACCTGATGGGCGCGGACTTTGACCCGTTCCTGGTCCGTGCAACGACCATGGCCATCATGACGCTCGCTCAGACCACTGGAAACGTCTTTCACATGGACTCCCTCGCCTTCCCGCGAGGGCATCTCTCGGGTGTGAAACTGGCGGAGAAGAAGATCCAGCTTGGCAAGACCGTAGACGTCCTGCTGACCAACCCCCCATTCGGCGCCGACATCCCCGTCAGCGACGAGTCAGTACTCGGCTCATTCCGCGACGGCATCGCCAAGTCGTGGGGAAGGAACAAGGAGACCGGCGAGGTCGAGGCAAGCACGACCAGCACGCCAGCGAGCATGGCACCCGAGCAACTGTTCATTCAGCGCGCAATTGAGTGGGTAAAGCCGGGCGGCCGGATCGGCATTGTCCTGCCCAACGGAATCCTGTCCAACCCGGGTCCGACAGACGAGGCGATCCGCCGATACATCCTGGAGCACTGCTGGGTCCTGGCAAGCATCGAGCTTCCCGTGGAGACCTTCATCGTCGACGCGAATGTCAATATCCTCACTACGCTCCTTTTCCTGAAGCGGAAGACGGATCAGGAAGTGCGCAATCAGCGCATCTACCAGGACGAGCACCAACTGCCGGGCGAGTACAAGTGGCTGGAGAAGCCGTACCCAGTGTTCATGGCAGTCGCCGAGAAGGTCGGCTTCGACCGGCGGGGCAATGAGCTGTACAAGCGCACGCCTGAGGGAGAGATCGTCGTCGAGACGACGGTCGAGATGGAACGCCTCCGTATCCGAGGTAAGGAGGTGACTCGGCCGCTGACGCGCAGCCAGCCGGTCATCGACAACGACCTGCCAGTAATCGCGGAGATGTACCGCGAGTTCCGGGCCAAGTACCCAGTGCCGGGCTTCGACCCTCGTAAGGGTACGGAGGCGGGCGCGTGAAGTTCGCCAGTTTGGCCAATCCGGTGATGTCGGACTGGTTCGCCGACCAGGGGCTCCGACTGGATGCCGCGCCATACATCGGAGGCTCGCTCGAGTCGAAGAACATGCTGGCGAGACTGCCGGATACAGTGCCGCTCGCGAGCCTGACCACGGGACACAATGGAGGGATCTTCAACGGACCGATCTTCCGACGGGTCTACTTGACCGACCCTGAGCACAGCGTTCCATTCCTTGGCACCAAGGACATGATGGCGGCCGACCTCACAGGGTTGCCTCGGTTGCGGAAGTCCGACGCGGAATCGGCGTCGCTGTCCTATCTTCAACTCAAGCCCGGTATGACGCTGATCTCATGCTCCGGATTCAACGCCGGGAGGCGGTCATATGTGCGCCCGGACATGGAAGGCTACTGGTCTTCGCAGGACACGCTCAAGGTCGAGCCAAATCCAGAGAAAATCCAGTCCGGCTATCTGTACGCTTTCCTGCTCAGCAAGTTCGGCGAGTCGCTTGTACGGGGCTCGGTGTACGGGTCGGCGGTGAAGCACATCGAACCGCACCACATCGCGGGGCTTCCAGTGCCACGCTTCGAGGCCGAGTTCGAGACGCGGGTCCACGATCTCGTGGAGGAAGCCGCGCGGCTGCGAGCGAAATTTCAAGCGAAGGTCGTTGCTGCGACGGCGGATCTATTCAGGAGCGTCGGGCTGCCGGAGATCAACAACTACCGTTGGCACGAGCAGGAGCGGGACCTCGGGTTCGAGGTATCTGGCCTTGGGACGAGTTCACTACGGGCGCTGAACTTCGCTCCGCGGGCGCGCAAATTGGCTGGGGACCTGGCTTCCGTCCCTCATGCCCAGCTCGGGCAGATCTGCGCTCGCGGTCAACTTGGATCCGGAGTGCGCTTCAGGCGCGTTGATAGTGACCCGGACCACGGTGTGCAATTGATCGGGCAGCGACAGGGCTTTTGGATGCGTCCCGAGGGGCGGTGGATTAGCGCTACTCATGCCCCTTCCGGGATCTTCGCGGAAAATGAGACAGTCATGATTGCATCCCAGGGGACGCTCGGTGAAAACGAAGTCTTCTGCCAACCGATTTTCGTAACAGGCAGCTGGCTGAACCACGCCTATACTCAGCACTTCCTCCGCGTTGTCAGCGGCGACCCCGAGATCCCGGGCGCCTACCTTTTCGCTTTCTTCCGCTCCGAGGTGGCTTTCCGTCTCCTCCGTTCGATGAGCGCAGGTGGCAAGCAGCAAGACATCCACGAGGTCCTGCGCGCCGAGATCCCCATCCCCCTCGCGCCCCACGCCGACCGCGCGCGCATCGCCGCCACCGTCCGTTCCGCCTACCGCTGCCGCGACCGCGCCGACGTCCTGGAGGACAAGGCACTCGCGCTGCTCACCGCCGCAATCGAGGAGGCCACCGGCTGATGGGTGCCCGGATCGTTGCTGTTGGGGAGGCTGTCAACGACGCCGAACGGAGGGTGATCGCGCATCTGCGCGATCACGCCCCCGACGACTGGACGGTCCTGCACTCTGTCGAAATCCCGCACCACCGCTCCGAGTTGTTCGAGGTCGACCTCGTCGTGGTCACCGGGCACGCCGTGTACGTCATCGACGTCAAGGGCACCCGTGGCCAGATCGAGGTCAGCGGCAACAGGT
This sequence comes from Streptacidiphilus sp. PB12-B1b, assembly GCF_014084125.1. Lineage (NCBI taxonomy): Bacteria > Bacillati > Actinomycetota > Actinomycetes > Kitasatosporales > Streptomycetaceae > Streptacidiphilus > Streptacidiphilus sp. PB12-B1b. The sequence continues at coordinate 1,818,916 of NZ_CP048405.1, read as the reverse complement.
GGCTTCCCTCTCACCGGGCGCCGTTCCGCTCGCCGCTGCCGAAGCTGCGCGGCCACGCCAAGCAGCTCAAGACGATCCTGGAGACGACTCACCATCCTCTCTCCCGCGTCTACACCGACGCGCTCGTGGTCCTGCCGGCGCCGGATGCCGTGCTGGTCGACCGAACGCCGCGTCAGCTGGACGCCCGCGACACGGTCACGCTTCCGGACCTGATCGGGCGGCTCGCCGATGTCAACCGCGTACCCACTGCGACCCACCGCTTCGACACAGACATTTCGACACACCACGAGCTGATCGTCCGCACCGTCCAGGGTTCTTCACGCCCGCCCTCCGGCCCGCTACGGTTCGGCAGCTGGGAGGTGATCGAGCGGCTCAGTGAGACAGGGCCGGACGAGGGCGAGGACATCCACAGCGAGTACCGTGCGCGCAACGCCCTCGCTGTACAGGGTTCCGGTACAGTCCGGCTCTCAGTTCGCAAGGCCGACCCGTACGCCCCGGAGGCCGAGCGACTGCTGCAGCAGAAGCGGATCGGCATCGCTTACGAGGCCCTCGGCAAGCTGCCCTCGCACCCCAACATCGTCGCCGCCCGTGACTTCTTCGCGGACGAGGACAAAGACGTCTTCGTCACCGTCTACGAGGACGTCCCTGGTCACGCACTGGCCCTGCATCTGTCTGGGGGTGCCGACCCGCTGACCGCCGACGCCAAACTGCGGACGCTCCGTCATATCCTGATGGGGCTCGCCCATGCCCACAGCCGTCGCATCGCGCACAGGGAGCTGAACCCGTCGACGGTCCTGATCGCGCAGGACGGTCGGGCAATGCTGACCGGATTCGAGTACGCCAAGACCGCACAGAGCCGTACTCATACGGTGATGCAGGAGGCACATCAGGTTGCCGACCGGGCGTACTTGGCGCCGGAATGCCACGCGAACCCCTCGGCCATGGGCATGCAGACGGACGTCTACGCCGTCGGCGTGATCGGCTATCAGCTGCTCACCGGCGAGCTGCCCTTCAGCTCCGCCACCGAGCAGGCCGGCGCTGCCGGGCGACTGCCTGCGGGCGGCCTCGAAGCGGCCGGTGTGCGGGTCGAACTCGCGCACTGGCTGCAGCGGCTGTGTGCCCCCGATCCGGCCGAACGGCCGTCCGCGCTGGAGGCGCTCCGGCGTCTCGACCTCGTCCTGGGCGCGCGCAACGCCCCGCCCAGGCGTATCGGCTCCTCCTCCACCGCATCCCGCCCGGCTCCGGCCGCGCAGGACGGCCCGCGTGGCCCGGAGTTCTTCAAGGACCTGCCCGCCGATTTCCAGCTCGGCACCAAGTACGTGATCCGGCACCGGCTTGGACGTCCCGGATCTTTCGGCGTGGCCTACCGGGTGTACGACACGATAAGGAGTGTCGACCGGGCTGTGAAGCTGGTGCTGCGGGACCGCGATTCGGTTCTGGAGCGCCTGCGCCGCGAGGCGGACGTCTTGCAGCGGCTGCAGCACACGCCGCACCGCAACGTGGTGTCGATGGTGGATGCCGACCGGCTGCTACCTCCGGATGAATACCCCTATCTGGTCTTCGAGTTCGTGGACGGCAAGGACGTCGGCGAGGTAATCCGCGGCAGCGGCCGGATGGGTCCGGCGGACGTGCTGCGCCTCGCCGTCGACACGGCACGCGGGCTGCGTCACATCCACGAACTCGGTGTGTGGCATTGCGATATCAAGCCGAGCAATCTGTTGTGGACCGACGACGGCGTCAAGCTGATCGACTTCGGTATCGCCAAGAGCTCGGACTCCTCCGAGGGCCACACTTACACCAGCCCCCGCTACTGCCCGCCCGATCTGGACCAGGTCCCCGCCGACGGCACCGGTTACACCGACCGCGACCTGTTCGGGCTTGGCGTGACCCTGTACGAAGCACTGACCGGCGGTCAGTATCCATGGGAGGGTGTGGGCCAGCCCCCACCCGGCGTACGACCCGTCGATCCGCGCATCGCTTTCAGCGGCTTCGGAGACCTCGCCCCAGGCTTTGCAGAGACCATGCTGCGGGCCATCTCCCCGTACCGGGCCGAGCGGTTCACCACCGCCGAGGAGTTGTTGCGGGCCCTGGAAGGGATCGAATCCGCCCGGGTGGTGCCCGTCGCACCGCCGCTGCCCGCGCGCACCGAGGTCCCGCCCGTACCGCCGTCCCGAATCCATCCGACGGCGCCTGAGCACGCCGATCCGAACAGCAACCCGTTCGTCTCCCACCTGCAGACCCTCTACAGCCAGAGCCGTCGCAGCAACCGGGGCACCCGCGGGCTCGACCCGCACGCCATGTCCGTCTACGTCGAGACAGCCCTGGACCGGGAGCTCGTACCGGCCCTGCGCGCGGCAGAGCACACTCTGGTCGTAGTCACCGGCAACGCGGGCGACGGCAAGACCGCCTTCCTGGAGAGCTTCGAGAACCAGGCCCGCGAGTTCGGTGCGGTGTTCGGCCCGCAGCGCCCCAACGGCAGTGACTTCACCCTTGACGGTCAACGCTTTCGGACCAACCATGACGGAAGTCAGGATGAGGGCGAGACCAGCGGCGACGAGATTCTGGAAGAGTTCTTCGCACCATTCGTCGGCGCGGACGACTCGGCGTGGCCAGTCGAAGGTGAAACCCGGCTGATCGCGATCAATGAGGGGCGTCTGGTCGATTTCCTGAGCCACCATCACGATCGCTTCCGGTACTTGGCCAAGCTCGTCAATCTCGGTCTCGTGGGCCAGGGAACCGGAAAGGCCGTCGCCGTAGTCAACCTGAATGCGCGCAACGTGGCCGCGCAGCCGGGCGGAGAGGCCGGGGAGTCGCTTCTGGAGCGCATGCTCGGCCGGATGACGCACGAGGGCTTCTGGGCGGACTGCGCTAGCTGCGACCTCGCCGCCACCTGCTACGCGCGGCACAACGCCCAGACCTTTCAGCATCCCGTCGCCGGCCCACAGGCCGTACGGCGGCTTCGGCGGATCTACGAGCTGACTCAGCTGCGCGGCAGACTGCACATCACTCTGCGCGACCTGCGCTCGGCACTCGCCTTCACGCTCACCTCGGGGCGTGACTGCGCAGAGATTCATCAGCTCTACGCGGCCGGCGAGACGCAGCAGATCCTGGACGGGTTCTACTTCTCCGCTCACTTGGGCGCCCCGCTTTCCAAAGATGGCGTGCCGCAGGAGCGAGACCGTCTGCTCTCCCTACTGCGCGAGGCCGACGTGGCCGAGGTGCCGCAGCCCCAGCTGGACCGACGGCTGGACTACGCCGGCCTGCTGGCGGCCGGAGCCCTGGTCACCGTCGACGGGCGAGGCGACTGCGACCGTGCCCTGCTCGAGCAGCAGTTCCAGGGGTTGGGACGGTCCGCAGCGTCCGGCGGGGGCAAGGTGTCGGCGCACCGCCGCTATCTGGACGCGGCACGCCGCCTGCTCTTCTTCGAGTTGCACGACGAGGAGCGCGCCGAGCGAATGCTGCCGTTCCCCTCGGTGCTGCGGTTCACGAAGCTGCTCGCCGACCACTCCGCAGTCGCCGCGGAACGTGACAACGTGCTGCGCGCCCTCAACCGGGGCGAGGGACTGGTCGCCCCCGAGCGGATCGGCGACGCCCTTGCACTGAAAGTACGTGAGGTACCCGGCGGCACCATCCGCAGTTTCCGGCGCTTCCCGTCCGAGGGATTCCGGCTCGAACCCGGTGCGGCTCCCACGTCCCGGTACATCGAGTCGGGACGCACTTCACTCAGGCTCAGTTACCAGGATTCGAACGGCGGCCGGGGCGGGGTGGCCGAACTGGACATCCGGCTGGACCTGTTCGAGTTGCTCCAGCGCTTCGAGCAGGGTTACCGGCCGTCTGTCGCTGATGTGCAGGGGCAGCAGCTGGCGCTGGCTGTGTTCAAGAACCGGCTGGCTGCCGTCCCCTATCAGGAAGTGCTCCTCAGCGCTCACGGGCACGACCTGCGTCGAATTCACCGTACCGTGGATTCGGTGCTGCACATGGAAGACCTGACTGCACCTCAGGTTATCGCAGAGGGCCCGCTCGCCATCGACGATGTCGATGCCGACACGGTGAAGGAGACGACAGGGCGCTGACCGGAGCCCTGGGCAGCTTCCACCACCCCAGCATCAGTCGGATCGACTACAAGGCGCTGGACATGGACCGCGTGCTCACCGCGCTGCTGGCCCGCTTGTGGCACGGGGGCTTCCCCAGCCGGGTATTCCGAAGCGGGACCTTGGACGTCGATACGTTCGTGAACCTCTTCCTGAAGAACGCCGAGGTCTTCGACGGGTTCGATCGGGAGACCACGACCCGCTGGACCGCCACCCACCTGCTGGACATGGTCAGCCGGGGCAGGGCCACCGAAGCGGTGGCGGGTCCCCGGCCCCTGCACGGCTTCACCTACCGCTTCCGCAACAGTCGGAAGTCACGCCCGTATGGGGCCGACGAGCAGCTGTACGAGATGCTCACTGCCGTACCTGGGACCCTGGACGAGCTGAAGCAGTTCTTCTTCTCCGACACCGACCGTGTCACCGGCACGATCACTGCGGGGCCGGACACCGACGTCGAGACGCAGGCCCTGCTGCACCTGGTGGAACTCGCCGGGACCGGAGTGCAGGACAAGCAGGACACCTCCAAGCCAAGGAGGGAACGCCCGCCGCTTTGCACAGAGCCGGCGCGACAGCTGTGCCGGGACGTAATGCGGTTGCTGTATCACCAAGAGCAGATGCCACGCACCGTTCTCGTGGACTACCTGAAGGTGCTCTTCGCCTTCCACCTCTCGCTTTACCACCTGCGCATGATGAAGCTGGTGCCGGCCGTCGTCGACGCCGGCTCCGCGCCACCCTCCTGCCGCAACGGGCACCGCGGGACCGGCTCCGCAGACCGCTGCCCCTACCAGGCACGGCTCTTCCTCGACGTCGAGGGAACACCGGGTACGCCAGCAGCCCGCCTGGCCGAACGCAGCGCCGACGTTTGGTACCGCCGGATCCCGCGCTTCGTCCAGGCGACCTACCAGGTCAAGAAGCTCGACGAATTCGCTGAGCACCTGGTGGCCAAGACCTCCAAGTTGAGCTATCCCAGCGGCCGGAAGTACTTCACCCCCGAGGAGAACCTGCGACTGCTCGGCAAGTCCTTCGCTAAGGAGCGCGATGCCTTCTTCCTGCAGCGGGTCACCCGGGTACGGGACGAGGAGCCTGAGCTCTCCGCCGAACTGAAGCAGATCACCCAGCTCGCTCTCCCTTCCTTCGACGAGTACATCGAGATGCTGATGCACTACAAGGGGCGCTACTACCAGAGCTACTTCGTGGAGTGCCTCGACTCAATGCTGCTCAAGCACCGACCCGGCGCCCTGCTCACACAGCCGCGAGGTGGCCGCAGCGACAACTCCGCCCGGCGCTTCGTCCTGGACGCGCGGCTCCTGGAGGTCCTTCTGCAGGTGTCGCTGCTCAGGGAGGCGGACGACGTCTCCGGTGATCTCCGCACCTCGCCGATGCGTGTGGACGAGTTCCTCGCCCTGCTGCGCGACCGGTACGGGCTCTACATCGACCAGCTCCCCGAGGGTGACGGCTTCTCGGGCGCGTACCTCGACGATCAGGCGGCACTGCGCGCCAACTCCGCGGCCTTCCTCAACCGACTTCGCGAGATCGGCTACTACCAGGATATGTCCGACGCATATCTGACCCAGACAATTACCCCCCGGTACGCCATCGGCACCGCCGCGCGAGCGGAGGCGACGGGCCGATGACCACGACCGGACTGGCCGAACCCACCGCCAAGGATCTACGCGAAGCCCTCGAAGGCGTCCTCGTGCCCCGGCTCGCCAAACTGGTGGGCGAGCGCGGGGCCGGGCACTGCATGCGCGTCATCGAGGTCGACGCAGAGCTGGCGGCCCAGCTGGTACGCAGACTGCGGAGCGCGCTCGGGCCCAACGCGACGGTCTGCCTCCTCGGCACGGCTGACAGCCTGAGCCCTGATCAGCCGCTGCACGACACCGTCGTCACCAGCACCAAGCTTGTAGAGCTCCGCAACCGTACGGAGGGCGAGGGCATCCTGCCAGGACCGCTACTCGTCTTCGTGCCGCCGGGAATGCGAGTAAGCGCAGAGGACTCGTTCTCCACCGCGACCTTCGAGGAGGTGTCGCTCGGCGATGCCTACGGGCAGCTGGCACGACACTTGCTGGACCAGGTACCGGAACGGCTACGCCAGGCCGTCGACGCGCTCCTGTCCACCTTGCGACAGCGCCACGGTCACCGTGCCAGCGACCGTGCGGTGGCAACCTATCTGCTGACACTCCAGATCAATGACTACCGCGAGCAGGTCGCAGGGGCCTCGGTTTTCCACTTCGGTCTGGTTCCCGACTTCGACCTGTTCACCGACCCCAGCCTCGTCGGGGAGCGCGTCGAACGAAACAGCGGACTGGTCCGCAAGCTCACTACATCCACCCGCTCGGAGCGCCAGCGCGTCCTGGATCTGGGTCTGGTCGACGCAGAGTTCGCCGCCCGACTGGCCGGATTCGCTTCCCGCTGCGGGCTGGACGACGCGAGCGTCTGGACGCGCCGCATCGTCGTCGACCGGGAGAACTGGAGCCTGTCGTTCGGCAATTGGCGCGTCGACGAGCGAAGGCGGGCCAGGGTCTCCATCGAGGTGGGCGAGCTCGGGCTACCGACCGCCGGCGACAGCGCCCAGGAGCTGCAGAACTACCCGGCTCTGCAGGCCATGGCTGGGCAGCCGTACCTGCTGGCCGGCGAACAGGGCGTGCGCGAGCTGACTGCCCGGTTCACTGTGCAGCCCGACCCTCGCAAGGTAGAGGGCCTGGACCGGTTCCGGGTGGAGATCGTCTCCGAGAACGGCGGCCCTATCGGGCGGATCGCCCATGTCGCCACTGGACGGGTGGCGAAGGCGGAGTACAAGGCGCCGTTGCGCCGCCTCAACAAGATCGACTGGGAGGAGGGCTGGCACTACGTACGCGTGACCCCTCTCGACACGTCCGGTGAAGCGCTCGACGTCACCCCAAGCGCCCACGACCTGCATGGCGGTGAGAGTGAGCGCTTCTACGTCATCCCCGACGCACAGAGCGAGGAGCCCCCTGAGCGGAGCGCTGGACGTTTTGACGGCGTCACCCAGGCGCTGCGCACACTGCAGTTCGAGGCGCTGGCCACCGGTGATGACCCTGCACGTATCGCTGTCGCCGACGTCCGCTGGAAGGCGAGCACCACACGCAGCGCCCAACAGATCCTCAACGTCCGGGTGCACACCGCCGGCAGCGCCGAGATCCGCCTCGCCCCGCTGCTGGTGCAGCTCCAACAGGATCTACTCGCGCGCCCTGGCGATACCCTGCTGAGGTACTTGGTGCTGAACTCCAACGGCACCGCCGCATTGCCCACTGGAGATGGCAACGACCTGGGCGGGAATCTGACCGGCCGGAGTGCCGAGGCGTACATCGAGTTCCTCGCCGCACGTCACACCTACTTCAGTGCAGTGCGTGGGCGTGGCGATATGAGTGCCGAGGTCGCTGATGTTGGGACCCTCTTGGTCAGCGAGGCTATCGACTTCGACTCCGTCCGTGAGGAATTGGTCTCCTACGCTGAGGCGTACGCCGAGCTCGTAGCGGCCCAATCCCTTGAGGTCGAGCGTGTTTCCGAAGACGGCCGCGGCCGGGCACTGGTCGCGCTGGCGCAGCTGCAGCAGATCGACTGCGTCGCAGTCACCTTGGCTGACGGCTTCGGTGAGCGGGACACCGTCCTACTTGTGTCACCCACTCACCCGCTACGTGCGCTCTGGCTGGCGACCTGGTCCGCCATGGGTCTGGAATGGGCTGAGCGGCTCGGTGACTCGGACAAGGCCCGGATCATCGCGGCGCGGGACTCGTTGCTCAACATGCTGTCCCCGCTCGGCTTCCCTTTCATGGTTCCACGCCAGGACGGTCGGCTCATGGCCGCGGCCGACAACCTCACCCCGTACTGGGGCGTCTACCTCCCCAGCGAGACTTCCGACCCCCGCAGCCTCCTCGGCCGTCTGGCCGACGCACTGCACCTCCCGTCCGCGAGCATGCGCACCGCGAATGGCACCGACGCCCTGTCCGGGGCCGCTTTGGCCGACCGCATCGAACGATACGTCCGTCTGCACCCGTACGTCCGCACCCTGGTTCTGAACGTGGTCAACGCGGGCCGCGGTGAGGTCGTGTCCGACGCGCTCCTCGAACTGCAACGTCGTCCCCTCACTCGCGACCTCGCCTACGACATCCGCCTGTGCGTCAGCGACCCCGAGGCACCCGAGGCCGGGGGCGCGCTGGACGAACTGCTCAATGCACAGCACCAGTTCACTTCCACAGAGGCAGAGGCGTTCCTGCACACCACCGGGAGCGGCCGGACTGCAAAACTCGTCCACTCTGTCCGCTCCACCGCGGAGTTCAGCCGCCGTCCCGCTGACTTCGACGCCCATCTGACCATCCTGATCGACGCTTTCGGCGGGGAGCAGCACAGCTCCGTCGCGCGCCATGACATCTCCAATGCCCCGGTGCACGGGTTGGTCCAGTCGACTACCGCCACCTATGAGGACAACGACCAACAGATCGTCTGGCGGACCATCCCTCAGCACGGCACCGCGCTGCCCACGGAGGACGGCGAGGACCTCGCCGCCCTGCTCGGCCAACTGCCCGGCCTGCTGGCCAGCGCGTCAGCCACCGTCGCCACCGCAGGCCAGGCCCCGCGTAACGTGCCGTGCACCATCCTGTCCCTCGACAATGCCGACCGGGCCCTGCTCTACCAGGCCCACCAATCCTGCGACTGGGTCGTGATCATCGACCGGACCCTCGGTCTGGAATATTTCGACCACGCCGGTGAGCACGGCAGACCTGAGTACGTTATCGACTACGCGCCCTCGCTCGGGGGCGGGCTCGGCCACCAGATCATGGTGAGCTCCAACTCGGTCGACGAGCTGCGCGCACTGCTCGGGCCCACCGCGCAACAGCACGGGCTCGACGTCGAAGTGCGCCACCTCAACACCTTTTTCGATCAGTTGCGGCTGCTCTCCGGAAACCTTGCTTTCAAACTGGCCTCCACCGCGTCCAACCAGCGCACCGAGGTACTCGGCCTCTCGCTCGCGCGTCTCTACCTTGACTACCAGGACGTCCTGCGCAACCAGGTCGTCGTCCCGCTCGATGCACATCCTGAGCTGTATGCCGAGGTCCGGCGGCAGACACGGGAGCTCGGCGACGCCCTGTCCTTCCAGCGCAGCGACCTGGCCCTGTTCCACATCGACGCCCGCGAGCGGACCATCACGTGCCGTCTCATCGAGGTCAAGTGCTACACCGCCCTCGATGATGTCGGGGCATACCAGCAGCTGAAGACGAAGGTCGTCCAACAGTTGGCGCGCAGTGAAAGCGTCCTCGCCGAGTCCTTCGATCCGGCATTCGCAGCCCCTGACCGCGTCGACCGACCGGTCAAGAACCTTGCTTTCTCCTCCATGCTCCGCTTCTACCTGGAGCGCGCCGCCCGCCACGGCACCATGGGCAGCTCACCTCGGACCACCGCCCACGCCCTGCTGGACAGCCTCGACGATGGGTACCAGCTTCGCTTCACCCGCACTGGGCTGATCTTCGACCTCGCCCGCAGCGGCACGGACCACGAGACCGAGGACGGGGTGGAATTCCACCGGATCGGCCGCGACCTGATCACCGAGCTGATCAACGCGATTCCCACCGTGCGCCCTACCGCCCCCGAGCTGGCCGATGTTCTCGCCGAGGAGCAGGACGAGGCCGGCACGGCGCCGGAAGGCGCGGCCACGGTGCCCACCCTGGGGCACCTGCAACTCACTGTTCCCAGGCTCGCCGATGCGGCCTTCCGTGCACCCGACACTGACGACGGGTCGACGGCAGACCGCAACATTGCTGATCCCAACACGAAGACAGCGGTGACAGGCTCCAGCGAGGCGGTGCCCGCGGCGGATGCTTCGCACGAGGCATCCGGGCGATCCGGCTTCCCCGAGCACCCCGACACCGCTGAAGTGTCTCCGGTGCCGCCTGCGTCCGACGCCTCCACCCACGCACCCACCGAGTTCGAGTCCCCGGACATGCGCTCGGCAGAGACCGCAGATGCACCTCCCACGCCCGTTGCTCAGGTGCCCCTCCCTGACCTGGCCCCAACTTCGGCCCCTGGAGTCTTCCTCGGAGTCACGCGTCCTTCCCCGCAGCACGGCGTGCTGGGCGAAGTAGCCGGGCAAAAGGTCGCACTCGACCTCAATGAGACCCACACCATCAGCCTGTTCGGCGTCCAGGGCGGTGGGAAGAGCTACACCCTGGGCAGTGTTATCGAGATGGCTTCACTGTCGGCTCCGCCGGTCAACGAGCTTCCGCACCCGCTCGCCACGGTCGTCTTCCACTACAGCCAGACCATGGACTACAGCCCTGAGTTCACCTCCATGGCCCAGGCCAATGACGACGACGCGCAACTGGCCGTCCTCCAGGAACGCTACGGTGCCGAACCCCAGGCTCTGACCGACGTCCTCCTGCTCGCGCCCGCCGATCAGGTCGCGGACCGTCGGCGGGAGTTCCCCGGCATCCAGGTCCAGCCCCTGGCCTTCTCCTCGGCCGAGCTCCAGGCATCCCACTGGCGCTTCCTCATGGGTGCAGTGGGCAACCAGTCCACCTACATCCGCCAGTTGACCCGCATCATGCGAGCCAATCGCAACGACTTGAGCCTCGATGCCATCCGGCGCGGTGTCGCCGACTCCGGCATGCCGGACCACGTCAAGCAGCTGGCCCAGGAGCGCCTCGACCTCGCCGGCGACTACATCGACGACACGGCTCGGCTGACCAGCCTCATCCGCCCGGGGCGCCTGATCATCGTCGACCTGCGCGACGAGTTCATCGAGAAGGACGAAGCGCTCGGCCTCTTCGTCGTCCTCATGCAGCTCTTCGCCGAAGCGCAGAGCGACGGAGAGCACTTCAACAAGCTCGTCGTCTTCGACGAGGCCCACAAGTACATCGACAGCCCTGACCTTGTCGCCGGCCTCGTGGAGAGTGTCCGCGAGATGCGGCACAAGGGGATGAGCATCCTAGTTGCCAGCCAGGATCCGCCCTCCGTCCCGATCTCCCTGATCGAGCTCTCCGACCACGTCATCCTGCACAAGTTCACCTCACCGGCCTGGCTCAAGCACCTACAGAAGGCGAACACCGCCTTCAGTAGCCTGCGCTCCGAGCAAATGTCCCAGCTGGAGCCCGGCGAGGCATACGTCTGGGCCAGCAAGTCCACCGACGCGGCCTTCACCCATGGCGCAGTTCGCATCAGGTGCCGCCCCCGGGTGACGAAGCACGGAGGGGCCACGAGAACGGCCTCCGGAGGCAGCTGACGGCAGCGATGAAAAGCAGCCGGAATATCTTCCTCCCATTCTCGATTGGTTTCCGTGAATGATCGTGGGAGGGGGAGACGGTGACAGACCTGAGAGTGTTCAGCCGTGGTGCCGATGGACGCGAGGTGGAGTTGCTCGGGTCGACGGTGCGGCGGGAGCGGGACCTGCAGCGTCGGGTCGAGGCTGGGCTGGAGGAGATGCTGGGCATACGGCTCGTGGCGTCGGAGTACACGACGGGGCGGTGGCACCGGGGCCGGGTGGACACGCTGGGTCTGGACGAGAACAACACGCCGGTGGTCCTCCACTTTACCGACCGCAGGAGCTCGGATACCGGCTCTGAACTGCGATGATCCATAGACTACATGTCCGTCACGGTGACGGATGCACTTCTCTGTAGCTCGTCTGAGTGGTGTCGCGGTAGAGCCCGGCGGCGGTGGAGTCGCGGTGTGACAAACGCAACGTAGTCAGCATGGAGAAGGCGGCTTTTTCGGCAAGCGCACTCGCCGACGCCGTCAACGAGCGGAGATGTCAGGCTTTTCGGGTGCGGTGCGGAGGACGCCTGTGCATGCCAGCAGGGTGGTCGCCGTAGCGTCGAGGAACAGCATGAAGACCCAGGTCTGGTCGGTTGTGTCGATGCGGCCGATCCGGATGAGGGCGTCTTCAGCGCCTTTCAGGGTGTCGACTGCTTCGCTGAGGGCGAGCGTCTTCTGGCCGCGCCTGAGGGTGTGGTGAAGTCGCGCCTTGTAGGTGCCGGCAAGCTCGGCTGCGGGGACCAGGCCGTCCCAGATGATGAAGTCGCCCTCTGCCAGGGCGGCTCGGGCCATGGCATGGACTGTCGTGTCGCCGCTGAGCATCACGATCAGTTCATCGCGGGTCATGTGCGTTTCCCGTCGTGGGGTTCCGTCTCGGTTCCCGGTCGGGTCCAGAGTGTGAGGTCACTGCTGGTGGCGACTGCGAGGGTTCGTCCGGAGGGAGAGAAGCCTGCGGCTCGGAGCGTCGAGTAGTCGGAGTGGAAGATGTGCCACCACTTCTCTGCGTGCGGTCCGTTGTGAGGCATGCCGCCGTCTGCGGAGAGCAGGACGCGGTCGTTGGGCCACTCCGGGCTGATCACTTCCAGCGTCCAGCCGTCAGCGGTGGTGCTGTGCAACCCGCCTCCGAAGAGCCCGGCGATGGGTACTCGGGTTCCGGCGATCGGCCCCAGCGCTGGGCAGGAGAGGTCAGGAACCGCGTCCGGGGTACTCGTGTCGGGGTCGGGATCGCGGTCTCGGGCGATCTTCTCGCCGGTGGTGGCGTCGAAGAGCCCGTGACTGTCGAAGGAGACCACCATGACCAGGTCATGCCCGGTGTCGGGTGCCAGTGCGAAGCCGATGCCGAGCAGGCCGCCGACCGGGGTGCGCCGGTCCAGGACCGGGCGCCAGGGAGCTGGCGGTGCGATCACCGGGGCTGCGAGGAACCGTTCGCGAAGCTGCTGCTGGTAGTCCGAGATCATGGTGTCTCCTCGTGCTTTGTCGATGATCCGGTTGAGGCGAGTCGAAGTCGAGCGGCGGCCCAGATCCGCTCGAAGACGTCTTCGGGGACTTCTGCAGAGCCGTCGGCATCTTCCCAGCCGGTGAGGTCGCCTTCCGCAAGGACGCCGTACTGCCTCTCGTAGGCGGCCATCGCAGCGGCATCGCCATGGTCTCTGCACTGCAAGACCTCGCCGAGCGCGGCTGCGGTGACCGGAGTGCGTTTGGGCCCCTGCAGATCCACTTGCCGGCTAGCCCACTGCTCATCGTCGAGCTCGAAATAGGACCAGGTGGCGCTCTCACCGTCATACGTTCGGATCCATCGCGTCATGGCCCTATCATCGCTGACCTCGGCAACCAGATTTTGGACTGGGGGATAGTTCGCAGCCGGTCAGCTTGCCGGGCATCCCGTGGACGGCCTCCCCGGTCGGGGTGCATGATCCGGTCATGCCGACAGAAGAAGAGCTCGAGTCCATGGAGGCGCGGATCGCGGCTGCATCCACGGGAGCGTGGGTTCCCGTGCTGAAGACTCGTGGTGCGACCGGCGGGGCGAGCTGCATCCAGATCGCCCCAGCCACTGCCGTGGAGGACGATGAGATCTATCTCAGCCGGTTCACCAATGGAGAACAGGTCCAGGTCAGTCCGGACCGGCAACTGGATGCCGATCTCGATTTCATCGCTTCCGCGCGACAGGACATGCCCCGCCTGATCGCTGAGGTGAGGCGACTGCGCGTACTGCTGCGGGGGGAAAGCGACCGGCGGCATGCCGCTTTCGTGGCGCTCCGCGAGCTCGGGCGAAGCCCGGACTACCGTGACCGGGCAGACGCCGGTCGTGGCCTCGCGGCCTTCGCCGACATGCAGGAGGTCTTCGGGCCACTGCTGGAGCTCGTGCTCGACCCCGGCGACACCTTCGTCACCCGGGTGACTGCGGAAGCCGTGCTCCGGAGAAGGGACGGGATCGGGCTGAGGATCGTCGCCTCCGCGCTGGCGGTCGCGGACTGGAGTCACAGCGAGTGGATCCACACGGCGGTCCGCGATGTGTTCGGCATCTTCTCCCAAGAGCGGGACAGCGCGATGCAGTTGTGCGAGGAGATACTGCAGGGCCCCGATGAACGCGTTGCCCTGGGGGCCCGTCAGCTCCATGAAGCCCTGGCCGAGATCGACCCCGTTCTTCGCCCCGCGTAGCTCCGCAGTGCGGGACAGGCTTTGGCAAGGCGCTCCAGAGCTGGGGCGAACCAGCGGCACTGCGGTCTCGTCAGCGGCGCATCAGGGAGAGTGCCTTGTGGACGGCGTCGAACAGCGTCCAGCCGTCGAGCTCCTCGGCGTTGAGCCCTCCCGGGTTCCGGCCGCGCCGGACGGCTTCGTCGAGCAGAGCCCTGACGGTGCCGGGCTCGTGAAGGTTCAGGGTTCTGCCGTCGCGGGTTCCGACGGTCCCGGACGGCTGCGGATAGCCGTCCGGGACGAGCCGGTCAGGGCCGTGTGAGAACTGGATTCGCAGGCCGCCGCGACCCTCCAGCGAGCGGATGGACAGCGTTTCGCGGCAGTCCTCGCGGGTGCCGTCGGCGAGCGCGCAGTGAGTGTGCCGCAGCGACCACAGGTAGGTCCTGCCGTCGATCGTAAGGCGGCGTGTCCTCTTTCCGCTGCGAGTCATCCGCAGATCGTAGCGGTGGCCGAGGGTCGGGCTTCAGGGTCGACTGGGGCCGTCGTAGTAGCCCGGACGCGCCAGCAGGACGGAGTTGGAGAAACAGCCCTGTTCGTCCTCCGGGTCATCGTCTCCCTGGAACGGGCGCCAGAAGCTGAGCAGTAGGTCCGGCGCGATGAACGATGCAGCATCGTCCTCCGCGGCAACGATCGTAGTGATCTCGGCCATGCGGCTCACGACGTCCCGGGCCGGCAGTCCGAACACGTCGATGCCGCGGAAGAGAACGACGTCGGACGGCTGCGAGGGGCGGCCGAGTTCGACCGCTTCCAGGAGGTCGCGGGTGCATTCGATGCTGATCATCAGGCCGCTCGGCCGGAAGATGTGCTGCCCCACCCGGTCGGATGCGGAGATCTCTGCGGGCTCCCGAAGCGATTCCAACGCGTGGTTCGCGGCCTGGCGCGTCATGCCGATCTGCAGGGGACCGACACCTGCGGGTGGAGCGAGCTCGAAGTGCATGCGCGCATCGTGTCACGGAGCCTCCGGCTTGCCCGCAGGGGCCGCGATCTGGGCTTCGAGGTCGGCGACGCGGCGGTCCTGGAACCGGAGGTTGGAGCGCGCGGCCTTCAGCCGCTCGTCGAAGGCCCGGTTGTCGGCGGTGAGCTGGCGGACGCGTTGCTTGAGGGTGGTGTTCTCGGTGGTGATCCGCTGGATGGCCTCCTGGGTCCAGTCGGCTTCCAGGTCGCGGACTTGTCCAAGGAGTTCGCCGATGCGGGTGCGCTGGGTGAGGATCTCGGCGTGGGCGGCCTTGAGGGCGTCCTCGGCGTTCAGGGCCCGCTCGCGCCAAGTCGCCTCGCGTGCCTCGTCCTGGCCGGTGACCATCTGGGTCCGGCGTTCGCCGGCTTCGGCCATCGCGGTGGCGACGGCGGCTCTGGCGTCGGGGTGGTCGTAGAGGAAGGTGCGGGAGACGTTCGCGCGGCGGGCGACGGCTGCGACGCTGACCTGGGTCTTCTCGCGGCGGAGCCGGGTGACGGCGTCGCGGACTCGCCCGAGGGCAGCCTCAGTGGTGCGGTGGCGGGCGGCCAGGGCGGCGGCCGTGCGCGGGTCGGGGACGGTGGTGGTCACGCGCATCGCTCCTGTTCGTCGGCGGCGTCGTCGGCCCGGTCTTGCTCGTCGCCGGCGGCCTGGGCGAGGTCGGCGGCGCGGAAGGCGGTGGACCACACGCGGTGGAAGTAGTCCTGGGGTTTGCGCAGGTCCAGGGCGAGGGCGTCGTCGAGGAGGCCGAGGCCGGCCAGGGCGCTTTCCAGGCCGTCGATGGCGCGGGCGGTGGGTTCGAAGTACTGGTGGAGGTAGTCGGCGGTGGCGTCGTCGGGGGCGCCCTCGGCCAGGAGCCGCCACTGTTCGCGCTTGCGACGCCAGTAGAGGAGGTCCGCCCCGGACAGGACGAACTTGTCGCAGTTGTGGCAGTCCAGGTTCCAGGGGCAGGCTCCACCCTCGACGACGGGCTGGAAGGTGCAGAAGCCGCCCTCGGCCGGAGTGCTGCGGCGCGACAGGTCGATCGCCAGTGCCTGGGCCTGCTCGCGGGTGAGCGGCGAAGCGTCCCCGGCCAGAAGTTCGCCGGGGTTGGCGGTGCCGGGGCCGGCGACCCAGACGCGCTGGAGGACGTCGTCGAGGTCGGACTGGGTCAGGTGGACGTAATGCTCCGCCATTCGATCACTGACTTGTCCCATATATCGGCGGATGTGGGTCAGGCTGGCCCCGGCCCGTAGCAGCCGGGTTGCCAGCGTGTGCCGGGCTTGGTGGGCGACGTAGTGGCCGCCCAGGTCGAGGTCAGTGATCCAGTTGCGCAGGCCGGTATGGAACCAGGTGTAGGACAGGGCGCGACGGCCGTCGGGGTTGAGCATGTCGGTGGGGAACAGGGCCAGGTGGACGCGCTCGGCGGGGGTGGGGGCGCGGCCGGAGTGGCGGTCGGCGAAGTGGGTCAGGGTCTTGCGGCGGCGTTCCTCAAGGCGGTCCATGAGGCGGTCGGGGATGCGGATGGCCGCGTTGAGGTTGCCGACCTTGGTCTGGTCGTGCCAGAGAACGGGCAGTCCGCCGTAGCGGCCGATGCAGTCCAAGTGGAGCTGGATGATCTCGTTGGCGCGTCTGCCGGTGATGATGATGGCCTCCCACATATCCCGCAGGCCGCGGTCGTGCGGGTCGTGGTCTTCGGCGAGTTGCCGCAGGTTGCTCTCGTCCGCGAGAGCGCGGGCGACCTCGTCAGGGAAGGGGTTGCGGCTGCGTGTCGTGCCCGGGCCGCCGACCGGCATGGCGGTGATGAAGGCGCGGTTCAAGCCGATCCGCTCGGCGCTGCCGTTTTCCAGCGCGCCGCGCAGCACGGACCGGCCGTAGTTGAGTACCAGCCGGCGCATGTTCTCGGTGACCTTGGACTTCTTGCCGTCGAGGCGGGCTTGGCCGCGGAAGGCAAGGCCGAGGCGTTCGCGGTTGCGCAGGTCCGCGACGAAGCGGTGGGCGTGTTCTTCGTGCAGTGCTCGGGGATCGTGGCCGCCGTCCGGTGCCTCGGCTTCCAGGAACGCGCTCAGCTCGGCGCTCGCGCGGCGTTGATAGTCCACCGGCTGGGCGCTGCGCGGGCAGGAGGGCGAGCGCAGCACGTCGGCGATGTGGTCCCACAGCAGGTCGCGTAGCCACCGCTGGGAGACGCAGGTCAGGTCGACGTAGCTGGAGCGGTGGGGGAAGCGCACTCCGAAGTGCTCGGTCTCGATGTAGCCGGCATCGCGGGTGTCGGAGGTGCTGAAGTAGACCTTCCGCAGGGCTTCCTGCATCTCCTGGACCATGCGCTGGTGGTAGCCGCGGTGGAAGTCGGAGGGGTCTAGGCCGGCCAGGGATGCCACGTCGCGACGCTGGCACTCGTCCGCGAGCGACTGCACCCACGTCAAGTTCCACACGGCGGTGGGCTGCAGGCGGTGGGCATACATCCCCCATTGGAACTCGGCCTGCAGCAGGGGCCGCAGGCCGCGTAGGTAGATCCGCCCGGTGCGGTGCACCGGCAACTGCGTGCGGCACCAGGAGCGGAAGGTGATCTGGTCGTCGAAGGAGATGGGGACGGGTCGGTCCTGCCGTTCGAAGGTGGCGAAGTAGTTCTTGGGCAGCCGGGCTCCGCCCGGACGCCCGGCCCGGATGTAGCCGCGCTCGTGCGCGCCGCACAACCCCAGCGGTGAGGAGGCCAGTTCGTCGCACACCTCCGTGCGGCATTCGCCGTAGCCCGGGCAGGGCTGCTGGTCGGCCAGCCACCGCTCGAACTCCCCGTCTTCCTCGCTGGCGCCGGGGTGCCGCTTCAGGTGGCCCAGCCACCGGTTGCGGTGGCGGAAGCACAGCACCAGGTGCAGGCTGAAGGCCGGTCTCTGCGGGCAGATCCGGCACTTCATCTCCTCCGGGACGTCGGACGCCGCCAGTGGCTCGGCCCTGCGCAGGAACTGGGCCCGGCTCGTCCCGCCGGTCTCTGCCTCCTGCCACTGGCCGGCGTGCACCGAGCACATCGCGTAGCGCTGCCAGCGCGGCCGTGCGCAGTCGGGGACCGTGCAACTCCACGGATAGACCGAGTGGGTCGGCGGGATCTTCAGCACCCCACCACGCAGTACCGGGTCGAACTCGGGCCCGTTGATCAGCACGGTGAGCACCTCCAGCCGGTCCCGTTGCGTGCGGGCATCCTGCCGAGGAAGGAGGGAGGGCGCGGTCACTGGGCCCCACCCCAGACCGTGCGAAGGGCGGCGTCGAAGGCCTGATCGTGGATGTCGACGTGCCCGTAGACCTCGTCGACCATCGCGGCCGAGGCCCAGCCTCCGGCGTCCCGGGCGATCAGCAGGTTGCCTCCGGCCGCGTCGAGTACCGCGGAGGTGAAGTTATGCCGGAAGGCATGGGGTTTCACGATGCCGAGCCCGGCGCGCTTCCCGGCGCGGCCGAGCATCCGTCGGGCCCCGACCGGTGCCCATGGCTGCCCTGAGTTCTTGCCGTGGAGCTGGACCAGGAGCATGCCGTGCCCGGCGGTTTCGCGCGGATACTCGCTGCCGGTGAGGTAATCGAAATAGGTGTGCACCATCGCCGGGCTGACTCGCTTGATCAGTCCGCCGGTCACTGTGCCGCCGTCGATGCGCCAGGGGAGCTTGGTCTTTGCCTCGGCGCGGTTCGGGTTGCCGGGGCGGTGGCAGACGTGGACGTGCGGGGCGCGGCACTCTCCGCAGGCTGCGTTCTCCCGTAGGTGCAGGTCCACCAGGTGCAGCCCGCAGAGCTCGCCGATCCGCAGGCCGCCGTCGGCCAGCCAGGTCACCACCAGCCGGTCGCGGGCGGCGTTCACCACCGCCAGGAGCTTGTCCCGCGCCCCGTCGGGGAGCATCTTCGGGTGCCGACGGCGCAGCCGCGTCGGCGCGAGCGGGTTGGTGGGCAGGGAGTTCTTCACGTGCCCCAGGAACGCGCGGCGCCGGTCCGCGCGCGTGGGCAGCCGCGAGGTGTCGAGCTTCTTGCCGAGTTCCCCGTTCACGCCCAAGGACGACTGGTGCAGGTAGAAGCCCTTCAGGCAGGCCGCCGCGGTCGACAGCGCCGAGCGGCCGTAGGGGCGCTTGCCGGTTCGCCACGGCTCGCCGAGCGGCATGAGGACCTCCGCGCCGACGATGCCCATGTGGCGCTCAAGGTCTCGCAGCACGACCTTCTCGAAGGCCAGGCACTCGCGCTCTAGCCACCGCAGGTGGTCCACCAGGTAGTACGCGTAGGTCCTCTGCGTCCCTGACCCGTCGTGCACGCGCAGGAACCGGTCCGCCTCCGCGTGAAGACTGCCCTCGGGCCACACGATCGTCCACGACCGCCGCCCGTCCTTCCGCTCGATCTGCTGAACCCTCAGGTCCCCGACCACCACTCGCCCTGCCACTCGTCCTCCGTACCGACTCCGGAACATGACGGGCGCTCCGGACACGGTCGGTAAACGAGCCCGCGACGCCCAAGTCACAGACCCAGACGGACATCACGGGCAGCACTACCTGCGGTCGGTAAGATCGAGTTCAAGCGCGGGGTGGATGCCGGGGTGGTGACGCAGGCCATTTTCTACGTGGCCTGGCTGAAGTCGGCGCGGCTGGAGTTCGAGGCGCTGGTGCGTGAGCGGCTCGGCGAGAAGGCCGCAGCGGCGGTTGACTGGCGCCGGCCTCGGGCGGTGTGCGTCGCGGCCGGCTTCTCCAACCATGACCGGGTCATGGTCCAGGAGCGTCGCGAGCCGGTGGACCTGGTGCGCTACCGGGTGTTCGACGACGGCGGGGAGGGGCTGCTGGCGCTGCACCTGGTGGACTCCGTTTCGTGGGTCTCGGCGGCGGACGAGGTCGAGCAGCCCGTGTCTGAGGGGATCGCCGAGGTTGCGGCCGAGGTAGAGGTAGGTGTCCCGGGGGTGGTGGCGGTGCCAGAGTGCCTGCGGGACCTGTACGGAGAGGTGGACGAGTCACTGTGTGCGTGGGGTGAGGTGGAAGTGGTGCCGCTGCGGCACTACATCGCCTACCGGCGGATGCGGAACCTGGGCTCAGTGGTGTTCCGGCCCTCGCTGGGGCAGGTGCTGGTGACCCTGCGGCTGGACCCGGACACGGTGGAGCTGGAGGAGGGGTTCACCCGGGACCTGCGCGGGATCGGTCACCTGGGTACGGGAGACCTGGAGGTGAAGGTCTCCACGGCGGAGGACGTGGAGCGGGCGGCGCCGCTGTTTCGGCGGGCGTTCGAGGCGGCCTGACTCGGGGTCGAGGGCGGTTGGTGCGGCGAGAGAGTTCCGCCGCACCAACCGCCCTCGTGCGTCTGCGGCCTGCCGGCGGTGCGGTGGCGGGGGTCGCGGTCATGCGTCGGCCTCGGGGCCGGCGAGGACGTAGGCGTCGCGGCGCAGTTCCTTGCGCAGGCGGTCCTCGGCGATGTCGGCGTAGTGGGTGGAGAGTTCGACGCCGACGAAGTTCCGGCCCTCGCGCAGGGCGGCGACGCCCGTGGAGCCGGAGCCGGTGAAGGGGTCCAGGACGGTGCCGCCCTCGGGGCAGATCTGGACGAGCTGCTGCATGACCTCGACGGGCTTCTGGGTGATGTGGACGCGGTCCTTGCGGGGCTGTGAGGCGATGAAGTGGCCGGGGAGGTAGAGGTCGCGGTCCTTGTCGAGGGTGCCCTTGACGCCCCAGACGATCAGTTCGGCGCTCTGCTTGAAGCCGCCCTTGCGGGGGCGGCTGGCGGGCTTGATCCAGGGGATGGTGCCCGACCAGGTCCAGCCGGCCATCTGGAGGGCGTCGGAGGTGGTGGGCTCCTGGCGCCAGTCGGTGAAGACCATCGCCACGGTGTGCTCGACCGCGGCCCGGTAGGACTCGGTGAGCAGGGCGGTCAGCCAGGCGCGGTAGGAGCGCTGGTCGCGGTTCTCGCCGGGGAAGTTCTGGAGGTCGTGGGTGGCGTCCCCGCTGGTGTACTTCGCGCGGGCGGTGCGGGCGGTGCGCTCGCTGCTGGTGCGCCCGCCGGAGTTGTACGGCGGGTCGGTGATGACGGCGTGGATGCTCTCGTCGGGCATGGTCTTGAGCACGGTGAGGGCGTCGCCTCGGTGCAGGGTGTAGCTCATGGCGGGGCCTCGAATCAGGGCACGGGGAAGGAGAGCCCGGACACCGGCGGACCGCCGGAAAAGGGCTGTCCAGGTGCGGGGTTGGCTGGACATTAGCCGCGATCTCCGGCCGCACCTAACGAGCTTCCGCCGCGCCCCGGGGCCGAATCCGGGGTCGTTTGGTGCGGCCGATCGGGCGCGCACCCAAGCACCGGGGGGTGGAACCGGATGCCATGGCGGCCATGGACGCTGATATGCAGCGCCTTCTCGATAAAATGCTGCCGCACCCGGCCTATATCTCTGATGTCGCCTGGAATGTCGTTGCGTACAACAACCCGAGCAGGGTGATGTACCCGTGGGTGTACAGCGGCAACATCATGAGGTGGTCGTTCCTGATCCCCGAGGCTCGCGAGCAACTGGTCGACTGGAAGGAGTCCTGGGCCGTTCCCTTCCTTGCACAGATCAGGACTGCAGAGGCCCAGAACCCTGACAATGCTCAGCTGAAGGAGCTTGTGCAGGACATCATGGAGGGCTGTCCCGAAGCACGGGAACTCTGGGACCGGCACGACTACTACGTGCACCCCGATGGCGATGTCAGGTCTATGCGCATGCCGCACGGCGGCGACGATCCAGTGTCATGCCGCATCATGGCGCTAGCTCCTCTGCGCAACATCAACCTCCGTTTTATCGTCAGTTTCCACGGCGTCTGACCTGAGTCGCGGGGAACTGCACAGCCGCCGTCGACAGCCGACGCCACGTGCCCGCGCGCCTCGCCCTGCATGCCAGCCGTCCCCGCGGTCACGCCGCAGGGCGGTCGGCTGAGGTCCGCTCGTCATCTCGTGCCGCCCAAAGAGTCGTCTGGCGGATAGGGTCGGGCCCATGAAGAGACTCGCGTTCTTCGACCTGGACGACACGTTGGTCGACCGTCAAAGCGGGTTCCGCGAGTGCGTGCACAGCTTCGCCGCAGACCTCGACCTGGGCGACGAGGTGGAGCAGTGGCTGCTGGAAACTATGCGCGAGCGAGCCTGCCTCCGCGACTTCGAGCAGTTCGACAGGCTGTTCGGCGTTCGGGTTCCCATCGACGAGTTGTGGGCGCGGTACTGCGAGGGAATGGCGGCGGCGGTATCTTGCGCCCCCGAGGTCCTGGCAGGTCTAGGGGCGCTTCGCGACTCGGGTTGGCGGGTAGCCGTGGTGACGAACGGACCGGGTGACATCCAGCGCGCGAAGCTGAGTCGGACTGGCATTGGCGAGCGCGTGGACGTACTTTGCATCTCCGAGGAGGTGGGCCTTCGAAAGCCGGACCCCGGGATCTTCGCCCGTGCCGCAGAGCTGTGCGGGGTAGAGCTGTCACGGGACGGCTGGATGGTGGGCGACAACCCAGTGAACGACATTGGCGGCGCCCGCGCCGTCGGGCTGCGCACCATCTGGATATCCCACACTCCGAGCGGGGAAACCGCCGCCGACCACGTGGTTCCTGACGCCCGGGGCGCGCTGGACATCCTCCTCAGCCTGCCAACGGCGGGTGGACGATGACGGGTCGATCGGAGGTCGTAGGGCTACTGCACCCAGGGGCCATGGGAGCCGCTATCGGCGCGCAGCTGCGTGCAGTCGGCACGAGGGTGCTTTGGTGCCCAGTGGGCCGAAGCACCATTACCTCTGCCCGGGCGGCTGAGGCCGGGCTGGAACCGGTGGCGACGGTCGGCAGTCTCCTGGAGGCCAGTGACGTCGTGCTGAGCGTGTGCCCACCCGCTGCGGCCGAGGACCTTGCCGGGCAGGTTTCGGAACACGGATTCGAGGGCGTGTTCGTGGAGGCTAACGCGATCTCCCCGGAGCGGACGCGGCGGATCGCGACCCGCTTGCCGAGGGCACTGGTCCTGGACGGTGCGGTGGTGGGCTCGCCGCCGCGCGGTGGGAAGCGCCCGTGTCTCTACCTCGCCGGCGACGTGGTCGCCGCCGCACTGGTGGAGGGACTGTTCACGGAGACGGATGTCCGCACCCGGGTCCTGGGCGAGAAGTTGGGGGCCGCGTCGGCGCTCAAGCTCTCCTACAGCGCCTACCAGAAGGCGTCGCGGGTCTTGGCTGCGATCGCCTACGCAGCGGCCGTGGACCACGGTGCCGGAGAGGAGTTGCTGGAGATCGCCGCACAGCGCTCGGGAGGCTATCTTCAACAGATCGACTACATCCCCAAGACGGCTGCACGTGCCTGGCGCTGGGGTCCCGAGATGCTGGAGGCCGCCGATATGCTGGAGGCCAGCCGTCTGCCGGGCGACATGCTTCGGTCAGCGGCCAGCGCCCTGAACCGCTGGGACACCGCCAAGGACGACGAACTGTCCGTCTCCGACGCCCTGGAACTTCTACGGCAGCATGCCGTCAGTGAGCGGTCGACCTCGCCTGAAAGTCCGGCACCTTGAGAATCCAGCGTGCAGACTCCTCCGGTTCCTGGAGATGGGTGGCCAGTTGGACATGCCAGTGCGTGTCCGGGTGTTCCGCCAGGTCCGCCGCAGTCGCGTCCCACGCGTCCAGACGGGCTTCCGTGTCGGCGTCGCCGCGGTCGATCGATCGCTGCCGGGTAACGTCCCGGGGGCAGTCGAGTCGTACCAACAGCCAACGGGCCGGGTACCGTTCGACCAATGCCTCCACACCGATGATCTGCCCCAGGTGTACCACCGGTACCGCACCCTGCTCGATGATCGCGTCCAGCCCGGGCCGATCAACAACGTAGGTGTTGCCATAGCGCTCGTTGCGGTACAGCACGTCACCATCGGCCTCCAGAGCCCGCAACTGTTCGGGGGTGCCGAGACGGTAGCCCTGAGTGCGCCCGCCGCCGATCTTGAGGCGGGTGAAGGGCCGAATGCGCCCGTCGAGACGCTGGAGCGCTGCAGTGACCGTGTCTTTGCCGGAGGCCGGGGGCCCGTACAGGACGATGCCGTGGTTCATGAGAAGACCGTTCCGAAGACTTGCCGAGCCTGGTCGGTGAGGGAGATGGCTGCCCCGAGGCGGTTGTCGACCACGAGGTGTGGCACGGTGGGGCGCAGTTCGGTGTCGATGCCGCCCGCGTAGTCATCCCAGTGCTGAAGCTTCCAGGAATCACGGGCGGCCGAGCGGAAGCCGATGTACTCATGCATGGTGTCGATGTCGCACTGGATCCAGATCGGAGACACCGAGACGCCCCGGGCCTCGCATCGGTGGACCAGGCGCTGCATCCAGCGGGCGTCGGTGAGTTCGGCGATGAACGGCGCAGCGAGGACGGTGCTGATGGAGCAGTCGACGTTGGAGTAGGCGGCCTCAAGCAGGCACTGATATTCCAGGGGCCGCACCTGTTCGCGGTACAGCGCCGTGTGCCGATCATTCGGATCTGCGCCGAGGGCGGTGAGCAGGCGCTCCACCAGAGGTCGGGTGAGAGGGTCCTTGTCGAGCACGGGCCAGCCTGTGAGCTGAGAGATGAACCGGGCGAACTCGGACTTCCCACTCCCGGCGTGGCCACCGACCAGGACGAGAGTCGGCCGGTTCGGATCCCCGCCGGTGTGGCGTCGTTTCCAGGCGTCCAGGATGCGCTGATGCAGGAGCCTCGCGTCGGCGGCGTCGCTGCCGGGCGCGATCTGAGACAGTGCCCGCTCCACCGCCAGGACGTTCACGTCCTGCGGCACTTCGGCAGACGGGGTGAGCACCATGCGGGCCTTCTCGCCAGGCAGCCCCAGACGGAATCCGAGTTCTGGCTCCGTCGCCCTGTAGAGCAGGCAGTACGCGCGACGGTAGTGGGGGCCCGGGTAGATCTCACCCTGCTCGTGCTGCCACAAGGTTTGGAAGTTCGCGGCAGGCACCGTCAGTCCGGCTGCCCGGACCACGTCGCGCAGTCTCTCGCCGGCCCCTTCCAGCGTCAGCCCGTGCGCCTCGCGCTGCTCTCGTAACCTCTCCGGTCGCCATCCGGCGCGGAGCTTGCCCACGTCGACCACCGCCTGTCCTGCCGTCGTCATGATCAGAATCCTAAGTCTGCCCGTCATGAACGCCTGTGTAAGCGGATGTTGAAAACTTATAGGGCCCGTCGGTGAACAGGTTCACGAATCCGACGTGATACGGCAGGCCGGACGTGACCGCTGTCATGTACCCATGCATTGGAGCGAAAGCCACACGTCAACGAAGCCCGCTCCGCCGGGTACTGGACCGGCACGCGTACTGCCCCCGCCGGCGCTTGGCACGGTGCCACTGGGCTTATCGAGGTATCGAGTTGGCGCTGCCGCTGCGACGGATGCACGCCGCTCGATCCGCCACATACGGACAAGGACTTTGTCCGCATGCATCGGCCTTCGAGTACTCCTCTCGCGGGAGCACACCCTCCTACGATCGGGATCCGCCAGGACAGGAACGGCTGCAGCGAATCGGTCCGGTGTGCGATGAACCCCATGTCCCGGAAGTCCACTCTCATGCAAGGAGAACGGCCCATGCTGTCTGTTCGTCACCTCATAGTTGTCGGATTCGACGAGATCGTTGCCCGGAAGTACCTGCCCTGCATCGAAGCTGCTGTCAGGGCGGGCCACCTCGACTCGTACTCGATCGTCGACCTCGAGTCGGCGCGGGCTGAGGTCGACGAACGCATCGCCTCCGTCAGCTTCAAGCCTCGCGAGGTGGTCTACCTCCCGGGCTCATCACCGCTGCGGCCCAGCCTGGTTCAGCCCGAAGTGGTCACGGATGCCTTGAACGGAATCCGCGCCCGGAGCGGACCGCTGATGGTCTACATAGCGACCGAGGTACAAGCCCACGAGGTATACCTGCGCTACTGCGTGGAGAACGACGTCGACTCGCTCGTCGAGAAGCCCGTGCTGGCGCCGATGGCGAACGGACGCTTCGCCCCCTCCCACATCAGCAAGATCATGGAGGACCTGGTCGGCGCGTCCTACGGCAGCCCAGCCAGGCATTCCGTGATGAGCCTGGGCAGGTATCACCCCATCTACAACGAGAAGGCCGTCGACGCGCTGCGCGAGCGCATGGCTCGGTGGAAGGCACCACTCACCTCCTTCCACCTCCGTGCGGCCGGCGGCGTGTGGAACCTGCAGCACGAGTACGAGACGCGCGACGATCACCCGTACAAGTACGGCTACGGGATGATGATGCACGGCGCCTACCACTACGTCGATCTCGCCGTTCAATTCCTCTCCCTGAACTCGCTGGTGTTCCCCGACCGTCGGTTCCGGCTGGAGGTCAGCTCGTTCGGCGCGTTCCCGGTCGACCAGCACGCGAGGATCCCGGTGCCCAGCGCCAGGGAGTTCGATGACGACTCGCCGCGGTGGGCAGTCAGTGCATCGGAGGACCAGCGGTTCGGCGAGACCGACATCACGTCAACCTTCCGGCTCGTGGACGCCGATTCCGCCCGGACGCTGACACTCGGCACGCTGTCCTTCGAGCAGACCACCCCTTCGGTCCGGAACTGGAAGGACTTGCCCCCGGACCTCTACAACAAGAACGGCCGCACGTCAAGCGTGGAGATCGAGGCCCAGCTGTCCACTCTCTTCTCCACTCATGTGCACTGCTTCGACGTGCCCCAGGATGCGAACCCCGACAAGGTCGACGCATTCGCCCGGATCACGTCCCGCGCCAACGCCTCTCTGCTGCCCAGCGAGCGTTACGTGTCCACCGAGACCTTCAACGGCGTCTTCCACAGCGACAGTAACCGGCGCCTGATGAAGAACTGGCTGCGGGGAACCGAGACCAGGAGCCTGCTAACCGATCACGTCATGCCGATGAAGCTGACGGAGGCCCTGGCCCGATCCCTCCGAAACCCTGGCTGGCCTGTGAGCATCGACTTCCTCCCGCAGGCATAACGGCCCTGCGCGGCAGCGCAACTCCGAAGCGTTCTCCATCGCCACCGGCCAGAGACCGCACATACCCGCAAAATCAACCCTGGGATGGTTCATGTGACGATCATTCGTTCCCGCGACTCTGTCCGCGCCTTCTACACCGAAGCCATCGAGGGCAGCAAGGACACAGTCGAGCACCTGCAGGCTCCGGTCTCCGAGGCATTCCGGAGCGTCCTCGCCTCCGCTGGGCGGGACACTCCGCGCTCGGCGGTCGACCTCGGCTACGGAGCCGGCGCTCACACCATCGCCCTGGCGCAGTCGGGCTTCGACGTTCTGGCAGTCGACCAGGTCCCTTGCGCCGGGCTCTGGGGCCGCCTACGCAGCCTGGGCCGCACTGCCGGACGCGTAGACGTCAGGGAGGGGCTGGTCGAGCACTTCGCGTTCGACCAGGAGTTCGGCCTCCTGGTCGCCAAGGACGTCCTGCACTACCTCGCCAAGCCGCAGGTCGCGGATCTGCTGAACCGAGCCGTCGCCGCGTCCTGCTCTCGCAACATCCACTACCTGGAGGTGTTCACCGATATACGACGCACCAACCGCACCGGTGAACCCGTGGAGATCGAAGGGGAGGCCGACTACTCAATCGATGCGCTCCGGCGGTTACTGCAGGAGGTCTACGAGGACTGGGATCTCTCAGTGTCCCTCGAAGACCACACCGAGCAGGACAGCCTGACCGGGCGCAACTGCTTCGAGGCCACGCGGGCCGTCGCTGTCGCTGTACGGAAGGTATCCGAACCGGAAGGACCCACACGATGACACCAGCCGTCGAACCTTCCGTGCCCGAGGGGATCAGCTTCGTCGTTCCCTGCTTCAATTCCGGTGGCTACCTGCGCGACGCCGTGCTGTCGCTACTGGCACAACCCCTGAACTGCCCGAGCGAAATTCTGGTCGTGGACGACGGATCCGACGACGCGGACACGCTCCGCGCGATCACGGCATCCCGCGCCATGCCCGGAGTGCGGGTGTTGCGGTCACTGAGGCGCCGCGGGCACCACAGTGCCCGGAACACCGGCATCGAGGCCGCACGGTACGCGTTCATCATGCAACTCGACGCCGACGACCGTCTGGCGACCGATCGGGAACTACTCGCAAGCGGCTCGTACCCGGACAGAGCCATCGATCTCCTCCGCGCCGATGAGGATCTGGCGTTCGTGCACACGATGTCGTGGATGATCGACGGCTTCAACGGCTACACCATCTCCTCCTACCCCTGCCGGGAGGACCTGGTACTGGGCAAGCACCACGTTCCGACATCGATCGTCTGCCGCCGTCAGGATGCGGTAGCCGGGGGCCTGTACGACCCGCGGGTGCTGAAGTGGGGCGACTGGGGGTTTGCGGTCAACATCCTCGGCGGCAGGTTCCGGCGCGGCTTGGGCAACGGCATCGCCTGCGTGCCGGGGCCGTTCCACCACTACCGGATGCACGCATCCAGCCACCGCGTCTCCAGGGCCGAGGCGTCCGAGCTCGCCATGACCACCCTCGTTGTGGAGCAGAATCTCGACCTATTCCAAGATCGCCTCTGCACCAACGACACCGCCCAGGACATCGCTCACAAGGTACTGGCACGGAAACCGTCCCGACTCGAAGACCTACTGCGCATGGCCAAGTTCGACCTGGAGCAGGCCCTCGAAGTCGCCCGCCAGCGGCAGTTCGGACTCCCGAGCCCGTATGAACACCTTGGTATCCCGTAGGCGATGCCTGGGGCTGGGGAGAGGAGCCGCACTCGGCAGACAGAGTTCGTTCGCAGGTGCCGCGCCTGATCCAGCGCGCAGACACGCAGGTACCGGCGAGGCGGCCACAGCTGTGGCCGCCTCGCTTCGCGCGGGATCGCTGCACCCGTACCAATGATCGAGGTGGGGTCCGTGATCGGCCACGGACCCCACCGGCATCCGCCACCGACTACGCAGGCGGGAGGTTGTCCAGTTGTCCCTGCAGACGCGTGATGTCCTGCTCGGCCTTGGACAGACGTCCTCGGATCTTGTCCACAACCGCGTCGGGGGCTTTGGCGAGGAACGCCTCGTTACTGAGCTTCGCCAGGGCCTGGCGCTTCTCGCTCTCCGCAGCCGTGAGGTCCTTGGTCAGGCGTCGGCGCTCTGCATCGAGGTCGATGACACCGGACAGGTCCAGGGCCACAGTGGCGCCCGCGACCGGAAGCGTGGCGGTGGCGCTGAACGTATCGCCGGTCGGCAGCAGACGCAGCAACTGTCGGATCGCGGCCTCATGCGGAGCCAGAGCGGTGCCGGCCAGGTCGAGCCGCGCGGGGACCTTCTGGGCCGGCTGGAGGCCCTGGTCGGCACGGAACCTGCGGACCTCCGTGATCACCTGCTGCAGGGCAGCGATCTCCCGCTCGGCGGCCAGGTCGCGGAATCCGCTGTCGATCGGCCAGTCCGCGATGACGACGGACTCCCTGCCCGTCAGGGTGGTCCACAGGGTCTCGGTGACGAACGGCATGATCGGGTGCAGCAGGCGCAGAGTCACGTCCAGGACCTCGCCCAGGACCCGGCCGGAGACCGCGGCCTGCTCGCCGCCCGCGAAGAAGGCGGTCTTGGAGAGTTCCACGTACCAGTCGAAGACCTCGTCCCAGGCGAAGTGGTACAGGCCGTCGGAGAGCTTCGCGAACTGGTAGTCGTCGTAGAAGGCGTCGGTCTCGGCGAGGACCGTGTTCAGCCGGGACAGGATCCAGCGGTCCGTTGCGGACAGCTGGTCGGGGGACGGCAGGTCGCCCTCGGTCGTCGCGCCGTTCATCAGCGCGAACCGGGTCGCGTTCCAGATCTTGTTGGCGAAGTTGCGGGACGCCTGGACCCAGTCCTCGCCGATCGGGACGTCGGTGCCGGGATTGGCGCCCTTGGAAAGGGTGAAGCGCACCGCGTCCGAGCCGTACTTGTCCATCCAGTCCAGCGGATTGACGGTGTTGCCGAACGACTTCGACATCTTCTTGCCGTGCTCGTCGCGGACCATTCCGTGCAGGACGATCTCACGGAACGGCGGCTGCCCGTCCATGGCGTACAGGCCGAACATCATCATCCGGGCGATCCAGAAGAACAGCAGGTCGTAGCCTGTGACCAGGACGGAGTTCGGGTAGAACCGGCTGAGGTCCTCGGTCGTCTCGGGCCAGCCCATGGTGGAGAACGGCCACAGTCCGGAGGAGAACCACGTGTCGAGCACGTCGGTGTCCTGGGCCCAGCCCTCTCCGGTGGGCGGCTCCTCGCCGGGGCCCACGCAGACGGTCTCTCCCTGCGGCCCGTACCAGACCGGGATCCGGTGTCCCCACCAGAGCTGGCGCGAGATGCACCAGTCGTGCAGGTTGTCGACCCAGTCGAAGTAGCGCTTCTCCATGTCCTGCGGGTGGATGCTGACGCTTCCGTCGCGCACCGCGTCGCCGGCGGCCTTGGCCAGCGGCTCCACCTTGACCCACCACTGCATGGACAGTCGCGGCTCCAATGTGGTCTTGCAGCGCGAGCAATGGCCGACGGAGTGCACGTAGGGGCGCTTCTCCGCGACGATGCGGCCGTCGGCGCGCAGCGCGGCCACGATCGCGGAGCGGGCCTCGAACCGGTCCAGGCCCTCGAAGGGGCCGTGGGCGGTGATGACGCCGCGCTCGTCCAGGACCGAGAGCATCGGCAGGTCGTGGCGCTGGCCGATCGCGAAGTCGTTGGGGTCGTGGGCCGGGGTGACCTTCACTGCCCCGGTGCCGAACTGCGGGTCGACATGCTCGTCGGCGACGACGGGGATGCTGCGGTCGGTGAGCGGGAGCTTGATCTGCTTGCCGATGAGTCCGGCGTAGCGCTCGTCGTCAGGGTGGACGGCGACGGCGGTGTCACCGAGCAGGGTCTCGGCGCGGGTGGTGGCCACGACCACGGACTCTTCGCCCTCGCCGTAGCGGATGGAGACGAGTTCTCCGTCGTCCTCCTGGTAGTCCACCTCGATGTCGGAGATCGCCGTCAGGCAGCGCGGACACCAGTTGATGATCCGCTCGGCCCGGTAGATGAGCTCGTCGTCGTAGAGCTTCTTGAAGATGGTCTGGACGGCGGCGGACAGTCCCTCGTCCATGGTGAAACGGTCCCGGTTCCAGGCCACACCGTCACCCAGGCGCCGCATCTGGCCGGCGATCTGGCCGCCGGACTCCGCCTTCCACTTCCACACGCGCTCGACGAAGGCCTCCCGGCCCAGGTCGTGGCGCGACTTCCCCTCCTTCGCCAGCTCCCGCTCGACGACGTTCTGGGTGGCGATGCCGGCGTGGTCCATGCCGGGCTGCCACAGGGTCTCGAAGCCCTGCATGCGCTTGCGGCGGGTCAGCGCGTCGATCAACGTGTGCTCGAAGGCGTGGCCCAGGTGCAGGGAACCCGTGACGTTCGGCGGAGGGATGACGACGACGTACGGGGGCTTCTCGCTCCCCGCGTCGGCCTCGAAGTAGCCGCGTTCTACCCAACCCTCATAGAGCTTCCCCTCTACCTCGGCCGGCGCGTACTGGGTGGGCAGGTCAATGCCGCCTCGGTCCGGGCCGGAGGCGGGGGGCTTCTGAGTGTTGTCGGTCACGACGGCCATTCTACGGCGCTCCCCACCCATCCCTGCGCGCGCCGTGATCTTGACGTTGCTCCGTGTGTTCGGCCCGCGCGGAGGCGTGGCCAGCACGCACACGGGGCAATCGGCACGAGTGCTGAGCAGGGACAGCATGCGCACAGGCCGAATTGGCGCACAGCACGCGACCACCAGAACGCACATCCGACTAGAAGACATTCCCCCGTGAAACGGGGAATCAAGAAAAAAGGCCACGAATCGCCATGGCACCACAGCACCTCGAACAACACCAGTCCAACTGGATCTCAACACCGCCAACGGAGCAACGCCACAGCGCAGACCCGGGGGACGTTCTCCCCGCTGATCTGGCCTCCCTGGCGGCTACGCACGGTCGGCACATCGTGCGGGTGCGCAACTTCTCCTGGCCGCGAGTCGGTTCCACTGTCTACCGCGTGACCAGTGCCGACGGCACCTCGTTCTACGCCAAGCGGCATCACACCGCACTGCTTCACCAGCGCGAAGTCCATGCCTATCAGCAATGGACACCGGCGCTGGAAACCGGCCATGCCCCATTCCTCCTGGCCGCTGACGAGCAGACGCGATGTGTCCTGCTGAGCGAACTGCCGGGGCGTCCGCTGGGCGCTGACCACCTGGAGCCCGTTCTTGCCCGGACCGTCTACCTTCGCGCGGGGACGTTGTTGCGCAGCTTCCACGAAGCTGAGCCCGCCCGTCATGGGCCACCCACCGTCACCGGCACCGCCCTGGCCGCAGAACGACTCGCCGGTATCTCTGGAATGCTCAGCCGTTCGGACGAGGATCTGGTCCTGGGCCTAGCGGCCGACCTGGACACTGTATTGCCAGAGCTGCCCCAGGTACCCACCCACGGGGACCTCTGGCAGCACCAGTTCGTCCTCTCGCCTGCGGGGGCTTCGCTTGGCCTGCTCGACTTCGAACGTAGCGCCTGGCGACCTGCTGTTCGGGACTTCATCCGTATCGAGTACGGAGGCGGCATGTGGGACGGCCACCCCGAACTCCGTGCGGCCTTCCTGGATGGCTACGGACGCACACTCACTCTCGCCGAGGTGACAGCCGAACCCGGATTCGCCGTGCTCACAGCCCTGTTCAACCTCAGCTGGGGCAACGCCTCCGGCAATCACGTTGTGCTCAAACGGGGTTGGCGGACCTTGGAGCGGCTTCGAGGAGCCAGAGTTAAGGGCCGCTAGCCGGTGACTGCCCTCTCTAGGAGACGACGACTGATCCGCCGAGCCTGGGAGCGCCCAGTTGGCTCACGGTAGGGAGAGCATCACCCAGACCACTTTTCCGGTAGCAACCGGATGCCATCCCCATGCCTGCGACAACTCCGCGACGAGGAGCAGGCCGCGACCGCCCTCATCCAGTTCCAGCGGGTCAGGACACTTCAGGCGGGGCACGCCGGAGGACTGGTCAAACACGCTGATCAGCAGGCCCGATGCGACCAGGTGGACGAGCAACCCGAGCGATACCGAGACCGGGGAGGCATTGACAGCGTTGGCAATCAGTTCGGTGAGCACCAAATCGGCATCCGCAAGCGTGTCCTGTGGCACGCAACCAGCGAACCGCTCCCGCAGCAGGCTGCGTGCGCTCGGTGCGGCGCTCAGGCCGACCGTGAGCTCACACCGAAAGCTCGGGGAGTCCAGGAACTGTTTGGATACAGAGGCCTGAGTGATCGCCTCCCTCGAGCCCGTCGTTGTGTCCTGTGACATCAACCCTGCTCCTCTCGCCCACTCTCCGCCACAATCAGCGAACGCACGGACACATGGACGGCCCGGCTGTCTCCAGGTTGGATTCGGCTGCTCATATTCAGCCAGCGGCTGTCTGCGGACAACATCGTTGTCCGCACGTCACCACTCGCGCGGTACGGTCGGAGCCGGGACGCTCTTCTCAGGAGGCAGGGACCTGATGACTGACCTGCAGCAGGGCCCGCTGGATGCGGCATGGGTCGCGGACAAGCGGATCTCGGTTGACGAACTCGGCTCGGCAGAAGGCGCATTGTGGTGGCTTCAGAGCGATTCGGCCCATGCGGGAGTCACGCGCCTCATGCGCTGGACCTCCGCTACCGGTGCCCGCGCGGCGACTCCGCTGTCGCTGCCTGTGGGCGGCTGGCTGCACGCCTACGGCGGCGGGAACCACGCAGTGGACGCAGAGGGAATCTGGGTTGTCGGAGCCGAGGACAGCAAGATCCACCATCTTGATCAGGTGTCCAGCCACACCCGCGTTCCCGCAGCCGAAGACGACTACCTTTACGGCGACCTGCATGCCGTCGACGGTCGGCTGCTGGCCGTGCGCGGGAAGGACGACGGCGACGAGATCATCGAGATCAACCCGCACGACCGCAGCGTTCGCACCCTGGTCCGTTCCCCAGGCTCTCTCGCTGCCCCCCGCCTGCACGGCCGCGCTCTGGCCTATCTGGAGTGGGACGTCGACAGCATGCCCTGGGACATCAGTCGACTGCTTCTCACCGAGTACCACCACGACGGCGAACTCGGCCCCGGCAAAGTCCTCGCCGGAGGCCCAAGCGAGTCCGTCGTCGAACCCGCGTGGGGACCGGACGGGACACTCCACTTCCTTTCCGACCGAACAGGTTGGTGGAACCTCTACCGCTGGAACGGCGAACAACCGACCGCCCTCGCGCCGATGCCCCAGGATTGCGCATCCGCACCGTGGGAGGGCGGGTACCAGTCCTACGCCTTTCTGCCCAGTGGACGGATGGCGATGACGATCCACCACGGCCTGCGCAGTGAGGTCGTCGTTGTGGAACGCGACGGCCGAATCACCCGGCCCTGGCCTGACCTCACCTCAGTCAAGCCCTATCTGGCCACCCTCGGACAGCAGCTGGCCGTGATCGCCAGCACGCCCGTGATCGCGCCCGCAGTGCTGCTGGCCGACCCTGTCGCGGGCCCCGAGCCCATTCGACTCTCAAGCAACCCGAGCCGCCCGAGTCCTCCGGTCTGCCCGCCCCAGCTCCAGACCCTAGAACGCGGCGGGCAACAGATCCACTACCTGCTCCACATGCCCCAAGCAGTCCACGCACCCCGATTGCCGCAGCAACCGAAGGCGCCCGGACCCGTACCGGTTCCACTACTGGTGCGTGCCCATCCAGGGCCGACCGATGACGTCCCGCAGCGCCTTGACTGGACTGTGCAGTTCTTCACCAGCCGGGGCTTCGCTGTCGCCGACGTGGCCTACCGCGGTAGCACCGGACTGGGCCGCGCATTCCGCCAGGCACTCCACGGCCACTGGGGCAGCTATGACGTCCAGGACTGCGCCGACGTCGCCGACTATCTCGTCGCCAACGCCACCGCCCGGGCCGGTGCGGTCTTCCTCACCGGTGCCAGCGCCGGCGGCTACACCGCACTACAGGCCGCGTGCAGGGCCGAGTCGCCGTTCACTGCCGTCACCGCCACCTCCGCGATCATCGACCCCGCCCGCTGGGCCACCACAGCACCGCGCTTCCAGCGCCCCCACGCCACGATCCTTGCCGGACCCGCCGGGGCAGTCCGCGCCGAGGAGATCCGCCTGCCCGTCCTGCTCATCCACGGCACCGCCGACGCGATCGCCCCCGTCCAGGAAGCCCGCGACCTCGCCGCAGCCCTGCACGAGCGTGATGCCAGCCACCAGGCCCTCTTCCTCGACGGCGTCGGCCACTACTTGTCCGCACCGGAAAGCCTCCGCCGCGCCCTGGAGGCCGAAGCGGACTTCTACTCCCGCTTCACTGACGCACGCATGACATGACCAGCGGGCATGGGTCACGAGACGCGTCAGCCCGGAACACTCGCGATCGCGGCTGGAAGAATCTCGCGCACATACGCATCCAACTCGATGACAGGAGGAAGATCGGCATAGGAAGCGAGTTCGCCCATGAACTGGGCAACGCGCTGCACGCACCGTCCGGAGGAAGTACGAGCCGCGTAGCCGACAGCCTCCCGCGCAACCGCGCAGGCTTGCTCCACCTCACCCGAGCGCAGCCACGTCGAAGCCAACAGTGCCGCGTCAATGGCCAGTCGTCGGACATGTGAGGCACCCACACCATCTAGTGCATCCGCCACCTCCACCCGCGCGGCCGGTGCCCGACCTAGATCATGCAGGCAGTGGGCGATCTCGTCCGCCAGATACGCCCGGGTGAAATACCCGATCCACGCAGGCTCATCCTGGGGAACCGCTGAGTCCAGCAACTCCTCGGCCCGGACCAGCAAGCGCGTCGTCGCGATCTCCTCTCCCATACGGGCCTGAGCCCGCGCCTCCACAGCGAGGATCGCCGCCCGCGTCCCCGGGCTCGCGGCCGTTCCCGCGCCGTCCCCGGCTGCTCGCGCCCACCTCAGGGCGATGTCCGGGTGCTCGCAGTGCAAAGCCAGATGACCAAGGTTCACGGCCACGAGATACGCGCCGTAGCACCGGTCGCCGGATTGGGCCGACATGTTCAATGCTCGCTGGTAGTAGTCCTGGGCTCCACCAGGCCGCCCGGCGTCCACCGCTTGGTAGCCCGCTAATTCCAAGAACTCCGCCGCTACCAGGCCCCGCGACCGAGCGACGAGATCGCTGGCGGCCGGCCGAGCAAGCAACTGGGCGAGTTCATCGTCGACATAGGCAGCCAGATGACCCGCGAACCGGCCGGCCCCGTGAGCGTGATCGAGTTGCCGGAACATACCCAACGTGTCCTGGGCCACCGCGAGATCCTGCTCTGTCACCCACAACAAGCCCTCGCCAGCCCTCGCCGGCCCGGCACCTAGATCGGAGCCGGACGCGGAGGCAGCCCATATGTCGATCAGCGTCTCGGACGCCTCGGGGATGAACCGCACCGGGCGAGGGGCCACCGCACGATTGTTCCTCGTCCTCGTACGTTCTCGCTCCGCCGCGACCGCCGGCCACAATGAGGTCAACGCCCCGTCAGCACGCAGCGCCCGATCACAAGCGACCACGAATTCCCACGACGGAATCCTCTCCGTAGCCTCGACCCGGCGCACCTGATCCGCACTGGAGTGGATCAGCAGGCCGAGCCGAGCCTGACTTATCCCGTGCTCCGTCCGCAGGCGACGCAGTCGGGCGCCCAGCCGCGCCCGTGCCGA
Organism: Streptacidiphilus sp. PB12-B1b; assembly: GCF_014084125.1. Lineage (NCBI taxonomy): Bacteria > Bacillati > Actinomycetota > Actinomycetes > Kitasatosporales > Streptomycetaceae > Streptacidiphilus > Streptacidiphilus sp. PB12-B1b. The sequence continues at coordinate 1,782,386 of NZ_CP048405.1, read as the reverse complement.
CCCCGCTGGGTCGATCTCTCGTGCCTTGAATGGCATCCGCGCCCCCATCCCGGGTCCATACGCTTCCGGAACCTGCGAACTGTCGCGCCATCACCGTAGTGCCGAACTCCGTGCACGCACCGGCGAATCGTGACTATCAGGTAAGTGGGCCCGTGTAGGTCTGGTCATACCCGGACCTCCTCCGCGAGACGGGTGATGCCAAAATCGAGGATCCCGACAGTCCCAGCACAGGGCAGCCTCGAATGGACCTGGGACAGCGCGAACCCTTGGAGTGATGCCGCGATGCCGAACAGGATCGACTACTACGGCGACGACCCGATGGCCCCCGCCGCGAACAGCCGAGTCCCGGCCGTCAACGTCGTCGTACCCAACGAGCAGGGCCAACTTCTGATGATCCGCCGGACGGACAACGGCAACTGAGCCCTTCCCGGAGGGGCGATCGGTCTCGGCGAGTCCCTGGTTCAGGCAGCCGTCCGCGAGACGGCGGAGGAGACCGGCATCGCCTGCGAGGGCACCGGCCTCGTCGGCGTCTACACCGACCCGAAGCACGCAGGTGACCCCGCCGGTCCGCACGGGCATCGCCCTCCCTACCAACGGCCCAAGAGGCCAGTCTTGCTCTCTGCGAAGGCACCCACGACCTGCGCTCATGACGAACATCAAGTGGCACTGCCGCAACCCAGAGTCAGGAGACGCCCTCTGCGGCCCGAGTGGCTGGGCAGTTGTCCCCTTGGGGGTGTGTCGATGCCACCGGGCGTCGCCCAGGGGTCAACCCTCTTGGCCGAATCGGTAGACGATGCTCTGAGCCGCCCTGATTCCCGTAACCGTCACGTTGCCGCTTGGGTTGCAGGTCAGCTGTTGCAGGGGCTTCAGGATGATGCGGACGGAGATCGGAGCCCCACCGGCCTCCAGCCCGGAGACAACCACGAGAAAGAACTCCTCACTCTCGCTCGCCCGTTTGAACTCGGCAGGAGTTAGGGCAACGCTGTCGGGTTCAGCTCCTCCGTATGCCTTCAGCTCATAGAACCGCGCCAAGCTGTCCACAGCGTCGGCGCCCAGGCCGTGCTGGGCTCGTAGGTCGCGCAACCAGTCTTCATCGCCGGCCAATGCCTGGCGGACCAAATCCAGGGCAACCTTCTCCTGCTCGGTGCCCGAATAGGGACGAGGTGGTGTTCGCTCTTGGGGGACAGCTGACCCAGGCCGGGGCCGAGGAAGTCCCGACATGCTCGATGTTCCACCGCCGGATCGGACACCAGGCGCGCTTGCGGAGCCGGGCGCCGTGATGTGACCGCGTTTCTGGATGATCTTAAGTCTGAGCGGATCGACCAGCCTGCGTGTATGAACACCAGGTGCGACAGACTGGGCGGCAGGGGGCGCTGGACGCGGCAGGGTCCCAGGGCCCACCGCGGAGACCGCCGGCGGAGGCGAGGTGTCAGCGTCTTTGGGGGCCTGCGCCTGGCGGATCTGATGACGATGGTCCACCTCGTCTTGGAATTCACGCAGCCGCCTGTCAATTTCGGCCTGGAGGGCTTGCTGGTCGTCTCGCTCTCGATCACCCGCGAGGCTGAGGTTCACTGCGTTTCGGCCCTTTTCGGCCTTGTCACAAGCGGCTGCCCACGCCAGGGCTACTTCGCGTCGGTGTCCTGGGAAGCGGGTGGCGATCACGCGTCCGGCCTCGGTCGGGCGTGTCAGGGCATAGGTGTCCCTGACATACAGCGTGCTGGAGGACCAGTCGATCCCGGCGTCGACGGAGAGGTGTACCAGTTCGCCCGTGTCTGCCAGTTGGACACGACAGGCCAGTTCCGGAGCAACGTGGACGCTCAGGCTCGCCAATGTCTCCCACGAGCAGTCCAGGGACTGGACCGCACTCGGCGAGTTGCGTTGCAAATCCTCCCGGAGATGGGTCAGCGCCGCTCGTGCGAGGTCTGTCGCCTGCGGGTCCGAGGTTGTCGAGGCTGGGCTGTACACGGTGACGCAGTCGGCAGCCACAGCAGTGATGCGCAGCGCCGCGAGGAGTGAACGGAACTGCTCCAGTTCCGCGCCGGGCCTCCAGACCGCGTGTCCATGTCCAAGGGCTTCGGCTATGACCGAGTCCTCCACTGCGTATACGGGGCGCTTGCTCAGCCAGCCCCTACTCGTCGTCAGGGGTAGCCGACCCAGGCGCTGGGTCGTCAGCAGTTGAGGCTGGACACGGGCCGGGTCTGCAAGCATCTGCAGACTTTGCAGGACAATCGACTGGGTCAGGCCATCTGGTTCCTCCCGCCGTTCCTTCCGGTCCTCCCTTGCCAGCTCTTTGATCACCTCCGCTACGTCGTCGACCGTGGGCAGGCGTACTCCCAGCAGCTGCCAGAATTCGTCGCTGCCCTTGAATGTGGGAGCGAAAGCCCGGAGAACGCCGAAGAGGGGGGCACCGCATAGGCACTGCTGTGGGGGACGCCATCCGGCAGGTGTGAGGATCAGGCCTTCTCCGTCGCGGAACGCACGTCGGACGGCCTCAAGGGACATCGCGGCGGGATCGCTGGAAGCTTGGTTGGCCAGGCGCTCAGCCAGGGCTTCGTAAAGGATCTGAGCTGCGGGTACGTCACGGTGGCCAGTCACATCCTCGCGATGGCGCAGAAGTTGGAGGTGTTCCACGAGGTCCCCGACGCGGGCCTCCATGGAGATATCCAGCGCACGAAGGACGTCGCCACGCCGGCCGACCATATGTTGGATCTCCGGGTGGAGGAAGCGTGCGTTGTCAGCACCGTACACGGCGACAGTGCTGGTGGTCCGCATTCGAAGCCGGGCTGGGGCGGTCGGGCTGCCGGTCGCGGTATCCAGCCACGGTGCTTCGCGCAGCTGCCACAGCCAGAAGGCTGCGGTCCTGCCTCGTGGTTGCCAAACGTAGTAGGGGGCGACGGCAGCAACTTCATCATGGTCGGACAGGCGACTCCAAGTCCGCCCGAGAACATGGATGAGGGCTGCGGCCCTGCGCCTGCGGACCTGAGGGTCTGAATCGCGTGCGATGTCGGAAACCACCGCGCGCAAGTCCGGGCTGTCGTAGTCGTCGAGGGTGAATGACGCTTTGAGGGCCTGCAGAGAACGCACGCGAGCCCGTGGACCTGAAGCAAGTTCATCGGGCAGACCCTTGGGGTTCTGCGCGAGTCGCTCCACGGCTCCAGGGTGCCTGCGCAACCGAGGTCCTGTCTCCGCTCCCAGGAGACGCAGGAACTTCCGCGCGCCGATCCCCGTGCCTCCGCCCTGCAGCACCTCGGCGTAGCGCGACTTCAGCCACACCGGTCCGATTGCCTTGCCCGCGGTATAGGCGAAGCTCTCCTCGCGCTCGGAGCTGTCCAGACGCATTGGCAGGTAGGCGCTGGCTGGCGAGACCTCAATGTCTTCCAGCTCGCCAGTCTGCTTGTAGCGCTGCCCCTTGAGCTGGATCGCGCGTCCCACGTCCCTGCCCAGCGCCTCGCGCTCCGACTCCGGCACACGTGCGAATCCGTCCCTCAACTCGATGAGCTGATCGTCCGCGAGACTCAACGCGGGTGCACCGTTGTCCCTGGCAACACCGATGGCGGCGAGACGACGGATCGCGGTGACTGGATCCGCGTCGGTCACCAACGCCTTGCGTTTGCGGAGCCACTCCGCCACCAAGTGCGCCTCGTGCGTATCGGCGAGATATGCCCGATGGATCTCCCGGCCGAAGCCGAGAGCGGCCCCGAGGCCCCGCGAGACGTCGGTGAATACGAGGGGTTCCGCCGTGCCGGGCACTCGGTGGCGAGTGCCCGAGCTGTCCACAATCCACCTCCGCCGATGCAACGGGTAGGAAGGGTCTGCGGCAAGTCCAGCGGCAGCGAGGAGAACGGTCGCCTCGGGTGAGCGTGTCTCGTCGTCGAGAAGGCTCAGGGCGTCGTACAGGCCGACCGTTGCGGGATAGGCGCCGCCGTGCTCCTCCCAGTCCGACAGCACTTCGCGCCATCGGTTCGCACCTTCCCTGGCTGCCCGGGGCAGGATGGCGGCCCGCTCGGCGACACGTGAGATCTCTTCTTCAGTGATCACGCCCGCGAGCGTGTCCTCTTCGACTGCCAGTTCCGGCAAAGCGAGCTGACTCTGCCCCGCGACATCCATGAGGAGGCGGTGGGATACGCACAGCCTGGCGCAGCGGAGTAGCTGCGACTCCAGAGCGGCGACCGAGTCGCGGGAGTCGCGCACCTCGCTAGGAAGCGGAATTGAACGCCAGGCCCGCGCTGGCTCCCGGAGGAACAGGCGTAGGACAGTAGTCGTCCAGAGGTCAGCGAGTAGCTCGTTCAGCGCTCGGTTCCACGGGGTGTCGTCGAGGGTCTGCCGACTGGCGATCGGGTCGAATTGAGCGCTCACAAATAGAGCCAGGTCCGTATCTTGGACTGGCAGTCCGGCGTAGATGCGTCCGCCGTCACAAGGACTCAGAGGTAAAGCCAGGGCGATCGTGGTTGTTGGCCCGACAGCCTTGTGGGCTCGCGTGACGCCTTGCGGACTTGGAACGGTCGAGCGGCACAGCAGCCACCTGAACCCGTCCGCTCCAGACGCTTCATTGGCTTCCACGGTGACTTCACACCCGCCAACCTCGGCTTCGAATGTCTCGCCATCCTCATGGTTGAGCGTCAGCCGATGCCGAACAGCACCCTCTTCCTCAAGGTGCGCAACGCTGCGCACGCTCTTGAGAAACAGCAGCGCACTGTCGCCCCACTCCTTGAGCCAGTCGTCCACCTCGCCGGCGCTCAACGCCCCGGACTGCATGGGAATCCGCAGTACAGTCCAGCTCCTTCCGCCGAGGCAGCTCGGCACCGAGAGTGGCTCCGCCACGGATACATCCGGATCCCCGATGCGGACCCGGTAGTGCCCACTGTGAACCTCCAGGTGTGGTGACAGGGACTGGAGCGTCATGAGTCCGATGCCGAATCTGCCGGTGGACTCCGCCTGCTCCGCCTTGCTGGTCAGCCATGGCATCGCGAGAGCGAGTACGTCCGGCAGCCGCACAGGAGCACCGTTGTGCGCCACTAGGAGCTCGCGCTCCCGGGAGAGGATGCGCACCTCCGTGGCCTGAAGGTCCTCAGCGTTCTGCACGATCTCCGACAGCCCCTGGAGACGATCGCTCGACAGGTTGCCTGCATGGTCCCGCGTACGCCCGAGAGCATGACGCACCTGGCCAGGCAGTTGTGCAAAGCGAAAGCCCAGTCGCTCGACCGCCGCTTGGGTCGCCGAACGGCCCCTCGGCTCCGGCACGGCGAACCCGTCCGGCATTCCTTCCATGGAAAATAGTGCATCGGCAGAGGCAATCGCCCGATCAACAGCAGCCTCTTGATGTTCGGGTGCCCCCATGCCTAGCTCTGCCCCCTGCCCCAGCGATCGTCAACAACTCAGCGTACTCAGACCGATGGTGGCAGCGCTCGTGATGCCGTATCACCAGAGACCTGCCCCCCAGGCGGGAGCCCGCGAATGGCCTGCTCCGCCACCACCTCCCAGTGCTGGCTCCCGATGCGATCCGCCTCACCGGGGTCGCCTTGCGTCGGCAGTGGGAGCGCAGTCTTGGCCATGACTGTGCTGAGGTGGTGCGCCTTGCGCCCGAGCCGACAGTCCCGCACGGTGAGAAATGTATCCATGAGCGGCCGGAGAAATCATGCTTGCCATGGGGCGAGCACCGGTGTGATCCTTCTACTGGGACACGAAGGGTCTACGGCATGGCTTGGGCAAAATGGCGATACATGCTCCACGAGTCGCAGCGGCACGCCCTCAAGGCAATGGACGAGTGGAACAGCTCCACCGGCAATTACACAGACTTCCTCACTCACATGCACAAGGCGTGGCATTATCTGCTGCACGCCGAATTCCATCGCGACAAGATCGACTACCACTTCAAGGACACGAACGGTTCCTACAAACTGGTGGACGACGAGCCGAAGGCGTGGGATCTGGAGTACTGCCTCAAGCAGCGCTTCTCCAACAGTGCCGACCCAGTGCGCCTCAACGTCGAACTTTTCGTGGCACTGCGCAACAAAGTAGAGCACCGCTACGAGCACAGCCTCAAGATCGTGACCGGCGGCAAGGGCGACATCGCCGAGCGAGGCAAGCGCATTGCGGAGCGGCCCGGACAGCAGGTATCCACGGTCGAGCAGATCCGCCTCCAGCAACGCAACCCCCATCGAGCCGCGCTCGCCGACGGTCCGCCCGGTGACGTGTGTCGGAAGGTGGACGACACCGCGCCGCGCGAGCAGCACCGCAGCGAGGCTGCGCGTGGCGCCGTACTCGGTCAGGTTGGGCGTCCCGGTCGTCGCGGTGACGGGCATGCGTCGAGTCCCCTCCGGGGCAGCTCTCTGGTGAGGAAAGTCCCGCCCTCCCAGAAGACGGAGAGCGGGACCAGGAAGTTGAGGTGCAACGGGGATGGAGCGCACTCGTGTCATAGGAGTGAGAGAAGGAAGCACCCTCAGGAGCCGCCGCACAGCGCCGAAGCTACCAGGCGAGGAGAACCAGCCGCTCCTCATTTTCCGAAGGCCCCGATGAAAGGGGCTGCGGTGAGCAGCGACTCGATGTGCGGGTGCTCGGTGCCGGGAAGCATGCGGATGGTTGTCAGTGCCTTGCATGCGACCTCGTCGTTGGGGTCGGCGTACAGCTTCAGCAGGACGTCGATGAGCCCGTTGGGGAATTCGGTAACCGGCTGCAGGTCCGACAGGGCGGTGGCCACGCCGAGGCGCTCGGGCAGCTGCTCGCTGGCCAGTTCGCGGCAGGCGGCTTCGGCCGAACTCCGAATCAGACCCATGCCTGCACTCCAGGTAGAGCACCGAGTCGCGTTCCACCACGAGGCCGTCCGCCACCAAATGCACGACGGGCTGGGTGCAGCCGCAGCCAGGCGGGGGCGCCGACGGCGGGGCGCGGTCCGTGTCGGCCAGCAGCGGGTATGTATCGACCATGACGTAGGGCCTGCCGGTAGCCTCATGCCATCACATCAGCCCTGCTCCACCACCCAGGACAAGATCATCTCCGGGGACTTTTCGGGGACTTTCACGTCTGTCCGGGGGATGTTTCGGGGACTTTTTGCCGCCTATGAAGTCATCTCATTTGGCGAGTCGGCGATAGCAGATGAGTGTGGCTGCGATCCCGGCGAAGGCGAGGAAGTGTTCGGCTTTGCGTTCGTACCGCCGGTGGAGTCGGCGGCAGCCGGCGAGCCACGCCACGGTCCGCTCCACCGTCCAGCGGTAGCGGCCCAGGCGCTCGGAGGAATCGATCCCGCGGCGGGCGATGCGTGGGGTGATGTTGCGGGACCGGAGCCATCGCCGAAGGTGGTCGTAGTCGTATGCCTTGTCGGCATGGAGCTTGGCGGGGCGGCGTCGCCGTGGTCCGCGCCGCGAGCGGACGGGTGCGACGCCGCGCACCAGCGGCTCCAGGGCCTGGCTGTCGTGCAGGTTCGCGCCGGAGATGGCGATCGACAGGGGCAGACCGGTGCGTTCAGTGAGCATGTGGATCTTCGACCCGTACTTGCCCCGATCGACAGGATTCGGACCTGTCAGCTCCCCCTTTTCGTGGCCCGCATGTTCACCGAGTCGACCGCGCAGCGCGACCAGTCCAGATCTCCTCGGGCGCCGAGCTCATCGAGGACGAGGCGATGCAACCTGGCCCAGACCCGGGCCCGGCTCCACTCCGTGAAACGCCGGTGCGCAGTCGGCCCGGACGGCCCGAAACACGGTGGGAGCTGGGCCCATGTGCACCCCGATGTGGCCACGAAAATGATCGCGGCCAGCACCTCACGGTCCCCGTAACGACGACGGCCACCGCCCTGCGGACGCGTCGGCACAGCCGGCACCACCCGCTGGAACAACTCCCACAACCCGTCCGGCACCAGCCGCTCCACGATCGCCACGAACGCAGCCTACACAGCCAAATGAGATGACTTCTAAACGGGCAAGGCCCTGAAAGATCGGAAAGGGCCTCCGACGCAGGTCGGAGGCCCTTTCCGGGGCAAAGCCCCAGCTAGGGGCGGACGAGTCGGCCTGTACGCCGGGTTCTGTCTCGCGGGGACCTTGCGGTCCGCGCGGAGGCGGTCATCCATCTACGGCTGCCGTTGCCGACAGCCTCTAGCGGTCTACCCGCTGACTCGGGCGGGCAGCCCTCGAACGTCAGCGCAGGGCGCCTTGCGGTGCCCCCTCTTGACCTTGCTCCAGGTGGGGTTTACCTAGCTGCCCAGGTCACCCTGGGCACTGGTGGTCTCTTACACCACCGTTTCACCCTTACCGGAGGTTGCCCTCCGGCGGTCTGTTTTCTGTGGCACTGTCCCGCGGGTTGCCCCGGGTGGGCGTTACCCACCACCCTGCCGTGTGGAGCCCGGACGTTCCTCGGCGGGCCCGTGAGGACCCGACGCGACCGCCCGGCCGACTCGTCCGCCGTGTGGACCATGGTAGCCGTTGCGCGGGGGTCGTCCGAACGCCGCCGTCGGCGCCGCCGGGCTCAGGCGGGGGCGAAGCGGACGGTGCGGGCGGCTGGGTCGGCGGTGGTGAGGCGGACGCGGATGCGGGTGCCGAGCGGCAGCGGCGGGGCGTCCGCGCGGTCGTCCGCGATGCGGGCGCGGACGGCCGGGCGGCGCAGCTGGACGGTGCCGGTGAGCGGCCTGCGCTCGTCCACGTCGACGACCACCGCGTCGAACAGGTCGCCCTCGCGTCCGCGCAGCAGCTCTGCCTCGATCAGGTCGACGCAGGCCCGCTCCACCTCGTGGGCGCGGCGGTCGCCGGTCTCCATCAGCTTGGGCAGCAGCGGCAGCGCCTCGCGCAGCCAGTCCGGGACGGGGCCGCCGTCGACCAGGGCGGCGCACAGCTCGCCGGTGAAGCGGTCGGCGAGGCGGCGCAGCGGGGCGGTGCAGTGCGTGTACGGGGCGGCGACGGCCGCGTGGCCCGGGTCGGTCGGCGGCGTACCGTCGAAGGCGGTGTATCCGGCGCCGCGCAGCAGCCCGGTGCACTCGTTGAGGAAGGCGGCGTGGGCCGGGAGCGCCGGGTCGAGGCTGCGGATCAGCTGCGGGTAGGGCTGCTCCTGCGGCCAGGGGACGTCGAGGGCGCGGGCGACCAGCCGCAGCCGGGCGTACGCCGCGGGCGGCGCGGAGGGCAGCGTGCGCAGCAGGCCGATCCCGGCGTCCAGCATCAGCGCGGCCGCGGCCATGCCGGTGAGCAGGGAGATCTGTGCGTTCCAGCCGTCGGCGGGGCGGGGCGCGCGGTAGGCGAGGGCGTAGCCGCCGCGGACCTCCTCGACCTCCTGCTCCGGGATGGGCAGGCTGATGCCGCCGCGCTCGCGTTCCTGCTGCTCGCGCAGCGGGCCGACGACGCCGAGCAGGGCCAGCGACTCGTCGGCGCTGCCGTTGTCGATAGCGCGCTGGGCGGTGGCGTAGTCGAGCCTGCGGCGGCTGCGGACCAGCGCCCGGCGCAGGTCGGTGCGGACCAGGGCGCCGTCCGCGTCCAGGTCGAGCCGCCAGAGCAGGGCCGGCGCGGGCTGGCCGGGCAGCAGGCTGGCCGCGCCCTCGGAGAACTGCGGCGGGTGCAGCGGGACCCGGCGGTCGGGGAAGTACAGGGTCTCGACGCGGCGCCGGGCCTCGGCGTCGAGCAGGCCGCCGGGGGCGACGAACGCGCCGACGTCGGCGATCGCGTAGTGCACGCGGAAGCCGCTGCCGCGCCGCTCCAGGTGCATGGCCTGGTCGAGGTCGAGGGATTCGGGCGGGTCGATGGTGAACAGCGGCAGGTCGGTGGCGTCGTGCTCGGGCAGCCCGGGCGCGCGGACGGCCCGGTCGGCCTCGTCCAGGACGGCCTGCGGGAAGGCGTCGGGGATCTCCATGCGGGCGCGCAGCTCGGCGAGTTCGGTGGCGATCCTGGCGGTCCGGACGCGGAACCTGCGGCGTGGCATGGGGGCAGCCTACGGCGACGGGGAGCGGCGCGCCCCGGGTGCTCGGCAGGTGAGAGGGGGGTGGCGGGCGTTTTCCTTCCGGGTGCGCGGCTCCGTAGGGTGTTCGCAGACGTCCGTACACCGAGGGAGAACCGCTGTGCTGGTGCTGTTGCCGCCGTCCGAGGGTAAGGCCGCGCCGGAGGCGGGGGCGCCGCTGGCGCTGGACGCGCTCTCCCTGCCGGGGCTGAACCCGGCGCGGGAGCGGGCGCTGACCGAGCTGGTGACGCTGTGCACGGGCGATCCCGACACCGCCTCGGCCGTGCTCGGCCTCTCCCCCGGCCTGCGTGGGGAGCTGGCCCGCAACGCCGGGCTGCGCACCGCGCCGACGCTGCCCGCCGGCCGGCTGTACACCGGCGTGCTGTACGACGCGCTGGGCCTGGCCACGCTGGACGCCGCCGCGTACGCCCGTGCGGAGGAGTCACTGCTGGTGTTCTCCGGCCTGTGGGGCGCCGTGCGGATCGGCGACCCGATCCCGGCGTACCGCTGCTCGGGCGGGGTGCGGCTGCCGAAGCTGGGCGCGCTGTCCGGCCACTGGCGCGGGCCGATGGCCGAGGTGATGCCGGGGTTGGCCACCGGCCTGGTGCTGGACCTGCGGTCGTCGGCGTACGCGGCGCTGTGGAAGCCCGCCGGGGAGGTCGCTGCGCGGACGGCGACGGTACGGGTGCTGCACGAACGGGTGGTGGACGGGGTGACCAAGCGGTCCGTGGTGAGCCACTTCAACAAGGCCACCAAGGGCCGGATCGTCCGCGACCTGCTGGAGGCGGACGCGCAGCCGCAGTCGCCCGCCGAACTGACCGAGGCCCTGCGGGAGTTGAAGTACACGGTCGAGGCAGCCGCCCCGGCGGCGGGGAAGCCGTGGGCGCTGGACGTGGTCGTCGACGAGCTGTAGGCGGGGGCGGCCCAGCTGGCCCGGCGTGGGTCGGCGTTCGCGCTGGGCGCTGGGCACCGAGTGTGGGTAGGAGGGCGGAGGCCGCTCGGGCGGGGGCGCAAGCGGTCGGGGCTGACGCGGGCAGATGGCCGCTCGGGCGCGGGCTGGCGGATAGGTACGGCTGGCGCAGGTGGGTGGCCGCGCTCGGGCGCGGGGACGCAGGCGCGCAGCCACGCGGGCGCTGAGCGCGAGCAGGTGGAACCGAGCGGACGTGGGGCAGCTCAGGCGCGAGGGCGCAGGCGGTGGGACTGTGCGCAGGCCCGGTGCCGCGCGGAGCGCAGGCAAGCGGGCGTGATTACGCCGTGGATGGCGCTCGCTCGGGCGCAGGTGCGGGCGGGTGCATGCACGGGCGGGTGTCGGGCGGGGGTGGGGGTCAGTGCAGGTGGGAGGTGTTGTTGAAGGTGCGGAGGGAGGCGTTGCCGTCGGTGTAGTACTGGACGGTGCAGAGGGCGGCTGCTGAGAGTTCCATTCGGAACAGGGACTCCGGTGGGGCTCCCAGGGCCAGTTGGACCAGGGTCTTGATCGGTGTGACGTGCGAGACGAGCAGGATCGTCCGCCCCGGGTGGTGTGCCAGGAGCCGGTCGCGGGCGGCGGCGACCCGGTGGCCGACGGTGGTGAAGCTCTCGCCGCCGGGGGGTGCGGTGTCGGCGGAGGCCAGCCAGGCGTCCAGCTCGGCGGCGTGGCGCTGCTTGGCCTCGGCGAAGGTCAGCCCCTCGAACGCGCCGAAGTCGGTCTCCCGCAGGCCCTCGTCGATGGCGACGTCGAGGCCGAGCCGGTCGGCGACGGCCTGGGCGGTCTGGCGGCAGCGGAGCAGCGGCGAGCTGACGACGGCCTGGATGTCGCCGCGCGCGGCGAGGGCCTCGGCGGCCTGCTCGGCCTGGGCGCGGCCGCGGCCGGACAGTTCGGGGTCGCTGCCGCCGCTGCCGGAGAACCGCTTCTCGGGGGTGAGCGCGGTCTCGCCGTGGCGCAGCAGGACGAAGGTGCTGGGGGTGCCGAGGTCGGCCGCCGCGCCCCAGCCCACGCCGGACGAGCCCGTGCTCGCCGTCCCGGCTCCGGTCGCGCCGTACCCGGCGGGCCCCGGGTTGCCCCGGGAGCCGCCGTCCGCCTCGATGCTGAACCGTCGGGTGGCCATGTCCGCCGTCCGCCTACAGACCGGAGTCCGAGGTGCGGATCAGGATGCGGCTGCAGTTCTCGCAGCGCAGCACCTCGTCCGGCGCGGCGGAGCGGACCGCGCGCAGGTCGGTGATGCTGAGCTCGACCCGGCAGCCCTCGCAGCGGCGCTGGAACAGCCGGGCCGCGCCGGTGCCGCCCTGGGTCTGGCGGAGCTTGGTGTAGAGCTTCATCAGGTCGGCCGGGATGACGGCGGCGACGGTCTCGCGCTCGCGGGTGACCTTGGCGGCCTCGGCGTCGATCTCGGCGATCGCGGCGTCGCGGCGGGCCTCGGCCTCGGCGGTGCTGTGGGCGGCGTCGTCGCGGCGGGCGGTCATCTCGACGACCCGGGTCTGCGCGGACTCCAGCCGCTCCATGATCTCCAGGACGATGTCCTCCAGGTCGCTCTGGCGCTTGGCCAGGGCGCCGACCTCGTGCTGCATGTTGGCGAGGTCCTTGGCGGAGGTCACGGCGCCGGAGTCCATACGCTCCTTGTTGCGGGCGGCGCGGGAGCTGACCTGGTCGACGTCCTGCTCGGCCTTGACCAGCTCGCGCTTGGTGTCGCTGAGCTGGGTCTCGGCGGCGACGGTGAGCGAGCGCAGCTCGGTCAGGTCGGTGCTGCGCTGCTGGATCTCGGCGTGCTCGGGGAGGGTGTCCCGGCGGTGGGCGAGCTGGTCGAGGCGGGAGTCGAGGGCCTGGAGGTCGAGCAGGCGGATCTGGTCGGCGGGCGCGGCGTTCAGGGGGTGCTCCTTGGGTGTACGTCGAGGTTCAACGGTTTGCGGTCATCGGGGCGTGCAGCGTCCAGGGGTCGGTGACCTGGTGGGACACGCGGGTTTCCAGGGCCCAGCCGTGCTTCTCGGCGGCGGCGAGCAGTTCGCGTTCGGCGCTGCGCAGCCAGGGCCACTCGGTGGCCCAGTGCGCGGCGTCCACCAGGGCGAGCGGGCCGGCCTCGCGGGCCTCGGAGGCGGGGTGGTGGCGCAGGTCGGCGGTGACGTAGGCGTCCACGCCGCTGGCCCGGACGGCGTCGAAGAAGGAGTCGCCGGAGCCCCCGGCGACCGCGACCCGGCGGACGGGCCGGTCGGGGTCGCCGGCCGCGCGGACGCCTTGGGCGGTGGCGGGCAGCCCGGCGGCGACCCGGGCGGCGAAGGCGGAGAGCGGCTCGGCCTGCTCCAGCTCGCCGATCCGGCCGTGGCCCCGGCGTCCGGCCGGGTCGGTGGGGTCGGGGACGATCGGGCCGGTGATCCGCAGGCCGAGGGCCTCGGCGAGGGCGTCGGAGACGCCTGGGTCGGCGGAGTCGGCGTTGGTGTGGGCGACGAGGAGCCCGACGTCGTGCTTGATCAGGGTGTGCACGACCCGGCCCTTGAAGCTGTCGGCGGCGACTGTGGTGGTGCCGCGCAGGTAGAGCGGGTGGTGCGTGACCAGCAGGTCGGCGCCCCAGGCCACGGCCTCGTCGGCCACCGGCTGCACCGGGTCGACGGCGAACAGCACCCGTCGTACCTCGGCGTCCGGATCGCCGCACACCAGGCCGACGGCGTCCCAGGATTCGGCTCGCGCGGGCGGGTACAGCTCGTCGAGGAGGCGTCGGACGTCGGAAAGGATCGGCACCCGTCGACTTTACCGAAGTTTCCAGGGGCGATCCGACCGGTGGGTCGGCGGACGGGGGCGCGGCAACCGTCCGGGAGGGCCGCGCGGCCTCCTCACCCTTATGAGTGAAGGGTCATCGATCCGTTCGGGTGGTGCGGGTGACGTAAGTAGCGTCTGTTGGTGCGACGGGGGGCGCCGGTGCCCTCGCCTTTCCCGTGCGCATCCGGCCGAGGACCGCTGCGGCCCCTGGCCTCCTATCTCTCGGTGGTGAGCTACTCCATGACCATGACACCTCTCCCGCTGACGCCGGAGCCCACGCCGCCGCTGACGCTGGTGGGCACGCTGCCGCCGCCGAGGCACGTCTACGCGCCGGTGCTGCGGCGGCTGGGCTTCACCTTCTCGGCGGACGGGGCGTTCGCGGCCTGCCTGGCGACGACCGGGGACAGCGGCTGGTACCCGGAAAGCTGGTGGCTGGGCCGGGGAGCGGACGCCGGTGCTGCGGCGGCCGGGGGCGGGGCCGGAGCGGGAGCCGGAGCGGCGGGCGGCGCTGCGGCGGGGGCCGGAGCGGGCGGCGGCGGGGTGGCGGTGCCGGTGCCGCTGGTGCTCGGCGCGGGGGGCGGTGGCGGTGGCGGCTTCGGTGGCGGTGGCGGCTTCGGCGTCGGTGGCGGCGGCGGTGCCTGGGGCGGTGCGGCCGGGGGCGGTGCGGGTGGTGGTGGCGGCGGTGCCGGGGGCGAGGGGTCGGCGGAGGGCTCGGCGCCGGAGAGCCTGCGCTCGCAGCTGATCTCGCTGCAGGACGGGCGGGTCCTGATCTGCCGCCACCGGGAGGGGCGGCAGGAGCTGGTGGTCCGCGCCGCCTACACCTGGACCGGCCCGGGCACCGCACCCCCCGGCGGCGGCCAGGCCGGGCAGAGCGGCGGGCAGGCCGGGGGCGGCGGCCTTCCGGCGGTGTACGAGACCGGCGCCGGGACGCTGCACCTGCCCGGCCTGCGGCTGCTGGCGCTGCCCGCCGCCGAGCCCGGCGCGCCGGTCGCCGTGGCTCTGGGCACGGACCAGCGCTCGGTCACCTCGGTGTGGCTGATCAGCGCCGACGGTGCCGGGCCGCAGCAGGTGGCGGAGTTCTCCGGGCTGGCCGGGGGCGGCGTGTGGCTGGACCGGGGCGGGCGGATGCTGGCGCTGGACCACGTGCGCCGGGGCAAGCACGGGCCGGTGGTGAAGTCCGTCGCGCTGGATCTGGCCACCGGGGTGCTCAGCCCGCTGCTGGAGCTGGCCCCCGGCAGCAATGACCGCCTGGTCGCGGCCGACCCCGGCACCGGTCTGATCATCGTCCGCAGCGACGCCGCCGGGGAGGACCGGCTGGGGTGGGGCGTGCTCGGCGGCGACCAGCCGCTGCGGTTCCCCGACTGCCTGCACCGGTCGCAGCGCTTCCTGCGGCCGGTGGCGATCGAGCCGCCCGCCGATCCGGCGACCCCGGCGGCCGAACTGCGGGTGGCGTTGCAGTGCGACTGGGGCGCGAGCTCCTCGCTGGCGCTGTGGCGTCCCGCCGAGGGCCGCTGTGAGCCGCTGCCGGTGCCGCCCGGGCGGATGGGCGGTCTCGCCCACTGGTCCCCGGCCGGGCTGCGCGTCCCGTACTCCGCGCCCGACCACCCGGCCGGCATGGCGACGATCGATGTGGACCGGCTGCGGGAGGAGCCGCCGGAGGAGCGTCCGACGCCGACCATGCCGCTGCGGCTGGCGCCGTTGCAGGGCGGCTCGGCCGGGATGAACAGCCTGCTGCGCCGGATGCCCAAGGGCGGCTCGGTGCGGGAGCTGCGGCCCACCCGGCCCGGCTGGCGGCTGGACGGCAGCTCCGCGCCGAGCGAGGGCGGCCGCTGGCACCCCGCGCGGACCTGCGAACTGGCCGGCGCGGCCGGCCGACTGGAGGCGGTGGTGTACGGCGGGGACAGCTGGCTGACGGCCCAGCACCTGGTGCTGGCGCTGCACGGCGGCCCGGCCGACGCCTGGCGGATGGAGTTCGATCCGACGCTGCAACGGATGGCCGCCGAGGGCCTGTCGGTGGTCGCGCCCAACCAGCGCGGCTCCACCGGCTACGGCGTCGAGCACGCGCAGGCGCTTCAGGACGCCTGGGGCGGGCCCGACCTGGACGACGTGCTGGCGCTGCTGACCAGCGTCAGCGGGCACCGCGTCGCCCTCGGGCTCGAACCGGCGTCACTCTTCGGGGTGAGCTACGGGGCGTTCCTGGCGCTGCTCGCGGCCTGCTCCTCGCCGGCGCTGGTGGCGCGCTGCGCGGTGGTCGCGCCGTTCCTGTCGGGCGCGCGGCTGATGCAGGAGGCGACGCCCGGGGTGCAGTCGCTGACCACCCGGATGGGCGGGGCGCAGGAGCCCGGCGACGGGCGCGGCCCCCGGGACGTCCTGCGGCTGTGCCACCGGCTGACCGCCCCGCTGCTGGTGGTGCACGGCGACCGGGACGAGGTGGTGCCGGTCGGGCAGTCGCGGACGCTGCGCGAGGAGCTGCTGCGGATGGGGCGCAGCGAGGGCGCGGACTTCCGCTATGTGGAGGCGGCCGGGGCGGGGCACGAGGTGCTGGCGGAGGAGTCCGGCCCGGTGCTGAACGAACTGCTGGCGAGCTTCCTGCGCACAGGGCGGACGACCTGATCCGAGGGCCCGTTCCGAGGGCTCGGTCCGACCGCCTGTTCCGAGGGCCTTGATTGAATATGGTGCGCATGGGGCAGATGAACTGTCATAGGGTGACAACTCCTCACGCCGTGGCGGGGCGGGCTCCGCGCGCGCCCGGCATCCATGGCCGTACCCGCATGCCGACGTACCCGCATACCGACGTATCGACGTATCGACCGACAGACACAGACGGAGAAGACGACTCTCATGTCCGATGCCCTCACCGACATCACTGAGAACCGCCTGGACGCCCCGCCGGGCTCCGAAGGAATCGGCGCCATCGCCGGCAGGCACCGTGGCACGGTGGCTGACGACGACGTCGAGGGCCGCCGCGAACCGGCGGGCCATGGACGCCACCGCCGGGCCGTCAGCGCCGACTGAACCTGGCCGTTCCGAGATGAACTGACTGACCGTCAATCGCCCTTCGCCGCATCGCGGGTGAGGCCGAGGACGGACAGGTTGGCATAGCCGTCGCCGGGCGTGCGGGCGTCGTAGAAGGGGCTGAGCTGCTCGTCCAGCTCGGCCGGGGTGAAGAAGTCCTTCGCAGCGTCGAACTTGGCCAGCACCGGCGGCTGCCCCAGGACGGCCACCATGCCGCCGTGGACCACGAACAGCTGCCCGTTGACGTGATGCGCGGCGGGTGAGGCCAGGTAGCCGACGAGCGGCGAGACATGCTCGGGGGCGAGCGGGTCCACGCCCTGGTCCGGCGCGCCCATGGAGCCGACGAAGACGTCCTCGGTCATCCGGGTGCGGGCGCGCGGGCAGATCACATTGCTGGTCACTCCGTACCGGGCCAGGGCGGAGGCGCAGCTGAGCGTCAGTCCGACGATGCCGCCCTTGGCCGCCGCGTAGTTGGGCTGCCCGGCCGAGCCGGCCACGAACGCCTCCGAGGAGGTGTTCACGATCCGCCCGTACACCGGCGCGCCCGACTGCTTGGCCCGGTCGCGCCAGTGCGCGGCGGCGGCGCGGGTGGTGGCGAAGTGGCCGCGCAGGTGGACCCGGACGACCGAGTCCCACTCGTCCTGCGACATGGAGAAGACCATGCGGTCGCGCAGGATGCCCGCGTTGTTGACCAGCACATCCAGCCGGCCGAAGCGGTCCACGGCCAGATCCACCAGCTCGCGGGCCGCGTCCAGGTCGGCGACGTCGCCGTAGTGGGCGACGGCACTGCCGCCCTCGGCCAGGATCGCCGCGACCGTCTCGTCCGCCGGCGCGGCCGACACCGCGCCGCTGCCGTCGCGCCCGGGCGCGCCGAAGTCGTTGACGACGACGTTCGCGCCCAGCCGGGCCAGCTCCAGCGCCTCGGCCCGGCCGAGGCCGCGCCCGGCACCGGTGACGACGGCGGTCCTGCCCTGCAGCGAGGTGCTCATGCCGGGGCCTCCTTGCTCGTTGGGGTGGTCGGTTGCGTGGGCGGGATCGGTCGTGGCGGCGCTCAGAGGTCGATGACGGTGCGCAGGGCCTCGCCGGTGCGCATCTGCTCGATGGCGTCGTTGACGCTCTCCAGCCGGACGTGGTGGGTGATCATGCCCGCCAGGTCCAGCCGCCCGGCCCGCCACAGGTCGATGACGGTGCGGTAGCCGCGCAGCACGTCCGCGCCCCCGTACAGCGAGGGCAGGATGCGCTTCTCGTTGAAGAACAGTTCGAACATGTTGAACTGCGCGTTGTCGTCCATCGCTCCCGCGCCGACCACGACCAGCGCGCCGCCGCGCCGGGTCGCGTCGTACGCCGCGCGCACCGTCGCGGACCGGCCGACGACCTCGAAGGCGTAGTCGAAGCCCTCGCCGCCGGTCAGCCGCTGCTGCGCCTCGGCCAGGGCGTCCGGGGCGACCGCCTCGGTCGCGCCGAAGCGCAGCGCCCAGGCCCGGCGCGAGGCCACCGGGTCCACCGCGACGATCTGCGCCGCGCCCGCGACCCGCGCGCCCTGGATCGCGGCGATGCCGACGCCGCCGCAGCCGAACACCACCACCGAGGAGCCCGGTTCCAGCCGGGCGGTGTGCACGGCCGCGCCCACGCCGGTGGTGACACCGCAGCCGATCAGCGCGCCGATCTCGAACGGCACGTCGTCCGGCAGCTTCACCGCGCAGCCGGAGGCGACGACGCACTCCTCGGCGAAGGTGCCGGTGCCGGAGAAGCCGAAGATGTCGGCGCCGTCGTGGCGGTAGTTGGGCGTGCCCATGGTGGCGAAGCCTGCCAGGCAGAGATTGCCCTGGCCGCGCCGACAGCTGGGACAGGCCCCGCAGGGCGGCATCCAGCAGACGACCACGTGGTCGCCGACGGCCAGGCCCTCGACGTCGGCGCCGACCTCGGTGATCTCCCCCGCGCCCTCGTGGCCCGGGACGAACGGGGCGGGCTGCGGCAGGACGCCGCTCATCGCCGACAGGTCCGAGTGGCACAGGCTCGCGGCGCGCATCCGCACCCGGACCTGGCCCGGCCCGGTGGCCGGGAGTTCCACCCCGTCGTGTACTTCGAGCTTCTCCTGGCCGGTCTCGTGCAGGACTGCTGCGCGCATCTCGACTCCCTGTGCGGGTGGGCTGGTGTGCGGGCGTGCGGTTCGCCGGGGCTACTGCTGCCGGTGGGTGACGACGGTGTCGGCGAGGACGGGGGCGTCGGCGCGGTCCGCCGAGGTCGCGCTGACGAGAAGGCGCGCGCCCTCGTCCCAGATCCGCACGCGCAGCGTCTCCCCGGGGAAGAAGACCCCGGCGAAGCGGGCGGCACAGCTGAGGACGCGGTCGGCGTCGCCGCCGAGGACGGTGTCCACGACGGTCTTGAGGGTGATGCCGTAGGTGCACAGGCCGTGCAGGATCGGGGTGTCGAACCCGGCGAGCTTGGCGAAGTCCGGGTCGGCGTGGAGCGGGTTCCAGTCGCCGGAGAGCCGGTACAACAGGGCCTGGTCGTGCCGGACCGGGATCTCGCGCTGCCAGTCGGGGGCGCGCTCGGGCGGGGCGGTCCGGGTACTGGCGCCGCGCTCGCCGCCGAAGCCGCCCTCGCCGCGCGCGTAGATCTCGGTGTCGCAGGTCCACAGCGGTCCGTCGGCGTCGGCGGCCTCGCTGCGCATGATCAGCACCGCCGCCTTGCCCTTGTCGTACAGCCCGGCGAGCCTGCTGGTGAGGGTGGCGCGGCCGGATGCGGGGACGGGCCGGTGCAGGTCGATGCGCTGGCCGCCGTGCAGGACCCGGGCCAGGTCGATGTCGAGCCCGGGCAGGGTGAAGGCCCCCGCCTTGGCGAGCCCGCCGCCCGCGACGGTGACGAAACTGGGGAGGACCTGGAGGTCCTTCTCATAGGTGTAGCGCAGCTCATCGGGATCGGTGGCCGGGCGGTGCGCGCCCGCGCCCACGCCGAGGTGGTAGAGCAGGACGTCCTTCTGCTCCCAGGCGATGTCGGTGCTGCGGGGCGGGGCCGCGAGGGCGGCGGCGGGATCGATGGGCATCGCGGGTGTCTCCTTGCTGCGGCTCGGCGCGGAGGGGCTGCGGTCTGGTGGACCCCGACGCGGTCGTCCGCACAGCCGACTGCGCCGGGGCCGCTCGACGCGGGATCCGACTCAGCCGTACGGCCGGCCCCCGCGGGCTGGGTGGTGGAGCCGATGGGTGGTGAAGCTGGCGGATGGAGCGGAGCGGTAGAACTTGTTCTAGGTTTCTGCCCGACAGGTATAGCAAACCCCTCCGGCGTTGGCCATGCTTTCGGCACCGCGCGCCGCGCGCCGCGTCTCGACCCGCGGCCCCGCCGCACACAGCCTGCCGCCCGCGCAGCCCACCGCCCGCGCAGCGAGGCCGCGTTACGGCCGGACCAGCAGAGTGACCACGGCCGCGCCGCCGAGTCCGATGTTGTGCGCGAGCCCCACCCGCGCCCCGGCCACCTGCCGTCCCTCGGCCTCGCCGCGCAGCTGCCAGACCAGCTCCGCGCACTGCGCCAGGCCGGTCGCGCCGAGCGGGTGCCCTTTGGAGATCAGCCCGCCGGAGGGGTTCACCACCCAGCGTCCGCCGTGGGTGGTCGCCCCCTCGGCGACCAGCTTGCCGCTCTCGCCGTCCGCGCACATGCCCAGCGCCTCGTAGGTGAGCAGCTCGTTGACGGAGAAGCAGTCGTGCAGCTCGATCACGTCCACGTCCTCGATGCCCAGGCCCGACTGCGCGTAGACGGCCCGGGCGGCGGCCCGGCTCATGGGTTTGCCGACGACGTCGATGCAGGAGCCGGAGGCGAAGCTCTCCTCGGTGTCGGTGGTCATCGCCTGCCCGATGATCTCGACCGCGCGGTCCTCCAGGCCGTGCTCGCGGACGAAGCGCTCACTGGCGACCACGGCCGCCGCCGCCCCGTCCGAGGTGGGCGAGCACTGGAGCTTGGTCAGCGGCGCGTGGATCGTCCGGGAGCCGAGCACCTGCTCCAGGGTGTACTCGTCGCGGAACTGGGCGCGCGGGTTGGCGGTGGAGTGGCGGTGGTTCTTCACCCCGACCAGCGCCAACTGCTCGGCGGTGGTGCCGTAGCGCTCCATGTGCTCACGGGCGGCGTTGCCGAAGATCTGCGCGGTGGGCGGGGTCGCCGCGAAGCCGTGCCGGGCTGCCATCACGCCGTAGTGCCGCGCCACCGGGCTGGCGGCGAAGCCCTCGGCTCCGGCGCCGGAGCCGAGCGCACCCGGCCTCATCTGCTCGAAACCCAGCGCCAGCACGCAGTCGTTGAGCCCTCCGGCGACGAACTGACGGGCCATCATCAGGGCGGTCGATCCGGTGGCGCAGTTGTTGTTGACGTTGTAGACCGGGATGCCGGTCAACCCGAGCCCGTAGACCGCCCGTTGGCCCGCCGTGGACTGCTGCTGGCAGAAGCCCGCGGCGGCCTGCTCGACCAGGCCGTAGCCGATGCCGGCGTCGGCGAGGGCGGCTGCTCCGGCCTCCTTCGCCATGTCCCCGTAGTGCCAGTCCCGGGACTGCGGCTTCGCAAAACCGGTCATGCCGACGCCGACGAGATACGTTTTCTGAGCCATCGTCAACTCGCTCTCCCAGTGGGCGGACAGGGTTTTACTGACGCACCATCAGATTAGAACCTGTTCCACTCCTGCGACAGTCCCCGCCGCCGGGCCGCAGGCCGCACCCGGCACGCAAGATTCACCTGCTGATACCACGCAGCCTTGTTCCGTTCACGCCATCCATACGCCACAGTTTCCGGCATGGCACACCGTGCTACTGGCCCGTAACCACCTGGTTGCCGGGCTGCTCCTGCCTGCCCGCCCCCACAACCTGGAGACCGCGTGTCCCCCCTCTCACGCCGTACGTTCCTCGGCTCCGCCGCCGCTCTGGGCGCCACCCTCGGCCTTGAGGTCCTGCCCGGCAGTGCCCCCCGTGCCGCAGCCGCGACCGGCACCACCGGCACCATCGCCGACGTCAAGCACGTCGTGGTACTGATGCAGGAGAACCGCAGCTTCGACCACTACTTCGGGTCGCTCCAGGGCGTGCGCGGTTTCGCCGACCGCTCCGCGATCGCGGTGGCCGGCGGGTACTCGGTGTTCAACCAGGCCAACGGCTCGGGCAGGCAGTACCCGTGGCAGCTCAGCGCCACCGACACCTGGTACTTCGGGACCAGCGGCGAGACCCTGGCGCAGTGCGACGGCTCGCTGGACCACGGCTGGGCCACGCAGCACTCCGCCTGGAACAACGGCCTCATGGACAGCTGGGTCTCGGCCAAGGGCTCGGTCCGCACCCTGGGCTACATGAACCGGTCCGACATCCCGTTCCACTACGCGCTGGCCGACAACTGGACCATCTGCGACGCGTACCACTCCTCCATCATCAGCGCGACCGGCCCCAACCGGACGTACCTGTGGAGCGGCACGATCGACCCGGCCGGCACTGCGGGCGGCCCCGCCTACGACGGCGGTTCGGAGAGCGGACTGGGCTGGCAGACCTACGCCGAGGCGCTGCAGAACGCCGGCGTCAGCTGGAAGGTCTACCAGAACGCGAGCGACAACTTCGGCGACAACGCCCTGGCGTACTTCAAGCAGTTCGCCAACGCCTCCACCAGCAGCACGCTGTACCAGCGGGGCATGGCCTCGGTGCCGGGCAGCGGCGCCACCCCGGACGACATCGCCGCCGCGATCAAGGCCGACGCGCTCGCCGGAACGCTGCCCCAGGTGTCCTGGGTGGTCGCCGACCAGGCCCACTCCGAGCACCCCGACGCCCCTCCCGGCAACGGCGCGTACTTCGTCAACGAGGTGATCCAGGCGCTGGCCGCCGACAGCGACACCTTCAACTCGACCGTGGTGTTCCTGAACTACGACGAGAACGACGGCTTCTTCGACCACGTGCCGCCGCCGGTCGCGCCCGCCGGAACCGCCGGGGAGTCCTACGACAACACCGCCATCGGCCTGGGCTTCCGCGTCCCGATGGTGGTCATCTCCCCCTGGTCGCGCGGCGGTTGGGTCGACTCCCAGGTCTACGACCACACCTCGGTGATCCGCTTCCTGGAGACCTGGACCACCGCCCTGGGCACCCCCGCCGCCTGCCCCAACATCAGCGCCTGGCGCCGCCAGGTCTGCGGCGACCTCACCGGCGCCTTCGACTTCACCAAGCCGGTCTACGGCCTGCCGTCGCTGCCCGCGGCGCCCGCCACCACCTCGCAGGCCACCTGCAACGTCATGGTGAACCCCTCCCCCGGCAACAACGCCATGCCCACCCAGGAGAGCGGCACCCGCCCGGCCCGGGCCCTGCCGTACCAGCCCAACGGCAGCGTGGACCGGCTGGAGTTCGACGCCGACAACCAGATCCTGCTGTGGATCGACATGCAGAACCAGGGCGCCGCCGCGACCAGCGCCGCGCACTTCGCCATCTACGCCAACCAGTACCGCACCGGCGGCCCGTGGCAGTACACCGTCCCGGCCGGCGGCAGCACCAGCGACTTCTTCAACATCGGCAACGGCAACGGCAACGGCGCCTACGACCTGACCCTGATCGGCCCCAACCGCTTCCTGCGGCACTTCGCCGGCAACGCCACCACCATCGGCGCCAACCTGGAGGCCAAGAGCAGCTACGCGGTGGCCTCCGGCACCGGCAAGCTCGCGGTGTGGTTCACCATGACCAACGCCGCCGCCTCCGGCAAGACCGCCGTCTTCACCATCACCTCCACCAACTACCGCAGCGACGGCCCGTGGACGTACAGCGTTCCGGCAGGCGGCAGCACCAGCGACTTCTTCAACGCGGTCGCGTACGACAACGGCTGGTACGACTTCACCGTCACCAACAACCTGGACCCGGCCTGGTCCCGCCGCTTCACCGGCCACCTGGAGACCGGCAGCGCCAGCGTCACCGGCTGACCGGCCAGGACCCCGCACGCCGACCCGGACCGGAGGCTTCCCGGTCCGGGTCGGCGCACGTCCGGCCCCGGCCCGAGGGCCTAGCGCCGGGCCGCCACGTAGTCCCTGACCTCCTGCGGGGCCTTGGCGTACGAGCCGGAGTCGAACGGCGGCTGCGGGTCGTACTCGATGGCCAGCTGGATCGCCTCGGCGACCGTGCGCCCGGCGATCATCCCGGCCAGGGTGAGGGCCATGTCGATGCCGGAGGAGACCCCGGCCGCGGTGACCGTCGTGCCCTGCACCACCACCCGCTCGGCGGTGTAGCGGGCGCCGTACGCCTCCAACAGCTCGACCGCGCTCCAGTGGGTGGTGGCGTCCAGGCCCTCCAGCAGCCCGGCCGCCCCGAGCAGCAGCGAGCCGGTGCAGACGGACGTGGTCCAGGCGGTGGTCGCGTCGATGCGGCGGATCCAGTCCACCAGGGCCGGGTCGTCCACGCCGCGCCGGGCGCCCGGGCCGCCGGGGACCAGCAGGATGTCGGCGGAGTCGACGTCGGCGAAGGCGGCCCCGGCGGTCAGCGTCAGCTGCCCGGCCCCGTCCACCACCGGCCCGGGGGCGGCGGCGGCGAAGACCACGTCGGCGTCCGGCAGCATGCGGAGGACCTCGTAGGGGCCGACCGCGTCGAGTGCGGTGAGGCCGTCAAAGATCGGAATGACGATACGCATGGCGAAGTCCCTCTGTTCGGTTCGTGCACAACGGAGTTGGTGTGGGGACGGCGTCGGCTTCAGCCGGTGCCGGAGGAGGAGAAGCGGCGGCGGTACTCGGCCGGGGTCGCCCGGACGGTCCGCCGGAAGCTGCGGTGCAGGGTCTCCACCGTGCCGAAGCCGCAACTGCGGGCGATGGCCTCGATAGAGGTGTCGGTGGTCTCCAGCAGGCGGCGGGCGGCCTCGATCCGGGCGGTCTCCACGTAGGCGGCCGGGGTACGGCCGGTCTCCGCATGGAACACCCGGGCGAAGTTGCGCTCGCTCATGGCGGCGCGCGCGGCCAGCGCGGGCACCGTCAGATCGGCGTCCAGATGGTCCGCCAGCCAGGCCTGCAGCTCGCGCAGCGGGGCCCGGGGCGGGCGCTGCGCCGCCAGCTGGGTACTGAACTGGGCCTGTCCGCCCGGGCGTTGGACGAACATCACCAGCTGCCGGGCGACCGCCCGGGACAGCTCCGGCCCGTGGTCGGCCTCGGCCATGGCCAGTGCCAGGTCGATACCGGCGGTGATCCCGGCCGAGGTCCAGACGTCGCCGTCGCGGATGAAGATCGGGTCCGGATCGACCGTGATCCGGGGGTAGCGCTGCGCCAGCTCCCCGCACCTGGACCAGTGCGTGACCGCCCGCCGCCCGTCCAGCAGCCCGGCCTCCGCCAGCAGGAACGCCCCGCTGCAGACCGAGGCGGTACGCCGGGCCCGGGCGGCGGTCCGCCCGAACCAGCCCACCAGGCGGCTGTCCTCGCAGGCCGACAGCACGCCCCTGCCGCCGACCGCCACCAGGGTGTCCACCGGCCCGGTGACCTCGTCGATCGTCCCGGTCGGCAGCACCGCGATGCCGCCGGTGGCGGCGACCGGCCCGGGCGCGGCGGCCACGACGTGGATCTCCACGCCCCTGCCGCCGCCCTCGGTCAACCGTCCGACCTGCGCGAACACCTCGTGCGGACCGGTCAGGTCAAGGATCTGGAAGTCCGGGAAGACCACGAACACGATGCGTCGGCTGCTCACCCGTCCATCATCGGCCGCCGCGTCCCTGGCTGCCATGACACGCCTATGACGATTCCTGCCACCGCCCGCCCGAACCGGCCACCGCCTCCAGGAAGGTCACCTCCACGCCGCTCAGGTACTGCTCGCGCTCGGCCAGGAACCGCACGGTGTGCGGCTGCGCCTCGTGCGCGTCGAACGCCCGCCGATCCGCGTACAGCTCGTAGAAGATCCGCAGCAGCGGCTCACCGGGCACCGCGTGCACGGTGTAGACGAGCGTCCCCGGTTCGTGCGCCCCGATCTCCGGCAGCGTCCGCGCCACCAGCGCATCGAACCCGGCCGCCGCCTCCGCATCGCGCAGCGCGAACCGCACCACCAACCCGAACCCGCCACTCATCAGCTCTCCTCTCCCCCGACCGGACCTGTCGCCCAGCAGTATCCGTGACCAGGCCTGCTGCCGTGCTGCCGTCCACCGAGTCGGGCGGCTGGGGGAGATGTGGTGATCCGTACCGTCGAGTAGGGTCCACTCGGACGGCTACGTCCTCATGGCGTTCACAGGCGCACCAGACCAGGGAGAGCAGCGGATGACGGACACGGCGCAGGTGGCAGGGGTACCGGCGGCGCCGTCGCCGGGGGCCGGGGTGCTGGCGGCGTTCGAGGCGGCGACCGGTTTCATGCCCGTGGACGAGGGGCTGGCGCTGTACGCGGCGGCCGTCGAGGCCGCGCAGCGCACGGGCCTGCCGCTGCTGGAGGTCGGCAGCTACTGCGGGCGCTCCACGATCCTGCTCGCCGACGCCGCCCGGCAGGCCGGGACGCTGGCGCTGACCGTCGACCACCACCGGGGCTCGGAGGAGCAGCAGCCCGGCTGGGAGTACCACGACGCCTCGCTGGTCGACCCGGAGGTGGGCCTGATGGACACCCTGCCCCGGTTCCGCCGGACCCTGCACGCCGCCGGGCTGGAGCCGTACGTGATCGCGCTGGTCGGGCGGTCTCCGCAGGTCGCGGCCGTGTGGGGGGCGCCGCTGGGGCTGGTGTTCGTCGACGGCGGGCACACCGACGAGCACGCCACCGCCGACTACGAGGGCTGGGTTCCGCACCTGGCGCCGGGCGGGGTGCTGGTCGTCCACGACGTCTTCCCGGACCCGGCGGACGGCGGGCAGGCGCCGTACCGGATCTATCTGCGGGCGCTGGCCGAGGGCTTCACCGAGGTGTCGGTGCACGGATCGCTGCGGGTGCTCCGGCGGGACTGACCCCGACCTTGGGCCAACCCGGGGCCCCCGCACGCGCGGTTCGGTACCGTGGCCGGAACAGGGCGGGTAAGAGGGGTGAGGTCCAGTCGTGTCCGACACGGAAGACAGCACGCCGGCGGTATGGGATCCGTCGGCCCGCGACGGCGCGGGCGGCTGGGTGCGCCGCCGCGACCCGGCGCGGCCGGGCGTCCCCGCGCCGTCGCCCGCGCCTGCGCCCTCGCCCTCGGCGGAGCAGCCGTCGTCGTCGGAGAGCGCCGGCGGCCCGGTCGGCGGGGGCGACGAGGAGCCGACGGCGCTGCTGCCGAGGATCCCCGAGCCGCCGAGGGTCCGGCCGTACCTGTCGGCCTCGCCGTCGCTGCCGACGCCTCCCCCGGCTGCCGGGCCGCACGAGCCCGCCGGGGGCGGGCTGCCGCTGTTCCGCCCGGATCCGGCGCAGCCGATCCAGGCCGTCCAGCCGCAGCGACCGCCCCTCTACCCTCAGCCCGGCGGGTACCCGTACCCGCAGCCCGGGCCCGGACCGGTCCAGGCGGCCGAGGAGCCGGGGCGGCGGATCAGCAGGCCGCTGCTGGTGGCGGCCGTGATCGTGGCGGCTGCCCTGCTGGGCGGGGTCGCCGTGTGGGCGCTGGGGCCGAGCGGCTCGTCCGGGCACCCGGCCGCGAGCGGCTCCCGGCCGCCGGTCGGCGCGGCGACGGGCAGCGCCCCGGCCCAGGGCTCCCCGGGGGCGCCGGGCGGTGCGCCCGGCGGCGGCTCGGGCAGCGCCGCGCCCAGCGGCTCGGCGAACGCCTCCCCCGGCGGCGGTCAGGCCGAGGCCGCAGCGGTGGACCAGCTGCTGGCGCAGAGTTCGTCGTCCCGGCAGCAGGTGGTGGACGCGGTGGCGGCAGCGGCGCAGTGCGCTACCCCGGCCGACGTGTCGGCGGCGCAGACCGCCCTCACCCAGGCGGCGTCCGCGCGCCAGGCGCTGGTGAGCCGGCTGGACGCGCTGGACGTCACGCAGGTGCCGGGCGGGGCTGCCGCGGTGCAGGTGCTCGCCAAGGCGTGGACGGAGTCGGCCGCCGCCGACACGGCCTACGCGGCCTGGGCCGGTGACCTGGCCGCCTCCGGCTGCACCCCCGGCAACGCCCCGCAGAACGCGGACTACGCCAACGGCGGTACGCAGAGCGGTCTGGCGACCACCGACAAGAACACGTTCATCGACCTGTGGACGCCGATCGCCATGCAGTACGGCCTGCCGACGAGGACTGCGGATGCCATCTGACCAGCCCTTCGACTCTCCCCTCGATCCTCCCCTGGACCAGTCGTCCGACCGTCCGTCCGACCGCTACGACTCCGGTTCCGGCAGCGGGCCGGGCGGGCGGCAGCGCGGCATACGCGCGGCCACGCTGGTGATCGTCCTGGCCGCGCTGGTGCCGGTCTGCTTCGCCGGGTGGCTGGGCTGGCGGGCGCTGCACGGCGGGGGCGGCGGCTCGGGGACGGTCGCGGTGGCGTCCACGGCCGGGGCGTCGGCGAGCAGGCGGTCGGGCTCCGACGCGGCGGCCTCGGCATCCGCGTCGGCTTCCGCCAAGGCACCGGTGGCGGGAACGGCGTCCGGCGCGGCGTCGGCCTCGGCCGGTGCCGGGAGCGCCGCGCTGCCGCTGGCCGGGAAGGTCGTGGTGATCGACCCGGGCCACAACCCCGACAACTACCAGCACCCCTCGCAGATCAACGCGCTGGTGAAGGTCGGCAACGGCAGCAAGGCGTGCGACACCACCGGCACGGAGACCGACGCCGGATACCCGGAGGCGGACTTCACCCTGGACGTCGCCCGGCGGGCCCGTGCCCTGCTGGAGGCCGAGGGCGCGAAGGTGGTCTTCACCCAGGACGGCAACCTGCCCTGGGGGCCGTGCGTCACGCAGCGGGCGGCGATCGGCAACCTGGCCCACGCCGACGCGGCGATCTCCATCCACGGCGACGGCGCCGGGGCCGACCAGTACGGCTTCCATGTGATCCTGCCCGCGCTGGTGGACGCCGGCGGGGCCGACACCGGACCGATCGTCGGGCCCTCGCGCACGCTGGGCCTGGACGTGCGGTCGGCGTTCCACAGCGCGACCGGCGAGCCCTTCGCCACCTACATCAACAACGGGACCGGCCTGGACGTCCGCAGCGATCTCGGCGGACTCAACCTCTCCACCGTGCCGAAGGTCTTCATCGAGTGCGGCAACATGCGCAACTCCACGGACGCGGGCCGGATGACCTCGCCCGCCTGGCGTCAGCGCGCCGCCCAGGGAATCGCCTCCGGCCTCAGTGCCTTCCTGCTGCACCCGAACTGACACGCTTGCTCAGCTAGCACTATCTTTACCGCTCACGCCGTACGCTATGGCCGGTCTTACCATCATCACTCACGAGAGGGCTCGACTCGGTGAACCTCCGAACCGTTACCAGGGGGGACGCCGCGCTCGCGTTTGCGGCTCTCCTGCTGCTGATCTCCTCGTTCCTGCCCTACTACACGGTGAACTCGTCGCTGTGCTCCCTCGCCAACACCAGCTGCTCCGAGAGCGCGTGGAGCACGGACGGGATCACGCTGCTGGCGTCGGTGTTCCTGCTGGGGATCATAGGTGCGCTGCTGGTGCTCGCCGGTCGGCTGCGCCCGGTGGACGTCAAGGTCGTGGGCATCCAGGTGAGCCACTGGGGGACCGTGCTGACCGTCGCCGCGCTGTGGTCGGCGCTGTGGGGCCTGTTCAGCGGTAACGGCAACGTCGGCATCGGCGCGGGGGCCTTCCTCGGCTTCCTCGGCGCGCTGATCGCCGCGGGCGCGGCGGTGGCGACGCCGCTGGTCCCGGCGCTGGCCGTGCCGGTGGCGCCCGCGCAGAGCCAGCCGGGCGGTTACCCGCAGGGGCAGCCGGGGGCGTACTTCCACGGCCAACCGGTGCAGCAGGGCCAGCCCGGCCAGCCGTTCGGCGCGCCGCAGGCCGGGCACCCGGGCCAGGCCGGCGGCTACGGCTACCCGGCCCCGGGCGCCAACCAGCCCGAGGGGCAGCCGGGCGGCTACGGGTACGGCCAGCCGCAACAGGGGCAGCCGTTCGGCGGCCAGTTCCACGGCGGCCAGCCGTCGTTCGGGGGCCAGCCCGCCGCACAGTCCCCGGAGGCAGCCGCGCCCGCCGCACCCGCCGCCGCGGCGCAGCAGTCGGCGGCCCCGCAGGACGCCGCCCCGCAGGCCGACCGCCCGACGTCGCTGCTCAAGCCGGTGACGCCGGAGCCGGCGCCGGAGACCGAGGCCGCCGCCGAGTCCGGCGCCGAGCCTGCTGCCGACCGGGCCGCCGCCGAGCCCGCCACTGCCGAGCCGGTCCGCGCCGGGTCGCCGGACGAGCCCGCCGCCGAGCCGGTGTCCAACCCCACGGTGCAGTTGGCCGCGCAGCCGCAGGCCCAGCCGCAGCCCGCCGACGCCGCTCCGGCGGCAGCGGCCGCGCCCGCCTTCGCGCCGTTCTGGTTCGCCGTCCCGGCGGTCCGTTCGCTGGCCCCCGAGCAGGGCCAGGGCGGGGCGCCGGTCGGCGAACTCGTCCCGGGCACCTGGTACCTGGCGATCGCCCAGGCGGGCGACGCCCTGCTCACCCAGACCCAGGAGGGCAAGCGCGGCCTGCTCACCGACGTCTCGGGGATTCAGCGCGGCTGACCCCGCACAGCTGCCGCACGTGCGGGCCGGGACGGCAACCGTTCCGGCCCGCACGGCCGTTGTGGTCCGGCGGTGCGCGGCCTAGGCTCGACCCGGTGATCTGACACACCATCAGAAATGGGGTCTGCGCCATGCGCCTCGGACTCGCACTCGGCTACTGGGGCGCCGCGCCCACGCCCGGGTTCGTCGAACTCGCCCAGGAGGCCGAGCGTCTGGGCTACCACTCGGTGTGGACCGCCGAAGCCTGGGGCTCCGACGCCTTCACCCCGCTGACCTGGATCGCCGCCCACACCAGCCGCATCCGACTGGGCACCGCCGTGGCGCAGATGGCGGCCCGCACACCCACGGCCACCGCCATGCACGCGATGACCCTGGACCACCTGTCCGGGGGCAGGTTCATGCTGGGCCTGGGCCTGTCCGGGCCGCAGGTCGTCGAGGGCTGGTACGGCCGCCCCTTTCCGCGCTCCCCGCTCAGCTCGGTCCGTGCGTACGTCGATGTGGTCCGCCAAGTGCTGCGCCGGGAGCGACCGGTGGCCCTGGACGGCGCCTACCACCCGCTGCCCTACACCGGCGCCGACGGCACCGGTCTGGGCAAGCCGCTGAAGCCGATCCTGCACCCGCTGCGCGCGGACCTGCCGATCCTGCTCGGGGCCGAGGGCCCCAGGAACATCGCCCAGACCGCGCGCATCGCCGACGGCTGGCTGCCGCTGTACTTCTCCCCCGAGCACGCCGACGCGCACGCCGACGCCCTGGCCGCCGCCGGTCCCGGCTTCACCGTCGCCCCGTTGGTCCAGGCCCGGGTCTGCGACGACGTCGCGGCCGGACTGGCGCCGATCCAGGCCATGCTCGGCTTCTACATCGGCGGCATGGGCGCCCGCGGACGCAACTTCCACGCGGACCTGATGGCCCGGATGGGGTACGAGGCCGAGGCCCGCCGCATCCAGGAGCTGTTCCTGGCCGGGAGGCAGGCGGAGGCGGTCGCCGCCGTCCCGGCCGCGTTCGCCGACGAGATCTCCCTGGTCGGGCCGCGCGAGCGGATCGCCGAACGGCTGGAGGCGTGGCGGACCGGCCCGGTGACCGACCTGCTGGTCACCGCCCGCGACCCGGGCACTCTGCGCGCCCTGGCGGAGCTGGTGCTCTGACCGGACCGGCGTTGCGCCCCCGGCTGCCTGACGGACGTGAACAGCCGCCACTGACAGCCCCCGTACGGTTTCCGGCCGGTGGTGGCGGGCAAGCGACTGCCATGAGTGGACTAACCCGTCTGATCGCACTAGCAGCCAACCTGGCGGCACTGATACTGGTCGCCTGGATCGTCCTCTACCTCTTTGACGCCAGCACTGGGAACAGTGTCGTGCACTGGTTCCAGCAGGCGGCCGACTGGCTTGCGACGTGGTCGAGGAGCCTCTTCGACGGCGTCCACAACAACAAGCTGCACGCCCTGCTGGTCTTCGGCATCCCGGCGCTGGTGTATGCCGCTGTCGGCAACGGCATCCACCAGACCGCCAACCGGGCCTAGCCCTGGGCTTCCTGGACGCAGCAGTCGTCGGCCAGGCCCGCGGGCAGGCCGTCGCCGCCGAACACCGTGGTGGTCGCCTCGTCACCGCCGAGCGCGGCCACCGCGAGCAGCAGCGCGCCCGCCGTCCAGGTGGTGCGCTCCTCGGGCCAGACCGCGTCGTCCTCGAAGACGAAGCCCGTCCAGTAGCCGCCGTCCGTGTGGCGGAGGTGCTGGATGGAGCGGAGGATCTCCACGGCGCGGTCGGACTGGCCCACCGCCCAGAGCGCCAGGGCCAGTTCGGCGCTCTCGCCGCCGGTGACCCAGGGCCGGTCGTCCACGCAGCGCACGCCCAGGCCGGGGACGACGAAGCGGTCCCAGTCGCGCTCGATCCGCTCCTTGGCGGCGACCCCGCGCAGCGCCGTGCCCAGGACGGGGTAGTACCAGTCCATGGAGTAGCGGTCCTTGTCGAGGAACCGCTCGGGGTGGCAGGCGATCGCGTGGCCCAGCTGACCGGCCGCCAACTCCCAGTCGGGCTGCGGTTCTTCGAGGTAGTCGGCGATGGCCAGCGCGCAGCGCAGCGCGTGGTGGACGCTGGAGCTGCCCGTGAGCAGCGCCTCCTCGGGGGCGGTGCCGTCCTCGTCGCGGCGCCAGGCAACGGTGCCGTCGGTGCGCTGGAGGTCGACGACGAAGCCCATGGCGCGGACGACCGTGGGCCACACCTCCTCCAGGAAGGCGTCGTCGCCGGTGGTGAGGTGGTGGTGCCAGGCGCCGACGGCGATGTAGGCGCAGAAGTTGGACTCCCGGCTGCGGTCGGTCACCACGCCGTCGGTGTAGGCGGAGTACCAGGAGCCATCCGGGTTCTGATGACGCATCAGCCAGCGGTAGGCGGCTTCGGCGGCGGCGTGCTCGCCCGCGACGTCGAGCGCCATGGCGGCCTCGGTGTGGTCCCAGGGGTCGAGGTGCCCGCCGGTGAACCAGGGGATGGCTCCGTCGGCGCGCTGGTCCGCGAGGATGCTGCGGACGGTCGCGGCGGCCTGCCCGGCGTCCAGGACCCCGGGCAGGACCAGGACCTCGGGGACGGCGACGGGGCCCGTGCCCGCCGTCACCCGAGCCCCTCGGGGGCGTCGAGCCCGGCGGCCGTGCCGGACGCGCGGTTCTGCGGCTTGGTCGCGTAGGCCACGAAGCTCTTGCCGATCAGCGGGTTCAGCGCGGCCTCGGCGGCGCGGGTGAGCCGGCTGACGACGGGGGTGCCGACGATGTCCCAGACCAGCAGCTGGTGGTAGGCCTTCACCGGGAGCGCCTGGTCGTTGTCGACGCCCATGGCGCACTTGATCCACCAGTACGGCGAGTGCAGCGCGTGCGCGTGGTGCTGCCCGTAGGGGGTGAGCCCGGCCTCGCGCATCTTCTCGACCAGCTCGTCGCCGCGGTAGATGCGGATGTGGCCGCCCTCGACCTCGTGGTAGGCGTCGGAGAGCGCCCAGCAGATCTTCTCCGGGAGCCAGCGCGGCACGGTGACGGCGATGGATCCGCCCGGCTTGAGCACCCGGACCATCTCGGCCAGGACGCCCTTGTCGTCCGGGATGTGCTCCATCACCTCGGAGATGATGACCTTGTCGAAGCTGTCGTCCGGGAAGGGCAGCGCCAGCGCGTCGCCCTCCATGGCCACGGCGGCGGCGCCGGCCGGGGCCTCGCCCTCCTGCTCCATGGCCGCGAACCAGCGCTTGACCTCGCGGATCTCCTCGGCGCTGCGGTCCAGGGCGACGACCCGGCCGCCGCGCCGGTACACCTCGAAGGCGTGTCGGCCGCCACCGCAGCCCAGGTCGAGCACCCGGTCGCCGGGGGCGATCGGGAATCGGGAGAAGTCGACGGTCAGCACGGTCGTGGGACTCCATTCACTTCGACGGGCAAGGCGGTGCGGCTGCGGTCACGGCACGGAGGGGAGGGCGGACGGGCGCGGGGCTGCGCGGGCCGGGACTACACGTAGCGCCAGCCGTCGCCCGACCGGGCCCGTTGCCCGGCTCCGGTGGCGATCGCCTCGCGGTAGCGCTCGGCGGTGAGTTCCGCCGCCCGCTCCCAGGTGAAGCGGTCCAGGACGCGTTGCCGCCCGGCCGCGCCGATGCGGCGGCGCAGCCCGGGGTCGTCCAGCAGCCGT
The DNA here is from genome assembly GCF_014084125.1 of Streptacidiphilus sp. PB12-B1b. NCBI lineage: Bacteria > Bacillati > Actinomycetota > Actinomycetes > Kitasatosporales > Streptomycetaceae > Streptacidiphilus > Streptacidiphilus sp. PB12-B1b. The sequence continues at coordinate 1,748,574 of NZ_CP048405.1, read as the reverse complement.
CCCAGGGCGGCGGCGAGCGCGCTCGGGTCGGCCGGGGGCACGGCCAGGCAGGTCTCGCCGTCGGGCCCGGCGACCTCGGGGATGGCCCCGCCGGTGCTGGCGACCAGGGGCGTGCCGGTGGCCATGGCCTCGGCGGCGGGCAGCGAGAAGCCCTCGTACAGGGAGGGGACGCAGGCCACCTGGGCGCTGCGGACCAGGTCGACGAAGGCCGCGTCGTCGATGCCGCCGCGGAACTCGACCGCGCCCTCCAGGCCCAGCCGCCGGATGGCCTCGGCGACCGGCCCGTCCTCGCGGCGCCTGCCGACGACGACCAGGTGCGCGTCCCGCTCGGTGCGGACCTTGGCGAGCGCCTCGACCAGGTGGATCAGGCCCTTGAGCGGGACGTCCGCGCTCGAGGTGGTGACGATCCGTCCGGGGACCTCGGCGACCGACGGGTCCGGCGACCACAGCCGTACGTCGGCGCCGATCGGCACCACGTGCACCCGCTCCGGGCGGACGCCGAGGTGTTCGGTGATCTCCCGGCCGGAGCTCTGCGAGACCGTCAGCACCGAGTCCAGCCGCCGGGCCACCCGCTTCTGCATCCGGGTGAAGCCGTACCAGCGGCGCACCGAGAGCTGCTTGGTGATGCCGTGGGCGGCGGCCAGCTCCAGCTCGCGGTCGACGGTGACCGGGTGGTGGATGGTGGTGACCAGCGGGAAGCCGATCCGGTCCAGGCCGAGCAGGCCGTAGCCGAGGGTCTGGTTGTCGTGGACGACGTCGAAGCGGCCGCGGTGCAGGGCCAGGTGGCGGCGGGCGCGCAGGCTGAAGGTCAGCGGCTCGGGGAAGCCGCCGGTGCGCATGGTGGCGTACTCCAGCAGGTCGACCGGGCCGCGGAACTCGCCCGGTCGCGGGTTGCGGAACGGGTCGGGGCTCCGGTAGAGGTCCATGCTGGCGATCTTGGTGAAGCCGAGGCGTCCGGACGCGTCGCCGTCGACCGGGTCCAGCACCGGGTAGGGCTGGCCGCCGAGGACCTCGACGTCGTGGCCCAGCCGGGCGAGTTCGCGCGACAGGTGGCGGACGTAGACGCCCTGGCCGCCGCAGAAGGGGTTGCCCTTGTAGGAGAGCAGGGCGATCCGCAGGGGCCGGTCAGCGGGCACCGAGTCCCGCGCAGCACTGGTCACCTAGGGTCGTCTCCTCTACAAAGTCCTGCAGGAACCGCTGAAAGCACTGCCGTCGTCCACCGCCACCAGCCCCACGTACTCCCGGCAGCCACCCCAGTCAGGGTAATCTAGAACACGTTCCAATGATGGAGCGCCGGAGACTTGAGGTTACCGGCACGTAGTGGAACGCCTGGTGGCAGGGCAGGTGATTCGCGCCACCCCGCCCTCCTGCGCCATCATGACGAACACCGGGCGGCCCGGGAGACCGGGCGCCCGTTCGTCCCAGGGCACCGGCAGACGGGGGATCGCACGTGACCACCAACCCCAGACCGTCCGCACCCCCGCTCACCGAGCGGCAGGAGGCCCGCCGCAGGCGCATCCTGCACGCCGCGGCGCAACTGGCCTCGCGCGGCGGCTTCGACGCCGTGCAGATGCGCGAGGTCGCCGAGCTCTCCGGCGTGGCCCTGGGCACGCTGTACCGGTACTTCCCCTCCAAGGTGCACCTGCTGGTGGCGACCATGCAGGACCAGCTCCAGCTCACCCAGGACGCGGTGCGCAAGCACCCGCCGCTCGGCGACACGCCCGGCGCCCGGGTCACCGAGACGCTCATGCGCACCTTCCGCAGCCTGCAGCGCGAACCGCAGCTGGCCGAGGCCATGGTCAGGGCGCTGACCTTCGCCGACCGCTCGGTGAGCGCCGAGGTCGACCAGGTCAGCCGGCTGACGACGGCACTGATCGCGGACGCCATGGGGCTCGACCGCCCGCCGACCCGCGAACAGCTCGCGGCCGTCCGGGTGATCGAGCACACCTGGCACTCGGCCCTGGTCACCTGGCTCTCCGGCCGGGCGTCGATCGCGCAGGTCCGGATCGACCTGGAGACCGCCTGCCGGCTCCTCGGGGAGTAGGCGGCGGCGCGGAGGCGTCGGCGGTCCTCGCTCAGCCGTCAGTCCTCCGGCGGGAAGACCGGCTCGCCGCTCCCGGCCAGCAGCAGCGTGATCGCCTCGACCGGGCAGCCCTCGGCGGCGGCCAGCAGCGCCTCCGAGGCGTCCGTCTCGGCCTCGGCCGGGTGCGACTGGCGGGCCCCGTCCAGCCGGAAGCCGTCCGGGGCGGCGGCGGCGCACAGGCCGGAGCCTATGCACACCGACCGGTCCACCTGCACCGTCCAGCGGTCGCCCATCAGACCCCCTCCCCCTCCCCCTCCGGCGCCGGGGCCTGCTCCGGGGCCTTCTCCGGAGCCTGGTAGCCCTGCGGGAGGTGCACGGTCTGGTACTCCAGGAACCCGGTCAGGCCCTCGGGGCCGAACTCGCGGCCGATGCCGGAGTTCTTGAAGCCGCCGAACGGGCCGTTGAAGTCCAGCCCGAAGGTGTTCACCGAGTAGGTGCCGGTGCGGACCTGACGGGCCACGTCGATGCCGTGCTCGACGTCGCTGCACCAGACGCTGCCGGACAGGCCGTAGTCGGAGTCGTTGGCGATCCGCACCGCGTCCGCCTCGTCCTCGTACCCGATCAGGCAGACGACCGGGCCGAAGATCTCCTCCCGGGCGACCCGCATCCGGTTGTCGACGCCGCCCAGCAGCGTCGGCTCGACGTACCAGCCGGTGGGCCGGTCGGCGGGCACCCCGCCCCCGGCGAGGACCTTGGCGCCCTCCTCCTGGCCGATCCGGATGTAGTCCAGGCTGCGCTGCTGCTGGCGGCGCGCCACCAGCGGGCCGACCTGGGTGGCCTCGGCCAGCGGATCGCCGACGACCAGCGCGTCCACCGCGGCGGCCAGCCGCTCGGCGGTCTCCTGGTAGCGGCTGCGGGCGACCAGGATCCGGGTCTGGGCCACGCACGCCTGACCGTTGTTCATGTAGGCGGAGCCCATGAGGCCGTCGACGGCGGCGTCCAGATCGGCGTCGGGCAGCAGCAGCGCGGCGGACTTGCCGCCCAGCTCCAGGGTGATCCGGGTGAGGTTGCGCGCCGCCACCTCCATGATCCGCTTACCGGCCGGGACCGAGCCGGTGAAGGAGATCTTGTCGATGCCGGGGTGCGCCACCAGGTACTCGCTGACCTCGCGGTCGGCGGGCAGGATGCTGAGCACCCCCTGCGGCAGACCGGCGTCACGGCAGATCTCGGCGAGGATGTAGGAGTCCAGCGGGGTCTCCGGCGAGGGCTTGAGCACGACCGCGCAGCCGGCGATCAGCGCCGGGGCGAGCTTGGCCGCCGCGACGAACTGCGGGACGTTCCACGGGATGACGGCGGCGACGACGCCGACCGGGGCGCGGCGCACCAGCAGCGGGTTCAGCACGCCGGCCCGGTGCTCCTCGAAGGCGAAGCCCCGGGCGGTGGCGATGGCCGAGTCCCAGATCATCATCGGACCGTATGCCTGGGCGAGGATGGACCAGGAGTAGGGCGAGCCGTTCTCGGAGCTGATACAGCGCGCTGTCTCCTCGGCGCGGGCCGCGATGCCGTCCTTGATCCGCCCGCACACGGCCAGCCGCTCCTCCAGCGGCATCCGGGGCCAGGGGCCGGAGTCGAAGGCCCGGCGGGCGACGGCGACGGCGCGGTCGACGTCGGCGCGGGAGGCGTGCGGAACCCGGCCGATGACCTCCTCGCTGTGCGGGGAGACCACCTCGATGACCTCCCCGCCGGCCGGGGCCACCAGTTCCCCGCCGATGACGAGCTGGCTGTACTCCACTACCTCGGTCATGCCCGGGCTCCCTACTGACGGGGTGTCAACTCTGACACTGCATAGAACTGATACCAGTTCTACTTATCGGGGGCAACGGCCATGCAGTAGGCTCCCCGACGAGTTGCACTGTGGACAGAACGCGTTCTCGTCGGCGTGGCGGGAGAGGACGGCACCGTGCCCACCCAGGACCAGCCCCCGCAGCAGAGCACGCAGCAGCCCCCGCCGCCGAGCACCCCCGGGGCGGCCCCCGGACGGCCGGCGGACCCGGCCCCCGTTCCGGGCGGGCCCGCCCCGGAGGTGCTCGCCTGGCGCTCCCGCGTCCTCCCCCGGGCCCGGGACCTCGGCGGCGGGGTGTGGAGCATCCCCGTCCCGATCCCGGACAACCCCCTGCGCTACACGCTGGTGTACGCGCTGGAGACCCGGCGCGGCCCGGTCCTGGTAGACACCGGCTGGGACGACCCCGGCGGGCGCACCGCCCTCGCCGACGGGCTCGGCGCGGCCGGATTCACCCCCGCCGACGTGCACGGCATGCTGGTCACCCACCACCACCCCGACCACCACGGCCTGTCCGGGCACGTCCGGGAGGAGTCCGGCGCATGGATCGCCATGCACGGCGCGGAGGCCGCCGTGGTCCGGGCGATCGGGAGCATCCCCGCCGCCCGCTGGGGCGACCGGATGGCGCACTCGATGCGCGGCGCGGGCGTGCCGGAGGAGCACCTGAGAGCCCTCAGGGGCCTCGGCGGCAGCCCGGGACGCACCGGCGTCGCCCTCGCCGGCGCCCTGCCCGACCGCGAACTCGTGCACGGCGAGTCCGCCGGCGTCCCCGGGCGCGAGGTACGCGTCCTGTGGACCCCCGGCCACACCCCCGGCCATGTCTGCCTCTACCTGGACGAACCCGGCCACCCCAGCCGTCTGCTGTCCGGCGACCACCTCCTCCCCACGATCAGCCCCGTGGTCAGCCTGTATCCGGAGAACCCCGGCGACGAGCCCACCGACCCCCTCGGCGACTACCTGGACTCGCTGGAACGCATCGCCGCCCTGGCGCCGGAGGAGGTCCTGCCGGCGCACCAGTACCGCTTCACGGACGCGCCCGCACGCGTCCGCGCGCTGCTCGACCACCACGCGGACCGGCTGGCCGAGCTGCACGCACAACTCAAGCACGGCCCACTGACACTCTGGCAGGCCGCACAGGGCATGCACTGGAACCGGCCCTGGGAGGAGCTGGGATTCCTGGCCCGCCACCTGGCCCTGTCCGAGGCCGCCGCCCACCTGCGGCGGCTGGTCAAGACCGGCCTCGCCGAGGAGGTCCCGGGCACGGACCCGGTCCACCACCGAGCACTCTGACCCGCGCCCGGCGCGGGAGCATCCGCAGGCCGAGCGTCGCCCGCGCCCGCCCGGACCGACCCGGGCGGCGCGCGCAGGGCGGCGTGCGGGGGGCGGCCAGTACAGTGACCGGGCGACCCGGTCGCGTCCGGCAGGGCCCCATGTCGAGGGCCCCACCGCTCCTGGAAAGGCTCACCCGCCATGCTCACCGCCGCCCGCCTGGGCGCTGTCGCGCTGACCGCCGCCCTGCTCGCGGTCCCGGCCGCGCCCGCCCTCGCCGCAACCGCAACCGCAACCGCGCCTGCCCGGGCCGCCACCGCTCCGGCGACCGCACCCGGTGCCGTCCGGCCCGCCGCCGCCCTCTCCGCCCCCAGCGCGAGCGCCGACAGCACCAGCCCCAGCCCCGGCGCCTCCGCGCCCGGCGTGGCCCCCGGGCCGCACAAGAACTCCAAGGCCGCCGGGTGGGTGCTCGGCGCGGTGATCATCGCCTTCGTCGCCGCCATCGGCTTCCTGCAGAGCCGCCGCAGGCGCTGAGGGGACAGCAGCCGCTGACCGTTTGGTCGGCACGCGCGGCCGTCCTTACGATGATCAGCATGGCCACCGCAGCAGTGAACGGCGTCACCCTCGCCTACGACGACCAGGGCGACCGCGACGGCGCCCCGGTCGTGCTGGTCCACGGCCACCCCTTCGACCGGACGATGTGGGCGCCGCAGGCCGCCCGGCTCACCGCGGCCGGCTACCGGGTGATCACCGCCGACCTGCGCGGATACGGCGAGAGCCAGGTCGTCCCCGGGGTCACCCCGCTGGAGGCGTTCGCCCGGGACACCGCCGCCCTGATGGATCACCTGCGGCTGGCGCGGGCGGTCGTCGGCGGCCTGTCCATGGGCGGCCAGATCGTCATGGAGTTCTACCGGCTGTTCCCGGAGCGGGCCGCCGCCCTGGTCCTGGCCGACACCTTCCCCCGGGCCGAGACGCCGGAGGGCAGGGCCGCCCGCAACGAGATGGCCGACCGGCTGCTGCGCGAGGGCATGGACGGCTACGCGGGCGAGGTGATCGACCGGATGGTCGCCCCGTACAACGTCGCCGAGCTGCCCGGGGTCGCCGAGCACGTCCTGCGGATGATGCGGTCCGCGCCGCCGCAGGGCGCGGCTGCGGCGCTGCGCGGGCGGGCCGAGCGCCCGGACTACTGCGCGCTGCTGGCCGAGGTGGCCGTGCCCGCGTTGGTCGTGGTCGGCGCGGACGACGCGTACACCCCGGTGAGCGACGCCGAGTACATGCACGAGCAGCTGCCGGACTCCACCCTGGTGGTGGTCGAGGGCGCGGCGCACATGCCCAACCTGGAGCGGGCCGATGCCTTCGATGCCGCGCTGCTCGCCTTCCTGGAGCGGCTGCCGGCATGAACGACAGCACGGCGACCACCGCATCCGGGCCCGGCGATCGCCCGCACCCGCTGCTGCGGCTGCTGCTGGACGCGGCGGACGGCCGGTTCCCGCCGGTGGACGGCGCGGTGACGGTGCTGCCGGGGCTGGGGCGCGGCATCGAGTGCTCGGTGGCGTTCACCGGTCACGCCGTGGTGGCCACCGACCTGCCCGAGGCGGCGGTGCGCGCCCAGGGCCCCAACGGCTTCGGCGGCTCGCTGGCGCCGGACTTCCTGCGCTGGCTGGCCGGGCCACAGGGCACCATCGGCGAGATCGACGTGGTCCTGGTCGCCCGTGGCACCCGAGTACCGCACAGCACAAGCAGATTGACGCTCCGTCGGGATGTCGAGCAACACCCCCGGGTACGCTATGCCCGCGCCGTGCGCACCCGGGTCGAGGTGTACGGGGACGCGCGCGGCTATGTCACGCTGGCCCAAGGGCTGGCCGGGCGGCGCGAGTTGAGCATCGAGGTGGACGATCCGGGCTCCGCGGCGGGCGCCGGCCGGTCGCTGCTGGCGGACGCCCTGGCGCTGGTCCCGCAGGGGGAGCCGGTGTTCGCCGCGGTCTCCCCCGGCAACGCCCGCTCGCTGCGGGCGTTCCTGGCAGCCGGCTTCGTCCCCGTGGGCAGCGAAACCCTGCTGCGCCCGGCCCGCACCAACTGACGGCCCGCACCAACTGGGCGCGGCGGCCCGGGCGGTGGCGGCTACAGCCGCTGCAGGATCGTCGCCGTCGCCAGCGCGCCCCCGGCGCACATGGTGACCAGCGCGAACTCCTTGCCCGTGCGCTCCAGTTCGTGCAGTGCCGTGGTGATCAGCCGGGCGCCGGTGGAGCCGACGGGGTGGCCGAGCGCGATGGCGCCGCCGTTGACGTTGACCCGGTCCATGTCGGCGTCCATGACCTGCGCCCAGGAGAGGACGACGGAGGCGAACGCCTCGTTGATCTCGACCAGATCCATGTCGGAGAGGCGCATCCCGGCCTTGCCGAGGACGGCCCGGGTGGCGTCGATCGGCCCGTCCAGGTGGAAGTGCGGGTCGGTGCCGACGACGGCCTGGGCGACGATGCGGGCGCGCGGGGTGAGCCCGAGGGCGCGCGCGGCGCGGCGCGAGGCCCACATGACGGCCGCCGCGCCGTCCGAGATCTGCGAGGAGTTGCCCGCGGTGTGGATGGCGGTGGGCATCACCGGCCGCAGCCCGGCCAGGGCCTCGGCCGAGGTGTCGCGCAGCCCCTCGTCCCGGTCGAACAGCCGCCACATGCCCTGCCCGGCGAGCTGTTCGGGCTCGGTCGTGGGCACCTGCACGGCGTAGGTCTCCCGCTTGAAGCGCTCCTCCGCCCAGGCCTCGGCGGCGCGTTGCTGCGACTGCAGGCCGAGCCGGTCGACGTCGGCGCGGGTGATGCCGCGGCGGCGGGCGATGCGCTCGGCGGCCTCGAACTGGTTGGGCAGGTCGACGTTCCACTCGTCCGGGAACGGCCGCCCGGGGCCGCCGGCCGAGCCGCTGCCCAGCGGCACCCGGCTCATGGACTCGACGCCGCAGGCGATGCCGACGTCGATGACGCCCGCCTGCACCATGTTGGCGACCATGTGGTTGGCCTGCTGCGAGGAGCCGCACTGGCAGTCGACGGTGGTCGCGGCCACCTCGTAGGGCAGGCCCATGGCGAGCCAGGCGTTGCGCGCCGGGTTCATGGACTGCTCGCCCGCGTGGGTGACCGTCCCGCTGACGATCTGCTCGACGACGTCGGGCTGGACCCCGGTACGGGCGAGCAGCTCGCGGAAGGTCTCCCCCAGCAGGTAGGCGGGATGGAGGTTGGCAAGGGCCCCTCCACGCTTGCCGATGGGGCTGCGCACTGCTTCGACGATGACGGGTTCAGCGGCCATGACTCGTCCTCCGGGCGCCCATTGAACTCAAGAGAACTGATACACGTTCTACTTCTGCACACCTTTCTATTCTCCGCACGCGGGCCCGCGCAAGGCTCTTGCACCGACTAGAACGCGTTATTACTGTCGAGCAGGACATCTGACATAGCGTCAGTTGACCGGAGGCCACCGATGACCTGCCCCGCGCTGCCCGAAGGCTTCGACTTCACCGATCCGGACATCAACCAGGCCCGGGTGCCGCTGCCCGAGTTCGCCCTGCTGCGCCGGACCGAACCCGTGCGCTGGATACCGCAGCAGCCGGGGACGACCGGTTTCGACGACGGCGGCTACTGGGCGGTGACCCGGCACGCCGACGTCAAGGAGGTGTCCGTCCACCCGGAGACCTTCTCCTCCACGCTCAACACCGCGATCATCCGCTTCCACCCCGACATGGACCGCTCCGGCATCGACGGCCAGCGGCTGATCATGCTCAACATGGACCCGCCCGAGCACACCCGGCTGCGGCAGATCGTCCAGCGCGGCTTCACCCCGCGCGCCGTCAACGCCCTGCAGGGCGCGCTGCGCGACCGCGCCCGGCAGATCGTCGCCGCCGCGCGCGCCGAGGGCAGCGGCGACTTCGTCCGCGACATCGCCTGCGAACTGCCGTTGCAGGCCATCGCCGAACTCATCGGCGTACCGCAGCAGGACCGCGCCCGGATCTTCGCCTGGACCAACATGATGATCTCCTACGACGACCCCGAGCTGTCGATCACACCACAGGCCGGAACCGAGGCCGCGATCGAACTGATGATGTACTCCATGGGCATCGCCGAGCAGCGCAAGAGCTGTCCGGCCCACGACATCGTCACCCAGCTGGTCAACGCCGAGGGCCAGGGCAACCTCAGCTCCGACGAGTTCGGCTTCTTCGTCCTGCTGCTGGCCGTCGCCGGGAACGAGACCACCCGCAACGCCACCAGCCACGGCATCCACGCCCTGCTCACCCACCCCGAGCAGTGGGAGACCTACAAGGAGCGCCGCCCGCAGACCGCGGCCGACGAGATCGTCCGCTGGGCCACCCCGGTGATGTCCTTCCAGCGCACGGCCACCCGGGACGTCGAACTGGGCGGCGCGGCGATCTCCAAGGGCCAGCGGGTCGGCATCTTCTACAGCTCCGCCAACAACGACCCCGAGGTGTTCGACCGGCCCGAGGAGTTCGACATCCTCCGCGACCCCAATCCGCACCTGGGCTTCGGCGGCGGCGGACCGCACTTCTGCCTGGGCGCCAACCTGGCCCGGCTGGAGCTCGACCTGGTCTTCAACGCCATCGCCGACGCCGTCCCCGGCATCCGGCTGCTCGGCGAGCCGCGCCGACTGCGCTCCGCCTGGCTGAACGGCATCAAGGAGCTGCGGGTCCAGTACGCCTGAAGGGCGCCTGAAGCACGCCTGACGCCCGCACAGCCCGGCAGCCCGGCCGCCCGCTCGCCCGTTCGGACCCGCCGGAAGGCACGCCGCACCCTCCGCTGAAACCCTGGGGACCAGTCCACCAGGCACCCGGAGGGGTCGATGGCCCAGCAGCAGGTAGCAACGGCAGACAGGGCACCCATCGAGGAGGAGGACGGCAAGGTCAGGCTGGTCTTCCTCGGCGTGATGCTCGGGATGTTCCTCGCCGCCCTGGACCAGACGATCGTCTCCACCGCCCTGCCGACCATCGTCGGCGACCTCGGCGGAGCCGCCCACCTGTCCTGGGTGGTCACCGCCTACCTGCTGGCCGCCACCGCCACCACCCCGCTGTGGGGCAAGCTCGGCGACCTCTTCGGCCGCAAGTACGTCTTCGTGGTCTGCATCATCGTCTTCCTGGTCGGCTCCGCGCTCTGCGGCATCTCCCAGAACATGATCCAGCTGATCTCCTTTCGGGCCCTGCAGGGCCTGGGCGGCGGCGGGCTGATGGTGCTGGCCATGGCCGTGATCGCCGACGTCGTGCCGCCCCGCGACCGGGGCCGCTACCAGGGCGTCATCGGCGCGGTCTTCGGCGTCTCCTCGGTCGTCGGCCCGCTGCTCGGCGGCTTCCTGGTGGACAACCTCAGCTGGCACTGGGTGTTCTACGTCAACCTGCCCATCGGCGCGGTCGCGCTGGCGGTGATCCTGGTCGCGCTCAAGGCCAAGAACCCAGAGACCCGCCCGCGGATCGACTACCTGGGCACCTTCCTGCTGGCCGCCGCGTCCACCTGCCTGGTGCTGATCGCCAGCCTCGGCGGCACCACCTGGCAGTGGAACTCGATCGAAGTCTGGGGCTGCGGCATCGGCGCCGTGCTGCTCATCGGCGCCTTCATCGCGGTCGAGGGCCGGGTCGAGGAGCCGGTGCTGCCGCTGCGGCTGTTCCGCAATCCGGTCTTCAGCATCTGCTCCGGCATGGGCTTCGTGGTCGGCCTGTGCATGTTCGGCGCGCTCTCCTACATCCCGCTGTACATGCAGGTCGTCAACGGCAACTCGCCCACCACCTCCGGGCTGCGGCTGCTGCCGCTGATGGCGGGCGTGCTGGTCACCTCCATCGGCACCGGCCAACTCATCAGCCGCACCGGCAAGTACAAGATCTACCCGATCGTCGGCACCGCGCTGATGGCCGCCTCCCTGGTGCTGCTGGCCCAGGTGGACGAGAAGACCAGCTCCACCGTGATGGGCCTGTACATGCTGGTGTTCGGCCTGGGCCTGGGCCTGGTCATGCAGGTGCTGATCATCGCGGTGCAGAACTCCTCGGACTTCGCCGACCTGGGCACGGCCACCGCCGGCGTCACCTACTTCCGCTCCATCGGCGGCGCCTTCGGCGCGTCCATCTTCGGCACCGTGCTCAACAACCGGCTCAGCTCGAAGATCAGCACCGCGCAGGCCAACGGCACGCTGTCGCCCCGGTTCCCGGTGAAGCAGGTGCTCGCCGACCCGACGATCGTGCAGAAGGCCCCGACCGCCGACAAGCCGCTGATCCAGCCCTTCCTGCACCTGTACGCGGTCTCGCTGCAGACGGTGTACCTGGTCGCCGCCGGCATCGCGGTGATCGCCTTCGTCCTGTCGCTGTTCCTGCGCGAGGTACCGCTGCGCACCTCCAACCGCTCAGCCGAGCCGGGCGAGGCGGCCGGGCTACCCACCTTCCGCAGCTCGGCGGACGAGATCGAGCGCATGGTCACCCGGCTCTCCAGCCGGGAGAACATCTGGGAGCGCTACGGCAGGGCGATCGACAAGGCGGACGTGGACATCAGCGTCCCGCAGGCGTACGGACTGTTCCGGCTGCACCAGGCCGGGCCGATCACCGAGGCGGACATCTGCCGCCGCATCAAGACCACCCCGAGGAGGTCCGGCCCAAGCTGGACGCGATGATCGCGTCCGGACGCATCCAGGAGGACGCCTCCGGGCTGATCACGCTCACCCCGGCCGGGCAGGAGGTCATCACCAAGCTGACCGAGGCCCGGATCGCGCTGCTCAACCAGAAGCTGGAGGGCTGGTCGCCGGAGCAGCACGCCGTCCTGGTGCAGATGCTGCGGGAGCTGGCGGACAACTCCATGGACGCCCCCGGACGCGTCATGTCGCTCTGACCCCGCCGCACCGGGCCCCAGCCGAGCCCCACCCGGGTCCTGCCCGGGCGCGGACACCCCTGCACAAGCGGACGATCTTCCTGCATAATCGTCCACCGTTCGACCAACGGTGGGGGCAGAGAGATGACGGGTCAGCACTGCGGCCGCTGCGGCGAGCCGCGCACCCCGGCGGGGTGCGCCTGCGGCTGGGCCGACGGGCCCGGCGGCAACGACGAGGAGACAGCGGTCATCCCGGTCGTCGGCGGCCCCGAACTGGTGCGCCCCTACTTCCGACCCGGCGACGCCCAGGGCGCGGAGCAGGACCCCCTCGAGGTCGAGGTGCTGGACGCCGAGGTGCTGGACAGCACCACCGTCCTGCGGACCGTCGCGCCCCACAGCGCCCACAGCCCCTCCGGCTCCCCGGGCTCCCCCGGTTCCCCCAGCTCTCCCGGCTTCTCCGGCCCGACGGCCTCCCCGCCGGGCGGGTACGGACCGGCCGCGGCGCAGACCCGGGTCCTGCCCGCGCACCTCGGCGCGCACCTTCCGGCGCAGCGCCCCGCCGAGCAGCTCGGCAGCCTGGTCGTCACCGGCGGGCGCGGCGGCGCAGGCAGCGGCCGGCGCCGCAGGCCGTCGCGCGGGGCGGTGCTGATCGGCGCGGGCATCGCGGTGATCGCCGGGATCGGGGTCGCCGCCGCGCTGGTGCCGCAGCTGCTGGGCGGCGGGCCGGTGGACGTCTCGCTGCCGCAGCCCGGCGTGACCGCGCCGCTGCCCACGCAGAGCAGCGTCAGCGCCGAGCCCAGCTCCGCCGTCAGTGCCACCCGCACCCACCCCGCCCCGGTCGTCCGGCCCACGCGGACGGCCCCGCCGTCCAGCCCGCCCGCGTCCGCCCGGACCAGCGCCCCGCCGACGGCCGCGCCCACGACCGCCGCGCCGACCGGCTCCGCCCCGCCCGCCTCGGCCAGCGGCGCCCCGACGGCGACGGCCTCCCCCGACAGCACCGCCGCGGCCGGCGGCGACGGGTCGCTCTCCCTCGGCGACAGCGGCCCGGCCGTGGTGACGCTCCAGCAGGAGCTGAGCGACCTCTACATCGACCCCGACCTCGACGCCAACGGCACCTACGGCCGCCGCACCGAGAACGACGTGGCGACGTTCCAGATGTGGTACGGCGTCGAGGGCGACCCCACCGGCGTGTTCGGCCCCAACTCGCAGGCCAGGATGGATCAGCTGATGAACCAGCAGGGCGACGACGGCGGTGACGACGACCAGTGACCGCCGCCGCCTGACTCCCCCGCCGTCCCCCGCAGGCCCTGCGGCTCAGCCGGTGATCGCGCCGACGATGCTCACCCCGGCCATCACCAGCATCACCACCGCCGCGATCCGGGTGATCAGCCGCAGCGGCACATGCTTCATCAGCTTCTTGCCGCCGACGATGGCGACCCCGGCGACCGCGCACAGCGCCAGCCAGGAGCCCAGCCCGACCGCCAGCGGATCGGTGTACTTGGCGGCCAGGTTGGCCGTGGTGATCTGGGTCAGGTCGCCGAACTCGGCGATCAGCACCGTCACGAAGCCGGTGGCGGCGACCCGCCAGAAGCCCGTGGAGGCGGGCTCCCGGACCTTCTCGCCGTCCTCGTCCTCGTCCTTCTGCAGCAGCAGCATCAGCGCGCCGCCGAGGAACAGCAGCCCGACGACCGCCTCCACCCAGCGGTGCGGGAGCAGCGACAGCAGGCTGCCCGCCGCGATGGCCAGGGCAACGTGGACGGCGAAGGCGGCGGCGATCCCGGCGAAGACGTAGCCGGCCCGGTAGCGGGTGCCCAGGACCAGGCTGGCCAGCGCGGTCTTGTCGGGCAGTTCGGCCAGGAAGATGATCCCGAAGGTGATCGCGGCGACGGTGATGCTCACGTCTGGGTTTCCTCAAAGGTCGGTGGCACCGCCGCGCCTCGGGAACCCGGCTGCGGGGACGCCTCGGCACGTCAGTGCTCGGGCGGCTTGCGGGCAAGCTGGAGCAACTGCGGCCGAAGGTCTCACCAGCACCGCCACTGCGGTGCCCCGGGCGCCGGGCGGACCTCGCGTGAACGAGGGACGCCAGCATGTCGACGGTCCGGTGGGGGCTACTCCCCTTCGCTGCCCGCCAGCCTACCGCATGCTTCATGTCGGGCCGACGATATGGGTCGCCCTCGACAACGGCACCTCCGAGGAGAAGGCTGGGGTCATGGAGTACACCTCTCTCGGCCGTACCGGCCTGTCCGTATCCCGCCTGTGCCTGGGCACGATGAACTTCGGCCCGCTCACGCACGAGGCCGACGCCCACACGATCATGGACACCGCACTGCAGGAGGGCATCAACTTCTTCGACACCGCCAACGTCTACGGATGGGGCGAGAACAAGGGCCGCACCGAGGAGATCATCGGCACCTGGTTCGCCCAGGGCGGCACCCGCCGCGAGCGCACCGTGCTCGCCACCAAGCTGAACGGGGCCATGCCCGGCTACGGCGGCGAGTCCTGGCCCAACAGCGGCAAGCTGTCGGCGCTGAACATCCGCCGCGCCTGCGACGCCAGCCTCAAGCGGCTGCAGACCGACTACATCGACGTCTACCAGATGCACCACGTGGACCGGGCGACCCCCTGGGACGAGATCTGGCAGGCCATGGAGGTGCTGGTCGCCCAGGGCAAGATCCTCTACGTGGGCAGCAGCAACTTCGCGGGCTGGCACATCGCCGCCGCGCAGGCCGCCGCCGAGCGCCGGCACTTCCTCGGCCTGGTCGCCGAGCAGTCGCTGTACAACCTGCTGGCCCGCACGGTCGAGCTGGAGGTGCTGCCCTCGGCGAGCCACCACGGCCTGGGCGTCATCCCCTGGTCGCCGCTCCAGGGCGGCCTGCTCGGCGGGGCGCTGCGCAAGGCCGGCGAGCAGGGCGGCCGCAGCGCGGGCCGGGTCAAGGACCTCACCGCCGCCCAGCGCGAGCAACTCCAGGCGTACGAGGACTTCTGCGACAAGCTCGGCGAGGAGCCCGGCACGGTCGCCCTGGCCTGGCTGCTGCACCAGCCCGCGGTGACCGCGCCGATCGTCGGCCCGCGCACCTCGGGACAGCTGGACACCGCGCTGAAGGCGCTGGATGTCAAGCTCGACACGGACGCCCTCACCCGTCTGGACGAGATCTTCCCGGGCCACAAGACCGCCCCCGAGGACTACGCCTGGTAGTCCCGGCCTGATCCGGGCGGCCGCGCCGGGCTCCGGCCCGTGCGCGGCCTCACCCCGCTCACACCCTGCTCCTGCCGTCTGCCTGTACCATCCGGTTGCGCTCTCAGCACCCGGAACTGTGACGGATCAGTAGGTAGACGTGACCCCCTCGGCCCAGCTCCAGCCGTCCGCACCCGTGTCGGGGAGGCCCGCGGCCACGGCCCCGGCCGGGCGCCGCGCCGGCTGGCTCTGCCTCTGGCCCGGCCTGCTCACCCTGGCCCTCGGCCTCTACCAGGCCGGACGCCCGCAGCTGTGGCGGGACGAGTTCGCCAGCGCAAGCGCCGCCTCCCGCAGCTTCGGCCAGCTGTTTGACCTGCTCGGCAAGGTCGACGCCTCCACCGGCTTCTACTACCTGCTGCTGCACCTGTGGATCTCGGTCTTCGGCAGCTCGCCGACCGCCCTGCGGACCCCCTCCGCGCTGGCCATGGCCGGGGCGGCGGCGCTGATCACCCAGATCGGCGTCCGGCTGTACGGCAGGGCCGCCGGGGTGGCCGGCGGCCTGGTCTTCGCGCTGATCCCGGCCGTCTCCCGGTACGGCCAGGAGGCCCGGGCCTACGCGCTGGCGCTGTTCGCGGTGGCGCTGGCCACCCTGCTGCTGCTGCGCGCACTGGACCGACCGGGCCGGGCCCGCTGGATCTGCTACGCGGCCTCGCTGGTCCTGGTCTGCGCCGCGCACGTGATCGCCATCAGCTGCCTGCTCGGGCACGGTGTCGCGGCGCTGCTGCGCTGGCGCAGGCACCGCGAGCGCGCGCCGCTGCTCTGGTTCTCCGGCGCCGCGCTGCTCGGCCTGGCCGTCGCCGCGCCGCTGATGCTGCTGGCCCACTCCCAGGTGAACAGCCAGCTGTCCTGGCTCGGCCCGCCCGACCTGGCCAACCCCGTGCACATAACGCTCGACCTGTGGATCGACCTGTACGCCTCCCGGGTGGCGGCGCTGATCGCGGGCGTCCTGGTGCTGGCGGCGCTGGTGGTCCCGCTGCTGCGCAAGGAGCAGCGGGAAGCCACGGTGTTCCTGCTGGCCGCCGGGGTGCTGCCGGTGATCGCGGTGGCGGTGGTGTCGCAGTTCGGCACCTCGTACTTCCTCGGCCGGTACCTGCTGTTCACCGACATCGCCTGGTCGGTGCTGGCCGGGGCCGGGGTGGCGGGCGCGGCCCGGCTGCTGGGCGAGCGGGTCCGGCTGCCGCGCCCCGGACTGCTCGTCCCGGTGGCCGCGGTGGCCGCCGCCGCGCTGGGGCTGCTGGCGGTCCTGCCCAACCAGCAGGGCGTGCGGACGTACGGCGCGCACGAGTGGACCCATTACCCGCGCGGCAAGAACCCGGGCTACTACTCCTACCAGGGCGCGGCCGACCTGCTGGTCAAGCAGGCGCACCCCGGTGACGGCGTGGTCTACCTGGGCTACAAGCCGATCATGCTCGACCTGGGCGTCCAGTACTACCTCGGCGCCCGGATGCCGCTGGACGAGGTCTTCGTCACCCGGACGGCCGTGCAGAACGACAGCTACTTCCCCACCTTCTGCGGCGCCCCGGCCGCCTGCCTGGCCAAGGCGCCGGAGCGGGTCTGGGTCGTCGAGCTGGTACCCGCCAACGGCGAGCCGTCGGCGGAGCGGAAGCAGAAGAAGCTGCTGCGCGCCCAGTACCGGGCCGCCACCGAGTACCGGCTCTCCCAGGTCGAGGTGACGCTGATGGTGCGCAAGAGCTGAAGGTGCACAAGAGCTGATGATCCGCACGCGCTGAGGAGCCCCGCCGATGGCACGCACATCGCAGACACCGCCGACACCGCCGACGACGACTCCCGCGTCGCCGCCGGAGGGCGGGCAGACCTGGATCGCGTTCCTGCGCGCCGTCAACGTCGGCGGACGCAAGGTCGAGATGGCCCGGCTGCGGGAACTCCTGGGCGCCATGGGCCTGGGCCGCGTACGCACCTACATCGCCAGCGGCAATGTCTTCTTCGACGCCGCGCTGGACACGCCCCAGCAGCGCGCGGAGCTGACCGGGGCGATCCAGGCCCGGCTGCGCGAGGAGTTCGGCTTCGAGGTGCCGACGATCCTGCGCAGCATCCCCGAAGTCGAGGCCGCGCTCGCAGCCGCGCCCTTCGACCAGGTGGAGATCGATCCGGACGTCCGGCTGAACATCGTCTTCCTCTCCGGACCGCTGACCGGCCTGAAGCCGCCGCTGCGCTCGCCCAAGGACGACTGGGAGTTGCTGGACGCCACCGACGGCGAAGCGTTCGTGGTGGCCTGGCGGCTGAACGGCCGGGTGGGCAGCAACCCGGTCGCGGCCATCGAGAAGGCGTACGGGGTCCAGGCCACCGGTCGGTTCTTCCACACCACCGCGAAGATCGTCGAGGCAGCCAAGAAGCCCTGACTGGCTGACCGGGCCCGGTCAGCCCCACCTCGTCACCCCGCTCAGCCCGGACCGTTCCAGTCGAAGGTCGGCGGCAGCACGCCCTCCAGGGTGAGCAGCCAGCGCTTGACGTCCATCCCCCGCGCCCCGCCGCCGTAGCCGCCGAGGCCGTCGGCGGCCACCACCCGGTGGCAGGGCACCAGCAGGAACAGCGGGTTCGAGCCCATGATCGAACCCACAGCCCGCGCCGCCTGCCCCAGCTGCCCGGCCGCGAT
This sequence comes from Streptacidiphilus sp. PB12-B1b, assembly GCF_014084125.1. NCBI lineage: Bacteria > Bacillati > Actinomycetota > Actinomycetes > Kitasatosporales > Streptomycetaceae > Streptacidiphilus > Streptacidiphilus sp. PB12-B1b. The sequence continues at coordinate 1,730,760 of NZ_CP048405.1, read as the reverse complement.
CTCGGCGTCGAAGACCCCGCTGCGCACCGCCAGCTGCCCGTAGGCCAGGGTCTGCCCGTAGCCGACCGTGCGCTGCAGGGTCTGCAGCACGGTGCGCTGCGGGCCGGCGACGGTGCGGCTCCAGTCCAGCGGCAGGCCGAGATCGCGGCGGGTGCCCGCGAAGAACTCGGCGAACCGCTGCGCCACCAGCTCCGCCTTGGGCTCGTCGCCCGGCCGTACCGCGTCCGGGGTGGTGCCCTCCGCCCCGACGGCGTGCTCCGCCCCGAAGCCTGCGGACACCACGCCGTCAGCGGTGATCCCGACCCGGACCGGGCCGGTGGGCAGGGGTGTGGGCACGGTGAACCAGGAGACCGGCACGCGTCAGCCCGCCTCCGCCGGGAACAGCGGGGCTATCCGCCCGGCGGCGGCCAGCCCCTGCCTGCGGCCCTCACGACCGGCCGGGGTGCGGGTGCCGGGGGCCAGCGGATCGGCGCCGAAGGCCGCCAGCGCGCCCTCGTCCGGCACGATCAGCTCGACCCGGCCGCTCGCGGCCAGCGCCGCCACCTCCGCGTCGAGCGCGGGATCGCTCCAGGGCGCGATCACCAGCACCCGGGCGTAGCCCGCCGCCAGATCGGCATTGCTGCCGCTGCGGGCACCGCCGTCGACGTAGCGGGCGCCGCCGATGGTGACCGGCGGCCAGATCCCGGGCACGGCGCAGCTGGCGGCGACCGCGTCCACCAGGGCCACTCCTGCTTCCCGGTCGAACACCCGGGCCTCACCGCTGTCGGCCTGCACGGCGGTGACGGCCAGTCGGCGCCCGGGCCAGTCGTGCACGGGCAGCCGCCCGGCGATCACCGCGCGCCGCGCCGCCTCGGGCACGGTGTCGGCGGCCAGACCCAGCGCCCCCATCCGGCGGCGGCGTTCCAGCGGATCGGCGACGGTGGTGGCGAGCAGCACCATCTGCTCCATCACCGCGGCGACCGCCTCGGACGACGGCGTCAGCTCGGCGCACTGCAGCTCCGGCTCCACCTGCCGCCGGTACAGCTCGGCGATCGGCAGCCCGCTGCCGATCTGCGCGGCGACCGTGGCACCGGCCGAGGTGCCGAGCAGGAAGTCCGCCCCGGTGGCGTCCGCCCCGGCCTCCGCCAACCCGGCCAACACCCCGGTCGTCCAGGCGATCCCGGCCAGCCCGCCGCCGCCCAGCACCAGCGCACTCTCTCCGGACATACCGCTCACCTCGTCCTCCCCCGGGCCACCCCGACGCCTCGTGATGCAGAGTGCCGCAACCCTATCCCCGGCCACTGACAATCCCCCGGGCCCCGATCACCGACCCTGCGATTTGCCTCTGAGGCAAACTTCTTGCCCCAGAGGTTGGAGGGGGTGTGGACTGAGGCCATGGAGAACCATCCCGACCTTCCGGCCGAGGATCTGCCCGGGCTCGGCGCGCGCCTGCGCGAGCGCCGCCTGAGCAGCCACCTCACCCTGGAGGCTGCCGCCGCCCGGGTCGGCCTGTCGCCCGCGCACCTCTCCCGCCTGGAGACCGCGAAGCGCCAGCCGTCCCTGCCGGTGCTGCTGGGCCTCTCCCGAGCATACGGCGTCCCGGTCGAGTCGCTGCTGCTCGGGCCGGAGGCGCCCGGGGCGGCCTCGCCGGTCGTCCGGGGCCAGTCCGGGCCCAGCGGCGGCGAGGAGGGGCTCGCGGGCGGCTGGACCTACCGGCCGGCCGGCGCCCCGGGGCGGGCCATGCAGGCGCTGCGGGTGCACATCCCGGTACGGGTGCAGGACGACGTCGTCCGGGTGCACCCCGGCGAGGAGTGGCTGTACGTCCTGCACGGGCAGCTGCAGTTGACCCTCGACCGGGAGCAGTACCGGCTCGACCCCGGCGACGCCGCCCACTTCGACTCCATGCGCCCGCACCGCCTGGTCGCGGTCGACCGGCCGGGCGTGGACCTGCTGTTCCTGCACACCCTGCTGCAGACCCCGACCGCCGATCTCTTCCCCCACTGACACGTCCCCACCCGAGGAGCCAGCCATGGCAGTACTCCACCAGCCCACCGAGGACGGCAGCACCCTCACCGAGCGCCGCGTCAACATCCGCGTCTTCATCTACGTGATCGGGCTGCACCTCTTCGCGGCCTTCGTGATGCTGCTGATCCTCCTCGGCCACCGCGGGTCCTGACCGCCCCGGCGCGGCGGATCGCGCAGGCGTGCGGGCGGATCGAACGCCGCGTCACCATCCGGCAAACCCCGCACGGCCTGTCAACCGGCGGTGACATGGTGTGCCCATCCGGACCGCCATCGCCACCGTCGCAGGGGGAGCACCGCCATGCCGCAGCACACAGCCGAGCCCGAGCCGCCGTCGGAGCAGCAACAGCCCCATGGCAGCGCGCACAGGCCCAGGTCGCGCGTCCTGTGGATCGGCGGCGGGGTCGCCCTGCTGCTGGCCGTGGGCGGGGCCACCGCGGCGGTCGTCGTCCCCTCGGCGAAGGCCGGTGCCACGGCAGGCGCGGCCTCCTCCGCCGCCGCGCCGTCCGCCCGTGCCTCGCGGGCCGCCGGGGGCGGTGCGGTCGGCCGCGCCCACGGCGCGGGCGCGGGCGGCGGTTCGGCGGCGGGCGGCGTGCACATCGCCGCCACGGCGGTCGCCTCCGCCGGGACGGTCGCGCTGGTCCACCCCTCCGTCCGGTCGGCCCCGGCGGCGGCCAGGAGCAGCGCCGCAGCCGTGCTGGCGGCGGACGACAGCCACTACCGGCAGCAACTCGCCACCGGCGAGGGCCTGGTGGGAAAAACCGGCTTCGCCGCCTGGGCGGCTCGGGCGCTGGCGGACACGGCCGACCAGTCCGACTTCACCAAGGCCCAGGGGGACTTCACCGCCAAGGACCAGCCCCCGGCGCTCATCGCCTGGCGCGCCGACGAGGCCCAGGCCGTGGACGCGGTCCAGCAGTTCGCCCGGGACAGCAGGGGCGGCCCCAGCATCGCCGGGCGCACCGACGCCGCCAACGCCCTGACCTACCTGGACGACGCCGACCAGCTGGCCCGGCAGGTGGACGCGGGCCAGTAGCCCGGCGTCCCGACGTCCTTGCCGCGCAGGGGAGTTCAGGCGCTGCGGCGTTCCAGGGCGACCACCGGGATGACCCGGCTGGTCTTGTCCTGGTACTCGCCGAACCCGGGGTACCGGCGTACCTGCTCGGCGAAGACCCGGTCGCGTTCGGCGGCGTCCAGGACGGACGCCGTGACCTCGACGGTCTCGGCGCCGACCTCGATCACGACGTCCGGGTGGGCGACGGCGTTGTGGTACCAGGCCGGGTTGGCGGGCGCCCCCGCATAGGAGGCGAACACCAGCCAGCGGTCGCCGTCCGGCATGTACATCAGCGGAGTGGTGTGCTGTCGGCCGGACTTGGCCCCGGTGGTGGTCAGCAGGAGCAGCGGGGCCCCTTCGAAGGTGCCGCCGACCTTGCCACCGTGCGACCGAAACTCGGCGATGATCGCATCATTGTACGAACTCATCCCTGACTCCATCCCTGTGACACCCCATCAGTTCGCCTGCATCGCCAGCCTAGGCCGAGGGAACCGCCGGGCACCCGACCCCGCCCGCCGTGTCGGCCGCCCGCCCCGGGCGCGACCCAAGCGCGGCAGCCGCCGTCCTCCGATCGCCCGGCCAAACATCCGACCGGTTGCATGCGAACCGACGCGCAACCGATTCCATCGCGGCCCTCGGACGCCATGCCGGGCGAAGGGGCTACCGTTTTCCCAGGGGCGCCCACCCGGCACGACGGCGGGCGCCCGCACCAGCACGACCCGGCAAGGACGGAGGCTCAGGTGGGCATCTACGGTCAGGACTGGTCGTCCTACCAGTCAGCGGCTCCCGACACGTCAGGGCTGGCCTTCGCCTTCGTGAAGGTCACCCAGGGCCTCGGATACACCAACCCCAACTGGCAGGCCCAGCGTGCGCACGCGGCATCGGCCGGACTGGTCGTGGGCCTGTACCACTACCCGGACATGGCCAACTCGGCCCAGGCGGAGGCAGAACACTTCCTCTCCGTGGCCCAGCCCCGGGCCGGGGAGGTGCTGGCACTGGACTGGGAGGGCTACGACACCGCCAACCTCAGCGTGCCCAAGGCCCAGCAGGCGAGCTTCAAGGACGCCTGGATCTCTTACGTGCAGAGCGCCATGACGCAGCATCAGGTCGGCCTGTACTGCAACAAGGACTACTGGCTGAACGTCGACACCACCTCGGACTGCGGCGACTTCCTCTGGATCGCCACCTCCGGACTGCCCGCAGGCCAGCCCGGCATCCAGCACCCGTGGATGTTCCACCAGTTCAGCGCCACTCCGGTGGACCAGGACTACTGCGCCCTCGCCGATCAGCAGGCCCTCAAGCAGTGGGCGCTCGCCAAGGCCGCCCCGACCCCGACCCCCCAGCCACCGGAGGAACCCGTGACCCCCGCAGACGCCGAACTCTTCGTCGAGACCCTGATGGGCCACGTCCTGCCCGACATGGGCATCACCAACGCGGACGGCTCCCAGGCGACCCGCACCGTCGCCGACTTCTTCGAGTACCTCGACCTGCACAACCGCACCCTGCTGAACCAGATCTCGGCCCTCTCCGCCCAGGTCACCGCGCTGTCGGCGGCAGTCACGGCGCTCTCCCAGAGCGGCGGCACCGGCACCACCCCGGAGCAGGTGCACGCGGCCGTCAGCGCCGCCCTCACCGCCGCCGGGCACACCCCGGCGCCCGCCGTCGGCGGCACCGCGACCGTACCCGCGCCCAGCAGACCGGCCGGCGCCTGACCGGCGGCGCGGCCTACTCCGGCCGCGCCGCCGCGTCCAGGTGCGCCGACAGCGCCTGGACGCTGTTGCTGACGGACGAGGGGATCGGGGCGGACGCCCCGACCGCCGCGGCGTACGACGCTCGGAGCCGAGCGGGTCGAGCCGGAAGGCCGGTCCGGCGGACGCGGCCGATGCCTGTGGTGTCCCGCCTGCCATACCGACCCCCGTAGCAGAAGCAGCTGTTGATCGTGCGTCAGCATTCTTCCGCCGCAATGGCGCTACCGCGCCCCCGTGCGCGGAGCCGTGGGCCTCAGCCGGTCAGGCCGGTGACCCGCAGGGTCAGGTTCAGTCGGCCGCCCGCCATGCCGGTGGCCGGATCGCCGCTTCCGGCAAGGACCTTGGGGACGCCGTGGTACGCCAGGCGGGAGGGCCCGCCGAAGACGAAGAGGTCCCCGGAGGCGAGCTGCACATCGGTGTAGGGCCGACCACGGTTCTCCGTGTTGCCGAACCGGAAAGTGCAGGTGTCGCCGATGCTCAACGAGACCACGGGAGCGCCGGAGTGCTCGTCCTTGTCCTGGTGCATGCCCATTCTGGCGTCGCCGTCATAGAAGTTGATCAGCGCGGTGTCCGGGGTGTATGCCTCGGCCGCCGCCCGGTCCCGGTAGGCGTCGGCGAGCGCGCGCCGCCCCAGCGCGAGCAGCCACTCCGGGAACTCCGCCACCCGGCGGCCGTTCACGTCACCGGCGGTGCGGGTGTACGCGTACGGCTGCCAGTGCCAGCCGACGCACACCGTCTGCACCGACATGACCCCGCCCCGGGGGAGCCGGGTGTGCCGCATCGGCACCGGCCCGGCCGCCCAGCCCCGGCACGCCCGGACCAGCTCCCGCTGCTGCTCCGGGGACAGCCACTCGGGCACATGCACCGCGCCGGGGGCGACCTCCAGCCGCGGCCGCGGCAGCAGCGCGCTCACTGCGGCGCCCCGGGTGCCGACGGCCTCGGTTCCGGCCGGGCCGGCGCCCGGCCGTGTCCGCGCGGCTGCGCAATCATCCGATCTCCTCCGCCTCTCCCGACTGCGCCGACCCCTCCATCCTGCTCCGGTGCGCGGCGCACCGCCGCCGGAGCGTGCGGCCTCCAGCTGCCCGGTCGCCTCAGCCGTGGTGCGCGCCCTCGTGCGCGCCCTCGTGGCGGAGCAGGTAGCGCTTGCGGTCCAGGCCGCCGGCGTAGCCGGTGAGCGCACCGTCCGCGCCCACCACCCGGTGGCACGGGCGCACCACCAGCAGCGGATTGGCGCCGACCGCCGTCCCCACCGCCCGGACCGCCGTACGCGGCGCCCCGATCCGCCGGGCCAGCTCGCCGTAGCTGACCGTAGCGCCGCTGGGAATGGCGTCGACCGCCCGCCAGACCCGCTGCTGGAACGCGGTGCCACCGGAGGAGAGCTCCAGATCGAAACCGGCCGTGGCAGCGTCGTCGAAGTACGCCCGGAACTGGCGGACGATCTCGGCGAACGCCTCCGGATCGCGCCGCCAGCCGGGCCGGACGACGGCGGCGTTGCGCTGCCCTGTCATCGACACCGACGCCAGCGCCGCCCCGCCCCCGGCGGTCGCCGACTCCTCACCCACCAGCAGCAGTGCGCCCAGCGGGCTCTCCATGGTCATGTGGACGGTCATCGGACGTGCCCCTCTCCGTGTGATTCCGCTCGACGGCTGTCGTGCTCCCTTCCCCACGATTCTGCTGCGTCCGCCCGGGCCGTACCGGCGGGCATCGGACACGGCCCTCACCCGCGCTGCCGGCCTTTCGCTGAAATCCTGTCAGCGAGAGTGATGCCCGTCACATTCATGCGGTCCGTGCAGCATCGCTCCGGCAGCGGCAGTCAAAGGGACAAGAACCATCCAGGGGAGGACATCATGAGCGGATCGACGGTCGGCGGGTGAGGGCGCACCGAGCCGGTACCGGCACCGAGGAGATCGACTTCGTGGAGTTCGTGCGGCAACGGTCCGCCACCCTTTTCCGCACCGCCTATGTACTGACCGGCAGCCAGGACGCCGCAGAGGACCTGGTTCAGGAGGCATTGGAGAAAGCATGTCGACACTGGCGCCGGATCTCGGACGCCGAATCACCGGAGGCCTACGTGCGCCAGATCCTGGTGAACCTGGCCAACGACCGCTGGCGGCGGCTCGGCAGGGTCCGGGAGACCTCGGCCCTGCCGGACCGCGCCGATCCGGGTGACGCCTATCAGCGGGTCGATCTGCACGACGAGGTGATCCGAGCCCTGCAGACGCTGCCCATGGGCATGCGCACGGTGGTGGTCCTGCACTACCTGCACGACATGGGCGACCAGCAGATCGCCGGCATGCTCGGCGTCTCCCCCAACGCCGTGCGCTCACAACTCGCCCGAGGGCTGGCCAAACTGCGCGCGAACGCCGGCCCGAAAGGCCGGGCGGCCCTCCTTCCGCTTCCCCAGATCGAAGGTACGCGATGACCGCGCTCCCCCCCGAAGGCCGCCATGACGACCTCTCCGACGACCTGCTCTTCGCAGCCGTCGGCACCTCCGGCATCACCGATTTCGAACAGCGGCTGGTCCAGGCGATGGAGGACTTCGCCGACCGTTCGCAACCCCCGATATACGACGGCAGCAGCATCCTGCGGCGCGCCCGACGCCGCCGGGCCGGGTTCGTCCTCACGACAGCGACGGCGGTAGTCCTGGCCTGCGCGGGCGCGGCCGTCGCCCTGCGTCCGCCGGACCGCTGGCACGAGTCGTCCCCGGCGACGGTGACGACCCGGTTCTCCACCACCGTCCACCAGCCCGCCTCGCCGACTGCCCCGTCGTCCGCCTCGCCGCCCGCTCCGGTGTCGATGGAGCCCCGCACGGCCGTCGTGCCGTCCGTCTCCGCCGTGAGCGTGGGCCGCGCCGTCCAGGAGTTGTCCGCGGCCGGTCTGGCGAACGGGCCGGTACGGCTCGCCCACTCGCGCACCGTCGCGGCCGGCCTGGTGATCTCCCAGACGCCCGGGCCAGGCACCGCCGTGGCGCCGGGGTCCACAGTCACGCTGCTGGTGTCCCAGGGCCCGTCCCAGCGCTGACTCCGGAGCCGGGCACAGGGCCGGTGGAGTCGCGGGCGACGAGGTGGGTGGCGAGCTCCACGTGAAGGGTGTCCACGGTGTGCGCGTCCAGCAGCCGGACCAGCAGGGAGACGGCCATCCGGCCCATCTCCTCCAGCGGCTGGCGGACGGTGGTGAGCGTGGGGAGGGTGCTCCGGCTGAGGTCGCTGTCGTCGAAGCCGGTGACGGACAGGTCCTGCGGGACGCGCAGCCCGCGCTCATGGGCAGCGCGCAGGATGCCGACGGCGACCTTGTCGTTGAAGGCGACCAGCGCGGTCGGCCGGTCGCCCAGATCGAGCAGCTCGCAGGCGGCCCGGTAGCCGTTCCCGGTGGTGGGCTCGACGCTGCGGCGCAGCTCCGGCGTGGACAGCAGGCCGGTGTCGGCGAGCGCCGAGACATGCCCGACCATGCGCGATTCGCTGGTGAGCCACTCGGTGGGGCCGCCGATGACGCCAATGCGCCGATGGCCGAGCGCGGTGAGATGAGCGGTGACGCTGCGCGCCCCGGCGACGTTGGCGGCCGAGACGGAGGCGATCTCCCGGGGCAGTGCCGTCCGGGGATCGACCACGACGAAGGGGAAGCCGGCGGTCCGCAGCCGCTCGATCTCCTCTCCCGGCTCGGGCGGAAGGATCAGCACGGCACCGGCGATCGAGCGGTCCTGCGCCAGCGCCGTCAGCACGTCCCCCTCCCGGGCGGACTCCCCCGCCCCGAGCACCAGGCCGCGCCCGTGCAGGGCGAGGGTGTCGGCGACCGAGGTGACGATGACGCCGAAGTAGTCGGTCAGCACATACGGGCAGTAGACGTACACCGCCCCCGGTCGGGCGGGGCGTGGCGCACCCGCCCGGGCGGCGGGCGGCTCCAGCCGCTCCAGCGCCCGGCGCACCAGTTCCCGGGTCTGCGGGGCGACTTGCGCGTGCCCGTTGATGACCCGGGAGACAGTGGCGATGGAGACACCGGCCTCCGCCGCGACCGCCCGGACGGTGACGTGGTTCGCCCGCGGTCTAGCCATGCGTTACAGGGTTTTGTTTCATCGGCCGATCTGCCCCCTCGACAGCGCGCCAGTTCCGGAACCCAGCCAATCCCTTGACAGTGTACAGCCGTTGACGTTTACCTGTGAGGCGCGAATGCGGCGTTTGTTTCCTTTTGTTTCAGCCCTGCCGAACCGGACGCCGCGCCCGCCGCACGGACGACGGGCCCGCCACGGGCCCGGACCACCTCACTCAGGGAGGGGCACCCCATGTCCCGCATGTCCCGCACCACCTTCGTCCCGGCCTCGCTGGCAGCGGCCGCGCTGCTGTCCGGCTCGCTGCTGGGGTTCGGCCCCGCCGCCCATGCCGCGACCGGCGGCGCCGCCGTCTCGGTCTGGGAGACCACCGCCGACCAGAGCCGGCTCCTGGCGCCCCAGACCGGCGCGGTCTTCGCCCCCGGCGCAGGCAGCGGCAGCCAGACGATCACCGTGGATCCCACCACCAGCTACCAGAGCATGACCGGCTTCGGGGCCTCGCTGACCGACTCCTCGGCCTGGCTGATCGCCAACTCCCCGCAGCGCAACGCCATCATGACCAAACTGTTCGACCCCAGCCAGGGCATCGGCCTGGACTTCCTGCGCCAGCCGGTGGGGGCCTCCGACTTCGCCCTGTCCAGCTACAGCTACGACGACATGCCCTCGGGCCAGACCGACCCGTCCCTGGCCCACTTCTCCACCGCCCACGACAACGGCTACATCCTGCCGCTGCTGCAACAGGCCCTGAAACTCAACCCGTCCACCACCGTCATGGCGACCCCGTGGAGTCCGCCCGGCTGGATGAAGACCAGCGGCTCCATGGTCGGCGGCACCCTCAACACCGCCGACTACCAGGTGTACGCCGCCTACCTGGTCAAGTTCCTCCAGGCGTACCAGGCGGCGGGCGTCCCCGTCTCCCTGCTCAGCCCGCAGAACGAGCCCGAGTACTCCCCCTCGAACTACCCGGGCTCGACGTTCACCGCGGCCCAGGAGTCCGACTTCATCGCCGACGACCTCGGCCCCGCGATCAAGGCGGCGGGCCTCGGCACCGGCATCCTCGACTACGACCACAACTGGAACGACACCGGCTTCCCCGAGACCGTCCTCGGCGATCCGTCGGCGGCCCAGTACGTCGTCGGCACCGCCTGGCACTGCTATGCGGGGGACCCCAGCGCGCAGACCACCGTCAACAACGCGTACCCCGGCAAGGGCACGTACTTCACCGAGTGCTCCGGCAGCCAGTCCGCGAACACCGCGAACACCTTCTCCGACACCCTGGACTGGGAGACCGAGAACCTCATCATCGGCGCGACCCGCAACTACGCCAAGTCGGTGGTGACCTGGAACCTGGCGCTGGACCCCAGCGGCGGGCCGTCCATGAACTGCACCACCTGCACTGCCGTGGTCACCGTCGACAACAGCGCCGACACCGCCGGCTACAACGCCGAGTACTACGCGCTCGGACAGGCGTCGAAGTTCGTCAAGCCCGGCGCGGTGCGCATCGGCTCCAACACCTTCGGCTCCGGCAACATCGAGGACGTCGCCTTCCGCAACCCGGACGGCACCGTCGCCCTGGACGTCCTCAACGCCGACGCCTCCAACGCCCACACCTTCAACGTCTCCGAGAACGGCCAGGCGTTCACCTACACCCTGCCCGCCAAGGCCGTCGCCACCTTCACCTGGAACCCGTCCTCGACCGGTGACACCACCCCGCCCAGCGCACCGACCGGGCTCACCGCCGGCGGCACCACCGCAAGCTCCACCACGCTCTCATGGAGCCCGTCCACCGACAATGTCGGCGTGACCGGCTACGACATACTCCGCGACGGCGTCCAGATAGCCACCACCGCCACTACCGGCTACACCGACACCGGCCTGAGCGCCTCGACGGCCTACAGCTACACGGTCAAGGCGTTCGACGCGGCCGGCAACGTCTCAGCGGCCTCCAACACGGTCACCGTCACCACCGGCGCCGCCGGTTCGGGCGGCGGGATCAACCCGAGCAGCTGGTACGAGGTGGTCAACGCCAACAGCGGCGCCTGTGTCGACGCCACCAACGGCGGCACCGGCGACGGCACCGCCGTCCAGCAGTGGGCATGCGGCAGCGGCAACACCAACCAGGAGTGGCAGTTCCAGCCGACCGACAGCGGCTACTACAAGGTGGTCAGCCGCAACGCCACCACCGAGGCCTGGGACGTGACCGGCGGTGCGGGCGCAACCGGCAACGGCGTCCCGATCCAGCTGTGGACCTACGGCGGCGGCACCAACCAGCAGTGGAAGCCGGTCCAGAACGCCAACGGCAGCTACACCTTCAACCCGCGCAACAACACCGGTGAATGCCTGGACGTCACCGGGCAGTCCACCGCCAACGGCGCCCGCCTGCAGCAGTGGAGTTGCACCGGCGGCAGCAACCAGAGCTTCACCCTGACCCCGCAGAGCTGACCCGGCAGCGCCGAACGCAGCCGCCCCCATGCGCTGTCCCCCACGCGCCGGGGACGGCTGCGCCCCGGCCCCCGCCACGGATATCGTTGGCCTCCGATCATTCCCGACGTGATGGGTGACGATGACTGAGATACGAGAGCGCCGCGGCGTGTTCGGCGAAGCAGTGGACGCGTACGAGGCCGCCCGCCCCGGCTACCCCGACCAACTCGTCACCGACGTCATCGAGTTCGCCCGACTGGACGGAGCGCCCGTCCTCGAGGTCGGTGCGGGGACGGGCAAGGCCAGCGTGGCCTTCGCCCGCCGCGGCCTGGCCCTGACCTGCGTCGAGGCCGATGCACGGATGGCCGCCGTCCTGGCCCGCACCTGCGAGGGCTACCCGAACACCTCCATCGTGGTCTCCGGTTTCGAGCAGTGGCGTCCCCCCGCCGACCGCTTCGGCCTGCTCTTCTCCGCCCAGGCATGGCACTGGATCGACCCGGCGTCCCGCTGGTCCCTGGCGTTCGAGGCCCTGCGGCCCGGTGCCGCGATCGCCCTATTCTGGAACCGCTTCAGCGTGGCCGACCCGGCCCAGCACGCAGCGCTGACCGACGTCCACGCCCGGCACGGCGCGGCAGACCTCGCCCCGGCCACCCTGGGCGAACCCGCCTCACCCGACGACGACCCCTCCGCCCACTGGCCGGAGCCCGACGTCTCCGCCGACGGCCGCTTCCAGGACTTCGAGACCCGCACCTACTCCACGGCCCACACCTTCACCGGCGCCCGCTACGCCGACCTCCTGGCCTCCATCTCCGCCTACCGCCTCCTCCCGGAAGCCCAGCGCACCCCCCTCCTCACCGACATCGCCCACACCGTCGACGCCCTCCCCACCCCCTTCACCCTCACCACCCACCCCCTCCTCCACCTGGCCCGCACCCGCACCCCCTGACCCACCAGGTCACGGTCTACAGCTGCCGTGCGGCCACCGCGCCTCGACGAAACGACCGAGTAGGGTGCAGGGAAGCCACGACGACACTGGAGAGCATGGCCGCATGGCTGACACGATTCTGACCGAAAGCGAAGCGTCGCTGGCAGTTGAGGACCTCGGCTGGCGGTACCTCCTCGACTGCCTCACCACCGCGGTCACGGTCGACTCCCTCCTCGACGCGTGCGAAGTCATCCGCACTGCGGTCGACGTCGCCGGCCCGCACGCCAACGACCATCTGCGCCTGCGCGCGACCGCCGACCGTGTGGAACTCACTCTGGAGACGCGTGGCACATGTCGAGTGACCACGCAGGACGTCGAACTGGCCCGCTCTATCACGAAGGCTGTTCGCGCGGCCGGTTACCAGACGGTCGCGCACCCTGCTCATCATGCGGTTCAGTCGCTTGCAATCGCCATCGATGCGATGGACATCCCCGCAGTGCGTCCGTTCTGGAAGGCGGTACTCGGGTATGACGACGTCACTGCGCCCGCCGACCTCATGGACCCGTCCTATGGCGGTCCGTCTCTCTGGTTCCAGCAGATGGACGAACCGCGCACGCAGCGCAACAGAATCCATCTTGACCTGACTGTTCCGCACGACGATGCCGTTGCCCGGGTCGAAGCCGCCCTCGCGGCCGGCGGTCGGCTCGTCAGCGACGACCGTGCGCGAGCTTTCTGGGTCTTGGCAGACTCCGAGGGCAATGAAGTCTGCGTGTGCACATGGCAGGACCGTGACTGACGCGACATAGGCGGCAGAACGCGGGGCCGGCGCGGTGACCGCGCAGGTTCACCGGGTTCTGGCTATGTCAGTCGTGAGCCCGGCCCCGTAGCCTCGGCCCCATGACTGACCATGCCCATGCCCTGGTCCCGGACGACTTCGTCGTCCCCACTGAGTTCAACACCGCACAGTTCCGGTTGGAGCCTCTGGGGCCTCAGCACAACGCCGCCGACCACGCCGCTTGGACCAGCAGCATCGAGCACATCCGGGCAACGCCGGGCTTCCAGGGGAAATGGCCTCCTGCCGACGGGATGACCCCGGAGGCCAACCTCATCGACCTGCAGCGTCACGCGGACGACTTCGTCCAGCGTCGCGGATTCACCTACACCGTCATCGAGCCCGTCGGCGGCGAGTTGATCGGGTGCGTCTACATCTACCCGTCCCGCAGCGATGGCCACGACACCGACGTGCGCTCCTGGGTCCGTGCGGACAGAGCCGAGCTGGACGTGCCCTTGCACGTGGCCGTCAAGGGCTGGCTGTCCGCACACTGGCCCCTGAGCGGCGTCAACTACCCGCTTCGCTGAAGCCCTCTGTCCAGCAGCCCCCCGGGTCGGGACCGCGCCGTCGCGGACAGGCTCGGCGAGATGATCCGCAAGGAGCACCAGCCGAAGCATTCGCCGGGGGAGACACCCGACGATTGCGTGGCACGGCGGTGACCAGCGGCTTGGTCGTCGCCGGGAACGACGAAGGCCCAGTTCGCGGGATCACCCCCGCTGAACTGGGCCTTCGTCGTACTCTGCGATCACTCGCAGCAGGTGGGCACAGACGGTTTCGAACCGCCGACATCTGCTTTGTAAGAGCAGCGCTCTACCGCTGAGCTATGCGCCCTGGGCGAGCTAACAATACCCGCTCGCGGAAGTGATCCGGGCCGGGCTGGGTGCGCTGGGGCTGGGCGTGGTGCGAGGATGAGGTCACGGGGGCCGTGGCGGCCCGGTGGTGCGGGCTGTGGAGCGGGAGACGACGTGGCGGCGGGATCGGCGCGGTGGCGGCGCAGCGAGGGGGTGCGTGCGGACGCGCAGGCCGCCAAGGACGCTGCTGCTCAGGCGTTCTACGAGCTGGACATGGTCCAGCGCGATGTGCGGATCTCGGTGGAGGCGGTCACGGCGGCGGACGGTTCGCCCGGCGCGCAGCGGGCCATCGCGGATTTCGCCGCGCTCGGCACCCGTATCGACCAGATCAGCAGCGCGTACATCAGTGCCTTGGACGCCACCGATCTGGACGCGGCGGAGCTGGACACCGGGGCGGCCGCGCGGGCCCGGCAGCAGCTGGAGCAGTCACGGCAGCAGCTGCTGGCCGCCAAGGCGGATCTGGAGCGGTTCGCCTCGTTCCTGGAGCCGCTGGTGGCCGCCGCCGAGACCCAGCTGGCGCAGGTCGGCCCGGCGGTGGCGCGGGCCAAGCAGTCCTGGCTGGAGGCGAGCAACGCGCTGGACGCCGTGCGCGCCGCCCGGCTGAGCGCGGACGACCTGCGGCGGCGGCTGGCGGCACTGTCGCCGCAGCTGACGGTGCTGGGCGAGGGCGCGGGCAGGCACGGGGTGCAGAAGCTGCTGCAGACCTCGGCGGAGGTGCAGCGCGCCGCCGAGGCGATCCGCGCCGAGGCCGAGCGGCTGCCGGAGCAGGCCCGGGAGATCGACCAGCGGCTGTCGTCGCTGCGCACCCGCACGCAGGGCCTGGAGACCAAGGCGGGCGGGGTCGAGCCGACCCTGAGCGAGCTGCGCCGGCGCTTCAGCGCGGCGTGCTGGCAGGACCTGCAGCAGGTCCCGCAGCAGACGCAGGACGCGGTGCGCGACGCCCGGACCCGGATCGCCGAGGCTGAGAAGGCCCGGAACGAGCAGCGCTGGCAGGACGCCGTGGGCATCCTGGCGAGCACCCGGACGCTGCTGAACACCGCCGACGGCGCCCTCTCCATGGTCAATGACCGGCTGCACTCGCTGAACGAGGCCCAGCGCGCACCGCAGGCCGAGATCGAGCGCACCCGCTTCGCGCTGCGCGACGCCCAGCGCTTCGCCATGGCCGGCCGCAGCGCCCCGGAGCCGCGTCACGCCGCCCCGCTGGACGCCGCGCTGGCCCGGCTGGACCGGGCCGCCGAGGCGTTGACCGGCCGCCACCCGGACTACTGGCTGTTCCTGACCGAGATGGCGGCGGTCCGGGAGACGGCGGCGCGGGTGGTGCAGCAGATCCGCGAGGAGCGCGGCGGCCCGGCGGCGACCCGCTGACCGGCCCGTCGATCCAACCGCTGACGCCACGCTGATCTGCCCGTAAGCTTCGGGCATGCCTCGCTATGACTACCGCTGCCGTTCCTGCGGAACCACGTTCGAACTGCGTCGTCCGATGTCCCAGGCCAACGCCCCGGCGATGTGCCCGGCCGGGCACGAGGACGCCGTGAAGCTCATGTCCATGGTCGCCGTGACCGGCGCGGCCGGGGCAGGCGCGCCCGCCCCCAGCCAGGGCGGCGGCGGGGGCGGTTGCTGCGGCGGCGGCTGCTGCGGCTGAGCAGCCGGACGGGCTGAGCAGCCGGGCGTGCCCGGCAGGGCAGGCACCGGCCGGGCGGTGCTGCGCCGGGCGCCGCGACCGCCCGGACGCTGCTAGCGCACGGCCGTGGGGACCTGGACGCGGGCCAGCAGGCGGCGGACGATCTCCTCGCCTGCCGCGACGCCCACCTCCGTCAGGGCGGTGACGCCCGGCGCGGCCCAGCCGGTGTCGGCGAGTTCGCCGTGTCCGGGGCGGTAGCCGCCGTCCGCCGCCAGCAGGAGTTCCGCGTCCAGCAGCGAGTCGCCCGCGGTGAGCACGGTCGAGGCGCCGGTGCGGCGTTCGACCTCGGCGAGCGCCGTGGACTTGGTCAGCGGCTGCGGCACCAGGTAGACCTTGCGGCCCTGGAGCGACAGGGTGTAGCCGCGCTCCGCCGCCCAGCCGGTCAGCTCCTCGATCCAGCCGGCCGGCAGCTGCTCGCGCTCGACGACCAGATAGGCGAACAGATCCTCGGCGACACGGCGCTTGAGCGTCCATTCGGGGTCGGCCGCCAGCGCCAGGTGGTGCACGATCTCGTCCAGCGGGGCGCAGTTCTGCGCCAGGGTGGCCTGGATCTGCGCGTGCCAGTCCTGGTCGGTGACGCCGTCGACCAGCAGGTGGCCGCCGTTGGCGCAGATCGCGTAGCGCGGTGCCCAGCCGGGGACCGGTCCGGGCAGGTGGACCCGCTGGTACTGGCTACGGGTCCGAGTGGTGACCGGGACGAACTCGGCCGCCGCGATCAGCCGCACCAGCAGCTCCGCGCAGTGCTCGGTCATGAACGACAGCGGCCTGCCGTGGTGCACCTCCACCGTCAGCAGCCGCGGCGCCAGCTCGTCCGCCATGTCCAGGGCGAGCGCGCGCGGTGAGTAGATGAGCGTGCGGTCCAGGTCGCTGCCGACCAGGAAGCGTTCCTTCATACGGCCGTGCCCTCGTCTCCGGTAGCCCCGCGGGTGTACTGGGGGTGGATCAGCCCGACGCAGCTGTACGGCAGCTCGTCGACGGTCTCGACGGGTACGCCGCGCTGCTCGGCGAGCAGCCGCACGTGCCCCAGGTCGGCGTCGGCGCCGCGGCGGACCAGGACCCGCCAGGGGACGCGGCGCAGCAGCACCCGGGTGGTCTCGCCGACGCCCGGCTTGACCAGGTTGACGCTGTGGATGCCGTACTCCTCGCTGATGCGTTCGACGGCGGCCCAGCCGGACCAGTCGGGTTCGCGGCCGGAGTCGTCCAGCGCGGTGCGGGCGTCGGTCCGGACGTCCGGGAAGCGGGCGGTGACGGCGTCCAGGAACTGCCCGGACACGTCGGTGGGGGCCAGGTCGCGGTAGTACTTGGCGCCGTGAAAGTCGTCCGGGCCGATCAGGCCGGGGCGCAGGACGGTGCGCGAGATCAGGCCGGAGACGGTGGAGTTGAGGCAGGCCGAGGGGATCAGGAAGTCCTCGCGGGTGCCGAAGGTGCGGACGCAGTGGGCGGGGTCGGCCAGGACCGCCATCTCCGGGTTGAAGCCGGGCGGGTTGGCGCCGGTGTCGGCCAGGGCCGCGGCCAGCTCCCGGGTGATCGCGCCCTTGCCGGTCCAGCCGTCGACGAACAGCACGTCGGCGGGGTCGTGGTGGGCCGCGAGGTAGCGCAGGGCGACGCTGTCGATGCCGCGGCCACGGACGATGGACACCGCGTAGTGCGGCAGCTCCAGGCCGTGCGCGTACTGCGCCCAGCGGCGCATCAGGATGCCGACGGGCGTACCGGCCCGGGCCAGGGAGGTGAGGACGACGCCCGGCCCGCGCTCGGCGAGGACGGTCTCGGTGACGGTGGCGACGGCCTCGGCGATGCGCCCGGCGGAGTCGCGCAGCGCCTGCTGGAACAGCTCCTGGTAGGCGGCGGTGGGCTGGTACTCGACCGGCAGCGACTCGGCGTAGTGCGCGCCGCCCTGCTGGACGGCCTCCTCCCGCTCCTCGGTGGGGGCCTCCAGGGCCACCCCGGAGAGGTCCTTGAGCAGCCAGGACACCTCGTCGGCGGCATAGGACGAGAACGCCGGGCCGTACAGCGGCGCAGGCAGCGGCCGGCCGGGGGCCGGAGCGGACACCGGCCCGACGGCGGCGGCCCGGTCGGGGGCGGCGGCGCGGTCGCGGGGGGTGGGGCGGCTGGGGGTGGGGCGGTGTGCGGGGACGGCGGCGAGGAGGACCAGGTCGGTGATGGCGCGCAGTCGGTCCAGCAGGCCGCGTCCGGGGGTGTGCAGCTGCGGCCGGTCGCCCTCGGAGTCCACGACCAGGACGACGGCGTCGAAGCGCCGGTCGGCGTCGCGGCCGGGCGCGATGTTGTAGGCGTAGCGGGTGCCGTCGCCGTCGGCGGGCGCGTCGTGCGCGGGGAAGGCGAGGCGGGTACGGATGGCGTACCCGGGGTCGTCCACGGCCAGCACGGGCGAGCGCGTGGTCGTCGAGAACAGCACCTCAGCGGTGGCCTCGACGCCGTCGAGGGCGGTCTGGAGCGCGGCGGCGAGGCGGAGCGGGGTGTACATCAGCTCCTCCGTGCCGAGGACCAGGACGCGGCGCGGCCGGTCCGTCCCGGTCGCCGGGGCGCCGAGGGCGCCGAGGCCCTCGGCCAGGCGGTGGGCCATGCCGGGCAGGGCGGCGTCCAGGCGGGCGCGGTCGGCGGAGGTGTAGCCGTGGCGGCCGCCGTCGGGCAGGCCGAGCGGCCAGCCGAGGTCGATCCGCCGCAGCGGGGCGGGGGCGGCGGCAGTCGGCGAGCCGCAGGGCTGGCGGGCCTGCTCGGCGGCGACCAGGGCGGCGCCGCGCGCGAGGCCGTCGTCCGGCAGGCCGACGGTCCCGGTGACGGTGGCGACGACGTCGATGCGCGCGCCCAGCTCCGCGGCGGTCTTGGCGAGCTGCTCGCGGTCCCGCTCGTCGCGCAGGTCGACCAGGGCGGCGACCACGTAGCGGGCGCGCGGGTGGCGGGCGTGCAGGTCGGTGATGGTGTTGACGACGGTCCGGCCGGTGGACAGCTCGTCGTCGACCAGGACCAGCGCGCCGTCAGTGGCCAGGAAGGCCGGGTCCTCGGGAAGCAGCAGGTGCGTGGTCGCGTGCGAGTGCTCCTCCTCGAAGCCGCCGACCGGCTCCAGCCCCGGCACCGGGCGGCGGGTGGAGTGCAGGTACGGCGCGGGGGCGTCGCCGCCGAGCCCGTCGGCGACGCAGTGGCCCAGGCCGGTGGCGGTCTCCGCGTACCCCAGCACGACCGCCGAGGCGGCCTCCGCGCCGAGCAGCTCGCGCACGGCGCGGCCCAGCTCGTACCCGGTCCGGTAGACGGTGGCGGGGCGCTGCGGCACGTGCTTGCCGAGCACCTGGGAGACCAGCAGGTGCGCCCGGCGCGGGTTGCACCGCAGGGCCAGGCCGAGCAGCTCCCGGGCAGGGCCTTCCGGCAGCCGGACGCCGAGCCGGGTCTCGACCCACTGCCAGGGCGCCGGGCCGGCCGGGGTCGCTGCTGCCGGTGCCGGGTACTCAGCGGTCATGATGCTGCTTTCGTCAGATCTCGATCGGTTTCAGGACACCAGCCGCAGATGACGGCCGGGTGTCCTCATTCGCACAGGCAGGCGGCCAACAGCTCCGCGAAGGTGACGTCCTCGCGGGCCACGCCGAAGACCGAGGCCCGCAGCATCACCCGCTGCGCCCAGGCCCGGTGCGGCTTCACCTCGTTCATCTTGTTGGTGTAGGCCGAGCGCAGCACCCCGCCGCCGCTGCGGTCCTGGTGCAGGATGTCGGCGGCGTCCGACCACTCCTCGTGCGTGGCGACGGCCAGGGCGTGCACGGCGGGGACGTGGCTGGGGTGGATGCAGGTCTTGCCGAGCAGGCCGTTGGCGCGGTCGAGCTCGATCTCGCGGATCAGGCCGTCCAGGTCGTGGGCTATCAGTCGGCGCCGGACCTCGTCGGTCGGCGGCTCGGTCTCGGTGAACGGCGAGCTGCGCAGCTGGGGCTTGAACTTGCGCTCCTGGACCGGGAAGTACTCCCAGACCGGGCCGGTGATGGTGTAGCCGCTGCCGTCGGAGCGGCCGAGGACGTTGACGACGTCGCCGATGACCGAGGCGACGATCTGGACGTCGTACGCGGTCAGGTCGGGCGGGCGGCGCAGTCCGTAGCCGGAGGACAGGTCGGTGACGCCGAGCCGGACGGCCAGGACCAGCTCGCGGTACTTCTCCAGCACGCGGGCGATGCCGGCCAGGGTGTCGGCGCGGCTCTCCAGGTGGGCGAGTTCCGGCGATTCCAGTACCGGCATGGCGAACAGCCGCAGCCCGGTGGCCGCGCGGACGGCGGTCAGCGCCTCCAGGAAGGGCAGACCGCTCTCCTCGGTGAACTTCGGTACGACGAATCCGGTGAGCATGCCCAGGGCGGGGCCGAGCCGGGCGGCGAGGTCGGTGATCTGCCCGGCGTGCCGGACTCGGACGAACAGCAGCGGCCAGGCCCCGGTGTCGGCGCAGTCGGCCGCGGCCAGCTGGGTGAGCTGGGCCACGATGTTGGCCTCGGCGGCCTCGACCTCGCGGTCGTCTATGGCGTCCTCCAGGCACAGCACCATGGAGGCCACGCCGCGCGCGGCCTGCTTGCGGATGTCCTGGAGCAGGTGCGGGCGGGTCGCCGGGGAGTAGAGGGTGGCGCCCAGCGCGGTGGAGAGCACCTCGGGGGGCTGTTCCGGTCGAAGTGCGCGGGCTCGCGCAGGAACAGGCGGTGCCGGGTCTCGGCGTCCAATTGGCTGAAATGGTGCACTGGCCCCCCTGGGTGTGGTGTGCTGCTGGGGCACGGCGAGCTGAGGGTTGTGGAACGTCCGGGATCCACCGGGGCCGTTGGCTGATCATCGTACGTAAGAATGAGCCATAAATCAGCGCGGAAACCTGACGTTTTCGGAAGCGTGGTCTCCGCTTAACATGGGGTTCCGGCCGGGGCTGCGGCCCGGCCCCCCGCATTGTCTCCGATGTCGACGTGACGGCAGGATGAAGCCATGACCCGGGTGATGCCCAAAGGCTCGAACATCCCTCTCGCCGCCGTCGACGCGGTGCGCGCCGTGCTGCGCTGGCGCGTCCGTCCGGGCGGGCCGGACATCGACGTGGTCGCACTGCTGCTGGGCGCGGAGGGGCGGGTCCGCAGCGACGAGGACTTCGTCTTCTACAACCAGCCCCGGCACCCCACCGGCCGGGTGCGGCACCGCTCCAAGACCCGCCGCGGCGAGGACCTCAGCGACACCCTGGACATCGACCTGTCCGAGCTGCCCGCCGAGGTCGAGCGGGTGGTCGTCGGCGGAGCCGCCGAAGGCGGGCACTTCGGGCAGCTGACCGATCTGTGCGTGCTGCTGTACGACATCGCCAAGGGCCCGGACGCCGAGCCGCTGGCACGCTTCGACATCACCGACGCCACCCAGGTCGGCGCGCTGCTCTGCGGGGAGATCTACCGCAGGTCCGGCGGCTGGAAGTTCCGGGCGATCGGGCAGGGCTACGCGTCCGGGCTGGTCGGGCTGGCCACCGACTTCGGCGTCACGGTGGACGACGAGGACGAGGACTCCGCCGCGGCAGGCGCCACCGGCGCTCCGGGCCCGGGCCCGGGCCCGACGGCGGATCCCGGCATGGCAGCGGGCACGGGCAGCGCGGGCGCGGGCACGGCGGGGGCCGTCACCGCCCCACCCGCCCAGGGCTACGACTACCCCCAGCCGCAGTCACAGCCGCCCGTGCAGCCGCAGCCCCAACCGCACGCCCAGCCGCCCGTGCCGCAGTACCCGCCGCTGCTGCCGGAGCCCGAGGGCTTCACCCTGCCGCTCCAGGGCCCGCAGTTCCTGCACGCCGGCTGACGCCCGCCCCCACCGCACGCCCGCCCCGCAGAACCCGCAGGCCCCGCCCCGTGCAACCCCGCTCAGCTCACCGGCTTGTACCCGCGCTGCCACTGGAGCCCCCAGCCGTACAGCCGGTCCAGCTCCCCCTGGAAGCCGTACACGTAGCGGGCCTCGCGGCGGACCTTCAGCACCCCGTTGTGGTTCTCTATCAGCGCCACCGCGCAGGAGCGCGCCTGCGCGGCCTGCTGGTCGAGCTTGACCTCGATCGGCTTGCTGCCCGGCGGAAAGAGCGTCACCAGGGCGTGGGTGCGGTCGAACGCGGGGGTCTCGTCGTAGATGTAGACGAAGATCAGCAGCCGCCGGAAGTGGTCCTTCTTGGACAGGTCGATGTACATGGTCTCGCCCGAGGGCGCGCCGGAGCGGTCGTCCCGGCTGAGCCTGATGTACGGCGAGTGCTGCAGGTCGCCGTACAGCTCGCCGAGCGGCTGCACCACGCCCTTGCTGCCGTCCGCCAGTTCGTACATGCAGCCGAGGTCGAGGTCGACCGCGAGCGGCTGGCCGCCGGCCTGCGGCAGCGGCATGGGTTTGAACAGGCTGGGGTGGAGCAGCCCGCTCCAGAACTGCCTGCCGCCGCGCCGCTCGCGGTCGGGCTCCCGGTTGGTCCAGTGCAGATTGATCTGCATGGTGCCCGCCATGACGCCCTGTTCGGTGATCGCCACCTCCGGGGAGCCCTTGGTGAGGGTCACCCGGTCGACGCCGTTGTCGAAGCCCTGCTCGGCCTTCCGCAGAAAGTCCTTCAGTCCCGCCATCACTCCCCCTGTCCGCAGCCGCTCCGGGCCCGCGCCCGGCCGCTGCTGGAGCCCTGACCATCAGTCAACACCTCCGGGCTACCCATCCGCAGGCCCCGCATCACCACTCTCCCGCACGGGTACGACAAGCCGCAGACCGGGGCGTTCCGGTGCTCCGCACGCTCCGCCCGCGCCCGCGCGCACCCACCTCACGGGTGACAACTGACTCACCCGTACGATGTACGGCCCCGCGACGCGATATCGTCTCCCCGCACGCGTGTCGCGGCGTCAACTTCGCCGCCGCCGGGGGGCCGCAGTCGCACCGGTGCCGCAAGGCACCACGTCCGGTACCGCCCGCCCTCCCTGCCGCCTGAACCCGAAGCCGAGGCCCTACCGCATGAACCTATCCTCCATACAGCTGGTGTGGCTGGTCATCGCCTGCGCGACCGCCCTGGCCATCGCAGTGATCATGGGCCTGCTGCGTTCCAAGAAGCCCAAGCACGCCGCCGACTCCAGCGACTCCTGGGAGCGCTCCGAGGAGCGCCGCCGGCGCAAGGAGGCGCTCTACGGCAGCGCCTCGTACGTCCTGCTGTTCGCCTGTGCGTCGGTCGCCGCGGCGCTGTCCTTCCACGGGCTGGTCGGCTTCGGCCGCGAGAACCTGAACCTGTCCGGCGGCTGGGAGTACCTGGTGCCGTTCGGGCTGGACGGCGCGGCCATGTTCTGCTCGGTGCTGGCCGTGCGCGAGGCCAGCCACGGTGACGCGGCCTTCGGCTCGCGGCTGCTGGTGTGGCTGTTCGCCGGGGCCTCCGCCTGGTTCAACTGGGTCCATGCGCCGCGCGGCGGCGACCACAACGGCGCCCCGCAGTTCTTCGCCGGCATGTCGCTCTCGGCCGCGATCCTGTTCGACCGGGCGCTGAAGCAGACCCGCCGGGCCGCGCTGCGCGAGCAGGGCCTGGTGCCCCGCCCGCTGCCGCAGATCCGGATGGTCCGCTGGCTGCGCGCCCCCATAGAGACCTACCGCGCCTGGTCGCTGATGCTGCTGGAGAACGTCCGCTCGCTGGACGAGGCGGTCGAGGAGGTCCGCGAGGACAAGCGCGACCGCGAGGCCGCCGCGCAGCGCCAGCGCACCGAGAACCGGCGCGAGCGCGCCGAGTTGAAGGCGCTGTCGCGGTCCGCGCCGCTGCGCGAGCTGACCACGCTGGACGCCTCCGGCGGCGCCGAGAGCGCGGCCTCGCTGGAGCCCGCCGCCACCCGGGGCGTGCTGCCGCACCGGCGTCGCCGCGAGGTCTCCCCGGTCACCCCCGAGGTGCAGGGCGAGGAGGAGCCGAATGCCATGCCGCGGCTGGACTCGCTGGAGAAGAAGCTGAAGGATCTGGAACAGCAGTTTGGCTGAGTGGGGTCCAGCCCGCACACGTACAGTGTCCTCATGATTGCCAGGCCAGCGACCTCCTCCACGCTGAAGGAGATCAATCTCCGTACCGTCCTCGAGGTGATCCGGACCGCGCCGCCGGTCTCCCGCGCGGAGATCGCGCGGCGCACCGGGATCTCCAAGCCGACCGTCTCCGCCCTGCTCCAGGACCTCCTGGAGATGGGCCTGGTCTCCGAGACGGTCCGCGAGGAGCTGGGCCCCACCTACGGCGCGCTGTTCTTCGCCCCGCGCCCGGAGGCCGCCCATGTGCTGGCCCTGGACGTCGGCGCGCGCCGGCTGCGCGGCGCGGTGGCCGACCTGGAGGGGGCGGTGCACATCCGCCGCGACGTCCCGGTCGAGGGCATGGACGCCACCCAGGTGGTGGCCGCGGCCACGGCCCTGGCCGAGGAGCTGTGCGCCGAGGCCGGCATCGACCGGTCCGCGCTGCAGCACGCGGCCGTGGGCGTCCCCGGGGTGGTGGACCGGCGGGACGGCCGGATCTGGCAGGCGACCAACGTGCCCGCGCTGGACGGCTTCCGGGCCAGGGACGCGTTCGAGGCGGCGCTGTCGCTGCCGGTCACGGTGGAGAACGACATCCACCTGGCGGCGCTGGGCGAGCAGCGGCACGGCACCAAGAACCCGGCCGGGGCGGACGCGGAGAGCTTCGCCTTCCTCTCGGTGGGCACCGGCGTGGGCGCGGGCCTGATCCTGCACGGCGAGCTGCACCGGGGCTTCGCGGGCGCGGCGGGCGAGCTGGACTGCGCGGTCGATCCGGAGACCTTCGACGACAACGATCCCGGCGCGGGCGCGCTGCTGCAGTTCGCGGCGCGGCGGCTGAGCGGGCACCAGGAGTTCGGCGACGGCCGGGAGATCAGCACCGAGCAGGTGTTCGCCCTGGCCCGCTCGGGTGATCCGGACGCCTGCGCGGTGGTGGACGAGGAGGTCCGGCGGATCGTCGCCTACCTGGCGACGCTGGCCGCGGTGGTGGACGTCGAGCTGGTCGTCCTGGGCGGGGGCATCGGCCTCAACGGCGATCTGCTGCTGCCCCGGGTGAACCAGCGGCTGGCCACCCGGGTGCCCTACCCGCCGCGGGTGGAGGTCTCGGCGCTGGGCGACGCCGCGGTGCTGAGCGGCGCGGTGGCCGTGGCCACCCGCGCCGCCCTGGAGCAGATCCTCAGCGTGCGCTTCGGCGTCTCCGGGCGGCGCCGGGCCTGAACGCCGCGCCGGGCCTGACGCGGTGCCCGGGCCTGAGGCGGCGCCGGGCCGCACCCCTCCGGGTCAGGAGGAGTCGGCGGCCGCGAGACGGCGGTTGCGGGCCAGGGAGGACAGCAGTGCCAGGCCGATGAAGGCGACGCCGATGAGCCCGGTGACCACCTCCGGGATGCTGTACTTGATGGAGACCATCAGGATGATCGCCAGCGCGCCGATGGCGTAGTGCGCCCCGTGCTCCAGGTAGATGTAGTCGTCCAGGGTGCCCTGCCGGACCAGATAGACCGTCAGCGAGCGGATGTACAGGGCGCCGATGCCCAGGCCCAGGGCGATCTGGAAGATGTCCTGGCTGATGGCGAAGGCTCCGACGACGCCGTCGAAGGAGAAGGAGGCGTCCAGCACCTCCAGGTAGAGGAAGAGGAAGAACGCAGCCTTGCCGGCCACCAGCAGGGCGGACTTGCCGCCCTCGGTACGCGCCACGGCGCCGTCGGCGGCGCCGTCCTCGTCGTCGCCGTCCTCGCCGTCGTCCTCGCCCGCCTCCTCGAAGAGGTCGGAGAGGCCGCTGACGGCCAGGTAGGTGGTGAGCCCGGCGACGCCGGCCAGCAGCACCGTCTCGGCGCGGCCCTCGGCGAAGAAGCGCGCCGAGAGCATCAGCACGATCATGGACGTGACCACGGACAGCTGGTCGAGCTTGCCGATCCGCTCCAGCGGGCCCTCGATCCAGCTCAGCCAGCGGACCTCCTTCTCACCGAGGATGAAGTCCAGGAAGATCATCAGCAGGAACATCCCGCCGAAGGCGGCGATCGCCGGGTGCGCGGCGTCCAGGTGCTGGGCGTAGGTGAGGCCGCCCGAGGTCTTGCTGGAGTCCAGGGCGAGCGAGATGACGGTCTGCGGCCCGATGTGCGCGGTGAGCGCCACCACGAGCAGCGGGAAGACCAGCCGCATCCCGAACACCGCGATCAGCACGCCGACGGTCAGGAAGATCCGCTGCCAGAACGGAGTCATCCGCTTGAGGATGGTGGCGTTGATGACCGCGTTGTCGAAGGAGAGCGAGATCTCCAGGACGGAGAGGATCAGGACGACGCCGAAGCCGTCCGCCCCCCAGAAGTACGCGGCAGCCGCCAAGCCGAGCACGGTGATCCCCATGGACCAGCCGAAGGTACGCAGGAGCACAGGGATCTGTCCTTTTCGGTAGCGAGCGGCAGCCGCAGGGCGGGACTCGCCAGGCGTCCCCGCCTGCGGATGCGATCCCCGCCCTGCTCGCATCTTTTCTTACTGAACGTTAACCCCAAAGTCTAGGGCGATACCACGCAGTCCGGATGCATACCCCTGCCCGACCGCGCGGAACTTCCACTCGTTGTTGTAGCGGTACAGCTCGCCGAAGATCATGGCCGTCTCGTTGGACGCGTCCTCGGACAGGTCGTAGCGGGCGAGTTCGCTGCCGTCCGCCTGGTTGAGCACCCGGATGTAGGCGTTGCGGACCTGGCCGAAGCTCTGCAGCCGGGACTCGGCGTCGTAGATCGAGACCGGGAAGACGATCTTGTCGACCTGCGGCGGAACCATCGTCAGATTGACCTTGACGACCTCGTCGTCGTCCGCACCGGTGCCGCCGACCAGTTCGTCGCCCATGTGCTCGACCGAGCCCTCGGGGCTCTTGAGGTTGTTGTAGAAGACGAAGTACTCGTCGCCCAGCACCCGGCCGTTCGAGCAGAGCAGCGCGCTCGCGTCCAGGTCGAAGTCGGCGCCGGTGGTCGCCCGCGCCTGCCAGCCCAGGCCGATCTGCACGGCCGTCAGGTTGGGTGCGGCCTTGGACAGTGAGACATTGCCGCCCTTGGCGAGCGTGACACCCATCGGAATCTCCCCTTCCATGGACAGCCCGGCCGCCGACCTGGCCCGGGCTCTGCGCCGAGTGTAGGCGTCGACCGCCGCGGCCGTGCATGGTGGCGGGGCCCGGCGGACGCGAACGGGCCGCCCCGGTGCGGGGCGGCCCGTTCGGCGGTGTGCGCGCGGTCCGGTCAGACGTTGACGCCGAAGTCCTGGGCGATACCGCGCAGGCCGGAGGCGTAGCCCTGGCCGATGGCGCGGAACTTCCACTCGGCGCCGTTGCGGTACAGCTCGCCGAAGACCATGGCGGTCTCGGTGGAGGCGTCCTCGGTGAGGTCGTAGCGCGCGATCTCCTGGCCGTTGGCCTGGTTGACGATGCGGATGTACGCGTTGCGGACCTGGCCGAAGCTCTGCAGCCGCGACTCGGCCTCGTAGATCGAGACCGGAAAGACGATCTTGGCCACGGTGGTCGGGACGGCCGCCAGGTTGACCTTGATCACCTCGTCGTCGCCCTCGCCCTCACCGGTGAGGTTGTCGCCGGTGTGCTCGACGGAGCCGTCGACGGACTTGAGGTTGTTGTAGAAGACGAAGTCCTTGTCCGAGACGACCTTGCCGGTCTCGGCCGTGAGGATCGCGCTGGCGTCGAGGTCGAAGTCGGCGCCCGTGGTCGTGCGGGCCTCCCAGCCCAGACCCACGAGCACCGCCGTCAGGCCCGGCGCCTCCTTGGTGAGCGAGACATTGCCACCCTTGCTGAGGCTGACACCCACGAGTCCTCCAGTTGCAGGGGGAGCACTGCGGCGTGCCCCCGTCGGTGCGGTTCTATTGCGGTCGAGCCAGTCACTGTCAAGCCAACGGACCGATCGTAGTGTCGGGTTCCCCCCGGGCGCAGCCCCACGCACCGAGGGGTGTGCCGTGCGTCACCGCCCCGGCGCACACCAGGGCGCGCGCCGGGGCGGCGGGAGGAGGCGTCGGCGTACGCCCGGCCGACGGCCGGGGCGGCGTCAGAGCGCCGCGAGGGCCGCCAGGTACTCCTGCTGGTCACGGGCGTCCGGCAGGCCGTTGACGACGGTCCAGCGGACCACGCCGGCCTTGTCGATCACGAAGGTGCCGCGGACGGCGCAGCCCTTCTCCTCGTCGAACACGCCGAAGGCGCGGGAGGCCGCGCCGTGCGGCCAGAAGTCCGAGAGCAGCGGGTACTCCAGGCCCTCCTTCTCGGCGAAGACCCGGAGCGTGAACGGCGAGTCGTTGGAGACCGCGAGGATCTGCACGTCGTCGTTCTGGAAGTGCGGCAGCTCCTTCTCCAGGCTGCACAGCTCGCCGGTGCAGACGCCGGTGAAGGCGAACGGGTAGAAGACCAGGACGACGTTCTTCTCGCCGCGGAAGTCCGAAAGCCTGACCAGCTCGCCGTGCTGGTTCTTCAGCTCGAAGTCCGGAGCCTCGGTGCCGACCTCGATAGCCATGGTGGTAACCCCTCGTAATCGCGGGCCGTCACGCATCCGTGCGTGTGCGGCCGTGCCGGTCGTCGTGCCCGGGGACATCCTGCCACCTCGGGGGGACGGGCGGGTGGGCGATGCCGGTGCCGGTCGGCGGGGCCGGTCAGCGCATCCCCGGCAGCCGCCCGAGCAGGCCGACCACCCCGACCGCGCGGCGCAGCAGCGCGCCCCCGGGCAGCCCGGGCACCTGCTCCACCAGCGGGGCGAGCGCCATCAGCCCGCCGATCCGGTGCAGCCGGACGTCGCCCCGGGCGAGCAGCGCGGGCAGCGCGGTGCGGCCCGCGGGCACCCCGAGGACGACGGCGGCCCGGCCCTCGATCCCGGGCACGCCGGTCGGGGCGGCCCCGGCGCAGGAGGCGGTGGTCCAGCCGGAGGGGTCGGCCCGGAACTGCCAGCCGCTGCTGCCGGGGCCCCAGACGGCGGCCCGGGCCCGCAGCCCCTGCCGGTGCGCCAGCGCGCCGACGACGTCCACCAGGGCGGCGACCCCGGCCTCGGTCACCGGCAGCGGGGCCTCGGGCCCGGGCGCGCCGGGCCCGGCGGGGAGCCGCAGGGCGGCGAGGGCGAGCTCGTGGCACATGGCGTGGATCTGGGTGAGCAGCGGCAGCGGGCCCAGCGGCGAGTCCAGCGGCGCCAGGGCCGGGCCGGGCAGCCGGGCCGCCTCGTCCAGCGCGGCGGCCACCCGCTCGCGCGCCTCGGCCAGCGCGGCCCGGATGGCCTGCGGCCCGTCCCCGGAGTGGTCCGGCCGACCCGCCGCCTCCGCCGACCCGCCGGACGCGGGTCCGGGCCCGGACCCGGACGCGGCGCCGGGCCCGGACCCGCGTCCGGCGTCGGCGGCGGTGTCGGTCGCGCGGGCGCGGGCCTGGGCGAGCAGGCGTTCCAGGACCGGCCGCTCGGGCCAGGAGCCCAGTTCGGCCAGCGGGCCGAGGTCGTCCCGGGCCGCCGCCAGTTCGAGCAGGGCGTCCCAGGCACCGAGGACGCGGGCCGTCAGCTCCGGTCGCGGACCGGTGGCCACCCCTCGCTGCTCGCCCGGGTGAGAAGGGCCGCCCTGTTCGTCCATACGGGCATTCTGCCCATGCCCGGGGCCTGCGGCAGCACCGGTTGGCCGCACCCGGACGCACCGGACCGGCCGCGAGGACGGCCCCGGCCGCGTCACGACCGGCGCCCCTGCCACGCCCCGCGCCCGCGAGGCCCGCGCCCGTCTCGGCGCAGCGCGGCCCTCCGCGCGCCGTCGGGGGCGGGCGGAGGGCCGGTCCGTCTCTGCGGTGTCGCCGGTCAGCCGGTCAGCGCTGGCCTGCCTTGGCGGCCTTGGGCGTGGCGAGCCGCACGGCCTGCCAGTCCTTGCTGACGCCGACGGTGCTGGTCTGGGAGAGGCCGGCGGTCTGCGCCGCTTCGGCGATGTCGCTGGCCTCGACGTGCCCGGTACGCCCGGTCTTGGGGGTGAGCAGCCAGACGAGGCCACCTTCCACCAGGTACTCCTGGGCGTCCACGAGGGCGTCGGTGAGATCGCCGTCCTCGCTGTCCTCGCGGAACCACATCAGCACGGCGTCCGCGACGTCGTCGTAGTCCTCGTCGACGAGTTCGCTGCCGGTGAGGTCCTCGACGGCCTCACGCAGGTCCTGGTCGACGTCGTCGTCGTAGCCGAGCTCCTGGACCACCTGTCCGGGCTGGAAGCCCAACCGGTTTGCCGGGTTGGGCCTGTCCTCCGCGGGGTCCGCGGTCGCGCTCACGGGAATTGCCTCCTATATCCGACCCTGTCTCCTGAAGTCAGGGCTGTGGCGGTAGTCCACACGGGCGGGACGCTCAGCGCAAGTACCCCGTGGGCGTTCCCGCTCGTTCGATGATGTCCCACAACGCGACTCGCCGCCGCGCGTGACATACATCACGCCTGTTTGCCCCAGTATCGCCATATGCAGCGACTTCGCACAGCGGATCGACGGCGCCGCCGTCCTTTCCCTTTCCTTCCCCTGCCCGCTGCGCGGCGCGGTCACTCCCCGCATGCGCCCGGGCCTCCTGCGCGACCGCATGCCGGACCGGCAGCCGGAGCACTGCCCCGGCGGGCGTAGAGTTCCTGCTTGGCCCTCCCCAGCCCACTCACCACAGCGTTGTGGCGACGGTCGGGCCACCTCGTCGTAGCGGGGCCCCCATCCCGGGCCTTCCGCGCAGGGCGGGACCGGTTTCACCCGAAAGGGGCCCTGATGTCCGAAAGGCCACCGGGTACAAACTGGTTACCCATGGGTAGAGATGACGTTTCTCAACCTGCGGTCCACGATGGAGGCGGCGCGACACCACCTCTTAGTGACGACCGACAGTGAAGGAACAGCGTGGCTTCCGGATCCGATCGCAACCCGATCATCATTGGCGGCCTGCCCAGCCAGGTCCCGGACTTCGATCCCGAGGAGACCAGCGAGTGGCTGGAATCGCTCGATGCGGCCATCGACGAGCGGGGGCGTGAGCGCGCCCGCTACCTGATGCTGCGCCTCATCGAGCGCGCCCGCGAGAAGCGTGTCGCCGTACCCGAGATGCGCAGCACCGACTACATCAACACCATTGCGACCAAGAACGAGCCGTTCTTCCCCGGCAACGAGGAGATCGAGCGCAAGGTCCTGAACGCGACCCGCTGGAACGCGGCCGTGATGGTCTCCCGGGCGCAGCGCCCGGGCATCGGCGTGGGCGGCCACATCGCCACCTTCGCCTCCTCAGCGTCGCTGTACGACGTCGGCTTCAACTACTTCTTCCGCGGCAAGGACGCCGACGGCGAGTCCGGCGACCAGATCTTCTTCCAGGGCCACGCCTCCCCCGGCATCTACGCCCGCGCCTTCCTGCTGGACCGGCTCAGCGAGCAGCAGCTGGACTCCTTCCGGCAGGAGAAGTCGAAGGCCCCCTACGGCCTCTCCAGCTACCCGCACCCGCGGCTGATGCCGGACTTCTGGGAGTTCCCGACCGTCTCCATGGGCCTCGGCCCGCTGGGCGCGATCTACCAGGCCCGGATGAACCGCTACCTGCACGACCGCGGCATCAAGGACACCAGCAGCTCGCACGTGTACGCCTTCCTCGGCGACGGCGAGATGGACGAGCCGGAGTCGCTGGGCCAGCTGTCGCTCGCCGCCCGCGAGAACCTGGACAACCTGACCTTCGTGGTCAACTGCAACCTGCAGCGCCTGGACGGCCCGGTGCGCGGCAACGGCAAGATCATCCAGGAGCTGGAGTCGCAGTTCCGCGGCGCCGGCTGGAACGTCATCAAGCTGATCTGGGACCGCAACTGGGATCCGCTGCTGGCCCAGGACCGCGACGGCGTGCTGGTCAACAAGCTGAACAGCACCCCGGACGGCCAGTTCCAGACGTACGCCACCGAGTCCGGCGCGTACATCCGGGAGAACTTCTTCGGCGGCGACCTGCGGCTGCGGAAGATGGTCGAGGACCTCACCGACCAGCAGATCCAGCACCTGGGCCGCGGCGGGCACGACCACGCCAAGGTCTACGCGGCGTTCAAGGCGGCCCGCGAGCACATCGGCCAGCCGACGGTGATCCTCGCCCAGACCGTCAAGGGCTGGACGCTGGGCCCCAACTTCGAGGGCCGCAACGCGACCCACCAGATGAAGAAGCTCACCACCGAGGACCTCAAGCGCTTCCGCGACCGGCTGCACCTGCCGATCACCGACAAGCAGCTGGACGAGGGCTACCCGCCCTACTACCACCCGGGCCGCGACTCGGAGGAGATCCAGTACATGCACGACCGCCGCAGCGAGCTGGGCGGTTACGTGCCCACCCGCAAGGTGCGGCCGCGCAAGCTGGAGCTGCCCGGCGACGACGCCTACAAGGCGCTGAAGAAGGGCTCCGGCCAGCAGGAGATCGCCACCACCATGGCCTTCGTCCGGCTGCTCAAGGACCTCATGCGGGACAAGGAGATCGGCAAGCGCTTCGTGCCGATCGCCCCCGACGAGTACCGCACCTTCGGCATGGACTCGCTGTTCCCCTCGGCGAAGATCTACAACCCGCAGGGCCAGCTGTACGAGTCGGTCGACCGCGAACTCCTGCTCGCCTACAAGGAGTCGCCGACCGGTCAGATGCTGCACGACGGCATCTCCGAGGCCGGCTGCACCGCCTCGCTGATCGCCGCCGGGTCGTCCTACGCGACCCACGGCGAGCCGCTGATCCCGATCTACGTCTTCTACTCGATGTTCGGGTTCCAGCGCACCGGCGACCAGTTCTGGCAGATGGCCGACCAGCTGGCGCGCGGCTTCGTGCTCGGCGCCACCGCCGGCCGCACCACCCTGACCGGTGAGGGCCTGCAGCACGCCGACGGCCACAGCCACCTGCTGGCCTCGACCAACCCGGCCGTGGTGGCGTACGACCCGGCCTACGGCTTCGAGATCGCGCACATCGTCCAGGACGGCATCCGGCGGATGTACGGCAGCAGCGCCGAGCACCCGAACGGCGAGGACGTCTTCTACTACATGACGGTCTACAACGAGCCGATGCGGATGCCCGCCGAGCCCGCCGAGGTGGACGTCGACGGCATCCTCAAGGGCCTGCACCGGTACGCCCGGGCGACCGGCGGCCAGATCCCGGCGCAGATCCTCGCCTCCGGCGTGGCGGTGCCCTGGGCGCTGGAGGCGCAGCGCATCCTGGCCGAGGAGTGGAACGTGGCGGCCGACGTCTGGTCGGCGACGTCCTGGACCGAGCTGCGCCGCGACGCCATCGCGGTGGAGGAGTTCAACCTGCTCCACCCGGACGAGGAGCAGCGCGTCCCGTACGTCACGCGCAAGCTGTCCGGCGCGCAGGGGCCGTTCGTGGCGGTGTCGGACTGGATGCGCGCGGTGCCGGACCAGATCTCGCGCTGGATCCCGGGCCAGTGGCAGTCGCTGGGCGCGGACGGCTTCGGCTTCGCCGACACCCGCGGCGCGGCCCGGCGCTACTTCCACATCGACGCGCAGTCGGTGGTCCTGGCCGTGCTCACCGAGCTGGCCAAGCAGGGCAAGGTGGACCGTACGGCGCTGAAGGCGGCCGTCGACCGCTACCAGCTGCTGGACGTGGCGGCGGCCCACCCGGGCGCCGCGGGCGGCGACGCCTGAGCGGTAGCGCGGCCCGGCCGACCGGGCCCGCAGCCTGACCGGCCCGGCGCCGGGGAGATCCCCGCCCGGTGATGATCCGTCACCGGGCGGGGATCCGGCGTCTCCGCCCGGTTTCGCCGGTGCCTCCCCTCCGGGGCACGGGGGAATGCGCCATTTTGATAGGACGCAAACAAGCCTGGCAAGCCCCAGGGGCCCCTCGTTTCCCGCGCCGCACGGCCCCCTATGCTGTGGCCCGATTCCGTCGGCACAGGGCAGGCGGGTGTCGGGAGGATTCACCGCACATGGACAACCAGATCATCCACAAGGCCGCTTTCCTGCTGCACGAGTGCCACGAGCCGGAGCAGGTCGTCGTGGAGCGGCTCAAGGACTACTTCCCCGACCTGACCCTGATCGAGCGCGAGCGCTACGTCTCCGAGGCCTGGGACCAGGTCCACGGCAAGCAGGTCGAAGAGGTCTGACGGGGAGCGGGCCGTCCCGTCCGCCGCCCGGCCGCCGGGGCCGGGGCAGCTGTCGCGCGCGCGGCTGTTGCCCCGGCCCGCTGTTCTCACACGGCTCCGCATGTGAACGACCCGTGAAAGTTACTCCCCCTCCGGGGTGATTTGTGACAGTTGTCGCAGAAAAAGTCACGGTTGGGCGTCGTACAGATCGCGGATCTGCGTTTACGCTTGCGCAGAACACACCACCGCACGAACCATCGCACCACCCCGACGCTCAGCCCCACCGCACCCCCGCATGACCTCCGGGCCCGGCCCGTTCGACGGTCGCCGGACACCCCGAGGAGACACACGCGTATGCGGTTCAGGCGCTCGCTGATAGCTGCCATGGTCTCCATCACCGTCCTCGCCGGAACCGGGGCAGCCGCCGCAGGCGCCGCCGTCTCCGACGAGCAGATCGCTATCACCACGCCGCCCGCGGGCACCGGCGCCTGGCTGCACGACCACTCGCTGGGCCGGGCCATGCCCGACCCGGCCACCGCCACCGCCGAGCAGGCCGCCCGGTTCTTCGCCGGGCTCACCCCCGCCCAGCAGCAGCAGCTGGTCCGGCAGTACCCGCTGGTGGTCGGCAACTTCGACGGCGCCCCGCCGGCCCTGCGCTACCAGGCCAACCAGCTGGCGATGCGCCAGGAGCTGGCGCTGCAGCAGGGCCGGGCCTCGGACACCGGCGCCTCGCCCGGCTCCCGGGCCACGGCCGCCGGCCGGGTCTCCGCGCTGCAGCTGCTCACCGCCCCCGGCCACCAGGTGCTGGCCTTCGACCCGCGCGGCCGCGGCCTGGTCGCCGAGGTCTTCGGCGACCTGACGACCGCCCAGCGGGTGTCGGTGCTGGTCCCCGGCTCGGACATGGACCTGGAGCACTTCTACAACGCCGGCGACCCGCTCAAGAGCACCTCCGGCATGGCGCAGTCGCTGCGGACCGAGGAGGCCGCGCTGGCGCCCGGCACCAGCACCGCGGTCGTAGCGTGGTCCGGCTACGTCACCCCGGTCGGCCTCGGCGCGGACGCCGCCACCGCCCGGCTGGCCGAGGCGGGCGCGCCGCGGCTGGAGAGCCTGATGGCGGGCCTGTCCGTGACCACCGACCCGGAGGCCGCGCCGACCCTGCTGTGCCACTCGTACGGTTCGGTGGTCTGCGGCATCGCCGCGCCCGAGCTGCACGCCGCCGAGGGCGTCAGCGACATGGTGGTCCTCGGCAGCCCCGGCATGGACGTCCCGGACGCCTCGGCGCTCGGCGACGGCGTCCGGCTGTGGGCCACCGCCCGCAACCCCGGGGACTGGATCGGCGACGTGCCCTACCTGGAGGTCGCCGGGCTGGGCCACGGCGCCGACCCGACCAGCTCCGACTTCGGCTCCCGGGTGATCGCCTCCACCGGCTCGTACGGCCACACCGGCTACTTCGCCCCGGGCACGGCCAGCCTGCGCAACTTCGCCGACATCGCACTCGGCCACTACGGCGACGTCGCCTGCGCCGGGGACGCCACCGCCGCCGGCGGCTGCCTGAACGGCCTGTAGGCCGGCCCGCCAGGACCGGCTCACAGGGCGTCGGCACCGCCCGCCCGCTACTCCCGGGCGGCCGAGGTGCCGGACATGTCCGGGTAGCGGTCCCCGGCGACCTGCGCGGCGATCGGCTCCAGCTGCGCCAGCTCGTCCGCGCTCAGGTGCAGCGCGGTGGCGGCGGTGTTCTCCTCCAGCCGGCTGCGCTTGCGGGTGCCCGGGATCGGCACCACCGCCAGCCCGTGCACCTCGGCCTGCTGCTGCACCCAGGCCAGCGCCACCTGCGCCGCGGTCGCGCCGTGCGCCGCCGCGATCTTGTGGACGGGGGTGAGCAGCGCCGCGTTGCGGGCGGCGTTGTCGCCGGTGAAGCGCGGCTGGTACTGCCGGAAGTCGTCCTGGCCGAGCTCCGAGGCGTTGCTGAAGGCGCCGGTCAGGAAGCCGCGCCCGAGCGGCGAGTACGGGACGAAGGTCACCCCCAGCTCGGCGGCGGCCGGAACCGCGCTGCGCTCGACGTCGCGGGAGAACAGCGACCACTCCGACTGGATCGCGGTGATCGGGTGCACCGCGTGCGCCTCGCGCAGCTCCGCGCCGGTCACCTCGGACAGGCCCAGGTACGTGACCTTGCCGGCCTGGACCAGCTCGGCCATGGCCCCGACCGACTCCGACAGCGGCACCTGCGGGTCGCGGCGGTGCATGTAGTACAGGTCGATGACGTCCACGCCCAGGCGGCGCAGGCTGGCGTCCACGGCCTTCCGGATGTAGGCCGGGTCGTTGTTGACGCCCCGGTAGGCCGGGTCGTCCGCGCGGCGCTCGATGGCGAACTTGGTGGCCAGCACCACCTGGTCCCGGTTGGCCTGGACGAACGGGCCGATCAGCTCCTCGTTGTGGCCGCTGCCGTAGATGTCCGCGGTGTCGAACAGGGTGACGCCCAGCTCCAGCGCCCGGTCCAGGGTGGCCAGCGCCTCGGCGGTGTCGGTCTCGCCGTAGAACTCGCTCATGCCCATGCAGCCGAGGCCCTGGACGCCGACGACGGGGCCCGCTCCGGGGCCGCCCGCGCCGAGGGTGGTGGTCGGGATGACGTTGCTGCTCATAGCTGCTGCTGCCTCTCCGCGTACATGTCGATCTTGCAGTCGATGATCAGAAGGGTGGCCTGGAGGTCGGCTATCCGCTGCCGGACCTCCTCGCGGTGCGCCTCCAGCAGCGCCCGCCGCGCGGCGGCGGTGTGCTCGCCCTCGCGCCGCAGCTCCGCGTAGCGCACCATGTCGGCCACGGGCATCGCGGTCAGCCGCAGCTTCCCCAGGAACTGCAGCCAGGCCAGGTCGCGGTCGCTGAAGCGGCGCTGCCCGGAGTGCGAGCGCGCCGGGTGCTCCAGCAGGCCGATCCGCTCGTACCAGCGCAGGGTGTGCGCGGTCAGCCCGGTGCGGGCGACCACCTCCCCGATGGTGTAGCGGGGGGTGCCGTCGGGCGCGTCCGGCTCGGCCGGTTCCTGCGGCAGTGCGACCGCCAGTGACATCCGCTGCTCCTCTCCGTGCCTCTGCCATCGAACCTACCGAGTTGGAGTGCACTCCAAGCAAGCGCTGCCCGGTGCGTCGGCGGATTCGGACGATTGGATAGGTTGTCCGCATGGACAGCCTGCGGATGATCGAGAACTGGCCGGTGCCCACCGCGGCGGCCGCGGTGGTACGGCGCGACGGCTCGCTCGCGGGCAGCCACGGGCCGCAGGCGCACGCCTTCCGGCTGGCCTCGGTCACCAAGCCGCTCAGCGCCTACGCCGTGCTGGTCGCGGTGGAGGAGGGCGCGCTGGAGCTGGACGACCCGGCCGGGCCCGAGGGCTCGACCGTGCGCCACCTGCTGGCGCACACCTCCGGCCTGGCCTTCGACGAGCACCGCGCCATGGCCGCCCCCGGCAACCGGCGGCTCTACTCCAACGCCGGCTTCGACGTCCTGGCGCAGACCGTGGAGAAGGCCACCGGCATCCCCTTCGCGCAGTACGCGCAGGAGGCCGTCTTCGCGCCGCTCGGCATGGCCGACACCCTGATCGACGCCTCGGGGCGCAGCCCGGCCGGGGCCGGGGGCGTGTCCACCGCCGCCGACCTGGCCCGCTTCGCCGCCGAGCTGCTGGCCCCCCGGGTGCTGGACCGCTCGACCCTGGCCGAGGCGACCTCCGTGGCCTTCCCCGGGCTCAGCGGCGTGCTGCCGGGCTTCGGCCACCAGCGCCCCAACGACTGGGGCCTCGGCTTCGACCTGCGCGACCACAAGGCCCCGCACTGGATGGGCGGCCGCAACTCCCCCGAGTCGTTCGGCCACTTCGGCCAGGCCGGCACCTTCCTGTGGGTGGACCCGGTCGCGGGCGCGGCCTGCGTCGCGCTCACCGACCGCGACTTCGGCCCCTGGGCCGCCGAGCTCTGGCCGCCCTTCAGCGACGCGGTGCTGGCCGAGCTGGACCACTGACCGGGCCGGGCCCGACCGGGGCCGTGCCCACGGTTCAGCCGTGGCGCAGCGGGGAGTGCATCTCCCACAGCAGCGCCTCGACGCCGCCCGGCCCGGCCGTGGGCTGGTGCGGCTCGGCGTCGCCGGTCATCCGCAGGCTGTCGCCCGGCTCCAGCTCCCGGCCGACGCCGTGCGGCCCGGGCCGGGTGCGGAAGCCGAAGCCGCCGCGGACCACGTGCAGGTAGCGGTAGGGCGCGGCCGGGAACGCCGGCAGCTGCTCGTACGCGCCGGCCCGGACCAGGTGCAGCACGGCGTCGCCGCGGCGCAGCTGCCCGGCCCCGGCGAGCACCGTCGTCCCGTCCACCACCTGCCGCAGGCCGTAGCCGGGCTCGGTGCCGAACTCGTCCGGCTGGAGCCAGAACTGCAGGAAGCGCACCTGCTCCCGGGCGCCGCCGACGTTGGCCTCGCGGTGCTGCACGCCGCTGCCCGCGCTCAGGAGCTGGACGTGCCCGGGGCGCACCACGGTGGCGTGCCCGCGGTCGTCGCGGTGCGCCAGCGCGCCCTCGACCACCCAGGTGACGATCTCGGTGTCGCGGTGCAGGTGCCGAACGAAACCGGCGCCGACCGCCAGCGTCTCCTCGTTGCAGGCCAGCAGCGCGCCGAAGTGGGTGTTGGCCGGGTCGTAGTGGCCGGAGAAGGAGAAGGCGTGCCGGGTGTCGATGCCCGGCTCCGGCTCGGAGCGGTAGCGCTCGGCCGCCCGGTGGACCGTCAGGGCGGACTGCGGCGGCTCCGCCGTGTGCTGCTCGTCCATGCCGCAGACGCTACCGTGCGCGGCGGCTGTGACCGTTGCCACGCACCGTCGGCGCGCTGCCCGGCGCACACACGGCTCCCGGTAGGGCAGGCTTAAGGCTGTGCCAGCTGCCCCGAAGAAGTCCGCCTCGAAGTCCGCCTCGAAGCCTGCGGCGATCTCCGCCGACGGGCAGCCGCCGACGCCGCCCGGCGAGCCGGCCGACACGCCGCGCCGGGGGTCGCCGCGCGGCACGGCCATAGAGCGGCGCACCGCCGCCGAGCGGGCCGAGCGCCACGCCGCCACGCTGAAGCGGCTGGAGCGCGCGGCCGGGAAGCTGTCCACCGCGGCCATCGCCCGCATGGACGAGAACCTCTCCTGGTACCGCAACATGCCGCCGGAGCACCGCTCCTGGATCGGCCTGGTGGCGCAGGCCGGTATCGCCGCGTTCACCGAGTGGTTCCGCCACCCGGAGGCCCCGCAGGCGATCAGCACCGACGTCTTCGGCACCGCGCCGCGCGAGCTGACCCGGGCGGTGACGCTGCGGCAGACGGTGGAGATGATCCGCACCACCATCGAGGTGGTCGAGGAGGCCATCGACGAGGTGGCCTCGCCCGGCGGCGAGGACGGCCTGCGTGAGGCCGTGCTGGTGTACGCCCGGGAGATCGCCTTCGCCACCGCCCAGGTGTACGCGCAGGCCGCCGAGGCGCGCGGCGCCTGGGACGCCCGGCTCGAGGCGCTGGTGGTCAACTCGCTGCTGTCCGGCGACGCCGACGAGGGGGTGCTCTCCCGGGCCGCGGCGCTGGGCTGGGGGTCGCCCGATCGGGTGATGGTGGTGATGGGCAGCGCGCCGTCCGGCGACAGCGAACTGGTGGTCGAGGCGATCCGCCGGGCCGCCCGGCACGCCAAGCTGCACGTGCTCACCGGGGTGCTGGGGGCGCGGCTGGTGGTGGTCGTCGGCGACGGCGGCCGCAAGCCCGACCGGGTCTTCGACCCGGTGCCCGCCGCCCGCTCGCTGATCGGCCAGTTCGCGGCCGGACCGGTGGTGATCGGCCCGACCGTCGGCGACCTGCTGTCGGCGACCCGCTCCGCGCAGGCCGCCGCCGCCGGGTTGAAGGCGTGCGCCGCCTGGCCGGACGCGCCGCGCCCGGTGCTGGCGGACGACCTGCTGCCGGAGCGGGCGCTGGCCGGGGACGCGGCCGCGCGGCGGCAGCTGGTCGAGGAGATCTACACGCCGCTGGACGAGGCCGGTTCGGCGCTGCTGGACACCCTCTCCGTCTACCTGGAGCAGGCGTCCTCGCTGGAGGGCGCGGCCCGGATGCTGTTCGTCCACCCCAACACCGTGCGGTACCGGCTACGGCGTGTGACCGATGTCACCGGCTACGCTCCGTCGGACGTCCGTTCGGCGTTCACCCTGCGGATCGCCCTGGCCCTGGGACGACTCCAGGCGGGGTGAACTGCGCAAACGTACCGCTGTAGAGACTCCACAACTGAAGCTGCGGTTCTTCGTCTCCCTCCCCACCCGCGCCCGGTGCTCCCGGCGAGAGAAGGTTGGTTTCGTGCTCGTTATCGTTGCTCCCGGACAGGGCGCCCAGACGCCAGGATTCCTCGCTCCGTGGCTGGAGGTCGACGGTGTGGCCGACAGGCTGCACTGGTGGTCCGCCGTGGCCGGGCTGGACCTGGTGCACTACGGCACCGAGGCGGACGCCGAGGCGATCAAGGACACCGCCGTCGCCCAGCCGCTGCTGGTCGCCGCCGGGCTGACCGCCGCCCTCACGCTGTTCCCGGAGCCGCAGCAGCTGGGCCGGGTCGGCGCGGTCGCCGGGCACAGCGTCGGCGAGATCACCACCGCCGCCTTCTCCGGCGTGCTCTCCGCCGAGTCGGCGATGGCCTTCGTCCGCCAGCGCGGCCTGGCCATGGCCGGTGCCGCGGCCGAGATCGCCACCGGCATGTGCGCGGTGCTGGGCGGCGAGCCGGACGAGGTCGCCAAGAAGATCGCCGAGCACGGGCTGACCGCTGCCAACAACAACGGCGGCGGCCAGATCGTCGCCGCCGGGACGCTGGAGCAGCTGGCGGCCTTCAAGGAGGACGGCCCGGCCAAGAGCCGGATCGTCTCGCTGTCGGTCGCGGGCGCCTTCCACACCGAGCACATGGCGCCGGGTGTGGAGCGGCTGGCGCGGATCGCCCCGGGCGTGCCGGTGGCCGCCCCGGCGACCGCCTACCTCTCCAACGCCGACGGCCAGGTCCTGGACTCCGGCGAGCAGGTGCTGGCGCGGCTGGTGTCGCAGGTCTCCAACCCGGTCCGCTGGGATCTGTGCATGGAGACCCTGGAGCGCCTGGGCGCCACCTGCGTCATCGAGGTCCCACCTGCTGGGACGCTGACCAACCTGCTGAAGCGGAACCTCAAGGGGGTGGCTACGCTCGCCCTGAAAACTCCGGCAGACCTGGACAGGGCCCGTGAGCTGATCGCCGAGCACGCCACACCCGAGGGGGTAGTCGTATGACCGCAGAGCCTTCCGACGCGTCGGAGTCCGTCGACGTACCCCGGATCACGCCGAGCACCGGCGCGCCGTACGCGCGCATCATGGGCGTGGGCGGCTACCGCCCAGTACGGGTGATCCCCAACGCCGAGGTACTGAACTGGATCGACTCCTCGGACGAGTGGATCCGCACCCGCAGCGGCATCACCGAGCGCCGCTGGGCCGGGCCCGAGGAGACCGTCGCGGAGATGTCCGTGCAGGCCGCCAGCAAGGCCATCGCCCAGTCCGGGATCGCCCCCGAGCAGGTCGGCGCGGTGGTCGTGGCCACCGTCTCGCACCTGAAGCAGACCCCGGCCATCGCCACCGAGATCGCCCAGCGCCTGGGCTGCGGCACCGCGCCGGCCTTCGACATCTCCGCCGCCTGCGCCGGCTTCGGCTACGGCCTCGCCCTGGCCGACGGCATGGTCCGCACCGGCAGCGCCGAGTACGTCGTGGTGATCGGCGTCGAACGGCTGTCCGACCTGACCGACGTGAGCGACCGCTCCACCGCCTTCATCTTCGGCGACGGCGCGGGCGCGGCCGTGGTCGGGCCGTCGCAGACCCCCGGCATCGGCAAGCTGGTCTGGGGCTCGGACGGCTCGCAGCGGGACGTCATCAGCCAGACCGAGGCCTGGGACACCGCCTTCGGCAAGCCGGACGCGGTCAACGGCGTCGGCGACGGGACCAAGTGGCCGGCCCTGCGGATGGAGGGCCAGGCGGTCTTCCGCTGGGCCGTCTGGGACATGGCCAAGGCCGCGCAGAAGGCCCTGGACGCCGCCGGGATCACCGCCGACCAGCTCGGCGCGTTCATCCCGCACCAGGCCAACATGCGGATCATCGACGCCATGATCAAGGCACTGGGACTGCCCGAAACCGTCCCGGTGGCCCGGGACATCGCGGTGACCGGCAACACCTCGGCGGCCTCCATCCCGCTGGCCATGGAGCGGATGCTGCAGACCGGCGAGGCCAAGAGCGGGGACCTGGCCCTGATCATCGGCTTCGGGGCGGGTCTGGTGTACGCCGCGGCAGTCGTTACCCTCCCCTAGTACACCGCGCACCCCCTGCACGGAGCACAGACGACCGGGGCCCGCATTCCGGCGGGTCACGGAGAGCGCACAACACGAAGGAGTGCCGACATGGCAACCAAGGACGAGGTCCTTACCGGTCTCGCGGAGATCGTCAACGAGATCGCCGGGATCCCGACCGAGGACGTCGAGCTGGACAAGTCGTTCACCGATGACCTGGACGTCGACTCGCTGTCCATGGTCGAGGTCGTCGTGGCCGCTGAGGAGCGCTTCGACGTCAAGATCCCGGACGACGAGGTCAAGAACCTGAAGACGGTCGGCGACGCGGTGGACTACATCCTCGCCCACGCCTGACCTCGGGCCGCGGCCTTCACGCTCGCTTCGGGGCACCTCGTCCGCGGGGTGCCCCGTCCCGTAGCAGTTCCTTCCCTAACCTGGAGTCATCGGCTCCGGTACCAGTTTCTAAGTTCCAGCCTTCCGGGGCATGCGCAGACGTGGGAGACACAGCAGTGACCAACGACAACCGCACCGTGGTCGTCACAGGGATCGGCGCTTTCACGCCGCTCGGCGGCGACGCCGCGTCCACCTGGGAGGGCCTGACCAGCGGCCGCTCCGGCGTCCGCGTGCTGACCGAGGCGTGGGCGGCGGACCTGCCGGTCCGCATCGCCGCGCGCACCGCCGTCGAGCCGGGCGAGATCATCCCCCGGCACCAGACCCGGCGGCTGGACCGCTCGGCGCAGTTCGCGCTGATCGCGGCCCGCGAGGCCTGGGCAGACGCCGGCTTCGAGGTCTCCGCGACCGACGAGGGCTCGGCGGTCGACCCGGACCGGCTGGGCGCGGTCGTCGCCTCCGGCATCGGCGGCGTGACCACCCTGCTCGACCAGTACGACGTGCTGCGGGAGAAGGGCGTCCGCAGCGTCTCGCCGCACACCGTCCCGATGCTGATGCCGAACAGCCCGGCGGCCAACGTCGGCCTGGAGATCGGCGCGCGCGCGGGCGTGCACACCCCGGTGAGCGCCTGCGCCTCCGGCGCCGAGGCCATCGGCTACGCCGTCGAGATGATCCGCACCGGCCGCGCCGACGTGGTGGTGGCCGGCGGCACCGAGGCCGCCATCCACCCGCTGCCGGTGGTGGCCTTCGCCAACATGATGGCGATGTCCAAGAACAACGAGCACCCCGAGCAGGCGTCGCGCCCGTACGACAAGGCCCGGGACGGCTTCGTCCTCGGCGAGGGCGCGGGCGTGGTGGTGCTGGAGTCCGCCGAGCACGCCGCCGCGCGCGGGGCCCGGGTGTACTGCGAGGCCGTCGGCCAGGGCCTGTCCTCGGACGCGCACCACATCGCCCAGCCCGAGCCGACCGGCGCCGGCATCGCCCGCGCGCTGGCCCACCTGTTCGAGTCCACCGGGCTGGACAAGGCCGAGGTGGTGCACCTGAACGCGCACGCCACCTCCACCCCGCAGGGCGACGTCGCCGAGATCAAGGCGCTGCGCAAGGAGCTGGGTGACCACGTCGACCACATTGCGATCTCCGCGACCAAGTCGATGACCGGCCACCTGCTCGGCGGCGCGGGCGGCATCGAGACCGTCGCCACCGTGCTGGCGCTGCACCACCGGCTGGCCCCGCCCACCATCAACGTGGAGGACCTGGACCCGGAGGTCGAGGCCGACATCGTCACCGGCGAGGCCCGCAAGCTGCCCGAGGGCCCGATCGCGGCGCTGAACAACTCGTTCGGCTTCGGCGGCCACAACGTGGTGCTGGCGTTCCGCCGGGACTGACGCCCGCCGCCGTCCAGGGGCCGCCCCGCGCCGCACGCGCCGGGGCGGCCCCTTTTCGGCTCTTTGTGCCGACGGCCGGCCCGGCGTCATGATGTGAGCGTTCGCTCGATCCATCCACGAGGCAGCTGAGGCACGAGGGACGGCGGTGGGGGCATGGCCAAGGCCGGGAGCAGGCGCTCCAGCGAGAGCGCGGGGGCGCGCAGTTCGGCGCAGACCCGGGCGGCGCTGGTCGCCGCGGCCGTCGCGGAGCTGCGGGAGAGCGGCTTCGCCGGGGCCAGTGCCCGGGCGATCGCGGCCCGGGCCGGGTGCAACCAGGCGCTGGTCTTCTACCACTTCGGCTCGGTCGCCAAGCTGCAGCTGGCCGCGCTGGACGCGGTCAGCAGCGCCCGGGACGAGCGCTACCGGGCGATGGTCGCGGCCTCCGGCAGCCTGGGCGACCTGGTCCGCGCCGCCCGCTCGGTCTTCGAGGAGGACCTGGACCAGGGCCATGTGACGGTGCTGGTCGAGATGATCGCCGCGGCCCAGTTCACCCCCGAGCTGCGGCCCGAGGTCGCCGCCCGGATCCGCCCCTGGCGGGCCTTCGCCGCCGAGTCGATCCAGGAGGCGCTGGCGGGCTCCCCCGCCGCCCGGCTGCTGCCGCCGGACGAGGCCGCGCACGCGGTGGTCGCGCTCTACCTGGGCCTGGAGATGCTGGCCAACCTCGAAGGCGAGCGCGGGCCCGCGCTGGCCCTGTTCGACCGGGCCGGCCGGGTGGCCTCACTGCTGG
Source organism: Streptacidiphilus sp. PB12-B1b (assembly GCF_014084125.1). Taxonomy (NCBI): domain Bacteria; kingdom Bacillati; phylum Actinomycetota; class Actinomycetes; order Kitasatosporales; family Streptomycetaceae; genus Streptacidiphilus; species Streptacidiphilus sp. PB12-B1b. The sequence continues at coordinate 1,686,358 of NZ_CP048405.1, read as the reverse complement.
ACGTCTTCCGCCGCCGGCGCAGGTGAGCCCGACAGTGCCGGACGACAGGCCGGGGCCCGGCGGGGATCGCTCCCCGCCGGGCCCCGGCGTCGCGCTGTGCTGCTGTGCTGCTACTGCCTGCCTCAGTGCTTCTTGTACGAGTTCAGGTAGTTGACGTTCGGCGAGCCGACGCCGGTGGCGTCGTCGAAGCCGCGGGTGGCCACCAGGCCGTAGTCCCGGCCGAAGGCGACCAGGGCCGCGTTCAGCGAGCCGTCCTGCAGGCCGTTGTCGAAGATCGCGCTGAGCGGGGGCTGGCCCTTCACCGCGGTCTCGTTGACGACGTCGTTGAAGTCCTTGGTCCCGGCCCGGTCGTAGATCTCCGGGTTGGCGAAGCCGAACGGACGGCCGCCGCGCGCCTGGATGGCGTCGGCCTGCAGCGCGGTCCACTCCGGGGAGGAGACGCTGGTGCCGCCGTAGCCGCCCTCGCTGTAGGGGTTGCCGTCGGAGATGCCGACCCACACCGAGGTGAACAGGTCACCGTTCATGGCGACGTCGGGGGTGACGCGCTGGGCGGTGCTGCTGGTCGCGCCGGTCATCAGGGTGTGCGACAGCGCGTCCGGGACGATCCCCTTCTGGTAGAAGGGCTGGGCGAAGTAGTCGCTGGTGCCGCCGCCGCCGCCGAAGTAGAAGGAGCCCGGGAGCGGGTTCCAGCCGGTTCCGGCCGCGTTCAGGGTGGACAGCAGGGTGCCCATGTCCGTCTCGAACTTGTAGTCGCCCTTCTTGTCCGAGATGGCCAGCGCGGTGCCGCCGACGTCGGTCACGAGCGGGTCCGAGGACGGGAATCCGGCCTGGGCCTTGGTCGTGCTCGGGTCGCAGTTGACGCCGGTCGCCGCGGCGCCCGGGGAGTTGTTGCCGCAGTCGCCGGCGGAGAAGTCGAAGCCGATGCCCTCGACCGCGCCCTGCTCGAAGATCTGCTCGTAGGCCGCGATGGAGATGGCCGACTCGCCGTCACCGGCAGCGTTGGAGTACATCAGGCCGGACCACGAGTTGGACACGATGTCCGCGAGGTGGTTGTCGACGATGTCGGCCAGCGCGGCCTGCAGGTCGTTGTCGTTGCAGGAGTTGGCGCCGACGTAGACGACGTCGGCGGCCGGGGCGAGCCCGTGCGACATCTCGACGTCCAGGGCCTCCTCGGGGGCCCATCCGGCCGGACCGCCGCAGGCGGCCTGGCTGTTCCACTGGTCGGGGGTGACCACCTCGGTGTACTGGCCGGCCGCGAACGGCTGGTCGCCGTGGTTGGTCGAGTACTGGTCGGCGTCGGCCAGCATGGTGGAGGAGCCGTAGGCGTCGACGATGGCGATCTTGACGCCCTTGCCGGTCAGCCCGCTCTTGGTGATGCCGTACGCCTGGCGCAGCTGCGAGGGCTGGAAGGAGCACTCGTCGTAGTACGTGTTCTTGGTGTAGCCGGCGGGCGCGCCGGTGACCTTCTTCTGGTCCCAGGAGGTCGAGCAGGTGGGCGTGGGGGCGATGCCCTTCTTCGCCGAGGCGCCGGTGCTCTTGGCGACCTCGCTGACCGGGACGTAGGTCGGCTTGACGGTCGGGGCCGAGGAGGCCAGACCGGAGACGCCGAGCACGACCGAGGAGACCGCGGCCGGGACGACCGCGTTGGTGGTCGGGGCGTGCAGCAGGTGGCCCTTGACGCTGTACTGGTGCAGCGTGGTGCCGAAGGCGCGCTTGATCGCCGCGGCGTCGCCGCTGACCTGGATCTGGTGCTCGCTGCTGCTGGTGATGTGCAGGCCGGCTCCGGTGAGCCAGGTCTGCACGGCCTTGATCTGGGCCGGGGTGGCCAGGAAGCGCGCCTTCGCCTGGGCGGCGGTGAGGAACTTCCCGTAGAGCGCGTTGCCGGGCGTCGACACGGCCATGGCGTACTGCGCCAGGGCGGCGGCGTTCTGGCTCTGGAGGTACACCGTGACACTGGTCTGCGCCGAGGCCGAGACCGCGCCCTTGTCCGCGGCGGCCGTGGCCCAGGAGGGATGGCTGCTCGTGATCACCTTCGCCTGCGGGGCGGGGGCGACGGCCTGCGAGGGCGCGGCGAGGGCGAGGGAGCCCGTGGCCAGCGCGAGAGAGGACACCGCGACGGTGGCTATGCGCGTCCGCCGCCCACGGGAAGACTTGTTTTCGGAAATGACGACTCCTGGAGTGAAGGTCCGTCAGGACAGGGGTGCGAGGCAACCCGTGTGAACGCCCGGTGGGAGCGCACGAGTGATGTGTACACGGGGGGCGAATTCGTGCGCAAGAGCCCGGGGCAAACTGATGGCCTATCTGTCACCACGGCCAGTGGATGCAACACGGCGTTCATCTCGGTGTGATCCTGAGCCCTGCCAGGTGGGACCCCTCAGGACGTTTGCGATCGATTTCCGGAAGGTTGTGGAACGGCTGTCCGAACACTTTCGGGCAGCCCTCGGCGGACGGCGCGCAAGGGCGCCGGATGTCGTCGCCGACGGCCTTGAAGAAGTGAACGCGACGGCGCCGGCCCGCGCCTCATGGCTGACGGGGTGTCATGTACAGCTCGGCCGAAGGGCCTCAGACGACCTGGTGCAGCCAGCGCACCGGGGCTCCCTCGCCGGCGTGCCGGAACGGCTCCAGCTCGTCGTCCCAGGGCTTGCCGAGCAGCCGGGAGATCTCCGCCTCCAGCGGGCCCTCGCCCATCCGGGCCCGCAGCAGCGCCGAGCGCAGCCGGTCCTCCGGGATCAGGATGTCGCCGTGGATGCCGGTGACCGCATGGAAGATGCCGAGTTCGGGCGTGCTGCTGTAGCGCTCGCCCTCGCAGCCCGCGCCGGGCTCCGCGGTGACCTCGAAGCGCAGCAGCTGCCAGCCGCGCAGCGCGGAGGCCAGCCGGGAGGCGGTGGCGGCCTCGCCCTGCCAGGAGAGTTCGGCACGCCAGCTGCCGGGCGCGGCGGGCTGGCGAGTCCAGTCGAGACTGACGCGCGTGTCGAGCACGCCGCCCACGGCCCACTCGACATGCGGGCAGAGCGCGCGCGGCGCGGAGTGCAGGTAGAGAACTCCACGAGTCGTCACCGGGACCTCCAGTGTGGTGCGAGGGGCGCCTTCCCCAGCGGCCTCGTGCCACGTCCGGTCATCCATGCCCGCAGTGACTTCGTGCAAACACTATTCACTCAGCACTATCAACAACCATGCATCAAGCGTGTGGCTGAGGAAACGGTACCGCGCCGGGGACCGCTGTGGGGGGTCGTCCAGCGGAACCACCCGAAAGCACGCACTTCCCGCCCGTACGGGCGGGAAGTGCGTGCATATCAACCCATAAATGGGAACCCTATCCGGCCATGACGCACCATCAGTGACGCGTCGGCTGCAACGGGTGTCAGCCGCCCACGTGCACCAGCATCTTGCCGGTGTTCTCACCGCGCAGCAGCCCGAGGAAGGCGTCCGCGGTCCGGTCGAAGCCCTCGACCACGGTGTCCTCGAAGGTCAGCCGGCCCTCGGCCAGCCAGCCGCCGACCTCGGCCGTGAACTGCGGCTGCAGCGCGTAGTGGTCGCCGACCAGCATCCCCTCCAGCCGCAGCCGCTTGCCGATGGCCAGCGCCAGGTTGCGCGGGCCGGTCGGCGGCGCGGTCTCGTTGTACTGGGCGATGGCGCCGCAGAGCACCGCGCGGCCGTGCAGCCGCAGCGCGCCGATGGCCGCCTCCAGGTGCTCCCCGCCGACGTTGTCGAAGTAGACGTCGATGCCGTCCGGGGCGGCCTGGGCCAGCTGCTGGGCGACCGGTCCGTCCTTGTAGTTGAAGGCCGCGTCGAAGCCGAACTCCTCGGTCAGCCTGCGCACCTTCTCCGGCGAGCCGGCGCTGCCGACCACCAGCGAGGCCCCGCGCAGCTTGGCGATCTGGCCGACGACGCTGCCGACCGCACCGGCCGCGCCGGAGACGAAGACCGCCTCGCCCTCCTTGAAGCCGCCGACGTCCAGCAGACCGGCGTAGGCGGTGAGCCCGGTCATGCCCAGCACCCCGAGGTAGGAGCGCAGCGGCAGCGAGTCGTCCACCTTGACGGCCCCGGCGGCGTCCAGGGTGGCGTACTCGCGCCAGCCGAGGCCGTGCAGCACGGCGTCGCCCACGGCGAAGCCCTCGGCCTGCGAGGCGACCACCCGGCCGACCGCGCCGCCGTCCATGACCGCCCCGAGCCGGAACGGGGGGACGTACGACTTGACGTCGTTCATCCGGCCGCGCATGTAGGGGTCGACCGAGAGGTACTCGTTGCGGACCAGGATCTGCCCGGCGCCGGGGGCCTGCACGGGGGCCTCGACCAGAGCGAAGTCCTCGGGGACCGGCCAGCCGTCGGGCCGGGCCGCCAGGTGCCACTCGCGGCCGGTGCTGGGGAGGTGCTGCTCGCTCATGTCCATATCCTTTAGCTCATCGTTCATTGACCATCTCAAGCAACCATGGAACAGAAAGGTTCACCATGTCAAATATTCAGGTACCCTGAGAGCATGTCGCAACCGCAGGAGCAGCAGCAGGTACAGGTGCGCGAGCCCGTCCCGGGGCAGGGGCGCGAGCAGGAGGACCCGGTCACCCTCGAAGTGGTCGACCTGATGGCCCGCATGGTCGCGCTGTTCCACAAGGAGTACGAGGAGGCCGCCGCCGCCCGCTCGCTCACCGGCGCCCAGGCCAAGGTCCTCGGGCTGCTGCGGCTCGGCCCGCTGCCGATGCGCCAGATCGCGCAGACCCTGAGCTGCGAGCCGTCCAACATCACCGGCATCGTGGACCGGCTGGAGGTGCGCGGGCTGGTCGAGCGGCAGGCCGATCCCGGCGACCGCAGGATCAAACGGGTGGTGGCCACCGAGGCCGGCCGGGCCGCCTCCTCCGAGCTGCGCGCCTCGCTGCACTTCGCCCGCGAGCCGCTGGCCGCCCTCGGCCAGGAGGAGCGCGCCGACCTGCGCGACCTGCTGCGCCGAGTGGTCGACGGCGCGGCCGGGCCGACGACCGGGGGCTCCGCCCGCTCCTCTCATCCGTCCGGATGAACCCCCTACGCCGCACCGGCGAGGAGAGCCACCCCCCGGTGGGGGGCGCACGAAGCGATCAGCCCCGATAGGCTCGGCCGCCGGACGGCCGACACTGGGGGCGGGCGTGAGGGCGGTAGCGGGGGCACGTGGCGGTTGGCAGTGGTGAGCGCAGTGCGGTCGTGCCCGAGCAGGCCGGGGAGCACCCCGGCAGACGCACCGGGGAGCACGCCGAGGGGGTGACCGCCGCGGTACCCGGACGGCTGCGCGCCCTGCTCGGCGACCGCCCCGGGCGGGCGGCGCTGCTGCTGGCGGTGGGAGTGCTCTCGCTGCTGGCGTACGAGACGGTGCGGCAGCTGGAGCACTTCCAGATGGTCGACATGGTCGTCTACCGCGACGAGGGCGAGACCGTCCGGCACGGCCAGAACCTCTACACCATGATCGTCCCGCACTGGAAGCTGTACGCGACCTACCCGCCGTTCGCGGCGCTGGTCTTCACCGCGACCACGCTGGCGCCGGTCCCGCTGCTGCGGGCCGTGGTCACCTGCGCCAATCTGGCCCTGCTCGCCGCGCTGGCCTGGCTCTCCTTCCGGCTGGTCGGTTGGCCCCGGCAGCGCAGCCGCCCGCTGGCGGTCGCCCTGGCGCCGCTGGCGGGCGTCTGGCTGGAGCCCGTCTACACCACCCTGCGCTACGGGCAGATCAACCTGCTGATCGTCTGCCTGGTCCTGGCCGACCTGAACCGGCCGGACCGGGCCCGCAGCAAGGGCCTGCTGATCGGCATCGCCACCGGGCTGAAGCTCACCCCCGGCGTCTTCGGCCTCTACCTGCTGCTCACCGGACGCCCCCGGGCCGCGCTGGTCTCCTTCGCCGGGTTCGCCGGGACGGTGCTGTTCGGCTGGCTCGCGCTGCCCCAGGCGTCCTGGAGCTTCTGGACCGACTACCTCTACGACTCGCACCGGGTGGGCGCGACCGGGATCGTCGACAACCAGTCGCTGCGCGGGGCGCTGGCGCGGCTGCTGCACGAGCACAACCCCAACCTGTCCTGGGTCCTCGCCGCGGGCCTCACCGCCGCCGCCGGGCTGGCCGTCGCCGCCCGGACCGCGCGCGTCGGCCCCCGCCTGCCGCGCGCCGACGCCTGGGGCGCGGTCTGCGCGGCGCTGACCGCGCTGCTGGTGTCGCCGATCAGCTGGACCCACCACTGGGTCTGGTGCGTGCCCATCCTGGTGCTGCTGGCGGCCGAGGCCGCCGCCGAGCAGGCCCGCCCGCGCGCGGCCCGCCGACTGCGCTGGCGCCCGCTGCTCGGCCTGGGTCTGCTGGCCTTCGCCGGGTACGGCATGTGGCTGGTCCCGCACCGACTCCCGCAGGACAGCCTGCATCTGGCGCTGTGGCAGCAACTGCCCGGCTCGGTCTACCCGGCCTTCGGCCTGCTGCTGCTGGGCGTCGCCGTCGTCCGCACCGCCCGGCGCCGCCGCCGGGAGGAGCCCCCGCCACCCGCGCCCGCAGCGCAGGAGAGATCCAGATGATGGAACCCGCCGCGCGAACGGCACCCCTCACCAGCTATGCTGCGGCGAGTGGCCCATCAGTGGGCCACTCGTGCTGATGTACGACGATCAGTCAGAATGATCGCCCGTTCACGCGGCACGGGGCGGTAGCTCAGCCGGTTAGAGCAGGGGACTCATAATCCCTTGGTCGTGGGTTCGAGTCCCACCCGCCCCACTCGCAGGGCGTATGTGTTGACCAGCACATACGGTAGAGGAACGGCCTGTCGACACGTGTGTCGACAGGCCGTTGTTCACTCGATCGGGCGCGTACCGCCCCGCGCCCGGCAGCCGGGGCCCCTTGCTGGCGGCGGTGCCACACTTGTGGGGTGGCGAAGGATCAGCAGAGGGTCGATCAGCTTGTCGAGCAGGCCATTCTGGATCTGCTGGAGCGTCGCGGGCCGACCTCGTCGATCTGCCCCTCCGATGCCGCCCGGGCGGCGTACGCGGGCGAGGGCGACGGATGGCGGGCCCTGATGGAGCCGACGCGCCAGGCCGCATGGCGTCTGGCGGCGGCGGGCGAGGTCGAGGTCACCCAGGCCGGCCGCCCGGTCACTCCGGCCGAGGTGCACGGCCCGATCCGGATCCGCCGAGCGCGGTGACGGCGCAGCGCGGTGACGGCGCGGCGCGGTCAGGGGCGGGCCTTGCGGACGCGGGTCCAGAGCTGGGGGTCGACCGCGCCGACGCGGCGGCGGAAGTCGGCGAAGGGGACCTCGCGGGCCTCGTCCGTCTCCAGCCAGCTGGCGCGGTGCTCGCGGTCGCCGACGGTGCCGGGCGGGAGCGGGATGACGCCGGGCAGTTCGGCGTGGTGCTTGCTGGTGATCTTCAGCACCGTGGCGGTACGGGCGCCCCGGTGCAGCACCAGGCAGGGGCGGTCCTTGGAGCCGGTGCCGTCCTCGAACGGCACCTGGGCCCACCAGATCTCGCGCGGCTGCGGCAGCCGCGCGGGCGCGCCGGAGGTGCCGGGGGTGCCGTCGGACGGACGCGAGGACGGGCGGGACGGTGGGCGGCGCGTCGCCGGACGGGAGGCGCGCGGCGGGCGGGTGGGGCGGCGCGAGCGGCTCCGGCCCAGGACGGCCCCGACGGCGACCACCGCCGCCAGCACCACGGCCGCCACCACCGCGTCCAGCGTCTCCCCGGCCATCCCTGCCCCCTGTCCCCCGGTCGCCCCAGGTACGCCGAAAGCCCCGGCATGTGCCGGGGCTCTGCGGGCTGTGCTCCTCCAATTGGACTCGAACCAATAACCTGCCGATTAACAGTCGGCTGCTCTGCCAATTGAGCTATGGAGGATCGTTCCGGCCGGGGCTGGCCCCGGGCGCTCCCCCAATTGGACTCGAACCAATAACCTGCCGATTAACAGTCGGCTGCTCTGCCAATTGAGCTATGGGGGAAGGTGCCGCCTCGTCGTCCCGGCTCCGTCGAGCGCGGGGCCGGTGTCGGCTGCGGGACATACATTAGCGCACGTAGGGGGGTGCTCCGCCAATCGATTGGCCGGGCCCTGGTCGGGGCGGGGTCGGCCGGTGCGGGGTTCGTCGCAGCAGGCCGGGGGTAGGCGTGACCGGATGGCGCTCGGACGCCTCCGGTACCGGCGCGGCAGGTTCGCGTGCCGGGGGGACGGCCTTAGGCTCCGGACCAGACAGACCGGAGCCCGCGCGACCGTTGTGGGACAGATGTGGGACAGCAAACGGCGCGGGCACGGGGAGGCACGTGCACGGCCGCTGACATGAGGTGGAGGCGACATGCGCAAGCTCACTTTCCTCGCTGGAGTTGCCGTCGGCTACGTGCTGGGCACGCGCGCCGGGCGGGAGCGCTACGAGCAGCTCCGCAAGACCGCCCGCGACCTGGCGCAGACCCCGGCGGTGCAGTCGGCGACCCGCAACGCCAAGCAGGCGGCCGGGGCGGCGGCGGGCAGGGCGGCGGACGCGGTGGCGGGCAAGGTCGGCGACCGGCTGCCCAGCTCGTTCACCGACCGCGTCCCCTATCTGCGGGAGCGCACCGGAACCGCCTCGGCGGACGGCTGGGGCACCCCGGGGAAGTAATCCCGGCCGAACCGGGTGTGGGAATCCCACCCCATCAGGCATGATCTCAATATGGCGATATCGGCTGGCCTTGACTGCTCCGCCCAGAACACCAGGATCGTCGTCTGCGACAGCGACACGGGTGAGGTGCTGCGGGAGAGCCGCGCACCGCACCCGGGTGTGGCCGCCGGCAGCGCCCTCGCCGAGATCGATCCGCAGTCCTGGCTGCGCTCCCTGGGCGCGGCGGCCGACGGCGGCATGCTGGAGGGGGTCCGGGCGATCGGGGTCTCCGCCCAGCAGCAGGGAATGATCGGACTGGACGCGGGCGGGGTGCTGGTGCGCCCCGCCCTGCTGCGCGGCGACCCGCGCTCGGCCGGGGCCGCCGCGCAGCTGGTGACGGAGCTGGGCGGCCCGGCCGCCTGGGCCGAGGCCGTGGGCAGCGTCCCGAACGCGGGCTCGACGGTGGCCAAGCTGCGCTGGCTGGCGGAGCACGAGCCGCAGCACGCCAAGCGCGTCGCCGAGGTGGTGCTGCCACACGACTGGCTGGTGTGGCAGCTGCTGGGCCAGTCCGCGCGGCGGACCACCGACCGGGGCGACGCCTCCGGCACCGGCTACTGGTCGCCCATGAGCGGCCAGTACCGCTCCGACCTGCTGACGCTGGCGCTGGGCCACGCCCCGGCCGTGCCGGAGGTGCTCGGCCCGGCCGAGGCCGCCGGGCACAGCCCCGAGGGCCTGCTGATCTCCGCGGGCACCGGCAGCACCATGGCCACCGCGCTGGGCCTGGGGCTCGGCCTCGGCGACGCCGTGGTCTCGCTGGGCACCAGCGGCACCGTGTACGCCGTCCACGACGAGGCGCTGCTGGACCCGGGCGGCACCGTGGTCTCCCTCGCCGACGCCACCGGACGCCATCTGCCGCAGGTCGGCACGCTGAACGCGGCCCGGGTGCTGCGCGCCACCGCCGAGCTGCTGGGCACCGACGCCGAGGGCCTGAGCGATCTGGCGCTGCGCTCCACCCCGGGCTCGTACGGGCTGGTGCTGCTGCCGTACCTGGACGGCGAACGCACCCCCCACCTGCCACAGGCGGCCGGGACGCTGGCGGGCCTGCGGGTGGACTCGATGCGCCCCGAGCACCTGGCCCGGGCAGCGGTCGAGGGCATGCTGTGCGGCCTCGCGGACGCCCTGGACGTGCTGCGGGACCGCCAGGTGACGGTGCGCCGGATCTTCCTGACCGGCTCCGGCAGCAGGCTGGCGGCGGTGCAGAGCATCGCCCCGCTGATCTTCGGCGTCCCGGTGGTGATCCCGGAGCCCGGCGACTACGCCGCCCTGGGCGCCGCCCGGCAGGCCGCCTGGGCGCTGGCCGGCAGCGCCGAGCCGCCGGCCTGGGAGCTGCGGGACTCGGTGACCGTGGACCCGGGAGAGGACGTCGCCGTGGGCGAGGCCGTCCGGCAGCAGTACGCGGCGCTGCGCGAGCAGATGCACCCGCAGGCGGGCCGGCAGTCGGCCTAGGTCCGGTCGGCCCGGCTAGTCGAGGTAGCCGCGGAGCTGGTCGGCGAAGGCGTGGTCGCGCAGCTTGTTGAGGGTCTTGGACTCGATCTGCCGGATGCGCTCGCGGGTGACCCCGAACATCCGCCCGATCTCCTCCAGGGTGCGCGGACGGCCGTCCACCAGGCCGTAGCGCAGCTGCACCACCCGGCGCTCGCGCTCGCCCAGGGTGGACAGCACCGCCTCCAGGTGCTGCCGCAGCAGCATGAACGCGGCGGACTCCACCGGTGAGGCGGCGTCGCCGTCCTCGATCAGGTCACCGAGCGCGACATCGTCCTCCTCGCCGACCGGGGCGTGCAGCGAGACCGGCTCCTGGGCCAGCCGCAGCACCTCGCTGACCCGCTCCGGCGTCAGCTCCAGCACCGCCGCGACCTCGGCCGGGGTGGGCTCGCAGCCGCGCTCCTGGAGCAGCCCGCGCTGCACCCGGGCCACCCGGTTGATCAGCTCCACGACGTGGACCGGCACCCGGATCGTCCGGGCCTGGTCGGCCAGGGCCCGGCTCATCGCCTGCCGGATCCACCAGGTGGCGTAGGTGGAGAACTTGTAGCCCCGGGCGTAGTCGAACTTCTCGACCGCGCGGATCAGGCCCAGATTGCCCTCCTGGACCAGGTCCAGCATGGTCAGGCCGCGTCCGACGTAGCGCTTGGCGACGGAGACCACCAGCCGCAGATTGGCCTCGATCAGCCGGCGCTTGGCGATCCGGCCGAGGACGACCAGCTGGTCCAGCTCGTCGGCGAGGAGGTCGTCGGCGGGCTCCCGGCGGGTGTTCAGGTACTCCTCGGCGAACAGCCCGGCCTCGACCTGCCGGGCCAGCTCCACCTCCTCCACCGCGGTGAGCAGCGGGATCCGGCCGATCTCGCGCAGGTACTGCCGGAACAGGTCGGCGGAGGGCCCGGCGGGGTCGTCCAGCGAGGCGGCCGGCGGCGGCTCGGCGTCGTCGGCGGCGGGGTCCGCATCGGGGTCGGGGGCGGCGTCGGCGTCGGGGCCGTCGGCATCGGGGTCAAGCCCGGTGTCCGGGTCGGCCAGGGGGTCGGCGGGCGCGGCGGCCGGAACTGCGCGGTGGGCGTCGTCAGCGTCCGGAGTCGGCGCGGGGCCGCCGGGGGCGGGGTGCGGGGCGCGCGTGAGTGGAACGGGGGCGGGGACCTCGTCGCCGCCGTTCGGGGTCGTGGGCGGCGAGGCACCGTCCGGTTCGACGGTTCCTCGCTCGGGGGAGTGCGGCACCATCACCCAGTGTGCGCCTCATCTGACGCTGCGGCAGAGACGTGTGCGGGCACTTTCTCGGCGGCGGCCCCGGCCGGGCGGCGGGCGGCACGCTCAGAGCGCGGCGGCGCCCCGGTCCCGCAGCGCCTGCCGGTACTGCTGGAGCTGCCACAACTCGCCCCGGACGGCGGCGAGCTGCTCCTCCCCGGCGTTCGCCCCGAGCCGCTGCATGTGGCCGCGGCAGTCGGCGATGCGCCGGTCCACGGCCTGCAGCCGCAGCTTGACCAGGAAGTCCCCGGCGTAGACGGCGTCGGCGGCGCGGCGGGTGCGCACCGGCTCCACGGTCAGCTCGGTGATCAGGCCGCGCACCGCGTCGTCGGGGGCGGCCTCGCGCACCCGGGGCGACCAGGCGTCGGGCGCCGCGGCGCCCGCAGCCACTCCCCCGGCCCCGGCGATGGCCTCGCGCACCATGGCGTACGGCGGGGTGGGGAACTCCGCCACCGCGTAGGCGTCGAAGGTGGGCGCGACCAGGGCCGGGTACTGGAGCGCCAGCTTCAGCAGCTCGCGTTCGACGAACTGGGCCGGGTTGCGCGGGTCGAGCCGGAAGGCGGGGCGCCGGGGCGCGGCCGGGGCCGGGGCGGCGGCGGTCTGGCGGCGGTCGCCGGGGCGCTGCTGCGCGGCGCGCTCCCGCTGCTGCTCGCGTTCGCGCTGCCAGCGGGCGAGCTGCGACACCCGGCGGACGACGAACTGTTCGTCGCCGGGGAGGATGCCCAGCATGCCGGCCAGCTGCACGGCGTAGTCGTGCTGGATCGAGCCGTCCTTGATCGAGGCGACGATCGGGGCGGCCTGCTCCAGCGCGGCCGAACGGCCCTCGGCGGTCTCCAGGTTGTGCTGGGCGACGGCGGCGCGGATGGCGAACGCGAACAGCGGGACGGGGTGCTCGATCAGGTTGCGCACGGCCTCGTCGCCCTGGGCGAGCCGCAGTTCGCAGGGGTCCATGCCGCCGGGGCTGACCGCGATGGAGGTCTTGGCGGCGAACTTCTGGTCGTCCTCGAACGCCCGCAGCGCCGCCTTCTGCCCGGCGGCGTCGCCGTCGAAGGTGAAGACGACCTCGCCGCGGTACTGGGAGGTGTCCATCAGCAGTCGGCGCAGGATCTTGATGTGGTCCTCGGCGAAGGCGGTGCCGCAGGTCGCCACGGCGGTGGTGATCCCGGCCAGGTGGCAGGCCATGACGTCGGTGTAGCCCTCGACCACCACGGCCCGGCCGGTCTTGGCGATCTCCTTGCGGGCCAGGTCGATGCCGTAGAGCACGTGGGACTTCTTGTAGAGCGGGGTCTCCGGGGTGTTCAGGTACTTGGGGCCGTTGTCGTCCTCGCGGAGCTTGCGCGCGCCGAAGCCGATGACCTCGCCGGTGGTGTCCCGGATCGGCCAGATCAGCCGGCCCCGGAAGCGGTCCATCGGGCCGCGCCGGCCCTCCGAGCAGATGCCGGAGAGCATCAGCTCGCGGTCGGTGAAGCCGCGGCCGCGCAGGAAGCGGGTGAGGTTCTCGAAGCCGCCGGGGGCATAGCCGATGCCGAAGTGGGTGGCGGCCTCGGACTCGAAGCCGCGCTCCTTGAGGAAGCGGCGGCCGATCTCGGCCTCGGGGCTGCCCAGCTGCTCGGCGAACCAGGCCGCGGAGACCTTGTTGATCTCCAGCAGCCTGGTCCGTTCGCCCTGCTGGCGGCCGGGCATGTAGCTGCCGCCCTCGTAGCGCAGGGTGATGCCGAGCTGGGCGGCGAGCCGCTCGACCGCCTCGACGAAGGTCAGGTGCTCGATCTTCATCACGAAACCGAGGGTGTCGCCGCTCTCCTGGCAGCCGAAGCAGCTGAAGACGCCCTTGCTGGGGCTGACGTAGAAGGAGGCCGACTTCTCGTCGTGGAACGGGCACAGGCCCTTCAGCTGCCCGCCGCCGCCGTTGGTGAGCTGGACGTACTCCCCCACCACCGCGTCGATCCGCGCAGCGGTCCGCACCGCCTCGATGTCCTCGTCCCTGATCCGCCCTGCCACGTCGTGCAGTGTATGCCCGGGGACGGAGGGGCCGGTGGGTTCCGGGGCGGCTACAGGTCGCCGAGCGGCACGGAGGGGTCGGCGAGGCGGTCGGGGTCGACCGGGCGGGCGGAGCGGATGAGCTGCTGGATGGGGTCGGTGACGTCCCAGACGTTGACGTTCATTCCGGCCAGGACCCGGTTGTCCGGCCCCTGCCAGAAGGCGATGAACTCGCGCTTGCCGGCGTCGCCGCGCACCACGACGTGGTCGTAGGAGCCGGGGGCGGCGTAGCCGGAGTACTCCATGCCGAGGTCGTACTGGTCGGAGAAGAAGTACGGCACGCGGTCGTAGACGACGTCCTGGCCGAGCATGGCGCGGGCGGCGGCCGGGCCGCCGTTGAGGGCGTTGGCCCAGTGCTCGACCCGCAGTCTGCGGCCGAACAGCGGGTGCGCGGCGGAGGCGACGTCCCCGGCGGCGAAGACGGCCGGGTCGGAGCTGCGCAGCGAGGAGTCCACGGCGATGCCGCCGCCGTCCTCGCGCGGGGCGATCTCCAGCCCGGCGGCGGCGGCCAGCTCGGTATTGGGTGCGGCGCCGACGCCGACCAGGACGGCGTGGGCCGGGTGCTCGTCGCCGTCGTCGGTGTGGGCGGCCAGGACCATGCCGTCCTCGCCCTCGATGGCGGTGACGGAGGCGCCGAAGTGGAAGCGGACCCCGTGGTCCTGGTGCAGCCGGGCGAAGAACTCGCCGACCTCGGGGCCGAGCGCGCCGTACAGCGGGGTGGGCTGCGGCTCGACGACGGTGACCTCGGCGCCGTAGGTGCGGGCGGCGGCGGCCGCCTCCAGGCCGATCCAGCCCGCGCCGACCACCAGCAGCCGGCCGTTCTCCCGGCCGAGGGTCCGCAGGGTCGCCCGCAGCCGCTCGGAGTCGGCGAGCCGGCGCAGGTAGTGGACGCCGCCGAGCCCGATGCCGGGGACGTCCAGCGGGCGCGGGGCCGAGCCGGTGGCCAGCAGCAGCCGGTCGTAGTGGAGGACGGTGCCGTCGGCCAGCTCGACCACGCGGTCGGTGCGGTCCAGCCGGGTGACCGGCGAGCCGAGCCGCAGCTCCACCTCGTGCGCGGCGTACCAGGGCGAGTCGTGGACGAAGAGTTCGGAGCGCTCGCTGGTGCCGGCCAGGAAGCCCTTGGACAGGCCGGGCCGCTCGTACGGGTGCTCGCGTTCGTCGCCGACCAGGATCACCCGGCCGGTGAAGCCCTCGGCGCGGAGGGTCTCCGCCGCCTTGGCCCCGGCGAGCCCGGCTCCGACGATGACATGGGTCTCGTGTGCGTCCACCACGTGCGCTCTCCTGACGGCTCTGCGGATGCTGTTGTCTGCTCTGCTGTGCCCTGGTCGGCTGTGCGCTGCCCGGTACGGCGGGCAGCTCGGCGTCTCGCACCGGCGGGTGGGCGTGAAGGGCGTCTGCCCGGGCGCGGCGGGTTCACCGGGCCAGCACCCGGTGCCGGGCCGCGGCCGAGGCGTCGGTGAGGGTGGCGATCTGGTCGACGATGGCGCGCAGCCGCCCGGCGTCGTCGGGGGCCTCCTCGTACAGGGCGCGGAAGACCGGGTCCAGGCCGTCGGGGGCCTTGCGGACCAGGGCCTCGGCCAGCTCGCCGATGACCGTGCGCTGCCAGGTGCGGAGCTTCTCCTGGTCGGCGCGCTGCATGACGTAGCGGGCGGCGACGGCCTTGAGCACCGCGCACTCCAGCCGCACCTGGTGCGGGACGATCAGGTCGGCGTGGTAGCGGGTGAGCCTGCCCGGACCGTACGCGGACCGGGTGGCCTGTTCGGCGGCGGTGCAGAAGCGGCCGATGAGCTGGCTGGTGGCGTCCTTGATCCCGGCGCGGTCGCGGGCGGAACCGTCGTAGCTGTGCGGCCACCACTCCTCGGCCAGCAGCCGGTCCAGCGCCTCGGCGAACTCCTCGGGCTCGGCGGTGGGGGCGTAGCCGGCGGCGACCTGGAACAGGTCGGCGCGCTCGGGCCGGGAGCGCAGCACGGCCGGGTCGACATGGCCCGCCTGCAGGCCGTCCTCGACGTCGTGGACGGAGTAGGCCACGTCGTCGGACCAGTCCATGACCTGGGCCTCGAAGCAGCGGTGGTGGTCGGGGGCGCCCTGCCGCAGCCACCGGAAGACCGGCAGGTCGTCCCGGTAGACGCCGAACTTGTGCGGGAGCTCGGGGTGACTGCCCCTGGTCCAGGGGTACTTGGTGGCGGCGTCGAGCGCGGCCCGGGTGAGGTTGAGGCCGACGCTGCGGGCGTGGCCGTCGCCGCCGGCGGTGAAGCGCTTGGGTTCGAGCCGGGTGAGGATGCGCAGGCTCTGGGCGTTGCCCTCGAAGCCGCCGCAGGCGGCGGCGGCCTGGTCCAGGGCCTCCTCGCCGGTGTGGCCGAAGGGCGGGTGGCCGATGTCGTGGGACAGGCAGGCGGTCTCGACCAGGTCGGGATCGCAGCCGAGGGCCGCGCCCAACTCCCGGCCGACCTGGGCGCATTCCAGCGAGTGGGTAAGCCTGGTCCGTGGGAAGTCGGCCGCCAGCGGTGCGACGACCTGGGTGGTGCCGGCGAGCCGGCGCAGCGCGGCGGAGTGCAGCACCCGGGCGCGGTCCCGCTGGAAAGCGGTCCGGCCGGGGCGCTTGTCCGGTTCCGCCACCCAGCGATCCTGCGCGGCGGCGCTGTACTGCGTGCTCTCCGTGGTGTCGTCCATATTCCCCCAGGGTAGGCGGCGGGTACGACAGGCCGGTCCAGACACGCTCCGGTGCGGCGTCAGCCGCCCGCGGGGACGGCGACGGCCTGCTGGTAGAGGTTCCTGACGGTGTCTCCGAAGACGGCGGCGTAGGAGACCTCGGGGGTCAGCCCGCCCTCCTCGTAGCCCCCTATGACGCCGACCAGGCTGCCGCGCCCGGTGTGCGGGTCGAGCCCGAGCAGCAGCGGGCCGCCGCTGCTGCCGTCGGCGAATCCGGCGCAGTCGAACTCGGACTGGGTGGGCTGGAACGGCTTGAGGGTGTTCAGGCAGGCGATGGGCTGGTCGCTGGTGGCGGGGTAGCCGATGCCGCTGACGACGGCCGGCAGCCGGGTGCCGAAGGCGATGTTCTCGTAGCCGACCAGGCTGGACAGCCGGGCGCGGGGGTTGCCGGGCTGCTGGACGACGGCGAAGGCGATGTCGTCGTCGGGGTCGGCGTCGGCGGTCCAGTGCGGGTCGATCAGCACCTTGACCGGCGTCCACTCGCCGTAGGGCTCCTTGCCGTCGTGGTAGCCGGGGACGAAGACGAAGGAGGCGGGGGTGTTGCTGCCGTTGGAGGGGTCCTCCAGGCAGTGCGCGGCGGTGGCGATGACGTTGCCGCCGGGGCTGTCCACCACGCTGGCGGTGCAGAAATGGTCGCCGGGGCGGCCGCCCTGTCCGGCCAGGAAGACCGCGCCGACCATGGGCATGCCGACGAAGGGCGAGCTGTCGGTGCCGGGCGAGGCGTCCGGTCCCGCCAGCACCGGAGGGACCTGGGCGGGGGCGGCCTGCAGCGCGGGGGCGAGGGCGGGCACCGGATCGGCGCGGCGGTTGGCCGACAGCGGGGTGGAGGAGACCCGCGCGGGGTGGCCGCCGGTGGAGCGGTCCAGCACCAGGGCGAAGCAGATCCCGAAGGCGAGCACACCGAGGGTGCGGGCGAGCATCCGCAGTCGGGCTTGTGTCACGTCCCCATGCCTCTCCCGGCGCCACTGCCTGTGGACAGTGATCCCCAACCAGTTACATCGTCGGATGATATGCGCGGTGAGCTTGTGCGTATACCGCCCTGCACTCCCGCCGTACTGCTCGCCGGGTGGGGCCTGGTGATGCTCCGGGCTATCGGCAAGGGCGACCATTTCCGCAATTGTGCCGCATAAACCTGCACGGATACGGGCAAATTCAAACGAGTCCGCGTCATTGCCGTCACGCACCTCACACCTTCACGCTCATGGCTCACACCGAGCGCCCCGGTGCGCGTGGCGCCGGTCATGGCGGGGCAAGAGAAGGATCACACCGGCTCCGGGCCGGGCAGAACGGGCACAGTCCTCAGTTAGGGTGATTAGCGGACATACGCTCCCGCGGCACCGGAAGGAGCGGCAGAGCACCGCAGACGCCGGGGCCCGCCAGGGCCGCACGCGCCGAGGAGAGCAGGAGAGACCGACCCGTGAGCCTGACCGGGAGCGCCTTCTTCTACGTGCTGATCGCCGCGACCGTGCTGGCGGTGGCGGCCACGCTGCTGCTGTGGGGCCGGGTGCCGGGCCCGCCCAGCGTCCGCTGGCTGCCCCGGGTGGTCATGATCGCGCTCTGCCAGGCCACCGCCATCGCCGTGGTCGCGGTGTGGATCAACAACAGCTACGGGCTGTACTCCTCCTGGAACGACCTGCTGGGCGACGACAACGGCAGCGTCACCGCCGCCATGCCCGGCCCGCCCGCCGACCGGGCGATGTTCACCAAGGCCAGCGACGGCATCCTGGAGACCTACTTCCGCGGCAAGGACTCCAAGCTCTCGGGCGAGGTCCTGGTGTGGACCCCGCCGCAGTACGACGAGCCGCAGTACCGGAACTACCGGTTCCCGGTGATGGTGCTGCTGCACGGCGTCCCCGGCTCGCCCAGCTCCTGGGTGGAGGGCGGCAGCCTGCCCGGCTCCATCGCCTCGCTGATGGCCTCGGGCGCGGTCAAGCCCGCCATCGTGGTGATCCCGGTGATCGACCCGGGCGGGGTGGACACCGACTGCAGCGACACCGCCGACCACAAGAACGCCACCTGGCTGGCCAAGGACGTCCCCGACCTGGTGGACGCGCAGTTCCGGACCCTGACCGAGGCCAAGGCCTGGGGCATCATCGGCTTCTCCACCGGCGGGCTGTGCTCGGTGAAACTGGCCATGCAGTACCCGCAGACCTTCGCCTCGGCGGTGGCGATGGACCCGGACCCGTTCGCCGGCGATCCGGGCGTGCTCTCCGACCCGCGGCTGCGCCAGGCCAACAGCCCGCTCTGGCTGGCGCAGAAGCGGCCCGCGGTGTCGCTGTTCGTGGCGACCAGCGCCCAGGACAGGTTCAGCCCGGTCTCCAACATCACCGCGCTGCAGCAGGCCGTGCAGTACCCGACGACGCTGGCGGCACCGCTGGTGCTGGCCCAGGGCGGGCACAACTGGGGCACCTGGCAGCGGATGTTCCCGACCGTCTTCCCCTGGCTCAGCGACCACCTGGACGACGCCCGGGCGGTGGCCGGGAAGCCCGGCAGCACCACCAAGATCGGCCGCTGAGACCGCTGAGGCGGCGCAGCCGGGACCGCCGGGGCCGCCCACGCCGCCGGGGGCTCAGTCGTTGGTGCCGTCGCCCTGCTCGGCCAGGAACGCCTCGAAGGCCCGCCCCAGCTCGTCGGCCGAGGGCAGGTCGGCGGGCTCCGCCATCAGGTTCTCCCGGTCCACCGCGCCGGCCACCGCGTCGTACTGCTGCTCCAGGCCGGCCACGGCGCTGCGCAGTTCCCCGTCGCCCTCGGCGATCTGCAGGTCGACGTCGGCCCGCACCTCGTCCTGCCGGGCCCGTACCGGCGCGCCGGGCAGCACCAGGCCGGTGGCCGCCTGGACGGCCTCCAGCACCGCCACGGCGGCCTGCGGGTAGGGCGTGCGGGCGAGGTAGTGCGGCACGTGCACGGCGAAGCCCAGGACGTCGTGCCCGGCCTCGGCCAGCCGGAACTCCAGCATGGCGGCGACGCTCGCGGGCACCTGCACCTTCTCGAACCAGCGCGGGTACAGCGCGATCAGGTCCTCCCGGCTGCCGTGCGGGGTCAGCCCCACCGGCCGGGTGTGCGGGACGCCCATGGGGATGCCGTGGAAGTTCACCGTCAGCCGCACCCCGAGCCGCTCCACGACCTGGCGCACGGCGGCGGCGAAGCGCTCCCACTCGACGTCCGGCTCCGGGCCGCTGAGCAGCAGGAACGGCGCGCCGACGGCGTCGTGCAGCAGGTAGAGGTCGATCGCCGGGGCGTCGTAGGAGGTCCACTTGTCCCGGTCGAAGACCATCGCCGGGCGGCGGGCCCGGTAGTCCACCAGCCGGTCGGCGTCGAAGCGGGCCAGCAGCACCCGGCGGCTGTCCTCCAGCAGGTGCGCGACGACCTGGCCGCCGGCCTCGCCGGCGTCCATGAAGCCCTCGAAGAAGTGCAGCAGCA
Source organism: Streptacidiphilus sp. PB12-B1b (assembly GCF_014084125.1). Taxonomy (NCBI): domain Bacteria; kingdom Bacillati; phylum Actinomycetota; class Actinomycetes; order Kitasatosporales; family Streptomycetaceae; genus Streptacidiphilus; species Streptacidiphilus sp. PB12-B1b. The sequence goes on along the minus strand of NZ_CP048405.1, from coordinate 1,666,859 downwards.
CGGGCCCGTCGGTGCCGCCGGCCGCGCTACCGCCCGGGTTTCCACCGGCGTCCGCGCCCGGGCCGAAGGCGGCCTCGACGGCGGACAGAGCCTGCGGCTCGTATGCGTACAGCGCTTGCGGATCAAGCACGGTCTACCCAATCTTCCGAGGTCCGCACCCGACCGTCGGCGGACTCCACTCCCCAGCACCAGCGTCCCCGACCAGCGGTTCATTCCCGTTGCCCCGGGTCCTGCCGGCAGTGCCGAAACTCGCGGGCGCGGCGCGGGATGACTTGGCCCCGCGCTGCGGGTATGGTCCTCTCGCTGCCCGCATCGCTGCCGTCAGCAGACCATGGCACAGTTCTACTCTCGCACGTACCCTCGCATCGCACCTTGCCTTCACCTGGCCGCCCGCTGTCCTTCGCGCTCTCGTTCCTTCCTCGGCCATCTTCCGGACACAAACTGTCCCCCGCTCCCTGCGCCGCCTCGGCTGACGCGCTCCGTCGCCGTACCCGGAACCTGCAGGGCGCACCCTCCTGTCCCGACCGCTGAAGGATCAGGCCCGTGCCCGAATCCGTCTTCCTCCACGGCCGCACCGTGCGGCTGGAGCCCCTCGCGGAGCGCCACATCGAGGCGCTGGCCGCAGCGTCCGCCGAGGACCGCAGCAGTTACGCGTTCACCCCGGTCCCCTCCGGCCCCGAAGCCACCGCGCGCTACGTCGCCGAGGCCCTGGCCGCGCAGGAGGCGGGCCGGGCCCTTCCGTTCGCCACCGTCAGAGCCGCCGACGGGCTGGTCGTCGGCTCAACCCGGTTCTGCGAGCTGGACTACTGGCAGGGGCCGGTGATCTGGCCGCCCGCCCCGCGCGGCCCGGTCGGCGATCCGCTGTCGGCCATCCCGGACGCCGTCGAGATCGGCGCCACCTGGCTCTCCTCCCGCGCGCAGGGCACCGGGATCAACAACGAGGCCAAGCTGCTCATGCTCCGCCACGCCTTCGAGAGCTGGGGAGTACGGCGGGTGTCGATGCGCGCGGACGCCCGCAACTCCCGCTCCCGGGCGGCGATCGAGCGCCTCGGCGCGGCCCTGGACGGCGTCCACCGGGCGCACACCCGGGGGCTGGACGGCCTCGTCCGGGGCACGGCCTTCTACTCGATCCTGGACGAGGAGTGGCCGGCCGTCCGCTCGAACCTGGAGCAGCGGGTGCACGCACCGGCGCGGGTCGCCGAGGTGCGCCCGCTGATCTCGGCCTAGCGCCGGGGCCGGGCCCCGGGGGAAACACCGGGGAAAGCCCTGCGGACATGGGGCCGGGGCGGTGGATCGGACGCCATTGTCCGTTCCACCGCCCCGGTTCGGTACACGGCGGTTGCTCTGCGCCGAGCGCCGCCGCGACTTGGTGCGGGCAGCCCTCCCTCCGACCCGCCCGCTTGCGGGGGCGGGGGTGCGGGGAGGGAGGTGGTCCCGCGCTGACACCGGGTGAGGGTCGCCCGTGAGGGAGGGGCCCCGGTGAGGGTGTGTCAGCGCGAGTCGCTGCCCGCCGTCTCGATGGCGGCACGGCCTGCTTCCAGGCGTGCCACCGGGATCCGGAAGGGCGAGCAGGACACGTAGTCCAGCCCGGCCTCGTGGAAGAAGTGGACCGAGTCGGGGTCGCCGCCGTGCTCGCCGCAGACGCCCAGCTTGAGGTCGGGGCGGGTGGCCCGGCCCTCGCGCACGGCGTGCTTGATCAGGGCGCCGACGCCGTCGCGGTCGATGGTCTCGAAGGGCGATACCCCGAAGATGCCCTTCTCCAGGTAGGCGGTGAAGAAGCTGGCCTCGACGTCGTCGCGGGAGAAGCCCCAGACCGTCTGGGTCAGGTCGTTGGTGCCGAAGGAGAAGAACTCCGCGGCCTCGGCGATCTGCCCGGCGGTGACGGCGGCGCGCGGCAGCTCGATCATCGTGCCCAGCTTGATGTTCAGCGCCACCCCGGTCGCCGCGGCGACCTCGGCCAGCACCTGCTCGCACTCGTCGCGCACTATCTCCAGCTCCTGGACCGTGCCGACCAGCGGGATCATCACCTCGGGGCGCGGGTCGCCGCCGCCCTGGCGGCGCTCGGCCGCGGCCTCGGCGATGGCCCGCACCTGCATGGCGAACAGGCCGGGGATGACCAGGCCGAGGCGTACCCCGCGCAGGCCCAGCATCGGGTTCTGCTCGTGCAGCTTGTGCACGGCCTGGAGCAGCCGCAGGTCGTTCTCGTTGGGGTCCTTGCGGGCCTCGGCGAGGGCGACGCGCACCGACAGCTCGGTGATGTCGGGCAGGAACTCGTGCAGCGGCGGGTCCAGCAGCCGCACGGTGACCGGGAGCCCGTCCATGGCCTGGAACAGCTCGACGAAGTCGCCCTTCTGCAGCGGCATGAGCACCGACAGGGCCGCCTCACGGTCCTTGTCGTTGTCGGCCAGGATCAGGTGCTCGACCTCGCGGCGGCGCTCCTCGCCGAGGAACATGTGCTCGGTGCGGCACAGCCCGATGCCCTGGCCGCCGTAGCGGCGGGCGCGGTTGGCGTCGTCGGCGTTGTCGGCGTTGGCGCGGACGACCAGCCGGCGGCGTACGTCGGCGTGGGCCATCAGCCGGTGCACGGCCTGGACCAGGCCGCCGTCCTCGTCGGCCCCGGCGTGCAGGGTGCCCTCGAAGTACTCGACGACCGGGGAGGGCACGACCGGGACCTCGCCCAGGTAGACCCTGCCGGTGGAGCCGTCGATCGAGATCAGGTCGCCCTCCTCGACGACCCGGCCGTCGGCGGTGGTGAAGCGCCGCTTCTTGGTGTCGACCTCCAACTCCTCGGCGCCGCAGACACAGGTCTTGCCCATGCCGCGGGCGACCACGGCCGCGTGCGAGGTCTTGCCGCCGCGCGAGGTGAGGATGCCCTCGGCGGCGATCATGCCGTCCAGGTCGTCCGGGTTGGTCTCGCGGCGGACCAGGATGACCTGCTCGCCGGAGCGGGACCACTTGACCGCGGTGTACGAGTCGAAGACGGCCTTGCCGACGGCCGCGCCGGGCGAGGCGGCGATGCCCCAGGCCACCCGCTCGGCCTTGGTGGACTCGTCGAAGCGGGGGAACATCAGCTGCGCCAGCTGCGAGCCGGTGACCCGGTGCAGGGCCTCGTCCAGGTCGATGACGCCCTGGTCGACCAGCTGGACGGCGATCCGGAAGGCGGCGGCGGCGGTGCGCTTGCCGATCCGGGTCTGCAGCATCCACAGCTTGCCGCGCTCGATGGTGAACTCGATGTCGCAGAGGTCCCGGTAGTGGCCCTCCAGCGTCGCCATGATCGACATCAGCTGGTCGTAGGAGGCCTTGTCCAGGCCCTCCAGGTCGGCCAGCTGGACGGTGTTGCGGATGCCGGCGACGACGTCCTCGCCCTGGGCGTTCTGCAGGTAGTCGCCGTAGACGCCCTGGTGGCCGCTGGCCGGGTCGCGGGTGAACGCGACGCCGGTGCCGGAGTCGGCGCCGAGGTTCCCGAAGACCATCGAGCAGATGTTGACGGCGGTGGCCAGGTCGCCGGGGATGCGCTCCTGGCGGCGGTAGAGCTTGGCCCGGTCGCTGTTCCAGCTGTCGAAGACGGCGTGGACGGCGAGGTCCATCTGCTCGCGCGGGTCCTGCGGGAACTCCCGACCGGTGTGGCTGCGGACGATGCCCTTGAAGGTGTCGACGACGGCCTTGAGGTCGGCCGCGTCCAGGTCCAGGTCGTCGCTGGTGCCCTTGGCGGTCTTGGCCGCCTCCAGCGCGTCCTCGAACAGCTCGCCCTCGACGCCCAGCACGGTCTTGCCGAACATCTGGATCAGCCGGCGGTAGGAGTCCCAGGCGAAGCGGTCGTTGCCGGCCTGCGCGGCCAGGCCGCTCACCGAGGCGTCCGAGAGGCCGATGTTGAGGACGGTGTCCATCATGCCCGGCATGGAGAACTTGGCTCCGGAGCGGACCGAGACCAGCAGCGGGTCGGCGGAGTCGCCGAGCTTCTTGCCCATCTGCTGCTCCAGCGCGGCGAGGTGCGCACTCACCTCGTCGCGGAGCTGCGCGGGCTCGTCGCCCGTCTCCAGGTAGACCTTGCACGCCTCGGTGGTGATGGTGAATCCCGGAGGGACGGGAAGCCCGAGGTTGGTCATCTCAGCGAGGTTCGCGCCCTTGCCGCCGAGCAGATCCTTCAGGTCCTTGTTGCCCTCGGTGAAGTCGTAGACGAATTTCTGCTCTGCCGACACGGTATTGGTCTCCTGCCGCACGGTTGCCCTGACGCCGGAGAACATACCCAGATCGAAGGCCGTTCAGCTCACCCAATCGGCTGTCGATGGCTTGTACCCATGGGTAACCCGATAGATCGAAAGCCTCGGATCGGCGTTCGCCTGTGAAATCAAAATCGTCGGGGTGACGCTAGCCCGTGTTCACTAGGTGAACGCACGGAAACCACAAGATCATAGGATCATGACGTTCCGCATCCGCAGCGTGGCGAACGGGTTGCCTTGCCTCCATGACCTGCACGGACAAGGCCCCGGATGACGCGTGCACGTTAGGAAGCTGATCCACCCTCCCGGCCACCCGCGGTTTTACGTCCGACTGACGCAAAGTGAGCGGCAATGTGGCCAGAGTCACGTGCCCCGGCAGGGCCCGTCTCGCCCGGTCGGCGTAGGAATCCTCAGCCTCAGCCGCCGGAGGTGTCCATCTCGGCGTCGGCGCCGGGCACGGCGCAGTCGTACGGGTCGTCCAGCCAGCCCTCGGGGAGCACCACCCGGTGGGCGCCGGAGGTGCGGCCGCGCGGGCCGTCCGCGCCCAGCGGCCACTGCTGCTCCTGGTCCACGGCGGCCAGCAGCTCGGCCAGCTCCGCCAGCGAGGAGGCCAGGCCCAGGCCGCGGCGCAGGTCGGAGCCGACCGAGAAGCCCTTGGTGTACCAAGCGACGTGCTTGCGGAAGTCCACGACGCCGTGCTTCTCGTCGCCGATCCACTCCCCCAGCAGCTGCGCGTGCCGCAGCATCACCTCGGCGACGTAGCCGAAGGAGGGCCGTGCGTACTGCGCGTCGCCCTCGAAGACCGAGACCAGCTCCTTGAACAGCCACGGCCGCCCCAGGCAGCCGCGGCCGACCACCACCCCGTCGCAGCCGGTCTCCCGGACCATCCGCACCGCGTCGCCGGCCGACCAGATGTCGCCGTTGCCCAGCACCGGCACGTGCGCCGGCACCGCCTCGCGCAGCCGGGCGATGGCGGACCAGTCGGCGACGCCGCTGTAGTGCTGGATGGCGGTGCGGCCGTGCAGCGCGATGGCGGCGACGCCCTCCTCCGCGCCGATCCGGCCGGCGTCCAGGTAGGTCAGGTGGTCGTCGTCGATGCCCTTGCGCATCTTCATGGTCACCGGCAGCCCGCCCGCCCCGGCGACCGCCTCACGCAGGATCTGCCGCAGCAGGTTCCGCTTGTACGGCAGCGCGGAGCCGCCGCCGCGCCGGGTGACCTTGGGCACCGGGCAGCCGAAGTTCAGGTCGATGTGGTCGGCCAGGCCCTCGTCGGCGATCATGCGCGCGGCCCGGCCCACGATGGCCGGGTCCACGCCGAACAGCTGGATGGAGCGCGGCTGCTCGGTGGGGTCGAACCGGATCAGCCGCATGGTCTTGCTGTCCCGCTCCACCAGCGCCCGGGTGGTGATCATCTCGGAGACGAACAGCCCCTTGCCGCCGCTCTGCTCCCGGCACAGGGTGCGGAACGGGGCATTGGTGATCCCCGCCATCGGCGCCAGCACGACCGGCGGCCAGACCTCGATGCTCTCGCCCAGGCGCAGCGGGGCGATCGTGGCGGGGGCTTCGGCGGTCGTGGTCATGGAGCGGCTCTTCCCGGTCGTTCGCGGTGCGGTCGCGGATGCGGCCGCGGTGGAGGCGGACCACTCATTCTCCCACCCGCGCCCGCCCGGTCCGCCGGAGCCGGGCGCCCGCCGGGTCAGACCCGGGTGAGCGCGTAGGCGTGCAGCCGCTCCACCCGCTCGGCGGTCTCCTCGTCGGCCGGGGTGTAGGTGATCAGCCGGGTGCTCTGCCGCGGGCCCAGCCACAGCGTGGTGAACTCGAAGTGCAGCAGCCCCACCTGCGGGTTCAGGAAGCGCTTCTCGCCGTTCGAGGTCAGCCCGACCTCGTGCCGCTGCCACTGCTCGTCGAACTCCGGCGAGGCCAGCCGCAGCCGCTTGAGCAGTGCCTTCCAGGCCGGCTCGGCGACGTGGTCGGCCATGGCGCTGCGGAACTTGGCGACCATGGAGGCGGTGGCGTCCTCGTAGTCGACCAGCACCTTGCGCCACAGCGGGTCGGTGAAGGCCATCCACAGGAAGTTGCGGTCGGCGGTGGGCACCGCGTCCAGGTCGGTGATCAGGTGGCGGTAGGTGCGGTTGTACGCGAGCACGTCGCAGCGGCTGTTGGCGGCGACCACCGGCAGCGGCTCCAGCTGCTCCATGATCGCCAGGATGGCCGGGGTGATGGTCGGGCACATGGCCACCGGCGCCGGGTCCGGGGTGTCGGCGAGCGAGAACAGGTGGGCGCGTTCGTTGGTGTCGAGCAGCAGGGCGCGCGCGATGGCGTCCAGGACCTGCGGGGAGACCTGGATGTCCCGCGACTGCTCCAGCCAGGTGTACCAGGTGACACCGACAGCGGCGAGCTGCGCGACCTCCTCGCGGCGCAGCCCCGGCGTCCGGCGGCGGCCGCCGGCGGGCAGGCCGACCTGCTCGGGCGAGATGCGCTCGCGGCGGCTGCGGAGGAAGCCGGCCAGCTCACGGCGGCGGACCTCGTCGGGCTTGACCGAGGTCGAGTGGACTAGCGCGAGAGGGGCGGCTGCGGTACTCATGTCCACCAGGATGCCTCAGCGACTGTCCCCGTGCCAGGTACTTCCAATACCCGGATAACCACACACTGGTACCAGGCTCAGTGGCAGCGGATCGTAGAACCCGTGACCATGACTCGCCCGTCCTCAGCAGCAAGCGTCCTGCCGCGCGTGACCCGCATCGGCAGCACGAAAGCCCCCTCGGACACACCACCCGCTCCACCCCGGCTCAGCACCCTGGGCCTGATCACCGTCCTGCTCGGTGCGTTCCTGCCGATGCTGGACTTCTTCATCGTCAATGTCGCGCTGCCCACCATCGACCGCGACCTCGCCGCCGGCCCGGCCACGCTGGAGCTGTTCGTCGCCGGGTACGGCGTGGCCTACGCCGTCCTGCTGGTCCTCGGCGGACGCCTCGGCGACCTCTTCGGACGCCGCCGGCTGTTCATCGTCGGCTCCATCGCCTTCGGCCTCACCTCGCTGGCCTGCGGACTGGCGCCGACCGCGCTGGCCCTGGTCGCGGCCCGGGTCGCGCAGGGCGCGTCGGCCGCGCTGATGCTGCCGCAGGCGCTGGCCACCATCCAGTCCGCGACCCAGGGCGAGCGCAAGGCCCGGGCCATGGGCATCTACGGCGCGGTCGGCGGCATCTCCGTCGTCATCGGGCAGGTGCTGGGCGGCGTGCTGCTCTCGGCCAACCTGTTCGGCACCGGCTGGCGGCTGATCTTCCTGGTGAACGTGCCGGTCGCGGCCGCCGCCGCGCTGCTGGCGCTGCGCTCCGTGCCGGAGACCCGCTCGGCCAACCCGGCCCGGGTGGACCTGCCGGGCACCGCGCTGCTGGCCGCCTCGCTGCTGGCGCTGCTGGTCCCGCTGATGGAGGGCCGCGCGGTGGGCTGGCCCTGGTGGACCTGGGCGCTGCTGGCCGCCTTCCCCTTCCTGGCCGCCGCGTTCGTCGCGGTGGAGCGGCGGGTGGAGCGGTCCGGGGCGGTCCCGCTGATCCCGTTCTCGCTGCTGCGCATCCACGGGCTGCGGACCGGGCTGACGCTGTCCGTCCCCTTCTTCGCCGGCTTCGGCGGGTTCATGCTGGTCATGGCCGTGGCCCTGCAGCAGGGGCTGGACGAGGGCCCGATCGCGTCCGGCCTGGCCATGGTGCCGATGGCGGTGGGCTTCTTCGCCGCGTCGCTGGCCGGGCCGCGGCTGCTGAACCGCTACGGCAGCAAGGTGATCCGGACCGGCGCGGTGATCCAGGCCGTGGGCCTGCTGGTGCTCACCCTCACCGTGTTCGACGACTGGTCCGGGCTGAGCCCGCTGGTGCTGCTGCCCGGCATGGCCATCGCCGGCACCGGGCAGGGCCTGGTGATGCCCCCGATGATCCGGCTGATCCTCTCGGAGATCCCGGCCGAGCGGGCCGGGGTCGGCGGCGGCATCTTCGCCACCACCCAGCAGTCCAGCCTGGCCCTGGGCGTGGCCACGCTGGGCACGCTGTTCCTCACCCTCGCTTCCAGCCACGGGATGCACGACGCGCTCGCGCTGGTGCTGGCCCTGCAACTGGTGCTGACGCTGGGCGTGATCGCTCTCTCCACCCGGCTGCCCAGCCGGGTCGGGTAGCCCCCGGGCGGTCACCGGTCGGCGTGCGACCGACGAGCCCCCCGCAGCCGATCGGCTGCGGGGGGCTCGCGGCTTGTCCGGGGCGGGGCGGGCTCGCGCCGGGTCCGGGGTCCTGTGGTCGGGCTCGGCCGGGCCTCAGCCGACCAGGTCCGGGTGGTACTTGTGGGCGACCTCCGGGTGGGCGCGCAGCCAGCCCTTGAGCGAGTTGCGGCCGTACTCGGCGAAGAGCGGATTGTCCGGGTCCTGGGTGACCCCGGTGGCCTGCACCGCGTGCGGGAAGGGCAGCGGCGCGATCCGGGCGTCCAGGCGCGGGTTGTAGAAGAACGGCGCGGAGAAGCGCTCGCGCGCCCCGGGCGGGCTGACCACCCGGTGGTTGGTGGCCCTGAGGTAACCGTCGGTGGCCACCTCCAGCAGCTCCCCCAGATTGACCACGAACGCCCCCGGGATGTGCGGGACGTCCTGGAACTCCCCGTCCGGGCCCTCCACCTGCAGCCCGCCGACGCCGTCGGTCAGCAGCAGGGTCAGGAAGCCGTAGTCCTTGTGCACGCCGACGCCCTGGTCGTCGCCCTCCGGAGCCCGGCCGGGGTAGCGGATCAGCTTGAGGTTGGTGTGCGGATGGCCGGAGAAGGCGTCGTCGTAGAAGTCCTCGGGGGCGCCGATGGCGTCCAGCAGCGCGTGCAGCAGCCGGTGGGCGACCGCGCTCAGCCGGTCGATCCAGTCCAGGGTGATCCGCCGCAGCTCGGGCTGGGCACCGGGCCACTGATTCGGCCCCTGCAGCCACCAGTAGTCCGGCTCGCCCGGACCGGGCACGTGCGCGGGCAGCTCGGCGCCTATGTCCAGCTGGTCGCGCCAGTCGCGGGTGCCCCGGGTCAGCTCGTTGCCCGTGCGGGTGTAGCCGCGGAAGTGCGGGGAGTTGATGTTGTCGATCGCCAGCCGCTCGGCCTCGGGCAGGGCGAAGAACGCCCGCGCGGCCCCGAGCAGGGCCTCGCTCTCCTCGGCGGTCACGCCGTGGCCGGTGAGCTGGAAGAAGCCGACATCGCGGACGGCCCGGTGCAGGGCCTCGCGGTCGATGCGGGAGAGGTCGATCAGGGGGAGCTGATGCTGGGACATGACACGTCCTGGAGGGTGTGACGCCGGTGGGGGAACGTTCTGAGAGTCAGACGTTGGCGCGACAGGACATGCTCGTAACGCGGAGCAGGTCCACGTACAGACGGGCTACGAGCATTGGCATACCGCAAGGCTACCTCGGAATCCCCGTTCCAAAGAGCCCCCGGACGCGCACATCATCGGCCGAACCCCTCCCCCGCCTGCATTCCGCAGCCCCCGCACCGCCACCCCCGGTGCGGTCCGAGCGGCGCGCGGGGCCGGCTGCGGGGAACCGCGGGGGTGTCGTCGGCGTTCTTACCCGCGACAGCGGGAACGGAGCAGGGAGGGGACAGCCATGCCGGTCAGTCTTACCAAGGGCGGAAACGTCTCTCTTACCAAGGAGGCCCCGGGGCTGAGCGCCATCACCGTGGGCCTCGGCTGGGACGTCCGCACCACCACCGGGGCGGACTTCGACCTGGACGCGTGCGCCATCGTGCTCGACGCCACCGGGAAGGTCCTCAGCGACAAGCACTTCGTCTTCTTCAACAACACCTCCACCCCGGACGGGACGGTCGTCCACACCGGCGACAACCTCACCGGCGCGGGCGACGGCGACGACGAGCAGATCAAGGTGAACCTCGCCGGGCTGCCGGCCGAGGTCGAAAAGGTGGTCTTCCCGGTCTCGGTCTACGAGGCCGACAACCGCAACCAGAGCTTCGGCCAGGTCCGCAACGCCTTCATCCGGGTGGTCAACCAGAACGGCGGGGCCGAGATCGCCCGCTACGACCTGAGCGAGGACGCCGCGACCGAGACCGCCATGGTCTTCGGCGAGCTGTACCGCAACGGCGCCGAGTGGAAGTTCCGCGCCATCGGCCAGGGCTACGCCTCCGGACTGGTCGGCATCGCCCAGGACTTCGGCGTCCACATCTGAGGCGGCCCGAAACGCCGGGGCGGTTGTCAGTGCCGGGTGGCACGATGCGGGACATGACGACGACCGAGCAGCAGGACCCGGCACTGGCCCGCAGCCGGGAGGAGTTGGCGGCCATGACGGCCGCCGGGGCCCGCCCCAAGTGGCTGATGTTCTGGGGGCATCGGCCACAGCGGGACGGCAGTGCGGGGGCGGGATCGCTCAGCCAGTGGTGGCCCGCGCCGTTCCTGGTGGACGGCGTGCGGTACGCCACGGCCGAGCACTGGATGATGGCCGGCAAGGCCCGGCTGTTCGGTGACGAGGCGTCGGTGCCGCCGATACTCGGGGCCCGCACCCCGGCCGAGGCCAAGAGCCTCGGCCGACTGGTGCGGGGCTTCGACGACGAGCGCTGGCGGACGGAGCGGTTCGAGCTGGTGGTGCGCGGCAACGTGGCCAGGTTCGGACAGGACCCAGCGCTGCGCGAGTACCTGCTGGGCACGCGCAACCGGGTGCTGGTCGAGGCCAGCCCGCGCGACCGGGTGTGGGGCATCGGCTTCGGCGCCGCCCACGAGCATGCCACCGTGCCCGAGCGGTGGCGTGGGCTGAATCTGCTGGGGTTCGCGCTGATGGAGGCGCGGGAGCGGCTTGCCCGGCAGTAGCGGGGTGGGCCTGGCACCACCCCGGGCCGGGGGCCTGCACTACCGACGCGGTGGGGCGCGGTGCAGCAGGGTGGTTCCCGGCGCCCGAGAGCCGGGAGGCCATGACGGGGGAGCACCATGGCCGCGCAGCAGCAGACGCCCGGGCAGAGGCAGCAGCAGACGCAGGAGCGGTGGCGGCGGCCGGGGCACGCGTACCTGGACGGGGTGCCGCTGCTGGAGCCGCCGTGGTCGGTGCGGCTGGGCAGCGGCCCCCGGGGGCGCCCGGCGCTGGAGGTGCACAACCTCGGGCTGCTGCTCGACGTCCTGGTCGCCGAGCCGCGCGCGGGGCGGGTGCTGCGCGGGGCGCGACGCGACGGCGGGCGGGGCGGCGGACGGGAGTCGGTCCTGGTCTGGGGGCGGATGCCGACGGACGGGGTGCCGCCGGGGCTGGTGCTCAGCCGGCGCGGCCGGGGGCTCTGCGCGGCCGAGGCGTCGGGCATCGCCGGGCTGTTCTGGGTGGCGTCGGCCGGGGGCCGCTACGACCGGGTCACCGCGGCCCGTGCGGACGGCGGCACCGAGAGGCTGCGGGTCCGCGCGGGGTGGTCCCGCTGACCGTCCGCCGCCGGCAGGCCGCCGCCGGTGGAACGCCGCCGACGCGGCGCCGCCCGGCGCGGGGTGCGCGACGGGCGGCGGCGGTGGCACAGCGGGCGGCCGTACCAGGGGAGTTGCGGGTGGTGCAGGTGTGGCGGCGGGTCAGCAGCCGATCAGCTTGCCGGCCAGGAAGCCCTCGACCTGGTCGAGCGAGATCCGCTGCTGCTCCATGGTGTCGCGCTCGCGCACGGTCACCGCGTTGTCGTCCAGGGTGTCGAAGTCGACGGTGATGCAGAACGGCGTGCCGATCTCGTCCTGGCGGCGGTAGCGGCGGCCGATCGCGCCCGCGTCGTCGAACTCCACGTTCCAGTGCTTGCGCAGGTCGGCGGCGAGGCCGCGGGCCTTCGGGGAGAGCGCGGCGTTGCGCGACAGCGGCAGCACGGCGACCTTGACCGGGGCCAGACGCGGGTCGAGGCGCATGACTACGCGCTTCTCCATCACGCCCTTGGCGTTGGGGGCCTCGTCCTCGCGGTAGGCGTCGAGCATGAACGCCAGCATCGCGCGGTTGACGCCCGCCGCGGGCTCGATGACGTACGGGAACCAGCGCTCGCCGGACTCCTGGTCGAAGTACTTGAGGTCCTGGCCGGAGTGCTCCGAGTGCTGCGTCAGGTCGTAGTCGGTGCGGTTGGCCACGCCCTCCAGCTCGCCGAACTCGTTGCCGCCGAACTGGAAGCGGTACTCGATGTCGACCGTGCGCTTGGAGTAGTGCGAGAGCTTCTCCTTGGCGTGCTCGTAGTAGCGCATGTTCTCCTCGCGCAGGCCGAGGTCGCGGTACCAGTTCCAGCGCTCCTGCAGCCAGTACTCGAACCACTGGTCGTCCTCGCCGGGCTTGACGAAGAACTCCATCTCCATCTGCTCGAACTCGCGGGTGCGGAAGATGAAGTTGCCGGGCGTGATCTCGTTGCGGAAGCTCTTGCCGGTCTGGGCGATGCCGAACGGCGGCTTCTTGCGCGAGGTCTGCTGCACGGCGGCGAAGTTGACGAAGATGCCCTGCGCGGTCTCCGGGCGCAGGTAGGCGCGGCCGGCCGGGTCGCCGGCGTTGAAGGCGCCGAGGTGGGTCTCGAGCATGCCGGACATCGGCTTGGGCTCGGTGAAGCCGCCCTTGTTGCCGCAGTTGGGGCAGTTGATGTCGGCCAGGCCGTTGGCGGGCACGTGGCCGTGCTTGGCCTCGTACGCCTCCTCCAGGTGGTCGGCCCGGTAGCGCTTGTGGCAGGAGGTGCACTCGGTGAGCGGGTCGCTGAAGGTGGCGACGTGGCCGCTGGCCTCCCAGACCTCGCGGGCGAGGATCACCGAGGAGTCGAGCCCGACGACGTCCTCACGGCCGATGACCATGTTGCGCCACCACTGCCGCTTGACGTTCTCCTTCAGCTCGACACCCAGCGGTCCGTAGTCCCAGGCGGCCTTCTGGCCGCCGTAGATCTCACTGCACGGGTAGACGAAGCCACGGCGCTTGCTCAGGCTGACGATGGTGTCGATCTTGTCGGCGGCCACAGTGCTCTCTTCAGTACGACGAATGCGGTCAGTGATGGATTTCATTGCACGCGGGAAACGCGTCGGCACGGAGCCGACAGCGCGACCGAATACCTCAGGTTACCGGCCCACGCCGCCGAGGTTTCACACCGTTTCGGACCGGGGGCGGACGTCCGGGGCGGGGGTCGGACGGATCGCCCGAAAGTTGACAACGATTTCCATTTGCCATGAAAATGGTTGTCACAAGCATACTGCGATCGGCGGTCGGCCACAGTGACGCCTCGGACTGGCACAATGGCGGCGGAGACAGCAAGCACAGGCCCACGCACCCCAGACCTAGAGGAGACCCGGTGACGCCGCCCGCGAACCAGTCGTCCCCCGCGCGGTCGACCCGGCAGCGCACCGCTGTCGCCTCGCTGCTCGCGGAGGTCGACGACTTCCGCAGCGCCCAGGAACTGCACGACCTGCTCAAGCACCGGGGCGACTCGGTCGGGCTGACCACCGTGTACCGCACCCTGCAGTCGCTCGCCGACGCCGGGGAGATCGACGTCCTGCGCACCGACGAGGGCGAGGCCGTCTACCGCCGTTGCAGCAGCGGCCACCACCACCACCTGGTGTGCCGCCGGTGCGGGCGCACGGTCGAGGTCGAGGGTCCGGCGGTGGAGCGCTGGGCCGAGGGCGTCGCCGGCGAGCACGGCTTCGTGGACATCGCGCACACCCTGGAGATCTTCGGCACCTGCGCGGAGTGCGCGGGCGCGGCAGCCGAGTAGCGGCAGCCGCGCAGGGACAGCCGACCAGGGGCAGGCGCAGGGGCGCGGGGGCCGCGGCGGACCGGGCACCGTCGCGGTGGCCGGTCGCGCGGCTCCCCCGCCCCTGGAGCCGCCGCAGGCTAGCGGACGGCCTGCTCGGGGAGCGCGGTCTCGTTGGGCAGCGCCCCGCCGTAGCGGCGGTCGCGGGAGGCGTACTCCTCGCAGGCCCGCCACAGGTCGCGGCGGTCGAAGTCGGGCCAGAGCACGTCCTGGAAGACCAGTTCCGCGTAGGCCGACTGCCACACCAGGAAGTTGGAGGTGCGCTGCTCGCCGCTGGGCCGGATGAACAGGTCCACGTCGGGCATGTCGCGGTGGTACATGTACTTGGCGAGGGTCTTCTCGTTGACCTTCTTCGGGTCGAGCCTCCCGGCCGCGACGTCGGCGGCCAGGGCCGCGGCGGCGTCGGCGATCTCGGCCCGGCCGCCGTAGTTGACGCACATGTACAGCGTCATGGCGTCGTTGTCGCGGGTCAGCTCCTCCGCGACCTGCAGCTCCTGGACGACGCTCTTCCACAGCTTGGGCATGCGCCCGGCCCAGCGGACCCGGATGCCCATCTCGTGCATCTCGTCCCGGCGGCGGTGGATCACGTCCCGGTTGAAGTTCATCAGGAAGCGCACCTCCTCCGGCGAGCGCTTCCAGTTCTCGGTGGAGAAGGCGTACAGCGAGAGGTTCTTCACGCCCAGCTCGAGGCAGCCCTTGAGGACGTCCAGGACGACCGACTCGCCGACCTTGTGGCCCTCCGTGCGCGGCAGGCCGCGCTCCTTGGCCCAGCGGCCGTTGCCGTCCATGACGATGGCGACGTGCTCGGGGACCAGCTCGCCCGGGATCTTCGGCGGGCGGGCGCCGCTGGGGTGGGGGGGCGGAGGCAGGTACGCGCGCTGCTTGTCGCCCCCGAACAGTCCACGTCGTGCAGTTGCCATGAGCCTTCGGTTCTCCACTCGGTCCAGTGTCCAGCGTCCTCGGCGGGCGATCGGCCGGCGATCAGCCGCGGACGTCAGCGGTCGACGTACTTCAGCGAGCGCAGGCCCCGCTCCAGGTGCCACTGCACGTAGGCCGCGACCAGTCCGCTGCCCTCGCGGCAGTGGCGCGGCTCGCCGGCGTCCGCCGTCTCCCAGTCGCCGGAGAGCAGGGCCCCCAGCAGTTCCATCGTCTCAGGGGAGGGTACGACACTGCCGGGAACCCGGCAGTCGTGGCAGAGTACCCCGCCGGTCTGCACCGAGAAGAAACGGTTCGGGCCGGGCAGCCCGCATGTGGCGCAGTCGTCGAAGCTGGGCGCGTAGCCGTTCACCGAGAGCGAGCGCAGCAGGAAGGCGTCCAGCACCAGCGGCGGGGCGTGCTCGCCGCCGGCCAGCGTCCGCAGCGCGCCGACCAGCAGCAGGTACTGCTGGACGGCGGGCTCGCCCTCGTTCTCGGTGAAGCGCTCGGCGGTCTCCAGCATCGCCGTGGCGGCGGTGTAGGCGGGGTAGTCGGACGCTATCCGGCCGCCGTACGCGGAGATGGTCTCCACCTGGGTACAGAGCGCCAGATGGCGGCTGACCAGCTCCTCGCCGCGGGAGAAGAACTGCACGTCGACGTGGGAGAACGGCTCCAGCCGGGCGCCGAACTTGGACTTGGTGCGGCGTACGCCGCGGGCGACCGCGCGCACCCGGCCGTGCTGGCGGGTGAGCAGGGTGATGATGCGGTCCGCCTCACCCAGCTTCTGGGTGCGCAGCACCACACCGTCGTCGCGGAACAGGGCCATGCCGCCATTGTCGCGCACGGCGGCGGCGGAACCGGCCGCCCCGGGTCAGGAGTGCGGCTGGCGGGTGGCGGCGGCCAGCGTCGCCTCGATCCGCTCGGCGCTGAGGCCGAGGCAGCTGCCGGTGGCGCGCAGCGCCTCGCGCTCGGCCGGGCGGTAGGGGCCGTCGGCGAGGGCGATCCAGGCGCCCTGCAGCAGCAGGTGCTCCAGGCCGGGCCCGGCCAGGTGCGGGACCAGCGGCTCCAGCGCGGTGTGCAGCTCGACGGCCAGGCCGCTGCCGCAGCCGTACAGCCCGGACAGCTCCTCGTCGCCCTCGCGCAGCGCTGCCAGCGCGGCCAGCACCTGGGGCTCGTCCAGGTCGGCGTAGCCGGCCTGGTGGATCACCCCGACGGCGGCCTCGCGGGCGGCCCGGACGCCGGTGCCGCCGGCGGCGAGGACGGCCAGGGCGATGGTGTACTGGGCGGTCCGCAGCATCGCCAGCAGATTGCCCGAGGTGGGGCGCTCCAGGGCGTCCAGCCCGTACCGGGCGGAGCAGGCGGTGCACTGGAGGGTGGATCCGGCGCCGCCCAGCGGCAGCACCGGCAGCGCCAGCAGCCGCAGCCAGCGGCGGCCGTGCTGGCGCCGGTAGTTGCGGTCGCCGCCGCAGCCCGGGCAGAAGAACTCTCCGAGCACGTCGGTGCGCCATCGGGCGCTGACACCCACGAGCTGCGTCATGGCGCGACTCCCCTGCCTGCCACACCGACTCCGCTGCCGGTTGCCATGATGCTGTCACGACCTTGACGCCCTGTCAGTACCCAGAGCGGCCGGTGGAACGGAAAATTGTGGCAGAGAACACACCAGCCCCACGCTGAACAGCGGGGGCCGGTGCGGGGAACTGCGGGTGTCAGTTGCGCTGCGCGCGGTTGACGGCGCTGACGACGGCCTTGATCGAGGCCCGGACGATGCTGGTGTCGATGCCGACGCCCCACAGCACCCGGCCGTCGACGGCGCACTCCCAGTAGGAGGCAGCCTGGGCGCCGGAGCCCTGGCTCATGGTGTGCTCGACGTAGTCCAGCAGCCTGGCGTCCACGCCGATGCCGGACAGCGCGGAGAAGAAGGCGTCGATCGGGCCGTCGCCGACGCCGGACAGGGCGATCGGCGCGCCGTCGACCACGGCCTCGACCTCGATGGCGTCCTTGCCCTCGGCGGTGGTGCTCAGCCGGTAGCCGCCCAGCTGGATGCGGCCCCAGGGGTCCTCGGGGGTGGGCAGGTACTCGGCCTCGAAGGCGGCCCAGATCTGCGCCGGGGTGACCTCGCCGCCGTCGGTGTCGGTCCGGGTCTGGATGATCTTCGAGAACTCGATCTGCATCCGGCGCGGCAGGTCCAGCTTGTGGTCGTTCTTCAGGACGTAGGCGATGCCGCCCTTGCCGGACTGGCTGTTGACCCGGATCACGGCCTCGTACGAACGGCCGACGTCCTTGGGGTCGATCGGCAGGTACGGCACGCCCCAGGTGTGCTCGCCGACCGGGTGGCCGGCCGCCGCGGCGTCGGCCTCCAGCGCGTCGAAGCCCTTCTTGATGGCGTCCTGGTGCGAGCCGGAGAAGGAGGTGTAGACCAGGTCGCCGGCGTAGGGGTGGCGCTCGGGGACGACCATCTGGTTGCAGTACTCGTAGGTGCGGCGGATGCCGTCGATGTCCGAGAAGTCGATCATCGGGTCGACGCCCTGCGAGAACAGGTTCATGCCGACGTTGACCAGGTCCAGGTTGCCGGTGCGCTCGCCCTGGCCGAACAGGCAGCCCTCGACCCGGTCCGCGCCCGCCATCAGCGCCAGCTCGGCGGAGGCCACGCCGGTGCCGCGGTCGTTGTGCGGGTGCGCGGACAGGGCGATGAACTCGCGCCGGGACAGGTTCCGCGACATCCACTCCATCTTGTCGGCGTAGACGTTGGGGGTGGAGCGCTCGACCGTGGTCGGCAGGTTCAGGATGATCTCCCGGCCCTCGCCCGGCTGCCAGACGTCCATGACCGCCTCGCAGACCTCCAGCGCGAAGTCCAGCTCGGTGTCGATGAAGATCTCCGGCGAGTACTGGTAGCCGAACACCGTGGCGTCGCCCAGCAGCTTCTCCGCGTACTCCATCACCAGCCGGGTGCCGTCCACCGCGATCTGCCGGACGTCGTCCCGGGAGCCCTTGAAGACCACCCGGCGGAACAGCGGCGAGGTGGCGTTGTACAGGTGCACGGTCGCGCGGGGGGCGCCGATCAGGGACTCCACCGTCCGCTCGATCAGCTCCTCGCGGGCCTGCGTCAGGACGGAGATGGTCACGTCCTCCGGGATGGCGTCCTCTTCGATGATGGAGCGCACGAAGTCGAAGTCGGTGGCGCCGGAGGAGGGGAAGCCGACCTCGATCTCCTTGTAGCCCATCCGCACCAGCAGGTCGAACATGGCCCGCTTGCGGGCCGGCGACATCGGGTCGATCAGTGCCTGGTTGCCGTCCCGCAGGTCCGTGGAGAGCCAGCGCGGCGCCGCGGTGATCACCTTGCCGGGCCAGGTGCGGTCCGGCAGGTCCACCGTGCCGAAGGGTACGTACCGCTGGTACGGCATCTTCGAGGGCTGCTGGCGGACGCCGGCCGCGGTGACGGGCGTGGGCCGCTCGACATAGGGCCGCGCGACGAACTGCTGCTGCGTGTCGGACATGGGTCTCATGCTCCCTGATCGGTGTGGGCTCTCGGAACCGACGACCGACGGACTGCGGCGCGAGATGCGCACAGCACGAGTCCCCCGCGGCGAGGGAGTCGGCCTTGTGTGAACTACAGGCCCTCGCCGCGGCAGCTAAGAAGAAGCAGCCCCGCGCGCATGATGCATTCACAGTAGCCCAGCCCGCCGGGCCGCCACAGCCGAACCCGCGGATGTTCCGCCTGTTGAGACGAGGGTGACATGTGACGTCTGCAACTTTCGCGCACAATGACGGAAATGCCGGAAGAAATTTAACGCCTCGCCGGGCCGGGCGCAGGGGTTAATGACTTTCGCTGCGGACACCCAACGGAGCACACTGGACACTATGCGTATCCAGGTCACCCGCGACGGCGGGGCCGCCGGGGGCGAGCACCGAGCGGCGCTCGACACCGAAGGGCGTCCCGACGCCCCGCACATACACGCCCTGGCCCGGGAGGTGCTGAGCTCCGGCACCCGCACCGTCACCTTCGGCGTGCCCGGCGGCTTCCACTACGCCATCACCGTCGACGGCCGCGGCACCGTCCACTGCACCGAGCCCCAACTCACCGACGGCCAGCGGGATCTGATCGCCCTGGTGCTGACCCAGGGCCGCTGAGCCGATCCGCTGCATCCAGGGCCCGCGCCCGGCCGCCGGGTCAGTCCTGCGGGGGCAGCGTGAGCGCGGCGGCCAGCCGGAGGTCGGCGGCGCTGCGGGCCGCCTCCACCGTGTAGCCGCCCGGGCGCAGCTCCCAGCCCTGTTCGCCCCAGGTCTGGAAGGCGCGCAGCGGCAGCTCCACCCGGGCTTCGGCGGTCTCGCCGGGGCCGGCCTCCACCACGGCGAACCCGGCCAGCCGCCGGTCCGGGCGGGACCGGTCCGAGCCGTCCGGCGCCAGGTAGACCTGCACCGTCTCGCGCCCGGCGCGCGCGCCGGTGTTGCGCACCCGCACCACCGCCTCGGCGCGGGCCGCGTACGGGCCCGCCGCGGCGTCCGCCTCGCACAGCCGGACGTCCAGCCCCTCGTACTCCCAGGCGGTGTAGCCGAGGCCGTGGCCGAACCAGTAGGCGGGGGCCGCTCCGGCCCGCCGCTGCCAGGCCGGGTAGCCGGTGAACAGGCCCTCGTCGTAGGCGAGTCGGCCGTCGACCGGCTGCACCTCCCAGACCGGGCAGTCGCCCTCCTCGGCGGGCCAGGTGGTGGGCAGCCGCCCGCCGGGCTCGCGCACGCCGGTCAGCACCTCGCCCAGCGCCGCGCCCGCCTCCTGGCCGGGGAACCAGGTGAGCAGCACCGCCGAGACGTCCTCGCGCCAGGGCATCAGCACCGGCGCGCCCGCGTTGACGACCACGACCGTACGCGGGTTGACCGCGGCCACCCGGCGCACCAGCTCGTCCTGTCGCCCGGGCAGGGCGAGCCCGGCGCGGTCCACGCCCTCGCTCTCCACCTCCTCGGTGGTGCCCACCACGACCACCGCGACGTCGGTGGCGGCCGCCAGCGCCACCGCCTCGTCCAGGAGCCGGTCGGCGGTGGCGGCCGGTTCGGCGTGGCCGAGTGCGAAGGAGACCAGGCCGAAACCGGCGAAGCCGGAGTCCGGCGGCAGGTCGTGCCGCAGGGTCAGCCGGACCGGCTCGGTGCTGAGCAGCTCCAGCTCGAAGACGGCCTCCGGCGGGTTGAGGAAGGCCCCGGCCGGATCGGTGCCCTCGTACCGCACCTCGCCGTCGAACAGCGGTCGGCCGCCGGCCTCCAGCCGGAAGCGGCCCTGGCCGCGCACGGCCAGCCGGTGCAGGCCGGTGGTGCGCGGCCGCAGCTCCGTCCGGACGCGGACCGCGCACAGCTCGTCGAAGCCGATCCGGCCGGGCAGCTGCCCCAGCCAGCGGACGCCGCCGTCGGGCAGCTCGGCGGTGCCGAGCAGGGTGTCGCCCGCGCCCAGCAGCTCGGCGGTGGCCGGCTCGGCGATCGGCGCCAGGCGGACGGCCGGGTCGGCGCCGACGGCGTAGCCGAGCGCGGTGCTGGCCGGCAGCGCCGAGCGCAGCCCCTCCAGCAGGCCGACCACCCGGGTCGGGAAGACCTGCGCGGAGCCGCCGCCGCCGATCCTGGCCTGGTTGGCGGAGGCGCCGATCAGCGCGACCGAGCCGGGGCCCGGGTCCAGCGGCAGCACGCCGTCGTTGCGGAGCAGGGTGAACGAGCGGGCGGCCACCTCCCGGGCCAGGGCCTCGCCGTCGAGCGGCTCCGGGGCGGCGGTGACAGCGGCGGGCGCGCCCTCCAGCAGGCCGACCCGGGCGGCCAGCAGCAGCACCCGGCGGGCCAGGGCGTCCACCGCCTGTTCCGGCACCCGGCCGTCGCGGACGGCGGCGACCAGGTGTTCGCCGTACACGGTGGCCGGGCCGGGCATGGCGATGTCGAGGCCGCCGAGGGCGTCCCGGACGGTGTCGCGGGCCCCGGTCCAGTCCGAGACCAGCACCCCGTCGAAGCCCCACTCCTCGCGCAGGACGCCGTTGTTGAGCCGGTCGTTCTCGCACATGCCGACGCCGTTGACCTGGTTGTAGGCGGCCATCAGGCCCCACGGGCGGGCCTTGCGGACGATGGCCTCGAACGGCGCCAGGTACAGCTCGCGCAGGGTCCGCTCGTCGACCCGGACGTCGACGGTGTAGCGCTCGGTCTCGGAGTCGTTGGCGACCCAGTGCTTGGGGGTGGTCGCCACCCCGCCTTCCTGCACGCCCCGAACCAGGGCGGCGCCGACCTCGCCGGTCAGCAGCGGGTCCTCCGAGTACGCCTCGAAGTGGCGTCCGCCGCGGGGGCTGCGGTGCAGGTTGACGGTGGGCGCGAGGACGACGTGCGCGCCCTTGCGGCGGGCCTCCTGGGCCAGCAGGGCGCCGGTGCGGCGGGCCAGGTCGAGGTCCCAGGTGGCGGCGAGCGCGGTCGGGGAGGGGACGGCGATGGAGGGGTCGTCCGGGCTCCAGCTCTCGCCGCGCACCCCGGCCGGGCCGTCGGACATCACCAGCCGGCCCAGGCCGATGTCCGGATTGGCGGGCAGCGACCACATGTCGGCCCCGGCGAGCAGGGCGGCCTTGGCGGCCAGGTCGAGTTTGGCGAGGGCGTCCTCGACGGCTCGTTCGCGCTGGATGTCGTCGGTGCTGCGGTTCCGGTCGGTGCTGCCCATGGTCAGATCCAGCCTTCCAGTGCGGTCATGAAGCCGTCGAAGTCGTCCCGGTGGATGGTGTGCCCGGCGCCGGGGACGGTACGCACCTCGAATCCGCGTTCGCGCAGCAGTGCGGCGTCCTGATCGGTGATCAGGAAGCTCGGATCGGCCACCTGGACCAGCGAGGGCACCGCCGGCTTCTCCGGCAGCGCGACCCGGCCGACCAGCGCGGACAGCGCGGCGGCGGAGGCGCGGTCCCACGCCGCGAAGGTCTCCAGCTCGGTCCGGACGTCGACCTCCTCCCAGCGCGGGTTCATCCCGGCGACCGAGGCGTAGGTGGCGCGGTCCGCATACTGGACGAACAGCTCCGGGTCGAAGCCCGCCTCGGACCGGGCGAAGCGCCAGGCCGGGTCGACGTAGACGGCCCGCTGCGGGCCCAGCCGGTCGACGGCGAGGGAGAGGGCGAGACCGCCCAGCGAGTGGCCGACGGCCAGTTCGACGCCCTGCGGCACGGTCTCGACGACATCGGCGGCGAACAGCTCCGGCGTGTACGCGCCGCGCCCGGAGCCGCCGTGGCCGCGCAGGTCCACCGCGACCACCCGGTAGCCGAGGGCGGCCAGGGCCGGACCCAACCGCCGCCAGGTGCGGGAGTCCGACATGATGCCGTGGATCAGGACGGCGATCCGGCCGCCGCTCCCCCACTCGCGGGTGTGGAGCTTCATCTGCTCTGCCTTTCGTCGGGTACCGGCTTCATGGTGGCACGGATGACGGTGACTCGTGTAACCACATGACTCGTGTCACCCTCCGCCTCGCGTGCGCCCGCGCCCGCCCCGGGTCTGGAAGGATGCGCGGTGGAATGACACAGCAACCGACAGCCCCGCGCACGCCGCCCACCAGCGCCGACGTGGCCCGACGCGCCGGGGTCTCCCGCGCCACGGTCTCCTACGTGCTGAACGACAGCGCCGGCGGGCGGATCAGCGAGCAGACCCGGCAGCGCGTCCGCGCCGCGGCCGAGGAGCTGGGCTACATCCCGCACGCAGCGGCCCGCTCGCTGCGGGCCGGGCACACCGGCATCGTCCTGCTCACCATCCCCGAGGTGGTCTTCGGGCCGCTGTTCAGCACCTACCTCGGCGAGCTGCGGAGCGGGCTGCGCGCCCTCGGCTACACCACGGTGATCTACGGCGACTCCGACGGCGGCGACCACGCGGGCCGCTGGGCCGAGCTGCGCCCCACCGCGGTGCTGAGCACCGTCGGCTCCGGGCTCACCGCCCGCGGGGTGGAGCTGCTGCGCCGCTCGGGCACCCGGGCCGTGCTCGCCATCGGCGACCAACCCGTGCCCGGGGCGCACGCGCTGACGCTGGATCAGCACCGGGTCGGCGCGGTCGCGGGCGAACACCTGCTCGCCCGGGGCCACCGCGCGATCGGCGCGATCGTCCCCGCCGACCGCAGCCTGGACTTCTTCAGCCGGCCCCGGCTGGAGGGCGTGCTCGCCGCCTACGCCGGGCAGGGCGGCCGGGTGGAGCCGCTGGAGCTGGACTACACCGAGGAGTCGGCCGCCCGACTCGCCTCGCGCTGGCGGGAGTCGGGCCTCACCGGACTGTTCGGCTACAACGACGAGTACGCGCTGCTGCTGCTCAGCGCCTTCCAGGAGGCCGGGCTGCGGGTGCCCGAGGACGTCGCCCTGGTCGGCGCGGACGACGTGCTGCCCGCCCGGCTGGCCCGGCCCCGGCTGACCACCGTCCGGCTGGAGCTGCCGGACGGCGCCGAACTGGCCGCCCTGATCGACCGGTTGATCCGCAACCCGGACACCCCGGCCGAGACCCACGCGCTCGGGGCCTCGCAGATCGTCGTCCGCGAATCCGGCTGAAAAGGCGACGGAGAACGGATCAGAAGTTGACGGAGCGTCAGAAGCCGAGCTTGCGCAGCTGCTTGGGGTCGCGCTGCCAGTCCTTGGCGACCTTGACGTGCAGGTCGAGGTAGACCGGGGTGCCCAGCAGCGCCTCGATCTGCTTGCGGGCGACCGTGCCCACGTGCTTCAGCCGCGAGCCCTTGGAGCCGATCACGATGGCCTTCTGGCTCTGCCGCTCGATGTAGACGTTGGCGTGGATGTCCAGCAGCGGCTTGCCCTCCGGGCGGCCCTCGCGCGGCAGCATCTCCTCGACCACCACGGCCAGCGAGTGCGGCAGTTCGTCGCGGACGCCCTCCAGCGCGGCCTCGCGGATCAGCTCCGCCACCATGATCTGCTCGGGCTCGTCGGTCAGGTCGCCCTCCGGGTAGAGCTGCGGGCCCTGCGGCAGCAGCGGCACCAGCAGGTCCGCCAGCAGCTCCACCTGCTGGTCGGCGACGGCCGACACCGGGACGATCTCGGTCCACTCGAACCCGAGCTCCGCGCCCAGTTGGGAGACGGCGATCAGCTGCTCGGCGAGCTGCTTGGAGTCCACCAGGTCGGTCTTGGTGACGATGGCGACCTTGGGGGTGCGCTTGATCCCGGCGAGCTCCTTGGCGATGAACTTGTCGCCCGGGCCGAGCTTCTGGTCCGCGGGGAGGCAGAAGCCGATCACGTCCACCTCCGCCCAGGTGCTGCGGACCACGTCGTTCAGCCGCTCGCCGAGCAGGGTGCGCGGCTTGTGCAGCCCGGGGGTGTCCACCAGGATCAGCTGCGCGTCGGGGCGGTGCACGATGCCGCGGACGGTGTGCCGGGTGGTCTGCGGGCGGTCGGAGGTGATCGCCACCTTGGTGCCGACCAGGGCGTTGGTCAGGGTGGACTTGCCCGCGTTGGGCCGCCCGACGAAGCAGGCGAAGCCCGACCGGTGCGGCTGGGCCCCCTGCGGGGTGGCGGCGGCGCCGACAGCGGCGGACTCGGCGGACTGCTGGGTGGGGCGAGAGCTCATGGGGACCATTCTCCCCCATCGGCGGAGCGGCGCGGCGACAGCGGCCCTGCGGCCGCCCCCGGCGCCCGGCTACTTGCCGCGTCTGAAGAGCGAGGCGAGGCCGCTGATCAGGGTGAAGAGGGCGACGATGACGGAGGCCGCCAGCCAGCCGGGGTTGCGGTCCTCCTGCCAGCGGCCCATGCCCATGAGCACGAACAGGACACCCGCGACGAAACCCACGCCCCCCACGGCGCCTCCCCTCCCCCGGCCCTGTGAACGTCTCAGCCGGCCTCGACGGTGCTCCGCAGCACCCCGTCCGGTCCGGCCAGCAGCACCGGGGTGCCCGCGCCGCCGAGGTCGCGGACGGCCGCGAGGTCCTCGGCCGCGACCTCGGCGGCCTCGCCGACCACGGCCGCCGCCTCCAGGCCCCGGGCGCCGCTGGCCACGGCCATGGCCACGGCCGTACGCAGGGCGCTGAGCCGCAGCGACTCCAGCGCGACCGTCCCGGCGACGTAGGTCCGCCCGGTCTCGTCGCGCACGGCCGCGCCCTCGGCGACGCCGTTGCGGGCCCGGGCGGACCGCGCCAGCGTGATGATCTTCCGGTCTTCGGGGTGGGGCACAGTCTCGGGGGTCACGCCCGCCGCCAGCTCGCTCATACGTCCGAGGATACGGCCAGCCGGGGCGGGCGGTCAGCCGACCGGCGAGGTCAGCTGCGCCGGTGAGGTCGGCTGCGCGGCGCGGTCAGCTGCGGTCGGCGGCCAGTTCCAGGCGGCGCAGGGCCAGCCCGGCGAGCAGGGCTGCGCCGTCCGGCAGGACCGCGTCGTCGAAGGCGGCCTGCGGCGAGTGGTTGTCCGGCGCGGTGGCCGGGTCCAGACCGGGCGGGCAGGCGCCGAGGAAGAAGTAGGCGGAGGGCACGCGCTCCGCGACGAAGGAGAAGTCCTCCGCCCCCGCCTCCGGCTGCTCCTTGGTCACCAGCCGCTCCGGGCCCAGCAGTTCACCGGCGACCCGGGCGGCGAGACCGGCCTCGGCGGCGTCGTTGACGGTCACCGGGTAGAGCTCGGTGTACACCGCGTCCGCCTCCAGGCCGTGGGCGGCGGCGATGCCGCGCACCACCCGCAGCGACTCCTGCCGCACCCGCTCGCGCGCCTGCGGCGAGAAGGAGCGGACGGTGGCCTCGAAGAAGGCGTCGTCCGGGATGACGTTGTTGATCGTGCCGGTGTGGAAGGTGCCGACGGTGACCACCACCGGGTCGAAGGCGTCGAAGCGGCGGGTGACCATGGTCTGCAGTGCCAGCACGGCCTCGCAGGCCGCCGGGACCGGGTCCAGCGAGGCGTGCGGGGCCGAGCCGTGGCCGCCGCGCCCGCGCAGGGTGACGCTGAGGGTGTCGGCGGCGGCCATGATCGCCCCCGGACGGCCGACCACCGCGCCGTGGGCGTAGGTCGCGGCGGCGACGTGCAGGGCGTAGGCGGCGACCGGCTCCTCCCCCGCCGCCCGCAGCAGGCCCTCGTCCAGCATGGTCCTGGCCCCGGCGTAGCCCTCCTCGCCGGGCTGGAACATGAACACGACGCTGCCGGGCAGCGATTCCCGCCGCTCGGCCAGCAGCCGGGCCGCCCCGACCAGACCGGCCACATGCAGGTCATGCCCGCAGGCGTGCATCACCCCGGGGAAGCGCGAGGCGTACGGCAGCCCGGTGGCCTCCTGCACCGGCAGCGCGTCCATGTCGCCCCGCAGCAGCACGACCGGGCCGGGCAGCGCGCCGCGCAGCACCGCCGTCACCGAGCTGAGCTTCTCTCCCAGGGTGATCTCCAGCGGCAGCCCCTCCAGCGCCGCCAGGACCTTCGCCTGGGTCAACGGCAGCTCCAGCCCGATCTCCGGCTCCCGGTGCACCGAGCGGCGCAGCGCCACCAGCTCGGGCCCGATCAGGGCGGCGGACTCACGCAGGTCAGGTAGCGAGGTCAACGGCGTTCTCCGGCTTCGTTGCGGGGACGGCGGGACGACTGCTAGCTGTACCAGCTCCGGACCGTCCGGTCACCACCGCCTCCGCCGACGCCTCCGCTGCCCACCGCCCTTCGCGGCCGGGGAGCGGGGCGTCGCGGCGGCCGGGAGAATGGCTAACCTGGGCGGCCATGAACGCGCACCGCAGGGGACGGCAACCGTCCACAGGCACGGATCGGCCATGATCGACGAGTTGGACCTGGCGCTGGTGGACGCGCTGCGGGTGGAGCCGCGGGCGTCCTGGTCGCGGCTGGCCGGGCCGCTGGGGTGGATCCGGCGACGCTGTCGCGCCGCTGGGCCCGGCTGACGGCGGCCGGGGACGCCTGGGTGACCTGCTATCCGTCGACGGACCGGCTGGGGTACGGGGTGACCGCGCTGGTCGAGGTGGAGTGCCTGGCGGGCGAGGTGGCGGCGGTCGCCGGGCGGCTGGCCCGCGATCCGCAGACGGCGTCCATCGAGGTGGTCACCGGCGGCGCGGACCTGCTGCTGACGGTGGGCGCGACCGAGCCGTCCCTGCTGACCCGCTATGTGCTGGACCGGATCGGCACCGTGCCGGGGGTGCTGCGGACGCGTACCTCGCTGGTGGAGCGGACGGTACGGGAGGGCAGCCGCTGGCGGGACGGCGCGCTGGACGCGGAGCAGCGCGAGGCCATCGCCGGACCGGCTCCGGCGGTGCTGCCGGGGCGCGCCCCGGGGCACCAGGGCGTGGTCGACCGGGCGCTGATGGTGGCGCTGGGCGAGGACGGGCGGATGCCGTACGCGGAGCTGTCGGAGCGGACCGGCCTGCCGCCGAGCACGGTCCGGCGGCGGCTGGCGGAGCTGCGGGAGTCCGGGCGGCTGGTGCTGCGCTGCGACGCCTCGCCGCAGCTGACCGGGCACCCGGTGAGCACCATGCTGTGGCTGGAGCTGCCGGCCGACCGGCTGGAGGCGGCGGCGCGGTGGTTCGCCGGGCTGCCGCAGACCCGGATGTGCGCGGTGACGGTGGGCGCGGCCAACCTCAGCAGCTACCTGATGGTGCGTCACCTGCCGGAGCTGCGGCGGCTGGAGCTGGAGCTGAGCCGCCGCTTTCCGCAGACCCGGGTGCGCGAGCGGCAGTTGACCCTGCGCACGGTGAAACTGGTGGGCCGCCTGCTCGACTCCGAGGGCCGCGCCCACGGCTACGTCCCCCTGGACCCCTGGGCCCCCTGGACCGCCTAGGACCGCCTAGGGCCGCCTAGGGCCGCCGCCCGGGTCAGTCGGCGCGGTGCAGGCGGCCCAGGGCCAGGGCGGCGAGGAGGGCGGCGGCGTCGGGGAGGACGGCGTCGTCGTAGGCGGCCTCCGGCGAGTGGTTGTACGGGGAGGTGAAGGGGTCGCGGTCGGCCGGGCAGGCGCCCAGCATCAGGTAGGCGGAGGGGACCAGCGCGCCGATCACGGCGAAGTCCTCGGCCCCGGCGACGGCGTGCGGCATCTCGACGTAGCGGTCCGCGCCGAGCAGCGCGACGGCGGTACCGGCGGCGAAGGCGGCCTCCCGGTGGTCGTTGACGGTGACCGGGTAGCCCTCGCGGACGGCGGCGTCCACGGCCAGCCCGTGCGCCGCGCCGACGCCGCGCACCACCCGCAGCACCTCCTCCAGCACCCGGCTCCTGGCCTCGGGCGAGAACGAGCGGATGGTCGCGGAGAACTCGGCGTCGTCGGGGATGACGTTCTCGACCGTCCCGGCGGCGAAGCGGCCCACGGTGACCACCACCGGGTCGAAGGCGTCGAAGCGGCGGGTGACCATGGTCTGCAGCGCCAGCACGGCCTCGCAGGCGGCCGGGACCGGGTCCAGCGCCAGGTGCGGGCTGGAGCCGTGGCCGCCGTGCCCGCCCATGGTGACGTGCAGGGTGTCGGCGGCGGCCATGACCGGGCCCGGCCGGGTGGCGACCCAGCCGCCGGGCAGCTGGGCGGCGGCGACGTGCAGGGCGTAGGCGGCGACGGGGGCGGCGCCGGCGGCGTCCAGGACGCCCTCGTCGACCATCCGCTGCGCTCCGCCGTCGCCCTCCTCCCCGGGCTGGAACATGAACACGACGCTGCCGGGCAGCGACTCCCGGCGCTCGGCCAGCAGCCGGGCCGCCCCGACCAGACCGGCCACGTGCAGGTCATGCCCGCAGGCGTGCATCACCCCGGGGAAGCGCGAGGCGTACGGCAGGCCGCCGGCCTCCTGCACCGGCAGCGCGTCCATGTCGGCCCGCAGCAGCACCACCGGGCCGGGCAGCGCGCCGCGCAGCACCGCCGTCACCGAGCTGAGCTGCTGCCCCGAGGTGATCTCCAGCGGCAGCCCCTCCAAGGCCGCCAGGACCTTCGCCTGGGTCAACGGCAGCTCCAGCCCGATCTCCGGCTCCCGGTGCACCGAGCGGCGCAGCGCCACCAGCTCGGGCCCGATCAGCGCGGCGGACTCACGCAGGGCAGCGGTGTCGGGGCCGTCCGGCCCGTCGGTCACATCGGTCACGTCGGTCATGTGGCGTCTCCTCAGCGGGGGCTTTGCGCACACATCCTCACCCCGGCCCGGGCCTGCGGCACGGAGCTGCACGGATTCGTCCGCAGGCGGCGCCGCGCCGCACGGATGCGCCGCCGGCCCGCGCCCCGCGCAGCAGCGGGACACGGGCCGACAGGCGGCATCGAACGGCGGCGGGGAGGCGGGCCGCGCTCAGGCGTCCTCGGGTGCTCGGCCGCGTGCTCGGCGACGCGCTCGCCGTGGCGGTCGGCGGCGCGGTCGTCCTCGGCCGGCCCCTCGCGGCGGCCGCCGCGCCCGCGCTGTCCCCGGGGGACGGGCTCGGCGAGCAGCGTGCCGATGCGGTTGCGGCGTCCGGCGGTGCTCTCGGCGGTGAGCCGGATCGCGGTGATCGGCACGTCCTCCTCCTCGGGCACCGGCACCTCCGCGCCGGAGCCGGGGATCGGCACCCGGCCCAGGGCCTTGGCCAGCAGGCCGCCGACGGTGTCGACGTCCTCGTCGTCCAGCTCGATGCCGAACAGCTCGCCCAGCTCCTCCACCGGGAGCCGGGCGGTGATCCGGAAGGCGCCGTCGGCCAGGATCTCCACCGGCGGGGCCTCCCGGTCGTACTCGTCGGTGATCTCGCCGACGATCTCCTCCAGAATGTCCTCGATGGTGACCAGCCCGGCCGTGCCGCCGTACTCGTCGATGACCACGGCGACGTGGATGCGGTCGCGCTGCATCTCCCGCAGCAGGTCGGCCACGGGCTTGCTGTCCGGGACGTACGTGGCCTGCCGCATCACCGCGCCGACCGGCTCGGCCTCGGCCTCGCGGTTGACGTGCGTGACCCGCACCAGGTCCTTGAGGTAGACGATGCCGACGACGTCGTCCTCGTTCTCGCCGACGACCGGCATCCGGGAGAAGCCGCTGCGCAGCGCCAGCGTCAGCGCCTGGCGGACGGTCTTGCCGCGCTCGACCATGACCAGGTCGGTGCGCGGCACCATCACCTCGCGGACGATGGTGTCGCCGAGCTCGAAGACGGAGTGCACCATCCGGCGCTCCTCGTCCTCGATCAGCGAGTCCTGTTCGGCGAGGTCCACCAGCGCGCGCAGCTCCGCCTCCGAGGCGAACGGGCCCTCGCGGAAGCCCTTGCCGGGGGTGAGCGCGTTGCCGACCAGGATCAGCAGCCGCGGGATGGGCCCGAGGATGCGGTTCAGCGGCAGCAGCACCACGGACGAGGCAGTGGCCACGTTCATCGGGTGCTGGCGGCCGATGGTGCGCGGGGAGACGCCCACCGCGACGTACGACACCAGCACCATGGCGCCGATGGCGACCAGCACGGCCTGCCAGGTCTGGTGCAGCGAGCGGACGCAGACCACGGTCACCAGGACGGCCGCGGCCATCTCGCAGGTGACCCGGATCAGCGTCGCCAGGTTCAGGTAGCGGATGGGGTCGCGGGCCAGGGTGAGCAGCCGCTCGGCCCCCCGGCGGCCGTTGCGGACGGCCTCCTCGGCGCGGAAGCGGGACACCCGGGCGATGCCCGCCTCCGCACAGGCCGCCAGCCACGCGAAGACCACGAGGATGACGGCGACCACGAGGAAGCCGGTACTACTGCCACTCATCGCGTTCGACCCGTCCCGCCGATCGTCCCGGTCCCGTTCACCGGGTGGTGGGGGCGGGAGACGGACCGGTCTCGCCGCGTTCCTCGCGCCAGTCGTCCAGGATGCGCTTCTGCAGGCCGAACATGGCCTGCTCCTCGTCCGGGTCCTCGTGGTCGTAGCCGAGGACGTGCAGCACGCCGTGGACGGTGAGCAGTTGCAGCTCCGCGTCCATGGAGTGGCCGTTGGCGGCGCCCTGCCGGGCGGCGACCTCGGGGCACAGCACGATGTCGCCGAGCAGGCCCTGCGGCAGTTCCTCGTCCTCCTTGCCGGGGCGCAGCTCGTCCATGGGGAAGGACATCACGTCGGTGGGGCCGGGCAGGTCCATCCACTGGACGTGCAGCGCCTCCATCGCCTCCGCGTCGACGACGATCACGGACAGCTCGGAGAGCGGGTGGATGCGCATACGGTCCAGGGCGAAGCGGGCGACGTCGAGGATGGCCTTCTCGTCCACCTCCGTGCCGGACTCGTTGTTGATGTCGATCGACATGGGGTTGTGGGGTCTCAGCTTTCGGTGTGTCGGGATGGTCGGGGCTGGGCGGACTGGTGGCCGGGCTGCCGGGCCGGGCGCGCCCGGCCGTCGCGGGCGGCCTGGCCCTGCGACTGGCCCTGCGGCTGGCCCTGGCTGCGGGCGTCGTACTGGCCGTAGGCGTCGACGATCCGCCCGACCAGCTTGTGCCGGACGACGTCCTGGCTGCTCAGACGGCTGAAGTGGATGTCCTCCACGTCGTCCAGGATCTCCTGGACGATCTTCAGCCCGCTGGTGGTACCGCCCGGCAGGTCGATCTGCGTGACGTCGCCGGTGACCACGATCTTGGAGTTGAAACCGAGCCGGGTCAGGAACATCTTCATCTGCTCGGCGCTGGTGTTCTGCGCCTCGTCCAGGATGATGAACGCATCGTTCAACGTCCGGCCGCGCATGTAGGCCAGGGGGGCGACCTCGATGGTGCCGGCGGCCATCAGCCGGGGGATCGAGTCCGGGTCGATCATGTCGTGCAGCGCGTCGTAGAGCGGGCGCAGGTACGGGTCGATCTTCTCGTACAGGGTGCCGGGCAGGAAGCCCAGGCGCTCGCCGGCCTCGACCGCGGGGCGGGTCAGGATGATCCGGGTGACCTGCTTGGCCTGGAGCGCCTGCACGGCCTTGGCCATGGCCAGGTAGGTCTTGCCGGTGCCGGCCGGGCCGATGCCGAAGACGATGGTGTGCCGGTCGATGGCGTCCACGTAGTTCTGCTGGTTGAGCGTCTTCGGGCGGATCGAGCGGCCGCGGTTGGACAGGATGTTGGCGGTGAACACCGAGGAGGGGCTGGTCGAGCCCTCCGGGCTGGTCGGGTCCTCCTCCGCCTTGCGGAGCATGGCGATGGAGCGTTCCACGGCGTCCTCCGTCAGCGGCTGGCCGGTGCGCAGCACCAGCATCATCTCGTCGAACAGGCGCTGCACCAGGCGGATGCCGGACCGGTCGCCGGTCGCGGTGATCTCGTTCCCCCGGGCGTGCAGGTCGATGGCGGGGAAGGCCCGCTCGATCACCTTCAGGAGGGAGTCGCCGGTGCCGAGGACGGTCACCATCGGGTGGTTCGCCGGGATGACGATCTTCGCCTGGACGGGGGCCCCGCGGTCGTCGGGGGCGGCGCGGTCGGCGGTGCGCGGGTCGTGATCGGTGGCAGTCATAGGTCGGCCGCTGGGGCCTGCCTCATCCCATCTCGGTAGGGTCCGCCGGGCTCTCGGCTCGGTGTGTCAAGGGTACGACGGACGCGAAGGCCAGTGGCAACGATGGTCCGCCCTGCCCGGGGGCCGCGCCAGCGGTTTTCGCAGGCGTTCACCGGGGCGTACCGGGCCGGTCGGCGGGGGTCTGCCGACGCGGGAGCGGTCGGCGGCGGGGGCGTCACCGGCGGCGGGGCACCGGGACCCGCAGCAGGTCCTCGGCCAACACCAGGTCACCGTCGAAGTGGCGCCGGGCCTCGGCCCGGTGGCCCTCCAGGTCGGGGTAGCGCTGCGAGAAGTGGGCCAGCACCAGCGTCCGCACGCCCGCCTCGGCGGCGACCCGGGCCGCCTGGCCGGCGGTCAGGTGGCCGTGCGCCTGCGCCAGCTCGGCGTCCGCCTCCAGGAAGGTCGCCTCGATGACCAGCAGGTCCACCCCGGCGGCCAGCTCGGCGACGCCGTCGCAGAGCCGGGTGTCCATGACGAACGCGGCGCTCTGCCCGGGCCGCTCCTCGCTGACCTCGGCCAGCGCCACCGTGGAGCCGTCCGGGGCGGTGACCGTGCCGTGCCGCTGCAGCTCGCCGACGAGCGGCCCGCGGATGCCGCGCGCGGCCAGCCGCTCGGGCAGCAGCCGGCGGCCGTCCGGCTCGGTGAGCCGGTAACCGAAGGACTCCACCGGGTGCGACAGCCGGGCCGCCCGCAGCGAGTACGGCGCGCCCGGCGCCGCCAGTTCGCCGGGCCCGGTGATCGGCTCGGGCCGCAGCTCCACGGTCTCGTGGAAGACGCTGGCGTGCCGCAGCCGCTCGAAGAAGTGCTGCCCGGAGGCCGGGTAGTGGACGCTGAAGGGGTGCGGCGGCCGGTCCAGGTTGATCCGCTGGATCACCCCGGGCAGTCCCAGGCAGTGGTCGCCGTGGAAGTGCGTGACGCAGACGCGGCGGACGGCGGAGGCGCTCACCCCGGCGTACAGCAGCTGCCGCTGGGTGCCCTCGCCCGGGTCGAACAGCAGGCCCTCGCCGTCCCACAGCAGCAGGTAGCCGTTGTGGTTGCGGGTCCGGGTCGGCACCTGGCTGGCCGTCCCCAGCACCACCAGCTCGCGCTGCGACACGCCGCTAGACCAGCCTCTCGCGCAGCCCGTCCCCGCCGCCGAGGACGTGGACGTGGGCGTGGAACACGGTCTGCCCGGCCCCGGCGCCGGTGTTGAAGATCAGCCGGTAGCCGGCGCCGCCCGCGCTCTCGGCGACCTTCTCGCTCTCGGCGACCCGCCCGACCTCGGCCAGCAGCGCGCCCGCGAGCGCCGGATCGGCCTCGGCGAGCGAGGCGGCGTCCGGGTAGTGCGCCTTGGGGACGACCAGGACGTGCGTCGGCGCCTGCGGGCTGATGTCGCGGAAGGCCAGGGTCGCGTCGGTCTCGCGGACGACGGTCGCCGGGATCTCCCCCGCCACGATCCTGCAGAACAGGCACTCCGCCTGCGGCTCTCCCGACACGTCGTCATCTCCATCTGTCGCCTGGGAAGCTGTGCTGTGGTCGCATCGTACCGGCGGCGCCGGGGCGCGGCCGGACCGCCGGTGCGTCGCCCGGGCGGTCACCGGGCGGTCACCGGGCGGTCACCCGTGCAGGGCGGCCTTCTCCTGTCGGACGCTGCGCTGCGCCGCCCGCAGCGCCAGCACCTGGAACACCACCCCGGCGAACAGCAGCACGGTCGCCGCCCCGGACAGCGCCGGGACGGTGAGCAGCACCAGCGCGACCAGGGTCAGCACGGACACCCCGAACAGGGTGAGCCGGACCGAGTGGCTGGCCCCGGCCGTGCGCAGCAGCGGGCGGCGCAGCCGGGGCGGGACCTGCCGGGCGGCCCACAGCGTCCAGACCGCCCAGGCGGCGAGCACCGCCGCCAGGCACAGGCCGCGGGTGAGCCAGTCGAACCGGGGCTGCAGGCCGACGACGGCGTTGACGCCCAGGAAGCAGGCCAGCGAGATCCACCGGGCCGGGGCGATCAGCCCCACCGCGACCAGCCGCAGGTTGTGCTCGCCCGCGCCGGAGACCGCCTGGTCGGAGGCGGCGACGGCGGCGAAGCCCTGGACGGCGGCGTAGTGGTCGCCACGCCGCATCTGGATCACCGCGAGCTGGTTGCGGGCCCCGGTGTGCTCGGGCGAGAGCCGCAGCGCCTCCCGGTAGCACTGCTCGGCCTCGGCCAGCCGCTCGGAGCGCTCGCACACCAGGCCGACGATGAAGTGGGTCTCCGGCTCGTGCGGGGCCAGCTCCCGGGCCCGGGCCGCGGCCTGCATGGCCACCGGCGCGTGGAAGTAGCCGCTGGAGTTGGCCAGCAGCACCTTGGCCACCAGCATGTGGCCGTACCACTGGAGCGGCTCCAGCCGGACCGCCTCGCCGGCCGCGGCCCAGGCGTCCTCCCAGCGCTCCAGCTCGATCAGCGCCAGCGTGCGGAAGCGCCAGGCGACGGCCATGCCCGGCCGGACCTCCAGCGCCCGGCCGGTGGCCTCCAGCGAGCCGGGGAAGTCGCGCCGGGCGAAGCGGCAGCGGGCCATGGCGCACCAGGCGTCGGCGTTGCCGGGCTCCTCGGCGATGGCCTCCGCCAGCAGCGGCTCGGCCTGCTCGGGGCGGCCGAGGTCCATCAGCGCCCGGGCGCGCTGCAACCGCCCAGCACCCTCGGCCCGGGGCTCGCCGGTCACAGCCGGCGGCTCTTCTTGAGGTACGCCACCAGGTCGTCGTACATGCCGCCCTCGTTGGCGAACATGGCGACGTTGCGGGCGGCGGTGAACCAGGACTCGATGGACGGCTGGACCTGCTCGACCGCGTCCAGCAGGTCGCGCATGCCGATCATGCGGACCCGGCCGCTGGCGGCGGAGTCCAGCAGGGCGGCCTCGGCGGCGGTCTCGCACAGGTGGGCCAGGTCGGCGCCGGAGTAGCCCTCGGTCTTCTTGGCCAGCTTGGCCAGGTCCACGCCCTCGATCGGACGGTCCCTCAGGTGGTAGCGGAGCACGGCCTCGCGGGCGGGCTGGTCCGGCGGCAGCACCAGCAGCGTCCGGTCCAGGCGGCCGGGGCGGCGCAGGGCGTCGTCCACGTCCCAGGGGTGGTTGGTGGCGGCGAGCACGAACACCCCGTCGTTGTCGGCCTGGGCCCCGTCCAGCTCGGTGAGCAGCTGGTTGACCGTGCCGCGCATGGCGTTGTGGCGCAGGCTGCTGCGCTTGCCGCCGAGGGCGTCGATCTCGTCCAGGAACACCACGCAGGGGGCGTTCATCCGGGCCGCGGCGAAGACGTCGTGCAGATTGCGCTCGGACTGGCCGATGTATATGTCGAGGACGTCGCTGAGGCTGACGGTGATGAACTTGGCGCCCAGCTCCCCGGCGACCGCGCGGGCGATGAAGGTCTTGCCGCAGCCGGGCGGCCCGTACAGCAGCAGGCCGCCGCGGAGCGACTTGGCGTACAGCCGGCGCAGCTCCGGATTGCGCATGGGCGCCAGGAAGGCGGCCTCCAGGCGCTTCTTGACCTCGGTCATGCCGCCGACGTCGGCGAGGCCGATGTGGCTGGTCTCGATGTCCCAGGCGGGCTCGTCGCCCGGGTCGTCGTCGGCGCCGTCCGCGGCGGCGGGCTGGACGAAGCGCGGCTGGACGACGTCGCTGAGCTGCTGTTCGGCGGTGCGCCAGTCGAAGGCGGCGTCGGCGGCGTCGGCGGTCCCGGCAGGGTCGGCGGTCTCGGCGGCGGGGCCGGGCCCGGCGGCGGGTTCGGCCGGTCCGGGCGCGGGCTGTGCGGGCTCGTACGGCGCGGGCTCGTACGGCGCGGGCTCAGGCTGTGCGGGCTGGTACCCGGTCGGCGGCGTCCAGGCGGCCGGGTCGGCGGCGGGCGGGACCGGGGGCGCGGCGGGGACGCCCATGGCCCGCAGCATCAGCTCCCGCGCCTCGCCGCTCGCGGGCTCGTGCTGCAGGGCGACCGCGGTCTGCGCCACCGCCTCCTGCGCCGCGCCTGCGTCCAGCAGCAGTGCGGCCAGGTGCAGCCGCAGGGGTACGTCCGCCGGAGCCGCCTCGACAGCGGCCCGCAGACTGCGGATCAACGGGGAGTCATCAGCCATACGGTGACCCTACGGGGTGGTGATCCGCCGGTGCCACGGGGTCGGGATATGCGTCCGCCCCGACCCCGTGGCACAGGTCACAGCCCCGGGACGGCCGGGGGCGCGGCCGCCGGGTGCTCGGCCAGCTCCGCGAGGGCGATCCGGATCGCCTCGTCCAGCTGCGGATCGCGGCCGGCCGCCCAGTCCTGCGGCGCGCAGACCACCTCGACGTCCGGGTCCACGCCGTGGTTCTCCAGGCCCCAGCCGTAGCCCTCCATCCAGAACGCGAAGCGCGGCTGGGTCACGCCGGTGCCGTCCACCAGGGAGTACCGGCCGTCGATGCCGATCACCCCGCCCCAGGTGCGGACGCCGACCACCGGGCCCAGCCGGAGCGCCTGGAAGGCGGCGTTGACGATGTCGCCGTCCGAGCCGGAGAACTCGTCGGCGACCGCGACCAGCGGGCCGCGCGGGGCGTAGGCGGGGTACGAGTAGGCGGTCGGGAAGTCCCGCACCCGGTCCCAGCCGACGATGCGGCGGCTGAGCTTCTCGATGATCAGCTGCGAGGTGTGGCCGCCGCGGTTCTCCCGGGTGTCCACGATCAGGCCGTCCCTGGCCATCTCCTGCCGCAGGTCGCGGTGGAGCTGCGCCCAGCCGTTCCCCTGCATGTCCGGGACGTGCAGGTAGCCCAGCGCCCCGCCGGAGCGCTCGCGGACGTAGGCGCGGCGGCCGGCCACCCAGTCGTGGTAGCGCAGCGGCTCCTCGTCGGCGAGCGGCACGACCACCACCGCGCGTTCCGGCCCGCCGTCGGCCGGGGCGACGGTCAGCTCCACCGGCCGTCCGGCCGCGCCGACCAGCAGCGGGGCCGGTCCGGCGACCGGGTCGACCGGGCGGCCGTCGACGGCGGTGACGGCGTCGCCCGGGCGGAGGTTGGCCCCGGGCGCGGCCAGCGGCGAGCGGGCCCGCGGGTCGGAGGACTCGCCGGGCAGCACCCGGGCGATCCGCCAGCTGCCGCCCTCGCGGACCAGGTCCGCGCCGAGCAGCCCCAGCTGACGGCTGCCGGAGGCGCCGCCGCCGACCGGCTGGACGTAGGAGTGCGAGGTGCCGGTCTCGCCCTGGAGCTCCCAGAGCAGGTCGACCAGGTCGTTGTAGCTGCCGACGCGCTCCACCAGCGGCCGGTAGCGGGCCTGGACCGCCGCCCAGTCCAGGCCGCCCATGTCGGTCCGCCAGAAGTTGTCCCGCATCAGCCGCGCGGTCTCGTCGAACATCTGCCGCCACTCGGCGGCCGGGTCCACGGTGACCCGCACCCGGCCCAGGTCCACCCCGACCGAGTCGTCCGGGTTGTCCTTGGACGCCTTGCGGTCGGCCGGGACGATCCGCAGCTCGCCGCGGTCCACCACGGCCAGCCGGGTGCCGTCGCCGGAGACGGCGAACCGGCTGAGGGCGTCCACCAGGGTCTCGGCGCGGCGGGCGGCGAAGTCGAAGCGCTCCAGCGAGGGGCGCGCGGACTCGCTCTCCGGCGTCGCCCTCCCGGCCCGGCCGCCGAGCGGGCTGTCCAGCCACACCACGCCGCCCTTGACCGCGCGCAGCGACGAGTAGCGCCCGGCGGGCACCGGGAACGGCACCACCCGGTCGGCGAGGCCGTGCAGGTCGATCCGGGTGACGGCGGCCTGCCCGTCGTCGTCGCCGGTGTCCTCGGCGTCGGCCCGGCCCGGGGCGCGGCCGAGCGGCTGCGGGCCGAACGGCGAGAGGGTGTCGGCCGCCAGCGTCATCAGGTACGGGCGGCAGGCCAGCGGGAACGACAGGTCGAAGACGTGCTCGTCGTAGACCGGGTCGAAGTCCCGCAGCGACAGGAAGGCCAGGTGCCGGCCGTCCGTGGTGAACACCGGGGCGTGGTCGTTGAAGCGCGGCGGGGTCAGGTCGGTCACCGTGCCGTCGGCGAGGTCGGCCAGCCGCAGCTGGCGCGGGCTGTTCTCGACGGACACCGCCCGGGACCAGGCCAGCCACCGCGAATCCGGCGAGAAGGCCAGGCCGGAGGCGTGCACATGGCCGCTGCGGTCCAGTTCGCGGATCTCGCCGTCCTCGACCAGCAGCACCATGCCGTCGCGGTTGGCGAGCGCGATCCGGGTGCCGTCCGGGGAGGCGGCCAGCTCCTCGACCCGGCTGAACTGCCCCACCGCGACCCGGCGGCCGTCGGAGAACTCCAGCGCGTCCTCGCCGTCGGCGTCGGTGACCCAGACCGACGCGCCGTCAGGCAGCGCCTGCGGCAGCCGGTTGCGCACCCCGGGGGCGGCCGACAGCACCCGGGCCGGGCCGTCCCGGTGGGTGACCCGGTGGATGGTGCCGCGGACCTCGACCACGCTGGAGCGGCCGTCCTGGTCCGGGGCGACGGCGCCCAGGTGCCGGGCGGCGGTCACCGGGTACGGCTGGCGGTCGGTGCGCGGGCCGCCGAGGCGGATCTCGGCGCGGCGCGGCTCGGCCCCGTCCAGGTCGTCGACCAGCCACAGGTCGCCGCCGCTGTGGTAGACCACCCGCCCGCCGTCGGTGGCGGCGTTGCGGGCGTAGAACGCGTGCTCGCTGTGGCGGCGCAGCTGCGAGCCGTCCGGCAGGCTGGACCACAGCTGGGCCACCCCGCCCTCGTGGTCCGACAGGAACGCGATCCTGTCGCCGACCCACATCGGGGAGTCGATGTTGCCGTCCAGCTCCTGGTGCACCCGGGCGAAGTCGCCCTCGACGCCCAGCCACAGCCGCCCGGCCCGGCCGCCGCGGTAGCGCTTCCAGTGGGCCGGTTCGCGGTTGTTGCGGGTCACCAGCAGCACCCGGTCGCCGCCCGGCTCGGCCGCGGCCCCGCCGATCCTGCCGTACGGCAGCTCCCGGGCCGGGCCGCCGTCCAGCGGCACCGCGAAGGCCCACGGGTGGGCCCGGGACATCCGGCCGACGGAGCTGAGCGCCAGCACCTCGCCGTCCGGCGTCCAGCCCAGGACGGAGGTGTTGTCGCTGCCCCAGTAGGTCAGCCGCCGTGCGGGGCCGCCGTCGACCGGTGCTATGTGGACCTCGGGGGCGCCGTCGCGGGTGGAGGTCCAGGCGATCAGGGCGCCGTCCGGGGAGAAGCGCGGGGTGCTCGCCTGCGTCTGGTCGGCCGAGATCCGCCAGGCCCGGCCACCGGCCGCGGGGGCCAGCCAGACGTCGTCCTCGGCCACGAAGGCGAGCAGGTCACCATGGATGTGGGGGTGCAGGAAGTAGCCCTCGCCAGCAGTCATCCGATCACCCTAGCCGTCACCCCGGAGGGTGCGACAGGGCCCGTCGCCGCCTGCCGGTCAGCCCCAGCGGCCGCTGCGGCCGAGCAGCAGCGCACCCGCGGCGACCCCGGCGGTGGAGGTCCGCAGCACCGAGCGGCCGAGCCGGTAGGGGGCCGCGCCCGCCTCGGCGAAGCGCTCCAGCTCGTCCGGGGAGACCCCGCCCTCGGGGCCGACGACCAGCACCAGCTCGCCGGAGCCGGGCAGCTCCGCCGAGGCCAGCGGCTGCGCGCCCTCCTCGTGCAGCACCGCGCCCAGGGCCGCGCCCGCGAGCCGCTCGGCGACCTGACGGGTGCTCATCGGCTCGGCCACCGCGGGGAAGCGCAGCCGACGCGACTGCTTGCCCGCCTCGCGGGCGGTGGCCCGCCACTTGGCCAGGGCCTTGGCCCCGCGCTCGCCCTTCCACTGGGTGATGCAGCGGGAGGCGGCCCAGGGCACCACCTCGTCCACGCCCACCTCGGTCATCAGCTCGACCGCCAGCTCGCCCCGGTCGCCCTTGGGCAGCGCCTGGACGACGACCAGCCGCAGCTCCGGCTCGGGCTCGGCGAGCTGCTCCCGGACCTCGACCTCCAGCACGTCCTTGCCGCTGACGCCGACGACGGTGCCCGAGACGCCCGCGCCCGCGCCGTCCGCGAGCACCACCGGCTCGCCGACGGCCAGCCGCCGCACCGCGACGGCGTGCCGACCCTCGGGCCCGTCCAGGCGGACGACCGCGCCGACGGGCGCGAGCCGCTCGGTGTCCACCAGGAACACGGGGGCTGTCACGGGTTCTTCTCCCTGCTGTCCGCGGGGCCGCCGGTGCGGCTAGCGGCCGTTGAAGGCGTCCTTGAGCCGCGAGAACAGGCCCTGCTGGCCCGGCGCGAAGGTGCCCGAGGGGCGCTCCTCGCCGCGCAGCTTGGCGAGCCGGCGCAGCAGCTCCTCCTGGTCCGGGTCGAGCTTGCTGGGGGTCTGCACCTCGACGTGCACTATGAGGTCGCCCCGGCCGCCGCCGCGCAGGTGGGTGATGCCGCGGCCGTGCAGCGGGATGGACTGCCCGGACTGGGTGCCCGGGCGGACGTCGATCTCGACGGTCCCGTCCAGGGTCTCCAGCGGCACCTTGGTGCCGAGCGCGGCGGCCGTCATCGGCAGCGTGACCGTGCAGTGCAGGTCGTCGCCGCGGCGCTGGAAGGTCGAGTGGGCGTTCTCGCTGATCTCGACGTACAGGTCGCCGGCGGGGCCGCCGCCGGGGCCGACCTCGCCCTCGCCCGCCAGCTGGATCCGGGTGCCGTTGTCGACGCCGGCCGGGATCTTCACAGTCAGGGTGCGCCGGGCGCGGACCCGGCCGTCGCCGGCGCACTCCGGGCAGGGGGTGGGCACGACCGTGCCGAAGCCCTGGCACTGCGGGCACGGGCGGGAGGTCATGACCTGGCCCAGGAAGGACCGGGTGACCTGGGACACCTCGCCGCGGCCGCGGCACATGTCACAGGTCTGCGCGGAGGTCCCGGGGGCCGCGCCCTCGCCGTTGCAGGTGGTGCAGACGACGGCGGTGTCGACCTGGATGTCCTTGGTGGTGCCGAACGCGGCCTCTTCGAGGTCGATGTCGATGCGGATCATCGCGTCCTGGCCGCGCCTGGTCCGCGAGCGCGGACCGCGCTGGCCGCCGGCCGCGCCGCCGAAGAAGGCGTCCATGATGTCGCTGAAACCGAAGCCCGCGCCCGCGCCGAAGCCGCCTGGGCCCGCGCCGCCGCCGTTGGCGGAGAGCGGGTCGCCGCCCAGGTCGTAGACCTGCCGCTTGTTGGGGTCCGAGAGGACCTCGTAGGCGGCGTTGATCTCCTTGAACCGCTCCTGGGTCTTCGGGTCGGGGTTGACATCCGGATGGAGTTCGCGCGCCAGGCGGCGAAACGCCTTCTTGATCTCGTCCTGACCCGCGTCACGCCGGACGCCGAGTACCGCGTAGTAGTCCGTGGCCACCAAAATGCTCCGCTTGTTTCCGTTCGCGCCGACGTTCCAGTATCCAGCTCAGGCAAGGAGGCTAGGACGCCGCCAGGATCTGGCCGACATATCGTGCCACCGCCCGGACGGCGCCCATGGTGCCCGGGTAGTCCATACGCGTCGGCCCGACCACGCCCAGCTTGGCGACGGTCTCGTCGCCCGAACCGTAGCCCACCGACACGACCGACGTGGAATTCAGCCCTTCGTAGGCGTTCTCCCGGCCGATCCGAACCATCATGCCCGCGTCGGCCGTCTCCCCGAGGAGCTTCAGCAGGATCACCTGCTCCTCCAGCGCCTCCAGGACGGGGGCGATGGTGAGCGGGAAGTCGTGCGGGAACCGGGTGAGGTTGGCGGTGCCGCCGAGGACGATGCGCTCCTCGGTCTCCTCCGCCAGGGCCTCGAAGAGGGTGCTGAGCACGGCCGTGACCGACTGCCGGTCCTCGCGCTCGAAGCTCTCCGGAAGGTCCTGCAGCAGCAGCGGCACCTCGGCGAAGCGCTGCCCGCCGGCCTTGCTGTTGAGCCGGGCGCGCAGGTCCGCCAGGACGGTCTCGCCCACCGGCGTCGGGCAGTCGATGAGCCGCTGCTCGACCCGCCCGGTGTCGGTGATCAGCACCAGCATCACCCGGGTGGGGGTGAGCGCGACCAGCTCCACGTGCCGCACCGAGGAGCGCGACAGCGAGGGGTACTGGACCACGGCGACCTGCCGGGTCAGCTGCGCCAGCAGCCGGACCGTGCGGGCCACCACGTCGTCCAGGTCCAGGGCGTGGTCGAGGAAGCTGGTGATGGCGCGGCGCTCCGCGCCGGACAGCGGCTTGACCTCGGTCAGGCGGTCGACGAAGAGCCGGTAGCCCTTGTCGGTGGGCACCCGGCCCGCACTGGTGTGCGGCTGGTGGATGTAGCCCTCGTCCTCCAGTGCGGCCATGTCGTTACGCACCGTGGCCGGGGACACGCCGAGATTGTGGCGCTCCACCAGGGCCTTGGACCCGACGGGCTCCTCGGTGCCCACGTAGTCCTGCACGATGGCACGCAGCACCGCGAGCTTGCGGTCGTCGAGCTTGCGCTCCTCATGCACGGGGCACGCACCTCCTGACGTTCGGTCGGTTCTGGCACTCTTGGTGAACGAGTGCCAGCACCCGTCCGGCCAGTGTAAGGCGGAAGGGTGCGCTACCGGAACGGCCGGGCCGCCCCGGACGTACTTGTGGGTAGACCCGACAGGGCAGAATTGCAGGAGAAGGCACACTTTGAGGAGGGGCCATGGCCAGGACACGCTTTGCGCCGGACCGCGGCTTGACCAACCGCATGCTGCTGACGATGTTCATGATCGGTCTGCTCTACGTCGTCTTCGTCGGCGCGCTGCTGGTGCTGCTCAAGGGCGCCTGGCCGATCATCGCCATCGTGGCCGGCGGGCTGTTCATCGCCCAGTTCTGGTTCAGCGACAAGATCGCCGCCTTCAGTATGGGTGCGCGCGAGGTGACGCCGGAGGAGTACCCGGGCCTGCACGGGGCCGTGGACCGGCTGTGCGCGCTGGCGAACATGGAGAAGCCCCGGGTCGCCGTCGCACAGAGTGACGTACCGAACGCGTTTGCGACCGGCCGCAACGAGAAGAACGCTGTGGTGTGCGTCACCACCGGGCTGCTGCGCCGGCTGGAGCCGGAGGAGCTGGAGGGCGTGCTGGCGCACGAGCTGTCGCACGTGGCCCACAAGGACGTCATGGTGATGACCATCGCCGGGTTCCTCGGCGTGCTGGCCGGGATCATCACCCGGGTCGGCGTCCAGTTCGGCCTGTTCGGCGGCTTCGACCGGCGCGACAACCAGAACGACAACACCGCCATCGCCGCGCTGGTGGTGATCGGCGTCAGCGCCGTCGTCTACTCGATCAGCTTCCTGCTGACCCGGCTGCTCTCCCGCTACCGCGAGCTGTCCGCGGACCGCTCGGCGGCGCTGCTGACCGGCCGCCCCTCGGCCCTGGCCTCGGCGCTGACCAAGGTCACCGGGCAGATGGCGGCCATCCCCACCCAGGACCTGCGCCGCGCCCAGCCGTTCAACGCCTTCTACTTCGCCCCGGCGCTCAAGCCCAGCGAGGCCCTGAGCAACGCCTTCTCCACCCACCCCTCGCTGGAGAAGCGGCTGGAGCAGCTCGGCCGGATCACCGCCGAGCTGGGCCGCCCGTAACGTCTTCCCGACACCCTCCGGATTCCGCGCCTGCCCCCTGCCCCTGCCGCACGAGGAGCTGACCCCATGGGCTTCCTGGACGCCCTGCTCGGCCGCACCAAACCCGTCAAACCCGATCTGGACCAGCTGTTCGGCCTGCCGTCGGCGGCGATCACCCTGGAGGCCGCCGCCGGCTTCAAGCCCACCGGCGTCGGCTCGGTCTGCTTCGCCGCCGTCGAGGGCGGCGCGTTCGCGCAGATCCAGCAGGACGTCCAAGCCCTGCTGGACGCCGACAGCGGCACCGACGGCGGGCGGCCGATCGAGTCCAGCCGGGACTCCTACGGCTACACCTGGCTGACCTCGCGGCACAGCCCGGACGACATCGTCTCCCTGGTCAACGACGTGCACGCGGTGAACACCGCGCTGGAGAGCACCGGCTTCGGGCCGCAGCTGCTGTGCTCGCTGGTGAACTTCACCGACGCGCAGCAGCGCAAGCTGGCGCTGGTGTACCTGTACAAGCGCGGCAGCTTCTACCCCTTCGCTCCCTTGCAGGGCGAGAAGCGG
Organism: Streptacidiphilus sp. PB12-B1b; assembly: GCF_014084125.1. Classification (NCBI taxonomy): domain Bacteria; kingdom Bacillati; phylum Actinomycetota; class Actinomycetes; order Kitasatosporales; family Streptomycetaceae; genus Streptacidiphilus; species Streptacidiphilus sp. PB12-B1b. The sequence continues at coordinate 1,622,652 of NZ_CP048405.1, read as the reverse complement.
GACAACCCGCTGGAGATCCAGATCAAGGCGATGCTCGGCAACGACCTGCGGGTCGAGCAGGAGCTGAACCGCTGGTTCCCGGTCTGGGGAGCGCCCGGCCTGTGACCGCCACCCCCTCGTCCCGCCGCTACAGCCCCGACCTGACCCCGCCGTGGAAGCGCTCGACGCCGCCGCCGGAGGTGCCCGCCGAGCGCGACCTGGTGGTCGAGGAGGTCACCACCGGCTTCTGCGGCGCGGTGCTGCGCTGCGAGAAGACCGCCGAGGGCCTCACGGTCACGCTGGAGGACCGACACCGCAAGGTGCGGGTGTTCCCGATGACCCCGGGCGGCTTCCTGCTGGACGGCAGGCCGGTGACCCTGGTGCGGCCGGGGGCGGGCACGGCCAGGGGCCCGGCCGTCCCGGCCCGGACCGCCTCCGGCTCGGTGGCGGTGCCGGGCGCCCGGGCGCGGGTGGCGCTGCCCAGCCGGATCTACGTCGAGGGCAGGCACGACGCCGAGCTGGTCGAGCGGGTGTGGGGCGACGACCTGCGGATCGAGGGCGTCGTGGTGGAGTACCTGGAGGGCATCGACGACCTGCCGGCCATCGTCCGGGAGTTCGCCCCGGAGCCGGGGCGGCGGCTGGGGGTGCTGGTGGACCACCTGGTCCCCGGCTCCAAGGAGTCCCGGATCGCGGAGCAGGCCGCCGGGGAGCACGTGCTGGTGGTCGGCCATCCGTACATCGACGTGTGGGCGGCGGTGAAGCCGTCCTCGGTGGGCATCGCGGCCTGGCCGGAGGTGCCGCGCGGCGAGGAGTGGAAGCTGGGCGTGTGCCGGCGGCTGGGCTGGCCGGCCGACACCCGCGACGCCTGGCGGCGGATCCTGGCCTCGGTGGACTCCTTCCGCGACCTGGATCCGGCGCTGCTGGGCCGGGTCGAGGAGCTGATCGACTTCGTCACCGCCACGCCGTAGGGCCCGCCCCGGCGCGGCGCGAGCGCTCAGTCCACCAGGTCCCGGACCACCGCGTCGGCCAGCAGCCGGCCGCGCAGGGTGAGCACGGCCCGGCCGTCGGCGTACGGCCCGGCCGCCAGCAGGCCGTCGGCCAGCGCGCGGTCGGCCGCCTCCCGGCCGGCCGGGTGCAGCAGGTCGAGCGGGCAGCCGTCGGAGAGCCGCAGCTCCAGCAGGATCCGCTCCACCCGGCGGTCCTCCTCGGCCAGCCGTTCGCGCCCCTGCGCGGGCGTGCGGCCTTCGGCGAGCGCCTGCGCGTAGGCGGCCGGGTGCTTGGCGTTCCACCAGCGCACGCCCCCGACGTGGCTGTGCGCGCCGGGGCCCGCGCCCCACCAGTCCGCGCCGGTCCAGTACAGCTCGTTGTGGCGGCAGCGGGCCTTGGCGTCGACGGCCCAGTTGGAGACCTCGTACCACTCCAGGCCGGCCGCGGTCAGCAGCTCCTCGGCGATCAGGTAGCGGTCGGCGTGGACGTCGTCGTCGGTCATCGGGATCTCGCCGCGGCGGATGCGGGCGGCCAGCCTGGTCCCCTCCTCGACGATCAGGGCGTACGCCGAGACGTGGTCCGGGCCGGCCCCGAGCGCGGCCTCCAGCGAGGCCCGCCAGTCGTCGTCGCTCTCCCCCGGGGTGCCGTAGATGAGGTCCAGGTTGACGTGGTCGAAGCCCTCGGCCCGGGCCTGGGCGACGCAGGCCTCCGGGCGGCCGGGGGTGTGCCGCCGGTCGAGCAGCTCCAGCACGTGCGGCCGGGCGCTCTGCATGCCGAAGCTGAGCCGGTTGAAGCCACCGGCCCGCAGCTCGGCCAGGTAGGCCGGGCCGACCGACTCCGGGTTGGCCTCGGTGGTGACCTCGGCGTCGGGCGCCAGGCCGAACTCGTCCCGGACGGCGGCCAGCATCCGCACCAGGTCGGCGGCGGGCAGCAGGGTGGGCGTGCCGCCGCCGAGGAAGACCGTCTGCACCGGCAGGTCGGCGTCGCCGAGCACCCGGCGGGCGTGCCGGACCTCGGCGACCAGGTTGTCCGCGTAGGTCTCCTGCGAGGCGACCGCCCCGGAGGAGCGCAGCTCGGTGGCGGTGTAGGTGTTGAAGTCGCAGTACCCGCAGCGGGTGGCGCAGTAGGGGACGTGGATGTAGAAGCCGAAGGGCCGCTGCCCGAGCCCGCGCAGGGCGTGCTCGGGCAGGGCCCCGTCGGCGGGGACGGCTTCGCCGTCGGGAAGTGCGGAGGGCATGCCCCCATTGTCCGGCATGGCGGCCGGACACCCGCCCGGGCCGGTCAGGCCTCGACGGCTCCCTCGTACATCTTCTCGATGGCGGCGGAGTTCTGCCGCTCCACGACCGGGCGCTTGACCTTGAGGCTGGGCGTCAGCTCGCCGTGCTCGACGTCGAGGTCCCGGGGCAGCACGGTGAACTTCTTGATCGTCTGCCAGCGCTGGAGGTCGGCGTTGAGCCGCTGGACGAAGCCGCCGATCAGCTGGTGCACCTCGTCGGAGGAGCAGACCTCGGTGTAGCTGCGGCCCTCCTGGCCGTGGGTCCTGGCCCACTCCAGGATGACCGGCTCGTCCAGGGTGATCAGGGCGGTGCAGTAGTTCCGGCCCGCCCCGATGACCAGGATGTTGCTGACGAACGGGCAGACCGCCTTGAACCGGCCCTCGACCTCGCTGGGGGCGACGTACTTGCCGCCGGAGGTCTTGAACATGTCCTTCTTGCGGTCGGTGATCCGGACGAAGCCGTCCTTGTCGATCTCGCCGATGTCGCCGGTGTGGAACCAGCCGTCGCTCTCCAGCACCTCCGCGGTCTTCTCGGGCTGGTTGTGGTAGCCGCGCATCACGCCGGGGCTGCGCAGCAGGATCTCGCCGTCCTCGGCGATCCGGACCTCGGAGCCGGGCAGCGGGGTGCCGACGGTGCCGACGCGGTAGTCCTCGCCGGGGTTGACGGTGGAGCCGGCGCTGCTCTCGGTCATCCCGTAGCCCTCCAGGATGTGCACCCCGGCACCGGCGAAGAAGTAGCCGATCTCGGGCGAGAGCGCGGCGCTGCCGGAGACGCAGGCGCGCATCCGGCCGCCGAACGCGGCCCGGATCTTGGCGTAGACCAGCCGGTCGGCGACGGCGTGCTGGAGCCGCAGGCCGAGCGGGACGCTCTTGACGCCGGTGGCCACCTGGTTCGCCTGGCCGGTGCGGGCGTAGTCGCGGGCGACCTTGGCGGCCCACTGGAAGATCTTGTACTTGGCGCCGCCCTCGGACCGGGCCTTGGAGGCGATGCCGTTGTAGACCTTCTCGAAGACGCGCGGCGCGGAGGCCATGTAGGTGGGCTGGACCACCGGCAGGTTGTGGATGATCCGGTCGACCCGGCCGTCCACCGCGGTGACCGAGCCCAGCTGGATCTGCCCGGAGGTGAGCGTCTTGCCGAAGACGTGCGAGAGCGGCAGCCACAGGTACTGGACGTCGTCGGCGGTCAGCAGCCCGCCGCTGGCCTGCGCGGCGGCCTGGTAGGACCAGCAGTCGTGGACCAGCCGGACGCCCTTGGGCCGTCCGGTGGTGCCGGAGGTGTAGATGAGGGTGGCGAGCTGGTCGCGGTCGATGGCGGCGACGGCCTCGGCGACGGAGTCCGGGTGCTCCTTGAGGTGGCCCCGGCCGCGCTCCTCCAGCTCGGCCAGCGACAGCACCTCGACGCCCTCGGCCGGCTCGGCGGGCGTGCTGCCGTCCACGGTGACCACGAAGCGCAGCTCGGGCAGGCGCCCGCACTCGCCGAGGACCTTGGCCAGCTGCTGGGCGTCCTCCACGACGACGCCGCGGCTGCCGGAGTCCTCCAGGATGAAGGAGGTCTCGTCGGCGTTGGTGCTGGGGTAGACGGCGGTGACGGCGGCGCCCGCGCACATGATGCCGAGGTCGGCCAGGATCCACTCGATCCGGGTGGAACAGGAGATCGCCACCCGCTCCTCGGGGCGGACGCCCAGCGCCATCAGCCCGGCCGCGATGGCGGTGACCCGTTCGGCGGCCTGGCCCCAGGTCATCGAGCGCCACTGCTCCGCGCCGGGGGCGGAGTCGGCTGCGTGCTCGTCCACCGGCACCGGGTAGCGGTACGCCTCGCGGGCGGGGGTCTCCGCGACCCGGGAGAGGAAGAGCTGGGCCACGGAGTGGGGGCGGTCCTCGACCAGCGGGGTGGCGGGGGTGGCGGTCGCAGTCTGGGGGGTGGGGCTCACAGTGACCTCCGAGGGCCCAGCGTCCGGGCCGAGACGGTAGTTAACCCACGAGTAACTCCGGGGTGACGATCAGAGTAGAACGTCGGCGGCCTGCATGTAAGGGGCACGGACGGCCAGTCGCGGGGTCGGCGAGAAATAACTTGCCGGTCGGCAAGTAAGCGACCTAACATGACTGCCGTCAAGCTATATCCCTCCCGACCCGCTTGAAAACCGGGTACGGTGTACGCAGATATATTGACCCCCTCGTGCCGCCCCACCCCCCGACTGCCGCCTCACCCCTCCGATCCTCGATCTCCTCGACTTCCTGAGAGAAACGTGTGCTGATCCGACTCCTGCGGGCCCACCTCGGCCCCTACACCAGGCCGATGGCGTACCTGGTGCTGCTGCAGCTGATCCAGACCATCGCCACCCTCTACCTGCCCACCCTCAACGCCGACATCATCGACAACGGCGTGGTCAAGGGTGACACCACCTACATCCTGCAGACCGGCGGGATCATGCTCGGGGTGACGGTGGCCCAGGTCGTCTGCGCCATCGGCGCGGTGTACTTCGGCGCACGCACCGCCATGGCCCTGGGCCGGGACGTCCGCGCCTCGGTCTTCGACCGGGTGCAGTCCTTCTCCGCCCGCGAGGTCGGCCACTTCGGGGCGCCCTCCCTGATCACCCGCAGCACCAACGACGTCCAGCAGGTCCAGATGCTGGTGCTGATGACGTTCACGCTGATGGTGTCCGCGCCGATCATGTGCGTCGGCGGCATCATCATGGCGCTCAACCAGGACGTCCCGCTGTCCACGCTGCTGGTGGCCATCGTCCCGGTGCTGGGCGTCATCATCGGCCTGATCGTCAGCCGGCTGCGCCCGCTGTTCCGCTCCATGCAGGTCCGCATCGACGGCGTCAACCGGATCCTGCGGGAGCAGATCACCGGCCTGCGGGTGATCCGGGCCTTCGTCAAGGACACCCACGAGCGCGAGCGCTTCGGCGCCGCCAACGAGGAGCTCACCGACACCGCGATCCGCGTCGGCAAGCTGCTGGCGCTGATGTTCCCGCTGGTCATGATGGTGGTCAACATCTCCAGCGTGGCCGTGCTGTGGTTCGGCTCGTACCGGATCAACAGCGGCCACATGCAGATCGGCGCGCTCACCGCCTTCCTCAGCTACCTGATGCAGATCCTGATGTCGGTCATGATGGCCACCTTCATGTTCATGATGGTGCCGCGCGCCGAGGTCTGCGCCGAGCGCATCCAGGAGGTGCTGGACACCGAGACCACGGTGGTCCCGCCGCTCGCCCCGGTCCGCGAGCTGAAGCGGGCCGGCTACCTGGAGCTGCGCAACGCCGAGTTCCGCTACCCCGGCGCCGAGTCCGCCGTGCTGCGCAACATCACCCTGGACGCCCGCCCGGGCGAGACCACCGCCGTCATCGGCAGCACCGGCAGCGGCAAGACCACCCTGCTGACGCTCATCCCCCGGCTCTCCGACGCCACCGACGGCAGCGTCCTGGTCGACGGCGTGGACGTCCGCGACCTTGATCCGGTGCTGCTGGCCCGGACCGTCGGCCTGGTCCCGCAGAAGCCGTACCTCTTCTCCGGCACCGTCGCCAGCAACCTCCGCTACGGCAACCCGGACGCCACCGACGAGGAGCTGTGGGCCGCGCTGGAGACCGCGCAGGCCAAGGACTTCGTGGAGAAGCTCCCCGAGGGCCTGGACGCGCCCATCGCCCAGGGCGGCACCAACGTCTCCGGCGGCCAGCGCCAGCGCCTGGCCATCGCCCGGGTCCTGGTCCGCCGTCCGGAGATCTACCTGTTCGACGACTCCTTCTCCGCCCTGGACTACGCCACCGACGCCCGGCTGCGCGCCGCCCTCGCCCGCGAGACCGCCGACGCCACCGTGGTCATCGTCGCCCAGCGGGTCAGCACCATTCGTGACGCCGACCGGATCATCGTCCTGGACGAGGGCTCGGTCGTCGGCACCGGAACCCACCACGAGCTGATGGACAGCAACGAGACCTACCGAGAGATCGTCCTCTCCCAGCTGACCGAGGCGGAGGCGGCATGAGCACCGAACAGGAAGCAGCGGCCAAGCGGCGCGGCCCCGCGCCCATGGCCGGCCCCGGCCGCTTCATGGGCGGGGCGCCGGTCGAGAAGTCGATGAACTTCAAGGCGTCCGGCAAGCGCGTCCTGGCGCTACTGCGCCCGGAGCGCAACCTGATCGCCATGGTGCTGGCCCTGGCCGCCACCAGCGTCACGCTGTCGGTGATCGGGCCCAAGATCCTCGGCCACGCCACCGACCTGATCCTGGCCGGCGTCTTCGGCAAGCAGCTCCCCGCGCACACCACCCAGGCCCAGGTCGTCGCGCACCTGCGCGCCACCGGCCAGGGCAAGAAGGCCGACCTGCTGGCGGCCATGCAGAACGTCCACCCCGGCCAGGGCATCGACTTCCACGCCGTCGGCGGAGTGCTGCTGTGGGTGCTCGGCATCTACGTGGTCGCCGGGGCCTGCGGCATCCTGCAGGCCCGGCTGGCCAACCGCGCCCTTCAGCGCGCCATCAAGCGGCTGCGCGGCGACGTCGAGGACAAGATCGGCCGGCTGCCGCTGAGCTACTTCGACCAGCAGCCGCGCGGCGAGGTGCTCAGCCGGGTCACCAACGACATCGACAACATCGGCCAGACCCTGCAGCAGACGCTGAGCCAGATCATCACCTCGCTGCTGACCATCGTCGGCGTGCTGACCATGATGTTCTACATCTCCTGGCTGCTCGCCCTGATCGCGCTGATCAGCATCCCGGCCTCGGTGCTCGTCGCCACCAAGGTCGGCAAGCGCGCCCAGCCGCAGTTCGTCGCCCAGTGGAAGACCACCGGCAAGCTCAACGCCCACATCGAGGAGATGTACAGCGGGCACGCCCTGGTCAAGGTCTTCGGCCGGCAGGAGGAGTCGGCGGAGCTGTTCCGCGAGCAGAACGAGAAGCTCTACGCCTCCAGCTTCAAGGCGCAGTTCGTCTCCGGCCTGATCCAGCCCTGCATGATGTTCATCGGCAACATCAACTACGTGCTGGTCGCCGTGGTCGGCGGACTGCGGGTGGCCTCCGGGGCGCTGTCCATCGGCGACGTCCAGGCGTTCATCCAGTACTCGCGGCAGTTCAGCCAGCCGCTGACCCAGGTCGCCAGCATGTCGAACCTGGTGCAGTCCGGCGTCGCCTCCGCCGAGCGGGTCTTCGAACTGCTGGACGCCCCCGAGCAGGAGCCCGACCCGGTCGCCCCGGAGCGCCCGGCCGCCCTGGTCGGCAAGGTCGCCTTCGAGCACGTGGCCTTCCGCTACGACCCGGCCAAGCCGCTGATCGAGGACCTCTCGCTGACCGCCCAGCCCGGCCACACCGTCGCCATCGTCGGCCCCACCGGCGCGGGCAAGACCACCCTGGTCAACCTGCTGATGCGGTTCTACGAGGTCACCGGCGGCCGGATCACCCTGGACGGCGTGGACATCGCCCGGATGTCCCGGGAGGAGCTGCGCTCCGGCATCGGCATGGTGCTCCAGGACACCTGGCTGTTCGGCGGCTCCATCGCGGAGAACATCGCCTACGGCCGCGAGGGCGCCACCCGCGACGAGGTCGTGGCCGCCGCCAAGGCAGCCCACGTGGACCGCTTCGTGCGCACCCTGCCCGAGGGCTACGACACCGTCATCGACGACGAGGGCACCGGCGTCAGCGCGGGCGAGAAGCAGCTGATCACCATCGCCCGGGCGTTCCTCGCCGAGCCGTCGATCCTGGTCCTGGACGAGGCCACCAGCTCCGTCGACACCCGCACCGAGGTGCTGATCCAGCGCGCCATGGCCAAGCTGCGCACCGGCCGCACCGCGTTCGTCATCGCCCACCGGCTCTCCACCATCCGCGACGCGGACACCATCCTGGTGATGGAGAACGGCGCGATCGTCGAACAGGGCAGCCACAGCGAGCTGTTGGAGGCGGAGGGCGCGTACGCCCGGCTGTACTCCGCGCAGTTCTCGCAGGCGGTCGCCGAGGTCGACTGACTGACGGTGCGTCACACTGCTGGAACCGCAGGCCGGTTGTCGATCCTTTCTCGGCAACCGGCCTGCTGGCTTTGCGACTTCGGGCCACGGATGCGACCCGGGCCGACGGCCGGACGCCGGGCTCACTGCCGGGCGTAGCGGCCGGGCGGCAGGCCGACGACAGCGGTGAAGTCGCGGCTGAGGTGCGCCTGGTCGGCATAGCCGAGGTCGGCGGCCAGCAGCGTCCAGTCCACGACGCCGGCGTCCGCCCGCAGCGCGGCCTCCTGCAACCGGGCCCGGCGCAGCACCCACTTGGGCCCCACCCCGACGTACTCGGCGAAGAGCCGCTGGAGGGTGCGGACCGAGACCTCGCAGCGGGCCGCGAGCTGCTCGACCCGGACGATGGTGTGATCCGAGGTGGCGGTGTCCACCATCGCCGCCACCTCGGCGACCAGCGGATCCGGCTCCGGCAGCCGGGCCAGGAGGAAGGCGTCGGCGAGGGCGGCCATGGCCGGGGTGTCGTCCAGCTCCAGGACGCGCCGGGCGGTCCCGGCCACCGCCGCGCCGAGGACGTCCACCGCCGGGACCACCCGGTCGGCCAGCTCCTGGACCGGCCGCCCCCAGAACGGGCGGAAGCCGCCGGGCCGGAACTTGACCCCGAACACCTGCCCGCGCCCCTCCAGGCGCCGGACGAACAGTCCCCGGTCCACCCCGTACACCGCCGCCTCGGGCTGCTCGAAGACCAGGTGCACCTGCGGGTGGGCGAGCACCTTCTGCTCGTGGGCGGGCCGCCCGCGCAGATCCCAGCGCACCGTCCAGTACGACTCCACCAGGGCGCCCAGCTCCGCCGCCGGCCGGGGCTGCTCCAGGGTGAACCGGCCGGCCGCGCCCTGCGGATGCAGCACCCCGCGCACCTGCGGCCCGGCCCCGGCGCCGGTCTGCCCGGTCGCCCGGTCGCCCTCGGGTTGCGCGCCGCCGTCGGCGTCCGTGCTGGTCATGCGTGCCAGCCTAGGATGTCGCGTTTCTTCAAGACAGCCGGACACGGCCCGCCTAGCGTGGCCCCATGACCACCCTTCTTCCCCAGCTGACCGCAGCCGCCGCCGAAGCCGTCCGGACCGCCCGCGCGGTCGCCCCGGAGCAGCTGGACGATCCCACGCCCGACACCGAGTGGAACGTCAGAACCCTCGCCAACCACCTCGTGCTGTGGACCTCGTACAACTTCGAGCTGCGGGCCCGCGGCGCATCCGCCCCGGAGGAGATGCAGCGGCGCGACTTCACCGCCGAGCCCGGCTGGGCCGAGGACTACGCGGACCGGCTCGACCGGGCCCTCGCCGCCTGGTCCGACCCGGCGGTGTGGGAGGGCGAGGTGACGATGGGCGACTCGTCCATGCCCGCCGCCGCCGTCGCCGGGATGATCCTGCTGGAGATCGCCCTGCACGGCTGGGAGCTGGCCGTCGCCACCGGCCAGCAGCCGCAGATCGCCGAGCCGGTGGCGGAATCGGTGCTGGGCCTGGTCGGCGAGTACGCCGACATGTACCGCTCCTACCCCGGCGGCTTCGCCCCGGCGCTGCCGGTGGCCGACGACGCACCCGCCTTCGCACGGGCCCTGGCGCTCTCCGGCCGCGACCCGCACTGGACGGCGGGCTGAGCTGTCCGCGCCGTGGCGGCGGGCGGGCGGTCAGACGGTCAGCCGGTCGGTCAGCTGGAGCTGCGCAGTGCGGGCCAGGTCTGCGGTCCCACCTGGCCGTCGACCTCCAGCCCCCGGGCCGACTGGAACGCCTTGACGGCGGCCTCGGTGTTCGGCCCGAACTGGCCGTCGACCCCGCCGGGGTTGTAGCCCCGGTAGGTGAGGATGCACTGGATCTCCTTCACCGCCGCCCCGGTCGCGCCGGGATCGGTCTCGGCGCTGCCGGATCAGTAGTGGCAGTCGGCGATCCAGGCGGGCACCGGCGGCGCGGCCGGGGCGGTCGTCGGCGGTGGCTGCTTGCCGGGCTGCCCGGGGTCGGGCGTGCTGCCCGGGCTGCTGCCGGGACCGGCCGGGGCGGTGATCGCGCCGCTCCCGGCGGGGGAGGCTACCGCAGCCGGGCCGAAGCAGGTGGGGCCCGCCGCCTGGCGAACCCCACCTGTTACCGGGCCGCGACCCGGCCCGCCGTACCGTCCCGGCCGCTACTTCTTCTTCTCGGACGGGCCGTCGGCGTCGGTCGACAGCGCCGCGATGAAGGCCTCCTGCGGGACCTCGACCCGGCCGACCATCTTCATCCGCTTCTTGCCCTCCTTCTGCTTCTCCAGCAGCTTCCGCTTACGGGAGATGTCACCGCCGTAGCACTTGGCGAGGACGTCCTTGCGGATGGCGCGGACGGTCTCGCGGGCGATGACGCGCGAGCCGATGGCGGCCTGGATCGGCACCTCGAACTGCTGGCGCGGGATCAGCTTCTGCAGCTTCCCGGCCATCATCACGCCGTAGTTGTAGGCCTTGTCCTTGTGGACGACGGCCGAGAAGGCGTCCACCGCGTCGCCGTGCAGCAGGATGTCGACCTTCACCAGGTCGGCCGCCTGCTCGCCGACGGGCTCGTAGTCGAAGGAGCCGTAGCCCCGGGTCTTGGACTTCAGCATGTCGAAGAAGTCGAAGACGATCTCGGCCAGCGGCAGCGTGTAGCGCAGCTCGACCCGGTCCTCGGAGAGGTAGTCCATGCCCTGGAGCGAGCCCCGGCGGGACTGGCACAGCTCCATGATCGCGCCGACGAACTCGTTGGGCGCGAGGATGGTGCCGCGCACGACCGGCTCGTTGACCTCGGAGATCTTGCCGCCGGGGAACTCGCTGGGGTTGGTGACGGTGATCTCGCTGCCGTCCTCCATCACCACCCGGTAGACCACGTTCGGCGCGGTGGAGATCAGGTCGAGGTTGAACTCGCGCTCCAGCCGCTCCCGGATGATCTCCAGGTGCAGCAGTCCGAGGAAGCCGCAGCGGTAGCCGAAGCCCAGCGCCACCGAGGTCTCCGGCTCGTAGACCAGGGCGGCGTCGTTCAGCCGCAGCTTGTCCAGCGCGTCGCGCAGCAGCGGGTAGTCGCTGCCGTCCAGCGGGTACAGCCCGGAGAACACCATCGGGCGGGGGTCCTTGTAACCGCCCAGCGCCTCGGTCGCACCGTGGTGCATGGAGGTGATGGTGTCACCGACCTTGGACTGCCGGACGTCCTTCACCCCGGTGATGATGTAGCCGACCTCGCCGACGCCCAGGCCGTCCGCGACCTTGGGCTCCGGCGAGATGACGCCGATCTCCAGCAGTTCGTGGGTCGCGCCGGTGGACATCATGGCGATGCGCTCACGCTTGGTCAGCTCGCCGTCCACCACCCGGACGTAGGTGACCACGCCGCGGTAGGTGTCGTAGACCGAGTCGAAGATCATCGCGCGGGCGGGGGCGTCCTTCACCCCGACCGGGGCCGGGACGCGCTCCACCACCGCGTCCAGGATCGCCTCGACGCCCAGGCCGCTCTTGGCGCTGGCCAGCAGCACCTCCGAGGGGTCGCAGCCGATGATCCGGGCCAGCTCCTCGGAGTACTTCTCCGGCTGGGCGGCCGGGAGGTCGATCTTGTTGAGCACCGGGATGATGGTGAGATCGTTCTCCAGCGCCAGGTACAGGTTGGCGAGGGTCTGCGCCTCGATGCCCTGCGCCGCGTCCACCACCAGCAGCGTCCCCTCGCAGGCCGCCAGCGACCGGGAGACCTCGTAGGTGAAGTCCACGTGGCCCGGGGTGTCGATCATGTTGAGGATGTGCGTGGTGCCCTGCTGCCCGCCGCTCAGCGGGGCCCAGGGCAGGCGCACCGCCTGCGACTTGATGGTGATGCCGCGCTCGCGCTCGATGTCCATCCGGTCGAGGTACTGCGCGCGCATCATCCGGGGGTCGACGACGCCGGTGATCTGGAGCATCCGGTCGGCGAGCGTGGACTTGCCGTGGTCGATGTGGGCGATGATGCAGAAGTTGCGGATCAGCGCCGGGTCGGTGCGGCTGGGCTCCGGAACGTTGACGGGGATGGCGGGCACGCAGGATCCAATGGTGTCGAGTGGAGGAGCAGGGCGGGGACGTCACGGGGTGTTCCCCGCCTATCGTCCCACGACCGGGGGGCTCGCCGCTCGGACCGCCCCCGGGCCCGCCGTCACACCGGCCGGTCCGGGCTCCCCGCCCCGCCGCGCACCGCCAGTGCCCAGCCGACCAGCGGGGCCTGCAACGGCAGCCGCCCGTACGCGACGCAGCGCTTGAGCACGGAGGTGTGCCGCCAGTCGTAGGCCATCTGCACGTTGGCCGGGAACACGGCGGCGAACAGTCCGGCGGCGGCCAGCCCGCCCACGCGGCGGGTCTGCGGCACCGCCACGGCCAGGGCAACGGCCAGCTCGGCCACCCCGCTGGCCTTGGTCCAGCTGCGGGCGCTGCCCGGGAGCGCCTTGGGCACCAGCGCGTCGAAAGGGCCGGGCACGGCGAAGTGCAGCACCCCCGCCCCGGCCAGCAGGCCGGACAGGGCCAGGGCGGAGCGGGGACCGGAGACGGTCCCGCGCAGACGGCGGACATCACGCAGACGGCGAACAGCTGAGGTCATGCCCGCCACCCTCGCAGTCGGCGGCGCCCCCGTCCAGACGCCGCCAGTGAATACTGGCAACGCGAGGCGCGGTTCGGCATGATCACACCGCATGATCCTGGAATCCGCACGCCTCGACGTCCTGCCAGGCCAGGAGGACGCCTTCCTCGCCGCCTTCGAACAGGCCCGCCCGCTGATCGCCGGGCAGCCCGGCTTCGGCTCGCTGCGGCTGCTGCGCTGCCTCGACCCGGGCGGCGAGTCGCGGTTCCTGCTCCAGGTGGAGTGGGAGCGGCTGGAGGACCACACCGAGGGTTTCCGGCGCTCCCCGGAGTACGTCCGCTGGCGGGAGCTGCTGCACCACTTCTATGCGCCGTTCCCGCTGGTCGAGCATTTTGGGTAGCGCTGGAGCCCCTGGTAGCCTGGGCCATCGTGTCTGCGCTGCCGCATGCCCGCAGGGCGGACACCAATTCCGTTCCAACAAGACAGACTGAGGCTCCTTCGTGGCGAACATCAAGTCCCAGATCAAGCGCATCAAGACCAACGAGAAGGCTCGTCAGCGCAACAAGGCTGTCAAGTCCTCGCTCAAGACCGCTGTCCGCAAGGCCCGTGAGGCCATGGAGGCCGGCGACGTCGAGAAGGCCCTCGTGCTGACCCGCGAGGCCAACAAGAAGCTCGACAAGGCCGCGAGCAAGGGCGTCATCCACAAGAACCAGGCTGCCAACAAGAAGTCGGCGCTCGCCGCCAGGGTTTCCGGGCTCCAGGGCTGAACTGCCTTCTCGGTCGCGCTTGTGTGACCTGCACCACCCGCCGGATCGGATGACGCGGTCCCTCTCAACCGCTCCGCTCCGGCCCCGCACAGACCGTCCGGCCCTCTACCCGGACACCGTGCGCTCTCGCACCGCACGCGGCCTGCGTTCGCCACGCGGGTGCGGTGCAAGCTGAGACCTCAGCAAAGCGGCTGTTCCTCGGCCGTTCGTACTGCCCGCCAGGGATGCCCTGGCGGGCAGTACGCATTCCGGGCAGTACGCATTCCGGGGCCGTCGGGCCTTCCGGCGGTTCAGCGCTGGTGTTGGGAGCGGGCGGCGCGGGCGATGGTGACGACGCACTGTTCCAGGGCGTAGGCGGGGTCGCCGGAGCCGCCCTTGACGGCGGCGTCCGCTTCGGCGATGGCCTGCAGGGCCGCCGCCACGCCGTCGCCGGACCAGCCGCGGAGCTGCTGGCGGACGCGGTCGATCTTCCAGGGCGGCATGCCCAGTTCGCGGGCCAGATCGCCGGGGCGCATGCCGCGGTCGGCGGTGGCCACCCGGCCGATCGCGCGGACGCCGGAGGCCAGGGCGAAGACGATGCCGGTCGGCTTCTCCCCCACCGCCAGCGCCCAGCGCAGCTGGCCCAGGGCCTCGGCGGCGCGGCCGGTCACGGCCAGGTCGGCGACCTGGAAGCCGGAGGACTCGGCCCGGCCGGTGTAGTAGCGGGCGACGACGGTCTCGTCGATGGTGCCCTCGGTGTCGGCCGCCAACTGGCTGCAGGCGGAGGCCAGTTCGCGCAGGTCGCTGCCGACGGCGTCGAGCAGCGCGGTGCAGGCGTCCTCGGTCGCGGAACGGCCGGTGGCGCGGAACTCGGCGCGGACGAAGGCCAGCTTCTCGGCGGGCTTGGTCAGCTTGGCGCAGGCCACCTCGCGGGCGCCCGCCTTCCTGGCCGCGTCCAGCAGGCCCTTGCCCTTGGCGCCGCCCGCGTGGACCAGGACCAGCATCACCTCGGGGGCCGGGTCGTCCAGGTACGCCTTGACCTCCTTGACGGTGTCGGCGGCGAGGTCCTGGGCCGCGCGGACCACGATGACCTTGCGCTCGGAGAACAGCGACGGGCTGGTCACCTCGCTCAGCATGCCCGGCTGCAGCACCCCCGGCTGGAGATCCCGGACGTCGGTGTCGGGGTCGGCCCGGCGGGCCGCCGAGGTGGTCTGCGCCACGGCGCGGTCGAGCAGCAGCTCCTCCTGGCCGACGACGAGCGTCAGCGGGGAGAGCAGGTCTTCGCTGGGTTTCCTGGCCATCGCGGTCAGCCTAGCGGCTGCCGCCGACAGGCCCGGCCGGGCGCGTGCGGTACCGCTCCTGCCTGCGTCACGCCAGCGCCACTCCTGGCGTCGCTCCTGGCGTCACTCCAGCCAGCCGTCGTGGTCGGCGGCGACGGCGTCCAGCGCGACCCGGGTGAGCCCGGCGGGCAGCGGGGGCTGGAGCACCACCAGCCACTGGGCGTCCTCGGCGTCGTCCTCGCCCGCGAGGGCCTCGCGGTGCAGTTCCGGGTCCGGGAGGTCCGGGTGCTGGTCGGCGAGCAGTTCGGCGACGGCCTCGGCGGCGTCGCGGTCGGGGAGGACGAGGACGCACGGGTCCAGGTCGTGGTTGTCGGCATGCACCGCGCCATTATCGGGGATCGGTGGCGGCGGCCAGTCGGCCGCCCTCGTCGGTGACGGCCAACTCGCCCTGGGTGTCGGTGCGCAGCACCGTGCTGCCCACCGAGCGCAGCAGCTCCAGCGTGGAGCGGGCGGGATGGCCGTAGCTGTTGCCCAGGCCGCAGGAGATGAGCGCGAGCCTCGGTGCCAGTGCCCGGACCAGGTCGGCGTCCTGCTTGGCCGAGCCGTGGTGGGCGACCTTCAGCACGTCCACGTGGCGCAGCCCGGGGTAGGCGGCGAGGTGCTCCAGCAGCCGGGACTGGGCCGGGGGCTCCAGGTCGCCGAGGAAGGCCATGCGCAGTGTCGGGGTGGTGATCAGCAGCGCGACGCTGGCGTTGTTGGGGCCAGGCGTCGCCGGGCCGAGCGGGCCGTCCGGCCACAGCACCTGCCAGCTCAGCTCGCCCAGGCTGCGGCGCTCACCGGGCACCGCCTGCACCAGCGGCACCTTGGCCGCCGCCGCCCAGCGCCGGACCCGGGCGGTCTCGCCCTGCGGATCGGCGTCGGTGGTGGTCTCGATCGCGCCCACCCGGCGGCCGTCCAGCACCCCGGGCAGGCCCTCGACGTGGTCCGCGTGCTCGTGGGTGAGCAGCAGCAGCGGGATGCGGGTGATGCCCAGCTGCCGCAGGCAGTGGTCGACGGCGCGCGGCTCCGGCCCGGTGTCGATGACCAGCGCGGTCGCCGGATCGGTCCCCGGGGAGACCACGAAGGCGTCCCCCTGGCCGACGTCGCAGGCCACCACCCGCCAGTGCGGCGGCGGCCAGCCGGTGACCAGGCGGGTGACCGGGGCCGGGCGCAGCAGCACCCCGAGCAGCAGCAGGGCCAGGCCTACGGCCGCCAGCCGGTACCGGAGCACCGGCAGGCACAGCACGACCGCGCAGGTCACCGCCGTCAGCAGCAGCGCGCCCGGCCAGCCGTCGGGCCAGCTGATCTCGGCGCCCGGGATCTCCGCGCCCCGCCGGGCCAGCCAGGCGATCCAGGCGGTGGGGACGCCCGCCAGCCGGGCCAGCAACGTGGCCGCGCCCATCGACACCGGTGCGGCGGCGAGCGCGGCGAAGCCCAGCAGGGTGGCCGGGGCGACCGCCGCCTCGGCCAGCAGGTTGCAGGGGATGGCGACCAGGCTCACCTGCGCGGCCTTCAGCACCAGCAGCGGGCCGCAGCACGCCTGGGCCGCGGCGGCGCAGGCGACGGCCTCGGCCGCCCGGTGCGGCCAGCCGTGCCGGACCAGGGCCCGGCTCCAGCGCGGTCCGAGCGTCAGCAGGCCCGCCGTGGCCACCGCCGACAGCGCGAAGCCGAAGGACCGGGCCAGCCACGGATCCAGCACCATCAGCAGCAGCGTGGCCCCGGCCAGGGCCGCCAGCGGGGACGCCCGGCGGCCGGTGGCCAGCGCCAGCAGCACGATCAGGCCGGTGGCGGCGGCCCGCAGCACGCTCGGATCGGGGCGGCACAGCACGACGAAGCCGACGGTGAGCGCGCCCCCGAGCAGCGCGGCGCAGCGCAGCGGCAGCCCCAGCCGGACGGCGATGCCGCCGCGCTCGGGGGTGCGGGAGCGGGCGGCCGCGCCGAGCAGCAGCACCAGCAGCACGGACAGGTTGGCCCCGGAGACGGCGGTGATGTGGGCGAGGTCGGTCACCAGGAACGCCTGGTCCAGGTCGGGGGGCACCCGGCTGGAGTCCCCGTCGACCAGGCCGGGCAGCAGCGCCCGGGGGTCGGGGGCGAGGGGATCGCAGGCGCGGCTCAGCCCGGCCCGCAGCGCCCCGGCGACGCGCTGCACGAGCGACGGCCCGGCGAGGACCTGCGGCGGCCCCCGGGTGAACAGCACCGCAGCCGTGTCGCCGTCGGCGTCCGCCGCCTCCAGCCGCGCCCGGGTGGCCAGCCTGGTCGACGGCAGCAACCGCAGCCAGCGCTCCGCGCCCGGCCCCCGCGCCACCACCGTGACCGGCGTCCGCGTCACCACCGGCCCGCTGCGCGGCGCACCGGCGCTGTCCGGGGTGACTTGGTTGATCGTGGCCGGGAGGACTACGTAGTTCCTGGTGGTTCCGCTGTTTCCCTCGTGGGGGTCTCCGGTGACGGTCAGTCGGACGGCGACGGTGGCCTGGCGGCGGGCGAGGCCGGGGACGGGGCCCTGGTGCAGGTCGGCTGTTGCCAGGACGGCGGAGGAGGCAGCCGCAGCCGCGCTCAGCAGCAGCCCGGCGAGCGGGCGCAGCAGCCGGGGGCGGGCGCGGGACGGGTGGGCGCGGCGGTGGTGGTCGGCGAGCAGGAGGCTGACCGCTGCCAGCAGCGCGAGGGCGGCTGCCGACAGGGCCCAGGGGCCTGCCCGCTCCCCCGCGCCGAGGACGGCGGCGGCCGCCCCCCAGGCGGCGAGCGCCGGTCCGACCAGCCGGATGTCCTGCGGCGGCCGCTGGGCCTCCGTCTCGGCCGCCGTGCTCTGCTGCTGCATGTGCCTGCCCCCGTTTCAGGGCCGCAGGACCGGCTTGAGGTCCTGAAGCCGTCGCTCGCCGAAGCCGCTGACGTGGCGGAGCTGGTCCACCGACTGGAAGCCGCCGTGCTGCTCGCGGTACTGGATGATGCGTTGCGCCAGCACCGGGCCCACGCCCGGCAGGGCGTCGAGCTGCTGGAGCGTCGCGCTGGTGAGGCTGACCGGTCCGGGCGAGGGCCCGCCGCCGCCGACCGCGCCCCCCGGCGCGCCGACCACGACCTCTTCGCCGTCGTTGAGCTGCCGGGCCAGGTTGAGCCCGGTCAGGTCAGTCCCCGGGAGGGAGCCCCCGGCGGCCCGCAGGGCGTCCTGCACCCGGGAGCCCGGCGGCAGTGTGCGTACGCCCGGTTCCCGGACCTTGCCGGCGACGTCCACGACCACGGCCGGGTGCGGCAGGCCGCCGGGCGGGCCGGAAGCGGGGGCCGGGGCTGCGACCAGGCCGGGGCTGGTGCCGGGGCTCGGGGCGGGGACCGGGCCGGTCAGCGGCTCCGGCGGGGTACTGGTGGCACTGGAGGCCGACAGGGCGCCGCCGTCGGCGACCGGCACCGCGACCGGCTCCGGCCGCCCGGCCCAGAAGTGCTGCACCCCGTAGCCGAGCGCCAGCGCGAGCAGCACCGCCAGCCCGACCACCGCGCGCCGGTCGAGGTCCAACCGCTCCTGCAACACCAGCGGCAGGCGCGCCATCAACGGGAGCCGCCCGGCTGTGGGCGGCGGCTGCTCCGGCGGCTCGGGCCCCCGCAGGCCGCTTGGCAGCGGCAGGCCGCCCGCCGACACGCCCCTCCCCGCCTCGGGCGTGTCGGCAGCCGCAGCCGTCGGCGCTGGGTACGGCGGCGGCAGGGCGGCGACGTCCGGGGCGGCGGGGGTGGCCGGGGCGGCGCAGGACGCGGAGGTCGCGGCAACGGGCGCGGGACCGGCAGGAGCCGGAGCAGGGGCCGGAGCAGGGGCAGGAGCGGGGAGCGGCTCCGGGGGCGGGGTGAAGAGGGTGTGGAGGCGCTGGTGGACCAGGGGGTCGGGGGTGCGACGGGTGGGGAGGGAGGCTTTCATGGTGATGACGCTAGGGGCCGGGAACGGGCGGCCGTGGACGTCGGGGGCGTTCTGTGGACAAGGGTGGGGGTGTGCAGAACTCCGTCACCCGTGCGGGTGACTACCAGGGCGAGACGACGACGGCGAGGAGCCCGGGGCCCACGTGCGCGCCGATCACCGCGCCCACCTCGCCGACGTACAGCTCGCGCAGGCCGGGGATGCGTTCCCGCAGCCGGGCGGCCATCGCCTCGGCCCGTTCCGGGGCGGCCAGGTGGTGGACCGTCACGTCCACGCCCGCGGCGCCGGCCTGCTGGATGGCGATCTCCTCGAGCCTGGCGATGGCACGGCTGGAGGTGCGGACCTTCTCCAGCGGCTGGATCCGGCCGTCCTCCAGGTGCAGCAGCGGCTTCACCGCGAGCGCCGATCCGAGCAGGGCGCGGGCGGAGCCGATCCGGCCGCCGCGGCGCAGGTGTTCCAGGGTGTCGACGTAGAAGAACCCGGCGGTGGCCCCGGCCCGCTTCTCGGCGGCGGCGGCGACCTCGTCGGCGGTGCCCCCGGCCTGCGCGGTCTGGGCGGCCGTCAGCACGCAGTAGCCGAGGGCCATGCCGACCATGCGGGTGTCCACGACCCGTACCGGCAGCGGGGCCTCGTCGGCGGCCAGGACCGCCGCCTCGTGGGTGCCGGAGAGGGCCGCCGACAGGTGCAGCGAGACCACCGCGTCGGCGCCCTGCTCGGCGGCGGCGCGGTAGGCGGCCGCGAAGGCCTCGGGGCTGGGCCGGGAGGTGGTGACCCGGACCCGGCGTTGCAGCGCCTGGGCGACGTCGGCCGGGGACGCCTCCCGGCCTTCGCTGAGGACGTCGTCGCCCATGACCACGCTCAGCGGCACCACGTCGATCCCGAACCGGGCGACCGCCTCGTCGGGGAGGTAGGCCGTTGAGTCCGTGACGATCGAGACGCGCATGTCCGGGAGGTTACCCCGCGCGGCCCGGGCAATGTCAGGCCAGCCGGGTCGGGCGGCCCGGGTGTCCGGCCAAGGGGCCGGGGGCCGGGAAGCCGGTGGCCGCGGCCCGGTCAGCCGACCGAGCCCTCCGGGCGGGGCTTGCGCAGCCGCAGCCAGACGCCGTCCGCCCAGCCTGCGTCCGCCGCGTCGTCCGGGCCGCCGACGGCGCGGTGGCGCTCGGCGGCACGCTCACCGCCGCGGGCCGCACCGCCGCCGGGCGTGTCCTGCGGGGCGCCGTCGGCCCGGTCGGACGCCGGGGCCCAGTGCCGCAGCGCGCCCGCCTCCGCCTCGCACTCGTCGCCGAGCCGGGCGAGGTCCTCGTCGGCGAAGCGGTGCATGCGGTCCTGGGCGGCCCAGCGCAGCGAGGAGGCGGAGTGGATGATGCGGTCGGCGCGGTCGCGGACGGCCTGGTAGCGGCCCTCCACCCGCTTGGGGTCGGGTTCGCGTTCCAGCAGCCGCAGCTCGGCGTCCAGCTGCGCGGCGTGCTGCTCGAGCCGGGCGAGCAGGGTGAGCGCCTCGGAGAGCTGGGCGTCGGCGCCCGAGCCCGCCTCCAGCACCCGGCGGGACGAGGTGAGTGCGCCGCGGATCTCGGTGCGCAGGGCGGCGACCCGGCCGTGGGCGCCGCCACGGGTCAGCGAGCGGGCCTTGATCGCCACGTCCTCGACGGCCCGGCGGGCCTGCGGCGCGGCCTGCTGGACGGCCTGCCGGGTCTTGACGACGGCCAGGGTGATGACGCCGACGACGGCGGCCAGGAACAGCAGGACGATGCCGAGTGCGACGGTGAGTGCCTCCACGACGGGTTTCCTCCCCGGAACTCATGACTCCCTGAAAAAAGAGCCGATGTCCCCCCACGGTAGCCCCGTGGGGGGACATCCAGGACCGTTTCGGGCGGCGGCCGGGACAGTTCAGGGGAAGCTCAGGGTCGCCCCTGACCCGTCTCCGGCCCGTCTCCGGCCCGTCTCCACCCCGTCTCCGCCGCGGTCCGTGGCCGGAATCCGACGGCCGGCGGTCAGCCGGTGACGATGTTGACCAGCTTCGGCGCGCGGACGATGACCTTGCGCACCTCGGCCCCGTCGATCGCCGCGACCACGCCCGGCGCGGCCAGCGCCAGCGCCTCCAGCTCGGCGTCGGCGATCGCGGGCGGGACCTCCAGCCGGGCCTTGACCTTGCCCTTGACCTGGACGACGCAGGTGACCGTCTCGTCCACCAGGTAGGCGGGGTCGGCCTCGGGCAGCGGCTGGTGCAGCAGCGAGCTCGTGTGGCCCAGCCTGGACCACAGCTCCTCGGCGATGTGCGGGGCCAGCGGGGCGACCAGCAGCACCGCCTGCTCGGCCACGACGCGGGGCGTGCTGCCGCGCTTGACCAGGTGGTTGTTCAGCTCGGTGGCCTTGGCCACGGCGGTGTTGAAGCGCAGACCGGCCATGTCCTTGCGGATGCCGTCGATGGCCTTGTTCAGGACGCGCAGGGTGGCCTCGTCCGGCTCCTCGTCGGTGACGACGACCGCGCCGGTCTCCTCGTCCACGACGGTGCGCCACAGGCGCTGCAGGAAGCGGAAGGAGCCGACCACGGCGCGGGTGTCCCAGGGGCGGGAGACGTCCAGCGGGCCCATGGCCATCTCGTACAGGCGCAGGGTGTCCACGCTGTACTCGCCGGTGACCTCCTCGGGGGCGACCACGTTCTTCAGCGACTTGCCGATCTTGCCGATCTCCCGGCTGACCTGCTCGCCCTGGTAGTACCAGGCGCCGTCGCGCTCCTCGACCTCGGCCGCCGGGACCGGGAAGCCGCGCTCGTCGCGGAAGACCTGGCCCTGGATCATGCCCTGGTTGAACAGCTTGTGGAACGGCTCGCTGGAGCTGACGTGGCCCAGGTCGAACAGCACCTTGTGCCAGAAGCGCGCGTACAGCAGGTGCAGCACGGCGTGCTCGGCGCCGCCGACATACAGGTCGACGCCGCCGGCGGGCTTGGCCGCGTCCGGGCCCATCCAGTAGCGCTCGTTGGCCGGGTCGACCACGGCCTCGTCGTTGTCGGGGTCGATGTAGCGCAGCTCGTACCAGCAGGACCCGGCCCAGTTGGGCATGGTGTTGGTCTCGCGGCGGTAGGTGCGGACGCCGTCGCCGCGTCCCAGGTCCAGCCGGACGGTGACCCAGTCCTCGCGGCGCGACAGCGGCGTCTCCGGGGAGGTGTCGGCGTCGTCCGGGTCGAAGGTGCGCGGCGAGTAGTCGTCGATCTCGGGCAGCTCGACCGGCAGCAGGGACTCGGGCAGCGGGTGGGCCACGCCGTCCTCGTCGTAGACGATCGGGAAGGGCTCGCCCCAGTAGCGCTGGCGGCTGAACAGCCAGTCGCGCAGCTTGAACGTGACCGTGCCCTCGCCGATGCCGCGCGCGGCCAGCCAGTCGGTGACGGCCTTCTTGGCGTCCGCCACGCCCAGGCCGTCCAGCGAGATGTCGGCGTTGGCGGAGTTCACGACGGCGGCGTCGTAGGAGACGAAGGCGTCGTCCCAGCCGTCGGTGTCGGTGGAGCGGCCGTCGGTGGGCCGGACGACGCAGCGCACCGGCAGCCGGAAGGCGCGGGCGAACTCGAAGTCGCGGTGGTCGTGCGCCGGGACGGCCATGATCGCGCCGGTGCCGTAGCCGGCCAGCACGTAGTCGGCGATGAAGACCGGGACCTGCTCGCCGCTGACCGGGTTGGTCGCGTACGCGCCGGTGAACACGCCGGTCTTGGCGCGGCCCTCGCTCTGCCGCTCGACCTCGGACTTGGATGCGGCCAGCTTGCGGTAGGCGGCGACGGCCTCGCCGGGGGTGGCGTGGTCGCCGGTCCACTCGGCGGGCAGCGCGGCGGAGCCGTCGGCGGCGCTCGGCCAGGCGTCCGGGACGATCGAGTCGACCAGCTCGTGCTCGGGCGCCAGCACCATGTAGGTGGCGCCGAACAGGGTGTCGGGGCGGGTGGTGAAGACGGTGACCCTGGCGTCGGGGCGGCCGGTGACGGCGAAGTCGACCTTGGCTCCCTCGGAGCGGCCGATCCAGTTGCGCTGCTGCAGCTTGATGGCGTCCGGCCAGTCCAGCAGGTCCAGATCGTCGATCAGCCGGTCGCTGTACGCGGTGATCCGCATCATCCACTGGCGCAGGTTGGACTTGAACACCGGGAAGTTGCCGCGCTCGGAGCGGCCGTCGGCGGTGACCTCCTCGTTGGCCAGCACCGTGCCCAGGCCCGGGCACCAGTTCACCGGAGCCTGCTTGATGTAGGCCAGCCGGTAGTCGCTCAGCAACTCGTCACGCTCGGCGGGGGTCAGCTCGGCCCAGGGGCGGCCGTCGGCGGTCGGCTGCTCGCCGCGCTCGAAGCGGGCGACCAGCTCGGCGATGGGCCGGGCCTGCCGCGCCTGCGGGTCGTACCAGGAGTTGAAGATCTGCAGGAAGATCCACTGCGTCCACTTGTAGTACGAGGGGTCGATGGTGGCGATCGAGCGGCGCTGGTCGTGGCCCAGGCCCAGGCTGCGCAGCTGGCAGCGGAACTCGACGATGTTGGCCTCGGTGGTGACCCGGGGGTGGGTGCCGGTCTGCACCGCGTACTGCTCGGCGGGCAGGCCGAAGGCGTCGAAGCCCATGGTGTGCAGCACGTTGTGGCCGGTCATCCGCATGAAGCGGGCGTACACGTCGGTGGCGATGTAGCCCAGCGGGTGCCCGACGTGCAGGCCGCTGCCGGACGGGTAGGGGAACATGTCCATGATGAACGCGTGCGGCTGGGCGGTGACGTCCGTGCCGTCGGCCAGCGTCCCGTGCGGGTTGGGGGCGTCGAAGGCGCCCTCGCGCTCCCAGCGGTCCTGCCATGCGCTCTCGATCCGCGCGGCCAGCGCGGGGGTGTAGCGGTACGCCTCGGGCGCCTCGGGTGTGCTCTCGCTCATCGTCCTCAAACTCCATCAGGGGTCCGGCCGGGCCGTACCGGGCCCGTCCACCAGCAGAACCGTGCGGTCACGTGCTGTCGCTGCGACAGGACCGCCAAAACAGAAAGACCCCTCGCAGGAGGGGTCGCCACGCTGACTCCGGCCGCGCCGTTCGGGCGGGCCGGTCCTCGTCAGCGCGGCCGGCTAAGGAGAAGGCGCGCGGTTCGCATGGGCACAGGTTACCGCAGCGCCCGCCCGGGGTGGACGGGCATCACCCGCACTCCCCCGACCGGGCGCGCGCCGGGGCGCCCGGCCCGCCCGGACGGGTCCGGCCGGCGCCCCGGCGGGGTCAGCCGGTGACCGGGGTGGCGGTGAAGTCCCGGAACCAGAGCTGGGAGTTGTCCACCCGCAGGCCGACGCCGCCCGGCCCGAGCAGTGCCCCCGGCTCGCGGTCCACCACCGACAGCACCGTGCGCCCGTTGATCTCCAGGCTCAGCCGGACCGTCCCCGAGGGGCCGTTCACGGCGCGGGCGGCGATCTGCTGCCAGGCGCCGTAGGCCACCGGGAAGGTCGCCTGCGCCAGGGTGGCGTAGTCGCCGCCGTCCACGGCGGCGGCGTTGTCGCTGGCGATCTTGCGCTTGACCACCACCGAGCCGTCGCGGCGGCGGAAGCTCAGGGCGTACAGCTGCTGCGGGCTCTGGTAGCGCAGCCAGACGTGGCCGCCGTCCCAGTCCGAGGCGGGGGTGCGCTTGGTGGTGATCGGCCGGTCCACCAGCACCCCGGTCCCGACCTCGACGTCGCCGAAGTCGCGCCGCCGGGTGACCAGGCGGAACACCGCCGAGTCGGTGAAGCGGGCGGAGTCGGTCCCGGTCTCGCCGGAGTCGGGGACGCCGGTCCAGCCGTCGCCGTGCTGGGCGAAGAGCGAGCCGCTGGTGACGATCCAGTCCGCCGAGTCGTGCGCCTGCGGGCTGTTCGGCTCCCGGTAGGCGAACTCGTTGGTCACCAGACCGTCGACCGGGAACCGGGCGACGAACGGCTGCACCGGGCCGGAGCCGCCGGACGCCGAGCCGTCCGAGCCGCCGGAACCGCCCGAGCCCCCGGAGCCTCCGGAGCCGGAGGGCGAGCCGCCCGACGAGCCCCACTCCAGCGCCGCGCCCGCGCCCGCCGCGCCGACCGCGGCCGCGCCCAGGACCAGCCCGCCGATCACGGCGCGGCGCGAGTGCGGCCGGTCGTTCACGACGCGGTCCCGGTCACGGTGAAGCGCTGCACCACCGGCCAGGAGCGGCGGGTGAGGTCCCGGTAGGCCGAGAAGGCCACGCCGCCGGTCTCGCCCTTGGCCCGCAGCGACATGGTGACGCTGCCGTCCACCGAGATCAGGGTGCTGGACGGGGTGACCGTGACCGTCACCCGGTGCGTCGCCGAGGGCGTCAACGGCCGGGTACCGATGAGCTGCTGGCTGTCGGCGTCGCCGGAGAAGACCTCCAGCTGGCCGCGGAACACCTGGACGCTGATCGCCAGCGGGCTGCCGACCCGGACCCAGACGGCGCCGCTGACGGCGGTGTTGGTCAGCCGGGCGACGGTGCCGTCGACGGTGTAGTCGGTCCAGGCGCCGGTGCGCTCGGGCTGGTAGGCGCCGTACGCGGAGAGGCTGCCCGCGCTGACCGGCTCCAGCTCCTGCGAGGTGGTCCGGAACGGCGCGGCCACGCCGGGCGCGGCCTCCCACTCGGCGTTGGGGTCGAGCAGTACGGCCTGGTCCACGGTCAGCGCGTCGGGCCCGCCGGGCCGTACGGCGGGCGCGGCCTGGGTGACGCTGAGCGCGCTGAAGCGCGGCCAGGAGACGCCGGGCTGGTTGATGCCGACCCGGATGCCGAAGCCGCCGGTGAGCTGGGTCGGGTCGGTGACCTTGGAGGTCCAGCTGAGCACCGCGGTGCCGTCCACCCGGGCGGTGGTGGTCCTGCCCTGCACGGTGACCTGCAGGGTGTGCGTGGAGACGTCGGCGAGCTTCTTCTCGGCGAGCTTCACGTTGTCGCGCGAGAGCGACATGGTGCCCCGGCTGACGCCGACCACCAGCGGCTCCGCGCTGTCGTCGCGGACCGAGACGGACACCTGGTTGGTGCCGTCCTCCAGGCCGCTGACGGTGGCGTCCACCCGGTAGCCGTCCCAGTCCAGGCTGCTCATGGAACGGAAGTCGGCGGCGGCGTAGTGCGCCCCGGAGGGGTAGGGACCGCTGCCGGTGAACGGCCCGAGACCGTTCTGCTTGGAGCCGTCGGTGCGGCTCCACTGGGCGGGCTCGGTCAGCGGCGCCGGGTCCGACGGGGCGACCTGGGTCCACTGGGCCAGCTCGGAGAGCAGCTGCGCCGGGCTGGTGTTGCTGAGCACCTCGAGCCGCTGCACGTTCTGCATGGCGGCGGCGCGGCGGCTGGCGGTCAGCGGCCGGGAGGAGACGTCGGTGAGGGTCGCCACGAAGTACTTGGACAGCAGCGTCTGGATGGTCGGGCCGGGCCGGGGCAGGTTGGCCCGCTCGGAGGACTCCGAGTAGGGGTAGGCGAAGAACAGCGGCTTGGGCAGGCCGTGGCCGGTGATGGTGGCGATGGACTGCTTGATGTCCGCCTCGACCCGGGTCTGGTACTCGGCGTAGGTCTCCAGCCGGTTCAGCGCGGGCAGCCAGAGCCGGTTGGCCAGCGCCGAGCCCTGGTCGCCCTTGGCGTCCACGGCGGCCCGGTAGTGCAGGTCGTAGGTGTGGTCCTGGAAGTCCCAGCGGCCCGAGGCGGCCATCCGGCTGATCTCATTCCAGGTCAGGTAGTACGGCCGGTCGTGGTCGACGCGCTCGGCGATCAGGAACGAGGTGCCGTGCATGTGGTACTTGGCCATGATCCGGTCACCATAGACCCACAGGCCGTTGGTGCCGTCGTCGAAGGTGATGAAGACCGAGCGCGGCGGGGCCGGCCCGCCGCGCAGGTAGTCGGCGAACTCCTGGCTGCTCAGGCTGCGGTAGCCGGCCGCCTGGAGCGCGGCCATCTGCGCCGAGAAGGTCTGCGGGGTGACCACGTACGGGCTGGTGCTTTTCGGGCTGATGTCGTGGTAGGTCAGCACGATCGGCGCGGACGTCGCGGGCAGCGACTTCACCTGCCCGGACCAGGCGGCGGTCTGCGCCGGGGCCAGCTGCACCACGGTGTCCGGGGCCTGCGGCGTCATGTACTTCTGGTACTCGTAGTACTCCGCCGCCGCGTAGAAGGGCATGGCGAGGATCGCCAGCGCGAGCCCGAGCAGGCCGAGCCGGGCGGCCCAGTGCCCGGAGCGGGCGCCGCGGGCGGTGGCGGTGCGCCGGGCAGCGCGGATCTCGGCGGCACCGCGGCGGGCGGCGGCGTCCGGCCCGCCCGCGGTGCCGCCGGGGGTGGGGGTGGTCACGGCAGGATGCTCCCTCTGCTGAGCACGATGGCGTAGACGCCGCAGACGACGGCGATGGAGATCAGGGCGGCGAGCAGCCGCCCCACGGCACGCAGGGCCTTCATCAGGTAGCGCTCCTCGACCAGACGCCGCGCCGGATGGTGGCGAAGGAGTACGGCAGCAGCCAGGCCAGCAGCAGCGACGAGAGCAGGCTCATCAGCGGCCGGTAGCGCCAGCGGGTGTCGCCCGGATTGTCGATCTTGAAAGCCAGCCCCCAGACGCAGCCCTTGAGGACGACGCCGCAGAGGTACAGCAGGGTCAGGAAGGCGGCCCCGTTGGCGGGCGCCCAGACGATGTGACGGAACGCCATGATCGGCGCGGCGACCACCCACAGCGCGTGCCCGTAGTACAGCAGCGCCGGGCCGGGCCCGCGCCGCCACATGAAGGAGCCGGTGAAGAACAGGTTCCGGATGAAGCTCTTCTTCCAGCGGATCTGCTGCTTCATGAACGGCCGGAAGTGGGCCGGGACGTTGGTCCACACCTTGGCGGACTGGACGTAGCCGATGCGCCACTTGCGCTCCGGGTAGTCCTGCGCGGTGACGAACGGCGAGTCGGCGTACTTCTGCTTCAGGCCCTGGCCGCGCCAGCGCTGCCCGAGGACGTAGCCGGTGAGCTGGCGGTCGGTGGCGAAGCGGAACGGCGCGCCCATGAAGCGGTCACCGGCCCAGGCCGGGAGGTAGTTGTAGATGGCGTCCCGGCGGAACACGGCCAGCGGGCCGGAGACGCAGGTGACCGAGCCGAAGGTGGACTCGGCGGCCTTGGCCACCCGGAACTGCCCCTCGTACCAGACGTCCTGCATCTTGGTGAACACGGTGTCGCCGGCGTTGAGCGCGCGGGCGTGGCCGCTGACCGCGCCCAGCTCCGGGTGGGCCACCAGGGCCTCGACGCAGCGGGAGAGCGCGTCCGGGGCCAGGATGCAGTCCGAGTCGGAGAAGGCGATGACCTCGCCGTCGGCGATCTCGCAGGCGCGGACCAGGGCGTGCTTCTTGCCGAGGTTCTTGTCCAGGTAGATGACGGTGATGCCGAGCTCGGTCTCCAGCCGGCGCAGCACATCCCGGGTGCCGTCCTCGGAGAGGTCGTCCACCACGATGATCTGGAGGTTCTCGTAGTCGCACAGGGCCATCGAGCGGACGCACTCCTCGATGACCTCCTCCTCGTCCTTGACCGCCAGCAGGAAGCTCACCCGGGGCGTCGCCGAGGAGAGCGGCGGGAAGTCGGCGAGGTCGCGCGGGCGCTTGCGCAGCGTCCGCTCGGAGGGGTCGTCGTAGCGGCTGTACGCGATGAACAGCATCGAGATGGTGCCGACCAGCACGGTGAAGCCGTAGCCGAGGACGAGCGGGCTCTGCTCCAGCCGGGGGCCTCGCGGGCGAGGATCAGCAGCAGCGGCAGCAGGCACAGCAGCGTCAGCACCCGGCGGGTGGCGTGCCGGACGGACGGGTGCATCCGGTCCAGGGTGCGCCGCAGCGGGCCGGGCGGCCGGACCACGGCGGAGCGCAGCGGCGGCAGCGGGGGCGGCGCGGGCCGGAACGAGGGCGCGCGCGGCGCGAGGGTCGCGGTGGCGGCCCCGGTCGCGGCTCCGGCTCCGGCGGTCGCTCCGGCGGCGGCCGGGCCGGTCCAGTCGCCCCAGGACGGCTGCGGCGCGGCCGGCGCGGCTGCCGGGTAGGGCTCGTACGGCTCGTAGGACGGGCCGCCGTACGGCTGCTGCTGCCCGGCGGACGGCTCGTACGGCTGCTGCCCGTGGCGGGGCTGCTCCGGGGGCTGCGCGCTCCAGGACTCGTACGGGTCGTACGGCTGGTGCTGCGGCTGGTAGGGCTCCTGCGGCTGGTAGGGCTGGCCCGGCTGGTGGGGCTGGTACTGGCCGTCGGTCACAGGATCGCCCTCGCCGGAACCGAGTCGAGCCGGTAGGTGGCGTCCAGCACGTTGGGCAGCTCGGCCAGCCAGCCGAGGTCGGCCCCGGGGTGGACGGTGTGCACCAGGACCAGGTCCCAGCTCTCGGTCTCCGGCGCGTCCTCGCTGAGCAGGACGTCGTCGCCGAGCCGCAGGGAGGGCACCAGCGGGTCGGCGAAGTGCACCTTCGCGCCGTCCTGGTGCAGTTCCTCCAGGATCTCCAGCGCGGGCGACTCGCGCAGGTCCGCGACGCCGGGCTTGTAGGCGACGCCGACCAGCAGCACCCGGGCGCCGGAGACGCTCAGGCCCCGGTCGGCCAGCAGCTCGCGCACCCGGCGGACGACCTGCCGGGGGCGGCCGGCTATCGCCGTCATGGCGGCGTCGATCAACGGCGAGGATATTCGCTTGGCCCGCAGCTGCCACAGCAGGTAGTGCGGGTCGCAGGGGATGCAGTGGCCGCCGACGCCCGGGCCCGGGTAGAAGGGCATGAAGCCGTACGGCTTGGTCGCGGCAGCCTCGATGATCGGCGAGGGGTCGAGGCCGAGGCCGCGGCAGTCCTCGGCGAACTCGTTGGCCAGGGCGATGTTGACGGCCCGGAAGGTGTTCTCCCAGAGCTTGGTCATCTCCGCGTCCTCGGGCGAGGGCAGGACGTGCACGGAGGGCGCGGTGCGCCGCAGCACGGCGGCGGCGCGCGCGGTGGAGCCGGCCCCGCTGCCGCCGACCACCCGGGGGGTGGACTCCTGGGTGTGGCGGGCGTTGCCCGGGTCGATGCGCTCGGGCGAGAAGGCGACGAAGACGTCCTGGCCGACCACCAGGCCGCGCTCGGCCAGCGGCTTCACCAGCAGGTCGCGGGTGCTGCCGACGTAGGTGGTGGAGGTGAGCACCAGCAGCTGGCCGGGGACGGCGTGGGCCACGGCGGTGGCGCAGGCCGCGGCCATGGCGGTGAGGTCGGGGACCTGGTGCCGGTCGACCGGCGTGGGCACGCAGATCAGCACGGTACGGGCGCGGCGCAGCTCGGCCGGGTCGGCGGTCAGGCTGAGCCGGCCCTGGCCGTCGGCGGTCCGCGCGTCGGACGCGCTCTGCGCGTCGTCGGCGGCGAGGCAGTCGGCGAGCCGCTGGTGGTCGCTGGGCAGCAGGTCGACCTCGCGGCGGCGGATCGCGTCGAGCCGGGCCTGGCTGGCGTCGAGGCCGATGACCTCGTTGCCGGCGGCGATCAGCGCGAGCGCGGTGGGCAGGCCCACGTAGCCGAGGCCGACGACGGCGACTGCCGCCGTCGCGTGCTCCGCCGCGTGTTCTTCGACCAGCTCCGCTGCGTCGAGCGGGATCAGGCCGGGGGACGAGCCCGCAGCAGCGAGTTCGACAGGCATGGGGAGGGGCATGAGGTGGGCTCCGCAGACGGGATCGGTGTGGCGTCGTCGCTGACCGGCCGCATGCGTAGAACCGCCGCGCGCCTGACCCTGACGGAAACTCAAGCCGTCGATCGATTCTCAGCGGTGGTAAGAGTCGCGTGGCCAGGTTGTGTAAGTCAAGTGAAGACTGCCTCCCACGAGGCTGTCTGTTTTCGATATTTGATTACCTTTTATGGACCTGAAAAGCACCAGTGTGGGGCATTTGCGATCGTTGACGCTCGGGTGGCTTTCAGGCAAGCGTGATCGTTATGTCATCTCCTGGCAACGCGGCGTGCGGTCACCGCTGCTGTGGGTGACCGCACGCCTTCCGTCCGTGTGCGTCAGCCCTTGAAGCCCTTGAAACCCTTGGCGTACGAGGCGAGGTAGCCGGGCGCGGGCGAGCCCACCCCGGTGACGTCGTCGTAGCCGGCGGTGGCGTGCAGCGAGGAGTCGTGGCCCATGGTGCGCAGGCTGACGTCCTTCCCGTAGGCGTCGTCCACCCCGTCGTGGAAGTCGACCCGGACCTGCGCCAGCGCGGTCTGCGGACCCAGCGGAGTGTCCGTCACATCGTGGAAGGCGGGTGTGCTGTAGCGCTGGTAGATCGCCGGGTTGGCGAAGCCCAGCGGCGCCCCCTGGGCCTGCTCGGCCAGGGCCTGGACGGCGGCGAAGACCGGGCAGGCGACGCTGGTGCCGCCGACCCTGAACTCGCCGTACCCGACCGACCCGTCGGGCCAGGTCTGGGTCTGGCCGACCAGGAATCCGGTGCCGCTGTCGGCCACCGCGGAGACGTCCGGCACCACCCGGTTGCGTCCGCCGTGGGCCGCGTACAGCGCGGCGGGCACGACCGGGTACTGGTAGAGCGGCTCGGGCACGCGGGCGCTGGTGCCGCCACCGCCGCCGCTGAGGAAGTCGCCGGGCAGCGGGCCCCAGCTGCGGCCGTCGCCGGCGAGCGGGGAACTGGCGGTGCCCCAGCCGGTCTCGAAGCGGTAGCCGCCGGAGGCGTCCAGAGCCAGCGAGGTGCCGCCGACGGCGGTCACCCAGGGCAGGTTGACCGGCGAGCCGACGGTCTTCGCGCCGGAGACGGCCTGCTCGTCGCCGTCGTCGCCGCTGGAGAAGTAGAAGCCGATGCCCTCGACCGCGCCGCGCATGAACGTCTGGTCGTAGGCGGCGTCGATGGACGAGTCGGTGTCGGTCTCCAGATCGCTCCAGGAGTCGCTGACGATGTCGGCCAGGTGCCCGTCCACGACCCGGTCCAGGGCGTCGGACAGGTCGGCGTCCTGGCAGGAGGCCGCGCCGACGTAGACGATGCCCGCGTCCGGGGCGACGCCGTGCACCGCCTCGATGTCCAGGCTCTGCTCGCCGTACCAGCCGGCCGCGCCGCAGCCGCCGGGGAAGGCGTCGCTCGCCGCGACGGTGTCGCTCCAGACGGCCGGATCCACCCGGCTGAACTGGCCCTGGCGGTAGGGGGCGTCGCCGTGGGCGGCGGCGTAGGCGGCGACGTCGGAGCCGATGGTGGGCGAGTCGTAGGCGTCCACCACGGCGACGTTCACGCCGCGGCCGGTCAGGCCGGTCCCGTCCGCGCCGTAGGCCCGGCGCAGCTGCGCCCCGTCGAAGCCCTTGATCACGTACGGCTGGGTACGGCCGTAGGCCGGCGGGTAGGCGGTGGCCGGGGAGGCGCCGAAGTAGGCCGAGAACGGACCGGAGTTGGCGTAGCCGGCGGTGGGGCCGGGGAGGATGTCGCGGCGGCTGCCGTGCACGGCGCGGTGCGGCGCGTCGTCCAGGCCGGTGACGGCGAGCACCGCCTTGGCGACCGCCGCGGGGGCGGTGGCCGTGGCGGACGGCGCGGTGTAGGTGTGGCCGTCCTTGCGGTAGGCGTGCAGCCGGGTGCCGAAGGCGCGCTGGACGGCGGCGGCGTCGCCGCTGACGCCCAGGTAGTGCGGGGTGGTCTCGGTCACCCGGAAGCCGGAGGCGGTGAGCCAGGAGCGGACGGCCGCCACCTGCCGGGGGGTGGTGCCGAAGCGCCGGGCGACCTGGGCCGGGGTCAGGTAGCGGCCGTGCTCGGGCGAGGCCGGGTCGGAGACCGACCGGGCGAGCGCGGCCAGGCCGGCCGGGTCCTGCCCGGCCAGGTAGACCCGGGCGGCGACGGGGGCGGAGGTCGCCGCCTGGCCCTGGTCGGCGGCCTGCGCCGTCCAGGCCGGGACGGTGCCGGGCAGCGGGACGCGGGGCGACAGCGGGATCCGGGGGGACGGCGGCTCGGCGGCGGCGGAGCCTGCCGCGAGACCGCCGGCCAGCAGCAGGGGGATCGTCAGAAGTGCTGCGGTACCGGCCTTCGACCGTGACCAGCTGCGATGCATGGGACACCTCTCTGATGACAGCGCATGTGTATGAAGCGTGCGCAGTGAGAGGCGGCGTCGTGCGTACCGCAGCGCCGATGACCGGTGGGATCGGCTGATTATTCATCAGTTTGGGTGCGCGGCAGCTGCGCGGCAGGTGCGCAGCAGCCCGCGCGGACGGGCACACCGGCCGGACAGTCGTGCGTGTGCGCGAACGGTAGGCCACGCCGCTCACCCATGTGCACGGTTTCGCGTGACCCGGCGCACGGGGTCGGGGCGCGGCTAACATCACGGGAACGTCACGGTGGCGGGGGGTCAGGACGCACCGTACGACGACTCGGAGGCCCTGCGTGAGCGCGCACAACCACGGCACCGTACGAGCCAACCGCACCACCGCCGCAAGCACCGCCACCGGCAGAGGGGGACGCGCCGCCCGCCGCACCCGCACCCGCACGGCGCGCGGCGCGCGCACCGCCGGACGCGCCGCCGGACGCGCCGATCGCGCCGGGCACCCGCCGCACGGGCGCACCGCACGGACGCCCGGGCCGCCGCCGGCCCTGCTCGGACTGCTGCTCCTGGCCGCCGTGACCGGCGCGGCCCTGCTCGGGGCGGGGTCGCTGCGCGGCACCGGCCCCGGCCGGGCGCTGGCCGACACCGCCGAGCAGACCCTGCGGTTCCTCGACTACATGGCCGGGGTGCTCACCCTGCTCTCGCTCACCGCGGCCGTCGTCCTCGGCCTGGCCGCCACCGACCGGCTGGTCCTGACGCCGCGCAGCCGGGTCTCGCTGCAGTCCGCGCACCGGGCCGCCGCCGTGGCCTCGCTGGGCTTCCTGGTCATCCATGTCGCAGTCAAGGTCTACGACCAGGAGGCCGCCCCGATCGCCGCGTTCGTGCCCTTCGCGGGCGGGTCGTCGCTGGCCGTCGGCCTCGGTGTGATCGCGGCCGATCTGATGGTGCTGGTCGCCGTCACCGGCGCGGTACGCGGCCGGTTCGCGGCCGGGCACCGCCCCTGGCTGTGGCGGGTCCTGCACGGGACGGCCTACGCCTGCTGGCCGATCGCCCTCTCCCACGGGCTGACCGCCGGACGCTCCGCCGCCGTGTGGGTGCTCTGGGGCTACGGCCTGTGCGCGGCGGCCGTGGCCCTGGCGCTGACGGTGCGGGTGCTGGCCGCGCTGGGACGCCGGTCTGCGGGCCGCCGCGCCCGGCAGTCCCTGCGCGGCTACCGGCCCGCCGACACACCCGAGCACGCGACGGCGGCCGACGAACAGCTCCTGCTGGCCACCCACGCCCCGCTGCCCGGTACCCGCGGCCGGGCCGACCCGCTGCTGCGGCCGTCCCGTCCGCCCCGCCCGCCGCAGGAGCAGCACCAGGCGCCGGAGCAGCAGCCGTACGCCCCCTCGTACGGCTACGACGCGTACGCCTACGCCGCATACGCCTCCGGCGACGCCCTGGGCGACACTGGGGCGCGCCCGCACCCGGCGCTGGCCGAAACGCCCCCGCACGGCTTCGCCTACCCGGTGGAGACGCTCACCGCCGCCTATGCGCAGCCCGGCGGGCAGCCCGGCGGGGGCGCCGACTGGGGGGCGCTGACCTGGGACACCCCGCCGCACGGCGTCCCCGCCGCCGTCCCCACTGCCGTCCCGGCCGGCTTCCCCGGGCCCGCGCCGTACGCGCCGGTCGAGCACGGGGGCGGCTGGTGAGCGCGCCCGAAGTGCTGCGGCTGGGCCCGGCCCGGCTGACGGCGGGCCTGGACCAGCACACCCGGCTGGACCTGCCCAGCCACCGCCTCGCCCACGGCCCGCTCCCCTGGTTCGACCGGGACGATCTGCTGGACCTCGTCGAACGCATCGACCTGCGCGGGCGCGGCGGGGCAGCCTTCCCCTTCGCCCGCAAGGCCCGCGCCGCCGTGACCAGCGCCGACCGCAGCGGCCGCCCCCCAGTGGTGGTGGTCAACGCCACCGAGGGCGAGCCCGCCAGCGCCAAGGACCGGATGCTGCTCACCCGCGCGCCGCATCTGGTCCTGGACGGCGCCTGCCTGGCCGCGGCGGCCTTCGGCGCGGAGGAGATCGTCGTGGGCGTGGCAGCCGGAGGCCCGGGCGAGACCTCCGTGCCCCGCGCCCTCGGCGAGCGCCGACGCGCGTACCAGCGGGCGGGCGAGGGCGCGATGCTGCTGCTGCCCTGCCCCGCGCGGACCGTCTGTCTGCCGGACCGCTTCGTCTCCGGCGAGTCGGGCGCGCTGATCCGGGGCATCTCCGGGCTGCCCGCGGTCCCGCCCGCCCGGCGGGCGCGCGCCAGCGACGGCGGGCCCGGCGGGGTGCGCGGCCGGCCCACCCTGCTGTCCAACGCCGAGACGTACGCCCAGCTCGCCGTCGCCGCCCGGCTCGGTCCGGACGCCTACGCCGTGGTCGGCACCCCGGCCGAGCCGGGGACGCTGCTGCTCACCGTGGTCCGTCCCGATCAGTCCCCCCTCGTCGTCGAAGTCCCCGCCGGGGCCCGCTTGGGCGGCGTGCTGGACGCCTGCGGGGTGGACGCCGGCCAGGGGCTGCTGGTCGGCGGCTACCACGGCGCCTGGCTGCGCCCCGGGGACGCCGTGCAGGCGCCCGTCTCCCGGGCCGGGCTGGCGGCGCTCGGCGGGACACTCGGTGCTGGTGCAGTCATAGCACTGCCCACCGACACCTGCCCGATCGGCGAGGTCGCCCGGGTCACCGCCTGGCTGGCGGCCGAGTCCGCCGGGCAGTGCGGTCCCTGCCGCCAGGGGCTGCCGGCCACCGCCGACGCCCTGACCCAGCTGGCCGGCGGCGGGGGCGGGCGCTCCGCCCTGGACGAGGCCCGGCGCACCATCGCCTCGGTGCGCGGCCGTGGGGCGTGCGCGCACCCCGACGGCACGGCGCGGCTGGTGCTCTCCGCGCTGGCGGTGTTCGGCGAGGACCTGGCCGCGCACGAGTCCGGCCGGGGCTGCCGCCGCCCGGTCCGCGGTGTGCTGCCGCTGCCCGGCGACCGCGCCTCGGCCCTGCCGCCGAGCAGCGGCCCGACCGCGACCCTGGAGGTCGACTGGGCCCGCTGCGACGCCCACGGCCTCTGCGCCACCCTCGCCCCGGAACTGGTCTCGCTGGGACCGCACGGCTACCCGGTGATCAGCCCCACCCCGATCGCCCCCTGGCTGGAGCACAGCGCCCGCCGCGCCGTCCACCAGTGCCCCGCCCTCGCCCTCCGCCTCAGTCGGACCCCCTGAGGGCGCGGCCGCGCCGCGCAACGACGAGATCCCGCCCGATCGCGGGGATCGGACGGGATCTCGTCGTACTGTGTGGAGCTACGGGGAATTGAACCCCGGACCTCTTGCATGCCATGCAAGCGCTCTACCAACTGAGCTACAGCCCCAGATGTCACGCTGCGGTGCCCCGCGGCGACAGGCACTACTGTACACGGTCGGACTCGGTGCTCACCAATCCCTTCCCCCGCCTCCGACCTGCGGGATCGGAGGTGTGACGGCGGTGGGCGGTCAGCGTGACGGCGGCGGGCGGTCAGCGTGGCGGCAGGGGCGGGCGGGTGCGGTGGGCGAAGGCGCTGAGGCCCGGCGGGATCTGCGGCCCGGCAAAGCGAAACCGCCCCCGGCCGGGCCGGAGGCGGTTCGTATTCCTGTGGAGCTACGGGGAATTGAACCCCGGACCTCTTGCATGCCATGCAAGCGCTCTACCAACTGAGCTACAGCCCCGTACTGTTCTGCTGTCCTGCGTCAAACTGTCCTGCGTGGAGCTACGGGGAATTGAACCCCGGACCTCTTGCATGCCATGCAAGCGCTCTACCAACTGAGCTACAGCCCCATTGCCCTGCACATACTGTGCGAACGAGGAAGACTTTAGCGGCAGGGGGGCCGAACTGCGAAATCCGGCCCCTGCCTCAGCTGTCGTCGCCGAGGACCGGCTCGGGCAGCGTCCCCGCGTTGTGCTCCTGCAGGCGCCAGCCGCGCGCGCCCTCGCCCAGCACCGACCAGCAGCAGTTGGACAGGCCCGCCAGGGCCTCCCAGTGGTACGGGTCGAGGCCGAGCAGTCGGCCGATGGCCATCCGGATGGTGCCGCCGTGGCTGACCACGACGACCGTGCCGGAGTCCGGCAGGGCCTTCACCGCGTCCAGGACCACCGGCACGGCGCGGTCGGCGACCTCGGTGTTCAGCTCGCCGCCGCCCCGGCGGACCGGCTCGCCGAGCCGCCACAGCCGGTACTCCTCGCTGTAGCGCGCCTGGATCTCCTGGTTGGTCAGCCCCTGCCAGACGCCCGCGTAGGTCTCCCGCAGCCCGGCGTCATGGGTGACGTCCAGGCCGGTGACGGCGGCCAGCGCGGCGGCGGTGTCCGCCGTCCGCTGCAGGTCGGAGGAGATCACGGCGTCCGGGCGCAGGGCCGCGAGCAGCCGGGCGGCGCGCCGCGCCTGGGCGTGACCGGCCTCGGTCAGCGGGACGTCGGTGCTGCCCTGGAACCGCCCCTCCAGGTTCCACTGGGTCTGACCGTGCCGCCAGAAGACGATCCGGCGACCGCGTGCTCCCCCGTTCAGCGCAGGCTCCGATCAGCCTCGGCCTGCAGCACGGCCTCCACGTGGTCGAACTCGTTGGGCTCGCGGACGACGGTCTCCTCGTCCGGGCGGTTGCGGGTGGCGACGGCGTCGGCGGGCAGCTCCATCTCGGGGCAGTCCTTCCACAGCCGCTCCAGGCTGTAGTAGGAGCGCTCCTCGGCGTGCTGGACGTGGATCACGATGTCCAGGTAGTCGAGCAGGATCCAGCGGCCCTCGCGCTCGCCCTCGCGGCGCACCGGCTTGGCGTCGAGCTGCTTGTGCAGCTGCTCCTCGATGCCGTCCGCGATGGCCTTGACCTGGCGGTCGTTGGGCGCGGAGGCGACGAGGAAGGCGTCGGTGATGGCGAGGACATCACTGACGTCGAAGGCGATGATGTTGTGGGCGAGCTTGTCGGCCGCCGCCTGGGCGGCGGTGTTGACGAGCTCGACGGCACGGTCGGTAGCAGTCACGGGGTGCTCTCGGTTCGGGGACGCGGGTACCCTCCAGGATCTCATGAACGGCGGACCGCCCGCTCAGCCCTTTTCGGCTGGCCGCGGGCCCGCTTCGGCGCGCCCCGGCCGGTCAGTCCTGGTGGTAGTCCCTTCCCAGGACGACCAGCAGGTCCACCGTCTGCTGGGTGGTGACCTTCCTCACGGCGGTGGCCGGCAGGTTGAGGTCCTCGGCCAGTCGGCGGGCGTCGGCGGCCCGGGAGTCCTGGGTGTAGCTGATGGTCGAGGCGGCCTGGGGGGCGGCGGTGGTGCTGCCGGGCACCCAGGTGTAGCCGTTGTTGGTGATGGTGGCGCCGGCCAGGTTGGTGTTGTTGGCGTCGCCGGAGGCGTTCACCAGCGAGACCCGGGCGGCGGCGGTCTGGCCGCTGCCGCTGCTGACGCTGCCGCCGAGGAGCTGCTGGGCGACGCTGTCCGCGCCGGCCCCCAGCGAGCCGTCGGCCTGCACCGGCAGGGTCGCGGTCTGGTACCTGCCGGAGGCGGCGTCCGTGGACAGCGCCGCCAGCAGCGCGCCCAGGGTGGAGTCGGGCAGCGACGGGTCGGCCACCTCGCCCATGGCGGTGATGTCGGCCGCGGCCGAGGTCGGGTCCTGCGGCATGGCCTTGATGACGCCCTCCAGCACCTGGCCGAAGCGGGTCAGCTGCGCGCTCGCGTCCTCGCCCGGGGCCTGGTAGGTGGCGTAGGCGACGGCGGCCGCGCCGTTGACGGTGGAGGTGCCCGGCTTGACCAGCACCTTGCCGCCCTGGGTGATGGTGGTGTCGGAGTCGATGGTGATCCCGTTCAGCCGGTCCACCAGCACCTGCAGGAACGAGGTGTACAGACCCCAGCTGGCGGTGACGTCGCTGCCCAGCAGGGTGTTCAGGCCGGTCCGGATCGCCGCGTTGCCCTGGGTGTCCACGCTGGAGGCGAGCGGGACCAGCTGGCCGCCGCTCTCCTGCGGCACGTTCAGATTGCCCGGGACGAGCAGCGTGGTGGCCTTGTGCGTGCCGGTGTCGGAGACCAGCAGGGCGGTGTAGACGTGGTCGGACAGGTCGTGCAGGTGGACCGCGATCACCTCGCGCCCGGAGGCGGCGGCGACGGTGTGCCGGGAGGAGCCCAGCCTGCCGGTGGCCAGCAGGTAGCCGGCGCCGCTGCCGGCCAGCACCACCAGGGCCACCGCCAGGATCAGCACCCGGCCGCGGATCCGGCGGCGGCGCTCGTCCCGGCGCTCGCCGCGGGTCTCGCTGAACTTCATCCAGTCGATGACGTCCTCGGACTCCTCCGCGTCGTCGACGAAGGTGAACTCCTCCATGCCGTACCGGTCGGCCGGGCCGCGCGAGGCCGCGCCGGGGGCGGCGGGGCGGGTGCGCTGCGGCGGCACCGGCCGGGCCCCGGCGGGCGCGGGGCGCGCGGCGGCCGGGGCGGCGGGCGCGGGCGGCGCGGGGGCGGCCGGGGGCGCGGCGTACGCCTGCGCGGCGGGCTGGGCGGCGGCGGGCTGGGCGGCGGGCTGCGCGGCGGGGTAGCCGCCGGGGGCGGCCTGCGGGGCGGCGTACGGGCCGCCGCCCGGGTAGCCGCCCGCGCCGTACTGGTCGGCCTGGTACCCGCCGGCGGCGTAGGGCGCGGCGGCGCCGTACTGGCCGGTGTCGTAGCTGCCGGTGTCATAGCCGCCGGTGTCGTACGCGCCGGTCGGGTATCCGCCGGGGCCGGGACCGGGGGCGGTCGGCTGCTGGGGCTGTGCCTGCTGCGGCACCTGCTGGGCGTCGTAGCCGTACGGGTAGCCGGGGGCCTGGTACGGCTGCTGCTGGTAGCCGTACGGGTCCGGCTGGGCCGGGGGCTGCTGCTGCCCGTACGCCGCCGGGGGCTGCTGCTGGGGCTGCTGCGGCTGCTCGTACGTCGGCTGCTGCGGCTCCTGGGGGTAGGTCTCCCAGTACTCGGGCGTGGGCTCCGGGTACTGCTGCCCGTCGTTTCCGGTCACGCCGCCTCTATCCCTGGTCCGTCGCCGTACACGTGCTGACCGCCCCTGCCCCGCCCGGCGCTCATGCGCCGAGGTCCCGGTAGAGCTTGCGCTTGTCGATGTAGCGCACCACCTCGTCCGGTACCAGGTACCAGACCGGCTCGTCCCGGGAGACCCGCTGGCGGCAGTCGGTGGAGGAGATGGCCAGTGCGGGCACCTCGACCAGGGACACGCCGCCGGCCGGCAGACCGGGGTCCGTCAAAGTGTGCCCTGGACGCGTCACTCCGATGAAGTGGGCCAGGCTGAACAGTTCCTCGGCGTTCCGCCAGGAGAAGATCTGCGAGAGCGCGTCGGCGCCGGTGATGAAGAAGAGGTCCGCGTCGGCGTGCAGGGCGCGCAGCTCGCGCAGGGTGTCCGTGGTGTACGTCGGGCCCTTGCGGTCGATGTCGATGCGGCTGACCGAGAACTGCGGGTTGGACATGGTCGCCACGACCGTCATCAGGTAGCGGTCCTCGGCCGGGGACACCGGTCTGCCGTCCTTCTGCCAGGGCTGGCCGGTGGGCACGAAGACCACCTCGTCCAGGTGGAACTGGCTCACCACCTCGCTGGCGGCGACCAGGTGCCCGTGGTGGATCGGATCGAACGTTCCGCCCATCACCCCGAGGCGCTTCTTCACGGGCGTGTCCGCGGATTCAGCCTGCTCTCCCATGACGCGTCACTGTACGTGATCCGTCCGGCGTTCGAACGACCCGGCCGCGCGGGCTGCACGGCACGGCCGGGTCCGGCAGGGGCCTAGCGGTCCTTGTTGAAGCGGGTCACCGCGAAGAGCAGGATGAGGAAGATGATCAGGGCACCGCCGCCCGTGACGATCGGGTTGAGGCTGGCGTGGTTGCCGCCGTCGTCCGCGAGCAGGGAGAGAACAGGGGCAACCGCGGGGAGGCTCATCGTGGGGGACCTTCTGGCTCGGAGGCGTGTGGGTGCCGATCAATCCCGCCCATGCTACGGGCAGCCCCTCGGCAACCGCACGGCGGCTCCACACGTCTGACACCGCGTGTGCCCCGATCGAGTGCGCCGTCACCGGCGCGGGGGCGTCCGGGAGGCGGGTGCCGCCCGGGGGCGCGGTCAGTCCCGGTAGCCGCGCAGCAGGAAGAAGGCCATGATGACGACGCCCACGACCGAGACGATGACGATCGTGCGCAGGAACATCCCCGGACCGGAGCCGTCGGAGATGGCTGCCAGCTGGTTCAGGGCGGTGGTGGTGCGCATGGGCGTGGCTCCTCGTGGGGTGCGACCGGTAGGTCCCAGGTTAGACCGCCCGGCGCGGCGGTCTTTCGCCGGGACCGGGTGGGCTGACAGTGGCCGGGCGTACTGTGTGCAGCCAGGGGACGAGTGGCAGACAAGGACGGCGGGGGCCGGGCGCGCGCGCCGCGGGGGTCCGCCACTGATCGGGAGGGACGCAGTCAGATGACCGAATCCAGTGACAGCAGTGTGCCCAGCCGTCGGCGCAAGCGGTTCCCGGGCATCTCCACCCGGGCCTGGGAGCACCCGGCGGACCGCTCCGCCCTGGTCGCGCTGCGCAAGCTGAGCGGCTTCGACGACATCCTCAAGCGGCTCGGCGGGATGGTCTCCGAGCGGGCGGTCCGGCTGATGTTCCTGGCCTCGGCGGTCCGCAGCTCCGAGCGCCAGTTCTCGCACCTGCACGACATGGTCCGGGACGCGGCGTACACCCTGGACCTGGAGAAGGTCCCGGCGCTGTACGTCACGCAGGATCCGGTGCCCAACGCCATGTGCATCGGCATGGACGCCCCGGTGATCGTGGTCACCACCTCCCTGGTCGAGCTGCTCGACGAGGAGGAGATGCGGGCGGTCATCGGGCACGAGGTGGCGCACGCCATGTCCGGCCACGCCGTCTACCGGACGATGCTGCTGATCCTCACCAACATCGCCACCAAGATCGCCTGGGTGCCGCTGGGCAACCTGGCGGTGCTGGGCATCATCACCGCGCTGAAGGAGTGGTTCCGCAAGGCCGAGATCTCCTGCGACCGGGCCGGGCTGCTGGTCGGGCAGGACCCGCAGGCGTCCATGCGCGGCCTGATGAAGCTGGCCGGCGGGCACCACCTGCACGAGATGAACACCGACGCCATGCTGGAGCAGGCGGAGGAGTACGACCGCGCCGGGGACCTGCGGGACAGCGTCATCAAGCTGCTGCAGGTGCTGCCGCAGACGCACCCGTTCGTGGCGGTGCGGGTGCGCGCGATCAAGCAGTGGTCCGAGGGCGAGGAGTACAGCTCGATCATGGCCGGGGCCTACCCGCGCCGGGATCAGGACGCCGACGCCTCGGTCACCGACCAGGTGAAGGCGGCGGCCGACTCGTACGCGCAGACCTTCCGGGACACCAAGGACCCGCTGTTCGGCCTGGTCCGGGACATAGCGGGCGGCGCGGGCGATCTGGGCGGCAAGCTGCGGGACGTCTTCACCGGCGGCAGCCGGGGCTCCGGCGGCGCCGCGCCCGGCGGTGCGGAGCCGGATCCGGCGGCCGGCTGACGGCGGCCGGGCTCCCGGGGCCTCGGCCTCTGGGGCCCGGGTCCTCAGAGCGTCGGTCCGGTCAGCACCCCGCACACGGCCCAGGCCGGGCGGGTGTGGTCGAAGGGGTCGACGCTCGGGCCCGGCGCGGCGCCGGCGGCGGGGGTGGGGCCGGTACCGGTGTGCTTGCCCGCCGAGCCGGTACCGGGCGTGCCGGTGGCGGCGGGGGTGGCGGTCGGGAAGATCGGCTGCAGGTAGGAGCTGACGTCCGCGCCGCAGTTCATCGGCCCGGCCTGCACCACCGAGTTGACCAGCTCAACCTGGTCGGCGTTGAGGTCGTTCTGGGTGAACAGGTAGCTGATCTCCCGGCGGACGGTGAACAGCACGGTGGGCTGCTGGGCCGGGGCGGCTGCGGCGGCCTTGGCCGACGCGGCGGCGCCCGCCTTGGCGCTCCCGGACGCACCCGGCTTGGCCGAAGCAGTGGCCGAGGCGGTCGCCGAAGCCGTAGCCGAAGGGCTTGCGGCGGAGGC
This sequence comes from Streptacidiphilus sp. PB12-B1b, assembly GCF_014084125.1. Lineage (NCBI taxonomy): Bacteria > Bacillati > Actinomycetota > Actinomycetes > Kitasatosporales > Streptomycetaceae > Streptacidiphilus > Streptacidiphilus sp. PB12-B1b. Next base: position 1,580,009 of record NZ_CP048405.1, on the reverse strand, counting down.
CGATGCGGTGGCGGTCGCCGGGGCGGGGGCCGGGCTGAGCGCGTACACGAAGGTGTAGTCGCTGGTGACCTCCAGCGCGCCCACGTTCAGCTGCTGGTAGGCCAGGGTGCCCTGGAGCCGGATGTCGTCGGGGGCGGCCAGCCGGACCTTGGACGGGTCGAAGCGGATCAGCCAGCCGAGCACGTCGTGCTGCTGGTCGTCCCGGGGGTCGGCCAGGCTCTGGTCGAACTGCTGGTGCTGGCCCTCGGCCAGCAGCGCGCGCACCGAGTCGGTGCTGCCGCCCATCAGGATGCCCGGGTCCAGCGAGGAGGCCCGCAGGTAGTTGTAGACGATCTTCAGCGCGTGCAGTACCTGGTCGCTGCTGAAGTCGGCGGTGTGGTGCGGCAGCGGGAGCTGTATCCCGGCCGCGCCCACCAGGTAGTCCGCCAGCGGAGTCCCGGCGAAGGGCCCGGGCGGAACCGGGGCGGAGGGCGAGGCCGACGGGCCTGCGGAGGGCGAGCCCGAGGGCGAGGCGGAGGCCGGGGCGGAGCCGGACGCCGCGCCGGAGGGCTGCCCGGCGGGGGCGGAGCCCGAGGCGGTGCTGCCCGCCGTGCCGGAGGCGGTGGCGGCGTCGGTGCCGGAGGCGGACGCCGCCGGGGTGCGCGCGCCGGTCGGGATGCCGCCCGCGCCCGGCTGCAGCGGGATCACGGTCATGGTGAGCTGGGCGGTGCTGGCGGCCGACCCGTCGTAGGGGTGCTTGCTGCCCATGTAGACGGCGGCGGCGAAGGCCAGCGAGATCAGCAGCATCAGCGCCAGGGCCTGGCGCGGCAGGCCGCCGGAGCGCCCGCCGCGGCGGCGGATCGGCCGGGTGCCGGCCGACATGCGCTCCTGCGCGGAGAGCTCCTGTATCCGGGCAGCACGAATGAACGACTCGTCGAACACGACAGGTCGAAAGTCGTCCTCGCCCCCGGAACCGCCCTCGGGCGCGCCCTCAGGAGGCTCTGCCCGGCCACCCATGCTCCAAGGGTAAGTCGCCGCGAAGGGAGTGCAGTGCCTCAGGGGTCAAGTTCTGCTACGGATTTGACCTTGGTCATTCTGAAAGGGCGTCGAATTGCACCCGGACGATGACAGTTGGTCAGCAAAGGGGTGACAAACCCGACAATTCACCCATTGGCTGCGCGGCGTCAACTGTGGACCGGCGCGGCCGTCGAAGTGGGCACCTGGGTCGACTTCTGCGTCGTGCCCGCTCCCCGGTCGACCGCGGCCACCGCCACCAGCACCGCGAGCGCCCCCAGCACCAGCAGCATCAGCTGCGCCACCGTCCGCTGCCAGCGCGGTGGCAGCGCCTGGTGCCGCCCGCGCGCCGGGGCCGCCCGCCAGCGCGGGCGTGCCGACTTCCGCGGATAGGCGCTGCCGAAGCCGCCGTCGTACGCCATCGCGGACAGCCGCTCGCGCGCGGACGGTTCATGGATGAGCGCGGCCCGGACAAAGCGCTCGTCGAGGACCAGTGCCGCGAACTCGTCGTCCGCCCCGCCACCGTGATTGGCACTGTCGGCGTCAAAGCCTTCGGAATACACGGAGCCCCCGCATCTCTCGGCACAGCTGCCTCGGGTATAGAAGCAGCGTAATGCCGCACCGACGCTTTGTCTGTGGCTCCGAGTACCCGCACCGGTACGTCACGGATCGGCTCAGCCCCGGATGTGCCCGTCGCCGGTGACCACGTACTTGGTCGAGGTCAGCTCCGGCAGGCCCATCGGGCCCCGGGCGTGCAGCTTCTGGGTGGAGATGCCGATCTCCGCGCCGAAGCCGAACTGCCCGCCGTCGGTGAAGCGGGTGGAGGCGTTGACCGCGATCGCGGCGGCGTCCACCAACCGGGTGAAGCGCCGGGCGGCGGCCTGGGAGCCGGTCACGATGGCCTCGGTGTGGCCGGAGGACCACAGCCGGATGTGCGCCACGGCGGCGTCCAGCGAGTCCACCACCCCGGCGGCGATGTCGTAGGAGAGGTACTCGGCCTCCCAGTCCTCGGTGGTCACCGGGACGACCACCGCCTTGGAGCCGCTCTCCTCGGCGGTGCGCCGCACCCGCTCGTCGCCGTGGACGGTCACCCCGGCCTCGGCCAGGGCCTCCAGCGCCAGCGGCAGGAAGGCGTCGGCGATGTCCCGGTGCACCAGCAGCGTCTCCGCCGCGTTGCACACGCTGGGACGCGACGCCTTGGCGTTGACCAGGATCTCCACCGCCATGGCCAGGTCGGCCTCGGCGTCGACGTACACGTGGCAGTTGCCGGTGCCGGTCTCGATCACCGGCACCGTGGACTGCTCCACCACCGTGCGGATCAGCGAGGCACCGCCGCGCGGGATCAGCACGTCCACCATGCCGCGGGCCCGCATCAGCTCGCGGACCGCGTCGTGGCCCTCCCCCGGCACCAGCTGCACGCAGTCGGCGGGCAGCCCGGCCCCGCCCACGGCGTCGCGGACCACCTCCACCAGCTTGCGGTTGGAGGCGTACGCCGAGGAGGAGCCGCGCAGCAGCACCGCGTTGCCGGACTTCAGACAGAGCGCGGCGGCGTCCACCGTGACGTTGGGCCGGGCCTCGTAGATGATGCCGACGACGCCCAGCGGCACCCGCAGCTGGCGCAGGTCGAGCCCGTTGGGCAGGGTCGAGCCGCGGACCACCTCGCCGACCGGGTCCGGCAGCCCGGCGACTCGGCGCACGTCCTCGGCGATCGCGGCCACCCGCTCCCGGTTCAGCGTCAGCCGGTCGATCACGGCCTCGCCGGTGCCGGCCGCCCGCGCCCGCTCGACGTCCTCGGCGTTGGCCTCGATGATCTCCCGGGTGCGGACCACCAGCGCGTCGGCGATGGCGAGCAGCGCGTCGTCCTTAGGCGTGCGCGGCAGCGGCGCCAGCTCGGCGGCGGCGGCCTTGGCCCGGTACGCGGCGAGCAGCACCGGTGACTGCGGCAGCGGGGAGGGCAGGCTCGGCGAGGGGAACGCGGTCAGCGGGCGGTCGCCGGACGGGCTGTCGGGGTCGGGAGAGCTGCTCATACGGCAAGCGTAGCCGCCCGGCCCGCCCTGGCGGCCGGGCGTCTCACAACCCGGCGAGCGGCCCGGCAGGCGGCCCGCCGGAGCCCGGGCCGCACGTCGGGGGGCCGGGCCGGGGCCTCAGAACGGGTGCACGCCGCCGACCGAGGCCGGTGACTCGCCGTACCCCTCGGCGATCCGCTTGTGGTACGTGGACCGGTCCACCACCTCCAGGCCGACGATCTCCCACGGCGGCAGCTTGGCGCTGGCCTTGTGCTCGCCCCAGAGCCGCAGCGCCATGGCGGCGGCGTCGTGCAGGTCCTCGGCCTGCTCCCAGTAGCGGATCTCGCCGTGGTCGGTGGCGTAGCGGGCGGTCAGGAACGGCGTGTGGTCGTGGGCCAGCTGCTCCAGGCCGCGCTTGAGCTCGGACAGCGGGGTCGGCTGCCCGGCCACGCTCAGCACCACGTGCCAGAGCCTGGCGCGGTCCCCCGCGTCCTCCTGCGCCGCCGCCCGGACGGCCCCGGTGACGGCCTCGCGCCCCCGAGGGGCGCTCGGGTGCGCGCCGAGGGCGGACGCCGACCGCGACGCGCCCCCTTCGATGCTGGTGAGTACCGGATCCGCTGCCCCCGCGGGTCGCGCACCCTGGCGCCTGCGCCCCACTGGCGACCTCCTGTCCGTGATGTCGTCCCCTGCCGGAGCGCCCCCGCGGCCGCCGTCGCCGCCGGTCAGGCCGGTCCAGGTGCGGAAGGGAGCACCACGAGGTCGTCCCGGTGCACCACCTCGCGCTCGTATGCGGGGCCCAACTCCCTTGCCAGGTCCCGCGTCGAGCGTCCCAGGAGCAGGGGAAGCTCTCGCACATCAAAGTTGACCAGCCCACGCGCGATGATGTTGCCGTTTTCATCAAGAAGGTCGACCGGATCGCCGGGGGCGAACTCTCCCTCAACACCCGTGACACCGGCGGCAAGCAGCGAGCTGTGGCGTTCCACGACGGCCCTGACCGCGCCCGCGTCCAGCCGGACCGCGCCGCGCGGGGCGCTGGCGTGCTCGAGCCACAACAGCCGGTCGGTGGAGCGGCGGCCGGTGCGGTGGAACAGGGTGCCGGTGGGGCGTCCGGCGAGGGCGTCGGCGGCGTGGCGGGCGGCGGTCAGCACCACCGGGATGCCCGCGCCGGTGGCGATCCGGGCCGCCTCGACCTTGGTGACCATGCCGCCGGTGCCCACCCCGGCCTTGCCGGCGCTGCCGATGACCACGCCGGAGAGGTCCTGCGGCCCGTGCACCTCGTCGATCCTGCTGGTGCCCGCCTTGCTCGGGTCGCCGTCGTACAGCCCGTCCACGTCCGAGAGCAGGACCAGCAGGTCGGCCCGGACCAGGTGGGCGACCAGGGCGGCGAGCCGGTCGTTGTCGCCGAACTTGATCTCGGCGGTGGCGACGGTGTCGTTCTCGTTGACCACCGGCACCGCGCCCATCGCCAGCAGCTGCTCCAGGGTGCGGAAGGCGTTGCGGTAGTGCGCCCGGCGGCTGGCGTCCTCGGCGGTCAGCAGCACCTGCCCGACCCGCAGTCCGTAGCGGGCGAAGGAGGCGGTGTAGCGGGCCATGAGCAGCCCCTGGCCGACGCTGGCGGCGGCCTGCTGCCGGGCCAGGTCGCTGGGGCGCCTCTCCAGGCCGAGCGGGGCCAGCCCGGCGGCGATGGCGCCGGAGGAGACCAGCACCACCTCGGCTCCGGCGCCGCGGCTCTTGGCCAGGACGTCCACCAGCGCGTCGACCCGGTCGGCGTCGAGCCCGCCGGAGGCCGTGGTCAGCGAGGACGAGCCCACCTTGACCACGATCCGGCGTGCGCTCAGCACGTCCTCCCGCAGGGTGCCTGTCACGCCGTCGCTCCTGAACTCTCGTGCTGTCCCCCGGCCGGAAGCAATGTACGCGAACCGGGCTCCGGGCTCATTCCGGTTTCAGACCTCGGGACGCCCGGCCGGGACCAGGGCGTGCGCGTCCAGCTCGGCCAGCAGCTCGGCCCGCCGGGCGTCGTCCACGAACGAGGCCAGGAAGGAGTTCCGGGCGAGCAGCCGGAGCTGTTCGTCGGTCAGCCCGAGCGCCTCGCGCAGCCCCCGGAAGTTGTCCTCGACGTAGCCGCCGAAGTAGGACGGGTCGTCCGAGTTGACCGTGACCAGCAGCCCGGCCTCCAGCATCGCCGGGAGCGGGTGCTCCTCCAGCCGGTCCACGCAGCGCAGCCGGACGTTGGAGAACGGGCAGACGGTCAGCGGGATCTGCTCGGCGACCAGCCGGGCGACCAGCTGCGGATCCTCCATGCAGCGGATGCCGTGGTCGATCCGCTCCACGCCGAGCACGTCCAGCGCCTCGGTGATGTAGCCGGGCGGGCCCTCTTCCCCGGCGTGGGCGACCAGCCGCAGCCCGGCCGCCCGGGCCGCCGCGTAGACCTCGGCGAACTTCGCCGGCGGGTGGCCGACCTCGGCCGAGTCCAGGCCCACCGCGGAGATCCGGTCCAGGTAGGGGCCGGCGTCGGCGAGGGTCTTCAGCGCGTCCTCGGCGGGCAGGTCGCGCAGGAAGCTGAGGATCAGCCCGGTGGAGACGCCGAAGCGCTCCTCGCTGTGGTCCAGCGACCGGGCCAGGCCCCGGACCACGGTGCCGATGTCGACGCCGCGCGCGGTGTGGGCCTGCGGGTCGAAGAAGATCTCGGCGTGCCGGACGCCCTGCGCGGCCGCCCGCTCCAGGTAGGCGTCGGCCAGGTCGGCGAAGTCCTGCTCGGTCTGCAGCACAGCGGTCAGCTGGTAGTACAGGTCGAGGAAGGACTGCAGGTCGCTGAAGGCGTACGCGGCGCGCAGCTCCTCCGGCCCGGCGTAGGGCAGGTCGATGCGGTTGCGCTCGGCCAGCGCGAACGCCAGCTCCGGCTCGAGGGTGCCCTCGATGTGCAGGTGCAGCTCGGCCTTGGGCAGCGGGCCGGCGATCGGCCCGGTGGTGTGACGCATGCTCAGAAGTCCTCGTCGGGCTCGATCTCACGGCGGGGCAGCGGGTCGAACCCGGCGTACTCGGTGGCCGCGTCGTCGCGGATCTGCTCGCGCTGGCGGCGGCGGGTGACGGCGTCGCGCGGGCTCTCGAAGCGGTGGTCCTCGCCGCGGCGGCCCAGCATCTCGGCGCCGGCGGCCATGCTCGGCTCCCAGTCGAAGACGACGGCGTTCTCGCTGGCGCCGATGACGACGGTGTCGCCCTCCCTGGCGCCGGCCTTGGCCAGCTCCACCTCGACGCCGAGCCGGGCCAGCCGGTCGGCGAGGTAGCCGACGGCCTCGTCGTTGGAGAAGTCGGTCTGCTTGATCCAGCGCTCGGGCTTGCTGCCGACGATCCGGTACAGGTCCTCGGCCTCGTCGTAGCTGACGGTGAAGCCGGCGTCGTCGACGGCGACCGGTCGCAGCACCACCCGGGTGGCCTCCTCGACCGGCTTGGCGGCGCGGGCCTCGCTGACGATCCGGGCCAGGGCGAAGCTCAGCTCGCGCAGGCCCTTGCGGGCGGTCGCGGAGACGTCGAAGACCTCGTAGCCGCGCTCCTCCAGGGAGGCGCGGGTGATGTCGGCGAGGTCCTGGCCGTCGGGGATGTCGGTCTTGTTGAGCGCGACCAGGCGCGGCCGGTCGTCCAGGCCGCCGTACAGGCTCAGCTCGGTCTCGATCATGTCGAGGTCGGAGAGCGGGTCGCGGTCGGTCTCCAGGGTGGCGCAGTCCAGCACGTGCACCAGCACCGAGCAGCGCTCGACGTGGCGCAGGAACTCCAGGCCGAGGCCCTTGCCCTGGCTGGCGCCGGGGATCAACCCGGGGACGTCGGCGATGGTGTAGACGATGTCCCCGGCGGTGACCACGCCCAGGTTGGGGATCAGGGTGGTGAAGGGGTAGTCCGCGATCTTCGGCTTGGCCGCCGACAGCACCGAGATCAGCGAGGACTTGCCGGCGCTGGGGTAGCCGACCAGGGCGACGTCGGCGACGGACTTGAGCTCCAGGACGATGTCGCGGGCGTCGCCGGGCTCGCCGAGCAGCGCGAAGCCGGGGGCCTTGCGGCGGGCCGAGGCCAGCGAGGCGTTGCCGAGGCCGCCCCGGCCGCCGGCCGCCACGACGAAGCTGGTGCCGTTGCCGACCAGGTCGGCCAGGACGGTGCCGTCCCTGTCCAGGACGACGGTGCCGTCCGGTACCGGCAGCACCAGGTCGAAGCCCTCGCCGCCGGTGCGGTGGTCGCCCGCGCCGGGCTTGCCGTTGCCGGCCCGGCGGTGCGGGGTGTGGTGGTAGTCGAGCAGCGTGGTGACCTGCGGGTCGACGACCAGGGTGACGTCGCCGCCACGGCCGCCGTTGCCGCCGTCGGGGCCGCCCAGCGGCTTGAACTTCTCCCGGTGCACGGAGGCGCAGCCATGGCCCCCGTTACCCGCGGCGACATGCAGCTCGACGCGGTCCACGAAGGTGGTCATGGTGATGGTGCCTCTCGATAGGGGGTTTCTGTCCAAACACCGAGGGTGGACCGGAATGTTCCGATCCACCCTCGATATCACGTTGTCACACGCTGCTGCGCGTTGAACGGTCCCGCGGTCGGCCTGGATCAGGCGGCGACCGGGACGATGTTCACGACGCGGCGGCCACGGCGAGTACCGAACTCGACCGCACCGGCGTTGAGCGCGAACAGGGTGTCGTCGCTGCCGCGGCCGACGCCGGTACCCGGGTGGAAGTGGGTGCCGCGCTGGCGGACGATGATCTCGCCGGCGTTGACCTGCTGGCCGCCGAAGCGCTTCACGCCGAGGCGCTGGGCGTTCGAGTCGCGGCCGTTACGGGTAGAGCTTGCGCCCTTCTTGTGTGCCATCTCCCCTTGCCCCTTACTTCGCCGAGTCGATGCTGGTCACGCGGAGCGCGGTGTGGCGCTGACGGTGGCCCATGCGCTTGCGGTAACCGGTCTTGTTCTTGTACTTCATGATGTTGATCTTCTCGCCCTTGTGGTGGTCGACCACCTCGGCGCGAACCTTCACACCGGCCAGGACCCACGGGTCACTGGTGACCGAGTCCCCGTCGACGATCAGGATCGTCGAAAGCTCAACGGTCTCGCCGACCTTGGCGTCGACCTTGTCGGACTCGAAAACATCGCCGACAGCAACCTTGTGCTGCCGACCGCCGCTACGCACGATCGCGTACACCGCGAACCCACTCTCAACTCGATCGGAGCCCCTGACGCCAGCCTCCCCGCAGCGAAACGGCAAGGGGCCTCCCCCGGGCGCGAGGCTCGGGAGGGATGTGCTCAGGAGCGGGGCGTGACACTGCCGAATGCAAAGCACGCCGAGGGTCAAGGCTACGGACCGCAAGGCCGCGGGTCAAACCAGCCCAGTGGGGGCACCGGTGCAGGCGGGAGCGGGTGCCCGGGCGGCCCGCGGCGGCCCTCGGCGGCCCGTGACGCCGCCGCCCGCCGCGTCCGGAGCGGACGGGGCGGGCGGCGGGCGCGCTGCGGTGCTACTCGGCGGCGGGCGCCTCGGGGGCGTCCCCGGCGGCGGCCTTCTTGGCGGGCGTCCGCTTGGTGGCGGCCTTCTTGGCCGTCGTCTTCTTCGCGGCCGTCTTCTTGGCGGCGGCCTTCTTGGCCGGAGCGCCCTCGGCGGCGGCCGTCTTCTTGGCGGCGGCCTTGCGCGGAGCCCGCTTGCGCGGCGCGGGGGCCTCGGCCGGGGCCTCCGCGACCGGCTCGGTCTCGGCATCAGCGGCCTCGGCCACCGGCTCGGCGGCCTCAACCACCGGCTCCGGTACGGACACCGGCTCCTCAACCGTCTCGACCACGACCTCCGCGACCGGCTCGGCGGCCCGCGCCGGGACGACCAGCACGGCCGCCTCCTGCGCCGCCGGCGGACCGGCGGGCGAGGTGGCCTTGCGGACCGCGCGGCGGCGGGTGCGCGCCGGGCGGGCGGACGACTCGATCATCGCCTCGGCCAGCTCCTCGGCCTCCGCCTGCACGGCCGCGTCCAGCGGCGCGGGGGCTGCAGCGGCCTCGACCACCTCGGCCACGACCGCAGCGGGCGTCTCGAAGACCTCGATCCCGGGCTCGGCGATCTCGGTCTCGATGGTCTCGGCGGCCGGAGCGGGCGCCGTCACCTCGATCTCCAGGTCCTCGACGTCCTCGTTGCTCAGCCCGTGCGCGACCAGGTCGTCGACCAGGCCCTCCAGACCGGCCTCGTGCTCGTGCTCGTGGACCTCGCCCGCGTCCCCGCCGCGTCCGCGACGGCGGCGCTTGCCGCCGCTGCGCTCGGCGGCGGGCGCGGAGCCCTCCTCGCCCGGCCGCGGGCCGGAGAAGCCCTTCGGCACCGCCGGGGGCTGCTCCATGTGGACGATGACGCCGCGTCCGTTGCAGTGCACGCAGGTCTCGGAGAAGGACTCCAGCAGGCCCTGGCCGACCCGCTTGCGGGTCATCTGCACCAGGCCCAGCGAGGTGACCTCGGCCACCTGGTGCTTGGTCCGGTCCCGGCCCAGGCACTCCAGCAGGCGGCGCAGCACCAGATCGCGGTTGGACTCCAGCACCATGTCGATGAAGTCGATCACGATGATGCCGCCGAGGTCGCGCAGCCGCAGCTGGCGGACGATCTCCTCGGCCGCCTCGATGTTGTTGCGGGTGACGGTCTCCTCGAGGTTGCCGCCCTGCCCGGTGAACTTGCCGGTGTTGACGTCGACGACGATCATCGCCTCGGTCTTGTCGATCACCAGCGAACCGCCGCTGGGCAGCCAGACCTTGCGGTCCAGCGCCTTCATCAGCTGCTCGTCGATGCGGTACGTGGCGAAGACGTCGACCTCGGACGTCCACCGCTGGAGCCTCGGCACGAGGTCGGGGGCGACCCCGGCGACGTACTCGTGGATGGTCTCCCAGGCGGTGTCGCCGGAGACGATGACCTTGGTGAAGTCCTCGTTGAAGATGTCGCGGACCACCCGGACGGTCATGTCCGGCTCGCCGTAGAGCAGCGTCGGCGCGTTGCCGCTGCTGACCTTCTTCTGGATGTCCTCCCACTGCTGCTGCAGCCGCTGGACGTCGCGGGTCAGCTCCTCCTCGGAGGCGCCCTCGGCGGCGGTGCGCACGATGACGCCCGCGTCGTCCGGGACGATCTTCTTGAGGATGTTCTTCAGCCGTGCCCGCTCGGTGTCGGGCAGCTTGCGGCTGATCCCGGTCATCGAGCCCTCGGGCACGTACACCAGGTAGCGGCCGGGCAGGGAGATCTGGCTGGTCAGCCGGGCGCCCTTGTGGCCGATCGGGTCCTTGGAGACCTGCACCAGCACCGAGGAGCCGGACTTCAGCACCGACTCGATCCGGCGCGGGCCGCCCTTGACGCCGAGCGCCTGGAAGTTGACCTCACCGGCGTACAGCACCGCGTTGCGGCCCTTGCCGATGTCGATGAACGCGGCCTCCATGGACGGCAGCACGTTCTGCACCTTGCCCAGGTACACATTGCCGACGTAGGAGGTGGCCTGCTCCTTGTTGACGTAGTGCTCGACCAGCACGCCGTCCTCGAGCACGCCGATCTGGGTGCGCTCGCCGTGCTGGCGGACGACCATCACCCGCTCGACGGCCTCGCGGCGGGCCAGGAACTCGGCCTCGGTGATGATCGGCACCCGGCGGCGGCCCTGCTCGCGGCCCTCGCGGCGGCGCTGCTTCTTGGCCTCCAGCCGGGTCGAGCCCTTGATCGACTGGACCTCGTCCGGGTCGAACGGCGCGTCGGCCGCGGCGGCGGCCACCGGGGTGCGGCGGCGCGGCTCGCGCACCTTGACGACGGTGCGCTCCGGGTCGTCGGCCGCCACCACGGCCTCGGCCTCGCCCGAGGCGTCCCCGCTGCGGCGGCGACGGCGACGGCGGCGACGGCTGGACGCCGACAGCGCCTCGCCGAGGTCGTCGTCCTCGTCCTCGTCGTCCTCGTGGACGGCGTCGTGCTGCTCGTCGGCGCCGGTCGGCTGCTGCTCGTCGGCGGCGGACTCGTCGTCGCCCTCGCCGCGGCGGCGGCGACGGCCACCGCGACGGCGGCGGCGCGAGGACCGGCCGTCCTCGGCGTACTCCTGGCGGTCCTGGGGCTCCTGCGCGTCCTCGGCCTCGTCGGCGTCCTCGACCAGATCCTCCTCCGGCTCGCGGGCGGCGGGCGCCTCGAACGCGGGGGCGGTGGCGGCGGAGGTCGCCCGGCGGCGGTTGCGGCGGCGTCCGCCGGCGGACTCGTCCTCGGCCGGCTCCTCGGCGGCGGCCGGGGCGGGGGCCTCGGCGCGGCGCGGCGGCTCGGCGCCGAGCGGGGTACGGCCGGAGGAGAGCTGGAAGACGGCGGGCGTGGTCGGCGCGGCCGGCGCGGAGCTGCGGCGGGTACGGCGGCGCTCCTCGGCGGGCGCGACCGGCTCGTCGGCCCCGGCCTGCTCGGCGGCGGGCGCGGCCTCGGCGGCGGGGGCCGCGACGGGCGCGGTGGCGCGGCGGCGGGTGCGGCGGCGGTCCTCGACGACCGGCTCGTCGGCCTCGGCCTGCTCGGCCTGCTCGGGGCGGGTGGCGGCGGGCGGGGTGAAGGCGGCGACCGGCACGGCCGGGCGGGCCGGTACGACGATCTCGGTCGGCTCCTCGAACACCGGCGCCTGGAAGATCGCGGTGGAGGGACGCACGGCGCGGCGGCGGGTGCGGTGCGCGGTGGGCTCCTCGGCGGGGGCGGCGGGCGCGGCGGCGACGGGCGCGGGCTCGGCGGCCTCGTCCTCCTCGGCCTCGTCCTCGGCGGGCTGCGGCTGCTCCTCGGCGACCGGCTGCGGCTCCTCGACCGGCGCGGGCTCGGCGGCGGCCTTCTTGCGGGTGCGGCGGGCGCGCTTCACCGGTTCGGCGGCAGCGGCGCCCTCGGCAGCAGCCTCGGCGGGCGCGGGCTCGGCGGCGGCCGGGGCCTCAGCGGCGGGCTCTGCGGGCGCGGCCTGGGCGGCGGGCTCGGCGGCCGGGGCCTCGGCGACGACCTTCTTGCGGGTCCGCCGGGCGGCGCGCTTCACCGGCTCGGCGGGGGCCTCCTCGGCCGCCGCTGCGGGCGCAGCCGGAGCTGCGGCGGTCTCGGCGGGCGTCTCCGGGGCGTCGCCCACCGGCGGGCCGGCCGGACGGCTGGCCGCGCGGCGGCGGCGCGGGGCCGCCTTCGGCGCGGAGGCCGGGGCGCTGCCCTCGGCGTTGTTCTGTTCGTTCGTTTCGTTCTGTTCGTTGAAATCAGGCATCCGGGCGGTTCTCCCGTCATGCCCCCGGGCGCCGCGCTTCGAGGCGGGCGCCGCACAGGGGCTCACGTGTGTCGATCAGCGGTCCGTAGGTCGGTACCGCTGAAAAGTCTTCTGGTCAGGCCAGTCTTCAGGTCTTCGTCGCGCCGGGCCGTACCGTCGGGTACGGCCGGGTGCACCGGGCCCCGGGTGGCTCCCGGGGGCCCCGCACCAGCGCTGTGGGGCTTCACACGACGACGAGCCGCGATGCACCTGAGGTGCAGGGCGCGGGCCAGACCGGCCGACCGCCGCCTACACGGGCTGCGGCTCGGCCGCCTCCGTTGGGAGGGCCTCTGCCGCGCCACGGTCGGGCGCGAACGGGTCGGTCACCGCACCGGACTCCACATCTAGCGGCCCCTGCGCCAGCCTGGTCACCCCAGCGGGGACCGGCAGCGCCAGGTCGGCCGTCGCGCAGAGACCGGACAGGACGTCATCGGGTCGGACGGCGGGTGTAGCGTGCCGAACAACCAGCCGCAGTATCGCACAGCCACGGCCTGCGGGGATATCGGTACTACTTTCGGGCAGCGCGGAGACACCCGCGCCGACCTGCGATTCGGCCACTTCGAGGGCGACCACGGCCCCGCGCGCGTCGAAGGTGCGCAAGCCGTTCTTCATCTGCCGCTGGACCTCGACGCTCTCCTGTGCGAGGAAGGCGGCGACGGCGGCGCGGGCCTCGTCCGGGTCCACGCCGTCCAGCCGCAGCTCCCACGAGGAGGCTTCCAGCCGGTCGGTGAAGTTGGGGGTGCGCACCTCGACCGCGTCGATGACGTCGAGGCCGTTGGGGAGCGACTCGTCCAGCTGCGCCCGCAGCAGCTCCGGATCCCGGTGCGCGCTCAGTGCCAGCTCGACGTACTCGGCCTCGCTGGCGGAGCCGGTGGGCACGGCGTTGGCGAAGCTGATCCGCGGGTGCGGCGAGAAGCCCGCCGAGTAGGCCATGGGTACGTCCGAGCGGCGCAGCGCGCGCTCCAGGGCCCGCTGGAAGTCGCGGTGGCTGGTGAAGCGCAGACGGCCTCGCTTGGTGTAGCGCAGTCGGATGCGCTGCACCACCGGTGCGGGCGGCGGACCGTCGGGCGTGCGGCGTGCCAGTGCGCTCAGTCCTTAGGCAGAAGGGTCATCGTGTACTCCCTCAAGGGTACGCGGCCCCGGCGTGCGGCGATGACCCCGCGGCCGCTCACCCCAGGCTGCCGGGCTCGGCGAGCCATCGGGCGGCCTGGCCGGTGGCCCGGGCGACCGCCTCGAAGCACGGGTCGTAGTGGAGGACGGTGAGGCCGTGGTGCAACGCGGTGACGGCCACCAGCAGCTGCACGGGGCCGACCGGACGATGGGCGCCGGTCCTGGCGAGGTCGCGCTGCAGCTCGTGCACGTGAGTCCAGGCCGCGTCCGGCACCGGCCAGCGGGTGTACACCTCGGCCTGCTGCTGCCGCAGGAGCTCGTGGTCCTGTACGGAGGCGGCCGAGCGCAGCATTTCCAGTTCGGTCGGCGCGCACATACCGACGAGTCCGCTTTCGAGTGATTCCCGCCATTCCCGGAGCGGCCCCGGCAGCAGGATACGGGCAGCGGCGGACGCCTCGATCAGAAAGACTTCGCGCGCTGCCATTCCGCGTCCACCGCTCTTTCCTTCGGCACAAAGGCACGCTCCTCGGCCTGCGCTCCGGCCTGCGCTCCGGCCTGCGCTCCGGCCTGCGCTTCGGACAGCCTGACCAGCTCCGCGAGGGCGCGCTGCCGCCGGAGTCGGGCCCCTATCTCGGTGAGGGCCGCGTTGACGGTGTCCTTCTTGGTCCTGGTGCCCAGCACCTCGGCGGCCAGGGCCAGGGCCTCCTCGTCGATGTCGATCAGAGTCTTCGCCATGCCCGCCTCCAGCCGCCTCGATCCAGCACCGACCTCCGCCGATAAAGGATATCCGCACGCTGCGACTGCAGAAACAATTCAGCGATTGGCGGATATCAGGCCGGGTAGGCGGACTAGGATTTACGGCGGAGTTCCGCACACCAGTTCCGGACGACGAGGAGAACAACCGTGATCGGCACGCTCAAGGTCTTTGCGCTCGATTGCCCCGATCCGGTCGCCCTGGCCGGCTTCTACGCCGGACTGGTCGGCGGCACCGTGGCCGTGGACGAGTCGGACTCCGACTGGGTCGAGCTGGAGGGCCACAACGGCGCCACCCTGGCCTTCCAGCGGGTGCCGGACTACCGCGCCCCGGCCTGGCCCGGCCAGGACCAGCCGCAGCAGTCGCACATCGACGTCGGCGTCGCCGATCTGGACGCCGCCCAGGCCCAGGTGCTGGCCCTGGGCGCCACCCTGCTGGAGGACTGGTCCGGTTCAAAGAACTGGCGCGTCTTCGCCGACCCGGTCGGGCACCCGTTCTGCCTCTGCGCCTGCTGATCCGCCGTCAGGCCGGGTCGGGGAGCGGTTCGAGCCAGCGGAGGTGGCCCTCGACCACGGCCAGGGTGCGGTGGCGGCCGTCGGGGGCGCGCAGGTGCAGGGCCACGCCGGGGCGGCGGGGTTCCGGGCGCGGATCGGGGTCGGGGGCGTCCTCGACCGACAGCCACCACAGCGGGCCGTCGTCGCCGAGGGCGGCGACGGCGGCGTCGAAGGCGTCCCGGCGGTCGGCCGGGACGTGCATCCGGGTGGCCGAGTGGAACACCACCCGGGGCTCCCCCGCCGGGATGGCCCCGGCCAGCTCCGGCAGGACGTCGACCGCGTCCCCGGCCAGGACGGTCGGTGGGTCGGCGGCCACCAGCTCCAGCGCGGCGGCCAGCAGCGCCCGCTGGTCGTGGTTCTCCGGCCAGACCAGCGCCTCCAGCCAGCGGCGGTGGTCGGGGTCGCGGACGTCGACCGGGTCGAGGTCGACGCCGGTGGTGCTCGCCAGCGCGGGCAGCGCGTCCAGATCGGGCAGGGCCCCGCCGCCGTGCACGTCGGCGACCAGCTGCACCGGCGAGGCCGGGTCGCCGTACTGCCGCCCGCCGACGCGGTAGCCGTAGCGGTCGAAGCGCAGGTTCAGCCCGGCGCTGGTGCCGACCTCGACCAGGTGCACCGGCCCGCCGACCTCGGCGGCGATCTCGCAGAGCCCGAGCCGTAGCCCCAGCGCGCGCTGCACGTGGTTGGTCTGCACGAGCCTGGTGCCGATGATGGCGGTCAGCTCGGCCTCGTGCCGGGCGCAGAAGTCGAGCAGCGCGGCCCCGGCGCCCGAGCAGTCCGCCACGGCCGCAGCCCCGCTGACGGAGGGGTAGAACCGGGCGAGCGGGTGTTCGGCTCCCGCCAGCAGCAGTTGGTGCACCGCCCCGAACAGCAGGAACGTCGGATACTGGCCGGGCCTGCCGCGCGAGGCGAGTTCCAGCAGGCCCGGCTCGGCGACCACGGTCCGCGCCAGCTCCCGGTACAGCGGCGAGGTGGTGAACCCGTCCGGGTCCGCGAAGGCGCGGCGCACGCTGTCCGTGATCGTGTTCGGCATAGCCGGACCGTAGTGCGCCGCGCTCCGGCCTGTCCGGGCCTTCCCCGAGGAGGGACGAGCCTCACACCCGCCCGCCGCGCGCGAGCGGCAACTCTTGACGCAGGGCCCCGCCTCCCGGTTGTCTGGTCCAGACCAGTCATGGGCTCGCGGCTCCCCCGCACGAGCCCGTCCCCGCACGTCCGGGGGCGCCCGACAGCGCCTGCCCGGACTCCGCTCGACGGCGGAGGGAGTCACGACTCTCCGCCGCCGAGCGGCCTTCGCCGTGCCTCAGTCATCGGCATGTGCATACCGCAGGTGGCCCACGTGCTGAATCCGACCGAGGACGGTGTACGTGCATGGCTTTTCACTCTGGACGGCGCTCCGTCCTGGGCGGCAGTCGAGTTCCGCACGGGCGAGCCGACCGCCACGGTCTACCAGCATGGTCCCCGATGGCTCTGGAACGAGGTCGAGGGGGCGCTTCGCTGGTGGAGCGGCCAGGGCAGGCCGCCCGTTGACCGCTTCGGGCTGGCCGTGAGTTCCGACGGCACGCAGCAGCCGTGGCTCGACGCCCCGAGCAACGCGATTCCCACATTCGCCTGACGTGCTTCCGAGGCCGGAAGCCCCTCGGGGGAGGGGCTTCCGGGCTTGGTTGCTCAGGTGGAGGGGAACTGGCCTGCCTTGACGGCGTCCACGAAGGCGGTGAACGCCTCGGCAGGGAAGACCAGAGCGGGGCCGCTCGGGTCCTTGCTGTCACGCACGGGGACGATTCCGGGGATGAATCCGGGGGCCGCTTCGATGCAGTCGCCGCCGTTGCCGCCGCTGTAGCTGCTCTTGCGCCAGAGGGCGCCGGTCAGATCGGGATGGGTCATCGGTAGAACCCTTCTCAGACGGAGGGGAACTGGCCTGCCTTGACGGCGTCCACGAAGGCGGTGAACGCCTCGGCAGGGAACAGCAGGGCGGGGCCGCTCGGGTCCTTGCTGTCACGCACGGGGACGATTCCGGGGATGAATCCGGGGGCCGCTTCGATGCAGTTGCCGCCGTTGGTGCCGCTGTAGCTGCTCTTGCGCCACGGGGCGCCGGTCAGATCGAGGTTGGTCATGGTCGTTGAGCCCTTCTCGTACTTCACGGATCAAGGCGGCGGATGCCGAGGCTGACAGTGCCTCGGCTCTGAGCCAATCATAATTGCGTAGATGACGGCCGATCACCTCGCAATTTGAGCTGAACTCAGCGCCGTTCAGCGTCTCCGAGTACAGCCAACGACGGTTGGCCGGAAGGGTGATAAGAGACAGGTCGGACGCTGGACGCTCGACGTGCCGCAAGCTGAACGGCACCACCTGAATGGCGATGTTGGGCAGCTCGCCGACGCGCAACAGGTGATCCAACTGCTCGCGCATCACGGCTGGTTCCGCGACCTGCTGCCGCAGACAGCTCTCGTCCAGCAGCGCCACATACAGCGGCCCGTCCGGCTCCAGGAAGCGTGTCTGTCGACTCAGTCGACCACCGACACTCTCCCGGACGGACTCCTCGGCAACTCCCGCCTCCCGGGCGAAGACCGCATAGGCGTACGCCTCGGTCTGCAACAAACCCGGAATGAGTAGCGTCTGGTACTCGTACAGCTCGATCAGCTTCTCGTCCATGAGCGCCCGACGCTGGAACCAGTCGGGAAAGATGGACAGCCGGGCGTCCCAGTTGATCCGCCGGTGCAGGCGGAGCAGTTCGCCCTTGGTTCTGAGGAGGGCGTCGCACTCCTCCACGTACTTGATGTTGGGAACGCGGTCGCCCGTCTCGAACTTGGTCAGGGTGGAGCGTTCGACGTTGAGCAGGGCGGCGAGCTCCTCCTGGGTGAGGCCGGCGTCCTCGCGTTTGATCGCCAGCAGTGACCCGAAGACGGCACCGGTCGTCTCGGCGCCCTCGCCCTTGCGCTTGGTCACGTCATCAGCCCTTTCGTACAAGCGATCTGACGGTCCGTAGTCATGTGACGGAGACGCTCCTGTCACATCACGTGGCACGCCTGCCGGTGCCACCTGGAAACCCTGTACCGCGTCACGCACCGGAGTAATCCTTAGGACACGGACAGTTAACTCCACAATGCAAGGCAGTGTGATGGAAAAGGCAGTAAATCCTCTCAAGCGGGGAGCGCTGGTACGCGACACCAGGCGCAATCGGGTCGGCGAGGTCCAGGCCACGCTGGCGGGGCGGGTCTACCTCCGGCCGCCGGGGGGCGGCGTGGAGTGGGACGCACGCCCGGGCGATCTGGAACCCGTCGACGATCACGAACAACTACGTTGCCGCGTAAGGCAGTTGAATGCCGACAGCAGCGGGGGTGTGCTGTGAGCCGTTCGGACGGGTTCCAGCACTTTCCGCCACCGCCGCCGGAGCCGGTGCCCGGCTGCGAGACCTGCGCCGGGTTCGTGGCCCAGGAGCGGGCGGCCGTAGCGGCGTTCGACCGCTCGGCGGCGAGCGACGCCCGGGTGTACCTGCACCGCCACCTCGGCGAGGCGCACCGGTGAGCGCCCCCTGCCGCATCGCGCCGGACCGCAGCACCCCGCCGACGTACGAGGGCGTGTGCGTGACCCCTCTCGTCCCGGACGGCCCGGCCTGCGGGCACTCCTCCGGCGAACTGCGCAGCGCGGACGCGGTCGACGCCTGGATCGCCGCCCACGCCGGCGTCACCGCCCACGCCCACTACCGCCGCGGCCCGCGAGAACCCGTCACCGCCGGTTGACCACGGCGCGACCCCAGCCGCCCAAGTCCGGCGGCCGGGGTCGCCGGGTGGGGAGCGTCCTGCCAGTCCCACCGAGCAGATTTGATGGCGTGGATTGAGGTACTTAGGTACCATGTCCATGGAGGTGGTACCGATGACGACCGCAGCACCGAAGACACCTCGGCAGTCTCCGCTGAAGGTGGACCCGGAAACCGACAAGTTGATCAGCCAGGGCGCGCACTTCCTCGGCTTGACCAAGAAGGATCTGGTCGCTGATGCCGTACGGCTCTACCTGGAACAGCGACGCGAGGACCTGAGAGTCGGCATGACTGAAGCACTTCAGGTGCTCGACGGTTCGCTCAAATCAGACGTCATGTTGCTGACCGGATTGACCGCAGAGGAGATCGACGCAGTCGGCGGGATCGACGAGTAACCAAGGAAGCCTGATGCACCCCGCTCGGCCCACCCTGCGCTGCCTCGATGAAGATCTGGGGCTGCCGCTGCCTTCGGTCACCCAGCCCCTGGATGAGATCGATCATCCGCTCCTGGGGAAGGCTGCGGCGCAGTTCTCCGACGCGGAGGGCAAACACGAGCGTATTCGCTCGATCGATGATGCGGTGCTGTTCAAGGTCAAGGTGCAGCGCTGGCGAGGAGCCGTCTGGATTGACGCTGGCCTGCCCTGGCTGGTCGCGGCAGGCCAGCGGGAGGACGGTTCCAGCGACGACTTCTACGCAGTGCTCGAGGCCGGAGGCAAGGCCGCACGCGCTCGGTACAACGCCGCGCATGCTGACGGCCTCAAGACCTCGACGTCCAGCAGTCATCTGCTGCCCACTCGCGCCGATCACGTCCGCTACCGGGCCGAGGCCGGTGTTCGTTTCGCCCGACGACTGCGCGCGACGATCCAGGAACTCATCACGGCCACCCTGCGCGACGGCCGCGAGCACACCTCGGACTTCGACAGCTTCACCCTCGGCCTCCAGGTCCGTGCTGACCATGGACACGAGACCTACGCAGCAGTCCGCATTACCGGTTCTGTCCCGGCCAACTTGGCCACCGTCATCCTCGGCAACATCCCGGGATGTGACGCTGATGGCTGGTACCCCGAATATGCCCTCCCCGAGCGGGACCTGCTCCCGGCCGAACAGGCATGGTCCAATCTCATGGACCCGCGTGCAGCAGCGATGATCCTCAACGCTGAAGCCTGAGGCCCCGACCGTTGCCGGTCGGGGCCTCGCGTCTGTCGCACGGGCCGGCGTCCATGCGGCGGTCACGGCCGTGGCGCCGGGTAGGGGCTACTTGTTGACGACGGCCAGCGGGAGGAGCTTGACGCCGGTGGGGCCGATCTGGATCTGGGTGTCCATCTGCGGGCAGACGCCGCAGTCGAAGCACGGGGTCCAGCGGCAGTCGTCGACCTCGACCTCCTCGAGGGCGTCCTGCCAGTCCTCCCAGAGCCAGTCCTTGTCGAGGCCGGAGTCCAGGTGGTCCCAGGGCAGGACCTCCTCGTACTGGCGCTCGCGGGTGGTGTACCAGGAGACGTCCACGCCGGTCCCGGCGAAGCCCTTCTCGGCGGCGCGCATCCAGCGGTCGAAGGAGAAGTGCTCGCGCCAGCCGTCGAAGCGGCCGCCGTCCTCGTAGACCGCGCGGATGACCTTGCCGACGCGGCGGTCGCCGCGCGACAGCAGGCCCTCGACCAGGCCGGGCTTGCCGTCGTGGTAGCGGAAGCCGATGTTGCGGCCGTACTTGCGGTCGTTGCGGATCGCGTCGCGGAGCTTGTGCAGCCGGGCGTCGGTCTCCTCCACGCCGAGCTGCGGGGCCCACTGGAAGGGCGTGTGCGGCTTGGGGACGAATCCGCCGATCGAGACCGTGCAGCGGATGTCGTTCTGGCCGGTGACCTCGCGGCCCTTCTGGATGACGTTCCGCGCCATGTCGGCGATCTGCAGGACGTCCTCGTCGGTCTCGGTGGGGAGGCCGACCATGAAGTACAGCTTCACCTGGCGCCAGCCGTTGCCGTACGCGGCGGCGACGGTGCGGATGAGGTCCTCCTCGGACACCATCTTGTTGATCACCTTGCGGATGCGCTCGCTGCCGCCCTCGGGGGCGAAGGTGAGGCCGGAGCGGCGGCCGTTGCGGGTGAGCTCGTTGGCGAGGTCGATGTTGAAGGCGTCGACGCGGGTGGACGGGAGGGACAGGCCCACCTTGTCCTCCTCGTAGCGGTCGGCGAGGCCCTTGGCGATGTCCGCGATCTCGGTGTGGTCGGCGGAGGACAGCGACAGCAGGCCGACCTCCTCGAAGCCGGTGGCCTTCAGCCCGCGCTCGACCATCTCGCCGATGCCGGTGATGGAGCGCTCGCGGACCGGGCGGGTGATCATTCCGGCCTGGCAGAAGCGGCAGCCCCGGGTGCAGCCGCGGAAGATCTCCACGGACATCCGCTCGTGCACCGTCTCCGCCAGCGGCACCAGCGGCTGCTTCGGGTAGGGCCACTCGTCCAGGTCCATCACGGTGTGCTTGGAGACCCGCCACGGCACGCCGGAGATGGTCGGCACGACCCGGCCGATGCGGCCGTCGGCCAGGTACTCGACGTCGTAGAACTTGGGGACGTACACGCCGCCGGTGCGGGCGAGCCGGAACAGCAGCTCGTCGCGGGGGCTGCGGCCGTCCGCGCCGGGGCGGCCCTCGGCCTTCCAGGCGCGGATGACCTCGGTGATGTCGAGGACGGCCTGCTCGCCGTCGCCGACGACGGCGGCGTCCAGGAAGTCGGCGATCGGCTCCGGGTTGAACGCGGCGTGGCCGCCGGCCAGGACGATCGGGTGGTCCAGGGTGCGGTCCGCGGCCTCGAGCGGGATGCCCGCGAGGTCCAGTGCGGTCAGCATGTTGGTGTAGCCCAGCTCGGTGGAGAAGCTCAGGCCGAAGACGTCGAAGTCCTTGACCGGGCGGTGGGCGTCCACGGTGAACTGCGGCACCCGGTGTTGGCGCATGAGCGCCTCCAGGTCCGGCCAGACGCTGTAGGTGCGCTCGGCCAGCACGCCCTCGCGCTCGTTGAGCACCTCGTACAGGATCATGACGCCCTGGTTGGGCAGCCCGACCTCGTAGGCGTCCGGGTACATCAGGGCCCAGCGCACATCGCAGGCGTCCCAGTCCTTGACGGTGGAGTTCAGCTCGCCACCGACGTACTGGATCGGCTTCTGGACGTGCGGGAGGAGGGCCTCCAGGCGCGGGAAGACCGACTCGACAGGCATAGAGGAGGACTTTCGTGTGGACACCAGGGCTGACCCCTCAGGGTAACGCGATCGGCGGCACGCCCGAATCCGCCGACCGCCCCGCGGCGCTCACGAGGGCGTGATCCGCTGCATCTTCACCGACTGCAGCAGTCCGATGCCGACCCAGATGGCGAACATCGACGAGCCGCCGTAGCTCACGAACGGCAGCGGGATGCCCGCCACCGGCATGATCCCCAGCGTCATCCCGATGTTCTCGAAGCCCTGGAAGCCGAACCAGGCGACGACCCCGGCGGCCACGATGGTGCTGTAGAGGTCCCCGGCGTCGCGGGCGATCCGGCAGGCCCGCCACAGCACCACGCCGAGCAGCACGATGAGCAGCCCGGCGCCGAGGAAGCCCAGCTCCTCCCCGGCGACGGTGAAGACGAAGTCGGTCTGCTGCTCGGGGACGAACTGCCCGGTGGTCTGCATGCCGTGGAACAGGCCCTGGCCGAGCAGGCCGCCGGAGCCGATGGCGATCCGGGCCTGCGCGGTGTTGTAGCCGACGCCGGCCGGGTCCAGGCCGGGATCGGCGAAGGCCGCGAAGCGGTCGATCTGGTACTGCTTGAGCAGGTGCAGCTCGACCACGGCGGCCGCGCCCGCGCCGCCGACCACGATCAGCCCCAGCAGCCACCTGGTGGGCGCGCCGGAGGCCAGCAGCACCGCCAGGATGATCACCACCATGACCATGGTGGAGCCCAGGTCGGGCATCAGCAGGATGACCCCGATGGGCACCGCCGCCAGCGCCAGCGCCTGCACGATGGCCTTGCCCTGCGGGTGGTCCACTTCGCCCGCGTCCACCCGGGCCGACAGCAGCGTCGCCATGCCGAGGATGATGGCGATCTTGCAGAACTCGGACGGCTGCACCGAGAAGCCGCCGCCCAGCACGATCCAGGAGTGCGCGCCGTTGACGGTCGAGCCGAGCGGGCTGAGCACCGCCAGCACGCCCAGCACCGCGAAGCCGTACAGGAACGGGACGATGGTGCGCAGCCGGTGGTGGCCGAGCAGCACCACGCCGCCGCACAGGCCCATCCCGATGGCCAGGTTCACCAGGTGCCGGACCAGGAAGTACTGCGGATCGCCGTGGTTGATGTCGGTGCGGCTGCGGGTGGCCGACCAGACCAGCAGCGAGCCCATGCCGGACAGCGCGACGGCGGCGGCGACCAGCACCCAGTCCATCCGGCGCAGCGGCGAATCGCGGGCCAGCAGCCGGCCGACCGCGCCGCGCCGGGGGGCGTAGCGGGGGCTGCGGTAGCTGGTCGTCAGTCCGCTCAGGCCGCTCACGCGCCGACCCGCCGTTCCGGGGTGAGCGCGTACAGCGCGGTGGTGGCCCCGCCGGGGACGCCGTCTCCGGGGCGCCCGCCGCCGTTGCCGGGGTGGTAGTAGGTGCCGGGGACGGCGACGCTGAGCGAGGCGGGCTGGATCACGCTGCCGTCGGGCTGGAACGTCGGCAGGGAGGTCTGCGGGGTGGGCAGCAGGGCCTTCTTCGGGTCGATCGAGTTGTTGGCCTGGACGCCGTACAGGGCGTTGTAGATGTTGCGGACGGCCGGGCCGGCGCCGCCGGAGCCGGTGCCGCCCTGGGCGATGGTCATCACCACGGCGTAGTCCTTGGTGTAGGTGTCGAACCAGGAGGTGGTCTGCTTGCCGACGACCTCGGCGGTACCGGTCTTGGCGTGCAGCTGGATCTTGTTCTGCGGCCAGCCCTGGAACTTCCAGGCGGCGGTGCCCTCGGTGATGACGCCGGCGGTGGCGTCGTCGATGTACTGGAGGGTGCGCTGGGTGTCCGGCAGATGGCCCTGGACGACCGGGGGCAGGTTGCTGACCACCTTGCCGGTGGGGGTCACCACGGCCTTGGCGATCTGCGGGCGGTAGAGGGTGCCGCCGTTGGCCAGGGCGGAGTAGACCCGGGCCATCTGGATCGGGGTGACCAGGGTGTCGCCCTGGCCGATGGCGTAGTTGACCTCGTCACCGGCGCGCAGGGTGGCGAAGTCGGCGCAGTCCTCGCGGGCGACCTGGGTCGTGTAGTCGTCCTTGCCGCTGGCCGCCTGCCGGCACCAGATGCCCTTCATCTCGTCGTAGTACAGGTCGTGCCAGGAGCGGTCGGGGACGCGTCCGCCGACCTCGCCGGGCAGGTCGATGCCGGTCTTCTTGCCGAGCCCGAACTGGGTGGCGGCCTTGTACAGCCAGTCGGCGGGGTGGGTGGGCTTGGTTCCGCCGTCCTTGAGCCACTGCTGGTAGGCGATGTTGTAGAAGACCGTGTCGCAGGAGACCTCCAGCGCCTTGGAGATGTCGATGTCGCCGTAGTTCTCGCCCTCGAAGTTCTTGAACACCCGGCCGCCGATGGTCATGGCCGAGGTGCAGGGGAACTTGTCGTCGTAGGTGTAGCCGGCGTTGATGGCGCCCGAGGTGGTGATCACCTTGAAGGTGGAGCCGGGGGCGCTCTGGCCCTGGGTGGCCCGGTTCAGCAGCGGGAAATCGGAACCGGCGCTGGTGAGCGCCGCGTAGTCCTTGTCGGAGATGCCGCCGGACCAGACGTTGGGGTTGTAGCTGGGGGCGCTGGCCATGGCGATGACCCGGCCAGTGTGGACGTCCATGACCACGACCGCGCCGGAGTCGGCCTTGAAGTTCTCGTCGGTGACCGTGTCCCAGGTCTTCCGCAGGGTGACGAGGGCCTGCTGCAACTGCTGCTCGGCGATGCCCTGGATGCGGGCGTCGATGCTGGTCACGACGTCGTCGCCGGGGACGGGCGCGGTGCCGCCGGCGCTGCCGGTGACCCGGCCGAGGTTGTCCACCTCGAGGTTGTCCACGCCCGGGTGGCCGCGCAGGGCGGTGTCGTACACCGACTCCAGTCCGGCCCGGCCGACCTGGTCGGAGGCCGAGTAGAGGGACTTACCGTCGGGGCCGGTGGCGGCGTTGATCTCGTCCTGGGTGACCGGGGAGAGGTAGCCGAGCATCTGGGCCGCGTTGGCGCCGTGCGGCGCGGGGTAGTAGCGGACGGCGGTGGGATCGGCGGTGACGCCGGGGAAGTCCTCGCGGCGCTCCAGGATCTGCATGGCCTGCTGGGTGGTGGCCGCGTCGGTGACCGGGATCGGCTGGTAGGGCGAACCGTTCCAGCAGGGCTGGGGGGTGACCGCGTCGCAGAGCCGAACCTTGTCGTGGACCTCGGTCGGGGTCATCCCGAGGACCTGGCCGAGCCGGGCCAGCACCGCCGCGCCGCCGTCGTGCTGCTGGAGCAGGGCGGTGCGGCTGACGGTGACCACCAGCTTGGTGGTGTTGTCGGCGAGCGGCTGGCCGTTGGCGTCCAGGATCTGCCCGCGCACCGCCGGGACCTGGAGCGGGCGGATGTGGTTGGACACGGCCTCCTGCGAGTACTGGCGCCCGTTGCGGACCTGGAGGAACCAGAGCCGGCCGCCGAGGGTGGCCAGCAGCGACAGGACGAGGACCTGGAGGATCAGCAGGCGTCCGGTCACCCGCATGCTGCGGCCTGCGGACTCCGGGGTGTTGGTCATGTGTGTTCGCTTCCCGCCCGGCGGTGACGGGCTGGGGTCCGGTGGTCACTGATCGGTGCGGTGGTCACGGTGTGGTGCGGGGATCGTGTTTCGGTGCGGTGGTGACGGTTCGGTGCGGTGGTCACGGTTGAGCGCGGTGGTGACGTTGAGGTGCGGTGGTCACGGTTCGGTGCGGTGGTCACGGACGAGAGCGGTGCTCTCAGAGGCGGGCGGTGGACTTGCGGGCCCAGCGCCGCTCGCCGCCGGGGCCGAAGCCGGGGACGGTGCCGAGACCGGCCTCGCCGCCGCTGCGGCTGCCGCCCCCGCCGAAGAAGGAGCCGCGGCGGTCCAGCGAGGACCGCTGCAGCCTGCGCCGCCCGCCCAGGCCGGTGCCGCCGTTGCCGACCGGCTCCCTGACGGTCCGTCGGGCCAGCGCGACCACGCCGGGGACGACGAACGGCGCCAGCAGCACGTCGTACAGCACCGAGGTGACCAGCAGGCCGGGCAGGCCGACATGGCGCGCCGGGGCGTCGCCGACCAGCACGCCCACCAGCGCGTACAGCAGCGTCGTGGAGAACGCCGCCGCGGCGACCACCAGCAGCGGGGTCGCCACCGAGCGGATGTACCCGCCGTCCGAGCGCAGCAGGCCCACCGCGTACCCGAGCAGGCACAGCACCAGCGCGTAGCGGCCCACCGCGTGGTCGGAGGGCGGGGCGATGTCGACCAGCAGCCCGGTGCCGAAGCCCACCAGGGAGCCGCCGACCGGCCCGTACACCAGGGAGAGCCCTATCACTTCGAGCATCAGCAGATCCGGTACCGCGCCGGGCAGGCCCAGCCGGGCCAGGACGCTGACCTGGACGACCAGCCCGACCACGATCAGGGCCGTGGAGAGCAGGATGCGGTTCAGCCACATGGCGGTCTGCCTCTCTTGAGCTGTGCTCAGTGCGCGGTGGTCTTGGTCGGCAGCAGCGCGTAGCGCGGGTCGGTGGCGGGCGGCTGGACGACCACGCCGACCAGGTCGAGCGTGGTGAAGCTGACGAAGGGCTTGACCAGCACGGTGCGGGTGAGCTGTCCGGGGGTGTTCTCGACCCGGGTGACCGTGCCGACCGGCACGCCGGGGACGAACGGGCGTTCGCTCTGCGAGCCGAAGGTCACCATCCGGTCCCCCGCCTTGACCTGCGCCTGCGGGTTGAGCAGGGCCACCCGCAGCGGGCCGTTGCCCTGGCCGGTGGCGAAGCCGATCTCGCCGCTGCCCTCCAGCCGGGTGCCGACGCCGAACTCCGGGTCGGTGGCCAGCAGCACCGTGGAGGTGTCCGGGCCGACCGTGGTGACCCGGCCGACCAGGCCGTCGCCGTTGATGACGGTCATGTCGCGCTGGATGCCCTGGTGGCTGCCGACGTCGATGGTGACCGTCCAGGAGAAGCCCTGGGCCGCGCCGATGGCCACCACCTGCGCGGCCTCGATGGTGTACTGCCCGGTGCCGGCCTCGCCGAGCAGCCGGGACAGCTCGGTGGTGCGGCTCTGGGCCAGGTCGGAGCTGGACACCTGCTGCTTGAGCAGGGCGTTCTGCTGTTCCAGGGCGCGGATGTGGTCGCCGCTGGTGCCGGACTCGCGCAGCGTGCGCACGGTGTCGGCGACCGGCTGGACGGCGCCGGAGACCCGGTTCTCGACCGGCCCGAGAAGGGCGGCGGCGGCGTTCCGCGCGCCGCTCAGCGGGGAGTCCGCGCCGCCGCGGATGTCCACGGTGATCAGCGCGAAGGCCACGGCGACCAGCAGGACGAGCAGGAGGCGGCTTTCTCGTGTGTCCCTCACGGTCCTCGGCTGAGCCCTTCAGACGGTGTACGGAGTTCCCGGGGGCAGCGGCTCCCGGGATCGGGGCAGGGGGGCGATGTGACCGGGCGTCAGCGACGCGGCTGGGAGTCCAGCACCTGCTGCAGCGCCTCGAACTCCTCAACGCACTTGCCGGAGCCCAGGGCGACCGAGTCCAGCGGGTTCTCCGCGATGTGGACCGGCATGCCGGTCTCACGGCGCAGCCGCTCGTCCAGGCCGCGCAGGAGAGCACCGCCCCCAGTGAGAACGATGCCGCGGTCCATGATGTCACCCGCCAATTCCGGCGGGCACTGGTCCAGCGTCGTCTTGACCGCGTCCACGATGGCGTTGACCGGCTCCTCGATGGCCTGGCGCACCTCGGCGGCGGAGATCACCACGGTCTTGGGCAGGCCGCTGACCAGGTCCCGGCCCCTGATCTCGGTGTGCTCCTCCTTGTCGTCCGTCAGGGTGAAGGCGGAGCCGATGCCCATCTTGATCTGCTCGGCCGAGCGCTCGCCGAGCAGCAGCGAGTACTCCTTCTTGATGTGCTGGATGATGGCGTTGTCCAGCTCGTCCCCGGCGGTGCGGATGGACTGGGCGGTGACGATGCCGCCGAGCGAGATCACCGCGACCTCGGTGGTGCCGCCGCCGATGTCCACCACCATGTTGCCGGTGGGCTCGTGGACGGGCAGGCCGGCGCCGATGGCGGCGGCCATGGGCTCCTCGATGATGTGCACCTGGCGCGCCCCGGCCTGCCGGGACGCCTCGATCACGGCGCGCCGCTCGACCCCGGTGATGCCGCTGGGCACGCACACGACCACGCGGGGGCGGGCCATGTAGCGGCGCCGGTGGATCTTGAGGATGAAGTAGCGGAGCATCCGCTCGGTGATCTCGAAGTCGGCGATCACGCCGTCCTTGAGCGGGCGGATGGCGACGATGTTGCCGGGCGTGCGCCCGATCATGCGCTTCGCCTCGGCGCCGACCGCGAGGATGCCCCCGGTGTTGGTGTTGACGGCGACCACGGAGGGTTCGTTGAGGACGATCCCGCGGCCCCTGACGTACACGAGCGTGTTGGCGGTGCCGAGGTCGACAGCCATGTCACGACCGATGAACGACATGCTGTTGTTCGCCATGGACTTGGGGGGCCTTCCCGAGGATCGAGGGTGGGGGCGGCTGAGGGCTCGGACTGACGCACCGTCAGCCACCAGTGCCGAGTTGCCTCCATGGTAGCCATCGAGGCACAGACGGTGACCGTTCGCTTTACCCGAGTATCAAGGCAGACGATCGGATTTTCCCTTATTGGGTGGCTTGTGTCGGCCGATCGATTCTGCGGAATCCTCAATTCCGATAATTCGGCTACCCGACCGCCCCGACCGCAAACGAAAAACCGCACGTCAGCCCCCATATGGCGGTGGGAGCTGGCGTGCGGTCAGCTGTGTCCGCGACCCCTGCGGGGAGTCGCGGGCGCAGCGCGCGGAGTCGGACAGGTGTACCCGGGTCAGGCGCACGGGTGTGTCGGGGGCTCCGCGCCGGACGCGCGCGGGCGGGCGCGGTCAGGCGTGCGCGGGGAAGAAGATCTTGATCTCGCGCTCGGCGGAGGACTCCGAGTCGGACGCGTGGATCAGGTTCTCCCGGGTGATCGTCGCG
The DNA here is from genome assembly GCF_014084125.1 of Streptacidiphilus sp. PB12-B1b. Classification (NCBI taxonomy): domain Bacteria; kingdom Bacillati; phylum Actinomycetota; class Actinomycetes; order Kitasatosporales; family Streptomycetaceae; genus Streptacidiphilus; species Streptacidiphilus sp. PB12-B1b. Next base: position 1,551,439 of record NZ_CP048405.1, on the reverse strand, counting down.
TAGTCGCCGCGGATCGTGCCCGGGCCGGCCTCGATCGGGTTGGTCTTGCCGGCCAGCGCCCGGATGCCCTCGATCACGCTCTCGCCCTCGACGATCAGCGCCACCGACGGGCCCGAGGCCATGAACTCCATCAGCGGCTCGTAGAACGGCTTGCCGACGTGCTCGGCGTAGTGCTGCTCCAGGGTGGCCTGGTCCAGGGTCCGCAGCTCCAGCGCGACCAGCGTCCAGTTCGCCTTGCGTTCGATGCGGCTGACGATCTCGCCGACCAGCCCTCGGCGGACGGCGTCGGGCTTCAGAAGGACGAGGCTGCGCTGCGGCATGAGGCGCTCCGGGGGAAGTCAGCGGTGGTGAACCGGGGTGGGACGATCACCGTCGAGCCTACCCGGCGCCCCCGCGCGCGCCCGCGCCGGTGGGGGCCCTGTGCGGACCGGGCGCGGGTCAGGCGGTGGCGGGGGTCCCGGAGGCGGGGCTGCCGGGGGCGTCCTCGGCGTCCTCGGCCGCGGCGGCGCGGGCCGCCTTGATGGCGTCCACCTTGCGGCCGTAGTGCACCGAGGCCCACCACAGCGCCGCGAAGATCACGCCCAGCCCGTACATCATCCCGACCACCACCCCGCTGGCGATCAGCGCCGCCTGCAGCGCCCAGCCGATCGCCACCGCGCCCGGGCGTCCCAGCACCCCGCAGAGCAGCACGCACAGTGCCATGGCCGCGCCGCAGACCGCCCACAGCGTGCCGTGCGAGACGGAGGACAGGTGCATCGCCACGAGGGCGGCGAAACCGACCACCATCGCCTCGGCGATCAGGGTGGACGAGCAGAGGGTACGCACGGCGGGGGCCTCTCGGGGCGGGCGGTCAGGCGGTGGTCGGATCGGTCGGGGCTCAGCGCGGGCCGAGCAGGATGCGGGCCTCGCCCACGGTGATGATGGAGCCGGTGATCAGCACGCCGGAGCCGCCCAGCTCGCCGACCTCCTCGGCCAGCGTCACGGCGGCCTCGATGGCGTCGTCCAGCCGGGTCTCCACCTGCACCCGGTCCGCGCCGAAGATCTCCACCGCGGTCTCGGCCAGCGCGTCGACGGAGGCCGCCCGCTGGGTCGAGTTCTGCGTGACGACGACCTCGGTCAGGACCGGCTCCAGGGCCTCCAGCAGCCCGGCGGAGTCCTTGTCGCCGCTGGTGCTGACCACGCCGATGAGCCGGGTGAAGCCGAAGGACTCGCTGATCGCCTCGGCCGTGGCCAGCGCCCCGGCCGGGTTGTGCGCGGCGTCCAGGACGATGGTCGGGCTGGAGCGCACCACCTCCAGCCGGCCCGGGGAGCTGACCCCGGCGAAGGCCGCGCGCACCTTGTCGACGTCCAGCGGCTGCTCCCGGGCGGTGCCGACGCCGAAGAAGCCCTCGACCGCGGCCAGCGCCAGCGCGGCGTTCTGCGCCTGGTGCGCGCCGTGCAGCGGCACAAAGACGTCGGTGTACTCGTGGCCGGAGATCCCGCGCAGGCTGAGCAGCTGCCCGCCGAGCGCGATGTCCCGGTGCACCACACCGAACTCCATGCCCTCGCGGGCGACCACGGCGTCGACCTCCACCGCCCGGCGCAGGATCGTCTCGGCGGCGTCCAGCGGCTGCTGGGCGACGACGGCGAGGCCGCCCTTCTTGACGATCCCGGACTTCTCCTCGGCGATCTTGCCGGTGGTGTCGCCGAGCAGGTGGGTGTGGTCCAGCGAGATGGGGGCGATCACCGAGACCGGGGCGTCGATGACGTTGGTGGCGTCCCAGCGGCCGCCGAGGCCGACCTCGACCACGGCCACGTCGACCGGGGCGTCCGCGAAGGCGGCGTAGGCCATGGCGGTGACGATCTCGAAGAAGGACATCGGGAACGGCTGCGCGGCGTCGACCATGGCGACGTACGGCTTGATGTCCTCCCAGGTCTCGACGAAGCGCTCGGCGCTGATCGGCTCGCCGTCCAGGCTGATCCGCTCGGTCACCAGCTCGACGTGCGGGCTGGTGTAGCGGCCGGTGCGCAGCTCGAAGTGGCGCAGCAGCTGCTCGATCATGCGGGCGGTGCTTGTCTTGCCGTTGGTCCCGGTGATGTGGATCGACGGGAAGGAGCGCTGCGGCTCGCCCAGGATGTCCATGAGCGCGGCGATCCGGTCGAGCGAGGGCTCCATCCGGGTCTCCGGCCAGCGCGCGGTCAGCTCGGCGGTCACCTCCTGCAGCCGGGCTGCGGGGCTGTCGGCGTCGGCTGGCTGCGGGCTGGTGCGGGAAGTGTCGCTCACGCCCTCAGTCTACGGTCGCCGGGAGCGGCGCCCGCGCGGGAGGCCGCGCGGGCGCCCGGGGGCGGTTCCGGCGGGTACGGGTAAGCCGATGGACACGCCTGTGCCCTGACTGGTCTGATGTTCGACTATGTCGATGTATCCGCCGCCGCCCCAGGAGAACCCTGGCGGGGCCTCCCCCGAAGGGGCGCCCGGCTACGGCCAGCCGGCCCCGCAGAGCCCTCCTCCCGCGTCCCCGTACGGGCAGCAGCAGCCCGAGTACGGCCAGCAGCCCCCGTACGGCCAGCCCGCGACACCGCCGCCCTACGGCCAGCAGCCCGCGTACGGCCAGGCCCCGTACGGCCAGCCGCAGCCCGGCCAGCCGTACGCCGCGGACGGGCAGCCGTACGGGCAGCCGCAGCCGCCGTACGGCGATCCGGCCTGGGGCTTCACCCCGCCCCCGCCCAAGAGCCGCAAGGGCCTGAAAACAGCCCTGGCCATCGGCGGCGCGCTGGTGCTCGTCATCGGCGGTGTGATCACCTACGCCGTGGTGGACGTGGCCAAGTCGACCGGCGAGTACAAGCTGGTCGCGCCCACCACCTTCCAGGGCCTGACCCGGGACGACACCAGCTCGACCGCCAAGGGCATGGCCCAGACCGAGGACTCGGGCCTGGCCAAGGCCGGTGTCACGCCGGTCATCACCACCTACGACAGCTCGGCCGGCGCGGCCACCCCCGGCCTGATCTTCGACGGGGCCTACGGCGACACCCTGGGCGCGTCCATGGAGTTGAGCCAGTTCTGGGACGGGGTCACCAACTCCGGCAGCGCCACCCTCAGCGACAAGACCGACGAGAAGGCCGGCCCGCTCGGCGGCTCCATGCAGTGCGCGCTGCTGACCTTCGCCGGCACCACCCAAGTCCCCACCTGTGTCTGGGCCGACAACAGCACCTATGCGGCGCTGATGGACTTCGGCGCGGCCACCGCCTCCTCCTCCACGAGCCCCGACGGCCAACTGTCCACGCTGGCAGCCAAAACGCTGGCGATGCGGTCCGTGGCCGAGGTCAAGAAGTAGCGACAGTCGTCGCGCCTGCTCCCCGCAGCGGGGCTCCTTCTGGTCAACTGTCTGGCGGTACAACACCCGTCACGACAGTGACATGACAGGAGGAGCCCCAGGTGAGCGAGGACAGGAGCGCCGCCGCGCGGCGTGCGCGGATCGAGGCGCTGCGCGCCGCCGAGAAGGCCAAGGCCAGACGGCGCAGGGCGGGCCTGATCGGCGCGGCGCTGCTGGTGGTCGCCATCATCGTCGGCGGCACCGTGTGGGCGGTCAACGGCAACAGCAGCAAGAGCACGAGCACGAGCGCGAGCAGTGCGAGCGCCGCCGCCAGTGCTAGTTCCGGCGGCAGCGGGCTCTGCGCCGACGTCGCGCCCGGCAGCCCCAACGGCAAGCACTGGTCCAGTCCCCCGGCGATGACCATCAGCACCACCGCGACCTACACCGCGACGCTGAAGACCTCCTGCGGCGACATCGGGATCAAGCTGGACGCCAAGGACGCGCCCAAGACCGTCAACAGCTTCGTCTTCCTGGCCCAGCAGGACTACTTCAACCACACCCACTGCCACCGGCTCACCACCGCCGGGCTGTACGTGCTGCAGTGCGGCGACCCCACCGGCACCGGCACCGGCGGCCCCGGCTACACCTTCCCGGACGAGAACCTGACCTCCCCGGCGATCGCCGGCGGCACCTACCCCGCCGGGACCGTGGCGATGGCCAACTCCGGCCCCAACACCAACGGTTCGCAGTTCTTCCTGGTCTACCAGGCCAGCCAGCTCTCCCCCGCGTACACGCCGTTCGGGACGATCACCTCGGGCCTGGGCATCCTCCAGCAGATCGCCAAGGACGGCGTCAGCGGCGGCGGCAGCGACGGCGCGCCCAAGGACACGGTCGTCATCAACTCCGTTCCGGTGACCAAGGACTGAGCTGAGCGAAGCAGCAGCACAGCACGCAGGCCCTGTCCCGGTCGGGGGCAGGGCCTGCGTGCTTGTTGCTGCTGCGCGTGCGGCGGCGGTCGCGCGAGCGGCTGCTAGGCCGACTTCTCGCGGCGCTCGCGCTGGGCGCGCAGATCGCGCGGCACCAGCGTCGGGTTGACGTGCTCCAGGACGACGTCCTCGGTGACCACCACGCGGGCGACGTCCTTGCGCGAGGGCACCTCGTACATCACGGACATCAGCACCTCCTCCATGATGGCGCGCAGGCCGCGGGCGCCGGTGGAGCGCTTGATGGCCTGGTCGGCGATGGCGTCCAGCGCGGTGTCGGTGAACTCCAGCTCCACGCCGTCCAGCTCGAACAGCCGCCGGTACTGCTTGACCAGGGCGTTCTTGGGCTCGGTGAGGATCTGCAGCAGGGCGTCCCGGTCCAGGTTGTGCACGCTGGTGATGACCGGCAGACGGCCGATGAACTCCGGGATCATCCCGAACTTCACCAGGTCCTCCGGCATGACCGCGCGGAACTGGTCGCTGGACTCGATCTCGTGCTTGCTGCGGATGGTCGCGCCGAAGCCGATGCCCTTCTTGCCCGCCCGGGACTCGATGATCCGCTCCAGGCCGGAGAAGGCGCCGCCGACGATGAACAGCACGTTGGTGGTGTCGATCTGGATGAACTCCTGGTGCGGGTGCTTGCGCCCGCCCTGCGGCGGCACCGAGGCCGTCGTCCCCTCCAGGATCTTCAGCAGCGCCTGCTGCACGCCCTCGCCCGAGACGTCACGCGTGATCGACGGGTTCTCGCTCTTGCGGGCGACCTTGTCGATCTCGTCGATGTAGATGATCCCGGTCTCGGCCTTCTTGACGTCGTAGTCCGCCGCCTGGATCAGCTTGAGCAGGATGTTCTCGACGTCCTCGCCGACGTAGCCGGCCTCCGTCAGCGCCGTGGCGTCCGCGATGGCGAACGGCACGTTCAGCATCCGGGCCAGCGTCTGCGCGAGCAGGGTCTTGCCGGAGCCGGTCGGGCCGAGCAGCAGGATGTTGGACTTCGCCAGCTCGATGCCCTCGTCACGGCCGTGCTTGCCGTTCTCGCCGGCCTGGACCCGCTTGTAGTGGTTGTAGACCGCCACCGACAGCGACTTCTTGGCGGCCTCCTGGCCCACCACGTAGCCGTCCAGGAACTCGTAGATCTCGCGGGGCTTCGGCAGCTCCTCGAACCTCACCTCCGAGGTCTCCGCGAGTTCCTCTTCGATGATCTCGTTGCACAGGTCGATGCACTCGTCGCAGATGTACACGCCGGGCCCGGCAATGAGCTTCTTCACCTGCTTCTGGCTCTTCCCGCAAAACGAGCACTTGAGCAGGTCGCCACCGTCACCGATGCGTGCCACGAGGTGCTTCCCCTTCGCCAAAGGCCCCGTTGAGGCAGGAGCCTGGTGCTTGGTTTCCGACGGTACTCCGTCAGGACCCTCGATCCGCCGTCTTCGGCGGGCTTCCCTCTTCCGCCCTGGGCGAATTCGCCACTGGAGCAGCCCTGAAGCCGCCCCGGAAGAGTGCAGATCCTTCTCGACGCACCGCCGCACGGCCAGGCCCCGGATCTGCCGGCGTCAGGACGGGCGGTGCACAGTCGGTACCACCGATGGTGCCAGGCCGGGGCCCCCGCTCCAAGAGCGGGGGGCCAACAGCCTGGGTGGTGCATGTCTCAGTGGGATCCCGGCGGGGTCTCGGCGAGCCCCGGCGCAATCCCCGGTGAGACCCGGATCAGTCGAGCAGGGACGCCTTGCGGGTGGCGGTGATCTGGTCGATCAGGCCGTACTGCAGCGCCTCGGAGGAGGTGAGGATCTTGTCGCGCTCGATGTCCTCGCTGATCTGCTCGGTGCTCTGGTTGGAGTGCTTCGCCAGCATCTCCTCCAGCTGCTCGCGCATCCGCTGGATCTCGTTGGCCTGGATCTCCAGGTCCGACACCTGGCCGCGGCCGGTCTCGGTGTACGGCTGGTGGATCAGGATCCGGGCGTTCGGCAGCGCCATGCGCTTGCCCGGGGCGCCCGCGGCCAGCAGCACCGCGGCGGCCGACGCGGCCTGGCCCATGCACACCGTCGCCACGTCGGGCTTCACGAACTGCATGGTGTCGTAGATGGCCGTGAGCGCCGTGAAGGAGCCGCCGGGCGAGTTGATGTACAGGAAGATGTCCCGGTCCGGGTCCATCGACTCCAGGCACAGCAGCTGCGCCATGATGTCGTTGGCCGAGGCGTCGTCCACCTGGGTCGCCAGGAAGATGACGCGCTCCTCGAACAGCTTCGCGTACGGGTCGTACTCGCGCACGCCCTGCGACGTGCGCTCGACGAAGCGGGGGAGGATGTAGCGGCCCTCGGCGCGCATGTCCTCCAAACGCCCACGGGCGCTGGACAGGCTGGGAATGTTCATGGGTGTGGCCTCCGGAAGCGTACGGACGGTGATCTGACGGTCGCTGACTGACAGGCTGCTGACGAGGGCGCGGACGCCGGCGTCAGGCGCCCGTGCCACCGCCGCCGGGGACGTCCGCGGCGCTGTGCATGATGGCGTCGATGAGTCCGTACTCCTGCGCCTCCGCCGGGGTGAACCAGCGGTCACGGTCGGAGTCCTTGATGATCTGCTCGGTCGACTGGCCGCTGTGGAAGGCGATCAGCTCCGACATCCGGTGCTTCAGCCGGACCAGCTGCTGCGCCTGGATGCGGATGTCGGTCGCCGAGCCGCCGAGGCCGGCCGAGGGCTGGTGCATCAGGATCTCGGCGTTGGGCAGCGCGAACCGCTTGCCCTTGGCGCCCGCGGTCAGCAGGAACTGGCCCATCGACGCGGCCATGCCCATGGCGATGGTGATCACGTCGTTCTTGATGTACTGCATGGTGTCGTAGATCGCCATGCCCGCGGTGACCGAGCCGCCGGGAGAGTTGATGTAGAGGTAGATGTCACGGTCCGGGTCGGCCGCCAGCAGCAGCAGCTGCGCCGTGATCTTGTTGGCGATCTCGTCGTCGACCTGCTGGCCGAGGAAGATGATGCGCTCGTTGAGCAGACGGTTGTAGACCTGGTCGCCCAGACCGCCGCCGCCGATCTCACCGGCGGCGCTGGGAGCCAACGCCCCTGACATGTGGGGCAGGCCGGGCATCTGGAACTGGGGAGTCGTCACGTATCCACCCGCTCATTGTCTTCGGACGGCTGGTCTTGCGCCGTCACAGCGTCTCTTACGAAGGTCGGTCGAAGGTCGGTTCCGCTGGTCGCACCGGCCGCCAGGCCGGTGGTGGACCGACAGTCACCCTGCCCCTCGTACCAAGGACCCTAACGCGCAGGCGTGGCCTGGCCATCCCTCACACTGAACTGTTCGCTGTGAGCGCAGGGTCACCAAGCCGCCCCGGGGCTGCGCCGAAGGGCCCGGACGCGGGATGGCGTCCGGGCCCTTCGGCGGGGCTGTACCGGGCTGCACCGGCCCGTGCGGGCCCGTACGGGCCCGGTTGCGCGAGGGATCAGGCCTCGGCGCCCTTGTCGGCGTCGGCGTCGGCCTCGGGGGCCTCGGTCGCGGCGGCGGCCTCGGCGGTCTCGCCGGCCTCGTCCTCGTCCTCGTCGTCCTCGAAGTCGACCGGGTTGCCCTCGGTGTCGACGACCTTGGCGGCCTCGACGACCACCGCGAGCGCCTTTCCGCGGACGACCTCACCGACGAGCAGCGGCACCTGGCCGCCCTCGACGACCTGCTGGGCGAACTGGTCCGGGGTCATGCCCGAGCCGGCCGCACGGCGCAGCAGGTGCTCGGTGAGCTCCTCCTGGTTCACCGCAAGCTCCTCCTTGGAGGCGATGGCGTCCAGGACGAACTGCGTCTTGATGCCCTTGCGCGCCTGCTCCAGCAGCTCGTTCTCGAACTCCTCGGCGGTCTTGTCCTGGAGCTTGAGGTAGCCGTCCAGGTCGATGCCCATCTGCGGCAGCTGGTGGTGCTCCAGGTTGTGCTTGCGGGTCTGGACCTCGTCCGCGAGCAGCTTCTCCGGGTACGGCATCTCGACCAGCTCCATGAGCTTGTCGAGGACCTTCTCCTGGGCCTGGGTGGCCTGGTCGAACTCCTTCATCCGGACGAGGCGCTTGCGCGAGTCGTCCTTCAGCTCCTCCAGGGTGTCGAACTCGCTGGCGAGCTGGGCGAAGTCGTCGTCCAGGGCCGGGAGTTCCTTCTCCTGCACGGTGGTCACGGTGACGGTGACCTCGGAGTCCTTGCCCTCGGCGCTGCCGCCCTTGAGCTCGGTGGTGAAGGTGGCGCTGCCGCCGGCCTCCAGGCCGGTGACGGCCTCGTCGATGCCGTCGAGGAGCTGGCCGGAGCCGATCTCGTAGCTGACGCCGGTGGCGGTGCCGTCCTCGGGGACCTCACCGTCGACCTTGGCCTCCAGGTCCACGACCACGACGTCGCCCGCGGCGGCGGCGCGCTCGACGGTCTTCATCGAGGCGAAGCGGTCGCGGAGCTGCTTCAGCGTCTCCTCGACGTCCTCGTCGCTGACGCTGATCGCGTCGACCTCGACCTCGATGCCGGTGAAGTCGGGCAGCGTGATCTCGGGGCGGACGTCCACCTCGGCGGTGAACTTCAGGTCGCCGCCGTCGGCGATGCGCTCGACGCCCTCGAGGCCGTCGATGTCCGGCTGGCCGAGGACATCGATCTTGTTCTCGTCGACAGCCTGGGTGTAGAAGCGCGGCAGCGCGTCGTTGACGGCCTCCTCCAGCACCGCGGCACGGCCGAAGCGCTGGTCGATGACGCGAGCCGGGATCTTGCCCTTGCGGAAGCCCGGAACCGTGACCTGCTGGTTGATCTTCTTGTACGCCGCGTCGAGGCTGGGCTTGAGCTCCTCGAAGGGCACCTCGACGGTGAGTCGAACCCGGGTCGGGTTCAGAGTCTCCACGGCGCTCTTCACGGTTGGGTCTCCTTGGGGGCTTTGCGGTCGGGGTGTCCGCCGCGCGCTGGAGTCCAGTGCGCGACGAGACGGGTGATAAGTCAGAGGCGACATCGCCCGCCGGGGTGGGGTGGACGGTGAGACTCGCTCCTCGCCCTGCCGGCGGCTGCGTCGTGGGGCCGCCTGTTAGGACATGCCACGCATACACCCGCCAGCGGTCCATCCTACCGGTACCACAATCTGCGTTGGTCCCCGCAAGTCGGGACAGCCCCGGCGGAGCAGCGGCCGGACACGGAAAAGGCCCCACCGTACCCGGCGGGGCCCGTCGTACCCACTGCGTGCTCACTGCCGCACAGCGTCTCCGCTGGTGCTGGTCGGGGTGACCGGATTCGAACCGACGACCTTCCGCTCCCAAAGCGGACGCGCTACCAAACTGCGCCACACCCCGTCTGGACGAGACGTAGCGTACATGCTCAGGCCCCCGCCACCGCCCGGTTTCGCCCCCGCGCCCGCACACCCGCCGACCCGCCGCGCACCCGGGCGGTGTGCAACGGCCCAGCCGCTTCCGCTAGGCTTGCCCCGAACGCGCAGCAGTGCGCGCTCTGCGGGCGTAGCTCAATGGTAGAGCCCTAGTCTTCCAAACTAGCTACGCGGGTTCGATTCCCGTCGCCCGCTCAGATGAGATCGGCCCCAGGTCAGCGACTTGATCGCTGGACTGGGGCCGATCTTCGTTCCGGGGTCTACTCCCCCGTCGTGCCCGTCCCGTGCCCGTTCCGGCCGGTGCCGCGCTTCATGCCCTTGATGATCTGCTCATTGAGCGCGTCGGCGATGGTGCGCTGCCGCTCCTCGGTGGCGTGCTGGTAGATCAGCGCGGCCCGGGTGGTGCTGTGGCCGAAGCGGGCCATCAACTCTTTGGTGCTGGCTCCGGTCGAGGCAGTCAGAGTGTTGCCGGTGTGCCGAAGATCGTGGAAGTGCAGCCCCTTGATCCCGATCGCGTCGCACGCCCGGTGCCAGAGCCGGTTGAAGTGGTTCCGGCGAGGGGTGGCCCCCTTGGCACCGACGAAGACCCGCCCGTCCCGGCCCGACTCGGCGAAGGTCAGCATGTGCTGACGCAGGCTTGGCAGGATCACCTCCGGCACGGCGACCGTGCGCACACCGGCCCGGCTCTTGGGCGGCTTGACCACCCGCTCGCCGCTGCGCAGTTCGGCGATGGCGGCGCGGACCCGGACCGTCCCGGCCTCCAGATCGACATCCTGACCCCGCAGCGCGATCAACTCGCCCCAGCGCAGGCCCAGGAAGCCCGCCAGCAGGACCAGCAGCCGGTACCGGGGCTGCATGGCCTCGGCGATCTCGAAGACCTCGGCGACCGTGGCGGTGGGCCGCTCGGGGGTGTCCACCACGCTGCCGCCCTTGATCCGGCAGGGGTTCCGGGTGATCAGCTGATCTTCCACGGCGGTGTTCATGACCGCCCGCAGCAGCGCGTACGACTTGGCCACGGTCGGGGCACCGGCCAGTTCCAGGTGAGCGGCCCGCCACAGGCGTACACCCGCAGGCGTGATGTCGGCGACCGCCACCGCCCCGAACGAGGGAACCAGGTGCCGCCGGAGCAGCGTGTCGTACAGCTCGCGCGTCGTCTGTTCGAGCCTCCGTTGCTTGATCCACGCAGCGGCGTAGACCCCGAACGGGATCTTCCCGGCATCCGGATCGACCCAGGCACCGGCGCGGATCTCGGCCTGCTTGTCAGCCAGCCAGTCCGTCGCCTCCTTCTTCGTACGGAAGGTCGAAGGGGCGGGACGGTCCAGGCCGTCCGGTGCCGGGTAGCGGACCTGCCAGCGCCCGGAGGGGAGCTTGCGGACCCGGCCGAACGCACGCTTACCCGTGGCCATCAGACAGCCACCGCCAGCCGACGACGGGGCACAGCGGGGACCGTGTTGGCGGCCAGGTAGGCGTGCACGGCGGCTTCGGAGATCCGGACGTGTCGGCCGACGTGGACGAATTCGATCCGGCGTTCCTCGATCAGGCGGCGCGGGAACCGCTCGGTGGTGCCCAGGAGTTCGGCGACCTGGGCGACGGTCAACAGGGTGGACAAGGGTCATTCCTCCATCTCTTGGGCGAGTCGGGACGACTCCTCCCGGGCGGCGGTGCGGTTGTGTTCGAGCTGTTCGGTGATGCCAGCGGCGAGCAGGGACTCGCCGGGGGTCAGGCCGGAGCCCGCGTAGGCCCAGTGGGCGAGCACGAGGGTTTCGGCTTCGGGCAGGTCGTCCAGGTCGGGCAGGCCCTCGGCGAGCAGGCGGTCCCGCAGGTCGGCATGGGCCTGCTCGGCCCGGAAGTCGGCGCGGATCTGCCGCAGCGCCCCGAGCGTGGTCGAGTAGGCCGGGGACTTGGAGGAGAAGTGGCCCCGGAAGCCGATCATGTGGGACCAGTGGGCGAGCTTGCGGTCCGGGTACTGGTCGTCCAGGTCCCAGCAGGTCTCGATCAGGCGGCGGGTGTGGTCGGGCAGGTCGTGCGCGGCGATCTCGTGCCGTTCGGTGATCCGGCGGTCGATGCTCTCGGTGGCTTCGGCGGACTTGGTGGCGTACTTGGCCACGTACGACGCCACGGCCAGTTCGGTGATGGCCGAGCCGTCCCCGAACGCCCTGATGGGTCGGACGTCGACCTGGGTTCCCCAGCGCAGGACCAGGGCGGGCACGGCGGGGGTCTGTGCGAGGGGGACGAAGGTGCGGCGGGCGGCGGAGCGGATCGCCCGGTCCAGCAGGGCCACGGTCGCCCAGGGCGGCGGGGCGGTGCTGGCTCCCTCTGGCCCGTCGATGCGGATCACGGCGTGGAAGTGCACGGCCCCGCGTCGCTGGTACTCGGCGACCTTCCCGAAGCTGACCCGGGCATGGTCCGAGAACTCGGTGCTGGTCAGCCCGGCGGCGCGGGCCAGGTCCCGGCGCAGGTAGATCGTGAAGCGTCGCCACAGCTCGGGGGCGTGGTTGTTCCACAGCACGGCGTGCGCGTAGTCGTACCGCTCCGGGTCCAGCGGGGTACCCAGGACCGGCGAGCCGTCCGGGTGCCGGGTGCCACAGCGGCAGGCACCGCTCTGCGGCCGGTTGTGGACCGGCCCGAACGAGGGCGCGGTCAGGGTCGCAAACACCCGGGGGTGCGAGCGCACCGAGTCCGGAACACCCTTGGCCTGGTCGCCGACGAGCCCGGCGCGGATCAGGTGGAAGGTGTCCCCGGCGTAGGTGCGGGCGCACGAGGGGCAGCGCGAGGCGCGCCGGTTACCGCAGGCCACCCGCAGCCGGTGACCGGGCTCGGTGTCGGTGGCGTAGCGGTGCAGGATCTGCCCGGTCGGGGCGTGGACCAGGGTGCGGAAGCCCTGGAGGTGGATCGGGTTGGCGCAGCCGGAGGTGCGGCGGAGCTGGTGGGCGAGCTGGGGCAGGTCCCCGCGTGCCGAGAGCCGGGCAAGGTCGAGGACAGCGGCGTACTCCTGCTCAGCGGGCATGGTCGCGGTCACCGGGTTGCCTCGGGGGTGGCGGGCGGGGTGTGCTGGTCGATCCAGTCCTCTGCGCAGACCTTGTGGACGGGCTTGGCCCGGTCGGAGCGCAGGTTGGTGGGCTTGTCGCAGATCACGCAGGGCTTGGGGGTGTTGTCCCAGTGCTTGGCGTCACGCCAGTCCAGGAGGGCCACAGGGTCACCTGCTCGCCAGGGCGCGGGTGCTGGCCGTGGCGTGAGTGCCGGTGCCGTGGCAGTCCGGGCAGGCCGTGTGCAGGGTGGGCAGGGTGCCGTCCGGGCGGCGGCGGGTGCTGGTGGTCACGGCGACGATGGGGAAGCCGTCGCAGGCCGGGCACTGGCGCTGTGCGGGCATGGCAAGGCTGTTGGGGTGCATGATGGTGTCTCCTGTCTCGTCTGTTGGGCGGGCGGGTGCTCGGGGCGACCGGTCTTCCTGCCAGGGATTCGGGCGGTCGCCCCGAGGTTTGAGCTACCGGCGGCGAGTGCGGTCGGTCGGCGAGGGGTTGAGCAGGGAACGCAAGACGGCCAGGGCCAGGGCGGACGCGGCGAAGGCCAGGAGCAGGCCGATGGCGATCACGCCGACCACGGCCACGGCGGTCACCGCGCCGATGCCGCCAGCGATGTACGGCGCGAGCGAGGGCCGGGGCGTGGGCACCGGGGCCGGAGCCGGGGCGTAGAACGGAGCGGTCGGGGCGTACGGCGCGGGGGTGGTGTGGTGCTGGCAGTTGCAGGCCGGGGCGGTGGTGGCCGGGGGCTGCGGGGCGGGCAGGTTGGCGGCGGGCTGGTAGAGGTCGTTGGCGGTGGGGACGTTGATCGGGCGCAGGAACACGGCGGTTCCCTCCTTCGGGTCAGTGACGGGTGTTGACGATCTGGACTCCGGTGCGGGTGCCGGAGGTGATGGCGGGAGCCACGAAGGTGTGGGCGAGGAAGAAGCCGAAGAAGATCAGGGCGAGCCCGGCCCACCAGCGGATTCGGAAGAACTTGAAGACCAGCCAGGCGACGATGCCCAGGACCAGGACCACAGGCAGGTTCACGGTCACGGCGGATTCCTCCTTGTCAGAGTTGGGCGGTGATGGCGTCGGCGAGCGGGACCGGCACACCGAGCACGGCGCGCAGCGCGGCCGGGTCCAGGGCCGTGCCGGTGCGGGCGCGGTGGTCGGCGGCAACCTTGCGGGCGTGCGCCAGCAGCGCGGCCGGGACCTCCATGGCCGCAGCGGCGGGCGGTAGCGCGGGCACCGGGTCCGGCTCGGCGGGCAGAGCGGCCACCGGGTCCGGGACGGACACGGGCATCGGCGCGGGCGGGACGGGTGCGGGCTGGTCCGGTTCGGTGGCCGGGGTGGCGGGGGTGTGGGCGAGGAGGGTTCCGCCGAGGAACGCGGCGGCGGGCCACCCGGCGACCAGGATGCGCAGCCAGGCCGGGACGTTGCGCAGGTCCAGGAGTCCGGCGGTGGCGACGTTGGCACCCAGGGATGCGATCAGGGCGACCAGGAACCAGACCCACACCAGGCGGACCGGGGTACCGGCGGCGCGACCAGCGCGCAGGCGACGCCAGGCGGCGACGAACAGCAGGTCCACCGAGATCGGGTAGGCCCATGCCTTCCAGCCGGACTGACCGGCGGCGCTGGCGATGTCGTGCAGATGGGCGAAGGACAGGGACGCGGCGATCACGGCCTGCACCAGCACCGGGTCAACGCGGTGCAGTAGGCGGCGCATAGAGGTTCACCTCCAAAGTGGGGTTGGTGCCGGGGCCGGGCGGGGCGAGGAGCAACCGGCCGCCCGGTCCTGGCGGTCGAGGGTTCAGGCGGGGTCGGCAGCGGGGGCTTCGCCGCTGCCCCAGCAGGCCAGGCACGCGCCCTGCTGCTCGCCGACGTTGCGGTGTCGGCGGCCCACGCGGACGGGATTGCCGACCTGTCCGGTGCCCTGACAGGGCTCGCACGGCACGGGCACGGTCGGGGCGGGCACGGTCTTGGCTGCGGCGCGCTTGCAGGCGGTTGCCATCGGGCTCACCGGTCCTTCCGGGTCGAGGCATGGCGGGGGTAGGGACCTGGCGCGAAGCGGTCACGCCGACCGTGGTGCGGGAAGCTGCTACGGGGTGACCGGCACCGGCTTGACCAGCGGGACCGGGGCCAAGAGCGCGGCCGGGCGGAAGCGGGCCAGTTCGGGCAGGTCCGGGGTCATGTGCGCGTGAGCCCGGCACATAGCCGCGACCTCTTCCAGGGACCGAGCGGGAGTGCGGACCCGGGACCAGTGCCCGGAGGTGTCGCCCACCACCGCCGTCCCCGGACGCTCCGGAGCGATCTGGGTAGCGGCGTACACAGCGGCAGCGGCCACGTCCGCAAGCGCCATCTTGGCCGAGGCTTCGTCGTTGACCCGGTGGCACACCCGGCCGGTGAGCTGGGCGCGCAGTGCGGTTGCGCCCTTGCCCAGGTCGGAGCCGAAGCGCTGACCGGCGATCTCCATGTACATCCCGGCGGCGCGGCCGAGCTGGGCCAGCCGGATCAGGTCGGTGACCATCTGGTCCCGGCGCTTGTCGTCCTTGGCCGAGGCGGTCAAGAACACCTCCGCGATCTCGTCGATCAGCAGCACGACCGGCACCGGACGGATGTCCTCAGGCAAGCCCCAGATGTCGGAGGTGATCTCCTCATCCGGGGTGCTGCGAGCGATGCCCTGGCGCTCCCGGATCAGCTCGTACCGATCCTCCATCATCTGGATCAGGATCGGCAGCAACTCTGAGGCTTCCTGCGGGTCGATGGCCAGGGCGGAAAGCCGGGAGCCGAACGGGGCCAGCTCCACACCCCACTTGCAGTCGATCCCCACCAGCGCGACCGGCTGGGGAGCCAGGCCCCACAGCAGGTTCCGCAGCAGCATCGACTTGCCCGACTGGTTCGCCCCCAAGCTCAGCTCATGCGGGATCACCCGGAAGTCACGCACGAACACCGTGCCGTCCTCCCGCAACGCCACCGGCACCCGCAGCAGACCAGCCGCCTTGGCGCTGGCCCGCTTGGGCATCCGCACCGACCGCAGCACATCGAACGCGGTCAGCCGCAGCTCCACCATCCCGGGCCGGACCTCGGCCACATGGACGCCATGGACCTCCCAGGCGTGCCGTAGGCGCTCGGCCACCTCGGCCACATCAGCGGTCTCCTGCCCACGAGCCAGCCGCAGCCGAAGCCGCAACCCGGTCGCGGTCGGCACCACGCCCCGCACACGCGGCGGAACCGGACGAAGCTCACGCCGGGCAACGGCCGTCGAGGCCATCGTGCGCCACAGCGAGGGCTCGACCGTCAGCCCGCACGCCTCCATCACCCGGGCGTAGGAGTGCGCGATCCGGCCAGCGGTCACCGGCAGACCCACCACGGACCAGTACAGCCGGGGCGTCTTGGCCCGGGCCACCGCCAGACCGGCCCCGCCGACTACCAGCGGGGAGCCCAGCTCCAGCAGCGAAGCCAGCTCGGACACCGCACTCAGCCCTTCACCGCAGCGGGGACCATCGAGGTGATGGCGACGGCCCGGAACGAGATCCCGTGCCGCTTCTGCCCGTTGAACTCGTTCTCCCAGTCCCGAGCCCGCAGGCCCACGATGGTCACCGGGGTGCCGACCGCGATGTCCGGCGCGATCCCCGACTCCAGCACCGACACGGTGAGCAGGTTCGCCTCACCCTCGTCAGCCACGGTCAGACCCACCGTGACCATCCGACCACCGGTCTCCCGGTCCAACGCGATCTCACCCGTCTTCTGGTTCACGAGCTTGAGCTTCGGGGGGACCGCCACGAACGCGATGGCGGTCGAAGTGTCGATCTTGAAGGAAGGCATGTTCCCAACTCCCTTGCCGGGGACTTCTGATGGCTTCACCGGGCGACCCCGGCAACATCAGGAAACCGCTCGGAGGGGTGGACGTATCACGGTCGCCATGGACCTTTAGGGACGTCTGATGTATCGTCAAAACGTCCCTAGGTTCCGGGAAGGTGTCCCATGCCGAACGACCGGCTGCGCGCAACCATCGCCGCCAAGAACCACACGATTCAATCGGTCGCCGACCACGTTCAGGTCGATCCCAAGACAGTTGAGCGCTGGATCACGAGGGATCGCGTCCCGCACCGGGGGCATCGCTGGAAGACTGCCCAGTTGCTGGCGACGGATGAGCTGTACCTCTGGCCTTCGGTCGAGCCCGAGGCCAAGACCGCCAGCGCGGCCGAGTTGGCGACGTTCTACCCGAACAGGGGAGCGGTCCCCGGCTCCCTGTGGTCATCACTGATCGACAACGCCACCAGCCAGATCGACATCCTTGTGTACGCCGGGCTGTTCCTCTTCGACAGCCATCCTGACTTCGCCGATGATCTGGCGGACAAGGCCGCCGCGGGAGCCCAAGTTCGCATCCTCTTGGGTGACCCGAGCTCAGAGGCTATCCGCCACCGTGGCGAGGAGGAGGGCATAGGTGATGATCTCGCTGCCCGCGCGAGGCTCAGCCTGAAGTACCTGAGGCCCGCCACACGCACGCCCGGCGTGGAGGTGCGGCTGCACGACACGATCCTCTACAACTCGGTCTACCGGTTCGATGACGACGTGCTGGTCAACCCGCACGTCTTCGGGGCACCGGCCGGACAGAACCCCATGATGCACTTCCGCTACGTCCCCGGAGGGCGGACGTTCCGTCACTACCTGCGCAGCTTTGATCGAGTCTGGGAGCTCGGAACACCAGCACCCGCCGGACGATGATCGTGGCAGTCTTGGGGCATGGCTCGCGTCGACTACTTCAATGACCCGGATGCACCTGTGGCGAACAGCATCGTCCCCTCAGTGACTGTGGTTGCCCTGAACGACCTCGGAGAGGTCCTGCTCGTCCACAAGACCGACAACGATCTCTGGGCGCTGCCGGGCGGCGGTGTCGACCTCGGCGAGTCCGCCCCACAGGCGGCCGTACGCGAGACCAAGGAGGAAACCGGATTCGACGTCGAGATCAACGACATCGTCGGCACGTACACCAACCCGCACCACGTCATTGCCTACGACGATGGCGAGGTCCGGCAGCAGTTCTCGATCTGCTTCACTGCCACCATCCTCGGAGGAGAGCCCCACACCAGCAGCGAGACCAAGGAAGTTGCCTTCATCGCACCGAGCCGCTTGGACGAGCTGAACATCCACCCGTCCATGCGCCTTCGCATCGAACACGGGCTGAGCCACCGGACACGGCCCCACGTCGGCTAGACGCCGATACCGGCCAGCCGCTCACGGACCCGTGCCACCGCTGCACCCAGGTACGGACGGGCATTGCTGATCGCAGTGTGCACCTCGTTGCCTGGGGCGTAGCGGACGAGGATCTCGTCCACCCGCTCGTCGAAGTCGAAGGACTCGCCAGCGGGACCAGTGGTCATGTCGGCACAGATCAGCGCATCCAAGATCGGGCCGTCTTCTCGCTCGAATGCGCTCAGCTCGGCGGTGAGGCCACGCTGCTCGGCCTCGAACACGGCCCCGGAGTGGTGAGCCACCAGGCACACCAGCCTCCGAGGGGCACCCAGCGTCACCAGGTGCCGGGCACCGTCGATGGGGTGAAATCCCGTGTCGCGCAGCTCGGGGGCGTAGCCCAGATCATGCAGCCAGGCAGCGGCGACTAGCAGCTCTCGATCATCCACAGGGACGGCTGCACTGATCTCCGCCGCCCGCGCGGCTACGGCCTGCGTGTGCAGCCACCGATTGCCCAGCGGAGGCAAATACGCCTCGGCGAGCTGCGCCGCAGCACTCGGAGTGTCCAAGCTAGAACCCATGGCACCCACCGTAGTGGAGCCGCCCGCCACCGTAGGAGAGGCTGTCCGGCCAACCGCCGGAGCCCGGGGCGGCGGGGCGGCAGCGGGCGGGTGATGACTTTCCCTACTTCATCAAGGCACCCGGCGGTCGCTGACGCTCCGCCGGGCGCGCCGCTCGCCCCGCTCGCGCCCGCGCTCCTGTCTTCGCCCCGCGCTGGCGCGGCAGGTCGGCTCCGCGCCCGCTGGATAGGCCCCGAAGGGCATGAAGCAGGAATAACCCCGGTGCCGACGAGATAGACCGCTCAGGCCAAGACAGACGCCTCCGGCGGGGGCGCTCCGGCTCCGGGATGGGGAGCACTGCCCGCGAGTACCGGTTCGTTCATGGCTGAGGAGGAGGCTGCCATCCCGCCCACCACCGGCCCAGGCAAAGCCGAGCAGCCTTGCCCCCTGGTGTCCAGGTCGTTCGTCCAGCCGGGCGCTCCACCTGGACACCAGGGGGCAAGCCCGCTCCACTGCGTGTGGGCCGATGGCAGACGGGATGGCAGCAGGGGACGTCGTGGTTCCTGCGGAGGCGAATCGACTCCCGAAAGCCTTCGCTACATGGCAGACTTCATGCGTCGCTGAGCTGAGCCCGGCACTGCTGGGTTCCGCGCTGCTGCTGTCTGTCTCGCTCATTTGTCGCCTTCCTGCACGTGACGTTGCATCGACAAAGGTGCTGGCGAAGGGAGACAAGGTGGGCAAAGAAGAGAAGGCCCCCAAGCGGGGCTGGTGGGAATCCGTGCGTGATGTTGCTGCGGGCCTCGGTGAGGCGTGTGGTGGCGCTGTGATCTTCGCACTTCTAACAGGCGCAGCAGTGGCGGGCTGAGCCCAGCGGCAAGCCCTCTAACGTGCCCCTTCCGTGCCCGGGCGGAGGGGAAGCAGCAGGGAATCAGGGGGACTGTCGGCGCGATCGGCGCTCCGCCGCAGGTCAGCGGATCGCCAGGTCAGGCGCAATTCGGTAACGGACTCTTCCAAACTAGCTACGCGGGTTCGATTCCCGTCGCCCGCTCGGAATGGTTCGGCCCCAGCTCAGCGACTCGGTCGCAGGGCTGGGGCCGAACGTCGTTCCGGGGGGGCGGCAGTGTCCGGGCGGGCCCCCTGGGAGGGTGTCGGTGCTCGGGAGTAGGGTCGGGCCGTCTGATCATCGTGCCCGAGGGGGGTGGCGTCATGACGACGCCGAAGCACGTGCCGAAGGTGAGCGACGAACGCCTGTGCTGGCTGGCCGTACGCGACCAGCTCAACAAGAAGGCCAACAAACTGGGGCCGCTCGGCTGGCTCACCGCGCTGGCGGGGGCCGGCAACCGCGGGGGGCAGCGCGCCAGCGGGCTGGGCGGGGACATGCGGCGCGAGGGCCGCGCCGACACGATGGACGACTACGCCTTCGCCGTCGACGACGCGGCCGGCAAGCTCTCGGCCGAGGAGCGCGCCCACCTGCGGGCCACCGGCGAGTTGCCGGAGTGGTTCCTCGGCGAGGTGGAGCGGCTGGCGGCCGTGATCAAGAAGCAGCGCTAGGGGGCGCCGGCGATGGAACTGGTTCAGGTCCGGCTGGTGGTGCGGGACTTCGGGGAGTGCTTCCGGTTCTACCGGGACGTCCTCGGCCTCACCCCGCAGACGGACGACGAGGCGGGCCCGTACGGCAAGTTCACGCTCCCGGGGGGCACCGCGGCGGTCGCGTTGCAGCAGCGCGCGCACCTGGCGCGGGACGCGCCCTGGCTGCGCGGGCGCGCGACCGGCGGCGGCGATGCCGCGCTGCTGGTGCTCAAGGTGGACGACCTGGACGCGATCACCGCCGAACTGCGCTCGCGCGGGGCGCCGTTGGAGGCCGGGCCGGAGGACCGGTGGGAGCGGCTGCGGGTGGCCTACCTGCGCGATCCCGAGGGGAACCTGATCGAGCTGCAGCAGTGGACAGCCCCCCGGCAGGCGTGACCCGGACCGAACACCGGTACGCTCACCTGCAGTAGGTGCTCACCACTAGGCACAAGCGGAGATGCCCCCTTGCGCTCCTCCCGGCGGCTGCAGGTGATCCAGCACAGCATTGTGCGCGAAATGGCCTGCCTGGGTCTCGAGTTCGAGATCGACGGCAGTGTCGTCCGCGGGCCGGGGACCACGGCCGTGGCGGTGCGCGACCACGCCGACGACACCGGCGGGCATGTGGACCTCGGGTATGTGCTGCGGCTCGGCGACGGCGTCGGCCCGGTCGTGTGGGACTGCGCCGCCGGGCTCGGCCGCACCGAGGAGGAGCGGCTCAACAATGCCGTCCAGATGTGGCGCACCACCACCGCCTCGACCGTGGTCGAGCTGCTGGAGCGGCGCGGCGTCCACGGGGACCATTTCGCGCCGGGCGCGGTCGGCGGGGTGCCGGGGTGGCACGCCGTCCAGGGGCCTGCCTGCGTCTTCGGCTTCGACAGTGAGCCGCTGGGCGACTGGGTGGCCGAGCATCAGCTGCTCGCGGCCGTCGCCGGGGAGGTGCTCCCCCGGCTGCGCCAACCCGACCTCAACGGGGTGCGGTTCTTCTTCGGCGGCCGCTCCGGCGACGAGGTCGCCGAGGTCCGGGTGAACGGAGAGCCTGCGGCGGACGCCTCGGCGGCCCTGCGGCGGCTCGCCTGGCCCCGCGGCGAACGGCTGGCCTGGGCCCGCTGCTTCGTGCTGCTGGCTGCCGACCCCGAAGCGCTGGCGGGCGCCGAGGGACGCCCCGCGCAGCCCCGTACGCGCGTCGGGGCCGGAGCGGGCGCGCGGCTGCTCCGGCGCTGGCTCCAGGCATGACGGCGCGCAGCCTCGAAGGCGTGAGGGCGGGGAACTGGCGTACCAGCAGGTGATACGGCGTCAGCAGGCTACTTGACGATGCCGTTGATGGTGTTGGCCACCTGGTCGATGAAACTCTGCAGCGGGGCGGCGGCCGAGGTCTTCGCCAGGAAGAAGCCGAAGAGGATGGCAAGGATCGAGTATCCGAGCCGCATGCTCTTGTTCCTGATGAAGACGATCAGAAGGATGCCCAGCAGGACGACGGCGGAGACGGAGAAGGTTGTCACTCGGGTCCACTTCCTCGTTTGGGGCACGCTGAGGTCTGGGCCACCTGGCAGGCCGGTCCGCTGGGCCGTACTGCGGCACAGTTCCCCTCCTCCCCCTCGCCCGACCCCAAGTGTCTCCGGAGGGAACGACTCCGTAAAGCACTTCTGGGGTCACAGCTGCTCAAGGTGATCCAATTCGGCCGAGATTGGCCGAAGTCCGCGTGAAGATCTCGGAGGAAGATCTCAACGCGGATATTACAAGTCCAAGCTCAGGTAGGGCTATTCGCGCCAGATCAGCAGCAGCGCGCGGTCGTCGTTGAGGTCCTTGGCGACCGACTCGATGAGCCGCCAGGCCGTGCCCGCGAAGGCCGATCCCATCAGCCGGTCGGCCTCGCCCATCAACCGGTCCATGCCCTCGGCGAGATCGCGCCCGGGGACCTCCACCATCCCGTCCGTGCACAGCATCAGCAGATCGCCGTGGCGCAACTGCCCGCGCAGGCCGGTGAACTTGGCGCCCTCGTAGATGCCCAGCAGCGGGCCCTCGGCCTCCTTGGTCTCCCAGTTGCCGTCGCCCATGTGCCGCTGCATGCCCGGCAGATGGCCCGCCGAGAGCAGTTCGAACTCACCGGTGTCCAGATCCAGCACCAGGTGGACGGCGCTGGCGAAGCCCTCCTCCCACTCCTGCCGCAGCAGGTAGCCGTTGGCGGCGGGCAGGAAGTCGTGCGGCGGCAGCGAGCCCAGCAGGCCGCCGAAGGCGCCGGAGAGCAGCAGCGCGCGGGAGCCGGCGTCCATGCCCTTGCCGGAGACGTCCGCGAGGACGGCCTCCAGCACCCGCTTGCCCTCACCGGTCCGGGACGCCACCAGGAAGTCCCCGGAGAAGGACTGGCCACCGGCCGGGCGCAGCGCCATCTCGGCGTGCCAGCCCTCCGGCAGCGGCGGGATCTGGCTCTGCACCTTGAGCCGTTCCCGCAGGTCGAACAGCATCGACCCGCCGCCGCGCCAGGGCACGCCGACCCGGTTGCGCAGCTGGGCGACCAGCAGCCCGCCCGCGCCGACCGCGCCCACGACCAGCACGTCGCCGGGCGTGACCCGGCCCGGCCCGAGGCCGTTGTACGGACCGAGGACGGCCGACTCGACGCCGAGCGCGGTCGCGGCGACGGCGTACAGCAGCACCAGGCTGCCGGGGCGCAGCAGCAGCGCGCCGGTGAGGACCGGCAGGACCAGCGCCGGCGGCGGGCACCAGACCGGGGCGAGGAGCGTGGCGAGGGTGATCAGGGGCACGAGCAGCAGCAGCCCGGCGAAGGGCAGCCAGTCGGAGGCGTCGCCTCGGAAGTAGTCCACGGCGGATCGGCGCAGCTTGCGGCGGGCCCGGTAGAGCGCCCTGCGCCCGCGAGCCACGAGAGGGTCCGGGGGTGGTGACCCGGGCGATCCGCCTGCCATGGAGGCTGACCCTACCGAGCCGACGTGTCGGCCGTCGATGTCGCCGGTCACGCCGGTCCGATCATCGGCTCGCCTCCGGGGCATCCACGGTCTCCCCCGCCACTTCGTCACCGCCCCGGCGGGGTTGGTGGCTGGACAGTACCCCGGCTGTGGCCAGGGGCAGGGCCGTTCGCACGGAACCCCGCCGGGAACGTCGCCCGGAATGCGGCAGGCGGGGGCCGGAATCCGGCGGGATTCGGCTGGGCGCGCGGGGTGGATGCGGGGCGCGCACGGGCAGTCCCCACGCCGGAGCGGAGCGGCGCACGCCCGGCGCTGCTTCTACTCGAACGCGCCGGGGGTCGTGACGCGGCGGCAGGGGCGGCGTTGCGCGGCGAGGTCGGTTGCACGGCGGGGGGC
Source organism: Streptacidiphilus sp. PB12-B1b (assembly GCF_014084125.1). Taxonomy (NCBI): domain Bacteria; kingdom Bacillati; phylum Actinomycetota; class Actinomycetes; order Kitasatosporales; family Streptomycetaceae; genus Streptacidiphilus; species Streptacidiphilus sp. PB12-B1b. Next base: position 1,528,213 of record NZ_CP048405.1, on the reverse strand, counting down.
GAGGGCGGCGAGGACGCCGTGAGGTGCGGGGAGGTGCGGCAGGGCGGGGCTGGCCGCAGCAGGCGTCGTGGGCGGTCGCGCCGGGCGGTGGTGCCGGGTCACGCCCCGGACAGCCCCGGCGGCGGCCACCCCGCTGCTGCCGCCCCGCGCGTCCTCCGGGCGGTTCCGGCTGCGGGGGGGCGGCTGCGGGTTACGGCGCGTGTCGGGGGCGGGGCGGCTGGCAGGTGGGGCACCAGAAGAGGTTGCGGGCGGCGTGGGTCTCGGTGCGGACGGGGGTGCCGCAGACCAGGCAGGGGCTGCCGGCGCGGCGGTAGACGTACACCTCGCCGCCGTGGGCGTCCTGCCGCGCGGCGCGGCCCATGGCCTCCGGGGTGTGCTCGGGGCGGACGGTGTCGATCCAGCCGTCCCGCACGCCGTCGCGCATCAGCCCGCGCAGGTCGGACCAGATGGCGTCCCACTCGGCGCGGTCGAGCTCGCGGCCGGGGCGGTGCGGATCGACGGCCTGCCGGAACAGCACCTCGGCGCGGTAGATGTTGCCGACCCCGGAGAGCACCTTCTGATCCATCAGCAGCGCCGCGACCGTGCTGCCGCTACGGCTGATCCGCTGCCAGGCCGGTTCCGGGGAGTCGTCCGGACGCAGCGGGTCGGGGCCGAGCCGCTGCTGGACCGCGTCCTTCTCGTCCTCGCCTATCAACGCGCAGGTGGTGGGTCCGCGCAGGTCGGCGTAGTGGCCGTCGGCGGCTATCCGCAGCCGGACCTGTCCGACCGGCGCCGGGGCCGGGCCCTCGCCGAAGCGGACCTTGCCGTACAGGCCGAGGTGGACGTGGATCCAGCCCACGCCCTCGAAGCCGAGGAAGAGGTTCTTGCCGTGCGCCTCGGCACCGGTGAACAGGCGGCCGTCCAGGCGCAGCGCGGACGGCGCGAAGGGCCCCTGCGGGCTGCTGACACGCACGGACTCGCCGCCGAACACCCGGTGGTATTCGGCGGCGAGTCGGTGCAGGGTGTGGCCTTCTGGCATGGGGTCCGGTTCAGCCCTGCGGGTGATGGGCCGGGACCGGGGGCAGCTCGCCGGTGGTCTCGTACTCGCTGATCATGTCGATCCGGCGGATGTGCCGGGGGTCCTGCGAGAACGGCGTGTTGATGAACACCTCGACGAACTTGGTGGCCTCGTCCAGGGTGTGCATCCGCGCGCCGACGCTGACGACGTTGGCGTTGTTGTGCTCCCGGCCCAGCTCGGCCGTCTCGACGCTCCAGGCCAGCGCCGCGCGGACGCCCTTGACCTTGTTGGCGGCGATGGCCTCGCCGTTGCCCGAGCCACCGATGACGATGCCCAGGGCCTCGGGGTCGGCGGCGGTGCGCTCGGCGGCCCGCAGGATGAACGGCGGGTAGTCGTCCACCGCGTCGTAGATGTGCGGGCCGCAGTCGACCGGCTCGTGACCGGCGCTGGTCAGCCACTGGACCAGGTGCTGCTTGAGTTCGTATCCGGCATGGTCGGATCCCAGGTACACGCGCATGGTCGCCAGTGTGGCACGACCGCAGCCGGTGCCGCGCGTCAGCCCTTGCGGCGTCGGCCCGTTCGGCGTCAGCCCTTGCAACCTCAGCCTTTGCAATCTCAGCCCTTGCGGCCGACCAGCTTCCAGGCGGCCGGGAGCAGGCCCATGGCGAGCACGATCTTCAGGGCGTCGCCGATCAGGTACGGGTACAGCCCGAGCGAGGCCGCCTCGGACACCGAGACGTGCAGGTCGGCCGCCAGGTAGCTGACGCCGACGGCGTAGATGGCCAGGTTGCCCAGGACCATGGCTCCGGCGGTGCGCAGCGCGCCGCGGTCCGCGCCGCGCCGGGCCAGCGCGCCGACCAGACCGGCCGCCGCCACGAAGCCGATGACGTAGCCGAAGGTCGCGCCCAGGCCGGAGGTGCCCTGCGCGAACCAGGGCAGCCCGGCCACGCCCGCCAGCAGGTACAGCGCCAGCGAGGCGATGCCGCGGCGGGCGCCCAGGGCGGTGCCGACCAGCAGCACGGCCAGGGTCTGGCCGGTCACCGGGACGGGCGAGCCGGGGACGGGCACCGCTATCTGGGCGGCCAGGCCGGTGACCGCCGCGCCGCCGACGACCAGCGCCAGGTCGCGGACGTGGCCACGGGCGCGGGTGGAGGCGGGGACGAGGTCGGCGAGGACGGTGCCGGGGCGCAGCGTGGCGCTGGTGAGGCTCATGGGTCATCTCCGCGAGGGCAGGAAGGAGGGGTGGACGGCGTGTGCGGTGAACGGCCGTTCACCTCCGTCCACCTCAGTGAACCTATCGGCTGCGGCGCGCGGCGCGCGTATGGCAATCCCCACAAAAAGGCAGGCCGAAGCCTTGGAGCGGGCCGCAGCAGGGCACGCCGGGCCGCGTCGCGGTACGGCCGGGGCGGGCCCCGGCCGTACCGCGGCGGGCCGTACCCGACGGGCGGGCCGTACCCGACGGGCGGGCCTACTCGAAGTTCGGGCCCACCGTGCGAGTGCGCTTCAGCTCGAAGAACCCCGGGGTGGCGGCCACCAGCAGCGTGCCGTCCCACAGCCGGGCGGCGGCCTCGCCGCGCGGGGTCGGGGTGACCACCGGGCCGAAGAACGCGACCTGCTCGCCGTCGGCGCCGGGCACGGCGATCACCGGGGTGCCGACGTCCTCGCCGACCAGGGTGATGCCCTCGGAGTGCGAGGCGCGCAGGGCCTCGTCGTACTCGGTCGAGTCGGCCGCGTCGGCCAGCTCCACCGGCAGGCCGGCCTCGGTCAGCGCGGCCTCGATGGTCTCCCGGGTGCGCGGCTGGCCGAGGTTGTGGAACCGGGTGCCGAGCGCGGTGTACAGCGGGCCGAGCACGTCGTCGCCGTGCTTCTGCGCGGCCGCGATACACACCCGGACCGGGCCCCACGCCTCGTCCATCAGCGCGCGGTACTTCTCCGGCAGGTCGCGGCCCTCGTTCAGCACGGCCAGGCTCATCACGTGCCAGTGCACCCGCACCGGACGCTGCTGCTCGACCTCCAGCATCCAGCGGGAGGTCATCCAGGCCCAGGGGCAGAGCGGGTCGAACCAGAAGTCGGCGGGCGTGGGGGTGGTCGCTTCCGCAGCGGACATGGGTGCTCCTCGTCAGTCTTGCCGGGCAGGTGAGAACAGGTGCCTCTGCAGCGGCAACATGCCGCCGCCGCCGTCCATTCCCGTCCCCCGCCGAGTGCTGTCCGCAGGTTCGCCCGCACGGCTGGGCCAAGCCGGTGGGCGCGGTCCGTGGCCCGTGAAAGGATGCGCGGGAGCCGTGCGCAGCGGTTCGACGTCCGGGCCCCTCACTTGGACGAACGACGCCGAAGGTTAGGGAGTAGCGCAGTGCCCGGGACCAATCTCACCCGCGACGAAGCCCGTGAGCGGGCCCGCATCCTCAGCGTCGACAGCTATGACGTCCGGCTCGACCTCCGCTCGGCCGTCCTGCCGATCGCGGACGGCCAGGGCGCGGGGCGCTTCGACTCGCGGACGGTGCTGCGGTTCCGCTGTTCGGAGCCGGGCGCGGACAGCTTCGCGGACCTGCTGGCCCCGTCGGTGAGCCGGGTCGTGCTGAACGGCGTCGAGCTGGACCCGGCCGTGGTCTTCGACGGCGCGCGCGTCGCCCTGCCCGGGCTGGCCGAGAGCAACGAGCTGGTGGTCGAGGCCGCGTGCGCGTACAGCCGCACCGGCGAGGGCCTGCACCGCTTCACCGACCCGGTCGACGGCGAGACGTACCTCTACACCCAGTACGAACCCGCCGACGCCCGCCGGGTGTTCGCCACCTTCGAGCAGCCCGACCTGAAGGCGCCGTTCAGCTTCACCGTGGTCGCGCCGACGCACTGGACGGTGTTCTCCAACTCCCCCGCCGGCGGCGACCCGGTGCCGGTGGAGTCCGGCCTGAGCTGGAGCTTCGCCCCCACGCCGCGGATCTCCAGCTACATCACCGCCGTCGTCGCCGGGCCGTACCACGTGGCCCGCGACCACTACAGCCGGGTGCTGGAGGACGGCCGCCGGCTGGAGATCCCGCTGGGCGCGCTGTGCCGGGCCTCGCTGGCGTCGTACTTCGACTCGGACGAGATCTTCACCGTCACCAAGCAGGGCCTGGACTTCTTCCACGAGGAGTTCGACTACCCGTACCCCTTCGGCAAGTACGACCAGGCGTTCGTGCCCGAGTACAACATCGGCGCGATGGAGAACCCGGGGCTGGTGACCTTCCGCGAGGAGTACGTCTTCCGCTCCAAGGTCACCGAGGCGGCCTACGAGGGGCGGGCCAACGTCATCCTGCACGAGATGGCGCACATGTGGTTCGGCGACCTGGTCACCATGCAGTGGTGGGACGACCTGTGGCTCAAGGAGTCCTTCGCCGACTTCATGGGGGCCTTCTCGCAGGTCGCGGCCACCAAGTACGGCGCCGGGTGGATCACCTTCGCCAACCGCCGCAAGGCGTGGGCGTACCGGCAGGACCAGCTGCCGACGACGCACCCGATCACCGCCGACATCCGCGACCTCGAGGACGCCAAGCTCAACTTCGACGGCATCACCTACGCCAAGGGCGCCTCGGTGCTCAAGCAGCTGGTGGCGTACGTCGGCCGGGACGCCTTCTTCGAGGGCGCGCGCCGCTACTTCAAGCGCCACGCGTACGGCAACACCACCCTGACCGATCTGCTGGCCGTGCTCGCCGAGACCTCCGGGCGCGGCGCGGACGCCATGGCGCAGTGGTCCAGCGCGTGGCTGCAGACGGCGGGCGTGAACGCGCTCACGCCCCAACTGGTGACCGACGCCGAGGGCGCCATCACCTCCTTCGCGGTGCTTCAGGACGCCGCCGCGAGCCACCCGACGCTGCGGCCGCACCGGATCGCCGTCGGCCTGTACGACCACGACGAGGAGGGGCGGCTGGTCCGCACCCACAAGGTCGAACTGGACGTCGCCGCCGCGCCGCGCACCGAGGTGCCGGAACTGGTCGGCGTGGCCCGGCCCGCGCTGGTCCTGGTCAACGACGAGGACCTGACCTACTGCAAGATCCGCTTCGACGAGCCCTCGCTGACGGCGCTGCGCGCGGGCCTCGGCGACCTGGCCGACCCGCTGGCGCGGGCGCTGGCCTGGTCCGCGCTGTGGAACCTGACCCGCGACGGCCTGATGCCCGCCCGGGACTACCTCGGCCTGGTGCTGGGCTTCGCCGGGCGCGAGAGCGACATCGGCGTCCTGCAGTCGCTGCACCAGCAGGCCAAGGCGGCGCTGGACCTGTACGTCGCCCCGGAGCACCGCGCCGCGTGGGCCGCGAAGCTCGCCGAGGGCGCGCTGACCGAACTGCGCGCAGCCGCGCCCGGCAGCGACCACCAGCTGGCCTGGGCCCGGTTCCTGACCCAGACCGCGACGTCCGAGACCGACCTGCAGCTGGTGTCCGGGCTGCTCGCGGGCACCGCCCGGATCGACGGCCTGGCCGTCGACCAGGAGCTGCGCTGGTCACTGCTGCACGCCCTCGCGTCGGGCGGCGCGGCCACCGGCGCCGAGCTGGAGGCGGAGCTTCAGCGCGACGACACCGCCAGCGGCAAGCGGCAGTTGACGGAATGTCAGGCCGCCCTGCCGGAGCCGCAGGCGAAGGCCGACACCTGGCGCCTGGTGGTCGACTCCGACGAACTGCCCAACGCCCTGGTCGAAGCCCGGATCTCGGGCTTCCAGCAGGCGGACCAGCGCGAGCTGCTGGAGCCGTACGCGGACCGGTACTTCGAGGTGCTGGAGAAGGTCTGGGCCGAGCGCTCCATCGAGATCGCCATGCGCATCGTCAGCGGCCTCTTCCCGCGCCTGGTCACCACCGAGGAGACGCTGACGCGCACCGACGAGTGGCTCACCACCCACGAGGACGCCGCCCCCGCCCTCCGCCGCCTCGTCCTCGAATGCCGCGACGACCTGGCCCGCGCCCTCCACGCCCAATCCACCGACACCACCAACTAACCCCGATTTTCTTTTTATTGACGCCCCGTCACCAACCCTTTGGTGGCGGGGCGTTACCCACTCAGCCGCCTTCGGCGGTCAGGTGGAGGTGGTGGTGAGGGCCCAGGGGGTGACGGTGGTGGTGATGAGGGCGAGGAGGGCGGTGGGGGTGAGGGGGGCGGATTTCGGTGCGGTGAAGGAGTGGTTGCCCTGGGGGAGGGCGAGGAGGCGGTGGGTCGGTGGGAGGTCGGGGAACTCGGCGGGGGTGCCGAAGGGGTCGGTGGCGCCCTGGACGATCAGGGTGGGCAGGTTGGAGGAGAGAAGTTCGTCGGCGCGGCTGCGCTCCGGCTTGCCCGGCGGGTGCAGCGGGAAGGCCAGGGCCAGGACGGCGGCCGCGCCGGACGCGGCGCCGGTGCGGCAGGCGACGCGGGCGCCCGCGCTGCGCCCGCCGACGATCAGCGGCAGGCCGGGGAACTGCGCGGTCAGCGCGGCGACCACCGGCAGCCAGCCGGCGTCCAGGGTCTTCGGCGCGGGCGCGACCTTGCGGCCGGCCACCCGCCAGGGCTGCTCGACCAGCGCCACCGCGATCCCGCGCGGGGGGAGCGCCTCGGCCAGCGCCTGCAGATCGGCGGATTCGATGCCGCCGCCCGCGCCGTGGCCGAGGGCGAGCAGGGCGCGGGGCGGGCCCTCGGCAGCACGGAGCGTGACCGCCGCGTCGCCCGCAGGTGTGGGAACGATGGTGCGCATGGGGAAGACGATAAGCCGTCCGGGCCCGGCCTCCCGGGAGGCTGCTCGGCCACGCGTCCGACGTGGGAGGATGCCGGGAAGCTGAGAGAACCTGACGAAGGAGTCACGCAGCGTGCCTGGCACCAACCTGACCCGTGAGGAGGCCCGTACCCGGGCCGCGCTCCTCACCGTGGACGCATACGCAGTCGAGCTGGACCTGAGCACCGCCCCCGAGGGCGGGACGTTCCGGTCGACCACCGTGGTCCGCTTCACAGCGTCCACTCCTGGCGCGTCCACATTCATCGACCTGATCGCGCCGACCGTGCACGAGGTCGTACTGAACGGCACGGCGCTGGACCCCACCGAGGTCTTCGCCGACAGCCGGATCGCGCTGCCCGAGCTGGCCGCCGAGAACGAGCTGCGCGTGGTCGCGGACTGCGCGTACAGCAACACCGGTGAGGGCCTGCACCGGTTCGTCGACCCGGTCGACAAGGAGACCTACCTCTACACCCAGTTCGAGGTCCCCGACGCCCGCCGGGTGTTCGCCACCTTCGAGCAGCCCGACCTCAAGGCGACCTTCGCGTTCACCGTCACCGCCCCCACCGGGTGGAAGGTGGTCAGCAACGAGGCCTCGCCCGAGCCCGAGAAGGGCGAGGTGCTGGGCACCCAGGTGCACCGGTTCGCGCCCACGCCGCGGATCTCCTCGTACATCACCGCGCTGATCGCCGGACCGTACTCGTCCGTCCACGACGAGTACGTCGACGCCAGGGACGGCCGCCGGGTGCCGCTCGGCGTCTTCTGCCGCGCCTCGCTGGCCTCCTACCTGGACGCCGACGCGATCTTCGAGGTCACCCGGCAGGGCTTCGACTACTTCCAGGAGAAGTTCGACACCCGCTACCCGTTCAGCAAGTACGACCAGCTGTTCGTGCCGGAGTTCAACGCCGGCGCGATGGAGAACGCGGGCGCGGTCACCTTCCGCGACCAGTACGTGTTCCGCTCCAAGGTCACCGACGCCGCGTACGAGACCCGCGCCGAGACGATCCTGCACGAGCTGGCGCACATGTGGTTCGGCGACCTGGTCACCATGGAATGGTGGAACGACCTGTGGCTGAACGAGTCGTTCGCCACCTTCACCAGCATCCTGTGCCAGGCCGACGCCCCCGGCAGCCGCTGGCCGCAGGCGTGGACGACCTTCGCCAACTCCATGAAGACCTGGGCGTACCGGCAGGACCAGCTGCCGTCCACGCACCCGATCATGGCGGAGATCAACGACCTGGAGGATGTCCAGGTCAACTTCGACGGCATCACCTACGCCAAGGGCGCCTCGGTGCTCAAGCAGCTGGTGGCGTACGTCGGCCAGGACGCGTTCTTCGCGGGCGTGCAGGCGTACATGAAGCGCCACGCCTGGGGCAACGCCCGGCTGTCCGACCTGCTGGGCGCGCTGGAGCAGACCTCCGGCCGCGACCTCAAGGCGTGGTCCAAGGCGTGGCTGGAGACCGCCGGGATCAACATCCTGCGCCCGGAGATCGAGGTGGACGCCGACGGCGTGCTGACCTCGCTCGCCGTCCGCCAGGAGGCCCCCGCGCTGCCCGCCGGCGCCGTCGGCCAGGCCGTGCTGCGCCCGCACCGCATCGCCGTCGGCCTGTACGACCTGGACGGCAGCGGCGCGCTGGTGCGCACCGACCGGATCGAGCTGGACGTCGACGGCGAGCTGACGGCCGTGCCGGTCCCGGCCGGACGCAAGCGGCCCGCGGTGGTGCTGCTCAACGACGACGACCTGTCGTACGCCAAGGTCCGGCTGGACGCCGAGTCGCTGGCCACGGTCACCGCGCACATCGCCGACTTCACCGAGTCGCTGCCGCGCGCGCTGTGCTGGGCCGCCGCCTGGGACATGACCCGCGACGGCGAGATGGCCGCCCGGGACTACCTGACGCTGGTGCTCAGCGGCGTCGGCCGGGAGTCCGACATCGGCGTCGTCCAGTCGTTGCAGCGGCAGGCCAAGACCGCCCTGGACATGTACGTGGCCGCCGAGTGGCGCGCCGAGGGGCTGGAGCAGTACGCGGCCGCCGCCCTGGAGCAGCTGCACGCGGCCCAGCCCGGAGGCGACCACCAGCTGGCGTGGGCGCGTTCGTTCGCCGGTGTCGCCCGCACCGAGGAGCAGCTCGCGCTGCTCGGCGGGCTGCTCGACGGCAGCGTGACCGTCCCCGGCCTGGCCGTCGACGACGAACTGCGCTGGAGCCTGCTGGAGCGGCTGTCCGCGGTCGGCCTCGCCGACGAGGACACCCTGATGGCCGAACTGGACCGCGACAACACCGCGGCCGGGCAGCAGCACGCGGCCACCTGCCGGGCGGCGCGCCCCACGGCCGAGGCCAAGGCCGAGGCGTGGGCGTCGATCGTCGAGGAGGAGCGGCTGACCAACACCGTCCAGGAGGCGGCGATCGTCGGCTTCGTCCAGGCGGACCAGCGGGAGCTGCTGGCCGGTTGGACGGACAAGTACTTCGCCGCGATCAAGGGCATCTTCGAGCAGCGCACGCACGAGATGGGCCAGCAGATCATCGTCGGCCTGTTCCCGGCGCTGCAGGTCACGCAGGCCACCCTGGACGCGACGGACGCCTGGCTGGCCTCGGCCGAGCCGGCCCCGGCGCTGCGGCGCATGGTCGTCGAGGCGCGGGCGGGCGTGGAGCGGGCGCTGCGCGCGCAGGAGGTCGACCGCGCGGCCGGTGCCCGGGGCTGACGGTCCCGCGCACGGCCGTCGGCGGCACGCAGGCAGACAGCAGCCCCCGCTGCTCCTCCCGAGGAGCGGCGGGGGCTGTGACGTGCCGTGGGTCAGATCTTCTTGTCGGGCTTGGTGAGCAAGAGGACCAGGCCGGAAATGATGACGAAGAGCGCGATCGGGCAGCCCACGTACAGGCCGAGGGACTCGGCCACGGTGAGGCCCGCCAGCTGTACGTCACCCGCCGGGGCGGCGGCGAACGACGGGGCAGTCATGAGAAGCAGCGTGAGCGCGGTGCCGGCGGCTACGGAACCGGCGCGCAGGGAGTTTCGAGTCATCACGCTCCAACGGTAGAGGCCCGGTCCGCAGCCCTGCGCGGCGGGGTGGCCCCTTTGGGTGGCCCTTTACTTTCCACCGGCCCGGTGGGCGGGGTGCGGGCGCGGCTCGTGCGGGCGGTTTTACCGGGCTCGGTCGGCCCGGGGGGCACTGTCGGGCCCGGGAGTGGGCTCGGGGACGGCGGGGACGGGTGTCGCGGGGGCGGGGCTGGACGGGCCCGGGTCGGCCGGGGCCGGGGTGTGGGCGGGGAGGGCGTTCATGAGGGCGGTGAGGGCGGCGGTGCGAGGGGATCGCGTCAGCTGGTCGAAGCTGACCGGGCGGCCTTGGGCGTCGGCGATCGGGAGCCGCCAGTTGGGGTACTCGGTGGAGGTGCCCGGGAGGTTCTGCGGGCGGGGGTCGCCCAGCGCGTCCGGCAGCCACACGCCGACCAGCTTCGCCGGCGTGCGCAGCAGGTAGCGGTGCAGGGCGGCGAACGCCTCGGGCAGGGCGTCCGCACCGGTCGGACCGGCCGCCTCCTCCGGGCCGTTCACGTCGGCGGCCGGGCCCTCGCCGTACGGGGAGACCGACAGCAGCCCCTCGCGGGCCAGCTCGCCCAGCCACTCCTCGCGGTCCGCGTCGGCGTCGGCCTGCTCCTCCGCCAGCGGGCGGCTGAGCAGCCCCAGCCGGTGCCGCAGGTCGACGTGCTCGCCGCTGAGCCGGGCGGCGGTGCTGGGCAGGTCGTGCGTGGTGAGCGTGGCCAGGCACTGCTCGCGCCAGCGCTCCGGCGGCAGCGGTCCGCCCTTGCCCTCGCCGTAGTCGCGTTCGAACCAGAGCACGGACGTCCCCAGGATGCCGCGTTCGGCCAGGTCCTCGCGGACGCCGGGCTCGACCGTGCCCAGGTCCTCGCCGATGACGGCGGTCCCGGCGCGGTGCGCCTCCAGTGCGAGCACGCCCAGCATCGCCTCGTGGTCGTACCTGACGTACGCGCCCTCGGTCGGCGGGCGGCCCTCCGGCACCCACCACAGCCGGAACAGGCCCATCACATGGTCGATCCGCAGCGCGCCCGCGTGCCGCATCGCGCCGCGCAGCAGGTCAGCGTAGGGGGCGTAGCCGGCGGCGGCCAGGGCGTCCGGGCGCCACGGCGGCAGGCCCCAGTCCTGGCCGTGCGAGGTGAAGGCGTCCGGCGGGGCGCCGACGGAGATGCCGGCCGCCAGGAATCCCTGGAGCGCCCAGGCGTCCGCGCCCTCGGGGTGGACGCCCACGGCCAGGTCGTGGACCAGGCCGACGGCCATGCCCGCGCCGCGCGCGGCGTCCCCGGCGGCGGCGAGCTGGTCGTCCACCAGCCAGGCCAGCCAGCGGTGGAACTCGACCCGCTCGCGGACGCCCGGGCTGTCGGCGGTCTGCCGGACGGCGGCGCTGCCCGGGTCGCGCAGCCCCTCCGGCCAGCTGCGCCAGGCCGGGCCGTGGATCTCGGCCAGCGCGCACCAGGTGGCGTAGTCGTCCAGCGGGCGGCCCTCGCGGTGCAGGAACGCGCGGTACGCGGCCTCCCGGCCGGGGCTGCGGGGGACGGCGTGCAGCAGGCCGAGGGCCTCGTGCTTCAGCGCCCACACCGCGTCCCGGTCGATCAGCCCGTCGTGCCGGAGCACCTCCTCGCGCAGCCGGGCCGCGCGCCCGGCCAGCCCGGCCACCTGCTCGCGGGCGGCGGGGGCCAGATAGGGGAATTCCGGCACGGCCTCGATCCGCAGGTGCACCGGGTCGGCGAAGCGGCGCGAGGAGGGCCGGTACGGCGAGGGGTCGGCCGGGTGCCCGCCCTCGCCGGGACGCCCCGCATGCAGCGGGTTGACCTGGACGAAGTCGGCGCCGTGGGCGTGGCCGGCCCACTGGGCCAGGTCGGCCAGGTCGCCGAGGTCGCCCATGCCCCAGGAGCGCCGGGACAGCACCGAGTACAGCTGGGCGAGGAAGCCCCAGCCGCGCCCGTCCGGGCAGGGCACCCGGGCCGGGGCGACGATCAGCGGGGCGGCCGAGGCGCGGTCGCGCTGCCGGGCGCAGAGGGTGTGCCGTCCGACCGGCAGGTCCTGCGGCAGCCGCCCGCCGACGACGCTGCGCACCGCCCCGGCGGGCCCGTCGTCGTGCCGGGAGGCGTCGTGTCGGGAGCCGTCGTGCCGGGAGCCGTCGTGCCCGGAGCGGGACGCGTCGGGGTGTTCCAGTTCGATCCAGACCTCCGCCGAGGAGGGCACGCCGTGGCGCGCGCCGAGGTCCAGCGGGCGGCCGGTGCGGGTGACCAGGCAGCGCGGCAGCAGCCGGGCGGCCTCGGTGTGGCGGTGCCGCTCCAGGGCGTCCCGGGCGGCCTGCTCGGTGGAGGCGTCGGCGCCCAGCGCGGCCAGCACCGCGACCAGCGTGCCGGTCGGCACCTCGACCGGTCCCTGCGGGGAGTCCGTGGCGGTGTCGATGCCGTGGGCCCGCGCCAGCTCCCTGATCGCGTCGGAGGCGAGGTGCTGGGAGGCGGACGGGCGGGCTGCTGTGGCCACGGGAAGGCTCCTCGGCGCTGCGGCGCGGCTGGACGCGGACGGGCGGTGCTCCTGACCCGACGTGCCTCCTACCCGCACCCGGGGGGTTCCGACACCGGCCGTTGGAGTGATCGTCCGCAGGGCTCCTCCGGGCGCCGCCTTCGAGAGCACTGCTCTCGTTTCAGTGCACCGGACATGGACCGGACATGAAACGGCGCTCTTGGACGAGAGCACTGCTCTCGGATCCGCAGCGGCCGCCGCCGACTGACAGCGCGGCGCCCCCCGGGCCCGCTGGTGCGGGGCGGAGGGCGTCGTCGTCAGCAGTGCCGCGGGGTGGTGCGGTGCCGCACGGGCTCTCAGGCGCTGAGTTCGGTCGGGGCCTCCCACGGCGGCCCGTCCGGGGCGGCGTGGGACACCTCCTCCCGGGAGCCGTAGGGCTCCAGGTAGGGACGCCAGCGGGGGTCGCGGTGCCCGGTCCCGATGATCCGCCAGGCGAGGCCGGACGGCGGGGCGGGCGGTCGCTTCATCCGCCAGCCGAGGTCGGCCAGGTGGCGGTCGGCCTTGACGTGGTTGCAGCGGCGGCAGGCCGCCACCACGTTGTCCCACCGGTGCTGGCCGCCCCTGCTGCGCGGCACCACGTGGTCGACGCTGGTTGCGACGCCACCGCAGTACACGCACCGGCCACCGTCGCGCGCGAACAGCGCTCGCCGGGTCAGCGGAACGGGACCACGAAAAGGAACCCGCACGAAGCGGGTCAGTCGGACGACGGACGGCGCCGAGACGGCGCTGGTGGCGCTATGCATCAGTACCCCGGAGTCCTCAAGGCTGACTGCCTTCTTGTCGAGGACCAGAACGAGGGCGCGGCGCATCGAGACGACGCCGAGTGGCTCGTACGACGCGTTGAGGACCAGGACATGCGGCACGATGGCCTCCCTTTCCGCCGACGGCGCGTGGCTCGCGCCGGGACGAGCACTCCGTCCGGGTGGACGGTGTGCCGGTCACGCATGATTCTTCGGTTGTCCGGCCGGGGGCGCCCGCTCTGGTAGCAGGCCCCCGGGCGATCTCCCCACCAGTGTCGCCTCAGGATTCCCCGCCGCGCCACCATTCCAGGAGAACAGGGGCGGCGGTGTGTGCTGCCCCACACCAGTCATGCCCAGGATCTTGCCCGTATGCACGTACGGCCCCGGCCCCGCGCACGTCCGGCGCACGTCGGGCCGGTTGCGCGGCCCTCCCGGGGCCGTCCGGTGGACGCCTGTGCGAGCCGTCCGACACCTCCTCCCTGGGTACGATGCGCTGATGGCAACGCAGAATCCCACCGCTCCGCCGACCTTGACGGACGCCACTCAGACCGCAGGCCAGGCCGTCAGCTACCTGGACAGCCACTGGCAGGGCTGGGTGACCGGCGGGTTCCAGATCGTCTTCATCACCGTGGTCGCGCTGGTGATCCGGGCCACGGTCCGGCAGCTGATCAGCCGAATGGTGAGCCGGATGGCCCACGGCGGCCGCCGGGAGCACCCCGGTCCGCTGCTGAGCAACCTGCTGGAGAACGCCGAGCGGCGCAAGCAGCGCTCCCAGGCGATGGGCTCGGTCCTGCGCAGCGTCGCCTCGTTCGCCATCATGAGCACCGCCGCGCTGACCGCGCTGTCGGTGCTGGGCATCAACCTGGCGCCGCTGCTGGCCAGCGCCGGCGTGGCGGGCGTGGCCATCGGCTTCGGCGCGCGCAACCTGGTGACCGACTTCCTCTCCGGGGTGTTCATGATCCTGGAGGACCAGTACGGCGTGGGCGACCAGATCGACACCGGGGTGGCCGTCGGGACGGTGCTGGAGGTCGGCCTGCGGGTGACCAAACTGCGCGGGGCCAACGGCGAGATCTGGTACATCCGCAACGGCGAGGTGAAGCGGATCGCCAACCTGAGCCAGGGCTGGGCGACGGCGGCGGTCGAGGTGCCGGTCGGCTACCACGAGGACCTGGACAAGGTGGAGCGGCTGATCCTGGACGCGGCCGAGGAGATGGCCAAGGAGGAGCCCTGGAGCGAGCAGCTCTGGGAGCCGGTGCAGGTGCTGGGCGTGGACACGCTGTCGGCCGACTCGGTGCTGGTGCAGGTGTCGGCGAAGACCATGCCGGGCAAGGCCCAGCCGGTGGCGCGGGAGCTGCGGCGGCGGATCAAGCTGGTGCTGGACCAGGCCGGGATCCAGGTGGGCACGGCCTCGCTGCCCTCGCCCCGGGCCAAGGCCTCCGACGTGGCGGAGATCAACGCGCCCTCGGTGCTCGCCGATCCGATGTCCGCGCAGTCGCGCGCCACGGCGGCCATACCGCCGCAGGACGAGCCGGTCACGACCGTCAAGCGCTAGGCCCGCGCGCCGCCGTCCAGGTGACCGGTCCCCGGCCGGTCGCCCCCGCCCTGGTCGCCCCCGCCTGGTCGCCCCCGCCCGGGCACTCGCGCGGCACGGCCGTTCACGCAATCCTGTTGGTCCGTTCCATTGACAGTGTCCCCGCCCGGCCCGTACGTTCCTGTTCATAAGTTAGGAAGGTTTCCTAACAGTGACTCCAGGAGGAGCGAGGCAGATGACCAGCGGCCCCGGGGGCACGGTTCAACCAGGCACCCCCAGCCTCCTGCGCGCCATCAACGACCGCGCCGCCCTGGAGCTGCTGCTGGACCGCGGACCGCTCTCACGCAGCCAGCTCGGCGCGCTCACCGGACTGTCCAAGCCCACCGCCTCGCAACTGCTGGCCCGACTGGAGAGCGCCGGCCTGGTCGTCCCGGTCGGCACCACCGCCGGACGCCCGGGGCCCGGGGCGCAGCTGTACGAGATCAACCCGGAGGCCGCCTTCGTCGCCGGGCTGGACGTCAACGCCTCCCGGATCAGGATCGCCGTCGCCGACATCACCGGCACCGTCGTCGCCGAGCACCGGGTGGACACCCCGGGCCGGCAGGCGACCGGCACCGCCGAGCGGGTCCGCGAGGCGGTGGACGCCACCGTCGCCGTCGTCGGCCTGGAGCGGCGCATCCTGCGCCAGGTCGTGATCGGCACCCCGGGCGCGCTGGACCCGGGCACCGGCAAGCTCCGCTATGCGCCGCACCTCCCCGGCTGGCACTCCCCCAGGCTGCTGGAGGAGCTCACCGAGCACCTGGGCGTACCGGTCGCGGTGGAGAACGACGTCAACCTCGCCGCCATCGCCGAGCAGCGCCTGGGCGCGGCCAAGGGCGTCGCCGACTTCGTGCTGCTGTGGATCGAGGACGGCGTGGGCGCGGCTGTGGTGTTGGCCGGACGGCTGCACCGCGGGCACACCGGCGGCGCGGGCGAGGTCGGCTACATGCCGCTGCCGGGCGCGCCGCTGATCCGCAACGTCCGCCGGGAGAACTCCGGCGGGTTCCAGCAGCTCACCGGGGCGCCCGCGGTGCTGGCCCTGGCCCGGGAGCACGGTATCAGCGCCCGGTCCGCGCCGGAGGCGGTGACCGCCGCCGTGGCCGCGGCCCGGGCCGGGGACGCCACCGTCCTGACCGGGCTGGCCCGGCGGATCGCCACCGGGCTGGCCGCGATCGTCGCGGTGGTCGACCCGGAGCTGGTGCTGCTCAGCGGGGACATCCCGCTGGCCGGCGGCGAGGACCTGCGCGCCCTGGTGCAGGACGAGTTGACGGGCCTGGCGGTGCCGCGCCCCCGGCTCGCACTGAGCACCGTGCAGGGCTCCCCGGTGGTCGCCGGGGCCCTGCAGACCGCGCTGGAGACGGCCCGGGAGAGCGTCTTCACCACCTCCTAGCCGCCCGGCGCACGCGTACGCCCCCGCATCCCCGCCGTCCGCAACGAAGCTGACGACGGGTCATATTCCTTGCCATGGACGGACGTCGGCCCAGGCCGTCGGTCCGCCGACCTTCGACGCCCGTGCGCGTGAACGCCGTCGCCGCGCACCGGCACCGCCATGCCCACACGTACCGCACCGAACGCCTTCGGCCGCTCCCGCGCGAAGGCACGACACGACAGGGGTCACGGGCCGATGAGCCGCACCACCACCTCCGCCACCTCCACCAGTGCCGCCACCACCAGCGCTGCCGCGTCCACCCGGGCGCTCAAGCTCGTCGTGGTCGGCGGCGGCTCCACCTACACGCCGGAGCTGATCGACGGTTTCGCCCGGCTCCGCGACACCCTCCCGATCAGCGAACTCGTGCTGGTGGACCCGGCCGAGGACCGGCTCGCCCTGGTCGGCGGCCTGGCCCGGCGGATCTTCGCCAAGCAGGGCCACCCGGGGACGATCACCACCAGCACCGACCTGGACTCCTCGGTCGAGGGCGCCGACGCGGTGCTGCTGCAACTGCGCGTCGGCGGCCAGGATGCCCGCAACCAGGACGAGACCTGGCCGCTGGAGTGCGGCTGCGTCGGCCAGGAGACCACCGGCGCGGGCGGGTTGGCCAAAGCGCTGCGCACCGTCCCGGTGGTGCTGGACATCGCCGAGCGGGTGCGCCGGGCCAATCCGGACGCCTGGATCGTGGACTTCACCAACCCGGTCGGCATCGTCACCCGCGCGCTGCAGACCGCCGGGCACCGGGCCGTCGGGCTGTGCAACGTCGCCATCGGCTTCCAGCGGAAGTTCGCCGGGCTGCTCGGGGTGGTCCCGGAGCGCATCCGGCTGGACCACGTCGGCCTGAACCACCTGACCTGGGAGCGCGGCGTCCACC
This sequence comes from Streptacidiphilus sp. PB12-B1b, assembly GCF_014084125.1. Classification (NCBI taxonomy): domain Bacteria; kingdom Bacillati; phylum Actinomycetota; class Actinomycetes; order Kitasatosporales; family Streptomycetaceae; genus Streptacidiphilus; species Streptacidiphilus sp. PB12-B1b. The sequence continues at coordinate 1,511,346 of NZ_CP048405.1, read as the reverse complement.
TGCTGGACTCCCCCGGCTCGGCCACCGGCCGGGACGTGCTGCCGGAGCTGCTGGAGAACTTCGGCCCGGCCATCGCCGAGGACCTGGAGCTGCCGCTGGGCCTGGTCCGGGAGCTGGGCACCGTCCCCTCCTACTACCTGCGCTACTTCTACCAGCACGACCGGGTGGTGGAGGAGCTGCGGACCAAGGGCTCGCGGGCGTCGGCCGTGGCCGCCATCGAGCGGCAGCTGCTGGAGATGTACGGCGACCCGTCGCTGGACGAGAAGCCGGAGCTGCTGGCCCAGCGCGGCGGCGCGTACTACTCCGAGGCCGCCGTCAACCTGGTCGCCTCGCTGCTGGGCACCGGCTCGGCGGCCGGGGACGTCCAGGTCGTCAACGTCGCCAACCGGGGGACGCTGCCGTTCCTGCCGGACGACGCGGTGATCGAGGTCCCGGCGCGGGTGGACGCCACCGGTGCGGCGCCGCTGCCCGTGCCGCCGGTCGAGCCGCTGTACGCCGGGCTGATCGCGCACGTCACCGGCTACGAGCAGCTGGCCCTGGAGGCGGCCCTGCACGGCGGGCGCAGGCGGGTGTTCCGGGCGCTGCTGGCGCACCCGCTGGTCGGCCAGATCGACCTCGCCGAGCAGCTGACCGACCGTCTGCTCGACCACAACCGGGAGCACCTGGCATGGGCGTGACCGGAACGCAGACCCACCCCGCGCACCTGCACGCCCCGCCCCGCGGAGGGCCGCTGGACTCCGGCAGCGCCGGGGCCCCCGGCCAGGAGCTGGTGCCCGGGGTGCTGGCCGTCGACGGCGGCAACAGCAAGACCGACGTGGCCCTGGTCGGCGCCGGGGGGCAGGTGCTCGGCACCGCGCGCGGCGGCGGCTTCGTGCCGCAGCGCGTCGGCACCGAAGCCGCCGTGGCCGGGCTGGCGCCACTGGTCGCGCAGGCCGCCGCGCAGGCCGGGATCGACCTCGCGGCCTGCACCGGACCGCTGGTCACGCACGTCTCGGCGTGCCTGGCCGGGGCCGACATGCCGGTCGAAGAGCAGCAGTTGCAGGAGGCGATCGCCGCTTACGGCTGGGCCCGGACGGTGTCCGTCGCCAATGACACGTTCGCGCTGCTGCGCTCGGGCACGGACGCGCCGCGCGGGGTCGCGGTGGTCTGCGGCGCGGGCATCAACTGCGTCGGGCTGCTCCCGGACGGGCGCACCGCACGCTTCCCGGCCCTCGGTGCCCTCACCGGGGACTGGGGCGGCGGCGGCGGACTGGCCACCTCGGTCATGTTCGCCGCCACCCGGGCGGAGGACGGGCGCGGACCGCACACCGCGCTCGCCTCCGCCGCGGCCGGGCACTTCGGGCTGCCCAGCGTCGACGCGGTGGCGCAGGCGGTGCACCTGGGCTCGCTGCCGGAGTCCCGGCTGCACGAGCTCGTGCCGGTGCTGTTCGCCACCGCCGAGGCGGGCGATCCGGTCGCGCGGGAGCTGGTGGCGCGGCAGGCCGACGAGATCGCCGCGATGGCGCTGGTGGCGCTGCGCCGACTGGACCTGCTGGACGCCCCGGCGGACGTGGTGCTCGGCGGCGGGGTGCTGGCATCCCGGCGGCCGCTGCTGCTGGACGGCGTCACGGCCCGGCTGGCGGCGGACGCCCCGCAGGCGGTGCCGCGGGTGGTGGACACCCCGCCGGTGGTGGGCGCGGCCCTGTTGGGGCTGGACTACCTGGCGGCGGCCGGGCACGGCAGCGCGCCCGGCGCGCAGGAGCGCCTGCGCGCCTCGTACCCGCGCGGGGCGGGTACCGCCTGAGGAGGCGGCGCGCCCCCGGCGGCCCGGGTCGGACGACACGTCCGCCCGGGCCGCACCCGCGCCCGCGCCGGGGCGCCCTCGGGCGCTGGGCGGCTCAGGCGGCCCAGGGCGGGGCCATCAGGCTGCCGTCGGCGAGGGTGGCGGTGAGCCCGGTTCCGGTGCTGACCCAGGCGCTGGCGGGGTGCGCGCCGGTGTTGTCGATGGCGAACCGGGCCCCGGCCGGGACGATGCCGGTGTCCCCGGCGGACAGCTCGGCGACGTCACCGTCCACGCTGAAGCGCAGGCTGCCGGAGAGGACGTACAGCACCTCCTCCCGGCTGACGGTGTGCGGGACGCCGATGGTCCCGGCCGGGATCTCGACGCGCCAGGCGCAGAGCTCGCTGCTGCCCTGGGCGGTGTTGGCGTAGGAGACGAAGCGGACGCCGTGGACCTCGTGGGTCACGGCGTCGGCGCTGCGGACGAACGGCATGGCGGACTCCCTCGGATAATTGGACAAGCTGCTTGTCCTCCTGAGAACAGTCAAGCCGCTTGCCTTTTTATAGTCAAGTCGCTTGTCCTTTGCCCGGGGGCTGGGAGACTGGGCCCATGGACACCTCCGCCGACGCCCGCGCCCTGCCCGCCCTGCTGCTCGCCCTGTCCGGCGAACTCGTCGCCGGCATCCAGGCCGGGGGCGCGGCGCGCGGCTTCGACGACGTGCGCCCCGCCCACGGCTTCGCCTTCGCCCGGCTGGCCCCCGACGGTGCGACCGTCGGCGAGCTGGCCGAGCACCTGGGCGTGACCAAGCAGGCCGCGAGCCAGCTGGTCGAGGAGCTGGTCCGCAAGGGCTACGTGGAGCGCCACCCCCATCCGTCCGACGCCCGGGCCCGGCTGGTGGTCCTCACCGAGCGCGGCTGGGCCTGCACCCGCGCCGCCGACGACGCCGCCGCCGACACCGTCCGGCCCTGGATCGACGCCCTGGGCGAGGAGCGCTTCCACAGCCTGTGCGCGGACCTCGCCCGGCTCGCGCCGCGCGGGCCGATCCGCCCGAACTGGTGAACCGGCCGGTCGGCGCGCCCCCTGGCACACAGCTCCCGCTGGTCACAGCTGTACGACGAAATCTCAAGATCGACGCAACTCCCGTGTGGATGTCCGAGGGGGCGGCCATACTTCTGCCGAAGAAGTCGGGGCGGGTCGGGGGAGAGGGGCAGGCGCCATGACGACGCCGGGAGAGAGCGGCGGCGCGGGCCGGGGCCCGGCGCATCCGCCCGCACCACGGGGGGCAGCGGCGGGCGGGAGCACGCCCGCGGCCGGACCGGTGGCGACGCTCGCGCAGCGCCCGGCCCCGGCGCGCACCGGAGCGCGCACGCCCGCGCCCCCGGCGTCGCCCGCCCGGGCGCGCACCGGCGCCCGGCTGCGGCGCGCGATCGGCACGCCGCCCCGGCGGCTGTGGTCGGCGGGGTCGCTGCTGGCCCTGCTGGCCGTGGTGTTCGGGGTGCTCACCTACGTCCAGGTGGTGCAGCGGTCGGACGCGGCGACCAGCGTGGTCGAGCACAGCCAGCCGCTCAGCGACGACGCCGCGCAGATCTTCCGCACCCTGGCCGACGCCGACACCACCGCCGCCACCGGCTTCCTCCAGGCCGGGCACGAGACCGCGGCCGTCCGCAACCAGTACACCAGCGACATCCGGACCGCCTCCACGCTGCTGGCGCAGGCCGCCGCCAGCGCCTCCGCGGCCGACCCCGGGCAGCGGCAGATCCAGCAGCTGAGCTCGCAACTCCCGAGCTACACCGATCTGGTGGGCGTGGCAGGGGCGGACGACCGGGTGGGCTACCCGCTCGGCGGCGCCTACCTGCGCTACGCCTCCGGCCAGATGCAGACCACCATGCTCGCCGAGGCGCAGACGCTCTACCAGGTGGAGACCGCCCGGCTGCACCAGGACTACGGCAGCGCCCGCTCGCTGCCCTGGGCCGCCCTGGGCCTCGGACTGGTGGTGCTGCTGGCGCTGGTCCGGGCGCAGATACGCCTCTACCGGGCCACCAACCGGGTGTTCAACGTGGGCCTGGTGCTGGCGTCCGCCTCGGTGGTGCTGGCCCTGGTCTGGCTGGCCGCCGCGCAGAGCCTGGCGGCGTCCGCGCTCGGCCAGAGCGACGCCCGGGGCTCGGCGCCGCTCCAGGTGCTCAACGAGGCGCAGATCAAGGCGCTCCAGTGCCGGGGCGCGGAGAACCTCAACCTGGTGGCCCGCGGCTCGACCGACATCTACGAGACCTCCTGGTCCACCGTCAGCGCCCAACTGGCCGGTCCCACCGGCTATCTGCACACTGCGGCGGCGATGACCTCGGCCGACGGCAGCGTGCAGCAGGAGGTCGGGGCCGCCCAGGCCGACTTCGCCACCTGGCAGCAGCGGCACGACACCGCCCTGAGGGCCAACGACAACGGCGACTACGACACCGCCGTCGCCGACACCATCGGCACGCCCGGCGGCGCCTCCGCGCAGACCACCGACGCCGCCTTCACCCGGCTCGACGCCAGCCTCAACGCGGCCATCGCGCACGAGCGGACCAACTTCGACCACCTGGCCTCGCAGGGCCGCGGCGACACCTCCGGCCTGGCGGCGGGCGCACTGGCGCTGACCGTGCTGGCCGCCTTCGCCGCGCTGTGGGGCGTCAGCCGCCGTACAGCGGAGTACCGGTGAGCGCGCCGGGCCCGGAGCGCGGGCCGAACGACGCGCCAGGACACATGCCAGCACACGGGGGTGGGACAGTGACCGACGACCGGACGACCGGCCACGCGCGCACGGGCCTCTCCGGCCGGGTGCGGATCGCGGTACTGGCGGCGGGGGCGCTGCTGCTCGGCACGGTGGCGCTGCCCAGCGGCTCGGCGGCCCCGGCCCCGGCCGCCGTCGTCGCCCGCGCGGCCACGGGCAGCGCTGCGGCCGGCGCCGACAGCGCCGTCGAGAGCGCCGACAGCAGTTCGTGCACCCCGGACAGTCAGAACGTCAGCCTCACCCCGAGCACCGACGACTCCGGCCCGGACGTGCAGCGGATCATCCGGCGCGGCAAGCTGATCGCCGGCATCGACACCAACAGCTACCTGTGGGGCTTCCGCGACCCCTCCACCGGGCAGCTCGCGGGCTTCGACATCGACCTGGTGCACGCCCTGGCCAAGGCCATCCTGGGCGACGCCGACGCCGTGGAGTTCCTCTCCGTGCCGACCGCCGACCGGATATCGGCCCTGCAGAGCGGCGAGGTCGACGTGGTCGTGCGGACGATGACCATCACCTGCGCCCGTGAGCAGCAGGTCGCCTTCTCCTCGCCGTACTTCGACGCCGGGCAGGAGGTGCTGGTGCCCGTGTCGTCCACCGTCACCGGCTACAACGCGACGCTCAAGGGCAAGCGGGTCTGCGCCGCCACCGGCTCCACCGCGCTCCAGTTCCTCCAGTCCGACAGCCACGGCTCGACCGTCGTCCAGGTCGAGAACCAGCTCGACTGCCTGGTCCTGATGCAGTTGGGCACGGTCGACGCGACCATCACCGACAACGCCCTGGGCGCCGGGCAGGTGGCCCAGGACCCGACCGTGCACCTGGTCGGCGGGCTGATCGACAGCGAGACCTACGGCGTGGCGATGAAGCTCGGCGAGAGCGACCTGGTCCGCCGGGTCAACGCGGTGCTGGACAGCTTCCGCGCCGACCAGTGGAACGCCGAGTACCAGAAGTGGCTGCAGTCCGCGATGGGCTCCTCCGGCGGACCGCCGACGGTGAGCTACGCGGGGTGACCGGATGACGGAACGACAGGACGAGCGGTCGGCGCGGTGAGGAGCGCGCCGGGAGCGGGGCGGGGCGGGGCGGCCGGACTGCCCAGCGGGTCACGGGTCTGACAGTCTGGCTACCGGCAGACGCGACCACAGCCGGTGGACGGCACGACGGGGGCGGGGCGAGCGAATGGCAGAGCAATGGCGTTGACGGGGCCGGGCGGCTCGGTGATGACCCGGGAGGAGGTCGACCGCGCGCTGGCACGGCTCAGTGCCGAGCGCGAGGCCGTCGAGGCCTCCCTGCTCGCGCTCCAGGACCACCCGGGCTGCCGGCTGCTCGACGGCGCCGCGCTGTCCGGCCGCACCCTGGAACGCTGGAGCCAGGCCGAGCCCGGCCTCGGCCGACTGTGGGCCATGTTCGACACCTACACCGAGGCGCTGGCCGCCGCCCGCGCCGTCCGCTCCCGCCGCTCCCGGCCCAACCAGGCCGAGCTGGTCGAGCTGACGGACCTGCTGCGCGGCACCGGCGTCACGGTCTCGGCGGGCCGCAGCGGCGGGCTGAGCCTGACCGGCGGCGCCCGGCTGAGCGAGCAGGTCAGCCTGAACGAGCTGGTCGAGCGGATGAACGCCTGGTACGGCCGGATCATCGAGGTGGCCTCGGCCGCCGACGCGGTCTGGTCGGCGCTGCCCGCCCGGATCGACCTGCTGCTGACCGAGCTCGGCCGGGTCCGGGCCCTCGCCCGCTCGGTCGGCGTCCACCCCGGCGAGCACCCGGCCGGGGACGCGCTGGAGGAGATGGGCCGGGAGCTGGCGTCGCTGCGCGCCGAGGTCGTCGCCGACCCGCTGGCGTTCTGGACGCCCCGGCCCGGCGGCGACCAGGGCTCCCCGGCCGGGGGCCGCGCGGGCAGCGTGGACACCGGCCGCTACGACCGCTCCGCGCGCGCGCTGGACGACCTGCGGCTGGAGCTGCAGGACCTGCTGCGGCTGCGGGACGACGCCGACGAGCGGCTGGAGGGCGTCGGCGACCTGCTGGCCCGGGCGGACGCCACGCTGGCGGAGTCCCGCCGGGCGCGCGGCGAGGTGCTGGCGAAGATAGCCGCCACCGAGGTCCCGGCGGTGCCGGGCCCGGCCAGCGCGCTGCGCGAACGCCTCTCCCAGGCCGACCAGTTGCGGCGGCACGGGCAGTGGCACCGGCTCGGCCCGCTGCTGGACACGCTGGAGGGCGCGGCCCAGCGCGAACTGCTGCGCGCCCGCGAGTCGTTGACGGCGGTGACCGCGCCGCTGGCGCTGCGGGCCGAGCTCCGCGGGCGGCTGGACGCCTACAGGGCGATGGCGGCGCGGCTGGGCGTCTCGGAGGACCCGGAGCTGATCGAGCACTACGACCAGGCCCGCCGGATGCTCTGGAGCGCGCCCTGCGACCTGCGGGCGGCGGAGCACGCGGTGCAGCGCTACCAGCAGGCGCTGCGGCAGGGCCGCGCGGCGGACCGGACGGCGGAGCCCGGCCCCGCGCCCGGGCCCGGCGGGGGCACCGGCCACGGCGGGCACGGGCACGGGCACGACCGACAGAACCGGCCGGTGGACGGCCGACCGTACGGGGTTTGAGGGGGATGACAGCCATGACCGGCACACCGTGCGCGCGGCCGGACTGCACCGGCCAGGGGGTGATCGACGCCGACGGCTACTGCACCGAGTGCGGACTGGCCCCGGCGCCCGCCGCCGCCCGACCGGCCGCCGCCGCCCAGCCGCCCGCCGCCTCCCGGCCGGCCACGGCTCCGGCTGCGGCCCCCGCCGGGCCGGTGCCGCTGTCGGCCGCCACCGGGCCGGGCTCGGCCTGCCTGCGGCCGGACTGCACCGGCCAGGGGGTGATCGACGCCGACGGCTACTGCACCGAGTGCGGACTGGCCCCGGCGCCCGCCGCCGTGCCGGGCGCCCGCAGCGGCTCGGGCCTGTCCGCGCCCACCGGCCCGTACGACCCGGGCGGTTCGGCGCGTTCGGGCAGTGCCCGCAACGGCTCCTCCCGCTCGCTGTCGGGGCGCTCCCGGGCGTCCCGGGGCACTTCGGGGCGGACCTCGGTGTCGGTGCGCAGCAGCCGCAGCGGCAGCAGCCAGTCCAGCCGGGGGCGGCTGGGCGCGGGCCTGGTGACCGTCCCGCCGATCCCCGGCCACGACCCGCGCAGCGTGGTGCAGCAGCGCCCGGAGGTGCCGGAGCGCAAGCGCTACTGCAGCAGGTGCGAGGCGCCGGTGGGGCGTGCCCGCAACGGCAACCCGGGGCGTCCGGAGGGCTTCTGCAGCACCTGCGGCACCGAGTACTCGTTCTCGCCGAAGCTGTTCGCCGGGGACGTCGTCGGCGGCCAGTACGAGGTGGTGGGCTGCCTGGCGCACGGCGGCCTGGGCTGGATCTACCTGGGCATCGACCGTCGGGTGAACGACAAGTGGGTGGTGCTGAAGGGCCTGCTGGACACCGGCGACGCGGAGGCGCTGGAGGTGGCCATCGCCGAGCGGCGCTACCTGGCCGAGGTGGACCACCCCAACATCGTCCGCATCATCAACTTCGTCGAGCACCCCGACCTGCGCAAGGGCGGCACCGACGGCTACATCGTGATGGAGTACGTCGGCGGCAAGTCGCTGAAGGACATCGCCGACGCCCGCCGCGCGCCGGACGGCCGACGCGAGCCGCTGGCCGTGGAGCAGGCCATCGCCTACGCGCTGGAGGCCCTGCCCGCGTTGGGCTACCTGCACAGCCGGGGGCTGATCTACTGCGACTTCAAGCTGGACAACGTGATCCAGTCCGAGGACCAGCTGAAGATCATCGACATGGGCGCGGTCCGCCGCCAGGACGACGACGGCCCGATCTACGGCACCATCGGCTACCAGGCGCCGGAGATCGCCACCGACGGCGTCTCCCCCGCGTCCGACCTGTACACCGTGGCCCGCTCGCTGGCCGTGCTCACCTTCGACTTCCAGGGCTACGCCACGGTCTACCGGCACAGCCTGCCGGGCCCGGAGGACGTCGAGGTCTTCGCCCGGTACGAGTCCTTCTACCGGCTGCTGGTCCGGGCCACCGATCCCGATCCGGGCAAGCGGTTCTCCTCGGCGCAGGAGATGGCGGACCAGCTCACCGGCGTGCTGCGGGAGATCCTGGCGCTCCAGGACGAGGCGCCCCGCCCGGCGCTGTCCACCCTGTTCGGGCCGGAGCTGCGGGTGGTGGACACCGAGCTGGTGGGCCCGGCAGCCTTCGACGCCCCGGCCGCCGCGCGCGGCGACAGCCGGCGTCGGCGCGGCCGGACGGCGACAGCGGCCGAGCCCGCCGAGCGGACCACCCGGCCCGGCGCCGTGCCCGCGGTGGTGCGGCTGGCCACCCGTCAGGCGGCGCTGGCGCTGCCCGTCCCGCGGACCGACCCGGACGACCCCAACGCCGGGTTCCTGGCAGCGCTGATGGCCACCGCCCCCGCCGACGTGCTGTCCGCGCTGCGCTCCGCGCCGGTGAACTCGGTGGAGCTGCGGCTGCGCGAGCTGCGGGCGCTGATCGAGCTGGGCGACCTGCCCGCGGTGGACGCCGCCCGGGCCGCGCTGTCGGCGGACCACCCGGACGACTGGCGGGTCGTCTGGTACCGGGGCCTGGCCGCGATGGCGGCCTCCGGCACGCCCGGCGGCCCCGAGCCCCGGGCGGCGGCGCAGGCGGCGGCCGAGGCGTTCGACGCCGTCTACGACGCCTTTCCCGGCGAGGCCGCGCCCAAGCTGGCGCTGGCCATCTGCGCCGAGACGCTGGGCGAGCGCGGGGACGCCGCCGAGTTCTACCGGCTGGTCTGGACGACCGACCGGGCCTATGTCAGCGCGGCCTTCGGCCTGGCCCGGGTGCGGCTGGCCGCCGGTGACCGGGCCGGGGCGGTGCACGCGCTGGAGTCGGTCCCGGAGACCTCCAACCACTACGTGGCCGCGCGGGTCGCCGCCGTCCGGGCGCGGCTGCGCGGGCGGGCCGACGACGAGCCGCTCCGCGCCGACCTGGACGCCTGCTCGACCCAGCTCGCCGGGCTGGGCCTGGACGCCCGGCGGCGCGAGGAGCTGTCGGCGGAGGTCCTGGGCAAGGCCCTGGGCTGGGTGGTGTCCGGGCGTCCGGACGGCGCGGCCGGGGCCGGGCCGATCCTGCTGCTGGGGCATCCGGCGCAGGAGCGGGAACTGCGGTTCGCGCTGGAACAGTCGTACCGAGTACTGGCGCGTCTCGCGGAGCAGCCCGAGAAGCGCATCGAGTGGGTGGATCGGGCGAACCGGACCCGGCCCAGGACGTGGGTGTAGGCGCACATGGACCAGTTGACTCTTTCCTGTCCCCGGTGCGCACAGCCGGTCGCCGAGGGTGACCGCTTCTGCGAGGGCTGTGGCATCGAGCTGCCGGCGGCGGCCCCGGCCGTGCCGCCGATGCCGGCCGAGGCGCCGGTGACCGACCCGCGCGCGGGCCTGGCCGCCGCGCCCCCGGCCACGCCCTCCGCCGCAGCGCCGCCGCCCCCGCCGCCGGTGCCGCCGTCCGTGCCGCCGGGCAGTACCGGCGACTTCCTGTTGGCCGCGCCCGCCGGGGTGCTGGTCAGCGAGCCGGACGCGGACGCCGACGCCGAGCCGGACCACGAGCCCACCGAGGTGGTGCCGGTGGTCGATCCCGAGGCCGGGCCGGTCTGCATCGGCTGCGGCGCCCGGCGCTTCGACACCGACGGCTACTGCGAGGCGTGCGGGCGCTCGCAGCCCCGCCCGAGGGACCATCAGGAGCGCGCCCTGGCGGGGGTGTGCGGGGTCAGCGACCGGGGCCACCGGCACCACCGCAACGAGGACGCCTTCGCGGTCGCCGCCACCTCCCGCCCGGGCGGGGTGCCGGCCGTGGTCGCGGTGGTCTGCGACGGCGTGTCCTCGGCGACCCGGCCCGACGAGGCGTCACAGGCCGCCGCGGACATCGCCAGCGAGCACCTGCTGGAGGCGCTGGAGTCCGGCACCGAGCCCAAGGCGGCCATGCACGACGCCATCATGGCCGCCGCCGCCCGGGTGGAACGGCTGGCCGCCGAGGGCCCGTTGGAGCCCAGCCGGAACTCCCCCGCCTGCACCGTGGTCAGCGCCGTGGCCAGCGAGGGCGAGGTGACCATCGGCTGGGTCGGCGACAGCCGCGCGTACTGGATCCCGGACGAGCGCTCCGGCTCCGAACGGCTGACCCTGGACGACTCCTGGGCGGCCCGGATGGTCGAGGCCGGGCTGATGGAGGAGGCCGAGGCGTACGCCGATCCGCGCGCCCACGCCATCACCGGCTGGCTGGGCGCGGACGCGGTGGAGGTGGAGCCGCACACCACCGTCTTCACCCCGGACGCCCCCGGCGTGGTCCTGGTCTGCACCGACGGGCTGTGGAACTACGAGGAGTCGGCGGCGGCCCTGGCCGCGGTCGTCCCGGCGGACGCCCGCACCCGGCCGCTGGAGGCCGCCCAGGAGCTGGTCAGGTTCGCCTGTGCCCGGGGCGGGCACGACAACGTCACCGTCGCCGTCCTGCCCTGCCTGCCCCTCGACGTACCGGAGGAGCCCACGCCCACCCTGAAGCTCACCCCGCTGAACCCGCAGGCGCCGCACGCACAGGACCAGGAGAGCTGAACCATGGCCAGACTGACCAAGTCCAACCTCCCCCAGTTCGCCGTCGACATCTTCCAGAACGAGTACCTGGCGGAGGGCGCGCGCGAGGTCAACGCGATCGTCACGGTCACCGCGACCGGCGGCGGCACCAGCGGGCGCAGCCTCGCGGGCTCCGGCGGCTACAGCGACGGGCCGGACGCGGCCGTGGTGATCATGGTGGACTGCTCGGGCTCGATGGACTACCCGTCCGCGAAGATCCACGCCGCCCGCGAGGCCACCGCCGCCGCCATCGACGCCGTCCGCGACGGGGTGGCCTTCGCGGTGGTCGCCGGGACGCACGAGGCCAGGGAGGTCTACCCGGGCGGCGGGCAGCTGGCCGTCTCGCACCCGGGCAGCCGCGAGGAGGCCAAGCAGTCGCTGCGGCGGCTCACCCCCGGCGGCGGCACCGCCATCGGCACCTGGCTGAGCAAGGCCGAGCAGCTGTTCCTGTCCCGCCGGGACATCTCCATCCGGCACGGCATCCTGCTGACCGACGGCCGCAACGAGCACGAGAACCCCGCCGACCTGCAACGCACCCTGGACCGGGTGCAGGGGCACTTCACCGCCGACTGCCGCGGCGTGGGCACCGACTGGGAGGTCGAGGAGCTGCGCCGGGTGTCCTCGGCGCTGCTGGGCACGGTCGACATCGTCGCGGACCCCTCCGGCCTGGCCGCCGACTTCCGCTCGATGATGTCCGACGCCATGGGCAAGGAGGTCGCGGACGTCGCCCTGCGGGTGTGGACGCCCGCCAACGCGTCCGTGCGCTTCGTCAAGCAGGTCGCGCCCAGCGTGGAGGACCTCAGCGGCCGCCGCAAGGAGTCCGGGCCCCGGGCCGGGGACTACCCGACCGGCTCCTGGGGCGACGAGAGCCGGGACTACCACGTGTGCATCGACGTCCCGGCGGCAGCCGTGGGCAGCGAGATGCTGGCCGGGCGGATCAGCCTGGTGGTGCCGCAGCCGGACGGCGGCACCGAGGTGCTGTCGCAGGGCCTGGTGAAGGCGGTGTGGACGGACAACCTGGCCGCCTCCACCAAGATCAGCCCGCAGGTCGCCCACTACACCGGCCAGGCCGACCTCGCCGTCGCCATCCAGGAGGGCCTGGACGCCCACCGGCGCGGGGACGTGGACCATGCGACGGCCAAGCTCGGCCGGGCCGTCCAGCTGGCGCACGAATCGGGCAATGAGGACACCTTCCGGCTGCTGGCGAAGGTGGTGGACGTGGTGGACGCGAAGGAAGGTACCGTTCGATTCCGTAAGAACGTGAGCGAGGCGGACTCGATGACGCTCGAGACCCGCTCGACCAAGACCGTTCGCGTCAAGAAGTAACCGCCCGACCACGCACCGAACACCCACGAGCCAGAGGGGGGCTCCCATGCCGATCTGTCCGCAGGGCCACGACTCGCCGACCGCCGACTACTGCGACTACTGCGGCTGGCCCATGGCCGCCCCCGGCCGCCAGGGGCAGCAGTCCGCCGCGCCGCAGCAGCCCCAGCAGCAGGCTCCGCAGTACCAGCAGCACCCGCCGAGCACCACCGGGCTGGTGATGTGCCCGATCTGCAGCACCCCGCAGACCGACCGCTACTGCGAGGAGTGCGGCTACGACTACGAGCTGACGCCGTCCTCGCGGCGGGTCCAGCAGTCGCCGCCGCCCCCGCAGGCGCCGGCCGGGCCCGGCTACCCCGGCTTCCCGCCGCCGCAGCAGGCGCAGCAGCAGCCCGCGCCGCCGCAGCCGACCCAGCAGTCCGCCCCGCAGGCCCCCAGGCCGACGCCGGACTACGGGCTCTCCCAGCCGTACCAGCAGCCCGCGCAGCCGCAGCAGCCGTACGAGCCGAAGCCGTACGAGCAGCAGCCGTACGAGCAGCAGCGGCCCGGGTACGAGCAGCCCGGCTTCGAGCGGCAGTCGTACCAGCAGCCCGGCCGGCGGCCGGAGCCCGGGCAGGGGCAGCCGCCCGCGCCGCCGCAGGGCGCCCGGGGCTACGAGCAGCAGGCCCCGCCGCAGCAGCCCCGGCAGCAGCAGCCCCAGCAGCCGCAGCAGTCGCCGCCGTACGGGGTGCCGGCCGGGACGTACGGCGGGGTCAGCTACTCCACCGGCGACACCAGCGGCGGCTTCGGCACCGACTTCATGCTGCAACCGCCCGCCGGTGAGCAGCAGCAGCAGCAGCACCAGCCGCCGCAGGGCGGCCGGGGCACCTGGGTCGCGGTGGTCGCCGCCGACCGGGAGTACTTCGACGACATGATGGCGCGCAGCGGCCCGGACGCCGCCGGGCTGTACTTCCCGCCGTACTCGCCGGAGCGGCGGGTGCCGATGACCGGGCGCGGGCAGCTGCGCATCGGCCGGCGCAGCCACCAGCGCGGCACCGTCCCGGAGATCGACCTGTCGATCGCCCCGGAGGACCCGGGCGCCTCGCACCAGCACGCGCTGCTGCAGGAGCAGCCGGACGGCGGCTGGGTGGTGATCGACCAGGACTCCACCAACGGCACCAGCCTCAACGGCGCCCCGGACCCGATCGCCGCGCACCAGCCGGTCCCGGTCAAGGACGGCGACCGGATCCACGTCGGCGCCTGGACCACCATCACCGTCCACCGCGCCTGACCGGCCGGGGACCGCGCGCCGCCCGCCGTCCGCCGCCCGCCGTCCCCGGTCGGCTCCCGGGGAGGGTGGAGGCGGCGCGCGAGCGTCTGAGACGATGGTCACGTGGACCAGACCGAGCACGGAGCGCCCCAACCGCCGACCTTCTTCGACCAGGTCGGCGGTGAGCCGACGTTCCGGCGCCTGGTGCACGCCTTCTACCAGGGCGTCGCCGGGGACGAGCTGCTCCGGCCGATGTACCCGGAGCAGGACCTGGGCCCGGCCGAGGAGCGGCTGACGCTGTTCCTGATGCAGTACTGGGGCGGTCCGCGCACCTACAGCGACGAGCGCGGCCACCCGCGGCTGCGGATGCGGCACGCGCCGTTCGCGGTGGACCGGGCCGCGCACGACGCCTGGCTGCGGCACATGCGCACGGCCGTGGACGGCCTGGGCCTGAGCCCGGAGCTGGAGCGGCAGCTGTGGGACTACCTGGCGTACGCGGCCACCTCGATGATCAACACCCCGGGCTAGGGCCCGGCCGTCAGCAGGGCTGGACGCCGCCGGGCCGCACCAGGTGCGCGTTGACCGCGCGGGCCTCGGCGGCCAGTTCCGGGCACTCCAGCACGGTCACCCCGGCCTGCTCCAGCAGCTCCACGCCCTGGCAGTCGGCGACGAACAGCGAGGGCTCGCGCCAGGCCAGCACCACCCGCGGGATGCCCGCCGCGAGCACCAGCCGCGCGCAGGGCACCGGGGCGGACGCGCGGGTCGAGCAGGGCTCCAGGGTGGTGTAGAGGGTGGCGGCGCGCAGCCGGGGGTCGGCCGGGTCGAGCTTGGCCAGCGCGGCCTGCTCGGCGTGGACGGCCGGGCCGGTCTCGCGGGAGTAGCCGCGCGCCAGCTCGGTGCCGTCGGCGGCGACGACGACCGCGCCGACCGAGTAGGCGGTGGCCGAGGGCGGGCACTGCCGGGAGAGCTCCACGGCCAGCCGCAGCCGGCGGCGGTCGTCCTCGTCCAGGCGCTGCGGGTCGGCCGGGCGGGGCACCACGTAGCGCAGCACGGCGACATCGCCGGCGGTCGCGGTCCCGGCCAGCTGCATCCGGTGCAGCGCGTCCTGCGGGAAGCGCCCGGGGCCGACGAAGCGCGGCGCGGCGGGGTCGCCGACGAAGAACGGCGCCACCGCGAGCTGGATCTCGTCGGCCAGCCCGGAGGTCAGCACCAGGGTGTGGACGGCGCTGCCGCCCTCCACCATCAGCCGCCGCACGCCGCGCGCGCCGAGGTCGTCCAGGACCGCGCCGAAGTCCAGCCCGGCGCCGGTGCCGACGATCTCGGCGAGGCCCGCCAGCGGCTTCAGCCGGGGCAGGGCCGCGTCCGGGGCGTACACCAGCCGGTCGTCGCCCTGGTGCCACAGCCGCAGCCCGGGGTCGAGCTCGCCGCTGCCGGTCAGCACCACCCGCAGCGGGTTGGCGGGCAGCCCCAGGGCCAGCCGCTCGGCCCGCAGCCCCGGCGCGTACACCAGCAGCCGGGGATCGTCGACGCGCAGGGTGCCCGCGCCGACCAGGATGGCGTCGCAGCCGGCCCGCAGCCGGTCGACCCGCTCGAAGTCCTCCGCGCCGGACAGCACCAGCCGCTCGGGCCCGGCGTCGTCGATGTACCCGTCGACCGACATGGCGACGCTGAGCAGGACATAGGGACGGCGTTGGCTCATGGGGCAACCGTGCCACACAGCCGCAGCCCGGCGCGGCCGGTGCGGGTGTCAGCGCGGGACGATGGCCAGGGTGTCGGCGCGGAGGGCGACGGCGGCGGCGTAGCCGGGGCGGGCCGGGGCGTCGGCCAAAGTCCAGCCGTCCGGGCCCGGCTGCCGGTCGCCGACGTAGTCCAGCTCCATGGCCCGGCCGAGGCCCGTACCCAGGCCCTTCAGGTACGCCTCCTTGCGGGTCCACAGCCGGGTGAACGCCTCCCGGCCGTGCCCCGCGGCGGCCAGCTCCGCCTGCTCGGCCGGGTGCAGCACACCGGCGAGCCCGGCGACGGAGTCGGCCGCCGGCCACTCCTCGACGTCGGCGCCGACCGGCTCGGCGGCGACGGCGACCAGCACCAGCGCCCCGGCGTGCGACAGCGAGAAGTGCGGCGCCCGGGCCTGCCCGGCCAGCGCCGGGCGGCCGTGCGGCTCGCCGCAGCAGGGGCAGTCCTCGCGGGTGAAGCCGAGCTGCTCGGGCGGCGTGCCCGTGTACCGGCTGAGGATGCGGCGCAGCAGCACGTGCGAGGCGACGTAGCGGTGGCGGTCGGCGTCGCGGACGAAGCGGGCGGCGCGGACCCTCTCATCGGCGTCCAGCAGCGCGGGCTCCTCGGGCACCCCGGCCGTCTCCCGCAGCCACAGGTGCACCTCGCCCGGCCCCGGCTGCCACTGCTCCCGGCCCCCGGACACGCCCTGCTCCAACGCCGTTTCCTGGTCCACGGGTCGACCCTAGCGGTTGCCGGGCCGCCGTCCGGGCAAAGCTGCCGTCACGGGCACACATCCGGGGCGCGAGCAGACGTTCGACGGGCATGCGGTGGCCCGAGCGGTGCGCCGGGCCGGGCCGTACCGGGCAGAATGCTCGGCATGGCGAAGGTACGGGCGAGGACCAGGACGGGCGCGTCACCACGGCCGGGGCGGCCGCCGGGCGGCGACGGGGCGGTGACCTGCCCGTGCGGGCTGGGGCGGCCGTACGCCGAGTGCTGCGGGGTGTTCCACGCGGGCCGGGCGGCGGCGCCCACCGCCGAGGCGCTGATGCGCTCGCGCTTCAGCGCGTTCGCCCTGGGCGACGAGCCGTACCTGCTGCGCAGCTGGCACCCGCGGACCAGGCCGTCCCGGCTGGGGCTCGACCCCGCCCAGCACTGGCTTCGGCTGGAGGTCCTGGCGACGGAGGGCGGCAGCGCCTTCCACAGCGAGGGGGCGGTGGAGTTCCGGGCGTACTACAGCGAGCACGGTCAGGAGGACGTCCTGCACGAGCACAGCCGCTTCGTCCGGGTGGACGGCGCCTGGGTGTACCTGGACGGCCGGGCGTAGCAGCGGCCTTCGCTGCGGCGGCCGGCGTCGGCTACAGCTGGTAGGCGTCGCCGGTGGTGCCGGGCTCGGGGGTGAGCTCGGCGGGGGGCGCGGGGGCGGGCGCGGGGCTGCAGGTGAAGCCCAGGCGCTCCATCGCACGGATGACGTCGGCGGCGCTGAAATCCCGCCGGTCCTGCTTGGTGATCATCGCCCCGACCTGCTTGATCGGGTACGAACGGCGGCCGATTTTGACGGACTCCCCGGTGACGGGCTCAGCTTTCACGTCACGCATGAGCGCCACGACCTCGCTCGCCTGCAGATAGAAGGAGCAGCCGGCGATGGTGAAGCGCATCATGCCTCGCAGTTTGAAGAGATGTCAGTGCACCCAGCCTCGCACAGCGCGGGGCGGACGGAAAGGTCGGTTCCCCCGTAGGCGGTATCGCGGTCAGGAGGTTCGGCCACACGTGTGCTAGCTTTGGCGGTGTTGCAGTTTTGGTTCCCATGAACGTTGTGTGCGCCTTGCGGGTTGTAACCCAAGGCGCACTTTTGTTTTATTCCGGTCTTCTGTGGTCATTGTCGCAGTCCGGAGCGGGGCGATCATCGCGGCGACTCGGCGTCCGCACAGTGCGGATCCCGAACTCTGCCCCCTGAAGGAGATTTGACATGGCTACTGGCACCGTGAAGTGGTTCAACGCGGAAAAGGGCTTCGGCTTCATCGAGCAGGACGGCGGCGGCGCCGACGTCTTCGCCCACTACTCGAACATCAACGCCCAGGGCTTCCGCGAGCTGCTCGAGGGCCAGAAGGTCGAGTTCGACGTCACGCAGGGCCCGAAGGGCCCGCAGGCCGAGAACATCCGCCCGCTCTGAATCCACGCGCAGCCGACGCCGGGCCGCAGCGGGGCATCCCCCGCGCGCCGCGTTGACCTGAGCTCGTACGAGGGGCCCCGCCGTTGCGACGGCGGGGCCCCTCGTCGTGCGTGCTGCCGACCGTTGTGCCGTTCGTCAGTGCGTCAGTGCGTCAGGGGACGAGCGAGAACGAGCCGCCGTTGAGCGCGGTCGGCGAGTAGCCGCCGCTGGACAGCGGGATCGGGTTGTAGGCGCTGAAGGTGTTGCCGTTGACGGTGATGCCGCTGAAGCTGGTCGCGGTGAACTTGGGGTAGCTGGAGGTCGGCGACTCGATGATGGCCTCGGCACTGACGTTCTGGGCGCTCAGCCGCTGGGTGGTGTTGTAGGTCCAGCCCTGGGTGTTGTCGCTGAGGCTGATCTTGTAGCTGCCGTTGCCGGTGGTGGTGACCGAGCCGGTGAAGCTGTCACCGGCGGCGACCGGGTTGCTCAGGTACACCGGGTTGGCCGGGTACATCTCGTACCAGGCGCTGTAGACCGCGCGGCCGGAGGAGCAGGAGACCTGCGCGCCGGTCTGCTCGACGGTCTGCGAGCCGTAGCCGTCGATGCCGACCCAGGGGGCGAACAGGTTGTTCCGGCTGGTGCAGGTGACCGGGGGCTCGGTCCAGGAGCCGACGATGCTGCGGAACCCGCTGCCGGTGGCGACGTAGCCGCCCCAGGGGCTGCTGCTCGCCCACTGGCTGCCGTGCACCGAGGCCAGCCCGACGGGGGCGTAGCCGAACGGCTGCGCGCTCGCCGCCGCGGCACTGGCCGGGAGCACCGCGGTGGCCAGCGCGGCGGCCGCCGCCAGCGTCAACGCCTTTGCGCGGAAAGGGGATCGGCCGGCGGTCGCGGTGCCGCGGGCTATCGGAGAGGACATGTCTGACTCCTTGGTCGGACGTGTGGGGGTACGTGGGGGTGTGGGGGTTGCGGGACGGCGGAGCGGGCCTGGACGGCTCCGCGCCGGTCCCACTGGAATGCTGATCACCCGCCACCCGTCGCGGTAGCGGCAGCGCACTGCGGGAACCAGACATGACAGGTTTCCGTCAACGGCCGTCCATGCCCTCTTGCCGGGCTCCCGCCGGAGGGCGCAGAGTTCCCACAGAGGCAGGGGAGGCGGAGGCGCGGTGCTCACAGAGAACGTCTGGGACCGGGACCAGGACGCGGTGAGCTGCGCCGAGGAAGCCGTCTACCTGGAGCTGTGCCGGCTGGGCAGCGCGACCCTGGCCGAGCTGGCGTCCGCGCTGCGGATGCCGCCGACCGTCGTCCTGCAGGCCCTGGTCGGCCTGCACGCGCGCTCACTGGCGCGCAGACCCTACGGCGACTGGAGCGGCCAGGACGGCGACGGCGCCCCTCCCCCGGCCCGGTGGAGCGCCACCGCCCCGGATGTGGCGCTGCAGCAGTTCCTGCGCGACCGCGAGGAGGAGACCCGCCGCCTGCGCGCCGACATCACCCGGCTGCTGGACGGCTACCACCGCTCGCGCGGACTGCGCGACCCCTCCCTGGGCGACCTGGTCGAGGTGGTCACCGGGCGCGACGCCATCGAGCACCTGTGGCTGACCCTGCTGGACGGCGCACGCGAGCAGGTCGCCATCCTGGACAAGCCGCCGTTCATCCAACTCGACGGCGTGGGGCCGGAGTTGCCGGTCCTGGCCCGGGGCGTGCGGGTGCGCTCGGTGTACGAGCGGGCGACGCTGCTGCAACCGGACAAGCTGGAGCAGGTACGGGTGCTGGTGGCCGCCGGGGAGCAGGCCGGGACGGCGATCGGGCTGCCGTTCAAACTGGCGCTGGTGGACGCCCGTTGGGCGCTGCTGCCGCTGGCCCCCGGCACCGAGCTGACCGGCGCACTGGTGGTCCGGCCGTCACCGCTGCTGGACGCGCTGGCGCAGACCTTCGAGGCGCAGTGGGCCCGCGCCATGCCGGTCCCGGTGCCCGATCCGCAGGCCGACGACGGCCGAGTGGAGCTGCTGACGCTGCTGGCGGCGGGCATGACCGACGAGGGCATCGCCCGGCGGCTCGGCGTGTCCGCGCGCACCGTGCAGCGCCGGGTGAGCGCGCTGATGGGCGGCCTGGGCGCGAGCAACCGCTTCCAGGCCGGGATCCAGGCCAACCGGCGTGGCCTGCTCTGACGCGGGTGCCTGCACTGACGCCGGGGCCCGGACGGCCGTCAGCCGGGTGTCGGGGCGGGCGTCAGCCGGGGGCCCGGACGGGCGTCAGCCGGGTGTCGGGGCGGGCGTCAGCCGGGGGCCCGGACGGGCGTCAGCCGGGTGTCGGGACCGCGGTGACGGCGGTGAGCAGGACCACCGAGTCCTCCAGGGCGCGCAGCCCGTGCCGCTCCTGCGGGACGGGGTGGATCGCGCCCGTGGGGACGGTGCGGTCGCCGCCCGCCGCCGTCAGCACCACGCTGCCGCGCAGCGTCTGCAGGCTGGCCGCGATCGGCGCGTTGTGCTCGTCCAGGGCTGCCCCGGCGGTCAGCGCGATCACGGTCTGGCGCAGCGGGCCCTGGTGGAGCAGCAGGTGCGCGCTGCGCCCGTGGGCGTCGGCGCGGGCCTTGGCGAGGTGCTCCTCGCAGAGCTGTCCGAGGTCGTCCACGGTGCCTCCGGTCCTGTCCTGTCGGCGTGCGCTCTCCGGTCTCCGCCCCCGGGTACCACTCTCCGCGCTGCGCTGCCCGGCGCAAGCCGCGCCCGGGCCGGGCGGCTGCGCGCGGCGGCCCGCCACCGGCGATCACAGCGACCGCCGACGGGCCGCGACCACCGCGCTGAGCTGCGGTTTTCCCGAGGGAGGAGCCGTCGGGAGGCGGTCGGCGGGTCCGGTGGGGATTGCGACGGACTCCCGTGCCCGGATAGCCTCCAAGCAGGTCATGCGCGCCCGGTCCGGGCCGATCGAGGCGGGAGGTGACGGCAGTGCGGACGACAGTCCCCCTGCGGCGGTCGCACGCCGCCGCCGTGGTCCGGCCGTGCCGCGGCCTGGTCGGCTCCTTCTCGCGCCGCCACATCGACCTGCAGCGCGTCGCCGCCGCCCTGTGTACGGGCTGACCGAGCCCCTCCCGCGCCTCCGCCTCCAGCGGCGCCCCCGCGCACGCGTCCACGCCCGTCCGGCGTAGCCGCAGCGGGCCGCCACCGGCCCGGGGCCGCCGTCCGGCCCGTCCTGCGGTCCGGTCCCGGCGCGTCCCCCGGCCCGTCCTCCGGCCCTCCTGAGCACAGCGCCCGCCACGGCACCACACCGCACCCAGCGCCACCCACTCCGGGGTTGCGGGCGACACCTGCCTGCCCGCAGCCGAGTAGAGAGCGAACTGCCATGCCCTCCGCACACATACCGTCCTCCGACCCTTCGTCACCCGAGCCGCTGCACCTGGCCGTCGCCCTCGACGGCACCGGCTGGCACCCCGCCGCCTGGCGCGAACCGCAAGCGCAGCCAAGGGAGTTGCTCACCGCCCGGTACTGGGGCGAGCTGGTCGCCGAGGCCGAGCGCGGGCTGCTGGACTTCGTCACGCTCGAGGACTCGCTGGGCCTGCAGTCCTCCACCCACACCGGCCCGGACGGCCGGACCGACCAGGTGCGCGGGCGGCTGGACGCCGTCCTGACCGCCGCCCGGATCGCGCCGCTGACCAGCAACATCGGCCTGGTCCCGACGGCGGTGGTGACCCACACCGAGCCGTTCCACCTCTCCAAGGCCATCGCCACGCTCGACTACGTCAGCAACGGCCGTGCCGGGGTGCGGGTGCAGGTCTCCGCCCGGCCGGACGAGGCGCGCCACTTCGGCCGCCGCACCTTCCCCGAACTCCCGGCGGACGTCGCCGACTTCGCCGCCCCGCAGGTGCAGCACCAGCTCACCGAGCTGTTCGGCGAGGCCGCCGACTACGTCGAGGTGCTGCGCCGGCTCTGGGACAGCTGGGAGGACGACGCGGAGATCCGCGACACCGCCACCGGGCGCTTCGTGGACCGCGCCAAGCTGCACTACATCGACTTCCAGGGCGGGCACTTCAGCGTCAAGGGCCCCTCGATCACGCCCCGGCCGCCGCAGGGCCAGCCGATCGTCACCGCGCTCGGCCACCTGACCGTGCCCTACCGGCTGATCGCCGGCTCGGCCGACGTCGGCTACGTGACCCCGCTGGACGCGGCCCACGCCCGGGACATCGTCACCGAGATCCGCACCGAGCAGGACGCTGCCGGGCGCACCGGCGAGACCGTGCACCTCTTCGGCGACCTGGTGGTCTTCCTGGACGCGGAGGAGGACGCCGCAGCCGCCCGCAAGGCCCGGCTGGACGCACTGGCCGGGGCCGAACTCCGCAGCGACGCCCGGATCTTCACCGGTACCCCGGCCCAACTGGCCGATCTGCTGCTGGAGTTGCAGCAGGCCGGGCTGAGCGGCTTCCGGCTGCGGCCGGGCGCGCTGCCGCACGACCTGGAGCAGATCACCCGGGCGCTGGTGCCCGAACTGCAGCGCCGGGGCGTCTTCCGCGAGCGCTACGAGGCCGACACCCTGCGCGGCCTGCTGGGCCTGGAGCGCCCCGCCAACCGCTACGCCGCCCCTGCCGCGTCCGCCGTCGCGTCCGCCTGAGCCCGGAAGGACCGTCCGTCCATGAGCAAGCCCGTCAAGCAGATCCACCTCGCCGCGCACTTCCCGGGCGTCAACAACACCACCGTGTGGAGCGACCCGCGGGCCGGGAGCCACATCGAGTTCGCGTCCTTCGCGCACTTCGCGCGGACCGCCGAGCGCGCCAAGTTCGACTTCCTGTTCCTCGCCGAGGGGCTGCGGCTGCGCGAACAGGGCGGCCAGATCTACGACTTGGACGTCGTCGGCCGCCCGGACACCTTCACCGTGCTGGCCGCGCTGGCGGCCGTCACCGAACGCCTGGGCCTGACCGGCACCATCAACTCGACCTTCAACGAGCCCTACGAGGTGGCCCGGCAGTTCGCCAGCCTGGACCACCTCTCGGCCGGGCGGGCCGCCTGGAACGTGGTCACCTCCTGGGACGCCTTCACCGGGGAGAACTTCCGCCGGGGCGGCTTCCTGGAGCAGCAGGACCGCTACTCGCGCGCCGACCGGTTCCTGCGCACCGCCTGGGAGTTGTTCGACTCCTGGCAGGGCGGCGAGATCGTCGCCGACAAGGAGTCCGGGACCTTCCTGGCCGATCCGCTGGCCGGTTCGTTCGCCCACCGGGACCAGCACTTCGACATCGCCGGGCAGTTCAACGTCCCGCGCAGCCCGCAGGGGCGTCCGGTGATCTTCCAGGCCGGGGACTCGGACGAGGGGCGGGAGTTCGCCGCCGCCACCGCCGACGCCATCTTCAGCCGGCACAGCACCCTGGACGCCGGGCAGGCGTTCTACGCCGACGTCAAGGGCCGGCTGGCCCGGCACGGCCGCCGCCACGACCAGCTGCTGATCCTCCCGGCGGCGACCTTCGTCCTCGGCGACACCGCCGAGGACGCCGCCGAGCTGGCCCGCGAGGTCCGGTTGCAGCAGGTCAGCGGGCAGACCGCGATCCGGTACCTGGAGCAGTTGTGGAACCGGGACCTGTCCGACTACGACCCGGACGGTCCGCTGCCGGAGATCGACCCGCTGGTGGGCGAGCACACCATCGCCCGCGGCCGGGCCAGTGTGCGGATGTTCGGCGATCCGATCGCCACCGCGCGGCAGTGGCGCGAGCGCGCCCGGGCCGAGAAGCTCTCCATCCGCGAGCTCATCGTCGAGGTCACCGGCCGGCAGTCGTTCGTCGGCACCCCGGCCGTGGTCGCCGAGACCATCAACCGCTTCGTGCAGGAGGACGCCAGCGACGGCTTCATCCTGGTCCCGCACATCACCCCGACCGGCCTGGACGAGTTCGCCGACAGGGTCGTGCCGCTGCTCCAGGAGCGCGGCGTGTTCCGCTCCGAGTACCAGGGCACGACGCTCCGCGACCACCTGGGCCTGGACGCGCCCGCCGACACCGACGACGCCAAGGAGAACGGACGATGAGCAGCACCCCGCTCGCCGTGCTCGACCTGGTCCCGATCTCCTCGGGATCGAACGCCGCCCAGGCCCTGCGCAACAGCGTCGACCTGGCCCAGCGGGCCGAGCGGCTGGGATACACCCGCTACTGGTTCGCCGAGCACCACCTCAACCCCGGCGTCGCCGGGACCTCCCCGGCGGTGCTGCTGGCGCTGACCGCCGCCGCGACCTCGACCATCCGGATCGGCTCCGGCGCGGTCCAGCTGGGCCACCGCACCGCCCTGTCCACGGTGGAGGAGTTCGGGCTGATCGAGGCCCTGCACCCGGGCCGGATCGATCTGGGGCTGGGCCGCTCCGGCGGGCGGCCGCCCGCCTCGGTGCGCGAGCCGGCGCTGGTGGGCGCGACCGGCGTGGTGGACGGCCGGGCCCCGAACGGGCTGCTCATCCCGCCGCCGTTCTCCTTCGCCGGGCTGCTCGCCTCGCCGCGCTTCGCCCTGCACAAGCAGTTGCTGCTGCTGCCGGGCGCGCAGGCGCAGGACTACGCCGAGCAGGTCGGCGACATCCTGGCGCTGCTGCGCGGCGAGTTCCGGGCGGCCAACGGCGCGCAGGCGCACATCGTCCCCGGCGAGGGCGCGGATCTGCAGGTGTGGATCCTGGGCAGCAGCGGCGGGCAGAGCGCCGAGGTCGCGGGCGCCAACGGGCTGCGCTTCGCCGCCAACTACCACGTCAGCCCGGGCACGGTGCTGGAGGCCGCGGAGGGCTACCGGGCGGCGTTCCGCCCCTCGGCGGTGCTGGACCGGCCCTATGTGACGGTCTCGGCGGACGTCGTGGTCGGCGACAGCGAGGCGGCGGCGCGGGAGCTGGCCGCCGGCTACGGCCCGTGGGTGCGCAGCATCCGCACCGGCGAGGGCGCGATCCCGTTCCCCACCCCGGAGGAGGCCCGGGCGCTGCCGTGGTCGGACGAGGACCGGGCGCTGGTGGCAGACCGGGTGGACACCCAGTTCGTCGGCACCGCCCGGCAGGTGGCCGACCAGCTGGAGCTGCTGCGGGACGCCACCGGCGCGGACGAGCTGGTGGTCACCACCATCACCCATGACCACGCCGACCGGGTGCGCTCGTACGAGCTGCTTGCCGAGGAGTGGTCGCGGCGCAGCTGAGCACGGCCCGGGGCCGCCGGGGACGGTAGTTCAACTTCCTTCTCCCCGGCGGCCTTTGGCGTTTCCCGAGGCGGCTGCGAGTGGACGCTGCGAGGGTGCCGAAGGTCACAGCCGCCATGGCCGGAAACCATGCGGAGCTTATTCTCCGCTTATGTTAGCGTAGCCATGCGGAGTCGAATCTCCGGTTAACTTCTCCAGTGGGATCACTACCTCATGGCCCGAACAGGCACCCGTCCGCACTACAACGTCACCTTCGCCGTCCTGCTCCTCGGAGTGTCGGCCTACGCCCTGCTGCAGTCGATGGTCATCCCGGTGCTGCCGACCCTGATGCAGGCCCTGCACACCAGCCAGGACAACGTGACCTGGCTGATGACCGGGTACCTGCTGTCCGCCTCCGTCGCCACGCCGATCCTCGGGCGCATAGGCGACATGGTCGGCAAGGAGCGCATGCTCATCGTCACCCTGCTGGCGCTGACCGTGGGCTCGGCGCTGGCGGGCCTGGCCCACGCGATGCCGCTGATGATCGTCGCCCGGGTGATCCAGGGGCTCGGCGGCGGCGTGCTGCCGATCTCCTTCGGCATCATCCGGGACGAGTTCCCGGCCGAGCGGGTGCGCGGAGCCGTGGGCATCACCGCCGCCCTCACCGCCGTCGGCGGCGGCCTCGGCCTGCTGCTGGCCGGACCCATCGTGGACAACCTCAACTACCACTGGCTGTTCTGGATCCCGATGGCCATGACCGCCATCGCCACCGTCGCCACCTTCCTGTTCGTCCCCGAATCCCCCGTGCGCACCCCGGGCCGGATCAGCTGGGGCGCGGCACTGCTGCTCTCCGGCTGGCTGGTCGCCCTGCTGCTGGCCGTCAGCGAGGGCCCCACCTGGGGCTGGGGCTCGGCCCGGATCATCGGCCTCTTCGTCGCCACCGTCGTCTGCGCCGCGCTGTGGATCCTGGTGGAGCTGCGCTCGGACGCGCCGCTGATCGACATGCGGATGATGCGCATCCCCGCCGTGTGGACCTCCAACCTGGTGGCGCTGCTCTTCGGCGTGGTGATGTACACCGTCATGACCTTCCTGCCGCAGCTGGTGCAGACCCCGGAGAAACTGGCCGGCTACGGCTTCGGCGCCAGCATCACCCAGTCCGGCGTCTACATGCTGCCGATGACCATCGGCATGTTCGTCTTCGGCGTCCTCAGCGGCCCGCTCTCGGCCCGCTTCGGCTCCAAGACGGTCCTGGTCGCCGGAAGCCTCTTCACCATCGTCCCGTTCGTGATGCTCGGCCTCGCCGACAACCGCTCCTGGGAGATCTACACCGCCTCCAGCCTGATGGGCGTCGGCATGGGCCTGGCCTTCTCCTCGATGTCCTCGATCGTGGTCGAGGCCGTCTCGCCCTCGCAGACCGGCGTGGCCAGCGGCATGAACGCCAACATCCGCACCATCGGCGGCGCGATCGGCAGCGGCATCGCGGCCAGTATCCTGGCCTCAGGCGTCACCGCGGCGCACCCGTTCCCCAAGGAGTCGGGCTACACCACCACCTTCTGGCTGCTGGCCGGATCGGCGGTGCTGGCAGCCGCCGCGGCGATGATCATCCCCGCCGTCCGCAGGGGCGGCGGCGGCCTGACCGTGACGGAGCAGCGGGTGCCCGAGGACCTGGCGCCCGAGGGTGAGGAAGCGAACGCCGTATGACCGACAGCCCGGAGCAGACCGCGACCACCGGCACCCGTACGCTGCGCCGGGACGCGGCGGAGAACCGGGAGCGGCTGCTCCGGGCCGCCTGGGAGGTCTTCGCCGAGCACGGCACGGAGGCGGGCGTCGAGGAGATCGCCCGCCGGGCCGGGGTCGGCATGGGCACGCTGTACCGGCGCTTCCCCACCAAGGAGGCGCTGATCCAGGCGCTGAACGACGCGCTGATGGAGAAGATCCTCGGCTACGCCCGGCAGGTCCTGGCCGAGGAGCAGGGCGGCGGCCTGGAGGCGTACCTGTGGTTCACCGGCACGGTGATGTCCGCGCACCACGGCGGCCTCTCCCGGCTGTGGCAGGCCAAACTGCCCGGCGCCGACCCGCGCCGCGAGGAGCTGTGGACGACGGTCGGGCAGCTGCTGGAGCGGGCCAAGCAGGCGGGCGAGGTCCGCGAGGACCTCACCCTGACCGACGTCTACCTGTGCGTGGTGGCGCTGCGCAGCCTGATCGACGACACCGCCGCCCCCGCCCCGGAGGTCTGGCGGCGCTACCTGGCGGTGGTGCTGGCCGGGTTCCGCCCGGCCGCGCAGCCGCTGGACTTCCGCCCGGCGGACGACTCGCTGGTGCAGACCGGCATCCCGGGCTGCGGCGCCGACCGGGCCCGCGCAGCGCGTTCCTGACGATTCGTCACCAGGCTTCGGCCACCGTCCCGTTGAGGCACCAGTCGAGGACGGCCGGCCACGGCCCGTAGCCCTCGGCGGCGGAGAGGTGGCCGCCGCCGGGCACCACCGTCACCGCGCAGCCCAGCGGCCGGGCATAGACCTCGGCCGCGGGCTCGGGGCAGTACGGGTCGTTGTCGGTGCACACCAGGCGCGCCGACGCGGCGAGTTGCAGCGAGCCCAGCTCCAGGCCGGAGGGGTCGAACCCGGCGACGGCCTGCCACCCGAACACGCCCGGCCCCGGCGGGCACACCAGCAGCAGCCGGTCCACCGGCGGCGCGTCCGGCCGCCTGGCGGCCCGCTGCATCCACAGCACCGAGGACAGGCTGTGGCAGACCACCACCCGCTCGCCCCGCGCCAACCGCAGCTCCGCCTCGACCACTTCGAGCCAGGCGTCGAGTGACGGAGCGTCAGGATCGGGCAGCTGGGGGTAGAACACCTGCTCCCCGCGCGAGCGCAGCTCCCCGGCCAGCCAGCACTGCCAGTGCTCGGCCGGGCGCCGGTTCTCCACCCCGTGCAGGATCAGAAAAGTCCGACGCCACTCGTACGCCACTGCCTGCTCCCTTTCCGCCACGGACGCGACGAGTGACTCACGCGCGGTTCGGCGCCGTCAAGGATGAGTCCGCAGTGCGGGCGGCTCGGCGCCGTCCGCCGGGCCGCCGCCGGGGTCGTCCAGAAACTCGATCACGGCCAGCGCGAACAGCAGCCCCAGCGCCAGGCCGACCACCACCCAGGGGGTCGGGTAGGACCACAGCGCCAGCGCCAGCGCGGCGGCCAGCACCGCCAGCCAGGTCAGCCACGGCCGCGCCCGGTGCACCCAGGGCCCGACCGGGCCGGTGCGCAGCCCGGCGCGTCCGGCGGCGGTGCGGGTGGCGGCCAGACCGGAGCTCCAGACCGTCCGCGCCTGCCCGGCCCGCTCCCCCGGCCCGCTGAGCCACGCCCCGAGGGCCACCGCGATGCCCAGCACCACGACCGTGCGCACCTCCACCCGCAGGAACCGCACCAGCGTGTTGTAGACGTCGTTGGCGGCCGGCTGCGAGATGTCGGCGGGCAGATCGGCCAGGTAGACATTGCGGAACACCACCAGCGCCGCGCCCAGCACGAGCGTCGCCCCGGCCACGCCCAGGGCCGCCGCCACCAGCGCCCGGCGGCGGCGTCCGGCCAGCAGCACCCCGGCGGCGGCGAGCAGCACCGCGACCACCGGCAGCCAGTCGCCGGCGAGCTGCAGCAGCCGGAACCAGGTGCGGGCCTTGCCGATGTTCTCGGCGCTGAACACGGTGATGTCGGTGTGGATCTCCGGGATGTTCGCGGCGACGCTGATGCCGTTGTCCACCAGCCGCTGCTTCACCTGGTCGATCACCGGCGCCAGGTCGATCACCACCGCGTCGTCGGTGAGCTGCACCGCGCCGCCGCCCTGACCGGTGAGGGCCTTGACCACCTCGGTGTGGATGCGGCGGTTGGACTCGCGCCAGAAGCCCTGGAACCAGTCGCCGGCGATGACACTGCGGGTCTGCGACTGCACCAGGCTGGCGAGGGCGCTGTCCAGCGGGCCGCCGAGCTTGCCGAGGGCGGCGGCGATCAGCGGCTGGTCCGACGGCCCGAGCTGCTTCAGCACGTCGCCCAGGTCCAGGTGCTGCGTCACCGCCGTCGCCGCCTGGGCGGCCACCGCGTCCCGCACCGCCTCGGAGGCGGACAGCGGCGCGACCGTGGCGACATAACGGTCGGTGTTGCCCGCGATGTCCGCCAGCCACACCGAGGCCACGCTCAGCGGCGCGAGCACGCAGGCCACCACGATCAGCAGCGCCGAGCAGGCCGAACGCAGCCGGTGCCGGGGCGGGGGCTGCGGCGGACGCTCGGCGGCAGCGGCAGCGGCCACCTCGGCCCTGATCAGCCGCACCAGCTCGGCGCGGTCCTCGGCGCGGTCCTCGGGGCCTGGCGAGCCGGACGGCTCGGGGGTCGGGGCGGGGCTGCTGGTCATCCGGGCCTCCCGGGCGGATCGACGGGTCGCGGCGGGTCGTCGGGGCTGGTCGGGCTGTCGGGGCTGGTCGGGCTGTCGGGGCTGGTCGGGCCCGGACTGTCCGGGTCCGGGGCGTCGGGCGGGACGTCGGGGTGCGGTTCCGGCGGCTCCGGCGGCTGCGGCGGCTGCGGCGGCTGCGGGTGCAGGTAGCGGTCGAGCGGCGGGCCCTCGGCCAGCACCGCGCCGATGGTGAAGGCCAGGGTGAGGGCGGCGCAGACGGCGATCAGCCAGGACAGCAGCGTCAGCACCAGGCCCAGCGAGCCGTAGTCGCTCAGCGCCCGGTTCAGCGCGCGCGGGATGTACAGCCGGGCGGTGATCGCCATCGCCGACAGTGCGGCCCCGGCGAGCACCGCGCCCGGCAGCAGCGGCAGCCACGCCACCCGTCCGCCCAGCAGCAGGTGCTGGGTCCACCACCACACCAGGATGCCGGTGACGAAGCTCAGCGGCAGACCCAGCCATTCGCCCAGGCCGAAGCCGTCCCGCAGCGGCGCCTGGCACACCAGGATCGCCACCCAGCAGGCCACCCACACCAGCCAGCGCCAGGCGCCCACCCGGGTGCCGCACTTGGGCAGCTGCCAGGCGCGCTCGCACACCCGGGCCACGGCGCGGCTGCAACTGGTCGCCGAGAGCAGCGCCATCAGCACCCCGACCGCCCCCGAGGTCTGCCGCAGCTCCTCCTCCCCCTTGGTGTGCGTCGCTCCGGTACCCAGCACCATCTGCAACTGCTGGGAGGAGCCGCCGGAGAGGCCGAACAGCGAGCGCAGGGAGCTGAGCAGCTGGTCGCGCACGGCCGTCGGGGCGAAGGCCGCGACCGCGAACAGCAGCGGCACCGAGGTCAGGAACACCTGCGCGGCCAGCCGGCTGGCGGCGTCCAGCAGATTGACCGACAGCAGACGGGACGTCACCTCGGTCAGCACCGGGAACATCCGCTCGGCCTCGGCCCGGTGCCGGTCGAACGAGTCCCGCGCCCGGACCGCCCGGGCCCGGACGCGGGCCGCCGCCTGCGTCCGGACCGGCGGGGCGCGCATGGGGTCTCCTGTCGCTGCGGGCGGAGCGCCGGGGGGCGGACGTCGGCGGTCGGGGCGGGGTCGTGGCGGTCGGGGGCGCGGGCGGGGCGGTCCGGCTCCCAGTCAAGGCGATGCCGGTTCCGTCCGCGATCCGGGACCGGCCAACGGCGGCCGATAGGGGGCATTCGCGCGGATCCAGCGGGTCGGGGGCGGCGTCCGGGCCCCCGGCGGTGAAGGGTGGGGCCGTGCACGAGATCACCGACTGGCTCGCCGGCCTCTCCGGCCCCGTCGTCTACGCGGTGGTCGGCGCCCTGGTCTTCTGCGAGGACGCCCTGTTCTTCGGCTTCGTGCTGCCCGGCGAGACGGCGGTGCTGCTGGGCGGCGCGCTGGCCGCCCAGGGCCACGCCGTGCTGGCCTGGGTCGTCGTCACGGTGGTGGTCGCCGCCGTCGTCGGGGACTCCGTGGGCTACGAGGTGGGCCGCCGGTTCGGGCCGTCGATCCTCTCCTCGCGCCCGCTGCGCGGCCACCAGGACCGGATCGCGGGCGCCCGGGACCTGGTCCGCCGCCGGGGCGCGGCCGCCGTCTTCCTGGGGCGCTTCATCGCCTTCTTCCGCGCGCTGATGCCCGCCATCGCCGGTACCAGCGGCATGCGCTACCGGACGTTCCTGCTGTTCAACGCCCTGGGCGGGGTGGTGTGGGGGGTCGGCTACACCCTCCTCGGCTACGCCGCCGGGGCCGCGTACGGCAGGGTCGCCAAGCAGGCGGGCACGGCTGCGGCCATCGCCCTGGGGGTGGTGGTGGTCGCCGCGCTGGTGGTCTGGCGCCGGCGCGAGCACCACAGGCCCGGCGGCGGCGCGGACCCGGCGGACGCCTCCGGGGCCGGGGACGACCAGGACGCCGCCGAGCACACCGGCGGCGAGTAGCCGCCACCGGCCGCCGCCCGGACCGGCCACGGCCGACCGGTCCGGCCGACGTCACCTGCTCGGAGCAGCGCGTGCGCCCCCCGGGTCGGCGTAGTGGCCGTGACGCTGCCCGGTGCGGCGCCGTTGGCCGGGCGTGACCTCGCCCCGGTGGACCGCCGTGACCCTGCTGCCCGCGCAGGGGCGGCTCGCCGAGCCGCCCGCTCCCCCGCGCCGGACGGTGCCGGTGCCCGCGCCGCTGCCCGCACCCCTGGCGCCGCCGCCCGCCGCCGGAGCGGACGGGCCGGTGTACGCGCGGATGGTCGCGGACTGGCGGGCGGCCGGGCGTACCGTCCCCGGCGAGCCGGACCGCGAATGGGAGCAGCTGCTGCGACCGCGCACCGCTTGGCGCGGGCCGCGCCGGTGAGGCCCGGCCCGGCTCAGTGCCGGAGGGCCGCGGTGACCTCGGCGCTGGTGGCGCCGGTGAGGTCGTGCGTGGAGCGGGCGGTCGCGTGCCCGCTGCCGTGCGCGGGCACATTCGGGACGTTGACCACGACCACGTCGAGCAGGGAGCCGTCCTGGGCCTTGAAGGAGATCGAGACGGTGTAGGTGTGCTGGTCCGAGGTGGGGTTGTCGATCGTGAGCTCGGCTGTGGTGCGGCCGTCCGAGGCGGTGGCGGGCGTCCCGGCCTTCACGTCCGCGGTGGCGTCCACACCGGCCTTGACCGACGCCAGCGCCGACGAGGCGGCGGAGGCGGCTGCCGAGGCGGCCCGGGAGCCGAGCGCGGCGGCGGCCGAGGTCGCCTGGGAGGCCAGGTCGGAGGCGGCGCCGCTGCCGCACCCGGC
The DNA here is from genome assembly GCF_014084125.1 of Streptacidiphilus sp. PB12-B1b. Lineage (NCBI taxonomy): Bacteria > Bacillati > Actinomycetota > Actinomycetes > Kitasatosporales > Streptomycetaceae > Streptacidiphilus > Streptacidiphilus sp. PB12-B1b. Next base: position 1,479,485 of record NZ_CP048405.1, on the reverse strand, counting down.
GAGCGGACCGGCCACGAGCAGCGCGACCAGGGCCGCGCCCGCTATCTGACGCTTCGTCATCATCAGAGAATCTCCAGGAAGTTGACGGCCGGCAGCGGCCCGCACGGGGCTACCTCGGCCGAAGCCGGCCGTACCGCGACCAGTTTCCGCCGCCGGGCGCCGGTGCACCCGCCGTGCTGGGCCGTCCGGGTGACCCCCGGGCACCGGCCGGGACCAGCGCGAACGCCTGTTCCGACGGCCGCGCGAAAGCACCGGAAAGGACCGGCCGGGCATTTTTCCGACCGGTTGTCGGAATGGCCGGCATTCCCCGGCGAGTAGCCTTTCCCCGGGGAGCGCACACCCACGCGTCCCGAATTGCCCCATGGATCGGGAGGGGACCTCCGTGCCTGCGTTCGTCGTCGGATCACGCGCCAGCAATCTGGCGAAAGCCCAGGTCAGAGAGCATCTCGCGCCGATCAGGGCGCGCTTCCCCGAGGTGGTGTTCACACATCGGACCATCCTCGAGGGCGGCGACCGGGACCGCCGGTCACTGCTTTCGGATGTGAGTGCGATCAGCGGCGGAAGCGCATTCAGCACCGAACAGGAAGCCGCCCTGGTGCGCGGCGATGTGGATGTGGTCATCCATTCCCTGAAGGACCTTCCGACGGCCAATCCCGAGGGCCTGGTGCTGATGCCGCCGCCCGGCCGGGAGGACGTCCGGGACGCCCTCTGCGGCTCCACCCTGGCCGGTCTGCGCCGGGGCGCCCGGGTGGGTACCGGCGCGCCCCGGCGGATCGCCCAACTCCTCGCCGTACGACCGGATCTGCAGATCGTCCCGATCCGGGGCAATGTGCCGCCGCGGCTGCAGAAGATCAAGACCGAGGGCCTGGACGCCGTCGTCCTCGCCGCCGCGGGCCTGCACCGGCTGGGCCTGGACGACGCGATCGGGGAGCTGTTGCCGCTGGAGCTGTTCCCGCCGAGTCCGGGACAGGGCGCGCTCGGGGTGCAGGTCCGCGAGGACAACCAGGCCGTGCAGGCGGTGCTGTCCACGGCGGGCGACACCGGCACGGACCGGGAGGTCCGGGCGGAGCGGGCGCTGCTCGCCGAGCTGCACGGCGGGTGCAGCGTCCCCGTGGGCGCCTGGGCGCACACCCGGCCCGACGGCTCGCTCTCGCTTTTCGCCCAGGTCACCTCGCTGGACGGGACCAGGCGCGTCTCCGGCACCCTGACCGGACCGGCCGCCGCCCCGGAACGGCTCGGCGCAGCCCTGGCCCGGGACCTGCTCGACCAGGGCGCGGGCGCGATCCTCGCAGCCATCAGGCCGACCCCGGCGGCCGTCTGACCTGCCCGGCGAGGGTCCGCGCGGCCGTCCATACAGCCTGCTCACAGCGTTGACGCAGGAGCCGGTGACACGGCCGTGTCCCAATCTTGGCCTTCGCTTTACTAGTCCGCCGCAACCGCCTGCGTACAGTCCGAGGTCTCTAGGATTGTCGGCGTATCTGATGAGTGACGTGAGCGGAGCAGGCGCGTGGGGCGGATCAAGGGCAGCATCGGGATCGCACTCCTGGTGAGTGCGGTACTGGCAAGCGCGAGCGCGTGCGGCGGCAGTGCCTCTGCCACCGCCGGGAAGCCGGCCGCAGGGAGCAGCGCCGGTGCGAGCAGCAGCACCGGCGCGAGCACCGGCAGCGGCTCGACCGCGAGCGCCGGCACCAGCAGCACCCCCAGCGCATCGCCGACGCCCACGCACCCGTCCGGGCCGCCGATGCTGCTGAACACCATAGAACCGGAGACTGGCAGCACGGTGGGCGTGGCCATGCCCATATCCGTGGTCTTCAGCAACCCGGTCGCCTCCTCGGCCCGCGCCGCGGTCGAGAAGGCCATGAAGATCACCACCTCGGTGCCGGTCACCGGCGCCTGGCACTGGTTCACCAGCACCCGGGCCGACTGGCGTCCGGAGAAGTACTGGCCGAGCGGCACCAAGGTCACCGTGGACGCGGACCTGACCAACGTAAGCGACGGCAACGGCCGCTACGGCGTCCACAGCTACACCCACAGCTTCACCGTCGGCGCCGACGTCGAGACCAAGGTGTCCGCGCCCGACCACTCCATGAAGGTCTACCGCAACGGCACCCTGGTGAAGACCATGCCGATCGACGCGGGCAGCCCGCAGTTCCCGTCCTGGGACGGCACGATGGCGGTCATGGACAAGCAGCCCGAGGTGCGGATGACCTCGTGCAGCGTCGACATCACCTGCGACAAGAACAACCCGAACTTCTACGACATCACGCTGCCCTGGGACGTCCAGCTGACGACGTCCGGCACGTACGTCCACTACTCCACCGGCGACCCGTACCCGGGCCACAGCTACGGCTCGCACGGCTGCGTGCACCTGTCGCTGGACAACGCCAAGTGGTTCTACAACTACGTGGAGCAGGGCGACCCGATCACCATCACCGGCTCCCCGCGCGGCCTGGCCGCCGGCGACAACGGCTACGCCGACTTCAACCTGAGCTGGACGCAGTGGCTGTCCGGCAGCGCGAGCGGGCAGCAGACCACCACCACGTCCTGACGCCCCGACCGTGACACCCGCCGCGCGTTGACCCCCCGGTGCGCCCGCAGGCCCCGCCTGCGGGCGCACCGCCGCGTCCGGGACCGGGGCCGCAAGTCGGATGATATGTCAGCAGCCTTGTCCTACCGGCGCGTTGACCGCGCGGCCGCCGACACCCCGGCCGTCCGCGCGACACCGCCCGCACCGGCAAGCCCGCCGACGGACCCGGCCGCGTCCGCCGCTCACCCGGCCGCGCGGAACCGCCCGGCGCGGCCCCCGGCCGTGCTGTCGCCGACCGCGACCGGCGGAACCGCCCCCGCAGCGGCCCGCGTTGCCGCGCACCTCCCCCACGCCGCCCGCGCGTCCCCCACGCGTCACCCGCACCCCGCGCATGCGCGCAGGTCGCAGCGGTACGCACGGAACGCTGCCCCATACGGGAGCGCAGCCGGGCAATAGCGACGTGGGTGCGTGCACGGCACCGGGGCTCACCCGTATCGTGAGCGTTCGCGCCGTACGGAACCCCGCGTCGGACGGAGCCGCCCGCAAGGGACCGTCCGGCAGCAGTTCGCGTGCAGCGCCGCCTCCAGCCCGGCGCCGCAGTCCTCCCTGCCACGAATCGGACCACACTATGACCGCGCTCCAACCGTCCACCGATGAGACGTCCCAGGCTCCAGCGAGCGAACCCAGCAACGAAAACCCGTCAGGTGTCCGTGCGGACCTGCTCAGCTACGCCGAGCTGGGCGGCTTCACCCTGACCGCGAAGACCCACGCCTGGTACGCGGCGGTCGACACGGTCGCCACCCCCGAGGAGGCCCGTGCCGCCTCCACCGTCCTCGCCGAGCTGCGCGGCCGCGACCTGCCCGCCACCCGGGAGACCGCCGCCCGGCTGGTCGCCGAGACCACGCTGGGCGAGCTGAACACCGCCGCGGCGGTCAGCGAGGCCGTCGCCCTGCTGCTCCGGGTCAGGGCCACCCTGGCGACGGTGACCCCCGCCGCGTTCGCCGCGCTCGACCTGGACGAGCTCACCGCCGCCACCGCGAGCGGCCGCTGGCGCAAGGAGCACGGAGTCACGCTGTCCTGGAGCCGCCGCCGCGCCCTGCGCCGGGAGGCCCGCGCCCTGGCCACCTCGCCGGCGGTCCGCCGGGGAGCGCTGCACGAGGCCCTCGCCGCCATCCCGGCCGAGTGCACCGAATGGTCCGCGCTCTCGCCGAACGGCGCCCGGCCCGCGCTCCCCGCCGACGCGACCGTCCTCGACAACGCCGCCCAGGCCATCGAAGCCGCCCGGACCGGCCTGCGCGAGCTGGACCGGCTGCTGCCCGAGTACGACCTGACCGCGATGCCGTTCCCGGAGCTGGCCGACCTCGTCGACGAACTCGCCGCCGACGAGGGCACCCTCTACCGGCTGCCCACGCTGCGCGCCCTGCGCGACGGCATCGAGCAGCAGGGCCACGGCGAGCTGCTGGCCGAGCTCGCCGAACAGCACGCCGACAGCGAGGCCGTCGCCGCCGCCTGCGACCGCACCCTCGGCACGACCCGCTCCGACGACCTGCAGACCCTGCTCCCCGGCCCGAGGGAGGACGGCGACGCCCGCGACACGACGCCACTCGAAGCCGTCACCGCCGCCGCCACCGCAGTCGCCCCCCCGACCCCCACCGTCGAGACCGAGGTCCAGGCGGAGACCCCCCCGACGACCCCGACCGAGGCAAACGCCGAGGCCAAGCCCGCTCCCGAGGCCGAGGTCCAGGCGGAAGCAGCCGCCGAGGCAAACGCCGAGGCAGCCCCCGAAGCCGAGGCCGAGATCGAGGCGAAGATCGAGGCGGAGGCGCCCAAGGCCACCCCCGACGCCGAGGCGGAAGCCGACCAGGACGCCGAGGCAGCCCCCGAAGCCGAAGCGACGACCACCGAGATCGAGGCCACCCCCGAGCCCGCAGCGGAGGTCGACGCCGAGGCAGAGGCGGCCAAAACCACCTCCGAGGCCGCAGCCGAAGCCGACGAGGACACGGCGACTGCCCCCAAGGTCCAAGAGGCAGCAGCCCCCGAGGCCGAGACGGCGGAGACGGCCCCCGAGGCCGAGGCCGAGGCGGAGACCGTTGCGGCGGAGGCAGCGCCGGAGGCCGAGGTTGCCGCCGACCCGCAGCCCGCGACCGAGGCACAGGCCGAGGAGGAGGCCGCCGCCGAGGCAGAGTCCGAGGCCGACGCAGCGGCTGCAACCGAGCCGGCAGCTGACGTCGAGCCCGAGGCGGAGTCCGACGCCGACGCCGACGTCGAGGCGCTCGCCGTGGTCGAGCCTGAGGCGGACGCCGTGGTCGAGCCCGAGGCTGAGCCCGAGACCGTCGCAGTCACCGACGAGGCCGTGACCGAGGACGCCCCGCAGGCCGAGACCCCGGCAGAGGCCGTCGCCGAAGGCGAGGCCCCCGCCGCCGAGATCGAGCCGGTAGCCGCCACCGAAGCCGAAGCCGCCACCGAAGCCGATCCCGCTGCCGAGGCCGAGCCGGTGCACGCCACCGCCACCGACGCCGAGGCCGAGCCCGCCACCGACGCCGAACCGGTCGCCGAGGCCAAGCCCGTCGCCGAAGCCGAGCCCGTCGCTGAGCCGGTACCCGCCACCGACGCCGCCCCCGCGCCGGAGCCCGCACCCGCCGCCGAGGCGTCCCCCGCCCCCGCTGCGGCCCCCGCGCCCGCCGCAGGCGTCCCCGCGGCGCGGTCGGCGAAGCCGGCCGTCACGCCGGGGCGGCCGGTCAGCGCCTACTCGGCAGCGGAGCTGCTGTCGGTCGTGCACTGGATCGACGGCGACGGCGTCGACCGCACGGACGACGAGCTTCTCCGGGCGGCCATGAAGGAGCTGGGCTTCTCCCGGCTCGGCCCGCGCATCAAGGAGTCGCTCGGCGCGGCAGTCGCCGAAGCCCGCAGCTGACCTCCTGCAACCCCGCAGCCGACAGCCCCACGGCCCCACGCCTCACGGCCCCACCGCCTCCGCGGCCAGCGGCCTGCGGCCCGGCGCTCGGACCCGATCCGACCGCCGGGCCGCTGCCGTTCCCGCCGCCCCCGGCAACCCCTTTTCCCCAGAGCCCTCCTGACGCCCCACCAGCCATTCCCGCCACCCGCCCCCACCGTCTCCCCGCTTGGAGCACTGCCGAGGGCGTGACACTCTGGTCCCCATGAACGACACGCGACGCAACCAGCGCTACGCCGTTCCTACCGGCAGGCCCTTCCTCCTCGGAGAGTTCCGCACCAAGCTCGCGGCGCTCGACGGCACCGTCCGCGCACTGTACGCGGACTCGCATCCGGCCGAGCTGGAGGTCGTGACCGACGAGCTGTACCTGCTGTTCACCGTCGCCCGGAACCTCGCTCCGGCGCGGACGTACACCGGCTGCGACCGGCACCCCAACGGGGCGATCGACCCGGAGGCCCCGCAGGGCTGGTCCCGCTGCCTGCTGTGCAACGACGCCCGGCGCCGGGGCACCGCCGTCGCCGACCTGCCGGCGGTCGCGCCCCGGGCGAACGCGCTGGGGTATCCGATCCCGGCGCCCCCGTACACCTTCGAGCTGCTGCAGCGCTTCGTCCGGACGACCGGCGATCTGGCCTACGGGCTGTCGCTGCGCTCGGCGGACGCCGAGTTCTCGCAGCTGGCGGACGCGGTGCACCAGGCGTTCATCGTGGCCCGCGAGCTGTCCCGGCCGCGCAACACCTCCGGCTGCGAGGTCCACCCCGGCGCGCCGACGGACCCGACGGCGGACGGCGCCTGCCTGTTCTGCGTGTCGGACCGGCAGCGGCGGCTCGACCTCCAGAACGGCGTGCCGGTCATACTGGAGCGTCCGGCCCGGGGCATCCGCCCGCGTCGGCCGCTCCCGCGCACGGCTCCCGGCCCGCGCTGAGCGTCCCGGAGGCGCGCCGGGACGGCATTGCGGCGTCCGCATTGCCGGGAGTCGATTCGCCCAGAACCGGGGCATCCGGATATCGCCGGATATGGGCCCGCAGCACTGTTTAAGGCTAAACAGACGGCCTCTGACCTGCACCATTAGGTTCAGGCATGGCATGTCCATGGGAAATTCGTAGGGTGCCCCCAGCAGGACTCGAACCTGCGGCCAAGTGCTTAGAAGGCACCTGCTCTATCCGCTGAGCTATGGGGGCGGGACGGGGAGCCTGAAGATGCCGGGAGACTCCTGTCGAGGGACAGGATAAGCGCGACAGGACTCCGTACCTGGCGCTCCGGCGGAAGTATGGTAGGCCGGTTCCTCCGTGGAGCGGTCTGATAATCGCAGGTGGAGTCGGTGCGCGCAGCGGTGCGGGACCCCAGAGCGCGGGCTGTTGTTCAGTCGTTACGGCGCTGCTGCCTCAGCCGTTATGGACGCGCCGGGTTGCGGTAGCGGTCGGTCGCCCCGGAACTGAGAGAGGCCGGAACCGGGCCGGATCACCTGAATGGCGGGGCCGTACCGGAACAAGTGCACCCGATCGAGTGGCAGCGTTTTCCACAGGGCACTACTTGTCCACAGTTCGCCCTTATCCGTCCCGGATTGTCGTCCGGCTCGTGCAGGCTCGTGCCAGAAGCCGCCGCTACGGAAGCGGCGAGGGAATGGAAACGGGGCTGGGCATGAACGGCACGATGGTGACTCTGGTGGGCAATGTCGTCTCCGAGGTGAAGTACTCCACGACGATCGGCGGCGTGCCGGTGGCCAACTTCCGCCTGGCGGCCACCGACCGGCGGTTCGACCGGCAGCGGCAGTGCTGGGTGGACGGCGACACCAGCCTGTTCGTCGTGTGGAGCTGGCGCTGGCTGGCGGAGAACGTCCTGGGCTCGGTGGGGCGCGGCGATCCGCTGCTGGTCACCGGGCGGCTGCGGATCCGCGAGTGGGAGAGCGGCGAGGGCAGGCCCAAGGGGCTGGTCCCGGAGATCGAGGCCGCAGCCATCGGCCACGACCTGTGCCGGGGCACCTCCGCCTTCCGACGAGCCGTGCGGGGCCGCCCGGAGCTGGTGGCGGCTCTGGCCACGCGGACGGCCCCGGCGCAGCGCGACAGCCTCCCGGCCCCGACCGGCCCCGCCGCCACCGGCCCCGCCAGTGCCACCGCCCCCGCCGACATGCCTGCCGACATGCCCGCCGCCGTCCCGGTGGGTGCGGGCGCGGGCGTCGCCGCCGGGGTCGCGGGGGACTGACCCGGGCGGCCGCCCCCGCGCTGCCCGGAGCCCGCCTCCGGTGCGGCACAATGGAAGGCTGTAGCCACCCCACCAACGACGCCGGACGGTTCATCTTGGCTGAGTACATCTACACCATGCGCAAGACCCGGAAGGCGCACGGCGACAAGGTCATTCTTGACGACGTGACGCTCAGTTTCCTGCCTGGGGCAAAGATCGGCGTCGTGGGCCCCAACGGCGCGGGCAAGTCCACTGTGCTGAAGATCATGGCCGGGCTGGAGCAGCCCTCCAACGGCGAGGCGTTCCTCTCCCCCGGCTTCAGCGTCGGCATGCTCCTGCAGGAGCCCCCGCTCGACGAGAGCAAGACCGTCCTGGAGAACGTCGAGGACGGCGTCAAGGAGATCAAGGCGAAGCTCAACCGCTTCAACGAGATCGCCGAGCTCATGGCGACCGACTACTCCGACGCGCTGCTGGAGGAGATGGGCACGCTCCAGGACGTCCTGGACCACGCCAACGCCTGGGATCTCGACGCCCAGTTGGAGCAGGCCATGGACGCCCTGGGCTGCCCCCCCGGCGACTGGCCGGTGACCACCCTCTCCGGTGGCGAGAAGCGCCGGGTCGCCCTGTGCAAGCTGCTGCTCGAGGCCCCGGACCTGCTCCTCCTCGACGAGCCCACCAACCACCTGGACGCCGAGTCCGTCCAGTGGCTGGAGCAGCACCTGGAGAAGTACGCCGGGACCGTCGTCGCCGTCACCCACGACCGGTACTTCCTGGACAACGTCGCCGAGTGGATCCTGGAGCTGGACCGCGGCCGCGCCTTCCCGTACGAGGGCAACTACTCCACCTACCTGGACACCAAGGCCACCCGCCTCAAGGTCGAGGGCCAGAAGGACGCCAAGCGCGCCAAGCGGCTCAAGGAGGAGTTGGAGTGGGTCCGCTCCAACGCCAAGGGCCGCCAGGCGAAGTCCAAGGCGCGTCTGGCCCGCTACGAGGAGATGGCGGCCGAGGCCGACAAGATGCGGAAGCTGGACTTCGAGGAGATCCAGATCCCGCCGGGCCCGCGCCTGGGCAACGTCGTCGTCGAGGTCAACAACCTCTCCAAGTCCTTCGGCGAGAAGCTGCTGGTCGAGGACCTCAGCTTCACCCTGCCGCGCAACGGCATCGTCGGCGTGATCGGCCCCAACGGCGCCGGCAAGACCACACTGTTCAAGATGCTGCTCGGGCTGGAGGAGCCGGACTCCGGCAAGGTCCGGATCGGCGACACGGTCAAGGTCTCGTACGTCGACCAGAGCCGCGCCAACATCGACCCCAAGAAGTCGCTGTGGGCCGTGGTCTCCGACGAGCTGGACTACATCAACGTCGGGCAGGTCGAGATGCCGTCCCGCGCCTACGTGTCGGCCTTCGGCTTCAAGGGCCCGGACCAGCAGAAGCCCGCGGGCATCCTCTCCGGCGGTGAGCGGAACCGGCTCAACCTGGCGCTGACGCTCAAGGTCGGCGGCAATCTGCTGCTGCTCGACGAGCCCACCAACGACCTGGACGTCGAGACCCTCGGCTCGCTGGAGAACGCCCTGCTGGAGTTCCCCGGCTGCGCCGTGGTCATCTCCCACGACCGCTGGTTCCTGGACCGGGTCACCACGCACATCCTCGCGTACGAGGGCGACTCCAAGTGGTACTGGTTCGAGGGCAACTTCGAGGCGTACGAGAAGAACAAGGTCGAGCGCCTGGGCGCCGACGCGGCCCGTCCGCACCGCGCCACCTACAAGAAGCTGACCCGGGGCTGACCGGGCGTCCGCCGGTCGATCCGCGCTGACCCGCGCGACACCTGTCCGCAACACCGCCGGGGCAGGCTGGGCCTCCTGTACCGCACCGCATGTGCGGCAGGCGGCCCGCCTGCCCCGGTATCCAGCCCCATCGGAGAACTCAGTGGCCCGCCACATATACGCCTGTCCCCTGCGCTGGTCCGACATGGACGCGTTCGGGCACGTCAACAACGTGGTCTTCCTGCGCTATCTGGAAGAGGCACGCATCGACCTCACCTTCACCAACGCGGGCGAGGCCGGGGAGAAGGCGTTCTCCGAGGGCTCGGTGGTGGCCAGGCACGAGATCGACTACCTGCGGCCGCTGGTCTACCGGCCGACGCCGGTCACCATCGAGACCTGGCTGACGCGGCTCGGCCACGCCTCGTTCACGGTCGCCTACGAGATCAAGGACGAGGAGACGGTGTACGTCCGCGCCTCCACGGTCGTCGTCCCCTACGACATCGCGGAGGGCAGGCCGCGCCGGCTGACCACGTCCGAGCGGGCCTTCCTCGCCGACTATGTGGAGAAGGCAACGGTAGCGGCGTGACCGCGCTGCAGCTGGCCGACGTCCGGGAGGCGGCCGATCTGGGCGCCTTCCTCAGCAGGCTGATCCGCTTCGACAAGGCCGCCGCGGTGCGGCTGCAGACGGCAGGGCTGGGGCTGGCCGTGTTCGCTCGGCTGCCGCTCGGGGAGACCGGCCCGCTGGCGGTCCGCACCGCCCGGCTCTCCGAGGAGGCCCCGGCGGACCTCACCGTCTCCGCCGGGCAGCTGCTGGACGCCGTCGACGCCCTGGCGGGGACGGCCTCAGCGACCCCGCCGGAGGCCGTCCCCGCGCCGCGGACGTCCGGCGCACCGACCGCCCTGGACCTCCCCTCCCCCATCACCGGCCCCGCCTGGGCCGGGCTGCTGCCGCCGCGCAGGGGCTGGGAGCACCTCGGCGACCTTCCCAGCGAGCCGCTGCGCGCGGCCGTCCGGGCGGCGATCACCGAGTTCCGGCGGGAGAGCGCCGACCCGGACGCCCTGGCCGAGTCCATCTGGTCCCGGCAGCTCCACCCCTCCGGCCTCACCCTGCGCGCCGTCCACGCGGCCTACCTGGTCGGGCTGCTGCACCAGGCCGAGAGCGTGGCGCTGCACCGGCACCCGGCGTGGCTGCGGCTGTCCGGCCCGCGCGGCTACGTGATCACCCGTCGCGCCCCGGCCCCCGGCACCGGCCTCGGCCTCACCCCGACGCGCTGAACCACCGGCTCAGCGGCGGCCGAGCACTGCTGCTTGACCCTCGACCAGGTCGAGCCCGCAGAGTCCCGGGTGTGGAGAGCGACGACATGCGCAGCATCGGCGAACTGGCCCGCGACAGCGGTCTGACGGTCAGCGCCCTGAGGTTCTACGACGGCGCAGGGGTGCTCGTGCCGTCCTGGGTCGATCCGGACAGCGGCTACCGCTGGTACGCCCCGGAGCAGCTCGGGGAGGCCCGACTGCTGGCCCGGCTGCGCCGGGTGCGGATGCCGCTGGCGGACATCCGGCTGATCCTGGCGGGCTGGTCCAGCGAGGACGCCTCGCTGGTCCGGACGCTGCTGGACGCCCATCTGCTGCGCCTCGAGAGCGGTCTGGCCGATGCCCGCCGCGAGCTCTCCTCCGTCCGAGCACTTCTCGCACTGAGGGAGACCCCTGTGAACACCACCGCCACCAGCACCACCCGCCTCACCCTGTCCGCCTCCGAGCTGGCCGGGGCCCTGGGCTCGGTCCGCTTCGCGGTCAGCACCGACGACGCGCTCCCCATGCTGGGCGGCGTCCTGTTCGACGCCGACGCAGACGCAGACGCAGACGGCGCGGCCGGAGCCGGGACCGGATCGCTCCGGCTGGCGGCGACGGACCGCTACCGGATGGCCCTGTCCGGCGCATCCGCCGGATTCGACGGCCCGTCGGCACGGGCCGTCGTCCCGGCGGCGCTGGTGGACGCCATGCGGGCGCTGCTCGGCGGCAGCGCCGAGGGCGAGGCGGTGCTCAGCCTGGAGGGCGACCGGGTCGCGCTGGAAGTCGGCGGGAGCCAGGCGGCCGGGGTGCGGCTGGATGCCGACTTCCCCGACTACCGGCGGCTGTCCCGGCTCCCGGCCGGCCGACTGGTCCCGGTGGACGTGGCCGCGCTGCGCCGGGCCCTGGCCGAGGGCCCGACCCGCATCCAGCGCCGCGAGCAGGACGGCGCCGAGTTCGAGATCTCGGTCCTGGCCCTGGCGGCGGACGACACGATCACCGTCGAGGCCCCGGACGCGGCCCCCGCCGAGGAGCCGGACGCAGCGCCGGGCGGCCCGTCCGGCGACGGGACGCTCCGCGTGGCGGTGAACCGGCAGTTCCTGCTGGACGCCCTCCGGCTGGACGGCCGGGAGCAGCTGCTGCTGGAGGTCGGCGGCCCGGTCACCCCGCTGGCGATCCGCCTGCCCGAGCCCGGGGCCGACAGCTTCTCGCTGCTGATGCCGGTCCGGCTCACCTCCTGACCCAGCGACCCCCTGACGCCGTGACGCCCTGACGTCCCGCCGTGGCGCCGTCCCGACCCGCCGACGACCGGCGGCGGCCCGCTGTCAGTGCCCGGTGGTACGTTCCGCAGCAGGCCCGGGCACCTCGCCCGACCAGCGCCGGTACGGAACGCAGGCAGGGACGACAGGGATGGTGAGCCGCCAGGTGGCAGGCCAGGCAGCACCCCGGGTGGCGGTGGCGGCGGACCAGGACGGCCCCGGCGGTCGGCTGCAGCCGCTGGCCGAGGGCGGCGCGCCGCTGGACGGGCCGGTGCGGGTCCGCGACCTGGCCTCGGCGCTGGCGCAGTGGGAGGCGGCGGCAGCCCCCCGCTGGGTGTGGGCGGCGACGGACGAGGTCTACGGCCGGCTGTTGCCCGCCCTGGGCGACCGCCGCCTGGGCCGCTGCCATGACGTCAAGCTGGTCGAGCCGCTGCTGCTCGGCCAGGAGGACCGCTACGGCCAGCCGCGCTCGCTGGGCGCGGCCTGGGCCCGGCTGCACGGCGGGCAGGTGCCCGAGGACCTGCCCGAGGGCCACGGCGGCGGCGACCAGGACTCCCTCTTCGCCCCCGACCGCAGCCGGCTGCCGCCCGGCGTGGACGCCCTCGACGCGCTGGTCGCCGTCCACGCCGAGCAGCAGCGCCGGATCGCCGCCGGGAGCGACCCGGCGCGGACCAGGCTGCTGTGCGCGGCCGAGTCGGCGGGCGGCCTGGCCGCGGCCGAGCTGGGCTTCGACGGCCTGCCGTGGAGCGCGCAGGCCCATGACGCGCTGCTGACCGAGCTGCTGGGCCCGCGCCCGCACGGCGGCGCACAGCCCGCCAAGCTGGCGGCCCTGATCGTGGAGCTGCAGCAGGCCCTGGGCGGCCGTCCGCTCAATCCGGACTCGCCCTCGCAGGTGCTGCGCGCCTTCGCCGAGCAGGGCGTCAGCCTGACGTCCACCCGCAACTGGGTGCTGCGCGCGGTGGACCACCCGGCCGCGCCGCTGCTGCTGCGCTACAAGGAGCTGTCGCGCATCCACGCGGCGCACGGCTGGGCCTGGCGGGACGCCTGGGTACGGGACGGCCGCTTCCGTCCGGAGTACGTCGTCGGCGGGGTGGTGTCGGGGCGCTGGGCGAGCCGGGGCGGCGGGGCGCTGCAGATCCCCCGGATCATGCGCGGGGCGGCCGTGGCCGATCCGGGCTGGCTGCTGGTGGTCGCGGACGCCGGGCAGCTGGAGCCCCGGGTGCTGGCGGCGATGTCCGGCGATCCCGGCATGATCCGGGCGGGCGCGCAGGGCGATCTGTACGCGGGGCTGGCCGCCGACGCCTTCGGCGGCGACCGGGCCCGCGCCAAGCTGGGGCTGCTGGGCGCGATGTACGGGCAGACCAGCGGCGAGACCGGCCAGCTGGTGGCGGTGCTGCGGCGCAGGTTTCCGCAGGCCATGGGCCTGGTGGAGGCGGCGGCGCGGACCGGCGAGGCCGGCGGGGTGGTCCGCTCCCGGCTCGGCCGGGTGTGCCCGCCGCCGTCGGCCGGATGGCTGGACCTGACCGAGGGCGCGTCGGACGGCTCGGCCGAGGACGCCGCCCGGGACACCCGCTCGCGGGGGCGCTTCACCCGGAACTTCGTCATCCAGGCCAGCGCCGCCGACTGGGCGCTGGCGTTGATCGCGGCGCTGCGGCGGCGGCTGGCGCAGATCCCGACCAGCCTCCCCGGGGACCGGCCCCGGCTGGTGTTCTTCCAGCACGACGAGGTGGTGGTGCACACCCCGGCGCAGCTGGCGGACGCCGTCCGGGAGGCGGTGGCCGCAGCCGGGGAGGAGGCCCGGCGACTGGTCTTCGGCGACACACCGGTCCGCTTCCCGCTGGACACGCACGTGGCCGAGACCTACCTCGACGCCAAGGACGGCTCCGACGAGGACGACCCGGAAGAGGACTGACCCACGCCGGGCGGTCGGCCGTGTGCGGGGACGGGCTGGGGGCCGGGCGCGGGATACTCGCTCTGTGATCCCGTGCAGCGTCATCCCCACCGAGCGGCTGCGGCTGCAGCCTGCCTCCGCCGGGGCCGCCCGGCTGCTCGCCCGCGGCGGCGACGGCGGGTGGACCTGGCTCGGCGGCGCGCCGGGCACCGGCACGCGGGATCTGGCCGGGATCGTGGAGCGCGCCGACGAGGTCGGCTGGCACCGGCCGCCCTGGGGCCTGTTCGTGATCGTCCGCGACGCCGACGGCCTGGCCGTGGGCGGCTCCGGCTTCCACGGGCCGCCGGACGCCGAAGGCTCGGTCGAGGTCGGCTACGAGCTGGTGGCGCAGGCCAGGGGCCTCGGCTACGCCACCGAGACGCTGCGAGCGCTCACCGCGTTCGCCTTCACCCACCCCGCCGTACGCGCGGTCACGGCCGGCACCTACCCGGAGAACACCGCCTCCCAGCAGGTGCTGCTGCGGGCGGGTTTCGGCCGCGAGGGCGACCTCGGCGGGCTGCACCGATATCGGGTCGACAGGTGAGGGGGCCGCTTGCGTAGGCTTGGGGGCGCAATGGGTACCCCGCAGAGCACCACCGACGCAGTCCAGTCCGCCGCCGAGTCGTCCAGCACCACCCCCAGCACGGACGACACCGCGAGGACCCCCCGCAACAGCCGCAGTCGCAACCGCCGCCCACGCGGGCCGCGCGGCGACGCGCGCTCCGGCGTGCCCGACGGCGGCACTCCCGACGGCGCGCCCGACAGCGGCACTCCTGACAGCGGCGCGCCCGACGGCAGCGTGCCCGACAGGAACGCACCGGACCCCGCCACGCCCGACCCCGCCACGCCCGACCGCGCCCCGTCCGGCCGCGCCCGGGCGCGCGGGCGCAGGCCCGGCACGGACCGCCGTCCGCCCCGGGACGTCCGGGACGCCGAGACCCGGGACGCCGAGGAGACCGGCGAGCCACGGGACGCGGGCAGCGCCGGGGACGCGCCCGCGCCGCTCGGCAGCCTGGCCGCGCGGCTGAGCGGCCTCACCCTGCGCGACGAGGAGCGGCTGGGCCGCCGTCTGGAGGGTCTGCGCAAGGTCCGCGAGCCGGAGAAGCGCGAGCGCCAGCAGAGCGCGATCACCGCCGAGATCGAGGCCGCCGAGCTGCGGGTGGCCAACCGCCGGGCGTCGGTGCCGACCCCGGTCTACCCGGAGTCGCTGCCGGTGAGCGCCCGCCGGGAGGACATCCTGGCGGCCATCCGGGACCACCAGGTGGTGATCATCGCGGGTGAGACCGGCTCGGGGAAGACCACCCAGATCCCCAAGATCTGCCTGGAGCTGGGCCGGGGGGTGCGCGGCCTGATCGGCCACACCCAGCCGCGCCGGATCGCCGCCCGCACCGTGGCCGAGCGGGTCGCCGAGGAGCTGGGCACGGAGCTGGGCTCGACCGTCGGTTGGAAGGTCCGCTTCACCGACCAGGTCGGCCCGGAGACGGCCGTCAAGGTGATGACCGACGGCATCCTGCTGGCGGAGATCCAGAACGACCGGCTGCTGCGCCAGTACGACACCCTGATCATCGACGAGGCGCACGAGCGCAGCCTGAACATCGACTTCATCCTGGGCTATCTGAAGCAGCTGCTGCCCAAGCGGCCGGATCTCAAGCTGGTCATCACCTCGGCCACGATCGACCCGGAGCGATTCGCCCGCCACTTCGCCGATCCCCGCTCCGGCGAGGAGGCGCCGATCATCGAGGTGTCCGGGCGGACCTTCCCGGTGGAGGTCCGCTACCGCCCGATCGTGGACGATTCCGCCGAGGACGACGAGGGCGGCCCGGACGAGATCGACCGCGACCGCGACCAGGTGCAGGCGATCTGCGACGCAGTGGACGAGCTGGGCGCCGAGGGCCAGGGCGACATCCTGGTGTTCCTCTCCGGTGAGCGCGAGATCCGCGACACCGCCGACGCCCTGGAGAAGCAGAACCTGCGCTCCACCGAGGTCGTCCCGCTGTACGCCCGGCTGTCCTCGGCCGAGCAGCACCGGGTGTTCCAGCAGCACAACGGACGCCGGATCGTGCTGGCCACCAACGTCGCCGAGACCTCGCTGACCGTCCCCGGCATCCGCTACGTGATCGACCCGGGCACCGCCCGGATCTCCCGCTACAGCCACCGCACCAAGGTGCAGCGGCTGCCGATCGAGGCGGTCTCGCAGGCCAGCGCCAACCAGCGCAAGGGCCGCTGCGGGCGTACCTCGGACGGCATCTGCATCCGGCTGTACTCGGAGGAGGACTTCGAGTCCCGCCCCGAGTTCACCGACCCGGAGATCCTGCGCACCAACCTGGCGTCGGTCATCCTGCAGATGACGGCCGCCGGGCTGGGCGACATCGGGGCCTTCCCGTTCCTGGAGCCGCCGGACCGGCGGAACATCAAGGACGGCGTGGACCTGCTGCAGGAGCTGGGCGCGCTGGACACCTCCGAGCGCACCAACCGGCTGACCCCGGTCGGCCGCAAGCTGTCCGCCCTGCCGGTGGATCCGCGCCTGGCGCGGATGGTGCTGGAGGCCGAGCGCCACGGCGTGGTCCGCGAGGTCATGGTGATCGCCGCCGCACTGTCCATCCAGGACCCGCGCGAGCGGCCGGTCGAGAAGCGGGCCCACGCCGACCAGCTGCACGCCCGCTTCACCGACCCCACCTCGGACTTCCTCACCTACCTCAATCTCTGGCGGTACTTGAAGGACCGTCAGAAAGAGCTGTCCTCCAGCCAGTTCCGGCGGATGTGCAAGTCGGAGTTCCTGAACTACCTGCGGATACGGGAGTGGCAGGACATCGACGCCCAACTGCGCCAGGTGGCGCGGTCGTTGGACATCGAAGCCGGGCACCCCGGGGACGAGGTCGACGGTGACGCCGTCCACCGCTCGCTGCTGGCCGGGCTGTTGTCGCACATCGGCCTCAAGGACGCCGAGAAGCAGGAGTACTTCGGCGCGCGCGGCGCCAAGTTCGCGGTCTTCCCCGGCTCGGCGCTGTTCAAGAAGACCCCGCGCTGGGTGATCGCCGCCGAGCTGGTGGAGACCTCGCGGCTGTGGGCCCGGATCGCCGCCAAGGTCGAGCCGGAGTGGATCGAGGAGCAGGCGCAGCACCTGCTGCGGCGCAGCTACAGCGAGCCGCACTGGGAGAAGGACCGCGGCCAGGTCGTCGCCTTCGAGAAGGTCACGCTGTACGGGGTGACGCTGGTCGCGCAGCGCAAGGTCGGCTACGGGAAGATCGACCCCGAGCTGTCCCGGGAGCTGTTCATCCGCCGGGCCCTGGTCGAGGGCGAATGGCGGACGCACCACCGCTTCTTCCACGACAACCGCAAACTCCTGGACGAGGTCGAGGAGTTGGAGAACCGGGCGCGGCGCCGGGACATCCTGGTGGACGAGGAGACGCTGTTCGACTTCTACGACCAGCGGATCGGCGCGGAGGTCGTCTCCGGGGCGCACTTCGACAGCTGGTGGAAGAAGGCCCACCGGACCCGTCCGGACCTGCTGACCTTCACCCCCGACCTGTTGGTCAACGACAACGCCACCGCCGTCACCGAGCGGGACTACCCCTCGGTCTGGCAGCAGGGCGAGATCACCCTTCCGCTCACCTACCAGTTCGAGCCGGGCGCGGAGGCGGACGGCGTCACCGTGCACATCCCGCTGACGCTGCTGAACCAGGTCCGCCCGGCCGGTTTCGATTGGCAGATCCCGGGCCTGCGCGAGGACCTGGTGACCGCGCTGATCCGCTCGCTGCCCAAGCAGCTGCGCCGCAACTTCGTCCCCGCGCCGGACTTCGCCAAGCACGTGATGCGCGGCCTGGCGGCGACCTCGCCGGACGACAAGCCGCTGGTGGAGCTGCTGGAGTGGCAGCTGCACCGGCTCCGGGGCATCCCGGTGCCGCGCGACAGCTGGAACTACGAGGCCGTCCCGGACCACCTGCGGATCACCTTCCGGGTGGTCGACGACAAGGGCCGCAAGCTCGGCGAGTCCAAGGATCTGGACGCCCTCAAGATCGACCTGCGGACCCGCACCCAGGCCGCGATCGCCGAGGCCGCCGGCGGCCTGGAGAAGCGCGGGATGAAGGAGTGGACCATCGGCGAACTGCCGCACTCCTTCGTGCAGAAGCGCGGCGCGCAGACCGTCAAGGGCTATCCGGCGCTGGTGGACGACGGCGACTCGGTGTCGGTGCGGCTGCTGGACACGCCCCGGGCGCAGCAGCGGGCCATGCTCGGCGGCACCCGCAGGCTGCTGCTGCTGGGCACGGCCTCGCCGGTCAACTCGATCCAGTCGCGCCTGGGCAACGGCGCCAAGCTGGCGCTGGCGGCCAATCCGCACGGCTCCACCGAGGCGCTGTTCGCGGACTGCCTGACCGCCGCCGCCGACAAGCTGATCGCGGACGCGGGCGGCCCGGTCTGGGACGAGGAGTCGTACACCCGGCTGCGCGACGACGTCCGGGCGGAACTGTACGACGCCACCGCCGACGCGGTGGTGAAGGTGGCCAATATCCTCGCGGTGAACCACCGGATCGCCGAGCGGCTGAAGACCATCGGCAACAGCCTGCTGCTGCTCACCGGGCTGACCGACATCCGGGCACAGCTGGCCGAGTTGATCCACCCGGGCTTCGTCGCCGACACCGGGCACCGGCGGCTGCCGGACCTGCTGCGCTACCTGAAGGCGGTGGAGCGCCGGCTGGTGAAGCTGCCCGAGGACCCGCACCGGGACCGGGACCGCACCAGCGTGATGCTCAGGATGCGGGACGCCTACGACGAGCTGCTGGCGGGGCTGGAGCCGGACCGGCGCGAGGACGAGGACGTGGTGCAGATCCGCTGGATGCTGGAGGAGCTGCGGGTGAGCCTGTGGGCGCAGCCGCTGGGCACCCCGTACCCGGTCTCCGAGCAGCGGATCCTGCGCGCGGTGGAGGCGGTCCGGGGCTGATCCCCCGGGCCGCCGGGGCTGCCGGGGCCGCCCGTCCGCACGGGCCGCGCAGGCGGGCCGGGACGGTCCGCAGGGTCAGCCGGACTGCTCCAGGACCGGGCGCAGCCGGGTCAGCAGGTCGTACAGGACGGTCCGCTCCTGGTCGTCGAGCAGGTCCAGGGCCTCGTGCGTGGTCTGCATGTCGTCGCGGACGGCGCGGATCGCGTCCGCCCCGGCTTCGGTCGCCACGACGATCTTGATGCGCCGGTCGACGGCGCTGACCTCGCGCCGGACCAGGCCGCGCACCTCCAGCCGGTCGACCAGGCCGGTGACGTTGGAGGCGTCGCAGACCAGCGCGTCGGCCAGGCCGCGCATCGGCACCGGCGTGCGCACCAGCACCGCGAGCGCCTTGGCCTGGACCGACGTCAGGCCGTGCCGGGCTGCGACCGCGGCGAAGTCCTGGAAGTAGGCTGCGCCCAGCGCGGCGAACTCCTCGATGAGGTCCGCCTTGGTGGGGGCCTGGGGTGCAGGCGTGGTGCTGCTCATGGATCGGAGCATACTCCGACAACTTGACATCATCAACTATTCAGGTTCGCTGCTACTTCTGCTGAGCTGAAACGGAGTCACGGTGTCCGGCATTTCCACCCTGCTGGCGGCGGCCGACCGCCGACGGCGCCGGTACGCCCGGCTGGGCCGCGTGCTGCCGCAGCTGCTGGTCGCCCTCCCCGGCGTGCTGCTCATCGCCGTCCCGGGCAGCCGCCTGAAGGTCTGCCACGACCTGGGCCTGACCCTGCTGGTGGCCGCGCTCTCGCTGCCGGTCTGGCGCGCGCCCGAGGCCGGGCTGCCCGACCCGCTGCGCTTCCGCGAACGCCACCGGCGCGTGTTCTGGCGGATCGGCGCCGTGCTACTGGCCGCCGCCACGCTCTGCCTGGCCGTCGACCGCCGGTTCGACGGGCGGCACGCCCTGGGCAGCGCCCACGCCGCCGCCGACACCGGAGCCGCCCTGACCTGCGCCGCCCTGCTGGTGCTGCTGCTCGAACGCCAGGTGTGGCGGCTGTGGCCGGGACAGCTGCGGCGGGCCGCCGCGACAGCGGAGGTGCTGCGCAGGATCAGCCGCAGGTCGCTCGCGGCCGGCGGCCCGATGGTCACCGGGCTGCCCGAGCCGGAGCTGCGGCAGCCGGCCGGCGAGCCCTCGCCCACGCCCTGCACGACGTACGGCCGCAAGCGCCGGCACCGGGTGGACCGCTCCCGGCCGGGCATGACCGTGCTGCGCTGGGACGGGCGGAACCTCACCCTCAACAACACCGGCGTCCCCGTGCCGCTGCCGATGGGGCGACCGGGCGAGGCCCCGCAGGCGGACTGGGCGCAGGTGAGCCCGGTCGCCGAGGTGGTCTGGGTCGGCCATCGGGCGCTGCCCGAGTACGGGCAGACCAAGGCGACGCTGCTGCTGCTGGACGCCGAGGGGCGCCGCAGCGTCCACATGAGCCATGTGCGCTTCGACCGGCTCAGCGCCGCCGAGGTGTCCGCCGCCGCCGGGATCCCGTTCACCGCGTACGACCTGACCTTCGCCGCGAGCTGGTACGACGAGCTGGTCGACGCCCTGTTCCCGAAGGCCCGCAAGAGCCTTGACCTGTACGGTTGACCCTGCCCCTGGGGCAGAGGGAACCGTGGTCCCCGTACCAAGGAGGAGCGCCATGAGCCCCGATCCCGGCGACGGCAGCCGTCCACCGCAGGGCGCACTGCTGGGCATCGGCGTCTTCGGCCGCCGGTCCCGGCTCTCGCCCAAGGCCCTGCGCCTGTACGACGGGCTGGGACTGCTGGTCCCGGCGGACGTCGACCCGGTCAGCGGATACCGCCGCTACCGGGAGGAGCAGCTGGCGACCGCCCGGCTGATCGTCCAGCTGCGGCGGCTCGACATGCCGCTGGCCGAGGTCGCCGAGGTGCTGGCGGCGCCCGGCCCGCAGGCGGCGCAGCTGGTCGAGGCGTACTGGGACGGCGTGGAGCGGCGGGTCGCGGCCCGGCGCGGGCTCGCGGCGCACCTCCGGATCCGATTGTCAGGCGGAGCAGGGAGCACGGAGATGTTCGACATCAAGGAGCGGGAGGTGCCCGCGCAGCGGGTACTGACGGAGCAGCGACACCTGTCGCCGGAGGAGCTGCCGGGGTTCATCGGCGGCGCCACCGGCCGGCTGACGCGCGCCGCCGAGAAGCTCGGCGGCCCCAGCGGGAACGTGTTCGTCGTCTACCACGGCGAGGTGGACGAGGACGGCGACGGCCCGGTGGAGGTGTGCGTGCCGGTGGCGCCCGCGCCCGGCACGGACCTGGGCGGCGTGGCGGTCCGGGAGGAGCCCGGGCACCGGGAGGCGTACACCCGGCTGACCAAGGGCCAGGTGGAGTTCCCACAGATCCTGTCGGCGTACGAGGCGGTCTCCGCCTGGGTGACCGGCCGGGGCCACCGGGTCTCCGGCGAGCCCAGGGAGGTGTACTTCACCGACTGGGAGGCCACCGCGCCCGACCAGGACGCCTGCGACGTGGCCTTCCCCTTCGCGTAGCGGCCGCTTCGCCCAGCGGCCGCCCCGATCCGCCCGGCACGCCCCCGTCGGCGTGGGCTTGACCTGGAGTGCGCTCCAAGGGGCAGGCTGGGCGGGTACGGGACGTCCGCGAAGGAGAGCGACACAGATGCGAACCACCACGCTGGGCAGCAAGGGTCCTGAGGTCGGCGTCGTCGGGCTGGGCTGCATGGGGATGTCCCATGCGTACGACCCGACCGGGCACGACGACGACACCTCCGTCCGGGTGATCCGGCGGGCCGTCGACCTCGGGGTGACCCTGATCGACACGGCCGACGCCTACGGCCCCTACACCAACGAGGCTCTGGTCGGCCGGGCGCTGGCGGACGGCTGGCGGGAGCGGGTGGTCCTGGCCACCAAGGTGGGGCTGACCCGGAACCCCGCGGCGGACTCGGCGACCGCCCCGCTGGTCCGCAACGGGCGGCCGGAGCACGTCCGCCGGTCCATCGACGAGAGCCTACGCCGCCTGGGCACCGACCATGTGGACCTCTACCAGCTGCACCGGGTGGACCCGGACGTCCCGGTCGAGGAGACCTGGGGCGCGCTGGCGGAGGCGGTGGCGGCCGGGAAGGCGCTGCAGATCGGGCTGTCCGAAGTGACCGTGGAGGAGATCCGCCGGGCCCGGACGGTGCACCCGGTGGCCTCCGTGCAGTCGGAGCTGTCGCTGTGGACCCGCGACCCGCTGGCGGAGGTGCTGCCCTACTGCGAGCGCGAGGGCATCGCCTTCCTGCCGTTCTCGCCGCTCGGACGAGGCTTCCTCACCGGCCGCTTCGCCTCCGTCGAGGACCTCCCGGAGGACGACTGGCGGCGGACCATGCCGCGCTTCCAGGCCGAGGCCATGGCCGCCAACCAGTCGCTGGTGCAGGCCGTGCGCGGGATCGCCGAGCAGCACCGGGCGACCCCGGCCCAGGTGGCGCTGGCCTGGGTGCTGGCGCAGGGCCGCTACGTGGTGCCGATCCCGGGCACCAAGACCCCGCCTACCTGGAGGACAACGCGGGCGCGGCCGAGGTGGAGCTGACCGCCGAGGACCTGGCCCGCCTGGACGCGCTGCCCGCCCCCACCGGCAGCCGCTACTGACGTCCCGTCGGCGGAACCCGCCGCCCCGCTCCCGCGTCCCAGCAGCGAAGCAGGCACGCGCACGAGCGATCCAGGGGGAGGCATGATGGCGGACGCGGTGGCACAGCCAGCAGTACCGGCAGCCGAGGCAGAGCCGGGAGCGGAGGCGTATCGGGCAGCGGGGGCGCAGCCGCCAGCGGCGGAGGCCGGACAGGCGGCGGACCGGCCGGGCAGCCGACGGCGGGCGCTGCTGGTCACGCTGCCGCTGCTGCTGGGGCTGGCCGTCGCGGCGGTGGTGCTGATCTGGTACCTGGGCCCGTCCGCAGGCGCAGCCGGGGGCTGCGGCGGCGGCTGACGACCCGGGGCGGGGCCCCGGTGGCAGCTGGCTGCCCGGCGGGCAGCGGCCCACGGCCGGGCGGACTCCGACAGCAGCTGACTGCCCGACAGGCACCGGCAGCAGCCCCCGGCCCGGGCGGCCCCCGGCGGCAGCCGACGCCCGGCGGGCACCGGTGGCAGCTGGCTGCCCGACGGCCCCCGGTGGCAGCTGACTGCCCGACAGGCACCGGCAGCAGCCCCCGGCCCGGGCGGCCCCCGGCGGCAGCCGACGCCCGGGCGGCCCCCGGCGGCAGCCGGAGGTCCGGCCGTGGCTGACGGTCCGCTGGCGGCTGGCGGCCCGGCGGGCAGCGGGCCCACGGCCGGGCGGGCCCGGCGGCCAACGGCCGGGCCGGGGGTCAGCGGCCGAGGAGGTAGGGGAGCCTGCGGCCGAGGAAGGTGCGGGGGAAATCGTCGCGCAGCTTCCAGAGTCCGGCGTCGACCACGAAGTGCCCCATCACCGCGCCCAGGTAGGCGCCGTAGACGGCGCGGTCGAGGCGTCCGCCGGTGTGCAGGTGCGAGGCCAGGTTCAGGCCCAGGCCGAGGACCAGCCCGAGGTTGAGCAGTACCGCCAGCGAGACCAGCCGCTGCGCCCGGGGCGCGCCGCCGCCCCCGGCGACCAGGCCGACGACCAGCAGGTACTGGTAGCCGTGGGCGACGGTCATCCCGGCCACGGCGGCGTACGGCGAGCGGAACAGGAAGACCGGCAGGAAGAACAGCAGCGAGGTCAGGTAGACCGCCCCGGCGCAGCCCCGGCGGTCCTCGGGGGCGCGCCGCATCAGCTGCACCACCCCGTAGCCGAGGGCCAGCGCGTACGCCCCGGCCGCGACCGGGAACAGCGGGCCCACCCGGGGGACGTCGCCGAGTTGCAGCAGCGCCGGGTGGCTGAGCAGCCCGGCGATACCGGCCAGTCCGGCGGCGGTGATGGCCCGGCGCTCGCCGCCGGCCAGCGGCGCGCCGCCGTACGCGGAGCGGGCCAGCGCCGCCAGGCCCAGATTCTGCTTCTGGAAGTGGAAGAACTGCCAGCCGAAGTAGGCCAGCAGCAGCAGATCGAAGGGCCCGGCCGGGACGGCGGCGGCGAGCAGGGCGGTGCCGAGGACCAGCGCCAGCGGTGCGGTGACATAGCGTCCGCGGTGGGCGGCGACGTGCCGCCGCACCTCGGGCACGGTGTAGAACCACGCGGTCGTGGCGACGTGCACGGAGGAGCCGAGGAACAGCAGCCCGCCCAGGGCCGGGCCGGGCGCGGCGCCGTCGGCGGGGGCCAGCAGCGCCGCGCCGACCAGCGCGCCGAGGGTCAGCAGCAGCGTCCCGAGCAGCCAGGCGGCGCGCAGCCCGGCGCCCGCGCCGCCCTCGGCCACCGGGCCGCGCGGGCCTCCGGCGGCGCCGCCGCCGACCCGCCCGGCCGTGGCCGGATTTCGCCCTGCGGTGGCGTGCGCGGCTGGTATTCGTCCCTCGACTGGCATCGCGCCAGCATAGGGGAGAGCCGACCGGGCATCAGTTCCTGGACCTGGCCTGCGGGTAGAGCGCGGAGCCCGCGGCCACCACCACCAGCGCGCCGACGACCTGCAGCAGGTGCCGGATCCAGTCGATGCCGCTGGTGTGGCGGACGCCGATGACCGAGCTGATGTAGTTGCCGAGCAGCGCGCCGACCATGCCGCAGAGCACGGTCAGCCAGATCGGGATGGCCTGCCTGCCCGGCAGCAGCAGCTTCGCCAGGAAGCCGAGAATCGCGCCGACGATGACGATCCAGATGATCTGGAACATGGCCGCTCCCTTGTCGGTGGCCCAGGTATGGCCGGTGGCCCCAGCCTGGTCGGGGCTCGGGCGGCGCGCATGCCGCCGCACCCGTTCGGGTGACGCGCGGAGCGGGGGCAGGACAGGGCGGACCTCAGCGAGGCGGCGCGGGGGGCTCAGTCCGCACCCGGCTCCAGCGCCGCCGGCTCGCCGTCGCGGGCCAGCAGCAGCAGGACGGCGTCGTCGCGCAGTTCGCCGCCGGTGTGCCGGAGCAGGTCCGCGTAGACCCGGGCGACGGCCGCCTCCAGATCCGCGCTGCTGCCGGCGGTCAGCGCGGGCGCCCGCTCCTCCAGCGGGTAGAACCGGCCGTCCTCGTGGCTGCGCGCCTCCACCACCCCGTCGGTGCACAGCAGCAGCACGTCGCCGGGGCCGAACGGCACCGTCCACGGGCGCGGCGAGCCCACGGCCATAGCGCCCAGCCCGAGCGGCACCCACGGATCGGGCGGGTAGAGCACGGCCACCGAGCCGTCCGGGGAGATCCGCAGCGGCGCGACATGGCCCAGGTGGACCAGCTCCACCGTCTCCGGGCAGCTGAGCCCGACCAGCAGCGCGGTGGTGAACTCCCCGGAGGGCACGTGGCGGACCACGCTGCTCTCCAGCCGCCGGGCCACCCCGACCAGCTCCGGCTCGTCGTACGCGGCCTCGCGGAACGCCCCCAGCACCACCGACGCGGCCTGGACCGCGCCCAGTCCCTTGCCCCGGACGTCCCCGATGACGGCCCGTACGCCGTACGGGGTGTCCAGGACGGCGTAGAGGTCGCCGCCGATCTGCGCCGAGTCGGCGGCGGAGACGTAGCGGGCGGCCAGCAGGATGCCGCCGACGTGCGGGCCGGGCGGGCGCAGCAGCGCCAACTGGGCCGCCTCGGCGACGGTGCTGACGGCGACCAGGTGCCGGCTGCGCTCCACCCGCAGCTGGGAGATGACGGCCCCGGCCACGGTCAGCGCCGCGTAGGCGATCAGCGTGCCCAGGAACAGCCGGTGGTCGTGCGAGTCGTCCAGGCCGTCGTACCGGCTCAGCCCGACCAGCCCGATCAGGCCCAGGGCGCTGGTGAGCACGACCTCCAGCGGGTAC
Organism: Streptacidiphilus sp. PB12-B1b; assembly: GCF_014084125.1. Taxonomy (NCBI): domain Bacteria; kingdom Bacillati; phylum Actinomycetota; class Actinomycetes; order Kitasatosporales; family Streptomycetaceae; genus Streptacidiphilus; species Streptacidiphilus sp. PB12-B1b. The sequence continues at coordinate 1,453,813 of NZ_CP048405.1, read as the reverse complement.
AGGGTGAGCGCGGCCAGCGGCGGCACCACCGACATCAGCGAGGCCAGGTAGGTGTCCGGACCGGAGACCAGGTCGAAGAAGACGACCAGCAGCATCGCGGTGAGCGGGGTGAGCACCCGCAGCCGGAACGGGGCCTGTAGCAGGGCCGCGTCGTCGCGCAGCCGCAGCGACGAGGAGGGGGCGAGCGCGGCGGATCCGCTGTCGTGGTCCTCGGAGGGCTGCTGCACAGCAGAAAATCTATCCGAAGAACGACATACACGACACATCACGGCATTCCGCGCATAAGCCGTCCAACCCTCCGAATGCCGTGCCATAGTGCTGCCGCCCCCTGCCCTGCGGGGCCGCGAGCGGAAGAAGGCCCAGCAGCACATGTCCAGCCCAGCCACGCCCCCGGCGCCGCCGGCCCGCGCCCGGTACTGGGCGACCTGGTTCTTCGGCGGCCTGGCCCTGTGGCTGGCCACCGTGGTGGTCACCTACCGGACCGGGAACAGCAACCTGGTGCCGACGATCGTGCTGCTGGGCAGCTTCCTGGTGCCGGCCAGCTTCGTCGTCTGGGCCCACGAGCGGTACGGCGCGGACATCGGCACCGACCGGATCACCGCCTGCTTCGCCGCCGGGGGGCTGATGGGGGTGCTCGGCGCGTCGCTGCTGGAGTACTACCTGCTCTCCGACTCCGTGTGGGTGTACGCCGGGGTGGGGCTGATCGAGGAGGCGGTGAAGGCGTGGGCGCTGGTCATGCTCACCCGGCGGATCCCGGCCTCCGGGCTGCGGCACGGCCTGGTGCTGGGCGCCACCGTGGGCTTCGGCTTCGCCGCGTTCGAGACGGCCGGCTACGCCTTCAACGCCGTCCTCACCGAGCAGGGGCTGTCGCTGCGGGACCTGGTCTCCACCGAGATCCTGCGCGGGGTGCTGGCACCGGTCGGGCACGGGCTGTGGACGGCCATCCTGGGCGGAGTGCTGTTCCGCGAGCGCCGGAACAACCGCTTCGTGCTCACCCCAACGGTGCTGCTCACCTACCTCGGGGTCTCCGCGCTGCACGCGCTGTGGGACAGCTCGCACGGGATCGCCGCCTGGATCGTCTCCCGGGTCACCGAGCCCGGCCGGAACCGACCGGCGCTGGACCTGGGCTTCCTGCCGCACCCGACCGAGAACCAGGTGTGGCTGTTCACCGTGCTCTCCACCACCGCGCTGGCGCTGGTGGCCTGGGTCGGGCTGCTGTGGCTGCTGTGGCTGGTCCGCAGCGCGCGCCGGGCCGGGCACCCGACCGGCCCGCAGCCGCCGTACGACCCCGCCCGGCCGCCCACGCCGCCCGGCTGGGGCGGCCCGCCGCGCCGCCTGCCGCCACCGGGCCGCTGACCTCGGGACGCAGGCGGTCGCCGGGCCGTATTCCCGAACGGCGCGTGGGGGAAATCACGTCCGTCAAGGTCTACCTACGGTGGCGTAGGTCACTTCATGCAGTGAAGTATCTTCCCATGTCCGAGCTGCCGACCCACACCGCCGACCTCACCTCTTACGTCGCCCTCGGGGACAGCTTCACCGAGGGCCTCAACGACCCCGACCCCGACGGCGGCTTCACCGGATGGGCCGACCGCCTGGCCCGCCTGCTGGCCGAGCGCCGCCCGCGCACCGACGACGGGCGCTACGACTTCCGCTACGCCAACCTCGCCGTGCGCGGCCGCCTGCTCGACCAGGTCGTCGCCGAGCAGGTCCCGCAGATCGAGCGGATGCAGCCCGACCTGGTCAGCTTCTGCGCCGGGGGCAACGACATCCTGCGCCCCGGCAGCGACCCGGACGAGGTCGCCGAGCGCTTCGAGGCGGCGGCGGCCCAGCTGCGCGCGTCCGCCGGCACGGTGCTGATCTGCACCGGCTTCGACACCCGGGACACCCCGGTGCTGCGCCACCTGCGCGGCAAGATCGCCACCTACAACGCCCACCTGCGGGCCATCGCCGACCGCAACGGCCTGGCCGTGGTGGACATCTGGGCGCTGCGGGCCATGCGCGACCGTCGGGCCTGGAGCGAGGACCGGCTGCACCTCTCCCCCGAGGGGCACCAGCGGGTCGCGCTGCACGCCGGGCGGGCGCTCGGGCTGGACGTCGCCGACCCGGACGCCCCCTGGCCGCCGCAGCTCGCACACACCCCGGCCGAGCTGCGCCGGGAGAACCTGCACTGGGCCCGCGAGTACCTGCTGCCCTGGGTCGGCCGCCGACTGCGCGGGGAGTCCTCCGGCGACCACGTCGAGGCCAAGCGCCCGGAGCTGCTGCCGCTGTAGCGGCGCGCCCCGCAGCCGCTCCGAACGCCTCCACGCCAGCCCGCCCGGTGCACCACCGGGCGGGCCTGCTGCGTTCCGGGGCCCCGGCCCGGCGTCCGCCGCCGGACACGCCCGCGGCTGCGCGAGCTGACGAGACGGGGCAAAACGCCCGCCGGTGGTTACTCTCGCTTCGGCCGTCCGCTCGGGACGGCCGACTGACCCCCCTGCCGAGGAATACCCCCCAGGGGTATGGTGTTGGACCGGGGGAAGCAGACGACGAGCAGCGCCGACGAACACCAGGAGGAACCATGTCCACTGCCGTATTCACCGTCTCCGGCATGAGCTGCGGCCACTGCGAGAAGTCGGTGAGCGAGGAGCTGGGCGCGCTGCCCGGCGTCACCGGCGTCAGCGCGGACGCCAAGGCGGGGACGGTCACCGTCTCCTCCGAGCACCCGCTGGACGACGAGGCGGTGCGCAGCGCCGTGGACGAGGCCGGCTACCAGCTGGTCAGCCGGGCCTGACCCCGGCGCGGCAGCGGGCCGGGCGGAACGAGCAGGAAGGGCGCAGGATCATGAACACCACCACCCCGGGCACCGGGACGCGGCAGTCCGAGGCGCTGGCCGCCGCTGCGCCGGCCGGCGGGCGGGTCGAGCTGGCCATCGGCGGCATGACCTGCGCCAGCTGCGCCGCCCGCATCGAGAAGAAGCTCAACCGGATGGAGGGCGTCGAGGCGACGGTGAACTACGCCACCGCCAAGGCGGTCGTGTCGCACGCGCCCGGCGTCGGCGTGCAGGAGCTGATCGCCACCGTCGAGCGCACCGGCTACACCGCCGAGCTGCCGCCCCGGCCGGTGCCGTCCGCCGCCCCCGGCTCCGCCTCCGACTCCGCTTCCGTCGCCGACTCCGAGCACGGGCACGGCCCGGGCACCGGCTCCGGCGCTGACCCGGATCCGGAGTCGGCCGGGCTGCGGCAGCGGCTGCTGGTGACGGCCGCGCTGGCGGTCCCGGTGGTGCTGCTGGCGATGATGCCCGCGCTCCAGTTCCGCAACTGGCAGTGGCTGTCCTTCGCCCTGGCCGGCCCGGCCGTCGCGTACGGCGGTTGGCCGTTCCACCGGGCCGCCTGGACCAACCTGCGGCACGGCGCGGCCACCATGGACACCCTGGTGTCCATCGGCACCCTGGCCGCCTTCGGCTGGTCCGCCTGGGCGCTGTTCCTGGGCACGGCCGGTACGCCGGGGATGGTCCACGGCTTCAGCCTGGGCCTGTCCTCCGGCGACGCCTCCGACACGCTCTACCTGGAGACCGCCGCCGGGGTCACCGCCTTCATCCTGCTGGGCCGCTACCTGGAGGCGCGGGCCAAGCGCCGCGCCGGGGCGGCCCTGCACGCCCTGCTGTCGCTCGGCGCCAGGGACGCGGCGGTACTGCGGGACGGGCGCGAGGTCCGGGTGCCGATCGCCGAACTGGCGGTCGGGGACCGGTTCGTGGTCCGGCCCGGGGAGAAGATCGCCACCGACGGGACCGTGGTGGAGGGCACCTCGGCCGTGGACACCTCGCTGCTCACCGGCGAGTCGGTGCCGACCGAGACCGGGCCGGGCGACCACGTCACCGGAGCCACCGTCAACTCCGGCGGGCGGCTGGTGGTGGAGGCGACCCGGGTGGGCGCCGACACCCAGCTCGCCCGGATGGCCCGGCTGGTGGAGGACGCGCAGAACGGCAAGGCCGCCGCGCAGCGGCTGGCCGACCGGATCTCCGCCGTCTTCGTCCCGGCGGTCCTGGTGATCGCCGCGGTCACGCTGGTGAGCTGGCTGGTCGTCAGCGGCAGCGCCACCGAGGCGTTCACCGCCGCCGTGGCGGTACTGATCATCGCCTGCCCGTGCGCGCTGGGCCTGGCCACGCCGACCGCGCTGATGGTCGGCACCGGGCGCGGGGCCCAGCTCGGCATCCTGATCCGGGGCCCGGAGGTGCTGGAGTCCACCCGGGCGGTGGACACCGTCGTCCTCGACAAGACCGGGACGCTCACCACCGGCGTGATGACGCTGCTGGCCGTGCACACCGCGGCGGGCACCACCGAGGCCGAGGCGCTGCGGCTGGCCGGGGCACTGGAGCACGCCTCCGAGCACCCGATCGCCCGGGCCGTCGCCGAGGCCGCCGCCCGGGCCGGGGAGCTGCCCGGCGTCACCGACTTCGTGTCCGTGCCCGGACGCGGCGTCCAGGGCGTCGTCGAGGGCCGCGCGGTGGTGGCCGGGCGCGAGCAGTTCCTGGCCGACTGGGCGCAGCACCTGCCGGCGCCGCTGGCAGCCGCCAAGACGGCCGCGGAGGCCGCCGGGCGGACGGCGGTGGCGGTCGGCTGGGACGGCGCCGCACGCGCCGTGCTGGAGGTCGCCGACGCGGTTCGGCCGACCAGCGCCGAGGCCGTCTCCCGGCTGCGGGCGCTGGGGCTGACGCCGGTGCTGCTGACCGGGGACAACCGCGCGGTGGCGCTGAGCGTCGCGGCCGAGGTCGGCATCGACGCCGACCGGGTGGTCGCCGAGGTGCTGCCGGAGGACAAGGCCGCCGTCGTCGGCCGGCTCCAGGCGCAGGGCCGGACGGTCGCCATGGTCGGCGACGGCGTCAACGACGCAGCCGCCCTGGCCAGGGCCGACCTGGGGCTGGCCATGGGCACCGGGACGGACGCGGCGATGGAGGCGGCCGACCTGACCCTGGTCCGCGGCGACCTGCTGGCGGCGGCGGACGCCATTCGGCTCTCCCGGCGCACCCTGGGCACGATCAAGGGCAACCTGTTCTGGGCCTTCGGCTACAACGTGGCGGCGCTGCCGCTGGCCGCCCTCGGCCTGCTCAACCCGATGATCGCGGGCGCGGCGATGGCGTTCTCGTCCGTCTTTGTCGTCAGCAACAGCCTGCGGCTGCGCGGCTTCCGCGCCCAGGACTGAACCCCGCGCCCCCGCCGGGCGCCTCAGCCACGCGCCTCCGCCGGGCGCCGCTCGGGCCGCCAACACCCGAGCGGCGCTCGGCCGTTGGCGGCGGCCGCGACCGCTTGGGGCGGCTTCCACCCGGTTTGCCGCGCTTCGCCCGGACGCGGATTCTTACCATGGCCGAAATTGGCCGAACAGCGCCCGGGGCGCGGGTTTCCGGCCTTCTTGCGGCGGTGTGAGGGGACTTGGGCCAGGTACGGGGCGTAGGCGGGCTCGCACGCTACGGTGTGAGAGGAGAGTCACATGCGCCAGTCGTAACCTTGCGACCCCGTCGACGTGTTACAACACGTGTGCCGGATGAACGAGCGGTCAGCCGCTCGGCCCCCGGCTGGAGTTCCGGCGGACTCCACCGTCGGCCGCCGTCGCTGGACGGCCGACCACGCACGGCGCACGTGTACGACGGGGTGGGTTGAGCGGCCTCCCCCGGCGTACCGGGCGCCGTGCGCCCCGGCTTGCAAGGTGTATTGGCAGGTACGCCGAAGGGCCCGGCCGCAGCGGCCGGGCCCTTCGCGCAGTGCGGCTGAGGCGGTGTCAGCGCGACTCGATGGCGACGAAGTCGCGGATCTCGACGCCGGTGTAGATCTGCCGCGGGCGGCCGATCTTGCTGGTCGGGTCGGTGATCATCTCCTGCCAGTGGGCGATCCAGCCGGGCAGCCGGCCCAGGGCGAACAGCACGGTGAACATGCTGGTCGGGAAGCCCATGGCGCGGTAGATCAGGCCGGTGTAGAAGTCCACGTTCGGGTAGAGCTTGCGCGAGATGAAGTAGTCGTCGGTGAGCGCGTGCTCCTCGAGCTTGAGCGCGATGTCGAGCAGCTCGTCGGCCTTGCCCAGCTGCGCCAGGACGTCGTGCGCGGCGCCCTTGATGATCTGCGCGCGCGGGTCGAAGCTCTTGTAGACGCGGTGCCCGAAGCCCATGAGCTTCACGCCGTCCTCGCGGTTCTTCACCTTGCGGATGAAGGCGTCGACGTCGCCGCCGTCGTTCTTGATCTTGGTGAGCATCTCCAGCACGGCCTGGTTGGCGCCGCCGTGCAGCGGGCCCCAGAGGGCGTTGATGCCGGCCGAGATGGACGCGAACAGGTTGGCCTGCGAGGAGCCGACCAGGCGCACGGTCGAGGTGGAGCAGTTCTGCTCGTGGTCGGCGTGCAGGATCAGCAGCTTCTCCAGCGCGTTCACCACGACCGGGTTCAGCTCGAACTCCTCAGCGGGCACCGCGAAGGTCATCCGCAGGAAGTTCTCGACGTAGCCGAGGTCGTTGCGCGGGTAGACGAACGGGTGGCCCTGCGACTTCTTGAAGGCGTAGGCCGCTATGGTCGGCAGCTTCGCCAGCAGGCGCACCGCGGAGAGGTAGCGCTGCTCGGGGTCGAACGGGTTGTGGCTGTCCTGGTAGAACGTGGACAGCGCACTGACCACCGAGGACAGCATGGCCATCGGGTGGGCGTCGCGGGGGAAGCCCTGGTAGAAGCGCTTGACGTCCTCGTGCAGCAGGGTGTGCTGCGAGATGTCGTGCTGGAAGCCGGAGAGCTGGTCGGTGTTGGGCAGCTCCCCGTTGATCAGCAGGTAGGCGGTCTCCAGGAAGGTCCCGTGCTCGGCCAGCTGCTCGATGGGGTAGCCGCGGTAGCGCAGGATGCCCTGGTCGCCGTCGATGTAGGTGATCGCGGACTTGCAGGCGGCGGTGTTGCCGAAGCCGTTGTCCAGCGTGGTCAGGCCGGTCTGGCTCAGCAGCTTCGAGATGTCGAAGCCGGCGTTGCCGACGGTGGCGTCGACCACCGGGTACTCGTACTCGTTGCCCTGGTAGCCGAGTACTACAGAGTTGTCGCTCACGTCTTCCCTCACCAGCGAAATGAACCTCTTCAAGGGGTGCCCTGACTTAAGTACTACCATCGCCCATTCGAGCGACCTAGGGGTAGTCAGGGTCACCCAAAAGGGATAGGCCCTACAAAACTCGCGGCCCGGTTCCTTCACTTCCTGACAATGGACGATCCTCGGCCGATCCGCACGCCGGTGGTTGCAGGACTCAACCGGATCGCAGCCGGTGATCCAGGGCAGTGTGGCGTCGACCTGCGGAAACGGCCCGGACGGCCTGCGCCAGCGCCCGCCGGGAGCCCACCAGCACGACGATCTTCTTGGCGCGGGTCACCGCGGTGTAGAGCAGGTTCCGCTGGAGCATCATCCAGGCGCTGGTAGTGACAGGGATCACCACGCACGGATACTCGCTGCCCTGGGAGCGGTGGATGGTCACCGCGTAGGCGTGCGCCAGCTCGTCCAGCTCGTCGAAGTCGTAGGGGACCTCCTCGTCCTCGTCGGTGAGGACGGTGAGGCGCTGCTCCTCCAGGCTGAGCGCGGTGACCACGCCGACCGTGCCGTTGAAGACGCCGTTGACGCCCTTGTCGTAGTTGTTGCGGATCTGCGTGACCTTGTCGCCGACCCGGAAGGTCCGGCCGCCGAAGCGTCGCTCGGGCGTGTCCGGGCGGGAGGGCGTGACCGCGCCCTGGAGCAGGACGTTGAGGTTGCCCGCCCCGGCCGGGCCCCGGTGCATGGGGGCGAGGACTTGGACGTCCCGACGCGGGTCCAGCCCGAAGCGGGCCGGGATGCGCCGGGCGACGACGTCCACCGTCAGCCCGGCGGCCAGCTCGGCGTCCTCCTCCGGGAAGAGGAAGAAGTCGGCCATGCCGTCGGTGATCGGCGGGACGCCCTCGTTGATCCGGTGCGCGTTGGTCACCACGCCCGACTGCGCCGCCTGCCGGAAGATCCGGGTGAGCCGGACCGACGGGACCGGGCTGCCCGGCGCCAGCAGGTCGCGCAGCACCTCCCCGGCGCCCACGGACGGCAGCTGGTCGACGTCCCCCACCAGCAGCAGGTGCGCGCCCGGGGCGACGGCCTTGGCCAGCTTGTTGGCCAGCAGCAGGTCAAGCATGGACGCCTCGTCCACCACCACCAGGTCGGCGTCGAGCGGCCGGTCCCGGTCATAGGCGGCGTCCCCGCCCGGCTTCAGCTCCAGCAGCCGGTGCACGGTGGACGCCTCGCAGCCGGTCAGCTCGGCCAGCCGCTTGGCGGCCCGGCCGGTGGGCGCGGCCAGCACCACCTTGGCCTTGCGGGCCAGCGCCAGGGTGACGATGGAGCGGACCGTGAAGGACTTGCCGCAGCCGGGCCCGCCGGTCAGCACGGCCACCCTCTCGGTCAGCGCCAGCCGCACCGACTGCTCCTGCTCGGGCGCCAGATCGGCCCCGGTCTGCCCCCGGAGCCAGCCCAGGGCGCGCTCCCAGTCCACCCCGGCGAAGGAGCCCAGGCGGTCCTCGGGGGCCCGCAGCAGCCGCAGCAGCTGTCCGGCCAGCGACTGCTCGGCGCGGTGGAAGGGCACCAGGTAGACCGCCGACAGCCGCTCCCCGGCCGGATCGCCGGGGACGGCGTGCTCGGCCGGCAGCTCCTCGCGGACCACGCCCTCCTCGGCGATCAACTCGGCCAGGCACTCGATGACCAGGCCGACGTCCACCGCCAGCAGCTTCACCGCGTCGGAGATCAGCCGCTCCTCGGGCAGGAAGCAGTGCCCCTGGTCGGCGCTCTGGGAGAGGGCGTACTGCAGCCCGGCCTTGACCCGCTGCGGGCTGTCGTGCGGTATCCCGACGGCCTGGGCGATCCGGTCGGCGGTCAGGAAGCCGATCCCCCAGACGTCGGCGGCCAGCTTGTAGGGCTCGTTCCGGACCACCGCGATGGAGGCGTCGCCGTAGTTCTTGTAGATGCGCACCGCGAGCGAGGTGGAGACCCCCACGCTCTGCAGGAAGATCATCACCTCCTTGATCGCCTTCTGCTCCTCCCAGGCGGCGGCGATCAGCCCGGTGCGCTTGGGCCCCAGCTTGGGGACCTCGATCAGCCGCTCCGGCTGCCGCTCGATGACGTCCAGGGTCTCGGTGCCGAAGTGGTCGACGATGCGCTCGGCCAGCCGTGGGCCGATGCCCTTGATCAGCCCCGAGCCCAGGTAGCGGCGGATGCCCTGGACGGTCGCCGGGAGCACCGTGGTGTAGTTCTCCACGGTGAACTGCTTGCCGTACTGCGGGTGGCTGCCCCAGCGGCCCTGGAGCCGCAGGCTCTCGCCCGGCTGCGCCCCGAGCAGCGCGCCGACGACGGTGAGCAGGTCGTTGGCGCCGCGGCCGGTGTCCACCCGGGCCACGGTGTAGCCGGTCTCCTCGTTGGCGTAGGTGATGCGCTCCAGCACCCCCTCGACGACCGCGAGTTGGATCTGCGGGGCGGACGGGTCCGCCGCCCGGGGCCGTGCGGCCATGCCCGCTCCCCCTCTCGGCTGCCGGTGTCGGGACGCTCGCGGTTGCACCGTACCGCCCGCCTCCGACAACGCGCCGCCGCCGGGCACCACCGGACGCCCACCGGGCGCTGCCGGCCTCCCGGCCGACGGGAAGCAGCGGCGATGCGGCAGTGTTGTGACCGACACTGCCGCCGGCGCCCGCGCCGCCCCGATCCCGGAGGTCCCACCGATGAGCCTGTACGACATCCCGCTGCGCACCCTCGACGGCGAGGCCACCTCGCTGGCCGCCTACCAGGGCAAGGCCGTGCTGCTGGTCAACGTCGCGTCCAAGTGCGGCCTGACGCCGCAGTACGCGGGCCTGGAGCGGCTGCAGCAGCAGTACGGCGGGCGCGGCTTCACCGTGCTCGGCGTGCCCTGCAACCAGTTCGCCGGGCAGGAGCCGGGCAGCTCCGAGGAGATCCAGACCTTCTGCTCCACCACCTACGGCGTCACCTTCCCGCTGCTGGAGAAGATCGACGTGAACGGCGAGGCCCGGCACCCGCTCTACGCCGAGCTGACGCGGACCGCCGACGAGGCGGGCGAGGCCGGGGACGTCCAGTGGAACTTCGAGAAGTTCCTGCTCTCGCCCGAGGGCGAGGTCGCCGCGCGGTTCCGGCCGCGCACCGAGCCGGAGGCGGCCGAGGTGGTCAGCGCGATCGAGGCCCAGCTCACGGCCTGATCCCGCCGGAAACGGGTCGGCCCGCACCGCCGCAGGGGCGGTGCGGGCCGTCGGTTGCGGGCCTGGTGGCTCGGGGCGGGTCGGCGCTCAGCCGGCGGCGTCCTCGGCGTCGTTGCGCTGCACGCTGCCGGGCGTGCCGTTGTCGCGGTGCCACTCGGCGACCAGCTCGTCCTTGGCGCCGAAGCGCACCAGGTGGCGGCCGACGACGTCCTCCAGCCGGTCGAGGCTGTCGGCCTCGCCCTCGACGGCGAGCAGCAGCACGCCGGGCTCGGCGGTGAGGGTCGCGGTCCCGGCCGAGAAGGTCAGCGCGCCGTGGCCGGTCTCGTCGTCCCAGCTGCTCTCGACCTTGCGGCCGAGATGGGAGGCGAGCTGCTTGGCGTAGCGGTGCGGGCGGTCGGTGGTGACGCGGGCTTCGGAGCGGGGCATGGGTGTCCTCCTGGACGTGGCTGGGAGAGCCTGACTTAGGCCAGCCTAATCGAAAATATGAGCAAGGCTCTCTAATTTCTCCATGACATCCGCCGACATCCGCCGCCGAGCCGTCCGACCCGGTGTTCGAGCCCGATATCCTGGTGCTCCCGCCTAGCCAGGAGCCTGCCGTGACCGCCGATCTCCCCGCAGATCCCCCCAGTGCGGCGCCGGACGAGGTCGAGCTGGCCGACGCGGTGATGCGGGCCGGCAAGCGGATGCGCCGGGAGAGCTTCCACCGGCTGTCGCCGTACGGCATCACCCCCTCGCAGGGCCGGGCGCTGGAGGTGCTGGCGCGCGGCGCGCACCACGGCGCCATGATCCGGCTGAACCAGCTGGCCGAGCGGCTGCGGATCGCCCCGCGCTCGGTCACCACGGTGGTGGACGCCCTGGAGACCGCCGGACTGGTCGCCCGCACCCAGGACCCGGAGGACCGCCGGGCCATCCTGCTGCAGCTCACCGAGGCCGGGCAGCAGATGGTCGAGCAGATCGGCCGGATCCGGCAGGAGGTCGCCGCGGAGTACTTCGGCGCGATCAGCAGCGAGCAGCGCGGCGAGCTGCTGCGGCTGCTGCGCACCTCGGACGCGGCCTACGAGCAGGCGCACCCGCATCACGGCCACCACCCGCACCACCCGCACCATTCGGTGGACAGCGACAACAGCGAGACCCGGAAAGCCTCCTGACCCAGCGTCAGCATCAGTCGTCACCCGCATGCCGTCGGTGCTGGCGGCGCTCCCCGGCATCCGTCAGAATCCGTGCATATGACGCACCATTCGCTGACGAACCGTCTGCGCCTCGCGCTGGCGACGCTCACCGCCTGCTCGACGGCCGCACTGCTCCCCGCCGCCGCCCAGGCCGCGCCGCCGGTGCGCTCCCCCGGGGCGGCGGCGTTCGCCGGTACGCCCCGGGTCGGAGCCCTGTTCTCGGTCCGGAACGGCGCTCTGGACGGGCACTTCTGCACCGCCTCGGTCGTCGCCAGCCCCCACCACGACCTGCTGGTGACCGCCGCGCACTGCGTCGTCGCCCCCGGCAGCGGCAAGGCCCGCGACGACCTGGCGTTCGTCCCCGGCTACAGCGCGGGCCGCTCCCCCTACGGCCGCTGGACGGTCCGCACCGCCGTGGTGGACCACCGCTGGGCGCAGTCCGGGAACCCGGACTACGACGTCGCCTTCCTGACCACCGCCCCGGTCGGCGACGAGGGCCCGGTGGAGGAGACGGTCGGCGCGGAGACCCTGGCCGTCGACGCGCCGGGCACCCCGGGCTCGGCCGTCGCCGTCGGCTACCCCTCGCACGCCGAACAGCCGGTCCACTGCGCGGGCCCGCTGCGCCACCACGGCGCCGGCCAGCTGGAGTTCGACTGCCCCGGGCTGTCCACCGGCACCAGCGGCGGCCCGCTGCTCACCGGCGTGGACCCGGCCGGCTCCGGCCCGGGCGAGGTGGTCGGGGTGATCGGCGGCTACCAGGCGGGCGGGGCCACCGACGCCGTCTCCTACAGCCCCCACCTGGGCCCGGGCATCGTGGCCGTCTACCGCTCGGCCGTGGCCCAGGGCTGAGGCCCGTACCGCCCGGCCGCAGCGTCCGCCGCCGCGGGGCGCTGCGGGGGCCGGACGCTGTCGGGGCTGCTGGCTACGCTGGGCCCATGATGGACCTCGGACGCCTGCGGGCCCTGCACGCCGTCGCGGTGCACGGCTCCGTGGGCCGCGCCGCCACCGCACTGGGCTTCACCCCCTCCGCCGTCTCGCAGCAGATCACCAAGCTGGAGCGGGAGACCCGGACCCCGCTGCTGGAGAAGCGCGGCCGGGGCGTCGTGCTGACCGATGCCGCCCGGGAGCTGGCGGCCACCGCGGAGCAGGTGCTGGCGCTGGTGGAGGCCGCCGAGGTGTCGCTGGAGGAGCGCCGCGGGCAGGTCTCCGGGCGGCTGGTGCTGGCCGCGTTCGCCACCGCCGCGCGCGGCCTGCTGCCCGGCGTCCTGGCCGATCTGGCGCGGCTCCACCCCGAGCTGGAGCTGCGGCTGCTCGAGGGCGAACCGTACCTGGTCGCGGATCTGGTGGCGCGCGGCGAGGTGGATCTGGCGGTCGTGCTGGACTGGCCGAACACCCCGCTGCCGGTGCCCGAGGGGGTGGCCAGGCTGCCGCTGGGCGAGGACCCGGTGGACGTGCTGCTGCCGATCGGCCATCCGCTGGCGGCGCTGCCCGAGTTGACCGTGCCGGATCTCAGCGGGCAGCGGTGGATCAGCATCCAGCCGGGCACCATCTGCCACGACTGGCTGGTGCGGACCATGCGCGACATCGGCGAGGAGCCGGACATCCGGTTCCAGGTCGGCGAGTTCGAGACGCAGATCGCGCTGATCGCGGCCGGGCTGGGGGCCGGGCTGGTGCCCCGGCTCGGACGCGGCGCGCTCCCGCCCGGGGTGGTCGCCCGCCCGGCGCGGCCGGAGCCGACCCGGCGGGTGTTCGCGCTGTGGCGGCAGCACGCCTCGCGCCGCCCGGCGATCGCCGCCGCGCTGATGGCGCTGCGCGAGCGCTGGCCGCAGCGGGAGGCGGCGCCGGAGCCCGAGCGGCTCAGCTCGCCAGGCCGATGACCAGCCACATGAACCCGGCGCCCAGCACGGTGCACAGCAGCGTCGTCCGGGAGGGGTGCGGGCTGTGCGCCTCCGGCAGGATGTCCGAGGTGGCCAGATACATCAGGAACCCGGCGAAGAAGCCCAGGTAGAGGCCGACGATGTGCTCCGGGATGGTGAACAGCAGGGTGATCCCGGCACCCAGCACCGGCGCGGCGGCGTCGCACAGCAGCAGCGTGACCGCCCGGCGGCGATCGTTCCCGTAGAGCCGGGTGATGGTGTAGGTGTTGAAGCCGTCGGCGAAGTCATGGGCGATGACGGCGATGGCCACGACCGAGCCGAAGCCGTCGCCGACCTGGAAGGCCGCGCCGATGGCGAAGCCGTCCATCACGCTGTGCAGGCACAGGGCGGAGGCCGCGGCCAGGCCCAGGTTCTCGCTGCGCCCGTGGACGTGGCTGCCACCGGTGGTCCAGGCGTCGGCGGACGGCGGCGCTGCGGCTGAGGGCTGGGCTGCGGTTGACGGCTGGGCTGCGGCTGAGGGCTGGGCTGTCGGCGCGTCGGGGCGGTGGCCGTGGTGGTGCTCGGCGTACTCGGACTCGTGCGCCCGGTGGATCGCCACCGAACGCTCCACGATGTGCAGCACCAGGAAGCCCAGGACGAACATCAGCAGGCCCTGGGCCACGCCGAACAGCTTGCCGGGGGCGGCGTCCAGGGCCTCCGGCAGCAGGTCGAAGCCGACCACGCCGAGCATCAGCCCGGCGGCCAGCCCGAGCACCAGGTGACGCCTGTCGCCGACCCGGCCCGCGACCAGGCCGCCGACCAGGGTCATCAGAAAGGCCCCGAGGGCCACCAGTACCGGCACCCGCGCACGCTCGCTCTCATCACGCCCCGAGCGGCCGCGGTCGGCGGCCCGGGACGGCCTGCGGCTCCTGCCTCGGCCCGGGCGGGGAGGGCGGCGGCGCCCTGCCCAGTCACCGCCGCCCTCGGCACGGGCCGGACACGCGCCCTCCCCGCCATCCTGGCCCGGCCCGCGCCCGCCTGCCCGCCCGGCTGGGCCGGACGGGCGGCGGCCCGACGTCCTGGCGTCCGGCGTCCGGCGGCCTCGCGTCCGGCGTCCCGGCGTCCCGGCGTCCAGGCGTCCGGGCGTCCGGCGGCCTGGCGTCCTGTGCCTGGCGGCCCGGCGTCCGGCGGCCTCGCGTCCTCGCGGCCCGGCGTCCGGCGGCCTGGGCGTCAGCCGCCGAGTTCGGTGCCCAGGTGGGCGCGGATCAGCGCCCGCAGTTCGCCGCCGTCGATCAGCCGCAGCTCCGGCAGCGAGGCGGCGGCGATCACCGCGTCCGGGTGGAAGCTGCCGGTGGTCGCCCAGATGCCCTGCTCGGCGGCCTCCTCCTCGACCACCTCGGCGACGTTGCGCACCGCCTCCGCGCTCACGACCAGCGGCCGCCGGGCCGCGCAGACCACGTACGGCGCCTCGGCCAGGTGTCGGCCGTCGCCGTGCCCCAGCGCCAGCAGGCCGTCCCGGCCGTGCAGCCGCAGCTCCCACTCGTCCAGCCCCAGGTGCTCGAACAGCTCGGCGACCAGCGCCGCGAACTCGCCCGGCGACAGCTCCTCCGGGGCCGGTGCGGCGGCGCAGGCGACCGCGTACGGGGTGACCGGCGCGGGCGCGAACGGGTCGTCGGTCAGCACCGAGGGCAGGTCCCGCAGCCGCTCCACCGCCTCGTGGTGGGCCTGCGGCAGCAGCGTCCGCGCGTACAGGTCGCCGCGCCGGGCGTCGACGCTGACCACGCAGGTCTCCCCGGCCTCGGCGGTCACCGCGCGGCCGTTCAGGACGATGCCGTCCAGCTGGGACTCGGTGTCGGCGGCGAGGATCGCGTCCAGGGCGCGCAGCACCAGCCGGGCGATCAATTGCTGGTAGCGGGCCAGGGATTCCTGCCGGGGGCGGGGCACCGGCTCGACGCCGCCGTCCTCGACCACCTGGAACTCCAGCGCCGGGGGCACCACCGCCGGGCTCGGCAGCACCAGATCCACCACCGCCGTCCGGGTGAGCGCGCGGTAGGAGACCCGGGCGGGCACCTCCAGGCCGGGCAGCCGCCCGGCGGCGGCGAGCGCGCGCTCCAGCACCGACTCGACCGCGGCCGGCTCGCCCTGCTCGTACGCGGCACGGTAGTTGCGCAGCCGGTCGTTGTACTCCCGGACGCTGCGGGCCCGTTGCTGCTCGTCCTGCTCGTGGGAGAGCCGGGCCTCCTCGGCGCGGCGGCGCAACTCCTTCTCGTGGTCCCGGTATTCGCGCAGGGCGCGCTGGTGCACCAGCCGGGCCGCCGCGAGCTGCTGCTGGTAGGCCCCGCTGAGCAGGGGCTTGCCGGGGGCGGCGGCGGTGACCGGGCCCGGGTCGGGCGCGTAGTCGGCCCAGCGCGGCGGCTCGGCGACCGCCTCGGGCGGCAGCGGCCGCGGCTCGTAGGTGCGCTGCAGCGCGTCGAAGTCGACGGCGGGCGAGGGTTCGGCCGCCAGCGAGAGCAGTTCGTCGAGGCGCAGTTCGGCGTCCTGCGCGACCTCGGTGTACTGCAGTGCGAGGTATGCCCGTCCGCCGCCTGGTGTCATCCCTGGTCCCCCGTGCCGCTGTCCAGCTGAAAGTCCAAGCATCTCATCAGCCAGGCCGTTCATCTCGTCCATCAGCCGATCAAAACGGGCGATCCCGGGAGGAGGACCGGTCACCCGGCGCCGTCGATCTCGGTGAAGCAGCCCAGCATGACGCTCAGTTCGACGCCGTCCGGCTCCTGGTACGACGGGATCCGGCCGTCGCTGCTGACGTACTCGTCCAGCAGCTCTGACAGCCGCCGGCGGAACTCGTCGGCGCGGGCGGGCGACAGCCGGACGTCGCCGAACATCAGCAGCGGCCTGCGGTAGGAGGCCCCCGGCTCGGGCTCGGCCTTGAGGTCGATCCGGCCGCCGTGCACGGCCGCGAGCAGGCCGCGCCGGTAGGTGTCGATCCCGGCGGCGAAGAGGTCCGCCGTCTCGTCGCGGGTGGTGGACTGCTCCAGGAAGTCGCGCTTGATCTCCATGCTGGTCTGCGCGGCGGCATACCGCTGCTCGACGATGCCGGAGACCAGCCTGGTCTCGACGACCCTGATCAGCCCGCACTCCTCCAACTGCTTGAGGTGGCGGTAGAGCTTGGTCTGCGGCTCGCCCAGCTCGGCGGCCAGCTCCTTGGCGGTCCAGGGCCGCATGTTCTCGCTGACGCCGGCGGCCATCATCCGCCGCAGCATGGCCAGCCGGAGCGGGTCGGCCATGGCCTTGAAGGTGGCGGCGTCATCCACCAGGCGGACGCCTGGCACGGCGTCTGCTGACCGGGTCCGTACATCGTCCATGGCGTCCATCTTGCCAGAGGCTCACCCATACGCAATCATTCACTCACTCGTGAATGCTTACTGATTGGTGAGCATTCGCACTCTGGGGAGGATTGTCGTGAACCAAACCGTTTCCGCCGCGCCCGCAGGCGCAGCCCCGGGGGCACCGATCCCTCCCGGCGTCACGCCGCTGCGCCACAACTGGCGGTTCCAGACCCTGTGGGCGGGCTCCACCACCGCCCTCACCGGGATGTCGGCGGCCGACGTGGCCTACCCCCTGGTGATCCTGGCGGTCACCGGCTCCCCCGCACTCGCCGGACTCTTCGGGTTCCTGCAGGCCAGCGCACTCGTGGTGTGCTCGCTGCCGGCCGGGCAGGTGGTCGACCGCTGCGACCGGCGGAGGGTGCTGATCGCCGCCGAGAGCGTCCGCACCGCCACCGCCGGTGGCGTCGCCCTGCTCTTCGCCGTGCACGCGCTCGCGCTCGCGCCACTGCTGGCCGCCGCGGTGCTGCTGGGCGCGGCCCAGCCGTTCGGCGGCTCGGCCCGGATGCTGATGGTGCGGTCGGTGGTCGCGCCCGAGCAGCTCACCGCCGCGCTCACCCAGGACGAGGTCCGCGGCGGCATCGCCGAACTGGCCGGACCGCCGCTCGGCGGCCTGCTCTACGGCCTCGCCCGGGCGCTGCCGTTCCTGTTCAGCGCGGCGTCCTTCGCCGTCTCCCTGGTGTGCGCGCTGGTGGTCCGCCCCGACCTGCCCCGGAGCGCCCCCGGGCCGGAACGGGCGCCCGGCGCGGCCGCCCTGGACGACGGCGGGATGTTCGCCGGGATCAGGGCCCTGTGGGCCGATCCGGCGCTGCGCGCCGCCGTCGTCCTGGTCTCCTTCCTCAACGCGGCCGGCGCGCCGCTCACCCTGGCCGCCATCTACCAGCTGCACCGCGATGCCGCCCCCTCCTGGAGCATCGGCCTGGCCCTGGGCGGGGCGGCGGTCGGCGGGCTCGCCGGAGCCGCCCTGGTCCGGCCGCTGCACCGGCGGTTCCGCCCCGGGTGGCTGCTGCTGGGCATCACCGCCACCGAGGTGCCGCTGAACATCGCCCTGGGCCTGGTCCACACCCCGTGGACGGTGGCGGTGATCCTCTTCGGCGGCACGCTGGGCGTGCCCACCCTGAGCGTGCTGCTGGACGTCCTGATCTTCCGCCAGGTCCCGGAGCACCAGCGCGGGCGGACCATCACCTCGGCGATGACCATCATCGGCCTGGGCATCCCCGTCGGCACCGGCGCGATCGGCCTGCTGCTGCAGTACCTGGGCGGCGCCGGGGCGATGTTCTGCCTGGCCGGGCTGCTGGCCTGCGGCGCGGTCTGGGCCGCCGCCCAGCCCCGGCTGCGGGCCGCGCGGTGGCCGGCGGCGGCGTAGCCGGGCCCGGTGCTGGGTAGGTCGCAGGGAACACCGGAGAGGTCGGGGGTGGCCCTGTGATCGGCGACATGTGGGTCCGGGTGACGCTGCTGGACAAGCCCGGCTACCTCAGCGCGGGCCGCAGCATCACCGTCGCCGAGCCGCAGCTGTACGCGCTGGCCGAGGAGGACGACTCCCCCGGCGGCGTGCGCATCCCGGTGGACCGCGCCGAGTGGGACGCCTGGCGGGCCGCCGCCGTCCGCTATCTGCTGGCGCTGGAGAGCGCCGCCGCCGACCTGCAGTCCGCCGAGCGGCGGGCCCGAAGGGCGGCCTCCCGCAGCCAGGCCGGGGCGCGGCGGCGGGCCATGGTGGCCGCCGAGGCCGCCTACGAGGAGGCCGCCGGACGCTACCCGGCGCTGGCCCGCGCCGCCTCGGACGCCTACTGGCCGATCCACTGCGAGATCCAGCGCCGGGTGGAGGCCCGGGCCGGGGCCGAGCGCTGGCTGCTGGTGCTGGAGCGCTTCGACGGCGCGGCCCAGGAGCAGCTGTGGGGGCTGGCCCTGGTCGAGCACGGCCACACCGCCTGCGAGGTGCACGTCTTCCGCTGGGACGTCCCCACCGAGCTGCCCGGCGACGCCGTCTGCTCGGAGCGGCAGCTGACCGCGATGGAGCTGGACCGGGCGCTGATGGGGCTGCGGGCCGAGTGGCGGGTGCGCCGGGTGCACTGGGCCGCCGAGGCCCGGGCCGCCGTGGAGCGGGAGACCGACGGCGTCCCCTTCGAACTGTGGTGGCGGGCGGCGACGGCCCGCACCGACGCCCAGGAGAAGGTGATCCCGCCGCGGTCGGCCGCACCCCGCCCGGGCGGTCCCCGTCGGCCGCCGAGATCCGGCCGCCGCCAGGAGATCCTGCAACTGCCCGAACCCGACGACGGCGAACCCCCGCTCTGACGGCAGGCTGCCGTCCGACGGCAGGCGCCGCTCCGGCGGCAGGCGGCCGGGCGCGGGGGCGGAGCCGGTGCCGGGCCGCTGGGGTGCGGCCCGGCGGTGGGGTCAGCGGGCTCCGGCCGCTTCCTCCTCGCCGACGAAGGCCCGCCAGAGCCGGGCGTAGGCGCCGTCCGCCTCCAGCAGGTCGGCGTGGGAGCCGTCCTCGACGATGCGGCCGTGGTCGAGGACGACCACCCGGTCGGCGCGGGCGGCGGTGCTCAGCCGGTGCGCGATGACCACGGTGGTGCGGCGGTTGCCGCCGCGCTGCGAGAGCCGGTCGGCGGCGCGGTTGACCGCCGCCTCGGTGGCCAGGTCCAGCGCGGCGGTGGCCTCGTCCAGCAGCAGGATGTCCGGGTCCACCAGCTCGGCCCGGGCCAGGGCGATCAGCTGCCGCTGCCCGGCCGACAGGTTCCGGCCGCGCTCGCTGACCTGGTGCAGGTAGCCGCCGACCAGCCCGGCGATCATCTCGTGCGCGCCGACCGCCCGGGCGGCCGCCTCGACCTCGGCGTCGGTGGCGTCCGCGCGGCCGTAGGCGATGGCGTCCCGGACCGTGCCCGCGAACAGGTACGCCTCCTGCGGCACCACGCCCAGGCGGTGCCGGTAGCCGGCCAGGTCCAGATCCCGGACGTCCATGCCGTCGACCCGGACCGCGCCGCCGGTGACGTCGTAGAACCGGGCCAGCAGCTTCACCAGCGTCGACTTGCCGGCCCCGGTCTCGCCCACCAGCGCCACGGTCTGACCGGCCGGGATGGTCAGGTTGACGCTGCTGATGACCTCGGGCTTGCGCCCGTTGTCAGTGGCGCCGGATAGCGTCGTCCCCGTGGTCCCCGACTGCTCACCGGCCTGCGGCGGCACGTTGTAGGCGAAGTGCACGTCCTCGAAGTCGATCTCGCCGCGCAGCCGTCCGACCGGCATCGGATCGGCTGCCTGCGGGGTCGAGGTGGGCGTGCGCAGCAGCTCCCGGATCCGGCTCAGCCCCACCACGGCCTGCTGGTAGCCGTCGAAGACCTGGGACAGCTGCTGCACGGGCGAGAAGAACAGGTCGATGTAGAGGAGGTAGGCGACCAGCGCGCCCGCCGTCAGGGTGCCCCCGACCACCCGGTGCGCCCCGACGATCAGCACCACCGCCGCGGCCACGCTGGACAGGAACTGCACGAACGGGAAGTAGAGCGATATGTACAGCTGCGCCCTGATCCGGGTGCGGCGGTAGTCGCTGCTGAGCGCCGAGAAGCGGGTGCGGTTGCGGTCCTCGCGCAGGAACGCCTGGACGACGCGCATCCCGGCGACGTTCTCCTGCAATGCGGCGTTGACGGTGCTGACCTTCTCCCGGGCCAGGGTGTAGCTGGCGGACGACTTCCGCCGGAACACCAGGGTGGCGATGACCAGCACCGGCAGCACCGCGAAGACGTACAGGGCGAGCTGGACGTCCAGCACCAGCAGCACCACGAAGATGCCGAAGAACGTCAGCAGGCTGACCACGGCGGTGACCACGCCGGTCTGCAGGAAGGAGCTCAGGGCGTCGACGTCGGTGGTCATCCGGGTCATGATCCGGCCGCCGAGTTCGCGCTCGTAGTAGTCCAGGCCGAGGCGCTGGAGGTGCGCGAAGATCTTGACCCGCAGCGAGTACAGCACGCGTTCGCCGGTGCGTCCGCTGATCTGCGTCTCGGACCACTCGACCAGCCAGTCGCCGAGGACGACGATCAGCGCGATCAGCGAGGCGGCCATGACGGCCGCCCCGGCCTTCTTGGTGACGCCGCTGTCGATGCCGTGGCGGACCAGGATCGGCAGCGCCAGCGAGGCCAGGGCGTCGACGGTGAGCAGCGCCAGGTCGATGCCCAGCGGTATCCGGAAGGGGGCGAGCATGCGGCGCAGGTTGAAGTGCGGGTCGGGGCGGCGGGCCTCGGCCAGGTCGATGTCGGGGGTGCCGTCGGCCGGGGGCAGGGCGGCGACCTTGGCCAGCAGCTCGGGGGTGGCGGGCATGGAGCCCATGGCGCCCATCACGCCCCCGGCGCCGCCGGATCCGCCGCGGCCCCCGCCGCCTCCGCCTCCGGCCCGGCCGCCGCGGGCGGCGCCCGCGGCCATACCGGCGGCAGCGCCCGCACCGGCGCCCGCGCCGGCTCCCGCTGCTGCGGGGGCGCGGCCCGCGCGCTGGAGCGCCTCGACGTCCAGGTCCGGGTCGGGGGTCGGGTAGCGCTCGCGGTCCCACAGGGCCGGGGTGATCCCCTGCCCGTCCACCTGGTCCGGGGCGTGCTCGGCCGCCTCGGCGAGCATCCGGCCGACCGGGTCGGCCTTGCGGGCCTCACCGGCCAGGGCGTCCGGGTCGGTCAGCAGCGAGCGGTAGAGCGCGCAGCGCTCCTCCAGCTCCTCGTGCGTGCCGGTGTCCACCAGTCGGCCGTGGTCCATGACCGCGATCCGGTCGGCGAGTTGGAGGGTGGAGCGGCGGTGCGCGATCAGCAGGGTGGTCCGCCCCTCCATCACGGTGCGCAGCGCCTCGTGGATCTCCGCCTCCACCCGGGCGTCCACGGCCGAGGTGGCGTCGTCCAGCAGCAGGATCCGCGGGTCGGTGAGGATGGCGCGGGCGAGGGCGACCCGCTGGCGCTGGCCGCCGGAGAGGGTCAGGCCCTGCTCGCCGACGACGGTGTCGTAGCCGTCGGGCAGTTCGCTGATGAACTCGTCGGCCTGGGCGGCCCGGGCGGCGGCCCGGATCTCGTCCGCGGTGGCGTCCGGGCGCCCGTAGCCGATGTTGGCGCGCACGGACTCGGAGAACAGGAAGCTGTCCTCGGGGACGATGCCGATGGCGGCGCGCAGCGAGCCGAGGGTCAGCTCGCGCACGTCGTGGCCGTGCACCCGGACGCTGCCGCCGGTGGTGTCGTAGAAGCGCGGGACGAGCATGCCCACGGTGGACTTGCCCGATCCGGAGGCGCCGACCAGGGCCACGGTCTCGCCGGGGGCCAGGGCCAGGCTGAACTGCCGGACGACCGGGTCGGCGTCGGAGGAGTAGGCGAAGTCGACGGCGTCGAAGGCGAGCGCGGGTATGCCGTCGGCCCGTTCGACCTCGGCGGCGTCCAGCACCACCGCGTCCGGCCGCTCGGTGACCTGCGGGCGCTCGTCGATCAGCTGGAACACCCGCTCCACGCTGGCCCGGGCCTGCTGGCCGACGGTCAGCAGCATGGTCAGCACCCGCACCGGCGCGGTCATCTGGGCGACGTAGGTGGAGAAGGCGACGAACGTGCCCAGGGTGACCTCGCCGCGCACGGCCAGGTAGCCGCCGAGCGCCAGCACCCCGACCTGTCCGAGCGAGGGGATGGCCTGCATGGCCGGGCCGTAGCGGGCGCTGAGCCGGACCCCGCGCAGCCGCTTGGCGAACAGCCTGCGGCTGGTCCGCTCCAGCCGGTCGAGTTCCTGCTCCTCCTGCCCGAAGCCCTTGACCACGCGGACGCCGGAGACCGCCCCGTCGACGACCCCGGCGACCGCTCCGGCCTCCTGCTGGGCGGCCCAGGTCGCCGGGAACAGCCGCTTCCGGCTGAGCTGGGCGAACCACCACAGGGCCGGGGCCATGGCGATGGCGATCAGGGTGAGCAGCGGGGAGAGGAACAGCATCACCACGATGGACAGGAAGAACAGCAGGAAGTTGCCGATCATCATCGGCAGCATCGACAGCAGCCCCTGGATCATCTGCAGGTCCGAGGTGGCGCGGCCGACGACCTGCCCGGTGTCCAGGGCGTCCTGGCGAGCGCCGTCCAGCCGGGTGAGCGAGTCGAAGAGGTCCTGGCGCAGGTCGTGCTGGACGTCCAGGGCGAGCTTGCCGCCCCAGTAGCGGCGGACCATGGTGGCCAGGAACACCACTGCGGCGGCGGCGACCAGGGCCACCGCCCAGGGGGTGAGGTGCCTGGTGTCGCCGGTGACGACGTCGTCGATGATCAGGCGGGGAATGAGCGGCACCAGGGCGCTGACGGCCATACCGAACAGCGAGGCCCCGACCGAGAGCAGGACATTGCGCCGGTAGCGCCAACAGTAGGAGTTGAGGCGCCGCAACCAGCCGGGGGCGGCGGCGGGTATGGCGTCAGCGTGGTGGTCCGCACGAGACCGGTGAGCCAAGAACATAATTAGCCATGCTAACTGTCTCGGGACTGGGGCGTCCACAGAGTTCCCGGGGCCGTACCCGGCGGTCGGCGTTTCAGCGGGCAGTCGACGGTTCAGCGGGCGGTCGGCGTTCAGTGGGCGGAGCCGTAGGTCCGCTCGACGGTGAGCCGGACGACCAGGCGCCGGTCGGCGACCATGGCGGCGCGGTACTCCTCCCAGTCCGGGTGCTCGCCGCCGATCAGCCGGTAGACCTCGACCAGCTCGTCCACCACCGCGTCGCGCGGATGGGCGGCGACCGGCGTGAGCTCCACGGTGCCCTCGGCGACGGCGTAGCTCCACTGGTCCGGCGAGGTGACGTAGTAGCTGGCCCGGGGGTCGCGGCGGAGGTTGGCCACCTTGGCGCGGTCGGCGGTGGTGGAGATCCGCAGCAGCCGGGTGGCCGGGTCGAAGACGTGGCTGACGTTGGAGAGCTGCGGCCGTCCGTCGCGCTTGAGCGTCACCAGGGCGCCCCCGCGCGCGCCGGCGATGAGCTGTTCCAGGTCCTCGGCTGCCATGGGGTCGCCCTCCGGTCGTGTGCCGCCGATCCTTCGGCGTCGATGCTGACAGCGTCCATGCTGCCCCCTCCTGTTCCCCGGCGCACCGGACCGCAGCCCGATCCGGCCACGACCGCAGGCGCGCGGCCGGCGACCTAGGACCGGCGGCGGAGGGGCGGCCCGGCGCGGGTCGTCGGGTGGTCGGAGGGCGGTCGGCGGGCGGTCAGCGGACGGTGGCCGCCGCCGAGGCCAGGGCGCCCAGGGCCAGCCGGTGCAGCAGCGCGGCCATGGCGGCGCGGTCGTCGTCCCGGCCGGCGGCGGCGCTGTGCGGGGTGGAGTTCAGCAGGCCGAAGACGGCGTGCACGGCGGCCCGGGCCTCGTCGCCGAGGCCGGGGAACGCCTCCCGGGCGACCGTCACCCACAGCTCCACGTACTGCCGCTGCAGGCTGCGGACCCGGTGCCGCTCCTCGTCCGGCAGGTGCAGCAGCTCGCGGTCGTGCAGGGTGATCAGCGCGCTCTCGTCCAGGGCGAAGTCGATGTGGCCCTGAAGCAGGGCATCCAGCGCGGCGCGGGCGTCCGGGGCGGCCTCGACACGCCGACGGCCCTCGGTGAGCAGCCGCTGGCTGATGCCGACCAGCAGGTCGGCGAGCATGGCGTCCTTGCCCGCGAAGTGCCGGTAGAGGCCGGGGCCGGAGATCCCCACGGCCTTGCCGATCTCGTCCACGCCCACCCCGAGGAAGCCCCGGGCGGCGAACAGCCGGGCCGCCTCGCGGCGGATCTGCGCCCGGCGGGGGCTCTCGACAGGGCTCGGCTGGCTCGGCATCCCACCATCCTAGACATCAGGGTTATTGAGCGTTAACCTGCCGGAGGAAGTTAACGCTGATTAACGTAAACGGTGATCAACCTATGGCGGGCTCACGAAGGAGCGCACGGCCATGATGCTCGCTCAGACCTCCGCGCCCCGGCTGGAAACGGCCGTCGACCCCGGCTCCGAGGCGTTCCGCAGCAACGACAGCGCCCAGCGGGCCCTCGTCGAGGAACTGCGGACCAAGCTGGCCGCCGCGGCCCAGGGCGGCGGGGAACGCGCCCGGCAGCGGCACACCTCCCGCGGCAAACTGCTGCCGCGCGACCGGGTCGACACCCTGCTCGACCCCGGCTCGCCCTTCCTGGAACTCTCGCCGCTGGCGGCGGACGGCCTGTACGGCGGGGACGCCCCCGCCGCCGGTGTGATCACCGGTATCGGCCGGGTCGCCGGGCGCGAGGTGGTGGTGGTCGCCAATGACGCCACGGTCAAAGGCGGCACCTACTACCCGATGACGGTCAAGAA
Source organism: Streptacidiphilus sp. PB12-B1b (assembly GCF_014084125.1). Lineage (NCBI taxonomy): Bacteria > Bacillati > Actinomycetota > Actinomycetes > Kitasatosporales > Streptomycetaceae > Streptacidiphilus > Streptacidiphilus sp. PB12-B1b. The sequence goes on along the minus strand of NZ_CP048405.1, from coordinate 1,428,941 downwards.
GCACCTGCGCGCGCAGGAGATCGCCCAGGAGAACCGGCTCCCCTGCCTCTACCTGGTGGACTCCGGCGGCGCCTTCCTGCCGATGCAGGACGAGGTCTTCCCCGACCGGGACCACTTCGGACGGATCTTCTTCAACCAGGCCCGGCTGTCGGCCGCGGGCATCCCGCAGCTCGCCGCCGTCCTCGGCTCCTGCACCGCCGGCGGGGCGTACGTCCCGGCCATGAGCGACCAGGCGGTGATCGTCCGCAACCAGGGCACCATCTTCCTCGGCGGCCCACCGCTGGTGAAGGCCGCCACCGGCGAGGTGGTCACCGCCGAGGAGCTGGGCGGCGGCGAGCTGCACTCGCGCACCTCCGGCGTGACCGACCAGCTCGCCGAGAACGACGCGCACGCGCTGGCGCTGCTGCGCACCGCCGTCGCCGGCCTCGGCCCGCGCACCCCGCGCCCCTGGCCGGTGCGGCCCTCCGAGCCGCCGGCGGTCGACCCGGACACCCTGTACGGGGCCGTGCCCGCCGACCCGCGCACCCCCTACGACGTGCGCGAGGTGATCGCCCGGATCACCGACGGCAGCCGCTTCGCCGAGTTCAAGGCCGAGTACGGGCCGACCCTGGTCACCGGCTTCGCCCAGGTGCACGGCCACCCGGTCGGGATCGTCGCCAACAACGGCATCCTCTTCGCCGAGTCCGCGCTCAAGGGCGCGCACTTCATCGAGCTGTGCGACCAGCGCGGCATCCCGCTGCTGTTCCTGCAGAACATCTCCGGATTCATGGTCGGGCGCCAGTACGAGGCCGGGGGCATCGCCAAGCACGGGGCCAAGATGGTCACCGCCGTCGCCGGGACCAGGGTGCCCAAGCTGACGGTGGTCGTCGGCGGCTCCTACGGCGCGGGCAACTACTCGATGTGCGGCCGGGCCTACTCGCCCCGCTTCCTGTGGATGTGGCCGGGAGCCAAGATCTCGGTCATGGGCGGCGAGCAGGCCGCCTCGGTGCTGGCGACCGTCCGCCGCGACCAGTACGACCTGCGCGGCGAGAGCTGGTCGGCCGAGGACGAGGAGGAGTTCCGCCGTCCCGTGCGCGAGCAGTACGAGCGCCAGGGCAACGCCTACTACGCCACCGCCCGGCTCTGGGACGACGGGGTCATCGACCCGGCCGACACCCGCACCGTGCTCGGCCTCGCGCTCAGCGCCTGCGCCAACGCCCCCCTCCCCGACCCTCGCCCGTACGGCGTCTTCCGAATGTGACGGAGGCTCACCCCCAATGTTCGACAGCGTCCTGGTCGCCAACCGCGGCGAGATCGCGGTCCGCGTCACGCGCACCCTGCGACGGCTGGGCGTGCGCTCCGTCGCCGTGCACAGCGGAGTGGACGCCGACGCACCGCATGTGCGCGCCGCCGACACCGCCGTGCTGCTCGGGCCGGCCGACGGCGAGTCCGCCGCCGACAGCTACCTGCACATCGAACGCATCCTGGAGGCAGCCGCCCGGACCGGGGCGCAGGCGGTCCACCCCGGCTACGGCTTCCTCGCCGAGAACGCCGCCTTCGCCCGCGCCTGCGCGGACGCCGGACTGGTCTTCATCGGCCCACCCCCTCCAGCATCGAACTCATGGGCGACAAGATCCACGCCAAGGCGGCCGTCCAGGCCGCGGGCGTGCCGGTCGTCCCCGGCAGCGAGGGCGACGCGCTGACCGACGAGCAACTGCTCGCGGCGGCGCGGGAGATCGGCCTGCCCGTGCTGCTGAAGCCGTCCGCCGGCGGCGGCGGCAAGGGCATGCGGCTGGTCCGCGACGCGGCCCTGCTGCGGGACGAGATCGCCGCCGCCCGCCGGGAGGCCCGCGCCTCCTTCGGCGACGACACCCTGCTGCTGGAGCGGTGGGTCGACCGCCCGCGCCACATCGAGATCCAGCTCCTGGCCGACACCCACGGCACCGTCGTCCACCTCGGCGAGCGCGAGTGCAGCCTGCAGCGGCGGCACCAGAAGCTCATCGAGGAGGCCCCCTCCCCGCTGCTCACCCCGGAGATCCGGGCGGCCATGGGCCAGGCCGCGGTGCGCGCCGCGGAGTCCTGCGGCTACACCGGTGCGGGCACCGTCGAATTCATCGTCCCCGGCGACAACCCCTCCTCCTACTTCTTCATGGAGATGAACACCCGGCTCCAGGTGGAGCACCCCGTCACCGAGCTGACCGCCACCGTCCGCGGCGAGCGGCTGGACCTGGTGGAGCAGCAGCTGCGGATCGCCGCGGGCGAGCCCCTCGGCTTCCGGCAGCCGGACATCGGCAGCACCGGCCACGCCGTCGAGGCCCGGATCTGCGCCGAGGACCCGGGGCGCGGCTTCCTGCCGACCGGCGGCCGGGTGCTGCTGCTGGCCGAGCCCTCCGGCGAGGGCGTCCGGGTCGACTCCGGGCTCGCGCCCGGCGTCGCCGTCGGCAGCAGCTACGACCCCATGCTGTCCAAGGTCATCGCGTACGGCCACGACCGCGCCACGGCCCTGCGAAAGCTGCGCACCGCCCTCGCCGGGACCTGCTCGCTCGGGGTCACCACCAACGCCGGATACCTGCGCCGACTGATCAGCCACCAGGACGTGGTCGCCGGCCGCCTCGACACCGGCCTGGTCGAGCGCCACCCGGAACTCACCGCCACCGAGGACCCGACGCTCGCGTTCACCGCCGCCGCACTGGCCCGGCAGCTGGCCCTCGCCCCCGCACCCGCGCCGGGAGACGACGGCTGGATCGATCCCTTCGCCCTCCCTTCCGCCTGGCGGACCGGCGGGGAGCCCGCCTGGACCCTGCACCGGCTGCGCCTCCCCGGCGGCGAACCGGTCGAGGTCAGGACCCGCCCCGCCTCTCCTCGGACCGTACTCGACCCCACGGACAGCCCCGCCGCCGACGGCGCCCGGTTCGAGGCCGCCGTGGGCGCCGGCGCACCCTTCGCCGTCCGCGTCACGGCGGGCGCGGACCGGATCGCCGTCACCCGCGACGGCGTCACCCGTACCTTCTCGCACGCCACTGACAACGCCTCCGACGGCGTCGTGCACTGGCTCGGGCTGGACGGCGACAGCTGGGCCGTCCACCCCTACGACCCGGTCGACGACCTGGCCCACGGCCCCGCCGGGGCCCGGGGCGCGACCCTGAACGCGCCCATGCCGGGCACGGTCACCGTGGTCAAGGCCGCCGTAGGCGAGCGGGTGGCCAAGGGCCAGCCGCTGCTGATCCTGGAGGCGATGAAGATGGAGCACGTCATCACCGCGCCGCACGACGGCGTCGTGGAGCAGTTGCGCGCGGTCGCCGGAGCCACCGTCGCCATGGACGACGTGCTCGCCGTGGTCACCGCCGACGAGGAGGTCAGCTGATGTCCGCGAGTGAACCCACCGTCCTGGAGCTGGGGCTTCCGGTGCGGGCTCCGCTGGACGGGCTGCCCGCCGCGGTGCGCATCCACGAGGTCGGCCCGCGCGACGGCCTGCAGAACGAGCCCACCGCGCTGCCGGTCGAGGTGAAGGCCGAGTTCATCGCCCGGCTGGCCGCCGCCGGCCTGCGCACGGTCGAGGCCACCAGCTTCGTCCACCCCAAGTGGGTGCCCCAACTCGCCGACGCAGAGCAGCTGTTCCCGCTGGTGGCGGGGCTGCCCGAGGAGTACCCGGGGCTGCGGCTGCCGGTCCTGGTGCCGAACGAGCGCGGGCTGGAGCGGGCGCTGGCGCACGGGGTCGCCGACATCGCGGTGTTCGCCAGCGCCACCGAGAGCTTCGCCGTCAAGAACCTCGGCCGGGGCGTGGAGGCGTCGCTGGAGATGTTCGCGCCGGTCGTGCAGCGCGCGCGGGCGGCCGGGATCCGGGTCCGGGGCTACCTGTCGATGTGCTTCGGCGACCCCTGGGAAGGGCCGGTCCCGGCCGCCCAGGTGGTCGAGGTCGGCCGCCGGCTGCTGGACCTCGGCTGCGACCAGCTCAGCCTCGGCGACACCATCGGCACCGGCACACCGGGGCAGGTCACCGCGCTGCTCGGGGAGTTCGCCGACCGCGGCGTCGGCCCCGGGCAGCTGGCGGTGCACTTCCACGACACCTACGGGCAGGCGCTGGTCAACACTCTGGCGGCGCTGCGCTGCGGCGTCGCCACCGTGGACTCCTCGGCGGGCGGCCTCGGCGGCTGCCCCTACGCCAAGAGCGCCACCGGCAACCTGGCCACCGAGGACCTGGTCTGGATGCTGCACGGCCTCGGCATCGAGACCGGCGTCGACCTGCCCGCGCTGGCCGCCACCAGCCGGTGGCTGGCCGACCGGCTCGGCCGCCCCAGCCCCTCCCGCGCCGTCCGGGCCCTGACCGGCGACGGCGCGCCCCACCAGTAGGCGGCACCGGCGCCACCCGCGTCGGCACCGCCGCACCGGCAGCAGCAGCGGACACCCCCCGCACGCGCCCCTCCCTACCCTCAGGAGACACCATGCTGGACCATCGGCTCGACTCCGAGTACGAACAACTGCGACGTACCGTGGCCGAGTTCGCCCACGACGTGATCGCCCCCAAAATCGGCGAGTACTACGAGCACGACGAGTTCCCGTACGAGATCATCAGCGAGATGGGGCGGATGGGGCTGTTCGGCCTGCCCTTCCCGGAGGAGTACGGCGGCATGGGCGGCGACTATCTCGCGCTCTGCCTGGTCCTGGAGGAGCTGGCCCGGGTGGACTCCTCGGTGGCGATCACCCTGGAGGCCGCCGTCTCCCTGGGCGCGATGCCGATCCACCGCTTCGGCACCGAGGAGCAGAAGCGCACCTGGCTGCCCAAGCTGTGCTCCGGCGAGATGCTGGGGGCGTTCGGCCTGACCGAGCCCGAGGGCGGCTCGGACGCCGGGGCGACCAGGACCACCGCGCGCTACGACCAGGCCACCGACGAGTGGGTCATCAACGGCTCGAAGTGCTTCATCACCAACGCCGGGACGGAGATCACCGGGCTGGTCACGGTCGCCGCGCTCACTCTTTCGGGGGAAGAAGCGGGCCAGGCCTCGCCAACGCGCTCGATCTCCACCATCATCGTGCCCACCGGAACCCCCGGGTTCACGGCTTCGAAGAAGTACTCCAAGGTCGGCTGGAACGCCTCGGACACCCGGGAGCTCTCCTTCACCGACTGCCGCGTCCCGGCCGCCAACCTCCTCGGCGAGGAAGGCCGCGGCTACGCCCAGTTCCTCCGGATCCTCGACGAGGGCCGTATCGCCATCGCCGCCCTGGCCACCGGCCTGGCCCAGGGGTGCGTGGACGAGTCGTTGACCTATGCCGCGCAGCGGAGGGCCTTCGGCAGGCACATCGGCGCCAACCAAGCCATCCAGTTCAAGATCGCCGACATGGAGATGCGCGCACACACCTCCCGGTTGGCCTGGTACCACGCCGCCTCCCGGCTGCTGTCGGGCGAGCGGTTCAAGAAGGAGGCGGCCATCGCCAAGCTCCACTCCTCCGAAGCGGCCGTGACCAATGCCCGCGAGGCCACCCAGATCCACGGCGGCTACGGGTTCATGAACGAGTACCCGGTGGCCCGCTTCTGGCGGGACAGCAAGATCCTGGAGATCGGCGAGGGGACCTCGGAGGTCCAGCGGATGCTGATCGCCCGCGAGCTGGGCATGACCTCCGACTGAACCGGGTCCGCAGCCCGGCCCCTGGGCTCAGGGGATCACCACGACCGGCCGGTTGGCACGACGCGCCAGCCGGCCGGCCACCGAGCCGAAGATGCGGCCGAGGACGCCGTGCGTGCCGCCGACGACGATGGCGTCGGCCGCGTACTCACGGGCGACCTCCTCCAGCTCGTGGCAGATGTCGCCGCCCCGCTCCACCAGCACCCAGGGGACGTCGCACAGGTACTCGGCGCAGGCCAGTTCCAGACCGAGCACCTCGGTGCGGTGGTCCGGGACGTCCACGAAGACAGGGGGTTCGCACCCGGCCCAGACCGTGGCCGGGAGCCTGTTGGCCACATGGACGATCACCAGCCCGGCGCGGGACCGGCGGGCCATGCCCACGGCGTACGCCAGCGCCCGCTCACTGGAGACCGATCCGTCGAAGCCGACGACGACACCGTGGAGGAACGCCGGGTCGCAGGGCCGTACGCCCTGCGACTGAAGTTCAAAACCGGCCATAGGAGGAGGGGTTCCCGTCGGGAGCTCGGGCGGGGACGTGTGCGGTGTCTGCGGCGGGACCTCCCCGCCCCGGCCCGGCCGCCCGCTGAGCTGCGGCTTCCACAGCTTTGATCGGGGCCTGGGCGGGCGCGGCTTCGGCTGCTCCGTGGGATGAGCCGCGGATCTGCCGTCGCTCGGCTCAGGAAGCTCGTAACCGGCCATGGTCATGGGAGTTTCGGCGAGGTGGGATGGGGACTGATATGCATGGTCACGACCCGGAACCGTGCGAACCGGCGGCAGCTGTCCGACGCCCCGTTCCGGCAACGAAACGGACCGAGTGATGGCTTGCGCGACCTCTTCCCTCCAGGGTACGGCGACAATCTGTTCTCGCCCAGACGCAGAGCGCTAGGAGGACACGGTTACCACGAATGGCGGTCGCGTACGCCGGGGCGCGCTGGGCGTGCATGGAGCATGCCGCAGCGGACGCGCATGCGCAACGGTGCCCGGGGGCCCCGTTTCACCGGCTTGCGGCGGCCCGGCCCGGCGCTGATCGCCACAGCCGCGGCGGCGCCCCGCGGCGGCTTGCGCGCCGGGCGGCGACCCCCTGCTCAGACCGGCCGCCCGCTACCGGATCGCACCCTTTTCGGTCAGTTTTGTCGCCATGCCTCGTGCATATGCCAACGGACTGAAACGATGCGCTGCATGCCACCCCTCATGCTGTTCGACCTCGACAACACCCTGGTGGACCGAAACCGCGCGTTCCGCTCATGGGCCCTGGCATTCCTCAGCCAGCGCTCCCTCCCCCCGGCCGACCTCGACTGGCTGGTCACCCTCGACTGCGGCGGCTACCTCGACCGGCAGATCCTGATGCACGCGGCCTGCGAGCGCTACGGCCTCGGCGACTGCGTCGAGGTGCTGCTGAAGGAGTACCGGCAGACCCTCACCGGGCTGATCGAGCTCCCGGCCTCGCACCGGGCGGCCCTGGCCGACGCGCGGGCGGCGGGGTGGACCATCGGCATCGTCAGCAACGGCGCGACCGCGCACCAGCTCGCCAAGATCGAACGCACCGGCCTGGCCGACCTGGTGGACGGCTGGGTCATCTCCGAGGAGGCCGGCTACGCCAAACCCGACCCCCGCATCTTCCGGCTCGCCGCCCGGCGCTGCGGCGCGGCCGGGACGCCCGACTGGAGCGCCGACGCCTGGATGGTGGGCGACCACGCCCCCGCCGACATCGTCGGCGCCCGGGTCTGCGGGCTGCGCAGCGTATGGCTCGACCACGGGCGCCCCTGGCCCGAAACCGACTACTACCCCACCCTGACCGCCGGAACACTTCCGGACGCCGTCCGGCTGATACTCGCCGCAACCGGAGCGCTCGTACCGCCCAGAACACCGGGAACCGGACAGCACCCTGCGCCCCCTTATGCGCCCCTACGCGCCCCCAATGCCTCCGAACACTGCTTTTCGGTCAACTTCGCAGGCGTCCAACGAGGTTGTACGAATGCCACTTCCGGACACAGGCACTGACCAGCGCGTTCTCACGAACCGGCCATCGGGCCCTGCGACAACTGGCCAGCGCCGGACACGCCCCCTTCCCCGACGGCCCGTCGGGTGCGACCCTCGGTGATCGAATGCTTCACGCCAAATTGCCATGTCGACATAGCGTTAGATGGTGAACTTGTCGCACCAGCAACCCTGGACGCAGTAGATTCGATCTTGGCGAGGGCGGGGGCCGCGAAGTGCAGCACTGGACCGTACAACCATGACGCCTCAGGCGTGGGCCGCGCGCTCGGCAGTCCCGGAATTCCGTCCGGGGGCCCCGACCGTCGCACCACCTGCGTCGGCGGACGACACGACCGAGGGGGCCGGAGCGCCTTGAGCAGGGTGAGCAGGAGCGCCGCAACGACGGACGGCGCGATGTCCCCGCACAGCCGACATGGAGCGATCCCTGCCCCCGGCCCCGGTGAACGCGGCGCCGGCACCCCGCCCCCGCCCTGCGACGAAGCCGCCGCGACCGGCGCGGCGGCCCGGAAGCTCTCCGGGCGCCGCCGCCCCGAGGTGGTGGCCGTGCTGCTGTTCAGCGGCGCGCCGATCTTCGAGAGCTCCATCCCGCTGTCCGTCTTCGGCGTCGACCGGCAGGACGCCGGCGTCCCCCGCTACCGGCTGCTGGTCTGCGCCGGCGAGGAGGGCCCGCTGGCCACCACCGGCGGCCTGACCATGACCGCGCCGTACGGGCTGGAGTCCATCGGCCGGGCCGGGACGGTCGTCGTCCCCGCCTGGCGCTCGGCCGCCCAGCTCCCGCCGCCGGAGGCGCTGGAGGCGCTGCGCAAGGCCCACCGCGAGGGGGCCAGGATCATCGGCCTGTGCACCGGCGCCTTCGTGCTGGCCGCGGCCGGGCTGCTGGACGGCCGCGCGGCGACCACCCACTGGATGTACGCGCCGACCCTGGCCAAGCGCTACCCGCAGATCCAGGTCGATCCGCGGGAGCTGTTCATCGACGACGGCGACGTCCTCACCAGCGCCGGCACCGCCGCCGGGATCGACCTCTGTCTGCACGTGGTGCGCAGCGACCACGGCTCCGAGGCCGCCGCGGCGCTGGCCCGCCGCCTGGTCGTCCCCGCGCGCCGCAGCGGCGGCCAGGCCCAGTACATCGACCGGTCTTTACCGGAGGAAATCGGCAACGATCCACTCGCCGAGGTCGTGACCTGGGCCCTGGACAACCTCTCCAAGCAGTTCGACGTCGAGACCCTGGCCGCCCGTGCCTACATGAGCCGCCGGACCTTCGACCGGCGCTTCCGCTCGCTCACCGGCAGCGCCCCGCTGCAGTGGCTCATCTCGCAGCGGGTGCTGCAGGCCCAGCGGCTGCTGGAGAGCACCGACGTCTCCGTGGACGAGGTCGCCCGCAGGTGCGGCTTCCGCTCCCCGGTGGCGCTGCGCGGCCACTTCCGGCGCCAGCTCGGGGTCTCCCCCGCCGTCTACCGGACGTCCTTCCGCTCGCGGCAGTCGATCGGCGCCCCGCTGGAGCCGCTGTCGGCGTCCACGGCGGGCGGCGCGGCGGGCCCGGGGGCCGGGCAGGGCACCGGGTCGGCGGGCGGCGGCACGCTCGCGGCCGTGCCCGCGGTCAGCATCCCGGTGCAGGGGCATTCGGTGACCGGCGTCCCGGCCCAGGGCGGGCCCGCACTGGGCAGTCCGGAGCAGACCCGGATCCCCCGGCCGAACGTACGCACGCGGCGCGGCGGCCACCCGGTCCCCGGTGACCAGGGAGGCGCCGACCACGCGGCGGCCGAGGACGGCCGAGGCGAGCGCGCCTTCACCGACCCCGGGCCGGGTACGGCCCGGGCGCACCCGGACGGCGCCGCCGTCGTCTTCCAGCGCGGCGCCCAGAACTGACCTGCGGCGGCACGGTCGGTCGAGCCCTCCGGGCGCGGCCGACCGGCGCCGGGCACCCGGGCAGCGGCCTGTTCCGTGCCCGGTTTGACTTGTGCGCCGGACGGCAGATGATCGACTATGCGGGAGCGGTCGTGCGCCACGGCGTCGTCCGGCCCGGGCACAGCCAGGTACCGGCGGAAACGTTCCGGTAGAACCCTTCAGGACGGTGAAGCGCGTGAACGATCGCATGGTCTGGATCGACTGCGAGATGACAGGTCTCGACCTCGGGCAGGACGCGCTGGTGGAGGTCGCCGCGCTGGTCACCGACTCCGAGCTGAACATCCTGGGCGAGGGCGTGGACGTCGTGGTGCGCCCGCCCGCCTCGTCGCTCGAGACGATGCCGGAGGTGGTCCGCGAGATGCACACCGCCTCGGGGCTGCTGGAGGAGCTGGAGCAGGGGGTCACCCTGGCCGAGGCCGAGGCGCAGGTGCTGGCGTACATCCGCGAGCACATCCCGGAGGCCGGGAAGGCCCCCCTGTGCGGCAACTCGGTCGGCACCGACCGGGGCTTCCTGGCCCGTGACATGCCCGCGCTGGACGCACACCTGCACTACCGGATCGTCGACGTCTCCTCCGTCAAGGAGCTGGCCCGCCGCTGGTACCCGCGCGCCTACTACAACAGCCCCAAGAAGCAGGGGAACCACCGGGCCCTCGCGGACATCCGGGAGAGCATCGCGGAACTGGCCTTCTACCGGGAGGCCGTGTTCGTGCCGCAGCCCGGCCCGGACACCGACACCGCCCGCGACATCGCCGCACGCCATCAGCTGCCCGGGGCCTGACCTGCCGGTACGCGAGCCGGCGACGCGGGCGGCCGGCTGGAAAAGCCGGTCGTGAGCACAGGTCGGGATCCTGTAGAGTTATCCCCGTCAGCGCGACAGAGCGTCGACAGATGGTGGGTGTAGCTCAGCTGGCAGAGCACTGGGTTGTGATCCCAGGTGTCGCGGGTTCGAGCCCCGTCACTCACCCCATCGGACAAGGGCCGGTTCTCCTCGGAGAGTCGGCCCTTGGCTGTTTTCCGCGCGCCCTCCGCCCGTTTCCCGGCCGACGCAGGGTCAGCTGCGGTGGGGCGCGCGGCTGTTGGTCACTCGGCGGCCCGGCGCCGCTGCCCGGTCTCGTCGGCGTCCGTGTCGGCGTAGGCGTCGGTGTCTGCCGCCGGGCCGGTCGCGGTGCTGTCGGACGGCCGGTCCAGACCCTCGATCTGCGGGACGCCGTCGACCTTCGGGAGCTCCTCCGGCTCGGGCACCGGCGCGATGTCGGGCAGGGCCGCCAGGGCGTCGTCCAGCGAGACCGGCTCGGGCATCGGCCTGCGCGGCACCGAGGTGGGCGACTTGGACTTCTCCGGGGTGGCGCCGTCGAGGAAGCGCAGCAGCTCCACCGGGAACGGCAGGACCAGCGTGGAGTTCTTCTCGGCGGCGACCTCGACCACGGTCTGCAGCAGTCGCAGCTGGAGCGCGGCCGGGGTCTCGCTCATGATCATGGCTGCCTCGGACAGCTTCTGGGACGCCTGGAACTCGCCGTCGGCGGTGATGATGCGGGCGCGCCGCTCCCGCTCGGCCTCGGCCTGGCGGGACATCGACCGCTTCATCGACTCCGGCAGGGCGACGTCCTTGATCTCCACCCGGTCGATCATGACGCCCCACCCGGTGGAGGGGCTCTCCAGCATCAGTTCCAGGCCCTGGTTCAGCGGCTCCCGGTTGGTGAGCAGGTCGTCCAGTTCACTCTTGCCGATGATGGAGCGCAGCGAGGTCTGGGCGACCTGGGACATGGCGAAGGTGTAGTTCTGCACGTTCACCGAGGCCAGGACCGGATCGTGGACCCGGAAGTACACCACCGCGTCGACCCGCACCGTGACGTTGTCGCGGGTGATGCCCTCCTGGGCGGGCACCGGCATGGTGATGATCTGGACGTTGACCTTGCGCAGCCGGTCCGCGATCGGGATCAGCAGGGTGAGGCCGGGCTGTCTGATCGTCTTGTGCACCCGGCCGAAGCGGAACACCACCCCGCGTTCGAACTGCTGGACGACGCGAACGCCGGTCGCCAGCCACAACGCACCCGCCCCCAGTACCCCGAGCACTACATCGACCACGAGCATGTCAGGCACCCCGACTCTTGGTCCGCGCGAATTTCCGGAAGCGGTCAGCTTCCACGCTACTCGGCAGCCCCGGTCACCGGAACACTTGCGGGATCAACCACTCACCGGGACCACCTGCACGCCGAAGGCCGACAGCAGCGCCGCGGCCTGGCGCTCGGAGACAACGGCGCCGCGCAGCACCGGCAGATCCTGGACGGCGACCTCGCCCAGGTCCGAGCCGCGGAGGTCGGCCCCGGCGAAGCGGACCGAGCGCAGCTCGGCGCCGCCGAGGCGGCAGCCGTCCAGCACCGCGTCCCGGAAGTCGCAGCCGGTGAGGTCCGCCTCGGTGAGGTTCAGCCCGTCCAGGGTGCGGCCGCGGAAGTCCAGACCGGCCAGGTCGGCCAGGCCGAGATGGCAGCGGGTGAAGCCGTAGTCGAGGCCGCGCAGGCCGGAGAGCCGGGCCCCGACCAGGCGGCACTCCTCGAACCGGGCCCCGGCCAGCAGCGCCGAGCCCCACTGCGAGTTGGCCAGGTCCACGCCGGTGAAGCGGGCGTCGGTGAAGTCGCCCCGCCCGGCCTTGAGGAAGGCCGCGCTGCCGCGCTCGAACCTGGCCTGCTCGGCCATGGCCCCGCCGAGGTCGGCGCGGTCCAGTCGGCAGTCGACGAACGCGGCCTCGGCCAGCTGGGCGCCGCGCAGGTCGGCACCGTCGAAGGCGCAGTCGCGGAAGGTGTAGGGCGCGCCGGGGTAGCCCAGCGCCCGGCGCAGGTCGAGACCGGAGAAGTCGACGCCGGAGAGGTCCCGCCGGTCGGCGAGCAGGGCGAGGGCGTCGGCGGCGTCGGCCGGACTGGCGGGGCTGCCCGGGTGCGGCCCCGGATTCTGAGTGGTCACGCAGACGACGCTCTCACACGGCACCGACAGACGCCGCCCGGCCCCTCGGCGGGGGTCGGCGGCGGTCCGTGCTCAGGCGGAGGCCCGGCGCACCAGCTCGGTGGCGAGTTCGACCCGGTGGTGGGTGCGGGTGGGCGCGGCGATCTCGTCCAGCAGCAGCCGGGCCATCATCCGCCCCATCTCCTCGGTCGGCTGGCGGACCGTGGTCAGCGGCGGGTCGGTGTGCCGGGCCACCGAGGAGTCGTCGAAGCCGACCACCGCGACGTCGTCGGGCACGCTCCGGCCCGCGGCGCGCAGCGCCCGCAGCGCGCCGACCGCGGTCAGGTCGGAGGCGGCGAAGACGCCGTCCAGGTCGGGCCGCTGCCGCAGCAGTTCGGCCATGGCCCGCTGCCCGGTCTCCTCGGTGAAGTCGCCGTGCACCACCAGCTCCTCGCTGAACGGCAGCCCCACCTCCTCCAGCGCCTGCCGGTAGCCGAGCAGGCGGCTGCGGCCCGCCTCCATGCCGAGCGGGCCGGTGATGGTGGCGATCCGGCTGCAGCCCCGCAGCGCGAGGTGGCGGACGGCCGTCTGGGCGCCGCCCCGGTTGTCGCAGTCGACGTAGCTGAGCGGTTCCAGCACGGAGCGGCGGCCGCCGAGGACGGCCGGTACGCCGATGCGTTCGAGCAGGTCCAGTACCGGGTCGTCGGTGCGCACGGAGACCATCAGCACGCCGTCGACCCGGTGCCCGCTGAGGTAGGAGGCCAGCCGGGTGCGCTCCTGGTCGGTGCGGACCAGGATGAGCAGCAACTGCATGTCGGTCTCGGAGAGTTCGCTGGCCACGCCCCGGATGATCTGCGCGAAGAAGGGCTCGGAGGCCAGCCTGGTCTCGGTCTCCGGGATGACCAGCGCGATGGCGTCGGTGCGGCTGGTGACCAGGGTGCGGGCGGCGCGGTTGGGGACGTAGCCGAGTTCGGCGATGGCCTGTTCGACCACGGCCCGGGCCTGGTCGCTGACTCCGGGGGCGCCGTTCACCACCCGCGACACCGTGCCCCGGCCGACCCCGGCGTGTCGGGCGACGGCCTCCAGGGTGGGACGGGCAGGGCGCCGCTCCGGCGACCGATCGGCGGCGTGAGTCATCGCGCACCCTCCTTCTGGTTCGAGTGGCACCTTAGACCACACCGTGCGGGAGCGCTCCCGTCCGGTTCCGGGGTGCAGGGCCGCGTGCTTGACAGTGGCTCCGGTTGGGACGACGATTTCGACAGGCTCGGTGGGAGCGCTCCCATACATGCGGGCACTCCCTCACCGCTTCCACTAGGCCCACCGGTGCCGGCGTTCCCGCCCGGCGCCGCCTGCCGTATTCGCCCTCCATGCCTTGGGAGCGCTCCCATATGACCGCAGTCCGCTCAGTCACCGTTCCGGCCGCCGCCCCGGCGACCGCCCCCGCGTCCCCCGCAGCCTCGCGGCCGACCGCGCCGGCGCCCGCGACGCCGGGACCGGCCGACACCGTGTCGACCCGGACCGCCGGCTCCGGCCTGCTGCGCTTCCCCAGCACCTTCCTGTGGGGCGCGGCCACCGCCGCCTACCAGATCGAGGGGGCCGCCGCCGAGGACGGCCGGACCCCGTCGATCTGGGACACCTACAGCCACACCCCGGGCCGCGTCCGCAACGGCGACACCGGGGACACCGCCGCCGACCACTACCACCGGTTCCGGGACGACATCGCGCTCATGTCGCAGCTGAGCCTGCAGGCGTACCGCTTCTCGGTGTCCTGGTCCCGGGTCCAGCCCACCGGGCGCGGCCCCGCCGTCGAGCGCGGCCTGGACTTCTACCGGGCGCTGGTGGACGGCCTGCTGGAGGCCGGGATCACCCCGGTGGCGACGCTCTACCACTGGGACCTGCCGCAGGAGCTGGAGGACGCCGGCGGCTGGCCGGTGCGCGACACCGCCGAGCGCTTCGGCGAGTACGCGGCGCTGATGGCGGACGCGCTGGGCGACCGGGTCCGGCTGTGGACCACGCTCAACGAGCCCTGGTGCTCCGCCTTCCTCGGCTACGGCTCCGGCGTGCACGCCCCCGGGCGCACCGAACCCGCCTCCTCGCTGCGCGCCGCACACCACCTCAACCTCGGCCACGGCCGCGCCGTCGCGGCGCTGCGGGCGGCGCTGCCCTCCGCCGCGCAGCTGTCGGTCACGCTGAACCTGCACGAGGTGCGCCCGCTGAGCGAGAGCATGGCCGACCGCGAGGCCGCCCGCCGGATCGACGCGGTCGGCAACCGGGTCTTCACCGGCCCGATCCTGCACGGCGCCTACCCCGAGGACCTGCGCGCCGACACCGCGCACCTGCTGGACTGGGACGAGCTGGTCCAGTACGGGGACCTGGCCGCGATCTCGGCGCCGATCGACCTGCTGGGCATCAACTACTACACGCCCACGCTGGTCTCCTCCCGGCTGGGCACCGACGGCCTGGGCGCCGGCACCGGCGCGGCGACCAGGAACGACGGCCACGGCCGCAGCGAGCACTCGCCCTGGCCGGGCTCGGAGGACGTGATCTTCCACCTGCCGCCGGGCGAGCGCACGGCGATGAACTGGAGCATCGACCCGAGCGGCCTGTACGACCTGCTGACCCGGGTCCACCGCGAGCACCCGGGGCTGCCGCTGCTGGTGACCGAGAACGGTGCCGCCTTCGACGACTACGTCAATCCCGAGGGGGAGGTGCGCGACCCCGAGCGCATCGCCTACCTGCGGGAGCACCTCGCCGCGGTGCACGCCGCGATCGCGGACGGGGTGGACGTCCGCGGCTACTTCCTGTGGTCGCTGATGGACAACTTCGAGTGGGCGTACGGCTACGGCAAGCGCTTCGGCGCGGTGTACGTGGACTACGCGACCCAGCGGCGCATCCTCAAGTCCAGCGCCCACTGGTACGCGGAGGCGATCCGCCAGGGGGGCGTGAGCGACTCCTGAGCGCCCCCCGCATGCCGCGTCGCGCTCCCGTTACGGGGGCGCGACGCCGGTCGTTGTGCCCGTGAGACGCCGACGGCGGGCGCGGCGTCCATCCCGAGAGAGTTGCGACCCCATGCGCCACGCTCCCACGGCAGGCGCGCGCCTCAGGCGTGCCGCCGTCCTCGCCTCGCTGCTGTCGGCCGCCTGGTGCGCGGCGCAGCATTCCGCATGGGGGCACGAGTCGGCCCCGGACGTCCCGGTGCGCGCCGCCGTGCACACCCCAGCCCGCGCCTCGGTCCCGCTGGACGGGATGCGGGCCCCCGCCGGGCGTCCCGGCGACGCGGACGACCCCACGTCCGCCTTGGTGCCCATCGCGCTGGGCCTGGTGCTGACCGGCATCGCCTCCTACAAGCACCGCGGGCTGCCCGGCGGGCACTAGCCGCCGGATCGGACGACCGCTCACAGCGCTGTCCGCGTAAGCGCTTCCAGACGCATCAGCAGTTCGTCTGCGCAGGGTCGCCGCATGCCCTGCGGCGCAGCCGCGCGCGGCCCTTCGTCCGATCCCGGCCGACCACGGGGATTCGGACTGTGAACGCTCCCGAACAGCCGCCGCCGTCCGAACCACCTCCGGAAAACGGCCGCCACCTGCACCAAAAGGGCGCGATCGGGCCCGGGGCCGCTCCGGGAACGACAGCTGACGCCTCGCCAGTGCGTTCATTTCATGAACGTGAATCGGCGATTTCCGCCGGTTGAAGCGACGAAAAGTCACATCACCGTAACGGGGCCGACATTCACTCTTGCGATGCGTTCGGCACGGTCCTACCTTCATCGCAGACAGCGCCCGGTAAGCGCTTACGGAACAACCCCCGACCTGGAGAGGTCCCCCATGGACGCACGAGCCGGCAACGGTGCGACGCCGACGATCTACGATGTCGCCCGCCGCGCCGGCGTCTCCATCGCCTCCGTCTCACGGGTCCTCAACGGCCGGGACAATCCGCGTCCGGAGACCCGGGACCGGGTCATGAAGGCCATCGGCGAGCTGGGCTTCGTCCCCGACGGGGCGGCCCGCGCGCTGAGCAACCGGCTCAAGCAGGTGGTGGGCGTGGTGTTCCGCCGGGTCTACGGCACCGACGACGGCATGTTCGAGGACGAGACCGAGAGCCTGCTCTTCGGCGACCAGATCAACCGGGGCATCGAGATCGTCGCCGGACGCCGCGGCTACGACCTGCTGGTCAGCTCCGTCAACATCGACGAACACACCCTGCCCAACCGGATCATGACCATCGCCGGGAAGTGCGACGGCCTGATCCTGCACGACCAGGTGCTCTCCCCCGCCGGGATCGCCAACATCGCCAGGACCGTCCCGGTGGTGACCCTGGCGGGCGCCAGCGGCGGCCCCACCGCCAACGTCCGCGGCGACAGCGCCACCAGCATGCGGGAGTTGGCCCGGCACCTGGTGCGGGACCACGGCTACCGGCGGCTGGCCTACATCGCCGGGCACGCGGACAGCCCCGACAACATCGTCCGCGGCCGCTCGTTCGTGGCCGAGGCGCAGGCGCTCGGAGGGGAGTGCCTGACCGGCCCGGCCTGGCAGGGCGACTACTCGGCCGGGAGCGGGGTGCAGATCATCCGCGGGCTGATCGCCGTCGGGGCGACGCTGCCCCGGGCCATCGCCTGCGCCAACGACCAGACCGCGCTGGGCGTCATCTACGCCCTCGCCGAGCACGGCTTCGACGTGCCGGGCGACGTGGCCGTGACCGGCTTCGACGACCTGCCCTTCGCCCGGCACCTGCGACCCCAGTTGACCACCGTGCGCCAGCCCATCCAGGAGATCGGCGCCCGAGCCTTCGAGGTCCTCCACAACATGATCACTGCCGACAGCGGCGGGAGCGCTCCCACAGAGGACGGGGCCGAGCTGCCCGACATCGTGCTGCCCACGCGACTCGTCCGCCGCGAGAGCTGCGGCTGCCCGCCCGACTCCCAGCCGCCCGTGTGGCGCCAGATCCCCTGAAAGGAGCCGACGATGAACACGATCCTGCGCCGCCTCGGCTTCTACCTGATCGCCGCCTACGCCGCCGTCACGCTGAACTTCTTCCTGCCGCGCATGCTCCCCGGCAACGCCCTGCAGTCCATCCTGCAGAGCCTGCGCACCACCACCCTCACCCACGCCCAACTCGCGGCCATGTCGGCCCAGTACGGCCTGGACAGCAACCAGAGCCTGCTCGCGCAGTACCTCGGCTACCTCGGCAAGCTGGCCCACGGCAACCTGGGCACCTCCACCCTGCAGTCGGTTCCGGTCACCTCCATCCTCGGCAACGACCTGCCCTGGACGATCGGGCTGATCGGCTCCGCCACCATCGTCGCCTTCGTCCTCGGGACGCTGCTCGGCATCGTCGTCGGCTGGCGGCGCAGCGGACTGCTGGACGCGCTGCTGCCGGTGATGACCTTCTTCCAGGCCGTGCCCTACTTCATCCTGGCGCTGCTGCTCCTGCTCACCGGCGGCTTCTACTGGAAGCTCTTCCCCTACAACGGCGGCTACACCACCGGCCGTGATCCGCTGACCGAGGGCTGGAACTGGCCCTTCATCAACAGCGTGGTCTCACACGGGGTGCTGCCCGCGGCCACGGTCGCGCTGGCCTCCATCGCCGGCTGGATCATCGGCATGCGCAACATGATGGTGACCACCATGGACGAGGACTACGTCCTGGTCGCGGCGGCCAAGGGCCTGCCGCAGTGGCGGGTGGTGGCGGTGGCGGCGCGCAACGCGATCCTGCCCAGCATCTCCAACTTCGCGCTCTCCATCAGCCTGGTGGTGACCGGCTCCATCGTCACCGAGATCGTCTTCTCCTACCCCGGCGTCGGCTACGCCATCTACCAGGCCATCCTCAACGCCGACTACCCGGTGATGCAGGGCATCCTGCTGGTCGTCACCTTCACCGTGCTCGGCGCCAACCTGCTGGCGGACATCGCCTACGTGATCCTCGACCCCCGCGCCCGCAGGGAGGGCTGACCCATGGCTGTTCCGACCACGACCCCCGCGCCCGCCCCGGCCGCCGCGCCCGCGACCCGGCGCGCCTCCCGAATACCCCGCTCCCCCAAGGTGATCGTCGGCGGGACGCTGCTGCTGCTGTTCGCGCTGCTGGCGGTCTTCGGCCCGATCATCGCCCCGCACTCGCCCGACTGGCAGGCGTCCACCAAGGTCAGCGTGCCGCAGCCGCCGTCCGGCCGGTTCCTGCTCGGCACCGACCAGTTCCAGCACGACATCTTCTCGCAGGTGCTGGCCGGCGGTCGGGACACGCTGCTGATCGCCTTCTTCGCCGGCGTCATCGCCACCGCGCTGTCCATCCTGGTGGGCGTGACCGCGGGCTACATCGGCGGCCTCACCGACGAACTGCTCTCCATCCTCGCCAACATCTTCCTCGCCCTGCCCGGGCTGCTGATCCTGATCGTGGTGATGCGCCCGCTGCCGCCGTCCGACACCAACAACCCGCTGATCATCGGGCTGGTGATCGGCCTCACCGCCTGGGCCTGGGGCGCGCGGGTGCTGCGGGCGCAGACGCTGGCGCTGCGCAACCAGGACTACGTCGAGTCGGCCCGGGTGATCGGCGAACGCAAGCCCCGGATCATCGTGTTCGAGGTGCTGCCCAACCTGCTGCCGATCCTGGCCTCGTCCTTCATCTTCACGGTCATCTACGCCATCGGCACCTATGTGTCGCTGTCCTGGCTGGGCGTCATCAACCCGGCCAGCAACACCTGGGGCACCATGCTCAACAGCGCCCAGCAGTCCAGCGCGATGCTCAGCAACTACTGGTGGTGGTACGTGCCGCCGGCGCTGTGCGTGGCCCTGGTCGGCATCGCACTGGCGCTGCTCAACTTCGGCATCGACGAGATCATCAACCCCCGGCTGCGGTCGGCCCGCACCCGCCACCGGGGCGTGCGGTTCACCCTCGGCCTGACCCCGGTGCTGCTCACCGAGCGGGCCGACCAGGCAGAGCAGGCCCGGCAGGCGGGGCGCGCCGACCAGGAGGCCCGGGCCGAGCGGGCCGCGACGGCGGAGCAGCCCACCGCGGTGGCGCTGAAGCCGCAGCCGCCGGCCGACCCGGAGAGCCTCACCTCCACCACCACCGCAGCGAACGGAGACTCCCTGTGAGCGCGACCCTGCCGGCCGCCGAACCGGTGCTGGAGGTACGCAACCTCTGCGTCGACTACGGCCTGGGGCCCCGGGCGGTGCACGGCGTCACCGACGCCACGCTGACCCTGCACCGGGGCGAGGTCCTGGGCCTGGCCGGGGAGAGCGGCTCCGGCAAGTCCACCCTGGCGTACGCGCTGACCCGGCTGCTGCGCGCGCCCGGCGTGATCACCGGCGGCGAGGTGCTGTTCCACAACCGCCCGCAGGGGTCCGGGCAGACCGAGACCGTCGACCTGCTCGCCGCCGACGCCGCCGAGCTGCGCCGAATCCGCTGGTCCCAGCTGGCCGTGGTGTTCCAGAGCGCCATGCACGCGCTCAACCCGGTGGCCCGGGTGGACGCCCAGCTCACCGACGTGCTGCGGGCGCACCGGCGGCAGATGACCGCGGCCGAGCGGCGCGAACGCGCGGTGGAGCTGCTGCGGATGGTCGGCATCAGCGAGGACCGGCTGCGCAGCTACCCGCACGAGCTCTCCGGCGGCATGCGCCAACGCGTCATGATCGCCATGGCGCTGGCGCTGGAACCGCAGGTCGTGATCATGGACGAGCCGACCACGGCCCTGGACGTGGTCACCCAGCGGGAGATCCTGGAGGAGCTGATGCAGCTCCGGGAGCGGCTCGGCTTCGCCATCGTCTTCATCACCCACGACCTGTCGCTGCTGCTCGAACTGGCCGACTCCATCGCCATCATGTACGCCGGACGGCTGGTCGAACGGGCCGGCGCGGGCGAGCTGTTCCACGCCCCCCGACACCCGTACAGCCTGGGCCTGCTCAACTCCTTCCCGGCGCTGCACGGGGAGCGCGTCCGGATGGAGGGCATCCCCGGCTCGCCGCCCTCGCTGACCGCGCTCCCCGGCGGCTGCGCCTTCCACCCCCGTTGCACCTTCGCCATGGACCGCTGCCGCACCGACACGCCCCCGCTGGCCCGGCCCGCGGCCTCGGCTCCGGACGTCGAGCGGCTGGCGGCCTGCTGGCTGCAGGACGGACGCCAACCCGCGCCCGCACCGCTGGCCCTGCCCGACGGCGGCACCCCTGATCCCGCCGACACCCCCGACTCCGCGGCCGGTGCCGCCGACTCCGCGCCACCGGCGGGCGACCGCGCCCGCACCACGTCCAGCAGCGAGACCGCAGGGAGCGACCAGTGACCCCGACCCCGGGCGGGACGCCCACCGCCACCGCAGACACCGCCGACACCGGCGCCACCGTCGTCCACGGACCCCGGCGGCCCGGCGTCCCGGTCCTCGAAGCCCGGCGGCTCACCAAGCACTTCCCGGTGCACCAGTTCGGCCCCGGCTCGCGGCGGCAGGTGGTGCACGCCGTCGAGGACATCTCGCTGGCACTGCCGCAGGGCACGGTCACCGCGGTGGTCGGCGAGAGCGGCTCGGGCAAGTCCACCCTGGCCCGGCTGCTGACCCAGCTGATCACCCCCACCTCCGGCGAACTGCTGCTGAACGGCGTCCCCGTGGGCACCAGCGCCAAGGCCCGGCGGGAGTACACCCGGCAGGTGCACCTGGTGCTGCAGGACCCGTTCTCCTCGCTGAACGCCGTGCACAGCGTCCGCTACCACCTGGAGCGGCCGCTGAAGCTGCACCGCCGGACCGCCCGCGCCGAGCTGGACGCCAAGACGCTGGAGCTGCTGGAGCGGGTCGCACTCAGCCCCGCCTCCGGGTTCGTCGACAAGTACCCGCACGAGCTGTCCGGCGGCCAGCGCCAGCGGGTGGCCATCGCGCGCGGCCTGGCCGTCGAGCCCAAGGTGCTGCTCGCCGACGAGCCGGTCTCCATGCTGGACGTCTCCATCCGGCTGGGCGTCCTCAACCTGCTGGACGAGCTGCGCCGGCAGGAGCAGCTGGCCATCCTGTACGTCACGCACGACATCGCCTCGGCCCGCTACCTCGCCGACACGGTGCTGGTGATGTACGCGGGCCAGGTGGTGGAGTCGGGGCCGGCCACCGGGATCACCGACGCCCCGGCGCACCCGTACACGCAGCTGCTGCTCAGCGCCGCGCCCGACCCCGGGCGGAGCGAGCCGCCGGTGCTGCGCGGCCGGGGCTCCCCGCCGAGCCTGGTGAACCCGCCGAGCGGCTGCCGGTTCCACCCGCGCTGCCCGTTCGCCATGGCGGTGTGCGAGGAGACCGCCCCGCCGGCCTTCACCGTCGCCCCGGACCAGGTCGCCGCCTGCTGGCTGCACGCCCCGGACACGCCTAAGGGCCCGGAGGCGGCACCGGCCGCTGAGGCGGCTCAGGCCCCGGAGCCGGACGGGCCGCCCTCCGGCACGGGCGGCAGCACGGGCACCACCGAGTAGCGAACGCCAGGGAGCCGTCATGGGAGACCCCGCAAGACCCGGCAGGCGCCGGGGCCCGCCTTCCGCTCCGCCGCCAGGAGCGGCCCCGGGCGAGCTGCAACTCCACCGGGGCCGCGGCCCGTACCGCAATCCACCGCTGTACCAGCAGTCACAGATCCGCCAAGACCCTGCACGCCATGGTCACGTACTCCGTGGCCGCCCACCGCTGGCCGGCAGCGCGCCGACCGGACACAAGGAGCCTACGACAATGAGTCGCAACACCACCATGAAGGGGCTTGCCCTGGTGGCCGTCATCGGCCTGGGCCTGACCGCCTGCACCAGCTCCAGCTCCAGCACCTCCGGGAGCAGCAGCAACGCCGCGGGTGGGAGCGCCGCCGGCAAGACCCTGGTGATCGAGGACAACCCGGAGCCCTCGTTCGCCAACGACTTCAACCCGCTGGTGAGCACCTCCGCCAGCTCCACCGAGAACACCGACTCGCTGGTCTACGAACCGCTGTTCATGATCAACAGCATCAACGCGACCGAGGCCCCGATCCCCTGGCTGGCCAAGAGCTACGCCTGGTCCAACGGCAACAAGACGCTGACCCTGAGCCTGCAGCAGGGCGTCAAGTGGAGCGACGGCAAGCCCTTCAGCTCCGCCGACGTGGCGTTCACCTTCAACCTGCTGCAGAAGTTCCCCGCGGCCAACACCGGCGGCGTGCCCGCGACCACCAGCATCACCACCCCGGACGCCAACACCGTGGTGATGAACTTCGCCGACCCGGAGTCCGCCAACTTCGTCGGCATCGCCAACCAGATGATCCTGCCGCAGCACCTGTGGGCCTCCGTCGCCAACCCGGCGACGGCCGTCATCCCGGCCTCGCAGGCCATCGGCACCGGCCCGTACCTGGTCGACAGCTTCGGCACCCAGGACATCACCTACAAGGTCAACCCGAGCTACTGGGGCACCAAGCCGAAGGTCCCGAAGATCTCGCTGCCCGCGTACGCCACCAACGACGCCGCGACGCTGGCGCTGGCCTCCGGTGACGTCGACCTGACCGGCAACGACATCGCCAACGTGCAGAGCGTGTTCGTCGCCAAGGACCCGGCGCACAACCACCTCTTCCAGACCACCGCGCCGTACTACCCGGCGGGCAACACGGTCTCGCTGCTGCTCAACAACAAGAGCCCGAACGCCCCGGCCCTGGCCGACGTGAAGGTGCGGCAGGCGATCAGCGCGGGCGTGGACCGGGCCAGCCTGGCCTCGCAGTGCGAGACCGACTACGAGGCCCCGGCGACCTCGTCCGGCGGGGTGACGCTGCCGACCGACGCGGGCGCCCTGGACGCGTCGCTCAGCAACGACCTGCAGTCGAGCGCGGACACGTCCAAGGTCACCTCGCTGCTCCAGGCCGACGGCTACACCAAGTCGGGCGGCAAGTGGACCAAGGGCGGCAAGACCATCAAGTTCACCATCATCGACCCCAACAGCTTCGCCGACTACTGGTGCGACGCCAAGGCCATCGCCAGCGGGCTGGACGCGCAGGGCTTCGACGTCAGCGCCAACGGCGGCTTCACCGGCGACACCTGGGGCACCGCCGTCACCAACGGCAACTTCGACGCCACCCTGCACTGGGGCCAGGGCTCGACCACCTTCCAGCGGCTGCAGTTCATCCTGGACCCGAGCTCCACGGCCGCCGTCGGCCAGCCCGCCAGCGGTGACCTGGAGCGCTACAGCAGCCCGGCCGCCACGGCCGCCGTCACCGCCTACGAGAACGCCACCACCCCGGCGGCGGAGACCACGGCGCTGAACTCGCTGCAGCAGCTCATGTCCACGGACGTCCCGGCGGTGCCGGTGCTGTACGGAGCGGCCTGGTACCAGTACAGCTCGCTGAACTACACGGGCTGGCCGACCTCGACCAACCCGTACATCAGCCCCGCCCCCAACAGCCAGGGCTACGAGTACATCATCCTGCACCTGACGCCGGTCAGCTGATCAGCGGAGGTTCACCCGAAGGCTCCCGGCGGGGGTGCGGGTGAGGGTCTCGCGCCCCCGTCGGTGACAGGAACGGCTCCTGCCTGGAAGTCCACCAGGCGGGGGCCGTTCTCCACGCGCCCGGGGAACGGGTCGGTGGCGATCCGCCGGGTCAACTCCTCGACCGGGAGCGGCTGCTGGGCGGCCACCAGCACCAGGTTCCCGAACCGGCGGCCGCGCAGCACGGTCGGATCGGCGATCAGCGCCACCTCGGCGAAGACCGCGCGCAGCGTCGCCACCTGCCCGCGGGCGAAGTCGAGCCGTCCGCCGTCGGTGATGTTGACGGCGTAACGGCCGTCCGGGCGCAGGGCCTTGGCGGCGAGCGCGGCGAACTCCACCGAGGTGCAGTGCGCGGGGATGCGCGCGCCGCTGTAGACGTCGGCGACGACCAGGTCGGCCGCGGCCTCGGGGCTGCGGGCCAGGACGTCCCGGGCGTCGCCGCCGCGCACCCGCAGCTGCCAGCCGCGGTCGAGCGGCAGCTCCCGGCGGACGAGCTCGGTGAGCCGGGTGTCGATCTCCGCCACCTGCTGCCGGGAGCGGGGGCGGCTCGCGGCGACGTAGCGGGCCAGGGTCAGCGCCCCGCCGCCCAGGTGCAGCGCGGTGACCGGCCTGCCGGGGGCGGCGGCCAGGTCGGCGACGTGGCCGAGCCGGCGCTGGTACTCGAAGGACAGGTAGGTCGGGTCGGCCAGGTCGACATGGGACTGCGGCGCGCCGTCCAGCAGCAGCGTCCAGGCGTCGGAGCGGTCCCGGTCACGGACGATCTCGGCCAGGCCGGAGTCGACCTGCTCGGCGATCCTGCTGTCCCTGGAGTCCTGCTGCTTGCGCGCCACCCGTACGAGTATGCCGGTGCGGCCCGGGAGAGCGCAGGTCAGGACCGGTCGGAGCCGCTGGCGGCGAGCGTCCGGGCGGCCTCGCCGAGGGCGGCGCAGAGCAGCGCCGGATCGGTCAGGGTGCGCTCGGGCGAGGGCGGGAGCAGCCAGTTGCGGTCGTTCTCGGGCGGCGGGGCCTGGTTCCAGGAGCGGCCGGGCAGGTGCCAGGCGTCGGCCGCGCCGACCGGGACCAGGAACGAGAGCGTGGCGTCGGCGTCCTCGTGCAGCACCGGGCCGCAGGCACCGCGCAGCCGCAGGATGTCCACGGTCTCCAGCCCCTGCCGCTCGGGGACCGTCACCACGTCGCACGAGGGCGCGGTCCGGATCTCCCGGCTGCTGCGGACAGCGTTGTGCATGGTCGCCTCCATCACCGTGCGCGCCGCAGTTCCGTGTCGGCGCTCTACCCATGACAACGTCGCGGAGCGCCGGAAAGCCACGGGCGCGGGACTTGGCGGGTCATGGCATTTCATAGCAGATCGCCGTCGGGGTGTCCGCTTTGCCAGAAAACCCTCCGTGTTCGACGACCTACGGAGAGTACTGTCATGGCGCACCAGTAGGACCAGCCCGTCAGCAGGACCAGCCAGACAAGGGGCAGCCCCATGAGCAACACCCTTGACCGCTCCCCCAACCAGTTGATGCGCGAGCTGCGGGGCGACCTCTCCCCCGGCGAGTTCGCCGCCGCCGTCCGCCGCGCCGCCCGCGAGATCGGCGAGCACGTCTCCTGCGACGCGCGCTACGTGGGCCGGATCGAGTCCGGGGAGATCCGCTGCCCCAACTACGCCTACGAGAGGGTCTTCCGGCACATGTTCCCCGGCTCCTCGCTGCAGGAGCTGGGCTTCGCCCCGCGCCGGGAGGTACGGCGCCCGCAGGCGCGGCGGCACCCGCCGGGCGGCGGGGAGCCTCCGAGTCCGGGCGTCCCGCCCGAGGTCCGCTTCGAGATCCACGAGGAGAACGACGACGTGCACCGACGCACGTTCCTGACCGGTGGCCCCGCCGCCGTGGCCACCGCCCTGGGCCTGGACCAGCCGGCCTGCGCCGAGGTGGCGCCGGGCGCCCGGGTCGGCGTCGAGGACGCCCGGCGGGTCGAGGCGGCCGTCCACGACATCCGGCTCCTGGACGACGCCCACGGCGCGGACGGCCTGTTCGACCGGGCCGGCCGGGCCCTGCGCACCGCCTACCAGCTGCTCAACAGCGGCAGCTACACCGCCCGGGTCGAGCAGCGGTTGCAGGCCGCCGCGGGCGAGCTGGCCATCTCCGTCGGCTGGCTGGCCCACGACTCCGGCCGGCTGGGCGAGGCCCGGTCCTTCTACGCCGAGGCCCTGGCCACCGCGCGGATGGCCGACGACGCCGCTTTGGAGGCGCACTCCTTCTGCAACAGCGCCTTCCTGGCCCGCGACGCCGGGCGCCCGCGCGAGGCCGTCCGGGCCGCCCAGGCGGCGCAGCAGGCCGCCAGGGGACTGGGCTCGGCCCGGCTGCTCTCGCTGCTGGCGATGCGGGAGGCGGGCGGCTGGGCGCAGTTGCAGGACCAGGGGGCCTGCGAGCGCTCGCTCGGCCTGGCCAGGAGGCTCTTCGGGCAGGGGCCCGGTGACGCCGACCCCGCCTGGATGTCCTTCTACGGCGAGGCGGAGCTGCTGGGCCTGGAATCCCAGTGCTGGTCGGCCCTGGGCCGCTGGGAGCCGGCCGCGGAGCGCGCCCGGCAGGCCATAGAGCTGCAGCAGCCGCACTTCGTCCGCAACCGCGCCCTGTACACCGCGGAGCTGGCGCACGACCAGCTCGGCCGGGGCGAGCCGGCGGCGGCGGCCGAGAGCGGCAGCCAGGTGGTGGCGCTGTTCGGCGAGGTCCGCTCGACCCGGATCCGGAGCATGGTCGCGGGCACCGCCGCGCGGCTGCGCGCGCACCGCGCCGTACCGGAGGTGGCGGACTTCCTGGAGCGCTACGACACGGCGCCTGCCTGCTGACATGCTTGGATAGCCTGGCGGCATGACTACGCACACCCCCGAGCACACCCCGGGGCACACCCCGGACCGGCGCCTGCGGGTCGGGCTCATCGGCTACGGCCTGGCGGGCTCGGTCTTCCACGCGCCGCTGATCAGCACCACGCCCGGACTCTCGCTCGCCGCCGTCGTCACCGCCAACCCGGAGCGGCAGGCCCAGGCCCGGGCCGAGCACCCGGGGGTGGCGGTGGTCGACGGCATCGACGGGCTGTGGCCGCTCGACCTGGACCTGGTCGTGGTCGCCTCGCCCAACCGGCTGCACGTCGCCCATGCCACGGCGGCGCTGGAGGCCGGGGTGGCGGTGGTCGTGGACAAGCCGCTGGCCGCCTCGGCCGAGGAGGCCGACGCCCTGAACGCCCACGCGGAGCGGCTCGGGCTGCCGCTGAGCGTGTTCCAGAACCGGCGCTGGGACGGCGACTTCCTCACCGTCGCCGAGCTGGTGCGGTCCGGCCGGCTCGGCACGGTGCACCGGTTCGAGTCCCGCTTCGAGCGCTGGCGGCCGCAGCTCAAGGGCGGCTGGCGCGAGCTGGGCGACCCGGCCGAGGCCGGGGGCCTGCTGTACGACCTGGGCAGCCACCTGGTCGACCAGGCCCTGACCCTGTTCGGGCCGGTCGCCGAGGTCTACGCCGAGGTGGACTGCCGCCGCGACGGCGCGCAGGCCGACGACGACGCCTTCGTGGCGCTGCGGCACGCCAACGGCGTCCGCTCGCACCTGTGGATGAGCGCCGTCACCGGCTCCCTCGGCCCGCGCTTCCGGGTGCTGGGCAGCGAGAGCGCCTATGTCTGCTACGGCCTGGACGGCCAGGAGGCGGCGCTGCGCGAGGGCCGCACCCCGGCCGACGACGGCTGGGGTGCGGTGCCCGAGTCCGCCTACGGGCTGCTCGGCGCGGGCGAGGAGGCGGCGCCCCACCCGACCCTGCCCGGCCGCTACCAGCACTACTACGCCCAGGTCGCCGAGGCCCTGCACGGCCGCGCGCCGCTCCCGGTCGAGGGCAGGGACGCGGTGGCCACGCTGGCGGTGCTGGCCGCCGCCCGGCGCTCGGCGGCGGAGCGGCAGCTGGTGCCGCTCGGCCCGGAGCAGGGCTGACGCCCGGCCGACCGGTCAGGCCAGGTGCGAGCCGTCGTTCCACAGCTCGACGGCGCGCGCCCCGTACTCCCAGGTGAGCACGGACAGGGTGGCCGGGCCGAGCTTCAGCCGCTGCGCGTACTCGGGCGGCAGGCCGAGCCAGCGGGCGGTGAGGATGCGCAGCAGGTGGCCGTGGGCGAAGACGACGACGTCGTTGTCGGCGCTGTGCATGGTGGTGGTGTCCGGGTCAGGCACCCCGCCGTGCTCGGCGGTCCAGTCGATGAAACGGTCGACCCGGGCGGACACCTCGGCCAGGGTCTCGCCGCCCGGCACGCCGTCGCGCCAGATCAGCCAGCCGGGCCGGTCGCTCGCGCGGATGTCCGGGCCGGTGCGTCCCTCGTACTGCCCGTAGTCCCATTCGAGCAGGTCCGGGCAGTCCACGGCGCGGGCGCCGAAGCCGGCGAGCTCGCAGGTCTCGCGGGCGCGCAGCAGCGGGCTGGTGCGGATCTGCGCGTCCGGGAGGCCGCCCCAGGGCTCGCGCTTCAGCCGGTCGCCGAGGCGGCGGCCCATCTCGCGGCCCTCCTCGGTGAGCGGGATGTCGGTGCGGCCGGTGTGCCGGCCGGACGCGGACCATTCGGTCTCGCCGTGCCGGACCAGCAGAATCCGCGAGGGCATGGGGAACTCCTTCGGTGCGGGGCAGCGGGCGTGCGGTCGGTGGGCGGCCCGGTGTGCACCACCATGATCCCTGATCCACCCCTGACCGCCGCTTTCACCCGGTTGTCGGTGCCGGATGCGAGACTGGCCTGCACCATGGACCACGTTGACACCGGGGCGCACCGCACCCCACTGGAGCAGCGCCTCGCGGCCCTGCGCGCCGGCGCCCCGCAGCGCAGTCTGGACGCCCGGGCGCTGGCGGCGCTCGCTGCCAACCCCGGCTGCCGGCGCCGCGCCGTGCTGGACGCCGCCGGGGTGGACAAGTCCGCGCTGGCCACCCGGCTCGGCAGCCCGGCGCCGTTCGGCCAGTCGCCGTTCGCCATCACCCGCGGCCTGGCGTTCGAGAAGCGGATCACCTCGGACGGCTTCGCCGGGCTGCTGGAGCTGCTGCGGCAGCACCTGCCGCTGTCCGCGCCGTTCGACCGGGGCGACGACCGTCCGGCGGTGGTCCCCGACCTGGTCACCGACCGCACCCTGCCCGAGCAGCGGATCGCCGCCACCCGGGTGGCGCTCGCCCGCGCGGCGGAGCGGCCCGGCGTCTGGACCATCCTCGACCATCCGCTGCTGCGGCTGGACGTCGCCGGCTCGCGGGTGCTGCTGGAGCCGGACGTGATCGCGGTGCGGCCGGACGGCCGGTGGACGGTCGTGGAGATCAAGTCCTTCCCGATCCTGGACGGCAGCGCGGACCCGGCCAAGGTCGGGGCGGCGGCGCGGCAGGCCGCCGTCTACGTGCTGGCGCTGCGGGCGACCGCCGCGGAGCTGGCCGAGGTGCCGCCCTCGGACGACCCCTACGATCCCTACACGGAGCCCGAGGGCCTGGCCGGGGCCCCGGCCGGGACGGTGCTGCTGGTCTGCCCGAAGGACTTCTCCAACCGGGCGACGGCCGCCGCCGTCGACGTCCGCAAGCCGATGGCGGTCACCCGCCGGCAGCTGGACCGGCTGACCAGGATCGAGCAGCTGCTGGACCTGCTCCCGGCGGGCACCAGCTTCGACCTGGACCCGGACCGGGCCGGCACTGGGCTGGACGACGCCGTCGGCGCGCTCGACGCCGCCTATGCGCCGGACTGCCTGGCCGCCTGCGAGCTGGCCTTCCACTGCCGCAGCGAGGCGCGCTGCGCGGGCGCGGTGGAGGTGCTGGGCCGCGGGGTGCGCGGCGAGCTGGGCAGCCTGCGCACGGTGGAGCAGGCGCTGGCGGCGGCGGACCCGGCGGGCGGCGCGGGGGTCGGCGCGGGGCCCGGCGGCCCGGGCCGACCGGGCGATCCCGGCGACGCCGAGGCGGCGGCCCGGCTGGCCCGCGCCGCCGGGCTGCGCGCCGAGGCCCTGGCCGCCGCGGGCGCTGCCGCCGGGGGCCGGGGATGAGCCTACTGGCGACGCTGGCGCGGTTGCAGGCCGTGCGCAGCGGTCGGGCGGAGCCGCTGGCCACCGTGCTGCACCGGCACTTGGCGGAGCGGCCGATGGTGCTGGTGCCGCTGGCCGCCGCGGGCGAGGCGGGCGCGCCGCTGGCGGTGATGCTGGGCCGGGACCGGGAGCGGCCCCGGCTGCTGACGGTCCCGCAGCCGCTGGACCGGGACCGGCGGTTCGCGTTCCTGGCCGACCTCGCCGACGAGCTGCTGCCCTACCTGGAGTCCTTCGGGCAGGACGTCGAGATCCTGACCAAGGAGACCAAGGACGCGCAGACCGGCGAGCGGACCGAGGTCTCCCGCGAGCTGTGCCTGGACGCGCCGCAGCTGGTGGTGCCCAACCGGGGCGGGGTGGAGCTGCTGGGGCTGCTCGGCCGGTCCACCCGGTTCCGCCGCACCGCGGAGGACCCCGACCCGGGCCCCTACCCGGCGCCGGCCCGAGTGCCGCTGCTCGGCCGCCACCTCACCCACCTGCGGGAACGCTCCCAGGTGCCGGGCTCGTCGATGCTGGTGGCGATGACCGACCTGCTGTCCCGGCACTGGGCGACCGGGCAGAGCGCCCTGGAGGACCAGCACCTGGGCGCGCTGCTGGGGTGGATCGACCCGCCGCCGGGGCTGACCGGCGCGCAGGCGGCGCTGCACGCCGAGACCGGGCGCGACGACCGGGGACAGCTGCTGTGCCCGCCGGCCGGCCCCAGCACGGATCCGCACTTCGACAGCCAGCTGCTGGCCCCGGCGATCAACCGCTACGACGCGGCCCGGCAGGCCGCGGCCGGGCACGCGGCCGACCGGGCCCTGGTCGAGGCCCGGGAGCAGGAGGTGAACGAGCTGCTGGCGGGCGTGCTCCGGCCGGTCTGGGAGCAGCTCTGGCACGGCCTGGAGCTGCTGCGCACCCTTCCTGCGGCCGGTCATCTGGCGGAGCGCTGGACCGGCGACCGCTGGTCCTACACCGCGCACCGGGACCGGATCGCGGCGGGCGAGCCGCCGCAGCCGATCCGGGACGACGCGGTGACCGCCGCCCGCAAGCTGGCGCAGCGCGAACGCGAACAGACGACGGTCGGCGTCCAGGAGGCCCTGGACGATCCGCTGGCCATGGCCGAGCGCCGGCTGGCCGGGGAGGCGCTGGTGGGCACGGTCACGGCGGTGGAACCGGAGTACGACACCAGCCGCAGGACGCCCAGGCCGAGGCCGCTGCTGACGGTGCGCACCGCTGACCGGCCGCACGCCGAGCCGGGCCAGGAGCTGCACCGGGCCGGCGGCCCGGGCGGCCAGCGGGCGGTGCTGGTCGCCGCCGGAAGCGACGGCGAAGGCGGGGACGACAGCGGGGGCGGGGGCGCCGACGGCCCGGGCAGCGTCACGCTCCGGCTGGTCAGCGGCATGGGCCTGAAGAAGGAGCCCGCGCCCGGGAGCGTTCCCGAGGTGGGGGAGACGGTGTGCTTCACCGTCTTCGAGCTGACGGCCCGCCAGTCCGCGCCGCTGCCCGAGCCGGAGGACACGCCGTGGACCCACGGCGGCCCGCCGGGAACGCTCCCGGCCGGGACCGTAGGGATCACCGGGGCCGCCGAACCGGCCGGGCCCGCCGCCGTAGCAGCCGACCATGATGGAGGGTCCGTCCGTTGAGCCCGCTCTCCCCCGCCCCGTCCGCGCCCGGCGGCCCCGCCGCCGAGGCCGACCGGGCGGTCGCCGCCATCCTGGAGGCGACCCTGCACGGCAGTGAGCGCGGCACGGTGGTGGACTCCCCGCCCGGCGCGGGCAAGTCCACGCTGGTGGTGCGGGCCGCCCGGGAGCTGGTCGGCTCCGGCGAGCGGCTGATGGTGGTCGCGCAGACCAACAGCCAGGTGGACGACCTGGTGGACCGGCTGGCCACGGCCGATCCCGGGCTCACCGTGGGGCGGCTGCACGGCAGCGACGCCGCCCCCGATCCGGGCGTGCTGCGCCACCCCAACGTGCTGCCCTCGGCCAAGGTGTCCGACCTGGCGGAACAGGACGTGGTGGTGTCCACCGCGGCCAAGTGGCAGTGGGTCAAGGGCGTCGATCCGTGGCGGCACGCCATCGTGGACGAGGCCTACCAGATGCGGTCGGACGCGCTGCTGGCCGTGGCCCGGCTGTTCGAACGGGCGCTGTTCGTCGGCGATCCGGGGCAGCTCGACCCGTTCACCATCGTCGGCACGGAGCAGTGGGCCGGGCTCAGCTACGACCCGTCCAGCAGCGCCGTGGTGACGCTGCTGGCGCACAACCCGCGGATCGTCCCGCACCGGCTGCCGGTGTCCTGGCGGCTGCCGGCGTCGGCCGCGCCGCTGGTCTCGGCCGCGTTCTACCCGTACGCGCCGTTCCGGGCCGGGACCGGGGCGGGTGAGCGGCTGCTGCGGCTGTCGGCGGCGGGGGACGGCTCGGCGGCCGACCGGGTGATCGACATCGCCGCCGAGACCGGTTGGGGCCTGCTGGAGCTCCCGGCCAGGCACACCGTCCGGACCGATCCGGAGGCGGTGCGGGCGGTCGCCGGGTTGGTCCGGCGGCTGCTCGACCGGCGCGGGGTCTGCGCTTCCGAGCGCGGCGAGAGCCCGCTGGGCGCCGACCGGATCGCGGTCGGCACCGCCCACCGGGACCAGGCCGCCGCCGTCCGCGCCGCGCTGGCCGGGCTCGGCGTGCCGGTGGCCGGGGGCGGCGGCGAGGGCGTCACGGTGGACACCGCCAACCGGCTGCAGGGCCGGGAGTACGACGTGACGGTGGTGCTGCACCCGCTCTCCGGGCGTCCGGACGCGACCGCCTTCCACCTGGAGACGGGGCGGTTGTGCGTGCTGGCCTCCCGGCACCGGCACGCCTGCATCGTGGTGGCCCGGGCCGGGATCGCCGGGCTGCTGGACGAGCACCCCTCGACCGAGCCGGTGCGGCTGGGCGTGACCGTGGCGTTCCCGGACGGCTGGGAGGCCAACCACGCCGTCCTCGCACACCTGGCCGAACACCGGGTAACCGGCTGATCACAGGCGGCTGGTAGCGGGCGGGGGCGCACGCCGGGCGGACGCACCCTGATTGCGGTGGCACGGGAATAGGCGCAGCGTGCCGCCCTGTTCCGTACCTGGCGGCCTGGCCTGACAATGGAATGCGGCCGACCCGGCGGGCGCACCGCCGGACAGCCAGGCCCGCCGCTCTCTCCCTGATGACACGCGACCCGCACGGAGGTGCCCCGATGTCCGACTCCCCCGCCGACCGCTTGCCGCAGCGGAGGCTCCGCCCCGCCCCGCTGCTCTTCGAGCCCGGCCTGGCGGAACCGGAGCAGGAGCACTTCTTCGACCTGGAGTCGATCGAGGACCCCCGCGAACTGCTGCGCCGCTCGACCGAGCTGACCCTGGCGTTCCGGGCCGCCGCCGAGCGGGCGAGCGACTTCCAGGCCATCGCCGCCGCCCAGCTGGCCGACCCCCGGCACTTCGACAGCCTCAGCTTCGAGGAGATCGCCGCCCGGGCGGACTGGACGCCGGACTACGCCGCCAAGATGGTGGAGCACGGCCGGGGCCTCCAGCGGCAGCAGCGGCTGGGCTGAGCCCGGGCCGAACGCCCGAGCCAGGGCACTCGGACCACGGCACCCGAGCCAGGCACTCGGGCTGGGCACCTGGCATATGCCGGGGAGGATACGCCGCACCCACCGGGCCTGTCCGGCGTTCCGCGTTTCCCGCCCCGTCCCTCCTCGACCGCGAGTAGCTGTAGAGGGGTGGACATGTGGACGCATCAGTCGATCGAGTACGTCACCGTCGCCGGCGAGGCGTGGCTGGCCTCCGCCAGCGAGTATCCGCGCAGCATGCGCGCCCTGTGGGAGTCCCAGCCCTGGGCCCCCACGGTGCTGCCCTGCGGGCGCACCTTCGATGCGGTGAACCTGCCCGGCCTGTTCGGCAGACGGGTGGTGGACGAGCTGTGGGAGTCCGGTCCCGGCTGCGGCCCGGTCGCCACCCACCGGGGCCGGATCCTGATCTTCACCGAGGTCGGCACCGCCGCCCGGCTGCGCTCCCTGCTGGTGTGGGAGGAGTGGGCGCGCGATGTGCCGCCGCTGCTCTGCCACGGCCAGGGGGACGCCATCACCGTGCCGCCGGTGCGGCGGATGGTGGACGCCCCGGAGGGCCCCAACCGGTGGATCGTCGCGCCGGACTCGCACGAGCCCTGGCTGCCGGGGGCGTCGGTCCTGCTCTGGGCCTGCGTCCGGGCGGCGCGCTGCCCGGTGGCCGAGGGGCCCGCCGACGGCGTCGGCGTCGGCGCCGATCCCGCGCCGCGGCCCACCCAGACCACCACCCCGCTGGCCTCGTCCCCGGGTCGGCTGCAGCTGCTGGACTCGGCCTCGCCCTGGGCCTGACCTGCCCGCCGTCCGGGGGGGCGAGGGCACCGGTCCGGCGTCCGGGGGCACCGATTCGGCAAGGAGGCCCCTCGTCATGTAATGTTTTCGACGTCAGCAAGCGCCGCTAGCTCAGTTGGTTAGAGCAGCTGACTCTTAATCAGCGGGTCCGGGGTTCGAGTCCCTGGCGGCGCACAGCAGATGGTTTGTACGATCTGGGCCTTCTCCTTTCGGGGAGAGGGCCCAGATCGTTTTCCGGGCCAGATCGTTTTCCGGGCCGGGGCTCAGCCGCGCAGCGGGGTTCCCGGCGCCTCGGTCAGCCCGGCCAGCAGCGCGGTGAACTGCTCCGACCAGCGCGTCACGGTCTCCGCGTCCAGGAGGTCGCTGGAGTACTCGAACGCCGCGTCCACCACCTCATCGTCGGGGGCGAAGACGAGGTACAGCTCGGTTCGGGCCGCGCCCGGGACCGGCAGCGGGCTCACCCGGGCGGTCAGGCCGGGCAGTACCGGACCGCTGCCCTCATTGGTGATCACAGTGAACATGACCGCGGGCGAGCACATCTCGCCGTAGGCCGGATCGACGAGCGCGAACGCCTCCGTGAGCGGCAGCGACTCCCGGTCCAGCGCGGTGAACAGCCGGGTGCCGGTGCGGCGGACCAGGTCAGGGAAGTCCGTCGCGGCGCCCGTGGAGATCCGGACCGGCACCGCCTCGCCCAGGTAGCCGATGATGCCCTCGTGCGCGGGCAGCGACCGCTTGGCGCTCGACAGGGCCAGGACCACCTCCTCCTGCCCGGCCAGCCCGGACAGCCACAGCCCGGCGGCAGCGGCCAGCACCACGGGCAGGGTGCTGCCCGTGGCCGCCGCCAGCGACCGCAGCCGACCGGTCAGTGCGGCGGGGAGGGTGAACCGGTGCAGGCCCCCGCGCCCCGACAGCCGGGGAGGCCTGGGCCGGTCGTAGGGAAGGGCCGGGGCCAGCGGAGCGTCCGCCAGCTCCGTCCGCCAGAAGCGCTCCAGCTCCGCCCTCCGGTCGCCGGTCAATTCCCGCTGCTCCCAGCGGGCGTAGTCCGTGGCCTGAGCCACCGGCGCCTGCGGGGGCGCCTCCTGCCCGGACAGCGCGGACGCGTAGCTCCGGGAGATCTCCTGCCACAGCAGTTCGAGTGACCAGCCGTCACCGACGATGTGGTGCATCACCAGGCACAGGGTCCAGTGCTCCTCGTCGATCCGGCCCAGCCGCAGCCGGAACAGCGGCGCCCGGTCGAGCGCGAAGGGCTCACCCGCCTGGGCCTCGCACCAGTCCTGGATCTGCGACGGGTCGGGGCCCAGCGGGGACACCGGCAGGGCTGCCTCGAAGGGGGCCAGGACCTCCTGGACCAGGCTGCCGTCCCGCTGGACGATCCGGGTGCGCAACGCCGAGTGCCGGGCGGCGACAGCCGTGAAGGCCGCCCGCAGCGCCTCGACGTCCAGCGCGCCGACGAGGTCGACCCGGACGCACATGTTGTGCACGGCCGGCATGCCGTGCGCCTGGTGCCTGCGCCACATCCGCCGCTGCGCCGAGGTGCACGGGGCGACGTCGACTGGCTGCCCGTCCGCCGTCGGCTCGGCCGTCGGCTCCTCGCCCGGGGGCACGGTCTCGGCCATGCCGCGGATGGTGGGCCGCAGGAAGAAGTCGGCCAGTGACATCTCGACGCCGAGCTCGCGCCGGACCTGGCCGAGCAGCCGGACCACCTTCAGCGAGTGCCCGCCGAGGGCGAAGAAGGACTGCGTGACATCCACCTCCGACCGCCCGAGCGACGCGCACCAGATCGCGTGCAGGGACGCCTCCAGCGGCGCCGCGGGCGCCGTGGCCGCACGGGGCTGCGCTGCCGGGGCCGGAAGCCTGCCCCGGTCCAGCTTGCCGCTGGGGTTCAACGGCAGCGCCTTCAACTGGACCCACTGCTGCGGCACCAGGTAGCCGGGCATGCGCGCGGCGGCCTGCCGGATCACCCGGTCGAGTGCCCCGCTGTCCGCCGGGTCGTCCAGGACCAGGTAGCCGACCAGCTGGGCCTCGCCGTCACCGTCCGGGCGGACCACCACGGCCGCGTCCCGGACGCCGTCCATCAGCGCCAGCGTCCGCTGCACCTCGCCCAGTTCGACCCGGTGCCCGCGGATCTTCACCTGGTCGTCGTTGCGGCCGCGGAACTCCAGGTTGCCGTCCGCCCGCCAGCGCGCCAGGTCGCCGGTGCGGTAGAGGCGCGACGCGGGGGCGTGCGGGTCGGCCGGGAACGCCTTCTCGGTCTCGGCCGGCCGTCCCCGGTAGCCGTCGGCGACGGACACCCCGGCGAGATGGATCTCGCCGACCGCCCCGACCGGGACCGGGCGGCCGTCGGCCCCGAGCAGACGGATCTCCACGCCGTCGATGGGCCTGCCGATCGGCGGCGCCAGGTCGTCGGAGCCGACCCGGTACGCGGTGGAGGCAACCGAACCCTCGGTCGGACCGTACATGTTGAAGAACGCGCAGTCCGGATGCGCGGCCAGGAACTCGCGCAGCGCCACGGAACTGCCGGTGGTCTCACCGGCCGAGACCAGGGTGCGCAGCGAGGGAAGCGAAGGCCCGCTCTCCATCAGGTACTTCAGCGGGGTGAACGGCATGAACAGCCGCTCCACCCGGTGCTGCCGGACCACCTCGGCCACGGCCCCGGGGTCGTAGCGCAGCTTGTCGTCGATCAGGACCAGCCGGGCGCCCGAGGCCAGGGTCGTGAAGATCTCCATGACGCTGCCGTCGAACGCCTGCGAGAACCACTGCAGCGTGTTCTGGGGCGGGTGCTGCCGCAGGTCCCAGCGCACCAGGTTGACCGGCCCCCGGTGCGGTACCGCCACCGGCTTGGGAAAGCCGGTCGATCCGGAGGTGTAGATGCAGTAGGCCAGGTCATCGGGGCCGACCGGCCCGGCGGACGGCGCCTCGTCCGGCTGCGGGGCGCCCGCGTGCGGGTCGTCCGCGTGCAGGTCGTCCATGTGCAGGACGGCGAGTCCGGCGGGCAGCGGGACGGTGTCCACCACGGCGCGAGCGGTCAGCAGCAGCGGCACC
Source organism: Streptacidiphilus sp. PB12-B1b (assembly GCF_014084125.1). Classification (NCBI taxonomy): domain Bacteria; kingdom Bacillati; phylum Actinomycetota; class Actinomycetes; order Kitasatosporales; family Streptomycetaceae; genus Streptacidiphilus; species Streptacidiphilus sp. PB12-B1b. The sequence goes on along the minus strand of NZ_CP048405.1, from coordinate 1,391,642 downwards.
CCGCTGTCGGCCAGGATGAACTCCAGCCTGGCCGAGGGCGCGGACGGGTCCAGCGGCAGGTATCCGGCACCGGCCTTCAGCACGCCGAGCAGCGCGGTGATCAGCTCGGTCCCCCGGGGCAGGCAGACCGCGACCAGATCGCCCCGGCCGACACCCCGGGCCAGCAGCAGCCGAGCTGTCCGATCGGCCGCCGCGTTCAGCTGACTGTACGTCAACTCCGTTGTGCGATGCACGAGGGCCACCGCGTCCGGCGCCGACTCGGCTGCCCGGGAGATCAGTTCATGCAGGCACTCCGGGGCGTCCGCCTCCGGTTCGGGCTCGGCGGACCCTCCCTGCCAGCGGCTCAGCAGCTCACGATCGGACGCCGTCAGCGCGGTCAGTTCGGAGAGCCGGACATCGGGATCGGCCAGCGCCCGGTCCAGTACCTGCTCCGCATAGTCCAGCAGCCGAACGATCGTGGCCTCGTCGAACAGCCCCGCGTCGTACTCCACGACCCAGCGCACACCGTCCGCGTGGTGGGTGAGGTACAGGGTGACGTCCACCGGCGCCCGGCGGCTCGGCAGATCGACCAGAGCCACCCCGAGTCCGGGCGCGAAGGTGAGCCCGGTCGCGCTCTCGTACTCCACCGCGATCTGGAACAGCGGATTGCGTCCGGCCTCCCGATCGGGGTTGAGCTCGCGGACCAGCTCGTCGAACGGCACCAGCCGGTGCTCGTAGGCGTCCATGCTGGACGCGGTCAGACGGCGTACCAGCGCGCCGAAGCCGGGGTCTCCGGACAGGTCCATCCGTAGGGGCACGGTGTCCACGAACATGCCGACAGCCTGCTCGGAGCCCTCCGGACGGTGGGTGAGGCCGGTGCCGACCACCAGGTCGTCCTGGCCGCTCAGCCGCCGGAGCGCGACGCCGATGGCGCCGAGCAGCGTGCTGAAGGCAGTGGCCCGCTGGTCCCGGGCGAAGCGGACCAGCCGGGCGGCGGTCGCGGCCGGCATGTCGTGGGTGAGGCAGGCCCCCTGGACGGCCCCCGACGCCGGGCGGGGCCGGTCGGTCGGAAGCTCCAGTTCGGCTGCCCCCGCCAGACGCTCGCGCCAGTAGCGCAGGTCCGCGGCGTGCTGCTGCGGATCGACCGCTTCGAAGGCCGACCGGTCGGGCTCCGGAAGTACCGGAAGACCGGTCGGCAGTTCCGGCCAGGCACGGTAGAAGGCTGCCAGGTCCTGGGTGAGGATCAGGGTGGAGAGCGAGTCGAAGACGATGTGGTGCGCGGTCAGGAACAGCACATGGTGCTCATCGGCCAGGCGCACCAGGCGGGCCCGCAGCAGCGGGCCCTCGGCCAGGTCGAACGGCCTGCTGCCGACGGTGTCCACCAGCTCCCGCAGCGCCGCCTCCTCGGTGTCCGCGCTCCGGTCCAGGAGCGGGCAGTCGAGCCGGACCCGGTCGCGTACCAGCATGCGGGGCTCGCCGTCGGCCCCGCCGACCACGCTCCGCAGCGCCGGATGGCGGTCCACCACCCGTTGCAGCGAGGCGCGCAGCGCCTCCACGTCCAGCGGACCGGTCAGTCGGATCGCCTTGGGCTCGTTGTAACTGGTGCGGTCGGGGTGCAGCTGCTCCAGGAACCAGATCCGGCGCTGGGCCGGGGAGAGCGGTCGGCCCGTGACGGCGACCGGCTGGGGCCGGTGTTCCCCGCCGGGTGCGAAGCGGGAACGCAGGGCGTCCACGAGCGGCAGACCGGCCAGGACCCGGTCCGCGGGGACGCCGAAGTCCACGAAGCAGGCGATCTCGGCGACTCCCCCGCCAGCAGCCGCTCGACCACCGGCGCGCAGCTGTCCGGGGTGCCGATCAGGGCGCGGGACTCGCAGTAGCGCCGGTAGGCCTGCTCAAGGAGGAACTCGACGTCGTCGGCGGGGGTGTTGTCGAGGTCGATCTCCAGCCCGAGGCTGTTGGTCACCTGGTCGAACAGCGAGAGCGAGGAGCGCAGGTAGTCGCAGAACGGGGCGAAGGCCTCCTGCCGGGCCCGGTCGAGGTCCTCGCCCAGGTAGGTGTGCAGCAGGACCACCACCCGGCCCGCGTCCGGGTCCAGGCCGTGCTCAGCCCGGGTCCGGCGGTAGAGGGCGATATTGGCGAGCAGCTGGTCGACGCTCTGCGCCATCAGGTTGGTGACGACACCCAGGTCGTGCTCGGCGGCGAGGCGGTAGCTCTCCGGGTTGCCGACGACGGCCGCGAACATCGGCGGGGCCGCCTGCACCGGGGCCGGGTGCAGGCGTACGCCCACCTGCTCCCCGCTGCCCGAGGTGGCCCGGATCTCCGAGCCGGACCAGAGCTGCCGGACGGTCTCCAGCCGGCGGTACATCAGCTCGCGTTGGCTGCCGAAGTTCTCCGGGGCAAGGACGAAGTCGTTGGCGTGCCAGCCGCTGGCAAAGCACAGCCCGGCCCGGCCGTGCGACAGGTTGTCCACCACCGACCATTCCTCGGCGACCCGGATCGGGTTGTGCAGCGGCAGCACCACCGAACCGGCGTTCAGCCGGATCCTGCTCGTCCGGGTGGCGAGGGCGGCGGCCAGCACGGACGGGTTGGGGAACAGCGCGCCGAAGGAGTGGAAGTGCCGCTCCGGCAGCCAGAGGGCGTGGAAGCCCTGCTGGTCGGCGAAGTGGGCGGCCTCCATGATCAGGCCGTACTTGTCACCGGCGGCCTGATCGGGGTAGTCGCCGAAGAAGTACAGGCTGAAGTCGCACCCGCTGCCGGAGGGCGCGGGCGCGGGCGCGGCTGGAGCGGCGGCGCGGGGCGCGGGTGCGGGCGCGGGTGCGGCTGGCGCTGCGGCGCGGGGCGTGAGCGCGGGTGCGGCTGGAGCTGAGGCGAGGGAAGCGGGTGCGGGCGTGCCGCCGGTCGCGGTCCCGGCTGGGGGCAGCGGCTGGGCGGCGGGGGCAGCCGGGGCGACGGGCTGGGCAGCGGGGGCGGTGAGCTGGGTGACGGGGACGGCGAGGTCAGCAGCGAGGGCGGCAGGCTGGACGGCGGGGGCGGCAGGCCCGGCGGCGGGGGTGGCGAGGATGTCGAGCTGGCGCTGGAGCAGGCCGGTGACCTGCTCCACCATGCGCTCGGTCAGGACGAGTTGGCGCTCCAGCAGGGACGATGCGGCGGTCCCCGCGACCGTCCCGGGCGGAGGCCCTGCGGGCAGGGGCAGCACCGGCGCGGATCCCCCTGCGTCGGCCACGGCGGGCGCCGGAGACAGGTCGGCCGCAGGTGCATCCGACCGAGCAGCTGCCGTCCCGGCGGCAGAGCCGACGGCCGGGACGGTGACAGGGACGGTGGCGGAGAGGGCGGCAGGGCCCGCGGCCGGGACGGCAGTTGGGACGGGAACGGCAGCGGTCCCGAGGCGCTGGGCGAGTCTGCGGGGGGTGTCGGTGTCGCCGAAGAGGTCCCGCAGGGGGATCTGCGCGTCGAACTCCTTGCCCAGTTCGCGGGCGATCGCCATCAGCGCCAACGAGTCGGCGCCCTGGTCGAGGAAGGTGCGGTCGGGATCGAGGCCCTGGGCCCCGGTTCCGAGCCGGCGGGCGACCGACTCGACGACCCGGGACAGTACGTCCTCGCTGGGCACGGCTTCCTCCAGCGGCATGGCTTCCTCCAGTGGGTCGGTCCGGCCGAGGGGCCGATGCCTGCGGGGCAGCGGGGTGCTGCTGAACGGGTAGCCCGGCAGCGGCACCCGCCGGCCTTCCGCCGCGAGTCCGTGCCAGTCGATCTCGACGCCCTGCTCGTACAGTTCCGCGAGGGCCGGCAGCAGCGCGTACGCGTGCCCTCTGCGCAGGGTCGGGTGCCAGCTGCTGTCCGGCAGGGCCCGTCGGCCCAGGCTGCTGAGCGATCCGTCAGGCCCCAGCTCGACGTACCGGGCACAGCCGGTACGGTCCACCGCGCGCAGTGCCGCATCGAAGTCCACGGTGCTCCGGGCCTGCCGACGCAGGTAGCCGGGCGGCAGTTCCGCCCCCACCGGCAGCAGGGCTCCCTCGACGGCGGTCACCAGCGGAACGCGCAGCGGGCGGAGCCGGAGCCGGTCCAGGTACCGCTGGAACTCCTGGAGGGCCGGAACCATCGACTCCGAGTGGAACGCGCGCTCCACCGGGAGCCGCCGCCAGGGGACGTCCCGGCGTTCGAGCAGCTGCACGGCTGCGGCGACGGCCGCCTCACCGCCCGACAGCACATGGCGTTCAGGACCGTTCGCCGCTGCCAGGTCGAGACCGGTGTCCGCGGCGAGCCCCTCGGCGGTGCCCCGGTCCGCCACCACGGCGAGCATGCCGCCGGGTTCGGTGCGGGTCCACATCAACTCGCCTCTCCTGGCGGTGATCCACAGCCCGTCGTGCAGGGTGAGGGCCCCGGCTACGTAGAGAGCCGCGTACTCGCCCAAGCTGTGCCCGAGCACGACGCCCGGCGAGACGCCGAGCGAGCGCCAGGCCTCGACCTGTGCGGCCTGGAGCGCGAAGAGTGCGGGCTGCGCGGTGCCGTCCGACCGGACCGGGGCCGCATCAGGGTCGCCGGGAGCGCCGGAGTCGCCGGGGTCGCCGTGGAGCAGCAGGTCGAGCAGGGAGCCGCCGACGTCCTGCCGGTACTGCTGTTCGCAGTCGTCCAGGACCCGGCGCGCGACCGGGGACTGCGCGTACAGCCGGGCGGCCGCCCCCGACAGGATGCTCCCCTGGCCCGCGAACGCGAAGGCCAGGGACGGCTGTGCACGGGCGGGCCCGACCGTGGGGCGGTCGCGCAGGGCGGCTGCCAGTTCGCGCGGGTCGCGTCCGACGACCGCACGCCGGTAGGGCAGATGCGGTCGGCCCAGGCCCAGGGCGGCGACCAGATCGGTGGTGTCCGCCGTGGCCGCGCTGTCGAGGTGGTCGGCGAGCCGCTCGGCGAGCCGGTCCAGGGCGGTCGGGTCCGCCGCCGAGACCGGGAGCACCACAGCGGCCCGGCGGTCCGGCCTGCCCGGTACGGCGGGCGGCTCCTCCAGCACCACATGGGCGTTGGTGCCGCCGACGCCCAGCGCGCTCACCCCGGCGCGGCGCGGGCCGCTGCCGGACGGCCACGGGCGCAGCGCGGTCGGGATGAAGAACCGGCCCCCGGCCAGGTCGAGTTCCGGGTTGTGCCGGTCGAGGTTGATCGTGGGCACCAGCTCGGCGTGTTGGAGCATCAGGACGGCCTTGATCAGCCCGGCCATGCCCGCGCAGGTGTCCAGGTGGCCGATGTTGGCCTTGACCGAGCCGACCGCGCAGCGCTCCTCGGGGCCCCGGTCGGCGCCGAGCGCCTGCGCCAGCGCCTGCAGTTCGACCGGGTCGCCGAGCGGGGTGCCGGTGCCGTGCGCCTCGACGTAGGAGATGGTCGCCGGTGCCGCGCCGGCCCGGTGCAGTGCCTGCCGCACCACGTCGACCTGCCCGGCCACGCTGGGCGCGGTGAAGCCGACCTTGCTCCGCCCGTCGTTGTTGACGGCGGTCCCGAGGATGACCGCGTGCACGGTGTCGCCGTCGGCGAGCGCCCGGTCGTACCGCTTGAGCAGGACGGCGGCGACCCCGTTGCCGCCGACGGTGCCGTCCGCGGCGGCGTCGAAGGGGCGGCAGCGGCCGGTGGCCGACAGGATCGAACCGGGCGAGTGCCGATAGCCCTGCTCCTGCGGCGTGCGGACGGCGGCCGCTCCGGCCAGGGCCATGTCGGCGTCGCCGTCGAGCAGGGCCTGGACCGCCAGGTGCACGGCCACCAGCGAGGTCGAGCAGGCGGTCTGCACCCCTATCGCCGGGCCGGTCAGTCCGAGCCGGTAGGCGACCCGGGAGGCGAGGAAGTCCTGCTGGACGCCGATCGCGGCCTCGAGCGCGGACTGCGGATCGGCGCCCGGCCCGGAGGCGTGGTCCCCGGCCCGGTCCTGGTGGCCGTAGAGCTGCATGCCCGATCCGGCGAAGACCCCCGTCCGGCCCTGCTGTCCCCGGCCCGCATAGCCGGCGTGCTCCAGCGCGTGGTAGCAGCACTGGAGGAACAACCGGTGGGCTGGGTCGGTGAGTTCGGCCTCGCTGGGGCTCATGCCGAAGAACCCGGCGTCGAAGCCGTCCACGTCGTCGAGGGCGCCTGCCACCGGCCGGTGGTCGGGGTGGTCGGCCAGCTCGCGCGGTATGCCGGCGCGATCCAGCTGGTCGGGGGTGAAGACGGACACGCTGTCGGCACCGGCCCGCAGATTCGCCCAGTACTGGTCGAGGTCGGCGGCGCCGGGGAACCGTCCGGCCATGCCGATGACGGCGATCCTGCGGTCGTCGCCGGATCCGCCGGGCCCGGTCGGGCGGGCCTGCCGGGGCGCCGGACCGGTGTCCTGCGACCGGCTCGTCGACAGGTCGGCCTGACGGGCGGCCAGGAACGCGGTCAGGGCGTCGACGGTGGGGTGTTCGAAGAGAGCCGTGGTCGGGATCGGCAGGCCCGACCGCTGCTCCAGCAGAGCGCGCAGCCGGACCAGGGTGATCGAGGTCAGGCCCAGTTCGTAGAACGGGGACGCGCCGTCCACCTCCCGGCCCAGGATCTCGGCGGCGGCCTCCCGGACCATCCGCCCCAGGTCGAGCGGGTCGGTGCCGCCCTGCGAGGCCGGAGCGGCACTGCCCTGCGCAGCCGGAGCGGCACCGCCTTGCGCGGCCGGGGCGTCGAACTCCCCGGCCAGCAGCCGTTCGCGGAGTTCGCCGCGCCGGACCTTGCCGCTGGCCGTGATCGGGAACCGCTCGGTCGGCACGGCCACGACCCTGGCCGCCACCAGCCGCAGCCGGGTGAACAGCGCCGCCCTGACCTCCCGTCCGATCCGCTCCGGCTCGGCCGGATCGCCCGGCCGGGCCGCGAACAGGAGGACGAGGTCCTCGCTCCCGGTCGCGGGGTTGGGGACGCCGCAGGCGCCCACCGCGCCGGCGGTCACCCCGGCGACCGTCGCGGCGGCCGCCTCGATCTCCTGGCAGTAGTGGTTCTGGCCGTTGAGGATGATGACGTCCTTGGCCCGGCCGGTGATCACCAGCTCCCCGCCCGCCAGGTATCCGAGGTCCCCGGTCTCCAGCCAGTCCCCGTCGGCGAAGGCGGCGGCGGTGGCCCGCGCGTCGTTGGCGTAGCCGGCGGTGACCCGGGCGGAGCGCACCTGCAGTCGGCCGATCCGCCGCTCCGGGAGCAGCGTGCCCGCGCCGTCCACGATCCGCAGGGCGGCGCCGGGCTCGGGGGGCCCGACCGACACGAAGGTCAGCACCTCCGGGCCGTCGGCGCTGTCGTCCGCGAACACCAACTCGCCGCCCAGGCTGGACCGCAGGACCCGGTGGACGCCGGCGCCATCGGCGGGGCGGCGCCCGTAGGCGATGCCGGTCGTGGTCTCGGCCATGCCCCAGGCCGGTACGAAGGAGTCGCCGGGGACGCCGTGGGCGGCGGTGGCGGCGAGGAACTCGGCCACCGACGACGGCAGGATCTGCTCCCCGCCGGAGAGCAGGATCCGGATCGGCGTGAGGTCCCAGTGCCTGCCGGGGTTCCGGGCCAGGGCCTGGGAGACGAGCCGGTAGCCGAACATCGGCGCCCAGGTGTGGGTGGTCCGGTGCTCGGCGAGCAGGTCCAGCCAGCGCAGCGGCTCGCCCAGGACGAGTTCGGTCGGCGCGTGCACATTGGTGCAGCCGACGAAGACCTCCAGCAGGTGGTGCAGCAGGAAGGCGCCGCTGTGGTCGACCGGCAGCCAGTTGAGCGTGGAGTCGCCGGGGTCCAGGCCCAGCGTGCGGCGCGCGCCGTGGGCGAACTCGGCGAGCGCCCGATGGGTGAGCTGCGCCGCCTTGGGCGCTCCGGTGCTGCCCGAGGAGAGCATGAGCAGGGCGATGTCGTCCTCGGCGGGCCGGTGGTGGTCGCTGGCGGGCGCGTGCCCGGCCAGGGCCGCGACGTCCACGGTCCTGGGCTCGTCGGGGCCGAACCGCCCGGCCTGGCGGCGCACCGCGGCGGCGCCCGGGGCGTCGGTGACGATCAACGGCCGGTCCAGCAGCCGCCAGCTGTGGACCAGGCGTTCCAGCACCGGGCCGCCGGCACCGCCCTCGCAAGCGCCGGCGATGGCCGCGGGGCGCAGGCCGCCCAGCAGGCAGGCCCAGAACGCCGGGAAGAAGTCCGGCAGTTGCAGCCCCTGGAGCACGATGTGATCCCCCGGGGCGGCGCCCTGCGCCCGCAGCCCGGACAGCAGGCGGCGGGCCCGTTCCAGCAGCTCGGGGTAGGTGAGGGTGCTCGGCTGGCCGTCCGCGGAGACGGTCACCACCCCGGCGTCCGGCGCGCGGACGGCGGTGGTCAGCAGCGCGGTGACGGCGTCGGCCGGATCGTCGCCGGTCAGGTGGATCTCCGCGCCTTGGCTCAGGGCCAGGGGCGGCGGCACGGGCAGCGGCATAGACAGGGGGGTGGCTGCTGGCAGCACGGGACTTCCTCGGTGTCTCAGGCGGTGTGGTCGAGCCCGGTCCGGGGCGTGGGCGGACACGACGGTGACCGGTCGGTGCGCAAGAAATTCGAGGAGAGGTCGGCGGTATTCTCCCGGCCCATTTCCGTCAGCCATGAATGGGCGCACCAGGGCCCTGCGAATGAACGGCCGTCGCTCAACTATTTCGCCGCCGCCCGGGGAAGTCCAGCAATTCCCGGGGCGGCGTCGCGTCATGGCGAGGAACGGTCAGCGGTGCCGCTGCGTCCACATGGTGAGACGCGAGGGCGGTCGGGGCAGGCACCGCGGCCTCACCCCACCGCCCGGGTGCGGCCGGAATACGCCGCAGCTCAGGGCAGTTGACGCCGGTGGAGCAAGCCGTCCGCGCGGGCGGCAGCAGGCCCGCGTGCCGGGAAATCGGCCGCCGTCCGGCGGGGATTGGTTGCGCTTGACCACCGCACCCAAGTATGTAAAAGTCCCGACCATTGCTTGCGCGTCCGATTCGTACGAAGGACCGCCCGCCCCGCGCACCGGTACGGAATCCAACGGGCAGGATCAGCGCTGGGGGAGGAGATTCGAGTGAAGAACGAAGAGCCCGAGGACAGGATCGACAACTTGGCCCGGCTGCTGTACTGGACGGCGGGCGGGCGAACGGACTGGGATGCGGCCACGCTCGGCCCGGAGGTGGGGGCCGAGCCGGTGCAGGTGGAGCAGGCGGTTGCCCGGCTCGCCGATCTCGGGCTGCTCACCCCCACCCCGACGGTGCCCTCGGGCTACACCTGCACCCGCCCCGAGGAGGCGCTGACCCGGCTGCTCGCGTCCGAGGAGCAGATCCTGGCGGAGGGCCGGCGCCGCCTGGCCAGTACCCGGGACCGGGTCAGGACGCTGATGCGGAGCTTCCCGATGGAGGGGCAGCTGGCCGGCGGGGCGCACATCGAGCTGCTGCCCTCCGGCGCCGAGGTCAACGCCTTCATCCAGGAGCGGGTGGGCGGAATCCAGCAGCGACAGCTGGTGATGCACCCGGGCGGGGCCCCGCCGCAGGAGCTGATCGACGAGATGATCATGCGGGACATCGAGGTGATCTCCCGGGGCGTGCAGATCAAGGCCCTGTACCCCAGGCACATCGCCTCGATCGGCTATGTCCGCGACTACCTGGCCGAGGCCACCCACCAGGGCGCCGACGTCCGGCTGGCGTCCTACCTGCCGATCCGGATGATCCTGCTGGACGAGAACCTGGCGGTGCTGCCGATCGCCCCCGAGGACACCTCGAAGGGCGCCTTCGCCATCCGCAGCGCCGAGGTCGTGCGCTCGCTGGAGGCCATCTTCGACTTCCACTGGCACGGCGCCTCGATGGCGGACGAGGTGCTGCACGAGGCCGAGCACGCCGGGCTGCTCTCGTTGACCGCCCAGGAGCTGGCGATCGTCAGGATGCTCGCCATGGGCGCGAAGGACGACGCGATCGCCCGTCAGCTCAGCGTCTCCCCGAGGACGCTGAGCCGGGCCATCGCCACCCTGCAGAACCGGTTGGGCGTGCAGAGCCGCTTCCAGGCCGCGGTGCACCTCACCCGGGCCGGGCTGCTGGACGACCCGGCCGGGCCCCCGCTGTCCCCGGTGCTCAGCGCCGAGGCAGGGCGCACTGCGCCGTACCGCCGGGCAGCCGGTGCCGGTTGAGCGCCACCAGCCGGTAGACGCCGGCGGCCAGCAGGCCGATCGGCGGCAGCAGGCTCGCCGCCGCCGCGAAGGCCACCGGCGCCGGGCCGGTGCGGAGCAGCAGCCGGGCCACCGCCTGCGCGCCGCCGTACACCTGACGGGTGGGCGTGACCCAGAGCACCTCGTGCTCGGCCCGGTCCACCGTGGCCCGGTGGCCGGTGAACTCGGCGATGGCGGGCATGTCGGCGAACTGGAACGGCGTCGCCTGCCAGCCCTCGGTGCCCAGGCGGCGCTCGGCGAACCGGACGCTGCTGGAGCAGAAGGCGCAGTCCCCGTCGTACAGCAGCACAGGGTTCTGGGGCACGGTGGGCATCTCCTCGGATGGGGCCCGGTGCGCCCGCCGCCGGGACGGCGGACGCACCGGGAGGGCCGGACGGTCAGGCGCGCAGGTGCACGCCTTCGGTGCCGAAGCGCTCGGTCACGGCCTGGACCAGCTGGTCCAGCACCTGGTTGGTGTCCTCCGCCGGACGGGGCGGCTCGCTGTCGAAACGCAGCAGGTAGGTGACGGACCGCCGGCCGGGGTCGGCCCGGTCCGGCAGGAAGACGTCGTCGACCTCGACCGAGCGCAGCCACTCCGGGGCGGCCTCGCGCAGCGTCTCGGCCACCTGGTCGTTGGAGACCGTGCGGGGGGTGACGAAGTCGAGCATCCGCTCGACCGCCGGGTCCTCCTTGAACCGCTCGCCGACCGCCCGCTCCGTCCGCACCGACCAGGCCTCCAGGTCGAGTTCCAGGTAGACCGGGCGCTTGCCGCCGAGCCCGGCCCGGTGCCGCACGTCGGGGTGCACCTCGCCGCAGACGCCCGCGGGGGCCCCGTCCACCAGCAGTTCGGCGCTGCGGTGCGGGTGCAGGAAGTCGGCCAGGGGGTGGCTCTCCGGGAGCCGCCGCACGGTCAGCCGGACGCCGCAGGCGAGTGCGATCTCCTCGGCCGCACCGCGCAGGAAGAAGAAGTCCGCGGTGCCGGACTTGCCGGACCACAGCCCCTCCTGGAGCTCCCCGGAGACGATCGCCCAGAGCACCGGGCGCTCGTGACAGAAGCCGTTGGCGGCCTCCGTCGAGGGCTCGAACACCCGGGTCACCTCGAACAGCCGGATCCACTCCTGCTTGAAGCGCAGGTTGGCGCCGACCGCGACGACCGCCTGGGCCAGGCAGTTGTTCTTGAGCATCGAGTACCGGCGGTCCTCGGCGTTGGCGATGCCGACGTGTGCCGCCAGCGGGTGACCGTCGGACGGCGAGAGGACCTTCAGGGTGTCCTTGGCGTAGAAGCCGTCGGTGAAGGTCTCGTAGAAGCCGAGGCCGACCAGGGTGTCGCCGATCGTCCCGACCAGCTCCTCGTGCGGGGTCGGGGCGGCGCCGAGGCCGGCCGGCAGCGGCTGGGCCGGGAGCTGGTCGAAGCCGATGTGCCTGGCCAGCTCCTCGTACAGGTCCTCGGTCTCCTTGACGTCCCAGATGCGGGTGCCGGGGACCTCGAACCGGCCCTCGCCGACGGCCCGGAAGCCGTACGCGGCCAGCCGCTCGGCCACCTCGTCGGCGTCCAGCGCGGCGCCGAGGAAGGTCGAGGCCCGCTCCGCGTCCACGGTCAGCACCGGCAGCGAACCCGCCCAGCGGCGCGGCTCGCTGGTCGTGCCGGTCCGCACGGCGGCCCCGGCCCCCTCCAGCAGGGCCAGCGCCCGGCCGGCCCCGGCGTGCACCGCGGTCGGGTCGGCGCCGCGCTCGAAGCGCTGGGACACCGGGTTGGACAGCCCCAGCGCCGTGGCCGCGAGCCGGACCGGGACCGGCTCGAACGCAGCCGACTCCAGCAGCACCCGGCGGGTACCGGCGGTCACCCGGGCGAGTTCGCCGCCGACCACCCCGGCCACCGCGATGATCTTCTCCTGGTCGGCCACCACCAGCGTGCCCTCCGGCAGCGCCCGGGCGGTCTCGGCGCCGATCGCCCGGAAGCTCTCGTCGGCCCGGCTCTCCCGGACCTCGACCGCCCCGACCACCCGGTCGGCGTCGAACACCTGGACCGGCTGGCCGAGTTCGAGACCGGCCGCCTCCGCCGCGTCCAGCACGCTCAGACCGGTGTGCAGGTCGGCGGTGACCAGCCGCTCGACGGTGTCGGCGGGCAGCTCGGCCGCCCCGTCCAGCACCTCCAGCGCGGTCAGGGTGTAGGCCAGGCAGCGGTCCGAGGACACCGAGACCGCGGGGCCGTCGGCGCCGACCACGATCGGGGCGACGGCGACGGTGGCGAGCGGAAGGCCGAGCCGGGCCGACAGCTCCAGGGCGACCCCGGCGTAGCTGCGGTGGTCCCCCCGGTTGGCCAGGAACTCCAGGCTCACCGCGGTCAGCGGACCGTCCGCGGTGATGCTCTTGACCTCCAGGCCGGACTCGTCCAGGGCGTTGCGGAACACGGTGGCGTCGCCGGGGAGTCCGGGGAGGAAGGTCCGCAGACCTGCGATCGTCATTTTCATTGCTGGCCTCGGTGAAGGTAGTTCAGCAGGCGCTGGTCGGATCCGTAGAGCGGCCTGACCTTGGAGACGCCCAGCCACTGCGCGGTCATCCGGGTGGTGCCCCAGCCGAACGCGATACCGGTGATCCCGTCCCGGTCGTAGCCGAACTCGCGCAGCACCGCCGGGTGGATCATGCCGGCCCCGATGATGGTCACCCAGCCGATGTGGTGGCAGGCCTCGCAGCCGGCGCCGCCGCAGTTGGTGCAGGCGATGTCGAGCCCGAGCGAGGGCTCGGTGTACGGGTAGTACTTGGGCTTGAAGCGGAACCTGACGTCCTCGCCGTAGAGCGAGGTGGCGACGAAGGCGAGCAGACTCTTCAGGTGGCCGACGCTCAGGCCCGGCTCCAGCCAGAAGCCCTCCAGCTGGTGGAACATCGCCAGGTGGGTGGCGTCCACCGCCTCGTTGCGGTACACCCGCCCGGCCGCCGCGATCTTGATCGGCAGCTCCCTGCCCTGGCCGAGGACGCGCGCCTGGACGGTGGTGGTGTGCGAGCGCAACAGCTTCTCGGGGCCCAGCCAGAAGGTGTCCTGCATGTCCCGGGCAGGGTGGTGCTTCGGGATGTTGAGGGCGTCGAAGTTGTGGTAGGCGTCCTCGACCTCAGGGCCCTCGGCGTGCTCGAACCCGAGCTGCCGCAGGACGGCCAGGCAGCGCTGCACGACCTCGGTGAGCGGGTGCCAGGAGCCGGTTCGCGGCGCCTGGCCGGGCAGCGTGACATCGAGCCACTCCGCCTCCAACTGCTTGGCGGTCTCCGCCTTGCGGGCCGCATCGACCCGGGCGTCGATCTCGCGCTGCATGTGCTGCGAGAGTTCGTTCAGCCGGACTGCCTGCTCCCGGCGCTCCTCCTCCGGCAGGTCGGCCAGGCGACGGAATCCCTCCTTGATGACGCTGCGGCGGCCGAGGAATGAGGTTCGCACCGCCTCAAGCTCGACTCGTTGGGACGCCCCGGACAACTCGTCCAGGAAGGATCGTCGCAAGCTCTCGATGTCTGTCAACTCACCCACTCCATAACTTGATCTGCAGTCCGTCGGCGCCGAGGGCCCGTTCCACCGCCCCGGACGGGACACCACGGGCTCAGTCCGCTTCGGGCTGCACGGCCTTCGGGGCGCACCAGCCGGCTCAACGTCGTCAGGTCTTCCAGGCCCCCAGGAGCATCGCCAGGCCACGACCGGCAGCCAGACTGCAATAGCGAAGCTTACCAACAGCGTTGATCGCCGCGGCCATCTCGCCGAGCAGCAGCTCGTGCGCGGCGGGCAGCGAGGTCAGCTCCGTGGTGCTGCGACCGGCGGGCCCCTCGACGTGCAGCCAGCCGTCCTCCAGCCGCAGCCGGTGCCCGCCGTCCAGCAGGTCGAGCCGCTCGACCTGGGCCGTGGCCCGGGAGGTGACCGCCCAGGCCAGCCGGGCCCCCTGGGCGAAGTCGACCAGCCCGACGTCCGCGCCGGAGCCCGGGCCCAGGCTGCACAACACCTGCGGCTCGCCCAGCAGTTGGCAGACCAGATCCAGGTAGGGGGCGACCGCCCGGAGCGCGGCCTGGGCCGGGGCGCCGTCGGCCAGCGCCCCCCAGCGGCCCCAGCGGTGCGCCTCCACCTGGCGGAATCCGGAGACCGCCAGTACACCGCAGGTCAGCGGCCCCCAGCTGTGGCCCTGGGCGGCCGCACCGAGCAGGGCCCGGTGCGGCGCCAGCAGGCCGATCGGCCGGTCGCTCGCGCGCTCCGCCGTCAGCAGGCCGTCCAACTCCTCGACCGTGAGCGGGAAAGGATCGGCCAGCAGCACCGCCTTGCCCGAATCGGCCAGTTGGCGCACCTTCCGCAGGCGTTCCGGGCCGGTCTCGTCGAGCACCACCAGATCGACCTCCGGCGCGGCCAGCAGCTGCCGCCAGCCCCGGCCGACGCCGCCCCCGAGGTCGAGCACGGCCGACAGTTCCAGGGCCGCGCTGCGCCTGAGCACGGCCGCCGTACCGGACAGGGTCAGCCCGACGCCGGCGACCACGGCGGAGGGCACCGCCGCTGGGGGGACTAGGGACAGCACAGGGACACCACTCCAGAGGGCGGACGAACGAGCAGCGGCGTGCTTTCCGGTTCAATTCGGCTGCGCGGCCAGCCTGGCATTCGTGGCCGAACGGAATCCAGTACAGAACGCGGCGGGGTCCCGCCGTGGCGACTTCTCGCACCGCTCCGGGCCTGTCTTGCCATGCGAGACACCGCCGGGAACGTGCGGAATCCGCACTGCCGCGACCGGAATTGGCGGCGACCGGACATGGCCACTGGACGCAGCCCAAATCCCTGGACCGGTACGCCGATTGGTGTCCACGATGATGTGTGCCGCAATTCCGGTGAGTCCTGCGGATCGGCGCCGTCCATTCGTCGGGCCGAGTAAGCCGGCCCAACACAGCAAAGGACCTCCATGTCTGTCGAGACGACTCCCGCACCGCGTTCCTGGAAGAACCCGGACGACCACTACCTGACGGTGCTGGAAAACCCGTGGTACCGGAACCTGACCGTGCTCCAGGATGTCATCGCCCACCGGACCACCGCCTTCTGGACCGAGCGCAGGGCGCGGAACCTGCACCTCCCGATCACCACCGGCTCGATCTCCAGCCCGATGGGCCGGGGCAGCGACAGCAGCCCGGTGATGGTGAACCTGGAGGGCGTCCCCACCTACCTCGCGGACTCCATGCAGTTCATGCTCGAGTTCGGCTGCCGGCTCGCGCCCGAGGGCTCGTACTACCTGATGCCGTCCTTCCGCGGCGAGCCGGCCGACGAGACCCACCTGTGCCAGTTCTTCCACAGCGAGGCCGAGATCGTCGGCGGCCTGGACGACGTCATCCGCACCGTGGAGGACTACCTCAGGTACCTGGCGGCGGGCCTGCTGGCGTACGCCGGTGACGCGGTCCGCGAGATGGCCGGAACGGTGGAGCACCTGGAGGAGCTGGCCGGCTCCTCGGCGCTGCCGCGGATCACCTTCGACGAGGCGGTCGAGCGGCTGGACGCCGACCCGCGCTTCGTCACCGAGTTGGAGCCCCGCTGCCGCAACCTGACCCGCGCCGGGGAGCGCGAGCTGATGGAGCAGTTCGGCGGGTACGTCTGGGTGACCCACCCCGACCACCTGAGCGTGCCGTTCTACCAGGCGTTCGACGAGGCCGACCCGACCAAGGCGCTCAGCGCCGACCTGCTGTTCGGCGTCGGTGAGACGGTCGGCTCCGGCGAGCGGCACCCGGACGGGGAGACCCTCGCCAAGGCGCTGAGCCTGCACGAGGTCCCCGCCGAGAGCTACGAGTGGTACACGGTCATGAAGCAGCGCCATCCACTCCGCACCGCCGGTTTCGGCCTGGGCGTCGAGCGCTTCCTGCTCTGGGCGACCAAGCACGACGACATCCGCGACCTCGCCCTGCTGCTCCGCTTCAACGGCAGCGCCATCCTGCCCTGATCCGCAGCCCCTCCCCTGACGCTCCGTCACCTCCATGATAGGAAAACCGCAATGACGTCCCAGCTCTCCGAATCCGTCGACAGCGCCGAGCACGCCGAGGTGCTCAGCTACTTCCGGGACAAGGCCGACGGCTACGACCGGGTCGACGAGCAGGTCTACTGGCGCCTCTCCGACGAACTGCTCTGGGAGTCCATCGAGCGCCACGTGCTGCCGAACCTGCCCCAGGGCGGCCGGCTGCTGGACGCGGGCGGCGGCACCGGCCGCTGGACCGACCGGCTGCTGACCGCCCGCCCGGACCTCACCGGGGTGCTGTACGACCTCAGCCCCGACATGTCCCGGCACGCGACCGCCAAGGCCGAGCAGCACGGCTACCAGGACCGCCTGACCGTGGTGAACGGCGACCTGATGAACGTCGCCGAGGACCTGGCCGGCCACAGCTTCGACCTGGTGATCAGCTTCCACAACGTGCTGGGCTTCGTCGCCGAGCCGACCGAGGTGCTGCGCCAGCTCAGCTCGCTGATGAACCCGGGCGCCCAGATGGCCCTGGTGCTGCCGAACCGCTACCACACGGCCTTCTTCAACATCATGGTCGGCAACCTGGACGAGGCCCGCTCGGCCGTGCTCGACCGCACCGGCAGGTTCACCCCGGACATGCCCGCCATGCACCTGTTCACGCCCACCGAGCTCCAGGGCGACCTGGCCCGGGTCGGCCTGCACACCACCGTCCGCACCGGCTACCCGGTGCTGGTCTACCCCGGCTACCAGGAGACCCAGCTGGACGGCTCCAGCGCGGGCGTGCTGCGCACCCTGTCGGACCCGGAGCACTACCGGCAGATCCGCGAGCTGGAGCTGAGCCTGCTCGGCGAGAGCGCGCTGGCCGAGCGCGGCAACAACCTCTTCTTCGTCGCCAAGCGCGGGGCGTGAGCCACCGTGCCAGGACCCAGCACGACGGCACCCGGGGTGCTGCGGCCCGCGCCGCTGCGCCCGGGTGACACGATCGGAGTCTGCGCGCCGTCGATGGCGCACGCGGCCCGCTACCCCCGGCGCCGGGAGCGGGCGCTGGCCCACCTGGAGGAGCTCGGCTACCGGGTCAGGGGCGGACGGAACTGGCTGCGCGACACCGGCCACACCGCCGGGACGCCCGCCGATCGCGCCGCCGACCTGCACGAGTTGTACCTGGACGACCAGGTCCGGGCGATCATGACCTCGATCGGCGGGTACAACGCGAACCAGCTGCTCGACCTGCTGGACTACGACCTGATCCGGGCCCACCCGAAGCCGCTGGTCGGCTACAGCGACACCACGGCGCTGCTGGTCGCCATCTGGCAGCGCACCGGCACCGGTGTCGTGCTCGGGCCGCAACTCCTGCCGCAGTGGGGCGAGTTCGGCGGCAGCCTGGAGTACACCCGGCGGATGTTCCAGCAGGTGCTGGGCTGCGACCGGCCGATCGGCCCGGTCCCGCTCCCGGCCGAGCAGGTGACCGAGTTCCTGCCCTGGGACGCGGCGGACGACCGGCCGCGCACCGTGCTCAGCGCCGCCCCGGCCCGCGCCCTGCGCGCGGGCCGCGCCACCGGCTTCCTGATCGGCGGGAACCTGGAGACCCTGCTCTCGCTGGCCGGGACCGGCTACTGGCCCGAACTGGACGGCGCGCTCCTGCTCCTGGAGAGCACCGGCGCCGATCCGGCCAAGCTGACCGCCCAGTTCACCCAGCTGCGCCAGATCGGCGTACTGGACCGGATCGCCGGCCTCGGCCTGGGCCGGTTCACCGATCCGGAGTTCGACCGCTCCGAGGCGCTGGCCGAGCTGGTCGCCCAGGAGACCGCCGGGTTCCAGGGGCCGGTGGTCAGCGGGCTGCCGTTCGGCCACACCGACCCCATGCTCTGCGTCCCGTTCGGCGCGCGGGCGGAGCTGACCGCCGCCGCGGAGTGCGGGCTCACCGTGCTGGACAGCGCGGTGGCGGCGTGAGCGGTGGACCTCGGAGCACCGCCGTGCACCGGGCGCCGCTGCTGGCCGCCGCCGTCCTGGGCGGACTGACCGCGGCGCAGTTCGTGCACACCGTCCGGGACCGCAACCGGTGGCCGATCTGCTCCAACAACATGTTCAACCGGGTGATGCCCGACCGGCTCCCGCAGCTGCGGGTCCGGCTCCGGGACGGCGATCGCTGGACCGAGCCGCGCTCGGTGTACGGCCTGCTGCCGCTCGAGTTCTTCCGGGTGGTGGACATCTGCGCCGCGGTCCTGCTGGAGAACGAGGACACGGAGGTCCGGGACCGGTTCTGCCGCCGGGTGGTGCAGCGCCTCAACGCCCGCCCCTGGAAGGGCTTCGACGAGGTCGCCGGCTCCGAGCGGCCGACCTCCGCGCGGGGGTTCACCGGCCTGGAGATGCTGTTGGTGACGGTGGACCTGGCCGACTACTCCCGCAGCACCGACTCACCGCTCCACGACCGCCAGGTCCTTCACCGCTGGGAGACCGACTGATGCTGCGCAGGGTCACCGACATCCTGTTCCGACAAGCCGACGCGCCCGCCCGGATGCGGCTGACCAGGACGGTGCTGGGCGCAGCCGCGCTCCGCACCCTCTGGCACCTGCCGGACGGCTCCTTCTTCGAGGAGCACGCCGACACCGTGATGTCCGAACAGGTCTGCGGCAAGCCGCGGTTCACCCTCACCCGACAGCAGTACGACCTGCTCAGGGGGGCCGGCCTGGTCGGTATGGCGCTCTGGACGGCCGGGGTCAGGCACCCCGCCGTCCGGACGGTCGCGGCCACCGCGTTCATCTCCACCAACGCCTACGTCGCCCACTTCCACCCGAGGTTCTGGAACTACAACAGCCACCTCAGCCTGTTCGTCGGCGTGGCCGCCGCAGCGGACCTGCGGCCCCCGCTGGACGACCCGCTGCCGGAGCGGACCGCCCAACTGCAGTCGGTCGCCCTGGCCTCCATGCAGCTCGGCGCGGCCACCGTCTACAGCCAGGCCGGGCTCTCCAAGCTGGTGCACGGCGGCCGGGAGTGGATGACCACCGGACGCACCGTGAAGGGCTCGCTGGCCGTGCTCGGCACCCCGGCGGGGGCCGAGTTGAGCCGCAACGACGAGCTCATGCGGCTGATCGCGGTGCTCACCGTCCTCGGTGAGGCGGCCTTCCTCCCGCTGCTGGTGGCCCGCTGGCAGGACCGGCGGCTCATCGGCGCCGGCGCCGTCGGCTTCCACCTGCTGACCAGGCGCTATCTGGGGATCTCGTTCTGGCACATGTGGTGGCTGCACCCGGCGCTGTTCGTGGTCCCGCTGGTCGGCGACGACCGGAGCGCGTCGAGGGCGCACCGGCTGGGCGTCGCCCTGCTGAAGGGCTTCGCGGACCAGATGTGCACCCTTCCCGCCAAGCCGAACGGAGTCTGAAGTGCCCCAGGACGTCGTACTGTCCCGACTCGCCGGGGCCCGGGCGGCGCGTGCCCGGCTGGAGGAGTGGTCGGTCGGCTTCACCGACTGGTTCCAGGCCGCCGGGGCCCGCCGGCTGGCCCCGGAGCCCGCGGTACCCACCACGGACCGCACCATCCTGTTCACCAACTCCGCCGTGGTGCCGTTCAAGCCGTTCATCCGGGGCGATCAGCCGCTGGACGGCGACTGGGTGACGGTCCGTCAGCCGTGTGTGCGCAGCCAGAACCTGCGCGCCACCTTCCTGGCGGACTTCCACACCGAGTTCGTGCTGCACTTCGAGATGCTGGGCGCGATGGCGCCGGCCGACCGGCTGGACGACTTCGCGTCGGCGGTGGCCGGGTACTTCGGCCGTGAACTCGGCCTAGCCGCCGACGAGGTGGCGTTCAAGGTGGCCTCCGGCCACCGCGACCTGGACGACGCCTGGCAGCGGGCCTGGGCCGGCCCGGTCGCCCACGACGGCGAAGCGGAGGACTTCTACGCCTGGAGCTTCGGGGACGAGGGGATGACCGGCCGGGGCGCCACCTTCTGCCTGGTCCAACCGGACGGCAGCTGGCGCGATCTGGGCAACCTGATCGCCTTCGAGTGGCAGGGCTCGACCGTGGCCTACGGCTTCGGCATCGGGGTGGAGACCCTGGCCGCCGGGCTGACCGCCGCGCGCTGGGTGATCGACTCCACTCCCGAGGGCTGCCTCTCCCTGCCGGAGACCCCGCAACAGGCCAAGCTGGCTGACCTGTTGGGGCTGCTGGTGCAGCTGTACCGGGCCGGTATCGTCCCCGCCAAGCGCGCCCAGGGCTACATCATGCGCAAGGCACTGGTGTACATCGAGCGGCTGGCCGCCCAACTCGGTGTGACCGACCAGGAGCTGATCACCCGGCTGTCCGGGATCGGCGCGGTCGACGCCCCGGACACCGACGTGGCGGCGCTGTTCCGGACCGACCTGCACCAGCTCCGACGCGACAGCGCCACGACCCGCCCGGTCGACCTCTCCTTCCTCTGCGACGCCGGGCTCGATCCCGAACTCCTGTGCGGGGCAGCGGAGGAGATCAGCCTGCCCGGACTCCTGGGCCTGGAGGCCCGGGTGCTGGACACCTGGCGAGGCGCGTCGCTCCCGGCCGGGCAGCAGTCGGTGACCGTCACGCTCGACCTCACCTCGTCGGAGGCGCTCCAGCCCGCCGCCCTGCGCGAGGTCCTGCGCGACATCTCCGAGCAGCTCTGTGCGCGCTTCTCGGCCACCCTGCGCGGAAGCCTGTGAGTTGATGGGAACCCAAGGCAAGCACCGGCTCGGCCACGGCTACTGGATGCTGTTCGCGTCCGTGAGCGTCTCCAGCCTCGGTGACGGCCTGCGGCTGGTGGCGATGCCGCTGCTGGCGCTGTCGCTGACGCACAGCGCGGTGGACATCTCGCTGGTCATGGTCGTCGCCGCGCTGCCCGGACTGCTGGTCGGACCGCTGATCGGGGTGATGGTCGACCGGCTCGACCGGCGCCGGATCCTGACCGCCGCCCACGTGGTCCGGGCCGGGCTGGTGCTCTGCTTCGCCACGGTGATCGTGTCGGACCGGACCGCGCTCTGGCAGGTCTACGCGATGACCGCGGCGCTCTCGGTGGCCGAGCTGTTCGCCGAGTCCGCGACCTTCGCCCTGATCTCCCTGCCGGTGCCGCCGGAGCTGCTGGAGAAGGCGAACTCCCGGTTCTTCTCGGCCCGGATGCTGACCCAGCAGGTGCTCGGCTCGCCGCTGGCCGGTGTGCTGTTCGGCGTCGCCGTCTGCGCCCCGTTCTTCGCCGAGGGCGGCCTGTTCGCCGTGGCCGCCCTGGTCTCGCTGCTGATCCCGGTCCTGCGGCGGCCCGGCGCGGCAGCCGAGCCGCAGGCCCCGCCCGCACCGGACGGGCCGCGCCCCTCCGTGCTCGCCCAGCTGCGGGAGGCGGTCGGGATCATCGGCCGGTACCCGCTGCTGCGCACCATCCTGGTGAGCGAGATGGTGCTCAACTTCTGGATGCTGATCGCCACCGCGCTGATGGTGGTGTACGCCAAGCGGGACCTCGGCCTGACCGACACCCAGTACACCCTGCTGTTCAGCGCCGCCGCGCTGGGCAGCGTGCTCGGCGGCCTGCTGGCCCCGGTGCTGGTCCGCCGCCTCGGGGTGGAGTGGACGATGGCGCTGGCCCTGCTGGCGACCGGCCTGAGCCGACTGGCCCTCGGCCTGACCACCGGGCCCTGGCTCGCCACCGCGACCTTCTTCAGCTGCGGCGCGGCCGTCTTCGTCTGGGACATCGCGGCCGCCTCCTACCAGCAGCGGGTCACCCCCAACCACCTCCAGGGGCGGATGCTCACCACCCTCTACGCCTTCAGCTACGGCGCCGCGGTGGTCGCCGCCCTCACCGGCGGCCTGCTGTCCGAACTCATCGGCGTCCGTGCCGTGGTGGTCGTCGGCGCGGCCGCCGTGCTGCTGATCGGCGCGTACTGGCTGCGCCTCGCCCTGCGCGGGCGGCCGCCGTCCACCGGCGCGCTCGCCCCGATGGACGCGGCCACCGTGTCCTGATCCGCACTCCCGTCAACGTCACACCCCTTACGAACTGCTGAGGATCACCATGACCGACATCAGCGCACAGCGGCCTGAGCAGGTCGTCGTCTGCAAGTGGAACCCGGAGCTGATCGGCTCGCTGCTCGACAGCGGGCTGGACGTGTACGTGGTGCTGGACGACTTCGACGTCGACCACATGCACCCCGACTGGGAGCTGCTGGGCCGAGCCGCCCGGGTCTACCGGGTGAGCGAGTTCGACTCCCTGGAGGAGATCTCCGCGGTGGCGGCCGACCTCTCGCTCCGCGGGGTCAGCGGCGACCGGATCATCAGTTTCACCGAGTTCAGCCAGTTCGGCGCCGGCTACCTGGCCATCCTGCTGGGCGGCCAGGGGGATCCGCTCCGGCACGTGGCCTACCGGGACAAGCGGCTGATGAAGCAGCGGGTGGCGGCGGCCGGCGTCCGCACCGCCGCCTGGGCGAGCCTGCCCGACCCGAACGACCAGCAGGACGTGGCGGCGGTCTGCGAGCGGCTGGCCTTCCCGCTCGTGGTCAAGCCGGTCTCCGGCGGCGGCGCCATCGGCACGTTCACCGTGCACTCCCCCGACGAGCTGGCGTCGAAGCTGGCCGCGATCGGGCCGATCCCGATCGTGAAGTCCCGCCAGCTCATCGCGGAGGAGTTCGTCACCGGCCGGGAGCTGCACATCGACGCCGTGTGGGACGGCGACGAACCGCTCTTCCTGGTGGTCAGCGCCTACTTCATGACCCGGCTCACGGTGCTGGAGGGCATCGCCCACATCCCCGAGGCCGGTCTGCCGCTGGACGGCAGCACCGTGATCAACGCCGAGGACGACCCCGAGCTGTACCGGCGCGTGCTGGACCTGCACCGGCAGGTGAACCGGGCGCTGGGCATCGAACGCGCCGTCACCCACCTGGAGGTGTTCCAGCGCCCCGACGGCGAGCTGGTCTTCTCCGAGATCGCCACCCGGCTCGGCGGCGGCTGGATCCCGCCGCTGCTGGGCGAGGCCACCGGACTGGAGGTCCACCACGCGCTGGGCCAGGCCCTGGTCACCGGCAAGCTCCCCGCGCCGCGGCCCAGCCGGCGGCACCTCGGCGCGCTGCACCTGCGCCCGGCGGCCCCCGGGCGGATCACCGCGATCCCGAGCGTCGAGACGATGCTGGCCATGGACGGCGTGCTGCGGGCCCAGCCGCTGCGCGGCGTCGGCGACGTGGTGGACCTCTCGCACGCGTCCGAGTGGTGCGTCTTCGTGGTCCTGGGCGCCGACACGGCCGACGAGTTCGACGCGCTGGTGGAGCGGGTCGGCCGCGAGTTCCGGGTCGAGGTCGGGCCGGTGGAATGAGAAAGCAGGCGGGGGCGCCCTTTTCGGACGCCCCCGCCTGGCGAAAGCCACCGGAATTCAGCACCCCGCCGTACGGGAATGCCCTTTCCGGAGGAGTACGGCTACCACCAGCCGTTGATCGAGACAAAAAGAATACGCATCTCAGCCCCCTGGAATCGAATCGTCGAATCGCGTTGCCGGAATCCCGTCCGCTCTTTCCGACCACACTAGACGGGAGCGATAAATTCCGGATCTTCAGGACGTCTGCACCCGATAGTCCGCATCAGCGCCCGCACCCCGGCCACCCCGGGCAGCCGGGCACGTATCGGATATAGATGGGGCGTTGATCGCGGTCTGCGACGATGGGCGGAACACATCGGGAACAGCGAAGCACTACGAGGGGCGCACAGGGTGATCGTGAGAAGGAGCCTCAAGACGGCAGGTCGGCGCGGTTGGGCCGCGGCGCTGGCGGCGGCGCTGGGCGTGGCCGCCGTCCTCGCTGTCGTCGGCGGGACGGCGGACCGGCCTTCCCCTGGCGCGACGCAGCACCACGCGTGGGCTGCGAGCGCGTGGAACAGCACCGGGGAGCCCCCGGTCAACTGACCGGAGGCCGTGCCGCAGCCGGCGTCACGCCTGCAGCAACCGACCGACGTCCGCCGCGTCCGGGAGTCCGAGCTGGACGAAGAGGGCGTGCGCCCGCTCCCACTGCGTGCGGGCGTCGGCGGTCAGGCCCAGGCCGGCCTGGGCCTGACCGAGCACCACCAGGGCGTACGCCTGGTTGCGTACCGCTCCGATCTCCTCGCAGCGGGCGACCGCCTCGGCGGCCTGCTCCACCGCCTCCTGGGTGCGGCCGGTGATCCGTAGCGTCTCGGCGAGCCGGTACTGCGCCTGGGCCTCGCGGTCCCGGAAGCCGGCCGAGCGGCACACACCGAGGCACTCGGTGTAGCGGGCGGCGGCGTGCTCGTACCGGCCCTCCTCGTGCAGCGCCAGGCCGAGCACGTACAGCGCGTAGGCGATTCCCGGGAGGTCGTTCATGGAGCGCAGCAGTTGCAGGGTGTTCTCGCAGGCCGGTACCGCCTCCGCTGCCCGGCCGCTGCCCACCCGGGCCAGCGCCGCGTTGATCGTGGTCGCCGCCTCCCCGGACTGGTGACCCAGCGTACGGGCGAGCACGATCGCCTCGTCGAAGCAGGCCACGGCCTCGTCGTGGCGGCCCAGGAACTGGGCGGCCACCCCGAGGTCGTTGAGCGCCTGCCGGAGGATGACGGTGTCCCCGGTGCTCCGGGACGCCTTGATGGCCGCGCGGGCGTGCTCCTCGGCATCGGCGGGCCGGGCCGCCTGCAAGGCGATGGTGCTGCACAGCAGCCGGGCCCGCCCGGACGTCCGCACATCCCCCCGGCGCTCGGCCGCCCGGACCAACTCCATGGCGGTGGGCGCCAGTTGACCGAACCTGATGTCACGGCTGAAGGAGCTGAGGGCGATCAGCAGGTCGACCGCGGCCCGCAGCTGCCCGGTGTCCAGCTCCGCCGGCAGGCCGACGGCCTGCAGCACCGCCGCCGTGATCACCTCGATCTCGCCGGTGATCCACGCCCGCGCCTCGTGGACGTCGTCGAACCGCAGCCCCGGCGATCTCACCGGGCCCAGGGAGTCGGCCACCGGATCCCCCGGGACGGCGTGCGAGAACGCACTGCACGCGCTGGCCAGCAGGAAGTCGAGCAGCCGGTCCAGGGCCTGCGCGGCTTCGGACCGGTCCTGGCTGCCCGCCCGTTGCAGGGCGAAGACGCGCACCAGGTCGTGGTAGCGGTAGCGGCCCGGTTCGAGCGACTCCAGCATCGCGGCGTCCACGAGGGACTCCAGCAGGTGCTCGGTCGTCTCCTCGTCGGCGGCGAGCACGGCCGCCGCCGCCGCAAGCCCGACGGCCGGTGCGCCCGCGACGGCTATCAGCCGGAAGGCGCGGGCCTGCGGAGGCGTCAACTGCCGGTACCCGAGCTCGAACGTGGCATAGATGGAGGCCCCGCCGATGCTCAGCTCCTCGAGGCGGCGCTGCTCGTTGGAGAGCCGGGCGGTCATCGTCGCTATGGTCCACCGGGGGCGGGCCGCCAGCCTGGCGGCCACCATCCGGATGGCGAGCGGCAGGAACCCGCAGGCCGTGACCAGTTGGAGCGCCTCGGCCGGTTCTGCGGCGAGCCGCTCGTGCCCGATGACCGCGCCGAGCAGGGCGAGCGCCTCGTCGGGCTGGAACGCCTCCAGGCTGAGCTGGGCCGACAGCGGCAGCCCGAACAGCCGCGACCTGCTGGTGACGATCACCCCGCAGTCGACCGATCCCGGAACCAGGTCCAGCACCTGCGCCGCGTCCCGCGCGTTGTCCAGCACGATCAGTATCCGGCGGCTGTCCAGCATGGAACGGAACAGCTTGCAGCGGTCGTCGAGCCCCTCGGGTATCCACCGGACCTCGACGCCCAGCGCGGTGAGGAAGCCCGACAGGACGACGCCGGGCTCCACCGGAGTGTCGTCGTTCCCGCGCAGGTCGGCGTAGAGCTGGCCGTCGGGGTACGCCTGGCGTACCCCGTGCGCGATGCGCAGGGCCAGCGAGGTCTTGCCGATCCCGCCCATCCCGACCAGCGCCACCACCGTCAGCGCCGGGTGCCCGGGCCGCTCCAGCAGGGCGCACAGGCTGGCGGCGGCGCCGGCCCGGCCGATGAAGTCGGGCAGATCGGAGGGGAGTTGCGCCGGTACCGGCAGCTGGGGAGCCGGTTGCGGGCCCGGGCCGAGTGCCGGATCGTCCTCCGGTCCCGGCCTGGGCTCGTCGCGGGTCACGACGTCCTCGGCCGCCGCCATGGACAGGGCCGGATCGCATTCCAGGATCTGCCGGTGCACCGCGCTCAGCTCCGGCCCCGGATCGATGCCCTGCTCCTCCGCGAGCAGCTTCCGGACGCCGCTGAACACCGCGAGCGCGTCGGCCTGCCGGCCCGCTCCGTACAGCGCGCGCATCAGCAGGGCGTAGGGGCGCTCGCGCAGCGGGTGCTCGGTCGTCAGCTCCGCCAGCCCCGGGACGACCAGCCGGTGGCGGCCGAGGGCCAGGTCCAGGTCGAAGCGCTCCTCCAGCACCGCGACCCGCAGCTCCTCCAGCCGGTCCCGCTGCCCCTGCGCGAAGGGCCCGGGCACGCCTGCCAGCGACTCCCCCTGCCACAGGTCGAGGGCGTCGGCGAGCAGCGCGCTCGCCGCCTCCGTCCGCCCCGAGGAGCGGGCCTGCGCCGACTCCCGGATCAGCGACTCGGCCCGCCAGACGTCCAGCGCGGACAGCGGGACGGCCAGCCGGTAGCCGTCCCCGGCCGACAGCAGCACGCTCAGCGTCGAGGGGTCCGGCTCCAGGAGCCGCCGCAGCTGCCAGGCGTAGGTCCGGATCATCGTGACGGCCGTGCTGGGCGGTTCGGAACTCCACAGGGCGTCGACCAGCTGCGCCATCGAGACCGCGTGCCCCGACCGCAGCAGCAGGGCCGCGAGCACGGCCCGCAGCTGCGGCGGCCCGACCCGCAGCTCGGCATCTCCCCGGTACGCACGCAGCTCGCCGAGCACAGCGAAAGAAAGCTCGTCCGTCACCCTGCCGACACCCCTTCGACCACGCCACTTCGTCGTCGCAGCACCATGGCGCAGGACGGCGGAGCCGCCCACTGGTTTCTCACTGCTGGTCAGTCCCGCGACGGCTGAGCCTATCCCGGCCCCGGCCGTCCCGGGCTACCGGCCGCTGCGGCGGTTGCCGGGCCAGTCGAGCAGCAGCCGCTGGGCCCGCGGCAGCCGGGAGACGACCAGGTCGTAGGAGTCCTCGATCATCTCCCCGAGCAGCAGCGGCGGCACCCCGCCGTCCAGCCGCACGGTGTTCCAGTGCCGCTTGTTGAGGTGCCAGCCGCCGGTGATCTCCGGGTGCGCCGCGCGCAGCCGCACGGCCAGCTCCGGATCGCACTTCAGGCTGATCCGCAGCGGTTCGCCCCGCAGCGCGGTCAGCGCGAAGATCTTCCCGCCGACCTTGAACACGGACGTCTCCGGGCCGAACGGGAAGGTCTCGACGGCTCCGTTCAGCTCCAGGCAGGCGGCTCGCAACGCTTCAGGGGTCATCCGCAGATTCTGCTACACGCTCAGGGCTTGAACGGCAGCGGCCAGGCCGGACGGGGTGATCCCGGCCGGGCCGACGCGGGCTCCTGCGAACCGGACGGGCCGGGTGCGGACGGTTGGGAGGACGTCGGCCCGGACGACGCGGCGGACGGCGTCGCCGGGACCGGGACGATCGGGACGACCGGGGAGGTCGGCACCTCCGGGGCCGAGCTGGGGTTCGGGTTCGGTGGGGTGACCGGCGGCCGGGGCTGCGGACGCGGGTGGCGGTGCGGCCGGGGGCGGAACTGCCCGGAGGCGCCCTGGCGGTAGTACGCGGCCCAGGCCCGCACCGCCGTCACGTAGTTCTGGTCGTCGTTGTAGGTGAGCACCGCGTCGTCGTACTCCCCGGGCACCGAGAGGTCGCGGCCGTCGGCGCACAGGTAGCGGGCGGTGGTGAGGGCGGCGTCGTAGATGTTCTGCGGGTCGGCCCGGCCGTCGCCGTTGCCGTCGGCGCCCCACTCCTCCCAGGTCGTGGGCATGAACTGCATGGGGCCCACGGCCCGGTCCCAGACCCGGTCACCGTCCAGCCGGCCGTGGTCGGTGTCGCGCA
The DNA here is from genome assembly GCF_014084125.1 of Streptacidiphilus sp. PB12-B1b. Taxonomy (NCBI): domain Bacteria; kingdom Bacillati; phylum Actinomycetota; class Actinomycetes; order Kitasatosporales; family Streptomycetaceae; genus Streptacidiphilus; species Streptacidiphilus sp. PB12-B1b. Next base: position 1,363,635 of record NZ_CP048405.1, on the reverse strand, counting down.
CCACCATGTAGCCGTTGGAGCCGTTGAGGGTGGGCCCGTAGATCGCCGGATAGCTGGTGCCGTCGGACAGCACCCGGCCCGCGTACGCCTGCGAGGACTCGATCTGGCCGATCCCGGCCAGCATCGGCCAGTCCAGGTGGCAGCCGGGGCGGTGCCGGCGCTCGCGCGACTCCGCGGCCAGGTAGGCCAGGTAGACGGTGTGCGGCAGCTGCGGGGTGCCGCTGGAGGGCGGCATCTGCAGGTCGACCGGGGCGTAGGCGGCGTTGGAGCTGCTCAGGCCCGCCTGGATGTCGGCCGAGTCCCCGTCCGGGACCATGCCGATGCCGTCCGCCGGCACGTAGACCGTGCCGACGCCGTTCACGGCCAGCGGCTCCGCACCGAACGCCGGGAGGTCCTCGCGGGCCTGGCCGGAGGCGATCTCGTCCTGCGACGGCGTGCGGCCGAACAGGCCCTGCAGGTACGGCGTCTGCGCGGCGGCGGCCGACATGGCGTCGACCGAGACCGGCCCGGAGACCGCGCCGGGGGCGCTGTCGGGGGCGGCGCCGGGCACCGCGTCCGAGGCGGAGACGGCGGCGAGCGTGGAGACGCCGGCGAAGCCGGGGGCGGCCGCCGGGAGCGCCCGGGCCTGAGGCGACTGCGCCGCCCCCAGCAGCGCCGCGAGCAGGGCTCCGGCGACGACGGCCAGTCCGATCCGGGTGGCGGCCATCGGCCGCTGCGGCTCGTTCATACCCGGGGCAGGGGTCGGCGGCGGTGCAGCAGGACGACGGCCAGGGCCGTGCCCGCGGAGAGCGCGACCGCCCCCAGCAGCCGGGGCAGCGACGGCGGTCGGCCGATCCTGCCACCGGTGTTGGTCACCGTCGCGGCCCTGGTCCGGCCGTCCATGGAGGCGGCGTCGGCGTCCACCCGCGCCGCCACGGCCCCCTGGCCCGGCCTCGGGTGCAGCGCGACGCCCTTGGGGGCGATCACCGCGAGATCGGGCTGGCCGTCCGTCAGGATGCTCACGCTGCCGGGCTCCAGCTGCGCGGGCAGCATCCGCGGCGAGGCCAGGTTCAGCTGGACGACCTGCTCCACCGGCGCGCCGAGGGACCTCCCGGTGACGGTGAGGGTGAGCGGCCGGGCGAAGGGGCGGTCCAGCGGATCACCGGCCAGGGTGTACGCCTTCAGGCCGACGGCGGCGACGGTGCGCTGCGCGGTGAAGCCCTCTCCGGCCAGCAGGTCGTCGACACCGGCCGCGTCCGCGGTGGTGAGCCTGACGTCGGCCGGTTCGCGCAGCGCCTCGGCCGGGACCTCCAGGGTGACCTTCCCGGCCGGGACCGGGGCGGTGATGTCGCCGCCCTGGGGGCCGAGGACGCGCTGGGCGACCGTCAGAGAGCTCAGCTCCGGCGCGGCAGGGCCGGCGGGGGTGGCGGCCCGCGCGGACGAGGCGCAGAGGATCAGCACCGCCCCGGCGACTGCGGCGGTTCCGCTGGTGGTGGACATCTGACGTGCGGTCCCTTCTGACGGTGGTCGGAGGCGGAAGGCCGTACCGCCTCCACCGACGATGCACGCGCGGTCGGATTTCCGGGTCGTCTGCCGATCGAACCGCAGGGGAACCGTCCGAATGTCGTATTGGCGGACCACCCGGATGGCCCCTACGCTCCGGCCGCACGGATCCGGTCGGAGGTCTGGCGCCGGGCCTGGCCGATCCCTACCATGAGCCCAGCCAAAACGTGAGCAGTGCTCATTTTGCCCGGGGAACACCGCCCGTCCGAGGAGCCTCCGAGGAGCAGCAGTGGCGCATGTCACCGACGACGACGTCCCCGGGACCGTCGCCCCCGGAGCGCCGCCGCAGCCGCCGCCCGGCGCGGTCGGCCGGGGCTGGCTGGGCGGGTTCGTACTGGCCAACTTCGGTATGCAGATCGCGCTGCAGACCCCCAGCACCTTTCTGATCCCGCAGCAGATCGCCGCCATCGACCCGCACGGCAAGGTCGTCGCGTACGCCTGGGCCAGCGCCGTGGGCGCGGTCGCCGGGCTGGTCGCCGCGCCGCTGGCGGGGGCGCTGTCGGACCGTACCACCGGCCGCCACGGGCGGCGGCGGCCGTGGATGCTGGGCGGCACGGCCGCCTCGATCCTGGTGCTGGCCGCCATGGGGCTCGCCGACAGCGTATGGGCGGTGTCGCTGGGCGCGCTGGGCCTGTCGGCGGCCATGTGCGCGCTGGGCGCGGGGCTGAACACCGTCGTCCCCGACCTGGTCCCGGTGGCGGAGCGGGGGCGGGTGCTGGGGTGGGCGTCGGTGCCGCAGGCGGCCGGGCTGGCGCTGGGCGGCGTGCTGGTGGGGCTGGCGCCGGGCAGCCTGGCGGGCTACCTGGTGCTGGCGGCGACGCTGCTGCTGGTGCTGCCGTTCGCCCGGAGCACGCCGGACCGCCCGCTGCCGCGCGAGGCCCGGCAGCGGCTGTCCTGGGGCCTGCTGCTGGACGGCTGGCGGATCGACCCCCGGCGCACGCCCGACTTCGCCTGGGCGCTGGCGACCCGCTTCATCATGTACCTCGGCTACGGCCTGGGCACGCTCTACATCCCGTACTTCCTCAGCGACGTGGTGCACCGCAAGGGCGACCTGCTGCTGGTGGTGGCGGTGAACGCGGCCGCGGTGGTGGCGGTGGCGGTGGTCAGCGGGCGGCTCTCGGACCGGCTGGGGGCGCGCCGCCCGCTGGTGTCGGCCGGTTCGGTGCTGATGGCGGTGCCCGCGCTGATGCTGGCGGCCTGGCCGACCTGGACCATGACGCTGGTCAGCTCGGTGCTGCTGGGCGTCGGCTTCGGCGTGTACGTGGGCGTGGACCTGGCGCTGGTCACCCAGGTGCTGCCGTCGCGGACGGACTCGGCCCGGGATCTGGCCGTGGCCGGGCAGATGGGCTCGCTGCCGTACGTCCTGGTCCCGGTCCTGGCCGCGGTGATCATCCACTACCTGGGCGGCTACAGCGGGCTGTACGTCGCCTCCGGCCTCAGCTCGCTGCTGGGCGCGGCGCTGGTGTGGCGGATCCGCTCGGTGCGGTAGCCGCCGGGAGCCGTAGCCGCCCGGGTGCCGGAGCCGCCCGGAGCCGCCGACGGCCGGGGCGCCGGGGCCGGGACGCCCGGGCCTACCGGGTCCGGCGCGCCAGCAGCTTGTCGATCTCGGCCGCCTCGGCGGCCCGGCCGTAGAGCCAGCCCTGCGCGCTGTCGCAGCCGGTGGCCCGGAGCAGCCCGGCCTGCAGCTCGCTCTCCACGCCCTCGGCGGTCACGGTCAGCCCCAGCGTGTGCGCCAGCCGGACGAGCGCGGCGACGATCTGCTCGTCCACCGCCTCGCCCTCGGCCGGGGGGTGTCGTGGAAGCCCTCGACGAAGGAGCCGGCCAGCTTCAGGGCGTGCACCGGCAGCCGGCTGAGGTAGGCCAGGTTGGAGTAGCCGGTGCCGAAGTCGTCGATGGCGATCCGCACGCCCATCGCGGCCAGCGCGTGCAGGCCCTCGCGCGGGCGTCCGGCGGGGCCCATGACCTCGCTCTCGGTCAGTTCGAGCTGCAGCAGCCGGGCCGGGAGCCGGGTCGCGCCGAGGGTCTCGGCGACGTCCGCGACCACGTCCGAATCCCGGAACTGGCGGGCCGCCAGATTCACGCTGACGTACAGCTCGCTCTGCGGGAACCGCTCCAGCCAGGCCCTGGCCTGGGCGCAGGCGGTCTCCAGCACCCAGCGGCCGAGCGGGACAATGGCACCGGTCTCCTCGGCGATGCCGATGAAGCGGTCCGGCGAGAGCCTGCCGAACTGCGGGTGCTGCCAGCGGACCAGGGCCTCCACCCCGAGCAGCGCCGGCTCCCCCTCGCCCTGGAGGTCGACCAGCGGCTGGTACTCGACCACGAACTCGCCGCGCTCCAGGGCCGGGCGCATGGTCGTCGCCAGCAGCTGGCGGGTCATCTGCCCGGCGATCCGCTCGGCGTCGTAGAAGGCCCAGCGCGCCCGGCCGTCGGCCTTGGCCCAGCACAGGGTGGCGTCGGCGTCCTTGACCAGGTCGGCCGGGGAGGTGCCGGGCACCGGGCGCTCCACCACGCCGACGCTGGCGGTGGCCGCCACCCGCTGCCCGGCCAGGTCGTAGGGGACGCCGAGGACCTCCACGATCTCGGCCGCCAGCGCGGACAGCTCCGCGCCGCCCTGGCTCCGGGGCACCAGCACCGCGAACTCGTCGCCGCCGACCCGCGCCACCAGGTGGCCGCGCTCGCCGAAGCGCTGCTCCAGCCGCCGGGCCACGGCGACCAGCAGTTCGTCGCCGACCTGCGGGCCGAGGGTGTCGTTGACGGCCGAGAAGCCGTCCAGGTCGAGGTAGCACAGCCCGATCCGGCGGTCGGGCTCGGCCAGGGCTCCGGTCAGCTGCTCGAAGAAGAGGGAGCGGTTGGGCAGCCGGGTCAGCGGGTCGTGCCGGGCCTGGTAGTGCAGCCGGTCGCCGAGCCTGCGGGTCTCGGAGATGTCCTCGACCATGGCCAGGGTGTACTGCGGCAGGCCGCCGGCGTCCCGGATCAGCGAGACGGTGATGTTGGTCCACACCGCGTGGCCCTGACGGTGCAGCAGCCGCTTCTCCAGCCGGATGCGGTCCCGGTCGCCGCGCAGCAGTTCCAGGTAGATGCGGCGCGGGTGCTCCTCGACGTCCATCAGCTCGTGGATGTGCAGCCGGGTCAGCTCCGCCACGGTACGGCCGAGCATCTCCGCCAGGGCCGGGTTGGCCTCGGTGATCCGGTCCTCGGCGTCGACCAGGGCCATGCCGATCCCGGCGTCGGTGAAGGCGGCGCGGAAGCGGGTCTCGCTGTCGCGCAGGGCCTCCTGGAGGCAGCTGGAGCGGTCGTGCGGCTGGTCGCAGGCGGGGCAGGACACCGCCGCCGGGTCGGCTCCGGCCTGGTCGGCGCCGCCCTCGGAGCCGCCGCTGCCGACCGCCGCGCCGACGGCCCCCGACGGGGCCCCGGCCGACGACTGGGCCGGGGGCGCGGCGACGGCGGCGTCGAGGGATGCCCCGATCGCGGCGCCGAGGGCCGCGTCCACGGCGGCCTGCACCGCCTCGCGGACGGCAGCGCCGCCGCCGGTACCGGTGCCCGCGCTCATGCCCGTGCCTGTGCCCGTGCTCATGCCCGTGCTTGTAGTCATGCTCATGCCAACGCCCGTACCCGTACCCGACCCCGAGTCAACCCCCCGGCCGGTGCTGCTGTCCTCGCCGCTCGGGGCTCCGTTCGGGCCTGGCACAGCTCTCCTGTCCTGTGCTCCGCTCAGTCACTACGCACGGTAGCGATCATAGGTGGGGTGCTCGGACGGGAGCCACTGTTAGCGGAACGATTCACCCTTGCGGGGACGGAGCCGGGGGCGGGACGACCACCTGTGCGAGGGCGCGCGCGCCGTGCGTACCGGCGTCCGCCCCCGGGCCGCGCGCCGACCCACCGTGACCGCCCGCCGTGACCGCCCGCCGTGACCGCCCGCGGTGGCTGCCCGCCGTGGCCCGCTGCTCAGTCCAGCGCCAGCCGGAAGGCGCGCTCCTGACCCACCGTCCGGAAGCCCAGCCGCTCATTGATGGCGATCATGTGCTCGTTGGTCTCCGCGCACAGCGTCTCCACCACCGCCACCTCCGGGTGCGCGCCGAGCAGCCACTGCAGCATGGACGCCTTCACCCACAGCCCCAGGCCCCGGCCCCGGTGCGCCCGGTCCACCGCGGTGTCGGACTGCCGGGCCACCGGACCGGCCCCGTCCCGGAGCACGATCTCGCTGAACCCGGCCACCGCCTCGTGCCCCTGCTCGTCCTCGCAGAGCGCGGCCACCGTCAGCAGCGCGTCGCCGCGCGCCGCGTGCCGTTCGGCCAGCCTGCGCACCCGCTCCTCGTCCCACGGGGCGCGCACCTCGTCCAACTCGTCCGCGGTGTCGCCCATGGCGTTGCGGGCCCGGGCGTACGCCGCCGACAGGTCGGCGGGGACCACGCCCTGCCAGCGGGCCAGGTGATAGCCCTCGCTGGCGGCCCGGACCACGGCCCGCAGCTCGTCCTGGTCGCAGCCGGCCACGTCCAGCCGCAGCCGACGGTAGCCCTGCCCGGCGGCGAAGCCCCGGGACACCAGCAGCCCCTCCGCCGGCGTCCCGGCCACGACGGTCGCCACCAGGCTGCTCCGGCCGGACGCCCGCGCCTGCTCCCGGACCGCCTCCAGCAGCAGCCCGCCGACGCCCTCGCGGCGCCGGTCCGGGTGCACGGACAGCTGGAACCGGGCCGAATCCCGCAGCCCCTCGGCGTCGACCAGCCGCAGCACGGCCGTGCCGACCGGCTCGCCCTCGGCGTCCCGGGCGAGCCAGCGCAGCAGTTGCTCGCCGCCGGTCACGGCGCGCAGCACCGCCGCCACCCGGTTGCGGCCGCCGCCCGGCTCCGGCCGGGCGGGAGCGTCCGGGTCACCGGGGTCGTCGGCGACGGCGCAGGCGGCCTCGATCCGGAACCAGCCGTCGATCTCGTCCTCGCGCAGCCCGGGGCCCTCGCCCAGCCGCACGACCGTGATGCCCTCGTCCTGGATCCGCTTGCGGGTCACGCGACAACCTCCGCGATCAGGGCGCACCGGTCCGGCCGGGCGCCGACATCCCCACAGCATGCGCGATCACCTGCTCCGCGAACAGGTGGCCCCCCGTGTGAAACAACTCACCCGGCCGCCCGGCCCGGCGGCCGCCGACCCGCTCAGGGGCGCTGGCGTACCGTCAGTGCGGCCGGGCGGGCCGGGGCACCGCCGGAGTTGAGGAAGCGGGCGACCGGCAGGGTGGCCGCGCCGCGCGCGACCGCGTCCGGGCCGAGCCGGCCCAGCTCGACGGCGGTGCGCGAGAACGGGTAGTGCAGGGCGTGCTCGCGGGCGACGTCCGTGATCCGCGGCAGCAGCCGACCGGCCAGCAGCAGCCCGGCCCAGCCGCCGATGATCACCCGCTCCGGATTGAAGAGGTTGACCAGGTTGCCGATGCCGACGCCGATGTGGAGCGCGGTGTCGTCCAGCACCGCGCGGGCGGCGCGGGCCTCGGGCGTCGACTGCTCCTGGTCGGCGGCGCGCAGGATGCGGCGCAGCTCGGACTCCTCGTCGGCGACGTCCTCGGGGGCCTCGCCCACGGCCTCGCGGTAGCGGGCGATGACCGACTCGGCGCCGATGTACGCCTCCAGGCAGCCCCGGGCGCCGCAGCGGCAGCGGCGTCCGCCGATCACGGCGGTGACATGGCCCCACTCCCCGGCGCTGGTGCTGGAGCCCCGGTAGGGCGCGCCCCCGGCCAGCACGGACGCGCCGACGCCCGAGCCGATCAGCAGGAACACGGTGTCGGCGGCCTCGCGCCCGGCGCCGAACCACATCTCGGCCTGGCCCATGGTGGTGGCGCCGTTGTCGATGAACAGCGGCAGGTCGGTGGCCTTGCGCAGCATGGCCTCCAGCGGCACGCCGTCCCAGCCGATGGTCTGGCAGTGGACGAGGGACTCGGGCAGCCCCTGGACGATGCCGGGCACGCCGATGCCGACGCCGAGCACCCCCGGGCCGGCGCCCGCACCGCCGTCCGCCTGCTGGACGTAGCCGACGGCCTCGATGCCGGTGGCGATGGCGGTGACGACCACCTCCGGCTCGTAGTGGCCCGCGCTCATCGGGATGTCGGCCCGGGCCAGTTCGTTCAGGGCCAGGTCGAAGCGCTCCACCCGGACGTGGGTCTCGCCGACGTCCACGCCGATCACCTGGAAGCGGGAGGCGTCGACCTCCAGCAGGATGCGCGGCCGACCGCCCTCGGACTCGACCGCCCCGGCCTCGACCACGATCCCGGCCTCGATCATCTCGGCCACCACATTGCTGACCGAGGCGGTGCTCAGCCCGGTGGCCCGGCTCAGGTCCTGCCGACTGACCTGGTCGTGGAAGTAGAGGTGGCGCAGCAACAGGGACCGGTTCGACCGCCGTAGGTCCCGGACGTTCCTTCCGGCCTGGTCTGCCATGGGCCGCCTTCCTGTCATGAGCGGCTCGGAACCGCGCTGAACCCTATCGTCGCGGACACGCCGAGCGCACCCGAGCCGGGGCCCGCCGGGAGCGGCGCCGCCGTCGGCCCCCTTGACGAACCCAGTATTCCAGACGTTAAATCACACCTCGAAATAAGTCGTGACAAAACCGGGGGTCAATCGGGCAGTGCAGGCCGCCGCCGTTCCCGCGCAGCGCCCCCCGAACCGCACCGGCCGATCCGAGGAGACCCATGCCCGCGCCCGACACCGACGCCTTCGGCCCCGGCTTCCTCTGGGGTGTGGCCACCTCCGCCTACCAGATCGAGGGAGCCACCGCCGAGGACGGCAGATCGCCCAGCATCTGGGACACCTTCTGCCGGGTTCCCGGCGCGATCGACAACGGCGACGACGGCGACGCGGCCTGCGACCACTACCGCCGCTGGCCCGAGGACGTCGCCCTGATGCGCGGCCTCGGCGTGGACTCCTACCGCTTCTCACTGGCCTGGCCGAGGATCGTCCCCGGCGGCACCGGCCCGGTCAACCCGGCCGGGCTCGCCTTCTACGACCGGCTGGTGGACGCGCTGCTGGAGGCGGGCATCCGCCCCAACGCCACCCTCTACCACTGGGACCTGCCGCAGGTGCTGCAGGACCGGGGCGGCTGGTCCGAGCGCGCCACCGCCGAGGCGTTCGCCGAGTACGCGGGCGCGGCCGCCGCCGCGCTCGGCGACCGGGTCACCGACTGGTGCACCCTCAACGAGCCGCTGTGCAGCGCCTGGATCGGCCACCTGGAGGGCAGGATGGCGCCCGGCGTACGCGATCTGACGACCGCCGTCCGCGCCTCCTTCCACCTCCACCTCGGCCACGGGCTCGCCGCCCAGGCCGTGCGCGCCGCCTCGCCCGGGCCGGTGCGCCTCGGCATCGTCAACAACCTCAGCACCTGCGAGCCCGGCTCCACCGACCCGGCCGACCTGGCCGCGACCGTCCGCGCCGACGGCCACATCAACCGCTGGTGGCTCGACCCGGTCCTGGGCCGCGGCTACCCGCAGGACATGCTGGACGTCTACCGGGTCGAACTGCCGGACCGCGGCGGCGATCTGGCGACCATCGCGCAGCCGCTGGACTGGATGGGCGTCAACTACTACTTCCGGCAGATCATCGCCGCCGACCCGACCGGCCCGGCCCCGTACTTCCGCCAGCTGCCCGGGCCCAACCCGGAGCACACCGCCATGGGCTGGGAGGTCCACGCCGCCGGGCTGGAGGAGCTGCTGCTGCGGCTCACCCGCGAGTACGGCGTGCGCGAGCTGATGGTGACCGAGAACGGCGCGGCCTACCACGACACCGTCGCCGCCGACGGCTCGGTCACCGACCCCGGGCGCACCGCCTACCTGGAGCAGCACCTGGCCGCCTGCGCCCGGGCCACCGCCGCGGGCGCGCCGCTGACCGGCTACTACGCCTGGTCACTGCTGGACAACTTCGAGTGGGCGTACGGCTACGACAAGCGCTTCGGCCTGGTCCACGTCGACTACCCGACCCAGCGGCGGACGGTGAAGGCCAGCGGGCGGCGCTATGCGGAGATCATCCACGCCCACCGCGAGGCCGCCCGCCGACAGGCCCGGCTGTCCGCCTGACGGCGGCGGCCGCTGCACCGACCCGTCGACGGGTGCGCACCGGTCCTGACTACCGGAGCGCACCCGTCGGCGCCCAACGGCTCGGGCTGCTCCGGCTACTTCGGCTGCTCGGGCTGCTCGGGCCGCTCCGGCGCCGGGGTGCCGTCCGGGTTGATCCGGCGGAAGCCCAGGTAGCGGACGAGCGACTCGGGCAGCAGCACCGAGCCGTCCGGCTGCTGGTGCTGCTCCAGCACGGCGGCCAGGGTGCGGCCGATCGGCAGCCCGGAGCCGTTGACGGTGGCGGCCGGGACCGGCTTGCCGTTCTCGTCCCGGGTGCGGATGCCCGCGCGCCGCCCCTGGAAGGTGCCGAAGTCGGACACCGAGGAGATCTCGCGGTAGGTGGACTGGCTCGGCAGCCACACCTCGATGTCATAGGTGAGCTGCGAGGAGAAGCCGGTGTCCCCCGCCGCCAGGGTGACCACCCGGTACGCCAGGTCCAGCTCGCGCAGGCACGCCTCGGCGTGGCCGGTCATCCGCTCCATCTCGGCCCGGGCGTCCTGCGGCGCGCAGATCCGCACCATCTCGACCTTGGAGAACTGGTGCTGGCGGATCAGCCCGCGGGTGTCCCGGCCGTACGAGCCCGCCTCCGAGCGGAAGCAGGGGGTGTGCGCGGTCAGCGCGATCGGCAGCTCGGCCGGGGCGATGATCTCGTCCGCGTACAGGTTGGTCAGCGGCACCTCGGCGGTGGGGATCAGGAACAGCTCGCGCTCGGCGACGCCGGTGGCGAACAGGTCCTCCTCGAACTTCGGCAGCTGGCCGGTGCCGGTCATGGTGGAGCGGGTGACCAGGAACGGCACCGAGTGCTCGGTGTAGCCGTGCTGCCGGGTGTGCAGGTCCAGGAACAGCCCGGCCAGCGCGCGCTCCAGGGCCGCACCGACCCCGCGCAGCACGCTGAAGCGGGGGCCGGAGAGCTTGGTGGCCCGGCCGAAGTCCAGGATGCCCATGGACTCGCCCAGGTCCACGTGGTCCTTGGGGGTGAAGGAGAACTCCGGCGGCGTGCCCACCCGGCGCTGCTCGACCGCGAACTCCTCCGAGTCGCCGTCCGGCGCGTCGTCCGAGGGCAGGTTCGGGATCGTCAGCAGCAGCTGCGTCAGCTCCTGCTGGACCTGCTCGTGCTCGGCCTCGGTCTCGCGGATCTGCTCCTTGAGCTTGCGCGCGGTCTCCTTCAGCCCGGAGACGTCCGCACCGGCCCGGGCGGCCTGCTGCACCTCGGCCGCGACCCGCTTGGCCTCGGAGCGCAGCTCATCGGCGATGCGGATGCTCTGGTTGCGGCGGGACTGGAGGCTCTCCAGGGCGGCGAGATCCAGGGCGTAGCCGCGACGCGCCAGGCGGCGCACGGCCTCGTCGCCCAGGTCGATCAGAGCGCGTGCATCATGCATGAGAGGGCTTCTCCTCGGGCGGGACTGTCGGTGGGCCTGCGGTGGTCAGACGTTAGCAAGGATGGCCCCTACGGCGACGGCCCCGGCCAGGGCGGCCCGGCGGGACGGCCCCGCGCGGCCGCCTCAGCGGACGGCGCCGCCCCGGGTCGCGATGACCGCCTCGGTGCGGACCAGCTCGCGGTAGCGCCCGTCGGGGACGGCGGCGGTCAGCGCGGCCCGCAGCTCGGCCTCGAACGCGTCCTTGGCGGAGCCGAGTTGCAGCGGACTGCTGAAGCTGTACGAGAACTGCAGCCCGACCACCTGGTCCAGGTCGCGCTCCAGCACCCGGTCCCACTGCACCGCCTCCATCCGGCAGAACGCGGACCGGGCCAGCACCGGCTCGTGCCGCTCGGCGGGCTCGGTGTACGTCCCGGAACCGGCCCGTCGCACCGGCCCCAGGTAACGCTCGCGGACGTCGGCGACCACCGCGAGCCACGGCGGCGGCGCCACGTCGTCGTGCGGCGCGCCCACCGAGGCCAGCACCACCGCCCCGGCGGGCGGCAGCAGCGCGTCCAGCTCCCGCAGCAGGCCTCACCCACCTGACGACCTCCGCTCCGGTAGCCCTCACGGCGATCACGGAGCCGGACATCCCCCGCGGCACGGAAACCGTGAATGTGGCCGTCACCTTCGACTACCGGCAGAACTGGTGGAGCGGTGACCCGTCACTCAGCAACGGGGAAATGTCCTGGGGGTACACACTCGTCCACGAACACGGCCGCTGGCTGGTGGACGACTGCGGCATGGGGTGACCAGCCACGAGCCGGCGAGAAAACGATCAGGGCCTCCCCACTCACGCGGGGAGGCCCTGATCGGACTGCTTAGGTGCTGTGCGCCGCCAGGGACTCGAACCCCGGACCCGCTGATTAAGAGTCAGCTGCTCTAACCAACTGAGCTAGCGGCGCGTCGTGCCTGGCCTTGTTGCTTTTCGCCTGGGCACAGCAGAAATACTACCTGACCTGGTGAGGTGCTCGTGACCACGGCCGGGAGGCCGGGAGGCCGGAGGTGCGGGGGCGGGGGCAGGCGGCGGGAACAGACTCGGGGGCGGGCGGGTTGGCATGTGGTGTCCGCGCGCACGCCAGTCCGGGAGCAGATCACCGTGAGTCACGCCGAGGTACCCACCCCCCTGTCGATACTCGACCTGGCCACTGTCGGCGACGGCTACACCCCCACCCAGGCGCTGGCCGCCACGACCGAGCTGGCGCGCAAGGCCGAGGGCTGGGGGTTCCACCGATTCTGGGTGGCCGAGCACCACGGCATGCCGGGCGTCGCCAGCTCCGCCCCGGCGGTACTGCTGGCGCACCTGGCGGCCGCGACCCGGACCATCCGGCTCGGCTCGGGCGGGGTGATGCTGCCGAACCACGCGCCGCTGGTGGTCGCCGAGCAGTTCGGCACGCTGCACGCGCTGCACCCCGGGCGGATCGACCTGGGCCTGGGGCGGGCCCCGGGGACGGACCCGGCGACCGCACGGGCGCTGCGGCGCGGGCAGCTGGACGAGACCGCCGAGGAGTTCCCCCGGCTGCTCGGCGAGCTGATCCACTTCCTGGACGACGACTTCCCGGCCGGGCACCCGTACCAGCGGCTGCGTGCGGTGCCCGGGCAGGCGAGCGCCCCCGGCACCGGCCGGCCGCCGATCTGGCTGCTGGGCTCGTCCGGCTTCAGCGCGCAGCTGGCCGGGCGGATGGGCCTGCCGTTCGCCTTCGCGCACCACTTCAGCGCCGCGAACACGGTCCCGGCGCTGGATCTGTACCGGGATTCGTTCCGCCCCTCGGAGGTGCTCTCGGAGCCGTACGCGCTGATCGGGGTGGGTGCGGTGGCCGCCGACACCCCGGCCGCGGCGCGGCGGCTGGCCGGGTCGGGCGCGCTGGCCATGCTGCGGCTGCGGCGGGGCCATCCGGGCCTGGTGCCGACGCCGGAGGAGGCCGAGGCGCACCCGTACTCCGAGGTCGAGCGGGAATTCGTGGACTCCTGGCTGGCGAACGTGATCATCGGCGATGTGCCGCAGGTCCGGGAGGGCCTGGAACAGCTGCGCAAGCGCACCGGCGCGGACGAGCTGATGATCACCAGCAATATCCACGGCCACGAGGCGCGGCAGCACTCGTACGAGCTGGTGGCGCAGGCCTACGGGCTGATCGGGTGAGCCTTTCGCCCGGGGCCGCCCGGGGTTCGCCGTTGCAGGAGCTGGCGGACGAGCGGCTGCGCCGGGCGGGGGTGCGGCTGCTGCTGAAGCGGGACGACCTGCTGCACCCGACCGTGCCCGGCAACAAGTGGCGCAAGCTGCTGCCCAATCTGGCCGAGGCCCGGGCCTGTGGCCACACCGCCGTGCTGACCTTCGGCGGGGCGTACTCCAACCATCTGCGGGCCACCGCGGCGGCGGGGCGCGCCGCCGCTCTGCGGACGGTCGGCGTGGTCCGCGGCGACGAGCTGCGCGACCGGCCGTTGAACCCGTCGCTGGCGCAGGCGGCGGCCTGGGGCATGGAGTTGGACTTTCTGGACCGGGCGAGCTGGCGTGAGCGGCAGTCAGAAGCGGTACTGGGAAGGCTCCTTGAGCGACACGGCCCGGCGCTGGTGGTGCCCGAGGGCGGCAGCAACCCGGCCGGGGTACGCGGATGCGTGCCGCTGGGGCGGGAGTTGGCCGCCTCGGGGGCATCGGTGGTGTGCTGCTCGGTGGGCACCGGCGGCACCCTCGCCGGGTTGGCCGCCGGGCTGGCCGAAGGTCAACAGGCGCTCGGCTACGCGTCGTTGAAGCACGCCCCGCTGGCGGCGGAGACGGCCGCGCTGCAACGGGACGCCTTCGGCCGGACGACGTCCAACTGGCGGATCGAGGACGGCTGGCACCTCGGCGGCTACGGCCGGACCACGCCTGAACTGACCGCCTTCGCCGATGACTTCCGCTCCCGGCACGGGGTCTCGCTGGACCTCGGCTACGAGGCCAAGGCCATGTTCGGGCTGATGGCCGGGCTGGGCTCGGGGCCGTTCGCGGCCGGGACGACGGTGGCGTTCCTGATCGCGGGCTGACCGGCTCGGGGCGCAATCCGGCTGATGGCTGCCTTAAGCGGGCGTCAACAGAGAATTGGTCTAGTCCTAGGTCTAGGCCATTCTCTTGACGTGTGTCGGACACCTCCATCATCGTGGGCAGACGTACCCGCACCCGTGTTCCTCTCCCCCACGAGGAGTCCCGCAGTGTTCCGCTTCCGATCACCACGCGTCCTGGCCGCGCTCACCGCTGCCGGGCTGATCGCCGCCGGCGTCGCGGTCGCAGCCGACAGCAGTGCCCAGGCCGCCACCACCACGGCCCTGAGCAGCAACTGGTACGCCGCCGCTCCCTACCTGATGCCGTTGCAGAACGACCCGCCGAACCCCACCACGGTGATGGCCGCCACCGGCATCAAGGCGTTCCAGCTGGCCTTCATCCTGGCCCCCAACAGCGGTGGCTGTACGCCGACCTGGGACGGCACCAACCCGGTCGCCGGCGACACCACCGTCGCCGCCACCATCGCCGCGATCCGCGCGGCCGGCGGTGACGTCTCGGTCTCCATCGGCGGCTACAACGGCACCAAGCTCGGCCAGGTCTGCGGTACTCCGGCCGCGACCGCCGCCGCCTACCAGCAGGTCATCACCCAGTACGGGCTGCACGCCATCGACTTCGACCTCGAGGAGCCGGAGTACGAGAACACCGCCGCCGTGGCCAACGAGATCGGCGCCGCGCAGATCCTGCAGCAGAACAACCCCGGGCTGTACGTCTCGGTGACCACTCCCGGCACCACCGCCGGTACCGGCTGGTTCGGCACCCAGATGCTCGACCAGGCCAAGGCCGACGGCTTCACCCCCAACAACTTCTCGATCATGCCCTTCGACGGCGGCTTCAACGGCGCCGCCTCGCAGATCTCCGCGCTCCAGGCGTTCAACACCATCCTGATGAACACCTTCGGCTGGACCTCGGCGCAGGCGTACGCCCACGAGGGCATCTCGATGATGAACGGGCGCTCCGACAGCGGTGAGTACTTCTACCAGTCGGACTTCCAGACGGTGTTGAACTTCGCCGAGAGCGTCGGCCTGGCCCGCTACACCAACTGGTCGGTCAACCGGGACCAGCAGTGCACCCCGCCCGACAACAACGGCCAGACGTCCGGGACATGCAGCAGCGTGCCGCAGCAGCCCTGGGACTTCACCAAGTACAGCGTCGAATTCGCGGGCGCCACACCGCCGGTGAGCGGCCCCACGCCGACGCCGACGCCGACCCCGACGCCCACCGCGTCGCCGACCGGCGGCCCGACCTCCTCCCCCACCGGCGGCACGTGCACCGCGGCCGCCTGGAACTCGGCCACCGCCTACACCGGCGGAGCCGTGGTCAGCTACAACGGCCAGCAGTGGACGGCCAAGTGGTGGACCGAGAACGACGCCCCCGGCGGCCCGGCGGGCGTGTGGACCGACGACGGCGCCTGCTGACCCCGGTCCGGGCATGACACGGCGGGGCGGCACCCACCCGGCTGCCGCCCCGCCCTGCGTACTGCCGACTACCGGCGGCTGCCGACTGCCGGCTGCTCAGCTGTGCCAGCTCACCGGCGAGCGGTAGAACTCCGGGCGGCGCTCCGGCCGCTGCCAGCGGGCCTGGCTGCGGGCGGCGCTCAGTTTGGCGTCCCGGCCCTGGTCGGCGGCGGCGCGGGCGAGCAGGACGGCGGTCAGCGCGGCGAGTTCCTCGTCGCCGAGCTTTCCCTTGACGACGCGGACCACGGGGTCGGCGGACGTCTTCGCTGGGGGGGCCACTGCGGTGGTCACGACTACTCCTCGGGCTGCGGGTCTGTGGGGCAGGGGCTACTGCGGCGGGTTGCCGTGCTTGCGGGCAGGCAGGTCGGCGTGCTTGGTGCGGAGCATGTGCAGCGAGCGGATCAGCACGTTGCGGGTGGCGGCGGGGTCGATGACGTCGTCGACCAGACCGCGCTCAGCCGCGTAGTAGGGGTGCATCAGCTCGTCCTTGTACTGCTTGACCATCTGGACGCGCTTGGCCTCGGGGTCGTCGGCGGCGGCGATCTCGCGGCGGAAGATGACGTTGGCGGCGCCCTCGGCGCCCATGACCGCGATCTCGTTGGTCGGCCAGGCGAAGGCCAGGTCCGCGCCCACGCTGCGGGAGTCCATCACGATGTACGCGCCGCCGTACGCCTTGCGCAGCACCAGCGAGATCCTGGGCACGGTGGCGTTGCAGTAGGCGTACAGCAGCTTCGCGCCGTGGCGGATGATGCCGCCGTGCTCCTGGTCCACGCCGGGCAGGAAGCCGGGCACGTCCAGCAGGGTGATCAGCGGGATGTTGAAGGCGTCGCACATCTGCACGAAGCGGGCGGCCTTCTCGCTGGCGTGGATGTCCAGCACCCCGGCCAGGGACTGCGGCTGGTTGGCCACGATCCCCACCACCTGCCCGTCGAGGCGGGTCAGCGCCACGATCACGTTGGTCGCCCAGCGCTCGTGGATCTCCATGTACTGGCCGTCGTCGGCGATCTCCTCGATCACCTTGCGCATGTCGTACGGGCGGTTGCCGTCGGCCGGGACGAGGTCCAGCAGCGCGTCGCAGGAGCGGTCGGCCGGGTCCTCGGTGGGCTCCACCGGGGCGGTCTCGCGGTTGTTCTGCGGCAGCATCGACAGCAGGAACCGGACCTCCTCCAGGCAGGTCCGCTCGTCGTCGTAGGCGAAGTGGGAGACCCCGGACACCTCGGAGTGCACGTCCGCGCCGCCCAGGCCGTTCTGCGAGATCTTCTCGCCGGTCACCGCCTGCACCACGTCGGGGCCGGTGATGAACATCTGCGAGGTCTCGCGGACCATGAAGACAAAGTCCGTCAGCGCCGGCGAGTACGCCGCGCCGCCGGCGCACGGGCCGAGCATCACGCTGATCTGCGGAATCACCCCCGAGGCACGGGTGTTGCGCTGGAAGATCCCGCCGTAGCCGGCCAGCGCGGTGACGCCCTCCTGGATCCGGGCGCCGGCGCCGTCGTTCAGCGACACCAGCGGCGCGCCCGCCGAGATGGCCATGTCCATGATCTTGTGGATCTTCTGCGCGTGCGCTTCGCCCAGCGCGCCGCCGAAGATGCGGAAGTCGTGGGCGTAGACGAACACCGTCCGGCCGTGCACCGCACCCCAACCGGTGATCACACCGTCGGTGTAGGGCTTCTTGTCCTCCAGGCCGAAGCCGGTCGCCCGGTGCCGGCGCAGCGGCTCCACCTCGCTGAACGAACCCTCGTCCAGCAGCAGCGCGATCCGCTCCCGCGCCGTCAGCTTGCCCTTCGCGTGCTGCGCCTCGGTCGCCCGCTCACTGGGCCCCGCCAGCGCAGACTCGCGGATGGCGTGCAGCTCGGCCGTACGCCCCCGGCTGTCGGTGGTCGCCACCGGCGTCTCAGGTGCCTCGACTGCCTCGGGTGCCTCACGCAGATCGGTCATCTTCTTCAGCACTCCATGTCTACCCAGGTCAGACCCGAACCGGACCGCAGCTGGGACAGCGAACCAGCTCACCCTTCGACCCTACGAGGCGTACCCCCGGATCCGGGCAGTCGGTTCCGTACAACACCTGACGCGATTCCATGGCGAAGCTGAACAGGAGCACGGCCCCATCTACCTGGCACAGGGCCGCAGAGCTGCGCGGATCGGCCAAACCCCATCCGGGCAAGGTTCATCCGGTTTTCACAAAACACCACTAGGGTGCGGCGCATGTCCACCACAAGCCCCTCCGGCTCCCCCAGCCCCGCCGATCCCGTCGACCCCCGGACGGGTGACGACGACGCCGCGCCCGTGGCCGACCCCACAGCCGCGATCGCCGCCGCCACGGCCGCGACCGGCACCGCCACCACGGCACTGACCAAGACCGAGGAGGGGTTCAAGCCCGCCGCACCCTTCGTCCCGGCCTGGTCGCCGCGCCCGCACGACCAGCTCAGCCCCGAGGACAAGGACCCCGAGGACCTCACCGACGAGGAGCTGGAGGCGCTCACCCAGGGCGAGACCTCCAAGGGCGTGGTCGGCGGCGCCTTCGCCATCGCCGCCGGAGCCCTCGGCCTGGCGTCGATCACCGGCACCTGGGTCAGCAACGTGGTCTACGAGCGCCAGCAGCTGATCGGCAGCATCGCCTCCAACGGCAAGTCCAGCGCCCAGGTGATCGCCGCCGAGTACGCCGCCCCCTGGCACAAGGTCGCCATGCTGAACGGCGTGTTTGCCGTCGCCGCCTTCGTCGTCGCCCTCGGCGTGCTGATAGCCGGCTACTTCCTGGCCGCCCGGCCGATGCCGGGCTGGGCCCGCGCCGTCGCCTGGGCCGCGCTCGCGCTCAGCGTCATCGGCCTGGCCGTCTCCGGGGTCATGTACTTCGACCTGGGCATCCACACCATCGTCGCCCCGGCCGCCGCCGGCTCCGGCACCGGCTGACCGGGCGGCGCCCCCCGCCCCGCCCGGTGCGTGTCCTCCGGGCGGGCGAATACCCGGGGCCGCCGCCGTGTCCCGGGGGCTCCCTGCGGCGGTTGTTGGCAGGGTGCCCCCATGCCTGCCCCGATGCGTGCCCCCGTGCCTGCCCCCGTGTCCGCCCCCACGGGCAAGAAGCCGATCAAGCAGTCGCTGCTCCGCGTCTGCGCCGCGCTGACCCTCGCCGCCGCGGCGCTCGCGCTGCAGGCCCCGACCGGACGCGCCGAGGCCGCCCCCCGGGCGGGCGTCGACTTCGTCCGGCTGCCGCACCCGGTGGCGCAGGCGCCCCGGCAGCAGGTGGTCGAGGTGTTCTGGTACGGCTGCGAGCACTCGTACCAGCTGGAGACCCCGCTGGACGACTGGGCCGCCCGGCAGAGCCCCCCGGTGCACATCACGCGCAT
This sequence comes from Streptacidiphilus sp. PB12-B1b, assembly GCF_014084125.1. Lineage (NCBI taxonomy): Bacteria > Bacillati > Actinomycetota > Actinomycetes > Kitasatosporales > Streptomycetaceae > Streptacidiphilus > Streptacidiphilus sp. PB12-B1b. The sequence continues at coordinate 1,344,763 of NZ_CP048405.1, read as the reverse complement.
CCCCGCGGCCTGGTCGAACACGCCGGTGATGCTGGCCTACGCCCGGCTCTACTACACCCTCGACCGGCTCGGCGCGGCCCAGCAGCTCGCCCTGCCCGCGTTCCACGCCGTCCTGGACGAGCGGCGGTCGTTGACCACCGAGGACACCGCCGCCGACTGGGCCGCCGAGCAGGGCGTCGACCCCGACGCCTTCCGCAGCGCGTACGAGTCGGCGCAGGTGCAGCAGGAGACCGAGGCCGCGCCGGCGCTGCGCGAGTCCTACGACGTGCACGAGATGCCCAGCGTGGTCGTCGGCGGCACCTACCGCACCTCGCCGTTCCTGGCCGACGGCGGCGTGGCCGGGACGGTCCCGGTGGTGGACTACCTGTACCAGCGGGCGCGGGCGGCGGCGCCCGAGCGTCAGGGCTGGTAGCGGTAGCCCATCCCGGGCTCGGTCAGCAGGTGGCGCGGGTGCGCCGGGTCGGGCTCCAGCTTGCGGCGCAGCCCGGCCAGGTAGACCCGCAGGTAGTTGGTCTTGGACTCGTGCCCGGGGCCCCACACGTCGTCCAGGATCTGCCGCCCCGTCACCAGCCGTCCGGGGTGGGCCAGCAGCAGCGCCAGCACCCGCCACTCGGTGGGGGTCAGCCGGGGCTCCTCGGGCCGCTCCTGGCCGGGCTGCCACGGGCCGTCGGCGCGGCGCCGGACGGTGCAGTTGACCACGTCGACGGTGTAGCCGCCGAGCTCGACGGCCAGCGGCGGCTCCTCCGGCGAGGGCCGCCGCAGGACCGCGCGCAGCCGGGCCAGCAGCTCGTTCATGGAGAACGGCTTGGTGACGTAGTCGTCGGCCCCGGCGTCCAGCGCGGCGACCTTCTCGGCGGCCCCGGAGCGCCCGGAGAGCACGATGATCGGGACCTTGCTCCAGACCCGCAGCGCCTGGATCACGTCCACGCCGTCCAGGTCGGGCAGGCCGAGGTCGAGGATCACCGCCTCGGGCGGCGTACGCACGGCCTGGCGCAGCGCGGAGCTGCCGTCGGCGGCGGTGGCCACCAGGTAGTGCCGGGCCTTGAGGTTGATCCGGAGCGCGCGCAGCATCTGCGGCTCGTCGTCGACGACCAGGACGCGGGTCAAAGGCGTGATCCTTCCGGTGCGGTCGCGCGGCCCTGGTCGGCCTGTACGTCGGGGTTCTGGTCGGCGGAGTGCTGGTCGGCCGGGGCCTGCTGCGGGGCCCGGTCGAGCGGCGCGGCCGGGAGCGAGAGGACCATGGTCAGGCCGCCGCCGGGGGTGTCCTCGGGGGTGAGCGTGCCGCCCATGGCCTCGGCCAGGCCGCGCGAAAGGGCGAGGCCGAGGCCGACGCCGCTGTCGTTGTCGGTGTCGCCGAGCCGCTGGAACGGCTGGAAGATCCGGTCCCGGTCCTCCGGCGGCAGCCCCTGGCCGCGGTCGACGACCCGCAGCTCCACCCGCTCGCCGTGGGCGCTGGCGGTCAGCAGCACCGGCGTCCCGACCGGGGTGTGCCGGACGCCGTTGGCGATCAGGTTGGCCAGCACCCGTTCCAGCAGCGGCGGATCGGCGAGCACGGGAGGGGCGGCGTCCAGGCCGATGGCGGAGACGGGCTCGCCGCCGGCGCCGGAGAGCGAGTCCAGCGCGGTCGAGTAGACCTCGTCCAGCGCGGTCGGCTGGAGGTCCAGGGTGAGCGCCCCGGCCTGCAGCCTGCTCATGTCGAGCAGGTTCTCCACCAGCCGGGTGAGCTTGCCGAGGGCCTGTTCGGCGGTGGCCAGGAGTTCGCGCTGGTCCTCGGCGCTGAACTGGACGTCCTCGCTGCGCAGCGAGGAGACCGAGGCGAGCGCGACCGCCAGCGGGGTGCGCAGGTCGTGGCTGACGGCGGCGAGCAGCGCGGAGCGCAGCCGGTCGGCCGCCTTGACCGGTTCGACCTCGGCGGCGGCCTCGGCGAGCCGGGCGCGTTCCAGGGCGACCGCGACATGCGCGGCGAACGCCGACAGCACCCGCCGGTCGGCGGCCGGCAGGCTGCGTCCGCGCAGCACCATGACGGTGTCGCTGCTGACCGGTATCGCCTCGACGGCAGCGGTGTCGGCGGCGTTCGCGGCGCCGCCGGGGACGGCATCGGCGGCGTCGGCGGCGTTGTCGGTGCCGGGTGCCATCCTGGAGTCCGGAGCCGCCACCGGGGACGGGGCCGGGGCCGTACCCGGGGCGGCGTCCGACGCCCGGGCGGGTGGCAGCGCCGGTGCCGCCCCCTGCCCGAACTCCTCCTCGCCGGTGCGGCGCAGCGTCACGCTCACCATGCCGAAGGTCTCCCGCAGCCGCGCCAGCAGCGCCGGTACGGCCTGGTCGCCGCGCAGCACGCTGCCCGCGACCGCGGAGAGCGTCTCCGCCTCGGCGGTGGCGCGGGCGGCGCGACCGGCCAGCCGGGTGGCCCGGTCGACGATGCTGGCCACGATGATCGCAACGACGGCGAAGACGCACAGCGCGAGCACGTTGTTGGGGTCGGAGATGGTGAAGCGGTGGACCGGCGGGATGAAGTAGTAGTTGAGCAGCAGCGACGCGGTGAGGGAGGCGACCAGGGCGGACACCACGCCGCCGAGGCAGGCGGTGCCGACGACGGCGAGCAGGAACAGCAGGATGTCGCTGGTGGTGTTGACCGGCGCGCGCAGCTGGGTGAGCAGCACGGTCAGCGCCGGCGGGGCGAGCAGCCCGGCCACCGGTCCGGCCACGCGCCGCCGCCGGGTGCGCGGCCGTCCCGGCACGGGCAGTCCGCGGCCGGCGCCGGAGTTCTCGTGGGTGACCATGTGGACGTCGATGTCGCCGGAGAGCTCGACTGTGGTCTCGCCGATGCCGCGCCCGGTGAGCGAGCGCAGCAGCCGTCCGCGCCTGCTGGTGCCGAGGACGAGCTGGGTGGCGTTCTCGGCGCGGGCGAAGTCCAGCAGGGCGCGGGGGATGTCGTCGCCGACGACGGAGTGCGCGCTGCCGCCGAGGGTCTCCACCAGGCGGCGCTGGGCGGCGAGGGCGGCCGGGTTGGCGTCGGCCAGGCCGTCGCTGCGGGCCACGTGCACGGCCAGCAGCTCGCCCCCGGCCGAGCGGTCGGCGATCCGGGCCGCGCGGCGGATCAGCGTCTCCCCCTCGGGGCCGCCGGTGAGGGCCACCACGACGCGTTCCCGGGTCTCCCAGACCCGGCTGATGCCGTGTTCGGCCCGGTAGGTCTGCAGCCCCTCGTCGACCCGCCCGGCGAGCCACAGCAGGGCGAGCTCGCGCAGCGCGGTGAGGTTGCCGACCCGGAAGTAGTTGGACAGCGCGGCGTCGACCTTCTCGGCGGCGTAGACGTTGCCGTGGGCCATGCGGCGGCGCAGCCCCTCGGGGGCCATGTCGACCAGCTCGATCTGGTCGGCCCGGCGGACCACCTCGTCCGGCACGGTCTCGCGCTGCGGCACCCCGGTGATCCTCTCGACCACGTCGTTGAGCGACTCCAGGTGCTGGACGTTGACGGTGGTGAGCACGTCGATGCCGGCGTCCAGCAGCTCCTGGACGTCCTGCCAGCGCTTGGCGTGGCGTCCGCCGGGGACGTTGGTGTGCGCGAGCTCGTCCACCAGGGCGACCTCGGGGCGGCGGGCGATGACGGCGTCGGTGTCCATCTCGGTGAACTCCGCGCCTCGGTAGCGCCGGTCGAGACGGGGCAGCACCTCCAGCCCGGCGAGCAGGTCCTCGGTGTGCCGGCGCCGGTGGCACTCGACGTAGGCGACGACGACGTCGCTGCCGCGCTCCTGGCGGCGGCGGGCCTCGTCCAGCATCCGGTAGGTCTTGCCGACGCCGGGGGCCGCACCGAGCAGCACCTTCAACCGGCCCCGACCGGCGCCGGAGCGCGCGTAGGACGCGGGACTGTCGTACTGGTGCGACACCTGCGGCGTTTCCTTCCCGCTGCGGTGCTTCCCACGATGGGAGCCTCCCTGCAGGCAACCGCATGACACCCCCGATGAGCAGCGGCGTTAACGCTTTCCTGACACGTAGCGGGTGGCTGCATACGCAATCTTGACCTCACGGCCGTGCACGGCCGCCGCGCACGGCCGCGCCCGGTGCCGCGCCGGCGGTCCGGGCCGCCGGCGCGGCGCCCGCTAGCGGTCCAGGCGCAGCCGCAGGCGGCAGACGGTGGCCTCGGTGCCGCGCCGGACCGCGCGGGCGATCAGCGCGCCGCGCTGGTTGTGCAGCGGCCAGGTCCACCAGTGCGCGGGCTCGACCTCGGCGATCAGGACGGTGACCCGGTCGTAGGCGTGCGCGGCGGACAGCTCGCGCAGGCAGGCCACCAGGGGTCGGCTCAGTTCCCTTCGTTCCGAGGGGAGTTCGACCAGCGGGACGCCGGGCTGCCAGGCCTCCCAGCCGGCGCGCAGGGTGTCGGCGGCGGCCCGGTCCTCGTCGTCGCCCCCGGTCGGGACGACGGTGACGGCGACGACCTCGTCGCCGAGCGAGACGGCGGCGGAGACCGCCTCGCGGGTCAGCCGGGAGAGCCCGCCGACCGGGACGACCACCAGCGAGTGGGTCCGGACCGGCGCCTCGGGGATGCGGCCCAGGCCGAGCTGCTCGCCTATTCGCTCGTACGAGTGACGTATCCGGGAGAACAGCAGGACCAGCAGCGGCAGCGTGATACAGATGATCCAGGCGCCCTCGGTGAACTTGGTGAGGGTCTCCACGACGGTCGCCGCTGCGGTGAGCAGCGCGCCGAATCCATTGAGAGCGGCCTTCCGCCGCCAGCCGGGGATCCGGTTCAGGTGCCAGTGCCGGACCATCCCCACCTGGCAGACGGTGAAGCCGACGAAGACGCCGATGGCGAACAGCGGCACCAGGCTGTTCACATTCCCGCCCGAGCCGACGAGCAGCGCGGCGGAGGCGAGCGCGAGGGCCAGCACGCCGTGCCGGTAGACCTGGTGGTCCGCGCGGAGAGCGAAGACATGCGGCAGGTGGTTGTCGCGCGCGAGCAGCCGCAGCAGGACGGGCAGGCCGCCGAAGGAGGTGTTGGCGGCCAGGGCCAGCAGCAGCACGGTGGCGAACTGGACGACGTAGAAACCGATGCCGTGGCCGAGCGCGGCGTCGGTGAGCTGCGCGAGGACGGTCACCCCGGCCACCGGCTGGAGGTGGAAGCGACCGATGAGCACGGCCAGACCGATCAGCATGGCGCCGAGCAGCCCGCCGAGGGCCATCTCGGTGTGCTGGGCCCGTTTGACGCCGGGCGCGCGGAAGGAGGGGACGGCGTTGGCGATGGCCTCGACGCCGGTCAGCGCCGAGCAGCCGGAGGCGAAGGCACGGAGCAGCAGCAGGACGCCCACCGACTGCGCGTGGGCGGCGAGTTCGGAGGTGTGACCGGCGGCGAGGAGCCCGACCGGTGCGTGCCGGAACAGTCCGACGGCGACCACGGTGAGGATGGAGATGACGAACACCGCAGTGGGGATCATGAAGGCGCGGGCCGATTCCGCGATGCCGCGCAGGTTGATCGCGGTGACCAGGGCGAGCACGGCCAGGCAGAGCCACAGCCGGTCGCCGTAGAGGCCGGGGAAGGCCGAGGTGAGGGCGGCCACCCCGGCGGTGACGGAGACGGCGACGTTCAGCACGTAGTCGATGACCAGGGAACCCGCGGCGACCAGGGCGGTGCGGCGGCCGAGGTGGGTCCGGGCGACGGCGTAGGAGCCGCCGCCGTCCGGGAAGGCCGCTATGACCTGCCGGTAGGAGAGCGTGAGCACGGCGAGCAGGACGGCGATGGCGATGGTCACCGGGAGCGTGAAGCCCAGCCCGTGGGCCCCGGCCGCGGCCAGGACCACGACGATGGCCTCCGGCCCGTAGGCCACGGAGGCCATGGCGTCCAGCGAGAGCGCGGCGAGGCCGCCGAGAGCGGTCAGCCGGTCGCGGCCCTCCGCGCCCGACCGCGGCGCGCGGCCGGTGCCGGGTTCGGGGGGTTCGCCGTCCTCGCCCGGGGCGGCGGGTGTCGCTGCCGCCTCCGGTACCGCTGCCGTCGGCGGCTCGGCCGCCGCTGTCGTTGCCGGTGCCTCTGTGTCCATCCCCGTCAGCCTTCCCATGACCTGCCGAGCCTGTACGCGTGCGCGTCGCACTGCCGGCTCATGCTGGCCCCGCCGCAGACCGGCGATCTGCGACGCGTACGGGATCTTAACGGCAGGCCGCCCCGCCCTACCGCCTCTGACGACGGCGGGCGGCGCGGGGCGGACCGGCGGGCGGGGCGGACCGGCGGGAGGGTCTACGACAGTGCGCGGCCCGCGAAGTCGTAGCGGGTGGCGTACTCGGCCACGACCCGGCTGGTGCCCGACGGCGGGTGCAGCCGGAAGGGAGCGGTGGTGTGGATGGGGAAGACGGTGCGCGGGCGCATCCGCTCCAGCATGGTGTGCAGGTGGTCCTGGCTGGCGTGGCCGGAGCAGCCGATCTGCCGCAGCGGGATGCCCAGCGCCGACAGCCAGTCGGTGAAGGGCTCCCAGCGCGGCTCGAACGGGCCGAGGGGCTCGCCGTTGGCGTGGACGAAGACGCTCGCCGGGCAGCCCTCGCCGACCGGCAGGTCCAGCAGCGACGGCAGGTCGTCCGGGTCGGGCACGACCACGTACGCCGACGGCGCGGCATGGACGTCCGACCAGGGCACCTCGGCGGGCGAGAGCACGCCGTCGACGCCGAGCAGCTGGAGGAAGGCCGCGGTGGGCGCGGGCCAGACGATGCGGCGTCCGGCCGCCTCGGCGATGCCGAGGAAGGCCCGCACCCGCTCCAGGTCCCGCGGGTACACCGACAGCAGCACCAGCCCGGGGGTGCGCTCCAGGGCGGCGGCGAAGTCGCGCTGCACGTCGCTCTCGTCGCGGAGCCGCCCGCTGGGATCCCACCCCAGGGTGGTGCCCTCGGTGGCCAGGACGCCGCACTCGGCCGCGCGCTCCACGAAGCCCCAGGAGCGCTCGGGGTGGTGGCCGTGGAAGCGGATGTCGCCGGTGAAGGCGAGCGTCCCGGCGGGGGTGTGGACCAGGTACCCGGAGGCCCCGGGGACGTCGTGGTCGACCGCGACGCACTCGACCTCCATCGAGCCGACCCGGGTGCGCTGCCCGTCGGCGAGCCTGCGCCAGGCGGGGTCGCCGTGGGTAAGGCCCTGCCCGGTGGCGCTGAGCGCCTGGAGCAGGTCCACGGCGTCGGTGTGGGCGTGCACGGCGACGTCCTCGCGGAGGAATCCGGCGAGGCCGACGTGGTCGATGTGCGGGTGGCTGACGAAGACGGCCGTCTCGCCCACCGGATCGCCGAGGGCGTCGGCGGAACGCGGGTCGAGGGCGGCCGGGTCGAACAGCCCGGGGATGCGCGGAGCGGTGCCCATGCGCAGCCGGTCGGCGAGCTCGCGTCCGGGGCGGACCCGGACCGGCAGGCGGAAGGGATCGCGGCCGCTGGGGATGTCCAGGCCGATGTCCAGCAGGACGCGGTGGCCGCCGTCCTCGATCATGATCTTGCTTCCGCCGATGACGCCGAGGCCACCCCAGAATTCGATGGCGACCATATGTCAGTTCCTCTCGGCGAGCGACCGGGCCTGTGCCCAGTTACGTACGGTGTCGAGGACTCCCTCGACCAGGGGTGCGGTGATGTGCGCGGGGCCGTCGGCGCGGCCGAAGCGGTCGATGTAGGCGCCGACCGCGCCGATCCCCATGCCCGGCGCGATGTCGTTGGTCCAGTGGTCGCCGACGACCAGCAGCCGCGCGCCGTCGGCGGCGGGGACGGTCGCAGCGTCCGGGGGCAGTCCCAGCTCGCGGCGCAGCAGCCGCTCCAGGCCCGCGGGCTTTCCGGTGCCGGAGACCACCTCGTCCACCAGCGGCAGCACCTCCAGCCGCTCCAGCAGCGGGTCGAGCCCGTGCGCCGGGCTGTTGGTGGCCAGCACCACCCGCACGCCCCGGGCCCGCAGCTCCGCCAGCAGCTCGGCGTAGGCGGTGGGGACCTCCAGTTCGCAGCCGGGCCCGGCCATGTAGGCGCGGGTCCCGGTGAAGGCGGCGGCGAGCGCGGCCTCGTCCACGCCCTGGCGGCGGGCGAGGACGGCGACGGCCTCCCAGCCGTCGACGGCCTCGGGCACCGCCGGGGCGCCCTCGTCGAGGTAGCGCTCCAGGCCGTCCAGCAGCTCCCGGCGGGCCGGGGCGGGCAGCGCCTGCGCGGCCCGCCAGGCGTACTGCTGCAGGGGCGCGTCGCCCCGGTAGAGGGTGCCGTCGAAGTCGGTGACCAGGACCAGCCCCGTCAGTTCGTCAGCCACGGACGCCTCCGGTGGACGCCATGGCGCCGGTGATGAACTGGCGCTGCAGGGCCAGGAAGAGGACCAGCACCGGCAGGGTGGTGAAGGTGACCGCGGCGCACATGGCGGTGAAGTCCGTGCCGTCGGCCCCGGCGAAGCTGGACACGCCCACCTCGATCGGCTGGACGCTGGGGCTGGTCGTCATGATCAGCGGCCACAGGAAGGAGTTCCAGCTCGCCATGAAGGTGTTCAGGACGATGATCAGCAGCGCGGGCCGGACCATCGGCACGCCGATGTACCAGAGCATCCGCAGCCGTCCCGCGCCGTCCAGCTCGGCGGCGTCGAACAGCTCGGTCGGCACCGCCAGGAAGAACTGCCGGACCAGGAAGATCCCGAAGACGCTGGCGCCGAAGGGGACGATCTGGATCCAGTAGGTGTTCAGCCAGTTGATGTCGGTGGCGATCACGTAGTCCGGGATGAGCAGCACCGTGGTGGGGACCATCAGCACCGACAGCACCAGCACGAACAGCGCGTTGCGGCCCTTGAACCGCATCACCCCGAAGGCGAAGCCGGCCAGCAGCGAGGTGATCAGCGCCAGCGCGGTGGTGGCCGCGCCGACCAGCACGGTGTTCAGGAAGAACCGCCCCCAGGGCTCGGCGGCCCAGGCCCGGGAGTAGTTGTTCCAGTGCCAGTGCGGCAGCAGGATGCCGCTGAGGGAGGCGGTCGCGCTCGACGAGTTCAGCGAGGTGGCGACCACGTAGTAGAAGGGGAGCAGGAACAGCAGGGCGACGAGCACGGCTGCCGTCCGGCTGACGGCGGTGCCGAGGCGCGAAGCCCCGACCGGGCGTGAGGGGGCGCTGCGGGCGGGGGCGGGGTGCGCCGAGGCGCGCCGCCGGAGGAGGCCCCGGCGACGCGTCCCGGCCCGTTCGCCCACGCGGGCGCCGGGTGCGGCCAAGGTCACTGATCGGCCTGCTTGTCCGCCAGGGCCGCCTTCTGCGCCGCGTCCAGCGCGGACTTCGGGTCGGCGCCCTTCTCCAGGACGGCCTGGATGGCGACGACCTCTTCGCCCTCGACCTGCTCCACCCAGGCGTAGGCGGGCTGCGGCACCGCATACTGCAGGGCGGCGACGGCCGTGGGCAGGTAGGGGTTCTTGGCGATGAAGGCGGACATCAGCGGCAGCGCCGCCGGGGTCACCGGGAGGTAGCCGGTCTGCTCGGACCACTGGGCCTGGCTCGACGCTGAGGCCAGGAACTGCATGTACTTCCAGCCCGCGGCCTGCTGTGCGGGGGTGGCGGAGGCGAACATCGCCACGTTGGTGCCGGACATGATGTTGGTCGGCGCGCCGGACGGGCCGACCGGCAGCACCTCGGTGCCCAGGGCGAACTTGTTGCCCACGGCCTGGTTCTCGTAGTAGTAGCCCGCTGCGCTGCTCAGGTCGAAGGCGCCCTTCTGGGCGCCGAGCGCGGTCTCGCCGGGGTAGTTGGTGCCGGTGGCGAGCGCGCCCTCGCCCTCGAGGGTCTTCATGTAGGTGAGGGCTTGGACCGCGGCGGCGCTGTTCAGCTGCGGGGTGCCGTCCGGGGCGACGTCGGGGGTGCCGTAGGCGGCGGCGAGGGCGGCGAACATGGTCTGGCCGCCCGCCGGGGAGGCGCTGGAGCCGGGGTCGACGGTGATGGCGGTGACGCCCTTGCCGGAGACGGCCTTGGCGTCGGTGGCGAACTGGTCCCAGGTGGTGGGCGCGGCCAGGCCCTTGGCCTTGAGCATGTCGGCGTTGTAGTACATGACCTGGACGCTCTTGTTGAACGGCCACATCCACAGCTTGCCGTCGGGCAGCTTGAGGTCCTTCTGCACCCCGGTGTAGAAGCCGGACAGCCCGGCCGGGTTGTCGCTGCCCGCGTACGTGCGGGCCGGCAGGATGGCATCGCTGTTGGCGAAGGTCGCGGCCCAGCTCTCGTAGACCTGGCCGAGGGTGGGCGCGTTGTGCCCGGAGACGCCGGCGGTCTCCTTGGCGAGCAGGTTGCCGTAGCTGGTCTGGTACTCCAGGTTGACGGTGATGCCCGGGTTGGCCTTCTCGAAGGCGTTGGTCAGCGCGACCAGGGTGGTCTTCTGGGCGCCGCTGTCCATGATCGACATGAAGCTGATGGTGGTCTTGCCCCCGGCCTTGGCGGAGGAGCCGCCGGAGCCGGAGGAGCCGCTGGAGGAGGAACAGCCGGCCAGGGCGACGAGTGCGGTGGCGGAGGCGAGCAGCGCGAGGCTGCGGCGGTTGCGGGACATGACGGGTGGACCCCTTTGCAGGCGAGGTGGTGCACGGGCGACGTGGTGCGGGCGTGGTGCTGTTCGTGCGTGTGCTGTTGTGCGTGGTGCTGTACGGGAGGGTGACGTTCGGGGGTGACGCGGGTGCGTCCGGCGGCGCACCGGGCGCGGGGGCGCGCGGCGTCAGCGGGTGTCGGCGATCTCGCTGCCGGTGCGGCGCCGGAGCAGGGTGAAGGCAGCGGTGATCACGAAGAGGACCACCGCCAGCGCGGCCCCGTAGCCGGTGTGGAAGAGCAGGAAGGCCTCTTGGTAGAGCAGGTAGCTGAGGGTGGTGGTCGCGTAGTCCGGGCCGCCGGAGCTCATCTCGTAGAACTGGGTGAACGCCTGCAGCGAGGTGATGCTGCTGATGATGACCACGAAGGTGGTGACCGGGCGCAGCTGCGGCCAGGTGATGTGCCAGAACTCCTGCCAGGCGTTGGCGCCGTCCATCCGGGCGGCCTCGCTCATCTCGGTGGAGACGACGGACAGGCCGCCGAGGAAGAGCACCACGGTGAAGCCGACCTCGTGCCAGAGGCTGAAGACGATCACCGAGGGCATGGCCCAGGTGGAGGACTGCAGCCATTGCAGGGCGGGCAGGTGCAGGGCCCGCAACACGCTGTTGGCCAGGCCGAACTGCGGATTGAAGATCCACACCCAGGCCACCGAGGTGGCGACCACCGGGGTGATGAAGGGGGCGAAGATCGCCACCCGCCCGGCGTTCAGCAGTCGGCCGCCGCGCTGGAGCAGCAGCGCGATGCCGAGGCCCAGCGCGGTTCCGCCGATGACGGTGGCGCCGCTGAAGTAGAGCGAGTGCCAGAGGCTGGAGAGGAAGCTCGGCGTACTGGAGCCGAACAGCGCCTGGTAGTTGGCGAAGCCGATGTACTTGGACATGGACGTGTTCAGCACGTTCCACTTGAAGGTGCTGATGTAGACGGTGTAGCCGGTCGGGGCGATGACGAAGACCGCGAAGATCAGCACAGCCGGAGCGGAGTACACCCAGCCCATGGGGCTCTCACGTGCACGTTTGATGCGCTTGGCGGGGGTCGTCCGACCTGCCCGCGCCAGCACCTCGCTGTACTGCGCCATTCGCCAACTCCGCACCTCGTCCAGCTCTTGTCAGCACTGAGTGAAACGCGCGTAGATAGCGTGCCTATGACAAACAGGGAAACACTTGGCGACGACGGACGGTCGCGATCAGATCATGTGTCATCCTGGAAGGCTGGCCACTTCCAACTTCTGACCGAAGGTCAGCCGCCGGGCGGCGCCGACGACACCCCTCGGTCGCCTGTACGACGTCCACGGACGGGTTGACCCGGACCGCCCGCCGACGGGTGACGGCAGGCGACCGCCGCCGCACGCAGAGCGACCCATCCGCAGCTCGCAGCCCCTGCCCCGGGCGTGGCGTCAGTAAGAGTCGGTTTAGGCTGTGCCGACAGTGCGGTCGGGGATGGGATCATTGGACCGGCTAGCGTTGTTTTACGGCGAACGGCCCCACCCGTCGGAACAACACCCAGCAAGGAGCCCCATGAGCGCGGCTGCGTCCCTGTTCGACTCCTCCTGGGTATCCATAGCTGCCGTGCTCGCGGTGGTCTCCGACGCCTTCGTTCCGCTGATTCCCGACGGAACCGTGGTGATTGCCGCCACACTCGACTCCCACACCTCCCCGCTGCTGCTGGGCGTGGCCGTGGCGCTGGCCTCCTTCTGCGGGGACCTGCTGCTGCTGCGGGCCGCGCGGCGGGCGGCCGGGTGGGCGCAGCGGCGCCTCAACCGCAAGCCGGGCGCGGCCGCCGCCGCCGCACACGTCCTCGGGCTGCTGGAGACCAAGCGCGGCCGGACGATACTGCTGCTGCGCTTCGTGACCGGCGGGCGGAGCCTGCTGGACCTGCTGGTCGGCACCAGCACCAAGCCGCCGCGCCACTACCTGCGCTGGTCGGCGCTGTCCTCGACGGTATGGGCCACCTACATCGTCGGCCTGGGCTACCTGAACGCGCACACCTTCAACACCAGTTGGATCAGCTTCGCGGTGTCCTGCGTGGCGGCGGGCGCGGTCAGCGCGGTGATCGCGCGGATGGTGCAGCGGCAGCGCAGGCAGGCCCGCGCGGCGGCGGCGTCCGCCGCCGGGGCGACGGCCCCCGCCGAGGCGCGGGCCCAGCCGGCGGACCCGGCCCATGCCCACGCCCCGGCCCTGCCGCAGATCCCGGCGCAGGCTTCGGCTCCGGCGTCCGCCTCGGTCGCCGTGGCGGCCTCGGTGCCCGCGCAGGCTGCGGCGGCCGAGCCGGAGACCGCGCCCGCCGCCGGCTGACACCGGCGGGCGGGCAAAGGGGCGGGGGCGGCTCCTAGTCGGGCAGGCGCCAGTCGACCGGGGGCCGGCCGAGGTCCGCGAGGGCCTTGTCCACCTGCGAGAACGGCCGGGTGCCGAGGAAGTGCTTCACCGACAGCGGCGAGGGGTGCCCCATCTGCACGACCGCGTTGCGGCTGGTGTCGATCAGCGGCAGCTTCTTCTTGGCGTAGCCGCCCCACAGCACGAAGACCACCGGCTCGGGCTGCTCGTTGACCGCGCGGATCACCGCGTCGGTGAAGGTCTCCCAGCCCTTGCCCTTGTGCGAGTTGGCCTCGTGCGCGCGGACCGTGAGCACCGCGTTGAGCAGCAGGACGCCCTGGTCGGCCCAGGCCTGGAGGTTGCCGTGGTCGGGCGTGGGCAGGCCGAGGTCGGTGCCGAGCTCCTTGTAGACGTTGCGCAGCGACGGGGGCACCCGCACGCCGCGCTTCACCGAGAAGCACATGCCGTGCGCCTGGTTGTCGTCGTGGTACGGGTCCTGGCCCAGCAGCAGCACCTTGACCTGCCCGTACGGGGTGGCCTCCAGGGCGGAGAACACCTCGCCGCTCGGCGGGAAGACCTGGCCCGCCGCGCGCTCGGCGGCGACGAACTCGGCCAGCTGCGCGAAGTAGGGCTTGGCGGTCTCACCGGCGAGGACGCCCTGCCAGGACTCGGGCAGCGCGAACTCGTCGAGCGGGGACGGTGAGAGTGACATCGGGGTGCGACCTCCAGTGCGACCCGGCTCCGGGGGGAGCCGACTGCACAGCACGGTAGCGGGTGCCGCTGACAGTCAGCCGCCCGTCCCCGAGCCCTCCCCCGGCCCGGAGCCGGACCCGGAGCCGGACCCGGAATCCGCCCCAGAGCCGGACCCCGAGCCGGTACGGTCGTCGGCTGCCGCCGCGAGGGCCGCGGCGACGCCGTCCAGGACCCGCTCCAGGCCCCGGCGGAAGACCCGGTCCGGGTCGGGGCGGTCGTCCGCCTCCGCGACGAAGCGGGCCATCAGCGGGTGCTGCCCGGCGGCGAAGACGTCGGTGAGGTAGGGGCCGACCAGCCGCCGGTAGTCGTCCTGGCTCCGGCCGGTGCGGCGGGCCGCCTCGGCCTCGGCGATCTCGGCCAGCGCCACGCCCCGGACGTACGCGACGACGACGCCGGTGAGGCCCGCCATCTCGTCGATGCCCAGGCCCCTACCGTCCAGGCAGCCCAGCAGCCACTCGGTGCGGCGCAGCACGTTGGGCCCGAGCGGCGGGCGGCTCAGGCCGACCGGCAGCAGCCAGGGGTGGCGCAGCAGCAGGTCGCGGTAGCCGACGGCGAAGCGGTGCAGGTCGGCCCGCCAGTCGTCCAGGTGGCCCCGGCCGGAGCCGCCCTCGCCGAACACCTGGTCGGCCATCAGGTCGAGCAGGTCGTCCTTGGTCTCGACGTAGCGGTACAGCGACATGGTGCCCACGCCGAGTTCGGTGGCGATCCGGCGCATGGAGACGGCGTCCACGCCCTCGGCGTCGGCGACGGCGACGGCCGCGGCGACGATGGCGGGCAGGGTGAGCGAGGGCTGCGGTCCGCGCCCGGCCACCCGGGGCCTGGCCCAGACCGGGGTGCGTCGGGCGGGTCGGCCCGCCGAGCGTTCTGCTGCCACGGGCACCTCTCTCGCAGGCCGCGCTCCCGCCCCGGGAGCTGCGTACATGGTACGCAGCCGCCGGGGTCGGCCTCAGCGCACGCCGCTGAGGTGGGCGAAGAGGACCACGTTGCCGGTGTACTCCTGGCGGGCGCGGTCGTAGCCGCCGCCGCAGGTGATGATCCGCAGCTCGGCGTCGGGGCTGGGGCCGTAGACCAGGGCGGCCGGGAAGCCGGTCTTTGCGTACGTCTTCAGCCGGTCCACGGTGAACACCGCGGTGGTGCCGTCCAGCCGGACCACCTCGACCTGCGCGCCGGGCCGGACCGCCGACAGGTTCCACATCACCGCCGGGCCGGTGCGGGTGTCGACGTGGCCGACCAGGACGGCGGTGCCGGCCTCGCCCGGGGTGACCGAGTCGCGCAGCCAGCCGGCGGTCCTGGGCTGCGAGAACGGCGGCAGCTCGGGCGACCCCTTGCTGTCCATGCCGAGGCCGAGCAGCGGCGCGGTCAGGCCGACGGAGGGGATGGAGAACTGGATCGGGGTGGACCTGTCCAGCGGCCGGTGCACGGTCCGGGCGGCCCGGCCGGGCGTGCGGTGCAGCGCGTCGTCCGAGGTGGAGGCGGTGGACGCGGCGGCGGACTGCGGGCCCGCCGCCGCGAGCCCCCGGTCCGCGTGGGCGAGCCCGAGCGCCGCCCCCGCGAAGGCGACGGCGCACAGGCAGCCGGAGAGCGTCCCGGTCGCCAGCCCGACGGTGCGGCGCACCGAGCGTCCCGGCAGCCGCAGCTCAGCCACGGCGGAGGGCGCGTCGGCGCTGGCAGGTGAAGAGGACGGCGGCGGCGACGGCCGCACCGATCAAGCCGAGCGAGGCGTACTGCTCGGCGCGGGAGGGCAGCTCGCCGGTGGGCCGGGCGTCGTCCAGGCCGAAGGCGGAGCCGAGCCCGGCGGCCAGGCCGGACGGGCCCAGCCCGGAGCCGGCCAGCCGGGTGGCGCCCCAGCCGCCACCGGCCGCCGGGGCGCCGAGGGCGCGGACGGTCATCGTGCCGGCAGCGACCGTCCTGCCGCGGCAGGTCTCCAGCACGGCGTAGTCGCCCGGCTGGGCGCCCCGGGCGACGGCGCCCTGGGCGAACAGGCCGCCGTCGGCGGCCATGGCGAGCGGGGCGGGGGCGGCCAGCGCGGCCGAGATGACGGTGCCCGCGCCGCCGCCGCAGTCGGCGAAGGTCCGCAGGTCCACGGTGCCGCCGGGGCGGGTGGTCGCCGGGGCGACCATGATCACGTCCACCACCGGCCCGGCCCCGGGCAGGGCGACGGCGTCGGCGCCCGTGCCAGCGGCGGCACCCGCGCCGGGGGCGGGAGCGGCGGCGGGGCCGCCTGCGGTCACCAGGGTGGTGACGGTGTGGCCGCCGCCGGGGAGGGCGGCCGTACGCGCGGCGGGGTGGGCGGCCGGCTGCGGCGCGGGGGCGTCCGGGCCGGTCGCGGCGGCGAAGGCGGGGGCGCCGCCCGCCGCCAGCACCGCCGCCACCGCCGCGGCGGTGAACGCCGCCCGGGCTCCGGTGCCGGGCCCCGGAGGGCGCCTGCCGCTCCGGTCGCGCGATCGTTCGGCCTGCTCGTCGGTCCTGCTGGACACGCGGGGCTCCTCTCGGTCCGGGCTCGCCGAGGTGGGTCTCGGCCCGCTCGCCCTCGGAGCCCAAAATATGACGAGATACCAGCTTTTGCCGGGACGACATACACCGGGTGACGTTCCGTCAGGGCCGACCGGGTGAGCCCGTCATCCGAACGGCCCCGCCCTCGAACACGAGGACGGGGCCGCAGACGGAGAGAGCGCAGCAGGCGGATGGGGGCGGCAGGCGGCCGGGGGCGCGCTCAGATCTCCTCGATCAGGTCGGCGACCGACTTCACCACCCGGGAGGGGCGGTACGGGAAGCGCTCCACCTCGGTCTGCTGGGTCAGGCCGGTGAGCACCAGCACCGTCTCCAGACCGGCCTCCATGCCCGACTTGATGTCGGTGTCCATCCGGTCGCCGATCATGGCCGTGGTCTCCGAGTGCGCGTTCAGCGTGTTCAGCGCCTCGCGCATCATCAGCGGGTTGGGCTTGCCGACGAAGTACGGCTCCACCCCGGTGGCCTTGGTGATCAGCGCCGCGACCGAGCCGGTCGCCGGGAGCACGCCCTCGGTGGAGGGGCCGGTCTCGTCGGGGTTGGTGCAGATGAACCGGGCGCCGTCGTTGATCAGCCGGATCGCCTTGGTCAGCGCCTCGAAGCTGTAGGTGCGGGTCTCCCCCAGCACGACGTAGTCGGGGCGGCTGTCGGTGAGGACGTAGCCGATCGCGTGCAGCGCGGTGGTCAGGCCCGCCTCGCCGATGACGTACGCGGTGCCGGCCGGGCGCTGGCCGTGCAGGAACTTCGCGGTGGCCAGCGCCGAGGTCCAGATGCACTCCTCGGGGACGTCCAGGCCCATGCCGGCCAGCCGGGCGTGCAGATCGCGCGGGGTGTAGATGGAGTTGTTGGTCAGCACCAGGAAGGGCTTGCCGGACTGGCGCAGCCGCGAGATGAACTCGTCCGCGCCGGGGATGATCGTCCCCTCATGGACGAGGACGCCGTCCATGTCCGTCAGCCACGACTCGACCGGCTTGCGTTCCGCCACGTCGGCATCTCCTCAATCAGTGGGTTGGGCTGCCCCGACGACCTCAGCCTACTGGTGCGCCGGGCCCCCGTCGTGTGCCGTCCCGCCTGCCGGGACGGCACACGACAGGGGCCGCGGGGCCTAGCCCAGCAGCAGCTGCGGCAGCTCCGCGACCGAGGCGAGGACGTGGGTGGCCCCGCCCGCGCGCAGCCGCTCGGCGTCGTGCGCCCCGGTGAGCACGCCCGCGACCACGCCCGCGCCGGAGCGCGCGCCGCAGAGCATGTCGTAGCCGGTGTCGCCGACCACGGCCAGCTCCCGGACGTCGTCGGCCGCGCCGGTGCGCAGCAGCGCCGCCAGGGCGAGGTCCGGGTAGGGGCGGCCGCGGCCGCCCGCGTCGGCCGGGCAGAGCACCAGGTCGGCGAGGGACTCCCAGCCGAGCGCGGTGAGGATGCGCTGCTGGGTGGGGCCGGAGAAGCCGGTGGTGAGCACGACCGTCAGGCCCGCTCCGCGCAGTTCGCGGACGGCCTTCTCGGCGCCGGGCAGCGCGGCGCAGTGGCCCTGGTCGACCAGCCGGTCGTAGGCGGCCTCGAAGGCGCGGTTGCCCTGCTGGGCCTTGGCCTCGTCGCCGAACAGCGCACGGAAGACGCTGATCTTGCTCTCGCCCATGGTGTCCCGGACGTGCTGGACCATCCGCGCGTGCTCGTCGGTGCCGTGGACCACGCCCAGTTCGGCCGCGGCGGCGTCGAACGCCTGCTCCACCAGGCCGTCGTCGGCCACGGTGGTGCCCGCCATGTCCAGCACGACCAGCCGGGTACGCGGCCCGGTCTCGCGCCCGGCAGCAGTCTGATCAGCCATCACAGTCCCATCTCCGTCACGGTCGCCTCGCCGATCGCGGGCGAACAGGTCATTCCGCGGCCCCCGGGGCCGGTCACCAGCCAGACGCCGTCGCGCACCTGCTGGCGGTGGACCACCTCGGCGGTGTCCACGCACTGCGCGTACACCCCGGCCCAGCGGCGGCGCACGGGCGGCAGCGGGCGGCCCAGCAGGTGCTCGGCCACGCCGGCCAGGTACGTGTACGGCTCCTCGACCACGTCGAAGCCGAACGGCTGGTCGTACTCGTGGGTGTCGCCGATGGTCAGCGAGCCGTCGGCGCGCTGGACCAGCAGCAGCTGCATCCGGTGCCCGGCGGCGACCGGGTGCTGCGGCTGGGCGCTGTTGAGCGCCTCCAGGGCCGGGCCGGCGTAGGCCGGGTAGTAGCGGAAGCTGTCGCCGTCCGCCACCGAGGTGGTCAGCTGCTCGCCGAGCGGCTCGGTCTGCATCATCTGCAGCCGCACCCGGCGCACCGGCAGCTCCGGCGCCAGCTCCCGGACCAGGCCGCCCAGCCAGGCGCCGGTGCACAGGACCACGGCGTCGCCGCTGTGCAGCTCGCCCCGGTCGTCGCGGACGCCGCGGCCGACGACCTCGCGGACCTCCCGGCCGCCGAGGAAGGTGTACCGGCCGGAGGCGGCGAGCCGGTCCTGCAGCGCACGCTGCGTCACCCGCGGCTCGACCTGGGCGTCCTGGGCGCACCACAGGCCGCCGAGCAGCTCGCCGCGGAGCGCGGGGTTGTGCTTGCGCACGGCGTCGGCGTCCAGCAGCTCCCAGCCGCGCACCCCGGCGTCGGGCCGGGCGGCGGCCTCGGCGGCGACCGCGTACTCCGCCTCGGTGCGGACCACGGTCAGCGAGCCGTCGGCCCGGAAGCCGACCTCGGGGACCTGCTCGGCTATCGCGCCCCACAGCTCCCGGGCGCGCAGCGCGGTCGCCAGCTCGGGCCCCTCGGCCCGGCCGCCGACCCACACCAGCCCGAAGTTGCGCACAGACGCGCCCCGCGCCTGCGGTTCGCGCTCCAGATGGACGACCTCATGTCCGCGCTCGACCAGATGCCATGCGTGCATGGTCCCGAGCGCGCCTGCTCCTACGACGATGACTCTCACGGGGTCGACCATGGAGCTTCTGGATGACATGACGGACGACCTCCGGTGAATCGGGCATGAACAGCTCCAACAAGTTGTCCATACAACTTACCGGACACCTGGCCGGAGCTGTCCACCCCCGCCGCCCCGGGAGCGGCCGGCTCAGAGCGCCTGCCACCCCTTCAGGTACGCGTCGATCTCGGCGATGATCGCGGCCTTGCCGGCGTCGTCCAGGAAGGACGCCCGCACGCCCTGCCGCGCCAGCTCGGCGATCCCGGCCTCGTCCAGGCCGAGCAGCCCGGCGGCGACCGTGTACTCGTGGTTCAGGTCGGTGCCGAACATCGGCGGGTCGTCGCTGTTGACCGTGACGTACAGCCCGGCGTCCACCATCTGCCGGATCGGGTGCTCCTCCATCCGCTCGACCACCCGGGTGGCGATGTTGGAGGTGGGGCAGACCTCCAGCGGAATGCGGTGCTCGCCCAGGTAGTCCACCAGCCGCGGGTCGCGGACCGAGGTGGTGCCGTGGCCGATGCGCTCGGCGCCCAGGACCTGCAGCGCGTCCCAGACCGTCTGCGGGCCGGTGGCCTCGCCCGCGTGCGGGACGCTGTGCAGGCCCGCGGCGCGCGCCCGGTCGAAGTACGGCTGGAACTGCGGGCGCGGCACGCCCGCCTCCGGACCGCCCAGGCCGAAGCTGACCAGCCCCTCCGGGCGCAGATCCAGCGCCAAGCGCTCGGTGATCTCGGCGGACTCCAGCCCGGCCTCGCCGGGGATGTCGAAGCACCAGCGCAGCACCACGCCCAGCTCCGACTCGGCCGCCTTGCGGGCGTCCTCGATGGCCTCCATGAACGCCTCGCCGGGGATGCCGCGCCGCACCGAGCTGTACGGGGTGACGGTCAGCTCGGCGTAGCGGATGTTCTGCCGGGCCATGTCCACGGCCACCCCGTACGTCAGCGCGCGGACGTCGGCGGCGTCCCGGATCAGGTCCACCACCGACAGGTAGACCTGGATGAAGTGGCCGAAGTCGGTGAACTCGAAGTACTCGGCCAGCGCCTGCGGATCGGTCGGCACCGAGGTCCGGCCCTGGTAGCGGGCCGCCAGTCCGGCCACCACCGCCGGCGAGGCCGAGCCGACGTGGTGGACGTGCAGCTCCGCCTTGGGCAGCCCGGCGACGAAGCCCTCGATCCCGCCGCCCGCCCCGCTCTGGATTCCGTGCTGTACCGCTGCCATGGACCCGCTCCCATCCGTTCCGCTCGACGAACTGGCAGCTTCTCACAGCGGCGCGGACGGCCCGGAGGGGAGCGGAGCGGCTCAGAACAGCGCGGAGACGGCGTGGATGAGCAGCCCGGCCAGGGCGCCCACCACGGTGCCGTTGATCCGGATGAACTGCAGGTCGCGGCCGACGTTGGCCTCGATCTTGCGGGAGGCCTCGTCCGCGTCCCAGCTCGCCACGGTCTCCGAGATCAGCGAGGTGATCTCGCCCCGGTAGGTGTCCACCACGTACTCCGCCGCGTCCTCCAGCCAGCCGTCGACCTTGGCCTGCATCGCCGGGTCGGTGGCCAACCGCGCGCCGAAGGAGCGGATGCCGTCGCGCAGCCGCACCCGCAGCTGGCTGTTCTCGTCCTCGGCGGCCTCCAGCACCATGCCGCGCACCGAGCTCCAGGCGGACGCGATCAGGTCCTGCACCTCCGGGCGGGCCAGCAGGTCGGTCTTGGCGCGCTCGACCTTGGCGATGGTCTCCGGATCGGTGCGCAGCTCCTTGGCGAAGTCCGCCAGGAAGCTGTCCACCGCGCCCCGCGCCGCGTGCTGCGGATCGTCCCTGACCTCCTCGGAGAAGCGCAGCAGCTCCCGGTAGACCTTGACGCCGACCTGCCGGTCGATGAACTTCGGGGTCCAGCCCGGGGTCTCCTCGGCGATGGTCTGGATCACCGTGTCCCGGTGCTCCACCAGCCAGCTGTTGGCCCGCAGCACGCACAGGTCGACCACGCCCCGGTGCCCGCCCTCGGAGACGATCCGGTCCAGCATCCGGCCTATCGGCTGGGCCACCGGCTGGGCGGCGGCCCGCCGGGTCACCGCCTCGCCGATGACCGCCTGCACGGCGTCGTCGCGCAGCACCGCCAGCGCGCCGCGCAGCGCGGCCGACGCCTCCCGGGTGACCCGCTCGGCGCTGCCGGGCGCGGACAGCCACTCGCCGAGCCGCCGCCCGACGCCCAGGGCTCTCAACCGGCCCCGGACCACCTCCACGGAGAGGAAGTTCTCGCCGACGAACTGACCCAGGCTGCGCCCGAAGACGTCCTTCTTGGTGGGGATGATCGCGGTGTGCGGGATGGGCAGCCCGAGCGGGCGGCGGAACAGCGCCGTCACCGCGAACCAGTCCGCGAGCGCACCCACCATGCCCGCCTCGGCGGCGGCCTGGACGTACCCGGCCCAGGCGCCGACGCGGTCGTGCACACCCCAACTGGCCAGGGCGTAGACCACCGTCGCCGCGACCAGGAAGCCGGTGGCGATGGCCTTCATCCGCCGTACGCCACGCCGCTTCACCTCGTCCGACGCCGTGTAGCGCACCCCGAGCGGGCGTTCGGCCTTACTGTCTTCGAGCGTATCCACGTTCCCAGTCTTACCTCTTCGAGATCGACGTACGGGAGATACCCGCCTTGTCAGCTCTGCCGGGCCCGGGTGGCCTGTCCGGTTATGCCGAACATTTCATCGAACCGGACGGTTATCTGGACTTCGGACGATTCGGACCTCCCTCCGCGGACGTGGTGGAGACCACGACCGGTCTGCTGACCCAGTCCTCGCACGGCACCTCCCGGACCGTGGACGAGCTGATGCGCCAGGAGCTGCGGGCGCGTCAGGCCGCGGCCCGGCTGCTGGGCCTGAACGCCGCCTCCGCGGACCTGGAGCGGGTCGCGCTGCTCCCCAACACCAGCACCGGCCTGTTCCACGCGGCCCTCGGCCTGCCGCGCGGGGAGGTGCTGGTGCCGGGGCAGGAGTTCCCCTCCAACCTGTACCCGTGGCGTCGCGCCGCGGCGCTCGGCCGGGTACAACCCGTACCACTCGCCGCTGACAGGCTCGGCCGGATCACGCCCGACCTGGTGCGTTCCGCGCTCACCCGGGAGACGGTCGCGGTGTCGGTGTCCGCGGTGGACTACCGCACCGGCTTCCGCGCCGACCTGGGCGGCATCCGCGAGGTCATCGGGGCGGACCGGCTGCTGGTCGTGGACGCGATCCAGGGCATGGGCGCCACCGAGCTGCCCTGGACGGCCGCGGACCTGCTGGTGACCGGCGGTCAGAAGTGGCTGCGGGCGGGCTGGTCCACCGGCTTCCTGTACGCCTCGGCGGCGGCCCTGGAGCGGCTGCAGCCGGTGCTGACCGGCTGGACCGGGGTCGCCGACGCAGGCGTCTTCGACGGCCGCGAGCACCCGCCGGCGCAGGGCGCGCAGCGCTTCTCGGTCACCAACGCCAACCCGGTCGCGGCCGGCGGCCTGGCCCGCGCGCTGGAGCTGGTCGAGCGGGTCGGCATGCGCCGGATCGCCGCGCACATCGCCCAGCGCACCGACGAGCTGGTCGACACCGTGCGCAGCACCGGCGGCACGGTGCTCTCGCCGACGGCCGAGCACGAGCGCGCCGGGATCGTCTCCTTCGCACTGCCGAAGACCGATCCGGCGCTGGTCGGGGCGGCGCTGGAGAGGCACGGGGTGACCGCGACCGTCCGCGCCGACCGGATCAGGCTGTGCGCGCACGCCTCCACCACGCTGGCCACGGTCGACCTGGTGCACAGCGCGCTGCGCTCGCTGCAGCGGGGCTGACCGGCGGGGCCGTCGGCCCGGGCAGCTCAGGGCGCGGGCCAGGGGACGCCGGGGGCCCTGGTCCAGGCCAGCTGCTGGGCGTCCCAGCGCGGGGCCTGGGCGGCCAGCCGGAGCCGGAAGGAGGACCAGTCGCGGTCGGCCTGCGGGGTCCAGCCGACCTCGGCCAGGGCGGGCAGCCGGGGCAGCAGCATGGTCTGCAGCTGCTGCGGGGTGGCGATGGTCTCGGTCCACACGGCGGCCTCGACCCCGGCCACCGCGTTCGACGGAACGCCCGCCAGCAGCGTCGCCGGATCCCAGCCGTAGCTCCTGGCGACGCCGACGTACCCGGCCCAGTCCAGGCCGAGCGGGGTGGAGGCGTCGTACTTCTGGTCCAGGTAGGCGTGGTCGGCGGGCTCCAGCAGCAGCCGGGCGCCGCCGCGGACGGCGGCGGCGAGCCGGGCGGGCAGCCCGGCGGGCTCCTGCGAGACCGGGTGCCACACCCCGAGCAGCGCCGGGCCGCCCCGGGCCGAGGCGGCGTCCTCCCACGCCTCGGGCTGCTTGCCGTGGGCCCGGGCGATGGCCGACACCCGGGTCATGAACGCGGCGTAGTCGGCCGGGTCGACGGACAGCGCCTCGTCGCCGCCGACGTCCAGGTACGGCCCGGGCGTCAGCCGGGCCAGCTCCGCCACCACCTGGTCGACGAAGGCGTAGCTGGACGGGCTGCCGGTGCACAGGCTGTCCGTCGCCCCGCCGACCCGGGTGTACGGACGGGGGTCGGCCGCGCCGGAGCCGCCGCAGGCCAGCGCCGGGTAGGCGGTGAGCGCCGCGTTGATGTGCGCGGGCATGTCCACCTCGGGGACGACGGTGATGTAGCGGGCCGCCGCGTAGGCCACGATCGCCCGGTAGTCGGCGTCGGTGTAGTAGCCGCCCGGGCCGCCGCCGATCTCGGTGGCCGCGCCGACGCCGGTCAGCCCGGGCAGGCCGGGCACGGCGATCCGCCAGCCCTGGTCGTCCGTCAGGTGCAGGTGCAGGTAGTTGAACTTGTACTCGGCGAGCAGGTCGATGGTCTGCTCGACCACCGGCACCGGGAAGAAGTGCCGGGCGACGTCCAGCTCGGCGCTGCGGACGGCGTAGCGCGGCTGGTCGGCGATGCGCACCGCGGGCACCATTCCCGGGCCCTTGGCGGGCAGCAGCTGGCGCAGCGTCTGCACGCCGTGGAACAGCCCGGCGCCGGTCACGGCGGTGACCAGCACCCCGCCCGGGCCGGAGGCGAGCCGGTAGCCCTCCGGTCCGGTGCCGGCGGCCGGGTCCAGCCGCAGCACCACGCCGCCGTCGCCGGCCTGCGCCAGCCCGGCCCCGAGCACGGCCGCGCCGGGCCCGGTGGCGGGCGGCTCGGCGCCGCGCACCGGCAGGGTGAGGCCGGTCGAGGCGCGCAGCAGCGCGGCCAGCTGCCCGGCCACCTGCCCGGCGGCCGGACCGCCCTCGGCCCGCAGCACGGTCGCCGGGGTGACCGGGTACCCGGGCCCGCCGGTGGCGGCGACCGCCGAGGGCTCCGGCACCAGCGGCAGCGCCGCTCCGGCCGCGTTGCCGCCCGACGGGGCCACCGCACCGGCAGCCGCGCCCGAGCCGGAGCCCGGGCCGGAGCCGGAGCCGGTACCGGCGGCGGACAAGGACGAGGGGTCCGAGGGGGACGACGGGGCCGGGGACGAGTCGGAGGACACCGACCCCGGCCGGGACGCCCCGCACCCGGAGACGGCGGCCGCCAGCGACAGGGCCAGCAGGGCACTCGCGGCGACCAGCGCTTTCCGGACCATGCAGGTAATCGTCTCAACTGCTCATAGGCAACTCAATCACCCACGCCCACCGCCCGGGCACCAGTTCCGGCGATATCCCCGTACATGCGTGCGATGACGTCCTCGATGGCCGGCTCCCGCACCGACAGGTCCACCAGCGGATAGGCCGCGGCGACCGCCGCCACCAGCGGCGCGGCGCTCTGAGAGGCCGGGAAGGCCAGCCACTGGCGCGGCCCCTCGACCCGCACCACCCGGGTGCCCGGCACCTCGATCGGCGGCGCGGCCGAGGCCAGGTCCACCACCAGCGTCCGCTCGCTGCGCCCGGTGTCGTGCAGCCCCTCCAGGCCGCCGTCGTAGACCACCCGGCCGTGGTCGATCACCATCACCCGCGAGCACAGGCGTTCGATGTCGGTGAGGTCGTGCGTGGTGAGCAGCACCGTGGTGCCCGCCTCCGCATTGGTCTCGGCGAGGAACTCCCGCACCCGGTTCCTGCTGACCACGTCCAGTCCGATGGTGGGCTCGTCCAGGTACAGCACCTCCGGATCGTGCAGCAGCGCCGCGGTGATGTCGCCGCGCATCCGCTGCCCCAGCGAGAGCTGCCGCACCGGCACGTCCAGCAGTGGGCCCAGCTCCAGCAGCTCCACGCAGCGGTCCAGATTGGCCCGGTAGCGGGCCGGCTCGATCCGGTAGATCCGCCGGGCCAGCTCGTACGAGTCCCGCAGCGGCAGGTCCCACCACAGCGTGGTGCGCTGCCCGAAGACCACGCCGATGCGCCGCGCCAGCCGGGTCCGCTCCCGCTGCGGATCGACCCCGGCCACCCGCAGCCGCCCGGACGAGGGCACCAGGATGCCGGTCAGCATCTTGACGGTGGTGGACTTGCCCGCGCCGTTGGGCCCGATGTAGCCCACCATCTCCCCGGCCCGGACGCTGAAGCTCAGGTCCTCCACCGCCCGGACCTCGACCCGCTCGCGCCGCAGCCGCCCGACCCTGCGGCGCACCGTGAACGTCCGCGCCACGTTCTCGACCTCGATGATTCCCGTTCCCACGATCCATGCCTCCGATTTCTCCGCCGCCTCCGCGGAGGCGTTCGGCTTCCGACGAGTCAGCTTCCGGTGCTGCGGTAGGCGCGCAGCCCCGCGCGCCAGGCCAGCCCGGCGGCCGTCGCGCAGACCAGCGCGGCCACCGGGGAGGCGAAGCGGAACCAGCCGGGCAGCCCCAGCGGATCCGGCAGGCCGAGGACGTACAGCGCGGGCAGCCAGTTCACGAACGCCAGCGGCACCCCGTACACCACGCCCCGTACCAGGTCGCGGGCGTAGATCGTGGGCGGGTACTGGAGCATCGTCGCCCCGCCGTAGGTCACCGAGTTCTGCACCTCGGCGGCGTCGGTGGCGAAGAACTGGAAGGCCGCCCCGGCGACGAACACCGACCCGAAGATCACACTGCCGCAGACCAGCAGCACCGCCGTCACCAGCAGCCGCCCGGCCGTCCAGTCCAGGTGCAGCCGGGACACCGCCCAGGCCAGGACCAGCAGGGACTGCACCACCCGGCCCGTCCGCCGCAACGCGAAACGGTCCGCGCCGAGCTGCGCCAGCGCGGCGGCCGGACGCACCAGCACGGTGTCCACCGAGCCGTCCCGCACCCGCTGCCCGAGCTGGTCCAGGCTGCCCACCGCCAGATCGGCCAGGCCCAGGGTGGCCCCCGAGGTGCCGTACAGGAACGCCACCTGCGGCAGCGTCCAGCCGCCCAGCGCCGAGGTGTGCAGGAACATGATCGCGATCACGGCGAAGTCCAGGCCGGAGGTGACCGCGTTGCCGATCGTGGTCAGCCAGAACGAGGTCCGGTACGCCAGCGAGGCCCGCAGCCACATCCGCGCGACCAGCGCGTAGACGCGCAGCGCCTCGTAGATCCGGGCCGGCAGGCCGGCCGGGGCCGGGAGCGCGGCCGGCACCGCCCGCTGCTCAGCCACCCTGGACCACCACCTTGGCCGCCGCCGCCCGCTGCACCAGCCGGCCCGCGCCCAGCAGCACCAGCGCCCACAGCAGCTGCAGCGCCAGGCCGGAGAGCAGCGCGCCGCCGGTCCGCCGCTGAAGGAAGACGTCCTCCGGGATCTGTACCATGCCCGCCCACGGCAGGTGCTGCGCGACCGCGCCCAGCGCCGGGGGCAGCAGCGTCAGCGGCAGCAGGAAGCCGGAGAAGAACATCCCCAGCACCGCTGTGACCTGCCGCACACCCCGGGCGTCCAGCAGCCAGAAGCCGGTCAGCGAGGCCATGTAGCGCAGCGCGAAGCTGACGACGACCGCCAGCACCAGCGACGCCAGGAACCCGGCCCAGGTCAGCGCCGCCTCGGCGGCTCCCCCGGCGGGCATCCGCAGCCGGAAGAACAGCGCACCGACGGCCAGCGGCAGCACCCCGCGCGACAGCAGGTGGTAGCCGGCCCGGCCCAGGTCGGCGGCCAGCCACCAGCCCTGCTGGTCCACCGGCCGGTACAGGTCCACCGCGATGTCGCCGGAGGTGATCCGCGCCTCCAGGTCGTCCTGGATGCCGCCGCCCATCGCCGCCACCGGCACCATCAGGGACTGGCCCAGCCAGACGTAGGTGAGGGCGGCGCCCAGGTCGTAGCCGCCCAGGTGCGGCCGGATCTCCCACAGCGCCCGGTAGGTGTAGGCGATGAAGAAGCCGAAGACGGTGTTGGTGAAGACCCCGGCCCAGGTCGCCGCCCGGTAGGTGGCGTACCGGCGGAAGCTGCCCCGGGCGACCGCCGCGTACAGCCGCAGCGCCGACAGCCCCGGCCGGGGCGCGGCGGAGGGTACCGGGCGGGGGTGTCGTTGAGGTGGACTGGGCGGGTGGGTGGCGTCGACGGTCGGCGTCATCCGGGAACCACATCCTCTCGATAACGCGTCTGGGCGTACGACGCCGCATGCGCGCGCACGCCAAGGAGGCCCCGTCCGCAGCGACCCGGGGGTACGCGGAGGGGCTTGCCGTATGGAGTTGTCCTCAAGCGAGCGTAGCGACCCGCAGGGGCGCGCCGCATCCGGTTTCACCGGCCCTCATGGGGCATCCGGGCAGAAGACAGACATAATCGGACGCAACCACGCACCGTCGGCAGGCCACACAACCGTGAGCAGGCAGGAGCGTCCGCCAGGCCGAGGAGCACCACGCAGATGAGTCAAGGACCACAGGGACCGGGCTGGGGAACCCCCGACCGCGATCCGGAGGGCCTCCGACGCGACCCCCTCGACCACGCACCACAGCACGCGCAGGCGTACGGCTACCCGTCCGCGCCCGACGCCCTGGCCGCCGAGGACCGCTCCGACGGCGGCGGCGCGGGCGCGGGCGGACGCGAGCGCCGCCGCGCCAGGAAGCGCGCCCGCAAGGCCGCGCGCCGGGCCAAGCCCTGGTGGCGGCGGACGATCCCGACCTGGCGGATGGTCCTGGGCGGCGTGCTGACCGTGCTGCTGCTCGGCATCGGCGCCTTCGTCCTCATGTACATGGTGGTGCAGGTGCCCGACCCCAACGCCGCCGCCACCGCGCAGAGCAACGTCTACTACTACGCCGACAACAAGACCGAGATCGGTCAGACCGGCCTGGTCAACCGGGTCTCCGTGCCCATCGGGCAGATCTCCCAGACCATGCAGCACGCCGCCGTCTCCGCCGAGGACCGCACCTTCTACAGCAACCGCGGCGTCAGCATCACCGGCATGGCCCGGGCCGGCTGGTACACGGTCAGCGGCCGGGGCCTGCAGGGCGGCTCCACCATCACCCAGCAGTACGTCAAGAACTACTACCTCAACCAGGAGCAGAACGTCGCCCGCAAGGCCAAGGAGTTCTTCATCTCGCTCAAGGTCGACCAGACCGAGAGCAAGGACACCATCATGGCCGGGTACCTCAACACCAGCTACTTCGGCCGCGGCGCCTACGGCATCCAGGCCGCCGCCCAGGCCTACTACGGCGTCAACGCCTCCCAGCTGAACGTCCCGCAGGCGGCCTACCTGGCCGCACTGCTGCAGGCCCCCAGCGCGTACGACGTCGCCACCGCCACCCCCGCGGGCAAGGCCAACGCCGTCGCCCGCTGGAACTACGTGCTGGACGGCATGGTCAAGCTCGGCTGGCTCACCCCCGGGCAGCGGGCCGCCGAGAAGTTCCCCGCCACCAAGGAGCCCACCGCCGTCAACGGCGTCAGCGGCCAGGCCGGCTACCTGATCGACATCGCCGACCAGTACCTGACCGACAACAACGTCGTCGACCCGGCCACCCTGGCCGCCGGCGGCTGGCGGATCACCACCACCTTCGTCAAGAACGACCAGGACGCCCTCACCTCGGCCGTCCGCAGCCAGCTCACCCAGCAGCTGCCGGACACCGCCAAGGCCAAGGACGTCCGCGCCGCCGCCGGCTCGGTCGACCCCACCACCGGCAGGCTCGTCGCCGCGTACGGCGGCCCCGACTACGCCAAGCAGGAGTTCAACGACGCCACCCGCACCGACATCCAGGTCGGCTCCACCTTCAAGGCCTTCGACCTGGCCGCCGGGCTGCAGAACAACGCCACCACCCAGGACGGCGACCCGATCACGCCCTCCACCCTGTACGACGGCACCAGCGGCCGCAGCGTCCAGGGCCTGCCCAAGGGCCTGTCCTACGCGCCGCCCAACGAGGACGACGTCGACTACGGCGAGATCAGCCTCGCGTACGCCATGAAGAAGTCGGTCAACAGCGTGTACGCCCAGGAGGCCGCCGACGCCGGACTGAACAACGTCCGCAACGCCGCCATCGCGGCCGGGCTGCCCACCGACACCCCCAACATGAGCGCGGGCAACCCCTCCCTGGCGCTGGGCGTGGCCACCCCGGACGCCATCCAGCTGGCCGGGGCCTACGCCACCTTCGCCGACCACGGCCGGCAGATCACCCCCTGGTCGGTGCAGGCGCTCAGCCACGACGGCCAGTCCAAGGCGCTGCCTGAGCACCAGGCCAGGACCGCGTTCAGCCGCGACACCGCCGACACCGTCACCTCCGTCCTGGAGGGCGTCGTCAGCCCCTCCGGAACCGGCTACCTGGCCCTCGGCCTGGACCGCCCGGCGGCGGGCAAGACCGGCACCACCGACAGCAACAACTCGGCCTGGTTCGTCGGCTACACCCCGCAGCTGGTCACCTCGGTCGGCCTGTTCGCCGAGGACCCGACCACCCACGCCCGGCTCTCCCTGGGCGAGGCCGCGGGCGTCGACCGGGTCAACGGCGGGGCCTTCCCGACCCAGATCTGGACCGCCTACATGACCGAGGCCCTCGACGGCCAACCGGTCGCGCAGTTCGACCTCGACAGCGCCGCCTCCACCTCCACCCAGCCGCAGGCCCCCGCCCCGACCACCCAGGCGCCCACGCCGACCGCGCCGAACACCCCCTCCACCCCGGCCACCGCACCGACCACCCCCGGCCGGCCGACGCCCAGCGCGCCCGCACCCACCACCTCCGCGCCGACGCCGCCCGCCTCCACCCCGCCGACGCCCGCCCCGTCCACCCCGCCGGCCGACACCCCGACCGCCGGCCCGCTCGCCCCGAACACCGCACCCCCGCCCGGCACCGCCCCCCACCCGTAACGGCCCCGCGCCGGGGCGGCGTCGAGGCGGGGCGCTTCCCGGACGCCTGAGCAGACCCGCCCCGGCCGGGGTGCGGTCGGGGCGGGTCTCAGGTCACAGATGCAAGCTCAGGTCACAGGCTCAGGTCAGAGATAAAGGCCGGTGCTGCCCTGGCCCTCGCCCACGCGCTCGGACGCCACCGCGTGGATGTCCCGCTCGCGGAGCAGCACATACATGACGCCGCGGACCTCGACCTCGGCCCGGTCCTCCGGGTCGTACAGCACACGGTCGCCCGGCTCGATGCTGCGCACGTTCTGGCCGACCGCGACCGCCTCCGCCCAGGCGCAGCGGCGCGAGAGCTCGGCCGTCGCCGGGATCAGGATGCCTCCGGTCGAGCGGCGGTCGCCCTCCGGGCCGTCCGCGCGCACCAGCACCCGGTCGTGCAGCATCTTGATGGGCAGTTTCTCGCCCAGGGGGTATCCCCGTTCGGTGGAATCGTTCACGCATGGACGGTACACCGAACAGCGGACACGCCCGCGCGCGACCGGCAACCCCGCCCGCGCGCACCCCCGGCTGTGCTACCTGCGGCGCCGGCGCAGCAGGACCACGCCGACCACCAGCGCGGCGCCGACCGCCGCGACGGGCACGATCCGCTCCTTGCGCGGGCTGCCCTTCTCGTCCACGAACTGCGCCTTCACCTGCTCGACGCTGCGGTTCACCGCCACGAACGCCTTGCTGGTCTTCTGCTCGACCGTAGCCCTGACCTGCGCTTTGGCCGAACCGATCACCGTAGAGGGGTGCACCGCCACGGCCAGCTCGTCCAGCGTGGCCGCGAGCTGCCGCCTTGTCCGGACGATGTCCGCCTCGATCTGGGCTGCGCTGCGGACGTCCTTGCCGTCCTTACCCCTCGTGCTGACCTCGCCCACGAGGACACCTTCCCTCCGTCGCCACCTGATGCTCTCGGACAGTTTGTCAGGTGATGAGCCGCCACGCGCAGCGGCACCCGCCTTCGGAGTACGTTCTGTATGCGCGACCCCCCCATCCGAGATCCAGGAGCACCTACCCATGAGTGAGCGACTGAAGCCCGGCGACACCGCCCCGGCCTTCTCCCTTCAGGACGCGGACGGCAAGGAGGTGTCCCTCGCCGAGCACCTCGGCCGCAAGGTCATCGTCTACTTCTACCCGGCGGCACTGACACCCGGCTGCACCAAGCAGGCGTGCGACTTCACCGACAACCTGGACGTGCTGGCCCAGGCCGGGTACGACGTGCTGGGCATCTCCCCGGACAAGCCGGAGAAGCTGGGCAAGTTCCGCGAGAAGGAGAACCTCAAGGTCACGCTGCTGGCCGACCCGGACAAGGAGGTCCTCACCGCGTACGGGGCGTTCGGCGAGAAGACCATGTACGGCAAGACCGTGACCGGGGTGATCCGCTCGACCGTGGTCGTCGACGAGCAGGGCCGGATCGAGCACGCCTTCTACAACGTCAAGGCGACCGGCCACGTGGCCAAGCTGATCCGCGACCTCGGCGTCTGAACGACCTCGGCGTCCGAGCCCCCTCCCGGCGGACGCCACAGGGGCGGCGCACCTCCCGGTGCGCCGCCCCTGCCTGTCCCACCCGGTGCCGGTTACGGCATCGACTTCACCAGGGTGTTGATCAGGGTGCTGCTGGAGTCGTCACCCTCGAACGAGTAGGCGAATATCCCGCCCAGGCCGTTCGCCGTGGCGTACGAGCCGCGCGCGGTGATCGCCTGCGGCGTGTCACCCGTGTAGAAGGTGCCGTTGCTGTAGATCCAGGAACTGTCCGTGGTCGGATCCCAGTGGACCGTGGAACCCGTCGTCAGGCCCTGCGCCACCAGCTCCTTCCAGTCGGCGATCCCGGCCTCCTGGGTGTACGTCTGCACCGGGCTGGCACCGGTCGCGGGCTCGTACAGGCCGTAGTTGCTGCCCGCCGTCACCCCCGACCAGCCACGGAAGTAGAACGGCACCCCCAGCACCAGCTTGCTCGCCGGGAACCCGCCGGTGATCCCGTACTGCGGATCGCCCTTGGTGTACGCCTTGATCGTCTCGTCGATGTTGTACTGCTCGTTGCCGGGCGCGACCACCGGGCTCGGGTCGCTCGCCGAGGCGTGCAGCGGGTCCTGGAAGTCCGTCGGACCGTCCGTCTCCCACGCGCCGTGCATGTCGTAGGTCATGATGTCGCCGTAGTCCAGGTACTGCGAGATCGCGGCCGGCTGGATGTCGGCGATCTTGTCCTGGCCGCTGGGCAGCGCCGCGGTCAGCAGGTAGTGCTTGCCGATGCTGTTGCCGTACGCGTCCAGCTCGCTGCGGAACTCGCCCAGCAGCGCGGTGTAGTTCGCGGTGTCGGCGGCCGAGTAGTGGTTGCCCGCGTGGCCGTCGGCCGAGCCCGGGTACTCCCAGTCGATGTCGATGCCGTCGAACAGGCCCGCCGCCGAGGCCGTGCCGCCGGAGGCGTCACCGGAGATACCCGTCGGCAGGTTGCCCTTGATGAACATGTTGATGCAGGAGGAGACGAACGCCTGCCGGGAGGCGGCCGTCGCAGCCGCGTCGGAGAAGTACTTGGAGTACGTCCAGCCGCCGATCGACAGCACGATCCGCAGGTTGGGGTCCTCCGCCTTCAGCTCCCGCAGCTGGTTGAAGTTGCCCTTGATCGGCTGCGACCAGGCGTCCGAGGAGCCGTCCACACTGATGTCGCCGGTGTACGACTTCTGGTAGTCCGCGAACGCGTCACCCGCGCCGTCGCCCGCGTTCGGGTCCGAGTCGTTGGTCGAGTCCGACGCCTTGACCGCCTCGAAGCAGGTGTGCGAGGTCGGGTCGATGTTCTCGAAGGCGTAGGTGATGACCTTCAGGCCCGAGGCCGCGCCCGACGTGGCCACGTTCTTCGGGTAGTAGGCGTTGCCGTAGATGCCCCACTGGTCGAAGTACGCCGACTTCATCGGACCGCTCGCGGCAGCCCCCGTCGTCGCCGAGACCGGCGCGGACTCGGCCGAGGCGTGGCCGTCCTTGTCGTAGCCCTGGACGGTGAAGGTGTACGCGGTGTTGGGCAGCAGCGAGCTGACCGTCACCGAGTCGCCCATCGACGTCGCCATCAGGTTGGCGCCCGAGTAGACGTAGTACGCGGGGGCGTCCCCGGTCTGCGAGTTGTCGGTCGAGCCCTTCCACGACAGCGTCACCGCCGTGTTGGTGACCTTCGCCGTCAGCCCGGTCGGCGCGGTCACCAGGCCGTCACCGGTCGGAGCCGTGCCGGTGCCGGTACCGCTGCTGGCGGAGGCGGACGGCGACGGGCTGGCCGAGGCCGACTGCGAGGGCGAGGCGCTCGCGGAGGCCGACGGGGAGGGCGGCGCCGACTGCGACGGCGAGGCGCTCGCCGACGGGGACGGCGAGGACGAGGCCGACTGCGACGGCGAGGCGGACGCGCTGGCGCTCGGGCTGCCGGACGCCCCGCCCGGACCCGTCAGCGACACATCGTCCGCGTTGTACGTGCCCTCGCCGTACCAGCCGTGGGTGTACACCTGCACCGAAGTGGTCAACGCACCCGTGGTGAAACTCGTCGACAGCTGCGTCCAGCCGGACGTGCCGGGCGTCCAGGTGCTCGCCGTCACCCCGGTGCCGGTCGCCCCCAGGTAGACGTACTCACCCTGGACGTACGCCGACAGGCTGTACGTGGTGTTCGGCAGCACCGTCACGGTCTGCGCGCACTGCGCGTCATCACTGGAGGAGGCGGCGCCGGCAAGCGCCCAGGACCCGCTGTGGACGGGCGTGGAGACCACGCTGTCCAGCGTCGAGCAGGACCATCCGCTCAGGCTGCCGGCCTCAAACCCGCTGTTGGACAGCAGATTTGTCGCCGCCGCACTGGCCGACGCCATGCTGGAAGCGAGGGCCGCGGTACCGGCGAACAGCACGGTGGCGGTGGCCAGCGCCGTACTGCGCTTCAACCTCCGCTCCGGGCCTCGGCGGGCGGACAGGAAACGCTCTGACATGACGTACTCCTCGTGAACTGTGGGGGGTGTGGTGCTGGTCCTGCGGGTGGAGCCGTGGGGCGTCACCCGCGCCGGGGGTGAGCTGCGACAGGCAAGTGGGGGATTACCGGCCGCCGCCCGGCGCGGGTGGGTCTGTGGGGGTGCCGGCCGTCAGCCGTTGAACTGGGTGACGATCTTGGTGAAGTCGTACGGGTTCTGCGTGACGCTGCTGCAGGCCCCGTCGGCCCAGTAGTGCACGACGCTCGGATCGCAGGCCCGGTCCCGGTTGACGTCCCAGTAGGAGAACTGAGCGGCGTGGTTGGCCTGGACGAAGCCGAGCAGGTCGGTGAAGGTGGACTGGGTGAACAGCTCGCTCGGCTGGTCGGTGTGACCGTTCATCAGCTGCACGCCCAGGTGCGACCAGGCCGTGGCGGCGTTCCAGCCGTACAGCGTCTCCAGCTGGGCGACCACGTCGTTGGCGACGCCCTCGGCCGCCGCCGTCTCGGTGCCGCTGTCGAGGCCGAAGTCGAAGTCCATGATGTTGACCCGGTCGATCCGGGCGCCGTCGTTGATCGCCTGCTGGATCTCGTCCCGTCCGGTGTCGGGCAGGCCGACCGTGGTCATCGGGATGGTCAGCGAGACCTGCAGCTTGGGGTCCTCCGACTCCAGCAGCTTGATCGCGCCCCAGCGGACCGCCATGTTGGCGTCCAGGCTGCCGTTCTCCCAGTCCAGGTCGATCCGGGTGAGGTCGTACTTGGTGATCACCTGCTGGTACGCGGCGGCGAGGGCGGTGCTGCTGCCGCAGTCGCTGCCCAGCTCGGTGCCGTTGTAGCCGCCGAAGGAGACGCTCACATCGCCGCCGGCGGCCCGGATCGCGTTGACGTCCGCCAGGACGGCGGTGTCGCTCGACACCGGGGAGGAGGCGTCGCCGTCCCAGGCCGGGGTGCAGTTGCCGGAGTCCAGCACGAAGGCCAGCAGGAACTGGTTCTCACCGGAGCCGGCGACGATGTCGGAGACGGCCTGCGGGGAGTTGTCCAGCGGCATGAAGTACACCGGGTGGGTGAAGCCGGTGCTGGGCGGGGGCTGACCGGGGTGGTCGGCGTCCCGGTGGGGGTGGGGGTGGCGCTCGCCGTGGGGCCGGCGCTCGCGGTGGGGGTGGCCGTGGGGGTCGGAGTGGCGGTGGGGCTGCTGGTGGGGCCTCCGCCGCCGGCCGGAGCCGGGCCGGTCAGGGCCAGGTTGTCGGCGCGGAACGTGCCCTCGCCGTACCAGCCGTGGACGTACACCTGCACCGAGGTGGTCGATGCGCCGGTGCTGAAGCTGGTCGACAGTGTGGTCCAACTGGCAGCGCTGGGCGTCCAGTTGGAGGCGGTCACGCCGGTACCGGTGGCACCGAGGTAGACGTAGTCGCCCTCCACCTGGCCGGTGAGGGTGTAGGTCGAGTTCGGCACGACGGCGACGGTCTGCGTACACTGCGCGTCGTCCTGCCCGGCGGGAGTTCCGGCCAGGGCGTAGGAGCCTGCGGCGACCGGTGTGCCCACCACCGCGTCCAGGGTGGAACAGCTCCACCCGCTCAGATTCCCGCTCTCGAAGCCGGGATTGACCAGCAGCTGGCTGCTGGACGCCTGCGCCGAACCGTCGACGGCCACCAGCCCGCCCAGCCCGAGCAGGGCGGCGGTACAGACCGCCAGCAACTCCCGTCTGACGCGCCGGACTTGTCCGTTGATGGGCTTCTCGATCATCTCTGCCTCCGCAACCACAACATCCGTCACCTGAACCTGCGGTCCCGCTACGGCAGTTGATCCGAGGCCCCCACGCAACTCCTCAGTAGCAACCGCGTGCTGCATAAATTGGCCTGGACCAACCCTCAGCGTCAAGACACCATTCAGCAACGTGTCACTTAATTTTCTTTAAGGTTCAACGAAGGGGCAGGTCAGCGGCCATCCTGCGGAAACTGGCCTAGTCCTATTGGTCTCAACCACATCCGTGTACGCGCGTTCAAACCCGTGTGACCGACGCCACACCCCGCCCCCCGTGCCCCCTCGGGCACCCACCTCGTTGACCCCGGCGAGGCCCAAGCCAACCCGGCCCCGGCACCCTCGACCGCCCCGACCCCACCTCGTCACCCAAGGGACCGGCCGAGCCATGCCCGCCTCCACCCACGCACCCGCCCGCCGCGCCCCTGCCACCCACCCACCGCAGGGAGCACCCATGTCAAGCCTCTACACCCGCGCCCGCCTCGCAACGCTGGCGCCCACGGCGTCGTCCCAGGACGACCTGCTCGCCCTCCTCGGCCTGGAGGCCACACCCCAGCGCCGCATCTACCTTCGCCGGAAGCTCACCGAGTTCGACATCCCGACGGACCACTTCCCGCAGCCCGCTGTGGTCCACACCCGGGAGCTCCTCCAGGAGGGCGTCGACCACGCCGAGAGCTTCGCAGGCGTGGTGAGGCACCTGGGCCTCCGCCCGGCCGGCGGCACCCAGGCTTATATCGCCCGGCGTATCAGGGAGTTCGGCATCGACACGTCGCACTTCACCGGACAGGCCCACAATCGTGGCAAGCGGCTCAAGGGGCGCTCCGTGGACTTCCTCGTCCAGCGGCCGGCAACGGCCAAGCGTGTACCCGGACAGCGGCTGCGTCTCGCCCTCATCGAGAGCGGGCGGCCCGATGCGTGTGCGCTCTGCGGGAACACGGGCACCTGGCTGGGCAAACCGATCACCCTTGAGGTGGATCACATCAACGGCGACTGGTCGGACAACCGGGCGGAGAACCTGCGCATGCTCTGCCCCAACTGCCACACGCAGACGGAGACATACTGCGGGCGCAACAAGAACCGACGGAGCCGTCAGCCGCCGTCCGGAGCGGCCCGTACGTGTACCGCTTCTGCGGCCATCGGATAGTGTTGGAGCGCTGCGCCCGTGCCCCAACAGGGAGAGGGACGGTCTTTAGGTGGCCGGGGTTGTGGGTTCGAATCCCACCGGGCGCACAGCAGAACGGCCGCTTCGTCCTGGACGAGGCGGCCGTTCCTGTGACCGGCAGAAACCGGGAATCCCGGCCCCTCAGGCGGGGAGGGTGCGGAGGAGGGGGGTGAGGGCGCGGAAGGCGTGGCCGCGGTGGCTGATGGCGTTCTTCTGGTCCGGGGTGAGCTCGGCGCAGGTGACGTCGTAGCCGTCGGGCTGCAGGATCGGGTCGTAGCCGAAGCCGTGGGTGCCGACCGGCTCGTACCGCAGGGTGCCCGGGAGCCGGCCCTCGACCACGTGCTCGGTGCCGTCCGGGAGGGCCAGGGCGGCCGCGCAGCGGAAGTGCGCGGTGCGGTGCGGCGGCGCGATGTCGCCCAGCTGGGCGAGCAGCAGCTCCAGGTTGGCCTTGTCGTCGCCGTGGGTGCCGGCCCAGCGCGCGGAGAAGATGCCGGGGGCGCCGCCGAGGACGTCCACGGAGAGGCCGGAGTCGTCGGCGACCGCCGGCAGCCCGGTGGCCTGGGCCAGGGCGTGGGCCTTGAGCAGGGCGTTCTCGGCGAAGGTCACGCCGGTCTCGCGGACGTCCGGGATCTCGGGGTAGGCGTCGGCGCCGACCAGGTCGATGTCGAGCCCGGCCGCGCCGAGGATGGCGCGCAGTTCGCCGACCTTGTGGGCGTTGCGGGTGGCGAGGATCAGTCGTGCGGTCATCGCGGTCAGCCCTCCAGTGCCTTGCGCTGGATCTCGTCCAGCTCCGCGCAGCCGAGCTGGCCGAGGTCGAGCAGTTGGTCGAGCAGCGCGCGGTCGAAGGGCGCGCCCTCGGCGGTGCCCTGGACCTCGACGAACTTTCCGTCGCCGGTGCAGACGATGTTCATGTCGGTCTCGGCGCGGACGTCCTCCTCGTAGCAGAGGTCGAGCATGGGGACGCCGCCGACGATGCCGACGCTGACGGCGCTGACCGCGCCGACGATGGGCTCGGCCTTGGCCCGGGTGATCTTCTTGGCCTGGGCCCAGCGGACCGCGTCGACCAGGGCGACGTAGGCGCCGGTGATGGCGGCGGTGCGGGTGCCGCCGTCCGCCTGGAGGACGTCGCAGTCGATGGCGATGGTGTTCTCGGACAGGGCGCGGGTGTCGACCACGCCGCGCAGGGAGCGGCCGATCAGGCGGCTGATCTCATGGGTGCGTCCGCCGATCTTGCCGCGGACGGACTCGCGGTCGTTGCGGGTGTTGGTGGCGCGCGGCAGCATCGCGTACTCGCCGGTCACCCAGCCCTCGCCGCTGCCGCGCCGCCAGCGCGGCACGCCCTCGGTCACGCTCGCGGTGCACAGCACGCGGGTGTCGCCGAACGAGACGAGGACCGATCCTTCCGCGTGCTTGCTCCAGCCGCGTTCGATGGTGATGGGGCGGAGCTGGTCGTCGGTACGGCCGTCGGTGCGTGTCATGGTTCCGACCCTATCGGGTGGGAAAGGCCGCTCGCGGGGGTGTCGGGCAGGAGCGGCCGGGCGGTCACATCATGTCTTCGATCTCGGAGGCGATGGGGTCGGCGTCGGTGCCGATGACGACCTGGACGGCGGTGCCCATGCGGACGACTCCGTGGGCGCCGGCGGCCTTGAGGGCGGTCTCGTCCACCTTGGACGGGTCGACGACCTCGGTGCGCAGCCGGGTGATGCAGCCCTCGACCTCGTCGATGTTCTCGATGCCGCCGAGGCCGGCGACGATCTTCTCAGCCTTTGTGGCCATGGTGCCCGCTCCTGCCGTGTCGTCTGTTTGTACAAAGTAACGCACGGTTGGCTGTGTTTCGCTCGCATAGTTCCGCTTTTGTCCGTGAGGATGGCGTCAGCGGGTCGGTGGCCCCCCGGGGAGGAGAGTCCATGAGTTCGGCCGGTGCCGTCGCTCCGCGGAAGCCGTGGTGGCAGGGG
This sequence comes from Streptacidiphilus sp. PB12-B1b, assembly GCF_014084125.1. Taxonomy (NCBI): domain Bacteria; kingdom Bacillati; phylum Actinomycetota; class Actinomycetes; order Kitasatosporales; family Streptomycetaceae; genus Streptacidiphilus; species Streptacidiphilus sp. PB12-B1b. Next base: position 1,305,769 of record NZ_CP048405.1, on the reverse strand, counting down.
CTGGTCAGCGGTCTGCAGAAGATGGGGCGGAGTCTGCAGCTGCCGATCGCGGTGCTGCCGGCGGCGGGGATCCTGAACCGGCTGGGCCAGCCGGACATCCACACCCGCTGGCATTTTCCGGAGAAGCTGGTGCAGGTGTTCGGCGGCGCGGGCGGGGCGCTGCTGGACGGGTCGCTGGGGCTGCCGCTGCTGTTCGCGGTGGGGGTGGCGATCGGGATGGCGAAGAAGTCGGACGGGTCGACGGCGCTGGCGGCGGTGGCGGGTTTCCTGGTCTACCACAATGTGCTGGCGACCTTTGCGAGCTGTGCGCGGCCGTCGGTGCTGTCGGGGCAGGTGTGCCTGACCGGTCCGGCGGCGGGGCCGTACTCGGCGGCGGCGCTGCCCGTGGCGCAGAATCCGGGGGTGTTCGGCGGCATCGTCATCGGGTTGATGACGGCCTACCTGTGGCAGCGGTACCACCGGGTGAAGCTGGTGGACTGGTTGGGTTTCTTCAACGGCCGCCGGCTGGTGCCGATCATCATGTCGGGTGCGGCGCTGCTGTTCGCGGTGGTGTGCCTGTGGGTGTGGCCGCCGATCGGGCGGGGGTTGGACAGTTTCGCGGACGGGCTGACGGATCTGGGCTCGACCGGTTCGGGGGTCTTCGGGGTGGCCAACCGGCTGTTGCTGGTCGTCGGTCTGCACCAGTTCCTGAACGTGTTCTTCTGGTTCCAGTTCGGCAGTTACACCGAGCCGGACGGGACGGTGGTGCACGGGGACGTCAACCGGTTCCTGGCGGGTGATCCGACGGCGGGTCAGTTCACTTCGGGTTTCTTCCCGATCATGATGTTCGCGTTGCCGGCGGCGGCGATGGCCATCGCGCACTGTGCCAAGCCGAGTCGGCGCAAGGAGGTGACCGGGATGATGGTCTCGGTGGCGTTGACCTCGTTCATGACCGGGGTGACCGAGCCGATCGAGTACTCGTTCCTGTATGTCGCGCCGGTGCTGTACGCGGTCCACGCGCTGCTGACGGGGGTGTCGATGGCGGTGACCTGGGCGGTGGGGGTGCACGACGGGTTCAGCTTCTCGGCGGGGCTGATCGACTACGTGATCAACTGGAGTCTGGCGACCAAGCCGTGGCTGATTTTGCCGATCGGGGCGGTGTTCGCGGTGGTCTACTACACGGTGTTCCGGGTCGTCATCACCGTCTTCGACCTGAAGACGCCGGGCCGGGAGGACGACGCGGACGAGCTGGAGCAGGCCAACGTGCGGTAGTCAGAGGTGGTAGACCGCGCCGGGGCGGGCGAGTTCGACCGGGCCGGTGTAGGCGGCGACGGCGTCGGCGCGGTTCTGCTCGGGGTCGGTCCACGGCGGGATGTGGGTCAGCACCAGGCGTCCGACGCCGGCCTGGGCGGCGGCCTCCCCGGCCTGACGGCCGTTCAGGTGGAGGTCGGGGATGTCCTCCTTGCCGTGGGTGAAGGCGGCTTCGCTGAGCAGCAGGTCGGCTCCGCGGGCGAGGTCGACGAGTTGGTCGCAGGGGCCGGTGTCGCCGGTGTAGACGAGGGAGCGGCCGCCGTGTTCGATCCGGAAGGCGAAGGCCTCGACCGGGTGGGCGACTCTGGTGGCGGTGATGCTGAGCGGGCCGAGCTGGAAGGTGCCCTCTTCCAGTGTGTTGAAGTCGAAGACCTGCTTCATGCCGGGGTGCTCGTCCATGTCGTAGGCGCGGGCGAGGCGTTCGGCGGTGCCGTGCGGGCCGTGGACGGGCAGCGGGTCGGGGCAGCCGCCGACGCGGTAGTTGCGGGCGACGTAGTAGGCGCACATGTCGATGCAGTGGTCCGCGTGCAGGTGGCTGAGCAGGACCGCGTCGACCTCGTAGAGGCCGCAGTAGCGCTGGAGGGCGCCGAGGGCGCCGTTGCCGAGGTCGATGACCAGCCGGTATCCGTCGGCCTGGAGCAGGTAGCAGGAGCAGGGCGAGTCGGCTGACGGGAAGCTCCCCGAGCATCCCACCACGGTCAGATCCATGCCGCGTCCTCCGCCTGCCGGTACCGGTGCTGCCGCTTCATTGCGTTCGTGCGTGAGAGTCGAGAGTAAGGCGGCGGTATGGTTTCGCAGTCGTCCGCGGGGCCGGTTGTGGTCGGAATCACCAGTACGGGGGGCGCGGGGCGCTCCCCTGTACGGGCGGTGTGCGAGTGGCGGGTCAGCGGTCCCGGTTGCGGGGGCGTCGGGCGCTCCAGGCGCGGATGGTTTCGGCGTACCAGCGGGGCTGGCCGAGGACGGTGACGACGTCGGGTTCGGGCAGGACGCCTTGGCGGCGGTAGGACTTGACGGTGTCCGGCTGGACGCCGATGTGGGCTGCGATCTGCACATAGGACCAGAGTTCGCCACTGCGAGGACTCATGACGTCCCTCCTCCGATGGGTGCGTGACCAGCGCCGTTCGGTGCGCGGCGGGGTCGGCTGTTCTGCTCCCACCTTTTTCCAGAGGCGCGGGGGCAAAGCGGAGGAATGTCCCTTGTCGTCGTTCTGTTACGGTTTGGGGTCAGAATACGGATATATAAAAGGCCGCGAGCGGAGTCCCCATGGTGCGGCCCGGTATGTGCTCGTACGTGCGGGGGGCAGGGGAACATCCGATCGCGGCCTGGGGCGCGGCTTGTCGCCGGGCCCCTGCCGGGGTCGTGTGCGGGGTGTTGCGGGGTGTGCGCGGGGCCGGTCAGGCCCAGAGCTGGCCCTGGAGGGCGGCGACGGCGTCCTCGGTGGTCTCGGCGGTGTAGATGCCGGTGGAGAGGTACTTCCAGCCGCCGTCGGCGACGACGAAGGCGATGTCGGCGCTCTGGCCGGCCTGGGCGGCCTTGCGGCCGACGCCGAGGGCGGCGTGCAGGATGGCGCCGGTGGAGACGCCCGCGAAGATGCCCTCCTGCTGGAGCAGCTCGCGGGTGCGGCGGACGGCGTCGGCGGAGCCGACGGAGAAGCGGGTGCTGAGCACGGAGGCGTCGTACAGCTCGGGGACGAAGCCCTCGTCGAGGTTGCGCAGCCCGTAGACGAGGTCGTCGTAGCGGGGCTCGGCGGCGACGACGGTGATGCCGGGGGTCTTCTCGCGCAGGTAACGGCCGACGCCCATGAGGGTGCCGGTGGTGCCGAGGCCGGCCACGAAGTGGGTGACGGTGGGCAGGTCGGCGAGGATCTCGGGGCCGGTGGTGGCGTAGTGCGCGCCGGCGTTGTCGGGGTTGCCGTACTGGTAGAGCATGACCCAGTCGGGGTGTTCGGCGGCGAGTTCCTTGGCGACCCGGACGGCGGTGTTGGAGCCGCCGGCGGCCGGGGAGGGGATGACTTCGGCGCCCCACATGCGGAGCAGTTCGCGGCGTTCCTCGCTGGTGTTCTCGGGCATGACGCAGACCATGCGGTAGCCCTTGAGCTTGGCTGCCATGGCGAGGGAGATGCCGGTGTTGCCGCTGGTGGGTTCGAGGACGGTGCAGCCGGGGGTGAGGCGTCCGTCCGCTTCGGCGCGTTCGATCATGTGGAGCGCGGGGCGGTCCTTGATCGATCCGGTGGGGTTGCGGTCCTCCAGCTTGGCCCAGAGGCGAACGGCACCCGACTCGTTGCCGGGGATGCCCGCGGAGAGCCGGGGCAGGCCGACAAGGGGGGTGTTGCCGACGGCGTCGAGCGGGGTGCCGTACCGCATCAGACGGAACCGCCGGCCACGGCGGGGAGGATGGTGACGCTGTCACCGGCGGCGACGGCGGTGTTGATGCCGTCGAGGAAGCGGACGTCCTCGTCGTTGAGGTAGACGTTGACGAAGCGGCGGAGCTCGCCGGCGTCGACGAGGCGCTCGCGGATGCCGGGGTGCCGGGCGTCGAGGTCGGAGAAGAGGTCGCCCAGGGTGGCACCGCTGCCCTCGACGGCCTTGGCGCCGTCGGTGTAGGTGCGGAGGATGGTGGGGATGCGGACCTCGATGGCCATGGCTGCACTCCAGAGGGTGGCGGGGCGGGCGGGGTGGTCGCCCGCGGGCGGGCGGAGCGGGTGTGGGCCGCGCGGGCGGGGCGGTCAGCGGGCGCGACAGATCGCGCTGGCGAGGCGGCACAGGTCGACGTGCAGCCGCGCCACGAGGCGGATGCCTGCGGCGGGAGGGCTCACGTCGAGGTAACGCATGCGGTCATCGTATAGATTCCCGAGCGGGCTGCGGGATGGCCGTCTTGCCTGGTGGGCGCTTTCGTCCCGGTGTGTGGGATGTCACGCCGGGGCGGCCGGTCAGGCGGGGTCGTCGACGATCCGGACGTCCTCCTCGGTGATCACGCCGTCCACGATGCGGAACGAGCGGAACTGGAACGGGCCGTCGTCGTTGCCGCATTCGGCGGTGGAGACCAGCACGTAGTGCGCCTGCGGCTCGGAGGCGTAGGAGACGTCGGTGCGCGAGGGGTACGCCTCGGTGGCGGTGTGGGAGTGGTAGACGACCACCGGCTCCTCGTCCCGGTCGTCCATCTCCCGGTAGAGCTTGAGCAGGTCGCCGGAGTCGAACTCGTAGAAGGTGGGCGAGCGGGCCGCGTTCAGCATCGGGATGAAGCGCTCGGGGCGCCCGCTCCCGGCCGGTCCGGCGACAACGCCGCATGCCTCGTCGGGGTGGTCGGCGCGGGCGTGGGCGACGATCTGGTCGTGCAGGGCGCGGGTGATGGTCAGCATGGCGCCAGGATAGGACGCCGCCCGCCCGGCGCCCGGGCGGGCGCGGGGTCGGCAGGGCCAGAGGTCAGCGGGGCAGCGGGGCAGCGGGGCAGCGGGGCAGCGGGGCAGCGGGGCAGCGGGGTTCAGGGGTCAGAGCGCCAGCGGTCAGCGGGTGAGGGCGTCGAGCAGGCTCTCCTGGAGCTGGCCGAGCCAGACGAAGGCCATGAGCAGCGGCTTGCGCGGGTCCTCGTCGGCCAGGACGTAGGGGTCGGCGTCGTGGTCGCCGGTGACCTGGAGCCGGCTGCCGAGGGTGAGCCGCAGGTCGTTGAGGGCGCCGAGCCAGTGGCGGCAGCCCTCGTCGTCCAGGGTGAGCTCGACCCGGCCCCGGCGGCCGGTGGGGGCCTGGTCGAGGCTGCGGACCAGGGCCAGGCCGTCCTCGCGCTTGCGGGCGCGCAGGTCGTTCTCGGTGAACCGGCGGAACTCGGCGGAGTACTCGGCGGTCCGGAGGTCCTCGCTGCCCTCGGCGGCGTCGGGTCCGTCGCCGTAGGCGTCGGGGAAGAGCCGGGCCAGGGCGGGGTCATCCGGGGCCTTGCTGGGGCCGGTGGCGAAGAGGCGCGCGAGCGGGTCGTCGCTGTCCGCGGCCTCGTCGCCGGGGCCGATGAGTTCCAGCATCTGGACGGCGAAGCTCCGCAGGATGGATGCCTCGACCTGGTCCAGGGTGATCGCGGCACCGCCGTGGCGGACGGGCTTGAAGAGTCCGGACATGAGGAGTTCGGTGACGCCTTTCGGGTTCGTCGTGCTGGGCGGGGCAGGGTGGTGCCGGTGCGTCACTTGTCGTGCCGCAGCGTGGCCCAGAGCCCGTAGCCGTGCATGGCCTGGACGTCGCGCTCCATCTCCTCGCGGGTTCCGCTGGAGACCACGGCGTGGCCCTTGTGGTGGACGTCCATCATGAGCGCCCGGGCCTTGTCCTTGGGGTAGCCGAAGTACGACTGGAAGACGTAGACCACGTAGCTCATCAGGTTCACCGGGTCGTCGTGGACGATCGTCACCCACGGGAGGTCGGGTTCCTGCACCGCCTGGGGCGCCGAATCCGACTCGGTGCGCTCGATCTCGACCGGCGCGACACTCACGGCGGTGGCTCCTGTTCGGTGGGTTCCCCGGAAGCGGCCGGCGGGCGGCTACCGAAGGCTGGTGGGAGGGTTGTGCCGTACCTGTCCATGCTGCCATCCGGGGGATGCCGAAGCGATCCGGGGCTCACCCGGAGGAGAAATCGTCAGAGTGACGAGTATTCGCGGTAGCATCGTCCTATGGACGCCGCTTCCCTCTCCGCGAGTGCCACGGACCTCCCCGCGCGTGCCCCGGCGGCGTACGCCGCCGCGCCCGCGGATTCCACCGCGCTGCTCACCGACCGCTACGAGCTGACCATGCTGCAGGCCGCCCTGCGCAGCGGCGCGGCGCGGCGCCACTCGGTCTTCGAGGTCTTCACCCGCCGCCTGCCGGAGGGCCGCCGCTACGGCGTGGCCGCCGGGATCGGCCGGGTGCTGGACGCGGTGGAGGCGTTCCGCTTCACCGCCCCGCAGCTGGACTGGCTCGCCGACGAGCGGATCGTGGACGACGCCACCCTGGCCTGGCTGGCGGACTACCGGTTCCGCGGCGACATCCGGGGCTACGGCGAGGGCGAGTGCTACTTCCCGGGCTCGCCGGTGCTGGTGGTCGAGGGGAGCTTCGCCGAGGCGGTGATCCTGGAGACGGCGATCCTGTCGATCCTCAACTACGACTCGGCGATCGCCGCCGCGGCCTCGCGGATGTCGGCCGCGGCGGGCTCCCGGCCGCTGATCGAGATGGGCGCGCGCCGGGCGCACGAGCTGGCGGCGGTCTCGGCGGCCCGGGCCGCCTATGTGGCGGGCTTCGCGGCCACCTCGGACCTGCAGGCGGGCTTCCGCTACGGCATCCCCACCAGGGGGACAAGCGCGCACGCGTTCACCCTGCTGCACGACAGCGAGCGGGACGCGTTCACCGCGCAGATCGAGTCGATGGGGCGCGGGACGACCCTGCTCATCGACACCTACGACCTGGACGAGGCGGTCCGCACCGCGATCGACGTGGCCGGGCCGGGGCTCGGGGCGGTCCGGATCGACTCCGGCGACCTGCTGATGCTGGCGCACCGGGTCCGCCGGCAGCTGGACGAGCTGGGCGCCAAGGAGACCCGGATCACGGTCACCAGCGATCTGGACGAGTACGCCATCGCGGCGCTGGGCAGCGCACCGGTCGACGGCTACGGGGTGGGCACCTCGCTGGTCACCGGCAGCGGGCAGCCGACCTGCGCCATGGTCTACAAGCTGGTCGCCCGGGCCTCCTCGGCTGATCCGCAGGCGCCGCTGGTGCCGGTGGCGAAACGTTCCGCCGGGGCCAAGGGGAGCCGTGGCGGGCGCAAGTGGGCGGCCCGGCGGCTGGACGCCGAGGGCGTAGCCGAGGCCGAGGTCGTCGGCGTCGGACCGGTCCCGCACGATCTCGGCGACCGGCTGCTGCACCGTACCCTGGTACGCGGGGGCGAGATCGTCGGCCGCGAGCCGCTGGCGGACGCGCGTGCGAGGCACCTGCGTTCGCGCGAGCAGCTGCCCATGTCGGCGACGCAGTTGTCGAAGGGTGAGCCGGTGATCCCGACCGAGTACGTGACCCGTTCGGGTCACGCCGGCTGACGGTGGAGGCGGGTGATGACGGGCGTCGGGGCTCATGCGGCGCGCGCTGCTCTTCCCCAGCGTCCGGCGCGGTCCCTACGCTCTGTCCCAGCACCCGCACACGTCCGCGCACCCGCACATGTCCGCCCCACCGTTTTCCGTCCGGCCGCTGAGCCCCCTGTAAGCGAGGTCCCCCGATGCACCGCGCACTGATCGTCGTCGACGTGCAGAACGACTTCTGCGAAGGCGGCAGCCTCGCGGTGAGCGGGGGCTCGGAGGTTGCCGCGTCCATCACCGACCTGGTCGCCGAGTCCTCCGCCGGATACCGGCACGTGGTCGCCACCCGCGACCACCATGTGGACCCGGGCGAACACTTCTCGGACACCCCGGACTTCGTCAGCAGCTGGCCGGTGCATTGCGTCGCGGGCACCGAGGGCGTCGGCTTCCACCCCAACTTCGCCCCCTCGGTGACCTCCGGCGCGATCGAGGCGGTGTTCGACAAGGGCGCGTACTCCGCCGCCTACAGCGGCTTCGAGGGCGCCAACGAGAACGGCGAGACGCTGGCCGGGTGGCTGCGCGAGCGGGGGGTCACCGAGGTCGACGTGGTCGGCATCGCCACCGACCACTGCGTCCGGGCCACCGCCCTGGACGCCGCCCGCGAGGGCTTCACCACCCGCGTCCTGCTGGACCTGACGGCGGGGGTGGCCAAGGAGACGACCGAGGCCGCGCTGGAGCAGTTGCAGGCGGCGGGCGTGGTGCTGACCGGCACGCCGGTGGTGCTCGCCGCGGGCTGACGGCGGGGTGCCGTCGTGCGCACCGGGGAGGCTTTGCCTTTGCGGCCAAGTGCTTGGAAGGCACCTGCTTCGCGCGCGCCGTGCGCACCGGGGAGGCTCCGGTGCGCACGGCCCGCTCCCGCAGGGCGCCGTCCGGACCGGTGCCTCGGGGTCTGCGGGCCCCGAAGCGGCCGGACGGGCCGGGCGCTGCGGCGGCTAGGCCGCGCCGCCGCCCGCGTAGTCGCTGTTGAAGGCGGTCTCGATGACCGAGGCGACGCCCGAGTCCTTGAGGATGATGCCCAGCTCGCGGTTGCTGCCGAGCGAGTTGCTGGTGATGTTCATCGACCCGGCCTCGACGTTCTGGGTGGACAGGCCGTAGTCGGCGACGATCGCCTTGGCGTGGATGTAGAAGCCGGTGCTGGAGGAGTAGCCGACGACCGTGCCGCCCGCGTCCTCGACCTTGTTGACCTCGGAGGAGTAGTCGGAGGGGGTCTCCAGCACGACGCGCACGGTGACGCCGCGCTCCGCGTCGGCGACGATCGCGTTGACCACGGCGGTGTCGCTGAACTCCTCCTCCTCGACGTCCAGGGTGGTGGTCGCGCCGTTGATCACGGACAGCAGCCGGCTCTGGGCGGTGGTCGGCGACCACAGCAGGTTGTCGCCGTCGCTCGGGGTGATCGAGGTGTGCGCGTAGTCGGCGGCGAAGACCTTCTCGATCGCGGCGACGTCGGTCTGGTCGTTGTCGAAGACCCCGTAGTCGCGGCTGGTCGGGTAGTACTCGGAGGTCAGGTTGCCGGTCAGGATCAGCGACTCGTCGCCGTTGACGGTGATCGTCTTCTGGTGGGTGTAGGTGAACGACGAGGAGGAGTAGACGACGCCCACGCCGGCCGCCTTGAGGGCGGAGTAGGCGGAGGAGTTGGTCGAGGTCTCCTCGCGGTCCAGGATGACCCGGACCTTGACGCCGGCCTTCTCGCGGGCGATCAGGTCGTTGACCGCGGTGGTGTCCTTGAGCTCGTACATGGTCATGTCGAGCGTGGAGGTCGCGGAGTTGATGAAGGAGTAGATCGTCGGCTCGCTCGTGCCCAGAGCAAAAGTGAATGCCGAGTAGGTGCTGGCGGCGTGGGCGGGGAGGGCGGTGCTGAACGCAGCGGCGCAGGCGGCCATGGCTATCCCGGCACGGCGTACAGATGTGCGCAACATGTGTGTCTCCCAAGACACTTGATGGATCATCAGCCCGTCGGGACCAATGCGCTATCCAGAGAACCACGCGCGTAGACCGGTGGGAATACCTGCTCGGTTAACTTGTCATGACCACTTGTCTACGCGCGTACGATCGACCGGGTACGCACCGTCCGACGCGGGCTGCGCGAACGCCTGCGACCACGCCCGCAGCGGCGGCGCCCCGGAACCGCCCCGGCCCCGGGGCGCCGAAGGTGAACATCATGTGTGCCCGCCGTGACAGTGGGGCATACGCCGATCGGGGCCGGGCCGGTGCGCCGCTAGGAGACCACGCGCGTAGACCGCCCGGAACCGACGACCAATGAGCGGCGCACGACCACCTGTCTACCCGCGTTCAGCAGCGGCATGGCGGACGGGCGGGGCGATCGGGCGGCAGGGGCGGCACGCGGAGCTGCCAGCGGCATAGTCGGGCCGTCCGCCTGTTCGATGAGTCCGTGCGCCCCCGTGTGCCCCTCAAGCCGAGTCCTTACCCTGGGGTCGTCGGGTCCGCCCAGGGGTACACCGCAGGAGAACGTCCCGACTCCCCCGCCGCGAAGGACGGAACAGCCATGCCACGCCTGACCCCCGCTCAGATCTGCTACGGCACCCTCGCCGTCGTCATCGCCACGGTCGCGCTCCTGGCCGCCTCCGGCACGCACAGCCTGCTCACCACGGCGCTGATGGCGATTCTCGGGATCACCCTGGGGACGATCGCGGCCGCCCTGGCCATCACCGCGCCCGACCGGCGCGGGCACACCGCCGCCCGCCGCCGCAGCAGCCTGCTGGTGGCCCGCAACCGTCCGGCGCAGGCGCGGCACACCGCGGCGTCGGGCTACGAGTCGATCCCGGAGCACGAGGGCAGCAGGCGATAGCCGCGGCACGAGGCCCGGGGCCGGCACCGGACAGTCCGGACGCCGGCCCCGGGCCCGTGAGGTGACGGTCGGTCAGACTGCTTTCACCACGACCGTCTTGGCGGCCTTGTCGTGCAGGCACTGGCGGTAGGGGCGGTCCCAGGTGCACCACAGGATGTTGAGCAGCGAGAACAGCGCCGGGATGCAGAGGAAGCTCAGCAGGCCCGGCAGCCAGTACACGGCGGACCGGATCCACCCGGTGCTGCCGGTCGGCGCGGAGCCGTTGGCCAGCACCGCCACCCTGATCCGCATGGCCTTCTTGCCCAGCGTCTGACCGTGCGACAGGGTCAGCATCAGCCCCTCGTAGACGAAGCCCAGCAGCACGAGGGTCACCTCGGCCGCCGCCGCGCGGCCGGAGCTGTGGGTGTGGCCGGTGAGCAGCAGCAGCGTCAGCGGCACCCCGACGACGGCGAGCAGCACGGTGTCGATGATCCGCGCGAGCAGCCGGTGCCCCAGCCCGCCCAGCGGCGGCATCTCGGCGACCGGCCCGGGCCCGGCGGTGCTGGGACCGTACGGGTTGGTGCCGTACGGGTCCGGGTTGTAGTAGGGGCCGCCGGACGGCGGCTGACCGTACGGCGGCGGGGCCTGGCCGTACGACGAACCGCCCGGGGCGGGCTTCTCGAACGAGGGCGGGGTCGGCCCGTCGGGCGGCTCAGGTGTCGTCATGAATCGAGTAGATCATCTGATATGCCGACATAGCGGGAGCAGACGCCCGACGGCCGTCCAATCGGGTGAGCGGCGCGCCGCCCGTCAGCGCCGCTGTGCGGCGGCGGAGGTGACGAAGGTCCGGCCCAGCTTGTCGTGCCAGCACTGCCGCCACGGCCGGTCCACCATGCACCACAGCAGGTCGGCCGCGCCCACCAGCAGCAGTACCAGCAACTGGTAGGACAGCCAGCGGGCCAGCACCCGGCCGAAGCCGGGCTTCTGCTTGGAGCGCAGGTCCAGCACCCGCAGGCCGCAGATGGCCTTGCCCAGGGTCCGCCCCCAGACGGCGGTCGGCAGCGCCTCGTACACGAAGCCGACCGCGAGCACCGCCGCGACCAGCAGTCCGACGCTCCCCAGCACCGTGGGATCCACCAGCCAGACCGTGCTCCGGCCGTCCAGATCCCGCGCGAGGTCCACCTTCTGCTGGAGGTGGGTCTGCACGGAGGCGACCAGCGGGACGGCGATCGGGGTGACCACGGCGGCCACGACCACCATGTCGAACAACCGGGCCGCCATCCGCCGCCCGAGCAGCGCGGGGCGGGGGCCGCTGGACCGCCCGCCCACGGCCCGCATCCGCCGCCGTGGCGGCGCGGCGTCGTCGGGGTCGGGGTCGGCGGTGCCGGGGCGGTGTCGGCGCCGGGGGCGGTGGCGGCGGGGGCGGCCGGTGCGGGCGCGGGCGGTTGCGGCGCGGGCGCGGCAGCCGGGGCCGGGGCCGGGGCCGGTGGGGCGTACCCGGCTGCGGTCGGGGCGACCGACGCGGCCGGTGCCGGGGCGGGCGGGGCGGCGGCCTCCGGGGCGGCGAAGGGGTTCCGGCCGGAGGCGTCCGGCCGGAAGGGGTTGCGGGCCGGACGGCCGCCGCCGACCGGGAAGGGCTGCGGGCCCGGCACCGGCGCGGGCTCCTCCGCGAAGGGGTCCGGGACCGGCCGGGCCGCCGGGGCGAAGGAGTGGCGGGCCGCACGGGTGTCGGGGAACGGCTGCGGGCCGGGCACCGGCGCGGGCTCCTCGGCGAAGGGGTCAGGGACCGGGCGCGCGGCGGGCGGATAGGCAGCCCGGGGGCGGCGCTCGCCGCCGGACGGCCGGGGGTCGGGCTCGTCGGGGACCACGGACAGCGCGACCGGGGCCGGGCGGGGCGCGGGCGGCTGGGCGGCGATCCGGGCGGCGGGCGGCACGGGATCGGGGGCGGGCTCCAGCCGCAGCGGGCTGCCGCCGTACGCCGGGGCGGCCTCCGGGCCGGGGCCGGACGCCGCCGGGGCCATGCCGTCGGCGGACGCCTCCGGCCAGGGCGTCGCGTACCCGCCGCGCCCGCCCGGGAGCGGCTCCGGGCCTGCGGCGGCCACCGGCCCCTGCGGGCCTGCGCCCGGCGGGGCGTGCTCGGGGGCTCCCCAGGAGACCCAGCGCGGCACGCGGCCGGTCTCCATCAGGCCCCGCTGCTGCTGCGCGTCGGCGTGCCAGCGGCTCCCGGCGGCGCCGTCGTCGTCCGGCTGCTCCTCCGGGCCGGGCAGGGTGGTGGGCAGACCGCCGGTCCCGTCCAGGTAGATCGGCCCGGACTCGTCCGGCCCGGCGGTCTGCTCCGGCCGGGCGGGCCGGTCCGGGGGCAGCTGCGGCGACGGCGGCGGGACGCTCATCGAGGGCGTGATCGGGCGTGCCGTCGCGCGCGGCGGCGGGAGCTCCTCGCCGTCCGGCGGCGCGGGGCGGCTCGTCCCGGGCAGCCAGCGATCCCCGTCCCAGTAGCGGACGTAGCCGGGGATCGAGGGGTCGGGGTAGTAGCCGGCCGAAGGGCGGCCGTAGGCCTCGGACCCTGCGGAGGATGGAACCGACATGGAGATGGACCTGCTTCGTCTGCGTTGCCGGACGGCGCACTGGTGGGGATCGGAATGCGCCCAGTCATCGAGCCGTGACAAAGCGTAGTACCCGGGCGGCGCAGCACGGGCCTTTTGTCGGACAACGCGCCCGGAGAAGGCCCTTTCCGGGACCGCTGCCGCGAACTCCGGCGAACATGCGGCGAACTGCTGTAAGAGTCGGCGTCCCGCGCACTCTCCACCGGTACGGGGTCCGGTTGCGGCTCCGGCGCGTGACGGAGAGGGGCAGGGCGATGACGGACGGCGACGAGGGTGTGCGGGGCGGCGTCGAGCGCGAGGTGCGCCAGGAGCTGACGGTGAGCCTGGTGCTCGCACCGGACCGGAGCGTGCCCGTGCCCGCGCTGCTGGTCTACCGGGCGGCGGACCCGTACGCGGTGCACATCACCTTCCACCTGGGCCAGGACTCCCCGGTGAGCTGGGTGTTCGCCCGGGATCTGCTGATCGAGGGGGTGTTCCGGGCGTGCGGGCACGGGGACGTGCGGGTCTGGCCGACGCGGTTGGGCGGGCGCAGTGTGATGTGCCTGGCGCTCAGCTCCCCCGCCGGGGACGCGTTGATCGAGGCTCCGTCGGGGGTGCTGGCGTCCTGGCTGGAGCGCTCGCTACGGCTGGTCCCGGCCGGCCGGGAGGAGGACGCCCTGGACCTGGACGGGGCGCTGGCCGCCCTCCTGGCCGGGCACTGACGCGGCGTGCGCGGTCGGGCGCCGCCGTCGTCGGCGCCGGCAGCGGCGCAGGCGTTCTCCGGCGAGGAGCAGGAAGGCGAGGCCGAGGATCGGGTAGAGGGCGGCTATGGGCTGCAGGGCGTAGGGGATGCGCAGGTTGCTGAGGCCCTTGTGCGGGACGGTCCACATGGCGAAGGAGCAGAAGGCGAGGCCGGTGGCGGCGGCGGTGGCGCGCCACCTGAGCCGGCGCGGGCCGCCCGCACGGTGGCGGGCGCGCTCGTGGGCGGCCTCGGCGCAGAGCAGCACGATCAGCGGGACGCACCAGACCCAGTGGTGGGTCCAGCTGATCGGGGAGATCAGCAGGGCGGTGACGGCGCAGCAGAGCACCGACCAGGCGCGGGCGCGCGGGAGGTCCCCGGCGCTGCGGTGGATGCCGACGGCGACGGTGAGGCCGAGGACCGCGACGGCGGCGCTGAGCAGCAGGGTGCTGGTGCCGCTGTGGGTGGTGTGCAGGACCCGGTCCAGGACGCCGCGCAGGGACTGGTTGTCGACGATGTACTCCTTGCCGACCCGGGTGGTGTCGTAGAGGTCGCCGGTCCAGAACTCGACGGAGGCGTGCGGCAGGACGAGGGCGCCGATCACCATCGTCCCCAGGCAGCTGAGCCCGGCCGTGACGGCGGCCCTGGTCCGGCCGCTGATCAGCAGGTAGACGGCGAACAGGCCCGGGGTGATCTTGATGGCGGCGGCGAGGCCGAGGGCGATGCCCTTGCTGCGGCTGCTGTCCGGGCGGGTGAGGTCGTAGAGCACCAGGACGCCGATGAGCAGGTTGATCTGCCCGTAGCGCAGGGTGGTGAAGACGGGCTCCAGCCAGACGCCGAGGCCGACGGTGAGCAGTACCAGCGCGGGGCGCATGGCGCGTCTGGGCCAGTCGGCGAGCAGTGCGGAGAGGTAGCCGAAGGCTCCGAGCAGGACCAGGTTGGCGCAGGTGACCAGGGGGCGCAGCAGGTCGACCGGGATCCAGGTGGTGGGGGTGAACAGCATGGCGGCGAAGGGCGGGTAGGTCGCCGGCAGGGCGTACTGGGTGACCCGCAGGTCGTACAGGTCGTGGCCGTGGGCGACGGCGCCGCCCTCGGCCCGGTAGACCACCATGTCGATCATGGAGACGTGGGCCAGGTGGCGGACCACGGCGTAGAGCAGCAGTGAGCCGAGCGCGGCCCAGAGGGCGGCCAGCGTCGGCCGCCGGGGGGCGTCGCGGACGGCGGTGACGGCGCTGCGCAGGGGCGCGGGCATGCGCAGGAGCGCCGGGGGTGCGGCGGTGGCGCCGTCCTCGGTGTCCGGGCCGGCGCTCTGGCCGAGACTCGTCACGCGACCCTCCCTGTGTGCATACCGTGGGTGACCCTAGCGGATCTCTGTGCTCCTCCGGTGGGTGGGGCGAGTCCAGCCAACCATGCCGGTGTGACAACGGACAGCGGGCCCTCCGATCTCCTGGGATCGGAGGGCCCGCGGACCATGGGGGTGGTGGCGGTCGGCCTGCGGCCGGTCAGCCGGTGTAGGCGCCCAGGGCCTTGGCGAAGGCGTACTGCGTCTGGACGATGCTGCTGCAGCTCGGCGAGGCGTAGCTCTGGGCCCCGCCGGAGCACTCCTGGTCGCGGGCGGCGGACCACATGGACAGCCAGGCCAGGTGCTTGCCGGTGGCGAAGGCCGCCAGCTGGGTGGCGTCGGCGACGGTGAAGACCTCGTCGCTGGTGTCGTTGACGCCGATCATGGGGGTGACGGCGACGTGGGCCCACGCCTGCGCGTCGGTCCAGCCGAAGATGCTCTTGATCTGGGCCTCGGTGGCGGTGGCGGCGTCGATGGCGTAGGTGCCCATCTGGCCGCTGGGGTCGGGTGCGGCGGAGTCGCCGTAGTCCATGGCCATGATGTTGACGGCGGAGATGTCCACCCCGTTGGCTTTGGCGTCCTGGAGCAGGTCGGTGCCGGACTGGACCAGGCCGGAGGGCAGCACCGGCAGGGTGAAGGAGACGTCCAGGGTCCTGCCCTGGGTCTTGGCGGCGGCCTGGAGCTGGGCGATGGCCTGATCGCGGCGGGTGATGCCGGCGGTGTCGCTCGCGGCGGCGCCCTCGACGTCGAAGTCGATCTTCGTCAGTCGATAGGCGGTGATGACCTGCTGGTAGGCGGCGGCCAGCGAGCTGACGGAGGTGCAGGACTCGGCCAGCTCGGTGCCGTTGGCCCCGCCGAAGGAGACCCGGACGTCGCCTCCGGCCGCCCGCAGCTCGTTCATCTGGCCGGGGTCGGGGGTGTCGGCGAGGGTGGAGACGCCGCCCCACTCGGGGGTGCAGCCGCTGCCGGCGGTGATGAAGGCGAGGTTGTCGTCCTTGGCGGCTCCGGCCTTGGCGGCGGCGGCCGTGTCGTAGGGCGGCCACAGGGAGGTGTCGACGTAGGGCGAGAAGGCCGCGTCGGCGCTGGTGCCCGAGCCGGTGCCGGTGGTCGGCGCGGCGGTGGGGGTCGGGCTGGTGGGCGCGCCGGTGGGGGTGGGGGTGCTGGTCGGCGTGGGCCGGGCGGTGGGTGTGGGGCTGGTGGGCGGCGGGGTGGAGGGCTGGCCGCTGGGGGTGGGCGCGGTGCCGGTGGAGCAGTCCGCGCCGTTGATGGTGCAGCCGGTGGGCGCGCCGGTGCCCTGGACGACGAAGCCCACGACGGCGTGCTGGTCGGTCGTCAAGGTGCTGTCCCAGGCGGCCGGGGTGACCGTGATCTTCTGTCCGCTGGCGGTGTAGGAGGCGTTCCACAGCGAGCTGATCTTCGCTCCGGAGGGCAGGTCGAACGTCAGCGACCAGCCGTTCACGGTGGAGCTGGTGGCGTTGCTGACGTCGTACTGGCCGCTGTAGCCGCTGCCCCAGTCGCTGGTGGTGGAGTAGACGGCGCCGACGGTGGCTGCTCCGGCGGAGGCCGCGAGGGCCACCACCGTGCCGCCGACCAGGGCGGCCGCGACGGCGGAGGCGCCGACGAGGGTGGCCCGGCGGGAGCGGCGGCGGCGTGAGCCCCGGGTGCTGCGGCTGTGTTCTGACGGCGTCATTCAGGTACCTCCATGGAGCAGGTCGGGGGCCGGACCGCGGGAGCCGCGCAGGGGGCTGGGCGTCCGTGGGACGCGCCCGCTCCGGCCGCCGCCGACGCTACCGGCCGCCCCGGGGCGGAAAGCGGCCGCTCAGACAGGGGTGTGGCTCCCTTACGGCGCCCTTAAGGATCAGGCCCCGCAACAGGTCCGCAACCGACGCCGCAACAGGCCGTCAGCGGACCAGCCGCACCCGGGGGGTGGCGCGGCGCCGGCCGCGCTCGCGCGGGGCGCGGGGGCCGGGCTCGGCCGCGGCGGTGTGCAGCACCAGCTGGATCTCGGTGCCGCCCAGCACCGAGCGGCCGACCGCGACCCCGCCACCGGTGGACTGCGCCACCCGCCGGACGATGTCCAGGCCGAGGCCGGTGGAGCCCTCGCCGCCGTGGCCGTGGCCGCGCAGCAGCGCGGAGTCGGCGTCGTCGATGCCCGGTCCGGCGTCGCTGACCAGGATGGTGACCGCCTCCGGCCGGGCGTGGACGTCCACGGTGAAGCCGGTGCCCTCGGGGGTGTGCCGGAAGATGTTGCCGAGCAGCGCGTCCAGGGCCGCGCCCAAATCGGCCGCGCCGACCGGGACGACGGCCGGACCGGCGTCCCCGACCAGCTGCCAGTGCCGGGCCTCGTCCTCGGCCAGGGCGGACCAGAAGCCGACCCGGTCCCGGATGACCTCGGCGGCGTCGCAGCTCAGCGGGGCGGGGGCGGTGGCGAAGCGGTCGTCCCGGCCGCGTGCGGTGCGGATGATCTGGTCGACCTCGCGTTCCAGCTGGGCGACGGCGTGCCGGGTCTGCTCGGCGGCGTCGCCGGTGCCCAGCGAGGCGGCGTTGAGCCGGAGCACGGTCAGCGGGGTGCGCAGCCGGTGCGAGAGGTCCGCGGCCAGCTCGCGTTCGGCGACGACCAGTTGCACCACCCGGTCGGCCATGGCGTTGAACGCGGCGGCGGCGTCGCGCAGTTCCGGCGGGGAGTCGTCGGCCTGCGGGACGCGCACCGCCAGGTCGCCCGCGCCCAGTGCCCGGGCGGCGCCGGCGAGGCGGCGGGCGGAGCCGACGATGCGGGTGCCCAGCCGGTCGGCGACCAGGACCGAGATCAGCACCAGCACCACGGCCACCCCGCTGAGCACCAGCCAGGCGGCGGCCACGCCCTGGTCCAGCTGGGCGTCGGGGATGAACACCTCCACCACCGCCACTCCCCCGCTGGCCACCGCGACCGGTTGCAGGTAGGCGTAGCCGCCGGGGACGGTGACGGTGCCGCTGCGGCCGTCGGCGGCGGCGCTGCTGATCTCGGCGGCGGTGCTGCGGGTGTCGCCGATGGTCACCAGGCCGGTGCGGGTGGGCACGTGGACGGCGGTCTCCCAGCCGGCGCCGCCGCCCTGGGCCTGCGGGCCGCTGCCCTGGAGGGTGGCGACGGCGCGTTGCAGGGCGTTCTGGTCGGTGGTGATGGCCAGCGCCGGGCCGAGGGCGGCGGCCTGGCGTTCGGCTCCGCTGAAGGCCCGGTCGCGGGCGGTCTCGCGGACCATCAGCCCGAGCGGGATGAGGAAGGCCAGCGCGACCATGGTGGTCACCGCGATGCAGACCTTGACCAGGGCCCATCTCACGGCGTGGGCTGCCCGTCGGCGGCTGCGGGCTCGGCGCTGTTGTGCGGCACGTCCAGCCGGACGCCGACGCCGCGCACGGTGTGCAGGTAGCGCGGCTGGGAGGCGGTCTCGCCGAGCTTGCGGCGCAGCCAGGAGAGGTGCACGTCGATGGTCTGGTCGGTGCCGTAGGGCTGCCGCCAGACCTCGGCCAGCAGCTCCCGGCGCGGGACGACCACGCCGGGCCGGGCGGCGAGGAAGGAGAGCAGGTCGAACTCGCGGCGGGTGAGGTCGAGGTCGGCGCCGTCCAGGGTGACCTCGCGGCGCTGCAGGTCGATGCAGAGCCCGCCGACCTGGAGCAGCTGCCCGCTGCCGGGGGCGGATCCGGCGCGGCGCAGCACGGCGGCCATCCGGGCGCTGAGGTGGTCCCCGGAGAAGGGCTTGACCAGGTAGTCGTCGGCACCGGCGTTGAGCAGCCGGACGATCTCGGCCTCGTCGTCCCGGGCGGTGGAGATGATCACCGGGACGTCGGTCAGGCCCCGGATCATCTTCAGCGCCTCGCTGCCGTCCAGGTCGGGCAGGCCGAGGTCGAGGATGACCACGTCGCAGCCGATCTGGGCGACCTCGCGCAGCGCCTCGAGGGCGGTGCCGACGCTGCGCACCGCGTGTCCCGCTCCCGAAAGATGACGTATCAGGGCGGATCGCACAAAGGGGTCGTCTTCGACCACCAGGACCGTTGCCATGGGGTGTGACGGTACGCCATTCGGGTGCCGGGCGGACAGCCGCGAGAGGCCATACTGGGCGGGTGCGAATGGGTCCGGTCCGGGCGGGAGCGTGGGCGGCGGCGACGGCGGCGGCCGTGTCCGTGGCCTGGCTCGGGGTGCACCGGGTGCTCGGGGACTCCTCGTACGAGCAGCCGCGGATGCTGGTGGCGGTGCAGGCCGCGGGCTCGCCGGCG
The DNA here is from genome assembly GCF_014084125.1 of Streptacidiphilus sp. PB12-B1b. NCBI lineage: Bacteria > Bacillati > Actinomycetota > Actinomycetes > Kitasatosporales > Streptomycetaceae > Streptacidiphilus > Streptacidiphilus sp. PB12-B1b. Next base: position 1,286,711 of record NZ_CP048405.1, on the reverse strand, counting down.
GCGCCGCCGCTGCCGACCGCGATCGGTTCGGCCTCGGAGCGGGCGCAGCCGACGCCGGGCGCCTCGGCCACCGCGCAGGCGTCCCGGAGCCCGGCGCCCCGGCACAGCCCGGGCGGCGCGGGCGGCACCGGCAGCACCGGCGGTACCGGCGGTACCGGCGGTACCAGCAGCTCGGGCAGTAACAGCAGTTCGGGCGGTACCGGCGGGGCCGGGGTCTCCGACAGCGGGGACATCCAGAGCTACACCCGGCCGGGCGGCCGGATCGTGGTGGCGATGGGGGCGTCGTCGGCGAGCCTGGTCTCGGCCACCGCCGACACCGGCTGGTCCATGCACACCTGGACCGGCGACGACTGGCTGCGGGTGGACTTCGACCAGGGCACCGCCGACTCGATCTTCTACGTGACCTGGAACGGCCACGCCCCCATGGTGCAGACCTGGGGTCCGTGAGCCCGCACCGCGCGGCGGCTACAGCACCTTGCCCGGGTTGAGCAGGCCCAGCGGGTCGAACGCGGCCTTCACCCGGCGCTGCAACTCCAGCCCCAGCGGCCCGAGTTCGCGGGCCAGCCAGTCCTTCTTCAGCAGCCCGACGCCGTGTTCGCCGGTGATGGTGCCGCCGAGCTCCAGCCCCAGCGCCATGATCTCGTCGAAGGAGGCGCGGGCGCGGGCCGCCTCGTCCTGGTCGTCGGCGTCGAAGACCACCACCGGGTGGGTGTTGCCGTCGCCCGCGTGGCAGCAGGTGCCGATGGTCAGGTCGAAGCGCTCGGCGATCTCGGCGACGCCGCGCAGCATGGGCGCGAGCGCGCTGCGGGGCACGGCGACGTCGTCGACCATGGTGGTGCCGAGCGCGTCCATCGCGGTCAGCACCAGCCTGCGGGCCTGCAGCAGCAGGTCGGACTCGGCGCTGTCGGCGGCCGGGACGACCTCGGTGGCGCCCGCGGCCCGGCACAGGTCGGTGACGGCGGCGAGGTCGGTGGCCGGGTCGACGGTGTCGAAGGCGACCAGCAGCAGCGCCGCTGTGGAGTCCGGGAGACCCATCTTGGCAAGGGAGTTGACGGCCCGTACGGTCACCGTGTCCATCAGCTCCATCAGCGAGGGCGTGTGCCCGGACTCCATGATGGTGCAGACGGCGGCGCAGGCGGCGTCGGTGCTGGGGAACTCGGCGGCCAGCGCCAACTGCGGCGGCGGGGTGGGCCGCAGCGCCAGCACGGCCCGGACGACCACGCCCAGGCTGCCCTCGGAGCCGACGATCAGCCGGGTCAGGTCGTACCCGGCGACGCCCTTGGCGGTGCGCCGCCCGGTCCGCAGCAGTTCGCCGTCGGCGAGGACGACGTCCAGCCCGAGCACGTACTCGGCGGTGACGCCGTACTTGACGCAGCACAGGCCGCCGGAGCCGGTGCCGATGTTGCCGCCGATGGTGCAGCTCTCCCAACTCGACGGGTCGGGAAGGTAGCTGAGCCGGTACTTGGCGGCGGCCCGGGACAGCTCGGCGTTGATCACGCCCGGTTCGACCACCGCGGTGCGGTTGACCGGGTCGATCTCCAGGATGCGGTTCATCCGCACCAGCGAGAGCAGGATGCAGCCCTCCACGGCGTTGGCCGCGCCGGACAGCCCGGTGCGCGCGCCCTGCGGGACGACCGGCACCCGCAGCGCGGTCGCGGTCCGCATCACGTGCTGGACCTGCTCGACGGTGTCCGGGAAGACCAGCACCGCCGGGGCTCCGGCCTCGCAGAAGCCGGCCATGTCGTGCCGGTAGGCGTCGGTGACGTCCGGGTCGACGACCACCGCCCCCTCCGGCAGGCCCGCACGGAGCAGCTCCACCAGGCGCTGCGGCTCCGACGGCTCAGATCGCTCGCTCATCGTCTCGCTCCTCGTACGACTCTCCGGCCCGGGCGGCCGGGCGGACACGGCCCGGGTCCATCCAGCCACGCCGGGAGGGGCCCGTCCAGTCCTGCCCCGGGAGTCGCGGTACCGGGGCGGTACCGGGGGCGGCTACAGGTTGCCGCGCAGCTCCTGCTCGCGCTCGATGGCCTCGAACAGCGCCTTGAAGTTGCCCTTGCCGAAGCCCATCGAGCCGTGCCGCTCGATGAGTTCGAAGAAGACCGTGGGCCGGTCCTGGACCGGCTTGGTGAAGATCTGCAGCAGGTAGCCGTCCTCGTCCCGGTCGGCCAGGATCTTCAGCTCGCGCAGCCGGTCCAGCGGCACCCGGGTCTCGCCGACCCACTCGCCCAGCGTGTCGTAGTAGCTGTCCGGGGTGTCCAGGAACTGCACGCCGGCCGCGCGCATGTCCCGGACGGTGGCGACGATGTCGTTGGTGGCCAGGGCCAGGTGCTGCACGCCGGGGCCGCCGTAGAACTCCAGGTACTCGTCGATCTGCGACTTCTTCTTGGCCACGGCCGGCTCGTTCAGCGGGAACTTCACCTTGCGGGTGCCGTCCGCGACGACCTTGGACATCAGCGCGGAGTACTCGGTGGCGATGTCGTCGCCGACGAACTCCTTCATGTTGGTGAAGCCCATGACCCGGTTGTAGAACTCCACCCACTCGTTCATCCGGCCCAGCTCGACATTGCCCACGCAGTGGTCGACGGCCTGGAAGAAGCGGCGCGCCGGGGGCTCCACGATCGGGGTGCGGGCCGCGTAGCCGGGCAGGTACGGGCCGTCGTAGCCGCTGCGGTCGACCAGGGTGTGCCGGGTCTCGCCGTAGGTGGCGATGGCGGCGAGCACCACCGTGCCGTGCTCGTCCTTCAGCTCGTACGGCTCCTCCAGCGAGCGCGCGCCGTGCGCGACGGCGTAGGCGTGGGCCGCGTGCACGTCGGGGACCTCGATGGCCAGGTCGACCACGCCGTCGCCGTGCTCGGCGACGTGCCGCTCCAGGAACACGCCGCGCTCGGTCACCGGCTTGACCACCGAGGTGAAGACGAACCGGGCGCTGCCGGACTCCAGCACCCAGGACGCCGTCTCGCGCTCGCCGGTCTCCGGACCCGCGTACGCCACCAGCCGCATGCCGAACGCGGTCGAGTAGTAGTGGGCGGCCTGCTTGGCGTTGCCGACGGCGAAGACGATCGCGTCCATCCCCTTGACGGGAAATTCATCGGTCATGGCGTCCTCCGGTGGGTGAACTGCGGATGCGCGTACCGTCGCGCTGTTGGCACGGCTGCGCAACTGTGCCGCGAAACGCTGCGCATGCTGTACGGACGGCCCAGTGATCGGCGAGAATCACTGGACACACTGCCCAGTCAGGAGGCCCGGTGTCCGGAATCGACCAGCTGGACGGCGCGCTGCTCGCCATGCTCGCCGAGGATCCGCGCCCCGGCGTGCTGGAATGCTCCAGGCGGCTGGGGGTGGCGCGGGGGACGGTGCAGGCGCGGCTGGACCGGCTGCGGGCGCGCGGGGTGATCCGGGGCTTCGCGCCGGAGCTGGACCCGGGCGCGCTGGGCTACCCGGTGACGGCCTTCGCCACGCTGGAGATCTCCCAGGGGCAGGGCGCGGACGTCCGGGCGCACCTGGCGTCGGTGCCGGAGGTGCTGGAGCTGCACACCATCACCGGCATGGGCGACATGCTGTGCCGGATCGTCGCCCGCTCCAATGCCGACCTGCAGCGGGTGATCGACCTGGTGGTCGGCTTCGACGGGATCGTCCGCGCCTCCACCGCCATCGCCCTGGAGAACCCGGTGCCCTACCGGGTGCTGCCGCTGGTCGCGGAGGCCGCCGCGTCGGCTGCGGCGGCGGGCTGAACCGGCCGGGTCAGGAGCAGGACGGGACGGTGCCCGTGCCGGTCTGCAGCGCGTGCAGCGCGCTCAGCGCGTCCTGCAGGCTGGTCACCGGGACCAGCCGCAGCCCCTTGGGCAGGCCCGCCTCGGCGTCGCCGCACTCGGCCTGCGGGACCAGGAACACCGTCGCGCCGTCCCGCGCGGCCGCCTTGGTCTTCAGCGCCACCCCGCCGACCTGCGAGACCGCGCCCGAGCCGTCGATCTCGCCGGTGCCGGCGATGGTCGCGCCGTTGGTGAGGTCCCCGGCCGCGCCCGGCTTGCCGGTGCCGTTGCCGTCCAGCTCGTCGATGATCCCCAGGGTGAACAGCAGCCCGGCGCTGGGCCCGCCCACGCCGGCCAGGCTGAGCTGCACCTTGACCGTGGACGGGGACAGCTTGAGGTAGTCCAGCGCGGCCGTGGTGGCGGCGTCCTGCGAGTCGGTCATCTCCTGCTGGTTGACGGCGTTGACCTGCGCCACCGACTGCCCCGCCGGGTAGACCGCGTCCCGGGGCACCACCGCCTCGCTCGGGTCGGGCCAGGCCCGCAGCGCGGCCCCGATGGAGACGGAGTCCTGCGGCGGGGTGGCCGCGATCGTCACCATCCGCAGCTCGCCGCTGGTCTGCCGGAGCGGGTGCCCGGTGATGGTGATCACCTTCTGGCCGTCGTAGCCGCCGAGGGTGTTCACGGTGATCCCCGGGTACATGATCGTGAACGGCAGCGGCACGAACGCGGCGACGGCGACCAGCGCCGCGACCACGGCCGTGCACAGAGCGAGGATCAGCGGGCGGCGGGGAAGCGCAGACAGAGAGAACGACACACCCGGAATCCAAACACACCCGCCGCCGCGCGTGCCGGTCGGCTCGCGGAATCCGCGCCCGGTGCGGGCCCGGCGACCGGCCCGGCGGCAGGCGCGGGCGTGCGGTGCGGCCTCAGCGCAGCGCCTCGGCCACCTGCGCGGCGGCCTCGACCACCCTCGGGCCGACCCGCTCCGGGACCATCCCGCCCAGCAGCACCACGCCCACACTGCCCTCGATGCCGGTCAGCCCCGGCAGCGCCGCCGCCGCGCCCGAGGCGCCGGAGCGCTCGTCCGGGCCGCTGACGGTGAAGCCCGGGTCCGGCTGCCCGTCGGGCCGGTCGCCGTAGTGGCCGCCGTAGCGCAGGGCCCGGGCCGCCAGGATGGCGCGTCCGGCGGCGTTGTCGTCCAGCTGGTGCCGCAGCCCGGTCCGGTAGGCGACGTGGAAGTCGGTCCAGCTGGGCTCGGCCACGGCCACCACCAGCGCGTCCGCGCCGTCCACCAGGGTCAGGTGGGCGGTGGCGCCGAGGTCCTCGGCGAGGCCGCGCAGCGCGGGCAGCGCCGCCTCGCGCAGCAGCGGGTGCACCCGGTTGGCCAGCCGCAGCACGCCCAGCCCGACCCGGACCCGGCCGCCGAGGTCCCGGCGCACCAGCCCGTGCTGCTCCAGCGTGGCCAGCAGCCGGTAGACGACGGTCCGGTTCACCTCCAGCCGGGCGGCCAGCTCGGTGACGGTCAGGCCGCGCTCGGAGTCGGCGAGCAGCTTGAGCACCCGGACGCCCCGGTCCAGGGTCTGCGAGGTCTCGGCGGTCACGGCGCGCGTTCCCTTCCGCCGGTGGTGACTGTGGCGGGGACGCTAGCCAGGGAGTACCGCTCTGCGGAAGGGGCCGTCCAGAATTCGGTCACGATCGTTGCCAACGACCCGGACAAGACGGGGAAACCGGACAGAAGCAGCAGCGGAACCGTTACCGTTCCGCGTCCGGTTCCCCAGCCTGCTGTCAGGAAGCGCGGCCGGGCGGCGGGACCGGCCGGGCTTCCGGGCGGCGGCGGTCACGACACGCGGGTGGCCCACTCCTGGATCTTCTTGATCCGCGCCTGCAGCTGGCCCGCCGTGGCCTGCGCGGTCAGCGGCCCGCCGCAGACCCGGCGCAGCTCGTTGTGGATGGTGCCGTGCGGTTGGTTGGTGCGGTGGTGCCAGGCGCCGACCAGGCCGTTCAGCTCCTTGCGCAGTTCCTGCAGCTGCTTGTGGGTGACCACCGGGCGCTTCTCGGCGGGCAGCTCGATCAGGTCGGCCTCCTCGGCGGGCCTGGCCTTGCTGCGCTGGATCTGCCGGGTCTGCCGCCGCTGGAGCAGCATCTGCACCTGGTCGGGCTCCAGCAGGCCGGGGATGCCGAGGTACTCCTCCTCCTCCTCGGAGCCCGCGTGGGCCTGCATGCCGAACTCGTTGCCGTCGTACAGCACCCGGTCGAAGACCGCGTCCGACTCCAGTGCCTCCCAGGGCAGGTCGTCCATGCCGCCGTCGGCCTCGTCCTTGGTCTTCTCGGCCTCGGCGAGCAGCGCGTCCTCCTCGTCGAAGAGGCCGTCCTCCTTGGTCTTCTTGCGGTCCAGGACGTGGTCGCGCTGGATCTCCATCTCGTTGGCGAAGGTCAGCAGCGTGGGCACGGACGGCAGGAACACCGAGGCGGTCTCACCGCGCTTGCGGGCCCGGACGAAGCGGCCGACGGCCTGGGCGAAGAACAGCGGTGTGGAGATGGAGGTGGCGTACACGCCGACGGCCAGCCGGGGCACGTCCACGCCCTCGGAGACCATGCGCACGGCCACCATCCAGCGCTGGGTGCCCTCGGAGAAGTCGGAGATCCGCTGGGACGCCTCGGCCTCGTCGGACAGCACCAGCGTGACGCCCTCGCCGGTGATCTCCCGGATCATCTTGGCGTAGGCCCGGGCGACGTTCTGGTCGGTGGCGATGACCAGCCCGCCCGCGTCCGGGATGCCCTTGCGGACCTCGGTCAGCCGCCGGTCGGCGGCGCGCAGCACGTTCGGCATCCACTCGCCCTGCGGCGCGAGCGCGGTGCGCCACGCCTGGGCGACGGCGTCCTTGGTCATCGGCTCGCCGAGCCGGGCGGCGACCTCGTCCCCGGCCTTGGTGCGCCAGCGCATGTTGCCGCTGTACGACAGGAATATCACCGGCCGGACCACGTGGTCGGCCAAGGCATGGCCGTAGCCGTAGGTGTAGTCGGCGACGCTCTTGCGGATGCCGTCGTTGCCGGCCTCGTAGCTGACGAAGGGGATCGGGTTGGTGTCGGAGCGGAACGGCGTGCCGGTGAGCGCGAGCCGGCGGGTGGCCGGCTCGAACGCCTCGGCGCAGGCCTCGCCCCAGGACTTGGAGTCGCCGGCGTGGTGGATCTCGTCCATGATCACCAGGGTCTTGCGCTGCTCGACCCGGTTCCGGTGCAGCATCGGGTTGACCCCGACACCGGCGTAGGTGACGACGATGCCCTGGTAGTCGCGCGACAGCGGTCCGCTGCTGTAGCCCGGGTCCAGCCTGATCCCTATCCGCGCGGCGGCCTCGGCCCACTGCTTCTTCAGGTGCTCGGTCGGGGCGACCACGGTGATCTGCTGCACGACGTGGTTGTGCAGCAGGTACGACGCCAGCGTCAGCGCGAACGTGGTCTTCCCGGCGCCGGGGGTGGCGACCGCGAGGAAGTCCCGCGGCTGCTGCTCGACGTAGCGCTCCATCGCGGCCTGCTGCCAGGCGCGGAGCTTCCCGGCGGTGCCCCAGGGGGCCCGGCCGGGGAAGGCGGGGGACAGATGGTGGGAGGCGGCTGCGGTACTCACGGTCTCCGGGCTGGGTCGGCGGCAGGACAGGTGTCACAGACGGTCTTCGGACAACCCGCCCAGCCTACCGGCGGCGCCCGCCGCCGCGATGTCATCCGCGTGTCCGGCGGGCGGCAGCGCGCTCACCTGGGCCGGGGCCGGGCGCGGGAGCAGAGGACGGCGGCGGCCAGGGCGACGGCGGCCATGGTGGCGAAGACGGCGCCGAAGCCGCGCGGCGAGCCGGTGCCGAGGGCGGCGAACAGCGCCCCGGCCACGCCGGTCAGCAGCACGTTCCCGAGGGCGTCGCTGACCTGCAGCGAGGCGGAGTTCTCGCCGGTCTCCTCGGGCGCGGACAGCCCCAGCATCAGCACCCCGACCGAGGAGACGGTCATCCCCATGCCCGCGCCGCCGACCGCCCAGGCGCAGGCGACCACGTACGCCGGGACGGAGTGCAGCAGCGCCAGCCCGGCCCCGGCGATGGCCAGCCCCGACATCACCAGGCCGCAGCGGATCAGCAGGGCCCGGTGCCGGTCCGCGCCCGGGCGGCCCTGGATCCAGGAGCCCAGCGCCCAGCTGAGGCCGCCGCTGGTGAGCGAGAGCCCCGCCAGCGTCGGCGACAGGCCGCGCTGGGTGACCAGCATCAGCGGAATGAACGCCTCGGCGGCGAAGAAGCTCCCGGCGGCCATCCCGCGCAGCAGGATCACCGTCGGCAGGCCGCGCCCGGCGCGCAGGGTGCCGCGCGGCAGCAGCCGCAGCACGGCCGGGACGAGCAGCAGCAGCCCGGCGGCGGCCGGGAGCAGCGCCAGCGGGTCGAGCAGCTGCCCGGCGTACTCCAGCAGGCCCGCGCCGGCCGCGAGCGCGACCGCGAGCAGGATCCGGCGGCGGTCCAGCGCCCAGCTGCGCTCCCCGGCGTCCTCGGCCTGCAGCCGTCGCAGCTGCGGCAGCATCAGCACCACCGGCAGCAGCACCAGCACCGGGATGGACAGGAACACCCAGCGCCAGCCGAGGTGCTGGGTGACCGTGCCGGAGATCACCGGGCCGACGATCGAGGGCAGCACCCAGGAGGCGGAGAAGGCCGCGAAGACCGACGCCCGCAGCCGCTCCGGGTAGGCGCGGCCGACCACCACGTACAGGGCCACGATCAGCAGCCCGCCGCCGAGGCCCTGGACCGCCCGCCCGGCGACGAAGATCCCCATGGACTGCGCGGTCCCGGCGACGACCAGGCCCACGCCGAAGGTGCCGATGCCGGCCGCCAGCGGCCCGAGCGGGCCGCGCTTGTCGGCCCACTCGCCGGAGACGACCATCGCCAGCAGGCTGGCGGTGAAGTAGCCGGAGAAGGCGAAGGCGTACAGCCCCAGGCCGTGCAGGGCGCGGGCGGCGACCGGCATGGCGGTGTTGACGGCGGTGGCCTCGAAGGCGACCAGCAGCACGCAGGAGACGATGCCGAGGGTCAGCGCGCGGTAGCGGCCGCTGAGCACCCCGCCGGTGTCCGGGTCGGGGACGGCCGGCGGAACGGGTTCGGACGGCTTCGTCGAGCCGGGGGCTGGGGTGGTCACCGGAGCTATGGTAAGGCCCGCAGCTCGGTTTGACCCCTGTCCTGCGGCGGATGCCGCCTGGGCCGGACGGCGTAGGACCGGCGGGCCGCCGACGGCCGCTCGCACCCGCAATCAATTCACGGAAAGTATTGACGGCCGGGGGGCGTATTCGCGTACAGTGAATTCAACGGCCGGAGCGGCCGGGGAGAACTGCCGACGACAGGGGTGTTCCGATGGACAGGAAGGCCGAGCGCACCGCGCCGTACGCCGCCTGCGCCACCCCCTGTACCGGCGCGGCGTGTCGCTGTTCCGCCGCCTCCTGTCCGGCCTGTTGAGGGTCTGACACCCACCCCGCCCAACACCTGCGCGACCGTCCCGGTCGCCGCACGGCCGTGTGCCCGAGTGGTTCAGGGGACCGCCTGCAAAGCGGTTTACACCGGTTCGAATCCGGTCATGGCCTCCGAAGGAACAACCAGGAATGCGCGGGAATTGCGCACGCCTTTATTCGGCGTGCAATTCCCGCGCATTCGGGAGAGAAAACAGAAAAGGTCCGGCCATCGCAGTGGCCGGACCTTTTCGTGCGCGCTCCCGCGCCCCGCTCACCCCGCGATGTCCTCCGGCGGGATCGGCAGCCGGTTCACCGGTCGGCCGGTGGCCGCCCGCACCGCCGCCGCCACCGCCGCCGGGGAGACCGCCGCCGGGGCGGCGCCGACCGCCTTGGCGCCGAACGGCGCGACCACGTCGCGTTCCTCCAGCAGCGCCGCGATCCGCACCTCGGGGGCGTCCAGCGCGGTCGGCAGCCGGTAGCGGGTGAAGGACGGGTTGACGATCCGTCCGCCGTCGCTGACCAGCTCCTCCATCAGCGCCAGGCCCAGGCCCTGGGTCGCCCCGGCCTCGATCCGGGCGGCGATCTGCTCCGGGTTCAGCGCCCGGCCGACGTCCTGCGCCACGGCCAGTTCCACCACCCGTACCGTGCCCAGCTCCACGTCCACGTCCACGACCGCGCGCATGGCGCAGAACGCCAGCCCGACGAAGGCGTCGCCCTGCCCGGTCTCCGGGTTCAGCGGCTCGGTCGGGTGCGGGCGGCACTGCGCGGTGGCCCACAGGTCCTTGTCCTCCAGGGCCTGCAGCACCGGCATGCCGAGCACCCCGTCGTAGGAGGTGATCTTGCCGTCGCTGATGGTGAGCAGCTCCGGCGACATGCCGAACTGCACCGCCAGCGGCTGCAGCAGCTGGTGCCGGACCATCAGCGCGGCGCGCTCGACGGCGCCGCCGGACACCCAGGTCTGCCGTCCGCGTGCCGAGGGCCCGGCGGCGGGCTGGTCGGTGTCGACCGGCGCGATGTAGACGTCGGTGACGCCCAGGACGTCCTGGACGATCTGCCGGGCCAGCGTTGAGAAGCCGGTGCCGGTGTCCACGGCCGTGCACATCACCGACGCCTGCGAGCCGGTGACCCGTACCGACGCGGTGGAGACCTCGTCGGCGCCCTCCGCGCCGAGCATGTGCACCATGCCCACGGCGTAGCCGATGCCGCGCCGCACCGCGGCCGGATCGCCCGCGCCGCCGGGGCCGCCGGGCAGCAGCCACTCGTCGTCCGGCTGGTCCACCGGCAACGGCGGCAGCGGCTCGGCGGCGACCGCGTCCAGCAGCTCGCGGACCGGCGCCGGGCAGGTCACGGCCTGGCCGGTGGGCAGCAGGTCGCCGGTGGACATGGCGTTGCGGCGGCGGATCTCCAGCGGGTCCAGGTCGAGCGCGGCCGCCAGCTGGTCCAGCTGCGACTCGTAGGCGAAGCAGGTCTGCAGCGCGCCCTCGCCGCGCATCCGCCCGGCCGGCGGGTTGTTGGTGCGCACCGCCCAGGCGTCCACGAAGACGTGCGGCACCACGTACGGCCCGGCGGCCAGGGCGGCGGCCGCCGCCAGCGCCTCGCTGGACACCTCGGCGTACGCGCCGCCGTCCAGCAGCAGCTGCGCCTCGACCTTCACCAGCCGGCCCTCGACGTCGGCGTGGTGCCGGTAGCGCAGCAGCGCCGGGTGGCGGTGCGCATGGGTCAGGAAGGACTCCTCGCGGGTCAGCACCATCTTCACCGGGTGCCCGGTGCGGATCGCCAGCAGGCCCAGGGCCACCTGGAAGCCGACGTCCTCGCGGTCGGCGGTGGCGCCGGGGACGCCGCTGACGACCAGCCGGACCCGGTCCGGCTCCAGCCCCAGGCAGTGCGCGGCCCGGTCGCGGTCGCCGTGCGGGTCGGTGCTGGCGACGTGCAGCTCCACGCCGCCGTCCGGGCGCGGCACGGCCAGGCCCGCCTCGGCGCCGATCGGCGCCGGGTCCTGGCGGCCCACCCGGTACAGGCCCTCGACCACGACCGCCCCGGCCGCCTCCGGGTCGCCGAAGCGCACCGGCAGGTGGCGGAAGAGGTTGCCGTCGGGGTGGATCGCCGGGGCGGCGAACGCCTGCTCGGGGTCGGTCAGCGGCTCCAGCGGCTCGTAGACGACGACCACGGCCGCCGCGGCGAGCCGGGCGGTGTCGGGGTGGTCGGCGGCCACGGCGGCGACCGGCTCGCCGTGGTGGCGCACCACGTCGACCGCGAACACCGGCCGGTCCTGGGCGATCGGCCCGCTGGGCGCGCCGTCGGGCAGGCCCGCCGGGCCCGGGCGCAGGTCGGCGGCGGTGACCACGGCGTGCACGCCGGGGACGGCCAGGGCCGGGCCGATGTCCACCGACACGATCCGGGCGTGGGCGTACGGGGAGCGGGTGACCGCGCCCCAGAGCAGGCCCTCGGCCCACAGGTCGGCGGCGTACGGGTAGACGCCCATGGTCTTGGCCAGGGCGTCGGCGCGCATCGGCGAGGAGCCCAGGCCGTTGTCGGAGGACTTCTGCTCCGGCAGCCCGGCCAGGGTCGCCGAGGCGGCGGGGGCGGCGCCGACCACCGTGCCCAGGGCGGCGCCGGTCGCGCTGCCGGGGGCGCCCTGCGGTACGCCGGGGAGGGGCCCCAGGCTCTCGCCTTCGCTGGCTGGGGTGGTCATGCTCCGGCCTCCGGGGCGGCGGGGGTCTGCTGGTGCGGCACGGCATACGTGCCGGGGTCGGCGCCGTAGCCGGCCGCGTCCGGGTACACACCGGTGGTGGGCTGGTACTCGTACTGCGGCTGCGGCCGGTCCTCGGGCGGGCCCTGCGGCTGCGGCCGGTCCTCGGGCGGGCCCTGCTGCTGCGGCAGCTCGACGTACGGGGCCTGGCCGCCGTAGCCGTGGCCCTGGCTCTGCGCCTGGCCGTGGCCCTGGCTCTGACTGTGGCTCTGCGCCTGGCCGTGTGCCTGGCCGTGTCCGTGCCCGGCGAACTGCGGCTCGGGGAAGGGCTGCTCGCCGGTGAACGGTCCGCCCGGGAACGGCTGCTCGCCGGTGAACGGGTCACCGGAGAACTGCTCGCCGGGGAACTGGTCGCCGGTGAAGGGCTGCTCGCCCGGGTAGGGCGGGCCGCCGGGGTAGCCCTGGTCGGCCGGGTAGCCCGGCTCCGGGTAGCCGGCGGGACCGGCCGGGTAGGGCTGCTGCTCCGGGTGGGGCGGCTGGCCGGGGCCGACCGCCGAGGGCTCCTCGGCGGCCTGCGGCACACCGGACGGCTGCGGCTCGAACGGCAGCTGCTCGGACGGCAGCGGTTCGGAGGCCGACTGCTTGGGCAGCGGCAGTCCGGACGCCGGGGGCTGGGGAGACTGCTGCTCCGCGACCGGAGCGGTGCTCTCGTCCGGCTCGGCGTCGGCCTCCGCCTGCTCCGCCCGGCTCTGCGCCACCGCCTGCACGGCCGCCAGCGCGCCCCGGTATCCGGTGCAGCGGCACAGGTTGCCGCACAGCGCCTCGCGGGACTCCAGCTCGGTCGGCTGGTGGTTGCGCTCCAGCAGGTCGTGCACGGCCATCGCCAGGCCGGGCACGCAGTAGCCGCACTGCACCGCGCCGCTCCCGGCCAGCGCCCGCTGCACGTCCGAGGCGGTGCCGTCGTCGGCGAGCCCCTCGACGGTGCGGATCTCGCTGTCCGCCGCCAGCGCCGCGGGGATCAGGCAGGCCGCCGTCAGCTGGCCGTCCAGCTGCACCGAGCAGGCGCCGCACTCGCCCTGGTCGCAGCCGCCCTTGGCGCCCGCCAGGCCGAGCCGCTCGCGCAGCACGTACAGCAGGCTCTCGCCGATCCAGGCGTCCGCGACCGGCCGCTCCACCCCGTTGACCCGCAGCGTGTACGAGGCCCGGGGCGACTCGTCCGTACCAAAACCGCCGTTGCCGGAGGCGGGCGCGGTCATCGCCGAAGTTGCCAGAAAGTCAGTCACGCGAGCGCCCTCCCGAGTGCGCGGCGGGCCAGTACAGCCACGGTACGACGCAGCCGGGCGACCGTGACGGCCGCCCCCCCGTCCGGGCCGCCGGGCGGCTCCGGGACGCAGGCCGAGGCGACGTACTCGCCGAAGGCCGCCGCGGCAGCGGGGTCTATGGCCCGGTCGCCGTCCCAGTCGATGCAGCCGGAGACCCACTGCTCGGCCTCCAGCGGCCGCAGCGGCACCGGGGCGACCGCGCCGACCGCGCAGCGCACCGCGCGCCGGGCCGGGTCCAGCACCAGCGCGACCGAGGCGGAGGCCCGGGCGGGCCCGGTCCGGTTGGTGGCCTTGAGGAACACCTGCGGGGCGTGCAGCAGCGGAATCCGCACGTAGCCGAGGAGTTCGCCGCCGCGCAGCGGGTCGAGGCCGGTGAGCAGGTGGCTGACCGGGACCTCGCGGGCGCCCTCCGGGCCGACCAGGGTGACCGACGCCTCCAGCGCCGCCAGCACCGGCAGGGTATCCCCGGCCGGGTCGGCGGTGACGATGTTGCCGCCCAGCGTCCCGGCGTTGCGGACCTGCGGCGGGCCGGCGGTGCGGGCGGCGGCGGCCAGGGCGGGCATCAGCGCGGCGAAGTCGGGGCGGCCCATGCGGGCGTGGGTGAGTCCGGCGCCGAGCTGCGCCGAGCCGTCCTGGTACTGCCAGCCGCGCAGCTCGTTGATGCGTCCCAGCCCGATCAGTGCCATCGGGCGCAGCAGACCCGCGTTGACGGCGCCCATGAGGTCGGTCCCGCCGGCCACGGGCACGGCGGCGGGCGAGGCCGCCAGTGCCGCGACGGCCTCGTCCAGCGAGGACGGGAGCATGATCGTTTGGTTCACCTGTGTCCCACCGAGCTCGGATTGCACACACCGCTGCCGCTTCTCGCCCGTACCGTACGTGGAAACGCGCCGTACGCGCACCCCGCGAGTTGCGGTGGGGCAACTCTGACACACCTGGGCGCGGCCGTGATCCCCTCCCCCGCCAGTGAGTTGACCCGGTTTTCGTGGCTTTTGCCCGAATTGGCGGGCGACCGGTCCGGCTCTGTGCGGCGGCGCCGCCGCGGCTCCCGGGCCGGGTCAGACCAGCGGCGGCAGCCCCTCGATCGGACGACCCGGCACCCCCGGGCGGCGCTGCCACGGGTGCGGCCCGGACTGCGGGCGGTACTCGACGCCGAGCGCGTCCAGCCGGGCCAGGTGGCCGCGCAGCCGGGCCTCGAATCCGGCGTAGTCCCGCTCGGCGGACTGCTGCGGCAGCTGCGACCAGGCCACCTCGGCGAAGGCCGCCAGCCGGGGGAAGGCGTGGTAGTCCACGTCGCGGGCGTCGTCCATGAACTCCGTCCACAGGTTGGCCTGAGTGCCGATCACATGCGCGGCGGCGTCCGGGTCGGTGCGCAGCTCCGGCGGCAGCGGCTCGAACCGGTAGACGTCCTCCAGCGAGCGCACCCAGCCGACCGGGACCGGCTCGTCCTCGCCCGGGGCCTGCCGGTGGTCCAGGTAGACCTGCTGCTCCGGGCACATGACCACGTCGTGGCCGGCCCGGGCGGCGGTGATCCCGGCCCGGTAGCCGCGCCAGGAGGAGACGGCCGCGCCGGGGGCCAGGCCGCCGTCGAGGATCTCGTCCCAGCCGATCAGCCGGCGTCCGCGGGCGGCCAGCCAGGCGTCGAAGTGCCGGATGAACCAGCTCTGCAGCTCGTCCTCGTTGGCCAGCCCCAACTCCTCGATCCGGGCCTGGGCGGAGGCGCTGGCCTTCCACTGCTCCTTGGGGCACTCGTCACCGCCGAGGTGGATGAAGGTCGAGGGGAAGATCTCCAGGACCTCCTCCAGCACGTGCTCGTAGAAGCGCAGCGTGCCGTCCTCGACGTTGAGCACGTTGTGGTTGATGCCCCAGTCGGTCCAGGTGGCCAGCGCGGCGGTGTCCACCACGTCGTGGTTGCCCAGCTCCGGGTAGGCGGCGATGGCGGCCTGGGCGTGGCCCGGGACGTCGATCTCGGGGACGACGGTGATCTGCCGCTCGGCGGCGTAGGCGACGATCTCGCGCAGGTCGTCCTGGGTGTAGAAGCCGCCGTGCGGCCGGTCGTCGCGTCGGCGGCCGTCCCGGGGGGTTCCGGCGACGCCCTCGGGCAGCAGGCCGTCGGGGACGCCGCCGCGGTAGCCGACCATGGACCGCTCGCGCCAGGCCCCGGCCCCGGTCAGCCGGGGGTAGCGCCGCACCTCGATCCGCCAGCCCTGGTCGTCGGTGAGGTGCAGGTGCAGCACGTTGAGCTTGTGCGCGGCCAGCAGGTCGAGGTAGCGCAGCACGTCGGCCTTGGGCAGGAAGTGCCGGGCGACGTCTAGCAGCACGCCGCGCCAGCCGAAGCGGGGCCGGTCGGCGACGGTGAGGCAGGGGACGGTCCAGCCGTCGCACCTGAGCGGGGCGCGCCGGTGGGCCTCGGGGCCGAGCAGTTGACGCAGCGTCTGCGCGCCCCAGAACAGCCCGGCGGCGGCCCCGCCGGTGATCCGCACCCGGTCGGCGGTCACCTCCAGCCGGTAGCCCTCCGGCTCCAGGCCGTCCGCCAGCTCCAGCTCGACGGCGGTGGCCGCGCCGCCGCCGGTCGCGGGCAGCAGCTCGTAGCCGGTCGCCGCCCCCAGCTCGGCGCGCAGCCGGCGCCTGACCCCCTCGGTCCCCGGGCCGCCGTCCAGGGTGGTGGCCGCGTCCAGGCGGAAGACGCCGGGCCGGGCGGGGCTCTCCAGGGACAGCGGGGCAGGTATGAGGTCCATGAGAAGCCATCCTGCCCCGCTGCGCCGCCAATGGTCCAGACCTATCCAGGGGCCGGACGCATCCCGGGGGCAGCCGCCCCGGGCGCGGGTCAGCTGTCCTTGCCGCCCTTGCCGGCCTTGTCCTTGTCCCCGCCGCCGTCGAGGCCCTCGAAGATCTCCTTGCACATGGGGCAGACCGGGTACTTCTTCGGGTCGCGCCCGGGCACCCAGACCTTGCCGCACAGCGCCACGACCGGCGAGCCGGACAGCGCGCTGTCCATGATCTTGTCGCGCTTCACGTAGTGCGCGAACCGCTCGTGATCGCCGTCGCCGTGGGATACCTGGGGGACCGGCTCCACCAGGGTGCCGGTGCTGCCGCCGCGCTCGGGCTGGTGCTGGGGCTCAAGGGTGCTCATGGCACACCAGTCTAGAACTCGTGCCGCGCCGCGCAGGAATCAGTTCAGCGAGGGGTCGTCCGGATAGGTGGCCACCAGCGCCAGCTCGCCGCGCTGCCGCCGCAGCACCGCCCGCCACAGCCGCTCCGGGTCGGGCGAGGAGACGTCCCCCGGCTCGGACTCGACCAGGTACCAGACGCCCTCCAGCAGCTCGTCCTCCAGCTGCCCGGGGGCCCATCCGGCGTAGCCGGCGAAGATCCGCAGCGAACCCAGCTCGGGGGCCAGCAGCTCCGGCGGGGACTCCAGGTCCACCAGGCCGATCGCCCCGTGCACCCGCCGCCAGCCGAGGAACTCCCCGGCCGGCCACTCCCCCGGCACCACCGCCAGGCCCAGCGCGGAGTCCAGCGCCACCGGGCCGCCCTGGAACACCACGGCGGGCTCCCCGGCCAGCCCGCCCCAGCTCTCCAGCACCGAGCCGACCTCCACGCCGGTGGGGCGGTTCAGGACCACGCCCAGGGTGCCCTCGGCGTCATGGTCGAGCAGCAGCACCACCGCACGGTCGAAGTTGGGATCGGTCAGCGCGGGCGTTGCCACGAGCAGCCTGCCCGCCAGCGAGACGGCCTCGGTCATGGCAGAAATGATCCCGCACTTTCCCGCGGGCGGGCAACGGAACGGCGGCCGACACGGCGGTCGGCGCAACGGGCCGCCCCGGCTGCGGCGCGACACGCAGCCACCCCGCCGGAGTGCCAGATCGGGCCGTACGCGGACAGCCGTGCGAAAGTTGTTCCGGCAAGGCCCAGTCCGATGAGAGCTTCACCACACAGGCAGCCCCCCGCTCCTCCTGCCCACCCCGGCAGCCCCGGCAAACACCCGCACCGCCCGGGAACCGTCGCCGTGCGCACTACCATCTTCTCAGGTGTTGGACTCCTGAGGTGTTGGAACCCTCGCGCGCCGAACACCCACCCGCAGCGCCCCCCTTATCCCTCCCCAGGATCGAGACCATGACCGACGACGTCCTGCTTGTCCACGGCGGCAACCCGCTGGAAGGCGAGATCCGTGTCCGCGGCGCGAAGAACCTCGTGCCCAAGGCCATGGTGGCCGCCCTGCTCGGGCAGGAGCCGAGCCGGCTCCGCAACGTCCCGGACATCCGTGACGTCAAGGTCGTCCGCGGCCTGCTCCAGCTGCACGGGGTCACCGTCCTGCCCGGCGACGAGCCCGGGGAGCTGGTGCTGGACCCCTCGCACGTGGAGAGCGCCAACGTCGCCGACATCGACGCGCACGCGGGCAGCTCGCGCATCCCGATCCTGTTCTGCGGGCCGCTGCTGCACCGCCTCGGCCACGCCTTCATCCCCGGCCTGGGCGGCTGCGACATCGGCGGACGCCCCGTCGACTTCCACTTCGACGTGCTGCGGCAGTTCGGCGCGGTCATCGAGAAGCACCCGCAGGGAACGGTTCTGACGGCCCCGCAGCGGCTGCGCGGCTGCAAGATCGAGCTGCCCTACCCCTCGGTCGGCGCCACCGAGCAGGTGCTGCTGACCGCCGTCCTCGCCGAGGGCGTCACCGAGCTGCGCAACGCGGCCATCGAGCCGGAGATCGTCGACCTGATCTGCGTGCTGCAGAAGATGGGCGCGATCATCTCCATGGGGACCGACCGGACCATCCTGGTCACCGGCGTGGACCGGCTCACCGGCTACAACCACCGGGCGCTGCCGGACCGGCTGGAGTCCGCCTCCTGGGCCTGCGCGGCGCTGGCCACCGGCGGCAACATCTACGTCCACGGCGCGCGCCAGCTGGAGATGATGACCTTCCTCAACACCTTCCGGAAGGTCGGCGGGGCGTTCGAGGTGGACGACGAGGGCATCCGCTTCTGGCACCCCGGCGGCGAGCTGAACGCCATCGCACTGGAGACCGACGTCCACCCCGGCTTCCAGACCGACTGGCAGCAGCCGCTGGTGGTGGCGCTGACCCAGGCCACCGGCCTGTCCATCGTGCACGAGACCGTGTACGAGTCGCGGCTGGGCTTCACCTCCGCGCTCAACCAGATGGGCGCTCACATCCAGCTCTACCGCGAGTGCCTGGGCAGCACGCCCTGCCGGTTCGGGCAGCGCAACTTCCTGCACTCGGCGGTCGTCTCCGGGCCGTCCAAGCTGCTCGGCGGCGAGCTGGTCATCCCCGACCTGCGCGGCGGCTTCTCCTACCTGATCGCGGCGCTGGCCGCGCAGGGCACCTCCAGCGTCCACGGCATCGACCTGATCAACCGGGGCTACGAGAACTTCATGGAGAAGCTGCGGGCGCTCGGCGCGCACGTGGCGCTGCCCGGGCAGGAGTGACCCCCGGGGGCCGTGCCGGGCCCCTGGCGCTGCGAACGGCCGCGGATCGGTGATCCGCGGCCGTCGGCGTTCGCGGGCGGCCCGCAGGCGGCCGGAACGGCACCGCGCCGGGCCCCTCCTCCGGTGGGAGGACGGACCCGGCGCGGTGGGTGCTGCCGAGAGGCCTACTTGCCCTTGGCGGCTTCCTTGAGCTTGGAGCCCGCGGAGACCTTCACGCTGTAGCCGGCCGCGATCTGGATCGGGTCGCCGGTCTGCGGGTTGCGCGCGGTGCGCGCGGCGCGGTGGGTGCGCTCGAAGGTCAGGAAGCCGGGAATGGTGACCTTCTCGTCGCCCTTGGCGACGACGTCGCCGACGACCTCGGCGAGCGCGGCCAGAACGGCGTCGGCGTCCTTGCGGGTCACCTCGGCGCGCTCGGACAGAGCGGCCACCAGCTCACTGCGGTTCATATGTACTCCATGTGGTCTGTCGCGTTGCGATCCTCGGCTGCCCCAAAGGACCGCCGCCTCGGCTGCCGAGCCACCCACTCGGGTGACTCCCGACAGACGATGGGGGATCTCGTTCGATGCCCCAGGCTGCGCAAATCTCTTGCCTTGGCACGAATCCTGCCCCCACTACCGCCGGGAAAGCGAATCCGGCACCCGTGAGAGTCACACGAACAGCGCCACATGCCGAGCACCGTGACACCGTGTCCGTACCGGCCCGACCCCCGGCTGGGGTGGGCCGCTGCGACTCTCGGCGGAGACCGCGGCGGCCGCCCCGCACGCGGGCACGGCACGCTGGTCCAGGGACACCGTACGCCCTGGGACGAGAACCGCCCAAACGGGGACGTTCCATGGACATGGCGGGACGTCCCTGGGAGTTCCCTGGGAAACCCCTGGGACGGCCCCGAACGGCCCGGCAACGGCCCTGGGACGGCCCTGCACGCCCCCCGAACGGCCCTGGGACGGCCTGGGACGCCCTGGGACGCCCCGGGGCCGGGGCCGTCCGGCGGGTCGGACGTGCGGGTCAGACGTGGACCACCGGGGCGCCGCCCGGCTCGCCCGCCGACACCGGTGCGGCCTGCGCCTCACCCGCCGCCTGGGCGGCCTCGCGGACGGCGGCGGCCACGGTCTTGGAGACGTCCGGGTGGAACACGCTGGGGATGATGTAGTTGGCGTTGAGCTGCTCGGGGGCGACGGTCGCGGCCAGCGCCCGGGCGGCGGCGATCATCATCTCGCTGTTGACGGTGCGGCTCTGCGCGTCCAGCAGGCCGCGGAAGACGCCCGGGAACACCAGTACATTGTTGATCTGGTTGGGGAAGTCGCTGCGCCCGGTGGCGACGACGGCGGCGGTCTGCCGGGCCACCGCCGGGTCCACCTCCGGGTCGGGGTTGGCCAGCGCGAAGACGATGGCGTCCGAGGCCATGGCGGCGATGTCCTCGCCGTCCAGCACGTTGGGCGCGGAGACGCCGATGAAGACGTCGGCGCCGCGCACGGCCTCCTTCAGCGTGCCGGTGCGGTTGCTGCGGTTGGTGTTCTCGGCGATCCAGCGCAGCGAGTCGTCCAGGTCCTCCCGGCCGAGGTGGACGACGCCCTGCACGTCGGCGACGGTGGCGTGGCGCACCCCGGCGTCCAGCAGCAGCCGCAGGATGGCCGTGCCGGCCGCCCCGGCGCCGGACATGACCACCCGTACGTCGCCGATCTCCTTGCCGACCACCTGCAGCGCGTTGGTGAGCGCGGCCAGGACGACGATGGCGGTGCCGTGCTGGTCGTCGTGGAAGACCGGGATGTCCAGGGCCTCGCGCAGCCGGGCCTCGATCTCGAAGCAGCGCGGCGCGGAGATGTCCTCCAGGTTGATCCCGGCGAAGCCCGGCGCGATGGCCTTGACGATGGCGACGATCTCGTCGCTGTCCTGGGTGTCCAGGCAGATCGGCCAGGCGTCGATCCCGGCGAAGCGCTTGAACAGCGCGGCCTTGCCCTCCATCACCGGCAGCGCGGCCATCGGGCCGATGTTGCCGAGGCCGAGCACGGCCGAGCCGTCGGTCACCACGGCGACGCTGTTGCGCTTGATGGTGAGCCGGCGGGCGTCCTCCGGGTTCTCGGCGATGGCCATGCACACCCGGGCGACCCCGGGGGTGTAGATCATGCTGAGGTCGTCGCGGTTGCGGATCGGCAGCTTGGACGACATCTCGATCTTGCCGCCGAGGTGCAGCAGGAAGGTGCGGTCGGAAACCTTGCCGATCTCGACGCCGTCGATGGTGCGCAGCTTGTCGACGATCTCCTCGGCGTGGGCCACGGAGGCGGCGGCGATGGTGACGTCGATGCGCAGCGCCTCGAGGCCGGAAGCGGTGACGTCGAGGCCGGTGACGGACCCGCCGGAGGACTCCACCAGGGTGGTGATCTGGCTCACCGCGTTGCCACGGGCCGGGACCTCCATACGAACCGTGATCGAGTTCGACACGCTTGGCACCGTTGCCATCGTTCCTTCTTCCATGGGCGCTGTTCGCTGTGCTCGGTCGCAGATTTCGCTTCGATGATCCCACCTACCAGCGGGTAAGTGGAAATATTGTTCCACTGCGCGGACAGCCCGGGATCGGCCGAAATCCCCGTGGCCACGGGGGAAACAGCGGCCGAACGGGGGCCCCGGGGGCGGCGCGCGGGCACCGGTCGTGATCACGGTGCGGAAGTTTCTCCGGCGAAGGGAATGCGTTCCCGGGAGGCTTTGTTAGTCTGGGTGTGCGACACCGGCTCGATCCAAGCCCCCGGGCCCAACCTTAGTCGCTTCGAGCGACCACTTGCCGCGAGGCGAGCATGGCGGGTCGGTGTCGCACTGACCGTCAGCGAAGGCTCCCCACCCCACCGGTGGGGAGCCTTCGTCGTTCCTGCCGCGGCGTCACGGCAGGCGCGACGTCACGGCAGGAACGGCAGGCGCAACGTCACTGCAGCAGGGCGGGCACCCCGTCCGCGTCCGGCAGGTCCAGCGGCCCGGACAGCACGGTCAGCCGCTGGGTCGCCCGGGTCAGCGCCACGTACAGCACCCGCAGCCCCGCGTCGGACTCCCCGGCGATGCCGGACGGGTCGGCGACCACGGTGGCGTCGTACTCCAGGCCCTTGGCCTCCAGGCTGCCCAGCGCCACCGCCCGCGTCCCCAGCCCGGCGATCCAGCCCGCGGCCTCCTCCCGGCGGTCCATCGGGACGACGATGCCGACCGTGCCGTCCACCTCCGCCAGCAGCCGTTCGACCTCGGCCCGGGCCGCCGCCCCCACCCGCTCCTCCTGCGCCACCGAGACGAACCGCGGGTGGACGCCGGTGGAGCGCACCGCGTTCGGCGCCTCCGTGCCCGGCGCGGCCTGCGCCAGGATGCGCGCCGCCACCTCGGCGATCTCGGCCGGGTTCCGGTAGTTGGTGGTGAGCGTGTAGCGGCGGCGCTGCTTGCCGCCCAGGGTCTCGTCCATCGCGGCCTGCGCCTCGGCCGGATCGATCCAGGAGCTCTGCGCCGGGTCGCCGACGATCGTCCAGGTGGCCTGGCGGGCGCGGCGGCCGATCATCCGCCACTGCATCGGCGTGAGGTCCTGCGCCTCGTCCACGATGACGTGCGCGTACTCGGTGCGCTCCACCGGCTCGCGGCGCTGGTCCCAGGAGCGGCGGGTGCGCTCGGCGAAGGTGGTGACCTCCTCCAGGCCGGTCAGCAGGTCCACCGGGTTCACCTCCCGGGCGCGCGGCCGTGCGGCCTCGCCCAGCAGCAGCCCCAGCTCGTCCAGCAGCGCCACATCGTGCGCGGTGACGCTGCCCCGGCCCTCGTCGTCCAGGTGCCGCCAGGAGCCGGCGATCAGCCGGGACTCCTGCTGGCTCAGCTCGCCGCGCACCAGCCGGCCGATCCGGCGCTGGTCGCGCAGGGTCGCCAGCACCCGGCGCGGCGTCAGCGCGGGCCACCAGGCGTCCAGGAAGGCCAGGAACGCGTCGTCGTCGCTGACGTGCTCGTCGAACGCCTCCCGCTCGCGCTGCTGCTGCTCGCGGTCGACCCGCTCGCCGCTGCGCGGCCGGGTGCGCAGCAGCAGCGACCACAGGGCGTCCAGCAGCAGCCTGCGGGCGCGCGGGCGCAGCAGGTTGACGGGGGTGCCGCCGGTGCCCAGCACGGTGCGGCGCAGGCCGCGCAGCGCGTTGGCGTCCAGCCGCAGGACCTCCCCGAGCGCGACCACCCGCAGCTCGGCGGGGGTGTCGTCGACGTCCAGGGCGGCCCGGGCGGCGCGGCGCATCAGCGCCACCATCCGCGAGGAGCCCTTGACCCGGGCCGCCTCCGGGCTGTCGTAGGCGTCGGCCTCGATGCCGTCGACCAGGCTGCCCACGGCGCGGATGGCCACCTGGCCCTCCTCGCCCAGCGCGGGCAGCACGCCCTCGGTGTACGAGACCAGCAGCGGCGTCGGGCTGACCACCAGGATGCCGCCCGCGTACCGGCGCCGGTCCTGGTAGAGCAGGAACGCCGCCCGGTGCAGCGCCACGGCGGTCTTGCCGGTCCCGGGGCCGCCGGTGACCAGGGTCGCCCCGGCCGCGGCGGCCCGGATCACGATGTCCTGCTCCTGCTGGATGCTGGAGACGATGTCGCGCATGGTGTGGCTGCGGGCCCGGCCCAGGGTCGCCATCAGCGCGCCGTCGCCGATGACCGCCAGCGGCTGGCCGTCCAGCAGCGGCTCCAGCTCGGGGCGCAGCAGGTCGTCCTCGACGCCGAGCACCCGTCGGCCGCGCGAGCGGATCACCCGGCGGCGCAGCACCCGGCCCGGCTGCAGCGGGGTGGCCCGGTAGAACGGCGCGGCGGCGGGCGCGCGCCAGTCGATGACCAGCGGCCCGTACTCGGCGTCCAGCACCCCGATCCGGCCGATGTGCAGCGACTCGGCGACGACCGGGTCGGCCGGGTCCAGCGGCGTCTGCGAGGGGAAGCCGTCCTCCTCCGGGCGGTCGGGCTGCTGCAGGTCGATCCGGCCGAACAGGAAGTCCTCGAACTCGCTGTTCAGCCGGTTCAGATGGGCTCCGGCCTGGAACACCTGCGCGTCGCGCTCGGCCAGCGCGCCGGGCGTGCCGACCTGGAACTTGCGGCTGGCGTCGTCGAGGATGAACTCGGCCTCGGCGAGCTTCTCCTCCAGGCGGTGGTACACCTGGTCGAGGTGGAGCTGCTCCACGGCGATCTCGCGGTCGCGCAGCGTCTCGGCGTGCGCGTGCGCGTCGGCGGGCGTGCGCGACGCCGCCGGTGCCTCCGCGGTCGCCGGTGTGTCGCCGGTCGCCGGTGTGTCGCCGGATCTGCTGGTACCGCCGGTCCTGCTGGGCGCGGACATGGGCCCCCTGTCGTACGTGGTCTGCATTGCGTCCCCATGGCGCAAAGGGGGACGGGCAACCCTACGCCATCGCCCGCCCGGAGGGGGCAGCGGAGCCTCAGCGACCTGCGGGGGCGTCCTCGAGCACCACCCGCCCGGCCGCGTCCGGCGCCGTCCCCGGGGCGTCGGACGCGGTGTGGAACCGCAGCAGGGCCTGCGCCTCGGCGTGCAGCGCGGACAGGTCGGCGTCGGCGAGCGGCGCGAACGGGCGCAGGGTCAGCGTCGCCGCGCCGCGCCCGGTCTGCAGCGCCCAGGTGCCCCGGATCCGGCCGTCGACCAGGAACGCGGGCCGGTAGCCGTTGCCCTGGGCGAGCAGCGGCAGATCCGCGGCGGCGACGATGCGGGCGCGGTCCTCGTGGCCGAGCACGGCGTTGTCGTAGACCGGCAGCAGCCGGACCGGCGCGGGGGTGTCCTGGTCCGGGCGCGGCGCATCGGGCAGGTCGAACAGCTCGCGGCCGGTGGCGGCGTCGGCGAAGACCCGCAGCCCCGGGCGGAGCCGCTGGAACACCTCGGCCAGCCGGGTCAGCCCGCACCACGCCTGCGCGTCGCGGACGCCCGCCGGGCCGAACGCGGCCAGGTAGCGCAGGACCAGCGCGTCCGGCGAGGGGTCGGGCTCCAGCGGGCGGCCGAGCCAGTGCTCGGCGGTGGTGGAGGCCGCCTGCCCGCTGCGGCCCCACAGCCCGCGCGGCGGCACCTGCACCAGTGGCAGCCCGTCGCGCACCGCCCAGGCCAGGGTGGACGGGTCGCGGCCGGGGAAGCTCTCCAGCAGCGCCGCGCCGAGCTGCGCGTTGGTCAGCGGCCGGTCCGCGAGCAGCTCCCGGGCGACGGCGGCCAGCCGCTCCGGCTCCACTCCGGCCAGCGCCCGGCGGTAGACCGCCCGGCCGTACGGCCCCCGGTCGTTCACCGGCTGGCACAGCGGGCGCAGCGCCAGCGCGTCGGCGGCGCTGTGCAGGTGGATGGTGCCGCGCAGGGTGGAGATCCGCACCGCGGCCCGTCCGGTCATCAGCCGGGACAGCTCCTCCGGGTCGAAGCCGCTCAGCCGCGTCCACAGGCCGGTGTAGGGCGCGGCGGGCACCTGCGACTGCAGGCCCACCAGGTGCTCGACGGTCTCCAGCACCCCATGCGGCTCCCGCGCCAGCAGCCGCTGCCGGGCGAGCAGGGCGCGGTTCAGTGCGCGGGCGCTCAGCTTCTCCATGCCCGTACGCTACGGCCCGGCCCGGCCCGGAACGCAGCAACGCCCCCGACCGGCCGGGAACGGCTGGGCGGAGGCGTTGCTGCCATGGGGTGTGGTGGAGGTGGCGGGAATCGAACCCGCGTCCTGTGGTGCGGAACCAGGGCTTCTCCGAGCGCAGTCCGCTGTGCTTTTCTCGGCCCCGGCAGTCACGCGGACAAGCCGCCGACAGGCCCAGTCACTGTTTGATTTTCCGCCGCACCCCGTGACCGGATACGACGGTGGAGTTCCCTAGATTATGCCAGGGTCCGGGACGGGAACGCGCCCGGTCTGACACCTTCGGTTACTCGCTCAGGCGGCGAGGGCGAAGGAATCGCGCTTGGAGTTGGCGATTATAGTTTGCGGCCCGTGGTTTACGAGATCATTGCCGCGTTCCTCGGCTCGCTTCCCCTGGATCGACATCCCCAGTCGAAACCGATCACCCCCATGGGGTGCTGTTCTTTTGTCAATGCGGGTCTGTTCCAGCCACCGCAGCTCCGCGCGGACCTGGGGGGACCGGTGGAGCACCTTCATCCTACGGCCACGCCGACGCGGGGGTCCAGTTCATTACCCCTGGGAGCGGCGGCGCACCGCCGCCAGGGCGCGGTCGGTCTCGCGGCGGTCCTGCTTCTCGCGCAGCGTCTGCCGCTTGTCGTGCAGCTTCTTGCCCTGGGCCAGGGCGAGCATCAGCTTGGCCCGGCCGTCCTTGAAGTACAGCGAGAGCGGCACCAGGGTGAATCCGGATTCGCGCAGTCTGGAGTCCAGCTTGCGGATCTCCTCCTTGTGCATGAGCAGCTTGCGCTTGCGCCGGGCGGCGTGGTTGGTCCAGGTGCCCTGGGCGTACTCCATGATGTGCACGTTGTGCAGCCACGCCTCGCCGCCGGTGATCTCCGCGAAGCCGTCCACCAGGGAGGCCCGGCCGGCCCGCAGCGATTTCACCTCGGTGCCGGTGAGCACCAGGCCGCACTCGATCTCGTCCAGGATGTTGTAGTCGTGCCGCGCTTTCTTGTTCTGCGCGATGATCTTGCGTCCGGGTTCTTTTACCTTGGCCATGATGCGGGTCATTGTCGCACCCGGGGGCGCCGGTCGGCACCGGAGTTGTCCGGCGGGGGCCGGGCCGACCGGCGTCCGGGAGCGGTCAGACCCGCAGGTACTTGCGCAGGGTGAGGAAGGCGGCGATCGAGGACATGCCCACACCGATCACCAGGATCAGCGGCATCACCTTGAAGACCGGGCCCCAGCCGATGAAGTTGATCAGGGCGATCTGCTTGCTCAGGAACTGGTCCACCAGCAGGTACTTGCCGACCGCCAGCATCCCGGAGGCCAGCGCCGCGCCGACCACGGCGGCGAAGGCCGCCTCGGCGATGAACGGCATCTGCACGTAGAAGTTGGACGCGCCGACCAGCCGCATGATCCCGGTCTCGCGCTTGCGGCTGAAGGCCGACACCCGGACGGTGTTGACGACCAGCAGCATGGTCACCGCCAGCATGATCGCCATGATCGTCCAGGCCACCACCTGGGCCCCGTTGAGCAGGTTGAACAGCGGCTTCAGCACTTCGCTCTGGTCCTGGACCAGGCTGACCCCGGGCTGCCCGGCGACCATGCTGGTGATCTGGTCGTACTTCTGCGGGTCGTACAGCTTCACCCGGAGCGAGTACTCCATCTGGTCCGGGGTGAGCCCGGCCAGCAGCGGGTTGTTCGGCGACTCCTGCTTGTAGTTGTCGAACGCCTGCTGCTGGGTCTCGGTGTAGATCGTCTGGACCAGGCCGCTGGACTGCAGCTGCGAGCGCACCGCGGAGATCTGCGCGGCCGTCGCCTGGCCGGAGACGCAGCCCGGGTACATCTTCACGTTGCCCGCGTCGGTGTGGTTGCAGAAGAAGACCGAGACCTCCACCCGGCTGTCCCAGTAGCCGCGCATGTTGCCGACCTGGGCGTTCAGCAGGATGGCCGCCCCCGCCAGCGCCAGCGAGAGCGCCACGCTCACGATGACCGCGATGGTCATCGTCAGATTGCGCCGGAGACCTACACCGATCTCCGACATGACGAACTGTGCTCGCATGACTTCCTAGCTGGTCGGGGCGCCGCCGTGGTGCGGACGCCGATGTGCCGAGGTGCGGTCGGGCGGCAGGTCAGTGCTGGTACCCGTACACGCCGCGGGACTGGTCGCGGACCAGGTGGCCCTGGTCCAGTTCGATGACGCGCTTGCGCATCTGGTCGACGATGGCCTGGTCGTGCGTGGCCATCAGCACGGTGGTGCCGGTCCGGTTGATCCGGTCCAGCAGCTTCATGATGCCGACGGAATTCTGCGGGTCCAGGTTTCCGGTCGGCTCGTCCGCGATCAGCAGCATCGGGCGGTTCACGAAGGCGCGGGCGATGGCCACGCGCTGCTGCTCACCGCCGGACAGCTCACCGGGCATGCGGTCCTGCTTGCCGGCCAGGCCGACCAGCTCCAGCACCTCGGGCACGACCTTGCCGATGACCGAGCGCGGCTTGCCGATGACCTCCAGCGCGAACGCGACGTTCTGGCCGACGGTCTTGTTCGGCAGCAGGCGGAAGTCCTGGAAGACCGTGCCCAGTTGGCGCCGCATCTGCGGGACCTTCCAGTTGGACAGCTTGGCCAGGTCCTTGCCGAGCACGTGCACGTCGCCGGTGCTGGGCCGCTCCTCGCGCAGGATCAGCCGCAGGAACGTCGACTTGCCGGAACCTGAGGAGCCGACCAGGAAGACGAACTCGCCCTTCTCGATCTCTAGCGAGACGTTGTCCAGCGCGGGACGGTTCTGCTTGGGATACGTCTTGGAGACGTTGTCGAATCGGATCACGGCTGCATCACGGTCGGCCAGTCTAGGTGGAGGGCGGCGGTGCAGTTCCCGTGTTGCGGGACCTTCACACCCTCTTCGCGGGCAGGGACGGGGCAGACGGCGGAGCCGCACCGCAGGACGACGCAGAGCTCCCCCGGTTGGCCGACCTTACGCGACGCGGACACCGGCGTGCAGGTTCAGGCCGCGAATAGTGCGGGAGTTCACGGACATATAGGCATAAAACGCACCAAAGAAACGGGGTTTCGCCATGGATTCACCGGGATGGTGACGCAGTGCGATCATCTGCTGAAGCGGAACCCGGCCGGATTGTGTTCGACGTGGCACAGTGGAGGGAACCCACCCGGCATGGTGTCTCGTTGGGCAGGTCGGAGGAGGAGATCGTTGTGACGTTCGACCGTCTGGTGTGCGCCAACTGTGCGGGACCGGTGAGCGAGGGGCGGTGCCCCACCTGCCGAGCGAGTCGGCGGCAGCTGGAGGAGCAGGAGCAGCAGCGACTCTTCGGCTCGCTCTCCCCCATGGCCCTGATCGCGCTGATCGCGGCCCTGGTCGCGTGCGCGCTGATAGCCCGGCACGCCTTCGCGTAGCCGCTGATCCGACCGACATTCGACAGGCGCGGCCCCCGGGATGCCCGGGGGCCGCGCCTGCGGTACGTCTGCGGTGTCTCTGCGGCGCGCTGAGTTCCGGAAGAACCGCGGGTTCGAGGACCGCGCCGGGTTCGGGGCCGCGCCGGGTTCGGGGGCCGGCGTCAGCCGCGGGTGCGGGCGGCCCGGCGGGGGCCGAAGCGGAACACCAGGCCGCCGGCGATCAGGGTCGCGCTGCCGCCCAGCAGCAGCGGGACGCTCCGGTCCGTCCCGGTCTCGGCGAGGGTCTGCCGGACCGGAGGGGCGCTCATTCCGCCCTGCGCGCCGCCTGCGGGCGCTGAGGAGGCGGCGGCCGACCCGGAGGGCGTCGGGGCCGGGATCGAGGCCGAAGCCGGGGCCGAGGGGCTCGCCGGGAGCGAGCCGCCGCCGGTGGCCGTGCCGGTGGGGGCGGTCGGAGCGGTGGGGGCGGTGGTCGGCGCCGCCGTCGGCGCGCCGGTGTCGGTGGGCGCGCCCGTGGGCGTGTCGCCCGCCGGGTCGGTGGACGCCCCGGTCGGGTCGGTCGGGTCCGCCGGAGCGGTGCCGGGGTCGGTGGCCGCGCCGGTCCCGGTGTCGGCGCCGGTGACGCCCGGGCCGGTGGCGTCCGAGCCGCTGCCGTCGGTGCCGATGACCGCCTGGTTGGGCGCGACCCCGGGCACGGAGACCGCCTCGGCCACCCCCGTCACCGTCAGGCCCGCTCCGGACAGCACCAGCGCCGCACCGGCGATGCGCGCCGCCCGGGAGCGTAGGCCCCCAGGTTTTCTTCGGTGTCCGTTTCGCACTACCGCCCCTCTCGCCACACGGGTGCCCGCAGGCGCGGGCACTGCGCGGTCAGCATGGTGAAAAGCGGCACCTGACGTCAACGGCGATCTGTCCGCTTTCGCGGGCAGATCGCCGTTGACGTCAGGAAATATGCGCTGCGGTCCCGTGCGGGCCGGTACGGGCCTAGGCGTTCTTCTCGTTCTGCTTGCGCCAGCGGATGCCGGCCTCGATGAAGCCGTCCAGCTCGCCGTCCAGCACCGCCTGCGGGTTGCCCACCTCGTACTGCGTGCGCAGGTCCTTGACCTGCTGGTACGGGTGCAGGACATAGGAGCGCATCTGGTTGCCCCAGGAGTTGCCGCCGTCCTTGAGCGCGTCCATCTCCGCCTTCTCCTCCTGGCGGCGGCGCTCCAGCAGCTTGGCCTGGAGGACGTTCATGGCGCTGGCGCGGTTCTGGATCTGCGAGCGCTCGTTCTGGCAGGAGACCACGATGCCGGTCGGCAGGTGGGTGATCCGCACCGCCGAGTCGGTGGTGTTGACGCCCTGGCCGCCGGGGCCGGAGGAGCGGTACACGTCCACCCGCAGCTCGGTCTCGTCGATGTCGATGTGGTCGGCCTTCTCGACCACCGGCAGCACCTCGACGCCGGCGAAGGACGTCTGGCGGCGGCCCTGGTTGTCGAAGGGCGAGATCCGGACCAGCCGGTGGGTGCCCTGCTCGACCGAGAGCGTGCCGTAGGCGTAGGGGACCTTGACGCCGAAGGTCGCCGACTTGATCCCGGCCTCCTCGGCGTACGAGGTGTCGTAGACCTCGGTCGGGTAGCCGTGCCGCTCGGCCCAGCGCAGGTACATGCGCATCAGCCGCTCGGCGAAGTCGGCGGCGTCCACGCCGCCCGCCTCGGCACGGATGTTGACCAGCGCCTCGCGGACGTCGTACTCGCCGGAGAGGAGGGTCCTGACCTCCATCTCGGCCACGGCCTTCTGGACGGACGCCAGCTCGGTCTCGGCCTCGGCCCGGGCCTCGGCGTCGCCCTCGTCCTCGGCCAGCTCGAACATGACCGCGAGGTCCTCGATCCGGCCGCGCAGGGTCTGCACCTTGCGCAGCTCGCCCTGCAGGTAGGAGAGCTTGCTGGTGACCTGCTGGGCCGCGTCCACGTCGTCCCAGAGGTCGGGGGCGGCGGCCTGCTCCTCGAAGACCGCGATGTCGGCCCGGATCTTGTCGAGGTCGACCACTGCCTCGATCGACGACATGGTCGTTTCGAGGGACTT
This sequence comes from Streptacidiphilus sp. PB12-B1b, assembly GCF_014084125.1. Classification (NCBI taxonomy): domain Bacteria; kingdom Bacillati; phylum Actinomycetota; class Actinomycetes; order Kitasatosporales; family Streptomycetaceae; genus Streptacidiphilus; species Streptacidiphilus sp. PB12-B1b. The sequence goes on along the minus strand of NZ_CP048405.1, from coordinate 1,256,033 downwards.
GAGTTCTTCGGAAGGATCGATGGCTGCCACGCCACCAGCCTAATGGTTCCGGCCGGTGGACTGAGCCGCGAGGCCCCCGCGAGGCCCGCGCAGGGGCGCGGCGACGGCCGTCGGGCCCCTGCGCCGGGCCGGGCGACCCCGCGCCAACGGCATGCCCGGCCGGGCCGGGCGGCCGTCGGGCCGGTGCCCGGCTACGCCGTCGGGGTGGGCGCGCCGCCCCGGGCGCGGCCGGGCAGGGCCGCCCGGACCGTGACCGTGGCGGCGACCGTGCGTCCGGCCGGGGCTCCGGGCCCGGCCTGCGCGAGGCCGCCCCCGCCGGGATCGGCCCTGCCCGGGTCGACCGGCGGGAGGTGGGCGGCGGGGGTGTCGGCGGCCGAGTCGCCGGAGCTGCCCGGGGCCGGGCTGTCGCTGGCACCGGCGCCGCCGGCGCCCCGGCCGCCGCTGCCGTCCAGCGCCTCGTACGCCCCGACCGCCCCGGCCGCGACCAGCACCGCCAGCACCGCGCCGACCACCAGGCGGCGCCTGCGCACCACCGGCCCCGGGCCGGCCCGGCGCGTGCCGCCGTGCCGGTGGGCGGCGCCGCCGGGGCGCTCGGCGGCCCGCTCCGAGGACCCGCGCTCGGCGCGGGAGGCCGCCGCGAAGGACGCCAGCTCCTCGGCGCTGGGGCGGCGCAGGCTGGTGTGGGTGTCCCGGCTGGAGTCGGGCTGCGCGCCGGGCACCAGCGGGACGGCCGGTCCGCGGCGGCGCGGCTGGACCCGCTGCTCCTCCTCGTCCTCGTCCTCCCGGTAGTCCAGGACGGCGGGCGGCAGCGCCGGGTGCGCGACGTCCAGGCTGGGCAGCCCGGCCAGCGAGGGCAGCTGCTCGCGCAGCCGGGTCGCCAGCTCGGCGGCGCGCAGCCGCGAGGCCGGTGCCTTGGCCAGGCACTGGGCTATCACCTTCCACAGCTCCTCGGGCAGGCCCGGGAGCGGCGCGACGGCCTCGGTGACGTGGCGGCGCAGCACCGCGCCGGTGTGGCCGCCGCCGAAGGGCGTGAAACCGGCCAGCAGCTCGTACAGGACGGTGGCCAGGGCGTAGATGTCGACGGCCGCGCGCGGCTCCAGCCCCTCGATGACCTCGGGGGCGAGGTAGTCGGGGGTGCCGATGATCCGGGTGGCCCTGGTCCGCCGGGGGGCGTCCACCAGCCGGGCGATGCCGAAGTCGGAGAGCTTGGCCCGGGGCGCGCCGCCGGGGCCGGGCGAGGAGGCCTGGTCGAGCAGGATGTTCTCGGGCTTCACGTCCCGGTGGACGATGCCCGCGGCGTGGGCGGCGGCGAGGCCCTCGGCGACGTCCGCGGCGATGGAGACGGCGGCCTGCGGCGTCAGCGGGCCCTCGCGGTCCAGCCGGGAGCGCAGGTCGGCGCCGTGGACCAGCTCCATCACCAGCGCGAGGTCGTCGCCGTCGACGACCAGGTCGTGCACACCGACCACCCGGGGGTGGTCCAGGCTGGTCAGCGCGGTGCGCTCCTGGACGAAGCGGCCGACCAGGACCTGGTCCATGGCCAGGTCCTCGCGGAGCAGCTTGATGGCCACCGGGCCCTCGGGGCCTTCGCCGAGCCAGACTGTCCCCGCCGAGCCGCGGCCGATCACCTGGTGCGCGGTGTAGCGGCTACCGATCTTGCGTGCCAAGGCTGCTCCGTGCGCGGATGAGGTGGCTGGCCGTGTGTCAGCCACCAACGTACGCGGAGTAGGGCCGCTTGGGTGAACCAGGTGCGGTTACTTCGTGCCGTAAGTCGACAAAGCGTCAATCCCGATGCCGGGAAAGGTCAGTTGCCGACCGACGGCAGAGAGGGCGTCGACGGCAGCGTCGGGGTGGCGTTCTTGATCTTGTTGGCGGCGCTGCCGGCCGCGCCGGTGATGCTGTGGAACCAGTGGTTCACCTGGTGCCACCAGCCCTCCACGTTCTGGATCCAGTGCTGGACCGGCGTGAAGTACCAGATCACGGCCACGATGACGGCCAGGATCAGCAGCGTGCGCAGACAGCCCGAACCGGGGATGCGCATCCGCCGACGGCGCGCGGGCCTCGGCTCGCGCCGCGGGCGCGGCTCGGGCTCCGGCTCGCGCGGCGGCGCGGAGCGCGGTGCCCGCTCGGGCTCGGGCTCGGCGATGCGCTCCGGGATGTGCCCCCCGGCCCGCTCCCGCGCCCGCGGCGGCGGGGACTGCGGCGGGTACGCGCCGGACCGGCCCCTGGCTCGGGCGTCCTGGCTGGTCTGGCCGTTCTGGCCGCCCTGCCCGTTCTGGCCCGGACGGTGCTGCGGCTGCGGCTGGTACGGGTCCGCCTGGTAGCCGGCGTCCTGATATCCGGCGTCCTGGTAGCCGCCGCCTTGGTGACCGCCGTCCTGGTAGCCGCCGGGCGCGGCCCGGTACGGCGGCGGGGCCACCTGCGGCCGGGAGCGCTGCTGCGGCTCGGCCGGGGCCGGGTAGCCGATCTGGGTCTGCTCGTTGCGGGTGCGGGCGGCCCGCAGCTGGCTCTGCCACGGGTGCGGGCCCTCGGGCTGCCCCGGGGCGTCCTGCGGCTCCACCCAGGGCTGCCGGGTGGTCTGCTGCCCGGCCTGCTGGAAGGCGGGCTGCACCCGGGTGGGGTCAGCCGCGCCCGGGGGCAGCAGCTGGGTCGGGTCGGCCGAGCCGAACTGGCCGTGCTGCCCGGTCTGCGCGAACTGCGCCGTCTGCCCTGCCTGGCCCGTCTGCCCCGGCCGGCCCGTCTGCGGCAGGAAGGCGGTACGGGCCTCCGGGCCCGCGCCGTCCAGACCGGAGCCCTGGCCCGAGCCCTCGCCGGGGCCCGAGCCGCCGGCGAGCACGGTGGTCGCGGCCGGGTCGTAGCGCAGGCCGTCCGGGACGGTCGCCCCGCGCGGGTCGACCGCCGGGGCGGCCGGGGCCAGCAGCGCGCCGACGGCGAAGGCCGCGTCGATGGCCGCGGGCGAGGCGTGCACGCCCACGCCGGAGGCGACCGTGCGCAGCGCCGTGGCCAGGGTCACCGCCGTCGGCCGGGCGGTCGGGTCCTTGCGCAGGCAGGCCTCGATCACGGTCCACAGCGGCTCGGGCAGGTTCCGGGGCCGCTCGGGCTCCTGGCTGAGGTGCGCCTGCAGGATCTGCAGCGGCCCGTCGCCGTGGAACGGCGGCCGCCCGGTGACCAGCTCGTACAGCATGATCCCGGCGCCGTAGACGTCCACGGCCGCGGTCTGCTCGCGGCCCTCGGCGGATTCCGGGGCGACGTACGCCGGGGTGCCGACGAACTCGTGGGTGCGGGTGATGCCGGGCGAGTCGGCGAGCCGGGCGATGCCGAAGTCGGTGAGCAGCGGGTGCATCTGCTCGGTGCCGTCCTCGCTGCGCAGGGTGGCCAGCAGCACGTTGGCGGGCTTCAGGTCGCGGTGGACGATGCCGTCGGCGTGGCTGGTGGCGAGGGCGTCGGCGACCTGGGCCATCAGCAGCGAGCCCGCGACGGCGCTCAGCGGGCCCTGTGCGCTCAGGTAGCGGTGCAGGTCGGGGCCGTCGACCAGGTCCATGACCAGGGCCAGCAGCTCGCCCTCGACCACCAGGTCGCGGACCCGGACGATGTTGGGGTGGACCAGCCGCAGCAGCGCCGAGCGCTCCCGCAGGAAGCGCATGACGATGTCCGGGTCGGTCGCCAGCTCCTCCTTGAGGACCTTGATGGCGACGACCTGGTCGCCGGGGCCGCCGGCCTCGTCCCGTACCCGGGCGCGCCAGACGGTACCGGTGGCGCCGCGGCCGAGCGGCTCCTCCAGCAGGTACTTGCTGCCAACCGGACGCACCCGTGCGCTCCTCGTCGTGCCTTGCGCCGTTGGGTGCCGGTCCCCCCGGCCCCGCTCCAGCTGTCTGCCTGTCTGCGTGTTCGTGTTCGGCAACTCTAATGGCGTTCGATCCGCGGGGCTTCCCCTGCGGTCCCGCGGCATACTTCCCTGCCACATGCTGCTGCTCCATGCGTATACCCGGTGGACGCCGGGGCCGGGGAGGTAAGTTCCCAAGATCACTGCTTTGGGTGCCGTGGTCGTGTTGTCGGTGGCGGATGGGAGGATGCCTTCAGCACCGTTGCGCCCACCTCGCGTACGGGGGTGATGTGTTGTGCCTGAGCGCGGCGGTGGGCGACACCAGGTCCGGGTATTGGCTGGGCGGAAGGGGCGGACCACGATGCAGATCCGGCTGAGCGTGTGCGGCCCGCGGGACGGGGTGCCGCCGCTACCGGCGCACGGCCAGGCGCAGGCCGCCGTACCGGCGTCGTCGCAGGTCGTGGACGTCCTGGTGACCGCCCCGGCCGGGACGGCGCTGGGGGCGGTGGCGGGCGCGCTCGCGGGCGCGGTCGGCGGCCGCCAGGGCGCGCGGGGCGGCCGGGCGGCCACCCACGTCCAGCTGTACGCGGGCGACCAGCGGCTGGACGAGCGCGCCGTGCTCGGGCACCCGCCGCTGGTGGACGGCGCGCTGCTGCGGCTGGACGAGCCCGATCCGGACCACGTCCCGCTCTCCCTGGAGGACTCCCCGGCCGAGCTGCGGGTCGTCGGCGGGCCGGACGCGGGGGGAATCCACCTGCTGCAGGCCGGTCAGGTCCGGGTGGGCCGCTCCTCCGCCGCCGACGTCCCGCTGGACGATCCCGACGTCTCCCGGTTCCACCTGCTGCTCGACGTCTCCGAGGACGGCCGGGTGACGGTCGCCGACAGCGGCTCCACCAACGGCACCACCCTGGACGGCCGCCCGGTCGGCCCGGAGCCGCGCACGGTCCCGCCCGGGGCGCTGATCGGCCTCGGCGAGTCGGTGCTGCGGATCGCGCCCGGCCACCTGGACCGGGCCGACCTGATCCCGGACGGCCAGGGCCAGGTGCAGCTGGTGCCGCGACCGGCACCGCCGGTGCCCAGCGGGCCGCGCGGCCGGACCGCGACCGGCACCGGGGCGGGCGCGCCGGAGCCCGCCGCACGCCCGCTGGCCTCCCGCGCGCGGGGTCTGTTGACGCTCAGGGGGCGCGTGCCGCGCCCCGGTGCGCCGCTGGACCCGCCGCTCGCCGCCCAGGGCGGCAGCGCCGCCGTGAGCAGCTCCAGCACCCCCACCCCGGCCTCCGGCGTACGCCTCCCGGCGCTCACCCCGGCGGTGCGCTCCACCCGCTGGCCCGACCCGGCCGAGCTGCTGCTCACCGCGCTCGGCCCGGGCCCCCGGCTGTGGGAGCGCGGGCTCGACCACCCCGACACCCTGGCGCTGCGCCTGGGCAGCACCAGCCGCCCGGCCGCGCCGGTGGTGCTGGACCTGCGCGCCGTCGGCAGCCTCGGCCTGACCGGGCCGCGCCACCGGCTCACCGGCCTCGCCCGGGCGCTGCTCGCCCAGCTCGCGGTGCTGCACGGCCCGAGCGTGCTGGAGCTGGTCCTGGTCAGCGCCGACCCCGCCCGCCCGACCGGGGAGCGCGGCGGCGACTGGTCCTGGCTGTACTGGCTGCCGCAGCTGCGGCCCGGCCGGGGCCAGGCGTGCCGGCTGCTGACCGCGCTCGAGCCGGAGCAGGCGCAGGCCCGGCTGGCCGAGCTGCGCCGACCGGTGCAGCGGGCCGGCGGCGCCACCGTGCTGCTGGTCGACGGCGATCCGGGCAGCGTCGCCGCCCGCAACGACCTGGCCCGGGTCCTGGCCGAGGGCCCCGCCTCCGGCGTGCACGCCATCTGCCTCGCCGACCACCCCGACCTGCTGCCGCGCGGCTGCGGCGCCACCGCCGCGGTCACCGGCGAGGTCGGCACGCTGCTGACGCTGGAGCGCCCGGTCGCGCCGCCCTACCCCTCGGCCTCCGGCGGCCACCACCGGGCCCACCCGGCGCGCGAGCTGATCGAGGGCATCGCCCTGGACGCGGTCTCCGCCGCCTGGGCGGAGGGGCTGGCCCGCGCGCTCGCCCCGCTGCGGGAGGCCGACAGCGGCCACCGGCCCGGTCGCGGCGCCCTTCCCGACGCCCCCCGGCTGCTCGACCTGCTCGGCCTGGACGTGGTCACCCCGGCCCAGATCTCCAGCCGCTGGACCGACCTGCAGCTGGCCTCCGGGACGCTGCCGGCCGCCGTGGTCGGCGCGGACCGCGACGGCCCCTGCGGTCTGGACCTGAGCGACCACCTGCTGATCGGCGGCGCACCCGGATCGGGCCGCACCGAGCTGCTGCGCACCCTGCTGGCGTCGCTGTCGGTGGCCGAACGCCCGGACCGGCTCGGGGTGCTGCTGATCGAGGCCCGGCCGCCGCAGGACCAGGCCCGCGGCCTGCGCCCCTGCCTGGAGCTGCCGCAGGTCACCGGATACGTCGACGGCTCGGACGAGTTGCGGCTGCTGCACGCCGCCCAGGCCCTGACCGCCGAGCTGGACCGGCGCGAACTGCTGCTCCAGGGGCGCTCGTTCGCCTCCTGGCACGCCGAGCGCGCGCTGTCCCGGCTGGCGCCCCCCAGGCGCGCCCCCGACGACTACCCGCGGCCCCCGGGCGCCGGCCGGACCGTCCTGGACACCGCCCCGCCCTCGCGGCTGCTGGTGGTCGTCGACGACCACGACGAACTGCTGCTGCCGGGCAGGGAGCGGGCCGCGCTGGCCGCCGCCCTGGACGCGGTCGCCCTGCGCGGGCCGCGCCTCGGCGTCCACCTCGCGGTGGCCACCGGCCACCCGGACCGCAGCAGCGGCAGCGAGCTGGACGAGGCGGCGCAGCTGCGGGTGGCCCTGCGGGTGGACGACCCGCGGCTGTCGTCCCTGCTGATCCACGTGGAGGACGCCGCGACCGTCACCGAGGAGCACCCGGGGCGCGGCTACGTCCGCTACGCCGACGGCCGGGTGACCGGCTTCCAGGGCGCGCGGGTCAGCGGGCGCATCCCGCGCACGGCCACGCTGCGGCCGACCGTGGCCCCGCTGGACTGGGCGGCCATGGGCGATCCCCCGGCCCGCCGCCCGGTGCGCGAGCTGGGCAACGGCCCGACCGATCTGGCGCTGCTCGCCAGCGCCCTGCAACGGGCCGCCGAGACCTTGGACGCCCCGCCCCCGCCGCCGCTGCTCTGAGCACTGCCGCCGCTGCCAGCATCCGGGCCGCTGCTGCGGGCACCCGGGCCGCTGCCGCGAGCGCCGAGCCGGTGCTGTGACGGCGCAGGGCCGCCCCCGACGTTCGGGGGCGGCCCTGCGTGCGTGCACCTGCCGGCGGTCGGCCGGTCAGCGCATCGAACCGGTGCGCAGCAGCGTGCGGATGACCCGCATGGCGACGCTCAGGTTGGCCAGGTCGAACGACTCCGCACCCCTTATGTCGTCGAGCGTGGCCCGCGCCCGGGTGACCAGCGTGGAGTTGTCCTCGGCCCAGGCGGTGAACCGCTGCTCCGGGGTGGCTCCCTGGCCGCCGTGGTCCAGCAGGTCCTGGGTGAGCACCGCGTGCGCCGCGAAGAGGTCCTCGCGGATGGCGGCGCGCGCCATGGACTGCCAGCGGTCGTCGCGCGGCAGCTCGATGATCCGGTCCAGCAGGCCGGAGATCTGCAGCCGGTCGGCGAGGTCGTAGTAGACCTCGGCGACGGTGCGGACGTCCTGCCCGGTGCGGTCGGCGACCTCGACGATGTCGAGCGTCGGGAAGGCCGAGGAGAGCCCGGCCATCCGGGTCGCCAGCAGCACCGGCACCCCGGCCGACGCCAACTCCTGGTAGACGCTGTCGAACCACTCGCGGTCGGAGCCGTGCAGCAGGTCCGGCAGCAGGGACCAGACCTCGTTGCAGCGGTCCCGGAAGAACGTGATGGTCTCGGCGATGTCCAGCGGCTGGCGGCGGTTGTTGAGCAGCCAGCGGGTGGCGCGCTCGACCAGGCGCCGGCTGTGCAGCCGCATCTGCGTCTGCAACTCGGCCGGGACGCTGTTGTCCAGGTCCTCGATCTCGGCCCACATGCCCTTGAGGTCGAAGATGGAGCGGGCGGCGGTGTGCGAGCGGACGATCTCCTCGTACGTCGCGCCGGTCTCCTCCTTCAGCCGGAAGGCGAAGGTGCAACCGCCCCGGTTGATGGTCTCGTTGACCAGCACCGTGGTGATGATCTCGCGGTGCAGGGCGTGCGCGTCGATCTGCTCGGCGAAGCGCTCCTGCAGCTGCGAGGGGAAGTAGCGGTGCAGCTTGCCGCGCAGGTACGGGTCGTCCGGCAGGTCGGAGGCCAGGATCTCGTCCGACAGCGTGATCTTGGTGTAGGCGAGCAGCACCGACATCTCGGGCTGGGTCAACCCCCGCCCGGCGCTGGAGCGTTCGCGCAGCTGGGCATTGCTCGGCAGGAACTCCAGGGCCCGGTTGAGGTGCCCGTCGGCGACCAGCTTGCGCATCATCCGGGCGTGGACGTTGAGCATGCTCGGCGCCTGCGCCAGGGCGTTGGCCAGGGCGACGTTCTGCGCGTAGTTGTTGCGCAGGACGTGCTCGCCGATGTCCTCGGTCATCTCGGCCAGCAGGGCGTTGCGCTGCTCGACCGTCATGCCGCCTTCGTTGACGACCCGGTTGAGCAGGATCTTGATGTTGACCTCGTGGTCGGAGGTGTCGACACCGGCCGAGTTGTCGATGGCGTCGGTGTTGACCGCGCCGCCGGTCGGCTCGCCGTCGGGGCCGAGCGGGCCGCCGCTGGTGGCGAACTCGATCCGGCCGAGCTGGGTGGCGCCGAGGTTGCCGCCCTCGCCGAGGACCTTGACCCGCAGCTCGGAGCCGTTGACCCGGATGGCGTCGTTGGCCTTGTCGCCGACCTCGGCGTTGTTCTCCGCGGCCGCCTTGATGTAGGTGCCGATGCCGCCGTTCCACAGCAGGTCGACCGGGGCGAGCAGGATCGCCTTCATCAGCTCGGCCGGGGTGAGCCGGGTGGTGCCGTCGGCGATGCCGAGCGCCTCGCGCATCTGCGGGGTGATGTTGATGGACTTGGCGGTCCGCGGGAAGATCCCGCCGCCGGCCGAGACCAGCGCCTTGTCGTAGTCCTCCCAGGAGCTGCGCGGCAGGTCGAACAGCCGCTTGCGCTCGGCGAAGGAGGTCGCCGCGTCCGGGTCCGGGTCCACGAAGATGTGCCGGTGGTCGAAGGCCGCGACCAGCCGGATGTGCTCGCTGAGCAGCATGCCGTTGCCGAAGACGTCACCGGACATGTCGCCGATGCCGACGACGGTGAAGTCCTCGCTCTGGGTGTCGTGGCCCAGCTCGCGGAAGTGCCGCTTGACCGACTCCCAGGCGCCCTTGGCGGTGATGCCCATGCCCTTGTGGTCGTATCCGGCGGAGCCGCCGGAGGCGAAGGCGTCGCCGAGCCAGAAGCCGTACGACTCGGCGACCTCGTTGGCGATGTCGGAGAAGGTCGCGGTGCCCTTGTCGGCGGCGACGACCAGGTAGGTGTCGTCGCCGTCGTGCCGGACGACGTCCTTGGGCGGGACGACGCCGGTGCCGGCGATCAGGTTGTCGGTGATGTCCAGCAGGCCGCTGATGAAGGTCTTGTAGGAGGCGATGCCCTCGGCCATCCAGGCGGCGCGGTCCACGTTCGGGTCGGGCAGCTGCTTGGCGACGAAGCCGCCCTTGGAGCCGACCGGCACGATCACCGTGTTCTTCACCATCTGCGCCTTGACCAGGCCCAGCACCTCGGTGCGGAAGTCCTCGCGGCGGTCGGACCAGCGCAGGCCGCCGCGGGCGACCTTGCCGAAGCGCAGGTGCACGCCCTCGACCTGCGGCGAGTACACCCAGATCTCGTACGCCGGGCGGGGCGCGGGGAGGTCCGGAATGGCCTGCGGGTCGAACTTCATCGACACGTAGGAGTGCGGCTCGCCGGTCTGCGGGTCGCGCTGGAAGAAGTTGGTCCGCAGCGTCGCCTTGATCAGGGTGAGGAAGGAGCGCAGGATGCGGTCCTCGTCCAGGCTGACGACCTGGTCGAGCGCGCCGTCCAGCTCCTCCAGGATGCCCTCGGTGAGCTCGTCCGCGCCCTGCCGGTGGGCGGGCGACAGCCGCGCCTCGAACAGGTTCACCAGCAGGTGGGTGGCGTGGACGTTGTTGGTGAGCGCGTCCTCCACGTAGTCCTGGGAGAAGGTGGACCCGGCCTGGCGCAGGTACTTGGCGTAGGCGCGCAGCACCACGGCCTGGCGCCAGGTCAGCCCGGCGCGCAGGATCAGCGAGTTGAAGCCGTCGTTCTCGACCTTGCCGGTCCAGGCGGCGGCGAACGCCTCCTGGAAGCGCTCGCGGGCGTCCTCGGTGATGTTGCCGGCCACGTCGGGCCGCAGCCGCAGGCCGAAGTCGTACACCCAGGCGGCCGTGCCGTCGCTTCGGGACAGCTCGTACGGGTGCTCGTCGAGGACCTCGACGCCCAGGCGCTGCAGCACCGGCAGCACCTCGCTGAGCGAGACCGAGCCGCCCACCCAGTAGATCTTGAAGCGGCTCTCGTCGGCGGGCGCGCCCTCGACCTGGTAGAGGTTCAGCCGGAAGTCGGTCGGGCCGGTCAGCGACTCCAGCCGGTGCATGTCGGCGACGGCCTGGGCCGGGGTGAAGTCGGCGCGGTAGCCGTCGGGGAAGGCCCCGGCGTAGCGGCGCGAGGCCAGCGCGGCCTCCTCGTCGCTGTAGAGCAGCGCCAGTTCCTCGTTGAAGTTGTCCACCCAGGAGCGGGCGGCCTCGGCCAGCTTGGCCTCCAGCCGCTCCACGTCGGCGTCGGTCAGCTGCGGCAGCTCGCTGCCGGCCGGTACCCGGACCACGAAGTGCAGCCGGGCGAGCACCGATTCGGTGTTCCACGCGGTGTAGTCGATGGCGGAGCCGCCGAGCTCCTGCATCAGCAGGTCCATCAGCCGCAGCCGGACGCGAGTGGTGTAGCGGTCACGCGGCAGGTACACCAGCGCGGAGAAGTAGCGGCCGTACTCGTCCTGACGCAGGAACAGCCGCAGCTTGCGGCGCTCCTGGAGGTAGAGGACGTTCAGCGCGACCTGGAGCAGTTCGTCGGCCGGGGTCTGGAACAGCTCGTCGCGGGGGTAGGTCGCCAGGATCTGGACCAGGTCGCGGGCGTCGTGGCTCTCCGGGGTGAAGCCGGAGTCGGCGACGACCTGGGCGACCTTGCCGCGCACCACCGGGATGCGGGTGACCGACTCGGTGTAGGCGGAGGCGGTCAGCAGGCCGAGGAAGCGGCGCTCGCCGATGACGTTGCCCTGGGCGTCGAACTTCTTGACGCCCACGTAGTCCAGGTAGGACGGCCGGTGCACGGTGGCGCGGCTGTTGGCCTTGGTCAGCACCAGCAGCTTCCGCTCGCGGGCCTTGGAGCGGGCCGGCGCGGCGAGACGGCTGAAGGAGGCGGAGGACATGGCGTCCCCGGCGTGCGCGTGGGCGCGCGGGTCGGAGCGCAGCACCCCGAGGCCGGTGCCGGGGACGGCGTGCAGCACGTCCTCGCCCTCCTCGGACTGGACCAGGTCGTACTCGCGGTACCCGAGGAAGGTGAAGTGGTCGTCAGCAAGCCAGCGCAGCAGCTCCTGGGCCTCCTCGACCTCGGTCCGCGGCAGCTCGGCCGGGGGCTCGCCGTGCAGGTCGTCGGCCAGGCGCAGGGCGCTCTCGCGCATCTTCGTCCAGTCCTCGACGACCTCGCGGACGTCCACCAGGACCCGGCGCAGGTCGGCCTCGACGGCGGTGAGCTGCTCGCGCTCGGTCTCGCGGTCGATCTCGATGTGCATCCAGGACTCCAGCAGGGCGTCCTGCGGCTTGTCCGTGGTGCAGGCGTCGACGTCGAGGATCTCCAGCAGCTTGCCGGTGATGTCGCGGCGGACCAGCAGCTGCGGGTGGATCACCACATGGATCGCGCGCCCGAGCCGGGAGAGTTCGTTGGTGACGGAGTCCACCAGGAACGGCATGTCGTCGGTGACCACCTCGACCACGGTACGGCCGCAGGACCAGCCGTCCTCCTCGGAGGCCGGGGTGTACACCCGCACCTCCGCCGTGCCCTGCGGGCGGTTCGCCGCCAAGCCGTAGTGGGATGCCGCCGCTCCGTAGATGTCGACCGGGTCGCGGTCGAGCAGGTCCTCCGGTGCCGTGTGCAGGTAGTAGTGCCGGAGGTACGAGGCCAGGGCACCCTCGCCGAGCGGCTCCCCCTGAGCGGCCTTGCTGAGCAGGTCGGCCTTGGCTGCGTCCAGCTGGGTCTGCATGGTTATCTGGCTCCTGTCGCGCGCCGTTGCGTGACTCGGTGGTATTCGTCTGCTGCACGAGACCGCCGAGACTGCCCGTATCCTCCCGCATGTCCGGTAACGGAAGCGAATGACCCGGCGAATCCCGCCCATCGACGAGGTTTCACGGCGAGCCTAACGGGGGTAAGGGGGACTGTCAGGGGCCGGATCGGAGCAGTGCGTCAGGATCTTTGGTCCCACGTGTACGAGTTGTCCAGGTGGCATCTGTGGACCGGGTGTGCGGGCAACCCCTAACGTCCGACGGCCCACCCCTGACCCTGCCGGAGCGGGCCCCGCGAACGCGCCCCCTCGGGGCCGTGCCCGGGTCCGCACCCGCATCCGCGCCCTGACCACCGGTCAGACAGCCGGGCATCGGCCCTCCCCCGCAGGCAGCCCGCCCGTCCGTCCGGCGTCCGTCCGGCGTCAGCCCGGCGTCAGCCCGCGGCGACCAGCTCCTCCGCGTAGGCGACCGCCTCGGCCAGGGTGTCGGCCACCGGCACGCCGAACCGCTCCAGCTCCCGGCGGCTGTGCGAGCCGCCGGTGAACAGCACGGCGTGCGCCCCGGCGTGCGCGGCGGCGCGGGCGTCGTCCAGGGCGTCGCCGATCAGCACCGTGCGCGCCGGGCTGACCTGCTCGGCCGCCAGCGCCTGCAGGTGCCGGACCAGGTACTCGGCCTTGCCGGAGACGCCGCCGGTGCCGTCCCGGCCGTCGACCCGGAGGAAGTGCCGCTGCAGGCCCAGGCTGCGTATCAGCGGGACCAGCTCGTCGTGCCCGTACATGGACAGCAACGACTGCGTCCGCTCGCCCGCGCCCAGCAGCCAGGCGGCCAGCAGGCCCTCGGCGCCGACGGTGAGCCGGCAGCCGTCGCGCAGGGCCGTGTAGTGGCCGTGGAAGCAGGCGTCCATCTGCTCCCACTCCTCCCGGGCGAGGCTGCGCCCCATCCGGTGCTCATAGAAGTCGATCACCGGAACCCGGTAGGTCTCCCGGTACTGCTCCACGGTGAGCGGGCCGAGGCCCAGCTCGGCGAAGGCGGCATTGCTGGCCGCCACCACCGCGTCGATGTCGTCGAAGAGGGTGCCGTTCCAGTCCCAGACGAGGTGTACACGCATGGAAGGACCGTATCCGGGGGCACTGACAGCCGGAAGCATCGGGCAGCGCTCAGGGGAGCAGGGCGGGGAGTTCCTGGATGGCGTACCAGAGGAGCTCGTGGTCCTCGGCGCCGTCCACGGTGAAGCGGGCGTCCTCGTCCCCGGCGTCGGCGGCGGCCACCGCGGCGGCGGCGGCCGCGACGTCGTCCAGGACCTCGGCGTCGTCGGCGTCGGCGTGCACCGCGGCGGCCTTGGCCAGCAGCAGCGGCTCGGACAGGGTCACCGCGCCGAGGGCGGCCGGGTGCTCGTGCTCGATGTCGACCTGCAGGCCGACCGCGCGGTCGGGGACGTCCACCGCGACCACCACCCGGCGGCGCGGCGCCTTGGCGTCGTCGGCGAGCAGCCGCAGCGAGGACTGGGCCGCGCGGACCAGCGCCGCGTACTCCAACTCCTCGATGTCGTCGCTGAGATACCACTCCCGAAGCGCGGGCGTGACCGCATACGCGCGCAGCGGAGCCTGGCCGAGGCTCCCCTCGGCATGCGCCTGCGCCAGGGCGTTCAGGGTGGTCGGGACGTACACGCGCATCGGGGCGCTCCGGGGGAGGTCGGGGAGGAAGTTCCTGCGCCCAGCATAGGCGTCCGCCGCCCGCCGCCCGCCGGATCACCCGGACGGCCCCGCAGCGTGATCGATCGGGTGGGTTCCGATAGCTGTGGGTAAACGCCGGATCGCACAGCTGACGGATGTTCGCGCAGGTCAGAGCCTCTGTTGCACTCGGATAGGTGAACTTCGCAGGGTGAGCCGCGTCCGACAGCGGGTGCTTGTTGCTGTCAGTGGCAGCGAGTACCACTGTGCTCACGCTCAGCAGCAGGACTCCGCCGCAGGGACTCCGCCGCCGAGACCCAGCCGCACACACTTTCGCGTTCACACCGACGACAGGGGTTGCCACCATGGTCGAGACCCAGATCCAGCAGGCCGTCGCTCCCGCACCGGGCGCGGTGCGGCTCGGACGGCTCCACGGCGTGGGCGCCGGCCGGCTCCGGCACTGCGACCCCGCCCCCACCCGCACCGACGCCAACCTGCTGGCCAGCCGCTACGCCCAGCGGCTGCTGGAGGTGCTCAGCGGGCACCGGGTGTGCGAGCAGCTGACCGCCCTGTCCACCGAGGAGGTCCACGACGACGTCCGCACCCTGGTCCGCCGCCGCTGCCTGCTCGGCCCCGGCGGCACCCGGCCGGTGCTCTGGAAGGTCTTCGACGACTCCCCCGCGCCCGGGGTGCTGGAGGTGGCCGCGTCGGTGCGGGTCGGCGACCGGCTGGAGATGCTGGCGTTCCGGCTGGAGCTGCGCCGCGCCCCGCGCCACCGGAACGGCACATGGCGGTTCACCGCCCTGGAAACCAGGTGGTGAACCGCCATGACGGTGCTGCTACGGGTGCTGCGGTGGCTACTTCTTGCGGCGACGGCCCTTGGCGGCCCGGCGGCGGTCCGCGCGGGTCTCCGTCACGCCGTCCTCGACCGCCTCGTCGTCGTTGAGGAAGTCGCCCTCGATCACGCCGCCCTCGCCGTCCACCGACGGGGCGGTGTAGTGCAGCCGGTCCGGACGCTGCGGGGCCTCCAAGCCCTTGGCGCGGATCTCCGGACGGTTGCCGTCCAGCGGCTTCTCCAGCTCGACCGCGTCGGCGTCGGGCAGGGGGACCTCCTCGACCTGCTGCTCGACCTGGACCTCCAGGTTGAACAGGTAGCCGACGGACTCCTCCTTGATGCCCTCCATCATCGCGGAGAACATGTCGAAGCCCTCACGCTGGTACTCGACCAGGGGGTCGCGCTGGGCCAGGGCCCGCATGCCGATGCCCTCCTGGAGGTAGTCCATCTCGTAGAGGTGCTCGCGCCAGCGGCGGTCCAGCACCGAGAGCACGACCCGGCGCTCCAGCTCCCGCATCACCGGCTCGCCGAGCTGCTGCTCGCGCTCGACGTACTTGGCGTGCAGGTCCTCGCGGACCGCCTCGGCCAGCAGGTCGGCGGTGATGCCGGAGCGGTCGCCGTGCTCCTCCTCCAGGTCCTCGACGGTCAGGCTGATCGGGTACAGCTGGCCCAGAGCCGTCCAGAGCTTGTCGAAGTCCCACTCCTCGGCGAAGCCGTCCGCCGTGGCGTTCTTCACATAGGCCTCGACCGTGTCGTCCATGAAGTGGTCGATCTGCTCGCGCAGGTCCTCGCCCTCCAGGACGCGGCGGCGCTCGCCGTAGATCACCTCGCGCTGGCGGTTCAGCACCTCGTCGTACTTCAGGACGTTCTTGCGGATCTCGAAGTTCTGCTGCTCGACCTGGGTCTGCGCGGAGGCGATGGCCCGGGTGACCATCTTCGACTCGATCGGCACGTCCTCGGGGACGTTGGCCATCGACAGCACGCGCTCGACCATGCCCGCCTTGAACAGGCGCATCAGGTCGTCGCCCAGCGACAGGTAGAAGCGGGACTCGCCCGGGTCGCCCTGACGGCCGGAACGGCCGCGCAGCTGGTTGTCGATCCGGCGGGACTCGTGCCGCTCGGTGCCGAGCACGTAGAGGCCGCCCAGCTCCTGGACCTCCTCTTGCTCGGCCTTGACCGCGGCCTTGGCCTTCTCCAGCGCGTCCGGCCAGGCGGCCTCGTACTCCTCGGGGGTGTCCACCGGGGAGAGCCCGCGCTGCGCCAGCTCGGCCGAGGCCAGGTGCTCGGGGTTGCCGCCGAGCATGATGTCGGTGCCGCGGCCGGCCATGTTGGTGGCCACGGTGACCGCGCCCTTGCGCCCGGCCTGGGCGACGACCTGCGCCTCGCGCTCGTGGTGCTTGGCGTTCAGCACCTCGTGCTGGATGCCGCGCTTGCGCAGCTCCTGCGCCAGGTACTCGGACTTCTCGACGCTGACCGTGCCGACCAGGATCGGCTGGCCCTTGGCGTGCTTGTCGGCGATGTCCTCGACCACGGCGGCGAACTTGGCCGGCTCGGACTTGTAGATCAGGTCGGGCTGGTCGATGCGCAGCGGCACCCGGTTGGTGGGGATCGGCACCACGCCGAGCTTGTAGATCTGGTGGAACTCCGCCGCCTCGGTCTGCGCGGTACCGGTCATCCCGGACAGCTTGTCGTACAGGCGGAAGAAGTTCTGCAGGGTGATGGTGGCCAGCGTCTGGTTCTCGTTCTGGACCTCCACCCCCTCCTTGGCCTCGATCGCCTGGTGCATGCCCTCGTTGTAGCGGCGACCGGCGAGGATGCGGCCGGTGTGCTCGTCGACGATGAGGACCTCGCCCTCCATGACGACGTAGTCCTTGTCCTTCTTGTACAGCTCCTTGGCCTTGATGGCGTTGTTCAGGAAGCCGACAAGCGGGGTGTTGGCGGACTCGTAGAGGTTGTCGATGCCCAGGTAGTCCTCGACCCGGGTGACACCGGACTCCAGGACGCCCACGGTGCGCTTCTTCTCGTCGACCTCGTAGTCCACGTCGATCTTCAGCCGCTTGACCAGCTTGGCGAAGTCGCCGTACCACTTGGTGGCCTGGTCGGCCGGGCCGGAGATGATCAGCGGCGTACGGGCCTCGTCGATCAGGATCGAGTCGACCTCGTCCACGATGGCGAAGTTGTGGCCGCGCTGTACCAGTTCGTCCTGCGACCACGCCATGTTGTCGCGCAGGTAGTCGAAGCCGAACTCGTTGTTGGTGCCGTACGTGATGTCGCAGGCGTACTGCTTGCGGCGCTCGGCCGGGCTCATGTTGGCGAGGATCACGCCGACCTCGAGGCCGAGGAAGCGGTGCACCCGGCCCATCCACTCCGAGTCGCGCTCGGCGAGGTAGTCGTTGACCGTGATCAGGTGCACACCCTTGCCGGTCAGGGCGTTCAAGTACGCGGGGAGCGTGCCGACGAGGGTCTTGCCCTCACCGGTGCGCATCTCGGCGACGTACCCGTTGTGCAGGGCCGCGCCGCCCATGATCTGTACGTCGTAGTGGCGCTGGCCGAGGGTGCGCTTCGCGGCCTCACGAACGGTCGCAAAGGCTTCGGGGAGGATGTCATCCAGGGACTCACCGTCCGCGAGGCGCTCCCGGTACTCGTCGGTGAGCGCACGCAGCTGCGCATCCGTCAGGTTGACGAAGTCCTCTTCGATGGAGTTGACCTGGGCGGCAATGCGGTTCAGCTTACGAAGGATCTTTCCTTCGCCTACGCGCAAGACCTTGTCGAAGACGGACACGTGGGCTGGCTCCTTGCCTGGGCTGGCACTGGGCGATCGGTGCAGTGGCGATGGAGACACACCACCGCGCCGCCATCGTATGCGAGGAAACGAGCGGGCCGGGAGGCCCGTCAGCACTATCCATCGCCATCACCCGTGCGAGTGGGTCGGTCAGGACCGTCAACTTTATACAAATCAGACATGAGAATTCTCCAGGACGACCAGGAATCCCCTTCCGGCCTCTGGTGTTGCGGGCGCTCAGCACGGCTCGCGCCAGGCGTCCAGCGAGAGGTGCTTCAGCTCCGCGCTGAAACCCAGCCGCCGGGCGGCCGGGCAGAAGGCGGCGAGGGGCAGGTTGTACTCGGCCTGGAACACGGCCTTCCCGGCGGCGACGAAAGGGATCAGCTCATCGCACTCCTGATATTCGGCGCACTGCTCGTCGACGGAGAAGTCGAAGGCGCCGACCAGCTGGGGCACCTGGTCGAGGTCGTTCTTCAGGGCCACCGCGAGACCCCGGGCATGGGCCAGTGCCGCCACCATCCGATTGAAGGAGAGCTGATCGGCGGCGGTGAGCGGGAATCCGGTGTCATTGGCGTAGCCGTCGACATTGTCGGGCTCGACACCGTCGAAGCCCTTGCTGCGGCACATGGCGAACCTGGCCGCAATGATCGGCTCCAGCAGGTCCAGCCGCCGAATGTCCAGCCAGCGCTCGCCCGGCCAGCCGTCCGACCGGCCGAGCAGCACGGCGGGGAAGCGCTGCCGGTCGGGGCGGAAGTCCTCGTACGAGCCCACGCTGAGGTAGCAGACCACCTTCCGGCCCCGCGCGTGCAGGGCGGCGACCTGCGCGGCGGTGGTGGTGAAGCCGTCGACGTCGTAGACGGCGGCGTCGACGCCGGTGTCGAGCGGCCCGCTGAGCTGCCACTGCCAGCCGGTGCCCGGCTTCGGCTGCCACCGCACCGCCCCGCCGACCGGGGCCGTCCCGGCCGTGGACGCGGGGCCGGCCGTGGGAGCCGGACCGGCCGTCGGCGGGGCGGCCGTCGGCGGGGCGGTTGCGGTGGGGGCGGCGCCCGAGGAGCCGCTCCCGGGGCTGCAGGCAGCCGCCGCCAGCGCCCCCACCAGCACCCCCGCGAGCGCAGCGACCATGCGTCCCGCGCCCGGCCCGCCGCGCCCGCCGCGGCGGCTCAGCACCGGTCCCGGGCCGGAGCCGGCGCGCACAGCTGCGGCATCAGCACGCCCCAGGGGTTCGCGCCCGTGCCCGGGGTGGCGTAGCTGACCGCCGCGTGACGCAGCCGCGCCAACTCGGCGACGGCCGAGCACAGGGCGGCCGGGGTGCCGTGCACCAGGTGCCCGAAGCGCTGCGCCGGGAAGGACTCCGTCCACGGCGGCGTGCGCAGCGCCCGGTACTGCTCCCACTCCCCCTCGAAGGTGATCACCAGGTCGGCGACCTCGGCGAAGCCCGGGTGCGGGTGGACGCCCGGGTTGAACACCACCGCGGCGGCGTCCAGCGAGCGCGCCGCGACCGCGAGCCGACGGTAGTGCGGCAGCGAGTCCAGCCCCGACGCGGCCTGGTCGAGGAA
This sequence comes from Streptacidiphilus sp. PB12-B1b, assembly GCF_014084125.1. Taxonomy (NCBI): domain Bacteria; kingdom Bacillati; phylum Actinomycetota; class Actinomycetes; order Kitasatosporales; family Streptomycetaceae; genus Streptacidiphilus; species Streptacidiphilus sp. PB12-B1b. The sequence continues at coordinate 1,237,055 of NZ_CP048405.1, read as the reverse complement.
GACCCCGTCCACGCCGTACCAGTCGCGGTGGCGGGCGATGTCCGCCACCACCTCGCGGTGGTGGCGGCGGCCGTAGTCGCTGTCAACGTAGCCGAGCAGCGGCACCCCGGCCGAGCGCAGCCGGGCGGCGACCGCGGCGAACTCCGGCTCCGGCTCCGGCCCCGGTCCGCTGTGCGGGTTGAGGACCACCCCGGCCAGCGAGTCGGCGTGGGCCTCGACCATGGCCCAGGGCTCCGGCTCGGTGCCGGGATAGGCGTAGAGGGGGACGAGCAGCCGTCGCCCGGCTGCCTCGTGGGTCGTCAATGTCACTCCATTGTCAAGGATCTGATGGCACATCAGCTCGGGTCAGCGGTGCACGGTCGCCCGCCCGAGCGTCCCGCAGGCGACCAGCAGCAGCACCACTGCCGCCGCGCCGCCCACCTGGGTCTCGGCCGCTCCCGCCAGCGTCGCGGCCGCGGCGGGGGCGCATATCCCGGCGGCGAGCCAGGCCGAGCCCAGGGCCTGGAGCAGCAGCGCCGTCCAGACCGCCGCGCCCAGCGGCAGCAGCGCCAGGAGCTGCGCGCCGACGGGGAGCCCGGCCAGGGCCGCACCGAGGACGATCCCCAGGGCCGCGAGTATGCCGAGGTAGCTGCCGAGACCCAGCAGCAGCGAGTGGACCGAGCGCAGCGCGAAGGCCCGCGAGCTGGCGGCGGCCCGCAGGGCGTGGTGGATGCGACTGCGGTAGCCGTAGAGCAGCCACTCCGCGGGGCCCATGCTGAGGGTGAGCGCGACCGTCGGCGCCACCTCGACATGGCTGCCGCGCAGGGCGGTGCCCAGCGTCAGCAGGGCCATGGCCAGCCCGAACAGGGCGTGCGGCAGGGAGGCGTACAGGCCGGGCGGGGGCTCGTCGGCGTCGGCGTCCTGCCCCTGGCGGCAGGCCCGCAGCGCGCGCACGGCCTGCGCGACGGCCAGCAGCAGCGTGCACAGCAGCAGCGGCACCAGCCCGGCTGTCGCCGGAGTCAGCCCGGTGACGACGGCCGCGCCGCCGAGCGCGGCCGGGGCGAGCGCGCCCAGCAGTGCGGCTTCGCCGCCCAGCACCAGCAGCACGCAGGAGGCGCCCATGTAGACCGACTGCCCGGCGCAGAACAGCAGCACATCGCCGACGTGCCGACCGGTGAGCAGCGCCGCGACCAGCGCGCCGACGGTGCCGAGCAGCGCGCCGGCCAGAGCGCCGCGGCCCAGGCAGCGCCCGGCCGAGCGGCGGCCGCCACGCCCCAGCCACAGGTGCGCCCGGTGGGCCAGCCCCTGGTTCCAGCCCCAGCACAGCAGCAGCGAGGTCGCCAGGGCGAAGGTCCCGTGCGGCAGGCCGCCCCGGTCGGCGGGGCCGCTGAGGATCGGACGGCCGAGCGGGAAGGCCAGCCCGGGCAGCGCGTAGACCAGGCCGCGCAGCAGGCTGGCCGACAGCGGCGCGGCCCACGGCGAGGGTGCCGGTTCCGGCTCGGGGTAGTCCCGGGGGGTGTCGGCGTACAGCTCCTCGGCCAGCTCGAAGGCGTCCATTCGGCCGTAGTCGCGCTGGACCTGACGATCCGTCACGCCGTCGGCCTCGATGGCGGCAGCGACTTCGAAGGGGTGCACGGCGGCTGCGGCGACACCGCTGAAGCGGGCCGCCGCCTCCCGCGCCGGATCGACCGCGCCGCCCCCGGGTGCGGCGGCCGGGCGCGGCAGTGGCGGCGGAAGCGGTGCCAGGCTGAGCCCGGGCAGGAGTTCCAGGGTCGCGCTCATCAGCAGCACCCGGCCAGGGCCGGCTCCGCCGCCGGGGTCCAGCTCTCGCGCGGCTGCTCCAGCAGGGCCCGGTAGAGGCCGTGGAAGGTGGTGACGGTCCGCTCGAGGGTGAACCGGTCGAGCACCCGCTCGCGCGCGGAGCGGCCCAGCGCGGTGCGGCGCCCCGGATCGCGCAGCAGTCCCAGGGCCGCCCGCGCCATGGCCTCCGGCTCGCGCGGCGGCACCACCAGCCCGGCTTCCCCGACCGCCTCGCGGACCCCGCCGACGTCGGTGGAGACCGTGGCCCGGCCGCAGGCCATGGCCTCGATCAGGCTGAACGGGAAGCCCTCGGAGATGCTGGACAGCATCACCACGCTGCCGGCCGCGTAGGCGTGCCGGACGGTGTCGATCCGGCCTTCGAAGGAGACGCCGGGTGCCACCCCGAGCTGCGCGGCGAGCCGGTCCAACTGCTCCCGGTAGGGCTCGCCCCCGGCCGGCACGCCACCGAACAACCGCAGCCTGGCGTCCGGGATCTCGGCCCGGACCAGAGCGAAGGCCCGGATGAGGGTCTCCAAATCCTTGATCGGGTCGATCCGCCCGGCCCAGCTCAGCGTCGGCGTCCGCGGCTCGGGGCCGGCGTAGGGGAAGAGGTCGGGGTCGACCCCGTTGTAGACGGTGCGGATCCGCTCGGGATCACAGCCGCCGCGCTCCTCCCAGCGCCGGTTGTAGCGGTTGCACGGGGTGATCAGGTCGGCCCCCCGGTAGCCCTCGGTGGCGAGCATCCGGAAGAAGCCCAGGATCAGTGCCTTCACCGGCCAGCGGTAGGGCGCCGTGCGGTAGCTCAGATAGCGCTCGCGCAGGTAGATGCCGTGCTCGGAGAGGAGCAGCGGCACCCCGTGGAAGCGCCGCGCGGTCAGCCCCGGCAGCACCGCGAGGCCCCCGGTCACGGCGTGCGCCACCCCCCGGCTGGGCGGCTGGACCGCCAGCGGGCGCAGGGCGTGCTCCAGCAGGTCGGTGGCCTGCAGGGCGTCCTGGACGGTGGGGCGGGCGGCATGGGTGGCCAGGAACGGGAGGGACCACAGGGACTGCAGCGAGCGCAGCGCCCCCTCGCTGCGCAGGGCGGCCGTGAGCGAGCCGCCGGTCAGCGCGAACTCGGCCAGCTCGTACAGCTCGTCGGCGAAGTAGTGCTCGAAGTCGGCGTCCAGCAGCGAGAGCAGGAACCGCTCGTACCCGGCGAGGAAGCGCCGCAGCTCGCGCCCGCGCGGCGCGGCGCCCGAGGGCATCCGGCCCCACAGCGGAGCCGAGCTGACGGACGCCACCTGCGGCGGCAGCGTCCAGACGTGGGGCTCGCGGCCGCTGCCGGTGATCCCGAGGACGTGGAACCGCACGTCCGGCATGCCCTGGACGAGTTGGTCGCACCAGACACTCACCCCGCCGTGGACGTACGGGTAGGTGCCCTCGGTGAGCAGGGTGACTTCGACTGGCCCGTTCATGGTTGTGTGTGCCCCCTCCGGCATCGACACGTCGCCGGGCGCGTCCGGGGCCTCGCGGTGGGCGGCCCGGGACACGGTGCGATCGCTGCGTGCTGCTGTCCGACTGCTGTCGCTGCTGCTCTGTCGCCGCTCGTCCGTCGCCGCTCGTCCGTCGCCGCTGTCTGCTGCCTGCCTGCCGCGCCGCTCGTTGCCCGGGCGCGGCCCGCCGCCGACCGGGCGGTCACGGCCGCACCGCGTGCGGAAGACCCTGCATCGGATCGAGTCGGCGCGCTCTCCCCCGGCCCTGCCGTGCCTGCTGTTCCGGGGCCCGGCCCCGGCACCTTCCCCCGTCGCCCCCGCGACTCCTGCGCCCGCAGTCAGATGCTAGGAGCCCGGACCGACAGTTCAGCGGGCCTTCCAGGGACTTCGGCGGATATCTCACCCCTGCGAGTGATGCCGACGGCCACCTGTTCGCTTCGGTGCTCCGCAGCCGCGGCCGCCGGCGCCGGGTGTGTCAGTGGCGGGTCCTACGCTGGCCCCCATGAGTAGCGCCGCGCCCCGCCCCACGCTCACCCTCTCCGCCGACGAGGCCCGCCGGATCGCCCTGCGCGCCCAGGGCCTGCTCGGCGCGCCGGACCGCCGCGGCGGTGTCCGCGGCGTCCTGCGGCACCTGGGCGCAGTGCAGCTGGACACCATCTCGGTACTGGCCCGCTCCCACGAGCTGATCCCGTACGCCCGGCTGGGCGCGGTCGGCCGCCCCGCCGTCGAGGCCGCCTACTGGGGTGCGGGCACCACCTTCGAGTACTGGTCGCACGCGGCGTGCATCCTGCCCATCGAGGAGTGGCCGCTGTTCTCCTTCCGGCGGCGGGCCTTCCTGGCCCGCGGCCACCGCTGGCACCGGCTGCAGGACGCCGAGCGCTCCTGCGCCGAGGTGCTGGACCGGCTGCGCACGGACGGCCCGCTCACCGCCACCGAGCTGGGCGGGGCGAAGGCAGGCGGCGAGTGGTGGGACTGGTCCGAGACCAAGATCGCCGTGGAGTGGCTGCTCGACACCGGCCAGGTGGTCTGCGGCGAGCGCCGCTCCTGGAAGCGCGTCTACGACCTGGCCGAGCGCGCCGTCCCCGCCGCGCTGCTCGACGCCGACCCCGACGACGACGCCTGCCTGCGGCAGCTGCTGCACCAGTCCGGCGTGGCCCTGGGCGTGGCCACCGCCAAGGACCTCTCCGACTACCACCGGTTGAAGTCCCAGCAGGTCACGGCCGCGCTGCCGGACAGCGGCCTGGTCCCGGTGCTGGTCGAGGGCTGGGGTCGGGCCGGGGCCGCCGCCACGGCCTGGGCCGATCCGGCCGCGCTGGCCGCCGAGCCGCGCGGACGCCACCGCACCACGCTGCTGTCGCCGTTCGACTCCCTGGTGTGGGACCGCGCCCGCACCGAGCGGATCTTCGGCCTCACCCACAGGCTGGAGGCGTACACGCCCAAGGAGAAGCGGCAGCACGGCTACTTCGCCATGCCGCTGCTGACCGGTGGCCAGCTGGTGGGCCGCGTCGACCCGGCCCGCGAGGGCCGGACGCTGGTCGCCCGGCAGGTGTCGCTGGACTCCGCCAAGCACCTGGAGGCCCTGGCCCGCGCGCTGACCGAGGCGGCGAGCTGGGTCGGCTGCGACGGCGTACGGGTCGAGCGGCTGCACGCCGAGGCGCTGCGCCCAGCCCTGGAAGGGCTGCTCGCCGCCCCTGCCGTCGGCTGACCGCCCGGCCGCGCGGGGCTCACCCTATTTCGAGGATCTTCTCCCGCATCGCGTAGACCACGGCCTCCATCCTGGAGTGCAGCTGCAGCTTCTCCAGGATGTTGCGCACATGGTTCTTCACGGTGTTCTCGCTGATGAACAGCTGCTTGGCGATGTCGCGGTTGTTCAGCCCGGTCGCCACCAGCTTGAGCACCTCCAGCTCGCGGTCGGTCAGCCGGGGCGCGGGCAGCATCCGGTCGTCCGAACGCTGCTGGATCATCGACTTGAACTCGGTGAGCAGCTTCGCCGCCATGGACGGGCTGATCTGCGACTGGCCGTCGGCGACGGCCCGGATCGCGGTGGCGACCTCGTCGGTGGAGATCTCCTTCAGCAGGTAGCCGGTGGCCCCCGCCTTGATCGCCTCGTACAGGTCGGCTTCCTCGTCGCTGATCGTCAGCATGATGATCTTCGTACTGGGGGCTGCCTCCTTGATGGAGGTGCACGCCTCGATGCCGCTGCGCCTGGGCATCCGCACGTCCATCAGGATGATGTCGGGCAGCAGGTCGACGGCCTTCTCCACGGCCTCGGCGCCGTCCCCGGCCTCGCCCACGACCTGGATGTCCTCCTCCTGCGCGAGGACGATCTCCAGACCGCGCCGGAACAGTGCGTGGTCGTCCACGACCAGGACCCTGATCGGCTCGACGGCACGGCGCGGACGCTCGGCGTCCCGGTCGTCGTCGCTCCGGTGGTCCCATCGCTCCCCCATCCGGTCCTCCCCCTCGGCTGGTCGGCTCTTGCCGCTATGATTCCACGCTCCGCGAGCCGCGCGATCAACCATCGGCAGCCAATTCACTCCTGGGTGCACCGCGGGCGCGCACAGCGCACAACGAGGGGCGCGACGCCCGGCGCCACGCCCCTCGACTCGTCCGGTGCTACTCCTCCAGCTTGAGGTGGATCACCCCGTAGTCGTATCCGTGCCGGCGGTAGACCACGCTGGGCTGACCGGTGTCGCTGTCCATGAACAGGTAGAAGTCGTGCCCGACCAGTTCCATCTCGTAGAACGCCTGGTCGAGCGCCATCGGGACAGCCGCGTGCGTCTTCTCGCGGACGATCAGCGGGCCCTCGCCCTCGATCTCCAGCGACCCGATCCGGGTCAGCGGGGGCGCCTGCGACTCGTGGTCGGCAGCGGCCTGGGCCTCGGCCTCCTCGGCCATCTGGGCCGACGCCTCGGCGACGCTCAAGGTACGGTGCATCCGGCGGCGGTCGGCGGCCTTGCGCAACTGCGCGTCCAGCTTGGCCGAGGCCAGGTCGAGCGCCGCGTACGGATCGGGCGCGCACGCCTCGGCCCGGATCACCGGGCCCTTGCTGAGCAGGGTGATCTCCACCCGGTCGGACCGCTCCGCCTGCCGGGGATTGCGCTCCTTGGACAGCTCCACGTCGAGGCTGATGACCTTGCCGTCGAGCTTCTGGATGTGCTCCAGCTTCTCGGCCACGTGCTTGCGGAACCGCTCGGGCACCTCGGTTTTGCGACCCTTCACGACGATGTCCACGCAGATCTCCGATCCCTAGCACTGTCACCGGCGGACCCGCAGAGGTCCGCACGGCCCGTCGAGTACGCAGCACCGCCCGCCCGGGGTGGACGGGGCCGCCCCTCACCCCACTCCTCCCCGCTCACGGCGGTCGGAACCCCATAGAACATCGGATCCCCTGCTTCCGCTCGCCCGGCAGCGACCGCCCGCCGCCCCCTGGGCCGCCACCGCCCGGCAGAGTCTTCGACCGGTGCTGCCGCCGTTCGAGTGAAGACCGGCCAAAGGCCGGACAATGCAGCCACCGCACCGAAAGGCTGGGGGCGGCCGGTGATCCACAACCCTGCCGACCACCCTGCCGACCGGAGGAGGCCGCCATGGCCAGCAAGCCCGTCCACATCCTCGACGCCGCCCTGGACCTGCTCGTCCCCGCCCACTGTGTGGGCTGCGACCAGCCGCACACCCAGCTCTGCCCGGACTGCCGCAACCTGCTGGAGGGCGCGCGGCCCACCCCCGCACGCCCCACGGCCGCGCCGGCCGACCTGCCCGAGGTCTTCGCCGCCACGCCCTACGCGGGCGCGGTCCGGCAGATCCTGCTCGCCCACAAGGAACGCGGGGCGCTGCGCCTGGCCCATCCGCTCGGCACGGCCCTGGCCGCGACCGTGCGCTGCGCCGTCCCGCCCGGCGCCGCCAGCCGGGCGCTGCCGCTGCTGCTGGTGCCGATGCCGTCCGCGCCGGCCACCGTACGGGCGCGCGGCCACGACCCCACCCTGCGGCTGAGCCGCGCCGCAGCCGCAGCCCTGCGCCGCGCGGGCGTCCCGGCCCGACTGCTGCCCGCCCTGCGCCAGCGCCGCCGGGTGGCCGACCAGTCCGGGCTCAGCGCCGCCGACCGCCTGCGGAACCTGCGCGGAGCCCTGGGCGTGCATCCGCACCGGCGGCACCATCTCGGCCGGGGCCGGGTCATCCTGGTGGACGACCTGGTGACCACCGGGGCGACCCTCGCCGAGGGCGCCCGGGCCCTGTCCGCGGCGGGCGGGGACGTCCTGGTGGCGGCCGTGGTCGCGGCCACGCCCAGACACGCCGACCACCCGCCCTCAGGCCGGCCTGCGGGTCCTGCCCAGTCTGCCGGGCCTGCCGGGCCGGATCAGCCCGGGTAGCTCGGCATCGGCCCGGGATCGGCTGCGGCCCCCTCGGTGCGGACCTTCCGCCAGACGTTGACGCCCGTCTCCCACAGGTAGACCCGGCCCGAGTCGGTGGGGTCGCCGTTGGAGTCGCCCAGCAGCGGCGCTTTGGTCAGGTCCGGCTCGGACTGCAGTGCTGCGATCGACGTCATCCCGCTGGTCGTCTGCGGCGCGGCGGGCGACGGTATCAGCGCCGTCGATCCGTCGACCTCCCAGACCGACAGGGCCTTCGCCGACGTCGGCGACTGCCCCAGCACCATCACGCTGTCGTCGTCCATCCAGGACACGGCCTGGACGCTGTTCAGCGACTGGGCGACATTGTGCAGCCCGAAGACGGTCATCACCGGAGCAGCCGGGGTGCCGGAACGCGCCACCCAGCCGACCTCGGCGGTGCTGGAGCCCGCGCCGTCGACGATCAGCGCGATCCTGGCGCCGTCGTCGGAGACCCGGAGCCCGGCCACCGTGTCGCCCGCCGCCAGTCCCTTCACCGTGACCGGCACACGGACGGCCCCGTTGTCGGTGACCGCCACCACCGGCGAGTGCGAGGCGGGGTCGCTGTCCACCGCCCACAGCGTCCCGGTGGAGTCCCAGCTCGGGCTGCTGATCGACTTCGGCGGCGCGTGCAGCGCCGAGCGCTGCGAGCTGGACGATCCGGTCAGGTTGCCCACATACAGGTCCTGTCCGCTGCGCGGCACGACGGCGACCCGCCCGCTGGTCCCGGGGGCGACCGCGAACGCGCCGATGCCCAGGCCCGCCGGCTCCAGCTGGCCGGGCACGGGCACCGCCTGGCCGCTGATGACGTCCAGGCTGTCCAGGCGGCCCGCGGCGTCCACGAAGTACGCGGTGGCGTCGCCGGGCGGCTGCGCCGGCTCATAGGCGTTGCCGGTGCCGGTCCAGCACATCTCGGCCCCGGTGGCATGGTCGTAGAGCGCGGCCGACCTCACCTGCTGGCTGCTGCTGCCCTGCTGGTCCGGTACCGAGCCGAGGGTGGCGAGCATCTGCGCGGCCGCCTCGTCGCACCGGCCGCGGTTGTCCAGCAGCGCGTTGTCCTGCGAGCTCAGCACCACCTTGGCGGCCCCGTTGCCGTCGGTCGAGACGGAGTCCACCGAGACGCCGGACGGGAACGCCGAGGAGACCACCGGCCCGAGCCAGGGCGGGGCGCCGTTGGCCAGCGCCCGGGCCGCGTCCCGGAGCGGGTCTATCCGGATGCGCACCCAGACCGGGTTCGCCACCAGCGGCGGCTCGCCGGCACCGCCGGTCGAGTTCTTGCCCGGATAGTAGAGATCGACGGACTCGTACAGCCGCTGGAAGTCTGTCGGCCGGATGATCAGGCCCTGGGGCAGATCGGTGATCTGCCAGTTCCCCTTGGAGTTCCTGACGAAGCTGAACCGCTCCCGGACCTGCTTCTGCGGGCCCGACGGCCCCGGGGTGTAGTCCTGCTGGGAGTTGAGCGTCGCCACCAGGTCGCCGGTGACGTCGAAGGTCATCTTCCCGCTGGCGGGACTGCCGGAGACCGGGTCCTGGTGCAGGTGGTCCAGCACCATCACCTGGGCGGCCGGGTTCCAGGAGCCGGGGTCGGCCAGGTACTCCTTGGCCGTGGTGTAGTCGGCCTCGTCGCTGACCAGGTCGTCCAGGAAGCCGACCAGCAGGTCGGCGGGCCCGTCCCCCGGCTGCGGCGGAACGGCCACCACGACCAGGCGGGTGGACTGGGTGCTGCTGTCCTGGCTGCCGGCGTCCGGGGCCGGAGCCCCGCTGTCCGGCATGGTCGCGCAGCCCGCAAGCACCATGCCCAGCGCCATCGCCCCCAGCGTCCGGGCACTACCCCTGCGCAGCCGCACCCTCATCCCGCCCCTCCTTAGCCACCACGACCTGCGCACCGGTGGCGCCGTACCCCGACGCAGCCCGGACGTCCGCCGGATTGCTCGGAGGCAGCGGCATCCGACCGGCCATCCCGGGGATCACCGAACCGTACCCCAGCACCCCTCCCAGGCCGGGCCCCAGTCCCACGCCCAGGGCAACCCCCGCATCCAGCGGTTCCTTGAGGTCGGCGGCGTCCGTCTGCCGCGCGGACCGCCGGTACGGCATGCCCGCGAGGTCCAGCCCCCGGTTGCTGCGGGAGTCCTCGGGCTCCAGCGGGATCGGCGAGCGGTGCACCTCGCCGCCGGCGTTGCGCGGCACGGTGAGCCGGAACTGCGAGCCCCCGCCGGGCTCTCCCCAGGCGTGCAGCCAGCCGCCGTGCAGGGCGGCGTCCTCCAGCGCGATGGACAGCCCGAGGCCGGTTCCCCCGGTGGTCCGCGCCCGGGCCGGGTCGGCCCGCCAGAAGCGGTTGAACACCCGCGACGCCTCGCCCGGCTTCAGGCCGATGCCGTGGTCGCGGACGGCGACGGCGACCGCGCCGTCCCCGGCGGCGAGCCGCACCTCGATGTCCCGGCCCTCACCGTGCTCCAGCGCGTTGACGACCAGGTTCCGCAGGATGCGCTCGATCCGGCGCGGATCGACCTCGGCCACCACCGGCTCGTCCCCGCCCCGGACCAGGACGGCACTGCCCTTGGTCCGCGCCAGCGGCTCGGCGCCCTCGATCACCCGGGACACCACGTCCCGCAGGTCGGCCGGTTCGGCGTCCAGGATGGCCGCGCCCGCGTCGAAGCGGCTGATCTCCAGCAGGTCGGCCAACAGCGACTCGAAACGGTCCAGCTGGTTCTGCAGCAGCTCGGCGGACCGCTCCGCCGCCGGGTCGCCGAAGTCCTCACGGGACTCGTACAGCAGGTCGGCAGCCATGCGGACCGTGGTCAGCGGGGTCCGCAGCTCGTGCGAGACGTCCGAGACGAAGCGCCGCTGCACCCGGGAGAGCTCCTCCAGCTGGCGGATCTGCGACTGCAGCGCACTGCCCATCCGGTTGAAGGACTCGCCGAGACGGGCGATGTCGTCCGTCCCGGTGACCTTCATCCGCTCCTCCAGCCGGCCGTCGGCCAGCCGCTCGGAGATCTCGGCAGCCATCCGCACCGGTGTCACCACCTGCCGGACCACCAGCCAGGAGATCGCACCGAGCAGGATCACCACGAACACCCCGGCCACGGCCAGCGTGTTGGTGACCAGGTTGAGGGTGTTCTGCTCCAACGTGAACGGGAACAGGTAGTACAGCTGGTAGGACTGCCCGTTCACCTTCAGCTGCTCGGCGACGATCAGCCCCGCCTTGCTGCCGCTGTCGCCCTCGTCGTGGATGGTCGTGTACTGCTCCTGCAGCGTCCCCGCGTTGTTCGCCACCTGGCTCTGGAAGGCGATCGGGATGCTCGCGTTCGGGTCGACGTTGCCGACCTCGCGCGGGTTGTTGGAGTCCGGGGTGTCGGCGCTGTTCGCCTGGACGTTGGTGTCCGTCCCCGGGACCATGCCGACCAGGGCGTACTGACCGGTGCCGCTGTTCGCCAGCAGTTTGACCTGCGTCGAGAGCCAGGTGCCGATGTCGACCTGGCTTCCGGAGCTGGGCTGGCCGGTACCGCCGGTGGTGTCGGCGGACCGCGCAGCGGTGCTGCTGCTGCTCTGGTCCTGGGCCGTGGCCTGGGACTGGGCGACCGCGAACCCGCTCTGGGCCTGGATCTTCGCCGCGTCCTGCTTGGCCTCGAGGAGCCCGTTGCGGACAGCACTCATCACCACGACGCCCAGCACCAGCACCACCGCGAGCGACAGCACCAGCGTGATGGCGACCACGCGCGCCTGGATGGACCGGCGGTAGAGGCCGGTCAGTCGTATGAATGGGCGTGCCGCCCGTCGATGGATCATCCGCAGCAGTGCGTGCATACCGCCTTTGTCCCCATCACTGGTAGCCGACCGCCCGCCGTCCGGCTGGGGCGCGGCGGGGGTCCGACCACTCATATCAACTCGGTCCCGCCTTGTAGCCGACGCCTCGAACCGTCACCACGATCTCGGGACGCTCGGGGTCGCGCTCGATCTTCGATCGCAGCCGCTGGACGTGGACGTTCACCAGCCGCGTGTCAGCGGCATGGCGGTAGCCCCAGACCTGCTCCAGCAGCACCTCGCGGGTGAACACCTGCCAGGGCTTACGGGCAAGCGCCACCAGCAGATCGAACTCCAGCGGAGTCAGCGGAATGCCACGACCGTCGCGCTTCACCGAGTGGCCGGCCACGTCGATCACCAGATCGCCGATGGACAGCTGCTCGGGGCTGGGCTCCTCAGCCCGACGAAGCCGTGCCCGCACCCGGGCGACCAGCTCCTTCGGCTTGAAGGGCTTGGTCATGTAGTCGTCAGCCCCGGACTCAAGACCGACGACGACGTCAACCGTGTCGGTCTTGGCAGTGAGCATGACGATCGGCACGCCGGACTCGGCACGGATCTGACGACAGACGTCGATCCCGTCCCTGCCCGGCAACATCAGGTCGAGCAACACCAGGTCGGGCTTCACCTCGCGGAAGGCGGCCAGAGCCTTGTCGCCGTCAGCGACAAAAGACGGCTCAAAACCCTCCCCGCGCAGCACGATGCCAAGCATCTCAGCCAGAGCAGTGTCGTCATCGACGATCAAGACGCGTCCCTTCATGCCCCCATGGTCTCATTCCGGAAACGTGAGCTGGGGCACAGTCGGCAGAGAGATCCGCCACTCGTTCGAGCCACAGGGCCTCCGAGCAGGAACTTTGGCGACAAAAGTCACATTCCAGACAGCCGAGGAGGCTGTGCGGCGCACAGCTGTTCACCGACGTGCGTCCGAAAGCGACACTTCCCACACGCGCCCGCCGGTCAGACCCGGCTCAGATCCCGGCCAGACGTCGATCATGGTCCGTTCAAGCCGCTCAGGCCGGCTCCGCCAGCGGCAGCAGAGGTCACTCCTCAGCCACGGCCGACGCCTCCAGGGGGCTCCCGAAGGCCGACGGAGCTGCCGACAGGCTCGGAAATGGGTCCAGATATGCGGAAAGGCCCTCTGACTCGAGGTCAGAGGGCCTTTCACGAAAGGTTGTTCGGCGGTGTCCTACTCTCCCACAAGGTCCCCCTTGCAGTACCATCGGCGCTATGAGGCTTAGCTTCCGGGTTCGGAATGTAACCGGGCGTTTCCCTCACGCTATGACCACCGAAACACTATGAAGTTGACCCGCACTCCCCGGCATCCTGCCCCCGGGGAGGGGTCGTTGCTTCAGAACAACACAGTGGACGCGTAGCAACTATGGACAAGCCCTCGGCCTATTAGTACCGGTCAGCTCCACCCCTCACAGGGCTTCCACACCCGGCCTATCAACCCAGTCGTCTACTGGGAGCCTTACCCACTCGATGGTGGTGGGAGTCCTCATCTCGAAGCAGGCTTCCCGCTTAGATGCTTTCAGCGGTTATCCCTCCCGAACGTAGCCAACCAGCCATGCCCTTGGCAGGACAACTGGCACACCAGAGGTTCGTCCGTCCCGGTCCTCTCGTACTAGGGACAGCCCTTCTCAAGACTCCTGCGCGCGCAGCGGATAGGGACCGAACTGTCTCACGACGTTCTAAACCCAGCTCGCGTACCGCTTTAATGGGCGAACAGCCCAACCCTTGGGACCTACTCCAGCCCCAGGATGCGACGAGCCGACATCGAGGTGCCAAACCATCCCGTCGATATGGACTCTTGGGGAAGATCAGCCTGTTATCCCCGGGGTACCTTTTATCCGTTGAGCGACGGCGCTTCCACAAGCCACCGCCGGATCACTAGTCCCTGCTTTCGCACCTGCTCGACCCGTCGGTCTCACAGTCAAGCTCCCTTGTGCACTTACACTCAACACCTGATTGCCAACCAGGCTGAGGGAACCTTTGGGCGCCTCCGTTACATTTTAGGAGGCAACCGCCCCAGTTAAACTACCCACCAGACACTGTCCCTGATCCGGATCACGGACCCAGGTTAGACATCCAGCACGACCAGAGTGGTATTTCAACGACGACTCCACAACCACTGGCGTGGCCGCTTCACAGTCTCCCACCTATCCTACACAAGCCGAACCGAACACCAATATCAAGCTATAGTAAAGGTCCCGGGGTCTTTCCGTCCTGCTGCGCGAAACGAGCATCTTTACTCGTAATGCAATTTCACCGGGCCTATGGTTGAGACAGTCGAGAAGTCGTTACGCCATTCGTGCAGGTCGGAACTTACCCGACAAGGAATTTCGCTACCTTAGGATGGTTATAGTTACCACCGCCGTTTACTGGCGCTTAAGTTCTCAGCCTCGCCACACCGAAGCGCAGCTAACCGGTCCCCTTAACGTTCCAGCACCGGGCAGGCGTCAGTCCGTATACATCGCCTTACGGCTTCGCACGGACCTGTGTTTTTAGTAAACAGTCGCTTCTCGCTGGTCTCTGCGGCCGGCCACAGCTCAGGCAGCACGTGCCATCACCACAACCGGCCCCCCTTCTCCCGAAGTTACGGGGGCATTTTGCCGAGTTCCTTAACCATAGTTCACCCGAACGCCTCGGTATTCTCTACCTGACCACCTGAGTCGGTTTGGGGTACGGGCCGCCATGAAACTCGCTAGAGGCTTTTCTCGACAGCATAGGATCATCCACTTCACCACAATCGGCTCGGCATCAGGTCTCAGACTATGTGAACGGCGGATTTGCCTACCGTTCGTCCTACACCCTTACCCCGGGACAACCACCGCCCGGGCTGGACTACCTTCCTGCGTCACCCCATCGCTCACCTACTACCAGCTCGGTTCACCGGCTCCACCACTTCCCCTTGTCCGAAGACTCCGGGACGGCTTCACGGGCTTAGCATTACCGGGTTCGACGTTGGCGCTTCAAAGCGGGTACGGGAATATCAACCCGTTGTCCATCGACTACGCCTGTCGGCCTCGCCTTAGGTCCCGACTTACCCTGGGCAGATCAGCTTGACCCAGGAACCCTTGGTCAATCGGCGCAAGAGTTTCCCACTCTTGTATCGCTACTCATGCCTGCATTCTCACTCGTATACCGTCCACGACTGGCTTCCGCCGCCGCTTCACCCGGCACACGACGCTCCCCTACCCATCACAGCCCCCGTTAGGGGTTGACACTGCAATGACACGGCTTCGGCGGTGTACTTGAGCCCCGCTACATTGTCGGCGCGGAATCACTTGACCAGTGAGCTATTACGCACTCTTTAAAGGGTGGCTGCTTCTAAGCCAACCTCCTGGTTGTCTCTGCGACTCCACATCCTTTCCCACTTAGCACACGCTTAGGGGCCTTAGCCGGTGTTCTGGGCTGTTTCCCTCTCGACCATGGAGCTTATCCCCCACAGTCTCACTGCCGCGCTCTCACTTACCGGCATTCGGAGTTTGGCTAAGGTCAGTAACCCGGTGGGGCCCATCGCCTATCCAGTGCTCTACCTCCGGCAAGAAACACACGACGCTGCACCTAAATGCATTTCGGGGAGAACCAGCTATCACGGAGTTTGATTGGCCTTTCACCCCTAACCACAGGTCATCCCCCAGGTTTTCAACCCTGGTGGGTTCGGTCCTCCACACGGTCTTACCCGCGCTTCAACCTGCCCATGGCTAGATCACTCCGCTTCGGGTCTTGGGCGCGCTACTATGTCGCCCTATTCGGACTCGCTTTCGCTACGGCTACCCCACACGGGTTAACCTCGCAACACACCGCAAACTCGCAGGCTCATTCTTCAAAAGGCACGCAGTCACGACAGCTGTGTGCAAGCACACGCTGCGACGCTCCCACGGCTTGTAGGCACACGGTTTCAGGTACTATTTCACTCCGCTCCCGCGGTACTTTTCACCATTCCCTCACGGTACTGTCCGCTATCGGTCACTAGGGAATATTTAGGCTTAGCGGGTGGTCCCGCCAGATTCACACGGAGTTTCACGGGATCCGTGCTACTTGGGAAAAACTCAAGAGAGCCGTACAGGTTTCGTCTACGGGGGTCTTACCCTCTACGCCGGACCTTTCGCATGTCCTTCGACTACCCATACGGTTTCTGACTCTCCGACCGGCCGGCAGACCGGTCAAGAATTCTCCCACGACCCCGAAGTGGCAACCCCTGCCGGGTCTCACACCACAACGGTTTAGCCTCATCCGATTTCGCTCGCCACTACTCTCGGAATCACGGTTGTTTTCTCTTCCTGCGGGTACTGAGATGTTTCACTTCCCCGCGTTCCCTCCACACTGCCTATGTGTTCAGCAGCGGGTGACAGCCCATGACGACTGCCGGGTTTCCCCATTCGGACACCCCCGGATCAAAGCTCGGTTGACAGCTCCCCGGGGCCTATCGTGGCCTCCCACGTCCTTCATCGGTTCCTAGTGCCAAGGCATCCACCGTGCGCCCTTAAAAACTTGGCCACAGATGCTCGCGTCCACTGTGCAGTTCTCAAGCAACGACCAGCCACCCATCACCCCCACACCCGAAGGCCGTGGAGTTCACTGGGGCCGGCACTGAAGACCACGAACCTTGACGGCCGTGCCCTCAGGACCCAACAACGTGCCCGACCCGATCCACCCGACCCCGCGTTCCACGCACCCCGAAAGGTGCAGTACTAGCGGCGACAAGCCGATCGTGCCGAATAGTCAACGTTCCACCCATGAGCGAACCACCGTCAGACATGCGCTGACGATATGGCCCTCTGACCGCCGAGGCGGTAAGAAGTGCTCCTTAGAAAGGAGGTGATCCAGCCGCACCTTCCGGTACGGCTACCTTGTTACGACTTCGTCCCAATCGCTGGTCCCACCTTCGACAGCTCCTTCCCTTGCGGGTTAGGCCACCGGCTTCGGGTGTTACCGACTTTCGTGACGTGACGGGCGGTGTGTACAAGGCCCGGGAACGTATTCACCGCAGCAATGCTGATCTGCGATTACTAGCAACTCCGACTTCATGGGGTCGAGTTGCAGACCCCAATCCGAACTGAGACCGGCTTTTTGAGATTCGCTCCACCTCGCGGTATCGCAGCTCATTGTACCGGCCATTGTAGCACGTGTGCAGCCCAAGACATAAGGGGCATGATGATTTGACGTCGTCCCCACCTTCCTCCGAGTTGACCCCGGCAGTCTCCTGTGAGTCCCCGGCATAACCCGCTGGCAACACAGAACGAGGGTTGCGCTCGTTGCGGGACTTAACCCAACATCTCACGACACGAGCTGACGACAACCATGCACCACCTGTATACCGACCACAAGGGGGCGACCATCTCTGGCCGTTTCCGGTATATGTCAAGCCTTGGTAAGGTTCTTCGCGTTGCGTCGAATTAAGCCACATGCTCCGCTGCTTGTGCGGGCCCCCGTCAATTCCTTTGAGTTTTAGCCTTGCGGCCGTACTCCCCAGGCGGGGAACTTAATGCGTTAGCTGCGGCGCGGACCACGTGGAATGTGACCCACACCTAGTTCCCAACGTTTACGGCGTGGACTACCAGGGTATCTAATCCTGTTCGCTCCCCACGCTTTCGCTCCTCAGCGTCAGTAATGGCCCAGAGATCCGCCTTCGCCACCGGTGTTCCTCCTGATATCTGCGCATTTCACCGCTACACCAGGAATTCCGATCTCCCCTACCACACTCTAGCCTGCCCGTATCGAATGCAGACCCGGAGTTAAGCCCCGGGCTTTCACATCCGACGCGACAAGCCGCCTACGAGCTCTTTACGCCCAATAATTCCGGACAACGCTCGCACCCTACGTATTACCGCGGCTGCTGGCACGTAGTTAGCCGGTGCTTCTTCTGCAGGTACCGTCACTTGCGCTTCTTCCCTGCTGAAAGAGGTTTACAACCCGAAGGCCGTCATCCCTCACGCGGCGTCGCTGCATCAGGCTTTCGCCCATTGTGCAATATTCCCCACTGCTGCCTCCCGTAGGAGTCTGGGCCGTGTCTCAGTCCCAGTGTGGCCGGTCGCCCTCTCAGGCCGGCTACCCGTCGTCGCCTTGGTAGGCCATCACCCCACCAACAAGCTGATAGGCCGCGGGCCCATCCCAGATCGCCGGAGCTTTCCACGCACACCCCATGCGGAGATGCGTCGTATCCGGTATTAGCACCGGTTTCCCGGTGTTGTCCCAGAATCTGGGGCAGGTTGCCCACGTGTTACTCACCCGTTCGCCACTGATCCACCCCGAAGGGCTTCACCGTTCGACTTGCATGTGTTAAGCACGCCGCCAGCGTTCGTCCTGAGCCAGGATCAAACTCTCCGTGAATGATTTCCCGTGATCGGGATACCACCCGCGAAAGAGCGGCACGACAGTCAGCGGAACAGCCGACCTCGTGCACTGCGTCCTCGCTAGTGTTTTGTGCATCAAAGGAACCACGTCCAAAAACGGACGGGGTATCAACATATCTGGCGTTGACTTTTGGCACGCTGTTGAGTTCTCAAGGAACGGACGCTTCCTTCAAGACCCTTTCACCAGTCTCTCCGGGCGCTTCGTTCTTCGTTGTGAAGCCTAGCAGATCCGTTTCGTCCGATCGAACCGGGCGATTTGTTTCCGCAGATTGTCGGCGGCAGATTTCCCTGCCGTTGCCGATTACTTTACCAGGCTTTCCAGGCCGCTTTTGCGGCCCACTCGCCCCATTGCATCGGGGCAGCATTCATCCGGCATTTCTGCCTGATTCCGTGCTGGGTTTCGATGCCCTTGGGCCGAGCGAGGTGTTCGAGACTACCCCTGGGTTCGCCTGCTGTCCAATCCAGGCAACCGCTCGAACCTACCGGGGCTGTCAGGGCCCGTCAACGGTTTTGCTGGGGGGCGTCTCCAGCTGCTCCAGCTCGATGCCCGGAGCGGAAAGCACCACGTCACCGGCCAGGTGGACCATGCCCTCCTCGCCGGTGGCGAGGTCGGCCACCCGGTAGTGCTCGACGTCCAGCGGTCCGCTGTCAGTGGGGTGTGATTCGATCGCGTCCAGGGTCCACCCCTGGTCGAAGGTTCGTGGTGCAAGCACGGGTTCGGTCAGGGCGACGACGCGCAGCCGTGCGCTGCCGCCGGGGGCGAGGCGGAGCAGTCGTGCGGACGCGATGAGGAACGAGGGCGAGCGGCCGGCGAAGGCGTGCGCGCGGTCGCTGCCTTCGCGGGTGTGGCGTGCGTCGGTGTCGGCACTGTGGGAGCGGACCCAGGTGAGTCCGTCCATCGCCCCGCCGCGGATCTGCCAGCCACCGTGACGGAGTTCGAGGCGCAGCGGCCGACTGCGCGAGTCGAGGGTCAGGTCCACCGAGCCGTCCGGGGCGCCGTCGGTGCCGAAGGTCTGCGCGGTGTAGCGCCAGCCGGACGGTCCCGGCGCGCAGCTGAAGCGTTCTTCACCGAGAGGAGTGTCGTCATGGGTGTCGTAGAACGAGTATCGGCCGCTGGGCATGGTTCGTTCCTGAGGTGTGCGAACGGCCGAGTGGCCGGCGCCCGCAGGCGCCGGCCACTCGGAGGGGTACTGGTGTGCCGGGCGGGATCAGTAGCGGTACTGGTCCGGCTTGTACGGGCCCTCGACCGGGACGCCGATGTAGGCGGCCTGCTCGTCGCTGAGCACGGTCAGCTTCACGCCCAGGGCGTCCAGGTGCAGGCGGGCCACCTTCTCGTCCAGGTGCTTCGGCAGCACGTACACATCGACCGGGTACTCCTCGGTCTTCGTGAACAGCTCGATCTGCGCGATGGTCTGGTTGGCGAACGAGTTGGACATCACGAAGGACGGGTGTCCGGTGGCGTTGCCGAGGTTCAGCAGGCGGCCCTCGGAGAGCATGATGATGGCGTGCCCGTCGGCGAAGCGCCACTCGTGGACCTGGGGCTTGATCTCGGTCTTGACGACGCCGGGGATCTTTGCGAGCCCGGCGATGTCGATCTCGTTGTCGAAGTGGCCGATGTTGCCGACGATGGCCTGGTGCTTCATCTGCTCCATGTGGCTGGCAAGGATGATGTCCTTGTTGCCGGTGGTGGTGATGAAGATGTCGGCGATGCCGACCACGTCTTCCAGGGTGGTGACCTGGTAGCCGTCCATGGCGGCCTGCAGCGCGCAGATCGGGTCGACCTCGGTGACGATGACCCGGGCGCCCTGGCCGCGCAGCGACTCGGCGCAGCCCTTGCCGACGTCGCCGTAACCGCAGACGACCGCGACCTTGCCGCCGATGAGGACGTCGGTGGCGCGGTTGATGCCGTCGATCAGCGAGTGGCGGCAGCCGTACTTGTTGTCGAACTTGGACTTGGTGACCGCGTCGTTGACGTTGATGGCCGGGAAGAGCAGCGAGCCTTCGCGGTGCATCTCGTACAGGCGGTGGACACCGGTGGTGGTCTCCTCGGTGACGCCCTTGATGGCGTCGGCGGCCTCGGTCCACTTGCGCGGGGACTCGGCCAGGGTGCGGTTCAGCAGCTCCAGGACGATCCGGAACTCCTCGTTGTCCGCCGTCGAGGGGTCGGGGGCGGCGCCGAGCTTCTCGAACTCCACGCCCTTGTGGACCAGCATGGTGGCGTCGCCGCCGTCGTCGAGGATCATGTTCGGGCCGACCTCGCCGGGCCAGGTGAGGGCCTGCTCCGTGCACCACCAGTACTCGGTGAGGGTCTCACCCTTCCAGGCGAAGACCGGGACGCCCTTGGGGTCCTCCGGGGTGCCCTCCGGGCCCACGGCGATGGCGGCCGCGGCGTGGTCCTGGGTGGAGAAGATGTTGCAGGAACACCAGCGGACCTCGGCGCCCAGCGCGACCAGGGTCTCGATCAGCACGGCCGTCTGGATGGTCATGTGCAGCGAACCGGTGATCCGGGCGCCCGCCAGCGGCTGGGCCGCCGCGTACTCCTTGCGGATCGACATCAGACCGGGCATCTCGTGCTCGGCGAGCTGGATCTCCTTGCGGCCGAAGGCGGCCAGGGAGAGGTCGGCGACCTTGAAGTCACCGGAGGGAGCAGCAGACATGTTCTCTCTTCTCAATCGCTCGATGGCACCGGTTGTCACCGGCTGGGCTCGGACGGGGCCAGGCGGGTATGACGGGCAGCCCCCTCCGCCTCGGCGGCGGGTGCACGCGTACACGGGCCTGGGCTCGCGCACGCGGGACGACACGTTTGGTCCTAGGCGTGTCCCACAGCTGTCAAACCTGTTCTGGCCACATGCGTCGGAGGCCCTCTCTCCCTCGGATGGCCCGCCCGTCCACACCCGGAGGTGTTTCTGTTCGAACGCACCCGACCGCCATCAGCAGCGACGTCTGGCTCTGGAACGAATCTACACCGCCGGGCCCGGCCGACAGTCGAGTTCCGGTAGGAGACCGGCCATACCGGGGCTAGTGCCGAGGCGGCGCACGACTCGACATCCGACCCGCGGGGCCTGTGTCATGGTTTTGGAACACAGGCGTACATTCCCGGTGTGCGCGGTCGAATCCCCGCTCTAGGGTTCGATGCGGCGAACCTCCACCGGTCCGCGCGACGAGAGCAGGAGACTGTATGTCGGTGCCATGGAGCGGGGCCGGGCTGCCGCCGGCCGCCGCTGAGCGGATGGCCGAGATCAAGGGCAGCGGCACGTGGACCTCGGCGCTGTCGACCAACGAGTTCGCGGCGATCCGCAGTGTCGGCTTCGAGCCCGTGGGCCAGGTGATGGGCTCCGCCGTCTACCACGTCGGGCGCAGCGGCGCGTACTGGGGTTACCACGACTGCCTGTACCAGGGCGCCGGTTTCGGCTTCAGCTACGGGAACCTCGGGAACGCCCCGATCGCCCTCTCCGGGCAGGGCGCTCCCTCGGCTGGGCTGGTGGCGGTGTTCGAGCAGGCGCGGCGCTCCGCCCTGGACCGGATGACGGCGGAGTGCACGGCGCTCGGCGGCGACGGCGTGGTCTCGGCCGAGCTGACCATGGCGCCGTTCCCCGCGCAGCCCAACTGCCTGGAGTTCAAGGTCATCGGCACCGCAGTGCGGGCGCAGGGCCCCCACCGCCCGAGGCAGCCGTTCACCTCGCATCTGGACGGGCAGGGCTTCGCCAAGCTGCTGGCCTCCGGCTGGGTGCCGGTGGAACTGCTGGTGGGGATGTCGATCGGGGTGCGCCACGACGACTACCGGACCCAGTCGCAGACGTACTCCTGGCAGAACGTGGAGGTCGCCGGGTGGAGCGAGCTGGTGCACGGGGTGCGGGCCGACGCCCGTCGGCAGTTGCAGCGCCAGGGTGCGCGGCACGGCGGCGACGGGATCATCATGGCCAGCAGTGCGCTGCGGGTGTGGCGGGAGGGCTGTATCCGGGCCCGCAACCGCAACTCCGAGGGCGAGGACCACGTGGCCGAGTCCACCATGGTGGCGACCACCATCGCGCGTTTCAAGACCCGGGAGGTCGCGCCCACGACGCTCTCGGTGCTGCCTCTGGGCGACCGCGGCGACAAGCTGCGCAGGCGTCTGGCGGCGGTGGCGTCCAGCCCGTACGGGGACGCCGGCGAATACCGTCGGCTGGTACAGCAGCTGAACGAACTGAACGGCCAGGTATGAGCAGGTGCAGCTGGTTCGCCGAGCGAACCGGAGTCATTCCGTCCGCGCTGAGTGCAATCATGCGAGTAGGGGTAGCGAAATGAGCAAGGTGGAACCGACCGCTGAGGGTGTCCC
Source organism: Streptacidiphilus sp. PB12-B1b (assembly GCF_014084125.1). Lineage (NCBI taxonomy): Bacteria > Bacillati > Actinomycetota > Actinomycetes > Kitasatosporales > Streptomycetaceae > Streptacidiphilus > Streptacidiphilus sp. PB12-B1b. Next base: position 1,214,950 of record NZ_CP048405.1, on the reverse strand, counting down.
GGCCGACGCGATGCGGCGGCTGGCCGAGCTGGAGCCGGGCAAGCCCGGTTCGATCTTCACCAGCGACCTGTCCGTCAACGAGTTCCTGCTGGTCCGCGAGGCGGGGTTCAAGCCGATCGGGCTGGTTCTCGGCAGCTCCATCTACCACGTGGGCATGCAGATCGGGCGCTGGAACAAGAACCAGGAGCTGGGGACGCTCAGCCAGGCGATGTACCACGCCCGCGAGCTGGCGATGACCCGGATGGAGGCGGAGGCCGCCTCGCTGGGCGCGGACGGCATCGTCGGGGTGCGGCTGACGGTGGAGGCCCGCGAGTTCGGCAACGACGTCGCCGAGTTCATCGCCATCGGCACGGCCGTCAAGGCGGACCACCCCGCCCCGGGCGGTCAGACCTGGCGCAACAACAAGGGCCAGCCGTTCACCTCCGACCTCTCCGGCCAGGACTTCTGGACCCTGATCCGGGCCGGCTACGCGCCGCTGGGCATGGTGATGGGCACCTGCGTCTACCACATCGCGCACCAGCGGATGGGCGCGGTGTTCTCCAACATCGGCAAGAACGTCGAGATCGAGCAGTTCACCCAGGCCCTGTACGACGCCCGGGAGCTGGCCATGGCCCGGATGCAGGCTGAGGCCGAGGAACTGCACGCGGAGGGCGTGGTCGGGGTGCAGCTGAATGCGCACAACCACCGCTGGGGCGGCCACACCACCGAGTTCTTCTCCATCGGCACGGCGGTCCGGCCGCTGCGGTCCGACCACGAGATCGAGCGGCCCACCATGGTCCTCAGCCTGGACGGGTGAGAGGCTCGACTGAAGCGGTTCGAAGTCCGAGAGTGTCCGAGAGTGCCAGGACAGCCAGTACACGAGTGCGGGGAATCATGATGGGCGAGCAGGATCCGTTGCCGGCCCGGCCGGAGGACGTCAGGGGTGCGGCGGACGGCGCGGCGCTGGAGGGGGAGCTGAACGATCCGGGCATGTCCCTGGACATGCTGGCGGCCGCGCTGCGCCGGGACTCCACCGACCTGGAGATCTACGTCAAGGTGCTCACCGACTCGCTGGCGGACGCGCTGCCGCCGGGGTCGGTCTCCTTCGACCGCAAGCGCAGCATGGGCGACCGGATGTCGGGCCGCGAGGGCAAGGTGGAGCGGCTGGAGGTGACGCTGGACGACCGCCGGCTGATCCTGACGCTGGCGCACGGGCGTCCGCAGGGCGAGGTGGCGACGGTGGTGCGCGGGGTGGTGCTGTCCCGCAAGCCGGTGGCGCTGGACGAGTGGGCGAGGGAGCTGGCGTCGGCGGTGGCCCAGCGGGCCCAGTCGGACGCGCGGGCCCGGGCGGCCCTGGAGAAGCTGGTCCTCGGCGGCTGATCGGATCACTCGTTCGAGTGGTGATCGCCCCGCTTTCCGGTCCTGGTGACCGAAAGGCGGGGCGATTGTCGTCGGCGGGGTGTAGTTGTGGGACTACACCGAAACCGTGGCCCGGAAGACCGTGCTGCGGGTGTCGGCGACTGCGCTGCCGACCAGGAGGCCGGGGCCACCGGCGGGGACGAATGACGATTCGCCCGGGTGGAGCGTGATGGTGGATCCGTCGGCACCGGTGAGGAGCGTGCTTCCCTCGGTGCACAGCAGGATCTGCGGGGTGGCGGCGGGGATGCCCCGGGTCTGCGGCGCCGCGCCGCCCAGGGTGAATCGGGAGAGCCGGAACTCGTCGACGGGTACCGGGTACAGCTCCTCGCCGTCCAGGTCCGCTGCCGGGAGCGGGCGCAGGACGTCCGGGTCGGCGCCGCGGAACTCGACGACAGCGAGCAGTTCGGGGATGTCCACGTGCTTGGGGGTGAGTCCGCAGCGGAGCACATTGTCGGAGTTGGCGAGGATCTCGACGCCCAGGCCGTGCAGGTAGGCGTGCGGGATGCCGGCGCCCAGGAAGAGGGCCTCGCCCGGCGCCAGCCGGACGTCGTTCAGCAGGAGGGCGGCGATGACGCCGGCGTCCTCCGGGTAGGCGTGGCCGATGGCCGCGTAGGAACCGAGGAAGGAGAGCAGTGAAGCGGGGAGGCCGGCCAGGGCGGAGCCTGCGGTGTCTTCGGCTTCCACGGCCTTGGCGGCACGGTCCAGGGCCTCGACGGTCTGCCGGACGGCGACGGCGGTCGCCTGCGGGGCGGCGGTGAGGACGGCGGTGAGGACCTCCCGGAGGGCCTCCTGCTCGGGCTTCTCGCGCAGCACCCGGGCCAGTGGCGCCAGCGCGGGTACGGCGAGCGCGTCGAGAAGGGCGGCGGTCCCGGCGGGTCTGCGGAATCCGCACAGGCCGACGAACTCGGTGAGCGCGCAGATCAGCTCGGGTTTGTGGTTGGCGTCCTTGTAGTTGCGTTCGAAGGCGTCCAGCGGCACCCCGCGGGCCTCCTCGGCGGCGAAGCCGGCGCGGGCCCGGGCGAGGTCGGGGTGGACCTGGAGCGACAGCGGCTCACCGGCCGCGAGGATCTTCAACAGGAAGGGGAGCGACGGGCCGAAACGGTCGACGGTGAGGGCGCCGAGCTCGGCCTCGGGGTCGGCGGCGATGAGTGCGTTCAGCGGCTGGGGCCCGTGGCCCCGGTCCAGGGTCGAGGGCGCGCCGGGGTGGGCGCCCATCCACAGTTCCGCCTGGGGCTCGCCCGTCGGCGCGACCCCGAGGAGTTCGGGCAGCGCGGTCCTCGAACCCCAGGAGTACGGGCGGATGACATTGGTCAGACGATCCACGAGTCAGATCCTGATCTGTGCCGCCTGGCAGAGGCGGAGGCCGTTGGGAGGTGCATGCGTCAGTGGATGCGCGGACGCGTCGAGGAGGCGAGGCCCAGGTAGACGGCTGCGAAGTCGGTCAGGGCGACCAGCTCGGTCAGGGCGACGAGCGCGTCGGTGTGGGAGGAGGTGAGTTCCTGGATGCCGACCTGGTGGTCCGCGGCCAGGCGGTGGGCCCGGGACACGGCGTGCGGGGTCGGGCGCGGCTCCGGCGCGGGCGCGGCGTCGGGCTCCGGCTGGGACGGCGGCTGTGACGGGGCCTGGGCCTGGGCCGGTGACGGGGCCTGAGCGCTGTCGCCGGGAGGCGCGGGCGACTCGGCGGGGCGCGGGGTGCGGCGCAGCAGCAGGAGCTTGTACCGCAGCGCGTCGGTCTCCTCGGTGCGGTCGCGGAAGAAGTCGTCCTCGTCGGTCTGCGAGCCGAGTTGTCCGAGGAGCAGGCCGCGTTGGGCGGTGAGCGCCTCCGGCAGCATTCCGGTGACGGCGGGGCGGGCGGCCTCGTCGGCGAGCATGGCGGCGAAGCGGCGGGCGACCGCGGCGGTTCCCGGGCTGTCGCTCCAGATCAGCGGGAGCACCCCGTCGAGCTGGATGGCCAGGCCCTTGGCCGGGTTGGTGTACGTGTCGGCGGCCGGGCCGCAGCGGACGGCGACGTCGTCCAGCTGGTCGGCGGCGGCCTGGAGGGAGGAGAACGGGATGGAGACCAGGCCGACGCGGTCGGCGAGGGCGAGCATCGGGGCGAGCAGGCCCCACAGCGTCGAGGGCGGGTCCTGGGGCAGGTCGCGTTCGAGCCCGGGGGTCGGTTCGCCGGGGCCTGCGGCGGCCTCGAACGGCAGCGGGAGCCCGCGGACCTGCAGGGTCGCCCCGGCGAGGGGGCTGCCGGCGGGCGCGACCGAGACGACGGTGCAGCCGCGGGTGTATGCCTGCTGGGCCAGGGTGATCAGCCCGGGCTCGGTTCCGCTGCTGGAGAGGATCAGCAGCAGGTCGGACGGGCCCGCCCAGCCGGGGAGGCTCCAGTCGAGGCTGAGGGCGAAGTCGGAGCGCAGGTCGCTCGGGGTCGCGGACGGTGACGGCCGGTCGGGCGCGTGGGCCGGGTCGGCCAGGGCCGGGCCGAGGACCACGACCGGGCAGACGGTGCCGCCGAGCGCCGCGAGCAGTTCGCCCGCGAGGACGGCGGTGCCGTGCCCGGCCACGAAGGCGGCCCGGGGCCTGCCTTCGGGCCGCAGCTGGTCCAGCCCTGCCTCGCCGGCCAGGCGGAGCGCCCTGCGCACGGTGGCCCCGGCCGAGGCGAGGTCGAGCAGCAGGCCCGCCTCGTCGGCACGGGTCAGCGCGGCCGGGTCGTCCAGCAGCCACTCCTCGAACATACGGCGGTCTCCTGCGCGATCGTGGCCGGTGTCAGTCGGGGCGCCGGGCTTCGTCGACGAGGAGCACCGGGATCCCGTCGCGGACAGGGTAGGCCAGGCCGCAGTCGGCGCCGGTGCAGACCAGCTCCTCGGCGGTCTCCCTGAGCGGTGCGTGGCACTGCGGGCAGGCGAAGATCTCCAGCAGCGCGGGGTCGATGCTCATTCCGGTGTGCTCCGTGGGTGGTGTGAGGAGGTGCGTGGTGCTTCCGGGTGCTTCCCGGGAAGCTACCGTACCGCTGCCCGGCCCACGGCGGGCCGGGCAGGGCGGCGGACGGTCGGGTGCGGCCGGTCAGCCGCGGACGATGGCCAGGACCCGGTCGCGGACCTCGGCCACGGCGGCCTGGTCGCGGGCCTCGACGTTGAGCCGCAGCAGCGGCTCGGTGTTGGATGCCCGCAGGTTGAACCACCAGCCGTCGCCGGTGACGGTGAGGCCGTCCAACTCGTCGAAGGTCACCCCGGGCACCTCGGCGTAGGCCGCGCGGACGGCGGCGGAGCGGGCCGCCTGGTCGTCCACGGTGCTGTTGATCTCGCCGGAGGCGGCGTAGCGGTCGTACTCGGCGACCAGCGCGGACAGGATGCCCTGCTGGCCGCCGAGCGCGGCCAGCACGTGCAGGGCGGCCAGCATGCCGGTGTCGGCGCGCCAGAAGTCGCGGAAGTAGTAGTGGGCGGAGTGCTCGCCGCCGAAGACCGCGCCGGTGCGGGCCATCTCCTGCTTGATGAAGGAGTGGCCGACACGGGTGCGGACGGTCTTGCCGCCGTGCTCGCGGACGACCTCGGGCACGGCCTGGGAGGTGATCAGGTTGTGGATGATCGTCGGCTCCTCCTCCCCCGCCGCCTTGGCCCTGGCCAGCTCGCGGACGGCGACCAGGGCGGTGATCGCGGAGGGGGAGACCGGCTCGCCGCGCTCGTCCACCACGAAGCAGCGGTCGGCGTCGCCGTCGAAGGCGAGGCCGATGTCGGCGCCGACCTCGCGGACCTTGGCCTGGAGGTCGACCAGGTTCTTGGGGTCGAGCGGGTTGGCCTCGTGGTTGGGGAAGGTCCCGTCGAGCTCGAAGTACATCGGGACGACGTCCAGCGGCAGGCCGTCGAAGACGGTCGGGACGGTGTGGCCGCCCATGCCGTTGCCGGCGTCCACGGCGACCTTCAGCGGGCGGATGGCGCTGAGGTCGACCAGGCCGCGCAGGTGGGCCGCGTACGGCTGGAGTTCGTCCTGCCGGGTGATCCGGCCCGGGGCGGCGGCGCCCGCGGCCGGGGGGATGCTGACGGCGCCGTCGGCGTCCGTCCAGCTCTCGACCAGTTCGCGGATCTCCACCAGGCCGGTGTCCTCGCCGACCGGCGCGGCCCCGGCGCGGCACATCTTGATGCCGTTGTACTGGGCGGGGTTGTGGCTGGCGGTGAACATCGCCCCGGGCAGGTCGAGCTTGCCGCTGGCGAAGTACAGCTGGTCGGTGGAGCAGAGGCCGATCTCCACCACGTCCGCGCCCTGGGCGGCGGCGCCCTCGGCGAAGGCCCGGCTCAGCCCGGGCGAGGACGGGCGCATGTCGTGGCCGACGACGATCGCCTCGGCGCCGGTGACCCGCACGAACGCCGCCCCGAAGGCCCCGGAGAGCGCTTCGTCCCACTGGTCGGGGACCACGCCGCGCACGTCGTACGCCTTCACGATCTGCTTGAGGTCACGCACTCGGGGTCTCCGCCATTCTCGTCGCACGTCGGCGCACGTCGTCACAACGCCTTTCGACGTTCCTCTGCCGCCGGGGAGCATCCTCGTCCCCGGGAGGCACAGTACCGGGTGCCCGTGTACGGACGGTTGTGGTCAGGCGTCGGGCGAGCGCAGCACCCGCAGGTGGCCGCGGCGGCCGACCTCCGTCGGATCCGCCTGGCTGCCGCCGTCCTGGCGGCGCGCGGGCGGGCGGGCCGCCTCGCGGACGGCGTTGGCCAGTGCCTCCAGGTCGTCGCCGCTGGGCCGGATCGGTCCGGAGTCGACGGTGAGGCGGACCACGTCCCAGCCGCGCGGCGCGGTGAGCCGCTCGGAGTGCTCGGCGCACAGGTCGTAGCAGTGCGGTTCGGCGTAGGTGGCGAGCGGACCGAGGACGGCGGTCGAGTCCGCGTAGACGTACGTCAGCGTCGCAACGGCGGGACGACCGCACGCGGTGCGCGAACATCGACGGACAGGGCTCACGACGATGGACGGTACCGCACTCGTGACCGGGCCGCGACGACCATCCCCGTGTGTCGCCCGGAATGTGCCACGAACATGTCCCGAAGACGCCCCCGGCGGCGTCCCCGGATGGCCTGGATCGGGGGCAAACCTTCAGTAGTGTTGCCCGGGTGGACAGACCAGCCGCCTCCGACAGCCGCCCGCGCCGACGGGACCGACACGGTCGCGGGCTGCGCGGCCCGCTCGCGCCCCCGCAGGTGCCGATCGCGCTGAGCAGATCGGAGATCTTCGACGACTACGTGCGCGAGTCGGTGGAGCGGTTGGAGCGGCGCTGGCCGCAGCTGGGCGAGGTGGAGTTCGCCGTCCAGGACGTGCCCGGGCCGCTTCCGGGCGAGCCGGAGCAGGAGCCCGAGGACGCCCGGGCGGACGACGTGCCGCTGGCGCGGCTGCTGCCCGCCCCGAAGGGCGGCGCGCCGCGGATCGTGGTCTACCGGCGGCCGGTGGAGAGCCGGGCCAAGGGACGGGACGAGCGCGCCGCGCTGGTCCACGAGATCGTGGTGGAGCAGGTCGCCGAGTTCCTGGGGGTCGAGCCGGAGGCGGTGGACCCCCGCTTCGGCGAGGACGACTGACGGCGGCTGGGCCGGTCGGGCGCCCCGGCCCTGACCGGCCCGGCCGGTCAGGGCAGCAGGACCGAGCCGTCCTGGACGACGTGCGGGATCTCCACCGTGCTGTGGTCGTCCGAGAGCTGCTGGAGGGTGAAGCCGGGCACCGAACCGCTCTTCCGGCTGATCATGCGTGCCGCGTAGACCGGCCCGCCGGACGCGGGTTCGACGGTGACCGCGAACGTCCCGCCGCCGGACGGCGCCTTGGGCGTCACCGCGACCGTCGTACCGGCCGGGATGGTCACCTGCTGCACGACCGGGGTGGAGCCGCTGCCGCCGACCGAGCTGACCTTGACCGTGGAGGCCGCGCCGGTGGCGGTGAGCAGCAGCGTGGAATCCCCGGCGGAGAGGCCCGCCGCGGTGGCGCGCTCCCCGATGGGGCCCGTCCCGGTCAGGTAGCCGGTGTCGGTCGAGGTGCCGCTGCCGCGCACCACCTCGATGCCGGCGACGACCGGCGCGGGCGCCTGGCCGGTGTCGGAGGCGGGTGACAGCCGCAGCGCGGCCGGTTGGCCCCGGGTGATGGCGCCGAGGTCCACGGAGGTCACCGTGCCCGCCTTGACCTGGACGGTCTCGTGCCCGGCCGGGGTGATCCAGCCGCTCTGCGAGGCGAGCTGGACGTTCAGGTCGGCGTCGCTGGTGCCCGGGTCGGCGACCACCAGGGTGGCGTCGCTGAGGTCGCCGGGCAGCCCGGAGATGATCTGGGTGGTGCCGAGGGTGGTGGCCGGGATCCAGTCGGCGCCCTTGCTGCCGCTGTCGGCGTGCAGCGCGGCGGCGATCCGGCCGGTGTGCACGACCACGTGCACGGCCAGCGCGGTGTTGGTGTTGAAGGGGCTGAGCAGGCTCGACAGCGACAGCGACAGGCTGCCGTCGGCGGGGATGTCCAGGTTGGACGCCTGGGCGTCCTCGACCTCGCCGGAGACGTTGAAGATGTGGATGTCGGCGTCGGAGGCGGTGGACTCGGTGTTGGTCAGCTCGATGACGTCGTTGCTGCCCTTGTTCGAGTCGGCTCCGGCGAACCAGAAGTCGGTGCCGGGGGCGGTGCAGGCCGTCCCGGAGAGGATCGCGCCGGTGGTCGTGGTCTGCTGCACGGTGAAGCCGGGGGCCGTGGCCCCGGTGGCGGCGGCGAGCAGCGCGGGCGCCTTGTCCCCGGCGGCGGCCTTGGCGGTGGTGGAGCCGCCGACGGAGGTCTGCGTGACCACGGTCTGCGCCGGGGCCGCGGGGGCGGAGGCGGACGCCGAGGGGGCGCCGCCGGTCGCCGGGGCCGCGGCGAGCGCCTGCAGCGAGGCGCTGCCGCTGGTCGAGGCGGAGCTGGCCGACCCCGGGGCGGCGAGGCTGTAGACCGTGCCGCCGCTGCCCTGGAGCGGCGGCGGGCAGACCAGGCTGGTGTTCTGCACCGCGGTCCGCACGGTGGTGCCGGAGACGGCCGCCTGACCCGTCGGCGGATGGACCTCGGCGATGCCCACGGCCAGCGCGAGCACACCGACGGCTCCGAGCAGGGACTGCGTGGTACGGCTGATCATCTCGGCTCAGTTCCCGGTTCCGTCGTGGTGGGTGCCGTGCGTGTCGTTGCCCTGGAGCCACGGGTCGTCGGGCGGGAGGGAGCCGTAGGCGCCGGTGTCGTGCTGCGGCACGGCCTGGCCGGGCACGGGCGCGCCGCCGGGCCAGTCGTAGCCCTGCTGCGGCGGGTAGCCGGGGTCGGCCGGCCGGCCCGGCTCGGCCGGGTAGCCCTCGCCGTAGTACGGCTGCTCCTGGTAGGGCTGCGGCTGCTCGGGGTACGGCTGCTCCGGGTAGTACGGCTGCTGGTAGCCCGGCTCGACCGGGTACGCCTGCTCGTACGACTGCTGCTCGTACTCCTGTTGCTCGTAGGGCTGGGCCGGCGCCTGGTACTGGTCCCAGCCGTAGGGCTGGGCGGCGGGCTGCTGCGGGTAGCCCTGCTGCTCCCAGCTCTGCTGGCTCGGGACGAAGGCCGGGGCAGGTTCGGCGGCGGGCCCGGTGGCCGGAGCGTCGGCATCGGGGGCCGGGCCGGGGTCGGCGGCGGCGGCGGGGTCGAACGGCTGGAAGGGGTCCTGGCCGGGCGCGGCCTCACCGCCCGGGGCCACGGGGTCGCCAGGGGCCAGGGGGTCGCCCGGCGCCTGCGGGCCGTCCGGTGCCTCCGCCGCGAGCCGGCGGGCCCGGCGCGAGCCCGGCGCCGGTACGTCGGCGGCTGCGGCCAGCGCCTCCGGGCTCTCGCCGTCCTCGGGCTGGTCGTCGTCGCGCCGGTCGCGCCGTCCCGGGAGCGCCAGCACCAGCACCACCAGCGCCAGGAAGCACTGCCCGGCGATCCAGCCGACGTGGCCGGTGCTCTCGCTGTAGGAGACCGCCAGCCTGCCGCCGTTGGCCGGGAGCTGGAAGCCCTGCGCCCAGCCGTCGACCGGGGCGGTCGGGGTGAGCGCCGTGCCGTCGAGGGTGGCGTGCCAGCCGGGGTCGGCCGAGTCGGCGAGCCGCAGCACCCGGCCGGAGGAGCCGGAGGGGATGGTGGCGTGCACGTCCACCGCGCCGGACGGCACGTTGACGTCCGCGCTGCCGGGGGCCTGGATGGCGGCCCGGGCGACGTTCTGGGTGAGCCGCCAGATGCTGCCGCTCTGCTGCTCGTTCAGCCGGGTGAGGCCGGGGGTGCCGTCGAGGGCGTCGCTGACCTGGGTGCTGACCGGCGCGAGCACCTGGATGTACTGCACGGCGTAGTCGGCCAGCTGGGAGGCGGGGTCGCCGCCCGCGCCCGCGACCAGGTTGCCGATCAGCGCACCCAGGTCGGCGGAGGGCTTGGTGGCGTCGGTGGCCTCGGCGCTGCCGACGGTCGGGCCCGCGCCGCGCACCAGGGCGTACGAGACCACGCCGCCGTTGTCGCCGGTGCGCAGCACCAGGGTGCGCACCTGTTCGACGCTGTCCGCCTGTTGGGCGATGAAGGCGGGCACCAGTTGGCCGTTGCCGCGCGCCAGCGGGCCGTCCGCGCCGCGGACCACCCACCAGCCGGCTGCGGCGACCGGGGCGAGCCCGGCGGTGAGCAGGACGACCGCCGCGACCGGCTGCCGCCAGCCGAAGTCGATTCCGGCGACCCGGGCCCGGGCGCCGTCCGCGCCGATGGCGGCGGCGGAGAGCAGCGCGATCCCGGCGATCAGCGTCGCCGGTCCGGCCCAGACCGACACCGGGGCCTGGCCCGGTCCGGGGACGACCTTGGCGGTGCCGGTGAGGACGGTGCCGAGCAGACCGACGCAGGCCCCGCCCCAGGCGGCGACGACGGCCCGGCGGCGGTCGGCGCGCAGCAGCGCGGCCAGGGCCGCCAGCACGATGCCGACGACCAGGACGCCGGGGACCGCGCCGCTGCCGCCGGGGCTGAGCAGCAGCAGGTTGGTCGGCGTCGCGGTGGGGCCGACCGCGCCGGGGATGCCGGCCTCCAGCAGCAGTCGGCCGGGGTGCGCGAACAGGCCGAGCGACCAGGGCGCGAGCACCAGCAGCGGGGTTCCGGCGATGACCAGGCAGCGCAGGCCCAGGCTGCGCAGCGCGCTGACGCCGCTGCCGAAGGCGCCGCCGCGCAGGAGGGCGGCGATCAGCGCGCCGAGCATCAGCAGCAGGCCGAGCACCCAGGCGAGCGGTACGAAGGCGGTGGTGAGGGTGAGCAGCAGGGCGGCCACCCAGGCGCTGCGCCAGCCGGGGCGTCCGCCGCGGGCCGCGGTCTCGCGGCGGATGCCGAGGCCGACGGCGATGGCGGCGGCGCGGGCCAGCGGCGGCAGCAGCACGGCCAGGATGGCGGTGCCGATGCGGCCCTGGGCGAGGGCGCCGGTGGCGGCGGGCAGCAGGGCGTATCCGGCGCTGGCCCAGGCGCGGACGAAGCGGGAGGCGATCAGCGGCCGGGAGACCAGGTAGGCGGAGACCCCGGCCAGCGGGACGGCCAGGATCAGCACCAGGCCCACGGCCAGGCTGGGGTTGCCGAAGGTGAGGGTGGCCAGTGCGGCGAGCACGCCCAGGTAGGGGGGCGCGCCGCCGGCCGAGCCGACGCCGTTGGCCTGCCAGGTCGCGGCGTACTGCTGCCACAGGTCGCCGGCGCCGCCGGGGGTGGGCAGCAGCGCGCCGCCGTACAGGGCGCCGGTGCCGATGAGGTTGCGGCAGGCGACCAGTGTGATCAGCAGCAGTCCGGCGAAGAGCACCGGGGCGGGTTTGCGGGCGATCCGCTTGAGCCGGGCGAACTGCTCGATCTCCAGGAACTCGGCGTCGTCGTCGACCGGTCCGGACTCGACCGAGCCGTGTCGGCTGGACATGGCCTCGTTGCCGGTGCGCCCGGCGAATTCGGCCACCAGGTTCTCCACGGCGGCGCGGGTGGTGGCGCCGGGCGCGGGGAACAGGCTGCGGTCGTCGATGGCGTCGGGGCTGCGGGTGCGCCGGCGGCGGCCGCGTGCGGCGACGACGGCGCCGAAGCGCAGCAGCACGTGGGCCAGGCCGGCGAGTTCGTCCACGGCCTGGCCGGGGGTCTTGCCGAGGAGGTAGCCGAGCGCCCGGAGCAGGGTGCTGAGGGTGATCCGCAGCAGCAGGTAGGGCAGCAGCAGGCCGCGGGAGTTGGCGAGCAGGGTGAAGACCGCGCCGGCCTTGTCGATGCGGTGCGGGTGGCCCGGGCGGGCGCAGTCGATGGGGCGGCGTTCGCGGCTGGCGGCCTCGGCGTGGCGCATGGCGGCGTCGGGGGCGACGACGGTGCGGTGCCCGGCGGCGGCGACGCGCCAGCACAGGTCGACGTCGTCGCGCATCAGCGGCAGGGCCTTGTCGAAGCCGCCGAGCTGCTCGAAGACGTCGCGGCGGATCAGCATCCCGGCGGTGGAGACGGAGAGCACCGGGCGGACCTGGTCGCGCTGGCCCTGGTCCTGTTCGCGGCGGTCCAGGCCGGTCCAGCGGCGGCCGCTGCGGGCGATGCTGACGCCGACCTCCAGCAGCTGCCTGCGGTCGTACCAGCTGCGGAGCTTGGGGCCGACGACGGCGGCGGTGGGGGTGGTCTCGGCGACCTGGAGCAGCTTGCGCAGCGCGTCGGGCGCGGGCTCGCAGTCGTCGTGGAGCAGCCACAGCCATTCGACGGGCTCGGTGGAGCCCCCGGCGAGGAGCTGGTCGGCGGCGAGTTCGTCGTGGTGGCCGAGCGGGTCGCCGAACTGGTCGCCGCCGCCGTCCTCGACCGGGTCGTAGCCGACGGCGCCGATGGCGTAGGGGAGGTCCTCGGGGCGCAGCGGGCTGCTGCCGCGCACGGTCTCGTTGACGGCGGTGCCGAAGCCGGTGCGGCGGCCGTACTGGCGGACGGCGTCGGGGCCGAGGGCGTCGGCGAGCAGCTGCGGGGTGCGGTCGGTGGAGCCGGTGTCGGCGGCGAGGATCCGCTGGACGGGGCGGTCCTGGGCGAAGAGGCCGTTCAGGGCCTGCGGCAGCCAGCGGGCTCCGTCGTGGGCGACCAGGACGGCGGTGACCAGGTGCCGGGGGTACGCGGGCGGGCGTCCCGACGTGGGGTGGCCGTAGGGAGTCGCTGTGGCAGTCATCGCGGTGGCTGGCCCCGGTTCGCTGGATGGCAGGGTGTGCGCGTTCCCGGGGCGGGGCCTGGTGGTGCCGGCTTCCGGTCCGGTGGTGCGCGGGTCGCCGGGGCGCCTGTGGGGACGCGCCCGGTTGGAGCGCACCACACTAACGGGTGTTTCCGGGGAGGTAGGGAACCGGTGGCGGGTCACCGGTCGCGCAGCGGCCGCCGGGGGCACGCGGAGGCGGACACGGCACCGCCCCGACCAGGGGGAACCGGTCGGGGCGGCGGGGACTGCGGTCGGCGGGCGGTCAGACGACGGCCTTCTTGAGGCGGCGGCGCTCGCGCTCGGAGAGGCCGCCCCAGATGCCGAAGCGCTCGTCGTTGGCCAGGGCGTACTCCAGGCACTCGGAGCGGACCTCGCAGGCAAGGCAGACCTTCTTGGCCTCGCGGGTGGAGCCGCCCTTCTCGGGGAAGAAGGACTCGGGGTCGGTCTGGGCGCAGAGGGCGCGCTCCTGCCAGCCGAGCTCTTCCTCGCCGGTTTCGTCATCGGCGATCATCAACTCAAAGAGCTCGCTCATCAGCGCGTCTCCTACCCCTCTTAGCGTGCGTCCCCGTGGCGGCCGTTGTCGAAGTGACGAAACGACACGAGTGAAATTACAAGTGCGCCACTCTGGCCCAGTCAAGCTGTGCTCTGGTATTGGGCCCGGGATTCACTCCCTGGAACCAAGCGGCCACGATAAGTGTGCATAACCGGACAAACCAGAAATCCGCACTTCAGCCCCGCCTCGACGCACTCCCGCCGCTGCGGCCGGAGCCGCGGCGGTCGGCCGCGAGCGCCGGACGCCCTGCACCGGACGCCCGTGTACAGGGACGGGATTCCGGGGGTGGCCGGTTGCGGAACCGTCACGGACGCGCCGTGAACAGGTGTGCGCACAGGGGCGCAGCATGTTGGAACGCCTTGTTCCCGGGGGTCCGGGAGGCCAAACCAAAACTGGGGCATATCGCCCGATCAGGTGATTTGGGGCGCAGCGCCCCGGTCCAGGTTGACAAGGGACCGCCGTGCAGGATGTGCTATCGGCTATGTCAGAGCACCGCGCAACCACCAGGAGCCTCCACGGCGCGCTCCGTCGTGGCTCCAGCGCGCTCTGTTGTCGTTGCTGTAGCTAGGGCCTGTCCTTCACAGGCCCTCAGGCCGATGCCGCCGCTCATGCGCCGCAGCGCGTGAAGGGACGGCAGGCCGCCCGGGAAGTCTCCGCCACTCCCCCGCACACGGCTTCAGCAAGGACCTCTCACGTGTCTCGCCCCCAGTCCACCCGCGTGTCCTACGACGGCCTGAGCGATGTCAGCATCGCCGGCGACCCGCTGGCCTGGCCGCACCTCGCGCCCGCCCCGCTCACCCGGCCGACCACCGTCGGCGACTTCGCCGCGCTCGCCCGCGCCGTCGCCGCCGACCCGGACCGCTGGCGTCCGCTGGTCCGCTACGACGCACTGACCCGCTGGTACTCCCGGCTGGAGACCGGCCCCGGGTACGAGGTGTGGCTGCTCAGCTGGCTGCCCGGCCAGGGCAGCGGCGGCCACGACCACGGCCGCTCCTCCGGCGTGCTCTCCGTGCTCCAGGGCGAGCTGACCGAGCGCTCGCTGACCGGCGCCGGGCAGACCGTGCGGCGGCTCGGCGAGGGCGCCCAGCGGATGTTCGCGCCCGGCTACCTGCACGAGGTGGTGAACGACTCGCTGGAGCCCGCCGTCAGCGTCCACGTCTACTTCCCTGGGCTCACCGAGATGACGCCGTACGGCTCGGGCTGGTCCCGGCCGCGCGCCGGGGAGCAGCACGCCGCCGCGCCCACGGCCGACAGCCGGACCCTGTAGCCCCTCACGCAGATCCTTACGGAAGTCGTACGGTCGGGCCCGGGCCGGACCTGCAAGGCGCGGGGGCTCCTACCCTCGTAAGGGTGACCCGCATCCTGGTCGTCGACGACGACCCCACCGTCGCCGAGGTCGTGGCCGGCTACCTGCTCCGGGCCGGCTACCTCGTCGAGCGCGCCGAGGACGGCCGCGCCGCGCTGGAGCGCGTCGCCGAGACCCGCCCCGACCTGCTCGTCCTGGACCTGATGCTGCCCGGGATCGACGGCCTGGAGGTCTGTCGGCAGATCCGCGCCGACCGGGCCACCAGGGCCCTGCCCGTCGTGATGCTCACCGCCAAGGGCGACGAGCACGACCGGATCCTCGGCCTGGAACTCGGCGCGGACGACTACGTCACCAAGCCCTTCTCGCCGCGCGAGCTGATGCTGCGGATCCAGTCGGTGCTGCGCCGCAGCGCGAGCCCGCCGCCCCCGCCCTCCCCGGAGCCGCTGCGCGCCGGGGACCTGGTGCTCGACCCTGCGGCCCGGCGCGCCCAACGCGCCGGGCGGGAACTGACGCTGACCCTGCGCGAGTTCGACCTGCTGGCCTTCCTGCTGCAGCACCCGGGCACCGCCTTCGGCCGCGAGGAGCTCATGCGCAACGTCTGGGGCTGGGACTTCGGCGACCTCTCCACGGTCACCGTGCACGTCCGCAGGCTGCGGGAGAAGGTCGAGGACGACCCGGCCGCGCCCCGGCTGATCACCACCGTCTGGGGCGTCGGCTACCGCTTCGACCCGGTCCCGGCCGCAGCGGACACGGCAGACGCGGACCCGGACGGGGCCGGGGCCGGGGCCGGGGCCGAAGACGGGTCCGCAACCGGGGCCGGCTCGGCCGGGGCCGCGCGCGGGGCGGGCGCATGAACGACTACCTGGTGATGGCCGGCTACGCCGCCGCCGGGGCCGGAGTGGCCGGGCTGCTCGGCTGGCCCGCCATCGTGCTGCTGCGCCGCCGCTCGCTGGCCCTGTCGCTGTTCACGGTGGCCCTGGTGACCGCCCTGTCGCTGTCCGCCAGCACCATCGCGGTCGCCCGCGCCATGCTGCTGATGCGCCACGACTACGCCGTGGTCACCATCGTGCTGATCATGGGCTGCCTGGTGTCGCTGGCGGTCGCCGCGCTGCTCAGCCGTCAGGTGGTGGTCGGCAGCCGGGCGCTGACCCGGGCCGCGCGGACGGTGGGCAGCGACGACGGCTTCACCGCCCCGGCCGGGCCGCTCAGCTCGGAACTGGCCGCGCTCAGCTCCGAACTGGCCGCCACCAGCGCCCGTCTGGCCCGCTCCCGGGAGCGCGAGCGCGCCCTGGAGTCCTCCCGGCGGGAGCTGATCGCCTGGATCTCGCACGACCTGCGCACCCCGCTGGCCGGACTGCGGGCGATGGCGGAGGCGCTGGAGGACGGGGTCGCCGACGACCCGCAGCGCTACCACGCCCGGATGCGCACCGAGGTGGACCGGCTCACCGGCATGGTCGACGACCTGTTCGAGCTGTCCCGCATCCAGGCCGGGGCGCTCACCCTGACCCTGTCCCGGGTCTCCGTCTACGACCTGGTCGGCGACGCCATAGCCGGGGCCTACCCGCTGGCCCGGGAGCGCGGGGTGCGCCTGGTCGGCGACCGGGTCGCGCCCGCGCCGGTGGAGGTGGACAGCCGGGAGATCACCCGGGTGCTGGGCAATCTGCTGATCAACGCCATCCGCTCGACCCCGGCCGACGGCACGGTCGCCGTCGCAGCCCGGCGGGAGCAGCAGGAGGTGGTGGTGTCGGTCACCGACGGCTGCGGCGGCATCGACGAGCAGGACCTCGCCCGGGTCTTCGAGACCGGCTGGCGCGGCGGCAGCGCCCGGACCCCGCGCAGCGTCCCCACCGCGCCGTCCGGGGCGGTGCAGCACCACGGCGACACCGGTGCGGGGCTCGGGCTGGCCATCGTGCGCGGCATCGTGGAGGCGCACGCCGGGCGGGCGACCGTCCGCAACGTGCACGGCGGCTGCTGCTTCGAGATCGCGCTGCCGGCGGCCAGCCCCACCGCCCCGGCCCCGGCCTGACACCGGCGGCCCGGCCTGAGGCAGGCGGATCCGGCGGCCGCGCAGGCCGGAGCCCCCGTCCGGGAGCGCACCTGCGAGGATGGTCGGCATGCGCATTGTGGTTCTGGCCGGAGGAATCGGCGGCGCGCGCTTTCTGCGCGGCCTCAAGGAAGCAGTCGGGCCCCAGGCCGACATCACCGTCATCGGCAACACCGGGGACGACATCCACCTGTTCGGGCTGAAGGTCTGCCCGGACCTGGACACCGTGATGTACACCCTGGGCGGCGGCATCCACGAGGAGCAGGGCTGGGGCAGGGCCGACGAGTCCTTCGCCGTCAAGGACGAGCTGAAGGCGTACGGCGTCGGCCCGGAGTGGTTCGGGCTGGGCGACAAGGACTTCGCCACGCACATCGTGCGGACCCAGATGCTGGGCGCGGGCTACCCGTTGAGCGCCGTCACCGAGGCGCTGTGCGCCCGCTGGCAGCCGGGGGTCCGGCTGATCCCGATGTCCGACGACCGGGTGGAGACGCACGTCCTGATCGAGCAGGACGGGGCGAAGAAGGCGGTGCACTTCCAGGAGTTCTGGGTGAAGCTGCACGCCACCGTCCCGGCCGAGGCGATCATCCCGGTCGGCGCGGAGAGCGCCAGGCCCGCGCCGGGCGTGCTGGAGGCCATCGCCGAGGCCGACGTCATCCTCTTCCCGCCGTCCAACCCGGTGGTCAGCGTGGGCACGATCCTGGCCGTGCCCGGCATCCGCGCGGCCGTGGCCGCGGCCGCCGCGCCGGTCGTCGGCCTGTCGCCGATCATCGGCGCGGCGCCGGTCCGGGGCATGGCCGACAAGGTCCTGGCCGCCGTCGGCGTGGAGACCTCGGCCGCCGCGGTCGCCCGGCACTACGGCAGCAGGGCCGCGGCGCCCGGCGACGCGAGCGGGGGCGGCGGCCAGGGGGCCGGGCTCCTGGACGGGTGGCTGGTGGACGAGGCGGACGCGGACGCCGTCGCCGAGGTGGAGGCGGCCGGGATCCCCTGCCGGGCCGTGCCGTTGTGGATGACCGACGTGGAACGGACCGCCGCCATGGCGCGCGCCGCGCTGGAGCTGGCCGAGGCGGTGCGCCGGGCATGAGCGGCTTCGAGGTACGCGGGGTCTCCGGCATCCCCGAGGTGGCCGCCGGGGACGACCTGGCCGGGCTGCTGCTGGCCGCGATCGACGGCGGCGGCCTGGACGCCGGGCTCCGGGACGGCGACATCCTGCTGGTCACCTCCAAGATCGTGAGCAAGGCCGAGGGTCGGCTGGTCCGGGCGGACGACCGGGAGGCGGCGATCGACGCCGAGACGGTGCGCGTGGTCGCCCGGCGCGGGCGGACCAGGATCGTCGAGAACCGGCAGGGCCTGGTCATGGCCGCCGCCGGGGTGGACGCCTCCAACACCCCGTCAGGGACGGTGCTGCTGCTGCCCGAGGACCCGGACGCCTCCGCCCGCGCGCTGCGCAAGCGGCTGCACGAGCTGACCGGCACCCGGATCGCCGTGGTCGTCACCGACACCTTCGGGCGGCCCTGGCGCAACGGCCTGACCGACGTCGCCATCGGCGCGGCCGGGCTGGACGTGCTGGAGGACCACCGGGGCCGCAGCGACTCGCACGGCAACGAGCTGGCGCTGACCGTCACCGCCACCGCCGACGAACTCGCCTCCGCCGCCGACCTGGTGAAGGGCAAGACCTCCGGCCGCCCGGTCGCGGTGGTGCGGGGGCTGGGCCGGCTGGTGACCGAGGACGACGGCCCCGGTGTACGGCCGCTGATCCGCTCGGCGGCCGAGGACATGTTCCGACTGGGCACCTCGGAGGCGGTCCGCGAGGCCGTCACCGGGCGGCGCACCGTGCGCCGGTTCACCGACGAGCCGGTGGACCCGGGCGCGGTCCGGCGCGCGGTCGCGGCGGCGGTCACCGCGCCCGCGCCGCACCACACCACCCCGTGGCGGTTCGTGCTGCTGGAGTCGCCCGAGGCCCGGACGGCGCTGCTGGACGCCATGCTGGCTGCCTGGAACCGGGACCTGCGGGAGCTGGACGGCTGGAGCGAGGAGCGCGTGGCCACCCGGGTGCGCCGGGGCGATGTGCTGCGCAACGCGCCGTACCTGGTCGTGCCGTGCCTGGTCATGGACGGCGCGCACGCCTACCCGGACGACCGCAGGGCCGCCGCCGAGCGGGAGATGTTCGTGGTGGCGCTGGGCGCGGCGGTGGAGAACCTGCTGGTCACCCTGGCCGGCGAGGGGCTGGGCTCGGCCTGGGTGTCGTCCACCATGTTCTGCCGGGACACCGTCCGCGAGGTGCTGGACCTGCCCCCGGGCTGGGATCCGATGGGCGCGGTCGCGGTCGGCCGCCCGGCCGCCCCGGCCCCCGAGCGTCCCGCACGGGACGCGGACGCCTTCGTCGAGGTCCGGTAGCGGCCGGTCTGTCAGCGGCCGGGCCCGGCGGCCGCCCCGATCCGGCGGCAGGCTACATCCGGCGGAAGTCGTGGGGCGCGTAGCGGGGCGCGTGGCGCGGGGCGCGCACCGCGATCAGCCGGATCAGTCGGCAGACCCGGTGCCGGTGCCCCGCGTAGGGCCGCAGCAGGTCCAGCATGCCCGCGTCGTCGGTGCGTTCACGGCCCGCCAGCGCCCAGCCGACGGTGTTGGGCAGGTGCAGGTCGCCGACGGTCACCGCGTCGGCGTCCCCGTTGCAGCGCTGGACGGTCTCGGCGACCGTCCACACCCCGATCCCGGGGACGCTGCGCAGCAGCGCGGACGCCTCGGCGGGCGGCAGCACCGAGGCGCGCTCCAGCCGCGCGGCCAGCCGGGCGGCGCGCACGGCGGTGGCCGAGCGCTGGCCGTCCACCCCGGCCCGGTGCCAGGACCAGGACGGCACCAGGGCCCAGTCGCGGGCGGCCGGGGCCACCCGCAGCCCGTCCGGTACCGGCCCGGGGGCGGAGCCGGGGGGCGGCAGCGGCGCCGGGCCGCCGTGCTGGCGCAGCAGGTACTGCCAGGCCCGGTGCGCCTCGCCGACGGTGACCCGCTGCCCCAGCACCGCCGGCACCAGGGACTCCATGACCAGCCCGGTCCGGCCGATCCGCAGCTGCGGATGGCGGCGGTGGGCGTCGCGCAGCACCGGGTGCGCCGACGGGTCGAAGCCGGAGGGGTCGTCGTCGGCGCCGAGCAGCGCCGGGAGCCGGTCCAGCAGCCAGTCCGCGCCGGGGCCCCAGGCGTGCGCCCGGACCACGCCGTCGGCGGGCGCGGGGGCGATCCGCAGCGTCCCCGGACCGGCCGGGGTGCGCGACACCCGCCACACCGCGCCGTCGGCGGCGGTCTGGAAGGCCGGGTCGCCGTAGCCGAAGCGCAGCACCTCCAGCGCGGCCAGCAGCCCGCGCCGGTCCGCCTCCCAGCCGGGACGCCAGTCCCGGGCGGCCGCTCGGCGGACCTCCGGGGCGGCCGTCCCCGACACCTCGTACGCCACCGGCGTTCCCATCTCCACCCCGGCAACAGTACGCTCGCGCCCACGCGACCCTGCTGCGCCGTACAGGTGCGCGATCACGTCCGACCCAAGGCATAGGCTGGACCCCACCATGAGCCAGACACCCCTCAGCGGCGCAGCGACCCCCGCCGATCTGCTGCGCTCCGCCCTTGCGACCGATCCGGCCCGACCACTGGTCACCTACTACGACGACGCCACCGGCGAGAGAGTCGAACTCTCCGTCAAGACCTTCGACAACTGGGTGGCGAAGACCGCCAACCTGCTGCAGGACGACCTGGCCGCCGCCCCCGACGACCGGGTGGCGCTGCTGCTGCCCGCGCACTGGCAGACCGCCATCTGGCTGTTCGCCTGCTGGTCGGTGGGGCTGACGGTGTGTCCCGGGGGCGAGCCCGCCGAGGCCGCGCTGGTGGTGAGCGGCCCGGACACGCTGGCCGCCGCGCTGGCCTGCCCGGGCGAGCGGGTGGCGCTGGCGCTGCGCCCGCTGGGCGGGCGGTTCCCGGAGCTGCCGGCCGGTTTCGTGGACTACGCCGCGGAGGTCCCGGCGCAGGGTGACCGTTTCGTCCCGTATGCCCCGGTGGACGCGGACCGTCCGGCGCTGGTGGTGGACGGCGAGGAGCTGACCGGCGGGCGGACCGTGACGCTGGCCGGGGACCACGCCGAGAGCCTGGGCCTGAAGCCCGGGGACCGGGTGCTGAGCACGCTGTCGTTCGACGACTGGGCCGGGCTGGGCGGGGGCCTGCTGGCACCGCTGGCGGCCGGGGCCTCGGTGGTGCTCTGCCGCAACAGCGGGCAGCTGGCTCCCGAGGCCATGGAGCAGCGGATCGCCTCCGAGCGGGTGACCCACCGCGTCGGCTGACCGCCGCCGCCGACCGCCGCCGCCTTTCGTGCCGCGCCCCTGCGCGCCCCCCGCCGGTATGACCGGGGGCGCACGGGGGCGCGCGGCGTGATCGCCTTCACGCCCTGCTGCTGAGCTGCGAACTTGTCACCGGCACCGCACCCCCCGGGGCGACCGGCTAGTCTGGCCGACTCGGAGCAGCATTCGTGGAGCGGAGCGGCACGTGCGGACTGGTGAGGGGCTGGGCGCGGGGGGCGGCGAGATCGACCCCGCCGACCTGTGGGTCCTCGACCCCGCCACCGGCGAGTACCGGCTGCGGCAGCCGGGCGAGCGCCCGCCCCCGCCGTCACCGGCCGGGTACGCCGCACCGGCCGCACCCGCCGCGTGGGCGGCCACCACGACCGCCCCGCCCCTGGCCCCGGCGCCGACTCCGGCCCAGGCGCAGGCACCTTCACCGGCCCCGGCCCCGGGCGGCGGACGGGCCTCGCGGCGGCGGCAGCCCGGCGTCCGCACCGGCCCGTGGATCGCCGGGGCGCTGTGCTTCCTGGTGGCCGTGGGCGGCGCCAGCGCCTATGCGCTGAGCAGGGGCTCCAGTGCCGACGCCGACAACGCGACGACGGCCGTGCCCCGGTCGGCCTGCAGCGCCTCCCACCCGGCCGCCCCGGCGCCGACGTCCAGCGTCGAACCGCCGGTCTCCGGCAGCTTCCTCAACGGTTCCAAGGCCGCCCCGATCGACATCCGGGTGACCGTGCTGGACGGCAGCGGCACCTTCGGCCAGGCCGAGGCGGTCCTGGAGTGGATGCAGAACACCAAGGGCTACCTGCGCTCCAGCAACGGCGGCCCGGCGCCCGCGGTCGTCCCCAGGACGACGCTGGTCTACGCGCCCGACCACGCCTCCCAGGCCCGGGCGCTGGCCCAGGCGATGGGCCTGCCCGCCTCGGCGCTGCACGGCGACGGCGACACCGGCGGGACGATCGGCCGGATGGTGCTGACGCTGGGCCAGGACTTCCACGGCATAGGCAAGCCGTTCGCGGTCCTCGTCCCCGCTGCACCCTCCGCCTCGGCTCCGGCCCCGGCCGGCGGCGGCGCCGGAGCCGCGAACGGCTGCGGCAGCCAGTAGCCCGGTGCGTCCGGGCACCCGCCCGAGCGTACGAAGGCAGGCCCCGATGAGCAGCAACCACCCCTCCCCCCACCGCCGCAGGCAGAAGCCGCAGGCGGGCCGCCGCGATCCGCGCCGACAGCGCCGGCTGACCGGCAAGGGCGTACTGCTGCGGCGGATCGCGCTGGGGTGCGGGCTGGTGGTGGTGCTCGGCTGCGTCGGCGGCTGGGGCTACGTGTCGTACCTGGACAGCAACATCCGGCACGGCGCGCTGAGCTTCGGCGACCAGGGCGAGGAGCAGCCGGACGCGGCGGGCGACATGCCGCTGAACATCCTGCTGATCGGCTCCGACACCCGGGACACGGCGGCCGACCTGAGCCTGGGCGGTTCGCGCTCGTCGGTGAACGGCCCGGCCCACGCCGATGTGGAGATGCTGCTGCACGTGTCGGCGGACCGCAGCAACGCCTCGCTGATCAGCATCCCCCGGGACACCATGGTGGACATCCCGGCCTGTACCGATCCGGCGACCGGTCGGCACTATCCGGAGGCGCCGCACGAGCAGATCACCGACAGCCTGGCGCACGGCGGTCCGGGCTGCACCGTCTACACCTGGCACGAGTTGACGGGCATTCACATCGACCACTACATGATGGTCGACTTCAGCGGCGTGGTCAGCATGGCCGACGCGGTGGGCGGGGTGCCGGTGTGCACCACCGCCAACGTCGCCGACCCGTACTCGCATCTGCGGCTGACCAAGGGCGACCATGTGATCAAGGGCGTCCAGGCGTTGGAGTGGCTGCGCTCACGGCACGGCTTCGGCGACGGCAGCGACCTCTACCGCACCCAGGTGCAGCACATGTATCTCACCTCGCTGATGCGGCAGTTGCGCTCGGCCGGGACGCTGACCGACCCGGCCCGGATGCTGACCCTGGCGGACGCCGCCACCCGGGCGCTGACGGTGGACGACGGCCTCGACAGCGTCAGCAAACTGCTCTCCCTGGCAAGCCAGTTGAAGGGCATCCAGCCGGACCGGCTGACGACCGCGACCATGCCGTACGCGGCCGACCCGTCCAACCCGACGGCCTGGGTGATCCCCAAGCCGGGCGACGCCGAGGAGTTGTTCGCCATGGTCCGGGGGGACGTCCCGCTGGACGCGCACGGACGCATCCCGGCGCAGGCCGCGCCGTCGACGTCCGCCGATCCGCAGCCGCCGGTCCCGGCCCTCGCGCCGGGGGGCGTCCGGATCACCGTGGAGAACGGCAGCGGGGTGCCGGGCCGGGCGGCGCAGCTGACCGGGGTGCTGCGCGGGCTGGGCTTCACCCTGGCCCGCAACGGCCTGAACGCGCCGATGCCGCAGCACTACACGACCGTCCGCTACGACCCGGCCGACCCGCAGGGGCGGGCCGAGGCGGTCGCGGTGGCGGACGCGCTGCACCTGCCGCCGAGCGCGCTGCGGCCCTCGCCCTTCCACCGGCGGCCGGTGCTGGTGATCGGCTCGGACTGGCCCGCCGGGGAGACCTTCCCGGTGATCGCGCCGCCCTCGGCCGGCGCGGTGCCGACGTCCGCGCCGCAGCAGAGCGGCAACCAGGCCAAGTGCGCCCGGGTGAACCCGGTCTACAGCTGGTGAGCAGGGGCCGCCCGCAGCCCCGTACGCGGGCTGCGGGCGGCCTCCCGGCCGGTCCCGGTCAGATGTGGACGGTCGCCGGGGGCACCGGCGTGGGCCGGGCGGTGCTGGCGATGACCCGGCGGGCCAGCGAGCGGGGGCTGGTGAGGAAGCCCCAGCCCCAGGACATGTGCATGGTCACCAGGGCCACCGGCAGCTGCGCCCGGGCCGCCGGGCCGAGCCCCCGGCCCTCCCGCAGCGAGCCGGCCAGGATCGCCGCCAGGTAGCCGCCGGGGGCCAGCAGCAGCCAGGGGCTGAGCGCGGCGCCGCCGACCAGGCCCAGGCCCACGGCCAGCACCGCCGCCGGGGGCGCCAGGTAGCGCAGGTTGACCGAGCCCCGGTGGTAGCGGGTGACCACCCGGCGCCAGCGGCCGTAGTCGCGGTACTGCCTGGCCAGCGCCCGGACGGTGGGGCGCGGCCGGTAGGTGACCCGCAGCTCGGGGGTGAACCAGATCAGCCCGCCGTCCTGGCGGATGCGGTAGTTCAGCTCCCAGTCCTGGGCGCGGATGAACTCCTCGTTGTACCCGCCCTGCTTCTCCAGCACCTCGCGGCGGAAGACGCCCAAGTAGACGGTGTGCGCGGGGGCGGCCTGGCCGCCGGTGTGGAAGGCCGCGTTGCCCACGCCGATCTTGGACGTCATGGCGGCGGCGACCGCCTTCTCCCACTCGGTCTCGCCCTCGGCGTGCATGATCCCGCCGACGTTGACCGCGCCGGTCTCGTCCAGCAGCCGGACGGCCGTGGCGATGTAGCCGGGGGTGAGCAGGCCGTGGCCGTCGACGCGGACGATCACCGGGTAGCGCGAGCCCTGGATGGCCGCGTTCAGCCCGGCGGGGGTGCGCCCGGTCGGGTTGGGCACGGTCCGGACCTCGCGGGCGGTGCCCGCGGTCTCGGCGACCAGCGCCGCGGCGATCTCGTCGGTGTCGTCCCCGGAGGGGCCGAGCGCGATGACCACCTCGACGGCCGCCGGGTACTCCTGGTCGAGGATCCGCTGGACGGACTCCCGCAGGTGCCGCGACTCGTTCAGCACCGGCATGACCACCGACACGGCGGGAGGTGTCGGGAGCGGCGCCCCACCGGGCGCCGAGGAGGTGGGGATGGCGTTCATATGCAGGAAACCGTACCGCCGGTGGCCCAGGGACGCCGAACCGGCCCGGCCGGGGACAGCACGCTCCGGCACCGGTGCTGCGGCCCGCGAAGTTTACCGGCGCGTTCACCGGAGTGCACCAACTCGGCAACAGGCCGCCCCACGGGCGGGTCGGCGTGGCTTGACCCGGCGCGGACAGGGCATTCTCGGCTGCATGAGCACGTACAGGGGTTCGCGGCAGGCCGGGTTCGAGCAGCGGGACGGGGCCGGGAGCGGCAGAGCGGTCGACGGCGGTGCGGTCGGCGGGGCGGCGGTCGGTACCGAGCCGCCGCTGCCGCCCGAGCTGAGCCCGCGGCTGCGCGAGCTGCGGGCGCAGGAGGAGCGCGCCGAGGAGGCCCGCACCGACCCGCGCAGCCTGCTGCCCGCGGCGCGGCGCCCGGAGCCGCAGCGGCGGCTGCCGGAGCCCCCGCTGCCCCGGCGGCTGAACCCGCGCGGACCGGACGCCGCAGGCCCGGCGGGCACGGGCGGCGGCACGGCCGGTACCGGCGGCAGGACCGGCACGGGCAGCACGAGCAGCACGAGCGGCACCGGCGGCAGGACCGGTACCAGCGGCGTCGGCGGCTCCGCTGCGGCCCCGGCCCGGGCGGACCGCCCGGCCACGGGCGGCGCCGCACGCACGGGCGCCGCCGCGGGGGCGGCAGCCGTGGCACCGGGGGCGGCCGGGCCGGGCCGTCGGCGCTGGTCGCGCCGCCGCCGGCTGCGCTTCACGCTGTTCCTGCTGGTCACCGCACTGCTGCTGGTGGGCGCGGGGGCGTACGCCTGACCGGTGCTCAGCCCGGGTGCCGGACCAGCTGGTTGGAGCCAATGGAGTTGGCGATGGCGAAGCTGACCGTGCCGGAGCGGTAGCGGTCGTCGGACCACTCGATCGGGCGACCGGCGTGCGTGGTGGTGACCCGGCGGATGCGCAGCAGCGGGCCGCCCCGGCGGATGCCGAGCAGTTCGGCGTCCTGGGTTCCGGCGGCGACGGCGTCGATGACGTGCTCGCCGTAGGCGAAGATGATGCCGATGTCCTCGTAGAGCGCGTGGACCACGGATTCGCAGTCGGCCGGGATGCGCTCCACCGCCTCGGCCACCCAGAGCGGGTAGACGTTGCGCTCGACCAGGACGAGCTCGCCGTCGAGGCCGCGCACCCGGAGCACCTGCAGCACGTCCTCCCCCGGTGTGATCATCAGCCGTTCGACGTCCTCCGGGGTGGCCGGGCGTCTGTGCTGGTCGATGACGTGCCCGCTGGCGACCCGGCCCATGGCGCGGGCCCACTGGGCGAAGCTGCGCAGCTCGGCGAAGCTCTGGCTGCGGCGGTTGCCCAGGACGACCCGGCGGGCCCCCTGGCGCGAGCCGATGCGGCCCTCCGCGGTGAGGGCGGCGACGGCCTGACGGACCGTCCCCCGGGAGACCTCGTACCGGGCGGCGAGCTCGCTCTCGGTCGGCAGGGTGCCGCCGACCGGATACCCGCCCCGGTCGATGGCTTGGCGCAGTTCCTCGGCGATCTCCTCGTGGCGTGCGGCCACAGTAGGACCTCCTGGTCGGACGGACCCGGTGCGCGAGGGGCCGCGCGGGGCGGATTGTGCACAGTCCGGTCGCATGCGGAGCGAGACGCACAGGGCGCCCCAGCAGCGGGTGGGCAGAGCGGACGAAGCGGCGTGATCGTACCGTTATCCGGAGCGCCTAGCGAAACCCGGACCAAACCGATGGGATACCGACGGGCAAAGGAACGCAGTTGTAAACGCTGTGTTCACCATCCCGTCACCCGACTCGGGCGTACTGTCATCAACTTGTCCGAACAAGTAGTCCGAGGGTTCTCCCCCTCGGCCCCTCCTTCAGACGCCCTTCCTTCAGGAGCCATCGTGACCTCCTCCCGTTCCCGGGCCGCTGCCCTCACCGGCTGCCTGGTGGCCGCAGCGCTTACCCTCAGCGCCTGTGGTTCCGCGACATCCAGCACGACGAGCACCGCCAAGGGTGGTGCGAGCGCCGCGACGGCCACCTCCGCCGCCCAGTTCGGCGGAATGGACGCCCTGGTGAAGGCCGCGCAGAAGGAGGGTCAGCTCAACGCGATCACCCTCCCGAGCAACTGGGCCAACTACGGCGTGATCATGGCTGCCTTCACCAAGAAGTACGGCATCAAGATCAACGACGAGAACCCCGAGGGTTCGAGCCAGGACGAGATCAACGCGATCACCACCCGCAAGGGCCAGGACCGCGCCCCCGACGTGGTCGACATCGGCAGCGCCTTCGCCTCCAGCGGCGCCCAGCAGGGCCTGTTCGCCCCCTACAAGGTCGCCACCTTCGGCGACATCCCGGCGGGCCAGGCCGACCCGAACGGCGAGTGGTACAACGACTACGGCGGCTACGTCTCCATCGGCTGCAACGCCTCCAAGGTCAAGTCCTGCCCCTCGACCTTCGCCGACCTGCTGAACCCGGTCTACAAGGGCGAGGTGGCCCTGGACGGCGACCCGACGCAGGCCAACGCGGCCTTCTCCGGCGTCTTCGCCGCGGCCCTGGCCAACGGCGGCAGCCTGGACAACATCCAGCCCGGCCTGGACTACTTCTCCAAGCTGAAGAAGTCCGGCAACTTCAACCCGGTCCAGGCCACGCAGTCCACCGTCGAGTCCGGCGAGACCCCGATCACCATCGACTGGGACTACCTCAACGCGGGCTACGCCTCGGCGTTCAAGTCCAAGGGCATCAACTGGGTCGTCACCGTCCCGGCCGACGGCGTCTACGCCTCGTACTACAACCAGGCCATCAACAAGTGGGCGCCGCACCCGGCCGCCGCCCGCCTGTGGGAGGAGTTCCTCTACAGCACCGAGGGCCAGAACGACTTCCTCGGCGGCTTCGCCCGCCCGGTCGAGTACGCGGCCCTGCAGAAGGCCGGCACGCTGAACGCCGCCGCCAACGCCGCGCTGCCCACCGTCTCCGGCACGGTCAGCTTCCCGACCCAGGCCCAGATCACCGCGGCCAAGGCCGTCGTGGCCTCCGGCTGGGCCAAGGCCATCGCGGGGTGAGCACCATCGACCCGATAGCCCCCGCCGGGGCCGCAGGGTCGGACCGCCCCCGCCGCCGCCTGCGCAGCTCGCTGCGCCAGGCGGCGGCGGGGCGGCTCGCCGTCCTGCCGCTCATCCTCTTCGTTGCCGTGGCCTTCGGCGTGCCCGCGCTGGCCATGGCCTACGGCGCGTTCACGACCTACGCGCCCGGCCAGCCCACCAGCTACACCGGTGGCAACCTGTCCGCCTCGCTCTCCGGCGGCTACCTGACCGCCCTCGAGGGCAGCGTCAAGCTGTCCGCGACCGCGGCCCTGATCGCCACCGTCGCCGGGCTGCTGCTCGCCCAGGCCGTGGTCACCTCGCGCTTCGAGGTGCTGCGCCACGTCGTGCTCAGCGCCTCGGGCGTGCTCGCCAACTTCGGCGGCGTGCCGCTGGCGTTCGCGTTCGTGGCCACCCTGGGCAACGCCGGCGTGCTCACCACCCGGCTGCACCTGACCGGCGCGGGCTGGTCGCTGTACACGTTCTGGGGCCTGGTCCTGGTGTACCTGTACTTCCTCATCCCGCTGATGGTCCTGTCGGTGATCCCGTCCCTGGACGGGCTGCGCCGCCAGTGGCGCGAGGCCGCCCAGAACAACGGCGCCAACCTGGTGCAGTACTGGCGCTTTGTGGCCCTGCCGGTGCTGGCGCCGTCGCTGCTCGGCGGCTTCGTGCTGCTGTTCGGCTCGGCGTTCGCCGCGTACGCCACCGCCGCCGCGATGGTCGGCGCCTCGGTGCCGCTGATCACCCTGCAGATCGCGGACGCCCTCAACGGCAACGTCTCCGCCAGCGCCAGC
Organism: Streptacidiphilus sp. PB12-B1b; assembly: GCF_014084125.1. NCBI lineage: Bacteria > Bacillati > Actinomycetota > Actinomycetes > Kitasatosporales > Streptomycetaceae > Streptacidiphilus > Streptacidiphilus sp. PB12-B1b. The sequence continues at coordinate 1,186,497 of NZ_CP048405.1, read as the reverse complement.
AACGTCGCGCTGGCCATGAGCCTGGACATGGTCGTCATCTCGGTCCTGGTCATGGCCCTGTACCTGCCCCTGCAACGCCGGAGCGCCCGATGGCTGGTGTGACCACCCTGCCCGACCCGACCACCGCCGCCCCCGGGCGCAGCCGCCGCAAGTCCCCCCGCGAGGCCGTGCGCCGCCGCCCGGGCCGCGCCGCGATCATGATCATCGCCGCGGTGTACTTCGTCGGCCCCCTCCTCGGGTCCTTCGTGTTCACCGTGGACGACCCGGTCAAGGGCTTCAACCTCAGCGCCTACACGCAGATCTTCAGCGTCAGCGGCCTGTGGCCCGCGCTGCAGCTGTCGCTGCTGCTCGCGGTGGCCACCATCGCCCTGGTGTTCCTGCTGCTCATCCCCACCGTGATCGCGGTGCGGCTGGGCACCCCGCGGCTGCGCTCGGTCGTGGAGTTCGTCTGCATGCTGCCGCTGGTGGTGCCCTCCATCGCGCTGACCTCGGGCATCAACATCCTGCTGCGCTGGGGCACCGACAACCTCGCCTCCACCCCCTTCTGGGACACCCTGCTGGCGATCCAGAACGCGAACTTCCCGGTGGTGCTGCTGCTGGCCTACGTGGTCATGGCGCTGCCGCTGGCGTTCCGCACCCTGGACGCGGGCATGCGCGCCCTGGACGTCCGCACGCTGCTCGAGGCCGCCCAGAACAACGGCGCCGGTCGGGTGCGCGCGATCGTGCTGGTGATCCTGCCGAACCTGCGCGGCGCCATGCTCAACGCCGCCATGCTCACCCTGGCCCTGGTCCTGGGCGAGTTCACGGTCTCCTCGATCCTGGGCTACACCCCCTTCGCGGTCTGGATCGTCAACGGCAACTCCGCGGGCGACGGGCCGGTCACCACCGCCGTCTCCCTGGTCAGCATGGTCCTCACCTGGGCCGTCCTGCTCGCCCTCTCCGTCACCGGACGCCGCAAGTCCGGCGCCACCCCCGCCTGAATCAAGGGAGCCACCCCTCATGTCCAATGCGGCCCCCACCGTCGCCTCCGTCATACCACCCGCCACCGACAAGAGCGCCACCGTCGAGTTCCGGCAGCTGCGCCGCAGCTTCGGCCAGGCGACCGCGCTGGACGGGCTCGACCTGACCGTCCGCCCGGGCGAGCTGCTCGCCCTGCTCGGCCCCTCGGGCTGCGGCAAGACCACCGCCCTGCGGATGCTGGCCGGCTTCGAGACCCCCGACTCCGGCGAGGTGCTGCTGGACGGCAAGGACATCACCGGCGTGCCCGCGCACCAGCGCGACGCCGGGATGGTCTTCCAGTCCTACAGCCTCTTCCCGCACCTCAACGCCCGTGACAACGTCGCCTTCGGGCTGCGGATGCGCGGCACCGGCACCGTGGAGCGCCGCAAGCGCGCCGACGAGCTGATGGAACTGGTCGGCCTGCCCCAGCACGGCGACCGCTACCCGCACCAGCTCTCCGGCGGCCAGCAGCAGCGCATCGCCCTGGCCCGCGCCCTGGCGCTGCGCCCGCGGGTGCTGCTGCTCGACGAGCCGCTGTCGGCGCTGGACGCCAAGGTCCGGCTCAGCCTGCGCGAGGAGATCCGCCGGCTCCAGCAGGAGCTGCGGATCACCACCCTCTTCGTCACGCACGACCAGGAGGAGGCGCTGTCCATGGCCGACCGGGTCGCGGTCATGCACAACGGCCGCCTGGAGCAGTGCGCCACCCCGGCCGAGCTGTACGCCAGGCCCACCACAGCGTTCGTCGCGGAGTTCGTCGGCACCATGAACCGGATCCCCGGCCACATCGCGCACGACCCCACCGTCGTCTCCGTCCTCGGCCAGCGGCTGCCCGTCGACGGCACCCCGCTCGCGGTCGACACCGACGTGGACGTCCTGGTGCGCCCGGAGAACCTGCTGCTGGAGGCCGGCGGCAACGGCTCGGCCGTGGTCACCGGCAGCACCTTCCTGGGCGCGGTCACCCGGCTCACCGTCCGCCTGGCCGACGGCTCGGCGCTCAAGGCCGACCTGTCCACCCACGACGCCGCCGCCCTGCCCGCCGGCAGCCCGGTCACCGTCCGCCTCCCGGAACGCCCCGTCCTGGTGGACATCCGCACCGCGGGCTGACCCCGCACCGGACCCGCCACCGACACCCCGACAGAAAGCAGCGCCCCGTGCCCACCCGCACCGCCGCCACATCCCGGACCCTGCACGCCGTCCTGTTCGACATGGACGGCACCCTCGTGGACACGGAGGAGCTGTGGCGGCATGCGGTGGAACGGGAGGCCGAGCTGCTCGGCCTCGAACTCGGCGAGGACGACGAGCAGCACATCCTCGGCCGCCCGGTCGACCACACCGCCGCCCACCTGCACCGCGCCAGCGGCACCAGCCGCTCGCTGGACTCGGTCGCCACCGCCCTGGACCGCCGCTTCACCGGCCTGGTCGAGGCCCAGGTGGTACCGCTGCCCGGCGCGCTGGAGCTGCTGGACGCCGTCCAGGCCGCCGGGCTGAAGACCGCCCTGGTCTCCGCCTCGCCGCGGAACGTCGTGGACACCGTCCTGGACGCCCTCGGCCGGCGCCGCTTCAGCGTCTCCTTCGCCGCCGGGGAGACCGCGCAGACCAAGCCCGCGCCCGACCCCTACCTCGCCGCCGTCAACGCCCTGGAGCTCAGCGCCGACTGCTGCGTGGCCGTCGAGGACACCCCGGTCGGGGTCGCCTCCGCCGAGGCCGCGGGCTGCTCCGTGCTGGCCGTGCCCTCCGCCGCCGCCATCCCGGCCGCGCCCGGCCGGGTCGTCGTCCGCAGCCTGCTGGACGTGGACCTGGCGCTGCTGCGGACCCTCGTCGCGGGCGGGTGAGGACCGAAGGGAGCGTCTGCCACCATGCCCTACCTGTTCCTGGCCCTGGCGATCTCCAGCGAGATCTGCGCGACCGTCTCGATGAAGTACAGCGAGGGCTTCACCAGACTGCTGCCCAGCATCGTGGTGGTGGTGGGCTACGTCTTCTCGTTCGCCATGCTCAGCCAGGCACTGAAGCACATCCCGGTGAGCACCGCGTACGCCATCTGGTCCGGGGCGGGCACGGCCGTGGTGGCCGCCATCGGCTTCTCCTTCCTCGGCGAGGGCCTGAACACGCTGAAGGTGGTCGGGATCTCGCTGATCATCGCGGGCGTGGTGGCGCTCAACCTGGGCGGCGCCTCGCACTGACGTGCGGGGCTTGGGCGAACAGCTGAACGATTGCCATACTCCTGTGCCAGCAAGGTCCATGGCGGTGCTGATCCGCGGCGGTGCCGGTCCGCAGCGGTGCCGGTCCGCGGCGGTCCGCGACCGCCGTGGCGCCGGGCGGGACCGCCCAGGCCCTGACGGAAGGCATCCCGCAGCCCATGACGCCCCCCAGCATCACCCTCGACGGCAGCTCGCTCACCGCCGCCCAGGTGACCGCCCTCGCCCGCAGGGCGGCCCGGCCCGCCGTCGACCCGGCCGCGCGCGAGCGGATGGTGCGGGCCCGGGCCGCCGCCGAAGCCGTCGTCGCCCGCCGCCGGGTCTACGGCCACACCACCGGCGTGGGCGCCAACCGCACCACCGACCTGCCGGACGGCACCGCCGCCGACGGCCACGGCATGCGGCTGCTGCGCAGCCACAGCGGCGGCATCGGACCGCTGGTCCCGGTCGAGCAGACCCGGGCCATGCTCGCCGTCCGGCTGAACCAGATACTCGGCGCGGGCTCCGCGCTGTCCGCCGCCGTCGCCGACCGGCTCGCCGAGGCGCTGGCCTCCGGCCACGTGCCCGTGGTGCACGCCCTGGGCTCGGTCGGCACCGCCGACCTATCCGCCCTCGCCGAGCTGGGCCTCACCCTGGCTGGTGAGCAGCCCTGGCGCAAGGACGCCGACGAGCCGCTCCCCGGCCCCGCGCCCGCCCCGATCACCCTGGACGGCTGGGACGCCCTGCCGCTGATGTCCAGCAGCGCGTTGACCACGGGCCAGGCGGCCGTCGCCCACACCGACCTGCTCGCCCTGCTGGAGCGCCTCCCGGCGGTGGCGGCGCTGTCGCTGGCGTCCGTCCACGGCTCGACCGAGCCGTACGCGGCCGTGGTGCACGCCCGCCGCCCGCATCCGGGGGCGATCCGCACCGCCGCCCGGATGCGCGCCCTGCTGGAACCGCCGGCCTGGACCCCGCCGCTGGTCCAGGATCCCTTCGGGTTCCGCTGCCTGCCGCAGGTGCACGGCGCGGCGCTGGACGCGGCGGACGCCCTGGAACGGGTGCTGGACGTCGAGATCAACGCCGCCGCCGAGAACCCGCTGCTGGCGCTGGCCCCGGCCGACTACCACCACCACGGCGGCTTCCACCAGGCGTCCCTGGCGCTGGCGCTGGACCAGCTGCGGCTGGCCGTGCTCGGCACCGCCCAGCTGTCCGCCGCCCGGCTCGGGGTACTGGTCTCGCCCGCCTTCACAGGCCTGGCGCCGTTCCTCGCGCACGACGCGGACGGCAGCAGCGGCATCATGATCGTCGAGTACGCGGCCCAGTCCGCCCTCGCCGAGCTGCGCGGCGCGGCGCAGCCGGTCACCCTCGGCCACGCGGTGCTCTCGCGCGGCGTCGAGGAGCACGCCAGCTTCGCCGCCACCGGGGCGCGGCGGCTGCTGGAGGTCGTCGGGCAGCTGCGGCTGGTGCTGGCCTGCGAGCTGCTGGCCGCCGTCCGCACCCTGCGGATGCGCGGCGCGGTGCTGGACCCGGCCACCGACCTGGGCAGGCTCCAGCGCGACGCCGCCGCCGTCCTGGACCCGGACACCGAGGACCGCAAGCTCACCGCCGACGTCGAGGCGGCGGCGCGCCTCCTCGACCGATGGGTCTGACCGGCCCCCGCCCGCTACGATTCCCCGGTCGGTCGCACACCTGAACCAGCGGCGCGGCCCCGCGTCCGTACGTCCGTCCGGGCCGTCGGCAGCACGAATTACCGGCACCGCGATCCACCGGCACCGCGCTCCACCGACAGCACGAACCACCGAAAGGGAACCAACCCATGGCGAAGGGCTCCCCGCCCGCCGCGGGCCTGCCGCAGCGTCCCTCCCCGCGCTGGAGCCCGTCCTCGCCGGTCCCGGCCCGGCTGGCCCGGCGCTGGGGCCCGGCCGCCGGGGAGTGGGCCGTCGGCCTGGCCGTCGCCCTGCTGTTCACCTGGTGGGCGCGCACCGTCGACGACAACCCGGTGGTCCGCTCCGGGCAGATCGCCGGGCTGGCCGCCCTGCAGTTCCGGCTCGCCGTGCTGGGCATCCCGCTGCTGGCGCTGGTCGGCTGGGCCGTGGTGCGCGGCGGCGCCCGGCTCCGGGAGTGGGGCGTAAGGCTCGGCGCGGCCGGCGTCGCCGGGCTGGTCAGCGGATTCCTCGCGGGCGGCCAGGTGTTCATGCTGCGCGGCACGCCCTGGCCGATCAACGGCCTCGGCGGGGACACCGGCAGCCTGGACTACTGGGCCCAGTCGGTGGTCCGCACCGGAACCTTCCACAACGTCTACTCGCCGGGGATACCCCACCTGGTGGCCTGGCTGGCCGAGCAGTTCTACCACGGCAACGCCGGGCTGGTCTTCAAGCCGCTGCTGATCGTGCTGACCGCGCTGACCTGCCCGCTGGTGTACCTGGCCTGGCGGATGGTGCTGCGCCCGCTGCCCGCGCTGGGCGTCGCGGTGCTCTGCGGGGTGTCCCAGTACATGCCCTACAAGCAGTACAGCCCGCTGATCCTGCTGCTGCTGGTGCCGGTGATCGCCAAACTGGCGCAGTGGCTGCGCGGCTCGCCGGCCTTCACCGCCTGGGGCGCGGTGCTGCGCGGGGCCTGGCTGGGCGTCATGCTCGGCGTGCTGTTCATCACCTACTCCGGCTGGCACGTGTGGTCGTTCCCGGGCGCGGTCGTCCTGGTGCTGGCGCTGTTCCCGTGGCGGCGGGCCGGCGGGCGGGTGCGCGGGCTGCTGCTGCTCGGCGGCACCGCCGTGGCCTTCCTCGCCATCGGCGGCGACTACACGCTGAAGATGCTGGGCGCGAGCAACACCAAGGACCTCTGGTGCTCGCAGATCACCCTGACCCAGCCCGCCTACCTGGGCGAGCTGCCGTTCTCGGCGGTCAACTGGAACCAGCCGGGCGTCTTCCCCAACGTCGTCGGCACCTTCGCCGGCCTGGACTTCTGGACGGTCGCCATGATCGCCGGGCTGGGCCTGGCGGTCGCCCTCGGGCTGCGCCGCCCGGCCGTGCTGGGCCTGGTGGCCTGCTTCGGCGGCTCCTGGCTGCTGCGGTTCGGCTTCGCCGAGCGCATGGTCAGCGACCAGAACATCCGGCTGTTCCCGCACACCACCTTCGAGATCCAGTACACGCTGACCGCGCTGGCGGTCGTCGGCTGCGTCCTGGTCGCCGAGCGCCTCGGCGACCTCACCCGGGCCGTCGCCGCGCTGGCGTCGGAACGCGCCGCGGCCACCCCCGGCCTGCCCGCCCTGCCCCGACTGCCCGCCGTCCGCTTCACCGCCGTCGGCGCGCTGCTGGCCCTGCTGCTGGCCGGCGGCATGGCGGCCTCCGCCATCACCGACCAGTACCTGCCGGCCCCGCCCAGCGAGCACACCGGCGGCAGCCTCGCCTGGGCCGCCCACCAGCTCCGCAAGCCCGACGGCGCCTGCCCCCGCTACGCCCACAACGGCACGTGCACCGCCCCGCCCACCCCGCCGGAACCCCCCATGCCCACCACCGGCACCATCATCTGCCACCAACTCTGGGACGAGTGACGCGGACGACCCCCGGCATCGTGCCGGGGGTCGTCCTTCGTGCGGGGCGAAGCCGTGGCTACGGGAGGTTGCGGGCCATGACGATGCGCTGGACCTGGTTGGTGCCTTCGTAGATCTGGGTGATCTTGGCGTCGCGCATCATGCGCTCCAGCGGGTAGTCGCGGGTGTAGCCGTAGCCGCCGAGGAGCTGGACGGCGTCGGTGGTGATCTCCATGGCGGCGTCGGAGGCGAAGCACTTGGCGGCGGCGCCGAAGAAGGTCAGGTCGTTGTCGCCGCGCTGGGAGCGGGCGGCTGCCGCGTAGGTGAGCTGGCGGGCGGCCTCCAGCTTCATCGCCATGTCGGCGAGCATGAACTGGATGCCCTGAAACTCGGCGATGGCCTTGCCGAACTGCTTGCGTTCCTTGACGTAGCCGGAGGCGTAGTCGAGGGCGCCCTGGGCGATGCCGAGGGCCTGGGCGGCGATGGTGATGCGGGTGTGGTCCAGGGTCTTCATGGCGGTGGCGAAGCCGGTGCCCTCGGCGCCGATGATGCGGTCGGCGGGGATGCGCACGTTGTCGAAGTAAACCTCGCGGGTGGGCGAGCCCTTGATGCCGAGCTTCTTCTCCGGGGCGCCGAAGCTGACGCCCTCGTCGCCCTTCTCGACCACGAAGGCGGAGATGCCCTTGGAGCGCTTCTCCGGGTCGGTCACGGCCATGACCGTGTAGAACTCGCTGACACCGGCGTTGGTGATCCAGCGCTTGACGCCGTTGAGGACCCAGGAGTCGCCGTCGCGCACCGCGCGGGTCTTCATGCCCGCCGCGTCCGAGCCGGCGTCCGGCTCGGAGAGGCAGTACGAGAACATGCCCTCGCCGCGCGCCAGCGGGGCCAGGTACTTCTGCTTGAGCGCCTCGTCGCCGGAGAGGATCACCGGCAGCGAGCCGAGCTTGTTGACGGCCGGGATCAGCGAGGAGGACGCGCAGACCCGGGCCACCTCCTCGATGACGATGACGGTCGCCAGGGCGTCCGCGCCCGCGCCGCCGTACTCCTCGGGGACGTGGACGGCGTGCAGGTCGTTGGCGAGCAGCGCGTCGAGCGCCTCCTGCGGGAATCGGGCCTGCTCGTCGACCTCGGCCGCGAAGGGCCCGATCTTCGCCTCGGCGAGGGAGCGGACCGCGTCGCGGAGCATCTCGTGCTCCTCGGAGATCCGGAAAAGGTCGAAGTCTGCGGAACCGCTGGACGCCACGCGCCTCACCCCAGGTTATCTACTGTTAAGTAACATTCGGCTACATCTGAATTCTAAAGCTTCCGGGCCCTCCGCCGTCGCGTGACGTGCACAACAGGCCCCGGAGCCGGGCGTACGATCGCAGGGCCGGTCGCCCCGATCACCCGGCGTCACCGCCCGGCGGAAGGGACAGCAGCCATGAGGATCACCGTCATCGGCACCGGCTACCTGGGGGCCACCCACGCCGCCTGCATGGCCGAACTGGGCCACGAGGTGCTCGGCCTGGACATCCTGCCGGAGAAGGTCGCCGCGCTGTCCGCCGGGAACGTCCCGATGTACGAGCCGGGGCTGGAGGAGCTGCTGCGCGGCCACCTGGCCGGGATGGAGGGCTCCACCGGGCGGCTGCGGTTCACCACCTCCTGGGAGGAGGTCGGGGCGTTCGGCGAGGTCCACTTCGTCTGCACCAACACCCCCCAGCGGCGCGGCGAGTTCGCCTGCGACATGTCGTACGTGGAGTCCGCCTTCGACCTGCTGGCGCCGCACCTGGACCGGCCGGTCCTGGTCGTCGGGAAGTCCACGGTGCCGGTCGGCAGCGCGGACCGGCTGGCGCTGCGGCTGGCCGAGCGGGCACCGGCCGGGGAGGCGGCCGAGGTCGCCTGGAACCCGGAGTTCCTGCGCGAGGGCTACGCCGTCGAGGACACCCTGCACCCCGACCGGCTGGTCATCGGCGTCCGCAGCGACCACGCCGAGGAGGTGCTGCGCGAGCTGTACGCGCCGCTGCTGGAGCAGGGGACGCCGCTGGTGGTCACCGACTTCCCGACCGCCGAGCTGGTGAAGACCGCCGCCAACTCCTTCCTGGCGACCAAGATCTCCTTCATCAACGCCATGGCCGAGGTCTGCGAGGCGTCCGGCGCGGACGTCGTGCAGCTCTCCGGGGCGCTCGCCTACGACGCCCGCATCGGCGGCAGGTACCTCAATGCCGGGCTGGGCTTCGGCGGCGGCTGCCTGCCCAAGGACATCCGGGCGTTCATGGCCCGGGCCGGGGAGCTGGGCGCGGACCAGGCGCTGACCTTCCTGCGCGAGGTCGACTCGATCAACATGCGGCGGCGCTCGCGGATGGTGGAGCTGGCCCGGGAGCAGTGCGGCGGGGGCTTCCTCGGCCGCCGGGTCGCCGTCCTCGGCGCGGCCTTCAAGCCCGACTCGGACGACGTCCGCGACTCCCCCGCGCTGAACGTCGCCGGTCAGATCCAGCTCCAGGGCGCCCAGGTCACCGTCTACGACCCCAAGGCCATGGACAACGCCCGCAAGCTGTTCCCGTCGCTCTCCTACGCCGACAGCGCCCTGGAGGCCGCCGAGGGTGCGCACGTGGTGCTGCACCTCACCGAGTGGCAGGAGTTCCGGACGATGGACCCGGAGGCGCTGGGCCGGGTCGTCGGCGAGCGGCGGATCCTGGACGGGCGGAACGTGCTGGACCCGGTGGTGTGGCGCGGCGCGGGCTGGACCTACCGGGCCCTGGGCCGCCCGTCCTGAGCCAGGTGCGCGGCGGCGACGGCGGCCGGCTCAGGACGGTTCGGGCAGCAGCGGGATCTCGATGGCCGGGCAGCGGTCCATGACCATCTCCAGGCCGGCCGCCGTGGTGCGCGCGTAGGCGGCCTCGTCGACGACGCCCAGCTGGAACCAGACGGCCCGGGCGCCCGCCGCCACCGCCTGGTCGGCGACGGCCCCGGCCAGGCCGCTGTTGACGAACACGTCCACCACGTGGACCGGGAACGGCACCGCGTCCAGGCTCGGGTAGCCGGGCTCGCCGAGCACGGTCTCGGCCTTGGGGTGGACCGGGACGATCCGCTTGCCGTGGCGCTGGAGCACCCGGGCGACCCCGTAGGCGGCCCGCCGCTGGTTGTTGGACAGGCCGACCACCGCCCAGGTGTCGCCGGTGTCCTGAAGGATCCTGCGCACCGTCTCGTCGCTGCCGTACATGGCGTGCCTCCTCGCCGATCCGGACCGCATCCGACCCCGCCTGCTCTGACGGCTCAACGCGGCGCGCGGCCGGGGGAATTCCCCCGGCCGCGCGGCGGTCGTGCAGGTGGTGCAGGCGGTGGGCTCAGACCGCGTCGGCCGGCTCGCCGCCGAAGCGGGTGCGGTACTCCGCCAGGTCCTCGTCGGTGATCTTGGCGAAGAGCACCGGCGGGACGGTGAACGGCGTACCGGCCGGGACCAGGGCCAGCGCCCGGGCCTCGTCGGCGGTGATCCAGCTGCGGTCGTCGCTCTCCAGGGCGAAGGCCGAGCGCATGGCGGCGCTGCTGGCCGGGATGAACGGTTCGGAGACCACCGCGTACAGGTGGATCAGGTTCATCGCCGTGCGCAGCGTCAGCGCGGCGCCCTCCGGGTCGGCCTTGACCTCCAGCCAGGGGGCCTTCTCCTCCAGGTAGGAGTTGCCCGCGCTCCACAGCGCGCGCAGCGCCTGGGCGGCCTTGCGGAACTGCAGGGCGTCCAGCTGGCCCTCGTACTCGGCCAGCAGCTCGGCGGTCAGCGCGCCCAGCCGCTGCTCGGGCTCGCCCGGCTCGCGCCCGGCCGGGACCTCGTCGCCGAAGCGCTTGCGGGAGAAGGAGAGCACCCGGTTGACGAAGTTGCCGAGGGTGTCGGCCAGGTCCTTGTTCACCGAGGAGGTGAACAGCTCCCAGGTGAAGTTGGTGTCGTCCGACTCGGGGGCGTTGGCCATCAGGAAGTAGCGCCAGTAGTCGGCCGGGAGCAGCCCCAGCGCCGCGTCGGTGAAGACGCCGCGCTTCTGGCTGGTGGAGAACTTGCCGCCGTAGTAGTTCAGCCAGTTGAAGGACTTGAGGTAGTCGACCTTCTTCCAGGCATCACGGGTGCCCAGCTGGGTGGCCGGGAACATGACCGCGTGGAAGGGGACGTTGTCCTTGGCCATGAACTGGGTGTAGCGGACGGTGTCGTCGGCCTGGTACCACCAGGACTTCCAGTCGCCGTTGCCCGCGTCCGACCACTCCTTGGTGGCGCCGATGTACTCGATCGGGGCGTCGAACCAGACGTAGAAGACCTTGCCCTCGGCGGCCAGCTCCGGCCAGACGTCGGCCGGGACCGGGACGCCCCACTCCAGGTCGCGGGTGATCGAGCGGTCGTGCAGGCCCTCGGCCAGCCACTTGCGGGCGATCGAGGAGGCCAGGACCGGCCAGTCCCTGCCGTGCTCGTCCACCCAGGCCTCGACCTCGCCGGCCAGCTTCGACTGGAGCAGGAACAGGTGCCTGGTCTCGCGGACCTCCAGGTCGTCGCTGCCGCTGATGGCGGAGCGCGGCCCGACCAGGTCGGTCGGGTCCAGCACCCGGGTGCAGTTCTCGCACTGGTCGCCGCGCGCCTTGTCGTAGCCGCAGTACGGGCAGGTGCCGACGATGTAGCGGTCCGGCAGGAAGCGGCGGTCGGCGTTGGAGTAGACCTGCCGGATCGAGCGCTCCTCGATGAAGCCGTTGGCCTGCAGCTGCCGGGCGATGGCCTGGGTGATCTCGATGTTCTGCGGCGAGGAGCTGCGGCCGAAGTAGTCGAAGGACAGCCCGAAGCCGTCGTAGATCGCCTTCTGCGCGTCGTGCTGCTGGGCGCAGAACTCGGCGACCGGCAGCCCGGCCTCCTGCGCGGCGAGTTCGGCCGGGGTGCCGTGCTCGTCGGTCGCGCAGATGAAGAGCACCTCTTCGCCGCGCAGCCGCAGGTAGCGGCTGTAGACGTCCGCCGGGAGCATGGACCCGACCAGGTTGCCCAGGTGCTTGATCCCGTTGATGTAGGGAAGCGCGCTGGTGACCAGCTGGCGAGTCATCCTGGGATGCTCCGAATTCTCCGGCGGACACCGCGAGGGATGCCGCATGGGGTGGGTGTCGGGTCGGCCGAGAGGCCGCTGTCATCCTACCGCCGCTCCCCGCGCCCCCTGCGCCGCTGGTCAGCAGGCGGAACGGGGACGACGGGAAGGCCCACGGCGGACGCCCGGCGGGCACCCGTCCGGCCCGGCCTCAGCCCTCGGCGGGGTCCGTGCCGTCGAGCCGGCCGATGGTGGCGATCGAGGGCGGGGTGTCCCGCAGGCCCGCCGCCACGCTCTCGGCGTCGCGCAGCACCCGGACGGCGTTGCTCCAGGTCAGCTTGGAGAGGTCGGCCCGGGACCAGCCCCGGCCCAGGAGCTCGGCGATCAGGTTGGGGTAGCCGGAGACGTCCTCCAGGCCCTGCGGGGTGAAGGCCGTCCCGTCGTAGTCGCCGCCGATGCCGATGTGGTCGACGCCGGCGACCTCGCGCATGTGGTCGAGGTGGTCGGCGACGGTCGCCGCGGTGGCGGCCGGGCACGGCTCGGCGGCCTCGAAGGCGCGCTGCACCGCCATCGCCTCCGGCGTGGTGTCCAGCGGGTGCAGCCCGTGGGCGATCATGTTGGCGTCGGCGGCCCGGGTCCAGGCGATGGCCTCGGGCAGGATGAACTTGGGCACGAACGTCGCCATGGCCACCCCGCCGTTGCCGGGCAGCTGCTCCAGCACGTCGTCCGGGATGTTGCGGACGTGGTCGCAGACGGCGCGCGCCGAGGAGTGCGAGAACAGGACCGGCGCGCGGGTGACCCGCAGCGCCGCCCGCATGGTGTCGGCGGAGACGTGCGAGAGGTCCACCAGCATGCCGAGCCGGTTCATCTCCCGGACGACCTCCTCGCCGAAGCGGGTCAGCCCGCCCGCGACCGGCTCGTCGGTGGCGGAGTCCGCCCACGGCAGGTTGTCGTTGTGGGTGAGGGTCATGTACCGCACGCCCAGGGCGTACAGGGCGCGCAGGGTGGCGAGCGAACTGTTGATGGAGTGCCCGCCCTCGGCGCCCATCAGCGAGGCGATCCGGCCCTCGGCGCGGGCCGCCTCCATGTCGTCGGCGGTGAACGCCAGCCGCAGGTGCTCCGGGTAGCGCGCGGCCAGTGCCCGGACGCAGTCCATCTGCTCCAGGGTGCCGCTGACCGCCCGGTCCCCGGCGTAGTCGCTGCGCACGTACACCGACCAGAACTGCGCGCCCACGCCCCCGGCCCGCAGCCGGGCCAGGTCGGTGTGCAGGTAGGCGCTCTGGTCGGCGGCGATGTCGCGCCGGTCGAGGTCGTAGCCGACCTGGCCGCGCAGCGCCCAGGGCAGGTCGTTGTGACCGTCCACGACCGGGTACTCGGCGAGCAGCTCCCGGGCCCGGGCCAGGAGTTCGGGAGCACGGTCGGTGGCGGCGGCGGCAGGCCGGCTCACCCGCTCAGCCCCCGAAGCCGAAGGCGCTGCCGCCGCTGACCTTGGCCCGCAGCTTCTTGCCCTTGGCGGTGGCCTGGGCGTTCAGCTCCTGCTGGAAGGCGGCCATCCGCTCGGCCAGGTCGGCGTCGAAGGCGGCCAGCTGGCGGACGGCGAGCAGCCCGGCATTGCGCGCGCCGCCGACCGAGACGGTGGCGACCGGCACGCCCGCGGGCATCTGCACGATCGACAGCAGCGAGTCCATGCCGTCCAGGTACTTCAGCGGCACCGGCACGCCGATGACCGGCAGCGTGGTGACCGAGGCCAGCATCCCGGGCAGGTGGGCCGCGCCGCCCGCGCCCGCGATGATGGCCTTCAGGCCGCGCCCGGCGGCCTGCTCGCCGTAGGCGACCATCTCGCGCGGCATCCGGTGCGCGGACACCACGTCCACCTCGTAGGCGACCTCGAACTCGTCGAGTGCCTGTGCGGCGGCCTCCATCACCGGCCAGTCGGAATCGGACCCCATGACGATGCCGATCAGCGGCTGCTCGCTCATTCGCTGCTACCCCTCACGCTGGTACCCCTCAACTACGTACGTGGCCACTCGGCGCCGGTCGCCCGGCACCGGTCACTCGGTGATGTCGCCGCGCAGGTACGCGGCCGCGTGCCGGGCCCGCTCCCGGACGTCGTCCAAGTCGTCGCCGAACACGGTGACGTGGCCCACCTTACGTCCGGGCTTCACGTCCTTGCCGTACATGTGCACCCGCAGCCCGGGATCGCGGGCCATGCAGTGCAGGTAGGCGCGGTACATGTCGGGGTAGTCGCCGCCGAGGACGTTCACCATGACCGTCCAGCGGGCGCGCGGGCGCGGATCGCCGAGCGGCAGGTCCAGCACCGCCCGCAGGTGGTTCTCGAACTGCGAGGTCACCGCGCCGTCGATGGACCAGTGGCCGGAGTTGTGCGGGCGCATGGCCAGCTCGTTCACCAGGATGCGGCCGTCGCGGGTCTCGAACAGCTCGACCGCGAGGTGGCCGGTGATGTCCAGCTCGCCGGCGATGCGCAGCGCCAGCGCCTGGGCCTGCGCCGCCAGTTCCGGGCTCAGCTCGGGCGCGGGGGCGGTGACCTCGTGGCAGATGCCGTCCTTCTGCAGGGACTCGACCACCGGGTAGGCCACGGCCTGCCCGTGCGGGGAGCGGACGACGTCCGCCGCCAGCTCGCGGACGAAGTCCACCTTCTCCTCCGCGAGCACGGGCACGCCCGCGCGGAACGGCTCGGCGGCTTCGGCCTGGTCGTGGACGACCCACACGCCCTTGCCGTCGTAGCCGCCGCGGGTGGTCTTCAGCACCACCGGCCAGCCGCCGTCACCCTCGGCACCCTCGGCACCCTCGGCACCTTCGGCGGCGAAGGCGGCCACGTCGGCCGGGTCCGCGACCAGCCGGTGCCGGGGGCAGGGCACGCCGAGCGAGTCGAGCTTGGCCCGCATCAGCCCCTTGTCCTGCGCGAACACCAGCGCGTCCGGGCCGGGGCGGACGACGACGCCCTCGGCCTGGAGCGTCCGCAGGTGCTCGGTGGGGACGTGCTCGTGGTCGAAGGTGACCACGTCGCACCCAGCCGCGAACCGGCGCAGGGTGTCCAGATCCCGGTAGTCGCCGAGGACCACGTCACCGACGACCAGGGAGGCGGAGTCCTGCGGGGTGTCCGCCAGGAGCCGCGTCCTGATGCCGAGCGGGATCGCCGCCTGATGGGCCATACGGGCGAGCTGCCCGCCTCCGATGATGCCGACCGCTGGAAAAGTCACACCTGCAGGATATCCGGCTCCCGGGCGGCGGATTCCCGCAGGCCAGCCGCTGCCCGCACGGCCCCGCAAGGTAAGGGCGGCGGTGAAGCCCCGGCACCGGGCGGATGCTTCGGGTGGGTGGGCCGCCCCGGCTCCGACTACGCTGACGAGGTAGCGGGGCGTACGACCTATGGCTTGCTTGAGAGTCACATGAGATGTGCACGCCTCGGCCCCGCGCGGCGGTAGGTACGGGGCTAGCATGTCCAGCGCTCCCAGAGCCACCGAAGAGACGGACCCACATGAGCCCCAACGAGTCGGCACCCGCACCCGGCATCCTCCGCCGCCTGGCGAACGAGATGGCGAAGTTCGGTGTCGTCGGGATAGTCGGCGTGGTCATCCAGATGCTCGCGCTCACCGTGCTGCTGGACGTCATGCCGGGCGCGACCGTGCGGGCCAACATCATCGCCACGCTGATCGCCATCGGGACCAACTACATCGGCTACCGGTACTGGGTGTACCGCGACGCCGACGCGCAGACCCGGGCCCGCGAGATCACCCTGTTCCTGATCTTCAGCGGTTTCGGCCTGGTGATCCAGAACGCCGTGCTCTACGCCCTCACCTACGGCCTGGACCTGCACCAGAAGTCGCTGGCGCTGCTGTTCACCATGATCGGCATCGGCGTGGCCACGCTGTTCCGCTTCTGGGCGTACCGCACCTTCGTCTTCACCGGCGCGGGCTCCGTCACCCAGGCGGAGCAGATCCTGGCCGAGCAGGCGCCCGCCCCCGCGGCCGCGCCCGCCGCGCAGGCCGCCCCGGCCGAGCAGTTCGGCACCCCCGGGCCTGACGAGCGAGGCGCCCCCGGGCGCCGGGCCTGACGGGCGAGGCGCCCCCGGGAGCCGGGCTCAGTCCCCGACCTGGCGGCCGAGGCTGTGCCGCTCAGTCCCCGACCTGGCGGCCGAGGCTGTGCCGCTCAGTCCTCGACCTGGCGGCCGAGGAACAACGCGAACACCGGCGGCCGCTGGGACAGCAGGTCCAGTCGGCCGCCGTCCGCCTCGGCCAGGTCGCGGGCGACGGCCAGGCCGATGCCGGTCGAGTTGTGGCCGCTGACGGCGCGCTCGAAGACCCGCGCGCCCAGCTCACTGGGGACGCCCACGCCCTCGTCCTGCACCTCCAGCACCGCCGAGCTGCCGCGCACCCGGGTGCGGATGGTGACCGAGCCGTCCCCGTGCATCAGCGAGTTCTCGATCAGCGCCGCCAGCACCTGGGCGACCGCGCCCGGGGTGCCGATGGCCTGGATGCCGGGCGGCCCCTCCAGGTAGAGGGTGCGGCCGTAGCGGCGCAGCGCCGGGCGCCACTCCTCGACCTGCTGCTTGATCACCTCGTCCAGGTCGAAGGCGACCGCCGAGGCGTTGCGCTGGTCGCGGCTGTTGGTCAGCAGCCGCTGGACGACGTCGGTCAGCCGCTCCACCTGCACCAGGGCGATCGCGGCCTCCTCCCGGACGGTGTCCAGGTCGTCGGTCTCGGCGATCTCCTCCAGCCGCATGGACAGCGCCGTCAGCGGGGTCCGCAGCTGGTGCGAGGCGTCGGCGGCGAGCCGGCGCTCGGCGGTCAGCATCCGGGCGATCCGCTCGGCGCTGGAGTCCAGCACCTCGGCGACCCGGTCGAGCTCCACGATGCCGTAGCGGCGCTGGCGCGGCCGGGGGTCGCCGGAGCCGAGCCGCTCGGCGGTCTCGGCCAGGTCGACCAGCGGCTGCGCCAGCCGCCGGGACTGCCAGACCGCGAGCAGCGCGGCGGCCACCACCGTCAGCAGCGTGACGCCGACGAGCAGCAGCAGCATCGCCCGGATCTCGCGGTCCAGCGGCTGCCGGGACTGCTGCACCAGCGCCCGCTCGCCGTGGGCCCCGGTGGCCCGCGCGGTCAGCGGATCGTCCCCGGAGGGCCGGGTGCCCAGGACGATCGGCGCCTGCCCGGGGACGGTCACCACGGCGTAGCGCTGGGCGTTCTGGTCGGCCAGGCCGGACAGCGACTCGGAGTCGATGGGCTCGCCCGCGACGATCCGGTTCTCCACCACGCCGACGAGGTGCTGCGCCTCCGCGGTGACCAGCCCCTGGGCGTTGCCCTCGATGCTGCGCTTCTCGACCAGCCCGAGCGGCACGCAGAACAGCGCCACCACGACCAGGACGACGGACAGCGTGGCGTTGATCAGCCTGCGCTTCACGGAACCGGCTCAGCTCTTCTCGAAGCGGAAGCCGACGCCGCGGACGGTGGTGATGTAGCGGGGGCTGGCGGCGTCGTCGCCGAGCTTCTTGCGGAGCCAGGAGATGTGCATGTCGAGGGTCTTGGTCGAGGTCCACCAGGTGGTGTCCCAGACCTGGCGCATGATCTGCTCGCGGGTGACGACCCGGCCGGCGTCCCGGACCAGGACCCGGAGCAGTTCGAACTCCTTGGCGGAGAGCTGGAGTTCCTCCTCGCCGATCCAGGCCCGGTGCGACTCGATGTCGATCTTGACGCCGTGCGCGCCGGTGGTGAGGTCCACGCTGCCGCGGCGCAGCAGGGCCCGGACCCGGGCCAGCAGCTCGGCCAGGCGGAAGGGCTTGGTGACGTAGTCGTCGGCCCCGGCGTCCAGGCCGACGACGGTGTCGACCTCGTCGGCGCGGGCGGTGAGCACCAGCACCGGGAAGCCGTGGCCCTCGGCGCGCAGCCGTCGGCAGACCTCCAGGCCGTCCATGCCGGGCAGCCCGAGGTCCAGGACCAGCAGGTCGATGTTGCCGCCCTCGAGGCCGGCTTCGAGCGCGGACGGGCCGTCCTCGCGTACCACGACCTCGTAGCCCTCCCGGCGGAGCGCGCGTGCCAGCGGCTCCGAGATGGCGATGTCGTCCTCGGCGAGCAGTACACGGGTCATGCGCTGATCGTAGTGCGCCGGAGCTGCCGCTCCGTCGAACAGGGCGGTTCAGACCTCGCGGACACCGGCCCGCCAGACCGCCGAGACCAGCGGGACGCCGGGCCGGTAGGCGAGGTGGACGTGCGAGGGGGCGTCCAGCAGGGCCAGATCGGCGCGGGCGCCCACGGCGACCCGGCCCACGTCGGTGCGGCGCAGGGCGGCGGCGCCGCCCGCCGTGGCGGCCCACAGCGCCTCGTCCGGGGTCATCCCCATCTCGCGGACGGCGACGGCGATGCAGAACGGCACGGAGGTGGTGAAGCTGGAGCCGGGGTTGCAGTCGGTGGACAGGGCCACGGTCGCGCCCGCGTCCAGCAGCCGGCGCGCGTCCGGGTAGACGGCGCGGGTGGAGAACTCCGCGCCGGGCAGCAGCGTGGCCACCGTGTCCGAGGAGGCCAGGGCAGTGACGTCGGCGTCGCCGAGGTGGGTGCAGTGGTCGGCGGAGGCGGCCCCCAGCTCGACCGCCAGCTGCACGCCGGGGCCCTCGGTGAGCTGGTTGGCGTGGACCCGCGGCACCAGGCCGCGGGCGGCTCCGGCGGCGAGCACGGCCCGGGCCTGGTCGCCGTCGAAAGCGCCGCGCTCGCAGAAGACGTCCACCCAGCGGGCGTGCGGCGCGCAGGCGTCCAGCATCGGGCCGGTGACCAGGTCGACGTAGCCGGCCGGGTCGTCGGCGTACTCGGGGGCGACGACGTGCGCCCCCAGGTACGTCACCTCGTCGGTGTGACGTCCGGCCACGCGCAGCGCCCGGGCCTCGTCCTCGACGGTGAGGCCGTAGCCGGACTTGCACTCCAGCACGGTGGTGCCCTGGCGCAGGGCCTCGCGGACGAAGCGGGCCACGTTGGCGTCCAGCTCGGCGTCGGTGGCGGCGCGGGTGGCGGCGACGGTGGTGCGGATGCCGCCGGCGGTGTACGCCCGGCCGGACATCCGGGCGTTGAACTCGGCGGTGCGGTCCCCGGCGAAGACCAGGTGCGCGTGGGAGTCCACGAAGCCCGGGACGACGGCCCGGCCCCCGGCGTCCACCGCCTCGTCGGTGCCCTCCGGCGCGGAGCGGGCCGCGCCCACCCAGGCGACCCGGTCGCCCTCGACGACCACCGCGGCGTCGGTCAGCAGGCCCAGCGGCGAGCCGTCCACGGCCGGGTCGTTGGTGACCAGGCTGCCGATGTTGGTGAGGAGGGTGCTGCGGCGGCTCATGGATCGCTCCGGGGTGGGGGGTGGCGGTCGGTCCGGCGCGGGCGCCGGTGCTGCTGCGCGGTCGGAAGGCCGGGCGGTCGGTCAGACCGTCACGGCGGCGATCGCGGCGGCGAGGGCCTCGCCGACGGCGGGGACGGTGGCGTGGACGCCGTCGCGGACGACCGTGCGCCCGCCGACCACGACATCGCGCACGTCGGAGGCGGTGGCGGCGAACACCGCCGTCTCGGCGCCGAGCACCGGGGCCGGGCCTGCCGTGCGCGGGGTGTCCAGGGCGACGGTGCAGAAGTCGGCCAGCGCGCCCGCGGCGAGCCGTCCGGCCTCGGGCCAGCCGAGGGAGGCATGGCCGTCCTCGGTCGCGGCGCGCAGCAGCGCCGCCGCCGTCCAGTGGCCGCGCTGCTGGGTGGCCAGCCGCTCGTTCAGCTCCAGGGCGCGGGCCTCCTCGAACGGGTCGACCACGGCGTGGCTGTCGCTGCCGAGCGAGATGGCGCAGCCGTCGTGGGCGAGCCGCCGGGCCGGGCCGATGCCGTCGGCGAGGTCGCGTTCGGTGGTCGGGCACATGCAGATGACCGTGGAGGAGGCGCTGAGCAGGTGGATGTCGGCGTCGGTGAGGTGGGTGGCGTGGACGGCGGAGGTGCGCGGCCCCAGCACGCCGTGCGCGGCCAGCAGCTGGGTCGGGGTGACCCCGTGCGCGGCCAGGCAGGCGTCGTTCTCGGCGACCTGCTCGGAGAGGTGGACGTGGAGCGGGGCGCGGCGCTCGTCGGCCCAGGCGGCGACGGTGGCCAGCTGGTCGGCCGGGACGGCGCGCACGGAGTGCACGGCCGCGCCCACCCGGGCGTGCGCGCGGGGCTTGAGCTCGCCGGCGCGCGCCGCCCAGGCGTCGGCGTCGCCGTCGCTGAACCGCTGCTGGTGCTGGTTGGGGGGCTCGCCGAAGCCCGCCGAGAGGTAGCAGGTGTCGAGCAGGGTGATCCGGATCCCGGCCCGGGCGGCGGCCTCGATCAGCGCCTCGCCCATGGCGTTGGGGTCCTGGTAGCGGCGGCCGCCGGAGCCGTGATGCAGGTAGTGGAACTCGCCGACGGCGGTGATCCCGGCCAGGGCCATCTCCGCGTAGGCGGCGGTGGCCAGCGCCAGGTAGCTGTCCGGGTCGAGCCGGTCGGCCACCCGGTACATGGCGTCCCGCCAGGTCCAGAAGGTGCCGCTGCCGACCTGGACGGAGCCGCGCAGGGCCCGGTGGAAGGCGTGCGAGTGGGCGTTGGCCATGCCGGGCAGGGCCAGGCCGGTGAGCACGGCGGCCCCGGCGGGGGCCGGGCCGCTGTCGGGGGTGACGGCGGTGATCCGGCCGTCCGCGACGGTGATCAGGACGTCCCGTTCGACGACCGGGTCGATCCAGGCGTACGGGGCCCAGAACGAGCCGTCCGGCTGCGCGGCTACCTGCATGTCAGCTCCTCCAGGACGTCGGCCAGGGCGGCGACCCCGGCCAGGCAGTCGGTCTCGGCGGCGCTCTCGCTGGGCGAGTGCGAAACCCCGGTGGGGTTGCGGACGAACAGCATGGCGGTGGGCACCACGGCGGAGAGGATGCCCGCGTCGTGGCCCGCGCCGGTCGGCAGTACCGGGGTGCCCGGGCCGAGCCGGGCGGCGAGCCGGTCGCGCAGCGGCGCGTCGAAGTCGACCACCGGCGTGTAGGACTCGCGGACCACCTCGGCGCGCACGCCGTCGCGCTCGGCGCGCTCGCGGGCGGCCTGGGCGATCTCCTCGACCAGCGCGGTCAGGGTGGCCTCGTCGGCGGCGCGGGAGTCCAGCCAGCCGCGCACCAGCGAGGCGATGGCGTTGGTGCCGTTGGGCTCGACGGCGACCTTGCCGAAGGTGGCCAGCGCGCCGTGCAGCCGGGCCTTCTTGCGGGCCGCGAGGACGGTGGTGGCGTAGCTCAGCATGGGGTCGCGGCGGTCCTCCAGGCGGGTGGTGCCCGCATGGTTGGCCTCGCCGTGGAAGTCGAACCGCCAGCGGCCGTGCGGCCAGATCGCCGAGGCGACCCCCACCGGGTGCGGGGTGTCCGCCAGGAACCGGCCCTGCTCGACGTGGAGTTCGACGTACGCGGCGACCCGGGACAGCCGCTCGGCGTCCTCGCCCAGGGTCGACGGGTCCTGCCCGGCCGCCTCCATGGCGTCGGGCAGCCGCACGCCCTGGGCGTCCCGCAGCGCGTACGCCTGATCCTGCGCCAGCACACCTGCGCTGAGCCTCGATCCGACGCAGGCGACGCCGAAGCGGGCGCCCTCCTCGTCCACGAAGTTGGTGAGCGCCAGCGGGCGCACGGGAGTTGCCCCGCGCTCCAGCAGGGCGTCCAGCGCCGCGAACGAGGAGACCACGCCCAGCGGGCCGTCGTAGGCGCCGCCGTCCGGCACCGAGTCCAGGTGCGAGCCGGTGACGATGGCGCCCTCGCCGTGCGGATCGCCGTACCAGGCCCACTGGTTGCCGTTGCGGTCCACCTCGTAGGCCAGGCCGCGGGCGGCGGCCTGCTCGGCGAACCAGGCCCGGCACTCGGCGTCGGCGGAGGTCCAGGCGTGCCTGCGGTAGCCGCCGGACGCGTCGTAGCGCCCGGCGGGGAGCAGCTCGGCCCACATCCGGCGGTAGCCGTCGGCGGCCGGGCCGAGCTGCTCCTCCCACGGCGCGGGAGCCCTGTCGGTCACGTCTTACTCGCCCTCGCGCATCGGGACGCGCACGCCGCGCTCGGTGGCGACGTCGGCGGCGATGTCGTAGCCGGCGTCCACGTGCCGGATGACGCCCATGCCGGGGTCGTTGGTGAGCACCCGGCGGATCTTCTCGCCGGCCAGCGCGGTGCCGTCGGCGACGGTGACCTGCCCGGCGTGGATGGAGCGGCCGATGCCGACGCCGCCGCCGTGGTGGATGGAGACCCAGGACGCGCCGGAGGCGACGTTGACCATGGCGTTGAGCAGCGGCCAGTCCGCGATCGCGTCGGAGCCGTCGAGCATGGCCTCGGTCTCGCGGTAGGGGGAGGCGACCGAGCCGCAGTCGAGGTGGTCGCGGCCGATGACCAGCGGCGCGGAGACGGTGCCGTCGGCGACCATCTGGTTGAAGCGCTCGCCGGCCTTGTCGCGCTCGCCGTAGCCGAGCCAGCAGATGCGGGCGGGCAGGCCCTGGTAGTGGACGCGCTCGCCGGCCATCTTCATCCAGCGGGCCAGCGACTCGTTCTCCGGGAACAGCTCCAGGATGGCCTTGTCGGTGGCGGCGATGTCCTTGGGGTCGCCGGAGAGCGCGGCCCAGCGGAACGGGCCCTTGCCCTCGCAGAACAGCGGCCGGATGTAGGCGGGGACGAAGCCGGGGAAGTCGAACGCCCGGGTGTAGCCGGCCAGCTTGGCCTCGCCGCGGATGGAGTTGCCGTAGTCGAAGACCTCGGCGCCCTTGTCCTGGAAGCCGACCATGGCCTCGACGTGCCTGGCCATGGACTCGCGGGCGCGGTCGGTGAACTCGGCCGGCTTCTCGACGGCGTAGGAGGCCATGTCGGCGAAGTCGACGCCGACGGGCAGGTAGGCCAGCGGGTCGTGGGCGCTGGTCTGGTCGGTGACGATGTCGATCGGCGCGTCCATCGCCAGCAGCTGCGGGACAAGCTCGGCGGCGTTGCCGAGCAGGCCGATGCTGAGCGGCTTGCGCTGGTCGCGGGCCTCGACGGCCAGCTCCAGGGCGTGCTTGAGGTTCTTGGCCTCGACGTCCAGGTAGCGGTGCTCGATCCGGCGGGTGATCCGGGACTGGTCGCAGTCGATGCAGATGGCGACGCCGTCGTTCATGGTGACCGCGAGCGGCTGGGCGCCGCCCATGCCGCCGAGGCCGGCCGTCAGGGTGATCGTCCCGGCCAGGGTGCCGTTGAACTTCTTGGCGGCGACGGCGGCGAAGGTCTCGTAGGTGCCCTGGAGGATGCCCTGGGTGCCGATGTAGATCCAGGAGCCGGCGGTCATCTGCCCGTACATGGTCAGGCCGAGGTGCTCCAGGCGGCGGAACTCCTCCCAGTTGGCCCAGTCGCCGACCAGGTTGGAGTTGGCCAGCAGCACCCGCGGGGCCCACTCGTGGGTCTGCATCACGCCGACCGGGCGGCCGGACTGGACCAGCATGGTCTCGTCCTGCTTGAGCGTCTCCAGGGTGCGGACCATGGCGTCGAAGGAGCGCCAGTCGCGGGCGGCCTTGCCGGTGCCCCCGTAGACGACGAGCTTGTCGGGGTGCTCGGCGACCTCGGGGTCGAGGTTGTTCATGAGCATCCGCAGCGCGGCCTCCTGCTGCCAGCCCTGCGTGGTGAGCGCGGTGCCCCGCGCAGCCCGAACCGTGCGCGGGCCGCTCTGCTGCTGCGTCATGACTCTCCCGACCTCCTCATGGATACATCCATTCAGTCTTGCGTCCCTTGAAGATACTCAATCATCGGGGACGCCGCCAGAGCCGGATGGCGGCTTATGGTGTTCTTCATACAGATATGGACGATATGCCGTTCGAAGCGCCCGTGCTGCGGCGCGCGCCTGCGGGGCGGGGCAGGACGCGGTGCGGGCGCACCCCGGAGCCCTCCCGGTGGTGCGCCCGCCGCCCGTCGGACCGGTCTAGCCCCGGGCGTAGCGCCGGGCCGCTCCGCGCACCACCGGGCGGACGTAGCCGGCCGCCGGGCCGGTGAAGGCCAGCTCGCCGATCCGGCTGCGGCGGCCGAGCAGCCGGCCGTCCTCGGTGCGGGCCCACAGCAGCGTCTCGTGGGCGCGCTCCCAGCGGGCCTGCGACCACACCGCCAGCTGCATGCCGAAGCCGTAGCCGAAGACCAGCAGGCCCGCGGCCGGACCGGCGACCAGGCCGAGCGCGCAGGTCAGCATCGCGCCGAGGAGCAGCCACAGGCTGTTCATCCGGGCCATCCGCAGCCGGGTCTCGCGCGGCGGCTCCAGCGTGACGGCGAACGGCGCCTTGGCCGCCTCCCGCGCGCGCCGGGCGTACCAGCGGCGGCGGCCCAGCAGCCCGCCGAGCGCGGCGAGGACGAACAGGCCGATGCCGATCAGCCCGCCGTGCCGGCGGCCGGTCAGGGTCGGCTCCAGCAGCCCTGCCGCCGCGCCGACCAGCCCGGCCCACATCAGCGCGCGGGCGACAGCGCCGCGGATGACCACCACCCGGGCCCGCGCATACGTACCACGCATCCCTGACCTCCTGACGTATGGAAGCTCTCGCTGTGCCTGCAACTGGCGGGACCTTAGCCCCGATCCGTGAGAACCGGGTGAAACCCGCAACCGGCGTGGCGCCGGGGGCGCGTGGGGCCCGTGGGGCGCGCACCGGAGGCCGGGAGGGGCGCTCCCGGGGGCCGCGCGCCCGGCGATTCGGGTGAACCGGCCGGGCTACGGGCATCACCGGTCGGCCCCGGCAGTTCTCCTGGCGGAGACCGTTCGTCGTCACGGGAGAGTTGAAGCCATGTCAGATGTCCGACTGCGTCTGGTCGCCGCCCCGGCGCTCACCGCGGCAGCGTTCGCGGTGCTGGCCGCCCTCGCCGGGCCCGCGGCGGCGGCCGCCCCGGCCCCCGGCTCCGACCAGGCCACCGCACAGGCCGCGCAGAGCGTCTCGCAGAACGAGGCCGGGCTGGCCGCGCAGGACGCCGGGCAGACGGCGGGGCGCACCACCGGGGCCGCCCCGCACGCCGACGCGGCGCGGCTGGCCGACGTCCACGGCGTGGGCCTGCTCGGGCTGGGCAGCGCGGGCACCCGCAGCCTGCCGGAGCCCGCGGTCCGGCAGCGGGGCCTGCCCGGGCGCATCGTCCGCCCGTACGGGGTGCCGCTGTACGCGCTGCCGCTGCACGCCCGTCCGGACGGCGCCTCGGCGGTCGTCGGGCGGCTGGACCGGGGGGACCGCTTCACCACCCGCCAGAGCAGCGGCGGCTGGACGTTCATCCACGACCGCACCAGCCGGGCGGAGGGCTGGGTGCACTTCGCCCACCCGCACCACACCGCCCCGGCCGGGCGCCTCCCGCTGCGCCTGCCCGACGCCGCCCCCGGCCACGACTGAGGCGGCACGCGGGGCAGGCCGGGCGGCGGCGGCCTCAGCCGACGAACAGGCCCCGGGAGGCGGCCGCCGTCTCGAACGCCTCCAGCCGGGCCACCGAGTCCGGCAGCTCGTCGCACATGGCCTGGAGCAGCACCCGGCCCAGCATCATCGGCGCGCAGGCGGTGTCGAAGACCAGGCTGGAGCCGACGGCGGCGGGCAGCATCAGGTCGGTCAGCTCGGCGACCGGCGCGAACGCGCTGTCCGCGACGGTGATCACGGTCAGGCCCGCCCGCTTGGCGGCGCTCAGCATCTCGACCAGCTCGCGCGGGTGGCGCGGCAGCGCGAAGCAGATCAGCGTGGTCGCACCCGCCTGGACGGCCTGCTCGATCCGGTCCAGCGCCATGGTGCCGCCCTCGGCCAGCAGCCGGACATCGGGGTGGACCTTGGCCGCGAAGTAGGCGAAGCCGTGCGCCTGGGCCGAGGCGGCGCGCAGGCCCAGCACCACCAGTGGGCGCGAGGCCGCCAGCAGCCTGGCCGCCTGCAGCACCGGCTCGGGGTCGGCCAGCACCGCCGCCAGGTGCTGCAGGTTGGCGATCTCGGAGAGCACCGCCTGCTGCTGCTCGTTGCGGACGGCGTCGCGCGCCGTCTCCTGCCCGTTGCCGGGGTCGCCGGGATCGGCCGGCCCCAGCTCGCGCAGCCGGCGGCGCAGCGCCGGGTAGCCGTCGAAGCCCAGCGCCACCGCGAAGCGGGTCACCGAGGGCTGGCTGACGCCCGCCAGCTCGGCCACCTCGACGCTGGAGAGGAACGGGGCGTCGGCGGCGTGCCGGACCAGGCAGTGGGCGATGCGCCGCTGCGTGGGCGTCAGCCGGTGCCCGTCGAACAGGCTGAGCAGCCGCCCGGACGGCCCCGGGGTGACGCCCTCGGCGATGGCGGGCGGTGTCGCACTCATCGTCGGACACCCTGCCTTTCACTTGGCTGGAGCACGGTGACGGGAGCGCGTCGGCCGGAGCACGCCGGCGGGAGCACGTCGGCCGGAGCCGCCTGTCGAGCGCTCATGGGCTGCGACTCTGCATGAGCCCATGCAGAGTCGGCAAGTGGCGTCCACACCCTGATCCGTCGGCCGGGCACCCGGGCGGGCGCCCGGCCGACGGAAGGGGCGGGGACGAAGGACCGGACCGGCCGGTCTCAGGCCAGGCGGCCGGTGACCGCCTCGACGGCCGCGACCAGGCCGCCGCCGGCGACCAGCCGGGCGGCGGCCTCCAGGTCGGGGGCGAGGAAGCGGTCGGTGCCGGGGCCGGCCACGCCGGCCGCGCGGGCGGCCTCGACGGCGGCGGCGGTCGCCGGGGCGAGCGGGCCGCTGCCCAGGGCGAGCCGGATGTCCAGGGCCCGGGCGGAGGCGGTCAGCTCGACGGCCAGGATGCGGGCCAGGTTGTCCACGGCCGTCCGCAGCTTGCGCGCGGCGGACCAGCCCATGGAGACGTGGTCTTCCTGCATGGCCGAGGAGGGGATGGAGTCCACCGAGGCCGGGTTGGCCAGCCGCTTGTTCTCGCTGACCAGCGCGGCCTGGGTGTACTGGGCGATCATCAGCCCGGAGTCCAGGCCGGGGTCGTCCGCCAGGAACGGCGGCAGGCCGTGCGAGCGGTTCTTGTCCAGCAGCCGGTCGGTGCGGCGCTCGGCGATGGAGCCGAGGTCGGCGGCGGCGATGGCGAGGAAGTCCAGCACGTAGGCGACCGGCGCGCCGTGGAAGTTGCCGTTGGACTCGACCCGGCCGTCGGGCAGCACCACCGGGTTGTCGACGGCGGAGGCCAGCTCGCGGTCGGCGACCAGCTCGGCGTGGGCGAGGGTGTCCCGGCCCGCGCCGGCGACCTGCGGGGCGCAGCGGATGGAGTAGGCGTCCTGGACGCGCGGCGCGTCGTCCTGGTGGTGGCCGGTCAGCCCGGAGCCCTGGAGCACCTTGAGCATGTTGGCGGCGCTGGCGGCCTGGCCCGGGTGCGGGCGGATGGCGTGCAGCTCGGGCTGGAGCACCTTCTCGGTGCCCAGCAGCGCCTCCAGCGACATGGCGGCGGTGATGTCGGCGGTGGTGAACAGCCGGGCGAGGTCGGCGATGGCCATGACCAGCATGCCGAGCATGCCGTCGGTGCCGTTGATGAGGGCCAGGCCCTCCTTCTCGGCCAGCTCGACCGGGGTGATCCCGGCCTCGGACAGCAGCTCGCCGGCCGGGCGGACCACACCGTCCGGGCCGTACGCCTCGCCCTCGCCCATCAGGGTGAGCGCGCAGTGCGACAGCGGCGCCAGGTCGCCGGAGCAGCCGAGCGAGCCGAACTCGCGCACGACCGGGGTGATGTCGGCGTTGAGGATGGCGGCCATGGTCTCGGCGACGACCGGACGGACGCCGGTGCGGCCCGAGGCCAGGGTCTTCAGCCGCAGGAACATCAGCGCGCGGGTGACCTCCCGCTCGACCTGCGGGCCCATACCGGCCGCGTGCGAGCGCACCAGCGAGCGCTGCAGCTGGGCGCGCAGGGGGCGGTCGATGTGGCGCACGGCGAGGGCGCCGAAGCCGGTCGACACGCCGTAGACGGGGCGCGGCTCGGCCGCGAGGGCGTCGATGCGGGCACGGGAGCCCGCCATCTCGGCGAGGGCGTCCTCGGAGAGGGTGATCCGGGCGTTGCCGCGGGCGACGGCGATCACATCGGCCGGGGCGACGTTGGCCTTGCCGACGACGAGGGAGTCCACAGTGTCATCCACCACGTTGTGCATATCCATATACCGAATCAGATCAAATGAATGGCTGTATGACAACCGGCCTGCGCAGGTGCCGTGCACCACACCACCGTACGGGCGTACGAACGCGTAGGGTCGAGCTGCCGCCGTACCAGACCCACCTTTTGCAGGAGCACCCATGGCCCGGGCGACCGAACGCCGCCGTACCGTCCGCCTCCAGGACGGGCAGCGCAGCGTCCGCCCGGACAGCCTGGCCGCCGAGGAGCCGCTGGAGATCCGGATCAACGGGACCGCGCTCACCGTCAGCATGCGCACCCCCGGGGACGACTTCGACCTGGTCGCCGGGTTCCTGGTGGCCGAGGGCATGGTCGCAGGCCCGGACGGGCTGGCCGGGCTGCGCTACTGCGCGGGCGCCACCGACGAGGGCGTCAACACCTACAACGTCATCGACGCCGCGCTGCGCCACCGCGCCGCCGCGCCCGCCACCCTGCACCGCAACCTGCTGACCTCCAGCGCCTGCGGCATCTGCGGCCGGGAGACGATCGAGGCGATCCGCACCAAGGTCCCGTACGACCTGGCGGCGGACGGGCTGCGGATCGACCCGGACACCCTCTACGGGCTGCCGGACGCGCTGCGGGCCGCGCAGAAGATGTTCGACTCCACCGGCGGGCTGCACGCGGCCGGGCTGTTCACCGCGGGCGGCGAGCTGCTGTGCCTGCGCGAGGACGTGGGCCGGCACAACGCCGTGGACAAGGTGGTCGGCTGGGCGCTGCGCGAGGGGCGGCTGCCGCTGCGCGGCCATGTGCTGATGGTCAGCGGGCGGGCGTCGTTCGAGCTGACCCAGAAGGCCGCGATGGCGGGCATCCCGATGCTGGCCGCCGTCTCCGCGCCGTCCTCGCTGGCGGTGGACCTGGCCGAGGAGCTCGGCCTGACCCTGGTCGGCTTCCTGCGCAACCGCAGCGCCAACGTCTACACCGGCGCGGAGCGGATCAGCGCTCCGGACGGCGACTGACCGGTCACGGCGCCCGGGCCGGTCACGGCGCCCGGGCCATTCAAGGCGGTCGGGCCGGTCACGGCGGGGAGGCCGGGCCGGAGAGGGCGATGGCGACCACGGCGCGCAGGGTGGGCCCGAGCGCCGAGAGCGGCAGGGTGGAGTCGTCCGCGAACAGCTCCAGCAGCCAGCCCCCGGCGGCGTTGCTGCCGCCCGCCGCCAGCACCGCCCGGTAGCCGCCGACCAGCAGCACCGCCTCCTCGGCCGGGTCGTTGCCGGGCACCCCGGTGCGCAGGCTGAAGGCGTTGCCGCGCACGGCCCGGGCGGTGAGCGGGTAGGAGCGCAGGTCGAAGACGGCGTCCGGGGCCTCGTTCATGGCGCGCTGGGCCTGCGCCCGGATGCTGCCGGGGCCGCGGGTCATCCGCCGGACGCCGTAGTGGACGGTGCGCATCAGGTCGGAGCCGGGCGGCACGTAGGAGATCCACCAGGCCACCGCATCCAGCATGCGGGAGGTGGTCTCGGCGACCAGCTCCAGCCGTCCGACGGTGTCGGCCGGGTGCACCTGGCGGATCGGCTGCTCCTCGTCGAGAGCGCCGAACACCGCCGAGAGCAGCTGTCCCGGGTCGGCGCTGTGCCGGGCGCCGCGGAAGCGCCGCCGCTCGTTGCGGCGGCCCCCGCGCGGGCCGCCGTTCTCGGCCAGCCGCACGGTGGCGTCCGGCAGCCCTCCGCGCCCCGCCACCACCGGGTGCGCGGCCTGCCCGGACTTGGCCCGGTACTGGGCCGCGTCGGCGAGCCGGAACAGCCGGTCGGCGGTGGTCACCGGGCCGATCGGGTCGCCGGTGGAGGCAACGCCGCAGGCCACCCCCTCGCCCATGTCCAGGGTGAGCGCCTGGGCGCACACCTCCTCGGCCACCCGCACCACCTCGTCCGCCGAGGCGCCCTCCGCCACCAGGCAGAACTCGTCCCCGCCGAGCCGCCCGGCGACGCTGCCGGAGAGCATGGCGCCGCACATCGAGAGCTGGTGGGCGAAACGTTCCAGCAGACGGTCGCCCACCTCGTGGCCCTGCTCGTCGTTGACCCGTTTGAGGCCGTTGACGTCGCAGACCACCAGCGAGACCACGGTGCCGTCGCGGCGGTGCGCCTCCAGCGCGGCGTCCAGCCGGGCGTCCACGGCCCGGCGGTTGGCCAGCCCGGTGAGCGGGTCGGTGAAGGCCAGCCGGCGCACCTCCTCCAGCTCCTCGCTCTGCGCCAGCCCGGCCGAGATCTGGGCGGCGAGCACGGTGGCGAAGGCCGCCTCCTCGTCGGTGAACGGCGAGCGGCCCAGCGTCCGGGCGAGGTACAGCTCGCCCCAGGCCCGCCCGCGCAGCAGCACCGGGGCGACCAGGCAGCTGCCGCGCCCGCGCCGGCGCAGCGAGGCCGCCCGCGCCCTGCAGGCCGGGCCGTTGCCGGGGGCGTCGTCCTCGGCCGTCTGCCGCCAGGCCCGGGGCAGGCCGTCGTCGGACCAGGGCTCGCCGAGGCCCCGCTGCTCCAGGAACCTGGCGATCTCCGGGTAGTCCGCCAGCTGGTACGCCTCGTCCTCCGGCAGCTCCACCTCGCCCGGGGCGAGCAGACCGTTGTTGACCAGGACCCGCAGCCGCCCGCTCTCGCGCTCCCAGACCGAGACCGCGGCCATGTCGGCGTCCAGCGACAGCCGTGCCCGCACCGCCGCCGCCTGCACGGCCTCGCCGCGGGTCTCCGCCTTGGACATCGCCTGCGCCAGGCCGACCACCGCCCGCAGCCTGGCGTCGGAGTCGACCGCCGGCTCGCTCCCGACCTGCACGCCCATTGCCGCCTCTCCGCAGACCGACCTCGGACCCACTCCGGACCCGCCTCGGGCCGACCGCGCGGGGCAGACCGCCCCGCGAATCCTCAGCCTAGGGATATTCCGGACAAAAGGATCGCTCCCGGGGACATGTCCGGGCCGGTGTCAGCCCCGGAACCCCTCGGACGCCTCAGACCGGCGGCGCAGCAGCCAGGGCTCGACCAGGCCCAGGCCGCGCACCGGCCGGCGCCACATCGGCTGCAGCTGGAAGCGGTACGGCAGCGCGTCCTCGTCCACCTCGGCCGGGCGGTCCTGCGGATCGATGCCGACCGAGGCCACCGCCGCCAGCGCGTCGGCCGCGCCCGGCGGCAGCCCCAGCGCTCCCCCGGCCCCGGCCGGGGCCACCACCGACTCGCGCTCCAGCGCCGCCGCCATCTCGCCGTCCACCAGCACGGCGTCCTTGGGCGCGATCGAGGTCAGCCGGCTGGCGAGGTTCACCGTGGTGCCGAAGACATCGCCCATCCGGGTCGTGACCGCGCCGAAGGCCATGCCCACCCGCAGCGCCGGCATGGAGTCGTCCTTGCCCAGCGTCTCCACCAGGGCCAGGCCGATGTCGGCGGCGGTCGCCGCCTCGTCCGCCACGTAGAGGATCTCGTCGCCGAGGGTCTTCACCAGCCGCCCGCCGCGCCCGGCGACCAGGTCGGCGCAGGTGATCTCGAAGTTCTCGACCAGCTCGCCGAGCTCCTCGTCCTCCAGCCGGCGCGACAGCCGGGTGAAGCCGACCAGGTCGGCGAAGCCCACCGCGAGCCGGCCGCTCTGCATGTCGACGTCCTCGGCGGCCTGGACGACCCGCCCGGTCACCGCCGCCAGCTGCCGCCGCCAGACGTACACCAGGAACTGCTCCAGCTCCGGCAGCAGCAGCTCGACCAGCGGGTACGCCACCTCGGCCCGGGTCAGCCCGGGCTCGGAGGCGGCGGTGAGGTGCTCCAGGAAGGTGTCGATCTGCCACTCCGCGAGCCGGGCCGTGGTCTGCCCGGTGGAGCGGGCCACCTGGATCGCCATGGTCTCGCTCAGCAGCCCCGCCTCGACCAGCCCGGCCAGCCGGCGCAGGGCGATCACGTCGGCGTCGGTCAGCGCCCGCGACTGGCCGATGTCGGCGAAGCCCATGGCCCGCCAGAAGCGGGAGGCCAGCTCCATCGACACGCCCGCCTGCCGGGCCGCCTGGAAGGGGGTGTACTGGCGGCCGGAGTCCAGAATCAGCTGCTCCAGCTGCATCGGCACCGAGTCCGGGCCGTCAGCGACCGGGGGCACCGGGGCCTGGGCCGGGGCCGGGGCCTGCTCCGGGCCGGACGGCCGGTCCGGCTCCGCGGGCGGCGCCTCGTCCCCCTCCGGCAGCGCATCGGCATCCCACTGCCCGGCCGCCCGATCCTCGTCGCCCACCAGTCCATCCTCGCGTCCATGCATCACAGCACTCGGCTGCTGTGTCCTTGCTCACACCGCCGCCCGAATCCTCGCACGGATTCATCCTTCCAGGGGCTTCGCCCCCGGGCGTACGTGCACGACATCGCCCGCTCCGACCGGCCGCTCCTCGCCGGACGCGGTCCGGACCACCAGCCGGCCGACCCCGTCCACGTCCACCGCCTCGCCCAGCAGCTCCCGCCCGCCCGGCAGTTCGACCCGCACCCGGCGGCCCAGGGTGGCGCACTGCGCCGCGTAGGCCCGGCGCAGCCCGCTGGCCTCCGGATCGCCGCCGGCCGAGCGCCACTCCTCGTACAGCTCGGCGAAGGTGCGCAGCAGCGACCGCAGCAGCGTCTCCCGGTCGGTGACGGCGGCCCCGGCCAGGGCCAGCGAGGCGGCGGCGGGCACCGGCAGCTCCCGGGCGCGCAGCGTGACGTTCAGCCCGATGCCCACCACCACTGCGTCGGCGTCCCCGCCGCTGCCCGCCAGCTCGGCCAGGATGCCGCCGGTCTTGCGCTCCTCGCCGTCCACGGTCACCAGCAGGTCGTTGGGCCATTTGAGCCGCAGCTCGATCCCGGCGGTCTGCCCGAGCGCCGCCCCGGCCGCCACCCCGACCAGCAGCGGCAGCCAGCCCCAGTGCTCGCGCGGCACCCCGCCGGCCCAGGCCACGCCGCCGGCCGCCTCGCCCGGGACTCCGTCGCTGTCCGCATCCGGCAGGTCCGGGGCGTCGCCGTCCACGCCGGGGCGCAGCAGCAGCGAGAGGAACAGCCCCGACCGGGCCGGGGCGCTCCAGCTCCGGTCGAGCCGCCCGCGCCCGGCCGTCTGCTCCTCGGCGACCAGCACCGCGCCGCCCGGCGCACCGGCCCTGGCCTGCGCCATCAGGTCGCTGTTGGTCGAGCCGGTGGCGTCCACCACTCGTACGGATGTCCAGAGGCCACCGGGCCGTACCAGGGCTCGTTCCAACGCGGCGGCGCGCAGCGGCGGCCGCTCCAGGTCGCTCCAGGGAGAAGTCACTACCCCAGCCTATGACGCCGGTCACTTGGCGTATCCGACACGCTGCTGTCATGGCTACGCTACTGAGCAGAAACCTCACCCGTTGCTGCTGCCGGGAATCCCTCCTCCCCGGCCGCACCACCCCCTCCTGACGGGAGTCGCGCCGGTCATGTCCCAAGCCGAGATCGCCAACGAGGGCGCAGCGAGCCACACCACCGCCGGGAAGATCGCCGAGCTGCAGCGCCGGCTGGACGAGGCAGCGCACTCCGGCTCCGCGCGCGCGGTGGAGAAGCAGCACGCCAAGGGCAAGCTGACCGCCCGCGAGCGGGTCGCGCAGCTGCTCGACGAGGGCTCCTTCGTGGAGTTCGACGAGTTCGCCCGCCACCGCTCCACCAACTTCGGCCAGGAGCAGACCCGTCCCTACGGCGACGGCGTCGTCACCGGCTACGGCACCGTCGACGGCCGCCAGGTCGCGGTCTTCGCGCAGGACTTCACCGTCTTCGGCGGCTCGCTCGGCGAGGTCTTCGGCGAGAAGATCGTCAAGGTGATGGACTTCGCGCTGAAGACCGGCTGTCCGATGATCGGCATCAACGACTCGGGCGGCGCCCGGATCCAGGAGGGCGTCGCCTCGCTCGGCCTGTACGGCGAGATCTTCCGCCGAAACGTTCTGGCGTCCGGGGTGATCCCGCAGATCTCGCTGGTCATGGGCCCCTGCGCGGGCGGCGCGGTGTACTCCCCGGCGATCACCGACTTCGTCGTGATGGCCGACCGGACCTCGCACATGTTCATCACCGGCCCGGACGTCATCAAGACCGTCACCGGCGAGGACGTCGGCATGGAGGAGCTGGGCGGGGCGCGCACCCACAACTCGCGCTCCGGCAACGCGCACCACCTGGCCTCGGACGAGAAGGAGGCCATCGACTACGTCAAGGCGCTCCTCTCCTACCTGCCCTCCAACAACCTGGAGGAGCCCCCGGCCTACCCCGAGGAGGCCGACCTCGGCGTCACCGCGCTCGACCTGGAGCTGGACTCGATCGTCCCGGACTCCGCCAACCAGCCCTACGACATGCACACGGTCATCGCGCACGTCCTGGACGAGGGCGAGTTCCTGGAGACCCAGTCGCTGTTCGCGCCCAACATGATCACCGGCTTCGGCCGGGTCGAGGGCCACGCCGTGGGCATCGTCGCCAACCAGCCGATGCAGTTCGCCGGCTGCCTGGACATCGACGCCTCGGAGAAGGCCGCGCGCTTCGTGCGCACCTGCGACGCCTTCAACGTCCCGGTGCTGACCTTCGTCGACGTACCCGGCTTCCTGCCCGGCACCGGCCAGGAGTGGAACGGCATCATCCGCCGCGGCGCCAAGCTGATCTACGCCTACGCCGAGGCCACCGTGCCGCTGATCACCGTGATCACCCGCAAGGCGTACGGCGGCGCGTACGACGTCATGGGCTCCAAGCACCTGGGCGCGGACCTCAACCTGGCCTGGCCGACCGCGCAGATCGCGGTGATGGGCGCGCAGGGCGCGGTCAACATCCTGCACCGGGCCACCCTGGCGGCC
Source organism: Streptacidiphilus sp. PB12-B1b (assembly GCF_014084125.1). Taxonomy (NCBI): domain Bacteria; kingdom Bacillati; phylum Actinomycetota; class Actinomycetes; order Kitasatosporales; family Streptomycetaceae; genus Streptacidiphilus; species Streptacidiphilus sp. PB12-B1b. The sequence goes on along the minus strand of NZ_CP048405.1, from coordinate 1,151,920 downwards.
GCCGAGGATCCGGACGCCAAGCGCGCCGAGCTGATGGAGGCGTACGAGGACACCCTGCTGAACCCGTACATCGCGGCCGAACGCGGGTATGTGGATGCTGTGGTGATGCCGTCCGAGACGCGTCGGCACATCGTCCGGGGACTGCGGGCGCTGCGCAACAAGCGCGAGGTGCTGCCGCCCAAGAAGCACGGCAACATCCCGCTCTAGCCGGGCCCCGCACCCGTCCCTCAGCACCGGCCTCCAGCACCGGCCCCCTCAGAGGAGGAGAGCGCAGATGGCACCGATCAGGGTCCTGCACGGTCAGCCCAGCCCGGAGGAGCTCGCCGCCGTCCTGGCAGTGGTCTCCGCCCGGGCGGCGGCATCGGCCGCCCGGTCCGAGGACGCCGCCCCGGCGTCGCTCTGGTCCGACCGCGCCCGCGCGATGAACCGCCCCCCGCGCCCCGGCGCGCACGCCTGGCGCACCTCCGCCTGGGCGCACTGACACCCGCCGCCGACACCGCCGTCCCGGGGCCGGGCCGGATCCGTGAACTGAGTACGCGTACTCAGGCGCGGGACCGGCCCGCAGGAGCACGCTGGAAGGCATGCTGTGGTCCGACCCCGTGGACGACGCCGCTCAGGAGCGGAACCGCGTGAACGCGCTGCTGCGCCGTCTCGGCGCGCTGGTCGCGGTCTTCGCGGTGCTGCTGCTCGTCCTGGTGACGGCCTGGCCCCGGTGACGGGCGCCCGTGGCGACAGCCGGGGGGGTGACGGCGGGATGACGGCCGGGGTGACGGCCCGGCGCGGGCGGCGCCGCTGCGGGCCTCTACGCTGGTCGCCATGGATCAAGCAGCCGCCCCCGCCCTCGTCCTCGCCTCCGCCTCCCCCGCGCGCCTGGGGCTGCTGCGGCAGGCCGGGCTCGACCCGCGGGTGATCGTCAGCGGGGTGGACGAGAGCGCGCTGACCGCGCCCACCCCGGCCGAGCTGGCGCTGCGGCTGGCCGAGGCCAAGGCCGCCGCCGTCGCCGCCACCCTGGACGGCCCGCAGGGCCCGGAGGCCGCCCTGGTCATCGGCTGCGACTCGGTGCTGGAGCTGGACGGCCAAGCGCTGGGCAAGCCCGCCGACGAGGCCGAGGCGCTGCGCCGCTGGCAGGCGATGCGCGGGCGCAGCGGGGTGCTGCAGACCGGCCACTGCGTGATCGACACCCGCAGCGGCCGTCGGGTCTCGGCGACCGCCTCCACCACCGTCCGCTTCGGCACCCCGAGCGACGCCGAGGTCGCCGCCTACATCGCCACCGGCGAGCCGCTGCACGTGGCCGGGGCGTTCACCCTGGACGGTCGCTCGGCGCCGTTCGTGGACGGAATCGACGGCGACCCGGGCAATGTCATCGGGCTGTCGCTGCCGCTGCTGCGGTCGCTGCTGGCCGAGTTGGGCGTCGGCATCACCGACCTGTGGGCCTGAGCCCGGGCCCCGCCGGGCCCCCGGCCGGAGCCGCCCCGGGCCGTAGTCACGGGAACGCTGACGGACTGTCCGACCCGGCCGCTAACGTGTCCCCCGGATCACCTGGGGAGGGGGGCACGTGGACGGCAGTGTGCTCAACATCGTTCTGGGCGTGGTGTCGAGCGCGGTGAGCGCCGCGCTGGCGTGGGTGGTGCAGGCGTCCCTGCGCCGCCGCAGCCTGGAGCGCAAGCGGGCGTTCTTCGGCATGCGGGCCGGCACCGAGTGCCTGATCGTCGCGCCGCGCAAGGCGGGCACCACCGCCGAGGACCGGGTCATCGCCCAGCGGGACGTCTACGCGATGATGGAACTGGCCGCACTGGTCCGCGAGTGCGGCGCGGAGGCGGAGATCATCGGGGCCAACGAGGTCCGTCAGGGGGTGGGCGGCCGGGCCGAGTTCAGCATAGGCGGGCCGTCCGCGAACGAGCGGACGGCGGCGCACCTGCGCTGGCGGCTGCCGGGCGTCGTGTTCCGGGGCGACTGGGAGGCCGGCATCAACGAACTGGTCATCGGCGACCGCGTCTACGCCCGGGAGAAGGGCGTGGTGGAGTACGTCCTGCTGGCCCGGATCACCGGCGGCGAGGGCGAGCGCCCGACGTTCCTCGTCTGCGGCCAGACGGCCAACTCCAACCTCGCGGCGGTGCGCGTGCTCGCGCGCCGCTACCGCGAGCTGATCCGCGCCCACGGGCCGCACGGGACCTTCGCGCTGATGCTGCGCGTGATCCAGCCCGGCTCCTACGGCGCGGACGTGGTGGAGTTCGTCGGGGACGTCACGGCACAGGCGTCGGCGCCGCGTCCGGTGCCAGGAGCTGCCCCGGGCCAGGAGCCGGCTGATGCGGCGTGAACAGCAGCAGCACCAGCAGCGTCAGGGTCACGGCCAGCACCGCGAACGCCGACACGCCGGACAGCGCCAGCAGCCCGGCCGCGAGCACCCCGTGGAGCACCGCACAGACAATCAGCAGAATCCTTGTGGGCCGCCCCATCGACCGGCCGCGCAGAGCCGTGCGCGCGACCGCCGCGGCGGTCACCAGCAGGAAGACCGCCAGCGCCCCCAGTCCGACCCATGCCCCGACGGCCATGGCCCGGGGCGCCAGGCCCCCGAAGGACATGTTCTGCCTTGTCACCGCATCACCGAGGACCGCGCCGACCAGGCCCGAGGCCAATGCCTCCAGCACCAGCAGCACGACCGCCGCACCCGCCGTCCACCTCCGCATGAGCGCACCTTACTGATTGGTAATCACGTACGGAAGGGGCGGGGCGAACCCCTCGTCCCGACAGCCCGGCGTACCGTTGGGCGGAAGGAATCACCCTCCGTGTGGGCAAGCTCACCACGGGAACCGACTCGGCAGCGGCCCCGCGGAGTCCATAAACTCATCCACGGTTCAAGAAGGGAGCCATTGTGCGCAAGGTGCTCATCGCCAACCGCGGAGAAATCGCAGTCCGCGTAGCCCGGGCCTGCCGAGACGCAGGTATCGCCAGCGTCGCCGTGTACGCCGAGCCGGACCGGGACGCGCTGCACGTCCGCGCGGCCGACGAGGCCTTCGCCCTCGGTGGCGACACCCCGGCCACCAGTTACCTGGACTTCGCCAAGGTACTGAAGGCCGCAGCCGACTCCGGCGCGGACTCGATCCACCCCGGCTACGGATTCCTGTCCGAGAACGCCGAGTTCGCCCAGGCCGTGCTCGACGCCGGCCTGATCTGGATCGGCCCGCCGCCGCAGGCCATCCGCGACCTCGGCGACAAGGTCGCGGCCCGTCACATCGCCCAGCGCGCGGGCGCGCCGCTGGTGGCCGGCACCCCCGACCCGGTCTCCGGGCCGGACGAGGTGGTGGCCTTCGCCCGCGAGCACGGCCTGCCGATCGCCATCAAGGCGGCCTTCGGCGGCGGCGGGCGCGGCCTCAAGGTCGCCCGCACCCTCGAAGAGGTGCCGGAGCTGTACGACTCGGCGGTCCGTGAGGCCGTCGCCGCCTTCGGCCGGGGCGAGTGCTTCGTCGAGCGCTACCTCGACCGGCCGCGCCACGTCGAGACGCAGTGCCTGGCCGACACCCACGGCAACGTCGTGGTGGTCTCCACCCGCGACTGCTCGCTCCAGCGCCGGCACCAGAAGCTGGTCGAGGAGGCCCCGGCGCCGTTCCTGACCGAGGTCCAGAACGCCGAGCTGTACGCGGCCTCCAAGGCCATCCTGCGCGAGGCGGGCTATGTCGGCGCCGGCACCTGCGAGTTCCTGGTCGCCGTCGACGGCACCATCTCCTTCCTGGAGGTGAACACCCGGCTCCAGGTCGAGCACCCGGTCACCGAGGAGGTCACCGGGCTGGACCTGGTCCGCGAGCAGTTCCGGATCGCCGACGGCGAGGAGCTCGGCTACGGCGACCCCGAGCTGCGGGGTCACTCCTTCGAGTTCCGCATCAACGGCGAGGACCCGGGCCGAGGCTTCCTGCCCGCCCCGGGCACGGTGACCGCGTTCGCGGCGCCGACCGGCCCGGGCGTCCGGCTGGACTCCGGCGTCGAGGCCGGCTCGGTGATCGGCCCGGCCTGGGACTCGCTGCTGGCCAAGCTGATCATCACCGGCGCCACCCGCAAGCAGGCGCTGCAGCGGGCCTCCCGGGCACTGGCCGAGTTCCAGGTCGAGGGCATGGCCACGGCCCTCCCGTTCCACCGCGCGGTCGTCACCGACCCGGCGTTCGCCCCGGAACTGCAGGACAGCGACGAGCCGTTCACGATCTACACCCGGTGGATCGAGACCGACTTCGACAACACCATCCCGCCGTTCGCCCCGAGCGGCGCGGAGGCCGAGGAGCCCGACGCCCGGGAGACCGTGGTGGTCGAGGTCGGCGGCAAGCGCATCGAGGTGTCGCTGCCGTCCGGCCTGGGCGCGGTGGCCTCGGCGAAGCCCGCCGCCGCCAAGTCCAAGCGCCGGGCGGTGAGCGGCAAGTCCGGCTCTGCGGCGTCCGGCGACAGCCTGGCGTCGCCGATGCAGGGCACCATCGTCAAGGTCGCGGTCGAGGAGGGCCAGACCGTCGCCGAGGGCGAACTGGTCGTCGTCCTGGAGGCGATGAAGATGGAGCAGCCGCTGAACGCGCACAAGGCGGGCACCGTCGTCGGCCTGAGCGCGGCCATCGGCGCGACCGTCACCAGCGGCGCGGTGATCTGCGAGATCAAGGACTGACGCAGGCCCGCCCCGCGGCCCGCACCCCGGCTGCCCCCTGCCCGCCGTCACCGCGGGCAGGGGGCAGCCGCCGTCCGGGCCCGGCGATGGCGGGAGGGGGCAGCCGGGGGCTAGGCGGTGCCGGTGCGGCCGCGCAGCACCGGGGCGGCGACGGGTGACCGCCGCTGCGCCGGGAACGGGCCGCGCAGGGGCGCTCCGCCCACCGGGGCACCCGGCCCGCCGGGGCCGCCCGCGGGCCCGGCCGGGCCGGAGGGCCCGGCCACCGACGGCAGCACCACCATCGGGACGGCCCCCGGGCTGCCCTGGACGGCCGGGGCGACGCACACCTGGACGCCCCGGTCCGCCAGCGCGTCCAGCTCCCGTACGGCGGGCTCCGAGGCCGTCGCGGCCTCGTTGGTCACCAGGTAGGCGATGCCGTCGGTGCCGACCGTCTGGAACATGGTGTCGCTGCCGAGCTTGGCGTGGTCGGCCAGGACCACGACCTCGGCGGCGGCGGCCACCAGGGCCCGGTCCACGCTGGCGGAGAGCATGTTGGTGGTGGACAGGCCGCGCTCGGCGGTCAGCCCGCTGCCGGAGACGAAGGCCCGGGACACCCGCAGCCCCTGCAGGGACTGCTCGGCCCCGCTGCCCACCAGGGCGTAGTTGGAGCCGCGCAGGGTGCCGCCGGTCATCACCACCTCCACCCGGTTGGCGTGCGCCAGCACCTGGGCGACGAGCAGCGAGTTGGTGACCACGGTCAGGCCGGGCACCCTGGCCAGCCGCCTGGCCAGCTCCTGCGTGGTCGTGCCCGCCCCGACGACGATGGCGTCGCCCTCGGCGACCATCGACGCGGCGAGGTCCGCGATCGCGCTCTTCTCGGCGGCGGCGAGATGGGTCTTCTGCGGGTATCCGGGCTCCCGTGAGAGACCGCCGGGGAGCACCGCGCCCCCGTGCCGGCGGTCGAGGAGGCCCTCGGCCTCCAAAGCGCGTACGTCACGGCGCACGGTCACTTCGGAGGTCTGGACGACTCGTGCGAGCTCCCGGAGCGATACCGCTCCGTTGGCGCGCACCATTTCGAGGATCAACTGGCGACGTTCTGCTGCGAACACGAAACAGACGGTAACGTGCATGACCGTCTGCTTTCAGGCGTTTGCACCTAGTAGCCGAAGTTGTCCACCAGCCAGCGGCGCGCAGCGCTACAATTCGCGCCGCCCGCACCGGCCCCCGCTCCCCCGTACGGGGGAAAGCGGGGCCGGACGGGCCGTCAGGACTGGTCGGCGCGTTTGCGGATGTGCAGCTGGCGCGCGGCCTCGGCGACCGAGCCGGACACCGAGGGGTAGACCGTGAACGCGCCGGAGACCTGCTCCACGGTCAGGTTGAGCTCCACCGCCAGCGAGATCGGGTGGATCAGCTCGCTGGCGCGCGGCGCGACGATCACCCCGCCGACGACGATGCCGGTGCCGGGGCGGCAGAACAGCTTCACGAAGCCGTCCCGGATGCCCTGCATCTTGGCGCGCGGGTTGCCGCGCAGCGGCAGCTTGACGCAGACCGCGTCCATCTTGCCGCACTCGACGTCGGCGGCGCTGTAGCCGACCGTGGCGATCTCCGGGTCGGTGAAGACGTTGGCGGCGACCGTCTTCAGGTTCAGCGGCTGCACCGCGTCGCCCAGCGCGTGGTACATGGCGATGCGCCCCTGCATGGCGGCGACCGAGGCCAGCGCCAGCACGCCGGTGCAGTCGCCGGCCGCGTACACGCCCGGGGCGGAGGTCCGGGACACCCGGTCCACCTTGACCTGGCCGCCGTCGGTCAGCTTGACCCCGGCCTCCTCCAGGCCCATGCCCGCGGTGTTGGGGATGGAGCCGACCGCCATCAGCACGTGCGAGCCGGTGATCACCTGGCCGCCGGTCAGCGTCACCTCGACCTTGTCGCCGACCCGCCGGGCCGCCTCGCCGCGCGAGCGGGAGATGACGTTCATGCCGCGCCGCTTGAAGACGTCCTCCAGCACCGCGGCGGCGTCCGGGTCCTCGCCGGGCAGCACCCGGTCGCGGCTGGAGACCAGCGTCACCTTGGAGCCGAGGGCCTGGTAGGCGCCGGCGAACTCGGCGCCGGTGACGCCGGAACCGACCACGATCAGCTCGTCCGGCAGCTCGTCCAGGTCGTAGACCTGAGTCCAGGTGAGGATGCGCTCGCCGTCCGGCTTGGCCTCGGGCAGCTCGCGCGGGCGGTTGCCGGTGGCGATCAGCACGGCGTCGGCGCGCAGCGTCTGCGTCCCGCCGTCGACCAGGTCGACCACGACGGCGCGCGAGCCGTCGATGTCCTGGCCGCCCTCCAGCCGGCCGAAGCCGCGCAGCAGGGTGATCCCGGCCCGGGTGACGGACTGGGTGATGTCGTGCGACTGGGCGACCGCGAGCCGCTTGACGCGTCGGTTGACCTTGCCCAGGTCCACCCCGACCACGCGGGCACTGGACGGGTCCGCCGCGACCTTGATGCCCAGCTCCTCGTAGGAGCTGTCGAAGCTGGTCATCACCTCGGCGGTGGCGATCAGCGTCTTGGAGGGCACGCAGTCGGTCAGCACCGCCGCCCCGCCGAGGCCGTCGCGGTCGACGACGGTCACCTCCGCGCCGAGTTGAGCGGCGACGAGTGCCGCCTCGTAGCCGCCGGGTCCGCCACCAATGATCACAATGCGAGTCACATGAGCCATTGTCCCGCACCGCGAGGGGTGGGCGACACCACGGCTCCGCCCGCGTACCGGCGGCTCCCGTAGGCTATGCCGCATGTCGCTCTATGCCGCCTACGCCAGCAACCTCGACGCGCGGCAGATGAGCCGCCGCGCCCCGCACTCCCCGCTGCGCTGCACCGGCTGGCTGGACGGCTGGCGGCTGACCTTCGGCGGCGAGCAGTTCGGCTGGGAGGGCTCCATCGCCACCGTGGTCGAGGACGAGAAGGACCAGGTCTTCGTCGGCCTCTACGACATCGCCCCGGGCGACGAGGCCGGGCTCGACCGCTGGGAGGGCCTGCCGCTGGGCTTCTACCGCAAGGTCCGGGTGCGGGTGCACACCCTGGAGGGCGACCTCACCGCCTGGACGTACGTCCTCAACGACTACGAGGGCGGCCTGCCCTCGGCGCGCTACCTCGGCATCATCGCCGACGCGGCGGAGTCCGCGGGCGCCCCGCACGACTACGTGATGGAACTGCGCAAGCGCCCCTGCTAGGCCCTGCCGGGCGGGCGCGGCATTCTGTCCGCTTTCCTCCTCAATCGATACCCGTCCGACGCCGGTCCGGGCGTCCATCTGACGGACCTCGGGATGGACCAGACGGTGCCAAACCGGGACCATCGGCCCGGACCACTTCTACGCGCGTAGGTTTCGTGGTTATCCTCGTCGCGTGAACGCATACCTTCAGTCGGTCATCACCGATCCCTACGCCGCCGCCAAGGACGCCGCCGCAGCCGTGCGCGCCCTCACCGGTGTGGAACAGCACGACGTGGCTCTGGTGATGGGCTCCGGCTGGGTTCCGGCAGCCGACGAGCTCGGCGCCCCTGCCTGCGAGTTCCCGGTCACCGAACTCCCCGGGTTCCCACCGCCCGCCGTCGCCGGCCACTCCGGCAAGGTCCGGTCGCTCCAGATCGGCGGCACCCGCGCCCTGGTCTTCCTCGGCCGCACCCACTACTACGAGGGGCACGGCGTCGCCGCCGTCGCCCACGGCGTCCGCACCGCCGTCGCCGCCGGATGCCGCACGGTGGTCCTCACCAACGGCTGCGGCGGCCTGCGGGCGGGCATGACGCCCGGCCAGCCGGTGCTCATCAGCGACCACCTCAACCTGACGGCGGCCTCGCCCATCGTCGGCGCCAACTTCGTCGACCTCACCGACCTCTACTCGCCGCGCCTGCGCGCCCTGTGCCGGGAGGTCGACCCCGGCCTGGAGGAGGGCGTCTACGCCCAGTTCCCCGGCCCGCACTACGAGACCCCGGCCGAGATCCGGATGGTCCGGACGATGGGCGCGGACCTGGTCGGCATGTCCACCGTCCTCGAGGCCATCGCCGCCCGCGAGGCGGGGGCCGAGGTCCTCGGCCTCTCCCTGGTCACCAACCTCGCCGCGGGCCTGAGCGGCGAGCCGCTCAACCACGCCGAGGTGCTGGCCGCAGGCCAGGCGTCCGCCTCCCGCATGGGGGCGCTGCTCGCCGACGTCCTGCAGCGGCTGTGACCACCGGCTGACCGGCGCCCGCCGCCCGCCGCCGGGCCACCCCCGGAGACCAACGGCGAACACCACCGGACGACCACCCCGGCCACCGAGGCGCCGGACAATGAACGGAACGGATGACTCCATGACGCCGATCCCCGCCACCGACCTGCTCTCCCGGGCCCGGAGCTGGCTCGCCGAGGACCCCGACCCGGACACCCGGGCCGAGCTGTCCGCCCTCCTCGCCGCCGCCGAGTGCGGCGAGGGCGACGGCTCCGAGGACGAGGCCCGGGCCTGGTCCGAGCTGGCCGAGCGGTTCTCCGGGACGCTGCGGTTCGGCACCGCCGGGCTGCGCGGCGAGATGGGTGCCGGGCCGACCCGGATGAACCGCGCCGTGGTGCTGCGCACCGCCGCCGGGCTGGCCGCCTACCTGCGCCAGGACTCCCCGGACGGCCTGGTGGTGATCGGCTACGACGCCCGGTACAAGTCGCGCGACTTCGCCCTGGACACGGCCGCCGCCGTGGTCGGGGCGGGGCTGCGGGCCGCGCTGCTGCCCGGCCCGCTGCCCACGCCGGTGCTGGCCTTCGCCATCCGCCACCTGGGCGCGGTGGCCGGGGTGATGGTCACCGCCAGCCACAACCCGGCCCGGGACAACGGCTACAAGGTCTACCTGGGCGACGGCGCGCAGATCGTCCCGCCGCAGGACGCCGACATCGCCGCCCGGATCGACGCCATCGGCTCGCTGGCGGACGTCCCGCGCGCCGCCGGGGGCTGGCAGGTGCTGACCGGACAGCAGATCGTCGAGCCGTACCTGGCCCGCGCGCTCACCACCCTGGACCCGGCCACCCCGCGCGACCTGAGCGTCGTCTACACCCCGCTGCACGGCGTCGGCCGGGACACGCTGCTCGCCGCCTTCGACCGCGCGGGCTTCCCGGCCCCGCTGACGGTGGCCGCCCAGGCCGACCCCGACCCGGACTTCCCCACCGTCGCCTTCCCCAACCCGGAGGAGCCGGGGGCGATGGACCTGGCCATCCGCACCGCGGCCGAGCAGGGCCCGCCCGGACAGCCCGACCTGATCATCGCCAACGACCCGGACGCCGACCGCCTCGCCGTCGCCGTCCGCGCCACCGACGCCGGTACCGCCGACGCTGACGACGCCGGCTGGCGGATGCTGCACGGGGACGAGGTGGGCGCCCTGCTCGCCACCCACCTGGCCGCGCGCGGCGCGCAGGGGGCCTTCGCCACCACCATCGTCTCCTCCTCACTGCTGTCGCGGATCGCCGAAGCCGCCGGGCTGCCCTACGCCGAGACCCTCACCGGCTTCAAGTGGATCTCCCGCGCCCCCGGACTGCGCTACGGCTACGAGGAGGCGCTCGGCTACTGCGTCGACCCGCAGGGCGTGCGCGACAAGGACGGCATCACCGCCGCCCTGGCCGTCGCCGAACTCGCCGCCGTCCTCAAGGCCGACGGCCGCACCCTGAACGACCTGCTGGACGAGCTGGCCGTCCGGCACGGGCTGCACGCCACCAGCCAGCTGTCGGTGCGGCTGACCGACCTGAAGCTGATCGACGCGGCCATGGCCCGGCTGCGGGAACAGCCGCCGACCGCGCTCGGCGGGCTGGCCGTGGACCAGGCCGACGACCTGGACCAGGGGGTGGGCGGGCTGCCGCCCACCGACGGCCTGCGCTACCGGCTCAGCGGCGACGCGGTCGCCGCGGCCCGGGTGGTGGTCCGCCCGTCCGGCACCGAGCCCAAGCTCAAGTGCTACCTGGAGGTCGTCCTCCCGGTCGCCTCCGCCTCCGGCCTCGCCCCCGCGCGCGCCCGGGCGGCCGACCTGCTGGCCGACCTCACCCGCGACCTCTCCGCCGCCGCGGGCCTGTGACCCCCGCTCCGCCCGGGCCCCGCAGTCGGCGGGGGCCGGGTGGAGCGGAGCGCCCGCGCCCTAGGGTGGCGGCCATGGAGACCACCGACACCCCCGCCATATCCGCTGCCGGCGCGCTGACCGGCAGCGAGCGCCTGCTGGACGTCCCCGGCGTGCACAACCTGCGCGACGTCGGCGGGTTCGCCGCCGCCGACGGCCGACGGGTGCGCGCGGGCGCGCTCTACCGCTCGGGCGCGCTCGGCGAGCTGACGCCCGAGGGTGCCGAACGCCTGGCCGAGCTGGGCCTGAACACCGTTGTCGACCTGCGCAGCGAGCCCGAGATCCGGCGCTGGCCGGACCTGTCCCACGGGCTGCCGTTCAGCTCGGTCAACCTGCCGACCCTGCCGCCGTTCGAAGCCACCTCCGGCAACCCGGACTCGGCCGTCGACGCCTCCCCCGACGCCTCCCTCGACGGCGAGCCGGACGCCGACGGGCAGGGCGGGGCCCCGGCCGCCCCGCACCACCCGCTGGAGCCCATGTACGCCTTCATGGCGGACGTCGCGGGCCCGCCGATCCTCGCCTGCGTCCGGCGGCTGCTGGAGCCCGGCGCGCTGCCCGCGCTGCTGCACTGCGCCGTCGGCAAGGACCGCACCGGGGTCACCGTGGCCGTCATCCTCTCCGCCCTGGGCGTGGACGAGGCCGACATCACCGACGACTACGTCCTGTCCAACCTTGGCCTCGGGCTGCTCGGCGAACCGGTGCACTACCTCGACGAACACGGGGTGGACCGGATCTCCCGACCGGTCCACCCCGACCTGCTCGCCCTCTTCCTCCGCCGGACGTCCGGCCGCTACGGCAGCATGCAGGCGTACCTGCGCCACCTCGGGCTGACCTCGGAGGAGCTGCGGCGGCTGCGGGAGCTGCTCACAGAGAGCGCCTGAGCACCCGCCGCCGGAGCAGCAGCAGCCCGGCGCCGCCGCCGAGCGCCACGGCGGCGGCGCCGCCGATCAGCAGCGTGCCCTCGCCGGAGACGCCGGTGGCGGCCAGCTCCGGCCGGGCGCCGCCGTGACCGTCACGGCCGTCCCAGCCGTCGTGGCCGTCCCGCCCGCCGTGGTCGCCGCGGTCGCTGTGGTCGCCGTCGCCGTCCTGGCCGCCGCGACCGGCCCAGCCGGCGCCGCTCCCGTCGGCGTCGGCGGCCTGACCGCTCCAGCCGCCGTCCTGGTTCCCGGCGCCGCCACGGCCGCCGCTGTGCGCGACCGCGTCCAGCCCGACCGGCACGGCGGCGTCCGTCCCGCCGTGGCCGCCCTTGCCGCCGCCGTGGCCCTTACCGCCGTGGCCCTTCCCCGCGCCGTGGCCGTGGCCGCCCTTGCCCTTGCCGCCCTTGCCGGTCTCCCCACGGCCGTCCCCGCCCGCGCTGCCCCCGGCCTGCGGCTGCGTCCCGTGCGGTGCTGCGTGCGGTGCTGCGTGCGGTGCTGTGTGCGCCGCCGCGCGGGCTGGGTGCGGGTCCACCGCCGCAGCCGCCGCCACGGCCGCTGCCGGAGCCGCTGCCGTCCGGAGGTCGACGGCCCGGGCTCCCGTCGCCGGGGCGATCCGGACGGGCCGCTGCGGCCGCGGGCGGACCGCGCTGTCGGCCGCCGGGCGGGCGCTGTCGCAGCCCGGGTCGGCCCGGCTCTGCGACGGGTGCCCGGTGGTGGAGGCGTGGCCGCCCGCCGGGCTCGTGCGGTGCGACTGACGGGGTCTCACGGCGGGCTGGGCGCTGTCGTGCGAGGCCCTGCTGACGGCCCCGCAGGCCGCCGCCTCCGGCGCGGCGGCGCGTACCGCCCCGCCCGCCCGTGCCGTCGTCGCGGTCGCCGTCGCCGTCGCGGCCGCGTGGGCCATGCCCGCCGTGCCCATCGCCCCCAGCGGCCCGGCCACCAAGGCGGCCAGGCCCAGTCCTATCGTCCTGCGCATGCGTGTTGTAGTAGTCACTTTTTGAATCTGACACGCCACCAGTCGTCACGCTCGGCGACGACGACCGGGTACCGCCATTCCGGTGCCGGGCCCCGTTCCGAGCCCCTTCCGGCGCTGGGGCAGACTCTCGGGCATGGACATCGTCATCCGCCCCGCCCTCGCGTCCGAGCTCGACGCCGCCGGGGATCTCACCGCCGAATCCTTCATCGGCGACGGCCACACCGCGCGCGACAGCGCCAACGCGGCGCGCCTGCGCGACGGCCGCGACCGGGCCCGGCGGGCCGAGCTGCTGGTCGCCGTGGACCCGCTCTCGGGGGCGCTGCTGGGGTCGGTGACCTTCGCGCCGCCGGGTTCTCCGTACGCGGATCTGGCGCAGGGGCAGGAGGGCGAGTTCCGGATGCTGGCGGTCTCGGCGGAGGCGCGCGGGCGGGGCGCGGGCGAGGCGCTGGTGCGCGCCTGCATCGAACGGGCGCGCGAGCGGGGCCTGCCGAGGCTGGTGATGTCGACCCAGCCGGCCATGGTCCGCGCGCACCGGATCTACGAACGGCTCGGCTTCGTACGCACCCCGGCCCGCGACTGGTCCCCCGCCCCGGGAGTCGAACTGATGACCTATGCATTGGAACTAGTCCAGTGAATCTGCTCACGCCCGACACAACATCTGGTGGTGCTTCCAGCCAGCGCCACCAGATGTATGCTCACTCTCGCTGTCGAAGCAGGGGAACCCGGTGCGAATCCGGGACTGCCCCGCAGCGGTGAGCGGCTGCGCCCCGAGCGTCCCGACCCTTCCGGTCGCCCGGAATCGCGCCCGCAAGTCCGATTACCTGCCGACGGCATGACTTCCGGGCCCCGAGGGTGGGCCGAGGATGTGCTGCGCGCTGCCGTCTTGCGCTTTCGCACGCCTCGCTCCGCCCGAGGCGGCCCCTCGCCGACCGGCCGCCGCCAACGAGGAGCGAACGTGACTGACACAGCAACCGCCACCCTGCCTGCCCAGGCCGGTGCACCCGGCACCCCTGACGGCCCCGGCGCTGCCCTGCTGCGTACGCTCACCGAGCGCTCCGCCGACCTCCCCGAGGTGGACCCCGGACGGGTCGCCGCCGCCGCCCTGCGCGGCCGCAGCGGCGGCGCGGACTACGCCGAACTGCGCGGGCTGGCCACCGAGGCCGCCGCCGCGCTCATCGCCGAGGACCCGCAGTACTCCCGGCTCGCGGCCCGCCTCCTGGCCGAGGAGATCCGCGAGGAGGCGGCCGGCCAGGGCTCCACCTGCTTCGCCGCCTCGATCACTGTCGGTCACCGCGAGGGGCTGATCGGCGACCCCACCGCCGCGTTCGTCGCCGCCCACGCCGCGGCCCTGGACGCGGTGGTCGACCCCGCCGGGGACGACCGCTTCGAGTACTTCGGGCTGCGCACCGTCTACTCCCGCTACCTGCTGCGCCACCCGATCACCCGTCAGGTCATCGAGACCCCGCAGCACTTCATGCTGCGCGTCGCCTGCGGGCTGCAGATCGGCGGGGACACCGGCTCCGTGGCCGAGGTCGCCGAGCTGTACCGGCTGATGAGTCGGCTGGAGTACCTGCCCTCCTCGCCGACCCTGTTCAACTCCGGCACCCGGCACCCGCAGATGTCCTCCTGCTACCTGCTGGACTCCCCGCTGGACGAGCTGGACTCGATCTACGCCCGCTACGCGCAGATCGCCCGGCTCAGCAAGCACGCGGGCGGCATCGGCCTGTCGTACAGCCGGATCCGCTCGCGCGGCAGCCTGATCCGGGGCACCAACGGCCAGTCCAACGGCATCGTGCCGTTCCTGCGCACGCTGGACTCGTCGGTGGCGGCGGTCAACCAGGGCGGCCGGCGCAAGGGCGCCGCCTGCGTCTACCTGGAGACCTGGCACGCGGACATCGAGGAGTTCCTGGAGCTGCGCGACAGCACCGGCGAGGAGGCCCGGCGCACCCACAACCTCAACCTGGCGCACTGGATCCCGGACGAGTTCATGCGCCGGGTCGAGGCCGACGCCGAGTGGTCGCTGTTCTCCCCCGGCGACGTCCCCGAACTGGTCGACCTGTGGGGCGCGGAGTTCGACGCCGCCTACACCAAGGCCGAGGCCGCCGGGCTGGCCGCCCGCACCGTCCCGGCCCGCTCCCTGTACGCCCGGATGATGCGCACCCTGGCGCAGACCGGCAACGGCTGGATGACCTTCAAGGACGCCTCCAACCGCGCCGCCAACCAGACCGCGCTGCCCGGCCGCACCGTCCACTCGTCCAACCTGTGCACGGAGATCATCGAGGTCACCGACGACTCCGAGACCGCCGTCTGCAACCTCGGCTCGGTCAACCTCGGCGCGCACCTGCTGGCCGACGGCTCGATGGACTGGGAGCGGCTGGACGCCACCGTCCGCACCGCCGTGACCTTCCTGGACCGGGTCGTGGACATCAACTTCTACCCGACCCCCGAGGCCGCCGCCTCCAACTCCCGCTGGCGGCCGGTCGGCCTGGGCGTCATGGGCCTGCAGGACGTCTTCTTCCGGCTCCGGCTGGACTTCGACTCGGCCGAGGCCAAGGAGCTGTCCACCCGGATCTCCGAGCGGATCATGCTCGCCGCCTACGAGACCAGCTGCGACCTGGCCGAGCGCCTCGGCAGGCACGAGGCGTACCAGGAGACCCGCGCCGCGCGCGGCCAGCTGCACATCGACCACTTCGACACCGCCACCGCCTGGGCCGACCGCTGGGCCGCGCTGCGCGAGCGGATCGCCGTCACCGGGCTGCGCAACTCGCTGCTGCTGGCGATCGCCCCGACCGCGACCATCGCCTCCATCGCGGGCGTGTACGAGTGCATCGAGCCGCAGGTGTCCAACCTGTTCAAGCGGGAGACCCTGAGCGGGGAGTTCCTCCAGGTCAACCCGTACCTGGTGGCCGACCTCAAGGCGCTCGGGCTGTGGACCTCCGCCGCCCGCGAGTCGCTGCGCGAGGCCAACGGCTCGGCGCTGGAGATCCCCGGCCTGCCGGACGACCTCAAGTCGCTCTACCGCACCGCCTGGGAGCTGCCGCAGCGCGCGCTGATCGACCTGGCCGCGGCCCGGATGCCGTACCTGGATCAGAGCCAGTCGCTGAACCTGTTCCTGGCCTCGCCCACCATCGGCAAGCTCAGCTCGATGTACGCGTACGCCTGGAAGGTCGGCCTGAAGACCACCTACTACCTGCGCTCCCGCCCGGCCACCCGGATCGCCCGCGCCGCCCAGGCGGCCCAGGCCGCCGAGGCCGCGCCGGTCACCGAGGCCGCTCCGCCGCTGAGCCAGCCGGCCGACCTCTCCAACGACCTGCCGATCGTCGAGGACGACGCGGCGATCGCCTGCTCCCTTGAGAACCCCGAGTCCTGCGAGGCATGCCAGTGATGTCCGACCCCGCCACGCCCCGCGCCGCCGAGAAGAACCTGCTCGACCCGGGCTTCGAACTGACCCTGCGTCCGATGCGCTACCCGGACTTCTACGAGCACTACCGCAACGCCATCAAGAACACCTGGACCGTGGAGGAGGTGGACCTGCACTCGGACGTCGCCGACCTGGCCAAGCTGAGCGCGGACGAGCGCCACCTGCTGGGCCGCCTGGTCGCGTTCTTCGCAACCGGCGACTCCATCGTCTCCAACAACCTGGTGCTGACGCTGTACAAGCACATCAACTCGCCCGAGGCGCGGTTGTACCTGTCCCGCCAGCTGTTCGAGGAGGCCGTGCACGTCCAGTTCTACCTGACCCTGCTGGACACCTACCTGCCCGACCCGGAGGACCGCAACGCGGCCTTCGCCGCGGTGGAGAACATCCCCTCCATCCGCGAGAAGGCCCAATTCTGCTTCCGCTGGATCAACGAGGTGGAGAAGCTCGACGCGCTGCACACCAAGGCCGACCGCCGGCGCTTCCTGCTCAACCTGATCTGCTTCGCGGCCTGCATCGAGGGGCTGTTCTTCTACGGGGCCTTCGCGTACGTCTACTGGTTCCGCTCGCGCGGCCTGCTGCACGGGCTCGCCACCGGCACCAACTGGGTGTTCCGCGACGAGTCCATGCACATGGACTTCGCGTTCCAGGTGGTGGACACCGTCCGCGCCGAGGAACCCGACCTGTGGGACGACGAGTTGGGCGCGCAGGTCACCGCGATGCTGGAGGAGGCCGTCGAGGCCGAGCTGCAGTTCGCCCGCGACCTGTGCGGCGAGGGCCTGCCCGGCATGAACACGGACTCCATGCGGCAGTACCTGGAGTGCGTGGCCGACCAGCGCCTCGCCCGCCTCGGCCTGCCGGTCCGCTACGGCTCGGAGAACCCGTTCGGCTTCATGGAGCTCCAGGGCGTCCAGGAGCTCACCAACTTCTTCGAACGCCGGGTCTCCGCGTACCAGGTGGCCGTCGAGGGCTCGGTCTCCTTCGACGACGACTTCTGACCCGGCGTCGACGACCTCGGGCGGGGCGGATCGCGCCTCCCGGCGCGGAAGGCGCGGCGGGAGGCGCGGGTCCGGCGGGTCTAGCCGGCGGAGCGCGCCGCCTGGAGGATGACGCGGTCCACCACCTGCGGGGCGGCGGCCGGGACGTCATGGCCGAGTCGGCGGTGACGCCCCGGGCGCAGGCCCGCTGGGCCATGGAGAACTCGGCCTTGGTCGGGATCGCGTTGTCGTGGAGCGCGACGATCTCCCACTTGGGCACGGAGGCCGGCGGGTTGACGGTGGCCGGCTCCGCCGGCGCGGTCTGCTCCGGGGAGAGGCCGCCGGCGTACACCGAGCTGAAGTCGGCCGGGTTGATGTAGATGTCGGTCCCGCCCGGCTCCGGGCGGGTGAGCAGGTTGCTCCCGGTCAGCTGCGACCCGGGGAACTTGTAGGTCAGCTCCGCGGGGCTCTCGCCCTTCTCGGGGATGCAGGCGGCGACATAGACCAGCGCCTTGACCTCGGGATCCGCCGCAGCCGCGGAGCTGATCAGGAAGCCCGCGTAGGAGTGCCCCACCGGCACGATCGGACCGCTGATGGTCTTCAGGACGCTCAGCAGGTACGCCGAGTCCGACGCCACCCCGCGCAGCGGGTTGGCCACGGCGACGACGGGACAGCCCTTCGCCTCCAGGAAGGCGCACACCCCGCTCACCCGCGAGTCGCTCTCCGGCCTGGACACCCTCATCGTCATCAGCTTCGACTCCGCCCGCACCGCCTCTGGACCAACCTCACCACCCGCCCCACCGCTCTCAGAGCAGGGTCTTCCAGTAGGACCAGAAGCGGATGAGGATCATGCCGCCGATGACCAGGTACCAGAGCAGGGGGCCGAACCAGTGGAGGGTGAGCAGGGCGTCGAGGGGGTTGCGCCAGCGGGCGGGGGTGGGGATGACGCAGTGCTTGAGGTTGTGCAGGGTGACGTACCAGAACAGCGGGAAGATGATCACCCAGACGACCATGCAGTACGGGCAGAGCGCGCCGATGCTGTAGAGGGACTGGCCGACCAGCCAGCAGATCAGGCCGAGGCCGAAGGCCGTGCCGAGCTGCAGGCCGGCCCAGTACCAGCGGCGGTAGCGGGCGCCGGCCAGGAGGCCGGTGCCGACGGCGAGGACGACGGCGAAGCCGGCGATGCCCATCAGCGGGTTGGGGAAGCCGAAGACCGCCGCCTGGGGCTTGGTCATCACATTGCCGCAGCTGATGATGGGGTTGATGCTGCAGCTCGGTACGTATCCGGGCTGGGTGAGCAGCTTGAAGCGCTCGTAGGTGAGCGTGAAGGAGGCCAGGAAGCCCAGGGCGCCGGTGACGACCAGGAACCAGGCCATGGCCCGGCCGGCGCCGACGGGGGCGCCGGCCTCGGGGGCGGTGGTGTCGCGGTCCTGGGCAGCATCAACGTCCATGCTGTCCAGGATCGCCCACGGCCCGGTAGGGCGCGGATAAGACCGGGGCCCGGTCGCGGGCCCGGGGCTCAGTCGTTGGGGACGGTCTCGTAGCGCGGGGTCAGCTCCGCCATCTGCCGCAGGGCGTCCTTGCGGTCCCGCTTGGAGAGCCGGTCGATGTAGAGGTAGCCGTTGAGGTGGTCGGTCTCGTGCTGGAGGCAGCGGGCGAAGAAGCCGGTGCCCTCGACCACGATGTCCTTGCCGTCCTTGTCCTGGCCGCGCACGACCGCGAACTCCGGGCGGGCGAGGTCCGCGTACGCGCCGGGGACGGACAGGCAGCCCTCGGGCGACTCGTCCAGGGTGCGCTGGGCGGGGTCGAGGTCGTCCAGGACCGGGTTGACCACCACGCCGATGTGGCGGACGCCGTCGTCGTCCGGGCAGTCGTAGACGAAGACCCGCTGGGCGACGCCGATCTGGTTGGCCGCGAGGCCCACGCCCTCGGCCGCGTACATGGTCACGAAGAGGTCGTCCACCAGGGCGGCGAGCTCCGGGCCGAACTCGGTGACGGTCGCGCAGGGGTGGTGCAGGACCGGGTTGCCGACGACGGTGACCGGCCGGAACGTCCCCCTGGTCAGGTCCGGCTCCTCGCCGACGACCTGCTGCGGGGCGCGCTCCTCGGCCTGCCCGTCGGCCGGTGCGCCGACGGCCTGCGCGGCGGCGTCCTCAGCGACGTCCTCGACCTGTTCCTCGACCTGCTGTTCCGACATGCCGCTGCCACTCGCCTTCAGTCCGTACACGGGTAAGCCACCAGGGTACGGGGAACCGCGGGGTCAGCAGACTTCTTCCAGGTCACGGTAGGCGCGACCGGCCGGGTTGCCGAGCACCCAGCGGTCCAGCAGCAGGCCGACCAGGTCGGCCGGGGCGGCCATGCCGCACTCGCGTTCGGGGAGCCACAGGGCGCCCGCGCTGCGGTGGCTGAGGTGGCCGAGCTGCCCGTCGTCGTGCGGGTCGTGGTGCTCGCTGTGGCCGTCGTCGGCGGGCATCCGGCTCTCGGAGCAGTCCCGGCACAGCAGCCGCACCGAGGACGTCCAGTCCTCGGCGGCGTAGCCGGCCTCGGAGACCAGCCGCTCCAGGGCGTCCCGGTCGGCCTCGGTCTCGGCCTGCAGCAGCACCACCCAGGTCGGCACCGGGGAGGGCGCCCACAGCTCGATCTCGTCGAAGACCGGGTAGGGGACGCCGTCCGCGACCCGCTCGCCGTGCGGGGTGCCGTCGTGCAGCACCACCTCGCCCCAGCGGCGGCCGGAGGACGGCAGCGGGATCGACAGCACCTCGACCCGGGCCGGGTCGAGTCTGCGGCCCCAGACCACCTCGGACTCGCCCTCCGGGGAGAGCCGCACCGGGGTCGTCCCGAAGTCCAGGCTGACCGGGCCCTCGCCCTGCGGCAGCCGCAGGCCGTACGCCTGCCAGGAGCGCCGGGCCAGGGCCCAGTCCTGCAGCGCGGTCGCGGCGATGCCCAGGTTCCACCAGTCGGGGGCTCCGGGGTTGCGGTCGAGCAGGGCCACGGCGCGCAGCCCGGCCGCCCGCGCCTGCTCCCAGTCCCGGCGGAACTTGTGCAGCAGCGCGAGGTTGAACCAGGAGTCGGACAACCACGGCTCCAGGTCCGCGGCGCGGACCAGCAGCGCCCCGGCGTCCTCCAGGCGTCCGCTCCCGATGAGCGTGAAGGCCCGGTCGGTCGTCTGCCGCCAGCTGGCGGACGGCCTTTGCCGTGCCCGATTGAAGATCTTCACCTCGGCCTGCCACTCGTCCGATTCCACCCGGTGGTCCGGGCTTGCCCGCAGTGGTGCTGTGCGACGTGCGCCTCCACAAGCACGCTACGTCGCCGTGCGCCGCGACGCCACGCACAGCCGTGGTCCTGCTGTCCGCCCCGCCGCCGCATCAGCCGTCTCCTCCGCCGCCTGTCGACGGTTCCACCGACGACGATCGACCGACGACGGCTCACCGACTCCATGCCCGCTCGACGGCCCGCCACACACGTGGGGCCCGCCCCCTTCTCCTGCATCCAACCATGCCAAGGCCCCGGGGCTCGACGCCTCGGGGCCATGGGATGGTTCGGACACTTTCGGTGCGGCCGGGATTTCCGCGCCCGTACGCCGGTCCGCAGGCGGCCCGACCTGGTCGGACCTGCGGCAAGCGGGGAGCGGACGGGGCTCGGCGGCGCGGTCAGTCGCGCGCGACGGCCTCCGCGGCAACGTATGATGCGGCGTCACGACCGGGGCCGGAGTCGGCCGCTGGGGTCGGCACCGGGCTCGCGGCCGAGGATTCGGCGTCCGCCGCGGCCCCGCCCGCAGGCGCGGTGTGAGCGACCAGGTCGCCCTCGACCGGCAGCCCGGCCCGGATCCGCTCGATCCGGGCGAGGACCTTGCCGCGCAGGTCCGAGGGGGCGGTGTCGCACCCGCAGGACCGCTTCACCAGCGCCTTGATGGCCTGCTCGAGGCCGTACTTCTCCAGGCACGGCGAGCACTCGTCGAAGTGCTCGCGCAACTTGGCGCAGTCGCCCTCGCCCATCTCGTTGTCGAGGTACTCGTACAGGTGGTCGAGGACCTCACTGCACTCGGTGTCGTGGTGGTTGCCGCAGCTCATGAGCCCGACCCTTTCGACTGGTCGTGCGGGACACCTGTCCCGGCACCGCTGCCGGCCGGGACCAGTCCGCGCTCGCGGGCGTAGTCCTCCAGCAGCTCCCGCAGCTGGCGGCGACCGCGGTGCAGGCGGGACATCACCGTGCCGATGGGTGTCCCCATGATGTCGGCAATCTCCTTGTACGCGAACCCCTCGACGTCCGCGAGATACACCGCGATCCGGAACTCCTCGGGGATGGACTGCAGGGCGTCCTTGACGTCGCTGTCCGGGAGGTGGTCCAGGGCGACCGTCTCGGCGGAGCGCAGGCCCGTCGACATGTGCGACTCGGCCCGCGCCAGCTGCCAGTCCTCGATCTCCTCGGCGCCGGTGCGCTGGGGCTCGCGCTGCTTCTTGCGGTACGAGTTGATGAACGTGTTGGTCAGGATGCGGTACAGCCACGCCTTGAGGTTGGTGCCCTCGCGGAACTGGTGGAAGGAGGCGAACGCCTTGGCGAAGGTCTCCTGCAGCAGGTCCTCGGCGTCGGCCGGGTTGCGCGTCATCCGCAGCGCGGCGGAGTACATCTGGTCCAGGTAGCCCAAGGCGTCGCGCTCGAAGCGGGCGGAGCGCTCGGCCTCGGACTCCTCGGCGGCGGCCCGGAAGGTGTCGCCGTCCGCGTCGTCGATGGGCACGTCGTGGATGGGCACGGCCCCGATCGGCGCAGCCCCGACCGGCACGGCGGCCTCGGCCTCCCGCGCCCCTCCGGCTGTTCCGGCCTCGTCCTCGGTCCCGGCGACGGGACTCACCTCCTGAGCGAAGAACGCGCGGTCCACGGTGGTGGACCCGCTCGCAAAGGAGCCTATCGGGCTTGTGACGGAACCGCCCATGCCAACGGGCCACTCGGACCAGGACAGAAGCGACCCGCCGACGCCCTCCGGACGCGCGGAGCATGCCGCTGAAACCATGAGCGCTGCCTTCCATGACGTTGCGATGCCGACATGGGAGTGAACCAGGGGACGCGGCCGCACATTCCCGTGTCCGGTTGCGGCTCGCCGAACGGGTGGCCCGCCCCCGGTCCGGGCGGGGATCGGGCCGGGTGCGCGACCCGGGTCAGAACAGGGTGGTTCCGCCCTCCGCGGGCACCGGCTGCCACCGGCGCTGCAACTCGGGGCCGTCGTTGCGGACGCTGCCGACGGCGGCCGACACCGGGCGCACCTCCATCAGCCCCGGCGGCGGCGGTACCAGCAGCGCGCGGACCCGCTCCGGGTCGTTCAGCGCCGGGTCCAGCCACGCGTCCCAGCTGTCGGGGGTCAGCGCCAGCGGCATCCGCGGGTGGACGGCGGCCAGCGCGGGCTCGGCGGCGGTGGTGATCACCGTGCAGGTGGCCCACCAGGCGTCCGGATGGTCCTGCGGGGCCTTGGGGTCGCGCCAGAACTCGTACAGCCCGGCCATGGCCATCACCGAGCCGTCGGCCGGGGTGATGAAGTACGCCTGCTTCGGGGCCCTGCCCTTCCTGGGCGCGCCCGGCTCGGCCTCCGGCGCGACCCACTCGTAGTAGCCGTCGGCCGGCAGCAGGCAGCGCCGGGAGGCGAAACAGCGCCGGTAGGCCGGCTTCTCGTGCACGGTCTCCGACCGCGCGTTGATCATCTTCACCGCCACCGCCGGGGACTGCGCCCACGACGGCACCAGCCCCCACCGCAGCGGACGCAGTTGCCGGACCGGCCCCGCCTGCGGGTCCGCGCCCTTCAGCGGCCGCTCCAGCACCGCGTGCACCGGAACGGTCGGCGCTATGTTCCAGGCCGGCGCGGGCGCCTCGTCGGGATCCCAGGACTCCACCCCGAAGAGCCTGGCCAGATCCTCCGGCTTACGGCTCGACGCATACCGACCGCACATCAGAGTCCCCCGCCTTCCGCCGCCACCGAGGCGTCCAGGATGCCGGATGCCGCACCCCGGCGTCCTGCGTCCGGGCCGTACCGTTCCCGGGGAACCGGGGGCTGCCGCTTTCACATCTGGACATGCGAGGCTTCCCCTCCGTGCCCCGGGCCCGCGGGCACGTGCCGATCAGTCCCGAGCCGAGGTGAGGCGAGTCCATGCAGGCGCACAGCATCAGCGCGGTGTGGAGCGAGGTGACCGGTGTCCAGGCGGCGCCGGACCAGGTCATCGTCTGGGCCACGGCCGCCGTCGCACTGCTGGCGGTGGGCCCGGCGGTGGTGTGGCACTACACCCGGAACGTGGTGACCATCGCCCACGAGGGCGGGCACGGGCTGGTGGCGGTGCTGACCCGGCGCCGGCTGCACGGGATCCGGCTGCACTCGGACACCTCCGGGCTGACCGTCTCCTCCGGCAGGCCGCACGGGCCGGGCATGGTGCTGACCGCCGCCGCCGGGTACTCCGCGCCGCCGCTGCTGGGGCTCGGCGGGGCCTGGCTGCTGTCGGCCGGGCACGTCACCGCGCTGCTGTGGGCGGTGGTGGCGCTGCTGCTGGCGGTGCTGGTGATGGTCCGCAACGCCTACGGGGCGCTGACCGTCGTCGTCACCGGCGGAGTGTGCCTTGCGGTGTCCTGGTTCGGCGGGGCCGCGTTGCAGGGGGCGTTCGCCTATCTGAGCGTCTGGTTCCTGCTGCTGGCCGGGGTGCGTCCGGTGCTGGAGCTGCAGGGCAAGCGGCGGCGCGGCGGCGCCCGGGACTCGGACGCCGACCAGCTCGGACGGCTGACCGGGACGCCGCCGGTGCTGTGGGTGGCGCTGTTCCTGGTGATCGCTCTCGCCGCGCTGGCCACGGGCGGTCGCTGGCTGCTCACCCGCTGAATGCGGCTAGGCTCGGGAGCCATGAGCGACCTGCTGTGGCCCGCACCCACCGCGTCCGACCCTGTGGACGCGGTGGTCTCCGTGCCCGGATCGAAGTCCGCGACCAATCGAGCCCTGGTTCTGGCCGCGCTCGCGGACGATCCCGGCTTCATCCGCCGCCCCCTGCACAGCCGCGACACCCTGCTGATGGCCGACGGCCTGCGGGCGATGGGCGTCGGCATCGAGTCCACGCTGAACAGCAGCAGCGGGGTGCCCGGCGGCGGCGACGCCTGGCGGGTGCTGCCCGCGCCGCTGAAGGGCCACGCCCGGGTGGACGTCGGCAACGCGGGCACGGTGATGCGCTTCCTGCCGCCGCTGGCCGCGCTGGCCGACGGCGAGGTGCGCTTCGACGGCGACCCCCGTTCGTACGAGCGGCCGCTCGGCGGGGTGATCTCGGCGCTGCGGCAGCTGGGCGCGCGGATCGACGACGACGGGCGCGGGGCGCTGCCGCTGACCGTGCACGGCACGGCCGGGCTGGTCGGCGGCACGGTCACGGTGGACGCCTCGTCCTCCTCGCAGTTCGTGAGCGCGCTGCTGCTGTCGGGGGCGCGGTTCCAGCAGGGCGTGGAGGTCCGGCACAGCGGCGGGTCCGGCGGCAGGGTGCCGTCGCTGCCGCACATCCGGATGACGGTGGAGATGCTGCGCGCCGCCGGGGCGCGGGTGGACGCGCCCGAGGACGGCGGCGAGCCGGACGTGTGGCGGGTGGCGCCGGGGGCGCTGCTGGGCCGGGACCTGGTGGTCGAGCCGGACCTGTCGAACGCGGCGCCGTTCCTGGCCGCGGCGCTGGTCACGGCCGGGACGGTGGTGGTCAGGGACTGGCCGCTGCACACCAGCCAGCCGGGGGACCAGCTGCGGGACCTGTTCACCCGGATGGGTGGTTCCAGCGAGCTGACCGAGGAGGGGCTGCGGTTCACCGGCGGCGGCTCCGTGCACGGCCTGGACGCGGACCTGCACGACGTCGGCGAGCTGGCGCCGGTGATCGCGGCCGTCGCCGCGCTGGCCGGATCCCCGTCCTCGCTCCGGGGCATCGCTCACCTCCGTGTGCACGAGACCGATCGGTTGGCAGCGCTCGCAAACGAGATCAATGCTCTCGGGGGCGAGGTCACCGAGACCGCCGACGGCCTGGAGATCACCCCCCGCCCGCTGCACGGCGGCGTCTTCCACACCTACGAGGACCACCGGCTGGCCACCGCCGGCGCCGTCCTCGGCCTGGTCACCGAGGGCGTCCTGGTCGAGGACATCGGCACCACCGCCAAGACCCTCCCGGACTTCCCCGGGCTCTGGGACTCCCTGCTCACCGGCACCGCAGTGAAGGGCTGAAGCACCGCATGCGCCGCTACGGCGAGGACGCCGACGAGGACGACATCCGGGCCCGCCCCTCGCGCCGGGGCTCGCGCCCCCGCACCCGGACCCGCCCGGCCCACGACGAGGCCGCCGAGGGCATGGTCCTCACCGTCGACCGGGGCCGGTTCACCTGCCTGGTCGAGGCCGGGACCAAGCGCGAACGCGAGATCGCCGCCATGAAGGCCCGCGAGCTGGGCCGCAAGGGCGTCGTCGTCGGCGACCGGGTCGCCCTGGTCGGCGACCTCTCCGGCGAGCCCGGCGTGCTGGCCCGGATCGTCCGGGTCGAGGAGCGCCGGACGGTGCTGCGGCGCACCGCCGACGACGACGACCCGTACGAGCGGATCGTCGTCGCCAACGCCGACCAGCTGGCCATCGTCATCGCCCTGGCCGACCCGGAGCCCCGCGCCCGGCTGATCGACCGCTGCCTGGTCGCCGCCTACGACGCCGGGCTGCGGCCGCTGCTGGTGCTCACCAAGTCCGACCTGGCCCCGGCCGAGCCGCTGCTGGAGATCTACCACCCGCTGGGCGTCAACCATGTGGTGACCCGCCGGGACGACCTGGCGGCCGAGGGCGCCGAGCGCGTCCGCGACCAGCTGCGCGGCCTGTCCACGGTCTTCATCGGCCACTCCGGCGTGGGCAAGACGACGCTGGTCAACGCCCTCGTCCCGGCGCACCAGCGGTCCACCGGGATCGTCAACGCGGTCACCGGGCGCGGACGCCACACCACCACCTCCGCGCTGGCGCTGCGGCTGCCCCCGGCGCCCGGCGCGGCCCGGGGCGACCTGCCGGGCTGGGTCATCGACACCCCCGGCTTCCGCTCCTTCGGGCTCTCCCACATCGAGCCCGGACGCGTCATCCTGGCCTTCCCCGACCTGGTGCCCGGCACCGAGGGCTGCCCGCGCGCGTGCAGCCACGACGAGCCGGACTGCGCGCTGGACGCCTGGGTGGCCGAGGGCCACGCCGACCCGGCCCGGCTGTACTCGCTGCGCCGGCTGCTCTCCACCCGCGAGGCCCGCGAGGGCGACTGAGCCCGCCGCAGCCTCAGCCGCCGCCGCGCAGCCCCCGCAGCCCGCAGCCCGCAGCCCGCGCCCGGACGCGCTCCGGATGCCGACGCCGGGATCGCACGCGACCATGTGATCACCGGCGCGATCGGCGTCCGGCGGTCCACTGGCGGCGAGCGGCGAGGGAGTGCGCGGATGGCGTGGGCGATGGTGATCATCGCGGGGTTCCTGGAGACCGGCTTCGCCGTCTGCCTGAAGCTGAGCCACGGCTTCACCCGGCCCTGGCCCGTGGTCGGCTTCGCGCTGTTCGGCGCGGGCAGCTTCGGGCTGCTCTCGTGGGCGCTCAGAAGCCTCCAGGTCGGCCCGGCGTACGCGGTGTGGACCGGCATCGGCGCGGCCGGCACCGCCGTCTACGGCATGGCCTGGCTCGGGGACACGGTCTCGGTGCTGAAGATCGTCTCCATCGGCCTGGTGCTGGCCGGCGTGGTCGGCCTCCAGCTCAGCGGCATCGACCACTAGCCCGGGCAAGGCCCGCGCAGGCAGGGGGCGGGCTGCTCAGCCGGGCGTGTTGGCGTCCCGGAGCGCCCGCATCAGGCCCGCCAGCCGCCCGGCGCGCTCCTCCCCCAGCGGGCCGAGGAAGTGCTCGCGCAGCAGCGCCACGTGGCGGCGCTGGGCCTCCTCGCCGATCCGCAGCCCCTCGGCGGTGAGCACCACGTGCGTCACCCGGCGGTCCTCGGGCGACGGCTGCCGTTCGATCAGCCCGGCGGCGACCATCCGGTCGGCGAGCTTGGTGAACCCGCCGCTGGTCAGCGTGGTCTCGCGGGCGAGCTGGGTCATCGTCAGCTGCTGCCCGGGGGTGCGCAGCAGCCGCAGCAGCACCTCGAACCAGGGGCCGGGAACGTCCACCCCCTCGACCGGGCCGACCTGCACCAGCCGCCCGGTCCGCGCGTACGCCTCGACCACCAGCCCCCACCAGGTGACGAGTTCCCGGTCGTCCACGCCTGAGTCACCCACGGAGCCCATGGGCCAAGCTTAGAAGCCCGGGGCGGCCGGGGGCGCCCACGCCGCTGCTGGCTCCGGCACCGCGCGATCGTTACTGTTCAGGGCATGGCCGACTACCACGACGATCTTCGCCTTGCCCACGTACTCGCGGACCACGCCGACTCGGTGACACTGGACCGGTTCAAGGCGCTCGATCTGAAGATCGACACCAAGCCGGACCTCACCCCGGTCTCCGACGCCGACAAGGCCGTGGAGGAGCTGATCCGCAACGACCTGGCCCGGGCCCGCCCCCGGGACGCGGTCATGGGCGAGGAGCAGGGCAGCACCGGCCACGGCCCGCGCCGCTGGGTGGTCGACCCGATCGACGGGACGAAGAACTACATCCGCGGGGTCCCGGTCTGGGCCACCCTGATCGCGCTGATGGAGGTGGGCCCGAGCGGCGACCAGCCGGTCGTCGGCATGGTCTCGGCCCCGGCGCTGGGACGCCGCTGGTGGGCCGCCAAGGGCACCGGCGCGTTTACCGGCCGCAGCCTGACCAAGGCCAGCCGGATCCAGGTCTCGGACGTCTCCCGGCTGGAGGACGCCTCCTTCGCGTACTCCTCGCTGACCGGCTGGGAGGAGCGGAACCGGCTGGACGCCTTCCTGGACCTCTCCCGGAGCTGCTGGCGGACCCGTGCCTACGGCGACTTCTGGCCCTACATGATGGTCGCCGAGGGGTCGGTCGACATGTGCGCCGAGCCCGAGCTGAGCATCTGGGACATGGCCGCCAACTGCGTGATCGTCGAGGAGGCGGGGGGCCGCTTCACCGGCCTGGACGGCATCCCCGGCGTCCACGGCGGCAACGCCGTGGCGTCCAACGGGCTGCTCCACGGCGAGCTGCTGCAACGGCTGGGCTAGAGCGGCCGGGCCAGGCGGCCGGGCAGGGCGGTCCAGGACCCCCCTTCGCCCCTAGGCCGTCAGGGGTAGGCGCAATCATCCCCTGGCAGTAGCCCGACCCCCCGGCCGCCCCGATACGGTTCGACTGTCCTTTCATCCGCTCATCTGTTGACCGACCACCTGGCTTGCCGGGGCGGCCCTGCTCGGAGGATTCCTGGTGTCCTGGATCAGCGACCATCTGCTGACGCTCAACGGCACCCTGGTGCTCATCGCGGTGTTCCTGCTGCCGGCCCTGGAGTCCTCGGTCTTCCTCGGGTTCGTGATCCCCGGCGAGACCGCGGTGGTGATCGGCGGCGTCACCGCCTACAACGGCACCAATCCGCTGTGGGCGGTGCTGCTGGCGTCCGTCGCCGGGGCGATCGTCGGCGACAGCATCGGCTACGCCGTCGGCAACCGCTGGGGCGACGCACTGCTCACGCGCATCCCGCACAAGCTGCTGAAGCCCGCTCACATCCGGCAGAGCAAGGACCTGATCGCCCGCCTCGGCGGCCGGGCGGTCTTCGCCGGACGCTTCGCCGCCGCGCTGCGGGCGCTGGTGCCCGGGCTGTGCGGGCTGTCGGACATGCGCTACCGCACCTTCGCGGTCTGGAACATGCTCGGCGGCGCGGTGTGGGCCACCGCCTTCACGCTCATCGGCTACTTCGCGGGCGCGAGTTGGCACCGCATCGAGTCCTACGCCAACACCGCGAGCTGGATCCTGGTCGGCGTGATCGTGGTCGCCGTCGCCGGGCTGCTCTACCTCAAGCACCGCTCCGAGAAGCGCGCCTCCGCCCGCTTCGAGGACGACCCCGAGGACGGCACCCGCACGGGCGCCGCCACGGGCGCCGGGAGCGACGCGGCCGACAGCGTCGACCAGCCCACCGGCTGACCCGACCCAGCTTGGACCAGATCTAAGTCGATACGGACACCAATCCTCGACCACCCCGGGCGGCACTGTTATCCTGGCCCCATGAGTGACCTGCTGGAACGTCTCCGAGAGCGCGGCTGGCGGCTCACCGCGCAGCGGCGAGTCGTGGCCCAGGTGCTCGACGGCGACCACGTCCATTACACCGCCGACGAGGTGCACGCCCGCGCCGTGAGCCTGCTCCCGGAGATCAGCCGGGCCACCGTCTACAACACCCTGGGCGAACTCGTCAGCCTGGGCGAGGTGTTGGAGGTCAGCACGGACGGGCGCGCCAAGCGCTACGACCCCAACGCCCACCACGCGCACCAGCACCTGGTCTGCTCCAGCTGCGGCGCGATCCGCGACGTCCACCCCAGCGGCGACCCGATCGCGGCGCTGCCGGACACCGAGCGCTTCGGCTTCGCCATCGCCGACGTCGAGGTCACCTACCGCGGCATCTGCCCGGACTGCGCGGCAGCCCGGGCCTGACCGCGGCTCACCCCGTTCGGCCCACTGCGCGACGCCGTCCCCGGTGAGCGCCCCCGCCGGTCAGGCGCTGAGGTCCGCCCGCAGTGCCTCCAGCAGCCGCCCGGCCCGCTCCGCGACGTCCTGCGGGCCGTCCTCGGCGGCGCGGGTGCACCAGTCCCGCGCCTGCACCAGATCCCCGCGCCGGGCCGCGATCAGGCCCAGCCGCAGCGCCGCCCGGCCGTGGCCGTCGTCCGCCGCGCGGGTGTACCAGAGCATGGCCTCGGCCTCGCTGCCCTCCCGGGCCAGCAGCAGCCCCAGGTTGAAGGCCGCGCTGCGGCTGCCGCCCTCCGCCGCCCGGCGGTACCAGTGCTCGGCGGTGCCGGTGTCGCCGCGCTCGGCCGCGCGGACGCCCACCCGTACCTGGGCGCGGTTGTGTCCGGCCTCGGCGGCTGCCGCGTACCAGCGCTCGACCTCGCCCTCGAAGCGGTCCTCGGCGGCCCGCTCCAGCAGCACCGCCAGCCGGAACGCCGCCTCGCTCGACCCGGCCTCGGCGGCCTGCCGGTAGCGCACGGCGGCCGAGGTGAGGTCCCCGCGCCGCTCCTTGGCGACGGCCAGTTGCAGCGCGGCCTCGGCGTGGCCACCCGCGGCCGCCCGGGCGTACCACTCCTGGGCGTCGTGCTGGTCGCCGCGCCCGGCGTAGAGGATGCCCAGGTTGAAGGCGGCGTCCACGCTCCCGGCCTCGGCGGCCTTGGAGAACCAGGGCTCGGCACCGGGGGTGTCGCCGCGCTGGAACAGCATCACCGCGAGGGCGTTGCTGGCGTCCCGGTGGCCCGCGTACGCGGCCTGCCGGTACCACTGCTCGGCCTGCGCCTCGCGGCCGTCGGCGGCGCAGAGCAGGCCCAGGTTGAAGGCGCCGTTGTGGTCCCCGGCCGCGAGCGCGGTGCGGTACCACTGCTCGGCCATGCCCGGCTCGCCCCAGGAGGCGTGCAGGGCGCCGAGCGCGTTGGCGGCGTTGCCGTCCCCGGCGTCGGCGGCCTCGCGCCACCAGTCGGCCGCGCCTACCTCGTCCCCGCCGTCGCGCAGCAGGAAGCCCAGGGCGCAGGCGGCACGGGGCTCGCCGCCTTGCGCAGACTGCCGGTACCAGCGGGCGGCCTCGTCGCGCTCGCCGCGCCGCTCCAGCCGGACGCCCAGCCGCAGCGCCGCGCCCGCGTGGCCGCGCGCGGCGGCCTGGCGCAGCCACGGCTCGGCCTCGGCCGGGTCGCCGCCGGCCTCCAGCAGCCGGCCGAGGCGGTAGGCCGCCTCGCGGTGCCCGGCGTCGGCGGCGGCCCGGAACCACTTCTCGGCCTGTCCGGCCTCGCGCTGGTGCTCCAGCAGGTCGGCGTAGGCGTAGGCACCGCCGGTGTGGCCCTGCTCGGCCGCTTGGCGCAGCCAGTACTCGGCGCCCGGCTCGTCGCCCCGGTCGCGCAGGTACAGGCCGAGGGCGTGCGCGGCGGGCGCGCTCCCGGCGACCGCGGCCTCGCGCCACCACTCGGCGGCCTCGTCCCGGCGGCCGCGCTGGTGCAGCAGCACGCCCAGGTTGTTGGCCCCGGCGCGGAGCCCGGCGGCGGCGGCCCGGCGCAGGTGCACCTCGGCCTCGTCCAGCTCGCCCCGGCGCAGCAGCATGGCGCCGAGCAGGCTGGCGGCCTCCGGGTCCTCCTCGGCGGCGGCGCGGCAGCGCTCCTCCAGCGCCGCCTCCTCGCGGGCGGCCAGGGCGGATTCGAGGGTGCGGAAGCGGGGCTCGCCGCCGTCCTCGGCGGAGCCGGGGGCGTCCTCGTCGGCGCCCTGCCCGCCGTCCGGGCCCAGCCGCGGATCGCGGACCGGGCCGCGGTCGTGGTCCGGTCCGGCGGAGAGCCGGTCGGCGCCGGGGCGGCGGGCCTGGGCCAGCTCGACGGTGTCCACGAACTGGTCGAGGTCGTCCGGGTCGTGGGGTTCGTCGGAGGCCGCGGGCGGGTGGAA
Source organism: Streptacidiphilus sp. PB12-B1b (assembly GCF_014084125.1). Taxonomy (NCBI): domain Bacteria; kingdom Bacillati; phylum Actinomycetota; class Actinomycetes; order Kitasatosporales; family Streptomycetaceae; genus Streptacidiphilus; species Streptacidiphilus sp. PB12-B1b. Next base: position 1,120,402 of record NZ_CP048405.1, on the reverse strand, counting down.
CTCGCCGAGGGCGGCGGCGTACCGCGCCTTCTCGGCCTCGCTCATCTCGATCGTCGCGTCGAGGTCGGCGTCGACGTCGTCCGCCGACCCCGTGCGCGCACGCTGAAGCGGCAGTCGACCCGCCCACTGCGGGTCGTCCTGATCGACTCCTGGACCTGCTCCCGAGATCACCGACATGTCGACTCCTGCGTCCGCCGGGTCTTTGGGCATCCCTGGCGCGCACCGGAGCTCATGGCCGCTGTCCGGCCTCGCACCGTCCCCCATGGGGCTCATCGTCGCACCACCCGCAACCCGCGCACTCCTGGTATACCCCAGAGGAAAAGGTTACTTCAGCGCTTTGTCGATTTTGCGACACATCAACCTCGCAACACGGCTGTCCGGGCTGGCTTCTGACGCCGTCGCACCGGCGGCAGCCGCACCATCAGCCCATCTTCCCTGTCCGGGAACAGGTTAGACGTCCCGTCAGATTCACTACCGGAATGGGCGATTGAAGTGACAACCGAACCATCCGACCACTCTGACCAGCCACTTCCGCCCCCCTTGCCGGACAAGCGGAAGGCCCGGTGCGCTTGCACCGGGCCCTCCGACTCCGAGTAGCGGGGACAGGATTTGAACCTGCGACCTCTGGGTTATGAGCCCAGCGAGCTACCGAGCTGCTCCACCCCGCGTCGTTGTGGTGTAACCGTACCCTGACCGGATTGACCAGCGCAAATCCATTACGGCCGACCCGAGATGACCGCCCCGGGACGACCGCCCCGGGACGACGACCGCCCCGCGAGGGCCGCCCCCGGACATGCGGAAGGCCCGGTGCGCTTGCACCGGGCCTTCCGACTTCGCGTAGCGGGGACAGGATTTGAACCTGCGACCTCTGGGTTATGAGCCCAGCGAGCTACCGAGCTGCTCCACCCCGCGTCGTTGTGTTGCAACCATAGCACGCGCCGTTCAGGCCCCCGACCGCCCCGGTTCAGCGGGCACCCGCCGACGACCGGGATCGCCCGCAGCCGGCGACCGGGCGGGACGTGTGAGGATAGGTGGCATGTCCGACACCGCCGCCGAGGCACTGCCTCCCGCCGCCCGACCGATCACCCGCGCCGTCCTCGAGATCGACGAGTACGCCGCCGGGCTCGGCTGGGACCAGCCCGCCCGCCTGTTCGCCCTCGTCGACACGGCCGCGCTGCTGAAGAACGAGCCGGGCATCGCCCGGCAGCTCGGCCTGGAGCCGGGCCCGGAGGGGCAGCTCACCCCGATCGAGCAGGAGGAGATCCCGGCCGGCAAGGCCCTGGACGACTTCCTGGGCACCATCGCCTGGCCGGAGTCGGTGGCGGGCTGCGCACTGGTCGTGGAGCGGCTGATCCTGCCGCCCACCGCCGAGGCCAAGGTGCCCAGCGGGGTCTCCGAGCGGGAGCTGACGGCCTGGGTGGCCAAGCACCCGGAGCGTCAGGAGGTCCGGATGACCGTGGCCGTGCTGCGCGACGGCACCCGCGAGACCGCGCTGCGGCTGCGCGAGAAGGACTCCGCCCGCGAGGTGCTGACCGGCCCGGCGCTGGTGCCCGGCCTGGCCGAGGCGCTGCTCACCACCTTCGCCTGAGCCGCCCGGCGCCGGACCGGCCCCGGCCTCGCCGCCGGTCCCGCGCTCCGGCCGGGCCCCCGCTGCCCGGCCGTGCGGTCACTTGCCGCAGCCGGGCAGCGCCGCGAGGTTCCCCGAGCGGACGTCGCCGAGGTCGGCCAGCGCGCCGGAGAGCGTGGTGACCTTGATCAGCCGCAGCCCGGCCGGGGTGTCCGCGGACGCCTCGGCGCAGTTGGCGGCCGGGGTGAAGAAGTACTGCGCCCCGGCCGAGCGGGCCGCGATGATCTTCATGGAGATGCCGCCGATCGGGCCGACGTTGCCGTTGTCGTCGATGGTGCCGGTCCCGGCCACGAACCTGCCGTCGGTGAGGTTGGTCGGCTGCAGCTTGTCGATGATCCCGAGCGAGAACATCAGCCCGGCGCTGGGGCCGCCGACGTCGCCCAGGTTGATGTTGATGTCGAACGGGAAGGTGTGCTCGGTCCCCGGCTCGATGCCCACGTACGCCTTGCCGGTGGACGGGTTCTTCGCCGTGACCACGGTGACCTGCTGGGTGTCGCCGGCGCTCTTGCCGGGCGGGACGACGGTGAAGACCACGGCCTGACCGGGCTGGTGCCTGGTGACCAGCGTCGCCACCTGGGTCGGGTCGGTGACCTTGGTGCCGTCCACGGCGACGACGGCGTCCCCGGCGTGCAGCTTGCCCACCGACGGGGTGCCCTCGACCACCGCCGAGACGATGACCTCGTTGCCCACCGGGATGTGCAGCTCGCCGAGGGCCGCGGCCTTGGCGCTGTCCTGGGAGGCGGTGAACTCCTCCGCGTTCTGCTGCTCGGACTGCTGCTCGGTCTGGCCGCTGGGGTACAGGGTGTTGCTGGGGACGACCGCCACCGCGTGCTGCAGCCAGCCGCTGACCGCCTCGACCAGGTTCATCCGGTAGTCGGCGTTGGTGACCTCGACCGTGACCATGTTGAGGTTGCCGCTGGTCGGGTAGGTCTTGTGGCCGCTGATGGTGATCACCTGCTGCCCGCCCTGGCTTCCGAGGGTGTTGTACGTCGGCCCCGGACTCATCTCCGAGTAGGGCACCTTGATCAGCAGGGCGGCGCAGAACAGCGCTATCAGCAGCATCGTGGAGGCGAGCATCGTCGCGGAGCGGCGTGGCATGGAACGACAGTACGGGACGACTTCCCGGGTGCGCCCGCCGGAGTACCGGCCGGAGCCGGGCTACGGCGGGCCGGGGGCGTCCCGCTCCATGGCCTCGCGGAAGCGCTGGTAGCCCGCCAGCGAGTCGCTGTCGGCGGTGGAGCGGGTCCGCCGGGACCAGAGCACCCACAGCCAGGCGAGCAGCCCGGCGACTGCGGGGAAGATCCACCAGGCGAGTGCACTCATGCCGTACTCCCAGCTCATCGTGACTATCAGCAGACTAACTGCTCGTCAGCACAACGACCTGGACGCCGGGCGGGTCACGGCCCATCGGCCGACGTCACCGGGTCGGCTCAGCCGGGTCGGCCCAGCCGGGTCGGCTCAGCAGGCGGAGACCCACTCCTCGCTGCCGTCCGCGAAGCGCTGGTGCTTCCAGATCGGCACGGTGTGCTTGATGTCGTCGATCAGGCGGCGGCAGGCGTCGAACGCCTCGGCGCGGTGCGCGCAGGAGACGGCGACGATGACGGCGGCGTCGGTGACCGCCAGCGGCCCCACCCGGTGGACCGCCGCCAGGGCCGCCACCGGGAAGTCGGCCACGACCTTCTCGGCAACCCGCCGCAGCTCCTCCTCGGCGCTGGGGTGGGCGCTGTACTCCAGGGCGGTGACCCCCCGGCCGCCGTCGTGGTCGCGGACGGTGCCGACGAAGACCACCGTGCCCCCGGCCGAGGTGTCGCCGACGGCGGCGTGCACCTCGTCCAGCGAGAGCGGGGTGTCGCGCAGGGCGATCAGGCGGACGGGGTCGGCGGCATGGTGCGTCATACCCTCCATGATGACCGAGCCCCCGACCGCTTGGACAGCTTTTTCCGCATCGCGGACATAATATTCCATTCCTGAGCGGGTTCCGCCGGTCACATCCGCCTGCGCTTGCGCGCCCGGCGGACCAGCGCCGCCGTGCCGACCAGGGCGACGGTGGCGCCCGCCGCGCCCAGCGTGGTCGCCGCGTCCTTGCCGCCCAGCCGCCGGCCGGCCACCGCGTGGTTGCCGGAGACCTGCTCCAGCAGCTCGCCCAGGGCCTGCTCGTTGGTGTGCAGCGGACGCCAGCCCGCCTCGTGCAGCCGGCTGCCGGAGACCACCCACGGGTACATGGTGTACGCCAGGTCCCCGGCCGGGGCCGGGGTCAGCCCCAGCCGGTGCAGCCGGGCGGCCGTGCCCAGGGCGAGCGAGGCGGGCAGCTCCATCCGGCGGATGCCGGTGATCTCCTCCACCTCCTCCTGCTCCAGCCAGCCGTCGCAGCCGACCGTCACCTCGCCCTCGACCAGGCCCAGCACCGCGTACTCCAGCGCCGCCGCCAGGTCGTCCACGTGGCAGAACTGCCAGCAGGGCCGGGAGCCGGCGACCACCAGCAGCCTCGGCGCCTCGAAGTGCCGGGTGAGCACGGTGTCCACGCCGGGGCCGACCACCACCGCCGGGCGCAGCACCGTCACCGACAGCCCGGGGTGGGCCAGCGGGGCCCGCCGGGCCAGCCGCTCGATCTCCAGCAGGTCGCCGACCAGGGAGGCCTCCTCGGTGGCCCGCAGCGGGGCCTCCTCGGCCAGCGGGACGTCGTTGTCGGCCAGCGCGCCGTAGACCATCGCCGAGGTGCACAGCACCACCCGGTGCACCCCGGCCGCGGCGGCGGCGGTGAGCACGGTCTGGGTGCCGCGCACGTTGAAGGCGCTGCGGGCCTTGGGGTCGGCGGACATGCCCAGGTCCAGCGCCAGGTGCACCACCACGTCCACCCCGGCCAAGCGCTCGGCCACGGCCGGGTCGCGGACGTCCAGCACCCGCCACTGCACGCCGGTGACCTCGCCGCGGCGCTCGTCGATGGCCAGAACCCGGCGTACGCAGGGCGAGGCCGCCAGCCGGGCGGCCAGCCGCTCGCCGACGCCGGAGGCCGCGCCGGTGACCGCGACCACCAGCGGCGGCCCGTCGTACTCGGGGCCCGGCGAGACCGCCTCCGCACTCTCCGGCGCACCCTCCGAACCTTCAGGACCGCACTGCTCAGCGGTCAGCCCAGAGCGAACGTGCGAAGGTGGGGAACTCACCGGCTCTCCTCCACGGTTAGTTTTGATGCGTACGTCAGTGTCACGTACCGACCATCCTGCCCGAGGCGAGGGCATGGCGGTGCACCCGGCACGGGGGGCGACCGGCAGCGACCGGAAACCGACCGTGCGGTGCACCCGCCTCGGCCTTGGACCGGCCGCCCCTGACCGCCGCACACCATCCTCGCGCGACGGCTGACGAGATCGAGGCAACTCGTGAGCGACATCCCCTTCGGCTTCGGCCTTCCCCCCGAGGAGCCCGAGGACGGCAAGGAGCGAGGCGAATCGGGTTCGGGCTCGGGCTCGCGTTCAGGCTCCGGCTCGGGGTCCGGCTCGGGGTCGGGGTCCGGGTCGGGGTCCGGCTCGGGCCCGGCCAATCCGTTCGGCTTCGGCTTCCCCGGCCTGCCGGGCGGCGGCGGCTCGGGCAATCCGCTGGAGGGCCTGTTCGGCGGGATGAACCCCGGCGACATCGGCGCGGCGTTCCAGCAGCTCGGCCAGATGCTCTCCTTCGACGGCGGCCCGGTCAACTGGGAGCTGGCCAAGAACCTGGCCCGGCAGGCCGTGGTCCAGGGCGCCGAGGACGGCTCGAAGGACCGCTCGGTGGGTGAGTCCGAACGGGCGGCCGTGGCCGAGGCGATCCGGCTGGCCGAGCTGTGGCTGGACTCCGCGACCTCCCTGCCCGCAGGCGCCAGCAGCGCCGTGGCCTGGAGCCGCGCCGAGTGGATCGAGGCCACCCTCCCGGTCTGGAAGGAGCTGGTGGACCCGGTCGCCGAGCGCGTCGCCGGGGCCATGGGCGGGGTCGTCCCCGAGGAGATGCAGGCCATGGCCGGCCCCCTGCTGGGCGTGATGCGCAGCATGGGCGGGGCCATGTTCGGCTCGCAGATCGGCACCGCGCTGGGCGGCCTGGCCGCCGAGGTGCTCAGCTCCACCGACGTCGGCCTGCCGCTGGGGCCGGCCGGGCGGGCGGCGCTGCTGCCGCAGAACATCGAGGCCATGGGCGAGGGGCTCTCCGTCCCGGCCTCCGAGGTGCGGCTCTACCTGGCCCTGCGCGAGGCCGCCCACCAGCGGCTGTTCGTCCATGTGCCGTGGCTGCGGCAGCACCTGTTCGGCGCGGTCGAGGCGTATGCGCGCGGCATCACCGTGGACGCCTCCCGGCTGGAGGACCTGGTCGGCCAGATCGACCCGAGCAACCCCGAGGCGCTGCAGGAGGCCATGAGCGGCGGCCTGTTCGAGCCCGAGGACACCCCCGAGCAGAAGACCGCGCTGGCCCGGCTGGAGACCGCCCTGGCGCTGGTCGAGGGCTGGGTGGACGCGGTGGTCCACGCGGCCGCCGCCCCGCACCTGCCGCACGCCGCGGCGCTGCGGGAGACCCTGCGCCGCCGCCGGGCCAGCGGCGGCCCGGCCGAGCAGACCTTCGCCACCCTGGTCGGCCTGGAGCTGCGCCCGCGCCGGCTGCGCGACGCCTCCCGGCTGTGGGCCTCGCTGGCCGACGCCCGCGGCGCCGACGGCCGCGACGCGCTCTGGGCGCACCCGGACATGCTGCCCACCGCCAAGGACCTGGACGACCCGGACGGCTTCGTCCACGGCGCGGCCGCGGCCGGGGGCGACGACCTGGGCGAGGGCATCGACTTCTCCAAGCTGGACGAGATGCTGGGCCGAGCCGCCGAGGCCTCCGGCGACGACAAGGACGACAACGGCGGGGACGCCGGCACGGAGGGCAAGGCGTGAGCGCACCGCACCCCGTCGGCGCCCCCCGCCCCGCCGGGGCGCTGCACCGGGACGCGCTGCGGGCGCTGGACTCCTGGGCCGCGCCGGACGACCAGCAGGACCTGCTCCGCCGGGACTACCTGGACCACCTGCGGGAACGCGAGGACGGCGTGTGGCGCAGCTGCCACCCGGCGCACATCACCGCCAGCGCCCTGGTGGTGGACGCCGCCCGCGGCCGGGTGCTGCTGACGCTGCACCCCAAGGTGGGCCTGTGGCTGCAGCTCGGCGGCCACTGCGAGCCGCAGGACGCCACGCTGGCCGGTGCCGCGCTGCGGGAGGCCGTCGAGGAGTCCGGCATCACCGAGGGCCTGGCGCTGGCCGCGTCGGCGGCGCCGGTGAAGCTCGACCGGCACGCGGTGCGCTGCGCCGGGCGGGACCAGCCGGAGAACACCCACCTGGACGTCCAGTACCTGGCGACCGCCCCGGCGGACGCGGTGGCCCGTATCAGCGACGAGTCGCTGGACCTGCGCTGGTTCGGCTTCGACGCGCTGCCCGAGCGCACCGACGGCTCGGTGCGGGACCTGGTGGCCCGGGCGCAGAAGCTGCTGGACTGACCGCCCCGCACCGACCACGCCCGAACCGGGGCCGGGCGGGCCTGCTCTAGCGGGCCTGCCCGGCCGGGTCCTCGGCGTGCCGGGGGCCCGGCAGCTGCGGCGCCCGGGCGGCGGCCGCGGCCCCCTCCAGGTAGCCCCGGGCCCGCTCGGTGCGCGGATAGCCCTCCAGCAGGGCCCAGAAGCGCCGTCCGTGGTCGGCCACCAGCAGGTGGGCCAGCTCGTGCAGCAGCACGTAGTCGACCACGTACTCGGGCATGCCCTGCAGCCGGTGCGACAGCCGGATGGTGCCCTCGGCGGGGGTGCAGGAGCCCCAACGGGTGTTCTGGTTGGTGACCCAGCGGACGCTCGCCGGGCGGGCCGCGCCGTCCAGGTAGCGCTCGGACAGCTCGGCCGCGCGGGCGGCGAGGGCGTCGTCGCCGAGCACCTGCCGGCTCTCCTGGGCGGCGAGCTTGTCCAGCATCAGCGCGACCCAGCGCTTCTCCTCGGCGGCGGACATCCGCTCCGGGATGAGCACCACCGTCCGGTCGCCCTCGCGGTAGGCGGAGACCGTGCGGCTGCGCCGGGCACTGCGGCGCACCTCGACAGCCTGCACCGCGGAGACGTCCTCGGATGCGGCCGGAACACGCCGACGCGGCACAGAAGGACGGGAATCCGGTCCGGCTGCCACCCGCCAGACGTTACCTGCTGGCAGGGACAGAAGTCCCGCCTTCGTGGCTGATTTGTGGTGAACGCTCGGGGCGGCCGGGGCTGGGGATTGGGGCGTTTCCCCGGCATAGCCAGGCGAATCGGATACCGATCATCGGATTGTCATCCACAGGCTGTGGACAACTTTTCGCCTCCTTCGCACACGCAGGGCATGCTCGTCCCGGACGACGCGTTCGCAGCCGTCCGCCGCCCGCCCGGGAGGAGCACCATGCGTCCCTGTCTGAAACCCGCGCTGCGCCGTGCCTGGCGCGACCGGACCACCCTCCAGTTCGGCGTCGGCCCGGCGCACCGGGCGGTACTGGAATCGGCCACGCCCGCCGACGCGGCCTTCCTCGACCTGCTCGACGGCACCCGCGAGCTGCCCGCGCTGACCGCCGCGGCGGCCGGGCTGGGCGTGGGGGCGGAGCGCGTCCGCGAGCTGCTGGACGAACTGCGCGCCTCCGAGGTGCTGGACGACACCGAGGCGCAGCGGGCGCTGCTGGATCTGCCGCCGCCGGAGCGCGCCCGGCTCGGCCCGGATCTGGCGGCGCTGTCCCTGGCCCATCCCCGGCCGGGGGCGGCACCGGCGCTGATGCTGGCGCGGCAGCGGGCCCGGGTGGAGGTGCGCGGTGCGGGGCGGGTCGGCGCCGCCCTGGCCCGGGTGCTGGCCGCCTCCGGCGTCGGCCGGGTGCAGGTGGTGGACGGCGGCCGGGTGGTCGAGCAGGACTGCTCGCCCTGCGGCCTGCCGCCCGAGTCCGTGGGCCGGCCCCGGGCGGCGGCGGCCCGCGCGGCGGTGCGCGGCGGGGCCGCCGCCCGGCCCGACGAGCGGGCCGCCGCGGTGCGCCCGCCGGATCTGGTGGTGGTCGCGCCGCGCGGCGACGCGGCCGGGCTGCTGCCCGATCCCGGGCTCAGCCGCAGCCTGATCCGCAGCGGCACCCCGCACCTGTACGCGGGCGTGCTGGAGACCCTGGGCAGCGTCGGCCCGTTCGTCGTCCCCGGGGTGTCGCCTTGCTCACACTGCCTGGCGCTGCGCCGCGCGGACGAGGATCCGGCCTGGCCCGTGCTGCTGGCCCAGCACTGCTCGGGGCGCGCCACCGCCGTCGCCGCCTGCGACACCTCGCTGGCGACCGCCCTGGCCGGGCTGGCGGCCCTGCACTGCCTGATCTACCTGGACGGGGGTTCACCCCCTAGCCTGGGCGCTGTGGTCGACGTCTCCATGGTGGACGGCTCGATGCGGCGGCGCCGACTGGATCCCCATCCGGACTGCGGATGCTGCTGGAGCACCGGAGTCGGCGGCTCATGGGGGGACAATGATGGAAGTGCGTGACTCGTCAACTGGGAGGCAAGCGTGAGCGATCTTCCGCGGAAGGCCGTGACCCGCACGGCGAAGCTCGCGGCCCTGCCCCTGGGGATAGCGGGCCGCGCCACCCTCGGGTTCGGCAAGCGGATGGGCGGCCGGCCGGCCGACGTGGTGGCGGCCGAGATGCAGCAGCGCACCGCCGACCAGCTGTTCAAGGTGCTGGGGGAGCTCAAGGGCGGCGCGATGAAGTTCGGGCAGGCGCTGTCCGTCTTCGAGGCCGCCCTGCCGGAGGAGGTGGCCGGTCCCTACCGGGCCGCGCTCACCAAGCTGCAGGAGGCCGCGCCGCCGATGCCCGCCGCCTCCGTGCACGCGGTGCTCGCCGAGCGGCTGGGCAGCGACTGGCGGGATCTCTTCCTGGAGTTCGAGGACAGACCGGCCGCGGCCGCCTCCATCGGCCAGGTGCACCACGCGGTCTGGCACGACGGCCGCGAGGTCGCCGTCAAGGTGCAGTACCCGGGCGCGGGCGACGCCCTGCTCTCGGACCTCACCCAGCTCGGCCGGGTCGCCCGGCTGATCGGCCCGCTGATCCCCGGCCTCGATGTGAAACCGCTGATCAGCGAGTTGCGCAACCGGGTCACCGAGGAGCTGGACTACGCCCTGGAGGCCGAGTCCCAGCGGGTGCACGCCGCCGAGTTCGCCGAGGACCCGGACATCACCGTCCCGGACGTGGTCGCCCAGGGCGACCAGGTGCTGGTCACCGAGTGGATGGAGGGCGTGCCGCTGTCCGAGGTGATCGCCTCCGGCAGCCGCGAGCAGCGCGACCGCGCCGGGCAGCTGCTGGCCCGTTTCCTGTTCGCCGGCCCGGTCCGCACCGGGCTGCTGCACGCCGACCCGCACCCGGGCAACTTCCGGCTGCTGGTGGACGACGGCCCGGCCGAGGGCTGGCGGCTGGGCGTGCTGGACTTCGGCACGGTGGACCGGCTGCCCGAGGGGCTGCCGCTGCCGGTGGGCACGGCGCTGCGGATGGCCTTGGCCGGGGACGCCGCCGGGGTGCTGGAGATGCTCCGCCAGGAGGGCTTCGTACGGCCCACCATCGACCTGGATCCGGATGCCGTCCTGGACTACGTGCTGCCGATCATCGAACCGGCCGCCGTGGACGACTTCCACTTCACCCGCAGCTGGATGCGCGCCCAGGCGGCCCGGATCGGCGACCCGCGCTCCCCCGCCTACACCCTGGGCCGGCAGCTGAACCTGCCGCCGGCCTACCTGCTGATCCACCGGGTGACGCTGAGCACCATCGGCGTGCTCTGCCAGCTCGACGCCAACGCGCCGCTCCGGTCCGAGCTGCTGGAGTGGCTGCCGGGCTTCGCCGAGGAGCACGAGCTCCCGGACGGGGACGGACTCCCCGACGGGGAGGGCACCCTCGAGGACGACCTGGCCGAGGTCTGACCGGCCCGGACAGACCGCAGGCCCGGAGCGGTGATCCGCTCCGGGCCTGCGGGCACGGGACTACTGCATGACGACGCTGGCGATGGCCCGGCGGGCCTTCAGCGAGGCGCGCTCGGCGCGCCGCTTCAGCGTGAAAGCGCGCAGCAGGCGTTCGTGCTCTGCCTCCTGCAGCCGCTCTTGCATATGGACACGGGCCAGGGCTTCTGGCATGAGTTGCATGTGGTTGCTCCTGCTCGGGGCACTGTCAAGGACAGCGTTACGGCGTGCTTCCGCGGTCGGCGGGTTGGTGATCTGGAACATTTCTGCCTGCTTGTCGGATGTCGGATCGATGGACGGATGGACGGCGAGCCGCGCGGCGTGGTCGCTCTTGGCGGTGGCTTCCCGCACCGAGCGGCGCAGCGTGTTCGCGGGGGACACGCGGGGGTTCACGCGACGACCTCGTTCTTGCGCGGACGCCCACGGGGCCGCTTGCGGGCCACCACCACGCCCTGGACGAACAGCTCCCCGCCCCACACGCCCCAGGGCTCGCGCCGCTCCAGCGCCCCCTGCAGGCAGGCTTCCTTGACCGGGCAGGTGCCGCAGAGGGACTTGGCGTACTCGACGTCCGCGGGGGTCTCGGCGAAGAAGACCTCGGGGTCGAGCGAGCGGCACGGGATGGGCGCGCCGAGGTTCTCGACCTCGTCGAACGCGGTGATCTGCATCAGGGATACCTCCGGAGGGTGGGCCTGCTCAAGGGCGGGACGTACGGGGCGGGCGGGGCGAGTGGGCTGATCACCGATGACACGTTCGGTCCTCTTGTTCTGGGGTTCGGAGGTTGGAGAAGTACGCGGTTATGGAGTTATGGGTGGCGTTTCGGGCAAACAGAAGGGCCGCGGATCCCGAGTGGGATTCCGCGGCCCTGGATGCCGACCTGATTCAGGATCAGGTTCGTTCTTTCCAGGGTCCAGGCCCGCGGAAGGCCCACATCGGGTGCTGCTGCTCTGCCTGCTCTGCGACTGCCTGCTCGGCGCCGGCCCGGTGGTTTCCGGCACCCGCTGCATAGACGTGGCCGCGATTGGCGGCTGCTTCTGCTGCTACGGATGCCGACATCGGTCGCTTCAGACCGGCGATGGGCAGATCGCTGCCGCCGAAACCGACAACGCCACTGCGGTCGACCAGCCCGGAACCGGACAGGAGGACAGCGGACATGCCGAAGCAGGTGGCGGCCGAGTGCGTCAGGCCCGTCTTGGTGATCAAGGTCGTGGTCACAATGTCCGCCTCCTTCCGGCGTGCTCAGGGCCCGGCTAGCCGAGACCTTCAGATGGTCAGTTGTCTTGGTGGAGCAGCAAGCGATGGTGCAGGTGGGGCATGTCGGGGCGCCCGTGCCGGAAGTGATCCGGCGGGGCCGACGGCCTCGTCTCCTCGACCGTCTCCGGCACGCTAGTGCGCTCCGGACCACCGACGCAAACTATTTTCCGGGAGAGTTCCTCGCGGTGTCGCTACTCGTCCCAGAGGTCCGGGATGTCCCCCGGTGCGGGGGCCGATCCGGGCTCGGGAACGGAGTCCGCGGACTCCCCCGCACACAACGACAGCACGGCCGTACCGTACTTGTCCAGCTTCGCCCGGCCCACTCCGGCGATTCTGGACAGATCACGGATCGAGGCCGGGGCGTCCTCGGCGATGGCGATCAGCGTGGCGTCGGTGAAGACGCAGTAGGTGGGCAGGCCCTGCTGCCTGGCCTGGACGCCGCGCCAGTCCCGCAGCCGCTCGTACAGGGCCTCGTCCAGGTCGGAGGGGCAGCCGGCGCAGCGGCGCAGCTTGCGCTCCACGGCCTCGGTGAGCACCCGCCCGCAGACCCGGCACACCAGCGGCGCCCGGGGGCGGCGCAGGCCCCCGCCCGCGCCGGGACCGGCACCCCGGGCGTCCGGCGCGCCCCCCGGACCGCCGGAGCCGCCGGAGCCCGCGCCGCGCGCCGCGCGCGGGCCGGAGGAGCCCGGCCGCAGCCCGGCCAGGAAGCGCGTCGGCTGCCGCCCGGCCCGGCCGCCCGGGGAGCGGGCCAGCGCCCAGGAGAGCGAGAGGTGCGCCCGCGCGCGGGTGACGCCGACGTACAGCAGCCGCCGCTCCTCCTCGACCTGCTCGTCGGTCTTGGCGTAGGTGATCGGCATCATGCCCTCGGTGAGGCCGACCAGGAACACCGCGTCCCACTCCAGGCCCTTGGCGGAGTGCAGCGAGGCGAGCGTGACGCCCTCGACCGCCGGGGCGTGCTGGGCCGCTGCCCGGGCGTCGAGTTCGGCGACGTACCCGGCCAGGTCGGTGGGCAGCCCGGCCGCGTGCCGGCCCGCCTCGAACTCCTCGGCCAGCCGGACCAGGGCCGACAGCGACTCCCAGCGGTCGCGCACCGCGCCGGAGCCGGCCGGCGGCTGGGGGGTGAAGCCCCGGGTCGACAGCACCGCGCGGACCTGGTCCGCGAGCGCCTCCTGCGCGCCGTCCAGCAGCGGGTCGCTGCCGGCCCGGGCCGCGCCGCGCAGCAGCATGCCGGCCTCGCGCACCTCGGGCCGCTCGAAGAAGCGCTCGGCGCCGCGCAGCTGGTAGGCGATGCCGAGGTCGGCCAGGGCCTGCTCGTACACCGCCGACTGGCCGTTGACCCGGAACAGCACGGCGATCTCGCTGGCGCGCACCCCGGAGGCCAGCAGCGCGGCGATGCGCTTGGCGGTGCCCTCGGCCTCGGCGGTCTCGTCCGGGTACTCGGTGTAGGCCGGGGCCGGTCCGGGCTCGCGCTGCGAGACCAGCTCCAGCCGGTGCGCGGCGGCCTGGCCCCGGGCCTGCGCCAGCAGGCCGTTGGCCAGGTGCACCACCTGCGGGGTGGAGCGGTAGTCGCGGACCAGCTTCACCACCGTCGCCCCGGGGTGCCTGATCCGGAAGTCCAGCAGGTAGGAGGGGGTGGCGCCGGTGAAGGAGTAGATGGTCTGGCTGGCGTCGCCGACCACGCACAGGCTGGAGCGGGGGCCGAGCCACAGGTCGAGCAGGCGCTGCTGGAGCGGCGAGACGTCCTGGTACTCGTCCACCACGAAGTGCTGGTACTGCGCCCTGACCTGCTCGGCGACCTCGGCCCGGTCCTCCAGCACGCCGACGGCGAGCAGCAGCACGTCCTCGAAGTCGATCACGCCCCGGTCCTGCTTCAGCTCCTCGTAGACCTTGTAGACCTGGCGGATCTCGGCCGGATCCCGGGGGGCCTCGCGGCCGGCCTTGCGGACGGCGGCCGGGTAGTCCTCGGGGACGGTCTGGGTGACCTTGGCCCACTCGATCTCGCCGGTGAGGTCGCGCAGCTCGTTGCGGTCCAGCCGCATCCGGCAGCGCGCGGCGGCCTCGGCGACCAGCTGCACCTTGCGCTCCACCAGCCGCGGCAGCTCGCCGCCGACCACCCGCGGCCAGAAGAACTGGAGCTGGCGCAGCGCCGCCGAGTGGAAGGTCCGGGCCTGGACGCCGTCCGCGCCCAGCTCGCGCAGCCGCCCGCGCATCTCCGCCGCCGCGCGGGCGGTGAAGGTCACCGCCAGCACCCGCTGCGGCTGCATCACCCCGCTGCGCACGCCGTAGGCGATGCGGTGGGTGATGGCCCGGGTCTTGCCGGTGCCCGCGCCCGCGAGCACGCACACCGGCCCGTCGAGGGCGGTGGCGACCGCGCGCTGCTCCGGGTCGAGCCCGGCGAGCACGGCGTCGGGGCCCGCGTCCCGGAGGTGGGGGCTGCCGCTGGGGAGGGGCTGTGCGCCCGGGAACTCGGCCTGCATGACCCCATCCTCTCAAGTCCTCCGGACGACGGGCCCCGGGTTGTCCACAGCCCCGGTGTGCTCATACGCACAGCCGGTGCGCGGCCGGAATGTTCGCCGTCACCCGCGCGTTGGACCTGCTGCTCGCCGAACGAAGCGCCGGCCGAACGAAGAAGGAGCGACCTCGATGTCCGCGACGATCACGATGTACAGCACCACCTGGTGCGGCTACTGCAACCGGCTCAAGAAGCAGCTGGACCGCGAGGGCATCGGCTACACCGAGATCAACATCGAGCAGGACCCGGCGTCGGCCGACTTCGTGGAGAAGGTCAACAACGGCAACCAGGTGGTGCCGACGGTGCTGGTGGTGCCCGCCTCGGGCGAGCAGGTCGTGATGACCAACCCGAGCCTGGCCCAGGTGAAGCAGGCCATCGGCGTCTGAGCGCGGCGACGCGACACGGCGGGCCCCCGGCGAGAGCCGGGGGCGCGCCGTCGTGAGCGGGGGCGCGGGGCCGCGCCCCGGCCGGTCACTCCCCGGCGCGCTCCCCGAGGGCGTACACCAGCCGGTTGCGGTCCGCGCAGTAGCGGGTCTCGGTGACCCGGATCGGGCCCGCCGCGGTGAAGCCGGTGCGCAGTTGGACCAGCAGCGGGACGCCCGGCCCGGCCTGGAACCACTGGGCCTCCTCCGGGTTGGGCATCCGCGCGGCCAGCTCGTCCACGCAGCCGATCTCCACGTGTCCGGCGCTGTCGAGGGCGATCTCGTCGCCGCCGACGATCGAGTCCGGGTCCATCAGCGCGGTCCCCGCGGCCAGCCCGACCGGGTAGTGGCTCTCCTCGATGGACCAGGGCTCGCCGTCCATGTGCCGCAGCACCCGCCGCAGCACGACCGCCTCCCCGGCCTTGATGCGCAGCCGGCCGGTGATGTCGGCGGTCGCCCGTACGATCAACATCTGAAAGTCCGAGGACAATTTCCGACCGGCCCGGTCGGCTTCTTCCGCATAAGCGGCGGACGGGGGCGTCAGCGGGGTGCCCGGCGCACCGCCGACCGGCGATCGGTATGCGATGTGATCGAGGACGGGATGGTCCTTGAGGTAGGTCCCCTTTCCCTGGACGCGGATCAGCAGACCCTCGTTGACCAGCACGTCCACCGCCAGCCGCACGGTATTGCGGGCCACTCCGTACTGGTTTTCCAGCTCGCTTTCCACCGGCAGCGGCTCTCCGCTCTGCCACTCGCCGGCCATGATCCGGCGCCGCAGATCCGCAGCCAGTCGCTGGTATTTGGGGGCCTGTCCCGGGCCACGGGAAATGTTCACCCGGCGAATGTAGCCATTTGCTCCGGGCCTTCGCGGAGAAACCAGCCAACATAAGTCAAGTTTGGTGTAGTCCCGGGTATTCCAACCACTTGCGTGCCAGCGGGAACTATGCCCCGGATGGAGCAACGCCGAACGGACGCCCACCGGACCCGGACGCCTGCCCTGCGGCCCGGCGGAAGGCCGCGAAACGGGTCGGCGGGCCCGACGCGGGCGCAGGACGCGGCCGGCGGTTCCGCCCTTCGGGTGAACCGGGGGCTCGAGGCGCACACCGGGCGCGCGGAAACCCCCGCGCGCCCGGTGTGCGTCGTACCTCAGCGGCCGGTCACCAGCGGGCCGTCTCCGGCAGCGGGCCGCCGTACCAGAGCTCCACCAGCCTGCGGGCGATGGAGATGCCGGACGGCGGCAGCACCGTCCCGGCCTCCATACCGGCCCGCAGCTCCTCGCGGGTGAACCAGGCAGCCTCGGAGATCTCCGCACCGTCGACGTCGATGTCGGCGCCGCCGTCGGCCTGGTCCGCGCGGGCCAGGAAGCCCAGCATCAGGCTGGCCGGGAAGGGCCAGGGCTGGCTGGCCACGTAGCTCACCGTGCGCTGGTCCACCCGGACCCCGACCTCCTCGGCCACCTCCCGGGCGACCGCCTGCTCCAGCGACTCCCCCGGCTCCACGAACCCGGCCAGGGTCGAGTAGCGGCCCTCGGGCCACAGCGCCTGCCGGCCCAGCAGCGCCCGGTCCCGGTCGTCGGTCACCAGCATGATCACCGCGGCGTCGGTGCGCGGGTAGTGCTCGTGCGCGCAGGAGGTGCAGCGGCGCACGTGCCCGGCGGCGGCGGGGACCGTCGGGTGGCCGCAGCGCGAGCAGAAGCGGTGCGAGCGGTGCCAGTTCTGCAGCGCCACCGCGTGCACCAGCAGCCCGGAGTCCAGGTCGCCCAGCAGCCCGCCGACCTCGCGCAGCCCGGCCGGGCGGGCGTCGCCGTCCAGCCGCCCGGGCAGCGAGTCCACGTCCAGCGCGAAGTAGGAGACGCCGTCGCCGTTGGTCCCGAGGAAGTAGCGCTCGCCGCCGTCCGGCGCCTCGAACGAGGGCAGCAGCACCAGTTCGCTGCCGGTGCCGGTGTCGATCACGAACGCCTGGCCCTCGGCCACCACCAGCACCCGGGTGTCGGGGTGGCTCCAGGCCGCGGCCAGCCAGGGCTCGTCCAGCCGGTGCTCGGCCGCCCGGTCCACACCCGCCCTGGCCAGCGCCAACGGCGGGTCGATGGCCCCGCCCGGCGCCGTCGCCCCGGTGGCGGACTCCGCCGCGGCCTCGTCCCTCGGCTGCACGATCACGTCCCCAGCTCCCCCTTCATCGGATTCCGAACCCTGCTGACGGCCCCGCTGCGCGAGGCGTCCTCCCACGGCGCCCGCCGCGCTAGCGATCGCCGGGGCCCCAGTGCTCGGCCAGGTCCGACCACAGGTACGCGGCCGTCTCCACGCCCTTGTCCAGCAGGTCCAGCTCGACCTTCTCGTCCACCGAGTGCCAGCTGTCCGAGGGCACCGAGATGCCCAGGAACAGCACCGGCGCGCCCAGGACGTCCTGCAGGTCGGCGGCGGGGCCGGAGCCGCCCTCGCGGGTGAACCTGATCTTCTGCCCGAAGGCCCGGCCCATGGCGCGGACCAGCGACTGCAGCGCCGGGTGGTCCAGCGGGGTCAGGCAGGGGCGGGTGGCGCCGGGCAGCACGATCTCGTGCCGGATGCCGGCCGGCAGCTGCTCGGCCACCCACGCCGACACGGCCTGGCGGACCTTCTCCACCTCCTGCCCGGCGACCAGCCGGAAGGAGAGCTTCAGGTGCGCCTCGGCCGGGACGATGGTCTTGCCGCCGGGGCCGGTGTAGCCGCCCCAGATGCCGTTGACCTCGGCGGTGGGCCGGGCCCAGACCCGCTCCAGGGTGCTGAAGCCGGCCTCGCCCAGGGTGGCGCCGGACTTGGCGACCGACAGCCACTCCTGCTCGTCGAAGGGCAGCTCGGCGAAGAGTTCGCGCTCCTGATCGGTCAGCTCCACCACACCGTCGTAGAAGCCGGGGACGGCCACCCGCCGGTCCTCGGTGTGCAGCGCCGCGACCAGCCGGGCCGCCTCGGTGGCCGGGTTGGGCACCGCGCCGCCGAAGGAGCCGGAGTGGATGTCCTGCGCCGGGCCGTACAGGTCGATCTGGCAGTCCACCAGGCCGCGCATGCCGGTGCAGACGGTCGGGGTGTGCTCGGCCCACATGCCGGTGTCGGAGATGATCACCACGTCGGCGGCGAGCTGCTCGGTGCGCTCCCGGATCAGCGCGCCGAAGTTGGGCGAGCCGGACTCCTCCTCGCCCTCGACCAGCAGCTTGAGGTTGACCGCCGGGGCGGTGCGGCCGGTGGCCGCGAGGTGGGCGCGCACTCCGAGGGTGTGGAAGAAGACCTGCCCCTTGTCGTCGGCGGCGCCGCGGGCGAACATCCGGCCGTCCACCACGGCCGGTTCGAACGGGTCGGTGGCCCAGCCGTCCTCGCGGGCGGCGGGCTGGACGTCGTGGTGGCCGTAGACCAGCACCGTCGGCGCCGCCGCCTCGCCCGAGGGCCACTCGGCGAACACCGCCGGCAGGCCGCCGCCGGGCGTCTCCCAGACCTCCACCACCGGGAATCCGGTGCGGCGCAGCGCGTCGGCGAGCCACTCGGCGGAGCGGCGGACGTCGCCCGCGCGGCCGGGGTCGGCCGAGACCGAGGGGATGCGCAGCCAGGCGGCCAGGTCGTCAAGGAACGCAGTGCGGTTCTGGTCGATGAACTCGCGGACCGCGCTGTCCGGGGAAGTCGTCATGGGTACGACTCTAGTTCGCATGCGCGGCGGCCCCGCACCGTGCCCCTGCCCCGGTCGCGGGGCGCGGGCACGGCACGGGGCCGGGGCGCGGGTCGGGCGGCGCGGGTCAGGCGGTGCGGCGGCTCAGCACCATCCGGGAGCGGGTGCATCCGGCCGCCAGCAGCCAGGCCAGCAGCGGCAGCCCGACGACGATCGCCGCCAGCGTCGTCCACGGCATCACCAGCGGCGCGGACACCGGACCGGTCGGGTCGGCCCCCTGACCGGGGCTGTTCTCGTAGTGCCAGAGCGCCCACGCCGGGACGAGCCCGGCCGCCGAGCCGAGCAGCGCGCCCATGGCCGCGATCACCGCGCACTGGAACCCGGAGAGCACCCGCCGGATCCGGGGGGCGGCTCCGACCGCGGCCAGGGTGGCCAGGTCGGCCTGCGAGTCGGCGGCGGCCAGCCCGGTGGCGATGGCGGCGGCGCCGATGGCGACCACCGAGGCGGCGATGGCCAGCCCGATGGCGATGGCGCTGCTGTTGCTCTGGTAGCCGCGCTCGACCGACAGCGAGTAGCTGGGAGCGACCTTGCCCAGGGCGGCGTTCAGCCGCTGCTGGTCGGCGCTGCTCATCACCTGCGGCGGGGCCCAGACCGAGCCGAGGGCGGCGGTCCGCAGCCCGGCACTGGCGGCGGCGGAGGGCGAGAGCAGCGCGGTCACGGCGGCGGGCTTGCCGGTGACCACCTCGGCGGGCAGTTGGACGGTGGTGGTGGTGGCCTTGGAGTCGGAGTTGGCCGCGTCGGAGACCTTCTGCAGCTCCAGCGTGATGTGGCCGTCGGTGACGTACTCGGGGTCGGTGACCAGGACCGTGCCGTCGGCCAGCGCCTGGGCGGCGGCCTGGTCGTGGATGCCCAGCAGGTCGGGCAGGGCGGCCGCGCTGCCGACCACGACGCTCTGCCCGGCGAAGGACTCGTTGCCCCAGAGGGCGTGCGTGCAGGTGCTCGGCAGCTCCGCGTCCGGCGCGCCCCAGCCGCCCGCGCCGGGCGGGCAGTGGGCGGCGGCCGGGGGCTGGAGCGCGACGTTGCCGCAGGGGCCCTCGCTGGTGGTGTCGCAGTCGTTGCGGAAGACCAGCTTGTAGAGGTCCCCGCGCGGGCCGAGGTCGGCGATGGTGCTCTGCACGGCGGCGACCTCGGCCGCGACCCGGGCCGGGCTGTCGCCCGACTGCAGTTGCAGCGCGACCGAGCCCATCGGGCCGGAGGCCTGGTAGGCGGCACGGGACTCGGCCTCGCTGCTGGACTGGTAGACGCTGACCGCGACCGCTCCGGCGACGGCGGCCATCACCGCGGCCACGGCGGGCGCGGTGCGGCTGCGGTTGCGGGTGGAGTCGCGCAGGGCCAGCCGGGGGCCGAGCGGCAGCCGTCCGCTGAGCCTGCCGAACAGCCCGACCAGGAACGGGGTGCAGGCGACCACGCCGAGTTCGGCGACGACCGAGCCGCCGAGGATGGAGCTGCTGCCCTGGCCGGTGCCGACGCCGAGCAGCGCGACCGCGGTGCCCCCGGCGATGCCGAGCACGCCGAGCCCGGTGAGCCATCGCGGCGGGGACTTGATGGTGCCGCGGCCGGTCAGCGACGCGACCACGTCCTGCCGGGCGGCCTGGACGGCGGGGACGACGGCCGCCAGCAGCCCGGTGACCAGGCCCACCAGCACGATGCCGAGCAGGTCGGTGGGGTTCAGCGCGAAGCTGCCGAAGCGCTGGCCGGCGTACTGCTCCAGCCTGCCGCGGCCCAGCGCGACCGCGAGCGCGCCCACGACGATGCCGACGGCCGCCCCGGTCGTGCCGAGGACGACGCCGCCGCCGAGGACGACCGCGCGGATCTGCGAGCGGTTGCCGCCGCCGGCGGCGATCAGGCCGAGCTGGCGGCGGGAGCGGCGGGCGCCGACGGCGAAGGCCGGTCCGGCGAGCAGCACGATCTCCAGCAGCGCCATGCCGACGACGGTGGACAGCAGGGTCACCGTGCGGGCGTCGCCGCCGCCGGAATCGGACTGGTACTCCGGGTCCTGGTAGATCGGCACGGCGCTGTGCGGCGGCGGGTCCAGCAGGACCGCCCGTGAGGTCACGCTGAAGCCGTACGCGTCGGCCTTGAGCACGTCGGCCCAGGTGAAGGGGGTGTGGTCGGGCAGCGCGACCAGCCAGGAGCCCGCCGTGGAGGCCGCGGAGGAGTCGTCCGAGCCGGTGCTCGCCCCGGTTCCGGCGCTCTGCGCGGCGACCGCGTCGGTCAGGTCGTCCGGGCGCAGCACCAGCTGGGGCTGGTTCAGCGCGTCCGGGAACTCCACGGCGGCGGTGATGGTCAGCGGCAGGTGGGTGCCGACCGGGGTGGTGGTCTGCCCGACGCTCAGGCCGGACTGCTCGAGGAAGGCGGTGCTGGCCGCGACCTGGTCGTGGCCGGTGGGCCAGCTGCCCCGGTCGAGCACGACCATGCCGTGGGAGAGCGGGTCGGACGAGTCGAATCCCTGGGCCTGGACCTGCAGCACGCCGGTGGCGGTGCTGGTGGACAGCAGTGTCCCGTTGCTGATCGGCAGCAGGCGGGCGCCGGCCGGCAGCGCCTGGGCCAGCAGCCGGGAGACCGGCTCGGCGGCCCTGGCCTGCTCCTGCGCGGTCGGGTGCGGCTTGGAGCCGTCCTCGGAGGGGACGTCGGTCTGGCCGTTGCCCGGGTCCGGGGTCTGCTCCAGCCGCCAACCGAGCTGGGTCGGGGTGATCAGGGCCTCGGCCGTGCCCATGGCGCGGGTGATCTTCTGCTGCACCGTCAGCTGCGAGCTGCGGTAGGTGACGTCGGCGGCGGAGACGCCCACGATCGGGATGGCGATCATGGCGATGACCAGGGCGCTGCGCCCCTTGGCGCGCAGGGCGTCGCGCCGGGCGACCCGGAGCGCGACCCGCCAGGCGGCGAGCTTCACAGCGTCCCCGTCCCGTGGGACGAGTTCGGCGCGGAGCCGCTGAGCAGCGCCTCGGCGGCGAGCGGCGCGGACTCGTCGACCAGCCGGCCGTCGCGCAGGAAGACGACGCGGTCGGCCCAGGCGGCGTGCCGGGCCTCGTGGGTGACCATGACGGCCGCGGCGCCGGCGTCGCAGCGGGCGCGCAGCACGGCCAGCACGGCCTCGCCGGTGGTGGAGTCCAGGGCGCCGGTGGGCTCGTCGGCGAGGACCAGGCGGCGGTCGCCGATCAGGGCGCGGGCGATGGCCACGCGCTGCTGCTGGCCGCCGGACATCTCGTCGGGGAAGCGGTCGGCGAGGTCGGCGATGCCGATCTCGCGCAGCGCGGCCAGGGCCTCGGTGCGGGCCTTGCGCCCGGAGAGGCCGTCCAGCTCGCGGGGCAGCGAGACGTTCTCGGCCGCGGTCAGCGCGGGTATCAGGTTGAAGTCCTGGAAGACGTAGCCGATGGAGCGGCGGCGGACGGCGGCCAGGGCCTTGCGGGAGAGCGCCCCCAGCTCCTGGCCCTCCACCAGGATCTCGCCGCCGGTGGCGCTGTCGAGGCCGCCCGCGAGGGTGAGCAGCGTGGACTTGCCCGAGCCGCTGGGCCCCATCACGGCGACGAACTCGCCGGGCAGCACCGCGAGGTCGACCTCGCGCAGCGCGTGCACCTCGGCGGCGCCGTGGCCGTGGACGCGGGAGACGCCGCGCAGCCGCAGCACTGCCCCGTCGGGCGTCCGGGGGGCGTCCCCCCGGTCTGTGTTGTCCCACCCCTGTGTGCTCATCGGCTCTCGGCTCCCTCTCGTGCGGGTACGGCAGGTGTCTCGGGTCGTGCGGCGGCGGGCCGGCGGGCGGCCAGCCGCTCGGCGTGGCGGACCAGCCGGGTCTCGCAGTGGTCCAGCCAGCGGACCTCGGCCTCGGCCTGGAAGATCAGCTGGTCCAGGACCAGCAGCCAGGCCAGGTCCTGGCCGGCGGCGGCGGCGTCGTCCGGCCCGGCTCCGGCGGGGGCCTCGGCGGGCGCGGCCTCGGTGGCGGCGAGTGCCCGGGCCTTGAGCCGGGTGTAGTCCTGGAGCGCGCGGACGGTGTGGACGCGCTGGCGCTGGATCACCGCGGCGACATCCACCCCGACCACGGTGACGGCCATGGCGAGCTTGATCGCCAGCTCGTCGCGCGGCGGGTTGTCGCGGCGTACCGGGCTGCCGAACCAGCTGCGCAGTTCCTCGCGTCCGTGATCGGTGATGGCGTAGAAGACGTGGCCCTCGGAGTCCTCGCCGTCGGGGCGGACCAGGCCGTCCCGTTCCAGCCGGCCGAGGGTGGTGTAGACCTGGCCGACGTTGAGCGGCCAGGTGGCGCCGGTACGTGCTTCGAACTCGGTGCGGAGCTGGTAGCCGTAGCGGGGGCCTTGTTCGAGCAGCGCGAGCAGCCCGTGACGGATCGACATACCGAGTATGTATACCCGGTATGCAGGGGGCATTCAACCCGCCACAGGTCCCCGAACGGCCGACCGGCGACCTGCGCGGGACCGCCGCACGACCGCAGGGCGCCGCCGGAGCGACACCGGGCCGACCCCGGAACGCACTATCTTCGGCACGTGAGCCAGCTGCGCATCGCCACCTTCAACCTGCTGCACGGCCAGTCCCTCGGCCCCGACGGCAGACCCCTCGCCCTCCCCGGATCCACCGATCCCGGCGGGCCCCTGGCCGAGGCCGTGGCCGCCCTGGACGCCGACGTCCTGGCGATGCAGGAGGTGGACCGCCACCAGCCCCGCTCCGGCCTGGTGGACCAGGCCGCCGTCGCCGCCAAGGCCATGGGCGCGGCCGACTGGCGCTTCGCCGCCGCCCTGCACGGCCGCCCCGCGCCGGTCGCCGGCTGGATCCCCGAGCCGGGCGTCCCCGGGCTGCGGGTGTACGGGCCGGAGGAGATCGGCGTCGGCGCGGAGCTGCCCTCGTACGGCACCGCGCTGCTGACCCGGCTGCCGGTACGCCAGTGGCGGGCGCGGCGGTTCGCCCCGGCGCCGTTCGGACTGCCGCTGCGGGTCGCCGGGCGGCGCGGGCTGACCCCCGTGCCGGACGAGCCGAGGGCGGCGGTCGCGGCCGTGCTCGAGGGCCCGGCCGGGCCGTTCACGGTGGTGGCGGCGCACCTGTCGTTCGTCCCCGGCTGGAACATGGGCCAGCTGGCCGGCATCCGCCGGTGGATCTCCGACCTGCCCGCGCCCTACCTGCTGCTCGGGGACTTCAACCTGGTCGGCGCGGTGCCCCGGACCGTGCTCGGCGGCGCGGCCATGGTGGACGGCCTCGGCCGCCGCTCGGCGCACCCCCGCCCCGGCCGCTGGCGCGAGGGGCAGTGGCGCGACGGCCGCTGGCGCGATGCGCAGTGGCGGGACGGGCAGTGGCGCGAGGGGCGGGAGGCGCGCCGGGCGCGGCGGACGCTGTCCCAGCGCGCGGTGCTGCGCGGCTGGCGGGACCTGGCCCGCACCCCCACCTATCCGGCGCACCGGCCGACGGTCCAGTTCGACCACGTACTCTCCGTGGGCGTCCCGCGCAGCGCCGTACGGGCCACCAGCACCCCGGCCGTCGGCGTCTCCGACCACCGGCCGCTGCTGGTGGTGCTGGAAGTCTGACCCGCGACCGGCCCGCGACCGCGCGTTAGCGCACTTCCTCGCTGGCCCCGCCCCGGGGGCGGCCGACCTTGTGCAGCGCCACGTAGGCGGTCGCCGCCTCCGGCGCCACCGGCCACGGCTGGGCCGGCGGCTCGTACTGGAGCAGCAGCATCGCCGCGTCGTCGCCGAGCTGGCGGCCGACGTGCCGGCGGACGTCCTCGTGCAGCCGTTCCAGCACGTCGGCCGGGTTGTCGGCGACCGCGCAGTCCGGCAGCCGCTCGGCCAGCGGGTAGAAGACGCCCCAGCTGTCCCGGGCCTCGATCACGCCGTCGGTGTAGAGCAGCAGCCGGTCGCCGTCCACGAAGGGGAAGCGCAGCACCGGCGGGCAGACCTGGGCGGGCTCCAGCACGCCCAGCGGCGGCACCCGCACCTCGGACTCCAGCAGCATCGACGGCTCCTCGCCGCGCAGCAGCAGCGGGCCGGGGTGGCCGCAGTTGACGATCTCGGCCACGCCGTCCGGGCGCACCCCCACCAGCACCAGGGTGACGAACTCCTCGTCGACGCCGTCGTGGTCGCTCTCGTGCAGGGACCGGTCCAGGCTGTCCGCCAGCCAGGAGGCGACCCGGTCCAGCTCCGGCTCCTGGTGCGCGGCCTCGCGGAACGCCCCGAGCACCGCCGCCGCCGTCTCCACCGCGCCCAGCCCCTTGCCCCGGACGTCGCCGATCACCGCGCGCACGCCGTAGCGGGTCTGCACCACCTCGTACAGGTCGCCGCCGATGCTGGCGTGGGCGGCGGCCGCGGCGTAGTGCACCGCCGCGCGCACCGGGCCGATCCGGTCCGGGATGGAGCGCAGCAGCACCCGCTGGGCCACCTCGGAGACCAGCCGGGCGTCGGCCAGCTCCTGCTCCTGCCGGTTGCGCAGCAGCACGCTGGCCGAGCCGATGGCGGCGATCAGGATGATGGCGACCACGCTCGCGCCGTGCACCGACTGGGTCATCGTCCCGTCGTGCACGGACAGGCCGAAGGCCACGCCCACGGTGATTCCGCCGACCAGCACCGGGTACCAGGTCCGGTGGGAGACGACGGCGGCCAGGGCGGGCCCGACGGTGAGAGCGGGCTCGAAGGTCACCCGGGGGCTGCGGCTGGCGGCGTCGAGCGCCAGTACGAAGGCGATCCCTATGAACGGAAGCACCAATATCGCGCGGTGCCAGGGGATGCTGCGGCGAAGCCTTCCGGTGGGACTCAACGTCGTTTCTCCTGCGGGCGCTGTGCTACGGCGATAGGAAGGAAGGCGGGCTGACTACTTGTCGTTCAAAATTGGACAGGGGTTGACTGGTTGATGCCAATAACATTAGGCACGAAAAGGACATGATGCACAGTCCTTTCACGAAATTCCCGTGGCACCCCCATCTATAGGCCGCCCGTTCGGAGTAATGGGTACGAGCAGCTGTTCCAGCTCCTCCCGCCCCGGCAGCCGCTCCGGGCGGACGACGCTTCCGGTACGCACATACAGGAACGCCGCGGACACCTGCTCCGGCGGGACGCCCCGCAGCTCCGCCCAGGCCAGCCGGTACACCGCCAGCTGCAGCGGATCGGCGGTCTGCTGCCGGTTGGTCTTCCAGTCCACCACCTCGTAGGCGTCCGGGCCGGTCCGGTAGACCGCGTCGATCCGGCCCCGCACCACCCGCCCGGCCAGCAGCAGCTGGAACGGCTCCTCCACCCGGTGGGGTGTGAGCGCGGCATAGGGCGTGCGCAGGAAGGCCTCCTTGAGCCGGGCCAGATCGCGTTCGTCCTCGATCCACTCGTCCTCCGCGCCCGGCAGGGCGTCCTCGCCCAGCAGCATCAGCGGCTCGAACCGGGACTCCACCCAGGCGTGGAAGCGGGTGCCGCGCCGGGCCGCGGGCTGCGGCGGGCGCGGCATCGGCCGGGCCAGCTCCCGGGCGAAGCCGTCCGGGTCCTCCGCCAGCCGCAGCAGCTGCGAGGCGGAGAGCGCGGCCGGCAGCGGGACGTCCCGGCGGCTGGCCCGGGCCCGCAGCAGCTCGCCGGAGAGGGCCTCCAGATCGCGGTCCCAGGAGGCCACCAGGCGCTGCTCCTCGGGGACGAGCCCGGCGTCCGGGTCGGCGCCGGGCTCGGCCGGGGCCTCGCCGCGCAGCCCGGCCAGCACCCGCAGCCCCGCGGCCCGGCGGGCGGCCTGGGCGTCCCGGTCCAGCGGCAGCGGCCAGGGGTGGTCGGCGGTGCGCGCCAGCGACGGGTTCTCCGCGCCCTCGCCCGGCGGCTCGGCCCACACCTCGATCTCGCCGCCGACCCCGCTCTCGCAGTACTCCCGCAACTGCTCCAGGAACGGCGACGGGCCCCGGGGCCGCTTCTGCGACGGGCCCCACCAGTGCCCGGAGGCCAGCAGCAGGTCGCGCGGGCGGGTGAAGGCGACGTAGCCGAGCCGCAGCTCCTCGGTGGCGGCGTGCTCCTTCATCTGCGCGGTGAACGCCCTCATGCCCGGGCCGGTCCAGGCCGGGGTGGGCGGCAGGGTCGCCGCGTCGCCGCGCAGGTCGTGCGGCAGCGCCTCCGGGCGGCCGGTCCACCGCTCGCGCCCCTTCTCGCCCGGGAAGCCCCCCTTGACCAGCCCGGGCACGGCCACGACGTCCCACTCCAGGCCCTTGGACTTGTGCACGGTGAGCACCTTCACCGTGTCGTCGCCGCCGGGCAGGGTGTTGTCCAGCCCCCGGTCGAACTCCTGCGCGGCCCGCAGGAAGCCCAGGAAGGCGGCCAGCGACGGGTCGCCGTCGAGGTCGGCGAAGCCCGCCGCGACGTCCAGGAAGGCGTTCAGGGTCTCCCTGCGGCGGGCGGCCAGGGCGTGCGGCGAGGCCGCCAGCTCCACCTCCAGGCCGGTGACGGCCAACACCCGGTGCAGCACGTCCATCAGCGGCTCGGCCAGCGCCCGGCGCAGGTCGCGTATCTCCGCCGCCAGCCGGGCGAAGCGGGAGCGCGCCTCGTCCGAGACCGGCAGCTCCCGCTCCCGGTCCTGCGGGTGCAGGAAGGTCTCCAGGGCGTCGGCCAGCGAGACCACCTCGGTCGGGTCGGTCCCGGCCACGGCCTCGGCCAGCCGGTCGGGGCCGGGCGCGTCAGCCCCGCCGGTCCGGACCAGGTCGCGGGCTCGGCGGCCGAGCAGCGCCAGATCCCGGGGGCCGATCCGCCAGCGCGGGCCGACCAACAGCCGCACCAGCGCCGCATTGGCCGTCGGATCCTGCAGCACCTCGCAGGTGGCGACCAGGTCCGCCACCTCCGGCAGGTTCAGCAGCCCGGACAGGCCGACCACCTCCACCGGGACGTCCCGGGCGACCAGGGCGGCGTGCATGTCGGGGAAGAGGTCCCGCCCGGCCCGGCACAGCACCGCGATCCGGCCCGGCCGGGTGCCGGTGCGGACCAGGTGCGCGATGGAGTCGGCCAGCCAGGCCACCTCCTGGTCGTGGCTGTCCAGCAGGGCGCAGCGGACGAAGCCGTCGCGCTCCGCGCCGGGCGCCGGGCGCAGCGCCGCCACGCCCCGGTGCAGTTCGCGCAGCGGCGCGGCCAGCTCGTTGGCGAACTCCAGCAGCCGTCCGCCGCTGCGGCGGTTCTCGGAGAGCGAGTAGCGGTCGGCCGGGCCGCCGCCGGCCCGGGGGAAGTGCTCAGGGAAGTCGTCCAGGTTGGCGACGGAGGCCCCGCGCCAGCCGTAGATGGCCTGGCAGGGGTCGCCGACGGCGGTGACCGGGTGGCCCGAGCCCGCGCCGAAGAGGCCTGCGAGCAGCAGCCGCTGGGCGACGGAGGTGTCCTGGTACTCGTCCAGCAGCACCACCCGGAACTGCTCGCGCAGCAGTCGGCCGACCTCGGGGTGGTCCTGGGCCAGCCGGGCGCAGGCGGCTATCTGGTCGCCGAAGTCCATCAGCCCGGCGTCCTGCTTGCGGGCCCGGTAGCGCTGGACCAGGTCGGCCAGCTCCAGCCGGGCGGCGGCGGCCCGGGGGACCTTGCGCAGGTCCTCGTTGCCCAGCCGGACGCCGTCGAGCGCGGCCAGCAGCCCGCTGTCGTACGCCCGCAGGCGCTCGGGGGCGACCAGGTGCTCGGCGAGCTCGCCGTCCAGCGTCAGCAGGCTGTCGATCAGCGTGGAGAAGGCGCCGGTCAGCGCCGGGTAGGGGCCGGGGGCCTGGCGCAGGACGCGGGCGGCGAGCTGGTAGCGGGTGGCGTCGGCGAGCAGCCGGACATCCGGCTCCAGCCCGATCCGCAGCCCGTGGTCCTTCAGCAGCCGCCCGGCGAAGGCGTGGTAGGTGGAGATCTCCGGCTCGCCCAGGACGTCGTCGTCGGCGACCGGGTCGGTCTCCACCACCCCGGCCTGCACCAGGGCCTTGCGGACGCGTTCGGCCAGCTCGCCGGCGGCCTTGTTGGTGAAGGTCAGCCCCAGCACCTGCTCCGGGCGGACCTGCCCGGTGCCGACCAGCCAGACCACGCGGGCCGCCATCACCGTGGTCTTGCCCGAGCCCGCGCCCGCGACGATCACCGCGGGGGCGAGCGGCGCGGTGATCGCGCGCGTCTGCTCCGCGGTGAAGGGGATGCCCAGGAGCTGCTTGAGCTGCTCGGGGCTGCTGATGGCTGGGTGCACCCCGGAAACGCTAGCGGCTGCCACCGACAACCCGCGCCACCGCTCCCGCCCGGCCCCCTTCCGGGGCAGGGCTACTCGACGACCTGGCGGCCCTCCGGCTGCCCGGAGCAGCTGCGCCGGAACGAGCAGTGGTCGCAGGCCGGGCCGACGGTCGGCACGAAGCGCTCGTTCACCACCCGGTCGGCGGCCTCGGCCAGCAGCCCCTCGATCCAGCCCGGGTCCTCGCCCAGCGCCGGCTGCGGCTGGACCTTCGGCTCGTCCTCGCGCTCCCGGCCCGCGGGCTGGCGCAGCTGCACCAGCTCCGCGCCGCCGGGCTCCGGGCGCTCCCCGGCGAAGGCGTCCAGGCCGTCGACCGCGCCCGCGCGCACCGCCAGCTGGTAGACGCCCAGCTGCGGATGGGCCGCCAGCTCCGCGGAGGAGACCACCCGCTTGCCGGTCTTGAAGTCCACCACATAGGCCGCGCCGGTGGCCCCGTCCCGCTCGACCCGGTCCATGCTGCCGCGGATCCGCACCGCGTGGTCGCCGACCTTCAGCTCCACCTCGA
This sequence comes from Streptacidiphilus sp. PB12-B1b, assembly GCF_014084125.1. Lineage (NCBI taxonomy): Bacteria > Bacillati > Actinomycetota > Actinomycetes > Kitasatosporales > Streptomycetaceae > Streptacidiphilus > Streptacidiphilus sp. PB12-B1b. Next base: position 1,091,277 of record NZ_CP048405.1, on the reverse strand, counting down.
ACGGGTGCTCGGTGGCGGCCGGGGTGCGGCCCCGCTCATGGGCGTGCCACCGCAGGAAGCGCTCCAGCGCGGCCCTGGCCTCGCCCTTCTCCTGCTCGGACTTCCACGGCGCGTCGAAGGCCAGCGCGTCCCAGACCGTGTCCAGCCGCTCCATCAGCACGCCCAGATCGGCCGGGGTGCGGCCGGAGCCGACCTCGTCCGCGAGCACGTGCACCACGTTGCCGAAGCCCTGCGCCCCGCTGGAGGGGCTCTGCGCCCACACCTCCCGGCCCAGGAACCACTGCAGCGCGCAGGAGTCCAGCTGCTCCAGGGCGCTGCCGGACAGCTGCAGCGGCCCGGCCGGGTCGCGGACCGGGACGCTGTTCTCGGTCGCGTCCGCCATCCCCCACCAGCGCTGCGGATGCGCGGCGGGCACCAGCGGCAGGCCGTCCTCGTCGGTGAGCGCGGCCAGCCGGGTCAGCCGCTCCGCCGCCGCCTCCCGCAGCCCCGGCCCGGCCTGGGGGTCGACGCTGACCGCCCGCAGCTCGGCCACGAGCGCGGCCACCGCCAGCGGCCGGCGCGGGCGGTGCGTGACGTCCTCGACCCGGACGTCCGGCACCCGGGTGCCGTCCGGACGCTCCTGGTACAGCTCGCGCAGGAAGCGCGAGGGCTCGTCGCCGTCGTCCGCCGGGGCCTTCACCGCGGTGACGATCAGCCGCTCCCGGGCGCGGGTGACGGCCACGTAGAACAACCGCCGCTCCTCGGCCAGCAGCGCGCCCGGGCTGAGCGGCTCGGCCAGGCCGTCCCGGCCGATCCGGTCGGCCTCCAGCAGCGAACCGCGCCGCCGCAGGTCGGGCCACAGGCCCTCCTGCACCCCGGCGACCACCACCAGCCGCCACTCCAGGCCCTTGGAGCGGTGCGCGGTCAGCAGCCGCACCGCGTCCGGGCGCACGGTCCGGCCGGAGAGGGTGTCCGCGGCGATGTCCTGCTGCTCCAGCTCGGCCAGGAAGTTCAGGGCGTCCCGGGGCCCGCGCAGCCGCTCGCCGGAGCGGGCGGCGGTCTCGAACAGCGCGCAGACCGCGTCCAGATCCCGGTCGGCGTTGCGTCCGGCGGTGCCCGGGCGCAGCGCCGCCGACTCCAACCGCAGCCGCCACCGCTCCGAGCCGTCCCACAGCGCCCACAGCGCCTCCTCGGCGGACGCCTCGCCCGCCAGCGACTCCCTGACCTTGCGCAGCAGCTGCCCGAGGTGGTGCGCCCGGCGGGCCGCCGGGCCGTCCAGGGTGACCAGCCGCTCCGGCTCGGCCAGGGCCTCGCGCAGCAGCTGGTCGGCGGGCCGCACCGGGCGCTGCCGCTCCGGCGGGAGGGTGCGCAGGGCGGTCCGCTCGTCCTCGCGCAGCTCCCGGCCCAGCCGACGCAGATCGGCCCCGTCCAGGCCGCCGAGCGGCCCGGTGAGCAGTTGCAGGGCCAGCTCGGCGGTCAGCGGGTCCTCGGCCCCGGGGCCGTCCTCGGCCGCCGAGCGGCGCCGGTCGTACGCGGCGCCGTGCGCGCACACCCGCAACGCGGTGAGCAGCGGGGCGACGGCGGGCTCGGCGTGCAGCGGCAGGTCGTCGCCGTCCACCTCCAGCGGCACCCCGGCCGCGCCCAGCGCCCGGCGGAACCCGGGGATGGACCGGGCCCCGGCCCGGACCAGCACCGCCATCTCGCCCCAGGGCACGCCCTCCTCCAGGTGCGCGCGGCGCAGCAGGTCGGCGATGTTGTCCACCTCGGAGCCGGGCGTCGGGTAGGTGTAGACCTCGGCCCGGCCGGACTCCCGGGACGGGACCAGCTGCCGGTGCTGTGCCAGGGCGGCGGCCGGGAGCCGGCCCATGGGCATCCGCCGGGTGACCGCGCGGGAGGCCGCCAGCAGCAGCGAGCCGGCCCGGCGGGACACCCGCAGCACCTTCACCGGCGCGGGCGTGCCGTCCGGCCGCGGGAAGTCCTGCGGGAAGCCGAGGATGCCGTTGATGTCGGCGCCCCGGAACGCGTAGATGGACTGGTCCGGATCGCCCATGGCGACCAGCTCCCGGCCGTCCCCGGCCAGCGCCCGCAGCAGCCGGACCTGCGCCGGGTCGGTGTCCTGGTACTCGTCGACGAAGACCACCCGGTACCGGCGCCGCAGCTGCGCGCTGACCTCGGGCCGCTCGGCCAGCAGCACCGCCCGGTGCACCAGCTCCGAGTAGTCCAGCACGCCCTGGGCGTCGAGCACGTCCAGGTACTCGGCCAGGAACTCGGCGGCGGCGCCCCAGTCCGGGCGGCCGACCCGGGCGGCGAAGCGCCGCAGCTCGTCCTCGCCCAGGCCCAGCTCGCGGGCGCGGGCCAGCACCGCGCGCACCTCGTCGGCGAAGCCGCGGGTGGTCAGGCAGGCCCGCAGCTCGTCCGGCCAGCGGATGCCGCGCCCGGCCCGGGCGTCCTCGGCGCCGCCCGCGAGCAGCTCGCGGACCAGCACGTCCTGCTCGGGGCCGGAGAGCAGCCGGACCGGGTCGGCGAACAGGTCGGCGTCCTGGTGGGCCCGGACCAGGGCGTAGCAGAAGGAGTGGAAGGTGGTGGCCTGCGGCACGCCGCCCGGGCCCGCAGCCGCTCCGGCGCGCTCCCCTCCGGCGGGGGCCGCTGCGGCGGAGGCGGGGTGGGCGGCCCGGGCGGTCATCCGGTCCCGCAGCTCCACCGCGGCCTTGCGGCTGAAGGTCAGCACCAGGATCTGCTCGGCCGGGACGCCCTCGGCGATCCGCGCCGTCACCGCCTCCACCAGGGTGGTGGTCTTGCCCGTGCCCGGGCCGGCGAGCACCAGCAGCGGCCCGCCCCGGTGGTCCACGACGGCCTGCTGGTAGGCGTCGAGGACGGGCGGGGCGGGGGCCGCGAGCGGGTCGCGCACCAGGCGGTACGCGCTGCCGCGTACGCCGGGGGCGGCGGGCTGCGAGGTCATGGGCACGGTCCAGGGGAAGTACATCGGGCAGGCACGGACGACGGCACACACGACACCGTCTGCCGCGAGCCTACGATCCTCCCCCGTCAACCCCGTCGCTGTCCCCGGTTCACGTGAATCCCGGCGGCCCCTCCCGGAGCGCGCCGGACCCCGCCGGGGCGGGCCGTCAGCGGCCGTCCCAGCGGGCCCGGGCCAGGTCCACCCGGGGCAGGTCCTCGGCCGCGGCCGAGGAGCGCGCGGGCCCCCGGCCGCGCACCGTGCGCAGCGGAGTGCCCTCCGCCCGGTACTGCTCCAGCGCACGCAGCTCGTGTCCGGGCAGCAGCGCGCCGTCCGCGCGCACCACCCGCCACCAGGGCACCGAGCCGCCGTACAGCGCCATCACCCGCCCCACCTGGCGCGGGCCGCCCACCCGTCGCCCGGCCCCCTTCCCCGGGGGAACCGCCTCGCCCTCCTCCCCCGCCAGGTACTCGGCCACGTCGCCGTAGGTCATCACCCGCCCCGCGGGGATGCGCTCCGTCAGTTCCAGCACCAGCTCGGCGAAGGGCGGCAGCGAACCCGGGATCTCGTCAGCGCTCACCCTCGGCATTGTGTCCCATCCCACTGACACGACCGGGTGGTCCGGTCACGGAACCTCCTCGCCCACCCGGGCGGGGGAATGTAGCATCCGCCGAGGGTCGGCGCGGTGCCCACCTGGTAACGACGCTCCTCCCCAGCCCATGCCACCCTTGAGGGGGCGACACCAGGCGACCAGAAGGCAAACACCACGATGACCGGATCGAACGCGAACGCCGACCAGGCGGCGGGCGTGTCCGAGGCCGTGCCAAGCGGTGGCGCCGAGCCGCTGATCCCCCCCGAACCCCGCGTCGACCTGGTCAAGCACCCGCGCACCCCGCTCCCGCCCGAGACCCGCACCAGCGCGCACGTCTCCGTGGACGAGCCGCTGCTGGCCGCCCGGGTGCACCGCCCGGCCGACCTGATCCGGGTGCTGCTCGGCATCGTCGGCATCGCGGCCGTGCTGGTGCTCGCCAGCATCGCCCAGCACTCCACCAAGGGCCTGCAGACCGACATCGCCTCCGGCGCGACCAAGGTCCCCAGCTTCCTGAGCACCATCATGGGGTTCGTCTCCACCGCGGCCGTGCTCATCGTGCCGCTGGCCTTCGCCGTGGAACGCCTGATCAAACGGGACGGGCTGCGGGTCGCCGACGGCGTGCTGGCGGCGGTGCTGGCCCACGGCGTCTCGCTCGCCGCCGACCTGTGGGTGGTCAAGGGCGCGCCGCTGGTGATCACCTACGCGCTGACCCAGCGGCTGCCGGGCGACACCCTGACCGATCCGGTGCAGAGCTACCTCACCCCGGTCATCGCCTACATGACGGCCGTGGGCATGGCCAGCCGACCACGATGGCGGGTCGCGCTGTGGGGCGTCGTCCTGCTCGACTCCATCTCCGAACTGATCAGCGGCCACACCACGCCGCTGTCCATCGCGGTAACCATCCTGCTGGGCCTCACCGTCGCCTACGGCACGCTCTACGCGGTGGGCACCCCCAACGTCCGCCCCACCGGCGAGCACCTGCTCACGGGGCTGCGCAAGGTCGGCTTCGCGCCGGTCAGCGCCCACCGCTCGCCGGACGGCCCGGAGGGCACCCGGCGCTACCTGATCATCCAGGAGGGCGGCTCCCCGCTCGACGTCCACGTCATCGACCGCGAGCAGCAGGCGTCCGGCTTCTTCTACCGGATGTGGCGCCGGCTCCAGCTGCGCACCGTCGCCGTCCGCTCCAGCCCGCAGTCGCTGCGCCAGGCCCTGGAGCAGGAGGCGCTGATCGCCTACGCGGTGAACGCCGCCGGGGCGCACTCGCCGCACCTGCTGGCCACCTCGGAGCTGGGCCCGGACGCGGTCATCCTGGTCTACGAGCGGATCGAGGGGCGCTCCCTCGACAGCGTGGACACCACCGACCTCACCGACGAGGTCCTCGCCGACGTCTGGGGCTCGGTCCGGGCCCTGCACGACCGGCGGATCGCCCACCGGCGGCTGACCGGCGAGTCCATCCTGGTCACCGCCGACAACCGGAGCTGCCTGGTCAACCTGGCCGGCGGGGACATCGCCTCCGGCGACCTGACGCTGCGGATGGACATCGCGCAGCTGCTCACCACCCTGGCGCTGCGGGTCGGCCCGGAGCGCGCCGTGGCCTCCGCCAACGCCGCGCTCGGCGCCGACCGGACCGCCAGCGCGCTGCCGCTGCTGCAACCGGTCGGGCTGAACCGCTCCACCCGGCAGTCGCTCAAGCAGTACAACCGGGCCCGCAAGGCCGAGGCGGACGCGCTCCACGCCGAGCAGCTCAAGTCCGGCGTCCGGGTCGAGGACGCGCTGCTGGAGCCGCCGGTCGCGCAGGACCTGCTGTCGCAGATCCGCGAGCAGATCCTGGAGATCGTCCCGCAGGCCGTGGTGGCCCCGGCCAACCTGCAACGGCTCAAGCCCCGGACCCTGGTCACCGTCATCGCCGGGGCCTTCGCCGGCTACCTGCTGCTGACCCAGATCGCCGCCAACAACCCGGTCACCGCACTGTCCCGGGCCGACCTGGTCTGGGTGCTGCTGGCGGTGGCCGCCTCGGTGCTCAGCTACGTGGGCGCGGCGATGAGCCTGGCCGGCTTCGTCCCGGAGCAGCTGCCGTTCTGGCGCACCTTCCTGGCGCAGGTGGCCGGCTCCTTCGTGAAGCTGGTGGCCCCGGCGGCCGTCGGCGGGGTGGCGCTGAACGCGCGCTTCCTCCAGCGCGCCGGGGTGCGGCCTGGGCAGGCCGTGGCCAGCGTCGGGGCCTCGCAGCTGGTCGGCCTGGGCATGCACATCCTGCTGCTGCTGGGCTTCGGCTTCGTCGCCGGGACCGGCAGCAGCTCCGACATCCCCTCCTCGCGCACGGTCATCGCCGGGCTGCTGGTGGCCGCCGTACTGGTGCTGGTGGCGGCGGCGATCCCGCCGCTGCGGCGCTGGCTGACCGCGCAGGTGCGCTCGCTGTTCCTCGGGGTGGTGCCGCGAATGCTGGACCTGCTGCGTTCGCCGTCCAAGCTGGCCACCGGCTTCGGCGGGATCGTGCTGGTCTCGGTGGCCTTCGTGGCCTGCCTGGACGCCAGCATCCGGGCGCTGGGCGGGTCGCTGCCGTTCGCCACGGTCGCCGTGGTCTACCTGGCCGGGAACGCGGCCGGTTCGGCGGTGCCGGTGCCCGGCGGCATCGGCCCGATCGAGCTGGCGCTGACCGGTCTGCTCACCGGCGCGGGGCTGCCGCTGGCGGTGGCCACCCCGGCCGTGGTGCTGTTCCGGGTGCTGACCTTCTGGTTCCCGGTGCTGCCGGGCTGGGTCTCGTTCACCTATCTCCAGCGCAAGAAGGCGCTGTGAGCCCGGGGAGCCCCGGGGAGCGGACGGACGAGGGCGCGCCACCCGCGGGTGACGCGCCCTCGCCGCTGCTGCCCGATCGGTCGGTTTAGTAGACCGGCTTCTGCGGCTCGATCTGGTTGACCCAGCCGATGACGCCGCCGCCGACGTGCACCGCGTCGGAGAAGCCGGCCGAGTGCAGCACGGCCAGCACCTCGGCCGAGCGGACGCCGGACTTGCAGTGCACCACGATCTTCTTGTCCTGCGGCATCCGCTCCAGGGCGTCGCCCATCAGGAACTCGCCCTTGGGGATGAGCACCGCGCCCGGGATGTTGACGATCTCGTACTCGCCGGGCTCGCGGACGTCGACCAGGAAGATGTCCTCCTCGTCGTCCTGCCACTGCTTCAGCTGCTTGGGCGTGATGGTCGAGCCCACCGCCGCCGCCTGGGCCTCGTCGCTGACGACGCCGCAGAACGCCTCGTAGTCGACCAGGTCGGTGACGGTCGGGTTGGCGCCGCACAGCGCGCAGTCCGGGTCCTTGCGGACCTTGACCTGGCGGTACTGCATCTCCAGGGCGTCGTAGATCATCAGTCGGCCGACCAGCGGCTCGCCGATGCCGGTGAGCAGCTTGATGGCCTCGGTGACCTGGATCGAGCCGATGGAGGCGCAGAGCACGCCGAGCACGCCGCCCTCGGCGCAGGAGGGCACCATGCCGGGCGGCGGGGCCTCCGGGTACAGGCAGCGGTAGCAGGGGCCGTGGTCGGCCCAGAAGACGCTGGCCTGGCCGTCGAAGCGGTAGATCGAGCCCCACACGTAGGGCTTGCCGAGCAGCACCGCGGCGTCGTTCACCAGGTACCGGGTGGCGAAGTTGTCGGTGCCGTCGACGATCAGGTCGTACTGGGCGAAGATCCCCTTGACGTTGTCGACGTCCAGGCGCTCCTCGTGCAGGACCACCGTGACATAGGGGTTGATCTCCTTGACCGAGTCCCGGGCGGACTCGGCCTTGGAGCGGCCGATGTCGGACTGGCCGTGGATGATCTGGCGCTGGAGGTTGGACTCGTCGACGGTGTCGAACTCGACGATGCCGAGCGTGCCGACACCGGCCGCGGCGAGGTACATCAGGGCGGGAGAGCCCAGGCCGCCGGCGCCCACGCACAGCACCTTGGCGTTCTTCAGCCGCTTCTGCCCGGCCATCCCGACGTCCGGGATGATCAGGTGGCGGGAGTACCTGCGGACCTCGTCCACACTCAGCTCAGCGGCCGGCTCGACCAGGGGTGGCAGCGACACGGGGGGACTCCGGTGGTCGGTTTTCTGAACGGTTCTCCGGCCAACAGTGCCACGCCGCCCGGTATTCCAGCGCCCCGGGTCCGAGGTGCGAGACGGCCGCTGAGACGCGGCGGACCCGCCGGGGGCGTCAGACCCGACAGGCGGTCTCGGTCCAGATGTCGGCCAGGGACTCCTCCAGCGGCACCCGGGGACGCCAGCCCAGGCGCTCGCGGGCGGTGCGGATGTCGGCCTGCCGCCACAGCACCTCGCCGGGGCGGTCGGTGCCGTCCGCGCCGGGGATCGGACTGCGGGCCTCCTCCAGCAGCCGGCCCTCGAAGCCGGAGGCGCGGACCAGCAGGTGCGCCGCGTCGCGCAGCCGCACGCCGGTGCCGCCGCCGATGTTGATCACCCCGGTGGCGGCCGAGACCGCCGCCGACTGGACCGCCCGGGCGACGTCCCGGACGTCCACGAAGTCCCGGAACGCCGACAGGTCGGCGGCGCGCACCTGCGGCTCGCCGCGCTCCAGCGCCCGGCGCAGCCCCTCCGACAGCCGGCCGAACAGCGAACCTGCCGGGACGCCGGGGCCGACCACGTCGAAGATCCGCAGGACCACCGCGTCCAGCCCGGAGGAGAGCGCCAGCTCCGTCCCGGCCAGCTTGGTCACGCCGTAGGGGCCGAGCGGGCGCGGGTCGGCGGTCTCCGGGGTGGCCGTGCCGATCGGCACCGCGCCGTACTCGGCGGCCGAGCCGACGTGGACCAGCCGAGCCGGGTCGTGGCTGCGGCGGATCGCCTCGCAGACGGTGGCCACCGCCTGGGTGTTGGCCCGGACCAGGTCCCGGGGGCTGCCGTAGGTGGCCCCGGCGCAGTTGACCACGACCCGGGGCATGACCGCGTCCAGGAAGCGGGCGAGCGCGCCGGGACTGCCCGAGGCGAGGTCGAACCGGATGTCGGCGGTGTCCCGCCGACCGAGCACGGTCACCTGCAACTCCGGGTCGACGAAGAGGCGGTCGGCGACGCGGCGGCCGATGAATCCATCGGCGCCCAGCAGCAGCACCCTCATGAGGTGGTCCTTCCTTGGGCGGACCCGGGGCGGGTCCGCGATGTTCCAGAAACCAGCGGGAATTCGGAGACGCCGCGGTCCTCGGATCGGTGCGATTCGGGCCGATGTGACTCGGACCGGTGCGATTCGGGCCGGTGCGACTCGGGTCGCAGCAGGACCGCCCAGGCGTACGGCAGCAGCAGCGCCGCGGTGGCACCGCAGCCCCACAGCAGCGCCGGGGCCGGCCCGGGTATCCCGGCTGCGCCCGGACGGTCGGTCAGCGCGGCCGCCACGCCCACCGCGGACAGGCAGCACAGCAGCGCGGCCAGGGCGTCCCGGTGCCGACCGCAGCGCCAGAGCAGCAGCACGAGCAGCAGCAGCAGGCCGGTGCAGCCCTGGGCGGCCCAGGCGGTGCCGCCGGCTCCGGCGACGGCCTCGGCCACGCCGCCGCCTGCGGCCCGGCGGCGGGCCAGGGCCAGCGCGGCGAAGGTGGTCGCGGACAGCGCGCTCAGGTACAGCCCGACGGCGACCGGCAGCACCGGCCGCATCCGCTCGCCGAACTCGGCCCGGGAGCGGGCGGTGTCCAGGTGGCCCCAGCCGATGTGGCGGAACCACCGGGCGCACCACTCGGCCGCGCCGGTGCCGCAGGCCAGCGCGGCGGCCATGACCGGATCGGCCCCGGGAGCGGCCGTGGCCGACGCGAGCAGCACGGCCAGGCCGAGCGCGTAGCCGAGCCGGGCCGGGAGCGAGCACCCCCGCCCGGCGGTGACGGCGACGGCGACCGCGAACAGCCCGGCGGCCAGGCCCAGGGCGGCCGCCGGGCCGGGCCCGGCGCCCGGCCACAGGGTGCGCCCGGCGGCCCACAGCGCCAGGCCGGGCAGCAGGTGGAGCACGGCGGTCAGGGCGGACGGCAGGGCCCGGCGGCGCCACGGGTCGGCCGGCAGCGGCGGCCGCAGTGCGGCCGGGCGGCGCGGAACGCGGGCGTACAGCTCCTCGGCGAGCGAGAAGACGTCGGCGTGCCGGTAGCGCCCGGCCGTGCCCGGGCCGATGCCGGCGGCCTCCAGCTCGGCGGCGATCTCCAGCGGGTGCACGGCCGCCTCGCAGCAGACGAGGTGGCGCTCGCGCAGGGCGTGCACCGGATCGGCGGTCATCCGGCACCCGCTTCCACCGGCACGGCCTCGCGCGCCCGGGCCGGAGCGGCTCCGGCCGCGACCCAGTAGTCGGCGGGGCGGCCGAAGGGCTGCCGGGCTGCGGCGACCGTGTCCGGCCGCACCGCCGCGGGGCCGGGCCAGCCGGACACCAGCTCCAGGTACAGCGAGCGGAAGGCGGTCGCGGCGGGCTCGACCGCGTACAGCTCCTGGGCCCGCAGCCGGCCGGCGTTGCCGAGCCGGGAGCGCCGCTCCGGATCCGCCAGCAGCGCCGCGCAGGCCGCCGCGAGGGCGCGCGGATCCTCCGCCGGGACCAGCAGCCCGGTCGGTCCGACGACCTCCCTGGCTGCGCCGACGTCGGTGGCGACCACCGGCCGCCCGCTGAGCATGGCCTCGGCCAGCTGCCTGGGCGGCGCGCCGTTGGCGCCGGAGAAGACCAGCACCCCGGCCTGCCGGTGGACCGCCCCGGGCTGCGCCGAGGCGTCCTCGAACACCACGGCCCCGGGGTGCTGCGGGGCGACCAGCCGGGCCAGCTCGCGGCAGCCCTCGGCGTAGCGGGCGGCCCCGGGCGGGATCTCGCCGTGGATCCGCAGGACCGCCTCCGGCAGCTGTCGGCGCAGCTCGGCGAAGGCCCGCAGCATCGTCCCCAGGCCGCCGTACGGCGCTATCGGGCCGGACCAGGCCAGGGTGGGCACCGGCGGCTCGGCGCCCGCGGCCGGTCTGTCGGCGGTGCCGGTGCCCTCGTAGACGACCCGGATGGCGGCCGGGTCGGCGCCGCAGTGGATCTGCCAGCGGCGGTCGTAGGCGCTGCCGGGGGTGATCAGCCCGGCCTGGCGGTAGCCCTCGCGGGCCAGCAGCCGGAAGAAGGCCAGCAGCAGCGCCCGCACCGGCCAGCGGTACGGGGCCGTGCGGTAGCCGCGGGCCCGCTCCCGCAGGTGCAGGCTGTGCTCGGTGATGATCAGCGGTATGCCGTGCTCGTGCCTGGCCAGCAGGCCCGGGAGCACGGCCAGGCCGCCGTCGACGGCATGGCAGACGTCCGCCGAGGCCAGGCCGTCCGGCCCGTACCAGGGGGCGGAGAGCGGGCGCAGGCAGCGCTCCAGCAGGTCGACGGCGACCAGGGCGTCCCGGACCAGGGGCTCGCCGACCGAGCCGGGGCCGACCGTGCCGCGCGCCCCCGGCGTCCGCCAGGCGGCCTCGACGGTGTCCAGCGCCGCGCCGGAGCGCAGCAGCGCGGGCAGGCCGCCGCCGCGCGCCGACTCGGCCAGGGCGTACAGGGCGGGGCCGAAGCCGTCCGCGCCGCCCGGCTCGACCAGCGCGCCGACCAGGGCGCGGTAGGCGGCCAGCGCCCGGCGGCGGCGCGGGCCGTGCAGCCCGCCGCCGAGCCGGGCCCCGGCCTGGCGGCCGAGCAGTCCGCCGCCGGAGCCGCTGTGCCGCAGCGCGACCAACCGGGCGGGCAGCGGCTCCGGGACCGGGTCGCGCCGGGTGGCGCCGAGCGCGTACAGCTCGAACTGGTGCTCGGGGAGGCCCCGGGTCAGCCGATCGCACCAACCGCCTTCGGCACTCCTGGCAGTGGGGAAGGCACTCTCGGTGAGCAGAGCGATGCGCATGGAGACCTCCAGGGACGGTGCGATGCGGACAAGTGCGAGGCGGACGGCGGTGCGTGCGGGCACGGCCGTGGAGCCGGGCGGTGCCCGGCGGACGGCGCGGCATGGGGCCGCCGCCCGGCAGGCGGCGGTATGGCCGGGCCGGGGGCTCCCCCGAAGCAGGCCCCGACGTCTGTTCGGCCCGGCGAGACGAAACTACGACCGGGCACTGACAGTCAGTCGGCCGTACGGGCGGCTACCACCCGAAGGAGTGAAGCGGAGAAACCCCCCGCCTCCTGCGGCGTTACCGGCCCTCCGGCGCCGGGCGGTGACCCCGCCGCGCCTCGCTCGTTCCCCCTCAGGGACCTGACGCGGGCCGACCGGCCCGCCCTCCCGCTCCGGAGGTGCACCATGCCCGACCCGCTCCGACCGCGCGCCGCACTGCTCCTGCTGTGCGCGGGGCTGTGCCTCACCGCGCTGCTGGCCGGCTGCGCCGCGGGCGCGGGCGTGCGGACGCAGGGGCTGCGGACGCACGGGGTGTGGCGGAGCCGCCCGGTGCAGGGCGCGCCCGCCGCCCAGGGGAGGCCGTCGCCACGGGTGCTGCCCGCGCAGCCCGCGCCGGTGCGGATGCTGGCCGTGGCCTACGGCCCGGCACAGGCGCCCGCCACTGCCGCCCGGACCGCTCCGGCGGCGGTCCGCCGACCGGCCCCGGCACCGGGGCGCCCGGCGGCGCCGGTCGGTCGGCAGTCGGCCCGCCGGGCCCGGCAGCCGCGAGCCCCGCAGGCCGCGCCGGTCGACCCGCCCTCGGCGCGTCGCCTGCCGATCGGGTCTTCCGCGCCGCGACCCGCCGCGGTGGACGTCTGCCGGCTCGGCGCACGCTACGGCGGCTGGCCCGCAGGCAGCCCCGAGGCAGCCACCTGCCGCTCGGTCTACGGCTGAGGCGCTGCGGATGCGGCGCTACGGCTGAAGCGCTAGGGGTGCGGCGCGGCGGATGCGCGCTACGACTGCGCAGCTGCGGCACTGCGGCTGAGGCGCTGCGGCTGCCGCGCTCCGGGTGAGGCGACGCCTGCGCCGCTGCGCCTGCGGCGCTACGGCAGGCCCGCTACCGTGGGCTCGGCCGGAGCCGGGCCGGACGGCTCGGCGGCGACCGCCGTGCCGGCCACCAGCTCGCGGAAGGCCCCGGCCACCAGCTCCGGGTACTCCATCATCGCCACGTGCCCGGCCTCCGGCAGCACCATCAGCCGGGAGTCGCGGAACGCCTGGGAGGACCGCCGGGCCATCCGGTAGGAGACCAGCTTGTCGCGCAGCCCGTAGACCAGCAGCACCGGCGCGGTCACCTGCTCGGCCTGCCGCCACAGCGCCTGCGGGCCGCGCTCGGTGTACGCCCGGACGATGCCGCGCGCCGACCGCACCAGCACGTCCATGGAGTACGGCAGCGCCATCCGCCGCCGGTATTCGGCGGCCATCTCGGCCCGGCGCTGGGCGTCGATGGTGCCCGGGTCGCCGTAGCAGAGGTTCAGCAGCGCCTCGGTCTGCTGCTCCGCCGGGCGCCCGTCGGTGAGCCGCCCGAACAGGGCCGGGACGCCGGGCACGGCCAGCAGCGCGGTCGGCAGCGCCGAGGTCTGCGGCGGCACCTCCGGCAGGGCGGGCGAGACCAGCGTCAGCGTCCGCACCAGGTCCGGGCGGAGCGCGGCCAGCCTGGTGGCCACCGCGCCGCCGAGGGAGTTGCCGAAGAGGTGCACCGGGCCGCGCCCGGACAGCTCCAGGTAGTCGACCACGGCCCACATGTGCGCGGTGACCGAGAGGTCGCCGTCGTCGGGCGGCGGTGACTGGCCGAATCCCGGCAGGTCCAGGGCGTGGCCGTCGACGTCCCCGGCCAGCCGGTCCATCAGCAGCGTCCAGTTCTGGGACGAGCCGCCGAGGCCGTGGACGAACAGGGCCGGGGGCAGTCCGGGCCGCTCCGGCGGCATCGCCTCGACGGCCAGCGGGCAGCCGGGGACGGTCAGCCGCTGCGGTGCCCGGACGGGCTGGGGTGCTTCAGGCAGTCCGCTCATGCTCATGGGGTCGATGTTATGACCGCGCGGCCCGGGGAAGGTTCTTCTACGCTCGGAGCGCGAGCAGGTCGCCTGCTTCGTCCGCCGGATCCCGGGAGGTTGTACAGCCATGAGCGATCCCGAGTCGATCATCGAGGAAGCCGACGTACCCGAAGCCGCCGCGGAGCCCGGGGAGGTCGTCGAGGACGACCGGGGCGACGACGAACCGATCGACGAGGTCGAGCTGGAGGTCCCGGTCGCGGACGCGGTGGAGCAGCATCGGGTGGTGCGAATCGACGAGGACGAGTACCGCTGACCGCCTTTTGCCGGTTCTGCACCACTATGACGCGCTCTGCCCCGGCTCTCCTTGTGGACACCGCACAACACATCCCCGAGACTTTCTACCGGCGACCAGGAGTCCACGGGATTACCGACAAGTACGATGGCTCCGGAAGCACCACCCGCACGGCCTCGGCTGCGCGTGGCCTGGATCCGGGGGTGTCGCGGGGTGACCTGCAGTCAGCCGCCGGCCGTGGCCGCGTCTGCGCCGGAGCCCCACAACCGTGAGTGAGGAGCGCCGTGACGGCTATCCAGGACACGGACGAGCGCCCGCGCCCAGGCAAACCCACGACAGGCCGCCTGCCGCGGAGCGCGCGCCGCAACCAGCTGCTGGGGGCGGCGCAGGAGGTGTTCGTCGCCCAGGGCTACCACGCCGCGGCGATGGACGACATCGCCGAGCGTGCGGGTGTCAGCAAGCCTGTTCTCTACCAGCACTTCCCGGGGAAGCTCGAGCTGTACCTGGCCCTGCTGGACCGGCACTGCGAGGCCCTGGTCGACGCCATCCGCGCGGCGCTGGAGGCCACCACCGACAACAAGCTGCGGGTGCTGGCCACCACCGAGGCGTACTTCGCCTACGTGGCGGCCGAGTCCGGCGCCTTCCGGCTGGTCTTCGAGTCCGACCTGACCAACGAGGACGCGGTGCGCGAGCGCGTCGAGAAGGTCACCCGGGAGACCGCCACCCTGGTCAGCAAGGTGATCGCGGAGGACACCGACCTCCCCGAGGAGGAGGCCATGCTGCTGGCGGTCGGCGTCTGCGGGCTGTGCCAGATCACCGCGCGCTTCTGGCTGGCCCAGGGCGGCAGCATCCCCAGCGACGAGGCGGTCCGGCTGGTCTCCAGCCTGTCCTGGCGCGGGCTCAAGGGCTTCCCCATGCACGGCGGCGACCCCGCGGCAGGGCACTGACACCGTAAGGTGGGCCCGTACGGCGCGATCAGTCGCGCATGGATCACCAGCTACACGCCTTGAGGGGCCGGAGGGACGAAGCCGTGGAGGTCAAGATCGGCGTGCAGAACGCGGCTCGGGAGATCGTTCTCGAGAGCTCGCAGTCTGCGGAAGAGGTCGAGAACGCGGTCGCCGCGGCGCTCGAGGGCAGCTCCAAGCTGCTGAAGCTCGTCGACGAGCACGGGCGCAAGGTCCTGATCCCGGCCGAGCGCCTCGCCTACGTGGAGATCGGCGAGCAGGCCGCGCGCAAGGTCGGCTTCGGCGCGATCTGAGCTTCGGCTGCGCACACCGCCACGGCCCCGTACCCCCTCGCCGGGGGCGCGGGGCCGTCGCCGTACCCGACGCCCGCGCGAGTCGCCCCCGGGATACCCCCCGGGGGGTGGAATCCGGCCGGGCGGCAGCCGCGATCGCGCCGCACCGCATGAGCCGGGCCGACCCTGGGTACGTCCTGAGTGTTCGCCGAAGGCGGCTACCAGGCGGACCCGAGACGGGAGGAAGCAGCGCTCATGGCATGGGACTTCGTCACGTTCGCCCTGGTCGGACTGGTCGTCGGAGCGGGGGCGGCGATGCTGCTGCCCCGGCTGTTCCGGGCCCCGCGCACCCTGACGGTGCTGACCGGGGTGATCTCCGCGCTGCTCATCGGCGGGCTGACGAGGATCGTGCTGGGCGCGGACAGCCTGCTCGCCAGCTCGCTGGTCGCCCTGGTGGGCGCGGGCCTGCTGGTGTCCGTGCTGGCCCGGCCCGACCAGCGGTCGCACCCGCTGCACCGGGCGCCGAGGCGTCCGCACCACGCCTGACCTCCGACGACGACCGCCCGCCGGTCACACAGGTCAGCAAGGCGGTCAGGACGCCGGACACCCGGCTCAGGACGCCAGACCCAGCGCGGCCATGCGCTTGGTGTGCGCCTCGGTGATCCGGTTGAACATCTTGCCGACCTCGACCAGGTCGAAGCCGCGCACCTCGGTGCCGCCGATCAGCAGGTTCGACAGCGCGTCGCGCTCGGCGACCACCCGCTGTGCCTGGCTGAGCGCCTCGCCCATCAGCCGCCGGCCCCACAGCGCCAGCCGCCCGGCGATCCGCGGCTCGGCCTCAATCGCCTGGCGGACCTTCTCCACCGCGAATTCGGCATGGCCGGTGTCGGACATCACCGCCAGCACCAGCGAGCGGGTGTCGTCGTCCAGCCGGGCCGCAACCTCGCGGTAGAAGTCGGCCGCGATGGAGTCGCCCACATAGGCCTTGACCAGGCCCTCCGGCCAGTCGGCGGGGGCGGTCATGCGGTGGAAGGCGTCCAGCGGCTCGGCGAACGGCTGCATGGCCTCGGTGGCGTCGGCGCCGATCCCGACCAGCCGGTCGTGCAGCTGCTGGTAGTGGTGGAACTCGGCGGCGGCCATGCCCGCCAGCGCGGCCTTGTCCTCCAGCGACGGCGCCAGCTTGGCGTCCTCGGCGAGCCGTTCGAAGGCGCTCAGCTCGCCGTAGGCCAGGGCGCCGAGCAGGTCGAGGACGGCCGCGCGGTACTGCGGATCTGCGGCGCAGGTCTCCCAGTCGCCGATCGAGGGGTGCGCCTCCCCGGCGCGCCGGGCGTCCTTGCTGTGCTGCGGGGTCTCCATACGCGGCACCTTAGTCGGCCCGGACGGGGTTGCGGCCACCCGCCGCCGGGGCAGCGAATCCCCGCCGTGTATCGCACGTCACGTGTTCGATGAATCGCTTGACGGTATGGTGGTAGTGAGGACCGGCGTATACGCCTCCAGGCGCGCACCCGCTTCCTCACGCAGACGGATGCCCGGTCGGTGGAACGATCGGCTCCGACCGACCCAGCCCTTCCGATCCGGGGACGGACCACGAAGGGCCCGCAGTGGCCGAGCGAGGGCCGCCGCAGACCGCACCTACGCGGTCCCGCGCCGGGCCTCCCATCATTGGCCTCTCGCAGCGCCGCCCGAGCGTCCATGTGTGACATGGGACGACAGGGCCGGTGCGCGGGACGGCCCGCGAGGACGCCGGTCGCGGTCAGCGCGCCCGTACGTGCGACATGTACGGGTGCCCGGCCGCCCCCCGCCCGGCCGCCCACACCGGAAGAGGCATCGCCCTGACTACGTTCCGAGACCTCGGGATTCTTTCCGAGACCGCAGAAGCCCTCGAGGCTGTTGGTATCACTTCACCCTTCCCGATCCAGGAGATGACCCTCCCGGTGGCCCTGAGCGGCCACGACGTCATCGGCCAGGCCAAGACCGGCACCGGCAAGACCCTGGGCTTCGGACTTCCCATCATCGACCGGGTCCGGGTCGCCGCCGACGTGGACGCCGGCCGCTGCACCGCCGCCGAGCTGACCACCACCCCGCAGGCGCTGGTGGTCGTGCCGACCCGCGAGCTGTGCACCCAGGTCACCAACGACCTGCAGACTGCCGGCAAGGTCCGCAATGTGCGGGTCCTGGCCATCTACGGCGGCCGGGCCTACGAGCCGCAGGTCGAGGCGCTGCAGAAGGGCGTCGACGTGGTCGTCGGCACCCCCGGGCGGCTGCTCGACCTGGCCCGGCAGCACAAGCTGGACCTCTCCGCCGTCCGCATCCTGGTGCTGGACGAGGCGGACGAGATGCTCGACCTGGGCTTCCTGCCCGACGTCGAGAAGATCATGACCATGCTGCCGACGCGGCGCCAGGCCATGCTGTTCTCGGCCACCATGCCGGGCCAGGTCATCAGCCTCGCCCGCCGCTACATGAGCCAGCCGACGCACATCCGGGCCACCGCGCCGGACGACACCGGCGCCACCGTCGCCGCCGTCAAGCAGTTCGCGTTCCGCGCGCACTCGATGGACAAGGTGGAGACGGTCGCCCGCATCCTGCAGGCCGAGGGCCGCGGCCTGGCGATGATCTTCTGCCGGACCAAGCGCACCGCCGCCGACGTCTCCGACCAGCTCACCCAGCGCGGCTTCGCCGCCGGGGCGGTCCATGGCGACCTCGGCCAGGGCGCCCGCGAGCAGGCGCTGCGCGCCTTCCGCAACGGCAAGGTGGACGTGCTGGTCTGCACCGACGTCGCCGCCCGCGGCATCGACGTCGAGGGCGTGACCCACGTCATCAACTACCAGTGCCCCGAGGACGAGAAGACCTACCTGCACCGCATCGGCCGCACCGGCCGCGCGGGCGCCTCGGGCACCGCGGTCACCCTGGTGGACTGGGACGACGTCCCGCGCTGGGGCCTGATCAACAAGGCGCTGGAGCTGGGCCTGGCTGAGCCGGAGGAGACCTACTCCACCTCGCCGCACCTGTTCGAGCTGCTGAACATCGCCCCCGGCACCAAGGGCGTGCTGCCGCGCGCCGACCGCACCCGGGCGGGCCTGGGCGCGGAGCAGATCGAGGACCTGGGCGAGCCCGGCGGACGCGGCCCGCGCGGCCGTGGCGAGAGCCGCACCGAGGGCCGCGGTGACGGACGCCGTCCGGCCGCCGCCCCCGCGGCGCCCGCCGAGGAGCGTCCGCGCCGCGAGCGCCAGCGCCGCCGCACCCGGGGCGCGGGCGCCGAGGCCGCCGCCCCGGCCGTGGTCGAGGCATCGTCGGCGGAGGCCGCAACGGTCGAGACCGCCGTGATCGAGAACGCCGTGATCGAGACCGCTGTGGCCGAGGCCCCGGCGGCACCGCGTCGCCGCCGCCGTGCGGCGGAGCCGGCCGAGGCGGTCGAACCGCTGGTGGCCGCCGTGGAGGCCGCGCTCGCGCCGGTGGCCCTCACCGAGCCGGAGGCCGAGGCCCCCGCGCCGCGCCGCCGCCGCCGCGCTGCCAAGGCCGTGGAGGCCGTGGACACCGTGGACGCGCCGCTGACGGCCGCACCGGCCGCCGAGGCCGCCGCCGAAGCGCCCGTGGCCGAGAGGAACGCGCCGCGTCGCCGCCGCCGGGCCGCCGAGGCGGTCGTAGTGGTCGAGGCCACCGGCGTCGAGAGCGTCACCGTCGACAGCGTCGTCGCCGTCGAAAGTGCCGCTGTGGCCGAGCCGTCGGCCGAGTCGGAGGCTGCCGCGCCGCGTCGCCGCCGCCGCCCGGTCAAGGCCGCCGCGGAGGCCGTGGAGTCGGCCGCGGAGGCCGGCGCCGTCGAGCCCGCGCCGGTCGCCCCGGCCGAGCCGGAGGCCGAGGCCGCCGCACCGCGCCGCCGCCGTCGCGCCGTCAAGGCCGCCGAGTCCCCGGCCGCCGCCCCGGTCGAGGCCGTGGCCGCAGCCGCGCCGGTCGCCCCGGCCGAGCCGGAGGCCGAGGCCGCCGCGCCGCGCCGCCGTCGTCGGGCGGCCCGTCCGGAGGGGGCTGCGGCCGAGGCCGTGGCCGCCCCGGCGGAGGTTCCGGCGCCGCGTCGGCGCCCCGCGCCGGCGGCCAAGGCGTCCGTGCCCGCCCCGGCGGAGACCGAGGCCGCGCCGCGTCGGCTGCGCCGCAGCGAGCGGCTGGCCGCGGCGGCTGCCGCGCAGGCCGCCGCCGAGAGCGCGACCCGGCGCTGACCGGTAGGAACAGGCACGACGGCGGGGCCGGGCGGACAGCCCGGCCCCGCCGTCGTGTCGTTCCCGGGCCATCCGCCCGTCACGGCGGATGGTTAGGCTCGGCCCGCACCCCGCAGAACGCCGGAGGAGAACGCCCCGATGAGCACGCCGCCCTTCCTGACGCTGCCCGCCTCGGCCCGCAGTGTGCGGCTGACCACCGCCCGCGGCGGGTTCGCCGCGCTGCGCAGCAGCCCGTCCGCCGGCCCGGTCCGCGGGACCGCCCTGCTGCTGCCGGGGTTCACCGGCAGCAAGGAGGACTTCATCGCGCTGCTGGAGCCGCTGGCCGCGGCGGGCTTCGAGGTGGTCGCGGTCGACCAGCGCGGGCAGTACCAGACCGGCGGCCCGGACGAGGACGCCGCGTACACCCTGGGGGCGCTGGCGCTGGACCTGCGCGCGGTCACCGACGCGGTCGGCGGCGGGCGTCCGCTGCACCTGCTCGGCCACTCCTTCGGCGGGTACGTGGTCCGGGAGGCGCTGCTGCGGGCCGCCGCCGACAGCGACCGGCTGCCCTGGGACTCGCTGACGCTGATGAGCACCGGCCCGGGCGCGGTCTGCCCGGACGAGGCGGGCCGGGCCGAGCTGCTGGTCTCGGTGCTGCCGCCGGTGATGGAGCTGGAGGCGGTGTGGCAGGCCATGCGGCAGATGGAGCAGCAGGCGGGCACGCTGCCGGTGACCACCCCGGAGGTGACCGACTTCCTGCACCGGCGCTGGCTGGCCAACGTCCCGGCGGCGCTGCGGGTGACCGGGCGGCAGCTGACGGTCGAGCCGGACCGGGTGGAGGCGCTGGCCGGGGTGGCGCTGCCGAAGCTGGTGCTGTCCGGTGAGCGGGACTACGCCTGGCCGGTCGAGGAGCAGCAGAAGATGGCGCAGCGGCTGGGCGCGGGCTACGCGGCCGTCCCCGGCGCGGGCCACTCCCCCAACGCCGAGCAGCCCGCCCGCACCGCGGCGGAGCTGGTGGACTTCTGGCTGTCGGTCAGCTGACGCACCGCCACCCGCCGGGACGGTCGGAGTTGCGACCGGGACAGGTAAGTGGCGCGACAATAATCGTTAGCTTCGGTAATGTTCTCGGCGTCGGTATCCCTCTGCCCGGCAATCTTTTTCCCCCGCGTGCACCCCGTGTACCTCCCTCTCTCCCCTCGGGCCCGCCCGACACACCGGTTTTACCGCCGGGCAACGTCGACGAAGCAGCAGCGCCGCACAGTCGACGGTGGAGGAGCAGGCACGGGTGCGACGCCATGCACCGCCCACTCCTCGTAAGAGGTCAGGAAGGGAGAGGCCCATGCATTTCGAGGTCATGCGCCTGGACGCCGACGGCACCACGACGGACCCGCTGATCGCGGACGCGGAGACGGTCCGCGCCATGGTCGAGGACGCCGCCCTCACCGGCGAGCGTCTCTACATTCGCCCGCACGAGGTGTCGTGACCCCCTAGCGGGGCCCCGGCCGGCCCGGCCGGCACGCAGGACGGACACCACGGAGACACCACGGAGCGGTGGCAGGGCGGGACCTGACGGTCCCCCGGGCCGCCGCTCCTCGCGTTCCGCCCGCCCGCCGGGCCGTGAATCGAACGCCCCGCCGGGCGGGTGATCGTCCTTGACGCCGGGGTCGGGAGGGAGGACCGTGGTCGTCTATGAGGGGCGAGCCCAGTTGCCCAAGGTGCGGGGGCCGTGTCCGCGCCCCGGGCCTGTTCACCGATACGTGGCAGTGCGACGCGCACGGCGCGGTCCATCCGCTGCAGCCCGTCGTCCCGCCGAGCGTGCAGGCGCTGGGGGTGGCGGTCGCCCGGGCCGAGGTCCCGGTGTGGATGCCCTGGCCGCTGCCGGTCGGCTGGCTGTTCACCGGGATCGCGCACGCGGGTGACGACCTCTCCGGTGCCCGGGCCACCGCGGTGGCCTGCTCGGGGCCGGGGCCGCTGGGCGGTCCCGGGGAGCTGATCCTGGTGGCCGAGGAGATCGGCGTGGGCCTCGGCGCCCGCTTCGCCGGGCTGTCCGGGGCCGATCCGGGGGATTCGCTCGCCTTCGACCAGCCGCCGCACGCCAAGGTGCACGCCACCGGGCGCCCGACCGCGCTGTGGCACGTCCCGGACGTCCCGGACGACCGGGCCGTCTTCGTCGGCGAGGCGCGCGGGCTGTGGCTGTGGGCCGTGGTCTGGCCGGAGCGCTCGGGCCTGCTGATGTACGACGAGCTGGTGCTGACCGACCTGCGGGACGCCGGGGCCGAGCTGGACCTGATCCCCTGCGGGGCGCTCTCCCCCCGGCTGATCGGCTGACGCCGCCGCCCCCGGCTACGCTGCCGGGAGCAGCCGCCGACCCGAGGAGCCCCGCCCGTGCGCATCGACCTGCACACCCACAGTTCCGCCTCCGACGGCACGGACAGCCCGGCCGAGCTGGTGCGCAACGCCGCTGCCGCCGGGCTGGACGTGGTGGCGCTGACCGACCACGACACCGTCGCCGGTCATGCCGGGGCGGTCGCCGCGCTGTCCGGGCCGGAGCTGGCCGGGAGCGGGCTGACCCTGGTCACCGGCGCGGAGCTGTCGTGCGTGGTGGGCGGCATCTCGATGCACCTGCTGGCCTACCTCTTCGACCCGCAGGAGCCGGAGTTCGCCCGCGAGCGCGACCTGGTGCGCACCGACCGGTTCCGGCGGGCGGAGGCCATGGTCGAGCGCTGCCGGGAGTTGGGGGCGCCGATCACCTGGGAGCAGGTGCTGCGGATAGCGGGCGACGGCGCGGTCGGCCGCCCGCACGTGGCCAGCGCGCTGGTGGAGGCGGGGGTGGTGCCGGACGTGGACTCGGCGTTCACCGGGCAGTGGCTGGCCAACGGCGGCCGGGCGGACGTGCGCAAGCACGAGCTGGACCCGTTCGAGGCGGTCCGGCTGGTGCGGGCCGCGGGCGGGGTGCCGGTCTTCGCCCACCCGGGCGCGGTCAAGCGCGGGCGGACCGTCTCCGAGCAGGTCATCGCGGAGCTGGCGGCCTCGGGGCTGGGCGGGATCGAGGTGGACCACATCGACCACGACGGGCCGACCCGGGCCCGGCTGCGCGCCCTGGCCGCCGAGCTGGGGCTGCTGACCACCGGCTCCAGCGACTACCACGGCGAGCGCAAAACGGTGCGGCTGGGCGCGCACACCACCGCGCCCGAGGTGTACGAGGCGCTGGTCGACCAGGCGACCGGGGCCAAGCCCCGGAGCGCCTGACGCTGTATCCGGATTCGCCCGTCCTTAAACCCTATGAGCTGGTAATCTCTGCCGACTTCAGTGGGCCGTACCACGGCCGGACGCACTGGACATGCAGTCAGATCATCATCAGATGGGGGAAGATCAGTGGCGATTCGTCGTGCCAAGCAGAAGCAGCAGGTTATTGAGAAGCTCTCGCAGTCCGCACCTCCCGGGGAGACCTTCATCGCCTGCGTGCACGTCGAGACCGGCCCGAGCCCCTGGCTCAACGCCATCTTCGACGAGATCGGCCCGCTCGGGCTGATCGTCGCCTTCACCCGCAAGTTCTACTTCCTGACGCTGACCAACACCTCGGTCGTGGTCAACTCGGCCAGCCGCTGGACCAACCGGCCCGGCGAGGTGGTCGCCGTGTACCCCCGGCACGAGCTGCCGGTCAGCAAGGTGAACCGGGCGATGGTGTGGAGCAGGCTGCACCTGCACCTGCCGAACCGGCCCAAGCCGACCCGGCTGAACGTGCACCGCTACTGGCGCGACGAGCTGGACCAGCTGCTCGCCGTGCTGCCGCCGCACGCCTTCGCCGACGGCCGGATCCCGGCGCAGGCCCAGGCCGCCGCGCAGCAGGGCACCCGCGTCTGACCGGGGCTCAGTCGGCTCAGTCCAGCGGTACCGAGCGGCGCAGCGGATCCCGCAGGTCCGCTCCGTACCGCAGCCAGCGCTCCTGCAGTTCGGCCGCGCCGTGGACGCGCTTGTGCGCGGCCTCGTTGGGAGTCATCGGCAGCAGCGGCAGGAAGCGCACCGGCTCGGCGGGCTCGGGGAGGGCGACATCCTCCACCAGCCCGCCGGGCTCGGCGACCAGGAAGCCGGTGAAGGGCGCCCCGGTCCACACCGGGCCGCCCAGGTCCAGCGAGCCGCCCGGGGCCACGATCACGCCCTCGACCTGGGGCGAGGCCGCCAGCGTGGCCAGCGGGCGGAGCACCTCGTCGCGGCCGCCGCGCACGGTCAGCAGCAGCTCCGCGCGCGGCCCGCGGACCGGGTCGGCGACCAGCTCGTTGGGGTCGGCCATGGGGGCGGCGGACATGCCCAGGGTGGCGTAGCGGACCAGCCCGTCGCCGGTCAGGAAGCGCAGCACCGCGATCCGGTCCGCGCCGACGAAGGTGACCGAGGCGCGGGCGTCCGGCTCGCCGAAGGTGCTGACCAGTCGGGCTTCGACGGCGGCGAGGACTTCATCGGCGGACATGGTCCCCCACCCTACGACCTGTTGACGCCGGTCACGACCGGCGGTTGCCGCGGACGACCACGACCAGCCCGGCCAGGATGACCGCCACCGCCGGGTAGACCGCGACCGGCGGCAGCTGCCCCAGCCAGACGGCGGCGATCAGGGCCGCGCCGGGGGTCTCCAGCAGGATCGCGGTGGACACCATGGACGGTCCCAGGGTGCGCACCACCCGGTTGCTGAGCGAGTGGCCGAGGAACTGCGCGCAGGCGGTCAGCAGCACGATCTGCAGCCAGGCGGTGCCGCTGAAGCCGGTCAGCGCCGTACCCGAGGCCAGGCAGGCCACCAGCAGCAGCACCGCCGTGGTGGTGTAGCAGACGAAGGTGTACGCGGTGGTGCTGACGGTCCGCCGGACCTCGCTGCCGAGCAGGAAGTAGCCGGACGCGGCCACACCCGCGCCGAGCGCCAGGCCGTCCCCGGCCAGGTTGCGCGGCGAGAGCGAGAAGTCCACGCCGGTCAGCACCAGCACCCCGGCGAAGGCCAGGGCGGTGCCGATCCACACCGTGCGGGGCGCGCGGTGGCCGCGCAGCCGCAGGATCACCGTGGTCCACAGCGGGGTGGTGGTGCACAGCGCGGTGGAGGAGGCGATCGAGGTCATCCGCAGGCTGGGCAGCCACAGGGCGAAGTGCAGGGCCAGGAAGGCCCCGGCGGCCAGGGCCAGCAGCAGCGTCCGGCGGTCGGTGGTGACCAGTCGGCGCAGCTCCGGACGCTGGCGCAGCAGCGCGATCGGCGACAGCAGTCCGGTGGCGATGCAGTTCCGCCAGAAGGCGATGGCCAGCACCGGCGCGGCGGTGGCCGAGATCAGCGGGGCGGAGAAGGCGACGCCGGAGACGGCGAGGGCGAGCAGCAGGAAGTCGGTCCGGGGCACCGCCGACAGGTCCGGGTGGACGGCGGTCGCCTCGGACGTCACCGGGGCGGTGGCGGCGGCGGACGGCGGCATGGTGCTCCTCGACGGCGGCGGAGGCCCAGTAAGGGGCGTCTTGATGGTACGAGACTGACGATCACGGCGGGAAGATGGACCGAGGGGTGGACGCGTACGCTCAGCCCCATGACTGAGGTGAGCGCGGAGCGGCTGGACCGGGCCCTGGTGGAGGAGTCGGCCAAGAAGTCCGGCCTGGTCTGGGTGGGCGCCGGGGCGGGGCGGCCCGGCGGCGACCGGCCGGTCTGGCACATCTGGCACGACGGCGCGGTGGTGCTGGTCGGCGACGGCGCCGAGCAGCCGCTGCACGGCTGGGCGGCGGGCGACACGGTCACCGTGACCGTCCGCAGCAAGGACTCCTGGGGGCGGCTGGTGGCCTGGCCGGCCCGGGTGGAGGAGCTGGCGCCGCAGACCCCGGAATGGGCCGCGGCGGTGCAGGAGCTGAAGGCCAAGCGGCTGAACTCGCCGGACCACGACACGGTGGCCGAGCGCTGGGCCCGGGAGTCGCGGGTGCTGCGGCTGGTCCCGGCGGGCGGCACCAGCCAGCGGCCGGGGGCGCTGCCGGACGACGCGCACACGGCCGTCCCGGTGCAGACGCCCGCGACCACCCGCAAGCCGGTCCCGGCGGCCCTGCCGAAGCTGCTGTTCGGACGCGGGCGGCGGCGCCGGGGCGGGCAGCCGGGCGGCAGCTGACCGGGGGCGGCGAGCGTCCGGCGCGCGGGCCGGGGGCCGGTCGAACGTCCATGCGTGCGGCGCGGAGGCCGGGGCAGGAGTCCGGTGGGACCGCCGCCCGGCAGCCCCGCCGGTGCCCTGCGGGCCTGGCCGGGACCGACGGGCCGTGACACCGGTAGCCTGTGCGCATCCGGTCGTGCAGCGGAGCGGTCCGGAGCAGCCTCCACCTGGAAGGGCCACATGAGCGCAGCGTCCTCCCGCGTTTTCATCTCCCACCTGGCCGGGGTGCCCGTGTTCGACCCCAACGGCGACCAGGTGGGGCGGATCCGCGATCTGGTGGTCAACCTGCGCCTGGGCGGACGGCCGCCGCGGGTGGCGGGCTTCGTCGTCGAGGTGGTCAGCAAGCGCCGCGTGTTCCTGCCGATGAACCGGGTCACCAGCCTGGAGTCCGGCCAGGTGATCACCACCGGTGTGATCAACATGCGCCGCTTCGAGCAGCGCTCCAGCGAGACCCTGGTGCTGGGGGAACTGCTGGACCGCCGGGTCGAGTTCAACGCCGACGGCCCCGGCGGCGAGGCCGGTGAGATCGTCACGGTGCTGGACGTCGCCATGACCCAGACCCGCAACCGGGACTGGGAGATCGACAAGGTCTTCGTCGAGCGCGGCAAGCCCGGCCGGCTGCGCCGCAAGGGCGAGACGCTGACCGTGGACTGGTCCGCCGTCACCGGCTTCGCGCTGCGCGAGGAGGACCAGGGCGCGGCCAACCTGCTGGCCACCTTCGAACAGCTGCGCCCGGCCGACCTGGCCAACGTGCTGCACCACCTGTCGGCCAAGCGCCGCTCCGAGGTGGCCGCGGCGCTGGACGACGAGCGGCTGGCCGACGTCATGGAGGAGCTGCCCGAGGACGACCAGGTGTCGATCCTGGGCGCGCTGCACCAGGAGCGCGCCGCCGACGTGCTGGAGGCGATGGACCCGGACGACGCCGCCGACCTGCTCTCCGAGCTCCCGGAGAACGAGGCCGAGCGGCTGCTGCAGCTGATGGAGCCGGAGGAGGCCGCGCCGGTCCGGCGGCTGCTGAGCTACGCCGAGCACACCGCGGGCGGGCTGATGACCACCGAGCCGGTGGTGCTGGAGCCGGACGCGACCGTGGCCGAGGCGCTGGCGCGGGTGCGCAACGCCGACCTCAAGCCGGCCCAGGCCGCCCAGGTGTACGTCTGCCGCCAGCCGACCGAGACGCCCACCGGCCGGTACCTGGGCCTGGTGCACTTCCAGCGGCTGCTGCGGGAGCCCCCGTACACGCTGCTGGGGGCGATCGTCGACGGCGACCTGGACCCGCTGTCGCCCGGCACCGAGCTGCCCCGGATCACCAGCTACCTGGCGACCTACAACATGGTGGCCGCGCCGGTCGTGGACGACACCCAGCACCTGCTGGGCGCGGTCACCGTGGACGACGTGCTGGACCACATCCTGCCGGAGGACTGGCGCGAGTCCGCCCTGCACGGGGGCCTCGGCGACGAGCCCGACGACACCACCGAACGCAACGGCCCGGACCACCTGGACGACCGGGACGACACCAGCGACGACCGAGCCCAGGAGGTGGCCGCCGATGGCCAGTGACCGCCGCGACCGCGAGCAGCGGCAGCGCGAGGCCGTGTCCCCGCGCGCGCCCGAGCGGGAGGAGCGCCGCCGCAGCCGGCTGGACCAGCCCCAGCGCCGCCGCGCCCGGATGACGCTGCCCAACCCCGACTCGGAGGCGTTCGGCCAGCTGTCGGAGCGGATCGCCCGCTTCCTCGGCACCGGCCGGTTCCTGGTCTGGATGACCGTGGTGGTGCTGATCTGGGTGGGCTGGAACGTCCTGGTCCCGCCCGGTCTGCGGTTCGACTCCTACCCCTTCATCTTCCTGACCCTGGTGCTGTCGCTGCAGGCGTCCTACGCCGCCCCGCTGATCCTGCTGGCGCAGAACAGGCAGGACGACCGGGACAAGGTCAACATGGAGCAGGACCGGGCCCGGGGCGAGCGCAACGTCGCCGACACCGAGTACCTGACCCGCGAGGTCGCCGCGCTCCGGCAGGGCCTCGGCGAGGTCGCCACCCGCGACTTCCTGCGCTCGGAGCTGCAGAGCCTGATCAAGGAGCTGGAGAACCGCCCGCACGGCGAGCCCCAGGAGGAGCGCGTCGGCCGGCTCTGAGCCCGCCGGACGGCCGCGGGCGCGGCCGGCTGTGAGCCGCCCCACTCCGCGGACCGGTCGGTGCGCCCCGCGCCGCGCCGTACCATTCACTGCATGGCTTCTGACACGCAGACGACGGCACTGGAGGAGTCCGTACGCACGGCCCTCGGGACCGTGCAGGACCCGGAGATCCACCGGCCGATCACCGAGCTGGGCATGGTCAAGTCGGTCGAGATCGACGCGGCGGGCGCGGCCCGGGTCGCCGTCTACCTCACCGTCTCCGGCTGCCCGATGCGGGAGACCATCACCAGCCGGGTCACCGAGGCGGTCGCGGCGGTGCCCGGCATCACCTCGGTCGCGGTCGAGCTGGACGTGATGAGCACCGAGCAGCGCCAGGAGCTGGCCGCCATGCTGCGCGGCGGCAAGGCCGAGAAGGAGATCCCGTTCGCCCAGCCGGGCTCGCTGACCCGGGTCTACGCGGTCGCCTCCGGCAAGGGCGGGGTCGGCAAGTCATCCGTAACGGTGAATCTCGCCGCGGCGCTGGCCGCCGACGGCCTGAAGGTCGCCGTGGTGGACGCCGACATCTACGGCCACAGCGTGCCGCGGATGCTGGGGGTGGACGGGCGTCCGACCCAGGTCGAGAACATGATCATGCCGCCGTCGGCGCACGGCGTGAAGGTGATCTCCATCGGCATGTTCACCCCCGGCAACGCCCCGGTGGTGTGGCGCGGGCCGATGCTGCACCGCGCCCTCCAGCAGTTCCTCGGCGACGTCTACTGGGGCGATCTGGACGTGCTGCTGCTGGACCTGCCCCCGGGCACCGGCGACATCGCCATCTCGGTGGCGCAGCTGGTCCCCAACGCCGAGATACTCATCGTCACCACCCCGCAGCAGGCCGCGGCCGAGGTCGCCGAGCGGGCCGGGACGATCGCGCTGCAGACGCACCAGACCATCGTCGGCGTCATCGAGAACATGTCCGGCATGCCCTGCCCGCACTGCGGCGAGATGGTGGACGTCTTCGGCACCGGCGGCGGGCAGACCGTCTCCGAGGCGCTGACCAAGGCCACCGGGGCCCGGGTGCCGGTGCTCGGCAGCATCCCGATCGACGTGCGGCTGCGCCAGGGCGGCGACGAGGGCAAGCCGGTGGTGCTCAGCGACCCGGAGTCGCCCGCGGGTGCGGCGCTGCGCGGCATCGCCGGCAAGCTGTCCAACCGCCAGCGCGGGCTCTCCGGGCTGTCGCTGGGCATCACCCCGCGGAACAAGTTCTAGGAATATCCGACCATTGGTCGGCCGGTCGGCACCGGGCCGAATTCAGGAAACTGTCAGCCCGGATACCTACCGTGCTCTTACCGCACGGGTTACGGTGAGCGCCGAAAAGTAAGGAGACCGCGCGCAGTCAGCGGTCCACCCCCCGGAAGCGAGTCCCTCCCCCGATGACTTCTGCTCCGCACAACACCGCCGCCTCGACCGAGGGCCGCAGCTACACCGACCGGCTGGTCGCCCTGGAACGGGTCGGCTTCAAGCGGCTGCTGCCGACCCAGGCGCCGTACCGCTGGAACCTCCGCCGACTGCGGCTCGGCCGCGTCCTGGACGTCGGCTGCGGCCTCGGCCGCAACCTCGCCAACTGCGATCCCGGCAGCGTCGGCGTGGACCACAACGCCACCTCGGTGGCGACCGCCCGCTCGCGCGGGCTGAACGCCTTCACCTCGGACGAGTTCCCCGACTCGCCCGAGGCCCGGCCCGGCTCCTTCGACAGCCTGCTCTGCGCCCACGTGCTGGAGCACATGGACCCGCAGCTGGGCCGGGACGTGCTGACCTCCTACCTGCCGTACGTGCGGCCCGGGGGCTCGGTGGTGCTGATCACCCCGCAGGAGGCGGGCTACGCCTCGGACGCGACGCATGTGCACTTCATCGACTTCGACGGGCTGCGCGAGGTCGCCGCCGACGCCGGGATCGAGGTGCGGCGCAGCTACTCGTTCCCGTTCCCGCGCAGCGCCGGGAAGCTGTTCCGCTACAACGAGTTCGTCCTGGTCGGGGCGCTCACCGAGCAGCCCTGACCGTAGGCCGCCAGGTCGGTCACCGTGGTGAACCCCAGCGCGTAGGCGCTCACCCCGCGCCCGTAGGCGCCGAGGTGGACGCCGGGCGCCTCGCCCGCCAGCACCCAGCCGTACTCGGACTCCCGGTAGCGGAAGGGCTGCGGGATGCCGTTGACCGGCAGGGTGAGCGGTGACCAGCCGGGGCCGCGCAGGTCGTCGGCCAGCTCCCAGGCCAGCGCGGACTGCTGGTCCAGCCAGGCCCGGCGCATCTCCCGGCCGAGCGGCGCCTGGTGGGTGGCGGCCAGCAGGCCGGAGCCGGCCAGCCAGGCGGCGGAGGCCACCGAGGTGGCCTCCAGCATCCCGGTGCCGTCGCCGAGGCGGCGCGGGGGGCGGGCGCCCACGGTGACGACGACGGCGAAGCGCCGGTTCTCGCTCAGGTCGGGTGTGCCGGTCCGGCCGACGGAGCTGCCGCGGGGGAAACAGTCGCGGGTCGGCTCGTCACCGTGCCCGATGGAGCCGTAGTCGACCCGGCCGTCCGGATCGACGACGACCGGCGTCAGCCAGCGCCGGCCGCTCCAGCCGTCGTCCAGGCTGTACCAGGGAAACTCTGCCCGCAGATAGCCGTCGGCCAGGTCGGACGTGTCCGGCCCGGCCGACGTGGTGTGGCTGGTGGTGCCCATCCCGGCCCTCCTGTGCTGGCGTGGTGACGCTCAGCACAATAGCGGTCACAGGATCGGCCCGGCCGGACCGACGATCGTCTGATCAGGTCGCGTCGAGGTCGTACGGCGTGGCCTCGCCCGCGGCCAGGGGCGCGGCGACGGCGCCGGCCGGCTTGTCCAGCTGAACCTTGCCCAGCGGGTCGCGCTGGGCGGAGCGGACCGCGGCCGTGGCACTGGCCGCGTCCTTGGAGAAGCCGTTCTTCAGCTCCTGCAGCTCGCCGAGGCCGAAGTCGTCGCCGTGGGCCGCGAGCTGCTTGCGCACGAAGGTCTTCGGGTTCAGGTCCTCGAACTCGAAGTCCTTGAACTCCGGGCCCAGCTCCTTGCGGATGTCCGCCTTGGCGCTCTCGGAGAACTCGCGGATCTTGCGGATGAACCCCATCGCCTCCGAGACCAGCTTGGGGAGCTTGTCCGGACCGAAGATGACCACGGCCAGGATCACCAGCGCCACCAGCTTGATGGGGCCTATGTCGAAGAACACCGTGTAGCTCCCCTGGAAGATGAGAACGGCAGCCCGAGGGCACACCGAGCACCGTATCCGACCAGAGTAATCGCCCCAGGTGTCCGCGAGACCGTACGGCGGCGACGATATGGCCGTGAATTCCCCCGGCAGAGCTGGAGGAAGCACCGGAAAACGGTCACGCCACGCCGTCGGCGGGCGTCCCGCGCACCGCCCGCAGCCGCACCGGGACGACCAGCTCCGCGCCCGCCCGCTGCACCGTGAGCCGGGCCGGGGCGTCCGGGGCGCGCCCGCGTACCAGCGCCACCAGGTCGTCCGCGCTGCCCACCGGCGTCCCGTCGACGGCGGTGACCACGTCGCCGGGGTGCAGCCCGGCGACGGCCGCGGCGCTCCCCGGGGTGGTCCGCAGCACCCGGCCGCCGCCCTGGTAGCCGGTGTCCAGCAGCACGCCCAGCGCCGTCCGGGTGACGGGCACGCCGTCGATCAGCTGCTCGGCGACCCGCATGGCCTGGTCGATCGGGATGGCGAAGCCGATGCCGTCGCTCCCGGCCTCGTCGTCGGCGCCGTACGGGTCGGCCGCGTCGGGATCGGCCGAGCGGATGGCGGTGTTGACGCCGACGACCTCCCCGGCCGAGTCCAGCAGCGGGCCGCCGGAGTTGCCCGGGTTGATCGCCGCGTCGGTCTGCAGCGCGTCCAGGTAGGCCGGGCCGCCGGAGCCGGTGGCCGCCATGGTCACCGGCCGGTCCAGCGAGCTGACGATGCCCGAGGTGACGGTCGAGCGCAGGCCGAAGGGGTCGCCGATGGCCAGGACCGGATCGCCGACCCGCAGCCCGGCGGCCGAGCCCAGCGCGATCGGGCGCAGCCCGGTGACGCCGTCCACCTGGATCACCGCCAGGTCGGCCACCGGGTCGCGGCCGACCACGGCGGCCGCGTGCTGCTGGCCGCTGGTGAAGACCACGGTGATCCGCCCGGGCCGCCCGAGCGGGGCGACGACGTGGTTGTTGGTGAGGATGTGCCCCTTGCCGTCGAGCACCACGCCGGTGCCGGTGACGCTGTCGGAGCCGTCGCTGACATGCAGGTAGACCACGCCCGGCAGGGCGGCCTGGACGACGTCGGCGGTGCTGTCCGGGCCGAGGTGCCGACTGGCCCCGGGGACGGGCTGCAGGGTGATCCGGCCGCCCTGCTGCTGCCCCTGGACGACCGCGCCCACGCCGCCGCCCAGCAGCCCGGCGCAGACCACCACCGCCAGGGCCCCGAGAGCGGTCCTCAGCGCCGGGTGGCGCGCCGCGCCGGAGCCCCGGGCCCGCCCGGGCCCGGCGAACCCCCCGGGGCTGCTGCCGCGCCGCCCAGGGCCGTGCGGGGGCCGGCGTGCGGGGGGCCGGCGTGCGGGGGCTGGTGTCCGGCGCGGCGGCCGGGCGGCCCGGCGGCAGGGCGAAGCCGGGGCCGTGCCCGACCGGGCCGTCGGGGTGGCTCCAGCCCCGGGGGCCGATGCCGCCACGGCTGCCGCCGTCACGGCTGTGGCCGTCTCGATCTTCGCCGGACATTCGGACGCCGCCCTCCACCGCACCTGAGAGTGGGTCGATTCAACCAGGCCCGGGCCGTCCGGCCCACCACCGGCGGCGTCAGCGGGTCCGGCCGCCGACCAGCGGCAGGGTGGGTGACGAGGGGCTGGGCGTGGCCGTCGGCGACGCCGCGCCGTGCTGGGCGTCCAGGGCGTTGGCCAGGTCGGCGGCGCTGCCCGCGTTCAGCGGCGCGGCCACCATGCGGCTGTTGGTACGGCTGCCGAAGTCGGGGAACTGCCCGCCGCCGGCGGTGCTGGAGTCGGCGACCGGGGCGACGTTGCCGTAGGGCTCCTCCACCGGCGTGCCGGAGGCGGTCACACCGGTGACGGCGCTGCCCAGGGCCACCGCGGCGACCGAGAACGCCCCGGCCGCGGCGAAGGCGAAGCGGCGGCCACGGGCCAGCGAACCGGCCGTGGCACTGCGGACCGGCTCGGCCGGCCGGTCCGGTCTGCGCATCGGGTCGTCCATGGCGTCCATCCGGGCCGCGATCGGCCGAGGCCCACCGCGAAAGGGCATGGACCGCTCGGCTCGCGGGTCCACCCCGGGCACCGGGTGCTCGGCGCCCAGCGCGCCCCGGCCGAAGAGTCCGCTGCCGAAGACCGCGCCGCCGCTGCCCAGCGAGTTGCCGCCGAACACGCCGCGCACGATCTGGCCGCCTCCGCCGCCGCTCGGCGGGGCCCCGCGGTCCTCGTCGGACTCCATCGAGATCGCCATCAGCCGGGAGAGCAGCGGGCCGCTCGGGCCGGGTGCCGCCGCCGCCTGCAGCCTGCTCTTGAGCCGGCGCTCCTCCTCGGCCCGGGCGAGGCAGGCGGCGCAGGTCGCCAGGTGCGACAGCACCCGCTCGCGGGCGTCGTGGTCGAGTTCGCCGTCGACGAAGGCGGCCATCCGCTCGCCGAGGTGCTGATCGGCGGCGGGGACGCCGGGAGCCGTGCGGGTGACCCGCAGCTCCACGACGACCTCGGGCTGGCGGGCGCGACGAGGCCGCTCCGTCACGAGGACCGCCTCCGTTCCGTCAGCTCGTCGGCAGGCCCGGCGGCGCCGTTGGCGGTGGCCAGAGCGGTGCCCTGGGCGTCGTCGGCGGCGTCGGCGGACGCGCCGCGGCGCTCCCGGCCCTCGTGCGCGCCCGGCGCCCGGTGCTGCAGCGAGGCCCGCAGGTGGGCCCGGCCCCGGTGGATGCGGCTGCGGACGGTGCCCAGCTTCACGCCCAGGGTCGCGGCGATCTCCTCGTAGGAGAGGCCCTCGATGTCGCAGAGCACGACCGCCGCGCGGAACTCCGGCGCGAGGGTGTCCAGCGCCTGCTGCACGTCGGCGTCGAAGTGGGTGTCGTAGAAGTGCTGCGCCGGGGAGGGCTCGCGGCTGGGCAGCCGCTCGGCGGCGTCCTCGGCGAGCGCGTCGAAGCGGATCCGCTGCTTGCGGCGGACCATGTCCAGGAACAGGTTGGTGGTGATCCGGTGCAGCCAGCCCTCGAAGGTGCCGGGGGTGTAGGTGGACAGCGAGCGGAACACCCGGACGAAGACCTCCTGGGTGAGATCCTCGGCGTCGTGCTGGTTGCCCGTGAGTCTGTAGGCAAGCCGGTAGACCCGCGCGCTGTGCGTCTGGACGATCTCCTCCCAGCTGGGGGGAGTCCACGTCGGGGTAGCGCCGTCCTCGTCGAAGGAGGCGGTGTGCGTACTCTGCGCTTGCTCGGGCTGTGGCTCACTCATCACGGGCTTCGGCGTCAGGTCTGGCGCGTGGCCGCGAAAGTGCCGCGAACGGGCGCCCCCCTCGACCACACCTCCTCGATCGACTCTTCTGCCAAGCAGAGCCACCACCATAGCCGCCTCGCCCGTTAGTTCCGGATAAAAGCCAATCACCGTACAACCCCACCTGCGGCTATGCACACCGCGGGGGTTTCGCCCGGGGAGCCCCGGGCACCTTACCCATCCGTCACAACGGTCCACGGCCACGCCGGGTTCCGCCGCTACCCACTAACCTGTGGCCTGAAATGTCGACTCACGACGCGGCGGACACCGCGCAGGCAACGGACTAAGGGGCAGCCATCGCCGGCTACGGGCAGTCGGACGCGGGTCTCGCCGACGCCTATGCCCTGGAGGACGACGCACTGCACCTGGCCCGGGCCCAGTCGGATCTGGCCGCCGTACGGCCGGTCTCCCCCGGCAGCGGGGCGGCGCTGCGGCTGCTGGCCGCCGCCCTGGACGCCAAGGCCGTGGTCGAGATCGGCACCGGCGCGGGCGTGTCGGGGATCTGCCTGCTGCGCGGCATGCGCGCGGACGGGGTGCTGACCACCGTCGACATCCAACCCGGGCTGCAACGCCAGGCCCGGGAGGCGTTCACCGCGGCCGGATTCCCCTCCGGGCGCGCCCGCTGCATCCCCGGCCCGGCCCTGGACGTCCTGCCCCGGCTCGCGGACGGCCAGTACGACCTGGTGTTCTGCGACGGCGACCCGGCCGAGGGCCCGGAGTACCTCGCTGAATCGTTGCGCCTGCTGCGCCCGGGCGGGATGGTCTGCTTCGAGGGCGCGCTCAGCGCGCTGGACGCCGACTCCTACGACGACCGGGCGCACGCCGCGCGGGCACTGGTCAGCACGGTGCGGGAGCACCCGGGGCTGCTGAGCGTGCTGCTGCCGGTCGGCGACGGCCTGCTGTGCGCGCTGCGCCGGTGACGGCGGGCCGCGACGGCCCGGAAAACAAAACGAGTGCGGCCCTGGGCCCGCTCCCCGTCGAAGCGGGATGCGAGCCCAGAGCCACACTCGGTACGGCGTCTGCGCCCGTACCAGGACCCGGAGGGGGTCGTTCAGCCGAAAACCTTCTTCAGCGCATCGCCGAGCGCGTCGGCCTCGTCCGGGGTCAGTTCGACCACCAGCCGCCCGCCGCCTTCGAGCGGTACTCGCATGACGATGCCCCGCCCCTCCTTGGTCACCTCGAGCGGGCCGTCGCCCGTCCGCGGCTTCATGGCCGCCATGCTCGTTCCCCTTCCTGCGAACCTGCTTGCCGACGCACCCACGGCCCGTCCACCGCAGGTATCGAACGCATTGATCGGACCCCAGTATCCCGCATCGGGGCACCTGATGACCAACATCACTGCTCCCTCCCGCCCCAGAACACCCAGCACGGCCGTACCGGAGCGGTTTCCGACCGCTCCTCAGTTCCCTTTCGGCCGTTCCCCGCTCCACCCGCGGCGCCCTGTGCGCGCGGCGCACCCGGGCGTCCGCCCGGACTCTGACGTGGCCTACGTCACACCACCCCGCTCCCGGTCGATCCGTCATGCTGAGACCGGGACTACTGATCAGTAATAGGAGATGCGCATGGCCGACAGCGTTCTGTACGAGCTGACCGACGGGCTCGCCGTGGTCACCATCAACCGGCCGGAGGCGATGAACGCGCTGGACACGGCGACCAAGGTGGGGCTGCGGGACGCCATGGCCACCGCCAAGCAGGACCCGGAGGTCCGGGCGGTGCTGCTGACCGGCGCCGGGGACCGGGCCTTCTGCGTCGGCCAGGACCTCAAGGAGCACCTGGGCAAGCTGGTGGAGGCCCGGGAGGGCGGCGAGGGCGCGCTGACCACCGTCCGCGACCACTACAACCCGCTGGTCACCGCCATCGCCTCGATGCCCAAGCCGGTCGTGGCGGGCATCAACGGCGTGGCCGCGGGCGCCGGCGCGGGCCTGGCCTGGGCCTGCGACTTCCGGATCCTGGCCGACCACGGCGGCTTCAACACCTCCTTCGCCGGGGTGGCCCTCAGCGCCGACTCCGGGGCCTCGTGGACGCTGCCCCGGCTGGTCGGCCAGGCCAAGGCCGCCGAGCTGCTGATGTTCCCGCAGACCGTCCCGGCCGCCGACGCGCTGGCGCTGGGCCTGGCCCACCGGGTGGTCCCGTCCGCCGAACTGGCCGCCACCGCGCTGGCCTTCGCCCGCACCCTGGCCGAGGGCCCGACCGTGGCCTACGCCTCCATCAAGGAGTCGCTGGCCTACGGCACCTCGCACTCGCTGGTGGAGACCCTGGCCAAGGAGGACGAGCTGCAGACCCGGGCCGGGAAGTCGGCCGACCACTGGATCGCGGTGCAGGCGTTCCTCGCCAAGGAGAAGCCCCGCTACACCGGGGCCTGAGCCGCGCCGAGCCCGAGCCGCGCCCGGTCCGAGCCGGGCGCGAGCGCTCCGGCGCCTCAGACCGTGACGTGGCAGTCGGCCAGGTGGTCGTCGACCAGGCCGCACGCCTGCATCAGCGCATAGGCCGTGGTCGGGCCGACGAAACGCAGTCCGCGGCGCTTCAGCTCCTTCGACAGCGCCGTGGACTGCGGCGTCACCGCCGGGACGTCGGCCAGGGCGCGCGGGCGGCGGGCGGCGGCGCGGTCCGGGGCGAACGACCAGACCAGCTCGTCCAGGCCGCCGTCCAGCTCCAGCACGGCCCGGGCGTTGGCGATGGTCGCCGCCACCTTGGCCCGGTTGCGGATGATGCCCTCGTCCGCCAGCAGCCGCTCCACGTCGGCGTCGCCGAAGCCGGCCACCACCGCCGGGTCGAAGCCGGCGAACGCCCGGCGGAAGCCCTCGCGGCGGCGCAGGATGGTGATCCAGGACAGCCCGGACTGGAACGCCTCCAGGCTGATCCGCTCGTACAGCGCCCGCTCGCCGTGGACCGGGCGGCCCCACTCGTCGTCGTGGTAGGCCAGGTAGTCCTCGGCGGACAGCGCCCAGGGGCAGCGCAGCAGCCCGTCCGGACCGGCCAGTGCGGCGCTCACGCCTGCTCCGGGCCGGACTGCGGCTCCTGCGGCGGCGCGGCGGGCCCGGACGGCGAGGGCGCGGCGGGGGCGCTCGCGGGGGCCGTGCGCTCGTCCTGCGGGGCGTCCAGCGCGGCCGCCAGGGCGGTCTCCAGCTCGGCGATCCGCACGTCCCGGTGGGACAGCTCGGCGCCGAGCCGGTCCAGCACGTCGTCCACCTCGTCCATCCGGTAGCCGCGCAGGCCCATCGGGAAGCGCAGCCCGTCGACGTCGGCCCGGTTCAGCGGGCGGTCCAGCGGCAGCCGGGCGGACAGCCGGTCCCGCTCGGCCTCCGGCAGCGAGCCGCCGCCGCCCAGCGCGACCAGCGCGGCGGCGCCCACCACGAGCACGATCACGACGAGGATCAACCAGAACACAGCCCACCACTCCCAGCTCCCGGTGGGGGATCATGAGTACGCCCCACAGCAGTGAATCACCATCATGGCGTACGTACCTTGGAGGACGCATGGCTCTCGTACTCGGACCGCGGACTTTCGCCGCGGACGAGCCGGTCATCATGGCCATCGTGAACCGCACCCCGGACTCCTTCTTCGACCGGGGGGCGACCTTCGCCGACGACGCCGCCTTCGCCGCGGCCGAGCGGGCCGTGGCCGAGGGCGCGGCCATCCTGGACATCGGCGGGGTCAAGGCCGGGCCGGGCGAGGAGGTCGACACCGAGGAGGAGCTGCGCCGGACGGTGCCGTTCGTCGCCGAGCTGCGCAAGCGCCACCCCACCACGGTGATCAGCGTGGACACCTGGCGGCACGAGGTCGGCGAGGCCGTCTGCGAGGCCGGCGCGGACCTGCTGAACGACGCCTGGGGCGGGGTGGACCCTGTGCTGGCGGAGGTCGCCGGGCGGTACCGGGTCGGCATCGTCTGCACCCACGCGGGCGGCGCGGAGCCGCGTACCCGGCCGCACCGGGTCGGCTACCAGGACGTGATGGCGGACATCCTGGAGCGGACGCTGGCGCTGGCCGAGCGGGCGGTGTCGCTGGGGGTGCCCCGGGAGTCGGTGCTGATCGACCCCGGCCACGACTTCGGCAAGAACACCCGGCACTCGCTGGAGGCCACCCGCAGGCTGCCGGAGATGACGGGGACCGGCTGGCCGGTCCTGGTGTCGCTGTCCAACAAGGACTTCGTCGGCGAGACCCTGGACCGGCCGGTGGGCGAGCGGCTGCTGGGCACGCTGGCCACCACCGCGGTGTCGGCGTGGCTGGGCGCGCAGGTCTACCGGGTGCACCAGGTCGCCGAGACCAGGCAGGTGCTGGACATGGTCGCGTCGATCAAGGGCACCCGGCCGCCGGCGGTGGCCCGGCGCGGACTGGCCTGACCGCCGGGCCTCCTCACCGCCGGGCCGCCGGGGCTACTCGGGGTTGTGCGCGGGCTGGAGGTGGTGCTTGCCGTTGCGCCGGGCCGCCTCGGCGAGGATGTCCATGGCCTCCTCGACCGAGTCGGTGAGCCGGAACAGCTCCAGGTCGTTGGCGGACGCCTTGCCGTCGGCGACCAGGGTGTTCCTGATCCAGTCCACCAGCCCGGACCAGTAGTCCACGCCGAACAGGATCACCGGGAACCGGGTCACCTTGTGCGTCTGGACCAGGGTGAGCGCCTCGAACAGCTCGTCCAGGGTGCCGAAGCCGCCCGGCAGCACGATGAAGCCCTGGCTGTACTTGACGAACATGGTCTTGCGGACGAAGAAGTAGCGGAAGTTCAGCCCCAGGTCCACGTACTGGTTCAGGCCCTGCTCGAACGGCAGCTCGATGCCGAGACCCACCGAGATGCCGCCGGCCTCGTGCGCGCCGCGGTTGGCGGACTCCATGGCCCCGGGGCCGCCGCCGGTGATCACCGCGTACCCGGCGTCCACCAGGGCCCGGCCGATGCTCACCCCGGCCGCGTACTCCGCCGAGCCGACGGCGGTCCGCGCGGAGCCGAACACGCTGACCGCCGGGCCGAGTTCGGCCAGGGCGCCGAAGCCCTCGACGAACTCGGACTGGATGCGCATGACCCGCCACGGGTCGGTGTGCAGCCAGTCGGAGTCCTGTGCCGAGTCCAGCAGCCGCTGGTCGGTGGTCCCGGTGTCCACCTGGTCGCCGCGGAGCAGCACCGGGCCGCGCCGCTTCTCCGCCACCTTCCTCATGCCCGGCCGGATGGCCTCCGGGCTGTGGCCGTTCACCTTGTCGTCAGTCATACCTAGGGAGCGTACGACGGTCGGCGGCGGCCGGGTGGGATCTTTATCGCCGCAGCCAGTCGGCGATCCGCCGCTCGCACTCGGCGACGGCCGCCAGCGAGCAGTGCTCCTCCCGGGTGTGGGCCAGATTGGGGTCGCCCGGGCCGTAGTTGACGGCGGGCACGCCCAGCTCGGAGAAGCGGGCGACGTCGGTCCAGCCGAACTTGGGGTGCGGGGTGCCCCCGGTGGCGGCGATGAAGGCGGCGGCGGCCGGGTGGGCCAGGCCGGGCAGCGCACCCGGGGCGAAGTCGGTGACGGCGACGTCGAATCCGGCGAAGACCTCGCGCACGTGCGCCTCGGCGGACTGCCGGTCGCGGTCGGGCGCGAAGCGGTAGTTGACCGTGACGGTGCAGGCGTCCGGGATGACGTTGCCGGCCACGCCGCCCTCGATCCGGACCGCGTTCAGGCCCTCGTGGTACTCCAGGCCGTCGATGTCGACCAGCCGCGGCCGGTAGTCGGCCAGCCGCTGGAGCACCGGCGCGGCCTTGTGGATGGCGTTCTCGCCGAGCCAACTGCGGGCGGAGTGGGCGCGGTGGCCGCCGGTGGTGACCTCGGCCCGCATGGTGCCCTGGCAGCCGCCCTCGACCTGGGCGTTGCTGGGCTCCATCAGCACCGCGAAGTCGGCCGCCAGCCAGTCGGGGTGGTTGCGGGCGAGCCGGCCGAGGCCGTTGCGGGCCGCCTCGACCTCCTCGCAGTCGTAGAACACGAAGGTCAGGTCGCGGTTGGGGTCGGTGACGGTGGCGGCGATCCGCAGTTGGACGGCGACGCCGGCCTTCATGTCGGAGGTGCCGCAGCCGTACAGCAGGTCGCCCTCGACCTTGGAGGGCAGGTTCCCGGCGATCGGGACGGTGTCCAGGTGCCCGGCCAGCAGCACCCGCTCGGCGCGGCCCAGGCGGGTTCGGGCGACGACGGCGTCCCCGTCCCGGTCCACGGTGAGGTGCGGCAGTCCGCGCAGGGCCGTCTCCACGGCGTCGGCGAGGACCCGCTCGCCGCCGCTGACCGAGGGGATGTCGACGAGCAGGGCGGTGAGCTCCCCGCCGGACAGGGAGAGGTCCAGCTCGACGGCGGAGGAGGGGGCGTCGGTGGCGAGGCTTCGTGTCATGAGCAGCCAGCCTACGGCGGTCCGGGGCGGGTGTGTCGGACACGTGGCGAGCGGCACAGAACCGCCGGGCGCGACTCGCCCGTCCGAGTGGATAGGGTTCAGCGACTGCGACGCGGAAGGAGAGCCCGGTGGGTCTGACGGAGATGATGAGTTCCGGCGTCGACGCGCCGGTCCGCCGCCGCCGTCGCGCCCTGCTGGGCTGCCTGCCGCTGGTCCTGCTGCTGGTGCTGGCGGTGGGCATCGGCTTCTACCTGAGCGACCACCCCGACCTGGTGCCGGTGCCGATCGCCGAGGGCTGCACGGCCACCAGCCCGGACGGCATCGTCAACCTGGGCGTCCAGCAGACGGACAACGCCGGGACGATCTCCGCGGTCACGGTCGCCCGGAACCTGCCGGAGCAGGCCGCGACCATCGCGCTGGCGACGGCCATGCAGGAGTCCAAGCTGCAGAACCTCAGCGGCGGCGACCTGGACTCGATCGGGCTGTTCCAGCAGCGGCCCTCGCAGGGCTGGGGCCAGGCGTCGCAGATCGCCGACCCGGTGTACGCGACCGACCGGTTCCTGGACCGGCTGGTGGCCGTTCCCGGCTACACCGAGCTGCCGCTGACGGTGGCGGCGCAGGACGTCCAGCACAGCGGCTACCCGGACGCGTACGCCCAGCACGAGGCGGATGCGACGGTGCTGTCCGGGGCGCTGACCGGGCGCGTCCCGGAGGCGCTGACCTGCCAGGTGAACAGCGTGGGCACGGCGGCTTCGCCGGCGGCCGGGGCGGCGGCGGTGTCGCAGCGGCTGGCCAGGGAGTTCGGCTCGGTGGCGCGGACGAAGGTGCTGCCGCTGCCGGCCGACCCGGCCGCGGGCTCCCCGGCCTCGGCCTCGCCCTCGCCGTCCGCCGCGGTGGTGCAGGCGCAGCTGACGGTGCAGGCCCGGTCGGGGCTGACCGGCTCGGTGCAGCGCGGCTGGGCGGTGGCCTCCTGGGCGGTGGCGCACTGCCAGGACCTGCACATCGCCTCGGTGCGCTACGCGGGCCAGCAGTGGACCGCCTCGGAGTCCACCCAGGGGTGGCTGCCGCTGGTGGCGCCGAGCGGTTCGGCCTCGGCCCCGGTGCCCGGCTCCTCCGCTCAGGAGTCCGCAGATTCGGGTGTCAGTTCGTCGGCGGTGCTCATTTCGGTGGCCGCCGAATAGCCCTGCCGCGTCCCCCGTGCGGGTTATCCGGTACGGCTCGCGGTTGACGCTTCCGGGTGGCGCCGGGGCGGCCGGACGGCCGGACCCCGGAGTGGTCGGGAGAGCCGGACCGGCCTTGGAAAACGGGCGGAGAAACAGTTTTCCGGCGCGGACAGGGCGGCCCGTTTCCTGCTGGTTTGTCCTGAAAAAGATTATGCGATCTTTGGGAAGTCTTTACCTTGATCGGCCGCAACCTTCTTGCTCCTGGAGCGGTAATCACCACGTCCGCCCGGCGGACCGGTCCTGTTCCCACCTCCACCTAGGAGCTTCATGTCTCTCCCCCTCTCGCGCCGGATCGCCCAGGCCGCGTTCGTGGTCGCCGCCGGAGCGGTCCCGGCCGTGCTGGCAGGCTCGGCCTCGGCGGCCAGCATGCTGCCGGCCGTGCCCGACCTCGGTGCGGTCAGTCAGCCGGACGGCGGCAACCTGGGCGGCAACCTGCAGAACGCCACCCACCAGACCGGCCAGCTGGCCGGCGCCGGCGCCTCCAGCACGGTCGGCGCGGCGGTTCCCGCGGTCGCCGACGCGACCGGCGCCACGGCGTCCAAGGCCCTCCCGGCGACCGACGGCGTGGTGGGCGGCGCGACCCGGCAGCTGGGACAGGTCACCGGCAACCCGACCGGCTCCCTCGGCGGCGTGGGCGGCCTGACCCGCTCCATGCCCGCCCCGGCCGGCGTCTCCCTCCCGGCGGCGGCCCCCGCCGCCGCGCCCAGCAGCCCGCTGTCCTCGCTGCCGCTGGCCGGCAGCCTGCCGCTGAACCAGGTCGGCGGCCTCAGCGGCGCCGCCACCGGCGCGGCCCCGGCCCAGCGGCTCGGCGGCCTGCCCGGCCTGGGCGACACCTCCGGCCTGACCAACGGCCTCGGCGGCCTCGGCGGCCTGACCCACGGCCTGCCCGTCGGCGTCTGACACCCCGGCCGCCGCAGGGCGGCGGAACGCGGGTGGGGCCGGGAGCGACGTCCGCTCCCGGCCCCACCCGCGTCCGCGCCCGAGGGCGCCGCGTCAGCCGCCGAGCCGCTTGACCGCGGCCGCCACCCGCTCGTCGGTGGCGGTGAGGGCGACCCGGACGAAGTCCCGCCCGGCCTCGCCGTAGAACTCGCCCGGCGCCACCAGCACGCCGTGCCCGGCCAGGTCCGCGACCGTGTCCCAGCAGGGCTCGTCGCGGGTGGCCCACAGGTAGAGGCTGGCCTCGGAGTGCTCGATCCGGAAGCCGTAGCCCTCCAGCGCGCCGCGCAGCGCCTCGCGTCGGGCGGCGTAGCGGGAGCGCTGCTCGGCGACGTGCGCGGTGTCCCCGAGCGCGACCGCCGTGGCCGCCTGCACCGGCGCCGCCATCATCAGCCCGCTGTGCTTGCGCACCTGCAGCAGCTCACCCAGCACCTGCGGATCACCGGCCAGGAAGGCCGAGCGGTAGCCCGCCAGGTTGGAGCGCTTGGACAGCGAGTGCACCGCCACCAGGCCGCTGTAGTCGCCGTCGCAGACGTCCGGGTGCAGCACCGAGACCGGCTCCGCCTCCCAGCCCAGCTCCAGGTAGCACTCGTCGCTGACCAGCAGCACCCGGTGCTCGCGCGCCCAGGCGACGGTGCGCCGCAGCTCGGCCGCGCTCAGCACCCGGCCGGTCGGGTTGGACGGCGAGTTCAGCCACAGCAGCCGCAGCCCGTCCGGGTCCGCCTCCCAGGGCTCGTCGTAGACGGCGTGGTCCGCACCGGCCAGCCGCGCGCCGACCTCGTACGTCGGGTACGCCAGCCGCGGGTAGGCCACCCGGTCGCCCGGGCCCAGGCCCAGCTGCGCGGGCAGCGAGGCCACCAGTTCCTTGGAGCCGACCAGCGGCAGGACGTGCCGGTGGGTGATCCCGGTCGCGCCCAGCCGCCGCTCCACCCACGCCACCAGGGCGTCGCGCAGCTCGGCCGTGCCCCACACGGTCGGGTAGCCGGGGCTGTCGGCGGCGGCCGTCAGCGCCGCCTGGACCAGCTCCGGCACCGGGTCGACCGGCGTGCCGACGGAGAGGTCCACGATGCCGTCCGGATGCCCGGCGGCGGTGGCCTTGTACGGCTCCAACCGGTCCCAGGGGAACACCGGAAGCAGCTCGGAAACGCGGCGCGCCGCCCCTCCGGGGAGAGGCAGCGCGGCGGTGCGGTCGTGCGCGTCGTTCACGGAACGATCACTGGTTCTGCGGCGGCAGGGCCGCGATGAACGGGTGGTCCTTCTCGATCAGACCGAGCTTGGAGGCGCCACCGGGCGAGCCGAGGTCGTCGAAGAAGTCGACGTTCGCCTTGTAGTAGTCCTTCCACTCGTCCGGGGTGTCGTCCTCGTAGAAGATGGCCTCGACCGGGCAGACCGGCTCGCACGCCCCGCAGTCCACACACTCGTCGGGGTGGATGTACAAGGACCGCTGGCCCTCGTAGATGCAGTCGACAGGGCATTCCTCAATGCACGCCTTGTCCTTGACGTCGACACAAGGCTGCGCGATGACGTAGGTCAC
The DNA here is from genome assembly GCF_014084125.1 of Streptacidiphilus sp. PB12-B1b. NCBI lineage: Bacteria > Bacillati > Actinomycetota > Actinomycetes > Kitasatosporales > Streptomycetaceae > Streptacidiphilus > Streptacidiphilus sp. PB12-B1b. The sequence goes on along the minus strand of NZ_CP048405.1, from coordinate 1,047,388 downwards.
GCTGAACTTCCTCCTCGTAGGGGCTGGCATTCGCGCAGGGAAGCGCGGCGTCGTCGATGCCCGCCCCTAGTATCGCCGTTTCAGGGCGGCGAATGCACCGGAGGTGGCGGGTATGGCGGACAACACTATCGGACGTGGTCGGGCGGAGGTCCAGATCACCCGCGCTGACCTGGGCCGACGCGTGTCGGTCCGGCGGATCTCGGGGGTGTCGCAGGGGCGTCCGGTCTTCGCTGACGTGGTCGGGCTGCTCACATCATGGGACGAAGGGGTGCTCGTGGTGGTGGACCGCCACGACACGGCCGTGTCGATCGCGGAGGAGACCCTGGTCGCGGCCAGGGCGGTGCCGCCCGCGCCGGTCCGGCGCGGGCGCGGCGCGGTCGCCGCGCACCTGGCCGTCGACCCGGACGAGCTCCAGCGGATCGCCGGGCGCGGCTGGCCGGGCGCCGAGAGCGAACCGCTCGGCGGCTGGACCCTGCGGGCCGCCGGGGGCTTCACCAACCGCGCCAACTCGGTGCTCACCGCGGGCGACCCGGGGCTGCCGCTGGAGCAGGCACTGGACCGCGCCACCGCCTGGTACGCCGCCCGCGGGCTGCCGGCCGCGCTGCAGGTCCGGACCGACGACCCGTTGGACGCCGAGCTGGCGGCGCGCGGCTGGGGCGTCCGGGCCGCCGCGCTGACCCAGACCGCGCCGCTGGCCCCGCTGGTGGACGACGCCGCCGCGGCCGCCGCCGGGGTGCGGCTGGACCGGCAGCCGGGCCCGGCCTGGCTCTCCCGCTACCGGCGGGTCACCGGGCCCGACCTGGCGCCGACCGCGCTGGCGGTGCTCACCGGCGGGCCCTCGGTGTGGTTCGCCACCGTGCCCGGCGCCGAGGGCGAGCCGCCCGCCGCCATCGGACGCTGCGCGGTCGACGGCCGCTGGGCCGGGCTGGCCGCGCTGGAGGTCGCCCCCGGGCAGCGCCGCCGGGGGCTGGCCACCGCCGTCACCGCCGCGCTGGCCCGGGCCGCCGCCGACGAGGGCGCGGACCTGGTGTACCTCCAGGTGGAGCCGGACAACGCGGCCGCGATCGCACTGTACGAGCGGCTCGGCTTCCGCACCCACCACCGCTACCACTACCGGCGTCGGCCCGGGGCGTAACGGCCCCCGGGAGCCGTGTCCGGGGCCGATGCGTCCTCGGCGGGGCGTCCGCCGCATAGAATCCCCCGCGATGACCGAGGAGAGCAGGGAACGGTTCGCCGCCGAGGCGCGGGCGCAGTCGCCCGACCCGGTGCTGCTCTGCCTGCTCATGGGCTTCGAGGCGGATCTGGGCGGCGCCGACGCCGCCGGGTCGCTGGACGCCGGGATGGCCCCCAGCCTGAACGCCCTGGCCAAGCTGACCGCACTGGCCGCCGCCGACCTGGCCGCCGCAGGCTGCCTGCCCGGCCAGGCCGACCGCCCCGGCGGCGGGCCGCCGCCCGCGCAGGCCGCGGCGCTGCTGGCGGGCGCCCTGGCCGGCGCCGCCGACCTGCGCGGCGGGCCCGCCGCCTACCGGCGGCTGGAGTCCTCGCTGCTGCACCAGGTGCTGCGGACCGGCCGGGGCCTGCCGATCCTGCTGTCGGTGGTCTGGATCCACGTCGGCCGCAGCCTGGGCCTGCCGGTGTACGGGGTCGCCCTGCCCGGCCACTTCGTCGTCGGCGTCGGCGAGCCGGAGGGCGAGCACGTCCTGGTCGACCCGTTCCGCGGCGGCCGACCGCTGACCCGCGAGGACGCCGAGGCGCTGGTGGCCGAGGCGGGCTACCCGCTCGATCCGGAGATGCTGCGCCCGGCCGAGCCGGTGGACATAGCGCTGCGCGTGCTGACCAACATTCGCAGCTGGGCGGCGGCCCGCCCGGAGCACGCCCGCACCCAGCTGTGGGCCGCCGAGCTCTCGCTGCTGCTGCCCCGGCACCCGGCGCAGCTGCGGCTGGAGCGCGGCGAGCTGCTGGTGCGCACCGGCAGCTTCCTGGAGGGCGCGGCCGAGATGGAGTCCTACGCGACCATCCTGGACGCCTTCGACCCGGAGTCGGCGGCCCGGGTCCGGCTGGAGGCCCGGGCCGCCCGGCACCGGCTCAACTGACCCCCGGGGCCCGGGCCCGGCGCGGGAGGGCCTAGAGCCAGCCCTTCTCCCGGGCGATGCGGACCGCCTCGGTGCGGTTGCGGGCGGCGGTCTTCTGGATGGCCGCCGACAGGTAGTTGCGGACGGTGCCCTCGGACAGGTGCAGGGCCCGGGCGATGTCGTGGTTGGCGGAGCCGTCCGCCGCCGCGGCCAGCACGTCGCGCTCGCGCGAGGTCAGCGGGTTGGCGCCCTCGGCCAGTGCGGCGGCGGCCAGCGTCGGGTCGATCACCCGCTCGCCGCGCAGCACCCGGCGGATCGCCTCGGCCAGCTCGGACGCGGGCGCGTCCTTGACCAGGAAGGCGTCCGCCCCGGCCTCCATGGCCCGGCGCAGGTAGCCGGGGCGGCCGAAGGTGGTCACCATCACGATCCTGGTGGCGGGCCGCTCCCGGTGCAGCCGCGCGGCGGCCTCGATGCCGGTCAGCCCCGGCATCTCGATGTCCAGCACCGCGACCTGGACGTCCCCGGCCTGCGCCGCGGCCACCACCTCGTCGCCGCGCGACACCTGGGCCACCACGTCGATGTCGCCCTCCAGGCCGAGCAGGGCGGCGAGGGCTTCGCGGACCATGCCCTGGTCCTCGGCGAGAAGAATTCTGATCACGGGTGCACGGTACCGGCCAGCGGACCCCCGGCAGGAGCGGCCGCCGGGGCCCGCAGCGGCACCGAGGCCCGGACCCGGAAGCCCCGGCCGCGCGGCCCGGGCCCGGCCTCCAGCGCGCCCCCGGCCAGGGCCAGCCGCTCGACCAGCCCGTTCAGGCCGTTGCCGGGCTCGGCCCGGCGGACGCCGACGCCGTCGTCCAGCACCTCCAGCCGCAGCGAGCGGGAGCCGTCGTCCACCAGGAACTCGGCGATCCGGATGGTGCAGTTCCGGGCGCCGCTGTGGCGGATGATGTTGGTCACCGACTCGCGCAGCGCCCAGCCCAGCGCGCCCTCCTCGTCCGGGCCCAGGCCCGGGTGGCCGTCGGCGACGGCCGGGTCGGCGTCCACGGCGATGTCGGCGGCGGTCAGCGCGCTGCGGACGGCGGCGATCTCCACCGCCAGCTTGGGCCGCCGGTAGCCGCCGATGGCCTCGCGGACGTCGACCAGCGACTGCCGGCTGACCCTCTCGATGTCGGCGACCTGCGCCCGGGCGTCCTGGTAGCGCTCCTGGTCCAGGAAGCGCGAGGTCAGCTCGGACTTCAGGGTGATCAGCGAGAGCGAGTGGCCGAGCAGGTCGTGCAGGTCCCGGGCCATCCGCAGCCGCTCGTCGGAGGCGGCCAGGGCGGCCACGGCGGCCCTGGCCTCGCGCAGCTCCTGCATGGTCCGGATCATCCGCTGCAGGCCGGACATGGCCGCGCCGCCCAGGAAGGCGCTGAGGGCGGCGCTGGCGGTGGCGTAGACGCTGGGCGCCGGGCAGGTGGCCCCGACCACGATCAGGAAGCCGGTCACCGCCGCGACGCCGGGCAGGGCGTACTGGGGCAGCAGTGCGACGCCGGTGGCGATAGCGGTGTAGCTGAACAGCGTCAGCCAGTTGCTGCCCAGCAGGTAGCAGGCGGCGGTGGCGACCGCGAACATGCCGCCCAGCGTGCCCAGGTTGACCGGGTTCCAGGGGGTGTTCTGCCCGAGGGCCTGGCGGCGCAGCACCAGCGTCGCGTAGAGGCCGAGGAACACCGCCAGCAGCGTCCAGCCGGCGACCAGGACCGGTGCCGGGTGCCGGGTGCCGACCAGGTCGCCGATGGGGTAGGCCAGGTAGACCATCCACAGCGACATCCAGCACAGCTTCACCACCCGCTGGCGGTGGTTCTCCGGGGGCTGGCCCATCCGCAGCGCGCCCAGGTCCTTCAGGTCCATCGGGCCTCCTCCTCTCGGTACCGGCAGGACGGCGCCGCGGCCGCCGGGAGCGGTCGGCTCCCCGGCGGCGCGGCGGCCCCGGTCAGGACTCCCTGCGGTCCCGCTGGTACAGGAAGGCGGCGAGGGCGCCGAAGGCCAGGGCGTAGGCGAGCACTGCGGCAATTGTGCCGGTTCCCACCGACGCCCCGGTCTGGGCGACCCGGCCCAGCTGGTTGTAGAGCGCGACCGGCGTCCACTTGGCGACGTCGCCGAAGCTGCCGGTGATCTGGAAGTAGGTGCCGCCCAGCATCAGCAGCAGCATGTAGACGATCATGATGATCGGCTGGATGGAGTCCGGGGCGGCCGAGTAGCCCAGCGCCACGCCGAGGGCGGCGAAGACGAACCCGCCCAGCCACAGGGTGAGGCCCAGCAGCAGCCACTCGGAGGCGGCCAGCCGGACGCCCTCGGCGTAGCCGACCGCGAAGACCACCAGGATCGAGGGCAGGGTGGCGGCGGCGGTGGAGGCGATCTTGGCGACCACGTAGCCGTAGCCGGGCAGCGCCGTCAGCCGCAGCTGCCGGGCCCAGCCGCTCTTGCGCTCCAGCGCGATCCTGGTCGCGTTGGTGGTCATCGAGGCGGAGACGGTGCCCAGAGTGGCCATGGAGACCATGAAGTACGCCTTGACCGACACCCCGGCCAGCGAGTCGACCGTGCCGTAGGCGCCGATCATCACGGTGTACAGCACGGCCGGGAGGATCAGGGTGAAGACCAGGTAGCGGCGGTTGCGGAGGACCCTCAGGATCTCCAGCTTGATCAGGGTGGTCATCGCACGGTCTCCTTGCCGAACGCGGCGGCGGACTGGTCGGCGGCGTCCTGCTCGCCGGTGATGGTGATGAACGCCTGCTCCAGGCCCACGCCGGTGACCTCCAGGCCGCGCGGGTAGAACCCGGCGCGGTAGATCGCGGCGACGGTGGCGTCGGCGTCGTTGCTGTTGATCCGGACGGTGTGGCCGCTGACGTCCAGCGAGGTCAGCTCCGGCAGCCGGCGCAGCAGCTCCGGATCGCCGCCGTCCTGCGGGTGCAGGTCGAAGGAGATCTTGCGCAGCCCGGCCCGGGCCTTGATCTCCGCCGCCGTGCCGTCCGCGATCAGCCGGCCCTTGTGCACCACCAGCACCCGGTCGGCGATGGAGTCCGCCTCCTCCAGGTAGTGGGTGGCGAACAGGACCGTCCGGCCGGCGTCGGCCTGGGCCCGCATCACCGCCCAGAACGCCTGGCGGGCCGTCACGTCCATGCCGGTGGTGGGCTCGTCCAGGACGATCAGGTCGCTGTCCCCGGCGGTGGCCAGGGCGAAGCGGACGCGCTGCTCCTGGCCGCCGGACAGCCGGTCCACCATCCGGTCGGCCAGATCGGTGATCCCGGCGGTGCGCAGCACGTCGTCCACGGCGTAGCCGCGCGGGTGGATGTCGCAGGCGAAGGAGACCAGCTCGCGGACCTTGACGTCGGGCATCAGGCCGCCGCTCTGCAGCATGACGCCGACCCGGCCGTCCAGGATGGCCTGGCGCGGGGTGCCGCCGAACAGCGTGACACTGCCGGAGGTGGGCTCGCGCAGGCCCAGCAGCATGTCGATGCTGGTGGACTTGCCCGCGCCGTTGGGGCCCAGGAAGGCCACGGTCTCGCCCGGGTGCAGGGTCAGGCTGACGTCGTTGACGGCCTTGACCGCCCCGAAGTGCTTGCTCACGTTGCGGAAGGCCGCGACCTCCCCGGAGCCCCGGCCCCGGGTGCCGGCCCCCGTACGCGCTTCTGTGGACGTGCTCATCGCTGCTGCTGCTCCCTCGGTTCCGTCCTCGTCCTGCTGACAGTCACCACAGTGGCCCACCCGGCCGGGGCCGGGGCAGTGCCGCCGCTCCTGTGCCCGGCATGACGGATGTCATGGGTGATTGAGTGAACGTCGGATCACAGGGTGGTCGCTGCGGGGCTGCTGGGGCCCCTGGGCACAGGCGGGTGGACTAGCCTCTGCGGGTTCGCACCACATTCCGATGGGGGAAGAGACGATGGAACCGCTCGAAGCCGACGACCCGCGCCAGGCCGGTCCGTACACCCTGCTCGGTCGGCTGGGCGCGGGCGGCATGGGAGCGGTGTACCTGGGACGCTCGGCCGGCGGGCGGACCGTGGCGGTCAAGCTGGTGCGCCGGGAGTTCGCCGCCGACGAGGACTTCCGCGCCCGCTTCCGGCGCGAGGTCGAGGCCGCCCGCGCGGTCTCCGGCGCGTTCACCGCCTCGGTGGTGGACGCCGACACCGAGGCCGCCCTGCCCTGGCTGGCGACCACCTTCGTCCCCGGGGTGCCGCTGAGCGCGGCCGTCCGCCGGCACGGCGGCTTCGCCGAGCCGGTGCTGCGCGCGCTGGGCGTCGGCCTGGCCGAGGCGCTGCAGGAGATCCACCGGGCCGGGGTGATCCACCGCGACCTCAAGCCCGCCAATGTGATGCTCGCCGCCGACGGCCCGCACGTCATCGACTTCGGCATCAGCCGGGCCGTCGAGGGCGCCGCGCTGACCTCGACCGGCTTCGTCGTCGGCTCCCCCGGCTTCCTCTCCCCCGAGCAGGCGATGGGCAACCAGGTGGTGCCCGCCACCGACGTGTTCGCGCTCGGCGCGACCCTGGCCTTCGCCGCGCACGGCAACGGCCCCTTCGGTGACGGCCCGACACCCGCCCTGCTGTACCGGGTGGTCAGCCAGGAGCCGGACCTGTCGGCGGTACCGGAGGCGCTGCGCCCGGCCGTCCGCGCCTGCCTGGCCAAGGACCCGGCCAACCGGCCCACCCCGGCGCAGCTGGTGGCCGCGCTCAGCGAGAGCGCCCCCGACTTCACCGGCGGGTGGCTGCCGCCGGCCGTGCTGGCCGACATCGCCGCGGCCGGAGCGGTGCTGACCGGCACCGCCGCCGCCCCTGCCCCGGCCGCCGCCCCGGCGCAGGTCCCGCAGTCGGCGCCGCAGGGCTTCGGGCCGCCGACCCCGGCGCCGTTCCCGGCCCCGCAGTACCCGCACCCGCAGCAGGGCCGCCAGCCGCAGCAGGGCTACCCGACGCCGCCGCCGTTCGCCCCGCCGGCCTACCCGCCCGCGTACCCGCAGCAGCCCCAGCAGCACCCGCAGCAGCCGCAGTTCGGACCGGCCACGCCGCCGCTGCCGTTGACGCAGCCCGGCGGGGGCGGCTCCGGGCTGAGCCGCCGCGGGCTGCTGGGGCTGATCGGCGGCGGGGTGGTGGTGCTGGGCGGCGCGGCCACCGCGTTCGCGCTCAGCGGCAGCGGCGGCGGGAAGCCGACGCCCGCGCCCACCACCAGCGGCAGCGCCACCGGTACGCCCACCGCCGCGCCCAGTACCGGCGCGCCCGCGCCCACCGGCGGCCCCGGCACCGCTCCGGCCGGGCCGGTCACCCCGGTGACCGCCCCGGGCACCCTGGCCGGGCCCGCCGCCAAGGCGCTGTGGACGCAGGTGCTGAACGACACCGTGTGGAACCTGGCCGTCGGCTCCGGCACGGTCGTCGCGGTCTGCACCCAGTCCACCAAGGGGCTGAAGACCGCCGACGGCAGCTCGCAGTGGCGCGGCACCGCCGACAACGAGAGCGGCACCATCTCCACCATCCCGCTGATCGTCGGCGACACCGCCTACCTGGTCGGCAGCAACTCCGACGGCAACGAGGCGCTGCTGGTGGTGGATCTGGCCTCGGGCGACACCAAGTGGCAGGTGGTGCTGCACGAGGAGGGCTGGGAGCTGGAGGGCGCGTACGGGATCAGCGGCGGCAACCTGCTGATGACCGCCAACACCACGGTCGGCGTGGGCGTCAACGGCCTGTGGGCGGTGGACATCAGCACCCACCAGTCGGTGTACACCAGGACCGGCTCGTACATCGGCTCGCTGGTGGTGCCGCCGACCGGCAGCACCGTGGTCAGCTTCAACGAGATCGGCGACAACGGCGCGGTCAGCGGCATCGACGCCACCACCGGCGACCGGACCTGGACCGCGACGCCGCAGGGCGCGACCTTCGGCGGCACCGGCGCGGTCGACTCCTGCCTGGTCGACGGCGTCGTCTACACCGGCGGCAACGACGTCAACGCCTACCGGGTGGCCACCGGCGCGCCCGCCTGGCAGGGCGTCAGCTACAACCCGGACGACCTGGGCTACAACTCCCCGGTCGGCGACGGCCAGGGGCGCTGCTTCGTCACCGCCGACTCCACCCTGTACTGCTTCCGCCCCTCGGACGGCTCCAAGCTGTGGTCCACCTCCGGGGTGAACAGCTTCATCATCGACAAGCCGATGCTGACCGCCAACGGCATGGTCTACCTGGCGGACAGCAAGGGCGTGCTGTACGCGGTGGACGCCGCCACCGGCGCCTGCGCCTGGTCGTACACCAACCCGGCGGCCACCACCTCGGACAACCTGGCGCTGGCGGCCGACAGTTCGGGCGTCTACTACGGCGTCGGCACCCAGGTGGTCGCGCTGCCGGTGCGCTGACACGGGTGGCGGCGGCGGCCACCGGATGCCGGTGACCGCCCCACGGGCGTCCGTACGGGACGGCGTCCGGGCGGCTCAGCCGCGCAGCGAGCGGCGCAGGAAGTCCACCTGGAGCAGCAGCAGGTTCTCCGCGACCTCCTCCTGCGGGGTCATGTGGGTGACCCCGGACAGCGGCAGCACCTCGTGCGGGCGGCCCGCGGCCAGCAGCGCCGAGGACAGCCGCAGCGAGTGCGCGACCACCACATTGTCGTCGGCCAGGCCGTGGATCAGCTGGAGCGGGCGGCTCAGCTTGGCGGCGTCCTCGATCAGCGAGTTGGCCGCGTACACCTCCGGGCGGGCGGCCGGATCGCCCAGGTAGCGCTCCGTGTAGTGGGTGTCGTACAGCTCCCACTCGGTGACCGGGGCCCCGGCGACGGCGGCGTGGAAGACGTCCGGGCGGCGCAGCACGGCCAGCGCGGCCAGGTAGCCGCCGTAGGACCAGCCGCGGATGGCGACCCGGGCGAGGTCCAGCGGGTACTCCCCGGCCAGCGCCTGCAGGGCCTCGACCTGGTCGTCCAGGGTCGCCCCGGCGAAGTCGAAGGCGATGGACTTCTCCCAGGCCGGGCTGCGGCCCGGGGTGCCCCGGCCGTCGGCGACGACGACCGCGAAGCCCTGGTCGGCGAACCACTGCGAGGTCAGGTGCAGGTTGTGCAGGGCCAGCACCTGCCGGGCGTGCGGGCCGCCGTACGGGTTCATCAGCACCGGCAGCAGGCCGTCGCGCTCCCGGTCGTAGCCGGTGGGCAGCAGCACGGCGGCCGGGATGCGGCTGCGTCCGGCCAGGGTCAGCACCGGGCGGGCGGTGATCACCGGCGTCTCGGCGTAGGAGGCGATGACCGCGACCTCCTTGCCGTCGCGCAGCACCGCGGCCCGGGAGCCGGGCCGGTCCAGGGCGGCCGAGACCAGCACCGTGACCGACCCGGAGCGCACCGCGGTGTGGTGGCCGGGCTCGCCGGTGAAGCGGCTGACGCCCTCGTCGGAGACCCGGTACAGGTGCACCTCGCCGACCTCGGGGCGGTCGGCGGCCTCCCCGGCGGAGGCGCTGATCAGCACGTCGTCCGCGCCGACGTCCAGCACCGCGTGCACGTGCAGCCCGGCGGCGGTGAGCACCCGGGTGCCGACCACCAGGCTGCGGACCCCGGCCTCGTCGGAGATCCGCACCAGTCGGCCGCCGCCCGGGGTCCAGGCCGGGACGCCGCTGAAGAGGTCCAGCCAGACCGGGTCCTCCTCGGCGTGCAGCGGGGTGGTCACCCCGTTGGCCGGGTTGACCATCAGGAACAGCTGGCTGCGCTGGTCCCGGGCCTGCACCAGGATCACCGGGGAGCCCCCGGCGGACCAGTGCGCCCGGGCCAGGTACGGGTACGCCGCGCGGTCCCACTGGACGTCCACCCGGCCGCCGTCCAGGCCGAGCACGGCCAGCGTGACCTCGGCGTTGGGGGTGCCCGCGCGCGGGTAGGCCACCTCGGCGGCCGGGCGCTCCGGGTTGGCCGGGTCGGCGATCCACCAGCGCTGCACCGGGGAGTCGTCCACCCGGGCGGCCAGCAGCCGGTCGCCCTGCGGCGACCACCAGTAGCCCCGGTTGCGGTCCATCTCCTCCTGGGCGATGAACTCCGCCTGCCCCCAGCTCACCCCGGGCGCGTCGGGGACTGCCAGGGCCCGGTCGCCGGAGCCGTCGGCGGCGATCACCCGCAGCTCGCCGCCGGGGGTGGTGTAGGCGATCCGGCTGCCGTCCGGCGAGGGGCGCGGATCGAGCACCGGACCGGCGGCGGGCAGCTCACGGGCGGTGTCGCCGGGCAGCAGCCCGGCGGTGAACAGCCGCCCGGAGAGGGCGAACGCCGCCAGCCGGACGTCGCCGTCGGTGGCGTAGCCGACGACCCCGGAGGAGCTCTCCCGGCTGCGCTCGCGCCGGGCCCGCTCCTGCGGGGTCAGCTCCTCCCCGCCGCCGCCCAGCAGGGCGACCGGGTCGGCGGCGACTCGCTCGGATGGCTCACCCTGCTCCGGAAGGTCGAGCACCTGGAGCAGGTTCGCCCGTTCGGCTCCACCGCCCGAGCGCAGGAAGACCACTCGGCGGCCGTCCGGAGCGACGGTGAAGGAGCGGGGCGCGCCCAGCGTGAACCGCTGGGTGCGCGAGTGCTGGCGGGGGAACGAGATCTCCGTGGTCATCCTTCGACCCTAGCCCGGGTCCGAGCGGGCAGGAAGATCCATTCGAAACGCTTCACGCAATCCGCTCGCCCGTTCAGTCGCGTCCCCGGGAGTGGTGGCGGTCACCGAGCGTGCGCCGCGTACGCGCTGGGCGTGCGCCGACGCACCGGCCTATGCATGATGACCGGGAGTGACCCCGTGGTCACCGCCTGGGTATCGACCAACGCTGTTCCGAACCGGGCCCGCCCCGGCACCGATACCCGCCCCGCCCCTTCGGTCGGCCGTCCCAGCCGTACCGCTGCTGAGAGGTGAGTCGATGATTCTGCCGATTTCCGCCGCGTTCCTGATGCTCGTCGTCGTGGTCCTCCTGGTCCGGCGCTCCGGTCTGAAGATCTGGCACGCCCTCGCCTGTGCGCTGCTGGGCTTCTACCTGGCCTCCTCCTCGATCGCGCCGTCCATCCACACGCTGACGACCAACGTCGCGGGGATGCTCTCCGGCATCAAGCTCTGAAGCGTCAGCCGACAGTCACGGCACGTACGCTGAAGCCATGACTGCCCTGCCGCCCGGAACCCCCTCGGCCGCCCGCCGACTGCTGCTCGTCCACGCCCACCCGGACGACGAGTCGATCGGCAACGGGGCCACCATGGCCCGCTACGCGGCTGAGGGGGCTCACGTCACCCTCGTCACCTGCACGCTCGGTGAGGAGGGTGAGGTGATCGGCGCGGAGCTGGCGCACCTGGCGGCGGACCGGGACGACACCCTCGGCGGGCACCGCCGCGGCGAGCTGGCCGCGGCCATGCGCGAGCTGGGCGTCGCCGACCACCGGCTGCTGGGCGGCGCGGGGCGCTACCGGGACTCCGGGATGATGGGCGTCGACAGCAACAAGCGCCCGGACTGCTTCTGGCAGGCCGATCCGGACGAGGCGGCCGGGCACCTGGTGGCCGTGGTCCGCGAGGTCCGCCCGCAGGTCCTGGTGGCGTACGACCCGGACGGCGGCTACGGCCACCCCGACCACATCCAGGCCCACCGGGTCGCCATGCGGGCGCACGAGCTGGCCGCCGACCCGGCCTACCGGCCGGAGCTGGGCGAGGCCCACGAGGTGCCCAAGGTCTACTGGACCTGCCTGCCGCGCCCGCTGGTCGAGGCGGGCCTCGCGGAGCTGCGCGCGGCCGGGGCGGACTCCCCCTTCGCCGGTGTCGCCGCCGTCGGCGACCTGCCGGGCGTGGTCGAGGACGCCCAGGTGGACGCCGCCGTGGACGGCACCGCCCACGCCGGGCGCAAGAGCGCGGCGATGCGGGCGCACGCCACCCAGATCACGGTGGACGGCCGCTTCTTCGCGCTCTCCAACGGCCTGGGCCAGCCGCTGCCGGTCACCGAGTACTACCGTCTGGTGCACGGCCAGGCGGGGCCGCGCGACCAGGACGGCCGGGAGGACGACCTGTTCGCCGGGCTCGGCCGCGCGGCCGCGACCACGGCCCGGCAGGCCCCGGAGCGGGAGGAAGCCCGATGACGCACTCCGACAACAGCGTGGGCCGGGCCACCGTGCCCGGGCCGCGCTCGGCCTCCCCGCGCCCGCCCGCGCCGGCGTACCCGATGGGGACGCAGGGCCGGGGCGCCGCCTACGTGCTGCTGGCCGTGCTCGGCGTGGCCGTCGGTACGGCCGGGGTCTTCGTCCAGCCGCTGTGGTTCCCCGGCGGGCTGCTGCTGGCCCTGGCCGGGCTGGCCGCGCTGTGCTGCGGCGGCCGGGTGCTCACCGGCACCCGGGCGGGCGGGGCGCTGCCCGCGCTGGGCTGGTTCGCGGTGCTGCTGATCTCGCTGACCCAGCGTCCGGAGGGGGACTTCCTGCTCGTGGCGGATGCGGGTACCTACGTGTATCTGTTCGGTGGCATGATGCTGTGCGTGATCTGCGCCACCGCGCGCGGTCTCCCGCGATGGCTCCAGTCCGGCCCGCGTCGCTGATCCGATCGGCCGCGGGCGGCTGGAAAGCGGACGAACAGCTGATTTCGGCAGGCGGTCCAGGGCGGATGCGGGCCCAGTAAGGTAGTGCCCGCAGCGCGGGGGCGCACCATTTCGCCTAGGACGCACGATCCACGACCGCGCCCCGCCCCTCAGGCGGTGGAGCGAACCGGAGCAGAGCCAGTGAGCCGAGAAACTGACAACCCGTCGCCGACTCCGCCCCGCCCCAGCGGCGGCGCGTATCCGTCGGGGACGCCGCCCTACGGGATGCCCAGCGACCCTGCCTTCTCACGAGCCGGACAGCCGCAGCAGCAGGAGCCGGTCGCCGAGGAGCCGCGTACCGAGCAGACCCTGACCACGCGTATCCGGATCAACATCCCGGGCTCGCGGCCGATCCCGCCGGTGGTGGTGCGCAGCCCGCTGGGCGGCGACCGCCCGGAGGGCGAGGGCGGCGCCGAGGCCGAGGCCCCGGCGGAGCAGGGGGCCGTCCCGCCGCCGCTGCCCAAGCGCCGGCACCGGTCGGACGCGTCCGGCTCGCCGGTGCTCGGCGTGATGGAGGGCAGTGGCGCCGCGACCCCGCCCGACCTGCCGCCCGAGTGGCAGACCCAGGGCGGGCCGACGGCACCGGCCGCGCCGGGCGCACCGGGCGCACCGGCGGCGGACTCCGAGGCCACCCAGGAGACCTCGGGGACCTGGTTCGTGCCCCGGAAGAAGGGCCGCCCGGGGCAGGGCCCGCAGACCCCCCAGGACCCGGCGCAGCAGTCGCCGTTCGAACCGCCGTTCCAGGGCCAGGGCCAGGGCCAGGGCCAGAGCCAGGGCCCGGCGCAGCCGCAGGCCCCGGCGCAGCCGCCGGTGCAGCCGCAGGCCCCGGCGCAGTCGCCGTTCGAGCCCGCGCCGCAGCCGCCGTTCGAGCAGCCGTTCGAGCCGCAGTACCAGGCGCCCCAGGCGCCCTACGAGCCCACCTTCGAGCAGCCCCTGCCGCCGCAGCCACAGCCGCAGCAGCAGCCCGCGCCGCCGCAGCCGCCGTTCGACCAGCGGTTCGAGGCGCAGTTCGCCCCGCAGCCGGACGCCTTCCCGTTCGACGGGACCGGCTACCGGCCCCCGGCGGACCCCTTCGCCCACCAGCCGTTCACGCCCGCCGACCCGGAGCGCACCCAGCAGACCCCGCTGCCGCCGCAGCCCCCGCAGGCGGGGGCGCCCCAGTCGCCGGAGCGCACCCAGGCCTTCCCCCCGTTCCCGGGCTTCACCGGCGGCCTGGCCGCCGGCGCCGCCGCCGCGGCGGCCGCCGCCTCCGGCGCGCCCGCCCGGCCCGCCGAGGGCGACGCCTTCGAGGCCACGGCCGCGCTGCCGCTGTTCCGGGACGACCCCGCCGCTCCCCCGGCCGCCCCGGGCCGCGGCGCGCCCCAGGAGGCCCCGCGCCCGAACGGCCCGGCCAAGTCCGCCGCGGGCAGCCCGCGCGCGCCCAAGCCGCCCAGGCCGGCCGGCAAGAAGCCCGCCGCCCCCGCCGACGGGGCCGCCACCGGCACGCTCAGGATCCCGGTCGCCGCGCCGGTCGCCGCCGGCTACGCGGGCGGCACCGGCGGCGCCGGTGCCGCGCCGCGCAAGCCGGAGCCCGGCACGGCCGCCGAGACGGCCCCGGCCAAGGGCAAGCGGCCCGCCCGCGGCGGCCGCGCCCGCAAGCTCGCGGTGACCGGCATAGTCGTCATCGCCCTGGCCGGGGCGGTCGCCTACGGCGCGGGGCTGATGCTGAACCAGGCGGACGTGCCCAAGGGCACCACCGTGCTGGGCTACAACATCGGCGGCGACACCCGCGACAACGCCGTGAACACCCTCAACGGCACGGTGGGCAAGCTGGCCGCCGAGCCGCTGCGGCTGTCCGTCAACGGGAAGGCGGTGTCGCTGGCCCCGGCCATGGCGGGCCTGACCGTGGACACCACCGCCACCGAGCAGTTGGCCGCCCGGCACAGCTACAACCCGGTCACCGTGATCGAGTCGCTGTTCGGCGGCGCGCACCCGGTCTCCCCGGTGGTGGTGATCGACCAGGACAAGCTGCGCTACGCCCTGCAGCAGCTCTCCAGCGGCTCCGGCAGCGCCCACGAGGGCAGCGTCCACTTCGACGAGGACGGCACGGTGGTGACCGTGCTGCCGCAGTCCGGCCAGGGGCTGAACGTGGACGCGGCGGTGTCCGCCGTCCAGCAGGCGTACCGGGCCCGCTCCGACGGCGCGCCCGACTCCGTCGTCCAGCTGGCCCTGACCGCGGCCCAGCCCAAGGTGTCGGCCGCGGCGGTGCGCAACGCGGCGTCCACCATCGGCGCCTGGGCGATGAGCCACCGGTTCACCGTGAAGATCGGCGCGGATTCCGAGGAGTTCGGCCACAACACCTTCAGCAAGGCGCTGACGCTGCAGGCCGACGCCTCCGGCGCGATGGTCCCGGTCTTCGACCTGGGCAAGCTCAGCGCGGTGTACGGGCCCTCGTTCGCGGGCGCGCAGGTCGAGCACAACGGCGTCCTCGGCCCGGTCACCCCGCAGGACATCGCCTCGGCGCTGACCCAGCTGCTCAGCAAGCCCGGCGGCCCGACCAGCATCACCCTCGGCAGCGGCGGCTGACCGGCGCGGCACGCACGTGGGGCCCCGGGCGGATCGCCCGGGGCCCCCACGTGGTTCCGGCGGCCGAGACGCGCTCAGCCGCCGGAGTCAGCTCACTTCATCCAGCCGATCTTGGTGTAGTCGGTGGTGGCGAAGCCGAAGGCGCCCCAGTTGGCCAGCTTGGGGTTGGCGGCCTCGAGCTCCGGGCGCTGGTACAGCGGCAGGTTGACGGCCAGCTGCCACAGCTGGGCGTCGGCGGCGTTGATGTCCGAGATGTAGGCGGTGTGGTCGATCTCGGTACCGGCCTTGACCATCAGCTGGTCGATGGACGGGCTGCCGATGCGGGAGTAGTTCTGCCCGATGTTGCCCTTCACCGGCGACTGGAAGCTCGCCTGCGAGTTGGTCAGCGGGAAGAACGGGATGGCGCCGATGCCGCTGAAGATGGTCATGTCGAAGCTGCCGGCGGAGACGTCGTTGAAGAAGTCGTCCGTGGAGTCGACCTGGGTGTCCACCTTGATGCCGACGTTGCCGAGCATCGCGGTCATGGCCTGGGCCTCGGTGGTGGCCGTGGGCACGCCGGACGGGATGGCCAGGCGCAGCTCCAGGGTCTTGCCGCCCTTGGTCAGGTACTGGCCCGAGCCCTTGGTCCAGCCCGCGGCCTTGAGCAGCGCCGACGCCTTGGACGGGTCGAACGCGCCCAGACCGGCCGAGTTGTCCTGGTAGCCGGCGGCGTTGTTGACCAGGAAGTGGTTGTTCAGCGGCTTGATCGGCCAGGGCAGGCCGCTCAGGTCGGCCTCACCGATGGCCTGCCGGTTGATGGCGAGGAAGACCGCCTGGCGGACCTGCTCGTCGGAGAGCATCGGGCTGGCGCCGTTGAGCAGCAGCTGGCGCAGGTTGGGGCCACCGGCGACGCGGATGGAGGTGCCCTTGACCTGGACGGCCTGCTTGTAGGCGGAGACGTCCGGGCCGATGTCCTCGAGGTCGATCTCGCCCGAGGCGAAGGCGCCGGGCATGGCGCTGTCGTCCAGGGTACGGAAGTTGATGCTGTCCAGCACCGGCTTGGTGCCCCACCAGTTGGAGTCGCGGACGACCGTGACGACCTTGGTGGTGGCGTTCAGCGAGCCGAGCTTGAACGGGCCGGCGGTGACCGGGATCGCGTTCTGGTAGGCGGTGTTGAACTTGGCCGGGGTGTTCATCTCCTCGCCCGGGTACAGCAGCGAGAACAGGCTCTGCCAGTCGGCGAAGGGCTGCGAGTAGGTCACCACGGCCTGGGTCGGGCTGGTGCCCTGGACGACCGAGGAGATCTGCGAGTACCCGGCGCCACCGGCGATGGTGCTGTACTTCGGGTTGGTGCCGTTCTGGACCTGCCAGTTGACCTGGAAGTCCTTCCAGGTGATCGGCGTGCCGTCGGACCAGTGGGCCTTCGGGTTGATGTTGTAAGTGGTGACCTGCTTGCCGTTCACCAGCTGGTTGGTGACGCTGGTCAGGTAGTCCGGGTTGGGCGTGAGCTTGTTGTCCGCGGTGCTGATGAACAGGCTCGGCATCATCGACGCCATGGTCTGCTGGATCGACTCCTCGTTCTGCGAGGAGGCGTTCAGGTTGTTCCACTGGGTCGACCACTGGTCTTCGGGCCAGTTGAGCGTCCCGCCCTGCTTCAGAGACGAGACCGCCTGCGGGTTGATCTCATTGAGCGTCGCCACGGGGGCCGATGTCGGCTGGGACTTGGCCTTGCTGCCGCCGCTGCTGCTGCAGGCGGAGGCGCTCAGGACGAGACCGGCCGACAGCGCTGTGGCTGTGGCCATCTTGACGAAACGACGGGACATCGGGTCCTCCCCAGTAGGTGATTCGGTGTGAGGGTGCTTACGCCGTGCGGCCTCGGCCGCACGTGGATCAGACGGTCTCCAGCGCCCCTGCGTAGTGGCAGGCGGCGACATGGTCCGCAGCGATGACCGCGGATTCCGGGTCCTGTGTGCGGCAGCGCTCGGCCTCGCCTTCGGTGAGGCCGATGAACTTGGGGCACCGGGTGCGGAAGCGGCAGCCCGAGGGGACGTTGGCCGGGCTCGGCAGGTCCCCCTCCAGGATGATCCGCTGGCGCGCCCGCTCCTTGCGCGGGTCCGGGAGCGGGACCGCGGAGAGGAGTGCCTGGGTGTACGGGTGCGAGGCCCGCTCGAAGACGTCCTCGGCGTCGCCCGACTCGACGATCCGGCCGAGGTACATCACCGCGACCCGGTCGGCGATGTGACGGATCACCGAGAGGTCGTGGGCGACGAACAGGTAGCTGAGGCTCAGCTTGGCCTTCAGCTCGTCCAGCAGGTTGATCACACCGGCCTGGATGGACACGTCGAGGGCCGACACCGGCTCGTCCAGGACGATCAGCTTGGGCTCCAGGGCCAGGGCCCGGGCGATGCCGATGCGCTGGCGCTGGCCGCCGGAGAACTCCGAGGGGTAGCGCTCGGCGTGCTCGGGGAGCAGGCCGACCAGCTTCAGCAGCTCGGGGACGCGGGCCTGGACCCGGTCCTTGCTCCAGCCGTGCGTGCGCATCGGCTCGGCCAGGACGTCGCCGACCGGCATGCGGGCGTCCAGCGAGGCCATGGGGTCCTGGAAGACCACCTGGACGTCCCGGCGGATCTCCTTGCGGGCCTTGCCGCGCAGCGTCCGGGTCTCCTTGCCGAGCACGGTGACCGAGCCGACCTGCTTGGTGGGCAGCTCCAGGATCTCCAGCAGGGTGGTGGTCTTGCCGCAGCCCGACTCGCCGACGAGCGCGAAGGTCTCGCCCTCGCGGATGTCGAAGCTGAGGCCGTCGACCGCGCGGACGGTGCCGACGGTGCGCTTGAAGACCGAGCCCTTGAGCAGCGGGAAGTGCTTGGTGAGGTTGTCCACCCGGAGCACCTCGGGGCGGGCCGCGCGGTCGCCCTGGGCCTCCCAGGCGGGCAGCTCGGGGGTGGGGAACATGCCCTCGCGGGGGATGCCGTCCGAGGCGCCGATCCGGGCGGAGAGGTGGCAGGCGCTGGCCCGGTCGTCCGCGCCGCCGATGGACAGCAGCTGCGGCTCCTCGTGGGCGCAGCGGTCCACCGCGATCGGGCAGCGGGCCCGGAAGGGGCAGCCCACGGGCAGGTCCACCATGGACGGCGGGTTGCCCTCGACCGGCGTCAGCGCCTTGGAGGCGTCGCCGTCGAGCCGCGGGATGGCTCCGAGCAGGCCGATGGTGTACGGCATCTGCGGCTCGTAGAAGAGGTCCTCGGACAGCCCGGTCTCGACCGGCTTGCCGGCGTACATGACGGTCACCTTGTCGGCGACGCCGGCGACCACGCCGAGGTCGTGGGTGATCATCAGGATGGCCGCGCCGGTGACCTGCTGGGCCTTCTTCATGACCTCCAGCACCTGGGCCTGGATGGTCACGTCGAGGGCGGTGGTGGGCTCGTCGGCGATCAGGACCTTGGGGTCGTTGGCGATCGCCATGGCGATGACCGCGCGCTGGCGCATGCCGCCGGAGAACTCGTGCGGGAAGGCGTCGATCCGGCGGCGCGGGTCGGGGATGCCGACCAGGTCGAGGAGTTCCAGCGCCCGGTTGCGGGCGGCGGCCTTGTCCAGGTCCTGGTGGATCTGCAGGGCCTCGATCAGCTGGGCGCCGATGGAGAAGACCGGGGTGAGCGCGGACAGCGGGTCCTGGAAGACCATGCCGATGTCCTTGCCGCGGATCTTCGACATGGCACCGTCGGAGAGCCCGAGCAGCTCCCGGCCGTCGAGCTTGATCGAGCCGCGGACGTCGGCCCCGGTGGGCAGCAGGCCGAGCACGGCGGTGGCGGTGACGGACTTGCCGGAGCCGGACTCGCCGACGATCCCCATCGTCTCGCCGGCCCGCAGCGAGAAGTCGATCCCGCGGACCGCCTTGACCGGGCCTGCCTCGCTCGGGAAGGAGACGTACAGGTCACGGACCTCCAGAACGGGGGCGTCGGAGGTGGTGAGGGAGTGGTGGAGCGTCACGAGGCGAGTCCTTCCTCGGCACGAGCGGTGTTGCTGAGCAGATCGTTGGTGGCGGCCGGTTCGTCCCCGGTGAGGCTCTTGGCCTTCTTGGTCTTGGCCTTGGCGCTGACCGAGGTCGGGTCGAAGGCGTCCCGCAGGCCGTCGCCGATGAAGGCCACGCACAGGCCGAGCAGCACCAGGAAGCCGGCCGGGAAGAAGAACATCCACGGCGAGGTGGAGGCGTCCGGGGTGCCGTTGGAGATGAGCGTGCCCAGCGAGACGTCCGGGGGCTGCACACCGAAGCCGAAGTAGGACAGCGCGGTCTCCGACAGGACGATGGAGCCGACCTGGATGGTGGCGTCGATGATCAGGATCGAGGCCACGTTGGGCAGGATGTGCCGGAAGATGATCACCATCGACGGGACGCCCATGTAGCGGGCGGCCAGCACGAACTCACGGTCCTTCAGGGTCTGCGTCATGCTGCGGACCACGCGGGCGGTGATCATCCAGGCGAAGGCCGCCAGCACGATCACGTAGACCAGCCAGGTGGTCTTGGCGAACTCCGGCGACATCACGGCGATGAGCAGGAAGCTCGGGACGACCAGCATCAGGTCGAGGATCCACATCAGGATCCGGTCGGTCCAGCCGCCGAAGTAGCCGGCGGAGGCGCCGACCACGGCGGCGATCAGGGTGGTCAGCGGACCGCCGATCAGACCGATCACCAGGGACTTCTGCAGGCCGCGCATGGTCAGCGCGAGCAGGTCCTGGCCGGAGGGGGTGGTGCCGAACCAGTGGGTGGAGTTCGGGGCGGTGCCCAGGCTCATCCAGTCGTTCTGGGTGTACTTCCACTGCAGGAACATCGGCAGGATGTAGGCGCAGAACACCAGCGCGACGATGATGGCCACGCCGATCAGGGCGAGCCGGTTGCGGGCGAAGCGGCGCAGCACCAGCGAGCTGCGTCCACGGCTCTTGCGCGGCTCGGGCGCGGTGGCGGCCGCTGCGGGGGACAGGGCGGTCATCGGAAGGTCTCCTCGGTACGGGCGGTCAGGTCGGTCACGGCGGGCTTCAGGTACGGACCCGCGGATCGAGCGCCGCGTAGACGATGTCGGAGAGCAGTCCTGCGACCAGGACCAGGCCGGCGGTGAAGATGCTCACGGCGGCGACCGAGTTGATGTCGTTGGTGGTGATGGAGCTGACCAGCCACTCGCCCATGCCGTGCCAGCCGAAGATGTACTCCACGAAGGTGGCGCCGGTGAACAGCAGCACGACGTTGTAGACCAGCAGTGGCATGACCGGGATCACGGCGGTGCGCAGGCCGTGCCGGATGATCGCGGTGCGGCGCGGCAGGCCCTTGGCCCGGGCAGTGCGCAGGAAGTCGCTGCCGAGCACGTCCAGCATGGTGCTGCGCTGGTAGCGGCTGAAGATGGTGACCTGGATCAGCAGCAGCGTGATCGTCGGCAGGATCAGGTGTTCCATGTTGTTGAAGATGATGGCGACGGTGCCGTGCTCACGCGGGTCGTACATGCCCGTGTACTGGATGGGCGCGCCGAACTGGTCGTCCAGGTACTTCAGCGAGACCGCGACGACCGGGGTCGGGGTGGCGATCAGCGCGTAGGAGAGGACGGTGGAGACCCGGTCGGAGAGCTGGTACTGCCGCATCGCGTTCCAGGCGCCCATCAGCACGCCGAGGACGCAGGCCAGGATGGTCGAGATGAGCAGCAGCTCGGTGCTGACGAAGATGCGCTGGCCCATCTCGGTGGAGACCGGGCCGCCCTGGATCGTCTGCCGCAGGTTGCCGTGCAGCACCAGGCCGGTCAGCCAGTTCCAGTAGCGCTGGTAGATCGGCATCTGCGGGTCGACGTTGTAGCGCGCGAGGATCGCATAGACGGAGCTGAGCGACGGCTGCGGATGCTCGCTCAGGAAGTTCACCTTGGGTTCCAGCGTGACCGAGGCAAGGAAGTAGGTGCCACTGGCCGCGATGAACACCAGAACCAGATAGTTCATCAGGCGCCGCAGTAGAAATCGCCCCATACCGTGTTCCCTCGTCCGCTCGAGCGCGCCGATCCGTCACGAGTCGGCGCAGCATCCCAACCTGGCCTCCGCTCGCGTGTGGTTCGACGGCGGAGACGGGGTACCCCCGTTCCCGATGGCAAATCCACCGGAGCCCGCCAACCGGTAGGTCGGCTTGATCCCAAATCATGGCGGCCATTGGACGGCGTGACTACGGCTCATTGATGAAGTTTCAGTAACGCAGGTCCCCGGGCGGTGTTTGCTGGCATCTGAGATTCCAGCGAATCAACGCCGGACTGGCCCGTTTATGTCCGTGTTTGACCGTCCGTTATGTGGACACACTGACGCCCTAGAGCGGACAGAATACGATGCGTCACAGCCTCGCCGCGAAAGATTCCCTGCCCTGGCACCCCGACGAGTGGTGCCAGGCGGCGGGTTTTCCCGGCACTCGTCGAACAATGCACGGCCGAGTGGTGCCGGGACTCGCTATCCGGACCCGCACCGACCACCGGCCGCACGTGCACGTGTTTCCTTTTCGGTAATGGCCGAAACCGCTCGCATCACTTACCGGCCATGGAAATATCGGACACCGACACAGTGCGGGGTCGGATAGCCTGCGCAGACCTCGGCGGACCTCGGCGGACAGCACGGAGCGCCGCGCACCGGGGGGTGCGCGACGCTCCGTGATTAACCTGATGTGTTCGCGTCAGTAAAGACCGGCGTCAGGCGGCGCCGACGATATCCACGTCCTCGGCGAAGTGGCAGGCCGACTCGTGCGCGGCGGCCGTGGGCAGCCCCAGGAACACCTGCGGCACCGCCAGCAGCGGCTCCTGCTGCGCGCAGAGCTCCTGCGCCTTCCAGCACCGGGTGCGGAAGCGGCAGCCCGACGGCGGGTTGGCCGGCGAGGGGATGTCGCCGGAGAGGATGATCCGCTCCCGCCCCTCGCGCCCGGACGGATCCGGCACCGGCACCGCCGACAGCAGCGCCTGGGTGTACGGGTGCGTGGGGTGCTCGTAGATCTCCTCGTCGGAGCCGATCTCGACCATCTTGCCGAGGTACATCACCCCGACCCGGTCGGAAATGTGCCGGACGATGGAGAGGTCGTGCGCGATGAACATGTACGACAGGTTGAACTCGTCCTGCAGCCCGCCCAGCAGGTTCACCACCTGGGCCTGCACCGAGACGTCCAGCGCCGAGACCGGCTCGTCGCAGATGATGATCTCGGGCTTCAGCGCCAGCCCCCGGGCGATGCCGATGCGCTGGCGCTGCCCGCCGGAGAACTGGTGCGGGTAGCGGTTGATGTACTCGGGGTTGAGCCCGACCACGTCCAGCAGGTCCTGCACGGCCTTGCGGCGGTCGCCCTTGGGGGCCACCTCCGGGTGGATCTCGTACGGCTCGCCGATGATGTCGCCCACGGTCATCCGGGGGTTGAGCGAGGTGTACGGGTCCTGGAAGACCATCTGGATGTTGCGGCGGATCGTCTTCAGCGCCCGGCCGCTCACCCGGGAGATGTCCTCGCCCTTGTAGAGCACCTGGCCGGAGGTGGCCCGCTCCAGGTTCATCAGCACCTTGGCCAGGGTGGACTTGCCGCAGCCCGACTCGCCGACGATGCCCAGGGTCTCGCCCTGGTACAGGTCGAAGGAGACGCCGTCCACCGCCTTGACCGCGCCGACCTGCTTCTTGAAGACGATGCCCTGGGTCAGCGGGAAGTGCATCTTGAGGTCCCGGACCTGCAGCAGCGGCTCGCCGCGGGCCACCGACTGGTGCAGCGCCGCCTCGATCCGGGCTTCCGCGGGATCAGTGGTGTGGTCCTCAGCCATGGAGGACCTCCTTCCAGAAGTGGCAGGCGCTGCCGCGACCGGGCAGCTCGCGGCCGTCCTCCTCGGTGACCGGGTACAGCGGCGGGATCTCGGCGCTGCAGATCTCCTGCGCCCTCGGGCAGCGCGGGTTGAAGGCGCAGCCGGAGGGGATGCGCAGCAGGTTCGGCGGCAGGCCCTTGATGGCGAACAGCTCCTGGCCCTTCTGGTCCAGGCGCGGGATCGACCGCAGCAGGCCCTCGGTGTAGGGGTGCGCGGGCCGGGCGTACAGCTCGTGCACGGGGGCGGTCTCGACGATCCGCCCGGCGTACATCACGGCGATCTTGTCGGCGACGTCGGCGACCACGCCGAGGTCGTGGGTGATCAGGATCAGCCCCATGTTGTACTCGCGCTGGAGCTCCGCCAGCAGCTCCATCACCTGGGCCTGGACCGTGACGTCCAGCGCGGTGGTGGGCTCGTCGGCGATGATCAGGTCGGGCTCCAGCGCCAGCGCCATGGCGATCATGACGCGCTGGCGCATGCCGCCGGAGAACTGGTGCGGGTACTGGTTGACCCGCTCCCTGGCCCCGGGGATGCCGACCCGTTCCATCAGCTCGACGGCCTTGAGCTTGGCGTCCTTGCGGCTGGTGCCCTTGTGCACCCGGTACATCTCGCCGAGCTGGTTGCCGACGGTCAGCACCGGGTTCAGCGAGGACAGGGCGTCCTGGAACACCATGGCCATCTGCGAGCCGCGGATCCTGCGCCGCTCCTCCTTGCCGAGCTTCAGCAGGTCGCGGCCCTTGAACATGATCTCGCCGCCGGTGACGAACCCGGGCGGGCTGTCCAGGATGCCCATGACGGCCTGCGAGGAGACGGACTTGCCGGAGCCGGACTCGCCCAGGATGGCCAGCGTCTCACCGGCCCGGACGCTGTAGTTGACCCCGTTGACGGCCTTGGCCACGCCGTCCCGGGTGCGGAACTCCACGTGCAGGTCGCGGACCTGCAGCAGCGGGGCGTCCTGGGTGTCGGCTGTCATCTCGCGTGCGGAGACTGCAGTACTCACGTTTCCGCCTTTCTCAGCGAAGCTTGGGGTCGAGGGCTTCGCGCACCGCGTCGCCGAGCATGATGAAGGCCAGAACCGTGATGCTCAGGGCGGCCGCGGGGTAGAACAGCATGTGCGGGGCGTTCCGGAAGGAGCCCGAGGCGTTGGAGATGTCGATGCCCCAGGAGACCGCCGGCGGCTTCAGGCCGACGCCGAGGAAGCTCAGCGTCGCCTCCAGCGAGATGTACGTGCCCAGCATGATCGTGGCCACGACGATGATCGGGGCCACCGCGTTCGGCAGGATGTGCCGGACCATCAGCCGTCCGCTGCCGGCGCCCAGGGCCCGGGCGGCGGTCACGTAGTCCTGCTGCTTGGCGGTGATCACCGCGCCGCGCGCGATGCGCGCCACCTGCGGCCACCCGAACAGCGACAGGAACGCCACCAGCACCCACACCGAGCGGCTGGGCACGGCGGAGAGGAAGACGATCGCGCCGAGCAGCAGCGGGATGCCGAAGAAGATGTCGGTGATCCGCGACAGCAGCGCGTCCCACCAGCCGCCGTAGAAGCCGGCCAGGCCGCCGAGGACGGCGCCGAGCAGCACCGTGCCCAGGGTGGCGAAGACGCCGACGGTGATGGAGTCACGGGCGCCGTGGATCACCCGGGAGTACACGTCGCAGCCCTGGGTGTCGAAGCCGAACGGGTGGCCGGAGGCGGCGCCCTGCTGGGAGTTGGCCAGGTTGCAGGAGAGCGGGTTCACCGAGGTGAACAGGCTCGGGAAGATCGCCATGACGATCAGCACCAGGATCACCAGCGAGGAGACCCAGAAGATCCAGTTGCGGCGCAGGTCGCGCCAGGCGTCCTGCCACAGGCTGCGCGGCTTCTCCCGATCGGTGACGTCCGGGTCCTGCGAGGACTGCATCGGCGTGACGCGCAGGTCCTCCTCGTCGACCAGGGCGTGGGCCTCCATGGAGCCCACCCCCTGCCCGGCGTCGTTGCTGGGGAAGGCGCTGTACAGCTCGTTGCTGCTCGGGTGACCGGGCTGGGGGAACTCGGGCTGGTGCGGACCGGACGGGTTCTGGGACTGGTCAGACATACCGGATCCTCGGGTCCAGGACCGCGTAGAGCAGGTCGACGAGCAGGTTGGCGATCAGGTAGATGATCACCAGGATGGTCACGAAGCCGACCACGGTATCCGTGTTCTGCTGCTGGATGCCCTGGTAGAGGAAGTAACCGACACCTTGGATGTTGAAGATGTTCTCGGTGATCAGGGCGCCGCCCATGAGCGCGCCCAGGTCGGTGCCGAGGAAGGTGACCACCGGGATCAGCGAGTTGCGCAGCAGGTGGTTGACGACGACCCGGCGGTGCGGCAGGCCCTTGGCGACGGCGGTGCGCACGTAGTCGGCGCGGACGTTCTCGGCGACCGTGGTCCGGGTCAGCCGGGAGACGTAGGCCAGCGAGGTGGAGGCCAGCACCAGGCCCGGCACGATGAGCTCGTTCCAGGGGGCCCCGTAGGAGACCGAGGGGCTGATGATGTGCCATTTGACACCCAGCAGGTACTGCAGCACGAAGCCGATCACGAAGATCGGGATCGAGATGATCACCAGGGTGAACAGCAGCACGGAGGTGTCCACGAACCGGCCCCGGCGCATGCCGCTGAGCACGCCCAGGGTGATCCCGAAGATCATCTCGATCAGGAAGGCGACCGTGGTCAGCTTCAGCGTGGTCGGGAAGGCCGAGAACATCAGCTGGGTGACAGGGGTGCCGTTGAACGACGTGCCGAAGTCGCCCTGGAAGACGCCCGCCATGTAGTGCAGGTACTGCGCCCACAGCGGGCGGTCGAGCCAGAGCGAGTGCCGCAGCTGGTTGGCGACCGCAGGGTCCACGGCCTTGCCCTGGAACAGGGCGGCGATCGGGTCGCCCAGGCTGTAGACCATGTAGAAGATCAAGAACGTCGTCCCGATGAACACCGGGATCATCTGGAGCAGGCGTCGGATGACGTAGCGCCCCATGCGGCCTCCTGGAGTGGATGCGGGCGGCAGTCGGGGAGGAGGCCCCGCGGCTGCCGCCCGCCTTACGGTGAGCTGCTTACTTCTTGACGGCCCAGTAGACGGGGTTCTTGAAGCCGTCCATCTGCACGTTCGACACGTTCGACGAGTAGCCGGCCACGTTGTTCGAGTACCAGAGCGGGGCCACCGGCAGGTCCTTGGCCAGCTGCTGCTGGGCCTGCTGGAAGTCGGCGTTGGCGTCGGCCGTGCTGGGGGCCGCGTTGCCCTTGGTGATCAGGCCGTCGAAGGTGGCGTTGCTGTACTTCGAGTAGTTGTCCGGCGCGTTGGTCGTGTACAGCGGCTGCAGGAAGTCCACGGCCAGCGGGTAGTCCTGGCCCCAGCCGGTCCGGAACGGGCCGGACATCTGGAAGGCGCTCATCTTGTTCAGGTAGTCGTTGAACGTGGTGGTCGGCGCGCCCACGCAGGCCTTGGTGTTGCCCAGGACGTTGTTGATGCTGTTGCAGATGGCGTCGACCCAGGGGCCGTTGCCGCCGTCGGCGTTGTACGCGATGGTCATCGAGCCGCCCGGCACGCCGCCCGCGGCGTTGATCATCTGCTTGGCCTGGGTCGGGTTGTAGGTGCAGGCCGCGCCGCACAGACCGGCCTTGTAGCCGCCCTCGGCGCCCAGCGTCGGGGAGGTCCAGTCGGTGGCCGGGGTGACCGAGTTGAAGAGGATCTTCGAGGCCACGGCCTCGCGGTCGATCGCCTCGGAGACGCCCTTGCGCAGCTCTGCGCCGTTCGGGCCGTTCCACGCCTTGTCGTACATCGGGAAGGACAGCGTGACGTTGGCGCCGGTCGGCTCGTTGATGATCCGGCCGTCGAGGTCCGACTTCATGTTGGGCAGGTCGGTCGTGGGGATGGTGTCGTCCACGTCCAGCTTGCCCGACTGGAGGTCGGCGTAGGCCGAGGTCGGGTTGGTGTAGACGACCAGGTTGATGCCCTTGTTCAT
Organism: Streptacidiphilus sp. PB12-B1b; assembly: GCF_014084125.1. Classification (NCBI taxonomy): domain Bacteria; kingdom Bacillati; phylum Actinomycetota; class Actinomycetes; order Kitasatosporales; family Streptomycetaceae; genus Streptacidiphilus; species Streptacidiphilus sp. PB12-B1b. The sequence continues at coordinate 1,020,423 of NZ_CP048405.1, read as the reverse complement.
GGGCTTCTCGGTGCCCATGTACGTCGGGTCGGGCACCAGGCTGAGGTTGGCGCCGGCCGTGTAGCCGCCGCTGACCGTGTACGGGCCGTCGCCGACGGGGTTCTTCTCCCAGGCGGTCGGGTCCTTGAAGAACGCGGCGGGCAGCGGGTCGTAGGCCAGGAAGCCCAGGGTGCGCGGCCAGGTGGAGAACTTCGAGGTGAGCGCCACGGTGAAGGTGTTGTCGTCGACGACCTTCAGACCGGACATGGTCTTGGCGGTGGGGTTGCCCTTGGCCGGGGCGACCGCGTCGTAGCCCACGATCGAGGAGAAGTAGCTGGAGTTCAGCTGCTGGTTGCTGGAGAGCGCGGTGTAGTTCCAGGCGTCCACGTACGAGGAGGCGGTGACCGGGCTGCCGTCGCTGAACTTCCACCCCGGCTTCAGCTTCACCGTGAAGTTCTGCTGGTCGGTCGTGGTGATCGACGCGGCGTTCTGCATGATCGTCGCGTTGGTCTTGGGGTCGTAGGAGATCAGCCCGGTCAGGATGCTGGTGACGACCTTGCTGCCGTTGATCTCGGCGGTGTTGCCGGGGGTCAGCGGCTTCTGAGGAGTCCCCCAGATCGCCGAGACCACGCCGTTTCCGCCGGACCCCGCTGAACTGCTGCTGCTACTGCCGCAGGCGGTGGCCACAAGGGCGATGGCAGCCGCCCCGACGACGTACGTGGCTCGCTTGGCTCCACGCATATGAACGCGCCTCCTCAGACGTGCTGTGCATCGAACGAGCGCCGCGCTTCCGTCCCGGAAGACACGGCGCCGACCGGTGATCCGATCGTCACTTTTCCTACTATCGGTCACCGAGAGCGATGCTTATGGCCATATTAGATTTCGGTTTGATCACACGCCTGTGAGTGACGTCTCGCAACCCGGGCGTGTCCATGTGGGTGCAAGAGCGATGGAAACGGACACTCTTCTCCCGCACAGCACATGGTGTCACCGATATCCGTACACCTCAGGTCTGACACCCGTCCGACCTGCGACTACCCAACGTCACCCCCCTGGGCAGCAAAAAACCGCCGCCCGACCCCCCGGTCGGGGGTGTCGGGCGACGGTCGGCGGGGTCCGCGGGGCGGGTCAGCCCTTGTTGCGGCCCCGGTTGCGGCCACGGGTGGCGGCGTCCAGGACCACCTTGCGGATGCGCACGGTCTCCGGGGTGACCTCGATGCACTCGTCCTCGCGGCAGAACTCCAGCGACTGCTCCAGCGAGAGCTTGCGCGGCGGCACCAGGTTCTCGGTGGTGTCGGAGGAGGCCGCACGCATGTTGGTGAGCTTCTTCTCCTTGGTGATGTTGACGTCCATGTCGTCGGCGCGGGAGTTCTCGCCGACGATCATGCCCTCGTACACCTCGGTGGTGGGCTCCACGAAGAGCACACCGCGCTCCTGCAGGTTGATCATGGCGAACGGCGTCACGGCGCCGGCGCGGTCGGCCACCAGCGAGCCGTTGTTGCGGGTGCGCAGCTCGCCGAACCACGGCTCGTGGCCCTCGAACAGGCTGTGCGCGATGCCGGTGCCGCGGGTGTCGGTGAGGAACTCGGTACGGAAGCCGATCAGGCCGCGGGCCGGGACCACGAACTCCATCCGGACCCAGCCGGAGCCGTGGTTGGTCATGGTCTCCATGCGGCCCTTGCGGGTGGCCATCAGCTGGGTGATGGCGCCGAGGTACTCCTCGGGGCAGTCGATGGTCATCCGCTCGACCGGCTCGTGCAGCTTGCCGTTGATCTCCTTGGTGACCACCTGCGGCTTGCCGACGGTCAGCTCGAAGCCCTCCCGGCGCATGGTCTCCACCAGGATGGCCAGCGCCAGCTCGCCGCGGCCCTGGACCTCCCAGGCGTCCGGGCGCTCGGTCGGCAGCACCCGCAGCGAGACGTTGCCGATCAGCTCGCGGTCCAGCCGGTCCTTGACCAGGCGGGCGGTGACCTTGTGGCCCTTGCCGCCCTTGCCGACCAGCGGCGAGGTGTTGGTGCCGATGGTCATCGAGATGGCCGGCTCGTCCACCGTGATCAGCGGCAGCGCGATCGGGTTCTCCAGGTCGGCCAGGGTCTCGCCGATCATGATGTCCGGGATGCCGGCGATGGCGCAGATGTCACCGGGGCCGGCCCACTCGGCCGGCTTGCGGGTGAGCGCCTCGGTCATCAGCAGCTCGGTGATCTTGACCTGCTTGATCGAGCCGTCCCGCTGGATCCAGGCCACCTGCTGGCCCTTGCGGATCTCGCCCTCCTCGACCCGACACAGGGCGATGCGGCCGAGGAAGTTGTCCGCGTCCAGGTTGGTCACGTGCGCCTGGAGCGGCGCGCCCTCGGTGTAGGTCGGGGCCGGGACGTGGTCCAGGATGGTCGAGAAGAACGGCTCCAGGCTCTCGCTGTCGGCCGGGACGGTGCCGTTCTCCGGCTTGGTCAGCGAGGCCACGCCGTCCCGCGCGCAGGCGTAGACGATGGGGAACTCGATCTGCTCCTCGGTCGCGTCCAGGTCCAGGAACAGGTCGTAGGTCTCGTTGATGACCTCGTCGATCCGGGCGTCCGGGCGGTCCGTCTTGTTGATGCACAGGATGACCGGCAGGTTGGCGGTCAGCGCCTTGCGCAGCACGAAGCGGGTCTGCGGCAGCGGGCCCTCGGAGGCGTCGACCAGCAGCACGACGGCGTCGACCATGGACAGGCCGCGCTCGACCTCGCCGCCGAAGTCGGCGTGGCCGGGGGTGTCGATGATGTTGATGGTGATCACGTCGCCGCCACCCTTGGGGTGGTACTTGACGGCCGTGTTCTTGGCGAGAATGGTGATGCCCTTCTCGCGCTCCAGGTCGTTCGAGTCCATCATGCGCTCGTCGAGGTGCTGGTGAGCGGCGAAGGCACCCGCCTGCTTGAGCATGGCATCGACCAGGGTGGTCTTGCCATGGTCGACGTGGGCGACGATGGCGACGTTGCGGATGTCATTACGCGTGGGCATGCGGAGTACGGTTCTCCCGAATCGAGGGTCGTGGTATCCGCCGCCTCGGTCCGCCGGCTCTCCCGAGCCGTCAGCGCCACCTGCCGCCGGTCCACCTGCCGGGCACCACATGCCACGGCTTACCCCCATGGTACGGGGCCCGCCGCGTCGGCACCGACTCGGTCCACGGGCGCGCCCCTGCTCGGCGTCCCGCAGTGATGCAGGTCACACTCCGAGCAGGGGCGGCGCAGGCCGTTCCCGGCGGGCCCTCAGAGCCCGGAGGCGGAGGCCGCGGGGCGCCCGGCGCCGCCCGCCTGGGGGGCGGCCGGCAGCGCGGTGAAGCCGAGGTCCTGGAACCGGGGGGTGGCGAAGCCGAAGGCCCCGGCGTTGCTGACGGTGTCGCGGACCGCCACCAGCTGCGGGTGCTGGAACAGCGGGACGGACGGCGACTCCTGCCAGATCCGGGTGTCGGCCTCGTCGGTCAGCCGGGCGGCCGTGCCGCCGTCCAGCGCGGACTCGGCCCGGGCCAGCAGCTGGTCGATCTCGTCGGTGCCGGTGCCGGAGAGGTTCTCGCCCTCGTTCACCGTGCCGTCCGCGGCCACCGCCGGCTTGGCGAACAGCGGGACCTCGTCGGCGACCGGGAACCGCGAGGCCGGCCAGGTGAACAGGGCCAGGTCGTAGTCGCCGGAGGCGACGTGGTCGGAGAAGAAGGACGCCCCCGGCACCGCGTCGGTCACCACCGGCACGCCCAGCCCGGCGAGCCGGGCCGTGAGCAGCGCCGCGACCTGGGCGTCCACGGCCGATCCGGCCCGGGTGACCAGCTTCAGCGAGAGCGGCCGGCCGGCCTTGGTGCGGGCCGCCGTCGCGCCGCCGTGCGCCGGGGTGCGCCAGCCGTCGGTGTCCAGCAGGGCGGCGGCGCTGCCGGTGCCGGAGTCCAGGGCGTCGCTGTCGTCCTGGTAGCCCTGCTGGTCGGCCATGACCAGGTGGTTGCCGAGCGGCACGGCGGGCAGGCCCAGCGGCTTGAGCACGGCGTCGGCGAGCTGCTGCCGGTCCACCGCCTCGGCGACCGCCCGGCGCAGCTGCGGATCGGCCAGCGGGCCGCTGCCGCCGTTGAGGGTGAGCGCCAGGTAGGCGGGGGCGGAGGCGCGGTGCAGCGCGACTCCCGGGATCGACTGGACCTGGGTGTAGGTCTGCGACTCGGCGGAGAGGGCGGCGTCGGAGGCGGCCGAGGTGCTGATGCCGGTGCCGCCGTCCTCGACCGCGGTGCTGACGTCGGCGATGTCCAGCCGCCCGGCGCGCAGCGCGTCGGCGCGGGCGCCGGGGGCGACGGCGGTGAAGGCGATCGCGTCCAGCTTGGCCCGGTCGCCCCACCAGCGCGGGTTGCGGACCACGGTGACCGCGCCGGACTGCTCCCCCTTGAGGGTGAACGGCCCGGCGTCGGCGGCCAGCGCGGTGCGCGCGCCGTCGTTGAAGGCGGCCGGGGTGGACGTCACGGCGGCCGGGTAGAGCGGGCTGAACAGGCGCTTCCACGGGGCGTACGGTGTGCTGAAGGTCACCTGGACCTCGGTGCGCGAGGCTCCCTGGCGGACGCTGCTGATGCTGTCGTAGCCGTCGGTGCGGGCGGTCCGGTAGCCGGAGTCGCGGCCGCGCAGGGCCTGCCACTGGGCGGTGAAGTCGGCGGCGGACAGGGCCCTGCCGTTGCTCCACACCGCCTTGGGGTTGAGGTGGTAGACGACGGTCTGCGGCTTCCGGGAGGTGAGCTCGACCCCGGTGAGGTAGTCCGGGTCCGGGGTGGCGCGGGCGTGCGCGTCCAGGGTGAACAGGGTGGGCAGGACGGCCTGGTCGACCAGGGCGGTGGTGTCGGTGGCGTCCGGCTGGTAGTCGTTCAGCGTGGTCGGGACGGCGTCCACGGCCCAGCGCAGGGTGCCGCCGGTGACGATCCGGCCGCGGTCGGCGCTGACCAGGTCGGCCGAGGTCGGCGCGGGGCCGCCGCCCGAGCAGCCGGTGAGCGCGGTGGCCGCGAGCGCGGCCGCCAGCGCGCCCGCGGTGAGGGCGGACGTCCGGCGGCGGCGCCCGGTGGGCCTGCCGTGAGAGCTGCTGGACACAGGGACCTCCGCGCGCCGGGTGCGATCCGCACCTATGAGGGTTGTGATTCCCGCCCACTGAAGGACACCTCGCGGGCGCAGCAGCGCAGACACGGCCACCCGGATGCGGCGCATCACCCGTTCGGGGCAGCGGGAGCGCCCGGCGAGGGGCGCGCGGAGCGCGAGAAAACGCGCCAATCCTGTTCGCCCCCTTCCCAAGCTCCTGTGATCGGGGACACACTCGCTTCCGCGCAACATCCCTGACGCAGCATCAGAACCTTGATCGCCCGACCGCGCGGAGGTGAGCACAGCCATGCCCGCATCAGCGAGTCCCCTGGCCGAGGCCCGGAACCGGCTGGACGCACTGGACCGTGCCGTCCGGCTGGCCCAGCGACGGCTCGGCAGCGGCCTGGAGGTGCGCCGGGTCCGGGCCGACCTCGACCACCTGCGCGAGAGCCTCGCGCTGCTGTGCGAGTCCATCGCCAACGGTGCCGTGCCCGGCCCGGCGACGGAGGTGGTCGAGATCCCCGACACGCCGTACGACCCGGAGATGTGGCGCGGCATCGACGACGAGGGCATCGGCTGCCGCCACACCTAGCCGCACCCGGCCCCTCCCGGCCTCATCCGGCCCCGCCGGGGCGGCACCGGGAGACCCACCGACAGCAGTCGCAGGAGGACGAGGAAAGCGTGACCACCGAGATCCGGCCCCCGGACAGTCGACAACCGGCCGGGCGGGGCGTGCACGCCCCCGGCCGGGCCGCCATCGCCGCCCGCCACCTGCGCACCGACCGCTGGTGGGTGCCGCAACTGGCCACCGCGCTGGGCCTGCTGGCCTTCGTCGTGTACTCCACCTGGCGGGCCTTCTGGGGCCTGCACACCTCCTACGCGGCGCCGTACCTGTCGCCGTTCTACTCCCCCTGCCTGGCCGCGAACTGCCCGAAGATCCCGGACGGCGCCGACTGGGCGCTGTTCGGCAGCTGGTGGCGGATCTCCCCGGCGCTGCTGGTGCTGGTCTTCCCGCTGGGCTTCCGCGGCACCTGCTACTACTACCGCAAGGCGTACTACCGGTCGTTCTGGTCCTCTCCCCCGGCCTGCGCGGTGGCCGAGCCGCACGCCTCGTACAGCGGCGAGACCCGGTTCCCGCTGATCCTGCAGAACCTGCACCGGTACTTCTTCTACTTCGCGGTGCTGGTCGCCGGGGTGCTCAGCTACGACACCGTGCTGAGCTTCCGCAACGCCGCCGGGCAGTGGGGCCACGCCGGGCTGGGGACGCTGGTGTTCCTCGCCAACATCGTCCTGATCTGGGCGTACACGCTCTCCTGCCACTCCTGCCGGCACATCGTCGGCGGGCGGCTGAAGCACTTCTCCAAGCACCCGGTTCGCTACCGGCTGTGGAGCCTGGTCGGGCGGCTCAACGCCCGGCACATGCAGCTCGCCTGGGCGTCGCTGATCAGCGTCGGAGTCGCCGACCTCTATGTCTACCTGCTCGCCAGCGGCGCTTTCAGCGATCCGCGCTTCTTTTAAGTCACCAGTGAGGACGTCGAATGACCGAGGTGGAGCGCCACTCGTACGACGTGGTCGTCGTCGGCGCCGGAGGTGCGGGGCTGCGCGCGGCGATCGAGGCCCGCGAGCAGGGGATGCGCACGGCGATCATCTGCAAGTCGCTGTTCGGCAAGGCCCACACCGTGATGGCGGAGGGCGGCATCGCCGCCAGCATGGGGAACGTCAACTCCGACGACAACTGGCAGACGCACTTCCGCGACACCATGCGCGGCGGCAAGTTCCTGAACCACTGGCGGATGGCCGAGCTGCACGCCAAGGAGGCCCCGGACCGGGTCTGGGAGCTGGAGACCTGGGGCGCGCTGTTCGACCGCACCAAGGACGGCCGGATCTCGCAGCGCAACTTCGGCGGCCACGAGTACCCGCGCCTGGCCCACGTCGGCGACCGCACCGGCCTGGAGCTGATCCGCACCCTGCAGCAGAAGGTGGTGTCGCTCCAGCAGCAGGACTTCACCGAGTACGGCGACCACGAGGCCAGGATCCGGGTCTTCCAGGAGTACACCGTCACCCGGGTGCTGAAGGCGGTGGACTCCCGCGGCGGCGAGCGGGTCAGCGGGGTCTTCGGCTACCAGCGCGAGTCCGGTCGGTTCTTCACCATCGAGGCCCCGGCCGTGGTGCTGGCCACCGGCGGCATCGGCAAGTCCTTCAAGGTCACCTCCAACTCCTGGGAGTACACCGGGGACGGCCACGCGCTGGCGCTGCTGGCCGGGGCGACCCTGGTGAACATGGAGTTCGTGCAGTTCCACCCCACCGGGATGGTCTGGCCGCCCTCGGTCAAGGGCATCCTGGTCACCGAGTCGGTGCGCGGCGACGGCGGGGTGCTGCGCAACAGCGAGGGCAAGCGCTTCATGTTCGACTACATCCCGGACGTGTTCCGGGAGAAGTACGCCGAGACCGAGGCCGAGGGCGACCGCTGGTACACCGACCAGGCCGGCAACCGTCGCCCGCCGGAGCTGCTGCCCCGGGACGAGGTGGCCCGGGCCATCAACTCCGAGGTGAAGGCCGGGCGCGGCACCCCGCACGGCGGGGTCTATCTGGACGTCTCCACCCGGCTCCCGGCCGAGGAGATCCGCCGCCGGCTGCCCTCCATGCACCACCAGTTCAAGGAGCTGGCGGACGTCGACATCACCGCCGAGCCGATGGAGGTCGGCCCGACCTGCCACTACGTCATGGGCGGCGTGGAGGTGGACCCGGACACCGCCGCCTCACGGGTGCCCGGCCTGTACGCGGCCGGGGAGGTCGCCGGGGGCATGCACGGCTCCAACCGGCTGGGCGGCAACTCGCTCTCCGACCTGCTGGTCTTCGGCCGCCGGGCCGGGCTGCACGCCGCGCTGTACTCGGCGGCGCTGGCCGAGCGGCCCGCCCTGGACGAGGAGCAGATCACCGCCGCGGCGGCGGAGGCGGTCGCGCCGTTCGAGGGCTCCGGGGCGCAGGGCCCGGTGGAGAACCCGTACACGCTGCACCAGGAGCTGCAGCAGTCGATGAACGACCTGGTCGGCATCATCCGCCGGGAGGGCGAGATGGCCGAGGCGCTGCAACGGCTGGCCGAGCTGCGGGAGCGCGCCGACCGGGCGGTGGTCGAGGGCCACCGGCAGTTCAACCCCGGCTGGCACCTGGCGCTGGACCTGCGGAACATGCTGCTGGTCTCCGAGTGCGTCGCCCGCGCGGCGCTGGAGCGCACCGAGAGCCGGGGCGGGCACACCCGCGAGGACCACCCGGCCATGGACCACGAGTGGCGGCGGGTCAACCTGATCTGCTCGCTGGCGGAGAAGCCCGGCGCCGAGGCGCAGATCAGCGTCCAGCGCAAGGCCAACCCGCCGATCCGGGCGGACCTGCTGGACCTCTTCGGCCTGGACGAGCTGCGCAAGTACCTGACCGAGGCGGAGCTGCCGGCCACCGGCGTCCCCGCCCCGCGCGCGGCCTCCGCGCCCGACACCTCCACGGCCGGCGGCAGCGCTGCCGCCGACGCCCCGACGGGAGCCGACCAGTGAGCTACCAGGCCAACTTCCGCGTGTGGCGCGGCGACTCCTCCGGCGGCGGTCTGGAGGACTACACGGTCGAGGTCAACGAGGGTGAGGTGGTGCTGGACATCGTGCACCGGCTGCAGGCCACCCAGACGCCCGACCTGGCCGTCCGCTGGAACTGCAAGGCCGGCAAGTGCGGTTCGTGCAGCGCCGAGATCAACGGCAGGCCGCGGCTGATGTGCATGACCCGGATGTCCACGCTGCCGCCGGACGAGCCGGTCACCATCACGCCCATGCGGACCTTCCCGGTGCAGCGGGACCTGGTCACCGACGTCTCCTTCAACTACGCCAAGGCGCGCGAGGTCCCGGCGTTCGTGCCGCCGGAGGGGCTGGGCCCGGGCGAGTACCGGATGCAGCAGGCGGACGTGAACCGCTCGCAGGAGTTCCGCAAGTGCATCGAGTGCTTCCTGTGCCAGGACACCTGCCACGCGGTCCGGGACCACGAGGAGAACAAGGCGGCGTTCTCCGGCCCGCGCTTCCTGATGCGGATCGCCGAGCTGGACATGCACCCGCTGGACGCCGCCGAGGAGAACGGCCTGGACCGCAAGCGCACCGCGCAGGAGGAGCACGGCCTCGGCCTGTGCAACATCACCAAGTGCTGCACCGAGGTCTGCCCCGAGCACATCAGGATCACCGACAACGCGCTGATCCCGCTGAAGGAGCGCGCCGCCGACCGCAAGTACGACCCGCTGGTGTGGCTGGGCTCGAAGATCGGCCGCCGCCGCTGATCGCGGCCCGGGCGGCGCGCGCCCGGGGCGGAGCCGGTACGTCCGGCCCGGCCCCGGGCGGCTCAGCGCGCGGCGGGCAGCGGCAGTTCGAACCAGACCGTCTTGCCGGTCGGCGTCCGCCGCGAGCCCCAGCGGTCCGCGAGCATGCTGACCAGCTGCAGCCCGCGCCCGCCCTCGTCGGTGTCGCGGGCCCGGCGCTGGCGCGGCTGGGCGTAGCCGTTGTCCCACACCTCGCACACCAGCGTGGTGTCCCGCAGCAGCCGCAGCCGGATGTCGCCCCGGCCGTGCCGCAGCGCGTTCGTGGCCAGCTCGCTGACCAGCAGCTCGGTGGTGTCGATCAGGTCGTCCAGGCCGCGTGACAGCAGCCAGGCGCAGGCCAGTTCGCGGGCCCGGGCCACCGACGTCGGCTCCGAGGGCAGCATCCAGTCGCCGACGGCGTCGTCCGGCAGCGCGTGGACGCGGGCCATCAGCAGCGCGATGTCGTCCTCGCCGTGGTGCGGGTCGAGCGCGGTGAGCAGGTGGTCGCAGAGGTTCTCCAGCTGCCGCGGCGGCCCGGACAGGGTGGTCCGCAGCGCCGACAGGCCCTCCTCCAGCTGGTGCTTGCGGGACTCCACCAGGCCGTCGGTGTACAGGCCGAGCAGGGCGCCGTCCGGGATGTCGACGGTGACCTCCTCGAACGGCTCGCCGCCGACGCCCAGCGGCAGCCCCGGCGGGACGTCCAGCATCAGCGCGTCCTCGCCCGGATTGACCAGCACCGGCGGCAGGTGCCCGGCGTTGGCGAAGGTGCAGCGCCGGGTCACCGCGTCGTACACGGCGTAGACGCAGGTCGCCAGGTACAGCTCGTCCAGGCCGGAGTCCGGGTCGGAGTCCGGGCTGGTGCCGTCGCTCAGGCCGCGGGCGATCTCGTCCAGGGCGGTCAGCACCTCGGCCGGGTCCAGGTCGAGCATGGCCAGGGTGCGTACCGCGGAGCGCAGCTGACCCATCGCCACCGCCGCCCGCAGGCCCCGGCCCATGACGTCGCCGATGACCAGCGCGGTGCGGTTGCCGGGCAGCTGGATGACGTCGAACCAGTCGCCGCCGACCTCGGTGCCGCTGCTGCCGGGGCGGTAGCGGCAGGCGATCTCCAGGCCGGACGCGGCCGGGCTGCCCGGGGGCAGCAGGCTGCGCTGCAGGATCAGCGCCCGCTCGTGCTCGCGCCGGTAGAGCCGGGCGTTGTCGATGCACACCGCCGCGCGGGCGACCAGCTCGGTGGCGATGGCGACGTCCCGCGAGTCGAACGGCTCGCTGCCCTTGGTCCGCGAGAGCTGGACCAGGCCCAGCACGGTGTCCCGGGCCACCATGGGGACGATGACGGTGCCCTGGATCATCGGATCCGGGTCGGGGTTGCCCGGCGAGTTCAGCGTGACGCTCCGGCCGGTGCGCAGCGCCTTGGCGTACGGGGAGTACGGCGGGTAGCAGAACGCGCCGCCGACCTCCGCACGCGGCCCCGGCAGCACCGACTGCACGCCGGGCACCGGGTGGTAGCCGACGGTGCTGGCAGAGGCGACCCGGCGCAGCTCGCCCGCGCCGTCGGTGCGCACCGAGGGGTGGCTCGGGCCCAGGTCGGTGTCGGCCAGCACCCCGCTGTAGAGGTCCACCGTGGCGATGTCGCAGAAGCCCGGGACGGCCACGTCCAGCAGTTCCTTGGCGGTGACCTCCAGATCCAGGGTCGAACCGATGTGCGCCCCGGCCTCGTTGAGCAGCGCCAGGCTGCGGCGGGCGCTGGCGGCCTCGCGCTCGGCGCGCTGCCGCCCGGTGACGTCCACCACCTGGCCGGCCACGCCCATCGTCCGGTCGTTCGAACTCAGCAGCCGGTACAGCGAGATGGACCAGCGGCGGCGGCCCGGCTTGGACGGGACGGTGCCGTTGAAGCGCAGGTCGACGACGGGCTCACCGGTCTCCAGGACGGTGTGCAGGGCCTGCAGCAGCCGCTCCGCGTCCGGGCGCGGCAGCAGGTCGGCGGCGGTCAGGCCGTGCAGGTCGGCCGGGGTCACGCCGAGGCCCTCGGCGAAGCTCTCGTTGACGCGCTGGACGGTCAGCTCCCGGTCGAACAGCACGAAACCGGTGGGGGCCTGGCCGAAGACCGCCTCCGAGGCGGCCAGATCGGTCTCGATCCGGCGGAGCTTGCGCAGGTCGACGGCCATGCAGACGACGCCGCTGCGGCCGTCCTCGCCGCGGGCGGGCATCAGGTACAGCTCGGCGACGCCCTCGGTGCCGTCGCTGTCGCGGTAGGGGGCGGTGCCGACCCACTCCTGCCCGGCGAGGATCTCGGTCATCCGGTCGCGGCCGCGCCGCCACAGCTCGCGGGGGGCGAAGGTGGTCACCGGGTCGCAGCCCACCGCCTCCTCGGCGGGGACGTCGAAGAACTCCGCGGCACGGTCGCTCCACTGGCTGATCAGGCCGTCGGGACCGATGGCGAAGGCGGCGACGCGTATGTAGTCGTAGATCGACCCCGGCTCGCCGTGGCCCCACTCGGCCGGAACGGCCCGCGCCTCGGCGGCCGCCGCGGCGTCGGCCCCGGCTGCGGCGTCGGCGTCCGCTTCCGTCCGGGCGTCGGGCGCTTCGGCCCGCGCGCCGTCGGGTCCGGGCGCGGCGTCGGGTCCGGGCGTGGCGTCCGGTGCGGGCGCACCGCCCTCACCGTCCGGCCGCTGCCCCGGCTCGGGCGCGGGGCCCGAGCGCGGCTCGGGTACTGCCTCGTGCGCGGGAGCGGGCGCGGCCGGGTCGAGCGCCGGGCCCGTTCCGGTGCCCCATGACGCCCTGTGTGTCGGCATGTCACTCAACTGCCCGACTCCTCCAGCCTTCGGCACCTGGATGTCGCCTGCTCCGAGTATTCATCATCTCGGCGCGACCGCACACGTCCCAGGGGTACACAACATCAAATCGAGGTAATGAATTGCCGTTCCCACCTCGTCGGACCGCGCCGGACCTCCCGTCCCTCCCCATCGGTCGACGGCCGTCGGATTCGGAACCCTACGCCTCAACTTGCCGGAGCGGGAGGGGCGGACGGCAGGCTCTGCTCGAACCAGACCACCTTCCCGGCGCCCTCGACCCTGGTCCCCCACCGGTCGGCGAGGCTGTGCACCAGCTCCAGTCCGCGCCCGCCCTCGTCGGTCCGCGCCGCCTGCCGCTGCTGCGGCGGGTCCGGCAGCGGGTCGGAGACCTCGACCAGCAGCATCCGGTCCTTCAGCAGCCGCAGCCCGATCGGCGCCTGCGAGTAGCGGACGGCGTTGGTGACCAGCTCGCTGACGAGCAGCTCCGCCACGTCCGAGAGGTCCGGCACGCCCCAGCCGGTGAGGGTGGAGCGCACCAGCCGCCGGGCCCGGCTCGGCGCGGAGGGGTCGGCGGTCAGCGTCCACTGCGCCTGGTGGGCGGAGGCGGCGGGCTCGGCCCGGCCCAGGCGGGCCAGCAGCAGCGCCACGTCGTCCGGCTCCTGCCCGCGCTCCAGGGTGTCCAGGATGCGCTCGCAGGTGTCCTCGATGGTTTCGACCGGCTGGTCCAGCACGTCGCACAGGCGTTTGGTGCCGACGTCGATGTCCTCGGTGCGGGACTCCACCAGGCCGTCGGTGTAGAGCAGCAGCAGGGTGTTCTCGGGCACGGTCAGCGCGACCGACTCGAACGACACCCCGCCGACGCCCAGCGGGGTGCCCGAGGGCAGCTCCAGCAGCCGGGCCGGCTCGCCGGGGACGGCCAGGATCGGCGCGGTGTGGCCGGCCTTGGCCAGCGTCAGCTGCCGGGTCAGCGGGTCGTAGACGGCGTAGACGCAGGTGGCGATCAGCGCCTCGTCCGGCCCCTGGGCCAGGTCGTCGGCCAGGTCGTGGACGTGCTGCAGCACCGCCTCCGGCGGCAGGCCGAGCCCGGCCAGGGTGCGGACGGCGGTGCGCAGCCGGCCCATGGTCGCGGCGGCGCGCAGCCCGTGGCCCATGACGTCGCCGACGACCAGCGCGGTCCGGCCGTCCGGCAGCGGGACGACGTCGAACCAGTCGCCGCCGACCTCCGTGCCGCTGCTGCCCGGGATGTAGCGGTAGCCGACCTCGACGCCGGGCGGCCGGGGCACGGTCTGCGGCAGCAGGGTGCGCTGCAGCATCAGCGCGGCGGCGCGCTCGCGGGCGTACAGCCGGGCGTTGTCCAGCGAGGCGCCGGCCCGGTCGGCGATCTCGTCGGCGAAGGCCATCTCGTCCCGGTCGAAGCCCTCGCGCCGCCCGGCCCGGCACAGCAGCATGAAGCCGAGGACGATGCCGCGCGCCCGCAGCGGCACCACCAGCATCGAGTGCAGCCCCAGCTCGTAGGCGGCCTCCAGCCGGGGATCGTCGGCCTCGGTGCCCTCCTCCAGCGCCTCCAGCGAGTCCAGCAGCTCCGACACGCCGGTGCCCAGCACCCGGGCGAAGACGGTGCCCTCGGTCAGTGGCACCCGGTCGCCGAACCGGATCACCGCCTCGGCCACCGGATTGCGGGTGATCCCGCTGGCGCCCATCAGCAGCATCGGCATCACCTGCTGGTGCGGGTGCCGGGGCAGGTCGTCGCCGTCGCCGACGGCCTGCAGCAGCACCACGCCGGAGTAGTCGGCCAGGGTCGGCACCAGCGCGTCGGCCAGCTCCTGGGCGATCCGGCCGGCGTCCAGCAGATCGCCGATGCGCGCGCCCAGCTCGTTGAGCAGCGCCAGGCGGCGGCGGGCGTACTCGACCTTGGCGACCGCGCGGTAGCGGTCGGTGACGTCCATGATGGTACCGGTGATCCCGATGATCTGACCGGCGCGGTCGTGCAGCCGGGCGTAGGAGATCGAGCGGAAGCCCGGATTGAAGGGGTGCGGCCCGGCCACGGTCAGGTCCACCACCGGCTCGCCGGTCGCCATCACCTGCCGCTGGATGGCGGTGACCTCGTCGGCGGACGCCTCGGGCAGGGTCTCCCCGGCGGTGCGGCCGAGGTGGTCCTCCAGGGCGACCCCGTTCATCCGGGCCAGGGTCTCGTTCACCCGGACGTAGCGCAGCTCGCGGTCGAAGACGGCGATGCCCAGCGGCGACTGCTCGAACAGGGCGTCCTGCACCGCCAGGTCGTGCTCCACCGCCTGCAGCCGGGCCAGGTCGGCCAGCCGCACCAGCAGGAAGGTCATGCCGTCGCCGTCCACCAGCCGGGACAGCCGGGCGTCCAGCGTGATCAGACCGTCCCGGCTGTCGCGCAGCACCACCGAGCCGCGCCAGCCGCCGCCGCCCAGCACCTGGTCGACGATCTCCTGCATCCGGGGGCCCTGGGGGGCGTCGTCCGGCTCGGGAGCGGCCTCCGCGCCGGGGCCCTCCGGTGCGCCGGTGCCGCCGTCCGCTGCGGAGTCGGGGGCGGCGTCGGGGGCGGAGCGCTTCTCCCGACCGAAGAACTCGGCCAGCTTGCGGCCGATCAGCAGCTCACTGGGCCAGCCGAGCAGTTCCTCGGCGGCCGGGCTCCACAGCACGATCCGCCCGGTGGTGTCCAGGACGACGATGGCCACGCGGACGGCGTCCAGGATGCTGTCCGGCGCCGGATCGGCCCCCGGGGGCGATAGCTCGCGCTCCGGCTCCGGATATCCGCCCGCCGCCGGTGCGGATGCAGGAGCGGCCGGGAACGGGGCCGGGGGGCGGCTGCGGGCGCCGGGCGCGGGTGCGAACAGGTCGGGAACGGGCGGGACGCCGCCCGCTCTGCCGGGGCGCGCACGGTTCGCGGCACTGCGTCGCAGCCGCGCACGTGCAGCGGCGCTCGGCTTTCGGCGTGGCTCCCTCACGTATGTCCCCAGTCCCGGGTGATGGGCAGCTACTCGGAGTGAACAAGCACATACTCACATACCCGATCAAAGCTGCCCCTACCCTGGCGTAAAGGTCAAGTCGGGAGCAAGGCCGCCACGTACGGCAGGGCGAAACGGTCCTGGTCCAGCCAGTCCACGTCGGAGAGCTCGGCGGCGGTCAGCCAGCGCAGCTCGGAGTGGTCCTGAAGCGGCTCGGGAGTGCCGGAGAGCAGCTCCGCCGTCCAGATGTGCAGCTCCAGGCCGACCCGCACCGGCCAGGCCCCCGGAATCCGGGCCACCGCCCGGGCCCGCACGCCCAACTCCTCGTGCAGCTCCCGCTCCAGCGCCTGCGGCGGGGTCTCCCCCGGCTCGGCCTTGCCGCCAGGGAACTCCCAGCGCCCGGCGGTCTCGGCCGGGGCGCTGCGCCGCGCGGCCAGCACCCGGCCCCGGTGCAGCAGCGCGCCGCCCACCACGATCCTGCTCCCCGCGCCGACGACTGCCCCGCCGGTGTCGGTCCCGCCTGTATCCGTCACGGACAGCAGCCTAGGCCGGGCGGGACCGGCGCCGGGCCCGCCTCCATGGGGGCGAGGCGGGACCGGCACCGTTCGGACGCTATCGAGCCGAGGGCACCTGGCGGTTCCCGCGCCGTTTCGTTCCGGTGACAGCGCGCGGCTGTGGCATCGAACGCAAAGGTGATTCCGCCGATCCGGCGCGGCGACCGCCCCGAGCTGGTCGAATGGCAGCCATGACTGCCACTGCCCAACAGGACCGCGCCCGCCTCTTCCGCTCCCTGCACACCGCCTCGGCCCCGCTCGCCCTGGCCAACGCCTGGGACGCCGCCAGCGCCCGCCTCGCCCAGCAGGCAGGCGCGCCCGCCGTCGCCACCACCAGCGCCGGGGTCGCCTGGGCGCTGGGCTCGGCCGACGGCGACCGGATCGGCCGGCAGGACGCCGTCGCGCTGGTCGCCCGGGTGGCCTCGGTGGTGGACGTGCCGGTGACGGCGGACATCGAGAGCGGCTTCGGCGCCACCCCGGCCGAGCTCGCCGAGACCGTGACCGGCGTGATCGGCGCCGGTGCGGTGGGCATCAACCTGGAGGACTCGCGCCACGGCGACGGCGGCCCGCGGCTGCGGAACGCGGCCGAGCAGAGCGAGCGCATCGCCGCCGCCCGCGCGGCGGCCGAGGCCACCGGCGTTCCGCTGTTCATCAACGCCCGCGTCGACACCTACATCCGCGCCGCCGGGGAGCCGGAGACCCGGATGCAGGACGTGCTGACCCGCGCGGCCGCCTACCTGGCGGCGGGGGCGGACGGGATCTTCGTCCTCGGCGTGTCCGACCCGGCCACCATCGCCGGGCTCGCCGAGCTGATCACCGGTCCGTTGAACATCCTGGCCCGGCCCGGCCTGCCGAGCGTGGCCGAGCTCGGACGGCTCGGCGTGGCCCGGGTCAGCCTCGGCGACACCGTCGCCAAGGCCGCCTACACCCTCGGCTACCGCGCCGCCGCCGAGCTCGCCGCCCACGGCACCTACACCGTCCTGGCCGACGCCCTCGCCCACCCCGATCCGGTCGACCTCAACGCCCTGCTCCGCTGATCCACCCCCGGCCGATCAGGCCAGGTGGCACGTTCACGACAAAAATGAGCACGACCGTCCGTATACTTTTTCTCGGCCCTGTAGGGTGCTCGAAAAAGTATATGAACGGTCGTGCTGTGACCTCACGGCTCGATCGCCCTCCGTGCCCGACGCCCCGAAGGGACACCGATCGACGTCATGCCGAGCGAACAAGCACGTGGAGAAGCCGCCGACCCGTACTGCCTGCGGGTGGGCGAGGCGGCGGAGCTGCTGGCGGGCCACCCCTGGCGCCGCTTCGTCGTCCTGGGCGACAGCGTCGCCGAAGGGCTCGGGGACGCCGTACCGGGCTACCCCGACGAGCCGTGGGCGGACCGGATCGCCCGGGAGCTGACCCAGCAGCAGCCGGAGCTGGTCTTCCTGAACCTGGGCCGGAGCAACACCCTGGCCGCCGACGTCCGGGCCGGGCAGCTGGAGGCCGCCCTGGAGTTCGCCCCCGATCTGGCCCTGGTGACCTGCGGCGGCTACGACGTGCTGCGCCCGGCCTTCGACGCCGCCCGGGTGGAGGACGAGATCGAGGCCATCGTCTCGGCGCTGGCGGCCACGCAGTGCGACGTGATCACCGTGGGCATCTTCGACGGGTCGCGCTCGCCGCACATGCCCGAGCGCTTCCGCGCCGGGATGGAGCAGCGGCTGCAGGAGCTGGCAGCGGCCACCCTCCGGGTCTCCGACCGGCACGGCACCATCCACGTGGACCTGACCGGACATCCGACCGCCAGCAGCGCGGATATCTACAGCGCCGACGGCATCCATGGGAACCGGCGCTGCCACGCCATATCCGCAGCCGAAGCGATCCGCTCCCTCGGTGCGCGTCTGGCCGCCTCCGGAAAGGAGCTCGACCAATGACCGTCCACGACACCCGCACCCCGGACCTCGGCGCCGACCAGTCCGACGCCGCCGACCCCGCTCCCGCTCCCGCTCCCGCGATCGACCCCGCCTCCGACCCCGCGCTCGACGAGCGTGCCCCCTCCATCGCCGACCGGGCCGCCCTGTTCGGCGTGCTGACCGGCGGCTGGACCGCCCAGTGCCTCTACGCCCTGGCCAAGCTCGGCGTGCCGGACCTGCTCGCCGCCGGACCGCGCCCGGTCGAGGACCTCGCCGCCGAGTGCGGCGCGGACCGCCGCGCGCTGCGCCGGGTGCTGAACGCGGTGACGGCCGCGGGCCTGTTCCGCGAGACCGCGCCCGGGACGTTCGCGCTCACCCCGGTCACCCGGCTGCTCTGCCGGGACGCCACCCGCTCCAGCCGCCCCTCCGCGATCATGTTCGGCGAGGAGGTGTACCAGTCCTTCGGCGCGATCATGCACACCCTGCGCACCGGCGAGCCCGCGTTCGAGCAGCTCTACGGCAAGGGCTTCTACGACTACCTGGACGACGACCCGCAGCTGACCGCGGTGTTCTCGGCGGCGATGGGCAACGCCGCCGTGCCCGCCGCCCTGGCCGGCTGCGACCTCAGCGGCCTCGGCACGGTGGTCGACGTCGGCGGCGGCGACGGCGGCCTGCTCGGCAAGGTCCTCACCCGGCACCCCGCCGCCCGCGGCATCCTGGTGGACCTGCCCGAGGCGGTCGAGCAGGCCCGGGCCAAGCTGACGGCCGCCGGGCTCGACCAGCGGGTGACGGTCGCCCCCGGCAGCTTCTTCGACCCGCTGCCGACCGGCGGCGACGTCTACACGCTCTCCCGGGTGCTGCACAACTGGGACGACGAGCAGGCCGTCGCCATCCTGCGGCGGGTCCGCGAGGCCGTGCCCGACCACGGCCGACTGCTGGTGTTCGAACGCCTGGAGGGCCGGACGCCCGACCCGGCGCGGGCCGCCCAGGCGCAGCTCATCGATGTGCTGATGCTGGTCATGCTCGACGGCCGGGACCGGACCGAGGAGGAGTACCGGGGCCTGCTGGACGCCGCGGGCTTCGAGGTGCGGTCGGTGCGGGCCGCGCCGCTGCACTCGTCCAGCACCGAGAGCGTCCTCGAGGCGACGCCCAGATAGCCCGCTCGGCGGCCCGGGCGCAGACCGTCCGTCCGGGCCCCGCGTCCAGCTCTGAGCCCAGGCCCCGCGCCGGCCCGTCCCCGGCGCGGGGCCGCAGCGGGGACGCCCGCCCGCGCGCCCGCTGCGTCCGCCCCCGGCGTCCGCTCGTAGGGCCCCGGTTTCCCCGTCCAGTCCCACGGTCCCGTCGGCCCCGCCGTGCCGCGCGACCTGCTGCCAACGGAGGTCAGCCATGCCCAGCCACACTCCCGCTCCCCCGCCCGCGACGCCCGAACGGCTGCTGGTGGTGAGCGTCGGGCCGCGGGCCGAGTTCCACGACGTCGTGGAGACCGCGCTGGCCGCCGCCCAGCGTCCGGCCCCCGGCTCCGGCCTGCCGCCCGCGACCCATGAGGCCGACGAGGACCGTCAGCCGGACGCCTGGACGGAGACCGTGCGGCGGGCCCGCCGGTTCCTGGACCGCGCGCTGGTGGAGCAGGTGGAGCAGGTTCGGGCCGACTCCCTGGCGGAGGTGGCCGCGCTGCTGGGCAAGGCGGCCGCCGCCGAGCCGGGGCCGCACTGCCGCAAGGACACCCTGGCCCTGCTGCTGGTGGATGCGGCCCCGACCGGCGCCTCCGGCGGCGACGGCGCCGACTCCGTGGCGGAGGCGCTGGCCGAGCTGCGCACGGAGCTGCCGGAGGCGGTCACCGCCGACCTCTCCGCGTACACGGTCCACGTCTACGAGGAGCCCGACCCGGCCGTGCGGCTGGCCCGCCCGTACACCTCGCGGCAGCTGCCGACCGAGCCGTGGCTACTGGCCGCCGATGTGGTCCGGGCGCTCACCGACTTCGTCCAGATCCGGCACTCCGCCGCGTCCATGCGCTCCACGGCTCGGGCACCGCGGCTGATGGGGCAGGCGCTGCACGCCTTCCTGAGCGAGCGGGCCGGATCGTCCTGGGGCCTGCACTACTACACCGGTTCGCGGGTGTCCGGACTGATCAGCGAGCTGGAGCGGTCCGCCGAGGCGGCCGGGAACCCGGTGCTGCGCGGCCCGAGCGAGCACGCCCTGGCCTGCGGCGCGCTCGCCCGCTGGCAGCTCGACCGGACGCCGTTCCTGATCGTCGTCACCAACGGGATGATCGACGAGTTCAAGGGCACGCTGGCCAACCTGCGCGAGAGCCGGGCCAGGGGCTTCATCGTCTGCGCCGACTCCGAGCCGGACGCCTGGTTCCCGTTCCAGGGCACGGTGCACGTGGCCGAGGACTCCCGGGAGGTGCTGCGGGCTCGGCGGATCCGGCACCACTTCCTGGACGACACCGCGCGGCTGGACCAGGACCTCGCCGAGGCCTTCGCCTCCTACGAGGCGGACGAGGGCCCGGTGGTGCTGCTGGCCACCGCCGCCGCGCTGGACTTCCCCGCACCCGCGCCCGCATCCGCGCTCGCACCCGCGTCTTCGGCGACGACCGCCCCCGGCACGGGCGTCCGCCCCCGCCTCCAGGTCGACGAGTCGCAACTGACGCCGGTGCTGAGGATGCTGGAGCGTGAGCCGATCCGGTTCCTCTGGCAGTGCGGCCAGTTGGACGCCGAGGAGCGCGAACTCACTTACCGCATAGCCCGCTTGACCGGGGTGGCGCTGACCGACTCGCTGACCCGTCCCGGATCGGTCGCCCGCTACCACGACGGACGGCGGGTCGAGGAATACCTCGGCACCTTCGGCATGTACGGCACCTCCGCGCGCGTCCACGACTACCTGCACCTGGACGGGCGGCTGCGGTCCAAGCGGGACCAGTCGCTGCTGTTCCTCAAGAGCCGGATCGCCGAGGCGGCCACCCCCTTCGCGCCGCGCGCCCTCGAACGCTCGCTGCACATCGTCCAGGTCACCGACGAACCGGCGCACGCCGCGCCGTTCGCCGACCACCTGGTACTGGGCGACGCCCGCGACTTCCTGCGGGAGATCGCCGACCGCGTCCGACCCGAGCCCGAAGTGCTGGCGCTGCGCCGCACGGCGCTCGCCGCGACCGCCGACAGCCCCTCCGACCTGCTGCACCAGCTGCCGCTGCGGCCGATGAGCGTCAACTACTTCTTCCACCGGCTCGGCGAGCTGCTCGACGACCTGATTGTGCGTCAGGGATACCGCTACACCGGCCTGTTCGACGTCGGCCGGGGCGGCATCTCGGCCGTGCGCAACCTGCCGCGCACCGGCCCGGGCTTCTCCGGCTGGTACGGCCGGGCGTTGATGGGGGACGCCCTGCAGGCCGTGCCCGCCGTGGCGCTCACCCGCGAGGAGAACGTGCTGGCCTTCGTCGGCGACGGCGCGGCCTCGCTCGTCCCCGACATCCTGCCCACGCTGGTCCAGGAGTCCGTCCAGTACGGGCGGCGTCCGGCCGGAAACCTCAGCATCTTCCGGCTGGTGGACGGCGGCCACTCGATCATCCGCACCTACCGCGAGACCCAGTCCGGGGCCACCGCCGACCGCCAGACCCAGGTGCTGCACCTGCTCGACCCCGAGTGGCAGCGCAGCCACGGCCCGCTCACCCTCACCCACCGCCACCTCGATGACGTCCAACCGGAGCCCCTGCGCGACCAGTTGCTCCAGCCCGGCGCGGTCAACCTCTACTCGGTGCTGCTCGCCCACAACAACGAGGGCGACGGCATGAGCCCGGCCGCCGCCTTCGGCTGGCAACGCGACACCCTCCCCGAAGCCGCCTTCACCATCGCCCGCCGCACCCGCCCCCACACCTGACCCCGCCCGAAATCCAGCCCGCGGCCTGCCCGGCCGGCTCAGGCGGCGAAGACCAGTGCGCGGAAGGCGTTGCGGATGTCGGTGAGGGGCTGGCGGTCGCGGGTGAGGTAGACCTTGTTGGTGAGCAGCGCGGCCCAGCGGCGGCGGGTCGGGGAGACCCACATGCCGGTGCCGGTGAAGCCGTAGTGCACCCAGATGTCGTCGGCGGGCGCGGTGCCGGGGGCCGGGTGCCAGAACAGGCCGCGGGCGGGCTCCAGTTCGCCGGTGTGGACGGCGAAGGTCTCGGTGATCCAGGCGGGGCCGAAGCCGGGGTCGGCGCCGGAGGCGGTCGGGTCCAGCAGGTGCCGCAGGAAGCGGCCGAGGTCGCCCAGGTCGGTGAAGACCCCGGCCACGCCGCTGACGCCGCCCAGCAGCCGGGCGGAGGGGTCGTGGACGGTGCCGCGCAGGCGCACGCCGGTGACCGGGTCGCGCTCGGTGGGCGCGCAGCCGTCCGCGAGGTCGGCGGGCAGCGGGCCGAAGCGGGTGCGGTGCATGCCGAGCGGGGCCCAGATCCGCGCCGTGGCGGCCTGGTCGAGCGGCTGCCCGGCGAGGTGCTCGACCAGGTAGCCGAGGATGAGCGCGGCCCGGTCGGTGTACTCGACGGCCGTCCCGGGCGGCCGGTGCAGCTCGGCGTGGAGCACCCCGGCCCGGATCGCGGCGGGGTCGGTGCCGTACCGGGCCTCCAGTTGGGCCCGGGGCAGCACCCCGGCGGTGTGGGACAGCAACTGACGCGCGGTCACCGCGCCCAGCGCGGGCCCGGCCTCCGGCCAGTACGCCCCGAGCCGCGCGTCCACGTCGAGCAGCCCGTCCTGCCACAGCGCGCCCGCGCAGGCCCACACCGCGAGGATCTTGGTGAGACTGGCGACATCGAACAGGGTGTCCAAGCGCATCCCCCGCTCCGGCCGCTCCGGATCGGGCACCCCCACCACTCCCTGGTCACCCACCCCGTCCGCGGTGCCATGCCCCCACACCGCCCCGGGGTACACCTGCCCGATCACCCCACCGTCCAGCAACTCCCGGATCCGGCCCGCCCTGGCAGCCATGCTCTCCCCGTCCGACGCCCGATGGACCCGCCCCCGAGCCTAACGACGCCCCCCGACAAGCGCGATACACCGCACACCGCGCCGCGCGAGCCCGCTGCCCGGCCCCACCCAGGGATCAGCCCGCCGAGCGGCCGGTCGGCGGCCCGGCGGGCTGATCATCGGCGTCGTCAGACGTTGAAGCGGAACTCGACCACGTCGCCGTCCTGCATGATGTAGTCCTTGCCCTCGATGCGGGACTTGCCCTTGGCGCGGGCCTCGGGGATGGAGCCGCAGGCGACGAGGTCGTCGTAGGAGACGATCTCGGCCTTGATGAAGCCCTTCTGGAAGTCGGTGTGGATGACGCCGGCGGCCTCGGGGGCGGTGGCGCCCTTCTTGATGGTCCAGGCGCGGACCTCCTTGGGGCCAGCCGTGAGGTAGGTCTGCAGGCCGAGGGTCTCGAAGCCGACACGGCCGAGGGTGGCCATGCCGGCCTCCTCCTGGCCCATGGACTGGAGGAGTTCCAGGGCCTCGTCGTCGTCCATGCCGATCAGCTCGGACTCGATCTTGGCGTTCAGGAAGATGGCCTCGGCCGGGGCGACCAGGGTGCGCTGGGCCTGCTTGAAGTCCTCGTCCATCAGCTCGTCCTCGTCCACGTTGAAGACGTAGAGGAAGGGCTTGACGGTGAGCAGGTGCAGTTCGCGGACGGACTCCTTGTCGAAGCCTGCCTCGAAGAGGGTCTTGCCGGACTCCAGCACCTTCTGCGCGGCCTCGGCGGCCTTGAGCAGCGCCGCCGACTCCTTCTTGAGCCGGGACTCCTTCTGCAGCCGGGGGATGACCTTCTCGATGGACTGGAGGTCGGCCAGGATCAGCTCGGTGTTGATGGTCTCGATGTCGTCCTTGGGCGAGACCTTGCCGTCGACGTGGACCACGTCCGGGTCCTGGAAGGCGCGGATGACCTGGCAGATGGCGTCCGACTCGCGGATGTTGGCGAGGAACTTGTTGCCCAGGCCCTCGCCCTCGCTGGCGCCGCGCACGATGCCCGCGATGTCGACGAAGTCGACGGTGGCGGGGAGGATCCGCTGCGAGCCGAAGATCTCCGCGAGGACGGCGAGGCGCGCGTCCGGGACGCCGACGACGCCGACGTTGGGCTCGATGGTGGCGAACGGGTAGTTGGCTGCCAGCACGTCGTTCTTGGTCAGGGCGTTGAACAGCGTGGACTTGCCGACGTTCGGCAGACCGACGATTCCGATCGAAAGCGACATGTGGCGGGATCCTGGAGGGGAGGCGAGACGGGCGGACGGTTCCCCAGTCTACGGAGGTCCACCGGCGGCCCCGACCGCCAGGGATCGGCGCCGGGTGGCGGTCAAGCGGGTGACAGCGGACAATCCCCGGCGTGTCCGTCACCACGGGTGACGTTCATCCGACCGTACGTTGGTCCTGTGGAGCACCGACGCAGGTTTGACGAACGCCCCGCCGTGATGGCGGCCCCCGGCGTGCCCAGCCCGGCGCGCTCCCTGGAGCCCAGCCACGGCCACACCCCGGGAGCCCCCGGGCTGCGGGCCCGCGGCGACGGACGCCCGCAGCCGCGTCCCGGCGGCGGGCGGACACCGCACCGGCTGACCGCCGTCGGCGGCGCGGTGGTGACGCTCGGCGGCACGTTCGCCGGCGGCGCGCTCGACACCTGGCTGTTCGGCGGCTCGGGCGTGCTGATGGGCCTGGTCTACGTCGTGGTCTGCTTCCAGGTCGCGGTGCGGGTACGCCCGGTGGACCTGGCCGCCGCACCGATCAGCGGCCCGATCGCGTTCGCGGTCACGCTGGGCGTCCTGAACGGCCCGGCGAACGGCGGCGTGATCGGACGGCTGATCGGTCTGGCGACCTCCCTGGCGCTGCAGGCGGGCTGGCTGTTCACCGGGACGGCGGTCTCGGTGGTGATCGCCGTGGCCCGCCACGTGGCGCTGGGCCGCGCCCGCAAGCGGACGGCGTGAGCCGGACCGGACCTCAGCCCAGCTGGGCGGCGGCCATCGCCGCGCCGACGATGCCGGCGTCGTTCTGCAACTGGGCCGGCACGATCTCCGCGCGCAGCGGCTTCAGCAGCGGCAGGAACTTGTCGGCCTTGCGGCTCACCCCGCCGCCGATGATGATCAGCTGCGGCGAGAACAGGCCCTCCACCATGGCGAAGTAGTCGTCCAGCCGCTCCGCCCAGTGGTGCCAGCTCCAGTCGTGCTCCTCCTTGGCCGCCGAGGACGCGTGCTTCTCCGCGTCCTTGCCGTTCAGCTCCAGGTGGCCCAGCTCGGTGTTGGGGACGAGCACGCCGTCGCTGAACAGCGCGCTGCCGATGCCGGTGCCCAGAGTGAGCATCAGGACCACGCCCTTGCGTCCCTTGCCCGCGCCGTAGGCGACCTCCGCCATGCCGGCCGCGTCGGCGTCGTTCACCACCGCGACCGGCAGGCCGAGGGCGTCGGAGAAGCGGGAGCGGGCGTCCAGGCCGATCCAGCCCTTGTCGACGTTGGCCGCGGTGCGGGTGTGCCCGTCCACGATGACGCCGGGGAAGGTGATGCCCACCGGCCCCTTCCAGTCGAAGTGGGTGACGACCTTCCGCACCGCCTCGACCACGGAATCGGGTTCGGCCGGATGGGGGGTGAGCACCTTGAGCCGTTCCTGGGCGAGCTTTCCCTGATCGAGGTCGGCGGGCGCGCCCTTGATCCCGGAGCCGCCGATGTCCACGCCAAAGACGTTCACGTCCTGATACCCCTGTTCGTCGTTGAACCAGCTGTCGAACCAGCTACCGCCAACGTAGGGCCTACCCCGAGATCGCGCTTTACTTTCCTGCGGCCTCGGCGCGCAGGTCCCGGCGCAGCTCCTTGGGCAGCGAGAACTGCAGGTGCTCCTCGGTCGAACGGACCTGCTCGACGTCGTCGAAGCCGCGCTCGGCCAGCCACTCCAGCACGCCCTCGACCAGGATCTCCGGCACCGAGGCGCCGCTGGTCAGGCCGACCGTGGAGACGCCCTCCAGCCATGCCTCGTCGATCTCGTCGGCGAAGTCCACCAGGTGCGCGGCCTTGGCGCCGGCCTCCAGCGAGACCTCGACCAGCCTGACCGAGTTGGACGAGTTGCGCGAGCCGACGACGATGACCAGGTCGGCCTGGCCGGCGATCTGCTTGATGGCGACCTGCCGGTTCTGCGTGGCGTAGCAGATGTCGTCACTGGGCGGGCTGGTGAGCAGCGGGAAGCGCTGCTTGAGCGCGCCGACGGTGGCCATGGCCTCGTCCACCGAGAGGGTGGTCTGCGACAGCCACACCACCTTGGACTCGTCGCGGACCTGGACGTTGGCGACGTCCTCGGCGCCGTCCACCAGGTGGGTGCGCTCGGGCGCCTCGCCCATCGTCCCGACGACCTCCTCGTGGCCCTCGTGGCCGATCAGCAGGATGTCGTAGTCCTCCTCGGCGTAGCGCAGCGCCTCCTTGTGGACCTTGGTGACCAGCGGGCAGGTGGCGTCGATGGTCGCCAGCCTGCCGCGCTTCGCCTCGTCGTGGACGGAGGGGGCGACGCCGTGCGCGGAGAACACCACGATGGAGCCCTCGGGGACCTCTTCGGTCTCGTCGACGAAGATGGCGCCCTTCTTCTCCAGGGTCTGCACCACGTACTTGTTGTGGACGATCTCCTTGCGCACGTAGATCGGGGCCCCGTACTGCTCCAGGGCCTTTTCCACGGCGATGACGGCACGGTCGACACCGGCGCAGTAGCCGCGCGGCGCGGCGAGCAGGACACGGCGGGGAGCGGTAGCAGCAGGCATGTGCCCAGCCTACCGGCCGGGGCCGCGCACGCCCGGGGCCGCCGGGAGGAACCCGCGCGGCGCGGCCGCCGCGCGCGGGCGGATCAGCGGGCGGCCGGGGTGTCGCAGGCGGGGGCTACGCTCGGGCGTATGCCTCTGGACAGCTCCGCCGAAGCAGCGATCCCGGTCGGCCGGGTCTCCCGACTCATCGGCGGCTGGGTCAGCCGTCTGGGCGCGGTCTGGGTGGAGGGGCAGATCACCCAGCTGAGCCGGCGGCCCGGCGCGGGCGTGGTGTTCCTGACCCTGCGTGACCCCTCGGAGGACGTCTCGCTGGCGGTCACCTGCTACCGCGCGGTCTTCGATCCGGTGGCGGACCTGGTCGGCGAGGGCTCGCGGGTCGTCGTCCACGCCAAGCCGGAGTGGTACGGGCCGCGCGGGACGCTGTCGCTGCGCGCCGCCGAGATCCGGCTGGTCGGCCTGGGCGATCTGCTGGCCCGGCTGGAGCTGCTGAAGCGCACCCTCGGCGCGGAGGGGCTGTTCGCCGCCGAGCGCAAGCGTCCGCTGCCGTTCCTGCCGCAGTGCGTGGGGCTGGTCACCGGCCGGGCCTCGGCCGCCGAGCGGGACGTGCTGCAGAACGCCCGGCGGCGCTGGCCCGCCGTCCGCTTCGAGGTCCGCAACGTGCCGGTGCAGGGGGTGCGGGCGACGGCGGAGGTGATCGCGGCCGTGCAGGAGCTGGACGAGCACCCGGACGTGGACGTGATCATCGTCGCCCGGGGCGGCGGCAGCGTCGAGGACCTGCTGCCGTTCTCGGACGAGCGGCTGGTGCGGGCCATCGCGGCGGCCCGGACGCCGGTGGTCAGCGCCATCGGCCACGAGCCGGACCAGCCGCTCCTCGACTACGTCGCCGACCTGCGCGCCTCGACCCCGACCGACGCCGCCAAGCGGGTCGTCCCGGACGTCCGCGAGGAGCTGGCGCGGGTGCACGGGCTGCGCGACCGGGCCCGCCACGGCATCCGCCACCGGCTCGACCGGGAGCAGGGCGGCCTGGAGTCGCTGCGCAGCCGCCCGGTGCTGGCCGCTCCGCGGCGGATGGTGGACGAGCGCGCCGCCGAGGTGGCCGCGCTGCTGGAGCGCTCCCGGCGGACCCTGGACCACCGGCTGGACCGGGCCTCGGGCGAGCTGGCGCACACCCTGGCCCGGGTGGTCGCGCTCTCCCCGGCGGCGACGCTGCGCCGCGGCTACGCCGTGCTGCAGCGCGAGGACGGCGCGGTGGTGCGCGATCCGGTCCAGGTGGCCGCCGGGGAGGCGCTGCGGGCCCGGGTGGCCGAGGGCGGCTTCACGGTGACGGTGGCCGCCGACCCGGCGTAGCGGCGGGCGCGGCGCGGCCGGAGGCGGCCGGACGCGGCGGGGTTGTCAGCGGCCGCCCCTACGCTGGGTGCCATGACGAAAAAGCCGGACAGCGTGGTGGCCGCGTCGGCCGTGGACGACGCCCTGGGCTACGAGCAGGCGCGGGACGCGCTGCTGGAGGTGGTGCGCAAGCTGGAGACCGGCGGCACCTCGCTGGAGGAGTCGCTGGCGCTGTGGGAGCGCGGCGAGCAGCTGGCCAAGGTCTGCGAGCGCTGGCTGGACGGCGCCCGGGCCCGGCTGGACGCGGCGCTGGCGGAGGGCGAGGGCCCGGAGACGGCCGAGGAGGAGGACGCGTAGCCGGCACGCAGGAGGGCGGCACGTGACGTACATCACTCAATGGCGTACAGCTTTGGAAATAGTTGAAACTTCATCTAAGTTGAACGAGGCAAGCGGCACCAGCGCCGCTCCGGATTCCACTGAGGTGTACCCATGACTGTTGCAGACGCGCTCGTGCTCGACGCCGCCGCCCAGGACCTGCTTTTCCGCGAGGCCCGTACCGCAAACACCTTCACGGACGAGCCGGTGACCGACGAGCAGATCCAGGCCGTCTACGACCTGGTCAAGTACGCGCCGACCTCGATGAACATGTCGCCGCTGCGCGTCGTCCTGGTCCGCTCGGACGACGCCCGCGCCCGCCTGGTCTCGCACATGGCCGACGGCAACAAGGAGAAGACCGGCAAGGCCCCGCTGGTCGCCATCCTCGCCGCCGACCACGAGTTCCACGAGGAGCTGCCGAAGCTCTTCCCGCACTTCCCGCAGGCCAAGGACCTCTTCTTCGCGGAGCGCCCGGGCCGTGAGGCCGCCTCCACGCTGAACGCCACCCTTCAGGTCGCCTACTTCATCCTGGGCCTGCGCGCGGCCGGCCTGGCCGCCGGCCCGATGACCGGCTACAACGCCGACGCCATCAACAAGGACTTCTTCCCCGACGGCGACCACTCCGTGCTGGCCGTCGTCAACATCGGCAAGCCCGGCGAGAACGCCTGGTTCCCGCGCAGCCCCCGGCTGGAGTACGACGAGGTCGTCAGCACCGTCTGATCCGGCCCCGCTCCGCCCCGCGGACGCACAGTGCCCCGACCGGGACCACCCGGTCGGGGCACTGCCGTGTCCGCACGTGTTCGCGCTGCCGTGTCCGCGCTGCGGCGGCCGTAGCGGGCAGCCGGTCAGCTGCTCCTGAGCGTCGCGGCGAAGGCGTCCATGGCGGCGAAGGACTCGGTGCCGGTCACCACCGTCGTCACCTTCGGCGTCTGCAGCACCAGCGCGCGGTAGTCGCTGCCCTGGTAGTGGCTCCAGGTCACGCCGTCGATGGTGCTGACGCCGGCGACCTTCACGCCGCCGGTGGTGACACCGGCGATGAAGTCCGACGCACCGCCGTTGCTCTGCTGCACGGAGACGTACTGCCGGCTGGGGTCGATGTAGCCGAGCGTCCAGACCGCGGCGTGCGGGTCCGTGCCGTTGTAGTCCACCGCGGTGGCGGTCCAGCCCTTGGGCAGGCCGACCGGCGCCAGCACCGGATAGGGCGCGACACGCCGGGCCGAGGCCACCGACGAGCCGATGCCGCCCTCGACGGCGTGCACGCCGTTGCCGCCGGAGTGCGGGATGAAGTAGTAGATCACCAGGCCCGCCAGCATGACGGCGGCCAGGGAGAGCACCATGTCCCTGACCGACTTGGCGCCCATTCCCGGGCGCTTCTGGGTGGTGGTGGGGGCCGTCCCGGCCTGCGCTGCCGCGTTCTGAGTTGCCACGCGTCCATGGTGGCCCATGGCCCCTCCGCGCCCGGGCACCGGGGGGTACGTGCCGCGCGCCACAGACATTTCCGCAGGTGGAAGATACGATCACAGGACCCTCATCCGGCCGTCGTCGTACAGAGAGGTACGGGACCGATGACCGAGCACCACCAGCACCACCAGCACAACCTGCCTTCTTCCCTGGAGGTCGCTCCGGAGGCGCCTGACCGCAACCTCGCCCTCGAGCTGGTCCGCGTGACCGAGGCCGCCGCCATGGCGGCCGGTCGCTGGGTCGGCCGCGGCGACAAGAACGGCGCGGACGGCGCCGCCGTGCGCGCCATGCGCACCCTCGTCCACACCGTGTCGATGAACGGCGTCGTCGTCATCGGCGAGGGCGAGAAGGACGATGCGCCCATGCTCTTCAACGGGGAGCGGATCGGCGACGGCACCGGCCCCGAGTGCGACGTCGCCGTGGACCCGGTGGACGGCACCACGCTGACCGCCAAGGGCATGCCCAACGCCGTGGCCGTCCTGGCCGTGGCCGACCGGGGCACCATGTTCGACCCGAGCGCCGTCTTCTACATGGACAAGCTGGTCGCCGGAGCGGAGGCGGCCGGACAGGTCGACATCACCGCCCCGGTCGAGCACAACGTCCGCGCGGTCGCCCGGGCCAAGGGCTGCGCGCCCGAGGACGTCACCGTGGTCGTGCTGGACCGGCCCCGGCACGAGAAGCTGGCGGCGGAGATCCGCGCCACCGGCGCCCGGATCAAGTTCATCTCGGACGGCGACGTCGCCGGTGCGGTCATGGCGGTGCGCGAAGGCACCGGCGTGGACCTGCTGCTCGGCGTCGGCGGCACCCCCGAGGGCATCATCGCGGCCTGCGCCATCAAGTGCCTGGGCGGCGTGATCCAGGGCCGGCTGTGGCCCAAGGACGAGGCCGAGCGGCGCAAGGCGCTGGACGCCGGGCACGACCTGGACCGGGTCCTGCACACGGACGACCTGGTGAGCGGCGAGAACGTGTTCTTCGTGGCCACCGGCATCACCGACGGCGAGCTGCTGCGCGGGGTCCACTACAAGGCGGAGACCGCCACCACCAGCTCGCTGGTGATGCGCTCCAAGAGCGGGACGATCCGCCGGATCGAGAGCGAGCACAAGCTGTCGAAGCTGCGGGCGTACAGCGCCATCGACTTCGACCGCGCCCGCTAGCCGACCGGTCGGACGCCAGCCGACCGGTGGGACCGCCGCCGCCGGATGACGTGTGCGGAAACGTTCATGCCGGAACGTTCATGCCGAAACGTTCATCCTGCGGCGGCGACCTGGCTGCCGACCCGCGCCGCCTCCCGGAGCTCCTGCTCCCGGCGGCGGCGCCGGGCCAGCACCACCCGGCGCTCGGCGGCGGTCAGCCCGCCCCAGACGCCGTACGGCTCCGGCTGCAGCAGCGCGTGCTCCCTGCACTCCAGCAGCACCGGGCAGCGCCCGCACACCCGCTTCGCCTGCTCCTCGCGGGACAGCCGCGCCGCCGTGGGCTCCTTGGACGGCGCGAAGAACAGCCCCGCCTCGTCGCGGCGACAGGCCGCGTTCGAATGCCAGGGGGTGTCATCCGCAGAACCGGTTCGTACCGGGACGTGTGGACGGTTCGCGTCCAGACGGGCTTCTATCGGATGAAGCACAGCTCACTCCTGACGACAGGCCTGGGAGGGGTCCACACCGCCGTACGACCCAGCACTCCGCTGCCGCGCGGCGAGGCGATGTGAGCCAGGATCTACCCCGCCGACGAACCATCCATGCCTGACGCCCGCAATCCGATGAACGGACCGTCAGACCTTCTAATCCTCAAGGCGCTTGCGCAGCGCGGCCTTCAGCTTGCTCGGCCGCTTCTGCTTCGCCTCGACCCCGCCGAACACGCAGACCGACTTCACCGTCACCACCGGCCCGGCCGGATCGGTGCCCTCCTGCTGCTTGATGTCGGACCCGCCGAAGATGCCTATGCCGCCGCCGCGCAGGGTCACGTGCTCGGGCACCCTGATCTCCACCCCGCCGAACACCGCCGTGCAGTGGATCACCAGCTCCGGCTCGTCGAAGACCGCGTCGGACAGGTCGATCTCCACCCCGCCGAAGACCGCCACCGCCTTGATCCAGGCCCCGGCCCGGAACCGCCCGCGGCGCTCCGCCCCGCCGAAGACCGCGATCATCCGCGGGTCCTCCTGGCGCGCCGAAGGGTCCGCCTCCGGCGTCCGGAACACCGGCTTCGCCGGTGCCGGGGCCGCCGCCTGATGCACCTGGCCGTGCGTCGGCAGATCCCGGGTCAGCGGCACCAGCTCGCCCAGGGTCTTGGCCGCGTAGACCGAGTCCACCCGCTCCGAGTGCTCGTCGGCGGTCAGCCTGCCCTCCGCGTACGCCTCGCGCAGCGCCTCGGCCACCCGCTCGCGGTCGGCGTCGGAGGCCCTCAGCTCCAGTGCGGGGTCCGCGTACGGCTTCTTCAGGGGATCCGGAAGGGATGAGTTGTCCACAGCGTGAGGATAGTCACCCGGGTACTTGCCGGGACAGCCCCGGCCCGGGGCCCACGACCCGGCCCGGACTGCATACCCTGAACGGTGCGCGCCGACGACGACGCCCCCGCCCGACCCGTGAGGAATGCACTCATGCCCGACTTCGCCTACACCGACCTGCTCCCGCTCGGCGCGGACCCCACCCCGTACCGGCTGCTCACCACCGAGGGCGTGAGCACCTTCGAGGCGGGCGGGCGGCGCTTCCTGCAGGTCGAGCCGGAGGCCCTGCGGCTGCTGGCGGCCGAGGCGATGCACGACATCTCGCACCTGCTGCGCCCCGCGCACCTGCAGCAACTGCGCCGCATCCTGGACGACCCCGAGGCCAGCCCCAACGACCGCTTCGTCGCCCTGGACCTGCTGAAGAACGCCAACATCGCGGCCGGCGGCGTCCTGCCCATGTGCCAGGACACCGGCACCGCCATCGTCATGGGCAAGCGCGGCCAGAACGTCCTCACCTCCGGCGCGGACGAGTCGGCGCTCTCCCGGGGCATCTTCGACGCCTACACCAAGCTCAACCTGCGCTACTCGCAGATGGCCCCGCTGACCATGTGGGACGAGAAGAACACCGGCAGCAACCTGCCCGCCCAGGTCGAGCTGTACGCCACCGACGGCGACGCCTACAAGTTCCTGTTCATGGCCAAGGGCGGCGGCAGCGCCAACAAGTCGTACCTCTACCAGGAGACCAAGGCGATCCTCAACGAGGCGTCGATGATGGCCTTCCTGGAGGCCAAGATCCGCTCGCTGGGCACCGCCGCCTGCCCGCCGTACCACCTGGCCATCGTGGTCGGCGGCACCAGCGCCGAGTTCGCCCTGAAGACCGCCAAGTACGCCTCCGCGCACTACCTGGACACCCTGCCCACCGAGGGCTCCGCGAGCGGCCACGGCTTCCGCGACGTGGAGCTGGAGGCCCGCGTCCACGAGCTGACCCAGAAGATCGGCATCGGCGCGCAGTTCGGCGGCAAGTACTTCTGCCACGACGTCCGGGTGATCCGCCTGCCCCGGCACGGCGCCTCGCTGCCGGTCGCCATGGCCGTCTCCTGCTCCGCCGACCGGCAGGCGCTGGCCAAGATCACCGCCGAGGGCGTCTTCCTGGAGCAGCTGGAGACCGACCCGGCCAAGTACCTCCCGGAGACCACCGACGAGCACCTCGACGACAACGTCGTCCGGATCGACCTCAACCGGCCGATGTCCGAGGTCCGCAGCGAGCTGTCCAAGCACCCGGTCAAGACCCGACTCTCGCTCACCGGCACCCTGGTCGTCGCCCGCGACATCGCCCACGCCAAGATCAAGGAGCGGCTGGACGCGGGCGAGGGCATGCCGCAGTACCTCAAGGACCACCCGGTCTACTACGCCGGCCCGGCCAAGACCCCCGAGGGCTACGCCTCCGGCTCCTTCGGCCCCACCACGGCCGGGCGGATGGACTCCTACGTCGACCAGTTCCAGGCCGCCGGCGGCTCCATGGTGATGCTCGCCAAGGGCAACCGCTCGCAGCAGGTCACCGACGCCTGCGCCAAGCACGGCGGCTTCTACCTCGGCTCCATCGGCGGCCCGGCCGCCCGGCTGGCGCTGGACTGCATCCGCAAGGTCGAGGTGCTGGAGTACGCCGAGCTGGGCATGGAGGCGGTCTGGCGGATCGAGGTCGAGGACTTCCCGGCGTTCGTCGTCGTGGACGACAAGGGCAACGACTTCTTCGCCAACCCCGGCGACGACCAGCCGCTGATCACCCGCATCCCGGTCCGCGGCTGACCGCCCGCAGCCGACCGTCCCCGACTGACTGTCCCCGACGATGACCCTGCGCCCCGGCCTCGACCACGAGGGCTGCTTCCTGCGGGAGGGCTCACTGAGCCGCGTCCCCGCAGCGTTCGCCCCCGTGGTCGAGGCCGTCCGCGCCCGGATCACCGCCGCCTTCGGCCCGCCGGGCGGCCCCCGCCTGCACAGCGCCTACCTGTACGGCAGCATCCCGCGCGGCACCGCGATCCCCGGCGTCTCGGACCTGGATCTGCTGCTGGCGTTCCGTCAGGAGCCGTCCGAGGACGACAGGTCGGCCGTCCGGGCGCTGAACGCCGAGGTGGACGCGGCGTTCCCGCAGATCGACGGCGTCGGCACCCTCGCCTACGGCGTCGACACGCTGCTGAGCGAGCTGGAGCGCAACGACCTCGGCTGGTTCGTCTCCCGGCTGTGCACACCGCTGCTCGGCGACGACCTGTCCGACCGCCTGCCGCGCTACCGGCCCACCTCCCTGCTTGCCCGGGAGACCAACGGCGACCTCGCCGAATTCCTCCCCCGCTGGCGCGCCCGCGCCACCGCCCCCGACGCCACCGAGGCCGACCTGCTGGCCCTCTCCCGAGGGGCCTCCCGCAAGACCGTCCGCACCGGCTTCACCCTGGTCATGCCCCGCTGGAACGGCTGGACCAGCGACCTCTCCCGCTCCGCCGAGGTCTTCGCCCAGTACTACCCGGCCCGCGCCGCCCAGATGCACGCAGCCGCCCGCACCGCCCGCACCCCGTCCCCCGACCGCGCCGCCCTCGCCACCCTCACCGACGACCTAGGCCCCTGGCTCGCCACGGAATACACCACCCTCCACGGCACCAAGACCCCCCGGCCCTATCCGACCTGACCGGCTCAGAGCCGGAGCAGATAAACATGCACGGCGTAGAGCCCGCCCACCTCGGCCGCCTGCAGATGTCCCGCGACCGCCTGCCCGCCGTCCAGACCGCAGGTGACACGGATATTCGGAACACCGTCCACGATCTCTCCGTTGCCGGAGAGTTCGGCGAAGCGTCCCGAAGTGAACACGGCCTCGCGCGGGTGGTCGGCCCTCATGGTCGACACGGTGAAGGAGCACACGGCGCCGACCACGGAGACGACGGCCGCGTCGGCGATTCCCCGCTCGGCCACTGCGACGGTGAGCGCCTCGACCAGATCGCCCCTCTGAGCCAAGCTGATCAGCTCCACGCCCGCCCCCGTTCACGGCCGCTCGTGAGGCACGCGCTGCGCCCCATCCGCCCCGGTTTTGACTGTTCCCCGCACTGCCCCAGGCCAGAGCATAAGTGAACCCCCTTCTGCCGGTGCAGCGTTGTTCATTCCGGGGGACGGCTATAGGCGTCCAGGGTGGCCTTGGAGGTGGAGGTGTCCCGAAAGACCAGTTCCCAGGGTCCGGTGTTCACGTCGAAGTCCTTGCCGAAGCCGACCCACTTGCCGGACATGCGGCGCCCGGTCGGGTCCACCAGGAGCTGGACCGCGCCGTGGTAGCGCGCGCCCTGGTAGTAGCCGTTGGCTGCTGTCTGTTCGGTCCAGGTTCCGGTGACGACATTGAGGTCAACCGTCAGATCCAGCGACAGCGGGGAGTCCGCGTTGCTGGACGCTCCCGCCAGTGAGCGGCCGGTGAGGCGGTTCCCGTGCTGGTAGAGCACGACGTAGTGCCTGCCCTCGTAGCTGCCGTCTCGGCCGGACGAGAAGAACTCGTAGCGGCTGAGCCAGATGCCGTTGAAATTAAGGGAGTTGGGAAAGACCGCAGGCTGCGGGGAGGCAGCCGGGACAGGCGTGATGCCGTCCTCCCCCGGGGCCAGGTCATGGCCTCCGCTTCCGTCGCTGCTGACCCGCGCCATCGGTGCAGGCGGGGCGAAGCCGAGGGACTCCACCGGGAGGCCGGTCACGCCCTCAAGAGCCCGGGTGTAGACGGGGCGTGGGAAACGGCTGATGCCCGCCTCCCAGCGCTGCACCAGCCGCTTGGAGGCGTCGTTCGGCTGCCCGACCGACAGCCCCCAGTCCCTCAGTGCCTTGGCGAGATCGTCCTGGCTGAGGCGCAGGCTCACCCTGACTGCGCGCAGGGTGTCGTTCGGCGTCGTCATAGCATCCACCCTAGGGAACATCGGGCTCCTATGACACCGAATTGACGCCTTCGAGTGACGCCCAGCCGACGTCTCGCATGCCGTCGCACTGTCCGAATCCCGGCCTAGATCCTGATAGTCCGATATCGGATGGTTCGGCAAGGAGCATCGCATGGCAGAGACCGTGGACCGGACAGAGCAGCCAACCGAGTTGCACGGGACGGCGTCCCGTCTGTGGGCGCGGCATCGGGCGTCGGTGCCTCGGATCAGGCAGGAGCTAGTGACCGTGCTGCAGGTCTGCGGATACGGACAACTGGTGGAGACAGCCGCGCTGTTGACCACCGAGCTGGTGACCAACGCGGTGGTGCACGGCCGGGCTCCGGGGGGCGGGGGATCGGGGTGCGGTATGTGCTGTCGCAGGGGACGGTGCGGGTGGAGGTGTCGGACGCGTGCAGCGCGGTGCCGGTGGTTCGCGGGGCCGATGAGCCGGAAGTGGCCGACGGCGGGCGGGGGTTGGTGCTGGTGGAGGCGCTGGCGCAGGCGTGGGGGGTGGAGCTGCTGACGCACGGTATCGGGAAGACGGTGTGGTTCGAGCTGGTGGACCGGTGAGACGAGCCAGCCCTGTCAAAGGAAGTTGACGACCAGCCAGACGACGGACGTCACCAGGGCGAGCCCGGCGCAGACCATGCCGGTCACCAGCAGGACGGTGCCGACGAGGTCGATCGTGTCGGCGACGCCGTCGAAGACCCAGCCGAGGGCCAGGACGCCAAGTCCGAGCAGGGTCGCCAGCAGGAAGACCAAACCGGCTGCGAAGGCGGCCTTGGGGCCGTCGGGGATGTAGATCTGGTTCTCCGGGCCGCGCAGGACGGCGTAGGTGGCGCCGGTGCTGAGGCTGCCGTCCTGGTAGTAGGCGGGGTCGATGACGGTGTGGCCGTCGTCGGAGTCGTAGCGGCCCGAGCAGGTCGTGGTGTTGCCGCTGGTGTCGTCCTCGGTCACCTGACACCCGGTCACGGTGAAGCTGCCGGGCTGTCCGGACCAGCCGGCCTCGGAGAGGAAGTTGCGGACCGTCCACAGGCCGCCGAAGGCCGCCCCCGCCAGCAGCACCGCGACCCACAGCAGGGCGGCTGCGGCCCTGACGCGGTTTCCAGGCATCGTCGGCTCCCCCGTCGCCGGTCCCGTGCTCATGGCGTACGACGTTCGATGCGCACGCCGGAGTTCCCGCAGCGCGGGCCGACACGCCCGGCGGGCGCGCAGCGGGGGCAGGAGGGGAACAGAGGAGAGGCTGCTGTCGCTGTCGACACTGGAGGTATGGACCATGAGTGAGTTCCGGATCGAGCACGATTCGATGGGCGAGGTGCGGGTGCCCGCGCGGGCCAAGTGGGGGGCGCAGACGCAGCGCGCAGTGGAGAACTTCCCGATCTCCGGCCAGCGGCTGGAGTCCGCGCACATCGCCGCGCTGGCGCGGATCAAGGCGGCGGCGGCGACGGTGAACGCCGGACTCGGGGTGCTGGACAAGGCGACAGCGCAGGCCATCGCCGAGGCGGCCGAGGAGGTCGCCGAGGGCCGGTGGGACGCCGAGTTCCCGATCGACGTGTTCCAGACCGGCTCGGGCACCTCGTCCAACATGAACACCAACGAGGTGATCGCCGCGCTGGCGAGCGAGCGGTTGGGACGACCGGTCCATCCCAATGACGAGGTCAATGCCAGCCAGTCGTCGAATGACGTCTTCCCCAGCTCCATCCACATCGCCGCCACGGCAGCGGTCACCGGGGACCTCGTCCCCGCACTGGAGCACCTCGCGGCGGCGCTGGAGCGCAAGGCCGAGGAGTTCGCCACGACGGTGAAGTCGGGGCGGACGCATCTGATGGACGCCACGCCGGTCACCCTCGGACAGGAGTTCGGCGGGTACGCCGCGCAGGTCCGCTACGGCGTGGAGCGGCTGCGGGCGACGCTGCCCCGGGTCGCCGAACTGCCGCTGGGCGGAACCGCCGTGGGCACCGGCATCAACACCCCGCCCGGCTTCTCCGCCGCCGTCATCGCCGAGGTCGCCCGGGTCACCGGGCTGCCGCTGACGGAGGCCCGCAACCACTTCGAGGCGCAGGGCGCGCGGGACGCGCTGGTCGAGCTGAGCGGGCAGCTGCGGACCGTCGGCGTCGGCTTCACCAAGATCGCCAACGACCTGCGCTGGATGGGCTCCGGCCCGCGCACCGGCCTGGGCGAGATCAACCTGCCCGACCTGCAGCCGGGCTCCTCGATCATGCCGGGCAAGGTCAACCCGGTCATCCCGGAGGCCGTGGTGATGGTCGCCGCGCAGGTCACCGGCAATGACGCGGTGGTCGCGGCGGCGGGCGCGGCCGGCAACTTCGAGCTCAATGTGATGCTGCCGGTGATCGCCCGCAACCTGCTGGAGTCGATCCGGCTGCTGGCCAACGTCGCCCGGCTGCTCGCCGACCGGACCGTGGACGGCATCACCGCCAACACCGACCGGCTGCGCGAGTACGCCGAGTCCTCCCCCTCCGTGGTGACCCCGCTGAACCGCTGGATCGGCTACGAGGAGGCCGCCAAGACCGCCAAGCAGGCCCTGGCCGAGCGCAAGACCATCCGCCAGGTGGTCCTGGAGCGCGGCTACGTCGACCAGGGCAAGCTCACCGAGGAACAACTCGACGCCGCCCTGGACGTCCTGCGGATGACCCACCCATAGCCCGCCGTCGGCAACGGCCCCGGCCTGGAATCAGGCCGGGGCCGGGCGGAGCCGTAGGACAGCGGCGGCCGTCAGGCGGCGTGGAGGGCGGTGTCCATGGCGGCGGCGAGGCGGAGGTGGGGGAGGGCCTCGGCGGGGCGGCTCTGGCGCTGGAGGGTGCGGCCCAGCATGAAGTGGGCGTACGCCTCGACCGGGTCGCGCTCCAGGATGCGCCGCAGCTCGGCCTCCGCCCGGCCCAGCTGGGCGGAGTGGTAGTACGACCGGGCCAGCAGCAGCCGGGCGGCGGTGTTGGCCGGCTCCTGGGCGACGACCCCGACCAGGATCAGGGCGGCGTCGCTGTACGCCTTGGAGTCGAAGAACAGCTGGGCCCGGGCGTACTCCGCGGCGAGGGTGGGGCTGGAGGAGTGCATGTACACGTCCGGTTCCTCTCGTTGCGGCCGAAACTGCGGTGGATGGCATGGACAACCATCCGTGCGGTAGCGGCATTCCCGGGCCCGAACGCGCCGCAGCGGGACGCGCCGCAGCGGGGGCGCGGGCGGCGTCAGCGGGCGCGGCCGCGGGGCTTGAGCGGGACCGGGGGGAGCGGCGGGGCGAGCAGGCGGGCGCCCTGGTAGCCGTGGACCTCGCCGAAGGAGCCGGCGGACGGGCTGTTCCAGGCGTCGCGGGCCTCGGCGATCTCCTCGCCGGTGCGGGCCACGAAGTTCCAGAACATGACGATCTTCTCCTCGAAGGGCTCGCCGCCGAGCAGCAGCAGGCTGCTGTCGGTGACGGCGCGCAGCGGCAGCCCGGTGCGGCCGCAGCCGAGGTACAGCAGCGCGCCGGGCTCGACCCGGACGCCGTCGACGTCGGCGGCGCCCGCCATGGCCAGCACCGCGTACTCGAAGTCGGGGTCGAGCGGGAGCCGGGCCGAGGCGCCCTCGGCGAGGGTGAGGTCCGCGCCGACCAGCGGCGAGTAGGTGGCGCCGGGCGAGAGTGCGCCGTCCAGCTCGCCCAGGATGACGGTGGCGTGCAGGCCGGGGGCGGCGACCTCGGGCAGCACCGGGTGGTGCTCGAAGTGCGGCTCGGTGTGCCGGTGCTCGCCGGGGAGCGCGACCCACAGTTGCGCGCCGTGCAGCAGCGGGCCGTGGTCGCGCGGGGACTGCTCGGAGTGCGCGATGGCGCGGCCCGCCGTCATCAGCCCCAGCTCGCGCGGCCGGACAGTGGCCACGCTGCCGACGCTGTCGCGGTGCTGCACCTGGCCGTCGTGCAGCCAGCTGACGGTCTGCAGCCCGGTGTGCGGGTGCGGGGCCACCTGCATCCCGGGCTCGTCGGTGATGTCGTCCGGGCCGTAGTGGTCGACGAAGCACCAGGCGCCGATCATGCGGCGGCCGAGGTTCGGCAGCAGCCGGCGGACCACGGTGCTCTCACCGAGCGGGACCTGCTTGCCCGTCAGCAGCTCGTGCACCGGCGTGCCCGACACGTCCTGCCGCCCGCCGCAGACCCGCGCCTGCGGGGCGGTCTCAAGGTTGCTCATGGTCACGCACCCTATGCGAGCAGCACGGTGAGCCACCGCAGGCTCTCCAGCTCCCGGGCGCCGAGGACGACCGCTGCTCCCGGCCGGTCCTGGACGGTCTGCATGGCGTGCAGCACGTCGGCGAACGGTTGCACCCGGAGCGATTCGGCGACCTCCATGGCCTCGTCGTCCTCGCCCGCCTCGATCAGCCCGCCGAGGTCCCGGAGCATCGACCGGCAGCGGACGAACGCCTTGGCCCGTCCGCGTTCGAGGGACGGCCGGGCCAGTCCGAAAACCTCGATGGTGGCCTGCCCCTTGGGCGTCCGGGCCTGGTACTCCCCCGTGCGCAGGACGAGTTGGAGGTGCAGTGCGGGGTCCTCACTGGTCGGGTCGACCAGCAGGCAGTGGCCCTCCGCGTCCACCGGGAAGCGGTCGCGCTTGTGGTTGCTGTTGCAGTGGGTGCAGGCCAGCAGATGGTTCATCCAGGCGAACGCCTTGAGCGGGGCAAGGCTGAGCGGCTCGAAGTGGTCGATGGAGGATCCCTGGCTGTCGCCGCAGTACATGCAGCGCTGGACGCCCGGCGCCATGCCCTCCAGCACCTCTCGCAGTTGGCGTCGTAACACATCGGCGTTGGACCAGGCGCGACGGGCGCGGTCGCCGGACGCGCCCTGGCGGGAAAGGGCGGTGGTGCGAGCGGCCAAGCGGCGCTGCAACTCCCTTTCCAGAGGCGGACGCCGGAGCGGGATCACCGGCCGCGCGCCAGTCGGCCGGCCACCTCGTCGACCCGGGCGCTGAGGGAGCTGTTGAGTCTGCTGCTCAGCGCCTCGTACTCGGCGAGCTCGTCCCCGGAGGCGTCGCCGCTCAGCACCCGGCCCTCCAGATCGCCGATCCGACGGCGGGCGTCCTCGGCGACCGCCGAGTAGGGGGTCTCCAGGCCGAACAGCTCCGACATGATCGCGTCGTCGCCACTGCCGTAGACGACCCTTCGGTACAGCTCCTCGTCGACGACCTCGGGGGCGGTGCCGTCGGTGGCGGAGCCGAGGCGGATGAGGCCGCCGGGGTCGGCGGCCTGGCAGATGTAGGGGCTGTGGGTGGTGACGACGAACTGGACCCGGGGGAAGCGGGAGGTGAGCCAGTAGCCGATCCGCTGCTGCCAGGTGACGTGCAGGTGGGCGTCGACCTCGTCGATCAGGACGATGCCGGGGCGGACGACGGCGACGTGGCCGTCGTGGCGTCCGAACCAGGTGCCGGGGTCGTCCTGGGCCAGCTCCCAGACCAGGGAGACGGCGAGGGCCACGGCGGTGCGGACGCCCTGGCTCATCTCGGCGAGCGGGAACTCGCTGCCGTCGGCGGCCCGCACCGAGAGCCCGTCGGAGGAGACCCCGGCGACCTGGAGGCCGTCCGGGAGCAGGCCGTCGGCGAGCAGCGCGATGACCGCGTCCCTGGTCTCCTGCGCGCCGGTGTTGCCCTCCAGGCTGCGGTGGTCCAGGTCCACGAGCCAGGCGACGCCCTCGGTCAGGGCGGCGTCCTCGCTGAAGAGGCTGGTGAAGGCGCGGCCGTCCCGGCGGGCGTTCTCGGACATCCGGCGGAAGGGGCCGAAGCCCGAGACCGTGCCGAGCAGGGCGAACTCCCATTCGGGGTCGGAGAACGGGCCCGCCGGGGCGCCGTCGGCCGTCGGCGCCGACCCGGTGCGCTCCCAGACGACGTTCGGCCGGATCTGCTCCCGCCCGGGGGTCACCACCCAGGTGCAGGTGACGTCGATGTCGCCCTGCTCCGCGCAGGAGTCGATCCGGCCGCTGACGGTGGCGGCGGCGTCCCCGGTCCCGGCGAGGGTCAGCTCGATCCGGCCGGGGTCGGCCGAGCGCCAGGAGGGGAGGTCGGGGACGAGCGGGTACGCCTGGGCCGGGGAGAGCAGGGCGACGGCGACGGCCTGGAGCAGGCTGGTCTTGCCCGAGCTGTTGCGTCCGGCCAGGACGGTCCAGCCCGCGTGGCTGCCGTCCGGGCGGGTCAGCGTGAGATCCACCGCCCGCGAGCCCCGGAAACCCTTGATGCCGTCGATCCGTACACGCGACAGGTACACCTGCGCCACCTCCTGTCAGCAGACTAGCCGCACCGGCAGGGCCTGGAGGGCGTCGCGGAGGGCGGCGGCGAGGCGGTGGTACTCGGGGGTGCGGGCGGAGCCGGGGCGGTGGGTGAGGCCGATCCGGCGGCCGGGGGCGGGGGCGGCGAAGCGGGTGGTGGCGAGCCGGTCGGAGCGGCCGGTCTCGACCGCGACGGCGGCGGCCGGGAGCAGCGTCACGCCCAGACCCCCGGCGACCAGCTGCACCAGGGTGGGCAGCCCGGCGGCGCGGGTGCCGCCGGGGGCCTCCCGGCACAGCTCCAGGGCCTGGTCGCGCAGGCAGTGGCCCTCTTCGAGCAGCAGGACGTCCAGGTCCAGCAGCAGGTCGCGGGGGACGCCGGTGCGCCCGGCGAGCCCGTGGCCGGTCGGGGTGACCAGGACGAAGTCCTCGTCGTACAGCGGGATGTCGGTCATCCCGGGGCCGCCGGGGAGGGCCAGGACCAGGACGTCCAGCCTCCCGGAGCCGAGGCCGTCGAGCAGCCGGGCGGTGCGCTCCTCGTGGATGTGGAGTTCCAGCTCGGGGTAGCTGTCGCGGGCCAGCCGGAGCACGGTCGGCAGCAGGTAGGGGGCGACGGTGGGGATGACGCCCAGGTGCAGCGGGCCGGTGAAGGGCAGCCGGGACGCCTCGACCTCCTCGGTGAGGGCGTGCAGTCCGGCGAGCACGCCGCGCGCGTGGTCGGCGACGCGCTCCCCCAGCGGGGTGATGATGACCTTGCGGGTGGTGCGCTCGACCAGCTGCGCCCCCAGTCCGTCCTCCAGCGCGGCGACGGCCCCGGACAGGGCGGGCTGGCTCATTCCGATCGCGGCGGCGGCGTCGCGGAAGTGGCGGTGCTCCACGACCGCGACGAAGGCCCTGAGCTGGGCGGGCGTGGGAGTGCGGGCCTTGCTGATAACTTCCTCCGATCAATGGGATCCAGTGTAGCTATTTCACTGATCAGTACGCGATGTGTCACGGTAGGGCAGTCTGCGGCCCCTGGCGACCCCGGTGAGACCCGGACGAAACCCCTCAATCAGAACCAAGAAGGAGCGAACGTGCTCACCATCGGTGACAAGTTCCCCGCGTACGACCTGAACGCCTGCGTCGACCTCGACGCGGACCGGGCCTTCGCCCAGATCAACCACAAGTCCTACGAGGGCAAGTGGCGGATCGTCTTCTTCTGGCCGATGGACTTCACCTTCGTGTGTCCCACCGAGATCGCCGCCTTCGGCAAGCTGAACGAGGAGTTCGCCGACCGCGACGCGCAGGTCCTCGGCGTCTCCGGCGACTCCGAGTACGTGCACCACGCCTGGCGCAAGGACCACAAGGACCTGCGCGACCTGCCCTTCCCGATGCTCGCGGACGTCAAGCACGAGCTGATGCGGGAGTGCGGCGTCGAGGGCGAGGACGGCACCGCGCAGCGCGCCGTGTTCATCGTGGACCCCAACAACGAGATCCAGTTCGTCATGGTCACCGCCGGTTCCGTGGGCCGCAACCCCAAGGAGGTGCTGCGGGTGCTGGACGCGCTGCAGACCGACGAGCTGTGCCCGTGCAACTGGAACAAGGGCGAGACCACGCTCGACCCGGTCGCCCTGCTCGCGGGCGAGTGACGCGGTGGCTCTCGATGAACTCAAGGCCGCGCTGCCCGAGTACGCCAAGGACCTGAAGCTGAACCTCGGCTCGGTCGTCGGCAACTCCGACCTGCCGGCCCAGCAGCTCTGGGGCATGGTGCTGGCCTGCGCGATCGCCTCGCGCGGCGAGCGGGTGCTGGCTGAGCTGGAGCCGCAGGCCAGGGCGGAGCTGAGCCCGGAGGCGTACACCGCGGCCAAGTCCGCCGCCGCGATGATGGCCATGAACAACGTGTACTACCGCACGCTGCACCTGCTCTCCGACAAGGAGTACGGGACGCTGCGGGCCGGGCTGCGGATGAACGTCATCGGCAACCCGGGCGTGGAGAAGGTCGACTTCGAGCTGTGGTGCCTCGCGGTCTCCGCGATCAACGGCTGCGGCCAGTGCCTGGACTCGCACGAGCAGGTGCTGCGCAAGGCGGGCGTGGAGCGGGAGACCGTCCAGGCCGCGATCCGGATCGCCTCGGTGGTCCAGGCCGTCGCGGTGACGCTGGAGGCCGAGGGACGCCTGCCCGCGCAGGCGTAGCAGTAGCCGACAGCGCCGGGCCCAGGCCCCGACCCCCGGGAGTTCAGCTCTCCGGGGTCGGGGCCTCGCCCGTGTCGGCGGCGGTGGCGCGGGCCTCGGCCTGGGCGGTGAGCAGGGCGACCCGGACGTCCTCGCCCGCGCGCTGGCGGGCCTTGAGGTAGCCGACGGTGGTGTTGGTGACCGCGACCAGCGGGACGGCGACGATGGCGCCGCCGATGCCGCCGATGATCGAGCCGACCGTGACCGACAGCACCACCGCGATGGGGTGGACCCGCACCGCGCGGCCGAGGATCAGCGGCT
Source organism: Streptacidiphilus sp. PB12-B1b (assembly GCF_014084125.1). NCBI lineage: Bacteria > Bacillati > Actinomycetota > Actinomycetes > Kitasatosporales > Streptomycetaceae > Streptacidiphilus > Streptacidiphilus sp. PB12-B1b. The sequence goes on along the minus strand of NZ_CP048405.1, from coordinate 975,879 downwards.
GCAGCAGGTGCCCTTCGATCTGCTGCACGGCCAGCAGCACCACCAGCACCATCGCCGCGGTGAAGACGCTCTTGGTGACCAGCGCGATCAGCACCGCGATCGTCCCGGTGACCAGCGCGCCGACCAGCGGCACGAACGCGCCGAGGAAGATCAGCACGGAGACCGGCAGCGCCAGCGGCACCCCGAGCAGGAAGATGCCGATGCCGATGGAGACCGAGTCGATGAAGGCGACCAGGACGGTCCCGCGGACGTAGGCGCTCAGCGTGGACCAGGCCCGGGGGCCGGCGCCGGCCATGGCGATCCGGGCGGTGGGCGGGAACAGCTTCAGCAGCCAGCCCCAGATCCGGGCGCCGTCGTAGATCAGGAAGAAGGTGCAGAACGCGGCCAGGAACACCCCGGTCACGATCTCGATGACGATGCCGACGGTGGAGAAGCCGAAGGAGGTGATCTGGTCGCTGTTGGAGCCCACGGCGTTCTGCAACTGCTTGACGAACTGGTTGATCTGGGTGTCCGTCAGGTGCATGGGGCCGTGCGTCAGCCAGTCGTGGATCTGCGCGATGCCGGACTGGACCTTGGTGGTGACCTCGCCCAGGTTGGTGCTGACCTGCCAGCCGACGAACCAGCCGACCAGCCCTATCCCGATCAGGCCGCCGACGAAGGTGACCGCGGCGGCCAGGGCCCGGGGCAGGCCGAGGCGCTGCAGCCGGGAGACGGTGGGCTGCAGCAACGCGCTGATGAGCAGGGCCGCGACGAAGGCGAAGGCGACGATGCGCAGCGTCTGCACAACCTGGAACAGGACGTACAGGCCCGCGCCGACGATCAGCAGCCGCCAGATGATCTCGGCGGAGACCCGCAGGCTCCAGGGCACGGCCTCGCTGGGGCTGGTCGCCAGGGCCGGGAAGGCCGGGCCGCCGTGCGGATCGGAGAGCACGGGCGCGGGGTGCACCGGCGGCGGGTCGTTGCGGTGCTCGGCCTGGTGGATGTCGTGCTCGGCCGCCCGGCGGCCGCGCTCCAACCGCTCGGAGATCCGCCGCGCGGCGGAGGCCCCCCAGGCCCTGAGTCCCTCTCGCCCCTCGCCCGACATCGCCGTTCGCCCCTTCGCCCCGCCTCGGTGCTGCGCGTACTTCTCGCACCGAACGGTACCGGTAGGGGACGACCGCACCGGGGACGGCCCACCGCTTGGACGGCCCGGCGGCGACCCGGCCCGTCGGATTATCCGGTCATTATTATCGAAATCGGGTTTACCCCTCGGAACACGGGGGGACGACCACCCGTGAGGCCGCCCCGCACACAGCGGCCGTTCCGTGGGAGAGATAGGAAGCCCCCGATCGGACAGGGATCGGGGGCTTCCACACGTTTCCGGGCCGTGAGGCCGGGCACGAGATATTCAGTGACGGCAGTACCGGGCCGCCGTCACGGGCACCGGGCGTCCTGGTGAACCGGGCGCATCGGTACCGGATGTCCTAGTACCAGCTGTGCGCCTGCCAGAACGACCAGGCGCCGCACGGGCTGCCGTAGCGGGAGTCCATGTAGCTGAGGCCCCACTTTATCTGCGTGGCCGGGTTGGTCCGCCAGTCGGAGCCGGCCGAGGCCATCTTGTCCCCGGGCAGGGCCTGGACCAGGCCGTACGCGCCGGAGGCGGCATTGGTCGCGGTGTAGTTCCAGCCGCTCTCGCGCGTGACGATCTCGCTGAAGCAGCCGAACTGGGTGGCGTTTCCTATGATCGACTCGGCCAGGGCCTGCACCGTGCCGGGGGCGTAGGTCTGCGCCAGCTGGGTCCGGCTCGCCGCGGCGGCGTTGGCCGCGGCCTTGGCGTCCGCCTTGGCCTTGGCGATGGCGGCGGCCTTGGCGGCTGCTGCCTTCTCGGCGTTGGACTTGGCGGTCGCCGCGTGGGCGGCGGCGAGGCGGGCGGCCTGGTCCGCGGCCTTCTGCGCGGCGGCGGTGGCGTCCGCCTGCTGCGCGTTGGCCTGCAGGGCGAGGTTGTCGCTCACCGTCTGCGCCTCGGTGCCCGAGGGGACGTCGGCAAGGAGGGTGCTTCCTGCGACGTCGGTCGCCGAGGCGGCCGACGCTGGGGTTGCATGGGCAACGCCGACCACAGCTCCTACAGCAGTGACGGCGGTGGCGGAAGCCACAGCCACACCTCGAACCGAGATCCGGTTCACACGGTTTCCTTCCAGCGTCGTCCGTGTGGTGACCTCACGGACGAACCCTGCCCCTGGCGCTGGCCTCCCCCTGCACTGGTCACGGGAGACGCGGGCCCGTACGCCCCGGTGGGAACGGGACGCTGGTGGTTCTCGGGCGGCGTACGGCCTGTATGCCGTTTTCAGTTGTGGTGACTCGCACACACCGTCATCGACTCGATGACGCCGTTCACCCTTGCGGGTGCCCAATCACGCCGTACGCGGGGCCTGACAGAACCCACACCATGCCCGACGGGGACGCGCGGACGCAATTCTCAGTTGCGTGGCGAAGCTCACATGGCGTACGAGAGGGAAAGATGTGCGATTGCCCTACTGAAACATCGCTGGAATGGTTACGATCGGACAACTTTGCCTGCGCCCGGCGGTACAAGTCGCGTCATACCGCCGGAAATCGGGGCATCCCCGGCGACGGACGCGGAACTGCCGGTCCAGGCCGAACCAGGACCGGCAGCCGTTCCCGCGCACGTCAGCCGGGGATGTCCTCCAGCATCTCGGTCACCAGCGCCGCAATCGCCGAACGCTCCGAGCGCGTCAGGGTGATGTGCGCGAACAGCGGATGACCCTTGAGCTTCTCCACCACCGCGACCACCCCGTCGTACCGGCCCACCCGCAGGTTGTCGCGCTGCGCGACGTCGTGGGTGAGCACCACCCGGGAGCCCTGGCCGATTCTGGACAGCACCGTCAGCAGGACGTTGCGCTCCAGCGACTGGGCCTCGTCGACGATCACGAAGGCGTCGTGCAGCGAGCGGCCCCGGATGTGGGTGAGCGGCAGGACCTCCAGCATGCCCCGGGCCAGCACCTCCTCGATCACGTCCGGCGTGGTCACCGCGGAGAGGGTGTCGAAGACCGCCTGGGCCCAGGGGCTCATCTTCTCCGACTCGGAGCCGGGCAGGTAGCCCAGCTCCTGGCCGCCGACCGCGTAGAGCGGGCGGAAGACCATCACCTTGCGGTGCTGGCGGCGCTCCAGGACCGACTCCAGGCCCGCGCACAGCGCCAGCGCGGACTTTCCGGTGCCGGCCCGGCCACCCATCGAGATGATCCCGATCTCCGGGTCGAGCAGCAGATCCAGCGCGATCCGCTGCTCGGCGCTGCGGCCGCGCAGTCCGAAGACCTCCCGGTCGCCGCGCACCAGCCGCACCCGGCCGTCCGGGGTGACCCGGCCGAGCGCCTTGCCGCGCTCGGAGGTCAGCACCAGGCCGGTGTGCACCGGCAGGTCGCGGGCCTCGGGCAGGTCCACCCCGCCGCCGCCGTGGTCGGCACCGCCGAACAGGGAGTCCACCTGCTCGCCGGAGACCGCCAGCTCGGCCATCCCGGTCCAGCCGGAGGTGATGGCGAGCTCGGCGCGGTACTCCTCCGCGAGCAGCCCCACCGAGCTGGCCTTGACCCGCATCGGCAGGTCCTTGGAGACGACGGTGACGTCGTACCCCTCGGCCTGGAGGTTGCGGGCCACCGCCAGGATCCGGCTGTCGCTGTCCCCGAGGCGGTAGCCCGCCGGGAGCACGGACGGATCCGTGTGGTTCAGCTCGACCCGGATCGTGCCGCCGATCTCGCCCACCGGGATAGGGGCGTCGAGACGGCCGTACCGGATCCGGTAGTCGTCCAGCAGGCGCAGCGCCTGCCGGGCGAAGTAGCCGAGTTCCGGATGGTGCCGCTTGGCCTCCAGCTCGGTCACCACGACCACCGGGAGCACGACTTCGTGCTCCTCGAAGCGGGTCATGGCGACCGGGTCGGCCAGCAGCACGCTGGTGTCGAGGACGTACGTGCGCCGGTCATGCAAACTCCGGCGGCTCTTGGAGCTGACCACAGGGCCTCCCGGGCGGATGACCTGCTGTCATCCGCGGCTCACCGCTCCCTTGCGGCCCCGTTGGCCGAGGTCACGGTCTGCTCTGGGTATTCCCATGCGCCCCGGAACCCATGCCATCCGACCCGAACTGAAGCCTCATCATCATCAGCCGTTCAGACAAGCAGGCGATCGGCCCGCCGCAGGAGGGGTCGGCGACAGGTTTCAGCCACCGAAGCGGCGCTGCCGGGCCGCGTAGTCGCGCAGCGCGCGCAGGAAGTCGACCTTGCGGAAGGCGGGCCAGTAGGCCTCGCAGAAGTAGAACTCGGAGTGGGCGCTCTGCCAGAGCAGGAAGCCGGACAGCCGCTGCTCGCCGGAGGTGCGGATGACCAGGTCCGGGTCGGGCTGGCCGCTGGTGTAGAGGTGCCGGGCGATGTGCTCGACGTCGATCATCTCGGCCAGCTCCTCCACCGAGGTGCCCAGCGCGGCCTGTTCCTGCAGCAGCTTGCGGACGGCCTCGGCGATCTCGTGCCGACCGCCGTAGCCCACGGCCACGTTGACGACTATCCCGCTGCGGTGCGCGGTGGCCTCGTCGGCCGCCTTGAGCACCTCGGCGGTCTGCGGCGGCAGCAGGTCCAGCGCGCCCACCGGGTGCACCCGCCAGCGTCCGTCGGCCACCAGGTCGCGGACGGCCTGCTCGATGATGCCGAGCAACGGGACGACCTCCTCCTGCGGGCGGGTGAGGTTGTCGGTGGACAGCAGCCACAGCGTGACCACCTCCACGCCGGTCTCCTCGCACCAGCCGAGGAAGTCGGGGATCTTGTCGGCGCCGCTCTGGTGGCCGTCCACGGTGGACATCCCCGCGGCGCGGGCCCAGCGACGGTTGCCGTCGAGCATCACGCCGACGTGGCGGGGCACTCTGCTCCTGTCGAGGTGGGCTTCCACGCGCCGTCCGTAGAGGCCGTACGTCAGCTGCCGAAGCACCGGCGTACGTCGGATCACCGCGCCCAGATCCATGTTCCTACTCGCCCCTCTGCCTACTGCTCGCCCGAGGGCACACCCTACTCCCGGGGTATGAGAGACATGACAAGCAACTGGTCACGAGTATTGTTCACTGGACATACAAAAGTCGGACCAACCCGCTGTGAGAGGTGTGCCCCGATGATCCCAGCTCCGTACCGGGCCGCAGAGAACCGCTACGACGGCACGGCACAGGCCGGCGCCATGGCCTACCGCCGGACCGGGCGCAGCGGGCTGAAGCTGCCCGAGATCTCGCTCGGCCTGTGGCACAACTTCGGCGACGACAAGCCGCTGGAGACCCAGCGGGCGATCCTGCGCCGCGCCTTCGACCTCGGCGTCACGCACTTCGACCTGGCCAACAACTACGGCCCGCCGTACGGCGCGGCCGAGGCCAACTTCGGTCGGCACCTGGCCGCCGACTTCCGCCCGTACCGGGACGAGTTGGTCATCTCCACCAAGGCCGGGTACGACATGTGGCCCGGCCCGTACGGGGAGTGGGGCTCGCGCAAGTACCTCACCGCCAGCCTGGACCAGTCGCTGAGCCGGATGGGCCTGGACTACGTCGACATCTTCTACTCGCACCGCTTCGACCCGCAGACCCCGCTGGAGGAGACGATGGGGGCGCTCGCCTCCGCCGTCCAGCAGGGCAAGGCGCTGTACGTCGGCATCTCCTCCTACAGCGCGGAGAACACCCGCAAGGCCGCGGCCATCCTGCGCGGGCTCGGGGTGCCGCTGCTGATCCACCAGCCCTCCTACTCGATGCTGAACCGCTGGATCGAGGAGGACGGGCTGCTGGACGTCCTGGCCGAGGAGGGCGCGGGCTGCATCGGCTTCGCGCCGCTGGCCCAGGGCATGCTCACCGACCGCTACCTGCACGGCATCCCGGAGGGCTCGCGGGCCTCGCAGGGCAAGTCGCTGGATCCGGCGGCGCTGACCGAGCAGACCCTGTTCAAGCTGCGCGCCCTGAACGACATCGCGGCCAAGCGCGGCCAGTCGCTGGCGCAGCTGGCGCTGAAGTGGCTGCTGCGCGACGAGCGGATGACCTCGGCGCTGATCGGCGCCTCCTCGGTGGCGCAGCTGGAGGCCAACATCGCCTCGGTGCAGGGCGAGCCGCTGTCGGATGAGGAGCTGGCCGAGATCGACCGCTACGCGACCGACGCGGACATCAACATCTGGTCGGCGTCCAGCGAGGACTGAACAACCGGGCAGACCACCTACGGGAGATGGCTCCCGTAGGTGGTCTGTACCTTTTACTGGTGAACCTTTCGTCCCAAAACCCACTCTGACCTGCCCACTTGCAACCCTGTCAGAGAATTAAGAGGAGCTTAAGCAGCAGCAAGAACTCTTGACAGCTCTATTGGTCTAGGCCAACTTGTGGGGCAGGCTTCATCCGCTGTCTTCCCCCTCCCCCACATGAGGACAGGTCTATGAGATCCCCACGCCGTCTGGCCGGCACCGTCACCGCCTGTACCACCGCAGTCGGCCTCGGCCTCGCCGGGCTCGTCGCCTTCACCGGCGGGGCCAACGCCGCCACCAGCAGCAACCTGGTCGTCAACCCCGGCTTCGAGACCGGTGCGCTCACCAACTGGACCTGCGACGCCGGCACCGGCAGCGTCGTCAGCTCCCCGGTCCACTCCGGCTCGTACGCCCTGGCGGGTGCGGCGACCAGCAGTGACGACGCGCAGTGCAGCCAGACCATCAGCGTCCAGCCGAAGTCCACGTACGCGCTGAGCGCCTGGGTCCAGGGCAGCTACGTCTACCTGGGCACCAGCGGCGACGGCGGCACCGACGTCAGCACCTGGTCCAGCAACAGCGCCTGGAACCAGCTGAGCACGTCGTTCACCACCGGCGCGACCACCACCAGCGTCACCATCTACCTGCACGGCTGGTACGGCCAGGGCACCTACAACGCCGACGACGTGGCGCTGACCGGCGCCGCGGGCTCCAGCCCCAGCCCCTCCGCCCCGGCCTCGTCCTCCCCCACGCCGACGCCGACGCCCACCAAGTCGTCCAGCCCGACGCCCACCCCGACGCCGACGCCGACCAAGTCGTCCAGCCCGACGCCGACGCCCACGCCCACCCCGACCTCCCCGCCGAGCGGCGGCAGCGGCAAGCACTGGGTCACCGGCTACTGGCAGGACTTCGACAACGGCGCAACCGACCAGACCATCGCCGCCGTCAACCCGGCCTACAACATCATCGCGGTGGCCTTCGCCACGGCCGACTCGGCCAACGACGGCGGCATCACCTTCTCGCTGGACCCGACCCTGGTGAGCAAGCTCGGCGGCTACACCACCGCGCAGTTCGAGGCGGACATCGCGGCCAAGCACGCGGCCGGCGACAAGGTCGTGCTGTCGATCGGCGGCCAGGACGGCACCATCAGCGTCAGCAGCTCCACCGCCGCCACCAACTTCGCCAACAGCGCCTACGCGCTGATGCAGCAGTACGGCTTCGACGGCGTCGACATCGACCTGGAGAACGGGATCAACCCGACCTACATGTCGCAGGCGCTGGAGTCCCTGGCGTCCAAGGCCGGCTCGGGCTTCGTGCTGACGATGGCCCCGCAGACCATCGACATGCTGAGCGCGAGCTCGGACTACCTGGCCACCGCGCTGGACGTGAAGAACATCCTGACCATCGTCAACACCCAGTACTACAACTCGGGTTCGATGAACGGCTGTGACGGCGGCGTCTACTCCGAGGGCAGCGTCGACTTCATCACCTCGCTCGCCTGCACCGCCATCCAGGCGGGCCTGAGCCCGAACCAGGTCGGCATCGGCGTCCCGGCCTCGCCGAGCGCGGCCGGCAGCGGCTACGTCGCCCCGAGCGTCGTCGAGAACGCGCTCAACTGCCTGGCCAAGGGCGCCGACTGCGGCACCTACAAGCCGACCACCCTGTGGCCGACGATCGGTGGCGTGATGACCTGGTCCACCGCCTGGGACGCCAGCAACGGCAACCAGTTCGCGCTGAACGAGGGCGCCTTCGTCCACGCCATGCCGTAACCGGGCCCGGTTCGAACCGATCCGGCACCTGCACCTGTACCTGCACCGGGCCCGGCGTCCTCCGCACCGCGCGGGGGGCGCCGGGCCCGGCCGTGTCCGCACACACGCGCCGGGTTTCGTCCGGGGCCGGGTCAGGGCGCGGTGACCGCCAGGGCGTCGATCTCCACCAGCAGCCCGGCCGGCAGGCCGACGTAGACGGTGGTGCGGGCCGGGTAGCCGCCCTCCGGCAGGACCGTGCCGAACCAGGCGTCGTACACCTCGTTCAGCTCGGCGAAGTGCGCGGTGTCGGTGAGGTACACCCGCATCATGATGACATCGGCCCAGCCGGAGCCGCCGGCCTCCAGCACCGCCTGCACATTGCGCAGGGTCTGCTCGATCTGCTCGGCCAGGCCGGGCCCGACCGGCAGGCCGGTCGACGGCTCGAACCCGACCTGCCCGGCGACCTGCAGCAGACCGCCCTTGGCGACGCCCTGGGAGAATCGGGCCACGGGCACCGGGGCCCCCTCGGTACGGACGACATTCCTGCTCATGGATGGGGCTCCTTCGCATCGGCGGACTGTACGGACGCACGACGGTGCGGCAGGATATGCAATCACCGTTGCGCAGTACGCAATGATGCTGCACACGGCCGGCATACCGCACCTCGCCTCCCGGGAGCGTCATGGACACCGCAGCCCTCCAGCAGCTCGGCAGCACCGTCGTCGACTGGCGGTTCAAGGGGCTGCCGCCCCGGTACGAGGGCCGGACGGTCGCGGAGCTGACAGCGGCACGGGCCGACCTCTTCGCCGACGGCTTCACCACGCCGGTGCTGACGCTGGACTCCGAGGCGCTGCGGCACAACCTGGAGCTGATGGCACGCTGGACCGCCGAGCACGACCTGGCCTTCGCCCCGCACGGCAAGACCCCGATGGCCCCGCAGCTCTTCGAACGCCAACTGGCCCTCGGCGCCTGGGGCATCACCGCCGCCATGCCCGTCCACGTACGCATGTACCGGGCGTTCGGCGTGCAGCGGATCTTCCTGGCCAACCAGCTGCTGGACCCGGCCGCGCTGGCCTGGCTCTCCGCCGAGCTGGACGCCGACCCCTCGTTCCGCTTCGTCTGCTACGTGGACTCGCTCCGCGGCATCGAACTGATGGAGGACGCGCTCCAGCAGGCCGGGGCGCAGCGTCGGGTGGACGTCGTGGTCGAGCTGGGCGCGGACGGCGCCCGCACCGGCGCGCGCGGCGTCGAACAGGCCCTGGAGCTGGCCGCGGCCTCCGCCGCCTCGCAGCGGCTGCGCCTGGTCGGCGCCGCCGGGTACGAGGGCACCATCAGCGTCGCCGACGACAGCCGCGGCGAGGTCGTCCGGTGGCTGGCGCAGCTGGTGGAGCTGGCCCGCCGGGCCGACGCCGCCGGGCACTTCGCGGACGCCGACGAGATCATCGTCAGCGCGGGCGGCAGCGAGCACTTCGACCTGGTCGCCGCCGCGCTCACGGCCGAGGCGCTGCCGCTCGGCCGCCCGGTGCTGCGGCTGCTGCGCAGCGGCGCCTACATCACCCACGACCACCTGCACTACGCGCGGATCACCCCGCTGAAGTCCGCCGCCCCGCAACAGCAGCTGCGCCCGGCGCTGCGGCTGTGGGCGCAGGTGGTCTCCCGCCCCGAGCCGGGCCTGGCCCTGCTGAACGCCGGCAAGCGGGACCTCCCCTACGACCTGGGCATGCCGGTGCCGACCCTGGTCCGCACGGCCGACGGGGAGTTCCGCGAGGCCAAGGGGCTGGGCGTCACCAAACTGGCCGACCAGCACGCCTTCGTGGCCGTCGAGCCCGGCGCGGAGCTCGCGGTCGGCGACTGGGTCGCGCTGGGGCTGTCGCACCCCTGCACGGCCTTCGAGAAGTGGCAGCTGATCCCCGAGGTGCAGGCCGACGGCACGGTCGTCGACTACATCCGCACCTTCTTCTGATGCGGCCGCTCCCGCCGGAGCCCGCCGCGGACGCGGTGCTGCGCGGCGCGCTGGTCGCGGACGGCTCCGGCGGCGAGCCGTACCGCGCGGACGCGGTGGTCCGCGACGGCCGGATCGCCGGGATCCACCGCGAGGGCGACCCCGGCCCGCGCCCCGGCCGCCCCGGCGGCGGCATCGACGCCGACGGGCTGGTCCTGGCCCCCGGCTTCATCGACATGCACGCCCACTCCGACCTGGCCCTGCTGACCGACGCCGGGCACGAGGCCAAGGCCGCCCAGGGCGTCACGCTGGAGGTGCTCGGCCAGGACGGCCTGTCCTACGCCCCGGTGGACGACCGCACCCTGGCCGGGCTGCGCAGCCAGCTCGCGGGCTGGAACGGCGATCCGCAGGGCCTGGACTGGTCCTGGCGCAGCGTCGGCGAGTACCTCGACCGGCTCGACGCCGGCCCGCCGGGGCACGACGGCATGGCGGTCAACGCCGCCTACCTCGTCCCGCACGGGACGCTGCGGGCGCTGGTGCTGGGCTGGGAGGACCGCGCCGCCACCCCGGCCGAACTGCTGCGGATGCGGGAGCTGCTGGCGCAGGGGCTGGCCGAGGGCGCGGTCGGGATGTCCGCCGGGCTGACCTACTCCCCCGGCATGTACGCCGGGACGGACGAGCTGGTCGCGCTCTGCCGCACGGTCGCCGAGTACGGCGGCTACTTCTGCCCGCACCACCGCTCCTACGGCGCCGACGCCCTGGCCGCCTACGCCGAGACCGTCGACATCGCCCGCCGCTCGGGCTGCGCGCTGCACCTGGCCCACGCCACCATGAACTTCGAGACCAACCGGGGCCGGGCCGGGGAGCTGACCGCGCTGCTGGACGCCGCCGACGACGTCGACCTGACCCTGGACAGCTACCCCTACCTGCCCGGCTCCACCACCCTGGCCGCACTGCTGCCGGGCTGGGCCACGGCCGGCGGCCCGCAGCAGACCCTGCGGCGGCTGGCCGATCCGGCGGCCCGCGCGGCGATCCGGGAGGCGATGGAGGTGCACGGCTCGGACGGCTGCCACGGCGTCGTCGCCGACTGGACGACCGTGCAGGTCAGCGGCGTCCGGAAGGCGGAGCTGCGGTCGGCGGTGGGCCTGACCGTGGCCCAGCTGGCCGAGCGCGGCCGGGAGTCGGGCTTCGACGCGTTCGTCCGGCTGCTGCGGGAGGACGCCCTGGGCACGACCGTGCTCCAGCACGTCGGCCACGAGGAGAACGTCGTCACCCTGATGCGCCACCGCGCCCACACCGGCGGCAGCGACGGCCTGCTCACCGGCGACCGGCCGCACCCGCGCGCGTACGGGACCTTCCCGCGCTACCTCGGCCACTACGTGCGCGAGCGCGGGGTGCTGGGGCTGGCCGAGTGCGTCGAGCACCTCAGCGCCCGGCCCGCGCGGCGGCTGCGGCTGCCCGACCGGGGCCTGGTCCGCCCGGGCTACCGGGCCGACCTGGTGCTGTTCGACCCGCAGACGGTGGCCGCCGGCTCGACCTACGAGCGGCCCCGCACCACGCCCAGCGGCATCCCGTACGTGCTGGTCGGCGGCGTGCCGGTGATCGCGGACCACCGGCGCACCGGGGCGACGCCCGGGCGCGCCGTCCGGCGGACTACGCCGGGACCACGTCCAGATCGTGCACGCCGTGGGGCAGCTTCGGCACAGTGACCGACAGGACGTGCGTGGTCGGGTTCCACTTGGTCGTGCAGCTGCTGTTCAGCGTGATCTTGCCGCCGTTGGGGAAGTCGGTGGGCGGCAGGTACAGGTCGGTCGTCCCGGTCACCCCCGGCAGGTCGGTCCACTGGACGTTCAGGTCCAGCGTCGACTTGTCGTAGCCGAACGCCACCGGCTGTCCGGCGATGGCGCGCGGGTAGGCCGTGCCGAGGACCGGCGTCAGCTCGGTCGGCGCGCCCTTGGCGTCCCAGACCACGCCCGAGCCCGGATCGCTGGACCAGTACGCCTCTCCGATCATCATCTGGTCGACGAGCTGCTGCACCTTGTCGATGTAGAGGTGCGCATACGGGTCCGGGGCGTTGGCGCTCCAGGAGCCGAGCAGCACCGGTGCGTCCATCCGCTGCGCCGTGCGCTCCACCTGGATCTCCCAGGACGCCAACTCCCGGTCGGTCACGAAGGAGTTGCTGCCGGTGTAGCTGCCCTCGCTGTCCAGCGGCTCGGGGTAGAGCTGCGGCGCGTAGCCGATCCGGGCCGGGCCGGTGCGCGGATCGTCCAGCTTGGGCAGCGCGCCGGGCAGGCCCCAGTCGGTGGTCGCCGCCTCGGGCTCGACGAACAGCCAGTGGCTGCTGTCGACGGTGCGGATCGCGGTGATCGCGCGCTGGTAGAAGCGCGCCAGCGGGCCCGACTCGAAGGCCGGCCCCTGCAGCGAGCCGCCCCAGGGCTGGCCCATCAGGTCGTAGCCGATGACGGCGTCGTTCTTGGCGAAGTACGCGGCGACCTTGGTCCAGGCCGCGATGTACTGCTGCTGGTACTCGGGGTGGTCGGTGCGGGTGCCCCAGAACTCGTCGAAGGCGTGCACCACGCCGGGCTGGGTGTAGGTCAGGTCCCAGGGCTGCTGCGCCTTGACCGGCAGGCCGCCGCTGTCGGTGGCCCACGGCGGGGCGCCGCTGCCGCCGAACTGCGATCCGTACATGTTCTGCTGCATGTCGAGCAGCACGTGGTAGCCCTGCTGCTGGTACCAGGACACCCGCTGGGCGACCCGGGCCAGGTACGCCTGGTCGAACCGGCCCGGCTCCGGCTCGATCTGCTGCCAGCAAATCAGATAGCGCACGAAGTCCGTGCCGAGTTCCCGGTTTTCCTTCCCGACGTCGGATTGCGTGATCCAGGGCATTCCGTCGGCGGAGGTCATGGCACCGGCCGAGGTGTTCAGGCCGTAGAGGATCAGCGCCCGGCCCTGAGCGTCCGTGATGAACCGTTCCTGCCAGGGTCCGGATCCGGTCGAGGCCGGTCCCACGGCCGCCAGCAGCCCCGCGGCACAGGCGATCACCACCAGCCCGACAAGCCAACGCCGAAGCCGTCCCGCCATGCGCACCCCGCCCTAACCACCGTCACGCCCCGTGCTGATCTGGCTGATACTAGATCGTCGTGATCCTGCCGCCCACCCGGGTCATGTCCGGATTCTGTACCAGCATTCTGTGCCGGTGTCAGAATCAGCCTACAAACCGATGAGCCGCTGTCCAGCGCGGCCCCTCCGCCATTAGAGTCCGCGCATGGCCATGATCGAGCAGCTTTCACCACGCCTCCGCGATGCCCTCACCCGACGCGCCGTCCCTTACGCCGGCGGCGCGGCCACGCTGCTGATCACCCTGCTGATGGGCCTGGGCCCGCTCTGGCTGCACCTGACCACCAGCTACGGCTACCTGTTGATACCCGCGGCGCTGGGCGCGCCCACGCTGCTGCCGGGGCTTCGGCTGTCGCCGCTCGGCGACCAGAGCGGGGCGACGGTGGTCTGCGACGACTTCGCCGCGGTGGTCATGGTCGTCGTCGTCGCGGCGGTGCTCGGCCGGCACACCCGGATCTACCCCAACTCCAGCCGCCTGCACCGGCTGCTCACCGGCTGGGCCGGGCTGGTCCTGGCGGGCTTCGCGGCCGGGTTCTTCCGCGGCCTGGTCGTGGCCCGGCTGGTCGCGGGCGGCCCGCTGGCGTACTTCGGCTACCCGGCGCTGGGCGCCCTGTTCGGCGCGGTCTGGTCCCTGGCCCTGGGGTGGATACCCGGCACGGCGGCGGCCTTCGCCACCGACAGCATGCCGCTGTGGCACGCCGCCGCCCGCCGCTCGGCGGTGCTGCGCCGCCGGTTCCTGGTCCGCGTGTACGTCCCGGCGACGGTGGCGGCCGCCAAGGCCGGCCTGCGCGCCATCGCCGCCTGGCGCGCCTGGACCGAACGGCGCGCGGTGGCGGCGGCAGCACGGACCGCGGACGCGGGCGCGCTCGGCAGTGGCGCGGTCGGCACGGGCGCGGTCGGCGCGGGGGCGGTGCGTACGCGCGGGGCGGCCCTCGGGGCCGAGGCGCGGCGGATCGCAGTGCGGGCGGCGCGGGCCACGGCCGATGCGGCCGGGGAGGCTCTCTGGTGGGCGGAGGCGCGCTGGGACCGGCTGGTCGCGGCGCGGGTGCTGAGCCCGGACACCTGGCGCCGGTGGCTGCGCCGTGCGCGCCCGCGCGCCGTCGCCTTCGCGCGCGGGGCCGCGCTCCTGTGCGCCGACGGCTACGACTGGCTGCGGCCGTTCGTCGTCCGGGCGGCCCGCGCGTGCCGACGCCTGGGCGCTGCGGCGGCGCGGGAGGCCCGGGCGCTGCGCGGGATACGCCTCGGCGAGCTGCGCGGGGTGCGCAGCCTGAGCGACCTGCGGGCGCTGCGGGGCCCGCGTGGTGAAAAACACGAGGCGTCACGGATGACGACCCCGTAAAGTACCTCGACATGCAGGTGATCCAGTCCAGCAAGCTCGCCAATGTCTGCTACGACATCCGCGGCCCGATTCTCGACGAGGCCATGCGGCTCGAGGAGCAGGGCCACCGCATCCTGAAGCTGAACACCGGCAACCCGGCACCCTTCGGTTTCGAGGCGCCCCCGGAGATCCTGCAGGACATCCTCCGCAACCTGGCCACCGCCCACGGCTACGGCGACTCCAAGGGCCTTCTCGCCGCCCGCCGCGCGGTGGTGATGCACTATGAGGAACGCGGGCTGTCCGAGCTGAGCGTGGACGACGTCTTCATCGGCAACGGCGTCTCCGAGCTGATCCAGATGTCGATGCAGGCGCTGCTGGACGACGGCGACGAGGTGCTGGTGCCCGCGCCGGACTACCCGCTGTGGACGGCCTCGGTGAGCCTGGCCGGGGGCACCGCGGTGCACTACCGCTGCGACGAGCAGGCTGACTGGTTCCCCGATCTGGCCGACATCGAGGCCAAGGTCACCGACCGTACCCGCGGCATCGTGGTGATCAACCCGAACAACCCCACCGGCGCGGTCTACTCGGACGAGCTGCTGCAGGGGATCGCCGAGATCGCCCGCCGGCACAATCTGATCATCTACTCGGACGAGATCTACGACAAGATCCTCTACGACGACGCGACCCACACCTCCACCGCGTTGTTCGCCCCCGACCTGCTGTGCCTGACCTTCAACGGGCTCTCCAAGGCGTACCGGGTGGCCGGTTTCCGCTCCGGCTGGATGGTCCTCTCCGGCCCCAAGGAGCACGCCCGCAGCTACCTGGAGGGGCTGAACATCCTCGCCAGCATGCGGCTGTGCGCCAACATGCCCGCGCAGCACGCCATCGCGGCCGCGCTCGGCGGGCGCCAGTCCATCCAGGATCTGATCCTCCCCGGCGGGCGACTGCGGGAGCAGCGCGACACCGCCTGGCGGCTGCTGAACGAGATCCCCGGCGTCTCCTGCGTGAAGCCGCGCGGCGCGCTTTACGCCTTCCCCCGGCTGGACCCCAAGGTCTACCCGATCAAGGACGACGCCCAGCTGGTGCTTGACCTGCTCAAGCAGGAGCACATCTACGTGGTCCAGGGCACCGGCTTCAACTGGCCGGAGCCGGACCACTTCCGCCTGGTCACGCTGCCGCGCGCGGAGGACCTGGCCGACGCCGTCACCCGCATCGGCACCTTCCTGGACGGCTACGCCCAGCCCTAGCCGCAGCCGTGGGCCCCGGACCCCTCTCATGATCACACTGTGGAACAACTCGCAGTTTGGACAATGTCCAAGTTAGGATAGAGTCCCCTTCACTCGGAGCGCCCCAGGGGCGCTGCTTCCGGGACCTATGCCTGCAGAGGGCGAGATGTACGAACAGACCAGGACCACCGTCTCGGCGCAGCGGCGTCCGGCCGCCCGCGCTCACAACAGCAGCACCCCTGGCGCGCCCGGCACCACCGCCCGCACCGCCCTGCCGCACGGAGCACCGCTCAGCGGCCACCTCGCCGCGCTGGTCACCGCCACCGAGGCGATACGCGACGCGACCCCCGATCCGGCCCGGCGCGCCGAGCTGGACGCGGCGGCGCACGAGCTGGCCGACCGCCTCACCCAGCTGGCGCCCACCGGCGCACCGCTGCCGCACACCGCCGGCGCGCACGGCGGCAGATCCCTGGCCGCGGCGCACGAGCACGCGCACGCGCTGGCCGGGCGGCTGCTGGTGGTCGCGGCCGCGCAGCAGGACACGGTCACCGCGATGCTGGCGTGCCGCCGCATGGATGCCCACGCGGCGGCACGCTCGGCGCGCTAGCGCCCCCGGTACTGCAACCCTCAGCCCTCGGGCCCTCGGAGCCCCGGCCGATCCCGCCGGTACCCGGCGGTCAGCCGAGCCGCTCGACCAGGCTGCGGTACTCGTCCCACAGCTCCTTGGGCGTGTGCTCGCCGAAGAGGTCCAGGTGGTCGGGGATCAGGGCGGCCTCCTGGCGCCAGATCTCCGGGTCCACGCTGAGCAGCAGGGCCAGGTCGTCCTCGCTGATGTCGAGGCCGTCCAGGTCCAGCGCCTCACGGGTGGGCAGCACGCCGATGGGCGTGGTGACGCCGTCGGCCTGTCCCTGCAGGCGCTCGACGATCCACTTGAGCACGCGGCTGTTCTCGCCGAAGCCCGGCCAGACGAACTTGCCGTCGGCGTTCTTGCGGAACCAGTTGACGTAGTAGATCTTCGGCAGCTTGGCCGCGTCCGCCTGCCGGCCCAGCTTCACCCAGTGGGCGAAGTAGTCGCCCATGTTGTAGCCGCAGAACGGCAGCATGGCGAACGGGTCGCGGCGCAGCTCGCCGACGGTGCCCTCGGCGGCCGCGGTCTTCTCGCTGGCGACGTTGGCGCCGAGGAAGACGCCGTGCTGCCAGTCGAAGGACTCGGTGACCAACGGGACCGCGCTGGCGCGGCGTCCGCCGAAGAGGATCGCCGAGATCGGGACGCCGGCCGGGTCCTCCCACTCGGGGGCGATGATCGGGCACTGCGAGGCGGGGACGGTGAAGCGGGCGTTCGGGTGCGCCGCCGGGGTGCCCGACTCAGGCGTCCAGTCGTTGCCGCGCCAGTCGGTCAGGTGCGCCGGGGGCTCGGCGGTGAGGCCCTCCCACCACACGTCGCCGTCGTCGGTGAGGGCGACGTTGGTGAAGACCGTGTTGCCCCACATCGACTCGATGGCGTTGGCGTTGGTGTCCGCGCCGGTCCCGGGGGCGACTCCGAAGAAGCCGAATTCGGGGTTGATGGCGTAGAGCCGGCCGTCCGCGCCGAAGCGCATCCAGGCGATGTCGTCGCCGATGGTCTCCACCTTCCAGCCCGGGATGGTGGGCTGGAGCATGGCCAGGTTGGTCTTGCCGCAGGCGCTCGGGAAGGCCGCGGTGACGTACGTGGCCTCGCCGGCGGGCGGGGTCAGCTTCAGGATGAGCATGTGCTCGGCCAGCCAGCCCTCGTCGCGGGCCATGGTCGAGGCGATGCGCAGGGCGTAGCACTTCTTGCCCAGCAGCGCATTGCCGCCGTAGCCGGAGCCGTACGACCAGATCTCCCGGGTCTCCGGGTAGTGCGAGATGTACTTGGTGCTGTTGCAGGGCCACGGCACGTCCGCCTCGCCCTCGGCCAGCGGCGCGCCGAGGCTGTGCACGGCCTTGACGTAGTCGCCGTCCTCACCCAGGTGGTCCAGCACGGCCTGGCCCATCCGGGTCATGGTGCGCATGGAGACGGCGACGTAGGCGGAGTCGGTGATCTCGACGCCGCACGCGGCGAGGGGCGAGCCCACGGGGCCCATGCTGAAGGGCACGACGTACATGGTCCGGCCGCGCATGGAGCCGGCGAAGAGGCCGCTCCTGCCGTCCGCGCCGGTGAAGATGGCCCGCATCTCGGCGGGGGACTTCCAGTGGTTGGTGGGTCCTGCGTCCTGCTCCCGCTCGGAGCAGATGAACGTGCGGTCCTCGACCCGGGCGACGTCGCTCGGGTCGGATGCCGCGTAGTACGAGTTCGGGCGCTTCTCGGGGTTGAGCTTGCGGAAGGTCCCCTTGTCGACCAGCAGGTCGCACAGGCGCTGGTACTCGGCGTCAGAGCCGTCGCACCACTCGATCCTGTCCGGCTGGGTGAGCTCTGCGATCTCCTGGACCCAGGTCAGCAGCCGTTTGTGCTGCGTGGGCGCAGGGGTGCTCGGGGCAGAGTTCTCGTACGGCACGATCGCTCCGTTTCACGCCGAATCGTCCTTGATCCGGCGGCGGGGGTTGAGGGTCTTCGCAGCCTAACGCCGATGTCTGCAAACCGACATACCGCCCCTAGTGGCCTAACGGTGACCCAGGCCACACATCCTGCGGTCGGGGACGTGACTTGTCCGGAAATACAGGGCCCGAACCGGGTTCACACGTGATGATTCACACGCGGCCCTCACCTCCTACTGATAAGTAACCTACGGTTCCGTAGGTACGATGAGGGAATCCACCGCCGAGGAGGCCGCCTTGCCCGACCCCGCCAACGGCAGTACCGCCCTTTCTGCCGCAGTCCAGCCACTGAAGCCCAAGCTCCGCGGCTGGCTGCACGCGGGCATGTTCCCGGCCTCCGTGGCGGCCGGAATCGTCCTGATCTGCCTGGCCGACTCCACCCAGGCCCGAATCGCCTGCGCGGTCTACTCCGCCTCCGCCTGGATGCTCTTCGGCATCAGCGCCGTCTACCACCGCTTCACCTGGGGCCCGCGCGGCGAGGCGGTGCTGCGCAGGCTGGACCACAGCAACATCTTCCTGATCATCGCCGGCAGCTACACGCCGTTCACGATCCTGCTGCTCAGCGGCGGCCGACAGCAGCTGCTGCTGTGGCTGGTGTGGATCGGCGCGCTCGCCGGGATCGCCTTCCGGGTGTTCTGGGTCGGCGCGCCGCGCTGGCTCTACACCCCCTGCTACATCGCCCTCGGCTGGGCAGCCGTGTTCTTCCTGCCCGACTTCCTGCGCACCGGCGGCGTGGCCGTGGTGGTGCTGCTGGTCGTCGGCGGCCTGCTCTACAGCGCGGGCGGGGTCATCTACGGCCTGAAGCGGCCCAACCCGTCACCACGCTGGTTCGGCTTCCACGAGGTGTTCCACCTGTGCACGCTGGCCGCCTTCATCGTGCAGTACGTGGGCGTCTCGATCGTCGCCTACACGGCAGTCGCCTGACACCGCACCACCCCCTCCCGATCGCCTTCCGAGCGCCCTTCCCCGAACGGGGGAGGGCGCTTCTGCATGGAACCGATTGACAGCTCCTCCAAAATGGTAGTTACTGTCATTAGACAGAAACTACCACCAAGGAGCCTGCGATGACCTCCTCCTCCCACAGCATCGGCCGTACGGGTGGCACGGGCGGCACCACCACTGCCACCGCCACTGCCGCCGCCGGGACCGCCGCGGTCGCTCCCGTCCCACCGCCGACGCCGCCGACCGCCGGTCCGCCCGCCGTGCCACGGCGCTGGTGGGCCCTGGGCGCCATCTGCCTGAGCGTCCTCGTCCTCGGCTTCGACGGCACCATCCTCAACGTCGCCCTGCCCGACATGGCCGTCCAACTCCACGCGGGCACCAATCAGTTGCAGTGGATCGTGGACGCCTACCTGGTCGTCTTCGCCGCCGCCATGCTCCCGGCCGGGCTGCTCGGCGACCGCTTCGGCCGCCGTCGGCTGCTGATCGCCGGGCTCACCCTCTTCGGCGCGGCCTCGCTCGTCGGCACACTCACCGACTCCGCGGCCACGCTGATCGCGGTCCGCGCGGTGATGGGCCTGGGCGCGGCGTTCATCATGCCGCTGGGCATGTCGATCATCCCCAGCCTCTTCCCGCCGGCCGAGCGCGCCCGCGCGGTCGCGGTGATGACCGCCGGCATGGCCGTCGGCATGCCGCTCGGGCCGATACTCGGCGGCCTGCTGCTGACCCACTTCTGGTGGGGATCGATCTTCCTGATCAACATCCCACTGATCGCCGTCGGCATCGTCGCGCTGCTGCTGCTCGTCCCCGAGTCGCGCAACCCGGCCGTGCCTCGGGTGGACGCGCCCAGTGCCGTCCTCGGCGTCGGCGGCCTGGCGGCGCTCACCTACGGCATCATCCAGGGCCCCACCGACGGCTGGGGCAGCGCCCAGGTCGTCGGCAGCCTGGTCGCCGCCGTGCTGCTGCTCGCCGGGCTCGTCCTGCGCGAACGCACCCAGTCCGACCCCATGCTGGATCTCACCCTGCTGCGCAACCCGGTCTACCGCTGGAACACCCTGGCCACCGTACTGATCACCTTCGTGCTGATGGGCGCGCTGTTCGTGCTCCCGCAGTACCTCCAGTCGGTGCTCGGCTACAGCGCTCTCGGGACGGGTGTACGGCTGATGCCGCTGATGGGCGGCCTGCTGGTGGCGGCCCGCATCTCCGAGCGGCTGGTGGCCAGGTTCGCCGTCCGCGGCGTGGTCACCGGCGGGCTGCTGCTGGTCGCCGCCGCCATGTTCCTGGGCTCCCGCACCGGCCTCGGCGACGGCTACGGCTGGACCGCGCTCTGGCTCAGCATCCTGGGTCTGGGCATGGGCTTCACCATGGTGCCCGCCATGGGCGCGGCCATGGCCGTCCTGCCCGCCGAGCGCGCGGGCGTCGGCTCCGGGCTGCTCCAGACGCTGCGGCAGTGCGCCAGCGCCATCGGCGTCGCCCTGCTGGGCAGCCTGCTGCTCAGCAGCTACACCGACCGCCTGCACACCGGCGGGCTGTCCGCCGCCGCCGCGCACACCGCGCGCGGCTCCGTCTCCGCCGCCCAGGCCGTCGCCGAGCAGCTGCACGACACCGCCCTGGCCGCCTCGGCGCACAGCGCCTTCGTCCACGGCATGACGATGGTGCTGCTGATCTGCGGCATAGCGGCAGCGCTGTCCGCACTGCTGATAGCCGTCCGGATGCCCGGCGACACCGCGCACGACAGTCACGGCTCCGAGAGCGTCGCGCCGGGCGGGGGTGATCCCGGAGAATCGGTGGCATGACCTCCGCACCGTCGCCGCCCCCGGCAACCGATCTCGAAGAGTTCCTCGCCGCCCCGCTCGGTCTGCGCGAGCGCAAGAAGCTGAAGACCCGCCGGGCGATCCGCGCGGCGGCCTACCACCGCTTCGCCGCCCAGGGGTACGAGGGCACCACCGTCGACCAGATCGCCGCCGACGCCGAGGTCTCGCCGAGCACGTTCTTCCGGTACTTCCCCACCAAGGAAGACCTGGTCATCACCGACGACTACGACCCGATCATGGAGGCCGAGCTGCGGTCCCGGCCGGCCGGGGAGTCCATGCTGGAGTCCGCGCTGAGGGCCATGATCGAGCCGCTGCGCACGGTGCTGGCCCAGGAGCGGGACGACATGCTGCTGCGGATGCGTCTGCTGCGGGAGAACCCCGCCGTACGGGCCCGCAGCCTGGCGGAGTCGAAGCGCTCCCGGGACATGCTGCTGGGGATCTTCGCCGAGCGCACCGGCCGCCCGGTCACGGATCTCATCCTGCGCGCGCAGATCGCCGCGCTGGTCGCGGTCGCCGGTGAGACCGTCGAGTACTGGGCCGAGCGCGACGGCCAGGACGACCTGATCGAGCTGCTGCAACAGGCCCTCAAGGCCGTGGCCGCCGGCTTCGCCCAGTAGCCCGTCAGCTGTTCAGGCGCTCGGTCAGGGCCTCGGGGGTGGTGACCGGGGTGTCGCAGCTGAAGCGGCGGCAGACGTACGCGGTGGGCCGGCCGGAGAGCAGCGGCCGGTCCGCCAGCAGCGGCACGGCACCGCCGCCGTCCGGCTCGCCCACGGCCAGGACGGCGCCGGGGGCGGTGCTCCGCAGCGCGGCGCTGCGCAGTGCCGCGGTCGCCGGGTCGTCGGCCGGGCCGACCACGGCGATCTCGCGCGGCCCGTCGACCAGGGCCTCGGCCACGGCCAGGCCCCAGCCGATGAAGCGCGGGGCGCGCGAGCCCAGCGCGGTGACGATGCCGAGCGCCGCCTCGGCGGCCTCGCGGTGGCGGGCCGAGCCGGTCAGCGCGGCATAGCAGAGCAGGGCCCCGGCTGCCGCCGTCCAGCCGGAGGGCACGGCGTTGTCGGTGGGGTCCTGCGGGCGGCGGATCAGCTTCTCCGCGTCCACGGCGGTGTCGTACAGGCCGCCGGTGGCCGGGTCAGCGAAGTGGTCCAGGACGGCGTCCAGCAATCCTCCGGCGAGGGTGAGCCAGCGTGCCTCGCCGGTGGCCGAGTAGAGCGCGAGCAGACCCTCGGCGGTGTCGGCGTAGTCCTCCAGCACGCCCGGGTTGGTTCCGGCCCGGCCGTCGCGGGAGGTGCGCAGCAGCCGTCCCTGGTCCGTGAGGTGGACGGAGGCCAGCAGCTCCGCGGCGCGGACGGCGGCGTCCAGGTAGTCGGGCCGGTCCAGCAGGGCGCCGGTCTCGGCGAGCGCGGCGATCGCCAGCCCGTTCCAGGCCGCGACGATCTTGTCGTCGCGGGCCGGCCGGGGCCGCTCCGCGCGCGCCGCCAGCAGCCGCTCCCGGACGGAGGCGAACCAGCCCGGGTCCTCGCCCGCCGGGTCCTCCTCCGCAGGCAGCTGCAGGACGGACATGCCGCCCTCGAAGGTGCCGGCCGCGGTGACCGCGAACACGGCGGCGGCGCGGGCGCCGTCCTGCGCACCGAGGACGGCGTCGAGCTGCTCGGGCGTCCAGGCGTAGAAGACGCCCTCGTGGTTGTGACCGTCCGGGCCGGGGCTGTCGGCGTCCAGCGCGGAGGCGAAGCCGCCCTCGGGCGTCCGCAGTTCCGCCAGCAGGAAGTCGGCGGTCTCGGTGGCCACGCGCCGGGCCGTCCCGGAGCCGGTGGCCCGGAACAGGTGCAGGTACACCCGGAGCAGCAGCGCATTGTCGTACAGCATCTTCTCGAAGTGCGGCACCACCCAGTCGGCGTCGACCGAGTAGCGGGCGAAGCCGCCGCCGAGCTGGTCGTAGATGCCGCCGCGCGCCATCGCCTCGCAGGTGCGCTCGACCATCCGCAGCGCCGCCCCGGAGCCGGTGGCGGCATGGTGCCGCAGCAGGAACTCCAGCACCATGGACGGCGGGAACTTGGGCGCGCCGCCGAACCCGCCGCGCCGCTCGTCGAACTCGCTGTCGAGCACGGTGACGGCTTGGTGCAGCTCGGCCTCGGTGGGCGGCTGCTTTCCGGCCGCGCCGTACACGTCCCCGCGCGCGGCCAGGTCCGCGACGATCCGCGCGGACACCTCGGCCACCTCGTCCCGCCGCTCGGTCCACGCCGCGTGGACGCCCTCCAGCACCTGCCGGAACGAGGGCAGCCCGTGCCGCGGCGCGGGCGGGAAGTAGGTCCCGAAGTAGAACGGCTCACCGCCGGGCGTGAGGAACACCGTCATCGGCCACCCGCCCTGCCCGGTCGCCGCCTGCACCGCCTCCATGTAGACGGCATCGATGTCCGGCCGCTCCTCCCGGTCCACCTTGACCGGCAGGAACCGCTCATTGAGGTACTCCGCCAACCCGGCGTCCTCAAAGCTCTCGTGCGCCATCACATGGCACCAGTGGCACGCCGCATACCCGACGGAGAGCAGCACCGGCACCCCCCGCCGCTCCGCCTCCGCCATCGCCTCGGGGCCCCACGGCCACCAGTCGACCGGGTTGTCGGCATGCTGCTGGAGGTACGGAGACGTGGCGCCTGCGAGTCGATTGGGCATGCTCCATGGTCCCGCACGCTCAGGTACCCGACCAACCGACACGGGGAGATCGGGTGGCCCTCAGGCGGGACTGGGAATCGGGTTGGGCTCTGCCTGGCATGGTGAGTGGACGACCCAGTGCAGTGCCTCAGTTGGCGTCCGCCTCGGGTCGGGGCAGCTCGTCCAGGTCGAGGGTGTAGGTCCGCCCGTCGGCCAGCTCGATGGGCAGCTTGCCCGAGCCGTACGTGTGCGTGTGGGTCGCGATGTAACCGGAGCCGGTGGGCAGGGTGTGGACGACGACCTCCGCGGCGTACGGATCGACCACCACGTAGACCGGGATGCCGTAGCGGCCGTACTTCGCGGTGCAGTCGTCGTAGTCCTTGCGCGCGGAGGAGACCGACACCACCTCGGCGATCAGTAGCACGTCCTCGAAGCCGTAGCGCTTGCCTTGCCGCTGCGCGTCCTCCCGCAGGATCGCAAAGTCCGGGGCAGAGTTCTCGTCGGCCGGGAAGTCCAGGTAGACGTCGGAGGCGGTCTTCGCGTGCCGGCCGAGCGAGAGCGAGTCGATCTGCATCGACTTGATCGTGCTGGAGTGCTCGAAGCTCTGCGGAGTCATGACCACCTTCCCGTCGGTACCGAAGAAGATCACGTACCCAGCGGGGAACTCGGTGTGCATGACCGCGTCGACGCTCATCAACGGCTCCTTCCTGTCGCTTCTCAGGATATGGGGCCACGGTCCTGTACGGGGTCTACAACAAGGGTGCCGACTGGGGGGCGTCGGAGCGTTGCGGGCGCCCAGCTGATCGTCGACTCAGGTGTCCTCAGCCCCTGCGCCCGGTGATGGCCTCGCGGCTGAAGCAGTCGGTGAACGCTTCGGTTTCGGCGATCATCAGCGCCGGGCGGAGGTGACCAGGTCGAAGGAGGGTCAGGGTGACGGTGCGCTGCCGGTGCCGAGCCAGGGCGAGTCGAACTCGACACGCGCGGGCTCCAGCCCGTGCGGCCGGGTGGTGTAGAGGCGCAGGCGCAGCCCGTCCGGGTCGGGCACCACCAGCAGCCAGCCCACCAACCCCACGACCGGCGGGGAGTGGCGGACGCCCAGCGCGTCCAGGTGCACGATCCACGTGTCCACGGCAGCGCGGTCCGCGACGGCCAGGGTGAGGAAGTCGAAGCCGTTGAGAGCGGCGGCGGTCGCCGGGTCCAAGCGCAGTTCGAGACGGGTACCCAGGCCGGGGACGTCGAGGATGACGGCGAACAGCGTGCCGTCCGGACGGCGGTGGTCGAGCTCGGTCAGACGGCGCGCACCGAGCACGGCACCGTACCAACGGGCACTGCGCTCCAGGTCCGTAACGGGAAGTTTGATGTGGTGGATACCCTCATGGGCCGGGGTCTCGGAGGATTTCATCAGGCTGCCTTCGGGCTCAGTGCCGGGCGAGGACTCGGGGATCGGCGATCGGCTCGGCCGGCAGGTACGGGCGCAGCCGGTCCAGCACGTCGTGCGGGCTACTCGGTACGCCGGCTGCCGGGGCACTGGCAGTGGGTGGGCCTGTATGCCGACTAGTGATCGTGCTCGGCTCGGAAGACGGGCCAGCCGATCTCGGTGGTCCACTGGGTGGGGTCGGGGGTGTGGCGGGCATCGCGCAGGTAGTACTCGCGCAGGGGGCCGGCGACGCTGATCTCGTGCCGGGTGGTGTAGGCGCCCAGCTCGCCGTAGGTGAGATCGACGTCGGCCAGCGGACCGTGGTGGGTGATGACCGCCAGCTCCGCAGCCGGCACCACCAGGGACTCGACCCGGCCGATGGCACGCACGCTTCCCTGCACGGGCACGAAGACCGTGGCCCGGCCGTGATCGTCCTGGAAGATCTCGCTCGCGTACAGGCCGCCGCTGGGACCGGTCGCCTCCAACCGCTGGGCCTCCACCGCGGCATGCACCTCGGCCAGCGCCCCCTGCCACCACGGCAGCAGGTCGCCGCGGTCCACGGCGGCGCTGATGCCCACAGCAGGGCAGGCCGGTACCGTGCGGTGCTCGACGGGGGCCTCCGCGGGGCGCCGCAGCAGGTTGCGCAGGGAATCGACTGCGGAGCGGGTCCGGTCCAGCTCGATCTCCAGGCGGTCCAGATGACCGGCGATCAGCTCACCGCGCACGGTCGCATCCGGAGCGCCCAGGACGGCTCTGACGTCCGGGATGGGCATGTCGAGGTCGCGCAGGCGGCGGATGACCTGGGCGGTGGGGATCTGCTCGGCGGTGTAGTAGCGGTAGCCGGTGTCGGGGTCGACGCGGTCGGGCTCCAGCAGGCCGACCTGGTGGTAGTGGCGCAGCGTCTTGACGCTCAGGTGCGTCATGCGGGAGAAGTCCCCGACCGTCAGTGCCTGGCTCATGGCGCCAGTATCGGCCCTCCCCCTGCGGGAGGGACAACGCGCACCACCGGTGTTGACCCTCCCGCAGCAGGAGCGCCCAGCGTGGGGACCAGGCCGCCGAAGGGTGGCTGCACATCCGAACCTGGAGGTCCCCGCTCATGTCCGACACCACGCTGCTTCCGGTCCTGGCCGAGCACGTCCGCGCCGTCAACGACTTCGACGAGGACGCGATCCTCGCCACCTTCGCCGAGGACGCCTTCGTCAACGACGTGCGCCGCGAGTTCCGCGGGGCTGCGGCCATCCGCCGCTGGGTGGCCAAGGAGATCGTCGGGGACCGGGTCACCCTGGAGGTGACCGAGGTCCTGGACCACTACGGCGACCAGATCGTCCGCGCCCGCTACGACGGCCAGTACGACAAGACCAACCTGCACGGCGAACTGATCATGACCAACTACTTCACCGTCTGCGACGGAAAGATCACCTCGCTGATCATCGTCCGCAACGAACCCGCCTACTGACCCGCAGGTGCATGGCCGGGCCGCTTCACAGCCCTGCCCACCAGCACCGTGTCGATGCCGGTGACCGACAGCGGCGCGAGGTCCCGAGTGATGAACGTGTGCAGGGCTTCGAGGTCGCGCAGCCACACAGCGGCGCTCAGATTGGCCGACCCGGTCAGGGCGATCACCCCGTGCACGGCCGGATGGGCCGCCAAGGCACGCCCGGCGGCGTCCAGATGCGCGGGCGGGACCTGGAGGTAGAGGTTGGCATCGACCTCCAGTCCCAGGCGGCGAGGGTCCACGACAACCTGGGTGATCAGCGCGCGGTCGCGCAGCAGTGCGCCCAGGCGCCGCCGGACAGTGGACTCGGGATGGCCGGTGCGCGCAGCGAGAGCGGAGGCGGTGAGCCGTGCGTCGCCCTGAAGGGCATCCGCCAGATCCCGGTCGAACGGGCTCAGCTCTGCTGCGGATCTGCTCGGCGTCCCGGCAGGCGTGAGCTCGCCGCGTTCGGCCTCGGTCAGGGCGTCCAGCCGCCAGTCAGTGGCGTCCGCGTAGACATGCAGGACCGTCTGCGCGCTGACCGAGGTGATGGCGCTGGTGGCGGGCAATTGCCGGAACACCAGCCTGCCGCGCGGCCCGGCAGCGGCAGACAGGACCGCGGTGACCTCTTCGCCGCCGGCGGACATGTCGATGAACGCGATGTCGGGGCGGGCGGCCAGGGCGGCGGTGATGGTGTCGAGCTTGCCCCGCAGCACTTTGATGCGCAGCAGCATCGCCGAGCCCGGGCCTTCACGAGGCGGTACGGCGACCACCCGGACAGCACCGCCGGCCAGCAGCGCGGCCAGGCGCCGGCCGGCCAGGCGCGCACTCAGGCCAAGGACGCGAGCTGCGCGTTCGGCGGTCAGTCGGCCGTCGCACTGCAGGGCCGCGATCAGCCGCTGATCGAGCTCATCCAACACCTCTGACTCCACTGGATCCTTCACATGTGCAAGTTTCGCTCATTCCGGCACCCGCATCGGCCGATCACGCCCACGGGTTCGCCAAGGTTGAGGCATCAGCACCCGTGATCGGAGGACCCATGACCGACCCCGCACTCCTGCCCCCCGTGCTCCAGGCCGCCCGCATCCTGGGAACATGGCTCGCGCAGCAGGAACGCCCCCGGCCCGCCCGCACCATGGCCGAGTTCAAGGACGTCTTCGACGCCGTGGACACCCCCGCGGCAGCGCTGCTCCACCAGCACCTGGACCCACTCCTGCCCGGCGTCCCGTGGGCCGAGGACCTGTACGCGCGGCCGTTGCCCGCCGGTGAGCTGTGGGTGGTGGACGTGATGGACGGCGCCGTGCAGTACCTGCAGGGCCTGCCCCAGTGGAGCATCAGCATCACCTTGGTCCAGGACCGCGAGCCGGTGGCCACCGTCCTGCACAGCCCCCTACTGGGCGAGAGCTACACCGCGGCGCGCGGCCACGGCGCCCACCGCAACGGCGCACCGATCACCCCCTCGGACAAGCAGGACCCGGCGGTCGCCCTGCTGGCCACCAGCCAGCCGCCGTTCATCGCCGCGCAGCCCGAGGCGGCAACAGCGGCGGGACGCTCCTTGAGCGCGCTTCTGCCGCTCGTCGGCGCCGTCCGCAACCTCGGCCCCACCTCCTGGCAGATCGCGGACACCGCCGCAGGGCGCATCGACGCGTTCTGGCAGTACGGCCGCGACGACGAGAACCTCCTCGGCCCCACACTGATCGCCCGCGAAGCCGGCACCCTGGTCACCGACACCACAGGCACGCCCTGGCAGGCCGGTTCGGACAGCTTCCTCGCCGCCCCGCCCGCCCTCCACCAGCAGGTGCTCACCCTCATCGCCCCCCGCTGAGCCCCATGCGCAACCCTCGAGTTCCACGACCACGGAGGCAAGCCGTCGTGAGCGTTCAGGCCACGAACACCTTCCATGCCAAACCCAACCGTGCCGACGAACTCATCGCCGCTCTCCGTCAGGTGCTACCCGACACGCTCACGCATGACGGGTGCGAGGAGATCCGGTTGTGGCGTGACCAGGACGACCAGGACAGGGTGGTGTCCCTCACCCGCTGGGCCACCCGCCGGGACTACGAGGCATACCTCGAGTGGCGCGACGGCACGGGCGACACGGCGATGTTCCGAGAGATGCTGACCGAGGACATGGAGGTCCGCTTCCACGACGAAGTCTTCACCATGGATGCCTGACGACGGGCGAGGCGCGGCGAGCGGTGGGCCTGGCCTCGCCTGACCCGGGCGTCGGCTGGTCCGCAGCCGTCGCCGTCGCACCGGCGGCGGTTGCGGCTGCGGCTGCGGCTGCGGGGCGCGCCGTGCCGAGGATGACCGGGTCGTTGCCGAGGTCCGTCAGCAGCGCGTCCAGCTTGGCCCGGTCGACCGAGGACATCAGGAAGACGTGGGCGTAGCTGCGGCGGCTGGTCTCGTCGCCCGGGACGGTGAGGACGTCCTGGGAGGAGAGGGACCACTTGGCCACCAGCTCGGGGCCGGGCTTGCGGAACCGTACGGTGATGGCGCCCGGGGTGCGGGCCGGCCAGAGGTCGACGTCCTTCTCCAGCTCCAGCAGCCGCAGTTGCTGCTCCAGGTAGGCGGCCAGCTGCTGGGAGCGGCGGATCCGGTCCACCTGGTCCTGGTAGGAGTGGCGGGAGAGGTGGTCCCAGAGCACCAGCGGTGAGAAGCCGTTGCGGGAGCCCGCGAAGGTGGTGTCGGGCGCGCCGGTGTAGTCCGGCTGGGAGGGCGGCGCGACCTGGTACTTGACCTTGGTCATGTAGATGCCGCACGGCCAGGGCGCGCCCAGCCACTTGTGCCCGCTCATGGCGATGGAGGAGACCATGTCGAGCTCGCCGAAGTCCCGGGTGGGCAGGGTGAGGCCGAAGTCGAACTCCGGCAGCCCGGTCTCGGGGGCCCAGCCGAAGTCCGTGGCGTCGTCCGCACCGGCCATCCGCATGAACGGCGCATAGCCGGCCCCGAGGGCGCCGTCCACATGGATCCAGAAGCGTCGGCGCAGGTCGGTCGAGGGCTCGCCGGTCGCCCGGTCCCGGCCGTGGACGACCGGGCCCTGGATCAGCCCGTGCCGCTCGAAGATCGGCAGCAGGCGCTCGCAGACGCCGCGGACGTCGTCGTGGGCGCCCTTGAAGGTGCTGCCGAGGTTGAGGCTGACGAAGACCGGGTGGCCCTTGGCGGCGAAGAACTCCACCAGCGCCGCCAGGGCGTCGATGTCGATCTCGCCGGTGCCGTCCCAGGAGTGCCCCGAGGGGCCGCTGCGCGAGGGCACCTCGGCGGGCCAGTCGCGCGGCTCCCCCTGCGGCCCGACCAGCGGGCACTCGCCGGGGTACTGCTCGACGCCCACGGCGTGGAAGGTCTCGACGCCCAGCACGCAGACGGCCTTGGCGAAGGAGTAGTGGGTGTCCTCGGAGTAGAAGGCGACCGGGCGGCGGGCGTTGGGGCCATGCAGGCCAGGCAGCCCGGTCGGCACGGCCGGCTCGGCGGCCCGGCTGTCCGGGGCGCCCGCTCGGGGGCGGATCAGCGGTTTGCCGCTCAGGTAGTCGCGGGCGTTCCAGAGCGCGTACATGTTGCCCTCGGTGGAGCCCATGGAGAGCACGTAGCCCCAGTACGACTCGGGGTCGTCCGGGTGGTGCGGCCCCGCGGCGTGCCACAGGGCGGCGTAGTAGTCGAGCACGGCGCGCTCGACGGCCTTGGTGTTGGGCTTGTAGCCGCCGCTCTGGAACGGGTCGCCGAGGTTGTTGATGTTGTGCTGCATGAACCGGCCGAGGTCGAAGGCGCTGCCGCCCATCTCCTGGGTGGCCTGGAAGCCGAGCAGGTGGCGGCGCTTCCTGGTCAGGTACTCGTCCATGCGGTTGAGGGCGCGCAGCCGTTGCTCCTGGTCCAGCCCGCCCGCCGGTATGGCGAACTCGCGGGCGTCCGGCTCCAGCCCGGCGGGCCGGTCGTGGTCCGCGGGGGCGGGCAGGGTCTCGGTTCGGATCATGGCGGTCAGAATGGAACCTGTGGTGGCATGAGCGGAAGCTTTCCGCAGAAGATTCGGATTCTTCGCCCAATCCCTTGCACTTCATCGGTAAGGGCGGCAAGGCTGAGCCCTGTGCCGAACAATCCCTACGCCCGGCAGTCGCACCTCGACGACGTGGACCGGGCCATCCTGCGGATCCTCGCCGACAACGCCCGCACCCCGAACAACGCCGTCGCGGACGCGGTGGGCATCGCCCCCTCGACCTGCCTGGCGCGGATACGCGCGCTGCGCGAGCGCGGGGTGATCCGCGCGTTCCGGGCCGAGATCGCGCCCGCGGCGATCGGGCTGCCGCTGCAGGCGATGATTTCGGTCCGGCTCCGGGCGCACACCCGGGAGCAGAACGAGAGCTTCCGGGACACCGCACCCGACCTGCCCGGCGTCGTCGCCGTCTTCCACATGGCCGGCTCCGACGACTACCTCCTGCACGTCGCCCTCGCCCACCCGGACGCGCTGCGCGACTTCGTGGTCGACCACCTCACCACCCACCCGGCGGTGGCCCAGACCCGGACCAATCTGATCTTCGAGCAGATCGCCGGACGGCGGCAGCTGACGCCCTGACCGGGAGCGGGCCGGTCAGGCGGCGGTGCCGGCCTCGGCCTCGCGCAGGGTCTGGGACCACTTCTCCTCGACGTTGCCGAAGCGCCAGTACAGCAGCGCGCCCGCCCAGACCACGACGAAGAGTCCGACGATGACGAAGCCGACGTTGTTGAGGTCGATCCCGGCGATCCAGCCGAGCACCCCGGTGGTGATGTCCAGCTGCTGGGCGAGCAGGCCGAGCAGCTCCACTCCGCCGATGAGCACGGCCACGGCGACGCTGAGCGCGGTGATGGTGATGTTGTAGTACACCTTGCGCACCGGCTTGGAGAACGCCCAGTCGTAGGCGAAGTTCATGAACGAGCCGTCGATGGTGTCCAGCAGCGACATCCCGGCGGCGAACAGCACCGGCAGGCAGAGGATCGCGTACCAGGGCAGCGCGAACGCGGAGGCGCCGCCCGCCAGCACCAGCAGCGAGACCTCGGTGGCGGTGTCGAAGCCCAGCCCGAACAGCAGCCCGACCAGGTACATCTGCCAGGGCTTGGTGATGGTCCTCATCACCGGCCGCAGGATGCGGTTGATCAGGCCGCGGTTCTCCAGGTGCGCCTCCAGCTCGGCCTCGTCGTAGTCGCCGGTGCGCATCCGGCGGAACACCTTGACGATGCCCAGCAGCACCACCGTGTTGATCACCGCGATGATCATCAGGAAGACGCCGGAGACGCTGGTGCCGATGATCCCGGTGTAGTGCTGGAGCGCGGAGGAGCCGTTCTCGACCTGGCCCGCGAGGGCGCGAACGCCGAGGGAGAGCAGCACGCACAGCCCGAAGACCACCGAGGAGTGGCCGAGGGAGAACCAGAAGCCGACGGACAGCGGACGCTGCCTGTCGGCCATGAGCTTGCGGGTGGTGTTGTCGATGGCCGCGATGTGGTCGGCGTCGAAGGCGTGGCGCATGCCCAGGGTGTAGGCGGTGACGCCCATGCCGACGCCGAAGGCCTGCCCGCCGACGTGGTAGTGGGCCGGGCTGACGATGCCGATGAGCGTGTAGAAGCCGAGGACGTGCAGCGCGACGATGAACCCGGCCATGCCGCCCATCCGGGCCCACTCGCGGCGGCTCAGCGCCCCGCGTATCCGTGCGACGGTCCCCGCCATGGCATACCCCTCCCGCGTTCGTGACAACGTGGCCACGTTAGGGGGTGGCGATATGCAGTTGCAAGTGATACGCAATAGCGCCGGGGGCGCAGGGAAGCTCAAACTACTTGTCGGTGGGCTCCTCCGGCTCCTCCACGAAGTTCACGCGCCCCAGGGAGCGGTTCATCGCCTTGAGGATCCACCACGTGCCGATGCCCAGCACGGCGAAGACGATGAAGCCCAGGACGCCCGGGGTGACCTTGTTGTCGTCCAGGGCGAGCACGGTGAGGGCAGGGTGCTGCAGAGTCACGTTCATGCCCCTATGGTCCCCCCACCGCTCAGCGGCGGGGGGACCGGGGTGGGTGTGTCCGCCCGGCCCGCGACGAAGCGGCGGCCCGCCCCGGGGAACCCCCAGGTCCGGGCCGCCGCCAGGCGCTCAGGCCGGTCCGGCCGCCCGCCCGGCAAGACCCGGGGGAAGGCCCGGTGGAAGACAGGCGGAAGGCCCCGGTGGAAGTCCGGCGGAAGGCGCGCAGCAGACCCGGCGCAAGCCGTCAGGCCGGGACGATGTCCGCCGTCACGCCGGCGAACAGGTCGTCCTCCGGCAGGGTGGTGTCCACCAACGACCGCGCCAGCTCGTAGTCCTCCGTCGGCCACACCTCCCGCTGGATGTCCAGCGGGATGCGGAACCACGGCCCGTCCGGGTCGATCTGCGTGGCGTGCGCCAGCAGCGCCCGGTCCCGCACCTCGAAGTACTCGCCGCAGGGCACCCGGGTGGTGATCTCCCGCGCCTTGCGGCCCCGGTCCTCCCAGCGGGCGATCCACTCGGTGTACGGGGACTCCAGGCCGCGCGCCTTCATCGCCGCGTCCAGCGCGGTGATCCGCTCCAGCGAGATGCCCTGGTTGTAGTACACCTTCAGCGGCTGCCAGGGCTCGCCCGCGTCCGGGAACGCGTCCGGGTCGCCGGCCGCCTCGAACGCCGCCATGGAGATGGTGTGGGTCATGATGTGGTCCGGGTGCGGGTAGCCCCCGTTCTCGTCGTACGTGGTCATCACGTGCGGCCGGAACTCACGGATCAGCCGCACCAGCGCCTCGGTGGCCACCTCCACCGGCTGGAGCGCGAAGCACCCCTCCGGCAGCGGCGGCAGCGGGTCGCCCTCGGGCAGGCCGGAGTCGACGAACCCCAGCCATGCCTGCTTCACGCCCAGGATCTCGCGGGCCGCGTCCATCTCCTTGGCCCGCACCTCGTGGATGTTCTCCTCGATCCACGGATCCCCCTGCAGCTTCGGGTTGAGGATCGAGCCGCGCTCGCCCCCCGTGCACGTCGCCACCATGACATCGACGCCTCGGGCCGCGTACGAGGCCATGGTCGCCGCGCCCTTGCTGGACTCGTCGTCCGGGTGCGCGTGTACCGCCATCAGTCGCAACTGCTCAGTCAACGCCCCAAAGCCCTTCGTCGGTAATGCCTCCTTCTATAGTGACGGACGGAGCGGCGCGGATATTTCGCGGTCCCCTCGAAGGAGGCTTAAGTCCGATGAGTACGACAACCGAAGGCGCAGCCAGGCTGACGCCCCCCGCCGGACGCTACGGCACGGACCTGGCGGAGAAGGACCGGCGCCTACGCCGCTGGTACCAGGTGATCGCCGGGCTCGCCGTGGTGCTCATGGGCGTCCTGACCGCCGTCTACGTGATGCACTCCTCGGTCAGCGGCGAGGTGGAGGCGTTCCAGGTGGTCTCGCCCTCGAAGGTGCTGATCCACCTCCAGGTCACCAAGAACGCCGGCCAGGCCGGCAACTGCACAGTGCGCTCGCGCGACGCCAACGGCAACGAGGTCGGCCGGATCACCGTGACCATCCCCAAGGCCGCCAGCACCTACGACACCATCGTGGACCTCAGGACCAGCGGACTGGGCACCACCGGGGAGCTCGTCAGCTGCTCCTCCTGACCGCAGCCGGGCCGCAGGGCCGCAGGGCCGCGCTCCCGGACGCGTCCGTCAACTACCGTCCGCGTCCGTCCGCGACCGACGGTGACCCCCCTCCTCCGCCCGCGCCCGCGCCCGTTCCGCGCGCCGCCGCTCGCGTGGGCACTCCCCGAGCCGCCGGACATTGTTAGACTCGTGGTTTCGCCCCTTCCGGGGTACAGGTCCCCCGGATGCGGGCGTTGATTTGTATCCCACCCCTCTTCCCATGTACCTACGAGGAGCACCTGTGACCCAGACCAGCGAAAACGTCACCTGGCTCACCCAGGAGGCGTACGACCAGCTCCGCGCAGAGCTGGAGCACCTGTCGGGTCCTGCACGCGCCGAGATCACGCAGAAGATCGAGGCGGCCCGCGAGGAAGGCGATCTCAAGGAGAACGCCGGGTACCACGCGGCCCGCGAGGAGCAGGGCAAGATGGAGCTGCGCATCCGCCAGCTCAACCAGCTCCTGGAGCGCGCCCAGGTCGGCGCAGCCCCCGCCGACAACGGCGTGGTGGGCCCCGGCATGGTGGTCACCATCGCCTGGGACGGCGACGAGGACGACACCACCACCTTCCTGCTGGGCTCGCGCGAGGCAGCCTCCAGCGACCTGGAGACCTACTCGCCGCAGTCCCCGCTCGGCCGCGCGATCGACGCCCGCAAGATCGGCGAGACCGCCAGCTACGAGCTGCCGAACGGCCGCAAAGCGACGGTGAAGATCCTCTCCGCCAAGCCGCACCAGGGCTGACCGCCCCCACCACGCACCGAAGGGCCCCGCCCGCCGCCCACGCGGCCGCCGGGGCCCTTCGCCGTCCCGGACACTCAGTCGGCGACGGGGCCGTCGAGCCAGTCCTGGTCGATCACCAGGGTGGCACCGGCGTAGGTCTCGGTGACGTTGCCGCTCAGTTGGTGGATGCGGGCGTGGCCGGACCACAGGTCGTCAGTGAGGTAGCCGCTGCCGGCGGTGTCGGCCCTGCCGTCCCAGCGCGCGTACCAGAGGGCGTCCGGCAGGGGCGAGCATCCGGCCCGGGCGGCGGACATCATGTCGGCGATGCCGGAGTCCATGCTGGAGTAGAAGCCGGAGCGGTCGCCGAGGCTGTGGAGTTGGGCGGTCCAGCCGAGGGCGAAGTCGACCACGGCCTGCGCGCAGCCGGGGCTGTCCTGCGGGTACGCCTCCATGTCGGAGTAGACCGGGCTGCCCGCGCCGATGCCCAGGGCGTCGAGCCCGGCGACGGCCCGGGTGGCCTCGGCGCGGCCCTGGTCGACGGCGTGCACGGGGTCGATGTGCAGGGGCTTGCCGGGGTAGTCGCTGCAGGGGGCCTGCAGGCCGATGTCCAGCGGGACCACCTTCCACCCCATGGCCCGGACGCTGCCCACCCAGGCGCGGGTGAGCAGCGGATCGGCGCAGCGGTGCTGGTCGCCGCTGGTGAAGATGCCGATCGCGCGGTAGGGGGAGGCGGCTTTCCAGGCTGCCATGGCGGACAGCGGCGGCGCGGCGCAGGGGTCGAATCCGGCGCCGTGGTAGAGGGCGGGCGGATCGGCGTCGAGCCGGGCGAGCGCGGCCGGGTCCTCGGGCAGAACGGTGCGGGTGATCCGGTGGCCGGGCGCGAGCGGGTGGCCGCTGCCGTGGGCGGGGGTGCTGCCGACGGCGATCGGCAGGGCGAGGCAGGCGACTGCGGCGGCCAGGGATGCTCGGAGACGGGGCACGCGCCGCATTCTGCGACCGCCCGGGGCAGTGTCGGGGCCCTGCCACGCCGCCGGACGGTCGCGGCCACCCGTTCGGCGGAGCGCCCGCCGACGACGTGCGCACCCGCAGCCGTTCGGTACGACCGGCCCCCGGACGCGGCCGGGCGGGGGGGTCAGCCGACCGCAGAGCGGTACTTGCGGACGGAGAGCCAGGAGAACAGCGCCAGGATCAGCAGCGACCAGCCGATGGAGACGCCGATCGCGTGCTTCATCGGCCACTCCGTGGGACCGGGACCGGGCGGCAGGTTGCCGAACAGGTCGCGGACCGCCTGCACCGTGGCGCTGAACGGGTTCCAGTAGGCGACCGCCTGCAGCCAGCCCGGCATGGTGCTGACCGGCACGAACGCGTTGGACAGGAACGTCAGCGGGAACAGCCAGACCAGCCCGGCCGAGGTCGCCGCCTCCGGGCTGCGCACGGACAGCCCGATCAGCGCGCCGATCCAGGAGAAGGCGTAGCCGAGCAGGAGCAGCAGCAGGAAGCCGCAGAACGCCTCGAGCACGCTCTTGTGGATGCGCCAGCCGATGATGAACGCCACCAGCGCCAGCACCACCAGCGTCAGCGCGGTCTGCACCAGGTCGGCCATGGTCCGGCCGACCAGCACCGCCGAGCGGGCCATCGGCAGCGACCGGAAGCGGTCCACCAGGCCCTTGGTCATGTCCTCGGCGATACCGGCCGAGGCCCCGGCGACGGCGAAGGTGACCGTCTGCGCGAAGATCCCGGCCATCAGGTACTGCTTGTAGGCGTTGGGGTCGCTGTCCCCGGGGACCTTGATCGCTCCGCCCATGACGTACGTGAACAGCAGCACGAACATGACCGGCTGCATCATGCCGAAGACCACGATCTCGGGGATCCTGGTCATCCGGCGCAGGTTGCGCTTGGCGACGACCCAGGAGTCGCGCAGGCTCTGCAGGGCGCCGGTGTGCTGGGTGGGAACGGCGGCGCCGATCGCCCCGGTGGTCGCTGTCATCGCAGGTCCCTCGCCTTCGGGTCGTCCAGGGCCTCGGTGGCGTCCCGGTCATCGCGGACGGCGCCCTCGTCGCGGCCGGTCGCTTCGGTGGCCGGGCTGTTCTCGTCGTCGTCGCCCATGGTGGCGTGGCCGGTCAGGGCGAGGAAGACGTCGTCCAGGGTGGGGCGGCGCAGGCCGATGTCGTGGATGACGATGTCGCGGGCGTCCAGCTCGCGGATCACGTCGGCGAGCACCCGGGCGCCGCCGCTGACCGGGACGGTGATCCTGCGGGTGTGCTGCTCGACCGTCGGCTCGCCCTTGGCGTACGGGGTGAGCGCGGCGACGGCCTCGCCGAGGTCGCGCTGGTCCTGGACGACGACCTCCACCCGCTCGCCGCCGATCTGCGCCTTCAGCTGGTCGGCGGTGCCCCGGGCGATGACCCTGCCGTGGTCGACCACGGCGATGTCATGGGCGAGCCGGTCGGCCTCCTCCAGGTACTGGGTGGTGAGCAGCAGCGTGGTGCCCTGCGCCACCAGCGTCTCGATGACCTCCCACAGCGCCATCCGGTTGCGCGGGTCGAGCCCGGTGGTGGGCTCGTCCAGGAACATCACCGGGGGCCGGACGACCAGCGCGGCGGCCAGGTCGAGGCGGCGGCGCATGCCGCCGGAGTACGTCTTCGCGGTGCGGTTGGCGGCCTCGGAGAGGTTGAACCACTCCAGCAGCTCCAGCGCGCGGGCCTTCGCGTCGCGGGCGCTCATCTGGTACAGCTCGCCGACCATCTGCAGGTTCTCGCGGCCGGTGAGGTACTCGTCCACGGCGGCGTACTGACCGGACAGCCCGATCAGGCTGCGGACCTGGTGCGGATTCTTCAGGACGTCCACCCCGGCCACGACCGCGCGCCCGGAGTCGGGTCGCAGCAGCGTGGTGAGGACCCGGACGGTGGTGGTCTTGCCCGCGCCGTTGGGCCCGAGCAGGCCGAGGACGGTGCCCTCGGGGACGTCGAGGCTGACGCCGTCGAGGGCGCGTACGTCGCCGAAGGTCTTCACCAGTCCCTCGGCGGATATGGCTGCTGCAGCCATCTGCGGATCTCCCTGGAGGTGGGTGTGCTGATCGCCCGGTGGTACTCCAGCCT
The DNA here is from genome assembly GCF_014084125.1 of Streptacidiphilus sp. PB12-B1b. NCBI lineage: Bacteria > Bacillati > Actinomycetota > Actinomycetes > Kitasatosporales > Streptomycetaceae > Streptacidiphilus > Streptacidiphilus sp. PB12-B1b. Next base: position 938,004 of record NZ_CP048405.1, on the reverse strand, counting down.
GGCCGTGCCGTGGCCGGACCGCGACCCGGCAACCACCGGGCCCACGCCCGCAGCCGCAGCCGCAGCCGGTTCGCTGCTTCGGAGGCGGAGGCGGAGGCGGAGGCCGTGGCGGTGGCCGTGCCGGTGCCGGGATCAGCTCTGGTGCAGGACCGTGTATCCCGAGGCGCGTAGCTCAGACACTACGGCGGCGCAGTGCTCCGGACCCTTGGTTTCCAGATGAAGGTCGACTTCGGCTTCGCCGAGGTCCAGCTTGGGGTCGATGCGGCCGTGGGCGACGTCCACCACATTGGCGTCGACCCGGCCGAGCGCGCCGAGCAGGGCGGCCAGCGCGCCCGGGCGGTCGGTGATCCGCAGCCGCAGCGACAGGTAGCGTCCGGCCGCCACCATGCCGTGCCGCAGCACGCGCTGCATCAGCAGCGGATCGATGTTGCCGCCGGACAGCACCGCCACTACCGGGCCCTCCAGCTCGGTCCCGTGTTCGAGCAGGGCGGCGACCGTGCTGGCCCCGGCGGGCTCGACCACCAGCTTGGCGCGCTCCAGGCAGATCAGCAGCGCCTGGGCGAGGGATGTCTCGCTGACGGTCAGCATGCCGTCCGCGAGCCGGTTGATGATCTCGAACGGGATATCACCCGGACGGCCCACCTGGATACCGTCCGCCATCGTCGAGAAGCCCTCCAGGCTGACCGGCCGCCCGGCCCGCAGCGAGGGCGGGTACGCGGCGGCCCCGGCGGCCTGCACGCCGATCACCCGGACGTCGGGACGCAGCGCCTTCACGGCGGTGGCGACCCCGGCCAGCAGGCCCCCGCCGCCGACGCCGACCAGGATCGTCCGCACCTCCGGGCACTGCTCCAGGATCTCCAGGCCGACCGTGCCCTGCCCGGCGACCACGTCCTCGTGGTCGAAGGGGTGGATGACGACCGCGCCGGTCGCGTCGGCGTAGTCCAGCGCGGCGTCCAGGGTCGCGTCGAAGTTCTCGCCGTGCAGCCGGACCTCCGCGCCGTAGTCGCGGGTCGCGGCCACCTTGGGCAGCGGCGCGCCCACCGGCATGAAGACGGTGGAGCGCACGCCCAGCGTGGTCGCGGCCAGGGCGACGCCCTGGGCGTGGTTCCCGGCGCTGGCGGCGACGACCCCGGCGGCGCGCTCCACCGGGCTGAGCCCGGCGATCCGGACGTACGCGCCGCGCAGCTTGAACGAACCGGTGCGCTGCAGGTTCTCGCACTTCAGCTGGACCGGAGCGCCGATCAGCGCCGAGAGGTGACGGCTGCCCTCCATCGGAGTGACCCGGGCGAGACCGGCAAGCATCTTGTGGGCGCCGCGTACGTCGTCCAGGGTGATCGGCCAAGAACTCATGGGTTCAGCCTAGGCCTTTGTGTGGATACCCTCGGAGGAGTTCAGCCGGAAGAAAGATCGCAACGACCATGAACACAGACGACAGCGGCCATCCCTCCGAGCAGGCAATTCGACCCGTGTCCGAACCCTCGGCATCCTCACCGTCCTCGGCATCCTCGTCGCCGTCGGACGAGGAGCTGTACGAGGCGATGCAGTACCAGGTCGCGCTGTTCGCCCGGCGGGCCGAGCGGGTGCGCATGGGCGGGATCGGCGAGCAGCACAACTCCATGGACCGGGCCGCCTACCTGCTGCTGAACCGTCTGGAGCGGGAAGGCCCGGTGGGCGTGAAAGCGCTGGCGCAGGCCATGGGCATCGACTCGTCCACGGTGACCCGGCAGGTCGCGCCGCTGGTCGAGAGCGCCCTGGTGGACCGGGTGCCCAACCCCAACGACGGCCGGGCGGTGCTGCTGGAGCTCTCCCCGGGCGGGCTGCAGCGGCTGCACGAGGTGCGGGCGTCGCGGCAGGCGCTGATGCGGGAGCTGGTCTCGACCTGGCCGCAGGCGGACCGGGAGCAGTTCTGTGCCCTGCTCACCCGCTTCAACGCGTCCATGCGCGACTTCAACCCGGCCATCGGCCTTGAGGGTTGACCGACCGTCAGCTCTGATCTGACGATCGGTCAACTCCCTTTGTCAATCGGTTCCAGGTCGGTCAGCCCAGCGCTTGGGCGAGGTCGGCGAGCAGGTCGCCGACCGACTCGATGCCGACCGAGAGCCGGACCAGATCGGCCGGGACCTCCAGCGGCGAACCGGCCACCGAGGCGTGCGTCATCCGCCCCGGGTGCTCGATCAGCGACTCCACACCGCCCAACGACTCGCCCAGCGTGAAGAGTTCAGCGCGGTTGCAGACCTGGACCGCCGCCTCCTCGCCGTCCTTGTGCCGGAACGAGACCATCCCGCCGAACGCCTTCATCTGCTTCGCCGCGATCTCGTGGCCCGCGTGCGAGGGCAGCCCCGGGTACAGCACCTCGGAGACCTTGGCGTGCCCGGCCAGGAAGTCGGCGACCCGGGCCGCGTTCTCGCTGTGCCGGTCCATCCGCACGCCCAGGGTCTTGATGCCGCGCATCACCAGCCACGCGTCGAAGGGGCCGGCCACCGCACCCATCGCGTTCTGGTGGTACGCCAGCTCATCGCCCAGCGTCACGTCCCCCGCCACCAGCGCGCCGCCGACGACGTCCGAGTGTCCGCCCATGTACTTGGTGGTCGAGTAGACGACGACGTCCGCGCCCAGGGCCAGCGGCTGCTGCAGGTAGGGGCTGGCGAAGGTGTTGTCGACGACCAGCAGCGCGCCGGACTCGTGCGCGATGTGGGCCACCGCGGACACATCGGTGATGCCGAGCAGCGGGTTGCTCGGCGTCTCCACCCAGATGACCTTGGTGTTGGGTCTCACCTGCGCGCGGACCGACTCGGGGTCGTGCGTGTTCGCCACGGACCACTCGACACCCCAGCGCGTCAGCACCTTGGCGAACAGCCGGAAGGTGCCGCCGTACGCGTCGTTCGGGATGACGATGTGGTCGCCCGGCTTGGTGACCGTCCTCAGCAGGCAGTCCTCGGCCGCGAGGCCCGAGGCGAACGCCAGGCCCCGGCGTCCGCCGTCCAGGGCGGCGAGGTTCTGCTCCAGTGCGGTACGCGTCGGGTTCGCGGAACGGCTGTACTCGTAACCGCCGCGCAGGCCGCCGACGCCGTCCTGCTTGTAGGTCGAGACCTGGTAGATGGGGGTGACCACGGCACCGGTCTGCGGGTCGGCCTCCTGGCCCGCATGGATGGCAAGGGTCTCGAAGGCGTAATGCTGCTCACTGCTGCTCATGAAACCCGAGGGTAGTCGGCAGGGCACACCCACCGCGATGAAGCACCGCGGCCACGTGTGCGCACGTCAGCCCCGCGCGCCCCGCGCCCCCGCCGCGAGCGCCCGGAGCGCCCGGAGCGCCCGGAGCGCCAAGGGGGCGTCCGAGGAAAGTAGTCTTCACACGCCCGCCCCCGCGCCGCCCCCCGCTCCCCCGCTCCGCGATCCAGCCGCCGCCCGCTCCCGATCCGACCGCCCCCCCTGCTCCCCGATCCGACCGCCCGCACCATGCCTCCCGGCAGAGAGCGCCGCCCCCACATGCGTACGATCCTCCGCGCCCTGCGGACCCTGGCCCTGCCCCTCGGCTTCTACCTGCTGACCGTCGGGCTGCTCGCGGGCATCCTCGCGCTGGTGCTGGCGGTCACCACCGGGCGGCATCCGCACAGCGCGCTCACCACCGCCGAAGCCTGGGCCATCGGCGCGGTCGTCGCGTTCCCGCTGCTCTACGGCCTGTACGCGGTGCGCGGCGGCAACCGGCGGCGTCCCGAGGGCCTGCGCGTCTCCCGCCAGGAGCAGCCGCGGCTGTGGCAGCTGGTCGAGCAGGCCGCCCGCGCGGCGGACGTCCGCGCGCCGCACGCGCTGTGGCTGACCGCCGGGAGCGGGGTGGCCGTCCGGCAGAGCTCCTGGCTGCTCGGCCTGGTTCCCGGCGCGCGCCGGGCGCGCATCGGTGTCCCGCAGCTGGTCGGCCTCACCGAGCAGCAGCTGGGCGCGCTGCTCGCGCACGAGCTCGGCCACGGCAGCCGCCAGGACACCCCGCTGCCCGGCCTGCTCCAGCGCAACCGCGCCACCCTGCGGCAGGTGCTGCGGCGCCACCAGCCCGACAGCTCCCCGGACGCAGGCCGCCGGTCCGGCCTCCTGGCCGAGCCGCCGTCCGGCTCGGCGCTGGACTTCAGCCTGAGCGGCCTCAACCTCAGCCTCGGGCCCGGCGCCGGGCCCAAGCGCTGGTTCGGTCGCAGCTACGCCGGCTACGCCCGGCTCTGCCTGCGCGCGACCGAGGCCGACGCCCGGCGCCAGGAGTTCGCCGCCGACCGGATCGCCGCGGGCTTCGCGGGCCGCGACACCGCCATCGCCGCGCTCCGCCGCAACCGCGCCCTGGACCATGCGTACCGCGCCTACCAGGACACCTACCTGCGGCTGGCCTGGGACGAGGGCGCCTGCCCGCCCGCCGATCAGGTCGTCCCGGCCTTCCGCGACCAGCTGCGCAGCCCCGACGGCCGCCGGTCCCTGGCCGCCCTGGAGAGCACCCCGCCCCGCGAACGCATCGGCGCCCACGACCCCCACCCGCCCACCGACCACCGCATCACCGCCCTCACCCGCCTCCCCGACAACGTCCAGCCTCCCGCAACCCCGGCTCCGGACACCGTCCCGGCCCCGGCTCCCGACCCCAACCCGACGCCGACCCGCGACACTGCCCCCGGCGCCGTCCCGCCCACGGACGACGACCCCGCCCCGGCGCCCGAGACCCTCCCGGCTTCATCTCCGGCGCCCGCCCCCGGCCCTGTCCCAGCCTCCGCCCCGGCCCCGGCCCCCGGCTTCGCCTCCGCCGAGGCTCTGCTCACGGACCCCGACCGGACCTGGACGCTGGTGGTCGCGGCCCTGCCCGGCGTCCGCGAGCGGCGACAACTGCCCTGGGACGAGCTGGCCGCCCTCGCCGGGCAGGCCGAGCTGGACGCCGCCGCGAGCGGCCTGCGGACCTCCCTCACCACCGTGCTGCGCCACCGACCGGCCGAGCTGCCGACCGTCCTGGACGCCATCGACGACGGCCGCTGGGCGGAGCTGGCCGACTGGATCCCGCGCACCGGCCCGGCGCGTACCGTCCCCATCGCCGTCGGCCGCTCGCTGAATCTGGCCACCGCCGCCGAGGGCCTGCACGCCCTGGCCCTCGCCGCGCTGGTCCGGCAGGGCAGGGCGCGCTGGTCCGTCGACTGGACGCGGGGCCGCGCCCTCACCCTGGACCCCGGCCTTGACGCGGACCTCGGTCCGGCCCTGGACGCCGCCGTCACCGACCCGCACGACACCGCGCTCCTGCGCCGCCTGCTGCGGCAGGAATCCCCGCCCGCCGTCGAGCGTTGAACCGGTCAGCCTCCCTGCACCCGCACCAGGACGGACTCACCATGATCTTCGGCAACCACACCTTCAAGAACCGCCTCCCCTCCGCCGACGAGGCCCTCGCCGGCCGCGCCGCCCCCGCCTTCTCCGTCCCGCTGGCCCACACCGTCCTCGGCCACCCGCTGGAGGGCCCGTACCCGGCCGATCTGGAGGTCGCCGACTTCGGCCTCGGCTGCTTCTGGGGCGCGGAGCGGAAGTTCTGGCAGGTCCCCGGCGTGTGGACGACCCTCGTCGGCTACCAGGGCGGCATCACCCCCAACCCGACGTATGACGAGGTGTGCAGCGGCGCTACCGGCCACACCGAAGCCGTCCGCGTGGTCTACGACCCGGCCCTGGTCTCCTACCAGGACCTGCTCAAGGTCTTCTGGGAGGCCCACGACCCGACCCAGGGCTTCCGCCAGGGCAACGACCGCGGCAGCCAGTACCGCTCCGCGATCTACACCCACTCCCCCGAGCAGGCCAAGGCCGCCACCGCCACCCGCGACGACTTCCAGGCCGTCCTGAAGCGCGTCGGCTACAGCGACATCACCACCGAAATCCTCCCGGCCGGCCCCTTCTACCCCGCCGAGCCCTACCACCAGCAGTACCTCGACAAGAACCCCGACGGCTACTGCGGCCTCGGCGGCACCGGCCAGTCCTGCCCCATCGGCGTCGCCACGACCGACGGCTGACGGCGACGTCCGATGCGAGCCGTGTGCAGCCGAGCAGGCCGGTCACGTGGCTACGCTCGGCTGCATGACTGACTTCGTGCAGGTGTCGACAGCGGTGGAGAGCCGTGAGGGAGCCGAGGCGCTGGCCCGGTCTGCGGTCGAAGGGCGGCTTGCGGCAGGAGCCCAGATCGTAGGCCCCGTGATCTCAGCCTTCTGGCATCTGGGCGAGTTCGGCACCGGCGAGGAGTGGCGGCTGACCCTCACCACACGCGCGGACCGCTACGCCGCGCTCGAGGCCCACCTGCGGGAGCATCACCCGTGGGACAACCCGGAGATCATCGCCGTACCGATCGTCGCTGGTTCGGCCGCATGCCTGGAGTGGATCAGCAACTCGACCGAACCGGAATCGGCGGTCTGATCCGTTAGGCCCGTGCCTTCTCCAGCACCTCGGCCACGTGCGGCAGCCCGCAGTGCGGCGACAGTTGTCGCAGGACCGGGGCAATGCGCTCGCGTGGGCGAACAGATGCCACTCCGGCGGAGAGGTCGAGCACGCGGCTGGTGACTGCGGCAGCCTGCTCGATCTCTCCTGCAGAGAGGTAGGAATCAGCAAGCCAGCATGAGTACAGGGCTTTGTCCCGCGCATGCGTGTCGTCGAATCCGGCAAGGACATGCTCCAACGCGGGCACTGCACGCAAGGGGCGGCGCAGTTCAGTCCAACAGCGGCCGGTCATGATCTGAAGTTCGTTGTGGTCCACCCAGGACACCCAGTCAGGCTGTGGCGTGCCGTCCAGCTCGGCGAGAGCAGCCTCGGCGACACCGAGGGCCCGCTCGGTCTCCGCAGCGTTGCCGTTGACAGCGTGAGCCCATGCAAGGCGTTCGTACGGCAGGGTGCGTACCCCTGCGGGCGCATCCGGACCCGCTGTATGGCATGACTCGGTCGCTGTCACGACTGCACTGCGCGGGTCAGCCCCGATGGTCTGGTAGGCAAGGAAGGCGAGCGCGTTGCCGGCGAGCGGGGCGTCTTCCGCTTGGCCAGCAGCCTTATGGCTTTCCTCGTAGAGCCCGCGAGCATCGGCTTGGTGGCCCGCGTCGAATGCAGCCCAACCCGCCTGCTGGGCCTGCTCGGCAAGGACGGACAACAGGGCCTTGCCAGTCGCCTCGGTGTAACTGCCGTCGCGGATCATGGCTTTGGTAGCTTGATACTCCCCCAGGTACACGCGGTAGGTGTCACCCCCGCCAAGGACGTCGTCCAGACGCCGCAGGCGTGCAGCGCGCTCCCGCAGTCGATCGGGCAACTCTGGTCCGATCCTGCAGCCGGAGTCGATGTGGGTGAGACCCGGGAGGCCGAGAACGAGACCGGCCCCTATCGCGGTCGTCTTGACGAAGTCCCTGCGCAACACGTTCTGATCTCCTGCTTGGTGAGCGGCGGTGATCCGTACTGGTGTTGCGGGGTACCCGCTGTGGACCTCCCAGGCGCGGGGGGCAAGCTGAAGCAGATGCCCAGGGATGCGTAGCGCGTCGGCGATCTGTGCAATCTTCTCAAAGGTCGTAATTGCACCAATGCCCTTGGCCAGGGCGCCGACTCGCTCAGGCTTGATGTCGCACTCGGCTGCGATCTTCGAGTAACTGATCTGACCCCATTTGCGGGCAAGGAAGAAGACCTTCCCGAAATCGTGCGCGGTGATCGCGGCACGCATATCGGTCCGGTCCAAGACATGCTGAGGTAACGCTGTCGGCGGATGGTAGTCAGTCATCCAATGTCCCCGCAACACCGTTCATCACAGTTTGTGCTCACCTCCTGACTCTGAGCATACCCATCATGGGTACCCCTTGGTGGGGAAGCAGCCGCCCCGCACCCCCAGCAATCTGGGTAACACGGCACCGGGATTCACCTGGTGCACGGGACAAGGATGGTGCGATCCATGGATACGTGGAGAACCGTAGGTGCGGCGCCTCCGGCGGTCGCGCGCTTCGCGGGCGGCGGGATGCTTCTGGACGATCCCGTTCGGTTCGGGACGCTCAGCCTTCCGACCGCTGGCCAATCGACGGCGCGGGCAGCGCGGGAATTCGTCCGGACCGCGCTGACCAACTGGGGGCTGGGCCGACTCTGCGACGACGTGCAGTTGTGCGTCTCAGAACTGGTGGGCAATGCCGTCCATCACAGCATCCCTGACAGCCGCACCAGGCCGCTCTCGTCTGACTGCACGGTCGTACTCACCCTGCGGGCTTGGCCCGGATGGCTGTTCGTCGATGTCGCGGACGAGGATTCCTCTCCCCCGACACTGCCTATCGGGGACACCTTTGGGCCCGACTTCGCCCAGGACCTGCCTGAGGCCCTGCTCCCGGATCACGGGCGTGGACTCCACATCGTCCATAGCCTCACGGACTACCTGTGGTGGGTTCCGCGCGACGAGGGCGGCAAGAGCGTCTTCTGCCGGTTCGACCTGTCCACGGCCGTGACCGCATGACGGCACAGAAAAGAGAGCCAATCGAGGATTCTCTTGCGCAGAACAGCCGTGTGGCGCTCCCATCTGAGGGGTGCATGCGGCGGCGGACCGACATGGACGAGCTTCTCCCCGTCTGCGGCAGCGAGTTCCCGGGCTACCCGGGGGTCTGTTGGTGTCAGCCCAACCTGCTGGAGCTGCCGCTCCCCAACGAAGTCGAGCTGTTCCGGCGGATCTTCGGGACCGAGCCCAATACACGCGGCGGGACTGAATGACGCCCGATCTCGGTCAAGGACGGGCTTCTGCCGCCTGACCTTGAATGACGGACGACGCTGCGGCAGGTGCCTGCGTCGGGCGTTACCCGCTCGGGCCCACACCCCTCTGATCTCCCGTGCCGGGCTGGCTGTGCCTCCCTGCGCGGGGAGGGCCCTGGTCCTGCCCGATCGGCGTCGCCACGACCGACGGGTGACGCTGCGGCTGGTTATTCGGCGAACGACAGGAGGCCGGCGGCGATCTGCGGAACCTCCAGCTTGCCGGTGACGACGTCAACGACGAACTGCTCCGCGATGTCCTCGTCCAGTGGCTCGCGGAGCAGGTGGCTGTTGAGGCCGAGGAACAGCCAGACGGCGTTCCATGCGAGTCGTTTGTTGCCGTCGATCAGGGCGTGATTGCGACCGAGGGACTCCATGAGCGCTGCGGCCTTCTCCCAGATCGCGGGGTAGGCGTCCTGCCCGAAGATGGTCGTCCTCGGGCGTGCTGCGGCCGAGGCGACCAATCCGGCGTCCCGGACCTGTTCCTCCCCGCCGACGACCCGCCGCGCCACCTCGAGCAGGTCGTCAATCGTCACGTAGTCGATCACTGGGCAAGCCGCTCGTTGAGACCCTCGCTGATGCGCAGGACACGATCGAGCACCTCAGTGCGGCGCTGCGCACGCGCGTTGACTGCGTTCATGAGCAGGTCGTGCACGTAATCCTGGAGACTGCGGCCCTCCAGCGCCGCCTGCGCACGAATCTGCTCGATCTCCGACTCCTCGAACCTGGCAGGGAGCATCTTCTTCGCCATGCAGCCGATGCTAGCAAGCGATAGCAGACGCTGTCAGCGGACTTTGAATGCGGTCCTGACCTGCACTTCTGCCACCGGCAACGCTTCGACGACAACTGCGAGGACGGCTGCCTCGGCGGCACCGGGTCGGCGGCGGGGCCGGCTCCACTCCCGTCCGAGTCCGGGGCAGGCCCGCAGCGGTGGGCCGTAATGGGACGCCGGAGGGGGGCGGCCGATTCGACCCGGGCTACGCCTCAGAGCTCGTGCAAGTTCCGTGATTGCGTGGACGGTTGGACAGCAGCCAGTCGGGGTGCATGGCGGGCAGGTACGGACCTCGTGATCATTGTGGTGACCCAGCCCGATGATCACGAGGTGTTCCATGCTTGCCGTTGTAAATTCTCTCGTCCCTGCCGTGCTGGTGAAGCTGGGCCCCTGGACGCCGGTCGGGTCGCTGACCTGCGCCCCTCCTTCGACTCGGGGCCCGACCCGCGCTCGCGGCGGGGCCGTTGGCACTCCCTGGCAGCGATCCTGCTGGTGTGCGCCTGCGCCTCGTCTCGGGCGCGAAGAGCATCGATGGGCTCGCCGAGTGGGGTGGATCACCAATGAGCGGGCGGCGCTCGCGCGCGGGTCCGGGGCTACTCCCGGGTGACCGCGTAGAGGGGTTCCGGGTCATCCGGTTCGGCGGCCTCCTCGGCTGCGCGCAGACGCGGCGTCACGACCTTTCCGGCAATGGCGAAGAGGGCGGCGAGGATGAGCACGCCCCGCAGTTGCGCCTCGTAGAGGATGTCGCCCTGGACGACGCGGAGCAGCGGATAGAGAGCGGCGGGCGCCAGGGCCAGCGCGGCGACGGCGGCGGGGCGGCGCAGGCGCTCTGTGGACAGCAGTGCGAGGCTGAGCGCCAGCCCGGAGACCAGGATTTGCCAGGAGTGCTGATCTAGGAGCACCCCGATCGCGCCTGCCAGTATGAAGGCGGCGGGTACGGCGGCGGCCCGTTTGGGCCCGTCTGCGGGCGTGAGCCCGAGCGGCGCGGCCAGTAGGAGCAGCGTGGAGAGCGCCGGACTGGCCAGGGGAAGCAAGGTGGCGGCCCACATCGGCCCGTCTCCGTGAGAGGTGGCGTAGTGCTCGGTCAGGACTGCGGCCACTGCTGCTGTCGCGCAGGCGGCGACGGCCAGCAGGCGTGCGGTCTGCCTGAGGCCGAATGACAGCGCCAGCAGGGCCAGCAGTGACAGGGTGGCGCCGGCGATCGTCGGCTCCAGCGCGAACTGCCGCTGCAACAGGTTCCAGGACAGCAGCGGGTGGAGCATCCGCAGGATCGTCACCACATTGGCCAGGCGCACGGCGGCATCCACAGCGACGGCCAGCGGCGCGGCCCAGGCCAGGATCTGTCCCAGGGGCCGGTCCGGACCGATCCGCAGGCGCAGCCGCAGGCCGTGTGCGGCCAGGGCCCCGGCCTCCGACAGCGTCGCCCACCGGCCGCCGCCCTGGGCGGCGTCGGTCGCCGTCGCGGCCAACTCGTCGCCGTGCATAGACCGGTAGTGCGCGGGGTAGACGCGCAGCGCGAGCCGCACCGCCCCTTTCAGCTTCGCGTTCACGCGGTCGCCTCCGTCGCCCGGGCCGTGGCCCGCCTTCCCGCGCCCATCCGGCGCTCCGCCTCCCGGGCCACTGCCTTTAGCCGTGCGGCCTCCGCCGCCAGAGCCTCGCGCCCCTGATCGGTGAGGGCGTACACGCGGCGCGCGCGGCCGTCGATGACCTCATCGCGTTCGACTCGGACGACGCCCTCCTGCAACAGCCGGTCCAGAGCGCCGTAGAGGGTCCCCGCGCGGAGCCGGACCCGCCCCCCGGAGATCTCGGCCACCTCCTGGATCAGCGCGTATCCGTGCCTGGGCTCGTCGGCGAGTGCGGTGAGCAGGAGAACCGTCGGCTCCTGCATCGCCCGCGCCGCACTTCTACTGTGAATCATGCGACCTATATATACCGTCCACCTGTATATAGGCACAAGGCGGTACCCGCCCACGACAGGTTCACCTGCGGCGATGGCTCCGATCCCGCGGCATCACCCCACGCATCGCACGCCGTGGCATCGAATCCTCCGAGCGCCTGACCTCTTAGGCCCGTGCCTTCTCCAGCACCTCGGCTACGTGCGGCGGCTCGCGGTGCGTCCAGGGCATGGACGAAGTGCTCGGTGCGGGTGCTTTCGGGCCGATGCGGGCGGGCGGGGGGTTCAGGCGCCGGTGGTGCCGTCGATGCCCTCGCGGAGGAAGTCGGCGTGGCCGTTGTGGCGGCCGTACTCCAGCAGTACGTGCACCATCACCATTCGCAGCGACACCGCTTCGTCCCACCTCGGCTGTCGGCCGGAGGCGTCCAGGGAGTCGGCCTGCTGCTCGATGCGGCGCGAGTTCTCGACCTCGGCCTGCCAGGCGGTGAACGCCTCGCGCCTGGTGGAGCGGCTGGCGTCGTAGGCCGCCTGGAAGTCGACCGTGTCGGACCAGACCAGGGGCGCGTCGTTGTCCTCGAACACCCGGCGAAACCAGGCGCGTTCCACCTCCGCCATGTGCCGCACCAGGCCGAGCAGGGACAGCGTCGACGGCGGCATCGACTGCTGCCGCAGCTGCTCGTCGGTGAGCCCGTCGCACTTCATGGCGAGGGTCGCGCGGTGGTAGTCGAGGAAGGCCCGCAGCATGTCGCGTTCGCTGCCGAAGCTGGGCGGTCCCGTGCGGTGATCGCCGGTCACTGGGGTGCTCCTGGTCCGGGACGGTGTCCCGGCCAGTATCCACCGCCGTCGGCTGCCGTTCGGAGCCGGTCCTCCAGAGCGCGGGGCCGTAGAGTGCGGGCCCGGGGGTGATCGCGCCGCTGTCCACGGGCCGGCGGCCGCCCTTCGAACTGACCTGCTGGAGGCGTGCGTTGCTGAGTGAGGACGAGATACTGGTCGAGGCCATCGGCTCGCTGAGCGGGGGGCTCGGTCGGCACGGGGCGCAGTTCGCGGCCAAGCGGCTGAAGAAGAACGTCCACGAGATCGAACTCCAGCTGCCGTCGGCCCTGCGGGGCGCGGTGGCGCAGGTGTACCGCGTGCTGCTCACGGCGGGCAGCCCGGTCGCCGAGCCGGTGGATCCGGACCCCGACGCGGATCCGCGGACGATACGTTTCCTCGTGGGCGCCGGGATGGGCGGCCTGAACCCGGTGCTGGTGACGGCGGTGCTGCGGAGCACGGGGGCGCAGACCACCGGCCTGCTGCTGCGCGCTGCCGCCAAGGAGGGCCTGATCAAGCAGCGGGCCGGGGAGAAGACCGCCGTGCGGATCGCCGCGCTGCTCGCGCAGTAGCCCGCAGTCCGTCAGTCCTACTGCCGGGGAGCGACGTTGTCCGCGTCGAAGTCGGGGACGTCGGCGGAGAGCAGGTGTTCGGCGCCGCCCTCGAGGATCTTGGCGGTCTCGGTGGAGCGGGGAAGCATGGTCTGCTCGTAGGCGCGGACGCCGTCGGCGACGGTGGCGGCGCCGGCCAGGGCGAGGGCGAGCTCGCAGGCGTCGAGCATGGCGAGGTTGACGCCGACGCCGAGCGGCGGCATGAGGTGGGCGGCGTCGCCGAGCAGGGTCACCGTCGGGTCGGGCTCCCAGGTGTGCGGGACCGGGAGGGCGAAGATCGGGCGGTCGATGTAGGGGCCCTCGTTGTCGGTGATCATCCGGCGCAGGCGCGGTGACCAGTGGGCGTACTCGTCCCGCAGGACGGCACGGATGTCCTGGGTGTCGGCGATGGTCAGGCCGCGCCTGCCGAGCCAGTCGGCCGGGACGCGCCGGATGATGTAGACGCGGATGTGGTTCCCGCTGTTGCGCTGGGCGAACAGGCCCCGGTCGCCGTCGGCCGCGGCGGCGCTGCCCTGGTCGACCAGGTCGGCGATGTCGGGGTGCCGCTTGTCGACGTCGGAGAACCGCGCCTCCAGGAAGCTCACCCCGGTGTGCGCGGGGCGGGCGGCGGAGATGGCCGGGCGCACCCGGGAGAAGGCGCCGTCGGCGCCGATGACCAGATCGGTCTCGACGGTGGTGCCGTCGGCGAAGTGCAGGTGGCGCGGCCCGTCGACGGGTCCGCTGACCCGCTCGAGGGCGCGGCCCCAGTGGACGGTTCCCGGCTGCAGCGAGTCCAGCAGCAGGGTACGCAGCAGGCCGCGGTCGATCTCCGGCTTGAAGCGCTCGTCGGGCTCGGGGACCTTGTGGAACGTCAGCGTGCCGGCGGAGTCCAGCTGGCGCATCTCCTGGCCTTCGGGGCGGGCCAGTTCGAAGAACGCGTCGAGCAGGCCGGCCTCGCGCAGGGCGATCTGGCCGTTGTCGGCGTGCAGGTCGAGGGTGCCGCCCTGGTTGCGGGAGTCGGGGCCCGGCTCACGGTCGTACACGGTGACCGCGAGGCCGCGCTGCTGGAGGATCCGGGCGCAGGTGAGGCCGCCGGGTCCGGCTCCGACGATGCTGATGCGGGCACGGGTGGGGGCTGGGGAGTTCATGGTGGTTCCCTTCGTGGGGCTCAGGCGAGGAGGAGGAGGAGGAGGGGGCACCGGGCGGATCCGCTCGGCGCCTGCCACTCCCATAAAAACAGACCGAGTAGAAAAGTGCAACGAGTCAACTTATTGAGAGGTTCGACTGTCGGATATGCTCAAGCCATGACCGTGCCCCCCGTCAGCCGCCGCGAGCGCAAGAAGGCCGCCACCCGGCAGGCGATCGCTGGCGCCGCACTCCAGCTCTTCCTGGAGCGCGGCTACGACCAGGTGAGCATCCGGGACATCGCCGACGCGGCCGACGTCTCCACCGCCACGGTGTTCAAGCACTTCACCGGCAAGGAGGCGCTGGTCTTCGACCAGGACGAGGACCGCGAGTCGGAGCTGATCGCCGCGGTGCGGCAGCGGCCCGCCGGTCAGGGCATCCTCGACGCCCTGCGCCGGCACGTCCTCGACACCTGGCTGCCGGTCGTGGAGCACCCGCAGGCGGCCGGCTTCACCAGCCTGGTGGAGTCCACTCCGGTGCTGCGCGCGTACGCCGAGCGCATGTGGACCCGGCACACCGACGCCCTCAGCGCGGCCCTCGCCGACGAACTCGGCGTGGACCACGACGACCTCGCCTGCGCGGCCCTCGCCCGGTTCGTCCTCGACATCCCCGGCATCGCCCGCAGCCGACCGGACCGCCGGGCCGCCGTCGAGGCCGTCTTCGCCATCCTGGCGCACGGCTGGGAGCCGCCGACCGGGGCGCGTACGCGGTAGCGCCGCCGGAGGCCGGAACTGACGTCACGTCATGGGACGCCCGCCGTGCCATGGCGTCCGGCGCACCCGAAAGCCACGGGTCGTGCAACCATCCGTGGACGGCCGACGTCCTCGTCCATGGCATTCCCTTTCCTCGGGATCGCCCGACGCAACGCACCAGCGCGCATCCCCACCGTGGGGAATATCACGGACGTCGGGTGATTCCGCAGTCGGCCATGCCCTGGAATGCACCGTGATCAAATCAAGCATTGGTCACGGACAGCGACACCAGGGGGCGGACGCCGGTGGGCCCGGCGCACCGGACCGGGGGCGGAGGGGTGGCGGCAGGGGCTCAGCCCCTCGCCCGTGCAGGTAAGAGAGCTTGAGCCGCGCCTTACGTCCACCGCTGGGCGCTCGGCGACACTGCGGGATCGACAGCCGTCGATCTGGTCACCGTGAGCGACTTTTGTTGCAGCAGAGGCCGGGACAGTAGTCTCCTCGGGTGACTCAGGTAAGTGCGCAACTAGAAGACGTGCGGGTGGGTAAGAGCACTCGTGCGACCACGGTGAGCGCACCGCGCGCCGCCGCCCGGCTGGGGTGGCTGGATGCGCTGCGCGGGTTCGCGGCCCTCGCCGTGGTGTTCCGGCACACCGGGGCGGTGCTCGTGCCCGCGCTCTACCAGGCCACTTCCGGCATCTGCGATGCGGGAACGTTTGGCGTCTATCTATTCTTCTTGGTCAGCGGATATATCGTGCCCGCATCTCTGGAGCGCAAGGGTGATCTGCGCGCCTTCTGGATCGGGCGCGGATTCCGGATCTACCCGGTGTTCCTGACGGTGCTGGCGCTCGGTCTGCTGGTCCCGCAACGGCTGGGCGTGGTGAGCGGCGGCTGGTTCAGCCATCCGCTGCAGACCGCGGCGGGCAACAGCGTGCTGCTGTCCGAGCTGCTCGGCACCGGCAACGGCCTGCAGGTCTCCTGGACGCTCTCCTACGAGATGGTCTTCTACTTCCTGGTCTCGGCGCTGTTCGCGCTGGGCCGGCACCGGCGCAGCGCGCCCATCTCCCTGGCCTTCGCCGTGCTGGCGGTGGTCGCCGGTGCGGCCGTGCCGACCAGGATGCTCAGCGACGGTCCGGCGGACACCCGGACGGTGCTGGCGGTGGTGCTGCTGGTGCTGGCCGCCGCCCTGGCCTGCGTGATGGCGGGCGGGCGGGCAGCCAGGCTGGGCGCGCTGACGCTGGGCCTGACCGGTCTGGTGCTGGTCTCGCTGAACAGCGGCATCACCGGCTTCGACTCGATGATGATCCTGGCGACCATGTTCGCCGGAACCGTGATCTACCGCGCCGAGCACGGGCAGATCAGGCGGTGGACCGCCGTGCTCTGCTGCGCGCTGGTGCTGACGGCGGGTCTGGTCTCCGGCGCGATGTACGACGGCCGGTTCTACACCACCACCTGGACCGGGGTGAGCGGCTACTGCGGCGCCATCGCCGGGGCCTGGCTGCTGTTCGGCTTCGGTCTGCTGATGCGCCGGCGGCGCTTTCCCCGGTTCCTCAGCTGGCTGGGCTCGATCAGCTACGCCGTCTATCTGGTGCACCTGCCGCTGTACATCTGCATGGAGTGGGCCTGGAATCGGGAGCATCTGCGGATGGCCGGGCCGCTGCACGAGCTGGCCCACGGCACGCTGTACGCCGCGCTGGTGCTGGCCACCGCCTACGCCGCGCACCGGCTGGTGGAGCTGCCCGGCCAGCGGCTGGGGCGGCGGGTGACCGCCTGGGCGGACGCCCGGACCGGGCCGCGCCGGGCAGGCGTCGCGGCGCCCGCGGCGGCGCTGCCGGAATCCGGCTGACGCTCCCCGAACACCGTTGGTGGGCGGTGGAGTTGGGTGGTCGGCGGTCGGGGTTGCGGGGGACGGGCTAGGCTTCGTGCGGTCGCGGTCGTGGAGCTGTGGAGGTGCCCGGAGTGTCCCAGGCAGAGGACTGGCTGAACCGAGCCTCGAAGGACTTCCAGGCCCCCACCGAGCTGCGGCCGGAGATTCCGCACCCGGCGCGTATATACGACTGGCTGCTCGGCGGAAAGGACCATTTTCCGTCCGACCGTGCGGCGGGCGAACGGCTGGTGGCGGCCGATCCGGCGATGCGCCGGGCCGCCCGGGCCAATCGGGCCTTCCTGCAGCGGGCGGTGCGGTACCTGGCGTCCGAGGGCGTGGACCAGTTCCTGGACATCGGCACCGGGATTCCCTCGGCGGGCAACACCCATGAGATCGCGCAGAGCGTCGACCCGCGCGCCCGGGTGATGTACGTGGACAACGATCCGGTGGTGCTGGCCCATGCGCGGGCGCTGATGGCCGGGCCCGGCCATGGCGAGACCCGGGTGCTGCAGGCGGACCTGCGCGAGCCCGGAGCGATCCTGGCCGCCCCGGACGTCCGCGCGCTGCTGGACTTCGGCCGCCCGGTCGCGCTGCTGCTGGTCGGCATCCTGCACTTCGTGCCCGACAGCGACGAGCCATACGCGATCGTCGCCGAACTCCTGGACGCCCTCGCGCCCGGCAGCCACCTGGTGCTGACCCACGGCACCGGCGACTTCATCGACCAGGACGCCGGGGAGCGGGCGGTCGCCGCCTACGCCAAGTCCAGCGCCCCGGTGACCGGTCGGAGCCGCGCCGAGGTGAGCCGGTTCCTGGACGGCCTGGAGCCGTTGCCGCCGGGCATCGTCACCGCCCCGCTGTGGCACCCGCAGGCGCCGACCACCCCGGAGGACGCCCGGCTGCCGATCTACGGCGTGGTCGCCCGCAAGCCCTGACCCCGTAGTCCGGCCGTGCCCCTGACCGGCTGTCAGCGGGCGGCGAGGCGGTAGACCGCACCGCCGAAGGCGACCCGGTCGCCGGGGCGGACGGCGACCGTGCCGATGATGCGGGAGCCGTTCACCTGGGTGCCGTTGGTGGAGCCCAGGTCGCGCAGCAGCCAGCGGTCGCCGGGCTCGCGGAGCAGCTCGGCGTGCACGCGGGAGACGGACGTGTGGCTGAGCCGCAGGTCGCAGCCCTCCAGGCGGCCTATGCGCAGCGGCGCGGAGTCCGTGGCCGGGAGCGTGATGGACGGCAGGCGCGGGTGCTGCCAGGCGTTCTGCAGCCGCAGTCCGAGGCTGGAGAGCGCCCGGACCGAGCCGACCAGCAGCCGGGCGAGGCCGCTGCGTTCGGGCAGGTCGGCGGTGACGGCGTCGAGCTCGGACCGGCCCCGCGCGTGCAGCACCAGGTCGATCCGGCGCAGGAAGGTCTCGTGCGACAGCCGCCCCTGGACGGAGTGGTCGCGCAGCAGCTCGATCGCCTGGTCCCGTTCCGCGTCGGACAGCCGCGCAACGTCGGTGAGGGGCTCTGGCGTCGTCATGGTGGTGATTGTCGGCCTTTGCTTCGGGTACGTCCAGGGGCGGTTCACGGACGGGACGGTCTCACGGGCGGGACGGCAGCGGCAGCGGGACGGCGGGCAGGCCGTCGATGCTGACCGGGTTGAACGGCTTGCCGGCGCAGTACGCGGCGAACTCCTCGTCGGTCTTGCGGGCGAGGAACTGGTGGTGGGTGTCGCGCTCCTGCTGGTAGTCCATCAGCGGGACGGCGTAGCCGCAGCTGTCGCTGACCTGCTCGGCGCGGACCAGGACGACGGCGCGCAGCCCCGGCCCGTCGGCGTCGCCGAAGCGGGCGACCAGGTCGGCGAAGCGGGGATCGTCGCGGAAGACGGGCTCGCCGTGGCCGTGCACCCGCAGGATCTTCGGCGGGCCGCTGAAGGCGCACCACATCAGCGTGATGCGGCCGTTCTCGCGCAGGTGGGCGACGGTCTCGGCATGGCTGCCGCCGAAGTCCAGGTAGGCGAGCGTGAGTTCGTCCAGGACGACGAGCGAGCCGGAGCGGCCCTTCGGCGAGAGGTTGACCCGGCCGTCCGGGGAGAGCGGCGCCGTGGCGACGAAGAAGACGGGCTGATCCTCGATGAACGAACGCAGCCGGTCGTTGATGAGTTCATATGTCTGGCCCATGGGCGCCATTGTCGCGCCCGGATCGGGACGGGGCCATGGCATCGTCCCCCGCTCGTCCCCGCTCATCCCCGGGGCCATCGCTCCTGTGACGATCCGATAATCTCGCGGCTTATCGGGAGGGACACCACATGGGCACACCGCCGCCGTCACCGGAATCACCTGACTCAGCAACATCCCCACAAGCACCGGAAGCGCCGGAAGCGCCGGAGGCAGCGGACGCGGGGGAGGTCGAGCTGGGCAGGACTCCCGAGGCCCCGGCGGCTCCCGAGGCGGCTGTCCGCGACCCGTGGGCCCCGCCGCAGCCGGGCGTGCAGCCGAGCCCGTACGCCGGTCCTTACCAGGGCCCGCAGCCGGGTCCGCCCCCGGGCCCGTACGCCGCACCGCCGTACCCCGGCCCGTATCCGGGCCCGTATCCGGGGCCCGGGCCGCAGGGCGGGCCGTGGGCGCCGCCGCCCGGGTACGGGTGGGCGCAGCCGGGCTTCCCGCCGCCGCCCGTCAGCCCGACCAACGGGCAGGCGATCGCCGCGTTCGTGCTCGGGTTGCTGGGCGTCGTCCCGGTGAGCGTGGTGCTGGGCATCGTCGCGCTGGTGCGGATCGGCCGCACCCGGCAGCGCGGCAAGGGGCTGGCCATCGCCGGGCTGGTGCTGTCCGGGCTGTGGGCCGTGCTCGGCGTCGGCGCGATCCTGCTCGGCCTGGCGTACGCCAGTGTCCACGCCACCACCGCGTCCGGGCCGATCAGCGTCGGCGGCAACGGCCAGCAGCCGCTGGGTTCGCTCAGTGCCGGGGACTGCTTCGACCTGCCCGCCAAGGGCTTCGACGGGTACGTGACCGTGGTCCCCTGCTCCCGGCCGCACGACCGGCAGGCGTTCGCGCAGGTGCCCGTCGAAGGCCCCTACACCGGGCTGGACGCGGACCGGGAGCAGACCCGGGAGGCGTGCATCGCGGCGATGGGGCGGCAGTTCACCGACCCGACCGGGCTCAACGGGACCGCCGCCCTGTACTACTACTACCCGGACCAGTCGGACTGGCAGAACGGCATCCCGCAGGGCACCTGCACGCTCATCGCCCCCTACAAGCTGCTGCAGCTCACCGGGGATCTGATGCAGAAGCCCGGCTCGTACACCATGCTGCAGACCTCGTACCTGAGGACCACCCGGCAGACGACGGTGCTGCGGCGCGAGGTCGTGGACGCCATCCCCAGCCAGTGGCGGACGACGCTGCCGCTGGCCACGCAGCTCGCCCAGGCGGACCGGACCGAGGCGCGGGCGCTGGCCGGCCAGAACTTCGGCGGGGTCTTCGTGGACCGGGAGGCGGCGAACCTGGCCAAGGACGACCTGGCCCAAGCCGCGCAGGCGGACCGGCTGGCGCAGGCGTCCTCGCAGGACCAGTGGACCTCGCAGGCCGCCGCCCTGGACTCGCCCACGCTGGCCACGGACCTGGCCATGGTGCGGATCAACCTGAACCTGCCCGACCAGTAGGCGTCACACCGCGCTGCCGGCCTTCCAGCTGGCCCAGTCCATGTTCCAGCCGTTGAGCCCGTTCGACGGGCTGACGGTCTGGTCGCCGGAGTTGACCACTTCGACCACGTCGCCGGTGATGGAGGTGTTGTAGAACTGCGCGGCCGGGGTGTCCGGGTCGTCCGCGCCCTGGGCGTCGTGCATGCCGACGCAGCCGTGGCTGGTGTTCTCGCTGCCGAAGACGTCCTCGCCGGACCAGTAGTTGCCGTGGACGAAGGTGCCGGAGGTGGTGAGCCGCTGGGCGTGCGGGACGTCCGCGATGTCGTACTCCCCGCCGAGGTTGACGGTCTCGGAGTTCATCCGGGTCTGCAGCAGCTTCTCCGAGATCACCATCTTGCCGGACCAGGTGGTGTGCAGCGGGCTGCCGCCGGAGATCGGCCAGCTCTGCGTGACCGCGCCGTCGCGGGTGACGGTGAGCCGGTGGGCGGCGAGGTCGGCGACGCTGGTCTGGCTGCGGCCGATAGTGAAGGCGACGTCCTTGGACTGGGTGCCGAAAACGCCCCTCGCGCCCTCGACGTCCTTCAGCCGCAGGCTGACCGTGACCCGGGTGCCGGGCGCCCAGTACTCCTGCGGGCGGAAGTCGAGCCGGTTGGCGCCGAACCAGTGGCCGACGATCTCGACCGGCGGCGTGGAGCTGACGGTGATGGCCTTCTGCACCGCCGCCTGATCGGTGATCGGCTGGTCGAAGGTGAGCGAGACCGGCATGCCGACGCCCACGGTGGTGCCGCTGTCGGGGGTGTAGGTGCCGAGGAAGGTCTTGGCGGGCTTGGCGGTGGTGAAGGCGACCTCCTTGACCGCCCGGACCTTGGCGGCGTCGGTGGCGACCGCCGAGACCTTGTAGGCGGTGCCGGAGCTGAGCCTGGTGGTGCTGGTCCAGCCGGTGCCGCCGGGGGCGAGCCGCCCGGCGACCGGGTGCCCGGCCCCGTCGGTGACGGTCACCGAGGTGAGCGTCCCGCCGGTGACGGCGACCCGGACCGGCTGGGTGAAGTCGGCCTGCAGCTCGCCCGCGCCCGGGGTGACGGTGACGACGGCCGCGGACGTCCGGGGCCCGGAGGGGTGCGACGATCCCCCGCTGCACCCCGCCACCAGGGCGACCGGTGCGGCCACCATCCCGGCCACCACCGCGCGCCGCCCGGGGGCGCCCCCGGCGGAAGGCGCGGGGTCGGCGTCGTTCTGCTGCTGTTCAGCCACCACTTCAACGCTCCCTCGGACGAACCGTGCCCACAGCTGATCCATGCCCGGCAGTTACATTTTTGCCTGAATCTGCCCCGTTCTGCCTCGTTACGCTAACCCGGAGGGGGCGGGTGGCCGCAAACCGGCCGCGACCAGGCCCCGGCGGGCGGGGACGGCGAAGGGCGGCCCCGATGGCCGGGACCGCCCCTGAACCTGTGCGGGCGTCAGTCCTGCTGCGCCGGTCGTGCTGCGGGAGTCCTGCCGATGGGTCAGTCCTGCTGCGGCTCGCCCTCTCCGTCGTAGAGGTCCCAGTCCTCGTTCTCGGGGTCGTAGTCCACGGGCTGCGACTCCCAGGTGGCCTCGGCGAGGTCGACGCCGGGGATGCCCGACAGCATCGCCACCGGGTCGACGAAGTGGGCGATGGACCCGGCCGGGTCGATCTCGATGGCCGCGATCGCCTCCGCCCGCTCCTCGTCCTCGAGGAACGCGTCGTCACGCACCTGCTCCAGGGCCGCTGCCGCCAGGGCCTTCTCATCGACGATCTCGGCGATGAGTTCGATCTGCAGCCGGATGTAGCGCGGCTCGCTGGTCTCACTAGTCATGGATCGACCCTATCCAACGCAGCCGAAGCTCATTAGCATCGTGCGGAACCACACCGCTACCGAGTTTCCTCCCGGGAGCCCCCTTTGGGCACGCGCCGTCCGCTCACCACCACCGCTGTCGCCGCCGGAATCGGCACCGTCATCGCCCTGACGCTCGGGCCGATGGCCTCCGCCGCGACCAGCACGGCGGAGCGGCACGACCTGCGCCCGGCCTCCGCCGCGGCCGCCCCGGCCGCGCAGAGCGCACGGACCGTTCCGGGTACCGTCAGCGGCGGCAGCGGCAGCGGCCTGTCGCTGGCCGACACCGGCGTGGACACCGTCCCGTACGCGGTCAGCGGCCTGGGCTCGCTGATCGTCGGCGTGGGCCTGGTCTGCGCCGCCCGCCGCTTCGCCTCCTGACGGACGCACCCGGCGCGTACCCGGCGCGGGCTTCACAGCCGCAGCGCCTCAGCCCCCACACACACCAGCAGGGCCGGTCCGCGAAGGACCGGCCCTGATGTCTCCGCCATGTTCCCCCACCCGGGAACGCGGAGCCTGGTGCCACGGGGCCGCCGCACCCCGGGCCAGGGGCCCAGGGGCGGGACGACGGCGGTCCCCGCGGGCGGACGCGGCCGGCCGGGTCAGGGCCGTCCGACGCGTCCTGTTGGTGACTGCGGTGTCCGGGAGCCGCTCCGGTCCGCCGCTGTCACCAAGCTCGGCTTCTTGCCGTTGACACCACAATGACGGTCGGTTGTTAACCGCGTGCTGCCGGTGCATGTCGTGGACGTACCGATGACCGGCCCGTCTGTGAACTCCGGGCACACGCGGCCGACCGCCGCCGGGCTCAGTGCACGCCGTGCTGCGCCATGAAGGCCAGCAGGTCCTGCCTGGTCACGATGCCCTGGGGCTTGCCGTCGACCAGCACCACGGCGGCGTCGGCGCGCTCCAGGACGGCCATCAGCCGGGTGATGGACTCGCCGGAGCCGACGACGGGCAGCGGCGCCGACATGTGGCCCTCGATCGGGTCGCCGAGCTCGAAGCGCTTGGCGAACAGGCCGTCCAGCAGGTCGCGCTCGACGATGGAACCGATGACCTCACCGGCCATGACGTCCGGGTGGCCCGCGCCGGGCGAGACCACGGGCAGCTGCGAGACGCCGTACTCGCGCAGGATCTGCACCGCCTCGCCGACCGACTCGCTGGGGTGCATGTGGACGAACTGCGGGATGCCCTCGTGCTCCAGGGCGTCCTTGCGGGCCAGGACGTCCCCGGCGACCGACTCCGGGCCGCCCTCGTCCAGGAAGCCGTAGTCCTGCATCCAGTCGTCGTTGAAGATCTTGGAGAGGTAGCCGCGGCCGGAGTCCGGCAGCAGCACCACGACCACGTCGTCCGGGCCGAGCCGCTCGGCCACCCGCAGCGCGGCGACCACGGCCATCCCGCAGGAGCCGCCGACCAGCAGGCCCTCCTCCTTGGCCAGGCGGCGGGTCATCTGGAAGGAGTCCTTGTCGGAGACCGGGACGATCTCGTCGGCCACCTCGCGGTCGTAGGCGGTCGGCCAGAAGTCCTCGCCGACGCCCTCGACCAGGTAGGGGCGGCCGGTGCCGCCGGAGTAGACGGAGCCCTCCGGGTCGGCGCCGATGACCTGCACCCGGCCCTGCGAGGCGTCCTTCAGGTAGCGGCCGGTGCCGGAGATGGTGCCGCCGGTGCCGACGCCCGCCACGAAGTGGGTGATCCGGCCGTCCGTCTGCTCCCACAGCTCGGGCCCGGTGGAGCCGTAGTGGCTGGCCGGGTTGTTCGGGTTGGAGTACTGGTCGGGCTTCCAGGCGCCCGGGGTCTCCCGGACCAGCCGGTCGCTGACGTTGTAGTACGAGTCGGGGTGCTCGGGGGCGACGGCGGTCGGGCAGACCACGACCTCGGCGCCGTAGGCCCGCAGCACGTTGATCTTGTCGGTGGACACCTTGTCGGGGCAGACGAAGATGCAGCGGTAGCCCTTCTGCTGGGCGACGATCGCCAGCCCCACCCCGGTGTTGCCCGAGGTCGGCTCGACGATCGTGCCGCCGGGCTTCAGCTCCCCCGACGCCTCTGCCGCTTCGATCATCCGCATGGCGATGCGGTCCTTCACCGACCCGCCGGGATTGAAGTACTCGACCTTGGCCAGGACGGTGGCACTGATTCCCTCGGTGACCTTGTTGAGTCGTACCAGAGGGGTGTTGCCGACCAGGTCGATGATCGAATCGTGATACCGCACGGGGTCTCCTCCGCGGTTAGCCGGAAATCTACGGGGCGCACGGTTTGTCGCCTCCGTGGGGATCAGCGTAATGGGGCAGACTCCCTGGGTAGGTACGACTCGGTAACGACAGCGTCGCAGCGCAGAGCCCCCGGAGCGGACAGCGCCACCGCCGGGGAGGGGGACCGCAGGCGACGGGAGAATGGGGTCGCTCATGTCGCGGGAACGGGTGGCACGACGTATCGCCGCTGCGGCGGCCTACGGCGGCGGCGGGATCGGACTGCTCGGGGTGGGCTTCGCCGGGCTGCTGCTGACCGAGGCCAAGCTGGCCGAGATCCAGCTGAACACCCTGCACGGCGAGCCCCCGCGCGCCGACGGCCTGTACGGGCGCGAGTTCGACGGCGGCGAGGAGCCGCCGGTGCGGATGGCGGTGCTCGGCGACTCCACCGCGGCCGGCTTCGGCGTCGACCGCGGCCGGGACACCCCCGGCGCGCTGCTGGCCGGGGGCATCGCGGCGATGGCCGAGCGCCCGGTCCGGCTGACCGTGGCGGCGGTGAACGGGGCCGCCTCGGACGACCTGGAACGCCAGCTGCTGCAGGCCCTGGAGGCCGAGCCGGAGCTGGACATCGCCCTGATCATGATCGGCGCCAACGACGTCACCAAGCGCACCAAGCTGGCGGACGCGGTGCGGATGCTCGGCGACACGGTACGGCGGCTGCGCGCCGCCGGGGCCGAGGTGATCGTCGGCACCTGCCCCGACCTGGGCACCATCCAGCCGGTGCGGCCGCCGCTGCGGACCGTCGCCCGGCGGGCCAGCCGGCAGCTGGCGGCGGCGCAGACCATCGCCGTGGTGGAGTCCGGCGGCCGCAGCGTCTCGCTGGGGGCGCTGCTGGGCCCGGAGTTCGACCACCGGCCGGAGATGTTCGCCGCGGACCGCTACCACCCCTCCGCGCAGGGCTACCAGACCGCCGCCATGGCGCTGCTGCCGTCGATGTGCGCGGCGCTGGGCGTCTGGCCGGAGGAGGAGCGCCCGGACGCGTTCCGCGGCGAGGGCCTGCTGCCGGTGACCCAGGCCGCCGCGCAGGCGGCCGGCCGCGGCGGCACCGAGGTGGCCGGGGCGGAGGTGCTGGGCGCCGACTCCGGGCCGCGCGGACGCTGGGCACTGCTGAAGAACCGGCGCAGGCGCACCCTGCCGACCGGGGCGGCCGGGGCAACGTCGGGGAATTCACACAGCACCGACGCTGACGCCGCAGCTACCGAGGGGTAATTTGGGCCGGAAGTCCGCCCGCCCGCCTGGAACCTGGAGTCCTCATGCCCGAAGCCGTCATCGTCAGTGCCGCCCGCTCGCCGATCGGCCGGGCGTTCAAGGGGTCGCTGAAGGACGTGCGTCCGGACGACCTGACCGCGCACATCGTCCAGGCGGCACTGGCCAAGGTCCCCGAGCTGGACCCGCGCGACATCGACGACCTGATGCTGGGCTGCGGCCTGCCCGGCGGCGAGCAGGGCTACAACCTGGGCCGGGTCGTCGCCGTTCAGCTGGGCATGGACCACCTGCCGGGCTGTACCGTCACCCGCTACTGCTCCTCCTCGCTGCAGACCACGCGGATGGCACTGCACGCGATCAAGGCGGGCGAGGGCGACGTCTTCATCTCGGCCGGCGTGGAGACCGTCTCCCGCAGCGTCAAGGGCTCCTCGGACGGCCTGCCGGACACCAAGAACCCGCTGTTCGCCGCGGCCGAGGAGCGCACCGCCGCCACCGCGGCGCTGACCGGCGCCCCGGTCTGGGAGGACCCGCGCCAGAGCGGGCTGGTGCCGGACGTCTACATCGCCATGGGCCAGACCGCGGAGAACCTGGCCAAGCTCAAGGGCATCAGCCGCCAGGAGCAGGACGAGTTCGGCGTGCGCTCGCAGAACCTCGCCGAGAAGGCCATCGCGGACGGCTTCTGGGCCCGCGAGATCACCCCGGTGACCACCCCCGACGGCACCGTCGTCAGCAAGGACGACGGCCCGCGCGCCGGGGTGACCCTGGAGGCCGTCTCCGGCCTCAAGCCGGTCTTCCGCCCGGACGGCAGCGTCAACGCGGGCAACTGCTGCCCGCTGAACGACGGCGCCGCCGCGCTGGTGGTCATGTCCGACACCAAGGCCCGGGAGCTGGGCCTGACGCCGCTGGCGCGGATCGTCTCCACCGGCGTGTCCGGGCTCTCCCCGGAGATCATGGGCTACGGGCCGGTCGAGGCGTCCAAGCAGGCGCTGCGCCGCGCGGGCCTGTCCATCGGCGACATCGACCTGGTCGAGATCAACGAGGCGTTCGCCGCGCAGGTCATCCCCTCGTACCGGGACCTGGGCATCGACCTGGACCGGCTGAACGTCAACGGCGGCGGTATCGCCGTCGGCCACCCCTTCGGCATGACCGGCGCGCGGATCACCACCACGCTGATCAACTCGCTCCAGTGGCACGACAAGCAGTTCGGCCTGGAGACCATGTGCGTCGGCGGCGGCCAGGGCATGGCCATGGTCATCGAGCGGCTCAGCTGAGCCCGGCGGCCCGTCCCGGTGCGCCGAAAGAGGCAGCCGTGACACGTTTGGGCTAGCGGCACGGGGGTAAAGTTCGGGTCACGTTTCTCACGTGGCCCGAACCTCTTTCTTTAGGCTTCCGGTACCTTTTATCGACCCCGGGTAATCAATCTCTCACCCTGCGTCGAATTTTTCCGGTCAGCTATTTCCGGAAATGTCGTACGTCACATACGACTCTCATCTTCGGCACTCCCGCTCCCTGCCCGGCTGCGGCACTGTTGGGACTGACCGCAGTTCGACCCTTCGCTAGGGGTGCCCCGTGACAGTCCTCCTCGTCGTCCTCGCTTCACTGCTGTTCGTCCTCGCCGCCGCGACCGCGATCGGCGCGCTCACCGCCGTCCGCATGATCCGGTCGTTGACCCGTGGTTTCGACGCGTCCGTGCGCGACGCCGTCGCCACCGCGCTGGCGGAGGACCGGGAGCGGGAGATGGCCGAGGCGCGGGCGTTCTGGGCCGAGCAGGAGGCCCGGGCCGCCGAGGACGCCGTCTCCCCGGAGGACGAGGCCGGTCTGGAGGGCCTGCTGGAGGGCGCCGACCTGGTGCTGCTGCCGGCCCCGCGCGGCTACGTCGACGACGAGGGCACCATGGACCCGGAGTTCGCCGACGCGCTGCGCAGCGCCCTGGAGGACCTGATCTCCGAGACCGACCCGGCCCGCGGCGGCCACGGCGGCACGGCCGGGGCCGGCGGCGGCTCGACCGGCGGCAGCAGCGGCAGCAGCACCGGCGGCGGCAGCGCCCCGACCGCGACCGGCTCCACCGCGATCCCGCGCCCGAGCCGCCCGCACCACCCCTCCGTGCCCGGCTTCGTGCCGCAGCCGGTGGCCACCCCGGAGTGGACCGATCTGCGGCTGCTGGAGCTGGTGGACGTCGGCATCGTGCTGCGGGACGTCCGCCCCGGCCCGATGGGCACCCTGGACGTCTACGTGTTCGAGGACGAGACCACGCTGTGCATCGCCCCCGGCGACCGGGCGGCCGGCGGGCGGATCATCGAGGCGATCACCGAGGGCGCCGAGGTGACCCTGCTGGGCTCCTCCCGGCTGCCGGGCGGCCACGCGCTCACCTTCGGCCTCGGCGACGACGAGACCGTCTACATCCTCGCGGACCGCGTGGTCGCCAGCCTCTGAGCGGTCCCGGCCACCAGCTCCAGCGCCTCCGCCAGCACCCGCGCGGCCTCGGAGCCTTCGCCGCCCCCGCTGTCCTCAGCGCCGTCGCCGCCGTCCCCGTCGCCGTCCGGGCGGGCGGTCGCGGCGGCGGCCAGGTCGTGTGCGGCCAGGGCGATCTGGTCGCCCACCACGAACACCCCGGCCTCGGGCATCTCCCGCACCGGCAGCCCCTCCAGCCGCTGGGCGGCGACGGCCAGCCGCCGCGCGAGGTCCAGGCCGACCGGCGCGAGCCGGGTGAGGCTGCTCTCCGGCATCGAGCGGAAACGGTCCGCGAGACGCTCGGCTGCGGCAAGGAAGGGCGAGGGATCGGGCATCTGCCGAGCGTATCCGGACACCAGGGATGAAGCGGACCCGACCCGGGTACGGAAGTGGCTACCCGGACAGTTGCCACAGCCCGACGACTGCGGCACAGTCGGTCCAAGGGGACCGGTGGCAGGCGGCTGTTCCCCCGCCCCGCGCCCGGCCCCCTCCGGCAGAACCACCCCCTGGAGGCGCCCAGTGTCCCTCATGTACTCCGCCGAGACCCACCAGAACCTGCTGTCCCGCATCCCCGCGGTGACCGGGCGCGAACTCAGCGCCTGGCTCCAGGCCGTGGACGAGGGCCCGAGCCTGCACCGCTGCGAGGAGAAGATCGACTGGCTGCGCGGGACCTACGGGATCTCGTACGGCTACGCCAAGGCCATCGTCCACGAGCACGACCTCCGCCGGGCCGCCGCCCGCATGTCGCAGGACTAGCCGCCGTACCGCCACGGCCGCACGAGGCCGCAAGGCCGTTCGCAGGAGCGGGGCTCGCCCCCGGCCTGCTCGGGGCTCCGGTCAGGGTCCGTTCAGGGCCCGGTCCGGGGCCCCGCGGCGCGTCCGCGCCCGCCGTCCACGTGCCACTGCCGGGCAGCGGCAGGTCACCGGGATGACCTGCCCATGCCACCTTCGTAGCAACACGTGTGCCCGGAGCCGGATTTGAACCGGCACGGCCTGGCGGCCAGCGAGGTTTAAGCTCGCCGTGTCTGCATTCCACCATCCGGGCCTGTCCGCACCCTGAGCCTAGCCGCCCACCACCCCCGATACTCCCGTACCCGTGGGGAAGTTGTCTCATTTCACAGCACTCTGACGCATCGTCGGCTCAGTTTGGCAAGTCGAGCACCGCTGCGGAGCGGGTACTGACGATCGGGGGACGTACCCCGGGAGCCGGTCAGGGTCGGCTCATCCCTGTGAAGGACCGGTGGCCACGCGCCGTTCGCCGCAAGGGAGGAGGCCCGACCGTCCGCCGGGTCGACTACGCGGCGTGATCGCGCCGCAAGGATGAGGGAGCGCGCGGCGTCCGGCCGCGACCTCCCCCTCCGCCTCCCTGCAGTCCACGTGACCACCTCCCTGCGCACCGACGCAGCCTCCTGGGCGTGGTCAACACCCTGGCCATGTCGGTGTTCGAGCGCAAGCGGGAGATCGGCATGCTGCGGGCGATCGGCCTGGACGGCGCGGCGTCAAGCGGATGGTCCGCTGGAGTCGGTGGTGATCGCGGCGTTCGGCGCGGTGCTGGGGATCGCCGTCGGCAGCTTCCTGGCCTGGGCGGCGGTCCGGCTGGACGTCCTGCAGAGCATTACGGCCGACTGACCCGGCGGGCGGTCAGCGCGGACCCCGGGAGTCCGCCCCGGGAACGCCAGTGCCCCGGCCCAGATCGATCTGGGCCGGGGCACTTACGGCAGCGGTGCCGGTATGAGCACCACGGGTGTGGTCCGGCGACGCTGCCGGGCATGGGGGACGGTCAGGCGGGGACCTTCTCGGAGGGCGCCTTGGCCTGGGCGACCGGCTTCGGGGCGGGGGCCGCCGCCTCGACGAAGGTCTCGCGGGGACGCTCCATCTCCACCAGGGAGACGGTCTCGCGCTTCAGGAACATCGCCAGCGTCCAGTCGGCGAAGACCCGGATCTTGCGGTTCATGGTCGGCACCCGGCTGCCGTGGTACAGGCGGTGGAACCACCAGGCCGGACGGCCCTTCAGCTTGTACTTGCCGAAGAGGATCGCCACGCCCTTGTGCAGCCCGAGACCGGCCACCGCACCCAGGTTGGCGTGCTTGTACTCCTTCTGCGGGAAGCCCCGCATGCCGGAGACCACGTTGTCGCCGAGCACCAGCGCCTGGCGGACGGCGTGCTGGGCGTTGGGCGGGCACCAGGCACCCTCGCCGACGGCCAGGTCCGGCACCTGGGCGTTGTCGCCCGCGGCCCAGACGTTGTCGAAGCCGGTGACCTGCAGGGTCGGGCCGGCGTCGACGTGGCCGCGCGGGCCGAGCGGCAGGCCGAAGTCGGCCAGCGCCGGGTTGGGCTTGACGCCCGCGGTCCAGATGATGGTGGAGGCGTCCACCTCGACGCCGTTCTTCAGGACGACGTGCTTGTCGACGCAGGAGTCCATCGAGGTCTCGATGTAGATCTCGATGCCGCGCTCTTCGAGCTTCTCCTTGGTCCACAGACCGAGGTCCGGGCCCATCTCGGGGAGGATGCGGTTGGCCGCCTCCACCACGATGAAGCGCATGTCCTCGCGCTTCACGTTGTGGTAGATCTTCGCGGCGTCGCGCGCCATGTCCTCCAGCTCCGCGATGGTCTCGATGCCCGCGAAGCCGCCGCCGATGCAGACGAAGGTGAGCGCCTGCTTGCGCACCTTCTCGTCGGTGGTGGAGTCGGCCTTGTCCAGCTGGGCGATCACGTGGTTGCGGAGGCTGATGGCCTCCTCGACCGACTTGATGCCGATGCCGTGCTCGGCCAGACCGGGGATCGGGAAGGTGCGGGAGACCGAGCCCAGCGCCACGACCAGGTAGTCGAAGGGCAGCTCGTACGAGTCGCCCGCGGCCGGGGCGATGGTCGCCACCTTGCGCACCTGGTCAACGGAGGTGACGTGGCCCGTCAACACCTCCGCGCCCTTCAGGGTGCTGCGCAGGGGTGCGACGAGGTTGCGAGGCGCGACACTGCCGGCCGCCGCCTCGGGAAGGAAGGGCAGATACGTCATGTAGGACCGCGGGTCGACGACCGTGACGGTCGCCTCCCCGTAGCGCATCTTCTTGAGGATGCGCATCGCGGCATACATGCCGACGTATCCACCGCCGACGATGAGAATGCGAGGACGCTCCGTGGTGCTCATATCCGAAAGTATCCAGCACCCCTCGGAGCGCTGATTGTGGGCCTGGTCACATACCTCTGGACACCCCCTGCTACACTACGCGCCCCGCACCCCACCCCCACCGGCCTGCCGCCGGGCCCCGGGCGGCCCGGCAGGAGAAACCGCAGCTCGCCGCCGGTATTGCGATTGTGCGCACAACTGTGCGCCCCTGCCTTGGATCCAGGCCCCCGGACCGGTCAGCACCCTTGAGTCCCACAATTCGGACGTACCGACCGGTTGGGCTACATCGGCACGGGCATTCTCATGTGAAGAAATTCACGAACTTTTCTCAGGAGGCCCGCGCGGCGACGCTCCAGGCGATGCCGTCGAGGATGTCATGCTCACTGACGACCAGCTCACGGGCCCCGGTGCGCTCCATCACGGCCAGCAGCACCAGCGCCCCGGCGCCGATCACGTCCACCCGTCCGGGGTGCATCACCGGGATCGCCGCGCGCTCCTCGGGCGAGGCCGCCAGCAGCATCCGGGTCACCTCCCGGACCCGCTCCAGCGGGATGCGGGAGTGGTGGATCGCGGCCGAGTCGTACGCGGACAGCTCCAGCGCGATGCCGGCCACCGTGGTCACCGTGCCGGCCAGCCCGACCAGGGTGGCCGCGCCGGTCAGCGGCACCGTCCGGGCCGCCAGGTCCAGCGCCCGGGCGATGTCGGCCCGCATGGCGTCGACGTCCCCGCCGTGACGCTCGGTCATCCGGACGCAGCCGATGTCCACCGAGCGGGCAGCCTGCACCCAGTCCGTGCCCAGCACGAACTCGGTGGAGCCGCCGCCCAGGTCGAACACCAGGTAGGGCGGGACCAGGTCGGCCGAGCCCTGGAGCTCCCGGGTGGCCCCGGCGAAGGACAGCTCGGCCTCCTCGTCCCCGGTGATCACCTCCGGCTCCACGCCCAGGATGTCGCGGACCCCGGCGGTGAACTCGTCCCGGTTCTCGGCATCCCGGGAGGCGCTGGTGGCGACGAACCGCAGCCGCTCGGCGCCGTGCCCGGCGATCACCGCGGCGTACTCGCGGCAGGCCGCGAAGGTCCGCTCCAGCGCCTCCGGCGCCAGCCGCCCGGTCCGGTCCACGCCCTGGCCCAGGCGGACGATGGTCATCCGGCGGTCCAGGTCGCGCAGCTCCCCGGTCTCCGGGTCGAGGTCGGCGACCAGCAGCCGGATGGAGTTGGTGCCGCAGTCGACCGCGGCCACGCGCTGGGAGGTCACTGCTGCTCCCCCTCGGCGGTCCCGGCCGCCCCGTCCGCGGCTTCCCCGGCGGTCCCGGCGCAGACGCAGGGGCCCTTGCGCCACCACTCCGGCAGCTTCTCCAGCGCCTCGTCGCCCAGCGGGTTCACCCCGGGCCCGGCCGCCAGCGAGTGCCCCACCAGGACGTGCAGGCACTTCACCCGGTCCGGCATGCCGCCGGCGCTGGGGAAGCCCTCCAGCACCTCGATCGCGTCGCGCCTGGCGATGTAGTCCTCGTGGGCGCGGCGGTAGCCGGCCGCCAGCTCCGGATCCTCGGCGAGGCGGGCGGTCTGCTCCTTCATCAGCCCGTCGGCCTCCAGCGTGCCGATGGCCGAGGCCGCGCGCGGGCAGGTCAGGTAGTACAGCGTCGGGAACGGCGAGCCGTCCTCCAGCCGCGGCGCCGTCTCCACGACGTCCGGCAGGCCGCAGGGGCAGCGGTGGGCGACCGCGCGGAGCCCACGCGGCACCCGGCCGAGCTGGGCCGCGATCGCGGCGACGTCCTGGTCGGACACGCCTGGGCTGGCGGGGGTCTGGGTCATGAGTGCGTTGCCTTCTTCAAGAGCTTCGGAGCTTCGGAGGTTCGGGGACTTCGGGGACTTCGGGGCTTCGGTGGCTTCGGGCCGTCAGTGCTGGGCCGAGTCGGCCCGGTTCAGCGACTCGAACATGTTGTCGTACCAGGGCTGGGTCACCGCGCCCGGCTGGGGGGCGACGCCCGCCGACGGTCCGGCCGCGGCGCCCGGATCCGGGTCGACGGCCGAGAACGGCGTCTCGCCGGGGAAGCCGTAGTGCAGCCGCTCGCGGGCCTGCGCCTCGACGTAGGCCGGGTCCTGCCAGCGGGCCTTCTCCCGGCGCAGGACCTCCACCTGCGCCTGCGCCTGCCGGGCCGCGGCCTGCTGCTGGGCGATCTGCGCGCGCTGGGCGATGAACTGACGGGTCGGGTAGGCCAGCACCGCGACCAGCGAGCAGAACACCAGCGCGAGCACGGCGGCGCGCCCGGTGATCCGCGGCCTGCGGCCGGTCGCCGCCCTGCCGCCGCCTTCCCTGCCGCTCACCCGTTCACCCTCCCGATCGACGCCCGTGCCCCGCCGTCCACCCTAGAGGGTGCGGACGGCGGGGCACGGGAACTGCGGGCTACCGGTCAGGCGGACGGCGTGAAGCGCGGGAAGGCGCCGCGGCCGGCGTACTCGGCGGCGTCGTCGAGGATCTCCTCGATGCGCAGCAGCTGGTTGTACTTGGCGACGCGGTCGGTCCGGGCCGGGGCGCCGGCCTTGATCTGGCCGCAGTTGGTGGCGACGGCGAGGTCGGCGATGGTGACGTCCTCGGTCTCGCCGGAGCGGTGCGACATCATGCAGCGGAAGCCGTTGCGCTGGGCCAGCTCGACCGCGTCCAGGGTCTCGGTCAGCGAACCGATCTGGTTGACCTTGACCAGCAGGGAGTTGGCGATGCCCTCCTTGATGCCGCGGGCCAGGCGGGTCGGGTTGGTGACGAACAGGTCGTCGCCGACCAGCTGCACCTTGTCGCCCAGCTTGCTGGTGATGACCTTCCAGCCGGCCCAGTCGTCCTCGAACAGCGGGTCCTCGATGGAGACCAGCGGGTAGGCCGCGACCAGCTCCTCGTAGTACTCGGTCATCTCGGCGGCCGAGCGGTCCTTGCCCTCGAACTGGTACAGGCCGTCCTTGTAGAACTCGGACGCGGCGACGTCCAGCGCGAGCGCGATGTCGCGGCCGGGGACGAAGCCGGCCTCCTTGATGGCCTCGACGATGAGGTCCAGGGCGGCGCGGTTGGATTCCAGGTTCGGCGCGAAGCCGCCCTCGTCGCCCAGGCCGGTGGACAGGCCGCGCTGCTTCAGCACCGACTTGAGCCGGTGGTACACCTCGGAGCCCCAGCGGAGGGCCTCGGAGAAGGACTCCGCGCCGATCGGAGCGATCATGAACTCCTGGATGTCCACGTTGGAGTCCGCGTGCGAGCCGCCGTTGAGGATGTTCATCATCGGCACCGGCAGGACGTGCGCGTTCGGGCCGCCCAGGTAGCGGAACAGCGGCAGGTCGCTGGCCTCGGCCGCGGCGTGGGCCACGGCGAGCGAGACGCCGAGGATGGCGTTGGCGCCCAGCGAGGACTTGTCCGGGGTGGCGTCGAGGTCGAGCATGGCCTGGTCGATCAGGCGCTGCTCGGTGGCGTCGTAGCCGACCAGCTCCGGGCCGATCTGCTCGATGACCGCGAGCACGGCCTTCTCCACGCCCTTGCCGCCGTAGCGGGAGCTATCGCCGTCGCGCAGCTCCAGGGCTTCGAACGCGCCGGTGGAGGCGCCGGACGGGACGGCCGCACGCCCGGTGCTGCCGTCGTCGAGGCCGACCTCGACCTCGACCGTGGGGTTGCCTCGTGAGTCGAGGATCTCCCGGGCTACGACGACGTCGATGGACGGCACAGATGTCTCCTAGGGATTGCTGGAGGAAAGCCTTCTCCCTGAGCCTAGCCGCACCCGAAGCTCCAGCCATCAGGACCCGGCGGTCGTCTCACCGGACGGATCCCCTACTCACCGGTAGTTCACCTGGCGGCGACCTTCCGGGAGCAGGGGAACCGGGCAACGGCCCTGCGGTCAGCCCACCTGGAGGTGCTGGCCGGGGTAGATCAGGTCCGGGTTGCCGCCGACCGTGGACTTGTTGTCCTGGTACAGCGCCTCCCAGCCACCGCTCAGGTGCGCGGCGGCGGCGATGCCGGAGAGGGTGTCGCCGGCGCGGACGGTGTAGTTGCCGTGGCCGATCGCGTGCACGGCCGGGGCGGCGGCGTGGGTGGTCGCCGGGGCGCTGTGGGTGGTGTGGGTGGTGTGGGTGGTGGTCGGCGCGGCGGCGTGGCTCGGCGCGCTGCTGTGCGCGGCCGGGGCACTGGCGTGGGTGGTCGGGGCGGTCTGCGCGCTGGTCTGCTGCGCGGAGGAGTCGCTGGAGCCGCCGGAGTTGGATCCGGAGCCGGAGCCGGAGCCGCCCGAGGCGGGCGTGGTGCTGACGTCCGCCGGAGCGCCGCCCGCGGTCAGTCCGGCCTGCGGGCCGCAGACCGGCCAGGCGCCCGGGCCCTGCGAGGCGAGCACCTTCTCGGCGACCGCGATCTGCTGGCCCTGGGTGGCCAGGTTGGCGGTCGGGGCGTACTGCTGGCCGCCGTAGGCGTCCCAGGTGGAGGCGGAGAACTGCAGGCCGCCGTAGTAGCCGTTGCCGGTGTCTATCGACCAGTTGCCGCTGCTCTCGCACTGGGCGACCGCGTCCCAGGTGGAGACCGAGGCGGCCGAGGCGGCGGTGGCGCCGATGAGCGGGAGGACGACGCCGGTGCCCGCGATCACGCCGGTGGCCACAAGGCGCTTGCCGGTGCTGGTGCTGGGCTTGCGGTGGCGTCCGTTGCCGGAAAGAAGCATGACAGGATCCCTCTCCGACGCCTGCGAGGTGAGCTGTCGGGTTCGGGCCGTGAGGTAGCCCGGACGCTGGCGCGTCTTCACCCCAAGCCGCAGCGCTGTGAGCTGCGGCGACTTACCTGGTTCCCCCGCTCCTGCCCATGACGAAGTTCGTGGCCGCCGCACGGCTGGACAGGACTCGGCGTCCCGCGAGGCGGTGTCCGCGTGGGCGGACATGTCCGGGCAGGCTAGGCAGATGTCCCCGGAAATCTCAAGCTTCCCAGGAACACCTCACACTCCGCTCACCCTCCGTGCCCCGGCCCTCACCCCCGCAGCCGTCCCGGCCGCGCCGGTGCACCGGATACGGTCGGGGCATGCCGGATCAGCCCTCCCCGCCCGCCGCACCCGCCCTGTTCACCTGGGAGTTCGCCGCCGACCCCTACCCCGCGTACGCCTGGCTGCGCCGGCACGAGCCGGTGCGCTGGACCACGCTGCCGAGCGGGGTGGAGGCATGGCTGGTGACCCGGTACGCCGACGCGCGGACCGCGCTGGCGCACCCGGGGCTCAGCAAGAACCCCGCGCACCACGCCGAGTCCACCGCGGCCCGGGGCAGGACCGGCATCCCCGGTGAGCGCAGCGCCAACCTGATGACGCACCTGCTGAACATCGACCCGCCGGACCACACCCGGCTGCGCCGACTGGTCTCCAAGGCGTTCACCCCGCGCACCGTCGCCTCCTTCGCGCCCCGGGTGCAGGAGCTGACCGACCGCTTCATCGACGGCTTCGCCGGGCGGGGCAGCGCGGACCTGATCCACGAGTTCGCCTTCCCGCTGCCCATCTACACCATCTGCG
Organism: Streptacidiphilus sp. PB12-B1b; assembly: GCF_014084125.1. Lineage (NCBI taxonomy): Bacteria > Bacillati > Actinomycetota > Actinomycetes > Kitasatosporales > Streptomycetaceae > Streptacidiphilus > Streptacidiphilus sp. PB12-B1b. The sequence goes on along the minus strand of NZ_CP048405.1, from coordinate 901,470 downwards.
ACCTGCTCGGGGTGCCTGCCCGGGACCAGGACGACTTCCGCGACTGGGCCGGGATGATGATCCGTCACGGCGGCGGCCCGCGCGGCGGCGTGGCCCGGTCGGTCAAGAAGATCCGCGGCTACCTCGCCGAGCTCATCCACCACAAGCGCGAGCACCCCGGCGACGACCTGATCTCCGGCCTGATCAAGGCGTCCGACCACGGCGAGCACCTCACCGAGAACGAGGCCGCCGCCATGTGCTTCGTGCTGCTGTTCGCCGGCTTCGAGACCACCGTCAACCTGATCGGCAACGGCGCGTACGCGCTGCTGCGCCACCCCGAGCAGCGGGCGCTGCTGCAGGAGTCGGTGCGGCGCGGCGAACGCGAGCTGCTGGCCACCGGCGTCGAGGAACTGCTGCGCTGGGACGGCCCGGTGGAGCTGGCCACCTGGCGCTACGCCACCGAGCCGCTGGAGCTGGGCGGCCGGTCCATCGCGGTCGGCGACCCGGTGCTGGTGGTGCTCGCCGCCGCCGACCGCGATCCGGAGCGCTTCGCCGACCCGGACCGGCTCGACCTCACCCGGCGCGACAACCAGCACCTGGGCTACGGCCACGGCATCCACTACTGCATCGGCGCCCCGCTGGCCCGGTTGGAGGGGCAGACGGCGCTGGCCTCGCTGCTGACCAGGCTGCCCGATCTGGCCCTGGCCGCCGACCCGGAGGAGCTGCGCTGGCGCGGCGGCCTGATCATGCGCGGGCTGCGGGAGCTGCCGGTCGCCTTCACCCCGAGCTGACGGCAGGTCGCGGAAGCGGCAGCTCGTGGAACCGGCAGCTCGTGGTGACGGCTTGAGCACTCCTTGACGTGGCCCGGAGGTTGGGCCGCGCCGGTGGCGGGCACTGTTGCGGTGGCGGTGGGTTGCCTACGATCACCGGCAGTGCGCGGGCCTGTGCGGTGGTCCGGCGGGAGGAGCAGGAAACATGCAGATCAGTGGATCGGTCGTGGTGGTGACCGGTGCGGCCGGCGGCATCGGCTCGGCGCTGGCGCGGCGGTTCGCCGCCGAGGGCGCGCGCGGGCTGCTGCTGGCGGATCTGGACGCGGGCCGGGTCGAGGATCTGGCGCTGGCTCTGGACCGTGAGGGATGTCACACGGTGGGCGTCGGCAGCGACGTGACCCGGGAGAGCGACGTCCGGGCGCTGGTGGAGACCGCCGAGAAGCACCTCGGCCCGGTCGACCTGTTCTGCAGCAATGCCGGGCTGGGCTCCGGCGCGGGCATCGAGGCGTCCAACGAGGTGTGGCAGGCGTGCTGGGACACCAACGTGATGGCGCACGTGTACGCGGCGCGGGCGGTGCTGCCCGGCATGCTGAAGCGCGGCCACGGCTACCTGCTGCACACCGCCTCCGCCGCCGGGCTGCTGCAGATGCCCGGCGACGCGGCGTACACCGCGACCAAGCACGCGGCGGTGGCCTTCGCCGAGTCGCTGGCGGTGGCCTACGGCGACCGGGGCATCAAGGTCAGCGCGCTGTGCCCGCAGGGCGTGCACAGCGGCATGACCACCCGTGAGGACGTCCGGGCGGTGCTGAGCGCGTTCGGCGAGATGCTGACCCCGGAACAGGTCGCCGACGCGGTCATCCAGGGGCTGGCCGAGGAGCGGTTCCTGATCCTGCCGCACCCGGAGGTCGCCTCGTACGAGCAGGGCCGGGCGGCCGACCGGGACGGCTGGCTGGCGGGCGTGCGCAACGCGGTCGAGCAGCTGGAGGCGACGCTCCAGCGGAGGCTCAACCTGGCCGAGCCCCCGCCCGTGCGCTAGCCGCCCGGCCGGTGCCGACCGCCGCCGAGCTGCGGCGGTCAGCCCGGGCTGACCGCCAGGACCGCTTCGGCGACGGCCTTGCGGCGGTCGCGCGGCTCGGCGGCGGTGTCCAGCATCTGCGGGGTCGGCAGCACCGCCGGGACGGGCACGGTGACGCCGTTGGCGGCGTAGCGGCGGATGTGCTCGCGGCACTGCTCGGCGCTGCCGTGCACGATCAGCGCGTCCACCACCTCGTCCGGGACGGACGCCGCCGCGCCCTTGCGGTCGCCCGCGGCCCAGGCGTCCCACATCGGCTTCAGCACCTCGTCCCGGCCCAGCCAGCGGTGGAACGCGGCGTAGGCGGGGACGGTCAGGTAGCCGGCGATCAGCCGGCGGCCCAGCGCGCGGGCGTGCCCGGCGTCGGTGGTCGGGCAGACGAAGATCCGGGCGCCCACGGTCTTCCCGGCTCCCCCGGCGGCGTGGAACTCCGCGACGGCGGTGGTGACGTCCTCGGCGGAGAGCCAGTTGAGGATGGTGCCGTCGGCCTCCCGGGCGGCCAGCCGCAGCATGCCCGGGCGCAGCGCGGCCAGCAGCACCGGCGGTACCGGTGCGGGCACCCGCTCCAGCCGGAAGCGCCGCACGGCGAAGGTCTCGTACTGCTCGTCCACGGGCTGCCCGGTGAACGCGGCCCGCAGGAACCGCAGCACGTCCCGGCTGCGCTGGTACGGCTGCTCGTGCGGGACGGCGTTCCAGTCCCGGACGATGACCGGCGAGGACGCGCCGACGCCCAGCGTGAAGCGGCCCGGGGCGGCCTCGGCCAGGGCGGCGGCCTGCATGGCGAGCAGCGCCGGGCCACGGGTGTGGACCGGCACGATGGCCGTGCCGAGGTTCAGCTGCGGGGCCCAGACCGAGGCCAGCGCCAGCGGCGTGAAAGCGTCCGCCCCGGCGGTCTCCATGGACCACAGGTCGGTGAAGCCGAGGTCGGGCAGGGCCTCGACCAGGCGCCGCTGGTCGGGCAGCGGGATGCCGTCCAGCGGGAAGGTGATGCCCCAGCGGGGAGCGTTCGGCGTGGTGGGGGTCGTCATGGCCCCGATGCCACCACGCCCGCGCCGCGCAGGCAAGACCGGCACGAAGCGTCAGCGGGCTCAGCGGGCTCAGCGGGCTCCGGTGTCGGCCGCGAGGGCGTCGCGGGAGAGCCGGTCGGCGCGGCGGGTGGTCTCCGGGAGGCGGTGGCGGGGGCGGCGCGCAGGGTGAGCGCACAGGCGTCGTCCAGGTCGATGAGGTGGCCGGTGGAGACGGTGACCGGTTTCACGCCGTCCTGGGTGCGCAGCACCCGGGCGACCAGCTCGCCCTCGTGCCGGACGTCGGAGGCGGCGCCGCGCCGGTCGCCGGGCTCCTCCCAGCTGCCGAGCAGCGGGGTCTTGGCGACGCCGAGCGTCGGCAGGCAGGTGAGCAGGCCGAGGTGGCAGGCGAGGCCGAAGCGGCGGGGGTGGGCCAGGCCCTGGCCGTCGCAGAGCAGGACGTCCGGTGCGACGGTGAGCCGCTTCAGCGCGGTGACCAGGATCGGCAGCTCCCGGAAGGCGAACAGCCCGGGGATGTAGGGGAATCCGGCGGTGCCGACGGCCGTGGCGCTGTCGACCACCTCCAGCGTGTCCGCGTCCAGGACGACCACGGCAGCGGCCACCCGGTCGGCGGCGGCGCCGTGGCCGCCGCCGTAGGCGACGTCCAGCCCGGCCAGGGTGCGCGGCGGGCGGCGGGCCGGATCGCCGGCGCGGACCAGCGGGCGCAGCTCCGCCTGCAACGCCAGCGCCTCGGCCTCGGTCCCCGGCCAGGGGTGGATCTGCTGAACCTCCATCAGCTTCCTTGCTCGACCTGCCGGATGGCGTCGCGGTAGCGGCGGGCTGCCGCGCGCAGCTCGAACTCCGGGTCGAGACCGGCTTGCTGGGCCTCGACGGCGAGGGCCAGCAGCCGGGCGCCGACGGCCTGCTCCGGCTCCGCCTCCGGCAGCGGGACGTCCAGCCCGGCCTTGGCGACGCGGGAGCGCAGCTTGGCGGCGAGCGCCAACGCGGGCTGCGCCAGCGGGACTCCGTCCACCACCGACTGGCGCTGCTTCTCCACCGCCTTCAACTGCTCCCAGTTGGCCTCGACATGCTCGGCCGTGAGCGCGTCGACGTCGCCGAAGACGTGCGGGTGACGGTACGTCAGCTTGTCGACGAGGGCGCCCGCGACGTCGTCGATGCCGAACGGCTCCTCGGCGTTCTCCTCGGCGATCCGGGCGTGGAAGAACACCTGCAGCAGGACGTCGCCCAACTCCTCGCGCAGGGCCTCGCGGTCGCCCTCCTCGATCGCCTCGACCAGCTCGAACGCCTCCTCGATCAGGTACTTGACCAGGGACTCGTGGGTCTGGTCGGCGTCCCAGGGGCAGCCGCCGGGCGAACGCAGCCGGTCCATGACCGCGACCAGGTCCAGCAGCCGGGCGCCGGGCAGGTCGTAGGAGCCGGGCAGCAGCTCGATCTCCGGCATCGGGTCGAGGCCGCCCTCGACCGCGAGCCGGGCCAGCGAGCCGGTCAGCCCCGGATCGCCGTCGGCGCCGCCGATCCACACCACCACCGTGCCCGGGGCGGCCGCCTCGGCGAGGGTCCGGCCGAGCGCGAACGGCTCCGCCGCCACCATCTCGACCGGGACGCCCGCCTGCCGGACGTACGGCAGCTGCGGGTGCTCCGGATCGCCGACCAGCACCTGGGAGGCCCCGCGCAGGGCCTCCCAGGCGGGCCAGGAGAGCAGCCCCGGGGCCACCCGGTGAGTGGTGCCGAGCAGCACCAGCCGCCCGGCCGCCGGGAGGGTGTCGTCGGGTGCGCCGCCTGCCGCGCGGCCGTCTGCGGTGTCGTTGTCTGCCACGGCTCCCAACTTACCCGTCGGGACGGCCCTAGCCCTTCGGCTTGGTCAGGTCGTACAGCGTGACCCCGCCGACGGTGGTGGCGGTGTAGTGGGCGGCGACCCAGCTCGCAATCGCGGAGGAGTCGCTGCTGCCGCTGCTGCCGGCCATGCCGACGCCGCCGCCGATGAAGTAGTGGATCTTCTTGGCGCGGACGTCGTCCTCGAACTGGGCCAGGCTGGGCGCGGGGTCGGTGCCGTTGAAGCCGCCGACGGCCATCACCGGATCGCCGGTGGCGAGTTGGTAGCCGGCGGCGTTCTGCGAGCCGATCCCGGCGGCGACCCAGGTGTATGCGTGCGCGTCGGCCTTGAGCAGCGCGGTGACGGCGCTGCCCGGGTCGGAGCCGTTGAGCAGCGACCCGGCCCCACCGCCTGCGGCCCGACGCCCTGCGGCCGCACCGCCCCCGGCGAAGCCGCCCGCGCCGGGGGCGGTGCCGGTGCCGGTGCCCGCGCTTGTCCCGCCGCCGGTGCCGGTACGCGCACCCGTCCCGCCGCCGGCACCGCCCGCGCCCGGGGCGCCCGTACCGCCGCCCGCGCCGCCGGGGAAGCCGCCGGTGCCGGTGCCCGCGCCGGTGGGCGGCTGGCCGGTGCCGCCGGTGCCGCCGCCGGGGAAGCCGCGTCCGGCCGCGCCCTTGCCCGCCCCGCCGGGGCGTCCGCCGCCGCCCGGGGCGCCGCCGAAGCCGCCGCCGGCGACCGTCGGGCCCGCGCTGGGCAGCGAGCCGCCGTGCGCGGTGCCGACCGTCTGCAGGGTGTACGCCGCCGGTCCGGCCAGCCCCGCCGCCAGCCCGGCCAGGGCCAGCAGTGCCGCCGTCCGCGAGGGCAGCCACCCGGCGGCGACCAATCCCAGCGCGGCCAGCAGGCCGACGGCCAGCACCGCGTACCGCAGCCACGGCAGCCAGTCCGGGCTGCGCTGCAACAGCAGGTAGGCGGTGACGGCGGTGGCGCCGACCGCCAGCGCCAGCGCGGCGGAGGCGAACCAGGAGCCGCGCCGGGCCCAGAGCAGCCCCGCGCCCATGCCGATGATCGCCGCGATATACGGGGCCAGGGCGATGTTGTAGTACGGGTGGAAGATCCCCTGCATCAGGCTGAAGGTGAGGAAGGTGGTGACCAGGGCCAGGCCCCAGAGCAGGAAGGCCGCCCGGGCCGGATCGGTGCGGGCCGCGCGGCGGGTCAGCCAGAGGCCGGCGGCCAGCAGCACCAGCGCGGCCGGGAGCAGCCAGGCGATCTGCCCGCCCATGTCCGAGCCGAACAGCCGGGTCAGCCCGGTCGCGCCCCACATGCTGCTGCCGCCCCCGGCGCCGCCGCCCCCGCCGACGCTGCCGGTCTCCGATCCGTCCAGCCGGCCGAAGCCGTTGTATCCGAAGGTCAGTTCCAGGAAGCTGTTGTTCTGGCTGCCGCCGACATACGGACGGTACTGGGCGGGGGTCAGCTCCACGACGGCGACCCACCAGCCGCCGGTGACCACCAGCACCACCAGGGCCAGGCCGAGTTGCCGCACCCGCCGCCACACCCCGGTGGGCGCGAGCAGGGCGTAGGTCAGGCCGAGCGCGGGCACGATCAGGAACGCCTGCAGGGTCTTGGTGAGGAAGGCCGTGCCGATGCAGGCGGCCGCCAGCAGCAGCCAGCCGGTGCGGGCCTGCTCCTGGGCCCGCAGGGTGGCGTACCCGGCGAGGGTGAGCAGCAGCGCCAGCAGCGCGTCCGGGTTGTTGAAGCGGAACATCAGGGCCGCGACCGGGGTCAGCGCCAGCGCCGCGCCCGCGATCAGCCCGGCGGCGGCGGAGAAGCGGCGGCGTACCGCGAGGTGGACCACGGCGACGGTGGCGACGCCCTCCAGTGCCTGCGGGACCAGGATGGCCCAGGAGTTGACGCCGAACAGCCGGGTGGAGACCTCCATCACCCACAGGGCGGCCGGGGGCTTGTCCACGGTGATGAAGTTGGAGGCGTCGGAGGAGCCGTAGAACAGCGCCTCCCAGCTCTTGGTCCCGGCCTGGACGGCCGCCGAGTAGAACTGGTTGGCCCAGCCGGAGGCGCTCAGATCCCACAGGTAGAGCACGCCGGTGACCAGCAGCAACGCCAGGAGGGCGGGCCGGGCCCAGCGCGGGTCGGCGGGGCGGACGGGGGCCGGCGCGGTCCCGTCCAGGATCGGATCGGGCAGGGTCGCGGTCATGTCGTGTCGGCGCCTTCTCACTGGGAGCGGGGTGGAGGCTCCCAATCTCGCGCCGGGCGCTGTCGCCGAGGTGTGCCGGAGCTGTGAACGCGGTGTCAGCTCACGGCCGTACGCCGACGCCCCCGGCGGCGGTCGCTGCGGCGGGCCGGGCGGCAGGATCGGCATCCGGCTCGGCGTCCGGCTCGGCCGTCGGCAGCCGGACGGTGAACACGGTGTTCCCGGGCTCGCTGGCGACCTCGACCATGCCCCGGTGCGAGCCGACCACGGCCGCGACGATGGCCAGGCCCAGGCCGGTGCTGCCGGCGGCGCGGGAGCGCGAGTGGTCGCCCCGGGCAAAGCGTTCGAACACGCTGGGCAGCAGCTCGGGCGGGATGCCGGGGCCGTCGTCGGTGATCCGCACCACGCAGCTGCCGTCGGCGGCGGTGACGGAGGCGGTCACCGTCGTCCCGGCCGGGGTGTGCTTGCCCGCGTTGGCCAGCAGGTTCACCAGGACCTGGTGCAGCCGGTGCGGATCGCCGCCGACGACGACCGGCCCGTCGGGCAGCTCGACCTTCCAGCGGTGGTCGGGCACGGCGGCGTGGGCGTCCCGGACGGCGTCCACGACCAGCGGCGGGACGTCCACCGGCTGCCGCTCCAGCGGGCGTCCGGCGTCGAGCCGGGCGAGCAGCAGCAGATCCTCCACCAGCCGGGTCATCCGCCCGGCCTCGGACTCGATCCGGCTGAGCGCGTAGGCGGTGTCCGGGGGGACGCTGTCGCGTCCGCGCCGGGTCAGCTCGGCGTAGCCGCCGATGGACGCGAGGGGGGTGCGCAGCTCGTGGCTGGCGTCGGCGACGAACTGCCGGACCCGGGTCTCGCTGGCGTGGCGCGCGGTCAGGGCGGCCGAGACGTGGTCGATCAGCCGGTTCAGCGAGGCGCCCACCTGCCCGGCCTCGGTGCGGGCGTCGGTGTCGGCCTCGGGCACCCGGACCAGCTCGGCGACCTCGCCCTGGTCCAGCGGCAGCCGGGAGATCCGGGCGGCGGTGGCGGCGACCCGGTCCAGCGGCCGCAGCGAGAGCCGGATAACGGCGGCGGTGGCCAGGGCGGCGCCGATCACGCCCAGCACGGTGATCACGGCCTCGATGGCGACCAGTTCGTTGACGGTGCTCTCCACCGACTGCAACGGCACGCCGACGTACAGCCGTTGGCCGTCCTGCAGCACCTGCGCCAGGACCATGTAGTCGCCCAGGCCGGGCAGGGCGACGGTGTGCAGGTCGGAGTCGGTCCGGACGGCGGTCAGCGCGGCCTGCTGAGCGGTGGTCAGCAGGGGCAGCTGGAAGGCGCTGTTGCGCTCGCTGACGCCGGAGGAGGTGACCTTGCCGAGGGCGTCGGTCTCGGCGGCGACCGTGCCGGGCAGCTGTCCGGGCGAGGTCAGGAAGGCCACGCCGCCGCGGTTCGGGTCGGGCGAGGGCAGCGCGGAGGAGTGCGGTCCGACCTGCGACCCGGACTGCGAGCCCGAGTGGGCGCCCGACTGCGGGCCGGTGTGCGGACCGGACTGCGGGCCGGCGCCGTACGGATCGACGGCGAAGTCGGCCGTGGACCGCAGCTGCGCCTGCAGGTTGCCGGTTAGGTGCGCCTTGAGCAGGACCGTCGTGGACAGCCCGATGACCCCGCCGAGCAGGCCCATCAGCACCGTCGTGGTCACCAGCAGCCGGGTCCGCAGGGACCAGCTGGCCCAGCGGCGAACCCAGCCGCGCCTCACCGGACCGGCGCCGTCGCGTCCGCGGGCTTGAGCACGTAACCGGCGCCGCGCATGGTGTGGATCATCGGCGCGCGTCCGGCGTCTATCTTGCGGCGCAGGTACGAGATGTACAGCTCGACGACGTTGCCCTGGCCGCCGAAGTCGTACGACCACACCCGGTCCAGGATCTGCGGCTTGCTGAGCACCCGGCGCGGGTTGCGCATCAGGAAGCGCAGCAGCTCGAACTCGGTGGCGGTGAGCCGGATGGCGTCCTCGCCGCGGAACACCTCGTGGCTGTCCTCGTCCAGCGTGAGGTCGCCGACGACCAGCACCGACTCGGAGCGGGCGGCGGCGGCGCCGGAGCGGCGCAGCAGTCCGCGCAGCCGGGCGACGACCTCCTCCAGGCTGAACGGCTTGGTCACGTAGTCGTCGCCGCCGGCCGTGAGCCCGGCGATGCGGTCCTCGACGGCGTCCTTGGCGGTGAGGAACAGCACCGGCACGTCGTGCTGGTCGGCGCGCAGGCGGCGCATCACCTCCAGGCCGCTGAGGTCGGGCAGCATGACGTCGAGGATGACGGCGTCGGGACGGAAGTCGCGGGCGGCCCGCAGCGCGGTCGCGCCGTCGCCCGCGGTCGTGGTCTTCCAGCCCTCGTAGCGCAGCGCCATCGAGAGCAGGTCGGCGAGCGGCGCTTCGTCGTCGACGACCAGCACGCGCACGGGGGAGCCGTCGGGGCGGCGGAGATCGGTGGCGGCCGCATCGGAAGCAGAGGGCGTCGAGGTCATGTAGGCACGGTGCCGAGCAAACATGAAAAACGAGTAAGCCTGCTCTGTGTTTGTCCTGTGGATTGCGTGGTGATCCAGTAAGTGATCAGGAGAATTCCGGATCCTTCGGACCTTTGCTCACAACAGGCCGAGGTCGCCGAGCTCCTTGTGCAGGTCCTCCCGGCCGGAGCCGCTGCCGCTGCCCGGCGCGGGCACCACAGCCCTGCCGCCGGAGGCCGAACCCGAGCCGGAACCGCCGCCGGAGCCCGTGACGGCGGCGGCGGGCGCCGCGGCCGGGGCTCCCGGGGCCGGTATCGCCGCAGCCGGGCGCCGGTCGCGCAGCAGCCATGCCCCGGCGACGCCGCCGACCAGCCCGCCCAGGTGCGCCAGCCAGCTCACCCCCGGCGTGCCCGGCAGCGCGATGGTGACCAGGTAGGCGAAGGAGGCGGCCATGACCAGGCCGATCAGGGTGTCGATCAGGTGCCGGTCGAAGATGCCGCGGAAGACCACGTAGCCGAAGTAGCCGAAGATCAGCCCGCTGGCGCCCACACCCAGGGTGTCGCCGCTCTGGAAGAACCACACGGCGAGGCCGCTGGTGAGGGCGACCAGCAGGGTCAGCCAGAGGAAGCGGACCACGCCCCGGTAGGCGGCCAGGAAGCCGAAGACGAACAGCGGACCGGAGTTGCCCTCGATGTGCTGCCAGCTGAAGTGCAGGAAGGGCGAGGTGAAGACCTCCGGCAGCCGGCCGACCCGCTGCGGGATCAGGCCGTACTCCTGGTCCAGCTGGTAGTGCCCGGCCCAGTTGGCGATCTGCAGCGCCCAGATGACGACCATGAAGGAGAACATGACGAAGAAGGCCTTGCGGGCCTCCGCGATCATCTCCTCGGCGGTCCCGGGCCCCGGGCTCCGCCACCCCTGCATTCCGCGCATGTCCGTGCACCCCCTCGGCTCCCACTCTATGACGCCGGGGGCCGCCCGCGTGACCCCCTTTCGGGGGGTCACGGCGCTAGAGCGCCCGGATGCCCCAGTGGTGGCTCACCCGTTCGCCGGGCTCCAGCCGGATCACGTCCTCGCCGGTGGCGAAGGCGTTCGGCGGGCAGCTCATCGGCTCGACCGCGACCCCGGCCCTGCGGTGCGCCCCCGGCAGCCCGTCCGCCGTGTACAGCTGCAGCCAGCCGATCTCCGGGCCCACCCACAGCTCCGCGCCGTGCGTGCCGTCCGCGCTGGTGAGCCTGGTCCGGGCGCGGCCGTCCGGGTCGCGGCGCAGCCCGGTGTAGGCGGTGTCCAGCCGGGTGTCGCCGATCGCCCGGGGCGCGCGGAAGTCGTACGGCGTGCCGTCGACACTCTCCCGCCCGGTCGGGATCATGCGGTCGTCCACCGGGATCCAGGTGTCGGCGGGCAGTTCCAGCAGCGCCTCGTCCACGCTGCCCCCGCCCATGCCCAGGGTCAGGTACGGGTGCGCGCCGATGCCGTACGGCGCGGCGGTGCGGCCGACGTTGCGGGCCGCGACCTCCACGCTCAGGCCGGACTCGTCCAGGCGGTAGCCGGCGGTGAGGTCCAGCAGGTGCGGGTAGCCGTGCATGGGGTAGAGCCGCAGCCCGAAGCGGACCGAGGCGGCGTCCTCGGCCATGACCCGCCACGGCAGCCAGCGGACGAACCCGTGGCTGGCGTTGTGCGTGGGCGGTTCGCTGATGTCGAGCTGGCGCTCCTCGCCGTCGAAGCGGTAGCGGCCGTCGCGGACCCGGTTGGGCCAGGGGATGAGCAACTGCCCTGCGCCGCCCGGCGGCTGCTGCTCCTGCTGGTACTTCACCACCAGCGGTCGGCCGCGGTGGCTCAGGGCGCGCAGGCCGGCGCCCACGCCGGTCAGCACCGCACGGTAGTCGCCGAACTCGATGACCTGCTGCGGCCCGGTCGGGGAGGGCACGTCGGCCGGCGGCGCGACCTCCGCCAGGGGGGTGCTGCGGGCGGCGACAGGGGGCGCCGCGGCGGCGTTCGCAGGTGTGGGATGCGCGGGCGGGAGGTTCGCGTCTGCCATGTGCTCATCGTCGCACGAACGTGCCAAGGAGGGCCGCCCCACCCGCTGTCGCGCGCCCCGGCACTGCTAGTCTTTCCCTCCATTTGACATGTGTTCGATCGGTGGGGGTCTACCGATCGCCGCCGCCCGCACCCTCGCAGGCGGCGTCCACGCAGACCGGGGGCAGGTTCGGGGGGATGGGGGCGTCCCACGACCGACCGGCGCAGAGGCAGGGGCAGGGGCACCGCGTTGGCAGCACGACATGTCCGGAAGAAATCGAAACTTTGGGCGGGATCCGCAGCGGCGCTCGCCGCGTCGGCGCTGGTGCTCGGCGCCGTGGCCGAGGCCGCGCCCGGCACGCGGGCGGTGGCGACCACAGTCGCCGCCGACGCCCACCCGTACACACTGCAGGCCGACTTCACGTCGGCGGCGGCCGAGTTCCACGTCCCGGTGAGCGTGCTGCTCGCGGTGTCGTACCAGGAGACGCTGTGGGAGTCCCACCAGGGGCACCCCAGCAGCACCGGCAACTTCAACGTCATGGGCCTGACCCAGGTGACCGCCTCCGAGGTGGTCCCGGCGACCACCGCGCAGAAGAAGGCCGACCTGAACGCCTGGGGTGACGGGCGCAAGCACCCGGCCCCCTCCGCCAAGGCCCTGGCCACGGTCGACACCGTGGACACCGCCGCTCCCGCGCTGCACACCCTGGACGCGGCGGCGGCGCTGGTCAAGGAGCCCGCCGCGCAGCTGCGCAGCAGCATGGAGCAGAGCGTGCGCGGCGGCGCGGCGCTGCTCGCCTCGTACGAGCGCAAGCTGGCCGGCTCGCTGCCCGCCGATCCGGGCGCGTGGTTCGGCGCCGTCGCCGAGTACGACCAGGCGCCGGACGCCGCCACCGCCGACCAGTTCGCGGGCCGGGTCTACGCGACCATGCGCAGCGGCGCCACCCGCACCACCGACGACGGCCAGACGGTGACCCTGGCGGCGGCGCCGTCGGTGCTGCCGCAGACCGGCCAGGTGCACGCGCTGGGCCTGCCCGGCAGCAGTGCCCCCGCCGCCGCGGCGGCCTGCCCGGACGTGCCCAAGGGCATGGCCTGCAGCTACGATTTCAGCCTGGTCAACCCGGACGGCTACGACGACGCCGACCGGCCCACCGACGGCGACGCCATCCGCTACATCATCCTCCACGACGCCGAGGGCTCGGCGTCCACGGCGGTCCAGACCATCGAGGACGGCCCCTACGCCGCGCACTTCGTGGTCGCCGCCAGCGGCGCCGTCACGCAGATGCTCCCGGTCAAGGACACCGGCATCCACGCCGACAACAAGACCGTCAACATGCACTCGATCGGCATCGAGAACGAGGGCTACGCGCTGACCCTGCCCAGCGGCGGCAGCAGCTGGTTCAGCGAGCAGGAGTACGAGTCCGCCGCGGCGCTGACCAAGTACCTGGCCGGGGTGTACGACATCCCGCTGGACCGGGACCACGTCATCGGGCACGACGACTCGCCGTACGCGATCACCAGCACCGTCGCCGAGCAGCACTTCGACCCGGGCGTCTACTGGGACTGGAGCAACTTCCTCGGCCTGGTCGGCGCTCCGCTCAGCGGCAACGGTCAGGCCGTGGTGGGCGGGACGGTCACCATAGCCCCGCCCTACACCAGCGCCAACGAGCCGCTGGTGACGGGCTGCCAGACGCTCGCGTACAAGCCGACCGCCTGCCCGGTGCAGCCGGCCAACTTCGTCTACCTGCGCACCTCGCCGTCGGCCTCGGCCCCGCTGATCACCGACTCGCTGCTGACGCAGTCCGGGATGACCCCCGGCACCACCGACGGCGCGGACGTCAGCGACAAGGCGGTGTACGGGCAGACCTTCGTGGTGGCCCAGCTGTCCGGCGACTGGACCGCCATCTGGTACGGCGGGCAGAAGGCGTGGTTCTACAACCCGGGCGGGGTGAACGCCTACGCCAACGCCTCCTCCACGCAGCTGGTGGTGACACCGGTCAGCGGCAAGACCTCCATACCGGTGTACGGCAGGGCCTACCCTGAGGCCAGCGCCTACCCGGCGGTGCTGCAGACCCCGGCGGAGCAGGCCAGCCTGCAGCTGACCATCACCCCGCTGGCGGACTACTCGATCCCGGCCGGCCAGGCGTACACCGCCGACGCCGAGGTCGCGGGCGACTACTACAGCTTCGAGGACATCAACCCGGGCGACGCCACCTGCTCCACTCCGAGCGACTGCGTCGAGGTCATCGGCAACACCCAGTACTACCCGATCCGCTACAACCACCGGCTCGCGTTCGTGATGGCCTCGGACGTCCAGGTGATAGCGCCGACGACGCCGCCGGTCGGGACGTACACCCCGGTCTCGCCGAGCCGGATCCTGGACACCCGGTACGGCACCGGCGCGCCCAAGGCGCCGGTCGGCGCGGGCAAGGCCGTCAGCCTGCAGATCGCCGGACAGCCCGGCGTGCCCGCCACCGGCGTCACCGCCGTCGTGCTGAACGTCACCGCGACCGACGCCACCGGCAGCGGCTTCGTCCAGGCGTACCCGGACGGGCAGGGCCGGCCGTCCGTGGGCTCGAACCTGAACTTCACCAAGGGCGAGACCATCCCCAACCTGGTGATCGTCCAGGTCGGCACCGACGGCAAGGTGGACCTCTACAACTCCGCCGGGACCACCGACCTGATCGCCGACGTCAACGGCTACTACACGGCCAACGGCAGCGGCTCCAAGCTGGTGCCGGTGGGCCCGAGCCGGATCCTGGACACCCGGTACGGCACCGGCGCGCCCAAGGCGCCGGTCGGCGCGGGCAAGGCCGTCAGCCTGCAGATCGCCGGACAGCCCGGCGTGCCCGCCACCGGCGTCACCGCCGTCGTGCTGAACGTCACCGCGACGGACACCACGGCCGGGGGCCACGTCTCGGTCTACCCGGACGGCTCCGCACTGCCCCCGGTGTCGAACCTGAACTTCACCCAGGGCGAGACCATCCCCAACCTGGTGATCGTCCAGGTCGGCACGGACGGCAAGGTGGACCTCTACAACTCCGCCGGGACCACCGACCTGATCGCCGACATCAGCGGCTACTACACCGCCGACGGCAGCGGCTCGGTGTTCCACACCGCCGGCCCGGTCCGGGTGATGGACACCCGCAGCGGGATCGGCGTGCGCACCGGCGCGGTCGGCCCGGGCGGCACGGTCACGCTGCAGGTCGGGGCACACAACGGGGTGCCGCTGAAGGCGACGGCGGTGGTGCTCAACGTCACCGTCACCGCCCCCACCGCCGGCGGCCACCTGACCGTCTACCCGGACGGCTCCGCGCAGCCCGCCGTGTCGAACCTGAACTTCACCCAGGGCGAGACCATCGCCAACCTGGTGGTTGTCCCGGTGGTCGACGGCAAGGTGGTCTTCGGCAACGCCTTCGGCGACACGCAGGTGATCGCGGACCTGATGGGCTACTACACGCAGTGACCGGGCGTGCCCGGTGACCCGCCGGGCCCGCTGATCCGCGGCCGCTCCGTTCCTCGTGGACGGGGCGGCCGCGGCGTTTGCCGATGTCACACCGGTGCGGTCTGGACAACAGCCCTACCGGCGATTAACTTAACGTTCGTTCGTCAGGTCAGCTTGGACTGCCATCCGAAAGGAGCGCCATCGTGCGCCGCACCGTATTCACCGAGGACCACGAGGCGTTCCGGGAGACCATCCGCGACTTCATCGCCAAGGAGGTCGTGCCGGTCTACCCCGAGTGGGAGAAGGACGGTCACGCCCCCAAGGACTTCTACCTCAAGCTCGGCGAGCTGGGGGTCTTCGGCATCGAGGTGCCGGAGGAGTTCGGCGGCGCCGGGATGCACGGCTTCAAGTACCAGGCGATCATCACCGAGGAGTGCGCCCGCGCGGGCGTCAGCTTCGGCGGCTCCGGTGTGCACACCGGCCTGTGTCTGCCGTACATCATGGAGTACGCCAACGACGAGCAGAAGAAGCGCTGGCTGCCCAAGTTCGTCTCCGGCGAGATGATGACCGCCATCGCCATGACCGAGCCCGGCACCGGCTCCGACCTGGCCGGCATGACCACCAACGCCAAGCTCTCCGAGGACGGCACCCACTACGTCCTCAACGGCGCCAAGACCTTCATCACCGGCGGCGTCCAGGCCGACCTGATGCTGGTGGTCTGCCGCACCTCCCCGGCCACCGCGGAGAACCGCCGCGCGGGCCTGTCCATCCTGTGCGTGGACACCACCTCCGAGGGCTACACCGTCGGCCGCAAGCTGGAGAAGATCGGCCTGCGCACCTCCGACACCGCCGAGCTGTCCTTCGTGGACGTCAAGGTGCCGGTGGAGAACCTCCTCGGCGAGGAGGGCAAGGGCTTCTTCTACCTGGCCCACAACCTGGTCCAGGAGCGTCTGGCCATCGCCGTCGGCGCGTACGCCGCCGCCCGCGCCGCCGTGGACATGGCCGTGGCCTACACCAAGGACCGCAAGGTCTTCGGCCAGAGCGTCGCCTCCTTCCAGAACACCAAGTTCGAGCTGGCCGGCTGCGAGGCCGAGGTGGACGCCGCGCAGGCCGTGGTGGACCGCGCCCTGGAGCAGTTCGAGACCGGCGACCTGACCGCGGCCGACGTCGCCAAGGCCAAGCTGTTCACCACCGAGGTCTGCTCCCGGGTCGTCGACAAGTGCCTTCAGCTGCACGGCGGCTACGGCTACATCCTGGAGTACCCGATCGCCCGCCTCTACACCGACAACCGGGTGTACCGCATCTACGGCGGCACCAGCGAGGTCATGAAGACGGTCATCGCCAAGTCGCTGGGCCTGTGACCACGACAGCCGACAGCACCTGATGCGCCCGCGCTCCCGACCACCG
This sequence comes from Streptacidiphilus sp. PB12-B1b, assembly GCF_014084125.1. Lineage (NCBI taxonomy): Bacteria > Bacillati > Actinomycetota > Actinomycetes > Kitasatosporales > Streptomycetaceae > Streptacidiphilus > Streptacidiphilus sp. PB12-B1b. Next base: position 885,265 of record NZ_CP048405.1, on the reverse strand, counting down.
GGGGCGCGGGCGCAGCTGTATGCTCCGCCGCACCCGAGCAGCCCGCCGCACCCGAGCAGCCGTCCAGGAGTCGCCGTGAACCGCAGTGATCACCAGCCGCCGCCCGCACCGCTGTCGGCGCTGACCGCGCCCGGGGGGCCGTTCGCCACCGAGGAGCGGACCATCGGCGACCGCACCCTGCCGGTGTACGTGAACGGGCCGCAGGTGCTGCGCGAGCTGCTGGAGAGCACCCGCGCCCACGGCGACCGGCTGTTCCTGCGCAGCACGGACCGCTCGTACACCTACGCCCAGCTCTACGCCGCGGCCTCGGCCCTGGCCAACCGCTTCCTCGCGCCCGAACGCGCCGACGACGGCAGTGGCACCGTCGGCGGCGGGTACGGGCTGGTCAAGGGCGACCGGGTGGTCATCGCCATGCGCAACCACGCCGAGTGGCAGGTCGCGTTCTGGGCCACCCAGCTCGCCGGGCTGATCGCCGTCCCGATGAACGCCTGGTGGTCGGCCGAGGAGATGGCCCGTGCGCTGGCGCACTGCGCCCCCCGCGCACTGGTCGTGGACGGCGAGCGCGTCCCCCGCGTCCGGCCGTGGCGGCTGGCGCAGCCGCAGGCCGAGCAGCCCTGGCTGCTGACCGTGCGCCACGACGCCGCCGAGGGGCCGCGCAGTGAGCGCTTCGAGGACCTCCCGGCGACCGACCCGGCGGCCCCGGCCGCCGCCCCCGCCGTACCGGTCGACCCGGCCGACACCGCCACCCTGCTCTACACCTCGGGCACCACCGGCGACCCCAAGGGGGTCACCGCCAGTCAGCTCAACTACTGCGCGGCGGCCATGAATCCGCGCTACTTCGCGGTCTGCTCGGCGCTGGAGCGGGGCGAGTCGCCGACCGCGATCAGGCCGCAGACCTCGCTGATGACCTTCCCGTTCTTCCACGTCGCCTCGTTCGCGGTGGTCCTGGCCACCATGCTCGGCGGCGGGACGCTGCTGCTGATGCGCCGCTGGAACGCAGCCGAGGCGCTGGCGATCATCGAGGAGCAGCAGGCGACGACCTATGTCGGGGTGCCCGCGACCGCGCTGGAACTGCTGGCGGCGGCCGAGGGGGCAGGTTCGTCGCTGCCCAGCCTGGGCCTGGTCAACACCGGTGGCGCGGCGGCCCCGCCGGAGCTGCTGCGCCGGGTCGACCGGGTCTTCGGCGGCCGGGTCGACTCCCGCAACGGCTACGGGCTGACCGAGACCTGCGGCGCGGTCGTGGTCAACTACGGCGCGCGCTACCGCGAGCACCCCGACAGCATCGGCCGCCCCTCCCCCGCGACCCGGACGCGGATCGCCGGCCCGGACGGCGCACCGGCCGCCGACGGCGAGGTCGGCGAGCTGCAACTGCGCGGACAGGCCATCTTCCAGGGCTACTGGGACAACCCGCAGGCCACGGCGGACGCCTTCGCCGACGGCTGGTTCCGCACCGGCGATCTGGCGCTGGTGCGCGACGGCGAGGTCTACGTGGTGGACCGGCTCAAGGACGTGGTGATCCGGGGCGGGGAGAACGTCTACTGCGTCGAGGTGGAGGCGGTCCTGTTCGAGCACCCGGAGGTGGCCGACGCGGCGGTCCTGGGCGTCCCGCACCCGGTGCTCGGCGAGGAGGTGGCCGCGCTGGTCCAGCTGCGGCCCGGCTCGGCCGCCACCGCCGAGGAACTGCGCGCGCACGTGCGCGCCCGCCTGGCGGCCTTCAAGGCCCCCGCGCACATCCTGTTCCGCCCGGACGCGCTGCCCCGCAATGCCACCGGCAAGATCGTCAAGCGGTCGCTCCGGGCGGAGGTGGTGGCCGCCCTGGGCGGGTGACCGCGCCGCCGCCTGCCGCTGCTGCCTTGCCGCCGCTACTTGGTGACCGGGCCGATGGAGAGCGGGTTGATGCTCAGACCCGCGCAGTGCTGGTGGCTCCACGGCAGGAACAGCGCGGCCTTCTCGTTCGGCGGGTATATCCGCAGGCCCTGCGCGGTGGTGAGGTCGCACTGCTGCGGGGTGTATCCGGAGATGCCGTTGCTGTCATGCAGCACCGCGCTGGCCGTACCGCCCGGCTGCAGGGTCACGGTGGCGACGGTGCCGCCGCTGCGGGCCGCCGGGTTGCCCGACTGCACCCCGTTGGCGATGACGTAGGAGACGCCGGGGTAGCCGGCCATGGTGCAGGAGGTGCCGGACTTGTTGGTGAACACCAGCGTGGAGTAGTACTGCCCGGCGCCCACGCTCGGGTTCTCCTGGGCCACGCTCAGCTGGCTGCTGGTACAGGCGCCGCGCTGCACCGCGGCGCCCGCCGCCGAGCCACCGGTCGAACCGCCCGTCGAGCTGCCGGTCGTCGAACCCCCGGTCGAACCGCTGCCGGTCCCTGCGGTGGAGCCCGACCCGCCGGTGGAGCCCGACGTCCCGCTCCCGCCGACCGCGCCCGACGCCGCCCCGGCGGCCGAGGACGCGGAGGAGCCCCCGCTCGTGCCGCTGCTCCCGCCGGTGCTGCTGGTGCCGGAGCAGGCCGACAGCGCGAGCGCGGCGGTGGCGGTGCCCAGTGCCAGGACCGCCAGCCGGGAGCTCCCGGAGCGGGTCCGCGCGCGGTGGACGGTGGTGGTGTTCATGGCTGCCTCCCGATGGCGAGCACTCAGGTCGAGCGTCAGGAGAGGCATGCGAACGATGCCTCTGTTGTCAGCCTCCTGCCCCGGATCGCCCGTGTCACGGCCGGGTACCGAGCTGTGGCAGAACCGAGGCGAATTCCGGAAATATCCACGACCTGCGACGACGCACAGGTCGCACACAAACGGCCCGCGTCCAAGCCGGTGCCCTGCGAGTGTTGTCCCCGGGACACCGGTAGGACAAGCTGTTACAAGCGCTGGCTGGGCGTTCAGTTCACGTGTGGGAACAGTGGGGTGGCTGGCTGTGGCCGGGATTCGATTCGGACGGATCGCAGTCGTCGGGATGGTCCTGCTCACCACCGCCTGCGGCGCGCTCACCTCGGGCGTCCACACCGCCCCGGCCTTCCCCAGCGACCTGCCCTCGCTCGCCCCGACCCGTACCGCCGCCGCGCACCCCTCCGCGAGCGCCACGGCCATGCTCCCGCCGTCCGTGCTGCGCGCCGCCCCGCCGGTGGCCGGCCCGTGGAACCTGGTGTTCTCGGACGACTTCGACGGCGACCGGCTCGACGGCGACGACTGGGTCACCTGCTACGACTGGAACGACGACGGCTGCACCAACGCCGGCCACCGGGAGCTGGAGTGGTACCTCCCGGGCCAGGTCGCGGTGGCGAACGGCGCGCTCGACCTGTTCGCCGACAAGACCCCCACCTACGGCACCGACGGCAGGATGCACTCCTGGACCTCCGGCATGGCCTCCACCGGCCGCCAGTCCTGGTACGGGACGCCGCATTTCACCCTGGAGTACGGATATATAGCCGCCGCCATCCAGATACCCGCGCAGAAGGGCATGTTCCCCAGCTTCTGGATGATGCCCGCCGGCACCCGGACCACCCCGCCGGAGATCGACATCATGGAGGGCATCCAGTCCTCCACCCGGGTGCAGATGACCCTGCACTGGACCAACGCGCAGGGCAAGGACGTCCACTCCGCCGTCCAGTGGGGCCCGGAGCCCTACACCACCGGCTACCACGTCTTCGCGGTGGACTGGGAGAAGAACTCCATCACCTGGTACATCGACGGCGTGCCCCGCTACCGGGTGACCGACACCGCGCTGATCCCCCGGGTGCCGATGGAGCTGCTGCTCAACCTCGCCGTGGGCTTCCCCAAGTCCCCGCCCGTCGGCGTGGACTCCGCCGAGATGAAGGTCGACTGGGTCCGCGCCTGGCAGCACTGAACCGGCACCGGCAGCACTGACCCGGCAGCATGGCGGTGCGGGCACAATGGCCTTCATGGATCTAGGACTTCAGGACCGGGTGTACCTGCTCACCGCCGCCAGCCGCGGCCTCGGCTTCGCCACCGCGCGGGAACTGGTCGCCGACGGCGCCAGGGTCGTGCTCACCGGACGCTCGCAGGAGTCCGTCGACCGCGCCGTGGAGCAGCTCGGCGGCCCGGAGGCGGCGCTGGGCGTGGCCGCCGACAACGCCGACCCCGACACCGCCCAGCGGCTGGTCGACACCGCGCTGGAGCGCTTCGGGCGGCTCGACGGGCTGCTGATCAGCGCCGGCGGCCCCCCGGCCGGTTCGGTCACGGCGGTCACCGACGAGCAGTGGCGGGGCTCCTTCGAGAGCGTCTTCCTGGGCGCGGTCCGGCTTGCCCGTACGGTCGCGGCGGCGCTCGGCGAGGGCGGCAGCATCGGCTTCGTGCTCTCCGGCTCGGTCCGCGAGCCCATCGCCGCCCTGGGCATCTCCAACGGCCTGCGCCCCGGCCTGGCCATGGCCGCCAAGAGCCTGGCGGACGAGCTGGGCCCGCGCGGCATCCGGGTGCTGGGCCTGCTGCCCGCGCGGATCGAGACCGAGCGGGTGCGGGAGCTCGACTCCCTCTCCGACAACCCCGCCGTGGCCCGCGCCGCCTACGAGGCCCAGATCCCGCTCCGCCGCTACGGCCGCCCGGAGGAGTTCGGCCGTACCGCGGCCTTCCTCCTCTCCCCCGCCGCCTCCTACCTCACCGGCATCATGATCCCCGTCGACGGCGGCGCCCTCCACAGCCTGTAGCGGACCACCCACGCCGTCCGGGCCGGACTGGCAGGATGGGCAAGCCCGTAGTCGTCATCCGCAGGGGAGGACACGCACATGGGCCTGCTCGTCTGGCTGGGCGCCGCCTTCGGTGCGCTGTCCGGTCCGTTCCTGGCCCGGGCCTGCTGGAGCCTGTCCGTGCCGAGCGGCGAGCCGCGGCGCACCCGCTGCCAGGACTGCGGGGCGGCGCCGGCCGGGCTGCCGCGCGGACGCTGCTCCGGCTGCGGGCGCTGCCTCGGCCCGGCGGTGTGGTGGCTGTCGCTGTCGGCAGCGGCCGCCTGCGCGGTGTCCGCCCTGCGGGTCGGCCCGCATCCGGCGGTGATCGCCTACCTGGCGGCGGCCCCGGTGCTGACAGCCCTGGCCTGGATCGACGCCGGTGTGAAGCGGCTGCCCGACGTCCTCACCCTGCGGCTGTACCCGGTCCTACTGGCCGCGCTGCTGGCAGCACAGTTGACGGACCGTCACCACGGCTCGCTGCTGCGGGCGCTGGCCGCCATGGCGGCCCTGGCGGTGGGCTTCTACGCCCTGGCCCTGCTCAGCCCGGGGGCGTTGGGGCTCGGCGACGTGAAACTCGTCGGCCTCCTCGGCCTGCTCCTCGGCTGGCTGGGCTGGACCTCCGTGGCCGCCGGCGGCTTCCTGGCCTTCGCCACCGCCGCCCTCGCCTCCGTCGCCCTGCTCGCCACCCGCCGCGCGGGCCGCAAGGACACCATCCCCTTCGGCCCCTACCTCATCCTCGGCACCCTGCTCGCCCTCGCCCTCCACCCCTGACCAACCATCCAGGCCCCGCCCGGACCCGACCGGCGGCCGACAGTCGTCCCGCCGTGACAACCCCGGGCGCCGCCCGGCGCTCTCTAGAGGGTGAGGCCCCGTGACGGGGCCACGGAGAGGGGTTGCCGCAGTGAACGACGAGAGTCAGCTCGCCGAGTACATCGCCGCCCGGCACAGCATGCTCCGGCGCAGCGCCTACCTGCTGTGCGGCGACGCCCACCAGGCCGACGACCTGGTCCAGGCGACCCTGGTCAAAGTCGTCCTGGCCCGCCGCCGGCTGAAACAGATCGACAGCCTGGACGCCTACACCCGGCGGACGCTGCACAGCACCTTCATCAGCTCCCGCCGCCGGCTGTGGCGCCGGGAACACCCGTACGCGGACCTCCCCGACACCGCCGGAGCCGTCCCGGACGCCGACCTGGGCCTGGCCGTACGCCAGGCACTGCAGCAACTGCCGCCACGGCAGCGGGCGGTGGTGGTGCTGCGGTTCTGGGAGGACCTCAGCGTCCAGGCCACCGCCGACGTACTGAGCATCAGCGAGGGAACCGTCAAGAGCCACACCGCGCGTGCCATGGCCACGCTGCGCACCGCCCTCGGCCCGGCCCTGCGCGACGGGCTCCTGCCGGAACAGCTGGACCCCACCCACACGATCGGAGCGCTGTCATGAACGACGACCGGACCACCGCATCGGACGGCATCGGGCTCCCGCTCCACGGCCTGCTGACCCACGCGGTCAGCGGCCTCGCCGCGCCGACCGCCGACGTGACGGCCGCCGTCCTGGCCGAGGCCCGGGCGCGGCGGCGCAGGCGGCGGGCAGGGGCCGCGCTGGCGGGCACGGCCTGCGTCCTGGCGCTGGCGGCCGGGGTGTCCATGGGGCCGGACCTGCCGGGTTCGCACGGGAAGGGGACGGTCGCAGCCGCCGGACTGCAGGCCCAGCGGAACGCGTACTATCCGGTCGGCGCGCTGCTGCCGGGCGATGTGACCGGCCTGCGCCCGATGGTCTTCGCCACCCGCTCCCCGACCGGCCTGCCCCCGGGAACGGCGGTACCCGCCGACACCTCCACCCGCGGCACGTACTACACGTTCAGCCGCCACGGGAGCACGGGCTACCTGAGCGTGGTCACACACGACCCGTCCCGCAGCCGTGCCCCGGTGCCCTTCTCCACCGCCACGCACTGCACGACACCGCCTGTCGGCACGGTCGCGCGGGGCTCCGGCTGCCGGACGCTCCAACTGCCCGGCGGCGCAACCGCCCTGATCAGCACGCAGGCCCCGTCCGGGGCGACCGGCCCGAACACGGCGCCCTGGAACGGCCCCAGCATCACCGTGGCCGTCACCTACCCCGACACCCGCGTGGCGGTCATCACCGTCCTCTCGTCGTTCCACAGCCCGACGAAGGTCACCACCGCCCCGCTGCTCACCCAGGACGAGGTGCTGCACATGGCCGCCAGCCAGGACTGGTTCTCCCCGGCCTCGGTCAACTAGACGCCGTGGCGGGCGGGACGTAATTGCTCGGCACGCGCCGATGAAGATCGCTAGGCTCGTCCCGACCGTCCGGGCGTAGCGCAGAGGCAGGCGCGCCGCGCATTCAACGCGGAGACGTCGGTTCGAATCCGACCGTCCGGAGGGTCTTCTGGTCCGTAGCGCAGAGGCAGGCGCACCTGCATGGCATGCAGGACACGTCGGTTCGAATCCGACCGGACCACCTCGACAGGCAGCCGGCCGGCACAGGGGGCATGACACATGGGCAGCACCGACCCCGCCGGCCACGCGGACACCCTTCCGCCGAGCCCGGCCGAGGGCGGCGTGCCCGCCGGGGACGGCCCGCCCACCGATGCCGAGTTGGACGCCTTCGCGCGCACCGTCCGGCGCCTGCGCCGGCTCGACCCGAACCATCCGTTGCGGCTGCGCGCCGAGCGCACCGCCGAGTCCTTCGTCCGCGACGGCCGACAGGCCCGCCGCCGCACCCGGCGCCAAGCCGACGCGGCGGCCGACGCCGTCCTGGTCACCGCCACCGCCACCGGCGGCACGGACCGCCGCGAGGACGCGCCGCTGACGCCGCCGCCCACCGGCACCGCCGTCGGCGAGCTGCGCCGTCCACGCCGCTGCTACGTCTGCAAGACGACGTACCGGCAGGTCGACGGCTTCTACCATCAGCTCTGCCCCGGCTGCGCGGCCGACAACGCCACCCGCCGGGCCCTCTCCACCGATCTGCGCGGCCGCCAGGCCCTGCTCACCGGCGGCAGGGTGAAGATCGGGTTCCAGCTGGCGCTGATGCTGCTGCGCGACGGCGCCGAGCTCATCGTCACCTCCCGATTCCCGCACGACGCGGTCCGCCGGTTCCAGGCAGTGCCCGACAGCGCGCAGTGGCTGGACCGGCTGCGCGTGGTCGGCATCGACCTGCGCGACCCGCGCCAGGTGCTCGGCCTGTGCGAGCAACTGCGCTCCGAGCAGCAGCCGTTGGACATCCTGATCAACAACGCCGCGCAGACCGTCCGCCGACCGCCCGAGGCGTACGCACCGCTGACCGCCGCCGAGCGGGCTCCGCTGCCGCCGGGCGTACGGCAGTTGGTGCGGCACGCCCCCGGCTTCGGCCTCCCGGCCGCCCCGGGCACGGCCCCGGCCCCGGCCCCGGCACTGACCCCGGTCCCGGTCCCGGCACTCGGGACGTCAACGCCGTCCCTGCCGGTGCCCACCCTGCCGCGCGAGGTGGACGAGGCCGGGTTGCTCCCGGACACCGCCCCGGAGAACTCCTGGTCCGCACAGCTCGGCGGGCTGGACCCGGCCGAGATGCTGGAGACGCACTTCGTCAACGCCCTGGCCCCGGCCCTGCTGTGCGACCGGCTACTGCCGCTGCTGCTGGCCTCCCCGCACCCGAGCCGCTACATCGTCAACGTCACCGCCGTGGAAGGCAGGTTCGCCGTCCGCAACAAGACCGGACGCCACCCGCACACCAACATGGCCAAGGCCGCGCTCAACATGCTCACCCGCACCAGCGCCGCCGATCTGGCCGCGCTGGGCGTGCACATGTGCGCCGTCGACACCGGCTGGATCACCGACGAGAACCCGGCACCGCGCAAGGCCCGGATCGCCGACCGGGGTTTCCGCACCCCGCTGGACATCGTGGACGGCGCCGCCCGCGTGTACGACCCGATCGTGCGCGGCGAGGCCGGCCATCCGCTGGCAGGGGTGTTCCTCAAGGACTACCAGGAGGCTCCATGGTGACCGGCGACCCGGCATCCGCCGAGGCGGCGCACCCCTCTGCGGGCTTCCGTCCGCTGGCCGATCTGGAGCCGCTGCCGGCCTGGTTGCGGTCCGGTCGGCCCGTCGGCGAGCGCCTCGACTTCCCCACCGGCAGTGCCCTACCGGGCGGGCGGCTCGACCTGTGCAAGCAGCAACTCGGCCCGGAAGGGGCGTTGGTTGCCGCCGCGCTGCCGCCCCGGGCCGGTGACGGCTCCCCGGCGCCCGCCCGGCACCTGCTGCTGGGCACCGACGGGCTCGGCGACCGGGGCGCGGCGACCGTCACCGAGCACGTCCTCACCAGCGACGTGCACACACTCTATCTGGGCTGCAACGGCATCACCGGGACCGGCGCGTGCGACATCGCCCGGCGGCTGCGCGCCTCGCCGCAGGCGGAGCACCTCACCGGGTACAGCTCGCCTGATGGCGACGGGTGTGGCGTCTGCAGCTGCTCACAGTCCTTCCCCGTCCGGAGCGCGCAGGCGTCCCCGTGCCACGAGGCGGTCGAGTCGTCGCTGCTCTGCGGCCGCCCAGCGGTCCACCCGTTCCGGGTCGAGGGGGGCGCCGTGTCCGACGTGGATCTTCGTGGGACGCAGGGCCAGCATCTCGCGCAGGCTGGCCAGATTGCCGAGGCGGTCGTCGTGGAAGGGCGGGTTGGCGGGTCGCCCCTTGACCAGGCCCAGGAGCGGGGTGGCCACGAGGTCTCCGGCCACCAGGTCGCCGTTGTCGGTCAGGACGGAGACGGAGCCGGGCGTGTGGCCCGGGGTGGGCATGATGCGTGCCTCGACGCCGAAGTCCGCCAGGTGCGTCTCGCCTCGGATGAGCACGTTCGGGTCGAACGGTTCGGTGGTTTCGCGCACCCGGGAGGTGCGGGCGAAGAGGTGCCCGAACAGCCCGATGGGCAGGTAGGGCTCGCTCACCCGGCCCGCTCGGTAGATGCCCAGGTCGGCGACGTGTCCGGCGATCGGTGCGCCGGTGAGTCGGCTGAGCTCCGCGGCGGAGCCGAAGTGGTCGACGTGGCCGTGGGTGACGACGATCAGGCTGACGTCCTTGGGGTCCACACCGTGGGCGGCGACCTGGTCGTGGATCAGTTGGCCGCTGCCGGGCGTTCCGGCGTCGACGATGACCGGTCGCTTGCCGAGCAGCAGATAGGCGTTGACGACGTGCCGGCCGAGCACCGGTATGGCAATGACCTTGGTCGGTGGCATGGAGGAGCTCCTTGACGGGTGCGGGATGGGTGCCGGCCAACGGGCGCCCCGGGCCGGCCGCCCGGCCGGGCAACCGAGGAATCCCGGTGGTGGGGATCGCCGTGGCGGTGCCCGGGGCGGGTGCGGCGCGGTTCGAGCGCGAGGTCTACAGCTCGGTGTGGTTCGGACCGCCCGCGTTGGCGCGGTTGCCGAGGAGGATCCCGACGTACCGGGCGAGATCGCTCCACGAGTGGAGGACGAGGTTGGTCGGGTGACCGTCGCTGTCGGCGGCACCGGCTCCGACGATCGTCACGGGCCGGGTCGTACTGTTGTTGCTGACGGACACCCCGTAGCCGGACATGGCCGCCCAGTTGTTTTCGAGGTTCTGCTCCTGCGTCGGGAGACCGCCCCGCGAGTCGGGCGTGCCCAGGGCCTCCGACATGATCCCGTAGACATTGCTGAACCGCGCTGCTTCCGACGTCACCTGGATCAGGAGCATCAGGGAGCGGGCGGCGGGCTGTGAACTGGTGGCGAGGTTGCCGGATGTCGTGGTGGCGAGGCTGGCGACGGACGAGTAGACGTCGTTCATGGAGATCGGCATCGCACCACGGCCGCGTCCGGCGGCCGCGCTGAGGCCGTCGTAGTTGCTGTCGAACGGGAGCCTCTGGAACCCCCCGTGGAAACCCTGGGCAAGGGCGCCGCCGGTCACCAGGTCGACGGCGGCGGGACTCAGGTCGTTGAAGTAGAGCGTCTGGTTGTTCGCGTTCGTGAAGCCGAGCACGTAGAGGTTCTGCGGATCGATCCACAGCGTCAGGGGGAGCGGACTGGTGCCACCGGTCGCATTGATATCGGCCCGGATGATGCCGCCCGCGTTGCTCTGGGCGATGTACGTGCCGCCGCGGAAAGCATGGCCCGCAGCACTGCGCAGGCTGTTGATGAAGGCGCTGTAGCCAGCGGCGGCGCTGCTGCCCGGCCTGTTGTCGAGCTCCATGTAGATGTGGGCGACCTGTCCAGGGCCGACATCCGCTGCGGCTGGTCCGGCCGTTCCGATCATGGTGGCCAGAAGCACGGCGAAGGAAAGGATGACCACCTTCGCGGACCTGAGTCCGAAGGATCTCACTGCTGTTCTCCCTCTTGCTTGGGGGCTTCGGGTTCGGAGGGTCGCCGGGCCGGGTGCGCCCGGACTACGCCTCAAGGGACTTCGCGGCTTCGCGGATCACGTCGAGGACGAAGTCCGGGTGCGACAGCATGGGGACGTGGCTGCTGTCGACGTCGTAGGTCTTCGCTCCCATGCGCTCGGCGGCGAAGCGTTCCAGGTCGGGGTTCACGGTGCGGTCGTCGTTGGCGACGATGTACCAGCTCGGCTTGGTCTTCCAGGCGGTGCCGGGGACCTGCTGGTTGAACAGGTCCGCATCCGGCACGGCCCCGGTCGCCAGAACGAGTTTCTGCTCCGCTTCGGGCAGGTCGCCGGCGAAGTCCTGAATGCCTGATGCCTTGAGCCACAGGCGCCCGTCGGCGACCTCGATGTGTTCGAAGACGGGTGTGGCGGGGAACTGTTCCTGCTGCTGCTGGGAGGTCTCGGTCTCGTCCGGGCTGAGCGCGGCGATGTATACCAGCGCGCCGACACGGTCGTGGGTGCCCGCCTTGGTGATCAGGGTCCCTCCGTAGGAGTGCCCGACGAGCACGATCGGGCCCGGCATGTGGTTGAGCGTGAAGGTGACGCACGCTACGTCGCTCTCCAGCGAGTTGAGGCCGTGCTGCGTGGCGAATACCTCGTGCCCCTCGGCCTGGAGTGCGGGAATGAGCTTGTTGAAGCACGAGCCGTCGGCCCAGAGCCCGTGGACGAAGACGATGCTGGCCTTGCCTGCCATGAGATGCGCTCCTTTGTGGACAGTCAGTGGATGGGTTGGCCGCCGTACCGCTGCGCACCGAGGGCACGGGTGTCAGTCGATTCCCCTCCGGCGGCCTTCCGCCGAGCGGGGCGACCACTGTGCAGTGGTTGCGATCATGTGCGGGTGTGACCGGGGCCGGCAGCGTGAATCGAACGACCGCGCTCCCTACGCCGCGGATATCGCGGCGACGAACGAGCTGATGTGCGCGGCGACCTGGTCGGGTACCTCCAGCGGGGAGAGGTGGCCGGTGTGGTGCAGCTCGGTGAGGGTGGCGGTGGGGATCAGCGGCAGCAGGTGCTCCCGCAGGACCTGCGGCGGGTCGACCTGGTCGTGGCTGCCGGCCAGGACCAGCACGGGAACGCCGATGGTGCCGACGACGCCGGAGAAGTCCTCGACCAGGCCTTGGCGCGGCCAGGCCAGTCGGGCGTCCTCGGCCGGGCGCAGGCTGTCCTCGACGACCTGCTGCCGCAGCTCCTCGGGCAGAGCGCTGACGGTCAGCACCTGGTCGATGCCCTGTTCCACGCTCTCAGCGGTGTCGTAGGCATGCGACAGGACGTCCTGGAAGTGGGCGGTGATGCCCACCGGCGCGGGCGGCGCGGGTGCGACGAGCACGACGCCGCGCAGGCCGGAGGGCTGACGCGAGGCCAGGACCTGGGCTGTCTTGCCGCCCATGGAGTGGCCCACCACGACGTACTCGCTGCAGCCGAGCGCGTCGATGACGCTTTGCGCGTCGTCGGCGAGCTGCTCGATCCCGTAGGGGCCGGGGACCGCGGTGGACCGGCCCCACCCCCGGTGGTCGGTCGAGACGAACGCCTGCCCGGCATTGAGGTGTTCGATCACGGGCCGCCAGGTGCGGTGTGAGCCGCCCCAGTAGTGCAGAAAGACCAGGGCCGGTCCGCTGCCCTCACGTACGTGCCCGTACAGCCGACCGCCCTCGACCTCGAAGTAGCGCCCTATCGGCGTGTAACCAGTCATGTCGTTCTCCCGTCGGAATCCTGCGGCGGCGATTCGACGTCGCCACCGCGTCACGGCCCGCGTTCCGCCCGTCTCGGCCACGCCCCATCCTGCTGGGGTCCTCGTTGATCAACCACTGTCCTGATTGCCACCCTCCATAATTTTCGGGACAGCTTTCCCTCAAGCCGCACCATGCCCTTCGCCGACCGCACGGCCCTGGGCCAGCAAGGCGGAACGCCATCGGATGTGCGCCGATGCGGGGGCGTCGGATGGCTGGAGTACTACGGACGTAGGATTCCCGCCATGGCACCTCATCGCGTCGCGGTCCTGGCACTGCCCGCCGTGCTGCCCATCGACCTGGGCATCCCCACGCAGATCTTCAACCCCCGGCCCGGGACTCCCTACGAGATGACCGTCTGCGGCGTCACGCGCGGCAACGTGGTCACCAGCACCGGCTTCACCGTGGGTGTGAGCGCCGGACTGCCCGCGCTGGCGCGAGCGGACACCATCATCGTGCCGGGGTACTGGGACTACCGCCGTCCGCCCGCCCCCGAGGTCCTCGCGGCCCTCAAACTCGCCTACCGGCGCGGGGCGCGGATCGCCTCGATCTGCACGGGCGCGTTCACCCTGGCCGCCGCAGGACTTCTCAACGGCCGCACCGTGACGACGCACTGGGCCAGCGCCGACGACCTGGAGGACCTCCACCCGCAGGTGAGCGTGGACCGCAACGTCCTCTACATCGACGACGGACAGATACTGACCTCCGCCGGCGTGACCGCCGGGATCGACCTGTGCCTGTACCTCGTGCGCAAGGACCTGGGCGCGGCAGCCGCCAACGAGATCGCCCGCGAACTGGTCGCCGCACCGCACCGCGACGGCGGCCAGGCTCAGTACATCGCCCGGTCGCTGCCCGAGCCCACCGCGCACACCCTCTCGGCCACCCGCGACTGGGCCCTGCAGCATCTCGACGAGCCGCTCACCCTGGACATCCTCGCCCGTCACGCCCGCATCTCCACTCGCACGCTCGTGCGGATGTGGCGTCAGGAGACCGGCGCCACCCCGCACCAGTGGGTGCTGACCGCCCGCATCGACCACGCCCGTGAACTGCTCGAAGCCACCACCCTGAGCGTTGAGCAGATCGCCGACCAGACGGGCCTGGGCAGCAGCACCAACCTGCGGGCACGCTTCCGCGACCACCTCGGCACCACCCCCACCGCGTACCGGCGCATGTTCCGACGCTCCGGCGCGGACGACTGACCAGCATCGCGCCAACGGATCACCGCAGGGCTGCACCGGCGCCGCTCTGGCCGGCGTTGGGCAGGTCGGGTCATCGTCAGCGCACCCGGGGCTCGCGTCAGCCGCCGGACTTCGCCGCGGTGCTGCCGGCGGGTCGGTCCGCGCCCGTCGCCAGATGCGCCCGCACGAGCCACTGGCACTCCTCCAGGCCCCGCAGTTGGCCGATCAACAGATCCTCGGTCACGGGCTCGTTCATGCCTGACACGGTGACAGCTTCGCGCGTGCCCTCGATGACACGCGTGTACGAGGCGTCGAGGGCGCTCAAGTGGATGCTGGTGTCGGCGCGGCCGATGCCGTAGTCGTCCCACGGCCGCTCGGCGACCAGCGCGCCTGCGGTTCCCTGCGCGACTCCGCCAAGGGTGGCGATCCGCTCGGCGACGTCATCGGTCATCACACGCACCGCGTCCGCCTGCGCGTCCAGCAGCTCGTGGACAGCGATGAAGTTGGGGCCGACCAGGTTCCAGTGGGCGTGCTTGAGAGTCAGGTACAGGTCGTTCAGAGCGTGCAGGCGCCCCTGCAGCAGCCCGACCGGGGTCGAGGCGTGCCCCGGCGAAATGCCTTGGACGACGGATGCGGCAAGCTGTTGCGTGTTCATGGTCTCTCCTCGGATGAGGCGCCCTGGGCGGGTGGGCCAAGAGCCGGGTGGTCCGCCCGCGGGCGGTCCGCCGGTCCGGGGCGGATGTCGAGGATCAGCCTGCCCCGACGGTCTCCACGGGTCATCAGCCGATTGACTGCGGTTTGACTGGCGGTCGCAGCAACCCGACTTCGTCGGCCGCAGACGCCCTCCTCACCACACGGGACTGCCCTCGGCAGCCAGTGGCTCCAGGCCGTCCGCCCGCATCGGCAGTTCGGGTCGTCAGTTCTGCCTATGGATCTTCGTGTGCACCGCGGGAGAACCCTGGTTCGCTGGAGAACAAGGTTGAACGGGGCAGGCGGAAGAGGATGAGGCTGATGAGAACTCCGGTACATCTCGGCTCGCGCTCACAGGTGCCCCGAGTGCGGCATCCCGGATCCGGATCGCCGGATCGCGGTATCGCAACCAATCCCGGCGTGAGCCCATGACCATGACCCGAACCAACGATTGGGGACACGCGTCCGAGACCTGCTCTGCGGCCCCTGGCAGGAGTGTTGAGCCGGATTCCTCTCCCCCTGAACGCGGATTCTGCCTGTCCTGTGGCCACCCCCCAGGGCCGCCTGGGCCAACGGGGCACGACCAGGATCCGGCTGCCGTGCGCGCCCTCGTGGATGAGGTCGCGGCCCAGCTGCTCTTCCTGTATCCGGGCCTGCGGCGTGCCGCGCTGGAACTGGCGGCGGACGGTGAGGTACGCGGCGAGAACGCTGTGCGCCCCGCCGAGAACGCCACTGGTGGCCTGCGTACGGACGCGACGCTACCCGCGGACATCCGGCGTGGCCGCTCCAGGCTTGCCTCAGCAGCCGAGACTCAGCTCCAGAACGCCCTCGCGCTGCTCCACGAGGACGGGGACGTGTCGGCTGCCTACCGCATGCTGCTGCGGGCAGCCGAGGGCGTGCACGACGAGGGCGTCGGACGGGTCGGCGCCGAGGAGATCCTCTGGAGCCTCGTAGCGGCCTGCCAACTCAGTGCTCGGCCGGGGCACCGGGAGTCCCTCGAACGCTATATCGCCGACTCAGGCGCACTGTTCACGCCGAGTGTGCGGACTGACTTGCGCGGCGTCCTGGACCCGGCTGCCGCGCCCGGCTGGCTGCGCGGACAGATCGAGTCGCTCGACGGTCGGGCCGGACCGGCTGAGATCGTACGGATCGCCGGCGTGTCGGCCTTCTTCGGCAACCTGTCCGACAGTCGGCACGCCCTGCGCAGTATCGCGTGCACTGATCCCGTCGGCCGCTTCGGCGTGCCGGGCGTACAGGCCAGCATCCTGCTCGCCTTCGAGGCGTACCAGACCGGACAGTGGGACGAGGCCGATCGACTCGCCAGGACCACCGCGGACCAGTGCGCCGCCGAGGGCTACCAGTTGCTTCGCCGACAGGCGCAGACCGTCCTGGCAGTCGTGGCGGCCGGCCGCGGCGACGCCACGACGGCCCGGGCCATCGCCGACGAGATCGCAGGGTGGGCGGCGCCGCGAGGACTCACCTCCCTGCTCGTCGGCGCTCAGTACGCCTGCGTCCTGGCGGCTCTCGCCCAGTCGGACTTCCTCGGGGCATATCAGCAGGCTTCCAGGTTCACCCCGGCCGGGGACTTGGCCTCTGCCGAGCCGTTCGCCGCGTGGGCGCTGCTCGACTTCGTCGAAGCCGCGCTGCGCGCGGACCGACGCGAGGAAGCCGACGTGTATGCGCACGCCATCAGGCAGGCCAGCCTGATGGCGTCGTCGCCGCGCATGGCTTTGCTGTCCACCGCGGCAATGGCGATGACCGCGCCGGACGAAGAGGCGTCGGCCCTGTTCGAGCTGGCGCTGGCGGGCGAGGATGCCGGGCGGTGCCCGTTCGACCGGGCCCGGGTGCGCCTGCTGGCGGGCGAGCGCCTACGGCGCATGCGGGCGGTGGGCCAGGCGCGCGTCCACCTCGCCGCCGCCCACGACGACTTCCGCCGACTGGGCGCGCCGACCTGGGCACAACGTGCCGCTACAGGACTGCGTGCCGTCGGCCTGGTTCCGCCGGGCACGGACCTCGGCGGCCAGCAGCTCCTGACGGCGCGGGAACTCAAGATCGCGCGACTTGCGGCTGCGGGCCTGAGCAACAAGGAGATCGGCGACCGCCTGTTCATGTCGCACAGAACCGTCGCCAGCCACCTGTACCGGATGTTCCCGAGGCTGGGCATCACCTCCAGGGCGGCGCTCGGTACGATCCTGCAATCCGTTGAGGCTGAGGGCGAGTTCACGCTCGGGCCATGAGCGCCGTCGTCGCAGGTTCTTCGGCCCACACTGCGGTGCTCCAGCAGGCGCACACCAGTACCAGTGCCGACGCATTGCCGCAGGCCATCTCGTACGTGTCAGAATGAGGGCCTTGTCGCCACCTGTCACCTGATCACCGATGATGATCGTGGTCCAAGCCCCCTGGGGCGACTACCTCTTACGTGCTCGTGAGTCATCGGCTCCGGTCTGACCCGAGAACCCGTAAGCGGCAATTCGCCCACATGAAGAGCCCTCTAGGCCGGGACCGATCCGGACGCGCCTTGCGCCGACCTCGGATCCGCCCGGTACTCGCCCGTGATCCACATCCTGGCCACACACGGCATTGACCGCAGTTCACCTGCGACAATCCCCTGCAAGGGCTGCCAACTGGGGGTGGGTGCGATGGCGGAGACACCGGGCGGGTTCGCGATTGAGCTGCGGGAGCAGCGTAAGCGGGCAGGGATGACCCAGCAGGAGCTGGCGGATGCGGCCGGGGTGAGTCTGCGGACTGTCAGTGACCTTGAACGGGGCGTCGCCACCATCCCGCAGCGGGAGACGCTGCGGCTGCTGGGCAGCGCGTTGTCCCTGATCGGCGTTGAGCGGGCGCGGTTCGAGACCGCGGCGCGGGGCCGCCCGCTGGAGGCCGTGTCCGCAGCCGCCGCCCCGGCGGTGCGGTCTCTGCCGCGCGACGTGGCCTCGTTCACCGGGCGGCAGCGGGAACTCGGCCAGCTGACAAGCGCCGCCGTCACAGCGGGCGGTGTGGTGGGCATTCACGCGATCGGCGGGATGGCCGGAGTCGGCAAGACCACGCTCGCGGTCCATGCCGCGCACCGGCTGGCCGCCAACTTCCCGGACGGGCAGCTCTTCATCGACCTGCACGGCTACGACCCGCTGGCCGAGCCCGTCACCGCGCTGGACGCCCTGGGCCGGCTGCTGCCCTTGCTCGGGGTGCCGGCCCAGTCCGTTCCCGCCGGCGAGGCCGAGCGCTCCGCGCTGCTGCGCGACCGGCTCGCCGGCACCCGCACCCTGGTGGTGCTCGACAACGCCGCCGACACCGCGCAGGTGCGTCCGCTGCTGCCGGGCACCAGCAGCTGCCTGGTCATCGTCACCAGCCGACGGCGCCTGCCCGGACTCGACGACGCCACCCTCATCGATCTGAACGCGCTGCCGATCGAGGACGCCGTCGCGCTGCTGCGCCGCGTCGCGGGCCCCGGCCGCATCCACGCGTCGGACGAGCACCTGACCGAGCAGATCGCCGATCTGTGCGGCCGCATCCCCCTGGCCCTGCGCATCACCGCCACCCGCCTCAAGCACCGGAGCGCCCTCACCCTGGACGACCTCGCCCGGCAGCTGCGCGACGACCACCACAGACTCGACGCCCTGGCCGACGGGGACCGCAGCCTCACTGCGGCCTTCGAAGGCTCCTACCGCAGGCTCGAACCCGGCCTGCAGCGCCTCTTCCGGTTCCTGGGCCTCATACCCGGACAGGACTTCGACCCCTACGCTGCCGCGAACCTCCTGCAGAGCGACCACCGTACCGCCGCCCGCATGCTCGACACCCTCCTCGACCACAACCTCCTGATCCAGCACACCTCCGGCCGCTACCGCCTCCACGACCTCGTACGCGACTACGCCCGCACACTCACAACCGCCGACAACGGCGAGGCCGAAACAGCCATCGGCCACCTGTTCGACTACTACGAGCACGGCGCCCGCACGCTCAGCGACACCCCCGGCGACGGCTTCATCGTCAGCGACCGCCAACTGGACACGCCAGAACCCTTTGCAGCGCCCCAGTTCACGGCCCGCGACGAACGCCTCGCCTGGCTGCGCACCGAACGCGACAACATCACCGCCGCCGTCGCCCACGCGAGCACCCGCGGACGGCTGCTGCGCGCCGTCAACCTCACCGAGGCGCTGAACTTCACCCTCTTCGTCGACGGCCCCTGGGTCGACGGCATACGGCTGTTCCGGTCCGCCGCCGAGGCCGTCAAAGACCTCGACAACCCCGTCATGGAAGCTGACATCCTCGCCCGGCTGGCCCAGTTCCTCTTCCTGAACGGGGAGTACAGGGCCGCAGTGACCGTGCACCTCGAAGCCCTGCGGCTCTACGAGGATGCCGGACAGCGGCACTGCCAGGCGGTACAGCTGCGTTCGCTGTGCTGGGCGCACACGAACCTGGCCGAGCTTCCCGTGGCGACCGGCTTCGGAACGCGCGCGCTGGAGATCTTCCATGAAGTCGACGATCCCCCGGGGCAGGCCGCCGCCCTGCTGGCACTCGCGTTGGCAAGCGAGGGTGTCAACCCCTCGGCCAGCATCGCCCACCTCAAGAAATCCCTGACCATCAATCAGGCTCTCGGCCAACACTCGGTGGAAGCGCCCACTCTGGCCATCCTCGCCGCAGCGGAGACGACCATGGGCAGGTTCCACAAGGCACTCGCTCATTTCGAGCAGGCCCTGCCGTTGGTCAGGAGCATCGACTCGCTCCGCCTCTTCGAGGGGGTGGTGCTGCGCAGTTTGGCCCACTGCAGGCTCGAGGTCGGCGACCAGGGCAGCGCTGCCGACCTGGCCGAGGCCTCGCTCGCCTCGTTCCTCAGACACGGGGACGAGATCGGCGCGGCGCACGGTCGCCTGACTCTCGGGGTGGTCAGACAGGCCGCCGGGCGGCACACCGAGGCCCTTGAGATCATCGAGGCCAGCCTCGCGGCATTCCGCGAGGCCGCACGGCCCGAGTCGATCGGGGAAGCCCTCATCGCCCTCGCCCGCTCCCATCGCTGTGTGGGACACGTGACGACCGCCGAGGAACTGTGCCGCGAGGCGCTGGACCTGCACGAGCGGAGCGGACTGCGCGTCGGCCACGCCCTGACGCTGATCGAAGCAGGTGCTCTGGCCGCGCAGACCGGGAGCCACGACCAGGCCTTGGCCTCCTACGCTCAGGCCCTTGAAATCACCCGCCAACTCGGCACTCTGCCGGGCACAGCCGCGGCGTTGGACGGCCAGGCGGACTGCCTCTGGTCCCAAGGCCGGCGACCCGCCGCCCTCGACGCCCTGCGCGAAGCCGTCGGGATCTACCAGCAGATCGGCGCCGGCGCAGCACCCGAGGCCGCCGCGCGCCTCGCCGCGCGGGAACGAGAACACGCGGCGCAATAGCCCGGCGGCACCGGATCACCCGCCGCACCGCAGTGTGGCCAGCACTTCCGTCACGCCGCGGTGCGGCGGGTGCGCGGGAACTCGAAGCCCCTCCCAGGGCCACGCCGCGTCAGCTGCCGTGTACGGCCTCCAGGATGACCTTGGTGACGACGCCGGGGTTGCTGACCATGGACAGGTGCGGGGCCTTGACCTCGGTGATGTGGGCACCGGCGGCCTGGGCCATGGCGAGCTGCTCGGCCGGCGGGATGGCGTTGTCCGCGGTGCCGACGACCGCCCACGAGGGGATGGTCTTCCACGCCGGGACACCCGACGCCTCGGTGAGAGCCGCGGTGGTCAGCGGCCGCTGGACGGCGCCCAGCTGAGCTGCTTCCTTGGCGGGTAGGCCGTTGGCCATGCAACTGGCGAACGCGCTCTGCTTGATGTACGCGTCCTCCGCGCCCGCCGGGGCGCCCGGGTAGGGCACCAGGGTGAGGTTGGCGTCGTCGGTGACGCAGGATCCCGGGACGGTGGTCACCAGCTGCCCGATGGTCTGTCCCTCGTTGGGGGCGAACGCGTCGATGTAGACCAGAGCCTTGACGTTCGCGTCGCCGGTTGCGGCGTTGGTGATGACGGCGCCCCCGTAGGAGTGGCCGACGAGGATGACGGGGCCGGAGATGGTGTCGAGGAAGTCCCGGATCGAGGTGGCGTCGGTCGACAGCCCCTCCAGCGGGTTCGGCGGCACATAGACGGTGTACCCGTCGGCCTGCAGCCGGCTGACCACCGCCGACCAGCTCGAACTGTCGCCCCATGCACCGTGGACGAGGACGATGCTGGGCTTGACGGCGGTGTTCGCGGTGGCAACGGCCGCCGTGGGGCTGCTGCTCGTGCTGGCGAACGCGGTCTGGCTGGCCGGAACAGCGATCGCGGCAGCGGCCAGGGCGACGGCTATGGCCGTCACCCGCAGCTTCGGCCGAGTCGTCGACATGATGCGCATCAGTTGTCTCCTTGTCGTGTGCTGCTCTGCGAACCGCCCGGATTGGGCGGCGCAGGGTGTGCTAGCCGGCGTTGACGGCGACGACCTCAGCCGCCTTTTTGATCAGCTGCGCCGTCTCGTCGGGGTGGGAGACCATGACGACGTGGCTGGAGGTGACCTCCGCGGTGACCGCGTCCATGCGCCGGGCGAACAGGCGCTGAGCGTCCGCCGGGATGGCCTGGTCCTCGGTGGCGACCAGGTACCAGGAGGGCAGGTGCGTCCAGGCCGGGTCGCCCATCACGTCGCCGAAGGTGGACGCGGCCAGCGGCTGCTGAGCGGCGTGCATGACCCTGGCCCTGACCGGGTCGACGTCGGCGGCGAAGTGGTGGACGTAGTCGTCCTCCGGCAGCCAGCCCAGGCCCTGCTTGTCGATGAACTGGTGTGCCACAGCCGGGGGCACAGGGCCCTGCGACAGCAGCCCGCCCAGGGACTCACCCTGGTCGATCGCGAACGCGGCGACGTAGACCAGAGCCGCCGCATTCGGGGCGTCGGCGCCCAGCGCCGTGATGATCTGCCCCCCGTAGGAGTGGCCCACGACGACCGTCGGGCCGTCCTGCAACTCCAGAACCTGCCGCAGCCGAGCGACGTCGGCAGCCAGCGCGGTCATCGGGAACTGCGGCGCCGTCACGTGGTAGCCGTCGGCCTGCAGACGCTCGACGACACCGCTCCAGCAGGAACCGTCCGCCCACGCGCCGTGGACGAGGACGATGTTGGGTCGAACACTCATCTCCGTAAGTCCTCCCTGGTAGGAACCTTGTGATCCCCATGCTCGGGTGCTCCGCTACTGCGGCGGAATCCGCAGAATGACTGCGCTCGTCCGGCGAAGCGGGTGCAGTCAGACAGCTGATTCCTCTGCTGCGCGCGGCGGCCGGAGGACTGCTGAGCGCGCCTTGGGCACGCGAGGGGCTTGTCGCGCATGAGCCGCAGATCGCCCTGAAGACGTGCAGGGGCATGGCCTCCGAGAGCTTCTTCTCACCGACCGGCGAACGCGGCCCCGCCCGGCGACGGCGCGAGGAACACGCCCTCAGGGTCTGCCGGAGCTGCGCCGTGGTAGACCAGTGCGCCGCCTTCGCCGACAGAACCGGGCAGCCCTACGGTGTGTGGGGTGGCCTGACCGCGCGTCAGCGGGCGACAACACCTCGCGTCGCGGGTGCCACCTGAGTGCCTCCGCACCGACCACGTCGGCGTCGACTCCGACAGCCCTGGACCTGCATCCCCTTGACGACCACGGCACAGCGCGCACCCGGCGGCCTCGTCCTGCACGTGAGCGGAGAACTTGACCTCGACTCCGCTCCGACCCTCGAATCCGCCGCCACCGCCCACCTCGGCGCCTTGCCCTCGGTACTCACCCTCGACCTGAGCCGAATCGCCTTCATCGACTGCGCGGGACTCGCCGCCCTGCTGCGGATCAGTGTCCACGCCTCATACTCGCGCACCGCCCTGCTCCTGGGCCCGATCAGCCCATCCGTGGCCCGCCTCATCGCCCTGACCGGGGATCCCTTCCACACCTGACGGAGCCGCCCGACAGCCCCCGCGCCAGCGCCCCCTGGGGAGCGGCAAGCGTCCCGGCGCGAACCGAGCCCTCCTCGAAATCCTCCTCAGGAGAACACTGAGGCGGAGGACCATTCTGAAGGCACTGGCACAAACCGCCCCGGGTCACAGCATCCACACCGCGCTTCGACTCCGTGTACCCGCGCGGCCGCCGGGTCCTGCGACGCCGACCTGATCCGCGTCACCACCAGACAGCGACGTCGTGGCCGAGCATCCGCGCTGCTGGGCCCGCCATCAGACCCTGGCCCATCCCGACCACCAGCAGGCCGCCGACCAGAAGGTGAGCCGCGTCCTCTGCACCGACCGACGATTCTGGGTGGCCCGCTGCGCACCTGCGACGTGACCCGGTACAGCAGCCCGCGGCAGCGCTTGTGGCTGAAGTCCACCCGGATGCCCGCGGTGATCCACAGCGATCTGCCCGCTCCAGAAGCTCCAGCGGGGGGAGCCCGAGGCCATGCCTACAAAATGCGTACCGCACTCCCCGTGGGGCAACGGCCATGCCCAACTCCGTTGCCCGCCCCACATCAAGACTTCTGGCCAATGGACACCAACGGCGATACGCAGCAGGGCGTTCACCAGCATGTATCATCCACCGCCTGCATGATGTGACGATACGTCACCATCATCCGCCAGTCGCGCAGCGTCATGCGGGCGAAATCCGGGCGCGTCGCAGGCTCCGCGGCAAAGCCGCAGGTCAGCCCGTCGTACCGATAGACAGCAGCACCTCCGCCCAACAGATGCCCCGTATGAGTCCGTCGCCTTCAAGGGGCGACTCGACCAGCAACTACGCGCGTCAGAGACACGGGCGCGCCCAACCCCCGCCGATGCAGAATGAGCACCGCTCTTCGGGAGTCGCTGTCACACGGCTTCCACCAGTGCTTATGTACCCACAGAACGGACATGCCGGGCACTCTGAAGCGCCCGGCATGTCCGTTCTGTCATGAAATTTTGTCCTGCTTTGTGCCCCAGGCAGGATTCGAACCTGCGACACCGGCTTTAGGAGTTTTCCCCAGTCAAGCCGCTGACCTGCAACGATGCGGCGACATGATCACTGAGCTGCGAAAATCACTCTCGATGGATCTCGTCGTTGCCCATCATTTCTCATCCTCATACGGGCGAAATCCGGGCCGCTGGAGCCGTGTCGTGACAGTCCCCTGTGGCTTTCTGAGCTGCCGTATTGAGCCTACTGGTGAGCGGGGACACAGCAGGAACCCGGCGTCGGCGGCGGGTGCTCAACAGGTGACGTCGTCGAGTGTCTCTGCGATTGGGCGGACGGATCCCGGGCGGTGGGGTCAGCGGACGAAGACCGGTTTCCGGGGCGGGTCGAGCAGGACCGCCGGCGCGTCGTCGAAGCGGAGCGGTGCGGAGTAGACCGGGCCCGGCTGGACGGCCCCGGTCCGGAGCAGGTCGAGCACGACGGGCACGTTCGGCGTGATCTGCGCCAGGCCGGTGCATACGGTGATGCCGGCGGCGTACATGTCGAAGTACGGGAACGGCATGTCCGTGAAGTACACCGAGCGGATCGAGCAGGTCCCGCCCGGGGCGGTGGACCTCAGCGCGCAGGCCAGGCCGGCGGCGCTGCCGGAGGCGTCCACGGTGGCCTCGAAGACGCCCTCGACGCGCTCGGGGTGCCGGCCGCAGATCACGTGCGCGGCGCCGAGCCGGGTGGCGAGCGCCACGGCCTCCGGGTCCTTGTCGATGTACGTCACCTCACCCGCACCGAGGGCGACGGCGAACATCACCGCGAACAGCCCGAGGCTGGCGGTCCCGCCGACTATCAGCACCCTGGCGTCGGGGTGCTCGGCCATCGCGTCGCGTACGCCCTGGTAGGCGTCGGTGAGGTTGTCCGAGCAGGAGACGGCCGCCGCCGGATCCAGCCCGTCCGGCAGCGGCACCAGCGACGTCGCGGCGTAGGGGACTCGGACCAGTTCGTCGAACAGACCCCCGTGCGGACCGCCCAACGGGACGCCGTAGGCGGCCAGCGGCGGGGTGGCCGAGCAGTTCGCCGGTCGGCGGGCCAGACAGTGCACGCACGTACCGCAGCTCAGGTGCCACGGGATCACCACCCGGTCGCCGGGGCGCAGCCCGGCCGCGCCCGCGGCGTCGCCCACCGCCACGACCTCGCCGACGGCCTCGTGGCCGAGGGCGAACGGTCCGGGCATCGGGGTGCGCCCGGTGACGATGCGCCGGTCCAGGTCACAGGTGCTGGACACGATCGGGCGTACCAGCGCGTCGGTGTCGGCGGCCAGGACCGGCGTGGGGACCGATCGCCATCGCACCTGTCCCGGTTCGACGTAGAACAGGCTCCGGATCTCGGACATGGGTTCCTCTCGGTTGGCGGCCACTGCGTCAACTGCCTGCTGGGGTCGGGTCGTGGGCAAGGCGCGGGCTAGACCCGGGCGTGGGCGTCCAGCACGTGGGCGACGGCCTCGGTCACCTTCGCCGCGAAGGCGAGGTTCAGCCACTCGTCCGGCACGTGCATGTTCGAGTCCGCGCCGAGCGCCCCGGTGACCAGGAACTGCGCCCGGGGGTAGTGCTCTGCGAGCATCGTCATGAACGGCACACCGCCGCCGATGCCGACGCCCTGGTGCCGGCCGCCGAGCACTGCGTCGCCGACCGAGTCCAGTGCCTGGGTCAGCCACGGCGCCGGCGTCGGCGCGTTCCATCCGTCCTGTGCGAAGACGTCGTCGAGTTCCACCTGCGCGTGGTTCGGCACGTCCGTGGTCAGCGCCTGCTCCAACTCGGCCAGTGCGGCCCGGGAGTCGGCGGTCGGCGGGAGCCGGAAGCTCAGCTTGAGCGAGGTGGAGGCGCGCAGCACGTTGCCCGCGTCGGCCGGCTCCGGCAGCCCGGACGCGCCGGTCACCGCGAGCGCCGGCCGCCAGGTGCTGTTGAGGATCAGCTCGACGTCGTCCTCGGACTCCGGACGCACGCCGTCGGCCAACGGGTGCCGCCGCTTCGGCGCGCCGGGGTCGAACCGGGCCAAAGCCTCGGCCCCGGCCCGGCGTTCGGCCGGTATCTGCACGTTCATTGCCGGGAGCTTGATCCTGCCGGTCCCGGCGTCCTCGACCCGCTCCAGCAGCGCGCGCAGGACCCGGAACGAGCTGGGCACGATGCCGCCGGCCAGGCCCGAGTGCTGAGGCGAGGTCAGCACCGTGACCTTCACCGTGGCCTGCACGATCCCGCGCAGGCTGGTGGTCAGCCACAGCCGCTCGTAGTCGCCGCCGCCCGCGTCCAGGCAGACCACCAGCGAGACGTCGCCGAGCCGGCCCGCCAGGTGCTCCACGTACGCGGGCAGGTCCCGGCTCCCCGACTCCTCGCCGGTCTCCAGCAGCAGCACCGACCGGGCGTGCTCGCCGCCGGTCGCGTGCACGGCCTCGATCGCCAGCGCCGCCGCGTACCCCGCGTAGCCGTCGTCGACCGCGCCGCGGCCGTACAACCGGCAGCCGCGGACCATCGGCTGCCACGGATCGAGCCCTTCGGACCAATCGCCGGCCGCGGGTTGCTTGTCGAGGTGGCCGTAGAGGACGACCGTTCCCTGGGCGACCGCGCCCGGGGTCGCGGGCACATCGACCACCAACAGCGGTGAGCGGCCGTCCAGTTGGAGGATCTCCAAGCGGGCGCCCGGAAGCCCGCGAGCGGCGATCCAGTCCCGTACATGCTCAACGGCCCTGCGCAGGTGCCCGGTTTCGGCCCAGGAGGCGTCGAAGTCGGGTGAGAGAGCGGGGATCTTGATGTACTCGGCCAGACTCGGCAGCGCCGAGGCCATCCAGCCCGTTTCCACCACGCCATGCACGCTGCTGTGGTCCATGAGACTCTTCCTGTCGGGTTCGCCGCGACCGGGACGGTCGTGGCGGATGGTTTCAGTGGTCGTGGGTCCATGCGTCGGGTGCGTCGTCCAGTTCGATCCGCAGGATGCCGGTGATCCGGGCGACGGTCATGTAGTGCCCGACGAGGACGATGACGTTCACGAGTTGACGGTCCGTCAGCACTGCTCGGGCGGAGCCGAAGGTCTCGTCGGTGGTGTCGGTGCCGGCCACGCAGGCGTCCACGAACGTGAGCAGGGCGGCGACTTCGGCGTCGAGTCGGCCGAAGCGGCCGGACTCGATGTCGGAGATCTGCTGCTCGCTCCAGCCGGCCGCGCGGGCCTGGTCGAGGTGCTGGAAGCGTTCGTAGGCGCTGTAGCTCAGCGCCGCGACCCGCAGGATCGCGGCCTCCCGCCAGGCGGGGTCGAGGTCGGTCGCGCGCAGCGCGTTGGCGGACTCGGGCAGCAGCCCGGCCAGCCGGTCGTCGAGCAGCAGCACGGCCCGGGTGAGGTTGGACGGGAACCGGTTGTACTGGGCCTGCTGCGAGTCGTTGAGTGTCGCGCTGTCGGCGAGCGGTATCCGGCTCATCGGGTCACCTCGTTCAGGAAGGCGTCGATGTGGCCGGTGACCGTGTCCGGCCGTTCGATGGGGGACAGGTGGGCGGCGTCCGGGACGATCCGCAGACGCGCCCGGGGGATCGCCTCGCACAGGTGCCGGGCGCTGGACAGGGGAGAACTGGAGTCGTGCTCGCCCACCAGGACCAGCGTGGGCGCGGTGACCGCCGGGAGCCGCTCGGCGACGTCGAAGGCGGCGATCAGCTCCCACAGTGCCGCGTGCGTGTGCGGGTCGTCGTGGAGCAGCGTCTTGGTGGCGCGGTCCACCAGATGCGGCCGCCGCGCGAGGGTGTCGGGCATGAACCAGTGGGCGAACAGGCCCGGCAGGACCGCGGCCATGCCCTCGCGCCGGGCCGTGTCGGCGCGCTCGCGCATGGCGGCCTGGCCGCCGGGCGAGAAGTTGGCGGCGGTGTCGATCAGCACCAGGGAGCGGACGAGTTGCGGACGGTCCAAGGCGATCGACTGGGCGATCAGGCCGCCGACCGAGAGGCCGACGAGGTGCACCGGGCCGGCGTCCAGGTCGGTGATGGCCGCGCCGATCGCCGCCGACACGTGCTCGACGGTGATCTCCTCCGCCCGGCCCCGACTGCCTCCGTGTCCGGGCAGATCAAGGGCGACCACGTCGTGGTCGCGGCGCAGGGCGTCGAGTTGCGCGTCCCAGTAGGTCAGGTCGAGCCCGGCGGAGTGGAGCAGCACGACCGGCGTCCCACCTCTCGGTCCGGTGCGGATGGCGTTGACAGCGGTGGCGTCGGTCGCGGTGGCGTCAGTGGAGAACATGCATCCAGCGTCTGTCAGCGCAGCCATCATGTCCAACGATGAGTAATGATGGGATTGATCACCGTAGCTGATAAATTTCGGTCCGTGGACCTTCGCCGGCTCGAATCCCCATGCGGCACGGGTTCGCCGTGGCCGGGGGCCAGAAGCCGTAGGTCATCAAGAAGGCTCTGGCCACCGGGTATCCACCGGTCTCCCTGCGCTGCGGCCGTGGAGCGGTGACGCGGCAAGCGTTGCGGACGGTTGTGGACGCGGGCACCCCCGCGATCCGCAGGGACTGCGGGGCGGGCGGTCAGCCCCTGAGGTCGGCGATGAGACATTCGGCGACGGCGGCGGGTGACGGCATGGCGGCGATCTCGTCGCCGATGCGGGTGGCCGCGGCGGCGAAGGCCGGATCGGTCAGCACTGTACGCAGCGCGGCGGCTGCGGCTTCGGGAGCGTTCCCGCCCGGCGGCAGCGCCGTGCCCGCGCCGGCGGCGGCGACCCGGTCGGCCTGGACGAACTGGTCCGCCCCCTGCGGCAGGATGACCAGCGGGATGCCTCGGGCGAGCGCGCCCAGGGTGGTGCCCGCGCCGCCGTGGGTGACCACCGCCGAGACACCTTCGAGGAGTTGGGCCATGGGTGCGAACGGTGCGAAGTCGACCCGTCCCGGTGCGAGGTCGTAGTCGTCGGTCTTGCCGTCCACGCCGAGGGTGGCGATCAGATCGACGTCCAGGTCGGCCAGGGCGTGCAGCAGCGGGCCGACGACAGCCGGATCGGCGAAGTGGGTGCCGAAGGTGACGAGCACCCGCGGGCGGGCCGCGGCCGACGTGGAGGGGCTGGAAGCGGCCGCCTCGGCTCCCTGGTGCGGCTCGGGCCGGAGCGGGAGGTGCTCGGCGGCAGGCCGCACGCCGTCGAACTGCAGGCCGGGCGGGCAGGTGTCGAGCAGCCAGCGACCGGAGGGCACGGCGATGGGGGCGGGCAGGTCCCGGTCACGGTAGCGCGACGCCACGAGGGCGCGCATCGCCTCCAGGAAGGCCGGCGGCACAGCGGGGCCAAAGGCCAACGTGGCGACCGGGGTGCCGAGCGTCGCGGCGGCAAGCGGTCCGACGAAGTCGAACAGCTCACTCACGACCAGGTCGGGGGCCCAGGAGTCGACCGCGGCTATCGCCTCGGGTGCGGAGAGGTCGACGCGGGTGCCGGCGAAGAACTCCGCGACACCCTCAGGGGTGGGATCGGCCGCCGGGTCGGCGCCAGTACGCCGCGCCACCTCGGCGAACAGCACGTCGGGCAGGGGGCCTGCGGCGAGCGCCTCGAAGCCTTCGGCCTCGAGCAGCGGCGCCAGGCCGGCCGCGGTGAGGACTCCGACAGTGTGGCCCTGCCCCTGGAACGCGCGGGCCAGCGGGAACAACGGGAGAAGGTGCCCGAAGGCTGGCGTGCTGGAGAAAAGGATCTTCATGCCTATCAGAATAGCATCTACTCGATAGAATATGATTCTGATGAGAAGAAGTCGGTATGATGAAGTCGTGACAGCATCGATCCAGCATCGAGCCAGCCGCCGACAGGACAGCGCCGCCTACACCCGGGAGGCGATCCTGGCCGCGGCCTCCGAGTTGTTCTCCAGCCGCGGGTACACGGCGACCACGGTGAACGAAGTCGCCGCCAAGGCCCGGGTGGCCGTGGCCACCGTCTACACCAGCGTGGGCGGCAAGCCGACCTTGTTGCGCGCCCTCATCGAGAGAGGCGTCAACGAGCCCCGGACCACGGAGACTCTCACGGCGGTGGCCTCGGCCGACGATCCGCGCGAGGTCATCCGGCTGACCGCAGCCGGTACCCGGTACAGCAACGAGGCGAGCCGGGAGATGGTCGCGCTGATGCTCTCCACGGCCAACACCGTGCCGGAGATCGCCGAGGCAATGCGGGAGGCCGTCACCGCCTACCGGCAGGCATTGGGCGCGGTGGCCGGCAGGCTCGACGACCTGTCCGCCCTGCGCGGCGGCCTCGGCGTCGAGCGGGCCACCGACATGCTCTGGTACTTCTTCGGCCTGCACTCGTGGCGCCAACTGGTGGAGGACAACGGCTGGTCC
This sequence comes from Streptacidiphilus sp. PB12-B1b, assembly GCF_014084125.1. Classification (NCBI taxonomy): domain Bacteria; kingdom Bacillati; phylum Actinomycetota; class Actinomycetes; order Kitasatosporales; family Streptomycetaceae; genus Streptacidiphilus; species Streptacidiphilus sp. PB12-B1b. The sequence goes on along the minus strand of NZ_CP048405.1, from coordinate 855,416 downwards.
TACGAGGACGCGCAGAGCTGGCTGGCCGAGTGCGCCGGGGCGGCACTACTGACCCCGGAACACGCCGCGACCAAGCCACCCCGCTGAACCCGGCGGCTTGCCGCCTACCTCACCGCGTCGGCGCCCGGGCGGCTGCTGACGCGTGCCAGTACGGCGGTCGCCAGGTCGCGGGCGGCGGGGCCGAGCTTCCGGGTCGTCGGCAGGACCAGGCTGACGTCGAAGTTCGGCGCGGGCAGCGGCCTGAGCACCGGGATTCCGATCGGCGACGGCGCGGAGGACGGCGCGATCAGCGCGATGCCCAGGCCCGCGCGGACCAGGTCCACGACGGTGGCGACGTCGCCCACCTCGATCTCGACCCGGCGCGCCAGGCCGAGCGAGGCGAACAGCCGGTCGGCACTGGCGCGGCTGCCCCACCCGGCGGGCACGTCCACGAACGGCTCGTCGGTCAGCTCCGCGAGCCGGACCTGCTTGCGTGCGGCGAGCTGGTGGTCCTGCGGGCACACCAGGATCATCCGCTCGGAGCGCAGCGGGACGAACTCGACCTGGCCGAGGGCCGGTTCGGCTGCCGACGCGGCGACAGCGAAGTCGAGTTCGTTGTCCAGAACCCCCTGCACCAGCCCCGCCGACCCGGCGGCGTGGGTGCGCGGTAGGAGCCGGACCTGCGGCCGCTCGCGGTGGAAGACGGCCAGGGCGTCCAGGAGTTCCGGGGCGGTCAGCGAGTGCATGATGCCGAACCGCACCGTGCCGCGCATCCCGCCAGCCGCGCCCTGCACCGCGCCCCGGGCCTGCTCGACGCTTTCCAGGATGTGCCGTGCGTCGGCCAGCAGCATCCGTCCGGCGTCGGTCAGATCGACCCGGCGGGTGGTCCGGGTGAACAGTTCGACGCCCAACTCCCGCTCCAGGGCCCGGATCGAGGTGGAGAGCCCGGACTGGACGAGATGCAACCGCTGAGCGGCCCGGGTGAAACTGCCGGTCTCGCCCACGGCGACGAAGGATTCGAGTTGGCGAAGGTCCACGGCCGGATTTTATCATCTACGGTGATCAATCCCATCATTACTCATCGTTGGACATGATGGCTGCGCTGACAGACGCGGGATGCATGCTCTCCACCACCGCGACCAACGCCACCGCTGTCAAGGCCATCCGCACCGGACCGAGAGGGGGGACGCCGGTCGTGCTGCTCCACTCCGCCGGGCTCGACCTGACCTGCTGGGATGCGCAACTCGACGCTCTGCGCCGCGATCTGGGGAAGCGATCGACAAGCGGCCTCCCTCGCCCACGCCCTCTGCACCCTGCGAAGGCCGGCCACCGCCCCAAGAGCCGCCACGCCGACCTGAGCCTCTACCAGATCATCCGCGAGCTGCAGTTGCTCCTCGCAACCTGGGCCGGCGCCTGCCCCACCTGCCACCGCGACATACCCACAGCCATGCGAACCCGACCAAGCCCTACTGGCTAGCCCCCGGTCTTCCCTCGGTTCCATCGTTCCAGGAGCAGGTCCAGCGCCTGTTGCGGGGCGTTCATGTGCCTGATCTGCTCGGCGGCCTTCCGGGCGGCCGAGAGGTAGGAGGTGTCGGCCAGTACTCGCCGGACGGCCTCGCCGATCTCTTCCGGCTTCGTCACAACGGCGGCGGCGCCAGCGGCTGCAGCGCGCTCGGCGTTGAGCGGTTGTTCGGCGACGGCTGGCAGCAGTACCGCCGGTAGGCCCCTGCTCAGTGGGGACAGCAGCGTGCCGGCCCCGGCTGCGGATACGACCAGGCTCACGCCTTCCAGCAATTGCGCGAGCGGAACGAAGCCCACCACGCAGACCCGTGTGCGATCCGTCTCGAAGGCGTCGGCCTTGTCCTGAGTACCGAGTGTGGCGACCACGTTGACGTCCGCGGTGGCCAGGGAATCGACGATGGCTCTGAGTACGTCCGGATCGTTCGCTGTCGTGCCGAGGGTGACCAGCACCAGGGGCAGGCCCTCACGGCCCGGGAAGCCAGGCACCGACCAGGGGACGCCGTCCTGGTGAAAAGGCCGGTGCTGGATGGTGATTCGGTCCGTGGACGGGGTCCAGTCGTCCGGCTGGAGAAGGTCGGGCCACATGTCGAGGTATGCCAGGCGGGGGGTGGGCACGAGGCCTCGTGCGGCCAAGCGCTCGGTGATCGCCTCGTCTCTGCTCTCCAAGAAGGGCAGGCCCGGCGCGAGCCCGAAGGAGTGGGTCGCCCACGGCACCTTGAGGTCCGCGGCGATCAGTGGCCCCAGGGCGTCCAACTCGTCCGCCACGACCAGATCCGGGCCGAAGTCCCGACCGCGCGCAAGCGCTTCGTCACCACTGAGATCCACGCGGACGCGAACGAAGAGCTCGGCCAGCATGGCCGGGGTGAGCCCGGTGTTCACATTGCGCATGGGCGGCGCCGTCCCGGCCGCCGCTGGGCCCATGAGCCGGCGGACGGTCTCGGCCCGCAGGGCGCCGAAGGGCGGCTCGGTGGTCAGCACCCGGAGCGGGCTGACCATCTGGCTCATGCTGGTGTGCGTGAGGATCGTAACGTCATGACCGGCGTGCCGGGCTGCTTGCGCCAAGGGAAGCAGGGGCAGCGTATGGCCGAAGTCGGGCGGCCCGGAGAACAGGATGCGCATGGGAATTCCTTCGAGTCGCGCTCAGGGGGAAGGGGTGCGTTGTCCGCATCGCTTGCCCCCTCGGGGCAGGTGCGGTTCGTCGGTGCGGGGGCAGGCGAGCGGCGTGGCCGGAACGGTCAGTAGCCCACGGTGAACCGCTGACGGTGGTGGGCCGGTCGCTCGATCTCGTTCACGACCGCGACCGCGAGATCCTGACGGGACAGTGAGCTCTTGCCGTTCTTGTCGACCACCGGATGCTCGGTGCCGGTGCGGAAAACCCCCGTCCTGCCGTCCGGACCCATCGGTCCGCAGTCCATCGGAGGGCTCAAGAACACCCAGTCCAACCCCGTCTCGGTCAGGATCTCCTGGTGGTAGTCACGTGCCGCGCGCACCCCGCTGCCGTACGGCTCCGGCGGCGTGAACGACTCGATCATCTGTATGCCGTCCTCGCTGTACAGGCTGCTGGCGCCTCCGATGACCAGCAGTCTTTCCACCCCGGCCGCCGCGGTGGCGCCCTGGATGCTCCGCGCCCCCAGGAGGTACTTCTCGTACAGACCCGGCTCGTGCCATCCCGGGTTGAAGGCGCTGACGACAGCATCGACGCCCCTCAGTGCTTCGCTCAGTGCGGCCGTGTCGTACACATCGGCCTGCACCGATGTGAGATGCCCGGCTGTTGCAACGGCTCCGGGCCTGCGCACGACGGCCCTGATGTCGTGCCCACGGGAGGCCAGTTCCTCAAGGATGAAGGTCCCCATGCCACCGGTGCTGCCAATAAGTGCGATCTGCATCTCTACGTCCTTGTCCCACCGGGCGTGGGCCCGGCGCTCTCGCCTGGTGGCCGTACGCATGACCGGCGTGCGGGGTGACCGGAGCCGGCAGGAACTCCACCTGGCCCAGCGGCCCCGGACGCGCATACTGTGTCAGTAACTGACACAGTATGCAGCATACATTGCCGCGAGCCTTGCTGTGTCAGTAACTGACGCTGACGGGCTCCCGGTCGCGGACTCGCGGCCGGACCTCAGCGGGCTGACGGCCGGTGCCGCCACGCGCCCGCCCGATGCGCACGCTTCTTCCTTCCGGGCGCCTGTGGGCAAGGCGGCCGGGACCCGCCGGAACCCCGGCGCCTACACCAACGCGGCGGCCTCAGCGCGGAAGTCCGCGAAGACCTCTTGCAGCTCGGTCGTCAGGTCGGCGGTGCCGTCCTGGGCCCAGCGTTCGTACGCGGTGCGGAACAAGGCGAGTGCAACCCCCGCCACCATCGCCGCACGATGCTCGTCGACACCCCGGGCGACCAGCCCTCGGGCCATCACGGTGGCCCACTCTGCGGCCCGGCTCATCTCCCGCTCGCGCAGTTCCGGATTCGCTTCCACCACCCGGGCCCGGCGCAGAATGCTGTCACGGCGGCAGTCGAAGTCACCGGCAATGACCGACAGGGCATGCTCCGCGGCGGGAAGCGCGGACATCCCAGCCGGAGCGGACGCCACCGCAGCCGCAGCGGTGTCCCGCAGGCGGGTTTCGTCCCCGAAAGCGGCTTCGAGCTTGTCGCGGAAATGACGGAAGAACGTGCGTTCCGTCACGCCCGCTGCGGAGGCGATCTCGGCCGCGGTCGTGTTCGCCAGGCCTTGGGCCTCGTACAGCTGCAACGCAGTCTCTTCCATCCGCAGTCGGATGCCGGGTACACGTCGCGCCATCCACCCAGCTTATGCCGTCAACGCACCTTCGCTGTTCCCGGATGAATACGAGAGCGGGTACCGGACCGGGCCCTCGACGTTTCGGCCGCACTCCTGCCGAGGGTCGGCGACGAACGGGCGCCGCCGGACGACCCTGAGACTGCTTCTGCTCGACCGGCTCGACCTCGAACAGCCCATCCCCACCACGCATACCGCTGTCATCCCGCACGAAAGATCACGAAACGCAGGCCGGTTGCCCGTTACTGGGACACGCTCCTGACTCGGCCAGGTGGCGGGCTTGTGTCCGGGTCTGGTCGTTCATGGGGAAGAAGCATTCGATGCGCAGTTCCTGGAGGGTCACGTCCTGTGGTGTGCCCAGGGTGGTGACGGTGGAGAAGTAGTCGAACCGGCGACCGGCGCGGACGTAGTGGACGGGCACGATCGGCAGCTGCGGGGTGGCAGGGTCCAGGGTTCGCAGTTCCTGGGGTACTCCGGGGTAGTCCAGCACCTCGTCGAGGATGCGCTGGGCGCGTTCGTCGGTGACACCGCCGAGTGCTTCCTTGCGGACACGTCGGATCAGGGCCTCGGCGACTTCGTGCCAGTTGGAGATATGCCGGCGGATTCCGTCGGGGTGGAACATGCGGCGCAGCACATTCGGTGGCCCGAGCGGGGTGGCTTCCTGCTCGTCGTTGAGGTAGGCGAAGAACCTGCGGGCGGCGGCGTTGGTGTGCTGGATGTCCCAGCTTCTGTCCATCACCAGGGCGGGGAAGGGTTCCTGCTGCGCCAGGATCGCATCAAGGGCGCCGCGCGCCGCGCTCAGTGCGGGCGCGTCCAGCGGGGACTCCTGGTACTGGGGGGAGAATCCTGCGCTGAGCAGCAGGGTGTTGCGTTCGCGCAGCGGTACATCGAGGACTTCGGCGAGTCTGAGGACCATGGCGCGGCTTGGACGGGCCCGGCCGGTCTCCAGGAAGCACAGGTGCCGGATGGAGACCGATGCCTGGGCGGCCAGCGTCAGCTGGCTCAGTCGCCGGGCGTTGCGCCAGTGCTTGAGCAGGGGGCCTATGTCAGACATCGCTCAAGTGTGCCCTGGTCCAGGCGTGCGCCTGCACCGGTCCTTCCAGCGGGGGCTGGGCGAGATTCGCAGCGTAGTTGGTCATCGTCGAGATCGCCGCACCGGTCACCACCTCGAACAACTGGGACTGGGTGAACCCGGCCGCGAGGAATGCTGCCACCTGTGTGTGGTGGAGGTGGCCGCGACTGGCGATGAGGGCCCTGGTGAGGCTGGAGAGAGCGGCTGTGCGCGGGTCGGCGGGCAGGTCCCCGCGGCGCAGGGCCTGGACGGTGTCGGGATCGACCCCGTCCGCCAGGGCTTCCAGCGAGTGGAAGGCCACGGCCCAGGCGCAGGTGTTGGCGACCGCATTGGACAGCAGCAGTACCTGCCGCTCGGCCGGACTGAACGTGCCGTTGCCGCGGAAGTGGCCGAACGCCGAGAGGAAGGTGTTCAGCAGCGTCGGGGAGTTGGCCATCAAACCGGCGCCGTTGGGCACGAACCCGAACGCGTCATTGAGGACCGCCAGCGCCTGCTGCGCTTCCTGGGGGGCGGAGTGAACGGTGTGGATCTGGAAATCGGTCATGGGTGCAAGTTTGCGGCGCCGCTGATGTCGAACCAATTCCCTGCCAGGTAAATGCGAGTGCTCGAACTGCCTGCCCAGGACCGGCCGCGTGGAGCACGCTGCGGACGGAGGTGAGGCGCTCGCGGCAGTCGGGGTCGGAGGTGATCGCCCTGCGACAGCTCAGGGGACCGGGTCTCGTCCTGCCCTGGAACAGCACGGCTGGCCGCAGACCAGATACCCACACGTGCGAAGTGGATCAGCGCGCTTCCGGGTTGCAGGCTTCCTGAACGATCCCCTCATGCCGCCGACGGACCTGGGGTGCCTTCCCGACTCTCGACGCCCTCCGGCATCGCCGCGCGCACCAATGGTGACGCCATCGCGAAGACACGCTGACGGTTGCTCTCCGTTTCGGCCGTCTCAGCTGTGCTGACGGCGACCGTGGTGACCTCGCCATAGGGCCTGCGCTGGTCCCGGCCGCGGGAGAGGATCTTCACAGACTCCACGTGGTGGTCGAGCCTCACGGTGGCACGGGAACCGAGGGCCCCGTCAAGGGTGTCGCCAAAGATCACCAAGCCCGCCATCTGAGTGCCGTGGCCGGCATTGTCGTATACGCCCTCGCCGTGGATGAACGTGTGGGCTCCGATGATGCACGCCCGCAGCAGCGGGTGCCCCTCGTCGATGCCCGTGTCCAGGAGGGCGACTGCGGGAGCGTCCGGGGCGGCGGGGGACACCCTGGCTGCCAGGTCGTGGACGAGGTCGGAGTGCAGGTCACGTGCTTCGCTGCTGTGCAGGTCCTCGGTGAAGTTGGATTTGCGAATCTCCGAGGCAGGCGTTCGTGCGCAGTACTCGGGCTTCCTCCAGCCAGAGGCTCCGGATGGTCGCCCGTTCAATCTGTTCGATGTTGGCGACCAGGGCATTGTTTTTCGGGTTGCCGCCACGGGTGTCCTCGGTGGACTGTTCGATCTTCTGGAACAGCTTCTGGACTGCCCCCTCCCGGATCCAGACCACAGCGTCCTGCGGCTGGGTCTCAGTCTCGGGGTGCACGCTCATCAGGGACAGGCCGGAACTGTCGCGCGCATCGAGATTGAGCTGGTGGCCCAGGGCCGCCGAATGGCACCCTTGACCTGCGGTTACACGCATCAACGGCAGAGGCAGGTCCAGCCTGCAACGATGGAGAACGAGCAGGGCTCTTCAGGAGTTGGTGTCACACGGCTTCCACCAGCGCTTATGTGCCCACAGAACGGATATGCCGGGCACTCCAGGGCGCCCGGCATATCCGTTCTGTCATGAAATTTTGCCCTGCCTTGTGCCCCAGGCAGGATTCGAACCTGCGACACCGGCTTTAGGAGAGCCGTGCTCTATCCCCTGAGCTACTGAGGCGGGCGGTTGGCTGCTGTGAGGCGGCCGAGGAACAGCGTACCCGGTCCGGGGCTGGGTCCGTGTGCAGGTTCGGCTGATCTTGTGTGGGCACGACGGACAGCCCGCAGCCGCTGTGGGGTGTGCGGGAACGCGGCGGCGGCTCGGCGGGGTCGGCCCGTTCGGGGGGCGAGGGGGCGCTGGGCGGCTGGGCTGGGCGGCTGCCGTGGGGTTCGGTGCGGGGGCGGGGACGGGTGGGTCTCAGGGGGTGGCGGAGTGGACGGCTGCTTCTACGGGGGTGTCGCCGCTGATGAGTTCCAGGGCGAGACCGGCGGTGGCCGGGGTCTGCAGCAGGTGGGCGATGACGGCGGCGACGTCCTGCCTCGGGACCGAGCCCACGCCGGTGTGCGGGGCCAGGGTGACGAGGCCGGTGCCGGGGGCATCCGTCAGGTGGCCCGGGCGAAGGATCGTCCAGTCCATGTGGGTGCGGGTGGCCAGGTCCTCGTCGGCGGCAGCCTTGGCGCGCAGGTAGGAGGCGAAGCCCGGGTCGGTGTCGGGCGACGGCTCGCGGTCGGCGCCCATGGAGGAGAGCTGGACGAGCCGCCGGATCCCCGCCCGTTCGGCGGCCTCGGCGAACAGCACCGCGCCGCCCTGGTCCACGGCCTGGGTGCGTCCGGCCCCGCCCCGGCCTCCGGCCCCGGCTGCGAAGACCGCAGCATCCGCGCCGGCCAACTGCGCCGCCAACTGGTCGACGCCGACCGACTCCAGGTCGCACAGGAGCGATTCGGCTCCGCAGGCGTGCAGGTCGTCGGCCTGCTCGGCGCTGCGGATCAGGCCGACGGGGGTGTCCCCGCGCTCGGCGAGGATCCTCTCCAGCAGCAGGGCGATCTGACCGTGTCCACCCGCGATGACGATGCGCATGTCCTCGACCCTAGGAGCGGTCGGCCCCGGGCGCGCGCGGTGGACGGTCGCCTTCGGCCAGTTGGGGGCGGGCGCGTGCCGCGCGGGGGTCGTGGCCCTGGGGGGTGGTGCGGGACGACGCGCCGTCAGGGCGGCGGGCGGCCCGGGGACGGAGGCGCGGACGGACGGCGGGGCTGGACGGCCGAGGGATTGGCGCGGCACAGGGTCCAGGCAGGTGGGGTGGGTCGGGTGATGGATGGCCCGGACGGCGGCGGCACGCGGGCGGCAGTAGGCGGCAGGCGGACGGGGTCAGGAGGGCTCACGGGTGGCGACGGGCCGGTGGGTCAGGAGGGCGGGTTGCCGGTGGTGCCTGAGGTGAAGGGCGTGACGGTCAGGAGGTTGCCGCAGAGCATGACCGCGCCCGGGATGACCAGTGCGGCCTTGTTGCCCGGCGGGTAGATGCGCAGGCTGGTGGAGGTGCCCTGACAGGTGGTGGCTCCGGCGTTGAGGGTGTGGATGGTGTCGCTGGCCGTCTGTCCCGGCGCGAGCTCCACCGGTGCGTACGTGTAGGTGTGGTCGAAGGTCGCGGGCGCGCCGAGCACGCCGCCCTGGGCGTCCAGCAGCGACAGGCCGGGGAATCCGCTCACCAAACAGCTCGTGCTGCCGTTGTTGGTGAGCAGCAGGTACCGGTACAGGTTGCCCGCGCCCGCGTCGCTGCCGCCGAGGGACGCTGTCAGCTGCGAGCTGGCGCACAGGGGGCCGTCGGCCCCGGTGCCGGAAACGGCCGAGGCCGAGGTGGAGGGGACGCTGGCGGGGGCCGCGCCGGAGCCTTCCGAGGGGTTCGCCGGAGCCGCGTCCGGGGACGGGGTCGGCGTGTTGAACGTGCTCGGCTGCTGGGTGGCGGCCGGTGTGTGCTGGACGGCGGGCGGGGTGGGGGTGGCGGAGGTGCTGTGCGGCACCAGCGCGGGCGGGGTGCCGCCGGTGGCGGTGACGGGCGGTGCGGCGTCCCAGAGGTGGCTGGGGACGCCGAGGAGGTACAGCGATCCGGCGACGACAGCGGCGACGGCTCCCCCGCCGACGGCGGCGCGGACCCGTCTGCGACGCGTGGCACGACGCCGGATGCGCTCGAACGAGCCAGCCGGCACGGGCAGCGGCTCGACGGGTGCCCCGAGCAGCGGCGCGACCGGATCCAGCCCGGGCGTCCACCCGCCGAGGTCGTACGGATCGGCCGGGAGGCCGGTCGAGCCGGGCGCGGCGGGGGTGCCCGGGACGGCTGGGAGGGCGGGTTTGGCGGGGGCGCCGGGGTTACCGGGGGCCCCAGAGGTGCCGGGCGCCACGGGGGTGCCGGTCGGCCCGGGGGCGGCGGGGGCGGCAGGCACACCCAGCGCGCCGGGCGCAGCCGGGTCAGCCGGGAGGCCGGGGGTGCCGGGCGCGGCGAGGTAAGCGGGGGCGGAGGGGTCAGCCGGGACGCCGGGGGCGGCGGGCGCGCCGGGGTCGGGGGCGGGGCCGCCTGCGGGCTGGTGTGGGGCGGGGGTGGGGTCGTCGGGGGGCGGGTTGTCGGGGTGTGCGGTCATGCCGACTCTCCCAGCTTGGCGCGCAGCAGTTCCCTGGCTGCGTGCAGATCGGCCTTCACCGTTCCCTCGTTCCGCCCCATCAGCGCGGACACCTCGCGCACGGGCAGGTCAGCGTAGTAGTACAGCAGGACGGGCGTGCGCAGCCGCGGAGGCAGTGACTGCACCAGCAGGCGCACGGACGGGTCGCCCGCGTCCGTGCGCTGCCGGTCGTTCACGAGTTCCTCCGTGGTGGCGCGCCGCACGGCCCGCCGTTCGCGCTCCATTTTGCGCCAGTGGTCGCGGACCAGGTTGGCCGCGGTGACGTACAGGAATCCGCGCGGCTCCTCGACCTTGGTCCAGCGCGCCCACAGCCGGGTGAACGCCTCGGAGGCGACCTCGTGGGCCGTGCCGTCGTCGTCGACCAGGCGGCGGCACCAGCCGGCCAGCCTCGGGTAGAGGGCGGCGAACAGCTCGGACGCCTCCCTCTCGTCGGACCGGATCGACCGGGGCACCGTGCTCCTCGTCTGTAAGGGGTCCGCCGCCGGTTCGGCGGGTCTCACTGGACGAGACGGTTCCGGCTGGTTCTCGGTTGCGACGCCCGAGTGCCTGTACGACTTCAACTCGCCGAGGCCAGGCCTGCGTAGACGATGGTGTTGTCCGGGTAGCCGCGACCGTCGGCCCCGCGCGGGCCCGCGCAGGTGATCAGCCGCAGCTCGGGGCGGTCGACGTTGCCGTAGACCGACTGCGTCGGGAAGTGCGCCTTGGAGACGGTCTGGACCGAGTCCACGGTGAACACCGCCGACGTACCGTCCTGGAGCACCAGGACCACGCGGTCGCCCGCGACCAGCCGGGCGAGGTGCAGGAAGACGCCGTCGCCGTACTGGCCGACCGTCACATGGCCGAGGATCACGGAGGGCCCGAGCTGCCCGGGTGTGGGCGAGTTCTGGTACCAGCCCGCGGGGGCGTTCCGCTCGATCGGCGGCACGCCGACCGTCCCGTCCGCAGCCAGCCCGACCGGGATGACGGGCGAGTCCACGCCGATCGCGGGGATCTCCAGCCGTACCGGAACGGACCGCGCCAGCGGTTTGGGCGCGGGCGCACCCGAGGGCGGGCCCGCAGGCGGTGCGACGGCCTGGGCCGGGGCGCCGACGGGGGCACCGGCGCCGGAGCTCCCGGAGGCGCAGCCGGAGAGCTGCGCCACCGCGAGGACCACCGCCAGCAGCGCGCCAGCAGCCGCCGACCGACGCCCGCGCCGACCCGCACCCCGGCCCCGATCCGGGCCCGGGCCCAAACCCGGCCCCGGGCCCGAACGCGAACCCGAACCCCGACGCGTCGGACTGCCGGACGTCAGGCCGTCGGCCGTCGGATCGCCCGCGGAACGGACACCGCCGCCGGGGCGGTCCGGCTCACTCCTGCTCCTGCTCGGCCGCAACAGTCAGCCCCGCGCCTGCGACCTGCGGCGCAGCATGAAGCCGGCGCCGCCGAGGAGCGCCGCGCCGATCGCGCAGGCACCGGCGATCAGGCCGGTCTCGTTGCTGGACCCGCCGATCGGCGGCACGCCGGTGTCGGGCGCGCCCGACGGCACGACGCCGACCTGGCCCGAGGCGGGGGAGGCGGAGGAGGCCGGGGCCGCGCCCGTCCCGCTGCCGGCACTGCTGGGCGTGGGCGTGGCCGGGGCGGCGGACGCCCCGGTCCCGCTCCCGGCTCCGCCACCGCTGCTCGGGGCGGGGGTCGGCGATCCCGAGGCCGCGCTGATGGGGGTGACGGTGGTGCCGCTGTTGGACGGGTTGCCGGTGGTGCCCGCCGCGAAGGGGCTGACGCTGAGCTGGTTGCCGCAGAGCATGACCTTGCCGGGGATGACCAGCGCGGCCTTGTTGGCCGGCGGGTAGATGCGCAGGCTGGTGGAGGTGCCCTGGCACGGGGTGGCGCCGGAGTTGAGGGTGTGGATGGTGTCGCTGACGGTCTGTCCGGGGCGGACGGCGACCGCCGTGTAGGAGATGTTGTGGTCGAAGACGGCGGGGGCGCCGATCTCCTTGCCGTGGGAGTCCAGCAGGGACAGGCCGGGGAATCCGGCGACGTCGCAGGTGGTGCCGCTGTGGTTGGTCAGCAGCAGGTAGCGGTACAGGTTGCCCGCGCCCGCGTCGCTGCCGCCGAGGGACGCCGTCAGCTGCGAGGTCGCGCACGCGGGCGTCTTCGCGGCGGAGGAGGCGGACGCGGGGGCGGCGGCCATGGCCGGGGCGGCGCCGAGCACCACAGCGGTGCAGGCCAGGGCCCCGGCGGCGAGGGTGGTTGTGCGCATGGGTAGCTCTCTCTCGTCGGGTCGGCCCGACCCGCTGGGGGCGTGGGCTGACCGTTGTTCAGATCGTGCGGAGAGACGACGCAGCGGCGGACCCGGTTGTAAAGGAATGGCAAAATGGCGCGAGACGTACGGCGCGCGGAGGGAGTTCGCGCGCCGCACGCCCCGGATCAGGACGGACTCGGCTCAGCCGGGGTCAGCCGAGGTAGACGATGCCCAGGAGGGTGAGCTGCCACAGTTGGCCGGGGGCGCCGGTGTCCGCTTGCAGGGTGGTGACCGGGTTGCCGCTGGAGTCGGTGACGGCGCTGGTGCCGAGGGTGGCGACCATGCCCGTGTTCTGCGAGTCGGCGACCTTGTAGAGGCCGTTGCCCGCGGGCTCCAGCACCCAGTGCTGGTTGCCGCCGCCGTTGCAGCCCCACTGCTCCAGCGCGGTTCCGGCGGCGGTGGAGGCGCCGGTGGCGTCCAGGCACATGTCGCGGTTGCCGCTGAAGTCCAGCTCGTAGCTGCCGCCCGGCTTGGCCTCGAAGACGAACGACTGGTTCAGCCCGCCGTCCGCCGGATAGGTGATCGCCTGGCGGCCGTTGGTGCTGTCGCCGTAGCTGCCGCCGCCGGAGAAGTCGAGGACCTGCCCGGTGGCGTGGTTGGTGAGCTGGAACCAGGCGCCGTCCTGCGGGGCGTCGTTGAACGGCTGGCCGGCCGTCAGCGGCTCGATGGTCGTGCCGTCGCCCTGGTCCAGGGTGCAGTACGCCTCCTGCTGGGAGGGGGCGGCGTAGAACTCGCCGAGGCAGGCGCCCTCGCCCTTGTAGCCGGCGACGCGCAGGTGGTACGACTGCCGGATCTCGTCCTCGCACAGGCCGAGGATGCCGATGGAGTAGTCGCAGCCGTTGCGGGTGAGCTCGCTGGTGTCGATCACGTCGCCGTTGGTGTACTCGTACGGCGAGGTGGTCATCTCGGCGCAGACCTCGTGGCCGTAGCTGACCCGGCGCTGGTCGAGGAAGCGCACGCCCGGTACGGCCTCGGCGGCGGTCCGCAGGGCGTCGTCCAGCTGCGGGACGACCCAGTTGTGGCCCCAGGCGAGGTCCTCCGGGAAGGCCGGGCAGCCGTCGGCGACCTTGGTGGCGTAGCTGTTGCTGCGGATGTCCGGGGTGATCGGGGTGAAGTAGGACTGCATGACCAGCTGGTAGGAGCCGTCGGCGTAGCCGGCGGTGCGCATGGTCTGCCGGACGTCGGTGAGCGCGGCCTCGATCTTCGGGATGACGGCCTTGGCGCGCGCGGTGATGGTCGCACTGCCGATGGTGTCGCGGCAGCCCTCGGACTGCGGGATCGGGAAGTACTGTCCGAGGCAGCTCTCCATGATGCCGCTGAAGTCGAAGTCGTCATTGGCGCCGATGGTGACCACGACCATCTTGACCTGGTACTGGGCGGCGGTCTGAGCGAGTTCGGCGTCCTGCTTGGGCTCGCCGAAGTCGCCGCTGCCGGAGCCGGTGATCTTGGCCAGGGTGGGATCGCTCACCAGATCGCCGGTCTGCGCGCCGGAACAGGCGAGGTCGACGTCGGTGACCCCGGACAGGCCGGTGTCGAAGATCTCCGACGAGGTGCTGCGGTGGCAGAAGTTGGTGGGCCCGTCGGTTCCGGCGACGTAGCCGTCGTCGGTGTCGGTGCCCGCGCCTTCGCCCGAGATGGCGCTGTCGCCCAGCGCGACGATGGCCGGCGTACGGGCGGCTGCGCTGGTCGTCGTGGCGGTGCTGCCGGTGGCAACGGTCGGCGTGCTGGCGAGGGCCGGGGCCCCGGTGAGGCCGAACGCCCCGATGAGGGCGGCCGCGGTGAGCACGGCGGCCCGCCCTAGTACGGATCTGGTCACGCATGGCTCCTGGTGAGGCGGGGGGACCGCCGGGTGGATGGACCAGGCGGTGCGGAGCGGTGGCACTGCGTCGATCGGCCTCAGATGCTAGGTACCAGTGGGTAACAAAACAAGAGCCATGCTCATGTTTTCTGTCCGTGCCCCAGCGCCGGGACGCCGGGCCCGGACGGCAGGTCCGGGGACGCGGAGGCGCCACCCCGCGCGTACCGCAGCCGCCGTACAGCCCGGCTACCGTCCCCGGACGACGTCCGGAGCAGCGCGGGGGCCGTACCGTTGCGGGATGGACGGGATCGGAGCGGCGCAGGCGCAGGCGCCCGAGCAGACGCCCCAGCAGCGGCAGGCACGGACGCGGGCATGGGCGCGGTAGACGCGGTGCGGCGGCAGACCGCCCGGCGAACCACCCTGGCCGACCGCCTCGGCGTGCTGCTGCTGTTCGTGCTGTCGGTGGCGGCGTCGGCGATGTCCGCCCGGCCCTCCCGGCACGCCCTGCCCACCTTGGGCTCGATCCACCCCGCCACCGTCGTCGTCGCGGCCATCGCCTGCGGCGTGCTGACGGCCCAGTGCCGTCGGCCCCGGGCCACCGTGGCCGTCACCGTCGGCTGTGCCATCGCCTACACGCTGCTCGGCTACGGCCTGGAGCCGGTGCTGCTGTCACCGGTGCTGGCCGCCCTCTGCGGTCTGGCACTGCACACCGATCGGCGCACCGCCTGGATGGGCGCGACCGCCGCCGCCGTCGTCCTGGTGGCCTCGCAGATGGTCCTCGCGCCCGGATCGTGGCTGGAGCCGCAGAAGCTCAGCGTGGTCGCCTGGACCGGCATGGCGGCGGCGGCCGGGGACGCCGTCCGCTCGCGCCGCGCCTACATCGCCGCGATCAAGGAGCGCGCCGAGCGGGCCGAGCGCACCCGCGAGGAGGAGGCCCGCCGCCGGGTCGCCGAGGACCGCATCCGGATCGCCCGCGAGCTGCACGACGTCGTCGCCCACCACATCGCGCTGATCAACGCCCAGGCCGGGGTGGCCGTCCACCTCGCCGACGAGATCCCGGCGCCGGTGCGCGCGGCCCTGGAGCACATCCGCGACTCCAGCCACGACGCCCTGCAGGAGCTCAAGGCCACCGTCGGCCTGCTACGCCAGTCCGAGGACCCGAGCGCGCCGCTGGAGCCCGCGCCCGGCCTGGACCAGCTGCCCGAGCTGCTCGCCTCCTTCGCCCGGGCCGGGCTGCACGTCACGCTGGAGCAGGTCGGCGGGGTACGGCCGCTGCCGCCCGCCGTCGACCTGACCGCGTACCGGATCGTCCAGGAGTCGCTGACCAACGTGAGCAAGCACGCCGCCGTACCGACCGCCCGGCTCCAGCTGTACTTCGACGCCGACCGGCTGGCGATCCGGATCGAGGACGACGGCCGCACCGCGCCGCTGCGCAGCTACCCCGGCCACGGCCACGGCACCGGGCACGGGCTGACCGGCATGCGCGAGCGCGCGGCCGTCGTCGGCGGCACGCTGACCGCCGGACGCGACCCCTGGGGCGGCTTCCGGGTCGCCGCCGACCTCCCGCTGCGCCCGGGCGGCCTCCAGACCCCGGACACAACGAACACAACGGACGCCCTCGACGCACCGGACACACCGGACACCCCGGCCCCGATCGAGGCCGACCCGAGCGGCACCACCCCCACCGCCCAGCCCGCCCGGCCCGCCGGCGCGCTGCGGGGGGCCGGGGCATGACGACCGTACGCGTGCTGCTCGCCGACGATCAGGCGCTGCTGCGCGGCACCTTCCGGATGCTGATCGACTCCACCCCCGACATGGAGGTCGTCGGCGAGGCCGCCAACGGACGCGAGGCGGTCGACCTCGCCACCGCGCTCGCCGCCGGCTCCGGCGTGGACGTCCTGCTCATGGACATCCGCATGCCGGATCTGGACGGCCTCGCCGCCACCCGGCTGATCTGCGCGGACGAGAAGCTGGCCGGGGTGCGGGTGCTGATCCTGACCACCTTCGAGTTCGACGAGTACGTCGCCGAGGCGCTGCGCGCCGGGGCCAGCGGCTTCCTCGGCAAGGGCATGCGCCCGGAGGAGCTGCTGGACGCGGTGCGCACGGTGGCGGCCGGAGACTCACTGCTCTCCCCCACCGCCACCCGCAGCCTGATCACCCGCTTCCTCTCCCAGCCGGAGCGCCCCGCCGCCGCCGACCCGGGCCGACTGGACGTGCTGACGCCGCGCGAGCGGGACGTCATGGGCCTGGTCGCGCTCGGGCTGTCCAACGACGAGATCGCGGTCCGGCTGTTCCTCAGCCCGCTGACGGTGAAGACCCATGTGAACCGGGCCATGGCCAAGCTCGGCGCCCGCGACCGGGCGCAGCTGGTGGTCGCCGCCTACCAGTGCGGCCTGGTCCGGCCCGGCACCGGCTGACCCGATCAGCCCCGGGTCGCACGCGTACCGCCAGCAGCGGGATGAGGCCCGCGCCCGGGTGTACTGCGGCCGCAGTAGGCGGACCGATGCGGCAGGGGGACGCGCCGGGTCGCCGGGTCGGGCAAGGTGATCCCATGAACGGATTCCCGCGATGATCGTAGCCAGCAACCTGACCAAGCGGTACGGCGACAAGACCGCCGTGGACGACCTGTCGTTCACCATCAAGCCCGGCATCGTCACCGGCTTCCTCGGCCCCAACGGCGCGGGCAAGTCGACCACCATGCGCATGATCATGGGCTTGGACGCGCCCACCTCGGGCAGCGTCACCGTCAACGGCAAGCCCTACAACCAGCATGCCGCGCCGCTGCACGAGGTCGGCGCGCTGCTGGAGGCCAAGGCCATCCACACCGGCCGCAGCGCCCGCAACCACCTGCTGGCGCTGGCCGCCACCACCGGCATCGGCGCCCGCCGGGTGGACGAGGTCATCGACCTGGTCGGCCTGCGCGAGGTCGCGCGCAAGCGGGCCGGCGGGTTCTCGCTCGGCATGGGCCAGCGGCTCGGCATCGCCTCCGCGCTGCTCGGCGACCCGGCCACGGTGCTGCTGGACGAGCCGGTCAACGGCCTCGACCCCGAGGGCATCCTGTGGATCCGCAACCTGCTCAAGGGGCTGGCGTCCGAGGGCCGCACGGTCTTCGTCTCCTCGCACCTGATGAGCGAGATGGCGCTGACCGCCGAGCACCTGATCGTGGTCGGGCGCGGCAGGCCCATCGCGGACACCTCCGTGGAGGAGTTCACCCGCAGTGCCTCGCGCAACGTGGTGCGGGTCCGCTCGCCGCACGCCGACCGGCTGGCGGGGCTGCTGGTCGGCCCGGATGTCGCGGTGGAGAGCGCCGAGCCGGGCACGCTCGAGGTCACCGGCCTGGAGAGCGACCGCATCGGCACGATCGCGGCCGAGCACGGCATCACCCTGTTCGAGCTCGCGCCGCAGCAGGCCTCCCTGGAGGAGGCGTTCATGGAACTCACCCGGGACGCCGTCGAGTACCACGCCAGCACCACGGTCGCCGGTTCGGGCGAGTCGGCCGGCACCGGAAGGATCACCGCATGAGCACCACCGCCACCGAACTCCCCCAGGCCGCCCCGGCCCGGGTCCAGGAGGGGAAGGTCACCCAGCTGCGGGTGATCAACTCCGAGTGGATCAAGCTGCGGACGCTGCGCTCCACCCCGATCACGCTGCTGGTGGCCGTGCTCCTCATGGTCGCCCTGGGCCCGCTGCTCACCTGGGCCAACGCCGCCCACTCCGGCGGTGGTCCGGGCGACCATGGCGCCCCCATCGTCAACGGCGCCGAACTGAGCCTCTTCCCGTACCACTTCGCCCAGCTCGCCATCGGCGTCCTCGGCGTGCTGATGGTCACCGGCGAGTACAGCACCGGAATGATCCGGGCCAGCCTTTCGGCCGTCCCCAAGCGGCTGCCCGTCCTGTGGGCCAAGGCCGTGGTCTACGCCGTGGTCGTCCTGGTGCTGATGACCATTGCCTCGCTGGTCGCGTTCTACAGCGGCCAGGCCATCCTGTCGCACTACAGCCGATCCGTGACGCTGTCCGAACCCGGTGTCGCCCGGGTCGTCTTGGGGACCGGCCTGTACCTGGCCGTCGTCGGCCTGCTCGGTGTGGCCCTCGGCGCGCTGATCCGGAACGGCGCGGGTGCCATCTCCACCCTGGTCGGCCTGCTGCTGGTGATCCCGATCCTTTCCAACCTGCTGCCCTCGAGCTGGGCCCCGCACATCGTGCCCTACCTGCCCAGCAATGCCGGCGGCGCGCTGCTCAACGTCGTCCCAGACCCGACGTTGATGTCGCCGTGGGGCGGCTTCGCGCTGTTCGTCGGCTACGCCGTGGTGCTGCTGGCCGTCGCCGGCGTGCTGCTCAAGCGCCGCGACGCCTGACCGGCCGTACCGCGACGGCAATGACGCTGCGCCCCACCGGAGTTGTCCGGTGGGGCGCAGTGCTGTCGGCGGCTGGCGCCGCTGGGTGCCGAGGGTCAGAAACGGCCGGCGAAGGTGGGGGTGTAGTCGCTGATCGTGTCGATCTTGACGCCCGCGCTGGGGTTGGCGGCCTCGACGTACGAGCCGTTGCCGATGTAGATGGCGACGTGGTACGCACCGGCGGCGGTGCCGTCGCTGGACCAGAACAGCAGGTCGCCGGGCTGGAGGGCGTTCATGGACACCGGCGTGGCGGCGGCGGCCTGGTCCTCGCTGGTGCGCGGGATGGAGATCCCGGCCTGGGCCAGCGCGGCCTGGGTCAGGCCCGAGCAGTCCCAGGCGTCGGGGCCGGTGGCGCCGTAGACGTACGCCTTGCCGACCTGCGCCTGAGCGAAGGCGATCGCCGCCGCCATGCCGCTGCTGGAGCTGGGCGCGGTGGTCGTGGCCGAGTCGCCGGAGGTCGAGCCCGAGGCGGAGCCGGAGCCGGCGCCGGAGTTGGACGACGCGGAGGAGCCGGTCGAGGAACCGGCGCTGGTCGCGGCGTTGTAGGCGGCCTGGGCGGCGGCCGAGGCGGCGGTGTTGGCGTCGCTGGAGCCGGTGCCCGAGCCCGAGCCGGTGGCCGAACCGGAGGTGCTGGTCGTGCTGGCCGGGGTGCTGGGCGCGGGGGCGGCCGGGGCGCTGGTGTGCGACGCGACGACGGTGCCGTCGAGGACCAGGTGCTCGCCGGGGTAGATCAGGTCCGGGCCCTGGGTCAGCGTGGAGCGGTTGAGCGCGTACAGACGCTCCCAGCCCCCCGAGACGTGGTGCTTCTGCGCGATGGTGGAGAGCCAGTCACCGGCGACGACGGTGTACCCGGCGGGCGCGGCGGCGCGGCGGGGGGTGCCGGCGGAGGTGGGCGCGGCGGCCACGGCGGGCGCGGGGGTGGTGCTGGCGGCGCTGGCGGAGGAGGACGGGGCGGCCATGGCGCTGGTGGCGCCGGCCAGCGGGACGGCCATGCCGACGACGCTGGCGATTCCGGCGCCGGCGAGCAGGCGCTGGGTGGCGGTACGGCGGGCAGGAACGGCGCGGTGGCGGCCGCGGCTGGACAGCAGCATGGTGAAGTTTTCCTCTCCCACGCCTGCGAGGTGAGCTGTCGGATTCGGGCTGGAGTTGCCCGGCCGTGCGTGCACGGCTTCACCCCTAGCCGCGATGCTGGAATCGCGGCGACTTACCTGGTTCCCCCGCCCCTGCCGTGGTGTCGGTACTCGTGTGCCAACGCCTCCGCCGGCAGGACTCGGCGTTTCGGAAGAGTTGGTTCCGCATAAGTGCGAACAGGATGCACGCTAGGCAGATGAGGCTTGAAACTACAAGTCCGTGTGACCTCGGTCACTGAATGCAGCACGTGCGGACGGCATCTCCAGGCCCAGATGCCAGGCCCCCGGACCCCGCATAGTGTCGTACTTGTCCATATTTGAACGGATCGGAGATCCGGCCATGGCACGTACGACCGCAGAATCCACCACCGGCGACCAGGCCACCGGCAACAGCCGCCGATGGTGGGTGTTGGTGGTGATCGGCCTGGCCCAGCTGATGGTCGTTCTCGATGCGACGATCGTGAACATCGCCCTCCCCTCCGCCCAGCGGGAACTCGGCTTCACCGACGCCAACCGGCAGTGGGTGGTCACCGCCTACGCCCTGGCCTTCGGCAGCCTGCTGCTGCTGGGCGGGCGCATCGCCGACCTCGTCGGACGCAAGCGGGTGTTCCTCATCGGCCTGATCGGTTTCTCGGTCGCCTCCGCGATCGGCGGCGCCTCGCCCAACTTCGCCGTGCTGGTCTCCGCCCGCGCCCTCCAGGGCTGCTTCGGCGCCCTGCTCGCCCCGGCCGCGCTGTCCCTGCTCACCACCACCTTCAGCGACGGCAAGGAGCGCGCCAAGGCGTTCGGCATCTACGGCGCTATCGCCGGCACCGGCGGCGCCGTCGGCCTGCTGCTGGGCGGCGTGCTCACCGAGTACCTGAACTGGCGCTGGTGCCTGTACGTCAACCTGATCCTGGCGGTCATCGCCTTCACCGGCGGCATCCGGCTGCTGCGCGCGGGCAAGCCCGCCAACCCGCCGAGGCTGGACATCCCGGGCACGGTCATCGTCTCGCTGGGCCTGTTCTGCCTGGTCTACGGCTTCTCCAACGCCGAGTCGCACCCCTGGAGCACCGTCGCCACCTGGGGCTTCCTGCTCGCCGGTGTGATTCTCATCGCCGTCTTCGCCTGGTGGCAGGGCCGCACCCCGCACCCGCTGCTGCCGCCGCGGGTGGTGCTCAACCGGTTCCGGGCCGCGTCCTTCCTGGCGATGTTCATCTCCGGCGCGGGCATGTTCGGCGTCTTCCTGTTCCTGACGTACTACCTCCAGCAGTCGCTGGGCTACTCCCCGGTGATGACCGGGATGGCCTTCCTGCCGATGATCGGCATGCTGATCATCACCTCGGTCACCGCGCAGAACTCCCTCGTCCCGAGGATCGGTCCACGACCGATCGTGCCGGTGGGCATGCTGCTCGGCGCGGGCGCGATGACCTGGATGACCGCGCTCGACCTGCACAGCAGCTACGCGGCCAATGTGCTGCCGCCGCTGCTGGTGCTCGGCGCCGGCATCGGCCTGATCTTCGCCCCGGCGATGTCCACGGCCACGGCCCGGGTCGAGCCCCGCGACGCGGGCGTGGCCTCCGCCTGCGTCAACACCAGCCAGCAGGTGGGCGGCTCGATCGGCACCTCGCTGCTGAACACCCTGGCCACCAGCGCCGCCACCGCCTACCTCGTCGGCAGGCACCACACCCCCGCCGTGCTGGCCCAGGCGCAGCTGCACAGCTACTCGACGGCGTACTGGTGGTCCGCCGGGTTCTTCCTGTTCGGCATGGTCCTGTGCGGCCTGCTCTACCCCTCCGGCAGGCCGGCCGCCGCCCCCGAGCAGGCGGACGCCGAGGCGGCCCCGGTGCACATGTGACCTCCCCGGCACCGGCGCGGCCCCCGGTCCACGTGCACCGGGGGCCGCGCCGGGCCAGGCGGGTTCAGATACGGGTCAGACGCGGGTCAGCCGGGCCCCGTACGAGGGCTCGGCCAGCGCCGACCGCAGCGTGACCGGAATCCGCTGGGCGCTGGCGCCCGTGCCGACCACCAGGTAGGCCACCGCCTGACCGGCCTTCCCGGTGCGCGGCACGGCGCCGCCCACGGCCTCCAGCGACACCGGGACGGTCGTCCCGGCCCAGCCGATGACGTTGACGTCCTTGGAGACGACCAGCGGCGTGTGGCCGCCCTCGCCGTCGTCCACGTACCCGACCACCTGGCCCTTGCTCACCAGGATCTGCGACTGCAGCACGTTCTCCGCGCTCACCAGCAGCTTCTTGCTGGTCGCCATCGCGTTGTCGAGGATGCCGAACGACGCGCTCAGCGCGGGCTGGCCCAGCGTCACGCCGAGGACCGTCTGCGTGGTGCCGCCGACGGTCGTCCGGGCCGCCCACATCAGGCAGCCCAGCGCCGCCGAGTCCGAACCGGTCTTGACGCCGATGACGCCGTCCTGGCCGATCAGGGTGTTGGTGTTGTACGTCAGCGGGTTCTGCGGCGGCGAGAACGAGGTGGTGCTGACGATCTCCCGGAACACCGGCGTCTCGATCGCCACCTTGGCCAGCTTCAGCTGGTCGTCGGCGGTGCTCTTGGTGGTGTCCTGGAGGCCGCTGGGGTCCGTGTACGTGGTCTGGTTCATGCCCAGCGCGGCGGCCTCCTGCTGCATCTTGACGACGAAGGCGGCGTCGGTGCCCGCGTCCCAACGGCCCAGCAGCCGGGCCACGTTGTTGGCCGAGGGGATCAGCAGCATCTGCAGCGCCTGGTACTCGCTGATGCGCTCGCCCTTGGTGACCTTCATGACGGACTCGCCGTCCTTGGTCCCGTTGGTGTAGTCGTCCTGCGCCTGCTGGTCCACGGTGATCAGCGGGCCCTGCTGGCCGACGGTCAGCGGGTGGTCCTTGAGGACCAGGTGCGCGGTCATCACCTTGGTGACGCTGGCGATCGGCACCGGCTTCTCCGCGCCGCTGTTGCCCAGCATGCCCAGGCCGTCGACCTCCACGGCGGACTGCCCGCTGCCCGGCCAGGCGAGGGTGGGCGTCGCCCCGGCGAAGGTGTAGCTCGACGCCGCCGTCAGCCGCAGGCGCGGCGCGGGCAGCGGACGCAGCAGCTGCACCACCGCGAGGATCACCAGCAGCAGGGCCAGCAGCACGCCCCACAGCCGGAAGCGCTGGAGCGCGCGGCGCAGCGGGGTCATCGGGCGGCTGCTGAGGGTGGCCAGTATCTCCAGCGCCTCGGAGGTGGTCTCCGGCACGGACTCCCCGCCGTCGGCGGGGCCCGCCGGCGCGGGGGCCACGGGCGTGGGGGCCACGGGCGTGGCGGGCTGGGACGACTGCCGACGCAGCGCACGGGTGGCCTGGTCCGCCGACGCCGCCGCTGCGGTCGCGGTCGCGGTCGGCAGGGCGGTGGTCGGCGCGTCAGCCGGACGCCCCCCGGGACCGACCGTCGGCAGCAGCGCAGTCCGCTTCTCGGCGGCAGACGGTAGCAGCGCCGTAGCCGCATCCTCGTCCCCCGGCCCGCCTGCGGCGGCAGCAGCGGGCGCGGCCTTGTCAGCGGCAGGGGCAGCGCTGGGCGCGGCCTGGTCTGCGGCAGGGGTACGCGGGTCGCCGGTCGCCTTCCGCGCGGCAGCGGCGGCGGGCGCGGCACCGGGCTCGGCCGGGGTACGCGGGTCGGCGGCGGGCCGGGCGGGCGCCTCGGCACCGGTCCGCAGCTCCGTGGTGCGGGTGTCCCCACTCTGGCCGGAATTCGCCCCGGCAGGCGTACGCGGGTCCACCGCAGCCGGTACCGACGCCCCGTCCTCAGGGCCGCCAGCAGAAGCACCGCGGGAGTCGTCAGCGGCACCAGCCTCGCCAGCGCCAGCAGCCTGCGAGGCAGCACCCTCGCGGTCCTCGGCTTGGCCGGAATCAGCCTCACGCTCGGCAGCGGCGGCGCGCGCGGCGGTACCGGCCTCAGCGGACGGCTCGGCGCCGGGCGCGGCGGCTGCGGTGCCCTCGCTGTCCTCGGCCTGGCCGGAATCAGCCTCAACGGAGGCGGAGCGCGCGTCGCCATCGAGTTCGGGAGCGGCAGCGGACTGCGAAGCGGTGCCGTCACCGTCTCCCACCTGGCCCGAGTCGACCTCACTCGCGGCGGAGCCAGCGCGCGCGGCGGTAGCGGCCTCAGCGGACGGCTCGGCGCCGGGCGCGGCGGCTGCGGAGGCGTCGTCGTCCTCGGCTTGGCTGGAATCAGCCTCGCGCTCGGCGGGGCCGGTAGGCGCGGCGCCGTCGCGCGCGGCGGCGGCGGGCTGCGAGGCGTTGTTCTCGCTGCCGTCGGCTTGGCTGGAACCGGCTTCGCGGTCGGCGGCGGGGGCGTTCTCCGGGGCCTCGGTGGCGGCTTCGGCGGTGGGGGTGGGCTGGGGGGCGATGGTGCCGTTGGGGGCGGGGTCGGCGGGGTGGTTGCGGGGGTCGGGGGCGGGGCGCGGAGCGCCGTTGCGGGGGGCGGGGCGCTCCGCGGTGCGGGATCCGCCGTCCCGGGCGGCCGCGGCGGCGCCGACGCCGGCCAGCTCCGGTTCGCGCGCGTCCTCGCGGACGTCCTCGGCGGCGTCGTCCGGTTCGTCCGGGCCCGCTGAGGCGTCGGCGCCGCCCGCGGCGGCCTTCGGCTCGCGGTGATCCGCGCGATCCGCGCGATCCGCGTCGTCCCGTGTGTCCGGGAGGACCGTCACCTCCTGGTCCCCGTCCGCGTCGCCGTTCCGTTCCACCCTGCCGGGGGACTCGCCCACGTATCCCAACCTCCTCGCGTGTCCGGTGGGCGCCCGAGATCGACGCTCCGGCACCAGTTTCCTTCACGGCCGCGAAAACCCTGGCACGCGGTGCCCTCCACCGGCGATTCCTCGGTGTTGACGCCCCCTCCAGTGCCAGACGTGGGGTTCATCCGGGCGGTTCCAGAGATCACGGTGTCGTGTCACTCTCCAGGCACTCTCGACAGCAGGGTGTGAGAGGCGTCACGCTGTCTTCATCCACGCGGGGAGGCTTGGATGGGCAAGAGCCGCAGAACAATTCCCGAGGAACTGTTGTTGCTCGCACTGGACCCGACGACCGGGACCACCGCGCAACCGCAGACCCTTGACCTCGGGCTGGCCGGAGCGCAGCTCGTCGAGCTGGCCATGGCCGGACGCATAGTCCCGGACGGGGACCGGATCGCCGTGGTCAATCCACGGCCGACCGGTGACCCGACACTGGACCACGCCCTGGAACTGCTGCGCAGACGTGGCAGTGCGGTGCGTGCCGTGCACTGGATCGGTGGGCCCCGGCTGGGGCTGCGCCAGACGTACCTCGCGCACCTGGAGCGGTGCGAGATGGTGCGGGCGGTGCCGGGCCAGGTGTGCGGAGTGCTGCCGACGACGCGGTACCAGGCGTCGGACGACTGCACGAACAACGCCATCAAGGAACGGCTGGACACGGCCATCCGGACCGGGATCCCCCCGGACCCCCGGACGGCCGCGCTGGCCGCCCTCGCCCACGCCGTGGGCCTGGGTAAGCATCTCTATCCGGGTAACGAGGGCCGTTCCTCCAGGTCACGGCTGCGTGACCTGATCAGGTACGACCCCCTGGGCGGAATGGTCGCGCACGCCGTGATGGACGTGCAGAACGGCCTACCCGCCGCGCAGGTCCGGGGTGGCGCGCCCGCCCCGGCCAGGACGGCCGCGCGACCGGCGGGGCGGTCCCCCGCCCTGCCCGGCATGGCGCGCGCCGCGGCCCGCTGACGGCCGCTGCCCGCCGACTCGCACCGAACCCGACCGCCGTCCGTCCCGCGACCACCCTCGCGGGACGGACGGCGGTCGGTCGTGTGCGCCCTCTCCGCCCCCGGCCACCTGCGCGGTCAGCCACCCCCGCGCGCGTACCGGGCCGCGCGCCCGCTCTTTCCGGTTGCTCCGCCCCATCCCTGCCGATTGCCCCACGCGGAGGCGGGTCCGAGTGGCATCCTGCTGAGCGAAAGGCATACCAACGAATACCGAACATCACCCCACCAGCAGAGCCGGAGGACCCGTTGTCGTCCGCCAGCATCAATCCGACCGTCCGCCGCCGCAGGCTGGGCGCGAAACTGCGCGAGCTGCGCGAGGAGCAGCACCTCACCGCTGAGGACGTCGCCCAGCAGCTGCTCGTCTCGCAGTCGAAGATCAGCCGGCTGGAGAACGGCCGCCGCAGCATCAGCCAGCGGGACGTCCGCGACCTCTGCCGGGTCTACTCGGTGACGGACGAGAAGCTGATCGACGCGCTGATGGCCATGGCCCGGGAGTCCCGTCAGCGGGGCTGGTGGCACGCCTTCGGCGACGTCCCGTACAGCGTCTACATCGGCCTGGAGGCGGACGCCGTCTCCGCCAGGAACTACGAGTCGCTGTTCGTCCCCGGCATGCTGCAGACCCGCGAGTACGCCGCCGCCGTCATCGCCGGTATCCAGCCGGAGGCCGCCCCGGCGCAGAACGAGAAGCGGACCGAGATCCGCATGCGGCGGCAGGAGGTCATGCACGCCCCGGACAAGCCGCTGCGGATGTGGGCGGTGCTGGACGAGGCGGTGCTGCACCGCGAGGTCGGCGGACCGCAGGTGATGCGCGAGCAGTTGGAGCACCTGATCGCGCTGAGCCAGGAGCCGCACATCACGGTCCAGGTGCTGCCGTACTCCGTCGGCGCGCATCCGGGGATGAGCGGGACCTTCTCGATCCTGGAGTTCGAGGACGAGGCCGACGCCACCATCGTCTACCTGGAGGGCGTCACCAGCGACCTCTACCTGGAGAAGGAGGCGGACGTGAAGACCTACTCGACGCTGTACGAGCACCTGCGCGCCCAGGCCCTGAATCCGGACCAGACACGGGACTTGATCGACCGCATCGCCAAGGACTTCGCCCGCTGAGGGCGGGCAGGGTAGCGCAGGATTGGTGACGGCGCGGCAACTCCGGCCCGATTGGGCCCTCTTGGGCGAGTACCTGGGCCCGAAATCGCTGATTCACAGCTTTCGGGGCAACACTGGTAACAGATCGCCCAACAGAGCACCCCCAGCGAAACCGGAGTGAGCCTTCATGGACCAGAACATCCTCTCCGCCGACACCGCCCTGGCCTGGCGCAAGTCCTCCTACTCGGGCAACGGCAACTGCGTCGAGGTCGCGGTGCCCGAGGCCGGTATGGCCGTCCGTGACTCCAAGGACCCGAAGGGTCCGGCGCTGCACTTCACCGCCGACGCGTGGGCGTCCTTCATCGCCGAGGTCGCCGGCGGCGCCTTCGAGCTTCGCTGACCGGGTCTCCCGTGGCCGTGGCCCCCTCGCCGATCCGCAGGGGGCTTCGGCGGTCGGCCGGTCGCGGGGTCAGCGGAGCCGGTCGACGTAGGCGTCGGTGCCGGGCAGGGTCGGTAC
Organism: Streptacidiphilus sp. PB12-B1b; assembly: GCF_014084125.1. Classification (NCBI taxonomy): domain Bacteria; kingdom Bacillati; phylum Actinomycetota; class Actinomycetes; order Kitasatosporales; family Streptomycetaceae; genus Streptacidiphilus; species Streptacidiphilus sp. PB12-B1b. The sequence continues at coordinate 828,733 of NZ_CP048405.1, read as the reverse complement.
GAACGGCGCCACCAGCTCCACCCGCGCGCCCGGCACGGCTGCGGCGACCTCGGCGTCCAAGCCGGTGAAGGCGGGCCAGCAGGCGCGCGGGTCCTCCTGCAGGAACCAGAGCAGGGTGAGCCGGTTGTCCACCCCCTCGACCTGCTTGACGTAGGTCATCCGGTCGCCGGGCAGGGGCAGCGGCCGGAACAGCACGCACAGGGCGGCCGGGCTGCCGGGCCGCAGCTTGGCCGGGAGGTGCCGGTCCAGCAGCCAGTCGACCAGCCGCTCGCGCCCGGCGGCGTCCTCGGCGTCGACGACCTGGAGCACCAGCCCGGCGTAGGGGTGGTCCAGGGCGTGGATGTCGCGCGGCCCGGCGGCGCCGTCGCGGTAGGCGGCGGCGACCCGCTGCTGGAACGCGGTGAAGACGTGGGTGCGGTCGCGGTAGACCCGGCCGTCCCGGTTGAGCCGCTTGTTGATGCCGACGGTCCAGCGCATGTGGTCGTCCTGGCGGCCCTCGTTGATCCAGTAGACGGAGAGGTAGCAGCCGGCCGTGACCGGTTCGGCGACCGCCGACTTCTCCGGGTAGCGCAGCAGTTGCAGATCGCGGGTGGCGACCCAGCGGCGGCCGGCGAACATCCAGGGCATGGCCATCGCCCCGGCGTAGAAGTGGTCGTCCTCGTACCAGCGGTTGTAGCCGTACTCGTGGCCCGGGTGCGGTTCGACCATGGTGATCAGGGCGCTGCCGACAGCCACCGAGTAGGGCCCCCGGGAGGCCAGTGCGGTGTACTGGTCGAGGTCCCCCGCGGGCGGCTGCCGGTCGCCCGCCTGCCGTTCGCCTGTCGGCCGGTCCTCTGTCTGCCGTTCGCCCGCCTGCAGCCGGTCGTCGTCCGCCATCTGCTGGCCTCCCGCTTCGCTCGCGTGTGCACCGAGAACTGACGGTAAGTCAGATGCATGGCTCTGGCAAACCCCGCCCCGGAGAAATAAGCTGACGTGCCGTCAGCTATCTGGGAGGTGTCAGCCATGCCGCTGCTCGATGGTCGTACGGTCGTGGTGTCCGGGGTGGGCCCCGGGCTGGGCCAGCAGGTCGCCGTCCGGGCGGCGCGCGAGGGGGCCCGGGTGGTGCTGGGGGCCCGCACCGAGGAGAACCTGGCCAAGGCCGCCGCCGAGGTGGAGGCGGAGCACCCCGGGCAGGTCGCCTGGCGCTGCACCGACATCGCCGAGGACGACGCCTGCACCGCGCTGGCCGCGCTGGCCGTGGAGCGCTTCGGCCGCATCGACGCGGTCGTCCATGTCGCCGCCATGGACAGCTACTTCGGCGGCCTGGCCGACGCCGACTTCGCCGCCTGGCGGCGGGTGCTGGACGTCAACCTGATCGGCACCCTGCAGCTCACCCGGGCCTGCCTGCCCGCGCTGCGCGAGCGCGGCGGCTCGGTGGTGATCATCGGGACGCAGTCCGCGGTGGCCGCGCCCAGCCAGGTGCGGCAGGCGGCGTACGCGGCCTCCAAGGGCGCGCTCACCTCCGCCATGTACTCGCTGGCGCGGGAGCTGGGGCCGGAGCGGATCCGGGTCAACACCGTGCTCCCGGGCTGGATGTGGGGCCCGGCGGTGGAGATGTACGTCCGCTGGACCTCCGGCACCGAGGGCGTCCCCGAGGAGGAGGTGAAGGCCCGGCTCACCGAGCGGATGGCGCTGCCCGAGCTGGCGACCGACGGCGATGTCGCCGAGGCCGCGCTGTTCTTCGCCTCGGACCGGGCCCGGGCCATCACCGGCCAGTCGCTGCTGGTCAACGCCGGTGAGCTGATGCACTGAGCGCCGGCGCGGCTACTCCAGCACCGGCAGCAGCTCCGGCAGGTGCCCGTCCGAGGCCAGGGCGGCGGCCCGGCGCTCCTCGTGGACCGGGGCGTAGGTGGTGGTGCGCTGCGCGGACGGACGCCCGGCCTTGGCGGCGATCGCCTCCAGCCCCCGGATGGACTCGTAACTGCCGTACGCGGAGCCCGCCATGCGGGAGATGGTCTCCTCCATCAGGGTGCCGCCCAGGTCGTTGGCGCCGGAGCGGAGCATCTCGGCCGCGCCGTCCGCGCCCAGCTTCACCCAGCTGGTCTGGATGTTGGGGATGCGCCCGTGCAGCAGCAGCCGGGCCATGGCGGTGACCGCGCGGTTGTCGCGCAGCGTCGGGCCTGGGCGGGCGATCCCGGCGAGGTAGACCGGGGCGTTGGTGTGGATGAACGGCAGCGTCACGAACTCGGTGAAGCCGCCGGTGCGTTCCTGGATCTCGGCGAGCAGCCGCAGGTGCCCGAGCCAGTGGCGGGGCTGGTCCACATGCCCGTACATCATCGTGGACGACGAGCGCAGGCCCAGCTCGTGCGCGGTGGAGACCACCTCGACCCAGGTGGCGGCGGGCAGCTTGCCCTTGGTGAGGATCCAGCGGACCTCGTCGTCCAGGATCTCGGCGGCGGTGCCGGGGATGGAGTCCAGCCCGGCCTCCTTGGCCTGCTGCAGCCAGTCGCGCAGCGAGAGCCCGGTCCTGGTCGCGCCGTTGACCACCTCCATCGGCGAGAAGGCGTGCACATGGATGCCGGGCACCCGGGCCTTGACCGCCCGGGCGATGTCGAAGTAGGCGGTGCCGGGCAGGTCCGGGTGGATGCCGCCCTGCATGCAGACCTCGGTGGCGCCGACGTCCCACGCCTGCGCGGCGCGGTCGGCGACCTGTTGCAGCGAGAGGGTGTAGGCGTCGGCGTCGGTGCGGCGCTGGGCGAACGCGCAGAAGCGGCAGCCGGTGTAGCAGACGTTGGTGAAGTTGATGTTCCTGGTGACGCAGTAGGTGACGGTGTCGCCGACGGTGTCGCGGCGGACCGCGTCGGCGATGGCGCACAGCGCGTCCAGGGCCGGGCCGTCCGCGTGGAACAGCGCCAGCGCCTGTGCATCGGTCAGCCGGCGCGGGTCGTCGGCGGCCACGGCCAGGGCCTCGCGGACGTCGCCGTCCAGCCGGGCCGGGGCGGGGCCGTCCGCGGCCTGCTCGGCGGCCTGCTCGCGCAGCGACTCCCAGTCGCCGTAGACCTCGTCGAAGTCCTCGCGGCGGTCGCCGGTGCGGCCCTCGGTGTCCACCGCGGTGTGCAGGTCGGTGCGGCCGCTGGGCACGAACACCTCGTCCGGCTCCTGCCAGGGCAGGCCGACCGGCAGCACGTCCGGGCGGGCCAGGCCGGTCTGCGGATCGGCCAGGGCCCGGACGTGCGGCAGCACCCGCGGATCGAGCCAGGGCTCGCCGCGCCGGACGTACTCGGGGTAGACGGTGAGCCGCTCGCGCAGCTCGAAGCCGCCCGCCGCGGTGCGCGCCGCGAGGTCGTCGATGTGCGGCCAGGGACGCTCGGGGTTGACGTGGTCCGGCGTCAGCGGGGAGACGCCGCCCCAGTCGTCGATGCCGGACGAGATGATCAGCTCGTACTCGGCGTCCACCAGGTTCGGCGGGGCCTGGATGCGGGCCGAGGGGCCGAGCAGCACCCGGGCGACGGCGATGGTCGCGGCCAGCTCCTCCAGCTCGGCGTCGGGCATGGCCCGCATGGCGGTGTCGGGTTTGGCGCGGAAGTTCTGGATGATCACCTCCTGCAGCCCGTGGTACTGCCGGGAGATCCGCCGCAGCGCGAACAGTGCGTCCGCGCGCTCCTCGTGGGTCTCGCCGATGCCGATCAGGATGCCGCTGGTGAACGGCACATTGGAGCGCCCGGCGTCCTCCAGCACCCGCAGCCGGACGGCCGGCTCCTTGTCCGGCGAGCCGTGGTGCGGGCCGCCGGGCTCGGACCACAGCCGGGTGGCGGTGGTCTCCAGCATCATCCCCATGGAGGGCGCGACCGGCTTCAGCCGCTGGAAGTCGGTCCAGCCCAGCACGCCCGGGTTGAGGTGCGGCAGCAGCCCGGTCTCCTCCAGCACCCGCACCGACATGGCCCGGACGTACGCCAGGGTGTCGTCGTAGCCGTGGGCGTCGAGCCACTCGCGGGCCTCGGGCCAGCGGTCCTCGGGGCGGTCGCCGAGGGTGAACAGCGCCTCCTTGCAGCCGAGGGCCGCGCCCTCGCGGGCGATGGCGAGCACCTCGTCCGGCGAGAGGTAGAGGCCGTGGCCCTCGCGCTTGAGCTTGCCGGGGACGGTGACGAAGGTGCAGTAGTGGCAGCGGTCCCGGCACAGCCGGGTGAGCGGGATGAACACCTTCTTGGAGTAGGTGATCACCCCGGGCCGCCCGGCGGTCTCCAGCCCGGCGTCCCGGATGCGCGCGGCGGTGCCGCACAGGTCGCGCAGGTCCGCGCCGCGCGCCCGGAGCAGGACGGCGGCCTCGCCGGCGTCCAGCGCGACGCCCTCGCGGGCCCGGTGCAGGGCCCGCCGCATGGCGTTGGCGGTGGGCGCGGCCTGGGCCGCGGCAGCGGCTGCGAGGGACGTGGCGGGGGCGGGCTGCGCCGACTGATCCTTCATGGCCTGAACCTTACGCGGATCATCTACCGGCCGTGAGCCCGAGACCGGCCGCGACCCCGAGACCGGCCGCGACCCTGAGACCGGCCGCGACCCTGAGACCGACTCGGGGTCGCATGCGACGAGAGGCGGAGGGCAGGTGCTTCCGTGGGGCGACCCCGGACCGCTTCCGGTGGGCGTCTAATGGAGTGAGCGTGCTGGATGCCGGACTTCGGAGGGACAGGCCATGGGGAACAGCAGTGGGAGCGACCCGGAGCAGGGCGGGGCCGGGGGTGACCTGCCGGGCGCGGCGGCCGCGCCCGAGCGGCCCCGGGGGCGGCGCGGACGGGTGCTGGTGCCGGCGGCGATCGCCGGGGCGGCCGCGGCGGCGCTGATCGCCGTGCCGGTGTTCGCGGCCAGTTCGGACCTGCCGTCGGTCACCGCACAGCAGTTGCTGGCGAAGATGCTCGCCTCCCGGGTGCAGACCTTCTCCGGGACGGTACAGAGCAGCGTGGATCTGGGGCTGCCCTCGCAGCTGGTGAGCGCGCTCCCGTCGGCGCTGGCGAGCGCGGGCGGCTCGGCGCCGGGCCGGGCGTCCGGCTCCGGTTCCGCCTCTGCTTCGGCGCAGGCGCAGGCGCAGGGCGAGGCGCAGGCGGAGCAGGAGCTGGCCTCGCTGCTCTCCGGGACGCACCTGTTCACCGTGGCGGCGGACGGACCGACCCGGCAGCGCGTGGTCTCCACCGACCAGGGCGCGGCCTTCTCCCTGGTCCGCAACGGCAGTTCGGCCTGGGCGTACGACGCTCGGAACCGCACCGCCACGCACCTGACCGGGATCGGCGCGGGCTCCGCAACGCCGTCCGCGCACCCCTCGCTGGACCCGCAGCAGGCGGCGGCCGACGCGTTGAAGGCACTCGGTTCGTCCACGACGGTTTCGGTCGCCGGGCAGTCGAAGGTGGCCGGGCAGTCCGTGTACGAGCTGAGTGTCCGGCCGAAGGGCTCGGGCTCGACGGTCGGCGAGGTCAGGATCGCGGTGGACGCGGCCAACGGAATGCCGCTGGAGGTGCGGGTGCTGCCGTCGGACGGCAGCGACCCGATCCTGGACGTCGCCTTCAGCACCGTCTCGTTCGCGCACCAGAGCGCGTCCGACTACGGCTTCACCCCGCCGAGCGGGGCGACGGTGGTGCAGCAGGCACTCCCGGCGCAGCCGCCGCAGGGCTCGCAGCCGGGCCGCACGCCGTGGCAGCGGCCGTCCGGCGCGGCCTCGCTGCCGCACGGCGGCGCGGGCGCGCCCGCGGTGAGCACCACCGGCAGCGGCTGGAGCACGGTCTGGGTGGTGAAGCCGTCCGCGCAGCCGGCCGGGAGCAGTGCGGCCGGGAGTGGCAGCGCCGGAGGCAGCGAGGCCGGGGCGATGAGCGCGCTGAAGGAGTTCGGCAAGCCGGTCGCGGGCGGCACATTGGTCTCGACCAAGTTGGTGAACGTGCTGGTCACCGCCGATGGCACGGTGTACGCGGGTGCGGTGACCCCGTCGGTGCTGGAGGCGGACGCCGCGAGGTAGGCCGAGCGGCGCCGAGGGCGGCCGGTGGAGGTGTCGAACGGGGTGATATCCGACACGTCCACCGGCCGCCGGTCGTTTCCGTGACCATTCGCGGCGATCTCGTGCGATCCGTCCCTGGCCTGTAGAAACACCACCCCGAGTGGTGGCAATTCCATTTCTCCGGTGCGCCGCATTGTTGCCCAACCGTGTCTCGCAGAGCGAATGCCGGCTTGACGGAAACCCCTGCTGACCTGTCAGATGATGCTCATTCATCCGAGCGTGTGACGGACAATTCATGCCGGGTCCAGCGGACTCCTCCCTCAGTTCCCGGACCGGGCGACGGCATGGACGGACCAGGTGCTGCCTGCGCGGGGGCAGCACGACGCGCTCGCCGCACAACAGGGAGACCTCACACACCATGACCATCAGTCGCCGCACGTTCCTCGCCGCCGCGGGCGCCACCGCAGGGGCCGGTCTGCTCTCCGCGTGCGGCAGCGGCACCAAGGCGACCACCGGCCTGAACGGCGCGGCCACCTCGCTCCAGGTCTTCTCCTGGTGGACGGCGGGCGGCGAGCTCCAGGCCCTGGACGCGCTCAAGGCCAACTTCAACCTGCACAACCCGAACATCCAGTTCGTCAACGAGGCGGTGGCCGGCGGCGCCGGCACCAACGCCAAGGCGCTGCTGGCGAAGCGGCTGGCCGCGGGGCAGCCGCCGGACACCTTCCAGGCCCAGGCCGGGGAGATGGTCGGCGACTACATCACCGCCGGGCAGTTGGAGGACGTCACCTTCCTGTACCAGCAGAACGGGTGGGACAAGACCTTCAACCAGGATGTGCTGAAGCTGATCCAGCGCAACGGCCGGTACTACTCGGTGCCGGTGGACATCCACCACATCAACGTGCTCTGGTCCAACCGGCGGCTCTGCGACAAGCTCTCCATACCCACCGGCCCGAAGACCATCCCGGAGTTCATCGACGCCCTGGGCAAGGCCCACGACGCCGGGCACATCCCGCTGGCCATCTCCCGCGACCCCTCCGAGTCCTGGCAGCTCCAGCACGTGATGGAGGCCATGCTGATCGGCACGCTGGGCGCGGCCGGTTGGTCGGCGCTGTGGCACCCCGGCGCCGACTGGAGCTCCGCCAAGGTCACCCAGGCGCTGGACTACTTCCACCAGGTGATGCAGCACGCGCCGGGCACCGGCGGGAACATGTCCTGGGACCAGGTCAGTGCGCAGGTCGCCAAGGGCCAGGCGGCCTACCAGATCATGGGCGACTGGACCGAGGCGAGCTTCACCGTCACCTTCAACCTGCAGCCGCACATCGACTACGACTGGGCCCCCTCCCCCGGCACCGCGGGCATCTTCGACTTCGCGTCGGACTGCTTCACGCTGCCCAAGGGCGCCAAGCACCGGGACGCGACCATCGCCTGGCTCACCGAGTGCGGCAGCCAGGAGGGGCAGGACTCGTTCACCACGGTGAAGGGGGCGATCCCGCCGCGCGCCCATGTCGGCACGCAGGAGCGCACCCTGTTCGACACCTACCTGCAGTGGTCGCTGGACGAGTGGACCAAGGACACCATCGTCGGTTCGCTCACCCACGGCGTGATGGCGCCGGGGGCGTGGAACAACGACATCCTCACCGCCATCGGCGGCTATCTGACCGACCCGGACACCGGCAAGCTGCAGAGCGCCCTGGTGCAGGCCGCGACCAAGCACTTCTCGGCGGTCTGACGGTACGTCAGCATTACTGCCCCGCCGGGGCTGCCGCCGCCACCACGAGTCGTCCGACCGAGGCGGCGGCGGCCTCGCGGACCCCTGCGGGCATCGCCTCGTCGGTGACCAGGGTGTCCACGGCGGCCAGCGGGGCGTACGAACTGAGGCTGACCATGCCCCACTTGCTGTGGTCGGCCAGCACCACCACCCGCGAGGCGCACTCCATCAGCGCCCGATTGGTCTCGGACTCGGCCAGGTTGGGGGTGGTCAGCCCGGCCTCCGGGTCGATCCCGTGGCAGCCCATGAACAGCAGGTCGACGTGCAGGTCGTGCAGGGCCAGCGCGGCGATCGGCCCGACCAGGGCGTCCGAGGGGTGCGCACCCCCCCGGTGAGCACGACCGTGGGCCCGGTCCGGCCCGGACGCCGGGCCTCCTCGAAGACGTCGGCGACCCGCACCGAGTTGGTGACCACGGTCAGCCGCTGGATGCGCAGCAGGTGCCGGGCGAGCGCGTGCGTGGTCGTCCCGGCCGACAGCGCGACGGCGGTGCCCGGGCGCACCAGCGCGGCCGCCGCCTGGGCTATCTCGTCCTTGGCCTCGGGCTCCCACTCGGCCTTGGCCTCGAAGCCGGGCTCGACGCTGCCGGCCGTGCCGGAGAGCAGCGCGCCGCCGTGGACCTTCTCCACCAGGCCCTGGCGGGCCAGGTCGGAGAGGTCCCGACGGATCGTCATGTCGGAGACGCCGAAGCGCTCCGCCAACTCCCCGACCCGGACGCTGCCGACCCGCCGGATCTCGGCCAGGATCACCGACTGCCGCCGCTTCGCCAGCATGACATCCCCCTTGCCGCCAGGATCGTGCATAGTTCGACACGGTTCAACGTATTCAAACATGAACGCGCATATCACATGCCCCGGCGGGAGGGACTGTCAAGGGGGCCCGCACAGTCCGCAGCCGGACGGCTACCGGCCGCCCGCCACCACGCCCGCCACTACGTCCGCCACCACGCAGCTGACGTTGTCCGGGCCGCCCGCCCGGTTGGCCAGGGCCACCAGCTCGCGGACGGCCTGCGCCGGGTCGGCGGCCCCGGCCACCACCCCGGCCACCTCGGCGTCCGGCACCACCGCCGACAGGCCGTCGGAGCACAGCAGGTAGCGGTCCCCGGCCCGGACGGCATGCAGCCGCAGCTGCGGCGCGACCTCCGCGCCGCCGGTCAACGCCCGCAGCAGCAACGCCCGTTGGGGGTGGACGCTCGCCTCCTCCGGGCTGATCCGGCCCTCGTCCAGCAGGGACTGCACCAGCGTGTGGTCGTGCGTGATCCGGAACAGCTCGCCGTCGCGCAGCACGTACGCCCGGGAGTCGCCGATGTGGACCAGGGCCAGCTCTGATCCGGTCCACAGCATGGCGGTCAGCGTCGTCCCCGCCTCGGCCGCCTCCGTCTCCGGCGCCTCCCCGGCGGCGGTCGGGACGCCCGTCGGGGCGGCGGCGCGGCGTACGGCCCGGTTGGCCTGCTCGACGGCGTCCTGCAGCACGTTCAGCAGATCGCCCGCCGGGACGCCCCCCTCCTCCAGCCGCTTCAGCGCGTCGATGGCGGCGGCGCTGGCGGGCGCGCCGCCCGGGCCGAAGCCGTCCGCGACGGCCAGCAGCCGCGAACCGGCGTAGGCCGCGTCCTGGTTGCTCGCGCGCACCAGGCCGGTGTCGGAGAGGGAGGCGTAGCGGAGGGTCAGCGGTTCGGTGGTGTCCGGCACGGCAGGGTCCTTCCAGGACAGATGGTCGACGAGGAAGGAGGCCAGGTCGCGGCGGGCGGCCGTGTCGGCCTCGATCTGCGCCCAGTAGGCACGCACCTCGCCCGCCGCCTCGTCCGGCCGCGCGTCGCAGACCCGCTGGATCCGGGCCAGCGGCATGCCCAGCCGGCGCAGCCAGGCCACCAGCCGGGCCCGCTCCAACTGCTCGGGGGCGTAGAGCCGGTAGCCGGTCAGCGGATCGACCCGGGCCGGCTTCAGCAGGCCGAGATCGTCGTACAGGCGCAGCGCCTTCGGCGACAGCCGCGACGCCGAGGCGAAGGCCCCGATCGTCAGCAGGTCCATGGGCGCGCCCCTCTCCTCGTCCCGGGCCCGTCGCCCGGTCCTGTGCATGCTGCGGCTTCCCCCGGGGACAAGGTCAACCTGCTCCGGACGCCCGGCCGGAGCGGTCAGGAGTTGAGCCCCTCCACCACCGGCGCGCCCTCGTCCTGCGCGGCGACGACGCCCGGCGCGGTGCGGGCGGCCGGGCGCGCCGGACCCCGGGCCTGCCGGGCCTGGCGCAGCGCGTCCCAGGTGAGCAGCGTCAGCGCGGCCCAGACCAGGGCGAAGCCGGCCCACGCCTGCCCGGACATGTGCTCGTGGTCCACCACGATGCCCACCGCGAACTGGAACACCGGCGCCAGGTACTGCAGCAGCCCCAGCGTGGTCAGCGGCACCCGGATCGCGGCGGCGCCGAACGCCAGCAGCGGCAGCGCGGTGACCACCCCGCACAGCACCAGCAGGACGTTGTGCCCCCAGCCGTAGGAGCCGGGGACGGTCCGCCCGAGCGTCCCGGTGCCGGTCGCCGCCAGGTAGGCCAGGTAGCCGACGGCGGGCAGGAACTGGAACGCGGTCTCCCCCGCGAGGCTCTCCACCCCGCTCAGGCCGACCTTCTTCTTGATCAGCCCGTAGACCCCGAAGGAGAACGCCAACGACAGCGCCAGCCACGGCAGATGGCCGTAGCCGACGGTCAGCACCGCCACCGCCAGCGCGCCGACCCCGACCGCCGCCCACTGCACCGCGCGCAACCGCTCCCGGTACACGGCGACGCCGAAGGCGATGGTCACCAGGGGGTTGATGAAGTAGCCCAGCGAGGTCTGCACCACCTGGTTGCTGTTCACTCCCCAGATGTACATGCCCCAGTTGACGGAGATGGCCGCCGCCGCCCCGGCGATCAGCGCCACCCGCCGCGGCTGCCGCAGCAGCGGGCGTATCCACCCCCAGTGCCGCTGCCAGGCCAGCACGGCCGCCACCGCCACCAGCGACCACACCATCCGGTTGGCCAGGATCTCCCCGGCCGTGCTGGGCTTCAGCAGCGGCCAGTACAGCGGGAACAACCCCCAGGCCCCGTACGCGGCCACCCCCAGCCAGAAGCCCTTCCGCTCGTCCTGCATGATCCGCACCCTCCCGCCGCGCGCACTCCGTCTGTCCCCAGGACGGTACGGGCAGACCACCTCCGCTGTCATGCCCGTCAACCACGATTGCCCATGACGTCCTCACCGCCTCGGAGGGGCGTCGCCGTGACCGGCATCAGTCCGGGGCGGAGGTGGAGCGGTGGAGGGCTCGGGCGGAGTGGAGGGTGAGGGCGAGCAGGGCGGTGTTGCGGAGCAGCAGGACCAGCTCGGCGAGGGCGCCGCCGTGCAGCAGCGGCAGCCACAGGACGGGGTAGACCAGGGTGGTCAGGGCGGTGACCGGGAGCAGGGCCAGGGCGGTCCGGCGCTGGCTGCTGTCGCGGAAGGCCAGGCAGACCGCGCCCAGGCCGAGCAGCCAGACCAGGTACTGCGGGCTGATCACCCGGCTGGTGGTGACGAAGACCAGCATCGCGGTCAGCGCCGCGTCCGCCGCCGTGGCGGGGTGCCAGACCCGGGCGCGCAGCCGCCACCACAGCAGCCAGCCGAAGCCCGCGACGGTGAGCAGCAGCACCGCCGTGGCCAGGCCGTGCACATGGGGACCGCCGATCTGGAACGAGCCGTAGCGGTAGCCGACGGTGCCGCGGTAGCCGAGGCGGCGGGCGACCAGCAGCAGGCTGCCGGGCAGCGACTCGATCTCCAGGCCCCGGGCGCCCTGCTCGCCGAGGAAGCCGAGCGCGTGCCGAAAGGCGAGCGCCACGGCCCCGGCCGCGACCGCCGCGCTGAGGGCGGCGGAGACCCAGGAGCGGCGGGTGGCCCGGCCGCGCGGGGCGCCGATCAGCGCCAGCACCGGCCACGCCTTGATCAGCGCGCCGAGGGCGGCCAGCGTCCCGGCCGCCGCCGGGCGGCGGTCCAGCAGCAGCACCGCGCCGACGGCCAGCGCCGTGACGGCGACGTCGAAGCGGATGTAGGGCAGTTGCAGCAGCAGCGGCAGGCCGAGGACCCACAGCCACAGGCCGTGGCTGCTGCGCCCGGGCCCCCGGGAGGCGCGGTGCAGCAGCGCGGCCACCGCCGCGTCGCAGCCCAGCATCAGCAGCGCGAAGGCGGAGGCGTACGGCAGGAAGGGCAGCGCCCGGGGGGCGAGGAAGACCAGCCCGGCGACGGGCGGGTACTGCCACTGCGAGTCGTGCAACGGGAAGTGGCCGTGCGCCAGCTCGGCGGCCCACTTGGGGTAGAGGGCGTGCACCTCGTCGGTGGCGCCGCCGGCCCCGGCCAGGGCCACGCCGACCAGCACCAGCCGGGTGCACAGCCACCACAGCAGCGGGGAGCGCGGCAGCCGCCGCCACCGGGCGCCGGAGGAGTCGGCGGGCTGCGCCGGGGTCGCCGCCGCCGGACCGTCGGTGGCTTCGGGACTCAGCACGGGACTTCCTCAGGACGGACGACAGGCGGCGGGCAACGGGTCAGCGGGCAACAACATAGCCGCCGCCCCGGGTGCGGGGGCGGCGGCCGGTGCTGCGGCCGGGCTCGGCCCGGCTAGCGGGCGCCCGCCGGGACCGGCGCCTCGGCGACCGGGGGCTGCTCCTTGATGACGACGTCGAACGGCACGATGGTGGCGACGACGTTGGGCAGCTTGCCGACGGCGCGGGCGATGTGGTCGGCGGTGCGCCGGTGCAGCAGCCGCCCCAGGACGGGCGAGTAGTTGCGCTCCGGGATCAGCAGGGTGATCTGGCTCTTCTTGTCGGCCGTGTTGCGGGTGATCAGCTCCAGCAGCGCGCGGGTGATCCGGCGGTCCGGGCACTGGACGATCTCCAGCGGGAGGTCGCCGACGCCGGCGTCGATCCACTGGGCGGCCAGCTTCTCCGCCTCCAGGCTGTCGATCATGAAGTGCACGGCGCGGATCTCGGCCGGGCGCAGCGAGCGGGCGTAGCTGATGGCCTTGAGTGCGGCCAGGTCGACCCGGTCCACCAGGATGTACATGACCTGGCGGCGGTACTGGGCCTGGGTGGTGTCGGAGGTGGCGGCGGCCAGCGCGGAGGCTTCGTCCCGGTAGCGGCGGTTGACCTTGATCAGCGCCCAGACGCCGATCGGGAAGACCACCACGACCACCCAGGCGCCCTCGGTGAACTTGGTGACCGCGAAGATCCCGACGACGACGGCGGAGAGCGCGGCGGCGGCGGCGTTGATGGCGATCTTCAGCGCCCGCTTGGGCTCGTCCGGGCGGTCGATGAAGTGCTTGACCAGGCCGGTGCCGGCCATGAAGAAGCCGGTGAAGACGCCGATCGCGTACAGGCCGAGCAGGTGGTCCAGGTCGGCGTCGGTGACGACGAGCAGCACCAGCGAGACGCCGGTGAGGGTGAGGATGCCGCTGGAGAAGGCGAGCCGGTGCCCGCGCCGGGTGAGCTGGCGCGGCAGGAAGGAGTCCTCGGCGACGAAGCTGGCCAGGAACGGGAAGCCGTTGAAGGAGGTGTTGGCGCCGGTGTAGAGGATCAGCGCGGTCGACAGCTGCAGGAAGACCAGCCCGGCCTGGCCGAACCAGGTGCTGCCGAAGACCAGGCTGCCCTCCTGCGAGAGCACCGAGGGGCTGCCGTCGGTGAACGGGATGGCGTGGGTGATGTAGGCCAGGGTGGAGACGCCCAGCACCAGGGTGCCCAGCGTCAGCGACATGGCCACCAGGGTCTTGCGGGCGTTGATGCCCTGCGGGTTGCGGAAGGCGCTGACGCCGTTGGAGATGGCCTCGAGGCCGGTGAGCGAGGTGCCTCCGTTGGCGAACGCCTTCAGCACCAGCCCGATCGAGGCACCCATCAGCAGTTGGTTGCTGGTGCCGTGGATGCCGAGCTTGATGGCCCCGGCGGCGTGCACGTCGGCGTGCGGCAGGTCCCCGATGATCAGCCGGACGATGGCGACCACGAAGAGCAGGCCCATGGCGGCGATGAAGAGGTAGGCGGGGGCGGCGAACGCCTTGCCGGCCTCGCGGATGCCGCGCAGGTTGCCCCAGCACAGCAGCAGCACGATGACGACCGAGATGGCCAGCTGGTAGTGGTCGACCCAGTTGTACTTGGCGCCGCCGAGCAGGTGCACCAGCGAGAGCAGGGCAACCGTGCCGGCGGCGGTCTGCACGGCGACGGTGACGATGTAGTCGATCAGCAGGGCGACGGCGGCGATCTGGGCGACCCGGGGGCCGAAGTTCTCCCGGGCGACGACGTACGAGCCGCCGGCGCGGGTGTAGACCATGACGACCTGCCGGTACGACAGGGTCAGCAGGGTCAGCACGCACAGGACGATGCCGGTGATCGGCATCAGCAGGCTGAAGGCCGACATGCCGATGACGCCGACCATCTGCACCAGCATGGCCTCGGAGCCGTACGCCGAGGAGGAGATGCAGTCGGAGGCGAGCACGCCGAGGGCGACCGGATTGGAGAGCTTCTCGTGCTGGAGCTCCTCGGTGACCAGCGGCTTGCCGAGCAGTCGCTTCTTCACCCGGTAGCCGAGGCTCTCCGGAAGACCGCCGTCGTCGGCGCCGCCCGGGGGTACCGCTGGGGCGCTGGAGCCGGCGCTGGTGCGACTGTCCATGACGGGTGTTCCGATCCGGGATCGATGGTTGCTGCTGCTTCAACAACGCGCACCCAGGCAGGTGCACTCGTGCATGAATACTCTTGCCTCAACGGACATACTGGACATTCTTGGCTGCCGATCGGATTTTGTTACGGATCTTAGCGACTTTTTGACGCACAAAGGCATACATACATTCGTATACATGGGCGAACTAGGGCATAGTCCCCCCAGGTCGCCCGACTCCGGACGCACCTCGCCCCGGCCCCCTCCAAGGGGGCCGGGGCGAGGGAGCGCGCCGGTGGCGGGGCCGGTCGGCGGGCCGGTCCGGCGGGTCAGTCCACCGTCCAGGTGTCGCTGCCGGTGAGCAGTGCGGCCAGGTCGCCCTCGCCGCGCTCGGCGACGGCGGCGTCCAGCTGGTCCGCCATCAGCGTGTCGTAGACCGGGCGGCGGACGCTGCGCAGCACCCCGATCGGGGTGTGGTGCAGGGTGTCGGGGTCGGCCAGCCGGGTGAGCGCGAAGGCGGTGCCCGGGTTGGCCGCGTGGGCGTCGTGGACCAGGACCTCGGCGGCGTTGGCGTCGGTGACCGGGCCGGTGGTGAGCTCGCCGGCCGGGTCGCGGAAGACGCCCTGGCCGCCGCCGGGGCCGAAGCGCACCGGCTGCCCGTGCTCCAGCCGGATCAGCGCGTCCTCGCGGGTCTCCGGCTCCTTGAGCGCGTCGAAGGCGCCGTCGTTGAAGATGTTGCAGTTCTGGTAGATCTCGACCAGCGCGGTGCCCTCGTGCTCGGCGGCGGCGCGCAGCACCGACTGCAGGTGCTTGCGGTCGGAGTCGATGGTGCGGGCGACGAAGGTGGCCTCCGCGCCCAGGGCCAGCGAGAGCGGGTTGAAGGGGGCGTCCAGCGAGCCCATCGGGGTGGACTTGGTGATCTTCCCGGTCTCGCTGGTGGGCGAGTACTGACCCTTGGTCAGCCCGTAGATCCGGTTGTTGAACAGCAGGATCTTGAGGTTGACGTTCCGCCGCAGCGCGTGGATCAGGTGGTTGCCGCCGATGGACAGGGCGTCGCCGTCGCCGGTGACCACCCACACCGACAGGTCGCGCCGCGAGGTCGCCAGGCCGGTGGCGATGGCCGGGGCGCGGCCGTGGATGGAGTGCATGCCGTAGGTGTTCAGGTAGTACGGGAACCGGGAGGAGCAGCCGATGCCGGAGATGAAACAGATGTTCTCCCGGGCCAGCCCCAGCTCGGGCAGGAACGACTGGACGGCGGCCAGGATGGCGTAGTCCCCGCAGCCGGGGCACCAGCGGACCTCCTGGTCGGACTTGAAGTCCTTCATCGCCTGCGGCGCGGCGGCCTTGGGCACCAGCCCCAGCGAGGGGTAGCCGGCGGCGGCGTCAGGCATGGTCGTCCTCCAGCTGGTCGGTGATGGCGGCGGCGAGCTGCTCGGCCTTGAACGGCAGGCCGGTGACCTGGTTGACCGAGCGCGCGTCCACCAGGTAGCGGGCGCGGACCAGGTGGGCCAGCTGACCCAGGTTCATCTCCGGCACCAGCACCCGGTCGTAGCCGGCCAGCAGCTCGCCCAGGTTGGCCGGGAAGGGGTTGAGGTGGCGCAGGTGGGCCTGGGCCACCCGGCCGCCGGCGGCGCGCACCCGGCGCACCGCGGCGGCGATCGGCCCGTAGGTCGAGCCCCAGCCCAGCACCAGCAGCCGGGCGGCGTGCGAGGGGTCGTCCACCTCGAGGTCGGGCACCGTGACGCCGTCCACCTTGGCCTGCCGGGTGCGGACCATGTGCTCGTGGTTGGCCGGGTCGTAGGAGATGTTGCCGGTGCCGTCCTGCTTCTCGATCCCGCCGATCCGGTGCTCCAGGCCGGGGGTGCCGGGCACCGCCCAGGGCCGGGCGAGGGTCTGCGGATCGCGCAGGTACGGCCAGAACGAGCCGTCCGGGCGGTTCGGGGCGGTGGTGAACGCGGTCCGCAGGTCCGGCAGTTCGCCGGGCTCGGGGATGCGCCAGGGCTCGGAGCCGTTGGCCAGGTAGCCGTCGGAGAGCAGGAACACCGGGGTGCGGTAGGTCAGCGCGATCCGGGCCGCCTCCAGGGCCGCGCCGAAGCACTCGGCGGCGGTGGCCGGGGCCACGATCGGCACCGGGGCCTCGCCGTTGCGGCCGTACATGGCCTGCAGCAGGTCGGCCTGCTCGGTCTTGGTGGGCAGCCCGGTCGAGGGCCCGCCGCGCTGGATGTCCACCACCACCAGCGGCAGCTCCAGCGAGACCGCCAGGCCGATGGTCTCCGACTTCAGCGCCACCCCCGGCCCGGAGGTGGTGGTCACCCCCAGCGCCCCGCCGAAGGCCGCGCCCAGCGCCGCGCCGATCCCGGCGATCTCGTCCTCGGCCTGGAAGGTGCGCACGCCGAAGTTCTTGTGCTTGGACAGCTCGTGCAGGATGTCCGAGGCCGGGGTGATCGGGTAGGAGCCCAGGAACAGCGGCAGCCCGGACTGCCGGGCGGCGGCCACCAGGCCGTAGGCCAGCGCCAGGTTGCCGGAGATGTTGCGGTAGCGGCCGGGCGCGAAGGCGGCGGTGGCCGGGGCGACCTCGTAGGAGACGGCGAAGTCCTCGGTGGTCTCGCCGTAGTTCCAGCCCGCCTTGAACGCGGTGACGTTGGCCTCGGCGATGTCCGGGCGCTTGGCGAACTTGGCCCGCAGGAACCTTTCGGTGCCCTCGGTGGGCCGGTGGTACATCCACGACAGCAGGCCCAGCGCGAACATGTTCTTGGCCCGCTCGGCGTCCTTGCGGGCCAGCCCGGAGTCCTTCAGCGCCTCCAGCGTCAGCGTGGTCAGCGGCACCGGGTGGACCGCGTACCCGGCCAGCGAGCCGTCGTCCAGCGGATCGGCCGGGTAGCCGACCTTGGCCAGCGCCCGCTTGGTGAACTCGTCGGTGTTGACGATGATCTCCGCGCCGCGCGGCACGTCGCCCAGGTTGGCCTTGAGCGCGGCCGGGTTCATCGCCACCAGCACGTCCGGCGCGTCGCCGGGGGTGAGGATGTCGTGGTCGGCGAAGTGCAGCTGGAACGAGGAGACGCCCGGCAGGGTGCCTGCGGGGGCGCGGATCTCGGCCGGGAAGTTGGGCAGGGTGGAGAGGTCGTTGCCGAAGCCGGCGGTCTCGGTGGTGAACCGGTCCCCGGTCAGCTGCATGCCGTCGCCCGAGTCCCCGGCGAACCTGATCACCACCCGGTCCAGCCGACGGACCCGCTTGCCCTGGCCGGGCTCGGCGGCGGGGCCCTCGGCGGCGGCGGGCGCGCCGCCGCCGGGCGGCGATCCGGGCAACGGCTCGTCGGTCTGCGTCGGCACGTGGACCTGGCTGGTCACTGCAGGGACCTCCCTCGACACCACCCGGGCGCGAGCCGTGTGCCCACGTCCGCTTCTGTGCACCGCTCGCATCCTATGCCGGTAAGGGTCGCCTTCGGCGGACCTTCGCGGCACGTCTCCGCGCCTCCGCCGCAACACTACTGACGCGCTGTCAGTGCTCTAGGAGTTGAGGTAGGTGAGCACCGCCAGCACCCGGCGGTGGTCCTCGGAGCTCTGCGCCAGGCCCAGCTTCATGAAGATGTTGCTGACGTGCTTCTCCACCGCGCCGTCGGAGACCACCAGCTGCCGGGCGACGGCCGCGTTGGTGCGCCCCTCCGCCATCAGGCCCAGTACCTCGCGCTCCCGGGGGGTCAGGCCGTCCAGCACGTCGTGCCGGCGGCTGCGGCCGAGCAGCTGGGCGACCACCTCCGGATCCAGCGCGGTGCCGCCCCCGGCGACCCGGCGCACCGCCTCGACGAAGTCGCTGACGTCCGCGACCCGGTCCTTCAGCAGGTAGCCGACGCCGCGGGTGGAGCCGGAGAGCAGCTCCGAGGCGTAGCGCTCCTCGACGTACTGCGACAGCACCAGCGTGCCCACTCCGGGGTGGCGCCGACGCAGCTCGACGCAGGCGCGGACGCCCTCGTCGGTGTGGGTGGGCGGCATCCGCACGTCGGCGACGACGACGTCCGGCAGGGCCCCGCGGGCGGCGAGCTCGTCCAGCAGGGCCAGCAGCGCCTCGCCGTCCCCGACCCCGGCCGCGACCTCCAGCCCCCGGTCGGTCAGCAGCCGGGTGAGGCCGTCCCGCAGCAGTACCGAATCCTCGGCTATGACGACGCGCACGCCCGTTCTCCCCTGATCAGTCGGCGGCCGTCCGGTCCGCCGGCCCCAGTCTGGCCGATCACGGGCCCGGCGGCATCCGGCCGCGGGGGGACGCCGCCCCCGTCACATGGTGCGCAGGGCCACCGCGTCGCAGAGCCCCTCGAGGGCGGCCTTGGCGGCGCAGTCCGGCAGGGGGGCCAGCAGCTCGCGGGCGGCCTCGGCGTAGCGCAGGGTGGCCTCGCGGGCCCGGGTCAGCGCCGGGTGGGCGCGCAGCAGCAGCAGCGCCTCGGCGTGCCGGGCGTCGGCGTCGGGCAGGGCCGGGTCGAAGCCGGTGTCCAGCAGTTCGCGCAGCCGCAGGTCGCCGGGGACGGCGGGGTCGGGCTCGGAGGCGCGCAGCAGCAGCACCGGCAGCGTGGGCACGCCCTCGCGCAGGTCGGTGCCGGGGGTCTTGCCGGACTCCTGGCTGTCGCTGGCGACGTCGAGGACGTCGTCGGCGAGCTGGAAGGCGAGGCCGATGCGCTCGCCGTACTCGGTGAGGATGTCCACCACGTGGGCGTCCGCGCCGGAGAGCAGCGCGCCGAAGCGGTTGGAGACGGCGATCAGCGAGCCGGTCTTGCCGGAGAGGACGTCCAGGTAGTGCTGGACCGGGTCCTCGCCGGGGCGGGGGCCGACGGTCTCCTGGATCTGGCCGGTGACCAGCCGCTCGAACGCCTCGGCCTGCAGCCGGACGGCCTCCGGGCCGAGCGCGGCGAGGATCTTGGAGGCACGGGCGAAGAGGAAGTCCCCGGTGAGGATGGCGACGGAGTTGTCCCAGCGGGCGTTGGCGCTGATCGTTCCGCGCCGCATCAGGCCCTCGTCCATGACGTCGTCGTGGTAGAGCGTCGCCAGGTGGGTCAGCTCGACGACGACGGCGGCGGGGATGACGCCGGGCGCGTTGGGGTCGCCGAACTGCGCGGCGAGCAGGACGAGCAGCGGGCGGAAGCGCTTGCCCCCGGCTTCCATGAGGTGCTTCGCGGCGACTGTGATGAAGGGCACATCACTCTTGGTAGCGTCACCGAGCGCCTCTTCGACGGCGGCCAGTCCGAGTTGGACGTCCGCTTCCAGTGCCTGGTCCTGCACGCTCAGCTTGAAGGGCCCCACGACGGTCACCGGGAACTCTCCTGTCGCTAGTCGGTCGCACGGCTTCGGTCCTGAGCCGCTGCTGCCATCCTGAGCAGCGTATCCGGTCAGGAGATGATCATTGCTCCGGCCCGACGTGGCAAGTACCACGTCGGGCCGCTCTGAGCCTTGCTTTTCGGGCTGTCCTCACGGGTTTCACTGGTGTTCCAGTGGTCGGCGGCGGGTCAGTGGACGAAGAACGACGCCTGGCCGGCCAGGTGCAGGAAGTACTGCGGCAGGATGCCGAGCACCAGGGTCACCACGACCCCCAGGGCGATGGCGGTGCCGGTGAAGACGCTGGGGACGGCCACGGTGGGCCCGTCGGGCCGGGGGTCGGAGAAGAACATCAGCACGATGACCCTGATGTAGAAGAACGCCGCCACCGCCGAGGAGAGCACACCGACGATCACCAGCGGCGTGGCGCCCCCGGCCGCGGCGGCCTGGAAGACCGCGAACTTCCCGGCGAAGCCGCTGGTGAGCGGGATTCCGGCGAAGGCCAGCAGGAACAGCGCGAAGACCGCGGCGACCAGCGGCGAGCGCCGCCCGAGCCCGGCCCAGCGGGACAGGTGGGTGGCCTCGCCGCCCGCGTCCCGGACCAGGGTGACCACCGCGAACGCGCCCAGCGTGACGAAGGAGTACGCGCCCAGGTAGAACAGCACGGCCGAGATCCCGGCCTTGTCCATGGCGATCACACCGGTGAGGATGAAGCCGGCGTGGGCGATCGAGGAGTAGGCGAGCAGCCGCTTCACATCGGTCTGGGTGACCGCGATGATCGAGCCGACGACCATGGTGAGGATCGCCACCGCCCACATCACCGGACGGAAGTCCCAGGTGAGGCCGGGGAAGGCGACGTACAGCAGGCGCAGCAGCGCGCCGAACGCGGCGACCTTGGTGGCGGCCGCCATGAAGCCGGTGACCGGGGTCGGGGCGCCCTGGTAGACGTCCGGGGTCCAGGAGTGGAACGGCACCGCGCCGACCTTGAACAGCAGGCCGACGCCGAGCATGGCCAGGCCGATCAGCAGCAGCGCGTCATTGCCGGTGGTGTTGGCCAGGGCCGGGGTGACCGGCGTCTCGGTGCCGGAGACGACGGCGGCGATCCCGCTGAGCGAGACGGTACCGGCGTAGCCGTAGACCAGCGCCAGGCCGAACAGGAAGAAGGCCGAGGAGAACGCGCCGAGCAGGAAGTACTTGACCGCGGCCTCCTGCGAGAGCAGCCGCCGACGGCGGGCCAGCGCGCACAGCAGGTAGAGCGGCAGCGAGAAGACCTCCAGCGCCACGAACATGGTCAGCAGGTCGCCCGCGGCGGGGAAGAGCAGCATCCCGACCACGGCGAACATGGTCAGCGGGAAGACCTCGGTGGTGGCGAAGCCGGAGCGCACCGCGGACTTCTCGGCGTCGCTGCCGGGCACCGCGGCGGCCTGCGGGGCGAAGGCGTCGACCGGCGCGCCGGTCCAGCCGGGCCGCCAGAAGCCGCGGCCGGGGGTGCGCGGGCTCTCCAGCCGACGCTCGGCGAAGCCGAGGACGGCGACCACGGAGATCAGCACGATGGTGCCCTGCAGGAACAGCGCGGGCCCGTCGACCGCGACCGCGCCCATGGCCGCCAGGTGCGCCTTGGGGCCGGCGTAGCCGTCGGCGGCCAGGGCGACGATGGCGGCGAAGGCGGCGGCCAGCCCGGCCAGGGCGATGGTGATCTGGGTCCAGTAGCGGGCCCGCCGGGGCACGAACGCCTCGGCCAGGATGCCCAGCGCGGCCGCGCCGAAGACCACCAGCATCGGGGAGAGCTGGGCGTACTCGATGTGGGGGGTGGGGATGGTGGCGTTGCTGGAAGGGTCGGCGAGCGTCCACAGGCTGTGGACGGCGCTCTGGGCGGCGGTCACTGGCCACCTCCGGTCGTGGTCTGGGTCGCGGCGGTGACGGCGACCGGGTGCGGGGGCGCGGGGTCGGTCCGCTGGACGCTGGAGAGGGTGTGGCCGACGGCCGGGTCGATGATGTCGGTGATCGGCTTCGGGTAGACGCCGAGCACCAGCAGCAGCGCGATCAGCGGGGTGACCACCACCAGTTCGCGCAGGTGGAGATCGCGCATGCCCTGCACCGCGGCCTTCACCGGGCCGGTCATGGTGCGCTGGTAGAGCACCAGCACGTACAGCGCGGCCAGCACGATGCCGACGGTGGCGATGATCCCGATCACCGGGTAGCGGGTGAAGGTGCCGACCAGCACCAGGAACTCGCTGACGAACGGCGCCAGGCCGGGCAGTGACAGCGTCGCCAGGCCGCCCACCAGGAACGCCCCGGCCAGCACCGGTGCGACCTTCTGCACGCCGCCGTAGTCGCCGATGAGCCGGCTGCCCCGGCGGGACATCAGGAACCCGGCGACCAGCAGCAGCAGCGCGGTGGAGACGCCGTGGTTGACCATGTACAGCGTCGCGCCGGACTGGCTCTGGGTGGTCATGGCGAAGATGCCCATGATGATGAAGCCGAAGTGGGAGATGGACGCGAACGCGATCAGCCGCTTGATGTCCTTCTGGCCGACCGCCAGCAGCGCCCCGTAGACGATCCCGATCAGTGCCAGGACCAGGATCGCCGGGGCGAAGGTCTTGGACGCCTGCGGGAACAGCTCCAGGCAGAAGCGCAGCATGGCGTAGGTGCCGACCTTGTCGACCACCGCCGTGATCAGCACCGCGACCCCCGGCGTCGCCTCGCCCATGGCGTTGGGCAGCCAGGTGTGCAGCGGCCACAACGGGGCCTTGACCGCGAAGGCGAACATGAAGCCGAGGAACAGGGCGTTCTCCGCGACCGGGGAGAAGTGCAGCCGGCCCGAGGCCAGCGCCTGGCTGATGGTGCTCAGGTCGAAGGTGCCGTGGCCGCCCGCGCCGATGCCCTGCTGGGCGGTGATCACGTACAGCCCGATGACGGCGGCCAGCATGACCAGCCCGCCGAGGAGGTTGTACAGCAGGAACTTGACCGCGGCGTAGGAGCGCTGGCGGGCGTCCTCGCCCTCGGTGCGGTCGCCGTAGCCGCCGATCAGGAAGTACATCGGGATCAGCATGGCTTCGAAGAAGACGTAGAACAGGAAGACGTCGGTGGCCTCGAAGGAGAGCACCACCATCGCCTCCACCGCCAGGATCAGGGCGAAGAAGCCCTGGGTGCGGCGGCTGCGCTCGAAGGTGCCGGAGTCGTTGGCCACCGGGTCGGCGTCGTGCCAGGAGGCCAGCATCACGAACGGCACCAGCGCGGCGGTGAGCAGGATCAGGACGACGGCGATGCCGTCCACGCCCAGGGTGTAGCCGATGCCGAAGGTCGAGATCCAGGAGTGCGACTCGGTGAACTGGTAGTGCGCGCCCCCGGGCTTGAAGCGCACCGCCATGACGACGGCCAGCGCCAGCGTCAGCAGCGACAGCGCCAGCGGGATGCCCTTGTTGAGGTCGCGCCTCCTGGCACTGGTGGCGGCCGGGAGGGCGGCGGTGAGGATCGCGCCGGCGGCCGGGAGGGCGGCCGTGACGGTCAGCAGCGGGAAGGAACTCACATCGACCTCATCAGGAGAGTCGTGGCGACCAGCACCAGCGCGCCGCCGAACATCGACATGGCGTAGGAGCGGACGTAGCCGTTCTGCAGCTTGCGGGCCCGGCCGGAGACCCCGCCGACGAGCGCGGCGACGCCGTTGACGACGCCGTCCAGGCCCTTGGCGTCCAGGTAGACCAGGAACCGGGTGAGGTGCTCGCCGCCGCCGACCAGGACGACATGGTTGAAGTCGTCCTGCAGCAGGTCGCGGCGGGCGGCGCGGGTGAGCAGCGAGCCCAGCGGCGGGACGGCCGGGACCGGCTTGCGGCCGTACATCATCCAGGCGACGGCCGCGCCCGCGGCGATGATCACCAGGGTGATCAGCGAGACGGTGAGCGAGCCCAGCGGGGAGTTGCCCTCCTCGTGGCCGGTGACCGGGGTCAGCCAGTTCACGAAGCAGTTGTTGACGGCGAACAGGCCGCCCGCGAAGACCGAGCCGAAGGCCAGCACCACCATCGGGATGCCCATGATCTTCGGGGACTCGTGCGGGTGCGGCTCGTGGCCCTCGGCGTCCGGCACCCAGCGCTTCTCGCCGAAGAAGGTCATCAGCATCACCCGGGTCATGTAGAACGCGGTGACGCCGGCGCCGACCAGGGCGGCGGTGCCGAGGATCCAGCCCTCGGTGCCGCCCTTGGCGAAGGCCGCCTCGATGATCTTGTCCTTGGAGAAGTAGCCGGACAGGAACGGGAAGCCGATGATGGCCAGGTAGCCCAGGCCGAAGGTGACGAAGGTCAGCGGCATGTACTTGCGCAGGCCGCCGTACTTGCGCATGTCCACCTCGTCGTTCATGCCGTGCATGACCGAGCCGGCGCCGAGGAACAGCCCGGCCTTGAAGAAGCCGTGGGTGACCAGGTGCATGATGGCGAAGACGTAGCCGATCGGGCCGAGCCCGGCCGCCATCACCATGTAGCCGATCTGCGACATGGTCGAACCGGCCAGCGCCTTCTTGATGTCGTCCTTGGCGCAACCGACGACCGCACCGAAGATCAGCGTCACCGCGCCCACGCACACCGTGGCCAGCTGCGCGGTCGGCGCCAGGTTGAAGATCGCGCTGGAGCGGGTGATCAGGTAGACGCCGGCGGTGACCATGGTCGCCGCGTGGATCAGCGCCGACACCGGGGTCGGGCCCTCCATGGCGTCGCCCAGCCAGGACTGCAGCGGCACCTGCGCCGACTTGCCGCAGGCGGCCAGCAGCAGCATCAGCCCGATGCCGGTCAGCGTGGCCTTGGAGGCCGTCCCGGCGTGCGGGAAGACCTGCGCGAAGGTGAAGCTGCCGAAGGTGCTGAACATCAGCATGACGGCGATCGACAGGCCCATGTCGCCGACCCGGTTCACCAGGAACGCCTTCTTGGCGGCGGTGGCGGCGCTCGGCTTGTGCTGCCAGAAGCCGATCAGCAGGTACGAGGCGAGCCCGACGCCCTCCCAACCCACGTACAGCAGAAGGTAGTTGTCGGCGAGGACCAGCAGCAGCATGGCCGCCAGGAAGAGGTTCAGGTAGCCGAAGAAGCGGCGGCGACGCTCGTCGTGCGCCATGTAGCCCACCGAGTACAGGTGGATCAGCGAGCCGACGCCGGTGATCAGCAGCACGAACACGACCGACAGCTGGTCGAGTTGGAAGCCCACCGGCGCCCGGAAGGAGCCCACCGGCACCCAGGTGAACAGGGTGGTGTGCTCCGCCCGGGCGGCCACCGGCTGCCCGAGCATGTGGAAGAACAGCACGAGCCCCACGGCGAACGACGCGGTGGAGGCGAGGACGCCCAGCCAGTGGCCGAAGGCGTCCAGGCGGCGTCCGCCCAGCAGGAGCACGGCGGCTCCGGCCAGGGGCACCGCGACCAGTACGGGGATGAGATTGTCCACGGTCAGTCAGCCTCCGCCGCTACAGCTTCATGAGGTTGGTGTCGTCGACCGAGGCCGAGTGACGGGTGCGGAAGACGCTCACGATGATCGCCAGGCCGACGACGACCTCGGCCGCGGCGACCACCATGGTGAAGAAGGCGATGATCTGGCCGTCCAGGTTGCCGTGCAGCCGGGAGAAGGTGACCAGGGCCAGGTTGGAGGCGTTGAGCATCAGCTCCACGCACATGAACAGCACGATGGCGTTGCGCCGCACCAGGACGCCGACGGCGCCGATGGTGAACAGCAGCGCGGCCAGGTAGAGGTAGTTGACGGGGTTCATTCGGACGACTCCTCTGCCTGCTCGGGTGCGGCCGGTGTCGGCGCGGGCTTCGCCAGTTCGGCGGAGCGGCGCGGTTCGGGCGTCCTGCGGTCGAGCCAGTCGGCGGTGCCGGTCTCCAGCTCGTCCATCCGCCGCAGCATCTCGCCGCTGACGTCCCGCATCTGGCCGCGGGCCCGCAGCGTCGGGTTGACCGACAGCTCGGAGACCGTGCCGTCGGGCAGCAGCCCGGGGATGTCCACGGCGTTGTGCCGGGCGTACACGCCGGGCGCGGGCAGCGGGGTGATCTGCTGCCCGAGCCGGACCCGCTGCTCGGCCAGCTCGCGCTGCGACTGCCGGACCTCGGTGTGCTCGCGGTGGGTCAGCACCATCGCGCCGATGGCGGCGGTGATCAGCAGCGCGCCGGTGACCTCGAACGCCCAGACGTACTGGGTGAAGATCAGCCGGGCCAGGCCCTGGACGTTGCCGCCGGAGTTGGCCGACGACAGGCCGCTGAAGGTGCGCAGGTGGGCGTTGGCGATACCGGCGATCAGCAGCACCCCGAAGCCCAGGCCGCCCAGGACCGCGGCCCAGCGCTGGCCCCGGAGCGGCTCCTTGACCGCGTCCTCGGCGGTGACGCCGACCAGCATCACCACGAACAGGAAGAGCATCATGATCGCGCCGGTGTAGACGACGATCTGCACGACGCCCAGGAACACCGCGCCCTGGGCCATGTAGCAGACGGCCAGCGCCAGCATGGTCGCCGCCAGGCACAGGGCCGAGTGCACCGCCTTGCGGCAGAGCACCATCCCCAGCGCCCCGGCGACGGCCACCACGGCCAGCACCCAGAACTGCACGGCCTCACCGGTGGAGGCGGCCCCGGTCAGCGGGGTGGCGAGGTAGGTCATACCGGCACCTCCCCGTTCTGCTCGGCCGGACCGTCGGCGGCGTCCGCGCCCTCGGCGCCCTCGGGCGTCTCGCCCTTGCTGACGGCGGTCTGCCGGACGGTGCCGGGGGCGGCCTCGGTGACCGCGCCCCGGTAGTAGTCGCCCTCGTCCATGCCGGGGAAGATCGAGTGCGGGGACTCGACCATGCCCTCGGTCAGGCCGGCCAGCAGCTGCTCCTTGGTGTAGATCAGCGATTCGCGGCTGCTGTCGGCCAGTTCGTACTCGTTGGTCATCGTCAGCGCCCGGGTGGGGCACGCCTCGATGCACAGGCCGCAGAGGATGCAGCGGGCGTAGTTGATCTGGTAGACGCGGCCGTAGCGCTCGCCCGGGGAGTAGCGCTCCTCCTCGGTGTTGTCGGCGCCCTCCACGTAGATGGCGTCGGCCGGGCAGGCCCAGGCGCACAGCTCGCAGCCGATGCACTTCTCCAGCCCGTCCGGGTGCCGGTTCAGCTGGTGGCGGCCGTGGAACCGGGGCGCGGTGGGCTTCTTGTACTCCGGGTACTGCTCGGTGAGCCGCTTCTTGAACATGGCCGAGAAGGTCACGCCGAAGCCGGCGGCGGGGCCCAACATGTCAGGCATCGTCGTCTCCTCCCTTCAGTGCTGCTGCGTTGACGGTCTGCGGGGTCCGGGAGCGCCGGCGCGGGGTGGGCGGCAGCTCCTGGCCCGGCAGCGGGGGCACCGGGAAACCGCCCGCGAGCGGGTCGAACGCGGCCGGGGCCTCCGGCTCCGGCTGCCTGCGGCTGCGCACCATGTCCCACAGCACCGACAGCAGCACCACCACCAGGACCGCCCCGAGGACGACCAGGATGACGTTGGTGTAGTCGACGCCGCGGTTGCGCAGCGCGCGCACGGTGGCGACCATCACCAGCCACACCAGCGAGACCGGGATCAGGATCTTCCAGCCCAGCTTCATGAACTGGTCGTAGCGCAGCCGGGGCAGGGTGCCGCGGAGCCAGATGAAGAAGAACAGCAGCAGCTGGATCTTGACGATGATCCACACCAGCGGCCACCAGCCGTGGTTGGCGCCCGCCCAGAACGCGGTGACCGGCCAGGGGGCGCGCCAGCCGCCGAGGAACAGGGTGCTGGCGACGGCCGAGACGGTGACCATGTTGATGTACTCGGCAAGCATGAACATGGCGAACTTCAGCGAGGAGTACTCGGTGTTGAAGCCGCCGACCAGCTCGCCCTCGGCCTCGGGCAGGTCGAACGGGGCCCGGTTGGTCTCGCCGACCATGGAGACGATGTAGACGATGAAGCTGACCGGCAGCAGGCAGGCGAACCAGGTGTGCTGCTGGGCGGCGACGATGCCGGAGGTGGACATCGTCCCGGCGTCCAGGAAGACCGCGGCGAAGGACAGGCCCATGGCGATCTCGTAGGAGACCATCTGCGCGGCCGACCGCAGGCCGCCGAGCAGCGGGTAGGTCGAGCCGGACGCCCAACCGGCCAGGACGATGCCGTAGATGCCGATCGAGGCGACCGCCAGGATGTAGATCATGGCCACCGGGAAGTCGGTGAGCTGCATGGTCGTCCGGGTGCCGAAGATCGAGATCTGGTGGTCGGCCGGGCCGAAGGGGATGACCGCGATGGCCATGAACGCCGGGATGGCGCAGATGACCGGGGCCAGGACGTAGACCACCTTGTCGGAGGCGGTGACGACCAGGTCCTCCTTGAGGGCCAGCTTCACGCCGTCGGCCAGGCTCTGCAGCATGCCCCAGGGGCCGTGCCGGTTGGGGCCGATCCGCAGCTGCATCCAGGCGACCACCTTGCGCTCCCAGACGATCGCCACCAGCACGGTGACCAGCAGGAACACAAAGCAGAACAGCGCCTTGACGATGACCAGCCACCAGGGGTCGGTGCCGAACACCGACAGGTCCTCGGTGGCGGCGAGGAGCACTCCGTGCGGGGCCATCAGTTACCCCCTCCATGGGTGGTGGCGGCGTTCCCGGCGGCCGGGGCCGCGCCGGGCGCGTCCGGGGCCTCGGGCAGGGCGGCCTGGGCCAGGCCGACGACCCGGCCGGGGAGCAGGCCCAGCGCGCGGGCCGCGCCGCCGGGCGTGGAGTTGAGCGGGAGCCACACCACCCGGTCGGGCAGGTCCGGGGTGATCTGCAGCGGCAGGGTGAGGCTGCCGCCGGGCCCGGAGACCGACAGCGGCGCGCCGTCGGCGATGCCGACCTCGGCGGCGGTCGCGGGCGACAGCCGGGCCACGGCCGGGTGCCTGGTCCCGGCCAGGGCCTGGTCGCCCTGCTGCAGCGAGCCGTGGTCGAGCAGCTGCCGCCAGCCGCCGAGGACGGCCTCGCCGGCGCCGGGGCGCGGCAGCGGGCGGGCCTGCTCGCTCGGGGCGTCCGGGCGCTCGCCGCGCCAGCCGCCGAGGGCGTCCAGCTCGCGGCGGGCGGCGGCGAGGTCCGGCAGGCCGAGGTGGCGGTCGAGGGCGTCCGCGAGCATGTGCAGCACCCGCAGATCGCTGCCGAGGTGGCGGCGGCTCATCTGGTCGGCCTTGATGGCCGGCTCGAACAGCCGGACCCTCCCCTCCCAGTCGAGGAAGGTCCCGGCCTTCTCGGCGACGGCGGCCACCGGGAAGACCACGTCGGCCCGCTCGGTGACGGCGCTGGGCCTCAGCTCCAGGCTGACCAGGAAGCCGACCCGGTCCAGGGCGGCCTCGGCGGCGGCCGGGTCGGGCAGGTCCGCGGTGTCCACGCCGCCGACCACCAGCGCCTCCAGGTCGCCGTTGGCGGCGGCGGTGAGGATGCCGTCGGTGTCGCGGCCGAAGCGGGCCGGGATCTGCGCGATGTTCCAGGCGGCGGCGGTCTGCTCGCGGGCGGTGGGGTCGGTCACCGGGCGCCCGCCGGGCAGCAGGCCCGGCAGCGCCCCGGCCTCGACCGCGCCGCGCTCGCCCGCCCGGCGTGGGATCCACGCCAGCCGGGCGCCGGTGGCGCGGGCCAGCCGGACCGCGGCGCTGAGCGCGCCCGGGGTGCCCGCCAGCCGCTCGCCGAGCAGCAGCACCGCGCCGGGGCGGCGCAGCTCCTCGGCGGCGCGCCCGGCGTCGCCGTCCAGCGGATCGCCCTCGGCCAGGGCCTCCAGCCACTCGGTCTCGGTGCCGGGGGCGGCCGGGAGCAGCGCGCCGCCGAGCTTGCCCAGGCCGCGCGAGCGGTGGGTGGCGATCGCGTAGACCTTCAGGCCCTTGGTCCGGGCGGCCTTGCGGAGCCGCAGGAAGACGATCGGCGACTCCTCCTCCGGCTCGAAGCCGACCAGCAGTGCGGCCGGGGCGGCCTCCAGCAGGGCGTAGCTGACGCCGGTGCCGTCCAGGTCCACGCCGCGTCCGGCGACGGCGGCGGCCAGGAAGTCGGCCTCCTCGCCGCTGTGCACCCGGGCCCGGAAGTCGACGTCGTTGGTGCCGAGCGCGACCCGTGCGAACTTGGCGTAGGCGTAGGCGTCCTCGACCGTGGAGCGGCCGCCGACCAGCACCGCTGCCTTGCCGTGCGCGGCGGCCAGCCCGGCGGCGGCCGCGGCCAGCGCCTCGGGCCAGGAGGCCGGGACCAGGGCGCCGCTGCCGTCCCGGACCAGCGGGGTGGTCAGCCGGTCGGGGGCCTGGGCGTAGCGGAAGCCGAAGCGGCCCTTGTCGCAGGACCACTCCTCGTTCACCGCCGGGTCGTCCCCGGCCAGGCGGCGCAGCACCTTGCCGCGCCGGTGGTCGGTGCGCACCGCGCAGCCCGAGGAGCAGTGCTCGCACACGCCCGGCGAGGAGACCAGGTCGAACGGGCGGGAGCGGAACCGGTAGGCGGCCGAGGTCAGCGCGCCCACCGGGCAGATCTGGATGGTGTTGCCGGAGAAGTAGGAGCGAAACTCGTCGCCCTCCCCGATGCCGACCTGCTCCAGCGCGCCGCGCTCCAGCAGTTCGATGAAGGGGTCGCCGGCGATCTGCTCGCTGAAGCGGGTGCAGCGGGCGCACAGCACGCAGCGCTCGCGGTCCAGCAGCACCTGGGTGGAGATCGGCAGCGGCTTCTCGTAGGTGCGCTTGACGCCCTCGAAGCGGCTCTCGGCCTGCCCGTGCGACAGCGCCTGGTTCTGCAGCGGGCACTCGCCGCCCTTGTCGCAGACCGGGCAGTCCAGCGGGTGGTTGATCAGCAGCAGCTCCATCACGCCGTGCTGCGCCTTCTCCGCCACCGGCGAGCTGACCTGGGTGCGGACGACCATGCCGTCGGTGACGGTCATGGTGCACGACGCGACCGGCTTGCGCTGGCCCTCGACCTCGACGATGCACTGGCGGCAGGCCCCGACCGGGTCCAGCAGCGGGTGGTCGCAGAAGCGCGGGATCTGCACGCCGATCATCTCGGCTGCGCGGATGATCAGCGTGCCCTTGGGAACCTGCACCTGGACGCCGTCGATGGTGACGGCGAGCAGGTCCTCGGCGGCGGGGGTCTGCGGCGGCGGGGCGGCACCCGCGCCGGGAGCCTGTGAGGTGACGGTCACGCGTGCACCTCCTTCTCCTGGGCGGTCTGGTGGGTGGAGGCGGCTGAGCCGCCGCGGGGGCGGCCGTCCGCCCAGACCGTGGCGGCGGCCGGGTCGAACGGGCAGCGGCCCTGGTCGAGGTGGGCCTGGTACTCCTCGCGGAAGTACTGCAGCGAGGAGAAGATGGGGCTGGCGGCGCCGTCGCCGAGGGCGCAGAACGACTTGCCGTTGATGTTGTCGGCGATGTCGTTGAGCTTCTCCAGGTCGCCGGGGACGCCCTGTCCGGCCTCGATCCGGCGCAGCAGCTGGACCAGCCAGTAGGTGCCCTCGCGGCAGGGGGTGCACTTGCCGCAGGACTCGTGCGCGTAGAACTCGGTCCAGCGGGTGACCGCGCGGACCACGCAGGTGGTCTCGTCGAAGACCTGGAGGGCCTTGGTGCCGAGCATGGAGCCGGCGGCGCCGACGCCCTCGTAGTCGAGCGGCACGTCCAGGTGCTCGTCGGTGAACATCGGGGTGGAGGAGCCGCCCGGGGTCCAGAACTTGAGCCGGTGGCCGGCCCGGACGCCGCCGCTGACCTCCAGCAGCTGGCGCAGCGTGACGCCGAGCGGGGCCTCGTACTGGCCGGGGTTGGTGACGTGCCCGGACAGCGAGTACAGGGTGAAGCCGGGGGACTTCTCGCTGCCCATGGAGCGGAACCAGTCCTTGCCGCGGTGCAGGATGCTGGGCACGGAGGCGATGGACTCGACGTTGTTGACCACGGTCGGGCAGGCGTACAGGCCGGCGATGGCGGGGAACGGCGGGCGCAGCCGGGGCTGTCCGCGCCTGCCCTCCAGCGAGTCCAGCAGCGCGGTCTCCTCGCCGCAGATGTAGGCGCCCGCTCCGGCGTGGACGGTGATGTCCAGGTCGAAGCCGGAGCCGAGGACGTCCTGGCCGAGGAAGCCGGCGGCGTACGCCTCGGCGACGGCGGCGTGCAGCCGCCGCAGCACCGGCACGGTCTCGCCGCGCAGGTAGATGAAGGCGTGCGCGCAGCGGATCGCGTAGCTGGCGATGACCATGCCCTCGATCAGCGCGTGCGGGTTGGCGAACAGCAGCGGGATGTCCTTGCAGGTGCCCGGCTCGGACTCGTCGGCGTTGACGACCAGGTAGTGCGGCTTGTCGTCGCCCTGCGGGATGAACTGCCACTTCATGCCGGTGGGGAAGCCGGCGCCGCCGCGGCCGCGCAGTCCGGCGTCCTTGACCAGGGCGATGACGTCGTCCGGGGGCATCGCCAGGGCGGCGCGCAGGCCCTGGTAGCCGTCGTGGGCGCGGTAGGTCTCCAGCGTCCAGGGGCGGTCCTCGTCCCAAGTGGCGGACAGGACCGGGGAGAGCAGCTTCTCCGGGGACTCGGCGGTCATTCGGCCGCCCCTTCCTGGTCGTCGGAGCCCGCGGCGTCGGAGCCCGCAGTGTCGGGGCCGGTGGCGTCCGGGACCGGTCCGGCGGGGTGGGCCGGGTCGGAGGCGGAGGTGTCCGCCGGGGGTTCGGCGTCGTGGGCGCTGGGGGTGCGGGCCGGGCCGGGCGCGGAGGCGTCGGCGGGGGCGTCGGCGGGAGCGTCCGCCGGGGGCTGCCCGTCGCGCGGCGGCTTCTCGTGCCGGGGGGCGACCACCCGGGTGGCACCGCCCGCGCCGGACAGGGTCTCGCCGCGCGCGAGCCGCAGCCCGGCCAGGGTGGCCGCGCCGCCCGCGCCGGACTCGTCCACCGCGCCGGGGCGCTCGTCGGGGAACCCGGCGAGGATGCGCGCGGTGTCCTTGAAGCTGCACAGCCGCGCGCCACGGGTGGGGCGCACCTGCTCGCCGCGGCCCGCGCGCAGCTCGTCGACCAGCTGCTTGGCGCTCTCCGGGGTCTGGTCGTCGAAGAACTCCCAGTTCACCATGACCACCGGGGCGTAGTCGCAGGCGGCGTTGCACTCGATGTGCTCCAGCGAGACCCGGCCGTCCTCGGTGGTCTCGTTGTTGCCGATGCCGAGGTGCTGCTGGAGTTCGGCGAAGATCTGGTCGCCGCCGAGGACGGCGCACAGCGTGTTGGTGCACACGCCGACGTGGTACTCCCCGGCCGGGCGCCGCCGGTACATGGTGTAGAAGGTGGCGACGGCGGTCACCTCGGCCGTGGTCAGGCCCAACTGCTCGGCGCAGTACCGGATGCCGGTGCGGCTGACGTAGCCCTCCTCGGCCTGCACCAGGTGCAGCAGCGGCAGCAGCGCCGAGCGGCTCTGCGGGTAGCGGTCGATCAGCTCCTGGGCGTCCTGGTCCAGCCGGGCCCGGGCCGCTGCCGGGTACGCCGGCGCGGGCAGTTCGGGCAGCCCCAGCATCGTCGGGGCGGTGCTCTCTTCGGTGGTCACCGGTCCACGCCTCCCATCACGGGGTCGATCCCGGCCACGGCGACGATGACGTCCGCGACCTGGCCGCCCTCGCACATCGCCGCCATGGACTGCAGGTTGGTGAAGCTGGGGTCGCGGAAGTGCACCCGGTAGGGGCGGGTGCCGCCGTCGCTGACGACGTGCACGCCGAGCTCGCCCTTGGGCGACTCCACGGCCTCGTACGCCTGGCCGGGGGGGACCCGGAAGCCTTCGGTGACCAGCTTGAAGTGGTGGATCAGGGCTTCCATCGACTCGCCCATGATCTTCCTGATGTGGTCCAGCGAGTTGCCCATGCCGTCCGGGCCCAGCGACAGCTGCGCGGGCCAGGCGATCTTCTTGTCGGCGACCATGACCCGGCCGGAGCCGCCGCGCAGCCGGTCCAGGCACTGCTCGACGATCCGCAGCGACTGCTCCATCTCCGCCAGCCGGATCAGGAAGCGCCCGTAGGAGTCGCAGCTGTCGGCGACCGGCACCTCGAAGTCGTACTGCTCGTAGCCGCAGTACGGCTGGGACTTGCGCAGGTCGTGCGGCAGGCCGGTGGAGCGCAGGATCGGGCCGGTGGCGCCGAGCGCCATGCATCCGGCGAGGTCCAGGTAGCCGACGTCGACCAGGCGGGCCTTGAAGACCGGGTTGTTGGTGGCGAGCTTGTCGTACTCGGGCATCCGCGAGCGCAGGGTCTTGATGCCCTCGCGGATCTGGTCCAGCGCGCCCGGCGGGAGGTCCTGCGCCAGGCCGCCGGGGCGGACGTAGGCGTGGTTCATCCGCAGGCCGGTGACCAGTTCGAAGATGTCGAGGATGATCTCGCGGTCGCGGAAGCCGTAGATCATCAGCGTGGTGGAGCCGATCTCCATGCCGCCGGTGGCCAGGCAGACCAGGTGCGAGGAGATCCGGTTGAGCTCCATCATCAGCACCCGGATGACGCTGGCCCGCTCGGGGACGTCCTCGGTGATGCCGAGCAGCCGCTCGACCGCGAGGCAGTAGGCGGTCTCGTTGAACAGCGGAGTCAGGTAGTCCATGCGGGTCACGAAGGTCGTGCCCTGGGTCCAGTTCCGGAACTCCATGTTCTTCTCGATGCCGGTGTGCAGGTAGCCGATCCCGCACCGGGCCTCGGTGACGGTCTCGCCGTCGATCTCCAGGATCAGCCGCAGCACGCCGTGCGTGGACGGGTGCTGCGGGCCCATGTTGACGATGATCCGCTCGTCGTCGGCCTTGGCCGCGGCGGTGACCACCTCGTCCCAGTCGCCGCCGGTGACCGTGTAGACCCGGCCCTCGGTGGTCTCCCGGCCGGGCGCCTCGGCCTGGCCCGTTCCGTGTGTAGCAGCCATCAGTTGTACGACCTCCGCTGGTCGGGAGCCGGAATCTGCGCGCCCTTGTACTCGACGGGGATGCCGCCGAGGGGGTAGTCCTTGCGCTGCGGGTGGCCCAGCCAGTCGTCCGGCATCATGATCCGCGTCAGCGCCGAGTGTCCGTCGAAGACGATGCCGAAAAAGTCGTAGGTCTCGCGCTCGTGCCAGTCGTTGGTCGGGTAGACGTCGAACGTCGACGGGATGTGCGGGTCGGCGTCGGGGGCGGTGGTCTCCACCCGGATCAGCCGGTTGTGGGTGATCGAGCGCAGGTGGTAGACGGCGTGCAGCTCCCGGCCCTTCTCGCCGGGGTAGTGCACGCCGCTGACGCCGGTGCACAGCTCGAAGCGCAGCGCGGGGTCGTCCCGCAGGGTGCGCATCACCTGCGGCAGGTGTTCGCGCTCGATGTGGAAGGTGATCTCGCCGCGGTCCACGACGGTCTTGTCGATCACCTCGCCGACCGCCAGGCCCTGTTCCTCCAGGGCGCCCTCCAGCTCGTCGGCGACCTCGTCGAACCAGTCGCCGCCGTAGGGGCGGGGGGTGGCGCCGGGCAGGACGATCGGGCTGACCAGCCGGCCGTAGCCGGAGGTGTCGCCGCTGCCGCCGCCGACTCCGGCGTCGCCGCCGAACATGCCGTGGCGGACGCCGACGATCTCCAGCTCGGTGCCCTCGCGCGGGGTGGGCACGCCGCTGTCCTGGTTGCCTGCTGTGGTGCTGTCGTCGCTCACCGGAGCAGCCCCTTCATCTCGCTGGTGGGGACCGCCTTCAGCGCCTGCTCCTCGGCCTCCGCCTCGGCCCGGACGCGCTGGGCGCCGAGCTTCTCGTGGCGGATCTGCTCGTGCAGCTTGAGGATCGCGTCCATCAGCATCTCCGGGCGCGGGGGGCACCCGGGGAGGTAGATGTCGACCGGGATGACGTGGTCGACGCCCTGGACGATCGCGTAGTTGTTGAACATCCCGCCCGAGGAGGCGCAGACGCCCATGGAGATGACCCACTTGGGGTTGGCCATCTGGTCGTAGACCTGCCGCACCACCGGGGCCATCTTCTGGCTGACCCGCCCGGCGACGATCATCAGGTCGGCCTGGCGCGGCGAGCCCCGGAACACCTCCATGCCGAAGCGGGCGAGGTCGTAGCGGCCTGCGCCGGTCGTCATCATCTCGATGGCGCAGCAGGCCAGTCCGAAGGTGGCCGGGAAGAGCGAACTCTTCCTGACCCACCCGGCTGCCTGCTCGACCGAGGTGAGCAGGAAGCCGCTGGGCAGCTTCTCCTCAATACCCATCTGGTGTCCTCTCAGCTCTCGGCGGTCCGCGGGTCTCCGCAGGTCAGTCCCACTCCAGCCCCCCGCGCCGCCACACGTACGCGTACGCGACGAAGACGGTGGCGATGAAGAGCACCATCTCGACCAGGCCGAAGATCCCCAGGGCGTCGAAGGTGACGGCCCACGGGTAGAGGAAGACGATCTCGATGTCGAAGACGATGAAGAGCATCGCCGTCAGGTA
This sequence comes from Streptacidiphilus sp. PB12-B1b, assembly GCF_014084125.1. Taxonomy (NCBI): domain Bacteria; kingdom Bacillati; phylum Actinomycetota; class Actinomycetes; order Kitasatosporales; family Streptomycetaceae; genus Streptacidiphilus; species Streptacidiphilus sp. PB12-B1b. Next base: position 792,752 of record NZ_CP048405.1, on the reverse strand, counting down.
GTACTTGATGGGGAAGCGGCCGCCCCCCACGGGCTGCGGAGTGGGCTCGATGCCGCACTCGTAGGCGTCCAACTTGGCGCGGTTGTACCGCTTGGGGCCGGTCAGCGCGGCCATCGCCACGGAGCCGACCGCGAAGGCGGCCGCGAGGGCGCCAAGTACCAGAATCGGCGCATATGCGTTCATTACCGAACGACCTCCCAGGCAGTTGCGGCGGCGCCTGTCCCTGTCAGTTACTGCGGGTCCTTACTGCTTGCGGGCGTGATCCGCTCATGTGAGGCGGTTCACAAGCTCCCAAGACGGCTGCATCCTATGCCCGTTCATATGTGATCTGCGACACGGGCGTCAGCCCCTTCAATGTGATCTACGCCACCTGACGAATGATCAAGAAGTAATGAAGGGGCAAAATCAGCCACCACCCGTGTGCTTTCGTTCACAAGGGGTAGCAGAACACCCTGTTCCTGCTGGTGAAACGTGTGCGCGCTACCAGATGTGCCTGATCCACGGCAACTTTTGCCGATCCCGACTGGCCGTGCTAGAGAAACACCCCCCGCCCGGGTGGCCTGCCCTGCGGGCGGTTGACGCGACGGCGTGCGAACGCCGTTCCGCGGCGCCCGGGCATGACGAAGGGGGCGCCGCACACTGCGGCGCCCCCTCGGTCGTGTCCTTCCGGCAGCCCTCAGGCGCGGGGCGCCACCTTGGCCAGGCCGTTGATGATCCGGTCCATCGCGTCGCCGCCCTGCGGGTCGGTGAGGTTGGCCAGCAGCTTCAGCACGAAGCGCATCAGCATCGGGTGGGTGAGGCCGTGCTGCGCCGCCATCCGCATCACCAGCGGGTTGCCGATGGCCTTCACGAAGGCCCGGCCGAGCGAGTAGTAGCCGCCGTAGACCTCCTTGAGGATCTTCGGGTACGCCTCCAGCGCCCGCTCCCGGCCGAGATCGGTCTGCCGGGCCAGCGCCTGGACGATGACGCCCGCCGCGATCTGCCCGGATTCCATCGCATAGGCGATGCCCTCGCCGTTGAACGGGTTGACCATCCCGCCCGCGTCGCCGACCAGCAGGAAGCCCCGGGTGTAGTGCGGCTGCCGGTTGAACGCCATCGGCAGCGCCGCGCCCCGGATCGGCTCGGTCATGTTCTCCGGGGTGTAGCCCCACTCCTCGGGCATGCCCGCGCACCACACCTTGAGCAGCTCGCGGTAGTCGATGTCCTTGAAGGCGGCGGTGGTGTTCAGCAGTCCGAGGCCGACGTTGCTGGTGCCGTCGCCCATGCCGAAGATCCAGCCGTAGCCGGGCAGCAGCTTCTCCTGGCCGCCGCGCCGGTCCCACAGCTCCAGCCAGGACTCCAGGTAGTCGTCGTTGCTGCGGGGCGAGGTGAAGTAGGTGCGGTAGGCGACGCCCATCGGCCGGTCCTCGCGCCGGTGCAGGCCCATGGCCAGCGACAGCCGGGTGGAGTTGCCGTCGGCGGCGACCACCAGCGGCGCCCGGAACTCCACCTCGCGGCGGTCCTTGGCGGCGCCCTCGCCGATCCTGGCGGTGACGCCGACCACCCGGCCGGTGCGCTCGTCCAGCACCGGGCCGGTGACGGTGCACTGCTCGTGCAGCTTGGCCCCGGCCTTCTCGGCCTGCCGGGCCAGCAGTTCGTCGAAGTCGGCGCGCTTGCGGACCAGGCCGTAGTCGGGGAAGCTCGCCAGCTCGGGCCAGTCCAGCTCCAGCCGGACGCCGCCGCCGATGATCCGCAGGCCCTTGTTGCGCAGCCAGCCGGCCTCCTCGGAGATGTCGATGCCCATGTCCACCAGCTGCTTGGTGGCGCGCGGGGTCAGGCCGTCGCCGCAGACCTTCTCGCGCGGGAACTGCGACTTCTCCAGCAGCAGCACGTCCAGGCCCGCCCGGGCCAGGTGGTAGGCGGTGGCCGCGCCCGCAGGGCCCGCCCCGACCACGATCACATCGGCCTCAGCCTCGACGGTTGCGGTCTGCTGCGTCACCTGCGACACCCTGGACTCCTGCTGCTCTCGTCGGAAGGCCCTTGGGGGCCACTGCGCAGTCTAGGAGATGCGCCTACCCTGAACCGGATCCACCACCGGCAGCCGCGTCAGTTCACGAGGGGACCGCATGCACATCGGCGTCATGGGACACCGGGGCCTGTCCGACATCACCGAGATGCTGGTCCGGGGCGAGCTGTGGCGGCTGGTCACCGGCTACCAGACCTACGGCCTGGTCGGCGTCAGCCCGCTGGGCGAGGGGCCGGAGACCTGGTTCGCCGAGGCCGTGCTGGAGCACGGCGGCGCGCTGGAGGTCCTCGGCGACCCGGAGCGCCCCTCCCCCGGGCTGATGCGCCGGGCCCGGGCCGTCCACCGGCTCGCCCCCGGCCTGGACCGGACGGCCGCGCTGCTGGGCCTGGTGGACGAGCTGGTCGCGGTCTGGGACGGCGAGCCCGGCGGCGCGGTCGCCGACGCGGTCGCCCGGGCCCGCGCCGCCGGCCTGTACGTGCACACGGTCTGGCCCGAGGGCTCGGGCCGGGCCTGAGCCGGCTCCTACGTCCGGACGCCCCGGTGCAGCGCCACGATGCCGCCGGTCAGGTTCCGCCAGGCGACGGCGGACCAGCCGGCGGCCTGCAGCCGGGCGGCCAGGGCCGGTTGGTCGGGCCAGGCCCGGATGGAGTCGGCGAGGTAGACGTACGCGTCGGGGTTGCTGCTGACGGCGGTGGCGACCGGCGGCAGCGCCCGCATCAGGTACTCGGTGTAGACGGTGCGGAACGGCGTCCAGGTGGGGTGGCTGAACTCGCAGATCACGACCCGGCCGCCGGGCTTGGTGACCCGCAGCAGCTCGCGCAGGGCCGCGTCCGTGTCCTGGACGTTGCGCAGCCCGAAGGAGATGGTGACGGCGTCGAACACGGCGTCGGCGAAGGGCAGCCGGGTGGCGTCCCCGGCCGTCAGCGGCAGTTCCGGGTGGCGGCGCTTGCCCTCGCGGAGCATGCCGAGGGAGAAGTCGCAGGGCACGACGGTGGCTCCGGCCTCGGCGAAGGGCAGCGAGGAGGTGGCGGTGCCGGCGGCCAGGTCGAGCACGTACTCGCCGGGCCGGGCGTCCACCGCGCGGGCGACGGCCCGCCGCCAGAGCCGGGTCTGGCCCAGCGAGAGGACGTCGTTGGTGAGGTCGTACTTGGCCGCCACGTCGTCGAACATGGAGGCGACTTCGTGCGGCTGCTTGTCCAGGGAGGCTCGGGTCACGCTCACATTGTTCACCTTCGGTAGGGCGACGGTGCGACCGGTCAGGCCCGGCGGTGGACCAGGCGGCCCGCGAGGACGGTGGCGACGCAGCTGCCGTCCGCCGCGAACACCGCCAGGTCGGCCCGGGCGCCGACCTCCAGCACCGGCGATCGGTCGGACACGGCCAGGCCGTTGCGGTGCGCGGCGGCGCGCAGCACCGGATCAGCCAGCTGGTCCGGCTGGGCGGCGGTCGCACCGAGGCGCAGCAGGGCGTGCACGCGCTCGCGCGCGCTGGGCGCGGGCGGCAGCGGCCCCCGGTGCAGCAGGCCGGGGCCGATCACGCCCTGCCACTGCCGCACCCGCGCCTGCGGGTACGCCTGCTCCAGCTGCCCGGCCGGGCCGAGGGCGACGACGCGGTCGCCCTCGACGGCCACCGCGAGGCCGGGGGTGGCGTGGATGGTGAGCACGGCGGTCAGTCGGCCGCGTTGAGGAGCTTCAACTCGGGGTGCGCGGTGCCGCCGGCGATGGCGGTGGAGGCGATGTGGGAGACGACGCGGTCGTCGACCGGGTCGTTGGCCGGGTCGTCGTGGATGACCAGGTGCTCGTAGGTGGTGGCGCGCTGCGCGGGGACGCGTCCGGCCGAGCGGATCAGGTTGATCAGCTCCATCCGGTTGGAGCGGTGCTTGGCCCCGGCGGAGGAGACGACGTTCTCCTCCAGCATGACCGAGCCCAGGTCGTCCGCGCCGTAGTGCAGCGTGAGCTGCCCCATCTCCTTGCCGACCGTCAGCCAGGAGCCCTGGATGTGCGCGACGTTGTCGAGGAACAGCCGGGCGACGGCGATCAGCCGCAGGTACTCGAACAGGGTGGCCTGGGTGCGGCCCTTGAGGTGGTTGTTCTCGGGCTGGTACGTGTACGGGATGAAGGCGCGGAAGCCGCCGGTGCGGTCCTGCACGTCCCGGATCATGCGCAGGTGCTCGATCCGCTCGGCGTTGGTCTCGCCGGTGCCCATGAGCATGGTGGAGGTGGATTCGACGCCCAGCCCGTGGGCGATCTCCATGATCTCCAGCCAGCGCTCGCCGGACTCCTTGAGCGGCGCGATGGCCTTGCGGGGGCGCGCGGGCAGCAGCTCCGCGCCGGCGCCGGCGAAGGAGTCGAGCCCGGCGGCGTGGATCCGGCGGATGGCCTCCTCGGCGGTGACGCCGGAGATCCGCGACATGTGCTCGATCTCGGAGGCGCCCAGCGAGTGGATGACCAGCTGCGGGTAGTCCTTCTTGATGGCGGAGAAGGCCCGCTCGTAGTACTCCACCCCGTAGTCCGGGTGGTGCCCGCCCTGGAACATGATCTGCGTGCCGCCCAGCTCGACGGTCTCCGCGCAGCGGCGCAGGATCTCGTCCAGATCGCGCGACCAGCCCTTGGCGGTGTCCTTGGGGGCGGCGTAGAAGGCGCAGAACTTGCAGGCGGTGACGCAGACGTTGGTGTAGTTGATGTTCCGCTCGATGATGTACGTCGCAATGTGCTCGGTACCGGCGTAGCGGCGGCGTCGGGCGGCGTCGGCGGCGGCACCGAGGGCGTGCAGGGGGGCGTGCCGGTAGACGTCGAGCGCCTCCTCCGGCGTGATCCTGCCCCCGGCGGCGGCACGGTCGAGGACAGCCTGCAGATCCGTCTCGTGGGGCAGGGCGGTCTCAAGCACCTCGGCGTCCTCTCATCTCGGCTCTGTCTACCGCGTGGACGTAGACGCTGCTCAGACTACGCCAGTGCCCCCGGCCGTCCGGCCCCGACCGTCCGCCGCCGTGCCCGCCGCCGGAGGTGTCAGCCGAGGAGGTCGGCGACCAGCGCCGGGGGCTCCAGCAGCCGGACGTGCTCGGTGCTCGCGCCGATGCGCGCGGCGAACTCGCGCACCCCAGCCAGCTGGCGCTCGCCGAAGGAGAAGTCCAGCGCCTCCGCGTAGTAACGGCGCAGCAGCTCGGCGTCGAAGGACTCCCAGCGGGCGGCCTGCTCGGCGACCTTGTCGACCTCCTCCATGGAGAGGTCCCGCGACTCCAGGAAGGCCCGGTGCACCTCGTGCACGGCCTCGGGCTCGCGCTCCAGGAAGTCCCGGCGGGCGGCCCAGACCGCGAAGACGAAGGGCAGGCCGGTCCACTGCTTCCACATGTCGCCGAGGTCGTGCACGGCCAGCCCGAGCCGGGGGGCCTCGTGCAGCGAGGCGCGCAGCGCGGCGTCGCCGATCAGGACGGCCGCCTCGGCCTCCTGCATCATCAGCGACAGGTCGGGCGGGCAGGTGTAGTAGTCCGGCTGCACGCCGTACTGCTCGGCGAGGAGCAGCTGGGCCAGCCGCACCGAGGTGCGGCTGGTGGAGCCGAGGGCGACCCGGCGGCCGTCGAGCTGCTCCAGCGGGACCTGGCTGACGATCACGCAGGACAGCACCGGGCCGTCGCTGCCGACGGCGATGTCCGGCATGACGACCAGCTGGTCGGCGTTGCGCAGGTACTCGACGCAGGTGATCGGCGAGATGTCGAGGCGGCCGTCGACCAGGGCGTCGCTGAGCCGCTCGGGGGTGTCCTTGGTGAGGTCCAGGTCCAGCAGCGCGCCGGTGCGGGCCAGGCCCCAGTAGATGGGCAGGCAGTTGAGGAACTGGATGTGGCCGACCCGGGGTCGCCGGGGTCCACGGTCGTCGCCTCGGTGGGGCCCTTGGTCCGGGCCGTCGTGCGGTGCGGGGTCGAGCTCGGCAGGAATGTCCACATCCAGCACAGTAGCCCCGTGCGGGCCCGGTCCAGGCTCTGGATCATCCCTGGCCGGGCGGGAACCCTCGTGCTAGGGTTTCCGCAGTTGCAGTTTGATTTCCCATGCAGTACTCAAGCCTGCGGAGCATGTGACCGCGGGCTTGTGTAGTTTTCAGAGCTTTGTCACACGAAGTACCTGAAGGCGGGGCGATCAGCGCAGCGGACCGGGCGTCACGAGGTGTGGCGTCCATTACGTCCCTCGCAAGGAGAACGGTTATGGCGACCGGAACCGTCAAGTGGTTCAACGCCGAAAAGGGCTTCGGCTTCATCGCCCAGGACGGCGGCGGCCCCGACGTCTTCGTCCACTACTCCGCCATCAACGCGAACGGCTTCCGCTCGCTGGAGGAGAACCAGCCGGTGGAGTTCGACGTCACGCAGGGCCCGAAGGGCCCCCAGGCGGAGAACGTCACCGCGATCTGAATCCCAACACTGATGAACCGCCCCTGATCCCTTCCGATCAGGTCGCCTGAGTCTCCGGTGGCTCGTCCAGCACCGCCCCAAGAGGGCCCGCGTCGCAGTACGGACGACGGGCCCTCTGCCTTTGGCCCCCTCTGTCTCAGCCGGTGCGTCCGGCGAGCAGCAGCCGGCCGCGCAGCGCCACCTCGATCTCGAACCGGGCGTCCGGCTCGACCAGGGCCGCGCCGAACAGCGCGTCGATCTGCCGCATCCGCTGACGGACCGTCTGCGGGTGCAGCCCCAGCCGCTGGGCGACCTCGGGCGCGCTGCCCCGGCAGGTCTCCAGCCAGGCCAGCAGCGTCTCCTCCAGCCGTTGCCGACGCTTGGGCGGCATGCCGTCGAGGGGCCCCAGCCGGCGCTCGGCCAGCAGCCGGACCAGATCCTCGTCGGCGAGCAGCAGCACCGACGCCAACTGCCGGTCGCAGTGCACCACTCCGGGCTCGGCGTCGGCGGGCAGCCGGGCGGCCACGGTGCGGGCCCAGCGCAGCGACTGCGCGGCCCGCCCGACCGGGACGGCCGGGCCGACGACCACGGTGCGCCCGGCCAGCGCCCGGGCCAGCCGGTCGGCGCGGCCGAGGGCGTCCGGGTCGGCCAGGAACAGGCAGGGCTCGGGGCCGTCGAGGGCGGCCACGGCGGAGGGCAGCGCCCGCAGCAGCCGCGCGGCGGCGGAACCGGCCGGGCCGGGCGTCTCCGGGTGGGAGCCGCCGGGCAGCAGCGCGACGCCGGCGATACGTTCCGGCACGGCCCAGCGCCCGGCGTTGGCGGCCTCGTTCAGCCGCTGCTCGGTGCCGCCCGCAGCCAGCACCCGGACCAGGCGCTCCCGGTTCCGCAGCAGGTCCGCGACCGGGTCCACCCGGGCGGCGCCGTCGCGGGCGCGGGCCTGGGCATAGCCCTCGACGGAGGCCGCGGCCATCTCGTCCACGTGCACGAAGATGGCGTCGGCCAGCAGCGTCATCGCGGCGGGTGGCATGCCCGCCTGCCTGGCCGCCTGGGCGTAGCGCCGCCAGGCGATGCGCGCGCCGAGCCGGTAGGCGGCCTGCAACGCATCGAGGCTGCGGCCCTCGCGCCACTCGCCGCGCCCCAGCGAGCGGTAGACCCGCAGCGCATCCTCGGGCGCGGCCCGGTCGTCCGCGATCAGTTCCGCGAACTGGGCCAGCGCGCGGGCCGCGCCGCGCTGGATTCCGGCGCCGAACCGGCCGTCCAGGGGTCGGGCGTACTCGGGTATCCGGCGGCGTATCTCGCGTACGATCTCGGGCCCGAGCCGGGTGTTCTCGGCCGCCGCGACGGCGGCGAAGCCCGCCGGCAGCACCGCCCACGGCCGGTCCCGCAGGGCGCACTCGGGCGCCTCCCTCGGTACGAGCACATTCCCCCGCGTCAATGCGGCCAATCGATCTCCTTCGCCGGTCCGGAACGCCCGCGCGAATGACGTCGTGCCATTGCCATCAATGACTGGCACATTCCGGAAATGAAGATCCCCCCAGCGAAAAAACCCGCGCAGAATTACGTCGCAATCGTTTAATCCCGATGCTTGGGTGGCAGTATCTTCCGCTCATAAGTGTCATGTCAACGCAGAAAAGCGGACCGTGATCACCCGCTTGTCAGGTGTCCGGCCCGCGTGTCGCCCGTCGGCGGGCGGTCTCCGGGGCGGCGACTGCACCCGCCGCCCCGGCTCTGTCCGCTGTCCGCGGTCCCGTCCGCGGTCTGCGGTCTGCGGCTCAGTAGGAGGGCGCGGCGCAGACCGCAGTCACGGTCAGGGTGTACGACTTGCTGTTGCCGTAGCTGTTCTGCGTCGAGCCGTACCAGCCGGTGCCGTCCGGGGTCGGGCTGGACGCCATCACGAACACCCCGGCCGTGGTGTTGGTGGAGACGCCGCCGGTGACGACCTGCTCCCCGCTCGGGCAGTGCGCGGTCGCCTTGGCGAAGTCCGTGCGGTTGGTGGTCATCGTCGCGGTCACGATGTGCGTGGCACCGTAGGCCCGGGTCGCGGCCTGGCTGGTGCCGGCCGTGGCGGCGGTTCCGGCAGCGGCGACCAGGGCGGTGACGGCGATGACGCCGAACGTCTTCCGCATGGCGTGGGATCCTTCCCTAGGGGTACGGCAGTGACCTCGCCGACGCTAGGGCTCCGCCGCACGCCGCATGCGGGATCGCGGTGGTGCCACACCGGGCATTCGCCCATACGGCAGCAGGGGGTCGCGCTGAGTGGGGGTTCGGCGTGCATCCGCCCGATGCACGCCGAACTCCGGCCTCAGGCAGGCGGATCGTCCCGCCCCGGCCGCCACTCCACGCGGACCGGCCCGCGCGCCGAGCGGTGGTAGCGGACATGCGCGGTCTCCGACGCGTGCGCGGCGATCCACCGGTCCACCGCCTCGGAGCTGCGCAGTTCCCCGGAGACCTGCGCGCACCTCGGACCGTCCGGATCGCCCGGGTCGCGCTCGCTCATACAGACCCCCTCGTACGCCGAGGGGCGGGAAGGGTCCGGGACGACACGGTAGGCGTTCATGCGTGCACCCCCTCCAGATGCCGGCGCAGGCGGACGCGGGCGTCCGTGGCTGCGGAGTGGTCGAAGACGTCCAGGGCGGAGTTCTCTGCGGCCGTGAAGTCCGCGCACTCCGCGCACCCGGGCACGGGCTGCGGCGGCGGAGGCGGAAAGTGCTGGAACTCGTCGGTGGCCCGACTGCGCCTCACAGCAGCCCCGTCCGACTCGCGGCATTCAACTCGCCAACGCGGTTGGACAGTTCTTCCCGCGAGTCCGCAATCCGCAGGTCCCCGAGCCTGGCGCACCACTCCAACCCGCCCCCCGGCGGCCGCAGTTGCACCTTCCCGCAGCGGAAGTCCATCACCCGCCCCACCCGGCCGGACCCCGCGTCCAGCACCAGCGCTCCCCGAGGGGGCCGCACATTTCCCCTTACAGCATCCGTCATCCTGCCGTGCCTTTCTCTGACATCTTCAGCACCGCTGGCATTGACGGTGCGTCATCCTAGGATTGCGATGCCCAGGCGCTCGGGAAAGAGCCGCTGTGGGACAGACAACTCTGTCCCTATCGCTTTGAACGTCAGTTCGCACCCAGCGAAGGAGTGGCCGATGGCTCGCCGCAGTGAACAATCCGACCTGGTGGAGACGCCAGGCGCAGTGTTCGGCCTGCTTCTGCGAACCATCCGCGAGTCCACATCCCTCACCGCAGATGCGCTGGCGGAGCGCATCCAGTTCGACAGGTCATACGTCACCCATGTTGAGGCGGATCGACGCAAACCATCGCTCGCATTCGTGACAGCATGCGACCAGGAATTGCACACCGGCGGCACCCTTGCGACGCTCTACGCACGGATCGACTGGCGAGTCCGGGCACTGGGCAGAAGGCCCGACTGGTTTGATCGCTACCTGCTGCTTGAGTCCGAGGCAGTCACCCTTCGTGAGTGGGATCCCTACAACGTATCGGGACTGCTCCAGACCGAAGCACACATGCGCGCTCTGTTCACCAGACGCGGCCACGCCGCCAAGCGCATCGAGGAGCTCATCGAGATCCGCCTGAACCGACAGAGACGGCTCTACGGGCCCAGCGCCCTAAGGTTGTCCGTGCTCATGGACGAGGGCGTACTGCGGCGCCAAGTGGGCGGGCTTCAGACCATGGTGGAACAGCTCACCCATCTGCTCAGAATGTCCCAACTGCCCAATGTCGTGATCCAAGTTGTGCCACTCTTTCCCCGACCCGCAGTTCCCCCGGGCACTCTTATGGCGCTCCTGAACCTTGCCGACGGCGAGCAGTGGTTCTACTCCGAGGCGCTCAGCGCAGCTTTCTTCGTCGATGCTCCCTCGGAAGTCCTAGACCACGCCCACATCTATCAGCAGACGGCGGGCTGTGCGCTGTCTGTATCCGAGTCGCGGAAGCTGATCCGTGACATCCTGAGAGAAATGATCAACATGCGAAGCCCGATCAGGTACAGCGATCTGAAAATCTTCAAGTCCTCCTACTCTGCTGACGCAGAGGGAAACTGCGTCGGGGTGTCCCGTACACACCTGCCACAGGGCATAGTCCCCATCGTGGACACGACCCTCGGCGACGCGAGCCCCATCCTGTCGGTCTCAACGGACGCGTTCCGCGCGTTCGTGGCGGCGGTGAAGGCCGGCGAGTTTCCCACGGCCTGAGCGGCGCCCCCTGGGGGCCTTCGCGTCCCCAGGGCCCGCCCGTCCACCGACCCGGCTCGGGTGACGCCCGGCCGGGGCCACCCGCCTCGATGACGTCCATTCGGTCGCCCTCGGCAGGTCGACCTCCAGCATGTCCCAACTCCCTTACAGGGCAACCCGTCAGGCGGCGACGGGCCCGGCCTGAGGCTCCCTGGAGCGGGCTCGACTTTTGACGCGGACATTGCAAGTATGGACAAATGTCGCCTCACTCAGACAGGCTCCAGCAGCTGGCCGACCGGGACCGCATCACGATCTACCTCGCCGAGCACCGGCACTACCCGGACGGATGGGCGGTGACGCTGGTCGAGGGGTGGCCCTCGGGACGGGACGACGCAGCCAGGATGCCGCTGAACGCGACCTATCCCATGCCGTACCTGAGCAGCCGCACCGAACAGCCGCGCGTCGGCGAGGTGTTGGCGTACTTCCTGGATCTGGCCGCTCAGGCCGAGGGCCGGGACCGCAACCCGCAGCTACCGCTGCGGCTGCTGTCCGCCGCCCGCGACGACATGCGGCAGCTGCTCGGCGAGCGGTACGCCGAGTACCTCCAGGCCGCCGGCCGGAGCAGCAGCGGCAGCGCGGTCAGAAGGTGAGGACGGCGCGGGCCACCCGGGCGTGGTGGGTGTCGTCGGCGGCGCGCTCGAAGTCGTCCACCGGATACACAGCGGTGACGAGTTCGTCCAGCAGCAGCTGCCCGGAGCGGTAGAGCCCGGCATAGCGGGCGATGTCGTCCTGCGGGCGGGAGGAGCCGTAGCGGCAGCCCAGGATGGACTTGTCCAGGAAGAGTTCGGCCGGGCGGAACGACGCCTCGGCGGTGACCGGGACCATGCCGAGCAGCACGGCCTGTCCGTGCCGGTCGAGCAGGTCGACGGCCTGGCGGATCAGGCCGGTGTGGCCGACGCACTCGAAGGCGTGGTCCACGCCGTGCGGCAGCAGCGCGCGGACGGCGTCGACGGTGGAGGCCGCCGCGCGGGCGTCCACGAAGTCGGTGGCGCCGAAGGTCCGTGCCAGCGGCTCCTTGGCGGCGACCGCGTCCACGGCGATGATCCTGGACGCCCCGGCGATCCGCGCGCCCTGGATCACGTTGAGGCCGATGCCGCCGCAGCCGATGACGGCGACGCTGTCGCCCATCCGGATCCGGGCCCGGTTCAGCGCCGCGCCGACCCCGGTGACCACGCTGCACCCGATGAGCGCGGCCGAGGTGAACGGGATCTCCGGATCGATCCGCACCGCCTGCACGGCCTTGACCACGGTGCGTTCGGCGAAGACCGAGGCGGAGGCGAAGTTGTGGATCGGGGTGCGCGGCTCCGAGGCGCGGGTGAAGGGCTTGCCGGGGTAGCCGATGGCCTTGCGGCACATGGTCGGCCGCCCGCGCCCGCACTCGGCGCAGGTGCCGCAGTTGGCGATGGTGGACAGCGCCACGTGGTCCCCGGGGACGACATGGGTGACGCCGGGGCCGACGGCCTCGACCGTGCCCGCGCCCTCGTGGCCGAGCACGACCGGCACCGGGAAGGGGATGGTGCCGTCGATCACCGAGAGGTCGCTGTGGCACAGCCCGGCGGCGGCGATCCGCACCAGCACCTCACCCGGCTCGGGGGCGCGGACCGCGAGATCGTCCACCACCTGAGCCGACTTGCCGTCGAAGATGACGCCTTTCATGGTGACTCCTCAGTTGTCGGCGCGATGTGACGCTACGTCAGTTAGGACTGCCAGACCAGGGACTGGAGTTCGCTGTAGGCGTGCAGCGCATGGGAGCCGCAGTCGCGGTTGACGCCGCTCTGCTTGAAGCCGCCGAAGGGGGCCTCGCCGTGGCGCTGGGCGGTGTTGATGCCGACGCTGCCGCTGCGCAGCCGCCCGGCGAGGGCGTAGGCGCGGGCGGTGTCGCGGGAGAAGACGTAGTCGTACAGGCCGTAGTCGGTGGAGTTGGCCAGCGCCACCGCCTCCTCCTCGTCGTCGAAGGGCAGCACGACGACGACCGGGCCGAAGACCTCCTCGCGGGCGACGGCCATCTGCGGGGTGGCGTCGGCGAGCAGGGTCGGAGCGACGTAGAAGCCGGTGTCGGGCAGGGCCGGCGCGTCCGGCGCGTGCTCCTTGCGGGTGCCGCCGGTGACCAGGCGCGCGCCGTCGGCGAGCGCCCCGGCGATGTACGCCTCGACCCGGTCCCGGTGGACGGCGCTGATCACCGGGCCGACGACGGTGCCGGGCAGCCGCGGGTCGCCGACCGGCAGCGCCGAGGCGAAGCGGGCCAGCCCGGCGACGACCTCGTCGTAGCGGGAGCGGTGGACCAGGGCGCGGGTGGGCGCGGTGCAGATCTGCCCGGAGTGGAACGCCCAGGTGGAGCCGATGGCGGCGACGGCGGCGTCCGCGTCGGCGTCCGCGAGGACGATGCCCGCGCCCTTGCCGCCCAGCTCCAGCAGCAGGCGCTTCATGGTCGCGCCGCCGTCGGCGGCGATGCGGCGGCCGACGGCGGTCGAGCCGGTGAAGCTGATCATGTCGACGTCCGGGGAGGCGACCAGGGCCGCGCCCGGCGCCGCGCCGGAGCCGGTGACGATGTTGAGGATGCCGGGGGGCGCACCGGCCTCCTCGAAGACCTCGCCGAGCCGCAGGCAGGTCAGCGGGTCCTGCGGGGCCGGCTTGGCGACCACGGTGTTGCCCATGGCCAGCGCGGGCGCGAGCTTGCCGGCGAGGTTCACGATCGGGAAGTTGTAGGAGGTGACGCAGCCGACCACGCCCACCGGTCGGCGCGCGGTGACGGCGCTGGTCAGCCCGCCGGGGCGAGCGCCGAGGGCGGCACCGGCTGCGGCGCGAGCGGGGCCAGCACCGGCTCCAGCGCGCCCCGGGCGTAGCGGCGGAAGCGCTCCGCGACCACCGGCAGCTGCATGGACGACGCCACCCGGATCGTCGCCCCGGTCTCGGCCTGGAGCAGCGGCACCCACTCCTCGGCGTGCGCCAGCACCGCGTCGGCGATCCGGTCCAGCACGGCGGCGCGCTCGGCCGGGCTGGTGCGGGACCAGCCGTCCTGGGCCCGGCGGGCGGCGGCGACGGCGTCCGCGACGTCGGCGGCGGACGCCTCGGGGGCGTGGCCGACGACCTGTTCGGTGGCGGGGTCGACCACGGCGTAGCTGCCGTCGCCGCCCTCGCGCCAGGCGCCGTCGATGTAGAGCCGGTGGGCTGTGCTTGCCATGACTGTCCCTCACATGAGCTGTGGCGAAGGCGGGTTCAGGGGCGCTGCGGCCGGGCCGGGCGCGGTTCGCGGGGCAGGCCGAGGACGCGCTCGGCGATCAGGTTGCGCTGGATCTGGTCGCTGCCGCCGTAGACGGTGTCCGCGCGGGAGAACAGCATCCGCTGCTGAGCCTCCGTCACCGCATAGACATCGGAGTGCAGGTGGCCGGGCACGGTGGCGCCCTCCGGCCCGAGGACGCGGACGGCCAGCTCGCCCAGGCGCTGGTGCCAGCCGCCCCAGAGCAGCTTGGCCACGGCCGCCGAGCCCGGCTCGGCCGTGCCCAGGGTCCGCAGCGCGTTGCAGCGCATGGTGTGCAGCTCGGCCCACTGCCGGGTGAGCCGCTCGCGGACGACCGGGTCGTCGGCCGCGCCGGTGCGGGCCGCCTCGGCGAGCACGGTGTCGAGCTCGCGGGCGAAGCCGATCTGGCGGCCGAGCATGCCCGCGCCGCGCTCGAAGGAGAGCAGGGTCATCGCCACCCGCCAGCCGTCGCCGGGGCGGCCGACCACGTGGTCGGCGCGGGCACCGTCGAAGAAGACCTCGCTGAAGTCGCAGTGGCCGTCCAACTGCCGGATCGGGCGCACCTCGACCCGGCCCGGCTGGTCCATGGGCAGCAGCAGCAGGCTCAGGCCGTGGTGCCGGTGCGAGCCGGGCTCGGTGCGGGCCAGCACGAAGCAGCGGTGGGCCCACTGGGAGAGCGAGGTCCAGGTCTTCTGGCCGTCGACGCGCCAGCCGTCGCCGTCCGGCGCGGCGGTGGTGCGGACCGAGGCCAGGTCGGAGCCGGCGCCGGGCTCGCTGTAGCCCTGGCACCAGATCTCCTCGCCGCTGGCGATCCCGGGCAGGAAGCGCTGCTGCTGGGCTGGGCTGCCGTGGCGCAGCAGGGTGGGCGCGAGCAGGTGCTCGCCGACGACGCCGAGCGAGGCCGGGGCCTGGGCCCGGGCGTACTCCTCGGCCCAGACGACCTGCCGGGTGAGCGTGCCCTCGGCCCAGCCGAGGCCGATCCAGCCGCCCGCGCCCAGCTCCCGCTCCCACTCCAGCCGGCGCCGATGGCCGGGCGGCTCGCCGCCGGTGGTGGGGCGCAGGTCGGCGAAGGGCGCGCCGGGGGCCTCGAGCCGCTCCGCCAGCCACTGCCGGGCCCGCGCGCGGAACGCCTCGTCGTCGGTGCTGAAGGAGAAGTCCATCTCCGGGCCGGTCCCTTCCTGCGGTCCGCGCGCCCGTCAGGCGTTCGGACGCTGCTTCGCGGCGGCGGCCTTCGCCATCGCGTCGAGCTGGGCGAGCATCGGCATGGGATCGCTGCCGATCGCGCCGGGCAGGGCCTCGGCGATGCGCTCGGGCGTCCAGGCCCCGCCCTCGGCGTACATGGCGCGCAGCTCGCGCGGCTGGGCCCAGACGGCGATCTTGGGCCCGGCGACGGTGTAGACCTGCCCGGTGATCCCGGCGGCCCGGTCCGAGAGCAGGTAGACGACGAGGGCGGCGACGTCCTCGGGCTCGCCGATCTCGGTCAGCTCCATGGGCACCCCGGCGGACATCCGGGTGCGGGCGACCGGCGCGACGCCGTTGGCGGTGACGCCGTACTTGTGCAGGCCGAGGGCGGCGCTGCGGACCAGCGAGATGACGCCGCCCTTGGCCGCGCTGTAGTTGGCCTGGCTGACGCTGCCGGTGTGGTTGCCGCTGGTGAAGCCGACGAGGGTGCCGCTGCCCTGGGCGCGCATCAGTGCGGCGGCGGCGCGGAAGACGGTGAAGGTGCCCTTGAGGTGGGTGTCGACCACGCCGTCCCACTCCTGCTCGGACATGTTGAACAGCATCCGTTCGCGCAGGATCCCGGCGACGCAGACGGCCGCGTCCAGGCGTCCCCAGGTGTCGACGGCGGTGCGGACGACGCGCGCGCCGCCGGCCATGGTGGAGACGTCGTCGGCGACGGCGACGGCGGCCCCGCCGAGCGCCTCGATCTCCTTGACCACGGCGGCGGCGACCTCGCTGCTCGGATCCGTGCCGTCGGCGGAGACGCCGTAGTCGTTGACGACCACGCGGGCGCCCTCGGCGGCGCAGCCGAGGGCGACCGCGCGGCCGATGCCCCGGCCCGCGCCGGTCACCGCGATCACCTTGCCCTGCAGGAACTCGCCCACGCCGTACCCCTCCCCAACTATCTGACGGACCGTTAGATTCTAGGAGGGCGGTCGGGAGGGGCACCAGACCTGAGGCATCGTCAGATTTGTCGGGCAGGACCGAGATCCGGGAGGGCGCCGTGCCGGCACCCGCAGACTTCGAGGCATTCCGGGAGATCGCCGAGCAGGTCAACAACTGGGGCCGCTGGGGCGACGACGACGAGATCGGCACGCTCAACCTGATCACCCCGGAAGGCGTCCGGGAGGCGGCGGCCACCGTCCGCAGCGGCCGCCGCCTCTCGCTGGCGCTGCCCTTGCAGCAGCAGGGCGTGCAGAGCGGCCTGATCCCCGGCCGGACCAACCCGCTGCACACCATGACCGCGCTGAACTGGGAGATGTTCGGCCCGGGCGCTGTCGCCACCAGCGACGACACGGTGACCATGGGGCTCCAGGCGGCCACCCACTGGGATGGCCTCGGCCACGTCAGCCACGGCAACCGGATCTACAACAACCGCCCGGCCGACGCCGCCCTCACCGCGCACGAGGGCGCCCTGCGCAGCGGCATCGAGAAGCCCGGGCCGGTGCTCGGGCGCGGCGTGCTGCTGGACGTCGCCCGGGCGCGCGGCGTCGGACGACTGCCGCCCGGCCACGTGGTCACCCCGGACGACCTGGACGCCGCGCAGGAGCTGGCGCGGACCCGGGTGCGGGCCGGGGACATCGTGCTGGTGCGCACCGGCCAGATCCAGCTCTACCTCGGCGGCGACCGGGAGGCGTACGCCTTCCCCTCCCCCGGGCTGTCGCTGCACACCCCGGCCTGGTTCCACGCCCGGGACGTGGCCGCCGTCGCCGACGACACGCTCACCTTCGAGGTCTTCCCGCCCGAGATCGACGGCCTGTTCCTGCCGGTGCACGCGCTGGACCTGGTGGAGATGGGCATGATGCAGGGCCAGAACTGGAACCTGGAGGCGCTGGCGGCGGACTGCGCCGAGGACGGGCGCTACGCCTTCCTGCTCTCCGCGCCGCCGGAGCCGTTCACCGGGGGCGTGGGGGCACCGGTCGTCCCGGTGGCGGTCAAGTAGGGCCGCCCGCCCTGACAGAAAGACCGGGTAGCGGGACACCGCACAGCGCTGCACGCACTGCTCGGAACCCCGCCACCCGGCCTCGACGCCGCGAACCCCCCGGGGCTCCACCCTGTTTCGCGCCGGATCGACCTGCCCTCGCCAAGGACACGCTCCCACGACCGACGGCCGTACGCGCCCTCAACGTCCCCTCGCAACAGGCCGACGGCTCCAAGAGTGATCAGCCGGACACGCCACGTCAATGGCTGATCCGTGATTCGGATTGGTTGCGTGCGCTTTCGGTCGGCTCGCGGACGATCCGCTGACCGGAATTCACCCCTGGGTGCGAACTGTTCACGGGGGCCGCCGAATGCCCGGCGCGGGCGGCCCGGGACCGGCTCACGGCGGCGGCCGCAGCCCGCCGCAGCCCGGCGGCGGAGATCGGCGCCGGGCCCGGACACCCAACGTCGCCGCAGGTCAACGGGGGGTTGCTGCGTCAACGAAGGACGTCGGCGGCGGCTGCCCGGGGCGAGCGGCGGCCGGGCCCGGCGCTCGCCCGGTCACACCCGCCCCACCCGTCCGGCACGCCGCAGCAACCCCGCCGGGCCGCCGCCGGGGCGCGATCCGGGGCCGACCGGGACCGCTTGGGGTTATCAGGGCGTTTTCTCGGCGAGACCGAATTGTGGCCGGGAATACCGGCGCCGTGGTATGCGGCGACGGACACGGGAAATCGTCACGATAGGGACATTGACGCCAATTTCCCGAGTGATGCGCGCAATCGGCCTGTTCCGCGCCATTCACGCGGAGGCGGCGGCTGCGACGGTCGGGGGCTCAGCCCACTAGCAGCCGGTGCAGGTCAAGCGCGGCGGCGTCACCGGGGGCACCGGCGGGGGCACCGGCCTGGCCGGGCTCGATCTCGCACCACACGCGCTTGCCCGCGCCGTCCGGGTACCAGCCCCAGCGGTCGGTCAGGCAGTCCACCATCTCCAGGCCGCGCCCGCTGGTCGCCTCGCTGGCCGTGCTCCGGCGCTGCGGCGGCTGGTCGCTGGCGTCGGCGACCTCGACCCGCACCGGGCGCCGGTCGGCGTCCGCGCCGACCGGGAAGACCAGCCGCAGCACGGCCGGTGAGCCGGTGTGCACCACCGCGTTGGTCACCAGTTCGGAGACCACCAGCACCAGGGTCTCGGCGAGCGGCGCATCGAGGTCCACCCCGCACCCCTGCAGGCGCAACCGCGTCCATCTGCGGGCCCGCCCGACCTCGGCCGGATCGGCCTGTACGGCAATCTGCACCTGAAGCACCTGCACCGCTCACACCACCCGTACTTGCGGGATCAGTTGTGCCCGGGAGAGGGCGTGGGGCCGACGAGGACACCGACAGCGCCGACGCCGCTTCTCCACGGAACTGACCCAGGATGATTCGCCCACGCCAACCAAGGCAAGCGCTTCGGGCATATTCCACCGAGGAGGCGGTCCGGGGGTGCATACTGCCCCCGAGGGCCTCCACCATGCCGTCGTCACGGTCCCCGGCAGGGGCGGGCGGGCGTCATGGCGCGCGGGGTGACAGCCCGCGCGGGAGGACGCCAGCGTCCCCGCTGCCGGTGATCCGGCTTCCGATCCGTCCGCACTCGTGGAGCGTAACCGAACCGTTCGCGGATCAGCGGCAACCTGCTGACGTCCCGGCAAAACCACCCTTCCTACAAGTGTCCACAGCCCCTTCACACCAGACCCCCCGCCAGCAGCCGCCCGGCCAGGGCCTCGGCGCACTCCACCGGACCGGCGAAGCCCTGCTGCCCCACCCAGGCCCGCTTCAGCAGCAGGTGCACATCGGCCTCCCAGGTGAAGCCCATGCCGCCGTGCACCTGGAGGCAGTCGCGCGCGCCGCACACCGCCGCCTCGTCCGCCAGCAGCTTCGCCCCGGCGGCCTCGGCCAGGGCGTCGTCCGACCCGGGGCCGTCCGGCGGCCCGCCCGCGCGCCCGCCCGCGTCCAGGAGGACGGCGGCGGCGCGGACGGCGGCCCGGGCCGGCTCCAACCGGGCCGGCAGCTGCGCGCAGAGGTGCTGCACGGCCTGGAACGCCCCGATCGGCTGCCCGAACTGCTCGCGCTGCCGGGCGTACGCCACCGCCGAGTCCAGCGCCCGCCCGGCCAGGCCCAGCTGGAACGCGGCCGTCAGCAGCGTGCCCTCGGCCCAGACCCGCCCGGCGTCCGCGCCCGGCACCGGAACCCCGTGCGGCGGCGAGCCGGTGAGCTCCCACAGCGGGGTCAGCGGATCGACCGAGCGCACCGGCCGCAGCAGGCCGGACAGCCCGGCCGGATCGACCGCGCGCAGCTCACCGGCGTCCGCGTCCAGCACCAGCAGCAGCTCCAGCGCGGACGCCTGCGCGACCAGCAGCGGCCCGCGCCCGTGCGGCAGCCGCACCAGCGCCGCCACCGGCCCGGGCGCGGCCGACGCTCCCACGGCCGAGCCTCCCGGGGCTGACGCTCCCACGGCCGAGGCGAGTTCGGCGGCGACCAGCGGGCCGGGCAGCAGCGCGCGGCCCAACTCCTCGAAGACCAGCACCGCCTCGGCCAGCCCCAGGCCCAACCCCCGGCCGCCTCCGGCACCCGCAGCGAGAACACGCCCGCCGCGCGCAGCTCGGCCCACAGCGCCGGGTCGAAGGCCCCGCCGGCGTCCACGGCCGCGCGCAGCCGGGCCCGGTCGAAGCGGCCCGCCAGCAGCGCGGCGATGCCCGCGCGCAGATCGCGCTGGTCCTGCGTCAGCCGGAAGTCCATCAGCCGCCCCCGACCGTCGTCCGAGGCTTCGGCAGGCCGAGCACCCGCTGCGCCACGATGGTCCGCTGGATCTGCGAGGTGCCTGCGGCGATGGTGTACGCCAGGCCCTGGAGCCGCTGCGGAACCCAATCGCCGTCGGCACCGGCTCCGGCCCCGGCATCGGGCAGGAGCAGCGCGGCCGGGCCGAGCACCTCCGCCGCGAGGTCGTACAGCTGCTGCCGGGCCTCGGAGAAGCGCAGTTTGAACACCGAGGCCCCGGCTCCGGGCACGCTGCCCGGCCCGGCCGCCGCCGCCTGCGAGACGTTCCACTGCACCAGCCGCCACAGCGCGGTGAACTCCCCCGCCAGCGCGCCGATCCGGCGGCGCAGCCCGGCGTCCTGCCAGGCGCCCTCGGCATCGGCCAGCCGCGCCAGCCGGGCCAGCGCCCGGCGGCCGGCCACCACCTCGCCCGCGAACGCCGTGCCGCGCTCGAACGACAGCGTCACCATGGTCACCCGCCAGCCGTCGTTCTCGGCGCCGACGCGGTTGCCGACCGGGACGCGCACCTCGTCCAGGAAGAGTTCGGCGAACTCGGTCGTCCCGGCCAGGGTGCGCAGCGGGCGGACGGTCACCCCGGGCGCGTCCATGGGCAGCACCAGCCAGCTGATGCCCCGGTGCCGGGGGGCGTCCGGGTCGGTGCGGACCAGCAGCTCGCACCAGTCGGCGGCCTCGGCGTGGGAGGTCCAGATCTTGCTGCCGCTGACCACGTAGGCGTCGCCGTCGCGGACCGCCCGGGTGCGCAGCGCGGCCAGGTCGGAGCCGGCGCCGGGCTCGCTGAAGCCCTGGCACCAGACCTCCTCGCCGCGCAGGATCGGCGGCAGGTGGCGGCGGCGCTGCTCGGGGGTGCCCTCGGCGGCGAGGGTCGGCCCGGCGTGCAGCAGGCCGACGAAGTTGGCGCCGACGTAGGGGGCTCCGGCGCGCTCGGTCTCCTCCAGGAAGATCAGGTGCTCGACCGGGCCCGCCCCCCGGCCGCCCGCCTCGGCGGGCCAGTGCACCCCGGCGTATCCGGCGTCGTACAGCCTGCGCTGCCAGCCGGTGTCGTAGGCGCGGCGGGCGGGCCAGTCGGCCGGGTCGGGCGGCGGCGGCAGCTCCGGCAGGGTCTTGCCGAGCCACGCGCGCAGCCCGCGCCGGAACGCCGCCTCGGCGGGCGTGTCGCTCAGCTCCACGGCGGTGCCTCCTTGGCGTCGCTCGGCATGTACGGTCGCGGCGGCCGGGGTCAGGGCCGCAGCGGGCGTCCGCAGGCGTCCAGGTGGCGGTCGAGGTCCAGGCCGAGCATCCGGATGGCGTTGCCGCGCATGATCTTGTAGACGACGTCCGGCGGCAGCCCCGCGACGTGCTCCCGGGCGACGGCCTCGGTGTCCGGCCAGGTCGAGTCGACGTGCGGGTAGTCGGTCTCGAAGGTGACGTTGTCCACGCCGACCGTGTCCAGCGAGGCGACGCCGTGCCGGTCGCGGAAGAAGCAGGCGAAGATCTGACGGTAGTAGTAGCTGGACGGCGGCTCGGGGACGATGTCCCGCACCCCGCCCCAGGCCCGGTGCTCCCGCCAGACGTCGTCGGCGCGCTCCAGCGCGTACGGGATCCAGCCCATCTGCCCCTCGCTGTAGGCGAGGGTGAGGCTCGGGAAGCGCACCAGCACGCCGGAGAAGAGGAAGTCGGTCATCGACGCCATGGCGTTGTTGAAGCTGAGCGTGGCCTGCACGGCGGGCGGCGCGTCCGGGGAGGCGGCGGGCATCTGCGAGGAGGAGCCGATGTGCATGCAGACGACCGTGCCGGTGGCCTGGCACTCGGCGAAGAACGGATCCCAGTAGCCGCTGTGGATGCTGGGCAGGCCCAGGTAGGTGGGGATCTCGCTGAAGCAGACCGCCCGGACCCCGCGCGCGGCGTTGCGGCGGATCTCGGCGGCGGCCAACTCCACGTCCCACAGCGGGATCAGGCAGAGCGGGATGAGCCGCCCGCCGCTGTCGCCGCACCACTCCTCGACCATCCAGTCGTTGTAGGCGCGGACGCAGGCCAGGGCCACCTCCTTGTCGTGCGCCTCGGCGAAGGTCTGGCCGCAGAAGCGCGGGAAGGTCGGGAAGCACAGCGAGGCTTCGACGTGGTTGCCCTGCATGTCGTCCAGCCGGGCCTTGGGATCCCAGCAGCCCCGGCGCATCTCCTCGCGGGTGATGCCCTCGAGGGTCATCTCGTCCCGGTCGAAGCCGACGGCGGCGATGTTGCGCTTGTACGGGAACTGCAGGTCCTCGTAGATCCACCAGTCGGTGGGCGGCCCGGCCGGGTCCATGGTGATCCGGTACCTGCCGCCGACGTAGGCGAGTTCGCCGATCCCCGCGCGCAGCGGCTTCGGTCCCCGGTCACGGTATCTGACGGGCAGCCAGGTCTCGAAGAGGTGCGCGGGTTCGATCACGTGGTCGTCGACGCTGACCACCATGGGCAGGTCCATCGGGACTCCCTCCAGGTCCGGCTGCCCGAACCCTTTACCTGACGCTCCGTCAGATTCAGACTAGTGAGCCGGGGAACGGGCGGCAAGCGCCCGGCCGGGCGAGCGCGCGGAAAGGCGGCACCGTGGCCGTACCACTGGACGAGCTGCTGCGGCCGGGCCGGGCCGCGCTGGTGACCTGCGAGTGCCAGAACGGCGTGCTCGGCGAGCCGGCGGTCTTCCCGGCCCTGGCCGAGGCCGCCCGGAAGGCCGAACTCGTCCAGCACATCGGCCGGTTGACCGCTGCGGCCCGGGCCGCCGGGGCGCCGGTGCTGCACTGCACCGCGCTGCGCCGGGCGGACGGTCGCGGCGCGGGCGGCAATGCCCGGCTGTTCGCGGCGGCGGCCCGGGCGGCCGTCCCCCTGACGCCGGGCTCGGACGCCGCCGCACTGCACCCCGGGATCGGCGCGGACCCGGCCGACCTGGTGCTGCCGCGCCTGCACGGCCTCGGCCCGTTCCAGGACACCGGCCTGGCCACCGTGCTGCGCAACCTCGGCGCGCGGACCGTGGTCTGCGTCGGGGTGTCGCTCAATGTGGCGCTGCTGGAGCTGGTGCTGGGCGCGGTGGGCGCGGGCTTCCGGGCGGTGGTCGTCCGGGACGCGGTGGCCGGCACCCCGCCCGAGTACGCCGAAGCGGTGCTGCGGCACACCCTGGCCCTGACCGCGACCCTCGCCGACACCGCCGCCGTCGCCGACTGCTGGGCAGCGCAGGCGTCTTGAGGACCGCACAGGCAACTCAGCAGTCATGCGAAAGATCTGACGTTGCGTCATAGCGAAGGAGGCCGGGCATGGGCGCCGATCCGGGGCAGGGCGGGGAGAGCCGGACGCTCGCGGGCGCGCGGACGCTCTGGGAGCTGCTGGAGCGCCGGGCGGCGCTGACCCCGGATGCCCCCATGCTGATCCAGGAGCGGGAGGCCGCCGCCGAGGGGCAGCCGCTGGACCGCACCCTCAGCTTCCGCGAGGTCCGCGACCGGGCCGAGCGCGTCGCCGCCGGGCTGCGGCGGGAGTACGGCGTCGGCGACGGCACCCCGGTCGCCTGGCAGCTGCCCACCCGGATCGAGACCGTGGTGGTCTCGCTGGCGCTCTCCCGGCTGGGCGCGGTGCAGACCCCGGTCATCGCCCTCTACCGGGGCGCCGAGGTCGGGCACATCCTGCGCGAGTCCGGCGCCCGGCTGTTCCTGGTCCCCGGGGTGTGGCGCGGCTTCGACTACCCGGGGCTCGCCGCGCAGCTGGGCGCCCAACTGCCGGTGCCGCCAAGGGTGCTGACCGCCTACGCCGAGGCCGACCTGCCCGTCGGCGACCCGGCCGAGCTGCCGCCCCCGCCCCGGACCGACCTGGCCGACGCCCGCACGCCGGTCCGCTGGGTCTACTACACCTCCGGCACCACCTCCGCGCCCAAGGGCGCCCGGCACACCGACCGCACCCTGATCGCCGGCGGCGTGGGCCTGGGCGAGGCGCTGCGGATGGGCCCGGGCGACGTCGGCTCGATCGCCTTCCCCTACGCCCACATCGGCGGCCCCGACTACCTGGTCACCATGCTGGTGCACGGCTTCCCGGCGCTGCTGGCGGAGGTGTTCGCGCTGCCCGGCGTGCTCCCCGCCTACCGGCGCAACCGGGTCACCATGGCGGGCGGCAGCACCGCCTTCTACGCCGCCTTCCTGGCCGAGCAGCGCAGGCTGCCGCCGGGGGAACGGCTGCTGCCCGGCCTGCGGATCATCTCCGGCGGCGGCGCGCCCCGGCCGCCGGAGATGTACCGCGAGGTCGCCGAGGAGCTGGGGTGCGTCCTGGCGCACGGCTACGGGATGACCGAGGCCCCGGCCATCTGCATGGGCTCACCCGGGGACACCCCCGAGCAGCTGGCGCACACCGAGGGCCGCCCGGTGGCCGGGGCCGAGCTGCGGGTGGTCCGGCCGGACGGCGCCGAGGCCGCCACCGACGAGGTCGGCGAGGTGTGGCTGCGCGGCCCGATGGTCTGCCGCGGCTACACCGACCCCGAGCTGACCGCCCGGGCATTCGCCCCCGGCGACTGGTTCCGCACCGGCGACCTGGGCCGGATCCGGGCCGACGGCCATGTGGTGCTCACCGGGCGGCTCAAGGACCTGATCATCCGCAAGGGCGAGAACATCGCCCCGCAGGAGATCGAGGACCTCATCTACCAGGACCCCCGGGTCGGCGCGGTCGCCGTGGTCGGCCTGCCGGACCCGGTCCGCGGCGAGCGGGTGTGCGCCGTGGTGGAGCGCCGCCCCGGCCAGGAGCCGCCGACGCTGGCCGACCTCGCCACACGGCTGCGCGCGGCCGGGCTCATGGCGCAGAAGATTCCCGAGCAACTGGAGATCGTGGACGCACTCCCGCGCAACGAAACACTCCGCAAGGTGCTCAAGCACGAGCTGCGGGAGCTGTTCGCGCACCTGCCGTGGACCGATCCGGGGGCGTTGGGGTGATCCCCGCCATACGGCCATTCCAGCGTCATCCATTGGTATGAAAAACCCGATGATCTCCCAGGTAACCTCAAGGTAAGCTCGCCTCCCGGAATCGCCCCGCACGGCTGTGATGCTGTCGGAGGTCGCAACCTGGCGGCCCTGAACTGCGTCCTCACCTGCGGATTCCGTCCGGCCTCCGCCCACCTGGCGGCAGCAGTCGACGGCGGGAGAATCCGGAAGGGTCACCGATGAGTCTCACAGGAGCGCCGTTCTTCGTGCTCACCATCGCGCTGGTGGTGGCGGCCGTCGTCGGCATGGTTGCGATCTGGAACCGCATACCCGGGCCCCCGGCGGTCCGGTTCACCGGACGGATCGGGATGACGCTGCTCAGCCAGGCCGCAGCCGTGCTGATGGTGCTGGTGTACGTCAACAACAGCATGGGCCCGTTCTACGACAGCTGGGGCGACCTGTTCGGCAACGACGCCACCGTGCAGCTCACCGGCGGCAACGGCGCGGCGGGCAGCACCGGCGCGGTCGTCGGCGGGGGCGGCGGGAACACGGCCGCGACCGACGCCGCCGAGAAGCTGACCTTCACCACCTACACCAAGGGCGTGCTGAAGACCAAGGCCGTCGGCCCGCTGTCGCGCATCCAGGGCAGCCTGTACGTCTGGGTGCCCCCGCAGTACAACCAGCCGCAGTACGCCCACACGAACTTCCCGGTGGTCGAGCTGCTGCCCGGCACCCCCGGCACCCCGCAGGCGTGGTTCGGCACCATGAAGGCCCACACCGAGCTGGAGCGGCTCATGGCCGAGGGCAAGGCCAAGCCGATGATCCTGGTCTCGGCCACGCTCAACATGTTCGGCGGCGGCAACGACTCCGGCTGCGCCAACCTGCCCGGCAGCTACCAGACCGCGACCTGGCTGGCCAAGGACGTCCCGGCGCTGGTCAAGAAGAACTTCCGGGCCTCGACCGACGCCAGGCAGTGGGCGATCATGGGCTACTCGGCCGGCGGCTACTGCTCGGCCAACCTCACCGTCCAGTACCCCGGCTCCTTCCACGCGGCCGTGACCATGTCCGGCTACAACGCGCCCGACGCGGCGATCGTCCTGAAGAACCCGGCGCTGGCCGCCGCCAACAACCCGTACCTGCTGCTGAAGAAGGCCAGGCAGCAGCCGGACATCGTGCTGCTGGCGGCCGGTTCGCTGCAGGACCCGGGCACGGTGCCGGACGCCCGGGCCCTGGTCGGCGCGCTGAAGCACCCCGGTCCGAGCAAGGTGATGGTGCTCGACAAGGGCGACCACACCACCGCGGTGTTCCAGACCATGCTGCCCGAGTCGCTGGTCTGGCTGTCCCAGCAGATCACCGCCTGAGCCGGGCCGCGCCGTCACCGCCCGGGCCGGGCCGGTCAGTCCCGGGCCACCGGGAACACCTCGCGCACCACGCGCTCGGCGGCGTGCCCGTCGTCCCAGGGGCAGAAGCGCTTGCGGAAGGCGGCCCGCAGCTCCGCCGCCTCCGGGCCCGCCGCCGAGCCGTCCGCCAGCACCCGCGCCAACTCCTCCGGCTCGGTGGTGAACAGGCCCGGCGGCTCGGCCCGCAGGTCGAAGTAGACCCCGCGGATGCGCTGGTACTCCGCCCAGTCCGGGGCGAAGACCACCACCGGCCGGTCCAGCACCGCATAGTCGAACATCGACGAGGAGTAGTCGGTGACCAGGACGTCGGCCGCCAGGTACAGGTCCTCCACCGCCGGGTGGGCGGAGACGTCGATCACCTGCCCGGCGCCCGCGCCCAGATCCCGGCCGCCGTCCGCGTAGAAGTAGTGGGTGCGGACCAGCAGCGTGAACTGCGGGCCCAGCGCCTGCGCCAGCGCGGCCAGGTCCAGCGCCGGCACGTAACCCGCGTGCTGCTCCCGGTGGGTGGGCGCGTACAGCACCACCGTCTGCCCCTCGGGAACGCCCAGGCTCTCCCGGACCGCCGCGCCCTGCTCCGGACCGGCCTGCGCCAGGCGGTCGTTGCGCGGATAGCCGGTCTCCAGCACCCGGTACCGGCCCGGGTAGGCGCTGCCGAACGCCTCGGTGGAGTGCGGGTTGGGCGACACCAGGTAGTCCCAGCGGGCCACGTGCTCCAGCATCCGCTCGAAGTCCATGTCGCCGCCCGCCTCCGGGCGCTCCCGCAGGTCGAGCCCGAGCAGCTTCAGCGGCGTCCCGTGCTGCGTCTGCACGTGCACCGAGCCCGGCCGCTTGGTCATGGTGTGCGGAAAGTTGACGTTGTTGACCAGGTACTTGGCGGTGGCCATGGCCTTGAGGTAGCCCGGCGTGTTGGCGATCACGTACGGGACGCCCGGCGGCAGCGCGGCCGCCTGCGCCCGGGTCTCCACCACCCACACCCCGCGCACGCCCGGCGCCAGCTCCCGGGCCTTCTCGTAGATTGCGGCCGGGTTGCAGGCGTAGCCCCGGTACCAGTACGCGGCGTAGACCGCGAGCTCTTCGTCCATCGGCCGCCGCCGGTACGCCTCGTACAGCCCGCGCCGCCCGGCCCCGCGGACGGCCTTGCGGGCGCCCCGGCGGCCCCCGTCCAGCCCCTGCCGCAGGGCGCGCTTCACCGTGCGCGGCAGCGCCTGGAGCGGCCGCAGCTGCTGGTACGCGCCCCAGGCGTCCCGCTCCACCAGCCGGTACTGCACGCCGCGCAGCCCGCCCGGGTGCGCGTAGCCCGCCGGGCGGTGCCGGCGGAAGTGGTCGGACGCGCGGTGGAAGAAGTCGCCGCGCAGCTCCTCCGGGACCAGCCCGGGGCTGTCCAGGATGGTGACCGCCTGCTTGACCGTCCGGTCGAAGACCAGCCGGCGCAGCGCCTCCGGGGTCTGCGGGCGCCGGTTCAGGAACGCGAACACCGCGTCGTACTGGGCGAAGGCGTCCGCGTGCCGGGCCGAGGCGGTGTTGGTGATCGCGCCCTCGCGCTGCCGCCGGTAGAAGTAGACGTCCTGGTCCAGGTAGCTGAGCCGCTCGGCGGCGACCAGCAGCGGATAGGTGACCGAGATGTCCTCGTAGTAGCCGTCGCCGAAGCGGACGCCCAGGCCGAGCAGGAACTCCCGGCGGACCACCTTGTTCCAGGCCGACAGGATCATCTGCAGCAGGCCCGGCCGCTCGGCCAGGGTGAACGCCTCGGGAACGCCCTCGATCAGCCGCCGCCAGGTGTCCGGCTCGGTGCTGCCGTCGGGGTAGACCCGGGCGAAGCCGGTGATCAGCACATCCGGCCGGACGGCGGCCAGCCGCTCGGCGACGGCCTCCACCGCGCCGTCCGCGAGCCAGTCGTCGCTGTCGACGAACCAGACGTACCCGCCGGTCGCCGCGGCCAGACCGGCCTCGCGGGCGCCGCCCAGGCCCCGGTTCTCGGCGAGGTGCAGCACGGTCAGCCGGGGATCGCGGGCGGCGTACTCGTCCAGGATCGCGCCGCTGCCGTCCGGCGAGGCGTCGTCCACCGCCACGACCTGCAGCCGCACCCGCTCCGGGGCGTCCGCCGCGAGGACGGAGTCCAGGCAGCGCGGCAGGTAGTCCGCGACGCCGTACACGGGCAGGACGATGCTGAGCTCCACTGCGTTCACGGTCCCCGAGCCTACTGGTCGGCCGGAACGCTCAGGCCGGGCGGGCCAGCGGCGGGGCCACCGCGGAGGGCACGTCGGGGTAGATGTCGAAGAGGCGGCGGATGCCCAGCGCGGTGAACACCCGGTGCACATGCCCGCCGCCCGCGCCGTGCGGACCCGACGGGGGCGGCGCGACCGCCGGGGCGCTCGGCGGCAGCACCAGCCGCAGCTCGCCGGAGCAGGAGCGCAGCAGCCGCCGGGCCGCGATCAGCACGCCCACCCCGCTGGAGTCGCAGAAGCGCACCGCGGCCAGGTCCAGCACCACCCGGCGGCGGCCCTCGGCGACCATCCGGTGCACCTCCGCCCGGATCTGCCCGCCCGTCACCAGGTCGATCTCACCAGCGACCCGCAGCACCGCCCAGCCCTGGAACCCCTCGGAACTCATCGTCAGTGTCGTCACGCTCTGCCGCGATTCTCGCTTGTCGGAACAGGACCGGTCGGGAACCGTCACGAACCGCCGTGACGTCCGATCAGGTTACCGGCGCAGTTCGGACAAGTGGATGCGCGGTCACCTGACCGGGCGATACATTCGCACCCACGGCACGCGCAGCGGATGCTCCCGGGGAGGGTGATGCGCCATGGCCACGCCTGCCCCGCTGCGCTGGGACCGGCAGATCCAGCGCCGCCTCGAACGCGGCGAGGAGTCCGCCCTCGGCGAACTCTACGACCAGTTCGCCCCGTTGGTGCACGGCCTGGCCCAGCGCGTGCTCAACGACACCCACGCCGCCGAGCAGGTCACCCGGGACGTCTTCGCCCACGTCTGGGAGCACCCCGACGAGTTCGATCCGGCCTGCGGCTCCATGCGCTCCTGGATCGGGACGCTGACCCACCGGCGCGCCGTCGAACGCCTGCGCGGCGCCCAGGGCGAGGGCGACGAGCCGCAGCCCGACAGCCGCCCGATCGAGCCCGCCTGCCTGGAGGAGGAGGTCGTGGCCCAGGCCACCGCCGCCCACGTCCAGTCCGTGGTCGCCTCGCTGCCGCAGGCGCTGCAGGAGGTGCTGCTGCTCACCTGCCTCGGCGGCCGCACCTACCAGCAGGCCGCCCAGGAGCTCGGCGTCGGCGCCGCCACCGCCAAGCACCGGATGCGGCTCGGCCTGCAACTGCTGGCCGCCGCGCTCTCGACCGGGTCCGCGCCGTGACCGCCCCCGACGCCGGCCCCGACCCGGGCGCCCCGGCGGCCGACCACGAGACGCTGCGCGGGCTGATCGGCGCCTGGGCCCTGGACGCCTGCACCCCGCGCGAGGCCGCCGGGGTGGAACGGCACCTGGCCGGCTGCCCGGCCTGCGCCGAGGAGGCCGTACGGCTGCGGGACGCCGCGGGCTGGCTCTCCACCGACGACCCGCTGGACCCGGCCCCGGCGCTGCGCGGCTCCGTCATCGCCTGGGCGCTGACCCGCCGCCCCGCAACCGTCCCGGTGCCCGACTACAGCGCGGCCTACGCCGCCGAGACCGCC
Organism: Streptacidiphilus sp. PB12-B1b; assembly: GCF_014084125.1. NCBI lineage: Bacteria > Bacillati > Actinomycetota > Actinomycetes > Kitasatosporales > Streptomycetaceae > Streptacidiphilus > Streptacidiphilus sp. PB12-B1b. Next base: position 762,964 of record NZ_CP048405.1, on the reverse strand, counting down.
CGGCTGGACGCGCTCCTGCGCGACCTCGGCGACCTGGACTGGCAGGAGTCCGCGGAGCTGCGCTGGCACGGCGGCGCGGAACGGCTGAGCCCCGCCGAGGTGCTGTGCCACCTCGCCGCCGTGGACGGCCTGCTCGCGGTCGCCCTCGGCCTGCCCGACCCGACGTCCGGCAGCGACCTGGTGGAACGCACCGAGCGGCTGAGCGCGGAGCTGCGGCACCGCTCGCCGGAGGCGATACGCGCCCTGTGGCGGGCGCAGACCCGGGCCCTGGTGGAGACCGCGGCGCTCGCCGAGGCCGGTGCGGAGGCCGCCGGGGGCGACACCACCGGCGACACCGAGGTGGACTACGGCCTGTTCCGGGCCCCGCTGCGGGAGGCATTCCTGGACCGGGCCTTCGAGTGCTGGATCCACGCGGTGGACATCGCCGAGGCCGTCGGCTACCCCTACGGGCCGCCGCGCGGCGTGCACCTGCGGCGGTTGATCGGGGTCGCGGCCCGGGCGCTGCCCACGGCCCTGGCCGCACTGCGCGGCGCGGGCCAGGCCACGGCCGCCCCCGGGCCGGACGAGGCGCGCGGCCACCGCGCGGTGAAGCTGGTCATCGAGGGCCGGGGCGAGAGCGAGTGGCTGATCCCGCTGGAGCCGGACGCCCCGCCCCCGCCGCCCGGCACGCCGCCGGTGGCCACCCTGGCGCTGGACGGCGTCGAGTTCTGCTTCCTGGCGGCGGCCCGGCGCGATCCGGACCGGCTCCCCTGCGGCATCACCGGCGACCGCGCCACCGCCCACGACGTCCTGCACGCCACCCGCCTGCTCTCCCGCCCCTGAGCCGGGGCACCCGGGCAGCCCGGCGGGGCGCGGTCAGGCGAAGACGACGGTGCGGGTGCCGTTGAGCAGGACGCGGTGCTCGGCGTGCCACTTGACCGCGCGGGCCAGCGCCTGGCACTCGGCGTCCCGGCCCAGCGCCACCAACCCCTCGGGCGAGACGTCGTGGCTGACCCGGACCACCTCCTGCTCGATGATCGGGCCCTCGTCCAGCCGCGCGGTGACGTAGTGCGCCGTCGCGCCGATCAGCTTCACGCCCCGGGCGTGCGCCTGGTGGTACGGCTTGGCGCCCTTGAAGCTCGGCAGGAACGAGTGGTGGATGTTGATCGCCCGCCCGGCGAGGGCCTGGCACAGCTCGTCCGAGAGCACCTGCATGTAGCGGGCCAGGACCACCAGGTCCACCTGCTCCCGCTTGATGATCTCCAGCAGCGCGGCCTCGGCCTCGGGCTTGGTGTCCGGGGTCACCGGGATGTGGTGGAACGGCACGCCGTACGACGCGGCCAGGTCCTGGAAGTCGGTGTGGTTGGACGCCACCCCGACGACGTCCACCGGCAGCGCCCCGCTGCTCGCCCGGAACAGCAGGTCGTTCAGGCAGTGGCCGAACTTGCTGACCAGCAGCAGCACCCGGGTGCGCTCCGCCGAGGGGTGGATCTGCCAGTCCATCCGGAAGGCGTCGCCGGTGGCGGCGAAGCTCGCGTGCAGCTTCTCCAGGGTGACCGGCGCCTCGGCGGAGAAGTGCACCCGCATGAAGAACAGCCCCGAGTCGCCGTCGCCGAACTGCTGGCTGTCGACGATGTTGCAGCCCGTCCGGAACAGGTAGCTGGACACGGCGTGGACGATGCCCTGCTTGTCGGGGCAGGACAGGGTCAGTACGTACTGGTCCGGGCCGGGCTGCTGCTGTGCCACCGGGGGTGTCCTCTCGGTCCTCGCATGTCAGAGGGACCAGGGTGCCACAGCGGGCGGGTGCCGGGTCCGCGCGTCTCACCCGGCGGCCGCCCCGGTCGCGGCGCGCCCGCGCCGGGCCTCAGGCGCTGGTGCGCAGCAGGATGCCGAGCACCGCCAGCGAGCGCGGCGGCAGCTCCGGGTCCTCGCCGTCGTTGGCGCTGAGCAGCGCGTGGGCGTCGCGGCAGGCCCGCACCGCCTCCGGCCAGGCGTGGTGCTGCAGGTAGGCGCTGGAGGGGGCGTCCGGGCCGACCTGGTGCAGGATCCGCAGCACCCGCAGGACCGCCGCGTCGACCAGCCCGGCCTCGGCGGCGTCCCGGAATATCGAGCCGACGTACTTCTCGGCGGACCAGCGGTCCAGCCAGGTGTCCTCGACCAGGCGGTAGACGGCGTCGGTGACGTCGCCGTACCCGTCCCGGCCGAGGACCCAGCACTCCTGCTGGAACGCGGGGTCGCCGAGCATGTGCAGGGCTGAACGGACGCGGGCCCGCCAGCGCCACCAGGGGATGTCAGTGAGCGGCATAGCGCCCATGCTGGCGGAACGGGTGCCCGTTCGAGAAGACCTGGAGGGAGCCTGCTGCAAACCGCGCGGTGAATCCTGCATGAGGGTCGATACTACGTTCCCGCACGAAGGCCGCCCGCCCGGGCGTGACGCTCAGAGCTGGCTCCCGGAGCGCTTGGGCATGCCGGTCGCCCCGGCGATCACGTTCCACAGCCGGGACGCCTTGGCCTTGGCGGTCGTCGCGGTGCCGCTGGCGGCGTCGCCCTCGGCCAGCTGGCCGCCGCCCTTGGGCTTGTGCGTGTGGGCGCAGCTCTCCTTGGACGCGGAGGCCCAGGCGGCATAGTGCGAGTCCGCGTCGGCGGACGCCTGCCAGCCCTGGCGCAGCGCGCTCACCAGCTCGGTCCCGTCGGTGAGCTTGTCGGTCTGCAGCAGGTCGAGCTGCTGGACGAGCTGCTTGCGCAGCCCGGCCGCGGTGGTCAGGTCCTGCCGGGACTGGTCCAGGCTCTGGCAGTCCTTGATGTTGCCGACGGCGGCGATCACGGCCGAGCGGCCGTTGGCGGCGGTGGCGAGCAGATCGGACAGGGCCTGCGCCTGCACCGTCGCCTGGCTCGCCCCGGCGGCGGCCGAGCCCGAGGGCGCGACGCTGCTGGACGCCGTGGTGCCGGTCTTGGTGCCGCTGCCGCCGCCGGCGGCCAGGGCTGCGGCGCCCACGCCGACGACGGCGCAGGCGGCGATGGCGGCCAGGGCGATGGCGCGGTTGGAGAAGCGCCCCCGCAGCGAGCCCCCCGAGCCGCCCGAGCCCGCGCCGGGGCCGGGCCGACCGCCCTGCTGTCCGCCGCCGTACCCGCCTGCCGCCGGCCCGCCGCCGTACCCGGGCTGGTGGCCGCCGTAGGAGGGCTGGGCCTGCTGCCCGTACGGCGGCTGCTGGGCGTAGCCGGGCTGGTCGTAGCCCTGCTGGTCGTAGCCCTGCGGCTGGTGGCCCTGCTGCTGGCCGGGCTGCTGCTGGTAGCCCTGGTCGTAGCCCTGCGGCTGCTGGTAGCCGTAGCCGGTCTGCTGCGGCTGCCACTGGCCGACCGCGGTCGGGGCCGGATCGGCGGGCGCGGCCGGGAACGGCGGCAGGAACTGGGTGGACGCCTCGGCGACCGGCGCCCCGGCCATCGGGCCGACCGTCGGCGCCACGCCGGTGGCCTCGCCGAAGTACTCCGGCTGACCGGTGCTCTCGGTGGCCTGGCCCAGACCCGGGCCCTGGCCCATGCCCGGGCCCTGCTCCTGCCAGGGCTGCGGCAGCGGCTCGCGCGAGGAGTACAGCACCTCACCGGCGATCGTTCCGCCGGTGGCCGCCCGGCCCGGGTCCACGGGCTCGGGGCGGAACAGGTCGTCCGGGGTCAACTCATCGAAGTTGGGGCGGCGGTGGTTCAACGCGATTCCTCACTTCCGCCCGGCTCGGGCGGCACTGCCCCCGCATCGGCGCGGGACCACTGATCACGACAGCGGCCCACGCTACCGGTTCATCCTCACGAGTGGCCACGACCCCAGTGGATTGACCGATTCCGCTCCCTCCGCGGCTCAGGCCGCCGCCTCGGCCAGCGTCCGCGCCTGGAACTCGCGTACCGCCCGCTGTTCACGGTAGGGCTCCAGCCTCCGCCGGAAGTCATCCAGGTACTCCGCTCCGCGCGCCGAGCGCAGCCCCGACATCAGCTCGACCGCGAGCGCGCCCGTCTCGCACGCCTGTTCCAGGTCACGCAGCTGCAACTGGGCCGTCGCCAGCAGCACCAGATCCACCGCGCGCCTGCGCACCCGCGTCTCCGGGTGGGTCTTCAGAGCCTCCTCGGCGTACCGGGCGGACTGCCGGGGCTGCTCCAAGTCCCGGTGGCAGTGCGCCAGTTCGTCGGCCAGGTAGGCCCGGTCGAAGTGGCCGATCCAGTCCGGGTCCTCCTCCGGACAGCTGTGCTCCATGGCCTCGGCCGCCCGGGCGGCCACCGACTCGCAGGAGCGGACGTCGCCCAGCAGCGCGTGCCCGCGCGCCTCGGCGACGTAGAACAGCGACATGGCCGTGGGCGTGGCCGAGCCGCGCGCGCCCTCCTGGGCCGCACGGGCCAGTTGGGCGATCTCCCGGGGGTTGCCGAGGCTGGCCGCGAGGTGGCTCATCGAGGCCGCCAGCACATAGGCCCCGTAGGCGCGGTCGCCCGCTGCCTGGGCCAGCCGCAGCGCCTGGATGTAGTACCGCTGGGCCAGCCCGGGTTGGCCGGTGTCGATGGCCATGTACCCGGCCAGCTCGGTGAGTCGGGCCACCGCCGCGAACAACCTCCGCCCGGTGTCCTCCCGGTAGGAGCCCGCGAGCAGCCCGGACACCACGCTGTTGAGGTAGTGCACCACGACCGGGCGCACATGCCCGCTGCCGAAGCGGTGGTCCAGCTCGACCAGCATGGCGGTGGTCGCGTGCACCGCCTCGACGTCCGCCGGGCCCACCCGGGCACCGGAGTTGCGGGCCACCTGCGGGTCGGCGCCGGTGATCAGCCAGTCCCGGCTCGGCTCCACCAGCGCGGACGCCGCCACCGAGGCCCCGGTGAGGAAGTCGCGGCGGCCGACGTCGCTGCGCCACAGTTCGCACACCTGCTCCACCGCGCCGGCCAGGCTGGCCGAGAAGTGCAGGCCGATGCTGGACGAGAGGTTCTTGCCGTCGGCCATGCCGATCTCGTCGACGGTCACCGGGCGTCCCAGCTTGCGTCCGATGGCCTCGGCGATCACCGCCGGGGCCTGTCCGCGGGGCTGCTGGCCGCGCAGCCAGCGGGCCACCGAGGTCTTGTCGTAGCGCAGGTCCAGCCCGTGCTCGGCCCCGCAGAGGTTGACCCTGCGGGCGAGCCCCGCGTTGGAGCACCCGGCCTCCTGGATCAGCGACTGGAGCCGTTCATTGGGCTGTCGTGCGACCAGTGGTCTGGCGGCCATTGAGGATGCCTCCCCCTCGAACGTGCCCGGCACCACGCGGGGAGCAGGCCGCTACACGCGTGAATCCCTCGTAGTGCCATGGCAATTGAGACAATCTATCCAGGGTAGCGATCCGCCCCGGTGAAGGGATACCCGCCGCACGGCCCGGCACCCCGTGTGCGCCCCCGTCCATGCACCGACGCGCCCCCTGTGGCCGATTTTGCCGATCACCCGTAACCCGCCCCGCCGCCGCCAGTTGTGCACGGCGTGGAAGACACCCTGGGAGCCACCCGGCCGGCCGGCCCGGTGCAGCAAGCCGCTCGTGACCTGCTCGTCGACGCGGCGGTGCGGTACGCCGAAGAACGACACTGGGAGGTCTCTCCGGGGACCTGGCTGATCGAGGACGACGGCCCGCTGCGCTGCTCCTGCGGCGACGCCGGATGCCCCGCGCCCGGCGCGCACCCGGCCACCCGGGACTGGGCCCGCAAGGCCAGCGCCGGGCCCGGCGTGGTCCGCCGGTGGTGGACGGACAACCCGCTCGCCTCGGTGCTGCTGCCGACCGGCCGCACCTTCGACGCCATCGACGTCCCGGAGATCGCCGGATGCCTGGCGCTGGCCCGGATGGAGCGGATGGGCCTGCAGCTGGGCCCGGTGCTGGCGGTTCCCGGGGACGGCCCGGGCGGGCCGGGGCGCGGGCGGCGGCTGGTGTTCCTGGTGCTGCCGGGCTCGCTGCCCAAGCTGCCGGAGCTGCTGCGCCGGCTCGGCTGGGGCCCCGGGCGGCTGGACCTGGTCGGGCACGGCGAGGGCGACTGGGTGATCGCGCCGCCGACCCGGGTGGGCGTGCACGGCTTCGCCCAGTGGGCCCGGGAGCCCACCGCGCTCAACCGCTGGCTGCCGGAGGCGACCGAGCTGATCAACCCCATCGCCTACGCCTGCGGCCGGGAGGCCCCGCTGTCCTCCTCGGTGCCGCTCTCGCCGTCGCTCTCCGCCGCCGCGCCGATGCCCGCCGCGGTGCAGTAGGGCGCCCTGTGCAGGCCCGGTCCGGCTTTCCGACAGGAGCCGGACCGGGCCGTCGCTCTGCCCGTCGGGCCGTCGTGCGAAAAGTGTGATCACTACCCGCGCGGACGAGTGGAAAAGCCCCACGTTCGAGTGACAGCGCTCAAGGATTGGCCGCTCCGGCCGAGGGGAGAAATCCGGACGTAAGCGTCCACGGCAGGGGCCACGAAGGGAGACGGCAGGCAGGGGGAAGCACCCGGAGGGGAAGCCGGGGCCGGGGTGCGGGGGAGACGGAACCGGGGGACGGGTGTGGACCAGGTGCTCGGGGAAAAGTCCCGGTCCACACCCGACCACCGGAGCGGCCAGGTCGGGCCCGATCAGGTGGTGGCGACGAAGACGTGCGCCGCGATGTCCTTGTCCAGCTCGGCCGCCTCGCCGCCGCTGCTGACCAGCACGCCGCCCGGGGAGGAGGTCACGCTGACCACCGCGCCCGGCTGCACGCCGGCCCGCCGCAGCGTGTACATCAGCTGGGCGTCGGTCTGGATCGGCTCGCCGATCCGCCGCACCACCACGTTCCTGCCCTCGGCGCCGGAGGCCAGGCCGTCCAGGCTGACGACGACCTCGTCGTCGCCCTCGCCGGGGGCCTCGCCGAGCTCCTCCAGACCGGGGATGGGGTTGCCGTACGGGGATTCGGTCGGGTGGCGCAGCAGTTCGAGCACGCGCCGCTCCACGGCCTCGCTCATCACGTGCTCCCAGCGGCAGGCCTCGGCGTGGACCTGCTCCCACTCCAGGCCGATGACGTCCACCAGCAGGCACTCCGCGATGCGGTGCTTGCGCATGACGCGGATGGCCAGCTTGCGGCCGGACTCGGTGAGCTCCAGGTGTCGGTCGTCGGCGACCTGGAGCAGGCCGTCGCGCTCCATCCGGGCCACCGTCTGGCTCACGGTGGGCCCGCTCTGCTCCAGGCGCTCCGCGATCCGGGCGCGCATGGGCATGACGCCCTCTTCCTCCAACTCGAAGATGGTGCGCAAGTACATCTCAGTCGTGTCGATCAGGTGACCTGACATCGCCGCGGGCTCCGTTCCTCGTCGTCCAGCGTCGTCGCAGTGCAAGTCTGACGCATACCGCCGACATTCCCGGCCGCTGCGGCTCGGGGCACGGTTGACAGCGGCCCTCCCAGGCAGCACCGTGCCTCGGGTGCACGGCTCGGCCGCACCAGGGGCCAATCGTCATGCCAACCATCCCACAGGCACCCATAGCCACCCGTACTTCGACACCGAAAGCGAGCGCACCTTCGATGAGCGATCTGGCCGGGCAGTACATCGACGCAGCGATCTCCCTGTTGCAGCGGGTCCGCGACGAGGAGGCCGAGCCGATCGGGCGCGCGGCCGAGGCCCTGGCCCGGACGGTGCGCGAGGGCGGCCGGATCTTCGCCTTCGGCGCCGGGCACTCCTCGCTCGCCGCCCAGGACGTCGTCTACCGGGCCGGCGGCCTGGTGGTGATGAACCTGCTCGCCGTCCCCGGCGTGACCGGCGTGGACGTCATCCCGGCGCACCTGGGCAGCGCCCTGGAGCGGGTGCCCGGCCTGGCCAGCACCACCCTGGACGCGGGCCCGGCCCGCAGCGGCGACCTGCTGTTCGTGATCTCGCTCTCCGGACGCCAGGTGATGCCGGTGGAGCTGGCCATGCACGCCCGCGAGCGCGGCCTGACCGTGATCGGGGTGACCTCGCTGGCGTACCCGGCGGCGGTCAGCTCCGGGCACCCCTCCGGGACGTACCTGAAGGACCAGTGCGACATCGTCCTGGACAACAAGATCGCGGTCGGCGACGGCGAACTGACCGCCCCCGGCGCCGACACCACCTTCGGCCCGGCGTCCACCATCACCACCGTCGCGCTGATGCAGGCGGTGGTGGCCACCGCCGTCGGCCGACTCGCCGACGAGGGCCTCAACCCGCCGCTGTTCCGCTCCGGCAACGTCGACGGCGGCATGGCCTGGAACGCCAAGCTGATGGCCGACCACCGCGAGCGGATCTTCTACAGCTTCTGAGCAGTCACGCCTGGTGGCCGGTCTGCGCGGCCAGGTCCACCGCGACCGCCACCCGGGCGGCGACGTCCTCGGCGTAGGCGGTGTCCGCCCGGTCGAAGCGGTGCCGGCTGGGGCCGCGCAGGAAGGTCAGCACGCCCACCGTCCGGCCCCGGCTGCGCAGCGGGGTGCACAGCGCGTGGACCGTCCCGGCGGGCCAGCAGCGCAGCGCCGCCCACTCGGGCGCCCGCGGCAGGCCGGTGTCGGACAGCGCCACCGTGCTCCCCTGCTGCGCCGCCCGGCGCGCGGGGTGGACCTCGCCGTAGCGGACCGGGATGCCGGTCGGCTCCAGGGCCGCACCGGCGTCGTCGCCGAGGCCGCCGACCGGCGACACCGCCGCCCGCACCAGGCCGCCGTCGCCGTCCGCGCCGCCACCCGCCGAACCGTCCGCACCGTCCGCGCCGTCCGAACCGTCCGGGCCGTCCCCGGGCTGGAGCAGGTCCAGCAGGGCCTGGTCGGCGAAACCGGCCAGGACGTAGTCCAGGTAGCCGACCGCGCCCTCCATCGGGTCCTCGCACTCGGCCGCCGCCTGCCCGGCCCGGCGCAGCTGCGAGGCGCGGAAGCGCAGCACCGTGCCCTCCTGCTCGGCCTGCTCGTGCAGCGTGACGTCCTCGAAGAACCAGGCCACGCCGAGCGGCACCGGCTCCTCGCCGAGCGGGGAGCCCAGCCGGACGAACTCGCTGCGCCAGCAGCGGCGGCGGCCCGGATCGGCCCGCAGCGCGGCCCACAGCTTGACCCCGCTGAGCGGCTTGCCGGTCGCCAGCACGTGCTGCAGCGCGGCCTCCAGCTCCTGCACGCCGTCGCCCAGGACCTCCCCCAGCGGGTGGCCGAGCAGGGCGGTGCGGTCGCAGTCCAGCCAGCGCGCGGCGGACTCGCCGACGGCCGCCGGGCGCAGGTCGGCGTCGACCAGCACCACCCCGGTCGGGGCCTCGTCCAGCATGGCCTCGGCCAGGCCCAGCGAGCGTTCCAGCTCGACCTGCGCACCGGCCTCGGAGAAGGCGAAGTAGAGCCCCAGCGGGCTGCCGTCCGCCGCGGTGACCCGGTGCGCCTGGGCGCGCACCAGCACCCGGCGGCCGTCCCGGGTCAGCAGCGCGAACTCGTGCACCCGGCCGCCGGGCGGCTCGCCGGGGGCGTCCCCCGCTCCGGCCAGCAGCTGGGCGCGGACGGACTCGGCGTCGCCGGGGCGCAGCGCCCAGCCGTCGAGCCCGCTGCGGCCCACCGCCTCGGCGGCGGTCCAGCCGAGCAGCCGGGTCGCCTCGCGGTTCCAGTGCGTGAGCACGCCGTCGACGTCCATCGCGGCGAGGCCGACCTCCATGCCGTCGAGCAGGACGGCGAGCAGCCGGGTGTCCGCGTCGACGCGTACCACCGGTCCTTGGGCGTCCACAGCGCGCACCTCCTGGCGGTTCCGAGCCGTGCGGGTTCCGAGCCGTAGGCCATTCAACTCGCACACCAAGCCGGTTACAGCGATTTCCGTCAAAAATCCCCCGGAGGGGAGCCGGGGTGTGCAGGCCGCGACAAAAGTCGTTGCCCCCGGGCGAGGGGCGTGCCTACAGTGGCGGCACACGCGAAAGGAGGTGATCCGGAGTATGAGTTTCTCTGGGACCAGTGAGGTGGCTGCTGCCTAGCAGCCCAATCAGTTCTTCGGACTGTGTGGCAATCCACAGCTAGCCACCCGGCCCCCGGGCCCGCCGGCCGTCCTCCGGCGCCCGTCCTGCGCGGACGGGAGACAGCCCGGGGGCTGTCCCTTTTCCCCGCCGTCGCGTCACACTGGTCGTGGACGTACGCGACGACACGAGGGGGATGTCGATGGTCCGCAAGGAACCGCCCGGCAATCGGGAGCGGCAGCTCTTACCCGAGCCCTTCTGGACTGCGGACGAGGCCTCGCTGGCCGGCCAAGGGCTGGCACTGCGCTGGTACATCGGCCAGATATCGATGCTGCTCCTCGCCGCCGTGGTGGGCGTCTTCACCATCCACGCCAAGGGGCTGAACCTCGCCCCGGCGCTGTCGGTGCTGGCCTTCGTCGGCGCCTGGTACTTCTGGGACCGGCTGCGCTCGGAGAACCCGCAGGCCCGCTGGTACGAGGGCCGCGCGGCGGCCGAGTCGGTGAAGACCCTGGCCTGGAAGTACGTGGTGCGGGCCCGGCCGTTCGCGGGCCCGGCCGAGTCGCCGGAGGCCGACAGCGCCTACGAGCTGCAGATGGGCGAGGTGTTCCAGGCGTTCCGGGACAGCCCGGTGATCCCGCCCGACTCCCGGCCCGCGATCACCGACGAGATGCGGCGGCTGCGGGCCACCCCGCTGACCGTGCGCCGGGACCTCTACCTGCAGGAGCGCGTGCGCGCGCAGCGGACCTGGTACCTGTCCCGGGCCGACATGTGCGACAACGAGACGGCCAAGTGGCAGCTGGTGTCCATCGCCGCGATCATCGTCGGCGGCGGCTTCGCGGTGCTGCAGATCTTCAACGTGGTGCCCTGGCACGTGCTGGGCATGTTCACCACCGTCGCCGCCTCGGTCACCGCCTGGACCCAGCTCAAGCAGTTCGGCCCGCTGGCCTCGGCCTACCGCCTGGCCGGTACCGAACTCGACCTGATAGAGGTCCAGTTGAGCCGCCTCGACCCGGCCTCGGCGGACGCCGAGGAGTCCTGGTCCCGGCTGGCCCGGGACGCCGAGGACGCCGTCTCCCGCGAGCACACCATCTGGCGGGCCCGGCGCGACCGCCGGGTCTGAGCCCCGGCCCGGAGGAGGGCACCCGAGGCACACGGGCGCACCGGACACGCAGGCGCACCAGGCACCGAACGGCACGGAACCACCCACCCAACGGGAGGAAACCGCGTGACGACACGGCTCGTCAAAGCAGCCGACGGACGGGCGATCGCAGCGGAGAGCTGGGGCGATCCCGAAGGCGTGCCGGTGTTCCTGCTCCACGGCACCCCCGGCAGCAGGCTCGGCCAGGCCCCGCGCAGCCCGGTGCTGAACTGGCTCGGCATCCACCTGATCACCTTCGACCGGCCCGGGTACGGCGACTCCGACCGCCGCCCGGGCCGCCGGATCGCCGACGCGGCCGAGGACGTCGCCACCGTCGCCGACGACCTCGGGCTGACCCGGTTCGCCGTGGTCGGCCGCTCCGGCGGCGCGCCGCACGCCCTGGCCTGCGCCGCGCTGCTGCCCGAGCGGGTCACCCGGGTCGCCGCGCTGATCAGCCTGGCCCCCCGGGACGCGCCCGGCCTGGACTGGTACGCGGGCATGGCCGAGTCCAACGTCCGCGCCTACACCGCCGACGACAAGCGCGGCAGCTCCGGCATCGCCGCGACGCTCCAGCTGCGCTCCCGGGACATCCGGGCGGACCCGTCCCGGCTGATCGCCGAACTGCGCCGGGAGCTCACCGAGTCGGACCGGCGGATCGTCGCCGACCCGATGCTGCGGCAGATGCTGGAGCTGAACTACAGCGAGGCGCTGCGGCACGACGCCGGGGGCTGGATCGACGACGCGCTGGCGTTCCGGCGGCAGTGGGGCTTCGACCCGGCCGACATCCGCCGCCCGGTGCTGCTCTGGCACGGCCAGGACGACACCTTCTCGCCGGTCGAGCACACCCGCTGGCTCGCCGACCGGATACCGGGCGCCAAGATGGTGCTGGAGCCGGGTGCGGCGCACTTCGCGGCGTTCCGGATCATGCCCGGCATCCTGCGCTGGGCGGCGCACTGACGGCACGCCGAGCCCGTCCGACCCGGTGCTGTGCGGTCGGGCCGGACGCGGCGCGCAGCGCGCCGGGCGCTACACCGGCTGCAGCTCCAGGTCCCGGTTGATCCGGCGCCAGGCCCGGCAGGACTGGGTGGTCGGGTGCTCCTCGCCGAACTGCCGCACCATCTCCTCCAGCACCGGCGTGCGCAGCTCCTGCGCCTCCGCCCGCCGCCCGGACTCGCGCAGCGTCACGGCCAGGTTGGCCCGGGCCACCACGGTGTCCGGGTGCAGGTCGGTGTAGTTGTGCGAGAGCCCGGCGATGGCCTCGCCGAGCAGTTCCTCGGACAGTTCGAAGGCGCCCTGCTCGCCGTAGCCGTTGCCCAGGTTGACCATGGCGATCAGCGAGTAGTGGTGCATCGAGCCGAGCACCTCGCGCAGCTCGGCCAGGGTGCGCTCGCCGAGCTCCACCGCGTCGTCCACCGCGCCACTGCCGCGCAGGTAGATGCCCAGGTTGTTGGCGCAGGCCAGGGTGAACGGGTGGCGCGGGCCGAGGGAACCCAGGTAGCCCTGGTAGACCTCCTGGGCGGCGTCCCGGGCCGCCTCCTTGTCGCCGGAGGCGCTGAAGTCCGCGGCCAGGTTCAGCGCGCAGGCCAGCGCGTCCGGGAAGTTGGCGCCGTAGCGCTCCAGGTAGCGGTCGTAGGTCTCGCGGGTGATCTTGCGGGCCTCCTGCTGGCGCCCGGCCTTGCGCAGCGCCACCGCGAGGCTCTTGGCGTAGCGCAGCGTCGGCAGGTCCACGCCGGGCACGGCCGAGTACTCGACCTGGAACTCCTGCAGCAGTTCCACCGATCCGGCGAAGTCGCCCAGCGAGCGCAGGTCCTCCGCCAGCGCCGCCTTGGTGGTCAGCGTGTACGGGTGCAGCGGGCCCAGCACGCTGGAGCGGCGGTCCAGGTTGCCCCGGTCGAGGTCCCTGGCCTCCCGGTACTGGCCGGTGAAGCGGTAGTCGATGGCCAGGTTGTGGGCCAGCGCCATGGTGCGCGCGTGCTCCTCGCCGAACATCTCCTTGAACTTGTCGTAGGTCTCCAGGTCCAGATCCAGGGCCTCCTGGAAGCGGCCCAGTGCCCGCAGGTCGGCGCCGATGGAGCCGGCCGTCATCAGCGTGTACGGGTGGTCCGGGGAGAGCACCTGCTGCTGCCGCTCGCGGGTGTCCTGGTCGTACAGCAGGGCCTCCTCGAACCGGCCCTGGGTGCGCAGCACGTTGGCCAGCTGGAAGCGCAGCAGCAGGGTCTGCCGGTCGCGCTCGCCCAGCTTGGTGATCCACAGCTCGTGCAGCCGGCGGCCGAGGTCCTCGCCGGCCTCCAGCTCGCCGCGCTTCCACAGGTAGCGGACGCGGTCGATCAGCAGCTGCCGGGTGTCGGGCTCGTCGCACTCCTCGGCCAGCGAGGGGCCCAGGTGCGGCCAGATGCGTTCGAACGGCGGCCAGTTCTCCGGGTCGTCCATGTCGTCGACCAGCGGGCGGGCGCCGACCAGGATGCGGTGCACCTCGTGCATGGTGCGGTCGCGCTCCTCCGGTTCGAGCTCGGAGCGGATGACGGCCTGGACCATGCGGTGGATCTGGAAGGTGTTGCTGCCGGCGTCGACCTTGGCCAGGCCGTACCGGCCGATCGCCTGGATCACCTTGCCCAGCATGAACTTGTCCTGGAGGTCCGGGTCGTAGGCGACCAGGGTCCGGATCATCTGGTCGCTGTAGAACAGGCTCATCGAGATCGGGTCGGCCGAGAAGAACGCGCACAGCTGCAGCAGCCGGGCAGCGGCCGGGGACTGCTCGCGCAGCCGGGCGATGGAGACGTTCCAGGTGGCGCCGAAGACCGAGGGGTAGTCGGCGACCTGGGTGGCGGCCAGCGCCACCGGGGCCTCCTGCTGGAGGGCGGCGACGTAGGTGGAGACCGGGGTGCCGGTGGTCTCCAGCCAGGCGGCGGCGATCTCCACCGCCAGCGGCAGGTCGCCGACGGCCTCGGCGACCTGGTTGGCGTCGTGCCGGCTGAGGCCCTGGGCGCGGCGGCACAGGTGCTCGATGGACTCGCCGCGGGTGAAGACGTCCACCTCCAGCGTGACCGCCTGCCCGGACCACGCCTGGTTCCGCGAGGTCACCAGCACGTGGCCGGGGCCGCCGGGGAAGAAGCGCTCGATCTTGGCCGGGTCGTCGGCGTTGTCGAAGATCAGCAGCCAGCGGTCGATCCTGCCGCCCCGGCGCAGCGCCTCCTTGGCGGCCTCGGCCGCCTCCGCGACGTTGTCGCCGACCTGCAGCTCCAGCCGCCGGGCCAGCTCGGCCAGGGCCAGGACGACCTGGTCGGACTGCTCGGCCTCGATCCACCACACCAGGTCGTAGTCGGCCATGAAGCGGTGCGCGTACTCCAGCGCCACCTGGGTCTTGCCGACGCCGCCGAGCCCGTACAGGGTCTGCGGGGTGGGCAGCACCACCGCGGCGGTGCCGCCACGCAGCTGGTCGCGCAGCTGCTCCAGCACGGCCGAGCGGCCGGTGAAGGCGGGGTTGCGCAGCCGGACGTTCCAGATGGCCGGGCGGGTGGCCGGGAACCGGGGCAGGTCCCCGGCGATGGGCTCCAGGTCGGCGTCGGCGCGGCCGAGGGCGCGCAGCAGCGCGGCGATGGCCGGGGCCTCGTCCAGCCGGACCAGGTCGACCGCGTTGCGGTTGCTGAACGGCGTGGTCAGCCGGACGTCCCCGACCCGGACCGGGATCAGCTCGCGCCGGCCGCCGGTGGGGTCGGCGCCGGTCACCGACTCCCAGACGGCCTGGGCCTGCGGGGAGCGCACGTACGCCGGGGAGAGCACGGCGACGGTGCGGGCGGCCGCGTCCACGCCGCGTTCGGCCTCGCTGCGCGGGTCCGCGCCGACCTCGCGCGGCACCACCCGGACCCCGGCCCGGCTGAGCACCGACTCGATCCAGTCGGCCCACATCCGGTCCTCGGGCGCGTACGACAGGAACACGTCGGTGGGGACGGCCGGGCGGCGGCGGGTGAAGGAGTCGATGTAGCGCTGCCGGACGTCCTCGGGCATGGCCGGCAGCCCGGCGACCCGGTTGTCGGTGATGGCGGCGGTGAGCCGCTCGCAGGCGGCCAGCATGGAGGTGGGCGAGCCGGGCTTGTCGCCGAAGGTCGCCAGGATCTCCTCGTAGGCGTAGAACGGCCGGTAGGGGATCTCCACCGAGCCCCAGTAGCGCAGCAGTTCGGCCTCGTCCAGGCCCGCCGGGAGCCCGTTGAAGCGGCTGCGGGCCAGCGCCCGGCCGGCGTCGGCCTTTTCCTTCTCGCCGTCGTCGATGCGCATGGGCACCGGCATGATGGTGATGCCGCGGTTGCGGTAGCGGTCGGCGATGTGCTGGGCGATGGCGGAGGCGCCCTCGATGCTCTGCCCGCTGAGGGTGAAGCAGACGACCAGGGTGTCCGGCATCTCGACGGTGCAGATCTCGGCGATGTCGGACAGGCCGGTGCGGCTGTCGATCAGCACGTAGTCGTAGTGGCGGCGCATGTCCTCGCGCATCGCCTCGAAGAAGCGGGCGCCGTTGAGGTCCTCGTAGAAGCGGTCCCAGTTGACGCTGGCGACGGCGGTGGCGTAGTCGCTGTTGGTGAGCCCGGCGGAGAGGAAGTCCAGGCTGCCGGTGCCCGGGAACAGCGGCCAGTTCAGCGAGACGGCGTGCGGCCGGACCCGGGCGAACTCCCGGTGCCAGTCGGGGGCGCGGTCCAGCCCGCGCATGGCCTCCTCGCGGTACTCCTGGATCAGGTCGATCACGCCGGTGCTGGCGCCGGGCACGGCCGGGTCCAGGAACGGGTGGAAGAACCGGGCCAGCCCGGGGGCCTCCAGGTCCCAGTCGACGGTGAGCACCCGGAAGCCGTTGGAGGCCAGGATCCAGGCGGTGTTGGCGAGCGCCATGGTGCGGCCGGTGCCGCCCTTGTAGGAGTAGAAGGTGATGATCTGCCCGTCCCGGTCGCCCCCCGGGGGCCGGCTGTCCGCCGCCGGTGCCGCCGTTGTCCGGATGTCCGTCATCAGGTCCCCTCCGCCGGGTCCGCCTCGCCGCTGCCAGGGTGTGCGCTGCCGTTCCAGGTGTCCTGCTGCTCGTGACCGGTGGGGCCGCGCGGCGGCCTGTCCCCCTTGGCGGTGCCGCCGGTGAGGGCCTCCCGCAGATTGGGCCGGGGGCGGCTCGCCTCCTCGGCCGGGGGCTGCGGCCGGGTGCGGTCGACAAAGCCCGACATGGCCCGGAACGCGGCCACCGGCAGTTCCCGATCGAAGGCCGACAGCGTGGGCAGGCCGTCCTGCACGCCGCGGAAGGTGGGCCGCAGCTCGCCGCGGCTGCGGCTGAGGGTCTCGTCGGCCAGGCCGCCCAGGTCGGGACCGGCCGCGCGGCAGTCGGGGTCGTCCTCGGCCCACGGCTCCAGGATGCTGATCCAGCTGGGGTTGCGCTCGTCGAACCGTTTCACCAGCGCCTGCCGGGCCGGGTCGAGCAGGGCCCAGCGGTCCAGCAGCAGCACCCCGGGCGCGCTGGGCTCCTCGCCGCCCCCGGCGTCGCCCCCGGCGTCCGCGCCGTCCTCGCCGTCCGCCGCGGTGCCGGCCGCGCCGTCGGCGCCGGGCTCGCCGGGCGGGCCGAGTAACTTCTCCGCCTCGTCCTCGAACAGGTGGACGCTGGTGTGGAAGTTGAGCTTGCTGACCACCCCCTGCGCGTGCCGGACCAGCGACAGGTCGCTCTCCCGCCGGTAGGGCTGCCAGTCCAGCGCTGAGGAGCCGTACGCGTGCGCCGCCCGCCCCGGCGGCAGCTTCCGCACGTCGCAGGCGAGCACCGAGATCCGCAGCTGGCGGGCGGGCTCGGGCGGCTCGAAGGCGCTCTGCAGGGTCAGGAAGTCGTCGGTGGTGCCCGGTTCGATGTACACCGACTCGGCGACCTGGACGATGCGGTGCGCCAGCCGGTGCACCGCCAGCTCGTACGACTGCCGGAAGTAGCCCAGCTTGCTCAGCGCCAGCATGCCCTCGTTGAGGTAGTCCGTGCCGAAGTCGCTGTGGTTGAACTGCAGGCTGCTGGCGACCGAGGGCAGGTTCTCCCGGGGCACCCGCACCCACCAGACCGGGACGATGCCGGTGTGGTGGTCGCCGCCGTACCGGGAGACCACCCGGCGGGTGGCGAAGCCGCGCCACTCCTGGCCGCAGGGCTCGCTGCGGAAGTAGCGGGGCGAGTACAGCGGCACGAACACCCGGCAGCGCGCCAGCGCCTCGGACAGCCGGCCGACCCAGCCCTCGCCCAGGTGCATGCCGCGGTCCATGAAGCCGACCGGGACGCCTTCGGGGTGCGGTGTGATCTCCATGATCGCTTCACAGAGGTCGTCGTAGAGACGGTGCACCCAGAGGTTCGGATCGTGCCCTGACGAACCCGTTCCCGGAGTGTGCGCATAGCTCAGGAAGAAGTACGGCCGGGCATTCTCGCCCAGTCTTCCCGGGTCAGTCACTCGCGCCACCCCCGTGGACCATCACGCCTTGTCGCACCCATTCGAACCCGCGGGCAGAATGTCCGTCAACCAGGCGTGCTTCATCGGATTCTGACGGGCGGTGACCTAAAAGAGCGCCCGGTTCGAAGGATCGGACAGCCATCCTCTCGCCGCATCCACCGCCTCCACCACCGGAACGCGAAAACATTCCGCCGCGCCCAGCAGTCCGCGCCCGAACTCGACCCTGGCCCGGACCGCCGCGCCCAGCCGCGGGAAGTGCCGGTCGTCCAGGTCCAGCCCGGTGAACTCCAGCCAGCGGCGGGCGCCGCCGGCGTCGCGGACCGCGCAGCCGTAGCGGCGCAGCGGACGCCAGTCGACCTGGTACTCGGCGAGATGGTAGGCGGTGCACAGCCAGTCCGGAAGGCCCGCCAGCAGCACCGAGCCGCCCAGCTTGTAGAGCCGCCCCAGCGGCGACTCCTCGCCCAGGTGGCACTCCGGCCGGTGGTCGCGGGTGATCTCCTCGGCGTCCGGGCCGACCGCCGTGAACGAGGTCTGCGGGTGGGCGCTGCGCAGGGCGCCGTCCAGGGTGCGGATCTCCTCGGAGAGCCGGCCGACCGTCGGCGAGCACGGCGTGCTCCGCGGGTCGAAGGCGGGCAGCGACGCCCGGTAGCGCTGCACCGACGCCGGGTCCAGGCCCGCCGTCGCCGCCCGGAACTGCCGGGAGGTGTCGGAGTTCTCCGGCGTGGCCGCGTACGCCACCAGCGTCCCGGTGGGGCCCAGCGCCCGGCGCAGCGCGGCGGCCACGGCCGCCGATCCGCCCCGGACCGGGCCGATGCCGCGCAGCGACGCCTGGACCATGAGCGTGTCGCCCGGGCGCACGCCCAGCGCGGCCAGGTCGGAGACCAGCTCCGCCTCGGTGCGCTCCGCCCCGGCGTCCGGCCCGGCGCCTGCCCCGGCATCGGTGGTGGCGTCGTGGGTGGCATCTGTCATGGCAGCCTCCCGGCTCAGAGCCGTGCCGTGCCCGCGCCGGTCCGGGCCGACCAGTCCGCCCTGGTCGCCTCCAGCGAGCGCTGCGCCGCGATCAGAGCACCGCTCTCGACCGACTCGTCCAGCCAGGGTGCCACCCGATCGCGCAGGCCGACAGCGAAGCGCAGACCCAGGGGCGTCAGCGAGCCGGAATCGGCCAGGGTCTGCGCCGCCTCGGCGGTGCAGCTGCGCCAGTAGGCGAAGTTGAACGCCGCCTGCCGGGCCGCCTCGGCGTCCACGCCGCTCCCGGCCCCGGCCTGCGAGCACAGCACCGCGCGCCAGAACTCGACCACCGCCAGGTGCGCGTACGTCCCCTGCAGCAGCATCTCCAGCGGGCGCGGGTCCGGCCGCCAGGGGGCGTAGAACAGCCGGTCGTCCTGCGGGTCGTACAGGTCGTGGAAGTCCAGCACCGCCCCCAGCTTCACGTGCTGGAACTCGTGCACCAGCAGTTGCGCCAGCAGCTGCTGCCCGGCGGCGCCGGGGCCGCCCGGGCGGGCGATGCCGACCGCGCCGAACGCCTGCCGGGCGGCGGCGCTGACCTCCCGGCCGTCCGTTCCCGGACGCAGCGGGGTGACCGTGGCCAGCCCGGCGGCCAGCCCGGGGGCGTAGCCGGGCAGCTCGGCCGTGACGAAGCGCCAGGCGCCGGCCAGGGCGCCCTCCCAGGCGGCGAACGCGCCGGAGTCCAGCCGGTCCTGCACCGGCCACTGGTGGCTGTCGCGCTGCGGGTCGGTGTCCTCCAGCGCGACCGTCCACGGCCCGAGGGCGCCGGAGGCCGGGGCGGTGATCCGGCGCAGCGGCTGCCAGCGGCCGTCGGCCTCGGCCCAGCGCACCCGCAGCCCGGACTCCCCGCCGGTACCGGCCGCGCGGACGGTGAAGCCGCCCTCGGCGGCCCGGACGACGGCCTCGGAGCAGCCGGGCAGCCGCAGCACACCGAGGCCGGGCAGCCGCAGCAGGCCCGCCCGCACCGGGACGGCCACCGGCTCGGCCAGGCCCGCCCGCAGCGCGGCGGCGGCGGCCAGCTCGGCCAGCCCGCCCAGGTCGGCGGCGGGGCCGGGCTCGCCGGTGAGGCAGCGGACGGCCCAGGTGCGGGTGTACGGGTGGCCGAGGACGGCGTCCAGGGCCTGCGCCCCGGCGGCGTCGGCGTCGAGCGCGGTGAGCAGCTCCCAGGCGGCCCGGGCCGAGCGGTCCGGGTCGGCGGCCTGGTGCCAGACCCGGCCGAGCAGCGTCCGGGCGATGTCCAGCTGCTCGGCGGCGAGCAGCCGGACGGTCTCCGCGCCGCCGTAGCCGGAGGCGAGTTCGGCGAGCTGGTCCCCGGTGAGCAGGGATCCGGCGGCCGCGGGCGCGGCGGCGGGGTCAGCAGTGGCGGTGGCGCGTTCGTGCACGGTGCGGGCGTCCAGGTGGGTGATGAGTTTCATCAGGTCGGGGCAGAAGACCGAGGGGTTGTCGAAGCCGCTGCCCTCGCGGTAGCGGTGGGCGTACAGCCCGCCGCCGCAGGAGCGCACCACCGGGCAGGAGCGGCACTGCCCGCTGAGACCGGCCAGGCCCTGCTGGCGGTCGATCATGCCGGGGTGCCGGGCGGCGGCGTCGAAGGAGTCGGCGAAGACGTCGAAGCCGGTGGCGGGGGCGCCGTCGAAGGCGGTCTTCAGCGAGTCCGCCTGCTCCAGGGTGCCGTCGGTCTCGATGACCACCAGATCGGCCGGGTCCAGCCCCAGCGACTCGGTCAGGCTGCTGCGCCCGCTCAGGGTGCGCAGCACCGAGTCGAAGATCCGCACCGGGACCGGGCGGCGCTGCGACTCCCAGCGGTCGAAGACGGTCAGCAGCCAGTCGGCGTACGGCTCGGGGCGGCCGTCGGGCCGGGGCGGCGGCTGCTCCCAGGTGGCATGCGGCAGCAGGAAGTCGATGCGCGGCGGTTCCAGCTCCAGCAGCGCGTCGTAGACGGCCACCGGGTCGTTGGCCACGTCGATGGTGCACAGCAGACCGGCGTACAGGTGCCGGTAGCGCGGCTCACGCAGCAGGGTGACGGCCTTGATCACCTGCGGGTGGGAGCTGCGTCCGTCGGCGTAGCGGCGGTGCCGGTCGTTGGCGGCGCGGTCGCCGTCGAGGGAGATGCCGACCTTGATGCCGTACTCGGCGAAGAGGTCGCAGAAGCGTTCGTCCAGCAGCACGCCGTTGGTGTGGATGCGCAGGTCGAGGGCGCAGACCCCGGATAAGGCCCGGTTCAGTTCGGCAGCGGCCCGGCGGAGCCCCACCAGGCCGGCCAGCAGGGGCTCCCCGCCGTGCAGGACGACATGGACGGTGCCCAGCCCGTGGGCGCGGGCGTGTTCGGCGATCCGCTCGGCGGTGCGGGTCAGCACCTCGCCGGAGGACGCTTTCGGCCGGCCGCGCCAACTCGTGTCGGCGTGCTCGTAGATGTAGCAGTGATCACAAGCAAGATCGCAACGGCTGTGCATTTTCAGCACGAATTGCCGAAAAGGCACCACGGGTCTGTCCATGACCTGGCTTTCAGCGGACTTTCAGCGGAGGGGCCGCGGTGCTGCGCGCCGTCAGATCGAGGACTGGAACGCGGCCACCTCGGCCCGCTGCCGGTCGGACGAGGGCAGCACCCGGCCGAGCAGCGGAGCTGACGCAGAGTCACCGCTCTGGGCAGCCTGGGCCAGTGACACCCGGACGCGGTCGGCGGCGGGGGCGGCGTCGGTCTTCGGGAGAACGGGAGCAGCGATGTTCATGGCGACCCAATCGTGGGTAGGGGGAGCACGGAAGCAGGTTCGGTATCGCTTTTCGTTGCGATCATGTTCTCGCCAGTTGTTCTCCGCACCCGGAAGCCTCTCCGGGCACCCGCGTGTCAAAGATCCACGCGCGCGCAACCGCTACCCATGACGAAGGCTCATCCTAGCGATCCCGGAAGGCCCCGCGCTCCACTATCGGGCCGGAAACATCGCCACATTCTCCCCACGCGAATGCCCGGACCAGCCCAAACTCGGCGCGCCGGGTTCGCGGTGGTTTGGCGCGTCCCTCATCCTTTCAGGCGATATGGGTGGGCCGGACGGAGCAGCGCCTGACCGGGGCTCCACGGCAGCCCGACCGATCCTCGGTCAGGGCTGGAGCCGGGTGACGCTCCACCCCGCGCCGTCCTGCTCGCGCCGGTAGCGCAACCGGTCGTGCAGCCGGTTCTCCCGGCCCTGCCAGAACTCGACGGCGTCCGGTGACACGCGGTAACCGCCCCAGAACGGCGGGGTCGGCACCGGTTCGCCGCCCTCCTGCTCCGGGTAGCGGCGCTCCAGCTCGGCGTAGCGCCGCTCCAGCTCCTCCCGGGAGCCGACCGGCCGGGACTGCTCGCTGGCCCAGGCGCCCAGCTGGGAGCCGTGCGGGCGGCTGTGGAAGTACGCCTCGGTCTCCTCCCGGGGGACGCGCTCGGCCCGCCCGGTGACGATCACCTGCCGGGCCATCGGGTGCCACAGGAACAGCAGCGCGATCGCCGGGTTGGCCGCCAGCTCGCCGCCCTTGCGCGAGTCGTAGTTGCTGAAGAAGACGAAGCCGCGCCGGTCGTAGCCCTTCAGCAGCACCGTCCGGGCGCTGGGCCGGCCCTCGGCGTCGACGGTGCAGACGGTCATGGCGTTGGGCTCGTCCACGCCCACCCGGACCGCCTCGGCCAGCCAGCCGGCGAACTGCGCCATGGGCTCCTCGGCGAGGTCGTCCTCGGTGAGGCCGACCGCGCTGTACTGGCGGCGCATCCCGGCCACGTCCACCACGGGCAGGTCCGGGTGGGCCCGGACGGCGGCGGCCGGGGGCGGCGGGCTCAGCGGAGGCGGGCCGATCGGTTCGGCGGGCGCGGAGGGCGCTTCGGGGGCGTGTTCCGATGGGTGCACATCCACCATCATCCACCGCCGGCCGGGGCAGCCCCGCAGGCCCCGCCAGGACGCTCCGGGAACCCCCGCGGAAAGCTCCGCGCATGTCAGCGGGGCCTGCCCCTGACAGAATCTCGACGTCAAGAGATAGGGTGTCGTGGCACCCGGGCGGAGCCGTGCGACGGATCACCGTCGTGGGCTCTGGCGCAATGCACCCAGTGCCTGCCACCCTGACACTGCGTGCCACACGCTGACCGCACCACCACCCGCGCCACCGTGGCGCCGCGCGACCGCGCGGAGCTTGCAGACACGACCGACGACTTGGCCACACCACAGTCACCGACGTCGACCAGAGGAGCCGCCTTTATGTCCGACTTCGTACCCGGGCTCGAAGGAGTCGTAGCGTTCGAGACCGAGATCGCCGAACCCGACAAGGAAGGCGGCTCGCTGCGTTACCGCGGCGTCGACATCGAGGAGCTCGTCGGTCACGTCTCCTTCGGCAACACCTGGGGTCTGCTCGTCGACGGCAAGTTCAACCCCGGGCTGCCGGCCGCCGAGCCCTTCCCGCTGCCGATCCACTCCGGCGACATCCGCGTCGACGTCCAGTCCGCGCTGGCCATGCTCGCCCCCGCCTGGGGCCTCAAGCCGCTCCTGGACATCACCCCCGAGCAGGCCCGGGACGACCTCGCCCGCGCCGCCGTCATGGCCCTGTCGTACGTGGCCCAGTCCGCGCGCGGCCAGGGCCTGCCGATGGTCCCGCAGAGCGAGATCGACAAGGCCCAGACCATCGTCGAGCGGTTCATGATCCGCTGGCGCGGCGAGCCCGACCCCAAGCACGTCAAGGCCGTCGACGCCTACTGGACGTCCGCCGCCGAGCACGGCATGAACGCCTCCACCTTCACCGCCCGCGTCATCGCCTCCACCGGCGCCGACGTGGCCGCCGCGCTCTCCGGCGCGGTCGGCGCCATGTCCGGCCCGCTGCACGGCGGCGCGCCCTCCCGGGTGCTCGGCATGATCGAGGAGATCGAGCGCACCGGCGACGCCACCGCGTTCGTCAAGGGCGCCCTCGACAAGGGCGAGCGGCTCATGGGCTTCGGCCACCGCGTCTACCGCGCCGAGGACCCGCGCGCCCGCGTGCTGCGCCGTACCGCGCAGGAGCTGGGCGCCCCCCGGTACGAGGTCGCCGCCGCGCTGGAGAAGGCCGCGCTGGAGGAGCTGCACGCCCGCCGCCCCGACCGCGTCCTGGCCACCAACGTGGAGTTCTGGGCCGCGATCGTGCTGGACTTCGCCGAGGTCCCCGCGCACATGTTCACCTCGATGTTCACCTGCGCCCGCACCGCCGGGTGGAGCGCGCACATCCTGGAGCAGAAGCGCACCGGGCGCCTGGTCCGCCCGTCCGCCCGCTACATCGGCCCGGGCACCCGCAGCCCGCACGAGGTCGCCGGCTTCGACGACACCGCGCGCTGAATTCCCTGAACAGGGGCGCGGGGAACTGCGCTGCCGACCGTGCACTCCGCAGCGGGCCGGTCGCGCAGCTCCCCCGCCCCCGCCCGCGCCCCCGGGGAGCAACGGGGGTCGGCCGGTCACCCGAAGGTGTCTCATTCACCGGACCCGGCCCCTCGGGGAACGGGGCAGCGACTACGCTGCCGTCTGTGGCTCAGATCCAGATCCCCGCTGACATCAGGCCCGTAGACGGCCGTTTCGGCGCAGGCCCGTCCAAGGTGCGTCCCGAGGCGCTCAGCGCCCTCGCTGCGACCGGCACCTCCCTCCTCGGCACCTCCCACCGCCAGGCCCCGGTGAAGAACCTGGTCAAGCGCGTGCGTGAGGGCGTGAGCAGCCTCTTCTCCCTCCCCGAGGGGTACGAGGTGGTGCTCGGCAACGGCGGCTCGACCGCCTTCTGGGACATCGCCGCCTTCGGCCTGGTGCGGGAGAAGTCCCAGCACCTGAGCTTCGGCGAGTTCTCGTCCAAGTTCGCGTCCTCCACCAAGGCCGCGCCCTGGCTGGCCGACCCGTCGGTGGTGAAGTCGGAGCCCGGCACCCACCCGCTGCCGGTCGCCGAGGCCGGGGTGGACGTCTACGCGCTCACCCACAACGAGACCTCCACCGGCGTGGCCATGCCGATCCGGCGCGTGGCCGGGGCCGACGAGGGCTCGCTGGTGCTGGTGGACGCCACCTCCGGCGCGGGCGGCCTGCCGGTCGACATCACCGAGACCGACGTCTACTACTTCGCCCCGCAGAAGTGCTTCGCCTCCGACGGCGGCCTGTGGATCGGCGTCTTCTCCCCCGCCGCGCTCGCCCGGGCGGCCGAGATCGCCGGCTCCGGCCGGTACATCCCGCCGTTCTTCGACCTGCCGACGGCCATCGACAACTCGTCGAAGGACCAGACGTACAACACGCCGGCGCTGGCCACCCTGTTCCTGCTGGCCGAGCAGCTGGACTGGCTGAACGGCAACGGCGGCCTGGAGTGGTCGGTGGCGCGCACCGCCGACTCCTCCTCGCGGCTGTACGGCTGGGCCGAGAAGTCCGCGTACGCCACCCCGTTCGTCGCCGAGCCGGCGGAGCGCTCGCAGGTCATCGGCACCATCGACTTCGCCGACACCATCGACGCCGCCGCCGTCGCCAAGGCGCTGCGGGCCAACGGCATCGTGGACACCGAGCCCTATCGCAAGCTGGGCCGCAACCAGCTGCGGGTGGCCATGTTCCCGTCCGTGGAGCCGGCCGACGTCGAGGCGCTGACCGCCTGCATCGACCACGTCATCGGGCAGCTCTGACCCACCCGGACACGCGCGAGGGGCCCGGCCGAGTGCATCGGCCGGGCCCCTCGCGTCCGTGCGCCCGGGGCGGTCCGGGCGGGCGGTCCGGTCAGTGGGCGATCGCGCTGACGACGACCGCCAGCAGCAGCAGCACCAGCGCGCCGCTGACGATCCTGGTACGGGTCTTGGGGTTCACGGTGCTGAGCCTATCCGTCGCCTCGCTGGGGCCCTGACCGGGTCAGGCGCTCTGGTCGGCGCGCAGGGCGTCGTCGATGGCGTCCTCGGCGGCGGCGTCGGCGGCGAAGCGGGACTTCATGCTCCGCGGACGGGCCTGGCGCTTCTGGATGGTGTCGGTGATCTGCGCGGACATCGCGTCCCGCTGCTTGCTGAGCACCACGTAGCTCAGCGGCGCGGAGACGATGCCGGCGAGCAGCAGCAGCAGGAACACCCCGGAGACGCCGGCCGTGACCGGCAGGATGCCGAAGTGGGCCAGCACCAGCGCGATCACGAAGCAGGCACCGAAGATGCTGGTCCGCATGGAGGTGTAGCGGAGGGTGGCGTGCGACTTGGTCACGGCGCTGTCTTCTCTTTCCCGAGTTTCCGAGTACTTCACCCGACGTCCAGTACAGCACGCGCGGCGGGGGGATCTTCACCGAGGGGTGGCCCGGCGGGTCAGCGCAGGTCGAGCCACATGGTGACGTCGTCGTACTCCTCGCCCGGGGCGACCCGGATGGCGCCGGGAACCCGGCCGACCTCCTTGTAGCCGGAGCGGGCGTAGAAGGTCTCCAGGTCGCGGCCGCCGCGCAGGGTCAGCCGCAGCCCGCTCAGCCCCCAGGCGCGCGCCAGCCGCTCGGCCTCGGCCAGCAGCTCCGCGCCGTAGCCCCGGCCCTGGTGCTCCGGCGCGACCATGACCCGCTTGAGCAGCTGCCAGTGCGCCATCAGGTCGAAGCGCTGGTCCTCGAAGAACAGCACGGCGGCCAAGCCGCCGGTGGCCGGGTCGCGGCCGGTCAGCAGCCGGTCCGGGCCGTCGGCGACGCCCGCGAACTGCTTGTCGGCGGTGGGCCGCACCTGCGCGGCGGTGACCGGCGGCACGAAGCCGACCGCGCCGTCCGCGTTGGAGACGTCGGTCCACAGGGTGGTGATCTCGTCCCGCAGCCCGGGGGTGAGCTGCGGGTCGAGCGTGAAGATCAGGGCCACGGAACCGCCTCAGAAGCGCATCAGCTGCGGGGTCTCCCGGCGGTCGGCGTCCGGGCCGTCGTACTCGCGGATGATCTCGTAGCGGGTGTTGCGCTCGACCGGGCGGAAGCCGGCGTCGCGGATCAGGTCCAGCAGGTCCTCGCGGCTGAGCTTGTTGGGCGTGCCGAAGCCGTCCGCGTCATGGGTGATCTTGTACTCGACGACCGAGCCGTCCATGTCGTCCGCGCCGTGGTTGAGCATCAGCTGCGCGCCGTCCAGTCCGTGCATCACCCAGAACACCTTGACGTGCGGCACGTTGTCGAACAGCAGCCGGGAGACGGCGAAGGTCCGGATCATGTCCGCGCCGGTGGCCATGGTCGTCCGGGCCTGCAGCCGGTTGCGGACCACGCCGTCCTTGGAGTCGTGGAAGTCGTGCTGGTAGCGCAGCGGGATGAAGACCTGGAACCCGCCGGTCTCGTCCTGCAGCTCGCGCAGCCGCAGCACGTGGTCCACCCGGTGCCGGGGCTCCTCGATGTGGCCGTAGAGCATGGTCGCCGGGGTCTTCAGCCCCTTGGAGTGCGCCAGCCGGTGGATCCGCGACCAGTCCTCCCAGTGGGTGTCGTGGTCGACGATGTGCTGCCGGACCTCCCAGTCGAAGATCTCCGCGCCGCCGCCGGTCAGCGACTCCAGCCCGGCGTCGATCAGCTCGTCCAGGATGTCGCTCGCGGACAGGCCGGAGATCTTCTCGAACCAGTGGATCTCGGTGGCGGTGAAGCACTTCAGCGCCACATCGGGCAGCGCCTTCTTCAACTCCCGCAGCGAGCGCGGGTAGTAGCGCCACGGCAGGGTCGGGTGCAGGCCGTTGACGATGTGCAGCTCGGTGAGCTGGTCGTTCTCCATGGCCTTGGCCAGCCGCACGGCCTCCTCGATGCGCATGGTGTACGCGTCCTTCTCGCCCGGCTTGCGCTGGAACGAGCAGTACGCGCAGGAGGCGCTGCACACGTTGGTCATGTTGAGGTGGCGGTTGACGTTGAAGTGGACGACGTCGCCGTTCTTCCGCGTCCGCACGTGGTGCGCGAGCCCGCCCAGCCAGGCCAGGTCGTCCGTCTCGTAGAGGGCGACGCCGTCCTCGCGGGACAACCGCTCCCCGGCGTAGACCTTCGCCTCCAGCTCACGCTTGAGTCCTGCGTCCATCCGCCCTCAGCCCTTCCCTGCCTGTGCCGCAACGCCTGTCCTGCAACGCCTGTCCTGCCTCGCCGGTGCTGCGGCGATCCCGATGAGCCTACGCCCTCGGCCAGGCCAGCAGCTCACCGAGCAGCGAGGGCTCGACGTTGCCGCCGCTGACGACCGCCGCCACGCTGCGCCCGTGCGGCAGCTCGTCGGCGTGGTGCAGGTAGGCGGCGGTGGCCACCGCCCCGGCCGGTTCGGCCACGATCCGGGCGCGCCGGGCCAGCACCCCGACCGTGTCGCGGATCTCGTCCTCGGTGACGGTGATGATGTCGTCCACGTACGCCTGCACGTGCTCCCACGGCAGCACCCCCAGCGAGGTGGTGCGCAGCCCGTCGGCGATGGTGCGCTGGGTCAGCTCGAACGGCCAGATCCGGCGCTCGCCGCTGCGGAAGCTCTCGGTTGCGTCGGCCGCCAGCTCCGGCTCGACGCCGACCACCCGCACCCCGGGCATGCTGAGCTTGAGCGCCGCCGCGACCCCGCTGATCAGCCCGCCGCCGCTGACCGGCACCAGCACGGTGCGCAGGTCCAGGTCGAGCGCGGTGGCGTCGTCGGCGATCTCCAGCCCGACGGTGCCCTGCCCGGCGACGATCCACGGGTCGTCGTAGGGCGGCACCCACACGTAGCCGTGCTCGGCGACCAGCTCGGCCGGGGTGGTGTCGCGCACGCCCATCGGCACCAGGACCACCTCGGCGCCGAAGGAGCGGGTGTTCTCGACCTTCACCGCGGGCGAGTTGTCCGGCATCACGATGACGGCCTTGATGCCCATCGCCCGGGCGGCGTAGGCCACCGCCTGCGCGTGGTTGCCGCTGGACTGGGCCACGACGCCGCGGGCCCGCTCCTCGGCGGTGAGCACCGACAGCCGGTTGTAGGCGCCGCGGATCTTGAACGCCCCGGTGGGCTGGAGGTTCTCCGGCTTCAGGTGCAGCGTGCGCCCGCCGTGCCCGGCCCAGGGGCAGGGCATCAGCGGGGTGCGGACGGCCGCGCCCAGGATGCGCTTCTGTGCGTCCCGCAGATCGTCCAGGGTCACCAGGGCCACGGGGGCTACGCCTTCCGCTCGGTCAGTACGTCGGTGTCGGGGAGCTCGGTCGCCCGGTTCTCCCACTTGGTGGAGAGCACCACGGTGGTCCTGGTCCGGGCCACGCCCTTGGTGCCGGAGAGCCGCTTCACGATCGATTCCAGGCCGTCCACGTCCGGCATCCGGACCTTGAGCATGTAGGAGTCGTCGCCCGCGATGAACCAGCAGTCCTCGACCTCGGTCAGGTCGTGCAGCCGGTGGGCGACGTCGTCGTGGTCGGCGGCGTCGGAGAGCTGAAGGCCGATCAGGGCGGTCACGCCCAGGCCCAGCGAGGCCGGGTTCACCGTCGCCCGGTAGCCGGTGATGATCCCGGCCTGCTCCAGGCGGTTGATGCGGTCGGTGACGCTGGGGCCGGACAGTCCGACCAGTCGTCCCAGCTCCGCGTACGAGGCGCGGCCGTTCTCGCGCAGTGCCTGGATGAGCTGCCTGTCCACCGCGTCCATGTGAAAAACCTGGGCCTTCCGATCGTTGGGGGAACCCACCGACACTATCTGGATCGAAAGCGTCCAGAGCTGTGGGCCCTGCCATCCCAATGACGATACCTGCCCGACGTGACCTGCCTCACTCCGCCCTCGGTCCGGGCGCGGTCGGCGGCCCGGCCGGGGCCTCGGTCAGGGCTCCGCCCAACTCGCCCTGCCAGCGCCGGTAGAGGCCGTGCGGCACCCCGGCGGCGTCCAGCACCCGGCCGGCCACGAAGTCCACCAGCTGCTGGGCGCTGCGGGTTCCGGCGTAGAAGCCCGGCGCGGCGGGCAGCACCACCGCCCCGGCGTCGTCCAGCGCGACCAGCTGCCGCAGGGTCTGCCCGCTCAGCGGGGTCTCCCGGACGCACACCACCAGCGGCCGCCGCTCCTTGAGCGTGACGCTCGCCGCGCGTTGCAGCAGGTCCTTGGACAGGCCCAGGGCGATCCCGGCGACGGAGGCGGTGCTGCACGGCACCACCAGCATCCCCTTGACCGGGTAGGAGCCGCTGGAGGGCCCGGCGGCGAGATCGCCGGCCGGCCAGTGGCGGATCCCGTCCAGCGGGCCCACCTGCGGCTGGTCGGCGTCCAGCGGCCGTTCCAGCCACTCCCGCAGGTCCTGCTGCCAGTGGGCGTCGCGGAAGGCGATCCCGGTCTCGTCCAGCACGGTCAGCCGGGCCGCCCGGCTGACCACCAGGTCCACGGACTCCCCGGCGGCCAGCAGGCCCCGCAGCACGGCCGCCGCGTAGGGCGTCCCGGACGCCCCGGACACTCCGACGACCCACGGCCGCCGCACACTCGCTCCGCTCGACTCCACGCCCCGACCCTACCCGCGCCCCCGGCCCAACCGGCGTTCCGGCCCTGGTCAGGCCGGGATGGCGGCGGGGACGTGGCGGACGGCGGAGGCGCGGAAGGCCAGCGCCAGCGTGCGGGTCAGCATCATCCCGACGGCCATCAGCAGCAGCCCGTCGGTCAGCGCGGCGGAGGTGATGTGGTGCGTCGCCATCCAGGTGCCGAGCTGGGTCGGGAACCAGTGGACGGAGCCGTACGAGAACGCCATCCGGGCGCCGATCACGCCGATCCACAGGAAGGCGTAGCCCCATCCGGCCCGGCTGACCGGCCGTCCGGTGCGCGGGCTGCGGTAGACCCGGGTCAGCGCCACCGCCGCCGCGCCGCACACCAGCCCGGCCACGGTCAGGCCGATCTCCAGCGCCAGCCCGGCGCCCTGGGTGGTGAGGCCCTTGATGAACAGCGGCACGATCACACCCGCCGTCAGCAGCGGCCGCAGGATGCGGAACGCGCCGATCTTGCGGTGCGGGCCGGCGTCGGCCTCCAGGATCGCAAAGAGGACGACGACGTTGATGAGCATGGCCTGGGTGAGAGCAGACATGGGATCACAGCCTCGGATCGGTTGGGGGGTGCCGGCGGTCGTTCGCTCCGGCCCCTTCAGACTCCGCGACGGCGGGGGCCCCGGGCGTCGCCGCCCGCGGTGACCGGCGGGGTGATCCGGCCGCCGCCCGGGGTGGTCCCTGGTACTACGCCGGGGCCGCGCGCGGCGGCAGGGTCACCCCGCCGGTCACCGTGCGCGGTGACGTGCCGGGGGTGGCCCCGCTCCTAGCGTGGACGGCATCGACGCAGGTGGCCGTGGCCGCCTGAGGCCCACCAGCTCTCACCGAGGAGTCCCGATGAACGGCGTCCTGGAAGTCCTGCTGGCGATCGCGGTCGTCGTCTGGGTGATCGTGCGGCAGCTCATGGGCGAGCCGCTGCGGGGCAAGAAGCTGATCGTGCTGCCGCTGGTGCTGACCGGCGTCGGCGTGCTGTCGCTGACCAAGCACGGCGTCCACCCCGGCGCGGCCGACATCGTCTGCCTGGCGGTCGGCACGGCGATCGCGGTGGCCATCGGCCTGGGCCAGGGACGCTCGATGCGGCTGGAGGCCCGGGACGGGGTGCTGTGGGGCCGGATGCCGGCCCGGGGCCTGCTGTGGTGGGTGGCGCTGATCGGCTCCCGGCTGCTGATGACGGCGGTGGCGCACGGCATGGACGCCAAGGTCGCCGCCTCCACCGCGCCGCTGCTGATGGTGCTGGGCGCCAACCGGGTCGGCCAGGCGCTGGCGATCGCCCCCCGGGCGATGCGCGGCCCGGTGCCGTTCGCCCCGGAGAAGGACGGCTCCACCTTCCCGTCCGGCTCCGGCGGCCTGCGCTCCGGCCTGCTCTCCTCCGGCCTGCTCTCCTCCGGCCTGCTCTCCTCCGGCCTGCTCTCCTCCGGCCTGCTCTCCTCCGGCCGCCTGGCCGACCGGTTCGCCGACCGCTCCGGCAGCCGGATCGGCGGTCGGGTCGGCAGCCGCCCGGGCAGCCGCTCCGGCGACGGATTCACCGAGTGCTTCGCCGAGCGCGCCGCCGACGTCCGCCGGTCCGCCCGGCCCGACGGTCCGGCCTTCGGCGACGACGACGCGCCCACCGCCCCGTACGCCCGGCGCCCGGTCCCGGCCGCCCGGCCGGAGCGCGACCGCGACCAGCGGCGCGCGGCCCGCCGCGACCGCCGGGGCGGACGCCGGTGACCGGGCCGGCCCCCCGGGCGGCCACCGCGCCCCGGCCCGGCACCCGGACCGCCCCGACCGCCCCGACCACGTCCGGGACCGGGACCGGCGCCGGGGCGGTCGCGGCGGTCCGGCCGCAGGTCAGCGCGCTGACGCCGGACCCCGACCACCCGGCGGCGGCGCCCGCCCGGCCGGACGGCGACGACCGGGCGCCCGGGGCCCCGTATCGTGGGTCTGTGCTGCGTACGGTGACCTGGCTGATCCGGGCCGTCGCGTTCGTGCTGATCGGCATCGACACCTTCGTCCAGGCGTCGGCCTCGGACCGGACGGCGCTGGTCGTCACGGCGGTCGGCTACGCCCTGAGCGGGGTGGCCCTGGCCGGGTGGGGCCTGCTGGACCACCGGGTCGGCGCCGAGGCCGCCCGGGCGTCCCGGCTGCTGCCGTTCCTGCTCGCCGCCATGGCCGTGGCCAGCGGCTTCGCCAGCGCCTACGCGCACGGCTCCTCGCTGCCCGGGCTGGCGATGATCGCGGTCATCGCCGCGGGCAGCGAGACCCCCCTGGCCACCGGCTGGACGGTGGCCGCCTGCGGGGTGCTGGCCATCGAGGCCGGCGCGCTGGTCACCGGCGCCGGGCGCGGCGTCATCCTGGGCTATCCGCTGCTGGTGCTGGTGGCCCTGCTGGCCGGGCACAACCGGGGGGCCTACCGGGTCCGGGCCGACCAGAACGCCGTCCTGCTGGCCAAGTCCGAACAGCTGCGCACCGAGCAGCGGCGGGCGGCGGTCCTGGACGAGCGGGCCCGGATCGCCCGCGAGATCCACGACGTCCTGGCGCACTCGCTGGGCGCGCTGAACATCCAGATCCAGACCGCCCGCGCGCTGCTCGCCCACGACGAGCCCGGGCGTGCGGACGACATCCTGGCCACCGCGCAGCGGCTGAGCACCGAGGGCCTGGTCGAGACCCGGCGCGCGGTGCAGGCGCTGCGCACCGACGTCCCGCCGCTGCCCGAGGCGCTGACGGCGATGGCCGAGAGCCACCGTCAGCAGCACCACAGCCCGGTCGACCTCACCGTGGACGGGTCCGCCGGGCCGCTGCCGCCCGAGCAGATCCTGTGCCTGGTGCGGACCGCCCAGGAAGCCCTGACCAACGCCGCCAAACACGCCCCCGGCCGGCCCGTCGCGCTGGCCCTGCACTACGAGGACCACGACGTGACCCTGACCGTCAGCAACCCGCTGGGCGACGCCCGCCCGGGCGCCCCCGCCTTCGCCACCGTCAACGGCGGCTACGGGCTGACCGGCATGCGCGAGCGCCTGCTGCTGATCGGCGGCACGCTGACCGCCGGCCCCCAGGACGACCGGTGGACCGTCACCGCCCGGGCCCCGCGGTGAACCGCCCGGACGCGCCGCTGCGGATCGTGGTCGCCGACGACCAGGCCAGCATCCGCGAGGCGCTGGCGCTGATGCTGGACCTGCGCGACGACATCCAGGTCGTCGGCACCGCCGCCGACGGGCAGCAGGCCCTGGAGCAGGTCGCCGAGCACCGCCCGGACGCCGTCCTGCTGGACCTGCACATGCCGGTCATGGACGGCACCGAGGCCACCCGCCGGCTCACCGCGGACTTCCCGCAGGTGGCGGTCGTGGTGCTGACCACCTACGCGGACGACAGCTCGGTCCTGGACACGCTGCGCGCGGGCGCCCGCGCCTACCTGACCAAGGACGCCGAGTCCGCGCACATCGCCCGGACCCTGCACAGCGCCGCAGGCGGCTACACCGTGCTGGACCCGAAGGTCCAGGCCGTGGTGCTGGCGTCCGGCCCCGCCCCGGACCGGGCGGACCAGGCCGCGTCCGCCGCTCCCGGTCCCGGCGAGCCGCCGCAGCCGCTGCCGGACGGCCTGACCCCGCGCGAGGCCGAGATCCTCACCCTGCTGGCGCGCGGGCACAGCAACGCCGAGATCGCGGCCGAGCTGTTCCTCAGCGGCAACACGGTGAAGACCCACATCAACCGGGTCTTCACCAAGACCGGCTCCCGCGACCGCGTCGCCGCCGCCCACTACGCCCGCCGCCACCACCTGGACTGACCCGGCTCGGCCGCCTGTGACGGGCGGGTCAGACGCCGAGCCCGCGCAGCACCAGGTCCAGCAGCGCGAAGGCGAAGAGGGAGACCCCGACGAAGCCGTTGACCTGGAAGAACGCCCGGTTCAGCCGGGACAGGTCGCCGGGCTTCACGATGGAGTGCTCGTAGACGAAGGCCGCGCTGACCACCGCCAGCCCCATCCAGAAGGCCCAGCCGGCGTCGGTCAGCACCGCGTACCAGCCCAGCAGCGCCACGGTGACCACGTGCGCGGCCCGCGCACCGTACAGCGCCGCGTCCACGCCGAACCGGGCCGGCACCGAGCGGACGCCGTCGGCCCGGTCCGCCGCGACGTCCTGGCAGCCGAAGATCAGGTCGAAGCCGCCGATCCACACGCCCACCGCCAGCCCCAGCACCACCGCGTCCCAGGACCAGCTGCCGGTCACCGCCAGCCAGGCCCCGATCGGCCCCATCGCCTGCGCCAGGCCGAGGATCGCGTGCGGGAAGTCGGTGAAGCGCTTGCCGTACGGGTAGACCACCATCGGGACCACCGCGATCGGCGCCAGCGCCAGGCACAGCGGGTTCAGCAGCGCGGCCGCGCCGAGGAACACCACCAGCGCGACGGCCGAGCCCGCGTACGCGGTGCGCAGCGTCACTGCTCCGGTGACCAGCTCGCGCCCGGCGGTGCGCGGGTTCCGGGCGTCGATCTCGCGGTCGATGATCCGGTTGGCGGCCATGGCGAATGTGCGCAGGCCGACCATGGCGACCGTCACCAGCAGCAGTTGCAGCCAGTGCACATGCCCGTTGACCAGGAACATCGCGGTCAGCGCGGAGATGTAGGCGAACGGCAGCGCGAAGACCGAGTGCTCGATCATCACCAGCCGCAGGAACGCCCTGGTCCTGCCCGTCGAGGGGGCGTCGTAGGCGATGGCGCTCACAGTCCGTACTCCTTCCAGCGGGCTGTCACCCGTTTGGCTGTGTCCGGGTCGGACTCGATCATCTCCGGCCAGCCGCCGTCGCGGGTGTAGCCCTCCTCGGGGAGCTTGCGGGTGGCGTCAATACCCGCCTTGCCGCCCCAGAACTGCTGGTAGGAGGCGTGGTCCAGGTGGTCCACCGGGCCCTCCACCACCGACAGGTCGCGGCTGTAGTCCACGTTCCCCAGCGCCCGCCAGGCCACCTCCTGGTAGTCGTGGACGTCGCAGTCGGCGTCCACCACCACGATCAGCTTGGACAGCGACATCATGTGCGCGCCCCAGATGGCGTGCATCACCTTCTGCGCGTGCTTGGGGTACTTCTTGTCGATCGAGACGATCACGCAGTTGTGGAAGCCGCCGGCCTCGGGCAGGTCGTAGTCGACGATGTCCGGGACGATGATCTTCAGCAGCGGCAGGAAGAAGCGCTCGGTGAACTTGCCCAGCGGGCCGTCCTCCGTCGGCGGCCGGCCCACCACGATGGACTGCAGCAGCGGGCGGCGGCGCATCGTCACGCAGTCGATGGTCAGCGCCGGGAACGGCTCCTGCGGGGTGTAGAAGCCGGTGTGGTCGCCGAACGGGCCCTCCGGCAGCATCTGCCCAGGCTCCAGCCAGCCCTCCAGCACCACCTCGGCGTCGGCCGGGACCTGCAGCGGGACCGTCCGGCAGTCCACCATCCGCACCCGCTCACCGGCCACGAAGCCCGCGAACATGTACTCGTCGATGTCGCCGGGCAGCGGCGCGGTCGCCGCGTACGTCACCACCGGCGGGCAGCCGAAGGCGATCGCCACCGGCAGCCGCTCGCCGCGCCGCTCGGCCACCGCGTAGTGGTTGCGGCTGTCCTTGTGGATCTGCCAGTGCATGCCGATGGTGCGCCGGTCGTGCCGCTGCAAGCGGTACAGCCCGAGATTGCGGACGCCGCTGTCCGGGTCCTTGGTGTGGGTCAGCCCCAGGTTGAAGAACGAGCCGCCGTCCCCCGGCCAGGTGAACAGCGCGGGCAGCTGCTCCAGGTCCACCTCGTCCCCGGTCAGCACCACCTCCTGCACCGGCGCGTCGCCCTGCTTCACCTTGCGCGGCGGCACGTGCGTCATCCCGGCCAGCTTGCCGAACGCCTCGCGGACGCCGGTGAAGCCGTGCGGCAGCTCGGGCTTCAGCAGCCCGGCGATCTTCTCGGCGATCTCCTCCGCGCCCTTCAGGCCCAGCGCCTTGGCCAGCCGCCGCTCGGTGCCGAAGACGTTCATCGCCAGCGGCATCGAGGCGCCCTTGACGTCCTCGAACAGCAGCGCCGGGCCCTTGGCCTTCTGCACCCGGTCGACGATCTCACCGATCTCCAGGTACGGGTCCACCTCCACCGTGATCCGCTTGAGGTCGCCCTCGCGTTCCAGTGCCCGTAGAAAGGACCGAAGATCGTCGTATGCCATGCCTGTCAGTATCCGCCACTCGGTAGGCTGCCCCGTAACGGCACCCCGGGGCACCCCGGCTGGGCGCCGCCGCGTCCGCCGCTACGTACGAAACGTACGCCCGGACGCCGGGCAGAGCCGTCGTTCCGACCGTTTACCGGATGCGGGCGCACCCCGACACTGACCCTATGACCGCCGCCCCCACCGAGATCTCCGCGTACGGCGACCACGTCCTCGCCGTCGAACCCACCGGCGCCGAACCCGTCCCCGACGAGGCCCGGCACGGCCGGCCGCTCAGCCTGCTGTGGACCTGGACCTCCCCCAACATGGAGTTCGCCACCGTCTTCGTGGGCGTGCTCGCCGTCGGCGTCTTCGGCCTCGGCTTCTGGTCCGCCGTCCTGGCCATCGTCCTCGGCACCGCCCTCGGCGCCGTGGCCCACGCCTTCCTCGGGCTCAGCGGGCCGCGCTTCGGCGTGCCGCAGATGGTCGCCGGGCGCTCCGCCTTCGGCTTCGTCGGCAACATGCTGCCGTCCGTGCTGAACGCGGTCACCGCAGGCATCGGCTGGTTCGCGGTCAACAGCGTCAGCGCCGCGTACGCGCTGAACACGCTGCTCGGCTGGCCGCTGCTGCTGTGCCTGTTCATCGTGGTGATCCTCCAGGTCACGCTGGCCTACCTGGGCCACAACTTCATCCAGAGCGCCGAGCGGTACGCCTTCCCGGCGCTGACGCTGGTGTTCCTGGTCGCCGCCGGGGTCATCCTCAGCAAGTCCCACATCGGCGCGGCCGACGGCTCCCACGCCTTCCCCGGCGCCTTCCTGCTCACCGTCGGCGCGACCTTCGGCTACGCCGCCGGCTGGACCCCGTACGGCTCCGACTACACCCGCTACCTGCCGCGCACCGCGCCCAGGTGGGCGGTGGCGCTGTGGCCGGGCCTCGGCGTGCTGCTCTCCTGCGTGCTGCTGGAGATCGTCGGCGCGGCCTCGGCGACCGTGCTGATCCCGGCCAAGGTCGCCGCAACCCTCTCCCCCACCGCCGCGTTCACCTACGCCCTGCCCACCTGGCTGGCCGATCTCACCCTGCTGGCGATCGCCGTCGGCGGCATCGCCGCCAACGCGCTGAACATCTACTCCGGCTCGCTGTCCTTCCTGGCCACCGGCATCAAGCTGCCCGCGTTCCTGCGCCGCTCCTGGGTCTCGGTGGCGTTCGGCGTCCTCGGCACCGCCCTGGCCTGGTCCGGGCTGAGCGACTCCGCCACCAAGTACAACAACTTCCTGCTGGTCATCACCTACTGGATCGGCCCCTGGCTGGCCGTCACGTTCGTCGACCGCTACCTGCGCCGCAAGGAGTCCGACAGCTCGATCGCCGCGCTGCTCCAGTCCACCGCGCACCGCAACTGGTCCGCCCCCATCGCCATGGCGCTGGGCACCGCCCTCGGCGTCTGGCTCTTCTCCAACCAGACCGAGTACGTCGGCCTGGTCGCCAAGCACGTCCCCGCCATCGGCGACATCGCCTTCGAAACCGGCTTCGTCCTCGCCGCCCTCCTCTACCTGTCCCTCCGCCTCCTCCCCGCCCTACGCACCACCCCCACCCCCGCCACCGAACCCGCCACCGAACCGGCCACCGCCTGAACTCCCCGGCGGCCAACCGACGGTGACGCCGCCGCCCGCTTGAACGGCTCGATGCGCTGTGCGCTGAGGTGGTCAGGGTTGGGCGCGGAGGAGGCGGTGGGCGCAGGTGGCGAGGAGGAGTTCGGTGTGGGAGTCGGGGGCGGTGACGGGGAGGCCGAGGAGGGATTCGATGCGGTCCAGGCGCTGGTAGAGGGACTGGCGGCCGACGTGGAGCAGGGCGGCGGTGCGGGTGGGGCTGCAGCCGTTGCGGAGGTGGACCTCCAGGGTGCGGACCAGGTCGCTGGGGTGGGCGGCCTCCCACTCCAGCAGCGGGCCCAGGGCCCGGCTGACCAGGTGGGCGAGCCGGTCGCGGGAGGCGGGGGTGAGGCCGTCGCCGGTCAGTTGGCGTTCCAGCGCCAGCGCGCGGGAGGAGGTGACCAGGGCGCCGCTGCGGGGGGCGGGTTCGGCCGGGGGGACGGTCAGGGCCAGGCCGAGGGCGGTCCTGGCCTCGCGCAGCGACTCGCCCCAGCGGCTCCAGGCCGCGTCGGCGGGGCAGGCCGGGCCCAGTGCCAGCGTGTATCCGGCGGGCGGGCCGGCGGTCA
The DNA here is from genome assembly GCF_014084125.1 of Streptacidiphilus sp. PB12-B1b. NCBI lineage: Bacteria > Bacillati > Actinomycetota > Actinomycetes > Kitasatosporales > Streptomycetaceae > Streptacidiphilus > Streptacidiphilus sp. PB12-B1b. The sequence goes on along the minus strand of NZ_CP048405.1, from coordinate 724,792 downwards.
GCGCCGCCTGGGCGGCCCGGACGGCGTCCTGCGCCCCGGCCGGGACGGCGAGCAGCGCGGCGAGGCCGCCCGTGACCGGCGCGCGCAGCAGCTCGGCGTCCAGGGCGAGGGCGGCGCGGTCGAGGGCGGCGTCCGCGCCGGTGCCGGTCGCGGCGACGCCGAGCAGCCGGTGGGTGCGGTCGGGCCGGAAGTCCAGGGCGCGCGCCCGGGCCAGCACCTCCGGCTGGCTGCGGGCGGTGCCTTCGGCCAGATCGGCGAGGAGCGCGGCGGCGCGGCCGTCGCGGTCGGCGGCGGGGTAGGGCCGGTCGGTCAGCGACTGGGTGACGATGGCGGTGTTGGCGGCCTCGGCGATCCGGATGAACGGGACGACCGCGCGCAGCGCCACCAGCGGCAGGCCCCGGCGGCGGCTCTCGTCCAGCAGTTCGTACGGCATCTCGGTGAGCGAGCGGCCCAGCTCGACGGCGACCCCGGCGACGCCGCGCTCGGCCAGCTCGCGGACGTAGTGGCGGCGGGCCCCGGCGTCCGCGCCGGCCAGGCCGAGGCCGGTGGTGAGCAGCAGCTCGCCGCCGGAGAGCAGCGGTCCTATCTCGTAGATCTCGCTGGAGTGCACCCAGCGCACGGGCCGGTCCAGCTCCTGTTCGCCGCAGAGGATCTCGGGCGCGGCGGCGCCGAGGACGTCGAAGGAGAGGATCTCGCGGAGGGTGAGTGCGGCCATGGCGGGGGCTCCCGGGGCGGGGACGGCGGTGGCGGTAGCGGGACGCGGGCCCGGCGAGGCCGGGGCGGAGCGGGGTCGGCGGAGCGGGGCGGGCGGAGCAGGCGGAGCGGGCGGAGCAGGACGCGGACGGCCGGGTGGGGGTTGGCGGGGCGGGACGCGGGCCCCGGCGAGGCGGGGGCGGAGCGGAGCTGGGTCGGCCGGGTGGGGCGCGGACGGCCGGGGTGGGGACCGCCGGGGGGACGGGGTGTCGGGGGGTGGGACGGCTGGAGCGTACTTTCCGCACGTTGCCCCGGTGTTTCCGGGCGGGGAAAGTGGGTGGCATGACCGACTTTGCGAAACTCTTGGGGACTGCCGTCGAGGAGGCCAGGCTCGGGCTGGCGGAGGGCGGCATCCCGATCGGGGCGGCGCTGTTCGGCCCGGAGGGCGAACTGCTGGGGCGCGGGCACAACCGCCGGGTGCAGGACGACGACCCGTCCATGCACGCCGAGACGGCGGCGTTCCGGGCCGCCGGGCGGCTGCGCGGCTACGCCCGGACGACCATGGTGACGACGCTGTCGCCGTGCTGGTACTGCTCGGGCCTGGTCCGGCAGTTCGGCATCGGCCGGGTGGTGGTGGGCGAGGCGGAGACCTTCCACGGCGGGCACGAGTGGCTGGCGCAGCACGGCGTGGAGGTCGTCGTCCTGAACGACCCGGAGTGCACGGCGCTGATGCGGGAGTTCATCGCGGACCGGCCGGAGCTGTGGTTCGAGGACATCGGCGAGTGAACGCGCCTGCCGGTCAAGGGTGCTGACTGTTCATCACCATGTGACCGACCGTCAGCTGACGGTCGGTCACATGGCACCTGTGGTCAGCTGTGGCCGAGTTCCTCGGCCGGGTCGGTCTCGGTGACCGAGCCGCTGTCGGGGTCCGGGTGCAGCGGCATCGGCTCGACGGTGAACTCGTCCAGGACCGGCGGAGCGGGCTGCTGCGGGGCAGGCACCACGGCCGCCTCGGAGTGGCCGCCGCAGCCGTAGTCGAGGGCGACCACGCGTCCGTCGGCCGGGCCGAACTCGTTGGCGCAGATGCCGAAGCTCTGGCTGAGGGTTCCGGCGATCGGCACCAGGAAGCCGCAGGAGGAGCAGTGGGCGGGGGCCGCCTGCGCCATCGGGGTGTGCGCACCGAAGTCCTTCTCCCAGCGGTCGGCCGCCAGGTGCAGGCCCAGCCGGGAGAGCACGCGGGCCCGGCCGAGGCCGAGCTCCTCGGCGACAGCGGCGATGGCCCCCCGGGAGGTCGGCGCGGCCAGCGGCTCGCCGTCCGCACCGGTCCCGGCGGCTCCAGCTTCGGCGACTCGAGAGCCTGCGGCTCCGGCCTCAGCCGCCTCAGCGGCCTCCTCGGCTGCCGCGACGCCCCCCACCAGGGCCTCGGCGTCGGCGACCAGCGCCGAATTGGGGGCGGGCTCGTCCGCACCGCTCCAGCCGGGCTCCAGCCGCAGGTCGTCCTCGTCGGTCGGCAGCAGGTCGCCGGGGCCCATGTCGCCGGGGCGCAGCCGCTCGCTCCAGGGCACCCACTGCGGCGCGACCATCGCGTCCGGGCCCGGGAGCAGGACGGTCTCGTCCAGCGTCACCAGCTTGCTCCGCGAGGCGCGGGTCACGGTCACGGCCCAGCGCCAGCCCCGGTACGCCCACTCGCGGGTCGCAAAGAAGTGCGTGACGACCCGCTCACCCTCAGCGTCCGTGCCCAGGTGCTCGCCGACAGCCGCCTCGCCGGCAGCCTCAACGGCGGCGGCCCTGGCAAATTCGACGGCCTCGGCACACAGCCGGTCGGGGGTACGGCTTCGCGTCGTCGCAGCACTCATCACAGGATCGATTCTCTCCCAAGACTTGGTCCCGGATTGCCACCGGCTCCCAGTGGCATGGCGCGGGATGCCTGCCGGATGGTGTTTGACCGTCCATTCTGCGGGACGAACGGGGCGCGACCGACCAGCAGACACAGGGCACGCTACCGGTTGGCCCGCCACGCCGGACAGTACCTCTTTCCCGTGGCGCGTGGTCACCGGACCGGCCACGAGCCGATTCGGGTGCCGAAAACGCGCGTGACGGGGCGTCCGATCAGGCAGGATGGGAGGGTGGCCGACGCAGGGCCGCCGGAGGACGCCGCCGGCGGCACGGACAGCCCCTCCCCGTCCGGACCGGCGGGAGGAGAGGGGCGGGCGACCGTTGCCGATCCGGGGGGCGAGGGCGGGGGCGGCGCGCTGCCGCCGTTCACCCCGGCCAGGTCGCGCTCGCGCCGCGCCCGGCTGCTGCGCAGCCTGCACCGGGGCGCGTCAGCGACCGCCGCCGGCACCGGCCAGGCGGTGGGGGCGACCGGGCGGCGGATCCGCCGGGCCACCTCGGCCGAGGGCGCGGGCGAGTCCGGGCTGGCCAAGCTGATCGAGCTGCACGCGGTGAACTCCGCGGGCGACATGATGGTGACGGTGGCGCTGGCGTCCACCATCTTCTTCTCGGTGCCGACCGGCGAGGCCCGGGGCCGGGTCGCGCTGTACCTGCTGATCACCATGGCGCCGTTCGTGCTGCTGGCCCCGGTCATCGGCCCGCTGCTGGACCGGCTGCCCAGTGGGCGGCGCAGCGCCATGGCGATGTCGATGCTGGCCCGGGCCGCGATCGCGTGGATGATGACCAGCTCGGTCACCGGCGGAGCGCTCACCATCTACCCGGAGGCGCTGGGGGTGCTGGTGGCCTCCAAGGCGTACGGGGTGGTGCGCAGCGTGGTGGTGCCCCGGCTGCTGCCCCGGCGGGTGACGCTGGTGAAGGCCAACTCCCGGGTGACGCTGGCCGGGCTGATCGCCACCGCCGTCGCGGGCGGGATCGGCGGCGCGCTGCACCTGATCGGCCCGGAGTGGCCGCTGCGCGGGGCCTTCCTGGTGTACCTGGCCGGGGCGGTGCTGGCGTTCCACCTGCCGCACAAGGTGGACGTGGCCAAGGACGAGCAGCGCGCGCTGCTGCACGCCACCCAGGCCGACACGGACGCCCGCGCGCGGGCAGCCGAAGCGGTCGCGTTCGGGAAAGCCGGGCAAGCCGGGGCGGGCGGGGCAACCGGGGCAACCGGAGCGGCCGGGGACGAGCGCGGATCGGGCGGCGACGCCGCCGCCGGGCCCGGTGAGCCGAAGCTGCGGCTGCGCTCGGTCGGGCCGTCCGTGGTGCTGGCGCTGGGGGCCGAGGGCACGCTGCGCGGTCTGTCCGGGTTCCTGACCTTCTTCCTGGCGTTCCTGCTGCGGGAGCACCCGGTCGGCGGGCTCAAGTCCACGGTCGCGCTGGGGCTGGTGGTGGGCGCGCTCGGGCTGGGCAACACCCTGGGGACGGCGCTCGGCTCCTGGCTGCGGGCGGCCCGGGGACCTGAGATGCTCATCACATTCCTGCTGGCCGTGGCGACCGCCTCGGCCCTCGCGGCGGCCCTCGCGTACGGCGTACTGACCATCACCCTGCTCGCCGGGGTCGCCGGGGTGACCCAGTCGCTGGGCAAGGTGGCCCTGGACTCGCTGATCCAGCGGGACGTCCCGGAACGCGTCCGGACCTCGGCTTTCGCCCGTTCGGAGACGTTGATGCAGCTCACCTGGGTGATCGGCGGCGGGATCGGGATCGTGCTGCCGCTGGTCGGCCAGATCGGGGCGGGCGTGGCGGCGGGGATCCTGGCACTGTCGCTGCTGCTGACGACGCGGGGCCTGATCCGGCTGCCGCGCCCCGGGCGGCGGGTCGCGGCCGCCCCCGACGTGGCTTGATCGCCGACGACAGGTAGCCTCAGCACCATGAGTATCAACCGCGCTGTCCTCGCCCTCGGAGCCGTCGCCGTCGTGGGCGTCGCCACCGTCGGTGCCTCCGTCGCTGTCGCCAACAGCAAGGGCAAGCCCGTGCCCAACGCCGCTGTGCTGACCGGTTCGACGTGGACCCAGTTCAAGCCGCTCTGCTACAACGCCGGCAAGCCGCTGACCGCCAAGCAGCAGGCCGCCTGCACGGCCCTCGTGCAGAAGCAGCTGTCGAGCCCGAGCGCGCTGAAGACGATCACGATCGCCAACACCAACAGCACGTTCTCGATCAACCTGGACCAGCTCGCGGCCAACAAGGGCTGGACCGCCGGCGGCCAGAACGGCCAGCTGGTCCCGGTGACCAAGCACGCGTACGCCGGTCCGCTGTCGGTGACGCCGGTGCTGACCTCGACCTCGCAGAGCACCGGCGCGGCCTCGCTGGCCGACAACGGCCCGGTGCTGATCATCGAGGGCCAGCGCTCGTCGACCTCGCCCAACGCCCCGGTCTACGGCGAGTGGCTGTTCCAGCTGAAGGTCAAGGGCTCCTGACCCGGTGACCTCGGCCGCACCCCGACTGCTCGTCGTCACCGCCGTCGCTCCCGAAGCGGCGGCGGTGCTTCGTGGCGTCGGGGCGGCGCTGCCGGACGCCGAGCCGACGCAGGCCCGGCTGCCCGGCGGCCACCTGCTGCACCGGCACGGCCCGGTGGACGTGCTCGCCGCCGGGGTCGGCCCGGCAGCGGCGGCGGCCGGTACGGCGACCGCCCTGGCCGTGGACGGCTACGCGCTGGTCGTCTCCGCCGGGATCTGCGGGGGCTTCGCCCCGGCCGCTCCGCTGGGCTGCGCGGTGGTCGCGGACGCGATCGTCGCCGCCGACCTGGGCGCCCAGACCCCGGACGGCTTCGCCAGCGTCACCGAGCTGGGCTTCGGCCGGGTCCGCCACGAGACGGCGCACGCCGGGGCGGTCGCCCGGGCCCTGCGCGCGGCGGGCCTGCCCACGGCGGTCGGGGCGGTGCTCACCGTCTCCACCGTGACCGGCAGCGCGGAACGCGCCGCCGAGCTGACGGCCGGGCACCCCGGCGCGGTCGGCGAGGCGATGGAGGGCTTCGGCGTCGCCGAGGCCGCCGCCGCGCACGGCACCCCGGTGCTGGAGCTGCGCGCCGTCTCCAACGCGGTCGGCCCGCGCGACCGGGCGGCGTGGCGCATCGGCGACGCCTTCGCCACCCTGGAACGGGCCTTCGCCGCACTGCCGTACCGGGACCTGCCGTACCGGGACCTGCCGTACCGGAACCTGCCGTACCCGGACCTGTCCCAGCAGGCACAGCCGTCCCAGGCGCACCCGCGCGGGGGCCCGCAGACCGCACCGTCCCACGACGCACCTCCGGGAGGGACCGCATGACGACCCGCCTCAGCACGGCCTACTCGCCCTGCCCCAATGACACCTTCGTCTTCCACGCCTGGGCCCACGGCCTGGTCCCCGGCGACCTCGCGCCCGAGGTGACCTTCGCCGACATCGACGTCACCAACGGCCTGGCCGAGCGCGGCGAGCTGGACGTGCTGAAGATCTCGTACGCGGCGCTGCCGTACGTCCTGGACGAGTACGCGCTGCTGCCCTGCGGTGGCGCGCTGGGGCGCGGCTGCGGCCCGCTGGTCCTCACCGGCCCGGACGCCCCGGCCGACCCCGCCGCGCTGGCCGGGAAGACCGTCGCCGTGCCCAGCGAGCGCAGCACCGCCTACCTGCTGTTCCGGCTGTGGGCGGCGCAGGCGGTGCCCGGCGGGCTGGGCGAGATCGTGGTGCTGCCGTTCCACGAGATCATGCCCGCCGTCCGGGACGGCAAGGTCGACGCCGGGCTGGTCATCCACGAGGCCCGCTTCACCTACCAGCAGTACGGGCTGCGGTCGCTGGCCGACATGGGCGAGGCGTGGGAGGCGGCGACCGGCCTGCCGATCCCGCTGGGGGCGATCATCGCCCGGCGCTCGCTCGGCCCGGAGCGGCTGCGCGGGCTGGCCGAGGCGATCCGCGCCAGCGTCGCCCACGCCTGGGCGCACCCGGCGGACAGCAGGGAGTACGTGCTGGCCCACGCCCAGGAGATGGACCCGGCCGTCGCCGACCAGCACATCGCGCTGTATGTGAACGACTTCACGGCCGATCTCGGCCCGGACGGCTATGCGGCCGTCCACGGGCTGCTGGACCGCGCGGCGGCGGCGGGCCTGGTGCCCGCGACGGCGCCGGGGGCGCTGGACTTCCCGGGCGCGGCGGCGGGCTGACCGGCCCGACGGCCGCGTGCGGCCCCGGCGGCGCTCGAGGCGCCGGGGGCCGCACGGCTGTGACCGGGGGCGGTCGCCCGGCCTGGTCGGACGCCCGGCCTGGTCGGACGCCCGGCGGCGTCAGACGTCCAGCTGGTCGGCGACCGCGCGCAGCACCGTGGCGAGCTGGTGTCCCTGCTGCTTCTCCGGGTACCGGCCGTGCTGCAGGCCCGGCAGGATCTTCTCCAGCGTGGTGGTGAGGTCCTGGACGATGGGGGCCAGCTCGTCCGGCTTGCGGCGGTTGGCGGCGGCCAGCGAGGGGGCGTCCTCCAGCAGCGTCACGGACAGCGCCTGGTCGCCCCGGTGCCCGGCGACCACGCCGAACTCCACCCGCTGACCGGGCTTGAGCGCCTCGACGCCGCTCGGCAGCGCCTTGGAGTGCACGAAGACGTCGCCGCCGTCGTCGCGGGAGAGGAAGCCGAAGCCCTTCTCGGCGTTGAACCACTTGACCTTGCCCGTGGGCATCGGGGACCTCGTCGCTGGTGAGTCGGGGAGAGCGGAAAAGGAGGAGCGGGGACGTACGGGACTGCGGGCACTGCGGGACTGCGGGGGCGCTGCGCCTCGCCGGACGGCCGCCTCAGCGGGGCGTCAGGTGGTTCACAGCCGGGCCATTGTCCCAGGCCGGCAGCGGGGTGATCGAACGATTTCCCCCGGAGGGAGCCCCGGCTCCGAGGGGGCGCCGGGATGAGCGGTGCGCCGGAGCCGTCTCGCCGCTGTCATGGTGCACCCCCGATCGGTCTGCGGTGGGGGCAGGCGCCGCCGTGTAGTGGTGCCGTCCCCGTGTGTGACGTGCATACCCGTGCCACGTGACGGCGTAACCCTCGAACGGGGCGGACCGGGCGGGAACGGCGGTGCGGCGGACGTATCGTGGTGCTGTGACTACCGAAACTCCCCAGCCCGGCGACGCCCTGGTCCGGGTCGGCGCGATCCTCTTCCTGATCGGCGCCGTGGCCACCGTCGTCACGGTGGCGCCGCTGTTCCTGCACCTGACCAGGCTGCCGACGCCGGCCTACTTCGTCTGCATGGTCATGCCGCTGGGCTTCGCCGTCGCGCTGGTCGGGCTGCTGAAGTCGGCGCGGAGCCAGCGCCGGGGCCCGGTCCGCACCGGCCAGGCGAGCTAGCCGCCACCGCCGCCCGGGTCGGCCGGTTCGGGCCGCTCGGCTCGGCCCGGTCAGGCGGTCGGGCCGGTACAGGCGGTCGGCCCGGTCAGGCGGTCTGCCGCAGGTGGTCGGCCAGCCAGGCGGGGAAGGCGGTGAGGTCGGCCAGGACGATGTCGGCCCCGGCCGCGTCCAGCGCCGCGGCGTCGTACGGGCCGGTGGCGACGCCGACGGCCACGGCCGAGGCGGCCTGGGCGCCCTGGATGTCGCCGAGGTGGTCGCCGACGTAGATCGCGGCCCCCTCCTCCCGCAGCCGCAGGCCCTTGTCCGGGCCGAAGACGGTCCCGTGCAGCGCCTCGACCTCCAGCTCCAGCGCGTCCAGGTTGAGCCGGGCGTTGGGCGCGTACTTGCCGGTGACCACCACCGACCGGCCGCCGTGGGCGCGGACCGCCGCCAGCGCCTCGTACGCGCCGGGCAGGGCGGTGCAGCCGGCGACCGCGTGCTCGGCGTAGATGGCGCGGTACCGGTCGGACGCCGCCTGGACCGCGTCGGCCGGGAACCAGTTGGCCATCTCCAGCTCGACCGGCGGCCCGAGCCGGCTGACCACCAGGTCCGAGTCGATGGACACGCCCGTCTCGGCGGCCAGCAGGTCGTAGGCGGTCTTGATGCCCGGACGCGAGTCGATCAGGGTCATGTCGAGGTCGAAGCCGACGGTGAAGTGCGCGGTTTCCTTCATGTCGGCCACTCTAGAGGGCCGGACAATCGGGATATATCACCTATATGCCATCGTCCGGAGCCGCCGTCGGCCGGGCGGTGCGCATGCACACGGTCCGGATTCGCCCTGTCACAGCACTTGTGACGTACGTCACCCGTGGTCACCATGGCAGGATGCCGACCACAGCAGAGCAGGCAGCGCAGACAGCAGCGGCCACCCCCGCGCCGTGGGCGAGGAGCGGCCGCAAGGCGGCCATCGCCCAGGGGTTCGACCTGGTCGCCCACGAGTACGGCACGGGCAGCGGCGGCTTCTTCACCACCCTCGGCACCCGGCTGGCGGCCGCCGCCGGGCTGCGCCGCGGCGACCGGGTGCTGGACCTCGGCTGCGGCCGGGGTGCGGTGCTGTTCGCGGCGGCCGAGGCCGTCGGCCCGGACGGCTACGCGGCCGGGATCGACCTCTCCCCCGCCATGGTCCACGCCACCGCCGACGAGGCGGCCCGGCGCGGACTGCGCAATGTCGCGGTCCGGGTCGGCGACGCCGAGGACCCGGGCTTCCCCGCGCACTCCTTCGAGGCGGTGCTGGCCGGGCTGATGATGTTCATCACACCGGACCCGGACGCCGCCCTCGCCGCCGTACGCCGGGTGCTGGTGCCCGGCGGGCGGTTCGCCATGAGCACCTTCGGCCCGGCCGAGCCCGGCTGGGCCGAGGCCCTGGACGCCGCCCTGGCCTTCCAGGACCCGCCCCCGGCAGGCGCACCGACCACGGTCAAGGGCGGAAACGGCCGGTTCGACACCGTCGACGGCATCACCGGCACCCTCGCCGCGGCAGGCTTCACCGAGGTCGCCACGGTCGAGGGCGAGCACGTGGCCCGGATCGACGCCGACCAGTGGTGGGCCTCGGCCTGGGCCTCCGGCCGCCGCGCCGCCCTGGAGCGCATCCCGGCCGACCGCCGCGAGGAGGCCCGCCGGGCCGCCTTCGCCGTGGTCGAACGGCTGTACGTGGACGGCGTGCTGACCCGCCGCACCACCGTCCGCATCACCACCGCGACCGGCCCCGCGACGGCCGAACCCGTTGCTAGCGGCGGCGGTTGATCTGCCAGGCGAGGAAGGCCGCGGAGACGCCCGAGGCCAGCCGCAGCCACAGCGCGACGGCCGTGTGCAGCGCGGCGGTGAACGCGGCATGAGTCTCCGGGTGCCCCGGCCGCCCGTGCGCCTGCGAGTACAGGTTGAAGCCGAAGACCGCCGCGAGCGCCAGCGGCAGCCACAACCCGGCCGTGCGGCCGATGCGTTGGCCCAGCCGCCGGGAGGTGTAGGCGAGGAACCAGCCGAAGACGGCGACGTACCACAGGCCCAGCGCGGTCGCGGCGAGCAGCACCAGCACGGCCAGGCTCTCCACCAGCGGCAGCGGCCCGCGCGGCACCGCCTGCACCAGCACCGGCGGTGCGGCCTGCGGGACGACCGGCGGCGCGGACCGCCGCAGCCGGAGCAACCGGCGCGCGGACAGCACCGCCGGGCCCGGCACGGCCTGCCCGGTCCCGGCCGGGCCCGGCTCCTCGGGCTCCTCCCGCTCCTCGGCCTCCGCCGCCTGCGCGGCCTGCTCGTCGGCGACGGTCCCGCCGGGGTACTGCCGCTGCGCGGGGATGCGCGCCGCCCGCTCGTCCGCGCCCGGGTCGAGAAAGTCGGGCTCGTAGACCGCCCGCCAGCCGGGCAGCTCACCGCTGGAGGCGGCGATGGACTCGCTGACGGGGCGTCCGGCCGGCTCCTCGTGCGCCGTCCGCCACCAGTCGTCCGGCCCGGAGCCGGCGTCCGCTCCGCCCGGTCCGGCCCCGGAGGAGCCGCCCGGCACCGGCACCGAGGGCCCCTCGGTGCGGCCCCACAGCCGCCCGCCGCGCTTCGCCAGCCCGACGGCCTCCATCGACGCGGGCACCCCGGCAGCCGACCCGCCGCCGGGCGGGGCGCCCGCGTCGTCCGCCGCCTGCGGCACGCCGCCGTGCACCGCCTGCCGGACGACGTCGGCGGGCGTGCCGATGTCCGACAGGATCCGGCGCACCGCCGCCTGCTCGGTCCGCTGCGACCCGGCCGGGGCGCTCCCGCGCTGCCCGTCGATGGCCTGCCGCAGCCCGGTGACCAGCCGCGCCCGCTCGGCCGCGGTCAGCGAGGTGGCCTGGGCCAGGTCGCCGACCCGGCTCAGGTAGTCGTAGACGATCTGGTCGCTCTCGATACCCATACGACGACTGCCCTCCCCCTCCGGCGCCCGGCTGCCGAGGAACCCCGGAAGCTCCCAGAAGCTTAGGGCGGCCTGCTGGTTGTCAGCGTGCGTACCCGGAGATCCCCGCGGCTACGCCCGCCGCACCCGAACGCGCCCCCGCCCCGGCAGCGGCCCGCCACCGCCCCGGCCGCGCCCCGGCCCGCGCGTCCCGGCCCGCGCGTCCCGACCCGCGCCGCCGGGCCCCGCCGCCGACCCCCGCCGACCCGCCGTCGGCCGCCCGCGGCGCGGGCCCGGTCCCGCGGGCTGTGCCCCCCGCCACCGCGAGCGGCTAGCCTGGATCGGATGAGCAGCCGAAGAAACGGTAAGTCCGGCAGCACCGCCGCGCCGCGCACCCTCGCGGAGGAGCTGCGCGCCCGGCCGGACGACGGCCTGACCGCGCTGCTCCGCTCCCGGCCGGACCTGCTGCACCCGGTGCCCGGCGACCTGACCCAGCTGTCGACCCGGCTCTCCACCAAGGCGTCGGTGGTCCGCGCCCTGGAGCGGCTCGACCGCTTCACCCTGCAGACCGCCGAGGCCCTGGCCGTCGCCCCGGACGACTGCCCCCGGGCGACCCTGGTCGGCCTCCTCGGCGGCGCCGATCCGGACGCCGCGCTGGCCGCGCTGCGCACCCAGGCCCTGGTCTGGGGCCCGGACCAGGGCCTGCGGCTGGTCCGCACCGTCCGCGACGTGCTCGCGCCCGCCGGTGGCACCCCCGGGCCGACCGGCCTCGGGCCGACCTTCGCCGAGGCGTCCGCCGGGCTCTCCCCCGGGCGGCTGCAGGACATGCTGGCCGACGCCGGGCTCCCGGCCACCCACGACCCGGTCAGCGCGGTCGCCGCGCTCACTGCCCTGTGGGCCGACCACGCCCGCGCCGAGGCGCTGCTGGCCGGAGCCGTCCCCGGCGTCAAGGACGTGCTGCGGCGGCTGATGTGGGGGCCGCCGTACGGCGGCGCCCAGCCCCGGGCCGTCCGCGCCGCCGAGGCCCGCACCCCGGTCGAGTGGCTGCAGGCGCGCGGCGTTCTGCTCCCGGCCGGGCCGGAGAACGTGGTGCTGCCCCGCGAGGTGGCGCTGCACCTGCGCGGCGGGCGGGCGCACCAGCACGTCGAGGCCAGGCCGCCGGCGGTGGAAGCGGTCGCCGTCCACGACCCGGCGCAGACCGACCGGGCGGCGGCGGCGCGGGCGTTCACCGCCGTCCGCACCGTCGAGGAGGCGCTGGACCTGTGGAGCACCGACGCCCCGGCGGTGCTGCGCACCGGCGGCCTCGGCGTCCGCGAGCTGCGCCGCACCGCGACCGCGCTGGACCTGCCGGAGCCGGAGACCGCGTTCTGGCTGGAGCTGGCCTTCGGCGCCGGGCTGCTGGCCAGCGGCGAGGCCCAGGGCGCGCGGGCCGAGGCGTCCCAGACCAGGACCGCCGCCGACGCCTGGACCGACCGCTGGATGCCCACCCCGCTGTACGACGAGTGGCTGCGCCGGCGGGTCGCGGAACGCTGGCTGCTGCTGGTCGGCAGCTGGCTGGCCGGCACCCGGGTGGCCGCGCTCGCGGGCACCAAGGACGCCAAGGACAAGGTGCTGTCGGCCCTCGGCGAAGGCCTGGACCGGGCCATCGCGCCCGAGGTGCGCCGGGCCGTCCTGCTGCGGCTGGCCGAGCTGGCCCCCGGTTCGGCCGCCGACCGGGCCTCGCTGCTGGCCCGGATCCAGTGGCAGAGCCCGCTGCGCGGCGGCGCGACCCGGGACCGGCTGGTCGGCTGGACCCTCACCGAGGCCGAGCAGCTGGGCCTGACCGGGCGCGGCGCGGCGGCCTCCTACGCGGCGCTGCTGCTGGACGCGGTACCGGCGGGCGGCGATCCGGCCGCCGAACGCGCGGCCGACGAACGGGTGGTGGCCGCGCTGGCGCCGCTGCTGCCCGAGCCGCTGGACCACGTCATCCTGCAACCCGATCTGACCGCCATCGCGCCCGGCCCGCTGCACACCCCGCTGGCGCAGACCCTGGCCGTCGCCGCCGACATCGAGTCCAAGGGCGGCGCGACCGTCTACCGCTTCACCCCGGAGTCGGTGCGCCGGGCCCTGGACGCCGGGCGCAGCGCCGACGAGCTGCACGCCTTCCTGGCGCGGCACTCGCAGACGCCGGTGCCGCAGCCGCTGAGCTACCTGATCGACGACGTGGCCCGGCGGCACGGCCGGCTGCGGGTCGGCGCGGCCTCGGCGTACCTGCGCTGCGACGACGACGCGCTGCTGAGCGAGCTGCTGGCGGACCGCCGGGCGGCCTCGCTGCGGCTGCGCAGGCTGGCGCCGACGGTGCTGGCGGCGCAGGCCGACCCGGGGTCGGTGCTGGCCCAGCTGCGGGCGATGGGCTACGCCCCGGCGGCGGAGTCGCCCGACGGCGACGTGCTGATCTCGCGTCCGGACGCGAGGCGCACGCCCCCGCGCAGCGCGCCCGCGCCGGTGCCGGACGGTCCGCCGCCGGTTTCGGAGGCGATGCTGGGCGCGGCGGTGAAGGCGGTCCGCGCGGGCGACCGGGCGGCGACGGCGGTGCGCCGGGAGCCCGAGCACCCCCCGTCGGAGCTGCCGCGCACGGCGGCGGCGGAGACCCTGGCCGCGTTGCAGACGGCGGTGCTGACCGGCGAGCGGGTCTGGATCGGCTATGTGAACGCGGAGGGCTCGGCCAGCCAGCAGGTGGTGGAGCCGGTGCGGGTGGCGGGCGGTTTCGTCACCGCCTACGACCAGCTGCGCGAGGAGATGCGGACGTTCAGCCTGCACCGGATCACCGGGGTGGCGGAGTTGGCCGAGGATTCATAGGAAGCCCCTGTGCCCGGCCTGTGCGCAGGTGCAACCGTCCGGGGGCGGCCCGGCGTCCCTGCTGGTGCCCGCGTCACCACGCGCCCCGTGGGCCGCACGCCCCGGGGAGCACCGCCCGCCGGGGCCGCCGCGTCCGTCAGGGACGCCGCGCCCCACCGGCCGGGGTGACCGCCGTCACGTCCACGCCAGCCACCCAGCTCGGAGCGCTCCACCATGCGTCTGCACCGCACCCGTCGCCGCCTCGCGGCCCCGTCGTCGGCACCAGCCGCACCGCAGCCGGCCCCGGCCGCCGGGCCGCACGCCGCCGGACCGCTCCCGGCCCCCGCGCGGCGCGGGCGGCTGGCGCCGGGCCTGACCGCGGCCCTCGCGCTGGCGCTGGCGCTGCCCCTGGCGGCCTGCGGCTCCTCCGCGCACAGCAGCGCGACCGGCCCCGCCGTCCCGCCCGTCGGCACCGCCGCCACCGCGCCCCCGGCCCCGCCGACGCCGTCGCCGTCCAGCACCGCCGTCTCGCTGCCGACCGGCCCGAAGGCGGCGCTCACCGTCGCCGAGCACACGTCCGTCGGCCCGATCTACGTGACCACCCTGCACGGCGCCAAGTCGGGCGTGGCGGGCAAGGTCTGGGTGTGGCTGCCGCCGCAGTACGACGATCCGAAGTACGCCCATGACGGGTTCCCGGTGGTGACCCTGTACGCGGGCGGCTCCAGTGCGGGCTACAACACCTGGACCGACCAGCGGCAGCTGCCGATCCAGGCCGAGGACGTGGCCCTGGCCAAGCAGGGCAAGGCCCACCCCTTCATCATGATCATGCCGATCCAGAACTTCCACGACGACGACGCCCGGCTGCTGGACTGCAGCGACATACCCGGCCACCAGAAGATGGCCACCTGGATGGGCGAGGACGTCCCCGACTTCGTCCGCGCCAACTTCCGCACCCTGACCAGCCGCAACGGCTGGGGCGTGATGGGCGCCTCCACCGGCGGCCTGTGCAGCGCCAAGCTGGCCCTGCAGTTCCCGCAGACCTTCAGCGCGGCCGTCCCGATCGACGGCTACTTCCTGCCCGACTCGCTCTACTGGCGCGGCCACGCGGCGGAGCTGAAGGCCAACACCCCGCAGCTGATGGTGGCCAGGTCCACCGCCGACGTCTCCATGCTGGTCACCGCGGGCGGCGCGGAGCCCTACGAGCAGTCCGTGGTCAAGGCGTTCGTCAACGCCGCCAGGACCTCGCCCTCGGTCCACCTCACCTACTACGTCCTCCCCCACGCCGACCACCTCACCTCCGACTTCAAGCGCCTCATCCCGATGAGCCTGGAATACCTCACCCAGCACCTCGCACCCCCCACCGCCGGCTGACCCCGACCGCAGTCCGTCCCGGCGCCGCTGTCGGCAGGCCACGATAGGTTCGACAGTGGAGCGGCGGGCAGGTCCGCCACCCGCACGACGAAGGAGCAGGCCATGCCCGATCCTGTCGATCCGGCGGTGTACGCGCGCATGCGCGCCATCGCGCAGGAGCTGTGGCCGCTGGCCGACCACCTCGACGGCTTCTGGGGCGTCGAGATCGGCGCCTCCGGGCCCTTCGTCATGATGAGCCCGGTGGGTCGGCACGAGGCGATCACCTATCGCGTCGTGCGGCAGCTGGAGGAGCAGATCCCCCGCACCCACCCCGGCACGGACGTCATCGCCCAGTCCGGCACGGAGATCGAGGACCCGTCCATCGGCCGGATGCGCCGACCCGACGCCGTGGTCGTCCCGCTGCACGTCCTGGACGACTCCGAGGGAACCGTCGACGCCGGAAAGATCCACGCGGTGGTCGAGGTGGTGTCGAAGAACAACCCGGACAACGACTACGTCGAGAAGGTCGCCGACTACCCGGCCATGGGCATCCCGCTGTACCTGCTGGTGGACCCGCGCAAGGGCGTCGTCTTCACCTACCAGGACATCCTGCCCGGCTCCAACGGTCCCCGGTACGACCGGATCAGCGAGTACGCCTTCGGCGACACCGTTCCCTTCGGCCCCTGGCTCATCGACACCGCCGGCTTCAAGCGCTACTCGGCCTGACCGGCCGTCAGGCGTGGAGGTGGGTGAGGACGGTGCGGGCGGCGTGGCGCAGGGCCTCTCGTGCCTCCTCGGTGTGGTCGAGCGTCTCGAAGCCGTGGTGGGCGCCCGGTACCTCGACCAGGTCGAGGGCCGGGCCCCGGCCGTCCCGGGCGGTCTCGGCGGCGGCGGCCAGGAACTCCTGCTGGGTGGCCGCGATCTCCGGGCGCTCGCGCTCCACCCGGGTCAGCACCACCGGCAGCCGCCCCGCCGTGCGCAGCGCCGCCGCCGGGCGGAAGCGGTCGCCGACGAAGCCCCAGTTCGGCAGCGGCGCCAGCAGCGGGTAGGTCGCGGCCAGGCAGCGCAGCCACGGCGGGGGCGCGGCCAGCCACCCCGCCGACAGCAGGGCGCCGCCGGAGAAGAACCACAGCGCCACCCGGTCCGGGTCCACCCGCGGATCGGCCCGCACCAGCTCGACCGCGGCGGCGACGTCCGCCTCGGCGCGCCCGAAGTCGCCCAGGCCGTGCAGCCGGTGGTCCACGGTCGCGGCCAGCACGCCCTCGCCCGCCAGGTAGCGGCCGTAGCCGACGAAGACCGACCAGTCGCGCGGCGTCGGCCGCCCGTCGGCGGGCACCGGGCCGCCGTGCACCAGCACCACCGCCGGACGCGGACCGTCGGCGTCCGGCGGGTAGAGGTCCACCCGCCCCACCCGCTCCCGCTCCCGCGCGGGCACCTCCAGCAGGAACGCCCGGGCGTCCGCCGCCGGCCCGGCGCTCCCGGCGGCCAGCCGGCGCCCCTCGCCCGCCGCGGCCCGCAGCAGCACCCCGGCCAGCTCGTCCGGGGCGGAGAGCATCGGCCAGTGGCCGGTGTCGATGTCGAAGAACCCCACCCGGGGGTCGGCCAGCGCCTGGAACTGCGGGTTCCCCAGCGCCAGCAGGGACTGCACCAGCTCGGTGCTGGAGCCGTTGGCGGTGCAGAACACCCCGCTCGTCGGCACCCCGGCCGCCGCCCCGGTCAGCCGCAGCGGCTGGTCGAAGGTGCCCAGCGGCTGCGGCGCGGCGCGCTCGGCCAGCAGCGCCAGCGCCTGCGCCGGGACGCCGGCCGTGCTGCCCCACAGCGCCCACTCCTCGGCCGAGGGCGCGGGGATGCGCAGGCCGTCGCCGGACGTCGCGGCCCGGGCGCGCAACCAGTCGCGGACGCCCTGGTCCGGCAGCAGGTCGAGGACGGAGTCGCCGTCCCGGGGCATGCCCGCGTCCAGGTGGACGATCCGGGCGATCCGCTCCGGGCGCCGGTCGGCCGCGCCCAGCGCCGGGTGGATGCCGTAGCCGTGGCCGACCAGCACCACCTGGGCGGCGGGCACCGCGTCGATCAGCCGCACCAGGTCCTCCACGTGCGTCTCCAGGTCGATCCGCGCCCCGGCCTCCGGGCCGGCGGCCGCCCCGGCGGGCTCGGCGGGCTCGGCGCGGCCCGGCCCCAGCCCGGTCAGCTCCGCCGGATACGCCTCGGCCCCGGCCGCCCGCAGCCGCGCGGCCACCCCGCCCCACACCCACGCCCCGGTGTAGGCCTCCGACACCAGCACCAACGCCGCCATGACCGCCTCCTCGTACGCTCGCGTCCCCACGGGCGGCCGTACCGGACGCCCGCCGTCGCCGGTACCGTAGGAACTCCCCCTGAGGGAGGTTCAAGCCGTGCCGACCGAGGCCATGTGGAGCATCGGCGAACTCGCCGAACACGCGGGCGTCACCGTCAAGACCGTCCGCTTCTACTCGGACAGCGGCCTGCTGCCCGAAGCCTCCCGCAGCGCCGGCGGCCACCGCCGCTACGGCCCGGAGGCGCTGGACCGGCTGCGCCTGATCCGCTCGCTGCGCGCCCTGGACCTGCCGGTGCCCGAGGTGGGCCGGGCGCTGGAGCAGTTGCTGGAGCGGGACGCCGCGCTGGAAGACGTCATCGCCGGACACCTGCGCGAGCTGGGCACCAGGATGACCGCCCTGCGCTGGCGCGAGGCCGCCCTGCGGCTGCTGCAGGACTCCGCCCCGCAGGAGCGCGCCGACCGGCTGCGGCTGATCGGATCCGTCACCACCCCGCCCGACACCACCGCGCTCGCCCGCTTCTGGCGGCGCTGGCTGCCGCCGCGGCTCCCGGCCCGGCTGGTCGCCGCCATCGTCGACCAGGCAGTTCCGCAGCCGCCGGACGATCCGACCCCGGCGCAGGTCCTGGCCTTCGCCAGGCTGCACGCCTTCGTCTCCGGCGACTGCCGGGGCACCGACCGGGGCCAGCCCGCGGCGCACCGGGCCGGGCCGGGCTTTCGCCCGGCCGTGCTCTACGACGGCCTGCGCGAGGCGCACCAACTGGCCTCGGCGGAGCTGGTGGCGCAGCGCCCGCCGCGCCCGGGCGGGGCGCTGGACTGCTTCGTCGCCGCCTACGCGGGGGCGCACGGCTCCCCGGACACCCCCGACTTCCGCCGCGGGCTCAGCCGCAGGCTCGCGGCCGACCCCCGGATCCACCGCTACTGGCAGCTCGCCGCCGAACTGACCGGCCCCGGCGTACCGACCCTCGGGGCCAACGACACCTGGCTCTGCGCCGCCCTGGACGCCCAGGTCGCCGCGGATCAGCCCGCTGCCACCGCGCCCGACCCCGACTCCGACTCCACACCCGCGCCCGCGCCCGCGCCCGCGCCGTAGCCGGACAGGCCGGCGTCGAGCAGGCGGGCGGCACGGCGGACATCCGCGGTGACCGCCTCGCGGAGCCGGTCCGGGGTGCGGGCGGCGTCCAGGTGGGCGCGCAGGGCGCGGAACTGGACCGGCCACAGGCCCAGCAGCGCGGTCGCGGCGATCTGCGGCTCCGGGTCGTCCGGGCCGACGCCCGCCCGCTCGGCCAGGGCCTGGGCGGCGGCGGCGACCAGCCGGTCGGTCATGTCGCGCTGGTGCGCGCGCAGCGAGGCGGTGCTGTGGATCAGCGCGCCGAAGCGCTGGACGGCGGCGACGGCCCGGGCGCGGTCGTCCTGCGCCTCCAGCCAGGACGCCATGGCGTCCAGCTCCTCGGCCAGGATGCCCAGCGCCGCCGCGACCGGCGACAGGTCGGGCCTGGCCAGATCGGTCCGCAGGGCGGCCATGGTGGCGTCGGGGTGGTCCAGGACCAGCGACTCCTTGGTCGGGAAGTAGTTGAACACCGTCTTCTCGGAGACCCCACACGCCTCGGCGATCTCCGACACCCGCACGGCGTCGAAGCCGCGCTCCACGAACATCTCCGTGGCCGTGTCGGACAGCTGGCGCCGCATCAGCCGCTTCTTGCGCTCCCGCAGCCCCTCGGCGCCGTCGGCCTCGCCCCGGCGGGCGCGCATCGCCCCCCAGTCCACTGTCCGCGCACTCATGCCGTCAGGATAGTCCAGCCGCCACATCCTTTCTGTCGCAGTAAAATTCCACGCACGCCGGGCCGGACGTGCCCGTTCAGGCAGTTGACACTGCCCTTGCACCCCTGGCGCCGCCCTCCCCCCGTCCGATAGTCAGGAAGGGTTGTGTTCCGGCGGCAGAAAGACCCCCTCCATGCGCGCGCAAGACACCGTCCGGACGCACGGCAGCGGGCTCGGCAGTGAGTACGCCGGACGCACCCCGCTCCGCACCCCGGCCGGCGGCCCGTCGGCGGTCGGCGGCGCGGCCCTGTCGCCGCAGTACCTCCTGGCGCTGCAACGCGCCGCGGGCAACGCCGCCACCGTCCAGCTGCTCCGCGGCGCCGGACAGCCCGGGGCCCAGGAGCGGCACCAGCACGGCGCCGGATGCGGCCACCAGCCGAGCGGGCCCCAGGCGTCCGGCCGGCCCCCGGTCCAGCGCTCCACCGTGCACGACGTGCTGCGCGGCGGCGGCCGCCCGCTGGACGACGCCACCCGCACCGACATGGAGGCCCGGCTCGGCGCGGACTTCTCCGACGTCCGGCTGCACACCGGCACCACCGCGCAGCGCTCCGCCGCCGAGGTCGGCGCCCGCGCCTACACCTCCGGCAACCACGTCGTCATCGGCGACGGCGGAGCCGACAAGCACACCCTCGCTCACGAACTCACCCACGTCATCCAGCAGCGCCAGGGCCCGGTGGCGGGCACCGACAACGGCAACGGCCTGAACGTCTCCGACCCCTCGGACCGGTTCGAGCGCGAGGCGGAGGCCAACGCCACCCGGGCGCTGTCCGGTCCGGTCCGGCAGCCGGCGCAGCAGGAGAGCCGTGCGGAGCGGGCCGAGGGCGGCGGGGCGGGCCCGGTGCAGCGCGCGCTGCCGACGATCCAGCGGGCGCGGCTGTCCAGCGGCTCGATCGCCTTCACCAACGTCTCCATGAAGTACCCGCAGTACAGCGACAAGGCCCAACGCATCCTCCAGTTGCTCACCTCGCACAGCGCCATCACGCAGTACATCAACGGGCGCAGGTGCGACATCACCCTGGAGAAGCGCGCCCTGGAGACCCCTGCCGACGTGACCGACAAGGGCGCCGACGGGGTCGACGTCAAGCTCGCCGCCTACTACTTCGAGCAGTACGACATCGGCTACATCGCCGGAATGCTCTGCCACGAGTTCGGCATCCACCCGCTGGCGGAGGCCAAGCCGGGCCTGGCCGGGGAGGAGGAGGGCTTCAAGGGCATGCCCTTCCCGGTGCCGGGCCTGGAGAGCGAGCAGCGGGAGCCGGACGGGTTCGCCTCGATGAACTCGGCCACCGCCAAGCAGTCCGACCACGTCCTCGGCGCGATCCCGGGCGCCCCGCGCTTCACGGTCTACCGCGACGTCACGCTGGAGATGGCCGACCTGCTGCTGCGGGACGTCCACGACCAGCAGCCGAACGCCCACGAGCAGGACGTCCGGGACCTGCTCGACTGCTTCCTGATGGACATCGCCTCCATCGCCGCCACCAACGACGACCGCAAGCGCGGCGCCCCCGTGATCGGCAACAGCGAGGGCGAGAGCGTGCGCGGTGACATCGCGCGGGTCTACAACGCCTACAAGCAGCGGCTGCTGGCCGAGCTCTCGCCGGAGCGGCAGCAGCGCATCGCGCCGCTGTTCCCGCAGGACAAGACCCCGGCGGGGGTCAAGTCGGACTTCCAGGCGCTCATGACGCGCATCGCCAAGGGCGCGCTCTGGGCCTGGAGCATCGACAACAGCAACGGGTAGGCCCGTCCGCCGCCGGGGGCGCGAGCCCACCTCGTCCCGCATCCGGGCATGCCGCTGAGAACGGCGCGCGGGTGCGGGATACTGGAGGGTCTGCCCCCTTTGCCTGGCGTTCCGGAGGACCCGCACGTGAACGATGGACCGCTGATCGTCCAATCCGACAAGACGCTCCTGCTGGAGACCAGCCACCCCAAGGCGGGCGACTGCCGACGGGCGATCGCGCCGTTCGCGGAGCTGGAACGCGCACCCGAGCACGTGCACACCTACCGGGTGACGCCGCTGGGCCTGTGGAACGCCCGGGCCGCCGGGCACGACGCCGAGCAGGTGGTGGACGCGCTGGTGACGTACTCGCGCTACCCCGTGCCGCACGCGCTGCTGGTGGACATCGCCGACACCATGGACCGCTACGGGCGGCTGACGCTGTCCAAGCACCCGGTGCACGGGCTGGTGCTGACGTCGACGGACCGGCCGGTGCTGGAGGAGGTGCTGCGGTCCAAGAAGATCGTCCCGCTGGTGGGCCAGCGGCTCGACCCGGACACCGTCGCCGTGCACCCCTCCGAGCGCGGCCAGATCAAGCAGGTGCTGCTGAAGCTCGGCTGGCCCGCCGAGGACCTGGCCGGGTACGTCGACGGCGAGGCGCACCCGATCGAGCTGGAGCAGGACGGCTGGCAGCTGCGGCCCTACCAGCAGCAGGCCGTGGAGGGGTTCTGGCACGGCGGCTCGGGCGTCGTGGTGCTGCCCTGCGGGGCGGGCAAGACGCTGGTCGGGGCGGCGGCGATGGCCACCGCCAAGGCCACCACGCTGATCCTGGTGACCAACACCGTCTCCGCCCGGCAGTGGAAGCACGAGCTGGTCAAGCGCACCTCGCTGACCGAGGACGAGATCGGCGAGTACAGCGGCACCCGCAAGGAGATCCGCCCGGTCACCATCGCCACCTACCAGGTGATGACCACCAAGCGGAAGGGCGTCTACGCGCACCTGGAGCTGTTCGACTCCCGGGACTGGGGCCTGGTCGTCTACGACGAGGTGCACCTGCTGCCCGCGCCGATCTTCCGCTTCACCGCCGACCTCCAGGCCCGGCGGCGGCTGGGGCTGACCGCGACCCTGGTGCGCGAGGACGGCCGCGAGGGCGACGTCTTCTCGCTGATCGGCCCCAAGCGCTTCGACGCGCCCTGGAAGGAGATCGAGGCCCAGGGCTACATCGCGCCCGCCGACTGCTGCGAGGTCCGGGTCACCCTCACCGACAGCGAGCGCCTCGCCTACGCCACGGCCGAGCCCGAGGAGCGCTACCGCTTCTGCGCGACCACCGCCACCAAGCGCCGGGTCACGCAGGCGCTGGTGGAGAAGCACCGGGGCACCCCGACGCTGGTCATCGGCCAGTACATCGACCAGCTGGACGAGCTGGGCGAGGCGCTGGACGCCCCGGTGATCAAGGGCGAGACCACCAACCCGCAGCGGGAGAAGCTGTTCGACGCCTTCCGCAACGGCGAGATCAGCGTGCTGGTGGTGTCCAAGGTCGCCAACTTCTCCATCGACCTGCCCGAGGCCACCGTCGCCATCCAGGTCTCCGGCACCTTCGGCTCCCGGCAGGAGGAGGCGCAGCGCCTGGGCCGGGTGCTCCGCCCCAAGGCGGACGGGCACACGGCGCACTTCTACTCGGTGGTCGCCCGGGACACCATCGACCAGGACTTCGCCGCGCACCGGCAGCGGTTCCTGGCCGAGCAGGGGTACGCCTACCGCATCATCGACGCGGACGACGTGCTCCAGGCGGACTGAGGGCGGGCGGCACCGGCGGCGGCACCGGTCTCAGCCGGCGAAGGAGACGACCGGGTCGACCGTGATGAAGGAGCCCGAGCCGTCGGTGGCCGGCAGCGTGCCCTGGTTCCACGCCAGGGTGGCCTGGTGGGTCTCGTTCGGCGGGGTGATCACCATGGTGTAGACCCGGATGCCGCTGCCGCCGGTGTTGTTCACCGTGTAGTCGATGTCGAACAGGGCGCTGGCGCCGGGGGCCAGCGTCACCGGCCGCGGGGTCTTCCCGCTGCGCGGCACGGAGAAGGTCCCGGCGTTGCTTCGCAGGTCGACGCCGGGGAAGCCGTCCATGACGCATCCGGCGGGGCCCTTGTTGGTGAGCTTGACGACCTCGGCGGCGGTGGTGTCGCCGACGGACTGCGGGCCGCTGTCGGGGCCTATGCCGAAGCGCAGCTGGGCGGTGGTGCAGCGGGCCGCGGCGCCGGTGCCGGAACCGCCGCCGGAGCCGGACGAGCCGGTGGAGCCGCCGGTGCCGCTGGTCCCGCCGGTTCCACCGCCCGTACCGGCCGACGCCGTACCGCCGCCGCTGCCGCTGCCGCCCGTGGAGCCGGGACCGGACGTCGAGCCCGAGCCCGAGCCGGAGCCGGAGCCCGATCCGGAGCCCGAGCCGGTGGCGGAGCCCGCGCCGGTGGCCGTGCCGGAGGCCGACACCGACACCGCGCCGCCCGCCGCCGTGGTCGATCCGCTCGCGCTGCCACTGCACGCGCTCAGCGCGAGGCCCCCGAGCAGAGCCGCCGTCGCCACCATCGCCACTCGCTGAACACGCATCAGTTCCCCTAGGACGCTCGGCCCCCGGCCGGTGCCGGGGTTCACGATCAGTTTCAGAACCGATCACGAGCCGGAGCGATCAACGGTTTCCGCAGTGACATGGCTGTGACACGTCTGTGAAGTTGTGCGCGGGGCCGCCCGGTCAGTCCTTGACGCCCTCGTCACCGAGGACGACCACGCGGACCGCGGTGACCAGGAAGACCCCCGCGCCGCGCACGGCCGTGCGCAGCGGGTGACGGTTGCCGTCGTGGGGTTGCCGGGTGCTGCCGCTGCCGCCCCGGGCACCTCCCGGGGCCGCGGCTGTGGGGTTGATCTGCGAGGTAGCCATACCTCCACGGTAGTTTTCCGACGCGCGTTCGTGCGTCGCCCGGACGGCCGATACGCGGGCGTAGCGTCGCTCATCCCCGGGACGTAGGCCCCTCACCCGCGCCTCGGGGATCACCCCGACCGCGCCGCGACCCGCCCGCGGCCCGCCGTAGACCGACAGCGGCCCGCCCGCCGGAAACCGGTTCGCGTCCCGGTCGCCGCGGGTCTAGCATGTCCGGTCTGCCGCCTTCCCCTCCGCGCAGAACGGATGCCGGGGTCGGGGAGTGCGCCGACCGGTCGGAACCGGGCGGCTCTCCAACTCCATCGAAGACCCATGGACCGTTGCGCGCCCGGCACCCCCGGCGCCGCGCAACCGGGAAGGCTCCCCCCTTGTCCACGCACACCGACGCGCCGACGGACACCGACAGCAACCCCCTGGACCGCGAACGCGCCCACCTCGCCTCCTCCCGCTCCGCGCTGCGCGCCATGCGCGCCGACGTGGAGTCGCTGGACCTCTCCGACGTCACCGGGAACTGGGTGAACGCCGCGATCCTGCAGCGCGAGATGGCCGACCGGATCAAGGCCCTGGCCGACCTGGCGCACACCCCGCTGTTCTTCGGTCGGCTCGACTACCTGCACGCCCCCGGCCTGGAGCTGGCCGAGGGGGCCACCGGAGAGCAGTTCTACATCGGGCGGCGGCACGTCCACGACGCCGACGGCGACCCCATGGTCATCGACTGGCGCGCGCCGGTCTCCCAGCCGTTCTACCGCGCCAGCCGCAAGGACCCGCTGGACGTCGCCCTGCGCCGGCGCTTCGGCTACACCGGCGGCGAGCTGACCGCGTACGAGGACGAGCACCTGACCGACCCGGCCGAGACGGACACCACCAGCGCGCTGCTGGCCGCCGAGATCGAGCGGCCCCGCGTCGGCCCCATGCGCGACATCGTCGCCACCATCCAGCCCGAGCAGGACGAGATCGTCCGCGCCGACATCCACGGCAGCGTCTGCGTCCAGGGGGCGCCCGGCACCGGCAAGACCGCCGTGGGCCTGCACCGCGTCGCCTACCTGCTGTACGCGCACCGGGAGCGGCTGGCCCGCACCGGCACCCTGGTCATCGGGCCGAACCGGTCCTTCCTGCACTACATCGAGCAGGTGCTGCCGGCCCTGGGCGAGCTGGACGTGGCCCAGGCCACGGTGGAGGAGCTGGTCGCGCACGTGCCGGTGACCGGCGCCGACCCGGCCCGCTCGGCCGTGGTCAAGGGCGACGCCCGGATGGCACAGGTGCTGCACCGGGCCGTCCGCTCCGGCATCCGGCTGCCCACCGAGCCCTGCGTCGTCATCCGCGGCTCCCGCCGCTGGCGGGTTCCGGCGTACGAGCTGGAGGAGATCGTCCGCGAGCTGATGGACCGGGACATCCGCTACGGCGCGGCGCTGGCCGCGCTGCCGCAGCGGATCGCGCACGCGGTGCTGGTGAAGATGGAGAACGGCGGCGAGGCCCCGGACGACCGGGTGCAGGACGCGGTGGCCCGCAACGCCGCGGTCAAGGCCGCCGTCAAGGCGATCTGGCCGGTGGTGGACCCGGTCAAGCTGGTGTTCCGGCTGCTCACCGACGCCGAGTTCCTCGCCGGGTGCGCCGAGGGCGTGCTCAGCGCCGAGGAGCAGCAGGCGGTGCTGTGGGCCAAGGCGCCGCGCAGCGCCAGGTCCGCGCCGTGGTCGCTGGCGGACGCCGTGCTGGTGGACGAGGCCCGCGACCTGGTGGAGCGCACCCACTCGCTCGGGCACGTGGTGCTGGACGAGGCGCAGGACCTCTCGCCGATGCAGTACCGGGCGGTGGGCCGCCGCTGCACCACCGGATCGGCGACCGTCCTCGGCGACATCGCCCAGGGCACCACCCCGTGGGCCACCGCGACCTGGGCCGAGGCGCTGCTGCACCTGGGCAAGCCGGGTTCCCGGGTGGAGGCGCTCAGCAAGACCTTCCGGGTGCCCAGCGAGGTGATCCGCTACGCCTCGCGGCTGCTGCCGGGCATCGCGCCGGACCTGGCCCCGGCCGAGTCGGTCCGCGAGTCGCGGGGCGCGCTGAGCGTCCGCCCGGTCGCGGCCGTGGGCGAGGACGGCGCGGGCGGGCCGGAGGCGGTGCTGGACGCCTGCCGCGAGGCGCTCGGCAACGAGGGGTCGATCGGCCTGATCGCCGCCGACGCCCGGGTGCCGGAGCTGGCCGCCGCCCTGGACGCGGCCGGGATCGGCTACCTGGAGCCGGGCACCGAGACCTCCGCCGAGGCCCGGCTGACGCTGGTGCCCGCCTCGCTGGCGAAGGGCCTGGAGTACGACTACGTCGTCCTGGACGAACCGGCCGCGATCGTGGACGGCGAGCCCGACGCCCGTACCGGGCTGCGCCGCCTCTACGTGTGCCTGACCCGTCCCGTCTCCGGCCTCACCGTCCTGCACGCCCGCCCCCTGCCGGAGGCGCTGGCCTCGGCCTGACCCCGGCGGGCGCGGGCGCGGCTGCGGGCGGCGCTAGGCGGCGGCGTCGACCTCGGCGTCGACCAGGCGGCGCCACTGCTGGACCAGGCCGGTGTCGACCGGGGTGTCCCAGCCGCCGCCGCGGACCATCCCGCCGACGTGGAAGCCCTCCACGCCCAGCGCGCGCAACCCGGCGACCTGGTGCGCCTTCAGGCCGCCGCCGACCAGGATCTGCGGGCCGTAGCCGGGCTGGCCCGAGCAGGCGGTCTCGCTGGCCAGCACATCCAGGCCGCAGGCCACGCCCTTGGGCGAGCCGGCGGTGAGCACGGTGTCCAGGCCGGGCAGCCCGTCGATCGCGGCCCGGACAGCGGCGCGGTCGGCGGCGCTGTCCAGCGCGCGGTGGAAGGTCCAGCGGCAGCCGGGGATGGCGGACAGCACGGTGCGCACCGCCTCCAGGTCCACGCCGCCGTCGGGGGTGAGGAAGCCCAGGACGAACTCCTCGGCGCCCTCGGCGCGCAGCCGCTCGGCGGTGGTGCACAGACCGTCCAGGTCGCGCGGCTGGAAGCCGTCCCGGTCGCGCAGCATGACCCGCAGCGGCAGGTGCACGGCCGCCCTGATCCGGGCGAACTCCTCGACCGAGGGGGTGAGCCCGTCCGCCGCCATGTCCCCGGCCAGCTCCAGCCGGTCCGCGCCTCCGGCCGCCGCAGCCACCGCATCCTCCGCGGAGGTGGCGATCACCTCGAAGATTGCACGGTTACCCACATGACACCCTTTCTCTTCGCGCACCCGGGTTGTCCCTGATCAGGTGCGTGCAATCGCTGACGGCTGTCAGTCCCGGCGTCACGAGAACGACAACAGGTCTAGTCCACTGGGCCAGAGTAGGCGGTGCGGGGCGTCCACCGCATCCCGGTCGCCCGGGGAACACCGGGGAACATCCGCACCGGGGCCCCACAATGGCTGCATGGCACCCCACACGCACCCCGCCGACGAGCCCGCCGCCGCCCTGCTGGAGCAGTGGACCCCGCTGCTGGAGCGGGTCCGCGGCGGCACCGGCCCGGAGCCCTCGGCCTACGGCGAGCAGCTGCTGCGGCGCTGGTCGGAGCCGCAGCGGCGGTACCACACGGTGCACCACCTGGCGGCGGTGCTGGCCGCCGTCGACTCGCTGGAGGCGGCGGCAGCGGCGGCGGGCGGCACCGGCGCGGACGCCGACGCGGTGCGGCTGGCCTGCTGGTTCCACGACGCGGTGTACGCGCCCGACCGCACCGAGAACGAGGAGCGCAGCGCCCGGCTGGCCGAGCGGGTGCTGGCGGAGCTGGGCGTGGCGCAGCCGCTGGCGGCGGAGACCGCGCGGCTGGTACGACTGACGGTCGATCACGACCCGGCCCCGGGGGACGCCAACGGCGCGCTGCTGTGCGACGCGGATCTGGCGGTGCTGGGCGGCGACGCCGAGGCGTACGCGGCCTATGCGGCGGCCGTCCGCGAGGAGTACGCCTTCGTCCCGGACGACGCCTTCCGCGCCGGCCGGGCGGCGGTGCTGCGGCAGCTGCTGGCGCTGCCCGCGCTGTTCCGCACCCCGGCCGCCGCCGACGCCTACGAGGCCCGGGCGCGCGCCAACCTGGCCGCGGAGCTGGCGGCGCTGGACGCCTGAGCAGCGGCGGCGCGGACGCCGGGCCGTGGCGCCTGGGCTCAGCGTGGGGGGTGCTTGCGGCGGCGCAGGCCGGCCGCGGTGATCCGGGCGACCAGCTCCCGGCTGGCGACCGGCTGGGCCCCGGCTGCCAGCGCCCGGGCGTAGAGGCGCTCGGGCAGGTCGTAGTGGTCGCGTTCGAAGCCGCGCTCGGGGACGTCCAGCCGGCGCGCGAAGGCGTGCAGTTCGTCGTAGGAAACGTCGCTGACCAGGTGCGACCAGAGCCGGCCGTGTCCGGGCCAGGTGGGCGGGTCGATCAGGATCACGGGCCCAGCTCCCCGACCGGCGCGATCACGAGCCCCTCCTTCTCGCAGACCCAGCGCGGGTCGGGCCCCAGCTCCGGATCGACGCTGAGCGCCTGCGGTTCGCCCTCGCTGGTGCAGGAGCCGCACAGCGGCCAGCGGCCGTAGCTGTCGAGCAGCGCGTCCTGGACGTCCTGCGCGATCAGGCCGAGGACGAAATCCGCGCCGTCCGGCCACTGCTCGACCCACCAGCGGCGCTGGGAGACGGCGTCCTCCAGCAGGGAGACCACGGCCGCGTCGGCGACGTCCCGGGAGTGCAGGTCGTGCAGTACCCCGGCGCGGGCGGCGTGCAGTACGGCTTCGAGTCGGTCGGCGTCCATCCGCCCATTGTCCCAAACCCGCGGCGTCCCGAACCCGCGGCGGTGGAACGCCGCGAGGCGGCTCCTCCGGCAGCGGACTGCTGTCGGGGGAACCGCCTCGCGCAGGTGCGTCAGGCCCTGCTGATCCGGGCCGGCCTCGCGGCCGGCGGGCGGATCAGAAGTCCATGTCGCCGCCGGGCATGCCGCCGCCGGCCGGGGCCGCGGCCTTCTCCGGCTTGTCGGCGATGACGGCCTCGGTGGTGAGGAACAGCGCGGCGATGGAGGCCGCGTTCTGCAGGGCGGAGCGGGTGACCTTGGCCGGGTCGATGATGCCCGCGGCGACCAGGTCGACGTACTCGCCGGTGGCAGCGTTCAGGCCGTGGCCGGCCGGAAGGTTGCGCACCTTCTCCACCACGACGCCGCCCTCGAGGCCGGCGTTGAAGGCGATCTGCTTGATCGGGGCCTCAAGGGCGACCTTGACGATGTTGGCGCCGGTGGCCTCGTCGCCCTCCAGCTCCAGCTTGTCGAAGATGACCCCGGCCTGCAGCAGCGCAACGCCACCACCGGCGACGATGCCCTCCTCGACGGCGGCCTTCGCGTTGCGGACGGCGTCCTCGATGCGGTGCTTGCGCTCCTTGAGCTCGACCTCGGTCGCAGCGCCGGCCTTGATCACGGCCACGCCGCCCGCGAGCTTCGCCAGGCGCTCCTGGAGCTTCTCGCGGTCGTAGTCGGAGTCGCTGTTGTCGATCTCGGCGCGGATCTGGTTGACGCGCCCGGCGACCTGGTCGCTCTCGCCCGCACCGTCGACGATGGTGGTCTCGTCCTTGGTGATGACGACCTTGCGGGCGCGGCCCAGCAGCTCCAGACCGGCGTTCTCCAGCTTGAGGCCGACCTCCTCGGAGATGACCGTGCCGCCGGTGAGGATGGCGATGTCGCCGAGCATGGCCTTGCGGCGGTCGCCGAAGCCCGGGGCCTTGACGGCGACGGACTTGAAGGTGCCGCGGATCTTGTTGACGACCAGGGTCGACAGGGCCTCGCCCTCGACGTCCTCGGCGATGATCAGCAGCGGCTTGCCGGACTGCATGACCTTCTCCAGGATCGGGAGCAGGTCCTTGACCCCGCCGATCTTGGAGTTGGCGATCAGGATGTACGGGTCGTCGAAGGACGTCTCCATACGCTCCAGGTCGGTGGCGAAGTACGCCGAGATGAAGCCCTTGTCGAAGCGCATGCCCTCGGTGAGCTCGAGCTCCAGACCGAAGGTCTGCGACTCCTCGACGGTGATGACGCCTTCCTTGCCGACCTTGTCCATCGCCTCGGCGATGAGCTCGCCGATCTGCGGGTCGGCGGCGGAGATGGAGGCGGTGGAGGCGATCTGCTCCTTGGTCTCCACGTCCTTGGCCAGCTCCAGGAGCTGGGCGGAGACGGCCTCGACGGCCTTCTCGATGCCGCGCTTGAGGGCCATCGGGTTGGCGCCGGCGGCGACGTTGCGCAGGCCCTCGCGCACGAGCGCCTGGGCCAGGACGGTGGCGGTGGTGGTGCCGTCGCCCGCGACGTCGTCGGTCTTCTTGGCGACCTCCTTGACGAGCTCGGCACCGATCTTCTCGTACGGGTCCTCGAGCTCGATCTCCTTGGCGATGGAGACACCGTCGTTGGTGATCGTGGGGGCGCCCCACTTCTTCTCAAGGACGACGTTGCGGCCCTTGGGGCCGAGCGTGACCTTGACAGCGTCGGCGAGCTGGTTCATCCCGCGCTCAAGGCCGCGACGAGCTTCCTCGTCGAACGCAATGATCTTGGCCATGGAAGTGGTCCTCCCGGACAGGGTGGCTGCGTGTGGACCGCGCTGGCGCCCGCGACGGACGGACCCGGCCGACGACGGTTCCTTCCCGCCGCGCCCGGGGCCTCACCTACCCGGCCCGTTGTCACTCTCTACCTCAGAGTGCTAACGCCAATGATTAGCACTCGACCCCCTAGAGTGCAAGCGGCCCGAAGGGCCACGTTGGAGGGGCGGTGGTCGGGCGACGGGTGGGCGCAAGCAGATGAGGTGGGAACCCGGCCACAACGGACGCCAGGCCCGTACCCCTGGGGGGTACGGGCCTGGTGAAAGACCTGCGTCACTGCTCCGTCCGGAACGAGGCTCGGCCGGTCATGTCCTGTCAGCGATCACCCGACAGGTCACACCACGCGGACCATGTCCGCCTGCGGACCCTTCTGACCCTGCGAGATCTCGAACTCGACTCGCTGGCCCTCTTCGAGCGACCGGTACCCGTCCATCTGGATCGCGCTGTAGTGGACGAACACGTCCGCACCACCGTCGACCGCGATGAAGCCGTACCCCTTCTCCGCGTTGAACCACTTGACGGTGCCCTGAGCCATTCCAAACTCCCCTATTACTGGCCCTTTCACGGTCCGCACTCCGCGGACCGGGCCGAGCCGCCACGCGGTGCGCGGCGCTCCAACCGACGCTGAATGTATCCACTCCGATGCCCTCTGCAACAGGGCAAAAGGGAGGCAATTCTTGGGGCGCGTCAAGGGGCAAGAGCGGATTAACGCGAACAAAACAACGCAATTCGGCCCGGACATAGCGGACCACTGAGACAAATCGTCGCGTAAATTCTGACGCGGGCGCTCCGCCGGGCGGCTGGCCGAATCTCAACCATCGGGGCACGGGGGTCAGGGCGGGCGGCGGGCACTGCGGGTGACAGGCGCGAAAGAGGGTTTGAAGCGGGCACCGGCGGTACCGGACCGGGGCGGCGACCGAGGGCTCCGACCCGCACGGGCAGCCGGAACACGTGGATCCGCTCCGACTCCGAAGCAGCTACCAGAGGCCACTCTACCTCTGCGCGGACGCTTTCCCGGCCACTGCGGACAGCCCCGGGCGCGCTGCTTCGGACGCCGCCGCGGAAGCCGTCGGGCGCGGTGCCGGAATCCCCGCATTCGGCCCGGATTCGGCCCCGGAATCCACCGGCGCCGGGAGCGATTGCGACGCGATTCGGTTGCGCTCGGTATTCGTCGCGGCGTAAAACCACCGGTCCGGAAAGCCACCCGCAGGCCCGGCATTGCATTCCCGCACCCCCGGCCCCGCCGGCCACGGACGGCCCGGGGCGGCCCCGAACGCCCACTGCGGCGCCGAATGCACGAAGGCGGCGGGCGCGGCCCCCGCAGGGGTACCGCGCCCGCCGCCCGTGGGCGCCGAGGAGGCCGGTGCAGTCGGTCGGCAGCCGGTCAGCAGCCGCCGGCGACGGCCGGGATGATCGAGACGCCCGCGCCGTCCGGCGTGGCGGTCTCCAGGCCGTCGGCGAAGCGCACGTCGTCCTCGTTGACGTAGACGTTCACGAAGCGGCGCAGCTTGCCGCCGTCGTCCAGGATGCGGTCGCTGATGCCCGCGTGGTTGGCCTCCAGGTCGGCGATGACGGCGGCGAGGGTGGCGCCCTCGGCCTTCACCTCGGCCGCGCCGCCGGTGTAGGTGCGCAGGATCGTCGGGATGCGGACGGAGACACTCATGCGAGGCCAGCCTCTCGGAACGAGTCAAGGGTCGGGCGGATGGTCGCGGACAGGCCGGTGGTCGGCTCCACCGCGTCCAGGGTCTTCAGGCCGTCACCGGTGTTCAGGACGACGGTCTCGGCGGCCGGGTCGAGCAGGCCGTTCTTGATGAGCTTCTGCAGCACGCCCACGGTGACGCCGCCCGCGGTCTCCGCGAAGATGCCCTCGGTGCGGGCCAGCAGCTTGATGGCGTCGACCACCTGCTCGTCGTTGACGTCCTCGACCGCGCCGCCGGTGCGGCTGCAGATGTCCAGCACGTAGGGGCCGTCCGCCGGGTTGCCGATGGCCAGGGACTTGGCGATGGTGTCCGGCTTCTGCGGGCGGATCACGTCGCGCCCGGCCTTGAAGGCGACCGACACCGGCGAGCAGCCCTCGGCCTGGGCGCCGAAGATCTTGTACGGCTTGTCCTCGACCAGGCCGAGGGCGATCAGCTCCTTCAGCCCCTTGTCGATCTTGGTGAGCTGCGAGCCCGAGGCGATCGGGATGACGATCTGGTCCGGCAGCCGCCAGCCCAGCTGCTCGCAGATCTCGTACGCCAGGGTCTTGGAACCCTCGCCGTAGTACGGCCGCAGGTTGACGTTGACGAAGCCCCAGCCCTCGCCGGCCGGGTCGCCGATCAGCTCCGAGCAGAAGCGGTTCACGTCGTCGTAGTTGCCCTCGATGCCGACCAGCTCGCCGCCGTACACCGCGGCCATGACCACCTTGCCCTGCTCCAGGTCGTGCGGGATGAACACGCAGGAGCGCAGCCCGGTGCGGGCGGCGGCCGCGCCGACCGCCCCGGCCAGGTTGCCGGTGGAGGAGCAGGAGAGGGTGGTGAAGCCGAAGGTGCGGGCAGCCTCGACGGCGATCGCCACCACCCGGTCCTTGAACGAGTGGGTGGGGTTGCCGGAGTCGTCCTTGACGTACAGGCCGCCGGTGACGCCCAGCTCGCGGGCCAGGTTGTCGGCCTTGACCAGCTTGGTCCAGCCGGGGTTCAGGTTGGGGCGGTCGGCCACGTCGGCGGCGACCGGCAGCAGCGGGGCGTAGCGCCAGATGTTGGCCGGGCCGGCCTCGATCCGGGCGCGCAGCGCCTCGGGATCGCCGACGGGCAGGTCGTAGGCCACTTCGAGCGGGCCGAAACACTGGGTACAGGCGAAGTCCGGTGCGAGCGGGGTGCGGGCGCCGCACTCCCGACAGGACAGCGCCACGGCGGGGCCGAAGGCCTCCGGTGCGACGGGCGGTGTGACGGACGTAACAGCAGTGACTGCCATGGTGGCGAGGCCCTCTCTCCTCATCTTCCCCGGGGCGTGTCTCGCCACGGGACGGAATTGGCACCTTCCCCACCAGGGCCGCAGGCCGGCTGGCAGGAGGGTTGCCGGGACTTCGACGGGCCGTTCCCTCAGTCCCTCTGGATGAGCTCTATGGCGTCCGCGCGCGACCTGTCGGTCAGCGCCGGTTCGCATTTGTGCGTAAGACTGGGCACCCCCGCTGCAATGGGCGTGCCGTGTCCTCCAAGACTGTAACCGAAGCGCCGCGCGCGGACGGCAGTCGTCCGCGAGGCGAGACGGGACGCCCCGCTGCGCCGGACGCCGCCACCGCGGGGCAACTACGGAGCCACTACCGAGGAGTGCTGTGCTTGACGAGGTCGCGGACTGGCTGGGCCGCCGCTCCTGGACGGCGGCCGACCGGCCGCTGCCGCAGCTGCTGGACGCCAAGCGCGCCACCGGGGCCACGGTCAGCGTGGTGCTGCCGGCCCTGGACGAGGAGGCCACCGTCGGCGCCATCGTCGCCGCCATCCGCCGTGACCTGATGGACGCCGCGCCGCTGGTCGACGAACTGGTGGTGGTCGACTCCGGCTCCACCGACGGCACCGCGCGAGTCGCGGCGGAGGCCGGGGCCCGGGTGGTGCACCGGGACGCCATCCTGCCGCGGCTCCCGGCCGAGCCCGGCAAGGGCGAGGTGCTGTGGCGCTCGCTGCTGGCCACCCGGGGCGACATCGTCTGCTTCATCGACGCCGACCTGCGCGAGTTCTCCTCGGCCTTCGTCTCCGGCATCGTCGGCCCGCTGCTCACCGACCCCGGGGTGGCCTTCGTGAAGGCCATGTACGACCGGCCGCTGGACACCGAGACGGTCTCCATCCCGGCCGGCGGGGGCAGGGTCACCGAGCTGGTCGCCCGCCCGCTGCTGAACCTGCACTGGCCCCGGCTGGCCGGCTTCGTCCAGCCGCTCGGCGGCGAGTACGCGGCGCGGCGCTCGCTGCTGGAGCGGCTGCCCTTCGCCACCGGCTACGGGGTGGAGCTGGGCCTGCTGGTGGACGCCCTGGAACTGGCCGGACTGGACGCCCTGGCGCAGGTCGACGTGGGCGTGCGGCACCACCGGCACCAGGACGCGCAGGCCCTGGGCCGGATGGCGGCCACCATCTACCGCACCGCCCTGGACCGGCTGGCCCGCAGCGACCGGCTCAAGCCCAGCGACGACCTGGTCAGCCCGTACCTCACCCAGTTCACCCGAACGCCCACCGGCTTCGCCCCCCTGACCGTGCCGATACCGGGCACCGACCGGCCTCCCGTGGTCAGCCTGCCCGAATACCGGGTTTGACCCTGCTCCGCTGCGGCAAGGCTCTCAACCATGGTCAACGCAAGCCCCGCCCGGATCCTGCTCGCCTCCAACCGGGGGCCCGTCTCGTACACGGTCGAGGACGACGGGACGCTCACCCCGCGCCGGGGCGGCGGGGGCCTGGTCTCCGGGCTGTCCGCGATCGGCGACGAGATCGAGTCGGTGTGGGTCTGCGCCGCCCTGACCGAGGGCGACCGCGCCGCCACCCGGCAGGGGGTCACCGACCCCTCCGTACGCATGCTGGACATCGACCCGGGCACCTTCGCCCGGGCCTACAACGGCGTCGCCAACTCCACCCTCTGGTTCGTCCACCACCTGATCTACAACACGCCGACGACTCCGGTCTTCGGGGCCTCCTTCCGCCGCGAGTGGGCCTCCTACCAGGCGTACAACACGGCCTTCGCCGAGGCGCTGGCCGAGGCTGCCGCGCCCGGGGCCACCGTGCTCGTCCAGGACTACCACCTGTCACTGACACCCCGGCTGCTCCGCGAGCTGCGGCCGGACCTGCGGATCGGGCACTTCTCGCACACGCCCTGGGCGCCGCCGGACTACTACCGGCTGCTGCCGGACGACGTGGCGGCCGAGGTGCTGACCGGCATCCTCGGCGCGGACCGGGCCGGGTTCCTCACCCGCCGCTGGGCCGACGCCTTCGCCGACTGCTGCGAGCACGTCCTCGGCGCGGAGGTGGACCGCAGCGGCGACGCCCCGGTCGTCACGCACCAGGGCCGCACCACCCACCTGGGCGTGCACCCGCTCGGCGCCGACGGCGACTTCCTGCGCGAGCGCGCGCACCGGCCCGACGTGGACGCCCGGCTGGCCGCGCTGCGCGAGGCGGTCGGGGACCGGCGCACCGTCGTCCGGGTGGACCGCACCGAGCTGTCCAAGAACATCGTGCGCGGCCTGCACGCCTACCGGCACCTGCTGCGGACCCGCCCGGAGTGGCTGGACCGGGTGGTCCACATCGCCTTCGCCTACCCCTCGCGGCACGACCTGCCGGAGTACCGCGAGTACACCGCCTCGGTGCTGCGCACCGCGCAGGAGATCAACGACGAGCTGGGCACGCCGACCTGGCAGCCGGTGATGCTGCACGTCGACGACGACTTCCCGAGGTCGCTGGCCGCCTACCGGCTGGCCGACGTGGCCCTGGTCAACCCGATCCGGGACGGCATGAACCTGGTCGCCAAGGAGATCCCGGTGGTCTCCGACGACGGCTGCGCGCTGGTGCTCTCCCGCGAGGCCGGCGCCTTCGCCGAGCTCGGCGAGGACGCCGTCACGGTCAACCCGTACGACGTGATCGAGACCGCCGAGGCCCTGCACACCGCGCTGACCATGGACCGCGACGAGCGCGCGGCCCGCTGCAAGCGGCTGGCCGAGGCGGCCACCGCGGTGCCGCCGAGCACCTGGTTCCTGGACCAGTACCGGGCGCTGTCGTCCTAGCCCGGCCGGGCCGGGCGGCTCAGCGGGAGGTGTCGATGCCCAGCTGGCGCAGCCGGGGCAGGTTGGCCGCCTCGACCCGGCGCGCCTCGCGGCGGACGGACCGGCGGAAGTCGTGCTGCCGGGTGCCGTTGTAGACGTTGTCGAACATGGCGGCGGGCGCGAAGTGCAGCAGCGCGTCCCCCAGCGGGTAGGAGCGGCGGGCGTCCGGACGGCCGAGGACCGCCCAGGACCAGTGCACGGCGGCCAGCGACAGCTCCACGTCCGGGCTGGGCTTGCCCTCGCGGGCGAGCCGGAACAGCTCCTCGCGCCCGTCGAAGCCCAGCGCCGCCCAGCGCTTGCGGGACTCGTCCCGTACCCAGCGTGCCTCGGGCATGCCGGCCCTCCCAGCTCTCCGTCGCGTGTGGCGGCCGCCCGGTGGCGCGGCCCCCCTTACGGTACGGCCCCGCGCCGGGCGGCCCCCGGCCGGGGCTTCGGCCGGGCCGGGGGCGGGGCTTCAGAGCGCGTCGGCGAGGGCGGTGAGCAGCGCGGCGACGCCGTCCGGGCCGGGGACGACCAGGTCGGCCCGGTCGGCGAGGGCCGCCACCGGGGGCTCGCCGGTGGCGGGGGCGCTGCAGACCAGCAGCCCCGGCAGGCCGGAGGCGTCGGAGCCGCCGCTGCCGTCCAAGCTCACCGAGCCGTCGCGCAGCGCCTCGACCGCGCCGTAGGCGGCCAGATCGCCCAGGTCGTCCCCGGCGAACAGCACGCTCCCGGCCTTGTGCTCGCGCAGGAAGGCGGTCAGGGCGACGCCCTTGTCCATCCCCGGCGGGCGCAGCTCCAGCACCATCCGGCCGGGTTCGACGGCCAGCCGGTGCCGCTCGGCCAGGGTGCGCAGCGGCGCGTCCAGGGCGAGCAGCGCGGCCTCCGGGTCGGCGGTGCGGCGGGTGTGCACGGCGATGGCGTGGCCCTTGTCCTCCACCCAGGTGCCCTCGGGCACCGGCAGCGCGGCCAGGTCGGCGCGCAGCGCGGCCACGCCGGGATGCTCCTCGGGGGCGCGCAGCTCGCCGGTGGCGGCGTCCCAGCGCTCCAGGCCGTAGTGGCCGAGGACGGTCAGGTGCTCCAGGCCGGGGACGCCGGCGAAGCCGCCGAGCCGGACCGCCTCCTCGGTGGGGCGGCCGGTGACCACGGCCACGGCGGCGAGCCGGGGGGCGAGCCGGGCCAGTGCGGGCACCACCGCCGGGTGGGCGTGGGCGCGGCGGGGGTCGGCGACGATCGGCGCGAGCGTCCCGTCGAAGTCGAGGGCGACCACGGCGCGGGCCGGGTCGTCCAGGAGCGCGGCGAGCCCGGCGGCTCCGGCAGCGGTTCGCGGTTCGGGAAGGGCCATGCCCCGACTCTACGGTCAGCGGCGGGCCCGGCGCTGCTCCCGCAGCCTGCGCAGCCGGTGGACCAGCACGGGATCATGGGCCAGCGCCGCCGAGCGGTCCAGCAGTCCGTTGAGCAGCTGGTAGTAGCGGGCCGGGGCCAGGCCCAGCTGCTCGCGGATGGCGGCCTCCTTGGCGCCGGGGGCACGCCAGTAGCGGGCCTCCAGGGCGAGCACCGCGCGATCGCGGTCGGTCAGTTCGTCCTCCACCCCTGCTCCCCCTCTCTCTGCTGCCTCGCGTCTCTGACGCCTGGCGGCCGGTGTGACGATACGACCTGTCATCCTGCCCCAGGGGTACGACACACAGTGCCTCTGCCCCTCCGGCCCCGGGTGAGACTAGCGTCAGCCCCATGACCAGCATCAGCAGCTTCGCCGTACACATCCCGGACGCCGACCTGGAGCCGGACCCGCTCGACCCGGAGCAGATCGTCGAGGGCTCGCCGGAGGTGTCCGGCGCCGTCCTGTGGGAGTCCGAGGACGGCAAGCAGATCCGGGGGATCTGGCAGATCACGCCGGGCGTGGTCACCGACACCGAGGCCGATGAACTGTTCGTGGTGGTCAGCGGCCGGGCCACGATCGCCGTCGACGGCGGCGACACCTTCGACGTCGGCCCGGGCGACGCCTGCGTGCTGCGCGAGGGCGACCGCACCACCTGGACGGTGCACGAGACGCTGCGCAAGGCGTACCACATCACCCTGCCGTAGCCGGCGGACGAGAAGGCAACGAGAAGCAACGAGGCAGGGCGCCCCCGGACCGCGGGGGCGCCCTGCCTCGTTCGCTGGTGGTGTCGCGGTCCGGGGCCGCTACTTGACCGAGCCGGCGGTCAGGCCGGAGACGACCTTGCCCTCGATCAGCGCGAACAGGATGATCACCGGGATGGTGGCGATCACCGAGCCGGCGAACAGGTGGCCCCAGTCGGTGGAGTACTGGCTGACGTAGGTGGAGATCTTCACCGTCAGCGGAGCGCCGTTCTGGTTGGTGGTCATCAGCGTCAGCGCGACGATGAACTCGTTCCAGGCGGCGATGAAGGTGAAGATCAGCGCGGTGACGATGCCGGGCATCGACAGCGGGATGATGACCCGGAACAGCGCGCCGATGCGGGTGCAGCCGTCGACGATGGCCGCCTCCTCGATCTCCTTGGGGATCGCGCTGAAGTAGGCGTTCAGGATCCAGATGGCGAAGGCCATGTTGAAGCCCGCGTTGACCAGGATCAGCGCCCAGACCGAGTTGGTCATGTTCAGCTGCAGGAACTCGCGGTAGATGCCGACGATCATCGCGGTGGGCTGGAACATCTGGGTGACCAGCACCAGCAGCAGGAACAGGCCCCGGCCGCGGAACTTCCGCCGGGCGGTGTAGTACGCGGCGGGGATCGCCACCAGCAGCACCAGCGCGGTGGCGCCGAAGGCGATCTCCAGGCTCACCCCCAGGTTGGTGCCCAGCCCGGTGGACCAGATGTTGGTGAAGTTGGAGAAGGTGATGCTGGTCGGCAGCAGGTCGCGGTCGGCCATCTGGTGGGCCGGGCGCAGCGCCGTGATCACCATTTCCAGGTACGGCAGCAGGAAGAACACGCCGATGAGGTAGGCGGCGGCGCAGGTGACGACGGTCCGCAGCCGGGGCGGCTTGCGCTGGGTCAGGACGGGCCGGGCCTTGGGCGCCGCGTGGGCGCGTACGGTGTCGGTGGCCATTTGTCAGTCCTCCGCGGAGTTCCACTTGGACGCCCGCAGGAACAGCAGGACGATCACGATGATGAAGCCGAAGTTGACCACCGACATCGCAGCGGCCTCACCAATGCTCGACTGCTGGGTGGTGTACATGAAGATGGTGGTGGTGGCGTCCGAGCTGTTGGCGTTGCCGCCGTTCATCTCGTAGATGATCGGGAACGAGTTGAAGACGTTCATCACGTTGATCAGGCAGGCCACCAGCAGCGCCGGGCGCAGCAGCGGCAGGGTCACCGACCAGTAGGTGCGGAACACCGAGGCGCCGTCGAGCTTGGCCGCCTCGTACACCTCGCTGGGCACCGCCTGCAGGCCGGCCAGCAGGGCGTAGGTGGTGAACGGAACCGAGACGAAGACCGCGACGAAGATCTCCCAGCAGAACGCGGGCACCTGCTCGGAGAGCCAGTTGGTGCTGTTGAACTGCTTGACCAGGCCCAGGTCGTGGGCGAGCACGGTGAGCGCGCCGTTGTTGGGGTCGAGCATCCAGCGGAAGACGATGGCGGTCATCACGACCGACGCCGCCCAGGGGGCGATCAGGGCCCAGCGGGCGACCTTGCGGCCGGGGAACTGCTTGTTGAACAGCTGCGCGACACCGAGGGAGGTCACCATGGTGATCGTGACGACGGCCACCACCCAGATCACGGTGCGGATCAGCACCCCGTCCAGGACCGGCTCGTCGAAGAGCTTGGTGAAGTTGGTCCAACCCGCCGAGCCGTGGTCGAAGCCCATCGAGTCGAAGCTCTGCCGCGAGGTCTGGAACATCGCTATGACCGGCCAGATCACCACGAACAGGATCAGTGCGGTCGCGGGAGCCACCCAGGGCACCGGCTCCAGGGCTCTGGCCAGGCGGCGCAGCCGGCCGTCCGACCGTCGCCGGCCCCGCGGCTTGCCACCCGGCCCGGACACCGACTCCAACGCGTGGGCGTCAGTCGTTTGCGTCATGGTCTTCTCCATCGGTGCGCGCCCGCGGCCGGTGCGGCATGATCACCGCACCGGCCGCAGGCGCTGCGGGTGGTGTTAGTTGCTGCTGTTGGCGAAGGTCTGCAGCTGGCCCAGGACGCCCGAGGCGGCGCTGGGGCTGTTCACAGCCGCGCCGATGGTGTTCTGGATCTTGGCCAGGACCGGGGTCCAGTTGGCGTTGGTCGGGTACTGGACGGCGTTGGGGACGGCGGCCAGGAAGCCGGCGTCGACCGGGTTGCTCGCGGACAGCGCGGCCGAGGCCGAGGTGGTGGCGGGCAGCAGGTCGTACTCGTTGTCGAACTGCTCCTGGTACTTGTCCTGGTAGGCGAAGTCCAGGAACGCCTTGATCTGCGCGGCGTGGCCACCGGTCTTGAAGGCGGTGATGTCGTCGTGCACGGCCAGGGCCGAGGTGAGCGGGGCGGACTTGCCGGGCATGGCGACCACGCCGTAGTCCGCGCTCTGCAGCTTGCCGGCGGCCTGGATGATCGGGATCAGCGCGCCGGAGCCGCCGACCATGCCGACCGTGCCGTTGGCGAAGTCCTGCCAGGCGACCTTGCGGTCCTGGGTGGCCGGACCGGCCTCGGTGTCGCCCGCCTTGACCAGGCCGGCCATGAACTGGAAGGTGGCGATGTTGTTGGCCGAGTTGATGGCGTACTTGCCGGTGCCGTCGGTGTAGTTGCCGTCGTTGCCCAGCATCCACATCAGCGACTCGCCCTGGGCCTCCTCGGGGCCGAGCGGCATGTCGTAGCCGATGTTGCCGCCGGGCAGCGCCTTGATCGCGGCGGCGTCGCTCTGCAGCTGCGCCCAGGTCGTCGGCGGCTGGATCTTGGCCTGCGCGAACAGCTTCTTGTTGTAGAACATGGCGCGGGCGCTGGTGGTGAACGGGGCGCCGTAGGCGACGCCGTTGGTCTCCTCCTGCTTCTCGAAGACCGGGATCAGGTTGGTGACCGTGGTCGACGACATGACGTCGCTCAGCGGGTA
Organism: Streptacidiphilus sp. PB12-B1b; assembly: GCF_014084125.1. Taxonomy (NCBI): domain Bacteria; kingdom Bacillati; phylum Actinomycetota; class Actinomycetes; order Kitasatosporales; family Streptomycetaceae; genus Streptacidiphilus; species Streptacidiphilus sp. PB12-B1b. The sequence continues at coordinate 683,713 of NZ_CP048405.1, read as the reverse complement.
GAGCAGGTTGTCGGCGGCGAACTCCTGCGGCGCGTCGCCCTCGAGGATGTCCGGGTACTGCTTGGCCTGGAACATCGCCGTGGTCTTGGCCTGCCAGTCGGTCCAGGCGATGGTCTGCACGTGGACGATGATGCTCGGGTTGGCCTTGTGGAAGGCGTCCGCGATGCCCTGCCAGTAGGTCTGGGAGCTGTTCGAGGTACCGGCCGTGCCGTAGTCGGCGGCGAGCAGGTTGATGGTGGTGACGCCGCCGGAGGCGGACTTGGAGCTACCCGAGCTGGAGCTTCCACAAGCCGTCAGGGCCATGGCGCCGGCGACACCGAGTGCAGAGAGAGCGAGCATACGACGCTTCAACGAAACTACCGCCTTCGCAGATGCGAACCAGGTCCTGGCCTGGTTCGAATATGAGTCCAAGGTCGGCAGTTGAGACCGGCGGTGTGAGGGACCACCCGCTCGGACCGGAAGACCTGCCGTCCCCGTTGTGTCGGCCAGTCTCTCTTCGGGCCGCACAAGAGGTCTACACCATTTACCGAATAGCTGAACTTCGTTGCATCCTGTGCAACGACATTCCGGACAAACCACCTTTATTTCCATCAGTCGACTGGGGGCGGCAGCGCGTCAGATACCGTTCCGTGACCATTGTCCCGATCCCGTGCCGGAATTTTCTCGAACCCCCTTGCGGAATCGGTACGGCTTTCACCTGCACTTCCTCTTGGTCTAGACCACAGAGCCCACGACTGGGGCATCCGCGCAGCTCAAGGCAGCGGCAACCATTCGCTACCCTCCGTCACGGATGCGCTCCGCAGTCGCCCAGTACCGCCGGGGAGTCATCCCGAGCACACTTGGACCAGACCAATTCAATAACTGGACTAGACCTCTACTCCCTCGGAAAGGGAGACTGTCCCCCGTGAAGCACGTGATCGCACTCGATGTCGGCGGGACCGGCATGAAAGCCGCCCTGGTCGCCCAGGACGGCGCACTCCTGCATGTGGAGCGCCGGCCGACCGGCCGGGAGCGCGGAACCGACGCCGTCGTCTCCGGCATCCTCGGCTTCGCCGCCGACCTCCGCGACGAGGGCCTGCGCCGCTACGGCACCCCCGCCCTCGCGGCCGGCGTCGCCGTGCCCGGGACGATCGACGAGGAGAACGGCATCGCCGTCTTCTCCGCCAACCTCGGCTGGCGCGACCTGCCGCTGCGCCGGCTGCTCAGCGAACGCCTGGCCGACACCGGGCAGCCGCTGCCGGTGGCGCTCGGACACGACGTCCGCACCGGGGCGTTCGCCGAGGCCAGGATCGGGGCGGCCCGGGGCATCGACCGCTTCCTGTTCATGGCGCTGGGCACCGGCATCGCCGGCGGCATCGGCATCGACGGCCGGATCGAGTCCGGGGCGCACGGCAACGGCGGGGAGATCGGCCACGTGGTCGTGCGTCCCGGCGGCGCGCCGTGCGGTTGCGGCGCCCGCGGCTGCCTGGAGACCATCGCCTCCGCCGCCGCCGTCTCCCGTGCCTGGGCGGAGGCCGTCGGGGATCCGCAGGCCGACGCGGCCGCCTGCGCGGTGGCCGTCGAGGCCGGGGACCAACGCGCGGCCGAGGTCTGGGCGGACGCCGTCGCGGCGCTCGCCGACGGGATCGTCATGGCGCAGAGCCTGCTCGACCCGCGGACAGTGATCATCGGTGGCGGGCTCGCCGAGGCAGGCGAGACCCTGTTCACCCCCCTGCGCGAAGCGGTCGCGGAACGGATCACGTTCCAGGTGCCGCCCGCGCTCGTACCGGCGATGCTCAAAGACACCGCCGCTTGCCTGGGCGCAGGGCTGCTCGCCTGGGATCTGCTCTCACTGGAGGTGACCGCGTGAGCAACGCGGACCGCACTGTGCTGGCCGGGGCCAGGCTCGTTCTGCCCACCGGCGTGGTCGACCACGGACGGCTGGTCGTCGAGGACGGCCGGATCGCCGAGGCGGCGGCAGCCCCCGACGACGGCCCGGACGGCCCGGCCGGGTCCGGCGGCGTGCCGCCGCTGGATCTCAGCGGCTACACCGTCGCCCCCGGCTTCGTGGACCTGCACGTCCACGGCGGCGGCGGCGCCTCCTACGCCTCCGGCATCGCCGAGGAGGCGCTGACGGCGGCCCGCACCCACCTGGAGCACGGCACCACCACCACCATGGCCAGCACGGTCACCGGCGAGATCGACGAGATCTGCCGACAGGCCTCGGTACTCAGCGAGTTGGTCGAGGACGGGGTGCTGGCGGGCATCCACTTCGAGGGCCCCTTCATCAGCATCAACCGCTGCGGCGCGCACCAGCCCGACCTGCTGCGCGACCCCGACCCGGCGCTGGTGCGGAAGTTGGTGGACGCCGCCCGCGGCAGCGCCCGGATGCTCACCCTGGCACCGGAGTTGGAGGGCGGCATCGAATCCATCCGGCTACTGCGGGAGTTGGGCGTGATCGCGGCGATCGGCCACACCGACGCCAACTACGACAAGACGCTGGCCGGCATCGAGGCGGGCGCGACCGTCGCCACCCACCTGTTCAACGCCATGCCCGCGATCGGCCACCGCGCGCCGGGCCCGATCGTGGCGCTGCTGGAGGACGAGCGGATCACCGTCGAACTGGTCGGCGACGGCGTCCACTTGCACCCCGCGGTGATCGACCTGGCCATGGCCGGCGCGGGCCTGGACCGGGTGGCGCTGATCACCGACGCCATGTCGGCGGCCGGGTTCGGCGACGGCCTCTACCCGCTCGGCCCGCTCCAGGTCCGGGTGCAGGACGGCGTCGCCCGGCTGGTCGAGGGCGGCTCGATCGCGGGCAGCACGCTCACCCTGGACGTGGCCTTCCGACGCGCCGTCACCGTCAACGGCCTGACACCCGAGCGCGCCGCCCAGGTGCTCTCGCTCAACCCGGCCCGACTGCTCGGCATCGCCGACCGGGTGGGCTCGTTGGAGCCCGGCAAGAACGCCGACCTGGTCGTCCTGGACGACGCCTACCAGCTGGTCGCGGTCATGCGCCGGGGCGAGTGGATCGTCGGCGCGGACCGCTTCGCCCACCTGGCGAGCGTCTGACACCGCCGGACTGACGGAACGACAGCGCCCGGCCCGCCACCGTGAGATGGCGCGCCGGGCGCTGTGGTCTGCCCCTGCGGCTACGACCAGGGCGGGGTGCTCGGGCTGACGGTGACCGCGAACTGGTCCACGTTGACGCCCGCGCTGCCGCTGCCGTAGCTCAGCTCGATGCTGTTGCTGCCCGCGTTCAGCGGGACCGAGGCGTAGGAGCGCTGCCAGGCCTGGTCCCAGTTGTTGCTCCCGGCCCAGTTCTCCAGGTTTATCGTGTTGCTCATGGCCTTGCCGTTGATGGTCAGCGTGAACGGCGTCGTGCTGGAGGCCCCGGCGTTGGCGTAGTGCACCCAGAATGTGTAGGAGCCGGCGCTGGGCACCGTGACGTTGTTCCAGGTGATGCTCATGCCCGCGGAGGTCAGCGGGACGAACTTGCCGTCGGTGGAGGCCCCGCCGGTGTGGTTGTCGGCGGTGACCGCGCCGCCGCCCAGGGTCATCGAAGCCGAGTCCACGTCGGTCTTGCCGGGCGGAGCCGCCGGGGCCGGGGCCGAGGCGCTGGCGCTGACCGAGGCCGGGGCGCTGCTGGAGACGGAGGGGCTGGAGCCGGAGCCGGCGGTGTCGGACTTGGCGCCGCCGCTGTTGACCACGGCCACGCCGATGCCGATGGCCACGGCCAGCACCACGCCGATCGCACCGAAGGTCACCGCGCGGTTGCTGCCGCCCCCACTGCCGCCGCCGGAGCGGCTCGCGGCGCGGCCGCCACCGGCGGGCGGCAGCTGCGAGGTGGGCTGCTGGCCCGGGTAGGGCTGGCCGGGCTGGCCCTGCTGCGGGAAGGGCTGGGTGTACTGCTGCTGGTACTGCGGCGCCGGCGGCCCCTGCTGCGGCCGGGGCTGGCCGTACTGGGTGCGGCCGACCTGGGTCGCCTGCTGGTACGACGTCCGCGGCACACCGGGCTGCGGCGCGGCGTTCCGGGCGGCGTCCTCGCCCTCCTGGCCGCGGTAGAGGTAGGCAAACGGGTCGTCGTCCTCGGGCACGCCGTTGTCCTCGGCTGTCATCGAGTCGTCAACTCCCCTGATGTCTTGTCCCTCCGCTCCGACACGACGGGAGGGAGAAGGTCAACGTACATGATCGGTTCAGGGCGAAGCACCCTCGCGCGCGCCGGAAGGCGGACACGCCCGTACTCGGAACACTACCCCGTACGAGTGACGTCCCCGTACGAGCGGGTGCGGTCCGCAGCGCCCGGACGGGCCCCCGCGATCACCCCGCGCGACGGTGGGACCGCCCGCCAGCAGGGCCGTTCCCGTTGGCGTTGGAGCGCGACCGCTTCTCCACGTACATACGTTCGTCGGCGGTGTGCAGGACCTCGTCGATGGACATGCCGCAGCCCGCCCAGCCGATGCCGAGGCTCACCCCGACCCGGACCGCCCGGCTGTCCACCCGCATCGGCGGGGTGATCGCGTTCCGCAACCGCCCGGCCAGGTCCCGGGCCTCCTCCCGGCCGACGCCGTCGGCGAGGACGACGAACTCGTCGCCGCCCAGCCGGGCCACCGTGTCGCCCTCCCGGACGACGTGCTGCAGCCGCCGGGCCACCTCGATCAGCACCGCGTCCCCGGCGCTGTGGCCGAAGCGGTCGTTGATCGACTTGAAGCCGTCCAGGTCGCAGAAGACCACCGCCAGGCCGCGCCCGCCGCGTCCGTCCGGGTCCGCCGCGGCGGCGTCGTCCGGCAGGACCGCGTGGACGTGCTCGAAGCCGCCGTCGTAGCCGCCGTACAGGCTCTCGTAGCTGGTCATGCCGTAGCTGTGGGTGTCGCCGGGCTGCCCGGGCGGACAGGAGCCGTCGTCGTCGGCCGAGCGGTCGCACAGCCGGCGCCGCAGCCGGCTGCGCAGCTCGGCCGCGTTGGGCAGCCCGGTCAGCGCGTCATGGCTGGCCCGGTGGGCCAGCTGCAGCTCGTGCCGCTTGCGGTCCTCGATGTCCTCGACGTGGGTGAGCAGGAAGCGGGTGCCCTCGGAGGTGTCCGCGACCACCGAGTTGCGCAGGTTGACCCACAGGTAGCCGCCGTCGCGCCGGGCCAGCCGCACCTCCGCCCGGCCGTTCTCGGCGGACACCCGGCGCAGCCGGTCCTCGTCCTCGGGGTGGACCAGGTCGGCGAAGCTGTGCCGCTGCAACGAGGCCCGCGGTCGGCCGAGCAGTCGGCACAGGGCGTCGTTGACCCGGGTGAGCTTGCCGCTGCTGACCCCGTGCAGCTCGGTGATGGCCATCCCACTGGGCGCGTACTCGAACGCCTGTCTGAAGCTCTCCTCGCTGGCCCGCAGGGTCTGCTGCTCCCGCTCGAAGCGGACCAGGGCCCGCTGCATCTCGGCGCGCAGCCGGGCGTTGCCGATGGCGATCCCGGCCTGCTGGCTGAACATCGCCAGCGCCTCGCGGCCCCAGGCCCCCGGGCGTCTGCCGTTGCGCGGCCGGTCCACCGAGAGCACGCCGAGCAGCTCGCCGCCGAGGCTGTACATCGGGGCGAACAGGCAGTCGTCGGGATGCCAGGCGTCGGCGTCCGGGGGCGGCGCGGCATGGGCGCCGCGCAGGCCGCCGGTCCAGCTCGGGATGTCCACGGCACTGGCCCAGGCGCGCTCCTGCGGCACGAAGACCAGCGGGCCCCAGCACTCGCCGACGTTGAGCAGCCGGTCCCAGGACTCCCGGGAGCCGATCCGGCCGAGCAGCCCGGCGATGGACTCGTCGGAGCCGCCGGTCTCGTCCAACTCCCAGACGGCGGCGACGACCAGGTCGCCGTCGGGGCGGACCAGGTTGACGGCGGCGGCCTCGTAGCCGAGGCCGGTGACGGCCCCCTCGACCACGGCCTGGAGGGTTCCGGCAAGGCTGCGGGCTGCGTTGAGGTCGGCGACGATGCGGTGCAGGCTTCGCAGGGTTGTGAGACGGACGTACGGCTCCGACTCGGTTTCCATCACGCGCTCCCTCCGTGACAGCGGCGCTTCGGGCCCACCCCCGGAGGCTCCCTGCGGGTTCCCGTCATTCTGATCGTCCGATTGCCAAACAAACTGAATCACAGGGAGCACACCAACCGGCACTCTGGGTCAGCAAATGAACGCCACTTGTGACCCAACTCACACAACTGTCCACTCCCGATAAGCAGTTCATCCTGGGCAAAACCCACCAATAGCCACAGCGGCCTCCCCTACTCTCTCGGTCGCGGACGACAAGAACTGAAGGGACAAGCCCGCCAGCAGGTCCCAAACGTTCACTCTTGGGGGTGGTCGACCGCCACCGACCCGCACGGATGGACCGGTGACCCCCATACTCGAACACAGAAGCTCCGACTAGGACCTCTGTCCCACACCGTGATACGTCCCTGGGCCGATGCGGTGGACGAGCCACCGAAGATACGGTGCTCGGGTGTACAACGCGATGACGACCCCTGCTGCTGACCACTCCGCCGACCCGGCCGCCGGCACGGCCGCCGCCCCGGGCCCGGGCGAGGTCGGCCCGGAGGAGTTCCGCGCCGCCCTCGGACAGCTGGCCTCCGGGGTGGTGCTGCTGACCGCGCACGACCCGGAGGAGGGCGCCCGGGGCGAGGACATCGGGATGACCGCCACGGCGTTCCTGTCGGTCTCCCTGGAGCCGCCGCTGGTACTGGTCTCGGTGCGCGAGGACTCCCGGATGGAGGAGACGCTCTCCCGCGTCGACCACTGGGCGGTCTCGGTGCTGGCCGCCGAACAGCGGGTCACCGCCGCCCGGTTCGCCATGAAGGGCCGGGTCAGCGACCGGCTGCTGTTCGCCGAGCTGCCGCACGAGCGCGGCGCGGCGAGCGGGGCGCCGCTGGCCACCGGCGCGCTGGCGACCGTGGAGTGCCGCACCGAGCAGCGGATACCCGCCGGGGACCACGTGCTGCTGATCGGCCGGGTGCTCTCCGCCCGGATCGCCGGCCCGGAGAACGGGCCGCTGATGCACTTCCGCGGCCAGTACCGGCAGTTGGACTAGCCGAAGCGGCGGGTCGGCCGAAGCGGCGGACTAGTCGAAGTGGCCCTGGCGGCCGCGCTTGACGTCCGCCCGGCGCTTCTTGTCGGTGAGCCTGCGCTCCACCACGCCCCGGCTGGGACGGGTCGCCCTGCGGCTCCTCGGGGGCGGCGCCACGGCCTCGCTCAGCAGCGCCGACAGCCGCACCGCCGCCGCCTCCCGGTTGCGCCACTGCGACCGGTGCTCGGAGGCCCGGACCACCAGGACCCCGCCGTCCGTCAGCCGCCCGGCCAGCCGCTCCAGGGCGCGCTCCTTCCACACCGGGGGCAGCGCCGCGGAGCCGGCGAGGTCGTACCGCAGCTCGACCTGGCTGTCGCTGGTGTTCACATGCTGGCCGCCGGGGCCGGAGGAGCGCGAGAAACGCCACTGCAGCTCGGCGTCGGGCAGGACGACCGAGCCGCGGACGCGGACGGGTGGGGACATGTCCCCCATGATCCCGTCCGGCGCGGGCCCGCGCCAGGCAATAACCGCACCGGACCGGCGCGGGGGCGGCCCGGAACCGTGGGACCATCGACCCGTGATCGAGTTCGGCTACTCCCTGTCCAACCGCTTCCCCGACCCCCCGCAGTTCGACTACCGCAGCGCCGGCGTGCGCGCCCTGCGGCACGACCTCTTCTGCGGCGACGTCTACCTGGAGGCCGACGGCCTGGACCTGTCCACGGCCTGGGGCTGGGTGCCGGTGCTGGACTTCGCCTGGGCGGTGTGCGACATCGTCGAGCGGATCGACCGCGACCCCTCCGGCCGCCGCGGCTCCGCCCTGCAGACCGCCGAGCTGGACTTCACCGAGTCGGCCGACCTGATGCGCTTCAGCCGCCGCTTCAACTGGGTGGAGATCCGCGCCGACTGGGCCGAGCAGCCGCCGCTCACCGTCCGCCACAGCGAACTGCGGCGCGAGGCACGGGACTTCCTCCAGGACGTGCTGGCCGACCTGGCCGACCTGCACGAGGGCCTGGCCGACAACCCGGCGGTCTGGGAGCTGCAGTCCCGCTTCCCCCGGGTGCCCTAGACGAGCGCGGCGGTGTCGCGCCCCAGGACCAGGGCCGGTCCGGGGTGGTCGATCTCGTGGAAGCCCAGCCGGTCGTAGAAGGCCCGGGCGCCGGTGTTGCGCCGGGCCATGCCCAGGTGCACCCGCTCCGCCCCGGCGGCCCGCAGCGCGGCCAGGAAGGTGTCCATCAGCGCCCGCCCGGCGCCCCGGCCCTGCGCCTGCGGCAGCAGGTCGATGTGCAGGTGGGCGGGGTAGCGGTCGGCGAGGCCGTCCGCCAGCATCCACTCCGGGTGGTGCAGCTCGCGCACCCGCTCGGCGTCCGGGCCCTCGCCGCTGCCCTCGGGGTACTGCCCGGCGACCAGCGGCAGCCAGGCGCGCCGGTAGTCGGCGACGTAGCGCCGGGTGTCGGCGGTGCCGATGACGTAGCCCAGCGGCCGCTCCGCGTCCGGACCGTCGGCCAGCACGAAGGCCAGCTCGGGGGCGAGCTGCAGGTAGGGGCCGGTGAAGATGGCGGGCAGGATTCCCGGATCGCGGTAGAGCCCGGTCGCGTCCGCCCCGGCGTCCCCGGTGCGGACGCAGATGTCGTACAGCGCCTCCCGGTCGGCGGGTCGGTAGGGGCGGATCGTCGGCATCCCGCCAGCCTGGCACAGCGGACGGGACGCCGGTAGCCGCCGGTCAGCCGTTGGGGCGCAGTTGTTCGGCCGGGATCAGCGCGAAGGCGGTGGCCCCGTCGATGCTCTCGCGCAGGATGTCGGCGTGGCCGGCGTGCCGGGCCACCTCCTCGACCAGGTGCATCATGATCCAGCGGGCCGAGCGCCGCGCGTCCCGGGGGAACCACGGCGCGTCCGGCAGCGGGACGCTGGTGTCCAGGCCGGGCAGGGCGCCGACGATCTCGGCGGTCTCGGCCTCGACCCGGTCGTAGAAGGCCAGGACCGACTCCACGCTCTCGCCCGGCTCCAGCCGGAAGGAGTCGCCCCAGCTGGACTGCTCCCGGGGCCGCAGCGGGGGGCGTCCGGCGAGGATGGTCCTGACCCAGTTGGACTCCGTCTCGGCCACGTGCTTGACCAGGCCGATGACGCTCAGCTCGCTGACGGTGGGGCGGGCGGCGGCCTGCTCGGCGGTGAGGCCGCCGACCGCGCGACGGAGCGCGCCGCGCTGCGCGGCCAGGAAGCCGAGCAGTGCGTCGCGCTCGTCGGTCTCTGCTGCTACCACGGTGGGCATCGGGGATACCTTTCTGCAGGTGCTGCTTGCTGCTGGTATCCCCCACGCTAGGCGGCATGTAGGTCGGATCAGGTCCTAGTCAGCGGGGTGGCGGGAGCCGGCTCAGGAACACCCGGAAGGCGGTCGGATCGACCCTGGTCACCCCGGAGAACGGGTAGTCCATCTCCTTGATCAGGATCAGTGAGGCCACCACCAGCGCCCCCAGGCTCAGCACCATCAGCCCGTGGGCCAGCGAGTTGGACAGCCCGAAGAGGAAGGTGAAGCCGACCGTCAGCACCGCGCCGGCGATCAGCGCCACCCACAGGATCGGCGGCACCGAGTCCTGCACCTGGTTCAGCCGCTCGCGCCGGGCCGAGGCCAGGTTCTCCACGTCGGTGACCGCGTGGTCGTACAGCACCTGCTGCTGCAGGGTGGCCGGCTGGTACGCGAGCACCGAGTTGCGGATGTCGTAGACCAGCTGGGTGGCCTGCGGGCTGCTCCGGTGCCGGCTCATCAACGGCCACTCGGTGGTCTCGACGGTGTTGGCGTAGTCGAGGGTCTGGTGCTCGATCTGGGCCCCCAGCGGGAGCGGCAGCGAGCGGGAGATCCAGTAGACCCCGGCCAGGGAGTCCGCCTCGTTGAACGTCGTCTGCTGGGCGGCGCCGACGTTTCCCCAGACGGAGATGACGACGAAGCCCAGCAGCACGGCGTACAGCACGCCCACACCGGCGAAGATGAAGCCGGCCACCTCGTTCTGCCGCTCGCGGCGGTGGTGCGGAACGAAGCGCTCGACCAGCCTGAGCGCCAGGGCGATGGCCGCCATGGAGCCGACGAAGATGACGACGTCAGTCCAGCTCACGTGGGCGCTCCGGTTCAGTCGCGGGGGTGGGCGACTTCGACGTTCTCCAGCACGCCGAGGGCGTCCGGCACCAGCACCGCCGCCGAGAAGTAGGTGCTGACCAGGTACTGGATGACGGCCTTCTCGTTGATGCCCATGAACCGCACGGACAGGCCCGGCTCGTACTCGTCCGGCAGTCCGGTCTGGTGCAGCCCGACCACGCCCTGGTTGTCCTCGCCGGTGCGCAGCACCAGGATGGAGCTGGTGTGGCCGCCGTTGACCGGGATCTTGCTGCACGGGAAGATCGGCACCCCGCGCCAGGAGGGGATGCGGTGCCCCTCGACGTCCACCGAGTCCGGGTACAGGCCGCGCTTGTTGCACTCCCGGCCGAAGGCGGCGATGGCCCGCGGGTGGGCCAGGAACAGCCGTGAGCCGCGCCGGCGGGAGAGCAGCTCGTCCATGTCGTCCGGGGTGGGCGGGCCGCCGTGGGTCTGGATGCGCTGTTCGTGGTCGGCGTTGGCGAGCAGCCCGAAGTCCGGGCTGTTGATCAGCTCGTGCTCCTGACGCTCCCTCAGTGCCTCTACGGTGAGCTTGAGTTGCTGTTCGATCTGGTTCATCGGGTGGTTGTAGAGGTCGGCGACCCGGGTGTGCACCTGGAGCACGGTCTGGGCGACGCTCAACTCGTACTCCCGTGGCGAGAGTTCGTAGTCGACGAAGCTGCCGGGCAGCTCCGGCTCGCCCTCGTGGCCGGCCGCCAGCGGGATCTCGGCCTGGCCGTGCCGATCCTGCGCCTGGGCGGCGGTGGCCAGGTAGGAGTCCACCTGGGCACGCAACGCCTCGGAGCGGCCCGCGAGTTCGGTGAAGGCCGCGCGCGGCAGCACCAGCAGTGTCCCGGAGGTGGCCGCCTTGGCGGTGTAGTCCCAGCTGGCGCCGTCCTCGGTGAGGGCTTCGTCGCCGAAGTGGTCGCCGTTGGCGAGGGTGCCGAGGACAGCCTCGTGGTCGCCGAACTTGCCGTCGCCGATCTTGCGGATCTTGCCGTGGGCGACGACCAGCACATGGTCGACCGGGGCGCCGCGCTCGGCGACGACCTCGCCCGGCTCGAACTCGCGCTGACTGAAGCGTGCGGCGAGTTCGGTGAGCAGCACCTGGTCGTCCAGGCCGCGCAGGACCGGGAGTTCGGCGAGCGTCGGCGGGACGATCCGGACCTCGGAACCGGTCTGCGCGAAGCTGAGGCGTCCTCGGCCGGTGGCGTAGGTGAGGCGCCGGTTGACGCGGTAGGTGCCGCCGGTGACCTGGACCCAGGGCAGCATCTTCAGCAGCCAGCGCGAAGTGATGCCCTGCATCTGCGGCGGCGTCTTGGTCGTCGTCGCCAGGTTCTTTGCTGCGGCAGTGCCGAGTGCGGTCTGCTCTTCAGTCATCTCTAGCTGTCTCCCCAGAAGCTGGTGTGACCTGCGCTCCCAGAGTGACGGCTGGCGGAGGCGCCCGGCCATTCCCCGATCGAGTGAGCATGGTCCACACGCGATCGGGGTAGCCGGTCCTGCCGCTCGGATATGCCGCTGATATATCAGGCTATGTCGGACAGTTTTTCTGATGCCGCGTCAGTTATTGATCGCGGCAAGGAGGGTGGGCCAGGCGGCCGAGTCGGGGTCGATCAGCGCGAAGTGCTCCAGCGCCGGCAGCTCCACCAGCTCCACCGGATCGCCCGCACGCCCGGCCCGGGCCGCGTAGTCCCGGCTGACCTCCGGCGGCACGGTCACGTCCTCCACGCCGTGCAGCAGCGTCACCGGCACGCCCAGCGGCAGCAGCGCCGCCGGATCAGCCAGCGCGTAGCGGTCGGGGAGCTCCGCCGCGCCGCCGCCGAGCAGCCCGGCCGCCGCGCCGTCGTCCAGGCCCAGGGCGTCGCAGAGCGCCAGCGAGACGCAGCCCGCCAGCGGGACCACGCGGTCGGGGCGCCGACCGGTGCGCCAGGGCGAGCCCTCGGGCAGCCGGTGCCGTCCCGCCGCCCACAGCGCCAGGTGGCCCCCGGCCGAGTGGCCGACCAGCACCGTGCGCTCCGGCCGCAGGCCGTGCCGGGCGCAGATGCCGTCCGGGGCCTGCGGGTCCAGGGCGTCGGTGAAGGCCGCGACGTCGTCGAAGGTGCCGGGCCAGCCGCCGCCCGGGGAGTCCATCCGGCGGTACTCCGGCACCGCCACCGCGAAGCCCGCCCGGGCCAGGGCGTCGGCCAGCGGCCCGGTGTGGGTGCGGTCGTAGGCAGCCCGCCAGAAGCCGCCGTGCACCAGCACCACCAGCGTCCGCGCCGGGGCGTCCGGCAGCCGCAGGTCCACCACCTGCTCGGGCAGCGGCCCGTACGCGGTGGTCAGGTCGGGCGGCGGCGCGGTCCGGGTGAGGATCTCTCGGCTCATGGGTCGGCTCCCTCGGAGGTCGGGTACGGCGGACGGATCAGGCAGTCGGACGGGTCGGGCGGGCAGGCGGGCCGTCAGGCGGGCTCGACCGGGCGCCACAGCACCGGACTGGACAGGATCATGGTGCTGGACGGCAGCCCGTACTCGGCCAGCCGGTCGATCAGCCCCTCGAACTCCGCCATCGACTCGACCGCCACCATCAGCACGCAGCAGGCCGCGCCGGTCACCCGGTGCAGCTGCAGCACCTCCGGCCACTCCCGGACGCCCGGGTCGCGCAGCACGCAGCGCGGCCCGTGGCACTGCACCTGCACCAGCGCGCTCACCGGGCGTCCGGCCCGGACCAGGTCCACCTGCGCGTGGTAGCCGGTCAGCACGCCCGCCGCCTCCAGCCGTCGCACCCGCTCGGCGACCGCGGGCGCGGACAGGTTGACCCGGCGGGAGAGCTCGTTGAAGGACAGCCGGGCGTCCTGCTGCAGCTCGGCCAGCAGCCTGCGGTCCACCGCGTCCATCACTCCGCCTTCCGTTCGCCAAGCCATCGGGCACCTCTGCCTTGTGCATGGTAGGCGCGGAGCCCGAAGTGGCACCCGGCGGCCATTCAGCGCAGGCTCGGATCAACGCAGAATATGGGGGCGAGACCGCGGACACCGAAGGAGCACCGCCCATGCCGGGACCGACAGCAGCAGCCGTACAGCCCAAGGTCGACTTCGGCGAACCCACCACCCCGTACGCCGCCTACGCGGGCATCGACACCCTGCACTCGCTGCTGCAGCCGCGCAGCAAGGAGCCGGCCGAGAACTCGTTCATCGTCGCCACCCAGGTCATGGAGCTGCTGTTCGGCCTGCTGCGGCACGAGTGGACCGCGGCCCAGCAGGCGATGCGGGTGGACGACCTGCCGGCCGCCACCGCCGCCCTGCGCCGCGGGCTCGGCGTGCAGGACGTGCTGGTGTCCTCCTGGGACCTGCTGGCCACGATGACCCCGGTCGAGTTCAGCGCCTTCCGCCCGTACCTGGGCGAGGCCAGCGGCTTCCAGTCGTACACCTACCTGCACCTGGAGTTCCTGCTCGGCAACAAGAGCGAGCGGCTGCTCAAGCTGTACGCGGGCAGCCCGCGGATCCACGCCGAGCTGTCCGAGACGCTGAACTCCCCCAGCCTGTACGACGACGCCGAGGGCGTGCTGCGCCGGGCCGGGGCCGAGGACTGGGTGAGCGTCTACAGCGATCCGGCCCACCGCGAGCTGGCGCTGCTCGGCGAGCTGCTGCTGGACGTCGCCGAGCGGGTCACCCGCTGGCGGCAGCGGCACCTGATCGCGGTGAAGCGGGCCATGGGCGCCAAGCCCGGCACCGGCGGCTCCAGCGGCATCAGCTGGCTCAGCAAGGCCGCCGAGCAGGACGTCTTCCCGGAGATCTGGGCGGCCCGCAATGTCCTCTGACACCCTGCCGCAGCCGTCCCGCACCATCTCCCGCGCGGACGCGCTCGCCCTGGACGCCGCCGACCCGCTGCGCGGCCTGCGCTCCCGCTTCACCCTGCCCGACGGCGTGCTCTACCTGGACGGCAACTCGCTGGGCGCGCTGCCCGCGCACACCCCGGACCGGATCGCCGGGATGGTCGCCCGCGAGTGGGGCGAGGGCCTGATCCGCAGCTGGAACGAGGCCGGCTGGTACGACCTGCCGCGCGGCCTCGGCGAGCGGATCGCGCCGCTGGTCGGCGCCGCCACCGGCCAGGTCGTCGTCTGCGACTCGACCTCGGTCAACCTGTTCAAGGTGCTCACCGCCGCGCTGCGGCTGCGGCCGGACCGCCGGGTGATCGTCTCCGAGCTGGGCAGCTTCCCGACCGACCTGTACCTCACCGAGGGCGTCACCGGCGGCTTCGGCGGCGGTCCCGCCGAGGGCGACGGCTCCGCCGAGGGCGGCGGCTACCGGCGGCGGCTGCTGGGCCGCGACAGCGACCGGCTGGAGGAGCTGATCGGCGAGGACACCGCCGTCGTCCTGCTCTCGCACGTGGACTACCGGACCGGCGCGCTCCAGGACATGGCCGCCGTCACCGAGCTGGCCCACCGGCACGGCGCGCTGATCGTCTGGGACCTGTGCCACTCAGCCGGTGCGCTGCCGGTCCGCCTGGACGCCTGCGGGGCCGACTTCGCCGTCGGCTGCAGCTACAAGTACCTCAACGGCGGCCCCGGCGCGCCCGCCTTCCTCTACGCCGCCGCCCGCCACCTCGAGGACTCCCGGCAGCCGCTGACCGGCTGGTTCGGCCACGCCGAGCCGTTCGCCTTCGAAGCCGGCTACCGCCCGGCCGAGGGCATCGGCCGCTTCCTCACCGGCACCCCGCCGCTGCTCAGCCTCGCCGGGCTGGAAGCCGCCCTGGACATCTGGGACGACGTCGACCTGGACGCCCTGCGCGCCAAGAGCCTCGCGCTGACCTCGCTGTTCCTGGAGCTCACCGCACCGCTCGGGCTGGAGTCGGCCACCCCGGCCGAGCCGGACCGGCGCGGCAGCCAGGTCTCGCTGCGGCACCCGCAGGCGTACCCGGTGATGCAGGCGCTGATCGCCCGCGGCGTCATCGGCGACTACCGGGCCCCGGACGTGCTGCGCTTCGGCTTCACCCCGCTCTACCTCTCCCACGCCGACGTCTGGGACGCCGCCGAGGCGCTGCGCCAGGTGCTCGACAGCGGCGAGTGGCGCGAGGCCCGCTTCGCCGCTGCGGCCGGGGCGGTCACCTGAGCGGCGACATCAGTAAAAACCGGATACACCCCTGTCGCGCGGCGGGGGGCGCTGCCACAATGTCGCCATGCCCCGCCGCTCCGCTGCCGCCACCCGCGGCTCCTCCGCCCCGGCCCGCTCCCGGCGCACCGCCGGCCTCGTCCTCATCCTGATCTCGGCCTGCGCCTTCGGCGGCTCCGGCACCGCGGCCAAACCGCTGATGGAGGCCGGGCTCTCGGCCCTGGACGTGGTCTGGCTGCGCGCCGCCGGGGCCACCCTGGTCCTGCTGCCGGTGCTGATCAAGCACCGCGACCTGCCGCGCCGCCGCCCCGGGCTGCTGATCGGCTTCGGGCTGTTCGCGGTGGCCGGCTGCCAGGGGCTGTCCTTCGCCTCGCTGGCGCTGATCCCGGTCGGCGTGGCGCTGCTCATCGAGTACCTCGGACCGCCGCTGCTGCTGGGCTACGTCCGCTTCGTCCAGCGCCGCCGGGTCAGCCGCCAGGCGGCGCTGGGCGCGCTGCTCGCGCTGATCGGCCTGGGCTGCGTGGTGCAGGTCTGGGACGGCTTCGGCGGGCTCAACCCCTGGGGCGTGCTGCTGGGACTGGGCGCGGCCTTCTGCCAGGTCGGCTACTTCGTGCTGGCCGAGGGCGTCGGCCACGGCTCGGACGCCGCGCGGGAGCCGGTGAGCCCGATCGCCCTGAGCGCCTGGGGACTGCTGGTCGGCACCCTGGTCTTCTCCGCCGTGGCCCGGCCCTGGGACATCCGCTGGTCGGTGTTCGGCCACGACGTGGCCATGGGCGGACGCCAGGTGCCCGCGCTGCTGCTGCTCGGCTGGGTGATCGTCATCGCCACCGTCGTCGCCTACCTGACCGGCACCGCCGCGGTGAGCCGGCTCTCCGCGCCGGTCGCCGGGGTGATCGCCTCGCTGGAGGCGGTCGTCGGCACCGTCCTCGCCTGGGTGCTGCTGGGCGAGCACCTGGACGGCCCGCAGATCCTCGGCGGGCTGCTGGTGCTCACCGGCGCCTGCGTGGCGCAGACCACGCCGATCGGGGCCACCGCCGAGGGCAGCCACACCCTGGCCGTCGGCCCGGCGCTGACCGAGCCGGTCCTGGCCGAGGCCGCACTGTCCGAGGCAACCCCGTCCGACGCAGCCCCGGCCGATGCGAGCCCGGCCGACGCGGTGCGGCCGGGGGCGCCCCGGAGCCGGCCGGTCTAGCGGCGGCGGGCCGGGGAGGTCGGCGCGGCGTGGAAGTCGTCCGGATCGTCCGGCAGCCGGCAGATGTGCTGGATCCACAGCCCGGCCGCCATCACCGCGATCCCGGCCGCCACCGCCAGCGCCGCGGTCACCACCTGGCCGTGCCGCCCGGGCACCGAATCCCACATGCTCGACAGGAACACGCCCATCCCGCCGTAGACGCCGGTGACCAGCGCCGCCACCAGGGCGCTGGCCTGGCCGAGGACGACCGCCCGGGCCGCCGACAGCGGATCGACGCCCTTGGCGCCCGGGGCGCGCTCGCGCTGCGCCCGCAGCCGCGAACGCAGCGAGACCGCGGCCGCCACCAGCACCACCGCGATGATCGCCAGCACGATCGGGGCGGCGGCGGGCACGCCGGGCAGCGTCCCCACCGAGTTCCACAGCCGGGAACCCCCCCACGACAGCAGACCGGTGACCAGCGTGATCGCCATCAGCACGACCGGGCGTAGCGGCTTCAACACGTCTCCCTCAAGGAACCGGCTCGGAACCGCCCCTACTGGGGCAGGTGCAGCTCGATGTCGTCGCGGCGGGTGACGCCCGCCTCGCCGACCGCGGCCAGCAGGTCGGCGACCGGGCCGTGGCCGACCAGCTGCGCCTGCGGATCCGCGTCCAGCCACGGGGCCAGCACGAAGGCGCGCTCGTGGGCGCGCGGATGCGGCAGCGTCAGCTCGGCCCGGTCCAGCACGACGCCCTCGTAGCTGAGGATGTCGACGTCCAGGGTGCGGGCGCCCCAGCGCTCCTCGCGGACCCGCCCGAAGGCGTCCTCGACGGCGTTGGCACGCTCCAGCAGCGACTGCGGCGGCAGGGTGGTGCGCAGCACCAGGACCGCGTTCAGGTACCTGGGCTGGTTCTCCGGGCCGCCGACGCCCTCGGTCTCGTAGACCGCCGAGACGGCCTTGATCCGCACGCCGGGGGTGTCCTCCAGCGCGTCGACCGCCCCCTGGAGCGTGGCCAGCCGGTTGCCGAGGTTGCTGCCCAGCGCGATGACCGCGTCCCGGGGGTTGCTCAGCGTGACGTCGGCCGAGTCGACCTGCTGCTCGACCTCGGGGGAGACGGGCGTGGTGGTGGGGTCGCTGCTCATTCGCGGCTCCGTACGATGGTGATGGTCACGTCGTCGAACGGCACGGTGATCGGGGCGTCGGGCTTGTGCACCGTCACCTCGACCTCCTGTACCGCCTCGTGCTTCAGGCACTGGTCGGCGATGCGCTGGGCCAGGGTCTCGATCAGGTCGACCGGCTCGCCCTGGACGATGGCGACGACCTCCTCCGAGACGACGCCGTAGTGGGCCGTGCGGGCCAGGTCGTCCCCGCGGGCGGCGGGCCTGGTGTCGACGCCCAGCACGATGTCCACCACGAAGGTCTGTCCCTGCTCCCGCTCGCGCGGGAAAACCCCATGGTGGCCGCGGGCACGCAGGCCCTTCACCGCGACACGGTCCAGCAATCGAATCACTCCCACTGTCCGAGCGCCTCGCCTGTGCAGGACAGGAAGGAGCGGGGCAGGCCACGTTGCCTGCCTGAACCAAAGTACCCCCGGGTACCGACAGCCCCCGCCGCGCGGGTGGCCGCCGCAGGGTGAACGTGCCTCCCGGGCCGGGAATTCCCTCCGCTGCCGCAACCGCCCCCGGGGCCCGGCTACTCGTCCGCCCCGCTGGTCAGCACCGGTGAGCCGTGGTGCGACCAGAGCCTCCAGCCGGTGCCGGTACGGCGGAAGAGGTTGCTGGAGACCACCTTGCCGCCGACCAGCGGGCCCAGCTCGCCCTCCTCCTCGGACTCGCCGCCGGAGAGGATGTTCTCGGTGCACGTGACAAGTGCCACATCGCCCAGCACCTCCACCTCGACGTCGGTGAGGAAGAACTGGATGTACTCGGTGTGGGCCATGATCAGCGCGTAGGAGCGCAGCACCGAGGCCCGGCCGCGCAGCACCGGCCAGCCGGGGTGGACGCAGACCGCGCCGCGGACGTCGTCGGCGTCCGCGCCGGAGACCCACACGTCCGTGAGCGCGTCCAGGTCGCCGGCCTCCAGCGCGGCGTACAGGGCCGCGTTGGCGGCCTCCACCTCGGCCCGGGCGTCCGCCTCGGCCGGGGAGGCGCCGCCGGCCGCGCCGGTCCCGCCTCCGGCGGTCATCCGCGCGCCCCGCGCAGCGCGGCCTCGACCCGCACCGCGTCGGCGGTGGCCGGGACCTCGTGCACCCGCACCGCCCAGGCGCCCTGGGCCGCCGCCAACGCGGAGACCGCCGCGGTGGCGGCGTCGCGGGCGCGGGCCGGGCGCAGCTCGCCGGTGGTCCGGTCGGCCAGCAGGGTGCCCAGGAAGCGCTTGCGGGAGGCGGCGACCAGCACCGGGCGGCCGAGCCTGCTCCAGGCGTCGAGCCTGGCCAGCAGCGCCCAGTCGTCCTCACGGCCCTTGGCGAACCCCAGCCCCGGGTCCACGATCACCTGGGCGGGGTCGACCCCGCCGGACACCACCGCGTCCATCTGGCGCTCCACTTCGTCGATGACCTCGCCCACTACATCCCCATAGGTGGCCAGGTCATCCATGGAGGCCGACTGTCCGCGCCAGTGCATCACCACGAACGGGACGCCGGTGCGGGCCGCGACCGGCACCATCAGCGGGTCGGCCCGGCCGCCGCTGACGTCGTTGATGATCCGGGCCCCGGCCCCGACCGCGGCCTCGGCGACCGCCGCCCGCATGGTGTCCACGCTGACGGTCACGCCCTGGGCGGCCAGCTGCCGGACCACCGGCAGCACCCGGCGCAGCTCCTCCTCGGCGGTGACCCGGACCGCGCCGGGCCGGGTGGACTCCCCGCCGACGTCGACCACGTCCGCGCCCTGGGCGACCAGCTCCAGCCCGTGGGCGACGGCCAGCCCGGGGTCGAGCCACAGCCCGCCGTCGGAGAAGGAGTCCGGGGTGACGTTGACGATGCCCATCACCCCGCAGCGTCCCCAGTCCTCGACACCGGGCAGCGGGCTCTTGTACGCGTTCATGGAGTCATTGTGGCTGGCGCTTGGCCGGGGCGGGGCCCGCGTCCTTGCCCCGGGCGGCGCCCTGGCCGGGAATCCGGGGGGCGCCCCGGCCGGAGTCCCCGGCGGCGGGCTGCCCGGTCGGCTGCCCGGCGGGCCGCTGGTCCGGCGTCGCGTCCGACTGCTGGTCCGGCTGGGCGTCCGCCTGCCCGGCGGCCTGGGCCGGGATCTGCGCGCTGACCGGCTCGGCGGCGGCCGCGGCCGGGCGACGGCCGAACCGGCGCAGGCTCCGGGGCAGCTCCATCACGATGAACGCCTCGGCCTGCAGCGCCGACAGCCCGATCCTGGGCAGGTCGCGGGCGGTCGGGTAGACCAGGAACCGGGGCTCCCAGATCGGACGGAACTTGGCATTGAACTTGTACAGCGACTCGATCTGGAACCAGCGCGAGAGGAACACCAGCAGCCCGCGCCAGGCCCGCAGCACCGGCCCGGCGCCGATGCGCTCGCCGCGCGCCAGCGCCGAGCGGAACATGGCGAAGTTCAGCGACACCCGCGCCACCCCCAGCGAGGGGCAGGCCTGCAGGGCCTTGACGATCAGCAGCTCGTTCAGCCCCGGGTCGGCGTCGCGGTCCCGGCGCATCAGCTCCAGCGAGATGCCGTCCCGGCCCCAGGGCACGAAGTGCAGCACGGCGCGGATGTCGCTGGTGCCGGGCGCGGCGCCCTCGGGCAGCTTGTGCGCGGTGATGACGACGCAGCCCTCGTCGGCCGGGTCGCCGAAGCGGCCCAGCGCCATGGAGAAGCCGCGCTCGGTCTCGGTGCCGCGCCAGGCGTCGGCGGCGTAGCGGATCTGGTCGCGCTCGGCCTCGGTCAGCTCGTCCACCCGGCGCACCCGGCACTCGTAGCCCGCGCGCTCGATCCGCTTCACCATCTGGCGGACGTTGCGCATGGCGCGGCCCTCCAGGGTGAAGTCCTCGACCTCGACGATGGCCTCGTCGCCGATCTCCAGGGCGTCCAGACCGGCCTCGCGGGTCCACACCTCGCCGCCGACCTCGCTGCAGCCCATGACGGCCGGCACCCAGGCGTAGCGGTGGGCCTCCTCCATGAACCGCTTGATGGCCCCCGGCCACGCCTCGACGTCGCCGATCGGGTCGCCGGAGGCGAGCATCACGCCGGAGACCACCCGGTAGGCGATGGCGGCCTTGCCGCTGGGCGAGAAGATGACGCTCTTGTCCCGGCGCAGCGCGAAGTAGCCCAGCGAGTCGCGCGCGCCGTGCTTCGCCAGCAGCTCCCGGACCTGGCCCTCCTCCTCGCGGCTGAGCTCGGCGATGGGCTTGGACGGCTTGGTGGCCAGCCACAGCGTGCTGACCGCGGTGAGCAGCCCGAGCGCGGCCAGCGAGTAGTAGACCAGGTCGCTGACGTGCTGCGAGCGGTAGTGGATGGGCCCGCCGATGCCGATCAGGCCCCAGAACACCTGCCAGAAGCGGTCGACGAAGCTGGGGTCGCCCAGCGTCCGCTCGTGCGAGCTGACGATGATCAGGCCCAGGCCGAAGCTGAAGACCCCCATGCCGATCAGGTTCCACAGCGCCCGCCAGCGGGTGCGCGGGTCGGACAGGGCGTAGAACTCGCGGCGGTTGACGATCAGCACCGCGAAGGCGACCAGCGCCACCACGGCCGTGCCGATGTGGTGCCAGCGCAGGATCTCCAGCGCCGCGCCCACCGGCAGCAGCACCACGACCGCCTTCCAGGCCCGCTGCTTCCGCCGGCGCAGGGCGTGCGCGAGCATGATCAGCAGGATGCCGACGACCAGCGAGGCGGCCGTCGCCAGCGTGTTCACCCCTGGGAGGAACCTGGCAAGCTCGCGGACCCGGGTGTCCTTGAAGTGCGGCTCGACGGCTCCGGCGATGTCGACCAACCCGATCAGGGCGGTGGCGTAGCCCATGGCGGCGGGCACCCAGGGGCGGGAGGCCCGGGTGACGTCGGGCAGCTGAAGGCCCTTGCGACTAGGGGATTCGGCGGGCTGGGCGTCGTTCATAGGGCACCAGGGTAGGGCCTTCGTTCATGACTTCGGTCAGACCGAAGTAGGAGAGCACCATCCTTAGGCATGAGTTCTGTCCTGCGGGATAACGTTTTGCTAAATCCCAGCAACTTCCCAGGCATGCTGAAACGTCTAGACATCCGCATGCCAATCAACGTTCGCCTCGGGAAGTGGACCCATGGGACTCACCAGCCACAAACTGCAGACACTCGTCGCGGTGTTCGCGGTCGTCTGTTTTGCAGCCACGGTCTGGCTGTGGCCCAGGCTCGCCCGCGGCGGCTGGCTCGCGCTGCTCGGCCGGATAGGCATGCTGCTGGCCAGTCAGCTGCTGACCCTGGCGGCGATAGGTCTGGCGGCCAACAACTGGGGCGGGTTCTACAGCTCCTGGGGGGACCTGCTCGGCACCGACCAGGGCGGCACCGCGACCATCACCAACGGCGTCCAGCCGGCCTCGGCGCAGCGGCCCGGCGTCCCCGGGGTGCGGGTGCTGGGCAGCAAGCCGGTGGCGCTGATGCTGCCCGGCTCCTCGGGCGGCGGCGGCACCCTGCAGAAGGTCGTGATCGACGGCTCGGGCACCCGGCTCTCCGAGCCCGCGTACGTCTACCTGCCCCCGCAGTACAAGGACCCTGCGTACGCCCACCACCTGTTCCCGGTGATCCTGGTCTTCACCGGCTACCCGGGCACCCCGGAGAACCTGATCACCCGGATGAAGTACCCGACCATAGCGGCGCAGGCGATCCACCAGAACCAGCTGCAGCCGACGGTGCTGGTGCTGATGCGCCCCTCCGTGCAGATGCCCCGGGACACCGAGTGCCAGGACGTCCCCGGCGGCCCGCAGGCGGAGACCTTCTTCACCCGGGACCTGCACCAGGCCATGGCCGCCCGCTACCGGGTCGGCACCGCCGGCTCCGGCTGGGGCGTCATCGGCGACTCCACCGGCGGCTACTGCGCGCTCAAGCTCACCATGCGGCACCCCGAGGCGTTCGCGGCGGCGGCCTCGCTCTCCGGCTACTACAAGGCCGCCGAGGACGACACCACCGGAAACCTGTTCGGCGGAAGCCAGGAGCTGCGGAACCAGAACGACCTGATGTGGCGTCTGAAGAACCTGCCCGCGCCTTCCGTGTCGGTGCTGGTCGCCAGCAGCCGGAAGGGGGAGTTCGACTACAAAGCCACCGAGCAGTTCGTCGCGGCGGTGAAGGAGCCCATGCAGGTCTCCTCGCTGATACTTCCCAGCGGCGGACACAACTTCGACACCTGGAACCGGGAGACCCCGCAGGCGCTGCGCTGGCTGGGAGCCAAGCTCCACGCCGCGTCCGCACCCGCTCCCGCACCCGCTCCCCCGGCCCCCGGGCCGTCCGGATCCTCACCGTCCACAAATGGTTCGTCCACCCCAGTGATCAAACCATGATGAGGGTCGTCAACCATGTCATGAGGGTTCACCCCAGCAGGAAGCGGTACTTTCCACCCGGATCGGCCCGTCTCTGAGCTGGACGCGAGTCAGCGGCGGCCGGCGACACGCAGGCCAGGCGGTCGGCCACCGGCGGGAGTCGGGGGCGGATCGCGGTGAGAATACGGATCGACCCCGGCCGGCCGGCTGGAATCAGGAGCAACGTCCATGGATCTGACGAGCAGTACGCTGCTGGACGCGGTCATCGCACTCACGGTGGTCAGCGTCGCCCTCACCGTCTGGCTCTGGCCACGGCTCGCCCGGCGCGGCGTCCTGTGGATCCTGGCCAGGCTCGGCATGATCCTCATGTCGCAGCTCTCGCTGGTCCTGGTCGTCGCCCTGATGATCAACTCCTACGGCGACTTCTACCCGACCTGGGACGACCTGGTCGGCGGCGGCAACAACCAGCAGGTCGCCTTCGGCCAGACCACCGGCGCGGACAACGGCAACACCGCCGTCAGCGCGGGGAGCCACGGCCTGATAACGACCGACACACCGGGTGACCTGAACCGCTGGCACGACCTGCCCAGCGGTCCGGCCGACCAGGTCGGCCAGGTCTCCTCGGTGCACATCCACGGCGTGCGCACCAAGATCAGCGACCACGCCTACGTCTTCCTGCCGCCGCAGTACTTCCAGCCGGCCTACGCGCACACCGACTTCCCGGTGATCACGGCCTACACCGGCTTCCCCGGCGAGATCGAGACCCTGCTCGACCACCTGAAGACGATTCAGCAGTTCTCCTCGCTGGAGCAGTCGGGCCAGATCCAGCCGACCATCCTGGTGCTGATCTCACAGAACGTCACCATGCCCCGGGACAACGACTGTGTGAACATCCCGCACGGCCCCCAGGTCGAGACCTTCCTGACCAGCGACTACCAGACCGCCATGCACGCCACCTACCGGGTGGCCGCCGACCCGCGTGCCTGGGGCCTGGAGGGCTACTCCGAGGGCGGCACCTGCGCCCTGGAGATCGCCATGCGCTACCCCAAGCTGTACTCCGTGGTGGGCGACCTCGGCGGGGACTACGCGGACACCGAGGACGCCCAGACCGGCAACCTCTTCGGCGCCAAGGGCACCCCGGCCCGCACCCAGCTGATGAACCAGTACAACGTCGAGTGGCGGCTGAAGCACCTGCCCGTGCCGCCGGTCCAGGTGCTGGTGGCGACGACCACCAAGGAGTTCGACTACAAGGCCACCGAGCAGTTCCTGAGGGCGGTGAAGGCCCCCATGTCGGCCACCCCGCTGCTGCTGAGGCTCGGCGGCCACAACTTCACCACCTGGGCCCAGGAGCAGGGCCCGACCATGGTCTGGATGAGCCAGCACATGTCCCCGCCGGTGGCCGAGACCCCGCCCCCGGCCACGCCCCGGGCGGTGCCGCCGCCCGCCACCCGCTCGCTGCCGCCGGCTGCGGGCGGCGCGCACGCCGGCCCCGGCAAGCACACCCCGCCGGCCGCGCCGGGCCGGGACTGACCGGTACCGGACGCACACCACGCGAGGAGGGGCCGCCCCAGCGGGCGGCCCCTCCGTCGTTTCCCGGCCCCTCCGTCGTTTCCCGGCCCCTCCGTCGTTCCCCGGTCTGCCGGAACCGGCTCCGGCGCGGCGGTCAGTGACCGATGATCAGGCTCATCGCCTCGGAGCGGGTCGCCGCGTCGCGCAGCTGGCCGCGCACGGCCGAGGTCAGCGTCTTGGCGCCGGGCTTGCGGATGCCCCGGACCGACATGCACATGTGCTCGGCCTCGATGACGACGATCACGCCGCGGGCGTCCAGGATCCGCATCAGCGAGTCGGCCACCTGGGTGGTCAGCCGCTCCTGGACCTGCGGGCGGCGGGCGAAGACGTCCACCAGCCGGGCGAGCTTGGACAGGCCGGTGATCTTGCCGTTGGCAGCCGG
The DNA here is from genome assembly GCF_014084125.1 of Streptacidiphilus sp. PB12-B1b. Taxonomy (NCBI): domain Bacteria; kingdom Bacillati; phylum Actinomycetota; class Actinomycetes; order Kitasatosporales; family Streptomycetaceae; genus Streptacidiphilus; species Streptacidiphilus sp. PB12-B1b. Next base: position 658,942 of record NZ_CP048405.1, on the reverse strand, counting down.
GATGTAGCCCACGTGGGCCACGCCGTGGAACGGCAGCAGGTGGTGCTCGCAGCAGGAGACCAGCTCGATGTCCTTGACCAGGACCATCTCGTCGTGACCCAGGTCGAAGGTGGTCGTCAGGACGTCCTCCGGCTCCTGGAAGAGACCGGCGAATATCTCCTGGTAGGCGCGGGCCACCCGGCCCGGGGTCTCCCGCAGGCCCTCGCGGTCCGGATCCTCGCCCACCGCCAGCAGCAGCTCCCTGACCGCGTTCTCGGCGCGCTTCTGGTCGAAGTCCCTCACGGCACGGGTGGAACCGTCGATGGTCACCGGGTCGGTCATGGGTGGTCCTCATTTCTGCAGCGGATCGGGCCGGCCGCGACAGCCGGCCGCGACAGGCCGGATGCCGCCGCCCAAGGCTAGAACCTCGGGGCGACGGCATCCATTCCAGGACAATGCGGGCGGGCGTCAGCCGTCCGTGGGCTCCTGCGGCAGCTTGACGATGTCCACCGGAGGCGGCGTCATCAGCTGGGCGCCGTTGGTCAGCGCCAGTTCCTTGGGCGACTGCACCGGCGGCCGGGTGGACGGGGTGCGGCGGGCCGAACCGGTCCAGGCCGGACGGGCGGGGCGCTTCACGATCGGAGCGAAGATCTGCGCGATCTGCTCCTTGTTCAGCGTCTCCTTCTCCAGCAGCTCCAGGACCAGGTTGTCCAGCACGTCCCGGTTCTCGACCAGGATCTCCCACGCCTCGTTGTGGGCGTTCTCGATCAGCTTCTTGACCTCCTCGTCCACCAGCCCGGCGACCTCTTCCGAGTAGTCGCGCTGGTGGCCCATCTCGCGGCCCAGGAAGGGCTCGGAGTTGTCGGTCCCGAACTTGATCGCGCCCAGGCGCTCGGTCATGCCGTACTGGGTGACCATGGCCCGCGCGGTGGCAGTGGCCTTCTCGATGTCGTTGGACGCGCCGGTGGTCGGGTCGTGGAAGACCAGCTCCTCCGCCGCGCGCCCGCCCATCATGTAGGCGAGCTGGTCGAGCATCTCGTTGCGGGTGGTCGAGTACTTGTCCTCGTCCGGCAGGACCATGGTGTAGCCCAGGGCCCGGCCGCGGGAGAGGATGGTGACCTTGTGCACCGGGTCGCTGTTCGGAGAGGCCGCCGCGACCAGGGCGTGTCCGCCCTCGTGGTACGCGGTGATCTTCTTCTCCTTCTCCGACATGATCCGGGTGCGCTTCTGCGGACCGGCGACCACGCGGTCGATGGCCTCGTCCAGCGTGCCGTTGTCGATCAGCTTCTTGTCGCTCCGGGCGGTGAGCAGCGCCGCCTCGTTGAGGACGTTCGCCAGGTCCGCACCGGTGAAGCCGGGGGTGCGGCGGGCGACGACCATGAGGTCGACGTCCGGGGCGACCGGCTTGCCCTTCTGGTGCACCTTGAGGATGTCGTGCCGGCCGGTGAGGTCGGGACGGTCCACCGCGATCTGCCGGTCGAAGCGGCCCGGGCGCAGCAGCGCCGGGTCGAGGATGTCGGGACGGTTGGTCGCCGCGATCAGGATCACGCCGCCCTTCACGTCGAAGCCGTCCATCTCGACCAGCAGCTGGTTCAGGGTCTGCTCGCGCTCGTCGTGCCCGCCGCCGAGGCCGGCGCCACGGTGGCGGCCGACCGCGTCGATCTCGTCCACGAAGACGATGGCCGGGGCGTTGGCCTTGGCCTGCTCGAAGAGGTCGCGGACGCGGCTGGCGCCGACACCCACGAACATCTCCACGAAGTCGGAGCCGGAGATCGAGTAGAACGGCACCCCGGCCTCGCCCGCGACGGCGCGCGCCAGCAGGGTCTTGCCGGTCCCGGGCGGGCCGTAGAGCAGCACACCCTTGGGGATCTTGGCGCCGACGGCCTGGAACTTGGCCGGCTCCTGGAGGAACTCCTTGATCTCGTGGAGCTCCTCGACCGCCTCGTCGGCGCCCGCGACGTCCGCGAAGGTCGTCTTGGGCGTGTCCTTGGTGATCAGCTTGGCCTTGGACTTCCCGAACTGCATGACGCGCGAGCCGCCGCCCTGCATCTGGTTCATCAGGAAGAGGAAGACCACCACGATCAGGACGAACGGCAGCAGCGAAAGCAGGATGCTGACGAAGGCGTTCTGCTTGTCCTGGCTGACGGTGTAGCTGGTGACGTCACCGCTCTTGACCTGGCTCTGCAGGTTGTCGGCGAGCGTCGCCGCGTAGGTGTCGTTGACGTACGGCGCCTGGATCTGCGAGGTGCCGTCGAAGGTCTTGCCGTCCTTCAGCTGGACCTTGATCATCTGACTGTCGCCAGTCGTGATCTGGACTGCCTTGGCGTTGCCGTCGTTGATCTGCGCGACGACTGCGCTGGTGTCCTCGGTCTTGTAACCGGCCGAGGACGACACCACGGTCATCAGCACGAAGACAGCGGCAACCGCCAGCAGGACCCAAATCACCGGCGCACGGAAGTATCGCTTCACGTCCATCCATGCGGGGCGACATGAGCCGCCCCGTCCCTCCTGCCACTGTGCGGCATCTCACGGCCCGCGGGCCGTGGATGCGTCCTATGTCTGACCTCGACCGGTTGGTCATCCACTGTCAACAGCACACAGTGGACTATTGGACGGTACCGCAGCCATTCTCCATGCGAGTGGTGCGGTACGAGTGCCAAACGGGCCTTCCCCGGGTCCAACGGAGGGAACCTGTGTCCTGTTCCCGCCCGGTCGGCCCTTTTGCCGCCGCCATCAGCGCCGACGGCCCGGCGGGCGCTCAGCCGCCGTACACGTGCGGCGCGAGCGTCCCGACGAACGGCAGGTTGCGGTACTTCTCCGCGTAGTCGAGACCGTAACCCACGACGAACTCGTTGGCGATGTCGAAACCGACGTACTTGACGTCGATGGAGACCTTGGCGGCGTCCGGCTTGCGCAGCAGAGCGCAGACCTCCAGCGAGGCCGGGCCGCGCGACTGCAGGTTGCTGAGCAGCCAGGACAGGGTCAGACCGGAGTCGATGATGTCCTCGACGATGAGCACGTCGCGGCCGCTGATGTCGGTGTCCAGGTCCTTGAGGATGCGGACCACGCCCGAGGAGCGGGTGCCCATCCCGTAGGAGGACACCGCCATCCAGTCCATGGTGAGCGGGCTGTGCAGGGCTCTGGCGAGGTCGGCCATGACCATCACGGCGCCCTTGAGCACGCCGACGATCAGCAGGTCCTTGCCGGCGTAGTCGCGGTCGATCTGTGCCGCCAGTTCGACCAGCTTGGCGTCGATCTCGTCCTTGCTGATGAGCACCTTCGCAAGGTCGGTGCCCATGTCGTTCTCGTCCACCCGCGGTACTTCCTCAAGTGCTGGGGATCCGGTGTCTGCGGTCCAACCTTGCCACACCCGCTCCGGGGCTACGGACGGCGGAAGGCCAGGTGGCCGGAGCGGCGGCGCAGCTCCACGGCACCGGGCAGGTGCAGCGGACCCTGGCCGTGCCAGTCGGTGACGAGGTGGTCCATGGCCTCGACATGGCGGGCGAAGAGGTCCCCGGCGGGGCTGCCGGCCCGGATCGCCGCCCGGCGCAGCACCCGGCGGCGGACGGCGGGCGGCACCTCGGCCAGTCGGCGGGCGTCCAGGCCGTGCTCGCCGGCGGCCTCGGCCTCGACCTGCGCGGCCCAGGCGTCCAAGGCGTCGGCATCGTCGCGGAACAGCCGGGCGGTGCGGGCCAGGGCCTCGACCACCCCGCCGCCGAGGTGCTTCTCCAGCACCGGCAGGACCTCGTGCCGGACCCGGGCGCGGGTGTAGGCGGGGTCGGTGTTGTGCGGGTCGTCCCAGACCGGCAGGTCCAGGACGGCGCAGGCCTGGCGGGTGGTGGAGCGGTCCAGGTCGAGGAAGGGGCGGCGGTAGCGGCCGGTGGCGGCGGCCATCCCGGACAGCGAGCGCGGGCCCGAGCCCCGGGCCAGGCCCAGCAGCACGGTCTCGGCCTGGTCGTCGCGGGTGTGGCCGAGCAGGATGACCCGGGCGCCGTGGCGTTCGGCGGCGCTGTCCAGGGCGGCGTAGCGGGCGTCGCGGGCGGCGGCCTCGGGGCCTCCGGCCCGGCCGACCTTGACGCCGAGGGCGTCCACCGGGTCCAGGCCGAGGGCGCGCAGCCGGGCGGCGACCTCGACGGCGCGGGCGGTGGAGCCCTGCTGCAGTCCGTGGTCGACGGTGACGGCTCCGGCCCGCAGGCCCATCCGGGCGGCTTCGAAGGCGGTGGCGGCGGCCAGGGCCATGGAGTCGGCGCCGCCGCTGCAGGCCACCAGGACGAGCGGGGCGTCCGGTGCGGGGCGGGGGCGGGGTGTCCGGCGCTTGGCGTGCTCCGGGTCGACGTCGCCGACCGGGTGGAACAGCGGCGGGGCGGGGGCCGGTGCGGGGGCCGGGACGGTCGGGGCGTTCTGGGCGCTCGGGGCGGGGGCGGGGCGGCCGCCGGCGCCGGGGGCGGCAGGGCCGGGGGCGCCGCTGAAGGTGTCGGGGATGTGGGCGGCGACATCGTTCAGCACCCGGCGTACTGCCAGGCGTATCGCGGCCACTGCGGGATGCGGACCCATGGTTGATCACTCCTCGGGTCGAGCCGGGGGACGGAGGGTTGCCGAATCGTCTCACAGAGTGATCGGCATATCACGAATCGTGGCGACGGGATCGTAAGCAGATCGTCGCAGAAGTCTTCCGTGCCACACGCCGGTCTGGTTCCCGGATGTCCCCGGTTCCGCTCGGAAGGATGAATGGAGGAACGTTCCTGCAGGCCGAGGGGCGCTGCGCGGGCGCGCCGGAGGGGCCTGTGGAGGCCGTCCGGCCGCGCGCCGCATGCCCGCGCGCCCGCATGCCCGCGCGCTCATGGGCTCCGCTGCGTCACTTGTGGATGCGGGCCACCCACGCCGACGGGTTGTGGATCTCCTCCTTGGTGGGGAGGGTGTTCGGCGAGGTCCAGACCCGGTTGAAGCCGTCCATGCCGACCGAGTCGACCACCGCGCGGACGAAGACCGCGCCGTCCTGGTACTGCCGCAGTTTGGCGTCCAGGCCCAGCAGCCGGCGCAGCAGCTGGTCCAGCCGCCCCGCGCCCTTGGCCCGGCGCTGCTGGAATTTCTCCCGGATCTCCGCCACCGAGGGCACGACCTGCGGGCCGACGCCGTCCATCACCACGTCCGCGTGGCCCTCCAGCAGCGACATCACCGCGGTCAGCCGCCCCAGCACGGCGCGCTGGGCGGGCGTCTGCACGACGTCCATCAGGCTGCCGGTGCCGCCGCCGCTGTCCGCACCGCTCTCGTCCGGGCCGGACGCCCCGGCGCCGACGCCGGGCAGCGAGCCCAGCGCCTCGCGCAGCCGCTCCAGCAGCGTGGTCGGGTCGATGTCGGTCTCGGCCAGGAACGCCTGGATCTCCGCCTCGATGTGGTCGCGCAGCCAGGGCACGGCGGTGAACTGGGTGCGGTGGGTCTCCTCGTGCAGGCACACCCACAGCCGGAAGTCGTGCGGGTCCACCTCCAGCTCGCGCTCGACCTGGACGATGTTGGGGGCCACCAGCAGCAGCCGCCCGGGCGCGGCCGGGTGCGCGTCGTCCAGCGAGGACAGGTCGGCCGGGATCTCCGCCGGGGCGAAGGTCTCGTACTGGCCGAGGACCCGGGAGGACATGAACGCCAGCAGCATCCCCACCTCCAGGCCGGTGACCTTGCCGCCGACGACGCCCAGCGCGGCGCTGCCGGGCAGCTCGGAGCGGCGGGCCTGCATCCGGTCGGTGAGCGGGGTGATGATCGTGCGGAATCCGGCCACATTGGCCCTGATCCAGCCCGGCCGGTCCACCACCAGCACCGGCGTGCCCCCGGTCGGGGAGCCCATCCCGGTGAACTCGCGGACGTGCCGCTCCGAGGAGGCGGCGTGCCGCCGCAGCTCGGCCACGGCCGCACCGGCCTCCTCGCGGCTCACCTCGGGGCCGGGACGCACCAGCCGGGTCGCGGTGGACACCGCGAGACTCCAGTCGACCATGTCTGCCATGTCCGCTCTCACTCCTCCGGAGGGGTATTCCGACTGTGGCTCTGTTCCTCCGGAGAGGCAGGGGAGTTCGCCCGTGTCCGCTCTGGTCCGCCAGTGGCTGTACACCTGCCACCGTACGTGTTCCTGCCCACTAGCGGCAGCCGCATGCGGCGACGCGCCCGGCGAGCGCGTCCAGGTCGCTGCGGGCCGTGGCCGCCGGGCCGCCGCCGTTGGCCATGAAGGCGAAGGCCAGCAGCCTGCCGTCACGGTCCACCACCAGCCCGGCGAGGGTGTTGGCGGCCGACAGCGTCCCGGTCTTGGCGCGGACCACGCCCAGCCCGGAGCTGCTGTCGAAGCCCTCGACGTCCGGGCCCAGGGTGCCGGTGAAGCCGGCCACCGGCAGCCCGAGCACGATCGGGCGCAGCTCGGGGTGGGCGGGTGAGGCGTCCAGCGCCAGCAGCTGGGTGAGCACGTCGGCCGGGACGGCGTCCCGGGTGTCCAGGCCGCTGCTGTCGTACAGCCGGGTACCGCCCAGCTGTATGCCGAGGCCGCGCAGGGTCTGCAGCACGGCGGTGACCCCGCCGGTGAAGGTGGCGGGCTGTCCGGCGGCCAGCGCCACCTGGTGGCCCAGGGTCTCGGCGATGTCGTTGTCGCTGTCGGTCAGCATCCGCTCGACGATCTCGGTCAGCGGCTGGGACTGCACCTCGGCCAGCGGGACGGCGGCGGTGGCCGACGGAGCGGTGGCCGGGGCGGCGGCGTCCTCGGCAGAGGCGGTGGCCGGGGCGGTGGCGGTCGGGAGCGTGGTGAGGGCGGGCGAGCCCTGGACGGTGACGCCCCGGGCGGTGAGCAGGGCGGCGAAGTCGCCGGCGGCGGTCGCCGCCGGGTCGGCGTAGCGCGGGGCGTCCTCGGTGCTGGACGGGTCCAGCCGGCCCTCGTCCACGGTCAGCGCCTGCACCAGGGCGATGTTGTCGTTGACGCCGATCGGGTGCAGCGGGCTGCCGGTGAACAGCGCGGTGTCGTACCCGAGCCTGACCGTGCTCGCGCCCTCGGCCTTCAGCGCGGCGGCGGTGCGGTCGGCCAGCGTGGCCAGGCTGGCCTGCGGGTCGCTGCCGCCGGTGGCGGCCGCGGTCAGGGTCGGATCGCCGCCGCCGACCAGGACGATCCGGCCGGGCCCGGTGCTCACCACCCGGGTGGTGAAGCGGTGCCCGGGGCCGAGCAGGGTGAGCGCGGCGGTCGCCGTGGCGATCTTGTTGGTGGAGGCCGGCGTCTGCGGGGCGGTGCCGCCGTACGCGTACAGGCTGCGTCCGGTGGCGACGTCCGTCACCGAGGCGGTGACCTGGCCGAGCGCCGGTGCGCCCAGGTAGCCGCCGAGGGCGGTGGACAGCCCGGCGCCGGTCGGCAGCGGAGCGGCGGCGTCCACCGCGCCCACGGCCGGGGCGAGCACCTGCGGCACCGGCTGCCAACTGGGCGCGGGCACGGCCCTGAGCTGCGGCTTCGACGCCCGGGCGGCGTCCTGGCCCGGGGATCCGGCGGTGCGCCCGGGGCGGCGCTCGGCCGTCCGCTGGCCGCCCTGCCAGGGCCCGGCGGCGGCGATGCTGCTCGCGGCCAGCGCCAGCCCGAGGCCGCCGGCCACCAGCACGACGGTCCGCGTCGGCGCCAGCGCGTAGCCCCGGGCGGCCCGCCCCCACCACGTAGTACCCATCCGGACCTGCCCCTTTCCCGAGCACTCCACGACGTAGGAGACACTATTGGCTGCAAACGACTTTCTTTGGAGGAGCCTTGGAGTTCGACGTCACGATCGAGATTCCGAAGGGTTCGCGGAACAAGTACGAGGTCGACCACGAGACTGGTCGCATCTTCCTTGACCGGATGCTCTTCACCTCGACCCGCTACCCCGCCGACTACGGCTTCGTCGAGGGCACCCTCGGCGAGGACGGCGACCCGCTGGACGCCCTGGTCATCCTCGAAGAGCCGACCTTCCCCGGCTGCCTGATCAAGTGCCGGGCCATCGGCATGTTCCACATGACCGACGAGGCGGGCGGCGACGACAAGCTGCTCTGCGTGCCCGCGTCGGACCCGCGCTGGGAGCACCTGCGGGACATCCACCACGTGTCGGAGTTCGACCGCCTGGAGATCCAGCACTTCTTCGAGGTCTACAAGGACCTGGAGCCCGGCAAGTCGGTCGAGGGCGCGCACTGGGTCGGCCGCGCGGAGGCCGAGGAGGAGATCGTGAACTCGGTCAACCGCCTCAAGGAGTCCGGACACGCGCACTGACGCGCCGTCCGCACGCACCCGTCGACGCCGCCCCGGGGCCCACCAGGCTCCCGCGGGCGGCGTCTGTCGTCCGCCGGACCGGGATCAGCCGGACTGCCCCGGCCCGGCGCCGGTGGTCGGGCCGCTGAGGGCCGGGCCGCTGAGGGCCGGGCGTCGTCCGTCGGGCCGCCGGTGCGCAGGCTGCGGCCCCGGCGCAGTCGGCCGGGGACGCCGGTGAACGCCAGGTCCAGCCCCAGCCCCTCCCGCTCGGCGTGGATGTGCAGGTGCGGCTCGGTGCTGTGGCCCGAGTTGCCGACCTCGCCCAGCAGCTGACCGGCCGTGACCCGCTCGCCGACGGCCACCCGGACGCTGCCCGGCCGCAGGTGCGCCAGGTGGACGGTCTCCTGCCCGGTGTCGATGACGACGCAGTTGCCGTACGGCGGGCCGAACCTTGGCTCGCCCGGCGCCTGGTCGGGTATGCCGTCCACGGCCCGCACCACCAGCCCGTCGCAGGGGGCCAGCAGGGCGCTGCCGTACGCGGCGTAGGCCTCCGGAACATCGGCGGCGAACCGTCCGGCGGACCGTGTGCGGAAGCCGACCGGCCCCAGCCGGACGAGGTCCAGCGCGCCGCGCTGCTCGGCCACGGTGGCATGGTGGTTGATCCCGGGCCCGCCGCCCTGCACCACGTACCAGCGGCCGGTGGCGAAGGGGAATCGCAGCGGCGCGGACAGCGGCGCACCCCAGCGGTGGCGGCGCGCCCGCACCAGCCGGACGAGGGCGACGGCCAGTGCGGCCCCCAGCGCCACCGGCAGCACCGCCGCGCCGCCCCAGCGCGGGCCGGGCAGCTCCGGCAGGCGGCAGGCCGAGACCGCCGCCAGCAGCGCCCCGGCCTGGAACGGGCGCCGGATCCACCACGGCACGGAGGCGGCGGCCCCGTACCCCTCGAAGCCGACCAGCGCGAGGGCCGCGCAGAGCGCCCAGGACGCCCAGCCGTCGGCGCTGCCGCTGGTCCAGCAGCCGGTGACGACGGCCGCCAGGGCGGCGAGCGGCAGCAGCAGTCCCCACCAGGACGGGCCCCGGGGCCGCGCCCGGTGCCGGGCGGGGGCCGGGCCGCCGATCAGGAAACCGGCCAGGGTGCCGTCGGCGGCGGTCACCCCCCAGGCCAGCGCCGTCCCCCGGGGGCCGCGCAGCACCAGCCCGGCGGCGGTGGACTCCACCCCGGTGACCTCGCCGACCTGCTCCCTGGTCGCCTCTATGACCTGCTGGAACCGCTCCTCCCCCAGCGCGGCGGCCACCGTCGGCGCCCACCGGGCGCGCTCCTCCACCGGCGCGGCCAGCAGGCGCCGCAACGCCCGCCCGACCTCGGCCTCCGCCGCCGCCGTCTCCGGCGCCCGGCCCTCCCCCGCTGCCTCCGGCGCCCCCGCTGCCTCGCCGAGGCCGTGCAGATCCCTCATGCGTCCCCCCGTGGACCGCGGCCGTCCTTGTACGACCTGTCAGCGATCCTGCCACAGGCCACTGACAACGGGTCAGGGGCGGGCGTAGAAGCTGGGTGCGCCCATGATCCAGAGGCTGGCGACCTTGACGACGTCGCCGGTGCGGGGGGCCTCGATGATGCGGTCGTCGCCGATGTAGAGGGCGACGTGGTAGATGCCCTGCGGGGTGCCGTCGTGGGACCAGAAGACCAGGTCGCCGGGGCGGAGCCGGCTGTAGCCGATCGGGTGGGAGCGGGCGTACTGGTCGGCGGCGAAGTGCGGCAGGGCCACCCCGGCGCGCTGCCAGGCACGCATGGTCAGGCCCGAGCAGTCGAAGTCGGCCGGACCGGCCGCGCCCCAGACGTACGGCAGGCCGAGCTGGGCGCGGGCATAGCGGACGGCGGCGGCCGGATCGGGCGGGGCGGCGGCCGGGGCCGGACCCGACACGGCGTCAGAGCCGCTGTCGGCGGGGGCGGTCGCATCGGGGGCGGAGCCCGGGGCCGCGTCCGATCCCGAGCCTGATCCGGAGCCCGAGCCGGGGTCTGATCCGGGGTCTGATCCGGGGTCCGGGACGGCGGGGTCGGTGGCTGGGTCCAGGGCGGCGGGGTCCGTGCCGGGGTCGGGGCCGGTCGGCGCGGTGGCGTCGGCGGCCTGCTCCTCGTCGGCGGCCTGCTGCTGGGCGGCGGCCTGCTGCCGGGCCTGCTCGTGGCGGGCGGCCAGCTCCACCGAGGTCTGCTCGGCCTCGGCGAGCTGGGCCAGCAGCGTCGCCTGCCGGGCCTGGAGCGCCTGCACCTGGGTCTGCTGGGCGGCGAGCCGGGCCTCGACCTGCTGCCGGGCCTGCTGGACGGCGGCCGTGGCCAGCCGGGCCGCGGCGGCGGCGCGGGCGGCGGCGGCCGCGGTCCCGGCGGCCCTGGCGGCGGTGCCGGTGGCGCTGTCCACCGCGATCCGGGCCCGGCCGGCCACGGCCCGCTCCACCTCCCGCTGGACGTCCGCGGCCTGGGCGTCCCGCGCCCGCAGCACGCCGTCGAAGCCGGCCAGGCCGGGCGGCACGCCCATCCGGTACTGCTCCGCCGCCAGCTCCCCGGCAGCGATATGGGCGGTCTGGCGTCCGGCCTCGGCCTTGGCGGCGGCGGCCGTGGCGGCGATGGCGGCCTGCTCGGCGAGGTCCTGCCGGACGGTCGCGCCGTCGTACTGCTCCACGGCCTGGTCGGCCTGGATGTCGAGTGCCTGCTCGGCGCTCTGGGCGGCGCTGAGCTGCTGCTCGACGGTGGCGGCCTCGGCGGCCTGCCCCTGCGCGGCCTGCTGGGCGGCCTGGACCTCGCCCGCGCCCGGCGCCGGATCGTCCGCCGTGGCGGTCCCGGTCAGCGGCAGGGCGGCCAGGGCGACCACGAGCGCGGCACAGGCCAGGGGACGGGCCGCGCTGCGGAGCGGCATGCGGTGGAGCACTCGACGACCCTCCGGTTCGCTGACGGACTCCTCCGAGTCTGTCCGGGGCCGGGCGGGTGCGCACCACGAGGCAGCCGGATGAGTGACGGTGCGTCAGCTACGGCTGCGGCGGCTGCCCCCCGCGCCCCGGCTGCGGCCCGCGGCGACGGTACGGCGGCGGGCGGCGGCCTCGCGGCGGCGGGCCGCGGCGGTGGTCGCCTGCGGGTGCGGATGAGCGTGCGGCACCGGCGCCGCGCGCCGGGCGGCAGCCGCGGCACCGGCCGCCGCCCGGCGCGCGGCCAGCCGGTTCAGCCGGGTGAGGCTGCGCAGCCGCTGCTCGTCCGGCGGCAGGTAGCTGCGGAAGTCCCCCGCGTAGCGCGGGGCGGCGAGCCGCTCGGCCATGCGCTCGGCGAGCTGGTGGGCGCGGGTGGGGCGGGCGCCGGGCGGGGTGGGCTTGCCCGCGATGGCGTCGAACAGCCACTGCCGGGCGTGGTCGGTGCGCCGGTGGAAGCGGGCCTCGCGGCGGCGGGCGCGGGCGTACTTGCGCGGGCTGCGGGTGTAGCGCCAGCGGGCCCAGGGGCTGTACGGGCGGGCCAGCCGCAGCGCGGCGATCCAGGAGACGCCCGGCACCATGATCCCCAGGATGCCGCTCCAGAACTTCCCCTTGAGGAAGGTGACCACCGTGCACAGGGCGTTGAAGCTGATCAGGCCGATCAGCAGCCAGTGCACCCGGTCGCCCGGGGTGAGGCCCAGCGGCAGGTAGCCGACCAGCAGCAGCCCGGTGAGCAGGATGCCGACGATCACCGCGTCCACGGACTTGCGCCCCTGCTCGCTCCAGTAGACGTCCTCCAGGTGCAGCAGCAGCGCGAACTCGTCCAGGGCCAGGCCGCAGCCGATGCCGAAGACCAGCCCGAAGACGTCGATCCAGGGGTGCGTCCCGTCGGTGGCGAACGTGCCGATGCCGCCGACCAGCAGGAAGAACATGCCGAAGACGACATGGTGGATGTGCAGGCCGCCGGGGGTGACGTTGCCGGGCCACCAGCGCACCCCGCGCCGGATCATTCGCACGCTGAAGCGGATGAACAGGAAGGAGCAGATGAAGCCCAGCAGGAGCAGCAGCAGCGGCTGCTTGCCCGGGTCCAGGATGTGGTGGACGTAGTACTCGCCGAAGTGGAAGCGGCGGTGCGGAAGCGCGTTCATCGGCCCCGCCCTCAGAAGCCGCGGGTGCGCTTGGCCGCGCTGCGGACGACGGTCGGGCCGGTGCCCTGCGGCACCTTCAGGAACAGCCGTGCGACCTCGCCGCCGAGGTTCACCCCGACGGCCAGCGCCAGCGCCAGCGCGGCGGCGCGGGAGACCGCCAGCAGGCCGGTCAGCGGCTCGCCCCGGGCCAGCGAGAGCAGCCCGAGGTAGATGGCCGAGCCCGGCAGCAGCGGTCCGAGCGCGGCGGTGACGTACGGCAGCGAGGAGGCGTAGCGATAGCGCGAGGCGAGCTGGCCGAAGAGGCCGACCATCCCGGCGGCCACGCCGGTGGCGAGGATCGGCGACACATGGCCCTGGACGGTCAGCACGCCGTACACCGACCAGCCCACCCCGCCGAGCAGGGTCACCATCGGCAGCACCCGGCGGGAGGTCTGCAGCAGCACGGCGAAGAACAGCGTCAGCGCCATGGCGGCGGGCAGTTGCAGCGCGGGGAACGGGTGGGTGGCCAGGCTCTGCTCGGGGTGCAGGTCGGCGCCGAACTTGACGCCCACGTAGAGCACCAGCAGCACGCCCAGGATGATGCCGACGACCAGGTAGAGGACCTCCAGCAGCCGGGCGGCGGCGGTGATGTAGAAGCCGGTGAGGCCGTCGGCCACGGCCGCGACCAGGGCCCGGCCGGGCAGCAGCGCGTACAGCCCACCGGTGATCAGCACCGATCCGCGCAGCCCGCTCTCGCCCAGGGTGAGCACCACGCCGAGCGCGGCGGCGGGCATGGCCGCGACCACGAACTGGTAGAACTCCGGCAGCCCCTTGTGCGCCACCGCCCAGGCCAGCCGGTCGCCGAGCGTGGCCGCGAAGAAGGCGCTGACGAAGACCAGCATCGCCTTGGGGTCCGCGACGCCGCCGACCAGCAGCGTCGCTGCGCCCGCCAGCAGCCCGGTGGCCAGCGACAGCAGCCAGCCCGGGTAGGGGTGCCGGTTGCGCCGGATCGCGGCCAGCCGCCGGTAGGCGTCCTCCACGCTGGCCTGCTCCCCGGTGATGTCCGCGACCAGCCGGTAGACGGACGCCAGCCGGGTGTAGTCCGAGCCGCGGCGGCGCACCACCCGGGTCGAGGTCACCGGCGGCTCGGTCAGCGAGGGCTGGTACGAGATGGAGATCAGCGTGAAGGTGACCTGCGGTTCGCAGCGGTCCAGGCCGTAGGCGTGGGTGACGCCCAGCATGGCCGCCTCGACGTCCTCGGCGCTCTCGCCGCTGGCGAGCAGCAGCTCGCCGATGCGCAGGGTGAGGTCCAGGATGCGCGGGACGTTGCGCCCGACCTCGGCCTGTTCGGGGGCGTGCGAGCGCTCGAACGCGGGCCGCTCGGACATCGGGGTGCGCAGCAGGGTGCGCATCCGGTCCGGCCAGGGGGCGTCGCCGGGCGCGCCTATGCGCAGCTGCGCGAGGGAGATGCCGGCCGGGGGCGTGTAGCCGTAGGCGGCCCAGTCGTCGGCACCGGGGGTGGGCGGGGCGGTCGCGGCACTCGGGGCGGGCGCGGCCGTGGGGGCGGTCGGGTCAGGCGTTTCGGGGCCGAGCAGGCCGGGGGTGACCGTCAGGGCAGGCCCGGCGGGGGCGGGGGCTCCGGGCGGCTGCGGCGCCGGGGACGCCGGTGGTACGGACGCGGGCGGTTCGGACGCCCGGGGCTCGGACGCGCGGGGCTCGGACGCCCGGGGTCCAGAGGCGCGGGGGCCGGACGGCCGGGGTTCGGGGGCGGGCGCGGCGGGGGGCGCGGGGTGCGGCCTGTCCCGCTCCGCCCGCTGCGGGCGAACCCGACGACCTGGCCTTCTGCCCTGGGGCACCCGCTACTCCTCGCCGCACCTGCTGCCGTACCGCACTGCCTGCCGCACCGTCTCCGGCACCACCTTGCCCGATCGCGGCGGGCGGCGCACGACCGGACCCCGCGCCCCCCGGTCAACCGGCGATTGACGCCTGCGCCGGGCGGGACAAAGCGTCACCGAAGGGATGGTGACTCCTATGGGGGATATTTACCAATCGAGATGGAACTTTGTCGACTTGTTGGTGAATGCTGGGGCAGCGACGTCGGTCCGTTTCCCGACGGCCGGGGATGGCCAGCCCCGCCCGTCACCAGCACCGCATCATCCACTCAGACAGGAGACCTCGTGTCCCGTTTGCGCATCTTCACGGCCTTCGCCGCGTTGGCGGCCTGTATGTGCCTGGGCATCGGCACAGCGTCGGCGGTGACCGGCGCCTCCGCAGCGACCGACCACTCCAACGGCAGCGTCGTCAGCGTCTACGACTCGGGCAACTTCGGCGGCGCGGTGAACGGCAACGCCAATGCCGGGCGCCAGTCGGCGACGGGCGGCGGCGCGTCCAACGCCGACAACAGCGCCGGGATCTCCGGCAACGGCGGCGGGATCGGCAGCGGTCAGTCCAATAGCAACCGGCTGGCGTCCGAGCTGTACTACTAGGCACGGCAGCCGCTGGACCACGGCCGCGCCAGACAGCCGGGCCGTCGGGATTTCCGCCGCGCCACCCCGCCCTACCAGCGCCAGGGCGGGTCGGCAGGCAGGCTGGAAAGGGTCAACCCGACAGCACGGCAGCACAGCGGCCCGGCCGGCCAGGGGCACAGCAGCACAGCAGGCGGTCAGCGGGGGTCGGCAGCAGATGGGGCTGCCGGCCCCCGCTGCCGCGTGCGGCCCGGCGAGGTCGGCGCGGCCGGGCCCGGCCCGGCGTCAGTCCTGGTGACGGACCACCACGAAGGCGTCCAGCACGGGGTCGTAGTGGTCGTGGTGCGGCAGACCGGTGGTCGTGGACTCCTCCCAGGCACGGTGTGCGGCCCGGTGAGCGGGTCCGTCCCCCGGGTACACCGCGACCACCTCCCCGCCCTGGGGCGGACAGAGGCGACAGGCGGCAGTGGCGACAGCGCCGGCGAGTGTGGCGGACATGACGTATCTCCCCTTCGTGTGTCGAGCCGGACGAGCGCGGCCCCTGACTCCAGGAGTCGCACTGCGTCTACCCGCAGACACGCACAGTACCTACCGGCACTGACAACCCGACAGCAATGCTGGTCAGGTCGCCGCAACAGCCCCCGTCCGAGCCAGTCGGCGCCCGGAGAGGCCCGCCGGGCCGGCCTCCCGGCGGCGGTCAGTGGACCAGGACGGCGACCGTGTTCGACGTCCGGTCGACCACCCGGTGCCGGGGGTTGACCACCGCCACCAGCTGCGCCCGGAACTGCAGTTCGCCGCGGTGCCCGGCCCGGACGGCCAGCCGCACCGAGCTGTGCTGGACGCAGCCGAGCTGCGCCCAGGCGCCCGCGCCGCTGCGCTCGTCCACGCACAGCTGGATCGGGGTGCCGCCGAAGTCGTCGCTGTCGCCCGAGGCGGAGACCTCCACCGAGCGGCCGACGGTGACGACGCGGCTGCCCACGCCGACCGCTATGGCCGACTTGGCGGAGGCCGGTCCTGCCCCCAGCCCGACCACGGCGGCGGCGACGGCCGCGACGGCCGCCGCGGAACCGATTCTGCGCGCGATCCGACCGGAGCCGGTCCGCTCCGTGGCGGCGGTCCGGCCCGCGGTCCCCTGTGCGGTCCTGTGCGCGGCGGTGTTCATCTGGCTGCCCCCTGGCGGCTCGACCTGCTCTGTGATGCGCCCGACGCGGACCCGCCCTGCGTGGAGACGCCCTCCATACTGTAGGGACATCTGCTTACCCGACGGGGTTGCAGCGCTGACGGACAGATGTTGTGAACGAGCTATCACGTCCCGGTGCCCCGCCGACGACGAAACGGCCGCGCCCTGACGAACGTTCGTTCAACCCGGCGGGCTTCCGCCGCCGTCCCGGGGCCCACGACGATGCGACCGATGCCATCCTGTCACTCCGCGCGGCCGTCGCCCGGGCTAGAATCCGAACGATCGATCAGTCCCCGAGCAAGGACAACCATGCGACCTGCCGGACAGAACGCTCTGCTGGAGGCCGCCCGCGAGGAGTTCTCCACCCGCGGCTTCGGAAGCGCCTCCATCCGCGACATCGCGCAGCGCGCCGGAATGAGCCTCTCGGCGATGTACCACTACTACTCGGGCAAGCAGGAGCTGCTGCACGCCATCCTGGACGAGGGCCTGGACACCTACTTCGCCGCCTGCGCCGCCGCCCTGGAGCAGGTCGGCGAGGAGCCCGCGGACCGGCTCTCGGCGGTGGTGGCCGCCACCACCCGGTTCCGCGCCGAGCACCTGGCCCGCAGCAACATCCTGCTCACCGAGGAGCGCAGCCTGGACCCGGAGCGCCTGGCCCGCTACAGCGCGCGCCACGCCGAGGCCACCAACCTGTTCCGGCACGCCATCGACGCCGGGGTGGCGTCCGGGGTGTTCCTCACGCCCTACCCGGACGAGGCCCGCCGCACGGTGATCGCCATGTGCAACGCCGTCGCCCAGTGGTTCCGCCCGGACGGCGAGATCGGCCTGGACGAGCTGGTGGACCGCCATGTGGCGCTGGCCCTGACCGTCGTCGAGTACCGCCCGCAGCGCTCCTGGTCCGGGCGGCCCTGACCCGCGGCCCTACTCGGCCGAGCCCTGCTCCTGCTCCTGGACCTCGCGCCGGATCTCGTCCATGTCCAGCCCCCGGGCCTGCTTGATCAGGTCCTCCAGGGCCGGGGCGGGCAGGGCGCCCGGCTGCGAGAAGACCACCGTGCGGTCGCGGATGATCATCAGGGTGGGGATGGAGCGGATCTCGAAGGCCGCCGCCAGCTCCGCCTGCGCCTCGGTGTCCACCTTGCCGAACACCAGGTCGGGGTTGTCCTCGGCGGCCTTCTCGTAGACCGGGGCGAACTGCCGGCAGGGCCCGCACCAGGACGCCCAGAAGTCGATCAGAACGAAGCCGTTCTGCTCGACGGTCTCGTTGAAGTTGTCCTTGGTGAGCTGAAGCGTGCTCATGCTGGGCAGACCTGCTTTCGGCTGGACGACATGCCTCAAGCATGCAACCGGCGGCGGCGGACCGCTATTCCCCCGGCTGCTCCCCCAGCTCCAGCGCGGCCGACAGGCCCTCCGGCCCGGTGCCCACCTTGCGGTGCGCGGAGGCCAACAGCGCGCTGGCCACGCCCACGCTGACGCCCAGCCGGTCGGCGATCTGCTCGATCGGCACCCGCTGCGCCGCGAGCACCGCCGCCTGCCGCTCCTCCCGGTTCAGCACCCGCGCGGCGACCGCGTGCAGCCGGTGCGGGCTGGCGCCGGACGCCACCAGTTCGGCCCGGCCGCGCGCGGCCAGGGCGTCCGCGCCGCACTGCGCGGCCAGCTCGACGCCCTGCTCCAGCGGGGCGATGGCCTCCCGGGGACGGCTGACCCGGCGCAGCGCCGCGCCCTGGTCGACCAGCGCCAGCGCGTACTCGTACGCCGCCGGGGACTTGCCGAGCCGGTCCACGGCCTGCCGCAGCAGGTCGGGGGCATCGGCCGGATCGGCCACCGCGGCGCACAGCCGCAGGGCGCTGCCCACGGCCGAGTTGGTGCCGGTGCGCCGGGCGTCGGCGAGGCCCTGGGCGGCCAGCTCCCGGGCGCGCTCCGGCTGCTCCTGGGCGATGGCCGCGGCCAGGTGGCCGGCCCAGGGAGCCCAGACCGAGTTGTGCCAGCCGCGCTGCTCCAGCGCCTCCCCGGTGGCGCGCAGCTCCTCGGCTGCCTCGTCGCGCCGACCCTGGGCCAGCAGCAGCCGGGCGTGCAGGGTCGGGGCGTCGGGCAGCACCATCACCGGCGGGTAGGGCGCCTCGAAGTGGTACTCGGCGGCCAGCTCCAGGGCCTGGTCGGTGCGGCCGCGGGCGAGCAGGGTGTCGATCAGCACGCCGACGATGTCCCACTGCAGCGGGGTGTTCCGGCCCAGCCGGTCGGATCGGCGCAGGGTGGTCCGCAGCAGCGCCTCGGCCTCGACCAGGCGGCCCCAGCGTTGCAGCACCAAGCCGCCGAGGAAGCTGACGAACGCCTGGTGGCCGCCGCTCCAACCGGCCAGCTCGATGCTCCTGGCGCCCTCGTTGGAGAGCCGGGAGGCCAGGTCGAGCCGGTCGTTGTAGACGTAGGTCAGGCCCAGCAGGATGGGGATCTCGAATCCCCAGGTGGTGTTGGTCCACCCGAGGCCGTCGATCAGCCGGCCGTTCTCGAAGGCGTGCTCGGCCAGGGCGAGCGCCTCGGCGGAGTCGGCGCCGCGCATCACCAGGTCCCACGCCTGGACCACCTTGACGGCGCGCGGGCCGGCGTCGGCGGTGCCGTGCAGGTCGGCCGAGAGCTGGCCGGAGAGTTCCGCGAGCCGCTCGGAGCACTCGGCTCCGTCCGAGGCGTCGCGCAGGAAGGCGCGCCACATGTAGTAGGCGGCCTGCAGCCGGATCCGGCCGGGCCCCTGCGGGGTGCGGTTGATCTCGTCGGCGGTGACCTCGGCGGCCTCGACCATGCGGTTGGAGTGGGCCAGGGCCTGGCCGAGCCGCAGCGTGGCCTCCTCGCGGCGCTCCGGGCTCAGCCCGGGGACGGCGGTCAGCGCCTGGCGCAGGTGGTTGATGGTCGCCTGCGGGTCGGTGAGCAGCGCGGAGCGCCCCAGCTCGAACAGGACGTCGGCGCGGTCCTCCTCGGCCGGCGGCTCGGACAGGGCACGCTCCAAGCAGCGCCGGGCGGCGTCCGGGGCGCCCATCGCCATGTGCTCGATGGCGGCCTCGCGGAGCTGGCGGACGACCTCCAGGTCGTCCTCGGGGTAGATCTCCAGCAGGTGCCGGGAGGCGATGGCCATGCTCTGCCCGGCCGCGATGACCTCGGCGGCGGCCTTGCCGTGCAGCGAGGTGCGGATCGAGGAGAGCAGCATGGTCTGGTAGACGGCGGTGCCGATGGTCGGGTGGACGAACTCCAGCACGGTCCGGCCGCGGGCGTCGTGGTCGACCCGCAGGATGCGCTCCTCGCACAGCCGCTCGACGGCGGTGCGCTGGGCGGCCGGGGTGAGCACGGCCATCCGCCCGGCGATGTCCGGGTCGATCTCGGTGTCCAGCACCGCCGCCGCGTAGGCGAACCGGGTGGTGTCGGGGCCGAGGGCCTCCAGCCGCCGGGAGATGCCGAGCCCGCGCCCGGCGGCGACCAGGCCGCGCAGCTCGGAGACGTTCTCGTCCACCGGCTGCAGCTTGCGGTCCTTCATCTTGGAGATGAGCGCGACCACGTCGAACGGGTTGCCGCCGGTGATGGACCAGGACTCGCGGCAGAAGAGGTCGTCGGCGTCGGCGGCCAGCTCCTTGCGGATCAGGTTCTCCACCGAGTTCGGTCCGAGGGTGCGCAGTTGCAGCTGGACGCCGAGCCGGGCGTCCGGGCCGCTGCCGGAGCCGTTCTCGCCGAGGGCCAGCAGCGGGCGGGCGCTGTCCTTCAGCTCCTCGGGCCGGAAGGCCAGCGCCAGCAGCACCGGCAGCCCGGGCAGCCGCCCGCTGAACCCGACCAGCCAGTCCAGCGACTCCCGGTCGGCCCAGTGCAGATCGTCGACGATCACCACCAGCGGGCCGCGCCGGACCGCGAGTTGGGTGAGCAGCCAGTCCAGGGCCTGGTTGACGCCCTGGGGTTGCGGCTCGGCCTGGACGGTCTGCATCGCGGAGGCGGGGACCAGGCCCAGCGCCGGGGCGGCGACGTCGTACCAGGACTCCAGCAGCTCCCGGGTCTCCGCCTCGCCGAGGCCCACGAGGAACGGTTGCAGCAGCTGGCGGACCACGTGGAACGGGGACTTCTGCTGCTGCTCGCCGCCCCTGGCGGAGAGGATCAGGCAGGCATCGCTGCGGGCGGAGGCGCTGCGGCGCAGTTCGCCGACGATGGCGGTCTTGCCCAGCCCGGCGGCGCCGCTGTACAGGAGCACCCGGCCGAGGTTGGTGTCGCTGGCCCGGAAGCCCTCGCAGAGCCGGGTCAGCGCCCGCTCGGCCTGCTCGGTGAGTTCGGCCCGCTCGTACAGGCCGCCCTCGTCCGCTCCGCGCCCGTACACTCCGTGATCGGTCACTTTTCGCTCCCAGTCAGCAGTCCTTGTACGCTCCCGAGGCTATCCACTCCGACACCTGTGGACATACCTTTTGACGGCGTATCAGCAGACTTTCGGGGTACGTCGGTGCCAGCGGGTCGGATGAGGGGTCGACAGCTCCGTGACCTCGGCAACTGACCGATTGCAGACTGCTTGAAAGTGGCACTTTCTAGTAGCGTCATGACTACGTGAGACCGACTGTGAGAGGAGATGCAACCCAATCGTGGAGCTGAACCTCCCGTTCCCCAGGCGCACCAGCGCTCACCGCGCCTCAGCCAGGACCCACAACCTCGACTGGCTTCAGTCGCACGGCATGCTCACCGGTGACGAGGCGATCGAACTCTACTCCCACTGGGACATACCGGACCTGGCCGCGCGCAGCTTCCCCGACCTCGACGCGGACGAACTCGGCCTCGCCACCGACCTCTTCAGCTTCTACTTCCTCTTCGACGACCAGTTCGACAGCGAGTTGGGACTGCGCCCGGCCGACGTCGTCAAGGCCTGCGCCCCGCTGGTGGACATCGTCCACGGGGACCACAAGAACGGCCCCGAGTCGCCGATCACCTCCTCCTTCGCCGACCTGTGGCGGCGCAGCTCCGAGGGCATGTCCTCGCGCTGGCGCGCCCGCGCGGCCAGCAACTGGGAGTGGTACTTCTCGGCGCACCCCAGTGAGGCGATGGGGCGGCTGCGCGCCGCCGAGGATGCCATGCACGTCCCGGACCGCTCCTCCTACCTGATGCTGCGCCGGGGAGCGGACGGCACCGAGACCGTGCTGGACATGATCGAGCGCTTCGCCGCCGAGGTGCCGCCGGCCGCCTTCCACAGCCCGCAGCTCCGGCTGATGCGCCAACTCGCTGCCGATGCACCCGCGTTCAGCAACGACGTGTACTCCTACGACAAGGAGGCACCGCGCGGCGACGTGTACAACCTGGTGGTGATCCTGCAGCACCAGCGGCAGTGCGGACGCGCCGAGGCCAGCGCCGCCGTCCTCGCCGAGGCCCAGTGGATGATCGACCAGTATCTGCAACTCGCGGTGGAGATTCCAGAGTTGTGCGACCGGCTGGAGCTCTCCCGGCACGAACGGCAGGCCGTCGAGCGGTACGCGGACGGCCTGGCCGCCTGGATGGGCGGCTACTTCGACTGGGAGGCCCGCACCGCCCGCTACCAGCCGCAGGGCTCACCGCCGGTGGACCAGCCCGGTCACCTGGAGCCCCTGCTCACCGCACGGGAGACCCGCTCCCCCAACTCGTCCAAGTAGTCCAACAGTTCGGGTGGCTCGACCACCTCGAACCCACAGCCCAGCATCGCCAGCCGGAAGGCCAGCCACTCCAGCGAGTCCACCCGGGTGGTCATCCGGCAGCTGTGCGCGTCGATCGGCTCCAGCTCGCACTCGGTATCGCGCAGCCGCCCTTCCAGCTCCGCCGCCGGCGCGTGCAGCACGGCGACGGCGCGCCAACCGGTCCGCAGCCCCGTCAACTGCCCCGCGACGTACGCCGCAGCGTCGCCGCCCGGCAGTTCGCGCGGGGCTGCGCGGGCGCCGGTGAGCGCGGGCGCGGTGATCCGGTCCACCCGGAACAACCGCCAGTCGGCGCGGTCGTCGTCGTACGCGACCAGGTACCAGCGGCGTCCGGCGGCGACCAGCCGGTGCGGCTCCACCAGCCGCCGGGTCTGGCTGCCGTCGGCGGCGCGGTAGCCGAAGCGCAGCCGCTCCTGCGCCGCCACCCCCGAGGCCAGCACCGTCAGCGCCTCCGGATCCACCGTGGGCCCCGGCCACGGCGCGGTGGAGACCATGGCGGCGCTGATCGCCCCCACCCGCTGCCGCAGCCGCGAGGGCAGCACCTGCTGCAGCTTGGCCAGCGCCCGCACCGAGGCCTCCTCGATGCCGTCCACCGTCCGGCCCGCCGCCGTGCGCAGCCCGACCGCGATGGCGACCGCCTCGTCGTCGTCCAGCAGCAGCGGCGGCATGGCCTTGCCCGCGACCAGCCGGTAGCCGCCGACCGGGCCCATGGTCGCCTCGACCGGGTAGCCCAGCTCGCGCAGCCGGTCGATGTCCCGGCGGATGGTGCGCGGGCTGACCGACAGCCGCGCGGCCAGCTCGCTGCCCGGCCACTCGCGCGGCGTCTGCAGCAGCGAGAGCAGGGTCAGCAGCCGGGCCGGGGTGTCGGTCATGCGCCCATCCTCGCGCGCGGCGGCGGCAGACCCGGGCTCAGGGCGCGGAGTTCGGCCGGTTGGCGTAGATCTGGAACATCTGCGCCGGGGTCTCCGGCGGGCTGTTCCAGGTCGCTGTGGGCAGGCCCAGCTTGTTCTCGGTCTTGTCGGGGCTGACCTTGACGCACTGGGACGTCCCGCCGTTCTGCGAGAACGTGTTGTTCAGCGCGGCGGCGGTGTCGACCGGCGCCGGAGCCGGCTTGGAGTTCGGGAAGGCCGTCCCGCTGGTCCAGTCCGCGCCGATGACCAGCTTGAGGCCGCTCGCGGCGCCCTGTTTGACGTCCGCCGCCGGGAGCCCCAGCACCTTGGCCGTGGCCTGCGCCTGGGCGGCCTGCCCCGGGCCGTACGTCAGCGACGTGCTGGCCGGGGAGCCGGAGTCGTCGTAGGCGGCGGTGCCGGAGCTGAAGCCGTCGCTGATCAGGGCGGCGGCGATCTGCCCGGCCCGCCCGGGGACGTGCCCGGACTGCCCAGGGAGGCTGGCGCCGTTGTAGACGGCCACCGCGATCCCGGAGAGCGGCACCGAGGGCGCGGCACCGGTCGTCGCCGCGGCCCTCCCGGCGGCGCTTCCGGCGGCGCTGCCCGCGCCGCTGCTGCCGCCGCTCGCGGTGGTCAGCGACTGGTCGTTCCTGATGGCGTTGAACAGCACCGGCGCCTGCGGCCCCTCGGTGACATGGAAGTCGTGCTGGTCGTCGACGTTCTGCATGGTGGCGAAGGTGATCCGGTCCGCCGGGACCTTGTTCAACTGCTGCGCCAGGCTGATGAGTTTGAGCGGGGTGTTCAGATCCGGGCTGACCGTCAGCGACTTGGTGGCGGCGTTGGCTATGGAGTACATCGCCGGGACGTCGCTGACGGTGCCCGCACTCTTCAACTTGTTGATCATGTCGGTGAAGAAGGTGTGGGTGGCACCGGTCCGGCCGACGTTGTCGCTGCCGTCGCCGAAGGAGTCACGGGTGCGCAGGAACTGCAGCGCCGACAGCCCCTGCAGGGTGTGCGTGCCCGCGGTCAGCTTGAGCCCGGAGTTGATGTCGTACATGTTGCTGCTGACGCAGACCTTCACCCCGCCCAGGGCGTTGGACAGGTTGACCACGCCGCCGAAGTCGACCATGGCGAAGTCGTCCACGGTGATGCCGGTCAGCTTGTGCACGGCCATGGCGGTGCACGAAGGACCGTACTGCAGCGTCTGGTTGATCTGCTTGTAGCGCGGGCCGACGCTGGTGCCGTTGCCCGGATCGGTGCAGGCCGGGAGGTTGGTGATGAGGTCGCGCGGGATGCTCATCACGGTGATGTTGCTGCGGTCGGCCGAGAGGTGGACCAGCATCTCCACATCCGCGTTGGCGCCCTGGCCGCCCTGCGCACAGGCCCCGCCGAGGTCGCAGTCGGCCTTGGTGTCCCGGGTGTCCGAGCCGATCAGCAGGACGTTCAACGGGGTCTGGCCGAACTTGTTGGGTATCTCCACCCCCACCGCGTCCTTGCGGTCGGTACCGGTGTAGAGCTGCCCGGTCTTGATGTTGCCGGCCAGGTGGAGGTACAGGTACGTCACCCCGCCCCCGGCGACCACCAGCACCCCGGCGGTGGTCAGTCCCACGATCTTCAGCACCCGGCGCCGCCCGCCCGACCGGCTGCGCCGCAGCGCCGCCCGGCCGCCCGGCTCCCCCGGTGTGCCGGAGGCCCCCGGTGCGCCGCGCTGCCCCGGTATGCCGCCGCCCGCGTCCGTCGGGTCGCCCGGGCCGTCGGAGCCGCCCTTGACCGCCGCCCGCCGCCCGCTCACGCGCGCCCCCGGCGGACGACGGCTTCAGATCCGGAAAACGCTCGCATGGTCACAACCTCCACAGGTCGCCGCCCGGGGGGACGGCGGTTCCGGCCGCCGGTCCACTCGTCCGGCACGGCACTGGGACAGCAGTACGACAGTCGTGCATAGACCTCTGACGTGCTGCGGCTGTGCGGGGTTGCAGACCGTGCTCACCTTTGACTCTGGGTGCCCGCCCGGCTACCCGCGGCGTCCTGCGGGGTGCCCGGCTGTCCGTCCTGCGGGGTGCCCTGCGGCGCGCCCTGGCTGCCGACGCCCGGGTCGTAGCCGGCGGTCAGCGGGTCGCGGTGGCCGTGCTGGAACCTGCCGTGGTGCATCGGCACCGCGTTGGGGTCGCTGAAGAGGTCGCTGACGCTGACGATCAGCCCGCCGTAGGCGATGTTGACCGAGATCAGCACCGCCAGCGCGGTGGCGGCGTAGCTGCCGACCAGCAGCCCGGCCCGGGCCAGCACCCGCACCGGGCGCGGCCCGCGGACCCTGTTCCACAGCAGCAGCGCCGCACAGGTGGCCAGGACGGCGAGCGCGACGGTCCACACCTGGGTGGCGGTGCCGGTCAGCTGCATGGGGGTTCCTCGGGAGGCTCGGGGCGGGCGGGGGCGGTACCTGCTGCCGCTGCCATCAGGTGGGGCCGGTCAGCCGCTGCGAGAGCCAGGTGAAGGCGGTGGGCAGCATCTTCTCCCAGGCGCTCTGGTTGTGCCCGCCGCCCAGCGGGGCGGTGAACGATTGCACCTCGGTGGCGCGGGCCAGCGGGTTGGCGGCCGCCACCGAGACCATCTGGGCCGGTTCGGACGCCGGATCGACCCGGTCCTGGGCGCTGGCGGTCATCAGCAGCGAGACCGCCGGGGTACGGGTGTGGCCGACCAGCCACAGCGGGCTGTTGTCGCGGTCCAGCCGCTGGTCGGCCGTCAGCTCCACCGAGTCCGGGGTGTAGTAGCCGGAGAGGGAGACCGCCGCCCGGTAGCGGTCCGGGTGCTGCAGCACCAGCTTGGCGGCGCAGAAACCGCCGGTGGAGTAGCCCATCAGCCCCCAGCCGGAGGCGGCGGGCTCGGCCCGGAGGCTGTCCACCACCATCGCCCTGACGTCCTGGGTGAGCCAGGTGTCGACCTTGGCGTCGCCGGGGACGTCGCTGCACTCCTCGTTGTCGTCGGGCGTGGTGTGGCCGGGCACCGGGGTGACCTCGGGCACCACCAGGATGTACGGGTGCACCCCGCCGTTCTGCTCGGCGGCCTCCAGGTGGGCGACCACGTTCATCGGGCCCATCCAGCCCTGCGGCGAGCCCCAGACGCCGTGCAGCAGCTCCAGCACCGGGAACTGCCGGTGCGGGTCGGCCGCGTACTGCGGCGGCGTCCACACGTACACCTGGGAGGTGATCCCGGAGGCGGCGCCGGTCAGCGTGGTGACCCGGAAGCCGTCGGGGGCGGCCCGGAACTCGCGCAGCCCGGACGCGGACGCGGACGCGGCTCCGCTCCGGTTGCGGCTGCTGCTGCCGGTGCCGTCGCCGGTGCCGCTGCCGCTGCCGTTGCCGCTGCCGCTGAGCAGGACCGCCTTCGGGGTGACGCCGCCGTCCAGGGACACCTGCCCGCGCTGGCCGGCGAAGACCCCGCCACGGGTGCTCTCGTTGCCCAGCAGGTCCTGCCAGGTGACGATCAGTCCGCCGCTGGCGATGTTGATCCACACCAGGACGGCGGCGGTGGCCGCCAGCTGTCCGCCGACCAGCAGCACCGCCCGGCCGGCCAGCCGCAGCGCGCGCGGCCCGCGCAGCCGGTTCCACAGCAGCGGTGTCGCCAGCGCCATGACGCACGCCAGCGCGATCGTCAGCAGCTGGCACGAGTTGCTGATCGGGCTCATCGGACCCGCCTCTCTGCGCCCGTTATGCGCGGAGAAAGGCTAGTCCTCCCGACTCCTCCCCCCACGCAGGCGCGGAAACGTGTCTTCACCCCGCCCGTCCCGCTGACCCGCCGTCACCCGTACGGCGCAGGCGTCCGGCCGCCCGCCCGCGACGCCCCCGCCCCGCCGTGCCCGGCGCGGCCCGTCCCTCCCGCCCGGCTCCGGTCGTGCGCCCAGGCGTCCCCCCGCCTTAAATGGACACCGGGGGGCACAGGGCACGACACCGGACGGCGAAGGCAGAGGTGACCGCATGGCGACCGACGACAGCGGCCGCCCGCCGCACCGCACCGCCCGGACCCGGCAGCCGCCCTGGTGGGACCAGGGCGAGGAGCCCGACTACCGGGCCACCCTGGCCAACGAGCGCACCTTCCTGGCCTGGACCCGCACCGCCCTGGCCCTGCTCGCCGGGGCGCTGGCCGTGCTCCAGCTGATCCACGTCGCCCCGTTCGCGCTGCGCCTGGCCCTCGCCTGCTACCTCATCGCGCTCTCGACGACCACCGCCCTCATCGGCTACCACCAGTGGCGCACCCGCCAGCAGCGCATGCGCCACCGCAGCCCCCTCGGCCACCGCCCCGTGCAGGCCGTCCTCGTCCTGGCCTTCCTCCTCCTCGCCGCCCTGGTCACCGCAGTGGCCGCCTACAGCCCCGCGTGACCGCCGCTGCCGTCCGGTGCGTTCACGAGGGTGACTGGCCGGCCTGGGCGCGGCCTATCAGGTAGGCGGCCTGGACCCGGCTCTGGACGCCGTAGGCCGCGATGTGGGAGCGGCAGGTGCGGACGGAGAGGTTCATCCGCCGGGCGATGGCGTCGTCGCTCACGCCCTCGATCAGCAGGCGCATGATGCTCTCCTGGACCAGGTTGAGCTTCTTGCCCGACTCCTGCCCCTGGTAGCCCGGCTGGTACGGGCTGGCGCGGGCCCAGTCCCTTTCGAAGGCCTCGACCAGGAATCCCGCCAGGGCGGGATGCCGGACCAGGACGGCGTGCCCGCAATCCTGGGAGGCAGAAAGAATGCGACCTTCCGGTCGAATATCCTCAGCCGGCTCGGGAATTCGTCCATCGTGCAGACATCCGCGCCCAGTTGAGTCGCAGCGGTCACGTATTGCCAGGAGCTGTTCGGGGTTCGGATCTCGTTGTCGTGATGGTTGCTGGTAGAACTCGGGTGTGGCGCGTTTTGATGTGACGGATGCCGAGTGGATGTTGATCGAGCCTCTTCTGCCGGTGGCGGCTACGCGGCCGTTGCCTCGGCGGGTGCGGGACCAGTTCAACGGGGTGATCTGGCGTTTTCGTACCGGGTCGGGCTGGCGTGATGTCCCGGAGAGGTACGGGCCCTGGTCCACGGTCTACTCCCGGTTCAACAGCTGGGCCAGGGCCGGGGTGTTCCAGGGGTTGATGGACGCGTTGATCGCGGAGGCGGCCGGGCGGGGGGTGGTCGGCCTGGAACTGGTGAGCGTGGACTCCACGGTCGTGCGCGCGCACCAGGACTCAGCCGGGCTGGCCGTCGCCGGGGAGACCCTGGATGCCCTCGAACAGGCATTGACCGAGGAAAAGGGGGCTCCGCTTGCGGTCCAGCCACCGGTGTGGCGGGTGGTGCACCGCAGGCCGCAGCGGACGCGGCCGCCGCAGAACAGGCGGGTGCGGATCGTGCCGCGGCGCGGCGTCGCCGCAAAGCCCGTGCGAAGGCTGCCGGACTCGGCCGGTCCCGGGGCGGACTGAGCTGCAAGATCCATGCCGCGGTCGACTCCGCCGGGCTGCCGCTGGCCTTCGTCCTGACGCCCGGTCAGGCGGCGGACTGCCCGCAGTTCCGGACCGTGCTGGAGAAGATCAGGGTCCCGGGGCCGGTCGGCCGCCCGCGTACCCGCCCGGACGCGGTCGCCGCCGACAAGACACCCCATGCGGTTATCGGGTCAAGCCGCTGTGGCGAGGGTGTCTTTCGCGCGGAGGGCGAAGGCTGCGCTTTCATCGTAGGTCTGACGGGTGGCCAGGCAGTGGTGGAGCTGACCGATCATGCGGTTGAACAGGTTCCGAAGGGCCGAGTGGTAGCCGTCTCCGGCTTCTCGTCGTCGGTTGTAGTGGGCATGGGCGCCGGGTGAGGCCGTGAGGGCGGCGAAGGCCCAGTGTCGACCGGTGGCGGCCAGTCGGCTGTTCTTGATCCGACGGTGGATGACGCGTCGGCTCTTGCCTGATTCCCGGGTGACCGGAGCGCTCCCTGCGTAGGCTTTCAGGTCGCCTGCCTGGGCAAACCGGGTCCGATCGTCGCCGATCTCGGCCAGCATCCGGGCACCTGTGAGGACGCCCAGACCCGGGAAGCTCATGATGATCTCGGCGTCGGGATGCTGCAAGAACAGTTCCTCAGTGTCCCGGGCCAGGTCCTCGCAGGCCCGGCATGCAGCGTCGAGCTGGGCGAGCAGGGCCAGTGTCTGGCGCCCCATCGCGGTTTCCACCAGCGGCGGCTGCCGCAGCCAGGTGCGCTGGAACACCTCGAACAGTCGGGCGGCCTCGATGTCGAGCCGGCGTTGGCGGCCAGCTGCTCTGATGACAGTTCTCAGCCTGCTCCGTGACAGCAGGCTGGCCTGGGCCGTGGTCGGGGCGACGGCAAGGATCGCGCGGGCCTCACGGCAGAGCAGGTGCTCGCGTTTGTCGGCGAACGCCTGGAGGATCGCGGGGTAGTACTCGCGCAGATGGGAGCGCAGGCGGTTGTGTGCGCGGGTACGGTCCCAGACTGCGTCCTGCTGGGCTCGGGCGGGCACGGCGATCGCTCTGACCAGTTCAGAGTCGCCGGGCAGGGCCCGGTGCAGCTCGGCATCGGTCCGCAGGATGTTGGCCAGGACGACCGCGTCCTGGTGGTCGGACTTCTTGCGCGAGACCGTGTGGCGGTCGCGATAGCGGGCGACAGCCATTGGGTTGATCGCGTAGACCTTGCGCCCGCAGGCGCGTAGGCAGGCCACCAGCAGTCCGCGCGAGGTCTCGATCGCGATCGGGATCAGTGCGTCCGGCCCATCGCCATGCTCGCCCAGGAACTGGAGGAGTTCCTGGAAGCCCGCGGCGTCGTCAGTGATTCTCAGACGCCGTTTTCGTACCGAACTTGATCGGCTGTTTTCGCAGGTCAGGTATGACGTTGTCGTAGCTGCGGAAGGGTTGAGCCGTCGGGGTTTCTCGTCGGTGGAGGTGCTGGGTGGCGTCGGTCGTGGGTCTGCTGGAAGCTCGGGAACTGGCCGCGCGGGAGCGCGTGGAGGGATTGCGGGAGGCGGCGGACCGGATCCTGGCGGAGCTTGCCGCAGCGGAGACGGACTGGCAGGGCTGGGTGGTCGCCCGGCAGCGGGTCGGCGAGGTCCTGACCGACCTGCCGGAGCCGGAGCCGCGGGCAGCAGTGGTCAAGCCGGTGCCAACGGGCCAACCGTCGGCACCAGTGGCCGCCTCGCAGGCGGTGGCACCTTCAGCAGGGCCAGCTCGTCGGGGCTCGATCGTGCCGGTGTGGCGGCCCGGGTTGAAGTCGGACGTACTCGCGCTCGACTACCAGCGCATTCTTGCCCTGCTGGTCGCGAGGGCGGCGCAGGGCCAGGGGGTGATGTCGTGTCAGGAGCTCGCGGCCGGGCTGGGACTGGAGCTGACGTCGGCGAATGTCGAGGGCCGGGTGCGGTCACGGGTCAAGCGGTTGGCGGACCGGGGCTGGCTGGCCGAGCCGGTCCCGGGCGCCTTCACCCTCGCTGCCGGGACAGCCGCCGACTCATGAGCATGGTCATCGACCACAGCACCATGGCCTCGTGGACTTCGGGCAGGGCCTCGTAGTCGCGCACCAGGCGGCGCGAGCGCATCAGCCAGCTCAAGCTCCTCTCCACCACCCAGCGCCTCGGCAGTACCACGAAGCCTGAGGCGTCCTCGCTTCGCTTGACGATCTGCAGGGTGACCCGCAGTTTCTCTGAGGCCCAGGTCACCAGCCGACCGGCATAGCCGCCGTCGGCCCACACCAGCGTGATCTTCCGGTAGCGGTCGCGCACCCGCTCCAGCAGCGGCTGGGCGGCGTCGCGGTCCTGGACGCTCGCGGCGGTGACCATCACGGCCAGCAGCAGCCCGAGGCTGTCGACGACGATGTGCCGCTTGCGCCCGCCCACCCGCTTTCCGCCGTCCCAGCCGGAGGTGGAACGCGGAACACTGGGCGCGGCCCGCAGCGACTGCGCGTCGATGACGGCGGCGGTCGGCTCCGGGTCGCGGCCAGCATCCGCACGCACCAGCGCGCGCAGCCGGTCGTGGAGTTCGGCCAGCAGGCCCCTCAGGCGCCAGCGGCGCGCGAACGCGTAGACCCGGCCCCAGGCCGGGAAGTCGGCCGGCACGGACCGCCAGGTGATGCCGCCCGCGACCAGGTAGCGCACGGCGTCCAACATCTGCCGGTGGCAGTAGCCCTCCGGCTGCCCGCCCCTGCCGTTCAACCACGCCGGGACCGGGAACGCCTCGCGCACCACGGCCCACTCCGCGTCGGTCATGTCCGAGGGGTATTTCGGTCGCCTGTCCGGTCGGTCGCCCGCGTTCCCGAACCTGTGCGCGAGGCAGTCACACGACCGGGCAACCGAGTTGGACCCCACGGGCACCGAAAGGGAAGACTGCAGCACAGGGCCTCCTGATTGCTCTGGACTCGATACCCACGAGCTGTGCAGGAGGCCCTACTTGCATGCCTCGACTACCGAAAGTTCATCTCACCGAGTCGACGCAATCGAACTCGCGATCACCATGACCGGTACGAAGACGGCTTCTCAGCCGCCCCAGCAGCCGGGCGTCGGCGTCGACCAAGGCCACGTCGTGGTGGTCCTCGGCCCAGTCGATTCCGAAGGTCACATCCAATTTGCTGGCTCCCTTCGCGTGTTCGCCCCGTCGACGTCGAGCCGCGGCAGGACCACCGGCCACCTAATAGAAGCGCTCGTGGGCGCACCACCCCATCAGCCGTTCGTGGTCCCAGCCCCACGCAGGGCCCTCGCTCTTGTGAAGGGTTCCAGGGCCCCGGCAGCTACGGGAGGTGACCCTGCGCATGGCTCGAACCACGGCACACTACGACGAACGGACAGCTCTGGGCAGGGGCCGGACCCGCGTCCCTCTTGTCGTAGCACTCCAGGCACCGCTTACATGCAGACGTCTCAGCCGGCCCCTGCCAGGACGACCCTGAGGGGCGCCCTACGCGCCTATTAGGCCTACCACTCCGCCGACCACCTCTCCTGGCTACGCGCACGCGGAATCGTCCCACGCATTGCCAGGCCGGGCATCGAGACCTCCCACCCGCCTCCGTCGCCATCGCTGGAAGATCGAACGGACCATTGCCTGGACCTTCGGCTACCGACGCCTCACCATCCGATACGAACGCGAGAGCAGTCACTTCCTCGCCTTCCTCGGCCTCGCCGCCGCACTGACCTGCTACAAGAAGCTGGCGAAAGCCTCCACATGAGACTCACTCTTAAGAGCGCATTCCGAGAAAATTGAATACGACCTCCCGAGCCAGCGAAATAACTTCACCCTGCGACAGTACCGGAGCACCGTATTTCTTACCCCGAACAAGCTCTACGAATTCAGGGTCGAGACGAAGATGATACCGACTTAGATAATAAGGGAGGTCCAAACGCCAGATCCACACTCCATCAGAAAGCACAGATGAACAGCCCGCGATATACCCATCACGAGAAATAACATCCTGGCCAGCCTCCATGATGTCGATCAGCGGGATCCCTCGCTCCAGGTAGCTGATCAATTCCGACTCATCTGGGTACGGCTCATCGGCTATCGCATCCCGGATACTCCCGTGATACAGGCCAGGCTTACCAGGCTCAAGCTCAGCATAGAAGCCAACGTGAGATACCACTACGATCATCCTCCCTGAGGATAGAGCCACTGCCAGAAACCTTCGTTGTCTATGATCGGGGTCTGGCCTGGCCCCAGGGCTGGAATTGTACCAACTCGATCACTAGGCGCCAGAACTAGGACACCGAGTTCATCCGCTATCTGTTGCCCAACACCGGAGACCCCAGAGTGGCAGACCATGAGTCGACATGCCTGGCCTTCCACATAATTCGGATTGGAGCGAACGCTTCGACAAGCTGGCCACCATTTGTCAATTCCCCATCCAGGGATACGAAGCCGTCGCGAGTCCCGTGGGCCACCACGTCATGCAGACCCTCATTAGCCACATTGTTAAAGTTGTTCATTGTTTGCGTGTTACTACCGACAGCAGTACCGGTCGGACCATGGGGTACGACATGGCCTCCGGGCGTGTAGTTATCAGCCGAACCATCTGGACCATCGCAGTTGTGGACCAAGATCGGGAAGCTGCCCGCCACGACATAGTACGTGTGGCCTGCGGTCGCTCGCTACCTGCGTTTTCCCTGTTCAGCGGCTATATAACGGTCTGTCGAGGTGTGCCGATGTGCGCCGGTGTGCGTGGTTGTTGCCGTCACTACTGCCGTCAGAGGTCTAGTCCGCGGGGGAAGAGTGAACCGCCGCGCCGTCTATCCATCGATTGACATCCGAGCTACTGTGGATGTCATGACTGCGGCCTACGAGGACATGCCCTTCAGCGAGCTTCTCCACCATCCCGCCGCGACTACGCGTCGGCTCGACGCCGTCCGCGCGCTGCGGCTGCGTAGACGCGACGCGGAAGACCTGGCCCTGATGCGCGTCGACCAAATGGAGCGCGACACCACCGTCGTGGACTTCACCTCCCGCCTGCTCGCCGGGCTGGTCCGGACCGAGAACATCGGCGCCCTGCGCCAGGCGCTGCCCGAAGCCCTCCCCTGGAGCACCTTCCTGCCCGCAGAGGACATCGACACCCTGCTCGCCGAGCTGGTCGACACGGCGCGCGGCGCGGTGGCTCTGGACAACCTCTCACCGATCGCACTGCTGCTCGCCCAGTGGAGGCACAGCGCCGAGATCTATGCGGACCCCGCCTTGCACGCACTGCTCACCCGTGAACCCGAGGGCGACCTCGGTCCCGTCCCCGCGCCCGGGGCAGCGGAGTGAGCCCGAAGCGCGGAGACCGGGCCGCGCCACCCCCGACCGGCGACGAGTACGACCTCCGGTTCGCCAACACCGAGGCCGCCGACGGCTGGGAACACCTGAGCCGCCAGGCACCGGGCAACCTGCGCCGCGCCTTCGAGCGGATCCGCGCCACTCCCCGCGCCGCCGACATCCCCGACCGCCAGCACCGACTCAAGGGAAAACTCGGTACCACCACCTACAAGGGGCAAACCCTGGAACGCTGGCAGTACGAAGTCACTGGTGGAGGACGTATCTGGTACCTGCTCGATGATGCCAACCGCACCGCCTGGATCACCTACGCCGGCACCGGCCACCTCAAGGCCACGGACTGACGTGCTCACGGGCGACTGCCCGACAGTCCGGCAGTCCGGCCCAACCCGGCACGCACGGCCCGCCCCCGGGTCAGCCCCTCTTCCGTTGGATTGCCCGTTGGGATATCCAACGGGACAACTTGCTCTGCCAGGAGCCCGGTTCCGGTCAGCCCGTCGTGCTGGGCGGTTGTCGCTTCCGCTGCCCGACCGTCCCGTCGGCTCGGCTTCTGGCAGCGCCTGGTCCTGAGGAGTGAACGGCGGGCTTGTCGGCGACGGGAGCCAGTCCTGTCTGGCGGGGCCTGCGTTGGCCCTCGGGTGTCGGGTCAGTGGAAGTCGCCGGGTTCTGCGGTGGCGTAGTCGGTGGCGGTGCGGCGGTAGCAGTGGTGGCCGGTCTCTGCGGCGTGCTTGGCGATCAGGGCGGTGACGTCGTCGGCGCGGGTGCGCTCGCCGCTGGTCCACCAGCAGTGCTCCTCGACGGTGACGCAGACGGCTTCGCGGACCGGGGTCGCGGTCTGGTCGGTGCGGACGTGGTGGTCGCGGAACCGCATCCGCCTGCGCACGCTCATGCCGCCTGTCCGTGCTCGGCCCGGCGGTGACGGTCCTGCATGACGCGTACGTCGCTGAGGCGTGAGCGGTCTCCGCACAGCGAGGCGGCTCGGGCCTGCTCGCGGAGTCGGCCGCACTCCTGGCACACCGGGCCGGGGCGTTCCCGCCACTTTGCCGTCTGCTCGTCCAGCTCCCGCTCCTTCGCTCCCGCTCGACTCTCTTCACCCAGGGTCTCGTTGGCTGGAACCTTGCGGAGGAGCCAGCGTGTCTGCCCTGGTGTCTGCCAAGCTGGCCAGGTGCGGGAGACGGTCGGGGAGCTGGTGCGGCGGTTGCGTCTGGCGCGGGGGCGGCTGGCCGACGCGTTGGCCAGGCAGCTCCGGGGCGTATCCCGCCGACGCGCAACGACGTGTCCAGGTGGGAGATCGGCACGCGGTCCCCGCGCGAGTGGCTGCCCTTCCTCGCGCAGGTGTTGGAGGTCCCGCGCGAGCTGCTGGAGGCGGCCAAGGCCGTCCCACCGGCCGATCCCGCCCCGCGTGTGTGCTGACCGTGGACGACCCGCTGGCCCCGTTGGGTGCCAGGACCGGTCGGCGGATCGGATCGGGGCAGGTCGCCGACCTGGCCCGGCGGGTGCACGGCCTGCGACTGGCCGACGACGTGGTCTACGGAAAGACCTGATCGCCCCGGCCCTGCGGGAACTGCGGGCGGCGGTCACGCTCTACCGCGAGGGAACTCACACCGAGCGGGTGGGCCGTGAACTGCTAGGGCTGATTGGCGAGTTGGCGCAGATCGCCGGTTGGGTCGCCTCCAACGCGGGCGAGCATGCCGAGGCGGAGCGGATCTACCGGCTCGGTATCAGCGCCGCCCGCGCCGCCGGAGACGGCGTCCTGTCGGGCAACGTGGCGGGCTCGCTGGCCTACCACTGGAGCAACACCGGACGCCCCGCGACGCCGTCGACCTGGCTGCCACCGCCGTGGAGGAGGCCGGTCTCGGTGCTCCGGCGAAAGCCCGCGCGCTGTACCTGGACGTGGCCTGGGCGCACACCCGCGCCAGGCAGGACCGACCAGCAATGACCGCACTCGGGAAAGCCGACGAGGCCCTGGCCCAGGACTCGGTCGACACCGAGTCACCGTCGTACCTGTACTGGATGGACGCCGGGGAACTGCAGGTCATGGAGGCCCGCGTCTACACGAGCTGCACCGGCCGCTGCGCGCCGTGCCGCTCCTGACGGACGTCCTGGGGCGGTACGACGCCAGCCACGCGAGAGAGTTGGCGCTGTACCTGTCCTGGCTGGCCGTGGCCTACGCCGACGCGAACGAGCCCGAGGCGGGGGTCTGACACGAAATAGAAGTTCGGTTGCAGGTCAGCCCGCTGTGATTGGGTCGAAGCGAACGGTCAGCCCGAGGCTGTTGGCTTCCTTGATCATCCGACGTATGGCTCGTTTGGGGTCGCGTCTGGCGAAGTAGTCGGCGCCGAGGTCCCGGTATGCGGTGTGGTCGTGCAGGACGTGCCAGATCGCGATGGCGAGCTTGTGCATGACGGCGACCATGGCCCGTCGGCCGCCACGGCGCGCGGAGATGCGGCGGAAGAAGATAGCGAGGTAGGAGTCCTTGTTCCGCACCGCTGCCATGGCTGCGGTGCCGAGCAGGCGTTTGAGGTTGCTGTTGCCCGGGCGTGTGCGTCCGGACTTGTTGACCCCGGCGGACTCGTTCTGTCCCGGGCAGACGCCGATCCAGGATGCCAGGTGCTGGGCGGAGGCGAACCGGGTCATGTCGCCGCCGGTCTCGGCGATGATCTCGGCTGCGAGTCGACCGATTCCTGGGATGGTGTCGAGGTTGTCCAGGTCGGCCTGGTGCTCACCCAGCAGCGCTGCGATCCGACTGTCGAAGGCGGTGGCCACGCTGTTGAGTTGGTCGATCTCGTCGAGGTAATGGCGGACCATGAAGGCGTGGTGCGGTGTGAAGTCGCCGTCCAAGGCTTCGATCAGGGCCGGGATCTTGCTGCGGGCCTTGCCCCGGGCCAGGTCGGCCAGGCGCTCGCGGTCCCGTTCCCCGGCCACAAGGGCCTCGAGAATGGCGCGACCGGTGACGCTGACGGTGTTGCTGAGTACTGAGGAGAGCTTCATCCCGGTGTCCTCCAACTCCTTCTCCAGTCGCTGGGCTTCCCCAGCCGGCGGCTCTGACGACCTCGGTGCGGCGTCGGGTCAGGTCCCTGAGCTCGCGGATCTCCCGCTCGGGCACCAGGGAGCCCATGACCATCCCGGAGGCGCCGGCACGCGCTAGGAACGCGGCGTCGCTGGGATCGCTCTTACGCCCCTTGATCCCTTTGAGGTGCGCCGGGTTGACGAGCATCAGGTTCAGTTCCGGCTGCAGCATGTAGTACACCGAGCGCCAATAGTCCGAGGTCGCCTCCAGCACCACCACCTCGACCCGCGCCTCGGCCAGCCAGGCAAGGAGCCGCCGGATCTCGCCGCGGGTGGTGCCGAAGCGCTCAGTCTCCAGGCTCCAACTGCCCGGGCGGCTCGGGCTGGGAGTGCGGGTGCAAGCGAGCATGAAGCGCTTACCCAGGTCCAGCCCCGCTGAGCGCAGGTGGATGACCTCGTCCTTCACGTCCTGCCTGGCCATGACGCTCCCTCCCGTACTGCCGCAGACGCTGTGACGGGCGCCCCGGAGGGGTCGGGGAGATGGCGGAATCTGACACGCGTGCTCCGGGCGGTTCGACGACCGCCGTGGCAACAAACCGTGGTCCCCTGGTCGACCCCCATTGCCATCCTGTACGACGAGCTCGCTGGCATCGCAGACCCATCGGCTGACCGGGACGCCCCGACCCATTTTCCTGTCTCCGAGGTGACCAGCGCAGCGCTTTCCGGCGTCCCTGTACGGTCTTCGGGTCTTCCAAGATTTTCGTAGGCGTTGATCGTGCTTCTGTGCGCCGGTGATGGTGCTGCTTCTGGGCTGTCAGGGTGGTGGCGTGTGATGTTGCGATCGAGGACCTGTTGCCGCAGCTGGCCGCCGTGCTGGTCGAGGGCGTGGAGGTCGGTCTGGAGCTCGTGAGGGTCCAGGCTCGGACCAGGGATGACACAGTGGCCGTGTGTCCGGGGTGCGGACAGCCGTCGGACTGGGTGCGCTCGCGGTACGTGCGGCACGTCGCGGACCAGGCGGTAGGTGGCCGGACTATGGTGGTGGACCTGTCGGTACGACGGCTGTACTGCGAGAACTCGGCCTGTCCGAAGGGTACGTTCGCCGAACAGGTGCCTGGCCTGACACGCCGCTACCAGCGCCGCACACCGGCCCTGCAGAAGGTCGTCGACGCCGTTGCGACAGCACTGGCCGGCAAGGCCGGCGCCCGCCTGCTGGCCGTGCTGCACTGCATGCTCTCCTGGGCCACCGTCCTGAACTGCCTGCTACGGATCCCCCTGCCCGACCGGCCGACACCAGCGGTCGTGGGGATCGACGAGTTCGCGCTGCGCAGGGGCCACCGCTACGCGACGATCCTGATCGACGCCACCACCGGTGCGCGGGTGGACGTGCTGCCCGACCGGAAGACCGACACGGTGACCGCGTGGCTGCGCGAACACCCCGGGGTGCGAGTCGTGTGCCGGGACGGGGCTGGCACGTTCGCGCAGGCCACAACCGTAGCCGACCCCACGATCGTGCAGGTCGCGGACCGCTGGCACCTGTGGCACGGCTTCGCCGAGACCGTCTGGCAGGAGGTCCAGGCCCATAGCGCCTGCTGGGCCAAGGCCGGCCCCCCGATCGTCGAGGGAAGACGTGCGGCGACCACCCGCGAGCGCTGGCAGCAGGTCCACGCCCACCTGGACCAGGGTGTCGGCCTGCTCGAATGCGCCCGCCGCCTCAACCTCGGCCTAAACTCCGTGAAGCGATACGCCCGGCACAGCGAGCCCGAACGGCTGGTCCGGGCCCCGGCCTACCGGCCAGGCCTGGTAGATCCCTTCCGCGACCACCTGCGAAAACGCCGCAGCGAAGAGCCGTCCGTCCCGGTCACCCCCCTGCTCACCGAGATCCGGGAACTGGGCTACACCGGCAGCGCGAACCTCCTGGTCCGCTACATCAACCAGGGCCGCGCCGAGTCCGACCACGCCCACCTGTCCCCGCGCCGGGCAGCAGGACTCCTCCTCACCCACCCCGACCGGCTGCACGAGCAGCACCAGCCGCTGCGCGACCAGATCACCGCCGCCTGCCCCCAGATGACCGACCTCGCAACCCTGATCCGCACCTTCGCCCGCCTGCTGACCCACATCCGGACAACGCCGGACTGCTGACGGACTGGATCACCGCTGCCCAGA
The DNA here is from genome assembly GCF_014084125.1 of Streptacidiphilus sp. PB12-B1b. Lineage (NCBI taxonomy): Bacteria > Bacillati > Actinomycetota > Actinomycetes > Kitasatosporales > Streptomycetaceae > Streptacidiphilus > Streptacidiphilus sp. PB12-B1b. The sequence continues at coordinate 620,576 of NZ_CP048405.1, read as the reverse complement.
CGGCGGACCTGCCCTTCCTGCGCTCCTACACCGCCGGCCTGGAACGCGAACGCCCGGCCGTCGAGGCCGCGATCACCCTGCCCTGGCACAACGGCCGTACCGAAGGCGTCAACCACAAGATCAAAATCATCAAACGGCAGATGTACGGCAGAGCCGGCTTCGCCCTCCTCCGCCACCGAGTCCTACTCAGCTGACACGATCAACGCCTACGAAAATCTTGGAAGACCCGTTGACTGGACAGGCCCAGTGGCTGCGCACCCTCGAACAGCACCGCCACCGGCAGGCGCAGGAACGCGAGGCGGTGGGGGCAGACTGGAAGGCGAGCGGGTACGTCTTCACCCGGCCCGACGGCTCGCCGATCGAGGCGGCCACCCTCACACGGCACTTCAACGCCCTGCTCCACCGGGCCGCCCTGCGCCGCATCCGCTTCCATGACCTCCGACACTCGGCGGCCACCCTCCTCCTGGAGCAGGGCGTCGAGCTGGTCGTGATCAAGGAGCTGTTGGGCCATGCCCACATCGGCGTGACCGCGACGGTGTACGCCCACGTCCGACTCCACCTACAACGCGACGCCATCGACCTCCTTGGCAACGCCCTACGCAACCCCACCCAGCCCACAGCCCGATCCGACGACGGCGACGAACCACCCGTTTGTGCAGCATCCGTCCGCTGACGTTGCCGTCAACTACTGCCGTCAAGAAGCCAGAAGCCCCGCCAGGCCAATAGCCGGCGGGGCTTTTGGCGTGAAGCCGAACGAATCAAGGTGCCTCTATAGGCAGCTATTCGGGAAGAGCTTCAATCAGGATTCTCAGCGACTCGGGAGCACCGTCCAAATAGGGAATGACTGAACGCCTCACCAATCTGCAGGCCACGACTAGCTCTACCGGATCAGCGTCCATATCGTGAATCTGCCCAAGGATTCCCAAGGGTGAAATCAGTGCAGATTCAAGGCTTTCCGAAAGAGAATCCAAGAAGATGGTATCTTCGGTAAAAACCAAGTCGATTAGCTCGCCGACCCGCATTCGCAGAATATCCGAATTAGTCTCGGCGGAAATCTCCTCCGCACCCACCCAATCTGGAAGCCATGATGGAAGCAGCGACGACGTCACTTGAGGCACTCCTCGACAAGGTTCAAGGTGGTGGACCAGCCGATGGCACGGTCCACCACCTTGAAGTCAGTTCATTGATTTATTCCAAGAATACCAAGCAGCGGCGAGCAGGCATTCGGACAAGGGTCGATGGGCGTCCCATGTGCGGTTCCCTGGGATTGTAGCCCGCGAACCCGCACCGCCCTCATGGTTCCGCCGCTGATGGCCTCCGGGCCTTCGGCTGCTTCCGCCTGAATTAGGCACATAACCTCCGCACAGCCGCCATGATGACCCGCTTGTTGCATTGTCTGCTCCAGGTCCCCACCAGGCTCAGGCGACAATCCATGACCGTTATAGCCGTAGTAAGTCTCCCCCGAAGGAGAGGCGTATTCAGCTGCTACATGCGGGCCTCGCTTCGTCGCGCCCGGACGCAGCGAATCTGCATAGTCCTGCAGTGGGTCGTTGCAGTTATGCACGAGCACTGGCGTGGTACCGGCAAGTACATAGTACGTGTGCCACGGCGCCCTGCTCTACCTGCTTCTTCGCAGGTCAGCGGCGTTTTGACGGTCCGTCTGGGTCTGTGGTTGTGCGCTGTTGTGCGTGGTTGTTGCCGTCACTACTGCCGTCAGAGGTATAGACCACTTGATCTCAACGACGTCCACTCGCTGCCCTCGGTGAGATGCTGGCGCTCGGGGACCTCACTTCCACTCTCCGGGCTCGGCGCGGAGGGTGGCGCGGGTGGTGCGCTCGTAGGTCGCGTGGCCGGTCTGCGCGCAGTGCGCGGCGATCCAGCGGGTCAGTTCCTCGGGGGTGTGCATCTGGCCGGAGGCGGCTCCGCAGTCCTGGTCTTCTCCGGTGACGCAGACGGCCTCGGAGGTCGGCAGTGCCATGGGGTCCGGGACGGTGGTGACGGTGTACTCGCGGAACCGGTAGCGGTTGGTCGTGCCCATCAGCGCTCTCCCTCGCTTTCAGGGCCGTCGGCCTCGGCCATGTCCGGCGGGTCGGGGATGCGCTGCCCGCGTGAGTCCGCGACCCTGAGCGCGTCCGTCAGGGCCTCGGTCAACCGGCAGGCCAGCCAGCGGTACTCGACATCCGTCAGCGCCCGCGCTCCAGGTACCAGGACGCTGCGGGCGTGGTCCAGTAGTTCCTGGCCCATGGTGAGCTGGACCTCCTCGATGCCGTCGGCGAGCGTCGCCAGGTACCCCCGGCCGTCGGTGCTCAGGTAGCAGGGGTGGCCGTCGGGGTGGTCCATGGCAGCAGTCGGGGGCCGTCGGTGCCGGATGCCGCGTCGTACAGTTCCCTGCGGCGCACACGCTCCGCGTCACTTCTGAGGTTGGCCACCGTGTGCCCCCGGCTTCATCGCTGGTTGTGGACACGGCGACCGTAGTCGTCCAAGTGATCGTCACCCCAGCGGGCAGGCACGGCAGTTAGCAACTGGTGGCTGGGGATCTGCCACGCTGCGTGGTAGCTATCCGACGACGCCCAGGTGGGCGGCCATCTCGCGCATCTCGGTCGTCAGGGTGCGCTTGCGCTTCTTCAGGATCTCCTGCATGGTCTCGGCGGCCATGCGCTGGTGCCGCAGCCACTGCGGTGCCGCTGCCCGGGCCCGGGTGAGCTCCTCCATCGCCGCCGACAGGTCCCCGCAGCGCGTCTGGGCGTGGGCCACTTCGAGGATGAACCGGTTCCCGTCGTCCGCGCTGGGTGCGCCCAGGCGCTTCCATGCTTTCGAAGACAGTTCCTCCTGCTCGGCCGCCCTGCGGACCACCGCGCGGGCGTCCCCGACCACGGTGGAGTCCTCCAGTGCCCTCATCGCCACGGTCACCGGCCCGAAGACGGACCAGAAGCGGGAGGCGTTGCGGTGCGCCGTGCCGACCACCGCCGCCGCCACCCGGGCCGCACGGCGGTACTCCGCCGCCTCACCGGGGCGGTTGTTGCGCACCGCCGCCGCTGCGGCCTCCATGGCCAGCCCTCCCCACACAGCGTACTGGTCCGGCGCGGCCCCGCTGATCCTCGGCTCGACCACGTCCATGCTCTGCACCGCGATCCGCTCCGCCTCCTCCAACCGGCCCTGCCGCAGCAGCAGCCAGCACATCCCGCCGACCCCGGACCCCGCCGCGAGCACGTCCCCGGCCTGCCGGGCGTCGGTGATCGCGCCCCGCAGCGCCGTATAGGCGATGTCGTACTGCCGGACCTGCGTGAGATAGTTGCCGGCCAGCCGCAGTGCCTCGGCCCGGGCCAGCAGGGCCTGCTGCTGCTCTTCCCCGCTGGTGTAGTAGGCGACGGCCCGGTCGGCTTCGATCAGCAGGTCCGGCAGCTGGCCGGCGACGCTCTTGTAGCGGTCGCAGAAGTACAGCGACCACGTGTCGCGGACCGACCGTCCGATGGCGGGCACGTTCGGCTCGTCGCCGACGGCTGCGGTGTCAGGGTCGGGGTCGACGAGGCCGACGGCCGGGGTGAGCGCGGCCCGGAGCCGCAGCAGGTTGACCCGGTTCGGCTCCTCCGCCAGCCCTACCGGTTCCGGGGCGTCCGGCACCATCAGCGCGCTCGTCGTGACGCCCAACGCGCGAGCCAGGGCATGGAGCGTCTCCATCCGGACCGTCCCGCCCTGCTCGACCTTGCGCACCGTCCCCGGCGACACGCCTGCGGCGTAGGCCAGCTCCTCCTGGCTCAGCCCGGCCCTGCGCCGGTACTTGCGAACGTTGTCCGCCAGCTCCGTCGTCATCTGTGCCCCACCTCCAGCGCCACGGTACGCCGCACAGACGAACCCACGGGGCGCTCTTGACAGTTACCCATCCCAGGCGGCGAACCACCACGACGCGCCCTGGCACGGGACTACGAGACAGCGCGGGTCCAGCGCTCTCGGCAGGCATCGGGCCAGAGCAGGGCGGGGACCTTCGGCGATCGGGCAGCTCTGTCGGCAGGGCGGGAAACGCCCCCGACGATAGAAGTGAAGGCTCGGACCCCTGGCCGATCCCTCTGCCTGCGACCGGACCCCTGGCCGGTCGCAGGCGGGGACTCCCTGCGCAACGCGAAGGGAGTCCCTACTACACAACTTGCTCCGGCCCTGGTCGGCGCTGGGGTAAGCACCGCTTACCCCACAACTTGCTCACGACGTGCAGCAGTCGAACCGCTCCCAAACCTGACGGACTTCTGACCACCGACGCCGGTGGGAGCTTCGGGTGCTGCCGACTCCTCTCGGTCGGTCGGCGACGTCGGGCCACCTCCAGCGGACTGGGCCCGCCTTGAACCTCGTAGAGAAAATCTGGACGCACGACTCCAGCCCCTGGCCCTCCAGGGGCCGACCGGTCAGCAGCCTCGCTAGGTGCCGCCCGCTTCAAGGGCTTCGACGCGGGCACGCAGGGCGGTGAACTGATCAAGCGCCTCGGCCAGCGCCAGCTCCAGCGCCTCGACACGAGCAGTCGTCCCGACGACGGGCACGTTCTCCGCGTCCGGGCTGCCGGGGTCTTCGGCGGTGTCGACGTCGGACTGGGCGACGAAGGCGCCCTTGCCGGGATGGGAGATCGCGTAGCCGTCCCGCTTCAGCAGGGTCATGGCCTTCTGGACGGACAGGCTGGAGGCCCCGAACTCCGCCATCAGCACGGCCTGCGTCGGCAACGCGTCCCCCGGCCTCAGCCCGCCAGAGCGGATCCGCTCCCGCAGGGCCTCGGCGATGACCTCGAACGTCAGCAGCACCGTGCCGCCCACCGGCCTGCCTCCCCGCCGCCCGACTGTCACCGCAGGCCACCTGCCCTCTCCGCGCCACTATCACCGAAATCCGGCCCGTCCAAAACGGGAAACGCAGGGCACAGTACCCGCACCCCACCAGGGCACCGAAACGGATGAGGAGGGATGCACTTGAATGCGCCGTTGAAGCGATGCTACCTTCACGCACCGCTGGTGAACACCACCGCTGACCAGGCCAGACGCCCCGGCCCACTACCCGCGTCCGCCGTTCCCTCGCGCGCCGACCGCTCGGGTCGCCCCTCAGTCGCCTCTCCCCTTCCCTTGACTACTGCCGGAGGTCTGTCCCCATGCCCGCACAGCTCCAATTCCCTTCCCCCGCAACCACCTCCGCTCCCACAAACGCAACATTCGCCACACGTGAGCACGGCGGGAGGGCCGAAGTGTCCGCAAACAGGGACTCCTCACTGGAACGCCGTGCGCGGCTGACGGCCCGGCTGGCCAAGCTCGCCGCCGCCGGACACCTCGCCGCCCCTGGCCCGCCAGATCGGCTCACTCGGCGGCTGCGCCCGCCCGATCCGGATGACCGGACACCGCAACCGCCTCAATGCCGCCACCGGCCAGATCCTCGACCACCTCGACACCCGCCACCTGCCCGTCGGCGAACTCCTGCTGCGCTGCGGCAATCGTCGCGCCACCCGCTGCCGCTCCTGCTCGAACGTCTACCGGTACGACACCTACCAGCTCATCGCCGCCGGACTGCGCGGCGGCAAGACGGTTCCGACCAGCGTCGCCAGCCACCCCCGCGTCTTCGCCACCCTCACCGCCCCCGGCTTCGGCCCCGTCCACAACCAACCGGCGCGTCCCCGTGCGCGTGCGGAGCCCCGCACAGCGACGGCGACCCGCTGCTCGGGACACCGCTGAACCCAGCAAGGTACGACTACACCGGGGCAGTGCTGTGGAACGCCCACGCCCCCGCCCTGTGGACCCGCTTCACCACCCACCTGCGCCGAGAAATCGCCAACGCCGCCGGACTCACCCAACGCACCCTGCGCCACCACGCGACCCTGTCGTACGCCAAGGTCGCCGAATACCAAAAGCGCGGACAGATCCACTTCCACACCGTCATCCGCCTCGACGGACCCACCGGCCCCACCAGCACCCCACCCACCTGGGCCACCACCGAACTCCTCGACCACGCCGTCCGCACCGCCGCCAAGCGCACCCGAGTCCGGCACCAGCACCCTCCAGGGCCGAGGATGCCGAGCAGGCAGTGCTGTCGGAGTCCACGGTGTTCCGGTTCGGGCGGCAGATCGACGTCCGCGCCATCCGCAGCACCCACTTCACCGACGGTGCTCCCGTCACCGACCGGCACTTCGCCGCCTACATCGCCAAGTACGCCACCAAGGGAGCCGAGACCACCACCGGCACCCTCGACCGCCGACTGCGCTTCCTGGCCGAACTCGCCCAGCACGACCTCACCGACCACGCCCGCCAAATGATCCACACCGCCTGGCACCTCGGAGCCCAGCTGCAGCACGCCCACCTGCGCCTGCGGCAGTGGGCCCACATGCTCGGCTTCCGAGGCCACTTCTCCACCCGCACCCGCCACTACTCCACCACCCTCACCCACCTCCGAGCCGAACGCACCGCCTGGCGCACCCGCCAAGACGACGCCCAAGAGCGGCCTGACCAGAGCCAGTCGGTCACTGACCGGCACAGTGACCGCACTGACCGCGCTGACCTGCCCGCCGTTCACATCGACCCCAACGCCGGTCACCGCAGCGGTCGGCGCACAGAGAGCGGGCGACGCATCGGCACGGACACGACCCTGGTGATCTCGCACTGGCAGTACATCGGAAGCGGCCTCCTGCCAGAACTCGCCCACCTTGCCGATCTCCTGACCGCCGCACGGAACTCCCGGCCCGAACAACCGACCCACTCCCGGAAGGCACGGCGCTCCGGTGACCGGGCCGCTCACTCCACCGACCCGCTGACCGCCTTTGTCCACAGTGAGGTGACCGCGTGACCGCCGACACCGAACTCCTCACCGTCCCCGAGGTCATGGCCCGCCTCAAGATCAGCCGCTCCACCGTCTACGACCTCATCCGCACCCGCCAGCTCGCCTCCATCACCATCGGCCGCGCCCGCCGCATCCCCGCCAACGCCCTGTACGCCCTTGTCCACCACCAACTCGAAGAGGCAGCCTGATGACCACCCCCGACACCAACCCCACCACCGGCACCGGCTCGCGTAGGGTCCGCGCCAACGGCGACGGCACCGTCTACCAGCGCAAGGACGGCCGCTGGGAAGCCGCCGGATACGTCCTCGCCGCAGGCCACACCCGCAGGCGCATCCACGTCTACGCCACCACCCGCAAGGAGGCCCTGGCCCAGCTGACCGAGAAGGTCGCCACCAGCAACCGCGGCATAGCCGCCCCCTCAGCGCAGGGCAGCGTGGCCGCGTTCCTCACTTACTGGCTGGAGACCGTCGCCGTCCACCGCCTCCGGGAGAACACCCACACCCGCTACACCGCCTGCGTGCGCCTGTACGTCATCCCCGGACTCGGCAAGAAGAAGCTCGCCAAGCTCACCACGAAGGAGGTCCGCACCTGGCTCGACCGGCTCCGCACCACCTGCCAGTGCTGCGCACGCAGTCTCGATGCCGCCCGCGACCAGCCGCAGTGCTGCGCGGCCGGGATCTGCTGCCGAAAGCGACTCTCGCCGCTCACGCTCGCCTACGTGCACTCCGTCCTCAAGTCCGCCCTGGAGCATGCCGTCCGCGAAGAGGAGATCCCGCGCAACGTCGCCCGCAACGTCCGCATGGGCATACCTCGACCCCGCCGCTTCGAACCCTTCACCGCCGAAGAGGCTGGCGCGCTCCTGACCGCCACGAGCAGGCACCGGCTGAGTGCACTGTTCGAACTCGCCCTGCGAACAGGGCTCCGCAAGGGCGAACTTCTCGGCCTGCGCTGGGAAGACCTCGACCTGACCGGCGGAAGCGCCAGCATCCGCCGTACTCTCCAACGCACCAACTCCGCCGGCCTGACGGCCCTCCCGACCAAGACCCGCAGCTCGGAACGGCGCATTGCTCTGCCCACCGAGTGCCTGCACTCCCTCGAACAGCACCGCGAACGGCAGGCCCAGGAATGCGAGGCGGCGGGAGCAGGCTGGAAGGCGAGCGGATACGTCTTCACCCGGCCCGACGGCTCCCCGATCGAGGGAGCCACCCTCACCCGGCACTTCAACGCCCTGCTCCGCCGGGCCGCCCTGCGGCGCATCCGGTTTCACGATCTCCGGCACTCGGCGGCCACCCTGCTCCCGGAGCAAGGTGTCGAGCTCGTCGTGATCAAGGAGCTGTTGGGCCATGCCCTCATCGGGGTGACCGCCACGGTGTACGCCCACGTCCGACTCCGCCTCCAACGCGACGCCATCGACCTCCTCGGCAACGCCCTCCGCAACCCCGTCCAGCCCGACGCCCGGCCCGACGACGGCGACGAACCACCGGTTCGTGCAGCACCCGTCCACTGACGTTGCCGTCAACTACTGCCGTCAGACCCTCTCAGGCACCGCAGGGCCCCGCCGAAATTCATTTCGCCGGGGCCCCTAAACGAACCATTCCTAGATCTAAAGGCTCATCCCAAGACCGTCCGAAAAACTCCCATGACACTGACCTGACTTCCATTCATCAATTATTCAGACAATCTGAAAAACTCCATAACTTTGGCTTTCTGCTCTGCCACAGTACCGATATCTGAAACATCAGCAGGGGAGAAGATATCCACCACGTCATCTTCGGAAAGCACAGAGCCAGGCGTCAAGACATAGGCGAACCGTCCATCGTTCATTTGCTGAAGCATCCCCGAGGGAAAGACATCCGGACGCGACCCTTGACAGCAGAGTAGGAGATCTTCAGATTCCAGCCAAAGTCGAGCATCCATCAGACACTTGAACAAGCTTTTTCCGGGAAATTCCAGCTCTGCAGCTCCAGCCACCGACATCTTCAGGGCGATCAACGGACGACCCACTACCTCAACTCTCACCTGTGCCGATGCGCCGCTTCGATCGACAGCAACGAGATTCACGAACTCACTCAATTCAACCACCAAAATTGGGATTAGGCAGCCACTCGCCACCCGGAAGTCGGCAGCCGACGATACAGCTCGTGTCAATTGGCCCGGGGAAAGCAACTTCATACTCATGAGCTAGAACATTGTCAGGAATTACCGAGTTGACATCAATTCCACCAGTCGCTCCGCGAATAGTGAATACGTTTCCGCCTCGACTGATGGCATGGGTCTCATTTGTCGTCGTGGAGACGAATCCTGAATCGGGAGTATAGACGCCAGAAACACCTGCAACATGCTCGTCAAGGTTCATGTTGCTGCCCAGCGGCTTGAAACCCTCGGTGAAAATAGTATTGGGATCCCGGGTATCACTGCGAAATAGATCCCCGCTACTAGTCCCAATTGGGCAGCCGACACTGGTGTTATGCACCAAGATCGGCGTGGTCCCTGCCAGTACATAGTACGTGTGAAGTTGCTGGACGGTGAGGTTGTACCGGTCGGCGCTGCCGGGTGTGGCATGGACGGAGACGACGTGGGGGTGGGCGGTGCTGGCCACACTTTGGAGTGCGTCTCCGGGGATGAGCTTGCCGGCGGGGACCCAGGTGTGGAGGGTGGCGTCCCAGAACGGGTGGTTGACTGTGGTGTGCAGGACGCTGGCGTGGCCCGGGGCGGTTTCGATCGTCAGGTCGACGAGGTCGTTGTCGTCGTTGACATGGGTTGCCTGGACGGTGCGTGGGCCTTGGTGCTTGCCGGTGGTGGGGTCGGCTGATTCGACCTTGTCTCCGGGCTTGATAGCAGCAATCGGCTTGGTCTTGCCATGGGCCATGAGTACCGGGGTCTGTGGGGCGAAACTGCAGCCCAGCGCATCCTCTGCGATGGCTGCCCCGTCTTCTTCCCCGAATCCTGGGACGAAGAGGAGTGCGTAGGGTCCCACCGCGTAGGCGGTTCCCTTGGTATCGAATCCGAGGGATCCCATCGTGCTGTCGACGAGACTGCTGTAGGGGCCTTCCAAGGCCGTTCCGCCCGGGAGGGTCATGACCTGCATTTTGACTATGCTGGCGACGGCTCCGCCAGCAAGGTTGACTGCGGAGTGCCAGATGGTGTCGGAGTGGCCAGTTGCGTACTGCTGGTAGGCGCCTGAGGCGTAGTACTCGGTCTCCGCCCGGTTGTTGTCGATGACAATGGCTTCGACCTGTTGCTGGTGCGAGCTGTAGTACTGGCTCATGCTGCTCTGCGACCCGAAGTTCATATTGGTCGCTGGGTCCCAGATGCGCAGGCCGGTGGGGTCGCTGTTGGTGGTGGGGTTGTCGGCAGCGTAGGTGTAGCCGCCGAGCTGTTGGGGGCTGCCGGTTTCCAGTTCGGGGTCGTCGCTGATGAATCGGCCGAGGGTGGGGTCGTACTTGCGGGCTCCCAGGTCGGTGTAGCCGGTGGAGGTGTCCTGGGGTTTGCCGAGGTAGCCGCGGGTGGGGTCGACCCATGGGGTGCCGTTGGCGTTGGCGCGGGGGCTGCCGTAGGGGGTGAGTTCCTGGCGGGCGACCTGCTGGGTGGTGGTGTCCATCTCCAGGGTGGCGGTGCCGTGGAGGTCTGCGAAGGTGTAGTCGAGGACCTGGGTGCTGCCCAGGGAGGAGCGGATTGCGACGGGGGTGCCGGCGCCGCCGCTGGTGTAGGTGCGGACGGCGCCGGTGACGGTGACGGGGGTGGTGCTGGTGTTGATGACGATCTCGGTGTCGCCGGCGAAGAGGGTGGTCTGGCCGGGGTCGCGGCGGATCAGTTCGTTGCCGCTGGCGTCGTATACGTAGTCGGTTTTGGCGGTAGTGGTGCCGCCGCTGTTGACGGTGTCGACCTCGGCGAGTTCGCCCTCGTCGTTGAAGGTGAGTTTCTGGCCGTTGCCGGTGGTGGGGGTCCGGGTGGCCAGGTTGCCGTCGGGGTCGTAGGTGAAGGTGGTGGGGGTGGCGCCACCGGTGGTGGAGGTCAGGGTGTGCGGCTGGGCACCTGTGGCGTTGCAGGCGGTGGTGCAGCCGTTGTTGAAGTTGGTGGTGGTGCCGGTGCCGGTGGTGGTGCTGTAGTCGGTCTCGGTGAGGCGGTCGCCGATGGTGTCGTAGCTGTAGGCCTGCCAGTAGCTGCCCGCGCCGGTGGCCAGGTCGCCGCCGGGGCCGGCGGTGGGTGCGGCGGCGCAGCTGCCGTTCGCGGTCCAGGCGCTGGTGAGCCGGTCCAGGGCGTCGTAGTTGTAGCACTGCTGGTCGGTGACGGTGTTGCCGGTCTCGGACTGGGCGTCGGTGTCCGAGGTCAGGTTCCCGGCCGTGTCGTAGGTGTAGTTGGTGCTGTCGACGGTGGGGCCGGGAGCCTGGGTGCGGGTGATGAGGGTGTTGGTCAGGCGGCGGGTCTGGTCGTCGTAGGTGTAGTCGGCGTAGGCCTGGTTGTCGGACGGCCCGTAGGTAACCAGTTGGGGCTCGCCGTAGGGGGTGTAGGTGACGGCGCCGACGTAGATCTGGGTGCTGGTGCTGGTCTTGGTGGGGTTGCCCAGCGCGTCGCGCTGGTATGCGATCTTCTCGCTGCTGAGGAATCCCGCCGCCGGGTCGGTCTGCGTGGAGAGCAGTTGGTCGTTGGCGGTGTAGGTGTAGGTGGTGGTGTAGGTGGTGGGCAACGGTGCTTCGGACGCCGGCAAGGTGATCTTCGTGCCGAGCGGCTTGCCGAGGCTGGTGTAGCCGGTGTACGCCTCGGTGTAGCCGCCGGAAACGCCCGGGGCATAGCTGGTGGAGGAGGTGGGCTGGCCGATCTGCAGGGTGTCGTACGCCCAGGACGCGAACTCGAAGCCGGTCGACTTGTCGGTGCCGGAGAGTTTGCGGCCCAGCAGATCGTAGGTGTAGTCGAGTTCGATGCCGCGGGCGTCGGTGGTGGAAACCTGGTTGCCGGCGTCGTCGTAGGCGTAGCTCGTCTTGCCTGCGTCGGGGTCGGTCTGGGAGGTCTTACGTCCGAGCAGGTCGTAACCGAATGCCCACTGGGAGTTGTCAGGGCCGGTGACGGTGGTCTGGTGTCCTGCGGCGTTGTAGGTGTAGGTGGTGGCCTTGGAGGTGCCGACGGTGGCCGTGAACCCGGTGGTGGCGGTGCCGGACAGGGTGGGCCAGAGGGTGTACTGGTCCAGTTCGGTGGTCTGTCCGCGCGCGTCGGTCCTGGTGGTGGTGGCGACCGCGCCCGGCGGCTGGGTGGTGCTCAGGGCTCCGCCCACATAGGGCACGGTGGGCAGGACGGTGGTGGTGTCGCCGGTGTAGACGGTGCGGGTGGTCCAAGTTGCGGCGGCGTCGTGCTCCTCGGTGACCTGTGTGGCGCGCCCCAGGCCGTCGTGGTCGGTGACAGTGGTGTCCGGGATCGACAGGCCCGAGACGGAGACCAAGCTGGTGCTGGGGTTTCCGCTGACGTCGTAGGAGTTGTCGGTGGACACCGCCCAGCCGTGCGAGTCGTACTCGGTGTCCGAGACCACCGTGGTGCCGTTCTCCGAGGTGGCCTGCGTCTGGATCGGGCTCATGAGCGCGTCGTACAGCGACTCGCTGGTCGAGTAGCTCCCGCTGTCCAGCAGCGTATTGGTCGCGGTCACGTTCGGTCCGGTCTGCGACACCGTGTAGTTGTAGGTCAGGTTGGGCGAAGCTCCCGCGGACTGACTCTCGTTGGGCTCCCAAACCGAGGTCAGCCGTCCGAGCTCGTCATAGGCGAGAGTGGTCTTCAAGCCGGCGGCAGAGACCTCGGCCACGGGTTTTGCCCGTGCCGGGTCCATCGTGTCGCTGGTGACCTCGCATGCGGCAGTGGAGGTACTGGTCGTGGTCAGCGTGGCGCAGGCGGTTCCGGGGGTGACCTGGGTCTCGGTCATCACCGTAGTCGGCGGCGCTCCGCTTGCCGGGCTGTAGAGCGTCTGGGTGGTCTGCGCGAGGCTGGTCTTGTTGGGCGCGGTGGAGGCGGGAGTGCGGGTCACCGACACCGTTCGGCCGTAGGAGTCGTAAGCCGTCGTCGACTCGGTGACGAACGCGGTGGCGCTCGCGCCGCTGGAGGCGGCAGCCTTCTGCACCTCGGTGGGGTCGCCGATGGTCGGTGCCACGCAGGTCGAACCGCAGGAGGCGTCGGTGGTGAAGTTCTTGCTGTCGTAGGAGGTGCGAGTGTCGGAGATCAGGTTGCCGCTGGGCGTGGCCCCTGCGGCGTTGCAGTCCTGGTCGGTGGTGACGACCTCGGCGGGCAAGGCCAGCCCGAGGGCAGAATTGGTCAGGTAGCTGGTAAAGGTGCAGTTGGTTGCGTTGCCTGTGGCGGCGACCTCGCCCCGGTCGTCGACCTGGAGCGTCATACCGGTCGTGTTCTGTCCGAGCGTGGTGTTGAAGAAGGCGTCCGTCTCGGTGGTGCGCCAGCCGTAGGACACAGCCTGGCGGGTCACGGTCTTGGCGGTGCGGACCATGGTGGCGGTCAGGTCCGGCAGGCCGGTCAGGGACTGCGAGGCGGTCGGGCCGATGATCGTCGGCACGGTGACCACGGTCTTGTTCACCACCCTGCTGGTGGCGTTGGTGTAGGTATCGGTCTCGAACAGCTGGCCCGCCAGCGGATCGGCGTCGGCGACGCTGATGCTGCCGTCCTGGCTGGTCAGGGCCGGGACGCTACGGAGCTTGCCGCCAGGCAGCGTGTCGCCGTTCATGCCCTGGAAGTAGTAAGCCTTGGTCAGGGTCTGCTGGTCGTAGACCTCCTGCCCGTTGGTCTTGTGGAACACCGTCGGGTCACCAGTGGTGGTGTCGACCTCCGCATAGCCCCGGAACTGCCCCCACGTGCGGTACTTGGCCTTCACGACCGGGTTGTCGTCGTAGTGCCAGGCCGGTGTCAGGTAGTTGTAGGAGGTCGTCTCCTCCGGGTACGAGCCGTCGGCGTAGGTGTTGTGCGTGTCGTTCGTGGTGACGGACTTGACGGTGTGCAGGTAGAACCAGTCCATCATCGGTGCCGGCTGGCCCGTCGGAGTCCAGTAAACCGGGAAGCACGACAACGTGTTCGTCGACGCGAACCCTTGCGCGGCAGCGTCGGTGGGGTCCTTCGGGTTCGATGCCGGAGCGCTGGAGCAGTTGGGTGTGTTGTAGGTGACGGTGGTCTGTGCCCCGGTCTCGTTATCGATCGTGCCGATGCGGTTGTGGTACATCGACGGCATGTCCGGGATGGTCCCGACCCGGTTGGCCAGTTGGTCCGGGGTGAAGCTCACCGAGGGGGTGGACAAGTTGGTCGTCGCGCCGCCCAAGGTGTCCTGGCCGGTGTGCGTAATGCTACCCAGCCACGGGGTGGGGGCGTTGTCGCCGTTGTTGAGGAACGACTGGGACAGGCTGTACTTGTCGACCTGGTGGGTGCTGCCGCCGAACTGGATCTGGGTGGTGATCGTCGTGAGCATCTCCCGTGACCAGAAGGAGGGCCCGTGGTTGGTGCACGAGGAGTCGGAGGCGCAGGACAGGTCGATCGGCACGTCCGGCCAGTACGAAGCGTTCGCCGGAGTGAACTGCGCGTCCGAGCAGGTGTTGGCCGGCGCCGGAGAGCCCGGGGTGCAGCGCTGCGCGGTGGTGAACAGCACCTGCTCCGGCGCGGTCGCCGAGTAGATCGTGGAGGACGTCATGCCGTAGTCGATCCGCGACAGCGTCCCTCCCCGGGTGTAGGCCACGGCGGTGTTCGCCAGGTCGGCGCCGTAGTAGTTGGTCTCCGGCACGTAGTAGTACGCCATCGCGTTGCCATGGGTGTCGACCACGTAGTCCAGGTTCAGTCGCCAGGGAAGCACGCACGACGTGGACGCGAACGTCGACGAGCTCGGGCAGGCGGAGACGCCCGCGTGGGCCTGGTACACCGGCAGATTCCACGCCGACTGCGTCGCCGTGTCCTTGGACGCCCAGCCGGGCAGATGGTTCATGCCGAAGTAGTACTGCACACCGTTCTCGGTGACCTCGAAGTACTCCCCGTCCGCGGTCCCGTTGCTCGCCCCCGTCAGCATCTGCACTTTGGTGGTCGCCGAGTCCTGCGCCAGCCGGAACGTCCCGTTGTCGTCCACGATCGGAGTCGAGGTTCCGTTCAGCGACAGCGTCAACTGCTGTCCCGCCCAGCACTCGTCGCCGTCGCCCGTCGGCGCGTTGGTCGACGAGTCGTCCGAACACGCCTCATATGTGCGCTCGATGTAGTTGTTCATCGAGTCCCAGCCGTCGCCCACCCACGAGGACTGGTCGTTCGTTCCCTCGGTACGCGCGTCCTGCGACGACGAGTCGTATGACAGGCCCACCTGCGGTGCCAGCCCACCGACCGCGGGCGGTGTCTGGATCGGATAGGAGTAGGTGAAACCGCCCGTGTTGCCCGACTCTGACCATGTACCGCCCGGCGACAGGCTGGTGGCGCTGTACGTGCCCGACGATCCGCTGACGCCGGAGTCCGCTGCGATCACCAGCATGCTGGACGCAGACGGGGAGGGTACGGCTGCGGAGCGCGTCCCGTCTGCGGACCTACCGCTCGGGGCGATCGCAGCCGGGAGGGTGACCTGCGCGGACAACTGTCCAGGCGCCGTGGTCATCAGCGGAGTCTGCTTCTGGCAGGCCGGCAAGGAGGGCGTGGTCAACGCACACGTCGGCAACTCCACCAGCCGCAGACGCGAGGCATAGTCGCCGCCGTAGGCGAACTCGAACGAGGACGGGTCGACCCGGACCTGCGTCTTTCCACCCGCGCCCTGCGCCTGCAGGGACATCAGCAGGCCATGTACGCCGAGAGCAGTGGTCGTAGCCTGGCTCGCGACGGTGACCTTCACCTGCTCGACCGCGCTGGGTTTCAGTGGTGTCAGCCAAACCGGAAGCTTCCCCGCCTGACGCGCGGCCCCAGCCACCACTGCCGCAGACCCAGCGGCGGCTGTCGACTTAGACGTCACGGCCGAGCCGAGCACGACGCTGGCGCTGCCGGCGGCGGGAAAGGCCGTGTGACCTGACGGGTTGAACTGCGCGGGATCCTTCGGCGCGGGTGCGCTCCTGGGCCTCTCCAGGGTGAATGGGATCGTCTTGTCCTTGTGGACGGCCGGAGCACCGTAGTGAACCGCCGATTGCGCAGCGGCGGTTCCCGTGGGGGCCAGACAGGCGAAGCCCAGAACCCCGACTGTGGCCAGCACGGTCCCGCGAGTCAGCTTGCGCGGTCCGGCAGCCTTCGTACGTCCCCAAACCGCTATTCGCACCATGGTGCGCGATCCCCTCCCAATTCACCGCCAGGAGGACGCACGACCGCCTCCAAGGCACACACCAGCCACACCACGGTCGTCCACAGCGCAACAGCCACTCACGCTAAGGCTTCGCGGCCGACCGTAGGTAAAGGCCACATAAAACTTCCACATGGAGAGCCTTGCGGAAAAGGCCCATCTCCTACCAACTCATCTGAAATAAACCGCAGCTATGGGTCCTCCCATCCCATTCCGATGGACCCCCTCAGGCGGAGCTGCACAGAATGCAGGAACGGTGCGGGACCCCAAGGGGGGTGCCGCAAACCCATTGGAAAGGGCGCACTTCAACGCCATGACCATGCATCACCGAAAGCTGCGACCGGGAGCGGCGGCTGTCGCCGTGTTCCTGGCGGCAACGGCCCTCGTCCAAGCGGCGCCGGCCGGGGCTGCAACGCCGATGTCCGCACCACCTACCCCACGCATCGCGCATGCAGCGACGGACGCCCCGATGGGGTACATGTCCAACAGCGTGTCCGACCAGACCACGTCCGACAGCGACGCTGACGACCCGACAGCGCAGGCGCTCCAGCAGGCCGCAGCTACCGGCGAGCCCGTCACCGTCGACGCTCTTACCGACACTGGCACGTTGGTCCAGGCGAACCCCGACGGGACGCTGACCCGCACTGTGAACTCCATGCCGCAACGTGTGGAGCAGAACGGCACCTGGGTGCCGATCAACACCACGCTGAGCCTGAAGAACGGGATGCTCGCTCCCTCCGCGACGGTTACTGGGGTGACCTTCTCGCCTGGTGATACCACCAGCATGGCCACCCTGGAGACGGGCCCGGACTCCCTCGGCTTCACCTGGCCCACGGCCCTGCCCGCCCCGGTGGTCACCGGCAGCACAGCCACCTATCCCAACGTCTTCCCCGACGTGGACCTGCAGTTGACGGCGGATGCTTCCGGCTACAGCTCCATGCTGGTCCTGAAGACTGCGTCTGCGGCCTCCGACCCCCAGCTGCAGAGTCTGTCGCTGGGCACCGTCACCAAGCACGTCACGCTCAGCACCACTCAGGACGGCGGTGCCCAGGCCGTCGATACCAGTACCAAGCAAGTGGTCTTCCACAGCGACACCGCGCTGATGTGGGACAGCAGCGGCACCGGCGACACGGCGTCCACGACGCCAGCCGCGTCGTCGAGCGCCTCCACAACACGCGCTCACAGCACCGCGTCCCGAGCGGCCGCAGCGCCCGCCGCCGTATCACGGGTCGCAGCCGCCGAGGCGGAGATCCAGTCCGCCCAGCATGTTGGATCCCACCAGGCGCGGATCGGCGTGAGCCTCCAAAACGGTCGTCAGGTCCTGAGCCTGAACAAGGATCTGCTGAAGGCGAAGACCACCCGCTATCCGGTGTTCGTCGACCCGGAGTGGGGCGGCCCCACAACAAAGCTCGACTGGGCGCGGATCTCCGACAACGGGGACAACGTCTACAACTCGACTGCCACCAGCGGCGACGCCAACGCCCGCGAGGGCTGGGACAACGACAACCCCGGCAACGGTGAGCGGGCCCGCACCTACTACCAGATGGACACCGCCGGCGTGATCGGGGCCCATGTATTCACCGCGACGCTCAGCGTGACCCAGCTGTCCGCAGCGTCCTGCTCCGCGACGCCTGCAACCGTGTACGGCACCACCTACCCGGGCGGGTGGAACTCCTCGTCGCTGTACTGGGGCCATGAGCCCACCATCCAGACCGGTGAACTCGGTACGCCCCCCACCAGCGAGGAGGCGGGTGTCTGTCCCGTCACCAACGGCACCGGCTCCTATGTCAGCCCGCCCGATCTCAGCTTCAACGTCCTGTCCCGGGTGCAGAGCGCCGCGCAGGGAGGCTGGAACAGCATGACGCTGATGGTGCAGTCGGTGAACATGAACGATGCCACGCAATGGAAGGAACTCGGGTACGGCGGCGGCGCCAGTCTTTCGATCACCTACAGCTTCCCACCGCAGCTCACCAACGGGACCGGCGCCCCCAAGATCACACCGGTCGCGACCGACTTCGGCCAGAACGTCACCTGGAACAACACCCCGAAGCTGTCCGCGACCGCCTACGAGCACTCCGGGGACACCGACCTGGTCGTCATGGACTACCACGTCTACAACTCCGCGGGCACTCAGGTCGCCTACGCCGTGAATAGCACTTACACCGCGCATGGCCTGCCCTACACGGTGCCCTCGCTACCGGACGGCACCTACACCTGGAAGGCAACCGCCGAGAACAAGTCAGGCCTGTGGGTGGGAACGGGTGCGGGCGTCTGGACTCCGACCCAGACGTTCACTATCAACACCTCGGCACCCGCGCCGCCCACGGTCTCCTCGCCACAGTTCCCTGTCGGCCAAATCGGGGCCGCCTACGACACCCGCGGGACGTTCACGTTCGGCAACAACCACTCCAACACGGTTGCTGGCTACATGTTCTCGCTCGACAACGACCTGTCGAACTCGTCCTACACGACGAGCGTGCCCAAACTCACGAGCTCCACAAATATCACATCCGGCACGACCTACTTCGCCAGTGCGGACAACGCCAACGGAACCGGAGCAGGCGTCACCAACGGCACTGCCACGCTCGGCATCACCATCCCCGATATCGGCTCCCACACCGTGTATGTCAAGGCTGTGAACAACGCGGGCACCTCATCCGCCGAGACGTCGTATCTCTTCTACGCCGGCGCGACCGCGCCGACATACGCGTACGGCGACAAAATGGTCACCGGCTACACCGCGACCAACACTGACAGCACCACCACCGCCGTCCCCGCCGCAACCACCACCAGCATCGGCGGACACTTGATCACCCAGCCCCAGTCCACCGGCCTCACCTTGGCCGACGGCGCGCAGGGCATGCTGGCCAACAACACCTCCGCAGGCACCAAGGTAGCCTCCGGGGACAGCGCCACCTTCTCCTTCGACGTCCCCTCAACCGGTTCCTGGGACATAGGCGCAAGCCTGACCAAGTCATCCGACTTCGGCAGCTACAACCTCGTCCTGGACGCGGGCGGCACCCAGCCGGCGCAGATGACCACCACTCCCTTCGACGCCTACAGCCCGTTCGCCACCACGACGTACGTGGACTTCGGCTTCCCCGAGGACAACAGCGGGACCCCGATCACCCTCTCCGAGGGCGTGCACACCATCACACTGACGCTGACCGGTCAGGACCCGGCCTCGACCGGCATCCAGGCCGGCATCGACGTGCTGCGGCTCTCACCGGTGCTGACCTGCACAATCAACGACACCTCCGGCTGCCGCAACAACACCGCGTTCAGCACCTACACTGCCAGCCCAGCCAAGGTGACCACCGCGAACGCCGACGGCTGGGGCTACAGCTTCAACCAGTCCGACCTCTCCGCTCTTGGCTGGCCGATCAACAATGGCGTGGCCGGCCCGGACGGAAGCGGCACCAGCGGCAACGTCACCGTCGACGGCGCGTCCATAGCCCTGCCCAACCTCGGTACCGGGCAGCACGACAACATGCTGGCCTCCGGGCAGACGGTCACCGTACCCGCAAACACCCCCGGCGTGGTCAACAGCGGCAACGCACTGGTGTTCCTCGCCTTCTCCACCACCGGCAACGTCACAGGTGTCACCGGCAAGCTCACCTACCAGGCCAGCAAGAGCTGCACGGCAGGCCAGAACTACACGCTGGACACGGTTCCCGACTGGGCTGAAGGACTGGCGGGCACTGCCGCCGTCACCCTGCCCAACCGCAACGCCAGCAACAACACCCAGAGCACTACTCCGCTGCACATCTACGCAATCAGCGTCCCGCTCCAGTGCTCCGGCACTCCGGTAGCCAGTATCAGCCTGCCGGTGCAAACCAACGGCGTCCAAGGCGGATTCAAATCCCTCCACATCCTGGGCCTGGGCATCCGTCCCAGCTCCAACAGCTGGGACAGCAACTCCAACCTCACCAGTCACTACACAGGGACCTGGGAGGCCGCGAACGACACCAGCGCCATCAGCAACAACACCGGGACCACCGCAGCAGTCGCCGACCAAACCCTACGCATTCCTGCCAAGGTCAGCATCGGCACCGACAGCAACAGCCTGGTCAGGGTCCACCTCTCCAACGCCACGGGCACCTCGCCGGTGACCGTCAACGCAGCCAGTATCGCCCTGCAGGACCCGACCGCGCTCGGCGCCAACACCACCGGCACCATCACTCCGATCACCTTCAACGGCAACGCCAGCATCACACTCCCGGCAGGAACCGACGCCGTCAGCGACCCACTCACACTGGCCCTGCAGTCCCAGGCCACCGTCCTGGTCAGTCTCGACATCAACGCCAGCATGAGTCAGATGTCCGGCCACGGCAAAGCACAAACACCCATCTACACCAGCGCTGGAGGCAACGGCAACGCCACTCAGGACACAGGCGGCGGCTACAAGCTCTCAGCCATCAGCGGCATTCCGTACCTGAACGGCCTGGACGTCTCCACGTTGGCGGACAACGTGATACCGGGAGCCCTCGTCCTCTACGGCGACCAGAGCGTCAACTCCGACACCGCCAGTAGCAATGGCACAAGCCTCCTGAGCGACGACATCGCCAACGCCTTGGTCACCAACCAGAACGGGGACCAGCAGGTCGACTACGGAATCCTCAACGCCGGTACCAACAGTTCGTCGCCGAGCAACAACCTGATCCCCGCCGCAGCCGCCCCAGCTCCGGGGAACGCAGCCAACCCGGTCGACCGCTCCGTTCTGGAGCAGGCCAACGTCCACACCGTCCTGATCTCCACCGGCACCAGCGACCTCCTGGCCTGCCCGAGCAGTGACACCGTGGCGATCTGCGCCAGCGGCGTGGAGACCAAGCTCGGCCAACTCGCCTCAGAGATCACCTCCTACTACGAAGACGACGACAACCAGTCGTCCACCGCCGTCTACATCGCCACAATCCCCCCAGGTGCCACACCGATGACCGGCATGCTGGAACAGGCACGCGAAACAGTCAACGCAGACCTGCTCAGCAACACCGCTCCCAGCACCCAGTGTGGGACGACCAGCCCCGGCAGCAACATCGGTGCCCAAGGCATCATCGACTTTGCCTCCGCTGTCTCCACCGACGGCAGCGCAACCGACGCCGGCAGCAACACCGTCAAAACAGCCGACCTCGCCAACGGGTACCCCGACAACCAGTACTACCAAGACCTTGCCACCGCCTACATGACCGACTCGAACACTAGCTGCATGGTCGAAACCAGTCCCAACTGAAGGCCCGTTAACCCCAGCAGGACAGAGCACCCCAGGGGGCCGGGCAAGTCCGCGAACGCGGACCAGCCCGGCCCCATTTTCGCGTGCGGGCGAGGCCCGCTCGTGGCGGTGCTGACGCAGGTGTGCGCGTCGTCATGCTCAGCGACGACCTTGAAGGGCCAGTCGGCCAAGCAATCAGCGGCTAGCGGTGACTCATCGCGGACGTAGGTCGAGGTCCTCGCCATCCGGCGCTAAACACGACTCGGGGCAACAACCAGGCTCGTATCGCGAGCATTCGCGACGCTTCCTGCGATTATCGGAACAGTACAGTTCCAACGCCGATGTAGACGGACCTCCGGTCCCCCGAGTGACCACAGAGCCAAGGAGCAGCGAGAAGCTCCTGACAAAACATCACGCACAGCTGTCGATCGCGTCCCTTGGTGTGGTGTAGCCGATCAATCATCGGTGGTGTTGGGTAGCGCGGGGGCGCCTTCCGGGAGCTCGGCAGGATAGAGCACTTCCATGCTGCCTTCGGGCAGGTAGCGGCGGGGGAAGGCGATCCATTCGTCGTGCAGTTCGAACAGCACGGCGGTGACGAGCCTGAGCAGGGCGTCGTCGTTGGGGAAGACCTGGACGACGTCGGTTCGTCGTTTGATCTCGCGGTTGATGCGCTCCAGCGGATTGGTCGACTGGATCTTCTTCCAGTGCCGCTCGGGGAAGGCCGCGAACGCGGTCAGGTCGTCCTTTGCCTCCAGCAGCATCTCCTTGACCTTGGGGAACTGCTTGCCGAGCATGTCGGCGACGGTGTCGAGCTGGCTGCGGACCCCGCCGGCATTGGGCTGGGCGAAGACCGTACGGATCGTCGCGGCGACCATCTCGGCGGCGTCCTTGTGGATCACGTTGAAGACGTTGCGCAGGAAGTGAACCCTGCACCTTTGGTAGCCGGCGCCGAGCATGACCTTGCGGATCGCTGCGACCAGCCCGAGGTGGTGGTCGCCTATGACCAGCCGCACTCCGTCCAGGCCGCGTTCGCGCAGGGAGCGCAGGAAGGCGGTCCACGAGGCCTCGCTCTCGCTGTCGCCGACCATCACGCCGAGCACTTCGCGGCCGCCGTCCTCGGTGATGCCGGTGGCGATCACCACTGCCCGCGAGACGATCTGGTGCTCGACGCGGGCCTTGCAGTAGGTCGCGTCGAGGTAGACGTAGGGGAAGCGGACATGGTCCAGCCGCCGCCGGCGGAACGCGGACAGCTGGCCGTCCAGGTCCTTGCAGATCCGCGAGACCTCGCTCTTGGAGATCCCGGTGTCCGAGCCCAGGGCCTTGACCAGGTCGTCGACCGACCGCGTGGACACGCCGTGGACGTAGGCCTCCATCACGACCGCGAACAGGGCCTGGTCGATCCGGCGGCGCCGCTCCAGCAGCACGGGGAAGAAGCTGCCCGACCGCAGCTTGGGGATGCCCAGCCCCAGGTCGCCGGCCTGCGTGGTGAGCGTCTTGTCGCGGTGGCCGTTGCGAAGAGCGGTGCGCGCGTCGGTGTGCTCGTTCCACTCGGCGCCGATCCTGGCCGTGGCCTCGGCCTCGATCAGCTCCTGCAGCATCCGCTCGGCCACCGAGCGGACGAGTTCCAGGCCGTCTGCCGAACGTAGTGACTCCAGCAGCCGGAGTAGGTCATGCTGAGACAGGGCCACCCTGCACCTCCCACGTTGAACTGCCCGTTCACAACGGAGAGTTGCACGGTGGCCCACCCTGTCGACAGGGAGCGGAAGCTACCCGGGCACACGCCCCCGGCGCACCACCCCACCCTGATCGGCTACACCACGACAAGGGACGCCATCCAGCTGTCCACCGGAGGCGTCACGCTCCTGGCATGGTTCTCAGCTTAGCCCGTGAAACCTCAGGTCAGCGGCTTGCCAAGACTCGCTGGCGACAGCGGGCGAATCTGCGACCCACGCATTTCGATGCATAGAACGCGCATGTCCGAATAGCCGGAATCCCAAGGTCGCTCCATAGTGAACCCCAGGTCAGAGGCCTGACCTGGGGTTCACTATGGAGCCGCCTTCGGGATTCGAACCCGAGACCTACGCATTACGAGCCCGGGAGTGATCATGATGGCTGCTGCCGCCATCGACCACTTGGTGATGAACCCGCAGGTCAGAACGTTGCTCCGTGATCCACGATCCCGCCCGAGCCGGCACGTGCCACCCCGTCCGCTCACGCATCGCTCACGCATCGCTCACGCATCGCTCACGCAGGGCGGCCCTATCGGCCGACAGTCGATGTGGCCTCTCCGCGCCTGGTTCGCCGTCCTAATCGCGTCGGCCATGCCACAGGCTAGCTACTCAGGCTTTGCGAGAGCGAGGAGGGATTCCCAAGAGTTGCTGGCATCCCTGATCGTCCTCTCAGTAGCGAAAATGTATCGCCAGGTCCCGAACCTGCCATCGTCACGCACGAAGCGAGCCCAGTCCTCGGCTGCCCGCTTCTTCTCGAGCACTTCCACATCGTTCGCCCGGTCGTTGGCCTTGCCCTCCACAACCCAGTACGTGCCATGGACATCTAGGACGATGAAGTCCGGATAGTACTTCTTCCCGTTGTCCCGCTCGATCCAGACTGGGCTGTGGTCGTAGTTCCGCAGCCACCACTGGACACTCGGGCTTCCGTCGAAGAGATGCGCGAGCTTGTATTCGGTGCTGCCAGCATCGAATTGCGCGACGGGTTCGATGGAATGCTCCCAACCGTCATACCACAGGTCCTTACGGAAGTTTTCCCACTTACTCACCACGTTCGAGGGCATCGAAGGCGGAGGGATGGTTGGCACATCGACGGGTCGGAACGCATAGGTCGGTTGGAGCTTTCGGTTGTCATACGCAGCCTTGACAAGTTTGCCGAGCGCGGTGACGGCTTGCTGGGCCCGCAGCTGCCCCCACTCGTGTTCGACACCCTCCGCCATGACACCGGCGCCTTCCAGAAACTCACGGACGACGCGCTCGGCCGCGTTCGATTCGGCGAACGTCTCGTCGACGTGACCGATGTTCCAGATACGGTCGAAGAGATCCTTACGAAGCGCCGTGATGGGGATGCGCTTCTGGGTGGCGTCTACGGACTCCGCTGCTGTCACGCGCACACCGACGCTGCCATCCACCCCTCGCTGGGCTTCGACCGCTTGGCGGGCAAGAGTGACCTTGAACTCATGCGCGTAAGCGGCGCCCTCGGCCCTCGCTGCGGCGTTGGTGATGTAGCTAAAGGAGAATCGGACTGGGAGAATCTCCTGCTCTCGCCGTGGAAAGCGGATTGTGGGCGCTCCTGCGACCTTGGCGCGCAGAGTAGCGACAGCCTTCTTGTCTCGCTCACCCTGATGGACCACCGCGTCCATCGATTCGACCTGAAGCAGCAGGGAGCCGTCCACCATGTCGTCGCCCAGGACGCGAGGGCGAGAGGTGAAACTCAGCATGTCCTGGTGCGCTCGCTCGCTCGCGGTACCTGAGTTCGGTGCACCTGGGGCGGCGGTTGGCTGGGGTCGATCCTGATCCACGTCGCCGCCACCGGCCGGCAGGACTTTCTGCAGGAGGGCTTCCTTATTGGCTAGCAGCTGCCGGTAGGACTCGTGGGCCACCAGGTCCACCGAGTCGACCATCGGTGTGCCGACTCGACGCCCATAGGGGAGGCGCAATCCCCGCCCAAGGACCTGCTCGGTGAGAGTCTCGGAAGCGAGGGCGCGGAGGCCGACAATGACGCCAATGTTCTTGACGTCCCAGCCTTCCTTCAGCTTGTTCACCGACACTACGACACGCACAGGGGAATCCGGTTCTTCGACCGCTTCCAAAGCACGCAACGCGACGTCGCTGGACTGTGAGGTGATGGAGAGGACCTGTCCCTCGCCAGGGAACATGTCATCGGCGGTCAGACGGTTTGCGACCCGATCGGCGTCCGAGATGTCCTTGCACACCACAAACAGCACGGGCCGGACTGGCGGCTTGCCCTGGCTCTCCGCCCAGGCAGTCCACGCCGCATCCTTTATCCGCAGGAGGTGGCAGGCATCCGCCAGTACCGTCTCCTCGTCCTTACGGCCGTCCGGCCGGTAGACGATCACCGGGACTTTGACGTAGCCATCAGCGATGGCCTCGGCCAGTGAGTACTGGAAGATCGGCTCAACTCCCGGCGCTGGCGTCGCAGTCAGGCCTACAACCGCTTTGGCGCCCAACTCCGCAATCGCCTGATTGAACGCCTTGGCCTTCGCGTTGTAAACGTGGTGCTCGTCCGCAATCACCACCAGGTCATCGACCTGCTGGAGATGTTGGTACAGACCGGCGCCAATGAACTCGTCTTGCGCGCGGACCCGGCGGGAGATCTTATCGCTGGGCCGGATCAGCTGTTGCACGTTGAAGACGAATAGCTTCGTAGCAGCGCTGTCATGCAGGGCGTCGCCTACCTGCCCTCGCGCAAAGTTCTCGGAGGTGATCACCAGGGGTTCGACGTCGCCGCCCGCGACGTACTTCGGGTGCCCAGGGGTGAAGTTAGAGACCGTCTTGTCCTGGATCGTCGTACCAGGAGTGACCACCAAAATGTTGCGAACCCCCTGGGCGGACAGGTAGTCCACCAGGCCCACAAGGATGTAAGTCTTGCCTACGCCCGTCGCCAAGTCGCAGACGATCTCTCTGCCATCCCCATCGGCAATAGCCTCGGCAACCGCATGGATTGCTGCAGCGTTAGGGGTCCGAAGGTCAAGGCTGGCGGAGATCTCGTCCACGAGGCCAGCGTCGTAAGGGATCCAGGTCATCGCACAACCTTCCCACGGCGCACCAGATCACGCGGGGCCTTCAAGACCTTCGACCCAGGGCTCAGTTCACGGACGAGAGTCTCAGCTTCGGGCACGAGACCTCGCCCCACAAGAACGGCGCACTCTCCGTCATCCAGTTGCCCAATGACGCCTCGGGCCACGACTTCGTCGACGACGCCGTCCACGACGGCCAAACGGGCTCGACCGCGCCGCCCGCAGAATGTGTCGCCCTTAGAGGGCGATGCATAACTGAACCCCAGTTGGGCAGCCACCACGGCAGCGAAATCCTCACCCTGAACCCACTCGGCTAGAAATACCCGGCCGTCGACAATCTCAAACGCGGACGGTGCCACCTGGAGGCGCCGGAAGCCGCCTCCACCTTCCCAACCAACAGCCTTGGTGATGCCACCGGTATCGTCTCCGGCAACCACCTTTGCCAGCCGTGGGGCTGTGAAGGTATCTACCGTCTGAGCCAGGATCTCTGTTGTAACCCAGCGGCGTCCCATCTTGTGTGCGACCGCCGCAGTCGTGCCAGAGCCAGCGAAACAGTCGAGCACAACGTCACCAGGATTGCTGGCGATCTGAAGAACCCTTTCGATCAGACGCTCAGGCTTAGGGGTAGAGAACGGCGCAGTTTCCGGAAATAGGCTCTTAATTTCCCGCTTACTGCCCCTATTGCTACCCACCTCGGCATTCTTCCACCAAGTATCGGGCGGGCTCCCGATGCCGGCATCTGCATAAATGCGGTAGTAAGGGTTCCAGCCAGCCCTCCCCTTAACCCAATCGATGCGCTGAATGTCCGCTTCCATTTTTTCGCGCTTCCAGACCCATCGGCCATCCCTTCCGCCACTAAGCTTGGGAAACACCTCGGACCCATCAGGCGCTATCATCGGATAATACATCGTAGGCCGGGCCTCCCTGGTTGAATCCGGCCCAGTCGCCTTGAACGGAATCGTGCAGTAGTGGCGGCCATCTTCGTCCACCTTATTGTAATGCGACGGAATCTCACTGCGGCCAACCCTATTGACACTAAACTTGGGCGTCTTCCGGTAGACCAGAATCGTGTCGTGGCGCGACGAAAACAGCTGAGCATCCATCTTTAGGGTGTCTGACTTCTCCCAGACGATGCTTGTGACAAAATTCGAGCGGCCGAAAATCTCGTCCATCATGACCCGGCAGTAGGCCATTTCCGAATCATCCAAGTGCACCCAAATGGAGCCATCTTGCGAAAGGAGGTCCCGCATAACTAGGAGCCGGTCTCGCATCATCGTCAACCAGACCGAATGCTCGAGCGCATCGTCATAGTTCGCGAACGCCTGACCGGTATTAAAGGGCGGGTCAATATAAACCAGCTTAACCTTACCCCGGTACTGTTGCGCATATTCGGGGTTGCGGGCGAGGGCATGCAAGCCTTCGTAACTGTCGCCCTGGATTAGCAAGTTATCTGCCGGAGTTCCGGCGACCTCGCCAGTCTTGTCGGTCACACGAAGGAGGCGGACCTCAGTGATCCGGGGATCTTCTCGGGAAACCCACTCGTATCCGCCATCCGCTGTGTTCAGCAAAGCCTCGTCCCTGCCGACCCACGACAAGGTCAAGCGCCCACTCGCCACCTGCGATCACTTGCCCTTCATTTGCCTAGCCACCCGCGGTCCCGGGTCACACGCCAGGACAACCGTACCGGCTGCCTCCCACAGAGCGGGAAAGGGAAGCAGAGCTTCCGAGTCGACAAGCGCCAGGGCCGCCTCCGTCAGGACGGGAACGCAGCTTGATCACCCTGCCCTGCTCGTCAACGACGAGGCAGTTGACGGAGGCGCGCTCGGGTCGCTGTAGTACATGGTCAACCCTGGGTGGCGCTCCCCTGATCAGGCGTTCAGGAGGGGGCGCCCCGGACGGCGTTCAAGCCGAGACAGCCGGCAGGTCGGAGCCGATCGCCAGATCTCCGCGGCAGCGGCCGGTGCTATACCGCAGGCAGCCATCACGTTGGCCAGCGCCTGCTTGTTCGTGATCCATTCCGTGTCACCGGCGGAGACCGAGCGCTGAACGGCTTCGAAGGCGGCCTCGTCGAGTGCAACAGGCTTGGCCAGGTGTGCCCGCATGTAGTGCTTGAAGAGCGCGGGCAGCTGATCCGGTCGGGTTACGGCCTTACTCCTCAGCGACAAGAGCGGCAGGAACCATGCTTCGAAGCCGTCCTTGACCTCCTGGGTGGGTCGGTACGCCTCATGCAGTGGCTGCAAGCTGGCCGTGTGGTCGTAAGGGAGGTGGCCATGGAGGGCGTACTGGAGGCGGATGCCGTCGTACGCACGGAAGTGCTGGCCATGGGCGGCTACGTGGTTGGCCGCGTTCTCGGTGATGGTCATGACGGCCGTGTCTGCTTCGTGTCGGCGCGCTGCGGCGAGGACGGTGGCGTGGATACCGACGCGTGGGTCGAGGACGAGGCCGTTGAGGCCGAGGGGCGAGAGGTCGATGCCGTGGTCACGGGTTCGGGAGAGGATCAGGCGCTGGGCGACGTTGGCGGCGGTGTGCTGGAGGTGCTTGGGCTGCTGGCGGTGGCTGGCGTGGATGTCCGAGCGGTCCAGGACGGGGCGGTCCTTCGCGAGTTCGGCGACGAGGTGGCGGCCCGTGCGGTCCTCGGTGTCGGTGCTGCCGCAGGCGTTGCAGGGGTGGCTTCCGGTGCCGGTCATGTGACCGCAGGCCCGGCAGGTGGGGACGGTCTCGCGGCTGATGGTGAGGGTGCCGGCGCGGAGGTTGTTCTCGATCATCGCCAGCGCGAGGTTGGTGACCTCCGCGTCGGTGTCGGTCAGGATTCCGCCCACCGGGGACTGGCCGGACGTGTACTTGGCGGCAATCAGGTCGGCCTCGAAGCGCTGGCGGGGGATCTTCGGGCCGTCGGCCTGGCGATGGCGGAGGTCTCCTGCGAGGGTGACGGTGTTCCACAGGTGGGGTGCGGGCGGTAAGCCCAGGATGGCGTTGAGAGCGGCGGCGAGGCGAATGCCCACGGCCTTGCCGGGACGGGCGTCGAAGGTGAAGGGTCCGTTCTGGACGGGCCCGTTGAGGAACAGGTGTCGCACGGGCTCCTCCTAGATCGGCGGGGTAGTGGTTCCCGTCCGGGTGAACCGGCCGTCTCGCAGTTCGTAGTGGAGGATCGCGGCGTTGGGCATCTTGCCCTTCCGCTCCTCGGCGAGGATCTCGGGCAGGCTGCGAAATTCGAGCAGGGATTGCAGCGCCACCGCGGCGGTCTGGTGGGTGAAGGCGACGACGGTGCGCGATTCCTGGAGTTCGGCCTGGGCGAGAGCGGCGAACTCGGTGGCCCGTTTGAGGACGCCCTCGGCGAGTGACTCGCCGCCGCCTGGCGCGGTCCAGATGTGCTTGCGCAGGCGGCGGTCCTCGGCGAGTGCGGGGTAGCTGTCGTAGAGCTCGCGCTTGGTCATGTAGGTGGCGTCGCCGTAGTGCTGCTCGTCCAGGAGCGCGGTCTGCCGGGGCCAGCCATCGGGGAGGGCCGGCAGGGCGATCGCGGCGGTGTCGATCGCCCTGCGGTAGGTCGAGGTGTAGACGTGCGGGTCGGGGCCGGCGAGCCCCGGCAGGACACCGGCGAGCCACTGGGCCTGCAGGAAGCCGCGCGGGGTCAGGCCGACGATGGTGCGGGAGATAGCGTGCGCGGCAGGGCCGCTGTAGGGGCGGGGGTCCTGGTAGAAGCCGTTGTACTTGTCGGCGTTCTCGACGGACTCGGCGTGTCGGATGACGAGCAGGGGCAAGACGAGGCTCCTATCCCGCGAGGTTGGCGACGTAGGAGCCGCTGACGGTCCAGGGGGTGAGTTCGATGCCGAACCCGCTGTGTTCGCCGTCCTGGGTGTGGACGAGCTTGCCGGACAAGTGCACCGTGTCGCCGGACCTGAAGGCGCCGGTGTAGGCGCCGAGGTACGAGCGCATGTGGGTGATCCGGCGGGCGAAGGAGTCGGCCTCGTCGATGGTCGAGCTGAGGATGGTCTTGACCTTGATCCCGTAGACGGCCGGGGTGGTGAGGCCCTCGGCGTGGTCGGTGATCTTCGCGAGAAGGGAGATCTCGCCGATCTCCTTGGAGGAGATCCGGGCGAAGGTCTTGTCGCGGTCGGAGCGGATGGGTTCGCAGTTGATGTGCGCGCCGGCGTTGGCGGTGAGTCCCTGGAGCTTGCGGCGTTCCTGCTTGATGAGGGCGTCGAACGAGCTGCCCTCCATGTACTTGGCCCGGCGGATGTACAGCCGGGTGAGGTCGTCTCCGTCGTACGGCCGGATCAGGTCGGTCTGCTGGAAGAGCTCCTGTGCGGCCTGGTAGCCCTCGGGTCCGTAGCAGACGAGGTCGATGTCGGAGCGCTCGTTGAAGCAGCCGACGAGGAAGGAGCCGGTGACGCCGGTCAGGCCCTGGGCGTCGTTCGCGGTGAGCCACTCGGTGATCGCCAGGAGGTCCTTGCCTGCCGGGTTGTCGGCGACCGCGCCGGGGTCCTCGTGGATGGCGGCGAGGGCCTGGCGGCAGGAGTAGTGGACGGCCACGTCCTCGCGCGGGATGCCGGTGATGACGCAGCCGAGGGTGTCGGAGTAGACGTAGCACTCCGGCCTGCCGGCGAGGATGCCGAAGGACTTCGACACGACGCTGTTCTGCCGGTAGGTCCGGTCGAAGAGCCGGCGGTCGCCCTTCTCGTCGGGGTGGTACTTGACGTAGCCGAGGTAGTGGCTGCCGGGGTGGCTGTCGCCGATGACCTTGAAGACGACTCCGTGGTGGTCCATCAGGTAGTCGCGGTCGCGAACGGTGGGAACCGGCCTACCGGTGTTCAGCGGTGAACCGTTCCAGAGTGGGGAAGGTGCCGGTGTCGATCGTGTTGGACGACTCATACTGATCAAGTCCCATCGTGAAGAGGGTGCGGCGGTACTGCCACTTGATGTGCTTGTCGTGCCGTGTGGGGTCGGCGGGCCGCATGAGGGCGAGAAAGAAGAAGCACTTGACGAGCAGGAAGTCGCCCAGGTGCTCGCTCACCCGCTGCCCGATCAGGGATGCGGTGGTCTCGTCGAGTGCGCCGGTGTAGGCGGCGCGCTGTTCCGGGGTGATGCTGTAGCCCTTGCCTCCGCCCTTGAAGGCCACGATGTCGAGCGCGGGGTAGACGTCGTAGCCGAGCGGGACCGGTCCGTGGTGCTGCCAGTCGATGACGCCGGCCTGGAGGACGTTGGGTAGGCCGTAGTCGAGATGTCCGTGCACCATCGGGAGCTGGGCCAGCCGGTCGAGGGCGTGCTTGACCGCTTCGTGGACGCGCGGGGTGTCGAGGTCCGGGTTCTCCTCGAAGACCTCTGCCGCGAAGGCCGCCTTCTCGAACCACGGCGTAACCGGGAGGGGGTGCCTCGCCTGGGCCTGCATGAGCTTCGATGCGACGGCCGCTGCCGTGCTGATCACCTGGTAGCTAACCTGACCGTCCTGCCTGGCGTCGGCCAGCGCCTCCTCGTGCAGCGAGCTGTCGCCGATGGCGCGCTCGATGACGAAGTAGCTCTCGTTCTCAGAGCCGCTGTCGACGATCTCCGGCACCGGGTAACCAAGGCCGGCGGCCAGCTGCTGGAACTCGGTCTCAACCCGCAGATCCTCACCGCCAGTCCGCTTGTAGAGCAGGCCGTCGGCGGACCTCCACACCGCGCCCTGCGTGGCCGTTCTGTCCTTCACGAACTCCCAGTCACTCATCCATCCATCCTTCCGTAGAGCAGAGTTCGGGTGGAGCACGGCTGCTCCGCGCGAGTCGGACGGGGTGGGGCCGGCCGCTCCCGGGGGAAAGAGCGACCGGCCCCCGTCACCGCCCGGCCGGTGCGCCTGGACCAGCACGGGCGGAGTCGGTAGGCGCGCGGCGAGCGGTGCTGCGAGAACCATTTGTACGCGCGGGCGCTTGGCCAGGTGGGCGTGTGGGGACGGGGCCTGGGACGGTCGGTGCGGACGAGGCTGGCGATGAGTGCCGCCCGGCGGGCCGAGCGAGGGTGCTCGGGTACCGCGACAGCGGGCACCGCCAGTTCGGCCCAGACCTTCTTGCCATGGGTCGTCGGTTCCGCGCCCCAGGTCTCCGACAGGCCCTCGATCAGCAGCATGCCTCGACCGGTGGTCAGTTCGTCGTTGCCGAAGTTCGCGGCGCCGGTGGGCATCCGGCGCGAAGGGTCGTACACCTCGATCACCACCCGGTCCCCGTCCGGTGACAGATAAATGCCGGCGAGCAGTCTCCCCGGCGCGTGGATGACCGCGTTGGCGAGCAGCTCGTCGGCGACCAGAGCGATGTCGCCAAGCGAAGTCGGGTCGATCCCCCACGAGCGGGCGACTCGGACGACGGCTTCTCGGGCTGGTGGGACGTGGTCACGCCTGGTGCCGATGAACGAAATACGCCGAGCGTGGGTGAAGGCGGTCACCGGTGACCGTCGCAGGCTTGGACAGCATTGACGACGCTGTTGCACGGCCAGGGGCCGCAGCCGTCGCTGCACCGGCCGTCCTCGAACTGGTGGCGGTCGAGGACCTCTCGGGCGTGGGTGCCGGCGGTGGCGAGGCGCTCGCGACGGGCGGCAGCACGGTCTGAGTGGCTCGCGCTTGCGTTCGACGCCCGGCCGTCTTCCGAAGCGAAAGGAACGGCCACTGCGTCCCGCTGGTGCGCAGTGTCGCCCCTCTGTGCGTCCGAGCGGAGGGTCATCGGCGCTTCTCCTTAGTCACTGGGTGAAGCCGCGCATGCGAGAGACCGCAGATGGGCCTCGGTCATGCGGGAGCGGGGAACCGCAAGCTGCGAGGGTGGTCGAGCTGCTGACGACCAGACAACTCCATCTCGATGCACCACGGTTAGGGCATGGGCTCCGCGTGCATGATCCATGCAGATCGTGCATGACGGGTTGTCCTGGTGCGGCTACGCTCGGCTCGCCAGGGCAGGATCAGCATTGGCAGGAGAAGCCATGTCGCGGACGGCCAAAGGACACTCCGCTGCGGGTGGGATCGGAGAGGTGATCCGCCGCGCACGAGTGTTGAGCGGCCGGTCTCAGGCGGACGTGGCCACCGAACTGGGCTACCACCAGTCGAAGATCAGCCGGTTGGAGAGCGGCAAGGGAACGCAGGACATCGACGTCCTGCGCGCTGTCGCAGCTGTGCTCGACATCCCGCTGGGAAGCCTCGGCCTGTCCTCCCATACCAGTGCGGACAGCAGGACGGACGACATGCACCGTCGCAACTTCTTGGCCGCGAGCGTCGTCGCGCTCGCGGCCCCGACACCTACTCCTCGCGTGGGGATAGAGCTGGTCCAGGCACTGCTGCCCGGACCCGTTCCAACTGAGCACGCACCACAACCCGTGGCGGCACTCGCATCCCGGCTCTCCCAGGCGCGGAGGCTCTTCTACACCTGCCGGTACGCCGAGCTCGAAGGCGCATTGCCGTCGCTGATCGCCGACCTTCGCCAGGCCCAGGACGCCGCCCGCGGCGGCGATCAAGCTCTGTCCGGGCTCCTCGCGACGGCGTACCAGACCGCGGTGAGCCTGTTACTCAAGCTCGGCGACCACGGCAACGCCTGGCTCGCGGTCGGCCGTGCCATGGCCGAGGCCGAGCGGAGCGCCGACCCCGTGGTGATGGCCTCCAGCGTCCGCGTCCAGGCGCACGTCCTCGCGCGCGACCGGCACACCGCGCCAGCCGTCACCCTCATCCGGCACACCGCCGACCAGCTCTCCGGTAGCTACGACCGGCGCGCGCCCGAGTACCTCGCCGCGCTGGGGCTCATGCTCCTTCGCGGCGTCACGGCGGCAAGCGCAGGCGGCGACCGTGCCACCACCGCCGAGTTCCTCGCCGAGGCTCAGGAGGTCGCCCGCTACGTCGACCTCGACGGCCCCGAAGCATGGGCGAACTTCAGTCCGACCAACGTCGCGCTCCACTCGGTGAGCGCCTCGGTCGTCCTCGGCGACGCGGGAACGGCGCTGGAAGCCGCCCAGCCCCTGATGCGCAGGCGCATCCCGGTCCCCGAGCGCCGGGCAGCACTGTGGGTGGAGGCTGCACGGGCCTACAGCCAGCAGGGCAGACTGGCGGAGGGATACAAAGCGCTCAGGATCGCGGAGAGCTGTGCCTCGGAGGACATCCGCCGGCGGCCCAGCGTGCTCGAGCTGGCCGGTGACATGGCCGCTCGCGACCGGCGCGGCGCCGTCCCGGAGCTTCGCCGTTTCTGCCAGGAGTTGGGAGTCCAGGTTTGACCGAGCACCGCGAGCCGTTCCTCTACGTCGTCGTCTGCGCGTCGGGCATCGCCGACGGAGTGGGCGAGTTGATCACCGCTGCCCAGGCCGAGGGCTGGGGAGTCGGCGTGATCGCGACCCCGAACGGACTCGGCTTCATAGACCAGGAGGCCGTCGAAGCCCAGACCGGCTACCCGATCCGCTCCGCCTGGCGCACGCCGAGTATCCCCCAGCCGCTGCCCCCGGCCGACGCGATCGCCGTCGCGCCGGCCACCTTCAACACCATCAACAAGTGGGCTGCCGGCATCTCCGACACCCTCGCGCTCGGCATCCTCTGCGAGGCGTACGGCCTCGGCATCCCGGTGGCCGTCCAGCCCTACGTCAACTCCGCCCAAGCTGCCCACCCCGCGTACGGGGAGAGCCTGGCCCGGCTCCGGTCGATGGGCGTCCTGATCGGTGACTACGTCCCGCACAGGCCCAAGGCCGGCGGGGGCCGCGACAAGTACAACTGGACCCACGTCCTCGACCTGCTCCGCCCCGTGGCGGCCTCAGCGTCGGAGAGGGATTAGCCGATGCTCCCGCCCTCAGACGGGCCGCCAGGTGTCGCTGCCGCGATCGTGATCCGAGAGGGTCGGGTGCTGATGGTCCGGCGCCGGGTCAGCGAGGGCCAGCTTGTGTGGCAGTTCCCGGCGGGCAAGATCGAGCCCGGCGAGTCTCCCGAGCAAGCAGCTGTCCGCGAGACCGCCGAGGAGACGGGGCTGAACGTGGCCGCCATCAAGGTCCTCGGCGAGCGCGTCCACCCAGAGACTGGCCGATGGATGTCGTACATGGCCTGCGAGATCGTCAGCGGCACCGCTGCCGTCGGTGACCCACGAGAACTGGACGCACTGGCGTGGGTGGCGCTTGCAGAGATCCCCGCATACGTCCCGTACGGGATCTTCGAGCCCCTACAGGCATACCTGGATATCGCGCTCAATGACTGAGTGAACAGCTGTGGGCGACCACCAACTGGTGGCCGCCCACAGCGGCAGCAGAATTCCGGTCACTGGTGGTCAGCGGTGTCGGGGCTGGGTGCCGGGACGCTGCGGGGCAGTCCTGATGGGTTGCGGGTTGGTGATGTGGGGGCGGACGGTCGGGGCGCCGGACGAGCGCAGGAGTGCCGCCTCGACGGTGCGGTTGGGTGCGGGGTTGTAGCTGGTGTGCTGGATGCGGGCGATGAGGACCTTCGCGGGCAGGCGAGCGCTGCCGAGTTCGCGGTGGGCAGCGGCCTCGGTGAGGAGTTGGTGGGGCACGTAGCCGCCGGCCTCGGCGTCGGCGAGCACGGTGGCGAGGGCGGGCCAGTTGGGGTCGGCGAGGATCCGCGTCGCGTGGTCGGGAATGGCGGCGCGGACGTCGCTGGCGAGGGTGTTGCGGGTCTGCTCCTTGGGCTGGCGCTGGGTGAGGAAGCCGAGCTGGTCGGCGGCGGCCCGGTCGTAGGCGGCCTGGAGGTGCTGAACGGTTCGGCGCGCGGCTTCGGCCTGCTGGGCATGGCCCTTGGCGGTGTGCCAGCGCTGGGAGAGGATCGCGGCCCAGACGAGGGCCGCGACGAAGACGGAGAGGGTGCTGCCGTCCTTGCCGCTGCTGGCATGCACGAGGTCACGGGCGGCTTGCCGCAGACCGGCTGCCGCTGTGTGGTCGGCGCGGACCTGGGAGCGCTGGGCGCGGGCGAAGGTCTTTGCTGCTGCTCGGAGTTCGACGCGCAGGTCCTGGGGCGCGGTCTGGGCGGTGGCCTCGATCAGTTCACCGAGGGCGGTGATGTGCGCCTGCGCACGCGCGTCGCCGCTGTCGCCGGTGCTGTCGTGGTCGGTGGTGAAGGTGTCGAGGGCGTTGGTGGCGTGCTGCCAGCGGGTGGCGGGCTTGTTGCGGCGGGCGGTGGGGTGCTCCTCCGGCTTGCTGGCTGCAAGGAGCGCCTGGAGCTTGGGCAGGGACAGGTCGGGGGCGATCTTCCCGCCGGGGATGTAGTTCGGCTGCCCGTTGGCCTTCAGGTCGCCGGGGCGGGCGACGGAGTAGCCCCGAAGGTCGCCGGACGGGAAGCGGAGGATCTTGACCTCGACGCCATCGGTCTGGAGGTAGGCGAGAAGTTCCTCCGCGTTGCTCGCGTGGGGGATGGCGGCGCGGATGCGGTCCTGGAGCCACTCGCGGCTGGTCTGTTCCCAGCCGAGGCGCTTGGCTTTGTGCATCTCGGCCTGGGTGGGGCGACGTTCGGCGGTCCGATCGCCAGTGCCCAGCTGGCGCAGGCCGTAGTCCTTCTCGATCTCGCGGCACTCGGCTCCGACGCGCTGGCCGCTGTTGTGGAGCTTGGGGCGGCGGCCGTCCTCGCGGACGGTGGTGGCGAGGATGTGGATGTGGTCGTCCGCGTGGCGCACCGCGATCCACCGGCACGCCAGGTCGTCGTCCTTGGGAGCGATGCCGGCGGCCCGGACGATGCGCTCGGCGATCTCGGACCACTCAGCGTCGGAGAGGTAGCGGTCCTCGGGTGCGGCGCGTACGGGGCAGTGCCAGACGTGGTCGGTGCGCTTCTTGCCGGGCTCGCTGTCGCGCAGGCGGACGGGCTCGTCGAGGTAGCGGGCGAGTTGAGTGAGGGTGGCGTTCTCGTCGCGGCCGGGGTCGGGCATGGCGAGCATGGCGAAGCCAGCGACGATGTGCGGGTCGTGGTGCTCGTCGTGGCGGCCGGGTCCGTAGAGGTAGGCGAGCAGGCCGCGGGTGTTGGAGCCGGGGTTCTTGATGGGGGCGATCACGGCGGTGTTCAGCCTTCCTGGTTGGCGGGCTGGCGAAGGGCCTCGGCGATCTCGGTGAGCAGGCCGTGCAGTTCGTCGAGGGTGCGGCGGATGTCGACCGGGGGCTCGTATCCGCCGTTGAGGGCTCGGGCGATCTGATTGACGTTGCTGGCGATACCGCTGATCTGGCGCAGGACACGGGCGCGGAACTCGTGGATGAGTCGGCGTTCTTCCGCCAGGGGCAGGTCGATGAAGAACCGGCCGGTTATGAAGGCCAGGACGACGTCGGCGGCGAACCCGGACAGGCCGCGGTAGCCGTTGGCGGTGGCAGCCGCACGCAGCCGAGGCTCTTCCTCGGGTTCGAACCGCAGAGGGCCGACGCGCTCTTCGCGCTTGGTGCCGGTGTAGCGGCGATTCTTCGGCGCGGCATCATCAGCGGTGCTGTGGTCGGAGGACTCGTCGTCGGTCTTGGTCGGGCGGACGTCGGCGAGGATCTGCTGCTGGACGGCAAGGAGCTTGTCCGGGTCGGGGCCGCCCTCGGCCCCGACCTCCTGGCCCGGCGCGCCCTCGCGCTGGGCCGTCTCCGCCACCCCTGGGGCGGAGATCCCGCGAGTCCGGCCACGAGTCGGACACGCGGTACTACTGGCTCCGCCAGGGGCACGGCTGCCGAACGCCCGCTGCCAAAGACCCTTCACGGTATGGGACTTCTTCCTCTCCTTCGCGCTCTCACTGGCGGCGCCGCGGGGGTACTGGGTGTCGGTCACGGGCTGATCTCCTGTCGCGGGGTCGTCGAGGTGCTGTGGTGCGAGCGGGATGCGAACGCGGCGCACGGACCGGATCGGGCGGCGAGCGGTTCGGCGGAAGAGTGATCCGGTCCTTTGGCGGATCTTGCTGACCACGAGGTGGACATCCGCCAGACCACTTGGCGGTGAAGGGGCCGCCCACCGGACGCCGTGCAGGTCATTGGCGGGCGGCCACCCATGGAGCGGTGGCGTGTCAGGCGGGCACCGGGTGCTCACGCGCCTGCTCAGGCTCGCGGTCGGCGTTCTCGGGCTGAGGGTCGGCCTGCTCATCCCGCAGGAGCGTCATCAGCTCCGTCCGCCGCTTGCTGCTGATCGGAATCCCGGCGTCGCTGAGGGCCTTCTCGACCACTGCGACGCTGACACCGTGCTCGGCGACGACCGGCCGCATCATCTCCACGAGCTGGTCCATGGTCTTCGCCGGTGGGCGTCCGGTGCGCTTGCGAGGCGCGGCCGGTTCTTCGTCGGAGGCCGGGACGTCGTCCCTGCGCTCAGCCACCGGCGCGGGGCTGGACAGGCCGTCCTGCTCCGCGTTTGGTACGGGCTGGGGTGCCGGGGAGGGCTCGGGGTTTTCGTGGAGCGGGAGTTCATCCTTGGCGGGTTCGGCGGGGGCCTTGGTCGTGGTGGTGTTGTGGGCGAGGAGGGTGCCGCCGAAGAAGGCGAGGGCGGGCCAGCCGGCGACCAGGATCCGCAGCCAGGCGGGGACGTGGTCGAGGTCGAGGAGGCCGGCGGTGGCGACGTTCGCGCCGAGGGAGGCGGTCAGGGCGATGGCGAACCAGGTCCAGGCGGTGCCGGCCGGGTGTCCGGTGGCGCGCAGGTTGCGCATGCGGTGCCAGGCGGCGACGAGCAGTAGGTCGACCGAGACGGGGTAGGCCCAGGCTTTCCAGCCGTGTTGTCCGGCGGATTCGGCGATGTCGTGGAGGTGGGCGAAGGACAGGGCGCCAGCAATGGCGGCCTGCACGAGGACGGCGTCCAGGCGGGGGCGTATGGGGTTGGTGGCGGTCATGCGGAAGGTGGTCCTCGCGGATCGGGTGGTGGTTTGCGGGATTGCCGTCCTTGCCGTCTTGCCGTCTTGGCGCTGTCGGACGGGCTCTGGGCTGGGGCGGGCGCGGCTGGCCGGCAGCACCGTGGGCGCGGCGCTGTTCAGGTTCGGGACACGGCGCGTATCCGTCTTGGGTCCCGTATCCGTCCCAGCGGAAGGGCCTTTGAACTGCGGTTTTACGGCAGGGACGGCTGGGACGGCACAAGACGGTTGTGGTTCCCGTCCCGGGGCGGGCCCGCCGCTCGCGCCGTGGTTCGGGCGGCGGCGGGCCGATGGCGGCGTGGGGCGGTTGCCGTCCCGCGCGCCGTCTTGCAGGCGGGGTGCTGCCGTCCCGGGGTGGGCGCGTTTCCGTCTTGGGCGCCCGTTCCGTCCCGGCGGCAGGTGCTGTGACCTGAGCTGTTACGGCAGGGACGGCAGTTCGGGGAGGCTGGTCAGCCTCTGCTGCCCGTGCCCGTACTCTCGGCCGTGGCCGTGGTGACGGGGTGGACGGTGGGGCAGTAACGGCGCCAGGCGTCGAGGAACTTGTGGCGCGTGTAGCCCTTGCGCTGGGTTCCGTCGCCGAGGCGCACGTTGCCGGAGGTGATGCCGAACTCGCGGAGCATCGCGCCGAGTGCGCGCGGGGTCAGGCCGCCTCGGGCCGCCTCGGCCCACGGGGCCTCGGCGTTGTCGTTGAGCTCGCGCAGCAGCTGGTCGGTGGTCAGGCTGTCCGCCTCGCGGTTGGCGTGGAAGATCCGGCGGATGTCGGCGAGGATCCGTGCGCCGCCGGGGTTGTCCTCCTCCGTCTGGACCTCGGCGTCGACCATGCGCTTGCACGCCTGGCGGGCACGGCGGGGCCAGGGGCCTCCGGCGAGGTCGGCGATGATCACCAGGGGCTCCCAGGTGTCAGCCGCGCGGTCCTCGACCGGCATGGCGGGCTCCAGGCGCAGGGCTTGGTCGGCGAGCGGTGCCGTCCAGCGGGCGATCTTGTCGCGGATCGCGTGCAGGGCGGGGCGGTCGCGCTTGGTGCGGTACGGGGAGACGCGCTCGCCCTCGGCGCGGCGGCGCATGCGGATCACGATGGAGCGGTCCATGATCGTGTCGGGGAGGTCGCCGATGCCGGCGATGGCCGCCATGGCGAAGGTGTGGAACCTGCCCGGGGCGTGCTCCTTGCCGACCACCCGCAGCACGTAGCGGTCGCGCTGGTGCCCGGCGTTGAGCAGGCCGCGCATCTCCTCGTTCCTCTCGGCCATCTTCGGGCTTCCGAAGATCGTGTCCGCCTCGTCCACCAGCAGGGTGGGCGGCTCCTCGCTGATCGAGCGGAAGATGGCGGCCGGAGACGAGTTCACCGTCGCCACGGGATTGTGCACCGTCTCGGTGAGGACGTCGAGCAGGCGGGACTTGCCGCAGCGCTTGGCCGGGCCGACCACGGCCAGGCGCGGGGCATGCTGCCACGAGCCCTGCAGGTGGGTCGCGGCGACCCACAACGTGGTGGCGTCCAGGGCCTGGTCGGAGGGAAGGATCACGAACTTCGCGATCTGGGCCCTCAGCTGCGCGAGCAGGTCGGCGCCCTCGGTCGCCTCGGTGTCGGGCATCAGGTCGGTCCCGTCCGGGACGGCGGGGTCGGCAGGCGCCGCCTCGGCGTCGCGTCCACAGGCTGTGGACGCGAGGGCCTGCTGGGCGGGCAGGTAGGTGCCGGGCTCGCCGGCCTTGGCGACCGGCGGCCAAGTCACGGTGGGAGCTGCCGGATCGAGCTGGTGGGACGTAGACTCCATGCTGAAGCTCCAGACTGGGGCGCGGGACCTGTTCCGTCGCGCGCCGCCGATGAAGGTCGTGGGTAAGGACTTCGCCTGGCCCTCGGTGTTCGCAGCACCGGGGGCCTTCGTGCGCCCTGGGGTGGTCGGGCCAGGGGTCCTGGCCCTCTCAACTCGCAGGGACTGCTTGCACCTTGGCGGCGGTCCCTCGGCGGCCTCGGCCGCCGAGGGACCACGAACGTACGGTCATGCCGCTGGAAGATCCACTCCAATCGGGCAAGTACGCCCACGGCAGACAGGCTTGTGGATCGGGCTCTCACCACGTCAAGCTGCATCAGCCGCCGCACCTTCGCCGAGCGCCGCGTCGATGCCGAGCAGGCGCAGAAGGTCCGCTGTGATCACGCGGTACTTCTTGCCCAGCCGCAGGACCCGGCAGGGGTAGGCGCCAAGGCGGGCCAGCTCGTAACCCTTGCTCCGCCCGAGACCGATGGCCCGGTTTGCAGTGTCGAGGTCGATGGCCACTGGCAGCCTGAGAAGTTCGGCCCGGCCCATCCCCTGCGCCGTCGCCGATATGTCACCAGTTCGCACATGAACTCCAAACCCGAGCTTCCCCCGGGCGGGGGGCTGCGGCGGAGTGCCGCAACGGAGAAGAGCTTTCCAGTGGCTACTGTGTCGATATGACACAACGCCGCGAGGAACACTGGTCCACCGACGACGAAGACGCGCCCGACTGGCCCGAACGGATCACCAAGGACGTGATCCGAGCAATCACCCGAAGGAGGCAAGACCTTGGACTGTCCGCGCAGGATGTGGCCGACGAAACAGGGGACTTGGGCTACGAAGTCCCCCGGAACGTCATCGCCAACTGGGAGTCCGGCAGGCGCAAGACGATCACGATTCCCGAGCTGATCGTCGTGGCCGAGGCCCTGGACATCGCGCCGGTCGAGCTGCTCTTCTCCCCAGCCCTCGGCGGCCGGGTCGACTACCTGCCAGAGATGCCCAGCGACCGCTGGTCGGCGCTCACCCACTTCACAGGAGAGGCCCGCCACTCGCTCGGGATGTACCGGCTCCGCCTCTACCGGAAGCACGAACGGATCTGGCAAGAGCTCCAGGAGGAACATCACGACGCGTTCCAGCTGGAATTCAAGTTGTTCCGGGAGAAATGGCCTCCCGGCTCACAGGACAAACTCGACGCTTTCGTCGCCGCCGTCCGCGAGCGGCTTCAACCCGTCAGAGCACACCTGCGCGAGATCGGCCTGGAAGTCCCGTACCTCACGCCAAGTCTCGGATTTCTCGACGCCGAACTCCCCCCACTGAAGACCGATACCGATCTGGAGGACGAATGAAGGGTTCCACCTACCACCGCTGCTACTGCCGCGACGCCGAGACCGGTAAGCCGCTCGGCAAGGCGTGTCCGAAGCTCGGCAGCCGGAAGCACGGCGCCTACTCCATACGCCAGGAGCTGCCCAACACCGAAGACGGCACACGCCGTTCGTTCAACCGCGCCGGCTACGAGACGCTCAAGGAGGCGCAGGCCGACCTCGACCACGTTCGCGGCCTGCTCGCCCTCGGCAAGGAGGATCCCGACGACCTGGCCCTGGTCGCCGAGCTGCTGGTGAAGGTCGCCGACGAGAAGGCCCAGCTGCCCGACATCGAGGAGACCCGCAACCGGCTGAAGACTGGTCAGGACCTGTCCA
The DNA here is from genome assembly GCF_014084125.1 of Streptacidiphilus sp. PB12-B1b. Classification (NCBI taxonomy): domain Bacteria; kingdom Bacillati; phylum Actinomycetota; class Actinomycetes; order Kitasatosporales; family Streptomycetaceae; genus Streptacidiphilus; species Streptacidiphilus sp. PB12-B1b. The sequence goes on along the minus strand of NZ_CP048405.1, from coordinate 578,327 downwards.
GCCGCGTCACCGTGGGCGAGTGGCTCGACACCTGGCTGGCCGGCAAGAAGATCCGCAAGTCCGGGATCACCCGCTACGAGTGTGACGTGCGGGTCCACCTCAAGCCCCGAATCGGGCAGATCCGCGTCGATCGGCTGCGGGTGAGCACGCTCGCCGAGATGTTCACGGCCATCGCCGACGCCAACGAGGAGATCCTGGAGAACAACGCCCTGCGGCACGCGCTGAAGGCCGAACTCGCCACGGTGCCGATCAAGGGCCTGGAGAACCGCGCCCGCCGCAAGGCTCTGCGCGCCGAACTCGCCGAGATGCCACCCTTCCGGCGGACGACCGGCGCGGCCACCCGCCAGCGCATCCGGGCCACGCTCCGGACCGCCCTGAACGCCGCGATCCCCGAGGGTCTGATCACCCTCAACCCGGCCGCCCACGTCAAGCTCGACCCGGCCACCAAGCCGAAGGGTCTGGTGTGGACACCCGAGCGGGTCGCGCAGTGGCGGGAGACCGGTGTGAAGCCCTCCCCCGTGATGGTCTGGACGCCTCAACAGACTGGCGCGTTCCTCGATTTCGTCGCTGACGACCGCCTGTACGCGATGTGGCACGTGATCGCCTTCCGCGGTCTTCGCCGAGGCGAGGCGTGCGGGCAGCTGTGGTCCGAGACCAACCTCGACGCCAACTCGCTGACCGTGACGACTCAGCTCGTGCAGGACGGCTGGGAGATCGAGGAGTCCGACCCCAAGACCGACGGGAGCTTCCGGGCCGTGGCCCTCGACGACGACACGGTGGCCGTCCTGCGGCGCCACCGCGAGCAGCAGCGCAAGGAACGGGCCGACTGGGGACCGGCCTGGAAGGACACCGGCCGGGTCTTCACCAACGAGGACGGCTCCTGGCTCCACCCCGGCAAGGTCACCGAGATGTTCGCGCGGCTGATCGCCGCGTCCGGGCTGCCACCGATCCGCCTGCACGACCTCCGCCACGGCGCGGCCACGCTCGCCCTCGCCGGCGGCGTCGACATGAAGGTGGTGTCCGAGATGCTCGGCCACTCCTCCATCAAGATCACGTCGGACACCTACACCAGCGTCCTGCCGGAGATCGCCAAGGGCGCGGCCGAGGCCGCCGCGCGGCTCGTCCCCCTCCAGCGGAAGACCGAGGCCGAGGCCCGCACCAAGGCTGCGGCCGAAGCCGAGAAGGCCAAGCGGAAGGCCGCGAAGAAGAAGGCGAAGATCAAGGCCAAGAAGACCAAGGTCTGACCCAAGATCGACACCGGCGCTCACGCATCGCTCACGCAGATGATCCCGTAGCGCCCCGCCGACGCCTGCCCGCACGCCAAGAAACAGCAAAAGGCCCAGGTCAGCGACTATCTGACCTGGGCCTCCCCTGAGCCGCCTTCGGGATTCGAACCCGAGACCTACGCATTACGAGACCGCGAGCGTTCATGTTGCGTGGTGCCGTGTCGTGCCACATAGTGACGTTTTTTCTGATCAGAGCACGTCCACCGGGTTGCCCCGTGCCGCCTCGTGCTGCACCGTCCAAAGGCGTCTGTCCACCGGCTGTCCACCGGACCGGCGCTCGCCCCCTTCGCTCCGAGTGGAGCCGACGCCCGAGGGGGATTCCGGCTCAGGCCGCGGCTCAGGGCCGGAGCACTTGTCGACTACCGACAACGCGCCCACCGGGACTGGATCGCTGGTCATCGCTCGGCGAATCCACTCCACATGACTACTACGCTTCCCCGGCCAGCGCAGTCCCCAATCGAGTGACCATGCGGTCGAAGTTTCTCGTCAAGGCCTGCTGTCGATGCCGGGACCTTCATCCTGCAGCCTGCGTGTCGGCGGAGATCTTCGAGGGAATGGATGCCGTGCTGATGGCACACCCGGGTGTCCACGACTGGTAATGGCCGCCGAGCTCAAAGACGTGGCACGGACACGCGACCATGCCTGCCCCGTGCTTGGGCGGTCGAAGGCTGGGCCGTTTGCTGGCTGGCCCTGGCTCGACCGGACGCACCCCTGCGGGCCGCAGAGCCCGCCATCGCCAGGGTCTGCCCCCTGCGTGTGCTCGTCTGCGCCCCATGTGCTACCTCAAAGCAAGCATTGTCTTATGCAATACTTTTCCTATGCATGGAGCAGCAGGCCGATCCGCGGCATCCGACGGGCCCACACACGACGAGATACAGGCGTTCCAGACTGCGACGCGCGACCTGATCGGGGTGGCGTTGCACAGCCTGGAGGTCCTGGACGGCGAGGTGTCGCTGCCGCAGTTCCGGCTGCTGCTGACGCTGAACGACCTGGGCTGCTCTCCCTCCTCGAAGGTCGCGCACGCACTTGGTCTGGGGGCCTCCTCGATCACTCGGCTCGCGGACCGGCTGGCTGGCTCCGGCCACTTGGCGCGGGGACGGGACGCGCGCCACCGCGGTGTGGTCACCCTGGAGCTGACGGAGCGTGGGCACCTGCTGGTGGACCAGGTCCTGGCCTGGCGCGAACGGGAACTGGCCCGGGTCCTGGCCATGCTGGAACCCGAGCAGCGTGCGGCCACCGCCGCCGGCCTGCGGACCTTCCACACCGCGGTCGGGGAGAACTACGCCGCCGAGCTGCACGGCCCGGTGCTGCTGTGAGCGCGAAGAGGGGCCATGCCGCCGCGCACCTGGGTGACTTCACCGTCCGCCCCAGGATGCTGATGATCACCGGGCTGGCGCTGGCGGTCGGCGGTGCGGGCGCGCTGGCGGCGCTGGCGCTGCTGCGGCTGATCGGGCTGGTCACCAACCTGGTCTTCTACCAGCGCTGGAACGTCTCCCTGGTCGCCCCGGGACTGGTGCACCACCCCTGGTGGCTGGTCCTGTGCGCGCCGATGCTGGGCGGGCTGGTGGTGGGGCTGATGGCCCGGTACGGGTCGGAGAAGATACGCGGCCACGGAATGCCCGAGGCCATCGAGTCCATCCTGACCGGCGGCAGCCGGATCGCGCCCAAGGTTGCCCTGCTCAAGCCCGTCTCGGCCGCCATCAGCATAGGAACCGGCGGCCCGTTCGGCGCCGAGGGTCCGATCATCATGACCGGCGGCGCGATCGGCTCCATGCTCGCGCAGCTGCTGCGGCTGTCCGCCGACGAGCGCAAGACCCTGCTGGTCTCCGGTGCGGCCGCGGGCATGGCCGCCACCTTCAACTCACCGCTGGCAGCAGTCCTGCTCGCGGTCGAACTGCTGCTGTTCGAGTGGCGTCCGCGCAGCTTCGTGCCCGTGGCCGCGTCGGTGGCTGTGGCCACCGTGTGCCGGGGCTTCCTGCTGGGCACCGCCCCGGTCTTCCCGGTCGACGCGACCGGTCTGCACCTGACCGCGCCGGACGAGGCCCTGGCCGTGGTGTGCGGGCTGACCGGCGGGGCGCTGGCGGTGGGCGCGACCTGGCTGGTCTACCGGGCCGAGGACGCCTTCGCCAAGCTGCCCTTCCACTGGATGTGGTGGCCCGCGATCGGCGGCGCGATCATCGGCCTCGGCGGGCTGATCGAACCGCGCGCCCTGGGGGTCGGCTACGACGTCATCGACCAGCTCCTGACCGGCCGCGCCACTCTGTCCCTGATCATCGGCATTCTCGTGGTCAAGACCCTGATCTGGTCGCTGTCCCTGGGATCGGGCACCTCCGGCGGCGTGCTGGCCCCGGTCTTCATGATCGGCGGTGCGCTCGGTGCGTGGGAGGGGATGCTCTTCCCGCACGTCATCCCCGGCTTCTGGGCCATGTGCGGACTGGCCGCCGTGGTCGGCGGCGTCATGCGCTCGCCGCTCACCGGTGTGGTCTTCACCCTGGAGCTCACCCACGCCTGGGGCGCACTGCTGCCGCTGCTGGTGGCCTCCACCGCCGCCTACGCGCTGTCCGCGCTGATCCTCAAGCGCTCGGTGCTGACCGAGAAGATCGCCCGCCGCGGGCTGCACCTAACCCGCGAGTACTCCACCGACCCCTTGGAGACCTTCTTCGCCCACGAGGTCATGCACCCCTGCCCGCACGCTTTGGACAGCCGCACCCGGCTCGACCAGCAGCTGACCGACACCCTCGCCGACCTGGTGGACATTCCCCGTCTGATACCGGTGACCGCCGCCGACGGCACCGTGTCCGGCATCAGCACCCGTCGCCGCCTGCGCGACCACACCTCCCGAGCCACTGCGAACGGCACCGTGGCCGACGCCGCCGTGCCCTGCCGCCTGGTCGTGCACACCGACCACACCCTGCGCCAGATCGCCTACCTGTTCGCCGAGACCTCGCTGACCAGCGCACCGGTCATCGACCCCGGAACCCAGCGGCTCGCCGGTGTGATCACCCTGCCCGACCTGCTGCACGCCCGCCTGCACGACCTCACCGAGGAGCACCACCGCCAACGCATCCTGTTCCAGCGGACCCCCACCCCGGCTCCGGCACCCAGCCCCGCCGTCACAGCCGTCGCCGCCGGAGTAGCGAGCGCGGAATAGCCAACCGCTCTGCCGCCACGCGCCCGGGCGCCGTCCCAAGCACACACCCACGCCTGCCCGCCAAGGAGAAGGCCAATGCCCGACCGCCCGACCGCCGCCGCACTGCTGCGCACCGCATTGAACAGCGGCGACACTCGACAACTCGCTGCCCTGTTCCATCCCGACGTCCGGTTCCACCCCGCCGGCCCAGCCGAGCCCGCGACCCAGGGCCGCGACCAGGCGCTGTCCTGGTACGACGACCGCCGCGCTCGCGGCATCCGCACCCAGGTCGAGGAGACCTTCACCTACCCCGACGCCGTCGTCCTGGCCCTGCGGATCACCGACCCGACCGATCCCGCTGCAGCGCCCACCCTGGTGTACCGCCTCTTCCGCCTTGCCGGTGACCATGTCACCCACATCCGCGACTTCACCGAGCGCCCCCACGCTCTGACCGCCGCCGACCGCCCCGTACCCCGCCCCCACTGAACCCCCGCACACCAGCCGCCGCGCTCACACAGGCTGCTGCCGCTTCAGGTGGTCGATGAGCACAGACACATGGCTGCGCTCCGGGTCCTTCACAGCGGTAACCAGGGTGACCGTGCGGGTGCGGGCCAGGTCGAGCAAGTGGCTGACCGCTGCCGCATGGTCGGGGTCGGCCAGTTCCGCCCGGTAGCGGACCCGGAAGGTGGCGAAGTCCACCTGGCCTGCGTGGTAGGCGGCACGCAGCCCGCCCGACGGCGTGACGTCCTTGAGCCATTCGTCCACTGCCGCCCGTTCCTTCGACAGCCCGCGCGGCCACAGCCGGTCGACCAGCACCCGCAGCCCGTCAGCAGGCTCGGGCGGGTCGTAGACACGGCGCACACGGAACCCGGGGGCGGACTGCATGATGTGCCTCCTCGATCGCCGCGCTGCTCCCAGTCCACACCCATGGACACCCTCCGGCGACCGGTCCGTCCTCACTCGCGGCCTACGTGAGCACATTGCCTACCCTGGTCGAGTGCGTCGCCGACGCGGGTGCGGACCCGGCATGCCGGGGCAGGACTTGCGAACGGCCGACGAAGACGGCCCAGAATGAAGTCAGAGGGAGAGACGATGGAGTCCAGGAACACGGTGCGTCTGCTGGCGGAACTGGCCGAGTGCGTCGCTGAGGCTTCCCCTGAGCAGCGCGGCGCGCTTTGGCGGCTCTCCGAGCCCGCACGGCAACTGGACGCGAACCTGATCCGGCTCCCGGCCGGTGCCGATGTGGGTGAGCACCAGGAGAACGACCTGGACGTGATGCTGCTCGTCGTCGCGGGCAGTGGGGCCTTGCTGGACGTGGAGCGGGAGCTGCCGCTGGGTGTCGGTTCGCTCGTATGGCTGCCGAGTGGGACCCGGCGCGGTCTGCGTGCCGGGCCCGACGGGCTGGTCTACCTCACTGTCCACCGAAGGCGTCCCGGCCTGGCCGTCCAGGGCATCCGGGAGGCCGAGCCGATGGAGGAGGCCGGTGAGGCCGCCTGCTGGCTGCATCTGATCTGCCCCGGATGCGGTGCGGTCCCCGATGGAGCCTCTCCGGCTTACTGCAGCCGCTGCGGTGAGCGGCTGCCGACGGACTGACAGGCCCGGGTGCCACCGCCGCCCGGTGAATCGGGCGGGGCGTACCGGTTGTCAGTAGACGTCGCGGACGTAGCGCCGGTCGGTGGCCAGCTGTCGGAGATACGCCTCGGCCTGCTCCTCGTCGAGGCCGCCGTGGGTGACCGCGATGTCGCGCAGGGTCCGGTCGACGTCTTTGGCCATGCGGGTGGCGTCGCCGCAGACGTACAGGTGCGCGCCGCTGTTGAGCCAGTCCCACAGTCGGTGGCCGTGTTCGCGCATCCGGTCCTGGACGTAGATCTTGGTTCGCTGGTCGCGGGAGAAGGCCAGGTCGAGCCGGTCGAGGTGGCCCGAACGGTGGAAGGCGGTGAGCTCCTCGCGGTAGTAGAAGTCGGTCGCCTGCCGTTGCTCGCCGAAGAACAGCCAGTTGCGGCCGGTGTCCCCACGGGCCTGGCGTTCCTCCAGGAAGCCGAGGAAGGGCGCTACACCGGTGCCGGGGCCGATCATCACCATCGGCGTCCCGGGGTCGGCGGGCGGCCGGAAGTGTGGGGAGCGCTGGACGAAGACGGGGACGGGGCCGTTGTCGGCGTCGTCCGCGAGGTAGGCGGAGCACACTCCGGCGCGTGGGAGGCCGCGGTCGTTGCTGTAGCGGACGACTGAGACGGTGAGCCGAACCTGGCCGGGGTGGGCCAGCGGGCTGGAGGAGATGGAGTACAGCCGTGGTTGCAGGAGTCTGAGCACGGCCGCCCATTCGGCGGCGGTGGCCCGGACCGGGTGGGCGGCGATGACGTCGACCGCCTGGCGTCGCCAGCTCCACTTGGCCAGTTCGCCCTTGTTGTCCGGACGCAGCAGTTGCTTGAGGTCGCGGTCCCCGGTGCGTTCGGCCACGAAGCGGAGCAGGTCGGGGGTGATCCGGGCGATCTCCAGGCGGGTGCGCAGCGCCTCAGCGAGGGGGACCTCGCCCAGGTCGGCGACCGGGACGGTTTCGGTGGGGTCGAGTCGGGTGGCAGCCAGCCACTGCGCCACCAGCTCGGCGGAGTTGGCGGGCCAGACGCCCAGGGCGTCGCCGGCCTGGTAGGTGAGCCGGCCGCGGTCGCCGCCGTGGGTGTCGAAGGTGAACTGGCGTACCTCCTTGGCTGATCCGGGGAGGTTGAGCAGCCGGTTGCCGACCAGCAGCGCGGCGAAGGGGGATGCCTTCGAGTATCCGGTCTCGTGCTTGGGCGTGGCCGCTGCCGTGCGCGGTGCCGGTGTGGCGGGTTCGGTTGTCGGCGGCTGGGTGACGTTACCGGTGGCAGCCAGTGCGGCCAGGACCTGGTCCAGCCACTGGTCGGTGGCCTGCTGGTAGTCGGGTTCGCAGTCGATGCGCGGGATCAGCCGGGTGGCGCCCAGTTCGTGCAGGCGTTGGTCGATGCGGCGGCCGTGGGCGCAGAAGTCGTCGTAGCTGGAGTCGCCGAGGGCCAGCACGGCGTACCGCAGGCCGCTCAGCTGGGCCCGGTTGTCGTCGCTGCGCTCAAGGGCCTGCCAGAAGGCGGTTCCGTTGTCGGGGGCCTCGCCATCGCCGAAGGTACTGGTGATCACCAGAACGACGGCGCCGGGCGACAGCGCGTCCGGGGTGCAGTCGTCCATGCTGAGCTGGCGGGGGAGCCAGCCGGCCTCGGACAGCCGACGGACGCTGGCGGCGGCTGCGTCCTCGGCGTTGCCCGTCTGCGACGCCCACAGCACCACCACCTCCCGGTGCTGGGACCGGGGCTGGGGCTGCGGGTCGGTAGCAGACGCCGGGAATGAGCCGGCAGACGGCGTGGCCGGATTCACCTCGGTGCGCGAGAACATGCCGGCCAGCAGGCCGTTGACCCACCGGACCCGGTCCGGCGCGAGCGGAGCCATCGCCGGGAGCACGGGCACGGCGGCGGTCGCCGTGCCGCCGGGACGTTGCCCGCGGCCGAGGCCGGTGAGGAACCCGGACAGGTAGAGCCGTTCCTCGGTGGGGAAGACCGGTGCTGCGACCGGGTCCACCCCCAGCAGTCTGCCCAGCGCGGTGACCAGGTCGCTGCTCCGTTCGCCCTCGGCCGGGGCCGGAGCGCCGGTGGCGGGCTCGGTCGATGTCACCTTGCTCGGCACCTTGGTCAACGTCACTGCGCAGAACTTGAATTCGGGTTGGTGGGAGATCGGGTCGACGGCGTCGTTGGTGACCGCGTTCAGGCTGAGGTACTCGCCGAAGAGGTCGTTCCAGTGGAACGGCGCGAAGCAGTTGCCCGGCCGGACCCGGTCGGTGACCACGGCGGGCAGCACGGCTCTGCCGCGCCGGGAGCAGACCTCGACCTGATCGCCCTCGGCGATGCCCGCCCGCTGCGCGTCGTCCGGGTGGATCTCCACGAAGGGGCCGGGGTTGAGCTTGTTGAGCTTGGCGACCTTCCCGGTCTTGGTGAGCGTGTGCCACTGGTGCTGCAGCCGCCCGGTGTTGAGCACATAGGGGAATGCGTCGTCGGGGAGTTCGGCGGCGGGCAGGTGCGGGCGGGCGAAGAACACCGCCCGCCCGCTCGCGGTGGGGAAGGCCAGCCGGGGGCGGCTGCCGTCGGCGCGCTCGACCAGCGTCTGGTGGGTGCCGTCGTTGAGGTAGCGGATCGGGTTGCGGTCGCTGCCGTCGGCCGTGGCGCTGGGCCACTGCACCGGGGCGTCGCGCAGCCGCTGGTAGGTCACGCCGCGCAGGTCGTAGCCGGTCTTCGGGTTCCACGCCCGTTTGATCTCCTCGAAGACCTCCTCGGCGCAGCTGTAGCCGAACGCGTCCGCGAAGCCCATCTCACTGGCGATCCGGGCGATGAGCTGCCAGTCCGGCAGCGCCTGGCCGGGCGGGTCCACAGCTTGTCGCAGCAGGGTGAGGTTGCGTTCGGAGTTGACCATCACGCCTTCGGCCTCGGCCCACAGCGTGGCCGGGAGCACCACGTCGGCGTAGGCGTTGGTCTCGGTCTGGGCGAAGACGTCCTGGGTGACCACGAACTCGGCGGCCTCAAGGGCGGCGATGACGGTCTTGCGGTTGGCGACCGAGGCCACCGGGTTGGTGCAGATGATCCAGCAGGCCTTGATCTCCCCCTCGGCCATCCGCGAGAACAGGTCGACGGTTCCCTGACCGGCCTCGGCCCGCAGGGTGCCGGGCGGCAGGCCCCACAACTGCTCGGTGAACTCGCGGTCCTGCGCGACCAGGGTTGAGCGCTGGCCCGGCAGGCCGGGTCCCATGTAGCCCATCTCGCGACCGCCCATCGCGTTGGGCTGGCCGGTCAGCGAGAACGGACCGCTGCCCGGGCGGCAGATCGCGCCGGTGGCCAGGTGCAGATTGCACAGGGCGTTGGTGTTCCAGGTCCCGTGCGTGCTCTGGTTCAGGCCCATCGTCCAGCAGCTCATCCACTCGGCAGCTTCGCCGATCCACTGCGCGGCGAGGCGGATGTCAGCCTCGGGGATGCCGGTGAGCTCGGCGACGCGCTGCGGCGGGTAGTCCGCCAGGAACTCGGGCATCGCCTCCCAGCCCTCGGTGAACTCGGCGATGAACGCCGCATCGATACGGCCGTCCTGCACCAGCAGGTGCAGCAGTCCGTTCAGCAGGGCGAGGTCGGTGCCCGGTCGGATCTGCAGGAACAGATCGGCCTTGGCGGCGGTGGCGCTGCGCCGGGGGTCGACCACGATCAGTTTGGCACCCGCCTTGACCCGCTCCATCATCCGCAGGAACAGGATCGGATGGCAGTCGGCCATGTTGGCGCCGATGACGAAGAAGACGTCCGCGTGTTCGAAGTCCTGGTACGAGCCCGGCGGGCCGTCCGCGCCCAGCGAGAGCTTGTAGCCGCTGCCCGCACTGGCCATGCACAGACGGGAGTTGGACTCGATCTGACTGGTCCCGACGAAGCCCTTGGCCAGTTTGTTGGCGAGGTACTGCGCCTCCAGTGTCATCTGGCCGGAGACGTAGAACGCCAGTGCGTCGGGCCCGTGGGCGTCGAGGATCTCCCGCAGCCGGCGCGCGGCCGCGGTGATCGCCGCGTCGAGGTCGGCGGCCTCGGGCTCCGCTCCCCGTTCGCCGCGCACCAGCGCGGTGGTCAGCCGGTCGTCGACGGTGAGCAGGTCGGCGCTGGTCGCGCCCTTGGTGCAGAGCCGTCCGAAGTTCGCCGGGTGGGACTTGTCGCCGGAGGCCCTGATCGCTGTGCGCCGACCGGTGGACGGGTCGGTACTGATGTCGAGGACCATCCCGCAGCCCACTCCGCAGTAGGAGCAGACGGTCTTCACCGCGGTGGTGGCGGCCTGGGGAGCCGATGCCGTCACAAAATGCCCCTTCCACATCACGTGGGTCAGTCCTTCGCACCGCACCCTAGGAACCGTCCGTTGCGCCCGGGTCACGCGAGCCCGACGCCGGTCGTTACGTCCGGCTCACCAGTCCGCCGTCGGCGCGTGATCCACCCAACGGCCGTCCCCGAAGCGCGTCGGCCGAGCCAGGTCAGGGGGCGTCGCCCAGCCGGTAGCCGCGTTTGAGGACGGTGCGGACCAGACCGGCGTGCGGACCCAGCACTGCCCGCAGCCGGGCGACCGCGGCTTCCACCGCGTGTTCGTCGGCGCTGCTGCCGACCCAGACGCGGTGCAGCAATTCGGCCCGGCTGAGCACATGTCCGGGCCGATCCGACAGGGCCCGCAGCAGCGCGCTCTGGGTCGGGGACAGCCACAGGCACTCCCCGGCGACCAGGAGAGCGTTGCCCTGGAGCACCAACCGGCTCTCGCCCAGCCGCAGTTCGCGATTTCCGGTCGGCAGCGTCTCGACGATGGTGCGCACCAGTGAGCCGAGCCTGCCACGGTCGGGGCAGGTGGGCGCGATGCCGTGCTCTTCCAGTGGCCTGGCGCAGACTGGGCCGACACAGACCGGCAGCACGCCGCCGCCCGTCGCGCCGTCCCGCAGCGCGGTCACCACCTCGGCGTGCAGGTCCAGCGTCCTGGCGGCGTCGAGGAATCCGGTGATGGCTGGGGCGCTGGTGAAGGCGATGGCCTGGACCTCCCGGCGCACGGTCTGCTCGACCAGACGCCGCACCGCGGCCGGGTCCTCGGGCGGTCCCCAGCGGTAGACCGGCACCACGATCACCTCCGCGCCGCGCTCGCGCAGCGCGGCGGCGAACCCGTCCAGCGGTGCGCCGTGCTCCTGCACCGCGATCCGCCGTCCGTGCAGATTGCGGGCGAGCAGCCAGGTGAGCAGTTCTTCGTTGGCCTCGCTGAGCGGTGAGAAGGTCTCGCCCAGGCCGCTGGCCCGCACCGCACCGGTCGCCTTGGGTCCACGGCTGAGCACCACGGCGTCCCGGCATGCCTCGGCCAGGCGTCGTCCCAGGCCCCAGCCGTCGGCAGCACTCATCCAGCCGCGCCAGCCCACCCCGGTGGTGGCCACGACGTAGTCCAGCGGGGCCACCAGGCAGCGCTCGGTGGCCCGGCGCAGCGCGCTGTCGTCGTCGAGCGGCACGATCCGCACCGTCGGCGCCTCCACCACCCGCGCACCTCGCCGTTTGAGCAGGGCGGAGAGCTCGTCGCGGCGGCGCGCGGCGGTCACCCCGACCGTGAACCCTGTCAGCGGACCCGTGAGCGACCCCGCCGGCGCAGCCGCCGACGGATCGGCGGCCGGAGCCGCAGGGCCGGGGCGCGCGGGCGGGCCGGTGTCGGACATGCGACCAGTTGCCATGAGCTGAAGGCTCCGGCAGCGGCGTTTCACCCCGGTTGCGTGGTAGTCACGGCGTCGTTAGCGCACGGCCGCCAGGAGTACGGGAGATGTCGTCCAGGTCACCCGTGGTGGGACATCGAGTGAGACACCCGTACCCCGGTGGCAACACGGGCGACCCGGACCGGAAACCCGCCCCCCGACGCTCAGGGCATGGCTCGTACTCCCGCCCCGCCCAGGACCCGCCCGGCCGCGCCCGAACCCCGGTCCCTGCCGACCCTCGAAGGAGCCCGTCCGTGACACCTCAGCAGCTGGTCCTGGTCGGACACGGCATGGTCGGCCAACGCTTCCTGGAATCGCTGGCCGAGCACAGCCCCGATACACCGTGGCGGATCACCGTCCTGGCCGAGGAACCACGCCCCGCCTACGACCGGGTGCACCTGACCTCCTGGTTCTCCGGCACCACCGCCGAACAGCTCACGCTGTGCCCGCCCGAGTTCCTGGACCAGCTCCGCCGCGCTGGGCACAGCATCGAGCTGTGCCTGGGAGACCCGGCGGTCACCGTCGACCGCGCCGCCCGCACCGTCACCACCCGCTCCGGCCGCACCCTCCCCTACGACGCCCTGGTCCTGGCCACCGGCTCCTACCCGTTCGTCCCGCCCATCCCCGGGCACGACGCACCAGGCTGCCACGTGTACCGCACCATCGAGGACCTGGAGGCCATCCGCGACCACGCCACCGACGCCGGTGTCGGCGTCGTGGTCGGCGGCGGGTTGCTCGGGCTGGAGGCGGCGGGCGCGCTGCGGACGCTGGGCCTGCGGACCCACGTGGTGGAGTTCGCCCCCCGGCTGATGGCCCTGCAGATCGACCACGGCGGCGGCGAGATACTGCGCCGCAAAATCGAGCAACTGGACGTCACGGTTCACACTGGAGCCGCGACTCAGCGCGTCGACACCGACGCGGACGGCCATGTCCGCACCATGACGCTCTCCGACGGCACCGTCCTGGACGTCGACCTGGTGGTCTTCTCCGCCGGGGTCCGCCCCCGCGACCAGCTCGCCCGGGACTGCGGCCTGCCGGTCGGCGAACGCGGCGGCATCGTCGTCGACGAGCAGTGCCGCACCGCCGACCCGCGGATCTGGGCGATCGGCGAGTGCGCGCTGGCCGCCGACGGCCGGGTCTACGGCCTGGTCGCCCCCGGCTACGCGATGGCGGAGGCGGCCGCCCGTCACCTGGCGGGCGGTTCCGGCAGTTTCACCGGTGCCGACACCTCCACCAAGCTCAAGCTGCTGGGCGTGGACGTGGCCAGCTTCGGCGACGCCCACGGCGTAGCCGAGGGCGCGGTGGACGTGGTCTACAGCAGCAGCCGCACGGGGGTCTACCGCAAGCTGGTGATCGACCCGCAGGGCCGACTGCTCGGCGGGGTCCTGGTCGGTGACACCGAGTCCTACGCCACCCTGCGGCCACTGGCCGTCAGCGGGGCACCGCTGCCTGCCTCGCCCGAGCAACTCGTCCTGCCCGCGGGACTCGGCGCGCCCGTCGGGCCGCTCACCCTGCCCGACGACGCCGTGGTCTGCTCGTGCCACAACGTGGACAGGGGCGCCATTGCCGCCGCCGTCCGCGACGGCGGTTGCGACACCCTGCCTCAGGTCAAGAAGTGCACCAAGGCCGGTACCGGCTGCGGCAGCTGCGTCAAGCTGGTCGAAGGCATCCTCAAGGAGGAACTGGAGGCATCCGGCGCCGAGGTCGCCCGCGGCCTGTGCGAGCACTTCGCCCACACCCGCGCCGAGCTCTACGAGATCGTCCGGGTCAAGGGCATCAACAGCTTCTCGCGGCTGTTGGAGGAGCACGGCACTGGCGAGGGCTGCGAGATCTGCAAGCCCGCGGCCGCCTCCATCCTGGCCAGCCTGGACCACGGCCACATCCTGGACGGCGAGCAGGCCGCGCTGCAGGACACCAACGACCACCACCTCGCCAACCTCCAGCGCAACGGCTCCTACTCGGTCGTGCCCCGCATTCCCGGCGGCGAGATCACCCCCGCCGGCCTGATCACCATTGGCGAGATCGCCCGCGACTTCGGCCTCTACACCAAGATCACCGGTGGTCAGCGGATCGACCTCTTCGGGGCCCGGGTCGACCAGCTCCCGCTGATCTGGCGGCGCCTGGTCGACGCGGGCTTCGAATCGGGCCACGCCTACGGAAAGGCCCTACGCACCGTCAAATCCTGCGTCGGCCAGACCTGGTGCCGCTACGGCGTGCAGGACTCGGTCGCACTCGCCATCGAACTCGAACTGCGCTACCGGGGCCTGCGCGCCCCACACAAGATCAAGTCCGCGGTCTCCGGCTGCGCCCGAGAATGCGCGGAAGCACAGAGCAAGGACTTCGGGGTCATCGCCACCGCCGAGGGCTGGAACCTCTACCTCGGCGGCAACGGCGGCATGACCCCGCGCCACGCCGACCTGTTCGCCAAGGACCTCGACCACGACACCCTGATCCGCACCATCGACCGCTACCTGATGTTCTACATCCGCACCGCCGACCGACTGGAGCGCACCGCCCCCTGGCTGGACCGCCTCGAAGGCGGCCTGGACCACCTACGCGCCGTCCTGCTCGACGACTCACTCGGCATCTGCGCCGATCTCGACGACCTGATGGCCCGCCACGTCGCCACCTACCAGGACGAATGGGCCGCCACCCTGGCCGACCCGGAGCGAATGCGCCGCTTCGTCTCCTTCACCAACGCCCCCGGCACCCCCGACCCCACCGTGCGCTTCGTCCCCGAGCGCGACCAGATCCGCCCCGCCCGCCCCGACGAGGACGGCCACACCCCGCCGGTGGCGCCCGCGCCCCTGATCGCCGGCCCTTCCCTGGAGGTACGCACCCGATGACGCTGACACTCACCAAACAGCCCACCGTTCAGCAGTCCGACGACCAGTCCACCCACCAGCAGTCGCTGACATCCCAGGTCGAGATCCACGACGGCACGAAGTGGACCCGGGTGTGCGCTCTGGCCGACCTGACGCCCGGACGCGGCACAGCCCTGCTGGTCGACGGACAACAGGTCGCCGCCTTCCGCGACCGCACAGGACAGCTCTACGCCCTGGACAACCGCGACCCCTTCAGCGGCGCCTACGTCCTGGCCCGCAGCCTGCTCGGCACCCGCGGCCCGGTCCCCGTCCTGATCTCCCCGATGTACAAGCAGGCGTTCGCCCTGCGCGACGGCACCTGCCTGGACGAGGAAACCGCACCGGACGGCAACAGCAGCCACCTGCGGACCTGGCCGATCCGACTGCAACCCTGAACCCTGACGCCACCTCAGCCCAGCTCCCGACACCATCCGGCCGCCACTCTCACACGGGCCGACGGCCGGTGTGCGTGAGCTGTAGCGCTGCGGTGCCCGCGCGAAGCAGACCACGAAACCTCTGCCCCCTAGCGTCGGGGACCAATCAGCAGCAGCCGCAACCCTCCGCCGAAGGCAGGCAACCATGAGCGCGACAGTCCATGACCCGCACGCCGCCACCACAACGGCCCCGTCCCGGATCCGGTCCCGCAGGATCACCGAATGGCAGCCCGAGGACCCGCAGTTCTGGGAGCACACCGGCGCTGCGGTGGCCCGGCGCAATCTGGTCTTCTCCGTACTGTCCGAACACATCGGATTCTCCGTCTGGAGCCTGTGGTCGGTCCTGGTGCTCTTCCTCGGACCCCAGTACCACATCGACACAGCCGGGAAGTTCGTCCTCACCGCCGTCCCCACAGCCGCCGGATCACTGCTGCGCCTGCCCTACACCACCGCTGTGGCCCGCTTCGGCGGACGCAACTGGACCATCGCCAGCGCACTGCTGCTGCTGATCCCCACCGTGCTGGCCGGCACCCTGCTCAGGCCCGGCGCCTCCTACACCGCCCTGCTGGCGCTGGCCGCCGTGGCCGGAGTCGGCGGCGGCAACTTCGCCTCCTCCATGGCGAACATCAACGCCTTCTACCCACAACGCCTCAAGGGCTGGGCACTGGGGATCAACGCGGGAGGCGGCAACATAGGCGTCGCAGCCGTACAACTCGTCGGCCTGCTGATCCTGGCCACCGCGGGCGCCACCCACCCGCGACTGCTGCCCCTGGTCTACGTGCCACTGATCGTCCTGGTGGCGCTCGGCGCCGCCCTTCGGATGGACAACCTCGACACCCCCGCAGGCCCGCGGCACGCCCTGCGCGACATCTGCCGTGAACCGCACACCTGGGTGATGTCCGCGCTGTACATCGGTACCTTCGGCTCCTTCATCGGCTTCGGCTTCGCCTTCGGGCAGGTCCTCCAAGTCCAGTTCCACACCCAGTTCGACACCCCCCTCAAGGCGGCCTATCTGACCTTCCTCGGCCCGCTGCTCGGCTCACTGGTACGCCCGATCGGCGGCCGGATGGCCGACCGCTGGGGCGGACCCCAAGTGACCTGCTGGAACTTCGCCGCAATGGCCCTGGGCGCGAGCACGGTCCTGATCGCCTCCGGGCAACACTCGCTGCCGCTGTTCCTGACCGGATTCATCGCCCTGTTCGTGTTCAGCGGCATCGGCAACGGCTCCACCTACAAGATGATCCCAGCCATCTTCCAAGCCAAAGCCCGCGCCGAGGTACTGACCGGCGTACGCCAGACCGAGGCCGAGCAGGCATCCCAGCGCCAGGCCACCTCACTGATCGGCATCGCCGGCGCGATCGGCGCCTTCGGCGGCGTCCTGGTCAACCTCGCCATCCGCCAGTCCTTCCTCAACGCCCACAACGGCAACGCCGCCTACCTGGCCTTCCTCGGCTACTACGGCCTGTGCCTCGCCCTGACCTGGGGCGTCTACCTGCGCAGGCGCGGCCCGGCCGCACAGAAGTAGCCCGCCACGCCCACCACGCACCGCCCATGGGAGGACCTGCCGCATGCCGTCGCCGATCTCCGTGGTCCTCGCTGTTCACGGCACCCGCAACCCAGCAGGGACCGTGGTGACGCAGGACCTGGCCTTCGCTCTCGCCGACCGACTCGGACTGCCAGTGCACCCCGCCTACGCGGATGTTCACGGCCCCACCATCGCGGACGTGCTCAGGAGCACACCGGCCGACCGTACCCCGGTCCTGGTACCGGCCTTCCTGTCCAGCGGCCATCACGTCCACACCGACATCCCAGCCCAGATCCTGGGCTCCGGCCGCACCGACACGGTGGTCACCCCGCCACCGGGCCCGGCTTCGACTCTCCTCACCGCATTGACGGACCGGCTCGCCGAGGCCGGTGCGGGGCCCGACGACTCAGTCGTCCTGGGCGCGGCCGGCTCCCGCGACCCAGCCGCCCGAGCAGAGGTCACCGCACTGGCCCAGACCTTGGGCCGCCGCCTCGGCACGGCAGTGTCCGTAGGCTGGGCGGCGTCCGCGCGGCCCACCGTCGCCGAGGCGGTCGCGGACGCCCGCTCCCGGGGAGCCCAGCGGGTATCGGTCGCCACCTGGCTGTTGGCTCCCGGCCTTTTCGCCGACCGGATCAACGACTGCGGCGCAGACGCCGCCGCACGTCCGCTCGGAACCCACCCCGCCATGATCGAAGCGCTCGCCCAGCGGGTAGAGGCGGCCACCAGAACCTGCCTGACGGGTGCGTGACGAGCATGCCTGTCAGCGGCGTCAGGTTGGCTTCCGGCACGATGGGCGTTGACCCCCAGGATCCGTCCGAGGCTCGCCAGCGATATGACCAGCGCGCGCCCACCCCAGAGCGAAGGCCGGTACCTCTCCCTCCGATTCCGGCATGCCATCGCCCGCCCCACGGTGTCGCTGAACCGCCGCAAGTCAGGCGGACCCCCCGGCACCCTCAGCGGCATCCCCGCCGCGCCCACCACCCTCGCCGAAGCCCTCACTCCCTTCGCTGCCGCACCCCTCGGCGCTACACCAACTGTTCGCTACCCTTGCAGCGGTCGCGAATCCGAGAATCAGCAGCGAAAGCCTCCCAATCCCTTGGAGCTCGTAACAAGAATTCGTGGAGGCTGACCTTGATCTTTCCTGCGATCGGCCGGGCCGCGATGTAGACGTCGGAAACGGTGCCGTTCGCGAACACGGTCCACGAGGCAGAGCTTCGACCGTCAGATCCGACTGCCTGAAACCGCAGCTGCCCACCGGCCTTCGGCGACTGGGACACACGCCTTCCTTTCAAACGACCGCAGATTGAGGCGGCCCGTCGACGTCTTGGTCGCCCGATCGTAGTCGCCGCGGGGAATCGGGCACCGAGAAGCGGAATACCTTCCGTTCGTTCGCGATTGGGTCTCGTGTAGTGATCGCGGGAGGGGGACGCTGGTGACCGACCTGATGCTGTTCCGGCAGGATGTCGATGGCCGGGACGTCGAGCTTCGGGGCTCAACGGTGGCGCTGGAGGTTGAGCTGCAGCGTCGGGTCGAGGCGGGGCTGGAGTCGATGCTCGGCATCCGCTTCTTGGCCTCGGAGTATCCGACGGGACCGTGGCACCGGGGTCGGATCGACACGCTCGGGCTCGACGAGAACAGCAGCCCGGTGGTGATCGAGTTTACCGACCGCAGGTAGTGCTGCTCGTGATGTCCGTCTGGGCCTGTGACTTGGGCGTCGCGGGCTCGTTTACCGACCGTGTCCGGAGCGCCCGTCATGTTCCGGAGTCGGTACGGAGGACAAGTGGCACGGCGAGTGGTGGTCGGGGACCTGAGGGTCCAGCAGATCGAACGAGAGGACGGGCGGCGGTCGTGGACGATCGTCTGGCCCGAAGGCAGTCTTCACGCGGAGGCGGACCGGTTCCTGCGCGTGCACGACGGCTCGGGGACGCAGAGGACCTACGCGTACTACCTGGTGGACCATCTGCGGTGGCTGGAGCGCGAGTGCCTGGCCTTCGAGAAGGTCGTGCTGCGGGACCTTGAGCGCTACATGGGCATCGTCGGCGCGGAGGTCCGCATGCCGCTCGGCGAACCGTGGCGGATCGGCAAGCGCCCCTACGGCCGCTCCGCGCTGTCGACCGCGGCTGCCTGCCTGAAGGGCTTCTACCTGCACCAGTCGTCCCTGGGCGTGAACGGCGAGCTCGGCAAGAAGCTCGACACCTCGCGGCTGCCCACACGGGCGGACCGACGCCGCGCGTTCCTGGGACACGTGAAGACCTCCCTGCCCACCAACCCGCTCGCCCCGACCCGGCCGCGCCGCCGGCACCCGAAGATGCTCCCCGACGGCGCGCGGGACAAGCTCCTGGCGGCGGTGAACGCCGCCCGCGACCGGCTGCTGGTGACCTGGCTGGCCGACGGCGGCCTGCGGATCGGCGAGCTCTGCGGGCTGCACCTGGTGGACCTGCACCTACGCGAGAACGCAGCCTGCGGGGAGTGCCGCGCCCCGCACGTCCACGTCTGCCACCGCCCCGGCAACCCGAACCGGGCCGAGGCGAAGACCAAGCTCCCCTGGCGGATCGAGGGCGGCACGGTGACCGGCGGGCTGATCAAGCGAGTCAGCCCGGCGATGGTGCACACCTACTTCGAGTACCTCACGGGCGGTGAGTATCCGCGCGGCACCGCCGGGCACGGCATGCTCCTGGTCCAGCTCCATGGCAAGAACTCGGGACAGCCATGGGCGCCGGTCGGAGCCCGCCGGATGCTCGGCCGGGCCGGGAAACGCGCCGGGCTCGGCGTCGTGAAACCCCATGCCTTCCGCCACAACTTCACTTCTGCGGTGCTCGACGCGGCCGGTGGCAACCTGCTGATCGCCCGGGACGCCGGTGGCTGGGCCTCGGCCACGATGGTCGACGAGGTCTACGGGCATGTCGATATCCACGCCCCGGCCTTCGACGCCGCCCTGCGCACGGTCTGGGGTGGGGCCCAGTGACCGCGCCCTCCCTGCTGCCACGGCCGGATGCCCGCGCACAACGGGACCGGCTGGAGGTGCTCACCGTGCTGATCAACGGACCCGAGTTCGACCCGGCGCTGCGCGGCGGGGTCCTGAAGATCCCGCCGACCCACCCGGTCTATCCGTGGAGCTGCACGGTCCCTGACTGCGCGCGGTCGCGCTGGCGGCGCTACGCGATGTGCTCGGTGCACGCCGATCAGTGGCAGGAGGCAGAGGCAGGCGGGATGACCCGGGTCCAGTTCCTGCGCGGAGCGGAGCCGCTGGCGGCGTGGGAGGCCCCGGAGGAGATGATGTGCCGGATCTGCCCGCAGCGACCGGCCTTCAGCCTGCGCCTGGCGGTGTGCTTCCGGCACCGCAACCGGTGGCTGAGCCACCTCAAGCGCAACACCGGCGCCCGTGAGGAGGACGGGGAGTTCGAGAGGTGGCTGGCCGACCAGCAGCCCTGCCCGGGCTACGGCGAGTGCCGCGCGGAGGTGTGCGACGAACTGGCCGCATCGCCGCTGGGGTTGTGCGGCGCCCACGAGCGCGGCTACATCCGGGCCGGGCGTCCGGGCGGGGCCCGGCTGCCGAAGAACTTCTTCGCCACCTTCGAGCGGCACGACCGCCCTGTCCCTGTCACCTGCGAGGACCAGATCGTCTTCCGCGCCTGGGGCCGCGCGCAGTTGCCGGTGCACCGCACGGGACAGGTCAACCTGCGCGGACTGCGGCCCCTGCTGCGGGCCGAGTTCCAGTGGGGCATGTATGCCCACGGCCTGCAGCCCACCTCTGTATGGAACTTGACGTGGGTGCAGTCGCTCGCGGACGAGTGCCAGCGTGGAGACGTGGCGTCCCTGGCCGGCCTGGACCCGACCGTCTTCCACCGCGACTACCACCAGCGCATGGTCGGTGGGATGCAAGAAGCCCTGCGGAAGGTCTACTTCAGCCCCGGCGACACCCGCGATGGCGGCTACATCGAGACCGAGCACTTCGGCGTGCGCTTCCCCCACCGCTCCAGCTACGTCGACCTGACCTGTGTCTCCCAGCGGTGGCTGCGCGACCTGCTGTGGGACCACATCGCCGACGTGCTGCGCTCGCCCTCCTGCCCGCGCAGCGCCCAGCCGGTGGACTACCTGCGCCGCGCGGGCGCAGAGCTGAGCGCGTTCCTGGAGGCCGAAGCCCCCGACGGCGGCCACGATCCCAGGGCGCTGCGCGAAGAGCACGCCCACCGCTTCGTCGCGGACCTGCGCAACCGCGAACGTCTCGGCCTTGACTTCCGCGGCCAGGCCCGCCTGGACGGCAAGAAGTCGACGGTCACCGAGAACAAGCGCCGGATGATGCTCAACTACGGCCGGGCCGTGCTGCGCGGCGCGCTGGACAACGGCAGCGCCGAGCGGATCGGATTGAACCGCGCCTTCATCACCGCCGTGCCGGTCGGCGGCCCGGGCACGCCCCGCAGCCGCAACCCCTTCCCCGACGAGGTCGCCCGCGCTCTCGCGGACGAGAGCAACCTGCGGCGACTCGCCGAAGACCACGACCCGCACGACCGCGGCCTGCGGGATATGTGGGAGGCCATCATCATCACCGGCCGTCGCGCCAACGAGGTCATCCAGCTCCACCTGGACTGCATCGGCCGATACGGCGGGCTGCCCGTGCTCTGGCACGACCAGACCAAGGTCGGCAACCTGAACGCGGCCATCCGCATCCCCGACCGGTTCATGGACCGGCTTGAGGAACGCCGCCGCAAGACCCTGGCTCGCTTCGCCGACCGCCACGCCGGACGCGCGCCCACCCCCGCCGAGCGCGTCCACCTGGCCCTGTTCCCCACCGACATGCTCAACCCGGACGGCCGTCGCGCCCTGTCCTACACCTGGTTCCATACCGGCCTGCGTAACTGGATCACCGACCTCGACCTGGGAGGCCACTACGTCGCCCACCAAGCCCGGCATACCCTGGCGACCCGGCTGCTGCGGGCCGGGGCGAGCCTGACGCACATCCGCCGATACATGGGGCAGGTTAGTGATCGAATGGCGGAGCATTATGTCCACCTGACCCAGTCCGACCTCGACGATGTCCTCCAGCGCGTCTGGGTCACCGGCCCCGGCACCGCCAACCCCGGAGAACTCCTCACCGAGGGCACCACTCCACTCACCCGCGAGCAGGCCCAGGCCCTGGCGATCGACCTGTCGCGCCGCAGTACCCCGGCCGAGGGCGGCTTCTGCACCTTCCAGCCCGTCGTCGAGGGCGGCGCCTGTCCATGGAACCTGGACTGCCACAACTGCGACAAGTTCGTCCTGTCCGGCGCCGACCTCCTCTACTGGCGGCGCAAGCGCGAGCAGTGGCGACTCTTGGCTGAGGGCTCTCCCGACGACGCCACCGCCCACTACCTCCACCGCTACTTCGAACCCACCGCCCGCGCCATCGACGGCCTGGAGAGCGCCCTGGCCGGCCTCGGCCTCCTCGACGACGCCCTCGCCCTGGACCTGCGCAAACCCCAGGACTACTTCCACCGCGTCTGGTCCACCGCCTTCCGCGCCGCCGACCTCGCCCAGACCGCCGGCGACGAGCAGGACCGGGCCGACGACACCACCGACGAACAGGAGCGATGCGCGTGACCACCACCGCCCCCGACCGGCGCACGGCCGCCGCCTTGGCCGCCCGCCACCGCACCACCGACGCCGCGCTCGGACGAGTCCGCGACGCCATCACCCGGCTCCGCCGCGAGAAGACCCAGGTCAGCGTCTCCGCCG
This sequence comes from Streptacidiphilus sp. PB12-B1b, assembly GCF_014084125.1. Taxonomy (NCBI): domain Bacteria; kingdom Bacillati; phylum Actinomycetota; class Actinomycetes; order Kitasatosporales; family Streptomycetaceae; genus Streptacidiphilus; species Streptacidiphilus sp. PB12-B1b. The sequence continues at coordinate 556,097 of NZ_CP048405.1, read as the reverse complement.
TCGCCCGCCGCGCGAACGTCTCCCGCACCTTCCTCTACGACCACCCCGACGCCAGAGCCGCAGTCGCCTCAGCGATGGCCGAGGCCGGTGAACGACGGACCCAGATGGTCACTGACCAGGACGAGGCACGCGAGGCGACCTGGCGCGAGCGGGCCCTGAACGCCGAGGACGCCCTCAAGGCCGCCCACGCCGAGATCCTCACCCAGCGCACCCGCATCGGCGAACTCCTCGGACAGGTAAGTGACTTGGAAGCCAAGTGGACCCAGGAGGCCATCCAGCGGGTCACCACCGAGAACACCACCCTCAAGCAGCGCGTCCGCCAGCTCACGGCCGACAACCGGTCCCTCGACGAGCGGCTGAAGGCCGCCCGCTCCAACCTCCGCTTCCAGGACCGCCGCGTCGCCGACCTCGAAGCCCAGATCGCTCAACCAGCGCGAACTACGTCCTGATCTCGCGGGGACCGCTCACCCGTACTTCGCCGCCGGGCCGGACGTGGAGAAACTCATGGAATCGGACTGACACGCCCCATGCGGAACGCTCGTCGTCGGGCGGGGCCGTCAGACACCAGCCACTCGCGAACAGGATCCGAAGGAGGCCCTGATCGGAAGCCCTGACCTCGGCAATGACCTGGCCCAACAGCTCGGTCGCCTTGCCGAGGTTAGCCTGCGGCCATGCGGCCAGTCTGAATGCCTGTACTTCCGCCGCGAGTTCCGACCATGGGTGCAGCTCGATCTGGTGCGATCCGAAGCGGAGCCTCATCTCCCGGGAGATGGCCAGCTCGCTTCAGGGCCAGGATCTTGCCCAGGTCGGCGTCCCCGTGGACGCACATCATCGCCCGGGCGGCAATGGTGTCGGTCAGGTTCTCCCGGGCGTCGAGCAGCGCCCCGACCGAGTGCTCGCTGGGCCGAACGGCGAGTTCGGGGCCGAGGGCGACATCGGTGGTGCCGAGTTCCTCGCCGAGTCCCCTATGCTCGCGAGGCAGTTGGTAAGAACAGCTTATTTAGGGGGCGCGGACCGCATGGCCGACGACATCAGGTACGAGTACAAGACCGTGCAGACCGTTCGCGGCGTCGACGGTCGGGTGATCTCGAAGATGCAGAACGACGGCTGGGAACTCGTAGACCAAGCCCAGGGCGTACTGCGCTCCACTCTCAACTTCCGTCGACCGAAGAAGCCGCTGCCCTGGCTCCTGATCGGGGCGGTGGCTGCCGTCCTCGTGATCCTCGCCGTTGTCATCGGGGTCGCCTCTGCGCTCAGCGGCGGAAGCACGAAGAAGGACGAGTCAGACAAGTCGCCAGCCGTTGCGAGCGAGAAGCCTTCCGCTACGCCGACTCCGGCTCCGACCACGGCCGAGCCGGCTGCCCCTGATGTGATCACGCCGCAGAACAACCCGGAGTTCGCGGCGCTGCTGAAGATGGACTATTGCGATAGCGCGAACTTGGACTTCGCGACCAAGTACGCGGGCAAGACGGTCGCGTTCGACGGCTCGATCGTGAACATGGTGCACCACGGTAGTTACGCGACCCGCTACGACATCCTCCTGGGCCCAGGCGACAAGGGACCGAACACGACGGTCGGCCCGGCCTTCAAGTACGAGAACGTCAACGTCTTTGACCTAAAACTGACCGGCAAGAAGATCCCCGCCACCCTCCGCGCGGGCGATAAGTTCCACTTCGTCGCCAAGGTGGGCGAATTCAACGCGACTCAGTGCCTCTTCTTCCTCGACCCCGTCTCGACGGAAACCCGGTAGTCAAGGTGGGCAGCCGCTTCTCACGCCCAGTCCGCGAAGTGTCGCGCTCTCGCCCCGGAAGGTGAACACCGCCCGCCAGAGCGCGGTGCTGCCATGCCGATCAGCCACGTCCGCCGACGCGCCGGCCGATAGGAGCACCTCAGCGGCCTGCGCTTCCTGGGCCTGCGCGGCGAAGTGCAACGGCGTCCAACCTGCCTTGTCCACAGCGTCCGGATCCGCCCCGCGCTCCAACGTCGCCCTCGACTCAGCGACATCGCCATTCACGACGGCATTGTGCGCCGCCGTGCGGCCGAACAGGTCCCGCCCCTGATCCTCGTGCATCATGGCCCCCATCCTCTCCGGGCCTGACGGGAAAGACTGCGGCACCCCCATAGCCAGAGCCACCTCAGGCGAAGCAGTCGAGACCTCCGCTTCCAAGGCCGTCGTGTCGCGGACCTCGAAGCCCGGATCGCCGAGTCACTGGGCGTGGTTCAGCAGACATCGCGTGCCGGAGCGTCGTCTCCGGTCACAGGTCGGGCGTGAGCCGGATTCTCTCGACGGCGGATAGCGCGGCGGGCATCTCGTCGGTGATCCAGGCGTATTCGAGCGCAGCCAGCACCCCGTCCTCGATCCATACGAGCAGCTCGCCGAACTCGTCGAGCACCTGCGCGCCCACCGGGACAAGACCAGCGTCCAGCGGAGCCCGCGACGCGGGTCCGAGCACTCTCAGCTCGACACTCACCGATCCGGGCGACCAGGCGGCCACGACCTCCGCCTAACCGATCTGGCTCCGAAGCTCGGAGGAACCAGTGAAGTCGCTGGCCAGGATGTGTTCCAGCACGGCCCTCTCGGCTGCATTCAACGATCGCGGATCAACGGGAGCGGGCGGCATACCCCCATGATGCCCCGGCGACGTCCAGAACTGCCGACAGTGTCCCGCCGCCCCCAAGGCGAGGTTGGGACACGAAGTCGAGAACCACTCCATCGGGCGATGCCAGAAGATGGTGAGGCACCGTCACGTACATGTAGTCTATGAATAGTCGCAGTTCAGAGCCGGTATCCGAGTTCCTGCGGTCGGTAAAATCGAGTACAAGAAGGGCTCCGACAGCGGGGTCGTGTCGCAGGCCGTCTCCTACCTGTCGTGGCTGGACTCGGCTCATCACGAGTTCGAAGCCCTGGTGAAGGAGAAGCTGGGTGCCGACGCGGCCGAAGCGGTCGACTGGCGGAACCCGCGGATGGTCTGCATCGCGGCGAGCTTCTCGCACCACGACCGAGTGGCGGTGAACCGCCTGCACGAACGGATCGACCTGGTGCGCTATCGCATCTTCGACGGCGGGCTGCTGGGCCTGATGCTGATCGAGTCCGTACCCGGCGCTGCCCGCTCCGCTCCCTCTCGACGTCAGCGACGGGACCTGGAGGAGACGGTAGGTGCCGGCGCAGCAGACGAGAAACCGTCGGTCCGGACTACCTCGGTCCAGGTCCCGGCCTGCCTGCACGACCTGTACGCCGAGTTGGACGAGGCCCTGACCGCGTGGGGCGAGGTAGAGGTGGCCCCGCTCAGGCACTACATCGCCTATCGGCGGATGGTGAACCTCGCCTCGGTGATCTTCCGTCCCAAGCACGAGGTGATCCTGGTCTATCTCAGGCTCGACCCGGACACGGTGGAGCTGGAGGAGGGCTTCTCCCGTGACATGCGCGGCATCGGCCACCTCGGGACGGGCGACCTGGAGGTGCGTATCTGTTCGGCTGCCACGTTGGAGAAGGCGGGACCGCTGATCCGGCGGGCGTTCGAGGCGGCCTGACGCAAGAGGAAGGGCGGCTGGTGCATCGGTTTCTCGATGCTCCAGCCGCCCTTGTGCGTCTGCGGTTCGTCGGCCCCGGCGTGGTGGGTCTCATGATCACGCCTCCGGTCCGGCCAGGACGAAGTCGTCCTGAGTCAGCTCTGCCTGGAGCCGTTGCTCGGCGACGGCCGCGTAGTGCGAGGACAACTCGACTCCCACGAACTTCCGGCCCTCGCGCAGGGCGGCGACGCCCGTGGAGCCGCTGCCGGTGAAGGGGTCGAGCACGGTGCCGCCCTCGGGGCAGATCTGCACGAGCTGCTGCATGATCTCGACCGGCTTCTGGGTGATGTGCACACGGCCCTTGCGGGGCTGGGAGGCGATGAAATGGCCGGGCAGGTACAGCTCCCGGTCCTTGGCCAGGCTGCCCTTGACGCCCCAGGTGATGAACTCCGCCGACTGCTTGAAGCCGCCCTTGCGGGGCCGACTGGCGGGCTTGATCCACGGGATCGTGCCGCTCCAGGTCCAGCCCGCCATCTGCAGGGCGTCGGAGGTGGTCGGTTCCTGGCGCCAGTCGGAGAAGACGAGGGCGACCGCGTGCTCGGTCGATGCCCGGTACGCCTCGGTGAGCAGGGCGGTGAGCCAGCTGCGGTAGGAGCGCTGGTCGCGGTTCTCGCCGGGGAAGTTCTGCAGGTCGTGCGCGGATCCGCTGGTGACGTACTTGGCGCGGGCGGTGCGGCTGGTGCGGTCCGAGCTGGTGCGTCCGCCGGAGTTGTACGGGGGGTCGGTGATGACGGCGTTGACGCTCTCGTCGGGGAGGGTCTTCAGCACGGTCAGGGCGTCGCCTCGGTGCAGTGTGTAGCTCATGTGCGGGGTCTCTTTCAGGGCGCGGCGGGACTGGGTCCGCTCCGGACGGCACTCAACAGCGGCTACTCGGAGCGGGGTTGTGCCGGACGTTAGCCGTGATTTCCGGCCGGACCTAACCGGCCGTGTCGCGCTTCGGGCTCCGGTTCGGCAGCCGTTTGGTGCGGCCGGAATCCCGGTCTACTGTCTGGCCATGTCACCGGGACGGAGCCCAACTCCACCTCTGCTGACCTGTGCTGATCCGTGCTGCCTCGTCCATGAGGGCGGTAAGGAGGGCACCTTGCCCCCTCGTTCCCGAAGCCGTTTGGAGACCCGGTGTACCGCCTGAGATTACGAGCGCGGCTGGCTGCCGCGCTTGACCCGAGACCGGTGTCCGGGAGCTACCAACTCCCCTGACGCGGGCCCGCCCTGAGAGGCGGATTCACATCGGCGCGGTGCCGACGGCTTTGCACGAGAGGTCGGCACCGCGCCTCCTACGAACCCCCGAGGAGACGCTGCGATGCAGCACGTCCTGATACACCTACGCCCTGCCCCGACGCCATCGCCTGCCCAGGCCGTCTGCCGCTGCGAACGGCGACAGCGATGAAGAAGACCGTCGGTGCCGTGGTCGGTCTGGCTGCCACCGGCCCGCTGCTGCTGGCCGCCCCGATTCTGTTCGCCTCGTCCGGGATCGCTGCTGCTGCCTGCACGTCGGATAGTCCACAGGCTGTGGATACCGCAGCCGTGGCCACCCAGGTGCAGTCGATCCTGGCGGGCCGTGGCAAGGGAACCGTATCGGTGCCCGGCCTGGACGACCCGACGGAGCAGGTCCCGAACGCCGAGACCATCACCGCCACCGGCATCGCCATGCACATCCCCGCCCGGGGTCAGGTGGTGGCACTGGCAACCGCCCTCCAGGAGAGCGGACTTCGCAACCTGGCCTCCGGGGACCGCGACAGCCTGGGGCTGTTCCAGCAGCGGCCCTCGCAGGGATGGGGGACGGCCGAGCAGATCATGCAACCGGTCTACGCCAGTACCCGTTTCTACCAGGCACTTTTGCAGGTCTCGGGGTGGCAGTCCATGACCGTCACCCAGGCGGCCCAGGCAGTCCAGAAGTCGGGTTACCCAGGTGCCTACGCCAAGTGGGAACCGCTGGCGACCGCTCTACAGCAGGCCATCGCCCCGCTGCTGTCACCCGGTGCCGGCGCGACGCCGAGCCCCAGTACGTCCGGTTCACCCGCCCCGTCAACCGGCCCATCGCCGACGGATGGCACAGGAGGGTGCTCGGCAGACGGTGACGGCTCCGGGTTCGGGCCGATCCCTCCCGGCAGCGTCCCGGACGGCTACACCATCCCCACCAGCGCGCCGCCGCAGGTCCAGACAGCGATCCGGTGGGCAATGGGCCAGCTCGGCACGCAGTACCAGTGGGGCGGGTCCTGCACAGACCCGCACGGGTCGGACCCGATGGGCCGGTGCGACTGCTCGTCCCTGGTGCAACAGGCTTACCGGGCCGCCGGGGTGAGCCTGACCCGCACCACCTTCACCCAGGTCGACCAGGGGACGGCGGTTCCCCTGAACGCCCTGCAGCCCGGCGACCTGGTCTTCACCACCGGCTCGGACGGGACCGCCGCCAATCCCGGCCACGTCGGTATCTACATGGGCTCCGGCTTGATCATCAACGCGCCGCACACGGGTGCCGTGGTCTCGATCGACACCCTGGCCTCCTGGCAGTCGCAGCTTGTCGCGGCCCGCCGAGTCGTCTGACCGGCGCCTCCCCCACCCCCCTCTCACAATCCCCGCTCTGCCCCCGGGCTCGCTTTTGCGACCCCATAATCGAACTGGAGTTCTCAATGTCTCTCGCCAAGCAGGCGGTTCAGCTTGCCTACAACCCCGGTATCACCCCTGCCGACGGCGGGCTTCCCGGCCTGGCGGTCCTCAAGGAGGTGATGGGCAGCATCAACCTCTTCGCGATCATCCTCGTGGTCGGGGCGCTCGCGGTCAGTGCGGGCGTGTGGGCCTGGGGTCACCACTCCGGCGGCCACCAGGCCGAGGCCAACGGCAAGAAGGGCGTCCTGGTCGCCGCCGGCGCGGCCCTGCTGCTGGGTGCGGCCAACGGCGTGGTCGAGTTCTTCTCGGCACTGGGGACGCAGGTCCACTGATCATGCAGAATCGTTCCCTCGTCTCTGCGTCCCGCAGCGGCAACCCCGGTGGCGCATCCCGCGTGCGCCACCGGGCGCTGCTCGGCACCGCTGTCCTGGCCGTCCTGCTGGCTCTCGCCGGCCTGGCCGCCTACCTCACCCGTGCCCCCCGCGCTGCAACCAAGGCTGCCAGCCCGCAGTCGAGTTCATCCGCACCGTCCCACTCCGCCACAGTGTCCTCTCCTCCTTCGGCTTCGCCCTCGTCCCGGGGCGAGGGCTCGTTGCCCGTACCGCCTTCGACCGGTGACCCGGTGGCCTACGCGAAGGCGGCGGCAGCGGCGCTGTGGTCCTACGACACCCGGGCCTACACCCAGCCGCAGTTGCTGACCGCGCTCGGGCGCTGGCTCACCCCTCAGTCCCAGTACGCCGACGCCTCGTCGGTGGACACCCTGGTTCCCTCGGTCCAGGTCTGGCGCGAGATGGCCCAGCAGGGCCAGTTCGCCACCGCCACGGTCTCCGGGGCGTACTTCCCGCAGTCCTTCACTCAGGCCCTGCAGGCGGATCCCGGCGCGATCACCACCGCGTACGTCTACGCCGTGACCGTGACCGGCAACCAGACCATCGCCTGGAACGGCGCACCCAAGGGCGGCGAGCAGGGCATGTCGATGACCCTGGCCGTCCAGTGCTGGCCCTCCCGTTCCTGCGCGCTGGCCGGAGTCCTTCCGGCCGTCGCGCCCTGACCACCGCTCCAGAAAGAAAGGAGGTACCCTCATGGGAGTCTGCGACCTCCCCCTGATGAACAGCGTCTGCGACGCTGTCGATTTCGCCAACAATCCGGCCGGAGCGGTCACCAACGGGATCGGCGCGTGGATCGCCGAGTCGATGGGTGACCTGGCGTCCAGCGGCGCCGACCTGGCCGCGAAGGCGGTCAACGCCACCACCACCATCGACCTGAACGCGAGCTGGTTCCGGAGCAACTACGAGTTGATCCTGCCCATCGGCCTGGTCCTGACCGTGGGCACGTTCTGCCTCCAGCTCATCCTCGCTGCCTGGCGGCGCGATGAACGCGCCCTGGCACAGGCGGCGGTGGGCACGATGACCGGCGTGCTGTTCTCCTTCTGCGCGGTCAGCTTCACGGCCGTAGCGGTGACCGTGGTGGACGCGCTGTCCAACGGCCTGTTCCAAGCCGCGAACACCTCGGTCGGCGATGCCGTGCGCCGGATCATCAAGGTCAGCGAGCTGGGGCCGATGTTCCAACTCGGCTGGGCCATACCCGCGCTGGTGGCCCTGGGCTGCGCGATCGGCGCGTTCATGTACTGGGGCGTGATGGTCGCCCGCAAGGTCGGCGTGCTCGTCCTGGTCACCCTGGCGATCTTCGCCGGGGCCGGGGGCGGCTGGGAGGTCGCCAAGCGCTGGCGCCGGGGCTGGATCGAGGCCACCGCCACCCTGGTCGTCTCCAAGCTGCTGATGACGATCGTGTTCCTGCTCGGCGTCTCGGCCATGGGGCAGAGCGACTCCAAGGACGGACTGTCCGCGCTCTCCGACGCCCTGGCGGGCCTGACCATCATGGTGTTGATCCTTTTGTGCCCCTACGCGACCTATAAGTTCGTCCACTGGGCGACCGAGGGTGGCGGCCGGGACGACCTGCACCGTACCGGCGTGGCCGGGGTGGCGGTCGCCGCCGGGGCTGCGAAGACCGCGGGGAGCCTGGCGATGCAGGCGGGGTCGGGCTCGCCCGCGCCCCAGGGCCCGAGCAAGGTCCCGGGCATGGGTGCCGACGGGGTCGCCTCCGGCATCGACCCCTCCGGAGGCCGGCTCAGCAAGGAGGGCATCGACCCCGGTCCCGAGCGCCCGCAGACCAGCTTCCGCTTCGGGGAGGACCCGAACGCCTCCGGTGACAAGGGCCGGGCCCTGATCCAGCGACCGGGCATCCCGGCGCTCATCACCCGGCGCGGCAGCAACTCCGAAGGGAGTGCTCCTGGGAGCGACGGCGGTTCCGCCCAGCCCGCCAGCGTGTCAGCTCCCGGCACCAACATGGCCGACGCCGGTTCCACGCCGCCTGCCACACCCACCCCGGCAGGCAGCGGTCCTGCCGCACCTCCGCCGCCCACCACCGGCCCGTCGGCGACCGGTTCTGCGACTGCGACGAGGTGGGTGTTCCCCACCCAGCCGCCATCGGGGTCCTGACCCACCACCACTGGGGCGGGCTGCCTCCTTCAGCCGAGCAGCCCGCCCCCTTCCACCGCACCGCTGACCAGCCGAAACGGAGTCCTGCCATGACCTCCAGAAGAGCGCTGCGCGCCCCGCCCCCTCGCCCGCTCCCACCCTCTGGAACCACCATGTCCGACCAGTCCCAGGCCGATGCCACTCCGGCCACCGTCAAGTTCCCCCACCGCAGCAAGCGCGGCATCCTGCTCGGCCTGACCGCCCCGCAGCTGATCGCCGCAAGCCTCACCGGCCTGCTCCTGCTCGCCGTGATCCTCACCCGCGGCGTGGCCGGCGCGCTCGAACTCATCCCGCTGTGGGCCGCCATCGCCCTGTTCGTCTTCGTGCGCTACCGGGGCCGGGCCCTGGCCGACTGGGCCCCGATCGTCACCCGGTACGTCCTGCGCCGGATGCGGGGCCAGCTGGTCTGGCTGGTGCGGCCCTCCCGCCGTCCGGTCCGCGAGGGACTGCTGCACCTGCCCGGCACCGCAGCCAGCCTGCGCGTGGTCACCGCCCCCGACCGCCGGTACGGCGCCGTCCACAACCCCCACACGGGCACGCTGACCGCCGTCGTCAAGGTCTCCTCCCGCGCCTACGCGCTGCTGGACCCGGGCACCCAGAACGCCAACGTCCACGGCTGGGGCCGCGCGCTGGCCGCTCTTGCCCGTACCGGACACGTCGCCCGCGTGCAGGTGATCGAGCGCACCGTCCCCGACTCCGGCGACGCCCTGCGCCGGTACTGGGAGGAGCACGGGCAGCCCGACGCCCCGGTGGCGGGCGCGATCTACAGCGAGCTGATCGCCAGCGCCGGCCCGGCGGCTGCCCCCCACGAGGCATACGTCGCGGTGTCCCTGGACGCGAAGGCCGCGCGACGCCTGATCAACCAGGCCGGCGGCGGGCTGACCGGGGCCTTCAGCGTCCTGGCGCAGCTGACCTCGACGTTCGACCAGGCTGCGCGGACGGCCGGGCTCAGCCCCACCGGCTGGCTCACCGCGCACGAGATCGCGGCCGTCGTGCGCACGGCGTACGACCCCAAGGCCCTGGCCGGCCTCGACCGCTGGTCCTCCTCGGGGCGTCCCGAGGCGGAGCCTGCCGCTGCCGGCCCGGTCGTGGTCGTCGAGAAGTCGGACCACATCGCGACCGACTCCGCCGTCCACTGCACGTACTGGGTCGAGAACTGGCCCCGGACCGAGACCTCGGCAGGCTTCCTGCATCAGCTCCTGTTCACCGCCGGGGTCCGCCGCACGCTGTCGCTCTCCTACGAGCCGAAGGGGCTGGACGCGGCCCTGCGCGATGTCCAGCGCAAGAAGGCCAGCGTGATCGCCGATGCCGCCGAGCGGGCCCGGCGCGGCCAGGTCGACTCCGAAGCGGACTCGATCGAGTACCAGGACATCAAGTCCCGCGAGCGCCAGCTCATCGCCGGGCACGCGGACGTCGCGCTGACCGGCCTGCTGACCGTCTCGGCCGACAGCGAGGAGGAACTGCGGTCCGCCTGTGCGGTCGTGGAGACCGCGGCCGTCGGCGCCCAGCTCGACCTTCGGCCGCTCACCTGGCAGCAGGCCGAGGCGTTCACCGCCGCCTCCATGCCGCTCGCCCTCGCCGCCTGATCCCGGCCCGCCCCCCTTCCGAAAGAGCACCCCCATGTCCCGCACCCCCAGCCCGACCGCGCAGGACTTCGTGCCCTTCGCCACCGCCGCGCTCGACTTCCACCGCGCGCTCAACATCCCCGGCGGCCCGCTGGTCACCACCCGTGCCGAGCTGGACGCCCTGCACGCCCACCTCGTCTCGCTGCACGGCCTGCTCGACGCCCATACCGCCCGCACCGGACAGCTCGTCCCGATCGAGGGCGACCAGCTCCGCGCCGCCCGCACCCGGATCTGGCAGGCCGCCGACCACCTCCACGCCGCCTACCACGCGGCACCCCGGCCCGACTCCGGCGAAGTCCCCGAACGCGAGGCGTGCCAGGCCGGCCTGCCCGAGGGCGCTCCCGAGCTGACCATCTGCCAGCGCCACCAGCGCACCGCCCACCTGGTCCGCCGCCGCACCACCCCGGCCGACCTGCACACCCCGTTCACCGGCCTCGTCCGCCGCTGACCTCGCCTTCCACCAGGAGAAACGTTCATGCCCCGCACCCGCGCCAGCGCCTCCCCCTGTTCGTCCCCCGAAAGGCATCACGCGCCCAGCAGCGTGCCGCCCGCGCCGGTTTCGCCCAGGCCCGCCGCCAGGCACGCCTCGCTGGGGCCCCGCCCAAGCGCCGCGACCAGGACATCCTCGACCCGGAGCTACGGCCGACCTACCCGCTGTCGGGGCGCCCCGGCCCCTCCTCGGCGCGCGGCGGCAAGCTCAGCCTGCCCGCCCACCGCATGACCACCGCCACCGTGTCCGGGGCCTATCCCTTCCTCGCCGAGGGTGGCCTGGGCGCGGAGGGGATCTTCGTCGGCCGCGACGTGCACGCCGAGGCGGCGTTCTGCTTCGACCCGTTCACGCTGTACAGCAGCGGCCGGATCGAGGGCTTCACCAATCCGAACGCCGTCCTGGCCGGGATCATCGGCGCGGGCAAGTCCGCGCTGGCCAAGTCCATCGCCACCAGGTCGATCGCCCACGGCTACCGGGTCTATGTTCCCTGCGATCCCAAGGGAGAGTGGACAGCCGTCGCGCAGGCCCTCGGCGGCTACAGCATCGCGCTGGGACCGGGGCTCCCGGGGAGGCTGAACCCCCTGGATGCCCCGGCCCGACCCGCCTCGGTCAGCGAGGACGACTGGTCGACCGAAGTCCGCAAGCGCCGCCTCCTGCTCCTGGCGGCCCTGGCCCGCACCGTGCTCAAGCGCGACCTGTTGCCGATGGAGCACACCGCGCTGGACCTCGCGCTCGACCAGGTCGTGGCCGAGGCTCAGGCCGGCGGTACGGTGCCGCTGCTCGGCGACATCGCCCACACCCTCGGCTCGCCCGAGCGCCTCGACCGCGCCCTCGGCGACCAGGGCGGGCACATGGGCCCCGCCGCCCAGGACCTCGCGCACGCCCTGCGCCGCCTGGTGCACGGCGACTTGAGCGGCATGTTCGACGCCCCCAGCACCGTCACGTTCGACCCGACCACACCGATGCTGTCCATCGACCTGTCCCGCCTCGGCGGGTCGGGCGACGACACCGCGCTGGTCCTGGCGATGACGTGTGCCAGTGCCTGGATGGAGTCCGCCCTCGCCGACCCGGACGGCGGCCGACGCTGGGTGATCTACGACGAGGCATGGCGCCTGATGCGGCACGTCGGGTTGTTGGAGCGCATGCAGAGCCAGTGGAAGCTCAGCCGAGGTCTCGGCATCGCCAACCTCATGGTCATCCACCGCCTGTCCGACCTACTCAGCGCGGGTGATGCCGGCTCGCGCGGCCGGGTGCTGGCCGAGGGACTGCTCGCGGACTGCTCCACCCGCATCATCTACCGCCAGGAACCCGACCAACTCTCCGCCGCCGCCTCCCTGCTCGGCCTGACCGGAGTCGAGACCCAGGCCGTTTCGGCGCTCACCAAGGGGCGCGGGCTGTGGAAGGTCGCGGGGCGGTCCTTCATCACGCAGCACATCCTCCACCCCGCCGAGCGCGAGCTGTTCGACACCGATGCCCGCATGGCCGAGAACCTGCCGAAGTTCACTGTGGCTGAGGAACCCCCGCTGCCCCAGCAGAGGCCGGGGACGCGGCAATGAGCCTGCACTGGAACGAGCAGGTGACCGCCCTGGCCAACGCCGCTGCCGGACTCCAGGAAACGGCCGACGCCTGGTACGACGACCTGCCCCGCTTCCTCGTCCCAACAGGCCAGCTGACGGGCAGGCAGTACGCGGACACGGTGATGGCACGCAACGCCGCCGCCTGGCAGCACCTGCTGGTCGTCATGGAGTGCGTACCCGCGATGCTGCCGCAGGTACTTGCAGCGGCCCGCCGCCAGGACTACCGCTCCGGCCCGATCAGTGAGGACCTAGGGCAGTTGACGGGCCTCAACAACCGCGTCGGGGCGATCGTCCGTGTACGCGAGGAGTGGCTGAACGTCCAGGCGCTGATGAACGCCGCCCATCCCGGCGGCGGTCAGCGGTTGGCCGGGCAGGTCGACGCGCTGCGCAACGAGGAGGCGTGGCGCCACACCGCCCCCCTCGCCCATCAGACCGCGGCACTGGCCCGCGCCGCCGACCACCTCAGCCACCGCGTCAACACCCTCCGCCAAGCGGCGGACCTGCGGCGTGACGCCGCCCTGACGCGGTCCGCTGCTCCCGGTTCCACCCGTGCACGGCAGCCGAGCGCTCCAGCCGCGCGCTCCGCACAACAGCCGGTCAACCGCCACACCCGTTGACCGCCACACCTCACAGACACCCACTGACCGCACCCACGAAGGAACCTCGTGATGAACCGCACCACCTCCGGCGAGGAGCCCTCCGCCCGGCCAGGCCGGATGCCGCTGGACCCCTTCGCCACTGCCCTGGCCAGCCGCATGCCCGGCTGGTCGAAGCGACTCCTCGCGTTCCACGACAGCCAGCGGCAGCGGCAGCTGACCGAGCAGCTGTGGGACTGGGGCACGCTCCACTACGCCTTCACGGACTTCGTGATCCCCGAGGCCGCAGTCCTCACCGGCCCCGGCGGTGCACGGCTGGTCGTCGTCCACCGGCCCCTGCACCCGGGCCAGTTGCTGGTCGGGGCACTGCGCGACCCCTCGCTCGCCGATGCGGCCTGCGACTGGGGTGACGTGCGCTCCCCGGACGGCATCAGCGTGGGCACGGACCCGGTGCGCGCTGCCGAGGACATCCGCTCGCGGCTGCTGCCGCGCTACGACCACGCCGTCTGGCGGCTACGCCTGGCCGTCGCCACCCGCGCCTGTGAGGAGATCTCAGAGGTGCTGAACGACTGGGACGGGATCAGCGACGACCTCACCGACGAGCAGGGCTTCCCGCTGGACGACACCGCCTACGGCGACCGCGCCGCCCGGCGCGACACCGACGCCTGGGCGCAGGTCGAGACCCTCCTGACCAGCGCCCCCGCCATCGTCTCCCACCTGGGCGCGAACCTGGAGCACGCCGGCCTGGCATCCGGACCGAACACGGGCGACCTGTACCGCGTGCACCTGGCCGAGGGGGCGCTCGCGAGGGCCGCGCGGTTGCAGGAGGACTTCCTCACCACCTCGACCGCCGGCCTGCCGCCGCAGGCCGCCGAGCAGGTGCTGTACGCGGCGCGCGAGATCCGCCACGAGGAGGGCTGGGACACGGCCGTGACCCTCGGCGCGCACCTGCCGACGGTCCTGCGCTACGCCGAGCGCCTGCCCGCTCCGGCCGTTGTCCGCTCCCACACCTCACCCGGGGCCGACTCCACACGCAGCCGAGCGGCGCTCTCCCGCACCACTCGGCCCGGGACCGGACCCTCGGCCGCTCCACCGCCCCCGCCCGGCGGGCCTTCGGCACCGCCCTGCGGGCGTTCGCGCTGACCCCTTCTACCAGCAGGTACCGGCCGATCCGCGCAGGCTCGTACCCGCTGAAGGCCGTCCCACCCCACGCACCAGGAGACACAGCCGTGTTGGAACGCACCACCGTCAGCTTCGCCCGAGAGGGCAAGCTGGTCACCGCCCGCATCGACGGCCCCCGCCTGCCGCTGTCACCCTCACCACGCTCACAGGTGGTGGGTTGGGTCCCGCAGATCACCGCGGCCCTGCGGTCACGCGGCCTTCCCAGCGAGCTTGAAGACGGCATCAGCGCCACCTACATCCACGCGCCGCTGCCCGAAGGCAGGAAGCTGGTGATCACCCCGCCGCAGGAGCCCGCCGAGGAGCAGCCGCCAGGTGCCTGGGTCGCGCTGGCCGAGCGGGAGGGCGAGCCCGGCTGTGAGATGTGGTGGGACTCGCAGACCACCGGCCCCGATCACGCCCACCTGGGAATCGCGCCGCTGCTGGCCGCCGTCGACCGGCGCCTGGACGACCTCGGTGTCGCACAGCGCCCCGATCCGCGTCCCGTCCTGAACGAGGTCGGCACCCATCCGAGCCTGTACCGGGCCGGGTTCGTCCCCGTCGAGGCCCCGACCGGGCGCTTCTTCCGGCTGCCGCTGGCCATGGCCGATCCCGACGGGCAGCACCGCGCCGTCACCCGCGCCGTCGAGTCGCTGCGGTTCGAGGGCTTCGGAGTCCGCTGCCCGCCCCAGCTGCTGTCCGACGACCCCCGCGCCCTCCATTTGAACCGGGCGGAGTTGTTCGGCCTGGGCCAGCTCCCGCAGTTCGTCCGCGACCACGCCCTGCACACTCGGGACGTCGTCGGGGCGCTGGACGAGTTCGCCTCGCCTCTGGACGGCATGCTCGCCCAGGCAGTGGAGACCCTGCACGCCGCTGCCGACTGGTGGCAGGACCTGGACGGCCCGGACACCGAACGCCACGTCTACCGGTTGCACCTGATGGCCACCCAGATCGAGCGGAGCACCGAGGAGGTCCGGGCGCTGCGCGGTGAATTGGCTGACCGCCACACCGACAGGCCGCTCCTCCCCCGCGCTGGAGCACGGGCCGTGCGAGATGACAACTCCTCGCGTGCCCAGGCCGCCCGGTCCGTCTCGCCCTCGGCCCGGCACACGCCACCGACCGGCACCCCACCCTCCGCTCAGCCACCAGCCTCCCAGCCTCCGCCCCGTCACCGCCGCTGACCACCGAGGAGTCGCATCGATGACCTGCTCCCGCAGACCCCGCTGCCCCGTTCCCCGTTCCCGTCTTCGCCTCCGCACCGGAAGGACCTGCCGTGCCCGCGCCCGATCACGACTCGCTGCCCGACGTGGCAGTCGGCCGCCACCCCGACTACGGCATCGTCGCCAGCAATCCCCGACAACTGGCCGCCAGCAACTGGATGTTGAAGGGCCTCAGCTTCCAGCCTGTCCCGGGCCACCCGGCCCTGTACGCGCTGGCCGACCAGCAGCGCAACGGGCAGGACCGCGCCACCCGGGCCGTCGCGCTGCTGCGCAAGGCCGGCTACCGGGTCGACGTGGACGCCGCGTTCGACCCCTCACTGGCCTCCGAACCGGCCCGCGCCCGCGCCCGGCCCCCACAGGTCGAGCCGGACGTCGCATTCGCCGAGCATCCGCAGCTCGGCATCGTCGCAGCCACCGCAGACACGATCGGCGCCGTTGAACACGGCGGATCAATCCTCGAATCACACGGATGGCGCTTCAACCGCGACCTGGACATCTACACGCTGCCCATCCCCATCGATCGCAACAAGGCGCTCGGGAAGGTCGCCGCAGCCACGCTGTCGATGCACCGGTCCGACCTCCAGGTCGCTGTGCAGCCCCGCCTCGCCCAGGACGTAGCAGCCCGTCGCCGTCCTGCACCGGCGACAGCTGCGGACCTTGAGCGCAGCGAGGGCTTCACCAACCCCAGGCACCCCTTCCGCGCCGCTGCCGCTCTCGCCGCCAGCCCCGCCCGTGCCGGCCTGCCCGGCAGGGCGCCGGTCGCGGCTCCCGCGACCCCCGCTGCGGCTGCCAGCCCGGCGGACCCGCGCATCGCGTTCTCCCGCAACCGCTGACCCAACTCCCTTAAGGAGAAGTTCCCATGGCCGTGAAGACCATCTGGCAGATTACCCATTCCTGTGGACACCAGGCCGAGCGCGACCTGTCCGACCGGGCCGCCGACCGTCGCGCGGGCTTCGCCGAGTGGCTGGCCAAGCAGGAGTGCACCGACTGCTGGCGGGCCGCCAAGGAAGGCGACGAGCAGGACAAGGCCGCCTGGCTGGAGGCCAAGCGCGCCCAGGAGCAGGCCGAGTCCGACGCCTGGTCGCAGCAGTACCGGATGCCGCCCCTGGAGGGGACCGAGCGCGCCGTCGCCTGGGGTGTGCGCTGCCGCCATCAGATTCTGGCCGCCGCCTACACCTCTCTTGTCCTCGAAGACGAGACCGGCGAGGCGGGGTGGGAGGAGATCGAGGAAGCCGGGCGCACCATCACCCGCGCCGGGTGGTGGATCGACCAGCGCTCCTCCGAACCCGGCGACCTCGCCGAGCTGCTCCAGGCCGCCACCGAGGCCGACCGGCCCACGGAGAACCCCCACTTCTGACCGCCCGCTCCCGGTGCCCCCGCCGCGGGGCACCGGTTCTCCTTCCCCGCCCAGTGATGTGGATACCCCATGCCCACCTATCCCCTGCTCTGCGATGTGCGCCGCACCGAGAGCACTGTTGACCTGCTCAGCAGCCTCCACCGCAGCGAGCCCGGCTTCGCCCCCTACCTACTTACCGCCTGGTCCCCGGAACTGACCGCTCAGGACACCGTCGCGCTGCCGTACCTGGCACTGCTGCTCGACGAGCCGATCGCCTTGCGGAAGCCGCGGACCGGGCACGCCGCAGCGCGGCGACTCACCTGGCACTGCGCCATCCGCAACACCACCGGTGTGGAAGTCGATGACGACGCCTGGTTCGAGTTGACGCGCGAGGTCCTCGACGTCACCGGGATCGAGCCGGACGGCGACCCCTCGGCGTGCCGCTGGGTCGCCATGCGCAACCAGGCCGACGGCCTCGACATCGTGGCCACCGTCATCCGCCAGGACGGCCGCTGGGCCCGGCTGCACCACGACGCCTACGACGCCCGCGCCACCTGCATGCACTTCGTCTACGACCACGGCCTCACCCAGACGCGATGAGCCGGGCGTCTACCAGCGTTTTCCGGCAGGGCCAAACCGCGGAATCCGCGGATCCTTCTGTTCCTGACGGCCCGGCCGCCGGGCTCCTGTCCGCCAATCTCCTTCGAGGTCAACGTCGTGATCGCGTACTTGCAGCGCAAACAGCACACCCTCGGGCTGCTCAGCCAGCAGCTCGGCACCGGCCCGCGCGGCGCGTACACCAACCCCCGTCTCATCGACGGCGACTGCCACGGTTCCCCGATCGAGATGCTCGCCCGCCACGACGTGCCGTATCTGGCCCAGTCGCTCGACGCCCCCGTCGAGCGACTGGGGCCCGGGGCACCGCAACGGCCGGTGTGGTTCTGCGAGGTCCGCTCGGATCCCCGCCACCCGGACCTGACCGACGCCCAGTGGGCCGACGTTGCCCGCCGCATGGTGGCAGCAACCGGGATCGCGCCTGCGGGTGATCCGGACGCCTGCCGATGGATCGCCCTGCGCAACCAGGACCGCCAGGTGGTCGTTGTCGCGACCCGGGTCCGTGAGGACGGCCGCGTCCACGACCCGTACCGCGACGCCTTCCGCCTGCAGATCGAGTGCCAGCGCATCGCCGCCGACCTCGGCCACCTCCCCCCATCCCTTCCCCCGACGCCACTCGTCCAGGAGCCTTCCGTGCCCATCACCGTCACCATCACCGCCGAGCCCAGCGGAAGCGTCGTCGCCCGTGGAGGAGACTCCTTCGCCTACTCCCTGCTCAACCACGCCGGATTCGCCTTCACCAACGACTGGCACGGCCCCCGGCACCGCCTGCCGACCAGCATGGACCGGGGCGAGCAGACCGCCATCGCCACCCACGCAGCCGAAATGCTCCGCACCGCCCGCTACAGCGTCGACCTCGACCCCGCCCTCGACCAGGCGCGCACATCCACTCCGACGAACCCGCTTGGGCCCTACACCGCCGGGGCGGAACTACTGCGCCTCACCGACCAGATCAGGTCCGCCGAGAACAGCGTCGAGCTTCGGCAGGCGGTCGACCACCTACTCCATCCCGAGCACGGTGCGCTGGAACGGGTCCGGGAAGCGTTGGAGGCGGCAGGCGAGCAGATCACCGACCTCGACGACGCGGCATATCAGCTCTCCGACCGGTTCGGGTTCGCCGCTGAGTTCGTCAGCGCCGCGCAGTCGGAACTTGTCGACTCGGAGGCCGAGTTGCTCGGTGTCGGCGGCACAGCGCAGTCCCGCACCGTGACACGGACCCAGCCCCCTCGGCGTTCCCCGCTCCGCACAGCGCGGCGCTGGCCACATCGCCCGCAGCGGCCAGGGCCAGGACGTCGTCAGCGCTCGGTGCTGGGGCAGCCGATGCCGGCGCGTCCGTACGGCCGACACAGTTCCCCAGCCCTCGGACACGGTGACCGGCGATGCTCTCCCCCTTCCTCCTTGGAGCCCGAACATGCCCCACTTCCCCTCTTCCCTGCGGTTCCAGCGCTCGGGCCACTGGCTGCGGTTGGGCCGCCACCGGGTCTGGCTGGAGACTTCGCCGCTCACCGATCAGTTGCTGGCCCGCGACGAGTCCGAACGGCAGCAGGAGCGCGCCCGGCACTTCCACACACTCCCGAGCTCACGGCCGTGACCGCCCTCCCACGCCAAAGGGCAGCCATCGCGCCGCCTGCCTGCGTCAGCAGACCGGCGGACCAGGAGTCCACCCACGCGGTGGGGAGCCCGCGCTGCTCTGCTCCTCACCGGCCCCGCCAGCCAGCACACGACCAAGGAGAGACCGTGCCTGAGTACTACACGAGTATCGGCGAGGCCGTCGGCGCAGCCATGGCCCACAACATCCGCCTGGCCCACGGCGGCGGAACGCCCGCAGAGCCGCCCTTGCAGGCCCGCTTCCTCCCCCATCCGTCGGCCGACCCGTACTCCGTACCTGGAATGATCGCCCGCCTCACCCAGGACGCGTCACCGAACGAGGTCGCCGCAATCATCGAAGAGGTCAACGGTGCTCTCACCGGAGCCGTACCGCAGCTGACCGAACTCGTCGCTGCCGCCGCTGACTGGACCCGAGCCCGTCTCCAGTTCGATGACCCGCACCACAATCCGACCTTCGAGACGTGGACCTACCTGGCCGCCGCGCACGACATGCTCCGCGACGTCCAGGAGACATTGGAGATCGCCGAGGACAGGCTCGCCTCCTGTCCCGCCGAGCGCACCGACCCCCGCCACCACGACAGGGTCAGGGTCCTGCGCACCAGGGAGTTGCTCAGCGACGTCCTCAGCGCCGGCCCAGAAACCGAGACCGCTTCGCCAGCTGACCAGGCCCCCGAGGTAAATCGGTAGCGAGCCGCCCGCACCTCCTCACCGCAGGCCGCTGCCCGACGCACAACACCCTCGGCCAGGACCGCGGAAATGCCCGCCAACTCGTCGCCGTCTCGCGCGCCCCGCACTCGATAGTCCCGTCCGCCAACCCTCCACCCGAACAGGAGCTACCCCGATGACCAGCACAAGAGCGCCGCGTGCCCCGCCTCCACCGTCCGCCCGCGCCAGTCCCCTGGAACTACCATGCCCGCACCGCGTACCAGCGCGCCCTCGACCACCACCGGGTCCGACGCGCTCCTGTCCTGCCTCTTCGGCGTCCTCGGCATCGCCCTCGCCTTCGGTTCCCTGGCTTGGCTGACCGGGAACATCAGCAACTCCCTCGTCGGCACAGGTCCTTGGGCGTCCTTCAAGGTCACTGATGCCCTGCTGCACCCTGGCGTGCTGTGGCCGCACCTGGGCCCCACCGCCCTGCTCGTCGGCGCGCGGATCATCCCCGGCCTGCTGTCCGTCGGCCTCACCGTCTGCGGCCTCGTCCTGTGGATGCGACTGCGCGGCGGTGCGAACAACGGCCTCGCCCGCAAGGCCGACCTCGCCCCGCTGCTGGACAAGGAGATCACCGCCAAGGCCCGGAGCCTGCGGCCGTCCCTGAGCGGCCGGGAGTGTAAAAGAGGTCGCTCCCGACGACCGAGGCATCCTGCTCGGCACCCTCTCCCCGGGCCGCGCCGAAGTCCGCGCCTCCTGGGAGGACGTGATCGTCGCGATCATGGCCCCGCGAAGCGGCAAGACCAGCGGGCTGGCGATCCCGGCGATCCTCGCCGCCCCCGGCCCGGTGCTGCTGACCTCGAACAAGGCCGCCAACGATGCCTTCACCGCGACGGTCGACGCCCGTGCGCAGGTCGGCGCGATCTGGACGCTGGACCCGCAGCAGATCGCGCACCACCCGCGCGAGATGTGGTGGGACATCCTGGCCGACGCCCGCGACCTGGCCGGGGCGAAGCGTCTCGCCGGGCACTTCGTCGCCGCCAGCGTTGACGAGTCGAACGGCTCCGACTTCTGGTCCACCGCCGCGAGCAACACCCTCGGCGGTCTCTTCCTGGCAGCCGCCAGCCACCGGCGCCCGATCACCGACGTCCTGGCCTGGCTCGCCTCCCCCGCCGACCGCACTCCGGTGGACCTGCTCACCGATGCTGGCCACGAAGCGGTGGCCGCCCAGCTCCAGGGCACCGTCTCGGGCGCGACCGAGACCAGGGACGGCATCTACGAGACCGCGCGGCAGTACGCAAGCTGCCTGCTGGACCCCGAGGTCGCCGCCTGGGTCACCCCCGACCCGGCCCTACCGCAGTTCCGGCCGTTCGACTTCGCCACCTCCCGCGACACCTTGTACCTGCTCAGCAAGGACGGCGGCGGAAGCGCGAGCGCGATCATCGCGGCTGCCGCAGACGCCGTGATGCGCGCCGCCGTCGTCGTCGCCGAACGCTCCGGCGGTCGCCTGGACCCGCCCGCACTGTGCGTCCTGGACGAGGCGGCCAACGTCTGCCGCATCAGCGACCTGCCCGACCTCTACTCGCACTTGGGCTCGCGCGGTGTCATCCCGATCACCATCCTGCAGTCCTACCGGCAGGGCCAGCGCTGCTGGGGCGAGGCCGGCATGGACGCCCTGTGGAGCGCCGCGACCGTCAAGGTCATCGGAAGCGGCATCGACGACGCCGACTTCGCCGACCGCCTCAGCAGGCAGGTGGGCGACCACGACGTCCAGACCACCTCGGTGTCCACCAGCGACGGCGGCAAGTCCACCTCGGTGAGCATGCGCACCGAGCGGATCCTGCCCCCGGACGCCATCCGCGCCCTGCCCAAGGGCCGGGCACTGCTCCTGGCCACCGGCATCCGGGTGGCCATGCTCGACCTGCGGCCCTGGTACAAGGAGCCGTCCGCCAAGGTGGTGGGCCCGGCCTCGGCCCGCGCGACGAAGGCGATCACTGAAAGGGCCCTCGCCAAGACCGTCAGCCGCGACGACTTCGGGCTGTCGGCATGAGCGCGCCCACCCGGCCCCCGGGGTCTGTCGTCCACTCGCCCGTCGTTCTGCGCGACGGCCAGTGGTGGCTGGTCAGCGGTGCCGGCGCGATCCTCGCCACCGATCCCGTGTTCACCAGCGTGCTGGACAAGTTCGCCACGGCGCTGGCCGCTGCCGACCAGGCGGTCGCCGACCTGCGGACCCGGCAGAACGAGCCCCCCGCCGCCGAGGCCGGAGGTCAGCGATGAACCCGCTGCTGGGCGCCGAGCGGGCACTGCTCGGCGCTGTGCTGCTCGACCCGGTCCAGCTCTCGCGCCTGGACTGGCTCGCGCCGGATCACTTCTACCGCCCGGTCCACCAGGCCCTGTTCGCCGCTCTGCGCAAGCTCCAGGCAGACGGGCACCCCGCGCTGACGACCGAGGAGGTCGTACCGCTGTCCTGGGTGACCGACGCGGTCGCCGAGGCCGGCCTCCACGTGCGCGGGCTGGCCCCGGAGTACGCCCACGCGCTGATCGCGGCCTGCCCGCGCCCCGCACACGCTCCGTTGTACGGCCGCATGGTGCTAGAGGGCGCGATCCACCGCAGCGTCACCGAGCACGCGATCCGCCTGCACCAGGCCGCTCGCGCCGACGCCCTGCAAGGCGAGGTCGAGGGGGCGCTGCACCATGCCGACGTGCTGACCGGCGTACTCGGCGACCTCGCCCGGCGTTGGGGCTCCGAACCGCGCCCGGTCGCGCCGGCCACTGCCCCGGTCGTCGCGCCGCCGGTTCGGGCCGAGCAGGTCGCCCAGGACGAGCGGTTCCTGCTGGCCGCTCTGACCGACCGGCCGGGGGCCATGGACGAGGTGGTGGGCTGGCTGCGGCCGGACGACTTCGCCGACCCGGCCCACGGCCAGCTCTACCGCTGCCTCGGCGCGCTGCACCACCGGGGCGAGCCCCTCGATCGGATCACCGTACTCTGGGAGGCCCAGCGGCGGGGGCTGCTGGCCGACGGCACGCTGTCAGGCGACCAGGTCATGGCCATCTGCGGCGGTCTTGATCCCGGCAGTGCCGAATGGCTCGGCGAGCAGGTCATGCGCTCCTCGATCACACGCACGGCGGCCACCTCCGCACGCGTCATCCGGGCCCTGGCGGAGAACGAGGCCCTGGCCCCCGGACCGCTCATCAACCACGCCCTGCACGCCCTCGGCCTACTGGACGAGGTCCGTGCCCGCTGGCAGATCGCGAACGGCCGCCCAACTCCCACACCCTCCGCGTCTTCGCCGAGCGGCCCACCCGGTGCGCGGGTGCACGCCGCTCTCGCCCGCAGCACACCGCGCGCTTCCGCCCCGCCCTCGGAGCGGCTCGGTTCCGCGTCCGCTCCGGCCTCCGCGCGACCCCTTCGCGCAGCCACAGCTGAACCCCACCCCCCAGCCCATCGCCCGTCCTCCCCCTTGGAATCCGCCGTGAACAACGACCCCATCTCCGATGCCCTGGGCCTGCGTGCCCTGGCTTCTGCGGCCCGCACGACGCGGAGCCGGTGACATGCAGACCACCATCGCCCTCCCACCGTTGATCGGCTCGCTCTGCTCGGGATACGGCGGACTCGACCTCGGGGTGCAGGCCGCCCTCGGCGGCACGCTGGCCTGGCACGCCGAGGTCAATCCCGACGCCTCCCGCATCCTGGCCCGGCACTGGCCCGGAGTGCCCAACCTGGGCGACATCACCACCACGGACTGGTCCCTCGTCCCGCGGGTGTGCGTCCTGACGGCGGGCTTCCCCTGTCAAAGACGTCTCGGTCGCCGGCCGCCGCGCCGGACTCAACTCCCATACCCGCTCGGGGCTGTGGCTGCACGTCGCCCGTGCAGTCGAGGCCCTCCGACCCTGCTTGGTTGTGATCAAGAATGTGCGCGGCCTCCTCACCTCACCCGCCGGTTCCCCTGGCGACGTGGAACCCTGCCCGTGGTGTCTGGGAGACACCCCAGGTCAGCCTCCTCTGCGGGCACTCGGTGCCGTACTCGGATCCCTGGCCGACCTCGGGTACGACGCACGCTGGCTCGTGCTTCGCGCCTCCGACATCGGAGCCCCGCACCGCCGCGAGCGCACCTTCCTCACCGCCTGGCCCGCCGGGCACCCTGCTCAAGACACCGACTTCCAACATCGGCAGGAACGGCGGATCCCAGCACCCGGCGAAGCGGAAGAGCGGGGGCCACGGCCCGAACCTGGCCGACGAGGTGGAATGGCTGCTGCCGACTCCGAAGGCGTCGGACGGGATCAAGGGCTCCCCCAACCAGCGGCACGGCAACGGGGACATGACCCTGCCCAGCGCGGCGGCCTCCCTGCTGCCCACCCCGAGGGCCTCCGACACCGGCACCCCGGGCCGCCGCCCCGGCAAGGGCTGGCGACCGCCCCTGTCGGCAGTGGTCCTGCCGCTGTGGACGCAGACCGAGGAACGGACGGGCGATGGGGGCCCTACGCCGCCGCCATCACCCGCTGGGAGACGCTCACCCGCCCCGCGCCGCCGCCTACCGACGCGGCCGGACGGCTGCGCGCCGACTTCGTGGAGTGGATGCAGGGCCTCGAACCCGGCTGGGTGACCGCCACCCCCGGGCTCGGCCGACCCGCCCAGCTCACCGCGCTCGGCAACGGCGTCGTCCCCCAACAGGCCACCCGAGCAGTGCAGTTGCTGACGCCACCCTTCCCCCGCTGCCCTCGCTGCACGGCGCCGTAGCGCCCCACTACCGGAATTTCCCGGCACGGCCAAATCGCGGATTCTCCGG
Organism: Streptacidiphilus sp. PB12-B1b; assembly: GCF_014084125.1. Lineage (NCBI taxonomy): Bacteria > Bacillati > Actinomycetota > Actinomycetes > Kitasatosporales > Streptomycetaceae > Streptacidiphilus > Streptacidiphilus sp. PB12-B1b. The sequence goes on along the minus strand of NZ_CP048405.1, from coordinate 531,723 downwards.
ATCCTCTCCCTATGTCGCCGTCCCACAGATGGAGCAAGCCCCCATGTCCGACCCCAGCAAGACCACCCCCGCCATCGAGCCCTTCCGCGTTCCGGACGGGGATCTCGACGACCTCGCCAGCACCCTCGCCAAGACCATGGCCGAGGTCAGGCAGCACGGCGTCATCCTCGACCGCCTCGGCTCCGAGCCCACTCCCGTGGCCGCGGACCCCCAGCCGACCGGCTCTACCACCTCGCCCGACGGGGAAGCAGAGCCCGAGCAGGACTCCGGCCCCACCTCGGTGTTCATCCTCGCCCTGGGCGGCGAGGCGTACGCCGTCGAACTGGCCGCGCTCAGCGACTGGGTGAACTACCTCTTCCTGCCCGTGTACGGCCGGGAGATCAGCACCATCCGCCCGTGGTGCACCCAGTGGCACGAGCACCCCGAGGCCGTGGCCCGGCTGCACGCCCTGTGGCTCGCCTGGCAGCAGCTCACCGACGCCGAGGCCGGCCTGTCCGGTCCCTCGACGTGGCACCGCGACCACCTGGACCAGGCCCTGGTCCACCTCCGCGCCCCCGACGGCCCCTTCGCCGCGTGCACCACCAGCCCGACCCGGCCCAACCACCGCGTGCTGGCCACCCCCGCACCCGAGCAGTTCGGAGTGACGGCATGAACAACGAACCCGACTTCCGGCTCGACGGTCTCATGCCTGGCGACGAGGAATCCGAATTCGCGGAGAGCATGATGTGGCCCGGCGATCTGACCCTGGTGGCCGAGCACCACACCACCCCGAACGGCTCGCACAGCTTCTTCGTAGTCCACGACCGTTCGATGACCTGGGGCGTGCCCGGTAGTCCCCAGCTCGTCGCCGTCAAGATCGCCCGGGACCTCGATGCCCGGACCTTCACCGTCGAGTCCGAGAACCACGCCGCGCTGGGCTTCGCCCAGAACTGGCTCATAGAACGCGGCTGCCCGCCCGGTCCGATCACACGGCTCAGCAGCGACTTCGTGCAACCGGCGGACGACCAGACCATCCGCGTCGAGCAGCAGATCCGCAACTCGGGGGACCGATACAAGGTCCTGGACACCCTGACCAGCGACGGCTACCCCTACGAGACGTGGACGATGGTCCGCGACTCCCTCGCCTCCCAAGACCCGATCCGCGTCTTCCTGGAAGAAGCGGACCTGGCCGCCGACTCCTACACCGTGCGTGAAGGGGCCTTTCCCGACGAGGACGCAGCACTTCAGTGGCTGGACGACCGCGACACTCCCCTGCCGGAGCCGCCGGAATACCGCGGTGATCCCGCTGTCCTGCGGACCCGCGCAGCTCTCGCCCGCTCTGCCGGCTCCACCACAAGCCCCGGCACCGGACCCAGCGTAGAAGCCCCCGCCAGCGTCCCTGCCCGGCCGACCCCCGGCAGGTCGATGTGAGCCGCGCCCGTTTCGCCTTCGCCGCCCACCCGGACGCCATCGCGGACCTGCGGGAACTCCCCGACAAGATCCGTGACTTGGCACTGTTGGAGCTGCAGAACCTGGTCCACGGAAGCGACGACTGCCTACCGCTGAAAGGCCGACTCGCAGGGTTCCACAAGGTCTACGTCGACCCGTCCGTCTCCTACCGCATGGTCATCCAGTTCCGCCCGGCCCCGCCCACCTCGACCCACAAGCGCGAGATCTACCTCGTCGCCGCCGGCAGCCGGAAGGACTACGCGGTCTACAACTCGGCCCACCTGCGCACCGGCCCCCACCCGGACACCGAACCGGAGTCCGCCACCGAGGCGCGCGTGCAGGCCGCCCGGTCCCGGTCCCCCCGCACTGCCGCCCAGACGGCAGCCGCCCCCGCCACTGCGCCAGCAGCACCCCAGCCCTCCGCTTCCGCTTCCCGAAAGGCTCCCCAACGATGAACGCCAACCGCGCCCCCCTGCCCCGCACCGAACTGGCCGACCTCCTGGCCAACGCCGCGCAGAGCGTCTCCGGGATCCTCACCGCCGAATACCCGACGCCCCCCAGCCGCTCCTACCTGCACCCCGTGCTGGGAGCACTGTCCGCAGGCCCCCGGGTGGTCGGCGAGTTGAACGAGCGGCTCGAAGGGTTCGTGGCCGACGAGCCGCTCCCCGCCACGCCAGCAGGACTGTTCACCCTGGCCTCCTACGCCTCCGCGCTGGGATGGCTCACCGAGTCGCTCGCCGAGCTGACCACCTCGGTCGACCAGATCTGCACCCGCGTGGGCATCCCCACGAACCCGCCGGACACAGCCCTTGCCGCACCCGCCGTCGCACACGAGGGCGACGAGCTCGACTTCGACTTCAGCGCGCCGGAGCTGGCGGCCATCCGCATCGCCGCCGAGGCCGCCAGTCTCCCGCCCGGCGACTACGTCGCGGTGCTCTCCCAGTCCCTGCTCGCCGCCTCCCGGATCACCGACGCCTGCATGGAGATCTCCAGCGGCCTCCTCGAAGACGCCACATACGTCCTCGCTGAAGCGACCGACCACGTCTGGATCAGCGACGGCCCCAACAGCCTGCCCACCCTGGTCCGTTCGCTGCTCGCGCGGATGGAGGCAGCCGAATGAACCCCCACGACGCGGCGCAGCGGCCCGGCGCCCACCTGGTCGCCGAGGAGTTCGGCGTCGAGGACCCCTGGGCGCTCAGCGACAACCACCCGCTGCGCGACCCGCTCGACCTCGTCGGCCGGATGGTCGCCGAAGCCGCCCGCGATGTCGACGAACTGCACGGCGAACTCACCCGCGCCGCCCAATCCGCCATCAAGCTGCTCGCGCCCGTTGCCGAAGGCGCCCACGCCGGCATGCGCGGCTGGGACGGCATCCTGCGGACCACCGGGCCCCAGATCGAGCTGCTCGTCGCACGCCGGGGAGCGGCCTACGAGCAGCTCGACCGCGCCATCGCCGCCTACCGCCGCCTCCTGCCCGAAGCAGACGCCGCCCAGCCCTCGAAGGCATCGACCCAAAACCTGGGAGAGGAGCAGGCCCCGGGCCGGGACGACGACTGGGCCATCGCGGGGGATCGCCAACTCCGAGCCCTCGAAGCCGTCGAGGCCGGCGGGCTGCGATTCCACCAGAGCACGGTCTACGGCTACATCTACGTCTCCGACGGACGGGGCCAGCAGACGGCGGTCTGGCCCGAAACCGTCCGACGCCTGGTCGCCGACGGGCTACTGGACTAGGACCCGAGCGAGAGCCTGTACCGGCCCGGCCAGCTCCTCTCGCTCACCGAGAAGGGTGAGGCCGCGCTGCGCGAGGCACGACCGGCCTCGCCGCGTGTGTCCGCCGCCCTCAACCGCAGCAGCAACGCTGCCCCGGTCTCCAGTGCCGCCGCCGCTCCCGCTGTCGCACCTTCCGCCGGCGCGACCACCGCACCTGCCCGATCCCGCTGATTCCTCAGAAAGGACTTCCCTCATGTCAACCGCGACCTACACCCGCCGCCTCGTCGAGCACCGGTACGGACGCCCGCTGGAGGAACTCCAGCGCGGCAACCCCTGCGGCGGCCCCCAGGACCCTGTCCTGCCCATCGTGCTGCGACGGCTCGGCGGCCTCGCGCAGACCGACGCTGCGACCCGGGCTGCCCGCCGCAGCCTCGACGCGGCCTGGCAGCGGTGCCGCTCCGGCGACCACGCCCTCGACGACCTCGTGCTGCTGCACGCGAGCGAAGTGGTCGACCTCGAACGCCAGGAGCAGGCCGAGGCCGAGGCGGTCTGGGACCTGCTCGATGTCCGGCTCCTACTGGACCGGCCCTCCGCTCAGCGGCCCCCAGCCCGGCGAGCGACCCCGGACTCCGGCGATCGGGACCTGCTGGCCGTCGCCCGCGAGGTCACCGCCGACCTGTGCCGACTCAACCGCGACGCCCTGCGCCGGGGCCTGCGCGACCGGGGCATTCACGTCAGCAACCGCCGCCTGGGCGCCGTGCTCCGGAGCCTCCGCGCCGAGAGCACAACTTACTGACCCTCGGTCCCGCCACCCGCCTCGAAACCACCATCCCCCCAACGGAGTTCACCCCATGTCCACCCCCATACAGCCCGCTGCCTCCCCGATCAGCTCGGTCGACGCCCAGCGTGTCGAGGACGCACTGTCCCTGATAGCACCGAAGTGGACCGCCTGGTCGGCGCAGACCCTGGCCCAGCAGGGCGGCCCCATGCGTGTGCGTGATGTCGCCGCCCGGCTCCCCTTCGTCAGCGAGCAGCTCGTCAGCAAGCGGCTGGCCCAGATGCACGCTGACGAGCTCGTCGCCCGAACCGACGACAGCCACGGCGCTCCCTACCAGCTCAGCGCCTTCGGTGAATCGCTGGGCCCGGTCCACCGTGCCCTGTCCGACTGGTCGCAGAGCAGCTTGGCGCTGGGCCAGGTGGCCGGGGCCGAGCGCGTCGAGGATGCCGTGCGTCGTCTGCACCTTCGTCATTCGACCGCCGTGGTCCAGGTCCTCAATGCGGGACCGATGCGGTTCAGCCACATCGCGGCGCAGGCCGGGCTGGACAACGGCTTCACCCGCCTGCGGCTCAACCGCCTTCAGCTCGACGGCCTGGTCACCCGGACCGGATCGCGCCACGGCGCCCCCTACGTCCTGACCGACGCCGGGCGGGCGCTCGGCCCGGTCTACGCGGCGGTCGAGCACTGGAGCAACCCCGTCGCCGTGCAGCGGCGCCCCTCGCCCCCGGCTCCCACCGCTGCGGCCACCCGCACCCGTACCGGTGTCCCGCTGGGTTCGGACGGCATCCGCACCGCGGCGGCCCTGCGCCGCAGCGCCGCCGCGCCGAGCGCCCTGTTCAGCCACTCGCCGCAGCCGCAGCCGCGGGTGCCGGCGGCTGTCACCGCCCGGTCCGCGCCCGCCCGGGTCCGGTGACCGACGTGTCGTCGAGCACCAGATTCGCTTGCCCGCCGTCCGTTCGGCTGCCTGCCGACGCCGTGTTCGGCCTCTGGCCCCGTACCCGGCCACACCGCCACCGGCCGTCCCTCATCGCCCCGTCACCCCTGTTTGGATCCCGAAATGTCAACCGACTGGACCGACCCGAAGTGGGACGAGTACCACGTCAGCCCCCGCTACCTGGCAGGCAGCAGCTACGCCGGCGACGCGGGCTTCGCCCCGGTCCAACGCCTGGGCTGGCCGCACCAGGTGGACGACCTGGGCAGCTACATCGTCAGCTCGCCGGACTCCCGCATCCAGATCGGGTTCTTCGGCGACGACTACGACCTGTGGCGCATCGCCGCCTACGAGCGCCCCCTGGCAGCACCGGCGTGGACCGCTGTCTTCAACCAGAACTTCCCGCCCGAGATCGTGGCCGGTCTGACCAACGCCCTCGCGCAGGAATGGGCGTGGGACTCCGACCGCTTCCTGACCGCGCCGAGGACCGGCTACGCGGAGGTGGGCAGGACGCTGAAGGCGGCAGGCTGGCAGCGCGACGGCGGAGCAGAGCTGGGCACCGTGGAACTACTGGCGCCCGACAGGGAGGCCGGGCTGCTGCTCGATCCCCGCAGCAGCAACCGCGATCCGCTCTGGACCCTGTGGGCCGGGCCACCAGGGTGGGGCACCCGGGCGGAGGCGACCTTCACCAGCAGCACGCCGGTCCACCTGGTGGCCGCGACTGCGGCGGCGATGGCCGACCCCGCTCCCGTCGTGCGTGAACGCCACATGATCCACGCGGAGGTCGTCCACCTGATCCGCCTCACCCCGGTCGCGCCGCTCCAGCCCCCGGTCCCCAAAACGCCGACTCCCCGCGACGCCCGTCAGGCATCCGTCACCGCCGCCATCCAGCGAGCCACGGTCGCCCGCGCCCGCTCCACCGTGCGCCCCGCCAAGTCCGCCTCTGCGGCTTGGGAGGCACCGGCCAACCACCCTGCGCGCGCGGCGGCCGGCACGGCTCGTCCGCGCCGATGATCGGGAGTCTTCCCCGACCAAGACGCTGAACTGCAACGATGCGGCGACATGATCACTGGGCTGCAAAAATCACTCTCCCCGGATCTCCTCATTGCCCATCACTTCTCATCCTCATACGGGCGAAATCCGGGTGCTCCAGCCGATCTCCCGGGCGTCGCCTGTCGGCTGCCGGGCAGCCCCACCCAACCTATCTAACCGCCGCGCAGTTCCGTTCCCGCAGGGCGCTCAGATCGGAGAGGGCCAAGATCGACGCCCAGCGGCACGGGGCCTGACCGCGGCAACTGAGCCGACGAACACTCGGGGACCCAGGACTGGTGTATTCCTTTGCGTGATCGGCCGGTGCGGACGGCGTGGATGCCTGCGCGGCCTCTGCCGCAAGGGTTGCGTTAACGACGTGTCCTGCCGCTTGTGGGCGGTGACCGTCCTGTCTATACCTGGACGCTAGGAGGTGCGTGATGCGCCAGTACGTCTCTCGTGGTCCGGTCTCCTTGCTGGTGGCGGTGTTGGCGCCGCTGCTGCTCGCGGTGGTGCTGTTGCCGTGGCGCGGCCATCTGGCCAACACGAACGTGGCGCTGCTGTTGGTCGTGGTGGTGGTCGCAGTGGCTGCTTTGGGGCACCGGCTGGCCGGGGCGCTCGCTGCGCTGAGCGCGGCGGTGTGGTTCGACTTCTTCTTCACTCTCCCCTATGAGCGGCTGACGATCAGCGATTCCTCTGACGTCACCACGGCCGTGTTGTTGCTGCTTGTCGGGCTGGCGGTTTCCCAGTTGGCGGCTCGTGCGCGCCGGTTCCAGGTGATCGCGGTCACCGATGCCGGGTATCTGGGTCGGATCCACGACACCGCCGCGCTCGCGCACTCCGGTGCGTCGGCGCATGCCGTGGCCGAGCATGTGCGGGCTGAGCTGGTCGACCTGCTGGAGCTGCATGGTTGTCGCTTCGAGTACGGCACGCTCATGGGGAACCCGCCGCGTCTGGAGCACGACGGTTCGGTGATGGTGGGGCGCAAGCGCTGGGATGCGGACCGGCTCGGACTTCCCGACGAGATGGAGCTGCGCGTGTTCGGCAGCAGCGGATACGTCGGCCGGTTCATGCTCGACTCCACGCCGGGCACGATGCCCTCCGCCCAGGCCCGGCTGGTGGCGGTCACCCTGGCAGAGCAGGCGAGTTCGGCTCTGGACTCGGCAATGCGGCCGGTGCAGGCGGCCTGAGCGCCAGCGGGCTGGCGTGCTAGAGCAACCTCCGGGGGTGCCATTCAGCGGCATGGTGGTTGCTCTCGGGGGACCTCCGCGAAGAGCGGTGGTCGCGGCCGACCTAGTAGCGGTGCCCGGGGGTTCACTGTCGCGGGTGTGAGGACGCGGTCAGGTGGGCCGGTGGGCCGCGTCCGTGGACTGGGCTTGGCCGGGGGTGGCTTCGGCGTTGGCGGCGGCGTTGCGGATGCCGCGGGGGCGGCCTGCTCTGATCCAGAGCCGGTGCAGGATCGCGGCGATGAACAGGGCGGCGGCCAGGGAGGCGAGGGGTTCGCCGCGGGCGAGGTTGACGGCGAGGGTGAAGGCGACGGCGAGTGCACCGACGGCGTTCAGGGCCAGGTGCCCGTGGTGGTGTTCGCGGGCGGCGAAGCGGGCCATGGCGAGCAGGCCGGCCAGGAAGGCCATGAAGACGGAGACGGCGTAGAACAGGACCAGGCGTTGGTCCTGGCCGCCGGCGGCGGTGATGACCGCGGCGGAGGCGAGGAGGAAGGCCAGGACGCCCCAGTAGGGGGTGTGGTGGCGGTTGGTGGTGCCCCAGGGGGTGGGCAGGATGCCGGTGTCTCCGTCTTGGTCGTGGTGGCGGGCGAGGGCTTTGAGTAGGCCGGGTCCGGCTTGGAAGGAGGAGGACGCGGCGGACAGCAGCAGCAGTGCGGTGGCGAGTTGGAAGATTGCGTAGAGGGCTTTGGGGGCGGCGCGTTGGGCGAGGTCGGCGATCTGGGTGCTGTCGGGGGCGGGGATGCCGATGCGCAGATGGACGGCTTCGGCGGTCATTCCCAGAGTGATGGTGCCGACGATCACCAGGGTGAGCCACAGGGTGGTGCGGCCGAAGCGGCGGCGGCCCTTGTCGTCGAGCTGTCCCAGTTGGGCGATGGCGGAGGAGGGGGCTTCGACGCCGGTGGCCAGGGCCATGGCGACGGGGAAGGCCAGGGCGACGGCAAGCGGCGCCCAGTGTCCGGGGGTGTGGGTGGTGGTGCCGCTGGGGTGGACGGGGGCGTTTAGGCCGTCGATCAGGACCAGGGTGGTGACGGCGATGAAGGCCAGGGTCATGGCCGCGAACACCGCGCGTCCCAGGTGTCCGAACCAGGTCAGCCCGGCCACGGCGGCGGTCAGAGCCAGGGCCAGGGGGATGCGCCAGGGTGCGGCGGCGGGCAGGTAGGCGATGATCGCGGAGGCTCCGGCGGCCGAGCTGATGGCGATGGTCAGGACGAAGTCGACGATCAGTGCGCCGATCGGCACGAACGCCCAGGCTTCCCCGAACGCCTCGCCGGCGGCCGCCGCGGCCCCGCCGCCGCCCGGGTAGCGGGCGACCAGCTGGTGGTAGTTGACGATGACCAGCCCGATCAGGGCGACGACCAGGCCCATGGTGGGCAGCAGCAGGTCCAGGTCCCCATGCAGGGCCCGCAGGGCGGCCTCGATGGCGTAGGCGACCGAGGACACCGGGTCGGCCATCACGGCGAACGCGAACGCGACCAGCAGCACCGGCCGGGTGTGCAGCCAGCCACGGGTACCGCCAGGGACTGCGGGATGCTGGTGGTCGGGACTCATGGGCGTGGGCCTTCCTGGTCCGCTGCGGGCATGACTGCCTGTATCGCCGACCAGACTTCCCGGCACACCAGGCTGGGACCTTATCCGTTCCTTGACGCCGCGTCTGCACCATCCGCTCGACGCGCCGCCTGTACCCCGGTGACGGTGGAAGGCGGCGGGCGCTGGCACGCACCCCGATTCCATTGCATAATGCAAGGTGATTGGGTACGGCCGCATCCGCGCCACCCCCTTGCCGATCTCTCGGCCCGGCTGGCGTCGATGCGGTCGCGACTCCAGCGCGGGGCAGGTCGCCGATATGTCCGCGTTGGACGCTGGAAGGGAGCGGTGTGTCCCGAGCACAGGTCGGTTCCGGCGCGGTGCAGGGCTGGCAGTGGGTGCGCGTCAGCGGCGAACTGGATGTGGAGTCGACCGCAGAGGTCCGGCAGGCGCTGCACGCCCCGGTCGACGACGGCTGCCGCCGGATGGTGGTGGATCTGCGAGCGCTGACGTTCTGCGACTCCTCCGGAGCAAGTCTGCTGCTCGGACTGCGGCGCGCCATGCTCGGGCAACGCGGTGCGGTGCACCTGGTCCTGCCCGCTGTCGGTACCGGGGCAAGGCGGGTCTTCGGGATCTGGGGCCTGGACGGTGCCTTCCCCTCTTTCGAGACCCTTGCCGACGCCCTGCCCGCGGACGCCGTGCCGACCCCCGCCCCGGCAAGCCCCGGCGCGGCCTGGAGCACCGGCCGGGGCTCGCTCCTCCGGGAAGAAACGGCGGTGATGGCTGAGCCGCGCTGCCCGGACCAGGGAGCGGGTGCCTGATGTGGTGGGACCGGGTCCGCCACGGGCCGTCGGTGCGCACGGCGTCCCGCCACGGTGACACAGCCCGGATTGTGCTGCGCGGCGGTGTGGAGGAGCACGCATCGGCCCGGTTGCAGGAGACCATGGACGAGCTGCGGGCGCAGGGTTACCGCACGATGGAGGTGGACCTCACTGCGGTCACGTATCTGAGCCGCGATGCGGTGTGGGTGCTCCTGGACCATGTGCGCGAGGCGGGGGCCCTGGACGCGCTGCGCCTGCTGGGGGCGTCCGGGCAGCCGGAGTACGCCCTGCGCCAGACCGGCATGAGCAGGACCCTGCACTGACCCGGCCGGCTCCGGCGCGTATCGCTCCAGGGCAGACCTGCGATCCCGGCCGACAGCAGCACAGGTCAGGGCGTCGGTCCGAGTTGAGGTCCGCGAGCCCTGCGACCGATGTCTTGCGAGTCCAGGCCACCCACAGGTCCGGCGTGATCACCCGCCACCTGGTGAACCGCATTGCGGAGGCAGGGCTCACGAGCGCTTGAGGAACCTCAAGTAGAACGCGGCGAACACCAGGACGATGCCGACGTTCACCATCAACCGCTCCCAGAACCGATGCCTGAAGAACAGAACATCCACGCCGACCACGACGGCTACCATCGCGAGCACGCAGAGCACGGCCACTGCCTGTCTTCCCATCCTCCCTTTCTACTACGTGCGGTCGCGGCGGGAGTGGCGCCGGAGCGACACAGCCTCGGTGCCAGGATCCAGCACACGGCCGATCCTGACGGCTGGCATGGTGGAAGCCCTGTTTCAGGTGCCGCCCATGGCGGCGTCCTCCAGGTCCAGGTCGTGCTGGAGGTTGCGGCGGGTGGTGTCGCTGACCTGGTGCTCCTCGTACAGGCGGCGCAGTTCGTCGACCTGGAGGGCGATGACCTCGCGACGCAGGCCGCGGTAGGCGGCCAGCTGCTCGGCGCTGTCGGGAACCGCGTCGGCGGGGGTGTCCTGATCATGGTCCAGGCGGGCGGTCAGGGCGGTGCGGACGCGGCTGACGGCGGCCTGGGGCACCGATTCCAGATCGGTGAGCTGGTCCAGGTACTCCAGGCCGGTGCGGGCCAGGCGGTCGCGGGTGCGGGCCTGCTCGCGCGCGGTGTGCTCGGGTTCGACCGCCAGGCCGGAGCGTTTGACCACCCCGGCCAGGCTCAGGCCCTGGACCACCAGGGTGAAGACCACCACGGCGGTGGTCAGGACCAGGACCAGTGGGCGGCCGGGCAGCGGGCGGCCGTCGTCGGCGACCAGCGGGATCGACAGGGCGGCGGCCAGGGGCATGACGCCACGGGTTCCGGCCCAGGTCAAGACCCCCGCCACGCGCAGGGAGGGTCCCTGGCCGGGTTTGACGGCCGCCGACAGCGGCAGCATCCAGGCGCTGCGCAGGGCGATCAGCACGGCGGCGATCGCTGCGGCCTGCAGCGGCCACAGGCCACTGGCACCGGGCAGTTCGCGGACCAGGGCGGGCAGTTCCAGGCCGACGATGCTGAACACCACGCTCTCCAGGCCGAAGACCACCACCGAGTACACGGCGCCCAGTTGCAGGCGGATGCGGGCGTCGGTGAGCCGGTGGCCGGAGCGGCCCAGCAGCACCCCGGCGACCACCACCGCGGTGACGCCGGAGGCGTGGACGCTCTCGGCTGCGACGTAGGCGCCGTAGGGGGTGATCAGGGCGATCACGGTCTCCAGGACCGGGTCGGTGGTGCGGCGGCGCACCAGCACCACCACCCCGGCAATCGCGGCGCCGATGGCGCATCCGCCGCCGGCCAGCAGCAGGAACTCGCCGCCCGCGCCCTGCCACCCCACAGTGCCCGACGCCACGGCGAAGCTGAGGGCGACCTTGAACAGCACCAGCGAGGTGGCGTCGTTGAACAGGCTCTCGGCCTGCACCAGCACCTGCACCCGGCCCGGCAGGGAGAGCCTACGCCCCAGGGCGGTCACCGCGACCGGGTCGGTGCTGGCCAGGACCGCACCCAGGACGAACGCCATCGAGGCGCTGAGCGGGGTCAGCACCTTCGCCAGCACGCCGACAGCGGCGGCCGAGGCCAGGACCAGGCCGACCGCCAGCACGGTGACCGGCCGCCACACCGTGCGCAGGTCGCGCAGGGACAGTTCCTCGGCCGAGGCGTAGAGCAGCGGCGGGAGTACGACCAGGCCGATGGTCTGCGGGGCGATGTGCAGGGCCGGGGTGCCGGGTATCAGGGCCACCGCCACTCCGGCCAGGACCAGCAGCGAGGGAGCGGGGACGCGCCAGCGCTGGGCCCCGGTGGCCACGGTCGTGCCCAGCACCACCAGGAACAGGACGAGAGCTACCGCGTGCATGTGTCGACACCTATGTCCGCTACCGGGGGCGCCCGCGCACAACGCGTCAGGCCGTCCCCCGCGCCGACCAGACTTCCCGGCACACCAGCAACCACTTTATCAATCTTTTAACACCATTCAGGAGCGCTCGCGGGGCACGGAGTGGTCACGCCCAGCCGGGCAGGGCGAGTCCGGCGTAGGCGGTGGGGTTGATCTGGGCCTCGCCAGCGGCGTCGGCGAACGCCTGCATTGCCTGGACCATCGCACCCCGGTGCTCGGGCGGCATGGCGGCGACGACCTTGGTGATCTCGGTCTGGCGGCGCTCGGTCACCTTGTGCACTACCCGGCGCCCGGCCTCGGTGGCCACCAGCCGGACCGCCCCGGTCCTCGGGGTCGGCGGTGCGCTCGACCGTACCGCGCTGAGGCGGTCGACCATTCCCGACCCGGCCGGGGTAGGCGGGAGTGAGTCGCCATTGCCGGATCCGCCCAGAAGTGGCTCCGCACTGGCCGGGCTGACCGTCGAGTCGAGTTGCCGGGAGGGGTGCTTGAACGCAGGATTGGAAACCATGAGTAGTCGAGAAGTGACGCACGGTCCGTGCTGCTGAGATTCGGCGGCCGCAGTGGCCCCGTACGAGGGACTGCGGTGGAGCAGCGGCTCCCAGGGGCAGCGGAAAGGGGGCGGGGCGGGCTGCGGATGCCCGCGCCGATCGTAGCCTGCTATCTCGTGGCCCTGGTGTTGCCTCGTCCGGGCCTGGTCCTGCGACATGCCCGTCTCAACTGCGACGGATTCTGCGTTCGGCTGTCGGCGGTGCTGTTGGCGGTGACGCTGTTCAGTGCCGCGCTGGACGGCCGGCCCTGGAGTGGTGGATCTGCCGCAGGCAGGCGCCGCATGCCGGCAGCTGGCTTTGCGCTGACGTCTGCTCTGCCCATGCTGCTGATGCCTGCCCTGGCCGCCATGGTGACGGGATGGGACGGGACGCAGCAGACCACCAGCGTCTGGATCGGCTGCGCTCTGGTCCTGTCCGTCCAGCTCTCCAGTGGCACCGCCACGGGCGGCAAGACGGTCAGAGCCGATCCAGCCAAGGCCGTCGTGCTCGCGTCGATGCTGCTCAGCCCGGTGACCATCCCCTTGGGTCTGCGCTGCGCCGCCGTGCTGACCCATGCTCACCTGGGTACGCGGCTGCACCACACCGCAGACAGTGCGGGCTGTCTGTTCCTGCTGGGCGTAGTGATCCTGCCCTGCACATCGGCCCTGGCCTTGCGGCGCTTCGCCCACGAGGGCCACGTCGTCAAAGTCCTTGTCCCAGTCAAACGCGCACGCGGCATCTCGGTCCACCTGCTGTGCTACGGCAACGCCTCGGTTGCCTTCGGCCAGGCGCTCTCGCGAACCGATCTGCAGGCCCTGGCCCTGGCGGGGCTTGCGGCGGTGACGACATGCGGATGCGGCCTCCTGATCGGGCACCTGCGGACCCCCTGCACCACCGCCTCGGCCGCGCCGCTGGCGCAACGGATCGCGGCGGGCATGGACAGCAGCATGGGGGCCTCGGTGCTCGCCAGTGCCTGGTTCGCCGACCGGCCGGCCGTGCTGCTGCCCCTGCTCGCCTACAACCTGATCCAGCACACCGCTGCGGCCCGCGTGGCGAGCCGTGCCGTCCGGTGGTCTCAGTCGTCGGTGGGGATGACCGGGGTGACGCCGGGTCGGTGGACGGTGCCCTCGATCAGGCCGTAGGGCCGGTCCGCCGCGTAGTAGACCTGGTTGTCGTTGGTCAGCCTGAACGGCTCCAGGTCGACCAGGAAGTGGTGGCTGTTGGGCAGGCTGAGCCGGACCTCGTCGATTTCGCGGCGGTTGTCCAGGACCCGGTTGGCCATGGCGTACAGGCTCTGCTGGAGCGAGTAGCTGTAGGTCTCGGCGAAGGCTTCGAGGAGATGGCGGCGGGCCTCGCGGTAGGAGCGGTCCCAGTCGAACGCGTCGTCGCCGTACGTCCCGGTGCGGGCGTGGGCCCAGCGGGCGGTGACCCTGGTCGCCAGGACTCGGTCGTATGCCTCTTTGAGGGTGGTGTAGCGGTCCTTGATGTAGCCGTGGAACTCCGACCCGGTGGAGTTGAGGACGGCGAGGTCCTTCAGGCCGGAGACCACCTGGAAGGTGTCGGTTGCGCCGGTGTAGAGGACTTCGGCGGTGCGGACCTCCTGCCCCTTGCGGGCGAAGGAGTGGCGCTGCTTGGCGGGGGTGACGATGCGCTCCCAGGCGAACTCCTCGATCCGGATCCGGGCCTGGTGGATCACCGGCTGGGACTGGACGAAGTGGCGGGCCAGGTGCAGGCCGAATGCCTCGGGCGAGGCGATGCCGTGCTCCTTCGCCAGGGCGTACACGGTGTTCTTGGTGGTGTCGGTGGGCAGGCAGTTGCCGTTGTCGCCGCTGAAGTGGACCTCGTCGAACTCGCCGCGCAGGGCGACGGAGACGTTCAGGTCCCTGACCTGGTGCCAGGCGCCCTCGTTGCCGGAGCGGGTGACGGTGACGATGCGGTTCTCGGCCTTGCCGTACTGGTTCTGCGCGAGCACGTTGTCGGACATGGGTGGGTCCAGCTCCTCGGTGTGGCGGATGCATGACCCGGGCGCGGGCCCGGGATGGTGATCCCGCACGCCCGGCGTCCGACGCCCGCTGGGGGCGTCCCCCGCCGTCCGGCCCGGCCAGGGCCGCCCCGGGGCTGAGAAGCCACCCCGGTCCGTTGGAAGCCCTGTCATCCAAGCACGCTTCCCCGTGGCACGGGCTACTGGTGGAACCCACCGGCGCTGGCGGCGTCGCCGCACGTTGCCTTGTGCACTTACCCGAGCAGGCCGCCGGGCGGGCAGGTTCTGCTGGTCAGTCAGACTCGGCTGTGGGACATGCGAAGGGCGACCGGCCGATGCGAGCGGCTGGGGGCATGCCTGTCCGCCAGCGGTCACCGGCTCCGGCGGTTGCCGGTCCAGCGCCTTGGCAGTCGGACCTCCGGGAGTATTCCGAGCGCAGCCGCGGCAGCGCCGGCGATGGCCAGGTACCAGTTCCGCGTGCTCGTGGACGCTGCCAGCAGCGTGATGCTGAGGAGCGTTGTGGCTGCCAACCACCAGACGCGTGGGCTGGGCAGCAGGACACGGATCAGGGTACACAGGGGCCGTTCCCGGCCGAGCGAGGAGAGCAGGAACGCCAGGTGCGGATCCTGCGTGTCCAGTCCCTGCTCGATGTCCCGCAGAGCACGGCGGTCATCCTCCGACAGGCCCATGCACCCTCCCGTGCCCGCGGCCGGCACCGCGTGGGCGTCGGTCGCGCTCCGACACTGTCCAGGCCCCCGGAGACCGCGGGCAGCCCTCGGCCGCAGCGGCGGCATTCCACGGAGACTGGGGCGCAGCCCGGCCGACCGCCATCATCATTGCACTAGGCAAAGGAAATCGCCAGCGGGCGCCCGCCACGCCGCAGGGCACTGGCGGGGCCGCCCTTGCGCACCCGACACCGCCCACCGGGGGGCTGCCGATCGGGCCTTAACAGAGGATAGCTGAGGAGTCCAGTAGTGGGCGGCCTGTATTATTTTGCATAATGCAATAGTATGTTGATGCAATGGGCCTGGCGCTTCTGGGCCCCACCGACCACAGCCGACGATGTCGGGCACCCAGTGCATCAGGACCGCCAACAGGCCGGGCACGTGCCCGTCGGGGCGTCGTATCCGCTGCTCCCCCACCCTGGTCGGTGCCGCACTCCCCTCGAAGAGCAAGTCTGCGTGCTGGAGGTGAATGGCGAGTGGCAACCCAAGAGCAGTCCGGTACCTCCTCGACGACGACACAGGACCTCGAAGCCGGCTCGGCGCTGTCCATAGTGACCAGGCGTGCGGCGGGCTGGCTGCGGGGAACCCGGCTCGGTCTGCTCTTCGTCGCGGTCGTCATCGGCGCCGGGGCGGGTCTGGGCGCGGTGGTGTTCCGCTATCTGATCTACGGGTTCACCTGGCTGGCCACCGGACACACGCAGTTCGGCCAGCAGGGGCGGGTCGACAGCACCCACCTGGAGTTCTTGGGGCTGGGGTTCTTCGTGGTCGTCCCGGTGGTCGGCGGGCTGCTGTACGGGCCGCTGATCAACCGGTTCGCGCCCGAGGCGCGCGGACACGGCGTGCCCGAGGTGATGATCGCGGTCGCGGAGAACGGCGGCCGGATCCGGCCGCAGGTCAGCCTGGTCAAAGCACTCGCCTCCGCGCTGTGCATCGGCGTCGGAGGGTCGGTGGGCCGCGAGGGGCCGATCGTGCAGATCGGCTCGGCCATGGCCTCCAGCCTCGGCCAGTGGGTGCGCATGCCGGAGCAGCGGCTGCGGATCCTGGTCGCGTGCGGAGCCGGCGGGGCGATCTCGGCGACCTTCAACGCGCCCATCACCGGGGTGTTCTTCGGGGCGGAACTGATCCTGGGGTCGATCTCCGCCGAGGCGGTCTTCACGGTCATGCTGTCCTCGATGGTCGCCGACGTCATCGGCCGTGCCGTCTTCGGCAGCGCCCCCTTCTTCTCCGGGCTGCCGAGCGGGATCGCCCTGCACCACACCTACAACTACCTGCTGGTGGCCCTGCTCGCGGTGCTGGCCGCGCTCATCGGGCTGGCGTTCAAGACCGTCCTGTACAAGACCGAGGACATCTGCGACCGGCTGTGGGGAGGCCGCCCCGAATGGGCCCGCCCGGCCGTCGGCGGCATTGCCCTGGGCCTGTTGCTGCTGGCCCTGCCGCAGATGTACGGGGTGGGCTACCAGGTCATGTACAAGGCCGTGGACCACGACTACGCGATCTGGTTCCTGGTCCTGCTGGCCGCGGGGAAGATCGTCGCGACCAGCCTGACCATCGGCATCGGCGGTTCCGGCGGGGTGTTCGCCCCGTCGCTGTTCATCGGTGCCACCTCCGGCATGGCCTTCGGCGAGACGGCCGACCACCTGCTGGGCCCGGCTGCGGGACAGCCCGCCCTGTACGCGGTGGTCGGCATGGGCGCGGTCTTCGCCGCCGCCACCCGCGCACCGCTGACCTCGCTGGCCAGCGTGGTGGAGATGACCGGCGACTTCACCCTCGCCCTTCCCGTCATGCTGGCGGTGTCCATCGCCTCGACGATCTCCCGGACCCTGAGCTACGGCACCATCTACACCACCAAGCTGCTGCGCCGCGGCACCGACATCGAACGCCAGACACCCGGACAGGTCTTCCTGGGCCTGACCGCAGCCGACGCGATGCACCCCTTCCTGAAACCGCTGAACACCGCAGCCCGTGCCGACGGCAACGGTAGCGGCGGTCCGGCCCTGACCGCCCTTCTCGGTCCGGTCACCCGCACGCGCACGCCCCAGGTCGTGTTCGCCAACGAGAGCCTGGAGCAGTCGCTGAGACAGCTCGTGCTCTACGGGCACGACGGACTGCCCGTCATATCCACCGACGGACAGCACCTGCAGGGCTGGCTCACCGACCAGCACCTGCTGCGCGCGATCGCAGCCCAGATCGCCACCGCCACCGCCGGCATCGAAGCCGGACACCTCTCAGCCGAATGGGCCACCCCGCACCCTGACCAGGCCGACCACGACCCGCGCACCCAACTGGCGGGCTACCAGGTCGTCGAGTTCACCGTCGCCCACGACTCGGCCGCAGCCGGACGCAAAGTCGCCGATGTGCACTGGCCGCCCGGGCACCTGCCCGTCGCCCTCATCCGTGACCACCAACTGGGCGACATCAAACCCGGTACCACCCTCATCCCCGGGGACCGCGTCGACGTCCTCGTGCCCCACCCAACCGGCGACGCGCCCGTCGCGGAAGGAGAACAAGAGCTCCAGCGGCGCGCATGACAGGACGTCGGGCACCGCAGGACTCCCCCGAGGGGCGTACGCCAGGGAAAGCCGCGCCCTTTACTCGGCAATAAGCCTGTAAACCAGATCAAATCTGTCTGAGTGCGTACGAACCGCGGCGTAGCGTCCTTGCCTGTCCCCCTGCACCGCAGGGTTCCGCTCTTTCAGGAAGGACCCGCACATGGCGCTGCGACATGCCGTCTGCCCTCCCAGCTGCACCTGCGACGACCATCAGCCGACCGTCCCGGGACGCCAGGAGGTGCTGCGTCCGGGGCGTACCGAGTTGGCGGCCGAGGAGATGGAGCCCGAGGCCGCGTACCGGCTGGTGCACGACGAGCTGATGCTGGACGGCAACGCGCGGCTGAACCTGGCTACCTTCGCGACCAGTTGGATGGAGCCCCAGGCCCAGGCGCTGATGAACGGGTCGCTGGCGAAGAACGCTGTGGACCGCGAGGAGTACCCGCAGACCGCGGCCATGGAGGAGCGCTGCGTGCGGATGATCGCGCGGTTGTGGCGCGCGCCGGACCCGGGCTGCACTGTCGGCTGCTCCACCACCGGTTCCAGCGAGGCCACCATGCTGGCCGGGCTGGCTCTCAAGACCCGGTGGCAGCAGCGGCGTCGGGCAGCTGGTGAGCCGTGTGGGCGGCCGAACCTCCTGGGCGACGGAGCACAACTGCCGGTCCTGGCCTTCCATCTGGACGCTGACACCGAGGGGTTCACCGTCTTCGAGGTCTCGCGCGCGCTGCGGGAACGAGGCTGGCAGGTCCCCGCCTACACCTTCCCGAAGAACCGGGAGGAACTGGCCGTGCTGCGGGTCGTCGTGCGGCACGGATTCAGCGGCGAACTGGCCCAGCTGTTCCTGGACGATCTGCGGCGCGGCACTGAGCAGCTGGCCGAGCAGCCGTTGCCGGTGTCGGTCTGATCCGGCCGAGAACGGCTCAGACAAGGAGCGGGACCCGGGTCCCCGGCCAGCCGGGGCGCCGGTCAGGCTGCGGGCGGTTGTCCCTGGTGGGCGAGGCGGTCCAGGTAGGCGTTGTAGGCGCTCAGTTCGGCGTCCTGGTCGCGTTCGGCACGCCGGTCCGAGCGCCGGGCGGTGCGGGCCTCGCTGGCGGACCACTGGGCGAGCAGCGCGAGCAGCACCAGCAGGGTGGGGATCTCGCTGAAGGCCCAGGCGATGCCGCCGCCGGTCTTCTGGTCGGCCAGGACGTCGTAGTGCCAGGCGGCCGGCGGGTGGGCGTAGTAGGTGGTGATCAGGCCGCTTGACATCATCACGTCGATGCCGAAGAAGGCGTGGAAGGGCATGCCGAGGAACAGCTCCAGCATCCGGATCAGGTGGCCTGGCCGGTGCGGTGCCGGGTCGATGCCCATGACCGGCCAGAAGAACAGCATCCCCACCGCCAGGAAGTGCACCAGCATGAACTCGTGCCCCCACCAGCTGCGCATCAGCCAGTCGAACAGCGGGGTGAAGTACAGCCCGTACAGGCTGGCGATGAACAGCGGCAGGCTGAACAGCGGCGAGGAGACCACCCGGGCCACCCGGCTGCCCAGGAACCGCACCAGCAGCTCGCGCGGGCCCCTGCGCCCGCGCCGCGCCGACGGCAGGGTCCGCAGCGCGAGGGTGACCGGCGCGCCCAGCAGGAGCAGGATCGGCGAGAGCATGGACAGGACCATGTGCTGGACCATGTGGACGCTGAACAGTTCCATGCCGTAGCCGCCGACCCCGGTGCAGGTCACAGCCGAGATGCTGGCCACTCCCAGCAGCCAGGCCACGCACCTGCCGATCGGCCAGCGGTCGCCGCGGCGGCGCAGCCGGACCACCGCCAGCGCGTACGCCGCCAGCAGCAGTGCGCAGGCCACGGGTTCGACCGGGACCGGCTGCGGGTGCCAGGCCAGCAGCCGGGCGAGTGTGGGGGGCGCATCGGGCATCCACATCGGTCCGCTCATGGTCGAGGGCATCCGCATGCCGGGCATGGGCGGCATCGCGAGGCTGAGGGCGGATCCGGCCGGGAGGGCCATGGGTGTCTTCTTTCCTGCTGATGGAGGGGGCGGGTGGGGGTGCGGTGTCAGCCCTCGAACAGGTCCTGGCCGACGTAGCCTCCCGGGGGCGCCCCGCCGGGGACGGCGAAGACGGCGCTGGACTCGTGGCGGATGAAGCGGGTGAGTTGGTCGGCGCCGTCGAGTTTGCGCTGGACCTGGATGAAGCCGGTGGAGGGGTCGGCCTGCCAGGCGATGAAGAGCAGTCCGGCGTCGGGGGTGCCGTCGGAGTCGTAGCCGTCGTGGTAAGAGAAGCCGCGGCGCAGCATGGCGGCGCCGCCGTTGGACTGGGCGGCGGCGACCCGGATGTGGGCGTCGGGGGCGATGGCGAGGGAGCCGTCGGCGTTGACCTTGTCGAGGTCGATCGGGGTGGTCTGGGTGCCTCCGGACAGGGGTGCGCCGTTGTCCTTGCGTCGGCCGATGACCTGATCCTGCTGTGCGGTGTCGAGGTTCTGCCAGGGGTCCAGGAGCATGCGGATGCGGCGGACGACGGCGTAGGAGCCGCCGTTCATCCAGGCGCCGGGGCCGGTGGCGGCCGGGGCGAAGACCAGGGAGTCGTAGTCCTTGTCGGTGGACTGGGGGTTGTCGGTGCCGTCGATCTGGCCCATGAGGTTGCGGACCGTCATCGGGCGGGCGGTGGCGCCGGGGGTGCGGTTGAAGCCGTTCATCTGCCAGCGCAGGGAGGCCGTGCCCTGGGCCTGGGTCTGCAGGGTGCGCAGGGCGTGGAAGGCGACCAGGGGGTCGTTGGCGCCGATCTGGATCCACAGGTCGCCGTTGCTCTGGGCGGGTTCCAGCGCGTCGGAGGGGAAGGGCGGCATCGGGACCAGGGCGGCCGGAGCCCGGTCGGACAGGCCGGTCTTGGGGAAGAAGGAGGCGCCGAAGCCGAAGGTGACCGTCAGCGAGCAGGGTCCGGCGTCCAGCGCGATCTGGTCGTCGTCGGCGGGCGGGCGTCCGGCGGTCATCGCCTCGGCCGCTGTGCTCCAGCGGCACAGGAGCGCGGCGGCTTCGGTGCGCCCCGAGGCGGGGTCCAGGTCGAAGGCGGCCAGGTGGCCGATCGTCTGCAGCGTGGTGGTGATTCCGGCCTGGTGGGTGCCGTGGAACGGGACGGCGTCGGTGCCGACCGCGGTCAGCGGCGTGGGGTGGTCGCCGACGGCCCGGGCGACCGCGGTACCCGTGCCGCCGCCGACGGCCAGGCCCGCAGCGCCCGCCAGCCCGGCGGTACCCAGCAGCTTCCGCCGGGAGATCTCATGGCTGCTCATCGTGATGTCCCCTGTCTGGATGGAGGGTGATGGGGTGCCCGGTCGGCCCGGCCAGGACAGGGTCCGGGCCGGGCCGACCGGGTCGCGGCTGCGCCGTGGGTCAGTTGGCGGGCTGGTAGGTGAGCGGTTCGACCGGCACCTGGACGGTGATCGGGGCGCTGGTGGTGAAGTGCAGCTCCAGCGGGACGGTTTCGCCGACCACGGGCTTGTGCCGCATGCCCATGATCATCAGATGGTCGGCGCCGGTGCGGAACACCAGCGTTCCGTGGGCGGGGACGGTGAACGAGGCGGCGGCCAGCATCTGGCCCGTGGCGTTCGTGGTGTTCATGGATATATCGGAGGCGAAGCTGCTGGTCACCCCGGTGAGCTTGTCGGGGGCGGCGCCGGTGTTGGTCAGGGTGAAGTAGCCGGCGGTCATGTCCGACATCGGGGGCTGGGTCACATACGCACCGCTGATCTTCAACCGCGGTGCGGCCGAACCCTGGTGGGCCGACGGCGAACCGGAGCACCCGGCCAGTGCGGCGGCCGTCAGCAGCGCGCCCAGAACAACGGTGGTCAGGGTCGGGCGGTTCACAGGGTGCCTCCCTTGATGAGCGTGGGCAGCGCGGCGGCGTACTGCTGGGCGGAGACCCCGGAGGGGAACAGCAGGTGGGCCTTGTCGTCCTTCGGGGAGAACACCAGCACCTCGGCCCCGTGCGTGACGGTGTAGCTCCCGTCGGCGTTCTTGACCGGCGGCGAGACGGCGACCCCGACGCTGCGGGCGGCGGTCTGGATCGTGGCGAAGTCCCCGGTCAGGCCGATGAACGCGGGGTTGAAGGCGTCCAGCCACTGGGCGAGCCGCTGCGGGGTGTCACGCACGGGGTCGGTGCTGACGAACACCACCTGCAGCTCCTGCCGCTCCGCCTTGGGCAGCGACTGCTCGGCGACGGCCAGGTCGGCCATGGTGGTGGGGCAGATGTCGGGGCAGTGGGTGTAGCCGAAGTACAGCAGCAGCGGCTTGCCCGCGGTCTCCCGGTCGAGGTTGTAGGGCTGGCCGTGCTGGTCGGTCAGGACCAGGCTCGGCTTGGCGAACGCCGGGGACAGCGGGATCGCGCCGTCGGCAGCGGTGGACGGTGCGGAGTCCACGACGGCAGCCGGGCCGGTCGGGGAGGAACCGCAGGCGGTCAGGGTGAGGGCCGCCATGGAGGACAGGGCCGCAACAGCGGCCAGACGGCGTGCCCGTGGCAGGGGGATACGCATGGAGAGCTCCGGTTTCGAGTGTGCTCCACCGCGCCGCGGCAACCTGCGGATGCGCGGCGTGGCGGGACTACTGCGTGTGGGTTCGGGCGGTCGAAGGCAGCTGCCGACCCGCGGGCGACTTCGCGGCCCGGGGTGCCGCACTGCGGCAGAGCGGGGTGACACGCGGCGCGACGCGGCAAGAGCCGGCGAAGGAGGCGTGCCGACCGGTCGCCGCTGCGGCGGGCCCTGGTTCACGGCGGGCACGGGCAGGCGACGCTCAGAGCGTCACGCACATCCCTACCGGTGGACCACGGCGGATGACGCTGTAGTGCAGACCCGGTGACGGCAGCCGCCGGGGCGCCCAGTCGGCGCGGTTCCACCGCCGGGCGAGCCCTTGCTCAAGGCCCAGCAGCCTGGTCATCCGCGCCAGCGCGTGGAGTGCCGCCAGCACACCGGCCAGCGGCAGCAACGCGGTCACCTGCTCGGCCCCGTAGCGGGCGAGCCGGACAATGCGCCACAGCGCGGACTCTCCGCAGCGCAGCAGCCAGCCCATGAGCAGGGCGGCGGCCAAGTGCGCACCGAACATCGCCGGGGTGAGCATCATGCCCACCCCCATCGCGTGCGCCGCCCCCGCTGTGCTGCCGCCCATACCGGGCATGCCGCCGGACAGTTGGGCCTGGCCCAGACCGGAGGCGTGAACGATCCGGGCCAGATCGGCTTGGCTCAGGTGGGCCAGATCGAGGTTGCACAGCAGCCGTCCGGCCGCCGTGTTCAGTGCCACAGCGCCGTCGGACTGGGTGACGGACTGCACCTGCCCCAGACAGAACACCAGGTGCAGGCCCAACTCCCCGCCCAGCAGGGCAGTGGCGATCTGCGGCAGCGAGCGCTCGCGCCCGGCCAGCGGTACCACCAGCGCCAGCACGCCGGCCAAGCCGATCGCCAGAGCCCACAGCGGTATCGGGGCACCCGAGGCCACCTCATGCCCGGCAGCGGACAACGTGACACAGACCCCGGAGAACGTCACAGCCCTCAGCAGCCTCATGTCCACGCCGGCGCGCGCCGCCACGCTCATCGCGCCCGCCGTCCCCGCACGCCGCCCACAGGCCCAGGAAGCGACCGGTCCAGCGGTCGCCCTCCCCGATCCCTTTGCATGGTGCAACAATAGATGGGGGTCGGTCGGCCCGTGCCACCGGGGTGCCGCCCGCCCGCGCAGGCGCGTCACCGGGCCCAAGCATCCTCGGCGTCCAAGGGAGTCCGATGGCGAGCAAAGCCAAGAACGTACCGCCTCCGACAGGGTGGCGCCGTCACCTGTTCCGCGCCCCGGTGCAGTTGTACCGCTGGCACCTGGGTTGGGTCCTGGGCGGCCGGTTCTGTCTGCTCGGCCATACCGGCCGGATCAGCGGACAGCCGCGGCAGGTCGTCCTGGAGGTCGTGGACCGCGACCCGGCGACTGGACAGTGCGTCGTGGCCTCAGGCTTCGGCCCCACCTCGCAGTGGTACCGCAACATCTGCGACAGCCCCCGGGTGACCCTGCAGATCGGGCGGCGGCGCACCCCGGCCACGGCCCTGGCCCTGGCCCCGCCGGAGTCAGGCCAGGCCATGGCCCGCTACGCGCAGGAGCACCCGCGCGCCGCCCGTCGACTCATGGGCCTGTGCGGCATCACGACCGACGCGAGCCCGGACGACTACTACCGCGTCGGCCACGACTTCATCCCCTTCGCCGAGATCATCCCCGTGGCCGGAGCCAAGGAGCAGGCACGCCGCGGCCCCTGACGCCCCCACTCCGACGGAGGGCGTCTTCGCCGTCCGCATGGCCTTCGTCGGGGCAGTGGCGGCACCCCCCACCAAGTCAAGTTACCAGCCAGTATTATTGGCGGCCGTCAGGACGCGCCCGGGACCGAAGCGTCACGCGCCGTGTGCACCATCCGCCCGCAACCCGAGGGAAAAGCGCCGATGCAGCTCGCCGCAATCGTGATCTCACTGGTCACGACACTGGTCGGAACCGCGCTCGCAGCGCGCGCCGCCCTGTACATCTACACCTTCGTCAAACTCGGCGCCGACGAACCGGCCGGAGCCCGCACCGGGAACCCCGTGGAGCGCGTGAAGACCGTCGCCAAGGAGTTCTTCGGCCACACCCGGATGACCACCTGGGGCGTCGTCGGCGTGGCCCACTGGTTCGTCGCCACCGGCTTCTTCTGCCTGATCCTGACCCTGGTCACGGCGTTCGGGCAGCTCTTCGACGCGAGCTTCGCGCTGCCGATCATCGGGCACTGGTGGCCGTACGAGCTTTTCGAGCAGGCTGTCGGGCTGCTGACGACGCTCGGCATCCTGGTGCTGATCGTGGTCCGGCTGCTGTCGCTGCCCGGGCGGGCCGGGCGCAAGAGCCGCTTCGCCGGCTCCATCGCCTGGCACGCGTTCTTCGTCGAGTACGTCGTCCTGAGCATTGGCATCTGCATCCTGGTGCTCGGCGGCCTGGAGGGCGCACAGGAAGGTGTCACCGGCTACGGGCCGGCCTACGCGGCCAGCTACCCACTGGTCCTCGCCTTCACAGGGCTGAGCACGCAGGCGCTTCACAACCTGATCTGGCTGTTCGCGATGCTGAAGATCACGATCTCCTTCACCTGGGCGATCACCATCGGCCTCAACCCCTCGATGGGCGTGGCCTGGCACCGCTTCCTGGCCTTCTTCAACATCTTCTTCAAGCGCGAGCAGGACGGCGGCGTCGCCCTCGGCGCACTGCGGCCGATGACCTCCGGCGGCCAGCCGATCGACTTCGAGGACCCGGCCGACGACGCGGTCTTCGGGGTCTCCCAGGTCGAGGAGTTCTCCTGGAAGGGCCTGCTGGACTTCTCCACCTGCACCGAGTGCGGACGCTGCCAGTCGCAGTGCCCCGCCTGGAACACCGGCAAGCCGCTCTCCCCCAAGCTGCTGATCATGAACCTGCGGGAGCACGCCTACGCCAAGGCCCCCTACCTGCTGGCGGGCGGCGGCAAGGACGCCGAGGGCAACGAGAAGGCCACCGCCGAGCAGCTGGCCGGCGTCCCGGCGGCGGCGCTGGCCGAGGCCGAGCGCCCGCTGATCGGCACCGCCGAAGAGAACGGCGTCATCGACCCGGACGTGCTGTGGTCCTGCACCACCTGCGGCGCCTGCGTCGAGCAGTGCCCGGTGGACATCGAGCACATCGACCACATCGTCGACATGCGCCGCTACCAGGTGATGATCGAGTCCTCGTTCCCGACCGAGGCCGGGACGATGCTGAAGAACCTGGAGAACAAGGGCAACCCGTGGGGCATGGCCACCAAGGCCCGGCTGGACTGGGTCAAGGAGCTGAAGAAGGAGACCGGCATCGAGGTCCCGGTCATCGGCGAGGACATCGAACCGGCCGAGGTCGAGTACCTGTACTGGGTCGGCTGCGCCGGCGCGCTGGAGGACCGGGCGAAGAAGACCACCAAGGCCTTCGCCGAGCTGCTGCACACCGCCGGAGTGAAGTTCGCGATCCTCGGCAAGGAGGAGTCCTGCACCGGCGACTCCGCCCGCCGCCTGGGCAACGAGTTCCTGTTCCAGATGCTCGGCGCGCAGAACGTCGAGACCCTGAACACGGTGCTGGAGGACGCCCCGGTCAAGCGGATCGTCGCCACCTGCCCGCACTGCTTCAACACCATCGCCAACGAGTACCCGCAGCTCGGCGGTCACTTCGAGGTGATCCACCACACCCAGCTGCTGCAACACCTGGTGGACGAGGGCAGGCTGGTGCCGGTCAACCCGGTCGAGGGCCTGATCACCTACCACGACCCCTGCTACCTGGGTCGGCACAACAAGGTCTACACCCCGCCGCGCGAGATCATCGCCGCCGTCCCCGGACTGCGCAACGAGGAGATGCACCGCCACAAGGAGCGCGGCTTCTGCTGCGGCGCCGGCGGAGCGCGGATGTGGATGGAGGAGCGGATCGGCAAGCGGATCAACACCGAGCGCGTGGACGAGGCGCTGTCGCTCAACCCCGACATCATCTCCACCGCCTGCCCGTTCTGCCTGGTGATGCTCTCCGACTCGGCCAACGGCAAGAAGAGCGAGGGCGCCGCGAAGGAGACCCTGCGGGTGGTCGACGTGGCCCAGCTGCTGCTCGACTCGGTCAAGGCCATCCCGGACGCCTCGACCGCGGACACCGCACAACCGGAGACTGCTGTCGGCTGACGACCGGAGACCGGAGAGAGGTGAGCGGCGCCGGTCACCAGCAATGTCGTCCGCCGACGTGGTCCGCGGATTCCTGGATGAGCTGATTGCCCGCGGACAGGGAGGAGGGATCAAGGCCGAAGGCCCGGACGAGGTGTCCCCAGCGCAGCCGGGGACAGCTTCGTCTGATCGAGGCCGCACAGCGGTCGCGCAGCCAATGAGCCCATTGCGGCGCGGCTGGCCGCCGATACGGGTGATGCCTTCAACTGCCCGAGGCAGAAGGGCACATGCAGGCCCAAAGCGGTGCCGAGCAGGGAGCCGGGGATCGCGACGAGCGAGCGCGAGATGATCGATTCCAAGGCCTGCGCGCATGAGACGAGGGAGTCCACAGTCAACGAGACCTTCAAGGGCCAGCTCGACCTCGAACGGCATCGCGGCCGAAACCCCGGCGGCGTGATCGTCCGCGTGCTCCAGCGGATCCTCGCGCTGACCGCCGCCGTCTGGCACAACCAGCACACCAGCCAGCCCGTCCTGCGATCACTGACCGCCTACGATTCCACCGACCTGTGCGGCTGATCATCGGCTCGACAGCGGTTCGGGCCGGCCGGCTTCACTTCACCACGGGGGCTTCACCCTTGCTCGAGGACACCGGGCGTCATGCGGCGAGGGTCAGCGTAGTTGATCGTTGTTCGTAGGTGACCGGGCTCTGCTGGCCAAGGGCGGAGTGCCGTCGCCGGGTGTTGTAGCGGGTCAGCCAGCGGAACACGTCCAGGCGGGCGGCGCGGGCACCGGGCCAGCGTTTGGCGCCTTTAAGGGTCTCGCGTTTCAGGCTGGCGTTGAACGACTCCGCGGCGGCGTTGTCCGCGCTGGTGCCGACGGCCCCGCGTGATCGGACCACGCCGAACTCGCCGCACAGGGCGGCGAACTCCTTGGAGACGTATTGGGCCCCGTTGTCGCTGTGGAAAATCGCTCCGCGCAGATCACCGCCGCGGGTGCCGGCGGCGGCCCGCAGGGCGTCGGCTATCAGCCCGGTGCGCATGTGGTCGGCGATCGACCATCCCACCAGGCGCTTGGAGTAGAGGTCCAACACCGTTGCCATTCTGTGGAATCTGTGACCTGTGGTTTCATCGTTGGGTGCCTTGTCGGACTTCGATGATGGGTAGCAGTCGGGAGGCGGTCGGTCGGTTCAGCTCGAGAGGGCTGGGGCCGGCGGGGGTAGGGGTCTCGGCGAGGCGGTCGAGGAGTGCGTCCAGAGCGGCCTGTCCGTCGTCGACGGCGGCGCGTTCGTCGTCGGTCAGCGGGATAGAGACGAGCATCCGCTGCAGGTTGGCCTTGGCTTCCAGGAGTTGGGCCTGGGTGGAGTCCTTGGGGGTGTAGAAGTCACAGCGTGCGCAGGCCATGCGGTGCTGGCACTGCTCGAAGAAGCTGTAGGTGCAGTAGCCGTGGCCGAGGTCGTAGTGCTGCCAGGGCACCCCGCCCGCGGCGGCGCCGGAGGCGACGGCGTCGCGGTCGACCAGGACCTCGATGGTCCGCAGGTTGCGGGAGAAGTACCCGGCTTCGGTGTAGGCCCTGGTCAGCGTGTTCGGGGTGATCTTCGCGTAGTGCTGGGTGCTGACCGGGCTGCGGTGGCCGAGCCATGCCTGCAGCTCGAAGAGGGTCATCGGCTCCTTGGCGTTGTAGAGCTGGCTGGCGATGGTGGATCGGGCCCGGTGGCTGGTGATGTTGCCGCGGACGTCGGCGGTGGGCACTCCGGCCTTCTCGCAGAGCGAGGGGATCAGGGTGCGGTTGATGTAGTTCTTCGCGACCGGGTGGGCTCGGATGGAGAAGAGCAGGTCGACGTGTTCGCTGGTCTTGGCATCGAGGCGCTTCGGCTGGGCGGGCCGCAGGGCCTGCCAGGCTTCGATGGCCTGGCCGACGATCGGGTCGACGGGCTTGGTGAAAGCGGTGTTGGTCTTGTTGACCGGGACGTCGAGCAGGCAGACGGCCTGGTCGGCCAGGACCTCGCGGGAGGCACCGTCGATGGGCTGTCCCTCGTGCTGCCAGCGGACGCAGCCGACCCGCAACCGGGAGATCTCATCGCTCCTCAGACCGGAGAACAGCCAGGTCAGTGCGAGCGAGCGGATCAATTCGAGGGGGTAGTAGCTGCCGGCGGAGGTGCCCGGCAGGTCCGGGGCCTGGAGGTTGAGCCCGGCCCACAACAGCTTGGCCCAGATCTCGTCGGCGATGACGCGGGGATCGGTGGCGATCAGCGCGGCGATGGTGCGGGGCACCGCCAGTGCCCGGGCGGTGTCGAACCGGCGGGGCATCCATTCCCATTCCTGCAGGTCACGCAGGAATGTGCGGGTGCCCATGAGGATGTGGGCCTTGGTGCGCGGGGCGATCGGATCGCCGAGGCGGTCGTGGAGGTGGTCACTGCGCTGGACGTAGTCGCCGACGGCCATCCTGTCGACCGCGGCGACCCAGTCCGCGCAGGTCGCCCGGGTCCAGTGGGCCGGATCGACGGCCTCGGGATGCTCGGCGGCCAGCCAGCGGCCGGCCTTGGCCATGTTCGTGCGGATGTTGTTGCGGACGTTCGCGGTCAGGACGGAGGTGTCGTACCAACGCTGCAGATAGCCCGACCACGGCTCGGGGACCCCGGCCAGGGTCGGGGCGTGGTTGAAGCCGGGGCGGACGGGGGCATGGCAGTGCCCCAGGTCGGCCAGGATCTTCTGCAGGGCAAAGAACCCGGACGCATACCGGGTGCCGGTGGCCGGGTGCGCCTGCAGGCGGGCGAACACCTCGGTGGTCAGGTCCTCCAGGCGAGGGCTGCGGTTGATCAGCAGGGCCTGGGCCAGGACCCCGGGCAGCCGGTAGCGGCCGTCGTCACGATTGTGGCTGCGGTATCCCCAGCGGTCCGCGACCACGGCGACCTCGCCCATCGCCGCCTCGATGGCTTCGGGGCCGAAGAGGAGCTGGGCCAGGTGGAGCCGGTTGAAGTGGCCCAGGTGCTGGAAATCGGTGAAGCCGCCGAGGAGATAGCCCAGGGAGATCAGGAACGGGCGGGTCGCAGTGTCTGTCGGGAGTTCCTGTGCTGTGCGGAACGCGGTGCTGCCGGTGGAGC
The DNA here is from genome assembly GCF_014084125.1 of Streptacidiphilus sp. PB12-B1b. Taxonomy (NCBI): domain Bacteria; kingdom Bacillati; phylum Actinomycetota; class Actinomycetes; order Kitasatosporales; family Streptomycetaceae; genus Streptacidiphilus; species Streptacidiphilus sp. PB12-B1b. The sequence goes on along the minus strand of NZ_CP048405.1, from coordinate 502,347 downwards.
ACAACCGTGCCCAGTCCCAGGGTGTCCAGCCCCACCACGAGCGGTTCATTGCACGGCAGTTGGCCAAGACGACGGCCGCAGCCTGTGCCCCGGCCCGGCGAAGATTGACCTCATCGTCGTGGTGCAGGGCGTGAAGGGCCTGGTCGAGGGGGTCGACCAGGCGGGTCAGTGCTCTCCAGTGCACAGCGGTCCGTCGCGGGATGCCGCCGTGGGCCCGCTGACGACGCAGGGCCCGCAGGTCCAGCGCTGCCAGGGCGGCAGCCTCCTGGTCCAGCAGCCCCGGGCGCTGGTCGAAACGGTCCAGGGCGAACAACTGCGGCCGGCCGTCTGCGGCGACCGGGCCGGCGGCAAGCGGGCCGATCTTCGGCAGGGTCACCTCGCGTTCCTCTCCGTGCCGGTGAGCATCTCGATTCGCCAGGCGTGCAGATGCGACATCGAGGCGTTCAGCCGAGCCGACAGTTCACGGCCGGACAGATGGATGTAGCGCAGGGTCGACTCGGGGCTGCGGTGTCCGGCGAAGGTCGCGATCGCGTGCAGTTCCCAGCCCATCCGGGCCAGGTCCGTCAGGCACAGATGCCGGGTGGTGTGGGTGGAAAAGCGCGGCACCTCGGCGTCCAGCGCGATCCGGCGCACGACCTTCGACCAGGTCCACAAGGTCAGCGGCTGTGCCGCATTGCGGCGCGACTCCGAGAGGAACAGCGGTCCCCGGGCCCGCGACAGCGTGGCACGGTGGCGCAGGTACTCGCCCAGCAACACCCCGGTGGACGCCGAATAGGGCACCATCCGCTCCTGGCGGGTCTTGGTGGTCTCCGCCCGCACCCGCAGCATGCGGTGGGCCGGATCGATGTCGTCCGTCCGCAGCGAGCACAGCTCCTCCCGCCGAAGCGCCGCATCGTAGGCCACCGCCAGCATCAGCCGGTTGCGGATCGGCTCGGCCCGGAAGACGTCCAGGACCTGCAGCCACTCGGCCTCGGCCGGGATCCACGGCAGCTTGACCATGCGCGGCACCAGCCCCCGCGCGACCCCGGTGCCGCCTGCCCGCCCCGGTGTGTAGCGGCCACGGCCCACCGGATTCGACTCGCGCACCCCTTCCTCGACCAGGAAGTCGAAGAACAGCCTCACCGGCACCAGCCGCTGCTGCAAAGTGGCATTGGACAGACCCGCCCCCGAGTCCAGGGCCAGGACATTCGATCCGCCGCGACTTGGCCTGGTCCTCAACTCCCGTACAAAAGCAGCGATATGGCTCCGATTGACTCTCTCCGGATCGTTCCCGTCCCGCTCGCACGCCAGCAGGAACTCGCCCAGACCACGGGCGTACGCATCGATCGTCCGGGGCGCCCGGCCCAGGTCCGACCAGATCTGCAGCCACTCGGCCGCCCGCGCATGCCGGTCCAAGACCGGCCACTTCTCCGACAACACCGTCACGAACATGCTCAACGCGACAGCAGGCCCGCCGTGCCGCCCCAGACGGCAGATCCATCCGTCAGCGTGATTCCACGTAACTTATAGGTAGAGGAAGCGGCCCTCGCCGACGGGGAGATACGTGATGTCTCCGACGTATCTCTGGTTCGGTCCCGACGCGGTGAAGTCGCGCTGGAGCAGGTCCGGCACCGGGACCGCGTCGGGTGCGGGGACGGTCGTGCGGACCTTCTTCCGCAGATGGATCCCGACGATCCCGCTGTGGCGCATCAGCCGTGCGACGCGCTTGTGGTTCACTGGCCGGCCCTCCTCGCGCAGTTCGGCGGTGATCCGGGGACTGCCGTAGGTGCTGTCGGACTCCTGGTGAATCTCGGCGATGCGAACCGTCAGTGCCAGGTCGGCGTGCTCGCGCTCGGCGCGGGCCGGGGCGGCCCGCAGCCAGCGGTAGTACCCGGAACGGGAGACGTGCAGGAGCCTGCACAGCCGCTTCACGCCGTAGGCGCTGTGGTGGTCGGCAACGAACGTGAAGCGGCTCACCAGTTCGTCTCGCCCGCAAAATACTTCGCTGCCCGGTGCAGGATCTCCCGTTCCAGCTCGAGTTCCTTCACCCGGGCCTTGAGCTGCCTGTTCTCCCTCTCCAAGGCGCTCGCCTCCGCGGCGCCGGGCACGGCGGCCTGCTCGGCCTCACGCACCCACACGCGCAGCGTCTCGTGGTTCACTCCCAGGTCCCTGGCCACCGCGGCATACGTACGCCCGGGGCTGGCCCGGTACAGCGCGACGGCATCGGCCCGAAACTCAGGCGAGTACTTCGACGTTCCCAACGGGAACTCCTGTCCTATGGATCTTCACGATCCAATGATCAGGGTGTCCTCGGTCAAGGGCAAAGCCCCCGGGTCCGGGCCGCTCTGCTGTCGGCCACCGGATCGCCTGAGCTTCGCGGCGCCCGGCGATTCGCCGGGCGTGGACAGGGGCAGGATGACCCGGTGGGCAATCGTGATGAGGTGATCCGCGACGGCGCGCTGCCGGTCGCACTCGTGACAGGCAGTTCACGAGGACTGGGCCGCGCCATCGCCCGACGACTTGCCAGGGACGGGTACGCGGTCGCTGTCAACGGGCTGCCCAGCCCACCGCACGACAGACAGGTTCGGCAGGTTGCGGACACCATTCGCAGCGAGGGCGGGGTCGCCGGCACCTTCTGCTTCGACGTGACCGACGAGCGCCAGGTCACTGCGCTGGTGGCCGCGATCACAAGCGAGCTCGGCCCGGTCCAGGTGCTGGTACTGAACGCGACCGGACCACAGCCCGAGGCCCCGCTGGGCGAGGTGGCCTGGCAGCAGCACCTGGATCAGCTGGACTTCTTCGTCAGGAGCCCGGTACTGCTTGGACGCGAAGTCATCCCGGGGATGCGGGCGCGGCGGCACGGCCGGATCGTGTCGATCGATTCCGAAGTCGTCGACCGGCCACCTGTCGGCAGATCCGCCTACGCCACCGCCAAGAACGCCCAGATCGGCCTCACCCGCAGCTGGGCCCGCGAACTCGCTCCCTTCGGCATCACGGTGAACACGGTTGCACCCGGGTTCATCCCCGTCGAGCGCCATGCTGACGTCACAACGCAGGACAAGGACGCCTACCTGGCCTCAGTGCCCGCGGGCAGGATGGGCACACCCGAGGACATCGCCCACGCGGTCAGCTTCCTGGCCTCTCCAGGCGCGGGCTTCGTCACCGGTCAGCGTGTCCTCGTAGACGGAGGACGCGCACTGAACAGCTGACGAACACCGCAAACTCGGCACGAGCATGTCTGCCGGCACAACAAATCCGGGCCCCGCATCGCACACCACCTACCGACCGGTGCGCTGCGCTGCGCTGGATGGTGGCACCCATCAGTGTCGGTCTGACGTTCCGGCTGCAGATCAACCCAAGTGGCTGATCCCCTCCGACCCCTTGGAATCGATCATCTAGCCTCCGGCCGACGGCGCCACCATCACTGTGACCCCGGCCCCACTCGCGAGCAGCACCCACGGCTGTACGCGGACACCCGACGCCATCGTGTGACCGGCGGCGGACAGCGTGACGCAGACCATCGAGAACACCAGGGCTCTCATTCGGACTCCGGGCACGCGTACCCATGGTGAGCAGGGTCTCATCTGGTGAGCGGGGCTTGCATCGACACCCCGATCTATTTGCATAATGCAAAGGTGACTAGCCCCGGAACCACCTCCGCCGTACCCATACCCGCCCCCCCGTCCGCCGCACGCGTGCCCCGTGGCCTGTCGGCCGCTCTGACCGCGCTGCGCGAGTCCAAGGGCGGCCTGCTGGTCCTGGCCCTGCTGGTGGGGGCGGGCGCCGGGCTGGGAGCGGTCGCGTTCCGATGGATGATCAAGGGCTTCACCCTGCTGCTGTCCGGGCACGAGGACTACTCGGCCGCCGGGCACGCCGCCAACCCGTACGTCCCGTGGCTGGGGCGCTTCTTCGTCCTGCTCGCCCCGGTACTGGCCGGACTCGTCTACGGCCCTCTCGTGCAGCGGTACGCCCGTGAGGCACGCGGCCATGGCGTGCCCGAGGTGATGTTCGCGGTGGCCCGGCGCGGCGGGAAGATCGCCCCGCAGGTCGCCCTGGTCAAGTCCCTCGCCTCGGCGCTGTGCATCGGCGGCGGCGGCTCGGTCGGCCGCGAGGGCCCGATCGTGCAGATCGGCTCCGCGCTCGGCTCCAGCCTCGGGGGCTGGGTCAAGGTGGCTGAGGACCGGCTCAAGGTCCTGGTCGCCTGCGGCGCGGCCGGCGGCATCGCCGCCACCTTCAACGCCCCCCTGGCCGGGGTGTTCTTCGCGATGGAGCTGATCCTGCGGGACTTCACCGCCGAGTCCTTCGGCATGGTGGTCCTGGCCTCCGTGACCGCCTCCGTCATCGGGCGGGCGTGCCTGGGCAACAACCCCTTCCTGCACCTGCCTGCCTTTCAGGTCCAGCACCTCAGCCAGTACCTGCTGTTCGCCCTACTGGGCCTGCTCGCCGGGGCCCTCGGCGTCGGCTTCACCAAGGTCCTCTACCGGATCGAGGACCTGTGCGACGCCGCCTGGCGCGGACCCGAATGGGCCCGCCCCGCCATCGGCGGCCTGCTGCTGGGACTCCTGCTGCTGCTCCTGCCCGAGATGTACGGGGTGGGCTACCCGGTCCTGGAGAACGCGGTCGGGGGCAAGTACGTGATCGGGTTCCTGATCGTCCTGCTGCTCGGGAAGATCGTGGCGACCAGTCTGACCATCGGGATCGGCGGCTCCGGCGGCGTGTTCGCGCCCTCGCTGTTCATGGGCGCGATGCTCGGCTCCGCCTTCGGAGCAGCCGCGCACGACCTGGTCCCCGGCGTCGCCGGGCCGGTCGGCGCCTACGGGCTGATCGGCATGGGCGCGGTCTTCGCCGGATCCGCGCGAGCACCGATCACCGCCGTGATCATCCTGTTCGAACTCACCGGCGAGTACAGCATCATCCTGCCGCTGATGACCGCGATCGTGCTGGCCACCGGCGTCTCCCGGGCGCTGACCCGCGACACCATCTACAGCCTGAAGCTGCGCCGGCGCGGCATCGACCTCGACGAGAAGGCCCCGGGCGCGCACTTCGCCGGGATCAAGGTCGGCGCGGTCATGGAACCCGTCCCGCAGGCCCTGCCCGCGACGATGACGCTCGCCCGGGCGGCCGACGTCCTGGCCGCCTCACCGCACGGCGTCTTGCCGGTGGTCACCGCCGAGGGCCGCTACCTGGGTACGGCCACGGCCCGCACCGCCGCCGAGACCCTGGCCGACGGCACCCACGACGCCGCTACCGTCTCCACCATCACCCACCTGCCGAGCACCGTCACCACCGAAACCGACCTCTCCGACGCCCTGGACTCCCTGGTCGGCGGCAACGGAGCCGGCCTGCCCGTCCTGGACACCGACCGCACCACCCTCGCCGGATGGATCACCCACCAGTCCGTCCTGGCCTCCCTGCACCACCGGCCCACCCAACCGCAGACCGCCGTCGCGTCGGTCTGACCGACGTCTGGCCCCGGCCAAACCGGGGCCAGACCAGGGCAACCGAGGGGTGAACGCGCCCCACGGTTGTTCCGCAGGGCTGATGCGGCCCTGCGGGCGGGGCGCGGTGACCCCGGGCACGGTGCGTCCACACGCGACGCCGACCACCTGCCTTTGCATCATGCAATGGATTGCTCGTAGCATGGTGGAGACAGGGATCCGGCTGCTGCCCTTGTCGCTTTCTGTGTGCTCGCCGCAGCGGAGCAGTTCCCTTGCATCGGGCCCGGTGCCCCGGGCGCCTGCCTGTCCCGCCCCTGGAGTGTCGCCGTGCCCGCCGGTTCCTTGTCGATCTGTGCGCACCTACGTGCTGCTTTGGCGACCGGACTGCTGACGCCGCTGCTTGAGTTGGACTTGCTGACGCCTTCGGTCTCACTGCAAGCCGTCCCCCAGGGGCCCGAGCACCCGTGCAGCCGCGCGCAGGCCCTCGTCTGGCTCGGCCGCCTGCACGAGCAGGGTCTGCGCGCCCATCCCGAGGAGGCCGTGGTCCGCCCGGGTGCCGTCACCCTGGGACTCGTGCAGCCGACGCCCCAGAGCGGCCGCGCTCCACAGCTCCGCTACGCGGTGTTTCACCTCCGGCATAGCCGGATCACCCGTATCCGCACTCACACCAGCCGCGATTCGGCGCTGCGAGACGCACTGCCGCCCGCCGCCGCGACCTGACCCTGCCTCTGCCTCTGCCCCGACGTGGGTCACCGCCGGCCGCCCCTTGCCGCACAAGCGGACCGGCCCGGGACGCTGCTCCCGACCGGCCCGGCGACGGCATTCCGGCTGGCTCACAAACCGGATGACGGGTACTCACATGGCAACCCGGTCCGAGACAGGGCGGGGACAGGGGGCAGTGGGGCGGTGGAAGGCCACGAAGACAGACATTGCATAATGCAAAGATGATGTCGAATCGCGAGTACCCGGGCTTCTTGCGCACCGCCGTTGTGTCCGCTGTCCTCGTGGGCGCGCTGGCCACGGGATGCGGAGCACACGGGGCGGGCGCCACTGCGGCAGCGCCGTCGACCACCGCGGCAACCCCTGCCGCGGGGGCCACGAGTGCGCCCGCCACGGCGGCGTCCACCCCCGGGCGGCTGACCGTACGAGGATCCGGCGTGGTGCTGGAGATCACGGGAGCGGTGGTCGATCCCGCCACCGGGGCATTGCGCATGACGGTCCGCAACGCCAGTTCCATTCCGGAGCAGCTGGCCATGGTGGAGGCGCCGGGTGGTGTGCAGGGCACGCTGACCGGCGACAGCCGCGACGACGGTTCGCTGTCGCCTGCCGGGATCGAGCTGGACCCCGGCTCGACGACGGTTTTCGGCGGCAAGGGCGGGCCGCGGGTGACGCTGCCCGACCCCCGGCGACTGTCCGGAGGCAGCACCGTGTCGCTGCTGCTGGAGTTCGGGGTCGGCGGCCTGGTCCACCTGACGGCCGAGGTGTCCGGCTGACCGCACCGCCTGCCCGTCGCGGCCGGCAGCGTCCCCGTGTCGGCGGTTGCGTGCGCTCAGGGGACGATGACCACGATGGGGGTGTCGTGGCGCAGGGCGAGTCGTCGGCCCAGCGCTCCGGCGAGGCGGTGCCGGATCTTGGTGGATCGGCCCACGACGAGAAGGTCGGCCCTCACGGCCCGGGCCTGTCCGGCCAGGACACGTGAAACCCCGCCGAGTTGTTGGACGAAGGCGACGGGTACGCCGAGGTCGTCCGCGCGCTGCTCGGCCCCGGCCCGCAGCGTCCGCGCCACCTCGTCCTCGGCCTCCTGGAGCGTGCCGTAGTCGATCTGCCCCGCAAGGGAGGCGACCGCGACCGGGTTGACGGCCGGCGTCACGAAGACCGCGACGAGGCGCCCCCTGGAACGTGCTGCCTGCCCCAACGCCCAGCAGTAGGCATCCCAACTGCTGGGCGAGCCGTCGAGACCCACCACGATCACCGGCGCAGCCATCCGGGCACCTCCGCCTCCTGTGCGGCGCGTGGGTGGATCCGCCGCAGCCGCCTGCGGGCCGGGCCGGTCACCGGTCGCCCTCGCGCGGGCGCTGACGGTGCGGGGGGCGGGTGAAGTCGGCGTAGGCGGCGTCCAGTGCGGTGTAGCGGTCGCTGAATCCGTCGATGTGGGTGATCAGCCCGTCGGCGATGTGGAAGACCTGGTAGAGCAGCAGGCCCTCGACGGTCGGCGTCGGCTCTGCGTCCGGGGCAGGGTGGGCACGCAGGCCCAGGACGACGGCCTGGGGGTAGGTGAAGGTCTCCTCGACGGCGGTGCGGGTCCCCTGGGCGTGCAGGCGGGCGTAGCACACCAGGACCTGGGTACGCCCGTGGTAGTCGGCTCCCTGCCCGTGGGGGTTGTGCCAGTGCACGTCGGGGTGCAGGTAGTTGGTCAGGCGCAGGCGTTCACCCTGGTTGAGTGCGTCGCGCAGGAGCGCGGTGATGGTGCTGGGGCTGGTGGACACGAGTCCTTCGTCGGTGGTCGCGGGCTGGGAGGGAACCGGCGGCGCGGGCGGGACGCTCACAGCGGCAGACCCCTGCTGTGTGCGTCTCCGACCCGGGACAGGACCTGGGCGAGTCCGCCGCGCTGGGCGGCACTGAGGTCGCCCACGCGGGTGTCGTCGCCTATGCCGGCGCGCCGGAGCATGTCGCGGGCGGTCAGCCAGCCCACGTCGGGCAGGGCGCGCAGGAGTTCGCCGACCGTCATCGCGGCCACGACCGGATCGCCCGCACGTGCCCGGATCAATGCGATATCCAGGGCCGGCGTGCCCCCGGTGCTCACCGCGCCCAGAACCAGGGCGCGGGCATGGCGATCGACTTCCTCGCCAACGGGGCCCGCATGGGGCCGGGTGTCACGATTTCGAGTGGTGGACGGGAACACGTGCACGCACCTCCGGCGGTGGAGGCGGCCATGGGCGGCCGTCGGACGCTGGGGCCGGTACCGGCTCCGGGATCCATCATAAGCCCTTAATTGCAGTATGCAAAGATTGGATAGGGATCACATATCCCAGGATCGAGGACGCGCGGTACCGCGCGCCCCGCCACCGCGTGCAGCAGCTCCCGTACCGCGCGGGCGGCACCGGGCTCCGGTGGTACGACCCCCGCACCCGGTGGCCCTGGCGTGCCGCAGGGTGGCGCGTCAGCCGGCCCGGGTCGGTGGCCTGCTGGTGAGGGCGGTGCCGAAGGCGGTCAGGGCGAAGAGCAGCGCGGAGATGACGTGGACGGCGGTGCACCACAGGCAGATCGCGTTGATCTCGAACAGCTCGGCGTAGACCAGGTACAGGGCGGTGGCGATCCCGGCCGTGGCCAGCAGCATGCGCCCGGTGCGCAGGGCGCGGTGGCGGCTGCGCCAGGCGGCCGGCACGCAGGTGGCGGTCATGGCGGCGAAGTAGGCGACGCCGAGCCAGACCACCGGGACGCCGGCGATCGCCGACTGGGGGCTGCTGGTGACCTTGCGGCAGTTGATGACCGCGTTCTCGGGGCAGGCCAGCAGAGCGGGGCTGGTGTAGTGCTCGACGGTCAGGTAGGCGGCGATCGCCAACCCTGCCAGCGCCAGGACCACCCCGAGCATGGGGACAGCCGCGGGCACCCGGGGCGCACCGTCGGCAGAGGGTGCCGGTGGCGCGGGGTTGCGGGTGGTCGGGTTGCTCATCCCAGCTTCCCCTCGAAGGCGGTGGCGGCGGTGGAGGTGCACACACTGGCGGGCTTGCCGCCGGTGAGCTGGCACAGTGCCGTGGTCAGCGCGTTGGCGGTGCCGTCGACCGCCTGGGCGATCGGACTGGCGGGGTCGTTCAGGGTGTCGGCGACCTGCTGCTGGCTCTTGCCCGCGAGCAGCTGCGGGGAGTAGGAGGCGCCGGAGACCAGGAACCTGCCGCCCAGGTCGGCGAACGGGATGGATCCCGCACTGGACGCCGAGACATACGGGGCCGCGTCGTAGGTCGACAGCAGCTGCTGCTCGGCGGCGGTGGGGGTGTCCAGGGGCGCGTAGCCGCTGCCCTGGGGCTGGTTGGTGTTGGTCTCCACGCCGGTGAAGGACAGGTAGGCGCTGGTGTAGGTGGATCCGTGGAAGGAGAAGGTGGGGGTGTTCGGGTCCACGTCGCCGGAGGCGGAGTGGGTGAGCTGGAGGTTGTGGAATGTGCCGAAGCGCGAGAGCGCGAGGACCATAGGCCAGCGTTCCGCCGCGCAGTAGGGGCAGTACTCGGCACCGATGTAGAGGACTTCCGGTTTTCCGTCCGTGCTCAGGGCGGGCGCGTTCTTGATCGCGATCGGGGGCTGGTCGACCTGCCCGGTGCCGATCCGGTCCAAGGTGGTCGCGCTGACACCGGTCACCTGGGCCAGCAGTGAGGCCGACGCTGCGCCGGACCCCGCGACGGCCGAGGAGGGTGGAGTCGCGGCCGCAGTGGTGCGGGTCGCGCGGGCCGCCACCAGGCCAGTCACCGCCAGTACGACCACGGCCACGGCCGCCGAGGCCATAGTGACCATGCGCCTACGGTGGGCCTCGGCCGCGCGCTGGGCCGCTATTCGACGGCGCGCGTCACTACGCGCGCTGAGGGAGGACTTGCTCACACGGACTCCTTTAGGCCAAGGCCATGAAGTTACGGTGCTGTGCCTGATGGCAAGGGCTGCTGTGAGTCCTGCGGTCGACCGGACGCAAGAAGCGGAGCCCCGGTAGAACGGCTTGTCCGCCAAGACGAGTCGTTCACCACGGGAGCTCCGCTGTCCGGTCATTTTGTCATCACCCGCGAGATCGCGGTAGCCGAAGGTCTCTATGCCCCTGGCCACCTGGGCGAGTTGACGCAGCTCGTGCCCTTCGAGATGGTCGACGCCGCGCTCGTCGAAAGCGGGGCGGTCCAACGCAGGCTGCGGAAGCTTCCGGCCCGTGTGGTGGTCTACCTGCTGCTGGCCGCCGCATTGTTCGAAGAGTGCGGCTATCCGAGAGTGTGGTCAAAACTCACCGCCGCCCTGGACCGCCTGCCGCTCCCCAAGGTCACCGCCACCGCGTTGTGGCACGCCCGCGCCCGGCTCGGCGTGCGCCCCATGCAAGCCCTGTTCGACCTACTGCGCGGACCGGCGTCGACCATCCGCACCGCCGGGGCCCGCTGGGCGGGACTACTCGTGGTCGCGATCGACGGCACCTACCTCGACATTCCCGATGATCCGGCTACCCAGTCCCGGCTGGGCAAAGTCACCAACCAGTACGCGACCTCGGGCTACCCGCAGATCTGCCTGGTCGCCCTGGTCGCCTGCGGCACCCGCGCCGTCATCGACGCCGTCTTCGGCCCCCGCAGCCTCGGCGAGACCACCCACGGCAGGCGCCTGTCCCGCTCCCTACGCGCCGGGATGATCGTACTGCTGGACCGGGGCTTTGCCTCCAATGCCTACCTGGCCACGGTCGCCGACACCGGGGCGGCGTTTTTGGCCCGGCTCTCAGCCAACCGCAAGCCGCCGGTCCTGCGCCGCTTCGAGGACGGCTCGTTCCTTTCCAGGATCGGCGCGTTGGAGGTCCGCATCATCGAATGCGAGATCACCATCGCCACCACCGCCGGGCGCACCACCGGCGTCTATCGGCTCGCCACCACCCTGCTCGACCACCGCAGCCACCCGGCATTCGAGCTGGTCAAGCTGTATCACGAGAGGTGGGAAGTGGAATCGACCTTCTTCGCGATCAAGAAATCCATGCTCGGCCGCCGGGTCCTGCGCGCCCGCACCATGGCCGGCATCGCCCAGGAGGTCTACGCCCTCCTCGCTGCCCACCAGCTGATCCGCACCGCGATCGCCGACGCCACCTCCGTGCCCGGGGCCGACCCGGACCGCGCCAGCTTCAGCATCGCCCTCCAGGCCGCCCGCGACCAGGTCGTCCAAGCCGCGGGAGTCATCGCCGACACCGTCATCGACGTCGTCGGCGCGATCGGCCGCGCCGTCCTTGACCAGCCGATGCCCGACCGTCGCCTGCGCGTCAGCCCACGGGCCGTCAAACGCCCCCTGTCCCGCTACGCGTACAAGAGCCTGCGCGTCGACCGACGCACCTACAAGGCCACCATCAGCATAGACATCCTGTTGACAGAGCCGATCAGCCCGTAACTTCATGGCCTTGTCCTTTAGGCGGGATCGACTCTCACAGCCCCATCAAGATTGCAGTATGCAATGTTTGCATGGACGGAAGGAAGGGGGTGGCGTCCGACTCCACAAACACGGGTCCGAGCAGGTAGAACTGCTCTATGCCCGATGCCCTGCCGTCCCAGGACCCCGCCACCGTCAACGAGATGGTCACCTCGGTGCTGACCGCCTCCCGTGTGCTGGTGGCGATCAGCGCCCGCTCGCTCGCCGCGGTCGAGGACACGCTGACCGTGCCGCAGTTCCGGATGCTCGTCGTCCTGGACACCAACGGCGCCACCAGCCTGTCCCGCCTCGCGGAGCAGCTCGCGGTCAACCCCTCGACCGCGATGCGGATGGTGGACCGCCTCAGCGCCGCCGGCATGGTCGAGCGCACCCCCGATCCCGAGGACCGCCGGGTGGTGCGGCTGGTCGCCACCGAACCGGGACGCCGGGTGGTCCACGCGGTCACCGAGCGCAGGCAGGCCGAGATCACCCGCATCGTCGCCACCATGCCCCACGAGCACCGCAGCGCCATGGTCCGAGCCCTCCAGGCATTCGCCGACGCCGCCGGAGAGGCCCAGGTCGACCCCACCGCCTACGGCTCAACGGGCCTGCCCGGCTGGACCTGAGCACAGCCTTGAAGGCCACCCAGGCCAGGGCGAGCAGGCCGCCCGGGCGGGAGCCGCGGCGGCCTGCGGCAGCGGCCAGGCCATCCGCCACCCCCGACCCGGGTCGACGTGGCGGGCGCGGACGACGGCCTCCGCGGCACCGGCGGCGAGGAGGACCAGGACCATCCAGGGGCCGATCAGCGCTGCGGCGAGCGCGCCGCGAGCACGTAGGCCGCCAGCGGGCGCGGGCGGCGCGCTGGGTTCCGGCCCGCTTCCAGCCCGCCGGGGCCAGCGAGGCGGCGGCCTGGATGGCGACAGCCGCGACGCTGCCCCGGCTCCGGCATCGGCGCTCTTGACCCACAACGGCGGGCTGCCCGCGAGGAACAGGGCCGCCTGGACGAGGATCATCGCCAGGCCCGGGACCATGAAGGTACAAGCAGCCTCGTATCCACAGGAGTTGTCCACAGGCGTGGAAAAAAGGATCTATGGCGACGCGTCGCCGCGGCGGTACCGGAGCGACCCCTCGTTGCGTGTCCCCGGCAGGATTCGAACCTGCGACCCTTCGCTTAGGAGGCGAACGCTCTATCCCCTGAGCTACGGAGACAACGCTTCGTCACCGAAGCGCCCAGCGGAGCCGAAACCCCGCTCGTTATCTTCCGCAATGCGGGCGTACTGCGGATTCTGCCATCCCCACCCGAAATCACACAGGCCGCTGACCTGGGCTTTCTCTCCCATAGCTCTGGGATGAGTCAGGCTCGCAGTGAGCCCGTGTCCACGTCCACCGCACTCGAACAGGCCGACGCGCTCATCGAGCAAGCCTGGGGCCAGCCGATCGCCACTCTGGAGGCCGCCGCAGTCCAACGACCCGTGAAGGACCCGCTCCTGCGCTCGGCCATGCACATCCGCTCGACGCTGGTCGTCACCGACAACGCCGTCGCCGTGTACCAGGACCGTCTGCACGCCCTCACGCGGCCCGGTCAGGTGCCGGCCTTCTACGACCTGGAGCGGATCACCAGCTCAGCAGCGGACCTTCGCGTCGCCCAGGCCGAGAGCCGTACCGCCCTGCAGGCCATCGGCCACGTGATCGAAGCGCGTGCAGCCACCGTGACCGCCGACCGGGCACCGGCGGTCCGGCTGGCCCAGGCCGCTGTCGCCCGCTCCGGGCACGCACCGCGCGCCCTGGGCCAGGCACCCGACCAGCCCGCCCCGTCAGCCGCTGTCGGCCCGTCCGGGGTCGGACTGGGGCCAGGCCGCTGACCGGTCAGGCGAGGTCCTCGTCGCGGTGGGCCTCCCCGATTCGGGAGCCCACCGCGCGGGCCAGCTCCTCCAGCGTCAGCTCGACGCGACGCCCGTCGGCGATCCGGCGCTCCACCACCGCCGCCTCGTAATCCCGTCCATCGGAGTGGGCACCGACCGCCCACTGCCCGTCAGCGATCATCGCGATGTCTCCGACAGTCCACTGCCGCCCGGCCGCCCGGATCTTGCGCTCCAGTCCGGCTCCGTCCCAATGTCTGCTCGACTCCGCCACGCCTGGTCCCCCTCCGGCTCCGTGCGACCCAGCGCCGCAACCCCTGTACGACAACCGCGTCCGCTGATCCATTCCCGGGCTGCCGGTCGTGCACCTCGGGCGGCCGGTTCGCCCACGGCAGACGACCTCTCCCGGGAAACGACTACGTACTTCGGCACACTGCATGCCAACGTACGGATGTCGGGAAAAACCGCAGGTCAACGAAGGGAACGTTCAACCGTGAACACCTCCGCCGCCCTCCTGCCCGCCCTCGTCCGCCCCGCCGTGGAGGAGCGCTCCTGGCTCTCCTCGGACCACTGCGCGGGCCCGGTGCTCGACCTCCTCATCGCCCTCGGCTGGGCGATCTTCGCCACCCCGGAGGCGAACGTCCACATCACAAGTCCGGACGGTCGCGTCTACGTCGGCTGGCTCCCCGAAGACTCCGACGCCTGGAAGCGCGGCATCGTCTGGCAGATCCGGGTCCAGCCCACCGAAGGCGACCCGTGGGTCCAGGAGTTCGGCCTCCACACCCCCTCCGAGGCCGTCGCCGGATTCCTCGCCGCGATCATCGCCAGCCCTGGCCACTGAACCCCGGATTCGCAGCCAACCCCACGAAAGGCACGTAGTTGAAGCACATCCACAACCTCCAACTCATCGATACTGCCGCCCAGATATCGGCCGGTGCCTCCCTCGTTCTCGCCTGAATCACTCCCTCGACGTTCGCCGTCGTTGCTGCCAGCGTCACCGTTGCTGTCGCGCACGGCCACCGCGCCGTCGGCGACGTCCACATGCTGCGAACGATGGCCGACCTGAACGCCCACGCCGCGTCAACGGCCGACGAGATCCGGGACCGGCTGGGCATGAGTTCCCATTCCACCGTCTGCGCCCTCTCTCGCCTCCTGCACCTCGGGATGGTCACCCGGACCTCGCACAACGACACGGGCCTGTTCCACCCGACCCGACCTGACCAGACCGGCCCGGCGGCGTGCCAGCCGCCGGGCCCTCCCGAAAGGGATGCCATGTCCCACAAGGCTCCGCTCACCAACCACCACGCCGACGGAAGTCTCTGCCCGGCCGAGCACAGGCACACCAGCTCGGGAAAGCCGCTCCATCCCAACTGCCCCGGCCGCGCGTACACACAGGCCATCTGCTCGTGCGGCGGCTGGCAGATGAACGACCCCGGCAAGGGCTACGTCAACGAGACCCGCAAGCGACACCTCGCCAGCCACCCCAAGGACTTCAAGGCCCTTCGCGACCTGCTCCGCCTCGACGGATCCTGACGCACCATCACCCCTGCCCGTCATCCCACTCCCGGAGGTTCCCATTCCCCACTACCTGACCGTCGGCCAACTGCTCAGCAAGCTCCAGAGCCTCGACCCCAGCCTGCCGATCCGCCTCGCCATCAACCCCGATTTCCCCTTCACCCACTACGTGGGAGCCGAGGTCGTCGTCCGCGACGGCAAGGCGTTCATCGCCGACGACGGCCAAGAGGGCTACCTCCCGGCGGAGGTCAGCGACGCCCTCGCCTGGGCCTGACCCAACCCCACCGACCAGCACCGGAGGCCCCATCTCACCGCACCCCCTTCCCCCGCCCCTCCTTCCCCTGCTGGGGCTCGCCCTGCGGCCCATGCCGAACGGCGTGAGCGGCGCGCTGGTCCAGCGTGTCTCCGCCCAGCCCGACGGGCCGCTCGACGTCGCCTGGCTCGCCGCCGACGCCCCCAGACTCCCCCTCGGCCGCGTCCGCCTGCACTGGGAGCCAGCCCCCATCGCAGGCTGGGACGTCACGGCCCACCTGGGCCTGGCCACCACCGAGGTGCACCTCGCCTCCTGGCCCGCCGCCCCGGACGACTGGCCGCGCCTGATCCGACCGACCGTCCACGAGGTCCTCGGCCTGTGCGCCGCCCTCGCGGTCGCGACCGCCGCCCTCGACCTGTCGAACCGCCTCGCCCAGGTCTGACCGAATCCGCAGAAGGCCGCCCCATGCCGAACAGGTATGGGGCGGCCTTGCCGTATGTCCAGCCGCGCGTTGCGTACGCTCATCACCGACGAACGACGGAGGACACGATGGCAGACGACCAGCAACTCTGGGGGTATCCGGAGGTCGCCGCTCACCTGGGCATCAGCGTCCGCGCCGCCCGCAGCCGCAAGAGCAGGGGCGCCCTGCCGGAACCCGACGACACCACCGTGCCGGACCGGCCGCGCTGGAGGCCCGCCACCTTCCGGAACTGGCGGCCCCTCGGACGAGGATTCCGCAGCGACCTGCACGGCACCGCTCTCCACGAGATCGAGCCGACCGGCTGACCAGCAGTCATGCCCGCCCCTATTCTGCGTTCATGACGTCTGACTCTCCGATGCCGTCCCCTCCATTCCCTTCGCCCGACAACGCCGCGCTCCGGGTGATCGTCGGCAACGCCATCGCATCAGTCCAAAGCGGCGAAGCCTCGGTGCAGGACGCGATCCTGCACGCTGCCGTCCACGGCTGGTACGAGGGCCACATCCAGGGCGAGGATCAGTGCCCCGGCTGCGACTTTCGAGGCGCACTACCCAAAGGCGACATCCGCGGTTGACCGCTGAACAGCCGAGAAGCGGCACCGACATGTCGGTGCCGCTTCTCGGTGTTGGTACTTCGCTCCCCTGGAGTGGCGAAGGGGCGATATTCCGGGCGTGCTGTATTCCTCGGCGTCATGTTCACGGAGGTGCTCTGCTGCCGGCTCACTGGCCCGAACGTGCAGGTCATCCTCTGGCGAAGGCGCAACAACCTGGGAGGTTCAGGCTGTGGTGAGACTCGCGGTCGCGCTCTCGTGGGCGAGGGTGGCGAGGTGCCGTTCGGCGTCGAGGGCGGCTTGGCAGCCGGATGCGGCGGCGGTGATGGCCTGGCGGTAAGTGTGGTCGACGACGTCGCCGGCACCGAAGACGCCGGGGAGGTTGGTGCGGGTGGAGGGGGCGTCGACCTTGAGGTAACCGGCGTCGTCGAGACCGAGCTGCCCGGTGAACAACTCGGTGCGCGGGTCGTGGCCGAAAGCGATGAACATGCCTTCGACGGCCAGGTCGCGGGAGGTTCCGGTGAGGGCGTCGCGCAGGACGACGCCGCTGACACGGTTGGTGCCCTGGATCTCGGTGATCTCACTGTTCCAGGCGAAGCTGATCTTCGGGTCGGCCTGGGCGCGGGCCTGCATGACCTTCGAGGCCCGCAGGGTGTCGCGGCGGTGGACGATGGTGACGGAGTTGGCGAAGCGGGTCAGGAAGGTGGCTTCCTCCAGAGCGGTGTCGCCGCCGCCGACGACCACGATGTCCTTACCGCGGAAGAAGAACCCGTCGCAGGTAGCGCACCAGGACACGCCGCGTCCGGAGAGCTCGTCCTCGCGGGGCAGGCCGAGCTTGCGGTAGCCAGAGCCGGTGGCCACGATCACGGTCTTGGCCCGGTGGACGGCGCCCTCGGTGTCCGTCAGTTCCTTGATGTCTCCCGTGAGGTCGACGGCCACGATGTCGTCGTCGATCATCACGGCGCCGAATCGTTCGGCCTGGGCCCGCATGTTGTTCATGAGGTCGGGGCCCTGGATGCCGTCGGGGAACCCGGGGAAGTTCTCAACCTCGGTGGTCGTGGTGAGCGCGCCGCCGACGAAGATGGCGCTGCCGAAGACAATGGGCTTCAGGTCGGCGCGGGCGGTGTAGAGGGCGGCGGTGTATCCGGCGGGGCCGGACCCGATCACGACGACCTCGTGCACTATCGGCTCGGTCATAGCGGTCAGCTCTCCTGCTGCTTGGCGTCGATCTCGGCGACCAGGCCCTCGATCAGCTTCCTGATCTCGTCGCGGATCGGGCGCACGGCCTCCACGCCCTGCCCGGCCGGGTCTTCGAGTTCCCAGTTGAGGTACTTCTTGCCGGGGAAGATCGGGCAGGCGTCGCCGCAGCCCATGGTGATGACGTAGTCCGATGCCTGGACGGCCTCGGTGGTCAGCACCTTGGGGGTCTGGTGGGAGATGTCGACACCAACCTCGGCCATCGCGGCGACGGCGGAGGGGTTGACCTGGTCACCGGGGACCGACCCGGCGGAGCGGACCTCGACGCGGTCGCCTGCGAGGTGGGTGAGGAACCCGGCGGCCATCTGGGAGCGACCGGCGTTGTGGACGCAGACGAACAGGACCGAGGCGGCGGGGGCGGCAGTCATCGCAGACGGGTGCTTTCTGATCGGGTGGTGACGGAGGAGTTCAGGAAGTGGCGGAGGCGAGTTCGGCGACCAGGTCTGCGACGTGGTGGGCGATCTCGTCGCGGATCTGCCGGACGGCATCGAGGGTCTGGCCGTGCGGGTCGGGGACGGGCCAGTCCATGTAGCGACGGCCTGCCGGGATGGGGCAGGCGTCGCCGCAGCCCATGGTGACCACGATGTCGGCGGCGGCCACGACCTCCTCGGTCAGCGGCTTGGGGAACACTCGACCGGAAGGTTCGCGCCGACCTCGGCCAGGACCTCGGTGACGAAGTCGTCCAGGACCCCGGCGGGCCGGGTGCCGGCCGAGGAGACCTGGAGGCGTCCGTTGGCGGCGTGGGCGAGCAGGGCGGCGGCCAGCTGGGAGCGTCCGGCGTTGCCGGTGCACACGAACAGCACCCGCGGTATCCCGCCCGGTAGGTCCTGGGTGTGGGCCAGCGCGGCGAGGCGCTCGTCGGCCAGCCGTTCCGCCAGCACCACCAGGTGGGTGCGGACCGCAGCGGCTTCGGCGAGGCGCTGGTAGGAGTCGACCAGGAATTGCTGGACGGTCTCGGGGGCGAAGGTACCGCCGTAGCGCAGGGCCAGGCGGGCTGCCCCGGACAGGAGTCTGGGGTCGGGCAGGATCGGGAGCGGCGTGTCTGACATGGGTGTCTCCAGCACAGGAAGGCGCCACCGACCAGGACCGGTGGCCGCTCGGGGGTCGCGTGGCGGCCCCGCAACCGGTAACGTATCAGCCCATGGTGATATCAGTCGATACTGAAGCGTTGAGGGTTCTCGCCGATCCGCTGCGGATGCAGATCGTGACGCTGCTGGCGGCCGAGTCGCTGTGCGTGTGCCACCTGGTCGAGGAGACCGGTGCCAAGCAGACGAACCTGTCCAACCACCTGCGGCTGCTGAGGCAGGCCGGACTGGTGGAGACCGAGCCCTGCGGACGCTTCCTGTACTACAAGCTCCGCCCCGCCGCCCTGGAAGCAGTCGCCGCCCACCTGGGAACGCTGGCCGAGACCGGCCGCGCCACCGCCGAGGCCGCCCGCAAGCGCCCCTGCACCTGACCCGCCCGCGTCACCCCCGCACCCATCCTTCCCGCCCTTCCTGGAGTGTTCTTCGTGAGTGCCATAGACGAGGCCAGACCCACCGATCTGACCGAGCCGCTCGTCGCCGACCTGGGCCCCGACCCCCTGTTCCGCAAGGTCGCGGCCGAGCTGGTCGGCACTGCCGCGCTGGTCGCGGTCGTGGTCGGCTCCGGCATCCAGGCCACCGAGCTCACCCAGGACGTGGGCCTGCAACTGCTGGCCAACTCCACCGCCACCGTCTTCGGCCTGGGGGTGCTGATCCTGCTGCTGGGCCCGGTCTCCGGCGCCCACTTCAACCCGGTCGTCACCCTGGCCGATTGGTGGACCCGCCGCACGCAACGCGACCACCTGCCCGTGCGCGAGGTCGCCGCCTACATCACCGCGCAGACCACGGGCGCAATCGGCGGCGCGGTGCTGGCGGACGCGATGTTCGGCAAGGCCCTGG
The DNA here is from genome assembly GCF_014084125.1 of Streptacidiphilus sp. PB12-B1b. NCBI lineage: Bacteria > Bacillati > Actinomycetota > Actinomycetes > Kitasatosporales > Streptomycetaceae > Streptacidiphilus > Streptacidiphilus sp. PB12-B1b. Next base: position 482,976 of record NZ_CP048405.1, on the reverse strand, counting down.
TGAAGTGGTCCACCCACGACCGCTCCGCCGGGCACCTGCTGATCGGCGAGGTCGTGGCCACCGCCGGACTGGTCCTGCTGATCTTCGGCCTTGCGAAGAAGGACCAGCTGCGGTTCGCACCGGTCGCGGTCGCCTCCTACATCGGCGCCGCCTACTGGTTCACCTCCTCCACCAGCTTCGCCAATCCCGCCGTTGCCATCGGCCGCGCGTTCACCGACAGCTTCGCCGGCATCGCCCCCTCCTCCCTGCCCGGCTTCATCGGCATGGAACTGATCGGCGGCGTCGTGGGCCTGGCCCTGGTCGCCCTGCTCTTCGGCCGTGACCGCACTGACCACGGCTGAGTCGGCAGTGAGCGGCCGGTGCGGCTGCCCCGGCGCGGAACGGCACCCCGATGGTCGGGCTGATACGCCGTCCCGCACCGGGCGGGGGTCAGGATGCCTGTGCGTGGCCGGGCAGGACGCCGGTCTCCATCAGGTGCATCCGGATCTCCTCGACGCTGGCGGCCTGGCAATCCAGGGCCTGCTTGAGCGTCAGTTTGCCTTCGTGCTGCGCCTTCCCGGGGATCCGGAACGGCCGCAGGAGCACGTCGGGGCCGATCCCGGCCGAACGGCACTGTGCTGCGGTCTGCGGGTCCAGGACGCCGATGGCCAGCCAGGCCGCTGTCTCGTAGTCGTCGAAGAACTCGCCGCCCCAGCTGCGCGCTTCGTGCTGAACGCGAAAGTGCACGTCCGGCGGCAGCCGGTCGGGGTTGATCCGGCGCAGGGTTGTCGTCTCCGCCTCGACGTAGCGCCGGGCGAAGAGCCGCTCCAGGCTGGGCAGGTCGGCGATGCGTACCCACGGGGTGCGGCTGCGCGGACGCGGCGGAGGTTGGGGGAAGGGGGAGTTGGAGCCGATGGCCGCCGGGCGGCGGGGCGTGTTCTCAGCGGTGGGCGGCGCAACGGCGGCGGTGCCCTGGTTCTGGTCGGCGAGCCTGGTCCGGATCGTGTCGGCGACGTGGTTCGGGACTCGCAGGTACCCTGCGAGGTACCAATCGCAGTGGTCGCGGGCGACTTCGATGACCCTCTGGACGGGAACGCCCAGTTCGCGGGCCAGGTCGCTGGTGGTGATGTCCGTCGTAGTCCTCCTGACGGCTGGGGACGTCTAGTTGACCTTCCATATGATGATGCGCTAAGCGTCCGCCAAAAGGGAAATCTAGGCGACTGCCCGACATACCCCTCCCGCCGCCGGGGGGCGTTCCAGGAGCCGCGTCGCCCAGGGCGCCTGCGGAAAATCGACGGGCCAGTGCCGCCTGTCCCGGGGGTGTCCGGGCTACCGGCTGGAGCCGAGCAGGGTCGCCATCGCGGCGAGTGCGCCGGGCTCGACGCGGTAGTAGACCCAGGTCCCGCGCCGTTCGGAGGCCAGCAGGCCGGCCTCGCGCAGCTTCTTCAGGTGGTGGCTGACGGTGGGCTGGGCGACGCCGACATCCTGAATGTCGCACACGCACGCCTCTCCGTCCGGATGCGAGGCGACCTTGGAGAATAGGCGCAGTCGCACCGGGTCAGCCAGGGCCTTGAACATCGCGGCCATCGTGACCGCGTCGGCCTCGGACAGCTGGGCCGAGGTGACCGGCGGGCAGCACGGCACGGCCTCGGGCTGGAGGACCGGCAGCTCCGCGATGCTCTGATTCGACATGTGTCTATCTTGACATCCATCGAATCAGTCGGCAAGCTCGATTGTATCGACGGACGTCGAAGCAAGGCGTGGGGTAGATGAGCCACCTCCACGAGCATCCGCATGACCACCATGAGGAGCACGCCATGAGCGAGAGCACCGGTACACCCACCACCGCATGTTGCGGCACCGCCCCCGCCGAGACGACCGCCCCTGCTGCAGCGGCAAGCCCGTGCTGCGGCACCGCTCAGGCCGCCGAGACCGCCTCGGCCTGCTGCGACCCCGCCGCGAAGACCGAAGCCGTCGCCGCCGGGGCCGACTGCTGCTGACCAGCCCCGCAACACCCTCATCCACTGGCCACCCACGCACGATCCGAACCACACGGAGACGAAAGCCATGAGCGAGAACAGCAACCCGACCACCGCAGCCCTGCCGATCGCGGTGGTCGGAACGGGCCCGATCGGACTCGCCGCCGCAGCCCACCTGCTGGAACGCGGCCTGGAGCCCATCGTCCTGGAGGCCGGGCCCTCGGCCGCCTCCGCCGTCCGGGCGTGGGGCCACGTCCGACTTTTCTCCGCCTGGTCCGAGCTGGTCGACCCGGCCGCCGCCCGCCTGCTGGAGCCCACCGGCTGGACCCGCCCCGAGGCCAAGCGCTATCCCACCGGCGCCGAGTGGGCGACGCTGTACCTGCAGCCACTGGCCGACGTCCTCGGTGAGCGCGTGCGCTACAACACCACCGTCACCGGCGCGGCCAGCCGGGGCCGGGACCGCATCGTCGACTCCGGCCGCCAGGACCAGCCCTTCACCCTCCACACCCGCGACGCGGACGGCGTCCAGGCACGCCTCCAGGTCCGGGCGATCATCGACGCCACCGGCACCTTCACCTCGCCCAACCCGCTGGGCAGCGACGGCCTCCCGGCCGCAGGCGAGTACGCCCACGGCGACCGGATCACCTACCTCGCCCCCGACACCGCCGACCCGGCCATCGCCGCCCGGCACGCGACCAAGCGCACCGCCGTCGTGGGCTCGGGTCACTCCGCCCTGACCGCCCTGCTGACCCTGGCCGAGCTGGCCAAGGACGAGAGCGGTACGCGTGCGGTGTGGGTGTTGCGGCGCGGACAGGTCGGCAACGCCTTCGGTGGCGGCGAGTCCGACGAGCTGCCCGCCCGTGGCGCGCTGGGCCTGCGAGCGAAGGAGGCGGTGGCGGCCGGGCACATCGAGGTCGTCCAGGGCTTCCGCACCGAACGCGTCGAGGAGTCCGGCGGCCGGTTGGTGCTGGTGGCCGACGACGGCCGCCGCATCGAGGACCTGGACCACGTGATCGGCCTGACCGGGTTCCGCCCCGACCACTCCTGGCAGAGCGAACTGCGCCTGACCTTGGACGAGCGCCTCCAGGCCCCGGTCAAGCTCGCCCCGCTGATCGACCCCAACCAGCACTCCTGCGGCACCGTCTACCCCCACGGCGCGAACGAGCTCGGCCACCTGGAGGAGGGCGTGTACCTGGTCGGCATGAAGAGCTACGGCCGCGCCCCGACCTTCCTGGCCATGACCGGCTACGAGCAGGTCCGCTCGGTCGCCGCCGCCTTGGCCGGCGACCACGAGGCCGCCGCCCGCGTCGAACTCACCCTCCCCGACACCGGGGTCTGCGGCGGAGCCGGACTCTTCGACGACCCCGACGCCGCCCAAAGCGAAGGCGGAGGCTGCTGCGCGGCCCCCGCGCCCGCACTGCTGAGCGTCGGCCTCGGCGCACCATCGCCCTCCAGCAACAGCTGCTGACCGTCCCGGTGACGACCCTTCACACCGACGCGGCCGAGACCGGGACACTCCCGGCTCGGCCGCGCGCCGCGCTGCCCGCGCTCTGCGTCACCCAGGTCACCGGCTGGGGTGCCCTGTACTACGCCTTCCCGGTCCTCACCTCGCACATCACCGCCCAGACCGGCTGGTCCAGCTCGCAAGTGACCGCCGCGTTCACCACCGCCCTGCTGGTCTCCGCCGCCGTCGGCATACCCGTCGGCCGCACCCTGGACCGGCACGGTCCACACATCCTGATGACTGCGGGCTCTTGCCTGGCAGCCGTCGCACTGGTCGTTGTGGCCACCGCGCCGAACCTGTCGGCCTTCACTGCCGGATGGCTCCTGGCTGGGACCGCCATGGCCGCCACCTTCTACCAGCCCGCGTTCGCCGCCCTCACCCGCTGGCACGGCTCCGACCGCGTCCGCGCCCTGACCACCCTCACCCTGGCCGGGGGCCTGGCCTCCACCGTCTTCGCGCCCCTGACCGCGACCCTCGCCACCCACCTGACCTGGCGCGACACCTATCTCGCCCTGGCCGCGATCCTGGCCGCTATGACCATCCCCGCCCACGCCCTGGCCCTGCACGCACCCTGGCCACCAGCGGACAAGCCCACCACCGACTACCACGAGCACCCGGGCCGGATCACGACCAGCCGCCCATTCCTGATGCTGACCGCCGCCTTCGCCACCTCCGGCTTCGCGCTCTACGGCGTCATCTTCGGCCTGGTCCCCCTGCTCACCCACCGAGGCGTCAACCCCACCCTCGCCGCCTGGGCCCTGGGCTTGGGCGGCCTGGGGCAGACCCTGGGCCGCACGCTGTACGCCAACTTCGCCCGCCGCACCAGCGTCCGCACCCGCACCGTCGCCCTGATCGCCGCAGGCGGAGCCACCACCGCACTGCTGGCCGCCGTCCCAGGACCCGCACCCCTGCTGATCGCCCTGGTCATCCTTGCCGGAGCCGTCCGCGGCAACTTCACCCTGCTCCAGGCCACCGCCGTCACTGACCGCTGGGGCACCACCGCGTACAGCCGCACCAGCGCCCTCCTGGCCGCGCCGATCATCATCGCCGAGGCCCTCACCCCCTTCGCTGCAGCCGCTCTCGTCCACCCCCTCGGCGGCGACCCACGACTCTTCGCGGCCCTCGCCGCGCTGTCCGCCCTCGCAGCCGCACTCGCCTGGGGTACCGAGACACACCGGACCGCGCCCACTGGGTGAAACAGAATGGCCTGAGCGGGGAATGCAACTCCGCTGGCCAAGTTGGCGGATCAGTCGCATTCCGAAGTGGCCTATTCGTGGGTGTTGGCAACCGACGGATCGCCTCAGCAATGGGCTACCGCTGCCATGGCGCTGCGCAGCGCACCTTGTGGAGTTTGATAGCGAAGTCGAGCATCCGGACCGTGTGGTCAGTCATCCAAAGGAGAACACGGTGGTCAGCTGTCAGCCGAGTCTGGTGAACCGTACCCGTGCTGCTGACGATCTCGCGCTCCAGGAAGGTCATACTGGAGATGTCGCCGTGAGCAAGGGAACTGCACGCGCTCCACACGGCCTCGGCCGTATCGGCCCCAACGTCGGCCAGTTCTTCCCCAGCGCCACGAACCATCTGCTTGAAGCCGATGAACTTGATCGCCTTGGGAAGACTGCTCTCCTCTATGCCGGCAGCTGCAGCCAGGTCGACCAGCTGCTGCTTGCGAACGTCGGGGGTGCGAGCTGGGGCCTGGCCCATGAGCTCATGCATCCGGTCCGAGTGCGTGTTGTCGTCCATGTGGAGAGACAAGCGACGCTGGATGCGCGTGAGGCGCGACGTGGGAGCGAGTAGCCATACAGCGCGGGCCGCGTTTTCGTATGCCCCGCGAAGCAGGGTGGCCTGCGCGTAAATGTGCATCGTGACGGTGATCTTCTTGCCCTGCTGGTCGCCGATAAGGGTTCGGCGCAGGCAGTACAAGTGGTCAGAGGACACGAGAAGCGCCTGCCAAGCCAGTTGGGATACCTGGTAGGGCGCGGTCTTGGCGTCGTCACCTGCAAGCGGGCTGCCCGGCTCGACTGTCCAAGCGGGCGTGGGTGTGCTGGTCAGCTCCTGAAACGCCTTCACTGTCTCCAGTCGGCTCAGCAGCGCTCGCAGGTACTCTTGCTCGTCAATCTCGGCAGTCACCTGGCAAGCATATTCAGGTGGTTGTTACCCGTCGTCCCAATTTTCGTCGCGCGGTTCCTGCCAAGACGGCGCCTGGCGAGGGCCTGGTCAGAGATCGACGGCCTCACATGGTCGTCGCCTCCACGTACGTAACGACAGACGGCATCGCTGCGTTGGGTTGTGGGAGAAGGTCGACGACCGCAGCCGGGACGAAGGCTGAATCTGCGGCTTGTTACCCCAGATAGATGCCGGCGAAGGCGCCGTCGAAGCCGAGAGCAGCGAGCCCGTGCTCGACGCTGGGATAGATCGTCCCGTCTGGGATGTCGATCAGGGCGTCGAAGTCGGCGCGGCTGATCTCGGGTTCGAGCCACTGGTTGCTGCATCGGCAGACGATCCAGACGTTGCGGCTGTGGTTGATGAGCAGCCAGTCGCGTCGGGCGCGGCAGACCGTGCACATCGCGGGGATCCCGCGCAGTGACAGCTCGTGTGGGTGGCGGAGGCAGCGTGTCGCTCCGGGTCCGCTGGGCAGTTCGGTCTGGTACTCGAGTTGGAGCAGGGGGTCGGTTCCGGCGGGGAGGGCGGGCAGCACGGGGGTCGGCTCTGCGGGGCGGTCGGTGGTTCTGTGCACGAGCTTCTTCTCCCGGTCGGGGCTTCTGCTTCTATCCGTAACAGCCGGTGGAGCCGGTTGTCCAGGGGGTTCGCGGTGTCCGGCAGGCTGGTGGTCAGCCTGCCGGAGTGCTGGTCAGCGACGCGGTGGGCGGTTGTGCGGGTCGGTGCCGGTGGGGCGGGCTGGGGTCGGGGGTGCCGTTCGGGTGGTGGTGGTGCGGTTGGCCGCAGGGTTGGGCTTTCGGGTGGTGGTCTGCGGGCGGCGGGTCGCTTCGACTGGATGGGTGGGGAGTTGGGCGAGGCGGATCAGTCGCCAGACCAGGACGTCGTTGACGTTGTCGGCGGTGTCGAGTTCGCGCATGTCGACGGCCTGCTGCAGGAGGGCCTTGGGGTCGTGGCCTTCCCGCTCGACCTGGGCGAGGGTGGCGGCCAGGGCATCGGTCCTGGGTGAGCCCTGCGTCTGCGGCGGGGCTTGCGGCAGGGTCGCACGGATGGTGGCCTCGTGGGTCCGGCGTTCGGCTGCGGGCAGGGCGCGGCCCTGGTCGCGTAGGGCCTGCATGGGTGTGGCGGCGGCCTGGCGGTAGGCGGCTCGCAGGTGCTGGGCGGTCTGCTGGGAGGCGGCGGCCTGCTGAGCGTGGCCTCGTGCGGAGTGCCAGCGGGCGGCGGCGAGGGCGACCAGGACCAGGGTGGACAGGAGCATGGCGGTGGTGCCGCCGCCTTCGCCACGGCCCAGTGCGCTGCCGGCCTGGATGATGCCGCGGGCCGCCGAGCGGATCGCCCGGGTGTCGGCGCGCTCGGCTCGGACGTGGCTGCGGGTGGCGCGTTCGAAGGCACGAGCGGCTGCGCCCAGCTCGGCGCGGGTGGCGGCCGGGGACGTCTGGGCGACCGCGTCCAGGAGTTCACCGAAGCCGACGAGGTGTGCTGCGGCTTCATCGTCGTCGCTGTCGAGAAGAATGGCGGCGTGCTCGGCGACTGCGGTGGCGCTGCGTCGTTCCCGGGCGGGCGGCGACCAGTCCGGTCGGCCGCTGGTGACGGCCGGGGGCGTCGTAGGGTCGGCCATCGCGTCGGCCAGACGCGAGCGGATCTTCGGCAGGGACAGGTCGGGGGCGAGCTTGGAGCCCGGGAACCAGATCGGCTGGCCGTCGCGGTTGCGGTCGCCGGGTAGTGCGACGTTGTATCCGATGGCATCGCCGGACGGGCCGTTGCGTATCCGGACGCGCAGGCCCGCCTCGTGCAGCCGGGTGAAGAACTCCTCTTCGGTGGCGGCTCCGGCCAGGGCCTGGCGGACGGCTTCGCGCAGTGTTTCGCGTGGTGGTTCGGTGCGTCCGGTGCGCTCGGCTTTGAAGCGCTCGGCGCTGGTGGGGGTCTTGGCTCCGGTGCCGTCGCCGGGCTTGAGGTGGCGCAGGCCCATCTCTTCTTCGATGCGGCGGCATTCGGCCTGGGCCTTCTTGAAGTCGTAGTTCATCCTGGGGCGGCGCAGGTCGCCTCGGACCATGGTGACCAGGATGTGGATGTGGTCCTCCGCGTGGCGCACCGCGATCCAGCGGCAGCCATCCGGGTCGCCCTCGGGGGCGAGGCCCGTGGCTTGGACCAGGCGGCGGGCGACGGTGTTCCACTCGGCGTCGGTCAGGGTGCGGTCGCCGGGGTCGGTGCGGACCGAGCAGTGCCAGACGTGCTCGGCCGGTGCCTTGGTGCCGGCCTGCTTGACCCGTAGGTCCAGGGCGGCGGCGAGCCGGGCCAGGGTGACCTTGGGGTCGGGGTCGGGGCTGGTGTCGCGGCCGGGGTCGGGGGCAAAGCCGTCCCAACTGCCGACGAGGTGGGGGTCAGTGTGCTCGTCGCGCTTGCCGGGTCCGTACAGGTAGACCAGGAGGCCATGAGTGCGGGAGCCGCGTCGGATCTTGGGGACCATCAGAGTCGTTTCCTAACAAGGGTGTCGGAGGTGTTGTCGATGCGGGACAGGAGGGTGGTCAATGCCGTGAGTGAGTTGTCGAGTTCGCCGGGGAGGGGCTGACCTCCGGCGTTGTGGATGAAGGCGATCTGGTTGATGTTGTTGCCGACCCTGGCCAGGGCGGTTCGTAGGGCGGCCAGCTCGTCGATGGCGGCGTCGAGCTGCTCGTTGGTGTGCACGGTGGTCGAACCGCGGGCGGCGGCGAGGCCGGCGGCGGCGAGGAAGCGGGCGACGGTGACGGCGCGCTGTTCGGCGGCGGCGGTGATCTCGGCTTGCTCGGTGTCGGACAGGCGGGTGGTGGTCTTGTGGGTGCGCTCGCTGGGGTTGCGGGCGCGTCGTCGCGGCTTGCGGTCAGGGAAGGCTGGAGCGCTCGGGCTCGGCTGTTCGGGCTCGGTTGCTTCTCCTGCTGCGAGTGGCGCCCCCTGGTGCCGCGAGTCCTGCTGGTCCCCGGGCGCCCTCGCTCGGGGACCAGCAGGACCTCCCCCGGCCTCTGGGGCGGGGGCAAGTGCGTACGACGGGCCGTAGGACCGTCGTAGGCGACAACTTGCTCCGTCAGGAGCCGTCGTGGGGTCACGCTGCTGTCCGGACGTGGTGGCCGTGGGGTCGTTGGCGGTCACCGGCTCGTCTCCGGATCGTGCTGGTGGACTTCGCGGACGACGTCCTCGATCCAGTCCATGGCCAGGACCGGGTGGTGCAGGGTCCAGGGGCGGCTGTGTCGGCGTCGTTGCACGGTCCAGGTGCTGTCGGGCCCGGATTCGGCCCGGTAGAGGTGACCGCGCTGGTGCAGGACGGTCAGCCAGGAGTCGACCTCGGCCGGTGTTGCGGGACGGGTACGCATGGGACGTGCTCTCCGGTTCGCTCGGGAGGGGAGTGGGGTGACGGTGCGGGGGCGGGTGACCGGCCGAGGTGTCAGGCTCGGTCACCCGCTTCGTGCTGTCCGGTCAGTTCCGCGTGGCGGTGACCGGCTGTCCGTGCTGCTCGCGGAGCTGGGCCATCAGGGCGGTCAGCGTGTCGCTGGACAGCGGGATCTGCTGACCCCGGATCGCCTGGGCGACCACTTTGCGGGTCAGCTTGTCCTGGTCCCTGACCGCTGACCGGGCGATCTCCAGCAGTTCCTCGGTGTCCGGGTCAGCCCGCCGGTCACCTGTGACCGGCGTCTCGGGGTCACTGACCGGCGGCGCGGTGACCGGCTGGTCAGTGACCGGCACGGGGCTGTCCCGGTGACCGGTGACCGGCTCGGTACCGACCGGACAGTCAGTGACCGGCAGCGCGGTGTCCAGCTGTTCGGGCAGGTCAACGGCCTCCTGCGGCCAATCTTGGCGACGGGTGATCGGGTTACGGGTGCTCGCCGGGTCACCGTCCCCGGTCAGTGACCGGGGCGATGAGGTCTGCTCGTCCAGGGACAGTCGGGGCAGGTCGGTCAGGTCGGTCAGGTCGGTCAGGGCGGTCAGGGCGGTCAGGGCGGTGACCGGCTGACCGGCGCTGACCTGACCGGCCGGGGGCTGCTGCTGACCGGGTCGGTCAGTGCGGGTGACCGCGATGCCCTCGCGCCGGTCAGCCTGACCGGGGTGACCGGCCTGTCCGAGGTCACCTCGGTCACTGTCCTCAACCGGTCCCCGGGCGATGAGGATGTAGAGGTGGACTGCGCCGGCCAGAGCGAGCGGGGCGATGGTCGACAGCACCGCGACCACCGTGTTGCCCAGCCGCAGGCCGGTGCCCGGGGCGGACTCCTGGTTGAGCCTGACTGCGTGTAGGGCGTTGGCCCAGATGCTGGCTGCGGTGGCCGTGCCGAAGAGCGTCCAGACGTAGAGCCGCGCACGCAGCGCGGCGGCGCGCAGGACCAGCAGGGCCCGGATGCCGTAGGCGATGAAGCCGTCGAGCAGCAGCGGGAAGAGGTAGGTGAGGAAGCCCCGGACGTGGATGGCGACGGCCATCTGCTGCAGCGCGTCGTAGGACAGGGCGCAGCCCGCGCCGCCCAGGGCGATGACGACGGCGCGGTCCCAGCCGGTGACGTGCGCGGCTGTGGGCGTGCTGGCGGTGCTCACGCCGCCGTCCCGAAGTCGTCGCGGCCCAGGGGCTCGGCGTCGGTCTCGGGGGTGGTGCGGTGGTCGCGGTCTGCTCCAGGTGTCGGTTGCGCAGGGCTCGGCGGGTCTCGCGGTAGAGCTTCTGGGCGTGCTCCTCGGTGATCTTCAGGAGCCAGGCCAGGCGCTGCTGGTTCACCCCGTGGCGGTAGGCGGCGTGGACGACGGCGCGGCGCTCGGTCTTGGTGAGGTGGATGTCGCGCCCGGCGACGGTGGCGTTGACGCGGCTGTAGTCGAGGCGGTTGGCGAGCTTGTCGTGCAGCGGTTCGCGTTCTTCCTGGGTCATGCCTCCCCGGATGCCGTGGGTGTCGCCGCCTTCGAGGGCGGCGTCCAGGCAGGTGCGGCGGACCGGGCACTGGGCGCACAGCGCCTTTGCGACTGTGATCTTGTCGGTCTCGTCCGGCTCGGGGAAGAAGGTCTCGGGGTCCACCGGGTTGTACTCGGTGCGGTGGCAGACGGCGTCGTCCTGCCAGGTGTGGTCGCCGAGCGACCGGTGGTGGGCAGGGCTGATCGTCGTGTTGGTCATGCGAGGTGGCTCCGATCGCTCTCCGCGCGCAGGGGCGTCGGCGGAGGGGTGCGCTGGGTCGGGAGGCGAGGCGGCGCTCTGGGCGCGGCCCGGCATGGGTGGCCTGCGGTGGGTCAGGCTGCGGTGCGGTGGCGTCTGCGGTCGACCGGCTCGAACTCGACCCGGGTGGTCATCTCCACCAGGCGGGACGTGACCCGGTCGCCGAGGTAGGCGCGCAGGTCGGCGATGCGCAGGTTGGTGGTGATCAGCGTGGGGAGCATGTGGGTGTACCGGCGGTTGATCAGCCGGTAGGTGATCTCCTCGGTCCAGTCGCTGGCCTTGGCCGCGCCCAGGTCGTCCAGGATCAGCAGCGGGCACCGGGCCACGGCTGCCAGCTCCCGCTCGCTGTCCGTGCCGGGGCGCGGGCGCAGCTCGGCGTACAGGTCGGCGGCGGTGGTCGCGCGCCAGCGCACCCCGACTCCGCTCTGCACCAGGTGCCTGACCGCGCCGTACGCCTGGTGGGTCTTGCCCGCGCCGACGACCCCGGCCATCAGCAGGCTGGGCCCGGTGCTGACCTGCCGTCGGGCTCCCACGCTGGGGGCGACCGCTGCCTCGGCCACGTCCCGGGCCCAGGTCAGGACCGTCGGGTGGTCGGCGACCGCGCCCTGGTAGCGCGGGGGCAGCCCGGCAGAGAGGAGGTCCAGCAGCGAGAGGGGCTCGGTCTCGTCGGGCAGCGCTGCGACGGAGGCCGGGTCGATGTTCCGGTCGGCCAGGATGCGGGCCATCCGGTCCAGGGTGCCCTCGCTGCCGAGGGTCTGCGGTTCGCGGGTACGGGTGCGCATCACAGCTCCTCGGCGTAGGCGGAGAATGCGTCGACCGGGTTGGTCCACGCCTGGTGAGGGGGCACGTTAGGCCGGATTCCCGGCCGCGCCAAACCGGCGGATCGTGCGTTCATGGCCTCGTTGACCATGCTGGTCAGCACGCTCGGGTGCATCGGGTTGGCCGCGAAGTTCGCCAGCCCGCCCCGGATGTGCGCCGGGGCGATGCCCTCGCCCAGGAGCTTCTTGGTGATCCGCCCCAGGTGGCCGATCACGTCGCTGGGCGGTCGCTCGTCGCAGGCAGCGATGTACTCGCCGACGAGCTGGTTGGCCGACACCGTGGCTGCGGGCGCTGTGCGCCCCGTAGGGAAAGAAGATCCAGGATCCAGGATCCTAGATCCAGGCGCCGAGCCCTCGGCGAGGCTTCGGGGAGGCTTCGGGGAGCCCTCGGCGAATGCCGTTTGACCTGCATCTTTCTTGCCCTGTTGGTCAGGGGTGCCTGCGATGCTCACGAGGGCGTCCTGCTGGGCGGTCAGAGCCTCGCTTCGGCGGCCGGGAGGAGTCGCGGCGGGCTGCGCGGGCAGATCGAGGGCTCGGGGAGTGTTCGGCGAAGCCTCGGCGAGCCCTCGGGTAGGGGTGGGCGACTCCTCGGTGGGCTTGGCGCAGGTGCCCTTGCAGGGGGCGCACCGCTCGGCCGCGTGGTGCCGGGTGCAGGCGGGCAGGCGGGACTGGCTCGGCTTGTCGATCTTCTGGTGCTCGGTCCAGGTCACGATGTGCAGGTAGCGGCGGCCGTCGCAGCCGGTATAGCGGCAGATGAGACCGGCGTTGGCGAGCTGCTGGAGGTCGTCCTCGACGTGGACCGAGGTGTGCTCGGCACGCAGGGGCCAGAGCAGCCCGGCGATGATGGCAGCGTTGTCGCGGTGACGGCCGTGGTCGTCGGACTGGGTGAGCAGGCCGAAGAAGGTTCGCTCGGCCGCGATGCTCACCTCGGCGAGCGACTCCGATATGAACGCCTCGGGCTTGATGGTGCGGATACGCGCCATGTCAGCGGCTCCGACCAGCGGCGAGCAGGTCACTGCGGGTGAGGGTAGCGCTGGCGAGGTCGAAGGTGTGGGCCCGGTTCCAGTCCAGGTCCGGCCAGACCCGCAGGATCCAGCGGGCCGCGATCCTGTCGCTTGTCCGGTTCAGGTCGATCGTCTCCCCGGCCGCGTTCTTCACGACAGCGTGCGGGTGGGGCCACTGCTGCTTCGGGTCGTTCAGGCTGACCCTGATGGTGGCTGCACCGGGAATCATGTCGGCGAGTTGGGCTGCGAGGCGCTGGTAGCGGGCGACGTCCCGGCCGGCCAAGGTTTCGCTCGGCATGGCGTGCATGCGATACTCCGTTGTTCGTAGGAGTGCGGTGTGGCGTTCTCGTGCAAAAGGCACGCCGCCCGCGAGATGTGAATCGGTGCCCTTCGGGGCGCTGGCCCGGCGTCCAGGAGTTGGTAGCTCCGGGACGCCGGACTCTTTTCCGGTCATAGCTATGTCATCGATCCCCCTCTCGCGTCCTGCCGTCGTTCGCGGCTGGACCAGAACCATAGGGCGATCCAGGGCCACACATCCACCCCGTTTACCCCACCTGACCAGCAACTTCGGACTTTAGTGCGCCCTCTGGCCGGGAACAACGTACACCAAAGTACGCCGCATGGGGAGACTAGAGTGTGCCCACTTGCCACGGGGAGCCACGAGACGCACTAGAGTGTGCTTATCGCCGCACCCTGATGGAGCATGCCTTGGGAGAGATCAAGTCCAGACTGAACCACCTGTTCGACACCCGTCCGCACCCGAGCGGTCGGCAACTCACGAACCAGGAGGTGGCTGACCTCACGACAGCTTGGGCAACCGAGACTGGCAACCCGTCGTCGAGCGTCAGCGCGAGCTTGATCCAGAAGCTGCGCAGCGGTGCCAAGGGGAATCCGACCGCAGGCACGCTCAAGTCCCTGGCGGCGGCTTTCAAGGTGCGGGCGAGCTACTTCATCGACGACGAGGCCGCCGAACCCGAGGGCGATTCGCCAGCCACCCGGCAAGACCTTGAGCAGCTGATCAAGGACGAGGATGTCCGAAACCTTGCGCTCCGCGCCGACGGCCTGTCCAAGGCGACTCTCTCGGCTCTCGCCGGCTTCATCGAGCGAGCCCGATCCCTGGAGGGGCTCGAAGATGAAAAGACGGAGAGGCCGCCAGGGTCCTGACCTTCGGCCGTGATCATCTAATTCGCCATCAGATCAAGTTTCGATAACGCGATTCATCACCGTAAGTGATCTATCGACACCACCGCGATAGACCCCTTCGAATGCCTGCGCTTCACTCCCTAACGCTCCGTAGTCGAACGACCACGAGTAATGGTCCAATTACAGCAGGTGATGCGTCGCTCACCTATGCTTTGGAATCCGAACCGAGTGGGCGCGGAAGGAATTTGGAGCGGGGAGTAGATTCATGCGGAGCTGGCAGAGGAAGGGTGGCCAGGCCAGCGGAGCGAGCAACGACTTCTCCGCCATTGCGGCAACCCTGGATATACCGGTCCCGTTCACTGCCGAGAAGCTGTGCGAGAGTATCGCTTCGGGGCGCGGCCGACCTATCCATATCCATGCGATAGAACACGAGAGTTCATCGAATAAGGCACCGTGCGGCGCGTGGATCGCGCTGGATAAAGCGGATCACATCTTCGTGGAAAACGCGACGAGTCCACTTCATCGCTCCCACATCATCCTTCACGAGCTGTGTCACATGCTGCTCGGGCACTCCTGTCTTCCGGCTGATGAGCATGAGGCCCCAGCTGTGAGCGCCCAGCATCGCAGCCTCGCAGAAGTCCTCTCAGTCGAGGAGTGGGCCGGGTTCCCGATCAATCGGATCGTCAGTCTTCTCGGCCGCACGAGTTACACGCATGTCGACGAGAAAGCCGCCGAAGGACTCGCAGGAGTACTCGCCCGCCGGATTCGCCAGGCAGAGGAGGCAGCCCGGGGACCGGCTGACCCACTGTCAAATCATCTTCTGAACGCCCTGATCGAGTAGACGAACATGAGCGTAATCGATCTGAGTGTGGGAATCGCCCTGTGGGCGATCACGATCTGGCGAGCGCCGGGGGCCTGGCGGAGCAAGGAGAAGCGGTCTTTGTGGGCAGCCTTCTTCGTGCTTGCCCTAGAAATGTGCTTCGCTACGGATCCCGCTTCGCGGTGGCTCGACAGAACCGTCGGTGTCAACAGCTTCTCTGCGCTTCTTAAGCAGGCGGCTGCGGTTGCTGCTGCCGCTTTCGTGGTGGATTTTCTGGCTGCCGCAGCGGCGAGTTCACGACCGTCCACCACAGCGGTCCGCCGACGGCTGATGCGTATCGGCGTCGTCGTCCCGACAGTCACGCTCGCGGTGATGGTCACACTGTTCGCTCTAGCCGACCGGCCGCACGAAGCCGTCGACCTGTTGACGACCTATCCGCACGACTCCACGCTGCTGGCATACGTCCTCGCTTGGACGACGTACTTCGGCTGGGCCATGCTGACCGCTTCACGGCTCTCGTGGCTGTGGTCACGCAGGCCAGGGCCCGCGCTGCTGCGCCGGGGACTGCGGCTCATCTGCCTCGGCACAAGCATCGGCATCGTCTACGCGGCGCACCGAGCGTCCATGCTGATCTTCGCGAGACTCGACGTCCACCCGGTGCCCGCGAAGGCGGACACCGCGTTGAACGGCCTCCTCGCTCTGGTTCCCCTGCTCCTGATCTCCGTCGGGAGCAGCATGCCGGCCTATCCGAAGGCCAGGACCGCGGTACTTCAATACCAGTGTCTGATCAAGCTCTACCCGTTGTGGGACCACCTCAGCGAGGCCGCTCCACAGATCCGCTACAGGCCCAGGCGGCATCGACTGCACGACGCCCTGGACATCCGCGGAGTCCGCGACCGCCTGTACCGGCGCACCATTGAGATCCGTGACGCCATGCTCATCCTGAACGGCAACGCGCCCGTCTCCGTGCGGTTGCGGGCAGCGGACCACGTCGAGGATGCGGGGCTGGTTGGCAAGGCAGCCGCCACGGCCGCTGACGCATGCTGGCTCCGGGCCGCCCGCGAGGCGCACTCCGCCGGTCTCTCCCGAGCAGGCAATCCCGAGGCACCCTCACAGGCCGGAGACGACCTCGACACCGAGGCCCACCTGCTGCTGGAACTGTCCGACGCCTACTTCTGCGACATCGCCACCACCTTCGCCCGAAACCATGTCGAGCGCCTCAGCGCCACCCGTTCTACCGTCTCTGGAGCCACCCCGTGACCTTCGCACCGCCACCGCCGCCTGCCTTCTCGGACTGCACCCCAGCACAGAAGTCCGCCAAGATCATCACGGATATCCTCGCCCCTGCCAACCTGGTCATCGCACTCCTGCTCCTCGTCGGATGGCACAGCACTCGCTCCTGGGCCGGACTCGGCTGGGGCCTTCTGGCCGCCCTCTTCTGCGGCATCATCCCCATCAGCATCGTGCTGCTCGGGGTCAAGCGCGGTGGGCTCACCGACAAGCACATCCGGGTCCGTCGCCAACGGGTCGTCCCTATGGCCCTCAGCCTGGTTTCTGTCGTAGTCGGCATCACCCTGCTCTACGTACTCGGCGCACCCGCGGGCGTCTCCGCACTGGTGGTCGCCATGCTCGTCGGCCTCGTGTCCTCCCTGCTCGTGACCGTCAAGTGGCAGATCTCAATCCACAACTCGGTAGCTGGCGGAACCGTGATGATTCTGCTGCTGGCTTTCGGCCCCTGGATGCTGCCCACCGCCCTCGGCGCCGCCGCGATCGGCTGGTCTCGCATCGTCCTCAAGGCCCACACAATCGCGCAGATCCTCGCTGGTACCGCGCTAGGAGGTATCGCAGCTCTCACCTTCGCCTTGATGCGATAGGACGCCGCGTTCGGCCATGTCGTCACGGCCTTCGGTTCGGTGTCTGGGGACGGCGGGCGGCTGTCCGGTTCAGCAGCAGGGTGTGCCAGCGGGGCGGTGACCCTGGGCTGTTTCCCCGGAGCGTCAGCTCGCGCAGTCGGCGGCCGGTGGTCGCGATGTCGTACCGGCGGGCGTTGTCGAAAGCCGCCTTGGCCAGGGTGTCGTGCCGATGGACGTCGCGGCCCAGGTCGTCCAGAGCTGCGGCCAGCGAGTGGGGGTCGCCGGGGATGTAGGGGACGCCGCCGATTCCGAGGATTTCTCTCGCACCAGGAAGGTCGGAGTAGACCACGGGAAGTCGGTGGGCCTGGGCCTCGACGGCGACGAGGCCGAAAGCCTCCAGGCCCCGGGTCGTGAAGACGAAGGCGTCGAATTCCGGCAGGCGGCGCCATAGTTCGGCGCGCGGCAGGAACGGGATGAAGTGAACGCGGTCGCTCAGTCCGAGTTCGGCGGCCCGCCGCTCCAGGTGCTGCCGCAGGATTCCGTTGCCTATCACGGTCAGGTGGTGCGGCTGGTCGGTCAGGGCGAGGGCCTCGACACCGGTGATCGTGGCCTTGTTCTCGTCCAGGCGGCCGGCGTGGACCAGGGACAGTGGTCCGGTTCGGGTGGGCGGGTGGTCGCAGACCTGGACGTCGCCCAGCGGGATGCCCCAGGGGATGACGTTGAGGCGGTCGGTGAGGCGGCGGCCGGTGAGTCGGTCGATGCGGTCGGCGAGGGCGTGGGTCGGGACGATGATCACGGCGCTTGCGGCGGCGACCTCGTTCAGGGTCTCGTTCTCCCACCGGCTGCGCTCGGCGACGATCACGTCGGGGCCGTGGGCGATGGCTGTGACGGGGATGGTGCCCGCTGCCCGGGTGAGCGCGAGGCTGAGGGCGAAGCCGAGATACTGGGCGTGGATGGCCGCCGGCCGGATCTTGTCGATGAGCGCGGCGACCTCGTCCGTCAACGCGTCGACGTAGGCGTCGTAGTGCGGTCCGTGGGGGCGCTTGACCGTGGTGAGGGTGATCAGCTGGTCGAACGAGTGCGTCCAGGTCTGGTCGACTGGTGCCCTGCCCAGGAAGGTCGTGTGGAACTCGGGTATCGCGCCGTAGAGATCGTTGACGAGGATCGCGCTTCCGGACGAGGGCGCGGCGGGGCGGTTGATGCCGGTCAGGATGTTCACGTGCTTGGCGGTCATGCGGAGACTCCGTCCTCGCGCTGACGGGGAGGTGCCCACCAGGTCGCCAGGTGCGGCGTGAACACCGCCTGGACCTCCTCGGTCGGGTGCAGGTAGCCCTTGCCGTCCCGTTCTGCCGTCCACACGCGGACAGGCGCTCGGGGGTAGACGGGGTGAATTCCGATCTCTCCCTTGGGGAGGGTTCCGTTGAAGGGGGTGGGTATCCCCTCGCTGTTCCAGTAGGCCCATGCCTCCAGTGCCTTGGCCTTCTCGAAGCAGTGGTAGAGCTGCGCGTAGCGGGCCATGTACCGGATCTCGCGGAAGACGATCTGGCCGATCAGTCCGGGAGCGGCCTCCAGGATCGTGTCGAGGTCGGCGCCCTGGAAGGTAACGGATGCCGCGTCCTGGGACGGGTGCAGTGCGGTGCGGGCGAGCAGGTGGGACAGCCGTCGCCGGACGTACTCGGCGGCTCCCGGGCTGAGGTCCGGTTCTATGCCGTCGATGAGCTGCACGAGCCGGTCGTGGCGCGGTGTGAAGCGGGCCAGGTCGAACAGTTGGTCCATGGTGTCCACGGCGGCGAAGGCGAGTCTCTTGTAGAGCCAGTTGTTCAGCTCTCCCGCCTGGGCGTAGGTCTTGGTCTCGGGGGTGACGGAGTGGAGCATCAGGTACTCGGACAAGACCTCGAAGTACAGGTAGCCGAGGAACGGGACCGCAGGCACGGCGGCGGAGAGCTGGTCGATGAAGTCGGGTGCCGCGGTGGCGTGACCGGTGGCGTTGCGCAGCGCGACGTCCAGGAACGGGGCGGCGGCGCGCAGGCCGGCCAGCACGGAGCGGACGAGCTGGTCGTGCTCGACCGGGGTGAGGAAGCTCTGGTAGCGCTGGTAGGTGCGCAGGTGGATGGGACCGAGATGCAGGTAGTCGATTCCCTTGGGCCGGATCGGGGCATCCGGGGCGACCTCGAAGACCAGGGGCCGGGCGAAGGGCTTGGTCTTCATCAGGTAGGCGCCGAGGTTGTGCGGGCGCAGCCCTTGGCGCTCGGCGGCGAGGGGTGAGCAGTACAGGGCTCCGACCAGGCATCCGGTGGAGACGTGCAGTTGCCCACTGGCGCGGATGGCGTTGATGTCCCTGGTGGTGTGCAGCAGGTACATCGGCTGTCCGCTGAGCAGCGCTTCGGTCATGGCGTTGTTCCGTAGGAGCCAGCCGTTGGGCGTCGCCTCCAGGTGCTGGCGCCAGTCGCTCTCGCTGTCGGTCAGCGACGCGGGAGCGCGGTGCTGCACGGGCATGGTGTAGTCCGTGTGGGCGTCTTCCCATTCGTCGCGCACGAGGACTCCCGGGGGCATCGGGTCGGTGGTTTCGAGGAGCTAGAGGGTCTCGACGTTCGGTCCCGACAGGCGGTTTCGGCAGTCGAGGACGTAGCGAGCGTGGCTCTCGATCGCCGGGAGGTCGAACCGGGCGTGGTCCATGAGGAGCACCACCGCATCGGCGGCGGCGATCTCTTCGGCGCTCGCGTCCACCAGGGGCACCTTCAGTTGGGCGGCCTGATCCTCGGGGACGTTCGGGTCAGCGCCGCGGACCTCGGCGCCGAGGCCGGCAAGCAGGTGGGCGACGCGCGCCGAGGGCGACGCGCGCAGGTCGGTGGCGTTGATCTTGTAGGTGAGGCCGAGCAGCAGGATCCGGGATCCCGCGACGGGTATGCGGCGCCTGTCGAGTGCGTCGGTGACCCGCTGGACGACGTAGAAGGGCATGCGGCGGTTCACGTCGATGGCGAGTTCTACGAACCGGAACGGGACGCCGAGGTCGCGCTGGACCTTCCAGGACAGGAACACCGGGTCAACGGGCAGGCAGTGGCCGCCGACTCCCGGGCCGGGGGTGAACCGGGTGAACCCGAAGGGCTTCGTCGCGGCGGCGTCGATCGCCTCCCAGACGTTCACGCCGAGGGGAGCGGCCAGCGTCGCCAGCTCGTTGACCAGGGAGATGTTGACGAGCCGGAAGACGTTCTCGATCAGCTTGGCCATCTCGGCGACCTTCGGCCCGGACACAGGCACCGTGGTCTGAAATAGGGTGTCGTAGAACCCCTTGACCGCGTTCAGGGATTTCGCGTCGATTCCGGAAACCAGTTTCGGTGTCGCGTCGAACGAGAATTTCTTGTTCCCGGGGGCGATGCGCTCGGGACTGAAGCCGGCCATGAACTCCGCTCCGCCGGTCAGCCCTGAAGCCTTCTCCAGGATCGGCAGCAGCACCTCTTCGGTGGTGCCGGGGTAGGACGTGGACTCCAGGACCACCGTCGCGCCGGGGCGCAGGTGCCCGCCCAGTACCTGGGCGCAGGACTCGACGTGGGTCAGGTCGGGCACGCCGTCGCGCAGCGGAGTCGGGACGGTGATCACCGCGATGTCGAAGCCGGCCAGCGCGGCGGGGTCGGCCGTCGGGGTGTAGGCACCGGATTCCAGTACCGCGAGGAGCTGTCGGGAGGGCACGTCCTCCACGTACGACTCAGCGGCGGTGAGCCGCTTGATACGGTGCAGGTCCACGTCGTAGCCGACGACGCGATGGCCTGCCTCGGCGGCGCGCACGGCCAGCGGCAGCCCCACGTATCCCTGCCCGGCGACGATGACCTTCATGAACGGCTCCTAGGGTGCGAGGGGTGCTCGATTACAATCCGTGCTGTTTCCGTCGTTACTGGGAGGAGAGCCGTGCCGCTCGTCTCTGTCGTGATGCCCGTGCACAACTCGGCGGCGACACTCGGCGCGTCGGTACGCTCCGTGCTCGCGCAGACCCACTTTGACGTGGAGCTGCTGGTCACCGACGACGCGTCCACTGACGGCTCCATGGACCTGCTGCGCGACCTGGCCCGCCAGGACGAGCGGGTGCGCCCGCAGGCGGCGCCCGAGCAGGGCGGCGCGGCCAGGGCCCGCAACCTCGCCCTGGCACGGGCGCGGGGCGAGTACGTGGCGTTCCTGGACAGCGACGACATGTGGCTACCCGGCAAGGTGGAGCGGCAGCTCGCGTTCGCCGCCGAGGGTGACGCGCCACTGACGTTCACCTCCTACTACCGGGTCGATGGCGACTACGTGGGTGAAGCCGCCGACTTCACGCCGAACGGGCGGGTGGTCGCCGCGCGGGCGATCGTGACGTACCGCGACATGTTGGTGCAGGACCACATCGGGGCGCTGACCGCGATGTACGACCGGACCGTGCTGGGCACGCGGCTGATGCCGGACATGCCCAAGCGGCAGGACTACGCGCTGTGGCTGTCGATCATGCGCGGGGGGCACCCCGCCCGGGGCCTGGAAGAACCGCTGGCGGTCTACAGGGCCGGGCGGGCGGGGTCGCTATCCTCGAACAAATTGGCGTTGGTGGAGCACAACTGGCGGCTGTACCGGAAGCACGAGCACCTGTCGGTACCGCGGTCCGCGCTGGCGCTGTACGGGGCAGCGTGGCACTCGCTGCGCAAGTCCCGGATCTAGGGCTGGGCGCTGCTGCGCAGAAAGAGCTGCTGCAGCAGGCGGCGCTCCGGCTCGGGGACTCTATCCTGGCCGTCGGCGAGCGGTTCACGGCCGTGAACGTAGCGGTGCTGGTTCACGATCAAGAGGTCACCGCGCTGGAGCATGACGGACTCCTGCCCGGCGGTCATCTCGTCCGAGAGTTCCTGGGCCGCGCGGGCGTGCGCCTCATCCGCGCCGGGCTCGCTGAGCATCTTGGCGGTGAACCGGACCCAGTCGAGGTCCTCGGGGTCGCCGTCCAGGACCGGGAACGGCCTGTACTCCTTCCCGACGTCGGACAGCTCGAAGAACCGCCCGTAGCTGTACGCGGGCTCGGCCAGCAGGGCGCGGCTCGCGGGCGACAGGCGCGAGACGGCCGCGTGGGCATCGGACAGAATGCTCGCCCCAGCACCGAGCGAGTCGGGCCGGACGCAGAGGAGCACGGTGTAATCCGGCGGGCGGGTGGCGTTGACCAGGTCGATGTGGAAGGCGTTGTAGCCGGTACCGCTGGTCATGCCCGGGTTCTTCTTGAGGTTGGTGCCGATCGGCTTCCACAGCGAGAACCGCTGTATGGGCTGGAACGGGGTTGCCACCTCGGTGAGGATCGCCGTCACCAGCCGCAGGAACTGGTCGCCGGTGTCCAGCGCTTCGGCGATCTTCCCCAGGCGCACGATCGCGTATCCGTCGCCGAGAGCGTGGCGAAGGCTGCTGGTCGTCTCCTTGGACAGCGGGGCCGAGGCCAGCTCGGCGCCGTAGCGCTCAATCGTGGAAGCGGACAGGAACGTGCCCTCCATGCTCCAGGCGGGCAGGGTGCCGGCGAGGGCGGTCAGTGCGCCCTCAAGCTCGTGCGGCAGATCGACGAACATGCTGATCCTTTCAATTGACGTCCGCTCCGGCCGGGTGGCGGAACCGGTGAGGAAGCAGCTCACAGGCCGAGGTAGTAGGGCACCCCGGTCCGCCGCGCCTGGTCCATCAGCACGGTCTGCTGGTACGTCTCCGGTCCCATGGGCTGCTCCCAGTGCTCTAGGGGCAGGACGCGGAACTCGGAGTGCTCGTCGGGGTCGAGCCGGATCGCGTCGACCTGGTCGGGGGTGAGGATGCCGCCGTCGAAGCACACGCCGATCTTCAGGTACGGCCAGCTGTCCCGACCGGGCGGCGAGATCTGAAGGCCGAGAAAGACGGGGTCGCCGGTGAACCGGATGCCGGTCTCCTCGCCGGTCTCGCGGACGGCGGTCGCGAAGGGCTCCTGGTCGGCGTGGTCGTACAGGCCGCCGGGCATCTGCCAGCCGAGCTCCTGGCGGGCGGCGAGCATCGCCAGCGGCCAGCCTTCGGCGTTGGTGAAGTACAGCCAGCTGTAGAGGTTGGCCGGCGGAAGCTGGCGGGCGAACTGCTGCGGCGGGATCCATTCCCTGGCCATCAGCTCTTCCTCCTCACGTTGTTCTTGCCGCCGCGCGGGCGCAGCGTGACGTTGTTGTCCACGAGTACGCGGTAGATCGCTCCGTACGAGCGGCCGGTCTCCTTGCAGATCTGGCGGATGCTGGCCGGGTGGCCATACGCCTTGATCACCTGTTCCACGAACTTCTCGCGCTCCTCGCCCTTCAGCTGGGTGCGGGGCTTTATGCGCGGCAGGTCAAGGTCCACCATGTCCTCGTCTCGTTCGTAGTTGTGCGGGGGAAGTCGGTGCGAACAGGTCCGGTGAGCGGTCCGGTCCTGGCCGTCAGCGCCGCTGACCGGTGCTGTCGTGAAGGCTCGGGGTGGGTCCGTAGATCGCTGCGCGCCGGTCGGTGGCCATGGCCCAGTAGGGGTCTCCGTAGCTCCACTGCCACCACTGGAGGCCGTTGTTGACCAGCCCCGCGCTCTCCAGGACCCGGCACAGCAGCGCCCGGTTGGTGCGGGCCCGCTCGGTCAGGTCGGCCGCGCGGGTGAAGCAGTCCCCCTCGCTCTCCTCGGGGGTGGCTCCGACCCGGCTTCCGAGGTCCAGCTCGCGGCCGTTGGCGGTCACCAGGGTCACGTCGACCGCAGCGCCAGCTGTGTGGGGTTCGATCTCGGACGGGCTGACGAAGCGGCTGGTCGCGGCGTGGAGCTGTTCGTCGTCCCAGTGCGAGTTGCGGGCGCGAAGTGCGTCGGCGTACTCGCGGAAGTACCGGTCCTGGAGGCCGGGCGGCCGGTAGCCCTCGATGACCAGCAGCAGGGTGCCCGACGGGAGCGCAGCCTGGGCCGCGAGGAGCAGGCCCGCGACGCTGGAGCGGACGTGCGCGTAGGCGCCGGACAGGTCCTGCCTGCGCGGGTCCACGGTGATGGAGTTCTCAAGCCGCAGGTCGACCAGGCGTTCCCCGCATTCCTGGACGGGGATCGCGGTGATCCGCGGGGCAGACATCAGGATGGCCCTGGTGCGGCCGACGGCCGGCGCTGTGCTCACTTCTGGCTCCCTTGGGCGGTCGTGGTGAACAGGACGGTTCGGTGGTGGGCTCGGGCGCTACAGAGCGACTCCGTCTTCGAGGTAGACGACCTGCCGGGCGGCGACGACGGCCAGGAGGTGGGCGGCGTTCGCGCTCTCCATCAGGGCCGGCCGGGCTACGTCTCCCGGCTGCCACCAGGCGTGCCCGAGGAGTTCGTCCTCGGGCACGGTGATCCGTTCGGCGTTGTCCCTGGTGACCGTGGCGCCGAAGGTCGTGAGGTGGCAGGGGTAAGCGTTGTCGGGGGCACCGGGCCACAGGGCGGACTTCGCCGTCAGCCAGTGAACGCTGAGCAGCGCCCCCATCACGATGGGCACTCCGAGTTCCTCGGTCCCTTCGCGGTAGGCGCAGGCCATGGGCGACTCCCCGGCTTCGGTCGTGCCGCCGGGGAGGACCCACAGGCCCGAGCGCCGGTGGTGGACGAGGAGTACGGTGCCGTCCGGTCGGCGGATCAGCACGTTCGCGGCGGCGGGGAACAGGGCGCGCTCGCGGGTCTGCTCGGGGTTCGGGGTGGGCTGGGGCACACGGCTCTCCGGAGGATTCGGAGTCGGCAGATGCCGACTGGCTGTCGGTACGGGGGAAGTGGGGTGTCCGGTACGGGTCACGGCCAGGCGGGCCGCACCGGACTCCCCGGCTCAGGTGGCCATCGCCAGTGGTCTGCTGTCGATCGGCGTCAGGGGCCAGTTGGCGTAGAGCTGGGCCTGGAGCTGCGCGCGGTGCCGCTGGCGGGCTTCTCGGTCGGGGCGGTGGCGCCGCAGCGCGCTGGGGCGCGGGGGGATGCGTAGCAGCGTCCAGACGCGCTTCCCGCCGTGGGGCAGGCGTTCGGCGCCCCACTTCAGCGCCATGCACTCGACGAGGAGCAGGCCCCGCCCGCCCTCGCGTTCGTCGTCGATGGGACGGACGACGGGCATTTCGTCGCTGGGGTCCGACACTTCGATGTAGACCTCGCCGCGGCGGGCGATGATCCCTATCTCGATGATCGGAGCGCGGTAGGTGCTGCGGCCGTGGACGATGGCGTTGGTGACCAGTTCGCTGACGACGAGGCGGATCGAGTCTCGGGTGTCCTCGTCGAGCCAGAAGTTCCAGGCCAGGAGCTGGAAGACGGTGCGGTCGCGGATGATGACGACGATGCCCTCGGCGGTGGTGTCGATCATCCAGCGTGCGCCCCGGGCCGTCATGACGCTGGCCGCGCGGGAGGGAAGGTGTCGCCGAA
Source organism: Streptacidiphilus sp. PB12-B1b (assembly GCF_014084125.1). NCBI lineage: Bacteria > Bacillati > Actinomycetota > Actinomycetes > Kitasatosporales > Streptomycetaceae > Streptacidiphilus > Streptacidiphilus sp. PB12-B1b. The sequence continues at coordinate 458,206 of NZ_CP048405.1, read as the reverse complement.
GTCCGGCGACCAGAAGGGGTCGTGGTCCGCGAAGACCGGCGGCTGGAGGCGGGGGGCGCGGGCGGGCGTGAACGCGAGCCAGCCGGCGAGGACCACGACGGCGGCCTGGAGGGCTTGGGCCCGTGCGATGGCCGAGCCCCTCCGGGATCGGCGCGGCAGCAGGCGGGGCACCTCCGCAACCTGACGGACCGGCAGGCGAGAGGCGGGGCGGGCCGACGAGGCGAACCAGTCGTACGGGGTGGTGATGCTGGGGGGATGGGTCATCGCTTCTCCTGGCAGAAGGCGGGGAGCTTGGTGCTGCCGCTGCCCGGCCCGGTTTGGGGGGTACCTGGCTGGGCCGGGCCGCGGGTCTTGGAGTGCCCAACCGGGGCGGGGCCCGGGTGGCACGGGGGTGCGGGTGGCGGGTGGCACGGGGGGCAGCGCGATCCGCTCCCGTGCCGGTCGCTCAGGCTGGACTCCCCAGATTCCGGTCCGGCCCTAGCGGCGCGCTGCCTGGTCAGGGGCAGGTCTGGGGTCGGGCGCGTGGCCCAGGAGCAGCTTCAGGTCGTCGCCGGTGGCGTAGGCGTTGCGGTACAGCGTCGCGGGCTGCCGGTCGGGGTAGGCCATGACCCGGTTGGTGCTGACCGGGGGCCTCACCGAAGACACGGGGGCTGCCGGAGGTAAGGGCTGGTCGGTCGACACGTCGTCTACTTCTCTCGGTAGGGGCTGTTCGGCCGGGCTTTGGCCGGGGCCGTGGTGCCGGACTGGGCGGCGTGCTGGAGGGTGTCGCAGGGCCAGTAGTCGCAGCCGGCCGAGCACCTGCGCGTTTCGGGGACGAAGCCGTGTACGGCGATCACCGCGTAGAACTCCGCGTCCGCCATCGGACTGCCCCTGTCTCGTTGTGCGGTGATGTTCGGGATGGTGGTGGGCCGCACAGGCAACTGGCTCACCTCGTCACCTCCGAGACGGCGCCGGCGGGACGCTGCGGGCCGATGACCCTGCCGTCCGGCAGGATCTGTCCGGTGTCCTCGAAGAGGACGATGCCGTTGCACAGCAACGACCACCCTTGCTCCGGGTAGCCTGCAATCGAGCGAGCGGCCTGGCCATCCGGGCAACACGCGCCGGGACACTCCGGCCTGTGCTGGCACATCGTCAAGTCCTTCTCCTAAAGGCACCCTCGCCGTCGGAGCCAGGCTCAGGACCCACGGGAGAGGTCCGTAGACGACGGCAAGGGTGCCGCTTTTGGTGGGTGATGATGATTCGTGGTGCTCAGCGGGCCACTGCTTCTCGTCGACCCGAGCACTGGAACTACCGCTTAGCCGAGCCAGATCACTGCGACTCATCGTTCGACGGGCCTCGGATAGCGACTGGGCGGTGGCGAGGCGACGTGGCTATCTCTTCCTGCTCGTCGGCACCTACCATCCGCACGCCATCGAACAGGCGACGCTCCCAGGACGACAGTTCCCTGGCGACCCGAGGCAGCGGTCTGATTTCCCCTGTCCCGTCCACGCCTCAGAGGCCCCTGACTCCGACGAGAACGCGGCCGATCACGTTCGGATTGACTCGTACGGCCTTCCCCTGACCGCTCACCGGAGGCCGACCAGGAGAGGGCGTCGGCCTCCCGTCGTCACCAGCTCGACTCTCTGGGACAAGCCCGACCTCCGCCCACACCACCTTGCCGGGCAGGCTGCCAGCCGGATAGTGGCCCCAACGCCGGCTCATGACGGCGACGATGAACACTCCCCGGCCACCAGTGGCCTCGACTCCGACCTCCTTCAGAACCGGCGGCCTCGTGTCGCGGTCCCACACCGACACCCTGACGGCGTCGCCGATGATCTCCAGGGCGATCTGGAAGGTCTGCACCTTGTTCCGCCGAGAGAACAAGGAGGCTTGCTCCTCGCCCTCCTTGGGGTGCCGCACAGCGTTGGTGGTCAGCTCTGACACGAGGAGTTGCACCATCTCGACGATGTCAGGGTGCACGCCCCAGCAAGAGAGGACATCGGCCGCGTGCAGCCGTGCCAGGCCGACGGCGGTGGGCGTGTCCGCCAAGGTGAGACAGTTGCGTGGGGGTGGTGCCTGGGACACGGTGTGCCTCCCGAGTTGGGAGAGGAGCGCGGGGTGCGTTCGCTGGCTCTCGCTCGCTTTGTGATGGGTACCGCTGGACCCGGCTTCAGCGGTTGAGCACTGGCAGAGGGACATCCCGGGTTCACGTCGTCTCCGGATCCGCAGGGCCGGTGCCGGCTGATTGCCGACTGCACGGGTTGCCTCCGGATCGGGTACGTCCATAAGAGAACCGCGCTGTCGTCCCGCTAAGAAGGGTGCAGGGAGGATGTCTACGGCCACACGGGGTGGCACGGTTGGCGGAGGGTTGTACGAATGGTGAGCGCAGGGCATGACCGCGGACAGCAAGCGATGGCGGGACGATTCGTAGGGCGCCGCATTGTGGTGACGGGCGGCTCCAGAGGACTGGGCGAGCGCGTCGTGCGCCTACTCCTCACGGAAGGAGCGCATGTGGCGACGTGCGCCCGGAGGGCGGAGCCGTTGGAGACGCTCCGCAGCTCGCTCGACTCCCCCGGCGCGCTGTTCACCCGCGCTCTCGATGTCTCCGTCCCGCAGCTTCTGGAGCAATTCGTGGAGGACGCCGCATCAGCACTGGGCGGCCTCGACGGCGTTGTTGCGTGCGCGGGCGGTGCACGTGGTCAGGGAATCACCGAGGCAACGGCCCAGGACTGGTCGGCGACATGGGAGATGAACGTCGGCCATGTAGCCCGGCTAGTGGCGACGAGTACACCTCACCTGCGGACGGCCGGTGGGGGGTCCATCGTCGTGGTGGCCTCGGTATCCGGGTGGAAGCCATCACCGCAGGCCCAGTACGGCGCCGCGAAGGCCGGCCAGATCCACATGGTGTCCTCCCTCGCGAGGGAGCTGGGTCCGGAAGGCATCCGCGTGAATGCGGTCTCGCCGGGGTCGATGCTCATCCCTGGCAAGCGGTGGGACCGGATGCGCCAGGACGACCCGCCCGCCTTCGACCGATTCCGCGCTGAGTTCCCGGGGCGGGAGCTGGTGCTGCCAGAGGAGGTCGCGGACGTGATCGCCTTCCTGCTCTCGGATCAGTCGCGAGGGGTGACTGGGGTCAACCTTCCCGTCGACAAGGGGCAGAACGCGCCGACGCCTGGAGGGTACTGAGGCGAAGCGATCAGGCCGCTGTGCCGAGTATCGGCCGCGCCTTCCGGTCGAAGTCGCGGACGACTGGTTCGGCTCGATGCGGGGCGAGGCGCGCGCGGAAGTCACGCAGGGCCTGCACACTGCGCTCGCTGTGAACTCCAGCCAGCAGATCCAGAGAAGTACTCGCCGTGCCGACTGCCTCGTCCAACCGGCCCTGCTGGAGGAACGCCGTCGCGAGCACCGAGCGGCTGATCGCCTGGCGACGGCGACGTTCACTGTTCGCCTCGACGGACGCCATGGCGAGTCGCTCGGCCTGTGCCGCCTCGCCGAGGTCGCGGTGGACCAGGGCGGCCTCGGCTTCCAGATAGTGGTGATCCAGAAAGCGGACCCAGGGGGATTCCTCGGCCGGTCCCCGGCTGATCTCCAGTCGTCCGCTGGCCGCGTGCAGCGAGGCCGTAGCCTGGCGGGAGTCTCCGAGAACCGCGTAACCGCGGGCCGCCATGGCGTGCAGGCGCATGAGCCCGAGAGGACTCCCCGCCGACCTGGCGGTCGCGATACCCGCCCGTGCCAGCGAAACCCCTTCGGTGGGATTCCCCAGGCTGGTGGCGAGGTGGGACATGCCGGCCAGAATCTGACCACCGAGCACTCGGTCGCCGCCCTCGGCACACAATCTGAGCGCCTGGATCATGTAGCGCTCGGCCAGTCCGTAGTCTGCGGAGTCGTACGAGCACCAGCCAGCCATCGCCGCCAACTTCGCGGCCGAGGTGTACAGCAGTCGACGCTGGTGAGTGGGCAGGTTGCGCTGCTGCAGCATGGGCACGAGCTTGGTGCTCAGGTAGTGCACGATGCTTTCCCGGACTCCGCCGCCGCCGAAGCGGTTGTCCATCTCGTCGAACATCTCGATCATCGCCTGGACCTGCTCGACGGGACCACTACCCGCGACTGCCGCGAGCCGGGGAGCCTGTTCGTCCTCCAGTAGCCACAGCAGCCATTGCCGTTGCGGGTCCAGGAGAGCAGTCGCGATGTATGGCACCGCGCCGAGGAGGCTGCGCCGAGAGACGTCGGTGGAGCCGAGCTCCGCGAGCGTGTGCAGTGTTTCACCCACGTCTTCACGGTACGTCAAGGCCCTTGCAACCACCGGCTTCTGGGGCTGCTCTGCGTAGCCGATGTCAACGGGGGCAACGGGACGACCTAAGAAGCCTGCCAGCGCGGCGGCGATGAACTCAGGGGTGCGGCCCTTCGGCGTCATCCCTTGCAGCCATCGCGTCACCGACGCCTTGTCGTAGCGGGTCACGATCCCCTGAAGCGAACCGAGTTCGTTGACTTTGCGGGCCAGGGCCGCGTTTGAGCAACCGGCCTCCGAGAGGACGGCCGTAAACGCAGCGGTATTGGACTCGCTGGTCCCCCTCGCACTCGCCATGTGTAGATGATGCCTTGCGGATCACCCTCTGTCCCAGGGTTTGGACGCAGAGCCATGAGTGTGCAACCCCCGTACAACCGAACAACCCTGCCGCCCTCTCCTCCGGAGCTCTGCCTGCACTGAGACTGAGAGAGCTGCGGGCTGACAGCACTTCCGGCGAAGACACCACTGGAACATCGCCGACGCCCTCAGTACCGGAGGGAGAACACCATGCAGCCTGTAGTGATCTTGGACTGCTTCACCGTCGAGCCGAGTGGCCTCGGCGTGCCGCCGTACCTGTCGACCTACGTCCGGAACGCCTGGTCGGCGCTCAGGCGCGCGCGGCCGGAGGCGGATGTGCGGTACTTGACCATCGACGACGTTCGCTGGTGTCTGGCCGGCGGCAAGCCCGCAGTCGAACCGCCCCAGAGCGATCCGTTGACTTATTCGACTACCGCCAATCGCGACGCTGCCATTCGACTCCTGCGAGATGCGGAGATCGTGGTTGTCGTAGCCGGAGACGCGGTTCCGTCTGTCCACCTGCACGCCGTGAACGGGTCTCTGGAGGAGATCGCCCGCGCGCTCGCCTGTACGCGAGGGCGCCGGTACCTGCTCGGACCCCTGTCCACCTACGCTCTCGCCGCTCCTGCGGAGTACGCCGGACTGTTCGACGCCGTCCACACCCACACCGTGACGTCCGGCGACCTACTGCTCGGCAGTCAACGCCCGGCCGATTACGGGCAGATGCAGCGCGACCGCGAGTCGTTCACCGGCCTGGTCGAGCAGATGCCCTGGCGCCCCATCGCCGAGCTGGAGTTGTACCGCGGCTGCACCCGGAGGAAGTTCTGCGACTTCTGCAACGAACCGGCGAAGTCCCCCATGGTCGCCTTCCGCGAGGTCGACGACGTCGTCGCCGAGGCCGCTCAGCTCTACGCGGCAGGAGTGCGGAACTTCCGTCTCGGCCAGCAGACCTGCTTCTTCTCCTACCGCAACCGGGACGAGGACGCGATCCGCGCCCTGCTCGGCGGAATCCGGGAGCACTGCCCTGAGCTGGAGGTGCTCCACATCGACAACGCGGACCCCCTCGCTGTCGCCGCGCCCGTGGGCCTTCGGATCGCGAAGCTGGTGGCGGACTACTGCACCGAGGGCAACTGCGCGCCGATGGGGATCGAGAGCTTCGATCCGGTGGTCATCGAGCGGAACACCCTCACCTGCACGCCTGAGATCCTGGTGCGTGCCATCGAGCACGTGAACGAGGCGGGTGCCGCCCGCGGTCCTGGTGGTCTGCCGATGCTCCTTCCGGGCCTGAACCTGATCTACGGCCTGCCCGGTGAGACCCATGGCACCCACGTGGCGAACCTCCGGGGCCTGGCTGGAATTCTCGATGCCGGCCTGCTATGCCACCGCACCAATGTCCGCCTGGCGAGGGCCTTCCCCGGCACCCCGCTGGCAGCGCTCGGCGAACTGGAACCACTGCCCTCGGCTGAGCACTTCCCGTCATGGAAGGCCGACATCGACTTCACCTGGGATCAGCCGATGAAGGAGCGGGTCTATCCGACCGGGCTGCGCGTGCCTGGCCTCCACTCCTACTTCATCGGCCAGGGCGGCACCTGGTGGAGGAGGCTGGGCTCGTACTCCATCCAGATCGTCGAGCGCGAGGCAGCGGTTCCGCTCGGCACAACCGGCGACCTCGTCGTCACCGGCCACGCACCCCGCATGATCTACGGAGAGCGTGTTGCAGCAGCTTCCTGACGGCACACTCGCCACGCTGGCCGCCCTGGACGCGGCGGCGGACCGCACCCTACGTACGGGGCTCCTACTGCCTTGGGCCAACGTGGCGGTGGAGACTGAGCTGTCCCGCCTCGGTCTGCGCCACACGGTGTTCCACCACGCTCGGCTCGTACCCGCGTCAAGGACGACTGCGGTCGACGCCTCGTTCTGGCACGGGCTGCGCGAGGCGTCAGCGCAGGCCATGGATTCCTTGTCGCACATTTCGCTCGACACAGTGGTCCTGGCATGCACGTCGGCGGGCTTCACCGACGGCCCGCCGCTACCGAGCGGCCTGGTCACTGCCTTCGACGCCCTGCTGCAGGCTCTCGCCGAGGCAGCCGCGCGGCGCATCGTGCTGGTCACGCCCTATCCGGCTCCGGTGACCGCGGCGGAAGCGGTGGCGCTCTCCGAGGCCGGCGTCGAGGTGTTGGCGTACGTGAGCCTGGGGCTGGACGACGGCTATGCCCAGGTCACACCGGACCAGGTTCTCGGCCTGGTGCAGCAGTTGCCGAAGGAGGCGGTTGAGTCGGCCGACACGATAGTGCTGTCGTGCACCGGGTGGCACACGCTGCCAGTGGTGAGCGAGTTGGAGCGCCGACTCAGAAAGCCGGTGTTCTCGTCCAATCTCGCCATCGCGCTTCTGGCCGCCCGAGCCTGTGCTGGAGTCGCTTCATGACGACTGAGCGTGCGAAGACGACAGCTCTTGAGATCCGGCGCGTCCACCGGCTGGTCGCTGCTGCCGCGAGCCTGCCTGACGTCCAGGCGGCGGTCGAGGCCAACCACGACGAGAACCGGTGGTGGCCGACCTCGATCAGCGACCCTCGGATGCGTATGCTCGCCGCAGGCTGGTCCACCCGCGTCTCCTACCGGATGGTGGAGACCTACGCGCGGGTCATCGCCTCGGCAGACGCACTGGGATTCGACAGCCTCGTCACCGCCGAAGACGCTGAAGTGGCTGCTCTGGCGAGGCCCATCGGCCTGCCACAGTCCCGGGTCGACTACCTTCGGTCCCTTGCCGAGCTTCTCCGTAACTGGGACAAGGAAGGCGTCGACCCGACCGCCGACCTGGTCGACTGCGACGATCTCGTGGGCGACTTTGCGGAGCGGGTCCGGGGCGCGTCGTACAAGGTGGCCCAGTGCGCACTGCTCACCGCACGCGGGTACCACTGCGGGATCATCCCGGTGGACTCCGGCATGGTCACGAGGTTGGCACCTGCGCTGGGCCTTGTCCTTCCGTCCGGCTCCATCGCCCACGAGCGCATGCGCTATGTCCTTGAGGCAGCTGTGCGCGCTCGCTCCGCCGAATTCCGCGCACTGATCGCCGAGCACGGGTACCGGGTCACCGTCCCCGACGGGGTGGAACCGACCTGGTGGGTGCACCTTGTGCTGATCTACTTCAAACGCCTGTACCTCAACCGCCCAGCTCCGCAGGTCTGTAGTCGGCGGCCAGTGTGCACCAGAGTCGTCGACTGCCCGCACTGCACGCGTCGTGCATGAGCTTCTGGGGGGGGACCGTGGAACGGCTCGATGTGATCGGCAATATCAGCCTCGACGTGACCCACTACCCAGACCACCGGGGTGGGTCTCGGCTCGGCGGGGCAGCTGTGCTGCTTGCGGTGGCCGTCGTGAGTGCTGGCGGCCGGGCTGCACCGGTCTGCGTTCTCGGTGACGACCTCGCTCACCTTCCGCTGGCCCCGGAGTTCGAAGGGGTCGACTGGTCCGCCAGCGTCCAGGGTGACGGAGCCTCCACCACCTTCGACCTGCAGTACGACCTGGAGGGCGACCTGGTGGCCGTCCGCTCCAACTACGGAGTGGCCGACGGCCTGACTGCGCACGCGCTCAGGCATATCGGCCGGCATCCGCGCGATACCTACCACGTCTGCTGCCGCCGACCGCTGGACGTGGAGGCGATCCTGCGTCAACTCGTCCAGCGCCGCTGCGCCTTCAGCGTGGACTTCTTCCTGCCGAGCGCGGAGGCAATGATCCGCGCAGCCGCCGCCTGGCTGCCGATGGCGAAGACGTTGTTCGTCAACGCAGCCGAGTACCGGCTCCTGGAGCAGGTAGTCGACACCAGCACCCTTCGGGAAGTGATCGTCACCGACGGGCCGCGCGCCGCCGTGGTGCGGCACCTCGGGCAACAGTCTGCCTCCGCCGTTCCCCCGCCGCATCCTCCACGCGAGGTCGCGGGTGCTGGAGACACCCTGGCCGGTACCTTCCTGGCCCTCCGTGCGCAGGGCGCGACGACTGCCCTGGCGTTGGCAGAAGCGACAGCAGCCGCATCCCGGCACGTCGCCGCCCCTCCGCTTCCGATCCCCGCGCCTCGCCGCGCCTGACCACCGACTTGGGGGCCTTTCCGGTGTCCGTCTACATAGCCCACCGGCTCTTTGCCGCCCACGACCGCGCTCTCGCCGCTGACCTCGCCCAGCGAGTCGCCGCGAAGGTCGGCCCCGACCGCGTCTTCCTGCCGTTCTGCGACACCGACGAGGAGGACCTGGTCGCCGAGGTGAAAGGGCGCCGCCTGTTCGAGCTGGATCGCGAACGCCTCGGACGTCTCGACGCTATGGTCGCCCTCCTGCACGGCCCGAGCCTCGACGACGGGGTCTGCATGGAAATCGGCTATGCCGCCGCCTCCGGCATCCCGGTCATCGTGGTCACCACCGACTTCCAGACCTACTCTCTGACCGAGGCCGGCCCCCGGTTCGAATTTCCCGACCCCATCCTTCAGGCCGTGGCCACCAGCATCGTGCGCGTCACCCGTCTCGGCGCACCTGCCCTCCCATCCGTCCCGGCCCACTCCCGGTTCACAGGGTTCCAGTCGCGCAACACGGCCCAGACCGGCACAGCCCTCGACGCTGCCGTCGACGCCCTCCTCGACCTGCCCGATCGTGCTCCCCAGCTCGTGGGGGCGCCTGCGGTTATCGGTGCACCGGTCTACGTCGAGGCGTCGCCGTATACGGCATGGGGCCGGGACCACCTGGCGAAAGCCTGTGTGGATGCCGGGCACACCGTGGTGGTGCCGGCGCGGTTCACCGCAACGGACCCGATCGCCGGGGCTCTGGCTGACCTGACCGCGGTGTGCACTGCTGCCCGGTTTCTGGCCGACGTCTCCGGCCCGGAAGCACCTCCGGGAACCGCCGTGCTCATCGGCGCGGCCGTGGCAAGCGGCGTACGGATTGCGGCCTTCCAGCCGCGCCCGACGTTCACACACGCGCATGGCCGCGAGCCCAACTGGCGAAACCTCATGATCCAGTACGCGGCCGAGACCCACCTCGACAACGGCGACGCCGTCCTGTCCTGGCTTGCCGCATGAACCTCGACGAGATTGCCGGCGAGCACCAGACACTGGTCCTCGAAGGCTGCGACGGGGTCGGCAAGAGCACGCTCGCCGAGCGCTTATCCACCCACCACGGCTTCGCCGTGGTGCACTCACCCAAGACACCGGACCACCTCGACCTGGCCAGCCGCTATCGAGGCATCCTCGCCGGGACCGGACCCATCCTCTTCGACCGGTGCTTCATCAGCGAACTCGTCTACGGCCCACTTCACCGAGGCCGGTCCCGAATCAACTGGAGCCAGGCCATCGATCTCGCCGAGAGCGTGATCGAGCGTTCCGGAGTGCTCGTTCACCTGACCGCACCTCCAGCCGTCATCCGCCAGCGGCTTCTCTCGCGCGACGGTGAGGCCGTCAGCCTGGACGAAGTGTCTGCTCTGGTTACCGGCTACGAGCGCGTCTTCTCCACCCTCGCGGACTACGCCCGTGTGCTCACTGTCGACACCACAACCCTCGAACTCCCCTCGACCGGGTGACTGCGCGGAGAAGTAGACGCGCCGGCAAACTGCTCCCGCTAGGCTTCGGGAGCACCAGCTGCACCGGCGCCGGAGGAGTCTTGGAGATCGGATCCGCCCAGAAGCTCGCCTGGGAAAACAAGAACCTCAAAGGGTTCAACACCACAGACGTGGCCTTGGAGTTCGGCCTTCTCAGCGCCGAGGTAGGCGAAGCCTTCACCGCCTGGCGCAAGGGCTTGCCCGACCTTGGGGAGGAACTGGCCGACGTCTTCCTCTACCTGACGGCGCTGGCCGAGATGAACGGCGTGGACCTCGCTTCCGAGGTAGCCCGGAAGATCGAGAAGAACACGCGACGTACGTACGAGCGCAACCAATACGGAGCACAGATTCGAACCAGCGAGGCGTAAGCCCTCGCCGATCTGCGGTGCTCTGCGTGAACCCGCATAGATGCGGGCCCCGGCATCCGCCGGGGCCCGCATCCGTTGTTCGCCAGGGCTACGCGGCCAGGCTGTGGTTCTCGTTTCTGCCACCTCCCTGGTTCCCAACACCCTGGTGACGCTCCACTCCCAGCAGCTTCAGCAGGTCTGCCGTCACCACTCGATAGGCGTTTCCGAGCCGAAGAACCTTGACCGGATACTGCCCCAGCTTGGCGAGTCCGTAGCCGGTGGACCGGCCGATCATCAGTGCCCGGTTCGAGGTGTCGAGGTCGATCACGGCGGGGAGGGCGAGCAGCTCGTCGCCTGTAAGCCCTCGCCCCTCATCGGACGACTCGGATGCCTTCATGATGCCCTCCTGGGAGATCCTGATGTCATGGTGACGCCACATGTGTATCACGGAGTTGCGGCAGCACCTTTGGGCCACCTAAAGTGTCACCATGACATCTGATCAATGGCCGACAGCGTTCACCGGTCGGATCGCCCAGCGACTGCGGGACTCGCGCAAGGCCGCCGGCCTCACCATGGCCGAGGTCGCCCAGGGGTGCGCCGACCGCGGCTTGCCGGAGTTCACCGAGCACTCGATGAAGAACCTGGAATCCGGCCGCAAGACAAGCATCACCATCGCCGACTTCTTCGTCCTGGCGGACGTCCTGGGCGTCCCGCCAGTGACCCTCCTCTTCCCGCTCGGCACCTCAGCCACAGTCGAGGTTCTCCCGGGCAAGGAGGTGTCCACCTGGGACGCCGTCGCGTGGTTCACCGGTGAGACTCCCCTGGATGAGGCCGCCCCCGAAGGCACCGCGCGGGACACCCTCGACGCCTTCCGCCACCACGGTGACCTAGTGGCTGCCGCGACGTCCTCCTACACCCTGGCCAAAGAACGGCGGCGAGCGGCGAGCACCACCTTGGACCGGGCTCGTAGAGCCACCCTCCTCCAGCGCGCCGAGGGCTACGAGGAGCACGCATTCGAGGACGCCAAGGAACTGCGGACGTTCCGGAGCCGGATGGGCGAGCGCGGCCTTACGCCCCCGGCCCTGCCCGACGAGCTGGCCTTCGTCGACCAACCTGAAATACCTAACCACCCGGAAGATGGCGAATGAAGAACGGCACCACAACCCGGCGGTGCCGGTGCACGGACCCGGAGACTGGCAAGGATCTCGGTGCCTCGTGCCCCAAGCTCACGTCGCGGCGGCACGGGGTCTGGACGGTTTTCCAGGAGTTGGACCCGGCCCAGGACGGTCGCCGACGCCGGTTCCGTCGCGGCGGCTTCGACTCCTCCACCAAGGCTCAGGAGGAGCTGGACAAGGTCCGCGCTCTCATGGCCATCCCCGAGGAGGACGACCCCTGGGGCAAGACCCAGATCAGCGACCTCATAGAAAGCTGCCTCAAAGAGAAGGAAGCGCTCCCGGACTACGACGAGACCCGTCGCCGGTTCCAGTCCGGGCAGACGCTCAACTCCAAGACGACCATCGGCGAGTGGCTAGACACCTGGCTCGCCGGACGTAAGCGCCTCCGTCGGGGAGGAGTGACCCGCTACGAGTGCGACATACGCGTTCACCTCAAGCCGCACCTCGGCCACCTGCGGCTGGACAAGCTGCGGGTGCACCACATCAACACGATGTTCGACTCGATCAACGAGCGCAACATCGAGATCCAGGAGCAGAAAGCCCAGCGGCGCGCTGTGCGCGATGAACTCAAGGCCACACCGAACAAGGGCGCGGAGAACAGGGCCCGCCGCAAGTGGCTCCAGGCTCAACTCGACGCGATGCCGCCCTTCCGGCGCATCACAGGTCTCAACACGCAGCCGCACATTCGCGACACCCTGCGAGCCGCCCTGAACATCGCCATAGCCCAGCAGGTGATGCCCGCCTTCAACCCCGCAGCGCACGTCGAGCTGCTGCCGGGCACCAAACCGAAGGCCCTCATCTGGACCGAGGAACGGATCGCCCACTGGCGCGAGACCCGCGTCAAGCCCTCGCCGGTCATGGTCTGGACCCCGGAGCAGACCGGTCGGTTCCTCGACTATGTCGCCGAGGACAGGCTGTACCCGTTCTGGCGGCTGATCGCCTTCCGTGGCACCAGGCGCGGCGAGTCGTGCGGGGTTCGCTGGGTCGACCATTCGGCCTCCGCGAAGTCCCTCGCCATCGCCACCCAGCTCGTGCAGGACGGCTGGGAGATCCATGAGGGCGCTCCCAAGACCGACTCCGGCATACGCCTGGTCGCCCTCGACGACGAGACCGATCAGCTACTGCTCGCCCACAAGGCCCGTCAGCAGCAGGAGCGGCTCGAATGGGGTGACGGGTGGGTCGACACCGGCCGCATCTTCACCCAGGAGGACGGCTCGATCCTCCACCCGGGGAAGGTGTCCGATCTCTTCGAGCGCCTGGTGGAGGCCGCAGGGCTTCCACCCATTCGCCTCCACGACCTTCGCCACGTGGCGGCCACGCTCATGCTCGCGGCGGGGGTCGACATCAAGGTCGTCTCCGAGACGCTCGGACACTCGGACACTCGGGTGACCCGGGACATCTACCAGGCTGTCCTGGACGACCTCGCGCGCGACGCCGCCGAGAAGGTCGTGCAGCTCGTGCCTCGGTCCCGGAAGCCCCTCACGGTGGTCAAGGACGCCGAGGCCGCGCCTGCCCGCCCGAGGATGTCCCCGCCCCGGAAGGCGAAGGAATCGGCCGAGGAACGCTCTGCCTGAGTGAGCGATCGAGTGGAGCCCCGGTCAGCTGGAATCTGACCGGGGCTCCGGCATATGGGCCGCCGAGTGCCGAATCCGGCGGGGTCCGGGTGCCGGTGATCGCTCAGCTGGCGCAGGCCGACGAGGACTTCGTCGTCCAGACGGCCACCACCCGCCCGGCCAAACTCTGTCAGCCGTACCCGCTAACCCTCCTGGAGATCCGTCGATGAAGCCGAAGTTGTGCGCCATCGACACGAGTGCACGGGTGACCCAAGTACGGCGGGCCGCTTCGTCGAACTTCACCGGAGCGATGACCGCGGTCGACATCTGAGACACGCCGCTGGTCGGGGGTTCGCCGAACGCTGACAGGTCGACGAACGTATCGAGATGCGGGTCTGCCGCATCTGTCTCCCTGGAGGTGGACTCCAGCTCGACACTGGTCGTAACCACGGCCCGCATGGCGTTCGGACAGCTTAGCGTCACCTGCACCGCCAGCGCGGGCCGGCCCTCAGAGCCTTCCACCATGGTGATGTACTGGGCGGACCTGCTCGACTGGTAGGACCCGGGCGCACCCGCCACGGCGACACCTGGCTCAAGACCGCCCTGTTCATGGCCGGCGCCAGCGTGGCCCGCAGCAAGCACACCTACCTGGGTGCGCAGTTCCGGCGGCTGGTCCCGCACCGGGGCGCGAAACGCGCGACGGTCGCCGTCGGGCACTCCATCCTGGTCGCCGCCTGGCACATCCTGCACGACCTCGTCCCCTACCGAGATCTCGGCCCCGACCACTTCACCAACCGGCTCGGCAGGGAACGCCAGACCCGACGCCTGCTCGCCCAACTCGCAACCCTCGGCCTGGACGTCACCGTCACCCAACGCGAAGAGGCCACTTGACCTGCACCGACGCGCATTGGCTCAGGTAATTTTCAAGAGAGTTCGTACGGGCGGGAGCACTCAATCAGGCGGAAGATGTCAGCGGTCGCTGGTTACCGCGGCCCGCTGCGGTGTGTGCTGCGGCAGGATCACGCGGGCCGGGGCGAGGCGCACCAGCGCTTCGTAGGTCACCACGCCGATCGCGATGTGCATCACCATCAGGACGGCTACCGCCTGCCCGGACTGACCCTGTTCCCAGATGTAGACGTCCGGCAGCAGCAGGACCAGGGTGACCAGGACAGCCATGCGCAGGAACAGCCAGCGCGGATCCGAGCTGATCCTGGTGGTGGCAGGCCAGGCGATGCAGGCGATAACCACGCCGATCACGGTCAGCTTGCTGTAGTCGGCGAACTGGAAGTGTACGTACCCTTTGGTCGCGGGGAACACGGCCTCGCTCACCACGACCAGCAGCGCGTCGACGGCCAGCGAGCCGACGATCGCCAACAGGCTCGCCAGCACGAAGCGCATAGTGCTGGGCTGACGGTGGGCCGGTGCGCAGTCCAGACGCAGACGCGCGGCAAGAGTGTTCATGGGGAGTGTCCTTCCTTGAGTGCTGGGGAGGAATCCCACGACGGCTGATGCTCGGGATTGCGGAGCATTCTGCCGCACCAGGGCTTAAGAGGGCGGTATGTGACCTGATGTCGCATCTGTCGTCGCTGGAACGTGTGGGATCGCCGTATCTCCGCTGTTCGGGAGGCTTGGGGGTGCTGGAGTGTCATCCGTGAGCGACCGCCAGTCCTACAAGAGCGACTTATCCGACGAACGCTGGGCTCTGATCGAGCCGGTGATCACCTCGTGGAAGGCCCGGCACCCCTCTGTCAGCGGCCACCAGGGCAACTACGACATGCGGGACGAGTTGGACGGCGGTGTTCTCGATGCTCAGCTCGTGCTCCACGTAGAGCGTCCGCAGGGCCGCCTCCACGGAGCGAAATCCCAGTGCTTCGATGGTCGCGGTCAGGTGCTGTTCGGCGGTGGCCTGCTGGGTGCGGCGGCCGGCGGCGAGTCGTTCGAGGCGTTCGCGTTCCAGTTCCAGGGAGACGCCGTGATCGGTGAAGGCCGCCCGGGAGCGGCGGGAGAGCGCTCCGGTGCGGGCCATGTTCTGGCCTTGGGCGAAGTCGGTGCGCATGCGCTCGGAGGCGGTGTACGCCTGGCGTTGGGCGGTGGAGCGGGCCTGGGTCAGTTCCCGGGCGCTGAGGGCTCGGCTGTGCAGGAGTCCGTACTGCTGGCGGTACTGGTCGGCGGTCATGCCGTGGGCGCGCAGGTGGGAGCCGAGGGAGCGGAATCCGCGTCCGCACAGGTGGCAGATGACCAAGTCGGCCTCCTCGTCGCGTAGAAGCCGCCCAGGCAGTGGCTGCGGACGCCGTAGGACGGGCCGGAGCGGCTCGGCCTCGGTGTGGCCCGGGGACGGTGAGTCGTCCCCGGACCGGTCCTGCTGGCGCATGCTCAGCTGCCGTTGAGGGCCTTGGTGTAGCGGGCGGTGACGTCGTTCCAGTTGACGAGGTCCCAGAGCTTGGTGACGTAGTCGGGGCGGACGTTGCGGTACTGGAGGTAGTAGGCGTGCTCCCAGGCGTCGAAGACTAGGAGCGGGGTGACGCCCTGGCCGACGTTGCCGTGGTGGTCGTAGACCTGGGTGACCACGAGGCGCTTCGCGAGGGGTTCCCAGCCGAGGATGCCCCAGCCGGAGCCCTGGACACCCACGGTGGCGGCGGTGAGCTGCTTCTTGAAGGTCTCGAAGCCGCCGAGGTGCTCGTCGATGGCGGTGGCCAGGGCGCCGTCGGGGCGGTCGCCGCCCTCGGGGAGAGGTTCTGCCAGAACTGGGAGTGCAGGACGTGGCCGGACAGGTTGAAGGCGTAGGTCTTCTCCAGTCCGACCAGGCCGCCGAACTCCTCCTGGTCCTGGGCTTCGGCGATCTTCTCCAGGGTGTCGTTGGCGCCCTTGACGTAGGCGGCGTGGTGCTTGGAGTGGTGCAGTTCCAGGATCTCCGGGGTGATCGCCGGAGCGAGCGCGGAGTAGTCGTAGGGCAGGTCGGGGAGGTTGTACAGGGCCATGGATTGGCAGCCTCTCGTCGCGTGCGGTGTCTGATCGATCTTCCGACAACACTATTGCGAAGAGGTTGCAATAACTTCAAGTATGCACGAGCATGTTTTGCGGGGTGGGGCGGCTGGTCAGCCTCACCGCTGAAGCCCGGCCCGGTACCGGTTCGGGAGTCCGTGCGAGTCCGCTGATCGTCTTCCCACCCGGCGCCTGCCGGGCCAGATGGCCGACCCACCCCACTTCACCTCGCTTACTGCCTCATGCTCCTTACGGCGAAGGACGACGTTTCGCGGGTCCGAGGGAGTCGGGGCTTTAGAGTGGCTACCCCGGTTACGGTGCCTGCTCGGTGGGTGGGAGCATGGTGAGCTGTGCCGCTTGGATCGGATCTGCGCCTGCTGCGTGCCGTGGCTTTCGCCGTGGTGTGCCTGGTGCTGTCCGCCGTCGGTCACGCGATGATGTCGGGCGCGGGTATCCCGGCTTGGGCGCTGGTGGTCGGCTTCGCTGGTGTGTTCGCGGTGGCGATGGGCCTGACCGGGCGCGAGTGCTCCTATCTCGGCATCGCGGGCGCTGTCCTGGCCAGTGAGCTGGCCCTGCACTTCTTCTTCTCCGCGGCCCAGGGCACCGTTCAGACTGCCCCGTCGGCTGCGAGTGCGGCTGCACTGTGGGTTGCCGCGCTGCTGTGCGTGCCGGGTCAGCACGGTGTGGCGCTGCCATCTGGGATGAACGCGGAAGCGTTCCTGCGCTCGGTCGGTCTGGACCCGGCGCTGACCGCGCGCGCGCCTGCGGGCTCGGCTTCGATGTCCATGGCGATGTCGATGGGCTCGCACTCGATGGCCGGGATGGCCGGGATGAGCGCGTCCATGCCGGTGGGAACAGCCACCGGTGCGGGCATGGGCGGTATGGGCCACGATCTGTGGTCCATGGTGGCCGCGCACGTGATCGCCGGGCTGCTCAGTGCCTGGTGGATGCGGCGCGGCGAGGCGGCGGCGTTCTCGCTGCTGCGCACGATGGGCGCGGTGGCGGTCGGCTACCTGCTGCGGCTGACGCTGCTGGTGCTGGGTTTCGTGCGTGGCCCGTGGGCGCCGCCCGCCCCTTGGCGGCGGTTGGACGGCACCTGGCTGCTGCCGCAGGCCGGCCGGTGCTCACTGCTGCACGTGGTCATCCGGCGGGGTCCTCCGCTGTGTCCTGTCGTTGGTTGAACACCCTGTCACGTCATCACCTGCGCTGATCTGAAAGTGCCATGAGGACGGTCTCCTGAGCGTGTCCGGACCCGGTCCGGTCGCGACTGCGGCCGTCACGGGCGCGGATGCGCGTGGGGATGTGACGGGTGGCGATGGTGTGTGCCCATCGAGCCGGTCCGTGCCCGTGTCCTTGCGGGCGAGTCGGACGGCTGGTGGGCCCCGCGATCCAGACACGCCCTGCGGTCGGGCCCCGCGCCTGGCCGAGGGTGCCGGTGGCACGCCCGCCGACCCAGCTGGGACCGGGTGCTCCCCGGACGGCCGGGCGTGTCCGCGACCCCTTTGAGCCGGACCCCGTTGCGGCGGCCCGGCCCCATGACCGCGTAAGGACTCCTGCCGTGCATGACTTCCGCGCGCCCACCGGGCGCGAACCCTCCCACCACCCTGATATCCGCCGTCCCATCCGGGCGGTCTCCTCGACCAGCCCCGGGAGTGGAGATGAGTGAGGCCACCGCGGGCCGAGCCGCCGCCGTGTGGCTGCGCCGTACACCGGCCGAGCGCGTGAGCGAGCACCAGCCGGCCGACGTGCGCCGGTTGCTGCAGCTGGCTCTGGCGGCGATCTGGCTGCTGGACGGGGTATTGCAGTTCCAGCCGTTCATGTTCACCAAGGCGTTCGCCACCCAGATCATCGTGCCCACCGCTGCGGGCAACCCTGCTGTGGTGGCGCACTCGATCACCTGGGCGGCCGGGATCATCGCCCACCACCCGGTGGGCACCAACGCCGCGTTCGCCCTGATCCAGACGCTGCTGGGGCTGGCCATCGCCTGGCGGCCCACGGTCCGCGCGGCACTGGCCGCGTCAGTGGTGTGGGCGCTGCTGGTGTGGTGGTTCGGCGAGGGCCTGGGCGGCGTGCTCACCGGCTCCGCCAGTCCCCTGTCCGGAGCACCCGGTGGGGTGGTCCTCTATGCGCTGCTGGCGGTCCTGCTGTGGCCGACCGACCGCGGCGGCCCCTTCGAGGCCGCCCGCGCCGTGGGCGTCAACGCCGCGCGGATGCTGTGGCTGGTGCTGTGGGGCAGCCTGGCGTACTTCACCCTTGCGGCCGACACCGGCCCGCAGGACCTGCACGACATGATCGCCGGGATGGCACAGGGCCAGCCCGACTGGCTGAGCGCGATCATGAACCACTCCGCCGCCCTGGTAGCCCACCGGGGCTTGGCCTTCTCGGTCGCGCTCGGCGTGGTGCTGGCGCTGATCGCAGCGGCGGTGCTCCTGCCCAGGGCGGTCGCCCGGGTGCTGATGGTGGTGGCGTTGGTGGTCTCCGCCGTCGTCTGGTTGGTCGGCGAGGCGCTGGGCGGCGTGTTCGGCGGCCAGGGCACGGACCCCAACTCCGGTCCGCTGCTGGCCCTGTTGGCCCTCGCCTACTGGCCCACCGGTACCGGCCTCACCCGCACCGCAACCCCGTCGGAGGCGGCGGTGCGGGAATCCCTGCCCGGTCCCGAGGGCACGACAGCCGACGCGGACACCGAGAGGACGACCTCGTGAACAGCCCTTCCTGGCTCAGCGACAGCCTGGCCGCGATCATGCTGGCGACCGCCGCGTACTGCGCCGGCCGCTTGGTCGTCTCGCGGCTGTGGCACCGCCGTGTCGAGCACGACGTCGACGCCGTCCACCTGGTGATGGGGGTGGCGATGGCGGGCATGCTGGTGCCGCGCCTGAACCCCCTGGGCGACACCGTCTGGGAGACGGTGTTCGCGCTGACGAGCCTGTGGTTCGCCATCCGGGTGATCCTTGCAAGGCGTGCTGCCCAGGTGGACCGCCGAGCAATCGGGCACCACCTGGCGCACCTGGTCCTGTCCGGCGCGATGCTCTACATGTACCTGGCCCAGTCCTCCGCCACGGGCGGCTCGGCGTCCAGCGGGGGTATGGGTGGCGGCATGGGCGGTTCCATAGCCGGCGGAGCGCGTTATCCGACCCTGGCGCTGGTCCTGGCGCTTGTGCTGTTCGGCTACGCGGTCTCGGTCCTTGACCGCACCACCCCGCTGCCGACCCAGGCCCAGCGGAACACCGAGCCTGGACACCGGTCCGGGGTGACCGGTGACGGGCGCGCGGAGCGCGTCGCCGACGTCCCGGAGACGGCTGGGCCGCAGACCGCTGTCGGAGAGAACTGCGGTTCGCCCGTCCACCGCACTGTGCGTGGCCTGCTGGCTCCGCGTAGCGCCAACTGCTGCGACATCGTCATGAGCGTCACCATGGCCTACCTGCTGATCCTCATGCTGTAGGCCGCAGTTGGCGGGTCGGGCGGCGTTACCACCGCCCGACCCGCCGACCCCCTGCCCGCCTCACCCGGTCCCTCTCACGCGGACCCCTGTGCTGTCGCGCTGTCGGCGACCCGCTCCACGCCAGCGCCGTTGCACCCCTGCCTTCCTGACCTGGAGTTGTTCCGAATGCCTCTCGCTCTTCGACCCGCGCGCCCCGAGCGCACGGCCACTTCCCCGTCGACCCCTGCCGGGCGCACCGCGCCTTGGCGGGCACTGATGGGCTTCACCGTGCTGCTCTGCGCACTGTTCGCCCTCTCGTTCGCGGTCGGCCACCTGGTCGGACCGGTGTCCGTCGGCCCGGGACACCAGGGCGGCGGCTCCATGCCGGGCATGCCCGGCATGGACATGAACGGCCTCGGAGCCCCGCTCCCCGCAGGTGCCACAGGGATTGTGCAATGACCGTCTCTCCCCTCGGTACTCCGGCCCACGGCGGCGCGGACGCCGAGCTTGTGACCACGGACCTGATCGTGGGCGGGATGACCTGCGCCGCCTGCGTGGCGCGGGTGGAGAAGCGGCTGGGCCGCCTGGAGGGGGTGACCGCCGGGGTGAACCTGGCGACCGGCCGGGCCCGCGTGCTCCATCCGGCCGCTCTGCCGGTGACCGACCTGGTGGCGGCGGTCGAACGTGCCGGGTACACCGCCGCCACCGCCACGGCCGGCACACCACCCCCCAGAGCGAACGCAGCCGACGACGACACCGACCAACTGCGCCGCCTGCTGGGGGTGGCGGTGCTGGCAGTGCCGGTGATCGTGCTGTCGATGCTGTCGGGCCTGCAGTTCCGCGACTGGCAGTGGCTGTGCTTCGCCCTGGCGGTGCCGGTCGTCTCCTGGGGCGCGCTGCCGTTCCACCGCCGCGCGTGGGCTGGTCTGCGGCACGGTGCCGCGACCATGGACACCCTGGTCAGCCTGGGCGTCGCCGCCTCCTTCGGCTGGTCGGCGTACGCCCTGTTCCTCGGCGGAGCCGGTGTCCCCGGGATGCGGATGGGCTTCTCGCTGACCGCCGACGCGTCCGGAGGCGCGCACCTGTACCTGGAGGCGGCGGTCGCCGTGCCGCTGTTCGTCCTGTGCGGACGCTACCTGGAAGGGAGGGCACGCACCCGGACCGGCTCGGCGCTGCGGGCCCTGGCCGAGCTGGGCGCCAAGGACGTGTGCGTGCGCGAGGACGGGCGCGAGGTCCGCATCCCAGTGGCCCGGCTGCTGCCCGGACAGGAGTTCGTGGTTCGACCGGGAGAGAAGGTCGCCACCGACGGGGTCGTGGTCGAGGGCAGCTCCGCGCTGGACCTGAGCCTGCTGACCGGTGAGAGCGTCCCGGTCGAGGCCGGGCCCGGCGACCACGTGGCCGGGGCGACCCTCAACGTCGGCGGCGCTCTGATCGTGCGCGCCACCGCGGTCGGCGCCGACACCCAACTCGCTCGCCTCACAGCCCTGGTGACCGACGCCCAGGCGGGCAAGGCGCGGGTCCAGCGGCTGGCCGACGCGGTGGCCGGGGTCTTCGTCCCGGCCGTGCTGGCGATCGCGGTCTGCGTGCTCGGATTCTGGCTGGGCACCGGAGTGCACCCCCAGGACGCGGTCACCGCCGCCGTCGCCGTCCTGGTCGTCGCCTGCCCCTGCGCACTGGGCCTGGCCACCCCCACCGCACTGCTGGCCGCGACCGGACGCGGAGCCCAACTCGGCATCCTGGTCCGCGGGCCCGAAGCCCTCGAACGCCTGCGCCGGGTCGACACCGTCGTCCTGGACAAGACCGGAACCCTGACCACCGGCCGCATGGAGCTGATCACCACCACGACCGCTCCCGGACACGACAGCCGCACCGCGCTGCGACTGGCCGGGGCCGCCGAGCAGCGCTCCGAACATCCCGTCGGCCGCGCGATCACCGCAGCGGCCCGACGAGAGGCCGACACCGACCACCAGCTGCCCCACGCACAGGACTTCCACGCCACCGCTGGAGTCGGCATCACTGCCCGGGTTGAGGGCCACCGTGTCCGCGTCATCCGCCCGGACAGCCACGAGGACCTGCCGGACGAGCTGCGCGCGGCCCTGAATCGGGCCCAACAGGCGGGCCATACCGCAGTGCTGGCCGAAGTCGACGGACAGCCGGCAGCGGTCCTGGCCGTCGGCGACCGTGTCCGGCCCGGCAGCTACCGCGCCGTGCACCGGCTGCATCGCCTGGGCCTGCGCACGGTCCTGCTCACCGGCGACCAGGCGGGCCCGGCGCAGGCGGTGGCCGCCGAGGTGGGGATCACCGAGGTGCACGCCGGGATCTCACCGCAGGGCAAGGCCCAGGTCGTCGCCGACCTCCAGCGGGCCGGACGGGTTGTGGCGGTGGTCGGCGACGGGGTCAACGACGCCGTCGCCCTGGCCGCCGCCGACCTGGGTATCGCCCTGGGCAGCGGCACCGACGCCGCCATCGGCGCGGCGGGGATCACCTTGGTGCGCGGGGACGTCGAGGCGGTTCCCGACGCAGTACGGCTTGCCCGGCGCACCCTGGGCACCATCCGCGCCAACCTGGTCTGGGCGTTCGGCTACAACCTGCTGCTGATCCCGCTGGCCGCACTGGGCTGGCTCAACCCGATGCTCGCCGCAGCCGCCATGTCCGCCAGCTCGGTCTTGGTCGTGGCCAACAGCCTGCGCCTGCGCACCTGGGAGCCGGCCCCTGCCCGCACCCGGGACCAGGTCCGTGGCCGCGACAGCCGCCCGGCCTTGTGGGGCGGCGCCGATGGATGAGCTCGCCTCAAGGGGTGCCCGCTGCGGCAGGTCGCCGCCGCTCAGCTGGTCCCGACCGGCGGCCGACACCGGCACGCGCAGACCAGTCGGCAGTCCTGCCGCGTCCGCCCGCTACCCCCGAGCCGCCCCGATCACCGCACGGTCGTGCCCGTCCCAAGTCCGAAGCAGATCAAGGAGCACCCATCCATGTCCGGGAAACCCAGCATCGACAGTAAGCGGCAGGCGCGTGAGCGCATAGCCGCGCAGCGGGCCGCCGCCCAGCACCGCCGCGCCATGATCCAGATCGCCAGCGCCGCCACCGCCGTCGTCCTGGTGGCCGTCGCGGTCCTGATCGGCGTGCGCCTCACTCGCCACACCAGCACCACTGCCGCCGGAAAGTCCTCCAGCACGGTGCAGGCCATGTCCGGAACAGCCCCCGCCTCGCTGGTGGCCCAGGTCACCGGCGTGAGCACGGCGACCCTGGACAAGGTCGGGGCGGGCCAGGTCGGCCAGATTCCGCTCGCCATCAAGGGCGCACCCGCCCTGACCAGTGGCGGCAAGCCCGAGGTCGTCTACATCGGCGCGGAGTACTGCCCGTACTGCGCGGCCGAACGCTGGCCGATGATCATCGCGCTGTCCCGATTCGGGACGTTCACCAACCTGGGACTGACCCACTCCGCCTCCGGGGACGTCTACCCCAACACCCCGACGTTCTCCTTCCACGGCGCCGCCTACACCAGCGCCTACCTGTCGTTCAGCGGGGTGGAGACCAACACCAACCAGCCCACCGCCAACGGCTACACCACCCTGGACACCCCCACCGCCGCCCAGCAGCAGCTGCTGACCACCTACGACGCCGCGCCCTACGTCTCCGCCTCCAGCGCGGGTTCCATCCCCTTCGCCGACCTGGGCGGCCAGTTCCTGATCTCCGGCGCCTCCTACTCCCCGCAACTGCTCGCGGGCAAGACCCAGCAGCAGGTCGCCGCCGTCCTGAACGACCCCGCCAGCCCGATCACGCAGGCCGTCGACGGCACGGCCAACGCCCTGACCACCGCGCTGTGCAAGCTCACCGGCGACAAGCCCGCCACCGTCTGCACCTCGGCCGCCGCCACCGCCGACCAGGGGAAGCTGGGATGAGCGGCAACCGGGCCACCCGCAGACCCGCAGTCCCGCAGCACCCGACACCGGCCGCGCACTCGACCGTGCCCCGGCCCCTGCCCCTGCTCGGCCTCGTCCTGGCCCTGGCGGGCCTGGCCATCGCCGCCTACCTCACCGTCGAGCACTACACCAGCCCCGCCCTGCTGGCCTGCCCCGAGAACGCGGTCATCAACTGCCGCAAGGTCACCACCAGCCCCCAGTCCGTCATCCTCGGAATCCCCGTGGTCTGGCTCGGCGTCGCGTACTTCACCGCGATGACCGCAGCCAATACCCCCGCCGCCTGGCGCAGCGGCCACCGCTTGCTGCGCGCGGGCCGGTTGGTGCTGGCCGTCACCGGGATCGGCGTCGCGCTCTACCTTGTCTACGCCGAACTCTTCGAGATCAACGCCATCTGCCTGTGGTGCACCGGAGTCCACGTGATCTCCGCCCTGATGTTCGTCCTCATCGCCTTCGGCACCGCACTCACCTCCAAGCCCACCAGCGCCGGCAGTTGACCACCCGGGTGGTGCGGCGTCCGGCCGACTCGACACCGGACATCGCACCACCGCACTGCCCGAATCGCGGTAAAGGCGGGCCGTGAACCAGTACGAGAGGCAGTCCGTGGACGACGAAGAACTCACCGCCCTCGCCCTGGCCGCCGGTCACGGCCACCCTCCGAGCATCGACGCCTTCGCCCGCGCCACCCGTCAGGACGTGTGGCGCTACCTCGCCCACCTCACCGACGCCCAGACCGCCGACGATCTCACCCAGGAGACCTTCCTGCGAGCCCTGGGCAGCCTGCCCGGCTTCGACGCCCGCTCCACCGCCCGCACCTGGCTCCTGTCCATCGCCCGGCGCACCGTAGTCGACCGCTACCGCCACGCCGTCGCACGACCCCGGATCGCGGAACTGCGCGACTGGCGTGAAGCGGCCGAGGCGCAACGGCGCGATTCACTGCCCGGCTTCGACGAGGGCATCGCCCTGGTCGACCTGCTGACCCGCCTACCCAGGACGCACCGCGAAGCCTTCGTCCTGACCCAGGTCATCGGCCTGCCCTACGCACAGGCGGCCCACGTGCTCCAGTGCCCGGTCGGCACCATCCGCTCCCGCGTCGCCCGCGCCCGCAGCCACCTGATCCGCCTCCTGCGTCAGGCAGAGGACGATACGGGGAAGCCGCGTCCGACGGCACAGTACGCAGACTTCCGTCGCCCAGGCCGTCTGCCCCTTCGGCCACTCGCGCCGGACCCGCTGACCGCATGAGGACATCGCCTCAGCAAAGGAGCCGGACCGCCTCTCGCAGCGGGCCAAGTCGTGTCTCTGGCATACCGGCCGACGCTGACCCCCCTTGTATTAGTCGGTACTGAATGCCTTCCAGTTCCCATCACCGACCTCCTATTTTAAGTGAATTGGGAGGGTTTGTCGGAGCTGCCGTGATGGGAATCGATGAGGTGTCAGACAGCCCGGACACAGCCCACGACACCCAAGGCGGTAGGACCATGAGCAACCTGAGCACCACCCCACTGGCGACGTTCTGCGGCAACTGCAACTGCGGCTGCCCCGAACTGTTCATCGACCCGGCAGCACCCGCCGACAAGCGCATCCGCATCACCGACGACTTCGGCCAGCACATCCAGATGAGCGCCGACCAGTTCCAGGACCTACTCGCCCAGGCGAAAGCAGGCATCCTCGACCTGCACGCAGTACCAGCAACCTGAAAAGACGTACATCGAACGGTCCGCAGATCGTATGCACTGGGTCACCAGACCCATGCCGATGTGTGGCTGCGTAGGTGAGTTGCGAGAGGGCTGTACGTGACCTTCTGTCCGCTTTCTGATCCCTCGATCGTGTGGGCTTGCCCGTAAGGCCGCTGTACAGCGCGTCGGGTGGTGGTGGGCTGACAGGGTGAGTGAGCGAAGGGGTTACCCGAGCGATTTGACGGACGAGCGGTGGGCGCTGATCGAACCGATGATCACGGCGTGGAAGGCGGCGCACCCCTCGGTGAGCGGCCATCAGGGCCGTTATCCGATGCGCGAGATCGTCAACGGCATCCTCTATCAGGGGCGGAGCGGCTGCCCGTGGTCCTACTTGCCCGGTGACCTGCCGCCGCCCGGCGCGGTCAAGTACTATTTCTACGCCTGGCGCAACGACGGCACCACCGAGGCGATCCACGAACTCCTGCGCTGCCAGGTCCGCGAACGGGCCGGGCGGACCGAGGATCCGAGTCTGGTGGTGCTCGACACCCAGAGTCTGCACGCCGCCGCCGGAGTGCCTGCCGCCACGACCGGACGTGACGCGGCGAAGAAAGTACCGGGCAGGAAGCGCGGACTGGCCGTCGACATCCTCGGACTGGTGATCGCGGTGATCGTGACGGCTGCCTGCGTCCACGACAACGCCATCGGCACCGCCCTGCTGGACAAGGTCGCCACCAGCACCTCCACCGTCCACAAGGCACTGGTGGACCAGGGATTCAAGAAGACCGTCGTCGCGCACGGTGCCGCCATGGGCGTCGAGGTGGACATCGTCGAGCGCAACCCCGACCAGACGGGCTTCGTTCCCCAGCCGATCCGCTGGAGAGTGGAACAGACCAACGGGATCCTGATGCTGCACCGCCGGCTGGTCCGCGAGTACGAACACAGCACCGCCTCCTCCGAGTCCCGCGTGTACTGGGCCATAAGCGATGTGATGGCCCGTCGGCTGACCGGCACTTCCACGCCGGCCTGGCGCGGCGCGTGAGCGGCGACGAACACCAGACCCTCGGCGCCCTGCTGGTGCGCCTGGAGGCCCAGGAGAAGCAAATCGCCGCGCAGGCGGAAGCCGCCCACGAGCAGATCACGCAGCTCACCGCGCTATTGGACGGGCTCGCCCAGGCCGCCGACCACATCGCGATCACCCGCAAAACACTCCTCAACCTGCCCGACGAAGTGCCGCCGGCGACGACGCCGACCGTGGTCGTCCCCGAGGGTCCCGCCTACCAGCAGATCCTGGCCGTATTCGCCGACACCGACGCTCCCCTGCGGGCCCGGAACGTCTGCGAGGCGATGGACCTGCCCCTCACACCGAACAACATCAACAACATCCGCACCAAGCTCAAGCGCCTGACCAGGCACGGAATCCTGACTGAGATCGCACCCGGGCAGTTCACCACCGCACAGCCCCTGCCGACCGGCGAGCCCACCGCCGCCCCACTCACTCCCGACAAGAGGATGAACCAGACATAGGCTCACTTACCGCCCTCTAAGTGGGCGTTTAGAGAGCTTTATTCCGGCAAGTGGCTTTTCTTCCTGTCGCATTTACTCGGTTCTGTCGAAAATGAGCACTCTGCAACCGCCCTGCCTGCCGGCACAGGCGCCCGTCTCGTCCGCTTCTATTCATGGAAGTCCGTCTGGTTTGAAGAAGTCATAGAACCGCCCAGTCGAGGGCGGAACGACAAGTTCCGTCATGCGCATGGCAATACCGTGCCGTGAGCCAGCGCAAGCCGTACCCCAGCGACCTCTCCGACGCCCGATGGGCCCTGATCGAGCCGAAACTGACGGCTTGGAGGAAAGCCCGGCTCGATCGCCGGCCCACCGGCCAGCCAGCGAAAGTAGACCTCCGCGACGTCTTCAACGCAATCCTCTACGTCAATCGCACCGGAATCCCCTGGAAGTACGTTCCGCACGACTTCCCCAACCACGGCACCGTCTATGCCTACTACGCCGCCTGGCGCGACGAAGGCATCTTCGCCGAACTCAACTACGACCTCACCGGACTCGCCCGCGTGAAAGAGGGACGCAGCCCCGAGCCGACCGCGTCCGTCATCGACACCCAGAGCGTCAAGACCTCCACTAACGTGCCCCTGAGCAGCCAGGGAACCGACGCCGCCAAGAAGATCGTCGGCCGGAAGAGAGGCATACTGACCGACACCGTCGGACTCATCCTCGCCGTCGCCGTCACCGCCGCGAGCCTGTCCGAGAACGCCCTCGGAATCCGCCTCCTCAACCAGGCCAAGAAAACATACCCAAGCATCTCCAAGAGCTGGGTAGACACCGGCTTCAAAAACGCCATGGTCGAGCACGGCGCCACCCTCGGCATCGACGTCGAAGTCGTCCACCGCAAGTCCGACATCCCCGGATTTCACGTGGTGAAAAGGCGGTGGGTAGTCGAACGAAGCCTGGGTTGGATCATGCTGCGCCGGCGCCTCGCCCGCGACTACGAGACCCTCCCCGCCAGCTCCGAGGCCATGATCCACATCGCCTCGATCGACAACCTCGCCAAGCGCATAACGGACGAGACCACATCAACCTGGCGAGGCACGTACTAGGGCATCAAGGACAAACTACTCACACGAGATGCCCTCTAAGAACTGGTTCAGCCCGACCGAGAACCTTGTCATGCATGCGGCAGCCAAAGCACTATGGAGAGCGCCGTCGCCGGTCACGGGGATGGAATTACGGGTGACCCGCGGACCTACTGCGGGCGAAGTAGGGGGACACATCGTGACGCCCAGGGCATTCGTGGTGGCAGCATCAGTCTTCGCGGTCGTCGGCGTGGTCACAGGGGCTCAGAGGGCCGCCGGCCCGTCCGCTCCCATCGCCACCATCTACTCGGCGGCGCAGAACAGCTGCCTGAACACCAGCACCACTGACCCCGCCCACTACTTCCTCGACACGTACGGCCACCCTTGCGACGGGTCGACGGCCCAGCACTTCGCCTTCCAAGGGGTATCCGGCGCCACCGCGACCTACCAGATCGTCAGCCAGGCGAATGGCCTGTGCCTCGCGAAGTATCGCCTCGGGGTTCGACAGGAAGCATGCAGCAGTTCCACCGCTTGGACGCTTCAGCAAGTCGACACGAACGCCGACCAGTACCAGTTCGTCGCCGCCGGCACGTCCAACGCCGACTGCATCCAGGTGTACCCGACGCCGAGCGGATACCCGGGCCCCCTGTTCGACCTTGCAGCCTGCGCCTCCATCCCGGCCCAGATCCTGACACTCAGCACCACACCGTAGTGTCGCGTGCTGCCCCACCGAAGCAACGCGTGGGCACTCCTGACCAGACAGCGGATGCAGAGCCTTGGGGCGGACTCACCGGCAGAGGGCGGCTGCCATCAGTGGCCGGTGGCTCCCAGCAGGATTCCGGCGAGATAGGTGACGCCCATCGCCAGGGCACCGCCGACGACATTGCGGAGCACGGCAGGCCGCACTGGGGCGTGTCCCAGCTGTGCGCTGACCTTGCCGCACAGGACCAGTGCCGCGAGTACGGCGGCAACGGTGATGTAGAGGCGGACCGAGGCCGCAGGCAGCACCATCCCCAAGAGCGGGAGCAGGGCGCCGACAGTGAAGGACAGAAAGCTCGCACCTGCCGCGTGCCACGGGTTGGCCAGTTGATCGGGGTCGATGCCCAGCTCGGTCTCGGCGTGCGCGCCCAAGGCGTCGTGGGCGGTGAGCTGGATCGCGACCTGGCGGGCGAGGACGGGGTCAAGGCCCTTGTCCTGGTATATGCCGGTCAGTTCGAGTAGTTCGGCTTCCGGCGTCGCGTCCAGCTCGCGCCTCTCCAATGCCAGAGCTGCTTGCTCGGAGTCGCGTTGGGTGCTGACCGAGACGAATTCCCCGGCTCCCATCGACAGAGAGCCGGCGAGGAGTCCGGCGAGTCCGGCGGTCAGCAGTGCCTGCGCGGAGCTGGTCGCACCTGCTACACCGACGACCAGGCCGGCCGTGGACACCACTCCGTCGTTCGCTCCCAGGACTCCCGCTCGCAGCCAGTTGAGGCGACTGCCTAAAGCATCATCGTGGGGTTCACCGTGGTCGGCGACGGTGGTCCCACCCGCGTTGGTCATGTCTGCCATGTTCCCCGGATCCGACAGCCCAGCCCAGGACTACGGGCTGTGTCGTGGCGCTTTTCAGGACAAACGCAGGGTGATAGTGAGGCCGCCGGTCTGACGGGAGCGGGCGGTGACTTGTCCGCACTGGGCGGTGACGATGGCCAGTGACGGGTGGTGACGCTGAGCAGGCCGCCCTCG
This sequence comes from Streptacidiphilus sp. PB12-B1b, assembly GCF_014084125.1. Taxonomy (NCBI): domain Bacteria; kingdom Bacillati; phylum Actinomycetota; class Actinomycetes; order Kitasatosporales; family Streptomycetaceae; genus Streptacidiphilus; species Streptacidiphilus sp. PB12-B1b. The sequence goes on along the minus strand of NZ_CP048405.1, from coordinate 428,696 downwards.
TGGTTGTGGTTCACCGCGTTGTCCAGGAGGTTGCCCACCGCGATGGACAGCAGGCCGATGTTGCCGCGCAGCGGGGCAGCCGACAGGCTGCTCTCCAGTCGCAGGTGCCGGACCCGGGAGGCTGCCGCGACCCGGTCCAGGGCTTCGGCCATGATGTCCGTGAGGTCGTCGTCCTCGACCTCGCGGACGCCCTGCTCCGAGCGGGCGAGGGTGGGCAGAGGGCTCGTTGTTCACCGTGCGGCGGCATCGAGTGCGGCCTGGAGGGACTGGGCGTAGCCGGTGGAGGTGTAGGTGGCGCCGGAGACGACGTCGATGTCGGCGCTCTGTGCCTTCAGTGCCTCGGCGGTCAGCAACGGCAGGGCGTAGGAGTCGATCTGGCTGCTGCGTCCGCCGTCGGTCTGCTGGAGCACGACGACGTTGCTGAGTCTGCCGCCCTTGACGACGGCCTCGACCTGCACCGGGCCGTATCGGGTGTCGATGACGCTGCCCTGGAAGCTGCCGTTGGCCGCTGCGCTCTTGCCCGGTGCCGGAGTCTTTGCGCCTGTCGGGCCCTGCGGTACCGGCTGGGTGTTGCCCGCCCCGGCGAGGGCGGATCTGGGGGCGCTGGCCGAGTTGGCCTTCACGCCGATCAGCAGGGCGACGGCGGCGGCGGTGGCGGCCAGGCCCGCGGTGATTCTGCGCATGGGTAGCCAGCCTCCTAGAGTTCGAACGCCTCGATGTGGAGCCGCTGCTTGGGTACTCCGGCGGCGCGCAGGTGGGCGCTGACCGTGCGGGTCATCCCGGCCGGGCCGCAGAGGTAGACGTCGCGGTCGGCCACGTCCGGGACCATCGCGCGCAGTTCGCTGCCGCGCAGCGGGTCCTGGTCCGGGTGTCCGCGTGGGCCGACGCGGGCGAACAGGCCCAGGCCACGTCGGCGGGCGATAGCTTCCAGCTCCCGGTAGAGCACCAGGTCCTCGGCTCGGGAGGCGCGGTAGATCAGCACCAGGTCCGATCCGCGTCCGGGCAGCGACTCGTACAGCGCCCGGAGCGGGGTGATGCCCGCGCCCCCGGCGATCAGCAGCACGCGTCGGGCGGGGGAGCGGCGGCGGGCGGTGAAGGCCCCGTACGGGCCCTCGAACCAGACCCGGGTGCCGGGGGCCAGCCGGGCGAGGGAGGAGCTGGCGTCCCCGAGGTCCTTGACGGTGATCCGCAGGCCGTCCGCGGAGGGCGCGGCGGACAGCGAGTACGGGTGGGACTGCCACCAGTGCCCCCGGGCCAGGAAGCGCCAGCGCAGGAACTGCCCCGCCTCGGCGTCCAGCCGGTCCAGGTTCCGGCCGGTCAGGTGCAGCGAGACGACGCCCGGGCCCTCGCTGACGACCCGGGCGACCCGCACCCGGTACCGCAGTGAACGCCACAGCGGCAGCAGCACCCGGAACAGCAGGACGGCGGCGCCGACCACGAGGTGCGCGGCCGACCACAGCAGCCGGTTGCGCAACGAGGCGGAGAACTCGGTGCCGACCGCGAACTCGTGCGCGAAGGCCAGCCCGATCGCCGCGTACACCAGCAGGTGGACGTGGTACCAGGACTCGTACGACAGCTTCCGGCGCACCGCGCGCGCGGAGACCACGCCGACCAGCAGCAGCAGTGCCAGCGCGATCGTCGACAGCCATACGTCGGTGTAGTCGAACAGCAGGGTGACGCTCTCGGAGACCGGGTTCGTCCCGCCCTGCCAGGCGTAGCCGACGGTGAGCAGCAGCGCGTGGGCGCAGACCAGGATGACGGTGTACTCGCCCAGCGAGCGGTGGTAGCGGGCGATCACGTCCGAGCCGACCCGGTTCTCCAGCCACGGTACCCGTGCCATCAGCGCGACCAGCACCAGCAGCAGGTACGCCGCCAGCAGCCCGGCTATGCTCCCGGCCGCGATGAGGCAGGCGGACGGGCTGTCCAGCGATCCGGCGATGGTGTTCTGCCACCAGATGAACAGCACCGGCAGTACTCCGGCGCAGATCACCAGGAGCAGCGCCAGCGAACGGGGCGATCCCGTCGCCGACAGTGGGGAGGGCGGCGGAGGCGGGGCCGCGCGGTGCCTGGCCCGCTCGTGCGCGGACATGCTCACTGCTGGCATCAGCAGCCTTCCATCATGGTGCGGGGAAGTGGTGGCGCCACCTTCTCCTCTCGCACCTAACACTGAGGTCACAGGGCCGGCGGCCCTCGTCGATGTCGGCAGTGGGTGTTCCTCAGGAGGGCCAGGTCGACCAGAGCCACAGGACATAGGCCGACGCGGCGAAGAAGAGCACCGCCTCGACGTCCACCGTTCGCAGTCTCTTCCACGCTCGTCTCACCAGGTCGGCCAACACGGCGGTTCCGTCCCTTGAGCGCACCGTCGAAGCAGGGCGAAGGTGGACGGCCGGCACCGGGCTGGATCCCGCCTGCCGGTGCTGATCCTCATCACCGCCGCCGACCGTGCTCGCCGCAGAGCGGCAACAAGTCCCGTAGGGGGTTGCCGTGTGCCGGCTTCACGAGGCTCCGGAGACGGCCTGGCCCGTTCCCGATCCCGGTGCAGGGGGCTGCGCGGGGCTCTGGACCTGGCCGTGGGAGCCGTGCTGTCCGTGACCCGAGTCCCCCGAAGTCCCCGAGGCTCCCGAGGGCGACGTGCTCGGCGCTGCGGCCTGTCCGGGCAGGGCATGGGCGAAGAACGTGGCGAGGGCTGCGCAGAGCAGCCCTGCTGCGGCGGCGGTGCGTCGGGTCCAGGAGGCTGTTCGGGCCAGGCCCTCGTCGCGTGCGCGGGCTCGTGGATTCACCATGGTCGTCCCCACATCCGTGCCTCCCGCCGCATGGCGGGCATCCCGGTGTTCCTACCCTCAGTGTGCTGCGCTGGGGGTAGGCGGCGGGTGAGGAGAACCTGCGGATGCGGTTCAGCCGGCCTGGTGCTGGGCTCCGACGTGGACGCGGTGGTGGCCGTGGTGGTCGGCTCCGCGCCATTTGGACGCCAGGGGTGTGCCCAGCAGGGCGATGGTCAAGCCGATGGCGAGGGACCCGGCGAGCAGGGACCAACGGGCCCCGGCCCGCCCGGGCTGGGGCTCGCCGTGGCGGGCGGGGCGGCGGCTCAGGTCGGCGCCGATCAGCCGGGGCAGTCGCCAGACGTAGGCCAGGACATGAACAGTCATGACGGCGGCCCAGGCGACGAAGCTCGCCTTGTGCAGGAGCAGCAGCGGGAAGGGCCCGATCTTGTCGTCCGTGCCCAGGAGTCCCAGAGCGACGCCGGTGCCGATGACGGTGACGCTGGTGATCACCACGAACGGGCCCAGGACCCGCAGCAGCGGCATTGGCGGGCCCTTGCGCCGATAGTCGGGGGCGCCGCTGTAGTAGCGGGTGAAGCGGTAGAGGGTGGAGCCGAGTTTGAGTAGGACCGGCCCGATGAGCATGAACCCGAAGAAGTAGTGCCAGGTCAGCAGTCGGCTCAGCGAAAGGATGGTGACGCCCTCGGCGGCGAACAGCACCAGGAGCACCCCTCCGGTGCTCGCGGTGAGCCGCTCGTTGCCCTCCGGTCCACTGTCCGACGCGGGCACGGGAAGGTCCTGGGTGCGGGGATCTGCCGCGTCACTGCCGGTCAGGGGCATGGAGGGGTCCTTTCACTGGTGCCGTGCAGCCGTGCAGGGAGCAGTCTGGCCCCATCGTTCCTAAGAAGCGGTTCAGGGAAGCGACTCGTACCTGCTCCGCGTCAGGGACGGGAGCGTTCCAGGCGCAGGGCGAGGACGGGGCATCCGGCGACGGCGCGTCTGGCATGGGTGAGCAGAGGCCCTGGGATGGTTTGGTCAGGTATGACGGGGTATCCCCATTCGTCCAGGTCGATGCGTTCGGGCAGGAGTTCGGCGCACAGGCCGCGTCCTTGGCAGGCGATGCGGTCGATGCCGAGCGTGTGGCCGCTCATCGCCACCCCTCCTGTTCCGGTGCCGGCAGGTTGGGCACGGTGACGGTGGCCGGTTCATTCGCGGCGGCACAGGGCCGACCGTACTGGTGGTGGCGGACGTCGTCGGCGAAGACCTGCAGCGCGGTGGCGGCCAGGCGGGCAGCTCCGTCGGGGTGGCGGCAGGCACCGCGCCCGGGCAGCAGGCCGACGCGGCGGTGCAACCGGTCCATCAGCTCGCGGTCCGCGCCGCCCCAAGCAAGGGTGGCGAAGTCCTCGGCGACGGCGGGCAGCCCGAAGCGGCAGGGGCCGCACTGGCGGGCGCTCTGGGCGGCGAGGTAGCGCAGCACGTCGGCGGTCTCGGCCAGCCCGCAGGCGCCCTCGGCGAGGGCGATCAGCACACCGGCGCCGGGTCCGGCACCGGCGGCGGCCAGGCCGGGCTTGCTGAACGGCGTCCGGGCGGCGTCGGCGGCGGTCAGCCAGCTGCCGAAGAAGCCGCCCACCAGGACCGCGCCCAGTGGCTGGGCGGGTCCTCCGGCCGTGCCCAGGACCTGGCCGATCGGTGTGCCCAGCGGGATCTCGTAGACACCCGGATTGTGGACCGTTCCGGTGACGGTGACCAGAGTGGTGCCGGGTGCGTCGGCAGCGCCGGTGCTGCGGTACCAGCCGGGTCCGTAGCGGGCGATCAGGGCCAGGTGGGCCAGGGTCTCGACGTTGTCGATCAACGTCGGGCGACCGGCCACGCCCTTCTCGAACGGGCGCGGCGGGGTGGCCAGCGGCCGGGCGTCGCCGCCGTTGATCCAGTTCACCAGGGAGGTCTCCTCGCTGGAGACGTAGTGGTGCGGCAGCGTGTGGATCCGGACCGGTACCGGGTCAAGACCGGCGCGGCGGCGGGCAACCAGGGCAGCAGTGAGCGCCTGCCGCTGGTTGTCGCGGCTGCGGGGCAGGCACAGGTGGATCTCGTCGGCGCCGACGGCCGCGGCGGCGAGGGTCATGCCGTCCAGGACCAGGTGCGGGGCGAGGTGCAGCAGCAGCTGGTCCTTGCGGCTGGCCGGTTCGCTCTCCATGCCGTTCGCCACCACCACGGCGGTGCCGCGTCCCTCGGCGACGGTGCGCAGCTTGCGTCCGGTGGGGAAGGCCGCGCCGCCGCGACCGGTCAGCCCGGCCTCCTCCACCGCGCGGATCAGCACTCCGCCCTGGCGGCTGCGGGGCAGCGGGGGCGGGCCGTAGCGGTGCAGGTGCTGGTCGAGATCGGCGGGGCTGCCGGTGCTGAACCAGCCATCGAGCAGCCGACTGCCGTACGGGCCCATGGGGCCGTCGGCGGCCGGGGAGTGCGGGGTGGTGGCCTGGGTCGCGCTCATGAGGCGGCCTCCGTTCGGTCGGTAGTAGCCGTCGAGACGGCGGCCGGAGTGCGGCTGCCGTCGGCACGCTGCGCCCATCCGGCCTTGAGCGGGCCCGCCGCCAGGAACACCACCAGCACCACCGGGACGAGCACGCTGGCCGCGCCCGCCCACAGCTTGGCGGTGCGGTGTTCCGGACCCAGCCGGTGGAGCCGCCACCACACGGCGACCACGACTGCGGCCACACAGAGAGCGTTGAGGGCGAGTTGCAGCGAGAGCCGGGTGTCGGTGCCGGTGCCCGCGCCGTGGAAGACCGCCAGCGGCCAGGCCGCGTACGCCAGCCAGTGCACCGCCTTCCAGCGCCGCACGCCCAGCCGCAGCCGTACCGCGCTGGTGAGCAGGACCGCGAGCAGCAGGTCGAACGCGAGGGCGCCGAGGCCGACCCACAGCGGCCGGTACGAGGCGGCGAACGGCACCACCGCGTCCCACCAGGTCAGACTCACGAAGGTGTCGGCGATCGCGGTGGTGATGTGCAGCGCCAGGAACACCAGGGTCAGCAGCGACAGGTTGCGGTGCAGCGTGCTGACCTCGAACCGGGCGATCCGCTTGGGCGCCAGTTGGCCGCCACCCGCGATGCCGAGCACGACGGTGGCGGTGAGCAGTACCAGCGCGACGGTGCCGCTGGCCCGGGTGGTGTACCACAGCGGGCTCGGGCCGGCGGCGAGCTGGATCACGGTGCTGGTGCTCATCGGGGGTCGCCTTCGGTCGGCCAGCCGCTCATGGTGACCACGGTTCCATCGGTGCGGACCAGGCGCGCGGGCAGTGCGGCGGCGCTGAGCCAGGCGGGTGCCCGTTCGCCGAGGACGATCGCGGCGGTGCTGGCGGTGTTCGCGTCCACGCAGTTCGCGGCGGCGACGCTGACCGTGCGCCAGACCGGCGCGGGGACGTCCCCGGTGGACGGGTCGACGATGTGGTGCAGGGCCCGGTCGCCGCGCCGCCAGGCGCGGACGGTGGTGCCGGAGGTCGCCAGGCCGCCGGTCCGCAGCGTCACCACCGGTCCGGGGGCGGTGGGCGGGGCGGCGTGGTGGTCGGCGATCTTCACCTGCCAGCCCTGGTCGGGCACCGCTCCGGCGATGGACAGGTCGCCGCCGAGGCTGACCAGCACCCCGCATCCGGCCGCGCGAGCGGCCAGGTCGGCGGCCCGGTCGGCGGCCAGGGCCTTGGCGGTGGCGCCCAGGTCCAGGCCGGTTCCGGCGGGCAGCCGCAGCCGACGCGTCCGCGCGTCCCATTCGACGCCGCGCCAGCCGCCGGCCGGCACCGGACTGATCGGGGCGACCTCCTCCGGGCGCACTGAAGCGAATGTCCGGTCGTAGCCGAGCGCGACCAGGGAGGGGCCGACCGTGGGGTCGACCACGCCGTCGGTGAGCTCGGCGGCCCGCAGGGCGGCGTCCAGTGCCTCGGCGAAGAGCGGGCCGACGGTCACCGGGACGCCCGCAGCGGCGTTGGCGCGCGAGAGTTCCGAGTCCGGGCGGAACCGGCTGCACGCGGCGTCGATCGCGGCCAGCTCGGCCACCAGCACCGCGCGCGCCGGCTCCAGCGCGGCGGGGTCCTCGACCAGCAGCACCGCCGTGGTGCCCAGGGCCGGGAAGACCAGTCGGACCGGCGCGGCCGCCGGTCCGGCCAGGGCGGTCACGATCCGCCCGAGGTGGCCTGCGCGGGCTGTGGTGCCTGCGTGGTCGGGGCCGCCGCCGGGGCCTGCGTCGGCGGTTGCAGCGCGGTGCTCGGCGCACTCGACGGCGCGGCCTTCGGCGCCGTACTCGGAGCGGCCTTGGGCGCTGTCTTCGGTGCCGGGCTGTGCGCGGGCGTGCTGTCGTTCGAGGGGGTGCGCGAGGGCTGCGCGGCAGCGGCATGGGGCGCCGGAGTACTTGCTGGGGAAGATCCGGGCAGGGCCGAGGCGTAACCGGCACCCAGCACGACGGACCCGGCGGCGGCGGTCGCGGCTATGGCGATGGTGGTCAGCTTGACCCGTCGCAGTCCCCTGTCACGCCGACGAGCCGAGGCAGCGTCGTGGACCCGATCGGTGTGGGGCATCGTGGAGCTCCTCGCGCGTCGGTGAACCAGAGCCGCTGCACCGTCCGGTGGTGCGGCGGCCCGGCGGACACGCCCGAAACGCGTCCGGTCTACAGCCTCCGGGACGAGGGGTCGGGAACCCGTTCAGAAATCCTTCGGAACCCGTAAAGCCCGAAGAAAGACCAGCTCAGAGCAGATCCAGGATCCGAAAAGACCAAGGCGCGGGCGCGGGCGCACGCGCCGGTACGGCAGCGTTCCTCGCCTTCGCCGGTCTGATCGTGAGCTTCACCGTGGGGTCGGCGACTCACCGGTCGGCGGCTGCTGACCGCTGCCGCGACCCTGGCCACGCGGCCGCCGTGGGAGGTCCAGGACCACGGTCAAGCCACCGCCCGCGCTGTCCTCCAGACGGGCCGTGCCACCGTTCGCGGTGACCAGCCGGTGCACGATCGCCAGCCCCAGGCCGGTGCCGCCCGCTTCCGGATTGCCGAAGCGGCGGAACGCCGACTCCCGCGCCCGCACGCTCATCCCAGGACCGTTGTCGACCACCCGCAGTTCCACCGCCGCCTGCCCGGCCAGCCCCGAGCCCGCCTCGGCCCGGATCCGCACCGTGCCGCCCTCGGGCACCGCGTCGAGGGCGTTGGCCACGAGGTTGTCCAGCACCTGCTCCAGGTCACCGGCGCCCAGGAGCACCGTGAGCCCCTCGCCGCCGCGCGCGGACAGCGACACCTGGCGCTCGGCTGCGACCGGTTCCCAGGCGGCCAGCCGCTCGGCCACCACCTGGTCCACCCGGACCGCGACCGGGCGCGGTACCGCGCCCTCCGCCCTGGCGACCGCCAGCAGCCCGTCCACCAGCCGCGACAGCCGGGCGATCTCCTCCTGCGCCCCCGCGAGCTCCTGCGCCGCGTCCCCGTCGACGTCGGCCGCCAGCAGGTCCAGCCGCAGCCGCAGTGCGGCCAGCGGCGTCCGCAGCTGGTGCGAGACATCGGCCAGGACGGTGCGGTGACCGTGGACGAGCGCTTCGGTGCGTCCGGCCATGGTGTTGAAGGTCGCCGCCAGCCGGCGGACCTCCTGCGGGCCCTGCCCGGCGGGTGCGCGGACCTCCAGCGCGCCCTCGCCCAGGTGCTGCGCGGCCTGGTCGAGGGTGTGCAGGGGGCTGCCGACCCAGCGGGCGAGCCGGACGGACACGAAGGTCCCCGCGAGCAGCGCGGCCACCGCGATCAGCGCGAGCCAGCCCCACACCGCCCAGATCCGGTCGTTCAGCGGGTCGGCGGACCGGACCAGGACGGTGACTCCGGAGATGTCCTGGATGTCGCCGACCGGTGTCGCGACGGTGAGCCGCTCCCCCGCCTGCCTGGCGCTGGTCTGCGGATGGGCCAGCGTGGCGGTGACCAGGGCCGGGGCACTACCGCCGGTGGCGTCGTCGCAGGGGGTCCGTGCGACCAGGCGGGAGGCGGAGTCGTAGACCGCCGCGCAGTCGCCGCGGGCCTGGGCCGCCGCCAGGAGTTGCAGCATCGAGGTGTCGGACCGGTGGTCGGACAGGTTCTCCTCGGCGGCGGCGGCCAGCTGCTGGGCGTCCGCCTGCGCTGAGGCGCGGAACGAGGTCTGCTCGCGGTCGGTGAGCAGTACCCCGAGCGGTACCACTGCCAGGGTCAGGAGCACGGTGACCAGGGCGAGCACGGTCAGTGCGATCCGCCGGGTCACGGGGACTCCGCCGGGTCGCTGAGCCGGAAGCCGCGGCCGTAGACCGTCTCCACCAGCCCCGGGACGCCCAGTTTGCGGCGCAGGGCCGCCATGTGGACGTCCAGGACCTTGGTGGGGCCGTACCAGTGGGCGTCCCAGGCGCGTTCCAGGATCTCTTGCCTGGTCACCACCCGTCCCGGGTCCACCGCCAGGCACTCCAGGATGTCGAACTCCTTCGCGGTCAGCACGACTTCCTGCTCGTTGACGGTGACCTTGCGGGTCCTCGGGTCCACCGAGAGGGGTCCGTGCTGCATCAGCTCGGTGATCTGCGGGCGGGTCCGTCGCAGGACCGCGCGGACCCGGGCGAGGAGTTCGGCGAGGCCGAACGGTTTGACCAGGTAGTCGTCCGCGCCCTCGTCCAGGGCCGAGACTCGGTCGCCCTCCTCGCCCCGCGCGGTCACCACGATCACGGCCAGGTCCGAACGCCGCCGCAGCAGCCGGCAGACCTCGACACCGTCCAGGTCCGGCAGGCCCAGGTCCAGCAGCACCAGGTCCGGGGCCGGCTCGACGGCCAGTGCCGCCCGGCCGGTGTCGACGCTCCGCGCCAGGTAACCGGCCCGCTCCAGCCCGCGCACCAGCGACCTGGCGATCCCCGGGTCGTCCTCGACCACCAGCACCCGAACCCTCACGGCGTCCACGCCCGTCTTCTGCATGGCGCCAGAGTAGGCGACCACCGGGGCAGCATCGCTGCGGGACAGCGCGGCGACCGGGCCGCCTGCCGGCGGCCCGGTCGCCGGATACCTATAGGCACAGCTGTGGACCGTATTCCTCAGACCGCCGATGTGGGGGCGGGGTGGGCGGTACGCTGCTGGATCTCCTCGGGCGTGGGTCCGGCCAGCCAGGCGAGGCGGCCGAGGCGGGGACGCAGGCGGGTGTCGAGGCTCCAGGTGGAGCCCGCGTAGGCGTGCATCAGCGCGAGAGACGCGAAGATGTAGGCGACCGAGGGGCCCACATCGGTGATGCCCGGGGTGTTCCAGGGCAGCCCGAACGCCTCGGCAGAGGACCAGATGCCGAGCGAGTAGACGGCGCTGCCGATGAAGACCAGGTTGCTGAAGGCCCCGAAGACCAGTCCCAACGCGATCAGGGTCTCGATCACGGCGGTCCCCACGGCGAACGTCCCGGGCGAGGTGGTGGCGATGCCGTGCCACATCTGAATCCACTGGTGGATCACCGGAGTGTGGACCGCGCTGCCCTGGCCGAGCTCGTCAGAGATGGTCTGGCCACGCAAAAAACCCGGCAGCCACTTGAACGACGCGTCGATCGCCCAGACCAGCCCGAAGCCGATCCGCACCACCGCCGCCCGATGCAGCCTGCCCGTCACGCCGCCGGACAGGACCGTTCCTCTGGCCCGGGTCAGAGGCCCGAACTCCGCTTGTGTCGCCATGATCTGCTCCTCGCGTGTGGGGGAATCACTCAGTGCTCAACCGGCTCAGCAGGGGCAGGTCACCGGGAGCAGCCGGTCCGGGCCGGGTGACCAGCCCAGGTGATGGGGCCGTGGCCCCAAGCAGCCAAAGCGGCCGACACCGCTCACGCGCCAACTACCACCGCTCAGGCGCGAAAGAGCTCGCCCCTGCACAGTCCACAAGACGCACACATAGGACCACGCCGCGCAGCAGCAAGGCCGATGACCGGCCCGCCGTGCACCACGGCGACTCCCTGGGACCGGAAAGGCTCGTGCATCTCTGTCAAGGAGATCTCCACCCGCTCCGCTGAAAGGCTTTCCCTGTTTCCTGCCGTGCAATGAGAACGACAGCCGAGCGACACAGAACAGCCCCATACTGGAGGGCAGTTCTGAGCACCTCTGCGCGCCGTCCAGATTCCGCAATCCGACCACGCGGCTGGGGAGCCGGCCAGAACGAGCAAAGCAGGATTGGCATGATCAGGTCAAGAATTTTCTGAGAGCACCAACCTCGACGAATACTAAGAACCGATAAAGATGGCAGGCCATAGCCGACACGGAGGACAAAGAATCTTGCTTCCTCCCCGCACGCCGCAGGTGTCGCGAGTTCCACAATGCCAGGACGCAGTGGTGCAGCAGGAAGAGCGGGTCCGCCTGCCCGCGCAACAGCATCCGGACCACAGGGCACACGAACCTCGCCGCAGCAACGAACAGCCCCCACCAGCAGGGGGTTGACATTCATCCACGGACGACTATCGGCCAGCCCCAGGAGAAGACGCCCGAGCCGCGCGCCTCAGGTCGCACCGAAAGCGCAGCTGGCAAGCCGCCCGTCCGGAGGCCGATGTCACTTTTCCGCCTTCCAGGTGAACCAGCACCATGGGGCAGATGTCCACCGAAACAGTTCGCAACACTCCAGGCCACATTTAATTCGACTGTCATCGAAGCGACACCAGGAGCAGCCTCGCCCCTGCCAGACAGGACGATGAGAGATAATGAATCTTCAATCATTTTCCGCTGCCCGGTCGCCGCCCTAGCGCCGCCGATGCCATGGGAACCGGAAACACCGTCCCAGATCAGCTCCGGCCGCCTGAGCGCGGGTCGGGACGCACTTTCTCCAGCACCATGTACTCCGCTGCCAGCGGAGCGCGCGCAGGCATTCCGACCGTGACCGAGGCGTCAACACCAAGGCGGTGGGATCGGCCTGATCGGGTGCCACCGAGCCCAGCCGCGAGCACCAGCGCTGCTGCCCCTGTGCTCACCCGTCGCAGGAGGGGCCGACCGTCCCGAACCGTGTCTCCTCCGCCGGACCCGGCGGGTGCCAATGTCTCACCCCGCCCCATCCTGAAACGGGCCGCACCTACGCCACGCCCTGCACAAGTTCGAGACCCACCGCAACACCCACCGGCCCCACGAACGCACCGCAGGCCATGCCGGCCCGCCACCACCCCGACGGGACAACCCTGGACTGGAAGCACACGACATGACGAACCCCATCCGCGGAGCGCACACACCACCCCACCACCCCCGAGCGACACCGCTATCCAGCGGCAACCCGCGCCACCTGGCCCGACGTCACCAGCCGTGCGTGGAAAGGCAGCAGACGCTGCCCGCCCGGGCGGCGAATCAAGCCACGCGGCCGATGCGCCGAAAGAGATTCCTGCGGTCTGGACCCTCTTGCGGCAGACACTAGAATTCGACGTGCTCATGCCATCAGGGAGGCGATGAGGCGGTGCACGGAGCAGATGCAGCCAATCGCACAGCACCCCGGACGACTTCCATGATCGCCCTCCCGCTTCTGCCGAACAACGCACGAGGAGATCCATGAACCAGCGATCCCTGACCGCGACGCTGACCGCAGTCGGCGCCCTGCTGCTGTTCGCCACGCCTTCGGCCAGCGCCGCCCCGTCGCACGGTGCCAGGGCAGACACCGCTCTGGCGACGACCTTCACCAGCACCATCTACTCGGCTGCCACCCACTCCTGCGTCGACGTGCCGGGCGGGACTACGAACATCAACACCAACCTGGTCGGCTCGACGTGCTCGGGCGCCACCGAGCAGCAGTTCACCTTCCAGCCCGTCGCCGGTCAGGCGTCCGGTACCTACAACGTGGTCAACGCGGCCAGCGGCCTGTGCCTGGCCCAGTTCCGCTTCGGCATCCGCCAGAGCGACTGCCTGCACACGACACCCGAGAGCACCGGGCAGATGTGGACCCTGCCGCCCGTCAACGCCGCCGCGAACCAGTACGCCTTCGAGCCGACCAACCAGGTCGGCGACACGCCGTACCGGGTCATGGACGCCACCTTCAACTCCGTGGGCCAGGTCGTGCTCGGCAAGCCCTTCTACGTCGCCGGCACAGCTACGGACACCTTCACCCTCGCCAGCATCGGCTGACCCACCCCACAGCGTCTCGGCTGCCACCGAGCCCAGCAGTCGAGACGCCGCCCTCCGATGTTCAAGTGGCCCAAGAGCACCGACGACGTCAGCGCACATCGTCCCGAAGACGCCGACCATGACCCCGGCGAACCAATACGTCCACGCCGTGTAGCGGGCCGCCTTGAACTCCAGGGACAGCGCGACCACGAAACCAGCGAAACCAGCAGGAACGCGAGCTGCGGGGCCATGCGTTGACGAGGTAGTCTGAGGTCGCCTCACCCATCGCGGTCGACAGGCCCTTGACGACCCAGAGCGCTGCCGTGAGCTCCAGGGCACGCAAGGCCCCCGCCGAGGTAGGCCAGCAGCGGGAATGACGCGCTTGTGGGCTCGTCCGGACACGATAGGGCTCCGCCACCCCCGACGCGGTGCCCCCGCCTCGCGCAGCCCTGCCCTCCATTCAGCTCAACACAGGAGGCGGGTCGCATGGGCAGCAACCTCCCCGTGCCGACCGGAGCCCTCCCGAACCCGCCCGGAGCGAACACGGGAGACTTCTTCAGCAAGCCGAACCTGGGGCAGCCGCCCAGCAAGCCCCTTCCCCTGACGCAGATCCGCGTCGCCCAACTGGTCCACGCCGTGTTGCGCCGACGACGCGAACACCCCGAACTGGCCGGTAAGCATGAGGTCCCAGACAGCGGACGACTTCGGATATGCCTGCAGCCGCAGCACTGTCACCCGCCGAGCAGGGTGAACAGCACAGCGACCAAGCCGAGGCAGAGGCCGGCCAGGAGCAGGGCGATCGGTGTGGTGATCAGGGCCAGGACGAGCAGTTGTCCGGCGCGTATCGCTGCGGTGCGGGCCCCGTTCGGGGCGACGCCCAGCGGTTCCGCGGCACGGCGCGTATCGCGGCGGCGCACGCCTGGCCAGGCCGCCTCCGGGTCCCGGAGTTCGCTCCCGGTTGAAGGGCTCTGCGGTCCACCTTGCCTCCTGGCCCCCGTCATTGGCGGGAGCCGGTGGTAGGTGCGGCGTGGCGGGGCTGGTTGCGGTGACGGCGGGTGTGCAGGACTGTGGCGCAGGCGAGGGCGGCCGCCAGGAGGGCGGCGATAGCGTAGGTGGGGCCGTGGAAGTCGTCGGCGATGGTCTGCCAGTGCGTGCCGACGGCGCTGCCGACCGACGCCAGGATGCCGATGAACGGGACGCAGCCAGCGGCGGTGTAGAAGCCGAACCTCAGTGGGGGCATCGCGGCGATCCCGGCGGGCAGCGAGATGAAGGTGCGCACGACAGGGAGCATGCGGCCCAGGAATACCGAAGCTGCGCCGTGGCGGGCGAACCAGTCCTGTGCGCGGTCCAGGTCGTGTTCGCGCAGCCACACGTAGCGGCCGAAACGGCGCACGGCGGCCGGCCCCGCGTAGCGGCCTACGGCCCAGGCCAGGAAGCTGCCAGTCAGGTTGCCCGCGACGCCGGCCGCGAAGACCCACACCAGGGCGGGATGCGCGCCGGGCACGGCTCCGGCCGACAGGGCCCCGCCGAAGAGCATGACCAGTTCGGAGGGGATGGGGATGCACGCGGACTCCGCGGTCATCAGCAGGAACACGGCTATGACGCCGTAGCTGGCGATGAAGTGCTGCACAAGGACTCCATTCTTCCGGTCAGGAACGCGGAGGGTTCACGGGGGTGTCCTGGCCGCCTTCACCCGGGCCGGCGTGGGTGCGGCGGCGGCGCAGGCCGCGGGCGGTCAGGGCGACGGCCGCCACAGCGACTGCGGCAAGGAAGTAGAGCTCGTAGCGCTGAATGGCGAGGTAAAGGGTGTTCAGGTGCTGTCCGGCCAGGTCGCCGACGGTGACCCAGGCACCGACCCACAGGACGGCGCCCAGGGCGTTGAACGCCAGGAACCGGCGCCAGGGCATCTCGGCAAGGCCCGCGATGATGCCGTTGGCCTGGCGCAGACCCTCGATGAACCGGGCGGCCACGACCACCTTGCCGCCGTGGCGGGTGAAGAACGCCTCGGCCTTGGCGATCCGGGCAGGAGTGAGCAGGACGTAGCGGCCGTAACGCTCGATCAGGCTGTGCCCGCCGAAGCGGCCGATCGCATAGCCGACGTTGTCCCCCAGTATCGCCGCGATCATCGCGATGGCGGCGACCGCGACGATGTTCAGCCGTCCGGTGCCGGCGTAGACGGCGGCGGCGATCATCACGGTCTCGCCCGGCACGGGAACGCCGAAGTCCTCGACGAAGACCAGGAAGGCGACCGCCAGGTATCCCCAGTGGTCGAGCAGCGGGGCCAGGTCACCTAGCACGCCGGGCAGCGGCGGTGGCGGAGTCATCGCGTGGTCCTGGTCAGCGTGCTGCGTGGGCCGCCGGGGTGGCGGTCAGCACGGGTTCCAGAACGCCGGTGCGCAGGCGCGCGACCAGCGGTACGGCGATTCGGCCCAGGACCAGGCTGGAGACGAAGGCGACGGGCAGGGCGATCAGGGCGGCGCCGATGACGTCGTGGGGGTAGTGGGCGCCCACGTAGACCCGGGTCAAGCCCTCCAAAAAGGCGAAGGCAGCCGCGATAGCGGAAAGGCGCCGGTCCAGCAGGAACAGGGCGGCGACGGTTCCGGCAGCGACGGTGGTGTGGCCGCTGGGGAATGCGTAGTCGCTTGGCGCGGGACAGGAGGCAACGAAGTAGTCGTGCGGCAGCGAGTAGCACGGCCGCACCTCCGCGACCAGCTTCTTGGTCACCTCGGCTACCGCGAACGCGACCACTACGGCAACCGGGGCCCCCAGCGCCAGGGTCATCGCCCGGGTGTCGCGGCGACGCGCACGCCACCAGCCCATCAGCATGAGCACCGCGAACACGCCCAGCCCGGCGTTGGTCCACAGCGCCACAGGGGTGTTGAGCCACTTGGTGTCGCGGGCGAAGTCGGTGACGCTCGTGAACCAGGAACCGTCGATGCCCGAGCCGTTGAACGCCAGCTGGACCGCGGGGTGGACTGTCATCAGGCGGGATCTCTCAGACTCGCTGGGGCCTGCCGCACAGGGCACCCGCACGGCGCGGTAACATCTACAACTATGTAGAAGTTCAGGCGCCAGGCGTGCCGTGGGACAGGAACTCGGGATCGGCGTGCGCCAACCCTGGGGTGTGGCACACTCTACTTCTACAGCGATGTAGAAGTTCTATAGGACTGTAGACGATGAACGGAAGGCAGCCAACCAGTGAATACCGACGACGTCTCGGGTGTCGCGGGTGAGCGCAGGCCGGTCGGCGGCCTGGAGGGCGAGGTCCTGGCCCTGCTCCAGATCAGCCGCGAAGCCCTCACCCCCGGCCAGGTCCTGGAACAGCTGGGGGGCGCACTGTCCTACAGCACGGTGGTCACCGTGCTGTCGCGGATGCACGACAAGGGCCTGCTGTCCCGCACCAAGCAGGGCCGCGCCTACACCTACACCCCGGTCGCGGACGGCCACGGGCTGACTGCCCGGCGCATGCGCCAGGTCCTGGAGTCGGACCCCGACCGCCAGGCCGTGCTCTCGCGCTTCGTCGAAGACCTGCCCGCCGGCGACGAGCAGCTCCTGCGCCAACTCCTCGGCGCCGACCTGCCCGAAGGCCGGTGACCTGAAGGTGACGGTGCTGCACCTGCTGCCCTACTTTCCGCTGCTGCTGCCGGTGCCCGCCGCGCTCGCGGCCCGGCCGCTCGCCCGCCGTCTGGAGCCGCGTGCGGCCACCTGGCTGCTGACCACCGCCGCGCTCGCGTTGGCTGCGCTCAGTACGGCCGCTCTCGGCATCCTGGCCGGGGCAGGGCTGATCCGCCTGTCCCTGGCTGCCTGGGCCGGGCACTGGTCCGCGGCCACCGTGCGCGCGGGCGACCCCGTCACCTGGGTCGAGGCCGCCCCCGCTGCCCTGCTGCTGTGCGCCGCCGCCTACGCGGCCGGACGCCTGCTTTGGCGCCGGGTCCGGGCCCTGATCGCCGCCGGTACCCAGGCCGCCTGCCTGCCGGGCATCGACCAGCTCGTCATCGTCGACGACCCCGCGCCCGACGCCTACGCCCTGCCGGGCCTGCCGGGGCGGATCGTGGTCTCGACCGGCATGCTCAACGCCCTGGACCACGCCGACCGCGACGCCATGCTCGCCCACGAACGCGCCCACCTGGACGGCCACCACTACGCCTTCCTCGCCGCCGCCCACCTGGCCGCCGCCGCCAACCCGATCCTGCGCCCCCTGGCCACCGCCGTCGCCTACACCATCGAGCGGTGGGCCGACGAGAACGCCGCCCACGCCTGCGGCGACCGCCGCCAAGTCGCCCGCGCGGTCGGCAAAGCCGCCCTGGCCACCAGGCGCAGCCCCGACCGCCGACGCCTCCCGGTCGCAGCGCTTGGCCTGCTGGGCCTGCGGCGCGACCCCCTGCACCGGGCCGGGCCGGTCCCGCGCCGCGTCGCGGCCCTGCTCGCCCCGCCCCTGCCCCGCCGCTTTGTCCCGCCGCTGGACTGGTCACTGGTCCCGTTCGCCGCGACCACCTGTGCGGTGGCCGCCAGCGGCCTGTGCGCGTTCGCCGCCGCCCACGACTTCCACCTCCTCCTCAAGATCGCCGGAGCCTGATGACCCACAGCCGCCGACCACCAGAACGCAGGCCCGGCAACGCAGGACCCGTGACCCACCGCCAACCGCATCCCCTGGCGGAGCGCACCGCATGAGCGACCTGGTCCTGCTCCTGACGGTGTTCCTGGCCTGCACGGTGGAAGCCGTCGAGGCCCTGACGATCGTGCTGGCCGCCGGCACCAGCCGCCACTGGGGCTCCGCCCTGCAGGGCACCGTCGCCGCCCTGCTCGCCCTGGCCGCAACCGTCGCCGCCCTGGGACCGGCGATCGGCCTGATCCCACTGGGGACGCTGAGACTGGTCGTCGGCGCGCTGCTGCTGGTCTTCGGCCTGCAATGGCTGCGCAAGGCGATCCTGCGCGCCTCGGGCCACAAGGCCCTGCACGACGAGACCACCGCCTACACCAAACAGGTCGCCGCCGCCGGCAAAGCCCAGGCCGGTGGCCGGGGCCAGGTCCGCGACTGGTACGCCTTCACCCTGGCCTCCAAGGGCGTCTTCCTGGAGGGGCTCGAAGTCGCGTTCATCGTGGTCACCTTCGGCAACAATCAGCGCGACCTCCCCCTGGCCGCCATCGGCGCCGCCGCGGCCGTCCTCGCCGTGACCGGCGTGGGCTTCGCCGTGCGCGCACCCCTGGCCAGAGTCCCGGAGAACACCATGAAGTTCGCCGTCGGGGTCATGCTCACCTCCTTCGGGACCTTCTGGTCCGTCGAGGGCACCGGCGCCCACTGGCCCGGCTCCGACGCCACCCTGCTGGCCCTGATCCCCGCCGTCGCCCTGCTCGCCACCGGCTGCACCGTGCTGCTGCGGCGCGGGTCGTCCCCCCTCCCTCCCAGCACCTCGACCGGCGGGATCCCGATGGAAGGCACCTCGTGATGACCTGGCTTCGCTCATTCACACGGTTCTGGTACGACTTCGTCATCGGCGATGACTGGCGTGTCGCCGTCGGCGTCACCGCCGCGCTTTCCGCCACCTGGGGACTGGTCCAGGTCGGAGTCGACGCCTGGTGGCTGCTGCCCGCAGCGGTCGCGGCCCTGCTCGCCCTGTCCCTGCACCGCGCCGTGCGCCCAACGCGTGAGCGGGACTGAAAACGCTCCGCAGGCGGCAGGCCCGTAGGACACTTGGTCGTCAGCAGCTGAAGGGAGCCCCGTTGGCCACCACCCGCAAGCAACACAAGCGGCAGAATCCGCGCCCATTGACCGCCAAGGACATCCTGCGAGCCGCAGCGAAGCTCCTGCCCGAGGGCGCGGCCACGAGCGGGGGCATCACACCGCAGGGGGTGCTTGCCCAGTTCGACGTGTGCGTCCCGGACTACCTCCTGGACTGCCTCGTCGAACTGGGACGCACCAACCCCGTGTCGGCTTCGTACTGGGCACTGCTACGCCAAGCAGCGTGGCTGTTGCCGGATGTGCCCGCGGGGGCTTACCACCGCCTCCACGCCATACCCCGTCCCGATGCCATCCGCCGCGATCCCTTGCCCGGAACCAGCGCCCAGTCCCTGCTGCTCGCCCGCCGCCGCAGCGAAGGGGCCTGACCGCTCCGGATCAGCACCTATGAAAGCGGGCCCAGCTGTCCATGCCACCCGTTCGGGGCATGCACCACGTGGCCTGGCATCGCCGATCCGTCCCCTGGATTACGTTGCGTACGTGCACGGAGTGATCGGCTCGGGGAGTCAGGTGTGCCTGTAGACGTGTTGAGCACAGCCGAAGCTGACCGCAGCCGTGCCGCCGCTGCCCCAGCCCAGGGCAGCAGGCGGTGGGCCAGGGTGGCGGCGAGGGCGAAGCCGGCCGTCAAGTGCGGTGAGCACCAGTCCGGGCTGGAGTGCGCCCATGGCGTGGCGGCCAGGGCTACCGGGACCAGGGCGTGGGTGGTCGGCTCGGGCCCCTGCAGTCAGGAGTGGAGCGGGCGGGCGTGAGCCGGAACGCGCCCGCAGATGCTTAAGGAAGGGTCACCCGCGTGGCGGACGAGGAGCACACGAATGACGCCTGCGACCCCCAGGGGCCTCCGCCCCACTTGGGGAGCAACGATGCCACCGGCTATCTCACGCACTTTGGCAATGAACGAACCTTCCTGGCCTGGATCCGCACGTCCCTCGCCCTACTGGCAGGCGCACTAGCGGTCGCGCAATTCCCGCGGGTGGCCCCGCCCGGCCTTCGGGCCGCCGTGGTGTACTACCTGATCGCTCTGGCAGTGGGGGCAGCGGGAGCGGGTTACTGGTTCTGGAGGCTTCGGCAGAAGGGTGCGCGCAGTGCGGGAAGCAGAATGCCCGTTCAGGCGATCCTGGCGCTCGCGCTCTTGGCGCTCGTAGGGCCGGTGGTCATTGTCATTGCCGTTCGGCTTCTCTGACACCTCGGCTGCCGTTCGGGATCGGCTGCGGGCCATGCAGACCGCTGGCGCAAGTCCAGGGTCTGCTATGTCCTGGTGTCACCCGTTCGGAGGATGAGTCAGGTGACCTAGCGTCGCGGATCTGCGCCCTGGACTACGTTGCGTGTTTGCGCGGTGTGTTCGGAGGAGTGGGAGACGGATGTGGCGGTGGGCGTGGTGGGCAGCGCCGAAGCGGACGGTCGGCCGGGTGCCGCGCCATCCGGTGACCCGGGGCGCAGGGACGTACTGGCGGCCGAGCGCACGTTCCTTGCCTGGGTCCGCACCTGTCTGGCTCTCATGGCGGGCGGCGCTGCCCTTTGCACGCTTCCTGGCCTTCCGCATCGACTTACCCGGACGGCTATTGGGATTCTCTGCATCTTGGCAGCCGGACTGTTGGCGGGGATGGCTCACCGCGACTGGAGCCGCGTACGCAGGTCCGCGATGGGGGACCCTCTCACTCCGGGCCCCCACGCTGCGGTCGTTCTCACTGCGGCGGTCATGTCCGCCTGCCTGGCCCTTGCTCTGCCTGCTGCAGCGCGGGTGCTGTTTGAGGAGGGCCGATCGCGTCCGGCGGGGCCGCCCGTGATCACGGCTCACCATCGGAACGAGATCAGTACCCAGGCCAGCACATCCTCACCGCGTCCGATGGGACTCGTCCGTGCGGGCCTTTGACTACTCGGCAACGACTGGTTGGCCGCGACGCCTCACCACGATCTCCGGCAGGGGCGGCAAGACCGAACCGGGGCCCGTCGATTTCGGCCCGGAACGCAGCATCAGCTCGGCGGCACCGCGTCGACCACACCAGTCGGTGCTTGCGTGCGTCGGAAGCGGACTGCCAGACGGAGTGCAAGCGAGAGGATCAGGCCGGTCAGCAGTGCTTGCGGCAGGGCAAGTTCCGTGGTGGCCAGGAATGTAGCCCCCATCACGGCGCTGTTCGCGGGTCCCAGGCTCCAGACGGCGCGGATCTGCGATGCGCGTCCCCGGATGAGTTCGAAGCCGATGATGATGAGCAGGGCGCCGATGGCGGGCAGGGGGATGTGTCCGGTCGCGCCGCCCAGCGTGGAGACGATCAAGGCCATCAGGACTCCGGACAGGACGCCTGCCCAGCGGCTGCCGGCTCCCGCCGCGACGCTGACGCCGGTGCGTGAGAGCGAGCCGCCGACGGGAAGTGCCTGGAAGAAGGCCCCGGCCACGTTGGCCGCCGCCTGGGCGACGATGTCGCGACCACCGTCCCGGGGAGGTCCGCTCGTCGCGTCCGGCGCCCCCGGGGAGATGCTGGCGGCTTGCGCGAGTGCCACCAGCGCCACGGCACAGGCCCCGGGCAGCAGTCGGGGCATCACGGCCCACGCGGGCAGGGACAGTGCGGGCAGAGCCGCAGGAACGGCGCCGAGCGAACGAGCCAACGGCACCGGCAGCGAGAACGCCCACACTCCCACGCTGACGGCCGCCAGAGCCACCAGCAGCGCAAGCCGCTTCGTTCGTCGTCGCGCGTGCGCTGTCGCCCACACCGCGAGTGTGGCCGCGGCCACCGTCGCCGCCGCGCCCGACCAGGCGCCGGGGTGGCTGGCCCACCCTGCGATCCGCAGCAACCGGTTGTGGTGCTCCACCCGGTAACCGGTGGCCTCGCCCAGGGCCCCGGCGATGATCTGGACGGCGATCCCCACCGAGAAGCCGGTCATCGCCGCCGGGGAGACAGCCCGCAGCACCCTGCCTACGCGCAGCAGGGCGAAGAGGGCCATCGCGACGCCGACCAGCAGCGTCAGCGCGGCCACGTTGGCCGGGTCCGCGGGCGAGAGGCGGGCGTGGAGGAAGACACCGCGCGAGGTCAGGGCGATGGCGCTGGTCAAGGTGGTGACCATCAGCACGCTACGGGCCAGCAGAGAGCCCACCATCGTCGGCACGATCCCCGCGCACAGGCCGGCGAACGGCCCGAAGCCCGCGATCGAGGCGTAGGCCATGCTCTCCGGGACACTGAACAGCGCCGTCACCACTGCCGCCGGGATGTCCGCGACGGTCGCGCGACCGCCCAACCACCCACCGGCCAATCCGACGGCTTGCGCGGTGCGGTCTGCGGGCCGACTGTACGGTGCGGTGCTGACGGGCTCCACGTGATCCCCTTGAACGCCCAGAGTGCGGTGAACGAACGCCGCACACAGAGGCACACGTCCACCCCGGATCCCTCAAGCGTCCTCGGGCAGTGCGCCTTCCCCAGATCGACACTCAGGTTGAGCACACCATTTATTGGCAAAATAGGTGACATTCCGTCACCAAATGAGAGTCGGCACCGGTGCCGGATCCCATGGGTACGCAGAATCCGCCTGGCTTGAGCTCAGGGCACTTCGGCGGTGCGTCCAGGTCCGGCACTGGCGGTGGACAGCGACTGCCCGCCTCGTGGCTTCGGGACGGGCTCCTCAGCGGACGTGCCCGCCGCACACGATCGCGGCGTAGGTGGCGGCCAGGGGCAGGAGGAAGCAGACCGCTGCGAAGGCGGTCCCGCGGCCGAGATGTCGGCGCAGTGTGGTGGACAGGAGCAGGGCCGCGATCAGTAGGACTGACAGGGGCAGCAGCGGCAGTACTGCGTGGTCGGCGAGGGCGGTGAAGGTCAATGCCAAGGGTTCACGCGCTGTCATGGTGACTCTTGGTCGTTGCCTGGGAGTGCGGGCAGGCTGTGGTGGCCCGGAGCGGGATCGGGTGCGCTGGACCGGGGGGTGGGGGCGGGCATCAGGCTCTCTCGGTTCAGACGCGGAGGCGGTGTGGTCTGTATGAGCTGGCTGCTCCGGATGGTGGCGATCGCCCGCAACAGCATGGAGCCCGGGTGGGTGGGGATCGGTCGGCGGGAGGGTTGGGGCGGCTGCGTGGATGGCGTCGCCGCCGTCCGGCGCGAATGTCGGCGGGCGCGGTCGGCTTCAGCGCTGTGGCGTTCCCTGCGTCTCTGCCGCCGTGCCCGGGCGGGGTCAGTGGTCGGCGTTGAAGAGGCTCTGGACGATGTAGCCGGCGGTGCCGACGCCCGTGGTGCCGCCTTGGACCAGGGCAGCGGCCGAGATGTTGTCGTCGTAGGCGGCGAACCAGCCGTTGGTGGTGACGTGGCCGGTGGGGCCGACTTCGGCGGTGCCGGTCTTGCCTCCGCTCCCGGGGATCGAGTTCATCCGCGGTTCGGCGGTGCCCGCGAGGTTGTGGGCGTCGAAGTCCATCATCTGCTGGAGGTACTTGTCGGTGGTGGGGTTCAGCGCCTGGGCGGCGGGGGGCTGCGGCTGGTCGGGCAGGATGATCGGCTGGTGGAACGCGCCGTCGCGGACGGTGGCCGCGATCGAGGCGAGGATCAGCGGGTTCATGGTGACGGTGCCCTGGCCGATCAGGTCGGCGGCGGCGTTCGAGCCCACGGGGTTCATCGGCACCTGAGGGTTGGCGGTCTGCACGCCGCCACCGATGTCCCAGTTGCCGAGCCCGAAGACGTTGTCGGCCTCCTTGGCCAGGTCGGTGGCGTCGCTGCCGTGGACCAGGTTGTCGTAGCCGTCCTTGATGAAGGACGCGTTGCAGGACTCCGCGAAGCCCTCCTCGACGGTGGTGTTGGGGTTGGGGACGATGGAGTTGTCGTTGTGGAAGACCTGGCCGTCGGCCACCACGTCGGAGGTGCACGGGGCCGGGCTGGACGGGGTCAGTCCGGCGTCGTCGAACAGCGCCGCCGAGGTGATGATCTTCATGGTGGAGCCCGGGGCGAGTTCGGCGTTGATGGCGGTGTCGCCGCTGTGGCCGCTGAAGGCGATGGCCAGGATGTGGCCGTTGGTGCGGTCCAGGGCGACGACCGAGCCGGGCAAGCCGTCCAGGACTGGGGCGATGACCGCCGCCTCCGCTGTGGCCTGGAGTTGGGCGTTGATGGTCGTGCGGATGACACCGCCGGTGGCCGGGACGAAGACCTTCAGGGTGGAGACCGGCGCCCCGGTGCTCGTGGTGATCTCCACGCCGCTGCCGCCGGTGCTGCCGGTCTCGGCCCGCATTCCCTCGGTGCTGCTGGCGATGGTGGGGATGACGCCGGCCAGGGAGGGGTACTTGCTCGCTGTCAGGACCGTGCCGTCGGAGGCTTCCACGGTCGCCCGACCGGGACCGGCGGGTATCGATCCCGCTGCCAGTCGCTGACCGGCGGCCAGCTTGGGGTAGAGCACACTGGGGGCCCAGCGGACCTCGTTCAGGCCGCTGTTGGTCTGCACGACGTCCATCGCGTCGGGGTAGGACCAGGAGCCGCCCGATGCGCCGCCCACCTGGGCGGTGACGGTGAAGTCCACTTTGGTCGCTCCGGCGACAGCTGTGTCCGGGCCCTGGGCCACGACGTTGCCGAACGCTATCGAGGAGAGCTTGAGGCCGCTGCTGTAGCCGTTCAGGTCCTGCTGGGCGCTGGCCGGGGCATCGGTCTGGGCGGCGGCCTTGGTGTACGGGGCTGTTCCCGTCTTCCAGGCGTCCAGGAACGACTGGGCCAGTTTCAGGGCCTGGGGATCGCTCGGCGGGGTGGTCGATATCGCGGTGGCGGAGGGGTTCGCCACCGGACGGCCGCTGACGCTGCCGGTGCTGACGAGGTTGTACCCGCCGTATCCGCCGGCTGCCAGCAGAATGACGCAGGATCCCGCGATTCCGGCTTTTGCTCCGCCGTTCATACCCATCCTTGTCGGTTTGCGCCCGTGTCGGGTCTTGGAATTGGCGGCAACCCTACGCATCATCGGTGCGCCCTGGATCGGATCGGGCGGCCCGTGTTCGGGAGTTCCCTGAGAAAGGCGGTCGGGACATGCCCCGCTCCCGCATGTGCGAGCCTTTGCAGGGCAGGGCAGTGCAATCGCTGTCGGCAACCGCCCCTGTGGCCCTCCGGGTGCCTGCGTAATTTTGAGGAAATTCCTCACTTCAGCTGTCGGGTGCGGCCACCGACCTCGCCTGGGGGAATTCGCCGGAATCGCTATCTGTCATCGGGGATGCGGCGGTCCCAGTGACCGGCCCCGCGAGAGGAGTCCGCGCCGGCCGGTCCGGGGACAGTGATCCGTCGCAGCCGGGCCCGGTCGCGGTCGACGCCGCGGCGCGGGGGAAGGCCCGCTGCCCGGTGAGCAGCCGTTGGAAGGCGAAGCCCGCGGCGATGGTGAGCAGGCCGGCCAGGGCGTCGGTCTCGAAGTGGTTGGCGGTGGCCAGGATTACCACACAGGTGGCGCACGGGTAGAGCACGGCGGCGACGCGTATGAGCCGGGGTTTGGCGAGCTTGTACAGGACGACGGCGCACCAGGTGGACCAGGCGATGTGGATGGAGGGCATGGCCGCGAACTGGTTGGAGACGTCGGTGACCGGCCCTGACGCCCACGAACCCCAGGTGTGGTGGACCACGACGGTGTCGATGAAGCCGTCGCCGGTCAGGAACCTGGGCGGGGCCAGGGCGTAGGCGTAGAAGCCGACCAGGGCCAGGGCGGTGGCCGCGTACAGGGCGGTGCGGGCCGCGCGGTA
Source organism: Streptacidiphilus sp. PB12-B1b (assembly GCF_014084125.1). NCBI lineage: Bacteria > Bacillati > Actinomycetota > Actinomycetes > Kitasatosporales > Streptomycetaceae > Streptacidiphilus > Streptacidiphilus sp. PB12-B1b. The sequence goes on along the minus strand of NZ_CP048405.1, from coordinate 403,484 downwards.
GGCGCCGGGGCGTTTGAAGTAGAGCCACAGCAGCACGGCGATGGTGACGATGAAGTGCAGCGTCGCGTAGTAGTAGTCCATGCCGACGATCAGCCAGGTGACATGGTCGGCGGCGTGGTTGAGGGCGAGTTCGAAGCTGACGTGCAGTTCGCGTTCCACGTGCAGGATGGCTTGGGCGCGGTGCAGTGCTGCGGTCTGGTGGTCGGGTACCGCGTTGCGGGTGATCGAGTAGGCGCCGTAGCCGATCGCGGTCAGCAGGAGTTCGGCCCACCAGGCGGGGCGCCCGGCGCGGCGCAGCCTGGCAGGTAGCAGGGGCGGGATACCCCTGCGGGTCGATCGGGTGGTGGGGGCGCTGGTCACGCGCGCTCCTTCGAGCGGTGCTCCGCCGCGGTGCTGGCGCCGGTCGCCGGGGAGATCGGCGGGGCGGGTCGGTTGCGGGTGGCTATCAGGTAGGCGGTGGCGGCGAGGAAGCAGATCAGCGAGGTCCAGTCGTTGACGCGCAGGCCCAGGATGCGGTTGGCGTGGTCGTCGCGCAGTGCCTCCACCCATCCGCGGCCCGCGGTGTAGGCGGCGGCGTAGAGCGCGAACAGCCGTCCCGAGTGGAAGTTCCAGCGCCGGTCCGCCCACAGGAGCAGGGCGACGCAGGCGAGGTCCCAGAGCGACTCGTAGAGGAAGGTCGGTTGGTACAGGGCGATGTTCGGGGTCGCAGGGGGCCGGTGGGCGGGGTCGATGAGCAGGCCCCAGGGCAGGGTGGTGGGGTCTCCGTAGAGTTCCTGGTTGAAGTAGTTGCCCCAGCGGCCGATCGCCTGCGCCAGGATCAGCCCGGGGGCCAGGGCGTCGGCGAAGGCCGGGAGCGGCACTCCCCGCTTGCGGCAGCCGATCCACGCGCCGACCGCGCCCAGGGCGACGGCGCCCCAGATACCCAGCCCGCCGTCCCAGATGTAGAACGCCCGGACCGGGTCCCGGCCCGGCTTGAAGTACAGCTCGGGGTCGGTGGCCAGGTGGTATAGGCGACCGCCGAGGATGCCGAAGGGGACGGCCCACAGGGCGATGTCCACGATGTCGTCCACGTTGCCGCCCAGGCGGTTCCAGCGGCGGCGGGTCAGCCACAGGGCGGCGGCGATCCCCGCCAGGATGCACAGCGCGTAAGCGCGGATCGGCAGGGGTCCCAGATGCCACACGCCTTGCGAGGGACTGGGCAGGTACGCCAGTTCCATCGGGGCGGCTCTCCTTGCGGCCGGGCCGGCGGCGGACCCGCCTGCGAGGAAAACCACAATACATCTGCTACCGAACTTGTCGCATGCAGCACTACTTCTACCGCGCCGCCTCACGCCCAGCTGCGGATTCCTGGTCAGCTACGGCGACACGCCTGCCCACGCGCTACGGCTCCAGGCCGGGGGCGGCCACTATCGTGACCGAAGTGCCCACCCCCGCCACTGTCTCCGGAACTTCGACCGACGAGCGCGTGGATACCCAGTCGCTCTCCCGGACGGTCAGCGCACTTCGCCGGGCACTGCGCACTTCGCTGCGCTCCCACGGCACCCGGGAGCAGCTCACCGGCGCGCAACTGGAGGTCCTGCAGACGCTCGACGAAGCAGGCCACGCCTGCATCCGGGAACTCGCGGAGCGGCTCAGACTCGCCCCCAACACCGTCTCCCAGATCCTGAGCCGGCTACTGGAGACGGACCTGGTCGAGCGCGAACGCGACCCGCACGACCGCAGGGTCGTGGGCCTGGGACTCACGCCGCTGGGACTGCGCGAAGTCGAAGCATGGAAGCAGGCGCACGAGCGCAGCCTCGAAGGCGCGGTGGCACTGCTCTCCCCCGGAGAACGCGGATCTCTCGCACGGGCGCTGCCCGGACTCGACGCCCTGGTCAAACAGTTGCGCCCCGCTTCCGCGGCGGCAACGGCGCGGTCCTGGACGACTAGGATGAACCGCATGGCCGCACCGTCCCCCCGCGCCGACCCGATGCGCCCCGCAGACGACAGAGAGCCGGCCCTGGACACCCGGTTGCTGACCGAGGCGGTCACCGGGCTGCGCCGGGCGCTGCGCGCCTCGATCCGCACCGACTACCCGTGGGAGACGCTGCCCATCGCGCAGGTCGAGGTCATGCAGTCCCTCGCCGAGTCCGAACCCGCAGGCGCCGGCGAGCTCGCCACACGACTGCGCCTGGCTCCCAACACCGTCTCCGGCCTGATCAGCCGCCTGATGACAGCCGGACTGGTCGACCGGGGCACCAATTCGGGGGACCGCCGCAAGGCAGTGGTCCAGCTCACCGGGACCGGCCGCGAGCGCCTGGCCGCCTGGCAAGCAGCGCACGAGAACCGGATCGGAGCGGCACTCGACGCCATAGCACCCGAGGACCGCGCCGCCCTGAGCGCCGCACTGCCCGCCATGGGCGCCCTGGTCCACCACCTGTACGACGAACTCGGCGAACGACCCGACGAGAACACCGCAGCGCCCGCACAGCCGCCAGCCTGAGACCGCCAACAGACAGAACCCCCCTGAACACGACCGAACCGACGCCCCTGCCACGGCGCGCGGTCATGCCCGCGCGCCTGCTCCGTACCACCCCGGCGCGCTTGAGGCGCGGGTCGATCTGCATCAGATTACATCCCCTTACGATTATGTCGTTAGCAGATATATAGTGATGGCAGGCCCTGCCCCGTCTGCGCGATCCGCAGTCGGCGACCAGCGGGGCCCTCGATGCTCACCTTCGGGATGAGGAAGCCATGGCCATCTCTGACCCTGACCTTCGCCGCCCGCGCGGCTGGGCGCTGCTCACCTGGGAGCGCCCACGCCCCGACCTGATCCGCACCCGCCCCTGGGCCTGGCGCCTGGCCGTGGCCACCGTCTGCTTCGGCGCCTTCATGGGGCAGCTCGACGCCAGCATCGTCACCCTCACCTACCAGGCCCTGCGCGGCCAGTTCCACACCCCCCTGGCCGCCGTGCAGTGGGTCTCCCTGGCCTACATGCTCGCGCTGGTCGCGCTGCTCATCCCGGTCGGCCGCCTGTCCGACGCCCACGGCCGCAAGCTGATGTACCTCTACGGCTTCGCCCTGTTCACCGCCGCCTCCGCCGCCTGCGGACTGGCCCCCACCCTGACCCTGCTGATCGTCTTCCGGGTGCTCCAGGCGGCGGGCGCGGCCATGCTCCAGGCCAACAGCGTCGCCCTGGTCACCACCAGCGCCCCGCCGAACAAGATGCGCACCGCCCTGGGGATGCAGGCCGCCGGCCAGGCCATCGGCCTTGCCCTTGGCCCCACCATCGGCGGCGCCCTGGTCGACACCATCGGCTGGCGCTGGGTCTTCGGCATCAACGTCCCCGTCGGCATCATCGCCCTGATCGCCGGCCACTACCTGCTCCCCCGCACCCGCCAACGCTCCACCACCAACCGCGTCGACCTGCCCGGAATCCTCCTGCTCGCCACCTCCACCACCGCGCTTCTGCTCGGTCTGTCGGTGGCCTCCGGACTGGGCCTGCCCCAGTGGGCCACCGCCGTCCTGCTCACCCTGGCCGTGACCGCCGGCTGGGCCTTCGTCCGCCGCCAGGCCCGAACCACGAACCCCCTGGTCGACCTCGCCCTGCTGCGCAGCGGCGGGATATCGCCGGGGCTGTTCGGCGGACTGTGCGCCTACCTGGTGCTGTTCGGACCCCTGGTCCTGGTCCCGATCGGCCTGGCCCGCCAGGGCGTAGGCGCCCTGACCTCTGGATTGATCCTCACCGCCCTGCCGGTGGGCTTCGCGGTCGCGGCCACCCTGGCCGACCGCGTCCTGCCCCCGGGCTGGGGCAACCGCGCCCGCAGCCGCACAGGAGCCCTCGGCTGCGTCCTCGCCCTCGGCCTGATGGCCCTGCTCCCCCTGCGAGAGGCACTCCTGCCGGCACCGCTGGTACTCCTGGGCCTGTCGCTCGGAGTCTTCCTGCCCGCCAACAACACCGCCGTCATGCGGGCCATCCCCACCGCCGCCTCCGGCACCGGCGGCGGCATGGTCAACATGACCCGGGGCCTTGGCACCGCCCTCGGCGTCGCCGCCGTCACCCTCACGCTGCACCTCGCACCAGGCACCGCCGGGCTCACCGCCGCCTTCGCCGTCCTCGCCGCCTTCGCCCTGCTCGCCCTGGCCACCGTCGCCCGCCCGGCCAGCCCCGAGAGCGGCAGCGGCGGCAGCAGTGGCGGGGCAGACGCATCATTCGAGCTCTGACCGCACAGCCCCTGAGGCCACCTGCCCCGGATGGCCCGGGTGCGGAAGTCCGCCCGGCGCATATCGCATGCGTCTTCGCCAGTCGCTCAACCGCGGCACGACTGGATTCGCCGATCCCCTCCCAAGGGCGGTTTACCCAGATATCTCGCATACAGAGTAGTTGCCGATGGACATATATCTGCCAACGACCAGTTCATCGGGGTCGGATCAACAGAGCCAGCAGCCTCCTGCGGGGGCTGGGCCGAGAGGGGTACACATGTCCGTGTTCAAGTCGGCAAGCGTGCGTGCGACGAGGTGGGCGGCGCTGGCCGCCGGAGCCGGGGTACTGGTGGCGATGGGAGCGGGAACAGCCGCTGCCGACGACGGGCAGGTGGGCGTCGCCCCGTTCGGGGCGGTGACCGCGAGCGGGCAGGTGACGCTGAGCGGAACCTACACGTGCGACCCCTGGCAGGGGCCGTACGCCCAGATCGAGGTCTCCGTCTCCCAGCAGCAGTGGGACGGAACCCAGGTGGACGCCGTCACCTACGACCGCGTCGCGTGCACGGGTTCGCCGCAGCTGTGGCAGGAGACCGTGACCGCGCCCGCGGCGTCCGACGCCTTCACGCCCGGCCAGGTCCAGGCCGACGTCGCGGTCTGGACCGCCGGCAACTGGAACGGGCGGGTCGAGAGCTGGCAGCAGGTCGGCGTCTCCTGACCAGACAGCCGCCCCGGCGACTGGGCTGGGCCCCAGGGTCCACGCCGTGCCGCCGGGGCGGCACTGCCGGAAGTAGTGCGCCGCAGTCCGGGGCCGAGCCAACGCCGAGCCTTCGGCCCGCCACGCCCCGGCCACTCCTGCAGGCCCCGGGCCGCGTGAGCCCCGCTGCGGCATCGACGAAGGAGCCGACCCACGTGACAACCTTCTCCGTATCCGGCGTCGTCCTGCTCGCGATCCTGCTGACCATCGTCATCAGGAACAAGCGCATCACGTTCAGCTACGCGCTTCTGGCAGCCCTCTTCGGATTCCTGCTGGCGAAGACCTCCGCAGCCGCGCCCATCGGAAGCCTGCTCGACGAACTCGCCGGCACCGTCAACAGCATCGCCAGGTGAGCGGTCAAGCACTCGGTGCGGCAGAGCCACCGTCCTCGGCCCCGGGCGAGCCCTGCGGGTCGCCCGGCTTCCCCGTGGCGGGCAGCCGGGCGGAGTAGATGGAGTAGCCGTCGATGTGTCGGGCGACGGCGGTGGCGGTGACGGTCGCGGCGATCATGGGGATCATCAGGCCGAAGCTGGTGTGGGTCAGTTCCAGGACCAGGACCAGGCCGACCAGAGGGGCCTGCATGCCCGCGCCGATCATGGCGGCGGCGCCGACCATCGCGTAGGCCCCGGTCGGCGAGCCGGGCCACAGTTGCGACCAGGCCGCGCCGAGGAGGGCGCCGAACACCGCGCCGGTGCTCAGGACCGGGGTGAACAGGCCACCCGAGGCCCCACTGGCCAGACACAGCGAGGTCAGCAGCGGCTTGAGCACGAACAGCACAGCGAACAGGGACATGGTGCCGGTGCCGACGAAGGCGTCGTGGGCCATGTCCTTGCCGTTGCCGAACAGCTGCGGATACCAGATGCCGACCACGCCCAGGACAGCGAACGCGGCCAGCGGGGCCAGCAGGGCCCTGCGTCCGGCCGGCTGGTGGTGGGAGACCCAGCCGACCAGGCGGATGTAGCCGGCGGCGGCCAGTCCGATTACGGGCCCGGCCAGCAGCGCCCACACCAGTACCGCCGCGCCGACACGGTAGTCGGGCACGTCGAGGTAGGTGGCCTGGCGGGAGAGGTAGACCCACGCGGTGAGGGTGGCGATACCCGAGCAGGCCAGCGCGGGCAGGATGACAGGCAGGGTGATGGTGCCCAGCAGGATCTCGGCGGTGAACAGCGCCCCGCCCAGCGGGACGTTGTAGACCGCCGCCAGCCCCGCCCCGCCGCCGCAGGCGACCAGCAGCCGCCGCTGGGCGGTGCTCAGCCGCAGCCGGTCGGCGAACACGCTGGCGGCAGCGCCGCCCATGGTCTTGGGCGCGGCCTCACGCCCAAGGGAGGCTCCCATGCCGATGACGACCTCGGAGATCAGCGAAGTGCCCAGGCTGCGGCGGAACGCCAGCCGCCCGTCACCGCGCCAGATGGCGTCATCCACCTCGGAGTGCTCGCCCCTGGTCGCACGTCGCAGCAGGTACCAGGCGACGCCACCGAAAGCCCCGGCCACCAGCAGTGACAGGATCCGCCTGACTACCCCCGCAGCCTCCACTCCGGCCTGGAAGGTCCCGGAGTGGTAGCCGAACGCCGCGTACTGCACCTCGAACAGGATCAGCATCAGCAGCGCCCCGAGCAGCCCGGCGGCCACTCCGGTCGCGGCCAGGGCCAGCCAGAACGCGGGGGTGAGAGCCGTCTCGCCGTCCCCGGTGACATTGGGCTGCTCCGTGGCCCCGCGCCCCGAGGGGACCCGGCTGCGGATCAGCGGCTGCGGAACGCGCAACCGCTCACTGGGACGCTCGCCTTTGCCCATGCCGCCATTATCGACACAGCAGACCAAGAGTTGAGTCTGCTTCAGATCGTGGCGGCATGAACGGTTCCCGAGCTCCGCACGACGGTCAGAGCAGCGGTGATGCTCCGCAGTCGCGGCCGACTCGGCGGGTATCGGGTCCGGCCCGGCAACACCTACCTGCGATACGCAACGCCTTGGGTCGCGGGATGTGGTTGATCCCAGACCGCACGGTCGGAGTGCGTGGCACGGGTCCAGGTGATTCCCGCCAGCGCAAGCCTCTGAGCGGGAAGAACGGGCTCACCTACAGACCAGCCCAACCCCTCTGGAATCGAATAGATCTGTGTCCGATACATTTGTGCACGGGATCTGCGGAGTCGATCAGGGCACGGCACACGGCCCGCCGGACGGGTAGGGATGTGGGGCAGCGGTGATGCGCATGGAACTGGCAGCGGTCTACTGCGGACCTCCGCAGTGGACCTTGGGGCGGGCCTTCACCCTGTGGCAGGCCGACCCCGTGGTGCTGACGATCGTGGTTGCGGGGACGCTCGGCTACCTGTTCGGCCTGCTGCGGCTGCGCAGACGCGACGAGCGCTGGCCCATCGGGCGCACGGCCGCCTTCCTGCTCGGCATGGCCCTGTGGGTGTTCACCGTCTGCAGCGGACTGGGCGTGTACGAGCGGGTCCTGTTCACCGACCGGGCTGTGCAGGCCGTGCTGCTGCTCATGGTGGTACCGCTGCTGCTGGCGATGGGCGCCCCGGTGACGGTACTGGTGGAGGCCGCCCCCCAGCGCAGCCGCGAACGTCTGAGTGCTCTGCTGCGCGGACGCGTCTCGCAGGTGCTGATGTTCCCGCTGGTGTCCACAGTGCTGCTGATCGTGCCGCCGTGGCTGCTGTACTTCACCCGCTGGTACCAGCTCTCACTGGCTTCCGAGCACTACGACATCCTCTTCCACGTCTCCTTCGTGCTGTTCGGACTGGCGTACTTCTGGCCCCGCCTGCAGATCGACCCGGTCGGGCGCCACTACCACCCGATGATCGGCGTGGTGATCACCGTCACCGAGGTGATGTGCGACGCCGGCCTGGGCGCCATCCTCGTGTTCGGCGGGCACCTCCTGATACCCCACTACTGGGCCGCCCTCGACCGCCCCTGGGGCATGTCACCGCTCGCCGACCAGAAATGGGGCGGCGCGGTGCTGTGGGGGCTGGGCGACATCGCCGGAGTGCCGTTCATGGTCGCGCTGGTCGCCCGGGTGGTCAAGGAAGAGCGTGCGCGCACCGTCAAGGTCGACCAGGAACTGGACGAGCAGCAGGCGGCCCGCGAACTGGCACGGCTCGGCACGGCACACCAGCACCTGGCGGGCACGGGCGAGACTGCGGCAGCCAGTGCGAGGCCGACCCCCTCGGCCGCCGCCCTGCAGGAGGCCCAGGAACTCTCGGCTCCCTGGTGGGAGACCGACCCCCGGTTCGCGCACCTGCACCCGCGAAGCCGCACACCGGACTGATCCTCCCCCGTGGACCGTGATCTCCGCGGCTCAGCCCGAGACACGCCGCGTCAACGCGCCCCCGCCGTCCTGCCCGGCGACCGGCTCCGGAGCGGCCTCGCCGGTCGCGAGGCCAGTCGGCGGCTCGGCTGCCGACTGCTGGTGGCGGCGCTGGAGTACGGCGAACCAGACGAGCGCGGCCAGCGTGATCACTGAGGCGATGTAGAAGTTGAGCCGCAGGCCCAGGATGTACTGCGAGTAGTCGACCCGCAGCGTCTCCTCGAACATCCGGAACGCCGAGTACCCCGCGACGTACAGCGCGAACAGCCCGCCCGGGGCGATCCTGCCGCGACGCCCGAGCCACACCAGGAGGCCGGCCAGCAGCAGGTCCCAGATGAGCTCGTACAGGAACGTGGGGTGGAACGTGGTGTCCTGCAGATACCCCGGCGGACGGAACTGGGGAGCAATCCGCAGCCCCCAGGGCAGGCTGGTCGGGCCGCCGAACAGCTCCTGGTTGAAGTAGTTGCCGATCCGGCCGATCCCCGAGGCGACCAGCAGGCACGGCGCCAGGGCGTCCATCATGCCGGTGACGCTCGCACCTGCCCTGCGCAGCCGCCATACGCACACGGCAGTGGCTAGCGCCACGCCGCCCCAGATACCCAGGCCGCCGTCCCACACCGCCAGCGGCCCCCACCAGTGCGGCGGGATCTGCGCCGGGGTGGTCAGGTCGAAGTAGATACGGCCGCCGAGGATGCCGAAGGGCACCCCCCAGATGGCGACCTCCTCCACCATCGCCGGGTGGCCGCCGGCCGCACGCCAACGGCGCCGACCGATCATGACCGCGAGGCTGATCCCGACGATGTACATCAGCGCGTAGAAGTGGACGAACAACGGCCCCACATGGAAACCGTTCACCGACGGGGACGGTATGGAAGCGAGCAGCATACCCACGAGCGTACGCAACTCCGTCATGGTTTCTGATGCCCCAAGGCCGAGAATCGGGGCACAGCCGTGATCAGCAGGAGTCGCGCGGCACGCAGTGCTCCGGTGGCGGGCAGGGTGCGTCCCGCCGGGCACGTGCGAGCCGCTGCTCAGCCTCGGTGGCGAGGGTGCGCAGCCGTTCGGACTCGGCACGCAGGGTATCGCTGCCCAGGTCGGTCAGGCAGAACCGGCGATGGATGCGGCCGCGGACGGTCTCCTGGTGGGCGACGCGGACGAGTCCTCTGCCGACCAGTCGGTCGAGGAAGCCGTAGAGCGTGCTGGTGCTCACGAAGGCGGTGCTGCCGGGGACGGTGTCGATCTCGTCCATGAGGGACTGTCCGTCGAGGGTCGCGTCGGCCAGGGCTATGAGCAGGACAAGGGCGGGCTCCGGGAGGTTGGGCCTCGGCATAGGGCCTCCGCGGGGTCGGTGGGGGTCAGGCTGCCTGCGCCGGGTGTACTGCCAGCGCAGGCGAGGGCTATTCGGCGTGCCTGCGGGCGTAGGCGGAGATCGCCCGTCCGGCGAGAATGAGCAGCAGGACGAAGCACAGCAGGAGCAGGGCCGCGTCGTAGGACAGGGCGTGGGCGGAGGCGGAGGGCTGGTTGTAGAAGGTCCAGATCGGATAGGTCAGGTAGCCGACCGGTGAGTTGGTCAGTGCCCCGGTGGGTGCGGTGTCCGACCAGCCCGCGGTGAACAGCAGCGGGGCGGTTTCACCGACGGCCAGGGCCAGGGCGACCAGGACGCCGGTGACGATGCCGGGCAGGGCCGCTTTGAGGATGATCCGGCGCAGGGCCCAGCCGGCCGGGATGCCGAGGGCTTCGGCTCCCTCTCGGTAGGTGGTGGGGACCTGGGCCAGGGCGCTCTCGGTGGACTTGGTGATGTAGGGGATCGCCATCACCGACAGCACCAGGATCCCGGCGAGCAGGGAGAAGCCCCAGTGGAAGTCGACGACCAGGGCGATGTAGCCGACGTAGCCAAGGACGATCGAGGGGATGCCGGCCAGGACCTCGTAGGCGCCGCGCAGGATTCCCCGGGTGCGGCGCGGGGCGAACTCGGACAGGTAGACGCCGGTGGCGATGCTGACCGTGCCGCCGACGACCAGCACGCCTGCGGTCACGACGGCGGTGCCGATGATGGCGTTGGCCAGTCCGCCGCCGTTGCCGCTGGTGGAGTGGGTCAGGACGCTGAAGTGGAAGACGGGCACAGCGCGGGCCACCACGCCCGCGAGCATCCACACGGTGGGGATCACCACCAGTGCCAGGCACAGGTAGCAGGCACTCCAGAATGCGAGGTTGACGGCACGCCGGCGAAGCCCTGCACCGCCGCGCCCGCTGGTGGTCTGGATGGTCATCGCTCCTCCGGGGCGGGCATGGGGGCGGGTGTACGGGGTCGGGTCATCAGGTCACACTCCCCGGCCCACAGGCAGCGCGGTGCCCGAGACGCGGCGTACCAGGAGGCGGGCGACGATGTTGGTGGCCAGGGTGATCAGCATCAGGACCAGGCTGGCTTCGGCCAGGGTGCGGACCGCGAAGCCGGTGTAGTCGGTCAGGGCCGAGTCCAGGGTGGAGACGACGGTGGCGGCGATGGTGGTCATCGTGCCGTACAGGTTCCCGGGCATGGTGCCCAGGACCACGCCGGAGACCATCGCGACGGCCATGGTCTCCCCCAGTGCCCGCCCCAGCCCGAGGACGACGGCGCCGATGATGCCGGAGGCTACCCAGGGCAGGCTGACCCGCCGGGCGGTCTCCCACTCGGACATGCCCAGGGCCAGTGCACCCTCGCGGGGCAGCAGCGGGACCTGGCGCAGCAGGTCCCGGGTGGTGGCCGCGACGATGGGGATGACCATCACGGCCAGGATCAGGCCGGAGGTCAGCAGGCCCTCGCCGTTGCCGACCGGGCCCCGGAAGAAGTCCAGGACCGGCACGTTCGGGGCGTGGTCGGCCAGGAACGGGGCGATGTGCTTGGCGATGAAGGGGCCGAAGGTCAGCGCGCCCCACAGGCCGACGATCACACTCGGGATGCCCGCGAGGAGTTCCAGGAGCAGGCCGAGCAGGTCGGCGAGGCGCTTGGGCAGCCGTTCCACGATGATCAGCGCGGTGCCGATGGAGACGGGGACCGCGACCAGCAGGGCGATCGCGGAGGTGGCCAGGGTGCCGGTGATCAGCGGCAGCGCGCCGTAGTAGGCGCCCGGCGGGTGCAGGGTGCCGCTGGTGGTGACGCCGTCGCCGTAGAAGTTCCCGGGGCGCCAGGCGGTGCCGGTGAAGAAGTGGGTGCCGTTGGCCCCAAGGGCGGGCAGCGCCTCGATCAGCAGCGTGACCAGGATGAACAGCAGGGCGAGCAGGGGGATGGTGGCGACCGCGCCGCCCGACCAGCGGGCGAGGGTGCCGGAGCGCGGCAGGCGGCGGGCCTTGCCGGGGAGCGGGTTGTGTCCCGCTCCCCGGAGGTCCGCGGCCGACGGGGGTGGTGTCGGTGCGGAGGTGGTCATGGTCAGCCGGTGATCTTCGCGATCTGGGCGTCGGACAGCTGCACGATGGCCGACGGGAGCGGCTGGAAGTTCACCTTGTCCAGGTAGGTCGCGCTGTTGCCGGTGGTCAGGGCCCAGTTGAGGAACGCCTGGACGGCCTGGGCCTTGTCGGCGCTGGCCTGCTTGGCCTCGACGATGGCGTACTCGTAGTTGATGATCGGGTAGCCCTGGGCCGCAGGGCCGTTGATCAGCGACAGGGTCTCGTTGGCGGGGGTCTGCGCGGTCATGGCCTGGGCCTCCGCCGAGATGGTGGTGGCAGTGGGCAGCAGGTAGTTGCCCGAGGCGTTGGCCACCATCGCCTCGCCCAGGCCCTGGGCCTTGGTCTGGCTCAGGTAGCTGATGCCGATGTAGGCGACGCAGCCGGGGGTCTTGGCGCAGCCGCTGACCATGCCGCCATTGCCCTGCTCGCCCAGCGCGGCCGCCACCGACGGGAAGCTGATGGTGGTGCCGTAGCCGATCGAGTTGCCCCAGCCGCTGGCGTCCTGCTTGGACAGGTACTGGCTGAACAGGAAGGTGTCGCCGGAGCCGTCAGCGCGGTGCAGCGGCACGATCTTCAGGTTCGGCAGGGCGGCACCGGGGTTGAGCTTGGCGATGGCCGCGTCGTTCCAGTTGGTGATCTTGCCCTGGTAGATCTGTGACAGGAGCTGCCCGTTGAGCTTGAGGGCGCCCTTGTAGCCGGGGATGTTGTAGTTGATCTGCTGAGCGGAGATCGCCAGCGGGATGTTCAGCAGGCCGGGGGTCTTGGCGACCTGGCCCTGGGACAGGTAGGCGTCGGAGGCGCCGATGCTGACCGCCCCGGCAGCGGCCTGGGAGATGCCGGTGCCCGAGCCGGTGCCCTGGGCGGTGACCGTGATGTTGGAGTACTGCTGGTGGTAGGCCGGGTCCCACAGGTTGAACAGCGGGTACAGCAGCGTGCTGCCGGTCTCCGACAGCGAGACCGTCGAGGTCGGAGGGGCGGTCGCCACAGTGCCACTGGAGGCCGAGGAACTGGCGGGGCTTCCGGAGGCCGACGCACCGGCACCACTCGTCGAGGAGCTGCTGCAGGCGGAGGTCAGTGCGACGGGGACGAGCACGGCCGCTGCGAGCAGCGCGCGGAATTTGGTGGACACTGCGGATCTTCTTCCTGGAAACGGTGCATGGGATACGGCGGGCTGGTGCGGGTGAACCGCCGAACGGGCACACGGACATGGACCGGGCTCGCGGCGGGGTCAAAGGGGGCGGGGGCACAGCCCCGTGGGTTCGGCAGGCCGGTCAGCCGATCCGTCCGCTGAGGTAGCGGGCGGTCTCCTCCTGGGCGGGCGCGTCGAACATCTGGGCCGTGGACCCGTGCTCGACCAGGCGGCCCTGGTAGAAGAACGCGGTGCGGTCGGCCACCCGCGACGCCTGGGCCAGGTTGTGGGTGACCATCACGATCGTCAGCGCCGGGGCCAGCGCGCGGATCAACTCCTCGATTGCCTCGGTCGCCAGCGGGTCCAGCGAGGACGTCGGCTCGTCCAGCAGCAGCACCTGCGGATCGACCGCCAACGCCCGGGCTAGGCAGAGCAGTTGCTGCTGACCGCCCGAGAGCTGGAACGGCGAGCCGCCGAGCCGGTCCTTGACCGCGTCCCACAACCCGACCTCGCGCAGCCGGCGCTCGGCGATCTCCTTCAACTCCGAGCGGCGGGCCAGCCCATGGGCGCGCACACCGGCGACCACGTTCTCCTGGATCGACATCGGGAACGGATTGGGCCGCTGGAACAGCATCCCGACCCTGCGGCGCAGCACCATCAACTGCGCACCGCGGTCCCAGATGCTCGCGCCGTCCAGCAGCACCTCACCGCTGTGGCGGAACCCGGCCACCCGGTCGTTCATCCGGTTCAACGTGCGCAGGAACGTCGTCTTGCCCGAACCCGTCGGCCCCAGCAGCGCGTTCACGGTAAAGCGCGGGAAGTCCAGGCTGACCCCGGTCAGGATGTCGGCGTCGCGGAAGCCGACACTCAGCTGCCGTACCTCGATCGCGCTGTCGCCGGCCACGGCGGCGGCTGCGGGACCGGCCGTTCCAGTCTCCACGCTCATCGCCGCCGCCCGGATCCGCAGCGCCGTACCGCTCGTTGACTCATCATGGGACAGTTGTAGGAGTCAAGAGTGGCGTAGGCGTGTACCGCCAACCTCCTACAGCTGTAGGAGTTCAGTCGCGCAGATGAACAACGGGCAATCCTCTGGGAAAGACAGAACCGGCAACGCTCCGACGCCCGTCGGAATCCGCAGGTCGCGGGACCCCCTGTCAAGGATCCGAGCCATGGATGGTCCGCCTGCCAGGTGAACAACGGCGTGCAGCATCAAGCCGATTGGGACAGGCGCCCTGAACGCAGCCGTTCGCCCTTCACGCGTTTCGCGTGCCGGGTGGTGCGAGATCGCCTGCATCACCACCGACATCAGGCAGCCGGGCCCGACCTGGCAGGATGCCGCCATGACCACGACTCCATCCGCAGCATCCGCGGACACCGCCCGTCTGCTGCGGCGAGGCTTCGCCCTGGAATACACGACCCTGACCTGGAACGTCGTCGGTATCGTCGTGCTGGCCTTCGCCGCCCTCGCCGCGCGCTCGGTGGCCCTGGCCGGCTTCGGCCTGGACTCCCTGATCGAGATCGGCGCCTCCACGGTGGTGATCTGGGAGCTGTCGGGCACCGGTGAGGACCGCCAGCACCGGGCCATGCGGCTGATCGGCTGGGCGTTCACGGCGCTGGCGCTCTACCTGCTGGTGCAGTCGACCTGGGCCCTGTCCACCGGTTTCCACGCCCACCACAGCGCTACTGGGATCGTCTGGACCGCGGTCACCGCCCTGGTCATGTTCACTCTGGCCGCGGGCAAGGCCCGCACTGGCACGGCACTGGACAACCCGGTACTGAAGACCGAGGGCCGGGTGACGTTCATCGACGGCCTGCTGGCCACTGCCGTCCTGCTCGGCCTTGTGCTGAACGCCTGGGGCCTCTGGTGGGCCGATCCGCTGGCCGGATACGTGATCGTCTACTACGGCGTCAAGGAAGCACGAACCGCCCTGACTCACTGAAGCCGGGGCCAACGCTCAAAGTCCCGCCACACTCGCGGTCATCGGACCAGGTTCCCGCGCTCAGCCAATGACCGCGAAGCAGTGGGCCAGTGCGGATGTCACGTCGCTGAACAGGCACGCTGTCAGCAACAGCACGCCCAGGACCGGCCACACCGCACTCCAGCGGCTGACCGTACGCTCCGTGCGCAGGGCCTCGACACGGGCCGAGACCCGCAGCCCGACATAGGCCAGCGCCGGTCGGCCCGGCCCGTGCGCACCCCCATCTGGGGACTCGGCCACCGCCAGGGCAGCGCGGGCCAGCGCACGGGCAGCCAACGGCCGGTCCCCCACCACGTCCGCCGCATCCTCGTCCGCCCACCGCTCCAGGACAAACGCGATCCGCGTGGCCACCCGCCCCAGACAAGGGCACAGACACACCGCCATCTGTGCCACAGCGAGGTAGATATGGTGGCGGTGCGCGAGATGGGAGCGCTCGTGCGCAAGGACAGCCAGCCGCTCCTCCCCCTTCAAGCTGCCGAGCATCCCCGTGGTCACCACGATCCGGCCCGGACGCCGAAAACCACCGGGCACGGCGTAGGCGTCCGGAACCTGATCATCGAGGATCAGCAGGTCGCCAGCAGCCGTCAAGCCGACAACCACCCGGGCCACCGCCCGCACGCCACGAGCACGCCGCACCACGGCCACAGCCAGATGCAGCAGTACAAACCCGAGCAGGACGACCGCCAGGATCCCCACCTTGCGTGGCACCGGGTCGGATGCCGCCAGAGCCGTCTGGTTGCTGTGCAGCCAGTACTGCAACCCACTGGTTCGACTCAGGCCGCCCACACACAACACCACCAGCGCCCAGAGCACTGAGCAAGCCGCGAGGACGCTCAGCGCCGTCAGCGTGCGAGCCGCCGCCGCCGGACTCAGCCACCCCACCAGCGGCGGCCCCAGCCAGGCGAACAGCACCGGTGCAAGCAACAGCAGGTACACATCGATCCGCATGCCCGTCGCCCTCAGTCGCCGCGCTCAAGCAGGTCGCGCAGCACCGCCTGCTCGTCCGGCTCCAAGCGACCCACGAAGTGCTGCAACACCTCAGACCGCTGCGGACCGGCCCGAAGAGCGGCATCCATCCGCTCCGCCGCCAACTCCGCCGGATCCCGGCGAGGACTGTAGGCGTGCGACCGACCGACCGGCACTCGCTCCAGCAGTCCCTTCGCATGCAGCCGGGTCAGCACCGTCAGCACCGTCCGGTACGCCAGATCAGCGGACAGCGCCTGCTGCACCTCGCTAACCGACATCGCCTCCCCATGGCTCCACACGACCGTGAGCACCTCGGCCTCCAGCGCACCGGCCGGACGCCGGGAACCGCTGGAGCCGTCCGGCTTACCGGGCCCCGTGCCCCGGGACAACACCACGAGAACTCCCTCGCCCCACTCGGCCGGAAAGTCCGACGCGCCAGTTCGGGTTCATTTGTGCCACACCTATGGGCCCTGGCGCCAGCCCGCTGCCCTACTAAGAAAGCTCTAGGGAAGGTCCGCCAGACGCGCAAGAAGACCTGCTGAGGTGGCCACCGCAGCTACCGCGTCAGCACGCGTCCAGGTGAAGTGCTCGGTAGTGCCCTGGTCGTCGTGCGGCGCGCCGCTAAACAGCTGGTAGGCGCTCTGGATGAGAACCGCCCAACGCTCCTCCTGTGTACGCTCCTTCGCCTTACTGCCGCCGTTCATGACCCGGTTGTAGATGACCTCCGTGTTGCAGGCTGGCCGCACAGCATCCAACGCAGAGCGTGCCTCGCCCACTGCGCCTTCGTAGTCGCCATTGCGGATCGCCAACTGGGCCTCACGGATGCGCCGTGCTGCGATGGCACGTCCTTCAACCTGGGTGATGGGAACCAGGACATCCACGTATGCCCCGGCGTCAAGCTGTTCGACCTTCTTTGACCATTCGGCATGCGGAATCGAAACCCGGACCTGGCACTGACCAACCGGCCAGCTCGTGCCAGTTGCGTCGAGGCGTACCCCAACGAGATCTGCGCGAAGGGTCAGGTCCCGGCACGCGCGGGCCTGCTCCAGGCGCCGAAGCTGTTCGTCAGTCACACTAGCGTTCAGCCGCAAATTGTCGCCGCCGTAACGGGTATTCAGGGGCTCTGGCTGGGTGAGTGGGCTGATCCACCCGAGTGTGCCGGGGATGTCCTCCGCCCACAGTTCCCCAGAGAATGAGATGAGCGGTCCGTTGTCGCCCATCTCCCGTGTAGTGAAGCCCAGGGTCAGTCGGTGCACGCCGATGCTGGGAAACAGGTTGATGGGATCGCGCTGGGGCGTGATCGAGTGCATGAAGCCGTCGAGACCGATCGGCATGATTCTCCCCGCAAGGCTGGACTGACGCGGCAAGTCGTCCTCGCTTGAGGGTAGCCACAGCAAACGAGATACGTCCCCGGTTTTATGGGAACCCCCCAAAGTCGACCGGCGTCGGGCACCAACCGGACACTGGCTGGCTGTCTCCATCCGCCCCACCTCATCGCACCCAGCGCGAACCCTCCCAGTCCACGCTCTGCACGCTCTCTGCACGCTCGTCCACCGAATGTCCACCGGGGGAGATCATGTTGCCTGCAAAGCCCCTTATACGGCCACGAGATAGGTATCGGAATGGCAAAAGGCCCAGGTCACGGGCTATGTGACCTGGACCTGCCTGGAGCCGCCTTCGGGATTCGAACCCGAGACCTACGCATTACGAGTGCGTTGCTCTGGCCAACTGAGCTAAGGCGGCGAGCCGGTCTTGCGATCGGCAACGGTGGACAGTCTACACAGCTGGCGGGGGTGGTCGTGACGGGTGGGGTCAGCCGGCGGATGCGGTGGCGAGCTTGGCGGCGAAGCCTATGAAGAGGGCGGCGACGCCTGTGGTGAGGGCGGCGGAGAGGCGGCGACGGCGGCGGAAGGCGTTGGCGAGGTAGGTGCCGCCGAGGATGAGGGTGGTGAGGTAGAGCACGCTGAAGCTCTGCAGGGTGGCGCCGAGGATGGTGAAGGCGAGGGCCGGGGTGTGGTCGGCGGGGGCGACGAACTGCACGAAGAAGGAGAGCAGGAAGAGGATGGCCTTCGGGTTGAGCAGGCTGACCAGCAGGGCCCGGCGGAAGGGGCGCTCGCGTTCGTCGTCGGGGGTGGCGGCGGAGGCAGCGGAGGCAGCACCGGAGGAAGTAGCGGCGAAGGTGGCAGTGACGGGGGGGGTGTGCCAGAGGTGGCGGGCGGACTGGAGCATGCCGTAGCCGAGGAAGAGCAGGTAGCCCGCGCCGAGGAGCTTGACCGCGTCGAAGACCAGCGGGGTGGCGCGCAGCAGGGAGGCGGCGCCGAGCGAGGTGAGGACGATCAGGGTGGTGTCGCCGACGAAGACCCCGGTGGCGGCGCGGAAGCCGGTCCTGACCCCCTTGCGGGCGGCGACGGCGAGGACGTACATCGAGTTGGGACCGGGCAGCAGGATGATCAGCAGTGCGCCTGCCACATAGGTGCCGTAGTTGATGACGCCGAACATGCCACAATCCCTCCGCCGCACCAGCCATTGGTGCGATGGAAGGATTGTGGCACTTGTTCGGTCCTTACCGGAGGGCCCCTACCGGCAGACGGTCCCCTTGGGCGGGGTGCGTCCGGTCAGCAGGTAGGTGTTCACCGCCGTGTCCACGCAGGAGCTGCCCCGGGCGTAGGCGGTGTGCCCGTCGCCGTTGTAGGTGAGCAGGGTGCCGGAGTCGAGCTGGGCGGCCAGGGCCTGCGCCCAGGCGTAGGGGGTGGCCGGGTCGCGGGTGGTGCCGACCACCAGGATCGGGGCGGCGCCCCGGGCCGGGATGGTGTGCGGCTCGCCGGTGGCCTTGACCGGCCAGTACGCGCAGGTCAGGCCGGACCAGGCGAGCGAGGCGCCGAACTGGTGCGAGGCCGCCTGGTAGGCGGGCAGCTGCTGCTCGACCTGCTGCGGGTCGGTGGCGGCGGTGGGCAGGTCCAGGCAGTCCACGGCGGCGTTGGCGTACATCAGGTTGCTGTACTGGCCGGAGGGGTCGCGTTCGTAGTACTGGTCGGAGAGGGCCAGCAGGCCCGCGCCGTTGCCGCGCTCGGCCTGCGAGAGCGCTGCTCTCAACTGTGGCCACTGCTCCTGGTCGTACATGGCCGCGATCACCCCGGTCATGCCCAGGGCCTCGTCCAGCATTCGGGGCTGGCCGGTCGGCAGCGGACGGGCGCTGAGCGAGGTGAAGAGGGTGTCCAGGCCGGTGTCGGCCGCGGCGGCGGTGCGCCCCAGCGGGCAGCCGCTGTGGCTCACGCAGTCGCGGGCGAAGGCGTTGAACGCGGTCTCGAAGCCGCCCGCCTGCTGGCTGTCGAGCTGCAGCGCGCTGAGCGAGGGGTTCATCGCGCCGTCCAGCACCATGGTGCCGACCCGGCTCGGGAACAGGCCGGCGTAGGTGGCGCCGAGGAAGGTGCCGTAGGACTTGCCCAGGTAGTTGAGCCGGGGATCGCCCAGGAGCGCCCGCACCACGTCCATGTCCCGGGCCGCGTCGACGGTGCTGACGTGCGCGAGGAGCTTGCCGGACTTCTGCTCGCAGCCCTGGGCGAACTCCTTGTCGGCCGCGACCAGCCGGTCGATCTGCGCCTGCGTGGTCGGCGTGGTGTCCACCGCCGTGAACGCGTCCATCTGCCGGTTGGTCAGGCAGGTCACCGGCGTGCTGCGGCCGACCCCGCGCGGATCGACGCCGACGAAGTCGTAGGCGTCGCGGACCGGCGCGGGGTAGGTCTGGGCGGCGTACTCCGCGTACTCGACCGCCGAGCCGCCCGGGCCGCCCGGGTTGATCAGCAGCGAGCCGAGCCGCTTGTGACCGTTCCCGGCGGCCGGGCTCTTGGCCAGGCCGAGTGTGATGTCCCCGGCCGCCGGGTCGGCGTAGTCCAGCGGGACCTTCATCGTCGCGCACTGGAAGCCGCTGTCGCAGGGGCTCCATTGCAACTTCTGCGTGTAGTAGCGCTGGAGGTCCGCCGGGATGGCCGCGGGCAGCGGCTGAAGCACCGCGACCGAGGCCGAATCGCCCGAGGGCGGGGTGCCGCCGGACGTCGAACCCGAAGCGGCGGACGGGGCGGACGCGGAGCTGCAGCCGCTCAACGCCAGACCCGCGACCACCAGTACCGCCGTCGCGGCGCGCCGCAACCTGCTCATGGTTTCTCCCACTCCTTGAATACGCAGAGGGTATACAACGCTGCGGACAGTCACGGACGCGTGTCCGTGGCCATCTGCTCCGCGAGGTAGGCGGCAGACAGCCGCGCCAGCCGGACTCGTTCGCTCTGGTCGGTGAGGTCGCGCACGGTGTCCGACAACCGTACGTCGGCCTGCGGAACCGAGGTCAGCGCCCGGCGCAGCCGCGCCGCCGACTGCTGCCCGGCGGTGTCCCGCTGGGTGTCGGCCAGCAGCAGCCGCACCCCGGAACCGCCGGCGGACAGCAGCCCGGGCGGGAGGGCCTCGTAACGGCCGTCGACGCCCACGCCGGCCGCGTACCAGTCGGGGTGGGCCAGGTCGGCGGCGACCGCGCCGCGGGCGTCCGCATCCAGGCCGAGCACCGCCCAGCCGTGCGCGGAAGGTTCCACGTGAAACGCCTGCAGCATGGCGGCATGCAGGCGCGGGGCGTCCGGCTGCGCCGAGCCGTCGGCGGCCGGGGCGCTGCCCGGGGCGGATTCGGGCGCGACCACGACCAGCGGATTGGCCCGGCCCTCGTCCACCGCGGCGGCCAGCCCCGACAGCAGGTCGGGGAGGTCCTGCTGGTCGGCCAGGACGACCAGGGTCTGCAGCGGGTGGGTCCGGCGGGCGTACTGCGGCGGCAGCCAGATGCGCAGGCGTCCGGGGCAGCCGGGCAGGGTGCCCTCGAGCAGCTCGCCGCCGGCCGGGTGGCCGACCACGGTCGGCGGCGCGGAAGGAGCCGACAGCGCGGACGGCGCAGAAGGCGTCGAGGGCGCGGACGAGGCGGACGGCGGGACGGCGGTGGACGGGCGCGCGGAGCCGGGAAGCGAGCCGGGCCTGGCCGGGTCCGCGTCCTGGGCGACGCTTCGGCCTGCGGCCATGGCCGAGACCGCCGATCCGGTGCCGGGCTGGTGGCGGGCGTCCAGGTACTGCACCCCGCCGGTCAGCGCACACCCCACCGCCGCCAGCGCGGCGGTCAGCCGCACCGCGACGCCGGTGTAACGCGGCGTCAGTTCGTAGGCCAGCACGGCGCGCTGCTCCCGCCAGGAGCGCAGCGCGCGGACACCGAGCCAGACAGCCGCCGACACACCTGCCACCAGCAGGACCGCAGAGATCACTTCGGGGGCATCCCCGCACCGGCCCGCCGTGCCCACGTCGCAGGCCAAGTCTCACCCGATCGGGGGATCAACCGCTCCCCGGCGGCCACACCTCCGCACGCGGTTCACCCTGCGCGCAGGGCCACCGTCATCGCCTCCACCGCGAGCAGCGGGGCGACGTTGCGCTCCAGGGCCTCGCGGCAGCCGAGGACCGCCTCGATCCGCCGCAGGGTCGCTTCCGGGGTGGAGCCGGACGCCACCCGCTGCACCGACGGGCGCAGATCCTCGCAGGTCAGCTCGCCGGTGGAGCCGAACTGCAGGGCCAGCACATCGCGGTAGAAGGAGGACAGGTCGATCAGCGCCCGGTCCAGGCTGTCGCGCTGGGTACGGGTGGCCCGGCGCTTCTGCCGGTCCTCCAGCTCCTTCATCGCCCCGGCCGTACCGCGCGGCATCCGGCCGCCGACGCCCGCCGCCGCGCCCAGCGCCGCCCGCAACTCCTCGGTCTCCTTGGCGTCGACCTCCTCGGCGACCTGCTTGGCGTCGGCGCCGGCCGAGTCCACCAGGCTCTGCGCCCCGGCCAGGCAGGCGCCCAGGTCGGCGACGCGCAGCGGCAGGGCCAGCACCTCGGCGCGGCGCTCGCGGGCGGCCGCGTCGGTGGCCAGCCGCCGGGCCCGGCCGATGTGGCCCTGCGCGGCGCGGGCCGCGAAGGCCGCCGTCTCCGGGTCGATGCCGTCCCGGCGGACCAGGGCGTCCGCGACCGCCGCGACCGCCGGAGAGCGCAGCACCAGGAGTCGGCAGCGGGAGCGGATGGTCGGCAGGGCGTCCTCCACCGACGGCGCGCACAGCAGCCAGACCGTGCGCGGCGCGGGCTCCTCGATGGCCTTGAGCAGGACGTTGGCCGCGCCCTCGGTGAGCCGGTCGGCGTCCTCCAGGATGATCACCTGCCAGCGGCCCACGGCCGGGGACATGGACGCACTGCGGACCAGCTCGCGGGTCTCCTTGACGCCGATGCTGAGCCCGTCGGTGCGCACCGTCTCCACGTCCGCGTGGCTGCCGATCAGCGCGGTGTGGCAGCCCTCGCAGAAGCCGCAGCCGGGGACGCCGCCCAGCTCCAGGTCGGGCGAGGTGCACTGGAGCGCGGCGGCGAAGGCCCGGGCGGCCGTCGAGCACCCCGAGCCGGGCG
The DNA here is from genome assembly GCF_014084125.1 of Streptacidiphilus sp. PB12-B1b. NCBI lineage: Bacteria > Bacillati > Actinomycetota > Actinomycetes > Kitasatosporales > Streptomycetaceae > Streptacidiphilus > Streptacidiphilus sp. PB12-B1b. Next base: position 381,291 of record NZ_CP048405.1, on the reverse strand, counting down.
GGCCGGTGAACAGCCAGGCATGGGTCATGGCGGAGGCGTCGCCGCCGTCATCGGACAGCACCGCCCGCGCCGACCTGGCGGCGGAGACCAGTGGCTCCACCACCGCGTCCTGGCCGATCAGCTCGTCCCACACGCTCACGTCGCCACTCCGGTTCTGCTTCTCTCCCTGCTGCCACCGACCCTAGCGGGCGGCACCGACAACGCGCGCCGGTCAGCGCCGCGAACGGCCCCGGCCCTCGGGCTCCGGGCCCTCCTCGCCGTTGTCGTGCCACTGCGCCCACTCGTCGCGGGAGCCCAGCAGTTCGTCGGTGAGGCTGGGCAGATTGTCCAGCGGGGTCTCCTCGGCCCAGTCGTAGCGGGCCCGGGGCAGCAGGGTGGTGGCGTCGGGATCACCGGCGGCCTGCGGGGCCGCGCCCTCCTGGGTGACCTTGGGCAGCTCCCGGGTGCGATCGACCGGGGGCGCGGCGGTCTCGACGGTCTCCTCCTGCGGCTCCTGCGGCCGGAACAGCCAGTCGGGGACCTTGTCCTGGACGCTCTCCTCACTGCGGGGCCTGGCGATCCGCCAGGACTTGGGCAGCTGCGGCAGCACCGCCGTCCGCTCGTTGGGCGACACCTGGGCGGACGCCGCGCCCGACGCCTGGGTGGACGCCGCGCCGGAGGACGCACCGGGGGCCGAACCGGAGGACGGGCCGGACGCGCCGGGCGGGGTCTTCGGCGCGTGGTCGGGCCTGGGCGGGACCGGCCGCCGCGACGGCTCGGCGGGAGCGACGGCGGGGATCACCTGGGTCGGGGCGTCCGGCGGCAGCGCGCCGCCGGGGCGGACCACCGGCGTCTCCACGGTCGGCGCGTCGGGTGCGACCGCGGGCATGACCGTGGTCTCGGCCAGGTCGGCGTCCGGGGAGTCGTCCGAGGCGCCGCCCGAGCGGTCGTCCGTGGCGTCGTGAGCGGCGTCGGCGGACGGCTCGTCCGTGGCGTCGTCCGTGGCGTCGGCGGACGACGCTGCCGCCGCCTGAGCCGCCGCCTCGGCGGCTGCGGCCTCGGCGAGCCGGGCCTGCTCGGCGCGGAGCAGCGCCTCCTCCGCGCGGCGGCGCTCCTCCAGCCGCCTGGCCTCGCGCTGGCGCTCCAGCTCGGCCAGCCGGGCCTGCTCCTCGGCGCGGTGGCGGCGCTCGGCGGCTTCGGCCTCGCGGCGCTCCCGCTCCTGCGCGGCCCGGCGGTCGGCCTCGGCCTCGGCGGCGAGCCGAGCCTCCTCGGCGGCCTGGCGGGCGGCTTCGGCGGCGCGCCGGTCCTCCTCGGCCTGTCGGGCCTTGGCCTGCTCCTCGGCCTCCAGCCGGAGCCGCTCCAGCAGCGCCTGCTTCTCCCGCTCGGCCTGCTCCGCTTCGGCCTTGGCCTTGGCCTCGGCGGCCAGCCGCGCGGCCTCGGCCTCGCGGGCGAGCCGTTCCTGCTCGGCCCGGGCCGCCTTCTCCTGCTCGGAGAGCGGCAGTTCGCGGTCGAGCCGGTGCCGGATGGCGGCGGTGACCTCGGCGACCGGCTGTCCGGCGTCCACGACCAGGTAGCGGAAGGGGTCGGCGGCGGCCAGCGCGAGGAACCCGGCGCGCACGCGGGCGTGGAACTCGACCGGCTCGGACTCCAGCCGGTCCAGGGCCTCGGTGAAGCGCTCGCGGGCGGCCTCGGGGGCGACGTCCAGCAGCACCGTCAGATCGGGGACCAGGCCGTCGGTGGCCCAGCGGGAGATCCGGCCGACCTCGGCGCCGGAGAGGTCGCGGCCGGCGCCCTGGTAGGCGACGGACGAGTCGATGTAGCGGTCGGTGATGACGACGGCCCCGCGCTCCAGCGCCGGGCGGATCACCGACTCGACGTGCTCGGCGCGGTCGGCCGCGTACAGCAGCGCCTCGGCACGGTCCGAGATGCCGGTGTTGCCGACGTCCAGCAGCATGGCGCGCAGCCGCTGGCCGACGGCGCTGCCGCCGGGCTCGCGGGTGACCACGACCTCGTGGCCCTTGCTGCGGATCCACTCGGCGAGGGCCTGGGCCTGGGTGGACTTGCCCGCGCCGTCGCCGCCCTCCAGGGCGATGAAGAAGCCGGTTCCGGCGCGGTGCGGGACGGGTCGGCCGCCGCCGCGCAGGGCGTCCCAGACGTCGCGGCTGAACGGCGCGACCCGGCGGCGGTCGTCGGAGCGCAGGAACACGACCACGGCGAGGACGAGCAGCAGCAGGCCGACGACGGCGACGGCCAGGCCCGCGCCGCCGTGGTCGAAGCTGACCGAGCCGTCCTGGTACTGCTGCCGGCCGATGCCCGCGCCCAGCAGCGGGGTGAGCACCAGCGCGGCGCCGACGGCGACCCGCAGCATGGCGTACAGGTGTTCGGCGACCTTGGGCTGTCGGGCCTCCTCGGTCTCCTGGTCGAGCAGGGTCCGGGCGGTCCGGGCGGCGACGCCGGCGGCGGTGCCCGCCACCGTGGCCAGGACCAGGGCCAGCACGAAGTCGACCACCAGGCCGCTGAGGATCAGCGCGACGGCGGCGGTGCCGAGGGCCAGCGGCAGCAGTCGGCGGCGGCCCAGCAGCGGCAGCACCGAGGGCGCGACGCGCAGGCCGAGCAGCGGACCGGCCACGGCGGCCAGCACCAGCAGGCCGAAGCCGACCGGCCCGGCGCCGAGGCTGTACGCGTGCGGCAGCGCCACGGCGGCGAACGCGGCCATGGCGGCGACGGCGCCGGTGGCGGCGAAGCTGAAGACGACGGACGTGCCGGTGCGGCCCCGGGGGCCGAGCCCCAGCGCGGTGTCGGCGGGGGCGCGCAGGTCGGCCAGCGGGGAGCGGGGGCCGGCGGCCACAGCCGGGGCGGCCGGCAGCTGCTGCCGGTACAGCAGGACGGCGGCGGCCAGGAACAGCCCGGCCGCGCCGAAGGCGGGGAGCGCGCCCAGATGGACGTTCAGCCAGCCGACGCCGGTGGCCAGTCCGTTCTCCACCAGCATCAGCACCACCAGCGCGGCGGCGGCCGACGGCACGGTGGCGTAACCGGTCCAGCGGTCGATATGGCGCAGCGCCGGGCGCTGGTCCGCGACCGGGCGGCCGAGCTCGGCGCCGGGCAGGAGTTGGACGCCCAGGGACTCGCGGACGACCGTGCCGACCCGCTCGGCGGCGGCCAGCACAAGGACGCTGACAAGCAGCCAGATCAGCGAGGCGGAGCCGGTCCAGCCGAGCCAGAAGGGGGCGACCGCGAGCAGCGCGGCCCGCAGCGCGTCCAGGCCGAGCAGGGTCCAGCGGCGGTCGAGCCGGTGGGCGAGCCGGGCGACCGGCCGCAGCAGCGCCACGCCGAACAGCGCGGTGCCGGCCAGCCGGACCGCGAACAGCGCGGCGATGGCGAGCAGCAGCCCGCGCTCCCCGCCGCCGAACGCGCCCGAGCTGCCCGCCGCCGTCCACACCAGGACCAGCAGCACCAGCAGCCCGAGCCGGTCGCCGACTCCGCCCAGCAGCTGCGTCCGCCAGATCCGCCGGTACGCGGGCACGCGCAGGAAAGCCTGCGCGCGCTCGGCGTCGGCTCGGGCGGCAGGCTGGGGGTGGTCGGGTCCGGGTCGCTCCGCACTCGTCATGCGGCCAGCCTAACCGGAGGGGCGGACATCGTAGGTGTCGTTCCACCTGTGGGCACAGCTCGTCCACACCCGTCCGAGCTCCGGCCGGGGCCAACACCCCACCGGCCCCGCCCGGTTGACCTGGGCGGGGCCGGTGGGACCGGTGGGGCCGCCGGGCCGCCGGGCCGCCGGGCCGCCGGGGGCGGACGCGACCGGCGGGCCGGATGCCACGGGTGCGGCAGGTGCTACTCCGCCGAGGCGGCGGCCTTGCTCGCGGCGGCCTTGGTGGCCGGGGCCTTCTTGGCGGCGGTCTTGGCCGCCGTCTTGGTGGCCGCGGTCTTGGCCGCTGACGTGGTGGCCGTCTTGGTGGCGGTGGTCTTCTTGGCCGCCGCCTTGGTCGCCGTCTTCTTCGCCGGGGTCGCCTTCTTGGCCGCCGCCTTCTTCGCGGGGGCCTTCTTGGCGACCTTCTTCGCCGGGCCCTTGGCCCGCTTCTCCGCGAGCAGCTCGTAGCCGCGCTCGGGCGTGATGTCCTCGACGCTGTCGTCCCGCCGCAGTGTGGCATTGGTCTCGCCGTCGGTGACGTAGGCGCCGAAGCGGCCGTCCTTGACCACCACCGGACGCTCACTGACCGGGTCGGTGCCCAGCTCCCTCAGCGGCGGCTTGGCAGCGGCCCGGCCACGCTGCTTGGGCGTGGCGTAGATCGCCAGCGCCTCCTCCAGGGTCACCGTGAACATCTGCTCCTCGCTCTCCAGCGAGCGCGAGTCGGTGCCCTTCTTGAGGTACGGGCCGTAGCGGCCGTTCTGCGCGGTGATCTCCACGCCGTCGGGGTCGGTGCCGACGACCCGGGGCAGGCCGAAGACCTTGAGCGCGTCCTCCAGCGTGACGGTGTCCAGGGACATGGTGGACAGCAGCGACTGGGTGCGCGGCTTCACCGCGTTCTTGCCGGTCTTGGGCGTGCCCTCGGGCAGCACCTCGGTGAAGTACGGCCCGTAGCGGCCGTCCTTGGCGACGATCTCGTTGCCGCTCTCCGGGTCCTTGCCCAGCTCGCGGACGCCGCTGGGCTTGGCCAGCAGCTCCTCGGCGAGGTCGACGGTCAGCTCGTCCGGCGCCAGCTCGTCCGGGACGTCGGCGCGCTGCTCGCCCTTCTCCACGTAGGGGCCGTAGCGGCCGACGCGCAGCACGATGCCGCTGTCGCCGAGCGGGAACGAGCTGATCTCGCGGGCATCGATCGCACCCAGGTCGGTGACCAGCTCCTTCAGGCCGCCGAGGTGGTCGCCGTCGCCGTTGCCGGCGTCGGCGGCCGAGGAGGCCGGGCTGCCCTCGCCGCCCTCGCCGTAGTAGAACCGGCGCAGCCACGGCACGGAGGCGCTCTCGCCGCGGGCGATGCCGTCGAGGTCGTTCTCCATCTTGGCGGTGAAGTCGTAGTCGACCAGCCGGCCGAAGTGCTCCTCCAGCAGCCGGACCACGGCCAGCGCCAGGAAGGAGGGGACCAGCGCGGTGCCCTTCTTGAAGACGTAGCGCCGGGCGACGATGGTGTCGATGATCGCGGCGTAGGTGGAGGGGCGGCCGATCTCGCGGTCCTCCAGGTCCTTGATCAGGGACGCCTCGGTGAAGCGGGCCGGGGGCTTGGTCGCGTGGCCGTCGGGGTTGATCTCCTCCGCGCCCAGGGCGTCGCCCTCGGCCACCGGCGGCAGCCGGCGCTCGCGGTCGTCCAGCTCGGCGTCGGGGTCGTCGCGGCCCTCGACGTACGCCTTGAGGAAGCCGTGGAAGGTGATGATCTTGCCGGTGGCCGAGAATTCAGCGTCTCGGCCGTCGGTGGAGGTGCCCGCGATCTTGACGGTCACGGACTGGCCGACGGCGTCCTTCATCTGCGAGGCGACCGTGCGCATCCAGATCAGCTCGTAGAGCCGGAACTCGTCGCCGCGCAGCCCGGTCTCGGCCGGGGTGCGGAAGCGGTCGCCGGACGGGCGGATCGCCTCGTGGGCCTCCTGGGCGTTCTTGACCTTGCCGGTGTACACCCGCGGCACGTCCGGCAGGTACTCGCGGCCGTACAGCTGCTCGACCTGGGCGCGGGCGGCGCTGATGGCCGTGTCCGACAGCGTGGTCGAGTCGGTGCGCATGTAGGTGATGAAGCCGTTCTCGTACAGCTTCTGCGCGACGTCCATGGCCCGCTTGGCGCCGAAGCCCAGCTTGCGCCCGGCCTCCTGCTGCATGGTCGTGGTGCGGAACGGCGCGTACGGGGAGCGGCGGTACGGCTTGGACTCGACGCTGCGGACCCGGAAGGTCGCCTCGGCCAGGCCCGCGGCCAGGGCCCGGGCGGCCTCCTCGTCCAGGTGCAGGGTCTGCGCGGACGCGGGCTTGAGCTGCCCGAGGGAGTCGAAGTCGCGGCCGGAGGCGACCCGGCGGCCGTCCACCGAGGAGAGCCGGGCGCCGAAGGTGCCGGGGTCGCCGTCGACGGCGGTGGCCGAGGCGAAGACCGCGGTCAGATCCCAGTAGGACGCGGAGCGGAACGCCATCCGCTCCCGCTCGCGCTCCACCACCAGGCGGGTCGCCACGGACTGCACCCGGCCCGCCGAGAGCTTCGGCATGACCTTCTTCCACAGCACCGGCGAGACCTCGTAGCCGTACAGCCGGTCCAGGATGCGGCGGGTCTCCTGGGCGTCGACCAAGCGCTTGTTCAGCTCGCGGGGGCTGTTGACGGCGGCCTGGATGGCGTCCTTGGTGATCTCGTGGAACACCATGCGGTGCACCGGCACCTTGGGGCGCAGCACCTCCTGGAGGTGCCAGGCGATGGCCTCCCCCTCGCGGTCCTCATCGGTGGCGAGGAAGAGTTCGTCGGCGTCCTTCAGCAGCGACTTCAGCTTGGCCACCTGGGACTTCTTGTCCGCGTTGACCACGTAGATCGGCTCGAAGTCGTGCTCGACGTCGATGCCGAGGCGGCGCACCTCGCCGGTGTAGCCCTCGGGCACCTCGGCGGCGGTGCCGGGGAGGTCGCGGATATGCCCGACGCTCGCCTCGACCACGTATCCGGGGCCGAGGTAGCCCTTGATCGTCTTCGCCTTGGCCGGCGACTCGACGATCACGAGTCGCCGTCCTTCGCGTGCGGTCTCGCTGGTCGGGGACACCTTCGCTCTTCTCTCCCGGTCGTGTGTGGGGTGGTCGGGCCGCTTCGCACGGAAACGACCCTGAAAGCGGAGTGTGACCGTACCCAGGTCCCCCTTGTCAAACGGACTGATGCCGCTCCGCCGTCAGCGGAACCTGCCCGACGCCACTCGAACGGTAACCCGACAGCGGACCTTCCCGCTGTGCAGACCGCTGTCGACGGCGACGGAGATGGCTCAGAAACACCAGGGAATGGCTGACCCCGGACAGGTGCACGTGCCGCCCGTACCGCTCTACTGCTTGCCCTCCCAGCGTCGCTCTGACGCCTTTGTTCTGCACTTTCCTTGATTCTCCGGGCCGCCGGGCCCGCTGCTGGGGGCGCACCGCGCCCCGAAAGGAAAGATCGACATAAGCCGGATAGTAGGACCGGCCGGGGTGGCGTGGGGCGAAGATACGACACATCGGGCGTGTCGGAAGCGGTCCGGAAGCGGTCCGGCGTCGGTCCGGACGTGATCCGTCGGCGGTCCGCCGGGCCGCAGCGGCCCGCTCCCGGGACGCTACACCGCTGCCACCAGCAGCAGCACGCCGCAGACGGTGAAGGCCGCGCCGAGCAGCAGCCAGAACACGTCGCTGCGCGCCTGGCGTACGCCGTGCACGGCCACCCGCTCCGGGCGCGCCGGATCGTAGGAGACGGGGACGAGCGCGTCCACGGCCAGCGCGGGCGTACGCCGTATCGTCGTCCAGCCGCGCGGCCGGGCGACGATCTCGCCGCGGCCCTCGACGTGGAACGCCAGCAGCGGGGAGGTGTCGGCGTGGTCCAGCGCGGGCCCCGGGCCGGCCACCACGCGCGCGGTGGCCGGCGTCCCGCTGCCGCGCAGCACGATCCGGGTCCGGACCTCGGTGACGCACCAGGTGAGCACGCCGAGCCCGAACAGGGTGAAGAACGCCCCGGTGAACAAGCCCAGTGGAGTGCCCACACCCGCCCCAACCGCACAGAGATCCGACCCGTAGGGCCGTCACCCTGTCAGTACCCACGGAACGGCGGGCGGCACCCAGGCGTCGGGCAGGTGAACAGCGCCTGCGGCGGGGCGGGACTGGGCGGGGCAGGGCGGCGTCAGTCGAGCGCCACCGGGACCAGGAAGCCCTGCTCGACCAGCATCCGGATCTGCTGCGGGGTGCGGTCGCGCAGCCCGACCGGGTCCTCCTGCACCAGTTGGGCGATGGCGTCCAGGATGGCCCCGGCCGGGAGGCTGCCGTCGCAGGCCCCGGCGAAGCCCGCGCCGACGGTGTCCACCTTGGTCGCCCGGCGCATGCCCCGGTTCTGACGCAGCACCACGTGCTCGGGATCCTCCGCGCCGGGCACGCCGATCTGCTCCTGGACCACCTCGTCGGCGAGCCGGTAGCGGGCGGCGAGCAGCGCGGCGTCGTCGTGGTCGCGCAGGAAGTCCTGCCGGGCGAACCAGCGCTCGACCTCCGGGCCGAGCGGCTGCTCGACCGGGTGCGGCCACTCCTCCGCCAGCACCACCGGCTCGCGGCCCTCGGGGGCGCGGCGCAGGGTGATCCAGCCGAAGCCGACGCCCTCGACCTTGGCGGCCTCGAAGGCGTCCAGCCACTCCTGGTAGCGGGCGTCGTAGTGGGCCCGGTCCTCGCGGTGGTCGCCGCCGTCCCGCAGCCACAACTCGGCGTACTGGAACACGTCCTGGACCTCGCGCTGGATCACCCAGGCGTCGCAGCCGGTGCCCTGGATCCAGCCCGACAGCCGGGCCCGCCAGTCCTCGCCGCGCACATGCTGCCAGTTGGCGAGCAACTGGCAGTAGCCGCCCGGCTCCAGGTGCCGCCCGGCCTCGGCCACCAGGGCCGCGCACAGGTCGTCGCCCGCCATGCCGCCGTCGCGATAGGTGAAGCGCCCGGCGGGGGAGATCACGAACGGCGGGTTGGACACGATCAGGTCGAAGGTCTCCTCGCCCACCGGCTCGAACAGGCTCCCCTGCCGGGTCTCGACGTTGGCCAGGCCGGACAGCGCCGCCGTCAGCCGGGTGAAGTGCAGGGCTCGGGCGTTGACGTCGGTGGCGACCACCTGCGCCCCGTGCCGGGCGGCGTGCAGGGCCTGCACGCCCGAGCCTGTGCCCACGTCCAGTACCCGGCGCACCGGGCGGCGCACGGTGATGTTGGCCAGCGTGGTGGACGCGCCGCCCACGCCCAGCACCAGCTCCGCGCGCGGCACCCCGCCGACCGAGCCGATGCCGCCGGCGCCGCCGACCGAGCAGCCGAGGTCGGACACGATCCAGGCGTCACCGGCGTCGTCGGTGCCGACGATGTCGTTGGCGTAGGGGCGGATGTCGACGGTGGCCCGCACCAGGCGCACAGCGGCGGGGTCGGCGTCGTCGGGCGCTGCGGCCTCGCCCGGGGCTGTGGTCAGCCAGCCGTCGGCCAGGCACTCCTGGACCGGCAGGCCCGCCGCCTCGGCCGCCGCGTACGGCACCGGGCGCTGCAGCAGGAACAGCCGCAGCAGGGTCTCCCGGGCGGTGCCGCCGCCGGTGGCCCGCAGCGCCGGGACCGTCTCGCTGCGGGCGAGGGCCGCGTAGGCGGGGGCGCCGAGCAGGTCGAGGCAGCCGTCGGCGGTGAAGTCGGCGGCGACGAAGGCCGCCCGCAGCCGGGCGGCGAGAGCGGCGTCGACGGCCGGGCGCAGGGGGGCGGGCGGGGGCGTGGGCGCGGTGCTGTTGGTCACCGGGACATTGTCCCCCGGCGGGCGTCAGTGCGCGGAAGCGGACGCGTCCGGTGCGGCGGAGCCGGAGCCGCCGGGCTTGGCGGACGCCGCGGCGCTGCTGCCCGTCCGGTAGCCGGTCGAGGCGGACGCGGAGCCGGTGGCCGCCGGGCCGCTCGCCGACGGCACCGGCGCGGCCGTGCCGGTGGCCGCGGCGGTGGTGCTCTTGCAGCCGGGCTGCTTGGCCAGCGCCGTCCCCAGCGCACCCGCCTGGAGCTTCTGCAGCGCGGAGGTGGACAGCTCGGCGAGCTGCTGCACCTTGTCGCCGACGCCCTTCAGGCCCGCCGCGAACTTCGCCTGGTCGTCCACCGGCAGCGCGGAGACGGCCTGCTGGACGGAGGTGTAGCCGCCGGCCGCCTGGTTCAGCTCGGTGACCGCCGCGGCCTGGGTCTGGGCGCCGTTGTCGACCTTGGGCGCACCGGCCTTCTGGACGGCCTGGGCGATCTGGGTGTTGGCGGTGGCCAGGGTGCCCAGGTCGGCGGCGAGCCGGGTCTGCAGGGCCGCCGGGGTCTCGCCGGGCTTGACCGTGCCGGTGTCGGCCAGGGCTGCGTTCGACTGCTGGACCGGGCCCTGCATGCTGCCGCACAGGGTGGTCGCCCAGGCGTCCAGCTGCTTGGTGTTGTCGCCGCTGCACGCCGTGGCTCCCAGGGCCACCAGCACGGCCGGAATCGCAAGCCTCAGCCACGTCTTCGACACCACGGATTCCTCTCCTCCACACGCGCCCGGCGTGCACCAGGTCCAGCCAGGGAACCTACAGGGCCGCCGGGCGGTGCCGGGCATCCGATGCGGAAAAGTGTCGTGGATGGGACGATTGACCCCGGTTTCGCACCCGGCTCGGCAGCCGGTCGTCGCGCCGGTCGTCGACGCCGTCGCGGCCGGTACCGCGCAGGCTTCGACGAACCGGGGCCGCCGGACCGCGTCCGGCCGGGGTCAGGCCGCCGGGGCCGGATGCGGCGACGCCTCGCCGGCCAGCGGGTCGCCGCCGGCGGTGGGCTCCGCGCCGACGGCGATGTCCCGGCGCTTGGACATCCACACCGCGGCGACGATCACCACGACGCAGCCGGCCCCGACGCCGACCCGCAGGCCGACGCTGGCGTCCGTACCGAAGCTGAACTTGACGATCGCGGGCGCCACCAGCAGCGACACCAGGTTCATCACCTTGAGCAGCGGGTTGATGGCCGGTCCGGCGGTGTCCTTGAACGGGTCGCCGACGGTGTCGCCGATGATGGTCGCCTCATGCGCGGCGCTGCCCTTGCCGCCGTGGTTGCCCTCCTCCACCAGCTTCTTGGCGTTGTCCCAGGCGCCGCCGGAGTTGGCCAGGAACACCGCCATCAGCGTGCCGGTGCCGATCGCCCCGGCCAGGTACGAGCCGAGCGAGCCGACGCCGAGCAGGAAGCCGACGGCGATCGGCGCCAGCACCGCCAGCAGCCCCGGGGTGGCCAGCTCGCGCAGCGCGTCGCGGGTGCAGATGTCCACGACCCGCTTGTAGTCCGGCAGTTCGGTGCCCTCCATGATGCCGGGACGGGTCCGGAACTGCTCCCGCACCTCGAACACCACCGAACCGGCCGAGCGGGAGACCGCGTTGATGGCGAGGCCGGAGAACAGGAACACCACGGCCGCCCCGAGCAGCAGCCCGACCAGGTTGTTCGGCTGCGATATGTCCAGGCTCAGGCTCAACCCGTGCGCAGCCGAACCGACTTGGGCCTCAGCCGTGTTGATGGCGTCGGTGTACGAGCCGAACAGCGCGGTGGCGGCCAGCACGGCCGTGGCGATGGCGATGCCCTTGGTGATCGCCTTGGTGGTGTTGCCGACGGCGTCCAGTTCGGTGAGCACCTGCGCGCCCGCGCCGGTGACGTCGCCGGACATCTCGGCGATGCCCTGGGCGTTGTCGGAGACCGGGCCGAAGGTGTCCATGGCCACGATCACGCCGACGGTGGTCAGCAGCCCCGTCCCGGCGAGCGCCACCGCGAACAGCGCCAGCGTCAGCGAGCCGCCGCCCAGCAGATAGGCCCCGTACACGGCCGCCCCGATGACAGCGGCGGAGTAGACGGCGGACTCCAGGCCCAGCGAGATCCCGGACAGCACCACGGTGGCCGGGCCGGTCAGCGAGGTCTTGCCGACATCCCGCACCGGACGCCGGTTGGTCTCGGTGAAGTAGCCGGTGAGCTGCTGGATCACCGCGGCCAGGACGATGCCGATGGCGACGGCCGCCAGCGCGAACACCCGCGGATCACCGCCGTGCCCGGTGATCGCCGCCGGGACGCCCTTGAGCTGCGAGAAGCGCGAGGGCAGGAAGACCAGCACCGCGACGACGACCAGGACCAGCGAGAACACCGCCGAGATGAAGAAGCCCCGGTTGATGGCGGTCATGCCGCTGCGGTCCCGCCGGCGCGGCGAGACGGCGAAGATGCCCAGCACGGCGGTGACCACGCCGATGGCGGGCACCAGCAGCGGAAAGGCCAGGCCGTCGTCGCCGAAGGCGGCCCTGCCCAGGATCAGCGCGGCGACCAGGGTGACGGCGTAGGACTCGAACAGGTCGGCGGCCATCCCGGCGCAGTCCCCCACGTTGTCGCCGACGTTGTCGGCGATGGTGGCGGCGTTGCGCGGATCGTCCTCGGGGATGCCCTGCTCGACCTTGCCGACCAGGTCGGCGCCGACGTCGGCGGCCTTGGTGAAGATGCCGCCGCCGACGCGCATGAACATGGCCAGCAGCGCCGCGCCGAAGCCGAAGCCCTCCAGCACCTTGGCGGCGTTCTCCCGGTAGATCAGCACCACCACGGAGGCCCCGAGCAGGCCGAGGCCGACGGTGAACATGCCGACGACACCGCCGGTACGGAAGGCGATCCGCATCGCTCGGTGGGAACTCACGGCCGGGTGGGATTCCGATGTTTCGACTGCGTCCGGTGTGGCAGGAATACCGGCAGTGGCATCTGTGGCCGCGCTGCCCGCACCGCCCGGATCGGCGGTCGCGGCGCGGGCGGCTGCGGCCACGCGGACGTTGCTGCGCACCGCGAGCTGCATGCCGACATAGCCGGTGATGGCCGAGAAGAGGGCCCCGACCAGGAAGAAGACCGAGCGGCCGATCCGCTGCGACCAGTCGTCGGCGGGGAGCAGCAGCAACAGGAACACCACGGCGACGGCGAAGCCGCCGAGGGTGCGGAACTGGCGTGCGAGATAGGCGTTCGCGCCCTGCTGGACGGCGGCGGCGATGCGCTTCATGCCCTCGGTGCCCTCGTCCGCGGCGAGGACCTGGCGGACGAGCACCCAGGCCACGCCGAGAGCGGCGAGGGCGACGGCTGCGACGATGACGACGACGGTCTGGTCGGTGCCGGTGAGCACGGCACCTGTGGTGGCTGGAGCACCGGTTGAGAAGAGCCCGGCCATTCGTCCTCCTTGACGTCTGGCTCGTGCGCCGGGCAGGCAGCAGGTGGTCGCCGCTCGGCAGCGCGGGCGAGGTTGTGCCGTGTCGCATCCCAGTGTTGCCAACACGACAGGCCGCGATTCTAGGAATCGCGGCCTGATCAAAACAGGGTATGCGCAGGGATGAGGGCGGTAACCGCCATGATTTTCTTGTGAGCTGACAGATCATCCGATCCTGGTGCCGATAGTGCCCAAACGGACGTTTACCGGCATGCGGAACGGGACAGCCATGACCGGATGGGCTCGGGCAGGACCGGGTGGGCTCAGGGCAGGACCGGGTGGACGGCCAGCGGCCAGCTCATCCGGATCAGCCCGCCGTCGTCGTCGCTGCCGATGTCCAGGTCGTCCACCAGGCCGCTGATCACGGCGAGGCCCATCGCGGCCTCGGCGGCGTCGTCCACGGCCGCGCCGTCGGCCGCGTGGCCGTCGTCCGCGGCGTGCTTGCCGCCGACGCCGTCGCCGACCTCGATCTGAAACCGCTTCTCCTGCTCGATGAGTTTCACCCGAACGGGTTCGTCGAGACTGTGGCGGCGGTGCAGTCCGACCGCGCGCGAGCATGCTTCGCCCACGGCGAGGCGGACCTCGTCGAGGACGGATTCGTCCACTCCCGCGCGCCGGGCTACGGCCGCGGCGACAAGCCGCGCGGTCCGCACGTGCTCCGGAAGCGCGCTGAATCGGAGTTCGACGGTGGCCATGGCTCCCCCTCGAAGGTTGCTTTCTCCGGACCGGCCCGGGGCCTCAACGGTCGGGGCCCCGGGTGCCGCAATGACTGGCTCCACCTGCGAGCGGGGTCAGTCGGTTGCGGCTACGGCCTCGTCCACGGAACCGTGGATGGGAAACACCTTGGTGAGCCCGGTGATACGGAAAATCTTGAGGATGCGCTCCTGGTTGCAGACCAGGCGGAGCGAACCCTCATGGGCGCGTACCCGCTTGAGCCCGCCGACGAGCACTCCCAGTCCGGTCGAGTCCAGGAAGTCCACGCCTTCCATGTCCACGATCAGGTGGTAGTGACCCTCGTTGACGAGTTCGACAAGCTGCTCGCGCAGCTTCGGGGCGGTGTACACATCGATCTCGCCCCCCACCTCGACAACCGTGCGGTCGCCAACGGTACGGGTCGACAGGGACAGGTCCACGGAACCTCCAGCACCTTGCTCTCGCGCCACCACGTCCCGCTGGTGCGGGGCACGCTGCCACGATGGCATTGTTGCGAATCTTGGCCGACGGTGGGGCGGATACCCCGATGTACGGCCGCGATGGCATTCAACCACTTACGACCAGGACAGCACGACGTCTTAGGACGAATCTCCATCGCTCTGATGACAGACTTGGTCCCGATGAAGCCGCTCCCGGACTCGCCCGCGACCGTCCTCTCCAGGCTAACGGAAGCCCGGGGGCGGCAAGATCGGCTCACCCATACGGAGCACATTCCGGCCAGGGCGGCCCGTTTCGCCGACTGGCCGTCGGGCATCAGGCCGGAAGTACTGGACGCGATCCTGGACACCGGCGTGTCCCGACCCTGGATACATCAGACAGAAGCCGCAAACCTCGCAATGGGCGGCAAAAGTGTGGTCATTGCCACAGGGACCGCCTCGGGCAAGTCCCTGGCCTACCTCGCTCCGGTGCTCAGTGCCCTGCTGGACGGCACCGAGGCCGCCAACGGCCGCGGCGCGACCTGCCTCTACCTGTCGCCGACCAAGGCCCTCGCCGCCGACCAGGTCCGCCGTGTCGGCGAGCTGCGCCGGGCGGCCGACGGCGCGCTCGGCCGGGTGCGGGCCGCCGCCTACGACGGCGACACCCCGTTCGAGGAACGCGAATGGGTACGCCAGTACGCCTCGCTGGTGCTGACCAACCCGGACATGCTGCACCGGGGCATCCTGCCCGCCCATGCCCGCTGGGCCTCCTTCCTGCGCGCCCTGCGCTACGTGGTCGTCGACGAGTGCCACACCTACCGCGGCGTCTTCGGCTCGCACGTCGCCCAGGTGCTGCGCCGGCTGCGCCGGATCTGCGCGCGCTACGGCGCCGAACCGGTGTTCCTGCTGGCCTCGGCCACCTCCGCCGAACCGGGGTCGGCCGCGGCCAGGCTCACCGGCCTCCCGGTCGCCGAGGTGACCGACGACGGCTCGCCGCGCGGCGAGACCGTCTTCGCCCTGTGGGAGCCCCCGCTCACCGAACTCCACGGCGAGCACGGAGCGCCCGTACGGCGCTCTGCGACCGCCGAGGCCGCCGACCTGCTGACCGACCTGGTCCTGGACCGGACCCGGACGGTGGCGTTCGTCCGCTCCCGGCGCGGTGCCGAGCTGCTGGCGGTGATCGCCCAGGAACGGCTGATGGAGGCCGCCGGATCGGCCACCGCCCGGCGGGTCGCCGCGTACCGGGGCGGCTACCTGCCGGAGGAGCGCCGGGCGATCGAGCGCGCCCTGCACACCGGCCAGCTGCTCGGGCTGGCCTCGACCAGCGCCCTGGAGCTGGGCGTGGACGTGTCCGGGCTGGACGCCGTCCTGCTGGCCGGGTACCCGGGCACCCGGGCATCCCTGTGGCAGCAGGCCGGACGGGCCGGGCGCGGGGCCCAGGGCGCGCTCGCGGTGCTCATCGCCCGGGACGACCCGCTCGACACGTACCTGGTGCACCACCCCGAGTCGCTCTTCCAGCAGCCGGTCGAGTCGACCGTGCTGGACCCGGACAACCCCCATGTGCTCGCCCCGCACCTGTGCGCGGCCGCCGCCGAGCTCCCGCTCACCGAACCCGACCTGGCCCTGTTCGGCCCGTCCGCGCCGCTGCTGCTGCCGCAGCTGGAGCGGCGCGGGCTGCTGCGGCGCCGGCAGACCGGCTCCGCCCGCAGCGAGGGATGGTTCTGGACCCGCCGTGAGCGGGCCGTGGACGCCGTGGACATCCGCGGGTCCGGCGGGAGCCCGGTACGCGTCGTAGAGGCCGACACAGGCCGTCTGCTGGGCACCGTGGACGCAGCCTCCGCCCACACCGCCGTCCACACCGGCGCGGTCCACCTGCACCAGGGCCGCAGCTACCTCGTCCGGGAACTCGATCTGGACGAGGCGGTGGCCCTGGTGGTGGAGGCGGACCCGGCCTACAGCACCGTCGCCCGCGACACCACCGCGATCAGCATCCTGACCACCGACAGCGAGGTGAAGTGGGGCGACGCCCGACTGTGCTTCGGCTCGGTCGAGGTCACCAACCAGGTCGTCTCCTTCCTGAAGCGCAGGCAGGTCACCGGGGAGATCCTCGGCGAGACCAAGCTCGACCTGCCGCCGCGCACGCTGCGGACCAGGGCCGTGTGGTGGTGCGTGACCGACGTCCAGCTGGACGAGGCCGGGCTGCTGCCGGAGGAGCTGCCCGGCGCCGCGCACGCCGCCGAGCACGCCTCCATCGGCCTGCTGCCGCTGTTCGCCACCTGCGACCGCTGGGACATCGGCGGGGTCTCGACCCCGCTGCACCCGGACACCGGCCTGCCCACCGTGTTCGTCTACGACGGCCACCCGGGCGGCGCGGGATTCGCCGAACGCGGCTTCCAGCGGGCCCGCGAATGGCTCACCGCGACCCTGGCCGCCATCTCCGCCTGCGAGTGCGAGCGCGGCTGCCCGTCCTGTATCCAGTCGCCCAAGTGCGGCAACGGCAATGATCCGCTGGACAAGGCCGGATCGGTCAGGCTGCTGGAGCTGCTGCTCGCCCCGCCACCGACCGGATAGCCGAGCGCCCGGCCGGAAGCCTGGCCGGAAGCCTGGCCGAAGTTCGGTCGGCGGCGGGGAGGGCGGCGAGCCCGGCGGGGACCACGTCGGGGGTCGAGAGCGGTCCGGCCCGGGCGCGGCCGTGGGCGGGCGGCAGCGCCGCGAACAGGGCCCCGCGGACGGACGACTGCACCGCCACGTCCACGGCGTCCAGCCGAGCATCGCTGTGCAGCACGCAGGAGGTCAGCAGCGACTGCTGGGCGGTGGCGACCCTGGCCGCCGCCGCGCAGGCCCCGGTCGGGTCCACCAGCATCCGGTCGGCCGCCGCCAGCGCGGCCAGATCCGCCGCCGCCTCGGCCCGGTGGCGTGCGGTGACGGCGGCCCCGATCCCGAACGCCGCGGCCAGGACGCATCCGGCCAGCATCAGCAGGGCGATCAGCCACACCGAGGCCGAGCCCGTCTCCGCGCCCCGGGCGCGCGGGGCCCCCCTGCCGCGCGGGCGCCTCACGGCCCCTCCGTCTCGCGCAGGGCCGAGGCGGAGCCGGAGACCCGCAGCGAGAGCAGCCCGCCCAGCACCCCCGGGCCCCGCGACTGCGCCGAGACCACGACCTGGACGCTGTCGCCGCGTGTGCTCACCGTCACCGCCGCGCCCTCGGGGGCGGTCGCCCGAGCGGCACCGGCCACCCGCTCCGGGGAGTCCCCGCGCGCCGCCGCGCGGGCCGCCTCGCGCGCCGCGTCCACGCAGCGGACCTGGGCCGCCGCCGCCAGCACTCCCCAGACCAACACGGCGACCAGCGCCACCAGGACCGGCAGCACCGCGGCCGTCTCCGCCGTCACGAACCCGCCCTCGGTGCCGCGCGCGGCACCGCGCGCGGCCGACGGGCGCGGGTCAGACCGCACCGAGGGCCCTGGTGATCAGGTCGGAGATCGCGGAGGACACCGCCCCACTGGTGACGATCTTGTAGAGCAGCGCCGCGAAACCGCAGGCGGCGACCGTCCCCACGGCGTACTCGGCGGTGGTCATCCCGGCGTCCACCGGGTGCCGGGCCAGCCGGCAGCGGACGAGGTGCCCGAGGTGCGCCAGCCAGGCGTACGCCACCGCCGCCACCAGCAGCGGAACGGACCTGGCCCGGCGCAGCAGCACCGCTCCGAACGGGAGGACACGGGACGAGGGCTTCAGGACGAGGGTGGTGCTCATGATCACTCCAAGGACGGGTCGGAAAGGCGGAAAGGGATGATGGGTGGGTACGTGGGTACGGGGTCGGCTCAGGTGTGGACGAGGAAGGTGCCGGCCAGGCCGGTGACCACCGGAACCACGCCGATCAGCACGAAGGCGGGCAGGAAGCACAGGCCCAGCGGGGCCGTGGCCAGCACCCCGGCCCGCCGTGCCCGCTGCTGGGCGGCGGCCGCCGCCGAGGCCCTGCTGCCCTCGGCCAGGCGGGCCAGGCCCGCCGCCGGGGGCGCGCCGCTGGCGCAGGCCCGGGCCAGGCAGCGGCCCAGCGGCGCCAGCGCCGGATCGCTGCCGAACCGGGCCCAGCTCTCCTCGGCGTCGCCGCCCATCCGCAGGTCGGCGGCGGCCTCGGCGAGCCGTGTCGCCATCGGCTCGGCGACGGCTCCGGCGACCGCTTCGGCGGCCGTGGCCGGGGCGCACCACGACGCCAGGCAGCCCGCCAGCAGATCGGCGGTCAGCGGCAGCTGGGCCCGCAGCGCGGCGCTCTCGGCCTGCGCCCGACGCTCCTCGGCCGTGGGACGCTCCGGCAGCCAGCGGCAGCAGGCCGCTGCCACCAGCACACCGGCGAGGAGCGCCCGCAGGCCGTGGAACGAGACCGCGACCCCGGTACCCAGCAGCAGGCCCGCGCCGTACCGGCCGAAGCCCGGCGGCAGCCGGAGTCGGCCACCGGGCCGCCCGAACGACCAGGAGCCCCGCCGGCCGCCGCGCCGAGGTCGGTGCACGGGCATGCCGACCGCCCGCGCGCGGCCCCGGAGCACGCAGCGTGCCCTCAGCGCTCGCACCGCGCCGCCCAGCAGGGCTGTGAGCGCCCCGCCCGCCGACGCCGTCGTCCACTCTGTCGTGTGCACCCGCCCGCCTCCTCCGCGTCGCTTGCCTCGCCCGCTTCGTCCGCACGGCCCTGGCCCGGGCGTCGGCCCGGGCGCTACCCGGCCTGCTCCGCGCCGCGGGCGATGCGGGCCGTCCAGGTGATCCCGGCGGCCTCCAGCAGCCCGCCCAGGAGCAGGCAGACCAGTCCGCTGGGGGTGTGCAGCAGCACCCGCAGCGGGTCCGCGCCCAGCCCGGCACCGAGCAGCAGGCCGAACAGCGGCAGGGCGGCCAGCAACGCCGCCGTGGACCGCGGACCGGCCAGCTCCGCCCGCAGCGTCTCGTGCAGGGCACGCTCCGCCCGCAGCCCCTCGGCCACCCGGTCCAGCCCGGCCGCCAGCCCGGCACCGGTCGCCGAGGCCACCTGCCAGCAGGCCGCGATCCCCGCCGCGCCCTCGGCGCCGGGCAGCTCCGCCATGGCCAGGAACGCCTCCGGTACCGACCCGCCGTAGCGCACAGCGGCCAGCAGCGCCGTGCCGTCCAGCGGCCCCGACTCGCTGCCCGTCGGCCCCCCGCGCGTCACCCACGGGAGCGTCGGCCCCGGGGCGGCCAGCTCGGCGCCGACCAGCTCCGCCGCCTGCTGCGGCGTCGCGCCCGTGCGCAGTTCCCCCGCCAGGGCAGCGCACAGGGCCACCACGGCCTGTCGGCGCTGCTCCGCGGCCCGCGCCCGCCGTCGTCGGCCGCGCAACCGTATGACCGGGACGACCGCGCCCGCGCCGACGGCGGCCACCAGCGGGGAGTGCGTCGGCCAGGCGGCCAGCAGCCCCAGCGGCAGCAACAGCAGCTCGGGCGGCGGCTTCAGGCGGCCGTGCCCGAACCTCCCCGGCAGGGCACGGCGCAGACCGCGCCTCAGCCGCCGACCCAGCTCCCGTTCCGGCCCACGCTCCCGCTCCCGGTCCCGCTCGGGAAAGAGCCGGCTCCGGCG
Organism: Streptacidiphilus sp. PB12-B1b; assembly: GCF_014084125.1. Classification (NCBI taxonomy): domain Bacteria; kingdom Bacillati; phylum Actinomycetota; class Actinomycetes; order Kitasatosporales; family Streptomycetaceae; genus Streptacidiphilus; species Streptacidiphilus sp. PB12-B1b. Next base: position 361,740 of record NZ_CP048405.1, on the reverse strand, counting down.
GCGGACCGTCGTGTCCAGGCTGCTCAGGTGCCAGGCTGCCCAACCGAGCAGTCCCAGCAGCACGCCCGTCGCCGCCACCTGGAGCACCTGCTCCGGCGCCCCCATCAGCTGCCGCGCTCCGATCATCACGCCCACCCCTCTCGTTCCCACTCCGACAACCGCACCTGCTCAAGCCCCTGCACCCGTGCCCGCACTCGCACGCCGCCCATGGCACGGACCACGGCCGCGCCGCCACGGCCCCGGCTCATGAGGCCGCCCACCGCTCGGCCCGGCCGCACATGGCGACCAGGCGCTCCCAGCCGCTGCCGCGCCGTACCTCGCCGCCGGGCAGGAAGCGCGCCGCCGGTTCCGTGCCGACCAGGCCGCCCTCGCCCCGGCGCAGCAGGGCGACCTCCGCCACCCGGCGCCGACCGTCGGCCTCCCGCACGAGGTGGACCACGGCGTCCAGCGCGGAGGCGAGCTGGCTGTGCAGCGCGGCCCGGTCGAGACCGGCGGACGAGGCCAGTGCCTCCAGCCGGGCCGGGACGTCCGCGGCGGCGTTGGCGTGGACCGTTCCGCAGCCGCCCTCGTGACCGGTGTTCAGCGCGGCCAGGAACTCGGCCACTTCCGCGCCCCTGACCTCGCCGATCACCAGCCGGTCCGGCCGTATCCGCAGTGCCTGCCGGACGAGCTCGCGCAGGCCGACGTGCCCGGCGCCCTCCTGGTTGGGCGAGCGGCCCTCCAGCCGGACGACATGCGGGTGGTCGGGGCGAAGCTCCGCCGAGTCCTCGACCACGACCAGCCGCTCCGCCGGACCGGCCAGGCCGAGCAGCGCCGCCAGCAGGGTGGTCTTGCCGGTGCCCGTGCCCCCGCTCACCACGTAGGACAGCCGGGCCCTGACCATGGCGCGGAGCAGCAGGGCGCCGGACTCCGGCAGGGAACCGGCCCTGACCAGCTCCGGCAGGGTGAACGGCCGGGCCCGGCTGACCCGCAGCGAGATGTGGGTGCAGCCGACGGCGACCGGCGGGAGCACCGCGTGCAGCCGGGTGCCGTCGGGCAGCCGGGCGTCCGTCCACGGGCGGGCGTCGTCCAGGCGGCGGCCGGCCGCGGTGGCCAGGCGCTGGGCCAGCCGACGTACCGCCTGCCGGTCGGCGAAGCGCACCCCGGTGGCCCGCTCCAGGCCGCCGCCCCGGTCCATCCAGACCTCGTCGGGGCCGTTCACCAGGACGTCGGTGACGGCGGGGTCGGCCAGCAACGGGTCGAGCGGGCCCGCGCCGACCATCTCCGAGCGGAGCCGGCGGACCAGCTCCACGACCTCGGTCGAGCCGTACGGGTGTCCCTGGGCGCGCAGCGCCGCGGCGACCTCGGTGGCGCCGGGGGCGGCCCCGGCCTCGGCGAGCCGCAGCCGCACCGCGTCCACCAGGGCGTCCCGCACCGGAACGTCGCGGACCAGGGCATGGTGGATCGGGGCATCGCGGACCGGAAGGACGCGCCGGTCGGCGCGGTTCATACGCCCACCCCCGCGCTGGGCAGGGCCTTGGTCAGGAAGGCGGAGCAGAAGCGGCCGAGCGGGCCTCTGGGCCGAGCCCCGGGCGGTCTGCCGCGCTCCAGATCGGTCGCCAGGCCGGGCTCGGCGAGGAGCTCCCCGGCGAGTGGCAGCCGCAGCCCGCGGGCGACCTCCTCTCCGGTGACGCCGCTGGGGGCGGGGCCGCGGACCACTGCCCGCAGGTCGGACAGGCGCATCCGGGCGGCGGAGGCGACCCGCCCGGACGCGGTCATGGCGCGCAGCTCCGCCGGGACCACCAGCAGCCCCAGATCGGCCTGTTCCAGGGCTTCACCCGCGGTGTCGTCGATGCACCGGGGCAGGTCGAGGACGACCACGCCGCCGCGCCTGCGGGCGGCTCCCAGGACCGTCCGCATGGCCTCCAGCGGGATGCTGAGGACGTCCCCGCGGTCCCAGCTGAGGGCGGTCAGCCGGTGCAGCCGGGGCAGGGAGCGCTCCAGCTCGACGGCGTTGACCCGGCCCCGGGAGCCGGCCAGGTCGGGCCAGCGCAGCCCGGCGGCCGACTCGCCGCCGAGCAGGAGATCCAGCCCGCCGCCCATCGGATCGCCGTCTACGAGGACGGTCCGGTGGCCCTCCCTGGCGGCGGTGACCGCCAGGGCACAGGCCAGTGTCGAGGCGCCCGCGCCGCCCCGGCCGCCGAGCACGGCGATGGTGAGTGCCTGGGGCCCGACGCCTTCGGTCGCGTCCGCGATGCGGTCGCGCAACCAGGGCTCGCCGTCAGGCAGGAACACCACCTGCCGTGCGCCCACCAGCACGGCCCGGCGCCAGACGTCCACGTCGTCGAGATCCCGGCCGACGAGCAGCACCTGGGCGCGCGGGGCCAGCCCGGCCAGACGGTCGGCGACGTCGTCGCCGACGACCACCAGCGAGGCCTGCGCCCACTCCTGACGGCCCGGCGGCGCGCCGCTCACCAGCCGCGGCACGGCGCCGACGGCGGCACAGATCCGCAGCAGCTGCTCGGTGAGCTGGGCGTCCTCGGTGACCAGCAGCGGGCCCTCGAGCGGTGACCCCTCGGGCGGTACTGCGGACGACGTCCCGATACCTGTGCCGGACATGGCTTTCCCCCCGTGCGACGAACGCGAGAACGCGCTGAGTGGACGCGCTGAGTAGACGCGCTGAGTGAACGTGTTGAGTGAGCGCGATGGGTGATGGGTGGGGAAACTCCGCACGCGGTGCTCGCTGCGGTCGGGGTTTCCTGAGGTATCAGCAACCCTGCCGCTTTTCAGAAGCCGCCGAGGACGCGGGAACGCAATCTGTGGACAAGCCGGGGGGTGTGGAAAACCTGGCCACCCTAAAGGGGCGCCTGCGTGTCATCGGATTGACGTGCCCGGCCGGATCAGCCGATCAAGGAGCTTTCGGCGGAGCGGTTCGCCGAGCGGCCGGAGCGTCGCAACGGGCTCCGGGCCGACGCGTCGGCCATGGCTTCGGACCCGAACGAACCGCTGTCCACACCGTGGAAGCCGCCGACCTGCGGACATGCGACGACCCCCGCCGGGGGGAGAGCGGGGGTCGTCCTCCACGGTCCGACTCGGGGGGGAGGAGCCAGACCGGGGTGGCACGGTCGCGAACGAGCCGTGACTTTCATGGTGTACCCGAGGCCCTTCTGGAGCAAACCCACGCGCCTGCCCTTGGGCCGAATGGTGGGCGCATATCCTCGTGTTCGTGGATAACCACCTCCAGCAGTTCCCAGCCGCCCTGTCGCCGCACTCCCGGCCGCCGCGAACAGCCGCGTTCTTCGACCTCGACAAGACGGTGATCGCCAAGTCCAGCGCGCTCGCCTTCAGCCGCCCGCTGTACCGGGGCGGGCTGATCAACCGCCGCGCCGTCCTGAAGAGCGCGTACGCCCAGTTCGTCTTCCTGGCCGGTGGCGCGGACCACGACCAGATGGAGAAGATGCGCGAGTACCTCTCCTCGCTCTGCCGGGGCTGGAATGTCCAGCTGGTCCGCGAGATCGTGGCCGAGACGCTGCACGAGCTGATCGATCCGCTGATCTACGACGAGGCGGCCTCGCTGATCGAGGAGCACCACACCGCCGGGCGGGACGTGGTGATCGTCAGCAGCTCCGGCTCGGAGATCGTGGAGCCCATCGGCCGGATGCTCGGCGCCGACCATGTGATCGCCACCCGGATGGCCGAGGCTGACGGGTGCTACACCGGCGAGATCGACTTCTACGCCTATGCCGGGAACAAGGCGATCGCCATTCGCCAGCTGGCCGGGATCGAGGGCTACGACCTGGAGCGCAGCTTCGCCTACAGCGACTCGGTGACGGACGTCCCGCTGCTGGAGGCGGTCGGTCACCCCTACGCGGTCAATCCGGACCGGGGGCTGCGCCGCGAGGCGCAGGCGCGGGACTGGCCGGTGCTGGTGTTCAACCGTCCGGTCCGGCTGAAGCAGCGCAGTGCCTCGCTGACGGCCGTCAGCAGCCGTCCGGTCCTGGCCGCCGCCGCGGTGGGTGCGGCCGCCGCCACGGCAGGCCTGGTCTGGTACGCCGCCAAGCGGCGCACCACAGCGGGCTGAGTCCGGGGCGCATTCCCGCTTTCCGGGCCGGAAAAGGTAAAGAAATGCGTCCCCCGGTTCCGCTTCGGTCGGATCCGAGATACAAAGGAAAGCAGACGGCCCGCGAGACCGGGTGGTCCCAGAACACCGGGACCACGGACGTTTGTGGCCCCACGGACCGAGCACAGCGACCGAGCACCCACGTGCAGCCGACCCGCGATAGGGCCGCCGCACCCGGCAACGGGCCAGATCCCAGCCGGATGGGCACTCACTGGCGCACGCATGGTCACTTGGGAACCTGTGCCAGCGGCGGCACCGAGAGGTGCCGCCGCATCTTTTCTCTCCGCAGCTTCCGGAGCCCTTCCCTTCGGGCGTCAGACCATCCCGCGCTGCATCGCCTCGCACACCGCCGTGCTCTCCCGCACGCCCAGCCGCAGCGCCGAGGCGCAGTGGGTGATCCACAGTGCCATGCCGTCGGCGGTGCCCGAGGCGTAGCCGCCCAAAGCGTTGCGGTAGGCGTCGGTGCCCAGCTCCACCAGGCCGACCTCCAGCGGGCAGATGGCCTGCGGGTCCAGCCCCTCCGCGATCAGCACCACCCGCTGCGCGGCGCGTGCCACCAGCCCGTTGTGCGTGCCGAAGGGGCGCAGGGTCATCAGCTCGCCGTGCACGACGGCGGCCACGACCAGCGCCGGGGCGGTGCGCTCGTTGGGGTGCTTCTTGCCGCCGCGGGCGGCCAGCAGCTGGGCCAGCCCGTCCAGGCGCGCGGCCGCCTCGTCCGCGCCGGGGGCGGGCGGCAGCTCGAACACCGGCGTCGCGGCAGCCGTGGCGCCGTCGGACGCGGCGGACGTCGAGGCGGACGTCAGGGCGTCCGCCCCGGCCACGCCCTCCACGGCCGGGAGGTCCGGGCCGAACAGCGGGCCGGGCTGCTCGCCGGCCCGGCGCGGACGCCCGGCGCCGTCGGCCGCTCCCCCGACACCCGCACCCGCACCCGCACCCGCACCCGCACCCGGCGTGCCCGACTCGCCGGCGGCGAGCAGGTGCAGTCGGGCCAGTACCTGCAGCGGCGAATGCCGCCAGGTGCCGAGCAGCTGTCCGGCCTCGGCGTTGAGGCGCAGCGCGCCGCCGACGGTACGGGCCTGCGGGTCGCCGCCGAAGTCGGTGCGGCGGCGGACCTCCTCCAGCGGCCAGTCCGCGCCGTCCAGCGCGGCGGAGGCGCGGGCTCCGCGCAGCGCGGACTCGGAGGTGACCTCGGCGGCGCGGCGGCGCATCACCCGGTGGCCGTAGAGGCGGTCCACGGCGCGACGGGCCTCGGCCACGGCCACGGGGACGCCGGGCAGCTGGGCGAGTGGTTCGAGGGGGTCCACGGAAGGAGTGCTCACGCCCCGAGCGTACGTAACGCGCGGGCGCGGGCGGCGCTCCGGGTGGACCGGAAGGCGGTGGGGGGCGGTACAGGACGGTCCTGCGGCTGCCGGGGCCCGCTCACTCGAAAGGGTCAAAGGTACGTCAAACCTGATCACCGGCTGCTTTTTGATCGCTACCATGACCACTATCGGTGACGATAACGCTTTTCAGTAAGCGACGGCATCAGCCCGCGCACGCAGCAGGCGCCAGTCCCGGCCAGCGGGTCGTCCGCCCGCTCCAGCAAGCACTCCGGAGTTCCCATGAAGATCGCCATCGTCGGCAAGGGCGGCAGCGGCAAGACCACGCTCTCCTCCCTCCTCGTCCGACACCTCGCCGCCACCGGGGCACCGGTGATCGCGGTGGACGCCGACATCAACCAGCACCTGGGGACGACGCTCGGGCTGACGGAGGAGCAGTCGGCCGCGCTGCCCTCCATGGGGGCGCACCTGCCGCAGATCAAGGAGTACCTGCGCGGCGGGAACCCGCGCATCGCCGACGCCGCCTCGATGATCAAGACCACGCCCCCGGGCAGCGGCTCCCGGCTGCTGCGCATCCCGGAGAACAACCCGGTGTACGCGCTGTGCGCGCGCGAATTCACCGTCGACGGCGCGCCGCTGCGGCTGATGGCCACCGGCGCGTTCACCGAGGAGGACCTGGGCGTCGCCTGCTACCACTCCAAGGTCGGCGCGGTCGAGCTGTGCCTGAACCACCTGGTGGACGGCCCGGGCGAGTACCTGGTGGTGGACATGACGGCCGGTTCGGACTCCTTCGCCTCCGGCCTGTTCACCCGTTTCGACCTGACCTTCCTGGTCTCCGAGCCCACCCGCAAGGGCGTCTCGGTGTACCGCCAGTACCAGGAGTACGCCGCCGACTTCGGGGTGGAGCTGCGGGTCGTCGGCAACAAGGTGCAGCACGAGGACGACATCGCCTACCTGCGCGAGAACGTCGGCGACGACCTCATCGGCTGGCTCGGCCAGTCGGCCTGGGTGCGCCGCGCCGAGCAGGGGCGCGGGCCCGCGCTGGCCGAGCTGGAGCCGGAGAACCGGGCCACGCTCCGGCTGCTGCACAGCGCGGTGGACGCCTCCTACGACCGCCGGGACTGGGCCCGCTACACCGAGCAGATGGTGCGGTTCCACCTGCGCAACGCCGAGAGCTGGGGCAACGCCAAGACCGGGATGGACCTCGCCGGGCAGGTCGACCCGGGCTTCGTGCTGGGCGAGGAGCTCGCGGCCGGTGCGCCGCTGGCGGTCTGACCGGGCGTCCGCAGCCGGGCGGGGGCCGTCCGCAGCAGGCGTCCGCAGCCGGGTCCGCCGCCGGTCGGGTGAACTTGGCGGGCCTGGACTGCCCTGAAGGTAAAGGATTCATTACTCTCCATTTACCGACACTTGGTTCACCGTGGCCCACCCCGCCGCGCTCATGTCGCCACGCCGTCCTTGCCCCAGGAGACGCGACCCATGCAGAGCACCGGCCTCACCCCCGACACCCCCGCCCGCCCCGACCAGCCGTGCGAGGAACTGCTCGGCGGGGTGCGCGCGTTCCAGCAGCACACCGCCCCCGGCCTGCGCCCGGAGCTGGCACGGCTGGCCCGCGAGGGCCAGTCGCCCTCCCAGCTGTTCATCACCTGCGCGGACTCCCGGCTCGTGCCCAATGTGATGACCAGCAGCGGCCCCGGCGAGCTGTTCACCGTCCGCAACATCGGCAATCTGGTCCCGCCGCCGGACGACTCGATGGCGGCCGCCATCGAGTACGCCGTCGACGTGCTCGCGGTGCGCACCATCACCGTCTGCGGCCACTCCGGTTGCGGCGCGATGCAGTCCCTGCTGCACGGCGCGCACCGCCGCGAGGGCATGGCGCGCACCCCGCTGACCCGCTGGCTGCGGCACGGCCAGGACTCGCTGCAGCGGGCGCGGCACGCGCCGGCCCGGATCACCGACGACCAGCCCCCGGCGGACGCGCTGGCGCGGCTGTGCCTGACCAATGTCGTCCAGCAGCTCGACAACCTCCGGGCGCACCCCTCGGTACGGCGGCGCTCGGCCGACGGCAGCCTGCGGCTCACCGGCCTGTACTTCGACTTCGCCGCTGCTCAGACGTACCTCCTGGGCCCCAACGGGCGTACCTTCGAAGCTGTCCGGCCTCACCTGGAGTCGGCCGCCTGACCTGGTCCGACGATCGGACGAGAGACGAGGAGACAGGTCTACACCAATTCGCCGACGAGACTTGTCAGCGCGGCCCCATCCTGGTGAGCTAGGTGACAACCACACTGGGACGGCGGGACAGCACGGGACGCCCGCACCCAAAACTCGATTGAGGAGTGCGCGTTGAGCAGCAATGAGAGCCTGGCCAACCTGCTCAAGGAAGAGCGTCGATTCACCCCGCCCGCTGAGCTCGCCGCCGCCGCCAATGTCACTGCCGATGCCTATGCTGCGGCCAAGGAGGACCGCCTCGGCTTCTGGGCCGCCCAGGCGCGCCGCCTGAGCTGGGCCACCGAGCCCACCGAGACACTCGACTGGTCCAACCCGCCGTTTGCGAAGTGGTTCGCCGACGGCGAGCTCAACGTCGCGTACAACTGCGTGGACCGCCACGTCGAAGCCGGCAACGGCGACCGGGTGGCCATCCACTTCGAGGGCGAGCCCGGCGACAGCCGCGCCATCACCTACGCGGAGCTGAAGGACGAGGTCTCCCGGGCCGCCAACGCCCTCACCGAGCTGGGCGTGGAGAAGGGCGACCGGGTCGCCATCTACCTGCCGATGATCCCCGAGGCAGCGGTGGCCATGCTCGCCTGCGCCCGCATCGGCGCCGCGCACTCCGTGGTCTTCGGCGGCTTCTCCGCGGAGGCCGTCGCCTCCCGCGTACAGGACGCCGACGCCAAGCTGGTCATCACCGCGGACGGCGGCTACCGCCGCGGCAAGCCCGCCGCGCTCAAGCCCGCCATCGACGAGGCCGTGCTCAGCTGCCCGACCGTCGAGCACGTGCTGGTGGTCCGCCGCACCGGCCAGGAGACCGCCTGGAACGACAGCCTGGACGTCTGGTGGCACGAGATCACCGAGCGCCAGTCCGCCGAGCACACGCCGCAGCCGATGAACGCCGAGCACCCGCTGTTCATCCTGTACACCAGCGGCACCACCGGTAAGCCCAAGGGCATCCTGCACACCACCGGCGGCTACCTCACCCAGGCCAGCTACACCCACCACGCGGTCTTCGACCTCAAGCCGGAGACCGACGTCTACTGGTGCACCGCCGACATCGGCTGGGTCACCGGGCACTCCTACATCGTCTACGGGCCGCTCTCCAACGGCGCCACCCAGGTCATGTACGAGGGCACCCCGGACACCCCGCACCAGGGCCGGTTCTGGGAGATCGTCCAGAAGTACGGCGTGACCCTGCTCTACACGGCGCCCACCGCCATCCGCACGTTCATGAAGTGGGGCGACGACATCCCCGCCAAGTTCGACCTGTCCTCGCTGCGCATCCTGGGCAGCGTCGGCGAGCCGATCAACCCCGAGGCGTGGATCTGGTACCGCGAGCACATCGGCGCCGGCAGCACGCCGATCGTGGACACCTGGTGGCAGACCGAGACCGGCGCCATGATGATCAGCCCGCTGCCCGGCGTCACCGCCACCAAGCCCGGCTCCGCGCAGACCCCGCTGCCCGGCATCTCGGCGACCGTGGTCGACGACGAGGGCCACGAGGTGCCCAACGGCGGCGGCGGCTACCTGGTGCTGACCGAGCCCTGGCCGTCGATGCTGCGCACCATCTGGGGCGACGACCAGCGCTACCTGGACACCTACTGGTCCCGCTTCGGCGCAGGCCACGACCCGTCCGAGAGCAAGTGGACCTACTTCGCCGGCGACGGCGCCAAGAAGGACGACGACGGCGACCTGTGGCTGCTCGGCCGCGTGGACGACGTGATGCTGGTCTCCGGCCACAACATCTCCACCACCGAGGTCGAGTCGGCGCTGGTGTCGCACCCGAAGGTGGCCGAGGCGGCCGTCGTCGGCGCCACCGACGCCACCACCGGGCAGGCCATCGCCGCCTTCGTCATCCTGCGCGGCACCGCGCACGACGACACCGAGCTGGTCAACGACCTGCGCAACCACGTGGCCAAGGTGCTCGGCCCGATCGCCAAGCCGAAGATCATCAAGGTGGTCACCGAGCTGCCGAAGACCCGCTCCGGCAAGATCATGCGCCGCCTGCTGCGCGACATCGCCGAGGGCCGCGCGATCGGCGACACCACCACCCTGGCCGACTCCTCGGTGATGGACCTGATCCAGAGCCAGCTGCCGAGCGGCGGCAGCGAGGACTGACCGCAGGGCTCCGCCGCCGGGCCCCGTCCGGGGCCGGTACGGAGCCGGTACGACCTGGCACGGCCCGGAGGCCGCTTCCGCAGCACGCGGGGGCGGCCTTCCGTCACCTGCCGACCACGCTCCGTACGGATACGATCGGACAAACGCGGCCGTACCAGGACGGAGGTCGCGCCGCAGCCGCCCCGGAGGAGCCGAGCGTGAGCGACAGCCGCCCGCCCCGCCGCCAGTTCCTGGGCCGACTGCCGCTGCCCGAGCGCGCCGTCGTCGCCGACGCGCTGCGCGCCGAGACCGTCGGCGGCGTGCTGCTGCTGGCCGCCGCCGTCACCGCACTCGTCTGGGCCAACGTCTGGCCGCACAGCTACACGCGGGTGCTGGACGTCGCGGTCGGCCCGAGCGCCCCGCTGCACCTGCACCTGTCGCTGGAGACCTGGGCCAACGACGGACTGCTCTCGGTCTTCTTCTTCGTCGCCGGGATCGAGCTCAAGCGCGAACTGGTCGCCGGGGAGCTGCGCGACCCCAGGGCGGCCGCGCTGCCGGTCGCGGCGGCCGTCTGCGGCGTCGCCCTGCCGGCCGTGGTCTACGCCGCGGTCAACGCCCTGGCGAGCGGCCAGGCGTCCGGCTGGGCCATCCCCACGGCCACCGACATCGCCTTCGCCCTGGGCGTGCTCGCGGTCGTCGGCACGCACCTGCCCTCGGCGCTGCGGGCCTTCCTGCTCACCCTCGCCGTCGTCGACGACCTGATCGCCATCCTGATCATCGCCGTCTTCTACAGCCACGGCATCCGGCTCTGGGCGCTGGGCCTGGCCTTCCTCGGCCTGGCCCTGTTCTACCTGCTGCACCGGGCCCGGATCCACGGCTGGTACCTCTACCTGCCGCTGGCCCTGGTGATCTGGGCGCTGATGCACGAGAGCGGGGTGCACGCCACCGTCGCCGGGGTGGCCCTGGGGCTGATGCTGCGCTGCACCGTCGACCCGGGCGAGCGGCACTCCCCCGCCGAGCACATCGAGCACCTGGTCAGGCCGTTCTCGGCGGGCTTCTGCGTCCCGGTGTTCGCGCTGTTCGCGGCCGGTGTCTCGATCACGCCCAGCTCGCTGGCGCATGTGGTCACCCGGGCCGCGCCGCTCGGGGTGGTGCTCGGCCTGCTGCTGGGCAAGCCGCTGGGCGTCTTCGGCGGCAGCTGGCTGACCGCGCGGTTCACCCGGGCCGAGCTCAACCCGGAGCTGGAGTGGAGCGACCTGTTCGCGGTCTCGGTCCTCTCCGGGATCGGCTTCACCGTCTCGCTGCTGATCGCCGAGCTGGCCTTCGAGGACGAGCCGCCGCTGGCGCAGGAGGCCAAGTCCGCCGTCCTGCTCGGCTCGCTGGTCTGCGCCCTGGTCGCGGCCGTGCTGCTGCGCCGGCGCAATCGGACGTACCAGCGGCTGTGCGCGCAGGAGGAGGCCCCGGACCAGCCGCTCGGGGCCGCCGCCGGGCCGGGCCGAAACGGCAGGCCGAGTGGTGGCATCCGTCCCTGAGGGGCATGATCTGAGAAAGTGCTCTGACGATGTGACAGGAAGACCCGAGGAGAAGACCGGATGTCCACCGCTTACAGGTCCCAGGACGGCAGCACCACCGACCGGGGCGAACGCACGGTCGGTCAACTGTTCGCGGCCGCCACCACGGACCTGTCCGCGCTGGTCCACGACGAGATCGCGCTCGCCAAGCAAGAGATCATGAAGGACGTCAAGCGCGGCGCCGTCGGCGGCGGCGCGGGGGCGATCGCGGCGGTGATCGCCCTGGCGTCCATCCCGATGTTCAGCTTCGCCGGCGCGTACGGGCTGCACACCACCGGGCTAGGCCTGGCCTGGTGCTTCCTGATCATGGGCGGCGCGTTCGTGGCGATCGCGGCCATTGCCGGGCTGCTGGCCGTCCGCTTCTTCAAGAAGATCTCCCCGCCGGACCGGACCATCGCCTCGTCCAAGGCCACCGTGGACGTCCTGAAGAACGCGAAGCCGCGCCCGGCACCGACCATGAAGCAGATGTGACACGCTTCCTTCATGGCGTCTGACAGTTTTCCCGGTTCCGGCTCCGCTGCCGGCTCCACCGACTTCTCCTTCGAGCCCCGGCTCGACGGGCCCTGGACCCACCGGGACGTGGCCGCCAACGGTGGCCGCTTCCACGTCGCCGAGATGGGCGAGGGGCCGCTGGTGCTGCTGGTCCACGGCTGGCCGCAGTTCTGGTGGACCTGGCGGCACCAGCTGGTCGCCCTGGCCGAGGGCGGCTTCCGGGCCGTCGCGGTGGACCTGCGCGGCGTCGGCGGCAGCGACCGCACCCCGCGCGGCTACGACCCGGCCAACATGGCGCTGGACCTCACCGGGGTGATCCGGTCGCTCGGCGCCTCCGACGCGGCGCTGGTCGGCCACGACTGGGGCGGCTTCCTCGGTTGGACGGCGGCGGTGATGCGCCCGGCGCTGATCCGGCGGCTGGCCGTGGCGTCCAGCGCGCACCCGCGCCGCCTGCGCCGGTCGCTGATGACCGACCGCAGGCAGATCGCGGCCGCCGACCACCTGTTCGGCTTCCAGCGGCCGTGGGTGCCCGAGCGCCGGCTGGCGGCGGACGACGCCCGGCTGGTGGCCGACTACCTCACCGACTGGACCGCGCCCGGGCACCGACCCGACGAGAAGGCACTGCTGACCTACCGGCAGGCCATGCTGCTGTCCAACACCCGGCACTGCTCCATCGAGCCGTACCGCTGGCTGATGCGCTCCATGGGCCGCCCGGACGGCTTCCAGTACGCACGCCGGATGAACCGCCCGGTGCGGGTGCCGACGCTGCACCTGCAGGGGGCGCTCGATCCGGTCCTGCTCAGCCGGACGGCGGCCGGCTCGGCCGAGTACGTGGAGGCGCCGTACCGGTGGCGGCTGCTGGACGGGATCGGGCACTACCCGCAGGAGGAGGATCCGGAAGGCTTCTCCCAGGAGCTGCTGAACTGGCTGCGCGACCCCGAGCCCGACCGCTGAGACGTCGGTTTCCGGCCAGTCGTCGTGACCATGACCATGCTGCTCGATCAAAGCAAAAGTTAAAATAGGACAACTGCATAGGCCAGTTGGCGGCATTCCACGGGATTACCGGTCGCCTCGCGCGGGCACTGGTTTCTCATGAGCCGGATGCACGATCGCGCCCTCGCGCCCCTGTCCCGTCGCCGCTCGCCGCAGCAGACTGCGACTTTGCGTGCCACCCTGGACGGCCCCGGAGCCGCCCCCGAGGAGGCGTACGCGGGCGTGGCCCTGCTGGACCACGCCGGCCTCCCCCGCATCCTCAGCCGCCGGGCCCGGTGGATGACCTCACGGCTGCGCCAGCGCTGACGCCGGCGCGGGCCGCCCGCCGATCACTGTCGGGGACGGCCTGGCACGCTCAGATCGCGTGCGGCGAGAGCGCGGTGAACCACAGCAGCGCGACGGTGGCCAGGCCCATCAGCGGGACCAGGATCTCCGTCTCCAGCTTGTTGCCGCTGCTCTTGATCACCACGATCTCGTAGCGGGACTTGAGCGGCCACAGCCACGGCGCCCCCATCTTGGTGATGGAGTCGCCGAGGAGGTGCGCCACGCAGCCGAGGCCGACCGCGTACGGCAGCCAACCCGGCGCCGAGGGGATGAACTTGGCGATTATGCCGGTGCCGAGCGCGGCCAGGGCCACGATCGTCCCCCAGGCGGAGAAGCCGTGCCCGGGCGGGCACAGGTTGAGCGCCCGCACGGCCAGCGCCAGCAGGAAGAAGGTCATGCCCAGGGTGAAGCCCCGCCCCAGGTAGGTCACTCCGGCCCAGGTGCCGAGCGACATCACGGCGACGAAGAGCAGCGAGTGCGTGGCGTGCCGGTGACCGCCGGAGATCCAGGCCACGAAGCGGCAGAGCAGCTTCGAGAACGGGCCCAGGAAGTTGGCGATCGTCCCGTCGTGGTGGTCCAGGTCGGGCAGGAGCGCGGCGCCGGCGCAGAGCGCCGTGCCCATCAGTATCTCCGCAGGCTGGAGGTGACGGTGCATCACCTCCTCCGGCAGGAAGGGCGCGGTGGCTGCGAACAGCAGCGCGCCACTGACCGCGTGCGAGTGACCCATCATGGCGTGTCGTCCTCCCCCTCGTCGCAACCGCCCCGGCCCCACGGAACCTTGATCCGATCGGGTGAGCGACCCAGACGCTACCAGTAGGCACCGACAATCCCCGCGTCACCTGCCCCGGCACCGGTCCTGGCACCGTTCCTGACAGCCGGTCAGCGCGGGCGTGCCCGGGCGTGCTCAGAGCGCGCAGGACTCCGTGCCCACCGGGGCGGTGTCCGCGATGCCCTGGGCGGCGTCCGCCTGGACCTCGCCCGCCGTCAGCGCGTAGCCGGTCTGGGAGTCGTCCAGCGACTTGGCGAAGACCACCCCGTACACCTGCCCGGTGGGGGTGAGCAGCGGGCCGCCGGAGTTGCCCTGCCGGACGGTCGAGCGGATCGAGTACACCTCGCGGGTGACCGTGCCCCGGTGGTAGATGTCCGGGCCCTCGGCGTCGATCTGCTGCCGGATACGGGCGGCCTGGACGTTGAAGGGGCCGTTCTCGGGGAACCCGGCGACGATCGCGCCGGCGCTGTCCTGGGCGGTGCCGGCGAAGCTGAGCACCGGGGCGTTCAGGTGCGGCACGTCCAGCACGGCGACATCGCGCTTCCAGTCGTACAGGACGACCGTCGCACTGTACGTCCGGCCGTTCACCGTGACCGTGGGCGCGCTGACCCCGCCCACCACGTGAGCGTTGGTCATCACCCGGTGCGGGGCGTAGACGAAGCCGCTGCCCTCGATGACCTTCCCGCAGCCCGCTGCGGTACCGACGACCTTGACGATGCTGCCCCGGGCGCCGCGCACGGCGGCGCTGGCCACCAGCGCCGGATCGGGCGGCGGGACGTCCGCGATGGGCTCGTTCTGGAACGGGTTGAAGACCTGCGGGAAGCCGTTGCGGGAGAGCGCCGAGGTGAAGTTGGAGAACCAGGTGGGCGCGTCCGCGGGCAGGGCCCGCTGCACCGTGCTCAGCACCTCGGATGTCCTGACCTGCTGGGCGACGGTCGGCAGCGAGGTCCCGGCCAGGGCCGAGCCGATCAGCCAGGCCACCAGCAGCATGGCGACGATGTTGACCAGCGCGCCGCCGACGGCGTCCAGCACCCGTATCCGGCTGCGGTCGATCGGGCCGCGCAGCTTCCAGCCCCAGTGGGTGGTGAACGCCTGTCCGACCGAGGCGAAGACGATCACCACCACGACCGCGACGATCGAGGAGGTGGTGCCCGCCGGGAGGTGCTTCAGCAGGTAGGGCAGCAGCTGGACGGCCACCACCCCGCCGCCGAGGAACCCGACGACCGAGAGCACGCCGACGACGAAGCCCTGCCGGTAGCCGGACACGGCGAACCCGCAGGCAGCGAGGATGAGCAGAATGTCGAGGACGTTCACGGCGGCTTCCTGGACGGGGTGGAGCGCTCCCCCGACAGGAGGTGCACCGGCCAACCTTCCCATGCGGGGTCGCGGCGCCGGAGCCCGAGTGGCAGAGCTTGTCTTCTTCTCACGTTCCACCGGCCCGCCCCGGTTCCCGGACGGCTCCGCGCGCCGCCCCGGCCGGCCCTGCGGGGTGCGCCGCGACTAGCCCTGCGCGTAGCTGGACAGCTCGATCTCCCGGGTGGTGTCCCAGGGCCGCTCCAGGCCGCTGTAGTGCAGGATCCGGTCGATGACCCCGGCCGTGAAGCCCCACACCAGGCGGTCCTCGACCAGGAACGCCGGGCCCCGGAAGCCGCTGGGGTGCCGTATCCGGGCCCGCCGCTCGGGCGCGGTCAGCTCGGCGACCGGCACCCGGAACACCGCCGCGACCTCCCCCGGATCCACCGGCCCGACCGGGCTCGGCTCCCGCCACCAGCCGAGGACCGGGGTGACCACGAAGTCGCTGACCGGGATGTAGAGGTCCGGCAGCACGCCGAAGACCTGCACCCCGGCCGGGTCCAGGCCGGTCTCCTCCCGGGCCTCGCGGAGCGCGGCGTTGACCGGGCCCGGCCCGAGCGGATCACCGTCCTCCGGGTCCAGCGCTCCGCCGGGGAACGACGGCTGCCCGGCGTGCGACCGCAGCGACCGGGAGCGTTCGATCAGCAGCAGGTCGGGGCCGTGCGGCCCCTCGCCGAACAGCACCAGCACGGCCGAGCGCCGACCGCCCTCGGCGGGCGGCAGGAACCGGCTGAGCTGGTGCGGCTGCACCCGCTCCGCCGCGTCCCGGACCGGCGCCAGCCAGTCCGGCAGCCCCTCCCGGATCACCTGCGCGGCGCTGGTCACCGGGCCGCCCCGGAGGCCGGTGCGGGCGCGGACGCCGGTGCGGGGGCGGCCGGTTGGCCCGGGTAATCGGCCGGGGGCTTCAGCCGCTGGCCGGGCTGGCCGCCCTTCTCGTACTTCAGCAGCTTCTCGGCCTTGACCGGATCGGTCTCGCCCTCGCCGTACGAGGGGCACAGCTCGGCGATGGGGCACGCCCCGCAGGCGGGCCTGCGGGAGTGGCAGATCCGGCGCCCGTGGAAGACCACCCGGTGCGAGAGCATGGTCCACTCGCTCTTCGGGAAGATCGCGGCGACCTCCAGCTCGACCTTCACCGGATCCTCGGAGTCGGTCCAGCCGAACCGCCGCGCCAGCCGCCCGAAATGGGTGTCCACGGTGATCCCGGGCACGCCGAAGGCGTTGCCCAGCACGACGTTGGCGGTCTTGCGGCCGACGCCGGGCAGGGTCACCAGATCCTCCAGCCGCCCCGGCACCTCGCCGCCGAAGTTGTCGCGCAGCGCGGTGGACAGGCCGATCAGCGACTTCGCCTTGGCCCGGAAGAAACCGGTCGGCCGGATCGCCTCCTCCAACTCCTCCGGGGCGGCCGCGGCCATGTCCTCCGGCGTCGGATACCTGGCGAACAGCGCCGGCGTCGTCTGGTTCACCCGCAGGTCGGTCGTCTGCGCCGACAGCACCGTGGCCACCAGCAGCTCGAACGGATTCTCGAAATCCAGCTCCGGGTGCGCGTACGGATACACCTCCGCCAGCGCCCGGTTGATCTTCCGCGCCTGCCGCACCACCCGCGCGTGCGTCTCCGGCCGCTTCGCCTTCTTGAAACCCGGCCGCGCCCCCACAGCCTCACCCACGCCACTCTTCGCCATACCGATCAGCCTACGGCTCGGGACCGACACCGCACCGCAGATCCGCTGGGCTCGTACTTCACCCGGCGGCTAGCGTGTCAATCAGCCGACCAGGCGGCGTCGCCAGTCCAGCGGGGTGATGGTGATGGCCCGCTCGGGATCGCCGTCCCACTCGACCGGCAGCCCGGTCGCCTCGATGGCGGCCACGGCCTCTCGGCCGATCGCCGTCGTGGTGGCGGTGGAGACGTCGAACCCGCCGTGGAGGAGCATCAGGCCGTGGCCGGACACGGCCCCCTCTGTGCACTACTGGTGGAAGTAGACGAAGCCGCGCGCGCCAGGCTCGGCCTCTGCGCCGATCTTCGCCTGTCCACAGCTGCGGCAGCAGGTGAAGTTCTCCCTGGCCGTGACCCCCTCCGCCTCCAGTGCTGCGAAGGCACGGGTGAGTCGCTCGGGGTCCGTTTCGCCGTTCCAGTCGGCCTGCTCCTCGACTCGTTCCAACCACAGCCGGCGGACCAACTGCTCTGCCTGCGCAGGTGAGACCGGCCGACGGTCCTTGGTGACGAGGTACTCCTCGGCGAGCTCGGCCAATTCCGCTCGGGTCGTGTACCCGCCGAGAATCACCTCACGAACACGGGACTCAACCTGCTCGCGCTCTTCGTCGTCCAGTTCCAACGGGGCTACGGGGACGGGGCCGGTCCCAGATCCAGTAGCCCCCAATCGATCCCGGCATCCCAGTCGTCGTTCAGACGAGCCCAGCCGGTCATCGCCGTGATCACGGGCTCTGGTCCGTCCAGCCTCGTCTGGAAGTGCCTGTCCGGCGCCCCGTCCCGGTGCTCCAGGGCGTAGCCCTCCCCGGGGCGGTGCAGCACCTCCATGTAGACGTCAGACAGGTCGGGTATGCGCTGGACGACGTAATGTCAACGGCCCGTGAGGGCAAGAAGATGGTCCAGGACTTCTCGAAGTTGATGCTGCGGGCCTACAACGCGGAAGCGGACCAGGCGGTACGGACAATGCGCCCCCATCGGGTCAATCCTCTGGTCGATCGCCTGTACAAGACCCGCGAGACCATCGCCAAGCTCGGCCTGACCATGCGCATTCGGATCGCCGACGACTACCACGACGCCCGCGTCCGCGAACTGCGGCTCACCGCCGACTATCTCCAGAAGAAAGAGGAGGAGAAGGAGGCTCAACGCGAACTGCGGTCCCGGCAGAGGGAGGAGGAACGGGCACAGCGAGACTTCGACCGCGAACGCGAGAAGCTGAACAAGGAACTCCACCATGTGCAGTCCGCCCTGCAAAGGCTGCGTGAACGAGGCGATCACGCAGGCACATCGGACCTGGAAGGCAAGCTGGTCGAGATCGAGCGCGCTCTGCGGAACGTCGAGGCCAGAGCGGCCAACATCCGGACCGGCTATGTCTACGTGATCTCCAATATCGGCGCCTTCGGTGATCGTATGGTCAAGATCGGCCTCACTCGCCGCCTGGAGCCGCTGGACCGCATCTACGAACTCAGCGGCGCTGCGGTGCCGTTCCGCTTCGACGTACACGCGCTGATCTTCAGCGAGGACGCCGTGGGGGCTGGAAACGAAGCTCCATCAGCACTTCGCCGACCGCAGAGTGAACCACGTCAACACCCGCCGCGAGTTCTTCTACGTCACACCGACCGAAGTCCGTGACGCTCTCCAGATGTTCGTCGGCCAGCACCTCGTCGAATTCGTTGATGAGCCGGAGGCGCTCGAATGGCGTGCCAGCAGTCCGCAGCAGCAAGGGTCAGCCAACCATGATCGGCAGAGCCCGGGCGGGCACCTCCCGGCCTGAAATTTCCTACCGCCGGTGCTACCATTTGCCCTATGAGTAACCACGCGCAGTCACCGATGCCGGAGCGGGCTACGAAGCGGTCGATCTCGCTGGCATCCTCGCTCGTGGACGAGGTTGAGGAGCGTACGGGGAAGACCGGGTTCTCCGCTGTCATCGCCGAAGCCCTTGAGCAGTGGCTCGCCATGGCCAAGCTACGCGAGGTGGTGATCGCCGACCGGTCTGAGTTCGGCGCGGTTTCGGACGATGCCTTGCGCCGGGCGGAGGAGGAATGGTCAGCAAGCGCCTGAAGACCCGGGTGCAGCATGGCGGAACCCTGGTGCTGGATGCTCAGGGCTTGTCCCTGCACGTCGATGGCGACGAGGGGATGCGAGCCCGGATCGAGGTGGCTGAGCGGAACGGCAGCCGCGTCGTCTACTCGGCAGTCACTCCGCTGGAGGTCAGGCGGACCGGCAAGGCGGCCGACCGTCTCGCCTACCTGCTCTCCCGCTTCGACAAGAAGCCGGTCACCGACGACGTGGTGGCCGCGGCCCGGACGCTCCTGGACGCCGCTGGGCTGGACGGTCACGAATGCTTGGTCGACGCCCTGGTTGTGGCGACGGCCGCGCTGGCTACACCGCCCGTCCTGCTGGTCACCTCCGACAAGTCCCACGTTCCAGCCCTGTGCAAGGCGGCCGAGGCACTGCCTGGGTCGCCGAAGGTCAAGCCGATCGTGGTCTGACCACCCGCCTGTCGTGCCTAAGTGAGAGAAGCGAAGGCGTTGCCCAGCACGACGTTGGCGGTCTTGCGGCCGACGCCGGGCAGGGTCACCAGATCCTCCAGCCGCCCCGAGCCGGTACGCCCGGGTGTCCAACCCCGCTCCGAGCAGGACCACTTGGCGCGCCCCGGCCTGCACCGACCGGAGCAGGAAGTCGTCCAGGACCCTGGTCCGCAGCCCGAAGTAGCGCGCGAACCGCCCCCACAGCGGGTTCGCCTCGCCGTCCGGGACCTGGTGCAGGCGCACCGGCCACCCGGCGGACGCCGGTGCGGCGCGCACGAAGTGCTCCGCGTAGACGTCCCGGGCCAGGCTGTCGTGCCGGTGGGTCTCGATCGCCCGCGCGGCGGCGACCAGGAGAGCGGTCCGGCCGATCCCCCCGTCCACACCCTCCACACCGGCGTCCAGTGGTGCTGTGCCGACCATGAGCCCTCCCTGGGGGCGAGTTGGGACTCCGAGCAGCGAAAAGGCAGTGGTGTCGTCAGTCGTTGTCCGTTGTCGGCCTGGCGCGGCCGGCGACTCGGCGGAGTCGCTGATCGTCTCGTCGGTACGCTCCGGTACGGCACTGGGGTGCGTACCCGTCGACGGCGCAGAATGCTCGGGAGGCAGAAAGCTCGGGAATCCGGAGCCGGATGCCCTGCAGCACCCTCACTATCCGGCCGACGGCCGCCCGGCGCA
This sequence comes from Streptacidiphilus sp. PB12-B1b, assembly GCF_014084125.1. Classification (NCBI taxonomy): domain Bacteria; kingdom Bacillati; phylum Actinomycetota; class Actinomycetes; order Kitasatosporales; family Streptomycetaceae; genus Streptacidiphilus; species Streptacidiphilus sp. PB12-B1b. The sequence continues at coordinate 341,610 of NZ_CP048405.1, read as the reverse complement.
GGCAAAGTCACGTCGATTCATCCGAACGGGCGAACGGGGTCAGGCCACGACGGTTCGGCCGACTCCGGGGTCAGCCTACTGCCCGGACCGACGCCCCGCCCGCCGGGCCCCACGCCCGGACTGCACCTGTTGCGCCGACTCCCGCCACGGGAACGCTGGTCGGCCTATCTGGAGCTGCGGCTGGCCGTCAAGGAGCAGGAGTTCGGCCTGGCCGGGCACGGGGCTCACCGGTTGGCGTCACGGCTGCGGATCCTGCTGGTGCTGCTGTACATCGTGGGTATCCTCTTCGCCGCCCTGAGCATGTTCCACCGCGATCTGGACATCGGCTTCCTCGGCGTGGTCTCCACCTTCCTCACCGGGCGGGCCTCCGCGCTGGCCGCGCGCCGCCCGGACGCGGCCCGCCGCGCGTACGCCGATGCCGCCGGGGGCCTGGCCGTCATCCGGCTCACCCCCATCGACGCCGACGACGTCGACCGGCTCGGCGCGGAGGCCCGCGTCCGGCAGCGGGTGGTCGACACGGAGAAGATCATCATGGGTGTGCCGCCGAGAACCGGTTTCTTCGCCTTCCGCAGTCCCGCCGGAACCCTCTGCGGTTCGCTCCGGCACTGACATCCGCCGCTGCTGCGCGGGTCAGCGAACCGCAGCGAGCCGGCCGAGGCGGGCCAGGGCGTCGGGGTCGGGTCCGGCGGGGTCGGCCGTGTAGACGAACAGCTGTTGCCCGGGAGCGTCGGTGACCGCGAAGGACTGATAGTCCAGCCGCACCTCGCCCAGCTGCGGGTGGCGCAGCGCCTTGTGCTCCTGGGTGCGCGGCCTGGCCTCGCGGCGGACCCAGATCGCGCTGAAGGCCGGGCTGCGGACGGTCAGTTCGCCGACGACGGCGGTCACCGAGGGGTCGTCGGCGAAGGCGGCCGAGCCGGCCCGGAAGTTGCTGACGACTCCGCGCGCGGCCCGGTCCCAGTCGACGTAGAAGTCCAGGGCCGCCGGGTCAAGGAAGATCATCCGCAGCAGGTTGTCCATCCGGGCGAAGCCGCTGTAGAGCGTCTCGGCCAGGCGGTTGGCGGCCAGGATGTCCAGCGCCGGGCCGGTGAGCACGGCCGGGGCGTCGAGGTGGGCGTCCATCAGGCGCAGCAGCGCGCGGCCGGGCGTGCGCGGCGAGACGGTCTCGGCGGCGCGGGGTTCGGGGCGGGCCAGCCGGAACAGGTACCGGGACTCGTGCGCGTCCAGGCGCAGGGCGGCCGCGATGGCGTCCATCACCTGCTCGGACGGGTGGCGTTCGCGCCCCTGCTCCAGGCGGGTGTAGTAGTCGGTGCTCACCCCGGCGAGCAGCGCGACCTCCTCGCGGCGCAGCCCGGCGACGCGGCGCTCGCCGTACTCCGGGAGCCCGGCCTGGCGCGGCGTGATCAGGTCGCGCCGGGCCCGGAGGAACTCGCCGAGCCGGTTGCTGCTGCTCACGCCGCTGTCCATGGCTCCGACCCTATCGCCGCAGCGCCGGGGGCTGCCTGGGTGCGGCGCACCCTGGTGCGGTGCGGCGGCGCCTCCTAGCGTCGGGGGCAACCGATCGAAGGAGCAGGCGATGACCACCAGTGCGATGACGTCCCCGGAACGCTTCTGGGAGCAGGGTCCGGCCCGGACCTCGCGGCGGGGCTGCTTCTGGATTCCCGGCGAGCGCGTCACCCGCGACGCCCGGGAGTTCCAGCACGGCCCGATGTACGTGGCCTGGGAGGCGCCGGAGCACCCGACCGGCCGCGCCCCGGTCGTCCTGGTGCACGGCGGCGCGATCCAGGGTACCGAGTGGCTGGACACCCCGGACGGGCGGCCCGGCTGGGCCCAGCGGCTGGTGGAGGCCGGGTACCCGGTGTTCGTCGTGGACCGGCCGACGCAGGGCCGCTCCCCGTACCACCCGCTGGTGGACGGCCCGATGGGACCGGCGTTCGACTACGAGGAGGGGGAGAGCGTCTTCTTCCCGCCGCAGTGGCGCGACCGGCACACCCAGTGGCCGTTCGAGCTGGACGACGAGGCCGCCCTGGACGCCTTCATCGCCCCCTTCGGGCCGCTGCCGCGGGACCTGGCCGGCGCCGAGGAGATGGACGCCGACCGGCTGGCCGCGCTGCTGGACCGGATCGGCCCGGCGATCGTGGTGACGCACTCCGCGTCCGGCCCGGACGGGTGGCTGGTGGCCGACCGGCGGCCGCACCTGGTCCGGGCGATCGTCTCGGTCGAGCCGATGGGGCCCGCGTTCGCCGACATCCCCCGGATCGGCTCGCTGGACTGGGGCCTGACCGCCGCGCCGCTGCGCTACGACCCGCCGCTGGACACCCCGGCGCAGGCCCGCGCCGCCGACCCGGCCACGCTCCGGATCCCGGCGCTGGCCGGGATTCCGGTGGCCGTGGTCACCGGCGGGGCCTCACCGTTCGCGGCCAACGGCCCGGCCGTCGTCCGCTCGCTGCTGACCGCCGGGGCCGCCGCCGAGCAGTTGCACCTGCCCGACCACGGGGTGCACGGCAACGGCCACGGGCTGATCTACGAACGCAACTCCGACCAGGCCCTGGCGCCGGTGCTGGCCTGGCTGGAGCGGCACGCGCCCCGGGCCGACGGCGACGCCGCCGCCCGGAGCGGGGGCGTCAACGCCCGAACGCCCAGCCGCCGTTGACGTGGAGCACCTGGCCGGTGACGAAGGACGCCCCGGCCGAGGCCAGGTAGCGGACGGCGGCCGCCACGTCGTCGGTGTGGCCGGGACGCCCGACGGGGGTCTGCGCGACGATGCTGCGGATCCGCTCCTCGGGCCAGTCGCCGGTGAAGCCGGTGTCGGCGACGAAACCCGGGGCGATGGCGTTGACGGTGATCCCGGCCGGTCCCAGCCCCCGGGCCTGCGCGTAGGTCAGGCCCACCATCCCGGCCTTGGCGGCGGCGTAGGCGATGGCCGCGCTGCCGCTGCCGCCGGTGACCGCGGCGATGGAACTGACGTTGATGATCCTCCCGCCGGGGCTGGCGAGCAGCGGCATGAGCGCCTGGCCGACCAGGAAGGCCCCCTTGAGGTTGGCGTCGATCACGGCGTCCCACGCCTGCTCGGCCTCCGGCAGCGGGGTGGCCGGTGAGACGGCCTTCAGGAACCCCGCGCAGTTCACCAGGACGTCGAGCCGCCCGTAGTCCTGGCGGACCTGCCCCGCCAGCCGTTCCACGTCGGCGCGCACGCCCACGTCGGCGGCCACGCCCTTGGCGCCGAGATCCGCGCATGCGGTGGCGACCCGCTCAGGGTCGCGTCCGACGATGACCACGTCCGAGTCGACGGCGAGGTCGGCGGCTATCGAGCGTCCGATGCCGCTGCTGCCGCCGGTGACGACGACGACTCGGCGGTCCTGCGACTGCTCATCCATCTTCGGCTGCTCCTTGGGGAGTTCGTCGGTCGGTGCTCGGGGTGCAACGACGTCAGCCGGATCTTTGCCGCAATGATCGGGGGCGAACCACCCGGATGCAGCGGAGATTGATGGTGTTCGGCTTATTCTGCATGCAGCGAAGGCAGATTGACGGTGCGACAGATAGCGCTGTGCAGACCGCCCCCGCTGCGTCGGGGGTGGTTCAGGCGGCCGGGGTGTGGGCGACGACGGCGACCGGGCACGGCGCGTAGTGCAGCATGGCGTGGTTGACCGGGCCGAGTTGCAGACCGAGGTGGCCCCGTCGGCGGTGGGCGCCGACGACCACCAGGTCCGCCTCCTGAGCGGCCTCCAGCAGCACCGAGGCGGGGGTGCCCGGGGCGGTCCGGCGCTCCACCCGGACCGGCGCGCCGCCCCGGGCGTCCAGCTCCGCCCGCACCCGGGCCGCGGTGGCGTCCATGGCGGCGAAGGCCTCGGCCGGTTCGGGCGCGCCGGCGTGTCGGTGCGGCGGCCAGGCGTGGACGAGGTCCAGTGCGGCCCCGCGCAGCTGCGCCTCGGCCGCGGCGAAGCCGATCGCCTCGTCGTTGGGCCCGGTCCCGACACCGAGCACCACCCGGCCGCGGCCGTGCGCCCGGTCGTGCGAGGTGTCGCGGACCACCAGCACCGGGTAGGCGGCCCGGGCGGCGACCCGCAGGCTCACCGAGCCCAGCAGCAGGCCGTGGAAGCCGCCCCGCCCGCGCGAGCCCAGGACCAGCAGCGGGTCCAGCCGCTCCAGGCCCAGCAGGGCGGAGACCGGGTCGTCGGCGAGCACCTCGGTCCGCAGCGGCAGGCCGGGACGCCGCACCTCGGCGCGTTCGGCGGCCCGGGAGAGCATCTGCCGCACGGCCTGCCGCTCGGAGTGCGGATCCTCGTCCGGGATGCCCCGCTCGTACCGTTCGCGCGGGTCGGCGTGGACCAGCCGCAGGGCGATGCCGCGCTGATGGGCGGTGTCGGCGGCGCGGTCCACGGCCAGCAGGCTGCTGGGCGAGCCGTCGACGGCGGCCACCACGCATGCGATCTTCATCGGCTCCTCCGGGCGGTAGCGGGACACGGGCGGGGCGGTCGAGGTCAGGACGGTCGAGGTCAGGGTAGCGGGACACGGGCGGGGCGGTCGAGGTCAGGACGGTCGAGGTCAGGGCAGCGGGACGACGGCGACCGGGCAGCGGGCGTGGTGGACCACGGCCTGGCTGACCGATCCGAGCCGGCCCAATGGTCCATCCGGGTTGCCCCGGCGGCCGACGACGATCAGTTGCGAGGTCGTGGACAGCGCCACCAGCCGCTTGGCCGGGCCGGAGCGGACGACGTCCTGTTCGACGGCCACCTCCGGGTACCGCTGCCGCCAGCCGGCCAGGACCTCGGCGACCAGCCGCTCCTCCTCCGCCGCGATGTGCCCCTCCTCGTACACCGGCGGGACGGCGCGGCCGTGGCCCACCAGCGGGTAGCTCCAGGCGTGCACCACCCGCAGCGGCGACTGCCGCCGCTGGGCCGCCTCGAAGGCGAAGCGCAGCAGCTCCTCCTCGGCCTCGCGTCCGTGCACCCCGACCGCCACGCTGCCGGTCGCACCGCCGGTACCGGGGGCGTACGCCACGGTACCGGGCACCACCACCGCCGGACAGACCGCGTCGGCGGCGACGTGCAGCGCGGTCGAGCCGGTGAGCAGGTCGGGGAAGCCCCCGGTGCCGCGCGAGCCGACCACGACCAGCTGCCCCTCGGCGCTGAGCGCGACCAGGGCGTCGCGCGGGACCTGGTCCAGGCCGACGCTGTCGACCGGCAGGCCCGGATGGCGCCGGACGGCCCGCTCCACCAGCTCGGCGACGGCCTGCTCGCCGACGCCTGCGCCCTGCGGGGCGTGCTCGGGCGTCCGGTGCGGCTCCCACAGCCGGGCGTGCACCAGCAGCAGCCGCGCACCCCGCAGCCGGGCCTCGTCGGCGGCCCAGTCCACGGCGGCCCCGCTGCCCGCGACGTCATCGACTCCGACAACCACCGGGTTCGGCATGGTCAGCTCCTCTGCTGCGCGGAGGCCCTCCGGCCCCGGACGCAGGCGACTGCCTGCCCCATGGCGATCGTGAAACGCCCCCCGCCCCACGGCAACCGAACCGGGCCCGGCGCGGGCGTCCCACGGACGGCGGACGGCTGACGAGCTTGCAGCGGAGCAGGCCGCAGGCGCCGGGGTCAGGCGGCGAGTGGACGGCGGGCCGCCCGGGGCGCGAGCGGCAGGCAGGCGGCGGGGGTGGGCGGCAGGCGGCGAGCCGGAGAACAAGCGGCGGACGAGCAGGCGGCAGGCGGCGGGCGGGCAGCGAGGGACGGCGGATAGGCCGGGGCGCGGGCGGTAGGCGGCGGCGGGCGGCGGTCAGGGGCGGTGGTGGGTGAGGTGGGCGAGGACGTGGGGGGTGATCTGCTCCGGGACCTCCTCGGGCAGCCAGTGGCCGGCGCCTTCGAGGACCTCGAAGCGGTAGTCGGCGTCCACCCAGTCGGCGGTGGCCTCGGCGGCGCCCCGGCCGAGCGCGACGTCCTCGCTGCCCCACAGGAACAGCGTGGGCACGGCGATCCGTCCGGCCCGGACGTCGATCGCCGCCTCCGGCGCGCGGTACCAGTTGAGGGTGGCGGTGAGCGCGCCGGGCTCGCTCAGCCGCCGGACGTTGGCGTCCACCAGCTCCGGGGCGAGCCGGCCGCCGTAGACGGCGCGCAGCCGCGCGGCGCCGTCGGCGAGCAGCGCCGCCTCGGCCGCTCCGCCCGGTCGGCGGAAGGCGCGCACGTAGCTGAGCCGTCGGCGCTGCTCCGGGTCGGCGGCGTCGGCGGCGGCCAGCGCGGCCGGGTGCGGGGTGGCGAGCACGGTCAGCGACCGCAGCCGCTCGGGGTGGTCGGCGGCGAGCGTCCAGGCGACCATGCCGCCCCAGTCGTGGGCGAGCAGGTGGAACCGCCCGAAGCCGAGGGCGTCGGCGAAGCCCAGCGCGTCGGCCACCAGCGCGGGCACGGCGTAGTCGCCGACTCCGCCCGGTCGCGCGCCGGGGGCGTAGCCGCGCTGGTCGACGGCGACGGCGCGGGCTCCGGCCGCGCCGAGGGCGGCCAGCACCGGCGTCCAGCAGTCGGCGAACTCGGGCCAGCCGTGCAGCAGCAGCACCGGATCGCCGTCGGCGGGGCCCGCCGCCAGCGCGCCGTGGGTGTGCGTGCCGACCGTCAGGGTCAGCTGTTCCAGCGCGGGCACGGCCGCTCCTCTCGGCGGGATCTCCGGACGGACGCCCCCACTCTGCCCGACCGGGGCCGCGCGGTCACCAGCCCGGACGACGCAGCCCCGGACGACACAGCCCAGACGCGGCGCTGCCCCCGCGCCCGGGGGTTCCGGATGCGGGGGCAGCGTTCCAGCAGTCGTGCGTTCCAGCAGGGGTGGTGGCCGTCCTGCGGACTACCAGCGGGCGCGGAGCCAGAGGTAGGCCGGGGAGGGCGTGCCGACGCCGGTGGCGTCGTCGTAGCCCTTGGCCGCCTTGAGCAGGCCGTCGTCACCGAAGTTGAAGACGATGGCCGGGTAGCCGTTGTAGGCCGGGAGCAGGTTGACGGCCTTGGCGCCGGCGCCGCCGGAGGTGACGTCGGTGTACGCCTTGGTGCCCGCGGAGCGGTAGATCGCCGGGTTGGCGAAGCCGATCGGACGGCCGCCCTGCGACTGCATGGCGTCCGCCTGCAGGCCGACGAAGAGCGGGCAGGCGAGGCTGGTGCCGCCGATGGCGCTCTCGGCGTAGCCGGTGCCGCCGTTGGGCAGCGTCTGGGTCATGCCGAAGAGGAAGCCGGTGGTCGGGTCGGCGTCCATGGAGACGTCGGGGGCGACGCGCATGGGCGAGGCGACCTTGACGCCGTCGGGGAGGGTCTCGGAGACCTTCTTGGAGACCACGCCCTTCTGGTACCAGGGCTGGGCGAAGGAGGCGCTGGTGCCACCGCCGCCGCCGTACTGCCAACCGGCCGACTGCCAGGTCTTGGTGGCCGACAGGACCCAGGCGTCGGTGCCCCAGACGGTGTTCCACTCGGCCTGGTTGTTCTTGCCGATGGCGAGGCTGGTGCCGCCGACGGAGGTGGCGTACACGTCCGAGGTCGGGAAGTCGGCCTGCGGGGTGGTGGAGGTGTCCGACGAGCCGCACGCGGTGGACGGGTCCTCGGCGCCGCAGTCACCGGCGGAGAAGTTGAAGCCGATGCCCTCGATCGCGCCCTGCTCGAAGACCTGGGTGTACTCGGCCAGCACCGAGGCGTCCTCGTCACCGGTCGTGGAGTAGATCACGCCGCCCCACGAGTCGGAGACCAGGTCCGCCGAGTGGTTGTCGACGATGGAGGTGAAGTCCGCGAGGAAGTCGGGGTCGTTGCAGGAGTTGGCGCCGTAGTAGTGGATCTTCGCGCCGGGCGCCATGGAGTGCACCGACTCGACGTCCAGGGACTCCTCGCCGGCCCAGCCCGCGGGGCCCTCGCAGGCGGACTCGTCGGTCCACTGCGCGGGGGTGACCGTCTCGGTGTACTGGCCCTTGGAGAACGCCTTGTCACCGTGGTTGACGGCGTACTGGTTGGCGTCGGCCTCCATCGTCGGCGAGCCGTAGGCGTCGACGATGGCGACCGTGACGCCCTTGCCGGTCAGGCCGGTGCCGGTGACGCCGTACGCGCCGCGCAGCTGCGTGGGGACGTAGCCGCAGACCGCGTACGGGTTGTCGGCCTTGCCGTTGAAGGCCGGGTCGGTCTTGTCCTTGAGCTGGCCGTAGTAGGCCGAGCAGGAGGTCGGGCCGAGGAAGACCGAGCCGTCGGAGCCCTTGGTCTGCGTGGCCTTGACGCCGCTGATGCCGGGGACGGAGGGCGTGGTGACCTGGCCGACCAGCGAGGCGGGCTTGACCGTCTCGGGCATGTTGGCCAGGCCGGTGACCGCGAGCACGGCGCCGCCGACGGTGCTGGGCACGCGGACGTCACCGGTGGGCGCGCGGAACTCCTTGCCCTTGACCGAGAACTCGTCCAGCTTGGTGCTGTACGCCTTCTCGGTGGCGGCGGCGGTGCCGCGCGCGGTGATCGCGTGCTGGTCCACCGAGGTGACCGTCAGCCCGGAGGAGCGCAGCCAGGACTCGACCGCGGCGACCTGCGCCGGGGTGGCGCCGTAACGGGCCGTGAACTGTGCCGGGGTGAGGTACTTCTGGTAGTTCGCGCTGGACGGGTCGGAGACCTCGGCCGCGTAGGCGTTGAGCCCGGCGGCGTCCTTGCCGGCCAGGTACACGGTGCTGTCCACGGTGCTGGTCGCGGCGACCGCGCCCCGGTCGGCCGACGCGGCGGCCCAGTCCGGGTGGGTACCGGCGACGGTGATCGTCGCGGCGGAGGCCGTGGCCGCCGGGCCGGCGATGGCGAATGCTCCGGCGAGGGCGAGGGCGGTCGGCAGAGCCGCCACCGCACGCAGCCCGGGACGCGCGGATATCTTGGGAACTACGAGCATGGAAACGGGTCCTTCCCCCAGGTGTGCGGCCGGGTCTGCGGCCGCTCCCGACAGCTCAGCGGCATCATGTGCCACAGGCGTCTACAAGCAGCAATGACTACTGAAGATCAGTTGTCTGCACAAGAGCTGTGGGCAAAACTTGCATTCGAAAGTGCCGTACATGTGTCAACTGTTGTGCGTTCGTGACCAATTGAAAGGGACAAAAACCCTTATAGGACGCGCACGCGACACCGCCCCGCAGCCGTCTCGGCCTGCGGGGCGGAGCGCTTTCAGCAGGGGTTCAGCTGGCGGCCTTCCAGGTGTCCGAGAAGGTGCCGCCGGAGATCGACCCGGGCTGGGCCTTGACGTCGCCGCTGCTGCCCTCCATCACGATCTCGTTGGGGGACAAGCTGCCGAGGGCGGTGCCGCCCGCGGTGCTGCCGGTGAAGGTCACCGAGCCGAAGTTGGAGAGCTTGGCTATCGAGCCGTTGACCTCGGTGGCCTCGGCGATGACCTCGGCGGAGCTGTCCTGGTAGCCGGAGGATCCCGCGTGGGTGGTGGTCTTGGTCCACCCCTCGGTGCTGTCCGCCAGGGTCATGGTGAAGGTGCCGTTGCCGTTGTCCACGACACTGGCGGTCAGGTGGTCGCCGGCCTTGACCGTCACCGAGTAGGCGCTCTCCGACGCGGGCAGCACCTCCCACCAGGCACCGTAGGTGGCCCGGCCGCTGATGCAGTCGGCCTCGGTGCCGGTCTGCTCCAGGGCGGAGTTGCTGTATCCGTCCAGGCCCACCCAGAACGAGGAGTAGGTGTTCTTGGATGTGCAGCTCACCGCGGGCTGGACCCAGGAGGACGACACGGACTTGAAGGCGCCGTTGGAGCCGGTCGCAGCGTAGCCGGACCAGTTGGTGGAGGACACCGTGGTGTTCTTCGAACCGTGCCGCAGGGCCTGCAGGCCGTGGCTCTCGTGGCTGGCCGCAGCCGCGGTGATCTGCGCCGGAGCAGCGTGGGCCGCCGGGGCGACCGGAGCGGCGAACGCCGAGGGGGAGGCGAACGCGGCTGCTGCGACACCCGCCGCGACGACGGCGAAGAGGCGCACGGAGGAACGCTGGGACATGGGGAACTCCCTCATGCTGGGGGACGTGGCCGTGCGGCGGCGAGCGCCTGCCGCGCGGTGGAGAGGGATGCCGACCGGGGCGGGCCCGCGAACCAGGTCGACGTACGAAAGCTTGCGCGGCACGGCATGCCCGCGACAAGGAGTCCCGCCCCGTTCAGGCTTGCGGGAATTGACGTTCCGCCACGATAAGAAGGGACATGTCCGGCATATACCTGCGGCCAACTGCCGTTTAACAACAACGTAATGAGCCGCACGGCCGGTTCACGGCAGTGCGGCCCTAAAGTCAATACGAAGTGAAGATCATGAAAATAGCGGGACAGGCATGGCCGTCCCGGCGCCCGCCGTAGCAAGCTGTCCCCGCAGTGGTGTCAGGGCGGCGCAGCGGTCGGGGCGCGGCCCGCTCCCGGAAGGGCAGGACGTCCCATGCTGTCCAGGTCAGTCACCCACCCCACCCCCTGTCCCTCCGTCACCCCCGCGCCGCCGCCGTCGCGGCGCCCGCCCTCGCCGAACCGGCCGTCACGGAGGCCGCCGTCGCGGCGCCGCAGGAGCTGGGGACGCTGCTGGCCGACGGCCCGTTCCACGAGGCGCTGCGCGCCGCCATCGCCGCCAGCGGGCTGAGCCTGGACCGGATCCGGGAGCGGCTGCGGCACCGCGGCACCACCGTCTCCGCCGCCACCCTCAGCTCCTGGCAGTCCGGCCGCTACCGCCCCGAGCGCCCGCACGCGCTGGCCGCCCTCGCCGTCCTGGAGGACGTGGTGCAGCTCCCGCCGGGCGCCCTCGGCGGACTGCTCGGACCGCCCAGACCGCGCGGACGCTGGCTCCCCACCGCAGCCGGCCGCCCCGGGATCGCCGACGTCTGGTCCGACCGGGGCGACATCGACGGCGCGCTCAGCCGGGTGGACACCCGCTGGGACCACGCACTCACCCGGATCAGCTGCCACACCCGGCTGGAGCTGAACGCCCGGGGGCGCGAGCTGAGCGTCTGGAACCGGCGGCTGCTGCGCGCCGAGTGCGACGGCCCGGACCGCTGGATCACCGTCTTCCAGCTCGACAACCCCGGCCCGCTCCCCCGGCTGCGCACCGCCGCCCCCTTCCGCACCGGCCGGGTGGCCGAGTCGCCGCAGGACCGGCTGCTGGTGGCCGAGGTGCTGTTCGACCGGCCGCTGGCCCGCGGCGAGACCGTGATCGTGGAGTACTCGCTGGAGCACCGGGCGCCGCTGCCGCACACCGCCCAGGTCGAGGCCACCCTGCACGTACCGGTGCGCGAGTACGTGGTGGAGGTCCGGTTCGACCCCGCCGCGCTGCCCGCCAGCTGCCACTCGTTCCGTTCGGCGGATCTCGACTCCCCCGCCCAGGAGCGGCTGATCCGCCCGGACACGGTCGGCTCGGTGCACGCGGTCGCGCTGGCCGCCGGGCCCTGCCGCTTCGGCATCCGCTGGGCCTGGGACTGAGCCCGCGCCCGACCCCGCGCCCGGCCGTCCCGGCGTGCTCCCCGCGCGCCCCCGGCGTGCTCCCCGGAAAGGGGCCGCGCCCAGGCCCGGCATGCCCGATCATGGCTGCTGAGTACCCCCGTACGGAGCACAGGTTTCCATAAGCCACACTTGTTGTGATTGATCGCACTGTTTCCCGGTCGGGCATGATGGGGATCGCACCTCAAGCCTGCACGGCCGACAAGGAGGACCGAGTGGACGACGTACTGCGGCGTGCCCCGCTCTTCACCGCACTGGACGACGAGCAGGCTGCGGAGCTGCGTGCCTCCATGACGGAGACCACGCTGGCCCGGGGCGAGTCCCTCTTCCACGAAGGTGATCCGGGCGACCGCCTCTACGTCATCGTCGAGGGCAAGGTGAAGCTGCACCGCACCTCCCCCGACGGGCGCGAGAACATGCTGGCCGTCGTCGGCCCCAGCGAGATGATCGGCGAGCTGTCGCTGTTCGATCCGGGACCGCGCACCGCCACCGCCTCGGCACTGACCGAGGTCAAGCTGCTGGGCCTGGGCCACGGGGATCTCCAGCCCTGGCTGATGACCCGCCCCGAGGTGGCCATCTCGCTGCTCCGGGCGATCGCCCGGCGGATGCGCCGGACCAACGACGTCATGTCCGACCTGGTCTTCTCGGACGTCCCCGGCCGCGTCGCCAAGGCGCTGCTCGACCTCTCCCGCCGCTTCGGCGTGCCCTCGGACGAGGGCATCCACGTGGTCCACGACCTCACCCAGGAGGAGCTGGCCCAGCTGGTCGGCGCCTCCCGGGAGACCGTCAACAAGGCGCTGGCCGACTTCGCCGGGCGCGGCTGGCTCCGGCTGGAGGCCCGCGCGGTCATCCTGCTGGACGTCGAGCGCCTGGCGCGCCGCTCGCGCTGACCCGGGCGGGCCGCAGACAGGGGTTTACGGGACAGGGGTGCGGCCGGGCGGCCGTGCCCCTCACTCGTACGGGGTACAGATCAGCCCGTGCTCGGCCAGGTAGTCCAGCTGCGCCCGCACCGACCACTCCGCCGCCGGCCACAGCGAGCGGTCCACGTCGGCGTACACCCGGGCGACGACCTCGGCCGGGGTGCGCAGCCCCGCCTCCACTGCGGTCTCCACCTGCGCCAGCCGCGAGGCCCGGTGGGCCAGGTAGTACTCGACGGTGGCCAGCGCGTCCTCCAGCACCGGGCCGTGGCCGGGCAGCACGGTGTGCACGCCCTGCTCGGCGGCCAGCGTGCGCAGCAGCCGCAGCGAGTCCAGGTAGTCGCCGAGGCGGCCGTCCGGGTGCGCCACCACGGTCGTCCCCCGGCCGAGGACGGTGTCGCCGGTCAGCAGCGCGCCGTCGGCCGGGAGCTGGAAGCTCAGCGAGTCGGAGGTGTGCCCGGGGGTGCCGACGACGCGCAGTTCCAGGCCGCCGATCTCCAGTACCTGGCCGTCGCCGAGGCCCTCGTCGCCCAGTCGCAGCGCCGGGTCCAGCGCCCGCACCCCGCTGCCGGACAGCTCGGCGAAGCGGGCCGCGCCCTCGGCGTGGTCCGGGTGGCCGTGGGTGAGCAGGGTGGCCGCGACCCGGCGGCCCTGCCCGGTGACGTGGTCCAGCACGGCCCGCAGATGGCCCTCGTCCAGCGGCCCTGGGTCGACCACCACGGCCAGCTCGGAGCCGGGCTCGGCCAGCACCCAGGTGTTGGTGCCGTCCAGGGTCATCGGCGAGGCGTTGGGCGCCAGCACGCAGAAGGCCCGCTCGGTGGCCTGCCCGGCGATCCCGCTCATCGGCCCGCCCCCGCCCCGGCCTCGTCCGTTCCCGGTACGTCCGGCCCCGGCTCGATCGGGCCCGGACGGCCGCTGCCCGCGTCCTCCGTTCCGGGCGAGGCCATGGTCAGCTCCGGGTGGCCCGGCCAGCTGACCGACACCTCGCCGTCGTCGGTGATCCGCGCCCGGGCCAGGATCGGGCTGACCGTGCGCGCCCCGGCGGCGGCCAGCGCCTCGGCCGGAGTGCCGTACGGCAGCAGCTCGCGCAGCGTGGTCAGGGTCGGCGGCAGCATCAGGAACTCGCCGCTGTCGGCGCGCTTCACCGCCTCGGCGGGCGCCAGCCACACCACCCGGTCGGCCTCGCCCGGGACCTCGGCGGTGCGCTGCCCCTGCGGCAGGACCGCGACAAAGAACCAGGTGTCGTAGCGGCGCTCCTCGAACTCCGGGGTGATCCAGCGCGCCCAGGCGCCCAGCAGGTCGCTGCGCAGCACCAGCCCGCGTCCGGCCAGGAACTCGGCGAAGGACAGCTCGTGCGCCTCCAGCGCCGCCCGGGCGGCGCGCCACTCCGCGCCGCTGACGTCCGCCACGACCGAGTGCGCGTCCGGCCCGGCCAGCAGCACCCCGGACTCCTCGAAGGTCTCCCGGACCGCCGCGCAGACGACCGCCCGCGCGGTCTCCGGCGGGCAGCCCAGCCGCCGCGCCCACTCCTGCGGGCTCGGCCCGGCCCAGCCGGCCTCGCCGACGGCCCCGCCGTCGCCGGGCGCCGCACCGTCGCGCGGATCGACCCCGCCGCCCGGATAGGCGTACATGCCTCCGGCGAAGGCCATCGAGGCGCGCCGCCGCAGCAGGTACGCCTGCGGCCCGCCGTCGTGCTCGCGCAGCAGGACGACGGTGGCCGCGAGTCGCGGCTGCACCGGCGTGTACTCGCCGTTCGCCAGCCCGCGCAGGCGCTCCACCCAAGCTGGCGGCACCGGCCTGGTCCGCGCTTCGACCCGCTGATCACCCATGCCCGGATCGTACGGTGCGCGGGGACGCGAGTGAACGGGTGGGGAACACCCGTTCACATCATTCGGCGGTATCAGGCCGCGGAGACGCGGACCTGGAGCTCGACCTCGACCGGCGCGTCCAGCGGCAGCACCGCCACCCCGACCGCGCTGCGCGCGTGCACGCCCGCGTCGCCGAGGACCTCGCCCAGCAGCTCGCTGGCCCCGTTGACGACGCCCGGCTGGCCGGTGAAGTCGGGCGCGGAGGCGACGAAGCCGACGACCTTGACCACCCGCTCGATCCGGTCCAGGTCGCCGATCACGGACTTCACCGCAGCCAGGGCGTTCAGCGCGCAGATCCGCGCCTGGGCCTTGGCCTCCTCGGCGGTGACCTCGGCGCCGACCTTGCCGGTCAGGCCCAGCTTGCCGTCCACCATCGGCAGCTGGCCGGAGGTGAAGACGTACTCGCCCGAGGGCACGGCCGGGACGTACGAGGCCAGCGGCGGCACGACCTCGGGCAGCCGCAGCCCCAGCTCGGCCAGCTTGCTCTCGACCTTGCCCATCAGGACTTCTCCCGCTTCAGATAGGCGACGAGCTGCTCCGGGTTGTTCGGCCCGGGGACGACCTGGACGAGCTCCCAGCCGTCCTCGCCCCAGGTGTCCAGAATCTGCTTGGTCGCGTGGACCAGCAACGGCACGGTCACGTATTCCCACTTGGTCATGGGTGGACTCTAACCGCTCGCGCGCGACCCCCTGCGAAGCACTCGGCGTTTGTGTGATCTGCGCCACAATGGCGGGCAAAGCCCTCCGACAGGGGAGATGACTTCCGACGGCGGAGCTGCGCCCTGGTTACGCTCGCGGCAGGAGTCGGCACCGACGTCGGCGCCGGAGTCGATGCTCGATCTGCGGACGGAGAGGCACATGCCGGACTGGGAGGGAGCGCGGCTGCACGTCGTCAGCGGCAAGGGCGGCACCGGCAAGACGACCGTGGCCGCCGCGCTGGCCATGGCCCTGGCCGCCGAGGGGCGGCGCACGCTGCTGGTCGAGGTCGAGGAGCGGCAGGGCATCGCCGAGCTGTTCGGCCTGGCCGCGCTGCCCTACGAGGAGCGCAAGATCGCCGGGGTCGCCCCCGGCGCGCTCGGAGCCCTGGGGGCGCGCGGCGCCCGGCAGGAGGGGGAGGTCTTTGCCCTCGCCATCGACATCGAACAGGCCCTGCTGGAGTACCTGGAGATGTTCTACAAGCTCGGCCGCGCCGGAAAGGCCCTGCGCAAGGTCGGCTTCATCGACTTCGCCACCACCATCGCGCCCGGCCTGCGGGACGTCCTACTGACCGGCAAGGCGTGCGAGGCCGTCCGCCGCAAGGGCCCGGACGGACGCCGGCTCTACGACGCGGTGGTCATGGACGCGCCGCCGACCGGGCGGGTCAGCCGCTTCCTCAACATCAACACCGAGGTGGCCGGGCTGGCCAGGTTCGGGCCGATCTTCACCCAGTCGCAGGCGGTCATGCGGGTGATCCGCTCCCCGGAGACCGTGGTGCACCTGGTCACGCTGCTGGAGGAGATGCCGGTGCAGGAGACCGTCGACGGCGTCGCGGACCTGCGCGCCGCCGGGCTGCCCGTGGGCGGCGTCTTCGTCAACATGGTCCGCCCGCCGGTCCTGGACGAGGCCGCCGTCCTCGCCGCCGAGGGCGACCACACCGAGGAGCTGGCCCTGGCCCTGGCGGACGCCGGGGTCGGCGCCCGGCCGGGGCGCGGCGGAACCCGCCGGGCCGTCCCGGCCGCCACCCGGAAGCTGGTCGAACCCCTGCTGGCGCAGGGGCGCGAACACGCGGCGCGGGTGGTGCTGGAACGCGACCAGCGGGCCGACGTCCAGGCGCTGAAGCTGCCGACGTACGAGCTGCCGCTGCTCAACGGCGGTGTGGACCTGGGCGGTCTGTACCGGCTGGCGGCGGCGCTGAAGGAACAGGGGGCGGCATGAGCACCTCGAACACACCCAAGAAGGCAGGCCCGGCGGCCAAGCCGGAGCGGCACGACCCGCTGGCCGGGCGGCGGCTGGACGTCGACGCGCTGATCGACGACCCGCAGACCGCGATCGTGGTCTGCTGCGGCTCGGGCGGCGTCGGCAAGACCACCACCGCCGCCGCGCTCGGGCTGCGCGCCGCCGAGCGCGGCCGCAAGGTCGTGGTGCTCACCATCGACCCGGCCCGGCGGCTGGCCCAGTCCATGGGCCTGACCGAGCTCGACAACACCCCGCGGGTGGTCAAGGGCGTCAACGGCCCGGGCGAGCTGCAAGCCATGATGCTGGACATGAAGCGGACCTTCGACGAGGTCGTGCTGGCGCACGCCGACCCGGAACGGGCCCGGCAGATCATGGACAACGCGTTCTACCAGTCGCTCTCCTCCGGCTTCGCGGGCACCCAGGAGTACATGGCGATGGAGAAGCTGGGCCAGCTCCAGGCCGAGGGCGCCTGGGACCTGATCGTGGTGGACACCCCGCCCAGCCGCTCCGCGCTGGACTTCCTGGACGCCCCCAACCGGCTCGGCTCGTTCCTGGACGGGCGGCTGATCCGGATACTGATGGCCCCCGCCAAGGTCGGCGGCCGCAGCGCGATGAAGTTCCTCAACGTCGGGATGAACATGTTCACCGGCATCCTGGGGAAGGTCCTCGGCGCCAACGTGCTCCAGGACGTCTCGACCTTCGTCACCGCCATGGACTCCATGTTCGGCGGCTTCCGCGAGCGCGCCGACCGCACCTACCGGCTGCTGCAGGCGCCGGGCACGGCGTTCCTGGTGGTCGCCGCCCCGGAACGGGACGCGCTGCGCGAGGCGGCGTACTTCGTCGACCGGCTGGAGACGGACCGGATGCCGCTGGCGGGGCTGGTCCTGAACCGGGTGCACAGCACGGGCGCGCCGCAGCTCACCGCCGAGCGGGCGCTGGCGGCGGCGGAGACCCTGGAGAGCCCGGACCAGCCGGACCAGGAGGAGGCGACCGCGACCGCGCCGGAGACCGAGGTGCTGGCCGCCGGACTGCTGCGGCTGCACGCCGAACTGGTGCAGCGGATCACCAGGGAGCGGCGGATGCGGGACCGCTTCGTCTCGGTCTACCCGGACGTGCCGGTGGTGGAGGTGCCGGCACTGGCAGGGGACGTCCACGACCTGGAGGGGCTGCGGGAGATCGGCGAACGCCTCAACCATCACGGCTGAACCGGACGCACGGCTGAACCGGACCCACGGCTGACCGCGCAGCGCGGCTGAGCCGGACGCGTACGCGCGGCAGCGGGCCTCCGGCGGCCTGCGGCTCCGACCAGGTAGGGCCGGAAGTCGCAGGGCATGCGGAAGACCTGGGTGTCACCTGTGCCGACCGACCCCGGGGGTCGTGGGGTCAGCCCGCCTCTGCGTAGTCGGGGTCGCCGATGGAGTAGGTCTGCTCGTACTCACTACGAGCGGTCTCCAGCAGGCGACGCCACGAGATCACCGTCGGGCGGCGGCGCAGCAGAGCCCTGCGCTCGCGCTCCGTCATGCCCCCCCAGACGCCGAACTCGACACGATTGTCGAGGGCGTCTGCCAGGCACTCGGTGCGCACCGGGCATCCCGTGCACACCGCCTTGGCGCGGTTCTGGGCCGCCCCCTGTACGAACAGTTCATCCGGATCGCTGGTGCGGCAGGCCGCCTGCGCACTCCAGTCGTCAACCCAGCTCATGCTGGTGCCGTCCTCTCCCGAATCGAGGCTCCCCCACGGCGGTAACGGCATATGCACCGTTGCCAGTTGAGGACGTTACGGAAGAACGACGGGATGCAACAGCCCCTTGGGGCCCAATCCTGCATGGCCCATTCGGACTATGCGTAGAGGGGAGATCACCCTCGGGAGTGACCGCAGGTAAGAAGGCCATTCAGGCTTCGGGGACCTGGACGACCCGACCCTTGCGGCTCTATATGGGGGCACATGCCAGCAAAACGGACAGATCTCATCACCCACACGAGTGAAATCAGGGGGTGCACAGCAACTTGTCGCAAGCTTGTGACAAGAGTAGGCGAACAACTGCCCGCCTGTACCGGAAACGGCCACGTATGGTTCTGCCATGGCAGTGAAGCGCTCTGGTTCTCCCCTCAACAAGGTCGGTCTCGGTGTACGCCTCCTCGGCGCCAGTGTGCTGGCCGGCGCACTCGTCGCCGGTCTTGGCCTCCCCGCGGTCGGCGCGGTCGGACTGGGGGCCAAGGCGGCTGTCAAGGACTTCAACACCATCCCGGACAACCTCAAGATCCCGACCCTGTCCCAGGCGTCGACAATCTACGACGCCGACGGCGGCGTGATCGCCAAGGTGTTCTCCGAGGACCGCACCTCCGTGCCGCTCAGCAAGATCGCCCCGATCATGCAGAACGCGCTGATCGACATCGAGGACCACCGCTTCTACCAGCACGGCGCCATCGACCTCGAGGGCACGCTGCGCGCCCTGCTGAAGAACTCCAGCTCCGGCGACGTCAGCCAGGGCGGCTCGACGCTGACCCAGCAGTACGTCAAGAACGTCTTCATCAACAACGCCGGCGACGCCAACTCCGCCGGCTTCGCCGAGGCCACCCGGCAGACCACCGGCCGCAAGATCCAGGAACTGCGCTACGCCATCAAGCTGGAGGAGACCCTCTCCAAGCAGCAGATCCTCGACGACTACCTCAACATCACCTATTTCGGTGAAGGCGCGTACGGCATCGAGGCGGCCGCGGAGCTGTACTTCAGCGTCCACGCCAGCCAGCTCAGCATCCCGCAGGCGGCCATGCTGGCCGGCCTGGAGCAGTCCCCCTCGGCCTACGACCCGACGGTGAACCCCCAGGCTGCCACCCAGCGCCGCAACACCGTGCTCGCCGCCATGGCCACCTACGGCACCATCACCCAGGCCCAGGCCGCCAAGGCCGAGGCCGCCCCGCTGGGCCTCAAGGTCACCTGGCCGAAGACCGGCTGCATCACCGCCCAGAAGGGCGAGGGCTTCTTCTGCAACTACGTGAAGAACATCGTCCTGCAGGACCCGGCCTTCGGCGCCACCTCCGACGCCCGCGAGGCCCTGTGGAACGCCGGCGGCCTGCAGATCCACACCACGCTCAACCCGAAGGACCAGGCAGCCGAGGAGAAGGCGGTCTCCGACCACGCCTACCCGAGCGACGCCGCGGCCGCCGCGACCAGCATGGTCCAGCCCGGCACCGGCGACATCCTGGCCATGGCCCAGAGCCGTCCGTACGGCACCGGGAAGAACGAGACCGAGATCAACTACAACGTCAACGCGTTGTACGGCGGCGCCCAGGGCTTCCAGACCGGCTCGGTCTTCAAGGCCATCACCGCCGCCACCGCCCTCTCCCAGGGCATCCCGCTGAGCTACGAGATCAACTCGGTCGTCTCCGGCGACTACCCGGAGATGACCGACTGCAGCGGACACGTCATGCCCGAGCAGCCCGGCATGGAGAACGACGACGACACCAAGTACGGCAACATCAACATGGTCAAGGCCATGGCCGACTCGGTGAACACCTACTTCGTCCCGCTGGAGCAGCAGGTCGGCCTGTGCAACGTGGTGCACATGGCGCAGTCCTTCGGCCTCGGCTACCAGGGCACGCTGAACAAGTCGGGCACCGGGCTGCTCCCGATCTCGCAGACGCAGACGCTCACCCTCGGCGTCAACAGCCTCACCCCGCTGCAGATCGCCAACGCCTACGCAGCCTTCGCCGCCGACGGCATGTACTGCAACGCCACCGCGATCACCCGGGTCACCAACGCCGCCGGCAAGAACCTGCCGGTGCCGTCCCCCGACTGCCACCAGGCGGTCACACCGTCCGTCGCCGAGG
Organism: Streptacidiphilus sp. PB12-B1b; assembly: GCF_014084125.1. Taxonomy (NCBI): domain Bacteria; kingdom Bacillati; phylum Actinomycetota; class Actinomycetes; order Kitasatosporales; family Streptomycetaceae; genus Streptacidiphilus; species Streptacidiphilus sp. PB12-B1b. The sequence goes on along the minus strand of NZ_CP048405.1, from coordinate 321,643 downwards.
GCGTGAACACGCTGCTCGCCTCGGTCGTCTCGGACGAGGGCACCGGCGCCACCGTCGGCATCCCGTGGTCCGACGCCGGTAAGACCGGTACCACCAACAGCGAGAACCAGGCCTGGTTCGCCGGTTACACCAAGCAGATCTCCGACGCCACGGTAATGACCAACCCGAACTACCCGACCAGCTACTCGCTCGACCACACCACCATCGGCGGCGTCTACTACGACACCGCTTACGGCTACCTCACCTCCGGGCCGATCTGGAAGCAGGCGATGATGGCGGCCATGTCCGGCCTGCCGGACATCACCCTGGACTTCGCCCCCTCCCCGGGCGGCGGCGGCTCGCAGTCGTCCACCACGGGCGGCACCACCGGCGGCACCACCACCTCCACCGGCGGGAACGGCAACAACACCGGGGGCAACGGCAACACCGGCGGGAACACCGGCGGCAACAGCAACGGCAACAACGGTGGCACCAACGGCACGACCACCGGCTTCACCGGCGGCGGTGGTGCCGGGGGCACCAACGGCGGCACGGTGGGTGCGGCAGGCGGCACCGGCGGCGGTGGCAGGAACGGCGGCGCGGGCGGCGCCCCCGGCGGCCTGACCGGCCTCATCGGCGGCGCCCAGGGCGCCACCGGCCACTGACCCCAGGCTCACGTACGCACGAGGGCGGGCTGCCCCGGTTCACCACCGGACCAGCCCGCCCTCGCCACACCCAGCCCCCTACGGGCCCCACGTGCGCGGACCCGCCCGGCTGAAGTCCGGGCCCGGTGCCTCCGCCCCCGGCCCGCTCCCCCGTCGCTTCCCTGCCCGGATGGCCATCGGCCCCGCCCCCGCCGAGGCTCCCCGCACCTTCCGGATCCCTCGCGCCGACCGCCGCCCCCGCGTCCCCGCTGGCCTGCGGACCCACCGCCCCCGCGGCCAGGCCCCCGCGCCCGCTGCCCCTCGGGGCGCCCCCGCGCCCCGGCGAGCGGTTCAGCCCGCCAAAGCCTGCTTGACCGCGGCGGCAACCCGGCCGCCCTCGGCCAGCCCGGCCACCTTCGGGTTCACCAGCTTCATCACCGCGCCCATCGCCCGCGGTCCCTCGGCCCCGCCCGCCCGGGCCTCCGCCACGGCTCCGGCGACGATCGCCGTCAGCTCCTCGTCCGAGAGCTGCTTGGGCAGGTAGGCCGCCAGGATCTCGCCCTCGGCCCGCTCCCGCGCCGCCGACTCCGTCCGGCCGCCGGCCTCGAACGCCTCGGCGGCCTCGCGGCGCTTCTTCGCTTCGCGGGTGATCACCTTGAGCACCTCCTCGTCGGAGAGCTCGCGGGCCACCTTCCCGGCCACCTCCTCGTTGGTGATGGCGGACAGGGTGAGCCGGATCGTGCCGGAACGCAGCTCGTCCCTGGCCCGGATCGAGGCGGTCAGGTCCTCCTGCAGCTGCTTCTTGAGCGTCGTGGTCATGCGGCCCAGTCTCCCACCCCGAACAGGCGGCTGCCCCCCATTAACCGCGCGTCCGCCCTCTGCGACCATGGACGGATGCGACCCCTTTACGCCGTACCCCTGGGAATCGCCGCGACCGGCGCGGCCTGCGTGGCCTACGCCGCCGGAGTCGAGGTGCGTTCGTTCCGGCTGCGCCGGGTGACCGTGCCCGTCCTGCCGAGCGGGACGCGACCGCTGCGGGTGCTTCAGCTGTCGGACATTCATATGGTCAACGGGCAGCGGAAGAAGCAGCAGTGGCTGCGGGACCTGGCCGGGCTCAAGCCGGACTTCGTCGTCAACACCGGCGACAACCTGTCCGACCCGGAGGCGGTCCCGCAGACCCTGGACGCCCTCGGCCCGCTGCTCGACTACCCCGGCGTGTACGTCTTCGGGTCCAACGACTACTACGGGCCGGTCCCGAAGAGCCCCACCCGCTACCTCGGGGCCATGCTCACCGGCGACCACGGCCTGAACCGCTCCGACGGCTCGGCCCGGCGCGGCACCTTCGGCGCCGTCCACAACCCGTGGACCGACCTGCGGGACGGCTTCGACAGCGCGGGCTGGGTGGACCTCACCAACACCCGCGGGCGGCTCAAGGTCGAGGGCCTGGAGCTGGAGTTCACCGGCCTGGACGACCCGCACATCCGCCGCGACCGCTACAGCGAGGTCGAGGGCGGCCCTTCCGAGGACGCCGACGTGTCCATCGGCGTCGTCCACGCCCCCTACCTGCGGGCCCTGGACGCCTTCACCGCCGACCGCTACCCGCTGATCCTGGCCGGCCACACCCACGGCGGACAGCTGTGCATCCCCTTCTACGGGGCCCTGGTCACCAACTGCGACCTGGACCGCAAGCGGGTCAAGGGGCTGTCCCGGCACTCGGCCGGGGGCCACCGCGCCTACCTGCACGTATCGGCGGGCTGCGGCACCAACCGCTACACCCCGGTCCGCTTCGCCTGCCCGCCCGAGGCAACCCTGCTGACCCTCACCCCGCGCGCCTGACCCACACCGGGCCGCGGGGCCCCACAGGCCGACCCCCGGCCCGTCCGGCCACCCGTCCGCAGCCGCACCCGGCTGAGGCCGCAGCCCGTCCAGGCTGCCCCCGCCCAGGCAGCACCGCTCAGGACTGCCCCTGGTTCAGGACTGCACTCGGCTCAGGGCTGCACCCAGCCATGCTGCCGCGAGGTCTCCACGGCCACCTTGACCAGCCGCTCGATCGCCGGGGAGCGGTTCTGGCCGTGAGTGATCAGGTGGATCTCCACCGCCTCGGCGGGCTCCAGCGGCAGCCACACCAGCCCGGCCGGGAGGCCGACCCGGCCGGTCTCGCCGACGACCGTCACCGCCGCGCCGGACGCCACCGGCGTGTACGCGGCGTCGAAGTCCAGGCCGCGCACCAGCACCTCGGGCTTGGAACCGGCGCGGGCGCAGATGTCCAGGATCTGGTCGTAGTGGCCCGGGTTGTGGTCGCGGGCGTGCAGCAGCAGCTTCAGCCCGTCCAGATCGGCCGGGTCGAAGGACTCGCCGCGGGCCAGCGGATGGTCCCGGCTGATGATCACGCCCTGGCGCTCCAGCCGCAGCAGGGTCAGCACCAGTTCCTGCTGCGGCGGCGCGCAGCGCACCAGTCCGACGTCCAGCGTCCCGGCGGCGACGCCGTCGACGATGTCGGCGAAGACCATCACCCGGGCCGACACCTCGATCCCCGGGGCCTCCTCGCTCATGGCCAGCAGCAGCTGCGGCGCGGTCTCGTAGCCGGCGCTCATCCCGTACCCGAGGGTGATGCTGCCGAGCCGCCCGTCGGCGAAGCCCCGGACCCCGCGCCACAGGCTCTCGGCGGCCTCCAGCAGCCCCGGGCCCCGCTCCATCAGCATCCGCCCGGCCTCGGTGGGGACCACCTGGTGCGTGGTCCGGCTGAGCAGCTCGACGCCCAACTCCCGCTCCAGCTCGCGTACCTGGCGGCTGAGGGCGGGCTGGGCTATGTGCAGCCGCTCGGCGGCACGGGTGAAGTTCCGCTCCTCGGCGACAGCAAGGAAGTAACGCAGGCGACGCAGCTCGGACATGCCCTCATCCTAGGCGCGCGGCCATGCCGGGACGGCATGGAGCCAGGGAAAACAAGTCTTTCCCGCATCCCGGGCGGCCCTCCTACGATTTATCCGGGAATTCAGGGGGACAGCCGGATATCCGGCACGTGAATTCCCCGGACACCGCCGCCCCGGCGCACCTCCGCGCCCCGGCCGACCGGCCCGTCCCCGCCCCGAGCCCACCCGGACGCCGTCCTGCACCGACCCCGCCCGGGCCGCCGCGCCGGACGAATTCCCCGACGCCCACGGTGCGAAAGGAGCCGTCATGAAGGCCATGCTGCCGACCGGGGCCATCGAAAAGGCCGTGGAATTCGGCGAGACCGGGGAGCCCGAGCCGGGCGCCGACGAAGCAGTGGTGGCGGTGGAGGCGTACTCGGTCAACCGGGGCGAGACCTTCTGCCCGGAGGACCCGAACCGCCGCCGTCAGCGCCACCGAGGAACGCGGCCGACGCCTGCTGGAGCTGGGCGCGGCCGAGGTCCTGCCGGACGCCGGGAAGGCCACCGGCAGCTACGACGTGGTCCTGGAATCCGACGGAGGCGACTCTCTGCCCGCCGCCCTGGCCCGGCTCGCCCCAAAGGGCCTGCTGATCTGGTTCGGCCAGGCCAGCCGGCCCCGGTCACCCTCGACTTCTTCGACTTCTTCGCCGCGGGCGTTTGGCGGCTCGATCAAGCACTTGGACTACACCCGCAGCGACCGCAGCTACGGCCAGGACCTCGCTGTCCTGGTCCACCTGGTCGAGACCGGCCGGCTGCACCCGGAGGTCGGCCTGCGCCAGAACTGGTCCCGCACCGCCGAAGCGATCCCCGCCCTCCGCGCCCGCCGCATCCGCGCCCGCCGCCCCCGCGGCAACGCCATCCTCCAGCTCCCCTGACCTGCACCCCGGCCACCCCCACCCGACAACCGGATTTCGTCCCACGGCCCAGGTCCGCTAGAGTAATCCTCGTTGCACCGGGGTGTGGCGCAGCTTGGTAGCGCGCTTCGTTCGGGACGAAGAGGCCGTGGGTTCAAATCCCGCCACCCCGACCCAGGTCAGGGCCCCTGTCGAGATCATCGGCAGGGGCCCTGATGCGTTCCCGGAGCTGCTCTGGGGGAAAATGGGGAGACGATCTCTCCCTGTTCGACGTGACCGCCACGTCGAACGCGACCAGTCGGCATGACACGTGGCAGCTGTGGTCGACGTCGACTGCGGCGGCACCTCCCGCTCAGATGTCGATGCGGGAGCGGTCCAGCAGGGCGGCGGAGTCGACGATGAACTCCTTGCGGGGTGCCACGTCGTTGCCCATCAGCAGGTCGAAGACGCGCTCGGCAGCCTCCAGGTCGCCCATGTTGATCCGGCGCAGGGTGCGGTGCCGGGGGTCCAGGGTGGTCTCCGCGAGCTGGTCGGCGTCCATCTCGCCCAGGCCCTTGTAGCGCTGCACCGGCTCCTTCCAGCGCTGGCCCTTGCGCTGGAGTTCCAGCAGCGTGTTGCGCAGTTCGCTGTCCGAGTAGGTGTAGAGGTACTTCTCCTGGCCCTTGCGGGGGTTGGTGAGCTCGATCCGGTGCAGTGGCGGCACGGCCGAGAACACCCGACCGGCCTCGACCATGGGCCGCATGTAGCGCTGGAACAGGGTGAGCAGCAGGATCCGGATGTGCGCGCCGTCGACGTCGGCGTCGGCCAGCAGCACGATGCGGCCGTAGCGGGCCTGGTCGATGTCGAAGGTGCAGCCCGAGCCGGCTCCTATGACCTGGATGATCGCGGCGCACTCGGCGTTCTTCAGCATGTCCGAGACGGAGGCCTTCTGGACGTTGAGGATCTTGCCGCGGATCGGCAGCAGCGCCTGGAACTCGGAGTTGCGGGCGACTTTGGCGGTGCCCAGGGCCGAGTCGCCCTCGACGATGAACAGTTCGCTGCGGTCGACGTCGTCGCTGCGGCAGTCGGCGAGCTTGGCCGGCAGCGAGCTGGTCTCCAGCGCGGTCTTGCGGCGCTGGGCCTCCTTGTGCTGGCGGGCGGCGACCCGGGTGCGGGCGGCGGCGACGACCTTGTCCATGACCGCGCGGGCCTGGGCCTTGTCGTCGCGCTTGGTCGAGGTGAGGAAGGCCTTGAGCTCGCGGGCGACGACGGCCGAGACGATCCTGGTGGCGGCGGAGGTGCCCAGGACCTCCTTGGTCTGGCCTTCGAACTGCGGCTCGGCCAGGCGGACGGTGACCACGGCGGTCAGGCCCTCGGTGGCGTCGTCCTTGGTGATGTCGTCCTCGGCGACGCGCAGCAGTTTGGCGGTGCGCAGCGCCTCGCCGAGGGTCTTGGTCAGCGAGCGCTCGAAGCCGGAGACGTGGGTGCCGCCTTTGGGGGTGGCGATGATGTTGACGAAGGAGCGCAGGGTGGTGTCGTAGCCGGTGCCCCAGCGCAGCGCGATGTCGACCCCGAGTTCCCGGGTGACCTCGGTCGGGGTCATGTGGCCGAGCTCGTCCAGGACCGGCACGGTCTCCTTGAAGCTGCCGGTGCCCGACAGCCGCAGGGTGTCGCAGACGGCCTTGTCGGGCGCGAGGTAGTCGCAGAACTCGGCGATGCCGCCGTCGAAGCGGAAGGTCTGCTCGTCGGCGGCGGCGCCGTCGACGCCGCGCTCGTCACGGACCACGATGGTCAGCCCCGGCACCAGGAACGCCGTCTGCCGGGCCCGCGCGTGCAGGTTCTCCAGCGAGAGCCGGGCGTCCTTCAGGAAGATCTGCCGGTCCGCCCAGTAGCGGATGCGGGTACCGGTCCTGTGCTTGGGCACCCTTCCCCCGGTGGTCATGCCGGCGGCAGCCCGGAACGGAGCATCGGGCCCGTCGCCGTCGAAGGTTCCGGCGATGCCGCGGCGAAAGCTGATGGCGTGGGTGGCACCGTGCCGGTCGACCTCCACGTCGAGGCGGGCGGACAGGGCGTTGACCACGGAAGCGCCGACGCCGTGCAGACCGCCGGAGGCGGCGTAGGAGCCACCGCCGAACTTTCCGCCCGCGTGCAGCTTGGTGTAGGCGATCTCAACGCCGGACAGCCCGGACTTGGGCTCGATGTCCACCGGGATGCCGCGGCCGTTGTCACGGACCTCGAAGGAGGCGTCCGCGCCGAGGACGACTTCGATCCGGTGGCAGGCGCGGGCCAGGGCCTCGTCCACGGCGTTGTCGATGATCTCCCACAGGCAGTGCGTCAGGCCCCGGCTGTCGGTGGAGCCGATGTACATGCCGGGGCGCTTGCGGACCGCCTCCATGCCTTCAAGGACAAGGAGATGTTTCGCGGTGTAGTCCGAGTGGTCCTCCGCCGGAAGCATGAGCGGGCGACTAGAGGGGGTGATCACGCGGTTCTCCTCGGAACTCGGGCTGAGGGCTGCGGGCTTGGTACTGCGGGTCTGCGTTGCGCGGCTGGGGGCGCGGGTGGGGGAAGGCTCACCGGTGGGTCAGCTGATGCCTGCTCATGCCGGCCGGTGCTGCCGCTCCTTGTCGGAATGCGCGCACAGTACAGGTGTTCACCTGGTCCAGGCGGGATATGGCGGACAGCCGGAACGGCCACAGGGGCCGTGCGCGGCTGGTGCACCCCTGGCCAGGACGTCTCCCGTTCGCCAGGGGGTGAGATCGCCGCAGACCCCCCACCGAGGGCCTGCGCGGGGCCTTCCAGCGCTGCGCGCGGGTCACCTTTTCCGTCCGCCGGCGGCGGACGGGCGAAAAAGCCCCTGAAGGGCCCATGGTGGACCTGACAGGCCCATCACGTAGGGGGATGTGTCGAGTAGGTAGTTCGTGGCTTCTGGGATCTTCCAGGTACCTTTTTGCCATACTCGCAGGCACGATCCAATGTATGCTCAACCGCATCACGGCTCAGGATGGATGGCCCGCCGGACGCGGGTCGGCCAGAGCCAGGATCCCGAGCCGACAGACACCACACGACGCGTCAACGCCCGCTGCAACATGGCGTGAACGCCCCGCCGCAGTGAGACGGGGGCGGGGCCGCGTTGTGCCAGAAAGGGTGCACCGTGACTGAGACCGACCACCCCGCCCCGTCCGAAGCCGAGGGTGCGGAGACGGCGTCCGCGCCCGCGTACGACGGCGGCGCCATTCAGGTACTGGAGGGACTTGAGGCCGTCCGCAAGCGCCCTGGCATGTACATCGGCTCGACCGGCGCGCGTGGCCTGCACCACCTGGTGCAGGAGATCGTCGACAACTCCGTCGATGAGGCCCTTGCGGGTGTCTGCGACACCATCGACGTCACCATCCTGGCCGACGGCGCGGTCCGTGTCATCGACAACGGCCGGGGCATCCCGGCCGACATCGTCCCCGGCCAGGGCAAGCCCGCGGTCGAGGTCGTGCTGACCGTGCTGCACGCGGGCGGCAAGTTCGGCGGCGGCGGGTATGCCGTCTCCGGCGGCCTGCACGGGGTCGGGCTCTCGGTCGTCAACGCGCTCTCCACACGCCTCACAGTCGAGATCAAGACCGGCGGCTTCCGCTGGTCGCAGGAGTACAAGGCCAGCGTGCCGGTGGCGCCACTGGCCAGGCACGAGGAGGCCGGCGAGACCGGTACCACGATCACGTTCTGGGCCGATCCGGAAATCTTCGAGACGACGGACTACTCTTTCGACACGCTCTCCCGGCGGTTCCAGGAAATGGCCTTCCTGAACAAGGGACTGACCATCTCGCTGACCGACGAGCGTCCGGACCACACCGACGACGAGGGGCGGCCGAATGCGGTCCGGTACTGCTACGCGGGTGGCATCTCCGACTTCGTGACCTACCTGAACTCCCGCAAGGGCGAGGTCGTTCACCCCTCGGTCGTCGACTTCGAGGCGGAGGACAAGGAGAAGGCGATCTCCGTGGAGGTCGCAATGCAGTGGAACGCCTCCTACAACGAGGGCATCTACTCCTTCGCGAACACGATCCACACCCATGAAGGCGGCACCCATGAGGAGGGCTTCCGCGCCGCGCTGACGGGCCTGGTCAACCGCTACGCGCGCGACAAGAAGCTGCTGCGGGAGAAGGACGACAATCTTACCGGCGAGGACATCCGCGAGGGTCTGACCGCGATCATCTCGGTGAAGCTGGGCGAGCCGCAGTTCGAGGGCCAGACCAAGACGAAGCTCGGCAACACCGAGGCGCGGGCGTTCCTGCAACGCATCGTGACCGAGCACTTCGGGGACTGGCTGGACCGCAACCCGGTGGAGGCGGCGGACATCGTCCGCAAGTCGCTCACCGCCGCCACCGCCCGCGTCGCCGCGCGCAAGGTGCGCGACCTGACCCGCCGCAAGGGCCTGCTCGAATCCGCGGCTCTGCCGGGGAAGTTGGCCGACTGCCAGTCGAAGGACCCGTCCGAGTGCGAGATCTTCATCGTCGAGGGTGACTCGGCCGGCGGCTCGGCCAAGCAAGGCCGGGACCCGCGGGTCCAGGCGATTCTGCCGATCCGCGGCAAGATCCTCAACGTGGAGAAGGCCCGGATCGACAAGGTCCTTCAGAACGCCGAGGTGCAGGCGCTGATCTCGGCCTTCGGTACCGGTGTGCATGACGACTTCGACCTGCAGAAGCTTCGCTATCACAAGATCATCTTGATGGCCGACGCCGATGTGGACGGTCAGCACATCTCCACCCTGCTGCTGACCCTGCTGTTCCGGTTCATGCGGCCGCTGATCGAGGCCGGCCATGTCTTCCTGGCCCGCCCGCCGCTGTACAAGATCAAGTGGGCCCGGGACGACATCGAGTACGTCTACTCCGACCGTGAGAAGGAAGCGGCCCTCGCGGCCGGCCGCACGGCAGGGCGCAAGCTCCCCAAGGACGACGCGATCCAGCGGTTCAAGGGTCTCGGCGAGATGAACGCCGAGGAGCTCCGGGTGACCACCATGGACCGGGACCACCGGCTGCTCTCCCAGGTCACCCTGGAGGACGCCGCCCGCGCCGACGACCTGTTCTCGATCCTGATGGGCGAGGACGTCGAGGCCCGCCGCTCCTTCATCCAGCGCAATGCCAAGGACGTCCGGTTCCTGGACGTCTAGCCTCCGCGCTTCAGGTCGGTACGGTCGGATTCACGGAGTGCACTTTCCGCACGACCGAAGCACCCGAGGGCCAGGGCGGGGATCAACCGCCCGGCCCACGTGGGGCGGTGTGGATGCTGGTGAGGGTCCGGGGACTGCGGGCGGCGGGGACCGGAGGTCACGCGTCGGCGCCGATCCCCGCGATCATGGTGGTCACCTTCGGGTTCAGCCGGAGCCCTTCTTCTTCCCCAGTTGGGGACGGGGCAGACCGGTCGGGCCTACCGGGGCACGCAGCAATGACCATCGCGTCGGCCGCCATGGCCGACGCGATGGTCATTGGGGGAGGCATCCCCTTACGTTCAGGCGGGATGAGCCGTGAACCACGCCCGGTTGTCCCTGAGCCACTCACCGAACCGCAGGCCTGCCGCGGCGAGATCGCCGACCAGCGCCTCGTCGGTGAGCATGTAGCTGCTCCAGGCATGGGACCAGGTGTTCTCGCCGACCTGGTATTCGACCTCGGCGCGCATGCGCGGAGGTTCCCAGCGGGCTAGGCGTATGGTGCGCCGTATACCCGCCGTCTCCACAACCGGCTCCGCATGCTCGAGTTTCTCGAACCAGGTCGGTGGACTCTGCTGGAAGACAGCGATTCCACCGTCGCGCAGATGGTGCCGAACGGTGGCGAGGAAATCCTGACGGGTGACCGGATCAGAATTGATCATCTGGCTGGCCAGGAGCACCACGTCGAACGAGCGGTTCAGTCGCAACGACTGGATCGGTGAGCACACCGTCTCCAGGTCCGGACTTTTGGCGAGCATATCCGAGGAGTGGTCGACTCCGGTCACCGGGTGCCCCCAGGCCGCGAGTGGCCGCAGAATTCGACCTGTGCCGCAGCCGAGTTCGAGAATCGAAGCGCCGGGCGGCACGGCTGCATGCACAATCTCCGGCTCGCCGACTGTCGGCAGCAATCCGTAGAACTCGACCGCGCATCCGTCATTCGTTATCGCACCAGGTCCGGTGCCTATGGGGTCATCAGTCACGAGAGCGATTGTGTAGGAGAGAGCATGCGCCATCAACCCTGATCCCGCTCGTGTGTGACACGCCCGGAGTCGGCAGAGGGCGAAGGCAATCCGGCGAGGGATCGTCCGATGGCCCTCTGAATACGGATATCAGCGAGCAATCCCTCCGAAGACCGGAGGTGTCACCGGGCTTCTCGCCAGGATTCGTCCCCGCGTTCGCTCTGCTGCATCTCGACAGCAAGCTGCTCCCAGTGCCTGGCATAGTGACCCACTACTTCAGCGAGCATGCCGACGCAGTGCGGCGGCACTTGCGCGAACAGTTGCTCGGCGGCCGCGAGCCCCCGGGCCTGGCTGTTGAGCCAGCGCAGCAGGGTGCGACCACTGTCCGTGAAGCGGATCGATGGGTCGTTGGCGAGGGTGTCCAGGGCCTTGATGCGGGTACGGGCGACCTCCCCCGACGAGGAGTCGTCCGGGTGCGGAACCGTGGTCAGTCCGGGCTCCCTTCGGGATCCGGAGATGACGAGCCCGGACGGCCACGCGGAGTCCTCCCGCACGCGGATGTTCACCGGGGCCGGTCGCTGCCCCCCAGGGGTGGGCGCGGTGGGACGGGACCGCAGCTCCTGCCGCAGTCGGTGCGCGGTGCTGATGGAGACACCGGCCGCCTCGGACACTTCGCGCAGGGACGCCTTGGGCTGCTCCGCCAGCAGGCCGAGTGCCTTCTCGCGCCGTTCCCGTATGTCGACCGGACGCACCCGACCGTCCTTGCCCAGGCGCGCGACCGACGGATTCGAGTGAGGAGATTCCTCAGTCGAAAGCCTCCCTCGGGCCGCACCGACGGTCTTCGGCGACACCCCGGCCGCCGTGGCGATGGCGCGGTCCGACCAGTGCGGATGGGTGGTCAGGATGCGTACGACCGCGGTTTTGCGGTCCCTGAGAGTCAGCGGCAGGCCGTGGTTGACGTTGGCCTGGACCGAGCGGATGAACAGATCGGCCGATGACCCGTCGACGTATCGCACCGCGATGTCGTGCTCACCGCGCAGGATCGTGGCCTGGAGCCGGTGCATCCCGTCGACCACGCGTCCCTCCTCCCGGTGCACGAGGATCGGTTCGAACTCGGTCCCGCTGTCGGCCAGAATCTTCACGTGATCCTCGTTCAGCCCCTCCACGCGGGGCGAGTCCGCCGGGAGCAGGGATCCGACCGGCACCGTGTGGATCGGCCTCTGAGCTTCCTCGAACATCTGACCTGCCCTTTCCATCCGCGGCATCCGAGCGTGGCCGAGCTCCGTGAACCGGATGAGCGCCGGCTGGGCGACAGGGGTGCCTCATGCTCCTGCGGGCAAAGGTTCCGCACCCACCTACCGCATGGCTCACTGGTTGCTACCGAGAACTGCCTCGCCGTCCCAGGTCGTGTCGCGGAGAACTCCGACGGACGGTCAGTGCGTCCGCGCGGTGGCCTAAGTGACCAGGACGGCCGGGCCCGGGGTGCGGGTTCCATTTCGAGTTGCGGAATACCTCGGATCCTGCTTGCAGGCGTTCCCGACCTGTTCCCGCGCTGCCCCATACATGAAGCACCGCTGCTTGTGCATATTCCCTCTTTCCGACGCGACCGCCGTTGACAGCCTTCCCGTCCGCTCATTAGCTTCTCCTCGGAATTACTCAAACCAAAGGAGGTGTTCGGACATGGCTCAAATCCTTGAGCTCACGCGGACCCAGGCTGAGTCCGCAATGCGGGCGGCCATGACGATCGACGCGATCGTCGGCCGGCTCACCTACGACGAGGAGTTCGCCAAGAACCTCTCGGTCGACCCGCGTGGAACCATGGAGGCGGCTGGCCTGTCGTTCGACAAGGAGGGCATGGACAGCCTCATGCTGGCCGATGCCAAGCGTTTCGACGGTGCGTGCGAGGCGCTCTTCAACCTCGTTGACGCGGAGTTCCTGTACCGTGTCGCCGCGCCGTCCTGCGACCCGCTCTAAACAGCATCCGGGCATTCGTCGGCCTGCCGACCGGACGGATATTCCGTCCTGCGGCAGTCCGCGAGTCTCAGTAGGATTCTGCGTCATCAGCAGTACGTCCGCGTGATCTCCTGATCCCTGAAGGAGTCGCCGGGCACTGTGGCCTGATAGCCGGCCCCGAGTCGGCTGGCGCAACGCTCAGGAACGGCAAGGGGTCGGCATCAGGCCACAGCACGTTCACAAGCTCATCCCGGCTACGAATTCCTGCAGTCAGGGCGGCGGCGAGCCGCCTCCGCACAACAGGGCAAGGGTTACAGATCCGTCCAGAGCCCGATCACGGCTCCTGGAACACGCTCCGGGTCTGGAACCCGCTGTCCAGCCAGGCGTCGCAGCAGCCCTTGACGAGGATTCGTGCCGCTACGGCGGTCCGACTGCCATCCACGGTTGCCGCCCCATGGATTCACTGTTCCGTATGACGCCAACCGGATCCGCCGATCAGCGATTCCACTGAAGGAAAGCCATGACCGCCGTTTTGCTCGTCAATCTCGCCAGCCTCCCCATGCCCGGAAACGATCCCATCTTCCCCATCGGGATCAGGTGCATACAGGACGCGCTGGAGCGGGAGAACCACAGGACACGGCTGATCGATTTCATCGAGGACCCCTCGGCCTCCACGGACCTGTCATGGGCCGCAGAGCCATGGGACGTCATCGGCTTCACCATCAGGAACATCGATCCGGTGGACCTGTCCTGCGACGGGCACGTGACACACTACGAGACCTTTCTCGCCCGGATCCGCGAGGCGCTGGGCCACCGTCGTCCGCTGCTGGTGGGCGGCGGCCCCGGCTACAGCCTGTTCGGGCCGGAGCTGATCAGCCGACTCGGATTCGACGTCGGGGTGGTGGGGCCCGGCGAGCAGTCCATGCTCGAGATCGTCGCGGATCCCCGGAAGTACCTCGGGTTCGGGCAGAACCTGTCCGGCGATCGCTATCCGGGATTCATCGCCAACAGCCTGGACCACCCCGAGCGGCTGCTGTCGGCCTATGCCTCCCGGGGCGGCTCGATCGGCGTGGAGACCAAGCGCAAGACCTGCTACCAGGGATGCGTCTACTGCCCCTACGCCTACATCAGTGGTGACAACGGCGGCGATCACAAGCCGACGGGGGCGATAGTCGAAGAACTGCGGACCGCCTACGGGAGCGGGATCCGGGATGTCTTCTTCACCGACGGTATCTTCAACAGCGAACTGAGTTTCGCCAAGAACGTGGTCCGCGCGGTGACTGCCGCAGACCTGTCAGGGCTGACCTGGTCCGCATACTTCACGCCCAAGCCGTTCGATGACGAGTTCGCTGACCTCCTCTCCGTCAGCAACGTCGGCCCGGTCATCATTTCACCCGACAGCCTGGACGACCGGGTGATGCGGGCGCTCGGCAAGAGCTTCGACACCCGGCATGTGGAGAGGTTCATCGAACGATGCCGGCCCCGTGGCATCAAGTTCAAGGTCAGTGTGGTGCTCGGTGGCCCGGGTGAGACCCGGGAGAGCGTCCGGGCCACGGCCCAGTGGATCAACGACAACCTCGACTCGGAGGAACTGACGCTGAATGTCGGCTACCGCGTCCTGCCCGAGACCGAGCTGGCCCGCCAACTGGGCCTGGAGAACGCCGAGATACTGGACCCGACATTCCATCCACTGGACCCGGACCTGTTCTCGTGGGTCATCGGTGACCTGGACAGCCGCTTCCTCACCACGGGCCGGATGCTCAATCTCATGGCCGGCCGGACCTCCAGTCGGAAGATGCTGAAGATCCCCCTCACCCCCGGCGGCTCCCCGGCGCCCCAGGAGGGCCGGGAATTCGTCGCGCTCACGCGTCGCATGCTGCCCATAGCGGAAGTACGGAATGGTGGAACGGAGAACCGTGCCCGGTGTTGATGGCGTGGTGCGCCAGTTGGGACCGGCGGATGCCGAGCACGTGTACCGGCTGTCCGGCGGATTCGGCCTCACGTCGGCACGCCTGCGGCAGGAGCTGGCCGCCACGGACGACTTCCGCTGGGTGGGGCTGAACGACTCGGACGGGCGGCTGTACGCGGTTCACCGGAGCATGCGGTGGGGCCCCTATCTCTTTCTCAAGGGTGTGTACGTCAGCGAGGACATGCGCGGCTCGACTGCCGCGCTGCGACTGGCGTTCGCACTGCGGGACACGGCCAAGCAGGAAGGCCTGTTCGGGATCGCCGCGTGGTTCGAACCAGGCATGCAGGAGTCGGGCATCGCCGAAGTCCTGGGCATGAGCCCTCGGCGGCCGCTGATCTACCGCGTCGGTCTCCCCTTGCCGTCGGACGACCACGCGGAGGACAAGACGTCCCAGCCGACCACCAGTACCGATCGGCCGAGGTTCCGGGGAGAGATCATGCTGCCACGCGACGAGCGCTCGGCGGCACCGACCGTGGATCTGTTCGGCCGGGCCGACCGGTCCGACGGCGAAGGGTCTCCCGCGGACGAGTCAGCAACGCGTGTCCACTGGGTGCTGGACGGCAGCCGACTGGTGTCGAGCGTGAGTCTCGGGACAGACGGCAACGGGCTCAGGGCGTTGGTCGACCTGCTCCGGCCGGCCGCACGGGCGAACGGCGCCGACACGCTGGAGTTCCCGGTCCTGGCCGCTGACATCCTGGGCGCACTCCAACTGTCGCAGGCCAAGGTGCGCCGAAGGAACCGGGTACCCATCTGTCTGGGTTCCCGGCACTTCGCAGGGCCTTTCCCGGCGAGCCTCCCGCCCCGTCCTACCGGGGTGACGCCGTGCTGACCGACCTACGCCCGCACGAGCTGCGCACGCTCTGCGCCGACGGTGACCCGGCCGAGCTGATGCGGCGGTTCCGTCGGTCCAACCTGGACGTGGCCGAGCTGAGACGCCGGCTGTGCAGCCGTGAGGGGTCCCCGACGGCCGAGCCCGGTACCCGCACCGTGGTCCTGACGGACGTCACTGGCAGGACCACCGACATGGCGGTGTACGTCCCCAGCGGCACGGACAGCAGCCAGCTCGGCGCCCTGGTACTCCTGCACGGCGTCGGCGGCAGCGGCCCGAGTCTGCTGCCGCGGTTCCAGGCGCTCGCACGGCTGTTGAACGTCGCCCTGCTCTGCCCCACGGCGCGGCCCGTGGAGAAGCGGTCCAACCGCCTCGACATGGCCGGGTTGTTCGGCAACCGGTTCGACGCGCCGTGCTGGGATCTCGACGGCGACGACTTTCCGCTTGCCGCGCTGTACTGGGCACGGACGACGCTGAACGTCCATCCGGACCGTTGCATGGTTGTTGGCGTTTCGATGGGGGCGCTGGCCACCTGGAACCTGGCGATGCGGTTCTGGGGGCGCTTCTGCGCCGCGGTGCCGATCAACGGGGCCCTGTCGATGTGGGAGGCGTTCGGGACGGATCTCAGAAAGCGCGCGCTGCTGCGGAACCTGCTGC
This sequence comes from Streptacidiphilus sp. PB12-B1b, assembly GCF_014084125.1. Lineage (NCBI taxonomy): Bacteria > Bacillati > Actinomycetota > Actinomycetes > Kitasatosporales > Streptomycetaceae > Streptacidiphilus > Streptacidiphilus sp. PB12-B1b. Next base: position 305,720 of record NZ_CP048405.1, on the reverse strand, counting down.
CGCTTCCCCTGTTCGTCGTGCACGGTGCCGAGGACACGCAGATCCTGCCCAGATTCGACCGGGAGTCCGTGGCAGGTCTGCGGGAGCTCGGGCACGGGGAGCTGCGGTACAGCGAAGTCGCAGGCGGCCGGCACGCTCTGGGGACTCTCGACCTGGAGCGTGGGGAGTCTCCGCGTTTTCGCGAGCTGGCAGGCTGGCTGGCCGGTCGGCACCGGTCAGGCGCGGTGACCGAGATCCGGCACCGTGCCCTGGACCACGGTCACGCCCGGGCCTACTGGGTCGAGCTGGACCGGCTCGTGCCCCAGTCGATCGCGGAGGTCCACGCCGAGCGGATGTCCGGGGACGCGATCCGGATCCGGGTGAGCGGGGCTCAGCAGGTGCGCCTCCACCTGCGCAGTGACCTGTTCGCCCCGGGAGACGTCAGCGTGGAGGTCAACGGAGTCCTGCACACCGTCGAGTTCCGCCCGGAAACGAGCAGGCTGTTGCAGTCGTACCGCGAAACCGGTGATCCCGAGCTGCTCGATGAGCAGGTAACCGTGCTGTCAGCCGGCGGAGACGGGCCGTTGGACAGGGGGGAACCGCGGTGAGCGAAGACCGCCGTTCCCTGGCGTCACTGATCATCTCCCGCGGCTCCCGGGTCGACGGGCGGCCGATCATCGACAGCCGGGGCCGTATCCAGCTCGCCAGGGCAGGGCTCATGAACGCGAGCGTCCAACCTGGCGATGTCGTTCTGCTGATCGATCTGAGTGCGGCCGACACCATCACAGCGATGCTGGCGGTTTGGCTGCTCGACGCCGTTCCCCTGATCGCGCCAGGCATCCAGGATCTGCCTGAAGACCTGCAGCGGGTGTGTCGGCTGCACCAGGACCTGGTCGTCACGCCGGCCACGAACCGCACCGTCGTCCCCGGGCTGGGCCGGACGGCCGTGCTGATGCCGACCTCAGGCAGCACCGGAAAGCCCAAGACGGCCCGTCGCGGGATTGCCGGCGTGCGCGTCGAAGCCGCCGGTTACCGGGACTACCTGGAGTTGGTGCCGGCCGATCGGGTCGCCGTACCGGTGCCGATCACCCACTCCTACGGCTGGGGCCTGGTCATGGCCGCCCTCCTGACAGGCTGCGACATCGACACGACGCCCACCAGCAGGCTGCGGACACTGGCCAATCTGATGGACTCGGGGGCGGTCTCGGTGGTGGTGCTGACACCGGCGCTCGCCAGGCTCCTGCTGGATGTGAAGCGCAGCGGGGACCAGAGCGTGCGTTGCGCGCTGGTGGGGGCCGGTGGCGTGCCGGACGCGCTGGACGCGGCGTTCCAGGAGCGCTTTCGCCGGCCACTGCACCGCGGTTACGGATCCACCGAGACCGGCGGAATGTTTCTCGGGCCCCGGGGCATCGGCCGGCCGATCGCCGGTATCCAGGTCCGGAGGCCTGTGGGACGCGGACGGGGTGAACTCGTCCTGGAGATGTCGGCACCGGTGGAGGGAACCCTCGGCCGCACCCCTAGTGACGTCTGGCATACCGGCGACATCGTCGAGTGCGACGCGGACGGCATCTACCACCACATCGAACGCGTCCGCTCGGCTGTCCGGCTCAACAGCCGGTTCGTCGACCCGGAGCCGCTCACCCGCGGGTTGCGCGAGATATCCGGCGCCACCGACGTTCAGATCCTGGTTCTGGGACGCGATGGGACTCCAGAAATCGAGGACCTCTATGCCGTGGTGGAGACCCGGTCCACCATTGCCGAACGCACGCTGGAGAGTTACTTCTCGCAGCTGCCCGATTCGATTCCAAGACCGCTGGTCCTACAGTTCAGTGGATTTCCGCGCAATATTCTGGGAAAACTCGACCGGGATGCACTGACCACCCTCGTAAGAAAGGAGTCCCGCCATGGGCGATAACGGGACCGCCGGTCGGGCGGATACCGGCACGGACTTCGCCGCCCTGATCGCCGGACTGCTAGTGGAGATGCTGGGCGAACTCGGCACGGCGCCATTCCCTCTCGATGAGGTCAGGACCGAAGGCAGTATCCGGAACCGGGATCTGGTGGAGCTCGGGCTGGGGTCGTTGGACTGGATCAGGCTGGCGCTGCGGGTCGGCGAGGAAACCGGCCTCGAGCTGCCGGAAGAGGTCCTGGTCGACGCCGGGCGCCGCACCGTGGCCAGCTGGGCCGAAGCGCTCCTGCTTGCGTCGTGCCCGACTCCCGGGACAAACCCGGCAGAACCGCTCGATCAGGAATGAGAACCGGCCAGGACCGCGGCTCTGTGCACACGCGCAAGCACGGCACGCGCAATTCGTGCGATCACAACGGAGGGGAACACCGAGATCATGCAGGTCACGCACCGGGGAGACCGGTTCGTCATCATCGATGACTTTCTCGACGAGGCGATGCTGACGGAGATGCGCACACTGATGGCCCGCGCCACCTTCTCGGAGGTGCAGAGCGTCATCCACCCGGAAACCGACGGCAGGGCCTTCCGGTCTCGAGGCACCTATCTCAAGGGTGACGCCCTCGGCCAGGAGGACAGCGCGGGCCGGCCGAAGGCGTACGAGAAGATCCTCAGGGCGGTGGCGGCCGAGCCAGGGATCTTCGGTACCCGCGGGGACGGCTGGGACCAGGCCGGCTTCACGTTCTGGCGGTACCCCGCCGGAAGCAGGCTGAGCTGGCACAACGATGCCGGGGGTGGCCGCAGGGGCGAGTTCATCGTTTTCCTGCATGACACCTGGAATGCCTCGTGGGGCGGCGAGCTGATGGTACTGAACGAGGAACCTGCGGCGTCGGCCGATGGCACCGGGAGTTTTATCGCGCAAATGGAGAAGCAGGTCAGACAGTCCACGGGCAGCCCCGTCGCGATCCTTCCCAGACCCAATCGGCTGGTGCTCGTGAAAGCCGGAACGACGCACCAGATCAACCGGGTGGATTCCACCGCGGAGGCACCCAGGTGCACGCTGACCGGCTTCATATCGAAGAAGACCACGGAGACGACCGGCACGGAAGCCCGGGAAACACTCCTGCGATTGATGGGCGAGTCGGCCAGGAAAGCCTCGTAGGCCGAGCTGGAAGCCCGGCGGTCCATAACGCCAAGGCGGACCCCGGCCGAACCGGAATCATCGAGCAGGCGTCCGAGAGCAGGAAACGGAGTACATCATGCAGGTGACGCAGCGCGGACGGCGCTATACCGTCCTCGACGACTTTCTCGACGGCCCCGCGCTGGCGGAAATCCGCCGGGTCATGACCCACAGCACATTCGCTCCGGCGCAGGGCCCCATCCAGAAAGCGGAGGACGGTACGCCGTACAAGTCGCGGACTACCGTCGTCCGGAACGGGACATCCGATCGGCGCACGGCCGGAGGACCCGATACGTACGACCGCGTCCTTGATGTCATCACCGCGGCTCCGGCTCTGTTCGGGGACCTCGGCAGCGACTGGGACCGGGTGGGCTTCACTTTCTGGAAATATCCGGTGGGATCCCGCTACGGATGGCACAGTGACGCGGGCGGCGGACGAACGGGCGCCTACATCCTGTTCCTGCACGATGAATGGCGCGCCTCCTGGGGCGGTGAGCTGCTGATCCTGGACGAGGGCGTGGGAGAACCGGGCGAAAGCACCGACACGGCGGAGGTCGGGGCAGCGGTCCAGCGGTCCGCACTGAGCCCGGTCGCCGTCCTTCCCAGGCCCAACCGGCTGGTCCTGCTCAGCGCGGGAACCCCGCACCAGGTCAACCGGGTGGATCCGACCGCGGTTCGGGAGCGGTGCACCCTCACCGGCTTCGTGACGAGGAGGTCCGACGGCGCCGGAGCAGAAGCGCGGGACGGACTCCGCAGGTTCCTGACCTCTCTGGAAGGCGCTCCCGCGCAGCCAGGTGTGCATAGCGGGACGTCCGGGCCAGGGGACTGAGTGCCCGTCCGCGGGCGCGCGGACCGGCCGATCGGGTCACTTGGTAGGGGAGAGGGCAGTGCAGTAATGACAGTGGAAGCGGAGCGGCGCCCGCGGCTCCTCGCCCGGATCTTCCGGGCCGCCTCCTGGCGCGAGGAGGTTCAGGGCCCGGTCGAGAGGCGACTTGCCGCGGCCATGGTCACGCTGTACGTGGCTACGGGTCTTTCGTTCTCGTCCCTGGCCGTGTACATGCTTCGGCAGGAGCATCTGAGCCCGGCCGTGTACGGAGCAGGGGCAAGTGTCGCGGCGGTCCTGGGACTTCTCGCGGGCCCGGCGATCGGTGGGCTCGCGGACCGGCTCAGCGGATACGTCCTCTACGCCTGCCTCATGTGGACGATGGCGGCAGTGACGCTGTGCCTCACCGTCTCACCGGCGCTGGTCGCTCTCGGGCTGCTCAGCGTCCTGGTGATGTGTGCACGGGGGAGCGCCGCCGTACAGGGGGCGCTTGTCGGGAGCGCGGTCGGCCGAGACCGCCGGCTGCGTTTCCGGGCGGTTGTCCGGTCGATGGCCAACGTCGCGATGGTGGTGGGGCTGGGCCTCGGTGCCGTCGTACTGGCCGCGGGGTCGCGGGCGGCCTTCGACGCGTCGTTCGTGGCGGAGGCTGTGATGCTCTCCGCCACCGGAGGCATGTTCTGGCAGGCGCGGGGATTCGTGGATCCCGGTGCGGTCGGAGGCAGGTCGGCCGCGGAGCAAGAACGGACCGCATCCACGTCCGGGATCCTGCGGGACAGGCACGTCGTGGCGCTGGTGCTGCTCAATTGGCTCTTCTGCCTGGCAGAGCCGATGCTGACGATCGCTCTGCCGCTCTGGGTGGGCGCACGCATGCACGTGCCCATGTGGATCATCTCCGCCACGCTCGTCGTGAACACGATCGGTGTGGTGCTGCTACAGGTCCCGGTGGCGCGTCGAGTCACGACAGATCGCCGGGCGGCCCGGTCCGCCCGGATCGGGGCATTGCTTTTCGCGATCTCCGCGCTTACGTTTCCGGTCGCGGCGGAACTGTCCCGCCGCGTTGGTGTCACGGCCGCGCTCGCCGCGCTGATGTTCCTCGCAGTCTCTCTGGTCTGCGGCGACATCCTCTACTCGATCGGCTCGACGATCCTGATGTACGGGCTCGTCCCACAACAGTCGTACGGAAAATCCCAGGGAATCTTCGGAATGGGATTCGATGTGGCGAGTCTTTCAGCGCCGGCGCTCTTCGGATGGTTCGCCGGCGGCGGGGGCCCACTGGGCTGGTACGTGCTCGGCCTGGTATTCGCGGTCAGCACGATTCCGCTGGGGTGGATACAGAACCGTGTTGCCTGCGGCCGGCCGGCAGGCGCCGACTCATGACCCGGTGCGGCCCAGGAGCCTACCGGAACCCGCGGTCAAGAAGACCGTCGTGCTCGACCAGGAAAGGTGGTAGGGAAATGCTTGACGAGCAGGATGTCACAGAACTTCTGCAACTTCGTGGAAAGGACCAGGAGGAGCTCTTCGCGCAGGCCAGGGCGAAGCGCCTGGAGGCCTTCGGGAGCGAGGTGGTGGTCCGCGGCGTCACCGAGATCACCAACCAGTGTCGGGTCAACTGCGAGTTCTGCCCCATGCGGCGGGACAACACACGGGAGAACAGCGACTTCCGGCTCCAGTCGGAGCTGCTGATCGATACCGCCGCCTCCGTCAAAGCGAGCGGCATCAACGTGGTGTTCTTCCAGGCAGGTGAGATACCGCAGACCACGCGGGTCGTGGGTGAGGCGATTCCGGGCATCCGCAGGCTGTATGACGACAACGTCGAGATCCTGTTGAACCTGGGCAACAAACGCCGCAGCGAGTACGAGTACCTCCGGGAGCAGGGCGCGACGAGCTACATTCTCAAGTTCGAGACGAGTGATCCGCGGATGAACGAGCAGATGCGGCACGAAACTCTGGAGTCCCGCCTGAAGTGCCTCCAGGACCTGCTCGATCTCGGCTATCGCGTCGGGACCGGATCCATCGTCGGGCTGCCCGGTCAGGATGTGGCCAGTGTGGCGAGGGACCTCCTGTTCGCCCGCGACCTCGGTGTCCACATGTGCAGCGTGGCACCGTTCATCCCGGCACCGAACACGCCGTTGGCGAACCATCCGGCCGGCGATGTGGAATTGGCGCTCAATGCCATCGCGGTTTCGCGGCTCCTGGGACCTGAGTGGCTGGTACCGGCGGTGAGCGCACTGTCGAAGCGGGCCGGCGAGGGCCAGTACCGCGGGCTCATGGCCGGGGCGAACGTCATCACCGTGAATTTCACACCGGACGAGCAGCGTGACCGCTACCTCATCTACGGGCGTGACCGCTTCGTGGTGAAGCGCGACTACGCCAGCCGGATGATCGCCCGAACGGGGCTCAAGCCGCGCGGTTCGGTGTTCCTCGAGCCCACGACGGTGTGACCGCACCGGGCCCGCAGATCTGACTCCCCGGATGTGCGGACCGGAAACGACCGCGCATCGAGCCTGCCCTGTTGTGCCGCCGCATCCTGAGAGTCATCACCCGCGCTCCCCGATGCACATCCCGTGATTGGTCTGACATGCGTCCTGTCTCACGAAACATCCGCACCGTGGATGACGTCCTTGACCTCTTGGACGGGCTGTTCCCCGTCACGGCCGACCGCTGGACTCCGGCGGGCGGAGCCGAGTTCTGGGACCAGTACTACGCCGACCGGGACCGTCCGGTGCCCTTCTTCGTCAACAAGCCCGACGAGCATCTGGCGGAGTACGTGGAGTCCGGGCGACTCGCTTCCGGCCGTGTCCTGGATCTGGGCTGCGGGCCCGGCCGGAATGCCGTCTTCCTGGCGTCCCGCGGATTCCAGGTGGATGCCGTCGACCTGTCCCCCGACGCGATCGCCTGGACCCGCGACCGTGCCGAAGAAGCGGGCGTGGAAGTGGACCTCCACTGTGGAGACGCGTTCAAGCTCACCCGGAACGAGCTGTCCGGCCCGTACGATCTGGTAGTCGACTCCGGGTTCTTCCACCATCTGCCGCCGCACCGCCGCATCAGCTACCTGCGCTTGCTGGAGCGGGTACTGGCCGTCGGCGGGCACCTGGTGCTCGCCGCCTTCGCCGCGTGGGCGCCTGGTTCCGGTTCGCCGGTGCCCGATGCCCACCTGTACCGAGACGGCAAACTCTACGGCGGGCTGGCCTACACCCCTCAGGAGTTGCGGTGGATCTTCTCCGATCTCACCGAGGTGGAGATCCGGTCCATGCGGCAACAGCCGCCGGCCTCCCCGTACTACGGTCCGCCGTTCCTGCTCGCCTCCCTGTTCCGGCGTGACGCGGACCTCCTGGGCACCAGGCAGTGAGCAGTCAGCTGGAACCCACCGCAACGCACCGCCAGCAGGTCGCAGCGCGGTCGTGCGGTGCGGCAAGGTGGCGCGCGGCTCCCGTGGCGTCGACGAGGCCGCCCGGGTGGGTCGACAACGCGGCTTCCCAGTGCTCCACGGCCTGGGCAGGTTTATCACGCAGAGCCGCGACGTGGGCCAGCCCCTCGTGGGCACGCGCGACATAGCGGGTGGAGTCGCGAGCTGCGGCCGCCTTCAGGCACTGCTGGAAGACCTGCTCGGCCAGGGCCAGTTCACCGTCGCAGGCATGGATGTCACCGAGCGCGTTGAGGGCCTGGGCTTCGCCTTCGTACATGCTGGTGCGGCGCGCTATCTCGAGCGCCGCGCGTCCGTACATCATCGCCTCGGAGCTCAGACCCATGCCTCGACGCACGATGCACAGCCCGACCAACGCAAGTACTTCGCTCTGCTCGGTGCCCGCCGCCCGGCTCAGTTCGAGCGACTGCTGGTAGACGGCGGCCGCCCCCTCCCAGTCGCCGAGCACCACCGAGACGAGGCCGGTGTTGTTCAGGATGGATGCTTCAGCGCCGGGAGACAGGGACGTCTCGCCGAGCGAGCGAGCCTCGAGGAAGTAGCGCAGTGCCTCTTCGTTGCGCCCCAGTTCCCGGCTGATGATCGCGAGGTTGTTGGTGAGCCCAGCCTGCAACTGTCCGTCCCCGAGCTCATGCGCCACGCGCAGGGCTTCCTCGTAACGCGTCCCCGCCCGGTCCAGGTCGTGGGTCGTCCAGTGGATGCGGCCGAGACTGTTCAGCTGCGAGATCTCGCCGGTGCGGTCCCCGGCCTGGCGGCTCAACGCCAGCGCGCGCTCACTCAGCTTCTCAGCCTCCGCCGGAGTCCCGTGGGCGAGTTGGGCCTCGGCCAGTCCGGCCAGGCAGGCGGCTTCACCGACGAGGCTCCCGTCGGCTCGCGCCGCGAGCCGACCCAACTCGAACATCGGCCCCGAGTCCGCTGGATGGTTCAACGCGCTGAGGTACGGCCGAAGAGTGCTCATGGTCTGCCAGACACGGTGGTGCTGCCCGAGATCCGCAGTCAGCCGGAGCGTCGCGACGATACAGCGGAACTCGGCCTCCAGCAGCCGCATCGCGTGCTTGACGTCCGAGGCGCTCCGGGTCGCCTCCGGGCGGTGGTCGATCTTCGGGACGGATGGCAGCGAGGTCTTGGTCAGCAGACGGCACCAGCTGTCGGCCGACCAGAGGTAGTAGTCCGCCAACCGCCCCACTGCCTCGGCCGCCTCGGCACGATCGACCGTGGCGTCGAGCAGCCTCCGTGCACAGTCACGGACTATGTCGTGCAGGTGGTAACGGTCGGCGGCATGCTGCTTGAGCAGGTTCAGCTCGAACAGTTTGTCCAGGTCTGCCTCGACCTGGTGGAGCGGAAGGCTGGCCAGAGCCGCAGTCGCATACGAGTCGAAGTCCGGCCCGGTATGCAGGCTCAGCAGACCCAGGAGCCGCTGCTGCCGCTTGGTGAGGTGGTGGTAGGACCACGCGACGATGTTCATCACGTCGCGGTCCCCGGCAGCCAGGATGCGTGCCCGCGACTCGTTGTCGCGCAACTGTCCGACCAGGAACGACACCCGCCAACTGCTCCGCTCGCGCAGTCGAGCGGCCGCGATCTGGATGGCCAGGGGGAGGTACCCGCACAGCTCCACTGCGGAGCGCACCTCGTCCGGCTCTCCCGCAACCCTCTCGGGCCCGGCGACCCGGCAGAAGAGCGCGATCGCGTCCGCCTCGGTCATCACGTCGAGCGACAGGGAGGCGGCGCCCTCCAGCTCGGCCATGCGCCGTCGGCTCGAGATCAGCACCAGGCTTCCCGCCGAACCGGGCAGCAGGGACCGGAGTTGGGTGGGGTCGGCGGCGTTGTCCAGCAGGATGAGTACCCGGCGACCGACCAGACACGACCGCCATTGGGCGCTGCGCGCCTCCAGGTCCGGCGCGATCAGCTCGGGGGCCATCCCGTCAAAACGCAGCAGCAGGTTCAGCGCCTGCAGTGGGCTCATCGGCTCGGCCTGCTGGCTGAAGCCGGCCAAGTCGACGAAGTACTGCCCGTCCGGGTAGTACGCGGCGAGGAGGTGGGCCATGTGCACGGCGAGTGAGGTCTTGCCCACGCCCCCCATCCCGTCGATCACCGAGATCGCGGGCGCGTTCGACTCCAAAGGCCGGGTGCGCAGCCGGCGCAGTTCCTCCTCACGGCCGGTGAACTCCGGGATGTCCCGGGGAAGGAAGGAACGGGAGTCGGCGCCCTGACCGGGCGACTGCTCCGGCGGGCGCTCGGCCCTGGGCTCGGAGGCACTCGGCTTCGCTGGTTCCTGGGTCTCTCCGAGCAGGATCTGCTGATGGGCTTCCCGCAGTTGCGGCCCCGGATCCAGGCCGAGTTCCTCCGCCAGCAGCCGCCGTCCCTCCTCGAACACGGCCATCGCCTCGGACTGCCGACCGCACTGGTAGAGGGCGGTCATCAGCAGTGCGCGCAGGGGCTCGCGCAAGGGGTGTTCGGCCATCATCCCGGCCAGGCCCTCAAGCGCCAGGCCGGCTTTCCCCATGCGCAGGCGCAGTTCCGCCAACCGCTCGACCGCGGCGAGCCGTTGCGCGTCGAGCTGGGTGGCGGCGTTCGTCAGTACCCACCCGTCCAGTCCGCCCAGGGCATTGCCCCGCCACAGGCCCAGGGCCTCATCGAGCAACCAGGTGGCGTCCTCGAGTCGGCCCTGCTGCTCAGCGTTGGCCGCCTCCTCGACGGTGGAGCGGAACTGGAGCGCGTCCATCGCCTCGGTCGGCACATTGAGCTGATAGCCGCTGCTGTCTGTGACCAGTTCCACGCCGACGGCTGGCATCAGCGTGCGACGCAGCGCCCCCACCACGTTGTGTATCTGCTGGCGCGCCGAGTGCGGCGGGCTCTCCCACAGGGCGTCCACGATCCGCTCGGTCGCGACGATCGAATTGGCGTTCAACGCCAGGAGGGCGAGCAACTTGCGTTCCCTGGCTCCGCGCGGTGTCGCCTGCCTGCCCCCGACCGACAGGACCAGCGGGCCCAGAACCTTGATGGACGGCACCGCATCGTCGTCCTGTCCCGGCGGAACGACAAATGCGGTGTCTTCTCGCGGTTTCCCAGAACTACTCGCCACAGACCCATACCCCGATCCAGTCCTGGCCACGTGCATCGCAGATCGCCCCCTGTCTCGAATGTTACAGGCCCTTCGAAACGGACCCCGGATGGCCTCTCGGTAGCAGGTCAGTAGTCAGGTGGTAGTGCGGGCCATGACCATTCAGTGCGCACACCCCCGGTAGCGTGACCAGATGGCACTACCGGCCGAAGAACAGGAGATTGAGCATGAAAAGGACGATTCTGGCCGGAATACTCGCGGCACTGGCCGTGCTCACGGTCGTCACCGTTTCCGGTGCTTCGCAGGCGCCGGCCGGCCACGCGGTCCCGCAGAGCGGCGACCACCCGATCGTGATCTGACCCGATGGCGCTCGCGCAGGGCGACGCCGCGGAGGAGGCCGCGACGGCATCGGTCCGCCAGGGGTTCGCGCTGACCCTCGCCGTGTTCGGCACCCTCTTCGTCGTTACGCTTTGCGCGCAGCTGCCCGCCCTCTGGATGCCGTCCTGGCTGGGAACGCAACGCACGACCTACTCCGAGGTCTGGCCGCAGGACTGGGCCTTCTTCGCGTCCCAGCCGGACGCGCCGGCGGTCTCCGCCTACCGGATCGGTCCTGCGGGCACCCCGGCCTCGGTACTGACACCGCAGATGTCCGCAGCGAATCTGTGGGGTCTGGGGAGGACCAGCACTGTGAAGTTCAACGAGACGCACGCTTTGGCGGCCGAAGTCCCGGCGAAGGACTGGATCGTCTGCACTGACACGCGATCGGCGGAGTGTGTGGACAAAGCACCGGTCGTGTATCTGCAGAACGGATTCTCCCCAGGTACCGTCTGCGGCCGGCTCATCCTGGTCCGGACTCGGCCGGCGGTCACCGCCCCGAAGTCCGGATCAGTGGCCTCGGTCGGAGTGGGCTGCCGTTGAACCGCCTATGGCAGGCCGCCCAGTCCTTCGAACCGCGTGGCCTTCCGCTCGGGCTCGCGCGGTCGCTACTGGCGTTCGCACAGTTGACGACCCTCCTGTTGACGTCCGACCGGACGCTCTTCGCGGACCCCCCTGGGGTGACGGCGAGCACACGTTGCGCAGGGCTCAAAGGGGTGTCGCTCTGGTGCGTCTCCGGTGGCGACGCCCGTACCTACACGCTGGGGCGCGTCCTCGCGATCACCGTACTGCTCGTCGTCATCGTCGGCTACCGGCCACGGTGGTCCTGCATCGCACACTATTACGTCACGTTCAGCATCGCCGTGGATGTGACCGCCACAAACGGCGGGGACAATGTGGCTGAGATCTTCGCCATGCTGCTCATCCCCATCTGCCTCGACGATCGGCGGACCTGGGCCTGGCAGAAGCCGGCCGGGCCACTGCGGCCCGCCTGGCGCGGAGGTGCCTTCGCCGCGCACGCCGCGCTGCGTTGCCAGATCGCGATCATCTACCTGGCCGCGATAGCGTCCAAACTGGCCTTTCCCTCGTGGCGCGACGGCGCCGCACTGGGTGTCCTCGCCCACGACCCGGAGTTCGGCTTCCCCGGCGTGGTGCAGCCGTACGCACAACAACTGCTGTCCCACGCCTGGGCCACGGACACGCTCACCTGGTCCGTCCTGGTAGTCGAGACCCTGATCGCCCTCTCGATGGCCTTCCGCCGCAGGACTCGGAGTTACGGGGTGGTCCTCGCGATCCTGCTGCACGGGGCCATCATCGTGCTCATGGGTCTGTTCAGCTTCGGACTGATCATGATCGCCGTTGTGCTGGCCGCCTGCACCGACATGCCAACGCCCCGCCGGGCCAGTGATCAGACTCGACAGGAAGCCGTCATAGCGGTCTAGGAAGGGAAAACCGTCATGCGCCTGGAGACAGCACCGTTCGATCCCGGACTTGCCTCACCGGAAGAACTGCGGGCCTGGCATGAGATATTCGTCGCGGTATCCACGGACTTCGCAAACACCCCGGTGCCTCCATATGAATCCTATGTACAGCAGCTGTGTGCACCCATGCCTCACTATGGCTTGCAACGGCGCTGGGACGCACGCGCCGACGGCCGAGTGATCGGGACCGCAAGTGCCATGTTTCCGACGCATGAGAACCGCGAACTCGCCATCATCACCGTGCGTGTGCCGTCCCGGAATCGCAGGCAAGGAGTCGGGACACGGCTGCTCCGGGCGATACTGCCGGAGGTCGGCGAACTCGGCCGCCGGACGATCACCGGTACGGTCAAGGCCGACGCGGACGGCGAGAAGTGGGCCAACGCCCTCGGCCTGCGCTCGGTCCTTCGCCGCTCCTCACAGCACCTGGACATCCCGGGCACGGACCCGTCGCTCTGGCAGGTGCGGCCGGCGCCCGGATTCCGGCTCCACCAGTGGCTGGACACCGCGCCGAGCGCACTGGTGCATGGACTGGCTCGGGCACGCGACGCGATGGCGGACCGGCCGATGGGCGACGCGACCTACGAGCATCCCAGTTGGACCGCGGAGCGAGTGCGGCAGTACGAGGCCAAGACCCTCGAAAGCGGGGATTCACACCGTTACGTCGTGGCCGTCGACGAGCGCAGCGGGGCGGTAGCGGGCTTCACCGAGATCGCCGTCACCCCCGGGCAGCTGAGCTACTGCCGTCAGGAGGACACGGCTGTGCTGCCGGAGTACCGCGGGCTCGGACTCGGCCGGGCCATGAAGGCCGCGATGATGCGGTGGCTCACCGCCGACCTGCCCCGGATGGAGCAGGTGCGCACGATGACGGCATCCGAAAACCTCCACATGATCCGCGTCAACACCCAGCTCGGCTACCGAATCGACTCGGCTCTGGCCTACGTCGAGGCTGAGGTCGGTGGGCTCTCGACCGCGCTGGACTCCTCAGTCCGGCTTCCCGTCGAGGACTGACTCCTCCGTTCAAGCTCCTGGGTCGGTCACGGAAGCAGTACGGGCCAGCGGGATCAGGCGAGCGGTTTGCCACGGGGTGATTCTGCGGTGGCGAGGTGGTCGACGATCCGGCATAGGACCGTTCGTCAATCGACCTGCCGGCAGTAGGGCGTGCACGGGGGTGAATCAGGAAGACCTGGCCTGGCGAGGCCCACACAGACCGACACCCACCGAGGCATTCTGAACAGGAGTGCTCAGGTGGGCTCGTCTTTTCCGGTGGCGCGGTGGATGGCGCGGCGGGTGACGGTGGCGCCGCTGACGGTGGCACGGCGCCAGGGTGGGATGCCTTCGATCTCGATTTCCAAGGAGAAGCTGAGGAAGGTGCGGATCAGGACGATGAGGCCGAGGACTCCGACGTTCTCGATGGTCGGTGCCACGGCCACGGTTCGGATGAGGTCAGCGGCGACCAGGATCTCCAGGCCGAGCAACAGGGTTCCGCCGAAGCAGGCGCGAAGGGCTTCGTAGCCTGCGGTGGCCTTTCCGGAGCGGTGCCATGCCCGTACGGCGACGCCCAGGGAGAAGACGAAGCCGATGCCCAGGACCGCGACGCCGGCGGCTTCGAATGCCTGGGCAGCGTGGTCCATGGTCTCGGTGAATGTCACGACGGCCTCCGGATCGTACGGGCCTGCGGGTTGGGGGCTGAGTGGGGTGGTGCCGGGCGGGGATGTCAGCCACTCGACGTCGGTGGAGCCCCGGCGGCTTCGCGCCAGAGCGTGGGGAAGCGGGCGGCGAGTTCGGTTTCGACCCAGGACAGCCGGGTGGCCAGCAGCGGGCTGTGGCGCTCGTGCCCGCCTGTACCCAGGCGGGTGAGCAGGGCCCGCAGATGGAGCAGGACCATGGGGGAGCCGGTGGCCGCCGCGATCACGTCGTCCAGGCCGGTGCGCAGGTAGTCGGCCCAGGCGGGAAGCTCGATCAGCAGACGTACGGTGCCGTCGGGGCCGGTCAGGTGCAGGGTGCTGCCGGCCCGGGTGGCGGCGGGGTCGGCGAGGAGGTCCTCCAGGCAGTCCAGGGCCTGGACGGCGGTGGCGGGGTCGTTGACGGCCGGGGACAGGGCGCGCAGGGCGATGTCGGCCAGCAGCCGGAAGGCCAGGAGCGGGTCCTGGTCGAAGGCCCGCTCGTCGCCGGTCACCAGCGCGTCCAGGACAGCGGTGGCGGGCAGGTCGGCGCCGTGCACGTCCGCCAGGGGGCGCCGGTGCGCAGGGTGGTGCCCGGGGTGGCGTGCAGGACGATGACCGCGCGGGCGGTGTGAGCGGCGGCGAGCAACCGGTCGGTGTCGACCTGTTGCAGCACCGCCAGCGGCTCGGGCCAGGTGACGGTGCGCGTCGGCGGCGGCAGGGGCGCGTCGGCTGCCTGGTGCTGGGCGGTGGTGTGGAGGGTGTCCAGGATGCCGCGTCCGCGGGTGGTGATCGATTGCAGGACGGGGGCGAGCTGGATGGCGGCGAAGGCCCGCAGTTGCAGGGTCCGCAGCAGCGCCAGCATGGCGAGCAGCAGGACCCCGGCGGCCACCGGGACCGCCAGCGAGGCGTGGGGGGCGGTGCCGACGGTCAGAGCGGCGGTGAAGCAGTAGGCGGCCAGGCCGACGGCGAAGGCGACGGTGCGCCAGACGACCGGCGCTTCGCGGAAGAGGGTCAGGCGCGGGGTGAAGGAGGTGTGGGCCCACTGCACCACCAGGAACAGCATCGAGAAGATCACGACGGTCGCGCCCAGGACCCCGAACCCGAGCGCCACCAGCATGTCGGTGACCTGCCGACCGGGCACCCGGGGGCCGTGGCCGATGTGCGGCAGGCCCAGGCCCAGGCCCACCCCGGCCACGGTGAACAGCAGCTGGACGCTTCCGGCGCGCAGCCGGCGCCTGCGGCGCAGCGGGGGCGCGGGCGCCATCAGCGCACGTCCACTTCCGGCACCGGAAACGGGCCGCTCATCCGCGCGCGCCTGTCGGCCGGGGCGGCGATCTCGATCCGCGCGTCACCCTCGACCGCGAAGGGCACTACCAGGACCTCTCGGCCCAGGCGCTTCACCTCGCCCGGAGCAGCCGCCCGGACCGGGCCCGCCACGTCCAGGGTCAGGACGAACTCGCTGCGCAGCAGCAGCGGGGCCCGTTCCCACAGCAGGACGTCGCGCACCCAGCGGCCGTACCCGCGCCGCCAGTACTCCCCCAGCCCCGGCACCTGCCCCCGCACGACCCGGACGGCTCCCTTGAAGGCACCGGGCTGCCGGCTGACCCAGCGGCGGCGCAGCAGCACGACGGCCGCCAGGACGACGATGACGATCAGGTCGACGCCCAGCACGGCCAGCAGCGCGATCAGCATGGAACAAGCCTCTCCCGGACCCGGCCCAACCGCCTGGTCACCCGCCCCCTCGAACTCCCCGGCCGCCGACCGGGTCGGCGCCGGGCGCGCCGCAGGGCAGGCGCGCGACCGTGCCCATAGTCTTCGCTCACGCGGTGGTCAGGGGCACGGGCGATCCTGGAAAGGTGGAACGCGAGCACCCCATCGAGTGACCTGCGGACGTTGAGCCGCGAGGCTTACGGTGGGCGGCCAGCCGGGCCCTGAAGGAACTCGCCGCGCGGGCGGGGACGGCACACCGCCGGACGAGCCCGATCCCCTGTCCGGCAGCAGCGGCAAGGGCGACAGCCCGGCAGCCCAGGCGGTCGCCCTGCTGTACCGGGCGATCCGCCCCGAGCCGCACCTCCGCCTCGGCGCGGGCGAGGCGACGGCGCTGACGCCGCTGGTCGCGGCGTGGCTGGAGCGCGGCTGTACGCAGCAGGGCCCCGTCCAGTCCTGCGGCCCGGCCGCCGGTACGCCTCCACTCCGCCGCCGCGCTGCCCGGCGACCGCCCGCCCCGCACACTGCCCCGTCGCCACACCACCGCTGCCGCCGTCCGAGCAACGCGCCGCACCGGTCGCACCGGTCGCCCGCAGCCGGTACGAGCGCGCGGCCTGCACCGACCCGGTGACCCGTCCCGACATCCACCACGCCCGCGCGGGCCCGGGCAGCCGCCCCTCCGCCGTCGGACGCAGCGAAGCCGCCCCCGCCCGCAGCGCGGTACGCGTCCGAGCCGTCCCGCGGACCCAACGGCCGGGCCTGTGGTTCCGGCGAACAGAGCCTATGCGGACGTCAACTGGCCTGCGTTCAGTGGCTGCGCCAGGCACTGAGGAGGTCGTCGGGGCCGTACGTTGCCTCTAGGCCGGGGCAGGTGACGCCGCTTCGGGAAACGGCGACGAGGGGGATCGGATCGTCGGTGAGGGCGGCTCTGTGCTTCTGCAGGGCAGCCAGGTCGTGGGCGTCGAAGGGCGCCCTCTCCAGCCACTTGACGGACCCCAGGAACAGCAGGCGCTTGGCGACGGGCTCGCGGTCGGCGCCCACGAGGTCGATCTCGACGTCGTTGCTCCGCGTCCAGTAGCCGCCGACGACGGGGGCGGCGGGAAGTTCGCCGTCCGGCAGGACGCGCGCCAGGGCTTCGCGGATAAGGGGCTCGACGGCGCGGCCGCGCCAGCTCGTCCAGCGCTCTCTGATCCGGGCCAGGGTGAGGTCGCCGCGCATGCGTTCGATCTCTGCCATATGCGGGTCGAGGAAGGCCAGCCAGAAGCGGAGGTAGGGGTCGGCCACCCGGTAGCGCCGCTCTTTGGAAGGGTGCAGCGAGACGGGGAGTTCGGCCGCCACCACGCGCTTGTCGATCAACAGGTCCGCCGCCCTGGTGAGTGTGGAATGGGCGATACCGCCCGCCGCCCGGGCGATATTGGTGAACGTGCGCTCGCCGGTCCCGATGGCCCGTAGGACCTCTCGGCCCATGGCCTGCGGGGGAACTCGGCGGCCAGCGATCGCTCGGCGGAGACCAGCAGGGCGGAGATCGGGTTTTCCAGTGCGCTGCCCAGGAACTCCCACAGCGAGGCGCCGACCGGCCACTCCCGGCAGATCAGCGGCAGGCCACCGGTGACGAGGGCGGCGTCGAAGGCGGCCGCAGGCTCCAGTTCGAGCATCTCGCCGAGGTCCGCCGGATTGAGCGGTCCGACGACCATCTCCCGCCCGCGCTGGTGGAACGGCCGGTCGTAACTGTTGAGCGCCTTCATCATGGACAGGTCCGAGCCGACCAACAGCAGCAGGACGGGCCTGCGGCTGAGCAGACGGTCCCACGCCCGCTGGAGCATGCCTTCGAAGGCGTCGACGCGCTCCATGAGGTAGGGGATCTCATCGATCACCACAACGCTCGGCTCGTCGTCCGGCAGCGCTTCCGCCAGCAGCCGGAAGGCAGCGTTCCACTGGTCCGGCGCCTCCTCCGCGAAGAGCGAGCGCTCGGGCAGGGTGGAAGTGGCGACCGCGTCGAGGAGTTCCGCCAACTCGTCGGCGGCGGAGCCGCCACCGGCCGTGAAGAACAGCTGGGGGACGCCCGCCTGCCGGAGGAACTCCTCCACCAGAGTCGACTTCCCGACCCGCCGCCGGCCACGGATCAGCAGACACTGGCCGGGCTGCGCGGCACCGTTACCCGCTCCGGCGCGGACGTCGTCGAGCGCGCCCCGGAGAGCACGCAGCTCACGATCCCGACCGATGAACCGATGCATGTGCGGGCTCCCAGGAGGATGGATAGATGGTTCCTCCTGAGATAGTAGCGCAGGCGATAGTATCTCAAGCGCAACTATCAAGAGCGGGGCGGTGGAGGCGGGGCGTGATGTCGCGCCGGGCCGGGCCGGGGCATCCGAATGACGCGCGGCCGGGTTGTCAGTGGGGGTGGTTAGGGTCGGTGGGGTGGGCGCTCGTGGGGGCTGCCTGCGGCGGGCGGGGCCCGTCCGGGACGTTCGAGGGGGTGGCGGCGTGACCGGGGATGAGAGCGGGCTCGTCCAGCGGGTACGGGTGCGGGCCGAGCAGGAGGCGGGGCCGTTGCCGCCGCGGCTGGGCGGTGACGAGGTGGCGGCGGCCGAGCGGGAGCTCGGGTTCACGCTCCCGCCGCTGCTGCGCAGCCTGTACTGCGAGATCGCCAACGGCGGCTACGGCCCCGAGTACCAGCTGCTGCCGCTGACCGGCGGCGGGCGTACCGCCGTCGGCGAGTACCGCGCGGAGTACGAGCGGGAGGACCCCGACGGACCGCGCTGGCCGCGCGGGGTGCTGCCGGTGCTCGACTGGGGCTGCGGCATGTACGCCGCCGTCGACTGCACCCGCCCCGAGGCGCCCGTCCTGCTGTTCGAGCCGAACGGCTTCAGCGGCAACTGGGCGCACGCCTGGTACCAGGACGCCCCCTCCCTCGACCGCTGGCTCACCGCCTGGCTGGACGGGAACGGCTGGTGGGAGGAGGACGTCGTGGCCGACGGCGACACCGCGGAGCCGGAGCCGTGGGCTCAGGCCGCGGAGCGGATAGCCCGGCGGGGCTGAGGGGCGGGCGGAACCCGGCCGAGCAAGACCGGGGCCGGGCCGGGGGCAGGGGTGCGTCAGGCGGGGGTGTGCCAGCGGGGTGGGGGTGGGGCGGTCCAGGAGCCGGGCTGATGGGACCAGGCCGTGGACCACAGGGCGCGGCGCAGGGCGGCCTGGGGCGGCTCGGTGGCGCGGGCGCGGGCCAGTAGGACGACGGCGAGGGCGACCAGCTCCTCCGGGGAGGGGTTGCCGTGCTCGACCCGGAGCAGCGCCGGGCTCTGCTCGCTCACTGGGGCTGGTTCCCGTGCTTGCGGCTGGGCACCGAGGCGGCCTTGGTGCGCAGCATGGCCAGCGCGCCGATCAGCCGGCTGCGGGTCTCGGCCGGGTCGATGACGTCGTCCACCAGGCCGCGTTCGGCCGCGTAGTAGGGGTGCATCAGCTCCTCCTTGTACTCCTTGATGAGCCGCGCCCGGGTCACCTCGGGCTCGTCCGAGGCGGCGATCTCGCGGCGGAACACCACGTTGGCGGCGCCCTCGGCGCCCATCACCGCGATCTCGTTGGTGGGCCAGGCGAGCGAGAGGTCGGTGCCGATGGACTGGGAGTCCATGACGATGTAAGCACCGCCGTACGCCTTGCGCAGGATCAGCGAGATCCTGGGCACGGTGGCGTTGCAGTACGCGTACAGCAGTTTCGCGCCGTGCCGGATCACCCCGCCGTGCTCCTGGTCGACGCCGGGCAGGAAGCCGGGCACGTCGACCAGGGTGACCAGCGGGATGTTGAAGGAGTCGCAGAACTGGACGAAGCGGGAGGCCTTCTCGGAGGAGTTGATGTCCAAGACCCCGGCCAGCACCGACGGCTGGTTGGCGACGATGCCGACGACCTGTCCGCCGAGCCGGGCCAGGGCGCAGATGACGTTGCCCGCCCAGCGCTCCTGCACCTCGAAGAACTCGCCGTGGTCGGTGATCTCCCGCAGCACCGCGCGCATGTCGTAGGCGCGGCCCGGGTCGGCCGGGACGAGGTCGAGCAGCGCCTCGCAGCGCCGGTCGGCCGGGTCGTCGGGCTCCTCCGCCGGGGGCAGCTCGCGGTTGTTGGCGGGCAGCAGCGACAGCAGGTAGCGAACGTCGGCCAGGCAGCTCTCCTCGTCGTCGTAGGCGGCGTGGGCCACGCCCGAGGTCACGGCGTGGACGTCGGCGCCGCCGAGGCCCTCGGCGGTGATCTCCTCGCCGGTGACCGCCTGGACGACGTCCGGTCCGGTGATGAACATCTGCGAGGTGCCGCGCACCATCAGGACGAAGTCGGTGAGCGCGGGCGAGTACGCGGCGCCGCCCGCGCAGGGCCCGAGCATCACGCTGATCTGCGGGATCACCCCGGAGTTGCGGACGTTGCGCTGGAAGATGCCGCCGTACCCGGCCAGTGCGGTGACGCCCTCCTGGATGCGGGCCCCCGCGCCGTCGCACAGGCCGACCACGGGGCGGCCGGTGGTGGCGGCCATGGTCATGATCTTCTGGATCTTCTGGGCGTGGGCCTCGCCCAGCGCGCCGCCGAAGATGCGGAAGTCGTGGGCGTAGACGAAGACCTGGCGTCCGTCCACCAGGCCCCAGCCGGTGATCACGCCGTCGGTGTGCGGCCGCTTGTGCTCCAGGCCGAAGCCGCTGGCCCGGTGTCGGCGCAGGCCCTCGACCTCGGTGAAGGAGCCGGGGTCGAAGAGCAGCTCGATACGTTCCCGGGCGGTGAGCTTGCCCTTGGCGTGCTGTGCGTCGGTGGCCTGCGGGCTGGGCCCGCTCAGCACCCGTGCGCGGAGCTCGGCCAGCTCGGCCGCGCGGTCGACGGTACGCGCGGCGGCTGGCTGCGCGTCGGCGGGCTGCGCGGCAGGTACGGCGTCTGGCGGGGCGGCAGCGGGCGGGGCGGCGGCGGGCTGCGCGTCGGCGGGTGGGTCGGTCGGCGGGGCCCCGGCCGGACGCGGGGGTTCGGCGGCGTGCGGCGACGGGGACGCGGCGGGCCTGAGCGGGACCTCCTGGACGACGAGGGCCGGACCGGCCTCACATTCCAGGACGGCGGCTGCGGTGCTCTCGTCCATGATGGTCATCTGCGTCCTCCTGTGGCGTTCCGAGCGGCGCCCGGGCGGCGGCCCCCGAGCACCGGGCCTGCCCGGGGGCGGCCCCCGGAGTCCCGCCGGGGGCTCCGGTCCTGCCGTCGTGCGCGCCCCTGACCGATGCGCCGGCGGCAGCGGGGCCAAAGGATGCAAGCCGCCGCTCGAGCGCGGGTGGACCGCGCGGGCGCCCCAGGCGAGGGCGGCTCCAGCGGGCCCCGACGGGGTTCGAACCGGAACCCAGCGCGCACAGGGACGGCCGCGCGGCGAAGCCGACCGCCGGGGCCCGTGCCTGACCGGGCTGAGCCGCATCCCCCGTCCGAATCGGCGGTGTCCGGGCTGCCGCCGAGCGGCCAGAGACGGACTTCAGCCAGGGCGCGCCCGAAGCACCGCCGACGACGGGAAGCATCCCTCTACGAGTATGTCTGTGGCAGACATATAATCGGAGCGGAGGGCGGCACCTGGCCGCCCGGTACCGCTCGGGGAGCGATCGTGGCGACCGTCAATGACCAGCTCCCGACGCTGCCCTCCGGGCGGCCGCGCGGCTGGGCGGTCCTGCACCAGGAACGCCCCCGGCCGGAGCGGATACGCACCCGTCCGTGGGCTTGGCGGCTGGCCGTCGCCACCGTCTGCTTCGGCGCGTTCATGGGCCAGTTGGACGCCAGCGTGGTCACGCTCACCTACCAGCCGCTCGGCGAGCAGTTCCACGCCGGGCCCGCCGCCGTCGAGTGGGTCTCGCTCTCCTACCTGCTGGCGTTGGTAGCGCTGCTCGTCCCGGTCGGCCGCTTCTCCGACGCGCACGGCCGCAAGCTGATGTACCTGTACGGCTTCGCGGTGTTCACCCTCGCCTCCGCCGCCTGCGGGCTGGCGCCCGGCCTCGGCGTCCTGGTCGGCTTCCGGGTGGTGCAGGCGCTGGGCGCGGCGCTGATGCAGGCCAACAGCGTGGCGCTGGTCACCACCAGCGCCCCCGCCGCGCGGATGCGCTCGGCGCTGGGGATGCAGGCCGCCGGGCAGGCCGTGGGGCTGGCGCTGGGCCCGACCGTCGGCGGGGCGCTGGTCGCCACCGTCGGTTGGCGCTGGGTGTTCCTGGTCAACGTCCCGATCGGGATCGTGGCGCTGGTCAGCGGGCACTACCTGCTGCCGCGCACACGGGCCGCAGCCCCCGGGCGGCCCCGGGTGGACGCCCTCAGCGTGCTGTTGCTGGGCGGCGCCACCACCGCCGGGATGCTCGTCCTCTCCGTCGGATCCGGCCTGGGACTGCCGGTGTGGACCGCCGCCGGTCCCGCGCTCGCCGCCCTGACCTGCGGCCGGGCCTTCGTCCGGCGCCAGCGGCGGGGGCCGGACCCGCTGGTGGATCTGGCTTTGCTGCGCCGGGGCGGCATCGCGCCCGGGCTGGTCGGCGGGCTCTGCGGCTACCTGGTGCTGTTCGGCCCGCTGGTGCTGGTGCCGGTGGTCCTCGGCCGAGGCGGCGCGTCCGCGCTCTCCTGCGGGCTGGTGCTGACCGCTCTGCCGCTGGGCTTCGCACTCGCCGCCACCCTGGCCGACCGGCTGCTGCCGCCCGGCTGGGACGACCGCAGACGCTGCCGGGCCGGTGCGGCCGGCTGCGTGGCGGCGCTGGCTCTTCTGGCGGCGCTGCCGATGACACCCGGGCTGCTGCCGGTGCCGCTGGGCCTGCTGGGCATCGCCCTGGGCGTGTTCACACCGGCCAACAACACGCTGGTGATGCGAGCCGTCCCGCAGACCTCGGCGGGCACCGGCGGCGGCATGGTCAACCTCGGGCGCGGCCTGGGCACCGCGCTGGGAGTGGCGGCGGTGACGCTGACGCTGCATCTGGCCCCCGCCGGGGCGGGCGCCCGGGCAGCGGCCGGAGTCCTGCTGGCCTTCGCGGCGCTGGCACTGGCCACGACGAGCGCGAGGCAGCCCCGGGCCAAGGCGTAGGCCGCACAGCGGGTGCAGGCGCGGGCTGCGGGCCGCGCGGCGGGCGCAGGCTGCGGTTGGTCCGGGCGAGCGGCGGACACGGACCGAGCAACGGTCCCGGCCGAAGCGCAGACCGAGGGCGGCAGACACGGCCGAAGCGTAGGCCAAGTGACGGGCACAGACAGAGCGACTGGCGCTGACGGAGCAGCGACACGGGCCGGACGGCGGGTGCAGGCCAAGCAGAGGGCACGGGCCGGGCGGCGGGCACAGGCCAAGGGCGGGCGTAGGCCGAGCGACGGGCACGGGCCGAGCAACAGGCGCAGGCCGGGCGATGGACACGGGCCGGACGACGGGCGCGGCCGAAGCGCAGGCCGAGCAGCGGGCGCAGGCCGCGGGCCGCGCGGCGGACACGGCCGGGCTGCCGCCGGTGGTGGTGGGCACGGGGCAACAGGGACATCCTGCCCACCCGTTGCGTCAATCTCATAACAAAAGCTCACCCCAACCACCCTGCCCGGCCACCGATCGATCACCACTGATAGAAAACTCTTCTGATTAGTCCACACACGGTGGCTGTTCCCGTGCATTTGTGCGCACCGAGGAACACCCTGCGCCGACATTTGTCTCGTATTCGGGCCTGACGCCCCTACTTGACGGCGAATGTTCGCACGGGTCCTGTTCGCGCGGGGCCGCCGACGTTGACGTCGCGCACGTTCATAGGAGAGCTGTATGACCGACAAGGTCATTGCGGCGCCGGGGGGTTCCATGGACCCTGCCCCTGGCAGCCGCGACCACGCCGCCCGCAAGCGGCGGCACACCACCCGTCTGGCGATCGCCGCCTCGACCGCGGCCCTGGCCATGGTCTCGGTGGCGGCCACGGCCGACGCCGTCACCGTGGCGCCGGTCTCGGCGAGCCCGCTCGCCGGGGGCGTGTCCGCCTCGCCGCAGCGGGTCGGCACCGCCGCCCGCGTCCCGGCCGGAGCCGTCAAGACCGGCGCGCCCGCCGGGAGCACCGCCGTCCAGCTGGCCGTGGGGCTGACGCCGCGCGACCCGGGCGCGCTCCAGGCGTTCGCCACCGCCGTCTCCACCAAGGGCAGCGCCCAGTACCACCGCTACCTGGCCAAGGGGCAGTTCGCCTCGGTGTTCGGCCCGACCCAGGACACCATCGCCAAGGTGACCGCCGCGCTCAAGGCCCAGGGCCTGAAGCCGGGCAAGGTCAGCGCCGACGGCCTGACCATCCCGGTCGACACCACGCTGGCCGCCGCGTCGCGCGCCTTCGGCACCGGCTTCGCCGACTACCGGCTGAAGGACGGCACCACCGGCTTCGTCAACACCGCGGCGCCGCAGATCTCCGGGTCGGTGGCGGCGGACATCTCTGGCGTCGGCGGCCTGGACACGCTGAACCGCCGCGAGACCGACCACACCAAGCTGATCACCCCGGCCACGGCCGCGTCGGTCCACGTCAAGGGCTCGACCCGGAGCCGCGCCACCGCCCCGGCGGCCACCACCGGTCCGCAGCTCTGCGGCACCGCCGCGCAGACGCTCTCGAACGACTACGGCTTCAGCGACGGCAACGGCTACTACAGCGCTGAGGACCTCGCCGCGTCGTACAACATGGCGCACAGCAGCACCAGCGGCGCCGGCACCACCATCGGCGTCTTCGAGCTGGAGAACTACTCCGCCTCGGACCTCGCCGCCTACCAGGCCTGCTACGGCACCCACGTGCCGGTCAGCGTGGTCAAGGTCGACGGTGGCCCGAAGCAGGCGCCGAACCCCTCCGCGAACGTCGGCGTCGAGTCGCTGCTGGACCTGGAGGACGTCACCAGCCTCGCCCCCGGCGCCTCGGTCATCGACTACGAGGGCCCGGACCTCGGCCCCAACCTCACCGACGCCCAGTGGCTCGCCACCTACCAGGCGATGGTGACCGACGACCGCGCCCAGGTGCTGTCCATCAGCTACGGCGGCTGCGAGTACTACACCGACGGCTCGGTCATCAACGCCGAGAACTACGACTCGCAGGAGGCCGCGGCGCAGGGGCAGACGATCTTCGTCGCCTCCGGTGACGCCGGCGCCAACGCCTGCGAGCCGGCCGGCGGCACCGACCAGAACGTCCTCTCCGTCTCCGACCCGGCCAGCCAGCCGTTCGTGACCGGCGTCGGCGGCACCCTGCTCTCCGGCGACCCCGCCACCTCGCGTTCCGCCTGGAACAGCAACAACGGCGGCACCGGCGGCGGCACCTCCAACGTCTGGTCCCTGACCGGCGCCGGCTTCCAGAACGGCTTCACCGGCGCGGGCTTCAACTCCGCCGCGTGCAAGGCGGCTTCCGGTTCCGTCTGCCGCCAGGTCCCCGACGTCTCCGCCCTGGCGGACCCGGACTCGGGCTACCCGGTCTACATCGGCGGCGGCTGGGGCACCATCGGCGGCACCAGCGGCGCCTCGCCGACCTGGGCCGCGCTGACCGCCATCGCGGACGCGCAGCCGACCTGCCAGGCCAACGGCCCGCTCGGCTACCTGAACTACGCCCTGTACGGGCTGGCGTCCAAGAGCTACGGCAGCTACTACACCGACATCACCGCCGGCAACAACAACGTCTACAGCCACGGCGGCTACAACGCCGGCACCGGCTACGACCTGACCACCGGCCTCGGTGAGCCCAACGCGGCCACCCTCACCGCCGCGCTGTGCGCCGCGGACCCGGCTCCGGCCACCGGCCCGGGCACCTACCACCCGGTCACCCCGACCCGGCTGCTGGACACCCGCACCATCAGCGGCGGCAGCGTCGTCCCGGCCAGCGGCATGACCGGCGTCCAGATCGAGGGCAACTCCAAGATCGCGGGCATTCCGTCCACCGGCGTGACCGCGGTGGTCCTGAACGTCACCGTCACCAACACCACCGGTGCGGGCAACCTCACCGCCTGGGGCGACAACACCACCCGGCCGAAGACGTCCAACCTGAACTGGACGGCCAAGGGCCAGACCATCTCCAACCTGGTGACCGTGGCGGTCCCGGGCGATGGCGCGATCGACTTCTACACCAACAGCGCCACGTCCGTCATCGCCGACATCCAGGGCTACTTCACCAAGGCCACCACCGGTGACACCTTCACCGGCGTGAGCCCCAGCCGTCTGCTGGACACCCGCAACGCGACCGGCATCGCCACCAAGACGCCGATCACCAATCAGACGGTCAGCCTGGCCGTCCGCGGCCACGGCAACGTCCCCGCCGACGCCACGGCCGCCGTGCTCAACCTGACGGCCACGCAGACCACCGGTGGCGGCGGCTACATCGAGGCGTTCCCCGAGGGCGTCTCCGCCCCCGGCGTCTCCAATGTCAACTGGGCCGCCAACGGCACCACCCAGGCCGGCCTGGCGATCGTGCCGATCGGCGCGGACGGCAACGTCAGCCTGATGGTGCACGGCAGCGCACACGTCATCGCGGACGTCTTCGGCTACTACACCGCCGACGCCACCGGCACCTCGTTCACCGGTGTCACGCCGAACCGGATCCTGGACACCCGCAGCGCGGTCGGCGTCTCCACCACCGCCCCGATCACCGGCGGCAGCACCATCGTGCTGCAGGTCACCGGCAAGGGCGGGGTTCCGTCGGGCGCCAAGACGGCGGTCCTGAACGTCACCGTCACCAGCACCGCCGGCTCGGGCAACCTGATCGCCTGGGCCGACGGCAGCACCAAGCCGACCACCTCCAACCTCAACTGGATCAAGGGCGAGACCGTCCCCAACCAGGTCGTGGTCCCGATCGGCGCCGACGGCAAGGTCGACCTGTACGTCAACAGCACCACCCACGTGATCGCCGACGTGTTCGGCTACTACATGTAGTGCACAGCCCCACCGCACCAGCGCCGCAACGGCGTTGACGCACAGCCGACGCCCCGCCGAGCCCTGCGCCCGGCGGGGCGTCCGCATTCCCGCGCACCGACTCCCGCCCGCCGCCGGGAGGCGGCAGGATGGTGGCCATGAGCAGCGAGACGCAGCAACAGCAGGACTTCGCCGAACTCCCCGTCTGGGAACAGCGGTACCGGGCCGCCCGGATCAGCCTGCCCGCGTGGGCCGACCAGGCCCCCGACCGGTCCCTCTTCGTGTCCAACGCCACCGGCACGTTCGAGGTCTACGCCTGGGACCGCGCCACCGGCGCGCAGCGCCAGGTGACCGCCCGCGCCAACGGCACCACCGACGCCCTCCTCACCCCGGACGGCGAGTGGATCTGGTGGTTCGACGACAAGGACGGCGACGAGTTCGGCATCTGGCGGCGGCAGCGCTTCCACCCCGGCCCGGACGCCGCCGACGGCCGCAGCGGGGGCGCGGCCGACGAGGAGGCCGTCCCCGGGCTGCCCCCGGCGTACGCGGAGGGCCTGGCCCTGGGCCGCCCGGGCACCGGCGTCACCGCGGTCGTCGGCCGCTGCACCGACGAGGACGGCACCACGCTGCACCTGGTGCGTCCCGGCGCGGAGCCGGTCGAGGTGTACCGGCACCGCGAGTCGGCGCATGTCGGCGGGCTCTCCCAGGACGGCACGCTGATCGTGATCGAGCACACCGAGCACGGCGACGCCATGCACGCCTCGCTGCGGGTGATCCGCACCGCCGACGCCTCGACCGTCGCCGAGATGGACGACGCCACCGGCCGCGAGGAGCCGCTGGGCCTGGGCAGCCTGGGCTTCGCCCCGCTCGACGGCGATCCCCGGCTGCTGGTCGCGCACCAGCGCCGGGGCCGCTGGGAGCTGATGCTGTGGGACACCGCCACCGACGACCGGACCGAGCTGCGGCTGGAGCTGCCCGGCGACATCTCCGCCGAGTGGTACCCGGACGCCTCCGCACTGCTGGTGGACCACACCTACCGGGCCCGCAGCGAGATCTACCGCTACGACCTGGCGTCCGGCTCGCTGGAGCAGCTGCACACCCCGCCCGGCACGGTGTTGGACGCGACCGCGCGGCCCGACGGCAGCGTGGAGTACCTGTGGTCCTCCTCGGAACAGCCGCCGGTCATCCGCTCCACCGACGGCACGGTGGTGCTGGCCGCGCCCGGCCCGCAGGCGCCGCCGTCCGCCCCGGTCGAGGACGTCTGGGTGGACGGCCCCGGCGGCCCGGTCCACGCACTGGTGCAGCGTCCGGCCACCGGCAGCGAGCCGTTCCCGACCGTGTTCCACATCCACGGCGGGCCGATGGCCCACGACGGCGACGAATTCGCGGCCGCCCCGGCCACCTGGCTGGACCACGGCTTCGCGGTGATCCGGGTCAACTACCGCGGCTCGACCGGCTACGGGCAGGCGTGGGCCGACGCGCTGAAGCACCGGGTGGGCCTGATCGAGCTGGAGGACATCGCCGCCGTCCGTGCCTGGGCCGTCGACTCCGGCCTGGCCGACCCGGCCCGGCTGGTGCTCACCGGCGGCTCCTGGGGCGGCTACCTGACCCTGCTCGGCCTCGGCTCCCAGCCGGAGCTGTGGACGCTGGGCGTGGCCGCCGTCCCGGTCGCCGACTACGTCACCGCCTACCACGACGAGATGGAGGGGCTGAAGGCCATCGACCGCACCCTCTTCGGCGGCGCCCCGGAGGACGTCCCCGAGCGGTACCGGGACTCCTCGCCGATCACCTACGTGGACGCGGTCAAGGCCCCGGTCTACATCAGCGCCGGGCTCAACGACCCGCGCTGCCCGATCGCCCAGATCGACAACTACATCCAGCTGCTGGAGAAGTCCGGCAAGGTGCACGAGGTCTACCGCTACGAGGCCGGGCACGGCACGCTGGTGGTGGAAGAGCGCATCAAGCAGCTCCGCCTCGAGCTGGACTTCGTCGCCCGCCACCTGGTCTGACCCCCGAGCGGCCCGCACCCCGGCACCGGGCCGGGCAGGGCCGGGCCCGCGCGGCACCGGGCCGGGACAGCCGGGCCGGGCGGGGCCGGGGAGGCCGCTGGGACCGCTGGCCGCGCGACTCGGACGGCCGGGGGCGGGTGGGTGCTCGGGCCGGTGACCGCCCTGCCGGGGAGCGCGGGCCGGGACGGCCGCGCGGGCTGGGGCGGGCGACGGCTCGGGCCGGGGCGGGCGTGGTGGGGGCTAGGCGGTGACGATGCCGAGTCGGCGGTCGCGGACGAGTTCGGCTTCGCGGCGGACCAGCCGGGCCCACATGAAGACGGCGAAGCCGGCGAAGACGAACCACTGGCAGGTGTAGCCCAGGTTCTGGAACGCCTCCAGGGTCAGCCCGTCGCCCTCGGCGGCCTGGTAGGTCGGCACCGGCACGAGGTCGGTCGAGCCGGCGTCCAGCGCGATCCAGCCGTCGTACACCCCGTACGGCAGCAGGTTCACCAGCGTCGAGGGGCTGATCATGCCCACCTGGCCCTGGGGCAGGCTACCGGTGGAGATCACCTGCGGGGAGCTCTCGTCCTCGGAGATCTGCAGCCGTCCACGCAGCTGGACCTCGCCGGTCGGCGGCGCGGCGAGGTGCGCGGCGCCGGCGGTCCAGCCGCGGATCACCGCGATGTGCGTGCCGTCGGCCAGTTGCAGCGGGGTGAGCACGTAGTAGCCGTTCCGGCCGTTCACCACCCGCTGCGGGACCAGCAGCTGTTCCTTGGCGTCGTACCGCCCGG
The DNA here is from genome assembly GCF_014084125.1 of Streptacidiphilus sp. PB12-B1b. Lineage (NCBI taxonomy): Bacteria > Bacillati > Actinomycetota > Actinomycetes > Kitasatosporales > Streptomycetaceae > Streptacidiphilus > Streptacidiphilus sp. PB12-B1b. Next base: position 276,510 of record NZ_CP048405.1, on the reverse strand, counting down.
AGAAGGTCACCTCGCGGCCGGCGTCCCCGGCGGTCACGGTGTGCGCGTCGGCCCCGGCCATCAGCCCGGCGAGCGGCACGGGGTGGGTGACCAGTGCGGCGGCCTGGGCGGCCCGGTGGTCGCCGGTGTGCGTGCGCTGCTCGAAGCGGCTGAGCTGCCACACGCCCAGCCAGATGCACAGCGGCACGGCCAGCACGGCGAACAGGTGGAGGCCGAGCCAGCGCGGGGTCAGGAGGAACCGGTACACACCCCCACGGTAACCACCCTTCATTCGGCGGCCGCAGAGGGGTCAGCCCCCGGCGAGAACCCCAGCTGACGGCCGCGCCCACGGCCCCTCCCGGCAGTCCGGCCAACCTCAGGCGCTCAGCCGGTGGCGAGCGGGGCGGTGGCGTAGACCGTGCCCGCGCAGGCGTCGGTGAGGGTGGCGCTGGCCGCCAGCGGCCCGCCCGAGCCGGGGGTGTGCGCCAGCGTGACGGTCGGGTCGGCGCCCGGCTGCGGGGAGGGGCTCAGCCCGGCGTCCTGACCGTGCCGGGCGGCCGGCGCCGGGGGCGCGGGCGGGCCGTTGCTGACCGGGCTGTCGGTGCTGGCCGAGGCGGTCACGGTCGGACCGGCGCTGCCGCAGCTGGGCGCGTTGGCGCCGGTGGCGGGCACGTACGCGAAGTCCACGACGTACGACTGCCCCGGCGCGAGCAGCACCGGGCTGGGCGTGGCCGCCGGGGGCGGCAGCAGCGTCGCCGGGTCCGAGGCGCTGTGCTGCTGCACGGTGATCCGGGAGGCCAGGGTGCCGCTGACGGAGACCACCGCGACCGTCCCCGGCTCGGACACCTGGCAGGTGGTCCGGGAGACGTTGGTGACCTGGAACGAGCCGTACATGGTGCCGGCCGCGTCCGGGGCGCCCACGGTCGCGGCGCCGCTGCCCAGCTGCGCCCGGCTGCACTCGGCGGCCGGCGGGGAGGTGACCGAGCCGGTCCCCCCGGCCGTGGTCCCGCCGGTCCACGGCGCGGACGATCCCGACCGGGAGCCGACGGCCGCTCCGGGCGCCGGACCGGACGGCGCGCCCCCGGAGACCGGCCAGGCCGAGCCGCCGGTCGGGCCGGGCAGGTAGGGCACGACCGGATCACCGGTGGAGTCGGGGCTGCCGCTGCGGGCGGAGGAGGCGGTGGCCGCGTTCTGGTAGCCCGGCCCGGACTGGGGGCCCTGCGAGGTCCCGCCCGCGTCCGCCAGCGAGTGCAGGACCAGGCCGCCGAGCACACCGAGGACCAGCGCGGTGGCGATCCCGCCGCATCTGCGGCGGCGGGCCCGGCGCAGCGGCACCGCCCGGCGCAGCAGCTCCAGCGAGTCCGGGGCGGGCTGCAGCCCGTCGACGGAGCGCTGCAGCAGCTCGCGCAGCTGCGCCTCCTCCGGGAGGAGGCCGCCGTCCTGCGCCGCCCCCGTACCGCCGGTGCCCGCCGAGCCGGCGGCGGTCAGCCACGGCGGCAGCACACTGGGCGGTGCCATCGGCATCGGCGGGATCTCCCCGAGGCGGCCGCTGCCCCCGCCCACGCTCCCCCCGGGCCGCACCACCCGCACATACGCCCGTCCCCCGGCCTGGCCGACGGCCTGTCCCCCGGCTTGTCCAGCCGCCCCGGTGCCCGAGGGGGCGGCGGGGACGGCCGGTCCGCCGACGTCGCCGCCCGCGAGGGTGCCCGCCAGGGCGGAGTCGCCGCCCGCAGGCCCGTGGCCGCCGCCGGGAGGGACGTCCGGGCCGACGGGCAGGCTACCGGGCAGGCCGCCGCCCGGCTGCCCGCTGCCGGTTCCGGTTCCGGTTCCGGTGCCGGTGCCGGTGCCGGTTCCGTCCAGGATGCCGTCGGTCATGACGCCGACTCCATGCTCAGCCGCAGCGCCGCGAGCCCGCGCGAGCCGTACGCCTTGACCGAGCCCACCGAGATGCCGAGGCTGTCCGCCACCTGCGCCTCGGTCATGTCGGCGAAGTACCGCAGCACCAGCACCTCGCGCTGGCGTCGCTGGAGTCCGCGCATGGCCTGCAGCAGCTGGTCGCGTTCGAGCGCGTCGTACGCGCCCTCCTCGGCGCTGGCCATGTCCGGCATGGGCTTCTGCAGCAGCCGCAGGCTCATGATCCGGCGGCGCAGCGTGGAGCGGGACAGGTTGACGACGGTCTGCCGCAGGTACGCCAGGGTCTTGTCCGGCTCGCGCACCCGGCGCCGGGCCGCGTGGACCCGGATGAACGCCTCCTGCACGACGTCCTCGCAGGAGGCGGCGTCGTCCAGGAGCAGCGCGGCCAGGCCCAGCAGCGAGCGGTAGTGCGCCTGGTAGGTCTCGGTGAGCAGGTCGACGCTGGTGCCCTCGGCGACGGCCGCGGCCGCGGTGTACTCGGCCCGGTCCAGCCCGTGCTCGACGCCGCGCCCGTGCTCGACGGCGCGGTCGATCGTACGGTCGACCACCCGGTCCACCGCTCTGCGGACGCCGGGAAAGGGCGCGGTCACGGGCAACCCCCCGACCAGCACCGGACTCCCCGCCATCTCTGCCACGACTCTTTGACGTCCGGGAGGCCGGGATGGTTGTACCGGCGCGCCAGGGAATCGCCGGGCCGACACGGTCGGTCCTGCCGGGAGCTTCCGCCCATCCCGTCCGCCTCCCCGCAGCCAGCGCCCGCCGTTGTGAAGCACCCACGGTACGGGGCGGTTTCACCTGCGTCACCGGAACGGGCCGACTGAGATGAATGGATCGGGCGGCGACCCCCGCTCACGCGAAAGACGCAGCCCGATCCCCGTCCGTCCAGCGGCCGTTGGCGCCGGCAACCGCCGACGCCGGAGGGCCCGCGGTGTCAGCGGCCGGTGCCGCCGTAGACCACGGCCTCGTCGCTCTCGGTGTCGAGTCCGAAGGCGCTGTGCACGGCCCGGACCGCCTCGCTGACGTCGTCCACGCGGGTCACCACCGAGATCCGGATCTCCGAGGTGGAGATCAGCTCGATGTTGACGCTCGCGCCGGACAGCGCCTCGAAGAACGCCGCGGTCACCCCGGGGTTGGACCGCATACCGGCCCCGACCAGCGAGATCTTGCCGATCTCGTCGTCGTAGCGGAGTGAGGTGAAGCCGATCCCCTCCTGCACCCGCTCCAACGCCTCGATGGCCTTGCGGCCCTCGGCCTTGGGCACGGTGAAGGTGATGTCGGTCAGACCGGTCGACGCGGCGGAGACGTTCTGCACCACCATGTCGATGTTGATCTCGGCATCGGCGACGGCGCGGAAGATCCGGGCCGCCTCACCGGGCTTGTCGGGCACTCCGACGACGGTGACCTTGGCCTCCGACGTGTCGTGGGCGACCCCGGAGATGATGGCGTGCTCCATTTCGCCCCCTTCGGGCTGGTTACGGACCCAGGTACCGACATGTCCGGAGAAGGACGACCGTACGTGGATGGGCATGTTGTAGCGGCGGGCGTACTCGACGCAGCGGGCGAGCAGCACCTTGGAGCCGGACGAGGCCAGCTCCAGCATGTCCTCGTAGCCGATCTCGTTGATCTTGCGGGCCTTCTTCACCACGCGCGGGTCGGCGGTGAAGACGCCGTCGACGTCGGTGTAGATCTCGCAGCACTCGGCGTCGAGCGCCGCCGCCAGCGCCACCGCGGTGGTGTCCGACCCGCCCCGGCCCAGCGTGGTGATGTCCTTGCTGTCCTGGGAGACGCCCTGGAAGCCGGCCACGATGGCGATGTTGCCGCCGTCGAGCGCGGTACGGATCCGACCCGGCGTCACATCGATGATGCGGGCCTTGTTGTGGACGGAGTCGGTGATGACCCCGGCCTGGCTGCCGGTGAAGGACTGGGCCTCGTGGCCCAGGGATTTGATCGCCATGGCCAGCAGCGCCATGGAGATGCGCTCGCCGGAGGTCAGCAGCATGTCCAGTTCGCGTCCGGCGGGGAAGGGTGACACCTGCTCTGCGAGGTCGATGAGCTCGTCCGTCGTGTCGCCCATCGCGGACACCACGACGACGACCTCATGGCCCGCCTTCTTGGTGTCGACGATTCGCCTGGCGACGCGCTTGATGCCCTCGGCATCGGCGACGGAGGAGCCGCCGTACTTCTGCACGACAAGGCCCACGTGCGCTCCTCGTATCTTCCGGTCTCCCGGTACTGCGGTGGTTCAGGCCGCGCAGCCTCACAGGGCGTGCGCGGGGCCCAGTCTATCGACCGGGGCCCCCGCGCCCAGCGTCATCCGCATGATGAGACCGTCGGCTCAACCGTCGAGACGCCCGCGCCTCGCGTGCCGCCGCCGTACGCCGGCTTCACAGGCCGCCTCGTGGGCCGCTGCTAGCTGGTCGGCTCCTGGCTGTGGACGCCCAGCTCGGCGGCCATCAGCTCGCCCGCCTGCTGTCCCAGCTGCTCGTCGGTGAGGCCGTCGTCGTCGGTGTCGGCGCCTTCGACCGCCGCGCCGATCGGGCTGTCCAGGCGGACGTGCGCCACCAGCGAGTGCAGGGCGCGCAGCACGGACGTCGTGGTCGAGCCCCAGTTGGCCAGGTAGGAAAACTGCCACCACCACAGCGCCTCGGAGATCCGGCCCTCGCGGTAGTGCACCAGCCCGTGCTGCAGGTCGGCGACCACCCCGGCGATGTCGTCGGAGATCCGGCAGGCGACCGGCTTGTCCGGGATGCCGTACGGGTCGAACACCTCGTGGTAGACGTCGATCGGCGCGAGCAGCTCGGCCAGGCACTGGCGCAGGTCGGACTCGTCCACGTCCGGGCCGGTGTCCGGCTCGTAGCGGTCCTCCGGCAGGACGTCCTCGATCGCGCCGAGGCGGCCACCGGCCAGCAGCAGCTGCGACACCTCCAGCAGCAGCAGGGAGATGGCGCTGCCGGGCTCGTCGCCCTTGGCGACCTCGTGGACGGCGAGGACGAAACTGTCCACGGAGTCCGCGATCTGCACGGCGAACTCGTCCGGCTCCGCCGCGTGCCCGGGCTCCGCTCCCGACCCCGGTTCCGGCTGGCGGGCGCGCGTGGTCGTGGTGGTAGTGGCGTCAGACATCGAGAAGTCGTCTCCCTTCGAAGGCCCGTCCGAGGGTGACCTCGTCGGCGTACTCCAGGTCTCCCCCGACCGGCAGGCCGCTGGCCAGACGGGTCACTTTCAGGCCCATGGGCTTGAGCAGGCGTGCCAGGTAGGTGGCAGTCGCCTCACCCTCAAGGTTGGGATCGGTGGCCAGGATCAGTTCGGTCACCACACCGTCGGCGAGCCTGGCCATCAGCTCCCTGATCCGCAGGTCGTCCGGCCCGACGCCCTCGATCGGGCTGATGGCCCCGCCGAGGACGTGGTAGCGGCCCCGGAACTCGCGGGTCCGCTCGACCGCGACGACGTCCTTGGGCTCCTCGACCACGCAGATCACCGAGAGGTCGCGGCGCTGATCCAGGCACACCCGGCAGCGCTCGGACTCGGAGACGTTCCCGCAGACCACGCAGAAACGTACCTTCTCCTTGACCTCGTTGAGGGCGTGCGCCAGCCGGCGGACATCCACCGGATCCGACTGCAGGATGTGGAAGGCGATCCGCTGCGCGCTCTTGGGGCCGACGCCGGGCAACCTGCCCAACTCGTCGATGAGGTCCTGGACCACGCCCTCGTACACGCTGCTCGTCCTGCCCTTCCGCTGTCGGTACTGCTGCCGTCCGGCTGCTCGGCCGGACATCTGGATAACACGTGCTGGGAGCCATCATCCTCTGGCCCCGGCGGTCTACACACCCGTGCGACACACCAAGAGTGGTCGTGCGAGGGGGCGCGCGGAAGTCTTCGGGACTGCGAAGAAGTAAACAGAAACGCCCACCCCTCGCGCACGAGCGCTCCGTCCGGGCCTGGCTGGGCACTGCGCGGCCAGGCCGCAGGGTCGCAGGCCCGCGCGGCGGGGCCGACCCCGGTCCGGTGTGGCCCGGCGGAGGACCGCTTGCTCGCCGCACTGCGTCCGGCCCAGCGCCGAAGCCCGGCACCGCAGCCGGGCACCAGCGTCCGCCGCCGCTCACGCCCACGGTAGCGCCCCCGCCCACGGTAGCCCGTCGGCTTCGCCCGGGACAGCGTCCCGGGCCTCGCCGGTCAACCGCCGAACCCGCCCTGCCCCGCGTGCGTCCCGCGTTTCGCGCCCTGGGCCCTGCGCCCTGCGCCCTGCGTCAGAACGGAAGGCCGGGGATTCCGCCGCCGCCAAGCCCCTGCGCCAGCGGGCCGAGGCGCTCGGCCGCCAGCCGCTGCGCCGCGCCGTTGGCGTCCCGGACAGCGGCCAGCACCAGATCGGCGAGGGTCTCGGTGTCCTCGGGGTCGACCGCCTTCGGGTCGATCACCAGGGCCTTCAGCTCGCCCGCACCGCTGACCGTGGCCCGGACCAGGCCGCCACCGGCCGACCCGTCCACGGTCGCCGCCGCCAGCTCCTCCTGCGCATGCGCGAGTTGCTGCTGCATCTGCTGCGCCTGCTGGAGCAGGGCCTGCATGTCGGGCTGTCCGCCACCGGGAAACATGAACCACTCCTGACCTTGTGAACCGACCGCGCGCACCGCAACCGTTCGCGGCCGCACGTACGGTGCGAGCCTACGTGGCCCGCGACGGCCCAGTCCCGCGAACCGCCCCCTGGCCTGCCCCCGGCTTCCACGACAACCCGCCGCCGCACGGCCGCAGGACGCCGCTTCCGCCCGCCGACGACGGCTAGCGGCCGTGTTCGATCTCCTCGATCACCGTGGCGCCCAACTCCCGCATGATCAGCTCCTGGCCCGAGATCGACCCCATCCCGTACCCGGGATCCTCGTCGTCCGGGAACTCGTCGTCCGGGGAGTCCGGCATCGGCGGTGGCGGCAGGTCGGGCACCGGGGGCGGCGGAGTGGGCACCGGCCGCGACACCGGCTGCGCCGCAACCGTCGGCGCCGGCGCCTCGGCGACCGGGGACGACGACACGGGCGCAGCTACGGACGCGACCGGCGCGACGGCCGTCGGAGCGAAGGACTGCGGCGGTTGCGGCGCAGCCGGCCCGGGCCCGCCCGGACCACGGTCCGCACCGAAGCCCCCGAACCCGCCGCCAGGAGCACCTCCACCCCCGCCGAACCCGCTCGCGCCACCACCGCCATTGCCACTGCCGCCATTGCCACTACTGCCGAAGCCGCCCCCGGCACCACCGCCGCCCGCTCCGCCGGAGGGATCGACGATGCAGTCGATCTTCCAGCTGACACCGAGGGCGTCCTGCAGCGCCAGGCGCAGGATCTCGTCATGGCCGCCGTTGACGAAGCCGTCGCGGGTGCCCGCATGCTCGAAGGAGATCTGCAGCGTCGTGCCGTCGAACGCGGCAACCTGCGCCTGCTGCACCAGCATCCAGGTGACGCGGCGGCGTCCCTTCACCGCCTCCAGGATCTGCGGCCACTGGTTCCGGACATCGCCCACACTGCCCTGCGCCCCCGCCGCTGCCTGCGGCTGCGGCGGCTGCGCCTGCTGCTGAGGCCGGGCCTGCTGGACCTGTTGCGCCTGGGCCTGCTGGGCCTGGGCCTGCTGTTGGGCCTGGGCCTGTGGCTGAGCGACGGCAGCAGGCGGCGCAGCCTGCTGCTGGGCGCTGAAGCTGGGTGTCACCGGCCAGGCCCCCGAGCCGGGAGCCTGCGCGCCGACGGACTGCGCCGGCTGCGCCGCCGCCCGGGGCGCCGGAGCCTGCACCGCCGCAACGGCCGGCGCGGGAGCCATCGGCGCAGGCGTCGCCGGCACTGCGGCCACCGGCGCCGGTGCTGCCCCGACGACCGGCTCCGCTCCCCCGACCGGTCCGGCTCCCGCCACCGGCCCGGCCCCCGCGACCGGCCCGCCGAAGGCCGCGCGCCGCTCCAGCTTGTCCAGCCGGGCCTGCACCGACCGCGTGTCGTCGTACGCGCCGGGCAGCATCACCCGGGCACAGATCAGCTCCAGCTGCAGCCGGGGCGAGGTCGCCCCGCGCATCTCCGTCAGGCCGGTGTTGACGATGTCGGCGGCCCGGCTGAGCTCCGCCGCACCAAAAAGGGCGGCCTGCTGCTCCATCAACGCGATCCGGTCGGCCGGGGCGTCGATCAGCCCCTTCTCACCGGCGTCCGGAACGGCGGAGAGGATGACGAGATCGCGCAGCCGCTCCAGCAGGTCCGCCACGAAGCGGCGCGGATCATGGCCGCCCTCGATCACCCGGTCGACCATGCCGAAGACCGCCGCGCCGTCCTGCACGGCGAAGGCGTCGGTGACCTCGTCCAACAGGCCCGCGTCGGTGTAGCCGAGCAGCGCGGTCGCCATGGCGTATGTCACACCGCCCGCGTCCGATCCGGCGAGGAGCTGGTCCATCACCGACATCGAGTCACGCACCGACCCGGCCCCCGCGCGCACCACCAGCGGGTAGACAGAGTCCTCGACCTGGATCTCCTCGCGCCCGCACACCTGCGCCAGGTAGTCCCGCAGGGTGCCCGGCGGCACCAGCCGGAAGGGGTAGTGGTGCGTACGGGAGCGGATCGTCCCGATGACCTTCTCGGGCTCGGTGGTCGCAAAGATGAACTTGAGATGCTCCGGCGGCTCCTCGACGACCTTCAGCAGGGCGTTGAAGCCGGCCGTCGAGACCATGTGGGCCTCGTCGATGATGTAGATCTTGTAACGACTGCTGGCAGGCGCGAAGAACGCCTTCTCCCGCAGGTCACGGGTGTCGTCGACGCCACCGTGCGAGGCGGCGTCGATCTCGATGACGTCGATGGACCCCGGCCCGCCGCGCGCCAGATCCGTACAGGACTGGCACTCGCCGCACGGCGTGGGCGTCGGACCCTGCTCACAGTTGAGGCAGCGGGCGAGGATGCGGGCACTGGTCGTCTTGCCGCAGCCGCGCGGACCGCTGAACAGATATGCGTGATTGACCCGGTTGTTGCGCAACGCCTGCTGGAGCGGACCGGTGACGTGCTCCTGACCGATGACCTCGGCGAAGGTCTCGGGACGATAGCGGCGATAGAGAGCGAGCGACACGTCACTGACCCTAACGGTCCCCACTGACAAGCGGGGGCCCCTGGAAACGACAGGACCCCCCGTGCACCCGCCAGAGCCCACTTACCCTTGCTGCCTTCCGGCCCTGGGGGGTTCAGCGAGATAGCGCCACACGAGGGGCTGTGGAACAGCGTACCGGATCCCCGACCCCTCTCACGACGCCCCACCCCCTCCTCCTGATCAGGTGCGCGAGCACCCCCAAACGTCTAGTAAGCTCTCCCACGGAGGATTCGCCTAGTGGCCTAGGGCGCACGCTTGGAAAGCGTGTTGGGGGCAACCCCTCACGAGTTCGAATCTCGTATCCTCCGCCTTTGCCCGCCAGGGCAGTTGAAGGCCCCGACCGCTCAGCGGTCGGGGCCTTCGTCGTGGGCCAGTTGCAGTTTTAGTTGCAGTTGGCCCGATCAGGCGGCGGGCGACTCCTCGGGCGTCGGCCAAAGCAAGCCGCCGATCTTGTCGGCCGTGTCGGTGAGCACCCGGTTGGTGAGGTGCTGGTACCGGCGGCGCATGCGGGCGGACTTGCCGGGTTCCCAGCCCATGATCGCGTCGACGATCGTGTCCGGGACGCCGAGGATCAGCAGGACGGTGGCCGCCGTGTGGCGGGCGTCATGGAGCCGCCCCGCGCGGATGCCCGCCGCCTTGAGGAGGTCCTTCCACTCGTGGTGGTCGGTGTTCGGGTTGAGGGGCTCGCCGGCCGGCGAGGCGAAGACGTACCCCTTCTCCACCCAGAGGTCGGCGGCGATCCGCCGCTCGCGCTCCTGCTCGCGCCGATGCTGGAGCAGGAGAGTCAGCAGCGGGTCCGGGATGCCGATCGGACGGCGTCCAGCGCGGGACTTGGTGTCCTTGGTCTCTCGCCGGATGTTGACCTTCTGCGGGCAGTAGCCGGGCTTGCGCCCGCAGCGGTCGCCGCAGCCGTGCTCGTAGCGGGGCCGCAGCCGGTTCCGGTGGACCGTCAGGACGCGCAACTCGAAGTCGACGTCGGTCCACTTGAGGCCGAGGACCTCGCCCTGGCGCAGGCCGAGCGCCAGCGATATGACCCAACGGGCAGGGTGCCGCGTCTTGTTGGCCAGGTCGAGGAGCTGCTGCACCTCCTCGACCGTGTAGGGCTCGACTTCCTCCTCTTCGAGGCGCGGGGCCTTGGCGATGGAGGCCGGGTTGACGGTGAGGTGCCCTCGGCGGACCGCCTCGTTCAGTGCAGTGCGAACGGTGCGGTGGACCTGGTGCGCGGTACCGGCGGCGCTGCCGGCCTTCCGCATCTTCTGGTAGAAGCGCTCCAGGTGCTCGGGCTCCAGTTTGGCGAGGCGGTGTGCGCCGATGCCGGGGATGAGGTGGTGGTAGACCGCGACGCGGTAGCCGTCGATGGTGTTCTCACCGACGTGCGGCGCGGCGATGTTCTCCACCCAGTGGGTCAGCCAGGTCTTGACGGTCCAGGTCTGCCCGGCCTTGGCGACGGCGCCGGAGTCGCGCTTCTTCTCCAGGTCGCGTACGGCCTTGGTGGCATCGGCGCGGCGCTTGCGCATGACGTGGCGTCGGTCGGGCTTGCCGTCGTCCTTGATGCCGACGGTCACGTAGCCGTGCCAGTAGCCGTCCTTGCCGAGGAAGATCGAGGAAGCGCCGTTGGGCTGTCGAGACTTCGTCATGTGATCCCCCTCAGGCCGCGAGCGCGACGGTCGTGTCGGCGGCCTGCACGCGGGCGGCCATGTACGCCTTGAGAGCCTCGGCGGGCACCCGGCGGAGGCGTCCGATCGTCACGGAGGGGATCTCGCCGGAGGCGACGAGGGCGTACATCGTCGTGCGGCCGACACCGAGCCGGCGGGCAGCTTCCTCGACGGTGAGGGCGATGAGCGTCGGGTCCGGCACCTGCGGGCCAGCGCTGGCGACAAGGCTGAGAAGCTGGTGCTCGGTGAGGTCGAGCGCGCCAGCCAGGCGCGCAAGGGACAGGGGCGTTTCAGGCATAGGTATTCCTCCCGGCGGCGCGTGGGCAACGCGCCACTGTGGCGACTGGTGGGATGGGCGGTGGGCGAAGTGAACCCGCTTGTCGGCCCTCGGCGTTCGTAGCGCCGGGGGTCGGGCAGCGGGAGTGCGGTGTGCTCAGGGCAACGGAGCAGCACCGTAGGAGCAGTCCCGGCCGTTTTCCAAAAAACGGGCCGGAGGCCGACCTTTTAGGAAAACGGCCGGGCGCCAGGCGACGATGGGCGCACGAAGTCGTCGCAGCCCGAGGAGGTAGAACGTGCGGGCTTACCGGCCGGCACCCGGGGCCTTGCGGAGCGGATCCCAGGGTGAGTTGGGAGCCGGGTACGACACGACGGTGTCGCCGGTGTCGACGGCGATGCCTTGGGCCTCCAGGCGCTCGGCGATCTCGTCGTACTCGCGCTCCGCCTCGTCGAGCCGGGCCTTGGCGCCCTGCTCGATGTCGTGGGCGGTTCTCCACTCCTGCTCGGCCGCCTGGACGCGGAAGCCCGCTTCCTGCAGCTCGTAGGTCGGCTCGTCAGGGCCGGCGACGGCCTCCGTCATGAAGTTGGCGGCCGGGACACTGAGCGCCTTGGCCAGACCGATCACCTCGTCGAACCGCACCGGGCGGGTGCCGTTCTCGATCTTGGCGATCTGGGTCTGGTGGAGCTTGAAGCCGAGCCGGGTCATGCGCTCGGCGACGTCCTCCTGGGAGAGGCGGGCGGCCTTCCGTAGGACCTTCAGGTTGTGGGCCACCAGGGCCTCGCCCTCCAGGGGCTTAAAGCGATGCACCATGGGGTTGACCATACCAACCTCCCTTCGATTGCACGTGGGCGCGACTCGCCCACGTAAAGAAGGTAGCAGCATGCTCCTGCCATTCGCCAAGCGCTTGAGCAATCCTTCACGAGATCCACACACAGTCACCCGCCAGGCAAAATGCTGATGCAGCATGGAACCAGAATGCTCTGACAGCTTGACTGCAACGTCGCGAGAGTGCTTATACTGCCCATGTCAGCATGAAGATCCCAACCCGAAGGAGGTTGCACCGGGCCGAGCAGCAGCCTCGAGTATCCCGAGAGAAACGCGAAGCCCCCGGCGCTACGAACACCGGGGGCTGATCGGAAACCTCGCCACCGCCCATCCCAGGACAGTCGAACTACGGCGGACCGGGTTGCCCCCCGGAGCCGCCGAGTGAGGAATCGCCATGACCGAGAGTACTGCCTCGCGCCCCACCCCCGCAGCCCCCAGCACCCCACAGTCGGCCTCGGGCTGGCCGCCCGTGGCGAAGGCCGGCAAGCCGGGCACCTACCTGCCCGCTCAGCAGGCCGCCGCGTCCACACCCTGTGGACAGCCGCAGGACGCCGCACCGGACGAGCCCGCCGGGCCGACCGGCTACGACGACATGCCGGACACTCCGGCAACCGGGGGCGCCGAGGTCCTCGCGGAGCTGAAGGCCCTGATCGCCAGGTTCGTGATCCTCCCGTCCGACGAGGCTCTGGACGCCGCCACGCTCTGGGTGGCAGCGACCCACCTGCAGCCCTCGTGGCAGCACGCCCCGCGTCTGGCGGTGGTCGGGCCCGCGAAGCGCTGCGGCAAGTCCCGCCTGCTCGACGTCCTCGCCGAGACGGTGCACCAGCCGGTCCTGACGGTTAACTCGACCCCGGCGGCGGTCTTCCGCTCAATCACCGAGGAGCCGCCCACGCTCCTGGTGGACGAGGCCGACACGATCTTCGGCAGCCCGAAGATGGCGGAGAAGAACGAGGAGATGCGCGGCCTGCTCAACGCCGGGCACCAGCGCGACCGCTACGTGCTGCGCGTGGTCGGCAACGACCACACCCCGCACCGCTTCCACACCTTCGCCATGGCGGCCATCGCCGGCATCGGCGACCTCCCCGACACGATCATGGACCGCTCCATCGTGATCCGCATGCGCCGCCGGGCCGAGGGCGAGAAGGTCGCCCCGTACCGCACCAAGCGCGACAGCCCCGCCCTGCACGAGATCCGTGCCAAGATCGCCCTCTGGACCAAGCCCCTCACCGACCAGGCCCTGCACCTGGAGCCGGCCATGCCGGTCGAGGACCGCGCCGCCGACACCTGGGAACCCTTGGTGATCATCGCCGACCTCGCGGGCGGCCCCTGGCCCCGCCGGGCCCGCCAGGCGTGCTCCCGCATGGTCGCCTCCGAGGCCGAGACGGAGGAGGAGAACCCGAGCGGCGCCAGGATCCTCGCCGACATCCGACGGATCTTCCACGCCGCCGGCGACCCGGACAGCATCACCACCGACCAACTGCTGTTCACGCTCAACGGCGACCCCGAAGCCCCCTGGGCCGAGTCCGGCCGAGGCGGCCTGACCCCGCGCGGCCTCAGCACGATGCTCCGCGAGTTCGGCATCTCCTCGGGCAACGTGCGCATCGGCGACGGCACCCAGCGCAAGGGCTACTTGCGCCACAAGTACGCCGACGCCTGGCGACGCTACTGCCCCACCGTCCACCCCCTCGCCCCCAGCACCGGCTCGGGCACGGGCACGGGCACGGGCAGCAGAGGCTGACCGCCATCCCGAGGTTGCCGTCCCTGCCGTCCCTGCCGTCCCTGCCGTAACAGCGCAGGTCACAGCACCTGCGGGCAAGACGGCAACCACGTCCAAGACGGCACGTGAGCCGACACCGCCACCGGCCTGCCACCGCGCGCACCACCGCGCCGACGGCAGGCCGGGCCGGGACGGCACCCACATCCGTCTCGTGCCGTCCCAGCCGTCCCTGCCGTAACAGCGCAGGTCAGACGGCCTGCCGCCAAGACGGATCACCGTCCCAAGACGGCAGCGTCTCCGTACCCGAACGGCAGCAGCCCGCATCCAAGACGCCACCGGCCACCCGAGCCCGCCCTGCCGTACCCGCCCTGACCTGCGGATGCAACGGCCAAGACGGCAAAGACGGATCCCACAGCATCCCCTCCACCCCAAGGACCCCGCCCGCATGCCCACCACCTCGCCGGCCACCCGCCCAACCGGCTCCGGTGCCTTCGCCCGCACCACCATCACCACCGTGATGGCCGTCATCGCCGCCCTCGCCTTCACCTTCTCCTTCGGCAACGTCTGGGCCCTAGCCCTGCGCCTCGGTGTCTCGCACCCCGTCGCCCCGCTGATCGCCCCCATGGTCGACCTCTCCGTGGTCGGCCTCATGGTCGCCCGGCACCACCTCGTCACCACCGGCACCGACCCCCTCCACCTGCGCTCCGCCGACCACCTGATGCTCTTGTGCGGCCTGCTGACCCTCGTCCTCAACTGCGCCGAACCGCTCCTCGCCGAGCACTACGGGCGAGCCGCTCTCGACACCGTCGCTCCCGCCCTCCTCCTCGGGTGGGGAACCGTCGGCCCCACCCTCCTCCGCCACCTCCACCACCCAACCCCTGCCATCACGGACTCGGCGGACCAGAGCCCCTCGGCCCAGACGCCCACCACCGACCTCCCGCCAACCGAACTCGGGACCGAGCCCGAAGCAGGGCCCCAGCAGGCTCAGCCGCCCACCAGCAGCGAGGCCCCACCACCCGAACATGACACCGAGCCGCAGCCGGAGCTCGTGCAAGCCAGCGATGACAACCTGGCTGAGCCGTCGGCCGCCGCCGCCGACACCCCGAGCGCGGACCACGAGCCCGCCACGCCGCGTAAGCGCACCGGACGTCCGCCGAGCGCGAGCATGGACGAGCTTCTGGCGGTCGCGCGTCCGGCCGTCGCCGAGGACGGCGTCAGCGTGGCCGTCGTCAAGGAGGCCCTCCGCGAGGCTGGCCTCCCGATCAGCAGCGAGCGCTTCACGAAGCTGATGAAGCTCCTGCGCGCCGAGCAGGACGGTCCTCAGCACGAACGGGCTCTCGCGCATCCGGCCGTCGACTGACCGCCCAACCAGTCCGCCAAGCCGCCTGCTCGCCGATCCGTCCGGACCGGGCAGGCGGCTCCGCTTCGCCGGACGGTCCGGTCGCGGATTTCCGACGCGCTGTCAACCGACATCCGCGAACACAGGTCCGCCGCCTTCTACACCGCGATCCCGGCATAGCCAAACCGCCTGCCGCCCGGATCATCGCCCGCACACCACGCGAGCAGGCCACGACCTGTCCCGCCCACCGTCCGCTCTGATGGGAGCCAAGCCGTGACCCAGGACCAGCAGACCCCCGACCGAACCGACGAAGGCTCCGACGAGCTTCCGAAGTCCCATACACTGAAGGCCCTTTGGCGGCTGGCGTTCGGTAATCGAGCACCTGGCGGAGCCAGTAGTCCCCCGAGTCCGACTCGCGGCCGGACTCGGGGATCCTCCGCCCCAGGGGTGGCGGAGGAGGCCCAGCGCGAGGGCGCGCCGGGCCAGGAGGTCAGGGCCGAGGGCGGCCCCGACCCGGACAAGCTTCAAGCCCTCCAGCACGACGTCCTCGCCGCCGTCCGCGCCAGCGACGCCGACGACAGCACCAGCAGCAACGACAGCGCCGAAGTCCGTGAACCTGTCCTGCAGAGCGTCCAGCCGGCGCTGCGCCGCTTCACCGGCACCAAACGCACCGAGCGTGTCGGCCCACTGCGCTTCACGCCAGAGGAACTGGAGCGCCTGCACACCGCAGCAGCGGCCCACGGCTACTGGGGCACGTCCGGGATCGCCGCGGACGTGACCCTGGCGTTCATCGACGGCCAGTTCTTCGTCGACCTGCCGCTCGCGGAAGAACGCCGCCAGACCCACGTCTTCCGTGCCCGCGTCCTGCGCCACCTCAACAAGATCGGCCACAACGTCAACCAGATCGCCCGCGCCTTCAACGGCGCCTACCAGCCCCACCCCGACTTCCGCGAACAGCTCGACGAACTGCGCGCCCTGCTGACGCAGATCGCCGAAGCCCTGCGCCCGTCCGCCAACGTCGAGGAGGCCTGACCACCTGTGATCGCAGCGATCAAGGACCCCGGCTCCAAAACCCGCGGACTGCTCGCCTACCTGTACGGGCCCGGACGCCAAGACGAGCACCTCGACCCGCACATCGTGGCCGGCTTCGCCATGCTCGCCGTTCCCGACCCCGGCCGCGACCAGCACGCCACCCTCACCCAGCTCGCCCGCTACCTCGACGAGCCCGTACGCCTGCGCAACAGCGAACTCGGCCAGAAGATCACCGACCACGTCTGGCACTGCCCCGTGCGCGCCGCACCCGAGGACCGCTACCTCTCCGACGCCGAGTGGGGCGAGATCGCCGAGCGCATCGTCCGCGCCGCCGGCATCGCCCCCGAAGGCGACGACCTCGCCTGCCGCTGGATCGCCGTGCGCCACGCGGACGACCACATCCACATCCTCGCCACCACCGTCCGCGAGGACGGCCGCCGCCCCAAGCTCCACAAGAGCGGCGAGCGCGCCGGAGCCGAGTGCCGCGAGATCGAAAGGAACTACGGCCTGCGCCAGCTCGGCACCGGCGACGGCACCGCCGCCAAGCGGCCGACCCAGGGCGAGATGCACAAAGCCAAACGCCTCGGCTGGCAGCAGCCCGCCCGCGAATGGCTCGACGAGCGCATCCGCGCCGCCATCCCCCACGCCGCCGACATCGAGGAACTGTTCGCCTACCTCCAGGCCGAAGGCATCGAGGTCAAGCTCCGCAGCCTGCCCTCCGGCGACCTGGCGGGCTACTCGGCCGCCCGCCCCGGCGATCTGAAGAAGGACGGACAGCCGAACTACATCCCCGGCAGCAAGATCGCCCCCGACCTGTCCTTTCCCCAGCTGAAGGCGCAACTCGAAGACGGCCAGCCCGAGGAGCACCCCACCGCCCGCCGCAACCGGCCCGGCACCCCCTGGACACGCGCCACCGACGCCCTCGACACCCTCCACGCCAACCTCGCCGACAGCCACCAGAGCGGCAGCGGCGACGATGACGGCGCGCTCGCGCAGGCCCAAATCACCGCCCT
The DNA here is from genome assembly GCF_014084125.1 of Streptacidiphilus sp. PB12-B1b. Lineage (NCBI taxonomy): Bacteria > Bacillati > Actinomycetota > Actinomycetes > Kitasatosporales > Streptomycetaceae > Streptacidiphilus > Streptacidiphilus sp. PB12-B1b. The sequence goes on along the minus strand of NZ_CP048405.1, from coordinate 259,676 downwards.
GGGCGAACTGATCGAGGCCACCTCCCAGACCGCGCCCGCCGAACTGCGCGCCGAACTACGAGCCGCCACCAAGACGTTCGCCCGCGCCCAGCGCTCCCAGATCCACGCCGACCACCGCGCCGCAGTCGGCCTGCGCCATGCCGCCCGCGACATCATCCACGCCGCAGACGGCAAGGACGGCAGCGCCCTCGCAGTCCTGCTCGCCACCCTCGTCTGGACCGCGATCCTCGCCGGACGCTGGCACCAGAACCGAGGCCACCACCAGCAGGCCGAAGCAGCCCACCAGGCCGTCCAGCACCTGCAGACCGCCTACGACCACGCCGCAGCACCGCAGCTCGCCGCCCTCACCCACCGCCAACCCAAGGAACAAGTCCGCAACACCCTCGCGAACGACGTCCGCTCCGCCGTCCCCGAGCACGCGACACGGATCCTCGCCGACCCCAACTGGCCCGCCCTCGCCACCGTCCTCGCCGACGCCGAAGCCGGCGGCCACAAGCCCTACGGTCTTCTCGCCGACGCCGCCGCCCAGCGTGAACTGACCACCGCCCGCCTACCCGCCAAGGTCCTCATCAGCCGCATCCAGCACACCAGCCGCAACCCTGCACCCAACCGCACCGCCGAAGCCGCCCGCCGCCGATCCCCCGCCGCCACGGCCATCCCCGCCCAGCAGCACACCCCTCCCGTCACGCCACTACCCGCCGCCCCGGCGGACATCCGACAGCAGCACCGCCGGTAGAACTCGCAACACCAGCAGGGCCGTTCACCACCAGGTGAGCGGCCCTCGCGGCGGGCGGCGGGCGAGTGATGTCGGTTCGGTGTCGTCTTCCGCGATCGGGAACTTCCCCGACCGCCGGCGTCTTGTGTGTGTTCCAACGATCACCCGACCAGGAGGGCGCCCATGACCGACTACGACCCCGCCGACCGCCCCGAGCCGCTCCCCGGCCAGCCCGTCATCCGAGCCGTCCCCCACCCCGACGAGCTCAACCCGCGCGGCATCACCATCACCTGCGACCGCTGCGGAGCCCGCCGCGGCTGGCTCCTCCTGAACGTCCGCGCCCACGTCTTCGTCCGCTGCCGCTGCGCGCACGAGTGGAACGAACCCGACCTCACCCGCGCCGACTGCGACCAGCACTACACCGAGCCCGACCGCGAGTGGGACGACTTCAACACCGCCATGACCAGCCTCGGCTACGACGGACTGCTCGCCGGCGCCACCTGGAACTAAGCCCAACTGCCGGCGGGGCCACCACCTCACGGTGGCGGCCCCGCCGCTGCTCGCGCAGCCTACGGCCGTCGCAGCAACCTGCGCTGGCCCCGATGACGTCCAACACGGCGACCGTCGACCACACCGACCTCGCCCGGCTCCACCGACGACGTGGGACGTGCCGGTGCATCGCTGAGGAGGATCGACTGCCAGACCCGCTCGTGAAGCTCCTCGATGCAGGGCCCGCACGAGAACATGGCCGCCTGGGCGCCCGCGACGCTCGCCGGACCGATCCACAGCACGCGGGTCCACCGCTGTCCGCAGTAGAGCCAGCAGAAGCCATCGACCCACCGGCTGCCGTCGTCGGTGGCCGCCGGGGCGGGCAGCCCACCCCGGGCGAAGTCGGCGACCCCAGGAATGACCCAGTGCGGCGCTTCCAAGTCCATAGCCACAGACTCTCCCCCGGTCAGCTTCCACCATCGGGCAAGTCGACGAGGGGAACCTGCGCGGCGCCCGAGGCTGCCCCGCTCCCACCTTCCTTCGCGGCCTCCCCCATCTCGCTGATCGGCGACCACTCGTACTCCAGGATCGAGTAGGTGATCGAGTCCCGCCATGCGCCTCGGACGAAGACGTGGTCGCGGATCCGGCCGTCCTCGGTCATACCGGCCCGCAGGAGGGTCCGCGCCGAGGCCTCGTTCAGGGGCGAACGGGCGGCCCAGATGCGATGGAGCCCAAGGGAGTTAAAGCCCAACGCGCACAGCAGGTGGACGGTCTCGATGCCGAGCCCCTGCCCCCACTTCGCCGGGTGCAGGGCGAAGCCGATGGTGGCCGCTTGCTGCGGCTCGGTGGCGAGGCGGGCGTAGCCGATCAACTCCGGCTGGCCGAGCAGGGTGACGGCGAGGCAGTACTCGGTGCGCGGGCTGTCCTGGGCCGAGGTGATGGAGCGGTCGACGATCAGCTGGACCTGGTCGGGCGTTCTCGGTTCGAAGCTGAGGTGCCGGGTGGCCTCGGGGTCGCCGTAGATGGTCAGGAGGGCGTTGGTGTCCTCCGGTTCGACTTCGCGCAGTGCCAGGCGGGGGCCGCCCAGGTGGACTGGGGTCATGGCTGCGGAGCCTACCTGCGTGGTCATCGGATGAGGACCGAGGTCGGCGTGGCGGTGAAGGCTTCGATCTCCTCGCGCAGGCCGGCGGTCGCGCCGCCGCCTCGTCGGCTGTCGGCGTGCAGCGCGCCGTGGACGCGCTGGACGCTGCCGATGATGCCGAAGTTGCGCTGCGCGATGGGGAGGTCGAGGACCGGGCGGACGGCCTCGGCGGCGCCGTCGACCTCTCCGCGGGCGATCCGGGCGAGCGCGAGGTCGCTCTGGGCGCCGGCCTCGTCACCGAAGGCCCACTCGTCCTCGGATGCGGTGCGGTAGGCGTTGACAGCGGCCTCCGACTGCGTCTCACCGAGTACGGGGTCCTCGCCCAGGTGCACGGTGGCCTCGGCGACGTAGTAGAGCTGGCGGACTGCTGGGAAGGTCATGATGCCGCCGAAGCCGTCGAGGTCGTCGAGTTGGACCACCTCCCGGGCGTCCTCGGCTCGCTGGATGGCGGCGCGGGTGGCCTCGCCGTTGCCGAGCAGGGCGTTGGCGCGTGCTGAGAGGCAGGCCAGCCACACGCTGGTGGTTCCCCGGACATCGCGGGCCCCGGCCTGTCCGAGGGCGGCGTACTCGGCGGCTTCGGAGGGGCGGCCGGCCCAGTAGGAGATGAGTGACTGCAGGGAGCGGACCCAGGCGCGCATCGCGTGGTGGTCGGCGTTGTCGGCGCACACGAAGGCGGTGCGGGCCTGCATCATCGCGGCGCTCGGGTTGCCCAGGTCGTGGCTGGCTTTGGCGAGCATGCCCGAGGTGATCCCGGCGAGTAGGTACAACTCGCGGGCCTGCAAGGGCTTCACCCTGCCGTGCTCCAGCAACTGGAAGGTGAGGTCCTGCACCTCGACCAGGTCGCCGAGCAGCGTTGGCAGCGCCAGCTTGGGATACGCGACGGTCAGCCGCCGCACTTCGTCATGGATCTGCCCCAGGGTCTCCGGGCCGACACTGCTGCCTTCCGCCATCGCGGTGAAACGAAGCGCACGACGAGCCGCCATCGCGACCTGCCTTTCTAATTCCGTGGTGCCCGCGTCGAAGCGGGGCTCGCTGCTGAACGGACCACCGGCAGGCAGAACCTGTGCCTGCTCAGGTGGGAGGAGGACAGAGACCGGCCGTGGCGGTTGGATGACGAGCGAGGACCCGATCGCAGGGCCAGCAAGCGAAGTGGCCGGCGCCGGTGCGAGGAGAAGATCGACAGCGACGCCGAACATGGCCTCCAGGACCCGGCACTGATCCGGATACGGTCGAGTCTTCACCGCACCGCCGTACCAGCGCTCGAACTGCCGCTTGGAGACCGACAGACCACCCAACGAGGGGTCCTTCTCATCCAACGCGAGCCGACTCGCAGCCTCTTCGAACCGAAGCAGGAATGTCTTGTAGACCTGCCAGTGCCGCTGCAGCGTCAAGACCCTAAAAGCGTGGGAGATTCAGCCACATCAGGTCCTCTCCGGTCCCCGTTCGTCTGTTCTGACGATAGCCCCGGCCGGTCGACAGGAAACCCCCTTGGCGGTCGCGCTGCCGAGATGACGGCAGCCATGACGGCGGTCCTGACGCACCATGACGCAGGCCCCCGGACCGGCCCGGAATGACGGCGGCCCCGCGACGGCAACCGCGTCGTATCGACGCCTCCCGACCCGGCGCCATGCTGAACGACACTTCGCTTTCCGTGAATCCCCGACAGCGAAGCGTGAGATCAGCTCGGGTCAGCACCATCCGAGCGAACCCATCCAGCACCACGTGCTTACCGGCCGCCCTTCGGAGGGCCGGCAACGGGAGGGAACTGATGGACAGCACCTTGACCGGGCAGATCGCCCAGCTGGACACCCTGGACTTCACGCAGCTCGAACGCGTGCGCCAGGAGGCCCTGACCACCCAGGCTCCATGGAAGGCCGAATACGGCGCCTACCAGTCCGGCGGCTGGTGGACGACCTCGCTGATGAACGCCTCCGGCGACGCCGGCGACGTGACGATCGGCGACTGCGCCGCCCAGCCGACCCAACTGCTGGAGCAGATGCCGGCCACAGCCGCGCTGCTGGCGGAACTGGGCCTGAACTACATGTGGGTGCGCCTGGCCCGCTTGGAGGCCAACGCCTTCCTCTGGGAGCACCGCGACTACGACGAACTCGAACAGGTCGAGCGGCACCGCCTGCACATCCCCCTGCACACCAACACCTCCGCGTTCCTGGTCACCGGCGGCACGAAGGTGCACATGGCCGGGGGCCGGATCTGGCGGCTCACGCCGACCTACGCCCACGGGGTCTGCAACCTGCTCGGCCCCGACCGCATCCACCTCATCGCCGACGTCTACGCCGACGACGCCTACCACCGGCTCGCGCGGCGCCCGGCCCTGCACCCCACGGCCGCCGAATCGCTGCCCACCGCGGACCCGGCGGTCCTCGCCGAACGGCTGGAGACCGCAAGGGGAATGGCCGCCCTGGGCTACACCGAGGCGGCCGAGCGGATGCTGCTGCGGCTCTTCTACGCCTACGCCCTGCCCGAGGGCACCGTCTACGACCTGATCGCCGAACTGCACACCTCGCTCGGCGACATGGAGGCCGCGACGCGCTGGACGACGGCCAAGAAGCACCTCCTCGCCCTCACGGACTGATCCCGCCCTGCTCGTACCTCTCGAAGGGAGAACGCGCATGCCCACCCTGGTTCCGGCCCTGCACCTGGCCGAACTCACCCAGGCCAACCGCCCGGCCCAGCTTCCCCTCCTGACGAAGCTCGCCGACATCCTCGCCGCCTCCCCGGCGGTGACCCACCTGATGGTCCGCGGCTCGCTGGCCCACGGCACCGCCGACCGCCTCTCGGATGTCGACTTCGTTGCCGGGATTGACGACGCCCAGCTGCCCGCCTTCGTGAGCGCGTTGGACGACCTGATGTCCATCGAGGCCGGCGCGCTGCTGCCCGGCTGGCGCGACACGATCGTCGCCGACCTCGGCGGGGTCGGGACGGTCTTCCTCATCCCGTACGAGGGCCGGCTGCACCAGATCGACCTCTACCTCGCGCCCTCCTCGCGCATCCCGCACCTGCGGGCGACGGTCGCCACCGCCTCACTCCTCGACCGCCAGCCGGCTCCCAGCGGACTGGAAGCTGTCGCGGTGGCCGAACACTTCACCGCCGAGTTCCTCGCCCGGCCGCGTACCTCCACCGAGCTGCTGATCGAGCACCTGGTGCTGGCCGTGCTGCTGCACAAGCGCATCAAGCGCGGCCAGCGGTTCGTCGCGTACGCCGAGTGGCACCGGCTGCACACCGCCACGAAGGACCTCATCAAGACCGCCCTCGCCCCCAACTCCCGGTACTGGGGCTGGTACCAGCTGCGCGAGGAGATCGCCGTCACGCCGATCGGCCGGGCCTGCCTGGGCGACCTGGACGCGGCGATCAACGGGCCGGCGATCCCGCTGGCCGGGGACGTCGACGCCGCGATCGAGCGTGTCCTCGACCTGGTGGACCGGGCCTGCCCGGAGGCACTCGACAGGCTGCGCGAGGCCGTCGCCGCCTACCGCACCTACCTGGAACTGGTGTGAACGCACTCCACCTCTCGGGCCCGGCCGCCAGCCGGGCCCGAGAGGGCCGCACCGCCGTCTTCTTCGGCGGCGTCGTCCCCGCCTCCGCCGAGGAAGAGGCGCTCGCCGAGGACATCGGCCGGACCCTGGCCCAGGCGGGGTACTCGCTCCTCCATGGCGGCTACAACGGACTTATGGAGGCCGCCGCGCGCGGAGCCGGCGGCCAGGGCGCTACCGTCACCGCGGTCACCCTGCTCGGCAAGCACGACGAGTGGGGAGCGTTCAACCGGCACGCCACCATCTCGGTGCACCTGCCCGACCTCGGTGCCCGCCTCAACTACTACCTGGAGCACGCCGATCTGATCGTCGCGATGGGCGGAGGCGTCGGAACCCTGCACGAACTGACCGCCGCCCTCTACTACGCGACCACCATCCGGCCCGTGCCGGTCTTCGTCACCGGGCCCACGGCCCTTCGGCTGCTCGCCTTTCTGCGCGAGGAGAAGTGGCTCTTCGAGACCCCGACCCGATCCCTCGGCTTCTTGAGTGCCATCGAGTCACCGGACGCATTCCGCACCCGACTCGCCACCATCGACACAGCCCCGATCGGAGGAGCATGACCACCAGCTCCGCGCCCGCCGGCCTCGCGGCCAGGCTCGCCGAAACCGCCTGCGTCACCGCCCCGTTCAAGCTCGCCACCGGCTCTCAACTCGACTCCTACTTCGACGAGTACCGCCTCGCGAGCGACCCCGCACTGCTGCGCGACACCGCCACGGCAATGGCAGCCCTCGTCCCCGACAGCGCCGAGGTCCTGGCCGGCGTCGAGCTGGGCGGCGTCCCCCTCGTCGTCGCCCTGTCCGCCGCCACCGGCCTGCCCGCCGTCTTCCTACGGCGGCAGCCCAAGCGCTACGGCTCACGACGCCAGATCGAGGGCGCCACCGTCGACGGCCGACGTGCCGTGCTCGTCGACGACGTTGTCCGCTCGGGTGGCCAACTGCTCACCATGGCACGCACCTTGCGGATGGTCGGCGCGCCGGTCACCGACGCCCTGTGCGTCCTGGAGCGCCCCCTCGGCGGCCGGATGATGCTGGCCGACCACCGCGTCACCCTGCACGCCCTGCTCACCGAGGCAGACCTACCGGCTCCACGGGCGGGTGAGTGCACGTGAAGCGAGCCGTGCTCTTCGACCTCGACGGCGTTCTCGTCGACAGCCGCAGTGCCCAACTCGCAACCCTGGCAGGCTTCGCGACCTCCGCGCTCGGCCGCCGAGTCACCGTTGCCGACCTTCCCGCCCACGCGGCGAGCACCCCGCGTCAGCGGGTGATGGCCGACTTGGGACTGCAAGGCGAGATCAACGAGGACCGCTGGGACGCCGCCACGGCCACCGCCACCCTCAGCTGCCAGGTCTTCCAGTACGTCCGCGAGACGCTCACCGCACTGCGGGCCTTCGGCGTGGCAACCGGCGTCATCACCCTGAGGAGCCGACGCCGACTTCCCTGGCTCCTGCCGCCCGACATCCTCGCCCTGGTCGACACCGTCGTCTGCTACGAGGACGCAACACCCAAGCCCGCCCCCGACGGCCTGCTCCTCGCCCTCGACCAGCTCGGCGTCGCTCCCAGCGAAGCCGTCTTCGTCGGCGACCTGGAGACCGACGTGCACGCCGCCCGCGCAGCCGGAGTCATCGCCGTCGGCGCGGGCTGGGGCTTCGCCGGCCCCGAGGCGCTCGCCCAGGCCGGCGCCGACGTCGTCCTTCCCCACTCGCTGGACATCACCGCCGCACTGCTCCTTCTGGTCGGCATCGGGCAGCGATCAGAAGAAGCCAAGCGATCTTGACACCGGACCCGCTACTCTTGGTGGTGCGGCCACAGCACACCGTTCTGTCAGTGCTGGCCGCACCACCTGTGAGCAACGGATCTGGAGTCATGGTCTACACCGTGGGGGCGCGAGCTATCTGCGTCGAGCTGGAGAACTGAGAACCTCTCAGTCCCTGTTCTCGGCCCGGCTCGGCGTGTGATCACCCCCCACCTCTCCACGACTCTTCCGTGAGGGCCATACCGCCATGCGCTCGACGCAGATCCGCTCCACCTTCCTGGACTACTTCACCAACCGCGGTCACCGCCAAGTCCCGTCCAGTCCACTCATCCCCTCCGACCCGACCCTGCTGCTGGCCAACGCCGGCATGAACCAGTTCAAGCCCTACTTCCTGGGCGAGGTCACCCCAGAGCACCCGCGCGCCACCAGCCTCCAGAAGTGCGCCCGCACCTCCGACATCGACAACGTCGGCCGCACCAACCGGCACGCCACCTTCTTCGAGATGCTCGGCAACTTCTCCTTCGGCGACTACTTCAAGGCCGACGCCATCGCCTACGCCTGGGAACTCCTCACCCAGGGCTACAACTTGGAGAAGGACCAGCTCTGGGTCACCGTCTACGAGGACGACGACGAAGCCGAACAGCTCTGGCGCAAGATCGGCGTCCCCGCCTCGCGCATCCAACGCCTGGGCATGGACGACAACTTCTGGTCCATGGGCGTCCCCGGCCCCTGCGGACCCTCCTCCGAACTCCACTACGACCGTGGCCCCGCCTTCGGCCCCGAAGGCGGCCCCGCCGTCGACGGCGAGCGCTACATGGAGATCTGGAACCTCGTCTTCATGCAGTCCCAGCGCGGCGAAGGCGACAAGAAGGGCAACTTCCCGATCCTCGGCGACCTCGCCCAGCAGAGCATCGACACCGGCCTCGGCCTCGACCGCCTCGCCGCGATCCTCCAGGGCGTCGAGAACGTCTGCACCACCGACCTGCTCCTGCCCACCCTGAAGGCCGTCCAGGAACTCGCCGGCCGCGAATACCCCGGCACCGGCGAGGAGAAGGTCTCCTTCCAGGTCGTCACCGAGCACGCCCGCTCCGTCGCCTTCCTCATCGCCGACGGCGTCCTGCCCGCCAAGGACGGACGCGGCTACATCCTGCGACGCCTCATGCGCCGCGCGATCCGGCATGCCCGCCTGCTCGGCATCACCGGCCCCGCCCTCCCGGAAGCCACCGCCAGCGTCATCGCCAACCTCAGCGACGTCTGGCCTGAACTCGCCGGCCACTCCTCGCTGATCGAGCAGGTCGTCACCTCGGAGGAGGAGTCCTTCGCCCGAACCCTCACCCAGGGCACCCGACTGCTGGACGCCGCCATCACGCACACCCGCGGTACCGGATCGCCCTCGCTCGCCGGCGACACCGCGTTCGAACTGCACGACACCTACGGCTTCCCCGTGGAACTCACCATCGAGGCCGCCCGCGACGCCGGCCTGACCGTCGACGAGGACCGCTTCGCCGCCCTACTCACCGAACAGCAGCGACGAGCCAAGGCAGGCGGCAAGGCCAAGACCACCGAAGCCCTCCGACGCCAGGACGCTTACCGCGAACTCTCCGCCCAGCACGGCCGCACCGACTTCGTCGGCTACGACCGGCTCAACGCCGAAGCCACCATCCTCGGCCTCATCGGCAACGGCACCGTCGTGCCCGCCGCCGAACAGGGCGACACCGTCGAACTCGTCCTGAACCGCAGCCCGTTCTACGCCGAGTCCGGCGGCCAGGTCGGCGACACCGGTACCATCCGCACCACCGACGGCGCTGTCCTGGAAGTCCTGGACACCAAGCTCGGCCTGGAGGGTTTCCACGTCCACACCGTCCGCGTCGTCGAAGGCGAGGTCCGCACCAGCGAGTTGACCGAAGCCGCCGTCGACGGCCGCCGCCGCGACGCGGTCGCCCGCTCCCACTCCGCCACCCACGTCCTGCACGCCATGCTCCGCCGCACCCTCGGCGACCACGCCCACCAGCACGGCTCCCTCGTCGACGCCAGCCGCCTGCGTTTCGACTTCACCCACTTCTCCGCCGTCGACCCCACCCAACTGGCCGCCATCGAGACCCTGGTCAACGACCACCTCCTCGACGACCCCGAAGTCCGCATCTGGACCGCCTCCCGCGCCGACGCGGAGGCCGCAGGCGCCACGGCCCTGTTCGGCGAGAAGTACGGCGACCACGTCCGCATCGTCGACATCGGCGACTTCTCCCGCGAACTCTGCGGCGGCACCCACGTCGGCCACGGCTCCAACGCCGGCCCCGTCCGCATCCTCGGCGAAGCCTCGATCGGCTCCAACCTCCGCCGCATCGAAGCCCTCACCGGCCGCGACGCCCTGGACTACTACGACACCGAACGCCGCCTCCTCGAAGAACTCTCCACCCTGCTCGGCACCCGGCCGGCTGACGCCCCGGGCGCCCTCCGCAAGCGCCTCGACGCCCTGGCCACCGCCCAGCAGCAACTCGGTCACCTCCGCGAGGCTGAGCTGCGAAGCCGTGCCCAGCAGCTCGCGGCATCCGCCCGCCTGGTCACCGGCGGCCGGATCGTCGCCGAGAAGATGACCGACCTCGGCCCGGCCGAACTCCGCACACTGGCCACCAACACCGCCGACCTCCTCAATGGCGACCACGCAGTCGTTGTCCTAGGCACCGAGCACGACGGCAAGGCCCTGCTCGCCGCCGCGATCACCCACAGCCTCCACGCCGCCAACACCCAGGCCAGCCAGATCCTCGCCTCTGCGGCCCGCGCCGTCGGTGGCGGAGCCGGTGGCAAGGGAGCCGTCGCCAACGCCGGCGGGCGCCGTATCGAGGCCCTCGACGAAGCCCTCACCATTGCCGCTCAGGTAGCCGCACAGCTCCTCGACCGATAGCTCCGTCACGGCGTCGGACGCCGGTCTGCGGGTGTGTCCCCGACTTGGGGATACGCCCGCCAACCGCTCACCGCAAGGCAATCAGGCCGCCGACAGGTCCTTCAAGAGGACGACGCTCTCGTAGTTGGTCACATCCCACTGCCACGTCCCGATCGGCACGTAACCACGTCGGCCATACCATCCGACGAGGTCGGCGGCCTGGGCCGACGTGTCGATGACCACCTGCGTAGACCCCCGGGCGGCGATCCTTTCCTCCGCGAGCGACAGGAGCCGCTGCCCGAGGCCGGTACCGCGCTGCGACGGATCCACCGCCAACTGCCAGAACGACCCCGAACCTGCAGGGGCCGGGTACCCGACCGGGGCCTCGTACGGAGCCGCCACCGTTACGGTGCCCACCAGCTCATTCCCCCGCACAGCTAGCCAGCACTCGCCCGCCCGCAGCCGGTTGGTCGTGTCCTGGACGGACTGGTACGAGGCGAAGAACACCCGCCCTTCGGCGGCATGACCGGAGTAAGCGCGATGAAGCAGGCCTGTCAGCTCGTCGATGGAGTTGCCCTCCGCGAACCGCCGCAGCACTACAATTTCGCTTGGGCCGGGCGCCGTCGATCTATGGATTGATCGCCTGGTCACGCAATCAAGTGTCGGCCGAGCGGTGACCTGCCGCTCGTTGAGCCGCGAGCGTGCGATGGCACCAGCCGTTCCGCGGGGTAGCCGAGGCCTCAGCCACCTACAAGCAGGGCCGTACGCCACCTGGATCTTCTTCAATCGCGCAGCGGGAGCGCCTTGTCAACGCTCTCTGAAACCACGGTTCAACCGCCGCCGACACTGATTCTTCAGCACGCTCCGGACCTCAGGTTCCACCTGGGGTGATAGGCGCACCGCACAGTTGGCGCCCAGCGTGTCGGCGTCGGCCACCGTTCACTTCGGGGCTGTCCTGCTCGTACCTCCGCGATCCTGTCGGCCGCTGTGGCAGCTTCCTCGTGTTCCCATACGCGGATGACCGTCCAGCCCGCGTTCATCAAATGCTGGTTGGTGTCCTGCGTCTCGCAGACGATTTCGTTGCACCTTATCCGTCCAGAACTCGGGGTTCTTCGTCGAGGCGCGGTGGTGCTCGGGACAGCCGTGCCAGAAGCATCCGTCTACGAAGACCGCGACTCTATCCTGCGGGAAGAGGACGTCAGCTCTACGGCCAATTCCGAGCGGTCGAGCGGCGACGCGGTAGCGGAGTCCTCATGCGTGCAGCATCGACCCGGTCGTTGCCTGGCATACCTGGCAAAACCCGGTGACAACCGGTCTCGTTCGGTAGGGTGGAGCGCGGACTGCTTCGTGGGTCCGCTCGCCTGTGGAGGTGCATCTCTTGTCGGACCCCTGGCTCTCTGCCGACGACATTGCGGCTCACCTTGGCGTCAGCAAGGACACGGTCTACGCCTGGATCGCTGAGAAGGGCATGCCCGCCCACAAGGTCGGCAGGCTATGGAAGTTCCAGGCCAGCGAGGTCGACGAGTGGGTCAGGAGTGGCAGCGCCGCCTCTACGGGCGACGATCTGGCCCCGGACCCAGGCTGAACAGCCGCCAGTGTCGGTGCCCAAAGGTATCCTGATCGACTTGCCCAAATCTGGAGAGGAGGACTCTCGTGAATGATGCTCTCGTCCCGTCGCCTCGGCGCTACGCCCTGTCGTTCACGACAGGTGCCCTCCTGGCGCGTGAGGGTGCGCTGCTCGCTCCCGTTTACGTCGAGCGTCGAGATTGGGAGCAGGTCCGGGACGAGGCGGTTGAGGGAAACCTCCTGCAGGCTCGGACGTATCGCACGGGCGTTCGACTGGTGCGGGAGGCGGTCAAGCGCCTGTCGACCCTCTCGGACGACGAGGTCGAGCTGTTGGTCGAGACCACGGCGTCGGAGCGGGCGCATCTCATGTGGGCAGCCGCCTGCCGCCGCTACGAGCTCATCGGGGAGTTCGCCGAGGAGGTATTGCGCGAGCGGTACCTCATCCTGGCCTCGACGCTGGCCTATGAGGACTTCGACAGCTTCGTCCGTACCAAGGCGCTCTGGCACGAGGAGCTGGCGGCCATCAAGGAGTCGACGCTGCAGAAGCTGAGGTCAAACGTGTTCAAGATGCTGCGGGAGGCCGAGCTCCTGTCCGAGGCGGGCTGCATCATGCCTGCTGTGTTGTCCGAGCGGGTGGCGGCGGGGCTGATTGCCCGCACACCGAGTGACCTGCGCTTCTTCCCGACCCAGACCGCTACCGAGCAGGGGACTGCATCGTGATCCCGAAGACCCTGCCCGAGCAGGAGGAGCACCTGTTCGCGGTGCTCAGTGGCCGGCGCTTCCTGCAGATGGAAGGCCTGAGCAGCGAGGTCCCTTTCTTCATCTACCCATACCCGCCAGAGGACGCGCTGACCGTCGCCGCGGCCAAGAAGCGGATCAAGAACCGGCTGGCCGGCGCTGGGGTGACGGTCTTCGAGATCAACCTCTATGACCTGTCGGTCGAACTGCTCAAAGAACGGAACGTCTGGGATCGGGTGCTGGCGATCGAGCCGGACCAGGACAAGGCCGATTTCCGCGAGATGCTCCAGGGGATGCTCGACCCCCAGCTGCACATTGCCCCGGCGATTCGCGATCGGCTCGTTACCGAGACCTTCGACATCTTCTTCCTCACCGGTATCGGTGAGGCCTTTCCGTACATCCGCTCGCACAACATCCTGAACAACCTGCAGTCGGTGGTCACGGGCAAGCCGATGCTCATGTACTTCCCGGGCCGCTACGAGCAGTCCGACACGTTGGGCTCATCGCTCGTGCTGTTCGGTCGGCTCAAAGACGACCAGTACTACCGAGCCAAGAACATCCTGGAACAGGAGGCGTGAGCTCGATGCAGCTCGACCAGATCTTCGCCAAGGACATCCAGCGTCCGATCGAGGGCGTCATCAAGGCCGATGACGCCGCGCACCTGGGTACTGAGGTTGACGAGTACGTCCTGACCAACGAGGCGGCCAAGGGGCTGGAGATTCTGCTGGAGGAGTACACCTCCTACACCAACGCCAACGGCGTGTGGATCTCCGGCTTCTTCGGCTCCGGTAAGTCGCACATGCTCAAGATGCTCGCCCACCTGCTGGGTGACGTTGAAGGCCAGGGCTACCCGCGCCAAAGCGTCTCGGACAGCTTCCGCTCTAAGACCCCGGACGCCTTCCTGCCTGGCCTGCTTAACAAGGCCGACCGGATTCCGGCGAAGAGCCTGCTGTTCAACATCGACCAGAAGGCCACCCTGATCTCCAAGGATCAGACCGACGCCCTGCTCAAGGTGTTCGCCAAGGTGTTCGACGAGTCTCGGGGCTACTACGGCAACCAGGGCCACGTCGCCCGCTTCGAGCGCGATCTCGACAACCGCGGCCAGTACCACGCCTTCAAGGAAGCGTTCGAGCGCATCGCTGGCATCCCGTGGACCCGGGGACGCGAGCAGAGCGCCTTGGAGGGGCCGAGCATCGACCGGGCCTTCGCCGAGATCAACGGCGGGACGGCCGACGGCATCATCCGGCAGTACAGCGCCTCGCACTCGGTCTCGATCGAGGACTTCGCCGACGAGGTCAAGGCCTGGCTGGACAAGCAGGGCGACCCAACCTTCCGGCTGAACTTCTTTGTGGACGAGGTTGGCCAGTTCATCGGCTCCGACACCAAGCTGATGCTCAACCTGCAGACCATCGCTGAGTCGCTCAACACCAAGTGCGGTGGCCGGGCGTGGGTATTCGTGACCAGCCAAGAGGACATGGAGAAGGTCATTGGCGACCGCACCCGGCAACAGGGCAACGACTTCTCCAAGATCCAGGCCCGGTTCAAGACCCGCCTCAAGTTGACCAGTGCCGACGTCGAGGAGGTCATCCGCAAGCGTCTGCTGGAGAAGAACGACGCCGGTGTCGGTGCGCTGTCCGTGATCTACTCCGAACAGCACGCCAACTTCAAGACGCTGTTCGACTTCGTCGACGGGGCTAAGACCTACCGCAACTACACCGACGAGGCGCACTTCGTCGGGACCTACCCGTTCGTCAGCTACCAGTTCCCGCTGTTCCAGGCCGCAATCGAGGGCATCTCCGACCATAACGTCTTCGAGGGACGGAACAGTTCGGTCGGCGAGCGCTCGATGCTCGGCGTCGTCCAGCAGGTCGCCAAGGACATCGGCAACGTCGAGGTCAGCCAGCTTGCGACGTTCGACAGCATGTTCGCCGGCATCCGCGCCTCGCTGAAGTCGGCAGCCCAGCGCTCGATCGACGTTGCCGAGCGCAACCTCGACAACGACCTGGCCGTCCGGCTGCTGAAGGCGCTGTTCCTGGTCAAGTACGTCGAGAGCTTCCAGGCCACCCCGCGCAACCTGACCGTGCTGGTCTACGACCGCTTCGGCCTCGACCTCCCGGCGCTGTCGGAGCAGGTCAAGGAGGCGCTGACCGTTCTGGAGACCCAGACCTACATACAGCGCAATGGCAACACCTACGAGTACCTGACCAACGAAGAGCAGGTTATCGAGGAGGAGATCAAGAACGTCGACATCGACGCCTCCGAGATCAGCGGCCGGTTGTTCAAGATCCTGTCCGGTGACGTCATCAAGGCCAGCAAGATCCGCTACGCCAAGAATGGGCAGGACTTCCCGTTCGGCTTCAAGCTCGACGACCAGGTCCACGGCTCCCAGAAGGAGCTGGCGGTCCACTTCATCTCCCCGGAGTACCCGTACTCGCCCGAAGAGATCCGCATGCACAGCGCGGGCAAGGACGAGCTGCGCGTCATCCTCGAGCCGGACGCCCGGGTGCTGTCGGACCTGCGCCTGCTGATCAAGACCGAGAAGTACATCAAACGGAAGCAGGGCACCTCGATCTCGGCTATCGAGGGCCAGATCCTGCAGACCAAGGGTGCGCAGAACATCGACCGCGAGAAGGAGCTGATTGAGCGGGTCAAGGCATCGGTGGGCAAGTCCACTCTGGTCATCAATGCCGCCGACATCACGTCCAGCTCTCAGGACGCGCTGGTCCGGGTGACTGATGGCTTCCAGGACCTGATCAGCCGCACCTACACGCAGCTCAAGCTCCTCGACGGCAGGACGTACAGCGAGCAGCAGGTCGCCGGAGCAGCTAACCCCGACGGTGGCCTGTTCGACGCCGCCGACGCCAGCAAGCTGTTCGCGCCGTCGGAGGAGGTGCTGTCGTTCGTCCTGCGCAAGGAGGCCCTCGGCGAGCAGGTCACGGTCAAGACGATCGTCGACAGCTTCACGGCCAAGCCGTACGGCTGGGACCTGGCCTCGATCGAAGTCCTGATCGCCCACCTGATCGGCACCTCCAAGGTCACGCTCACCGTCGACGGCAACGTCCTCAAGCGATCTGAGGTCGCCACGGCGCTGCGCAACACTCAGAAGCACGCCCACGCCGTGGTCTCTCCGCAGAGGACCTTCGACGAGCGCAAGGTCGCGGCCTTCCGCAAGTTCTGCACCGACTTCTTCGACGAGGGCAACACCCCCAAGGATCCGCTGGAGCTGGCCCGCCACGGCGCCGACAAGCTGAAGGCCAAGCGCGACGAGCTCAAGGCCACGATCACCGGCTCGAAGTACCCGTTCGTGGCTCAGCTCTCGGCCCCGATCGACCTGCTGGACCAGGTGGTCGGCAAGTCCGACGACTGGCACCTGACCGACTTCAACCTTGGCGACGATCTGCTCGACGCCAAGGAGTCCACGATCGACCCGATCCAGGCCTTCCTCAGTGGCGGCCAGAAGACCATCTACGACGACGCCGTTGCTCTGCTGACCACCCACAGCAGCAACCTTGGCTACCTGCCGTCCGGCCGCGACGCCACGGTGCGCACGGCGCTCGACGACCCGAATGCCTTCCGTGGGAACAAGATGGCCCAGCTCAAGCAGGCCACCGACCAGCTGCGCGATCAGATCGACCAGGTCATCGCTACCAACTGCGCCGAGGTCGTTGAGGCGATCGAGGGACGCAAGTCCGAGATCGAGCAGAGCGCCTTCTACGCCAAGGCGACACCGGACGCCCAGGAAAGCGTGCTGCGCCGTGTCGATCAGACGATCGCCCGCGTTCGTACCCAGAACCAGATCGCCCTCATCCGTGAGACCGGCTCGAGCTTCGAGGAAACCGTCTACCCGGGTCTGCTCGACCAGCTGGCTGCCTCGCAGCAGGTCGACGGCGACGGCGAAGGTGGCACGCCACCGCCGCCGAAGCAGACCGTGTCGGTCAAGACCATTTCCGCTACCGGCGTCTCCGGAGTACTGGAAACAGAGGCGGACGTCGACCGCTACCTCGACGCCCTGCGCTCTGCGCTCGTGAAGACCCTGAACGACGGAAAGCGAATCTCTCTCTGATGGAAACCGCACCGCTGAAGTCGTTCGCCACCTGGGCACGGACCGCGCTCATCCGCGAGGTGACCGCCCGGATCGCCGTTGTGCTGGCTCCTGCCTCGTCCAAGCGGGTGGAGCAGCCCACAGCCGTCGAAACCCTGGAGAAGGCCGTCACGGCGGCTGGTGGGGGAGACAAAGGCAAGGCCGCGGTCGCCGACAAGGTCGCCTACACCTGGTTTAACCGGATCATTGCTCTGCGCTTCATGGACGCCAACGGCTACACCGGCATCGGCGTCGTCTCCCCGCAGGCCGGCGTCGAGACCGGTCAGCCCGAGATCCTGGCAGAGGCCAAGCGCGGCAACTTCGACACCGCAGTGGTCGGAGGCAAGACTTGCGAGACAGTGACGGCACTTCTCAACGGCACCCGCCAGAGTGACGACGCCCAGGGCGAGGCCTACGCCCTGCTGCTCGCGGACTACTGCCACTACTGGAACCGCGCTATGCCGTTCATGTTCGAGCACGAGGGCGACTTCACCGAGCTGCTCATCCCCGCCAACCTCCTGGCCGACGACTCCGTGCCGAGCCGTGCGGTCAAGGTGCTCACCAAGGACGTCTGCCAGGACGTCGAGGTCATCGGCTGGCTGTACCAGTTCTACATCTCGGAGCGTAAGGACGAGGTCTTCGCCGGGTTCAAGAAGAACAAGAAGGCCGGTGCCGACGAGATCCCCGCAGCCACCCAGCTATTCACGCCGCACTGGATCGTCCGCTACCTCGTCGAGAACTCCCTCGGCCGGCTGTGGATGCTCAACCGCCCGACCTCGCGCCTGGTCGACCAGATGCAGTACTACATCGCCCCGGTCGACCAGGAGACCGACTTCCTTAAGATCACCGGCCCCGAGGAGCTCAAGGTCGTCGACCCGGCATGCGGATCGGGCCACATGCTGACCTACGCCTTCGACCTGCTGTACGCCATCTACGAGGAAGAGGGCTACGCCCCAGCCGCGATCCCCGCCCTGATCCTGACCAACAACCTCTACGGCGTGGAGATCGACCCGCGAGCTGGAGCACTCGCCGCCTTTGCTCTGAACATGAAGGCGCGCGCCAAGCAGCGCACGTTCTTCAACAAAAAGGTTGAGTCCAACGTCTGCGTTCTCGACCCGATCCGCTTCACACCGGACGAGATCGACTTCCTACTGACGCGCGGTGGCGACAAGCACGCCGAGGCGGACTTCTGGAACCAGTTCGAGCACGCCGACACGTTCGGATCGCTCATTCAGCCAGACCCAGAACTGACGGCTCGCCTCAAGCAGCACATCGCTCAGCTCGATGACGGCGGAGACATCCTCCTCGCTAACGTGCTCGACTGGGCGGAGCGAGTCGTACTCCAAGCCGAGTACCTCGCGCCGCGGTACGCCACTGTCGTTGCGAACCCGCCCTACATGGGTAGCGGCAACATGAATGCGCGCCTGTCCGAATGGACCAAGAGAGCCTTCCCGAAGGCGAAGGCAGACTTGTTCGCGTGCTTCATTGAGCGGGCGGCGGAGCTAGCAGTGCCGCTCGGCCGAGTGGCGATGATCACTATGCAATCGTGGATGTTCCTGTCATCGTTCGCTGCCATGCGAGCGGCGCTATTGAAGAACCATGCTCTTGAGTCAATGGCACACTTGGGTACAGGCGCCTTTGACAGTATCGGCGGCGCAGTTGTGTCGACCACCGCGTTCGTTTTCGAGGTGGCAGCGTCGTCAGGGCCAGGAAGGCGTGGAGCCTTTGTTCGGCTGGTTGACGATTCTGGGGAGAGGGGTAAGTCCACCGCTCTTCTGTCTGTGGCGAGTGGGCAGGATGTGGCGCGGCTACACGTATCGAGCAGCTCTACGATGCTCGGTCTGCCTGGAGCTCCGATCGCCTATGCAGCGAGTCCGGCGCTGGTCGCGGCGATGTCGAGTGGTGTACCACTTGGCGAGATGTTCCAGCCACGAACGGGCATGAACACGGGTGACAACGCAAGATTCGTGCGCGACTGGTGGGAAGTCTCAAGCTCCAAGTCGATGCTCAGTGCAGGCTCCACTACTGAAGCCCATGCCACTGACCGGAAGTGGTTCCCGTACAACAAGGGCGGGGCATATCGTCGGTGGTACGGAAATCAGCAGAGTGTCATCGCATTTGACGCCGCCAACTACGAGATTCTTAGCAATCAAGGCAATCACCTCCCTTCTCGCCAGTACTACTTCCAGCCGTGCGTCGCATGGACGAAGATCGCCACGAGTTCGACATCGTTCCGATTGTTCCCACAGGGGTTTGTGTTCGATGGAGCGGGGGTGTCACTGTTCGCGGACACCGACGAGCAGCGAGTTGCGATTCTGGGCTTTCTAAACTCGAGCGTCGCAGAACGTTCCCTAGAGCTCCTGTCGCCGACTCTCAATTTCCAATCCGGCGATATCGCTAGGCTCCCCGCGCCACCCGAGGCCAGCTACAGCGAGGTGGCCGCCACTGTGGGGGAGCTTGTCGATGTGGCGAAGAGCGACTGGGACAGCCAGGAACTCTCATGGGGATTCCAGTGGAACCCGTTGCTCTCCACCGGAAGCGCGGAGGAAGTGTTGCTGGCGGAGCGGTGTGGCGCACTCCTGCATGAGGCGGATGGTGTCGTCCATAGGCAGGCCGCATTGGAGGAGCAGAACAACGAGATCTTCGCTCGCCTGTTCCAGCTCGACGGCGAGGTGCGGCCGGACGTCCGGCTGTCGTCTGTGTCGCTCTGGTGTAACTCAGCCTTCTTGTACGAGAGCCTCGAACCGGATGCGCAGGTGCGCGCTGCGGAACAGCGAGCGGTCATCGACCTCGTCTCCTACGCCACTGGCTGCATGTTTGGTCGCTACAGCCTGGACGAGCCGGGGGTCATCCTGGCCGACCAAGGGACCACAGTGCAGGACTACCTGGTCAAGGTGCCGAACCCGACGTTCGCTCCGGACAAGGACAACGTCATCCCCATCGTTGATGGCGACTGGTTCGAGGACGACATCGTTGCTCGCTTCCGCACCTTCCTCCGCGTAGCCTTCGGGAAGCAGCACTTCGAGGAGAACCTGCGCTTTGTTACCGAGTCGCTCGGCGTCAAGGACATCCGCGAGTACTTCGTCAGGACAGGTACTCGGGCAACGTCGTCGAGGTTCTACGATGACCACGTCCAGCGGTACAAGAAGCGCCCGATCTACTGGCTTTTCTCCAGCCCCAAGGGATCGTTCAACGCCCTGATCTACATGCACCGCTACACGCCGTCCACGGTCTCGACGGTGCTGAACGAGTACCTGCGTGAATTCCGGGCCAAGCTCTCGTCGAGCCTGCAGCAGCAGGATCGTCTGGCCGCCAGCGGTGGGACGCCACGCCAGCAGGCGGCCGCCCAGAAGGAGGCCGACCGGCTGCGCAAGGTGCTGCTGGAGCTCGAGGAGTACGAGCACGACATGCTGTACCCGCTGGCGTCTCGTCAGCTGGCGATCGACCTGGACGATGGCGTGAAGGCCAACTACCCGAGGTTCGGAGCCGCCCTGAAGAGGATCCCTGGACTTGAGGCCACCGATGAGTGACGCCGCTACGGTCCGTCCGCACCTACTGCGCTGGTTCGACAACCACCGGGTCGTCTTCTGGCACGATCCGGAGGGCCAGTACGTCGCGGACGTGGACGGTCTCGACCTGCCCGGCATTCAGACCATCCGTGTTGCCAACGACGAGTTCGCCATCAAGAACCGGCTGCTGCACGACGAGCCGGAAGGCAAGTTCCTCGTCTACCGCTCCGGTCAGGTGCCGAACGGTATCGGGGACTGGCTGCTCGACCTGGAGCTGGCCTACGGGGTCTTCACGGCCGACCGCACCGCACTGGTCGCCCAGGATCTCGGCCTCGCGGGCGAGGGCATCGACGAGGTCGTCCAGGCGCACGAGAAGTTCTTCAACGCCACCAAGCGGGTCCAGAGCCTGAAGGTACTGCTGAGCCCCGAGGACGATGCCGCCCGGCTGCGGGCGAAGATCAGCGCCGTGGTGCTCGGTCAGCGTGAGCACATCCTGCTGGAGATTACGAGGACGCTCCTCACCGAGAACGCCAAGGGTGCTCACGCCAAGTACGACGCCCTGGCCGACTACGGCCTCGACGGCTTCTACTGGCAGGGCGTGGCTCGCATCTACCGCTATGAGTCGTCCACGCCGAGCATTGACGACTTGGTGCTGTGGATCTTCCAGCGGGCCATTGAGGGCTTCAAGTCGGACAGGCCAGGTGGTCTGCAGAACATCCAGCTCGACTTCGCCAGCCTACGCAACGACCGGCGTAGTCAGGAGGCCATGGCTGCGCTGGCCAAGCGCGCGGCCGGCGACCTCGACTACAAGTCGAAGATCGAGGACGCCAGCTTCCGCGACCTGGTCAGCATCGACCTGTTCGAGGAGACCGACCAGAAGATCATCAGCGACCTGGCACGGGCAGTGGCCGAGCAGACCGTCACCCCGCGCGAGGTGGCCGAGGTGGTCCGGGCACGGCAAAGCAGCGCCTGGATCGACAAATACAAGCGGCTCTACACGGCTGTGGCCAGCGCCTCGGAGCTACTGGGCGAACTGGCCTCGCTCAACCTGACCATGCAGTCGTTCGACGACGGCTTGGAGCGCTATCGGCGCGAGTGGTTCCGCATCGACCAGCTCTACCGGCAGTTCGTCTTGGCCGCCCGCACCGCCGAGTACCCCAGGCCCCTCGAAGCGCTGCGTGAGCAGGTCGAGAAGCGCTACACCAACAAGTATGTCTACGAACTTGGCAACGCCTGGCAGCAGCAGGTCGACCAGGTCGAGAAGTGGCGCTCGATGGCGTTGCGTTCCCAGACCGCCTTCTACTCCCGCTACATCGAGCCGCTGGTGCGCGACAGCGACAAGAAGGCCGTGGTCATCGTCTCCGACGCCATGCGTTACGAGGTGGCCGACGAGCTCGGTTCGCTCATCCGGCAGGAGGACCGCTTCGACGCAACCCTGGAGGCGGTCCTCGGGGTGCTGCCCAGCTATACCCAGCTCGGCATGGCGGCACTGTTGCCGCACTCGACCCTCAAGCACTCGGCCGATGCCAAGACGGTGGTGGCGGACGACCAGCCGACCAACAACACCACCTTCCGGGGCAAGATCCTGGAGGCGGTTGGTGGTTCGGCGATTCAGGCCGAGGACTTCAAGGCCCTGAACGCCGACGAGCGACGCGAGCTGTACAAGGCCAACCGGGTCTTGTACGTCTACCACAACCGGATCGACGCCACGGGAGACAAGCCCGGCACCGAGCGCCAGGTGTTCGAAGCCGTGGATGACACGTTGCGCGACATCGTGGACCTGGTGAAGAAGCTGGCCAGCGCCAACGCCACCAATATCTTCATCACGGCCGACCACGGCTTCCTGTTCCAGGACGAGGCGCTGGCCGACACCTTCTTCCTATCGACCCAGCCCCAGGGCGACGACATCAAGCTGGTCAACCGGCGCTTCGTGCTCGGCACGGGCCTCAAGGTCGATCCGGCCTTCGCCACCTTCGAGGCGGCTCAGCTCGGATTGGAGAGCGAGCTGGAGGTCCAGATCCCCAAGTCGATCCATCGCCTGCGACTGGCCGGCGGCGGCTCACGCTTCGTCCACGGCGGGGCGACGCTGCAGGAGATTGTTGTGCCGGTGCTGGCGGTCAACAAGAAGCGCAAGAGCAACACCCGGCTGGTCAACGTCGAGGTGTGGCCGGAGTCGGACAAGATCACGACCGGACAGGTCGTCGTCCGGCTCTTCCAGACCGATCCGGTCAACGACAAGATCCAGCCCCGCACACTTAGGGCTGGACTCTACGTCGGCGAGACCCTGATCTCGAACCTCGTCGACCTGACCTTCGACCAGACCTCGACCGACAAGCGCGACCGTTACCAGAGTGCACGGATGCTCCTCAGGCAGGAGTCGAGCGACTACAACAACCGGGCGGTGGAGTTCCGTCTGGAAGAGCACATCTCCAACACCAACCAGTGGCGGGTCTTCGTCAAGGCGGTCTACACGCTGAAGCGTTCGTTCGCGTCGGACTTCGATTTCTAGAGGGGAAGGGAGCTGAGATGAGCGAGACCGACAACGAGGAAGCCGACGCCGGCACACCGCAGCAGAGCGATCTCGACTTCAAGATCAACCTGCTGTTCCCCGGAGTCGTCGTCCGGAAGGACCTGGTCAAGGCCGTCAAGGGCAACGCCATCGTGCCGTCCTACGTCCTGGAGTACCTGCTCGGGCAGTACGCCGCCTCCGACGACGAAGCCACCATTCAGGCCGGTATCGACACAGTCCGCAAGATCCTGGCCGAGCACTACGTCCACCGCAGCGAGTCCGAGCTGGTCAAGTCGACGATCAAGGAACGCGGCCGGCACCGGATCATCGATAAGGTCACCGTCACTCTCAACGAGAAGGCCGACGTCTACGAGGCCGAGTTCGCCAACCTCGGCATCAAGGGCGTCATCGTCGACTCGCCGATCATCAAGGCTCATCCCAAGCTGCTGGTCGGTGGCGTGTGGTGCATCTGCGACATCGAGTATTTCCACAGCGACGACCAGCGTGTCGTGCCGTGGATCCTCGGCTCGATCAAGCCCATCCAGCTGTCCAAGTTCGACATTGACCAGTACCTCGAAGCCCGGCGCGGGTTCAATACCGAGGAGTGGATCGACCTACTCATGCAGTCGATCGGCTTCAACCCGGAAATGTTCAGCAGACGAGGGAAGTTCTTCCAGCTGGTGCGCCTCATCCCGTTCGTGGAACGCAACTACAACCTGGTCGAACTCGGCCCCAAGGGCACTGGCAAGTCCCACATCTTCTCGGAGTTCTCACCGCACGGGATGCTCATTTCCGGCGGCGAGGTCACCGCCCCCAAGCTCTTCGTCAATAACTCCAACGGGCGCATCGGCCTGGTTGGCTACTGGGACGTCGTCGCCTTCGACGAATTCGCTGGCAAGAAGAAGCGCGCCGACAAGGCGCTCGTCGATATCATGAAGAACTACATGGCGAACAAGTCGTTCTCCCGTGGTGTCGAGACCCTCGGTGCCGAGGCCTCGATGGTCTTCGTCGGCAACACCTCGCACACCGTGCCGTACATGCTCAAGAACTCCGACCTGTTCGACGAGCTGCCCGAGGCCTACCACGACCCGGCCTACCTCGACCGTCTGCACCACTACATCCCCGGCTGGGAAGTCGACATCATCCGAGGCGAGATGTTCTCCGACGGCTACGGCTTCGTCGTCGACTACATCGCTGAAGTGCTCAAGTCGATGCGCTCCCAGGACTACTCCGACCGCTACCAGCAGCACTTCACGTTGTCGCCGGACATCTCGACGCGCGACCGCGACGGCATCCACAAGACCTTCTCCGGCCTGATGAAGATCCTCTACCCGGACGGCCAGGCCGAGAAGGAGGAGATCGAGGAGATCCTCCGGTTCGCCATCGAGGGCCGGAAGCGGGTCAAGGACCAGATCCTGCGCATCGACTCGACCATGGCCGAGGTCAAGTTCGGCTACCTCGACCAGGGCGGCACCTGGCACGCCGTCGCCACGCTCGAGGAAGACGAATACCCGGCCTACTACCACCGCGGCCGCAAGGAACAGGAGAGCGCGCCGGAGAAGCCGCCGACCGACACCGACCCGCTTAGCGGTGGTGTCGCCTCGACGCCTGCTACGAGTACTGACAAGCCTACAGAGCCGGAGCCCGAACCAGAGCTGTTCCAGGGCCACCGTGAGTACCGGGAAGGCCAGCGCGGCGTCTCGTTCGACTCGCTACTCGTACCGTACCTGCGGGGCGCCGCCGAGATCACGATCGTCGACCCCTACGTGCGAATGTTCCACCAGGCCAGGAACCTCATGGAGCTGGTCGAAGGCATCGCGCGGGGCAAGGCTCCCGCCGACGAAGTGACCCTCAAGCTCGTCACGGTCGAGAACCAGGACGGTCCCGAGAAGGTCCAGCGCCAGCTGGAGTACCTGCTCCAGATCAAGAAGAGCGCGGGCGTGCTCGGTATCGTCTTCAACGTCGAGCTGGTCGATCCGACCGCCATCCACGACCGCTCGATCACCACCGACACCGGCTGGAAGATCCTGCTCGGCCGTGGCCTCGACATCTTCCAGCGCATGAGCGACAGCCCGTTCGACCTCGCCACCAAATACCAGAAGTACCGCGAGCTCAAGGGCTTCGGCATCACATATCTCCGCGAGGCCGGCGAGTAGACGCCGACATGGAGCCGAGCCCACATTGACACCTGCGTGGAGCCACACCCTGGTCTGGCCGATCGCAACCAGAGGAGCCCAATGAGCAACTGGTGGGAGCTGTATGCAGCTTCGATCCCGGACGGTGCGGACCTGGTCGCATCAAGAGACACCCCAGGCTGGGTCCGTGGCTTCTTCCGGAGAGCGGACGGGATCGGAGGGCACGCGGAGTTCGCGAAAGTAGACCTGCGCGGCCCGGCGGCGGTCGTCGCGGCGATCGGCCTCGCAGTGGGCGTCGTCGGCACCGTCGCCGTCGTCAAGAGCGCGTCCCGCATCCAGCAGTGGTGGGAAGACCAAGCCCTCCCAGCCGCTCAGACTGCGCTAGACCGGATTACCCGACAGGACAAGGCTCCCAGCCAGTCCGCCATGTCTGAGCTGGTATTGAGCGAGTCGGTCGTTGAGAACTTCTCCAACGAGATTGTCGTTGCGCTGGAGGACACCAGGACCAGCATGAGCAGCGCCGAGGCACAACGGCACCTGCTTGAGATCCTGATGGCTGCCTCGATCATCGCTGACAGGATGCGAGCCCTGTCCAACGCTCGCATCGAGGACGACGCCCACCTCCCGGAGTTGGCGAGCGCGATGGCGAAGCTCACGGCTCCGCAGGTCACCGACACGATCAACCGGATGCTTGAGACGAACACGTCCCTGCTCGACGACGAGACATCGGCGATCTTCGCGAAGATCTTCGGCGGCGGTCAGGTCACCGACCTGGCCACGTGGGGAGCCTGGCAGTACTTCGAAGTCACCCAGTGACCGCTACGGCACCCCGAGGTTGAAGATCGCGTAACCGCCGTACCAGCCCGAGAGCGCGCCCAGGATCAGCAGCACGGCCAGAGCCTGGGCGCGGCTCAGGCGCTTGAGCGCCAGCGCGAGCGGGATGGCCAGCGGAAAGATCGGCATGACGAAGCGGCTGATCGCGCCGAACATCTGCTGGCTCAGCACGATCAGCGCCAGCGTCCCCAGGGTGTAGACGACCAGCACCGCCGGAGGGCGCAGGCGCAGCAGGAGCAACACCAGTATCGACAGGCACATCAGTACCGCCAGCCCCACCAAGTTCTCGGTCGGGCAGGGGAAGAGGTAGTCGTAGCGGCCAAGCATCAGGCCCTGGATCGACTGGAAGGCGTTCGCGCCCCAGTCGAAGGAGTGCGCCCAACCGACAGGTCACGCTGCTGGAAGGCGGCGTGGTCGTCCTGCCACTGCTTCGTTAGCCGGGTCACAGTGGCCGCCGACAGGCTGGCCGCCGAGCCGAGGAACTGCCCGAGGCAAGCATCGAGGTGCCCTCCGGGCGCATCGCAATCCTGGGATGCACCGACTACCTCCCGGATGTCGCGCGCTTCGAGGTCCCCGAGGGCTTCGTGCTCGTCCGTGCCTCGCGCACGAACCTGGCCAATGCCCGCCAGCCCGGTGAAGAGGGCTCCGAAGCGCCGGAGGCCGTCGAGCGGGTTCACCTTCAGATCTGGCCCGCTCCCCACGCGGCGCCGGTCGTGATCAAGCGATGGACGCCCACAGGCTGAACCGATGGAGAGTGCAGCTCTGGTCGCCATCAGCCTTCCTGCGCGTATGACGTGATCACGAAGTCAGCCGCCCAAGAGCCGCCTCCGGAGCCAAGAGCGATGCTGCGGACGGGCCTCCTCTCCCGTGAGCGGAACGTTGGCTGCCGCCAGACAGCTCTGGGTCACGGCGGAGAAGAGCTCGCGCGAGAGCCGCTCGTACTCCGTGTGGGTTTCGGCGTCGGCGAACCCTAGATCGTTCCAGGACCCCATGCCGCCGAAGACCCAGGCCGACTGGGCCGCTGCTGCGAGCCGACGGCTGGCCAGGTCGAACCGACCCTCTGGGAAGAGATCCTGGTGATAGACGTCTTCGAAGGTGTCGGCGCCAAGCAGAGCTCGTGCCTTGACGAAGACGGAGTCCCACGGACGGAGCCCGTGCACCTGTGAGAACTCGACTGCGGCCTCCAGCGCTGAGTCCAGGGTGCTCGACGCGTCCGCCACGGGGATGCGGAAGTCGTCGGGGGTGAGCGTGACCTCGTCGCAGCGGTAGTGGATGTCCCAGACGCGATGGTCTGCTGCCGCTGGGTCGCCGGCCTCCCATGAGGCCCGCCACAGCTCGCTGCCGCGGCGGCCGGTGGTGAGCAAGCCTGCTTGCATCCCACCCGCGAAGGCGGCTGCAATGTGCGCCTCAAGGCCTTTCCCCCCGTTGGACGGCCGACCAGGAGCGGCGAGCCAAATGCGGTCGACTCCGCGGGCTGCCAGCTTCTTGAGCCAGGGGCCAGTACCGGGAACCCCGGCGAAGGTCACGGTCCGGACGAATTGGAACGTGCTGTTGCTCTGGTCCAGCGCCGGTGCCGTTCGGACGTCGGAGTCTTGCAGCCAGGCGCTGCCGTGCGTAGCCAGGGCGAAGTATTGGGCGAGCTCACCGTTCATGGCGGGCAGGTTACTGTCATCGGCCGTCCCGGCAGTTGCCGGGGTTCACGACGAGGCCGGTGACTCCGCAGGTCAGAGACCACTTCGCGAGCACTCGGCCAGTTGCAGTTCCAGTTGCATTCACCTGCGTTCGGCGGGGTCCGAAGGACGGCCTCCAGGCGGCTGCGCCGCAGGTCAGGACGCTGGCGAACCCGCCCGGACCCCCGGACGAACAGTTGGAAAGCGTGTTGGGGGCAACCCCTCACGAGTTCGAATCTCGTATCCTCCGCAGGTCAGAGGGCCCGCACCGTTCGCCGGTGCGGGCCCTCTGCGTTCTCCGTCTCAGGTGCGGTCTCAATCGGCGGCGCCGCAGCCACAGGTCACGCCGTCAGTGGCCGTCGCTATGTTCCTGGCCATGACAGGCATAGACGATCAGCACGGCGCAGGAGTCGTCGGCATGAGCGCCCCCTCGGACATCCTCGCTCGCGTCCGCGAACGCGCGCTCCAAGAGAGGGGCGAGCTCCCCGCTCGGGTCAGCGAGTGGGAGGTCGCCGCAGCCAGGCGCGAACTCGGCTTCCCACTACCGCGATTGCTGGTCCGGCTGTACCAGGAGGTGGCCAACGGCGGCTTCGGTCCCGAGCACCTCCTGCTGCCCCTGGTCGGCGAGGGCCGGACAGCGGTTGCTGAGTACGGCCCTTGCGAATACTGGCCACACGGCGTCCTGCCGATCCTGGACTGGGGCTGCGGCATGTACGCAGCGGTGGACTGCCTGGACCCCGATGCTCCGGTCCTGCTCTTCGAGCCGAACGCCGGCCCCGAAGACCGGGCGGAGGCGTGGTTCACCGACTCGCCGTCGCTCGCACAGTGGCTGAATTCCTGGCTCGACGGCACTGGCTGGTGGGAGGAGGAGGTCATGATGGCCGAGGACGCACCCGAGCCCCAGCCCTGGCCCGATGCCCCGAGGCGGCTCGCCTCCTAGCTCAGGCAATGAACGTACGCTATTCTGTACGCTATGAAGACGATGAGTGCGACTGAGCTCCGCAGCAATCTCGCTGCCGCGCTCGACTCTGTCGAGAACGACGCCGAGGAACTCGTCATCACCCGGGCCGGCCACGAACCGCTGGTCGTCGTCTCCCTGGCCGAGTACGCGTCGCTCCGCGAGACCGACTACCTCTTGCGCTCCCCCGCCAACGCCGACCATCTGCGTCAGTCCCTTCGGGACTACCAGGAAGGTCGCACTCAGAACCGCGAACTGATCGACCCCGAGGACGCCACCGAGCAGTCCACATGAAGATCCAGTTCACCGACGGCGGTTGGACCGACTACCTGTACTGGCAGGCGAACGACCGCCGCCTCCTCAAACGCATCAACCAACTCATCGACGACATCCGCCGCAACGGCCACGAGGGCATCGGCAAACCCGAACCCCTACGACACGAACTCGCCGGGGCCTGGTCCCGCCGAATCGACCAGGAACACCGCTTGGTCTACGTCCTCGACGAGCAGGCCGACATGGTGTGCGTCATCGCCTGCCGCTACCACTACAGCAAGTAGCCCATTTCGCCCTGATCGCCCCGACACGTTGGGCCCGGGCAGGGATGTCGGCCAGTTGCAGTTTCAGTTGCATTCACCCCCGTCCGCGAGTGTCCGGCCAGCCCTCGCCTGGGCACTTCTCTGCTCAACTCGGTCTTCGCGGTCCTGGCACCAGCCCTGATAGTGGCCGCCTGCTTCCAGTTGGTCCCGCTCCGCCGGGAGGTCTACGGCCTTGGGGCCGGACTGGCACAGCCTGCCCACCCCGCAGCAGCCCATCCGCTTGTCGCAGCGCACCTTGCCGCTCGCGCGCGGCGGAACGAAGCTCGCGCCCTCGCGCAGAACGATCCTGTTCTCGCCCACGCCCTCCACATCGGACGTCCTGACCTGCCGCGCCAGTACGACGACGGCGGCCTCGTCGATCTCAACAGCGCGCCGGCCCACACCATTGCGAACGCGTGCTCCATTGAGCCGGCCTTGGTCGAACGGTTCGTGACAGCCCGCCAGGAACTGGGATCGTTCAGCTCGCTGGACGAGGTGATCGTCTTCGCCCGGATCGAGGACGGCGCGGCCGCACGAATCCGCGACTACGCGCTTCTCCTGCCGAGGTAGCCGATCAGCTCGACCATCAGCAGTGCGGCTTCACGGCCGTTGACCACACTCGTGGCGACAGGCCCGGGGCAGGAGGGAAGCCAACCGTGCTGAAGGTGAACGTCAGACCGCGTTGTGTACCGCGTCAGTGCGCTTTCTCAGCTGATGGTGACGACGCGGGCCCAGTGGGGCGGGGCGTCCGGGGCGTAGTCGGAGTTCTCCTCGTTCACTGCGCGCGTTGGACGGGGGAAGAGACCGACGACGGTGCGGCAGGGAGGCTGTGCTGAAGGCCAGGGCGTCTGACCATCCGTCAGAGCGACGATCACGTCCGGTCGGGGCCGGGAGCGGAGCGCCCGGGCGAACCCGGAACGCAGATCGGTTCCCCCGCCGCCGACCAGTTCGATGTTCTCGGCGCGGCAGAGCGGGACGGCGATCCCGGCCGCCGCGTCGCAGGAGATCACCGACACCAGGTCGCGCCGCCCGCCCACAGCCCGCGAGATCGCCGCCACCTCCAGCAGCGCGCTGCCCAACTCAGCGTCGCTCACCGACCCTGAAGTGTCGATCACGACGCAGACCCGGGGCGGCGTACGGCGCAGGCTCGGCAGCAGCACCCCGGGGACAGCGGCCGATCGGCGGGACGGACGCCGGTAGCTGTGGTCCTCGCCCGCTCCCGACGCACCCGCCGCGGAGCGGACCGCCGCCCCCAGCAACTGCCGCCACGCCTGTGGTGGATGGAACGCCTCCTCCGCCCACCGGCGCCATCCCTCCGGAGCATCGCCCGGCCGGCCCTTGATCCCCTCGGCGACCCGGAAGCGGACCGCGTCCCGCTGCTGCTTGTTCAGCCCGTGTGCCCCGTCGGGTCCCCGTTCCCACGGCCGGTGCTGCCCATCGGCCCCGCTGCCGCAGTCCAACCAGGCCAGGTCTGCGGCGAGCCCGGACATGGACGCCCTCCGCAGGTATTCCTCCATCAGCAGCCCGTCGGGCAGCCGCAGCAGCGACGGCAGCACCGCCCCGGCAGGCAGGGGCAGACCGTCGCCGTAGATGTCGTCGTTGATCTCGAAGTCGGCGGCGATGTTCCGCCGCAGCCGCTCGCCCGGCCCGTACTCCTCGTGCTCCCGCGCATACCGCTCGCCTCGCCCGTGGTGGTCTCGGAGCAGGTGGGAGACCTCGTGCACCCAGACGCCCGCCAGCTCCTCCATCGGGGTGCGCGCCACGAAGCCGGGGGAGACGTAGCAGCGCCAGTGCGTGTCCACCGCCATCGTCGGCACTGAACGGTCCTCCAGCACGTGCAGTGCGAAGAGTGCGCCGGCCAGGTACGGACGGACCTTCACCGCGTGCAGCCGGGCGGCCAGCAACTTCTCCATGTCCAGAGGGAGCCCGGGCCGGACGTAAGGGCCGCCGGAGTCGGTCGGCGGCCTCGGCACGGTGGCCCGCACCGGGCGCGGCGGCGAGAGCCGGGGCATCGGGTGGGGCATTGGGCGCGGCCCCGGGCGCTTCGCAGCCCCGGTCATCGACGTGCCCTCGTCGTACGCCCGGCGTCGGCCGCCGCCGCAGCCCGCCCCACCGACTGGTCTGCCAGCCGGGCGAGGCCGATCACCCCGGCCAGCCGTTCCACCGCCTCCGGCACCTCCCAGTCGTCGCGCCGCAGCGCGGCCAGCGCCGTCGCCGGGGCGACCAGCAGGTCCGGGACGCCGGTCTCCAGCGCCCGGACCAGCACCGCCCAGCCCGCCTCCCACCGCGCCCGCTGCGGCCGTGCCCCTACGGCGGCCACCACCGCCTCCAGCGCGGCCTGCCGCAGATCGCCCCGCGCCGGAAGCTCGGCGGATGCCGGATCGGCCAGCAACGACTCCGGGTCCGGGAGTTCCATCCGGTCCAGATGGGCGAGGAGTTCGAGCCCCGGCCCGTCCCCCACGGCGCCCCTCACCAGCAGCGCCAGCACCTCCCGGGAGGCCGAGGCCGCCGTGCCGAAGGCCAGCAGAGTCAAGGCGGCCTCCCAGCTCCGGGGCGAGGGCCAGGCGCCGCCGCGCCGCGTCTCGGTGTTCGGCAGCCGATGGATCAGCGTCGGCCGGGCTTCCAGAAAACCGCAGACCGCGCGCCGGGCGTAAGCCACCGCCTCTGGCAGCCGCTCCGGCACCAGCGAGGGCAGCTCCGCCCTCGGCCAGATCCCGCCCAACCCGCGCACCACCACATCCCGGTCATGCACCCAGTACAGATGCACGAACCGGTTCGCCAGCGGCGGGCTGAGTTCCCACCCGTCCGCCGCCGACGCGCGCGGATTGGCTGCGGCCACGATCCTTACTCCCGGCGGTAGTTGCAACGTCCCAACCCTCCGCTCCAGGACGACCCGGAGCAGCGCGGCCTGGACGGCCGGGGTGGCGGTGGAGAGTTCGTCCAGGAAAAGCAGCCCCCGCCCGGCCCGAACGAGTTCCACTGCCCACTGCGGCGGCGCCATCGGCACCCCCTGCACCGTCGGGTCGTCGCCGACGACGGGCAGCCCGGAGAAGTCGGTGGGCTCGTGGACGCTGGCGATCACGGTCGTCAGCGGCAGGTCGAGGGAGGCGGCGAGCTGTGTCAGGGCTGCGGTCTTGCCGATGCCCGGCTCGCCCCACAGCAACACGGGCAGGTCGGCCGCGACGGCCAGGGTGAGGGCTTCGAGCTGCTCGTCGGGGCGCGGCTCGGTGATGGTCGTCCGCAGCAGGACCAGGAGGTCCTCGGCGACGACGAGTCGGGTGCCGGTTGCGGATGCTCCGGTGGGGGTCGATGCGGGCGCATCGACGGCCGGGACCAGCGCGGGCAGGAGCGTACTGGAGGTCATGGGCATCACCTGGGGTGGGATAGGGGAACGGGATGGCCCGTCCCGGAAGGGGTGGGGTCGTGCGGCAAAGAACGCGCAGTACGAGCGCGGGACGTAGGTGGGGCAGCCAGTCAGGCGATCGTCCGGCAGTCAGGCCAGTCCGGTGCGGGGCCGGGCCCGACTGCTCCGCTTGAGGCGCATTGCGGCAGGCGTACGGCGGTCGAGCCGGGGCCCGCGGCCCGGCTCCGCCCGCCCCGAGCCGGAGGAGTTCCCGCCCCCGACCGCACCGGCAGCGGGGTGTACGGCGACCAGCCCCGAGCGGAAGAGTCCGTGGTCGATGCGACGGGCCGCAGCCGACTCCAGCTCGTCCCGGAGCGGCCCGTCGCGCAGGACCGCACCGGGACCGAGCAGTCCCTCGACCACGTTCAGCGCCCCGGCGATGTCACCGTGACTGATCCGCTCCCGGACCGCGGGCAGTGCCTCCGGATCGCGGTGCACCGCGTCGATCGCCCGCAGGCAGGGCAGCGCGGGCCCGCCGAGGGCCACCAGCAACTCCTCCCGGCGCAGCTGTGCCGGGTCGTGATGGATCGCCGCCAGTACTCCGTCCCGCAGTGCGATCCGGTGGATCTCGCCCCGGCACTCCACCCGGTGTGGGTCGCCAAACCGGAAGTCGCGGCCGGTCGCCGGTCCCGAGCCGGCCGCCGCCGAGGCAGCCATCGCCAGAGCTGTGGCGACGAGCGGATGCAGCCGATCGGACGCGATCAGACCGGCCCGCAGCAACTCCAGATCCGGAAGGGCCCGGGCCGCCGCCTCCGGCAGTACCGGAAGCGCCGCGGCCTCCTGCGGCGGCAGCGCCTCCCGCAGCGGCCGGAACGTCGGGGCATGGCTGTCGTCGGGGGCAACGAGTTCGAGCACGGCGCGGCTCCGCGCACCGAGCCGCACAGTGAAGGATCCATCAGGGCGCCCCTCGGCCCTCAGCAGCAGCTCGGCCTCGGCGGCCCACCGTTCCGATGCCCACGAGCAGTCGTGGACGTCGGACCGATCGGGCAGGTCTGGCACGTCCGGCCGGGTGGGCGCGTACGGTCGGTCGGGCGGCACCAAGCCCGCACCGCACCGCCACGCCAGTTCGCCGCACCGCCTGGAGTCCCAGAGATGGCGGTGCAGGTCGAGCCGGAATCGCCGGTCGGGATGCGGGTGTGGATGGTGCCTCGGGGTACCGGTCCCGGACTTCTCCCACAGGGCCAGGGACATTCGCTGTCCGGCGTCCGCCCAGGCCGGCGGTGTCCGCACCACCAGCTGCAACGGCGTGTCGCGGCCACTCCGGTAACGGCTCAGGGAGATGGTCAGCCCGGGCCGGAGCCGTCCGTCGGGAACGATCCGGGGCATGTGCCAACGGAGCAGATCCGGGGCCAACCGCCGCAGATCCGCACGAAGGCGGGTGACGAGCTCGGTGCCGTGGCGGTCGCGCACGGCGCGCAGATCGAGATCGGCGTCGACCCGGGCAGCGGCGCAAGCCCCTGCCCAGTCTCCGGCCGCACGGCGTGCGGTCGCGGTCTCGATCATGGACGGCGGTACGGCGTACTCACGCACGCGCTGCCACATCAACAGGTGGGGCGGAATCGTGTGAGCGAAGTGATGTGCCATCAGCACTCACCTTGCGCGAACGATTCCCCCGATCCGTACGAGGAGTTCTTCTGCATCCCCGGCATCATAAGCACTGCGACAAGGATCTGTCAGTCCCCTTTGACCACCCGTCACCCTTCCTCAACGCACGCCGCAGCACCCGGAGTGACGCGGCGAGTACCGCTGCCGCTGTCCGTTGCGGGCCGTGCGGATACGTGTTGGGGCAGCCCCTCACAAGTTCGGATCTCGCTTCCTCCGCAGGTCAGAGGGCCCGCACCGCTTCAGCGGCGTGTGGCCTCTGCCTTTCTGGTCTCAGCTTTGGTCTCAGTTGCGATGTGGAAGCCGAGGTCGGCGCACAGTTGAAGGGCGGCGGGGCAACGCCTTCTGCAACCACCGCAGCAGGCGCGGCGCTCGGCGTCAGACCGACAGGACCGTTCAGGTCGCCGTTCGACCGGGGGCGGAAGGAAAGGTGTCAGTGCCTGCCGCTTGAATGAACCCATGCCCGTCTATGAAGTGATCAGCAAGCTGCCCGGCATCGAAGCCGTCCGCTCACGCTCGCAGGCCATGGCGATGTTGGACGCGATCCTGTGCCCTGATGGGAGTTACCGCTTCTTCTCCTTCGACAGCCGGTGGTCACCGCGCGAATCGCTCGCCTCGATGCGGGACGGATCCGGGAATGACTACTCGATCGCTTTCTCATCGGCCGGAGCGTACGCGCGCGCGTTCGACCACGAGTCGCCGATGACGCCCTGGCGCTCCGAACCGCGCGAGCCCTGGCCGGGGCTCTTCGAAGCAGTGCCAGCGGTGTTCCGCTCCCTCGTCGAAGAACCGGCCTTCTGCGAAGCAGACGGAATACCTCGCGCGACCGCGTGCTTCTGGCGGCAGCCCTCCGACGCTGCGTGGAGCGCCGGCCGCTTGAAGTTCCCCATCGAAGAGCACAAGGACATCGACGGGACAGAGTGGATGTTCGAGGTACTCATTGACGGCACTGCCGAGGGCTACCGTATGTTCGCCGAGGAGTACTACGAGGTAGTGCCGGACATCACAGCGATCCGACACGTCTATGAGCTCAAGCCCCTGACCCAAGAGATCGTCTCGGCGCTCAACCCTGATGTGGACCTCGCCGACCTGGCCGAGGACTTCGCCCAGATCGGATATCCCGGCTAAGGTCCGACCCGCAGCTCACCGGCTCGGCAGGAGAGAATTAATCGTGGCGAGCGCCGTCGGTAACTGGCAGTCTGGCGCAATGCTGATCAAGGGCTACGAGTACGGGCCTCTGGTCTCAGGAGAAGCGCTGCTTGATTGCCGTGGCTTCTGGGCCAATCCCCTCCTGGGCCTGTGCACGCCCGACTCGGAAGGTTCGCGGGTCCGCGATCCCGCCTCCTGCTCCTACTGGCTGCCCTGCGCGCTGACAAATTGCCGTCAGGCGCTGAAGTACGGGTCGGCGCGGCGCTCAGCGCTGTCGGTGTCTCCCCAGGAGCACCGCACTGGATGTAGCGGAGCGCCTCTTGGAAGGCCGAAGGCCAACTTCGGAGTGTGCAGACGCCGGTGCCTCGCCGCTCAGCGGCACCGGCCCGCGACGCTCCAATTCCGAGGCATCAACCTCCATGATCCTCCGATCACTTAACATCACCAGGGCCCACAACGACCTGCTCGCCCGCGCACTGGGCCACCCTCCCACCGAGTGACCTCCATTGCCGTCGCTACGGCCTGTCGACTCGTATCCGCCAGCGGGGCTGGGCTGCAAGGCCGCACTGTCGGTGCCCGTCGCTATGTTCGCGGATGTGGCCAACTCCTACACCGTGGTGTGGGCCAATGACCTGTGCCGGGAACTGATACGCGGGGGCTTCACCGGGCAGCGCCCGACAGTGCTCTTCGGCGGCCCCCATCGTTCCTCACCAAAAGCACCCGGTGCCAGCACCGAACCAGAGGCCGTGTGTGAGGAAGGCTTCAGGGCTGATGGTGACCCCCTGCCTAGCGGCGGCGAGTAAGGGCGCCGACCAGTCGCGAGCGCCGGGTTCGCACCGGGAACCGCCGCTCCAACTGTTCGCACATGTAGGCGGCATCCCTCACTGTATTGCGGTAGTCGAATCGGAGGTACTGGAAGGAGGCCAGTGGAAGCACCACAGCCGGAAGATCTCCCGGCCTTATCCGGGGGTCCCGGAAAGCAGCACCGGAACGATGACCTTCTGCTCTTCCAAGGCTTTCTCGATCTCATAGAGAACCCAGTCCTCCTGGTCCGGATACCGGGCCGCAAAGTGTTCGTGCCAAGCCGGTCCGACCACCACCAGCATCGCATCGCAGGAGGCGATGGCGCGAGCAATCTCCAAGGTGTAGTCGGCACCTGGAGCGATGGACCGGCCAGCTCGGAATACATGATCCGGACCGAGGCGCCGGGAAAGCAGCTCGTCCAGCAGTGCGGCGGCGTAGGCATCGGTCTCCCGGCGGTAGTTGATAAAGATATGCGGCATTTGCCCCTCTTATCGCGTTTTCGGCACAGGGCCGACACCGGTTTCTGCGAAGCCGCTACGTGATCACGTCAATGGGCCTAGGCTAGCTCGACCAGTCGGCGATGACCGGGCAGGAGGCACCGTGACGAGTGCAGCGGGAGGTCACCCCACGCCCGGCGGTCAGGCCTCGGCCCCCAGACCTCGACGGGGCGGACGGGTCCCGGCCGAGGAACTGATCGAACTCACCCGGTGGCACATCGACCGGTACGACCGGCTCCGCGCCTCGACGGCCACCCGCGCTTCCGTCTTGCTCAGCGCGAATTCCGTGCTGATGGCCGGCTCCGCCTTCCTGGTCGACTATCACTTACAGACCGCGCCGCCCGATCGACATCCAATCTGGACGATATTTTTCGCAGCCACTGCGGCGATCACCATCGGGCTGATCCTGCGCAGCCTCTGGAGCTGCGTGGATGCCATTGCCGCCCGCAAGACCACTCGAATGGTTCATCCGGGCGAGATCCCATCGCGCTTCCTTTTCAACTGGGGCGACACCCTGAAGGCCGTCGACGGCAGCAGCAACTTCGTCAGCAAGGTCTCGGCGCTGAGCTATGACGAGGTACTGAAGCACGCGGCGGCAGAGCTGTGGACCGACATACTCCAGCACTCCCAGCGCCATCGCCACCTACGGGCGGCCATCTCGGTGTTCCGCTACGGAATCACGGCTTTTCTGGTACTAGCGATAGTCACCTTCGTCGGCTCGGCCCGCTAGTGCCTTGCATTCATCTCGTTCAGCACAGCCCGATCGCCGACGACTTGGCACCCCGCCGCAGCAGAGCCGGAATACTCGCCATTGTGACCCTCGGGCAGGCGGGGACGCTCATACAGGGATGATCTCGACGCCCTGCTCGAGCCCCTTGAAGTCATCGCCGTTCCGCGTGAAGAGCGGGAGTCCATGGGCGGCAGCCGTAGCAGCGATCATCAGGTCCATACGACGAGGGCGGGGGTTGCGATTCGCCTTTACGGTGAGCGCGACGAGAGTTCCGAACCTGCGGGCGGCCTCCCGGTCAAAGGGGATTGCCGCGAACTCTGCCTCCACGTCGGCCAGGCGTTGTGCTCGCGCCATCATCTCCGCCGGGTCCTTCGTCATCGCCACGCCTTGGGCCAGTTCCGCCAGGACGATCGCGGAGACAGCGGTCTCCACAGGCAGGAGGCTGGAATCGATCAGCGGCAGATCAATGACGACACGCGTGTCCAGCATTCCGCGCGCCAGCCTGTCGGTCACGTGCGATCCCATGGATTGCCGTCGTCATCGATACGGTCCTCAGGGCCGAAGAACGCGTCTGCCTCCGCCCGCATCCGAGCGGCATCGACCTGCGGCGCGTGGCGCCACTTCCGCTGCAGCTCCTCCACCGGGACGAAGCGGCGTCTGCTGCTGAGCGGGCGCACCTCGGCTATTTCGTTGCCATTGCGGGTGATGTGGTAAGTCTCACCCGCCTCTACATCATCGAGCACAGCTTTGGAGCGCGCGGCGAGCTCCCGCTGGGTGATGGTCTTCATGGAGCCAGCGTATTGCGCCGTAATGCACTGCGCTACACCCGAGCGAGGTCGAGGCTCGCCCCGGCCGGTCTTCGTTCATTCCGGCTGCATGCAACCCTGCACGTTCCTGCATGCCGTGCCTGTCAGCTTCACGCACCACTTGGGCCGGTCCAGCCAGTGCAAACGCCGAGGGGGCATTTGCGTCTCAGTTTTCAGCTCGGTCGGCCGGGTGGGGCCCTGCTACGGCGGGTCGGCGGAGCTACGGGCGGGTGAAGGTCATGTGGGTGGTGCCGCTGGGTGTTGTCACCGACTCCACCCGGAACCGCTGCTCCAGTCCCTCCAGCCCGTCCCACAGTCGCTCACCGCGGCCCAGGACGATCGGTACGACGGCGACGTGGAGGTGGTCGACCAGGTCCTCCGCGAGGAACTGCCTGACCGTGGCCGGGCCTCCACCGATCCGCACATCGAGGCCGTCCGCCGCCTCGCGGGCCTGCCGCAGCACCTCCTGCGGCGAGGCGTCGACGAAGTGGAAGACCGTGCCGCCCTCCATCTCCAGTGACGGGCGCGGGTAGTGCGTCAGCACGAACACCGGGGTGTGGAACGGCGGGTTGTCCCCCCACCAGCCCTTCCACTCCTCGTCGGTCCACGGGCCGCGCTGAGGGCCGAACTTGTTGCGGCCCATGATCTCCGCCCCGATCCCGGCCCCCCAGGTCCAGGCAAGGGCGTCGTCGACACCGCTGCCGCCGCCGGCCTGGCCGTGCGTCTCCTTGAAAGCGCGGGTCTGAAGAAACCAGTCGACCAGCCGAGTCCCGGCATGCCCGAACGGGGCTTCCAGGCTCTGTCCTTCCCCGGCGGAGAACCCGTCCAGTGACACGCTGAAGTTGTGCACTCGAACACGCGACATGCCACTCACGTTCCTCACTCGGACTTCCTCGTCAAACGGAGCCTAGACTCGCCCACTGACATCAGCCGAACCACTCGCCGAGGGAACGGCCCCCAGGACCGGAACGATGCCGTCGGCAACGTGCTGACCGTCCTCGACCCCGCAGCCGGGGGAACGTTCGATCGCCTCCGGTGAAGCTCTGAGGCACGCCGCTCCGATCAAACGCATGGCCCCGACCGGCGCGCGGTCAGGGGCTGTCGCATCCCGGGATCGCTCACGCAGATCGTCTGACGCATGTTCAATCCTGTTTTCTGCCAAGCACATCAGCCGGGGCGGGGTACTCTCGTCTCCCCGAGCCGCAGGAAGTTTCGTCGGCTCGGTGCGCTGTGCGCCAGATGGCGTATACATGCCGCCGCAGCTGTACTTCCATAGGCAAGGGCCACACAGGCCAAGGAAGACACTCAGCCACCCACGGGGAGAGTTCGCATGGCAATCGACGCGCTGCACCGATGGATCATGGTGCTGGACGTCGAGGGTTTCAGTACCCGCCTGGACCCGCCGCAGGGGATGCTGCGGGAGGAGATGTACCGGGTACTCGACGAGTCCCAGGCCGAGGCCGGACTCGCCGCAGGCGACCTGGACGTGGAGGACCGCGGGGACGGCGCCCTGCTGGTCGCCCGCCCCGACCTCCCGCCGCGCTTACTCGCAG
The DNA here is from genome assembly GCF_014084125.1 of Streptacidiphilus sp. PB12-B1b. Classification (NCBI taxonomy): domain Bacteria; kingdom Bacillati; phylum Actinomycetota; class Actinomycetes; order Kitasatosporales; family Streptomycetaceae; genus Streptacidiphilus; species Streptacidiphilus sp. PB12-B1b. Next base: position 220,028 of record NZ_CP048405.1, on the reverse strand, counting down.
GGCGGTTCGTGCGCGCCCTGCACGACGTCCTGCTGGAACGCTCACAGGGCACCGACTCCGGGTACGGGCTCCGGCTCCGGCTGTCGATGCATCAAGGGCTGGCGTCTCCGGACCCACGGGGGTGGTCCGGAGACGCCGTCAACATGGCCTTCCGCCTGGTGGACTGTGAGCCGCTGCGGACGGCACTGCGATCGGCCGTCGGCTCTCCGCTGGTCTTCGCTGTGTCCGACACGGTCTTCCACGACGTCATCAGGCACGGCTACCGCTCGATCGATCCGGCGGGCTACCTTCCCGCCGACATCGAGATCAAGCACGGTGTCCGGACGCGTGCCTGGATCACCGTCCCCGGCCTCCCGGCGCCGCCCGGCCTGGGCCGGACCACTGCGCGGGCCGGCGCCGCCCAGGGCGAGAGCCCCGCTCCGGGACGCGACCGCGACCCCCGTGCGGTGTCCGAGCCGGCCTCGGCCTCAGCGCCGCGCACCCAGGGCTTCGCACGGTCCACCGTGTTCCACATCGGGACCGTGGAGGGCGACGCGGTCGGCGGCGACAAGTACGTCGGTCTGGAGCCGCCGCGCCGAGGTGACCGATGAGTCCCGCTCCGGACGCCATGACCTCCGGCGCAGCGCCGGTGGACGCTGGGGGCACAGGTCCCCACCCGGGCGGCGCAGGCGCTGGGGAGAAGCCCGAAGGATCCGGCCAGGGGGCGACGGCGTCCGGTCCGGCGCAGGAGAAGCCCGACGCGGCCGAGTCGGACACCGAGGCCTCGGACGCCACCGGCGGCTTCGGCCAGGGCGCCTTCCGGCACAACGCCCGGCAGGACGCCTACAGCAACGTCGGCGGCGACTTCGTCTCGGGCAACAAGTACGTCTTCTTCTCGGGCAACACCCGACGGCGGCTCGGCCGGCTCTCGCCCCTGCTGCTGGACCGGGCGCAGCACGCCTTCGTCGAGCCGAACGGCTGGCCCGAGGTGCTCGCCGCCTTCGGCAAGCGCCGCGTCGTCATCGTGCGCGCACCCGACGGCTGGGGAAAGACCACCGCGGCCATCCGGCTGCTCCTCGGCCACACCCACGACCGGATCTTCAGTCTGGGCCACGACACCGCTCCGGCCGAACTGCCGCAGTTGGTGGATGCCAACGCGGACCAGCTGTCCGGCACCGGGCTCCTGCTCGACCGGCCCGCCCGCACCACCGGTCTCACCGCTGCCGCCCTCCACGCCATGGAGGACAGTCTGGAGCGGATCGATGCCCGCGTGGTCATCACCCAGGTGGCGGACTCCGGGATGAACGACGCGGAGCTGCTCGATTACGTCGCCACTCTCGACGGCCGTCCGGGCCCGTCCCGTCTGGTCGAGCGGTTTCTCCAGTGGCAGCTCGGTACGGGACAGGCCGCCCGACTGCTCGCCGACACGAAGGTGCAGCAACTGCTGGAGGACCACCTCGGCGAGGAGACCCCCGCCAAGCTCGCCGCCGACCTGGCGTCGGCGCTGGTGGACGAGGTGGAGGCGGCCGACACCGAGCTGCTCGACCTCGGCCGGGTCCGGCATCGGCTGGCGAGCCGCAGCGCGGAGGACTTCGAGATCTGGATCGAGGGACTGCGCGATCCCCGCCTGCACAGCCACGCCATCGCCCTGGCCGTGCTCAACGGCCTTCCGCACGAACAGATCGCGGCCGCCACCCGGCAGCTGCAACGGGCGCTGCTGCGCCGGGACGACCCCTTGGCCCAGGCCCCGCAGGAGGAGGACAGCCCCACCCGCGGGGTGCCCGATCCGTACGGGCTGCCGTTGCGGCGCCGGCTCGCCCTGCTGCGCGCCCGGACGAGCACCGCGCCGGTGCGCACGGCGGTCGGCCAGGTGCCCGCCACCTCGGTCGGCTACCAGGACCCGACCTATCCAGCCCAGATCATCCTGCACACCTGGTGCGAGTACCAGGTCCAGGACGTGCTGCTCGGCTGGCTGGGGCGGCTGGCCGAAGACCCCTCGGAACAGGTGCGGATCTACGCGGGTGTCGCCCTCGGCCTGCTGGCCTGCCGGTCGTTCGAGTATCTGACCGACCACTCGCTCCGGCCCTGGGCCTACGGCGGGGACCGCAACCGGCAGAACACGGTCGCCTACGCCCTGTCCGTGTGCGTCCACGACGAGCAACTGCGTCCGGTGGTCGAGGACCTCGCGCGGTCCTGGCACCGGGACGACGACCCCAACGCGCAGGCCACGGCTGCACGGGTGTACGGCGTCGCCCTCGGCGGGGCCGCCCCGATGGCCGCGATCGATGCGCTCGTCCGGCTGGCCCCCGTCGACAGCATCCGGGTTGCCGTGGCCATCGGCGACAGCCTGACCGACGTGCTCACCGAGCACACGGTCCTGGTGACGGTGACGCTGATGCGACTCCACCAGTCGTTGGCCGACTGGCAGTCCCGCCCGAGCGCCCTGCTCGCCTTCCTCATCGTGGCCGCGCAGCTGGTCGACACGGCGGACGGCGAGGAGGCGGCCACGGGCGCGACGACCGAGGTCCAGTGGCCGGGCCTGCTGCGCCACGCCGACCTGCGTCCGGAGTCCCGCGCGCTGCTCGTGGAACTCTGGCGTACCGCCCTCAACGAACCGATCCACCACCGTGAGGCGACCCAGGTGCTGCGCACCTGGGCTGCTCGGGCCGGCGCCGATCGACCGCTGTGCGAGGCGTTCCTGCGCCTCGTCGCGGCCGTCGCCCACGACAACGCCCGCACCACGGCGATCATCCAACGCTGCGCCGCCGAGTGGGCGCAGGAGGCCGGATCGCCTGTGGCTGCCTGCGCCGTAGAAGTCACCGCTCGGCTCTCCGGGAGCCGGGCCGCCCAGAAGGTTCTGTGATGCCACCCCAACTCCCTCTGATTCTCAGCCGACAGCCCGTCCGCAGGATCGGGCCGGTCGCGGCGATCGACCCCAACCGCGCGGTGGTGTACGCCAGTTCCGTCGGGCAGCTGTACTGGCTCCGGGACCGTCTGCCGTCTCTGTCCGACCAGTTCCTGGGCCGCTTCAGCACCCGCTACGAGGTCGACATGAGCGACCACCACCGCAGGGCGCGGCTGGAGAGCTCGCCCATGCCCTGCAGCGACCAGGTCCACTTCTTCCAGGCCGCCCTGGACATCAGCTTCCGGGTCACCGACCCGACCGAGATCGTGCGGCGCAACGTCCAGGACGCCCTCACCGTGGTCTACGGGCAGGTCGCCCAGGTGCTTCGCGGCATCTCCCGCCGGTTCGCCATCGAGGACGCGGCCAGAGCCGAGGCGGCGATGAACCAGCGCTTCGACCAGCACCTGGTACTCGACGAGGGGATCACCGTCCACCGGTGTCTGGTCGAACTCAACCCGGACCAGGCGGCACAGCGCCACCTGACCGGCCTGACGCAGGCCAAGCGCGATCTGAAGCGGGGCTACGCCGAACACGACCTGGCCAAGGCCAGGGTGGAGAGTGAGAACCAGCTCGAGGCCGCACGGCTGCGCGGACAGCTGGAGCGGGAACGGGCCGTCGAGGAAGCCCGGCTGGCACAGCAGCAGGAACGGATGCGGGAGCTGGCCGGCAGCAGCATGGACCTCCAGGCCCTGCTCCGCGCGCACCTGGCCCAGCATCCCGAGGACACCGCCGGGGCGATCGCACAGGTCCTGCACCAGATGCAGCTCCAGGCGGACCTCGTCGCGCAGAACTCCGTGCGCAGCGATGCCCTGTTCCATGCGGTCCTCAAGGAGGGTCTGCTCCAGCCGGTCGATGTGGAGCAACTGCGCAACGAAGTACTGGGCGGTCTGCCACGTGGCGCGGCTCCGACGCCGGCGGCCTCGGAGCTGCCGCCCGTCTACTGGGGCAAGGCGACCACCGGCAACCCCGCCGGCTCCGGTCCCGGGCCGGGTACCAGGGCGGGCGCCCCTGGGGACGCTCCCGCGCACGACGCCTCCCCGGGCGTCGGCGTGCTGCCCGTCTACGTCGTCCTCGACGAGTCGCCGGCGGCGGCCGCCTGCGCCCAGACGCTCGGCAACGGTCTCCGCTCCCTGCACACGACGCTGCTGACGGTCCCCGGCATCGCAGAACGCATCCGCCTGTCCGTCCTGACCGTGGCCGAGGACACCCGGGTCGCGCTGCCGATGACCCGCGTCGACTGGGGCACGGTCATGCCGGTTCCGGACGTGCGCACCGGCGCCCGCTACGGGACGGCGTTCGAGCAGCTCGCCAAGGTCGTCCCGGGCGACGTCGACCAGCTCAAGGGGGATCATCCGACCGTTCACCGGCCGATCGTCTTCCTTCTCGTCGCGGGCGTCGCGGAGGACGGTTCGGCGTGGCGGAACCAGCTCACCGCGCTGACCGGCCCGGGCGCGCCCTACCAGCCGGCGATCGTCGCCGTGGGGATCGGCCAGGCGGGCGCGGAGACCACAGCCGCCATGGCGAGCCGGAGCGAGCTGGCCTTCGTCGCCCGGCCGCACCTCGATCCGACGGCCGCTGCGGAGGAGTTCGCGCTGCTGCTGAACGACACCGTACGGGAGCTGGGCACCGGCCTGCTCCGCGGGCGGCTCGAACTGGCCCCGGTCTGCCCGCCCGGGTTGCGCCAACTCGGCTGAACCCGAACGACGTTCCGTCCGCGGGCACGGTCAGCCCGCACACCACCGATGCACATCAGCACGCCCTGAAAGGCAGGTCCGCCTCCATGGCTGACAACAGAGGCAATCTCGTCCCCATGTACGTGCTCGCCGACGAGTCGGGCTCGATGGAGAGGCACATCGCGGAGCTCAACGCCGGGCTCTCCTCCCTGCACACCGCGCTGCTCGGCGAGCCCATGGCGGCAGCCAAGGTCCGCTTCTCGGTGATCGGCTTCTCCCACCGGGCCACCGTCCGACTGCGCGCCGCCGACCTCCGCCGGGAGAACGAGCTCCCGCTCCTGGAGAGCGACCGCGGGGGCACCAGCTACCGAGCGGCCTTCCAGGAGCTGCTCACCTGCATCCCCCGGGACATCACCGAGTTCAAGCAGCAGGGTTACACGGTGCACCGGCCGGCGGTCTTCATGTTGACCGACGGTCAGCCGAACGGCCGCGAGGACTGGGCCACCACGCACCACCAGCTGACCGACCGCGGGATCACCCGCGCGGCCCCGAACATCGTCGCCTGCGGCATCGGCGACGACGTGGAGGCGGCAACCATCGTGCAGGTGGCCACCAACCCGGAGTACGCCTTCGTCTCGATCCCCGGCGCCGACGTCGGCGCCGCGATCGCCACCTTCTGCACCGCGCTGACCACCAGCGTCATCGAGTCCGGCCTGTCCCTGGGCAGCGACTCCCCCGAACTGGTCGTGGAGAAGCCGGCAGGCTTCCGCATGGCCATCGACGTGGTCTGAGCGGGGCGCCGCATGAGCTTCCGAGCATTCCGGCCGGACGAGCCTGCCGTACCCGGCTCGCGCGAACTGCCCCCGGGCCGGAGCCGATTGCCCGACAGGCGGGGTGTCGACGACTGGATGGACGACTGGGGAAACGTGCTGAACCCGCCGCCGCCCGTCGTCCCACCGCCGTCGGCAGCCGCCGGCGGTGGGCCGGAGGGCTTCCCGCGACGGGCCGAGATCGGCGTCCCCAGCACCGTGTTCGAGGCGCGACCCCCGGGCGCGGCCTCGCTGTCGTACCGGCCCGACACCATCGTCGACGGCTGGTCGACGCATGCGTTCACCGTCCGCATGGCGTCCGTCCGCGGGGACCGCCACCGCTACGGCGACCGACCGCGCGAGGACGACGTGGCGCTCGCGGTGGACCCCCGCACCGGAGCCCTGGTCTTCGCCGTGGCCGACGGCGTCTCCAAGGCGCGACAGCCGCATCTGGGCGCCACCCTGGCCTGCCGCACCGCCGTGGACACCGTCGTCGCCCAGCTGGACGGCGGCCGCGCGCACGCCGACATCGACCTGCCGCAGGTGCTCAGCGCCGGCGCCTACGCCCTTCGTGACCACGCCTCCCGGGTGCTGGAGCGCACCGCGGCCGGTTCGGTCGGCATCGACGAGACAGCGCACCTGCTCGCAACGACGCTCGTCGCCGGGCTGGTCACGCCGACACCGGACGGGCTCCAGGTCTCGCTGGTCCGCATCGGGGACTCCAACGCCTGGGTGCTCAGGGGCGAGGTCTACGAGCCGATCTGGGAGCAGCCACCGCCAGGGGACCAGGAGGTCGCCTCGTCCGCCGTCCACCCGCTGCCCTATGTGAGCAGCGGGATCCGTCCGCGCGGCTTCGTCCTCCCGGACCGCGGCGTCCTGCTGGTCGGCACGGACGGGTTCGGTGGACCGCTCGGTGACGGCACCGGCCAGGTCGGCAGGCTCTTTGCCGAGCGGTTGGCAGCGCCACCGCCGCCGTTGGAGTTCGCGCACCTGCTGGACTTCTCCCGGGAGACCTTCGACGACGACCGCACGCTGCTCGCCGTCTGGCAGCGCCGGCAGCACTCCGGAGGCGGCACGTGACGGCGGCTGTCCGGGAGAAGGAGCTGGACCTCGGCGGGGTGCCGCTCGGCAAGGGCGGTCAGGGCGAGGTCTTCCGCGTGGCGAACCGGCGGATCAACCAGCAGTGGGAGGTCGCCTACAAGCGCTACAAGCCCGAGACCCGGGCCAGGCTGAACGTCAGTGTGCTGCGGAAGATGGCGGACCTTCCGGCCGAGCTGGACGAGGCGGACGCGCGCTGGCTCTGCGAGAACACCTGCTGGCCTGCGGCGGTCGTCGAGGACGACTCCGGCAGCACCTGCGGCTTCCTGATGCGCTTGGTGCCGCGGGACTTCTTCGTGAGCGCCGCCGGCGTGGAGCGTGCGGCAGGGCTGGAGTTCCTGCTGAACCCCGACGAGTACCTCCAGCGCGCGCAGCTCCCGCTGCCGAGCACGGAGCAGCGGCTGCGCCTGCTGGCCGAGGTGGCCGAGGCCATGGACCGGCTGCACCGGCTCGGCATCGTCGTGGGCGACTTCTCGCCGAAGAACGTCCTCTACCGAATGCGTCCCACCCCCGGGAGCTTCTTCATCGACTGCGATGCCATGCGGCTGGCGGGCTGCGACGCGCTCCCCCAGGTGGAGACGCCCGGATGGTCCTCGGCGGCGGGAGAGCCGATCGCTACCCAGGCGACCGACGCAGCGAAGTTCGGCAGGCTCGCCACCCGGCTGCTGGCCAAGGAGCAGGACGGCTTCCACGCCGATGTGCTCCGCCGACTCCTGCCCGAACTGGGCCAGTTGGCGGATCTCAGCGCGCACGCCGACCCCTCCCGCAGGCCCGGACCCAGTGCCTGGACCGGTCCGCTTCGTGAGGCGGCGCGCGCGGCGGGCACCGTGCCACCGCCCCCGCCGCGGCCCGCACCGGCGCCGCAAACCGGCACCGAACAGCCGGCGCCTTCGTCCGCACCACAGGGCGCGTCAGCGCCGAGGCCATCGGGCCCGAACGGCACGCGGAAGGCAGGCCCGGCCCAGCCCCCGGCCGGGAAGAAGCCTCCACCGACGGTGCCGACCGTCAGGCCGCGAACGCTGCTGCGGGCGCTGGGCGCGCTGGTCCTCCTGATCAGCATCTGGTTCGCCGCCACCCACAGCGGAGCCGCCCGCACGGACGCAAGCGGGAGCTCGGCGGTCGGCACCACGACCCAGCAGGACCAGGAGCAGGGCAACGGCACCGGGACCGGCTCGCCGAGCCCGGACGGTGCCCAGCAGCAGGCAGCTGCGATCGATCAGCTCCTGTCGCAGAACGACGGGACACGCTCCCAGGTGACCGACGCGGTGAACGATGTCGACAACTGCACGAGCGGCGGGGATCTGAGCAACGACGTGTCAGCGCTGCAACAGGCGGCGCAGACCCGGCAAGACCTGCTCAGCCAGCTGGGAGCGCTGGACGTGTCTGCCCTGCCCGGCGGCGACCAGGTTGTCAGCGACCTCAAGCAGGCATGGACCGAGTCGATCCAGGCCGACCAGGCGTTCGCAAGTTGGGCCCAGGACGTCCAGAACGGCAGCTGCGGCAGCAGCGGGGCCGATCACACCTCGAACTGGGACGCCGCCGACGACGACAGCCGGCAGGCGACCGCCGACAAGCAGGCGTTCGTCACAGTCTGGACGCCCATCGCGCAGCAGTACGGTCTGACCGTCAGGACGGCTGACCAGTTGTGAAGGCCAGCGACCGCAACACGTCCACGCGCAGCACCCGCACCTCCAGACGGCCGGTGACCACCCAGCCGTTCTGGCGCCACTGCTCGAAGACCCGGCTCACGGTGCGGCGTGAACTGACGACGAGGCCTGCCAGATCGTCCTGGGACAGCGGCAGGTGGACGCGTGCCTGCCCGTCGTCGCTTTCGGACCCGTAGCGGGCTGCGAGTTCCAGCAGGAGCGCGGCAAGCCGGGTCTGTACCGGCTCCGCCGTTGCCGCGCGCATCCGGTCCGCCTCGCGCAGCCGCTCGGACAGGACCCGCTGCAGCGCCGCGCCGATGCCGGCCTCGGCCAGCTGGAGCCGGCTGAACTCGGCCAGGGGAAGCGTCCAACAGGTGACGTCGGTGAGTGCCTGCAGCGTGGCGCTGCGGGTCGTCCCGCCGATGCCGGCCTGCTCGCCGAGCAGGTCGCCCGGGCCGCGCAGCGCCAGCACCGCGCTGTGCCCGGTACTGGAGTCGAGCATCACCTTGACGCAGCCGGACCGCACCACGACGAGGTGGTCCGAGTGTTCACCGGCACGCAGCAGGGTCTCCCCCGGCTGGTGACGGACCGGACGCGCGGCGCGGACCAGGGCGTCCCTGGCGTCCGGACCGAGCCACGACCAGAAGGTCGCGCCACTGCCTTCCTGTACCGGCGGGGCGGTTCTCGGGTCCGTCATCCCAGCACCCCTGCCAGCGTGATCAGGGCGACGCCGAGACACGCCAGGGCCAGGGAGTGCCGCACGCCCCGGTCCTTGATCCACGCGATCCGGCTCAGCGCGACCAGTTGCCGACTCAGCGCGGGCAGCGCGTCGCTGTTGCCGAGGCGCACGGTCACCTCCTCCGGCGTCCAATGGCGCAGATCACCGTAGTAGATCCAGCCCCTCGGCGCGGTACGGTCGCGCCCGTCCCCGCCTCGCGGGACCACCACCAGTACCGCGGCCAGCGCGCCCAGCCCGAGAGCCGCCACCCCGCACCAGAACAGCGCCTGGGCCGGCCACCCCACGAGATGCCCGAGACGGTGACCGCTCCCCGACAGGGCCGCCACACCGCCCAACGCACCCGACTCCAGCGCCAACGCGAAGGACGCCTTGGCGTCGATCTTGCTCGTGAGATCGTTCAGGTAGTCGTGGATGTGCCAGGCAGTCTCGATCGCGCGCTCGTCCGACACCGAACCCCCCCTAGTGCGAAACCGTCAACTCCGGCTTGCGGCAAGTCAGTTCTCTTCCGCAGGATATCCGCGAACCGGACCGGCAACAGCGTGTCGCGCGGACACCCGAGCGGGCGCCGCCACGCGGGCAGCGCGACCCCCCGTCCCGAACGGAACACGGGGTCTGGACGCCGGGAGCGTGCGTTGAGCGGGACGCGGTGCGGCCTCCGGCCGGTGGGGCGGAGGCCGCTGGGGGCGGGGCGGGGTGGCGTGGTCAGGGGTGTTCGCCTCGGGCGCGCTGGGCGGCCCGGCGGGCGAGGTCGGCCGACACCTCGGGGTACAGGTGGGCGACCTGCGGGGGCACCCATGACCGGTCGTGCAGGCGGGGGTGGCCGGGGTGGGAGGCGAACGCGGTCATGGCGAACAGCAGGGGCGCCCAGATCGTACGCAGCCGCAGGCCGAGCCGGTTGCCGCTCTGGCCGGTGCGGAAGTGGACCTCGTACACGTCGGGGGCCGGAAGTTCGCACATCTCCGAGTTGGTCCAGTGGATCGTCGCCCAGGTCTCGGGGTGCAGGTAGTGCACGCCGTGGGTGGTGACGGTGAGCGTCCCGGACGACTCGACGATCCACTGGCCCTGCGCCTTGGACTGGGCGCGGGACTTGTTGATCGCGTTGATGCCCTCGTTGACGGCGTGGGCAGCGAGCAGGAACGGCACGGAGCCCCGGGCGGACAGGTTGTGGCGCTGGTACTGGGGTGCCGACGTGGGCTTCCAGGTGTGCCGCTGGGCGGGCGCGGTGAGCAGTGCCTGTTCACCCTGGCTCAGCTTGGCCGCCGTCGGCACGAACGGGCGGGCGGCGAGCTCCTGCGGAGTCTTGGTCGCCAGCAGGCCGCACAGGAAACCCCAGTCCTGAGGGGTCATCACGGGGAACGGCGGCGGGGCCGGATGGGCGGGTTGGTGGCTGCCACCGATGGGGCGCCGGGCACTGCCGGGGAGGCCAGGAGGGTCGTAGGGGTGCACGGGTGTTCTCTCGTCGGGGCCCGGCCGCAGCAGCAGCCGGGCACAGGCGGGCGGATCGAGCTCAGTCCTTGTTGTCGCTGATCATGCCGTCGAAGCGCGCGCCCAGGAAGCCGGGACGGATCGTTGGACGATGGTTGGTGGTACGCGGTGCCCTCGGCCCGACGGCCTGGACGGCTTCCGGTGCTGGGCCGCCCGGGCGTCGCATTCGCCGGGTCGCTGAGGCGGGCCCCTCGGGGCGGGAGCATCGTGCCTACGGCGTTCGGGTTCGGGAGTCACGCCGGACGGCTTCGCGTCCGTCGCGCGTCGTCTGTCGTTCGTCTTCCGCCGTCCACCGTCCGCCGTCCGTCGTGCGTGTCGGGGACGGCGACCGGGGGACGGCCAGCAGGATCGTCCCGGCCGGGCGGGATGCCGATGAGGGGGTTGCCGTTCCTCGCTGTCGGCGCGGCGGCGGACGGCGGGTGGCGGTCACGCGGTCGCGGAGGCTCTGCGGGAGTGGGCGGTGCCCATGGGCTCCGCGTGCCGGATGATGGGGGTCAGCGGACGTGAGGGGCAGCGCAGTGAGCGACAGCACATCCATCGGGTCGGAGTCAGGCGTTCGATCGGACCTTGAGGGGGCGGAGACCGTCGTGGCCGTCGCCCGGCCCGGGGCCGGGACGGCTGCCGGACCGCGCGCCGAGAACCCGGGTGGGGGCGCGCGGCCCCGGCGATCGATGCGTCGACGGCTGGCCGTAATGGTCCTCGTCCTGCTGATCCTGTGCCTGCCGCCCTGGTGGACGCTGTTCGGCTCCGGCGCCGACTGGCCGTTCCCGGTCTTCCTGGCCGGTACCGTCGTCTTCGCCGCGTGGCTGGTCGGCTTCCCCTTCCTGATGGTCGCGGGGCACGGGGCGCGGCGGTCCGACCGGGCCGCTCGGGTCGCGGACACCAGCCTCGGGGTGGTCTGGGTGCTGTTCACCTGGTCGCTGCTGGGCGGCCTGGCGCACCTCGTGCTGATCGGGCTCGGCGTCGGCGGCACCGACCGGGCCAGGATCGTCGCCGTGGCCGTCGCCGCGGTCTCGGCCGGGCTGCTGGCCTGGGGGCACTACGAGGCCATGCGCGTGCCCCGGGTGAAGCGCCTGGACGTGCACATCCCGCGTCTCGGCGGCGGCCTGGACGGCACCCGCGTCGTCGTGCTGGCGGACACCCACTACGGGCCGATCGACCGGGCGGCCTGGTCGGCGCGGGTTTCCGTGGCAGTCAACGCGCTCGACGCGGACGTCGTGGTCCACGCCGGCGACATCGCCGACGGCACGCCCGTCCAGCGCCGGGAGCAGTCCGCGCCGCTCGGGACGATCCGGGCACAGCTGGCCAAGGTCTACGTCACGGGGAACCACGAGTACTCCAGCGAGGCCCAGGGCTGGCTGGACCGCATGGCGGAGCTGGGCTGGGAACCGCTGCACAACCGCCATGTCGTGGTGGAGCGCGGCGGGGACGCGCTCGTCCTCGCGGGCGTGGACGACGTGACCGCGGAGTCCTCCGGCCTGGCCGGACACTGCGCGAACCTGCTCGGCGCGCTGGAGGGGACGGACCCGGACCGGCCGGTCCTGCTCGTCGCCCACCAGCCCAAGTACGTCCCGCAGGCTGCTGCGGCCGGCATCGACCTGCAGATCTCCGGGCACACCCACGGCGGCCAGATCTGGCCGTTCAACTTCCTCGTCCGGATCGACCAGCCGGTGGTGCACGGCCTGAGCCGCCACGGGGAGCGGACCCAGCTCTACACCAGCCGCGGCACCGGCTTCTGGGGGCCGCCCTTCCGGGTGTTCGCGCCGAGCGAGATCACGATGCTCACGCTGCGGTCGGGCGGCACGCCGGCAACCGCCTAGCGCGGTGGACGCGCCCGGCAGCAGGCGGGCGCGTCCGGTCGGCGCGGGTGGGGGCAGGACGCCGAAGGCCGCACGCTACCGGCCCGGACGCCGCAGGTCAGGGCCCACTCAGCCGGGACGCTCCCGAGCCGCGACGCTCCCGGGCCGGGACCGGCGCGGGGGTTGCGGTCGGGTGCGACCCCCGCGCCGGGGCGGTCCGGCGTCGGTGCGCCTGAGAAGCGGATGACTCCGCTCAGGCTTCGATGTTCTCCAGGTCGTCGAGCAGCGAGGGGCGCGTCGGCTTCCAGTCGAGGGCGGCCCGGGTGTGGGCGCTGGAAGCGGGCTGGTCGGCCGCGAAGATCGGGCCCAGGGCGCCGAAGCTCTCCTGCGCGACCGACTGGACGGGAAGGCCGAGCCGGCGCCCGATGACCGCGGCGATGTCGCGCACCGGGTCTCCTTCGTCGGCGACGGCGTGCCACGCGCTCCCGGCCGGGGCCTTCTCCAGGGCGAGCCGGAACAACACTGCGGCGTCGAGCGCGTGGACGGCCGGCCAGCGCTGCGCGCCGTCCCCCGGGTAGCCGGCGACGCCGGTGCGGCGGGCGATCTCGGTGAGCAGCCCGGCGAACCCGCCCTGGCCCTGGTTGTGGACGGTGCGCGGCAACCGAATCGCCGAACTGCGCACGCCGCGCGAGGCGAGTGCGAGCGCGCGGCCCACGGACTGGCTGCGTCCGCCGACGGGTCCACCGGTCGGCAGCGGGTCGTCCTCGGTCGACGCGCGTCCCGCCACGGCGGGCGTGCCCGAGGCGGTGACGAGCGGCCGGTCCGTGCCGACGAGGGCCTCGCCGAGCGCCGCCAGCGCGGCGCCCTCCTCGGCGATGCCTCGCGCGAGTGCCTCGGGCGAGCTGAAATCGTTGCTGAAGGCGAGGTGGATGACCCCGTCGGCCTGCTCCGCGCCGGTTCGCAGCGCCGCGAGGTCGGTGAGCCCGCCCCGGAGTACGTCGGCGCCGGCGGCTTCGGCGCGCGCCGCGGAGGCGTCGGATCGGGCGAGGGCGGTGACCGTGTGGCCCGCGGTGAGCAGTTCGGCGACGACGGCCGTGCCGATGAGGCCCGTTCCACCGGTGATGAAAACGCGCATGGCGAGCTCCAAAGCGTGATGCGACTGATGTCCCATCACCGTACACCGTGATGCGACACATGTCGCATCGACTAGGCTGGTCGCATGCCCAGATGGAAACCGGATGCGCGCCAGCGCCTTGTCGTGGCGGCGCTCAGCCTGTTCGCCGAGCAGGGCTACGACGACACGACAGTCGCCCAGATCTCCGAGCGCGCGGAACTCACGCGCAGCACGTTCTTCCGCCACTTCGCGGACAAGCGGGAGATCCTCACAGCCGGGCAGGAGGCCCTGAGCCGCCTGCTGGCCGAGGGCATCGACAGCGCCCCGGAGGACGCGACGCCATTGACGGCCGTCGCCGCCGGGCTGGAGCGCGCCTCGGGCGAGATGACCTCGTTCAACCGCGAGCTCGGCCCGCTGCTGCACGCGGCCGTCGAGGCCAACGAGGAGTTGCAGACCCGCCAGGCCTTGAAGAGCGTCGGCATGGCCACGGCGATGGTCGACGCCCTCAAGCGACGGGGTGTCGCCGAACCCACGGCGCAGGTGGCCGCGGAACTCGGCGTGCTCGCCTTCAAACTCGGATACGCCCGGTGGACCGACCCCGCCCGCGACCAGGACCCCGGCCGGCTGGCGACCCTCACCCGAGCCGCCTTCGACGAACTCCGCGCAGCCGCCGCCGAGCTTCACTAGCGGCACCCCGGCCGGCGTGGGGCGAGCCCCTCGGTCACCTGCCCACCGTGCAGGCATCCGGCTCGGACGGTGCCGAGACTGGCGAGTCGTGTCCTTCCGACGGCCGCCCCTTCGACCGACGTGGCTGCTTGGGCATCATGGCGTCATGACACCGACTGCCTCCTCCGCCGCTGTTGCCTCACGGATGTCCCGGCAGGTGTCGCGGGACACGGCCATGGAGCTGGCCGTGCGGCGACAGCTGTACGGGCAGGGACTGCGCTACCGGATCCACGTGCCGGTGCCGGGAATGGCACGGCGTACCGCTGACATCGCCTTCAAGGGGCCGCGGGTGGCCGTGTTCCTCGACGGCTGCTTCTGGCACGGCTGCCCGCAGCATGCCACCAGCCCGAAGGCCAACGCTGCCTGGTGGCGCACCAAACTCGATCGGAACATGGCGCGGGACCTGGAGACCACGGAGCATCTGACCGCACTGGGCTGGACGGTCCTGCGGTTCTGGGAGCACGAGGACGCGCAGGCGGTGGCGGAGCGCATCGCCTCCGAGGTCCGGGCACGCCGGGACGCTCCGCCGAAGGGGTGAGCCGGAACGGCTCTTCCGCCACGTTGCCGGCGGCCAGTGCCCCCTGCGCGAGCAACGGACGTGTGGTGACGACCAGGGGCTGTACGACACGGTTCCAGGCGCCGTGGCCGAGCCGGTCGGCCCGGCCGGGGGCGGTCGCGGTGGTCAACAGGTCGATGACGATGCCGTCGATGATCAGCTAGGTCGGCAGCGGATCCAGTCCCTGGTCGGGGGTGAAGATCCGGGAGTCGACGGCGGGTTGCCGCGGACCATGGTGATGCCGGAGCGGCGCACCTGGCGGGGGATCTCGTCCAGCCCGGCGAGCGGGTCCTCGGGGTGAGCATGGCGCCGGGGACGTTGTAGGCGTAGGTGTGGTCGACCGGGGTGAAGGAGACCGAACAACCAGGGCTGCCGTACGGGCACGCCGACGTCGAGGGACCGTTCTTTCCTGAACCCACCTACTCCGGGCCGCCGAGAGCCTCGGCCTGACAGTTCCTTGACAGGTACGTAGCGCGGCAGGCATACCGCGAGCGCACGCATTTTCTAACGCGCCGGTAATCCGTTCACCCGTTCGCCCTGCGGGCTCGGCCGGCTCTGGACAGGGGGCGCGGGGTGGGCCACGCTTCACGTCCATGGCCACGCCCCCGCCGGAGCTGCGGATACCCGACGAGCGGTTGCACGCGTTGATCCTGGCGACGGCGCAGGACATCGGCGCGCTGCTGGCGGACGCCGATCCGGGGGTGCGCGTCCCCAGCTCCGTGTGGACGCTGGGGGAGGCGGCGGCGCACCTGGCGCTGGCCAACGAGCTGATGGCGGACCTGGCGGCGGGGGCCGAGCGCCCGTACGGGGACGGTACGCCGGGGGGCTTGGCGGCGGCCAACGCGGAGTCGCTGGCGCGGTTCCCGGAGCGGACGCCCGGGGTGCTGGGCGCGGCCGTGGTCGAGCACGCCCGCGCGTTCGTGTCCGCGTCAGTGGCGGCAGCCGGCGACGCGGGCGACGCGGGCGACGCGGGCAGGGTGTTGGGGACGCCGATGGGGGAGATGGACCTGGCGACCCTGGGCTCGTACCTGCTCACGCACATGCTGGGGCATGGGTGGGATCTGGCCCGGGCGCTGCGCAGGCCGCATATGATCAGCCGTCAGCGGGCGGAGCTGTGCCTGCCGTTCCTGGTCGCGGCGATGCCCCGGGTGGTGGATCCGGTGGCGGTGGGCGGTCTGAACGCGCGCTACACCATCGGGGTACGCGGCGGTCAGCGCTTCAGCGCGGTCTTCGAATCGGGGGCGCTGACCGTGACGCCGGGGACGGCGCATCGTCCGGACTGCACCATCATCACCGAGCCGGTCACCTTCCTGCTGATCGCGCTGGGCCGGTGCTCGCCGTGGGGCGCGATCGGCCGAGGCCGGATCAGCGCCTGGGGCCGCCGCCCGCTACTCGCACCGGCCTTCCCCACCTACTTCCGCGCCCCCTGACCACCGGCGGGGCACCGGGGCCCGCGCGGACGCGTGGACGGGGGCGTCGCGCGGGCCGCGCCCGCGGGGGTGGGTGCCGGGGGCGCGGGGGTGGGGGGCATGCGGGGGACGGCGGGGTTGGTGGGGGGTCAGGCGGCGGGGTTGGGGTGGAGGGTCAGGCTCGGTCGGGGGCTCCGGCCAGGAGTTCGGCGGCGGCGACGCCGGAGGCGGTGGTGGCGCCGTGGGTGGCGATCTGGACCACCTCGGAGCCGGGTGTGCCGGGCAGGCCCATCTCCACCACGACCGCGTCGGGGCGGGCCCGCAGCAGTTGGGCGAGGGCGGCGGCCATCCAACCGTGCCGGGCGGCGTCGCGGACCACCACGACCAGCGGGCGTCCGGTGGAGGGGCCCAGCGCCAGCTCCTCCAGCACCGGCGCCTCCGCGCCGCCCGCCGCCGCCAGGTCGTCCTCGTGGACCCGGACGAAGGTGGTTCCGGGGAGCCGCTCGCGCAGCGGGGTGGCCACGCCCCAGGGTGTCTCCTTGCCGATGGCCAGGTTCATCGTCGGCACCAGCTCGACCACGTGCGGTGCGGCCTTCAGCGGGAGCGCCCCCTGGGCGGCGTCGGTCATCCGGATGGCGCGGCGGGCGGCCACGAAGCCTATGTCGCCGCTGATCCGGTCGGTGGGTGTGGAGCGGGAGCGGCCCATGGACCAGTCGGCGAACTCCTGGACCCGCCGGGCGGCGTCGCGCAGCCGCTCCTCGCTGAGTTCGCCGGTGCCCAGGGCGTCCAGCAGGGCGCCGGTGAGCAGGTTTACGGTGCCCTCGGTGGCGCTCTCGCCGCCGACGCAGATGGCGTCCGCGCCGCCGACGACGGCCCGGACGGTGGCGCCGTCGATGCCGTAGAGGTTGGTGACCGCGCCCATCTCGATGCCGTCGGTGACCACCAGGCCGTCGAAACCCAGCTCGGTGCGGAGCAGGTCGACCAGGATGCGACGGCTCATGGTGGCCGGGTTGTCCTGGTCGTAGGCGGGGACGAGCAGGTGCCCGCTCATCACGGCGCGGACGCCGGCGGCGAGCGCCGCGCGGAACGGCGGCAGCGACTCGGCCTCGATCTGCTCGATGCCGGCGTGGTAGCTGGGCAGCCCGAGGTGGGAGTCGACGGCGGTGTCGCCGTGGCCGGGGAAGTGCTTGGCGCAGGCCGCCACTCCGGCCGACTGCAGGCCGCGGATCCAGGCCGCGGAGTGCCGGGAGACCAGGTCGGTGCTGGCGCCGAAGGAGCGGACGCCGATCACCGGGTTGCGCGGGTTGGAGTTGACGTCGGCGCTGGGCGCGTAGTTGAGGGTGATCCCGGCGGCGTGCAGCTCGCGTCCGAGGTCGCGGGCGACGGACTCGGTCAGCTCGACGTCGTCCACGGTGCCGAGCGCGTAGTTGCCCGGGCGGGTGGAGCCGGTCCACGACTCGATCCGGGTGACGTCCCCGGCCTCCTCGTCGATGGCGATGATCAGGGCGGGGTTCTCGGCGCGGAGCGAAGCGGTCAGCCGGGCGACCTGCTCGGGCGTGGCGATGTTGCGGGCGAACAGGACGACGGACGACAGGCCCTCGCCGATCCGTCGCAGTACCCAGTCCGGGGCCTCGGTGCCGACGAAGCCGGGCTGCACCAGCGAGAGAGCGAGCCGTCGCAGCTCCTTACTGGGCGTACTGGACAACATCAATCGGGCCTTCCGATAGTGCCGGAGCGCGAACCGCCGCCTGGGCCGATGGTCCAGACCAATCGGATATTGGCCTAGGCCAATTTGCACTGTCAAGGGGCACCGTTGAAATAGCCCGGAGGGCCCCGGCGGCCCAGCCGAATCACTGGGGCGCCGGGGCGGCGGGGACAGGCGGCCCGGCCTCGGAGAAGCCGGCTCAGGACAGCGGGCCCGGGGGCGGCCCGATCAGCGGACAGTCCGTCAGGAGAACACCACCGAGCGCAGCTTGAGCCGTTCCGAGGCGTGCCCGCCGTACGGCCGCAGGCTGAACCACTCGCCGGTGCAGTCGGCGCCGGAGAAAACCGTGGCGGTGGCGTCGGTGTCGTTGCGCGGGCTGTCGGCGGGCAGCTCGTCCTCGTCCGCCACCTCCGGGAGGGTGATGCACTCGCGGCTCGGCGGGTCCACGATCCGGCCGAGCCGCAGCTCGCCCGCGTGGCCGTGGAAGGTGTAGCGGAACTCGCCGCCGGCCGCGTCGGCCGAGGTGGGCAGGGTCATCACGAGGACAGCGGCGCCGACGGCGGCAGCCAGGGTGTTGCGCAGACGCATGGAGCGTTCCTTCTGCTGGGGAGGGTGGTCGGGACGGGGACAGACTCCCGACGGCCACAGCGGTTCCCCACGATTCGGACGGGGATGCGCGGGCCCACCCGTACGTGGCTGCGGAAACGATCCTCCCTCGGCCGTTCGGCGGCCCCGAGCGGCCCCCGAGCGGCCCCGAGCGGCCCCGAGCGGCACGGAGCGGCCCCCGACGATCCCCGAGCGGCCCCCGGACACGGGTGTGCCCCGGGACGCGGCGGCATCCCGGGGCACGGCTTCGGACCGGCGCGGCGGCCGGTGGGCGGGTCAGCGCGAGGCGGCCGCCAGCGCGTCCACGAAGAGCGTCCCGTCGACGGTGCCCCAGCCGCTGGCCAGGTCGTAGCCCTTGCCGGCGGCGTTGCCCTTGACGCCCTGGTAGGCGTTGTTGCCCGCGGTGACGTCGACGATGCCGTCGGCGGCCGAGCCGTGGCCGCCCATCGCGTACAGCGCGGGGTTGATCAGGCCGAGCCGGTGGCCGGCCTTCTGGTCGGCCAGCGCGACGATGCCGGAGAAGATCGGCGTGGCCTCGCTGGTGCCGCCGACGATCCCCCAGCCCTCGCCGGGCGCGAACGAGGAGTACACCCAGGCACCGCCGTCGACCGAGGCCGACATGCTGATGTCGGGGGTGCCGCGGTGGGTTCCGACGACCTTGGCGACGCCGTTCTGGTAGGCCGGGCGGGAGAAGACGTACGACCAGCCGCCGCCGCCCGCGCCGTTGCCGTCGTTCCAGACCACGTCGGGGGCGGTGCGCCGGCCGGCGTTGTCCAGCGTCAGCTGGGTGCCGCCGACGGAGGTGACCAGCGGGTCGGAGGACGGCCAGGAGTTGGCCGGGTAGCGGTACAGGCCGCCGTTGGCGGTCTCGCTGGCGGCGCCCGCGTCCCCGGCCGCGCCGAGCACCGTGACGCCCTTGCGCTGGGCGTCGGTGAAGGCGTAGCGCAGCGCGGTCAGCGAGCGCGTGCCGTCCTTGCCGAAGCCGGGGAAGGTGTTCTCGGTCGCGCCGAAGCTCTGCGAGATGACGTCGCCGACGCCGTGGTTGATCAGGTACGTCTCGGCGTCCATCATCTGCGGCAGGCCGCTGGTGCCCTCGTTCTCGTTGACCCCGGTCTCCACCAGGACGATCTTGGCGCCGGGCGCCATGGCGTGCGCGTACTCGACGTCCAGGGTGGTCTCGCCGGCCCAGCCGGTCTGGTTGTCGTCCTTGGGGTTCCAGGCCGGGACCTTGCCCCACTTGTCCACCTGCACGGTGGTGCCGGGCAGGCCGAAGGCCTTGTCGAAGACGTTCAGGTCGCGCTGGATGGTCGGGGAGCCGTAGGAGTCCACGACGACGATGGTCCGGCCCCGGCCGGTGATACCTGCCCGGTACAGCGGGGCGAGGTCGTATGCGGCGCGGTACTGCAGCGGGGAGTAGCAGCGCACCTTCATCTGCGTCAGGCAGGCGGAGGTGGAGATCGGCTCGCGCAGCCCGGATATCAGCGTCTGCCCGACGGAGGCCGGCACGACCTGGGGCGCCCCTGCCCCGGCGGCCTGCGCCCGGACGGCCTGCGCCCCGGCGGCGGGTGCGGCGCCCGGCGCGACCGCGCCGGAGAAGGCCAGCAGCGCCGAGGCTCCGGCCGTGAGCACGGCGGCGGCCCGGGTGGCACGGACGCGGACGGTGGGGCGCGGGACCATGGATCTCCTCGGACGGTGGGCCGGCTTCGGCGAACCCGCGGCCGGTACGTTGATGTGATCGTCACCCAATCCCGGGGCGGACGACACCCCTGAACGGGGGGCCTCGACCCCCGTCCGGCGACTTGCGCGGCCCCCTGCCCCCGCCATGACGGGGGCACGGCCCGCTCCGCACCGGGGCGCTCACCCGGATGGCCCAGTACCCCGGCAGCCGCGCCGCCCGGGCCCGAGCCGCCCGCGGTGGCTAACCTGAAAGTGGACCCCGCCGCGCACCTCGATCCACTTCGGTCGGTACCGGGGATGGGCTGGGGAACGGCGGAGCGCTAGGGTCTGGAACGCAGGATCGGATGGAATGAGGGGCTGCCACCGATGGCACCGGACGAGGAAGTGGTGGGCCGTACCGGAGTGCTGCTCGTCGGCACCCGCGGGACCGTCGGCCCCGGTGAGGCACTGGTGCACGTCAGAGGCGGCACCGAGACCTTTCTCGCCTGGTCGCCCGAACCCCTCCCCAAGGGGGCACCCGTACTCGTGATCGAATCCCGGGGCAGTCGCCAGGTCGACGTCATCGAGTGGGCCGATCCGTTGGATGCGTTGACCGGCGACGCCGGCGACGCCGACTGAGGAGACATAAGGATGTTCGGTTACCGGGTTCCCGCTCCCGACGAGGCAATGCTGATCTCAGGAGGTCGGCGCGGGATGGGGACCGCGCCGTTCCGCGTGGTGACCGGTCACGGGGCGTTCGTGCTTCCGATCTTCCGGAAGACCCGCTTCCTCACCCTGGCCATGTGCGAGGCCGAGGTGGACGAGACCTGCGTGACCAAGCAGGGCATCGCCCTGACGGTCCGGGCCGTGATCGCCTTCAAGGTCGGCAACGACAAGGAGAGCATCATCAACGCCGGCCAGCGCTTCCTCTCCGACCAGGACCAGATGGCCGTCCTGACCGGGCGGATCTTCGCCGGCCACCTGCGCTCCATCATCGGCTCGATGACGGTCGAGGAGATCGTCACCGAGCGGCAGAAGCTGGCCACCGAGGTCCTGGAGACCTCCAAGACCGAGATGGGCACCATCGGCCTGAGCGTCGACTCGCTGCAGATCCAGTCCATCGACGACGGCCAGACCGGCTACATCGCGGCCATGGCGGCCCCGCACAAGGCCGCCATCCAGCGGCAGGCGCAGATCGCCCAGGCCATGGCCACCCAGCAGTCGGCCGAGGCGCAGCAGGCAGCGGCGCGGAACCAGGCCGAGTACCAGCGGCAGACCGCGGTCGTCCAGGCGCAGTACTCGGCCGAGGTGGAGCGGGCGCAGGCGGAGGCCGCGCAGGCCGGGCCGCTGGCGCAGGCCCAGGCGCAGCAGGAGGTGCTGCTGGCGCAGACCGAGCTGGCCCAGCGCGCGGCCGAGCTGCGGCAGCAGCAGCTGGTGGCCGAGATCGTGAAGCCCGCCGAGGCCGAGGCCGAGCGGATCCGGGTGCTGGCCACGGCCGAGGCCAACCGGATGAAGATCCAGGCCGAGGCTGCCGCCTCGTACGACCGGGTGGCGCTGGACCGGATGCTGATCGACCAGCTGCCGCTGATCGTCAAGGAGGCCGCCAACGGCCTGGCCGGGGCCAACGTCAACGTCCTGAACGGCGCGGACGGGCTGAGCGAGATCGCCGCGGGCCTGGTCAGCCAGGGTCTGACCATCCTGGACTCGGTCCGGGCCAACCTCGGCACCCCGCAGAGCACCGGCGACGACAAGCACCAGCAGCGCGGCGGCGGCGCCCCGAACCGGCGCGAGGGCGGCCCGATCGAGATCGAATAGTCCGGTACGCCGGATATCAGGTATCGGATACCGGATATCGGCGACCGCTGTTTCCCCGGCCCCGATCCGCACCGCGCGGACCGGGGCCGGGGAATTTTTCGGTACTTTCCCACCGGTGACGGCCGCAATCCGGGAACGCTGTTGCCATGCCGTGACAACGGCCTGACAGCGCCGGGATTTCGCGCTGCCACTCTTCTCCCAGCACCGGAATTCGGAAGCAGACCGCTTCCGCCGCCGACGGGGAGCCCAGGATGTCCAGTCGCCAGCGCCGCAGAACCGCCTCCGCCATCGCCCTGAGCGCCGCCGTCACCACCGGCGCGGCCCTGCTGCTCACCGGTTGCGGTCCGACCTCCCCGGCCACCGCCGCAGGCTCCCCCTCGGCGGCCGGCACCCGCTCGCCGAGCCCCGTCGGCACCGCCACCGCTCCCGCGCAGGCGCCCACGGCGCACACCCCCTCGGCCACGGCCTCCGCACCGGCCGGTACCGCACCGGCAGCGCCGCTGAACGGCACCGGGGGCAGCGGGCTGACCATCAGCGACGGCACCGACTACGTGGTCATGAACGGCACCCGGGTGGACTTCGGCACGGTCGTGCGGGATCTGTCCTGGTCGCCGAACGGCTCCAGGGCGGCGTTCATCGACGGCTCGGGCGATCTGGTGGTGGCCGATCCGGACGGCAGCGGGCGGGTGGTCGTGGCGCGCAACACCGGCGGCCAGGTCTGGTCGCACCCGGTCTGGCAGGTGACCGCCTACGACAGCCAGTACAAGTTCCCGGCCCGGGACAACCTCTTCTTCGCGGTCTCCACCGGAGGCGTCTCCCGGCTGGAGTCCATCGCGGCGACCGCCGTCGACGGCACCCCGGCGCCGCTGCCGCTGGGCCAGCTGGCGGGCCTGCCGGACCTGCCGCAGACCGGCAACCTGTGGCCGGGCACCGGCGGGCCGCAGGGCGCCGCCGTCTACGCCAACTCCGGCAACGGCGAGGTGTACATCCGCGACGACTACCTGCGGCAGCAGGGCATGGCCCGGACCTCGGGCTCCGAGCCGGCGCTGGCGCCCGACGGCGAGATCGTCTTCGTCCGCTCGGTCGGCGGCCACGACCACCTCTTCGAGCTGGACCAGGACAGCTCGGACGGCGCGGCCAGGGACCTGACGCCGAACGCCGCCACCGACTACACCGAGCCCGCCGTGTCGGCCGACGGCTCCACCGTCGCCGCCCGGACCCCGAGCGGCATCGTCACGCTGCCGGTCAACGGCTCGGCCGCGCCGGTGCTGGTCTCCGGCTACGTCGGGCTGCCCGCCTACCGGGCCTGACCCGGACGTCCGTCCCGCTCACCGCCACCCGAAGCGGTCCGGGCCTCCAGCTCGGCCCGCAGCTCGTCGATGTGCGCGTCGGACTCCTGGTGCGGCAGGAACTCGACCACGTCCAGGAAGCGGAACAGCACCTGCGCGGGGGTGACCGCGTACTCGTAGTCGGCGAAGCCCACCACCGCGCCCGAGGAGCCGCGCACCGCGCCGCGCTGGACGTGCGCGGTCAGCTCGTCGGGCTGCTCGGCCGAGCTGCCCCGGCGGGCGTTGGGGCGCGCCAGGTAGGGGCAGACCATGGACGCGTACAGCATGCAGGCGCGGTGTCCGGGGCCCTCCAGCGTCGGCGTCAGGTTGCGGTAGGGCAGCCCGGCCGCCAGCGCCTGCGCGATGGCCGCGCTCTCGGCCGCGCCGACCACCCGCCACACCGGCCCGCGCGGCATCGGGCCGCCGCAGACGGAGCACAGCCGCTTGAGCGCGCAGTCGGCGCTGCGGCCGTGGTCGGTGAGGGCGAACTGCGGCTCGTCGCCCTCCCACGGGGTGATCGCCGGCACCGGGTAGCCGCGCGGGTCGCGCGGCCGGGCCTGGACGGTCGGGGGCATGGGGACGGATTGGAAGCGCACGGCCCATGCTTACCAGGCGCGTGGCCGGTGTGCAGCACCGCCCGGGCGGGAGCCGGGCCAATCCGCTTCCTTCACCGTTCCTCCACGGCTGCTCCACTCCGTCTTTTTTTCTTACCCGGACGCCAGAAACACCGACAAATCGGGCAGTACGGCCAACTCTGCGATGCAGCCAGGTAAACAATCGCCCCATCAGTCTATTCAGGATGTCCTGTATCACTAGGATCACCCCTTGCAGCCCCATGGGTGCAAAACCCTCACGGCTTTCGCGCGTCCTACCGCCACGGCTTTATCCAGAGGATCACCATGTCCGGATTGTCTGGCTTCCTCCATGACATCTCACGCTTGCTCAATCAGCTGGTGGCCGGCGACGACTGGCGGCAGGTGGTCCCGCTGGGGCTGGCCGGGGTCCTCGTCTGGCTGCTGTGGCTGTACCGCGCCGTCGCGTCGCGCTTCGCGCACCCGGTGATCAACGACTACCGCACCACCACCTCCGTGGTCGTCCCCTCGTACCGGGAGGACCCCGAGATCCTGATGCGCTGCCTGGACTCGTGGCTGTCGCAGGACCCGACCGAGGTCATCGTCGTCATCGACACCGCCGACACCGAGGCCCAGCGCCGGCTCGCCGCCGTCAACGACCCCCGGCTGCGGGTCATCGTCTTCGAGCACACCGGCAAGCGCTCCGCCCTGGGCGTGGGCATCCGCGCCGCCCGGAACGAGATCCTGGTCTTCGCCGACTCCGACACCTCCTGGGAGCCCGGGCTGCTGGACGCGGTGCAGATGCCCTTCGCCGATCCCGCCGTCGGCGGCGTCGGCACCCAGCAGAACGTCTACCAGCGCGGCACCAGCGTCTGGCGCCGGATCGCCGACTGGCTGGTCAACCTGCGCTACTACGACTACGTCCCGGCGATGAGCCGCAAGGGCGGGGTGATCTGCCTGTCCGGGCGGACCGCCGCCTACCGGCGCTCGGTGATCCTGCCGACGGTGACCAACCTGGAGGACGAGTTCTTCCTCGGCCGCCGCTGCATCGCCGGTGACGACGGCCGGATGACCTGGCTGACGCTGGCCGCGGGCTACAAGACCGTGCACCAGTCCAACGCCCGTGCGATATCCATGTTTCCCGCCTCCTTCTCGGCGTTCGTGAAGCAGCGGGTGCGCTGGAGCCGCAACTCCTACCGCTGCTACCTGACCGCGATCTGGAAGGGCTGGCTCTGGCGCACGCCGCTGATCTCCCGGATCACCGTGCTGCAGATCCTGATCACCCCGATCACCATGGGCCTCACCATCGGCTTCCTGCTGTTCGACCGGCTCGACTACACCCCGCGCGGCTACGTGCTGGCCGCCGCCTGGCTGCTGATCGGCCGAGGCGTCCGCGGCTACTCGCACCTGCGCCGCCACCCCTGGGAGATCCTGCTGCTGCCGCTGACCGCCCTCACCGTCATCATGATCTCGCTCCCGATCAAGCTGTACGCCTTCTGCACCATGAACAAGCAGGGCTGGCTGACCCGCAGTTCGGACCAGATCGGCGGCGCCGGGCAGAGCGCGGCGACGCTGCAGGCGGAGGCGACGATATGAGCGGGCACCCGTCCGGCACCCCCGCGCGGACGGCGGCCGACGCCCGCCGGCTGCGGCTCGGCGCCTCCGCGATCGCGCTGCTGGCCGCCCTCGGCGGCACCGCGCTCGCGCCCGCGCTGCCGCCCAGCGTTCCCAGCGCGCCCACCGCCCGCCCGGCCGGACACCCGGTCGCGCCCGCCCCCGCGGTGGACGCGGCCACGGCGGCGCGGGAGGCGGCCGAGGTCGCCGCCGAATCCCGACGGCTGATAGAGGTACGCTCGGTCTCGGCCAACGCCGCCCTGCACGCCACCCAGGGCGGCAGCCCCTACCGGCTGGCCACCGGCTCCGGCTACACCCTGGTGCTGCCGCAGCGCGCCACCCCGTACACCGTCTCCGACCTGCTGCAACTGGCGCCGCAGACCTTCCTGCGGCTCACCGACGGCTCGTACCTGCTGCTGGAGAACCTCTATGTGGGCCGCGGCGCCACGCTCGACCTGGCCACCCCGCAGGGGCTGACCCTGCGCATGGCCAGCACCGCCACCGGCTTCGTCACCATCGTCTCCTTCGACGGCACGATCAACCTCTCCGGCACGGCCAAGCACCCGATGACGGTGACCAGTTGGGACACCCAGAACGGCGCGGCCGACACCGACCCGACCGACGGGCGCGCCTACATCCGGTCCATCGGCGGCCACTTCAGCATGAGCCACGTGAACGTCTACGACCTGGGCTTCTGGAGCGGCGCCACCGGCGGGATCAGCCTCACCGGCAGCGACCGGCCCACCACCGGCGCGGCCACCGGCAGCAGCACCTACGTGCACGTGCACGAGGTGCACCTGCACGGCAAGGCCAAGAAGGACGCCGGCTCCACGGCCGACGGCGGCACCGGCACCGGCACCGGCGCGGGCACCAATGTGGCGCAGCCCTCCGGCAACCTGGGCAGCGGCTCGGTCACCACCCTGCCCGCCGGGGCGCTCAACGGCACCGGCAGCCAGTACAGCGTCAGCGGCCTGTCGTACGTCTCGGCGAAGATCACCGACTCCCGGGTCACCGGCAACGCCTACGGCATCTTCATCTCCAGCGCCGACGGCATCGAGATCAGCGACACCGACGTCAGCGGCAGCCTGATCGGCGGCGTGGTGCTGCACCGGTTCGCCACCAACGCCGTCATCGACCGGGTCGACTCCAGCAGCAACCACGGCGACGGTTTCGCCATCGCCCGCGCCGCCCAGGACGTCCAGATCGAGGACTGCACCGCCGCGTACAACTCCGGCAACGGCTACACCGTCAACGGCCAGGCGCTCTCCAACGGCCCCTCCGCCTCCGGCGAACCGGAGGGCGCGTACGGCAACAACACCATCGACACCAGCACCACCGCCGACAACGGGCACTACGGCATCGAGGTGCTCGGCGGCATCAAGGTGGACCTGACCCACGACTCGGTCGTCGGCAACACCATGGGCATCGTGGTGCGGCGCGGCGCCAAGCAGGTCGAGGTGGCCGACGACACGCTCACCGCCCAGGAGCGGGAGGGCATTTCGCTGCGCGACGGCGACAGCTCCGACACCGTCACCGGCAACACCGTCCAGGGCGCGGTCACCGGGATCTACGTGCGCGACTCCAACGCCGGCATCACCGGCAACACGGTCACCGGCGCGCAGGAGCACGGCATCACCCTGGTCGGCGGCGTGGCCGGGAGCCGGGTCGAGGGCAACACGCTGACCGGCTCCGGCCCCAGCCCGATCTCCGACTCCCGCGCCCTGGGCGCGGTCGCCGTCGGCCACAACACCACCGGCCGCTGGCACGACACCACCCCGATGTGGACCAGGGTCCGGCGCATGGCCCGGCCGATGACGCTGATCTGGCTCGGGGTCTTCGCGCTGATCGCGCTGGCCGGCCTCAAGGGCCGCAGCGCCCGCCGCCGGAACCGGCACCAGGCCGAGACCCCGGGCGGCTTCATCGGACGCCACCCGTACCAGCACCAGCAGCCGCTGCCCTCGCGCACCGCGCACGAACTCGCGCCGCTGGTCGACGACCGGGCCCTGGAGGCCGCACTGTGACTGCCGGGCTGCCGCCGAAGCCGCTCCACCCGCCCACGGTCGGCATGGGCCCGACCCCGGAGCAGGAGGCGCCCACGACCGCGCTGCCCGCTGCCGGGCTGCCCGCTGCCGTGCCCGACCGGCTGCGCCACCTGCGCGGCTTCCGGGGCGGGCTGGTGCTGGGCGTGATCGGCGCCGCCGCCGTGACGGCCGTGGCCGTGGCGCTGGCCTCCGGCGGCGGCAACAGCCGGCACCCCCGGGCCTCCCACCACGCCGCCGCCCCGGCCGTCCCCTCGGCCTCCCCGCTGGCCACGCCCCCGGCATGCCCAGCGCGGCCCCCGGCGGCTCCGCCGCACCCACCGCCCCGGCCCGGACGACGGCGGTGACCTGCCCGGCCGCGACCGTCTCGGTGAGCACCGCCGCGCAGCTCAGCGCCGCGCTGGCGGGTGCGGCCCCGGGCACCGTCATCGACCTGGCCGACGGCACCTACAGCGGCCAGTTCACCCTCACCGCCACCGGCACGGCCGCGCAGCCGGTGTTCGTCTGCGGCGGCCGGGGGGCGGTGCTGGACGCCGGCGACACCAGCAAGGGCTACGTCCTGCACGTCAGCAACAGCGCGTACGTCCGGCTGGTCGGCTTCACCGCGCAGGACGGGCAGAAGGGCGTGGTGCTGGACAACACCCAGGAGTCGGTGATCCAGGGGCTGTTGGTGCAGCAGACCGGCGACGAGGCGGTCCACCTGCGCGAACACAGCAGCGACAACCTGGTGATCGGCAACACGATCGGCCACACCGGGCTGCTGCGGGCCAAGTTCGGCGAGGGCGTGTACCTGGGCTCGGCCCAGTCCAACTGGTGCACCTACACCGCCTGCCAGCCCGACACCAGCGACCGGAACGTGGTCAAGGACAACGTCTTCACCGACACCACCGCCGAGAACATCGACGTCAAGGAGGGGACCACCGGCGGGCAGATCCTCGGCAACACCTTCGACGGCTCCGGGCTCCAGGCGGACGCGGCCACCGGCTGGGTCAACGTCAAGGGCAACGGCTACCTGATCGAGGGCAACACCGGCCACGGCTCGGACAAGGACGGCTTCCAGACCCACCAGATCCTGCCGGGCTGGGGCACCGACAACACCTTCAGCGGCAACACCGCGATCGTCAACGGCCCCGGCTACGGCTTCCACCTGACGCCCGTGCTGGGGAACAAGGTCACCTGCGACAACAAGGTCCAGGGCGCGGCCAAGGGCCTGAGCAACGTCCCCTGCTCCTGACCCGCTCCCCCGCCCGATCACTGCCCGGCGCGCTGCGGGTCCGCGAGCACCGCACCCTCGGTCGCCTGCAACGCCCTTGTCGGGCAAGGCCGTTCAGGCACCGGCAGCGGTGAGCTGCCCGTCCGCACAGCCGTCGGCGACCGTCGGCGCGCGGCCGGGCAGCGACGACGGTCCGGGCAGCGCCGGGTTCACAGGCACCGGCACCGGCACAGGCACCGGCACCGGCACAGGCACCGGCACCGGCACCGGGGCCTGCACCGGCGTCGGGAGGGGCGTCCGGTGCGCGGCGCGCAGCGCCACCGCGAGCGCGCCCAGCAGCCCGGCCCTCGGGCCCAACTCGCTCGTCAGCACCGGCATCGGACGGGGCATCAGGCGCACCAGCCAGCCGCGTACCGGCTCCAGCAGCTCGGGGCGGGAGCCGATGCCGCCGCCGAGCACGGCCAACTCCGGGTCGAGGACGGCGGCGACCGTGCGGAGGGCCAGTGCCAGCAGCCGGGCCTCCTCGTCCAAGGCCGCCCGGGCGTGTTCGTCCCCGGCGGCGGCTGCCGCGAAGATCTCCGGGACGCCGTGCCGACCCGCTGCCCGGGCGGCGCCGCCCGCGTAGCGACGGGTCAGTCCCTCGCCGCCCACGGCCTCCTCCAGCGGACCCTTGACCTGGTTGGCCGGGTCGAACGGGTCGGCGCCCAGCGGCAGGTAGGCGATCTCCCCGGCCGCGCCGCGGGCCCCGGTGCGCAGCTCGCCGCCGATGACCACGCCCATGCCGATGCCGGTGCCGACCGAGACGAAGACGAACTCCTCGCAGCCCCGGCCGTGCCCGGCCCAGTGCTCGCCGAGCGCGGCGACGTTGACGTCGTTGTCCACGACGACCTGGACGCCCAGCTCGTCGGCGATCTCCCGAGCCACGTCCAGCTCGCCGAAGGAGGGGATATTGGGCGCGAACGCCATCACCCCGGTCCGCCGGTCCAGGGCGCCCGGGCTGCCCAGAGCCAGCACCCGCAGGCCGGGCGCGCCGATCCCCTCGGCTTCGGCCAACTCCCTTGCCAGGCCCACGATCTGGGTGATCACCCACCGCCCGCCGCGCGGATCGGTGGGCACCGTCCGTTCGCGCCGGACGTTGCCGCCGAGGTCGCCGAGCACAGCGCTGATCTTGGTGCCGCCGAGATCCACACCGACGACCGCCCCCGCCACCGGCTCCACCATCGTCCCGCCCGCCCCATCAGTTCGTAAAGTTGCCTAACCAAAATTCCCACCCGCCCCTCCCCCACGTCAAGCCGTGGCACGGAGCCTCGGACGATGCCGCAACGGCACCCGCGGGGAAACCCGCCGGGGAAATGTCGGATATTCACCGCCTGGGCGGCATGGGATGTTTTCACCCGAATCAAAAAGCGCCGCAGAAAACACCGGAACCGGCCCACCACAAAGCATTCGCGGCACCCATCGGAACCCCACTAGGATATCCGAGCCCCAATTTTCAAAGAAATGTGAGCACAGATGCGCCATACCCTCTCCCGGCGATTTGCTCCGATGGTGGCGGGCGCCATAGCCGTCACCGGGCTGTCCGCTCTCGCTGCACCCGCCGCCCAGGCGGCGCTGCCTGGAACGCCCGGTCTGCTCGCGGGCTCCAAGATCCTCAGCGACGGCACGGTCACCACGGCCACGGAGAACCCGGACGGCTCCCGTCTGGTCCTGCACCTGACCTCGACCGGCGGCTCCGACCAGGGCGGCGGCGCGGCCTGGTCGCCCGACGGCACCTCGGTCGTCTACGTCGACGGCGCCCCGGCGGTGGACACCTACCGGCCGAACGGCACCGGCGAGGAGTTCATCAACGACGGCGGCGCCGATCCGACGTACACGCCCGATGGCTCCACGCTCATCGAGGCCCTGCAGAGCAATGTCGACTACACCACCTATCAGTTGGTGTCCACTCCGCCCACGCCGGGCCTGACCGGTGCGGCGGGCCTGAACCAGCCGCCCCCGCCGCCGTGGTTCGCCACGCCCACCGGCGGTTCCGACCGCTACCCCAGCGTCTCCTCGTCCACCGGCGCAGTGGTGTTCGAGCACGACACCAAGGGCGCGTCGGACATCTGGACCGACCACGGCAACCACACCGCCGGGCCGCTCATCCTCAACGGCCACCAGCCGGACGTCTCGCCCGACGGTTCCCGGATCGCGTTCTACCGGCTCGTGGGCGGCTACGACCAGCTGTTCGTCCAGGCCGCTGACGGCTCCGGCAGCGCCACCCAGGTGACCAGCGGTTCCACCAACCACACCTATCCCAAGTGGACCCCGGACGGCCTGGGCCTGGACTACAACGCCAATCCCGGCACCGACTACCTGAACACCGTCGGCCACCACCTGGTGCTCGCATCGGGCCAGGACACGGTCATCCCGGGCGGCCTGTTCTCGGTCACCCAGCAGCCCACCGGCAAGACGCCGCTCGGCATCACCTCGACCTTCCACTCCACCGGTCCCACCCGGGTGCTGGACACCCGCTACGGCACGGGCCAGGTGTCCAAGGGCGCGGTCGCGGCAGGCGGTACGGCCGCGGTCGCCCTCGTCGGCGCCAACGGGCTGCCCGCCAAGGGCGTCACCGCGGTCGTGCTGAACGTCACGGTCACCTCGCCCGCGTCCAGCGGGCACCTGTCGGTGTATCCCGAGGGGACGGCCGTGCCCAGCACGTCCAACCTCAACTGGACCGCCGCCGGCCAGACCATCTCCAACCTGGTCACCGTCCCGGTGGGCGCCGACGGCGAGGTCGACCTGACCAACCAGAGCGGCGGCAGCACCCAGGTCGTGGCCGACCTGCAGGGCTACTACACCGGCGACACCAGCGGTTCGACCTTCACCAGCGTCAGCCCCGCGCGCATCCTGGACACCCGCTACGCGCAGGGCATCGCCACCACCACCCCGATCGACAACAGCACCATCCGGGTGACCGTGCGCGGCCAGGGCGGCGTCCCGGTCGGCGCTGGCGCGGTCGCGCTGAACCTGACCGCGGTGGGCACCACCGGCGCGGGCTACCTGGAGGCCTACAGCGACGGCGCCGCCGCGCCGACCGTCTCCAACGTCAACTGGACGGGCTCCGGGGCGACTCTGGCCGGGCTGGCGATCGTGCCGATCGGCGCGGACGGCAGCGTGGACATCAAGGTCCACGGCGAGGCCAACGTCCTCGCGGACGTGTTCGGCTACTTCGGCGGCTCGCAGACCGGGCAGGACTTCGTCGGGGTCGCGCCCGACCGGCTGCTCGACACCCGCTACGCGACCGGCGTCCCGACCAGGACCCCGCTGCCCGCCGGGCACACCATCGCGCTGCAGGTCACCGGCGGTGCCGGGGGCGTGCCCAGCGGCGTCAACGCCGTCGTCCTGAACGTCACGGTGACCGACACCACCGGCGCGGGGCACCTCACCGCCTGGGCCGACGGCAGCGCCCAGCCGACCTCGTCCAACCTCAACTGGACCGGCCGCGGCCAGACCTTCCCCAACCAGGTGGTCGTCCCGGTCGGCCCGGACGGCAAGGTCGACCTGTACGTCAACAGCAGTGCCGACGTGATCGCCGACGTCTTCGGCTACTACGGCGGCTGACCCTGTCACCGGGCCCGGCGGGTGACCGGCGGGCCCGGTCAGGGGCGGTGCAGGACCATGATCGGGCCGTCCTGGGTGACCAGGCGGAAGCCCTGGGCGCGCAGGGCGGCCAGGTACGGGGGGATGTCGGCCGGGCCGATGGGGCACTGGGGGTCGGTGGTGTCCACGGCCGCCCAGTCGCCCCGGTCGACCTTGGAGCCGACCAGGGTCACCGTGTCGCGCGCGGCCAGCGGGATGACCAGGTCGTTGGTGGCCCGCACCTCCACCCCCGCCGGGACGGCGGCCAGCGCCGTGTGCACCTCCGCCACCCACGCGGGCGCGGAGGTGTAGGTGTCCCGGGTCAGCCAGCCGTAGAGCGGGCGGTGACGGTCCATGCCGGCCGTGGTCACCAGGGCAATCCCGGCCAGGCAGCAGCCGGCCAGGGCCGGCAGCCAGGCGCGGTCGAGCCGGGGGACGAAGCGGCGGACCAGCCGGGCCAGCCGCTGCACGCCGTCGATGGCGCCGATGAAGGTGATCACCATCAGCGGCATGTCGTAGTAGAGGCTGTCCGACCACTCGGTGCTGCGCGAGGACAGCATCCGGGTCACCATCAGCGGCGCGCCCAGCAGCGCGATCGGCGAGGCCAGCACCGTGAACGCGACCGGCTTCAGCAGGTCCGTCCAGGTCTGCCGCTTGACCGGGTCGTCGAACAGCAGGTGCAGGCCCAGCCGAGGATGGGTGGCCAGCTGCGCGACGAGCTGGTTGAAGTTGTCCGCGTGCAGGTTGGCCGCGTAGTCGGCGGCGTAGGTGAAGCCGCCGGGGTTGAAGTGCGGGATGATCACGTCCACGGTCAGCACGAACATGCCCGCGCCCCAGACGATCAGCGCCGCGCCGTGCCGCCACTTGCGGTTGACCAGGGCGAACAGCGCGAACATGATCACCATCGGCCCCATGTCCTCCTTGACGAAGACACCGGAGGCGATGATCAGCGAGGCCGTGGTCCAGCGCTTCGCCAGCGCCCGCTCCAGCGCCCAGGCGATGATCGGCGCGCCGAACATCACCTCGTGCACCGGGAAGGCGATCGAGCCCTGGACGCCCATGCTGGCGAGGTACGCGGCGGCCAGCGCCGAGGCCACCGCCCGTCCCCAGGCGCGCCGGGCCACCAGGTAGACCGGGACCGCCGACGAGCACACCAGCACGACCTGCGCGAACACCAGCGTCAGCGGCGAGTTGTCGACCCACAGCGCGGGCGCCAGCAGCAGGAAGACCGGCGAGAAGTGGTCGCCCAGCTGCGGATAGCCCTTGATCGGGTCGTACGGGAAGCCGTGGAACGCCCAGCCCTCGGCAGCCTGGTAGAAGATCCCCAGGTCGCAGGCGCCGACCTGGAGCTGGGTGTACTGGTGGTAGGCGAAGACGCCGTAGACGGCGATGGCCGCGCCCACCAGCCAGGTGCACGGCGAGACCGCCGCCTGCCGCAGCCGGCGCCGCAGTCGCAGCGCCGGATCCGGGCGGTCCGGGGCGGGATCGGCCCCGGCGGTGGTGGACGGCTCTGCGGACTCGGTGACGGACACGTGCCCCCCGGCTCGCTGCGGTTCGTTCGCGTTCGTCGCATTCGTCCGCGTTCGTTCGCGGATCCCCGGGACGCGAGCGGTCTCCGCCAGATCCTATTGATGCCAGTGAGTCAGGATTGCCGAATCACTGGGTGAAACAGGTAAGAGGATCGGCGCGCCGCGCAGCAAAGAGTCACAGCCCCGGACGACGCCCGCCCCCGCGCGGCACGGCCGACCAGTGAACAGCGGGCGAACGCCTCAGGCCCGGCCCGGGCGTCCGCCCCGCCCCCGCGACCGGCCGCCCGACCGGGCCTGGCTACGCTGACCGGCATGGCGAGAACCCGGCTCTACCGCAACGGCAACCTGGAACAGGAGAACTTCCCGGTCCAGGACATCTCCTCCTATGTCTGCCAACCCGACCTCACCGTGTGGCTGGACCTGTGCGCCCCCACCGCGGCCGACCTGGAGATGATCCGCGAGGAGTTCAGCCTGCACGAGCTGGCCATCGAGGACGCCCGCAACGAGCACCAGCGCCCCAAGCTGGACCGCTACCGCGACCACCTCTTCATGAGCGCCTACGCGGTCTGCACCACGGACACCGGCGTCCTGGAGGCCATCGAGCTGTCGGTGTTCATCACCCCAACGCCCTGATCACCATCCGCAACGACGACCGCTTCACCATGGACCGGGTGGTCGAGCGCTGGGACGACTCCCCCGACCTCGCCAAGCAGGGCGTCGGCTTCCTGCTGCACGGCCTGCTCGACTACCTGGTCGACGGCCACTTCGCCGCCGTCCAGGAACTCGACGAGCGGATAGAGGAGTTGGAGGAGTTGCTGTTCGACGAGAACGACAGCGACAGCCGCGGCATCCAGCGCCGCACCTTCGAGATGCGCAAGAACCTGGTCCGGCTGCGCCGGGTGGTGCTGCCGATGCGCGAGGTCGTCAACTCGCTGCTCCGGCGCGACCTGCACGTGGTCAGCGAGCCGCTGATGCCGTACTACCAGGACGTCTACGACCACGTGCTGCGCGCCACCGAGTGGACCGAATCGCTGCGCGACATGGTGACCTCCATCATGGAGACGCATCTGACGGTGCAGGGCAACCGGATGAACCTGATCATGAAGAAGGTCACCAGCTGGGCCTCGATCATCGCCGTGCCCACCGCCGTCACCGGCTTCTACGGCCAGAACGTGCCCTTCCCGGGCTTCGCCGCGCACGACGGCTTCTACGCCTCCACCTCGCTGATGATCGTCCTGTCGGTGATCCTGTACGCTGCCTTCCGCCGCAAGGACTGGATCTGACGGGCCGAAGCTGAACGCCCGGGGGCGGGTGCGGTGCCGCGGACTGTGGCAGCGCGGTGACACGGCCCGCACAGATCCCGGATCTCCGCGCGGCAGGCTGGTACCCAGCGCCGGGAGCAGGGCGGCCACGGCGACGCACTCCGGCATCCGCCGCCGCCCGCCCGGGGGACCGCCATGTCCGTTCGCACCCTGCTCATCGGCATCGCCGCCGTTGTCCTGACCGCCGCCGCCACCGCGGGCACCGCCGCGCTGCCGACCTCGGCCCACGCCGCCGCCCCGGCCCCGGCCGCCACCCGCGCGGCCGCCGCCCAGCCCCGCTGACGCCGCCGCCCCGGCCCGTCCCCGGTCCGTCCCGGAGCGCCCCGGCCCGTCCCGGACCGCTCGGCAGCGCGTCCGGTCTATACCAATGCCCGGGGCGTGGATACCCTGGCCGGGCGCCCGCAGCCGCGGGTCCGCCCCCTGAGCTGCCGGAGCACCCCGTGGAGTCGTCCGTCCTCGCCTTCGCCACCGACCTGCTGGACGAGGGCGCCGACCACTTCTTCGGCAACCTCACCGAGCGCGCCCGGGTCGGCGGCGTCACGCTCGCCTCCGTCTACCACCAGGCGCGCGACGTCTTCCCGCACAACCCGCTGCGCGCCGTCCGCTACCTGGAACCCGGCGCGGCCTACTTCCGGCCCGATCCGGAGCGCTGGAGCGGCCTGCGGCTGCGCCCGGTGCCGTCCGGCGCCATCGGCGACCGCGACCCCTTCGCCGAGGCCGCGGCGGAAACCCGGCGGCGCGGGCTGAAGCTGCACGCCTGGACCGTCTTCCTGCACAACGACCGGCTCGGCTTCCAGCACCCGGACTGCGCCCCCGCCAACGCCTTCGGCGACCGCGCCCTCACCGAGCTGTGCCCGGCCAACCCCGACGTCCGCAGCTACGTCACCGCGCTGGTCGCCGAGCACGCCCGCTACGGCGTCGACGCCATCCGCGCCGAATCCCTGCACTTCCACGGCCTGCGGCACGGCTTCCACCACGAGCGCTACTTCGAGCAGCTGGGCCCGGTCACCGAGGCCCTGCTCGGCCTGTGCTTCTGCGAGCACTGCCGGGCCCACGCCACCAGCCTCGGCGTCCCCGCCGACGAGCTGCGGCTGACCGTCCGCGACGAGATCCGGCGCAGGCTCGCCGACGAGCAGGCCGCCGCCGAGCCCACCGCACTGGACGCCATCGCCGACGGCGCGCTCGCCGCCTACGTGGACGCCTCCGCCGCCACCGTCACCTCGCTGGCCGCCGAGGCCGCGGCCACCGCCGAGGCCCACGGCATGCGGCTGACCTTCATGGACGCCGACGGCCCCGGCAAGGGCTGGCTCTCCGGCATCGATCTGCCGGCCCTGGCCAAGGCCGTCCCGCAGATCGAAACCCTGGGCTACGTGTCATCACCCGAACGGGTGCGCGAGAAGGTCGCCGCCTTCGCCCTGCACGGCGTCGCGCCCGAGCAGCTGGCGGTGATCCTGCGGCCGATGGCGCAGGACTGCGACGGGCCGGAGAACCTGGCCGCGAAGATCGGCGCCCTGGCCGACGCCGGCGTGCCCGAGGTCGAGTTCTACAACTACGGACTGATGCGGCTCTCCTCCCTGGACCGCATCGGCGCCGCGCTGAACAGCCGCTGAACCCCCGCCCAACTCCCCGGCTCCCCCGCCTGCGGACCGCAGGGCGGCAGCCCGGCGGCAGCGGACCCGCGCGGGCGCGCGCCCGCACCGCGCGACTCGCGGCCGCACCACCGGCCGAGCGCGCGTCGTTGCTGGTCGGAGCGGGTGGAGCGGGCAGCGGGCCGGGCGCTCCCGGGGGACCTGGCTGCGCCCGACCCCCGGGGAACGGTAGGCTTTCCGTGTGATCTTCAAGCGTATTGGTAACGCGCGGCCCTACCCGGATCACGGCCGGGTCAGCACCCGTCAGTGGGCGGACGTGGCCCCCCGTCCCGTGCGCCTGGACCAACTCGTCACCACCAAGGGCCAACTCGACCTGGAGACCCTGCTCGCCGAGGACTCCACCTTCTACGGCGACCTCTTCGCGCACGTGGTGAAGTGGCAGGGCGACCTCTACCTGGAGGACGGGCTGCACCGCGCCGTCCGCGCGGCCCTGCAGCAGCGTCAGGTGCTGCACGCCCGCGTGCTGGAGATGGACTGACCGTCCCTCAGCACCACCCCGCGCTGCGCCCGACCACGGCCGCAGTGCCGGCTCAGCACGGCCTCGCGCCGTCCGTACGCCCCGCCACGGGCCCGCGCCACGCCGCCCGTGTGCCCCCGATACGGCTCTGATGCGCCCTCGATCTGCCCCTGATGCGGCGCGGCGACACCCTTTCGGGTGCGGAAATAGCCCAGATGATGATCCTTTAGTACGCATCGTCCGGTTTCGGCATTAGTGTGGCCGCAGAAGCAGTCGCTCCGTACCCAAGCCCGTACCCAAGCACTGACAGCCCGGCGCAAAGGGGCACTCCGCGGTGAGCATGTTGACTCCACCTGGCCTCAAGGGAAAGCAGTACCGGATCACGGGCACTGCCTATCCACGGCTGCGACGTCCGCGCGAGCGGCGCCGCCACATCCTGATCGCGGTCGCCGGCGTGCTGGCGCTCTCCGTCCTCAGCTGGGGGACGGTGCAGCTGGTCGGCATCTTCAGCGGCGCCCGGCACACCTCGGCCGCCAGGAACTGCGTCCGGGCCGTCGGGGCGGCCGTCCCGGCCTCCGGCGACGGCCTGGTGCTGCCCTCGGCACCGGCCTCGGGCAGGGTGTCCGGCACGGCGTCCGGTACGCCGTCCGGCCGGGCGTCCGGCGCGGCGGCGGTCAGCGGGGCCGGTGCGGCCGCCGCGGGCGCCGGGATCACCGTCAACGTCTACAACGCGACCAACCAGGCCGGCCTGGCCGGGCGCACCGCCGCCCTGCTCAGGCAGCGCGGCTTCACCATCGGCACCATCGGCAACGCCCCGGCACCGCTGCAGAACAAGGTGGTCGGCCCGGCGCAGGTCACCGGCGGCGCGGCCGGGGCCAAGGCGATGGCCGTGCTGCGCTCCGAGGTGACCGGCGCCAAGCCGGTCACCGACCAGCGCAAGGACGCCACGGTGGACCTGGTGCTCGGCAACGCCTTCACCGCCCTGGCCACCCCGGCGCAGGCCGCCCAGGCCCTCGCCCTGGCCACCGCGCCCTCCCCGGCCGCCTCCGCCCACTGCTGAGGCGCCGGCGGAGGCCGAGGCATCGGGCGAGAGCGGCGGAGGGTCAGTCCCCGGCCGTCCCGTACAGGCGGTCGCCCGCGTCGCCGAGGCCGGGGACGATGTAGCCGTGCTCGTTCAGGTGGTCGTCCACGGCCGCCGTGACCAGCGTCACCGCCATCCCGGCCAGCTCCTTCTCCAGCACGGCCAGCCCCTCGGGCGCGGCCAGCAGGCAGATGGCGGTGACGTCGTCCGCGCCGCGCTCGATCAGCAGCCGGATGGCGGCGACCAGCGTGCCGCCGGTGGCCAGCATCGGATCCAGGATGTACACCTGACGGCCGGAGAGGTCCTCGGGCATCCGGGTGGCGTAGGTGGACGCCTCCAGCGTCTCCTCGTTGCGCACCATGCCGAGGAAGCCGACCTCGGCCGTCGGCAGCAGCCGGGTCATGCCGTCGAGCATCCCCAGCCCGGCCCGCAGGATCGGCACCACCAGCGGGCGCGGGTAGCTCAGCCGGACGCCGGTGGTGACCGCGACCGGGGTGGTGATCTCCACCTGCTCGGTGCGGACGTCCCGGGTCGCCTCGTAAGCGAGCAGGGTGACCAGTTCGTCCGTGAGCCGACGGAAGGTCGGCGAGTCGGTGCGCTCGTCGCGCAGCGTGGACAGCTTGTGCGCCACCAGGGGGTGGTCCAGGACATGAATCCGCATGTCCCAGACAGTAACGGAGCGGGGCATGCCGGACGACACGCCGGGCCCCTGTTCGCGTTCGGACAGCCGTTCCGACCGCCGACCCGACCGCCCCACGGTGTCAATGCGGCCCACCGGGGAACGTGACACGGTGGAGAGCAGTCCCATCGTCGGCAGGAGGGCGCATGTCCGACCACCGGAAGGCCGCGGCAGCCCCGACCGCGGACGGCCCGCGCCAGGACCGGGCGCGCGCCGCAGACGCGGCCGGGAGCCCCGCGCCCGAGGGCGGCATCGTCCGAGCGCCCAGGCCGCGCGCCGAGGCCCCGGCGGACCGGCGCCGGCGCCGCGCCGCCTTCCTGCGGGAGCTGGCCGAGGCCCGGGAACTGCGGGCCCGGGTGCAGCCCCGGCGCACCAAGGCGGCGCGCATGCGCCAGGCCGTACGAATGCGCACCTTCCGGGCCTGAGCGGCCACGCCACCCCCGGCTCACGACACGACCAGGGAAGACGCGCTGCCGAACACTCCCCGCAGAGCACTGCTTTCTGTCACGATGCCGATGGGGCGTTCGCACGGGCACCCCGACAGACGACGGGCGTGGCCTAGCCGCACAAAACCCTGGGAGAGTCGCTGGTGGCGTACTTCGCTGCATTGCTCGCTCGCACCGAGGACGGGTGGGACGTGAGCGAGACCGAACTTGATGATGTGGAAACCCTCGCTGACCTGGCCGACCTCGCGCGTGAGGCCGCCGCCGACGAGGAAACGGTTCTGGTCTTCATCGAACAGGAGGACGTCTGGTTCGCGGTCGTCCGCGTGGACGGCGAAGAGGATCCGCGGATCTTCGTCTCCGACGCCTCCTCGGCCTCCAAGAGCGCCTACGGTGAGATCATTCTCACGGACGAGCTGCTCGGACGCGGATCCGACGACGACCTGGACGACCTGGTGGTCGAACTCGACGAGGACGCCGAGGACGACGACGAGGACGAGGACGCCGTCGCCGAGAGCCCGGACGGCGTGCCCAACGGCCCCCTGGGCGATGCCGGGCTGCTCATCGAGTTCGGCATCGGGGCCAAGGAACTGATGGACATGAGCGTCGAAGGCGCGGTCCCGGGCGACGCCCTGACCGAGATCGCCGACGCGCTCGGCTGCGGCGAGGTGCTCGAAGCCGTCCGCTGACCGCCCGCCCGCGACCTCCGGCCACCGGCCGCAGCGCGGCGGTGCCGCCCCCACCGGTGCTGGACACTGGTGCGATGCGCACCGATCCGCTCCGCGACAAGTGGGCCCCGGCCATGCGACTGGCCCTGGCCGAGGCCCGGCTGGCCCTGCCCACCGGCGATGTGCCGGTGGGCGCGGTCGTGCTGGGCCCGGACGGGGCCGTCGTCGGCCGCGGCCACAACGAGCGCGAGGCCCTCGGCGACCCGACCGCCCACGCCGAGGTCCAGGCCCTGCGCCGGGCCGCCCGCCACCTCGCCGCGAACCCGGACAGCGGCCGCCGGGAGGGCGAGTGGCGGCTGACCGGCTGCACCCTCGTCGTCACGCTGGAGCCCTGCACCATGTGCGCGGGCGCCATCGTCCTCTCCCGGGTGGACCGCGTGGTCTACGGCGCCCTCGACGACAAGGCCGGCGCGGCCGGCTCGCTCTGGGACGTCATCCGCGACCGCCGCCTCAACCACCGCCCCGAGGTGGTCTCCGGCGTCCTCGCCCCCGACTGCGCGGCCGACCTCCGCGCGTTCTTCGACGACCAGCGCCTCCCCGGCCACCCCCGGAAACCCGTTTAGGAGCACTGCCCGGCGTCCGGTAGGCTGTCCCACGGTAGCGTGTCCGAGCGGCCAAAGGAGCACGCCTCGAAAGCGTGTGTGGGGGCAACTTCACCGTGGGTTCGAATCCCACCGCTACCGCTCTGAGCAGAACGAACGAAGCCCCGCCGGGTCCGCCCGGCGGGGCTTCTGCCGTTGCGCCCACCAGCGCCGTTCCGGCCTGGGCCGGTCCCGGGCCGGGCTCGTGCGCCGGGCGGACCAGCGCTCACCATCACGGTCGGCGAGGCCGCTTGGCCGAGGCGCTGACCATCCGTCGGAGGAAGGCCGGGCGCGGGCGGGGGTCAGGCGCCGACGTAGGCGGCGAGGTGGTGGCCGGTGAGGGTGGAGCGGTCGGCGACCAGCTCGGCCGGAGTGCCCTCGAAGACGACGCGGCCGCCATCGTGGCCGGCGCCGGGGCCGAGGTCGATGATCCAGTCGGCGTGCGCCATGACCGCCTGGTGGTGCTCGACCACGATGACCGACTTGCCGGAGTCGACCAGCCGGTCGAGCAGGCCCAGCAGTTGCTCGACGTCGGCCAGGTGCAGACCGGCGGTGGGCTCGTCCAGGACGTACACGCCGCCCTTCTCGGCCATGTGGGTGGCCAGCTTGAGCCGCTGCCGCTCGCCGCCGGACAGCGTGGTGAGCGGCTGGCCGAGGGTCAGGTAGCCCAGTCCGACGTCGGCGAGCCGGCGCAGGACGGCGTGCGCGGCCGGGGTGCGCGCCTCACCGGCGCCGAAGAACTCCTCCGCCTCGGCCACCGACATGGCGAGCACCTCGCTGATGTCGCGGCCACCGAGGTGGTAGTCCAGCACCGACGCCTCGAACCGCTTGCCCTCGCAGTCCTCGCAGGTGGAGGCCACGCCGGCCATCATCGCCAGGTCGGTGAAGATGACCCCGGCGCCGTTGCAGGTGGGGCAAGCGCCCTCGGAGTTGGCGCTGAACAGGGCCGGCTTGACGCCGTTGGCCTTGGCGAACGCCTTGCGGATCGGGTCCAGCAGCCCGCTGTACGTGGCCGGGTTGCTGCGGCGCGAGCCGCGGATCGGGCTCTGGTCGACCGACACCACCCCCGCGGCGCCCGCGCCCGCTGCCGCGCTGCCGGTGCCGCCCGCCGCCGCGTCGGCGACCAGCGAGCCGTGCACCAGCGAGCTCTTGCCGGAGCCGGCCAC
Organism: Streptacidiphilus sp. PB12-B1b; assembly: GCF_014084125.1. Taxonomy (NCBI): domain Bacteria; kingdom Bacillati; phylum Actinomycetota; class Actinomycetes; order Kitasatosporales; family Streptomycetaceae; genus Streptacidiphilus; species Streptacidiphilus sp. PB12-B1b. The sequence continues at coordinate 178,286 of NZ_CP048405.1, read as the reverse complement.
GCCGGTGACCACCACCAGCACCCCGAGCGGCACGTCCACGTCCACGTCCCGCAGGTTGTTGGTGGTGGCGCCGCGGATCTCCAGGACGCCGGTGGGCGTCCGCACGGTCTCCTTGACGGCGGCCCGGTCGTCCAGGTGGCGGCCGGTGACGGTGCCGCTGGCCCGCAGCCCCTCCACGCCGCCCTCGTAGCAGACGCTGCCGCCGGCCGCACCGGCGCCGGGGCCGAGGTCCACGACGTGGTCGGCGATCCCGATCACCTCCGGCTTGTGCTCCACCACCAGCACCGTGTTGCCCTTCTCGCGCAGCCGCAGCAGCAGGCCGTTCATCCGGCTGATGTCGTGCGGGTGCAGGCCGGTGGTGGGCTCGTCGAAGACGTAGGTGACGTCGGTGAGCGAGGAGCCCAGGTGGCGGATCATCTTGACCCGCTGCGCCTCGCCGCCGGAGAGCGTGCCCGAGGGCCGGTCGAGCGAGAGGTAGCCGAGCCCGATCTCCACGAAGGAGTCCAGGGTCTGCCCCAGTGCCGTCAGCAGCGGAGCCACCGAAGGCTGCTGGAGGCCGCGGATCCACTCGGCCAGGTCGGTGATCTGCATCGCGCAGGCGTCGGCGATGTTGACGCCGCCGATCCGGGACGACCGGGCCGCCTCGGCGAGCCGGGTGCCGCCGCACTCGGGGCAGTCGGTGAAGGTGACCGCACGGTCCACGAACGCCCGGATGTGCGGCTGCAGCGCCTCCCGGTCCTTGGACAGGAACGACCTCTGGATCTTCGGGATCAGTCCCTCGTAGGTGAGGTTGATGCCGTTGACCTTGACCTTGGTCGGCTCGCGGTGCAGGAAGTCCCGCATCTCGGTCTTGGTGTACCTGCGGATCGGCTTGTCCGGGTCCAGGAAGCCCGACTCGGTGAAGATCCGCACCGTCCAGTGGCCGTCCACGCTGTAGCCGGGGACGGTGATGGCGCCCTCGGCGAGCGACTTGGAGTCGTCGAACAGCTGGGTGAGGTCGATGTCGGAGACCTTGCCCAGGCCCTCGCAGCGCGGGCACATGCCGCCGGTGCGGTTGAAGGTCTGCTTCACCGTCCTGCTGCCGCCGCGTTCCACGGTGATCGCGCCGCTGGCGCGGACCGAGGGGACGTTGAAGGCGAACGCGTTGGGCGAGCCGATGTGCGGCTGCCCCAGCCGGCTGAACAGGATGCGCAGCATGGCGTTGGCGTCGGTGGCGGTGCCGACCGTGGAGCGGGCGTCGGCGCCCATCCGCTGCTGGTCCACGATGATGGCGGTGGTCAGCCCCTCGAGGACGTCCACCTCGGGCCGCCCCAGCGAGGGCATGAAGCCCTGGACGAAGGCGCTGTACGTCTCGTTGATCAGCCGCTGCGACTCGGCGGCGATGGTGCTGAACACCAGGGAGCTCTTGCCCGAGCCGGAGACGCCGGTGAACACCGTCAGCCGGCGCTTCGGCAGCTCGACGCTGACGTCCTTGAGGTTGTTCTCGCGCGCGCCGTGCACGCGGATCAGGTCGTGGCTGTCGGCGGCGTGCGGCGCAGGCGACTGCCTGTCCTTCCTGGTGGCCATGCTGGTCCTCTTCCTGCCTCTGCTGCGCCGTCCGGCCGGGACGGTCTGGCGGTCACGCTAGTGCCGCCGGGGAGCCGACGCTTCTCGAATCCTGACCAACCGCATGCGGAAGACCCGTTCCGGGGTGCGGCCGGACGGGCCGCGGAACGGGGCCGAGGGGGGCGCGAAAAGGAGGAGGGCGCGAAGAGGAGGGGGAGGGGGACGGCTCCGGGGGGACGAGCCGCCCCCCGATCGGAGCCCCACAACCGGTCGTCGCGTCGGGGGAAGTCGCAACGGCCGGTCCCACAGCGGGGGCTCCGCATCCCTCGTACCGAGTGGTTCCTGCCAGACCCGATCGGTACACCCTCCACTCTGCTACACGAACACACGTCCCGCATCCGGCGTCGCGCTCGATCAGCTGGGAGTTTCCGCCAACCGTGGCCGCGCCGTCACCGAGCGCTGCCGGGCGCCGACGGAACCGGGCACAGGCGACCGATTCCGGTCATCCTGCGAGCGTACGGCGCTAGGCTTCGGCCATCGGGGCGGCGCAGGGGAGCGCCGCAGGGAGGCAGGCACGACCATGGGGCAGGCCAAGAAGATAGCCATGTACATATTGGTCATCTTTGTGCTCTATACGATCATCACGGCCCCGGTGCGTGCGGCCAACCTGGTCCAGGTGGGCTTCACCGGGATCTCCAGCGCGGCCAAGTCGGTGGGCACCTTCATGTCCAACCTGGTGAAGTAACCTCGGACCGTCCTTGATCACCCGCCCGGCCGCCCCGGCCGGCGCCCGCCCGCCCGAGGAGCACCGCGATGATCCGCCACCTGGTCCTGTTCAAGCTGAACGAGGGCGTCGCCAAGGACGACCCGCGCGCCGCCGAGGGCGCCCGGGCCTTCGCCGAGCTGGGCGGCGCCATCCCGCAGCTGCGCGAGTGGGAGTGCGGCTGGAACCTGAGCGACCGCGACATCGCCTACGACTTCGCCATCAACAGCGCGGTGGACGACGCCGAGGCGCTGCAGTCGTACCTCGCCCACCCCGCGCACCAGGCCGCGGTCGCGCTCTGGAAGACCATCGCCACCTGGGTCATCGCCGACCTGGCGGTCTGACCGCCCAGGCAGCCTTTCGCGGAGGCCGTCCTGGGAGGCCGTCCCAGGAGGCGGCTGCGGCAAACCGGCCGGGGGCGGATCGCAGCCGTACGGCGGCACCCGTTCACTCCCCTGCCGCCAATCCACCAACACACCTATTTGCGGTGCTTGCCCGACTACCATGCGTCTTGTGATGCTATGACCGGTTTGCCGGATGGTGGACTGGGGCAGCGTTGCCCCTCACGGGAGCTCCGAGGGGTGGCGTGTCGGTGCAGGCACAGGGGAGTGCAAAGGACGAGGGTGACGCACCCGCGCCCCCCACCCCCGTCGACCAGTCCCGGGTGGACGTTCGAACCCTCACCCGCGTGCTGTTCGAACGCCTGGCCGAGCTGCCCGTCGGCACCCCCGAGCGCGAGCGGGTCCGGGCCGCGCTGATCGAGGTGAACCTGCCGCTGGTCCGCTACGCCGCAGCCCGCTTCCGGGGCCGCAGCGAGCCGATGGAGGACGTCGTCCAGGTCGGCACGATCGGGCTGATCAACGCCATCGACCGGTTCGACCCCACCCGCGGCGTGCAGTTCCCGACGTACGCCCTGCCGACGATCCTCGGCGAGATCAAGCGCTACTTCCGCGACAACGTCCGCACCATGCACGTGCCCCGGCGGCTGCAGGAGCTGTGGGTGCAGGTCAGCGCGGCCATGGAGGACCTCACCGTGGCCCACGGCCGGATGCCCAAGGTCCCGGAGATCGCCGCCAACCTGCGCATCCCCGAGGAGGACGTCCGGGCCTGCCTGGACGCCGGGCGGGCCTACAACGCGACCTCGCTGGAGGCCGCCCAGGAGCACGACGGCGGGCTGGCGCTGCTCGACCGGCTCGGCTACGAGGACGCGACGCTCACCCATGTGGAGCATCGGGACATGGTCCGTCATCTGCTCGTGCAGCTGCCCGAGCGGGAGCGGCAGATCGTCATGCTGCGCTTCTTCGGCAACCTGACGCAGTCCCAGATCAGCACCGAGCTGGGAATGTCGCAAATGCATGTATCTCGCTTGCTGGCAAGGATCTTTACCCGCCTGCGCAACAGCAACTCCTGGGAGCTCTAGGCTCGTCCGCCGCTTGAGCCGCGCCCGTAGCCGAGCTGATTTCCGGTCAGTTCCCCACCCGAACCCGGCCTGACGACACGTTACCGCCGCGTGACATCTGGTCCTGTTCGGGTTTGCAGGGGATGCTGTGCCGGTATCCCAGTGGAGGTACATCGAGTCGTCGGCTTGTCGACTCTTCGACAGTGGTGCAGACATGAGGGGGTAGCGTGTCCGTCAATCTGGACAGCCCTGAGGTTCACTCCAACGCGTCGGTCCTCCCTGCCCCCCGGGCGGCCGGGACCGGACCGGCCCTGCCCGACATCGTGCTGCCGCACCTCGGCGGGACGACGCCGACCGCGACCGCGACGGTCGTGACCGCGACCGCGACCGCGACGATCCTGACCGCACCGGTCCCCGCGGCCGAGGCCCCGGCGCCCGCGCCGGACGCCGCGCCGGCCGCGCCCGAGCGCGACGGGCTCGACACCCGCACCCTCTCCCGCTCGCTGTTCCAGCGCTTCGCCACGCTGACCCCGGAGTCCGACGACTACACCTACGTCCGTGACACCCTGATCGAGCTGAACCTCCCCCTGGTGCGCTACGCCGCGGCCCGCTTCCGCAGCCGCAACGAGCCCATGGAGGACATCATCCAGGTCGGCACGATCGGCCTGATCAAGGCCATCGACCGGTTCGACAACGAGCGCGGCGTCGAGTTCCCGACCTTCGCCATGCCCACCATCATCGGCGAGATCAAGCGCTTCTTCCGCGACACCAGCTGGTCGGTGCGCGTGCCCCGGCGGCTGCAGGAGCTCCGGCTGTCGCTCACCCGGGCCGGGGACGAGCTGGCCCAGAAGCTCGACCGCTCGCCCACCGTCGCCGAGCTCGCGGCCTGCCTCGGGGTCAGCGAGGAGGACGTCGTCGAGGGCCTGGCCGTCGGCAACGCCTACACCGCCAGCTCGCTGGACACCGCCCCCACCGACGAGGACGGCGACGGCCCGCTCGCCGAGCGGCTCGGCTACGAGGACGCCGCCATGGAGGGCGTCGAGTACCGCGAGTCGCTGAAGCCGCTGCTCGCCCGGCTGCCCGCACGCGAGCGGCGGATCATCATGCTGCGCTTCTTCGGCAACATGACCCAGTCGCAGATCGGCGAGGAGATCGGCATCTCGCAGATGCACGTCTCCCGGCTGCTCACCCGCACCCTGGCCACGCTCCGCGAAGGCCTGATCGCGGAGGCGTGACCGCCGGGTCACGACCGCGCCGCGCGGGGCGGCCCAGGCCCCCGCCCCGCACGCGCAGCCCCGTACCAGCGGCGCCCGTACCCGCATCTGCGGGCACCGCCTCAGTCGACGAGCAGGTTCTTCCGCAGCGCCGCCAGCGTCCCGGCATCCAGGCCCAGGCCGTCGGCGAGGAAGGCGTCGAAGCTGGGCCAGCCCTCCGCCACGGCCGCGAACGCGGCGTCGAGGTAGGACTCCTCCGCCCGGATGACCGGCAGCATCAGCGACGGGTCCTCCAGCACCTTGTTCCTGGTGAACGCCGCCATGATCCGCGCCACCGTGGGCGCCGAGCGCTCGTTGGTGACCAGGTAGTCCTGGTAGACCGTGTCCCGGTCCACGCCCAGGGCGGTGAGCAGGACGGCGGCCGTCCAGCCGGTGCGGTCCTTGCCCGCCGTGCAGTGGAACAGCAGCGGGGTGCCGTCGGGGTCGGCCAGCAGCCGGACGGTCTGCGCGAAGCGCGAGCGGATCACCGGGTCGGTCACGAACCAGCGGTACATCTCCGACATCAGCCGCTCGCCGCCGCCGTCCCCGAGCAGGGCGTGCTGCGCGGCGGCGTCCTGGACCGAGAGGACCTCGCGCAGGGCGACGTAGACGTCGTGCTCGGGCGAGTACACCGGCAGGTGGACCAGCCGGACCGGTCCGGCGTCGATGCTGGTGGCGCCGTCGGTCAGCTCCACCGCGGCGACCTGCTCCGGGTCGAGCCCGGGCAGCCGGTCGCTGCCGTTCTCCCGGACCTCGTTCAGCCCGCGCAGGTCCACCACCTGGCGTATGCCGAGCGCGGTGAGGGTCTCCAGGTCGGCGTCGCTGAGCCGGTGCAGGGCGTCCCCGCGCAGGGCCGCGCCGGTCCGGACGGTCCGGCCGTCGGCGGTGCGGTAGCCGCCCAGGTCCCGGGCGTTGGCCGCGCCGTGCAGGCCGAGGCTGCGCGCGGGCCCCTCGGGTTGGTGCGTCTGGTCGTGCATGGTCTGCGACTCGCTCACGTCAGGTTCTCTTCCTGGCTCGACGCGGCTCCGGGCCGGCGTCCGGCCGGCCCCGGGCCCTGCGCAGTCAGTCTAGGCAGCGCGGCCGGACGCTCCCGCCGGGCACGGCGCAGCCCCGCGGCCGGCCGTCGCCAGGCGAGTGACGGCCGGCCGCGGGGCTGCGAGCCGGGGGCTGCTGCGGATGACTGCGGGGGACTGCTGCGGGGTGTTCGCGGGGGACGTGCAGCCGGGGGGCTGCCGGGACTGCGGGGGACTGCGAGGGAGGGCTACTTGACGGCGAGGTAGACCACGCCGACGACAACCACGAGGGCGATGATCACCCCGATGGCGATCAGTCCGGTGCGGCTGCCCCCGCTGACGGCGGTGGCGGGCTGGGGCTGGGGCTCGTCCACGAAGGCACGGAACATCTGGGTGCTCGCGGACGGGTCCTCGACGGGGGTGTTCTGCTGGTAGTCGGCCATGGCAGAGGACTCTAGCCAATGCGGACGCACCGTAGTCGCCCCAGCGTGTAGCAGTCCTGTACCAGAATGCCCCACCGCCCCGACCGGCCCGCGCCCGTCGGCGCCCCGGCCGCCGCTCACCAGCCCGGCGGCCTGGGCCGGAAGTCGGGCACGAAGCTCCGCATGTAGCCGGTGTCGTCCCGGCGGCGCAGCCCGCAGCGCAGGTACAGCTCGTGCAGCCGGGCCAGGGCGTCCGGGTCGAGCTCCACGCCGAGGCCGGGGGCGTCCGGCACGGCGACCGCGCCGCCGCTGAACTCCAGTGCGCCGGGGACGATGACGTCCTCGTCCTCGGGCTTCCAGGGCCAGTGGGTGTCGCAGGCGTACGTGAGGTGCTCGGTGGCGGCCGCGACCTGGACCATGGCGGCCAGGCTGATCCCGAGGTGGCTGTTGGAGTGCATGGACAGCCCCACCCCGAAGTCCGCGCACAGCCCGGAGAGCTGCTGGGTGTGGCGCAGCCCGCCCCAGTAGTGGTGGTCGGAGAGCAGCACCCCGACGGCCCGCTGCCGCATCGCCGGGGCGAGGTGCTCGGGCGCGACCACGCACATGTTGGTCGCCAGCGGCATGGGCGCCTGCCGGGCGACCTCCGCCATCGGGGCGATGCCGGCGACCGGGTCCTCCAGGTACTCCAGGACGCCGTCCAGCCGCTCGGCGACCCTCAGCGCGGTGGGGACGCTCCAGGCGGCGTTGGGGTCGAGCCGCAGCGGCAGTTCGGGGAAGGCGGCGCGCAGCGCCAGCACTGCCTCGATCTCCTCCTCCGGGGGCAGCACCCCGCCCTTCAGCTTGACCGCGCCGAAGCCGTAACGGTCGATCATGCGGCGGGCCTGGCCGACGACGGCGTCCGGGTCCAGCGCCTCGCCCCAGGCGTCCTCGGCCGCGCCCGGGTGCCCGGCCCACTTGTAGAACAGGTAGGCGGAGAACGGCACGCTGTCGCGCACCGCCCCGCCGAGCAGGTCGGCGACCGGGCGGCCGACGGCCTTGCCCTGGGCGTCGAGGCAGGCGACCTCGAAGGCGGCGAACACCGACAGCACGGTCTTGCTGGTGGAGCTGCCGCCGGTCAGGCCGTGGCTGTCGGCGAAGGCCCCGCCGCCGACAGCGGCGCCGACGGCCCGCTGGATCAGGCCGAGATGGAAGACGTCCAGCCCGACGACGGCCCGGGCGGCGGCGTCCAGCAGCGCCAGGAAGGCGTCGTCGCCGTAGGACTCGCCGAGGCCGACGATGCCGTCGTCGCAGTGCAGCTGGACGACGCTGCGCAGGGCGTAGGGCTCGTGCACGCCGACGGCGTTGAGCAGCGGCGGATCGCGGAAGGCGACGGGGGTGACGGTGACCTGGCGGATCCTCATGCGAGGACCGCCCGGCCCGCGGCGATGATCCGGGCCAGCTGCTCGACGTGCTCGGGCAGCGCCTCGACCAGCGGCGGCCGCACCGGTCCGACCGGGATGCCCTCCAGCCGGGCGCCGGCCTTGACCAGCGAGACGGCGTAGCCGGGGACGGTGTCGCGCAGGTCGGCGAGAGGCAGCAGGAAGGCGGCGAGCAGGGCGTCCACCCGGGCGTCGTCGCCGGAGTCCAGGGCCCGGGCGAAGGCGTGCGCCAGGTCGGGGGCGAAGGCGTGCACGGCGGAGGAGTAGCTGCCGACGCCGATGGCCCGGTAGGCGCGGGCGGAGAGCTCGGCGGTGGGCAGGCCGTTGAGGAAGGCGAAGCCGGCGGCCCGGGGGTGGCCGCTGGTGCGGACGGTGGCGACGATCCGCTGCATGTGCTCGATGTCGCCGAGGCCGTCCTTGAGCCCGACCACCTGCTCCAGGTCGAGCAGCGCCAGCGCGGTGGCCGGGTCCAGCCGGGCGTTGGCCCGCTGGTAGACGATCACCGGCAGCGGGCTGTCGTGGACGACGTAGCGGATGTGGCCGAGCACGCCCCGGGGGGTGGAGCTGACCAGGTAGGGCGGCAGCAGCAGGACGCCCTCGGCGCCGCAGTCGGCGGCGTCGGCCAGGCACGCGCGGGCGGCGGCCGGGCCGCCGCCCGCCCCGGCGAAGACCGGGACCCGCCCGGCGGCGGTCCTCACCGCGACGCCGAGGACCTCGCGGTACTCGTCCCGGCCGAGGGCGGTGAACTCGCCGGTGCCGCAGGCGACGAAGACCGCGCTGGTCCCGGCGGCGATCTGCTGGTCGACGTGGGCGGCGAAGACGTCCGCGGCGAACCGGTCGTCGTCGGTGAACGGGGTGAGCGGGAAGGAGAGCGGTGGGACCAGGGCGGCGGGCAGATCCATGGGGCTCCTCGGCATACGGTGTTCGCAACGCTGTTCATGTTCGTGAATACGATTCACTGTACTGAACATTTGATGATCAGGGGAGACCCCCTCCCCCGCCCGGCCGAGCGGGCACACGGAAATACCGGCCGGTGACGCAGCGTTGAAGCCGGTCATGACGTCATCCCGCAGCTCGCGCATCGGCTCCAGCGACCTCACGGTCTTCCCGCTCGCCCTCGGCGGCAACGTCTTCGGCTGGACCGCGGACGAGCAGCAGTCCTACGCCGTCCTCGACGCCTTCACCGCGGCCGGCGGCGACTTCGTCGACACCGCCGACGTGTACTCCACCTGGGCGCCCGGTAACCAGGGCGGCGAGTCCGAGACCATCATCGGCGCGTGGATGGCCGCACGCGGCAACCGCGACTCCGTCGTCGTCGCCACCAAGGTCGGCGCCCACCCCGACTACCGGGGCCTCGAGGGCGCGAACATCACCGCCGCCACCGAACAGTCGCTGCGCCGTCTGGGCACCGACCGCATCGACCTGCTGTACACCCACTACGACGACGTGGACACCCCGATCGAGGAGATCGTCACCGCACTGGACGGACTGGTCCGCTCCGGCAAGGTCCGGCACGTCGCCGCCTCCAACATCTCCGCGGACCGGCTCACCGCCGCCCTGGAGTTCGCCCAGCGCGAGGGCCTCGCCCCCTACGTCGCCGTCCAGCCCCTGTACAACCTGGTCGCCCGCGACGCCTACGAGGGCGAGCTCGCCGCCGTCGCCACCCGCTTCGGCCTCTCCGCCATCCCCTACTACGGCCTCGCCGCCGGCTTCCTCACCGGCAAGTACCGCGTCGGGGGCCCCGCCGTGGACAGCCCCCGCGCGGACGGAGCCGGCAAGTACCTGCGGACGCCGCGCGGCCCCAAGGTGCTGGAGGCCCTGGACAGCGTCGCCGCCGACCACCGGGCCGAGCCGGCGACGGTGGCCCTGGCCTGGCTGGCGGCCCAGCCGACCGTCGCCGCGCCCATCGCCAGCGCCCGCACCCTCGAGCAGCTTCCGGCCCTGCTGGCCTTCCCCGAGCTGGAGCTGAGCGCGGACCAGCTGGCGCTGCTGGACGCCGCCTCCCGCTGACAGCCGCCTCCGCCGGACAGCCGGTGCCCGTCGGCGCCCGGCCCGGCGCCGCGCCCGTCCGCCCTTCACCCCCCCAGGAGCCCCGTGCAGGTCCGCCCGCTCACCGTCGACGCCCTCGCCGACACCGTCACCGAGCGCACCGCACAGCTGGCGCCGCCCGAGGGCGGACGGCTGCGCATCGCCGTGGACGGCGCCCCGGCCGCGCGTACCGCGGCGCTCGCCGACGCGGTCGCCGACCGGCTGCGACTGCTCGGCCGCCCGGCCCAGCGGATCAGCGCCGAGGACTTCCTGCGCCCGGCCTCGCTGCGGCTGGAGTACGGCCACCAGGACCCGGACGCGTACTACGACGGCTGGCTGGACGCCAATGCCCTGTTCCGCGAGGTGTTCGACCCGCTGGAGCCGGGCGGCAGCGGGCTCGTGCTGCCGGCGCTGCGCGACGCCCGCTCGGACCGGGCGGTACGGGCGGCGCCGGTCGCGCTGCCGCCGGGCGGGGTGCTGGTGCTGGACGGGCCGCTGCTGCTGGGCCGCTGGTTCCCGCTGGACCTGGCCGTCCACCTGCATCTGAGCCCGGCGGCGCTGGCCCGGCGGACGGCGCCCGAGGAGCAGTGGACGCTGCCGGCCTTCGCCCGCTACGAGCAGGAGACCCGCCCGGGCGAGGCGGCCGACCTGGTGGTCCGGGCGGACGACCCGCGCCGTCCGGCTCTGGTGATCGACTGACAGATATCAGAATCTGTCATAGGTCATCTGTCAGCCGACATCTGAAGTCTGACAGTCAGCGCCCTACCGCGCCCTGCTGCGGCACACCGCTCCGCGGCGCCAGCTCCACCGTGCAGAAGGCGCAGCGGGTGGCCGCCAGCGGGACCGAGCTGAGGCATTCCGGGCAGTCCTTGGTCGTCACCAGCGGCTCCTGCTTCGGCGCGAAGCGGGCGTGCAGGGTGTTGATCGGCAGGACGACGAAGAAGTACACCACGCTGGCGATCAGCACGAAGCTGATCACGTTGCCGATGAAGACGCCGTACGGGAACGATGCGCCTTCGACCTTGAAGACCTGGTTGTTGAAGTTGCCCTTCTGACCCGCGATCACACCGATCAGCGGATTGAGGAACGCGGTGACGAAGCCGTTGACGACTGCCGTGAACGCCGCGCCAACGACGATACCGACGGCCAGGTCGACGACGTTTCCGCGCAGCAGGAAACTGCGGAAGCCCTTCACGATGTGCTCTCCAGACTGTTCGGCGCCCGGTTTCGGCGCGGGCAACACCATCCCAGCTCCGCCTCCGCCTACGCCAACAGCCCTGACCAGACGGGTCAGGGCTGTTGACGCAGAGCGACGGGCGGCAGCGTCCGCCGTCAGATGACGGGCTCCTCCGGCATCCACTCCGGCTCCTGCGCGGCCGCGCCGTCCCGCTCGGCCGCCGCCGCGTCCTGGGCGCGGGCCTGCAGCGCGGACACCTTGCGCAGCGGCACCTCCTTGATGAACAGCACCAGGACGAAGGCCACCGCGGTCACGATCGCGCCGAGGAAGAACACGGTGTGCATGGAATCGGCGAAGCCCTGCTTGAAGGGGTCGGCGAACACCGCGGTCAGCTTCTGGATGAAGGACGAGTCGTTGAGCACCGCCGACGCGCCGCCCCCGGTGGCGTCCGGGTGCTTGAGCATCTCCACCACCGGCCGGTTGTTCGGGTCGGCCATGACCGCCTGGTTGTGCACCGCCGCCTGGAACGCCGGGGTGCCGGCCGCCGCGGTGAAGGCCGACTGGATCTTCCCGCCGACATTGCTGAACAGCACCGACAGGAAGACCGCCGTACCGGCGGTGGCGCCCAACTGCCGGAAGAAGGTGGCCGAGGCGGTGGCGACGCCCATGTCCTGCGGCGGGACCGCGTTCTGCACCGACAGCGTCAGCGTCTGCATGGTGAAGCCCAGGCCGACGCCGAACAGCAGCATGTAGGCCATGGTCTCGGCCAGCGGCGTGTTCCACTGCACCTCGAACTGGAACAGCACCATGGCCACGGTCATCAGCGCCGTGCCGATCACCGGGAAGATCTTGTAGTGCCCGGTCCGGGAGATCATCTGGCCGGTGGCGATGGACGCGGTCATCATGCCCAGCATCAGCGGCAGCATCATCAGACCGGACATGGTCGGGCTGGCGCCCTTCACGATCTGCAGGTACTGCGGGATCATCAGCATCGCGCCGAACATCCCGGCGCCGACCAGCACGGACAGCATGCTGGTCTGGCTGAAGACCCGGCCCCGGAACAGCCGCATCGGGATCAGCGCGTCGTCGCCCATCTGGCGCTCGACCAGGATCCAGGCGATCACGCCGACGATGCCGACGGCGAAGCAGGCCAGCGAGCGGCCCGAGGTCCAGCCCCAGCTCTGCCCCTGCTCGGCGACCAGCAACAGCGGGACGACGCCCAGGGCGATGGTCACCGCGCCCCACCAGTCGATGCGGTGCTCGCGGCGGGTGTGCGGCACGTTCAGCACCTTGGCGACGACGACCAGCGCGACCATGCCGATGGGCACGTTCACCAGGAACACCCAGCGCCACCCGGCGATGCCGAGGATCTCGCCCTGGCCGGCGAGGAAGCCGCCGACCAGCGGTCCGAGGACGCTGGAGGTGGCGAACACGGCGAGGATGTAGCCCTGGTAGCGGGCCCGCTCACGCGGCGGCACGATGTCGCCGATGATGGCCAGCGCCAGCGACATCAGACCGCCGGCGCCGATGCCCTGGAACGCCCGGAACCCGGCCAGCTCGATCATCGAGGTGGAGAAGGTGCAGGCGATCGAGCCGGTGACGAAGATGCTGATCGCCGCGAGGAAGAACGGCTTGCGCCCGTAGAGGTCGGAGAGCTTGCCGTACAGCGGGGTGGCGATGGTGGAGGTGATCAGGTAGGCGGTGGTGGTCCACGCCTGCTCACTCAGACCGTTCAGGTCGTCGGCGATGGTGCGGATGGCGGTGCTGACGATCGTCTGGTCCAGCGAGGCCAGGAACATCCCCATCATCAGACCGCTGAGGATGGTGAGGATCTGCCGGTGGCTCAGGCCGGACTGTTCGGATATGGGCGGTGCTGTGGACGTCCCGCTCACGCGTGCTCTCCTTGCTGTGCTGCCGCTGCCGCCGCCGGGGGTGTCGCCCCCGCCTGCCCGGCGGACAGCCGGTGGTAGTTCTCTGCGAAGTCGTCGTTGAAGCGCCCGAACAGGCGGACCAGCTGGTGGCGGTCCTCGGGCGGCCAGGCGTCGAAGATCCGGGCCAGGTGCTCGTTGCGCTGGTCCCGGAAGTGTTGGTACGCGGTGACGCCGGCCGCCGTCGCCGACAGCAGCGCGCCCCGCCGGTCGTCCGGATCGGGCGTGCGCCGGACCAGGCCGGAGTCGACCAGGCAGCGGATCTGCCGGCTGACGGTGGACAGGTCCAGGAAGGTGTCCGCGGCCAGGTCGGTGGCGCGGCGCGGGCCGCCGAGGACCAGCCGCCCCAGCAGCAGCCGATCGCCGACGCCGGGGTCGTCCCGCATCCGCTGTCTCATGGCGTTGATCTGCCGCATGAACCGGCTGATCTCCTCACCCATCCCGGTGGCCGCCTCGGCCGCCGTCGCCGCCCCGGTGTTCCCGGCGTTCCCGGCGTTCCCGGCTGCGACGGGCCCTGCCTCGACGAGTGCGCTCGCGGATGCGGACAGCTCCATGGCCGCACTCCCCCTGTTCTGATGTCCTGCGAGTTAAGTTGCTTGGCTCCAGCAAGTAATTGTAGCGCACAACCAACTACACCTCGACCCCCGCCCGGCAGCCCCGCTCACCCCCCGCCCGCAGCACCGCCCGCACCCGCGATACCCCCACCCCCCGCGACGCCCGCCGCACCCTCGCTGCCCGCCGCACCGCCGACGCCCGCCACATCCGCCGCCGTCCACACGCCCGCCGCACCGGGCCGCCCGGCCAGGTACTCCGCGCAGCGCCGCACCCCCAGCCGTGCGCCTCCCGCAGTCCCGCGGACAGGTGGCGCAGATACCCGGCGGACGGCGCATTCAGCTCCGCTTCGGCGCTGCGGCAGCCCGCAGTGAAGGTCAGCACCGGGCGCCCCTCCAGCAGCCCCGGGCAGACCAGCGTCTCGTACCTGCCCGGCCCCAGCACCGCCCGCCCGCCGGACAGCACCCCGGACAGGTCCAGCTCCCCGCCCGGCTCCCGGTGCATCTCCTGCGCCGCGACGTCCGCGAACTGCTCCACCGTGACCAGGTATGCCCGGGCCGGCATGGTGCCCGGATCGAACGGATCGTAGAAGGCCATGCCGCCGGTCCACACCGCGGACTCCAGCGCGAAGTAGAGCCGGCCGGGCAGCGTCACCGGCAGCGTACGGGCGGGCGGACGCGGATCACGGCACCCCGGGTAGGTCCGCGCCCCGCCCGGCGGCCGGCCGCCGGAGAGGTAGCAGGCCAGCCGGGCGGCGTGCATGTTCGAGCCGTAGGCCGCGTACCAGACCCACCCCGGGGCGGAGGCGCTCCGCCGTCGGGCGACAGGCCCCGGGTCGGGGCTCAGGTGTGGTGCCCGGGGGCGTCCGGATCACCGTGCGGCGCGCGCCCGGGCGTCGAGGGGTGTGTGGCCCACGAATCCCGGTGCGGCGCCCGCGGCTCCAGATCCGGCGCGGGCTCCCTCTCCCTGCGCCGCGCCCCGAGCACGAACGTCAGCGTCAACGCGAGCACCACGACCACCCCGATCACGACGCCGATCGTCACCGCCTCCGCCCCCGTGAACGGTGTTGCCAGCAGATACATGGAGCACTCCCATCGCCGTACAGCGTCCCCGGGCTCCCTTCCAGCCTGTGCTCCCCACCTTCCCCGGTCAACCGGTACCGCCCCTCCCGACACTCGTCGTCGGCACCGGGCAGCCGCACCGAGCCCGAGCCCGTCACAGGCAGATGCGGCAGGCGGCTCCCTGAAGCCACCGGCCGAAGCCGAGCCGGGTTCGCACCGGGGTCATGGCCCGGGTTGCCGGCCACCGTCGCGGACAGCACGCCGACACTTCGATGGCAGAGGCCGTGTTGGCCCGTCATCTACCTCTGCTGCCGAGGTCAGTTGGCGCAGGCGCAGCCTGCTGCGGCCTTGGCCTCGGCGGGGGTCCGGGTGGGGTTGAGTGCCTGTTCGTCGGGGGTGCAGCAGGCGGTGGTGCCGCAGCAGGCTTCCGGGGCGCTGTCGGCGCTCGTGCCGAGGGTGTCGGCGTCGGCCTTGACGACGTAGACCTCCCAGGGCTCCCTGCCGGGTCCGGTGACCCAGACCTTGTCCTGCAGGGCGTAGCAGCAGGCGGTGTCGTTCTCCTCGAAGGTGGCCAGGCCGGCGTCCTTGAGTCGGTCGGTGGCGGCGGTGACCTGGTCGCTGGTGCCGACCTCGACGCCGAGGTGGTCAAGGCGGGTGTCCTGGCCGGGCTCGCCCTCGATCAGGACGAGCTTGAGCGGAGGCTCGTCAATGGCGAAGTTGGCATACCCGGGGCGGCGCTTGGCGGGCTCGGCACCGAACAGCTTGGCGTAGAAGGCGATGGAGCCTTCGAGGTCGGCGACGCGAAGGGCGAGCTGAACACGGGACATGGCTGTCTCCCCGATCCGATTGCTGTATCGACAGTTATCGATACAGGTGAGCTTGCCTCCTGATTAGATGACTGTCAACATAGACGCATGTCTAATCTGGAGCTGTCCGTGCTCGGCCAGGACGCAGCGGTGATGTGCTGCTCGCCGATGGTCCACGAGCCGCTGGGCGAGGACGCTGCCGTCGAACTGGCACGGATGTTCAAGGCGCTGTCGGACCCGGTGCGGCTGCGGCTGCTGTCACTGATCGCCTCGCACGAGGGCGGCGAGGCGTGTGTCTGCGACCTGATCGGCCCGTTCGACGTGTCCCAGCCGACGATCTCCCACCACCTGAAGGTGCTGCGCGAGGCCGGGCTGGTCGGCTCCGAGCGGCGCGGGACCTGGGTGTACTACTGGGTGCTCCCCGCCGCCCTGGCCCAGCTCTCCAGCCTGCTCCAGGCTCCCGCCCAGACCGACGCGGCGCAGGGTGCCGGATGACGGCGATACCGCTGGCCCGCGGGCGGCGGCCGAGCTGGTCGGCACGGCCGCACTGGTCGCGGTCGTGGTCGGCTCCGGCATCCAGGCCACCGCCCTGACCACAGACGCCGGCCTGCAACTGCTGGCCGACTCCCTGGCCACGGTCTTCGGCCTCGGCGTGCTGATCGCCCTACTCGGCCCGGTCTCCGGCGCTCACTTCAACCCCGTCGTCACCCTCGCGGCCTGGTGGACAAGCCGCCGCGACGCCGACGGGCCCGCCCTGCGGGAGCCGGCCGCCTACGTGCCGGCCCAGATCGGCGGGGCGATCGGCGGCGCGGTGCTGACGGACGCGATGTTCGCCAAGCCGCTGGTCCACTTCTCCACCCGCCACCGCTCGGCCCCGCACCTGCTGCTCGGCGAGGTCGTCGCCACCACCGGGCTGATCCTGCTGATCTTCGGCCTCACCCGCGCCCAGCGTGCGCACCTGGCCCCGGTCGCGGTCGCCTCCTACATCGGCGCCGCCTACTGGTTCACCTCCAGTACGTCGTTCGCCACCCCCGCCGTGACGATCGGCCGCGCGTTCACCGACACCTTCGCCGGGATCGCCCCGGCCTCTGTGCCCGGGTTCCTCGGTGCCCAGCTGGTCGGCCTGGCCTTCGGCCTGGCTCTGGTCACCGTGCTGTTCGGCCGCCCCGCCCGGACCACCGCCGACGACGTCGTGGTGCCGCACAGCGAGCCCGACCGTGTCGGCTCCGCCCACTGAGCCCTGCCGCCCCGAGAACGAAGAGTCCCCTGCCGATGAGCGCTCCTGCCGTCCCGTCCGTGCTGTTCGTCTGCGTGCACAACGCGGGCCGCTCCCAGATGGCCGCCGCCTTCCTCACCCACCTCGCGGGCGATGCCGTGGAGGTCCGCTCGGCCGGGTCCGCCCCCGCCGACACCGTGAACCCCGCCGCCGTCCGGGCCATGGCCGAGGTCGGCATCGACCTCTCCGACCAGAAGCCGAAGGTCCTCACCCCCAAGGCGGTGCAGGCGTCCGATGTGGTCATCACCATGGGCTGTGGCGATGCCTGCCCGATCTTCCCCGGCAAGCGCTACCTGGACTGGATCCTGGACGACCCCGCCGGCCAGGGCATCGAGGGTGTCCGCCCGATCCGCGACGAGATCGCCCAGCGCATCCGCGGCCTGCTCGCCGAACTCGCCATCCAGGCCCGCCCATGACCACGCCCCGCCCGGCAGTCCACGTCACGACGATGCTGGCCGAGCACGCCGACCGAGTCCTGGCGATCCACCAACTCGGCATCGACGAAGGCACCACCGCCTTCGAGACCACCGCACCCACCTGGGACGCCTCGACACCACCAAGCCCCCGACCACCGCCACGTCACCCTCAGCAGCAACGGCCAGGTGATCGGCCGGGCGGCGTCAACCTCGCCGAGACGGCTCCGTCAGGTGTGCCTACATGACCTGCGCCACACCCGCGCCTCGCTGCTGCACAAGCAGGAGACCGACGCCCGGGCGTCTGACGGAGCCACAAAGGCCTTTGCCGCCAGCGCTGCCGTCGATCCAACGCCAGAGGCCCCTTACGATTTCTCGTAAGGGGCCTCTGGCCTACTGTGCGCTCAGCAGGATTCGAACCTGCAACCTCTTGATCCGTAGTCAAGTGCTCTATCCGTTGAGCTATGAGCGCTCTTGCTTGGCTTCCGGGCGGTTTTTGTTCGCCCCGCTGCCTTGCGAGAACTACATTACACGAGCACCGCCCTGGGGTGAAATCGGATTCGGCAGGCCCCTGAGCAGGGGCGCAGCGGCGGAGCGGCGCCCCCGGATCGGGGGCGGGGGCGCCGCGGGGGCCGGGTCAGGAGGTGGGGGTGGTGCTGCCCGCGGTCCACTGGGCCCAGCTGAGGTTGAAGTCGGCGTAACCGTTGTCCGGGTCGGCGTTCTTCGGGACGCCGGTGACGGTGACCGGGTCACCCTGCTTCACCACGCCGTAGAACCACTTCGCGTCGGCCAGGGAGAGGTGGACGCAGCCGTGCGAGGTGCTGTCGCCGGGGTCGGTGTCGCCGGTCGAGTAGTGCACGTAGGTGCCGGAGAAGGTCAGGTGGACGTCCCAGGGCAGCTTCAGGTCGTAGTAGTTCGGGCCGCCCGGGGTGCACTGGATGCCGACGCTGCAGGAGGTCATCTCCACCTGCGGCTGCTTGTCGATGACGGCCATGGTGCCGCCCCAGGTCTGGTAGCCCTTGGCGCCGGTGTCCACGGTGAGCTGGCGGAGCAGCCGGCCGTCCTGGGTGACCTTCATGGTGTGCGCGGCGGCGTCCACCACCGCCTCGACGTCGCTGCCGATGGTGAAGGAGTGCTGGTAGTCGTGGACGCCGATGCGCCCGTTGCCGTCGCTGACGCCGTCCAGGTCGGCGTCGACGGTGACCTTGGTGCCGGACTTCCAGTAGGTCTGCGGCCGCCAGTCGGCGCGGGTGCTGCTGAACCAGTGCCAGGCGCCGGTCACCGGGATGCTGGTGGTGACCTTCAGCTGCTTCTCGACCGCGGCCCGGGCCGAGTCGGCGACCGGCTTGGAGAAGACCACGGAGACCGGCATGGCGACGCCGACCACGGCGTCCTTCTCCGGCGTGATGGAGTCCAGCAGCATGCTGCTGCCGCTGCCGGGCGTCTCCACGGTGAAGGGCACCCGGTCGGTGGTGGGCTTGCCGCCCTGGCCGGACGGGGCGGCGCTGGCGCTGAGCGTGTAGGCCACGCCGACGGCCAGCGGGGCGCTGGGGGTCCAGGTGCCGCCGGCCGCGTTGAGCGTGCCGGGGACGGGGTCGCCCTTGGAGTCGGCGACGGTGACGGAGGCCAGCGTCCCGCCCTTGACCGCGATCCTGACCGGCTGGTCCGGGATGACGTCGCCGGAGGAGTCCTTGGCGAGGGTGACGCTGATGGTGGCCGGTGCCGCGTCCCCGCCGCCCGAGCCGTGGCCGCCGCCGGAGGAGGAGGTGGAGGACGAGCAGGCCGCCGTCCCGGCCAGTACCAGGGCGACCAGCCCCGCCGCGCCCGCGACCGCCCGCCGCGGCGCCCTGCCGTGCCCGGTGTCAGCTGTCCGTATCAACGATCCGCTCCTTGCCCTGGCCGAGTATCCGCATGTCGTCCGCGCGTCGTCCGCATACCGTCCGCGCGTCGTCCGCACGTCAGGAAGCGACGCCGCGGCGGGGGTGTTCGGTTGCCCGATGGGGCGTGTACCCCGCATCACCGTGTCAACCGGTCAACTGCCGCGCGGGTAACGGCCGGAAAGCAAGTCAGGGACCCCTCGCCGGAGCGAGGAGTCCCTGTACGAGCGGAGGCTGAGGGATTTGAACCCTCGATGGGCTTGAAGGCCCAAACCGCATTAGCAGTGCGGCGCCATAGACCGGACTAGGCGAAGCCTCCCTGCAGGGATCGCGCGCGCTCAGTGGCGCTCACGACCGTCTGCATGGATGATGCCACAGTCCCAGGGACTGCGGCCAACCGGTAACTACGTTACTAGGCGGGTCGCCGGACTGGCAAAAACAATGGGATAGTGCTTCCCTGGCGCGCGTCCGGGGGGAGCAGCCAGCGCAGCGGCAGGACCCGGCGGCTGCGGCAGCGTAGTCAGCAAGGGAGGACGCCTCGTCGTGAGCAGCAGGCCGACCCGAGGCACTGCTCGCCTCGCAGCGATACTGGACGCCCTTCCGGACGCATTGCTGCTGGTGAACAGCAACGGCACAGTGGTGGACGCCAACGCCGCGGCGCTGCGGAGCCTCCAGGCTCCGGGCACGTCGCTGGTCGGCAGGGGCGTGCTCGACCTGCTGCCCGAGTTCGATCCCAGCCGCATCCCCGGCTCGATGCGGCCCCGCTCGCCGGAGAACTCCGCCGACGACGACTCCAAGCCGGTCCGGATGACCGCGCGGCGCACCGACGGGACGACGTTCCCGGTCGAGGTCGCCGGGAACGAGTTCGAGGACGAGGCCGAGGGCCGCGACGGCTTCCGCGGCGGCTCCTCCTACGACTCGTACGGCGGGGTGTCCCGCTACGGCTACGGCTCCGGCGGCGCCGGACGGCCGTCCGGCTCGCAGTCCGACCGCGAGCTGCTGCTGATCGTCGTCCGCGACCTTTCGGCGCGGCTGGAGGTCGAGGCGGAGCTGCGCCGGCAGCACAAGCAGACCGAGATGATCCTGCGGGCCGCCGCCGAGGGCGTGGTCGGCGTCGACATCGAGGGCAAGGTGGTGCTGGTCAACCCGGCCGCCGCGCACATCCTCGGCTTCCGCGCCAGCGAGCTGGGCGGCCAGGAGCTGCTGCCGCTGGTGCTGCACTCCAGGGCGGACGGCACGCTGCTGCCGCCGGAGGAGTCGCCGCTGGCGGACACCCTGGCGTCCGGGCGCAAGCACCGGGTGCGGGCGGCGACGCTGTGGCGCAAGGACGGGCGTCCGGTCAGCGCCGAACTGTCCACCGCGCCCGTGCGCGACGGCGACCAGCTGGTCGGCGCGGTGGTGACCTTCACCGACCGCACCGCGTACCTGGCCCTGGCGGCGCGCAACGAGCAGCTGACCGCGCTGCTGGAGGGCGAGCTGCACGCGCCGCTGACCCGGCTGCAGGACACCCTGGACCAGCTGGCCCGCGACCCGGCCGGGCAGCTGTGGCCGGAGGCCAACTGGGTGCTGCGGCGGCTGGCCGCCGAGTGCTCGCAGACCGCGCGCCTGGTCGAGGGCGTGCTGGCGTACCAGCGGTTCGACGCGGCGCTGGACGCCGGGCGCGAGCAGCTGGAGCGGGAGCCGGTGGGCCTGGACAAGGTCGTCCACAGCGCGGTCGCGGCGGCCACCGAGATGATCGGCGAGGACCGGGTGCGCTTCGCCGTGCACCCCTCCGAGGTCGAGGTGATCGCCGACCAGGAGCGGCTGGCGCAGGCGCTGGGCCACCTGATCGCGGACGTGGCCACGGCTGTACCCGGCGGCGCGCCGGGCGCGGCGGAAGGCAAGGGCGGCCTGTACGGGATGGCCGTCGGCGTCGCCTCCGGGCTGGCCGGGGCGCCCGCGGCGGAGCCGACGGTGATGATAGCGGCGGCGCAGCGCGGCACGGTGGCCCGGATCGAGGTGCGCGGGCCGAGCGCCGGCGGCAGCCCGGTCCATCTGCCGATAGCGCGGGGCATGGTGGAGCGGCACGGCGGCGTCCTGCAGTCGCACGAGCTGCCCGGCAAGCAGGGCCGCACGTACGTGGTGGAGCTGCCGCTGGACCCGGCGACCGCCCGCGAGGCCGCCGAGCGCGCGGCCGCGGCGGCCCGGGAGGCGGACCGGGCGAAGGAGACCGACACCTCGCTCCTGCCCGAACTGCCGGGCATGCCGGGCATGCCCGGCGCCCCGGACGACGGTGGCGCGGGCGGCCAGGGGGGGTCGGCTGCGGCTGCGGACGGAGGTACGGCTGCGGGTGCGGGTTCCAGTGCGGGTGCGGCCGGGACGAACAGTGCGGGCGGCTCCGACGGGCGGGGCTCCGCCAGCGGCGGCCCCGGTGGCGAGGGCAGGACGGGCGGGGCGGGCGCTTCGGCGGGTGCGGCTCCGCAGGGGGCGGTTCCGCCGGAGCAGGCTCCGGCGTCGGCGACTCCCGCCGAGGGCACCGACCGCTCGCGTCGGCGGCGGGCCCTGCCTGCGCCCGAGGTGGTCCGGCCGCCGCGCGCGGTGATGGAGGCGCGCCAGGAGGCCCACGAGGCCAGGGAGGCCGAGCAGGCGGCCCAGCAGCGGGCGCAGCAGGGCGTCCCGTTCGGCAAGGACGGGTACGGGCAGGAGCAGCACGGCCAGGAGCGGTACGCCGAGCCCGCTCCCGGGGCCGCGCCGGGGACCGGCACCAACGGCTTCCCCGGGCTGATCGGCGGCCCGGTCTACCCGGGGCTGGAGCACGCGCTGCCGCCGGCCGGGAGCCGGATCGACACCCCGCCGCTCCCGGTTGACGGGCCGTCGGGCCAGCTGGACCAGGCGGGCCCGTCGCCGAGCGGTCGCCGGCGCCGACTGGCCATCCCCCCGGCCGACACCTCGGAGAACCCGGCCCACGGCTCCGGCGACGCCGGGAGCGGCAACGGCGGCGGGGCCGTCGGGGCGCTGGAGCCCGCCCGCGCGCACGGCGACGGCACCGCCCGGCGGGAGCTGGGCGCGGGCCGCCCGCAGGAGCGGCAGGACCAGCAGCACGGGCAGCAACACGGGCAGCAGCAGGAGCAGCAGAGCGGCCGGGAGCAGGGACAGCAGCCGATCGCGCTCGGTCCGGCCGCGCCGCAGCCGGTCCCGGCCGACCAGGGGCCCGAAGGCCCCGCGCAGCCGTCCCGCCCGGCCGAGCCCTTCGGCGGACGCTTCGGGCCGGGCGTGAGCGTGCCGGTCCCGGGCAACGGCACCAACGGCAGCGGCGTGATGGGGCTCGCCCAGGCGCTCGGACCGGCCGCGCGCGCCCTGCCGTCCGCCGTCGGCACGGCCACGCCGCCGATCGGCACCGCCCTGCCCAACCCCCGGGCCCCGCACGAAGCTTCGCAGGAGACCCCGTACGAGGCGCCGGGCACGGAGAACCGGCTGGAGTTCATCGGCGGGGCCGACTACCCGACGATGGTCTCCCCGGCGGCCGACGGACGTCCGCGGCAGCTGCTGGTGTGGCCCGAACCCGATCCGTCGACCCGTCAGGCGCTGGAGGAGCGGGGCTACCGGCCGGTGATCGTCCGCTCCCGGGAGGAGGTCGAGGCGCAGGTGCCCGGCCGTCCCTCGGCGCTCTTCGTCGATCCGCTGACCGGCCCGATCACCCGTACCGCGCTGCAGTCGCTGCGCACCGCGGCCGGGGACGGCGGCGTGCCGGTGCTGGTCACGGCCGGGCTCGGGCAGGCCACGCCGGAGGCGGCGTACGGGGCGGATCCGGCGGTGCTGCTGCGGGCGCTCGCGCCGCGCGACAGCGAGCGGCACGCGCCGCGGGTGCTGCTGGTCGAGCAGGACCCGGACGTGGCGACGGCGTTCATCGCCACGCTGGAGCGGCGCGGCATGCACGTGGTCCACGCGACCAGCGAGAACGACGCGGTGGAGAAGGCGGGCAGCGTCCAGCCCAATCTGGTGGTGATGGATCTGATGCTGATCCGCCGCCGCCGGGTGGGCATCGTCGACTGGCTGCGCGGCAACGACCGGTTGCACCGCACCCCGCTGGTGGTCTACACCTCCGTGGACAGCCCGGAACAGCGGCACGGCCTGCGCTCCGGCGAAACCGTGCTGTTCCTCGCCGAGCGCTCGACCAGCAACGAGGTCCAGGCCCGGATCGTGGACCTCCTGGGCAAGATCGGCGCCCTGGGCAACTGACCCCCCGCAGCGCGGGGGCGCGGGGGCGCGGGCGCGGCGCGGGGGCGGGGGCGCGGGCGCGGCGCTGGGTGCAGCCGGGAGGAGGCACGCGGGCGCGGTGCGGCACGTGGGTGCGACGGCACACGCAGGGCGGAGCGCGGGACGCGGCACGCCGTGGCGGCACGCGCAGAGCAGCAAGCGGACGCGACGGTACGCGGGTGCGGAGCACACGCGTGAGGGTGCGCGGGCGCAGCGGTGCAGGCACGGCGGTGCGCGGGCGCGGCGGTGCGGGCACGGCGGTTCAGGCACGGCGGCGGGGCGCGGCGCGGGTACGACAGCGGTTCAGGCACGGCGGCGGAGCGCGGCGGTGCAGGTGCGGGCGCGGCGGCGGGGCGCGGCGCGGGCGCGGCACGGCGGCGGGGCCGGGAGTCCAGCTCCCGGCCCCGCCGCCGTGGGTTCGCCCGCGTGGCCGGACCGAGGGCTACTCCTTGCCGAGCTTGGTGACCGACAGGGCGCCGTCGGCGTACGAGGCGCGGATGACCTTCTTGTCGAACTTGCCCACCGAGGTCTTGGGCACCGACTCGATGACCGCCCAGCGCTCCGGCAGCTGCCAGGAGGCGACCCGGCCGGCCAGGAACTCCCGCAGCGTCCGGACGTCGGCGTCCGAGCCGGGGCGCAGCACCACCGTCGCCAGCGGGCGCTCGCCCCACTTCTCGTCGGGCACGGCGACGACTGCCGCCTCCAGCACGTCCGGGTGGGCCATCAGCTCGTTCTCCAGCGCGACCGAGGAGATCCACTCGCCGCCGGACTTGATCACGTCCTTGGCCCGGTCGGTCAGGGTCAGGTAGCCGTCGGCGCTGACCGTGCCGACGTCGCCGGTGCGCAACCAGCCGTCGTCGCTGAACTTGTCGCCGCCCGCGTCGGGCTGCTGTCCTGCTCCGCCGAAGTAGGCGCGGGCGATCCACGGTCCGCGGACCTCGATCTCGCCCTCGGCGACGCCGTCGTGCGGCATCGCCGAGCCGTCCGGGCCGACCACCCGGGCCTGGACGGTGGCCGGAAAGCGGCCCTGGGTGAGCCGGTAGGGCCACTCCTGCTCGGGGGTGAGCCCGGCCGGCGGGTGCGCGACGCTGCCCAGCGGCGAGGTCTCGGTCATGCCCCAGGCGTGGATGACCTCGATGCCGTAGCGGTCCTGGAACGCCTTCATCAGCGCCGGCGGGCAGGCGGAGCCGCCGATCACCACGGTGTCGAGGGAGCTGGTGTCGTACGCCTCGCCGCCGCTGTCCAGCTCGTCCAGCAGGCCGGTCCAGATGGTGGGGACGGCGGCGCTGAAGGTCGGCCGCTCGGCGGTGATCATCGCCGCCAGCGGCTTGGGCTGCAGGAACCGGTCGGGCATCAGCAGCGAGCTGCCCACCATGAACGCGGCGTGCGGGATGCCCCAGGCGTTCACGTGGAACATCGGGACGACCGGCAGCAGCAGGTCGCGGGCGGTGAAGCCGAAGCTCTCGGCGGAGACCACCTGCAGGCAGTGCAGGTAGACCGAGCGGTGGCTGTAGAGCACGCCCTTGGGGTCGCCGGTGGTGCCGGAGGTGTAGCAGAGCGCGGCGGCACTGCGCTCGTCCAGGTCGGTCGGGAACGGGAAGCTGGTGGGCCGGTCGGCGATCAGCTCCTCGTACTCGTGGACGGAGCCGGAGAAGCCGGCCAGGAGGCCGCGGTCGCCCGGGCCGGAGACCACGATGTGCCGCAGCGTCGGGTTGAGCTGCGGCAGCAGCGGCGCCAGCAGCGGCAGCACGCTGCCGTTGGCGATGATGACGTGGTCGGCGGCGTGGTTGATGATGAAGGCCAGCTGCTGCGGGGGCAGCCGCAGGTTCAGCGTGTGCAGCACCGCGCCCATGGAGGGGATGGCCAGGTAGGCCTCCTGGTGCTCGGTGTTGTTCCACATCAGGGTGGCCACCCGCTGGTCGCCGGTGACGCCCAGCTCGTCGCGCAGGGCGTGGGCCAGCTGCGCCGCGCGGGCCCCGACCTCGGCGAAGGTCCGCCGCACAGCCCGCTCGCCGTCCCAGGTGGCCACGGTGGACGCGCCGTGGACGGTCGCGCCGTGTTCCAGTATCCGGGCGACGGTGAGCGGGACGTCCTGCATCGTGCTGAGCACCTGGAACCTCCTAGGACGGGCTTTCCGACGATCTGCCTGCTGTCTACGGCCTACTGCGCGGTAGCGATGCGGCTGATTGCAGATTCTGTCTTCTTTGCCCGGCGGTGTCAGCACCATGACCAGGTCTATCAGCACACATTGCGAAAGTGTGTCCTTGGTGTTGCGTACCCGCCCGAGCGCACCGCGCGGCGGCTGCTCTCAGCGTCCCCGGCTGCTAGCGGAGCTGCCTGCGGCGCGCCCTGGTGCTCGCCGAACGGACGACGGCCACCGGGGCGTCCACCGCGTTGCGGTCGATCTGCAGGGTCACTCCGCCGTGCTTCTCCTCGACGTTGCCCTGGTACTGGTGGACCCGGCGGTGGTCGGCCCACAGCCCGCGGCGCAGCACGCCGTAGCCGTCGGTGCGGGCGCGGGCGTCCCAGCGGGCGTACCAGACGACGTCCGCGACGGCCGGGGACGACTCGCCGCGTTGCAGGGCGACGGCGGACAGGTCGGCGATACCGGCGTTGGCGCTGTAGAAACCGGCCAGGAACCCGGCCGCGCGGACCGCCTTGGACCAGGCGGCGGTGTACTGCATGACCGCGGTGCTGCAGCTGGAGCCCGTGCGGGTGTACGCCTCCATGTCCAGGTAGACCGGGCTGCTCGACGCCAGGCCCAGGGCTCCGGCGGCACGGGCAGCGTCCGCGCCGTCGGCCGAGCCGGTGGCGGTGGCGCGGCGCGGGTCGATCCGGCTGGACCGGGCGGAGGTGGGCCCCGGGTCCAGGCAGGGGGCCTGGGAGCCGACGTACAGCGGCAGCACGCCCCAGCCCTGCGCCGTGGCGGAGCGCACCCACCCGGCGGTCAGCCGGGGCTGCGCGCAGGCCCGGTTCCGGCCGCCGATGTAGACGCCGATGGCGCCGTAGGGGGAGCTGCGCCGCCAGACCTTGAGGTCGTCCAGGCTGGGGGCGGTGCAGGTGTCGAAGCCCAGGCCGGTGAAGATCCTGGGCGCGGCGGACGCCGGGGCGTCGTCGGTGGTCCCCTTGCCGTGGGGGGCGCGCGCGGGGCGGTGTGTCCGGTGCGGCGCCCGGGCGGCGGTGGCCGGGCGTCCTGCCTGGGCCTGCTGAGCTGCCTGGGCCGTCGCCGGGAGGGCGGGGAGCTGCCCGACCAGCATGTCCCGGAAGGCGTCCGGGCCCGGGTCGGACCCCCGCCCGGACGGGGCCTGGGTGGCGGACGGATCCGCCGGAGGATCAGCCGTGGCCGGTGCGGTGCCGCTGGCGAGGCAGACAAGGGTGATGATCAGCGCGGTGGTGGCAGCGACTGCCCTGCGTGAAGTAGGCACATGTCATCATGGGCTTAATGACCCATTTGAGATGATTAGCCACGCCCATGCCATCACCCTGAGCAGCAAAGGCCGCTCACGGTGCGTCAACTGCGGCGACCGCCCCGGGGACCGGGATCAGCGGCTTCAGCTGGGCTATCACCGAGTCCACCGCCCGGAACCCGATCCGCTCGTAGAGCCCGGTCGCGCCGGTCGGCGAATCGCAGTCCACCCCCAGCGAGGCGGTGTCGAAGCCGTCCGCCAGGGCCTTCCGCAGAACGTGCGCCAGCAGCGCCGAGGCGATGCCGCGCTTGCGGGCCGCCCGGCGGGTGCCGACGAGGGCGACGTAGAGGTCGCGTCGGCCGGTGGCGTCCTGATGCGCCGTGAACTCCTCGCCGAGCACCATCCCGAGCACCTCCCCCAGGCCGGAGTCGGCGGCCTCGTCGGCCTCGTAGGCCAGCCAGGTGTACTCCGCGCGGAAGGCCGTCCCCTGCACCAGGTGCGCCCAGCCCTCCGGGCTGATCTCGGTGGAGCCCCAGTGGTCGCGGAAGGCCTCGTTGCGCACCAGCCGTCCGTCGTCGGAGCGCTCCGGCGCGTACGGCACCAGGACGACGCCGGGCGGAGGGTCGCCCGCGGCCCCGGTCAGGTCCTGGCGCAGGTCCAGGGCCATGCCGTTGAACCACCGGGCCGCGCGGTAGCCATGGTCGGCGAAGAGCGACACCGCGTCGGCGACCTTGGTCACGCTGGTGCCGTACAGCGTCAGCGGCTGCCCCGGGTAGCGCTCCTCGTGCAGCGGCGGCGCGGCCCGCTCCGCCCAGCCCAGCATCCAGCTGCCCAGGCCCCGGTTCCGGTGCTCCGGGTGCACCGCGCCCACCAGGTACGGCTCGTGCACCGGCTGGGCGGCGGCGCGGGCCCGCAGCGTGCAGTAGGCCACCATCGCGCCCGCCCCGGACGTGTCGAACGCGGCGATGCTGCCGCGGGGGAAGTCCATGTACGGGTCGGCGAGCTCGTCCCGCAGGTCCTGCGCGCCGATGTGCTCGTCCACCTGGTCGACCGCCTCGATGGCAGCCAGCAGCAGCACCCATGCCTCCACGTCCTCGGAGGTGATGGGACGCCAGGTGTAGGCGTCGGATTCGGCGCCCGGCAGGGAGGTCATGGGGGCATCCTGCTCCCGCCACCCGACCGGCTCAACCGAATATCGTCGGCCGGTCAGCCGTCGACGCTCAGCAGCAGCCCGGAGGTGGGGACTCCCGTACCCGCCGTGACCAGCACGGTCCGCGCGTCGGCGACCTGGTTGACGGACTGCCCGCGCAGCTGCCGGACCGCCTCGGCGATGCCGTTCATGCCGTGCAGGTACGCCTCGCCCAGCTGGCCGCCGTGGGTGTTGACGGGCAGTCGGCCGCCCAGCTCCAGGCCGCCGTCGGCGGCGAAGTCGGCCGCCTCGCCGGGCCCGCAGAAGCCGAACTCCTCCAACTGCATCAGCACGAACGGGGTGAAGTGGTCGTACAGGACGGCGGTGTCGATGTCGGCCGGGCCGAGGCCGCTGGTACGCCACAGCTGGCGGGCGACCACGCCCATCTCCGGCAGGCCGGTGAGCCCGTCCCGGTAGAAGCTGGTCATCGCCTCCTGGGCGCGCCCGGCGCCCTGCGCGGCGGCGGTGACCACCGCGGGCGGCCTGGGCAGATCCCGGGCCCGCTCCACACTGGTGACCACGATCGCCTGACCGCCGTCGGTCTCCTGGCAGCAGTCCAGCAGCCGCAGCGGCTCGACGATCCAGCGGGAGGCGCGGTGCTCGGCCAGGGTGATCGGCCGCTGATGGAAGTAGGCCGCCGGATTGGTCGCGGCATGGCGGCGGTCGGCGACCGCGACCGGGCCGAAGGCGTCCGGGGTGAGGCCGTAGCTGTGCAGGTAGCGCGCGGCGATCAGGGCCACCCAGGAGGCGGGGGTGAGCAGCCCGTACGGCATCGTCCAGGCCATGGCGACGCCCTCGGCGGTGGGCGGCCGACCGGCCAGTCCGGCGCCGAAGCGGTGGCCGGAACGCTCGTTGAAGGCGCGGTAGCAGACCACGACCTCGGCGACGCCGGTGGCCACGGCCATCGCCGCCTGCTGGACGGTGGCGCAGGCGGCGCCGCCGCCGTAGTGGACGCGGGAGAAGAAGCCGAGCTCGCCGATGCCGGCGGCCTGGGCGAGGGTGATCTCCGGGTTGGCGTCCATGGTGAAGGTGACCAGCCCGTCCACGTCGCGCGGGCGCAGGCCGGCGTCGGCCAGGGCGGCGTGGACGGCCTCGACGGCGAGCTTGAGCTCGCTGCGGCCGGAGTCCTTGGAGAACTCGGTGGCGCCGATGCCGACGATTGCGGCGCGTCCGCCGAGGGAGTCGGTGCGGTGCAGGCTCATCCCCGGCCTCCTGAGGCGGGGGCGGCGGCGAGCGTGACGGTGGCGGTGGCATGGGTGCCGAGATCGTTCGTCCCGATGACAGATATCGTCATCTGTCCGCTGTCGTCTGTCATCGCATGTCCGTTGAACGTCAGCTCGGAGCCGGGATAGGCCGGGACGCCCAGCCGCAGCGCGATGCCGGTGACCATGGCCCCCGGCCCCGTCCAGTCGCTCACATAGCGCCCGACCAGCCCGTTGGTGGTCAGGATGTTCATGAAGATGTCCGGCGAGCCCTTGGCCCGGGCGAGTTCGACGTCATGGTGGACGTCCTGGAAGTCCCGGGTCACGATCGCGCCCGCGACGACCAGCGTCCGGGTGACCGAGATGCGCAGCTCCGGCAGCTCCTGCCCGGCGTCGCCGGGCGGCGTGGACGATCGGGCGGATGGCCGGGTGGATGGACGGAACATGGGCAGGGTCAGCTCGTCGTCGCAGCGCTCGAAGACCAGCTCGACCGGCAGCCCGATCCGGACCCGCTGCGGCTGGATGCCCACGACGTTGCTGACGATCCGCACGCCCTCGGCGAGTTCCACCAGGGCGACCGCATACGGCCGGTCGAAGGCCGCCGGCAGCGGGTGGTGCACCACCACGCTGGAGTAGACCGTGCCCGCCCCGCTCGCCGCCTCGGCCGTCCACCGGGCCGAGCCGCAGGCGTTGCAGCCGGGCAGCCAGGGAAAGCGCGCGGCGCCGCAGTCGTCGCAGCGC
This sequence comes from Streptacidiphilus sp. PB12-B1b, assembly GCF_014084125.1. Taxonomy (NCBI): domain Bacteria; kingdom Bacillati; phylum Actinomycetota; class Actinomycetes; order Kitasatosporales; family Streptomycetaceae; genus Streptacidiphilus; species Streptacidiphilus sp. PB12-B1b. Next base: position 148,580 of record NZ_CP048405.1, on the reverse strand, counting down.
TGGAAGCGCAGCTCACCGGCGGCGACCCCCTCCCAGAAGCCCGCAGTGTCGCGGTTCACCACCGGACGCGGCCGCACCGCCGCCGGACGCTCGGCATCGGGGCCGGGGTCGGCGTCGGGGTCGGCGTCGGCGTCGGCTTCAGGACGGGTGGCGGGGCGGGCGGCCGGCCGGTACTTCAGGATGCGGAACCGATGGGTGGCGGCGGGTGTCGCCTCCTCCGGCTTCTCACCCCTGGCCTCGTCATAGGCCCGCAGGTCCATGCGGGTGGTGACGAAGCGGCCGACCCCGAGAGCGGTGCTCTTCTCCGAGGACACCGATTCGATCACCGCCTCGAACAGCACCCGCTCCCCGAGCCGCAGCGGCCTGAGATACCGCTGCTCGCAGTCGGTCGCCACGACCGAGGTGCAGCCGTCCGCGTCCAGCCGGGCGAACAGCTCGTCGTAGGCGCCGCTGCGGGAACTGCCCGCGCTGTCGAGCCCGGCCATCGTCCAGACCTGGAGCATCGCGGGCGGTGCGACGGCGTCCGCCCCGGTGCGGGCGGTGTTGGTCTCGCCCATGACCTCGCACCAGTGCCGGATCATGGGCGCGTTGACCGGATCCGGCGCACGGCCACCGACCCCGGCGGGCTGTCCCGCGTACGCCCGGTATACCTCATCCGCCTGCTGGTCCCTGGGCTCCGTCACAGAACTGACTGTGCGTCAGATATCACTGATCCGTCAAGGGCCATGCCCTGAGCGGCACATGATCGGTACATGGGTCAGCCCCGGGATGTGGAACCGTCCCCGGGGCTGACCGTTTATCCGCGCGCTGACTCAGCAGCGGCTCACGGGCGGATCAAAAGTAGAGGCGAACATCGGAGTTGGACTGGTTCGACCAGACGTTGCCGGAGTTGTCCTTGACGCCCAAGGTGTTGTTGGCGTTCGAGGCCCCCGAGCCTGTCGCGGTCTGCTGTGTCCAGTTCGCGTTGCCGTCCACCCAACCGGACAGGTTGCCGGTGCCGTTGTCGGAGACCACGCTTCCGTTGGAGTGGTCGCTGGCGAAGGAGCCGCTGTCGGCCGAGGCCGCGCCGGCGCCCAGCAGCAGCATGGCGGCGGCGATGGGAGCGGCGGCAAGAGCAAGACGAATGCGGGACATGAGTTCCTCCGAGGTGGTGGAGTCGAATGCTGAGGTGAACGGTCGCATCTGGCCGGATGCGGACTGTTCGGACCGCGACGTCGCACCGCAAGACTGCTCAGAGAATCGACAAATATCCATCCCTGGATGGCTTTTTCCCCCGTAAGCATGACATCGGGGCCAGACCCCCCACATCGGCCCGCACCGCCACCGGCACAGCGTTCACCTGCACCTATGCCGGTGTGATCGCCGCCAGAGCACCACCGTGGAAACGCCCGGGGCGCGCGGCAGACCTTCGCCGCACGCCCCGGGCGCACTCCCCTCCCCGCACAGCAGCCGATCGGGTCAGCTGAGCCGCGCCGAGGTGAGCGCGGAGTTGCCGGGCGTGAGACGCCCCTTGCCCAGCGTCCCCTGGCCGTTGGCGGCGAAGACGTAGAACCAGCCATTGCTCATCCGGGCCACCACCTCGTTCTGGCCCTGGTTGTCGACGGCACCGGCCGCGACGATGGCGTTGAAGCCGCCCCAGCCCTTGCCCAGGTACGTCCGGTGCAGGTTGAAGCCGCCGTGGCCGTTCCCGGTGTACAGCCACAGTTGTCCGCTGCGGTCCCGGACCACCACGTCCGGAATGCCGTCGCCGCTCAGATCGCCGTGCGCGGTCACCAGGTTGTAGACGTTCCACCCGCTGCTGATCCGCGTCCGCGCCCCGAAGCCGCCGCTCCCGTTGCCCGGGAACAGCCACATCACGCCGCTGTGGTCGATCGCCAGCAGGTCGGGCAGGCCGTCTCCGGTCAGGTCGCCCGGCGCCACGATCGTCCCGTACTGGTTGAATCCGGAGCCCAGGTAGTGCTTGGTCGCCGTGGCCAGATTCTCCTGACTGGCCACGTTCTCCTGCCAGAGCTTGGTGAACACGTACAGGTTGCCGTTGGTGGCGCGGCCGATGACGTCGCCGTGCCCGTCACCGTCCAGGTCCCCGGCTTCGAGCAGCAGGTTGTACTGGCCCTGGATGTCCTCGTACCAGCCGCTGTTGTCGTCCAGGCAGAGCGAGACGCCCTCCGAGCACTCGGTGGAAATGGCATCGTTGCGGTCTGCGGCGAACAGGCTGCCCTGCCACATCACATCCGCCGAGACGTCCCGCCCCCAGCCCCTGATCAGCGCGTAGTTGGCGGCGACCGAGGTGTAGATCCGCACACCGTCGGCCGGGCAGGAGTGGACCGGCGTGGCGGACATCCCGAGCAGCTTGCCGCCCACCACCAGGGCGCCGCCGGCGTCCCCGACGCAGTACGGCGCGGTGGAGCCGGAAGCAGGCTTGGTGCAGAAGGAGCCCGACGGCAGCGCGTGGCCGAGCAGGCCGGTGCAGGTCGCGGCCGACTCGATGATCACCGGCTCCATCGACGGGCTCACCGAGACCTGGTCACCCAGCGCGAAGCCCTGCCAGGACCAGAAGTCGGCGTGCGTACCAGCGTTGTAGAGACTGGCATCGCCCGGGCCGGCCAGCGGCACGACCGACTGCGAGGCCGTGGACGTCCCCGAGAACGGCGTGACGGCGAGATCGTCCTGACGGGAAGCGGCGTTGTACCGCCCGTCGACCTGGTACACCGGGCCTCCGCCACCGCCGTCGGCGGGGTAGTCGTTCCACTGCATCTCCTGCGACGAGCGCCCCGCAGGGCAGTCCGCAGGCAGCAGCAGGCGGTACGGCGCGATCTGGATCGAGGTGCAGTAGGAGTCGACGACCTGGTCGGAGGAGGTCGGGGTGGTGACGATGTGCGAGAACATGGACGACATCAGCCAGCCCGGTGCCTTCACGGCGGCGGTGGCCACCGGGCGAGCGCCCTGGGTCTGGGCATCGGCCTGGGCCTGACAGGTCGAGAAGGACACCGCCAGCAGCAGCGCCGCCCCGACCACGGCCGCGAACTGGGCGACGACTCCCCCGCCACCGCCACGTCCGCGTCTACCGAAACGGTCTCTGGACATACAACCCCCCATTGAGTCACGTGCCATACCTGCAGCGGACCGTAGCACCACCGGAAGGGCCGGGTAATCCCCGGGTCCGCCCCCGGATCGGCAGGGAGGTCATATGTCCCCAGATATGCGGAAAGGCCCTCTGACTTGAGGTCAGAGGGCCTTTCACGAAAGGTTGTTCGGCGGTGTCCTACTCTCCCACAAGGTCCCCCTTGCAGTACCATCGGCGCTATGAGGCTTAGCTTCCGGGTTCGGAATGTAACCGGGCGTTTCCCTCACGCTATGACCACCGAAACACTATGAAGTTGACCCGCACTCCCCGGCATGACGCTCCCGGGAAGGGGTCGTTGCTTCAGAACAACACAGTGGACGCGTAGCAACTATGGACAAGCCCTCGGCCTATTAGTACCGGTCAGCTCCACCCCTCACAGGGCTTCCACACCCGGCCTATCAACCCAGTCGTCTACTGGGAGCCTTACCCACTCGATGGTGGTGGGAGTCCTCATCTCGAAGCAGGCTTCCCGCTTAGATGCTTTCAGCGGTTATCCCTCCCGAACGTAGCCAACCAGCCATGCCCTTGGCAGGACAACTGGCACACCAGAGGTTCGTCCGTCCCGGTCCTCTCGTACTAGGGACAGCCCTTCTCAAGACTCCTGCGCGCGCAGCGGATAGGGACCGAACTGTCTCACGACGTTCTAAACCCAGCTCGCGTACCGCTTTAATGGGCGAACAGCCCAACCCTTGGGACCTACTCCAGCCCCAGGATGCGACGAGCCGACATCGAGGTGCCAAACCATCCCGTCGATATGGACTCTTGGGGAAGATCAGCCTGTTATCCCCGGGGTACCTTTTATCCGTTGAGCGACGGCGCTTCCACAAGCCACCGCCGGATCACTAGTCCCTGCTTTCGCACCTGCTCGACCCGTCGGTCTCACAGTCAAGCTCCCTTGTGCACTTACACTCAACACCTGATTGCCAACCAGGCTGAGGGAACCTTTGGGCGCCTCCGTTACATTTTAGGAGGCAACCGCCCCAGTTAAACTACCCACCAGACACTGTCCCTGATCCGGATCACGGACCCAGGTTAGACATCCAGCACGACCAGAGTGGTATTTCAACGACGACTCCACAACCACTGGCGTGGCCGCTTCACAGTCTCCCACCTATCCTACACAAGCCGAACCGAACACCAATATCAAGCTATAGTAAAGGTCCCGGGGTCTTTCCGTCCTGCTGCGCGAAACGAGCATCTTTACTCGTAATGCAATTTCACCGGGCCTATGGTTGAGACAGTCGAGAAGTCGTTACGCCATTCGTGCAGGTCGGAACTTACCCGACAAGGAATTTCGCTACCTTAGGATGGTTATAGTTACCACCGCCGTTTACTGGCGCTTAAGTTCTCAGCCTCGCCCCGTCGAAACAGAGCTAACCGGTCCCCTTAACGTTCCAGCACCGGGCAGGCGTCAGTCCGTATACATCGCCTTACGGCTTCGCACGGACCTGTGTTTTTAGTAAACAGTCGCTTCTCGCTGGTCTCTGCGGCCGGCCACAGCTCCGGAGGTAAACCCCATCACCACAACCGGCCCCCCTTCTCCCGAAGTTACGGGGGCATTTTGCCGAGTTCCTTAACCATAGTTCACCCGAACGCCTCGGTATTCTCTACCTGACCACCTGAGTCGGTTTGGGGTACGGGCCGCCATGAAACTCGCTAGAGGCTTTTCTCGACAGCATAGGATCATCCACTTCACCACAATCGGCTCGGCATCAGGTCTCAGACTATGTGAACGGCGGATTTGCCTACCGTTCGTCCTACACCCTTACCCCGGGACAACCACCGCCCGGGCTGGACTACCTTCCTGCGTCACCCCATCGCTCACCTACTACCAGCTCGGTTCACCGGCTCCACCACTTCCCCTTGTCCGAAGACTCCGGGACGGCTTCACGGGCTTAGCATTACCGGGTTCGACGTTGGCGCTTCAAAGCGGGTACGGGAATATCAACCCGTTGTCCATCGACTACGCCTGTCGGCCTCGCCTTAGGTCCCGACTTACCCTGGGCAGATCAGCTTGACCCAGGAACCCTTGGTCAATCGGCGCAAGAGTTTCCCACTCTTGTATCGCTACTCATGCCTGCATTCTCACTCGTATACCGTCCACGACTGGCTTCCGCCGCCGCTTCACCCGGCACACGACGCTCCCCTACCCATCACAGCCCCCGTTAGGGGTTGATACTGCAATGACACGGCTTCGGCGGTGTACTTGAGCCCCGCTACATTGTCGGCGCGGAATCACTTGACCAGTGAGCTATTACGCACTCTTTAAAGGGTGGCTGCTTCTAAGCCAACCTCCTGGTTGTCTCTGCGACTCCACATCCTTTCCCACTTAGCACACGCTTAGGGGCCTTAGCCGGTGTTCTGGGCTGTTTCCCTCTCGACCATGGAGCTTATCCCCCACAGTCTCACTGCCGCGCTCTCACTTACCGGCATTCGGAGTTTGGCTAAGGTCAGTAACCCGGTGGGGCCCATCGCCTATCCAGTGCTCTACCTCCGGCAAGAAACACACGACGCTGCACCTAAATGCATTTCGGGGAGAACCAGCTATCACGGAGTTTGATTGGCCTTTCACCCCTAACCACAGGTCATCCCCCAGGTTTTCAACCCTGGTGGGTTCGGTCCTCCACACGGTCTTACCCGCGCTTCAACCTGCCCATGGCTAGATCACTCCGCTTCGGGTCTTGGGCGCGCTACTATGTCGCCCTATTCGGACTCGCTTTCGCTACGGCTACCCCACACGGGTTAACCTCGCAACACACCGCAAACTCGCAGGCTCATTCTTCAAAAGGCACGCAGTCACGACCAGTCATCACAAGTGACGCTGGCGACGCTCCCACGGCTTGTAGGCACACGGTTTCAGGTACTATTTCACTCCGCTCCCGCGGTACTTTTCACCATTCCCTCACGGTACTGTCCGCTATCGGTCACTAGGGAATATTTAGGCTTAGCGGGTGGTCCCGCCAGATTCACACGGAGTTTCACGGGATCCGTGCTACTTGGGAAAAACTCAAGAGAGCCGTACAGGTTTCGTCTACGGGGGTCTTACCCTCTACGCCGGACCTTTCGCATGTCCTTCGACTACCCATACGGTTTCTGACTCTCCGACCGGCCGGCAGACCGGTCAAGAATTCTCCCACGACCCCGAAGTGGCAACCCCTGCCGGGTCTCACACCACAACGGTTTAGCCTCATCCGATTTCGCTCGCCACTACTCTCGGAATCACGGTTGTTTTCTCTTCCTGCGGGTACTGAGATGTTTCACTTCCCCGCGTTCCCTCCACACTGCCTATGTGTTCAGCAGCGGGTGACAGCCCATGACGACTGCCGGGTTTCCCCATTCGGACACCCCCGGATCAAAGCTCGGTTGACAGCTCCCCGGGGCCTATCGTGGCCTCCCACGTCCTTCATCGGTTCCTAGTGCCAAGGCATCCACCGTGCGCCCTTAAAAACTTGGCCACAGATGCTCGCGTCCACTGTGCAGTTCTCAAGCAACGACCAGCCACCCATCACCCCCACGAGCACACGCTCACAGAGTTCACTGGGGCCGGCGCTGAAGACCAGCCTTGCGGCCGTGCCCTCAGGACCCAACAACGTGCCCGGAACGATCCACCCGACCCCGCGTTCCACGCACCCCGAAAGGTGCAGTACTAGCGGCGACAAGCCGATCGTGCCGAATAGTCAACGTTCCACCCATGAGCGAACCACCGTCAGACATGCGCTGACGATATGGCCCTCTGACCGCCGAGGCGGTAAGAAGTGCTCCTTAGAAAGGAGGTGATCCAGCCGCACCTTCCGGTACGGCTACCTTGTTACGACTTCGTCCCAATCGCTGGTCCCACCTTCGACAGCTCCTTCCCTTGCGGGTTAGGCCACCGGCTTCGGGTGTTACCGACTTTCGTGACGTGACGGGCGGTGTGTACAAGGCCCGGGAACGTATTCACCGCAGCAATGCTGATCTGCGATTACTAGCAACTCCGACTTCATGGGGTCGAGTTGCAGACCCCAATCCGAACTGAGACCGGCTTTTTGAGATTCGCTCCACCTCGCGGTATCGCAGCTCATTGTACCGGCCATTGTAGCACGTGTGCAGCCCAAGACATAAGGGGCATGATGATTTGACGTCGTCCCCACCTTCCTCCGAGTTGACCCCGGCAGTCTCCTGTGAGTCCCCGGCATAACCCGCTGGCAACACAGAACGAGGGTTGCGCTCGTTGCGGGACTTAACCCAACATCTCACGACACGAGCTGACGACAACCATGCACCACCTGTATACCGACCACAAGGGGGCGACCATCTCTGGCCGTTTCCGGTATATGTCAAGCCTTGGTAAGGTTCTTCGCGTTGCGTCGAATTAAGCCACATGCTCCGCTGCTTGTGCGGGCCCCCGTCAATTCCTTTGAGTTTTAGCCTTGCGGCCGTACTCCCCAGGCGGGGAACTTAATGCGTTAGCTGCGGCGCGGACCACGTGGAATGTGACCCACACCTAGTTCCCAACGTTTACGGCGTGGACTACCAGGGTATCTAATCCTGTTCGCTCCCCACGCTTTCGCTCCTCAGCGTCAGTAATGGCCCAGAGATCCGCCTTCGCCACCGGTGTTCCTCCTGATATCTGCGCATTTCACCGCTACACCAGGAATTCCGATCTCCCCTACCACACTCTAGCCTGCCCGTATCGAATGCAGACCCGGAGTTAAGCCCCGGGCTTTCACATCCGACGCGACAAGCCGCCTACGAGCTCTTTACGCCCAATAATTCCGGACAACGCTCGCACCCTACGTATTACCGCGGCTGCTGGCACGTAGTTAGCCGGTGCTTCTTCTGCAGGTACCGTCACTTGCGCTTCTTCCCTGCTGAAAGAGGTTTACAACCCGAAGGCCGTCATCCCTCACGCGGCGTCGCTGCATCAGGCTTTCGCCCATTGTGCAATATTCCCCACTGCTGCCTCCCGTAGGAGTCTGGGCCGTGTCTCAGTCCCAGTGTGGCCGGTCGCCCTCTCAGGCCGGCTACCCGTCGTCGCCTTGGTAGGCCATCACCCCACCAACAAGCTGATAGGCCGCGGGCCCATCCCAGATCGCCGGAGCTTTCCACGCACACCCCATGCGGAGATGCGTCGTATCCGGTATTAGCACCGGTTTCCCGGTGTTGTCCCAGAATCTGGGGCAGGTTGCCCACGTGTTACTCACCCGTTCGCCACTGATCCACCCCGAAGGGCTTCACCGTTCGACTTGCATGTGTTAAGCACGCCGCCAGCGTTCGTCCTGAGCCAGGATCAAACTCTCCGTGAATGTATTCCGGATATCCGGAGCACACCCGCGAAAGAGCGGCACGACAGTCAGCGGAACAGCCGACCTCGTGCACTGCGTCCTCGCTAGTGTTTTGTGCATCAAAGGAACCACGTCCAAAAACGGACGGGGTATCAACATATCTGGCGTTGACTTTTGGCACGCTGTTGAGTTCTCAAGGAACGGACACTTCCTTCAAGACCCTTTCACCGGTCTCTCCGGGCACTTCGTTCTTCGTTATGAAGCCTACCAGACCGTTTCCGGCCCGATTTCCCGCCGTCCCGCGCCGTTTCCGGCCCGTTCCGACGAGTGAAACTCTAGCGGAACCACGCCATCGACGCGAATTCCACCGATTTACCAACCATTCCCGGAAAAGCGCACGCCAAAGAAGACCGTACGGAATCTGATCAGGGGATGGGTCGCACCCGCTGCGTTCGCAGGGCAACCCGCAGGACACTACGCACCCCGCCGGACGATGTCAAACCAGCTCGGCCCAGCCCCGCCCATACCGCCCTGACCTGTGGTGATAGCGGCCCGGCCTGATCCGATCCGGAACAGGTCTTTCCCTGCCGAGCCGTCTGCTTCCTAGTGTTCGAACGGCGGAAGAACGCCGGACCGGCGCAGCACAGCAGCACACCAGAGAGGCTGAGCATGATGACCACCCGCGAACTCACTGCAACGAGCAAGGCTGTCGTCCTGGACTACATGGACACCCTCATGCGCGGCGATTTCACCGCGTTGCGCGCCTTCTTCACTCCCGAGTCGACCTGGACGCTCGCCGGGAGCCTGCCGCTGTCGGGCACCTGGACCGGGCCGGACGAGATCCTCGACGAGTTCGTGCCCGCCATGGTGGCCCGGATGGTGCCGGAGAGCATGGAGTTCGAGTTGGACGGCCTGCTCGCCGAGGGCGACAGGGTGCTGGCGGAGTGGAACACGCGTGGGCTGGCCCGGTCGGGCGGCCGCTACGACCAGCACTGCTTGGCGGTGTTCACCATCCGCGACGGCCGGATCGCGTCCGTCCGCGAGTACCTCGACACCCTGCACGCCCAGACCGTCGTCTTCGCCTGACCACTGCCCGGCGGCACCCGCCGGGCATCCCTGATGGCCGTCAGATGCGCTGCGGAACAAGCCCCTCACCGGTGGCGGCGGTGCGCGCCGCCTTGCGCTGGCGGGAGGCCTCGTAGAGCACGGCCGTGGCCGCGTTGGCGGCGTTGAGCGAACTGGCGCTGCCGGTCATCGGGATGCTGACCAGGTGGTCGCACGCCTCGCGCCAGCCGGCGCTCAGCCCCGCCGTCTCGTTGCCGATGAGCAGCAGCGTCGGCTGGGTGAAGTCGAAGTCGGCGATGTCGGCCTCGCCGTGTTCGTCGGTGCCCACCACGACGACCGGGTGCCCCTGTTCGCGCTTGCGGTCCAGCCAGGCCGTCACCTCCCGCTGGGAGGGCACCCGGACTGCGGGCAGGGCGAACAGCGAACCGGTACTGGCGCGAACGGACTTGGTGTCGTACACGTCGGCGGCGTGGCCGGTGACGATCAGGCCGTGCGCGCCGAAGGCGTCGGCGGAGCGGACGACGGAGCCGATGTTGCCCGGGCTGGTGGGCCGGTCGAACAGCACTCCGAGGAAGTCGTCGCCGACCCTGATCCGGTCGAGGTCGTCGTCCGGGATCTCCATGACCGCGATGACCTCGGGGGCGTCCTCGTTCTTCTCGCCCAGTTCGGCGAGTAGCTCCGGCGCCATGGCCACGCGCTCGGCCTCCGTCGTCCGCAGCAGTTCCTCCGCCCAGCGCGAGAGCACGCGCCGACTGTCGTACAGCAGAGCGTGGACCGGCCAGCCGTGCTCCACGGCGATGGTGATCGGCCGCACGCCCTGGACCAGGAACTCCCGCAGCCGCGCCCGCTTGTTGCGGTTGACCAGCAGCGACTGCCACTGCTGGTAGCGGGCGTTGCGCGAGGTGATGCGCTGAACTGCGGCCACCAGTCCTCCAGTTGAGACACCGAGCCGCCAGGCTAGCCCGCCTGGCGCGCGAACGCGGACACAGCGGCGGCGGTCCCGCTCGGGCCCACCGGACCAGATCCGCCTCCCGCACCGCAGGACGACGGTCCCGTCGGGCCCACCGCGGCTGTGCGCGACGGGTCGGCCGGGTCAGTCGACGAGGTAGGCGTTGTAGACCGTCTGGGTGGAGCTGTTGCCCGCTGTGTCCACAACGACCGCTGCTTACCTGCTCGTCAGCGCCCGGATGGCCTCGACGGCCTGGCCGACGACAGAGGGCCAGTTTCGACAGCTGTCGATACTGGCCCTGGTGTGGTCCCACTGGCTGCGGAGAGCGTGGGATTCGAACCCACGGTGACGGTTTCCCGGCACGACAGTTTTCAAGACTGTTCCCTTAGGCCGCTCGGGCAGCTCTCCTCGGCACAGGTCGGCGCGGGGGTGGCCCGGAGACACTGCGCTCAGGGATCTTCTCACGAGTCGGGTGGTGGATGGCAGCGAATAGCCCCGCACGGCGGGGATGCGGGGCATCCGGGCCGTGCGGGGCCGGTGGGTCGGCTACTGCGCGTCGCCGACGCGGCTGCCGAGGGTCAGGGTGGTGGTGTGGGTCTGGCCGTTGCGGATGTAGGTGACGGAGCACTTGTCGCCCGGGCGGTGCGACCAGATCTCGCTGACCAGGGTGGGTCCGCTGTCGATCGGGACGCCGGCGAACTCGGTGATCACGTCGCCGGCCTGCAGACCGGCTGCGGCGGCCGGTCCGTTCGCGGTGACGGCCGCCTGGCCCTGGACCGGGCCGGAGGCGATCTTGGCGCCGTTGCCGGTGTAGCTGTCGTCCCGCAGGATGCCGATGATCGGGTATATCGGCTTGCCGGTCTGGATCAGCGTGGACGCCACCCACTCGGCCTGGTTGATCGGGATGGCGAAGCCGAGGCCGACGCTGCCGGACTGGCCCTCGCTGTCGGTGGCGCCGCCGGACTGGATCGCCGAGTCGATGCCGATGACCTGCCCTGAGGCGTTCATGAGCGGGCCGCCGGAGTTGCCCGGGTTGATCGAGGCGTCGGTCTGCAGCGCGTTCATGTACGAGGTCTGCGTGCCGCCGCTCTCGTCGCCCGAGGCGACCGGCCGGTTCTTGGCGCTGATGATGCCCGACGTGACCGTGCCGGACAGCCCGAAGGGCGCGCCGATGGCGATGGTGGTGTCGCCGACCTGGACGGCGTCGGAGTTGCCGAGCGGTAGCGGGACGAGCTTCTCCTTGGGCTTGGCCGCCAGCTTTATCACCGCGACGTCATAGCCCTGGGCGCGGCCGACGATCGTCGCCGGGTAGCTGCTGCCGTCGGAGAACTTCACGCTGAGCTTGCCGTCGCTGGTCGAGGGGGCGACGACGTGGTTGTTGGTGAGGATGTAGCCCCGGCTGTCGAAGACGAAGCCGGTGCCCGTCCCCGACTCCTGAGAGTTGGAGGCGGAGATGGTGACCACGCTCGGCAGGGAGCGGGCCGCTATGCCGGCGATGCTGTTGGGCGAGCGGCTGAGGTCCTTGGGGCTCACGGCGGCGGCCACGCTGGTGCTGCCGCCGGAGCTGTCGCGGGTCTCCAGCCAGGAGCCGATGCCGCCGCCGATGCCGCCCGCGACGAGCGCGGTCACGACCAGGACGGCGGCCAGGCCGGAACGGCGGCGGCGCTTGCGCGGTGGGGCTTCGCCGGGGAACGCCGCCGGCGGGTAGGGAGTACCGGCGCCCCAGCCAACGCCTGCGGCGGGGTAGCCGTCCTGGGCGGGGTGCGCACCCTGGGCAACGTAGGCGTCCTGGCGGGAGTACGCCTCGTGGCCGGAGTACGCCTCCTGGGCAACGTAGGCATCCTGGGCGGGGGTGCCGTACGGCGCGGCGGGCGCGGGCGGTTCGCCGTAGGGCGCGGGAGGCGCGAAGGCGGGGGGCGCGGGCGGCGGCGCGGGGATCGAGAGCTGCTGCTCCGCCGCAGGGGCGGGGGCAGCGAAGGGCTCGGCAGCATCGGCGGGCGCGGACGCAGGCACGGGCGCGGGGGGTGCGGAGGGGGCGGGCGCATCGGTGAACGCAGGCGCGGCATCAGCCGGAGCAGGCGAGGACGCGGGCGTCGCAGGCGCGGAGGCGGCGGCGGGCGCAGCTTCAGCAGGCGCGGGTGCGGCAGCAGGCGCATCGGCGGACGCGGACGCAGCATCGGCGGACGCGAGCCCAGCATCGGCGGGTGCGGCCGGGGACGCGGGCGTCGCAGGCGCGGAGGCGGCGGCGGACGCAGCGTCGGCTGCCGATGCGGGGGGTGGGAAGGCGGCGAGCGCGGGGTCCTTGGGGGTTCGGTGGCTGCCGGGGAGGGGGCGGGTGCGCCGACAGGCGGTGCCACCGAATCCTCGGCGGTGGGTTCGGGTCGGTCCGACCCGGAGAGCCCGCCCTCGTGCTCGGTGCTCACGCATGACCTCCTCGTAGTTGGACCCAGCGGCCCCCAGCATTGCCCACGCGATGTCGGGGCGTCGTAAGCGCCAGCCGTGCGCCGCATCCAGGGCCTGTACGGCGGGTGCGTGCGTCCGGCTGTGATGAAAGGTACCCCGTGTTCCTGTCAGTCCAGCAGCCCCCTTCGGCGGTGCCGCCGGGCGGGCCGGAGCAGGTCCGCGACCTGGACAGACCTTGGCTGCAGCCCGGCCTGCGCCTAGCATGTGGCTCGCACGCATATGCGGGAGCTTGGACCTATCCAGGCTGAGAGGGCGCCGAAACGGGGCGCCGACCGCCTGAACCTGACCGGGTAATGCCGGCGTAGGGAGCTGAGTCCATCGTGACGTCCATGTCCGCGTCCACACCGCCGTCCCCTGTCCTGGAGCAGCCGCCGGGCGCGGGCGGGCGCGCCGAGGCCCCGCTGGTGCTGGACACCGCGCCGCCGCGTCCGCTGGGCTTCCGGGACCAGGCCGCGTTCTGGACCAACCTCGGCATCAGCCTGATCGGCTTCCAGAGCGCCGCGACCGTCCTGGTCTTCAACAACAAGGACCTCAGCCTGGCGGCGTCCATCACCGCCATCGTCGTCGGCACGGTCATCGGCGCGCTGATGCTGGCGGTCGCCGCCGTCATCGGCACCCGCTCCGGCGCGCCCGCGATGGCGATCCTGCGCGGGCTGTTCGGCACCCGGATGTCGTACCTGCCGACGGTGCTGAACGTGATCCAGTGCGTCGGCTGGGGCGTGTTCGAGCTGACCGTCATCGCCATGGGCGCGGACGCGCTGTACGGCGGCATCCCGCACTGGGTGTACGTGGTGGTCGCCGGGGTGCTGACGACCGCGATGACGATCCGCCCGCTGGGCGCGATCTCGGTGCTGCGCCGCTACGTCGCCATCGCCGTCGGCATCGCCATGCTGTTCTTCACGGTGGAGCTGCTGCGCCGGGGCGTGCCGGACCCGGGGCGCGGCAACTGGACCGGGTTCCTGCCCGCGACCGACGCGGTGATCGCGGTCTCCATCTCCTTCGTCCCGCTGGCCGCCGACTACACCCGGCACGCCCGCAGCAGCGCCAGTTCGTTCTGGGGCGCGTTCAGCGGCTACACCGTCTCGCAGGTGTGGTGCTACGTGGTCGGGCTGCTGGCGCTGGTGCAGGTGGGCGGCGACCCGAACAAGATCTTCACGACGTTCATGGGGATCACCGCGGGCTGGGTGTTCTTCTCGGTGCTGGTGCTGCGCGAGGCCGACCAGTCCTTCGCCAACGTCTACTCGACCGCGATGTCGCTGCACAACGTCTTCCCGAGGGCGGACCGGCGCTACCTGACGGTCGGCATCGGCGCGCTGGTGACGGTCCTGGCGCTGGGCGTGACCGACTTCAGCGGGTACGAGAACTTCCTCGGCCTGATCGGCGCGGTCTTCGTGCCGCTGTCGGCGGTGCTGGCCGTGGACTTCTTCTTCGGCGCGGGCCGGCGCCCGGGCGGCTGGGACATGTCGGAGTCCGCGCCGATCCGCTGGCTGACGCTGCTGCCGTGGGCGATCGGCTTCGCCGTGTACGAGCTGATCGCCCCGGCCGGGCTGACCGGCTGGTTCCAGTGGTGGCCCGACTTCTGGGCGCACGCGCAGAACGTCACCGGCATCCACCCCGAGGTGTGGACCTCGGCCTCGCTGTTCTCGTTCCTGGTTCCAGCGCTGCTCACCTGGGCGCTCACCCCGCTGCTGCGCAAGGGTCACTGAGAGTTCACCTGCCGGACGCCCCGGCCGTGGGGGTGTTCGACCGCCGCCGCCTATCGTGGAGGTGTGTCGAACGCCCCGATCGCCCCGGCCGCCGCCCCTGCGGACCCGCCGGGAGCCGCGAGCCCCCAGCCGGGCGCCCAGCCCGGCTCCCTGGCCGAGCCGCAGGTCAGCCCGCCGGAGAGCCCGCTGGTCCTGCCCAACCGGGCCGCCGTGCGCGTGGTCGCGCACCGGGGGGCCTCCGGGACGCTGGCCGAGCACACCCTGGCCGCCTACCGGCTGGCGATCGAACAGGGCGCGGACGCCCTGGAGTGCGACGTCCGACTGACCGCCGACAACCAGCTGGTGTGCGTCCACGACCGCACCGTGAACCGCACCTCGGACGGGCGCGGCGCGGTCTCCGCCTCGACGCTGGCGCAGCTGTCGGCGTTCGACTTCGGCAGCTGGAAGGCGCAGCGGCCGGACGGTGTCCCGGCGGACGAGCACGGCTCGGTGCTGACCCTGGAGCGGCTGCTGGAGCTGGTGGCGGGCTGCGGGCGGCGGGTCGACCTGGCCATCGAGACCAAGCACCCGACCCGCAGCGGCGGCCGGGTGGAGACCGCCCTGCTGGAGCTGCTGCGCCACTTCGACCTGGTCACCCCGGCCTCGGGCGAGCCGTCGCCGGTGCGGATCATGAGCTTCTCGCAGCTGTCGCTGCGCCGGGTGCGGGCGCTGGCACCGACCGTCCCGACGGTGTACCTGCTGGAGCACGTGCTGCCCTGGCTGCGCGGCGGCCGGCTGCCGTACGGGGCGCGGATCGCCGGGCCGGGGATCGACCTGATCCGGGCCAACCCGGGCTACGTCGCCGCGCTGCACCGCGCCGGGCACCGGGTGCACGTGTGGACGGTGGACGAGCCGGCCGACGTCGAGCTGTGCCTGCGGCTCGGCGTGGACACGATCATCACCAACTACCCGCAGCGGGTGCTCGGGCTGCTGGGGCGGACGCGGTAGCCGGAAACGATCCGGCAAACGTCGGCGAAGTAGTGAAGAAGAGCGTGCGCGGGGGCTTGCGCGGGCGCACGAAAATGGCTGAAATATCGTCTGGTACGCCGTCCTTCACCTCGTGATACCAGCAGAAAGTAACCATTCGGCTACGCGGAGTAAAAAGGGCGGCCCGGTCCCTGTTTATGCGTTCACAAGGAAGTCCAACGGTGCACCAATTCTCGTTTCCGGCTCGCTCGCACCGGGCATTCACACCCTGTCGTTAGACGGAGGAGGAGGTCCGGGGGTGTCGCTGGTGATGGCGCATGATGTGCCGACTTCTTCGGCGACCATGGCAGTTCCCCATGGTCCGGCCAGCGTGAGCACGGCCAGACGGCGGCTGCGGAAGGATCTCGCGGAGCATCAGGTCCCGGAGGTCGTCATCGACGACGCCGTCCTCATACTCTCCGAACTGCTGAGCAACGCCTGCCGCCATGCCCGTCCGCTGGAGTCGGTGCTCGACGAATTCGAAGCAGCGCAGGCGCAGGCACAGGCGGCGTCGCCGTCCCAGGTCGGGGCGACGTCCCAGGTGCTGGGACGGCTGCGGATGGACGCGGACGGCTCCTACGCGGAGGGCGGCCGGGTGGTCGTCGGCTGGGAGCTGCACAGCGACGGCCTGCTCACTCTGGAGGTCACCGACGGCGGGGGCCCGACCCGGCCGAGGCGCGGAAGCCCGTCACTGACGGCGCGGGGCGGACGCGGGCTCGGCATCGTCGGGCAGCTGGCGAGCGACTGGGGGGTGCGGGACGCCCCGGGCGAGGTGACGGTCTGGGCGGTGCTCCCGGCCAGGGCCCGGCACGCCCGACGCGGTGACCTGGGCGGTCAGCCGTAACCGCAGGCCCGCCGGGTGGTGAGGACGCCGGGTGCGGAGCGGCCACGGTACAGGCGCGGGCGGGCAGCATGCGGGGTGCGGCGGGCCGTGACGCGCGACGGCGGCCGGTCGGCGGTGGCGGGACAGGCGCGCGGAACAGCGAGCTGGTCAGGGCTCAGGGGAAGGCGCGCGAAACAGGGTGCGGGGCAGGCGCGCGGGGGCAAGGCATGGGGAAGCCGCGCAGAACAGGGCCTGAGGCAGACGCGGACCAAGGCGTTGGGCAGGTGCGCGAAACAGGACGTGAGGCAGGCGCGCGGGCCAAGGCATGGGAAGCCGCGCAGAACAGGGCGCGGGCCAGAGCGTGAGGCAGGCTCACGGGACAGGTCGTGGGCCAAGGTGCGGGGCAGGCGCGAGGAGCAGGGCGCGAGCAGGCCAGCGGGGCAGGCGCGGGGGGTCGGTACGCGCCCGCGCGGGAGCGCGGCGTGCGGGTCGGGACGGCTACGCTCGGGGCGGCAGACCACACGCCCCACCGGGAGATCCGCACCATGGCTAAGAAGGCCGCGAAGAAGGCGCCCGCGCGCGCTCAGAACACCGTCGCAGCGAGCGGGGAGATCCCGGTCGTCGGCGCACGCGAGGACTGCCCGTGCGGTTCGGGTCGCCGCTACAAGGCGTGTCACGGCCGCCAAGCCGCGCACGCGGTACAGGAGTTGGTGCAGCGTCCGTTCGAGGGGCTGACCGGTGAGGGCGACTGGGTGGCGCTGCGCGAGCTGGTCCCGGCCGCGACCGTGCCGCTCACCCTGGGCAAGGACGTGCTGGCGGGCGCCAACGGCGAGGTGCCGTCGGTGACGCTGGCGACGGTGCTGCCGATGGCCTGGCCGGCGATGCGCCGCCAGGACGGCAGCATCCTGCTGGGGCTGCAGACGCAGACCGCCTCCGGCGACGCCAGCCGCGACCTGGGCGACGCGCTGCTGCAGGCGCTGTCGGTGGAGCCCGGTACGCCGGTGCCGCCGCGCCGCCCGGCCACCGACGCCCCCCGGCTGCAGGATCTGCTGGACCTCTCGGCACCGTTCGAGCCGACCGTGCACACCGGCTTCGACTACTGGCTGGAGGACGCGGAATCGGCCACCGGCGAGGTCGCCGCCTCGCTGGAGCAGGCGAACGCCGAGGTGATCCCCACGGTCAAGCTGGCCTCGGTGGACAGCGCCTACTGGTGCTCCGTGCCGGACCGCAACCACCTGCGCTGGGTGATGCCGTACACGGAGGACGCGCTTCTGGACGCGCTGGCGCGGCTGGTCGCGGCGGGCGAGTCGGGTCTGGGCGAGGGCACCCGGCTGGTCGGCTCGTTCCGGGCGCACGGCCTGACCGTCCCGGTGTGGGACCTGCCGTCGGCGATGACGGCCGCCGACTGCGAGCAGCCCGCCGCGGCCTTCCGGGAGCGGCTGACCGGGGCGCTGGCGCAGTCGGCCCCGCTGACCGTCCAGGAGCGGAAGAGCCGGGCCGACCTGGTGAACCGTCAGGTCACCATCGGCTAGGCGACGCAGTGCGGAAAGTGATAACCGGC
Organism: Streptacidiphilus sp. PB12-B1b; assembly: GCF_014084125.1. NCBI lineage: Bacteria > Bacillati > Actinomycetota > Actinomycetes > Kitasatosporales > Streptomycetaceae > Streptacidiphilus > Streptacidiphilus sp. PB12-B1b. The sequence continues at coordinate 130,620 of NZ_CP048405.1, read as the reverse complement.
GGCGACCGTCCGCTCACTGCGGGCGGTCGCAAACCGATAGGAAACTCACAGATCACCCGGTGAATGCGTGACCTGCATCACACATTGACGCCGGGTCGGAAATTCTCATGGCCGGTGGGCCCCAGGGAATTTGCTTGCGGCTCGATTCTTGTTACGGTTTAAACAGCTCGGTCGCTGGTGCATCCCCCGTCGCCAGCGGCCGAGCCATTTCTTTTGCCGGGCCCGGCGGGTGAAGCCGGGCCGGCTCTCAGTAGGCCAGCCGTGCACCGTCCGGCGTGGCCGCGCTCGCCGCCACCAGCGCCTCCAGCAGGGCGGCCACCGTCGGCAGCCACGGCCCACCGCCCTCGCCAGCCGAGCCGGACAGCGCGCCGGACGCCTCCGTGCCCGGGGCGACGGCCGGGGCCGGGCCCGGCGCGCGCAGCCACCGCACCGCCCCGGCACCGGTCCGCGACGGCGGCAGCAGCACGTAGCCGCCGCTGCCGTGGAAGCGCAGGCTGGTCGGCACCCACTCCTGGGCGATCAGCAGCTCGGCCAACTCCTGCATGCCGTACGGGGCGACCAGCAGCACGCAGCGGCTGGGGGTGGCGATCACCGGTCCCACCGGCACCCGCAGCGTGTCGAAGTAGCCCAGCGCCCGCTCGCCCGCGGCGAGCGGCAGGCTCACCGCAGACACCGCGCCCCCGGTGGCGACCACCACCGGGGCGTCCGGACGCCGCTGCCACCACCAGCGCACCATCCGCACATCGGTGGTGGCCGCGAGCAGCGGTGGATCGTAGGGGTGCGCCCCGGGCGTCGGACAGTCGGGGCGCGGGCAGTCGCAGAGCGCGGGGACGCCGTGCCCGGCCGCGCCCTGGGCGGTCGCGCCGGGGACCACCGGCCACTGCCACTCCTGCACGCAGGCGGTCACCGCCGAGAGCAGCTGCGACCTGTCCCGGCGGCGCAGGCTCCGGGAGACCACGCGGTTGACGACGCCGCCGACGATCCCGCCGACCGCGGTTCGCAATGCCGTGCCGTTTCGGACCTCGCTGTTTCGGACCTCGCGCATGAGCACTCGTTCCTTTCCGTGACCAGTCATGGATCGGTACGTGACCTCGCGCTAAGAGAAGCGCACCACGTCCACTGCGCATCCGATAGCTGGCGGGGGGTGGCGCGGGGTGGCGATTGCGATTGCCCTCTCGTACCAGGTTTGTACCCCGGAAGTGCAAGTTCACCAACGAGATTGACGCATCGTCGAGATGGACGCACGGTGAGCGCGGTTGGTTCCACCGTTCGGGGGAGCAGAGAGGCAGCGCTGGGCGCTCGACAATCGTACGATCCGGGGATGGATACGCACAGGGAGCCGACGGGCAGCACTGATTCCGTTCCCTCCGGGGTTTCTGACGCCATGTCGGACACTCCGGGAACGGTCGCGGTAGTGATTCCGGCGCGGAATGAGGCCGCCCGCATCGCCCTGACGGTGCTGGCCGCCCTGCGGCTTCCGCGCGTGGGCCCGGTGGTCGTGGTGGACGACGCCTCGACCGACTCGACGGCCCGGGTGGCCGAGGAGTCGGGGGCCCGGGTGGTGCGCCTGCCGACCGCCCTGGGCCGGGCGGCGGCGCAGCGGCGCGGGGTGGCGGCGGTGCGGGAGACGGCCGGAACCGGACGGTGCTGCCTGCTCTTCCTGGACGCCGACTTGGGCGCCAGCGCGGATCAGGCGGCCGCGCTGGTGGAGCCGGTGCTGGCCGGTACGGCCGATCTGGCGCTGGCGGTCCGCCCGGGCGCGCCGGAGCGGGCGGGGGCGGCCACCCGGCGGGCCCGGGCGGGCATCCAGCGGGCCACCGGTGTGCTGGTGACCGCGCCGCTCACCGGTGAACTGTGCCTGAGCGCCGCCGCGTTCGCGGCCGCGTCGGCCGGGGCGGCGCCGGTGGCGTCCGGGCCCGGTCTGATCATCGACCTGTTGCGACAGGGGTACCGGGTGGTGGAGGTGCCGCTGGAACTGACCCACCGTCCGGCCCGCCGGGGCGTGGGAGCGGCCCTGCGGGAACTGCGGCGCTACCGCGAGGTCGGACGCGAGGTGGCGGCGCGGGGGAACTCCCGCTGAGGGTGCTGCTATTCATCTGCATATTCGCCCACGTTTTCGATCGACAGCGGGGCAAAAGACACCAATCATCCAACACGGCACAGTTCTGGACATCACCCAATCGGTATGTGTAGAAGTGGAGCATTAATTGCCGTTTGGCATGACATGGGGGTGCGTAGTGCAAGAATTCGGACAAAAAGGGCGCACAACCCTGAGGGCGAACCCGCGGTGCCGCTCACTGCGCGTTACCACACCCACTGCCACCCCCTTCCCGCCCGCACCCATCGTGAAGGGCATGCAGCATGGCTGAACAACAGTCCCCCGGCACCGGCCAGACCCTCGCGGGCACCGCCCCCGACGCCGCCGAGCCCCTCGGCTTCCCCGCGCCCGCCACGCCCCCCGGCCCGACGCTCGCCCACGCCCCGCACGGCGTCCACCGCCCCGGCGCCGATCCCCAGGCCGGCGCGCCGAGCGATCCGCTGACGGAGCCGCAGGCCGGGCGGGCCACCGACCCGCTGGCGGACCTCACCACCCTCTTCGGCCTCACCGAACGCCTCACCAGCGCCTCCACGCCGGAGTACAGCCTGGAGGACATCCTGCTCGGCGTCCTGGAGACCGGCGCGACGCTGGTCGGCGCCCAGCGCGGAATGATGCTGCTCACCCAGAGCGCCGACGGCCGCCCGGCGGCGTTCGGCACCGTCGACACCCCAGGCACCATCGTCGGCTACGGCCTGGACCGCTCCGCGCTCGGCGCGCTGGAGACCATCCCGCGCGACGGCGGCCCGTACGCCGGGCTGCTCGACGGCCGCAGCCAGGTGCTCCACCCCGGCCCGCTCGACCGGCCCGCCGACCGCGTCGAACCGGGCGCCGTCCGCGATCCAGGCGCCGTCCGCGAACCGGGCACCCTGCGCGACCCGGGCCCGCTCGGACACCCGCCCCGCACCTCCGGCCGGACGACCGGGCAGGCGACGGCGCAGACAAGCGGGCAGGCAAGCGGGCAGGCCGGTGACTCCCGGTTCCGCGAGGTCGCCCGGCACCTGGGCATCAGTGCCTCCTACGCGCTGCCGCTGGCCGTCCCCGGCGACGGCGGCGCCCCCTTCGGCGTGGCCGTCTGGTTCTACGACACCCCCACCGCCCCCGGCCCGCAGGAGCAGCGGCTGGCCTCGCTCTACTGCGCCGCCGCCTCCCCGCTGATCGCCGTCGAGGTCAAGCGCGACCGGCTGCGCCGCACCGTCGACGCGCTGCGCCGGGGGCTGCTCCCGGACCGGCTGCCGCGGCTGCCCTCGGTGCAGCTGGCCGCCCGCTGCCTGCCCGCGGGCTTCGAGCGCTCCCGCGGCAGCGACTGGTACGACGCCCTCGAACTGCCGGACGGCGGGGTGGCGTTGAGCGTCGGCAGCGTCACCGGCGGCGGGGTCGACTGCGCCGCCGCCATGGGCCGGCTGCGCGCCGCCCTGCGCGCCTACGCGGTGCTGGAGGGTGAGGACCCGGTGGCCGTCCTCGGCGATCTGGAGCTGCTGCTGAAGGCCACCGAGCCGGCCCGCACCGCCACCGCGCTCTACGGCTACCTCGACCCGGACACCCGTCGGCTGTCCCTCGCGGGCGCCGGACACTGCCCGCCGCTGCTGGTCACCGCCTTCGGCGCGAGCTTCGTGGAGACCTCGCTGTCCGCCCCGCTGGCCATGCTCAGCTGCTGGGAGGCGCCCGGCGTGGAGCTCCGGGCCGACCGCGGCGACCTGCTGCTGATGTACACCGAGGGGCTGGCCCGCCGCTGCGGCCCCTCGCTGCACGCCGGCCAGGCGCGGCTGCGCTCCGCCGCCGCCTCCGCGCCGCGCGAGACCCGCCGCGATCCGGAGCGGTTCTGCACGCACCTGCTGGACGTCTGCCTCGGCGGCGGCGAGCCGGGCAACGGCCCGGGCGCGCCCGGCGACCCGGCCGATCCGCAGCACTGCTCCGGAGCCGACGACATCGTGATGCTCGCCGCGCGCTTCGCATAGCGTCCGCCCCCTCATAGGATTGCGAGGACCGTCCACCCGTCACACTCCTGACGCGCCGGGGCGGTCCCGCACGAGGAGGAGGCGACAAGGGTGTCGGACGACCGCACGCAGGACGTACAGGACGCAGGGGAGGCCTCGGGGGAGGCCGGGCAGCAGGAGGCCGCCGAGACCGAAGCCCCCATCAAGGGCCGCAAGAACGGCCTCTACCCGGCGCTCTCCGACGAGCTGGCCGAGGTCATGAAGTCCGGCTGGGCCGACACCGAGCTGCGCGACCTCGTCCCCGACGAGCAGGCCGCGTACGCCGCCAAGCGCCGCGCCGCGCTCTCCGCGCGCTTCCCCGGCGACCGGCTGGTGATCCCCGCCGGGCGGCTGAAGACCCGCGCCAACGACACCGACTACCCCTTCCGCGCCTCCACCGAGTACGTCCACCTCACCGGCGACCAGGCCGAGGACGCCGTGCTGGTGCTGGAGCCGCGCGCCGAGGGCGGCCACGACGCCCACGTCTACCTGCTGCCCCGCTCCAACCGCGAGAACGGCGAGTTCTGGCTGGACGGCCACGGCGAGCTGTGGGTCGGCCGCCGGCACAGCCTGGCCGAGGCCGAGGCCCTGCTCGGGCTGCCCACCCGCGACAGCCGCAAGGTCGTCGAGGAGCTGACCGAGGCGGCCGAGGACCAGCCCGCCCCCACCCGGCTGCTGCGCTCGCACGACGCCCGGCTGGAGGCCGCCCTGGCCGAGCACACCACCCGGCACGGCGACGAGGAGCTGCGGGTCTTCCTCAGCGAGCTGCGCCTGGTCAAGGACGAGTGGGAGGTCGGCCAGCTGCAGGCCGCCTGCGACGCCACCGTCAAGGGCTTCACCGACGTCGTCCGCGAGCTGGCGCAGGCCGTCGCCACCTCCGAGCGCTGGATAGAGGGCACCTTCTACCGCCGCGCCCGGGTCGAGGGCAACGACGTCGGCTACGGCTCGATCTGCGCGGCCGGGCCGCACGCCACCACCCTGCACTGGGTCCGCAACGACGGCGAGGTCCGCCCCGGCGAACTGCTGCTGCTGGACGCCGGCGTGGAGACGCACACCCTCTACACCGCCGACGTCACGCGCACCCTGCCCGTCGACGGCCGCTTCACCGAGCTGCAGCGCCGGCTGTACGACGCGGTGTACGACGCGCAGGAGGCCGGGATCGCCGCGGTCCGGCCGGGCGCGCGCTTCCGCGACTTCCACGAGGCCTCGCAGCAGGTGCTGGCCGAGCGGCTGGTCGAGTGGGGCCTGGTGGAGGGCCCGGTCGAGCGGGTGCTGGAGCTGGCACTGCAACGCCGCTGGACCCTGCACGGCACCGGCCACATGCTCGGCATGGACGTCCACGACTGCGCCCAGGCGCGCACCGAGGCGTACGTCGACTGCGTGCTGGAGCCCGGCATGGTGCTCACCGTCGAGCCCGGGCTGTACTTCCAGGCGGACGACCTGACCGTGCCGCAGGAGTACCGAGGCATCGGCATCCGGATCGAGGACGACATCCTGGTCACCGCCGACGGCAACCGCAACCTCTCGGCCGGGCTGCCGCGCTCGGCCGACGAGGTCGAGTCCTGGATGGCCTCCCTCAAGGGCTGACCGGCGACGCACCGGGGCCGGTGGCGCAGGGGTTTGCCCCTGCGCCACCGGCCCGAGTCGTTCCCCGGCCGTCGTTCCCCGGCCGTCGTTCCCGGCGCGCGTCGTTGCCCGGCGCTACGGGGCGGCGGCCCGCCCGGCCCGGTCCGCGTTGGCGAGGACGGCGTCGTGGAACCACTGCGCGCCGCCGGACACCGCCCGCTCGTAGGTCTCCTCGAAACGCGGATCGCCGGTGTACATCCCGGCCAGGCCGCGGTGCATCTCGTACGGGCAGTCGTAGAAGTTGCGGCAGATGTGCTGCCGGTGGTCCTCGGCGATGGCCATCGCCTGCTCGCTGCCGGGCTCCACCCCGGCCCGTACCGCCTCCGCGATCCGCCGCATGACGTCGTCGGACTCGGCCCTGACCCGCAGCCAGTCCTCCTTGCCCAGCTTCGCCGTCCGGCGGCGCGACTCCTGCCACGCCTGCGTCCCGCCCCAGCGCTGCTCCGCCTCGGTCTCGTACTCCTCGCGGTAGCCCTCGCCGAAGACCTCGAACTTCTCCTCGGGCGTCAGATCGATCCCCATGCTGCTTGCCTCCAGTGCGTGTTCCACGGCGGCGGCCATCTCCTGGAGCCGGGCGATGCGCTCGGTGAGCAGCCGGTGCTGGCGGCGCAGGTGCTCCGACGGGCCCACCTCCCGGTCGTCCAGGACGGCCGCGATGTCGTCGAGGGGGAAGCCCAGCTCGCGGTAGAACAGGATCTGCTGCAACCGGTCCAGATCGCCGTCGTCGTACCGGCGGTATCCGGACGGCGTGCGACTGCTCGGGCGCAGCAGTCCGATCCGGTCGTAGTGGTGCAGGGTGCGCACCGTGGTCCCGGCGAAAGCCGCGACCTGCCCGACCGAGTACCCGCTCACCGGGCCCTCCCTCCTCGTCTGCCTTGCACGGCCCAGCCTGGGGCCTCACCCGGCGTGAGGGTCAAGCGGCAGTCGGAAGTGGCGGTCGGGAGCGGCGGTCGGGTCAGGAGGCGTGCAGCAGCGGGCGGTCGCAGTAGGTGAGCGTCTTGTCGAAGGAGACCACCGCGCCGCTGCGCGGGTTGTCCCGGAACTGGACGTGGTCCACCAGCGCGCGGATCAGGAACAGCCCGCGACCGCTCTCGGCGCAGGCGTCGGGCAGCTGGGTGCCGGCGTCCGCCGGGATGCCCGCGCCGCGCCGCCGCCGCACGGCATGCCCGCCGCGCACGCCGCCACCGGCCCGGGCGCCGTTCGCCGCCGTGCCGTTCGCCGCCGGGCCCGCCGCCGCGCCCCGGCCGGTCTTGCCCGCACCACCGCGCGCCCCGCCCCGCAGCACGCCCGTGCGGCCCCGGGCAGCGGTGAAGCCCGGCCCGGAGTCGGTGACCTCCACCCGCAGCCGGCCGTCCTCGATGGTCGCGGTCACCTGGAAGCCGCTGTCCTCGCCCGAGCCGGCGATGTACGCGGCATGCTCCACGGCATTGGCGCACGCCTCGGTCAGGGCCACCCCGACCTCGTGCGAGACGTCGGGATCCACACCGGCCGAGGCCATCGTCCCGAGCAGGATGCGCCGGGCCAGCGGCACACTGGCGGGCTCGCGTCGCAGATGCAGAGACCACCAGATGTCCACGACAGGCTCCTCCTGGCTGCGGCTCCACGTACCTGTACCTATTGCCGAGCGGCCGGTGCGTCAACCGCTCACGGGGCGAATTGTCACCCCGGTGGCGGATGCGCGAGGAGCGCCGAACCGCGCCCGGCGTGCCCGGGGCGCATCCGCCGCCGCCCGGAGCGCCACCCCTGAGCAGCGGCGCGGCGCGACGCGCGGCCCCGGACCGGCCCCGGCCGGAGGGCCGTCCGGACGCGGTGAGAGACTGGCCGACGTCATGTTGAGGAGCCTGGTGGGACGCCTGCCGCGTCCGGCACACGCCGTAGCGCTCGACCTTCGCGCCCTCCGGGCCCTGCCCTTCGCGTCGGTCTGCGTCGTCGTGTCCGGACTCGCCCACAGCCTCGGCGGGGGCGGCACCGTGCCGCTGCACGCGCTGCTCGTCGGCGGGCTCGCGGTCTGGGCCCTGGCGACCGCCCTGGCCGGGCGGGAGCGCTCGCTCGGCGCGATCGCCGCCGGGCTGGCCGTGGGACAGCTGGGCCTGCACCTGTACTTCCACCTCTCGCTCGGCTCCATGGCGGGCATGTCCGGCTCCGGTTCCGGTTCCGGCGTCGGCTCGATGGCCGGGATGCCCGGCATGGCCGGGATGACCGCGCCGGGCGCGGCGGGCGGCGGCCAGGGCAGCGCGCTCACCGCGCTGGCCCTGCGGCTGATATGCGGCCCGGCCGGGGCGTCCGGCACCGGCGGCCTGCCGCCCGGCACCACGGCCGGGGAGATCGTCAGCCGCGCCGGACTCGATCCGCACCTGGCCGTCACCGCGCTGCCGCAGCTGGACGCCTGGACCGGCTCCGCGGTGCTCGGCCTCACCCCGCTGATGCTGCTCGGCCACCTGCTGGCCGCCCTCGCCGCCGGCTGGTGGCTGCGGCGCGGCGAGGCCGCCGTGTGGCGGCACGCCCGGGTCACCGTCCAGCTGGCGGAGACCCTCGCCCGGACCCACCTCGCGCAGCTGCGCACCGCGCTGTCGCTGCTCGGTGCGCTGGTACGCGGGCTGCTCGGCGCGGAGCCGGACCGCCCCGGCGGCGGCACGGCCCGGGACGCCGCGCCCCGGCGGCTGCCGCGCACGGCACTGCTGCGGCACCAGGTCGTCCGGCGCGGGCCGCCCGCGCTGCTCACGGCCTGACACCTGCACCGGGATCGGAGGCACCCGCGGACGCCGTCCGTGCGCGCCGTCCGTCCACGGAGTCCGTCCACGGACGCCCGGGGGAGCAGGGCAGGCCGAGCCGCCTTCACCTGCCCACTCCACGATCCTGGAGCGATTCCCCATGCGTACCACCACCACCGTCAAGCGTCGGGTCGGCACTGTCGCGGCGGTCGCCGCCGCCGGCGTGCTGCTGATCGCCGGGCCCGCGTCGGCCCACGTCACGGTGCAGCCGCCGACCGCCGTCAAGGGCGCGTCCGACCAGACCTTCTCGTTCCGGGTGCCCAACGAGAAGGACAACGCCTCCACCACCGAGGTGCAGGTCTACTTCCCCAGCGCCGAGCCGATCGCCTCGGTGCTGGTCGCGCCGACGCCCGGCTGGAAGGCCAGCATCACCAGCGTCAAGCTGGCCACCCCGATCCAGACCGACGACGGCGCGATCACCGACGCCGTCTCCTCCATCACCTGGACCGGCGGCAGCATCGCCCCCGGCTACTACCAGGACTTCACCGTCGACATGGGCCAGCTGCCCAGCAACACCGACGCGCTGACCTTCAAGGCGCTGCAGACCTACAGCGACGGCTCGATCGTCCGCTGGATCCAGAACGAGGTGCCCGGCCAACCCGAGCCGGCCAACCCGGCCCCGGTGCTGACCCTCACCGACGCGGCCGCCCCGGCGGGCAGCAGCAGCGCCGGGGCCAAGGCCGCCGCCACGGCCGCCGCGCCGTCGGGCTCCGGCAGCGACACCCTGGCGCGGGTCCTCGGCGGGATCGGCGTGGTCATCGGGCTGCTCGGGGTCGGCTTCGGCTACCTCGGCTGGCGCCGCGGCGGCAGCTCCGGCTCCGGCCGCGGCACCGGCGGCAGCAGCGCCGGAGCCTGACCCGCGCGCGGTCGGGCGTCCCGCCGTCCCCGGGACGCCCGACCGCGCCCCCGACCAGCTCACCGCACCCGTCCGAGAGAACGGACCCACGCATGTCCCCCTCCCAGCCCGACACCCGCACCGACGCCCGCGCCGAGTCCCAGCCCCGGCGCCTGTCCCGGCGGGCCCTGGTCGGCGGCGCCCTGGCCGCCGCCTCCGGCCTGCTGCTCACCGCCTGCGGCAGCAGCTCCGGCAACAGCTCCGGCTCCGGCTCCGGCGACTCCGCCGTGCAGGCCGGGGCCGCGCACTCCCCGTACCAGGGCAGCTACCTGCCGCGGACCTTCGACAAGCCCGACGTCACGCTGACCGACACCAGCGGCAAGCCCTTCAACCTGGCGCAGCGCACCGCCGGGCGGGCCGTGCTGCTGTACTTCGGCTACACCCACTGCCCGGACGTCTGCCCGACCACCATGGGCGACATCGCCGTCGCGGTGTCCAAGCTGCCCAAGGCCCAGCAGCAGCAGATCGACGTGGTCTTCATCAGCACCGACCCCACCGTGGACACTCCCGCCACCCTGCGCAGCTGGCTGGACTCGTTCAATCCCGCCTTCATCGGGCTGACCGGCGACATCGACACGGTCATCAAGGCCGCCTCCTCGGTCGGCGTCTACGTGGCCGCGCCCAAGGCCGGGCAGGAGCCGGTCCACGGCGCCGAGGTGCTGGGCTTCCTCCCCTCCGACAACAAGGCGCACGTGCTGTACACCAGCGGTGTCGCCTGGGGCGAGTACGCGCACGACATCCCGCTGCTGATCAGGAGCGTGACCGCGTGAGGCGCGCCGGACTGCTCTGCGCCGCCGGCGCGGCGGCGCTGGGGCTCACCCTGGCCGCCTGCGCCGCCGACGGCTCCTCCCCCGCCTCCCCCGCCAGGATCTCGGTCAGCGGCGCGTACGTGCCGCTGTCGGCCACCCCCGACATGGCGGTCGCCTACTTCGACATCGCCAACACCGGCGGCAGCGCCGACCGGCTGACCGGCGTCACCAGCCCCGACGCGCAGAGCGCCGAGCTGGACCAGTCCACGGCGACGTCGATGACCGCGATCACCGGCGGCGTCGCCGTGCCCGCGCACGGCAGCACCGCCTTCGCCCGCGACGGCCGGCACGTCATGCTGATGGGCCTGTCCCCCGCGCCCAGGCTCGGCGGCCACGTCGAACTGCGGCTGACCTTCCAGCACTCCGGGACGATCACCGTCGAGGCCACCGTCCAGCCGCTGACCTACCAGCCCGCGAGTTGACGCCCATGCCGACCCGATCCCGCCCGCTGCCCGCCCGCGCCCTGCCGGGCCGCAACCTGCCCGGCCGCAACCTGCCCGGCCGCCGGCCGCTGCGGCGGCGCGCCGCCTCGCTGCTGGCCGTGCTGGCGGCCCTGCTCGGGCTGATGCTCGCCGGGGCCACCGCCGCCTCCGCGCACGCCGCGCTGCTCTCCACCGACCCCGCCGAGAACTCCGTGGTGCAGACTGCGCCCGCCGAGGTCACCCTGCACTTCAGCGAGCAGGTCACGCTGGCCACCGACGACCTGCGGGTGTTCGACCCCAACGGCAAGCGGGTGGACGCCGGGCCCACCGGCCACGCGGGCAGCGACGACACCACCGCCCAGGTCAGGCTGGCCACCGGCCTGGCCCAGGGCACGTACACCGTCGCCTGGCGCGCCATCTCCGCCGACACCCACCCGGTCTCCGGCGCCTTCACCTTCTCCTACGGCCACGCCTCGAGCACCACCGCCGTCGCCGGTGAACAGGCCACCAAGGGCAGCGCGCTGGTCGGCGCCCTGTACGGCGGCAGCCGCAGCGTCCAGTACGGCTCGTACGCGCTGCTGGTCGGCGCGGTGGTGATGGTGCTGGCCTGCTGGCCGCGCGGGGTGCGGCTGAGGTCGGTGCAGCGGCTGATGCTGGTCGGCTGGGCCGGACTGCTGCTGGCCACCGTCGCCGAACTGCTGCTGCGCGGACCGTACGCGGCCGCCTCCGGCCTCGGCGGGGTGTTCGATCTGACGCTGATTCAGCAGAGCCTCGGCGAACGCCTGGGCACGCTGCTGATCGTCCGGGTGCTGCTGCTGGCGGCGGTCGGCGTCTTCCTGTCGCTGCTGGCCGGCCAGGCCGGCATCGGCGGCCCCCCGGCAGCGGACGCGGACGCGGACGTACCGGAGGCGGGCGCGCAGGCGCCGGACGCCGCCGAACACCGGCTGCGCATCGGCCTGGGCATCGGCTGGGCCGTGCTGTCCATCGCGCTGGCCTGCACCTGGGCGCTGGGCGACCACGCCTCCGTCGGCATCCAGGTGGGGCTGGCGGTGCCGCTGGACGTGGTCCACGTCCTGTCCATGGCCTGCTGGCTGGGCGGGCTGGCGACCGTCCTGGTGGGGCTGCGCCGGACCGAGGCCGAGGGCGGGGTGGGCGCGGCGCAGGTGGGCCGCTTCTCCGCGATCGCCATGACCTGCGTGGCCGCGCTCGTCGGCACCGGCGTCTACCAGGCCTGGCGCGGCCTGGGCAGCTGGGGGGCGCTGGTCACCACCACCTACGGGCGGCTGCTGCTGGTGAAGATCGGCGCGGTGCTGATCATGCTGGCCGCCGCCTGGGTCTCCCGGCGCTGGACCGCGGTGCTGCGCACCCAGCCCGCCCCGGAACCGGCACCCGAACCCGAAGCCGCGGCCGAAGCCGAAGCCGCGCCCGAAGCCGAAGCCCCCGAGGCGGAGGCCGACGCGGACGCCGAGGCCGGGAGCGACGACCCGGTGCGCCGCGCGCAGCTGGCCCGGCAGCGGGCGCTGCGCGCCGGCGTCGCCTCCCAGCGCGCGCGGGAGGCCTCCCCGGCGCGGACGATGCTGCTGCGCTCGGTGCTGCTGGAGGTGGCCTTCGCCGTGGTCGTCCTGGTGGTCACCACGCTGCTCACCAACGCCCCGCCCGGCCGCGAGGTCACCCAGCAGGCGGCGGCACTGGCGGCGACGCAGAACCAGCCGGTCAACGTCACCCTGCCGTACGACACCGGCGGGCCCGGCGACAACGCGGACGGCAAGGTCAACATCGCCATCGACCCGGCCCGCACCGGCCCGAACACCCTGCACGCCTATGTGTTCGACCGCAGCGGCAAGCCGGTGGACGTCCCCGAGCTGGACGTCACGCTGTCGCTGGCGGCCAAGGACCTGGGCCCGCTGACGGTCCCGGTCGCCAAGGTCGACCTGGGCCACTGGGCCGCCTCCAAGGTCGAACTCCCGCTCCAGGGCAAGTGGTTGATGGCGGTCAGCATCCGCTCGGACGCCATCGACGAGACAACCGTGTCCACGACCATCCAGGTGGGCTGAACCATGGCAGCACAGCAGTCCAAGAAGTCGCCCAAGCCCGCCGCGCCCCCCGCGCCGGAGGCAGCGCCCGCCGCGCTCTCCCGGCGGCGGCTGCTGACCACCGCCGGGGCGGTCGGCACCGTCGGGGCCGCCGTCGGCGTGGGCGCCTACGCCCTCGCCGACACCCGCCCCGGCGGCCCGGCGCACGCCGCCGCCACCGGCGCCCTGCCGCTGACCGCGCTGGGCGCGGACTCCGTCCCCTTCTACGGCGCGCACCAGGGCGGCATCGTCCAGCCGATGCAGGCCCGGATGTACGCCGCCGCCTTCGACCTGGCGCCGGGGACCGCCCGGCCCGGGCTGATCTCGCTGATGCGGCGCTGGTCGGCGGCGGCCGCGGCGATGGCCGAGGGGCGCACGCCCCCCGGCGTGCAGGACACCGACGTCGCGCTGGACGCCGGGCCCAGCTCGCTCACCGTCACCTTCGGCTTCGGCGCCGCGGTCTTCGCCAAGGCCGGGCTCGGCGCCCGGCTGCCCGCCCAGCTGGCCCCGCTGCCGGCCTTCCCCGCGGACGCCCTGGTGCCCGGCAACAGCAACGGCGACCTGTGGGTCCAGGTCTGCGCCGACGACAACCTGGTCGCCTTCCACGCCCTGCGTACCCTGCAGCGGCTGGCCGCCGGCGCGGCCGTGCTCCGCTGGCAGATGAGCGGCTTCAGCCGCTCGCCCGGCGCGACCGCCCAGCCCCGCACCGCCCGCAACCTGATGGGCCAGATCGACGGCACCAACAACCCCAAGCCCACCGACACCGGCTTCGACCAGGAGGTCTTCGTCCAGGCGAAGGACGGCCCGGCCTGGATGACGGGCGGCAGCTACACCGTCTTCCGGCGGATCAGGATGCTGCTGAACACCTGGGAGGAGCAGACGCCGACCTACCAGGAGCGGGTCATCGGCCGCCGCAAGGCGTCCGGCGCACCGCTCTCCGGCGGCACCGAGACCACGCCGGTGGACCTGGACAAGCTCAACCCGGACGGCTCGCTGGCCGTCCCCGGCGACGCCCACATCCGGGTCGCGGCGGCCTCGTCCAACCAGGGCGCGGCCATGCTGCGCCGGGGCTACTCGTACGCCGACGGGGTCCGCCCGGACGGCTCCCCCGATGCCGGGCTGCTGTTCGTCGCCTTCCAGTCGGACCCGCTGACCGGCTTCGTCCCGGTGCAGCGCAAGCTGTCGCGCGGCGACGCGCTCTCGCAGTTCATCGCGCACGAGTCCAGCGGCCTGTACGCCGTCCCGCCCGCCGCACCCGGGCCGGGGCACTACGTCGGCCAACCGCTGCTGGAGTCCTGACCCGGCGGGCCGGGGGCCCGGCCCGCCGGCGGCGGCGTCCATGCAGCGGAACAGTGCCACCCTGGGTGCAGGGAGTGGCTAACGTTGCTCCGGCAGCGCCACGTCCGTGCCCGGCTCGGCTCCCGGAGGCCCCCTTGTCGCCCCACCGCTACACCTACCTCGGCCCCGAGGGGACCTTCACCGAGGCGGCGCTGCGCACGCTGCCGGAGGCGGCCACCCGCGAGCTGGTGCCCTCGGTGTCGGTCCCGGCCGCGCTGGACGCGGTGCGCAACGGCGAGGCGGCGGCGGCGCTGGTGCCGATCGAGAACTCGGTGGAGGGCGGGGTCACCGCGACCCTGGACGAGCTGGCGACCGGCAGGCCGCTGATGATCTACCGCGAGGTGCTGCTGCCGATCGCCTTCGCGCTGCTGGTCCGCCCCGGGACGGCCCTGGCCGACGTCAAGACGGTCACCGGGCACCCGGTGGCTCAGCCGCAGGTCCGGCGCTGGCTGGCGGAGCACCTGCCGGACGCGCTGTGGGAGTCGGCGGCGTCCAACGCGGACGGCGCGCGGCTGGTGCAGGAGGGCCGCTTCGACGGGGCCTTCGCCGGGGAGTTCGCCGCGCCGCTGTACGGGCTGGAGCCGCTGGCCTCGGAGATCCACGACGCGTCCACCGCCACCACCCGCTTCGTCCTGGTCGGCCGCCCCGGGCGGACGGCCGCGCCGACCGGCGCGGACAAGACCTCCTCGGTGTTCTGGCTGGCCGACGACCACCCCGGCGCGCTGCTGGAGCTGCTGCAGGAGTTCGCGGTGCGCGGCGTCAACCTGACCCGGATCGAGTCCCGCCCCACCGGCGAGGGGCTGGGCCAGTACTGCTTCTCGGTGGACGCTGAGGGGCACATCACCGACCGCCGGGTGAGCGAGGCGCTGATGGGGCTGCACCGGATCTGCCCGAAGGTGCGCTTCCTGGGCTCGTACCCGCGCGCGGACGAGCTGGCGCCGGCGGTGCGCCCGGGCACCTCGGACCTGGAGTTCACCGAGGCGGCCGACTGGCTGTCGCGCTGCCTCGACGGACGCGGCGAGCAGTAGCCCGGCCGTGCCGGGGCAGGGCTGCGACTGCACGGCGACGGCGCTTGATCATCTATGATCGTTTGCGATCGGCGCGTTCCCGAGGGATCGCGGGTTTCTGGGGATTCCCCGGGAGAGTTTTCCCCAGGCTGATCGGCTCTGGGGAAGCGGCGAGTTATCCACAGGTTGGGGATGTGTCGACACATCGCCTTCTGGCGGGCTCGACAGCCGCCCTTCGGGTACCGATCCCGCAAACCGGACAAATCCAGACACGAGCCGGTTGTTTACTCCCCGGTGACCCTCTGGACATCGGAAATCACGCAAACGTGCGCGGAGCCGAGGTTTAGCCCGCCCGGGAACGGGACCGGCCGGAGCCGCTCCGGATGCCCTCGGCGGGCCCGGCATCCACAGCCCTGGCGCGGCAACTGTGGACAAAGCTATGAATCCCCAGGCTGTTCCGAGATATCCACAGGGCGGGGCCAGTTATCCCCAGGTAATCCACCGGTCTCATCACGATGAAAAACCAACGCATAGCACCCAGAACATGACAGAGCCTATCAAGAAGTGATCATCGAGAGAAAAGCCCTCCCGGTCCGCGCACCCCGCGGCGACCCGGCGGCGCAGCGCCACCGCACGGTAATGCGGCGGCGTCCGACGCCGACCGACCGGTAGGCTCGTCCACGTGATTGACCTTCGTCTGCTTCGTGAGGACCCCGACCGTGTGCGCGCATCGCAGCGCGCCCGAGGAGAGGACGTCGCCCTCGTCGACTCGCTCCTGCGCGCCGACGAACGGCGCCGATCGTCCGGTTCGCGCTACGACGAGCTGCGCAACGAGCAGAAGCAGCTGGGCAAGCTCATCCCCAGGGCCCAGGGTGAGGAGAAGGCCGAGCTGCTCAAGCGCACCGGCGTCCTCGCGGCCGAGGTGAAGGCCGCCAACACCGAGCAGAACGAGGCCGAGCAGGAGGCGCAGCGGCTGCTCGGGCAGCTCGCCAACCTGCTCCACCCGGACGTCCCGATCGGCGGCGAGGAGGACTTCGCCACCCTGGAGCACGTCGGCACCCCGCGCGACTTCGCCGCCGAGGGCTTCGAGCCCCGCGACCACGTCGAGCTGGGCCGGATCCTCGGGGCCATCGACATCGAGCGCGCCGCCAAGGTCTCCGGCTCGCGTTTCTACTACCTCACCGGCATCGGCGCGCTGCTGGAGCTGGCGCTGGTCAACATGGCCATCGCCCAGGCGGTGGAGGCCGGCTTCACCCCGATGCTGACCCCGGCGCTGGTCAAGCCCCGCGCCATGGAGGGCACCGGCTTCCTCGGCCAGGCCGCGGAGAACGTCTTCCGGCTGGAGGAGGACGACTTCTACCTGGTCGGCACGTCCGAGGTGCCGCTGGCGGCGTACCACATGGACGAGATCATCGACGCGGAGCAGCTGCCGCTGCGCTACGCCGGGTTCTCGCCCTGCTTCCGCCGCGAGGCCGGGACCTACGGCAAGGACACCCGGGGCATCATCCGCGTGCACCAGTTCGACAAGGTCGAGATGTTCTCCTACGTCGCGCCGGAGGACGCCGAGGCCGAGCACATCCGGCTGCTCGGCTGGGAGAAGGACTTCCTCAACAAGCTCGACCTGGCCTACCGGGTGATCGACGTGGCCTCCGGCGACCTCGGCGCGTCCGCGTACCGCAAGTTCGACATCGAGGCGTGGATCCCCACCCAGGGCAAGTTCCGCGAGCTGACCTCCACCTCCAACTGCACCGAGTTCCAGGCCCGCCGGCTGGACATCCGGATGCGCGGCGCGGAGGGCCGGAACCGCCCGCTGGCCACGCTGAACGGCACGCTGTGCGCCGTCCCGCGGACCATCGTGGCGATCCTGGAGACGCACCAGCAGGCGGACGGCTCGGTCACCGTGCCGGAGGCGCTGCGCCCGTACCTGGGCGGACGCCCGGTGCTGGAGCCGATCACCCGGTGAACCCGCCCGACCGACCGTCCGACCAGCGCCTGCCTGCCCACCGCCCGTCCGACCGGGTGTTCGACCTGGTCGCCACCGACCTCGACGGCACGCTGCTGCGCTCCGACCACACCGTGTCGGAGCGCACCCGGCGCGCGCTGGCGGCGGCCACCGCCGCCGGGGCGGTGCACATCGTGGTCACCGGGCGCTCGGCGTCCTGGACCCGCCCCACCCTGGACGCCATCGGCTACACCGGCCTCGCCGTCTGCGGCCAGGGCGCGCAGCTGTACGACGCGGGCGCGCACCGCGAGCTGACCTCGGTGACCCTGGACCGGCAGCTGGCCCGGACCGCCCTGGCCAAGATCGAGGCCGAGACCGGCCCGCTGGGCGTCGCGGTCGGGCAGGACGGCCTGGACGGCGTCATCCTGGTCGGCCCGGGCTACCGGATGCCCGGCGACGAGCCCATGGCCGCCGCCGACCCGGCGGACTTCTGGGCCAAGCCCATCACCCGGATGTTCCTCCAGCACCCCGCCCTCGGCGACGACGAGCTGGCCCGCACCGCGCGGGAGATCGCCGGGCAGCTGGTGGACGTGGTGGTGTCCGGCCCGGGCTTCGTCGAGGTGCTGCCGCTCGGCCTGTCCAAGGCCACCGGCCTGGCACTGGCCGCGGCCCGCCTCGGCATCACCAAGGACCGCGCCATCGCCTTCGGCGACATGCCCAACGACCTGCCCATGTTCCGCTGGGCCGCCTGCGGCGTCGCCATGGCCAACGCCCACCCCGCCCTCCTCACCGCCGCCGACGAGGTCACCCTCAGCAACGACGCCGACGGCGTCGCCGCCGTCCTCGAACGCCTCTACCCCCAGCCCTGACCCCTCATATTCGCCTATCCGGGTGGATAGCCTTACTGACTCTCCGTACCCGCACACACTCGGCGTAGTTTCCAGGTGCGGCTTGTGTCGGCATGCCGCAGCTGCCCACACTTGAGAGGAGGTGCTTCCCGATGACCGCGCTTTCGGAAGAGGAGGCCGTCGTGGCTCAGGAATCCGTCGCGGACCAGGAGACGCTCGAATCAGATGATCTCGACCAGGTCCTGTGGCAGGCGTGGAAGTCCATGGATCTCCCCGAGGGCTACCGAGCCGAGATCATCGAGGGGTCCATCGAAGTGTCGCCCACCGGACGCCGCCGCCACGCGGTCATCGCCAACCGCCTCCGCCGGGCCCTCGACGCCTTTCTCCGGGACACCGAGTTCGCCGCGTTCCAGGACACCAACGTGATCCACGGGTTGAAGGCGACCGTCCCGGACGTCTTCATCGCCTTGGAGGACCTCGACCTGGCGCCCGACACCGAGGGCCTCGGCGTCGACGCCGCAGGCGTGCAGGTCGTCATCGAGGTCGTCTCGCCCGGCCACAAGGACCGCAAGCGGGATCGGGTGCGCAAGCGCCGCGCCTACGCACGGGCAGGCATCCCCATCTACGTGCTGGTCGACGACCACGAGGACGAGGGAATCGTGACCGTGCTCAGCGATCCCGACAGGCGGGGCGGCGAGTACGACACCTCACACCGCTACCGCTACGGTGCCGAGGCGGTCATCACCGACGGCCCGGCCAAGGGCTTCGTCATCGACGGTTCGATCACCCAGGGCCGCTGACAGGTCGTCCTCGAGGTCCGTGGTCAGTAACGATCCAGGTAGTTGTAGGATGACTGGGCAAGAGGATGTCGGGCAACGGGAGGACCGGGCGATGAGTGGTGGCGGGAGCCTGCAGGCGGCCGGGCGGACCTCGTTGGTGGACGCGGCGATCGAGCAGCTGCGGGCGCAGTTGAGCAGTGGCAGCTGGCAGGTGGGGGATCGGATCCCGACCGAGCACGAACTCGCCGAGCAGCTGCAGGTGGGCCGGAACACCGTGCGGGAGGCCGTGCGGGTGCTGGTGCACGCCGGGATGCTGCAGTCGCGGCAGGGCGAGGGCACCTTCGTCCGCTCCACCAGCGACCCGGCCGCCGTGCTGCACGGGGTGCAGCGCTCCGGGGTGCGGGACGTGCTGGAGGTCCGGTCGGCGCTGGAGAACGAGGCCGCCCGGCTGGCCGCGGTCCGGCACACGCCGGAGGACCTGGCCCGGATGCACGCCGCCCTGGACGCCGAGGCGCACGTCCTGCTCACCGAGCCCGAGCGGCCCGGACGCGAGGCCAGCGTCGAGCACGACCTGGAGTTCCACACCGCCCTGGTCGAGTCCGCGCACAACCCGGCACTGACCGAGGTGTACCGCTACTTCAGCGCCTCGGTGCGCGAGTCCATGCGGGCCGCCTTCGGCGACCAGGAGATGCCCGAAGTCGACCTGGACTCGCACCGCGCCCTGGTCGAGGCCATCGCCTCCGGCGATCCCGAGGCCGCCGAGGCCGCCAGCCGGCGGCTGATAGCCGATCCCATGGGGACCGTCGCCCGCCTGCTCAGCTGAGCCCCGGCTGAGCCCCGCCCCGGCCCCACCGCTCCACAGACCCACAGCGTTCGGAAAGAAACCCATGCCCCGCACCACGCTCGACCAGCAGCCGACCCGCTCGTATCCCACCGCGTCCACCCGGGTGCCCTCGCGCCCGGCGCGGATCGCCGCGCACCCGCTGACCGCCCTGATCGGCATCCTGCTGGTGTCGGTCAACATGCGCGCCGCCGTCTCCGCGGTGTCGCCGCTGCTGACCGACATCAGCACGCACTACGGCCTGTCCTCGACGGCGGGCGGGCTGCTCACCACGCTGCCGGTGCTGCTGATGGGGATCACCGCGAGCTTCGTGCCGGGGCTGGTGCGCCGGCTCGGTCCGGAGCGGGTGGTGCTGGGCGCGCTGCTGCTGCTGGCGGCCGGGGTGGGTCTGCGGGTGATGAGCGGGGTGACGCCGCTGTTCGCGGGCAGCATCGTGGTCGGCGCGGCCATCGCCATGCTGAACGTGACCATGCCGGGCCTGGTGAAGCGGGACTTCCCGGACCGGGCGGCGATGATGACCGGCGTCTACTCCACCGCGATGATCGTCGGGGCGACCTTCGCCGCCGCGCTGTCGGTGCCGATGGAGCACGCCTTCGGCGGCTGGCAGGGCTCGCTGGCGTCCTGGTCGGTGCTGGCGCTGGTCTCCGCCGCGCTGTGGCTGCCGCAGGTCCTGGGCGGCGCCGGGCAGGACCGCACCGCGCCGGCCGCGGCCGCCGGCTCCGGGCGGCTGCCCGGGCTGTGGCGGCACCCGCTGGCCTGGCAGCTCGCCGTCTTCATGGGCATCATGTCGCTGCTCGCCTACACTCTGATCGCCTGGATGCCGACGGTGCTGACCGACCACGGCATGTCCCGGGGCACCGCCGGTCTGATCTTCGCCTTCTGCAACCTGGTCCAGGTGGCGGGCGCGTTCCTGGTGCCGCTCGCGGCCGGGCGGATGACCAGCCAGCGGCTGCTGGTGGTGCTGATGGCGGGCAGCTACGCCGTGGGCATCGCCGGGCTGATGATCGCACCGGCCGCCGGTGCGTGGATCTGGGCGACGCTGCTGGGCCTGGCCATGGGCGGCGGCTTCGGCCTGGCCATGGCGCTGGTGGTGCTGCGGGCCGGTGGCGCCGTGGTGGCCTCGCAGCTGTCGGGGATGTCGCAGATGGTCGGCTACTTCATCGCGGCCTGCGGCCCGGTGGGCGTCGGCGCGCTGCACCAGCTCACCGGCGGCTGGACGCTGCCGCTGACGCTGCTGCTGGTCTGCTGCGGGGTGGCGCTGGCGGCCGGTCTCGGCGCGGCCCGCCCGGTGACCCTGCGGGCGGTCGGGCACCGGCCCTAACAGGCACCCGCCCGTCACAGGCACCCGCCCGTCACAGGCGCCCGGCCGTCACAGGCAACCGGCCGCAGCAGGGCAACCGCCCTCAGCAGGCGCCGGGGCGGAGAACGTCCGAGGGGGTGTGCAGGCCGGTCGGCCCGCACACCCCCTCCGCCGTGGGCGGTGGCGCGTCGGCTACTGCTCCCCCGCCAGCGTCAGCCGGCTCAGCCGGGCCGCCGCCAGCGCCGACGCGGCCAGGGTCACCACCACCAGCAGCGGCACCGCCGTGGGCAGGTGGACGGCCGAGGTGATCACGCCCGGATCGGCGATCCGGCGCCCCACCGCCAGCGCCCACTGCTGGACGCTCAGGGTCTTGGCGCCGGTCACGAAGTTGCCCACGATGCTCTCCCAGACCAGCGAGTAGAGCAGCCCGACCACGACCGCGTGCCGGGTGACCACCCCCAGCAGCAGGAAGATCGCACTGTAGGCCGCCCCGGCGACCAGCGCGGCCACCCCGTACGCCACCGCGACGCTCTCGAAGTTGCCGAACAGGACCACCCCGGCCAGGTACGTCGGGATGGCGCCGAAGACCACCGTGCAGCCGAAGGCGACCAGCAGCTTGGTGGTGATGATCTTCCAGCGCGGCTGCGGTTTGGCCAGCAGGTAGATGATCGAGCCGTCGTCGATCTCCGGGCCGATGGCCCCGGTGCCGGCGATCAGGCCGAGCAGCGGGACGAGGGTGCCCAGCGCCAGCGTGCCGAGGACCTCGACGGTGGTGCTCTCGTCCTGGCCCACGGCGACCCGGATGATCACCGCCAGGACCAGCAGCAGCGCGGGCACCCCGAGCAGCAGCAGGCCCCGGCGGCGGCCGAGCAGGCCGCGCACGGTCAGCCGGGCGACGGTGAGGTTCACTGGTTCCATCCTTCCTGGGGCGTGCCGGTGGCGCTCATGCGGAGGTCACCAGGTAGGAGAAGACGCTCTCCAGGGACTCGTCCGCGGGGGAGACGGTGAGCAGGCGGATGCCCGCCTCCCGGGCGACGCGCGGCACCAGCTCGGTGAAGCGGTAGAAGTCGACGGCCTGCACCCGCAGCGCGTCCTCGGCCGGGTCGATCTCGATCCCGGCGGTGGAGGCGTCCGCGATCAGTGCCGCCGCCAGCGCGCGGTTGTCGCTGGAGCGGACCAGGTACTGGTGCGGGCGGCTGGTCATCAGCCGGCGGATCTTGTGGAAGTCCCCGGACGCGGCGTGCCGCCCGGCCACCACCACCTCGATGTGCCGGGCCAGCTGCTCGACCTCCTCCAGGATGTGCGAGGAGAACAGCACGGTGCGGCCCTCGGCGCCGAAGCGGCGCAGCAGCTCCATCAGGTGCATCCGCTGGCGCGGGTCCATCCCGTTGAAGGGCTCGTCGAGCAGCAGCGCCGCCGGATCGTGGACCAGTGCGGAGGCCATCTTGACCCGCTGCTTCATGCCCTTGGAGTAGGTGGTGACCTTGCGGTCCTGCGCGTACTCCATCTCGACGGTGGCCAGCGCCCGGGCCGCCGCCGCGCCCGGATCGGCGAGGCCGTGCAGCTCGGCGTTGGCGAGCACGAACTCGTACCCGGTCAGGAAGTCGTACATGGCCTCCCGCTCGGGGACCAGGCCGATCTGCCGGTACGCCTGCTGGTTCTTCCAGATCGGCGCGCCGTCGATGTCGACGCGTCCGGTGGAGGGCGGCAGGAAGCCGCTCATCATGTGGATGAGCGTGGACTTGCCCGCGCCGTTGGGGCCGAGCAGACCGGTCACGCCCGGTCCGATCCGCATGCTGATGTCGTTGACGGCGACCACGTTCCCGAACCAGCGGGAGACCCGGTCGATGCTGATGGTGGTCACGGACGGCCTCTCAGATCTTCCGGTAGCGCTGGACGAGGAGTCCGTAGACGGCGGCGGGCAGCAGCAGCGCCTCGGCGACGAAGACGCAGCCGCCGAGGGCGGACGGCACTCCGGTGGCGCCGCTGACCGGCAGCTTGAACATCCAGGTCACCGACGAGTCGACCAGCCCGGACGGGCTGAGCACGTTGGCCCAGTGGGCGGCCGCGCTCTGGTCGTGGCGGTTGATGACGAAGTAGATGATGGTGGCGACCGCGCCGGAGATCAGCAGCAGCATGATGATCCCGGCCACGCCGAACCCCCGGCGCGGTGTCGCGGAGGCGACAGCCAGCCCGATCGCGGAGTACAGCAGCGAGTAGAGCGCGGCGCCGACCAGCCCGTAGCCGAAGTGCTCCAGGTTGTACGCGAAGCCCATGGACGCCAGCAGCGAACCGATCCACATGATCAGCAGCGGCAGCCCGGTCAGCACGAACATGGCGCTGAACATCGCCGCGAACTTGGCCCGGACGTAGTCGCCGGCGGTGATCGGACGCGAGAAGTACAGCGGCAGGGTCATGAAGCGCAGGTCACGGGAGAGCGCCACCGGGGCCTGCGAGGCGATGAAGACCGCGATCACGAAGTCCATGATGGACAGGTAACGCTCGTACTCCAGCGGCAGCTTGCCCGACTTCAGGTAGACCGCGACCGCGACGATGATCAGCGCCGGGACGCACATCAGCGCCAGCAGCCCCATCGGCAGGATCTTGGACTTGATGGAGCGTCCGAGGCCGAAGCTGCCGCGCAGGCTGAGCGTGTAGAGCGAGCGGGTGGCGTAGCCGCGGCCCAGGCGCGGGCCGTCGTAGTGGCGGTAGCCGATGTCGTGGATGACGTCCACCGGGGGCAGCTGCTCAGACATGGGCGGACGCCTCCTCGGGCCGGTCCTGGAAGACCTCGGCGATGCGGTGGCGGCGCTGTTCCATGCGGACCAGGCCGACGCCGAGGTCGGCGACGGCGTCACGGACCAGGTCGTAGGTGTCGTCGCCGTTGATCTCCACCAGCAGCACCCGGCCGCCGTCGCCGGTGACCGTCAGCCCGCCGTCCGTGAGCCGCTTGCGCAGGGCGGCGTCGGCGTCGAAGGCCGGATCGGACTGCAGGTCGGTCACCTCGACCGCGAGCAGCGCCGTGGCCTTGGTGAAGTCCGCGGTGGAGGAGGAGCGCAGCAGCTTGCCGCCGTCGATGACGACGACGTGCTCGCAGGTCCGCTCCAGCTCGCCGAGCAGGTGCGAGGTCACCAGCACGGAGATCCCGAAGTCGCTGTGGACGCGCCGGATCAGCGCCAGCATCTCGTCCCGGCCGGCCGGGTCCAGGCCGTTGGTGGGCTCGTCGAGCAGCACCAGCTGCGGGTCGTGGACCAGCGCCTGGGCCAGCTTCACCCGCTGCTTCATGCCGGTGGAGTAGCCGCCGATCGGCCGGTAGCGCTCCTCGTACAGGCCGACGTGGCGCAGCGTGTCGGCGGTGCGTTCGCGGGCGGCGGTGGCGGGCAGCCCGGCCATCCGCGCCATGTGGACCACGAACTCGGTGGCCGAGACGTCGGGCGGCAGGCAGTCGTGCTCCGGCATGTAGCCGACGCGCTCGCGGATGGCGCCGCCCTCGGTGGCGACGTCCAGGCCGAGCACCCGGGCGCTGCCCTCGGTGGCGGGGGCCAGGCCCAGCAGGATCTTGATGAGTGTGGACTTGCCTGCGCCGTTGGCTCCGACCAGGCCGACCACGCCGGGCTGGACGTCGACGGTCAGTCGATCCAGCGCGGTGACCCTGGGATACCTCTTGCTGAGGTTGTCCGTGATGATGACAGACACGGGACGACCGTATCGACGCGTTCACCCGGACGCATCAGTACTGGGCACCACGGTTTCCCGAACCTTTGGGCGTATGCGCCGGGGGGCGTCCCCTAGGGGACGCCCCGGCCCGCTCAGGCCTGGAGCAGTTCGTTCTGCAGCGCGACGACCTGGGTGAAGGTGCTGGGCACGACCGCCTTGGGGTTGGTCATGATCACGCACACCTCGACGTCGCCGACGTTGAGGAAGGCCATCCGTGCGGCCTGCGTGCCCGGCCCCTTGGGCTGGGCCTCGGCGGTGACGGCGGTGGTGACGCCCGGGAAGCCCGTCTCCTGCACCGGCGCGACGTTGGGCTCGGCCAGCGGCACCGTGGTGGTGGAGTCGGTGGTGTAGAGCTGGGCGGCCGGGCCCGGGGAGCGGAAGCCCAGCAGGTAGATCTCGGTCCGGGTGCCGTCCGGGCCGGTCCAGGCGGTGGCGGCGATGTGCCGCAGGCCGTCGTCGGCGAAGCTGTTGCGCAGCTCGACGGCGTCGCTGAACCTGGCGGCGTACGCGGTCGGCGAGTACCAGCCGGTGCCGCCGGTCAGCGACGGGTCCGGGCGGCCGCCGACGGGCGCGGGCAGCAGCAGCTTCCGCAGGTCGACCAGGTGGACCAGGCCGCCGTCGGCGCTGTTCTCCTCGTTCGGCCCGAGGGCGCCGGGCGGCAGCGCGGGCAGGGCGAGCGTCCCGAAGGTGTAGCGCTGGTCGCCGGGGGTCTTCAGCCCCGGCAGGTCGGTCCGCGGCGGTGCCATGACCACGGCGGCGGTGACCGCGCCGACCACGGCGAACACGGCGCAGGCGACGGTCCAGCGCAGGGCCGTGCGCAGCCACGGGCGCTCCCGGCGCGGCTTCGGCTGCAGCTCGGCGGGCACCGCCCACAGGGTGGTCGGCTGCCCGGGGTACGGCGCGGGCGGCGGCGGAAGCACGCCCGGCGGGGGCGGCGGCGCCGTCGGCTGGGGTGGTGCGGTGGGCTGCGGCGGCGGGGGACCGGTCAGGTCGCTCATGTCTGGTCCTCCGGGGGCGCGAGTCGGGTGAGCTGCTGCTGCAGCAGGTCGGTGACGGACGAGGTGTCCATGGGAGCGGCGCCGAACGCCTGCACGGTCACCAGCACGTCCCCGGCGACCGCGTCGCAGTCCAGGTAGTCCAGCCGGTCCCCCTCCTGCGGCAGCGGCGGCCGGTAGCAGTGGGCCCTGGGATAACCGGTGACCGGGCCCGACGTGGCGAAGGACGAGGTGGCGTTGGCCAGCTCCTGCACGATCGCCGGACCGGCCGAGACCCGGGCGTCGGTGACCTGGAACAGGCCGATCTCGACGTCCAGCTCGTCGCTGAGGTCGTAGGTCCGCAACGCGGCGCCCTTGAGCCCGCCCAGGTCGAGCAGGCCCGCCAGGGTGGAGCGGTCGCCGCCGGACAGCGCGCCGAAGTCCTCGTCGAAGAACGGACGGTACTGCGCCGGGGCGAGCACGGTGTCGTTGCCGAACGCCGGGTCGTCCGCGCCGGGGCCGGCCGTACCGGCGACGGGCAGCAGCAGATCGCCGAGCGAGCCGAAGTGGCTGCCGTCGGCGTTGCCGCCGTAGGCGGGCGGTGCCGGTCGCGCGGCCTGGGCCGAGGACGGGGCGGGCTTCTTCTCGGCGTCCAGGATGGCGTCGCCGACGCCGACCCCGGTCGCAACCGCCAGCAGGACGCCGACCGTGCCGAGCGCGATCCACCGGCCCCGGCGCGGCCGCGCGGCGGCCTCCGCTTGCGCCTGCGCGGCGGTCTCGGGCTGCTCCGGCTTGTCGGCCTCGGCCGGGCTCTTGATCGGGTCAGTGGTCACAGCCGCTCCAACTGGTCCTGGAGGACGGTCTGCACCGTCCGGACGCTGACCGGGCTGTCCTGCTGGACGTAGACCAGTACCGCGATGTCGCCGTGCACCCCGTAGCCGCGCCCCTCGTAGTAGCTGACACTGCCGTTGCTGTGCTGCTTGGTGCCCGCGAAGATCTCCGCGTCGTCCGATCCGATCATCGAACTGCTGGAGCTGCCGGCCCAGGTGGCGGCCGAGTTCGACTGGTTCTCGATGGTCTGCAGCGCGTTGGCCTCCTCCGCGTGGCTGAACTGCACCAGCTGGACGGTGTCGATCAGGTAGCCGCCCGGGCACCAGACGGCCTGGGCCGCGCGGCGGAAGCTGTGGTCGGAGAGCCAGGAGAACTCACCGGCCGGGTCGACATAGCCCTCGGCGTACTGCGCGATGTTCAGCCAGGAGTCGAACCCGGCCGATCCCTGCGCCACGGTCGCGCCGTGCGGCACCGGCACCAGCAGCCGGGTCAGGTCGCCGTCGGTGCGCACCATGTCGTCGTCGGCGGCGGGCAGCGCGGGCGCGGACGCGTGCGCGGCCGGGTAGTGCGGCTGGGGTGCGGACAGCGGCGGCAGCGGGGTGGGCGCGCTGCCGGACTGGGCGGCGTACCCGGCGGCGCCTCCGCCGAGCACCCCGAGGACGGCCGCGACCGCCATGATCAGTGCCGTTCTGCCGCGCGGCCTCGGCTTCGACGGCGGCGGCTGGACGGCCGTCGCGTCGGCTACTTCGGTGGTCAACGTTTCTCCACGGGGACGTCTGTGAGCGAGGACGGGGGCGGCGGACCGGTTCAGTGGCCGGTGCGCAGCAGCTGTGCCTCGCGCTTCATCAGCGGGGTCAGCAGCGAGTGGTCGATCTTGCCCGTGCCGTCGATGTCGATCTGGAACATGACGTCACCGACGTGCGAGACGCCGGTGATGCTGCCGAAGCCCTCGCTGTCGCTCGGGTCGAACGCCCAGCCCTTGGCGTCGTCCAGGCCGGGGACGGAGAACGACGTGCCGCTGCCGAACCTCAGCCCGGAGTACCAGCCGTCGGCGTCGGCGGAGTCGCCGAAGTGCAGCAGCTCGGTACGGACCGTCAGCGTGCCGTCGCTGCTGCGGTATTCGCGGGTCGCGCCGCCGACGCAGTTCCAGCTCCTGAGGTCGGCCAGGCCCTGCGAGGGGTCGGCCATCTCCTTGGAGAGGACGCTGAGGCTCTCCTTGGTACCGTCCACATCGTTGATCGGCTGGGCGCCGCTGGGCAGCGGCAGCAGGAAGAAGCGCAGGTCACCGCTGTGGGAGTCGCCGCTGACGGTCCCCTTGACGGTGGTGGCGGGCGCGGGCGCGACGGTGGGCACCACGATCGGCGCGGAGCTGCTGGGCGCGGCCGTCGGCGTCGGCGTCCGGCCCGGCGCCGGGGAGAGCGGGGCGGTCGGCCGGGCGGGCGCGGCGGCCTGCGAGCTGCCGCCGGGGCTGCCCACGGCGACGGTGACCCCGGCGCTCGCGGCCGCGATCACCAGGAAGCCGGCGACGGCGAGGGAGGCGTACCGCCCGACCCGCGAACGCGGCTTCGGCGGCGCGGCCGGGACGGCGGGTGCGGCGGGCGCGCCCCAGAGCTGCTGGTAGCCGGGCGGAGGCGGCGGGGTCGGCGGATAGACCGGCGCAGCGGCGGCCGGCTCAGCCGGTGCGGCGGGCTCAGCCGTCACCGCCGGTGCCGCCGGTGACGGCGCGTCGGCCGGGGCGGGCTGCGCCCTCCCCGCGTCGTCCGCCGGCGTGTCGTCGCGCACCTCGGACACGTCGGACACGTCGGACACGGGGTCAGTGGCCCCCATACACACTCCCACAGAACGGCTTGTCGCCCCACCGCGAGAGGAGTGGGGCCAGCGCGCGGCCCGGAACCCGTACACAGGTTCGACAGGCCCTACGATCTGCGATTATGTCCAGCTTCTGAGAGCGCCGACAACTTCTTTACATGATCGGTATCCGAACCTCCGGGGGCGGTCAGGACATCAGCGGGAATGTCCTGATCCGCCCCCGCCGGTCAACCCAGCTGCCGCAGGCCCTCGGTGGCGATCCGCTCGAAGACGCCCAGGTCGGCCTCGAAGACCGAGTCCGGCACCGGCCAGTGCACGACCACCTCGTCGATGCCCAACTCCTGGTAGCGCCCGGCCCAGTCGACGAAGGCGTCCACCGACTGCAGCGGCCGCTCCGCCGTCGACCCCTGCAACAGCACGGTGTTGATCGAGTCGGCGTCCCGCCCCTCGGCCTCGCAGGCGGCGCGGAGCTTGCCCAGCTGGGCCGCGATCACGGCCGGCGCCTGCTCGACCGGCACCTCGGCCGGGCCCCTGGGGTCGCCGTAGGTGACCCAGCCCTGCCCGTACCGGGCCGCCAGCCTCAGCCCGCGCGGGCCGGTGGCGGCGACGTAGAAGGGAACGCGCGGCTGCTGCACGCAGCCGGGGATGTTCCGCACCTCGACGGCCGAGTAGAACGCGCCCCGGTCGGTGGTGGCGTCCTCGGTCAGCAGCTTGTCCAGCAGCGGCAGGAACTCGTCGAACCGGTCCGCCCGCTCCCGGGGGGTCCACTCCTCCTGGCCCAGCGCGGTGGAGTCGAAGCCCACCCCGCCGACCCCGATGCCGACGGTCAGCCGCCCGCCCGAGATGTCGTCGACGGTCAGCAACTCCTTCGCCAGCGTCACCGGGTGCCGGAAGTTGGGCGAGGTGACGAGGGTGCCCAGCCGGATCCGCTCCGTCGCTGTCGCGGCAGCCGTCAGCGTCGGCAGCGCCCCGAACCACGGCTTCTCCCGGAACGATCGCCAGCTCAGGTGGTCGTAGGTGTACGCCGCGTGGAAGCCGAGCTCCTCGGCCCACCGCCAGACCTTCTGTCCCTCGGCCCACCGGTGGATGGGCAGGATCACCGTACTCAGTCGCATGCCGCCGACCCTACGCGGTCAGTCGCCTCACCTATGTGACCAGGCGCGGAACGGTGCCGGCTCCGCGACATCCGGGCCGATGTCACGCAGCGATGCCGCGAAGTCGGACGCCAGGTCCATGCACATCCCCAGGAGTTCCGCACGGTCACAGACCTCGGTCACCGGGTTGGGAGTCCACGCTGTTCGGGAGTGTCAGCCCACCTCAGCCGTCTCCCCCTCCGGGAACCGGAAGGTCGCTGTCCGTTCGACGCCTTGCGGATACACGTCAAGATCGAACTGCACTCGTGGGCCTTGTCAGATGGAAGCCGAATCGCATGCACATGCTCCCTCGTTACTCGGCCAAGGTCCCGTACGGATGGAAATGCTGGCATCCCCGAAGACCGTAGGGGACGATGGACTAGCGTCGAACCACGCCCTGGAAGCCAAGGAGGTGCCGCGTGTCATACGAGCCGAAGCTGGCTGCCGCGTTGTCCGGGGCGACCCTGCGGCAGTTGTCGCACTGGCGGCGGGGCGTCAGTGAGCAGGGTGCTGTCCTGATTCCCGAGCTTTCGGCGTCTCGTCCGATCCTCTACTCCTTTCGCGATGTCGTCGCTCTCCGGACCTGCGTCCGCCTTCGGCAGGAGGCGTCGTTGCAGCGGATCAGGCGCGCGCTGAACACCCTGCGCGAGGGTCTCGACGAACGCGAGCACCTCTCCGCCTACCGCTTGGTAGCAGGTGGCGACACGATCTACCTGGCGGACCCGGACCACGCAGTGGACCTTGTACGAAGCAAGGGGAATCTGGTCATCGTCGAGATGGTCGACGTGCTCGCGCCCTTCTACCGTGGCGGACGACGCATCCCGGACCTGCTTGAGCCGCGACCGCACGTATCGATCGATCCCGCCGTGCGTGGTGGAGAACCGGTCGTCGAAGGCACACGTATCCCGGCCGCTGAGGTGGCCGCGCTCCTTCGAGACGGTGTGCAGCCTGTGCAGATCAGCGACTACTACCCGGGCGTCACACCGGAGGCTGCCCTCGACGCGGCGGACTTCGTCGACTATGTCGACAGCTATGCCGATGACGCGGAGATCCGGCAGGCCGCGTCTTGAGGCTGCTGCTGGACGAGAATGTGCCGCTCCCCATGGCCCAGATCGTACGGTTGCTCCTGAAGCACCAGTCGATCGATCACGTGGCCGAGCTCAAGGGCTGGGCGGGTACACGGGACATCGACCTCTACGCGCGAGCCGCAGCAGAAGGCTTCCACGTCATCCTCACGAACGACACCAAGCAATTGAGCCGCCCGCTGGAAGTGGTGGCCATCGCCGAGTCAGGCCTGCACCGCATCGAGTACCGCCAGAACCACAAGCACGGCGGCCTGGTGGGACTCGGCGCCGCCATCGCCACCGTATGCGCCGGCCTGCCCCACGCCCTGACGGAACTCGACCGGGCCGTCGGTCAGCGACTCATCTCCCTCAACGGCGTTGACCCGTCCCAGCAGAGCCGACTGCGGATGGTGGACCCGACTGCCGCTCCACCGAAGTTCTGGCCCTCCCCTTTTGCGTGACGGACGACGAGGTAGCGGGGCGCGCACAGATCGCTGACGCTGATCACAACTCGGTGGCTGTCGCGGCAGCCGTCAGCGTCGGCAGCGCCCCGAACCACGGCTTCTCCCGGAACGATCGCCAGCTCAGGTGGTCGTAGGTGTACGCCGCGTGGAACCCGAGCTCCTCGGCCCACCGCCAGACCTTCTGTCCCTCGGCCCACCGGTGGATGGGCAGGATCACCGTACTCAGTCGCATGCCCTTCACCCTAGGTGAGCGGGGACGAGGGCCCGCATGGTCTCCGCTGCGCGGACGGCCGCGTCGGCGCAGCAGTTGTTGAAGAGGACGTGGACCTCGTGCGCCTGCTCGGCCATCGCGCGGATGCGCGGCACCCACTCGGCGAGTTCCTCGGGCGTGTAGGTGTGGCGGAACTTCTCCTCCTTGGTGCCGGTGCCCCAGGCGGGGTTGCGGCCGTGGAAGCGCACCACCGCGAGCCGGGGGGAGGTGACGCGCACGACCGGGGGGATGGAGACGGCGAGGGTCTGCACCATGTCCACGGCCACGGCTGCCGTGTCCAGGTCCGCGAGCAGCGCGGCCGTCCCGGCGACGCGCTCCTCGCGCCACCAGTCGGGGTGCCGGAACTCCACCGCCATCGGCCACCCCGCGGCACGCTCCCGGGCCCGGCGCAGGAACTCCACCGCCGGCCGCCCCGGCGCGAACTGCGGCGGGAACTGGAACAGCAGCGTTCCCAGCCGGTCGGCCTGGCGCAGCGGTTCGAGGGCCGAGCTGAACCGGCCCCACACCTCGTCCAGCAGTCCGGGATCGGCGCCCGGCCGGTACCGGTGCTCGGCCAGGTACGGGCGCAGGTCGGCCGGCAGCGCGTTCGGCCGCGTCGCATGCCCGGTGAGCAGGGAGAACGCCTTCACGTCGAAGCGGAAGCCCTCGGGGGTGCGTTCGGCCCAGAGCAGGCTGTTGCGGGTGCTGGGCAGGCCGTAGTAGGTGGAGTCCACCTCGGCCACCGGGAACTGCGCGGCGTAGTGCCGTAGCCTGCCCTCCGCGTCGCGGTGGCCCGCCGGATACCACCCGCTGGACACCAGCGCCTTGTCCGTCCACGAGCACGTGCCGATCCGGATCTCTCCCATGCCGCCCGCCTTCCCCGGCGGAGCCGACGGCAAAGCCCCGGCGGGGGCCGGGGCGGGGATGAGCGAGGATGTGGGGGTGAACGACGCTCCCCTGGTACGGCCCCGCATCATCGCCACCGACCTCGACGGGACGCTGCTGCGCAGTGACGGCACGGTGTCCGCGCGGACGGAGGCCGCGCTGGCGCTGGCCGAGGCGGCGGGGCTGTGCATCGTGTTCGTCACCGGGCGCCCGCCGCGCTGGATGGAGGTGGTCAGCGCGGTCACCGGGCCGCACGGCATCGCCATCTGCTCCAACGGCGCGGCCGTGTACGACGTCCGCCGCAAGGCACTGGTCTCCTCGACGCCGCTGCGCCGCGAGGACGCGCTGGCCGTGGTCAAGGCGGTGCGGGCGGAGCTGCCGGGGGTGGGGTTCGCCTTCGAGTTCCCGGAGGGCTTCGCCTACGAGCCGCACTACGCGTCGGCGATGTGGGACGCGGCTGCGGTGCGGGGCATCGCCCCGGCCGAGACGATTCTGGCCTCGGACGTCGGGGGGCAGGTGTTCAAGGTGCTGGCCCGGCACCCCGAGGCGGACCCGGACGAGTTCATGCGCCGGGCCCGCGCGGCGGCGGGGCAGTACGCCGAGATCACCCGCTCCAGTCCGCTGCTGGAGATCAGCGCGCTGGGCGTCAGCAAGGCCAGCACCCTGGCGCTGTGGTGTGCGGAGCGCGGGGTGGCGGCGGAGGAGGTGGTGGCCTTCGGCGACATGCCGAACGATCTGCCGATGCTGGCCTGGGCGGGCACCGCGTACGCCGTCGCCAACGCCCATCCGCAGGTGCTGGCGGCGACGGAGCACCGCGCGGGCGACCACGACGCGGACGGCGTGGCCGAGGTCATCGAGCAGCTGGTGCGCGGCCTGGACGGCTGAGCGCCGGGCCGGTGCGCCCGCAGGCGGGTGTGCGAGCAGGTCGGTGCGCGAGCAGGTCAGTGCGCGAGCAGGGCGTCGGCGGCGCGTTCGCGCTCCCACATGCCGCGCAGCGGTCCCGGCTCGGCGAGCAGCTCGGACCAGCTGCCGCGCTGGACGATCCGCCCGGCGTCCAGGACCACGATCTCGTCCACCGCGTCGAGCCCGGCCAGCCGGTGGGTGATCAGCAGGGTGGCACGGCCCCGGGTGGCGTCCAGCAGGTCGGCGGTGAGGGCGTCGGCGGTGGCCAGGTCCAGGTGTTCGGCGGGCTCGTCCAGGATCAGCGCCGGGAAGTCCGCCAGCAGCGCGCGGGCCAGGGCGAGCCGCTGGCGCTGGCCGCCGGAGAGCCGGGCGCCGTGCTCGCCGACCATGGTGTCCAGCCCCTGCGGCAGGCTCCGTGCCCAGTCGGCGAGGCGGGCCGCGCCGAGGGCGGCCCACAGCTCGGGCTCGGCGCAGTCGGGCCGGGCCAGCCGCAGGTTCTCCCGCAGCGAGCTGTCGAAGACGTGGGCGTCCTGGGCGCACAGGCCGACGATCCGGCGGACGGCGTCGCCGTCCAGGGCGGTGGCGTCCACGCCGCCCAGGGTGACGGAGCCTGCCCGGGGGTCGAGGAACCGCAGCAGCAGCATGGCCAGGGTGGTCTTGCCGGAGCCGCTGGGGCCGACCACGGCGACCCGGCGGCCCGGGGCGAGGTCCAGATCGATGCCGGTGAGGGCGGCGTCCTCGCGTCCCGGCCAGACCGCCGCCAGCCCGCGCACCCGGATCGGGAACGGCCGGTCCGGCAGGGGCTCCGGGCTGGCGGGTTCGCGGACCGGCTCGGGGGCGTCGGTGACCTCGGCGACGCGCGCGGCGGCGCGTTGGCTGCGCTGCCGGATCTGCGCGGCCATCGGCAGCCCGGCGACGGCCTCGAACGCGGCCAGCGGGGTGAGCACCAGCACGGCGAGCATCACCCCGTGCACGGCGTGGCTGTCGGCCGCCGCGATGCCGACCGCCGCGCAGGCGGTGACGGTCAGCCCGGTGACCAGCGTGACCAGCCCCGACCCCAGCCCGGCGGTGGCGGCCGAACGGCCGGTGAGCCGGCGCAGCTCGGCGTCGGTGGCGCGCAGCCCGGCCAGGCGCGCGGGCAGCGCCCCGGCGACGGTGAGCTCGGCGGTGCCGGAGAGCACGTCCACCACCTGGGTGGCCAGCAGTCCCCGGGTGGGCGCCTGCCGCTGCTCGGCGTGGCGGGAAACGGCGACGGACAGGGCCGGTACCGCCGCGCCCGCGAGCAGCAGGCCGCCGGCCAGCAGCAGCCCGGCGGCGGGCAGCACCAGGGCGACGGCGAGGGCGGTCAGCGCGCCGACGAGGACGCCGGTGCGTAGCGGGAGCCGGTAGCGCAGGTAGTGGTCCTGCATCGCGTCCACGTCGGCGACCAGCCGGGAGAGCAGGTCGCCGGAGCGGAAGGCCAGGGCGGCGGGTGCCAGGCGTTCCAGCCGCACGTAGACCCGGGTGCGCAGCGCGCCCAGCGCCCGCAGCACCGCATGGTGCGAGACCAGCCGCTCGGCGTAGCGGAAGGCGCTGCGGCCCAGGCCCAGGGTGCGGACGCCGGTGACGGCCATCATCAGGTACAGCACCGGCGGCTGCTGCGAGGCGCGGGCGATGAGCCAGCCGGAGAGCCCCAGCAGGGCGATGCTGCAGCCGAGGGCCAGCGCGCCCAGCAGGGTGGCGGCGGCCAGCCGGGGCCGGGTCTGCGCCTCGTCCACCGGCAGCGGGGCCGCGTCCGGCTCGGCGGGGGTGTCGACGGCGGTGGCGGACCGGGCAGCGGTGGCGGACCGGGGGGCCGGGAGAGCGGGCGCGGCTGGTGCGGGCAGCGGCGGCAGCGGCGGCAGCGGCGGCAGGGGTGCCGAGGGCGCCGGGGGTGCCAGGGGTATCCGGTGCACCTCGTCGGCGAGGGCCAGCAGGGCCGGGCGGTGCGCGGTCAGCACGACGGTGCGTCCGACGGCGAGCCGGGCGACGGCGCGGACGATCGCGGCCTCGTTGGCGCCGTCCAGGTTGGCCGTGGGCTCGTCCAGCAGCACCAGCGGGCGGTCGGCCAGGAAGACCCGGGCCAGGGCGAGCCGCTGCCGCTGTCCTCCGGACAGGCCGCTGCCGCCCTCGCCGAGCCGGGCGTCCAGGCCGCCGGGCAGCGCCTCGACGAAGTCGAGCGCCTCGGCGCTGTGCAGGGCCGCGCGGACCTCGGCGTCGTCCGCGTCGGGGCGCGACAACCGGACGTTGTCGGCGACCGTCCCGGCGAACAGGGCGGGCTGCTGCGGGAGCCAGGCGATCTGCCGGTGCCAGGCGGCCGGGTCGAGCGAGGCCAGCGGCACCCCGCCGACGCGGACGGAGCCGCTGTCGGGAGCGGTGAAGCCGAGCAGAACGGAGAGCAGGGTGCTCTTGCCGGCGCCGCTCGGGCCGGTCAGCGCGGTGACCCGGCCCGGGCCCAGGGTCAGCGACAGCCGCTCCAGGGCCGGGGTGGACCTGCCCGGGTGGGTGACCGTCAGTCGGTCGACGGTGATGGCGGCGCCGGCCGGTACGGTGCCGGTCCCGGCGGCGGGCAGCGGGGTCTCCAGCACCTCGAAGATCTCCGCCGCAGCGCTCAGCCCCTCCACGCTGGCGTGGTAGTGGACGCCGACCTGCCGCAGCGGGGTGTACACCTCGGGGGCCAGGACCAGGACGACCAGCCCCAGGTAGAGCGAGAGCCCGCCGTCCACCAGCCGCAGGCCGATGCTGACCGCGACCAGGGCCACCGACAGCGTGGACAGCAGCTCCAGGGTGTAGGAGGAGACGAAGGCGATCCGCAGGGTGCGCATGGTCCCGGCCCGGTAGTCGTCGGTGACCGTGCGGATGGTGCGGGCCTGGGCCTTGGCCCGGCCGAAGACCTTGAGCGTGGGCAACCCCTCGACCACGTCCAGGAAGTGGTGCGACAGCCGGGCCAGGGAGCGCCACTGGCGGTCCATCTGCTTCTGCGTGGCCAGCCCGATCAGCACCATGAACAGCGGGATCAGCGGCAGCGTGACGGCGATGGTGAGCGCGGAGAGCCAGTCGGCGCGCAGGATCTCCAGCAGCAGCACGGCCGGGACGACCACGGCGAGCGCCAACTGCGGCAGGTAGCGGGCGAAGTAGTCGTCCAGCGCGTCCACGCCCCGGGTGGCCAGGGTGGCCAGCTCGCCCCGGCGCTGCTCGGAGAGCCAGCCGGGGCCGAGCCCGGTGGCGCGGGCCAGCAGCGCCGAGCGCAGCTGCGACTTCACGGCGGCGGACGCCCGGTGCGCGGCCAGCTCGGTCAGCCAGGCGACCAGGGCCCGGCCGACCGAGACCGCCGCCAGCAGCAGCAGTTGCGGCAGCAGTCGTCCCACGCTGTGGTGCTGCTGGAACGCGCCGACCACCAGCCCCGCCACCAGTACCGCCTGGGCGACCACCAGCAGCGCCCCGGCCAGGCCGAGCGCGACGGAGGCGGCGAGGAAGCCCCGGGTGGCCCGGGCGTGCCGCAGCAGACGCGGATCGACAGGTTTCACGTGAAACATCTCCTCGAACGGCGGCAGGCTCGGCGGTCGGCGGGCTCGGGCGGGCGGCAGGCTCAGCGGGCGGCGGGGATCTGACCGGCCGGGATGTGCTGGACGCCGATGCGCTTGCGGAACACCCAGTAGGTCCAGCCCTGGTAGAGCAGCACCAGCGGGGTCGCCAGCGCCGCCAGCCAGGTCATGATCAGCAGCGAGTAGTGGCCGGAGGCCGCATTGCCGACGGTCAGGCTGAAGGCCGGGTCGGTGGTGGACGGCATCACGTCCGGGAACAGCGCCAGGAACAGCGTCGCGGTGGTGGCCACCACCGTCACCCCGGAGTGGATGAAGGCCCAGCCCTCGCGTCCGCGCAAGTTGGCGGCGAAGGCCGCGAGCAGGCCCAGCACGGCCAGCACCAGCGTGGCCAGGCTCCAGTCGTTGCCGCGGTCGGCCTGGGTCCAGACCAGGAAGGTCAGCGCGAGGACCGCGGTGACCGCCCCGGTCCGGGCGGCGGTGATCCGGGCCCGCTGGCGGATGCCGCCGAGGGTCTTCAGCGCGGTGAACACCGAGCCGTGGAAGGTGAACAGGGAGAGCGTGGTCAGCCCGCCGAGCAGCGCGTAGGGGTGGAGCAGGGTGAGCACGCCGCCGGTGACGTTCTTGCGGCCGTCGATCGGCACCCCGTGGACGATGTCGGCGAAGGCCACGCCCCACAGGAAGGCCGGTACCAGCGAGGTCCAGAAGATGACGTGCTCCCAGTTCCGCTTCCAGCGCTCGCCGTCGCGCTTGGCGCGGTACTCGAAGGCGACGACCCGCAGGATCAGGCAGACCAGGATGGCCAGCAGCGGCAGGTAGAAGCCGCTGAACAGGGTGGCGTACCAGTCGGGGAAGGCGGCGAAGGTGGCGCCGCCCGCGGTGAGCAGCCACACCTCGTTGCCGTCCCAGACCGGGCCGATGGTGTTGATGAGCACCCGGCGCTCCTGCTCGTCGCGGGCGAGCAGCTTGGTGAGCACGCCGACGCCGAAGTCGAAGCCCTCGAGGAAGAAGTAGCCGGTCCACAGGACGGCGATGATGACGAACCACACATCGGGAAGGGACATCTCGGTCTCCTGGCGGTCTATGCGCTCAGTACGCGAAGGCGAGGGGCTTGTCGGCGTCCTCGTCGGAGCCGGGACCGCGCAGCACGGGGTCCTTGTCGGGCGGCTGCTCGCCGGTGACCGGACCGGCCTTGGCGTACTTGACCATCAGCCTGACCTCGACCACCGCGAGCACCGTGTAGAGCAGCACGAACACGCTCAGCGCGGTGATCTGCAGGGCCACCGAGACGTTGGGGGAGACCGCGCTGGAGGTTTTCATCAGTCCGTAGACGGCCCATGGCTGACGGCCCATCTCAGTGAAGATCCAGCCGAAGCTGTTGGCGACGAGGGGGAAGCCCAGGGTCAGAATCCCGCAGCGCCAGCCCCACTTCGTGAAGAACGCGCCGAGTTCCCGGTTCCTGGTGAGCATCAGCGGCGGCACCTCGTCCTCGCCGGTGCGGTGCTCCGGGGCCAGCCAGCGCCGGCGGCGGGTGAGCCACAGGCCGGCCGTCCCGGCGGCGAAGGAGGTCATCCCGAAGCCGATCATCAGCCGGAAGCCCCAGAAGGTGACGAAGATGTTGGGGATGTAGTCGGCGGGCTTGCCGCCGTACTCGGCGGCCTCGCGGGCGGCGATGTTGTTGATGCCGGGGACGGCGTCGGTGAAGTCGCTGTGGGCGAGGAAGGAGAGCAGGCCGGGCACGGACAGCTCGACGGAGTTGTCGCCCCTGGATACGTCGCCGACGGCGAAGACCGAGAAGGGCGCGGGTGCGGCGGTCTGCCACAGGGCTTCGGCGGAGGCCATCTTCATGGGCTGCTGCTGGAACATGACCTTGCCCAGGGTGTCGCCGGTGAGCGCGACGCCGAGGCCGGAGACGACGGCCATGACCAGGCCGACCCGCAGCGAGGTGCGCATGGCGGCGACCATCTTGCGGTCCACCGCCGTGCCCTGGGCCTGCTGCCGCCGGGCCTTCCACAGGTGGTGGCTGGCTATGCCGACGACCAGGGCCGCGCCGGTCAGGAAGGCGGCGGTGAGGGTGTGCAGCACCACGACCACGGTGGTGCTCTGGAACAGCACCGCGGTGATGCTGGTCAGCTGCGCCTTACCGGTGGCGGGGTCGATGTGGTAGCCGACCGGGTGCTGCATCCAGGAGTTGGCGGCGAGGATGAAGTAGCCGGAGAGCACGGTGCCCAGGGCGACCATCCAGATGCAGGCGCAGTGGATGCGCTTGGGCAGCCGGTCCCAGCCGAAGATCCACAGGCCGATGAAGGTCGACTCGAAGAAGAAGGCGATCAGGGCCTCCATCGCCAGCGGGGCGCCGAAGACGTCCCCACGAAGCGGGAGTACTGGGACCAGTTCATGCCGAACTGGAACTCCTGGACGATGCCGGTGGCCACGCCGAGGGCCATGTTGATCAGGAAGAGCTTTCCCCAGAACTTGGTGGCGTGGAAGTACTTCTCCTTGCCGGTCCGCACGTAGCCGGTCTCCAGACCTGCGGTGACCGCGGCCAGCGCGATCGTCAGCGGGACGAAGAGGTAGTGGAAGACCGTGGTGATGCCGAACTGCCAGCGCGCCACCGTGTCCGAAGCCAGAGCGAGATACACGTCGTCGCCTCCGCTGCCTGTACATGCCACTTTTGTCACCGCACGGGCACGCACTGTCGAGCGCTCGTGAATGTGAACACTTTCACAAGATATTCTCGCGCAGCGCCAGGGGTGCTGGACGCCAGAATCCGCGTGTCCTCCGCCACACCTGTGGCCAGCGACAACGCGGACAGCGAGGCGGCCAAGCCGCCTGGAAGGGGACTAGTTGACGGGTAGTCTCACGCGGAACACCGCGCCGGCCCCGGGGACGCTCTCCACCTGGACGTCGCCGCTGTGCGCGGTCACCAGAGCGGAGACGATCGCCAGGCCCAGGCCCGCTCCCCCGCCCTCATTGCGGCTGCGGGAGGCGTCCACCCGGTAGAACCGCTCGAACACCCGGGTGGCCTGCTCCGGCGTCAGCCCCGGGCCCTGGTCGGCGACCTCGATCACGCCGTGGCCGCCCACCGTGCCCACGCCGATCCGCACCGGGGTGCCCGGCGGGGTGTGCCGCACCGCGTTGCCCACCAGGTTGGTCACCACCTGGCGCAGCCGCGCCTCGTCCCCCAGCACCAGCGCGGCCGACGGCGCGGTGCCCCCGCCGGGGCCGGTCAGCGAGACCGGACGGGTCGGGTCCAGCGCAGTGGTGTCGTGCAGCGCGTCGGCGGCCAGGGTGCGCAGGTCCATCGGGGCCAGCTCGATCGGGCGCTGCTCGTCCAGCCGGGCCAGCGTCAGCAGGTCCTCGACCAGGCCGCCCATCCGGACCGCCTCGCTCTCGATCCGGGCCATGGTCCGCTTGATGTCGGCCTCCTCGCTGAGCGCGCCCATGCGGTACAGCTCGGCGAAGCCGCGGATGCCCGCGAGCGGCGTGCGCAGCTCGTGGCTGGCGTCCGCGACGAAGGCCCGCATCCGGTTCTCGGAGGCGGCCCGGGCCGCGAACGCGCCCTCGATCTGGTCCAGCATCGAGTTGAGCGAGTTGGACAGCCGCCCCACCTCGGTGCGCTGCGAGGCCTCCGGCATCCGGTTGGACAGCGGGTGGCCCCCGGCGATCTCGGTGGCCTTGGACTCGATCTGCTCCAGCGGCTTGAGGCCCCGGCGGACCGCGAACCAGCCCGCGACCGAGATCAGCAGCAGCACGACCAGGCCGATGGCCAGGAACCCCTCGTCCAGCTTGGCCATGGTGGCGTCGGTGTCGATCAGCGACACGGCCACCACCACGCTGCCCGCCACCGGGGTGCCGTTCTCGTACAGCGGATAGGCGGCGGGCAGGATCAGCACCTGCCAGCTGCTGCTGCCGTGGTCGCTGGGCACGTTGAAGACGTGGCCGCTGCGCGCGGCCAGCTGCGCCGGAGTCATCGCCGGCAGGCTGGGGGTGGGGTCGGAGGTGGACAGGCCCTGCTGCTGCCAGGCCGA
Source organism: Streptacidiphilus sp. PB12-B1b (assembly GCF_014084125.1). Lineage (NCBI taxonomy): Bacteria > Bacillati > Actinomycetota > Actinomycetes > Kitasatosporales > Streptomycetaceae > Streptacidiphilus > Streptacidiphilus sp. PB12-B1b. The sequence goes on along the minus strand of NZ_CP048405.1, from coordinate 90,278 downwards.
GCGGGTGCCGTCGGGCAGCGCGTAGGCGATGGCGTAGTTGCTGAGCAGGCCGCTCATCCGGCCGTCGCCGCCGGCCCCGGCCCAGCCCGCCGGCGCCTGGTGCTGCGGGAACGGCGCACGGGTGGAGGCGGAGCGGGCGAACCGCTCCAGCTGGGTGTCGACCCGGTCCACCAGCTGGCCCCGGACGACCGCCACCACCAGCCCGTCGCTCACCGCCAGCCCGACCAGGACCAGCGCCACGGCCAGGCACAGCAGCCTGCTGCGCAGCGAGAACGACGAGAACCGGACCCGCCGCAGCCGCCGCCAGAAGCGGCGCAGCCGGGCCGCGGCCAGCGCCGGCACGCTACGCGGCCGGGCGTCGGAGGACATAGCCGATGCCGCGCACCGTGTGGATCAGCTTGGGGCTGCCGTTGGCGCCGGAGTCGACCTTGCGCCGCAGGTAGGAGATGTACGACTCGACGATGCTGAGGTCGCCGCCGAAGTCGTAGGCCCAGACGTGGTCGAGGATCTGCATCTTCGACACCACCCGGCCGGTGTTGTTCATCAGGTACTCGAGCAGCTTGAACTCGGTGGGCGAGAGCGAGACCGCCCGCCCGGCCCGGTGCACCTGGTGGCCGACCGGGTCCAGCTCCAGATCGCCGACGACCAGGTGGTCCTCGTCGGCGATGCCGCCGGTGCGGCGCAGGATCGCCCGGATCCGGGCGATCAGCTCCTCCAGGCTGAAGGGCTTGGTGACGTAGTCGTCGCCGCCTGCGGTCAGCCCGCTGATCTTGTCGTCCACGCCGTCCTTGGCGGTCAGGAAGATCACCGGGATGCGGTCGCGCTCGGCCCCCGGGTGGCCGCGCCGGAGTCGTCCCGCAGCCGCCGGACCACCGCGAAGCCGTCCATGTCGGGCAGCATCACGTCGAGAACGACCAGGTCGGGGCGGTCCCGAGCGACGGCGGTGACCGCCTCCGCGCCGGAGGCGGCCGAGGACACCCGGAAGCCCGCGAACCGCAGCGATGCGGAGAGCAGCTCCCGGATGTTCGGCTCGTCGTCCACGACCAGCAGGCTGGCTTCGGTGGTGTCCATGTGTGCGGCCCCGATAGGAAGGAAGAGGGAGTTATCGGAACGTACGCGTCCGAGATGAAGACAGCATGAGGACCGGCTGTGTGAATCCTCAGCCCGCCGAGCCGCCCGCGGCCGCACCCGCCGCACCGGTGGTGCCGCCCTCGGAGACGCTGGTGGCCGCCACGTTCCCGGAGGAGTCCGTGGTGCCCCGGACGGTCACCGTCTGCCCCGGCTGGAGCTGACTGACGGTCCCGCTCTTGGCGATGCTGACCGTGGTCGAGCCGCCGGTGGTGACCTTGACGATGTTGCCGGAGGAGTTGGTGACGTAGATGGTGCTGCCGTCGACCAGCTTCACCGTACCGGTGGTGGCACCGCCCGCGCCGCCGAAGCCCCCGCCGAAGCCGCCGGAGGCCGAGCCGCTCGCCCCGCCGCGGGTGAAGCCCCCGGCGTCGGCCGCCCCGGCCGCGCCCGAGCGCAGCTTGGCGAAGGCGGACGCGGCGCCGGACGAGCCCGAGCCGCTGTTCTTCTCCACCAGCGCGCCGCCGGCGAAGGAGCCCGCGGCGATCACCCCGGCGGCCAGCAGCAGCGTCAGCCACGGCAGCTTGCGGCGCGGCGGCGCGGCCAGCTCGGCGGCGATGTCCCGGGCGTCCGGGGGCTCGGCCAGGATGTCCTCCGGGCTGAGGCGCAGCTGCTGGGTGCTGTCGTCCAGGAGTTCGGGCTCCAGGACGGGGTCCTCCCGCAGCCCCGGTACCAGCGGGCTCTCCGGCTGCTTGACGAGTTCGGTACGGCGTGCGGCCATGTCCGCATCCTCCCTGGGAAGTTGGTGGCTGTCACTCATGGCGCAGCGCATCGATCGGGCGCAGGCCGGCCGCGCGGTTGGCGGGGTAGCTGCCGAAGAACAGGCCGATGGCGACGGCGATCCCGAAGGAGCCGTACACCGAGGCCGGGATCACCACCGGCTTGATGCCGACGATGGTGAAGTGCGCCCCGATGAGCGCCGTCACCACCCCCAGGCCGCCGCCGATCAGGGACAACAGCGTCGACTCGGCCAGGAACTGGCCCATGATGACGCCCTTGGGCGCGCCGATGGCCTTGCGGATGCCGATCTCGCGGGTCCGCTCGGTCACCGTCACCAGCATGATGTTGGTGATCCCGATCCCGCCGACCAGCAGCGAGATCGCGGCGACCGCGCCCAGCAGCACGGTCAGCGTCTGGGTGCTGGAGGAGCGGGTGGCCAGCAGCGTCGTCTGGCTGCTGACCCGGAAGTCCACGGCCGAGGAGCTGGAGATCCCGTGCGTGCCCATCAGCACGGTGGTGATCTCGTTGGTGGCGGCGGTGGTCGCCGACGCCGACTTGGCCTCGACCAGGATCTGGCTGAGCGAGCCGAAGCCGGTGAAGGCGTTCTGCACGGTCGGCAGCGGCGCGATGACCGTGTCGTCCGGGTCGTCGAAGCTGCTGGTGCTGGAGCCCTTGGTGGCCAGCTCGCCGACGACGGTGAACGGCGTCCCGCCGAGGGTGATCACCTTGCCGATGGGGCTGGCCGTGCCGAACAGGTCGGTGGCGGTGGTGGAGCCGATCACGCAGACCTTGCGGGAGTTGAGGACGTCGTCGTCGCTGAAGTAGTCACCGGTGGTGACCTTGCTGTTGGACGCCTCGAAGTAGGCCGGGTAGGTGCCGATCACCGAACTGACGCTGTGCGAGACGCCGTTGTAGATCGCCGTCTGCGAGGTGGTGACCTCGGGGGCGACCCCGGAGATGTCCGGCGCCTGGGCGGTGTCGGCCAGCGCCTTGGCGTCGGCGACGGTCAGCGGCTTGATGCTGGTCGCGGTGGAGGTCGCGGACGACGTCCCGGAGGTCACCGTCAGCGAGTTGGTGCCCAGCGCGTCGATGGAGTTCACCACCGCCTGCTCGGAGCCGTTGCCGACGGCGAGCAGCAGGATGACCGCCGCCACGCCGATGAGGATGCCGAGCATGGTCAGTCCGGAACGGACCTTGTTGGCCGCGAGTCCGCCGACGGCGAAGCGCAGCGTCTGGAGCGGGTTCACCCCTGGGCTCCTGTCTGTGCGTGCAGTGAGTGCTCGGCGAAGGTGACCGGGTCGAGCAGGGCCGGGGGTGCGCCGACGACCGGCGCCTGCCGCACATCGGACATCACCTGGCCGTCGACGAGCCGGACCACGCGCTTGGCGTGCCGGGCCACCTCGTCCTCGTGGGTGATCAGCACGACCGTGCGGCCGGAGGCGTTCAGCCGGTCCACGATCGCCAGGACGTCGTCGGTGCTGCGGGTGTCCAGGTTGCCGGTGGGCTCGTCGGCCAGCAGCATCGCCGGGGCGGTCACCAGGGCGCGGGCCACGGCCACGCGCTGCTGCTGGCCGCCGGACAGCTCGTTGGGCCGGTGGTCGGCCCGGTCGGCCAGGCCGACCAGGGTCAGCGCGGCCATCGCCCGGCGGCGGCGCTCGGCCGCCTTCACCCCGGCGTACGCCAGCGGCAGCTCCACCTGCGCCACCGCGGTGGTCCGCGGCACCAGGTTGAACGACTGGAAGATGAAGCCGATCTTGCGGTTGCGCACCAGCGACAGCTGGTGCTCGTCCAGGCCGCCGACGTCGATGCCGTCCAGCAGGTAGCGGCCGGAGGTCGGCGAGTCCAGGCAGCCCAGGATGTTCATCAGCGTCGACTTGCCCGAGCCGGAGCTGCCCATGATGGCGACGAAGTCGCCCTCCTGGATGCTCAGGTCCACGCCGCGCGGCCTGCCCTCGGCGTCCAGCGGGCCCGCCAGCGCGTGCACCGCCGCCTCGCCCACGCCGTAGCTCTTGACCAGCCGCTGCACCGAGATCACCGGGACCGGGCCGCGCGCGCCGTCCGCCCGCGCCTGCCGCTGTGCCTGCTGCTGTGCGTCGTTCGCCCGGCTCGGCGCGCTGCCGCGCCGGCGCAGGGCCGGAAGGGAGTGGCTCATCCGCGGCCACCGCCGGTCAGACCGCTGCCGACACCGGACGCGGCGCGCCCGCCGCCCGCGCCGCCGGGAAAGGCCCCGCTCGGGAAGCCGTTGCTGCCGCCGGCCGAGACCGAGGTCAGCACCACCTTCTCGCCCAGCGTGACGCCACTGGTGATCTGCACGTCGGTGTCCCCCTCCACACCCGCCACCACGTTCTTGCGGGTGGTGGTTCCATCGGCGCCGAGCACGGTCACCGTGCTGGACGCGCCGGTGCCGGTGACCGCCGCGGTCGGAACGTACAGCGCACCGTCCGCCTCGGCGGTGGTCACCTGGACGCTGGCGCTGAGGCCGGTCCGCAGGCTGCTGGTGTCACTGGTGATCGACAGCAGCGCCGCGTACTGCACCGCGCTGGCCGAGGAGCCGGATGAGGAGCTGCTCACCGGGAGCGAGCTGATCGACAGCACCTTGGCGTCCAGGGTCGTACCGGCCTCGGCGTTGAGCGAGACCGTGGCCGACTGACCGGCCTGCAGCTTCAACGCGTCGGCCTCGGAGAAGTCCGCGCTGACCTCCATCCCGGTCGGGTTGGTGATCACTACGAACCCGGTGGGCGAGGAGGACGACGACGAGGACGAGGCGGCGGACGAGCTGCCGGAGCCGGCGCCGCTGCCCGCGCCAGTGCCGGACCCGCTGCCGGAGCCGGAGCCGCTGCCCGTACCTGAGCCGGACCCGCCGCTGCCGCTTTCAGAACCGCTGCCGCTGCCCGAACCGCTGCCGCTGCCCGAACCGCTGCCGGAGCTGGAGACGGTGCCGGAGACCGTCTGGCCCACCTTGCCCGCCACCGAGGCCACCGTCCCGCTGACCGGTGCGGTCAGCACCGTGCCCGCCACCGCGCGCTGCGCGGCGGCCACGGCGTTCTGCGCGGTGGTGACCTGCTCCTCGGCGTCGGCGAGGTCCACCGGATTGACGGTGGGCGTGCTGGTGACCGTGTCCGCGACGTCCTCGACGTAGGAGGCGGGCTGCGCGGCCACCGCGTCCGAGGCCGTCGGGGCCTGGTCGGCGCTGCTGCTCGGCGAAGGCTTGGGCTTCGGCTTGGCGCTGCCGCTCGGGGAGGCCGAGGGCTTGGCCGTCGGACCGCTGGAGGGCTTCCCGCCCCTGCCACCGGACCCGGACCCGCCGGACCCGCCGGACCCGGACGGGCGGCCGCTGGTCGAGGGGGAGGGCGCGTGGCTGTACGAGCTCGTGGCGCCACCCGAGCCACTGCCGGAGCCGCCGCTGCCGGAGCCGTAGCCCGAGCCGCCGTTCCCGCTGCCGCTGCTCCCGCTACCGCTGCCCGAGCCGGTCGTCGGGGCGTCGCCCGCCTCCACGTCGGCCAGGTTGGCCTCCGCCGAGGACAGCGTGGCCTGCGCGGTGCTCAAGGCCTCGTCGGCGGCGGTCGGATCGACCTTCGCCAGAACCTCGCCCGCGGTGACCTTGTCTCCGGCGGCCACGTCGACCTCGGTCAGCGTCCCACCGGTGACGAAGTCGGCCCCGGCGTTCGAGGGGGACACCAGCGAGCCTGATCCGGAGACCGTCGAGACCACCGTGCCCCGGGCGACGGTCGCCGTCCTCTGCCCGGCCTTGGCGGTGGTACTGCCCTCGTTCACCGCCGCGTACGCGGCACCTGCGCCCGCCACCAGCACCAGGCCGAGGACGGAGTTCAACAGGACGGCCCTGCGCCGCCGTGGAAGCACCTTCATAGCGCCACAGCCTGAACCGGCTGACCTATCGGACCCTGACACAAATCTGGGAGTTTCCTGGGGCCGGAACCGTGCCGCAACATCCGCCAACTCGGACATCAGGGACGAATATCCACTTCTTCGACACTCCGGCCACCTGCCCGGCTCGCCAACTCACAGCAAGTCCGCAGAGTTCGCCCAGGGCACCTCCACTCCGGTCCGGTTGGGTGTACCTCCAGTGGTGGTGTGCTCCCCCGTACCCGCCACCACGGCACCCAGCCATCCCGCCACGTACGGAGGAAACCCCGGTCATGATCCGAACCATCCGCAGGACGACGGCCCAGCGCGCGCTCGCCGCAGCCGGGCTCCTCGCGTCCGGCGCCCTGCTGCTCACCGGCTGCTCGTCCAGTTCCCCGAAGACCGCGACGGCCGCGGCCTCCGCGTCCTCGTCGGCGGGCAGCAGCGACGGCAGCGGCTCGGCGCAGTTCACGGCGTACCGCACCTGCCTGAGCCAGCACGGGGTGAAGCTGCCCAGCGGGCGCCCGAGCGGCCACTTCAGCGGACGTCCGAGCGGACGGCCCAGCGGGCGACCGAGCGGCTACCCGAGCGGCGGGCGCGGCGGCTTCGGCGGCGGCTTCGGGTTCGGCGGCGGGGCCTCGGCCAACCCGTCCGAGGCGGCCGCGGCCAAGGCGTGCGCCTCGCTCATGCCCAAGGGGGGCTTCGGCGGCGGGTTCGGCGGCGGGGGCGCGGCCGGAAGCAGCGCCATGGCGGCGTTCGCCAGCTGTATGAAGGACAACGGCGTGACCGTGACCGGCGGGCTGCGCAGCCTGAGCACCACCGACCCGAAGACGGCGGCGGCGCTGAAGGTCTGCAAGCCGCTGCTGCCGACCAGGGCCACGGGCGGGGGCGCGGCGCCGTCGGCTTCGCCGAGCGCCTGACGGGTGAGGGGAGTTGAGAGGGGCGGTACCGGACTCCGGTGCCGCCCCTCTCAGCCTCGGGGCCCGACCCGGCCGCTCAGCCCCGGTGCTGGTGCAGGGAGTGCGCGGCGAAGTGCGGATCGAGCAGCGCGGGCGGCGGGCCGTCCAGCGGCGCCTGCCGCTCGTCGGCGATGATCCGGCCGTCCACCAGCCGGATCACCCGCTTGGCGTGCCGGGCCACCTCGTCCTCGTGGGTGATCAGCACGACCGTCCGGCCGGAGGCGTTCAACCGGTCGACGATGCCCAGCAGTTCGTCGGTGCTGCGGCTGTCCAGGTTGCCGGTGGGCTCGTCCGCGAGCAGCATCGCCGGGGCCATCACCAGCGCGCGGGCGACCGCGACGCGCTGCTGCTGGCCGCCGGACAGCTCGTTGGGCCGGTGCCCGGCCCGGTCCTCCATGCCGACCAGGGCCAGCGCCGCGTGCGCCCGCAGCCGGCGCTGCTCCGGCTTCACCCCGGCGTACGCCAGCGGCAGTTCGACCTGGTCGAGCGCGGTCGTCCGGGGCACCAGGTTGAACGACTGGAAGACGAAGCCGATCTTGCGGTTGCGCACCAGGGACAGCTGGTGCTCGTCCAGGTGGCCGACGTCGATGCCGTCCAGCAGGTAGCGGCCGGAGGTGGGCGAGTCCAGGCAGCCGACGATGTTCATCAGCGTCGACTTGCCCGAGCCGGAGCTGCCCATCACCGCCACGAAGTCGCCGGTGCGGACGGCCAGGTCCACCCCCGGGACCTCCCCGCCGTCCGGGGCGGCCGGGCCGCACAGGGCGTGCACCGCGGCCTCGCCGGTGCCGTACGTCTTCACCACCCGCCGCAGCTCCACCACCGGCGGGCGCGCCGGAACGGCGGAAGGGGCCCGGCCGGCCGGGGAGCCCTCCCCGCCGTCCGGGCCCTGCGCTGCCGTCGGGCCTCTGCGGCGCAGCGACGGCAGGCGCGGCGTCATCCCCGTCCACCTCCGCCGAAGCCGCCGCCGCCCGCCCGGGCGCCGGTGCCGCCGAAGCCGCCGGTGCCGCCGCCGAAGCCGCCCGCGCGTCCGCCGCCGAAGCCCCCGGCGCCGCCTGCCGTGGTGGCCACGGTCACCTGCACCTTCTGGCCCTCCGTGAGCCCGCTGAGGATCTGCACGTCGCTGTCGCCGGCGAGGCCGACCGTGACGCTCTTGGACGTGGTCGTGCCGTCCGCCCCGACCACGGTCGCCAGCCGGGTGGTGCCGGTGCCGGTGAGCGCGGCGGTCGGCAGGTACAGCGCATTGTCCACCTCGCCGGTCAGCACGGACACGCTGGCGCTGAGACCGGTCCGCAGGTTGCTGGTGTCGCTGGTGACCGACAGCAGCGCCGCGTACTCCACGGTGCCGCTGGAGCTGAGCCCGGAGGAGGAGCTGACCGGCAGCGAACTGACCGACAGCACCTTGGCGTTGAGCTCCTCGCCGCTGGCGTTCAGGGTGACCGTGGCGCCCTGTCCGGCCTTCAGCTTCAGGGCGTCGGCCTCGGCGAAGTCCGCCGTGACCTCCATCCCGGCCGGGTTGGTGATCACCACGAAGCCGGTCGGGGCGCTGCCGGAGCTGCTGGCGGTGGAGGCGCCGCCGCCGGAGACGGTGCCGCCGACGGAGCCGGAGACCGAGTTGACCGTGCCGGCGATGGGCGCGGTCAGCACCGTCCCGGCGACGGCGGCCTGGGCGGCGGTGACGGCGTTCTGGGCGCTGGTCACCTGTGCCTCGGCCTGGGTGAGCTGCGAGGCACTGGGGGTGGCGGCTGCGCCGGTGCTGGTCGGGTCCTCGACCTGGTCGAGACTGGCCTGCGCGGCGGTCAGCGCGGCCTGGTCGGCGGTGAGGGTCTCATCGGCCGAGGTCGGGTCGACCTTGGCCAGCACCTGGCCCTTGGTGACCTGCTGCCCGGGCTTGACGTCGACCTCGGTGAGCGTCCCGCCGGTGGTGAAGTTCACGCCGGCGTCGCTGGGCGAGTACAGGGCCCCGGTGCCGCTGACCGTCGCCAGCACCATGCCCTTGGCGACCGTGTACGTGGTGGTGTTCGACTTGCTCGCGGCAGTGGACGTCGAGGTGTTCACGGCGGCGTAGGCCGCTCCGGAACCGGCGACGAGCAGCACGGCGAGAACGGAGTTCAGCAGAGCGGCCCTGCGCCGCTGGGGGAGCACCTTCATAGCGAGACATCGTGATCGGCTCCCCGGACGATGCCCTGGGAGGAATCTGGGAACTCGCTGGCAGCGCCGGGCCGCCCGGGCGGCCGTCGGCCAAGGCCCGGGCGGTCCCCGTCGGCCGGGGACCGCCCGCGGCGGAGCCGGGCGGGCGGAAAATCACAGTGAACTCCCAGGGACTTACGAGTCCGCCGCCACCGTCGCCGACCCCACGCTCCCGGCGTCGTCCCCGGGCTCAGGACTCCTTGCGGAACAGCTCCGCCGTCTGCAGGAAGAGGTCGTTCGCCTCGGTCTCGCCGATGGTCACCCGCACGCCCTCGCCCGCGAACGGCCGCACCACCACGCCCGCCGCGGCGCAGGCGGCGGCGAAGTCCATGGTCTGCGCGCCCAGCGGCAGCCAGACGAAGTTGGCCTGGGTCTCGGCCGGCGTCCAGCCCTGCGCGGTCAGCTCCGCGACCACCCGGGTCCGCTCCTGCACCAGCGCCTCGACCCGCTCCAGCAGCGCCGTCTCGGCGCGCAGCGAGGCCACGGCGGCGTCCTGCGCCAGCTGGCTGACCCCGAACGGCACGGCGGTCTGCCGCAGCGCGGCCGCGACCGGCTCGTGCGCGACGGCGAAACCGACCCGCAGCCCGGCCAGGCCGTACGCCTTGGAGAAGGTGCGCAGCACGCAGACGTTGGGCCGGTCGCGGTACAGCTCGACCCCGTCCGGCACCTCGGCGTCGCGGACGAACTCGGTGTACGCCTCGTCCAGCACGATCAGGACGTCGCCGGGGACGGCGTCCAGGAAGCGCTCCAGCTCGGCGCGGCGGACGACGGTGCCGGTCGGGTTGTTGGGGTTGCAGACGAAGATCAGCCGGGTGCGGTCGGTGACCGCGGCCAGCATGGCGTCCAGGTCGTGCGAGGCGTCCGCGCGCAGCGGGACCTGCACCGAGGTGGCGCCGTTGACCTGGACGATGATCGGGTACGCCTCGAACGAGCGCCAGGCGTAGACGACCTCGTCGCCGGGGCCGGCCGTGGCCTGGACCAGCGACTGGGCGACGCCGACCGAGCCGGTGCCGGTGGCGATGTGGCTCTCCGGCACGCCGAGGCTCCGGGCCAGCTCCGCGACCAGCCCGGTGCAGCCCATGTCGGGGTAGCGGTTGATGTCCCCGGCGGCGGCGACGGCGGCTTCCAGGACGCCGGGCAGCGGCGGGTAGGGGTTCTCGTTGGAGGACAGCTTGAAGGCGGGGCGGCCGTCGCTGCCCAGGGCGGGCTTGCCGGGCTTGTACAGCGGGATGCCGCGCAGGTTGCCGTTCAGCCGGGGGCCGTCCGTCCGGCCCTGCTCGGCGGGGCTCCGGCCCTTGTCGTTGTCGCTCACCGCGGTCGTCCTCCACGTCGTGCCGTCGTCCTTGTCCGGTCGGGATCACCCTACGAGCCGATCGGCGATATCTCACCCGTGAGAGTGACATGTTCTGGCGCCGTCCGGCCGAGCCTTCCTCGGCGGCTGCGGCGACACGTGGACGAAACGTAGGCGGGTGACCCCAAATGGTCACGCAGCTAAGGATAAAGAGCACAAAAGCTCATGGAGAAACGTATCTCCGACCAACCCACGCAGACCATCACCTAAGGTCGGTGGTGAGCCATACGATCGGTTCGACATGACAGCAGCAGCAGCCAACCAGAGCGGCCGGCGGCCACCCCACGCCCGGCGGCTGGAACGCGCCGGAATCCGGGACGTCGCCGCCGCGGCGGGGGTGTCCATCACCACCGTCTCCGACGCCCTCAACGGCAAGGGCCGCCTCCCGGACGAGACCCGCAGCAAGGTCCGCGAGGTCGCCGAGCGCCTCGGGTACCGCCCCTCCGCCGCCGCCCGCACCCTCCGCACCGGGCGCTCCGGCCTGATCGGCCTGACCGTCACCACCTACGGACAAGAACCCTTCACCTTCACCGAGTTCGCCTACTTCGCGGAGATGGCCCGGGCCGCCACCTCGGCCGCGCTCAACCGCGGCTACGCCCTGGTCGTGCTGCCCGCGACGTCCCGGCACGACGTCTGGAGCAACGTCGCCCTGGACGGCACCGTCGTCATCGACCCGGCCGAGCACGACCCGATGGTCGCCGAGCTGTTCCGGCAGGGCCTGCCGGTGGTCAGCGACGGCCGCCCCGGCAACTGCCCGGTCACCGCCTGGGTGGACAACGACCACGGCAGCGCCGTGCTGGAGATCCTGGACCACCTGGCCGAGGCCGGGGCCCGCCGGATCGGCCTGCTCACCGGCACCAGCACCGACACCTACACCCGCCTCAGCACCGACGCCTACCTGGGCTGGTGCCGCCGGGTCCGGCAGGAGCCGCTGTGCGAGGCGTACCCCGCGCACGACCCCTGCGCGGGCGCCGTCGCCGCCGATCGGCTGCTGGCCCGCCCGGACCGCCCGGACGCCGTCTACGGCCTGTTCGACCCCAACGGCACCGACCTGCTGGCCGCCGCCCGCCGCTACGGCCTGCGGGTTCCGGAGGACCTGCTGCTGGTCTGCTGCAGCGAGAGCGACGTCTACGCGACCACCGAACCGCCCGTCACCACCCTGTCGCTGAAGCCGCAGCGGATCGGCACCACCGTGGTGAACCTGCTCATCGACGCCATCGAGGGCGGCGCCCCGGCCGAGGAGAGCCCAGTCGGACAGCTGATGCCGACCGAGCTGATCGTCCGCACCTCCTCCCAGCGGCGGCCCGCGCGGATCACCGTCAGCCCGCCCCGGCACCCGGGCGAGGAATGACACGTCACCGCAGAACGTGACAAGAATCCATACAAACCATCACACATACCCACAGCCAACACCGATGACCGACCAGCCCGGGCGTATTGATCCCGCCCAGGTGCGTACACCGCGAACTGGGGCTTCCTATGATGGGCGAATGACACCGGTGGACCCCTTCGCCCGGCCTGAGCTGCCGGACCCAGGCCCCCGTACGCCCCTGGACCCCTCGCGGCCGGAGATCCACGGCGACGGGTCCACGACGTACGACTTCTTCTCCCCGCCCACGCGCGCGGCGGAGGAGGCGGGCTCGTACGCGCCCGAACCGCCCTACGACGGGCCGCCGGTGTACGCACCCGAGCCGGCCTACCCGAGCGCCCCGGCCTATCCCGCCGCGCCGCCCGGCGCCCCGGTGTTCACCCCGCCGCGCTTCATCCCCGGCCCGCAGGACCCGCCCACCATCGAACTGGGCGGCCCGATGGCCCCGACCGTCGGCTACGAGCACCCCGCGCCCCGGGTGGAGACCGCGCCCCCGGTGCTCCCGGCCCCGGCCGCCGCGGCCGAGTCCGAGGGCCCCGGCCCGCTCTACGTCGTCGGCGACGTCCACGGCTACCTGCAGGCGCTGCTGGACGCGCTGCACCAGGCGGGCATCATCGACGCCGAGGGCCACTGGTCCGCCGGGCCCGCCCGGATCTGGTTCCTCGGCGACTTCACCGACCGCGGCCCCGACGGCATCGGCGTCATCGACCTGGTGATGAACCTCGCCGCCGAGGCCGCCGCCTCCGGCGGCTACTGCCGCGCGCTGATGGGCAACCACGAACTGCTGCTGCTCGGCGCCGACCGCTACGGCGACCAGGCCGTCCAGTCCACCGCCGGCACCGCCTCCTTCCTCGCCGCCTGGCGGCTCAACGGCGGCCAGCCCACCGACATGGAACGGCTCCAGGACCACCACGTGACCTGGCTGTCCCGGCTCCCGGCCATGGCCGTCGAGGACGACCACCTGCTGGTCCACTCCGACACCACCGCCTACCTGGAGTACGGCGACTCGGTGGACGCCGTCAACGACGCCATCCACGAGGTGCTGCAGGGCGACGAGGCCGACGACTGGTGGGACTGCTTCCGCCGGATGACCAAGCGCTTCGCCTTCCGCGGCGACGCCGGCCCCTCCGCCTGCCACGAACTCCTCGACGCCTACGGCGGGCGGCGCATCGTCCACGGCCACAGCCCGATCCCCTACCTGGTCGGCGACGCCCAGAGCGAGGACGGCCCGGCCGGCAACTCCGGACACCCCGTCACCGGACCGCACATCTACGCGGACGGCCTGGCGGTCGCCATGGACGGCGGCGTCACCATGGAGGGACAGGGCCGCCTGCTGGTCGCCCGGCTCCCCCTCAACTGACCAGCGCACCAAGGACGATCAGGGAAACCGGCACGATCGCTGCCGGTGCCGGGAGACGGCCGGGCCCCGCGCGGGGCCCGGCCTGCGGCATATACCGGAGGCATCACCAGCCCCACCAGGCCCTGAAATTCCGGAAACTGCCTGTCACCGTGTCAGCTGCTCCCCCTACCATCAAGGCAGAAGCCCCCGACGGAGCCTTCGGGGGAGTAGGTAGGGATCCATGGACAGCGCTCCATACCTGCAGGCCGAGGACAAGCCGGATTTCGAACGCGTCCTCGATGAACTGCTCCACCACGACGAGCTGCGGCTCGCCCTGCGGCGCACCCCCGGCGGCCCCAACGCCCAGCAGCTGCACACCCGCGCCCTGCACGACGCCGGCGCCATAGCCGCCGACGCCGCCTCCGCGTACAGCTACTACCGCGCCCTGCGCGACCAGGTCCGCAGCACCACCCCCGACGACGACCCCACCCGGCGGCAGGCCCCGGAGAACCCCCTGGACGCGGCCGAACGCGCCGGCTGGGTGCCCCTGATCGCGGTCCTGCTGCCGATCCTGTCCGGACTCGGCGCCCTGGTGATGCTGCTGCTCGGCTACGCCTTCCGGGCCGACCACTTCTCCCTCGGCCAGCCCCTGGTCACCGCCGGATTCGTCTCCGCCGTGGTGTGCGCGGCGGCCATCGCCGTGGACATCATCGGGCTGCTGCTCACCGCCGCCCGCGACGCCGCGGGCCCGCCCCCGGGCCGCCACCCCGAGCAGTACGCCGAACTCGCCACGGCCCGCGAGCTCTGGCACACGGCGCTGCGCGACCAGGCCCTGCGCCCCTACCTGCTGGCCCAGCTCGGCGCCGTGCCCGGCGCGGGCGCTGGCACCGGCGAGGTCGCCGCCCGGCCCGGCGTCAGCCTGGTCCGCGCCCGGCCCAAGCTGGGCTACTCCAGCCCCGGCTTCACCAGCCCGGGCCCGGAGCGCCTCACCGACGAGCAGGGCCAGGAGGTCGACGCCGACCCGGCCCCCGAGCCCCACTTCTCCAGCCCCGGCTTCACCAGCCCCGGCCCGGAGCGCCTCACCGACCAGCGCGGCCAGGAGGTCGACGCCGACCCGACCCCCGAGCCCCACTTCTCCAGCCCCGGCTTCACCAGCCCCGGCCCGGAGCGCCTCACCGACCAGCGCGGCCAGGAGGTCGACGCCGACCCGACCCCCGAGCCCCACTTCTCCAGCCCCGGGTACTCCCGGCCGGACTACTCGTCGCCCGACTTCAGCAGCCCGGCCTTCACCAGTGCCTCCGGCGTCCCCGGGCCGCGCGGCGCGGACCGCCCCCGGGCGCGCTCCCGGTTCCTGCCCAACGCCGAGGACGCCGACGCCCGGGGCGCGGCGGACGTCGACGTCGACGTCGAGCGGCCGGCCGAGCTGGACTGACCGCGGCCGCCCGGCCGGCCTCGCCCTATTCGGCGGCGGCCAGCAGCTCCGCGGCGACCAGCTCGGCGATCTGCACCGCGTTCAGCGCCGCGCCCTTGCGCAGGTTGTCACTGGAGACGAACAGCGACAGACCGTTCTCCGCGGTCTCGTCCGCCCGGATCCGGCCGACGTACGACGGGTCCTGACCGGCGGCCTGCAGCGGGGTCGGGATCTCCGACAGCTCGACGCCGGGGGCCTGCGCCAGCAGCTCCCGGGCCCGCTCCGGGCTGAGCGGACGCGCGAAGCGGGCGTTCACCTGCAGCGAGTGCCCGGTGAACACCGGCACCCGGACGCAGGTGCCGGAGACCTTGAGGCCGGGGATCTCCAGGATCTTCCGGCTCTCGTTGCGGAGCTTCTGCTCCTCGTCGGTCTCGTTCAGGCCGTCGTCCACGATGGACCCGGCGAGCGGCAGCACATTGAAGGCGATCGGGCGCGCGTACTGCTTGGGCTCGGGGAACTCCACCGCCGCGCCGTCGTGGGTGAGCGCGCTGGCGCCCGCGCCGACCGCGTCCACCTGGCCCTGCAGCTCGGCGACGCCGCTCAGGCCGCTGCCGGAGACGGCCTGGTAGGTCGCCACCACCAGCCCGACCAGCTCCGCCTCCTGGTGCAGCGGACGCAGTACCGGCATGGCGGCCATGGTGGTGCAGTTGGGGTTGGCGATGATGCCCAGCGGGCGGTCCGCGACGGCGTGCGGATTGACCTCGGAGACCACCAGCGGCACCTCCGGGTGGGAGCGCCAGCCGGAGGAGTTGTCGATCACGACGGCCCCGGCGGCGGCCACCTTCGGCGCCAGCGCGAGCGAGGCGGTCTTGCCCGCGGAGAAGATGACGATGTCGAGACCGCTGTAGTCGGCGGTGTCGGCGTCCTCGACGACGACCGTCCCGTCCTTCCACGGCAGCTCCCGGCCTGCGGAACGCGCCGAGGCGAACAGCCGCAGCTCCGTCACCGGGAAGTCCCGCTCGGCGAGAATCCGACGCACAACGCCACCGACCTGGCCCGTGGCACCCACAATTCCAATCTTCATACCCCTACAGTAGGCGTCCCGGTGCCGCCGCCCCCGCGAATATCCGCTGGCCGGACCACCTGCGCCGGTCCGCCCCCGAAAGACCTGCGCCCCGCACCGAAGCCGCCAGGAAATCCTCCGGGCGGCACCGGCGCAGCACCGCCGGATCGTTCAGCAAAAACGACACCGCCCCGGTACCCCGCCCGGTGATCCCCGCTGCCGCCGAGCCGGCGTTGTCGCCGCCGTCTTCTGATTCTCTGTCAGCTCTCCGGTCGGCGCGAACGGCGTAACCGTATGACCATCCGATCGTTGAACACCGTGCGCATGAGCACTGTGGATCAGATGACGCGGCGAGTGGTGACTGTGGAGTTGGCCGGTTCAGTCCGGCCCATGGGATGAGTGGACGAACGCGACTCGTGCCCTTGACCGTCCAGGTGGGACGGCCCTGAGCCCCGGGATGGGGGCGTTCAGTCAACTGTCCCCACTCATGGGAAGGGCAGGCACCATGCCACCCGAAGTCGCTCTGCTGGAGTCGCGCGCCCTGCGCGACAGCGTCCACCACCGCACCGACGCGCTGGACCGCGTCAAGGCGCTCGTCCTGCTGCCGGACGGCGTCCACGTCACCACGAGGATGGTCGCCGACTACTACGAGGTCGGAATCGAGGCGGTGCAGTCCCTCGTCAAGGACCACCGTGAGGAGCTGCTGGGCACCGGATACCGCATCCTCGCAGGTCAGGAACTCATGTTGCTCAAGAACATGGGTGGGGTGCACCCCAGAACGCCGTCCCTGGCGGTGTTCCCGCGCCGCGCCGTGCTCAACATCGCCATGCTGCTGCGGGACAGCGCCGTCGCCCGGCAGGTCCGTGTCTACCTCCTCGACACCGAGGCGGATCGGCACGGACCGGCGGCCCCGCCGCGCCACGGCATGCCGCCCGGTCGGCGGCTCGGACCGGGCCCGCACTGGGACGAGTACGAGTACCTCCAGGCCCACCCCGACGCCCCCACCCCGGAGCAGTACACCCATGCTGACCAGGGACGATGGGCGGATCTGGCGGAGTCGGTGGACCGTCGGCTGGATGCCCACGGCCGGGTGGTCGGGGCGATGAGCGAGCAGCTCTGCGCCCTCGGCGACGACGTCCGGGAGCTGCGCGAGGACGTCTCCGGCATGCGCAAGGACGTCTCCGAGCTGCGCCAGGGGAGGGCCGCCGACCGCCGTCGTCGGCAGCGCTGATCCCCTAGTACCAGCAGCCTGTGGACAGCGTGGTCCACTCGGGTTCTCGCAGAACCTGAGTGGACCACACGCCTGTGGACAACCTCTTCACCGCAGGTCAGCGCCCCTGTCGCGGATGTTCCGACGACCACGCCGCCATCGGTGGGCAGAGCCTGTGGACAACTCGCCCCGGCAGTCCCTCCGGCCGTTCTTGCGTGTCGCCGCCCTCGGCACCCGCCGCCCGCGCATCATGGAAGCCGCATCGCGCCGGCCTTCGTGCGCTCCTTCTTCGCGCACGGCCCCCGCCCTGGCGTACGACAGCCATCGCCGCCGTTCGAGCACCGGCCCCTCGGCACGGCACCCCCGGCAGCCAGCCCGATATTCCTTTGATGCGCCATCAGTTACCACACGTACTATCTCCCGCTCTCATTTCCCCGACAGTAGGCCGATCAAGCTAATCGACAGATTGCGGGCATGTCATAGCCGCAATAGTGGCGTGATAGGCGGATGGTATGAGGAACCCGGCCCGGCCGGGAACCTGCACCGATCCATGCGCTTGTCCCACAGGCCCGTGGTGTCGGCTCCGGCACGTCGCAGACGTCCACCGTACGGCTCTTGGCGCGATCTGGGTTCTCCACCGGCTGCCGAGATCCGCCGAACCTATTCGAAAGAGTTGGGCACCTCGATGGATTTGATTGTCCCCACAACACCCCATCGGCACAGATTCCGCGCCAGGGCCGCCTCCGGATTCGTCCTGGCATCGGTGGCCGCCGTGCTGGCATTCCTGCCGACCGCTGCCGCCGCGATCGGCGTGGCCGTTCCGCTCGGGACCGCGAGCAGCTTCGCGGTGCTGTCCGGTCAGTCGATCACCAACACCGGCCCCACCACGATCACCGGCGACGTCGGCGTGAGCCCCGGCACCTCGGTGACCGGATTCCCGCCCGGCACGGTGGCCGGAGTCATCCACGCCGCCGACGCCGTGGCGCTCCAGGCGAAGAGCGACCTCACCATCGCCTACAACAACGCCGCCGGGCAGGCACCGGACAGCACCCTCACCTCCCCGGGGACCTCGGCGGGCTGACGCTGGGGCCGGGCGTCTACAAGGCGTCGTCGTCGATCGGGCTGACCGGCACGCTCACCCTGGACGCGCACGGTGACCCGAACGCGGTGTTCATCTTCCAGATCGGCTCGACGCTGACCACGGCCTCCGCCAGCCGGGTGCTCTTCGTCAACGGCGCGCAGCCGTGCAACGTCTTCTGGCAGGTCGGCAGTTCCGCCACGCTCGGAACCCACTCGACCTTCATCGGCACCATCCTGGCCCTGACGTCCATCTCGGTGACCACCGGAGTGGACATCAACGGCCGGGTACTGGCCCGAAACGGGTCGGTCACCCTGGACACCGACAACATCATCCGGTCCACCTGCGCCGCCGGAGGCACCACCGGCGGCACGACCGGCGGCGGCACCGGAGGCACCACCGGCGGCGGCACGGGCGGCACCACCGGCGGCGGCACCGGCGGGACGACCGGCGGCGCCACTGGCGGGACCACCGGGGGCACCGGCGGACACCACCACCACCATCACCACCATCACCACCCCGGCGCTCCCGGTGGCCCCGGCGGTCCCGGCGGTCCTGGCGGTCCCGGCCACCCCGGTGGTCCTGGCCACCGCTACCCCGGCGGCCCGGGGCCCCGCCCCATCGGCGGGATCGGAGCCGGCACCGGCGGCAGCGTCTCCAAGTCGGACTCCACGGAGGTCGCGGTCGGCTCTGCCCTGGTGGGCCTCGCCATCCTCGGCTCGGGCGTCATCGTCCTGCGCCGTCGGGCCGCGAGCCGCTGGCACTCCTGAGACCTGAGTACGCGATGGCTCGTCGGGGCGCGGCAACGCCCCCGGCGGGCCATCGCCCGCTGTCCGGGGGGCACTGTCCGGAGATCAACGGTGGAGGGATGCAATGAGCGGCACCGACAACGGCCGTTCCGGGCCGGGCAGCACACAGCCGGGCAGCACACAGGTGGACCGGGCACCGTCCGTCCCCCGGCCGGCCTCCGGTACGCGCCTCGTACGCGCACAGGAGCGGGAGGCCGCCGCCGGTGACCCGCCGGGCCCGTGCCCTCCGCTGCCCCGGCCCGTCCGGTGGGCGGTCGTCTGCGCGGTCTGCGCGTGCTGCGCCACCGCGCTCGTCCACGTCTGCATGATGTTCCTGTTCGTCGCGCCCTCCAACACCGTCTCCCAGCGGTACGAGCAGCAGATCAACGCCTGGATCTATCCCTACTTCGAGCAGAACTGGCAGCTGTTCGCCCCTGACCCGCAGGCCGACCGCGAGCAGATCTCCGCACGCTCGGCGGTCACCTCCCCCGACGGCGCCCGCCGGGCCGGCCCCTGGGTCGACCTGACCGGCATGGACGAGTCCGCGGTGCGGCACGACCCCTTCCCGAGCCGGACCGCACAGAACATGCTGCGGCGGGCGTGGTCCGCCTACCAGGCGGCACCGGACGGCGACGAGGACGCTTCGGGTCAGGCAGGCATGCTCCGGCACTATCTGGCCGCCATCGCCGCGCAACGCCTCGGCGCCCACGGTCAACACGGCTTCGACGCCGTCCAGTTGCGGATCACCACCACACCCATCTCCCCGATCCCGCCCCAGGCGTCCGGGGCGCGTACCCCGGCGCCGGCCTCCGACACGATCTTTCTCCCCTGGTGGCAGGTGACCCCCGATGGCCGTTGACCGTACCCCCGTGCGCAGGCCCCTCGCGCGCCGAACCCTCGCGCGCCGACCCCTCGCCGCCGCCGACCGGGCCTTCGCCTTCGTGACCGAGCAGGCGGTGTCCCTCCACGCGGCCGCCGTGCTGCGCATCGGATACGGCCTGCTGTACCTGGCCGTGCTGCTGCGCGAGTTCCCGCACCGCGACGAGATCTGGGGCCCGGGCTCGCCCTGGAGCCCGGCGCTGGCACGCGAACTCCTGGCCCGCGACGGGTGGTTCAGCATCCTCACGCTGTCCGACCGCCCGGCCTGGTTCACCTGCTGCTACGCGCTGGCGCTGCTCGCCTCGGCCCTGTTCGCGCTGGGCTGGCACACCAGGGCGACGTCCGTGGTGTTCGCCGTGGTGGTCACCTCGTTCCACGGCCGGGCCGTGTTCATGACGGACGGAGGCGACAACCTGATCGAGCTGATGGCCGTGTACCTGATGTTCACGGCCTGCGGACGACGCTGGTCCCTCGACGCCCGCCGAAGCCGCACCCGCCCCCGCCCCGCGCCGCTGCTGCGACCGGCACTGCGGCAGGCCGTCCAAATCCGCAGCCTGCTGAGCAACACGCTGCACAACTGCGGCATGTTCGTCATCGCGGCCCAGGTCTGCCTGCTCTACGGCTCGGCCGGCCTGTTCAAGGTCCAGGGCGGCCTGTGGCGGGACGGGACCGCGCTGCACTACGTGCTGAATCTCGACCTGTTCCAGCCCTGGCCCGCGCTCTCCCGGGCGGCCGACGGCCACGCCCTGCTGCTGGCCGTCGGCAGCTACCTGACCGTCCTGGTCCAGGTGGCCTTTCCGTTCACCCTGTTCAGCCGGGCCAAGTACGTCGTCCTGGCTTTGCTCGTCGCCCTGCACCTCGGCATCGCCGTGCTGCTGGGGCTGCCGGTGTTCTCCGGCGCGATGATCACCGCCGACGCGGTGTTCCTCCCGGACCGCCTGCTGCTGCGCATCGCCCGACCGGGCGGGCGCGGTACCCGGGGTTCCCCTCGTGACCCCGGGTACCGCCTGCCCGACCTGCCTCAGTCGGCCATGGGCAGGTAGACCCGGTTGCCGGAGGCGGCGAACTCCTCCGACTTGGCGCGCATCCCGGCCTCCGCGGCGGCAGCGGCGGCCTCCGCGCCGAGGCCGAGATCCGCGCCGAACTCCTCGCGGATGTCCTGCGAGATCCGCATCGAGCAGAACTTGGGGCCGCACATCGAGCAGAAGTGCGCGGTCTTGGCGGGCTCGGCCGGCAGCGTCTCGTCGTGGAAGTCGCGGGCCGTCTCCGGGTCGAGGGCCAGGTTGAACTGGTCCTCCCAGCGGAACTCGAAGCGGGCGTCGGAGAGGGCGTCGTCCCAGAGCTGCGCCCCGGGGTGGCCCTTGGCCAGGTCGGCGGCGTGGGCCGCGATCTTGTAGGTGATGACGCCGGTCTTGACGTCGTCCCGGTTCGGCAGCCCCAGGTGCTCCTTGGGCGTGACGTAGCAGAGCATCGCCGTGCCCCACCAGGCGATCATGGCTGCGCCGATGCCCGAGGTGATGTGGTCGTAGCCCGGGGCGACGTCGGTGGTCAGCGGGCCTAGGGTGTAGAACGGCGCCTCGTCGCAGACCTCCCGCTGCAGCTCCATGTTCTCGCGGATCTTGTGCATGGGGACGTGCCCCGGGCCCTCGATCATCACCTGCACGTCGCGCGAGCGGGCGATCCGGCCCAGCTCCCCCAGCGTCTGCAGCTCGGCGAACTGCGCCTCGTCGTTGGCGTCCGAGGTGGAGCCGGGGCGCAGCCCGTCGCCGAGCGAGTAGGTGACGTCGTAGGCGCGCAGGATGTCGCACAGCTCCGCGAAGTTGGTGTACAGGAAGTTCTCCTGGTGGTGCGCCAGGCACCAGGCCGCCATGATCGAGCCGCCGCGCGAGACGATGCCGGTGCGGCGGCGCGCGGTGAGCGGGACGTAGCGCAGCAGCACCCCGGCGTGGACGGTCATGTAGTCCACGCCCTGCTCGCACTGCTCGATGACGGTGTCGCGGTAGACCTCCCAGGAGAGCTCCTCGGCGCGGCCGTCGACCTTCTCCAGTGCCTGGTAGAGCGGCACGGTGCCGATCGGCACGGGGGAGTTGCGCAGGATCCACTCACGGGTGGTGTGGATGTTGCGGCCGGTGGAGAGGTCCATCACGGTGTCGGCGCCCCAGCGGGTGGCCCACGACATCTTCTCCACCTCCTCCTCGATGGAGGAGGTGACCGCCGA
This sequence comes from Streptacidiphilus sp. PB12-B1b, assembly GCF_014084125.1. Lineage (NCBI taxonomy): Bacteria > Bacillati > Actinomycetota > Actinomycetes > Kitasatosporales > Streptomycetaceae > Streptacidiphilus > Streptacidiphilus sp. PB12-B1b. Next base: position 68,714 of record NZ_CP048405.1, on the reverse strand, counting down.
GTTGCCGATGTTGGCGTTGATCTTCACCAGGAAGCGGCTGCCGATCAGCATCGGCTCGGACTCCGGGTGGTTCACGTTGGCCGGCAGCACCGCCCGCCCGGAGGCGATCTCCTCGCGCACGACCTGCGGGTCCATGCCCTCGCGCAGGGCCGCGAACTCCATCTCGTCGGTGACCACCCCCCGCCGCGCGTAGGCGAGTTGGGTGACTGCCTGGCCGTCGCGGGCCCGGCGCGGGCGGCGCGGGCGGCCGGGGAAGACCGCGTCCAGGTTGGCCAGTCCGCCGCGCGGCGAGGTGTGCCGCAGGCCGTCGTCCTCGGGGCGGGCCTCGCGGCCGTGGTAGTCCTCGACGTCGCCGCGGCGGACGATCCAGGGGTCGCGCAGTGCCGGGAGCCCGCGCCGGACGTCCGGCTGGAACTCCGGGTCGGTGTACGGGCCGGAGGTGTCGTACAGCGGGACGGTGCCGCCGTTGGTCAGCCGCACCTCCCGGTAGGGCACCCGGAGGTCAGGACGCGATCCGGTGCGGTAGGCCTTGCGCCAGGCCGGGGCCGGGTAACCGGTGGACGTGCTGGAGGCTCCGGAGGTTCCGGAGGCGGCGTGCTGCTGCGGTCGTGCGTCATGCTCGGTCATGAGACCTGCTACTCCCTACGCCGGCATTACCCGGTCAGGTTCCTGCGGTCGGCGCAAGCAGCAGTCCCACATCGGCGTGCGATGTACGACGGTCAGCGCCCTCTCAGCCCGGTGCTCCGAGCTCCCGCGTCTGCAAATGAGATGGCCTCACCGTACCCAGACCCGGGCGGAGTTGGCCAGGGGGCCTGAGCAGACCGGACGCCCGGGGATATTCCGGGCGGCCGTTGTCGGTGCACGGGAGTATCGTCCGAACCGGATGGACCGGATGGACCGGATACCCGGGTGCGGGTGCCGGGGTCGACGGAGGGGGGCCGGAGATGGTCGGCAGTACGGGACGGGTGACCGGGACGGTCGGCCCGGGGCTGGTCGGCGAGGTGCTGATCGCGGTGCGCGGCGGCACCGAGGCGTTCCTGGCGTACCCGGCGGTGCCCGGCGAGCGGATAACCACGGGGACGCTGGTGATCGTCCAGGAGTACCTGCCGCCGCGGACGGTGTACGTGGCCCAACTAATCGGTTGAATCAAGCAACCAGCAGGGGATACGCCCGACTTGCCACGCCTTCCGCCGGCTGATCCCGCTCAAGTTTCCATCAATTGTGGGCACCGCCTTTCGCCGGCCCGGGCGGCGGGTGCACACTTCCGATCGGCCGCCTCGTAGCCCGCGCACTCCTGCACAGTCGCGCAGCCACGGGCCGGGCGGCGTCGAAGGGGGAATGTGCCGATGTTCATCGGCGTCATCGGGGGCGCGGCCGTCGTCGCCCTCATCGTTGTGATCGTGCTGTTCAAACTGATGTGGCGGGTCGCCGAGCCGAACGAGGCCCTGCTGATCTCCGGCTCCAAGCACCGGACCGCGGGGCTCGACGACGGCCTCGGGTTCCGTATCGTGACCGGTCGCGGCACCCTGGTGACGCCCGGGGTGCAGGTCGTCCGCAAGATGTCGCTCGACCTGAACGAGGCCGACCTGGACGTCGAGTGCGTGACCTCGCAGGGCATCCCGGTCCGGGTCCGGGGTGTGGTGATCTTCAAGGTCGGTGACGACCACGCGTCCATAGCCAACGCCGCCCGGCGGTTCCTGGACCAGCAGAAGATGATGGGCAGCCGGGTGCACAACGTCTTCGCCGGGCACCTGCGCTCCATCGTCGGCAGCCTGACCGTCGAGGACATGATCCGCGACCGCGAACGGCTGACCGGGGAGACCCGGGCGGCCTCCGGCTCGGAGATGGAGAAGCTGGGTCTGATCATCGACTCGCTGCAGATCCAGGAGATCCTCGACCCGACCGGCTACATCAAGAACCTCGCCGCCCCGCACGCGGCGGCCGTCCACCGGGACGCCCGCATCGCGCAGGCGGAGGCCGACCGGGCGGCGACCCACGCCGAGCAGGAGGCGGCGGCCCGCAAGGCCGAGTCCACCCGCAACAGCGAGATCCTGCAGTCCGGTTACCGTGCCGAGAGGGAGAAGGCCCAGGCCGAGGCCAAGCAGGCGGGCCCGCTCGCGGAGGCCGCCGCCCGGCAGGAGGTCGTCGTCCAGGAGACCAGGGTCGCCGAGCTGGAGGCGCAGCGCCGCGAACAGCAGCTGCAGATCGACGTCCGCAAGCCGGCGGACGCCGCCGCCTACCAGACCCGCACCATCGCCGAGGCCGAGCGTGACGCGCGGATCTCGGCGGCGCAGGCCCAGGCGCAGGAGACCGAGCTGCGGGCGGTCGCCGACGCCAACCAGGTGAAGATCGCCGCGCTGGCGGCGGCGGAGGCGACCAAGGCCCACGCCCAGGCCGTCTCCGGGGAGTTGCGGGCGACCGGTGAGGCCGAGGCCGCCGCCGCCCGGGCGCGCGGGCTGGCCGAAGCCGAGTCGGTACAGGCCCGCGGTCTGGCCGAGGCCGCGGCGGCGAAGGCGCTGGGCCTGGCCGAGGCCGAGGCGATCAAGGCCCGGGCAGCGGCCCTGGCCGAGAACCAGGAAGCGGTCGTGGCGCAGCAGTTGGCCGAGAACTGGCCGGAGATCGTCCGGGCGGGCGCGTCGGCCTTCGGCAGTGTGGAGCACATGGTGCTGCTCAACGGCGCCGAGGGCATGGGCGAGATGTTCGCCAAGGCGCTGACCATGGGCGGTACCGGGCTCGGCCTGGCCCGGCAGCTGCTGAACCAGATGAAGGACGACCAGGCGGCCCCCACCCTGCCGGCCCCGCCCAACGGCTCGGCGCCCAGGGTGGAGCAGATCCCGGTGCAGTCCGACTGACGGCGTGGTCCGACTGAAGCACGGGGCGCCCGCACCCCTCACCGGGTGCGGGCGCCCGGCCCGGCTCGACCGGGCCCTTCCAGCGCGTCGGCGCTAGCGCGAGGCCTTCTTCACCAGGATCACGACCACCGCGCCCAGGGCGACGATCACCAGCGCCTTGATGACCCAGCCGAAGATGAACCACATCAGCCCGAAGATCGCGCCGATGACCGCCGAGACGATCGCCCAGGCGACGATCAGCGCGATGATGGGCACCACGATGTACCGGATCCAGCCGGGCAGGGTCTTCCAGATCTCCGTCATGATGTCCGTCCTCCCCCACGGGGTTTCCCGGGGCCTCGGGGCCGCCGGCCCTCCACTGGTGCTGATGGGTCGATCGTACGGCGGCCGCGCTGCCCCGCGGAGGGGGTACGCCCCTGAGATGACCCGGATAAGACCCTGATCAGCCGGGCCTCAGACCGGCCAGGACTCGCCGCGCCAGGCGGCGTCCCAGAACATCCATTCGTAGCGCGCGGTGGTGGCGAAGTGCTCGACCGCGCGCCGCTGTTCGGCCTCCGACAGCTCCGCGCCGATCCGGTCGGCCAGCTCCAGCACCCGGCGGACCACGGTCTGGAACTCCTCGTCCGCGTAGGTGGCGATCCAGCGGGCGTAGAGCGGATCGGGGGAGGACGCCGCCAGCAGGGCCTCGCCGACGCGGGCGTAGATCCAGTAGCAGGGCAGCACGGCGGCCAGGCCCTCGGCGAAGGACCCGCCGTAGGCCGTGGCCAGCAGGTAGCTGGTGTAGGCGCGGGTGGTCGGCAGCACGCCGTCCTGCGCGCCCCGGTCCGGGCCCAGCTCCGCCAGGAACTCGGCGTGCATGTCCTGCTCGGCGGCGAGCGCGCCGGCCGCGTCGGCGGCGAAGGCGCGGACGTCCTCCTCGGTGGGCGCCTTGGCCGCGCAGACCGCCAGCGCCCGGGCGTAGTCGCGCAGGTAGTGCGAGTCCTGGACGACGAAGTGGCGGAAGGCGGCGTGCGGCAGGCTGCCGTCGGTCAGGCCGCGCAGGAAGGGGTGATCCAGGATCTCGCGGTAGACAGCGTCGCCCGCCGCCCAGAGCCGTTCACGGAAGGGGACGGCGGTGGTGGCGGTCATGGCGGTCAGCGCTCCGGGGGTGAGAAGACGACGAGGACGCGGAGGTCCTCGGAGATGTGGTGGAAGCGGTGGCCGACCCCGGCCGGGACGTAGACGACACTGCCGCGCGCCACCATGGTGGTCTCCTCGCCGACGGTGATGGACGCACGCCCGCTGACGACGAGGTAGACCTCGTCCTGGCCGTGCGGCTGCTGCGGGTCCTGGGCGCCCTGGTCGAGGGCGTACAGGCCGACGGACATGTTGCGCTCGTTGATGAAGCGCAGGTACGCGCCCTCGTTGGCGGCGCGCTCGGCGTCCAGGTCGTCCAACCGGAATACCTGCATCGGAATCCACTTCCCTGTGATCGGCATCGGGATACGGCACCAGTCCCGTATTGAACCAGGCTCTGTGAATCATCCCGGTAACAAGGTGCGCAGCGGCACCCGTGGATACTTCCGCTGGACCCCGCGCGCCTGCGACGATCACGCCATGCTTCGATTTGTCGGCAAGACCCTCATCAATGCGGTAGCCATCTGGGTGGCCGCCTGGATCGTCAAGGGAATCACCCTGACGTCGGGCGACTGGGAGCACAAAGCGCTCACCGTGGTGCTGGTGGCGCTCATCTTCGGCCTGGTGAACTTCGCCATCAAGCCGATCGTGAAGCTGTTCTCGCTGCCGCTGTTCATCCTGACGCTGGGGCTGATCACCTTTGTGATCAACGCGCTGATGCTGTGGCTGACCTCCTGGGCGTCCGGCAAGCTCCACCTGAACTTCCACGTGGACGGCTTCGTGGCGGCCCTGCTCGGCTCGCTGATCATCAGCGTGGTGGCCTGGGCCCTGCACATGCTCTTCCCCGACAAGGACTGAGCACCAGGCTCCGGTCGCTCGGGCGTACGAGTTTCACCGGGGGCCCCATGCGGCACACTCCCTGCAAGCATCACGCACGGAGGAAGCCCATGGGTCCTGGTGACCGCCCTGTGGTCAAGCGCACTGCCCGTGCCATCCTGCTGGACCCCACGCCGGACGGCACCTCGATCATCCTGATCAAGCGGACCAAGCCCGGGCGGCACCCGTACTGGATCACCCCCGGCGGCGGCGTCGAACCGACCGACCCGACCGTCCTGGACGGCCTGCACCGGGAGCTCTCCGAGGAGCTCGGCGGCAAGGCGACCAACCCGGTCCCCGCCTTCGTCGACACCGTCTCCTACACCCACCACGACAACGGCGACCCGGCGCATCCGCACGGCGTCAAGGTGCAGCACTTCTTCGTGTGCCGCCTGGAGTCGATGGACCTCTCCCAGCGCCACGGCCCCGAGGTGGACGAGCCGAACGGCGAGTACGAGGTGGTCCGGCTGCCGTTCACCCGCGAAGGGGTGACCTCGGTCAACGTGGTGCCACCCTCCCTGCGGGCCTACCTGGCCAACAACATCGAGGGCATCCGGGCCCTGCTGGCGGACGACCTCGGCGGCTGACCCCGGCCCGGCCGGACCCGCGCTCCCGCGCCGCGTCCCCTCAGCCCAGCGCCTCGTCCCCCAGGTCGTGCTGGATGCGGTCCTTGGCGACGCCGACCGCGTACAGCGCCCGGACGCCGCGCCGCACCATTGCGGGCGGCCCGCTGATGTACGCCTCGTACTCGTCCCACGGCCCCTGAGCGGCGACGACGTCGGGCAGCGCGCCGCGCAGCCCCTCGGTCGGCCCCTCCAACACGGCGGTGCGCACGGTCAGCCAGGAGTGACGTTTCGCCAGCTCGACCAGAGCCCCCCGGGCGTACAGCTCGGCCTCGTTCCGGGCGCCGTAGAAGACCTCCACCGAGCGGCACTGCGCCTTCGGCAGCGTCGCCATCTCCTGCACCAGCGACAGGATCGGCGAGATCCCGGTGCCGCCGCCGACCATCAGCAGCGGAGCCCGGCTGCCGGACCGCAGCGCCATCGTCCCGGCGGCCGGACCGAGGCGCAGCACGTCCCCGGGGCGGTCCGGCGGACCAGGGCGTTGCTGACCCAGCCTGCGGGCACGGCCTTCACCTGGAAGGTCAGCAGCCCGTCCGGGCGCGGCGCGTTGGCCATCGAGTAGGGCCGCCAGACGCGCGGCCACAGGGGCACCTCCAGCGTGGCGTACTGGCCGGCCCGGAACGGGTAGGGCTGGTCGGTGCGCACGGTGACCTGCGAGATGTCCCCGGTCAGCGACTGCACCTCGACCACCTCCGCCTGCCACCAGGGCGGCGAGGCCACGGCGTCCTGCTCCGCCGCGTCGATCATCAGCTGCGAGACCGCGCCGTAGACCCTGCCCATCGCGGCCTCGGCATGCCGGTTCCAGGCGCTGCCGCCGAAGTGCGCCAGGGCGGCCAGCAGCGCCGCCCCGACCGGGGCGTAGTGCTCGCTGCGCACGCCGTACTTGCGGTGGCCCCGGGCCAGCGGCTCGATCAGGGCCTTCAGCGCGACCGGGTCCTCGGCGGCCCGGGCCGCCGCCAGCAGCGCCCGGAACAGCCGGTCCCGCTGGAGGTCCATGGCGGCCGGGAACAGCGCCCGCAGCTCGGGACTGCGGACGAAGAGCACCGCGTAGAAGTGCGCCACGGCCCGGTCGGCGACCGGCTCCACCGCCGCCAGCAGCCGCTGCACCAGCACGATGTCCGGCTCGGTGCTCCTGGCCGAGGCCGCCAGCGGCAGGACCGCGACCGCCGTCTCCGGGCTCAGCAGCGGCGGCAGCGGCGGGAACAGCTGCGGATGCGGCGGTGCCCCGGCCGACGGGACGGCACCGGGCGCGCCGGGCGCGGCGGGCGCGCCGGGCGCGGCGGCCGGAGGCTGCTGCGGGGGCGCGGCGGACTGCGGCTGCGCCCAGGCCCTGGTCCAGGCGTCGCCGGGGCCGACCCAGTTCAGCCCCGGCGCGTTGGTGATCATCGGGGTGTAGACCTGGCGGACGGGCACCGGCAGATGGTCCGGGAGCGGCGGCACCACGATCCCCGGTGCGGCCTGCGGCGCGGGCGGCGGGGCGTACGGCGGAGCCGTCGGCGGGGCCGGTGCCGGGGGCGGGGCGTACGGCGGAGCCTGCGCCGGGGCCTGCGGGGCCCGGCCCCGGGCCGGGTCGTCGGTGCCGGTGGCGGAACCCGCAGCGGCACCGGCACCGGCACCGGGCGGCGGCCCCGGCAGCGGCCCGGGGGCCGCGTCCGGCTGCGACCCGGCCTCGGACGCCTCCGCCGTCAGCCCCGGCGGGGGCTCCGGCGGCGCGGCCGTCTCCTGCCGACCACGTGATCGGCCATGTCGATTGAGAGCGCTTCCGATAGACACGTTTCGGCGTCGTCTCCCGTCGTATCAGCACACAGTGCTCCTACCGCCCAGCAGCGTGTCACGACGGAGCTCCCGATCGGACTAATAAGAGGAAGAGTGGGGCGCGCGCCAGACCGACGCGCTACCGTGCGCACCCCGCACACCACCCCGGTACCTCCGGCACCAGCGGCCCTCACACCACGTCGGTCAACTCCTGCACCAGCCGGCGCTTGGGACGGGCCCCGACCAGCGACTTCACCGGCTCGCCGGCCCGGAACACCATCAGCGTCGGCATCGACAGCACCCCGTACGCCGCCTGGACGACGGGGTTGGCGTCCACATCCAGCGTGACCACTTTCAGCCGACCTGCCTGCTCCTGGGCGACCTCGGCCAGCACCGGTGCGATCATCCGGCACGGTGCGCACCAGTCGGCCGTGAACTCCACCAGCACCGGCCCCTGCGCGGCCAGCACCTCGTCCGCGAAGCTCGCGTCCGTCACCGCGAGCACGCCCTCGATCTGCGCCATGTTCCCCACCGTCCTGTCGTCGTCATCGGTCCTCGGGCACGGTGCCCGAGGTCAGCTCGCACACCGGCGGCTCCGGCTGCCCGGCCTGCGCCTCCAGCCGGGCCCGCGCCAGCTGCGCGCCGACCTGCGCCCGCACGGCCTGCAGCCGGTCGATGCACGCGTCCAGCTCGGCCAGCTTGCGCCGGTAGACCTCCAGCGAGGCCGGGCAGGAGTCCCCGGTGGGGTGCCCGGCCCGCAGGCACTCGACGAAGGGGCGGGTCTCCTCCAGGTCGAAGCCGAAGTCCTGGAGCAGCCGGATCTGCCGCAGCAGCCGCAGATCCTCCTCGCCGTAGGCGCGGTAGCCGTTGCCCGCCCGGCGGGCCGGGAGCAGTCCGCGCGATTCGTAGTACCGCAGCGTGCGCGTGGTGGTGCCCGCGCGCTCCGCGAGTTCGCCGATGCGCATCCCGCTCTCCCGCCGTTCCGGTTCGCCGCTGTGCGGTGCCGACGCTAGACCTTGACGCCGACGTCAACGCCAGTCTCCCCCGACCGCATTTCCCTCCTGCCCCCGCCAATACACATGCATTTGCAACTATTGCTTACGCTGCCTACTATGGGCTGCGGAAGCAGCCCCTCTCCCCTGACGAGGACTCCATGAGCATCCTGTTCGAGCCGCTCACCCTGCGTGGACTGACCATCCCCAACCGCGTCTGGATGGCGCCCATGTGCCAGTACTCGGCTGCCTCCGAGGGGCCCGACACCGGCGCCCCCAATGACTGGCACTTCCAGCACCTGGCCTCCCGCGCCACCGGCGGCGCCGGGCTGATCCTCACCGAGGCCACCGCCATCAGCCCCGAGGGCCGGATCAGCCCCTACGACCTGGGCATCTGGAACGACCACCAGGCCGACGCCTTCCGCCGGACCACCGCCTTCCTCACCGCCCAGGGCGCCGTGCCGGGCATCCAGCTGGCCCACGCCGGACGCAAGGCGTCCACCGACAGCCCCTGGTCCGGCGGCGCGGCCCTGCCGCCCGACGGCAAGGGCTGGACGCCGGTCGCCCCCAGCGCGCTGCCCTTCAACGAGGGCTACCTGCTGCCCGCCGAGCTGACCACCGAGGAGATCGCGGGCATCGTCCAGCAGTTCGCCGACGCCGCCCGTCGGGCCCTGGCAGCCGGATTCAAGGTCGCCGAGATCCACGGCGCGCACGGCTACCTGGTCCACGAGTTCCTCTCCCCCTACTCCAACACCCGCACCGACGGCTACGGCGGCTCGCTGGAGAACCGGATGCGCTTCGCGCTGGAGGTGGTGGACGCCGTCCGCGCCGTCTGGCCCGAGGAACTGCCGCTGTTCTTCCGCACCTCCGCCACCGACTGGCTCGCCGGGGACGCCGACGACGCCCGGCAGGGCTGGACCGGCGAGGACACCGTCCGCCTCGCCAAGGAGCTGCAGACCCACGGGGTCGACCTGCTCGACGTCTCCACCGGCGGCAACGTCCCGGACGCCGCCATCCCGGTCGCCCCCGGCTACCAGGTCCGCTTCGCCGCCGCCGTACGCGAGCAGACCGGCCTGCCCACCGCGGCCGTCGGCCTGATCACCGAGCCGAACCAGGCCCAGTCCATCCTGGCCGACGGCCACGCCGACGCCGTGCTCCTCGGCCGCCAGCTGCTGCGCGACCCGTACTGGCCGCGCCACGCCGCCCGCGAGCTGGGCGCGACCGTACCCCCGGCCCCGCAGTACGCCCGGGCCTGACCCGGCAACCGGCACCGGCCGGGCGCGGCACCCCGTCCGGTGCCGCGCCCGGCCGGGCGACTGCGGCAGGCGACTGCGGCAGGTGGTTGCGGCAGGCGGCTGCGGAGGTCGGACCAGGTGACTGCGGCGACTGGGTGACAATCCCCCTCACTCCTGAGATCGTTGTAGGTAGCAACCACTCAAGTGAGGCTTCTCCATGGCTGGCGACACCGCACAACCACCCATATCCGCACCGCCCGCATCATCTGATCCACTGACCCACCACAGTCCGCACGGACCGCACTACAAGTGGATCGCCCTCTCCAACACCACCATCGGCATGCTGATGGTGATGATCAACCAGTCGATCGTGCTGATCGCACTGCCCAACATCTTCGACGGCATCCGGCTCAACCCGCTCGATCCGCAGAACACCAGCTATCTGCTGTGGATGATGATGGGCTTCATGGTGGTCACCGCCGTCCTGGTGGTCTCCTTCGGCAGGCTCGGCGACATGTTCGGCCGGGTCCGGATGTACAACATGGGCTTCGCCGTGTTCACGGTGTGCTCGATCATGCTGTCGCTCACCTTCGGCCACGGCTCCCAGGCCGCCCTGTGGCTGATCGGCTGGCGCGTGGTGCAGGGCATCGGCGGCGCGCTGATCTTCGCCAACTCCACCGCCATCCTCACCGACGCCTTCCCCGCCAACCAGCGCGGCACCGCGCTCGGCATCAACGTCATCGCGGGCATCTCCGGCTCCTTCATCGGCCTGATGCTCGGCGGCGTGCTGGGACCGGTCGGCTGGCGCTGGATCTTCCTGGTGTCCGTCCCGGTCAGCCTCTTCGGCACGGTCTGGGCCTACCTCAAGCTCAAGGACACCAGCGAGCGCCGTCCGGCCCGGATGGACTGGTGGGGCAACCTCACCTTCGCCGTCGGCCTGATCTCGGTCCTGGTCGGCATTACCTACGGCATCCAGCCCTACGGCAAGAGCAGCACCGGCTGGGGCAACCCGTGGGTGCTCACCGCGATGATCGGCGGCGTGGCCGTCCTGCTGCTGTTCTGCTGGATCGAGACCCGGGTCGCCGAACCGCTGTTCCACCTCTCGCTGTTCAAGATCAAGGCGTTCACCGCGGGCAACCTGGCCAGCCTGCTGGCCGCGCTCGGCCGAGGCGGGCTCCAGTTCATCCTGATCATCTGGCTGCAGGGCATCTGGCTGCCGCTGCACGGCTACAGCTTCGAGCAGACGCCGCTGTGGGCCGGCATCTACATGATCCCGCTGACCGTGGGCCTGCTGGTCGCCGCGCCGCTCTCCGGGATGCTCTCGGACCGCTTCGGCTCCCGGGTGTTCACCGTCGCCGGAGCCCTGATGAACGCGCTCAGCTTCGGCCTGCTGATGATCCTGCCGGTGGACTTCCCCTACTGGGCCTTCGCGCTGATCCTGGTGCTGAACGGCGTGGGTGCCGGGCTGTTCGCCTCCCCCAACCGCGTGCAGATCATGAACTCGCTGCCGCCGCAGCAGCGCGGCGTGGGCGCGGGGATGACCGCGACCTTCCAGAACACCGCCATGGTGCTCTCCATCGGCGTCTTCTTCAGCCTGATCGTGCTGGGCCTGTCGGCCCACCTGCCGAGCGCCATGTACGGCGGACTGACCGCGCAGGGCGTGCCGAGCGCGGCAGCCCAGCAGATCTCGCACCTGCCCCCGCTGGCCGTGCTGTTCGCCTGCTTCCTCGGCTACAACCCGATGAAGCAGCTGCTGGGACCGCAGGTGCTGCACCAGCTGCCCGCGGACAAGGCGTCCTACCTGACCGGCCGCAGCTTCTTCCCGCACCTGGTGACCGGCCCGTTCCAGGACGGCCTCGCGGTCGCCTTCTGGTTCGCCCTGGCCGCCTGCCTGATCGCGGCGGGCGCGTCGCTGGTCACCGGCGGCGGAGCGAAGCGCACGGCGTAGCGGTACGGGTGGCGCGGGGCACGTCCTCGCGCCACCCCCGGCGCGCGCCAGCCGAGTACACACCGCATACAAACAAATAACTGCGCCGAACGGGTGACCCCGGTGTGACTAACCGGGTTGAGCAGGACGTCCGCACCACCAACCCGAGAGGGACGTCATGCCGCACACCGAACAACCCACCCTGACCCACTCGGCCTTCCCGGTCACCGGGCAGCCGATCCGCGTCGTCCTGATCGACGGCGAGCCGTGGTTCTCGACGGCCGATGTCTGCCGGATCCTGGGACGGGAGCACTCCGGCCACATCGGCAAGATCGTTGAGCCGCACGAACTCCGCACCCTGAATACGAGCACCATTAGGTTGAGTTCAACTCACCCTAATGACATCAGCGCAGGTGGGAATGGATCCCGCCGAGGCAACCCGGTACTCAGCCTGGTCAACGAGAGCGGGCTCTACACGCTGATCATGCGTTCCCGGAAGCCCAACGCCAAGCCCTTCCAGCAGTGGGTCACCGCCGAGCTGCTGCCCTCGCTCCGCCGGGGCGACGCCGATCTCGGCGAGCAGCGGCAGCGGATGGCCGAGACCTTCGCCGAGGCCATCGGCCAACCCGTGGAGGTGGTCACCCGCATCGAGGGGATCGAGGACGGGGACTTCCGGGTGCTGTCCGACGGGACGATCCACTGCCTGCACGGCCGGACGGACGTGTGCCTCCCGAACAGGGAGGAGGACAGCGGGCCGCCGTTCGGCCCGTACGTCCGCTGCCCGGAGCTCCGCCGGGTCGGCATCCGCGGCAGCAAGGGCATCCGCCCCTGCGGATCGATCCGGTTCGTGGACGTCGTCCGACGCCTCACCGCACGGCGCGAGCCGGAGACCCCCGCCGCGGTGCCGACCGCGTCGGCCGGCCTGGTGACGTTGACCATCGGGGAGGCGAGGGTGCACGGAACCACCCTTGAAATCGCCGGACTGCTCAGGGAGTTGGGGATCTCTCCGGCCTGACGCCGACGACCCGCCGGGGGTCAGGCCTCCCGGCGGGACATCCAGTGGAAGAGGCCCATGCCGACGCTGGTGGCCAGGTTGAAGCTGGAGACCTGGGGTTGCATCGGGATGGCGACCAAGTGGTCCGCGCGGGCGCGGAGTTCGGGGGAGATGCCGTGGCGTTCCGAGCCGAAGGCGAGGACCGCCGCGTCCGGGAAGGTGAGCCCGCGGATGTCCTCGCCCTCCGGGTCGAGCGCGTACAGCGGCCCCGACGAAAGCTGATCAAGCGTCACCTGCTCGACCGCCGTGGCGAAGTGGAGTCCGGCTCCGGCGCGGACCACGGTCGGATGCCAGGGGTCGGTGTCGCCGGTGGTGGCGACGCCGGTCGCGCCGAAACCGGCGGCGAGCCGGACCACCGCGCCGACGTTGCCGAGGTTGCGCGGGTTGTCCAGCAGGACGACCGGGGCACGGCGCGGCTGCCGCGCCAGCCGGGCGAGGTTGGCGGCGCGGGCCGGGCGGGCGGCGAGCGCGACGACGCCGGTGGGGTGGACCCGCGGCACCAGCTCGCGCAGCGCCGCCGCCGGGATCTCCACCGCGAGGGCGTCGACCCGGGCCGCGACGTCGTCCGCCAGCTGCCCGGCGAGTTCCGCCACCGCCGCCCGGTCGCTGGTGAGCACCGCGCGGATGTCCGTGCCGAAGCGCAGCGCGTGCTTGAGCGCGTGGAAGCCGTCGAGCAGCACGCTCTCCGGGGCGAGCTGCCGCCAGCGGGCGGTGGGCGAGTCCGTGTCGTTCACCAGGCAAGCGTAGGCGCGCCCGCTCGGAGCGCGCCCACACCCGTCGCCCGCGCCCGTCGCCCACACCCGTCGCCCGCACCCGTCCGGCCTGCGCCGCTACCTGCGGGCGGTGCGGGCCCGCCCGAGGATCTGCGAGAAGGCGATGATCGCCATGGTGCCCAGCAGCATCAGCGAGCCGATGACGTCGATCTGCGCCGGGTAGGAGCGCTGGACCGAGCCGTAGATGTACATCGGGAACGTCTCCAGGTTGCCCGCGGTGAAGACGGTGATGATGTAGTCGTCGATGGACAGGGCGAAGGAGAGCAGCGCGGCGGCGGCGATGCCGGGCGCCACCAGCGGCAGGGTGACCTTCATGAAGGTCTGGAACGGGGTGGCGTAGAGGTCCTGCGCCGCGCGTTCCAGGGTCGGATCCATGCCCGCGAGCCGGGACTTGACGGTGACGACGACGTAGCTGAGGCAGAACATCACATGGGCGATGGTGATGGTCCAGAAGCCCAGCGCGCCCGGGCCGACGGTGTTGAAGAACAGCGCGGTCAGGGTGGCGCCCATGACCACCTCGGGGGCGGCCATCGGCAGGAACAGCAGGGCGTTGATGCCGGAGCGGGCCCGGAAGCGGTGCCGGACCATGGCGAAGGCGATCATCGTCCCGAGGATGGTGGCGCCGATGGTGGCGACCACGCCGATCTGCAGGGACAGGCCCAGGCTGTGGCACATCTCGTTGCTGGCGCAGGGGTTCTTCCAGGCGCTGAGCGAGAACTTGTTCCAGGTGTAGTCGAACTTGCCGACCGGCTTGTTGAACGACATCCACAGGATGACGGCGTTCGGGGCGAGCATGAAGACGAAGATCAGGACGGTGACGACGAGCAGGATGCGCTCGCGGGCCCAGGCGAGCGGGGAGCGTCGGCGTACCGGCGGCTCGGTCGCGGTGGTCCTGGCGGGGGCGGCGGTGAGCGTGGCCATCAGATCAGGTCCTCCGTGCCGGCCTTGCGGATGTAGGTCATGACCAGGACGAGCGTGGCGACCATCATCACGACCGAGATCGCCGAGCCGACCGGGTAGCCCTGGGTGTCGCGCAGGAACAGGTCCTCGATCTTCTGGCCGACGACGTTGGTGTTGGGGTTGCCCAGCAGCTGCGCGTTGATGTAATCGCCGACGGCGGGAATGAACGTCAGCAGGGTGCCGCCGATGACGCCGGGCATGGACAGCGGCAGGGTGATTCGGCGCCAGGTGGTGAAGGCGTTGCAGTACAGGTCCTGGCCGGCCTCGTGCAGCCGGGGGTCGATCTTCTCCAGCGACGTGTAGAGCGGCAGGATGGTGAACGGCAGGAAGTTGTAGACCATGCCGCAGACCACCGCGGCCGGGCTGGCCAGCACGTGGTTGCCGACGGTCCAGCCGAGCGCGCTGGTGATGTGCAGCACCCCGGCGTGGTCGAGGACGTGCACGACGGTGCCGTTGTCGGCGAGGATCGTCTTCCAGGCGATGGTGCGGATCAGGAAGCTGGTGAAGGACGGCACGATCACCAGGGCCATCAGCAGCGACTTGTACGTGCCGCCCTTGAAGGCGATGAAGTACGCGGCGGGGTAGCCCAGGGCCAGGCAGAAGACGGTGGTGAGGACGGAGTAGATCCCCGAGTGCAGGTACTGGGTGCCGTAGTCGGTGATCGCGGTGGCGTAGTTGCCCCAGTCCCAGGTGACCTTGAAGCCGTCGTCGAAGTTGCCGGTCTGCACCGAGGCGGAGACCGAGGTGAGGATCGGCACCAGGAAGAAGACGATCAGCCACAGCAGGCCGGGCAGCAGCAGGATCCACGGGGTCCAGTTGCGGCGGGCCCTGCGGTCCTCGGGCGGCTCGGCGGCGGGCGGCCGGGCGGTGGGGGTGGTCAGCGTGGTCACGCGGCGCCCTCCTCGTCCACGGCCGCGCCCGCGTCGATGTCCTGGGCGCCGTCGAGGCCGAAGCCCTGGCTCGGATCCCAGTGGACGACGACCTCGCTGCCGGGGCGGTGGATGGGGCGTCCGGTGTTCTGCTCGAAGACCGCCAGCTCCTCGCCGGAGGGGAGCCGCACCAGGTACTGGGTGGAGACGCCGATGAAGGAGGCGTCGGAGACGGTGCCGCTGAGCGCGTTGAAGCCGGAGGGGACGTCGTCCTCGGCCTCGGCCAGCTGCACCTTCTCGGGGCGCACGCCGAGGATGACCGGGCCGGAGGTGGCGCGGCAGCGCGCGGCGTCCAGGGTGAGCCGGCGGCCGTGGGCGGTGACCGTGACCACGCCATCGGCGACGCCCTCGACCACGCCGGGGATCAGATTGGACTGGCCGAGGAAGTTGGCGACGAAGGTGGTCTGCGGGTTCTCGTACAGCTCGGCGGGGGAGCCCATCTGCTCGATCCGGCCCTGGTTCATCACCGCGATGGTGTCGGCCATGGTCATGGCCTCCTCCTGGTCGTGCGTGACGTGGACGAAGGTCAGGCCGACCTCGGTCTGGATGCGCTTGAGCTCGATCTGCATCTGCCGGCGCAGCTTGAGGTCCAGCGCGCCCAGCGGCTCGTCCAGCAGCAGCACCTGCGGCTGGTTGATCAGCGCGCGGGCGAGCGCGATGCGCTGCTGCTGGCCGCCGGAGAGCTGAGTGGGCTTGCGCTTGGCCAGGTGGCCCAGCTCGACCAGTTCGAGCATGGCCTCGACCTGCGGCTTGACGCTCTTGAAGCCGCGCCGGCGCAGGCCGAAGGCGACGTTCTCGAAGATGTCGAGGTGCGGGAAGAGCGCGTAGTTCTGGAAGACGGTGTTCACCGGGCGGCGGTACGGCTTGGTGTCGGTGACCTCGTGGTCGCCGAGGAAGATCTGCCCGGCGGTGGGCTCCTCCAGGCCGGAGACCATGCGCAGAGTGGTGGTCTTGCCGCAGCCGGAGGCGCCGAGCAGGGCGAAGAAGGACCCTTGCGGGATGACCAGGTCGAGGTTGTCGACGGCCTTGAAGGAGCCGAAGCGCTTGGTGAGGCCGGCCAGGCGGAGATCCCCGCCCTCGGTCCGGCCGAGTACGTCATTGCTGCTCATCGAGGTTCTGCTTTCGCTGGGGAACGCTGCGGAGGCGGGACTACTGGCCGGTGACCTGCTGGAACCGACTGGTGTAGTCGTCCAGTTGGGCGATGGTGAGCGCCATGAAACCGTGCGAGGCGGCGTCCATCGCCGGGGTGGGGACGATCAGCGGGACGGCGGCGGCGGTGGAGTCCAGCTGCTGGAGCGCCGCGACCGCGCCCTGCACCGAGGGGATGTAGTCGATGTAGTCGTCCAGCTGGGCGGCGATGTCCGGTTCCAGGTAGAAGTTCATCAGCTTCTCGGCGTTGGCCTTGTGCCGCGCGTAGTTGGGGATCACGCAGTTGTCGGACCAGGACAGCAGGCCCTCCTTGGGGAGGTCCACGGTGACCAGCTTGGCCACGCCGAGCTGGGCGACGTCGCCGGAGTAGGCCATGGTGACGGCGGTGTTGCCCTGCTGGAAGTCGCTCAGGTAGTCGTTGCCGGTGAAGGCCCGGACCTGGCCGGAGTCCTTGGCCCGGCGCACGTACTCCAGGGCCTGGTTGAACTGGGCGTCGGTGAACTTCTCCGGGTCGAAGCCGTTGGCAAGCAGCGCCAGCCCCATGGTGTCCTCCATCTCGCTGAACAGCGAGACCTTTCCGCGCAGGTCGGCGCGGGTGAAGATCTCGGCGATGGAGGTGATCGGCTGCCGCACCAGGTCCTTGTTGTAGGCGATGGTGGTGTAGCCGTAGGCCCACGGCACCGAGAAGCGGCGGCCGGGGTCGGCCGGGTCGCGCAGGACGCTCGGCAGCAGCTTGGCGTGGTTGGGCATGTTCGCCAGGTCGAGTTCCTGGATGTAGTCGTACGCCTTGTACTTGGCGATCATGTAGTCGCTGACGACCATCACGTCGTAGCCGGTGTCGATCCCCTTGACCAGGTACGGGTCGATCTTGGTGTACCAGTCGTTGTTGTCGTTGATGACCTCGAGGTAGGTGACCTTGATGCCGGTCTGCTTCTCGAACTGGTCGAGTGTGGGGTGGTCGCTCGGATTCTTCGCGCTGACGTCGATGTACTGCGGCCAGGTCGCCCAGACGACCTTCTTCTCCGTGGCGGAGTAGTCCTTCGCGGATTCGCCGATGTCCGCGGCCCCCAGCGGGACGACGTGGCCCTGCACTCCGCAGGCGGTCAGTGCTCCGGCGCCGGCTGCGGCCAGGCCGCCGGCGGCCGCGCCGCGCAGCAGCGAGCGGCGACTCATGGCGGCTGCGGCCGAGTGGGCGCGGGTGCGGTTGGCGAACCGCGCGAGATCGAAGGAACTGGAGCCCGTCATGAGGGGGGATATGCCTTTCTGCAGAGCGCGCGGGAGCTGTGCGGTCCTTTCCAGCGATACCTGTCGCATGGCGGGAACGCGGGGATCGGGAGTACCTGGATTGGGTCAGAGATTAAGCGTGTGATCTTCGAATTCCATAGGCTCTGACCAGCTTCGACGGCGGAATCGTTATGTGTCGGCGAGATTAACGACGTGATCCGCATCACTGCTCACCCTGCGTCACAAAGGGCCCGCTCGGCCACCTACAAGATGTAAAAGGCGTAACCGAAGCCCTTCGTATATGACAGCCGAAAAGCGTGCCCGCGGCGCACAGCGACGGCACAGAAAAGGCCGCACGGAGTGTCCGTGCGGCCTTTCCAGGGCGGGGCGGCGGGCGTCAGGCGGAGACGGGGGCCTCGTCCGGCGCCGGGGCGGCGGAGACGCCGCCGTGGTTGATGGCGCCGGCCAGCCAGCGGGCGTAGCCCTCGCTGCCGGGGCTCATGTCGAGCGACGGGTCGCGCCGGGCCTTGGCGCTGCGCCACCACTCCAGGGGGAAGTAGAGCAGCACCGAGGCGCCGACGATGTAGAGGCAGTAGCGCACCGCCTGGCCGCCGCCGTCGCCGCTGGCCTGCTGGTACGCGGCCCAGCCGCAGACGCTGAGCAGGCAGAGCACGATCACCGAGACGGACCACCAGCCGCCGGGGATGCGGTACGGCCGCTCCAGCTCGGGTTCGCGGATCCGCAGCGCGATCAGTGCGGCGACCTCCAGCAGGATGCCGATGTTGGTCAGGAAGACGTCGAAGATGACCAGGTTGGAGAAGCTGCTCAGACAGAACAGCGCGTAGATCACCGAGGAGCCGATGATCGACACGATCGGCATCCGGTAGTTCCGGCTCTCCTTGGCCACCCACTTGGGGAAGTAGCCGTCCTGGGCCAGCACGAACGGCAGCCGGGTGTTGGAGGCGAGCAGCGCCGAGAACATCGCCACCGAGGCGAACATGCCGCCGATGGTCACGGTGATCTGCAGCCACGGGCCCGCCAGCTGCTTGGCGACGTCGGAGAACGAGCCGTCGTCCCAGCTCGCCCAGCCGGCCGGGCCGCCCTTGCCGACCGCGAGCGAGGCGAGCGAGGGCAGCAGGTAGCCGACCATGATCAGCACGACCGCCATGCCCAGCGCCTTGGGCAGGTGCTTGCGCGGGTTCTCCATCTCCCCGGCGACGTTGGACACGCTGTCCCAGCCGGAGTAGTTCCACATCACGATGAACAGCCCGGCGCCGAAGGCGTTCCAGGTGGACTGGTCGGGTGCGCTGGTGAGCGAGCCCACCGGGTTGGTGCCGTGCGTGACCAGGTGGACGATGCCGATGACGCTGAGCAGCAGCATCGGGGTGAGGCAGATCAGCGCGAAGACCACCGAGGACTCGCCGACCCAGCCCGCGCCCAGCAGGTTGATCAGGGTGAACACGGTGATCACGGCCAGGCAGATGAACCAGTTCAGGTCGAACTGGAAGTGCCCCAGGGTGAAGAACACGTGCTTGCCGGGGGCGACCGAGGCGGCCAGGCTCTGCAGGTAGCCGGTGAACATCACCGGGTAGGCGGCCATGTCCACGAAGCTGCAGATCCACTGCAGCACGCCCTGCTGGAAGCCCCAGAACTTGCCCAGGCCCTTCTTGACCCAGTGGTAGTAGCCGCCCTCGACCGGCAGTGCGGTGCCCAGCTCGGCGCAGACCAGCGCGTGCGGAATGCTGTAGATGAGCGGAGCGACGACGATCAGCAACAGGCCCATGCCGGGGCCGGACGTCGAGAAGAGGCTTTCGATGCCGTAGGCGCCGCCGGAGACGCTGAAGAAGATGAGCGCCACCAGCGGCATCAAACGCACCCGGCGGGGGGCGGGCATACGCCGACCTGACTGATCCATCATCGCTGCGGTCATGTATCACCTCTGATAGATCAGCTCGCGGGCCTCGGCGGGGCGAGGCCGGGCGAGACTCCGGTCTGCGTGGGATGGAACGGCAATCGGAGAGGCAACACCGTGCCTGCCGTCCTCGTGGAACCCGGTCCCAGCCCAGGGCTGCGGGGCAGCCGGCGGTCACGGGGTCACTAGAGTCTCAGCCCTGTTGCCGTTCCAAACCATCGGGCAAACCGTCAAAGATCCATACGCCCTCTTGACACGTTGTTGGTGATTCCTGGCACTTTCCTGACGCGGGTCCTAGTTGTGCCGGCGGATCTCGATCGTACGGAAACGGGACGCGACGAAGGCGGCATCGCAGTAGGCGGCGTTGGCGGCCGGGTTGGCGCCGGTGCCGTGCAGGTCCGAGAAGGCCGCCGTCTGGTTGACGTAGACCTGGCCGGTCAGGTTGAGCGAGAGCGACACCCCGGCGTCCAGGCAGGCGTCGACCACGGCCGCTTCGACCTCGGGCGAGGTGGTGTAGCCGGCGGCGGTCATCGCGCCGCGCTCGCGCACGGTCTCCCGCAGCAGCTCCACGGCCTGGGCGGTGTCGTCCACGGCGACCGCGAAGGCGATCGGGCCGAAGCACTCGTCGGGCAGGGCGCCGTCGGCGGCGTCGCGCCGGATCAGCGCCGGGGTGCGGATCACGGCCTGCGGGAACTCCTCCGAGACGACCGCGCGTGGTGCCAGCGCGGGCTCGCCGTACTCGCCCTTCTCCGCCCGCTCGACGCGCTCCAGCACGCCCGGGTTGACCACCGCGCCCAGCAGCGCCGCCGCCCGGGAGTCGTCGCCGAGCAGCTGGCCGATGGCATCGGCCAGGTCGGTGACGACCTCGTCGTAGCTCTTGGGACCGGCCTCGGTGGTGATGCCGGTGCGCGGGATCAGCAGGTTCTGCGGGGTGGTGCACATCTGGCCGCTGTAGAGCGAGAGCGAGAAGGCCAGATTGCCCAGCATGCCCCGGTAGTCGTCGGTGGAGTCCACGACGATGGTGTTCACACCGGCCTTCTCCGTGTAGACCAGGGCCTGGCGGGCGTTGTCCTCCAGCCAGTCGCCGAAGGCGGTGGAGCCGGTGTAGTCGACGATGCGGACGTCCGGGTGGAGCGCCAGGGTCTTGGCCAGGCCCTCGCCGGGCTGCTCGGCGGCCAGCAGCACCAGGTCCGGGCTGAACCCGGCCTCGGCCAGCACCTCGCGGGCGGTCTCCACGGTCAGCGCCAGCGGCAGCACCGCCCGGGGGTGCGGCTTGACCAGGACCGGGTTGCCGGTGGCCAGGGAGGCGAACAGGCCGGGGTAGCCGTTCCAGGTGGGGAAGGTGTTGCAGCCGATCAGCAGCGCGACGCCACGCGGGACCGGGACGAACTCCTTGACCATCCGCAGCGGATCGCGCTTGCCCTGCGGCTTGGTCCACTGGGCGGTGGCGGGCAGCCGGGTCTGCTCGGCGTAGGCGCAGACGACGGCCTCCAGCGCGCGGTCCTGGGCGTGCGGGCCGCCGGCCTGGAAGGCCATGCCGAACGCCTGGCCGGTGGTGTGCATGACGGCCGCGGCCAGCTCCGGGGTGCGGGCGTTGATCCGGGCCAGGATCTCGCAGCAGACGGCGGCGCGCAGCAGCGGACCGGCCTGCGCCCAGGCGGGCTGGGCGGCGCGGGCGGCGGCGGTCAGCGCGTCCGGGTCGCTGGCGTGCGGGTAGGCGACGCCCAGCTCCGGACCGTAGGGGGAGCGCTCGCCGCCCTCCTCGGTGCCGGGGCCGACCCTGCCGTCCGTGCCGGGCTGGTCCAGCAGCAGCTCACGGCCCTGGAACGCGTCCACGGACACCGGCTCGCCGTAGGCGCGGGGGGACTCGGGGTGCGGGGACCAGTGGTCGCGGGCGGCGAAGGCCGCAAGGGCGCTCTCCAGGGTGGCCTGGTGGCGTTGGATCAGTTCGTGGGCCATGGGCTCTAGCTCCTTGTGGGTCCTGGCGACACTGCCGGAACCCACAGTAACCGAATGGTCGGTCGGCTCAAGGGGGCCGACCGGATCAGTCACCGGTGCGCCACGCCCGGCGCTACAGCTTGGCCAGCAGGCGCTCCAGGGTGGTCAGCTCCTCCGCGTCCAGCGCCAGCAGCGACTTCGGGGGCCGGGCCAGGATCGCCTCGGCCAGCTCCGCGGCCTGCCGCCCGGAGTCGGTGATGGTGACTATCTTGCAGCGCCGGTCGCCCGGGTCGACGCTGCGCCGGACCAGGCCGCGCCGCTCCAGGTCGTCCACGATCAGCGTGGTGTAGGGCTTGTCGGTGGCCAGCCCCACCGTCAGCTCCCTCATCCGCAGCGGACCGTCGACCAGCCGCCGCAGCGCCTTGCTGCGGATGAAGCTCATACCGAGGGCCTCGGAGACCTCGGCGCGGCGGTCCTCCTGCTCCAGAACCAGGCGGCGCATGGTCTCGAACACGTGCGCGGCGGCGGGCCGTTCGGTGTCCGGCTGCGTGCCGGTGGACTGCTGGGCGTTCATACGCTGACCGGTTTCCTCACGTCCTCGGGGATGAGCCGGGCGGCGTTGCGGTCAGCCGTCCCCCTGGCCCAGGCGCCAGTGGTGAGGATACCGAGGAACAGCACGGCGAGTCCGCACCCCACGGTGATCCACCAGCCGGTGTGGCTGGCCTCGGTGAAGGTGGTGGAGCCGTGCACGGCCGAGGTGACCACCGAGCCGATGACGGCGACGCCGAGGGACTGGCCGACCTGGCGGCTGGTGGAGGCCACCGCGGCGGCCACCCCGGCCTGGCTGCGGGGCATCCCGGAGACGGCGGTGTTGGTTATCGGCGCGTTCAGCATGCCGAAGCCCAGCCCGAACAGCACATAGGCGATCAGCAGCTGCCACAGCGGGGTGGTCAGGCTGAGCCCGGTGAGCATCAGGCCGCTGAGCGACATGGAGACGCCCGCGACCACCAACGGCAGCCGCGGCCCGCGCGAGCCGACGATCCGCCCGGACAGCGGTGCGAAGACGAGGGTCATCAGCGCCATGGGCAGGGTGTAGAGCCCGGCCTTCAGCGCGCTGTAGTGCAGGGCGTCCTGCAGGTAGAGGGTGTTCAGGAAGAGGAAGCCGGCCAGCGAGGCGAAGCCGCAGACGGCGATCACGGTGGCGCCGGAGAACGGCACGCTGCGGAAGAAGCGCAGGTCGATCAGCGGCTCGTCGCGCCGGGACTCGTACCGGACCAGCCCGGCCACGGCCAGCGCGGCGACCGCGAAGCAGCCCAGCGTCTGCCCGGAGAGCCAGCCCGCGCCGGGGGCCTCGATGATGCCGTAGGTCAGCGACACCAGCAGCAGGATGACCAGCAGCTGGCCGACCGGGTCGATCCGGCGGGCCCGGGCCGCCTTGGACTCGGGCACGAACCGCCCGGCCAGGACCAGCGCGGCCAGGCCGACCGGGATGTTGATCCAGAAGATCGACTGCCAGCCGACCGAGGCCACCAGCAGGCCGCCGACCACCGGGCCCAGCGCCATGCTGAAGCCCACCGTGCCGCCCCAGACGCCGATGGCGCGGGCGCGCTCCTTGGGGTCGGTGAAGG
Source organism: Streptacidiphilus sp. PB12-B1b (assembly GCF_014084125.1). Lineage (NCBI taxonomy): Bacteria > Bacillati > Actinomycetota > Actinomycetes > Kitasatosporales > Streptomycetaceae > Streptacidiphilus > Streptacidiphilus sp. PB12-B1b. The sequence continues at coordinate 45,771 of NZ_CP048405.1, read as the reverse complement.
TGTTGGTGATGATCGACATGGCGACCGGGTTCAGCATGGAGCCGCCGACGGCCTGGATCATCCGGGCGGCTATCAGCCAGCTCAGGCTCGGCGACAGGCTGCACAGCAGCGAGCCCAGGGTGAACAGGGCCAGGCCGGTCTGGAAGGTGCGGCGCCGCCCCAGCCGGTCGCCGGTGGAGCCGGACAGCATCAGCAGGCTGGCCAGCACCAGCGTGTAGGCGTCGATGGTCCACTGCAGCCCGGAGACCGAGGCGTGCAGATCGCGCTGGATCGAGGGCAGCGCGACGTTCACGATCGTGTTGTCCAGGCCGACGATGAACAGGCTCATGCAACAGATCGCCAGGACAAGGAAGCGCCGTCGGGCGCTGAGTTCGGACACGGCTTCGGGCATCGGCAGTCCCACCCCTGATAGTTCGACTCCTACAACAGTTACAACGCTACAACTACCACCCGGGGCCGACAACCGGCCCGGACGAGGTCCGGCCTGCGGGCCCCGCGGGGCGGTACGCGATACTCGTGCCCATGGTCGACAAGAACCCGGCACGCCAGCGACGCGACAGCTACACCGTCGAGACGCTGCTCGCCGTGACCGTGCAGGTCTTCAACGAGCGCGGCTACGACGGCACCTCCATGGAGGACCTCTCCCGGGCCGCCGGCATCAGCAAGTCGTCCATCTACCACCACGTCCGGGGCAAGGAGGAGCTGCTCAACCTGGCCGTCGGACGCGCCCTGGACGGCCTGTTCGCCATCCTGGACGAGCCCGCCGCCGCCGAGGGCCCCGCCGCCGACCGGCTGGAGCACGTCGTCCGGCGCACCACCGAGGTGCTGATCGCCGAGCTGCCCTACGTCACGCTGCTGCTGCGGGTGCGCGGCAACACCGACGCGGAGAAGTGGGCGCTGCAACGGCGGCGCGAGTTCGACCACCACGTGGCCGAGCTGCTGGCGGCCGCCGTCCGCTCCGGCGAGCTGCGCTCGGACGTGGACCCCCGGCTGGCCACCCGGCTGATCTTCGGCATGGTCAACTCGCTGGTGGAGTGGTACCGCCCGGAGACCGACGGCCGGTCGCCGCAGCAGATCGCCGACGCCGTGGTCGAGCTCAGCCTCAGCGGCCTGCACGCCCCCCGGGGCTGACCGGGACGCCGCCGCACAGCGGTCAGTCCGGCAGCACCGGCGTCCGGTCGGTCTCGTCGAACACCAGCAGCGTGTGCGTGCCCAGCACCTCCGGGATGCTCTGGATCCGGTTCAGCACCAGCTCCCGCAGCGCCCGGTTGTCGACCGTGTGCACCAGCATCAGCACATCGAACTCGCCGCTCACCAGCGCGATGTGCTCCACCCCCGGCAGCTCCAGCAGCTGCCCGCGCACCGTCCGCCAGGAGTTCTGCACGATCTTCAGGGTGATGTACGCGGACGCGGCCTGCCCGGCCCGCTCGTGGTCCACCCGGGCGGTGAACCCGCGGATCACCCCGTCGTCCACCATCCGCGCGATCCGCGCGTAGGCGTTGGCGCGGGAGACGTGCACCCGCTCCGCCACCGAGCGCACCGAGGCCCGGCCGTCCTGCTGCAGCAGCCGCACGATCGCCCGGTCGATCCGGTCCAGCGGGCGCTGCTCGCCGCCCTCGCCGGCCGGGGGCTGCGGCACCGGCTGCTCCGGGGCGTGGTCGCGGCCGGGGGCGCGCGGCCCGGTCGGCGCATGGCCCGCCGCCCCGCCCGCGCCCGGCCGGGCCGTCCCCGCCCGGCCCGGCACCGAGGCCGAGCGCTGGCGGGCCCGCTCGGCCACCCACTCCGCCGCCGGTCCGGCGGTCAGCGGCGGCAGCGGCGGCCGGGCGCTGGCACGGGCCGGACGCGCGTCGCCGGATCCGGCCAAATGTTCACTGGGCATGTCCCCCGACCCTCCCGTTGTGGACGTCCTGACTCCAGCAGACCGCGCCTCCGGCCGAATGTCCACCACTTCGGCAGGACAGTAGCCAGTTCGATCAAACGACCGAACAATCGGTAGGGAGGGCGACCCCCTCCCGCAGCACCTTCCTGCCCGCAACACCCACCCTGGAGGTGCCCCCCATGACCGTGCTGGACCACCCCGCCGCACAGACATGGCCACCGGACGCCCACGCCCCCCGCCGCGACCCCGCACCCCTGCTCCCGGACGCGGAGCCGGTGCGCGTCCTCGGCACGAAGGCGCTCGCCGAGGCCGATCCCGAGCTGCTGCGCGAGCTGTACCGCCGGCTGGTCGTCGGACGCCGCTACAACCAGCAGGCCACCACCCTCACCAAGCAGGGCAGCCTCGCCGTCTACCCCTCCTCCACCGGGCAGGAGGCCTGCCAGATCGCGGCCGCCACGGCGCTGCGGGCCACCGACTGGCTGTTCCCCAGCTACCGCGACACCCTGGCCGTGGTCTCCCGGGGCGTGGACCCGCTGGAGGCGCTGACCCTGCTGCGCGGCAACGCGCACAGCGGCTACGACCCCTACGAGCACCGGATCGCGCCGCTCAGCACCCCGTTGGCCACCCAGGCCCCGCACGCGGTGGGCCTCGCCCACGCCGCCCGGCTGCGCGGGGAGGACACCGTCGCGCTGGCCCTGGTCGGCGACGGCGGCACCAGCGAGGGCGACTTCCACGAGGCCCTCAACTTCGCCGGGGTCCTCAACGCCCCGGTGGTCTTCCTGGTGCAGAACAACGGCTACGCCATCTCCGTGCCGCTGTCCAAGCAGTCCGCCGCCCCGACCCTGGCCCACAAGGCCGTCGGCTACGGCATCCACGGCCGCCTGGTGGACGGCAACGACGCGGTGGCCGTGCACAGCGTGCTCAGCGACGCCGTCGCCCACGCCCGCTCCGGCAAGGGGCCGGTGCTGGTCGAGGCCATCACCTACCGGCTGGAGGCGCACACCAACGCCGACGACGCCGGCCGCTACCGCACCCCGGACGAGGTCGCCGGCTGGCAGCAGCGCGACCCGCTGCCGCTGATGGAGCGGCACCTGCGCGAGGCCGGGGTGCTCGGCGATGCCGAGGTGGAGCAGGCCGCCGCCGAGGCCGAGGCGCTGGCCGACCGGATGCGGGCGATGTTTCACGTGAAACCCGAGCTGGACCCGTTGAGCCTGTTCACCCACGTCTACGCCGAGCCCACACCCCAGCTGCGCGAGCAGGCCGCCCAGCTGGCCGCCGAGCTGGCCGCCGACGCCGAAGCGGGTGCCCGATGACCACGCTCGCCCCGCAGGCGGCCCCGGCCTCCACCGCCACCATGGCGCAGGCCCTGAACACCGCCCTGCGCGACAGCCTGCGCGAGGACCCGACCGTCCACATCCTCGGTGAGGACGTCGGCACCCTGGGCGGGGTCTTCCGGATAACCGACGGCCTGGCCGCCGAGTTCGGCGCCGACCGCTGCCTGGACACCCCGCTGGCCGAGGCCGGAATCCTGGGCACCGCCGTCGGCATGGCCATGTACGGGCTGCGGCCGGTGGTGGAGATGCAGTTCGACGCCTTCGCCTACCCCGCCTTCGAGCAGTTGGTCTCCCACGTCGCCCGGATGCGCAACCGCACCGCCGGGCGCATGCCGCTGCCGATCACCATCCGCATCCCCTACGGCGGCGGCATCGGCGGCGTCGAGCACCACAGCGACTCCTCCGAGGCGTACTACGCGCACACCCCCGGCCTGCATGTGGTCACCCCGGGGACCGTCGGCGACGCCTACGGGCTGCTGCGCTCGGCCATCGCCTCGGACGACCCGGTGGTGTTCCTCGAACCCAAGCGGCTGTACTGGTCCAAGGCCGACTGGACGCCGGACGCCCCGGTGCCCGCGCTGGGCAAGGCCGTCGTCCGCCGCCCGCTCACCCCGGGCAGCGGCGACACCGCCACCCTGCTCACCTACGGCCCGTCGCTGCCGGTCTGCCTGGAGGCCGCCGAGGCCGCCCGCGCCGAGGGCTGGGACCTGTCCGTGGTGGACCTGCGCAGCCTGGTGCCCTTCGACGACGAGACCGTCTGCGCGGCGGTGCGCGCCACCGGCCGGGCCGTGGTGGTGCACGAGTCGCAGGGGTTCGCCGGGGTCGGCGCCGAGATCGCCGCCCGCGTCAGCGAGCGCTGCTTCCACCACCTGGCCGCGCCCGTGCTGCGGGTCACCGGCTTCGACATTCCCTACCCGCCGCCCATGCTGGAACGCCACCACCTGCCCTCGGTCGACCGGATCCTGGACGCCGTGGCCCGACTCCAGTGGGAGCAGTGAGCACCATGGCCTCCGTACGCGAGTTCCCGCTGCCGGATCTGGGCGAGGGCCTGACCTCGGCCGAGATCGTCCGCTGGCTGGTCGAGGTCGGCGACGTCATCGCGGTGGACCAGCCGGTGGCCGAGGTGGAGACCGCCAAGGCCGTGGTGGAGGTGCCCTGCCCGTACGGCGGCGTGGTCACCGCGCGCTTCGGCGAGGCCGGGACGGAGGTCCCGGTCGGCGCGGCGCTGGTCACCGTCGCCGTCAGCCAGGAGCCGGGCACGGCCCCCGCGGCGGGCCCGGCGTCCGGATCGGGCTCCGGTTCCGGGTCGGGCTCGGGCTCGGGCTCGGGCTCGGGCAATGTGCTGGTCGGCTACGGCACCACCGAGAGCACCGGCTCCACCCGCCGCCGTCGCGCCGGGGCGACCACCGCCACCGCGCCCCGGCCGGCCCCGGTCGCCGTCGCCCCCGCCCCTGCTCCCGCCCCGGTCGCCGTGGCCGAGCCGGTCGCCGTCCCGGCGGTGATCTCGCCGCTGGTCCGGCGGCTGGCCCGGGAGCACGAGGTCGATCTGCGCACCCTGAGCGGCAGCGGACCGGACGGGCTGATCCTGCGCGCCGACGTGGAGCAGCACATCGCCGGTGCCGACCGCGACCGGAGCGACCACGAGCAGCGCCAGGACATCGGCCGGAGCACGGACGGGAACCAGGCCGGGGAGCTGATCCCGCTGCGCGGCGCCGCCCGGCTGGCCGCCGAGCGCTTCGCCCGCAGCAGGCACGAGATCCCGGACGCCACCTGCTGGGTGGACGCCGACGCCACCGGGCTGCTGGCCGCCCGCGAGGCGCTCAACCAGGGCCGTCCGGAGTCCCGCATCGGCCTGCTGCCACTGCTCGCCCGGATCTGCACGGCGGCCCTGGCCAGGTACCCGGAGCTGAACTCCACCGTGGTGGCCTCCGCCGACGGCGTCCCCACCGGCGTCCGCCGCAACCCGGGCGTCCACCTGGGCTTCGCCGCCCAGACCGAGCGCGGGCTGGTCGTCCCGGTGGTGCGGGACGCGCACCTCCTCACCACCGAGCAGCTGGCCGCCGAGATGGCCCGGCTGACCGGGGCCGCCCGCGCCGGGCGGCTCTCCCCGGCCGAGCTGACCGGCGGCACCTTCACCCTCAACAACTACGGGGTGTTCGGGGTCGACGGCTCCACGCCGATCATCAACCACCCGGAGGCGGCCATGCTGGGCGTCGGCCGGATCACCGCCAAGCCGTGGGTGGTCGGCGGCGAGCTGGCGGTCCGCCAGGTCGTGCAGCTCTCGCTCAGCTTCGACCACCGGGTGTGCGACGGGGCGACGGCGGGCGGGTTGCTGCGGCTGATCGCCGACGCGGTGGAGTCCCCGGCGGGGCTGCTCCGCTACCTCTGAGGCAGGCCGGTTAACGCTGGGGTCCGGGGCGGCGCAGGGTGAAGCGGTACAGGCCGTCCCCGCCCTCGCCGTCCCGGACGAACCCGGCCCGGGCGACGACCGCCTGCGAGGCGGTGTTGCCCGGCTCGGTGTGGGCCACCACCAGGTCGATCCCGGGCCGGTTCAGCACGTGGCGGCACAGGGTCCGCGCGGCCTCGGTCGCGTAGCCCCGGCCGCGCGCCGAGTCGGCCAGGTCGTAGCCGATCTCGGCGGAGCCGTCGTCCGGCGGCCCGTGGAAGCCGATGCCGCCGACGGCGGTCCCGTCCTGGCGGCGGACGATGACGTAGCTGCCCCAGGCCGGGTCGAAGTCCCCGCTGAGCACGGCAAGGGCGACCAGGGTGGCGGCGTCGCGGGTGCCCTCGCCGGGCCCGCCGGGGGCCCAGGCGAAGCCGCCGTCGCCGCCCGTGCTCAGGTCCGTCGCCGCCGCGTAGCCGACCGGGCGGAGTTCGAGGCGCTCGCTGCGCAGGGTGCGGGCCCTACCTGCAGTCATGTGGTCCTTCGGCGGGCTCGGGCACCCGGGGCGCCGGGGTGCGGTCCCCGCCATCATCGCCGATACCCCGCCCGCCGCTCTCCCGCTCCGGCCTGCCGGTCTCCCCGCCCGGGCCGACGAGTCCGGCCCGGCCGTGCTCGGCGAACAGCGCGCGCAGGGCCCGGCGGTCCGGCTCGGTGAGCCTGCGGTACTCCGGCCGCCCCGCCGCCGGGAGCGGGAGCGGGAGCGGACCGCGCCGGTAGGGACGCCACAGCACCGGATCGCCGGTGTGCCAGCCCTGCTCCCGCAGCCCGCCGCGGGCCGTCTTGTGGGTCGCGGTCACCGGCATCGCCGACACCAGCCGGACGAAGCGCGGCGGCATCTTGGTCCCGAGGTCGGGTTGGGCGGCCAGGAACGCCGACAGCTCCGCGCACAGCTCCCGGCAGTCGTCGCCGGGCGCCGGACGGCGCAGCTCCACCGCGGCCATCACCTGGTCCCCGGCCACCGGGTCGGGGACGGCGTAGACCGCGACGGCGCGGGCCCTCTGCCAGCGGGCGAGGATGGCCTCGATGTCGGCGACGGCCAGGTTCTCGCTGTCCACCCGCAGCCAGTCCTCGCTGCGCCCGGCGAAGCGGAACCAGCCGTCGGCGTCCCGGTGGAACAGGTCACCGGTCCAGTACCAGCCGTCGCGGACCCGGGCGGCGGCCGCCTGCGGGTTGCGCCAGTAGCCCTCGAAGCCCGCACCGGGCCGGGCGGCGCGGTTGACCAGCTCGCCGATGGCCTCGGCGCCGTTGAGCAGCCGCCCGTGCCGGTCGAAGCGGGAGCGCGGGCACTCCGCGCCGGTGCCGGGATCGACCACGGCGAGGTCGTCCCCGGGGCCCGAGCCGGTGCGGCCCACGGCCCCGGGCGGGGCGTCCGGCTCCTGCCGCAGGTTGCAGCCGCCCTCGGAGGAGCCGTAGCCCTCGACCAGCCGACAGCCGAAGCGGGCCTCGAAGCGGGCCGCGTCCACCGCGCCCGCCTCGGTGCCGAAGCCGAGCCGCAGCGGCGAGCGGGCGTCGTCCGGCTGCTCCTCGGTGGCCAGCACGTAGGAGACCGCCCGGCCCACGTAGGTGAAGTAGCAGGCGCCGTGGGCGCGGACGTCGTCCAGGAAGTGCGAGGCGGAGAAGCGGCGGCGCAGCGCCACCGTGCCGCCGACCAGCAGCATCGGCGACCACAGGCCCATCAGCGCGTTGCCGTGGAACAGCGGCATGCAGGCGTAGCCGGTGTCGTCGGCGGTCAGGCGGAACTGCTCCCGGAGCTTCTCGCCCGCGCGGGCCAGCCGCCGCTGGCTGCAGACGACGGCCTTGGGCGCGCCGGTGGAGCCGGAGGTGAAGGTCAGCAGCATCCGGGTGCCGGGACCGGGCAGCGCGGCGGGCGGCGGCGCGTCCCGGTAGCGGTCGAGCAGGTCGGCGTAGCCGGGGCGGTCGACGACCAGGAGCCGCTGGGGGAGTGCCGCGCCGTCGAGCAGCGGCAGCAGCCGGGCCTCGGTGACCAGCACCGCGCAGTCGGTGTGCTGGATGTCGCGGTACAGGTCGGGCCCGCGCCGGGTGGGGTTGACGCCGACGGCGGTGGCCCCGCTCAGCGCGCACGCCTGCAGCCAGTGGACGTACTCGGGGGTGTTGTCGAGCAGCAGCCCGACATGGGGGTGGGCGGCGGACGCCAGCAGCTCGCCGAGCAGTGCGGCGCGGGCGCAGGCGGCCCGCAGCACCTCGTCCTGGGTGTAGCGGAAGCCCTCGCCGACCAGGCCGGGGCGGTGGACGCCGCGCTGGGCCAGCACGGCCTCGGCCAGGGTGGGCGGTTGCGGTCCTGCGGGCATGGGCGGCACCCCCGGCTCTTTCTGACGCTCCGTCAGTAAGCCGTGTTCCTACCGCCGCCGGCCGCAGACCGCAAGAGCCGCTACAGCACGTACGCCTCGCCGCCGGAGCCGCTCACCATCGGGCGGCCCGCCGCCTCCCAGGCGTACATGCCGCCGTCGATGTTGACCGCCTCCCGGCCCTGCGCCACCAGGTACTGCACCACCTGCGCGGAGCGCCCGCCGACCCGGCACATCACGTACAGCGGCCCGTCCGGCAGCTCCGTGAGCCGCCCGACCACCTGGCCCATCGGGATGTGCAGCGCCCCCTCGACATGCCCGGCGTCCCACTCGTCCTGCTCACGGACGTCCAGCAGCGCGCCCCCGGCGGGCACGGAGGCGGCGTCCACGGTGGGGACGGCGGCGTGGAACATGGTCTCTCCCGACGGCAGGGCCCCGGCTGCTCCGAGGGACTGCGCCCATTCTCGCCGATACCGGGACCGCGCGGGGCCGCACCGGCCGGGCCGGTCAGCCGCCGAGGCCCGCCAGCAACCGGTCCAGCTCCGCCTGCCGGCCGGCGACGCTCTCCAGCAGCTGCTCCGCCAGGATGGTCAGCAGCGCGTCCGGGTCGTCCGGCAGCAGCATCAGCAGCTGGCCCATCGGACTGTCCGCCAGCTCGGCCCGGGTCGCCGCGACCCGCGCCAGCCGCGCCGACAGCCACTCCAGACGCTGCCGCAGCCAGGCGATCCGCTCCGGGGTGCCGCCGGCCGGGGCGCCCGAGTCGCCGGTCTCCCCCGCCCACTCCTCGCTGAGGGCCGCCAGCTCCAGCACGTCGCCGCGGGCGTAGGCGGCGTTGACCCGGGCGATGAACACCCCGCGCAGCTGCTGCTCGGCCGGGTCCTGGGCCAGGTCCGGATGGGCGCGGCGGGCCAGGTCGCGGTAGAGCCGCTGGGCCTCGCGGTCGGGGCGGATCCGCTGCGGCTCCTGCGGGATCACCGGCGGCAGCGGCTCGCCCGCCTCCCGCTGCCGCCCGGTGTCGGCGGCGTCCGCAGCGGGGTCCGAGCCGGATTCCCCGGGCTCGGCGAAGAACGCCTCCAGGTCGGGCATGGGCTCGAGCACGCTGCGGGCCTCGAAGGCCCGGCGGATGTCCTCGGGATCGCCGCTGCGGGCCGCGGTGGCCTCGGCGATCAGCGCGTCCAGCTCGTCCAGCCGCACGTACATCGGGCCGAGCCGCTGGTGGTGCACCAGGGCGAAGTTGTCCAGCTCCACCCGCAGCGTCTCGACCGCGACCTCGGCCTCGACCCATTCCGCCTCGGTGCGGGCGACCTGCTCCTCCAGCTGCTGCTCCTCGGGATCGCTCCACCGGACCGGGGTGTCGGCAGCCATGCGCAACCTCACTGCTTGATGTTTGTACCGCTTGTCAGCCCCGTCACCCTACTGTCCCGGCACGGACGCCGAAGGGCGCACACTAGGGCGTGCGAGCCCGCGTGCACTCCTGGACACAGCCGGGATTCCCGGAAAACGAACGCCGACGACAGGATTCGTGCTTGCCTGGGGTGCCGAGGCGGTGGGGTTCCTGGGGTTCAAGGCCAGTGTTGTAAGGGGATGTAAAGGGGATGTGACGTCGTCCCCGGCCGGAGTGCCGGTCGGGTGCGCCTGCGCAGATCCGAGGGACTGAAGGTAGGTGAGCATGTCGGAGGAGACCTTCGCGGGCCCCGGGCAGCAGCAGGGATCGCAGGCGCCCGACGCCGACGGGCCGCCCACCTCCGGCGTGGTCGCCCAGATCCGCCTCGCCGCCCTGATGATCGACCCCGACGGACGCCTCACCCTGTGGAACCGCGCCGCCGAGGAGCTTTTCGGCCACCGCCGCGCCGAGGTCTTCGACCGCCCCGCCTCCGGCCTGCTCCCGCTGGCCGGCCCCGGCGACGCCAACGGCTCCCCCGGCCGCCTCGGCGACGCCCTCGACCAGCTGGACGACCTCACCAGCTGCGTCCCCGCCTGGAGCGGGGACCTCGCCGTCACCGACCGCGACGGCCGGTCGGTGACCGTGCTGTGCTGGTCCTATCGGCTGATCGAGCCCACCGGCCGCAGCCTGCTGGTGCTCGCCGCCGACGCCCGCCGACTGCGCTCGACCGGCCCACGGCTGGCCCTCGGCGGCCGGCTGCTGCCGTACACCAGCGCCGCCCCGGCCACCGGCCTGGAGCTGGCCGTCAGCAGCATGCTGCTCACCGCCGCGGGCCCGGCCGAGACCGCCCGCACCGCCGAGCAGCTGGCCCCGCTGCTGCCGCGCACCAGCGCCGACCGCCGCCGCAGGCTGCTCGGCCAGGTCGCCGCGGCGGGCGCGCCCGGCCTGCTGGTGGACGGCACGGTCCGGCTGCCGGTGCTGCCGTACGTGCCGCCGGAGGTCGTCCCGCACCACCCCGGCGACGGGCGTCCGGCAGTAGTCGGCGCTGCCCCTCACGGCCCCGGCGCCCGGCCGCCGGACGAGCGGCAGCCCGCCGTGCCCACCCCGCGCAGCGCCCCGCCCGGACGGCCCCGGCGCGCCGGCGCCGAGGACGGCCCGTTCAGCGGCCCGCCCTCGGTCCCCACGCTCACCCTCTCCTCCGCCGACAGCCCGGCCGCCGAGCTGCCCTCGGTGGAGCCGGTGAACGAGCAGCTGCGGCTGCTCAGCCACGTCGGCGCGCAGATCGGCACGACGCTCGATCTGGACGCCACCGTCCGCGAGTTGTGCGACGTGGTGGTTCCCAGCATCGCCGACTTCGCCTGCGTGGACCTGCGCGACCGGCTGATCGTGGACACCGAGCTGCCCCGCGACCGCCCCGACGACGAGACCCAACTGCGGCGCGTCGCAAGGACGTTCAGCGACTCCCTGGCCCACTGGGGCCGGATCGTGCGCGAGGGCAGCCTGTTGGCGCTGCCCCGGAACACCCCCTCCGGCCTGGCATTGCAGACCAACCAGCCGGTGCTGGTGCCCCGGGTGGACCGGCAGGTGGCCGAGTACTGCGCGGCCGGGCGCAGCGGGGCCTCGCTGGTGCCGCTGTTCGAGGGCCGCTCGATGCTGACCCTGCCGCTGGCCGCGCGCGGCACCGTGCTGGGCATCCTGACCCTGCTGCGCAACGACGACCGCCCGCCCTTCGACCAGGCCGACGCCTCCTACCTGCGGGAGCTGGCCGCCCGCGCGGCGCTGTCGGTGGACAATGCCCGGCTGCACCGGATGGAGGCGAAGACCGCGCTGACGCTCCAGCGGAGCATGCTGCCGGGCAGCCCGCCGAAGATCCCCGGGGTGCTGATCGCCCACCGCTACCTGCCCGGCGACCGCCGCGCCGAGGTCGGCGGCGACTGGTTCGACGCGATCCAACTGCCGGGCAGCCGGGTCGCGCTGGTCGTCGGCGACGTCATGGGCCACGGCCTGCACTCGGCGGTGGCGATGGGCCGCTTCCGCACCGCCATGCAGACCCTGGCCGCGCTGGACCTCCCGCCGGGGCAGATCCTGCGGCACCTGGACAACCTCTCCCAGCGCCTCGGCGACGACCACCTGGCGACCTGCCTGTACGCGGTGTACGACCCGATCGCCCGCACCTGCACCATCGCCGGAGCGGGCCACGTGCCCCCGGTGCTGGTGCACCCGGACGGCCGCGGCGAGCTGCTGGAGATCCCGTCCGGAGCGCCGATCGGCGTCGGCGGGGTGCCGTTCGCCTCCCGCGAGATCAAGGTCTCCGACGGCAGCATGCTGGTGCTGTGCACGGACGGCCTGGTGGAGATGCGCGGCGGCGACATAGGGGACGGCCTGGCCGCGCTGTGCGGCGACATCGTCGATCCGCGGCGCAGCCCGGACGAGGTCTGCGACACCGTCCTGGAGCGGCTGCACACCGACGACCGCAACGACGATCTGGCGCTGCTGATCGCCCGATTCGACGGCATCCCGCCGCAGGACGTCATGTCCTGGTCGCTGGAGCTCGATCCGGAGGAGGTCGGCCGGGCCCGGCTGCTGGTCCGCGAGCAGCTCACCCGGTGGGATCTGGGCGAGTTGGTGGAGCCGGCCGCGCTGCTGGTCAGCGAACTGGTCACGAACGCCCTGCGGGTGGCCCGGAACCGGGTGGAGCTGCAGCTGATGCGGGTCGGCAAGCTGCTGGTCGAGGTCAGCGACGACGACCACAACCTGCCCTCGCTGGAGCCCTCCGAGGCGCTGGACGAGGACGGCCGCGGCCTCAGCCTGGTCAGCCACCTGTCGGCGCGCTGGGGCACCAGCCGCAAGGCGGTGGGCAAGGTCGTCTGGTTCGAACTGCCGCTGCCGCACCGGGGGTGAGCGCCTGCCGACCCGCCGCCGAGCCTGCCGCCGACCCGCCGCCGACCCCGCTGCCGCGCGCCCGCGCCGGTGCCGTCGGGGCGGAGCCGACGCTCCGGTAACGGCTGAACGGCGGCTGATGCGGCGCCGAACGGGGGGCCGCGCCACGTCCGCGCGCCGACGGTGCTACCTCTAGGGGTCGAGACGACCGCCGAACAGAGGAGTACAGGTGTCCAGCAGCCAGTCCAGCGCGCCGCAGAGCACGACGACCGGGTCCGGTACGCCGGACGATCCGGACGTGCGGCAGCCCCGGGCCGAGTCCATCGACGCGATCCAGCGCGAACTGACCGCCTTCGCCCGCCGCTCGCGCTCGCAGGCGTCGCAGATCCACCCGGGCCTGACGCTGGTCACCTACGCGATCCTGGACCTGCTGCGGGAGCGCGGCGGCTGCCGCGGCACCGACCTGGCCGCGCACTTCATGCTGGACAAGTCCACCGTGAGCCGGCAGATCACCGCGCTGGAGCGGCTCGGCCTGGTGGAGCGCAGCACCGACCCGGAGGACCAGCGCGGCCAGATCATCCGCACTTCGGCCCAGGGCACCGCGCTGCTGCAGTCCGTCAGCGAGCAGCGCCGGCTGGCCTTCCTGGAGCGGCTCGCGGACTGGCCTGACGAGGACCTGGAGCGCTTCGCGGCCTACCTCACCCTCTACAACGAGCGCTCCCAGCCGCGCACCTGACCGCCGGTCCGCCGGGTGCCGGTCCGCGCTGACCTGCGGTGCTTGACACCGTCTCACCGTCCGGCACATGGTTGGCCCATCAGTTGCGATATATCGCGTTTATGTGGGGGATACACACAATGAATCGCGCCCGGCGCCTCGCCGCCCTGCCCTGCGGACGACGCAGCAAATGGGTCGTCCTCGTCCTGTGGATCATCCTGCTGGTGGCCCTGGGGCCGCTCGCCGGAAAACTCACCGGAGCCGAGAACAACCAGGCGTCCAGCTGGCTGCCCGGCAGCGCCGAGTCCACCAAGGTGCTCAACCTCGAGGGGCAGTTCGCCTCCACCCAGGACATCCCCGGCGTCATCGTCTACACCCGCGCCGGCGGCCTCACCCCGGCCGACCACGCCAAGGCCGCCGCCGACGCGGCCGCCTTCGCCAAGGTCCAGGACGTCTCCGGGCCGGTCGCCGGGCCGATCACCGCCAAGGACGGCAAGGCCCTGGAGACCATCGTCCCGATCGACGTCAACGGCGGCAGCTGGACCGTGCTGACCACCGTCGTCGACCACCTGCGCACCCTGGCGACCAGCGGCGACCCGGGCCTGACCGCGCACATCACCGGCCCCGCCGGCAACGGCGCCGACCAGGGCAAGGCGTTCTCCGGCATCGACGGCACCCTGCTGTACGCCACCCTCGGCGTCGTCGTCGTGCTGCTGCTGCTCACCTACCGCAGCCCCACCCTGTGGCTGCTGCCGCTGCTCTCCTCCGGCCTGGCCCTGGTCTCCGCCGAGGGCCTGATCTACCTGCTGGCCAAGCACGCCGGACTGACCGTCAACGCCCAGAGCGCCGGCATCCTGCTGGTGCTGGTCATCGGCGCGGGCACCGACTACGCCCTGCTGCTGGTCGCCCGCTACCGCGAGGAGCTGCGCCGCCACGCCGACCGGCACGAGGCCATGGCCGAGGCCGTGCACCGGGCCGGACCGGCCATCCTGGCCAGCGCCGGGACGGTCGCGCTCAGCATGCTCTGCCTGCTGTTCTCGCAGATGAACTCCACCAGCGGCCTCGGCCCGGTCTGCGCCATCGGCGTGCTGGTCGCCCTGGCCGCCATGCTGACGCTGCTGCCGGCGCTGCTGACGATCACCGGCCGCTGGGTGTTCTGGCCGGTCAAGCCGGCCTTCGGGACGGCCGAGCCGACCGAGAGCGGCGCGTGGGCCCGGGTCGGCGGCGGCATCGCCCGGCGGCCCCGGCTGGTGTGGATCGGCACCAGCCTGGCGCTCGGCGCCCTGGCGCTGGGCATGTTCAGCCTCAAGGCCGACGGCCTGACCAGCGCCGGCACCTTCACCGACAAGCCCGACTCGGTCGTCGGACAGACCGTGCTGGACCAGCACTTCCCCGGCGGCGCCGGCTCGCCCATCGTGGTCATCGCCGCGGCGGACGCCGCCACCCGGGCCCAGCAGACGCTGGCGGCCACCCCGGGGATCACCTCCACCACCCCGCCGGTGGTCAGGAACGGCCTCGCCTACCTCACCGGCACCTTCGGCAGCGACCCGGACAGCCAGGCCGCCAAGGACACCGTGGACCGGGTCCGCGCCGCGGAGCACGCGCTGCCGGGCGCCCGGGCCGAGGTCGGCGGCAACACCGCCGTGGTGCTCGACACCCAGCGGGCCTCCCGGCACGACGACTTCCTGATCATCCCGATCGTCCTGGTGGTGGTGCTGTTGATCCTGGCGCTGCTGCTGCGGGCGGTCGTGGCCCCGCTGGTGCTGATCGCCACCGTGGTGCTGTCCTTCGCCTCGGCGCTGGGCCTCAGCTCGCTGGTCTTCACCCACCTCTTCCACTTCGAGGCCGAGGACAGCGCCTTCCCGCTGTTCGTCTTCGTCTTCCTGGTGGCCCTGGGCATCGACTACAACATCTTCCTGATGACCAGGGTCCGGGAGGAGTCCGCCACCCGGGGCACCCGCGGCGGCGCCCTGGCCGGGCTCGCCGCCACCGGCGGCGTGATCACCTCCGCCGGGTTGATCCTGGCCAGCACCTTCGGCGTCCTCGGCACGCTGCCGGTGGTGGGCTTCGCCGAGATCGGCTTCGCGGTCTGCGTCGGCGTCCTGCTGGACACCCTGGTCGTCCGCTCGATCCTGGTCACCGCGCTGACCATGGACCTCGACCGGCGGCTGTGGTGGCCCAGCGCCCTCAGCAAGGTCGCGGCCCCGGCCGTCGCGGCGGGCGGGCCCGCGGCCGCCGCGCCGGAGTCCCAGCCCACCCACTGACCGCGCCCCACCCGCGAGGCCGCCCGGAACAACACCGCTCGGGGCGGCCTTGTCACGGGGTGACCGGACCGACCAGCCCGCCACCGTACGGAGTACGCATGCCGCACATCACCGTCCAGCACCTCGCCGGCCGCAGCACCGAGCAGAAGCGCGAACTCGCCCGGGAGATCACCGACGCGTACGTCAGGGTCACCGGCATCAAGCCGGAGAGCGTCTGGGTGACCTTCCAGGACGTCCCGGCCGAGGACTGGGCCGTCGGCGGCACCCCGATCGCCGACCGCTAGACCGGCCGCAGCGGCGGTCGCGGAGCGCGGGACGGGCACCGGGGGCAGACTGGGAAGGACCCAGCGGACACCCCCGAGGAGACCGGTTCCCATGACGGACACCCCAGCGCAGGCCGCGCCGCCGCCGCAGGTCTGGCCCGCGCTCCGGGCCCGCGACGCCCGGGCGCTGATCCGCTTCCTGGTCGACGCCTTCGGCTTCGAGGAGACCGTGGTCTACGGCGAGGGCGACCGGGTGGACCACGCCGAGCTGGCCTGGCCGCCCGGCGGCGGCATCATGCTCGGCTCCCTGCCCGAGGGCGCCGGGGCCACCGGCCCGCTCAGCCCCGGCAGCTTCGCCGGCTACGTGGTCACCGACCAGCCGGACGCCCTGTGCGCCCGGGCCCGCGCCGCCGGCGCCGAGATCACCAGCGACCCGCACGACACCGACTACGGCTCGCGGGACTTCTCCGCCGCCGACCCCGAGGGCAACCACTGGTCCTTCGGCACCTACCGCGGCGCCCCGCGCACCGGCTGACGCCCGGTCAACCCCGCCCATACGGAGCCCATGCGAAAGGGTGCCCCCCGCAGTGACTTTCGTCTCTGCCGGAGGCACCCTGGGTGGTGCTTCGCTGTGCGCGAGGGGGGATTTGAACCCCCACGCCCTTTCGGACACTGGCACCTGAAGCCAGCGCGTCTGCCATTCCGCCACTCGCGCATTGAGTGATGTCGTAGACCCTACCGAAGTTCCCCCGGCCTCTTCAAACCGGTTGTTCACCGGTTCTCCGTCTGCCTTCGTTCCCTGCGGGAGCGCCTTTCGACAAGAAGAACATTAGCACGTCGGACGGGGTGTCCCCGCCGCCCCCGACCACCCCGGCCACGGCCCGGAAGTCGACCCAACCTCTGGGTGAACCCGAACGGGTGATCAGCGGATGACCACCCCGCGCCGGGGGTACGTGTCCGCCTGTACGCTCCGCCCCTTACCCCTTGCTCATCCTGCGGTGGCATCCTTCTTACGACAGCCCCGGCGCCCGCCGACGGCACGGTGAACCGTGTGTCCGACCACACGCGCCGCCGGACCGGCCGGAAGGAACCGCACAAGGGGCTGCCGCGTAGATACGATCAGATAAGGAAGACCGACAGCCGATCGCGCGGACCAGCGCGACCCGAAGCCGAACGCCAGACGGAAGGGGGTGCCCCGTGGGAGCCCTGAAGAAGTTCGAGCAGCGACTCGAGGGAATCGTCAACGGAGCCTTCGCCAAGGTGTTCAAGTCCGAAGTGCAGCCCGTTGAGATCGCCGGGGCGCTGCAGCGCGAGTGCGACAACAACGCCAGCATCTGGAACCGCGACCGGACCGTCGTCCCCAACGACTTCATCGTGGAACTGAGCACCCACGACTACGAGCGCCTCAGCCCGTACTCCCAGCAGCTCGGCGGCGAGCTCGCCGGCATGGTCCGCGAGTACGCCCAGGCGCAGCGCTACTCCTTCATGGGTCCGCTCAAGGTCGCCCTGGAGCGCGGCGAAGACCTCGACACCGGGCTCTACCGGGTGCGCAGCCGGATCGAGGCCGGCGAGGCCGCCCCGCCCGCCGCCGACCCCTACGCCCAGGCCGCGCAGCCCTACGGCGGCCGCCAGGCCGAGGCGTGGCAGCCGCAGATGCCGCCCCCGCCGCAGCAGCCGCCCGCCGCGCCGGTCTTCCCGCCGACCCAGCCCGGCCGCGCGCCGGTGTACGAGCCGCCGGAGAACAACATCCGGCCGCTGCCCGGCACCGGCTACCCCGGCCCGCAGGGCATGCCCGGCGGCGCGCCGGTACGCCGCTGGCTGGAGATGAACGGCGCCCGGCACCAGGTCAGCACCCCCGCGGTGGTGCTCGGCCGCAGCACCGAGGCCGACATCCGGGTGGACGACCCCGGGGTCTCCCGCAAGCACGCGGAGATCCGGATGGGCACGCCCTCCGTCGTGATGGACCTCGGCTCGACCAACGGCATCATCGTGGACGGGCAGCACACGCAGCGCGCCACCCTGCGCGACGGTTCCCGGATCGTCCTGGGCAGCACCACCATCGTCTTCAGACAAACCGAAGGGTGAAGCGGGGCACATGTCAGAGCTGACCCTCACGGTCATGCGGCTGGGTTTCCTTGCCGTGCTGTGGCTGTTCGTCATCGTCGCGGTGCAGGTCATCCGCAGCGACCTGTACGGCGCCAAGGTGACCCAGCGACCCACCGCCGTCGGCCGGCGCGGCACCCCCGCGCCGACCCCGACGGGCCGTCAGCAGCCCCCGCAGCAGCAGGGGCGCCGGGGGCAGCAGGGCCCGGACAGCGGCCGGCAGCGGCGCAGCGCGCCCACCCAGCTGGTCGTCGTCCAGGGCTCGCTCGCGGGCACCACCGTCGCCCTGCACGGCCAGACGATCACCCTGGGCCGGGCCCACGACTCCACGATCGTGCTGGACGACGACTACGCGTCCTCCCGCCACGCCCGGATCTACCCCGACCAGAGCGGGCAGTGGATCGTCGAGGACCTGAACTCCACCAATGGCACCTACCTGGACCGGATGCGGCTGACCAGCCCCACCCCGCTCCAGCCCGGCGTTGCCATCCGCATCGGCAGGACCGTCATCGAGCTGCGGAAGTAGTCACGCATGAGGCATGGGCACCACGCCGCCGACTCCCGAACTCCGCGGCAGGCAGCGGCCGGTGGGCACGGTTCCACGCACCCGGAGCCGGGTCCGCTGGACACCGCACCGTACGATGCATCAACGCACGCTGCACCGGGGCATCGCGCAGGGGACCGAGGGAAGGGGGCGGACGGCACATGAGCCTCGTGCTGCGCTTCGCCGCCGGGTCGCACAAGGGGATGATCCGGGAAGGCAACGAGGACTCGGGCTACGCCGGTCCGCGCCTGCTCGCCGTGGCCGACGGCATGGGCGGCCAGGCCGCCGGGGAGGTCGCCTCCGCCGAGGTCCTGTCCACCATGGTCGCGCTCGACGAGGACGTCCCCGGCAGCGATCCGCTGACCGCGCTGAGCCAGGCGGCCGACCGCGCCAACGAGCGGCTGCGGCTGCTGGTCGAGGGCGATCCGTCGCTGGAGGGCATGGGCACCACGCTGACCGCCCTGCTGTGGACCGGCGAACGCGCCGGGCTGATCCACATCGGCGACTCCCGCGCGTACCTGCTGCGCGACGGCGCGCTGACCCAGATCACCCAGGACCACACCTGGGTGCAGCGGCTGGTCGACGAGGGCCGGATCACCGAGGAGGAGGCCAGTACCCACCCGCAGCGCTCACTGATCATGCGCGCGCTGATGGGCACCGGCGAGGTCGAGTCCGACCTGTCGATCCGCGAGGTCCGGGCCGGCGACCGCTACCTGATCTGCTCCGACGGCCTCTCCGGCGTGGTCAGCCACCAGACCCTGGAGGAGACGCTCGGCAGCTACTACGCGCCCGAGCAGACCATCTCCGAGCTGATCCAGCTGGCGCTGCGCGGCGGCGGCCCCGACAACATCACCTGCGTGGTCGCGGACGTCCTGGACGTCAACGACGCCGACCTGTCCTCCGGGCAGTTCGCCGAGGCCCCGATGGTGGTCGGCGCGGTCGCCGACGGCCCGCCCACCATCAGCCACCACACCATGGCCAACACCCCCGCCGCCCGCGCCGCCTCGCTGGGCCGCAGGCAGCCCCCGGCCGAGCCGGGCGCCCCCTCCGACGGCTACGCCGAGTACGACGACGACGGCTACGCCGAGGGCGACTACGCCGACGACGAGGACTACGCCCCCGGCGAGGGCCGCCGCAGCCGCCGCAAGCAGCGGGCCGGACGCAAGCGCGGCTGGCTGGTCCCCTCGCTGGCGCTGCTGGTCGTGCTCGGCCTGGTCGGCGGCGGCTACGCCGGCTACCAGTGGACCAAGACCCAGTACTTCATCGGCGCCAACGGCGACCACATCGCCGTCTACCAGGGCGTCAACCAGAACCTGGCCGGGGTCAGCCTGTCCAAGGTCTACCAGGACTACCCGGACATCCAGCTGAAGTACCTGCCCGCCTACCAGCAGACGTCGGTCAAGAACACCATCAGCGCCACCACCCTGGGCGCCGCCAACCAGACCGTGACCCAGCTCAAGAGCCAGGCCGCGCTCTGCCGGCAGGTCGCCACCACGGCCAGTACGACGCCGGTCACCCCGACGCCGACCCCGGCCGCGCCGACCCCGGGCGGCACCGCCAAGCCGCCCGCCAAGGCCGGCGCCACCCCCGCGGCCACCGCCTCCGCACCGGCCCCGACCCCCGCCGTCCCGTCCGCCTCCGCCTCGCTGAGCCCGCAACAGCAGCAGCAGGCCCAGCAATGCCCAGCCTCCTGAGTTGAGCTTCCCCGGCCTGCGGCAGCGCGACGACACGGCCTCGGCCATGGCGTCCGTCCTGGGAAAGGGCGCGCCCAACCGGCGCAACACCGAGCTGTGGCTGCTGGTCCTGGCGGTGCTGCTGCCGGTCCTGGCCTACGCCGACACCGGCCTGGCCATGAACGGCCGCATCCCCGAGGGCATGCTCGACTACGGCCTGGGCATAGGAGCGTTCGCCCTGTGTGCGCACGCCTCGGTCCGGCGCTGGGCGCCGCACGCCGACCCGCTGATGCTGCCGGTCGCGGCCCTGCTCAACGGCCTCGGCCTGGTGTTCGTCTGGCGGCTCGACCACGCCCGGCAGCTGCGCCCCAACATCCCCGGCGCGCAGAACCAGCTGATCTGGACCGGGCTGGGGATCACCCTGTTCATCGCGGTGATGGCACTGCTGCGGGACCACCGGCTGCTGCAGCGCTACACCTACCTCTCCGGCCTGGCGGCGCTGGTGCTGCTGGCCGTCCCGGCGTTCCTGCCGACCCGGGCGTCCGACTTCGGCGCCCGGATCTGGATCCACGTGGCCGGCTACTCGGTCCAGCCCGGCGAGTTCGTGAAGATCGTGCTGCCGGTGTTCTTCTCCGGCTTCCTGATGATGAAGCGGGACGCGCTGGCCCTGGCCAGCCGCCGCTTCCTGGGCCTGTACCTGCCGCGCGGCCGCGATCTCGGGCCGATCGTCACGGTGTGGTTGCTGAGCCTGCTGATCCTGGTCTTCGAGACCGACCTGGGCACCTCGTTGCTGTTCTTCGGCGTCTTCGTGGTGATGCTGTACGTGGCCACCGAGCGCACCAGCTGGGTCGTCTTCGGGCTGCTGATGGCCGGGCTCGGCTTCTGGGCGGTGGCCTCGGCCGAGCGGCACGTCGCCGACCGGATCACCGCCTGGCTGCACCCGCTGGCGGTGCTGCCCGAGGGCGGGGTGGGGCAGCTGGCGCAGTCGCTGTTCGCGCTGGGCGCG
This sequence comes from Streptacidiphilus sp. PB12-B1b, assembly GCF_014084125.1. Taxonomy (NCBI): domain Bacteria; kingdom Bacillati; phylum Actinomycetota; class Actinomycetes; order Kitasatosporales; family Streptomycetaceae; genus Streptacidiphilus; species Streptacidiphilus sp. PB12-B1b. The sequence goes on along the minus strand of NZ_CP048405.1, from coordinate 24,977 downwards.
GGCGGGGTGGCCGGGACCGGCCTGGGCCGGGGCCACTCCTGGCTGATCGGCTTCGCCGCCAAGAGCGACTTCATCCTCGGCACCATCGGCGAGGAGCTGGGCCTGGCCGGGCTGCTGGCGCTGTTCCTGCTGTACGCGCTGCTCTCCGAGCGCGGCCTGCGGACGGCCCTGGCCGCCCGCGACCCGTTCGGGAAGCTACTGGCGGTGGGCCTGTCGGCGGCATTCGCGCTGCAGGTCTTCATCGTGGCCGGCGGGGTGACCGGGACCATCCCGCTGACCGGGATGACCCTGCCGTTCATCGCCCAGGGCGGCTCCTCGGTGATCGCCAACTGGGCCCTGGTCGCCCTGCTGCTGAAGATCAGCGACGTCGCCCGGCGTCCCGAGCCGGCGCCGGGAGCACCGTGACGGGACTCACCCCGAAGAACCGACCTCGGTGCACAGCACGTCATGAACACCGTGTAGACAGACTTCTGCCGCAAACCGCCGTACCGCACGCCGCCATCAGGAGGGTCGCCCGACCGTGAACAAGCCCATCCGCCGGGTATCCGTGTTCTGCCTGGTCCTGGTCCTCGCCCTGATGATCCGCGTCAACTGGGTGCAGGGGGTGGACGCCTCCGCGCTCAACAACAACACCAACAACCAGCGCGGCATGATCGAGGCGTACAGCTACCCGCGCGGCAGCATCATCGTCGGCGGCCAGGCCGTCACCAAGAGCGTGCTGGTCAACGGCAACCGCTTCAAGTACCAGGAGTCCTTCACCAACGGCCCGCTGTACGCGCCGGTCACCGGCTACTCCTCGCCGATCTTCGGCTCGCTGAAGTACGACAGCAACCTGCTGGAGTCGGTCGAGGACCCGATCCTCAGCGGCACCGCCCCCGAGCTCGCGGTCAACAACTTCGAGTCGCTGATCACCGGCAAGGCCAAGCAGGGCGGCGACGTGGTCACCACCATCGACCCCAAGGTGCAGCTGGCCGGGTACCAGGGGCTGTCCAGTAAGAAGTACACCGGCGCGGCGGTCGCCCTGGACCCGACCACCGGCGCGATCCTGGGCCTGGTCAGCACCCCCTCGTACGACCCCAACAGCTTCGCCAACGGCGCGGACTACCCCGCCTACCAGAAGCTGCTGTCCGACCCGTCCAACCCGATGCTGAACCGGGCGCTGCGGCAGACCTATCCGCCGGGCTCCACCTTCAAGCTGATCACCTCGGCGGCGGCGCTGGAGACCGGCAAGATCACCGACATCAACGCCCCGACCGACTCGCCCAGCCCCTACCTGCTGCCCGGCACCGACACCTACCTGCCGAACGAGAGCGCCAGCGACCCCTGCAAGGACGCGCCGATGACGATCGCGCTGCAGTACTCCTGCAACACCGTCTTCGCCAAGCTGGGCGCCGAGGTCGGCAACGCGCGGATGCTCCAGGAGGCCGACAAGTTCGGCTTCAACGCGGCCCGGGACATGCCGGTCGGGGTGGTCCCGAGCGTCTTCCCCAGCGGGGTGAACGCCTCCGGCAACGCGCTCTCCTCCATCGGGCAGTTCGACACCACCGCCACCCCGCTGCAGATGGCCATGGTCGCCGCGGCGATCTGCAACAACGGCTCGCTGATGACCCCCTACCTGGTCTCCGAGCTGCGCGCGCCGGACCAGAGCGTGGTCGGCACCCCGCACCAGGCCACCCAGCTCTCGCAGGCGACGACCCCGCAGGTCGCAAGCGAGATCCAGACCATGATGCAGGCCGTGGTCCAGGGCGGCACCGGCGTCACCGCGCAGATCCCCGGCGTCACCGTCGGCGGCAAGACCGGCACCGCGCAGAACGGCGTGAACAACTCCGGCAACCCCTACGCCTGGTTCGTCTCCTACGCCAAGAACAGCGCCGGCAAGGAGATCGCGGTCGCGGTCGTCGTCGCCAACAGCAGCACCGAGCGCGGCGACATCTCCGGCGAGGAGCTGGCCGCCCCGATCGCCAAGCAGATGATGGAGGCGTACGTCGGCTCGTGAGCGGGGCAGCCGCCCCGACCGCCATGACCGCCACATTCCGTTCTCATATCAAGTAGGCCACCGGGACGTGAAGCCGCCACGCGGCCGGTAGCGTATCCGCAAGCAGCGGTGTGCCCACCGGTGCTTCCGCAGTCCACTGCAGGCCCGACAGATCAACCTCGGCACCGGCGAGGGAGAGGGTTGGAACCATGGAAGAACCGCGTCGCCTCGGCGGCCGGTACGAGCTGGGCGGCGTCCTGGGGCGCGGCGGCATGGCAGAGGTCTACCTCGGCCACGACATCCGGCTCGGACGCGCCGTCGCTGTGAAGACGCTGCGGGCCGACATGGCCCGCGACCCGTCGTTCCAGGCCCGATTCCGCCGCGAGGCCCAGTCTGCGGCTTCGCTGAACCACCCCTCGATCGTCGCCGTGTACGACACCGGTGAGGACTACATCGACGGCGTCTCCATCCCGTACATCGTGATGGAGTACGTCGACGGCTCCACCCTGCGCGAGCTGCTGCACTCCGGGCGGCGGCTGCTGCCCGAGCGCGCCCTGGAGATGACCACCGGCATCCTGCAGGCGCTGGAGTACTCGCACCGCAACGGCATCGTCCACCGGGACATCAAGCCGGCCAACGTCATGCTGACCCGCAACGGCACGGTCAAGGTGATGGACTTCGGCATCGCCCGCGCCATGGGCGACGCCGGCATGACCATGACCCAGACCGCCGCGGTCATCGGCACCGCCCAGTACCTCTCGCCCGAGCAGGCCAAGGGCGAGCAGGTGGACGCCCGGTCCGACCTCTACTCCACCGGCTGCCTGCTGTACGAGCTGTTCACCGTCCGGCCGCCGTTCATCGGCGACTCCCCGGTCGCGGTGGCCTACCAGCACGTCCGCGAGGAGCCCCAGCCGCCGTCCACGTACGACCCCGAGCTGCGGCCCGAGTACGACGCGATCGTGCTGAAGGCCCTGGCCAAGGACCGCGACTACCGCTACCAGAGCGCCGACGAGATGCGCGCCGACATCGAGCGGGCCCTGGACGGCCTGCCGGTCGCCGCGGCGCAGACCGTCGCCTACGGCGCGGGCGCCATGGGCGGCTACGACCAGCAGACGCAGGTGTACGGCGCCCAGCCCGATCCGTACGGCCGCACCACCGCCATGCCGCAGCAGGCCGGCGGCTACGGCCAGACCAGCCTGCTGCCCGGCGTCGGCCAGGGCTACGACGCCGGCGGCGACGGCTACGCCGACAGCGGCTACGACGACGGCCAGGAGTACGGCGGCCGGGGCGACCGGCGCCGCGGCGCGGGAGGCGGCGGCGGCCGGAACCGCAGCATGTCCTGGGTGGTGCTGGTGATCGCCGCCATCCTGGTGCTGACCGGCGCGTACTTCGTCACCAAGTCGGTGTTCGGCACCCCGGTCAACAACGGCGCCACCGCGCCGCAGCTGATCGGCCAGAGCTGGACCGGCGCGCAGACCGCCGTCGGCAACGTCCCGGGCAACCTCAAGGTGGTCCAGGGCGCACCGGTGGCCTGCAGCACCGACACCGCCAGCAAGGGCGACGTCTGCAGCCAGTCGCCCGCGGCCGGGGCCTCCATGGCCAACGGCGGCGTGATCACCGTCCACCTGAGCACCGGCGCGCCGACCAAGCAGATGCCCAGCGTCGTCGGCCAGACCCTGCAGAACGCCACCAACCAGATCAACGCGGCGGGCTTCACCCTGGGCTCGACCACCACCCAGAGCTCGTCCTCGGTGCCCAACGGCTCGATCATCAGCCAGAGCCTGCCGGGCAACTCGCAGCAGCCCACCGGCGCGACGGTGAACCTGGTGGTCTCCTCCGGCCAGCAGCAGGTCCAGGTGGACTTCGTGGTCGGCCAGCCCGCCGACTCGGCCCAGAGCCAGCTCTCCGGCCAGGGCTTCCACGTGGCCACCTCGGTCAGCTCCAGCTTCAACAGCAACTACCTGGCCGGCGCGGTCATCTCGGAGACCTACAACGGCACCGCGATCACCCAGGGCGGCCAGCAGATCCCGGCCGGCTCCACGATCAACCTCGTGGTGAACCCGGCCGCCCCGGACAGCCCCAGCCCGGGAGCGAGCACCAGCACAAACCCTTCGGGGGGGCGTCCGGCACCACCGGCACCACTGACGGCGGCGACCAGGGCCAGACCGGCGGCCAGACCGGGCAGACCGGGGACGGCTTCGTCGGCGGCGGCTTCGGCGGCGGCAACGGCAACGGCAACGGTGGCAACGGCAACGGCGGGAACGGCGACTGACCGCGCCCGCACCGGACGCCCCCTGAGCACCACGGGAGCACGGCACCACAGCACCACCCCGAGGGGTCGCGGACGCACCGGCGTCCGCGGCCCCTCGGCCGTTGCCGGGCGGACCGCGCCCGGGTGGCCGATCATGTGGATATGGCCATTCCGATGAACGAGACACAGTGGCGGGCGTTCCTCAGCGAGGGCACCCGCACCGGCAAGCTGGCGACCACCCGCGCCGACGGACGCCCGCACGTCGCCCCCATCTGGTTCCTGCTGGACGGCGAGGACGTGGTCTTCAACACCGGCCGCACCACCGTCAAGGGCAGCTCGCTGCTCCGCGACGGCCGGGCGGCCCTGTGCGTGGACGACGAGCGGCCGCCGTTCGCCTTCGTCCTGGTCGAGGGCGCGGCCACGGTCAGCGAGGAGCTGCCCGAGGTCCGCGCCTGGGCGACGCGGATCGCCGCCCGCTACGTCGGCGAGCGCCGCGCGGAGGCCTACGGCGAGCGCAACGGCGTCCCGGGGGAGCTGCTGGTGCGGCTGCGGATCGACAAGGTCACCGCCCTGGGCGGGCTGGCCTCCTGAGGCCCGCCAGGGCGCCGGTCAGCGCAGCTCCGGCGGCAGGTCGCGGGCCCGGTCCACCGGGGCGGTACGGGTCAGCGAGGCCCAGACCGCCATCCGGTAGCGCGAGGTGTAGACCGGCGTGCAGGTGGTCAGCGTCAGGTAGCGCCCGGGCCGAGTGTAGCCGGACTCGGCCGGGACGGCGGCGGTGACGTCCACGTCGTACTTGGAGGTCTGCTCCAGCGTCCGGTCGACCGTGTAGACGTACCAGGTGTCCCGGGTCTCCACCACGACCTTGTCGCCGCGCCGCAGCTCGGGCAGGTCGTGGAACTTCGCCCCGTGCCCGTCCCGGTGCGCCGCCAGCGCGAAGTTGCCGCTCGCGGCCCAGGGCATGGCGGCGGGGTAGGGCGCGGCGTACACCCCGGCCACGCCCTCGTCGAGGACGTCCGGGTCGGTGCCCATCTTGATCAGCACCTGGTAGCCCCGGCCCAGCCGGGGCACGTGCAGGAAGCCCAGGCCGTCCCCGGCCCGGTAGGCCGCGGCCGGGGCGGCCGGGCCGGGGGTCGGCCCGGAGGCGCTCCAGGACTGCCGGACCCGCGCCGCGTCCGCGTCCGCGCGCCGGTCGGCGAGCACGTCGGTCCACCACAGCGAGTACGCGACGAACAGCCCCAGCAGCACACCGGCGGTGATCATCAGCTCGCCCAGCAGGCCCAGGGCCCGTTGCAGCGGCGAGGGGGACCGCAGCCGGACCGGCGGCGGCGGGAGGGGGGACGACGGCATGGGCGGCAGCTCTCCTCGGTGGTTGCCCGCACCACCGGGGAGGCGTCCGCCCGGTCAGCCGTTCAGCAGCGCCGGCGGCTTCTTGCCGGAACTCTTCGGCAGGTCCTGGGTGAGCTTGCCCCAGACCGCCATCCGGTAGGTGGAGGTGAACTCCGGGGTGCAGGTCGTCAGCGTGATGTAGCGGCCCGGCTTGGTGAAGCCGGACTGCGGGGGAACCGGCGCGATCACGCTGACGTTGGTGGGCGAGGTCTGCGCGAGCGTGCTGGTCACCGTGTAGGTGTAGTAGTCGTAGGCGGTCTCGACGATGACCTGGTCGCCCGGCACCAGCTTGTTGATGTACCGGAACGGCTCCCCGTGGGTGTTGCGGTGCCCGGCCAGCGCGAAGTTGCCCGAGGCGTCCCAGGGGAACGCGGTCTCCTGGTCGCCGGTGTAGTGCCCGACCAGGCCGTTGTCCAGGATGCTGGTCTTGTCGGTGCCCTCGGCGATCGGCGTCTCCACATCCAGCTTGGGGATGTAGATGATGGCGAACCTGGTCCCGAAGGCTATGGAGTCCGGGTAGGCCGGGTGGGTCGAGGCGCCGTCCGTCCCCCACTGGGACTCCAGCTTGTGCTTGGCGCCGCTGGCGTAGGCGTCGGCGGTCACGTTGGTCCACCACAGCTGGTACGCCACGAACAGGAACATCACCACGCCGAGGGTGATGAACAGCTCCCCCAGGGTGCGCACCACGACGATCCCCAGCGGCTCCTTGGGCCGGGGCTGCCGCGGGGGGCGCCCACCGCGCCGGCGGCTCTGCTGCTCGGCGCGGCGCCGGGCCGCCCGGCCGCCGCCCTCGGGCCCGCCGGGGGCGGCACCGGCCCCCGCGGGGGCGTAGGCGTACGGGGAGGCGTCCGGGAGCGGCGGGAGCCGCAGCGCCAGCGTGTCCGAGCTGTCCGCGGCCTGCGGCGGCCGACCGTACCCGTCCGGTTCCGGCGGCGGCTGGCCGCCGTCCCCGCGCTCCGGCCGCAGTGCGGTCATGCGGTGACCCGTCCGATCACCGGCGCCAGGCCGGCCGAGCGGGCGACCGCGCCCGCGTCGCCGCACTCCGCGAGCCAGTTGGCGAGCATCCGGTGGCCGCCCTCGGTGAGCACGGACTCGGGGTGGAACTGCACGCCCTCCACCGGCAGGTCGCGGTGGCGCAGGCCCATGACCACGCCGGAGTCGGTCCAGGCGGTGAGCGCCAGCTCGGCCGGGACGGTGTCGCGCTCGACCGCGAGCGAGTGGTAGCGGGTGGCGGTCAGCGGCGAGGGCAGCCCGGCGAAGACCCCGCCGTCCTCGTGCAGCACCTCGGAGGTCTTGCCGTGCAGCAGCTCCGGGGCGCGGTCGACGACCGCGCCGTAGGCGACGGCGATCGACTGCAGGCCCAGGCAGACCCCGAAGACCGGCAGCCCGATCCCGGCGCAGTGGTGCACCATCTCGACGCAGATCCCGGCCTCCTCGGGCGTCCCGGGGCCGGGGGAGAGCAGCACGCCGTCGTAGTCGGCGGCGGTCACCGACTCCGCGGTGATCTCGTCGTTGCGGACCACCTCGCAGACCGCGCCGAGCTGGTAGAGGTACTGGACCAGGTTGAAGACGAAGCTGTCGTAGTTGTCGACGACGAGGATGCGCGCGCTCATCAGGCAGTGACTCCGGTCGGGGCGAGGGGCACATAGGTGGGCAGGGCCGCTCCGTTGAGCGTGGGCGCCGAGGACTTCGCCCCCGCCGACGGTCGCGCGGACGGCGCGGTGGAGGGGGCGGTGGAGGGGGCGGCGGGCGCTCCGGAGGGCTGGACGCTGCTGCCGGAGGTGCCGTTCACGGTGACGTCATTGAACGGAAGCAGCGGCTCCGCCCACGGGAAGACCCAGGTGAACAGGACGCCCACGACCAGGGCGAAGAGCAGCAGCGCGAGCAGGGCGCGGACCAGCGTGTTACCGGGGAGCCGCCCCCAGATCCAGCCGTACATCGCGCTCCTCTCCGTCGGCGCCTCAGGCTGCGGGCGCCGCCGCACCAGGGTACGGGGAGTCCCGCGCGCCGAGTGCGCGGTCCGGCCACGAGTTACCGATTTACCAGATCTTCAGGCTCGTCGTTCCAACCCGCCCTCTCCTAACGCGCGCGGAGGGCCGGCGTCACGGTTCGGCCGCACTCCCGGGGCGCGGGAATACCCTATATCCGTAGACAACCGGCCAATCGGACGCGAATACATCAACGGAAGGGCTCATCCCAGCGAACCTGCGGAACTTTCTTCGAATCCGCCGCGTACCCTTATCTCCTTCAGACTCCCCGAGCCACTACGCTAACGGACGCTGGAGACACGTGTGCGGCATGCCCGACCGCCTGCCACTGGCCCAGGAATCCCACAGCTCAGCTGGCCGTCTGCGGCCATGCAGCGCAGCGCATCGACAGGAGTGCTCCTCGTGCCGAAGTCCCGAATCCGGAAGAAGTCGGACTACACCCCGCCACCCACGGCGACCGCGGTGAAGCTCAGCTCCGGGCGCAGTTGGATCGCACCGCTGATGCTGGCACTGTTCCTGGTCGGCCTGGTGTGGATCGTCGTCTACTACGTGACCAACTCGTCGTGGCCGATCCACCACATCGGCAACTGGAACATCGTCATCGGCTTCGTGTTCATCGCGGGCGGCTTCGGCGTCTCCACCCAGTGGAAGTAGCGGCGAAAGCCGCCACCACCCCGCCCGACCCGGACAGGTGTTCTTTGTCCACATGGTTATCCACAGTGGGGAAAACCATGACTATCTGTGGATAACTTCAGCCCAGAAGCCCGGAGAGATCGCTCACAGAGGCCCTCATCAGAGCTGAAGACCCAGGTGGACGCGGGTAGACAAAAAGATCCACAAGGGCCCCGCCGAAACCGGCGGGGCCCTTGTGGACAACCGGGTGCCGAGCCCGGTCAGGTCTGGATCTGCGCCGCCCCCACCAGGCTGACCACCGCCACCACGGCCAGCATCGCCGCCATCGCCCCCCACTGCACCAGCGCCCGGTTCCGCTGCGGCGCGTGCGCCAGGCCCACGCCCAGCAGCAGCCCGGCCACCAGCCCGCCGACGTGCGCCTCCCAGCTGATGCCGGCGATGGTGAAGGTCGCCACCAGGTTCACCACGATGATCCCGACGATCGGCCCCAGCTGGTAGCCGCGCTTGCGCTGCAGCACCACCAGCGCGCCCAGCAGGCCGAAGATCGCCCCGAGGCGCCCAGCGCCGGCGTCCCCGGGGCCACCAGCAGCTGCAGCGCCGAACCGGCCAGCCCGGACACCAGGTACAGGCCCAGGAAGCGCCACCGGCCGAGCATCTGCTCCACCGCCGGGCCGACCACCCACAGCGACCACATGTTCATGGCGATGTGCAGCACCTGCTGGTGCAGGAAGACCGAGGTGATCATCCGGTACCACTGCCCGTCGACCACCCCGCCGGCATAGCCCGGGTACGCGCCCAGCATCACGAAGCGGTCCACGAAGACATTGCCCAGCAGGTACGTCAGCCCCCACACCGCCACATTGATCCCGATCAGGATCTTGGTGACCAGCGCGCCGTCCCGGCTGACCTGCCCGCCGAACTCGGTCCGGGCGGTGCGCACCTCGGCACTGCCGCCGCGCACGCACGCGCGGCACTGGAAGCCCACCGAGGCGTTCTCCCGGCACTCCGGGCACACCGGGCGCTCGCAGCGGGAGCAGCTCACCCCGGTCTCCCGGCCGGGATGCCGGTAGCAGTCCGGGAGCCGGTAGCCGTCGTGCTGCTGCGGCCCGATCGGGCCCTGCTGATCGGAGAGCATGTCTGCCTGCCTTCTGCACCTCACGGGGTACACCCGAAGGCTAGCGTTCCACGCGCGGCAGGGCCGAAGCCCGGCACGGGCAATTCCCGCCGCCGGGCCCGGCTCCCCGCTACCGGCGGCCGATCCGGACCGACTCGATCACCACGTCCTCGACCGGGCGGTCGTTGAACTGGGTCACCTCGGTGGCGGCGATGGCGTCCACGACCTTCCGCCCGGCCGGGTCCACGACCTCGCCGAAGATGGTGTGCTTGCGGTTCAGCCAGGTGGTCGGGGCGACCGTGATGAAGAACTGCGAGCCGTTGGTGCCCGGGCCGGAGTTGGCCATGGCCAGCAGGTACGGGCGGTCGAAGTGCAGGTCGGGGTGGAACTCGTCGGCGAACTGGTAGCCCGGGCCGCCGGTGCCGTTGCCCAGCGGGTCGCCGCCCTGGATCATGAAGCCGGAGATGACCCGGTGGAAGACCGTGCCGTCGTACAGCGGGGACCTGCTCGCGGCGCCGGTACGCGGGTCCGTCCACTCGCGGGTGCCGTCGGCCAGCTCCACGAAATTGGCCACCGTCTTCGGGGCGTGGTTCGGGAACAGCCTGACCTCGATGTCCCCGCGGTTGGTCTGGAGAGTGGCGAACAGTTCCTCGGCCACGATGCGCCTTCCTGCAAGTCCCTGCGTACCCCTGGGTACACCTCTGACGGACGAATCCTCCCACGCGCCGCCCCGGACCCGGCCCCGTCCAGCGTGCCTGAGGACGCTCCAGGAGGCATGATCTTCAACTGGGTGGACAGGTGAGTAAAAGGACGCCACCGAGGAGGAGGTACTGGTGACCCGCATCGATACAGCCCGTGAGGCCGCAGGGAAGACCAGGGAACAGCTTGCCCCTTACGCCGTGAGTGCACGTGACGCGGCAGTGCACTACACCGATGAAGCGTGGCAGCGGCTGGCCCCTCACATCGAGAGCGCGGTCATCCCCCGTGTGGTCCCGCTGTGGGAGCAGGCGCGCGCCAGCGTGCCGCCATCGGCCGTGGAGGCCGCCAACAAGGCGGCGGAGCGCGCGGTGGACGCCGCCAGGTCGGCCGGCAGCTCCGCCAGGACCGTGGCCGTGCAGGCCCGGCAGGCGACCGTCCCGGCGGTCAGCCAGGCCCTGGACGAGGCCGTCCAGGCCACGGCGGCGGCTGCGGCGGCCGCCAGGGACCGCGGAGCGGCGGCGCTGCCGGTGCTGCGCGGCCAGATCAGCGTGGCCGAGATCGAGGCACTGCAGGCCCACCACGCCCGTTCGGCCCGCCGGGGCCGCTGGGGCCGCCGACTGGTCGTCGTGGGCGTCCTGGGCGCCGCCACCGCCGGCGGGCTCGCCGCCTGGAAGTGGTGGCAGCGGCAGAGCAACCCGGACTGGCTGGTCGAGCCGCCGGTCACCCCGCTCCAGCCGCGCACCACCCCGGCCACGGCCCCCGAGGAGGCCCCGGCCACCGGCACCAGCGCCACCGGCACCCTGCCGCTCGACCCGGAGGTCGAGGCCAAGGAGTCCGAGGCGGACCTCGACACGCAGTTCGACCCGGACGACGCCGACATCACCGGCATCGACCCCGACGGCGACGGCAGCACGGGCACCGACCGCCCCTGACCTGCACCGCGTACGACCGAGGGCCCCACCCGCGCACGGGTGGGGCCCTCGGTCGTACCGGAACTGCTGTGGAGCCTAGGGGAGTCGAACCCCTGACATCCGCCATGCAAAGACGGCGCTCTACCAACTGAGCTAAGGCCCCTCGGCGGGGGAGGATCCGACCGCCGCGCACCAGGGTACCGGTTCGCGGCCGAAATCCCGACCGCCGGTGCCCGCGGCTGCGCCGGGCCGGCCACAGCGGCAGCCCCGGCCGGCGGCCAGGGCTGCGGGGGCTCGGCGCCGACGCGCCGGGCCGGACTCTAGCGGGCGCCGACCGGGACCGCGTCCGTCGCCTCGGTCCACAGGTCCTGCTCGGCGCGGTCCGCCTGGACCTGGCGGTACACGAAGTACCCGCCGAGTGCAGCCAGGGCTACCAGGAGAAGCTTCTTCACCGCGCGACCTCGTCCTTCTTGCGTCTGATCCGGTACTGAGCGGAGGCAACCAGGCTGGATGCGTCCTTCCGGCCGATGATACACACCCGACCTGCGGGCCAGCCCTGCGCTGCCCGCCCCCGGAACGGCCTGGAGGCCACGGTCAACACGCCCCGGACCAAGCCCGTTTGACGCCCCGACGGCAGCCCCGCCCGGCCCCTCAGGGCCATCGCCGAGCGGGCCCGGCCCCGTCGCTGCCGCAGGCCGCCACAGCGCCGCACCAGGCCCGTCCGCGCCGCCCGCACCCACCCCGTCCGCGGCCCCTTCCGCGCCCCGGCCGGGCCCGGAAACGCAGAAACGGCCGATGGGATGTTCCCATCGACCGTTCCGCTGCGGTGGACCTAGGAGGACTTGAACCTCCGGCCTCTTCCTTATCAGGGAAGCGCTCTAACCGTCTGAGCTATAGGTCCGCGCTGCGCTCCTGCGCTGCGTTGAAAGATTAGCGCACCCATGCCGCTCCGCCCAAATCCGTTCCCTCCGGCAGGGCCAGGAGGTGCACAAACGCGAGTGGACCCCGCTGCGGGCGGGGTCCACACGGTCATCAGGTCGGGCCGAGGCAGCCCGGGAGCGTCCGGGGCGGAGCGGGTCAGTCCTCCTCGGAGAGCGTCAGTTCGACGCCCCCGGAGATGCCGGCCGCCATGTTGTAGATGAACGAGCCCAGCGTCGCCAGCGCGGTCAGCAGCACCACGTCGATCACCGCGATCAGCGCCGTCGTCATCAGCACGTTGCCGAAGGACAGGTACGACTGGAGGTCGAAGCCGCCGTTGTTGTCGGAGCCCGTCGCCTGCTTCAGCGTGCCGCCGACCGAGCTGAACACCCCGGCCGTGTCCAGCAGCATCCACAGCAGCGACACGCCGACGATGGTGACCACGCCCAGCGCGATCGACAGCAGGAAGCTGATCTTCATCACCGACCACGGGTCGGTCCGGGTCACCCGCAGCCGCGCCCGCCGGGTGCGCCCGGACGCCGGGGCGGCCGGACCGGGACGCGGGGCCGCCTCCGGCTGCCCGGAGCCGGTCGGCACCCGGGTGCCGCCGGGGGGCGTCGGCTGGCCCTTCTGGTACGTCGTCGGCGTCGAGTACCCGGAGCGCCCGCCCGCCGGCGCCGCGGCCGGGGCGGCGGGGCTCATCGCCTGCGTCTGCGGCTGACCGCCGGGGCCCGCCTGCTGGTCGGCCTGGCGGCGGCGCGCGGCCGCCGTCCCGCCGCCCGCCACCGACGGCCTCACCGCGGTGGCCGCCGCGTCGTGCCCGGACAGCTGACCGCCGGCCATCCCGCCCTGGGGCGCGCTCGGCCCAGGGCCCTTCCGCCCCGCAGCGGCGTTTCCGCCAGCGGCACCCGTGGCTCCACTCACCCTGGTCCTCCCGGAGTTCCCCACCAGGACCGGTCAGTCCTGGTCATTGTGTTGTCGGACGCTGCCCGCCGATGACAGCGAGCGGTCGGGCCGCCGACTGCGGCGGCCCGACCACGCGCGGGTACGTCGGAATCACTCGGACGTGTCGTCCGACGGTTCCTCGACCCCATTGTCTGCTGCCCCGGAACCCGCGTCAGCGGCACCCGGCTCCGCGACTCCCGCGTCCACGGCGTCCTCCGCCGCGGCCCCGGGCTCGCCCTCACCGTTCTCGTCCAACTCGTCCTCACCCGCGCCCTCGGCATTGCGGGCGATGCCGACGACGGCGTCCCGCTTACCCAGGTTGATCAGTTGGACGCCCATGGTGTCACGGCTGGTTTCACGAACCTCCACAACCCTGGTGCGAATTACTCCGCCGCCGAGAGTGATTGCGAGGATTTCATCCGATTCCTCCACAACCAGCGCCCCGACCAGGATGCCACGGTTTTCGACGATCTTGGCTGCCTTGATGCCGAGCCCGCCGCGCCCCTGCACCCGGTACTCGTCCACCTTGGTGCGCTTGGCGTAACCGCCGTCGGTCGCGGTGAACACGTACGTCCCGGGCCGGATCACGTTCATCGACAGCAGTTCGTCGCCGTCGCGGAAACTCATGCCCTTCACACCCGAGGTGGCCCGGCTCATCGGGCGCATGGACTCGTCGGTCGCGGTGAAGCGGATCGCCTGGGCCTTCTTGCTCACCAGCAGCAGGTCGTCCTCGGCCGAGACCAGCTCCGCGCCGATCAGCTCGTCGTCGCGGCCCTCCTCGTCGGTCCGGAGGTTGATGGCGATCAGACCACCCGAACGGGGCGAGTCGTAGTCCTTCAGCGGGGTCTTCTTGACCAGGCCCTCACGGGTCGCCAGCACCAGGTACGGCGCCGCCTCGTAGGTGCGCACCGCCATCACCTGCGCGATGTGCTCGCCCGGCTGGAACGCCAGCAGGTTGGCCACGTGCTGGCCGCGGGCGTCGCGCCCGGCGTCCGGCAGCTCGTAGCCCTTGGCCCGGTACACCCGGCCCTTGTTGGTGAAGAAGAGGATCCAGTTGTGCGTGGTGGTCACGAAGAAGTGGTCGACGATGTCGTCCTGCTTCAGCTGCGCACCGCGCACCCCCTTGCCGCCGCGCTTCTGCGAGCGGTAGAGGTCGCTGCGGGTGCGCTTGACGTACCCGCCGCGGGTGATGGTGACGACGATGTCCTCTTCGGCGATGAGGTCCTCGACCGACATGTCGCCCTCGTACGGGATGAGGGTGGACCGGCGGTCGTCGCCGTACTTCTCCACGATGATCGCCAACTCCTCGGCGATGATCGCGCGCTGACGGTCCGGCGAGGCCAGGATCGCGTTGTACTCGTTGATCTTCGCCATCAGGTCGTCGTACTCGGCGGTGATCTTCTGGTGCTCCAGCGCGGCCAGCCGGCGCAGCTGCATCTCCAGGATCGCGTTGGCCTGGATCTCGTCGATCTCCAGCAGCGCCATCAGGCCCGCCCGGGACTCCTCGACCGTGTGCGAGCGCCGGATGGTGGCGATGACCTCGTCGATCGCGTCCAGGGCCTTCAGCAGCCCGCGCAGGATGTGCGCGCGCTCCTCGGCCTTGCGCAGCCGGAAGGTGGTCCGCCGGACGATCACGTCGACCTGGTGGCTGACCCAGTGCCGGATGAAGGCGTCGATCGCCAGCGTCCGCGGCACCCCGTCGACCAGGGCCAGCATGTTGGCGCCGAAGTTGGTCTGCAGGTCGGTGTGCTTGTACAGGTTGTTCAGCACGACCTTGGCGACGGCGTCCCGCTTGAGCACCACCACCAGCCGCTGGCCGGTCCGCGAGGACGACTCGTCCCGGACGTCGGCGATGCCGCCCACCCGGCCGTCCTTGACCAGGTCGGCGATCTTCAGCGCCAGGTTGTCCGGGTTCACCTGGTACGGCAGCTCGGTGATCACCAGGCACTGGCGGCCCTGGATCTCCTCCACCTCGACCACCGCGCGCATGGTGATCGAGCCGCGTCCGGTCCGGTACGCGTCCTCGATGCCGCGGCGGCCCACGATCAGCGCGCCGGTCGGGAAGTCCGGGCCCTTGATCCGCTCGATCAGGGCCTCCTGCAGCTCCTCGTTGGAGGCAGTCGGGTTGTTCAGGTACCACAGCGCGCCCGAGGCCACCTCGCGCAGGTTGTGCGGCGGGATGTTGGTCGCCATGCCGACCGCGATCCCGGTCGCGCCGTTGACCAGCAGGTTGGGGAAGCGGGCCGGCAGGACGTCCGGCTCCTGCGAGCGGCCGTCGTAGTTGGCCGAGAAATCGACGGTCTCCTCGTCGATGTCCCGCATCATCTCCATGGCCAGCGGCATCATCTTGCACTCGGTGTAGCGCATGGCCGCCGCCGGGTCGTTGCCCGGCGAGCCGAAGTTGCCGTTGCCGTCCACCAGCGGCATCCGCAGCGACCAGGGCTGCGCCAGCCGCACCACGGTGTCGTAGATCGACGTGTCACCGTGCGGGTGGTAGTTGCCCATGACGTCGCCGACGACGCGGGCGCACTTGTAGTAGCCCTTCTCCGGCCGGTAGCCGCCGTCGTACATCGCGTACAGCACGCGCCGGTGGACGGGCTTGAGGCCGTCGCGGACCTCGGGCAGGGCCCGGCTCACGATGACGCTCATCGCGTAGTCGAGGTAGGAGCGCTGCATCTCGCTCTCGAGCTCGACCTGCTCGATGCGCAGGCTGCTCTCGGGCACCTCGGGCAGGCCGGGCAGGTCGCCCTCGGGCCCGGTGGGCTTGTCGTCGTCGACCACTGCGGGTCAGTTTCCTCTCGTGCGTGCTGCCAGGGACGGTCGGGACGGCGCCTACGGGCCGTCAGACGTCCAGGAAGCGAACGTCCTTGGCGTTGCGCTGGATGAAGGAGCGGCGGGCCTCGACGTCCTCGCCCATCAGGATCGAGAACAGGTCGTCCGCGCGGGCGGCGTCCTCGAGGGTCACCTGGCCCAGCAGCCGGTGGTCCTGGTCCATGGTGGTCACCCGCAGCTCCTCGGCGTTCATCTCGCCGAGGCCCTTGAAGCGCTGGATCGCGTCGTCCTTGGGCAGCTTGCGGCCGGCCGCGCGCCCGGCCGCGATCACCGCGTCCCGCTCGGGGTCGGAGTACACGTACTGGACGTCGTCCCGGCCCCACTTGATCTTGTACAGCGGCGGGCGGGCCAGGTAGACGTGGCCGCCCTCGATCAGCGGCCGCATGAACCGGAACAGCAGGGTCAGCAGCAGCGTGTTGATGTGGTGGCCGTCGACGTCGGCGTCGGCCATCAGCACGATCTTGTGGTACCGCAGCTTGGAGGCGTCGAAGTCGTCGTGGACGCCGGTGCCGAAGGCCGAGATCAGCGCCTGGACCTCGGCGTTCTGCAGGACCTTGTCGATCCGCGCCTTCTCGACGTTCAGGATCTTGCCGCGGATCGGCAGGATCGCCTGCACCCGCGGGTCACGCCCCTGCTTGGCCGAGCCGCCGGCCGAGTCGCCCTCGACGATGAAGATCTCGCACTCGGAGGGGTCCTTGCTCTGGCAGTCCGACAGCTTGCCCGGCAGCGACGCCGTCTCCAGCAGCCCCTTGCGACGGGTCAGGTCGCGCACCTTCCGGGCGGCCACCCGGGCGGTCGCCGCGGTGATGGACTTGCGGATGATGTCCGCCGCCTCCACCGGGTTGCGGTCCAGCCAGTCGTTCAGGTGCTCGTGCACGACCTTCTGCACGAAGGTCTTGGCCTCGGTGTTGCCCAGCTTGGTCTTGGTCTGGCCCTCGAACTGCGGCTCGCCCAGCTTCACGCTGATGATCGCGGTCAGGCCCTCGCGGATGTCCTCGCCGGTGAGGTTCTCGTCCTTCTCCCGGAGCAGCTTCTTCTCCCGCGCGTAGCGGTTGATCAGCCCGGTCAGCGCCGCGCGGAAGCCCTCCTCGTGGGTGCCGCCCTCATGCGTGTGGATGGTGTTGGCGAACGAGTACACGCCCTCGCTGTACGCCGAGTTCCACTGCATGGCGACCTCGACCGAGATCGTCCGGCCCTTGTCCTCGGCCTCGAAGTCGATGACGGTCGGGTGGATCACGTCGCCCTTGCGGGCGTTCAGGTAGGTCACGAAGTCGGAGATGCCGCCCTCGTAGTGGTACGTGACCGTGAACGGCTTGCCCTCGTCGTCCACGTGGTCCGGACGCTCGTCGGTCAGGCCGATGGTCAGGCCCTTGTTGAGGAACGCCATCTCCTGGAACCGCCGGGAGAGCGTGTCGAAGGAGTACTCGGTGGTCTCGAAGATGTCGCCGTCGGCCCAGAACGTCACCGCGGTGCCGGTCTCGGCCGTCTCCTCGTGCCGCTCCAGCTCGGCCGTGGGCGCGCCCAGCTTGTAGTCCTGGGTCCAGCGGTGGCCGTCGCGGCGGATCTCCACCGACAGCCGCTGGGACAGCGCGTTCACCACCGAGACGCCGACGCCGTGCAGACCGCCGGAGACCGAGTAGCCGCCGCCGCCGAACTTGCCGCCCGCATGCAGCACCGTCAGCACGACCTCCACGGCCGGCTTGCCCTGCCCCGGGACGATGTCCACCGGGATGCCGCGGCCGTTGTCGGTCACCCGGACCGCGCCGTCCTTCAGGATGGTCACGCCGATGGTGTCCGCGTGCCCGGCCAGGGCCTCGTCGACGGCGTTGTCCACCACCTCGTAGACCAGGTGGTGCAGACCGCGCTCGCCGGTCGAGCCGATGTACATGCCCGGGCGCTTGCGGACCGCGTCCAGGCCCTCGAGGACCGTGATCGCACTGCCGTCGTAGGACTCGTTGTTCTCCGAGAGCGACCCGGACGAGGGCGCGAGGACCTCCAGGACCTCGGCGACCTCCTCGGTCACGGGTGCAGACGTCACTGCGGCGGCAGCCTCGGCGGACAGGTTTTCAGGGGTCTGGCTGGGGTCGCCGGAATCGGCCACGAAGCGCCCTTTCTGGCACAGCTCGGGCCGACCCCGTCCCCCGTGGGAGGGAGCGGAGCGGCCTCGGCACTCGACTCAGTCACCGCAAGCGGCGGTTTCAGCCTCCAGTCTACCGGTAGGACTGACACTCATGGGCCTTTGGAAGCCCCTGGGCTCCCCCGTGCCGCACAAAAACCAGGCCGGATGTATCCCACCACCCGCCTGGGGGGCGTAATGGGCTCACATGGGCACGGAGCCGATCCGCTCGGTCACCCCCAGGTGTCCCCCGGACCCTTGCTCCCGGGCGCCCGCAACCGCCCGTAACTGCGCTGCGGACCACCCGGCCCCTGCACCTTGATCAACCGCACCGTGCCGTGGCCCAGCTCCTGGTTCAACCGCCGCACCAGCTCCGGCGCCATCAGCCGGATCTGCGTCGCCCAGGCCGTCGAGGTGCACCGCACGCTCAGCACCCGGTCCTCCTCGGAGTAGCCCTCCGGCTCGCAGTGCGCGGCCAGGTCCCGGCCGACGATCTGCGGCCAGCGGCCCATCACCCCGCCCACCGCCGCCGGCGCCTCCCAGCCCCGCTCGGCCAGCAGCCGCCCGATGGCCGCACCCAGCGGCTGCGGATCCCGGCCGTCCGCCCGGGCCCCGCTGCGCAGCCCGGTACGCCGGGCCTCCTTCTTCTGCCGGACGCTGTCGCCGCGCAGCCGGGCCTGCTCCTTGGCGTTGCGCAGCGCCACCCGGGCCAGGTCCACCCCGGACAGCCGCGGCTCGTCCGCCGCACCGGCCCCGGCCTGCCCGGGCACACCGCCCGCCCCGCCGGCCCGGCCGGCCTCACCGGCCGCGGGCAGCACCTGCCCACCGCCCACCGCATCGGTCGAATCGTTCACAGCTGCCTCGTCACTCCCCGCTCGGGCTTGCAAGGGTACGAGCCCGCGGGCCCGAGCGCGGACTTCAGGCGATTCGGACCACATCGCCGCTCGTGACGGAGTAACGGGCCCCGCTGAGCGACTCCGGCACGTCCTCCGGCACCGCCGCCGTCACCAGCACCTGCTCACCCGGGGCGACCAGCTCCGCCAGCCGCTCCCGGCGGCGGGCGTCCAGCTCGGCGAAGACGTCGTCCAGGATCAGCACCGGCTCGCCGCCGTCCGCCCGCAGCAGCTCGTACGAGGCCAGCCGCAGCGCCAGCGCGAACGACCAGGACTCCCCGTGGCTGGCGTAGCCCTTGGCGGGCAGCTCGCCCAGCCGCAGCCCCAGCTCGTCGCGGTGCGGGCCGACCAGGGTGATCCCCCGCTCCAGCTCCTGCTTGCGCAGGGCCCCCATGGCCCGCAGCAGCTCCCCGTACAGGCCCTCCCGGCCGCCGCCCAGCTCGGCGTCCTCGCCGATGGAGCTGCGGTACTCCAGCAGCGTCGGCCCGCCGCCGGGGGCCAGCTCCTCGTAGGCGGTGCGCACCAGCGGCTGCAGCGCCGCCACCAGGTCGAGCCGGCAGGCCAGAAGCTCGGCGCCGGCCCGGGCGAGGTGGTCGTCCCACACGTCCAGCGTGGACAGCTCCACCCGGCCGCTGGAGCGCCGGGCCATGGCGGCGGTCTTCAGCAGGGCGTTGCGCTGCTTCAGCACCCGCTCGTAGTCCTGGCGGACCCCGGCCAGCCGGGGCGCCCGGGCCACCAGCAGCTCGTCCAGGAAGCGCCGGCGCTCGCCCGGATCGCCCTTCACCAGGGCCAGGTCCTCGGGCGCGAACAGCACCGTCCGCAGCAGGCCCAGCACGTCGCGCGCGCGGACGTTGTCGGAGCGGTTGATCCGGGCCCGGTTGGCCCGGCCCGGGTTCAGCTCCAGCTCCACCAGGGTGGACCGCTGGTCGCGGACCACGGCGGCGCGGATCACCGCCCGCTCGGCGCCCAGCCGCACCAGCGGGCCATCACCGGACACCCGGTGGCTGGCCAGGGTGGCCACGTAGCCGACGGCCTCGACCAGGTTGGTCTTGCCCTGGCCGTTGGGGCCGGTGAACGCGGTGACGCCCGGATCGAGGGGAACCTCGACCCGGGCGTAGGAACGGAAGTCGGCCAGCGACAGATGCGAGACGTGCATGCCCTGGACTCGTCAGCCTTCTTCTCGTCAGTTGTTCCGGTGCGCCCGCCGGTCGGGCCCGCCCGGCGCGGGGACCGCGGGGGACTACTTGGACTCGACCGCGTGGCCGCCGAACTGGTTGCGCAGCGCGGCCACCATCTTCATCTGCGGCGAGTCGTCCTGGCGGGACGCGAAGCGGGCGAACAGCGAGGCGGTGATCGCGGGCAGCGGCACGGCGTGGTCGATGGCGGCCTCGACCGTCCAGCGGCCCTCGCCGGAGTCCTGGGCGAAGCCCTTGAGCTTGTCCAGGTGCTCGTCGGCGTCCAGCGCGTTGACGGCCAGGTCCAGCAGCCAGGAGCGGATCACCGTGCCCTGCTGCCAGGAGCGGAACACCTCGCGGACGTCGGTGACCGAGTCCACCGCCTCCAGCAGCTCCCAGCCCTCGGCGTACGCCTGCATCATGGCGTACTCGATGCCGTTGTGGACCATCTTGGCGAAGTGCCCGGCGCCGACCTTGCCCGCGTGGACCGAGCCGGCGTCGCCCTCGGGCTTCAGCGCGTCGAAGATCGGCTGGACCTTGGCGATGTCCTCGTCCGTGCCGCCGTACATCAGCGCGTAGCCGTTCTGCAGGCCCCAGACGCCGCCGGAGACGCCGCAGTCGACGAAGCCGATGCCCTTGGCCTTCAGCTCGGACGCGTGCTTCTCGTCGTCGGTCCAGCGGGAGTTGCCGCCGTCCACGACCACGTCGCCGGGTTCCAGCAGCTCGCCGAGCTCGTCGATGGTGGCCTGGGTCGGGGCGCCGGCCGGAACCATCACCCACACGACGCGAGGGGCCTGCAGCGCACCGACGAGGTCCTTGAGGCTGGACACGTCGGCCAGGTCGGGATTGCGGTCGTAGCCGACGACGGTGTGGCCCGCGCGGCGAATGCGCTCGCGCATGTTGCCGCCCATCTTGCCGAGACCGATCAGTCCGAGCTCCATCACACGTCCTTCGTTCGAGGTGACTACCGGCGCGCGGCCCCGTTGCCGCCACGAGGCGAGCCTACGCCCGGGGCTGTGCAGCCACCGGGCGTAGGGCCCATCTGCGGTACGCCTTGCCCGAACCGGGCCGGACAACCGTCCCGAGGGCAGCCGTCCCGGCCGTGGGGCTTCCGCAGCCGGTTCGTGACAACCGCACCGACTGCGGGGGCCGGACAACCGCACCGGCATGATCCAGCCTCTGTCAGCCGGACAAACGCACCGGCATGATCAAGTACTTGTACGCCTCGTCCGCCTCCGCGTCCGCCGAGGGCTTGCCGCTGAGCAGGGCCGGCTTGGTGGAGGTGGTGAAGCTCAGCTGGGCGACGGCGGAGTCGATCGCGGAGAGGCCGTCCAGCAGGTAGGCCGGGTTGAAGGCGATCGAGATGTCGTCGCCCTCCAGGTCCGCGTCCACCCGCTCGGTGGCCTGGGCGTCGTCGCCGGAGCCGGCCTCCAGGGTGAGCACGCCCTGCTCGAAGCTCAGCCGGACCGGGGTGTTCCGCTCGGCGACCAGCGAGACGCGCTTGACGGCCTCGACGAACGCCGGGGTGTCGATGGTGGCGACGGAGTTGAACTCGGTCGGGAACAGCGCCCGGAACTTCGGGAACTCGCCCTCCAGCAGCCGGGTGGTGGTCCGGCGGCCCGCGCCCTCGAAGCCGATCAGGCCCTCGCCCTTGCCGCTGCCCGCCAGCGCGATGGAGACGGTGTCGCCGGCGCTGAGCGACTTGGCGGTGTCCAGCAGCGTCTTGGCGGGCACCAGGGCGACCGCCGCCAGGCCCTCCTGCTCGGGCTTCCACAGCAGCTCGCGGACGGCGAAGCGGTAGCGGTCGGTGGCGGCCAGGGTGATCCGGTCGCCCTCGATCTCGACCCGGACACCGGTCAGCACCGGCAGCGTGTCGTCCCGCCCGGCCGCGGTGGCGACCTGGACCACGGCGGCCGCGAACAGGTCGCCGGGGACGGCGCCGGAGACGGTGGGCATCTGCGGCAGCGCCGGGTACTCGTCCACCGGCAGCGTCGGCAGGGTGAACCGCGAGCTGCCGCAGACCACGATGACCCGGACCCCGTCGGTGGAGATCTCGACCGGCCGGTTGGGCAGCGACCGGGAGATGTCGGCCAGCAGGCGACCGGAGACCAGGACCGTGCCCGGCTCGTCGATGTCGGCCTCGGTCTCGACCCGCGCGGAGACCTCGTAGTCGAAGCCGGACAGGCTCAGCTTGCCCTCGTCGGCCGCGATCAGCAGACCGGCGAGCACGGGCACCGGAGGCCGTGCCGGGAGGCTGCGCGCGGCCCAGGCCACGGCCTCCGCGAGGACGTCACGCTCGACCCGGAACTTCACCGGTAACCGCCTCCTGTGTGCTGCTGCTGTTGGATTCGCAGTTTGGAACCGTCCCCAGGGTGGGGACTCTTGCTGTGGGTGCAGTGAACCACCTCGATCGGCAGGGCACTGCTCCTGTTGCCGAAGACAGTCTGACGTACTCCACCGACAGCCGAGGCTGATGGGGCGAAGACGCTTCGAACCCGCGTCGGGTTCGCGTCATCCACAGATCAGGCCCCCGCCTGCTTGTCGATCATCCTCGAGCTCTATACGTGGAGTAGTAGTAGTAGGCCTTGTGGATACCGTGGATAACCCCCTTTTCAGCAGGTCAGGGCCGGTTTTTTGTCCACATTGCCTGGGGACGCCACCGGTGGAGAAACTACGTCTGCTGTGGACACAGGAGGCTTCCCCCACAGGGCAGTTGAGTTGTCCCCAGGTTATCCCCACCTGCGTCCCCAGATTTGGGGGCAGTTCTCCCCAGCCCCTTCGGCAACGTTGTGTGGCCTCTTTCACTCGCTCCGGTGAAATGCAGAACGATGTTGCCGAACTGGGGATATTCGGGCCCTGAACTGTGGACAACCTGGGGACAAGTGCCCTGTTCCTGGGGACGGCGCGTGGACAACTCTGGCGCGGGGTTGACAGGCCCTCAGTTCTCCACAGCCTGTGGACAGTCGTTGCGCACAAGTACACAGGCAGCTGAGCTGGGCCGACGCCACCATGATGGCGGACGCTGTGGAGGGATTCGGGATAACTCCGCTCTCCCCAGGGTGTGGACGAGGAAAAGTGCTCTCCGCTGTGGACACCGGCCCCGATCGCCCCCGATCGCCCCCGCCGTTCGATTGGGCTGCTCAGACGTACGGGCCCCGGTCGGCGGCTGTCGGCGCTGCGGCGGCCCGGCCCGGCCCCGGCGGGCACGAAAAAGCGGGTGCCGGGACGGTCAGTCCCGGCACCCGCGGCGGCCCCTCGGCCCGGCGTGCTCAGCTCTTGATGCGGTTGGTGAGTTCGGTCACCTGGTTGTAGATGGACCGCCGCTCGGCCATCATCGTGCGGATCTTGCGGTCGGCGTGCATCACCGTGGTGTGGTCCCGGCCGCCGAACTGCGCGCCGATCTTGGGCAGGGACAGGTCGGTCAGCTCCCGGCACAGGTACATGGCGATCTGCCGCGCCGTGACCAGCACCCGGCTGCGCGAGGAGCCGCACAGGTCGTCCACGCTCAGGCCGAAGTACGCCGCCGTCTGCTGCATGATGACGGTCGCGGTGATCTCCGGCCCGGCCTCCTCGCCGCCGGGCACCAGATCCTTCAGCACGATCTCCGCCAACTGCAGGTCGACCGGAGCCCGGTTGAGGCTGGCGAAGGCCGTCACCCGGATCAGCGCACCCTCCAACTCGCGGATGTTGCGCGAGATCCGGGACGCGATGAACTCCAACACCTCGGGCGGGGCGTTGAGTTGCTCCTGGATCGCCTTCTTGCGCAGGATGGCGATCCGGGTCTCCAGCTCAGGCGGCTGGACGTCGGTGGTCAGCCCCCACTCGAAGCGGTTGCGGAGCCGGTCCTCCAGCGTCACCAGCTGCTTGGGCGGCCGGTCGGAGGAGATCACGATCTGCTTGTTGGCGTTGTGCAGGGTGTTGAAGGTGTGGAAGAACTCCTCCTGCGTCGACTCCTTGCTCTGCAGGAACTGGATGTCGTCGACCAGCAGGATGTCCATGTCCCGGTAGCGCTGCCGGAAGCCGTCGCCCTTGTCGTCCCGGATCGAGTTGATGAACTCGTTGGTGAACTCCTCCGAGCTGACGTAGCGCACCCGGGTGCCGGGGTACAGGCTCCTGGCGTAGTGGCCGATCGCGTGCAGCAGGTGGGTCTTGCCGAGCCCGGACTCGCCGTAGATGAACAGCGGGTTGTACGCCTTCGCGGGCGCCTCGGCGACGGCCACCGCCGCCGCGTGCGCGAAGCGGTTGCTGGAGCCGATGACGAAGGTCTCGAAGAGGTACTTCGGGTTCAGCCGGGCCGCCGGCTCGTCCGGCCGGGCCAGCCCCGAGCTGTTGCTCGAACCACCGCCGGGCCGGTGCACCGGCATGTGCGGCGGCAGGTTGGCGGGCAGCGGGCCGTCACCGGCGGAGCGCTCGGCCGGAGCGCCGTCGGGGCGCACGGCCGGCAGGTGGTCGGCGCGGTCCTCCGTCGGCTGGTGCTCGGGGCGCGCGTGGTCCTGGCGCTGCAGGTCCTGCCGTTGCAGGTCCTGGTGCTGGTCCGGGCGGTGCTGGTCGGGGCGGTGCTGGTCGCGCTGCTCCCAGGGGCGGGGCTGCGGCGCGGGCGCGGCCGGGGGCCACTCGTCGTCCTGGCTGTGCGGGGCGCGGCCGGGAAAGGCACTGGGATAGCCGGGGCCGCCGCCGTAATAGCCGCCGCGGTCCGGGTAGCCGCCGCCGCGGTTCTCGTAGTCGTAGCCGTATCCCGGCTGCTGCTGCGGGGGCGCGGGCGGGTACTCGCGGTGCTGCGGCTGGTAGGGGTACTCGCGGTCGATCGGCCGCTCGCCCTGGCGCTCCCCCTGGCGCTCCCCGTGGCGCTCGCCCAAGCGCTCTCCCAGCCGCTCTCCGAGCCGCTCGCCCTGGCGCTCGGGAGCGCGCTCGGGCTCTGCGGGTGCGGAGGAGGCCGGCGGCGGGATCAGCGAGGCCGCGTTGGCGTCGACGATCACCGCGATCCGGATCGAGCGCCCGTACTGCTGGCTCAGGGCCTCGGTGATCTTCGGGAGAAGATGTCCTTCGAGCTTGGCCTTGGCCATCTCGTTGGGGGCGGCCAGTAGCGCGGTGTCGTGCATCAGACCCATGGGAGCGGTGCGCTCCAGCCACTTGCGGTCCAT